>NZ_CP085974.1:0-5108829 GCF_020735545.1 Gordonia otitidis
GCTCGCAGCAGTCCTGTCCGACGCCGGCCAGCGCGTCGAAATCCCGAAGCCCGACGAGATCGTCGTCCTGACCGACTGAGACCACCGGTGACCGCTGCAGTTCCCCCGCATGAACCGCCCGACATCGTCGCGGCATACTCCGACGGCGGTCTCGCCATCCCGGTATGGCGCAACGACCTCGGTGGCATCACCTACCGACTCGGCGACGGACCAACTGCTCGGTATCTGAAGTGGCAGCCCCTCGACCCCGAGGTGTCGGTGGACGCCGAGGCCCGCCGACTCACCTGGGCCGCCCTCTTCGTCCGGTGTCCCACGGTGCTCGCCTCCGGGCATGATGACGACGCCGAATGGCTGGTGACGGCTGCCGTGCCCGGGGTTTCTGCGGTAGTCGATCCGTGGTTGCGCACACCGGATGTCACCGTCCCGGCATTGGGACGAGGTCTGCGACGACTCCACGACGCACTGCCCGTCGACTCGTGTCCCTGGACATGGTCGCCCCTCGAGCGCGTCGCCGACGCACGAACGCGCGGGACCGACGTCGATGTCACTGCCGCCGACGCCCCGGAGATCGACCATGCGGTCGTCTGTCACGGCGACGCCTGTTCGCCGAATTTCCTGTTGTCCGCACCGGGCGAGGTGACCGCGTACGTCGATCTGGGGAGTCTCGGTGTCGCCGACCGCTGGGCAGACATCGCCGTCGCGGCGATGAGTACGCGGTGGAACTACGGCCCTGGCTGGGAGAAACCGCTCGTCGCTGCATACGGCGTCGACGTCGACCAGGACCGCATGGACTACTACCAGCGGTTGTGGGATGCCACGTGATCGAGGTCAGTCGTGCTGCGTCGTCTGCGCGAGGTCGGGGTCGAGTCCGGCATCGGCGGCTTCCTGCGCCGCCTGGCCCTCGGCGACCTGCTCCGGTGTGAACCGCATGAAGAGCACCACGACCGCCGCGATCACCGCGATGCCTGCGCAGCAGGCAAAGGACAAGCCGTAGCCGTTGGCCTGGGCGTCGAGCTGGGCGGCATTCATCGTTTCGACGGGCGCTGTCGTACCACCGAGCGAGAGCGCACGCGAGGTCACCAGGGCGCCGACGGCGACGAGTCCTATCGCTCCACCGAGGTTCTGCGCGACCTGGGCCAGCGCGGTCAGCGGTCCGATCTCGTTGGGTCCGACACCGGCGACAACCGACAACGTCAATGGGATGACCGCGAACCCGACGCCCACGCCGATCACGACGACAGGAATCGCGATGCTCGGGAAATAGGCGGGCTGCTTCGTGGCGATCGACGCCGCGTAGAGGCATCCGGCCAGGATGATGGCGCCGCCCACCAACACCAGCCACCGCGGTTGGACGTGCAATGCGAGCTTCGACGCCACCGCCGCCGCGATCCCGAGGCCGAAGGCGAACGGGACCACCGCGAGACCGCTTTGGACAGGGCTGTACTTCAGAATCCCCTGGAGGTACAGCGAGATGAACACGGCCATGCACATCATGATCATGCTGGCGAAGAAGATCGCCACCAGCGCCGCGACGCGACTCGAATTGTCGAAGAGCACGAACGGCAGGATCGGGTTGCTCGCGCGGCGTTCAACGATGATGAACGCGATCAGTGCCAGACCGCCCGCGATGAACGACCCCACGACGATGGGTCGCCCCCAGCCGTCCGGCCCCTCGTTGACGGCGAGGACGAGCAGACTGCATCCGAGCGTCGCCAAGACCGCGCCCGGCACGTCGAGGGACAGGCGAACGCCCTGGGATTCGCGCAACACGAAGAAAGCCCCGACCGCCACCAGCAGACCGATCGGCACGTTGATCAGGAACACCAGACGCCACGAGAGCTGGGTGAGCACACCGCCGAGGATCAGACCCGCGACCGAACCGATGCCGGTCATCGCGGCGTAGATCGCGAACGCCTGACTGCGTGGCTTGCCGGGCGCGAACGTCGTCGCGACCAGAGCCATGGCGGTGGGGGCGGCGACGGCGGCCGACGCGCCCTGTAGTGCGCGGCCCACGATGAGACTCGTCTCGTCCCACGCCAGGCCGCACAGCAGCGACGTGACTGTGAATGCCGCGACTCCGATCACGAACATGCGCTTGCGCCCGAAGGTGTCGCCGAGGCGGCCTCCGAGCAGCATCAGCCCACCGAACGCGAGAACATAGCTGCTGATGATCCAGTTGGCGCCGGATTCGGACAGGTGTAGCGAATCGCGGATCTTCGGCAGCGCAAGGGCGGCGACGGTGCCGTCGAGGACCATCAGCAGTTGCATTCCGGACAGGACGAGGATCGCCAGACCGAACACGGGTCGATACACATCGTTACTCGCGTTCGACGCCCCGGCCGAGAGATCCAGCCGGTGTGCTTGCCCTGGTGTCGACATAGGATTCGACGCTACCGCGCTCCTGCGCGTATGTGCCAATTCCCGTTGGCGGATAGCAGCTGCACGGCGGTCCTATCGCCCCGCCGCTTCTGCCGATCGAGGCCCGTCTGCCACCTGAGGCCGACCCAGCTCCCCGAACGCCGCGATCTGCTCCGCGTCGGTGAAGCCTGCGACTTCTCCGATCACGACGATCGCCGGTGGCCGCAACCCCTCGCGGTCGGCGGCCTCTCCCGCGTGCGCCAGGTCGGTGCGGATCAGCCGTTGCGTGGGTAGCGAGCCGTTCTCGATCATCGCGACGGGCGTGTCGGCGGGCTTCCCGCCCGCGAGCAGGGCGTCGGCGAAGACCGCGACCCGCTCGACGGCCATCATCAGGACCAGGGTTCCGCGCAGCCGAGCCAGGACCGACCAGTCGATGAGCGAATCGGGGTGGTCGGGTCGGACGTGGCCCGAGGCGATGACCACCTCGTGGGTGACCCCACGGTGAGTCACCGGTATGCCTGCCGCGCTGGGCACCGAGATCGGGCTGGTGATTCCGGGCACGACCACGACAGGCACGCCTGCCGCGACACACGCCTGCAGCTCCTCGAAGCCGCGACCATAAACATAGGGGTCGCCGCCCTTGAAACGCACGACGAACTTGCCCTCTCTGGCTCGCGAGACGAGGACGTCGTTGATGGCCTCCTGTTTCATCGCCCTGCCGTACGGCACCTTCGCGGCGTCGATGATCTCGACCTGCGGGCCGAGGGATTCCAGCAGTTCGGGAGGGGCGAGTCTGTCGGCGACCACCACGTCGGCCGCCATGAGGAGTTTCAGACCACGCACGGTGATGAGGTCAGGATCACCGGGTCCGCCACCGACCAGGGCGACCCCTGGGGGATGCGGGGCGTCGTCGACGTCGAGCGACCCATCGGCCAGGGCCCGAGAGATGGCGGCCCGCACCGCGGCTGATTGGCGGTGGTCGCCGTGTGCCAGCACACCGAACTGGACGTCGCGATGGCGACCGGAGGCCGGCGTGACAGCGCTACCCCACCTGGCCTCGTCGGCGCGCACACAGAACGTGTGACGACGCTCGGCCTCCGCGACGACGGCGGCGTTCACCTCGGGATCGTCGGTGCACGCCATGGCATACCAGGCACCGTCGAGATCGCCGTGGACGTAGGCGCGCTTGTGCACGACGATCCCGGGAAAGGACTCGACGGCAGGGGTCGGATCGAGGGCCACCACCTCGACCCGCGCACCGGCGGCCACGAGATTCGGGAGCCGACGCTGCGCCACCGACCCGCCGCCGACAAGGACGACCTTTCGGCCGTGCAGGTCGAGTCCGGCCAGATAGTGCCCGTGCGTGGACGTGTCGTCGTTCGGCATGCGTTCAACATTATCGGCGGCCGGCCACCCCTCGCGCGCCCAACCGGGGGTAGGGCTACAGGGGCAGCTCACCGGTCCGTCGGACATACGACCAGACGTCGGCGGCAGGCACCCCGAGCCGATGCGCGGCAGACTGCAACAACGCACCGAGGAGCATCGACGAGCAGTACTCACCGACAGCGGAATCGCCTGCGTGAGTGCGAATCTCGTTCCACCGTGTGGGGTTGTGCAGCGCGGCGGCCTCGGCCATCGCGATCGCATCGTCGAACCCGGCCGGGACCTCACGATCGTCGTGGACCGCGGACTCGCACGAACCACAGCAACCGTCACATCCGGGTCCGCCGTCGTCCGCCGGCGAGATCGCCAACGCGAGCCTGCTGTCCATCACGGTCATGCCCCTGCCCTCGCCCGCTTGGCCTCTCGCTCGAGAGCACGTTCACGAGCGCGTTCGAATTTCTCGACCTTGACGTTCATCTCCTCGAGATAGGCCGCGAGCTTCTCGCGATACATCTCACCGAGCGGCCCGAAGTCGTCGCGCTCGAAGATCCGCCACTTGCGCAGCACCGGCATCACGACCTCCGAAAGATGCTGGGGCAGATCGTAGATGCCGCCCTTCGCGATCAGGACGGCGTTGCGACGGAAGTTGGGCATTGTTGCGCCGGGCATCTGGAAGTTCGACACGATGCTGTAGATCGCGCACATGGCCTGATCGGGCACCAGGTCGAGCGCTCCGGCGACGATGTTGCGGTAGAAGAGCATGTGCAGGTTCTCGTCCGCGGCAACACGCTGCAGCATGCGGTCGGCGATCGGATCGCCGCACGCCTTGCCGGTGTTGCGGTGGCTGACGCGCGTCGCGAGTTCTTGGAAGCTGACGTAGCTGACCGCGAACAGCATGTCGAAGCTGTGGTCACGCTGGCCGTCGTCTTCGGGTAGCGGGTTGAACCCCGATGTCATGTGCGCCATCCGGGTCTCTTCGAGTTCCACCGGATCGACCCCGCGGGTGACGACGAGATAGTCGCGCATCACCGTCGAGTGCCGCATCTCCTCTGCGGTCCACCGGCCCACCCAGAATCCCCAGGCGTCGTCGAGTGAGAAGTTCTCGGCGATGACCCGGTGATACGACGGAAGGTTGTCCTCGGTGAGCAGATTGGTGATCATCGCAGCCTTCGCCACATCGGAGAGCTGTGACTGCTCGGGATCCCAGTCGATACCGCCGAGGGCAGCGAAGTTGCGTCCCTCGTCCCACGGGACGTAATCGTGTGGATGCCAGTCCTTGGTCATCTTCATGTGCCGCTCGACCTCGGTCTCGCACACGGGAAGCAGCTCCCGCAGCAAATCCGAACCGGTCATCCCGGTGTCGTTCACTCCTGGCCCGATGAGGGTTGTCACTGTCTCTCCTCGATCTCGTCGTCGACGCTGCGCGCCGCTCTGCGCGTGCCGGAGGTACTCGGCCACCGACCGAACAAGCGGCTCCGGCAGATACTCACTGTTGCTCGCCGTACCCTGACCCGGCGTGAGCCCAAAGTCCCGACTGGGTGGGGACCGACGTCGCGTACTCGCGCGCGACCTGCGGTAATTTCGACGTATGCACTCCGAAGGTCAACCGTCATCAGATGCTGCCGCGCATACCTCCCCCGCGTCGGATGCGTCGACGGTGCGCGTCTACCTGGTCGACGATCACGAGCTCGTACGTCGAGGTCTTCGTGACCTGCTCAGCACCGCAGACGACATCGAGGTCGTGGGTGAAGCCGCATCGGTCGGCGAAGGCCGCGTGGGCATTCTCGCCGCCAAGCCCGACGTCGCCGTTCTCGACGTCCGACTCCCCGACGGCAACGGTGTCGAACTGTGCCGCGATGTGCGCGCCGCCGAGCCCGAGGTCCGCTGCCTCATGCTCACGAGCTACGCCGACGACGACGCATTGCTCGCCGCGGTACTCGCGGGCGCATCCGGTTTCGTGCTCAAGCAGATCCTCGGGCACAACCTGATCGCCGCGGTGCGCACCGTCGGACGGGGCGGCTCGCTTCTCGACGACCGCTCGACGGCCGCACTGCTGGCCAAGCTGCGCGACGGAAAGAACAAGCCGTCCGACCCGCTCGCCGAACTCACCAATCAGGAGCGCGAGGTCTTCAACCTGATCGGCGAGGGACTGACGAACCGACAGATCGCACAGCGAATGTTCTTGGCGGAGAAGACGATCAAGAATTACGTCTCGCGCATCCTGGCGAAGCTCGACATGCAGCGGCGTACCCAGGTTGCCGTGATGGCCACGAAGATCCGCGACGGTAAGGCCTGAGCGCTGCAGACCCGGCTACGCGAGGGGCACTGACCAGGTGAGTGTCGTCCCCGACGGCCGGCCCGCCGCCACACGCGGGTTGGTGACGACGGTGAACGTCCCATCGCATTCCTCGGCGCGCCTCGTCAGGTTCTCCAGTCCGCGGTAGGTCACGTCCGTGCCGATCCCCACACCGTCGTCGGTGATCTCCACCGACAGCACGTCGTCGGCGCTGACCGACACCGATATGTGTTCGGCGTGGGCGTGCCGCAACGCATTCGACAGCCCTTCGCGCATCACCGCATCGATGTGCGGACCGAGCGCGTCGGGTACGACGGTGTCCACCGGGCCACTGAACTGCACGCTCGGCGCAATCGGGGCATGGACCGACAGCTCCGATACGATGTCGAGAACACGTCGACGCAACGTCGCGGAGTCGTGGTGGCCGGGCACCGTCTGTAGGTCGAAGATCGAGGTGCGGATCTGCGCGATCGTGCGGTCGAGGTCGGTCATCACCTGTTCGAGTCGCTCGGCGCGTGGG
Organism: Gordonia otitidis; assembly: GCF_020735545.1. Lineage (NCBI taxonomy): Bacteria > Bacillati > Actinomycetota > Actinomycetes > Mycobacteriales > Gordoniaceae > Gordonia > Gordonia otitidis. The sequence continues at coordinate 6,558 of NZ_CP085974.1, forward strand.
GTGTCGTCGACGCGGGCCGCACCACCGCCCGCCGCGAGCATCGTCTGAATCGACATCCCGATGGCGAACAGTCGCTGGATCACGTGGTCGTGCAGGTCGCGGGCGATTCGATGTCGATCCGACAGCACCTCGAGGTCGCGCGCCACCTGTTGTTGCTCCGCGTAGACCATGGCCAGCGAGGCCACCTCGGCGACACCGGCGAGACCCGACGCCTCCTCGGACTTCCACAGCGGTCGGTCGGGCTGCGTGATCACGATCCAGCCGAACGCGCCCGAGGCGCGTTGCAATGGCTGAACCGTCGCCCAGCGAGCACCTCGCCGGGCCAGGGAGTCAGAGATCTCGGCGATCGGCACGACCGACATCTCCGATCCCTCCGGCGCCGAGAAGTCGGCCGGATCGATGTCGAACGCCGCGCCGGTGTGCCCGCTGAGCACGACCTCGTCACCGCCGCCTGCCGTCTCCCCCGCAGAGCCGACGTCGCCCACTGAACCGACGTTGCTCACTGAACCGATGTCGCTCGCCGAGCCGACGTCGCTCGCCGCGGACACGATGAAAACGTCCGTCGCGCCCACCAGTTCCGCGACGTCGGTGCACATGCGAGACAGCGTGTCCTCGAGGGCGATTCCCGACAGCGGCTCCGACCCTCGGCGGACGAGTACCTGCATCCACCGCTGCCTCGTGCGTGACGTCTCGAACAACTGGGCATTGTCGACGGCGATTCCCGCGGCCACCGCCAGGACGGCGATCAGCGCTTCGTCGAGGGGGGTGAACTCGTCCGCGGAGCGCTTCTCGGTGAGGTAGATGCGGCCGAAGTTGGAACCGCGAATGATGATCGGTGCGCCGAGAAATGTGGTCATCGGCGGATGATTCGGCGGGAAGCCCACCGAGGCAGGATGTTTCGCGAGATCGGGGATCCGCAGGATGTGTGGATCGTTGATCAACACCCCCAACACTCCCTTACCGACCGGCAGCGAGCCCATCGCCGACCTCTCGGCGGGAGTGATCCCGGTGTACACGAACTCCGACAATCCGCCGTCGGGACCACGAACACCCAGCGCGCCGTAGCGTGCGTCGACCACGCCGACCGCGACCTCCACGATGCGTTGCAGCGCCTCGTCGAGGTCGAGTCCCTGGCCGACGACGAGCACGGCCTCGAGCAGATCGCGCAGAATCGCCGGATCGTCGACACCGTGCTCGCGCAGGATGTCGAGCACCCGGGCGATCGAACTCTCCGACATCACGACTCCTTCCGTTCGCAGGCCCGCACGAATCTGGCGATGGCCGCCGGGACCGCCGCGGGATGGACGTGCAGATACGACGCGTGCACGTTGGTCGCGGCGATGCCGTCGGTGCGTGGCACACCGTGATGGTCACGCCAGGCCCACGCGGGCGTGGCAGTGGCGAGTTCGACGACGCTGCGGTGGAATTCGTGTCCGGTCACCCGTTCCCCCGCGCGAAAGAGCACCGAATCCGACACCGCGACCGCGTCCCGGTAGCCGAGCGTGAGCGAGGGACCGAACCGGCCGACGGCGTCGATCACACCGGCCATCGGGCGCTGATCGAGCTCTCTCGTCAGGTACAGCAACCCGGCGCATTCGCCATGCACGGGACCGCCGCCCCGGTGCAGCGTCGCAATGTCCTCGCGCAGTTCATGATTCGCCGCAAGCCGGTCCGCGTGCTCCTCGGGGAAGCCGCCCCCGACGACGAGTCCGGCACTGCCGTCGGGTAGGCGGTCGACCAGTGGGTCGAACTCGACCACCTGTGCACCCGCAGCGCGCAGCAGCTCGGTGTGCTCGGCATAGCCGAAGGTGAACGCCGCGCCCGCGGCAAGCGCCACGACAGGCCGCGTCGTCGCGGCATGCTCACCGACCACGGAGCCGATGGCGTCGGCCGCCGACCACGGAGCCGAGGTCACTCGGCCGCCCGATCGGGCGACCTCGACGATCGCCTCCAGATCCAGTGCGGCGCCGACCATCTCGGACATGGCGGCAACGGCGTCGACTGCTTCTGTCGACCTCTCCGCCGCCGGGATCAGGCCGAGGTGGCGCGAGGGTACGCTCAGCCGATTGTCTCGGCGCAGCACGCCGAGCACCCGCATCCCGACGCGGGCGCACGCCTGTCGCAGTACCGATTCGTGCCGCGGCGATCCCACGCGGTTGAGGATGACTCCCGCGATCCGGATGGACGGCTCGTATCCGACGAAACCGTGGAGCAGCGCGGCGAGCGATTGACTGTGGCCCGCGGCATCGACGACGAGCACCACCGGAGCGTCGAGGAGCGTCGCGACGTGCGCAGTCGATCCCATCCCGACCGGGTCGGCGTCAGCGACGTCGTCGGCGGTGATTCTGCCGTCGAAAAGCCCCATGACACCCTCGACCACCGCGATGTCGGCGTCGGCACAGCCCGCGGCGAACAGCGGACCGATGAGTTCTGCTCCCACGAGATTGGGGTCGAGGTTGCGGCCGACACGTCCGGCAGCAACCGCGTGATACCCGGGATCGATGTAGTCGGGCCCGACCTTGAACGGCGCCACCCGCCGCCCGGCCCGACGCAGCGCGCCGATGAGTCCGGTGCTCACGGTGGTCTTGCCGCTCCCCGACGACGGAGCGGCGATCACGACCGTCGGCGTGGTGCTCACGCGGTGATCCTCGCGGACGTCACCACTCGATTCCCTTCTGACCTTTGCGTCCGGCGTCCATGGGATGAGCGACTTTGTGCATGTCCGTCACGAGATCTGCTGCGTCGACAAGGGCGGTCGGAGCCCGACGCCCGGTAATCACCACGTGTTGACGGCCGGGTCTGTCGACGAGTGTGCGCACGACCTCGTCGGTGTCGATCCACCCCCAATCGAGCGGGTAGGTGAATTCGTCGAGCACATAGAAGTCGTGTTGCTCGTCGGAGAGCCGACGCGCGATCTCGGCCCACCCGGCACGGGCGGCAGCAGCGTGGTCGGCGTCTGCATCGGCGTTCGCACGCAGCCAGGACCAGCCCTGTCCCATCTTGTGCCATTCGACGGGTGCACCGACACCTGTCGTCTCGTGTAGGTCGCCCAGCGCCGTCAATGCCGACTCCTCACCGACGCGCCACTTGGCACTCTTGACGAACTGGAACACCGCGACACTCAAGCCCGCATTCCATGCCCGCATGGCCATACCGAAAGCCGCAGTCGACTTCCCCTTGCCGTCACCGGTGTGCACAGCGAGCACCGGCAGATTCCGACGCTGCCGGGTGGTCAGTCCGTCGTCGGGAACCCTCTGCGGAACACCCTGTGGCACAGTGACTCTCCTCGTCGTCGTGGATCAGGCCGCCGGGGCACGCGGTGGACGGCGATCGCGTTCCGATGTCGACAGCGCCGACGCGGACAGCTCGTCCATCCGCAGCGTCTGCGCGCCCAAACGCATCGCGAGGTCTGCGGCGAGCCCGAGGCGAATCCTCCCCTGCTCGCAGTCGACGACGACACTGTCGATGCCGTGGCGACGGATACGGTCGGCTGCGGCCGCTGCGCGGGACGAGGCGTCGGTTCCAGACGTGGCACGTCCGTCGGTCAAGACCACCATCAGCGCTCGACGCCGCGGCTCGGCCCGGCCGGCCCGCTCGATGACGTGCTGCGCCTCGATCAGCCCCTCCGCCAGAGGAGTTCGGCCACCGGTCCGGACGTCGGCGAGACGGCGCACCGCGATGTCGACCGACTTCGTCGGCGGCACGGCGAGTTCGGCACGTGAACCTCGTGCGATGACCACTGCGACCCGGTCACGTCTGGTGTAGGAGTCACGCAACAGGTCGACGCAGACCCTGGTGACAGCCGTCAGCCGCTTGCGTGCCGTCATCGAACGACTGAGGTCGACGACGAAGACGACCAGGTTGCCTTCCTGGCCGATCCGTTGCGCCCCACGCAGATCGGACGGTGACACCACGAGCCGACGTGTCCCCGCGGTGCGCGCGTCCACCGAACGGCCCGCCGCTCGAAGCACGGTCCCGAAGAGATGGACCGCACCACCTGAAGTGAAGTCGGTGTCGGCCACGGTGTGTCCGCGACGGCTGCGTGCACGCGACCTCTTACCCGGATCGCCATCTCCGATGCCGTCTGCGCGTAGTCGCCGCACACGGGTACCGCTTGCGGTTACGGTGGTACCGAACATCGGGCCGCCGGGCGCCTGCTTCGTCTGCGACTCCTCGGTCCCGGAATCCTGCTGTCCTGAATCCTGCTGTCCTGAATCCTGCTGTCCGGAATCCTGTTGCTGACCCGCGTCGTCGGGTGGGTCGATCGACTCCTCGTGCTGGTCCGGCGTCGACCCACCGCCGGGGCCGTCCGGGTCGTGATCGGGTTCCTCTGGGGGGCCGGCAGCCTCGTCTCCAGCGGAGAGGGCGTCGTCGAGTTGCTGCTCGTCGAGGCCAGACTCGTCGAACGGATCACGCCTACGCCGGTGCGGGAGTGCGAGTTCCACACCGACCCGCACGTCGTCCTCGGTGACCGACGTCGCGCCGCGCAGAGCTGCATGCGCGGCAGCAGTGCGGGCGACCACGATGTCGCCACGCAGTCCGTCGACGTCGAGGTGGGCACAGATGCCCGCGATGCGTCGCAACTCCCTGTCACTGATCTCGACGCGATCGATCAGGTCTCGTGCGGTGGCGATCCGTTCGGAGAGGCTCTTCTCGTCGTCGGCGTATCTTCCGACGAAACCCTGCGGGTCGGCATCGAAATCCATTCGGCGGCGGACGACCTCGACGCGTTCGTCGACATTCCGGGCGGCGGTGACGTCGAGGGCGAGTCCGAATCGGTCGAGCAACTGCGGACGGAGTTCTCCCTCTTCGGGATTCATCGTGCCGACGAGGACGAAGTCGGCGTTCTGGGTGTGCGAGACACCGTCTCGTTCGATCGTCACGCGACCGCTGGCGGCGGCGTCGAGTAGGACGTCGACGAGATGATCGGCGAGCAAGTTGACCTCGTCGATGTAGAGCACACCGCCGTCGGCCCTTGCCAGAAGCCCCGGCGTGAACACCGCTTGGCCGTCACGCAGCACCGCGGTCAGATCCAACGAGCCGACCACTCGATCCTCGGTGGCTCCGATCGGGAGCTCGACAACCCTCCCCCGCCGCGTCGAGACATCGGCGACAACTTCCGAAGCTGTGTCCGACCTGCCCCGGTGATCGTCGTGCTCCGCGAGGAGCGGGCCGAGTCCGCGGACGATCGTCGACTTCGCGGTGCCCTTCTCGCCGCGGATGAGCACGCCGCCGATCCCGGGAGCCACGGCGCACAGCATCAACGCCAGCTTCAATCGGTCCTGACCGACGACGGCACTGAACGGGTAACGCACCGGCGTCTCGGCAGGCACCGCGGTAGCGGAGTGCCGGCCGCTCATGCGGATACGTTTCTGGCAGGCCGCAGCATCGAGACGTGCGGAATGCCGTCCTCGAGGTATTCCTCGCTGTCGACGACGAACCCGAACTTGGCATACATGTCGATCAGATAGCTCTGCGCCTCGATGCGGCATGCGCCGTCACCGACCTGGGCGAGTGCCATCTCGATCAGTCGAGCGGTCAAACCCTCGCCGCGGCGCGGACGCGCGGTGCACACACGGCCGATCCGGTATGTCTCGCCGTCGCCGGGAGCGTCAGAATCCTCCATCAGTCGCAGCGTCGCGACCACACGCCCCTCGTCGTCGGACACCCAGAGCTGACGGGTCGAGGGCTCGAGATCCCGACCGTCGAGTTCCGGATACGGACACGACTGTTCGACGACGAACACATCCACACGCAATCGCAGGATGTTGTACAACGTCTCGACATCGAGATCAGCTGTGAAACTGCGGTGGAGCTGCCCAGTGGTCATGGTGTCGTGACTATCACACCGACAGCGCGCACGTCACAACTCAACCGGCGGGGGCGGGCTCGACGTCGGCGTCCGTCGCGCGCACCACGGTGTCGCGGCGCAGCTCGAGGCTGCTGCTCGTCCAATCCCAGACCTGGTGGAACAGGTCGGCGTTGTCGGAGAGCTTCTTACCGAACGACGGAATCATCTCGGTCAGCTTCGGGGTCCAGCGGGTGAACTCGGTCGGGAAGCACTGTTCGAGCACCGACAGCATCGCCGGAACGGCGGTCGACGCACCGGGAGATGCACCGAGCAGGCCTGCGATGGTGCCGTCACCGGCAGCGACCACGGCGGTACCGAATTCGAGCTTTCCGCCCATGCCTTCGGCGTTCTTCCGGATGACCTGCACACGCTGGCCCGCGGTGATCATCTCCCAGTCGTCGCCGATCGCGCGTGGGACGAACTCGCGCAGCGTGTCGACACGGTCCGCGGGACTGGCGGCGAGCTCGCTGATCAGGTACTTGAGCAGACCGAACTCCTGTGGAGCGATGGACATCATCGGCAGCACGTTGCCCGGCTTGACCGAACTGAGCAGATCGGTCATCTTGCCGCTCTTGAGGAACTTGGGTGACCAGCCGGCGTAGGGACCGAACAGCAGTCCCTGGCGGTGGTTGATGACGCGGGTGTCGAGGTGCGGCACCGACATCGGGGGCGCACCAACCGCGGCCTGGCCGTACACCTTGGCGTGGTGTTCTTCGATGAGTTCGGGATTGGTGCACCGGAAGAACTCACCCGACACGGGGAATCCGCCGAAGCCCTTGGCCTCCTTGATGCCCGACTTCTGCAGAAGGTGCAGCGCGCCGCCGCCCGCTCCGACGAACACGAACTTCGCGTGCACGGTCCACTTCTCGCCCGTGCGGACATTGCGCACCTTGACGATCCAGCTTCCGTCGGACTGCTTGTCGAGGTTGGTCACGGCGTGGCCGAAGTAGATGTCGCCACCCTTGCCGACGAAGTTCAACAGCTTCTGGGTGAGCGAACCGAAGTCCACGTCGGTGCCCTCGGTGAACCAGTTGAGAGCGACGGGGTCGGAGAAGTCCCGACCCGCCGACATCAACGGGAGCCGCGCAGAGAACTCGGCCGGATCGGTGATGTACTCCATGCCCTCGAAGAGGACTTCCTTGGAGAGCGCGTCGTAGCGCTTGCGCAGGTAGTCGACGCCTGCGTCGCCGTGGGTGAAGCTGACGTGCGGAATCGGATTGATGAACTCCGAGGGCTGCGAGATGATCCCGTTGTCGACGGAGTACGCCCAGAACTGTCGGGACACCTGGAACTGCTCGTTGATGGCGATCGCCTTGGTGATGTCGACGCCACCGTCGGCAGTCTTCGGCGTGTAGTTGAGCTCACACAACGCGGAGTGGCCGGTACCCGCGTTGTTCCACGGGTCACTGCTCTCGCCGGCCGCGGCGTCGAGCCGTTCGAACAGGCTGATCGTCCAGTCCGGCTGTACCTGCCGCAGCAACGCGCCCAGGGTGGCACTCATGATTCCAGCGCCCACCAGCGCGACGTCCGTCTTGATCACCGATTCAGACACGTCGGACCCCACTTCAGACTTCGGTTCGACAGCACGGCTGTGTGCTGCCCGGACGATCGTCGTCCACTTGGAGTCCATTGTTCCCCATGCGAGTGACTGGGCCCGAATCGCCTCCACCAAGTGTGGGCCGGATGACACTTGCGTACTCGTGCCGTGTGCACCTTTACAGTGGGAATCGTGACTGTGTCCCCCGCGTCGAAGTCCCCCGCGTCGAACACCTCAACGCCCCCGGTAGAGACGTCCCCGACGACCAGCAACACGGCGAGAACACCGTCTGACGGAACGGCCTTCGACTCGGGGTGGCAGCCCGACCGACTGCTCGATCGATACGAGGTACGGACGTTCGACCTCGGTCGTGACCCGGACGGCGAGGACCCCATCACCGCGACCCTGATACGCAAACCGACCACGTCGGCGCATGCGAGCAAGGGTGCTGTGCTCTATGTCCACGGCTTCACCGACTACTTCTTCCACGAACCGCTCGCCGACCACTTCCACGAGCGTGGGTATGCCTTCTACGCGCTGGACCTGCGCAAGTGTGGCCGTTCACTTCTCGCCCAGCACACGCCCCATTTCGCGCGCGACCTCGCGGTCTACGACCTCGAACTCGGACTCGCCCTCGACGCGATCGCCGATGACTTCTCCGTCGACACTCCGGTACTCGTCGCGGCGCATTCGACGGGTGGCCTGATCACCCCGCTGTGGCTCGACCGCCTCCGCGCCGCGTCGCCCGAGCGCCATGCCCGCGTCTCCGGACTCCTGCTCAACAGCCCGTGGCTCGACCTGCAGGGCGAGCCGGTGCTGCGCAGCTATCCGGTGACCATGTTCATCAAAGGCGTTGCCGCCGTGCGGCCATTCGAGAAGCTGTCGCGCGAACTGTCCGGGGCATACGGCGAGAGCCTCCACGTCGACTCGCACGGAGAGTGGTCCTACGACCTGACGATGAAGCCGCTGGGCGGATTCCCGGTCACCTTCGGCTTCCTCAACGCTGTTCGCTCGGGCCAGCGGCATCTCCACCACGGCATCGATGTCGGTGTCCCGACACTCGTACTGCGCTCGGACAAGACGAAATTCGCCAAGTACTACTCCTCCGCCGTCGACGTCGCGGATGCCGTACTCGACGTCTCACAGATCGCACGGTGGAGTGGCTCACTCGGAGGCCATGTGACGGTCGCCCCCATCACCGGTGCCCGCCACGACGTGTTCCTGTCCGTGGCGTCCGCCCGCGCCCAGGCATACGCGGAGGTCGACCGTTGGCTCGATTCCGTGGTCGAGCCGATCCGACAGGAGCACGCATCATGACCACCCTTCCCGATACGACGCCCCGCACGCAGACGGTCGATCTCGCGATCATCGGGAGCGGTAGCGGTAATTCCATCCCCGACGACCGATTCGACCAGAAGAGCATCGCCATTTTCGAGGAGGGAATCTACGGCGGAACCTGCCTGAACGTCGGTTGCATCCCGACGAAGATGTTCGTGTACCCGGCAGAGGTGGCCGACATCGCCTCCGACGGCGACCGTTTCGGTGTGCACTCGCGCGTGGAGAGCGTCGACTGGCCCGCGATCCGCGACAGGGTATTCGGTCGTATCGATCCGATTTCGACCGGCGGACTGCAGTACCGCGAACTCAAGTGCGAGAACATCACCGTCTACGACTCCCACGTCGAGTTCGACGGACGCGACGACGACGGCAACTACCGACTCGTGACTGCCGATGCGGTGGTGCTCGCCCGTGAGGTGGTGATCGCTGCCGGGTCGCGACCGACGATCCCGGAGGTCATCACCTCCTCCGGGGTGACCTACCACACCAACAACGACGTGATGCGTCTGCCCGACCTGCCACGACGCATGGTCATCCTCGGGAGCGGTTACATCGCAGCCGAATTCGCGCATGTCTTCGGTTCACTCGGCACAGATGTCACGATCCTCGCGCGTGGTCCGATGTTGCTCCGCAAGCTCGACGTCGAGTTGTCGACCCGCTTCACCGACATCGCGGCAGGCAAGTGGGATGTGCGCCTCAACCGTGACCTCGTCACCGCGGAGGATCGTGCAGGCGGTGGCGTGCGTCTGACGTTGGGAGGTGACGAGGTCGTCGAGGCCGACGTGCTTCTCGTCGCCACGGGCCGCGTCTCCAACGGCGATCGCCTCGGGCTCGCGACGATCGGCCTCGAGTTGACCGACGACGGACGCGTCGAGGTGGATTCACACGGTCGGACCGGTGCGCGCGGAGTGTGGGCGCTCGGCGACGTGAGCTCCCCGTTCCAGCTCAAACACGTGGCCAACCACGAGCAGCGCGTGGTGCAGGCGAATCTCTTGAAGGGTTGGGATGCAACAGATCTCGACTCATTTCAGCACAGCGTGGTGCCGGCGGCGGTCTTCACCCACCCGCAGGTGGCCGCGGTCGGCATGACTGAGTTCGAGGCACGCGATTCGGGCCACAACATCGCCGTCAAGGTGCAGGAGTACGGCGACGTCGCCTACGGCTGGGCGATGGAGGACACCACCAGCGCGTGCAAGGTGATCGCCGATCGTGACACCCGCCAGCTCCTCGGAGTGCACATCATCGGACCGCAGGCACCCACGTTGATCCAGTCCGCGATCCAGGCGATGAGCTTCGGGCTGGGAGTCGAGGAGATGGCGCGCGGGCAGTACTGGATCCACCCGGCGATGCCGGAGGTGCTGGAGAACGCCCTGCTCGGACTGGAGTTCTGACCGTCTAGAACACCGCGGACCGCAGCGAGATCTCGCTGGCCAGCTCCTTGGCGGCCTTCTGCGGAATCCAGTGGTCGACGCCGGGTAGCTCGCAGAATCGGTAGTCGCCGTAGACGTAGCGTCCGCTCCCCTCCGCCTGAGCGCGGCCGAGCGCTGTGTCGGCATCGGACCACACCAGCGTTGTCGGGATCTCCACAGGTGGACACGCCAGTGTCGCCGCGATGTCGCCGGTGAAGTTGGCGCGGTACCAGTTGAGTGCTGCGGTGAGTGCTCCGGGCTCCTTCAGCGGTGCGAGCTCGTCGGCGGTCACGCCTGCGCGACGTAGCAGCACGCCATTGCGTGCAAGCAGCTTCTCCTCGGCGCCTCCTGCGATGAAATCCTTGATGTAGGAGGACTTCTCGCGCTGGTCGTCTGTGGTGTCCGCGGATTTGATGGCGTCACGCATCGCCAGCGGATGACCTGTGCTCGCGACGACCAATCCGGTGAAACGGTCGGGATGCTTGCCTGCGAGATGCCAGGCGACGATCCCTCCCCAGTCGTGTCCGACGAGAATCGCGTAGGGCACCTTCATCGCGTCGAGTATGCCGAGGGCATCGTCGACCAGCGCGTCGAGGCGATAGGCCTCGACGTCCGCGGGGCGCGCGGCCGGGCTGTAGCCGCGTTGGTCGACCTGGATCGTGCGCAGACCCGATTCGTGCAGGCGAGCGGCGACGTCGTCGAAGCAGGAGCTGTTCACAGGGAACCCGTGCAACATGAGGACCCACGGTCCGTGGTCGGGGCCGCCGACGCGGACGTCGAAGGTCAGGTCGCCGACAGTGATCTCGCGCCGCTCAGTTTCCACTCCACCAACCCTAGCGGCGTCGCATCGGTCCGACCCCCGGGTTGGCGCGTCGGATTTCTCACTGGCCCCCAACCAGGTGGTGGACTATCGCCGGTGGCCGGCGCGACCCGCCGGCGGCGACGATGGCACGAAGAGCGTTCAGGTCGAGATGTGTGCGCACCAGGTCGGCCATGAGATCGAGTTGCCTCTCGCGGATCGCTGCGACGTTCGTGTCGGGTGCGGGTGAGAACGCTTTGCCCGCGACCGCGGAGACGTCGCGCAGATAGGCTCGCCGGAACTCGTCGGAGGCCAGCAACCCGTGCCAGTGGGTACCCCGGACGGCATCACGGCACGCGCCCTCCAATCCGTGCTCGACATCGTCGATCCACGGCTTCTCCGACGAGTCGACGACGCGACCATGATGTATCTCGTAGCCGGTGACCCGGACTCCGTCGACGAGGCCACTTGTGGTGCGTAGCACCTTGTCGGGGTCGAAGCGCACGTCGACGTCGAGGAGGCCGAGTCCGTCGACGGCCGCGTGCCCGGTGCGCCCCGCAGTGGACTCCACCGGGTCGACGATTCGTCGACCGAGCATCTGGAAACCGCCGCAGATCCCGAGGATCGATCCGCCGCGCGACGCCCGTTGAGCCAGCGCGACGTCGAGCCCACGCTCACGCAGCCACGCGAGATCGGAGACGGTCGCACGCGTCCCCGGCACGACGACGAGGTCGGCCGAGCGGATCGACGACGGGTCGGCGACCCAGGTGACGTCGACGCCGGGTTCGCACGCAAGCGCCTCGACGTCGGTGGAATTGGAGATGCGGGGCAGCCGGATCGCGGCGACGGTGAGGCGCTGCGCCCCGTCTGTACCCCGTGTGTCGGGCGGTCCGACCCTGCGTCCCACCGGAGCGGCCAGCGAGTCCTCTGCGTCGATCCAGAGGTCGTCGACGAACGGGAGAACGCCGAGTGTGGGGCGACCGGTCAGCGCGGTGAGCGTGCGTAGTCCTGGGTCGAGGATGGATTGGTCGCCGCGGAACTTGTTGATCACGTAGCCGGCGATCAGCGCCTGATCGTCGGGATCGAGGATGGCTGTGGTGCCGAACAGGTGCGCGAGCGATCCGCCGCGGTCGATGTCGGTCACCAGCAGAGTGGGTAGCCCGGCAGCTCGCGCCAGGCCCATGTTGGCGATGTCGGAGTCGCGCAGGTTGATCTCCGCGACAGAGCCGGCGCCCTCGCAGATCACGACGTCGAATTCCGCACGCAGGGAAGCAAGTTCATCGGCGACCACATCGCGCAGCTCGGCGCGGCGGGTGAGATAGTCGCGTGCCCCGACATCACCTGCCGGCTTGCCTCGAACCACGACGTGCGAGCGTCGGTCGCTGCCCGGTTTGAGGAGCACCGGATTGAACCGCGTCGACGGCGACAATCCACACGCCGCGGCCTGGAGTGCCTGGGCCCTGCCGATCTCACCGCCGTCGAGAGTGACCACGGAATTGTTCGACATGTTCTGGGCCTTGAACGGTGCGACCCGTACCCCGTCGCGGGCGAGCGCACGGCACAGACCGGCGACGACAAGGCTCTTGCCCGCATCCGAACTCGTGCCGCCCACGAGCAGCGCACCCAGTAACCGCGTCACCGGCACACCCTACCGGGACGGGTCGTCGGCGGGCGCCCGCGTGGGATCACCGTCCGCGAACCGCCGGTGGGCCTCCTCGACGTCGGGCACATGATCCTCGGCCCAGGCGCGCACCGCGGCGAGTGGAGCCAGCAACGAGCGACCGAGATCGGTGAGTTGGTACTCGACGTGCGGCGGCTGACCGCCGAGGTCGAGGCGATCGACGAGGCCGTCGTACTGCAGAGCGCGCAGCGTCTCGGTGAGCACCTTCGGCGTGATGCCCTCGATGTGCGCCTTGAGCGCACTGAAGCGCATCGATCCGTCGGCGAGGGCGGTGACCACGAAGACCGTCCATCGTGCCCCGATGCGGTGCAGGACGATCCGGCTCGGGCACGAGGCCGCCATCACGTCGTACGCCTTGGACATCGCAACTCCTCTCTCGAGCTCGACCACTCGCCGATCTGCGCTGATCGCCGACGATTTCGTTGAAGATACCGGTATCAAATCCATACCGTGACTGTCGTTCAGCCTACTCAATCCGAAAGGAACGTTGTCATGACCACACACGACGTGAGCACCCCCGCCACGAACACCACACTGGCCGGCACGACCGTCCTCGTCGTCGGCGGCGCAAAGAATCTCGGGTTGGCGATCGCGCAGCGCGCCGACGCGGCGGGCGCATCGGTCGTCATCGCCGCACGCGACATCCGTTCAGCGGAGAAGGCCGCCGCCGCACTTCGCACGGGACGCGCCATCGCCCTCGACATCACCGACGAACAGTCGATCGCGGACGCCGCAGCCGAGCTCGGAGCGGTCGACCACATCGTGAGTACTGCCGCGGCGCACCACAACGTACCGCTGTCCGAACTCGACCACGACGCGACGGCAAAGGCCTTCGACGCCAAGGTGATCGGGCCGATGGTGCTGGCCAAGCACTTCGCCCCACACATGCCCCCGAGCGGATCGATCACCCTGTTCTCGGGTGTCGCCGCATGGAAACCATCGCCGGGGTTCGCTGTTATGGGCGTGACGAACGGCGCAGTCTCCGTTGCGGTCAGTCATCTGGCCAATGAGCTGAAACCCATTCGCGTGAACGCGATCTCGCCCGGCATCATCGACTCGGGAACCTGGGACGAGATGCCCGTTGCCGACCGCGGCGCGTTCTTCGACGGTGTCGCCGAGGGCAATCTCGCCGGTCGCGTCGGAGCCGCCGACGACATCGTCGACGCCGCCGAGTGGCTACTCACCGCGGGCTTCGTGTCCGGTGAGACGATTCACGTCGAGGGCGGCGCCCGCAGGGCATGATCGACGCCGCACGAGCAGCGGTACGGTCAGTCGGCACCGGCGATGATCGACCGTTGCTTGTTGAACATCGTGGCGAGATTGCGGGTGGGGTCAGAGTCCGGCGTCGATGCGGTCGAGGTACCCGACGAGTCGTATTCCTCGACGAAGACGACCCCGCGCTCGACACCGATCACCATCACGGACTTGAGGGTGAACGTGCTGTAACCGCCGCTGGCCGAGCCCGTCATGGTCAGCGCGTGGTACGACCCGTCGATGCCGGACACCGTGAGCGGTTCGATGTGGATCGGGAAGGCCACGCTCGCACCGGACGTCGTCACCGTTGCCGTGAAGTCTTTGCACGTTGTCATGAGGTGGTCGAGGTTGGACGTCAGGTCGGGGTCGTCCGACTTCTCGACGAGCGCCGAATAGGTGACCGACGTCAGGGAGCCACTGTCGCCGATCGTCTGGATGCGCGCCGCGCCGTCACCGCTGGCAGTACTACCGAAACCGAGCCGTTTGCACTCCGGTTTGTCGACACTGATCGCATCGTCGGCCTTGTCGGTGTTGGCAGACGAACCACTCGACTCGCTGAATGTGCCGCCGGCAACGGGAAAAGCGGACTGCGGCAGGAGCAACGCGGCAGCGGTGGCGGTGGGCGTCGACCTGCTGCCGTTGCCTCCGAGGGTGAACACCAGAACGACCGCGACGACCAAGACGACGACGATCACCGCAACGATCCCGCCGACGATCCACCAGACCGTGCCGGTGCGCCGCGGAGGCCGACCGCCGGGCGGAAACATGCCGGGCTGCTGGGCATACGGTTGACCGGGATACTGCCCGAAGGGCTGGCCACCCTGACCGCTGTATGACTGGCCGTATTGAGGCGGCTGACCGTACTGGGGCTGCTGACCGTATTGGGGCGGCTGGCCGTACTGGGGCTGTTGACCATGCTGAGTCCCAGGGCCGTACTGAGGCGGCTGACCGTAGTTCGGCCCCGGAGCCTGGGGCGGGTGTCCCGGACCGACGGGCCCCCTCCCGCCGAACGGTTCCGGATTGGGGCCGTATGGCTGACCCACGTCGTGCAACCTCCTCACGCAGCCGCGACTACCAGTGCGGCCACGCACCGGCCTCCACGGAACTCTCTAGTTGTCGGGAATCGTCAGCACTTCGGCGCCGTCGTCGGTGACGACGAGCGTGTGCTCGAACTGAGCGGTCCACTTCTTGTCCGCGGTGACGACCGTCCAACCGTCGTCCCACATCTCCCACGGGAGTCCACCGAGGTTGATCATGGGTTCGATCGTGAACACCATGCCGGGTTCGATGACCGTGTCGACGTTGGGTTGGTCGTAATGCAGCACGACGAGTCCGTTGTGGAACGTCTCCCCGATTCCGTGCCCGGTGAAATCACGAACGACGGTGTAGCCGAATCGATTTGCGTACGCCTCGATCACCCGGCCGATGAC
The DNA here is from genome assembly GCF_020735545.1 of Gordonia otitidis. Taxonomy (NCBI): domain Bacteria; kingdom Bacillati; phylum Actinomycetota; class Actinomycetes; order Mycobacteriales; family Gordoniaceae; genus Gordonia; species Gordonia otitidis. The sequence goes on from NZ_CP085974.1 coordinate 21,857, forward strand.
GTTGAGTTCACGCCCCGGCTTGACCGCCTTGATCGCTCGTTCGGTGGCGATCCTGGTGCGTTCCACCAGGTCTCGCACCTCCTGCGAGACATCGCCCGCCAAGAACGTCGCATTGGTGTCGCCGTGCGCGCCGTCGATGTATGCGGTTACGTCGATGTTCACGATGTCGCCGTCTTCGATGACCGTCGAATCGGGGATGCCGTGACAGATGACCTCGTTGAGAGACGTGCAGCATGACTTGGGAAAGTCTTTGTAGCCCAACGTCGACGGGTAGGCACCGTGATCGATCATGTACTCGTGGGCGATGCGGTCGAGTTCGTCGGTGGTGACCCCGGGGGCCACGGCCCTACCGGCTTCCGCGAGTGCATTGGCGGCTATCTTGGAGGCGACACGCACCTTCTCGATGACCTCGGGAGTCTGGACCCACGGTTCGTGCCCCTCGTTGACGGTCGGCTTCCACGCGTATTCCGGGCGCTCGATCGAGTCGGGCACCTGCCGGATGGGTGTCGGCTTTCCTGGTCGCAGAGCAGTTCGCACGGTCATATCTCCAGACTAGGCTCCGTGATCTCGATCAGTTCGTCGGGCGCCCACGACGGCCACTGCGCCGTGCCCGCGTGGTCGCCGTCGACGAAACGTGCGACGATCCGGGTGACGTCGGGAGCAGAGTTGTCGTACACGGTCGCGTGATCGACCATGCCGATCGCGGCAGACACCAGAGCCCACAGACGCTCATACCTTCCGCGGATCTTCTCCTCCGGTACGAAATGCCCACCTTCGACCACCCGCTCGGCGACACGTGCCACCGAGAGTTCGACCGGCACGAGTACCACGTGGAGGACCACGACGTAGCCCGAGCGTCGCGCGCGGGTTATCAGGTGCAGCTTCGACGGATGCGAGAACACGGTCTCGGCGACAAACGACTCGCCCTGCTCGATCAGCGCTTCGCGGATTGTCGAGGCGATCCGTGCAGCCTCATAGGAGTGCGCCTCGGGAGCATCCGGCCAGCGATCGCGGGCTATCACGTCGGCATTGACGAACACGCTGCCCGGCAACAGCGGCGCGAGGCGCTGCTCGACGAACGTCGTCTTACCAGAACCGTTCGGCCCGACGACGAGGTCGAGCCGCTTCACAGAACGATCTGCGTACCGTCAGGGAGATGCTTCACGACACGTCCCTGCTCATCGAGGGCGACCGTCGCGAGACCACGAGCCGCGCGATCGGCGACATGATTGCCGGTGGCGAGCGACTCTTCGAGAGACGCAGCGATCTCCGCGTTGAACACCGCCCCCTCCTCGATCGACAGATCACCGAGCGGGAGCCGTCCGGCGAGCGCGGCCTCGACGCGACGTCGGGCGACCTGCCGCTGGTCGGACACCTCACGACCGACCCGCACCCAGTGCTCGAGTTGCTGGCGCGCAGAGCGCTGTTCGCGTCGACCCTCCGACGCCGCGGCGTCGACGAGCTCCGACGAGAAACGAGTTACCTTGTCGGCGACGTTCGTCATGACTCCTCCTGACCACGAACCTCTGCCCAGTGTAGCAATCTGCTACAGACGAGGCCGATCGAGAGCCAGATCCCTTGCTCGTCGTGGTCGGTACGACGACTAAGGTGAGACTAAGCCGACACATTGCCCCAGGTGGCACAGATGGCACGTCAAGGAAAGCGGGAGGTCGCGAGCGATTGAGGTCTTCACGGGTGCTCGCGGTGGTGCTGGGAGCGTTCGTCGCGCTTGTCGCCGGATGTAGCACCGCACCCATCCAACAGCCGACGAGCAGTTCGGTTGCCGCGACCGCACACCTGCGCAACGGGCCTTCGACAGCCACACTTCCCGACTCCGATGTCGTGCCCGTCACCACGACACCTGCCATCACGTTGCCCGCGACGGTTGACTCCGTCGGACACGGCAACGTGACGGTCGCCGATACAAGCCGCATCATCGCGATCGACCGCAACGGAACACTCTCCAACACCGTGTTCTCGCTCGGTCTCGGATCGCGCGTGGTCGGCCGCGACACGTCGACGACGTTCCCGTCCGCGTCGAAACTCCCCCTCGTCACGACCAACGGACACACGCTCAGCGCCGAAGCGGTACTGGCGCTGAACCCCACCGTGGTGCTCGTCGACGAGGACACGACGCCGCCGGGCGCCGTCGACCAGATCCGCAACTCCGGTATCCCGGTCGTGGCGTTCACCTCGACGAGAACCATCGCCACCACTCCCGCTCTCATCCGCGACGTCGCGGCGGCCCTCGGTGTCCGGCAGGCAGGCGAGCAACTCGTCACAAGGACCGAGAAGGAGATCGCCGACGCTCGAGCAGCGGTGCCGGACCCGTCGGGCAATCCGCGCATGGCGTTTCTCTACATCCGCGGCCCACGACTGGTGCTCATGTCCGGACCTCAATCGGGAGCCGACGACCTGATCGCGGCGCTCGGTGGCACCGACGCGGGCACGACGTCAGGCCTGAAGCCGGGATTCACCCAGGTCACCACCGAGGCTCTGCTCACCGCGAATCCCGACGTGATCCTCGTGATGACCCAGGGTGCCGACTCGGTCGGTGGGCTCGACGGCGTCCTCGCGCTCCCCGGGGTCTCGCAGACCAGTGCGGGTAAGGCGCGTCGAGTGGTGCAGATGGACGAGACGGAGATGCTCTCCTTCGGGCCGGACACCGGAAAGGTGCTCGGCGCACTCGGCCGGGCCGTCTACGCATGACCCTGCAGAGCTCACCGTCACGATCCCGGCGTCTCGCGACCCGCGGTGGCCGCGTACCCGGCGTCGTCGTGATCGTGGCTCTCGTGGTGTTGACCGTTCTGGTGGTGATCACCTCGGCGGCTGTCGGGCAGGTGAGCGTGTCGCCCGTCGAGGTCCTCGGTAGCCTCGCACACCACCTCCACCTGTCGATCGGACCGCTTCCGGCCGAGATCGGCGAGTACACGCTGTGGAACGTTCGCTTCCCCCGAATCGTGATGGGTCTCATCGTCGGCGCCGCACTCGGAGCGGGCGGGTGCCTCATGCAGGGCGTGCTTGCCAATCCCCTTGCGGAACCGGGCGTGGTCGGTGTGTCCTCCGGCGCCGCTGTCGGCGCAGCGCTGATGATCGTCGTCGGCGGTGTCGGCGTGAACGGATGGGCGCTGGCCGCCGTTGCCTTCGTGTTCGCCCTGGCGACGTCGGCAGCGGTCTATGTCCTCTCGCTCCGCGACGGTTCGTCGTCGCCGATCATGTTGGTGCTGACCGGGATCGCGGTCAACGCCTTCGCGCTCGGCATCATCGCGTATCTCACCTTCATCGCGTCGACGACCGCCCGCGAACAGATCGTGTTCTGGCAACTGGGTTCACTCGAGGGCATCGGCTGGGGGCCGGTGTGGGTGGCTCTCCCGCTGGTCGTGGCCGCCGTCGCGGCGTCGTTCCTGTTGGTGCACAAGCTCGATCTGCTCGCTCTCGGCGAGGTGCAGGCCGCGTCGTTGGGTGTCAACGTGGAAGTGGTGCGTCGCCAGGTCATCGTCCTGGTGGCGATCCTGACCGCGGCCGCCGTCGCGTTCACGGGGATCGTGATGTTCGTCGGACTGATCGTGCCGCACCTCATGCGGCTCATCGTCGGACCCCGACACTCGATCCTGTTGCCGACCAGCGTCATCGGCGGCGCATTGGTGCTCGCGGCCGCCGACCTCGCAGCCCGCACCGTGATGCCTCCGGCGAGCCTGCCGCTCGGCCTGTTCACGTCGATCGTGGGCGGGCCGGTCTTCTTCCTGCTCCTGCGCCGCAGTCGCAACGCGGGGGCCGGGTGGTGACCACGGAAGCAGCGACCACCTCCGGGTTGCTCGGCGAACACATCGACGTCGAACTCGGTGGTCGGCTCGTCGTGCGCGATGTCACTCTCGCGGTTTCGCCGGGTGAACTCGTCGTGCTGGTCGGCCCCAACGGGTGTGGCAAGTCGACGCTCCTGTCGGTCATGGCGGGCCTACGTACCCCGCAGGCGGGCCGGGTGATGGTCGACGGCATCGACATCGCGGGGATGCACGCGCGCGAACTGGCACGGGCACGTTCGCTGGTGACCCAGCAGAACCGGCCGGACACACCGTTCACCGTCGCCGAGGTCGTCGAGATGGGGCGGTACCCGTGGCTGCGCACGCCGCAGGCCGCCGAGTCGCCGCGGATCATCTCCGAATCGATGCGCGTGTGCCATCTCGACGACATCGCCGAGCGCCCTTTCGGCCAGCTGTCCGGGGGCCAGCAGGCGAGGGTCTCGTTGGGGCGTGCGCTGGCGCAATCGACCCCGATCATGCTTCTCGACGAACCGACCGCGGCCCTCGACATCCACCATCAAGAGGGCGTCCTCGACATCCTGCGCAGCCATCGCGACAACGGCGCAGCCATTCTGCTTGTGGTCCACGACCTTTCGCTCGCCGCCGCCTACGCCGACCGCGTCGCCCTGATGAAGCAGGGCCACCTGCTGGCCGTCGGATCGGTGCGCGAGGTGATGACCGCCGACCGACTGTCGGAGACCTACGACCATCCTGTCGAGATCTGGGACCATCCCGAGACTGGTGCCCCGATCATCATCCCCCGACGACAGTGAGTTGATCGCCGACTCGCCGCGTCATTCACGCGACTGCGAAGCCCAGAGCGGGTGCCGATGCCGAGCGAGCGTCGTATTAGGGTGCACGGTGGTCGTCTGAACGATTCGGCCAGGGAAGGGCTGACAGGCAATGAGATTCAAGCGCGCTACGTCACACTGGTGTGCAGCGGGAGCAGCGGCTGTGGCAGTGATCTTGACCGTGGCTGGTTGCTCGGTCGATGGCGACGCGGTCGCTTCCTCGGGCGATGAGTCCGTCGATGTCGCCACACTCGACACCGGTCGATACCCCACCAGCCCCCGTCCGACTTTCGGCACCGTCACCGATAGCGTCGAGATTTTTCGCATCGACGCTCAACGGTTGGCACAGTATGTCGTCGTACCGTTCGAGATCGATCCAGACCTCACGTCGACGTCCATGCCCACCCAGGCGATCATGGGGTCGCCGGGTGGCTTGATTTCGGACTCAGCGAACAATGTGGCCGTCAACAAGGACCGATTTCTCTTCGGGTTCTCCGTGGCTGCGGGCACCCCCGACTCCCAGCTGCGACAGGGTAATCCACGCAGCCTGAACGCACTGGTGTTGCGATACGCGACGCCCGAGGACGCGAAGACCGCCGCCACGCAGATGGCGGCAGCCACTGCCTCCGACAAGAAGACTACGACGGGCACACTTGCGGGAATGCCGGACACCGTCACCGTCGCCGGTAGTACGGGCGACAACCGGCAGCTGATGACCTTCACTTATCACCAGACCTTCGTGATCTACGAATGGTTCGAGACCAACTCGGCACACGCCGACCTGCTCGAACCCACTGTTCGAAAGGCCATCGGCTTACAGACCGCACTCGTCGATCAGTATCCGATACGGCTGAACAAGTTCGAACGCGAACAACGGGGTATCAAGAACATCGACTACCCGGTTCAGGACCAGAACAAAGTCCTCGTCTACGCCTTGCCATACACCGACGCGGAAATCGAGAACAAGGACTCGACGATCCTACGCAGCAGCGTGCGCGCAGTGTACGGACCACGTGGTATGGCACAGACAAGTGATGATCCGGTGACGACCTTCACCACACTGACCAAGGTGGGATCCACAGCCAACGCTGTCGAGAAGTCCGTCGTCTACCGTGCGAACACACCCGAGGGCGCCACGACCATAGTGGACAAGTTCCGAGCGAGTGGTACATCGCGCGGATGGAAGGACATGCCCGCACCCCCCGGCCTCCCCAATGCGCGCTGCGCGTCCTCAGCCAACTCGACGAACAACGTCTACCAGTGCTACGTCAAGAAGGGCCGCTATGTCGGAGAGGTCTCCTCGACGGACAAGAAGGACGTCTACCAGCAGGCAGCTGCGCAGTATGTGATTCTCACCAAGGCCGACCAGAATGCTCACTGAATAAAGTCGCGGGGCCCGTCACCGTCATGGGCTTGTCCCGACTCCGCTGCTCACTCAGAACCGTGCGGTCGGGAACCGCTGCGCGCCGACGAGGAACCGCTCGTGCTCGGCGTGCAGCCGGTCGTGAAAGTCCGGTGTATCCGTCGGACCGAAACCGACGACCGGCTCCCGCTTCTCCAGCCGCGAGAACACCGAATCGCAGAACTTGTCGACGTCTGCCCCGTGTGCGTGGTCAGGTCCTGCCAGACCGGTCGCCACGGCGGGCGGGACGAGCTCTGATACTGCCACACTCGTTTCTGCGGAGCAGGACACCACGAACACACCAGCATCCGGCCGCAGTCCGGTAGACGACAAGCTCTCCCGTGGGGAGATGCAGAAGTGGGTTGCCTGGAAGCGTGCGACAGACACCGTCATGGACGCGGTGATCGCAGCGACAGCTCATCCAGCGTGTCGGCACCATCGCCGCACGCCACATCATCGCCACCGACGAGGGTCGCCGGCTGGCGGCGCACGCACGCACCGTTCACGCCGAGGCGGTCCGAAGCCACCTTCTCGAACCCTTGACTTCCTTCGACTCGCGAGAGTTCTGGGCCGCTGTGAACACGCTCGCGCGAAGACCAGTGGACTGATCGTCCGGGCATCACGGACGCGACGACGTCGCGTATCCCGGCGGGAGGAAGTTGAAGAAGTCGCGCGTCACCGCCACCGCGTTGTTGGAATCGGCGCCGCGGACGACGAGCGTCGCGAAGGCGAGGTCGCCGCGATAACCCGCGAACCAGGCGTGCGATCCGCCGTCGAACTCCGCCTCACCGGTCTTGCCGTAGATCTCGCCCTCGTCGGCGATCGTGGTGCCCGTGCCCTCGGTGACCACGGCCCGCATCATGGGCCTGACCTTGTCGACGACGCCGGGCTCCAGCTCGGGAGTGGGACCGGTGACCTTCGTCGGTTTGCCCAGGATCAGCTGCGGGACAGGCCGTTTACCGTCGTTGGCGACGGTGGCGGCAACAAGACTCAGGCCAAGAGGACTCACCAGCACCTTGCCCTGACCGAAGCCGTCCTCACTACGGGCCACCAGTTCGCTGGCGATGGGCACCGAACCCGACACAGCGTCGAGACCGGCGATTTCGTACTGCTCCCCTACCCCCATCGCCGCGGCGGTGTTGGCGAGATCCGACGGCCCCATCATGCTCGCCAGGTGAGCGAACGTCGTGTTGCACGACGCCGCGAACGCCTTGAGCATCGAGACCGTACCCAGCGAGAACCTGTCGTAATTGGGTATCGTTCGCGGACCGATCTCGATCTCGCCGGGGCATGGTACGAGCGAATCCGGTTGTGCGAGATCACGTCTGATGGCTGTCGTCGCGGTGACCATCTTGAACGTCGACCCGGGCGGGTAGAGTCCGGTGGTCGCGATGGGTCCGCTGGTGTCGGCCGCCTTGTTCTGCGCGACCCCCAGAATCCGTCCGGTTGACGGTTGGATCACGACCATCGCGATCTGAAATCGATTGGTGGCGTCGACCGCCCGTTGCGCGGCCTCCTGAACCGCGCGCGACAGGCTCAACGACACCGATGGCGCGGGGGTTGCAGCGTGGTCTGCCAGGACGTCGGCATCGAGGCCGTTGGGATTGACCGTCACGACGCGCCACCCGACATGACCGTCGACCTCGCTGTCGACGACCTTTTTGACCTGAGACAACAGCGTGGGGGCGAACCCGGGGTCCTTGGCGACGAGTTCGGCCTGCTCGTTGGTGACCACTCCGGGGATGGCCAGTTGATCACGCAACCTGTCGAACTGCGCCTGGTCGAGCCGGGTGATGGGGTACTGGCCATCAGTGGCCGTCGAGTCCTCGGCGATCTTCTGCGGGTCGAGTGACATGCCGGTCGCATTGAGCGCGGCGGTCAGACGGGTCACGGAGTCGGCGACGGACCCCTGCTCGGCGGCCTTCTTGGCGTCGAAGTTGACCCCGACGACGGTCCCGTTGACCATCACCTCGGAGCCGTCGGACTCGTTGACCGTCGCGCGTGGCGCCTCGACGATGCGCATCGACAGCCGTTGATTCGCACCGAGATCCGGGTGGATGTCTGTCGACGTCCAGCGCACCGCCCAGCCCGAATCGCTTCGGCCCATCTTCACCGTTGCGGGATAACTCCACTCGCGGCCGCGGGGTAGCTTCCAGTGATAGGTGACGTCGATGTCGGCAGTGTCCCCGTCGATGTCGGCGCGCCCGGTCTCCGCCGTCATCGACGAAGCACCCAACCCCGACCATGCGCCTTCGAGTCCCTGCGCCGCCTGCGTCGGGTTGTCGGTCAGCGAGGCCGCACCGTCGACGTCTCGTTTGCCGAACTGTGCGAGAAAATGTTGCGCGGCCTGGCGCGGGCCGTCGTCGGCGGACGTGCACGCGGTGCTGCCGAGGACGAGCGCAGCGCTGATCGCCACGGGAACAAGGGAAACGACGTGACGTCTGCAGAACACCATCGGTTGCCGATGATAAGGCGGCCGAGGCCGCGGACCCGGGAGGCTCGCGGGCCACTGCGCCGGGTGACGGCCTCTCAGTCCACCAGAACGGTGGCGAAGGTGCCCACCTCGGTGAATCCGACGTGTTCGTACACGGCTCGCGCAGGAAGATTGAAGCTGTTGACGTAGAGGCTCGGGATCCGTCCCTGTGCCTGCACGGCGGCGGCCACCGCGGCGGTACCGCCGGCGCCGAATCCTCGTCCACGTTTGTCCGGATCGACCCAGACTCCCTGAATCTGGCCGACTCGGCGTGAGAGAGAACCTATCTCGGCCTTGTACACCACCTGGCCGTTCTCGAACCGCGCGAACACCCGCTGCGCGGAGATCAACGCGGCCAGGCGGCGTCGATACGATCTCCCGCCGTCGCCGGCACACGGATCGACGCCGACCTCACCGATGAACATCTCGATCGCCGCCGGCAGGTAGACGTCGAGGTCGTCGAGTGTCACCAGTCGCACCGCCGGATCGGGAGCCACGCTCGGTGGTCTCGCCAATGCGAGCAGTGGCTGCGCCGGCCTCACCTCGCGCGCCGGACCCCATGCCGGGCTCAGCCGATCCCACATCGCCAGCACGAGGTCGGAGCCCCCGACGATCGACGAGCACACGCGCGCACTCGACAGCGCGCGTTCTGCGAAGTAGTTCATGTCCGCGGTCGTACCGACGAGCGGTATCAGGTTCGCTCCCGAGAAACACAATGACGTGGAGGGATTGTCGGCCGTCCACAGTTCGCCGCCGAGGAGTCTGGGGTCGATGCCGTGTGTCTCGAAGCGTGCGGCCACCATGCAGCTGGCGATCGGATCGGCACCGAGGACGCGCGCCACCGTCGGGGCGTCACGTGCGCCGAGCGGTTTGTCGCCCAACAGCCTCAGCACGTCTTTCCTCCATCAGCCAGGAGCGGGTTCCCTGCACGGAATGACGCGCGTCGGGGCCGACACCCGTTGGTCAGGAAACAGTCACGACGGGTGCGCCCATCGTGCCTTCTCCAGTTTCTCCTGATTCACCCGCGATCCGCAGCGCTTCTTCGATGAGCGTCTCGACAATCTCCGCCTCGGGGACGGTTTTGATGACCTCACCCTTGACGAAGATCTGTCCCTTGCCATTTCCGGAGGCCACCCCGAGATCGGCCTCCCGTGCCTCACCCGGGCCGTTGACGACACACCCCATCACCGCCACACGCAGCGGGACCTCCATGCCCTCGAGCCCGGCGGTCACGGCGTCGGCCAGCTTGTAGACGTCGACCTGCGCGCGCCCACATGAGGGGCACGACACGATTTCGAGTTTGCGTGGTCGCAGGTTGAGCGACTGCAGGATCGCGTCGCCCACCTTGATCTCCTCGGCGGGCGGCGCCGAGAGCGACACGCGGATGGTGTCGCCGATGCCCTGGCTGAGCAGTGAGCCGAAGGCCACCGACGACTTGATCGTGCCCTGGAAGGCCGGGCCCGCCTCGGTGACGCCGAGATGCAGCGGGTAATCGCACTGAGCAGCCAGTTGGCGGTAGGCCTCGACCATGATGACGGGGTCGTTGTGTTTGACCGAGATCTTGATGTCGCCGAAACCGTGCTCCTCGAACAGCCCCGCCTCCCACAGCGCCGACTCGACGAGCGCCTCGGGAGTGGCCTTGCCGTACTTCTGCATGATGCGCTTGTCGAGCGAGCCCGCGTTCACGCCGATGCGGATCGGAATCCCGGCGTCGCCCGCCGCCTTTGCGACCTCCTTGACGCGACCGTCGAACTCCTTGATGTTGCCCGGATTCACGCGGACCGCTGCACATCCGGCATCGATGGCGGCGAAGATGTATTTCGGCTGGAAATGGATGTCGGCGATCACCGGGATCTTCGACTTCTTCGCGATGATCGGCAATGCGTCTGCGTCTTCCTGGCGAGGGCACGCCACCCGCACGATGTCGCAGCCCGATGCGGTCAGCTCAGCGATCTGCTGGAGGGTTGCGTTGATGTCGTGGGTCTTCGTGGTGGTCATCGACTGCACCGACACCGGATAGTCACTACCCACGCCGACCGATCCGACATGGATCTGACGGGTTTTTCGGCGCGGCGCGAGCACCGGAGGCGGACCGGCGGGCATACCGAGACCGATGGCGGTGGCACCGTCTGTGGCTGGTGCGTTCATCTCGTACTCCTCGAAGCGTTATGGGTTCTGTGCGCGGACGTCGTGTCGGGGCTGGACGAGCCGCGCATCAGAAGATCCTGATGGGGTTGACGATGTCGGCGGTGAGCGTCAAGACCATGAAACCGGCCATCACGATGACCACGGCATAGGTGATCGGCATCAGCTTGTAGTAGTCGACGACACCACCAGGCGCCCGACCGAACCACCTGCGCACGGTGTCGCGGCCCTTCTCGTAGCCGACGATCGCCATGTGCCCGCCATCCAAGGGTAGTAGCGGCACCAGATTGAACAGCCCGAGGAACAGATTCACGCTGATGAGCAGCAGCAGGAAAACACTCCACTGCCCGTGCTGGACGGTCTGTCCGCCCATCACCGACGCACCGTAGACACTGACCGGTGAGTCCGTCGCCCGCTCACCACCGGTCACCGCCGCCCAGAGCCCACTCACCTTCGACGGTAGCGAGATCAATGCCTTGAACGTCTCCACCAGGAGTTGCCCGGTGAACGAGAACGTGCCCGGCACCGCGGTCGCGATGTTGTAGTGGTTGACGGGCTCCGGGGGTGCGTTGAGTTCCACGCCGATCGCGCCGACCGTGATCGACTCGAGAGAGCCGTCCTCGGCCCTCTGCATGCGCTGGACCTGCGTGACGGGTACGTCGATACTCATCGTTGCGCCGTCCCGCAGCACCTCGAGATTCGCCGTCCCCTTGGTCTTCCACGTCGTGGTGATCAGATCCGCGTTGTTGTCGACCTGGTGACCATTGATCGCGACGATCTGATCGCCGGACCGCAGCCCTGCCTCGGCGGCAGGACTCGGACCCGAACACGCGGTCGGGTTGCCCTTCGCATCGGTGGACGGAGCCACGCACGTCGCCTTGTCGACGTAGACGGGCGCATTGTACGCGTCGGGACCGATCTTGGGCAGCCCGAATGCCACGGCGACGATGAATACGAGAACGAGACCCAGGATGATGTTCTGTGCGGGGCCCGCCAGCAGTACGACGAAGCGCTTCCAAGGCTTCTGTCGGAACATGGCGCGGTCACGCTCGTCCTCGGCGAGCTCGTCGTAGGGCGTCATACCCGCGATGTCGCAGAACCCTCCGGCGGGGATCAACTTGACTCCGTACTCGGTCTCACCCCGCTTGGTCGACCACAGCGTCGGTCCGAAACCCACGAAATAGCGGCGTACCTTCATCCCGGTTGCCTGGGCGGCCCACATGTGGCCACACTCGTGCCAGGCGACCGACAGCACCAGTGCCAGCGCAAACAGCACGACACCGATCGCGAAACTCACTACTCAGACTCCAATTCGACGATCCCGTTGCAGACCTTCGTCCGGTGGCCTGCCGTCAGTCGGATGCGCGTGCGACGAGCTGAGCGGCGCGCTCACGGGCCCATGCGTCGGCGGCCAGAATCTCCTCCACAGTACCTGGCTGTGCACGCCACTCATCTGCGACGGCGAGCACATCGGCGATGATCCCCACGATTCGCGGGAATGCGATACGACCGGCGAAGAAGCCCGCGGCCGCCGCTTCGTTGGCGGCGTTGAACACCGCCGTCAGGCTGCCGCCCGCGCGACCGGCCTCGCGTGCCAGATCGATCGCGGGAAAAACGTCGTTGTCGACCGGCTCGAACGTCCACGACGACGCGGTGGAGAAATCACAGGGGATCGACGACCCCGGGACACGGTCGGGCCAACCGAGGGCCAGCGCGATCGGCAGCTTCATCGACGGCGGCGAGGCCTTGGCGATCGTCGCGCCGTCGACGAAGGTCACCATGGAGTGGACGATCGATTGAGGGTGCACCGTGACGTCGATCCGGTCGTAGTCGACGTCGAAGAGCAGGTGGGCCTCGATCACCTCGAGTGCCTTGTTGACGAGCGTGGCTGAGTTCAGTGTGATCAGGGGCCCCATCGACCACGTCGGATGTTTGCCCGCCTGCTCGGGTGTGACGTTCTCGAGTTGCTCGCGCGTCCACCCTCGGAACGGTCCGCCGGAGGCCGTCAACACCAGGCGTGACACCTCGTCGGCGGTCCCGGCGCGCAGGCACTGCGCGATCGCGGAGTGCTCGGAGTCGACGGGGACGATCTGTCCGGGTGCCGCGGCGTCGAGAACCAGTGCTCCTCCCGCTACGAGTGACTCCTTGTTTGCGAGCGCCAGTCGGGCTCCCGATTCCAACGCGGCCAGGCTCGGTCGTAGCCCGATCGACCCGACGATCGCGTTGAGCACGACGTCGGCGTCGACGGACTCGACGAGTCGACACATCGCCTCGTCACCGGCACCACCGTCACCGCCGAGTACACCGTCGCCGAGATCGACCGCGAGCTTCTCCGCGGCAACGGGATCGGCGACTGCGATCCGGTCGGGGGCCAATCCGGTCGCGCGGGCCTGGGCGGCAAGGATGTCGGGTGAGGCTCCGCCCGCGCCGAGTCCGACGACTTCGAAGCGGTCGGGGTGCTCTGCGATCACCTCGAGGGCCTGCACCCCTATCGAGCCGGTCGAGCCGAGGATCAGTACGCGTGTGCTCACCCGACCATTGTCACTCACCGGCCACTTCACGCAGGCGGGTGCACCGTGCGCCAGTGTTCGGCGATCTCGATCCGCCGCGGAATCCACACGCCGTCGTGCGACTGCACGTGATCGAGAAAGCGTTCGAGCGCCGCCAACCGCGCGGGCCGCCCGACGACACGGCAGTGCAGACCGACCGACAGCATCTTCGGCGACCCCTCGACGCCTTCGCGGTAGAGCACGTCGAAGGCGTCACGCAGATGCGTGTAGAACTGTTCTCCCGACGGAAATCCTCCCGGCGAGGCGAACCGCATGTCGTTGGTGTCCATCGTGTACGGCACGACGAGGTGATCGACTTCCTCGATGACCCCGTCGGTGCGACGCGGCACCCGTACCCAGTACGGCAGGTCGTCGGCGTAGCTGTCGGAGTCGTAGGCGAATCCGCCGTACTCGACAACGAGATCGCGCGTCTTGGGCGAGTCCCTACCGGTGTACCAGCCGAGCGGTCGTGAACCGGTGATCTCGGTGAGCAATTCGATCGCCGCCCGCATGTGCTCCCGCTCTACGTGCTCGTCGACCATCTGGTAGTTCAGCCAGCGATACCCGTGACAGGCGATCTCGTCACCACGTTCGACGAACGCGGCGGCCACCTCGGGGTTGCGGGCCATCGCCTGTGCGACGGCGAAGATGGTCAGCGGCAGACCGCGCTTGGAGAACGTGCGCAGAATGCGCCATACGCCCGCGCGGGACCCGTACTCGTAGAGCGACTCCATGCTCATGTGCCGGTTGGGGAACGACTGCGCACCGACCATCTCGGACAGGAAGGTCTCACTACCACGATCGTTCTCGAGGACGTTGTTCTCGCTGCCCTCCTCGTAGTTGAGGACGAACTGCACGGCGATCTTCGCGTTGTCGGGCCACTGCGGATCAGGAGTGGTACGTCCGTACCCGATCATGTCGCGCGGGTAGTCCTCGGTGCGGTAGTCGGCGAGAGAGCGTGTCGTCGGAAGCATGGCGGCATTCTCCCCCACATCGAGCGTGGCCGTGCGACAGGGCGTGGGGGCTGCCGCTATGCTCATCGTGAACTACTACTGATCGTCAGAGACGGCCGTGGCATTGTCGGCCGACTCGATCCGCTCCGGCACCGGAGCGCCGTCACGTCAGTTGTTGGGCAGTGAAATGTCAGTCCTTTGGCAGTGAGGAGCCACCGTGGCAAGCACCGAGGTCGAGCACGACAAGCACGAGCAGATCGACACCGGTTGGAAGCATGAGCCCGCCGACGCCCCCTCTGCCCGGTTCGGCTGGCACGGGACCGCCACCAAGACGGCGTACGCCGCCGGGTGGTTCTGCGTTGCCGCGCTGCTGTTCATGCTGATCGGCAACCAGGTCGGCCACGTCGAGGACATCTACCTGGTGGTCATCGCGGTCATCCTCGCGTTCATCCTGCTCTACAAGATGTTCAAGAAGAAGAAGTGGAGCTGAGCGGCTAGCTCGTCGTCTCCTCCGCCGCGAGCTGACCGCACGCCGCGGCGATCTCCTGTCCACGGGTGTCACGCACCGTGCAGGAGACTCCCTGCGCACGCACCCGCCGGACGAACTCCCGCTCGACGTCCTTGGGGCTGGCATCCCACTGCGATCCAGGAGTGGGGTTGAGCGGGATCAGGTTCACGTGAACCCGTGATCCGAGAGCTTTGTGCAGTTTTTTGCCGAGCATGTCGGCCCGCCACGGCTGGTCGTTCACGTCGCGGATCAACGCGTACTCGATCGACACCCGACGCCCGGTGGTATCGGCGTAGTAGCGGGCGGCGTCGAGGACCTCCTGCACCGACCACCGGTTGTTGACGGGCACCAGGGTGTCGCGCAGTTCGTCGTCAGGTGTGTGCAGTGACACCGCGAGCGTGACCGACAGGCCTTCGTCGGCGAGTCTGCGGATCGCGGGTGCCAGCCCGACGGTCGAGACCGTCACCGAGCGCGCCGAGATCCCCAGACCCTCCGGGCTCGGTGCCGTGATCTGACGCACTGCGGAGACGACGCGCTTGTAGTTGGCCAGCGGCTCGCCCATACCCATGAACACCACATTCGACAACCGGCCCGCGTCGCCGAATTCACCGTCGCGCAGCGCTCGGGCGGCCACACGCACCTGATCGACGATCTCGCCGGTGGACAGATTGCGATCGAGTCCGCCCTGCCCCGTCGCACAGAACGGGCAGGCCATACCGCACCCGGCCTGGCTGGAGATGCACAGCGTGTTGCGATCGGTGTAGCGCATCAGCACGCTCTCGAGGAGCGTGCCGTCGTGCAGGCGCCACAGCGTCTTGCGTGTGCTGCCGTCGTCGCAGGCGATATGTCGCACGGGTGTCAGCAACTGCGGGAACAGAGCCTGCGCCACCGCCGGGCGAGCCGACGCCGGAAGATCGGTCATCTCCTCGACATCGCCGTTGAGGCGGGAGTAGTACTGCCGGGCCAGCTGGTCGGCACGGAACTTCGGCAGTCCGAGTTCGCTGATCACCGCGCGTCGACCGTCGGCGTCGAGGTCGGCGAAGTGTGTCGGCGGCAGCCCCTTCTTGGGAGCCTCGAACACGAGCGGTAATGACGTCATGAATCGATTGTCGCATGTCATGATGGGTGCATGAACCACGGCGACAAGCGCAGGGCCGACAACGACGTGACCGAATCCGAGGTGTCGCCCGGTGTCGACCCCACCGAGCACCAGGCTCTGCTCGCCGAACGGCAGGAATTGCGCACCAGGATCGAGAAGGTCGAGCACACCCGCACACGCGCGACGTTCGTCGGTCTGGTCGTCGGTGCCGTCATCACGATCCTGCTGCTCGTGTTCATCCTGCAGAATCTCGAATCGCAACGCATCGACGTGCTGTTCTGGGAGGTCAATCTGCCTGTCGGCGTGAGTCTGCTGATCGCCGCGATCGCGGGCGCGCTGATCGTCGCAATGGCCGGCGGCGCCCGCATGTTCCAGCTCAACAGGGCGTTGAAGAAGGCCAAGAACGCCACCGACTGACGCGATGACGAGTCAACCCGTCACGCGTCGACCTGCAGTATCGCCACACGCGCCGGAGTCGGTCGGGTCACCGTGTATCGCCGGATCGGCGGACGCAACGAGATCCTGACCGCGGTGCTGCTGCGAGAGGCGTCACGGCTGTTCGCCGACGTGCGCGCCGCTGCCGACGCCGCGGAGACCTACGCGGACAGGGTCGTCACAGAAGTGCGGTCAGCACAGCCCAGACGATGAACGCTGATGGAAGCAGCGAATCGAGTCGATCCATGATGCCGCCGTGTCCGGGCAGCAGAGTACCCATGTCCTTGATGCCCAGATCGCGCTTGATCTGGGACTCGACCAGATCGCCGAGGGTCGCGCACACCACCAGAACCGGTCCGAGAATCAGGCCTATCCACCACTGG
This sequence comes from Gordonia otitidis, assembly GCF_020735545.1. Taxonomy (NCBI): domain Bacteria; kingdom Bacillati; phylum Actinomycetota; class Actinomycetes; order Mycobacteriales; family Gordoniaceae; genus Gordonia; species Gordonia otitidis. The sequence goes on from NZ_CP085974.1 coordinate 38,395, forward strand.
CTGTCGAGGAGCAGGACGACACAGCCGATCGCTCCCGCCGTCCCGACAAGCAACGACCCGACGAGGCCCTCCCACGACTTCTTCGGACTGATCGCGGGTGCCATCGGATGCTTACCGAACAAGACCCCTGCGGCGTAGCCCCCGACGTCGGAGCAGACGACGACCACCATCAGCGTGGCCACACGCGCGGCGCCGTGATCCTGGACCACCATCATCGCGCCGAACGACGCGAGCAACGGCAACCAAGCCAGCACCAACACACTCGCCGAGAGGTTCTTCAGATAGTTCACCGGTGCGTGATTGATGCCCTGAGCCAGCAACATCCACACCATCAGAACCAGAAGCGTGCCCACGAACGCCACGAGCACTCCGGTCGTCCCCCAGGGCCAACTCGACCAGATGATCGCCTGCCCACCGACGAGCAGCGGTATCAGCGCGACGTCGTAGCCGCCGTCGTGCAGGCGTTTGGTGACCTCCCAGGTGGCTATCGCGAAGGCGACGGCGACGACCACATACCAGAGCTTGGGCGCGAACAGCAGGATCAGGATGATCCCGATGCCGAGTGAGAATCCGACGCCCAGCGCGGCGGGCAGGTCTCGTCCGGCACGGGACTTCTTCTGCTCCGCCGGTGCCGGGCGTTCCGGTGTCGAATCGTCCGACGCGGGATCGTTGGACATGGCTTGTGCGCGTTCCTCGCTCACACCTCGAGCAATTCCGATTCCTTGTGCTTGACCAGTTCGTCGACCTGGTGCACGTAACCGGCGGTGGTCTTGTCGAGTTCCTTCTCGGCGCGCGACACCTCGTCCTCGCCCGCCTCGCCGTCCTTCTGGATGCGCTTGAGTTCGTCGACTGCCTTGCGTCGGATGTTGCGGATCGCGACCTTGGCGTCCTCACCCTTGCCCTTGGCCTGCTTGACGAGATCCTTGCGGCGGTCTTCGGTCAGTTGCGGGATGGCAACGCGAATGAGGTTTCCGTCGTTCGTCGGATTCACACCGAGATCGGAATTGCGGATCGCGGTCTCGATGTCACGGAGGTTCGACGGCTCGTAAGGCTTGATGACGACCAGTCGGGCTTCGGGCGTCGTGATGGACGCGACCTGGGTGATGGGGGTCAGGGCGCCGTAGTACTCGATGTGGATCTTGTTGAACATCGACGGGTTGGCGCGGCCGGTCCGGATGGACCCCATGTCCTCGCGCGCCACGCCGACAGCCTTCTCCATCTTCTCCTCGGCGTCGAACATTGCGTCGTCAATCATGTCGGTTCCTGGTCCTCGTCGTCGTGCCGGTTCTCGTCGATTGCTTCTCGCGCTGTCGGTTGCTGCTCGCAACATCGCGTACTCATGGGATCGGGCCGCTCCCCGGCTGGTCGGCCCTCGCCCAGGTCTTCTACGTGCTCACCAGTGTGCCGATGCGCTCGCCCGCGACGGCCCGCGCGATGTTTCCCTCTTCCAACAGATTGAACACCAGCATCGGCATCTTGTTGTCCATACAGAGGCTGAAAGCCGTCGCGTCCGCCACTTTGAGCTCTTTGTCGAGCACTTCGCGGTGGGTGACCTCTCGATACAGCGTGGCATCGGGATTGGTTCGCGGGTCGTCACTGTAAACGCCGTCGACCGCCTTGGCCATGAGCACCACCTCCGCCTTGATCTCCAGCGCTCGCTGAGCGGCCGTGGTGTCGGTGGAGAAGTAGGGCATTCCCATGCCCGCGCCGAAGATCACGACGCGCCCCTTCTCGAGGTGGCGCTGGGCGCGCAACGGAAGGTACGGCTCGGCGACCTGTCCCATCGTGATGGCCGTTTGCACACGGGTGTTGATACCGCGCTTCTCCAGGAAGTCCTGGAGAGCCAGACAGTTCATCACCGTCCCGAGCATGCCCATGTAGTCCGATCGTGCACGATCGAGGCCACGTTGCTGCAGTTCTGCTCCGCGGAAGAAATTACCGCCGCCGATGACCACCGCCACCTGCACTCCCGAGTTCACCACCTCGGCGATCTGGTCTGCGACAGTGCTCAGGACATCGGGGTCGAGGCCGACCTGACCGCCCCCGAACATCTCGCCACCGAGCTTGAGCAGTACGCGGTGGTAGCCCTTACGTGCGGGCTCGGGGGAATCGGGGGTTTCGCTCATCAACATCCTCACTCGTCGGTTCGCCTCGTCCATCTTATGGGGAGGCCGCCCTCGTCGTGATCGAGGTTGCCGATCCACGTGTCACTCCGACGCCACCTGACCACGGCCCCGCTCTGCGCAGTGGGCCACGCCTCACAGGGGTCGGGGCCGATGGCACAGTTCAGCGACGGCGGACATCGACGAACAGACTCCGCAACGCCGGTCTGTCGTCGAGCACGGGATACGACCGCTGCAGGCTGTGGGTGCCGTCGCCCTCCATCGCGAATGTGACCAGGGGGCTGCCGGAATCCGGGACCGACACCCGGGACAGGAATGTCGCGACGATCTGCCGCGACATGGGGCCGAGTTGGTGGAGCGGGCGATTGCGATGCATCCGCCATCCGAGGTTGACCTGACCGATGGCGTCGACCCCGTGCTCTGCGAGCGTGTCGAGCAGAATCCCGATCTCGACGCCGTATCCGGGAGCGAACGGTATCGACGTCAGCAACTCCCGGCTACCGGCGTACTCGCCGGCCAGTGGCTGGATCAACCCGCACAATTGCGGACACAGTGCCGCGATCAACGGCCGCACGGTCAGTTCGGTGACCCGTCCGCCACCCGACGGATCGACACCGTCGACCCCCATCAGTGGGCGCCGGTAGTAGCCCTTCACGAGACGCAACTCCGGCGTGGTGAGCAACGGGCCGACCAGTTTGGGCACGTAGGTGGGATCCGGATCGACGAGGTCGCTGTCGACGAACGCGACGATGTCACCGGTCGTCGTCGCCAACGATCGCCACAGCACCTCCCCCTTGCCCTCAACGACAGGCACACCGTCGAGGGCCGACTCGCGCGACTCGACCCTCGCCCCCGCGGCACGTGCGACCCCGATGGTCGCGTCGGTGGACCCGGAATCGACGACGACCAGCTCGTCGACCAGCGTGCCGACCAGGGGCATGATGCTCTCGACGACCCGGCCAACGGTCCGCTCCTCGTTCAGGGCGGGCAGCACGACCGAGACCGTCGTGTTCCCGTTCCTCTTTGCCGTGAGAAGATCCTCGATCCTGAAGTCAGGTCTTTCCCAGGTGTTCGACTCCAACCAGGTGGCCGAACCCTGCGACGCCGAAATCGTCATCGATGCCTGATGTCCCTCGGCAGCGCAGGTCTGCCCGGTCGGATGTCGTTGACTCATTTCCGCAATGCCGCCTTGAACTGCGGCCACGCACGGTGCAGTTCGTCCTGCCAGTAGGGCCACGCGTGCGTGCCGCCCTGATAGAAGTGGAATGTCGCAGGCACACCCATGTCCCGCATGCGACGCGCAAGGTTCCGGGAACATTGATCGGTCGCCGTCTCGATGGCCGCGCCGACAGCGATCTGCTCGGCGAGTTTCTCCCCGCTCCCGTCGATCCCGGGTCCGTCGATCGTGTCGTAGCGACCGGGCATCCCCGAGCCGTTCGAGACATACACCGACTTGCCGCGGAACTTCTCCACGTGCAGATACGGATCATTCTCGCGCCAGGACGGCGCGGTCGGCGGCCCCCACATGTTCACCGTGTTCCCACCACCACGCCCCTCGACGACCAACCGCACCGCCGCCTGACCCGCGGGATCGCTGGTCTGCGCGCAACCGCTGAACGATCCCAGCGCCCGGTACAGCGTCGGGGCGTGCAACGACAGTTGAAACACCGACGTGCCCGCCATGGAGATGCCGGCAATGGCGTTGCGCCCGTTGCCACCGAAACGTTCGTCGATGACCGACGGCAGTTCGGCGGTCAGGAACGTCGCCCATTTCTGCACGCCCAGCTTCGCGTCCGGGCGCAGCCAGTCGGTGAAGTAGCTTGCGGCACCGCCCATGGGCACAACGACATTCACGTCTTCGTGTGCGAAGAACGTACGGATGTCTGTCTGATCGAACCAACTGCTGCCACCGTCACCGCCTGCGGCGCCGTTGAGCAGGTACAGCGTGGGGGCAGCCGTGCCGGAACGAGCCGGTATCACCTTCACAGGCACGGCGCGTCGCATCGCGGGCGAGGCCACTTCGAGGTCGATCTCGTTGGGCGCCAAGACGTTCTGAGCAACAATCCGCGTCTCCTCCGGACCGGCCAGCGCTTCCGGTACCGCTACGACGCCGCCGCCGAACACACACGCCGCCGCTGCGATCGCCACGAGTCCCGCGCGCCACACGCCTGTCTCGAACGTCAACCGACGACGGACGCGCGCATCGGCAAAGCAGATTGCAGACTTCACTCGACTCCCCCACTTCATCTGTGTGTCACGATGTCGATCCCCGCCCCGGCCGACACACCGTCGCGCCCTACCACCGAAGGGACGTGGCCGAGCACGGCCCTATGCGTTGCGACCCCACCGTCGCCATCCTTGGAAATCGGGAAATCATTGAGCCGCACGACCACATAGGAGCCCGATGCGGGCAGTGTGCCGTACCCGATATCCAATTGTCCACCGGTTACACAAACGTGGAAAAGTTGATCTTTTGACCCATTTCTGCAGCCGACCACTACTGATGAAGTTGGTCCATCGACCCACTTTCACACCTATTGAAATACGCGACTCCTGGTCATTTGATCCACTTCGATTCGTTTGGTGGTCAACAGATTTCGCGTGTCGTCGACCCCACACTTTCGTCGCTGTCGACAATTGCCGCAATTGCGTTGTTGCGGTAGCGTCGCTGAAATATTGCGTGACGTGACGCTTACCGTCGTGGCGTGAGGGGAAATCGGGGGATGCACTCATCGACCACCAGACAGAATTGAGGTTGTATCGATGGTGAATTTCGGGCTGATCGACGAATGGCAGCCACGCGCCGGCCGAGTGACGAGTTGGACGCTGTCGCCCGAGGCGATTGCCACGGGAGCGAAAGCACCCCTCCATCCGGTTCCGCCGTCGCATCAACAGGAGGAGTACCTTCACGCGGCACTGCGCAACGAATCCGCGGGTTTTCGCTTCTCACGACTCTGCTTGGAAGCCTTCGACTTTCAGAGCCCGCTCGATCCTGACGCATTCGCGCGCGCGGTGACGACATTCCTGCGCCGCCACGATACCTATCTCTCCTGGTTCTCGGTCGAAGCAGACGGCACCATCGCGCGACACGTCGTCGACCCCGACATCGTCGAATTGTCGTCGACCGAGCACGGTGACATCGCGAACCCCGCCGACATCAGAACCCTGGTGTCCGACAACACTCCCGGTCCGTTCGCATGGAACTGTTTCACTTTCGGAGCAATCGAATGGGACGGCGGCTTCACTTTGTACGCCGCGGTCGACCATCTCAATACCGACGGTATTTCACAGGCGCTGACCTGCGTCGAATTGATCACCCTTTACTCCAACGAGGCATTCGGACTCGACAACCCTGTTCCCGAGATCGGCAGTTACCTTCGCTATTGCGAACACGAGCGCTCGGTCTCGCGAGAACTGACACCCGAGTCGAACGAGGTGCGCCGGTGGATCGAACTGATTCGCAACAATGGCGGCGAACTGCCCCATTTCCCCCTGCCGCTCGGCACGGACTCCGAGGGCTACACGCGCAGTGGACATGTGACCGAGAGCGTGTTCGACGAAGCCGCCGCGCAGAGGTTCGAGAAGACCTGCAAGGAGAACGGTGCCAACATGACCGCGGGACTTCTCGCGGTGGCTGCGATCGCGTATTGCGAATTCACCGGCGAGGCAGAGTATCTCGCGATGACACCCAAGAGCACACGGGCCGCGGGGCGCGAGTTGAACTCGGTCGGATGGTTCACCAGTTTGATTCCCGTTCCGATCAGGGTGGGTCCGGCTGCAACCTTCACCGACATCGCCACCGTGGCCGGCCGGAGCTACACGAAAGGCAAAGAACTCACCGACGTCTCGCTGCACCGGGTGGCACAGTTGGTCGGCAACGACGACGGCATCGACATCCCGGTGGGCTGGACCGTTCCCATGTTCTCCTACATCGACGTCCGTAAGCTGCCCGGGGTCGACCTTTTCGACGCCATCAACGGCTGCCTCTACGGCAATCGCGGCAGCAGCGAGGAAGTATTCATGTGGGTCAACAGATTCACCGACCACACCTCGATGAGCTTCCTGTTTCCGGACACCGACGAGGGCCGCGACTCACTCGCCCTGTACGCCGAGAAGGTCAAACACATCATGCGGATCGTGGCCGACCAGGGCGATTATCAGCCGCAGTTTTCGCACGCGAACTGACCGGACGTAGCCTCATGGCGGCCAACACCACGCCGGTGGTGTCCCCGAGCAAGTCGGCCGACACGTCGCCCCGTGCTGCATGGCTTGCACTGGCGGGATGTCTGCTCGGACTTTTCATGCAGATGCTCGACACCACGATCGTCAACATCGCACTTCCCGACCTGACCGTCGACCTCGGTGCCTCGACCTCCGAGCAGCTGTTCGTGCTCAGCGTCTACACCCTGGCTTTCGCGTGCACACTGTTGACGGCAGCGACGCTCGGTGGACGGCTCGGGCGGCGTCGGCTCTTCATCGTTGCGATGGTCGCCTTCACTGTCACGTCGGTCTTGTGTGGGCTGGCACGCAGCCCCCTCGAGTTGATCATCTGCCGCGGCGCGCAGGGGATGAGTGCGGCGCTGATGTCTGCGCAGACGCTCGCGCTCATCGCCGCGCTGTTCCCCAAGTCGCGGCACGGGATGGTGTTCGGAATCTACGGTGCCGTCGCGGGATTGGCCGCGATGCTCGGACCGGTGCTCGGAGGACTTCTGGTGACCGGCGACCTGTTCGGCTGGGGATGGCGTTCGATCTTCTTCGTCAACGTCCCGATCGGCGTGCTCGCCTGTGTACTCGCGGCGCGGCGGCTTCCCCGGATGCGCGACGAGTCCTCGCCCCGACTCGATCTCGTCGGAGTTGCCCTGTCGACCGCAGGCCTCTTCCTTCTGCTCTATCCGCTGGCGGTGGGCCGTGAGCAGGGTTGGCCACCGCGCCTGTGGGTGATGATGGGTGCGGCGATCATCCTGTTGGGCTTATTCGTCGTGGCGGAACATCGACTGCTCCGTCACGGCGGCGCCCCACTGCTGCGACTCGACCTCTTCGCGTCGCGACGCTTCTCGGTGGGCCTGATGCTGTCGATGCTGTTCTTCAGCGTGTTCGCCGGATTCTTCTTCACCGTCTCCGTGGCAACGCAGTTCGGGCTAGGCTACTCGGCGTTACGCACCGGTCTGCTCGCCCTGCCATTCGCGCTGGGGGCCGCAACCGGTTCGGTGGCCTCGCCGCTCGTCGTCCGTCGACTCGGCCCCTCGCTCACGCTGGGCATCGGCGTCGCAGTTCTGTCGGCTGGTCTGGCCTGGCTGGCCGCGACACTCGCACCCGAGACCGCGTCGCTGTCGGTGCCGGCCGTGATCACCCCACTGGTCGTCGGCGGCATCGGCACAGGCTTCTTCATCGCGCCACTGCAGACAGCGATCCTGTCGGACACGAACGAGAACACCATCGGTTCGGCGTCGGGCTGTGTGCCGACAGTCCAACAGATAGGCGCGTCGATCGGACTGGCCGTGGTCACCATCTTCTTCTTCGGACAGGTGGCGGCCCAGTCGGCGGATGCGGTGCCTGCGGCTCGCACGAACTTGTCGGCCGCGCTCGAGCACACTGCGGTCGATCCGATGTTCCGCGGCGCGGTGGTCGATCGTTTCGCCGATTGCGCATCGGCTCAGTTGACCTCAGCGCATCCGGAGCGCCCGCTGCCGGGATGCTCGACGTCGAGCTCGGCTCAGCAAGGCGTCGCGGCCACGGTCGCCCGCCAGGCGGCACCCGAACTCAAAGTGGCCGGTCGACGCGTGGCCGCGCAGAGTTTCGTCGGAGCTTTTCGGGCGACCCTCTGGGTGCTCGCGATCCTCGGGGGTGTGATCGCCGTGCTGTCACTCGCGCTCGGACGTCGCCCAACGGACTGAACACGATCACGAAACACCGATGCCCGCATCCGGATTCGGATGCGGGCATCGGTTGTCATGCGCGCCGATGGCTCGGCGCGGTCGTGTCAGGACTGACCGACCTCGAAGCGGGTGAACGCCTTGACGCTGGCACCGGCCTCGTCGAGGACGTCCTTGACGGTCTTCTTGGAATCCTTCACGAACGGCTGGTCGATGAGGACCGAGTCCTTGAAGAATCCCGTGAGGCGACCTTCGACGATCTTCGGCAGAGCCTTCTCCGGCTTGCCTTCGGCCTTGGCGGTCTCCTCGGCGATACGACGCTCGTTCTCGACGACGTCGGCGGGAACCTCGTCGCGGGTGGCGTAACGCGCCTTGAGGGCCGCGACCTGCTGTGCAGCGTTGCGAGCAGCCTCGGCGGCGGCGTCGCCATCGCCCTCGTAGGACACGAGCACGCCGACAGCAGGCGGGAGGTCGGACGCACGCTTGTGCAGGTACACGGCGACGGGGCCGTCGTAGTAGACGACGCGACGCAGTTCGAGCTTCTCGCCGATCTTGGCCGAGAGGGCCTGCACGGCATCGGCGACGGTGCCGTCGCCGAGCTTGGCGGCCTTGAGCTCTTCGACGTCGCTCGTCTTGGCAGCGGTGGCCGCGTCGAGAACCTGATCGGCGAGCTCCTGGAAGTCGGCGTTCTTCGCGACGAAGTCGGTCTCGGAGTTGAGCTCGATCATCGCGCCGCCCTTCGCGGCGACGAGGCCCTCGGCGGTGGAGCGCTCAGCGCGCTTGCCCACGTCCTTGGCGCCCTTGATGCGGAGTTCCTCGACGGCCTTGTCGAAATCGCCGTCGTTGTTCTCCAGAGCCTTCTTGCAATCCAGCATTCCTGAGCCGGTGAGCTCGCGGAGACGCTTCACATCGGCTGCGGTGTAGTTCGCCATCGTTGGCGAGCCTCCTTCACGTGGTGTCAAAAGGTGCGGGTGCCCGCAAGACCCGGGTCGAGTCTCGCGAGCACCCGCCGGTGGCTATCTGCTACGCGCCTCAGGCGGTAGCGGGCGGCTCGGTCGCGACGGGAGCCTCGGCAGCAACCTCGCCTGCCGGTGCGGCAGCCTGGGTCAGCAGCTCCTGCTCCCACTCGGCGAGCGGCTCGCCTGCAGCGGCGTCGGGCTTGGCATCCGAAGAGGCCTGACCGGCGCGGGCCTGGACACCCTCGGCGACCGCCGAGGCGACCACGCGGGTGAGCAGTGCAGCGCTGCGGATCGCGTCGTCGTTACCCGGGATCGGGTAGTCGACGAGGTCGGGATCGCAGTTGGTGTCGAGGATCGCGATGACCGGGATGTTGAGCTTGCGTGCCTCTCCGACAGCGATGTGCTCCTTGTTGGTGTCCACCACCCAAATGGCAGAAGGCACCTTGGCCATATCCCGGATACCGCCGAGTGTCCGCTCGAGCTTGTTCTTCTCGCGGGTCAGCATCAGGATTTCCTTCTTGGTGCGACCCTCGAAACCGCCGGTCTGCTCCATCGTCTCGAGTTCCTTGAGACGCTGCAGACGCTTGTGGACGGTCTGGAAGTTGGTGAGCATGCCACCGAGCCAGCGCTGGTTGACATACGGCATGCCGACGCGGGTGGCCTCGGCGGCGATCGACTCCTGAGCCTGCTTCTTGGTGCCGACGAAGAGGATGGTGCCACCGTGGGCGACCGTCTCCTTGACGAACTCGTAGGCCTTGTCGATGTAGGTCAGCGTCTGCTGCAGGTCGATGATGTAGATGCCGTTGCGGTCGGTGAAGATGAATCGCTTCATCTTCGGGTTCCAACGGCGGGTCTGGTGCCCGAAGTGTGCGCCGCTGTCAAGCAGCTGCTTCATGGTTACGACAGCCATGAGTCTTCTATCCTTTGTGTGCAGTTGACATCGCCACCGGGGTGATGACGATCCTGGCGCCCGCCTCGCGCGGACCCGGTTGTCCGGGACCGCCCGCGCGAGGGATGCGGCTGCCGCACGCGACCTCGGTCGGTGCGACGCAACCTGATGCAGGCGCGCGAAGTCACCTCATCCGCAGATGAGATGCCCTACCAGCCTACGCCGCCCCAGCTCAGAACCCAAAACGCCGGTCGGTCGCCACCACCGTCACCTCGGTGGAGCTTTTCGGGCTGTGCGTGCGTCAGATCTTCATGCACCGCCAGACCTCGCCCGAGCACGCCGAGAACGCACACGTCCCAGACAGCTCCCCGATCGTGCGGCGCCTCGTCGTCCTCCTCGCCGACATCGCGCTGACCAGCGCCCTCCTGCTCGGAGTTCCCGCCGTCGTCGACGCGCGCACGGCGAAATACGGCGCGCCGCTCGCACCGAGACCGACGGTGGTCACCGGTTTCGACGCACCTGATCAACGATGGCACGCGGGTCACCGCGGCGTCGATCTCGCCGTCGAGACCGGCGCACCGGTGCTCGCCGCCGGCGACGGGGTGGTCCGGTTCGCGGGGCAGGTCGGCGGCAAATCGACGGTGTCGGTCCAGCATCCCGACGGTCTGATCACGACGTACGAACCGGTCCGGCCGAGCGTTCGGCGCGGCGACCGAGTCGACCGCGGAACACCGATCGGAACGGCCCTTGCAGGGCACGCCGGCTGCCCTGTGGCTGCGTGTGTGCACTGGGGCGCCCGGCGCGGAGCGGGACGGACCGCCGCATACGTGGATCCACTCGGACTGCTCGGCGCGGCACGTGTTCGACTCAAACCTCTCGACGGGTGAGCACATGTCGACCAGACGAGAGGGACCGTCAGGCCCGTGGGTGTGCCTGGCGATGCGCCGCACGTAGACGTTCGACGCTGACGTGCGTGTACAGCTGTGTGGTCGCCAGTGACGCGTGGCCGAGGAGTTCCTGCACCACACGCAGATCCGCGCCGCCCTCGAGGAGGTGTGTGGCCGCCGAATGTCGGAGACCGTGCGGCCCCATCGACGGGCCGCCCGCGGCGTCGACGGCGCGATGGACGACAGACCGTGCCATCCGTTGATCGAGGCGGCCCCCACGCGCGCCGAGCAGCAGCGCATCTCCGGAACGATCCGTCGCAAGCGACGGTCGACCGTCGCGCAGCCACCGTGCTACGGCCTTGGCTGCCGGTGCTCCGTAGGGCACCGTCCGCTCCTTGTCGCCCTTACCGATCACGCGGACCACCCGGCGGCCCTGCTCGATATCGGCGATGTCCAGTCCACACAACTCCCCTACACGAATCCCGGTGGCGTACAACAGTTCCACGATCACGACGTCGCGAAGCACGATCGGGGCGACACTGTCGGGGGTGTCCGACGATACGTCGGAGTCCGTCGGCACGTCCTCGTCACCCGAGGAGCGGCGGACGCGGCCCGCCGCACTGATCGCGGCGGCCGCCTCGTCCGGCGCCAAGATCGGTGGCAGGGTGCGGTGCGCCTTGGGCGCCTGCAGCCGCGTCGACGGGTCGTTGTCGAAGATTTGTTCGCGAAGTGCCCACGCGCAGAAGGTCTTCGCGGACGACACCTGCCGTGCGACGGTGGTGCGCGCCGCTCCGCGGCGCGTGTGTTCGGCGAGCCAGGAACGCAGCAGGGGCAGGTCGATGTCGCCCACCTGAACCCCCCGGGCGCCGGCGAAGGCGACGAGCCCGCGCACGTCGGAGACATAGGCGCGGATGGTGTGCTCGCTACGTCCACGCTCGTGGCGCAGATAGTCGGCGAAGTCGTCGAGCACGGAGGCGGTCATAGATCAACAACAGCGAACGCCGCCAGCGTTCGCAACCGCACACGCGCGTCGTTGTCGGATCGTCGCCTCGGCGCCGATACGCAGCGTACGAATCAGCGGCGGCTACGAGCCCGAGACAGCCTCCCGGCCACCCGACCGGCCGTCGCTCTTCAACCGGCGACGCCCGCGGACTCCTCCGTCGCGCGCAGTTCGGACTTCCACTGTCGGAACCCCTCTTCGGTGCGCCCGCGCCGCCAGTAACCCGAGATCGATGCGTTCGCAGCGCTCACGCCGCGCTCCTTGCGTACGTAGCTGCGCAGGTTGTGCATCACCGCCTGCGCCTCGCCGTGGATGAACACGTGGGGTTCACCGTCGAGCCACTCGGTTTCGCGCACGGCGCCGATCAGCGGCGCGTTGTCGCCCGCGACGTCGTCGGACACCTCGCCTGCAGGACCACCGCGGTGGACCCACGTGACCTGCACCCCGGCGGGCACGTTCAACGGAACCTCGTCGTCGGGTCCGGCGACCTCGATGAACGCTTTCGCTATCGCATCCGCGGGCAGCGCCTCGAGCGCCGCCGCCAACGCGGGCAGGCCCGCTTCATCCGAGGCCAGGAGATGCCAGGGAGCGTCGGAGTCAGGACGGTAACCACTGCCCGGTCCGAGGAAGTTCACCGCGGACCCGGGTGCCACGGTTGCAGCCCACGGGCCTGCGATCCCCTCGTCACCGTGCACGACGAAGTCGATCGCGATCTCGCGCTCGTCCTCGTCGACCGAACGGATCGTGTAGGTACGCAGCACGGGCTGTTGTTCGGGCGGCAGTGACCGCGACGCCCGCGGATCGAAATCGTCCGGGAAGTCGACGCCCGCGGGCATGAAGATGAGTTTCACGTACATATCGGTGTCACGGTCGGATCGCGGGGGCAGCGCCGCCGCGAAGTCGTCGAAGCCGTCTCCACCGAGATAGAGCCTCACCATGTGGGGTGTGATCTGCTCGCGTCGGAGCACCGTCATCGAATTCACGCGCTTTGCCATGGAACCTCCTAATGAAACCCAGCATACGCCTCAAATTAGGGTGACCTAAACCGAGAGTCGCCATCCTGCGCCGTCCGCCGCGATCAGACCTGCGATCTCCAGACCTGCCAGTGCGGCGCGGACGATCCCGAGGTCGAGGCCCGCAGCGAACGAGATCTCCGCGGTCGTCGCACTGCCCTGTCCCGGAATCGCGTCGTGAACCCGCTTTTCGTCGTCCGTGAGTGTGTCGGTCGGCCGATCCCGACCGCGGCCGGGATCACCCCCGCCATCCGGTATCGCAAGGGTGATGACCGATGCCGCGTCGGTCACGAGCGTGCCGAGTCCGTCGGCGATCAGCCGGTGACACCCCACCGACGTCGCCGATGTGACCGGTCCCGGTACGGCTCCCACGGGCCGATCGATCATGCGGGCCCATGCCGCGGTGTTCGCCGCACCCGACCTCTTGCCCGCCTCGACGACGACAGTCGCCGACGACAACGCTGCCACCAGCCGGTTTCGCGTCAGGAATCGGTGCCGCGCGGCAGTTGTGCCCGGGGCGTACTCGGAGACCACCGCGCCACGACCGGCGATCTCGGCGAGCAGCCTGGCGTGTCCTGCCGGATAGTCGCGATCGATCCCGCAGGCCAACACTGCCAGCGTCACACCCCCCGACGCCAGCGCGGCACGATGAGCCGCCCCGTCGACGCCGTAGGCGCCGCCCGACACCACGGCCCACCCCTGCGCGCACAGTTCGCTTGCGAGTCGTCCGGTGACGTGTTCGCCGTACGACGACGCCGCACGCGACCCGACCAGCGCGATCGACGCCGCGGCAACGTCGTCGAGGCGTGCGGGTCCACGCACCCACAGCGCGATCGGTTCGTCCCCGTGCGCCGATGCGTCGATTCTCGTCAGCGGCAACAGTGACCACGCCGGCCATTCGGCGTCATTCGGGGTCAGCAGCCGGGCGCCGAGCGCATCGGCCTTCTCCAGGTCCTGCGCCGGAGTGCATTTGTCGGCTCGTGCAGTGGTCGGCCCGAGCACCGCCTCGTGGCCTGCCGGTACTCGACGAGTACGAATGGCGTCGGCTGCCGCGGCCGCACCGACGTCGTCGACGAGCCGACGGATCGCGGTACACGGCGGCTCGGCAACAGCGCTGAGGTAGGCCCACGCGCGCAACTCGGTATCGTCGTGCCGGGTGTCGGCGTACACGGTCATCGGTATCCCCCTCGGTCTCGGTACAGCAGCGCCTGAGCGACATCGGTTTCGGTCGGGACGTCGCCGCCGCGAAGGTCGGTCAACGTCCACGCGACGCGGAGGGCGCGATCGACCCCGCGCGTGGTCACACGCCCCTCCCGAACGCACATCTCGACGGGGCGGAGGGCCTTGGGTGGAAGCCGAAACTGTTGTCGCAGTGCGGAACCGGGCACCTCGGAGTTCGTGCGCCAACCGTGATCGCGCCACCGCTCGATCGCGGCCCCGCGTGCAGCGGTGACCCTGAGCCGGATATCGGCACTCGATTCCCCCGCAGCCATCGTCAGCGCCGTGTTTCCCGGTGGTTCCATCAGCACCCGCAGATCCACACGATCCATCAGTGGTCCGGACAGCTTTCCGAGGTAGCGCCGCCGGACCACCGCGCTGCAGACACAGTCGACGTCGTGGACCGGCGCGCACGGACAGGGGTTGGCTGCGAGGAGCAGTTGGAAACGCGCCGGATAGGCAGCCACCCCGTCGCGTCGACTGATCCGCACCTCTCCCTCTTCGAGGGGTTGCCGAAGGGAATCGAGGACTTTGGGGCCCATTTCGGCACATTCGTCGAGAAACAAGATGCCGCGATGTGCCAGCGACACCGCGCCGGGACGCGCCATACCCGTTCCGCCGCCGATCAACGCCGTCGTCGACGTGCTGTGGTGGGGCGCGACGAACGGCGGCGCGGTGATCAACGGCTGACCGGGACGCAGCCGCCCGGCGATCGAATGCAAGGCGGTCACCTCCAACGACTCCTCCGCGTCGAGCGGCGGGAGAATGCCGGGCAGCCGCCGCGCCAACATCGTCTTCCCGATGCCCGGAGGTCCGGTCATCATCACGTGATGCGAACCGGCGGCGGCGATTTCGAGTACGTGGCGAGCCTCGCTCTGGCCGACCACGTCGGCCATGTCGGCGACCGGGTCGGCGGGTACAGCGCGCATCTCGCACACCGTGTCCAGCACACACTCCCCCTTCAGCCATCGCGCCACCTCCGACAAGGAATGCGCGCCCCCGACCTCGATGTCGCTCACCAGCGTCGCCTCACCCACCGATTCGATGGGCACAACCGCACGGGCGAATCCCGCGTTACGTGCCTCGATCACGGCGGGCAACACACCGCGAACCGGACGCAACCTGCCATCCAGCGCGAGTTCGCCCAGAAAGACCGTGGTGCCCAACGCCGACGTCGGAACCGCCTCGGTCGCAGCAAGTATCGACACGGCAAGGGCCAAATCATGTCCCGAGCCACTCTTGGGCATCTCGGCGGGTGCCAGATTCACCGTGACCTTCTTCTCCGGGAACTTCTCCCCCGAATTCGCCACGGCGGCACGCACGCGATCACGAGCCTCACGCAGAGAGGAATCGACGTTTCCGGACAGGGAGAATCCCGGCAGTCCCGAGCTGAGAGAGGCCTGCACCTCGACAATCCCCGCCTTGAAGGCGTTCAGGCCAACGGAATGGGAGCGTCCCAACGACATCGCGCGCCCTATTCGAACACACCGCGGTGATGACGCAGCGCGGCGAGTTCGGTGCGTTCGGGATGGTGGGGATCGAGCTGAACGGAGACGACGTCGACCCTGATGGTCGGCCAGAACGCGTCCTGATCGGCCAACCACAGTCGGGTCAACCGTCGGATCCGCGAGAGCTTGTCGGCGGTGACCGCTTCGGCAGGGTCACCGAGTACTCGGCTGGCCCTGGTCTTGACCTCGACGATGACCAGCGCCGACTCCTGACCGTCGCGGTCCGTGGCGATCATGTCGAGCTCGCCGTAGCGGCATCGCCAATTCCGTTCGAGCACAGACCAACCCAGACCGGCAACGTACTCGGCGGCGAGGTCTTCACCCAACCGTCCGATCAATGCCCGCCGATCCGGACGCCGCGCAGAAACACACGAGATTGTGGAATACCCGTGGAGCCGCGATGTTCGACGAGCGCTCGTCACCCGATCAGGCCATCACCGCCTGTCGGACAGCCTCGTCGCCGTCACCGAGAAGTGGCCGCCCGCGTCTCACGGCTCGTCGGGAAGCCGCAATTCCGGCTTTTCGAGCTCTTCGATGTTGACATCCTTGAACGTGATGACGCGGACCTGCTTGACAAAGCGCGCCGGCCGGTACATGTCCCATACCCACGCGTCGCTCATGCGGAGTTCGAAGTACACCTCGCCGTCGGTGTTACGCGGGACCATCTCCACCGCGTTGGCCAGGTAGAAACGCCGCTCGGTCTCCACCACGTAGGTGAACTGGCCGACGATGTCCTTGTACTCGCGGTACAGGGACAACTCCATCTCGGTTTCGTACTTCTCGAGATCCTCAGCGCTCATCGTGCAAGCCTATCGCGGTCGTGGTGGAGCAGGTCGGTCTGGAGTGATCGTCGAACACCTCACGCGGTGTCGCCCTCCACACGACGCCTGGCGGCGACGTTGCGGTAGGACATCCGGTGCTGATGCGACGGTCCGTGGGCGTCGAGGCGTGCCATGTGATGAGCGGTGCTGTAGCCCTTGTGGATGGCGAAGTCGTAGCCGGGCACCTCGTCGTCCATCGCCACCATGATGCGGTCTCGCGTGACCTTCGCGAGGATGCTGGCAGCGGCGATGCACGCAGCTGCGCCGTCACCACCGATCACGGGAAGCGACGGGGCCGTCAGACCCGGAACCGCGAAACCGTCGGACAGCACGTATCCGGGCGTGACGTCGAGTCGGGCGACGGCGCGACGCATCCCTTCGATGTTCGCGACATGGATGCCGATCCGGTCGATCTCGTCGGCCTCGATGATCACGACCGACCAGCTCGCCGCGTATCGGGTGACGGCGCGGTAGAGCGTCTCCCTTGTTGCCTCCGAGAGCCGTTTGGAGTCGTCGAGTTCTGCCAGAGACGCGAGTTGGGTGGGCTTGAGGACGCACGCCGCGACAACCAGCGGGCCCGCGCACGCTCCTCGACCTGCTTCGTCTACACCCGCAACAGGTCCTAATCCGCCACGGTGCAACGCGAACTCGAACGTCCGCAGCCCTGCTGCCCGGCGAACGGGAGATCTCGGCGGCCACGAGCCCACGACACCACGACCTGTCACTGCTGCGGGTTGACCGAGCCGACACCACCGATCCGTGACACGGGATAGATGATGAAACGCACCTTGCCGCGAATGTCGGACACCGGAACGGTGCCGTGGAGTTCGTCGGTGATGTGATAGCGGGAATCCGCCGAGTACTCGCGGTTGTCACCCATCACCCACACGTTGCCCTTGGGCACGGTGATCGGACCGAAATCCGGACCATAACAGCTGGTCACCTGATTGTCGGGCTCACCCGATTGCCCGGTTGCGACGTCGCGCGACTGCAGACTCTTGTCGATGTAGGGCTCGGTCAGCGCCTTGCCGTCGACCTTGACTCCGACGCCGTCCGCGTTGCGACACTCGACGGTCTGGCCGCCGGTCGCGATGACTCGTTTGACCAGGTCATTCTCGTCCGGGGGCGCGAAGCCGAACCACGACAGGCCGTCCTGCAGTGCATGCACGACGGTGTTGGACGAGCGTGGTGACTCCCAGTCGCCGTCCCACGACGCGGTCGGCGCACGGAAGACGACGACATCACCGGGCTGGGGATCGCCGAAGCGATACGCCAGCTTGTCGATCACGATGCGGTCGTTGGTGCAGCCCTGGCAGCCGATGAGCGTTGATTCCATCGATTCCGACGGGATCACGTATTGCCTTCCGATGAAGGTCTGCAGAATCCAGGTCACCAACAGCACGCACGCGATGATGATGATCGTCTCGCGCAACCACGACCCGCGCTTGCGCTTGGGCTCGTCCTCGTCGTCCTTGGTTCGCCAGGGCCGCGCCTGCGGGTCCTCGGAATCTGCAGCGACGTCGGGTTTCTCCGTCGAACGTGAATTGGCGTCGTCTGCGTCGGAGTGATGTGCCGCGCCGTGTTCAGATGCCACGTCGTCAGGGTAGACGCGTCAGCGCTTTTCCTTGATCTTGGCTGCCTTACCGCGCAGATCGCGCAGGTAGTAGAGCTTCGCACGGCGGACGTCGCCGCGGGTGAGGACATCGATCTTCGCGATGTTGGGGCTGTGCACCGGGAAGGTGCGCTCCACGCCGACACCGAACGACACCTTGCGAACGGTGAAGGTCTCGCGGATACCGCCACCCTGACGACGGATGACGACACCCTTGAAGACCTGGACGCGCTCCTTGGAGCCTTCGATGACCTTGACGTGCACGTCGAGGGTGTCGCCGGGGCCGAACTCGGGGATGTCGTCGCGCAGCGACTGCTTGTCGAGGAAGTCGAGGGTGTTCATGTGTCGTTGTTCCTTAATGTGGCTACTGGTGAACAGAGGAACCTGGCGGCCCACGCCACGTGCGTCGGTGTTCCGACGGGTGCGGCGTATGGTTCGAACCGGTTCGTGCTCCGAGTCATGCCCGTGACGTCGATCGACGGTCTCAGGCAACCCGTCCATTGTGCCAGAGCACCTGGCGGGAAGTGAAATCGCGCGGAGCACGCGGCGTCCGATCCTCGGTCGGACGCGTTCACGTCCGCGACTGCGGCGGTGACAGCACCTCGACACCCTCCGCGATCAGCACCGATGCGATTCCCTGCGGCGTCGGGTCAGCGGTCGCCACCATCCTCGGTGTCACCCCGGAGCGGACCATCTCGGCCACGACCGCATACTCCGGCGGGCCGCCGTCGCCGGCGAGGAGCTCGCTCGGCACCATCGCAAAGCCTGGTCGCTGATACGGCTGTGGGTCACTGGTCGCGACAACACGGACGGGCTCGCCGTTCTCGTCGACGCCGACTCCGATGGCCACGCGCATCCACTCGGAGAACGGGTACGGGAGCGACGCCTGGAGGACAGCCGCGCGGTCGATCAACGCCGCCGGGTCGATGTCGACGGTGAGAGCGCGTTCTGCGACTCCCTGAGGACTGTGCAGCAGTGCCGCACCCAAGGGCATCCCTGCCGCTCCGAGACCGGCCAATCCTGCCATCGGCATCATGCCACCGGTCGCAGACGGTGGTGCGGCCTGCGTTGCCTCGCGGTCGGTCACGTCGCCTGCCTCGTGGGCCCGCTCCGTGTACTCGTCACCCGCCGCAGACAGGGCGTAACGACCGGCGCCGGCAGCTGCGACGCGGGCGGAGTCGTCGCCGAGCGCTGCGGCCACCGAGCCCGCGAGCCGGTCGCGATCGGCAATCGATGCGAGCACAGTCATCTCGGAGCGCGCGTCAGCGGTCGCGGTTGCGAACGCCTCGAGCGATCCGGCGAGCGCGGTGAAGCGCTCGGCCGTGGCGCGCATCCCGTCGGCGTCCGTCGTCACAACTGCGAGCGCTCGGGTCAGCGCGTCGTGAAACCGCCCCGAGCCATCACGATCTCGTCGGGCCGAGTCGACGGCGTCGGCGAGGTCGCGAAGGTCCTCTCCGAGTGCGCGGAGCCGACGGCCGCAGTCCAATAATGTCGCGTCGTCCGCCGTCGGCCAGCATCCCGGCACCAGTGCCTCGGCGAGGGTGCGGAGCTCGTCGGTCGGCGATGTCGTCGCTGCCGAGTTCGCGTTGGTCATGTGACTTCGGGGCCTGTCCGCTCGTCGGTGTCGGCACGTCCGCGTGCAGCGAGTTCCCGGTCGGTGTCGACGATCTGCTCGGCGCCGCGGCGGGCACGGTCGACGATCGTGTCGAGAGCGCTCGACGCGGTGTCGACGCCGCGCACGCACTCGACAGCGATCGGACGTGCTCCCGACCGGAAGGCCTCGGCCTGCACACCTTCACCGACGGCGCGGTCGGCAACGGCACACACCGTGACGAGTTCGTCGCGGAGCGCATGGAGCTGATCGGCGACCCGGCTCAACCGTCCGAGCACATCGCTGTGGAACCGCGCGTCGAGCCGCATCGTGGCAGAACCCTCCTCGGGGGCTTCCCGGCCATCGGCCGAACCGCTCACCGGCGGACCTCGTCAGCACGGGTGCGACCGTCATACCCGTCACGCCGTACGTCTGCGTATCCCGGCCGCATCTCGGACACGCTGCGCAACAGTCGTTCCCGTTGCTCGCACAGTTCCGCGTCGGCACGCCTGGCGAGCTCGACGATCGATACAGACAATTGTTCGGCACGGTAATGCCGCAGTGCGGCGGGGCGAATGTCGACATCGCGGATGAGCCCCCGCGACCCGACGGTCACACTGATCAGTCGGTCCGGCGTGGTGGCCTGCGCGGTCAGCCGATCGAGTTCGCCGGTCACTCTTGCCAATTCGACGCGTTGGCGCTCGAGGTCGTCGAGCATTCGTGTCCACCTGTCCGGCACAACGGCCCCTCCCCACGACGTATGGGCAGATCATAGCCGTCCCGGCACGGTCACACGTCGACTCGACGCAGGCCTGTGGACAACGGTTGCGCGGCCACCGGTGTCGTCGAGCGACCCCCCAGGTTCACTCGGGCTGTGTCGATGAATCCGCGAGCAGGTCGGGCCGACGCTCGCGCGTGCGCTGCAGCGACTGTTCGTGACGCCACTTCTCCACCCTCGCGTGATCACCGCTGAGCAGCACAGGCGGGACCTCGAGTCCACGCCACTGCACCGGTCTGGTGTAACTCGGCCCTTCGAGCAGGCCGTCGGAGAACGAATCCTCCTCGTGTGAGCGCGGATTGCCGAGCACGCCGTCGATGAGGCGCACTGTCGCCTCGATCATCGCCATCGCGGCCACTTCCCCACCGATCAGCACGAAGTCGCCCAGCGAGACCTCCTCGACGCGGACACGACGTGCCGCGTCGTCGAAGACACGCTGATCGATTCCCTCGTACCGACCGCACGCGAAGACCAGGTGCTTCTCTCGGCTGTACCGTTCGGCGGTCTCCTGCCGAAACGGCACACCCGCGGGAGTCGGCACCACCAGGAGCGCGTCGTCGGGACAGACGTCGTCGAGACATGGGCCCCAGACCTCGGGCTTCATCACCATGCCGGGGCCGCCGCCATACGGCGAGTCGTCGACCGCACGGTGGACATCGTGCGTCCAGTCACGCAGATCGTGCACGTCGACCTCGATGGCCCCCTTGTCGATCGCCTTGCCCAGCAAGGCGATTCGCAGTGGGTCGAGGTACTCGGGAAAGATCGAGACCACATCGATGCGCATCGGGCCTAGGCGTGCGACAGCCGGGGCGACGGTGTGCGCTGTCGTGGGTTCGCTGTGTTGTGGATCGCTCATGACTCGTCGTCGATCAGCCCGTCCGGCGGATCGATCACGATGCCGTCGACACCGACCGTCGGCACGATCTCGCGGACAAACGGCACGAGTACCTCCGACCCCGACGGCGTCGTCACTGCGAGCACGTCGTTCGCGGGGAGGTGCAGGATCGCACTGAGCACCCCGACTTCGACACCGTCGACGGTCGTGACCGCGACGCCCTCGAGTTCGTGGTCATAGAACTCGTCGGGGTCGTCACCAGAGTCGACGTCGGCGCTGTCGATGAGAAACAGCGTGCCACGCAACGCATCTGCGGCAGTGCGGTCGGACACCTCGGCCAACGACAGCAACAGCCGCCCGGCATGCTGCCGGGCGGCTGTCACCGTGTAGTTCTTCTCGTTGCCTCCACGGCCCGGCCGTCCACGTACGACGGTGCCGACTGCAAATCGTTCCTCGGGAACGTCAGTACGGACGTCGACGACGACTTCACCGCGGATTCCGTGCGATTTCGCGACACGGCCGACCACGAGGTCCATCGTGGGAGCCGGTTCAGCGGTCGGTGTCGACGATGTCGACCCGGACGCCTCGGCCACCGATCCCGGAGACCAGGGTGCGCAGGGCGGTGGCCGTACGGCCGTTGCGACCGATGACCTTTCCCAGGTCCTCCGGATTGACGTGCACCTCGACCAGACGACCGCGGCGACCCGTGATCAGCTCGACGCGCACGTCGTCGGGGTTGGCGACGATCCCGCGGACGAGATGCTCGACCGCGTCGGCGACGACAGCGCTCACGCCTCGTCCTTGGCGTCAGCGGCGGGAGCCTCGTCGGCGGCAGGAGCCTCGTCGGCCTTCTTCGCGGCCTTCTTCTTGGGGGTGATCGCCTCGGCGACCGGCGCACTGTCGGCGGCTGCGAGTGCCGCGTTGAACAGGTCGAGCTTCGACGTCTTCGGCTCGGCGACCTTCAGCGTGCCCTCGGCACCCGGCAGACCCTTGTACTTCTGCCAGTCACCGGTGATCTTGAGGATCGCTGCGACGGGCTCGGTCGGCTGCGCGCCGACTCCCAGCCAGTACTGCGCGCGCTCGGAATCGACCTCGATGAGGCTCGGCTCTTCCTTGGGGTGGTACTTGCCGATGGTCTCGATCACGCGGCCGTTGCGGCGGGTCCGCGAGTCGGCAACGACGATGCGGTACTGAGGGTTGCGGATCTTGCCGAGCCGCGTGAGCTTGATCTTGACAGCCATGGTGTTTCTCCAGTGGTCACTGCGCAATTCAGCAGCCCGCCCGATGTGGCGGACCCGGTTTTGCGATCTATTCGGGTGTGACCGTCGGGCGGTGCGTGACCGGTCCGACGAACCGAGGATCCATTGTGCCAGACGGCGGCCCCTGGAAAAAATCCCGTCAACCGGCAGCCAGAGGGTCGGCGGACCCGACGATGAAGCCGCTGACCGCGGGCGCTGTCGTATGGAACATGCGATTGCCCACCCCGCGAAAGGCAACCGCATGCCCCATACGAGCTCTGCGCGGTCCAACGGGAGCCCGGGCCACCACAGCGACATCGATGTCCACAGCACGAACATGGGTGTGCTGCAGCGCCGAACCGGACCGCGTACGCGCGTCGATGCAACGTGATTGCCACCCTACTAGGGGGTAACTTCGCAGACCATGGCGTCGTCAGTGGCGTACCTCACACCCAGGGGCTGTCCTGCTTCAGCTGACTCGCGGCGCACCGCAGCCGGAGACGCGGACGCCGTCGCTCACCGAGGCAGCGCCCGGGGTCGTTTCAGACGACGTGCACACCGGCGCACACGACGGCACGCGGCCTGCGGAGCGTCGACAGGTCAGTCCGTGGATCGTCGTCGAGGACGAGGAAATCGGCACGGTCGCCTTCCTCGAGGGTCCCCGCTCCGAGCCATCGTCGAGGCGCGCTCGTTGCCGTGGCGAGCGCGCCGATGGCACCGAAACCGATCTGGGCGAGGCGTTCGATCTCGTCGACGATGCGCCCGTGCTCGATGAATCCACCCGCATCGGTACCCGCGAACATCGCCACGCCGGCCTCTCGTGCCGCGCCGAACGTGTCGGGAGCGGCGCCGTGCAGTTTTCGCATGTGTGCCGCGTACGTCGGGTACTTGTCGGCGCCTGCGGCGATCTCGGGAAAGTTGTCCACTTGGATCATGGTGGGTACCAGGGCGATCGACTTCTCGACGAGTGCATCGATCTGATCCGCGTGCAGGCCGGTGCCGTGTTCGATGCAGTCGACGCCGGCGGCGATGAGGTCATCGAGCGCGTCACTGCCGAACACGTGCGCGGTGATCCGCGCACCGGCGTCGTGCGCGGTGGCGACCGCCGCGTCGAGTTGGGCACGGGTCCACAGCGGCGCGAGATCGCCTACCTCGCGGTCGATCCAGTCGCCGACGAGCTTCACCCACCCGTCACCCGCGGCGGCCTGGCGTGCCACCTCGGCGGGTAGCTCGTCCGGATCGTCGAGCTCGACGCCGTACCCGCGCAGATACCGTTTCGTCCGAGCGATGTGTTTTCCGGAACGGATGAACACCGGACCCGCAGTTCCGTCGAGGGGGTGGGTGTCAAGCGGTGAACCGACCTCGCGGATCAGCAGTGCACCCGCAGTGGCGTCGGTATGCGCGAAGGCACGCGCCTGGTCGATGGTCACCCCCAGTCCTGGCGCGATCCCCACGTGGTTGTGCGCGTCGACGAGCCCGGGAATGATCCAGCCGTCGGCCACCACGGTCACAGCGCCCGATACCGGCTCACGGGTGATGGCGTCGCCGACGACCCACAGGTCGACGACGTCGTCGGTCAGCGGGTCACAGCCGTGATAATGACGCGCCGTAGACGAGTCCGTCGTTGCCGGAGCCGTCACGCCGTTACTTCTTCTTCGGCTGTTGGAACTGTGAGATGTCGATGCCCTCGAGCCCGGGCGGCAGCTCATCGAGGCCCGCGGGCATGCCCGAGAGGTCCGGGAATCCACCGGGCATCCCGGGGAAACCGCCGCGTACTTTCGGTGGCGTCGGTCCGCGTCCCTTGGCCTTGCCCTTCTTGCCCTTGCCCTTCTTGCGGTTGGTCTTGCGCGAGCCGCCACCCATGCCCATGCGGCCGGACATCTGCGCCATCATCTTGCGGGCCTCGAAGAACCTGTCGACGAGTTGGTTGACCTCGCTCACGGTCACACCAGAACCGTTGGCGATGCGCAGTCGGCGCGAGGCGTTGATGATCTTGGGATTGTCGCGCTCGGCAGGCGTCATGCCCCGGATGATCGCCTGCACACGGTCGAGTTGCTTGTCGTCGACCTGCGAGAGCGCGTCCTTCATCTGGTTGGCGCCCGGCAACATTCCGAGGATGTTGCCGATCGGCCCCATCCTGCGCAGCATCTGCATCTGCTCGAGGAAATCCTCGAGGGTGAGCTCACCCTGACTGATCTTCTGTGCGGCTGCCTCGGCCTGCTGGGCATCCCAGTGCTGCTCGGCCTGTTCGATCAGGCTGAGCACGTCACCCATGCCGAGGATCCGGCTGGCCATGCGATCGGGATGGAAGACGTCGAAGTCCTCGAGCTTCTCACCCGACGACGCGAACATGATCGGCTGCCCGGTCACCTCGCGAACAGACAATGCGGCACCACCGCGCGCGTCGCCGTCGAGCTTGGTGAGTACGACGCCGGTGAAACCGACGCCGCTCTGGAAGGCCTCTGCGGTGGCGACGGCGTCCTGACCGATCATCGCGTCGACGACGAACAGCACCTCGTCGGGCTCGGTGGCCTCCCGGATGTCGGAGGCCTGACCCATCAGCTCCTCGTCGATACCGAGGCGACCGGCCGTGTCGATGACGACGACGTCGTAGTGGTGGTCGCGGGCCTCGGCAACACCGGCGCGCGCGACGGCAACGGGATCGCCATGGCTGACGGTGCCCAACTCACCGGACTGGCCGATGCTCGTTCCCGGGTCTGGCGCGAACACCGTCACGCCCGCGCGCTCACCGACGATCTGCAGCTGCGACACGGCGCCCGGACGCTGGAGATCACAGGCGACGAGCAGCGGGGTGTGGCCCTGCTGCTTGAGCCAGTGGCCGAGCTTGCCCGCGAGCGTCGTCTTACCGGAACCCTGCAGGCCGGCGAGCATGATGACGGTCGGCGGGTTCTTGGCGAACTGCACGCGCCGCGTCTCACCGCCGAGGATCCCGACGAGTTCCTCGTTGACGATCTTGACGACCTGCTGCGCGGGGTTGAGTGCCTGCGAGACCTCTGCGCCCTTGGCGCGTTCCTTGATGCGCGCGATGAATGCGCGCACCACAGGCAGCGAGACGTCGGCTTCGAGCAGCGCGAGTCTGATCTCACGGGCGGTGCGGTCGATGTCGGCGTCGGACAGGCGTCCCTTGCCGCGCAGATCTTTCAGCGCACCGGTCAAGCGATCGGAGAGGGAGTCGAACATTCCCCCAGTGTCCCACGACGCCGACCTGGCGTGCCGCAGCGGTGCGAGTTGCGGTCACCGCGTGTGCGTCAGCCGCAGACGATCTCGGCCCTCAACTGATCGGTACGCCCGAACGCCCGGAGCCGGTCGCACCCGACGCGCCGTCGTCCTTGCCCGAATCAGACCTCGGCTGTGGCGGCGGACATGCCGCGATCACCGCGTCGGCGAGCGCCGTGCGCGCCTGTGGGGTGTCGTCGGCGAGACGCAGACAGAAGTTGTCGACGACGGTCGGGCCGAGGGTGGTCACCTTCGCCCAGCGAACGTCGCCGCCGTGCTGCTCGATCACGGCACTGACCCGACTGAGCAGCCCGAGCCGATCGTCGGTGCGCAGTTCCATGAGCACCTCGTCGTCGGACGGCGCCGACGCCCAGATGATCCGGGGCGGCGCGATGGCGAACAACGCCGGTACAGCGTTCTTCGGGTGCCCGGCGCCGTCGACGGCCGGATCGGTACTGCCGGCAGCGGCCGCAGCGCCGGTCCCCGGGACGGCGTTGACGGTGCCGATCGTCGGAATGGGTGAGCTTCGTTCCCGCGCGTCGAGCCGTTCGATCACGTCGATCTTGCCCTCGACCGCGGCGATCAGCTGCTGCCGGAGCAGACCGGCTTCGGGTGGCGAGCCGAATGTCGGAACCACGACGAATGTGTTGACCGCACGGCGTTGGCCGTCCGAGGTCTCCATGGTCTGGACCGTCGCCGAATGCGAACGAAGGCCGTTCAGCGCGACCACCCCCGCCATCTTCGAGAGCAGCCCCGGGGCATCTGGTGCGACCATCACCACAGTGAAGGTGTGCGGACCCTCGCCCGGAGTGAGACTGACCGCGTAGGGTCCGCTCTCGGCGAGCGCTCGCGCCTCCGCATTCAGCGGCTCCGGTTCGTCCGGAGCCTCCCCATCGATCAAGCGCAGGGTGCGGCGCACCAGATCGTTGATCAGCGAGGCCTTCCACTCCCCCCACACCCCGGGTCCTGTGGCGCGCGAATCCGCCTCGGCCAACGCCGCGAGCAATTCCAACAGCACCCGGTCGTATCCGAGTGTCTCGGCCACCTCGGCGGCTGTCGCCGGATCATCGAGGTCGCGTCGTGTCGCGATCGACGGCAGGAGCAGGTGATGGCGAACCAGATCCGAGAGCACGTCGACATCCTGCGGCCAGAGTCCGAACCTGTTGCCCACCTGCACGGCGAGTTCGGCGCCGACGATGCTGTGATCGGCGCCGCGGCCCTTGCCGAGATCGTGGATGAGCGCCCCGAGCACCAACAGGTCGGGACGTGACACACGGGTGGTCATCGAACTCGCGTATGCCGCGGTCTCGACGAGATGCCGGTCGACGGTCCACGTGTGCACGGCGTCGCGTGGCGGCAGATCACGTACCGCACCCCATTCCGGCAGCAGCCTGCCCCACAGGCCGGTGCGGTCGAGCGCTTCGATGGGATCGATCATGTGGTGCCCGGAACCGAGCAGCACCAGCAGATCGCTGAGAGCCTCGGCGGGCCACGGCTCGCGGAGTTCTGGTGCGTAGTCGGCGAGCCGCGACAACGTCGACGCACTGATCGGGAGCCCGGTCCGCGCGGATGCGGACGCCACGCGCAGGATGAGTCCCGGGTCCTTGCTGGGAATCGCGTTGCGCGCCAGGACGATCTCGCCGTTGTGCTCCACCACGCCCTCGTCGAGGGGTCGCCGGATCGGCGAACGTCGCAGCTTGGAGAGGCCGCGGCGCGGAAGCGCATTGCCCGCCGTACGCAGACCGACGTCGATGGAGTAGCTGATCGTTCGAGCCGAGTCGCTGATGACCCGCGCGAGGTCGAAGCGATCGCCGATACGCAGTGACGCGCCCATCTCGTCGGCATCCTGGGCGCGGACCTGTTCCCGCGGGCGTCCCGCGATCCGATGCAGTTCGGTACGGATGTCCAACAAACGGTGATAGGCCATCTGCGGGCCGGCGTTCGGTGAGTCAGGACGCAACCCGCCCATGCCATCGGTGAGTTGGGCGATCGCGAGGGCACCGAGGAGTTGGACGTCGCGGAGGCCGCCGCGGCCGTTCTTCAGATCCGGCTCGGCACGATGCGCGATATCGCCGGCACGGCGCCACCGATCCTGGGCGTGTTCGACCACTTCGGGGAATCGGTGCCGTATCTCGGTACGCCATTGCTGCCGAACGCCGCCGATCAGCAATGCGGAGAGATCCTCGTCACCGACGATGTGCCGCGCCTCGAGCAGACCGAGCGCAGCGGTCACGTCCTCAGACGCCACCTGCAGCGCCTGCGGAACGGTACGCACGCTGTGGTCGAGCGGAATGTTGGCGTCCCACAACGGATACCAGAGCCCGTCGGCCACCTCGGAGAGCCGGTCGGCCGAGAGGTCGTCGTGGAGCAGGATCAGGTCGAGGTCGGAGTGCGGCAGCATCTCTCCTCTGCCGAGTCCACCCACCGCGACGATCGCGAGTCCGCTGTGCGGCCTGATCCCGAGCTCTGCCGCCTTGCTGGTCAACCAGAACTCGTGCAGGTCCACCAGGACCTGCCGCAATCCGGCGGCGTCGAGTCGACCGACCCCGGTCGCCTCGGTCAGTTGCTTGCGTGTGCGTGCCAGGTCGGTGGCGGCGAGAGGGCCACCGCCTGGTCCCATGCCAGATCGTGGCCCTGCACCCGACGAGTCGTCGGACGCAGGGCCACGGTCGGAGTTGACGAAAGGCAACGGGCCTCGCTACAGCGCGTCGGCGCCGCGCTCGCCGGTTCGGACGCGAACGACCGACTCAACCGGGGAGACCCACACCTTTCCGTCACCGATCTTGCCGGTTCGCGCGGCCTCCACGATGACATCGACAACCTTGTCAACAGCTGCGTCGTCCACGACGACCTCTACTCGCACCTTGGGCACGAAGTCGACCGAGTACTCGGCACCTCGATAGACCTCGGTGTGTCCCTTCTGGCGGCCGTAACCCTGCACCTCGCTGACAGTCATTCCCAGAATCCCGGCCTGCTCGAGGCCGGCTTTGACGTCCTCAAGCGTGAACGGTTTCACGATTGCGGTGATGAGCTTCATTAGTTATCCCTCTCCACAGGAATCAGCGTAGTAGTGAATGACCGGGGATTCATGCCAGTTCGTACGCACTCTCGGCATGTTCGGCCTCATCGATGCCGCTCTTCTCCTCATCGGGCTTGATGCGCCAGCCGAGCGGCTTGAGCACCAGAGCGATGATGGTGGTGAGCACACCGGTGAAAGCCAGTGCGAATGCGGCGATCACGATCTGCACCACGAGCTGCTTGTAGTCGCCGCCCCAGAACAGGCCGGTGTCCTTGGCGAGGAAGCCGATGCCAATGGTTCCCCACAGGCCTGCGACCAGGTGCACGCCGACGACGTCGAGCGAATCGTCGTAACCGAACTTGTTCTTCAGACCGATGGCGAGTGCGGCGAGGATGCCTGCGATCACACCGAGGATCAGCGAGCCGACCGGGGTCAGCGCACCACAGGCAGGGGTGATCGCCACGAGACCCGCGACGATGCCCGATGCGGCGCCGACGCTGGTCGGATGCTTGTCGCGCACCCACTCGACTGCGAGCCAGCCGACCATCGCGGCCGCTGTCGCGGCGGTGGTGTTGACCCAGACCTTGCCCGCAGTCATGTCGGCGGCGAGTTCGGAGCCTGCGTTGAAGCCGAACCAGCCGAACCACAGCAGAGCTGCACCGAGCATCACGAACGGGATGTTGTGCGGGCGGTAGGCGGTCTTGCCGAAACCGACGCGGGTGCCGACGATCAGCGCAAGCACCAGGCCGGCCATACCGGCGTTGATGTGGACGACCGTGCCACCGGCGAAGTCGATCGGCGCGACGTTGGCGGTGCCGTCCGAATTGGTGCCGAACATCCAGGAGGCGAAGCCCTTTTCGGCGTTCGACATCAGACCGCCACCCCACACCATGTGGGAGAGCGGGAAGTAGACGATGGTCGACCACAGCACCGAGAACACCAGCCACGTAGAGAACTTCACGCGCTCGGCCACGGCACCTGAGATCAGGGCCACGGTGATCACGGCGAACGTGAGCTGGAACGCAAGGAAGACGATGGCGGGCAGATGGGTGTCGACGCCCGTCCACAGCACGTAGGTCGGCTTGTCCTCGGTTCCCGCGGTGTTCATCAACTGGTCGGAACCGAAGAGCGAGAACGGATTCGAGAAGACTCCCCAGATGTCGGAGTCACCGGTGACGGTGTTTCCGAACGACTCAGAAAACCCCCACAGAACGTAGACGATGCTGACGGTCGCGACCGAACCGAACGACATCATCATCATGTTCAGAACCGCTTTACCCCGAGACAGCCCCCCGTAGAAGAAGGCCAGCGCCGGAGTCATCAGTAGAACCATCGACGCGCTGGCCAGCATCCACGCTGTATTGCCGGCGTCAGGCTCTCCGAAAACACTATCTGGTAGTGCAGAGACCACTGTAGAAAACCTCCTCAGAGCGCGCCGACGGCTCGGCGCCTGCAAAGACTCTGTCGGCAAGTGGTTTCAGCTGTGGTGCTCCCGTGTTTCCACCGTGTGAACCAAAGCCCGATTCACATGTCACCCAGGTAAACCACCAGGTGAATCGGACAACTCTCCTCGGCCCGATGTGCCGATCACAACAATGCGTCGATGAAGGCGTCCGGGTCGAACGGAGCGAGATCGTCGGCGCCTTCGCCCAGTCCGACGAGCTTCACCGGCACGCCGAGCACCTCTTGCACGTTGAACACGATGCCGCCTTTGGCGGTGCCGTCGAGCTTCGTCAGTGCGACACCGGTGATGTCGACGACGTCGGCGAACACCTTCGCCTGGGCCAGACCGTTCTGGCCGACGGTCGCATCGAGCACCAGGATCACCTCGTCGACGGGCGCCTTCTTCTCGACGACGCGCTTGACCTTGCCGAGCTCGTCCATCAGGCCGGTCTTGGTGTGCAGTCGTCCCGCGGTGTCGATCAGAACGACGTCGACCCCCTCCTCGATGCCCTTGGCGACCGCGTCGAATGCGACCGCGGCGGGATCGCCCTGCTCCTTGCCGCGCACGATGCCTGCGCCGACACGCTCACCCCATGTCTGCAACTGGTCTGCCGCTGCGGCGCGGAAGGTGTCGGCAGCACCGAGGAGCACCCGCCGACCGTCGGCCACGAGCACACGCGCGAGTTTGCCGGTCGTCGTGGTCTTGCCGGTGCCGTTGACCCCGACGATGAGCACGACCGCGGGCTTGTCGGCGTGCGGAAGCGCCCGAATCGACCGGTCGAACTCGGGATGCAACTGCTCGACGAGCACCTTGTGCAGCAGAGCACGCGCCTCGTCGGCGTTGCGTACCGGATTGGTGGCCAGCTCGGTGCGCAGCCGCTCGATCACCGCGTCCGTCGCGGTAGAGCCG
Source organism: Gordonia otitidis (assembly GCF_020735545.1). Classification (NCBI taxonomy): domain Bacteria; kingdom Bacillati; phylum Actinomycetota; class Actinomycetes; order Mycobacteriales; family Gordoniaceae; genus Gordonia; species Gordonia otitidis. The sequence continues at coordinate 69,349 of NZ_CP085974.1, forward strand.
AGATCGGCCATCACCAGGGTGTCCTCGATCTCCTCCCAGCTCTCCTCGTCGAGATCTCCCGCGCCGAGCAGCCCGAGCATGCTCTTGCCGATCGCCCCCTGCGAGCGCGACAGACGCCCGCGGAGCCGACCGAGCCTGCCTGCGGTCGGCTCGATCTCCTCGCGCGGCGCAGCGGTGGTTGCCGATTCGGCGGTGAGGGCGCCGGCCTCGACGGTCGTCGCGGTCGAGCCTGCGGATTCATCGTCCTCGATTTCGTCGATCTCTTCGATGATCTCGTCGGGGCTCTCCCCGACCGACTCGACGATCTCCTCGAACAGCGGCGTGGTGAACGAGGCATCCGCGTCGTCGACGGGCACCGTCGAACTAGTCAGCGGAGACTCGGCGGAATCCGCGGTGCTCTCGGAGGTCTCCGCAGCCGACGTACCGGCGACGGTCGCCCCGGTCTCTGTCGCAGCGGTGTCTGTCGCAGCGGAGTCGGTAGCAGTGGTCTCGGTTGCCGGTTCCGCGCCCGCGGTGTCGGTGTCGCTGTCGGGCAGGACGACGTTGGTGATACCCCTGCGTTCGGAATCGCGCGGAACCGACGCGTCGTCTCCGACGCCGGGCTGACCGTCCACCTCGGTCCGCTCGGTCGGCGCCACCGGCGGTTGCGGTGGTTCTGCGACCGCGGTGCCCGACGCCGCGCCGCCCTGGCTGAAGCTGAAGCCCGACGACGCTTTGTAGCCGCCCGAGCGGTCGACCTGCGGTTTGGATCCGTCGACCACCTGCGTCTGGCTGTCGTCACGCAGCGAGATCCGTCGACGGCGCGCGAGGACGAGCCCCGCGATGATCAACGCGAGGATGACGACGACCGCGATGACTATTCCGATGATGATTCCGGTGTTCACTGCTTCTCCAGTTCTTCCCGCATATCTCGGGCTGCGTTGTGCATCGTGCTCCCTGGCCGGCTAGCGGAGGGCGCGTTCTCTATGTTGTCGCACTGTTCGCTTGCTGAACGTCGACTTCCTTCTCGTGGTTCTCTCCCGTGTCGAGGTCCCCGTCGCCCTGTCTCGTCGTCGCCGACACGGCGACGTTCTGTCCGCGTAGACGCTGCGAGATCACGGTCGTGATGCCGTCACCTCGCATGCTCACGCCGTAGAGCGCGTCGGCGACCTCCATCGTCGGCTTCTGGTGCGTGATGACGATGAGTTGCGATCGTTCGCGAAGCTGCTCGAACAGCGTGATCAGACGACGGAGGTTGGTGTCGTCGAGTGCGGCCTCGACCTCGTCCATCACATAGAACGGGGAGGGTCGCGCACGGAAGATCGCGACGAGCATCGCCACCGCGGTCAGCGACTTCTCGCCGCCGGACAGCAGCGACAGTCGCTTCACCTTCTTGCCGGGTGGACGAGCCTCGACCTCGACTCCGGTCGTCAGCATGTCACCGGGCTCGGTGAGCACGAGTCGGCCCTCGCCGCCGGGGAACAGCGTCGAGAACACCTGGGAGAATTCGCGCTCGACGTCGGCGTAGGCCTCGGTGAAGACCTGCAGGATGCGCGCGTCGACGTCCTCGACCACGTCGAGAAGGTCTTTTCGCGCCGCCTTGACGTCTTCGAGCTGCGCCGAGAGGAAGCTGTAGCGCTCCTCGAGCGCCGCGAACTCCTCGAGGGCCAGCGGGTTCACCTTGCCGAGAGTGTTGAGGTCCTTCTGCGCCTTCTTCGCGCGAGCCTCCTGGGATGCGCGGTCGTACGGGAGTGGTGCGGGCGCCACGACGTTCTCTCCGCGTTCCTTGGCCTGCTCGTACTCGGACATCTCCAGCGCCGAGGGGGGCATCGGTACGTCGGGACCGTACTCGGCGATCAGATCGTCCGGCGACATCGCGAAGTTCTCGAGGATCTGCTCCTCGAGTTGTTGGATGCGCAGCGCCGACTGTGCGCGTGCGACCTCGTCGCGGTGAACGGAGTCGCGCAAGGCGTTGAGCTGGTCGGTCAGCGCCGCCGCCCGGGTCTTGAGCGCCTCGAGGGTCTCGGTGCGCGCAGCCTTGACCTGCTCGAGTTCGTCGCGTCCGGTCTGCGCCGTCGCGACCGCGCCGACGAGCCGCTCGGACACGGCGGTCGCGGCGTCGGCGACCTCGGCCGCAACTCGGGCGGCGACCCGACGGGCCTCGTCCTGTCGCCGTGCGCGTTCGCGCGCGTCCCGTTCGCGCTGCGCGGCTCGTCGTAGCGAGTCGGCCCGTCCGCGTACCGACGCGAGGCGCTCTTCTGCGGTGCGCAGCGCGAGGCGCGCCTCCATCTCTGTCGAGCGCGCACCCGCGACAGCAGCGGCAGCGGCGGTTCGCTCGTCGCCGTTCCCCCCGGTCTCGACGGGTTCGGGTGTCGATTCGTCGCGAGCCAGTCGCAGCCGTTCCTGTAGTTGCGCGAGGGTCGCGAGCATCTCGCCGCGGCCTTCTTCGGCCCGGTCACGCTGCCGCGTCAGTCTGTCGGCTTCGGCGCGCGCGGCCCGCACCTCCTGCCCCAGTCGGGCGAGTTGTTCGTAGGTACCTCCGACAGCGGCGTCGGATTCGTGGAGGGCGGCCAGAGCCTCCTCGGCCGCCTCCCGTCGGGCCCGCTGTTCGACGAGCGCGCCCTCGAGCGCCGCCTGCGTCTCCTCGGTGGTCCGTCGTGCGGCGGCGAGGTCGGCCGTCGCCGTGTCGATGGCCGAGGTGACCTCCAGCGTCGACGGACGCCTCGACGACCCGCCCTCGACCGATGCCGGGCCGATCCGGTCGCCGTCGCGGGTGACGCATCGAAGCCCGTGCTGCACAGCGAGATCGACGCCCTGTGCGGCGTCGTCGACGATCACCACGTCGGTGAGCAGATGATCGACGGCCCCACGGATCTGCGGCGGCGCAACCACCACCGACGTCGCCCAGACCGCACCGTCGGGCAATGGCAGATCGCGTTGCGGTCCGGCACTGCCGATGCCGCCCAACAGCAATGCGGCTCGACCACCGTCGCCTGTCTTGAGTGCCTGCAGGGCACGGACAGCAGCGAGAGCGTCAACCGTCGCGATGGCGTCGGCAGCCGGTCCGAGGGCGCCTGCGATCGCGGTCTCGTAGCCCGCGTTCACGTCCAACAGCTCCGCAACCTGACCGGTCAGGCCGTCCGGGGCGTTCTCGAGCAGCCAGGCGCCGCCGTCGTTGCGTTCCAACCCGACAGACAGCGCCTCGATACGTGCACTGAGTGACGCGATCCGTTGCTCGGCCTCACGTTCTGCGGCCTGCAGCGAGGCGACCCGCTCGTTGGAGAGGTTCAGCGCGGCGACGCACCGTTCGTGGTGCTCGTCGAGACCCTGTTCGGAGGCTTCCATCTGACTGAGTGACTCGGCAGCCGAATCCTGTTGTTGTCCAGCAGTTTCCGCACGCTCGACGGCGGCGGCGATCGCTGCGGTGAGGCGTGCGGCCTCGGCGTCGACCCCGTCGGCCTTGGTCTGCAGGCTCTCGACCTGGCCCTCGAGCCGTGCAAGTCCCTCGCGTCGGTCGGCGATGGCGCGCACGGCAGCCATGTGGGCGCGTTCGGCCTCGGCGGCGACGCGCTCGTACTCTTCGAGTTCGAGCTTGGCGACCTCGAGCGACTCCGCGGCCAGCGATACGGCCTCGGCCATTTCGGCCTCGGTCAGCGCGGCCTCTTCCGCCTGCCGTTCGAGCTGTTCCGGGTCCGGCCCGCTGGACGTGACCGACGGCTCTGCGAGGTACCGACTGCGTTCGCTTGCCACGCGGTTCGTCGCGTCGACCCGCTCGGCGAGCGCCGACAGGCGGAACCAGGCCTGATTGGCCGCAGCGGCCGCGGGAGTCACCTGGGCCAGGTGGTCGGTGTGCTCGGCGACCTCGGCATTGACGGCGTCGAGTTCCGCGGTCACCTCGTCGGATCGACCACGGATCTCCTCCTCGACCGCGGTGTGTTCGGCCATCTCTGCTCGGCGCGTGACGAGGTCGTCGGCGGCGAGCCGCAAGCGTGCGTCGCGCAGGTCGGCCTGCACCGTCTGCGCGCGCCGTGCGACCTCGGCCTGTCGTCCGAGCGGCTTGAGTTGACGACGCAGCTCAGCGGTGAGGTCGGTGAGGCGCGCGAGGTTCGCCTGCATCGAGTCCAGCTTGCGTACTGCCTTCTCTTTGCGTTTGCGGTGCTTGAGGACACCGGCGGCCTCCTCGATGAAGGCTCGACGATCCTCGGGCCGCGACTCCAGAATCGCGGCGAGACGCCCCTGCCCGACGATGACGTGCATCTCACGGCCGATGCCGGAGTCGGACAACAGCTCCTGCACGTCCATGAGGCGGCACGAGCTGCCGTTGATCTCGTACTCTCCTGCGCCGTCACGGAACATGCGGCGGGTGATCGAGACCTCGGAGTACTCGATGGGGAGCGCGCCGTCGGAATTGTCGATGGTCAGCGTCACCTCGGCGCGACCGAGAGGTGGTCGGCCCGACGTCCCGGCGAAGATGACGTCTTCCATCTTGCCGCCGCGCAGCGCCTTGGCACCCTGCTCACCCATGACCCACGTCAGCGCGTCGACCACATTCGACTTACCCGAGCCGTTGGGGCCCACCACGCAGGTGATGCCGGGCTCGAATCGCAGCGTCGTGGCCGACGCGAAGGACTTGAAGCCCTTCAGGGTCAGGCTTTTCAGGTGCACGACCGTAAAGCCTACCCATCAGGGCATCCGGGTTGCGCCAACCGGGGACGCCGCCGGTGCAGCACTCAGCGTTCGACGAATCCCTGCAGGTCACCGCGGGGGTCGTCGAAACGCTCGACGACGAGGTCGACCCGACCGGGAGTGTCGCCGGAGCGGAGTCGATCCAGCAGCGCGTGCACCTGCGACTTCGGTCCCTCGGCGACCACCTGTACCCGACCGTCTGCGAGGTTCGTCGCCGAACCGACCAGCCCCAACTCCAGGGCTCGCGCCCGCGTCCACCAACGGAATCCGACGCCTTGGACCTGTCCGTGGACGTGCGCCGTCATCCGAACCGCCGCGTCGGAGCCTGTCATCGGGGACTCACTCGCTCTCGATGACGAGTTCGACCTCGGTACCCGCCTTGAGGGTCCGCCCAACGGTGCACACCGAGTCGATCGCACGCGATACGACGACCAGCAACCGCTCGGCGGCAGCCGGGTCGAGCTCTGACAGGTCGACGTCGAGAACCTCACGCAGCCGCGGATACACCTCGTTCTCGCGATCGGCATCGCCCGACACGTGGATCGTCGCGTCGTAGTCGTCGCCGAGGCGTCGCGCCAACGGTCGATCCGACGACATGCCCGTGCACGCCGCAAGCGCGATCTTCAACAGCTCACCGGGTGTGAACACGCCGTCGACGTCCTGCGAGCCGATCAGCACCTCTGCTCCACGCGAACTCCTGCCGGTGTAGCGACGCGTCCCGGTCCGCTGCACCCACAACTCGGTGTGTGCTCCGGCGTCCGGCTCCCGCGAACCCGAGGCCGCCGTGGCCACGGTCGAATTCTCACTGGTCATCTCGCGATGACTCCCTTCACACTTGTGATCGACGACGCTCCGCTCAGCTGTCTCGGGCGTCGCTCCCCTTGTCGTCTCGTCTGGTGATAGCTCAAACGGTGCCACAGCGTTCGGTATTTCCAGGTGACCGCGTCGTATCTCCCAGAGAGTTCCCCTGAACCGCCGACCGAGATCGTGGTCACCAGACTGCAGCGCCTCGGCGCATGCGACCGCTCCGCTAGCGTTTGCGCTGACAGACCGGGCAGTAGAAGCTCGAGCGGTTCATGAACTCTTCCCGTCGCATCGGCGTCCCGCAGCGTCGGCACGGTTGGCCCGCCCTCCCATAGGCGTTCAACGACCGTTCGAAGTACCCTGACTGCCCGTTGACGTTGACGTACAGCGCGTCGAACGACGTGCCGCCGGCGGCCAACGCATCGCTCATCACCTCTGTCGCCGCGTCGAGCAATTCGGCGAGTTTCGCCTTCGAGATACCGTCGGTCACACGGGTTCCGTTGAGCCGGGCTCTCCACAGCGCCTCGTCGGCGTAGATGTTGCCGACTCCCGAGACCAGCGACTGGTCGAGGAGCGCCCGCTTGACCTCGGTGTGCTTACCGCGCATCCGCCGCACCACGTCGTCACGGTCGAATGCCGGATCGAACGGGTCGGGCGCGATGTGGGCGATCGAGCGGGGCAGCGCTTCGGAGTCGCCGGGCAGTTCCTCTCCGGCGTCGACGTAGTCGTCGAGATGCCAGCCGCCGAAGGTCCGCTGATCGACGAACCTCAGCTCGTTGCCGTCATCGAGTGTCGCGCGCACCCGGAGATGGGTGTGATCGGGTGCGCCGACCCGTGCGACGAGCATCTGACCGCTCATGCCCAGGTGGACGACGAGCGCGAACCGATCATCACCCTGTGGCGCCGCAACGTCGAGCCAGAGATACTTACCGCGTCGACGAGCCGCGAGAATCGTTGCGCCGCTCAGCCTTCCGACGAGGTCGGGGGCATCACCGACGTGCCTGCGAACCGCTCTGGGGTGCAGCACCTCGACATCGGTGATGGTTCGGCCGACGACATGCTTCTCGAGACCGGAACGAACGGTTTCGACTTCGGGAAGCTCAGGCATCGCTCGAGGGGCCACGCTCTGCGAGCGCCTGCCACGCCAGTGAGGCGGCCTTCTGTTCGGCTTCCTTCTTGGTGCGCCCCACGCCCTCACCGAGTTCTTCGCCTGCAATCACCGCGCGCGCGGTGAACTCCTTGCTGTGATCCGGTCCCGTAGAACTGATCTGGTACTGCGGCGGCCCGTAACCGCGCTCGGCAGCCAACTCCTGCAGCGAGGTCTTCCAATCGAGGCCGGCACCGAGTTGACCCGCGCGGTCGAGGATCTCGTCGAAGAGATTGAGGATGATTTGTTGCGACGTCTCCAGGCCATGGTCGAGATACATTGCGCCGAACAATGATTCGAGCCCGTCGGCGAGGATCGAATCCTTGTCTCGTCCACCCGTCATCTCTTCGCCACGCCCGAGGTAGAGGTGTCGCCCGAGGCCGCCCTCCCCCAGTCCGCGCGCGACGTCGGCCAGGGCGTGCATGTTGACGACGCTGGCCCGGATCTTCGCGAGCTCGCCCTCGGGTCGATCCGGGTAACGCAGGTAGAGCCGCTCGGTGATGACGACGCCCAGCACCGAATCGCCGAGGAACTCCAACCGTTCGTTGGTCGGCAGGCCACCGTTCTCGTAGGCGTAGGAGCGGTGGGTCAGGGCCAGCGTGAGCAGCTCGTCGGAGATCGGCGTACCGAGCGCGGCCAACAACGAGCCGACGCCTTCCGACGACGCCCCTATCTCATGCGCGTGACCCTCCGTGGCAGACGACGCGTCGTCGAGACCACTCACGCCGAGCCCCGCCCACCGGCGTCCCCGGCAGTCGAGTCCGCGTCACCGACATCCTCGGGACTCGTCGGAGCCGAATCCGACGCCCCATCCTGCGGCAGGGATCCGAACTTGTCGGCCAGCCCCGCCCACCGCGGATCGATGATCTCGTGGGAGTGCCCCGGCTCCGCAACCGCCAACCGCACTCCACATTCACTACAGAGTCCCGCGCAGTCGTCGCTACACAGCGGAGACATCGGCAACTCCAGTGCGACGGCGTCGATGACGGCCTGCTCGAGGTCGATCCGATCGTCGACGATGCGGTGGATGTCCTCGGAGTCGGTGGTCTGCTCCGTCTCGCTGTCGGGGTAGGCGTAGAGCTCCGTGAGGAACACCGTGACCGTGCCGTCGACAGGTTCCAGACAGCGCGCACACTGCCCCTCGGTCTCACCCGAGACGGTGCCCGTCACCAAGACCCCCTCGGACACCGATTCCAACCGGAGGTCGAGGTCGACGTCGGAACCCGCGGGAATCGCGATCATCTCGACGCCGATGCGCTCGGGCGTGACGACCGTGCGATGTACCTCTTCCATCGTTCCCGGACGCCTGCCCATCGAGCGGATGTCGAGCACGAACGGATCCTGCTGTGACGGTGCGCTTTGATTCACTGCATTCTCGGCCACATCTGCACCATACGCTGGGGTGGCGCTTTCATCGAACCACCCGACACGGCCGTCAGACGGCCAGCGGCGAGCTGTGGTCGTGTACGTCCGCAGAAGCCGATCGGGCCTGGTCAGAGCTGTTCCGACGCGCCGACGCATCGTCGACGCTGCGCGGGTACTCGACGTAGTCGTGCATGCCTGCGCCGGTGCGCAGCTGGTGACGACCACGGTTCACCGAACGCAGTGTCCCGGTGAGGATCTCCTCGAACTCGGCGAGCTTCTCGTCGACATAGATGTCGCAGTCACCGCGCAGACGGTCGGCCTCGGCGTGTGCGGCGTCGATGATCCGCTCGGCCTCCGACTTCGCTGCCGCGACGACCTCGGTCTCCGACACAAGCCGCTGCTGCTCGGCGATACCGTCCGCCACGGACTTGTCGTAGGTGTTGTTCGCCGAATCGATGGTCCGCTGAGCCTCGGCGCGGGCACGACCGGTGACCGCGTCGAACTCGCGTGCGGCACTCGTCGAGAGCCGATGGGCCTCGGCGGTCGCCTCGTCGACGAGGTTCTTGCCGTGCGCGCTTGCCTCGTCGACCATCCGATCCGCCTGCGCTTTGGCATCGGCCAGGAGGCGGTCGGCCTCGGCACGGGCATGCGCGAGCATCGCGTCGGATTCCGACTCGGCGGTGGTGACCACCTTGTCGGCGTGGTCGGCAGCGTCACCGAGCATGTTCTCGCGCTGGTCGAGCACGTCCTGCGCGTCGTCGAGTTCGCCAGGGATCGAGTCCTTGATGTCGTCGAGGAGTTCGAGGACATCGCCGCGCGGCACGACGCAGCCCGCGGTCATGGGAACGCTTCGTGCCTCCTCGACGATGGCTACGAGTTCGTCGAGAGCTTCAAATACCCGGTACACAGCTACCCCAATCCGGCTCATGCCATTGCTTGTGTCAGTCAGACCTGTGTCCTGTGACGCAGCCCCGCGTGAAACTGATGTGACTATTGTGCCGAATGGGGTCGCTGTGATTGAGGAGCTGAATGATATGGGCGTGTCGCCAGTGGCATTTGTGGCACCAGAGGTCAGGCGGTGCGCTCCCCCGCCAGCACGGCCTCGAGGCGTTGGTGAATGTGCGGTGCCAGGTACGGCGACGCATCGCCGCCGAGCTTCGCCACCTCTTTGACCAGCGAACTCGAGACATGCGCGAACCGCGGATCGGTGAGCATGAAGACGGTCTCGACGTCGGCGAGCTCCCGGTTCATCTGTGCCATCGGCAGTTCGTAGTCGAAGTCGACGCCCGAGCGGAGCCCCTTCACGAGGACCCGGATGTGTTGTTCGTTCAAATAGTCGACGAGCAGACCGGTCCAGCGGTCGACCCGCACGTTGGAGAGGTCGGCACAGTCCTGCTCGATGAGCGCGATGCGTTCGTCGATGCTGAACAGTCCGTGCTTGTTGGGATTGACCACCACGAGGACCACGATCTCGTCGAAGGCAAGTGCTGCACGTTCGACGATGTACCGATGCCCCCTGGTGAACGGATCGAAGGAGCCTGGAATCACTGCGCTGCTCATGGCGTAAACCTACCGACCTGCACCCGGGTCTCCCCGTAGACCTTCTCGACGATCACCTCGAACTCCTCCGGCCACGTCGGCGACGGCGACCGCACATCACGCTCGACGACGACGAGAGCGTCATCGGCCAGCCACCCGGACGCCAGTCGCCGCAGGTCGACCTCGACCTCGGCGGTCTCGAGCGCGTAGGGCGGATCGGAGAAGACGAGATCGAACTGTTCCGGCTGCGCGCCGTCGAGGTACGACGCCACACCTGCGGTCACCACCTGCGACCGGGCCGAGAGACCCAGCGACCGCGCATTCGCAGCGATGATCGACGTGGCTCGTTTACGGCTGTCCACCATCGTCGCCCGTTCCGCGCCCCGCGACATCGCCTCGATGGCGAGCGCCCCCGAACCCGCGTACAGATCGAGGACGCGAGCGTCGTCGAAATCGATCCGCGCGTCGAGCACGTTGAACACCGCCTCACGTACCCTGTCGGAAGTGGGCCGAGTCCCGTCGTCCGGGACCTTGAGTCGACGCCCGCCGAACTCACCGGCGATGATTCTCGTCATTGGTCGTATTCTGCTCGATGATCCCCCGGCCTGGCACCCAACTCCTCGGCACGGCAGGATCGCGAAAAACACCGTTGTGACCCCTATCACATTGGGTGGTTGAACAGCGCCGACACCCCGCTTTCAATGTCCGATTTCCGCAGCAGCATGACTTCACCGACACACGTTGTTAACCTTTAAAACGTTATGAGCCCTTCCTCAACGAGAACGGCCCCATCAACTGTCCTGACGATCGAATATCGGACGCCGACGGTGTCCGACGGAACCAGACTCTGGGAAATCGCCTCGGATTCACAGGTTCTCGACGTCAACTCGAGTTACGCCTATGTGCTGTGGTGCCACGACTACGCCGACACCTCAATTGTCGCCGAAGTCGACGGCCGCGCAGTAGGTTTCGTCACCGGGTACCGACGTCCGTCGGATCCGTCGACGATCATGGTCTGGCAGGTCGCCGTAGACGACGACTTCCGCGGACATGGGATCGCAGCAAAGATGCTGCACCACCTGTTCGATCGTGTTCGACGCAGTTCGGTGGTGGCCATGCACACCACAATCAGTCCCGACAATGTTGCGTCGCAACGCCTGTTCGCGTCAGTGGCACGCGATCGTGGCCTCGACTTCGTCCGGCGAGACCTCTTCGCCGTCGGCGACTTCCCCGACGCACACGAGCCCGAGGATCTCTACATGCTCGAGCCAAAGGTCGGCGAACCCTAACCCGACCGCCGGACGCGCCGTCGTCGCTCCGGCTCTCACCTCGCGGCTCGCCGCTCTGCGCGTTCCCGATGCGGACAACGTCACGCGTCCGACAACGGCGCACAAGGCGCGCTGACGCGCAGATGCGCGTCCCCACAGTGCTTGTGGACGCTTCGCGTCCGAACAGCTCTGTGGCACACAGATTTCCCACTATGGAGGATGCACGATGCAACTTCTCGAAACCACCATCGACGACTCGGTGTTCACTCAGAACGAGTCCGAGGTCCGCAGCTACTGCCGCAACTGGCCCACCGTGTTCGGCCGTGCGCGTGGCTCGTGGATCACCGATACCGAAGGCCGCGAATACCTCGACTTCTTCGCGGGCGCGGGTGCCCTGAACTACGGGCACAATCACCCGATCCTCAAAGAGGCTCTTCTCGAGTACATCTCGGCGGACGGCATCACCCACGGCCTCGACATGGCGACCGTGGCGAAGGGCCAGTTCCTCGAGACCTTCCAGAACAAGATCCTCTCGCCGCGTGGACTCGACTACAAGGTCCAGTTCCCCGGCCCCACCGGCACCAACGCCGTCGAGTCGGCACTCAAGCTGGCCCGTAAGGTCACCGGCCGCGAGTCGATCGTGAGCTTCACCAACGCGTTCCACGGCATGACGCTCGGATCGCTGTCTGTGACAGGCAATTCCATGAAGCGTGCGGGGGCAGGAATCCCGCTGGTGCATGCCACCCCGATGCCCTTCGACAACTACCTCGACGGCACGGTCGAGGACTTCAGCTGGTTCGAGCGCGTGCTCGAGGATTCCGGCAGCGGCCTCAACACCCCTGCCGCGGTCATCGTCGAGACGGTGCAGGGCGAAGGCGGCGTCAACGTCGCACGCGCCGAGTGGCTGCGCGGACTTGCCGACCTGTGCAAGCGTCGCGACATCCTGCTGATCGTCGACGACGTCCAGATGGGCTGCGGACGCACGGGCGAGTTCTTCTCGTTCGAGGAGGCAGGCATCAAGCCCGACATCGTCACCATGTCGAAGTCGATCAGCGGTTACGGCCTGCCCATGGCCCTGACGCTGATCCGTCGTGATCTCGATGTCTGGGCGCCAGGTGAACACAACGGCACCTTCCGCGGCAACAACCCCGCGTTCATCACCGCGACGAAGGCGATCGAGGAATTCTGGTCCGACGACCAGCTCACCCGCGACGTCCACCGCAAGGGCCGGCAGATCGACGAGGTGTTCTCTGCGCTGTCGGATCGCCACGAAGGTCTGTCGACGCGCGGACGTGGCATGGTCCGCGGACTCGTCTTCGACGAGCCGACGCTCGCCGCCAAGGCGTGCGCACGTGCATTCGGGGCCGGACTGCTCGCAGAAACGTCCGGCCCGTCGGATGAGGTTGTGAAACTTCTTCCGCCGCTGAACATTTCCACCGAAGAACTTGACCGCGGACTCGGCATCCTCGTCGACTCCGTGGAGGAGGTGATCGCATGATCGTCCGTACCACCCAGGAAATCACCGGAACCGACCGCGAGGTCGCCGACCCCAAGGGCAATTGGGTGTCCAAGCGCATCGTCCTCGGCGGCGACGGCGTCGGCTTCTCGTTCCACGAGACCACCATCAAGGCCGGCACCGTCAACGACTTCCACTACGCCAACCACATCGAGGCCGTGTGGCTCGTCGAGGGCGAGGGCACTCTGCTCAACCGCGACACCGGTGAGACCTATCCCCTGGCGGCAGGCTCGATGTATCTGCTCAACGATCACGATCGTCACACGGTGACGGCCGAGACCGAGATGCGCATGCTGTGCGTCTTCAACCCCCCGGTCGTCGGCACCGAGGTGCACGACGAGAACGGGATCTACCCACTCGTGACCGTCCCCGAGCAGGCGAGCGGCAAACACGCCAACGCCTGACCCTCCTCCGGCGGTTCATCGACAACGACTCTGCCGCGGCCTCGACCTCTCGAGGCCGCGGCAGAGTCGTTTCAGAGGTCTATCCTGGACAGGGTGCGCACGCGGCTACAGATCGGCTGGACGCCGGCCGAACCGACCCAGATCGACGACGATCTCGATTCCCGCCTCGAGCAGCTGTACGGCCTTGTCGACGGTCGACGTGTCGTCGTACTCACCGGGGCAGGTGTCTCCACCGACTCCGGTATCCCCGACTATCGCAGTCCCGGTGCACCCGTCCGTACCCCGATGACTCTCGAGATGTTCCTGTCCTCAGCCGAGTTCCGACGCCACTACTGGGCGCGTAATCATCTCGGCTGGCGACACATGGATGCCGCTCGGCCCAATGCCTCCCATCACGCGCTCACCGACCTGCAGCGCGACGGGCGGCTCACCACCGTGATCACCCAGAACGTCGACATGCTGCACACGAAGGCGGGCACGCGCGGGGTGATCGAACTGCACGGCTGTTACGGCCGCGTCCGGTGTCTCGACTGCGGAGAAACCATCTCACGACGACGCCTCGCCGACGCGCTCGACGCGTTGAATCCCGGCTTCGCCGAACGCGTGGCGAGTCGCGGCGCGATCGAGGTGGCACCCGACGCGGACGCGACACTCGATGACACGAGCGACTTCGTCGTCGCCGACTGCGCGGCGTGCGGGGGAACCCTCAAGCCCGACATCGTCTACTTCGGTGAGAACGCGTCGAAAACGACCGTGCAGCAGGCATTCTCAGCGGTTGACGACGCCGATGCAATGATCGTCGTCGGCTCGTCATTGACGGTGATGTCCGGCCTGAGATTCGCGCGGCACGCACATCGCACGGGAAAACCGCTCGTGGTGATCAACCGCGGTATTACGCGGGCCGACGACATCGCGGACCTCAAGATCGGCCACTTCTGCGGCCAGGTGCTCCCCGCCCTCACGCGCGACGCAGCGGCCTGACCGCGCGACGTCGTAGAAGACAGCGTCCGAGCAGGACTCGACCTGTACCGATAGTCCCCACTCCTCGGCGAGCGCACTCCCGTCAGTCTGCGCCAACAGACTCAGACGGCAACCAGATCGTCGGCGTGAATGACGGGTCGGTGCAACTCATTCGGCAGCTCCGACGTCGACCGGCCCACCATCCGGGCGACCTCGTCGGAGTCGTAGCTGCTCACCCCGCGCGCACGTAGATTGCCCGCGATGTCGACGAGTTCAACCACGTCGCCGTCGTAGAAACGACCCCTCACCCCCACCACGCCGGCCGCGAGCAGCGACCGCCGCCTGCGGGCGACAGCCGCGACAGCGCCGTCGTCGAGCACGATCTGCCCACGCGCGTCGGCTGCGTGCCTGACCCAGAAACGTTTGGCGGACAGACGTTCCGGTCGCGCGGCGAACACGGTGCCGACCGACGCGTCCGAGAGCGCACGGTCGGCATCGGACGCCGCGGCCAGCAGCACGGGAACCCCCGCATCCGCCGACAACCGTGCCGCTGCGAGCTTCGACGCCATGCCGCCGGTCCCCAGGGTTCCGCCGGAACCGGCGATCACACCGTCGAGATCCTCGGGGCCGTTCACCTCGTCGATGAAGCGCGCACGTTGACCGTCGGGACCGACCTTGCGGGGATCACCGTCATACAGGCCGTCGACGTCGGAGAGCAGCATGAGCGCGTCGGCACCTGCGAGATGCGCCACCAAGGCAGCGAGACGGTCGTTGTCACCGAAGCGGATCTCGTTGGTGGCCACGGTGTCGTTCTCGTTGACCACCGGGACGGCGTGCAATGCCACGAGTCGGTTGAGCGTGCGCTGGGCGTTGGCGTGGTGCGCGCGGTTCGAGATGTCGTCTGCGGTCAGCAGCACCTGCCCGACGGTGCGCCCGTACCGGTGAAACGACGTCCCCCAGGCATGCGCGAGAGCCAACTGCCCGACGCTCGCGGCAGCCTGCTTGGTGGCGAGATCGGTCGGACGCTTCTTCAGTCCGAGCGGCGCGATTCCCGCACCGATCGCCCCCGACGAGACGACGATGACGTCCGAACCAGCTCGCATCCGCGCTTCGAGGGCATCGGTCAGTCGACCGAGCCGTTCACGATCGAGGCCGCTGTCGAGGTCGGTGATCGCCGATGACCCGATCTTGACGACGACGCTGCGCGCTGCGGCGATGGATTCGCGTACGTCACTCACCGTCGGTCTCATCCTGCAGTCCGCGGCGCAGACGACGTGCCTCCTTGCGCTCCGCTGCGCCCACGCGCTCGGAACGATCGAGCCGGATGTCGGTGCCGCGACCGGTGATCGGGACGTCGTCGCCCATCGGTGTCGTCGGCTCCCAGTCGAAGCTGACGTCGCCGATCGTGACCGGAGCGCCCGGTTCTGCGCCCAGCCGGACGAGTTCGTCCTCGACACCGAGCCGGTTGAGACGGTCGGCGAGGTAGCCGACGGCTTCGTCGTTGTCGAACTGGGTCTGCGCGATCCAGCGCTCAGGCCTGGTACCCCGCACGATGAAACCGCCGGGCGTCGCGGGGTCGGCGACCACCGTGAATCCACTGTCGTCCACGGCCTTCGGGCGGATGACAGGACGACGGGCCGCAGGCTTGGGATGTGCTCGGCGATACTCCTCGACCATCGTGGCGAGCGCGTCGGTCAGCTCCTTGAGACCCTGGTGTGCAACTGCAGAGATACGGAACACGGGCCAACCGCGTTCTGCGAGTTCGGGTTCGACGAGATCCGCGAGCTCGTTGGCCTCAGGCACGTCCGTCTTGTTCAGGATCACCACCCGCGGGCGTTCGGCGAGGTCGCCGAGCCCGTGATCGGAGTGAAGTGCGGGCTCGTACGCGGCGAGTTCTGCTTCGAGCGCGTCGATGTCGGACACGGGATCACGGCCGGGTTCCAGCGTCGCCAGGTCGACGACGTGGGCGAGAACCGCACACCGCTCCAGGTGCCGCAGGAACTCCAGTCCGAGACCGCGACCGGTCGACGCACCGGGAATCAGTCCGGGGACGTCGGCGATGGTGAATACGCCGCCTGCGGTCTGCACCACGCCCAGGTTGGGCTGCAGCGTGGTGAACGGATAGTCGGCGATCTTCGGCTTGGCGGCCGACAGCACCGACACCAACGACGACTTGCCCGCGGATGGGAACCCCACGAGACCGACGTCGGCGACCGACTTCAGTTCCAGGACGAGATCGCGATGCTGCCCCTCCTCACCGAGAAGTGCGAAGCCGGGAGCCTTGCGCGCCTTCGACGCCAGCGCGGCGTTGCCGAGTCCGCCACGTCCACCCGACGCGGCGTCGAACGTCGTCCCCTCCCCGACCAGATCGGCGAGAATGGTGCCCTTCTCATCGAGCACGACGGTGCCGTCGGGTACGTGGAGAATCAGGTCGTCGCCGGTGGCGCCGTTGCGGTGGTCTCCCATACCCGGCGTCCCGTTGCCGGCCTTCGCGTGCGGCCGGAAGTGGAAGTCGAGCAGTGTGTGCACCTGCGGGTCGACGACGAGCCGCACGGAGCCGCCGTTACCTCCGTTGCCGCCGTCCGGGCCGCCGAGGGGCTTGAACTTCTCCCGATGCACCGACGAACAGCCGTGGCCACCATTGCCCGCGGCGACGTGAATCGTCACCCGGTCGACGAACCGCGACATGACGTCCTTTCTCGTTCGATGATCTCCGCACCTACCGCGGACGCCTCGTCGAACCTGATCTCTACTTGACCAACCGTGTACTTCTGAAACAAACAACAGGGCGGGCCGGGTGCATATGCCCCTGGCCCGCCCTGTGATGAGAGCTGTGCTCGAAAACCGCTCGGTCAGGCCTGCGCGGTCTCCGGAACGATGTTCACGGTCTTGCGGCCGCGCTTGGTGCCGAACTGCACGGCGCCCGACTCGAGAGCGAACAGGGTGTCGTCGCCGCCGCGGCCGACGTTGACGCCCGGGTGGAACTTGGTGCCGCGCTGGCGGACCAGGATCTCACCGGCGCTGACCTGCTGGCCGCCGAAGCGCTTCACACCGAGGCGCTGGGCGTTGGAATCGCGACCGTTGCGCGAGCTGGACGCGCCCTTCTTGTGTGCCATTTTCTCGTCCTCCTGGCTACCTGGATGTCTGGGTGGGGATCAGGGCCGTGGCCCCGGAAATTACTTGATACCGGTGACCTTGAGGACCGTCAGCTTCTGACGGTGGCCCTGGCGCTTGTGGTAGCCGGTCTTGTTCTTGAACTTGTGGATGCGGATCTTCGGACCCTTGACGTGCTCGACCACCTCGCCGGTGACCGAGATCTTCGCGAGCTTGTCCGCGTCGGTGGTCAGGGTCGAGCCGTCGACGACCAGCGCCACGGGCAGGCTCACGCTGCTGCCGGGCTCGCTGTCGATCTTCTCGACCTTCACAATGTCGCCCTCAGCGACCTTGTACTGCTTACCGCCGGTCTTGACGATCGCGTACGTTGCCATCGAAGCTGTCCTCTTACTCATCATCGGGCTCGTTGCGCGTCCGTCGCGCACGAGCGTTGTGGGTGTGTGCGTCCCGGTGCGGGCCGCACGGCATCGGGCATTACTGCCCGGGATGCTCACGGATCACACCAGAGGGCCTGTCCGCGGGTCTCGTCAGCGGTGTCCATGGCATAACCGGCACAGCTCGAACCCGCCGCGGAAGGCGACCAATCAAGATTACGGGACGTCTCGCCGCTGGGTCAAACTCGCCATACCACGTCAGCACAGCCGCCGATCAGGTCAGTCCTCGACCGGCGGACCTGCAGGCCGTCCAGCTGTCCGCCGCCGCGGCCTGCGGCGCACCGCGACGGTCGTCGGGGCCGACGACACCGGACCGAACGTGGTCAGCGGTTCGCTCGCGGGCGCCTCGTCGGTGAGAACCACCGGCTCGGCAGTCCCGGTCGGCGACGCTGCCCGGCGAACCGCGCGGCGTCGACGTTTCGCCGACTGGGCGCTCCCGTCCGCTGACTGGGCGCTCTCGTCCGTCGACTGTGCGCTCTCGTCCGTCGACTGTGCGCTCTCGTCCGCCGACTGTGCGCTCCCGTCCGCCGACTGTGCGCTCCCGTCCGCCGACTGTGCGCTCCCGTCCGCCGACTGTGCGCTCCCGTCCGCCGACCGTGCGCTCCTATCAGCCGACTGTGCGCTCCCGTCCGCCGACTGGGCGCTCTCGCCCGCCGACCGTGCGCCCGTCGCATCGGTCGGGGACGTCACGGCCTCGTCGATGACCGTCTCGACGTCGATCACCTCGCCGTCCTCGTCGTGGGCGTGTGCTGCCATGGCGCGGAACATCGGGTGTTCTGCCGGGTTGTGCGCGGGCTTCTGCTCGACCGGTTCGGTCTTCTTCTTGTTACGCCGCGACCGCTTGCTCCCGGAGTTCTCCGACTTCGCGCCGTCGTCGGAGGTCACCTCGACCGGGCTCGAATGCACGATGATTCCGCGGCCACCACAGGTCGTACAGGTCGTCGAGAACGCCTCGAGCAGACCGGTACCGAGTCGCTTGCGTGTCATCTGCACCAGGCCGAGGGATGTGACCTCGGAGACCTGGTGGCGGGTGCGGTCACGCGAGAGCGCCTCGGTGAGCCGACGCAGCACCAGGTCACGGTTGGATTCGAGCACCATGTCGATGAAGTCGACGATGATCATGCCGCCGATGTCGCGCAACCGCATCTGGCGCACGATCTCTTCGGCGGCCTCGAGGTTGTTGCGTGTCACCGTTTCCTCGAGGTTGCCCCCCGAGCCGGTGAACTTACCGGTGTTGACGTCCACGACGGTCATCGCCTCGGTGTGCTCGATGATCAGCGTGCCGCCCGACGGGAGCCACACCTTCCGGTCGAGTGCCTTCGCGAGCTGCTCGTCGATGCGATGCACCACGAAGGAGTCGGGAGCGTCGGCGTGCGGTCGTTCGAACCGCTCGACGCGTTCCATGAGGTCGGGTGCGACAGAGCTGACGTAGCCCTCGACAAGGTTCCACGCCTTGTCGCCTTCGACCACGAGCTTCTTGAAATCCTCGTTGAACAGGTCACGCACGACTCGAACCAGCAGGTCGGGTTCCTCGTAGAGCGGGCGAGGCGAGACCGATCCCTTGTTGGCCTTGCCGAATGCCTCGTCGATCGACTTCCACTGCTTCTCGAGGCGTTCGATGTCGGCGGCGAGATCGTCTGCGCTGACACCTTCCGATGCCGTGCGGATGATGACTCCGGCGTCGTCGGGAACCAGCTTCGCCAGGATCTGCTTGAGGCGCTTGCGCTCGACGTCGGGCAACTTGCGACTGATTCCGGTCGACGTCCCGCCGGGCACGTACACCAGGTAGCGGCCGGCCAGTGAGATCTGCGTGGTGAGTCGGGCGCCCTTGTGGCCCACCGGGTCCTTGCTGACCTGCACGAGCACCGGGTCGCCCGGTTTGAGAGCCTGCTCGATCTTGCGGGAACCGCCGTCGAGGCCCGCCGCGTCCCAGTTGACCTCACCGGCATAGAGCACGCCGTTGCGTCCCCGGCCGATATCGACGAACGCCGCTTCCATGCCGGGCAGGACGTTCTGCACCCGGCCGATGTAGATGTTGCCGACCATCGACGACGACGTCTCCGTGGTGACGAAGTGCTCGACGAGCACACCGTCCTCGAGCACGGCGACCTGTGTGTAGTCCTCGACAGGCGTTACGTGCTCGTGTTCGTCGGACTGCGCGAGCCGCACGTTGGCACTGCGCTCGCGCACCACCATCACGCGGTCGACGGCCTCACGACGCGCGAGGAACTCAGACTCGCTCAGGATCGGGGGACGGCGACGCCCCGCGTCGCGTCCGTCACGACGGCGTTGGCGCTTGGCCTCCAGTCGCGTCGAGCCCGAGATTCCCTGCACCTCGTCGCGGGCGCGCTTGCTACGCGGCTCGCGCTCGTGGACGACGGTGTTCGGCGGATCGTCGGGCGAGACGTCGTCTCCTTCGCCGCCTCCCTTGCGACGACGGCGACGGCGACGGCGCTTGGTCGACGAACCGTCTGAGTCGGCATCCTCGGACCCGTTGTCGGCATCGTCGACGTCAGTCGTGTCCGCGTCCGCCTCGTCGTCGGAGCCGGTGTCGTCCGAGGAGCTTCCGGTCCCCTTGCCCTCGGCCGCTTTGCCCTTGCCGGACTTCTTACGCTTCTTTCCTGACGGACGGCCATCTTCGGCGTCGGACTCCGCGGCTTCGGACCCCGCGGTGTCGGTCTGGTCCGACTCGACTGTGTCCGTCGAGTCAGCAGAGCTCGTGCCCTCGCCCTGGTCGCGATCATTCTGATCACCACGGCCGCGGCCACGGCCACGACGGCCACGACGACGCCGACGATTGCGGCCGCCTTCGTCGCCGGAGCCCTCGGAGTCGTCGGTGTCGGCCGAATCCACGGTGTTCGCGTCTGTCCGCGCAGCGTCATCGGAACGGTCGTCGTCGGGCGCGCTGTCGGGGGCGGCAGGCGCGCCGGCCTTATCCGAGCCCGCCTTGTCAGTACCGTCCCTATCCGCATCCGCGTTCTTGCGGTGACGGCCGGCGGAGGTCTCGGTGACGGTCGCAGGCTGAGGCGGGAGGAACAGCGGGCTTGCTGCGACGGCTTCTGCAGCCGCCAGCGCTTGTGGGCTCTCTGTCTCTATCGCGGAGAACAGCGTCGCCGACCCGGTCGGCTCTGGTTCCCCCTCTGTGGCCGACCCGGTCGGCTCCGGGTTCCCCTCTTGTGAACCCTCCGCGCCTGCGATCGCGACGTCGGCGGTGGTGCCCGCGGGAGCCGCGGCCTCCGAGGTTTGCGCGGGCGTCGCCGCCTGAGCGTCGGCCCCGGCCGCCGCGGCTGCAGGCTCATCGGCCGCCTGCGGCTCTTCGGCGGCTGTGGGGGCCTCGGTCGGCTCTGCCACCCCTGCGGGCTCGGAATCCGCGACAGTCGGGTCGGTGGTGCCCGGCTGCTCGGCAACCGGCGCTGGTGCGTCGACGGCTAGTCCGGCGTCGTCGACCTCCACATGGTTGCGCACGCGGTCGGCGACGGCCTGCGCCATGCTTCGCTCGACGCTCGACTGGGCACTACGACTGTGCCAGCCCAATTCGGCGAGATGCGCGAGCACCTGCCTGCTCGTGAGGCCGAGAGTGCGCGCCAGCGCGTGCACCCGGAGCTTGCTGGGAAAATCCTCCGCCGAGCCTGACGCAGCGTTCGCGTCGATCGGCGACCCGTTGTCGGTCACTGATGTCTCCTTGAACCCCCGGGCGCGACATTGTCGGCGGCCACGCGGGGGTCTCTCGTGTGTCCCGATCCTCCCGGACCGGTGTTATATGGTCTCCGCGCTCCTGGTGTTCCGTTGTCCGGAGTCCGCAGGTTGCGCTCTTGCTGGGTGATGAGGTCCGTCATGCCTTCCACGCCATGCGCGGCGGCCTGGGCCGCCCGTCGAGTCTCTTCTCGACGTCCATGGGGAAAGCGATCTGTCGCACGCGAGCCGTGTGGACCGCTACCACTGGCAACGATCTCCACTGCTGCGTCCGACGCCGAACGCCATCGTCGTCATCACGAGCAGAGTGTGTTCGCGATAACCAAGCAAGTATCCCATACGGTGCGTCGTATCCCGCAAACTATGCGCGAAAGCGCGCGTCAACGGGGTGTACTGCCGTCGACGCGCGCTCGGATACGCGGGGATCTGTCAGACGGTCAGGTCGGGAAACCAGAGTGCGATCTCGCGCTCGGCCGATTCCGGCGAGTCCGAACCGTGGACGAGGTTGTACTGCGTGCTCAATGCGAAATCGCCGCGGATCGTGCCCGGTACGGCCTTCTCAACCGGATCGGTCCCGCCGGCGATCTGCCGAAACGCCGCGACGGCACGCGGGCCTTCGAGAACGGCCGCGACGAGCGGGCCCGAGGTGATGAATTCCACCAGCGACGGGTAGAAGGGCTTGCCCTCGTGCTCCGCGTAATGCTTGGCGGCGAGGTCGTCGCTGACGTTCTTGAGTTCGAGCGCGGCAAAGGTGAGACCCTTGCGCTCGATGCGGGCGAGGATGTCGCCGACCAGCGCACGGGAGACGCCGTCGGGCTTGATGAGTACCAGAGTCCGTTCAGTCACGAGCACACTGTATCGACCCGACGCCGCTTCTCCATGCGCACCGCCGGTTCTCCGCCCGGACCGACGGTTCGGCACGCACGATCACGGGCAGTACTTGGGTTCGATCGGGAAGAATCCGTAGTCGAAGAGGTTGCCCGCCGCGGTGTGCGAATTGATGATCACCTGGACGCACCCGCCGGGCGCGGCCAGCGCCGCTGTCACCGCCCGGTCGAACTGGCCCGCGAAAGCGAGGTTCGCGGGTCGATAGGAGTCCGGCACCGGAAGTGCGGCCACTGCCTGCGGCAGATTCATCGCGTTCATTCTCACGGTGAGATCGTGTGTCGCGAGGTAACCGTATGCGTCGTCCGGAACGGGCATGGGTGGACCCGGTGTCGGGAGCGGGGTGTCCGACTCTGACGATCCACGAGCTCCCGGCGTATGTGGCTGCCCGGATTGTGGTGCGGTCGAGTGCGGTGCGGTCGAGTGCGGCGCCGACGGCGCGGGTACGGCCGAGGCCTCCGGCGCGCTCATCGCACCAAGCGGCACCAGCGCGATCGATGCTGTCGCGGTGAGCGCGACTCGAAGACGTCGCGAGGTGGCGGTCGCCGGAGAGTGGATGGGGCTGGTCGGGGCGCGAAAGGTCACGCGGCTCCTCTCGGGTGGATGTGCGTCTGACGCCGTACTGGGCACCCGCTGCGCGACGGGATGTCCCGCCGTCGGTGTGCGTGCGGCACGGGAGGCCTCGCTCGCATGCCCCCGGTGCGTGCGCCATTGTCACAGAGCACTCACCGAATGGAAAGATGACTACATCACATATGCCGTATCGGCCGCAGTGCGATACGGGTCGATGCAGCTCAGGCGAACCGCACGATGCTGATGGCACCGGCGACGAGGCAGTAGACCACGAAGGGATAGAGCGTTCGCGTGTGAAAGTACTTCGCCAGGAATGCCACCGCGGCGAATGCGGCGACGAAGGCGCACACCGAACCCACGACCACCTGCCCTCCGATGCCCTGACCATCGGGGCCGAACAACTCGGGAATCTTCAGGACACCCGCAGCGAGAATGACCGGCGTGGCAAGCAAGAATGCGAAGTGCGCGGCGTCCTCGTGATCGAGTCCACGCAGTAGCCCAGCCGAAATCGTCGACCCCGACCGGGAGATCCCGGGGAAGAGCGCCAGGATCTGCGCCGACCCTATCGCCGCCCCCTCCTTCATCGACAACGAGGCGACCGACCGGGCAGGTGCCTCACGAGCGACTGCATGGCGACCGATCCGACGCCGCCTTCTGCGGAGTAGCTCCGTCGTGAGCAGCACCAGTCCGTTGAGGAACAGCAGGATGGCCGCGGCGATGGGTGTCGCGAAGAGCACGCGCAGCGGCTTCTCGGCGATCAGGCCCACAACGCCCACCGGAATCGTGCCCGCGATGAGAAGCCACGCCAGCCGACCGTCGTTGTCGTCGACGACGCTGCGACGCCGAATGGACCGGATGAGTCCGGTGACGATACGCACCCAGTCACGCCAGTAGAAAAGGATCAAGGCGAGCGCGGTCGCCACGTGCAGCGCGACGACGAATGCCAAGAAGGGAGTGTGACCGGAGCTCTTCGACTCGGTGACCAGCGAAGCCCAGTCGCCGCCGAGCCACGCAGGCACGAGGATCGAATGGCCGAGACTCGATACCGGGAACAGTTCGGTGACACCCTGCAGCAATCCGAGCACGACGGCTTGCGGGTAGGACAGATCACTCACGTCGGCGGCCCCCTCAACTCGGACGACGAACGTCGTCCCGGGAGGCCACAGTAGCGAAATCCGTTGCGCTGCGCGCTAATCGGACAATTGCGGCGAGGACCTCACCCCTCGATGGGCTCCTGCCCGTAGAGCAGTCCGCGGTCGATCCGTTTCTGGACGTCACCCTTGATGTAGCGGATGTAGAGCCACACGC
Source organism: Gordonia otitidis (assembly GCF_020735545.1). Lineage (NCBI taxonomy): Bacteria > Bacillati > Actinomycetota > Actinomycetes > Mycobacteriales > Gordoniaceae > Gordonia > Gordonia otitidis. The sequence goes on from NZ_CP085974.1 coordinate 93,024, forward strand.
AACCGAAGATCACACCGATCACCGCGATGGACCAGTGGAAGACACCACCGATGATGACAAGCACCTGCAGTGCCAGATCGATGTTCAGTGCCTGAGGTCGCTTCTGCATTCCGACGGCGAGCACCATGAGCAGCGTCACCACACCCAGGTACGTTCCGGAAACCCACGTCAGGCCGTTTCCCACCCGCGCCACAATCGGGAAGGTCAGAATCATCACGATGATCTCGAGCACCATCGTGCCCGCCATGACACCGCGCAGGCCCTTCCACGGATCGTTTGTCGGTGGAGTGAACTTCGGTGCCTCACTTGCGGATTCGCTCATGACGGGTCCTTCCCGAACAGGGTACGTCCCGCACCTGCGGTCACGACCGACCCGGTGATCACCACGCCCGCTCCGGAGACCGGTTCGCCGTCGGATTCCTCTGCGAGTCCGATCGCCATCTCGACGGCGTCGGGCAGGAACGGCTCCACGTGGACCCGTTCCTCGCCGAACACCTCGCGTGCGGTCTCGGCGAGAGCCTCGGCCTCGACCGCCCGCGGTGATCCGTTGTTGGTGACGACCACCGCGTCGAGCACCGGCTCGAGCTCGGTGAGGAATCCCTCGGCGTCCTTGTCGCCGAGCATCCCGATGACGCCGACGAGACGTCGGAAGTCGAACTCGTCGGTCAGTGCGTGTGCCAAGGCGTGCGCCCCGTGCGGGTTGTGCGCGGCGTCGACGAACACCGTCGGCGCGCTGCGCACACGTTCGAGCCTTCCGGGACTGCTGACCGCGGCGAAACCGGCACGGACGGCGTCGATGTCGAGCTGTCGATCGGGGCCGGCACCGAAGAACGCTTCGACGGCAGCAAGCGCGATCGAGGCATTCTGCGCCTGGTGCTCGCCGTGCAGTGGCAGGAAGACCTCGTCGTACACGCCGCCGAGTCCCTGCAGCCGCAGCATCTGGCCGCCGACCGCGGTGATCGAATCGAGCACGGCGAACTCCGAGTTCTGCCGTGCGACGACGGTGTCCTGTGCAACGGCCTCGCGTAGCAGAACGTCCATCACCTCGGGCTCCTGCGGCGCGATCACCGTCACGGGATCGGTCACCACCAGATCGTCCTTGGCCGGCTTGATGATCCCGGCCTTCTCCCCTGCGATCGCGGCGAGCGAATCGCCGAGGTAGTCTGCGTGATCCATCGCGATCGGGGTGATGACGGCGACTGTCGCGTCGACGACGTTGGTTGCGTCCCAACGCCCGCCCATCCCCGTCTCGACCACGGCGACGTCGACAGGCGCCTCGGCGAAGTAGGCGAACGCGATGGCGGTGAGGACCTCGAACTTACTCATCCGCGGACCGTCGGCCGCCGTCGACGAATCGTCGACCATGGTGATGTAGGGCTCGATGTCGCGATAGGTGTCGATGAAGTCGCGCGCCGAGATCGGCCGGCCGTCGACGGCGATGCGTTCGGTGACCCGCTGCAGGTGCGGGCTCGTGTAGCGGCCGGATCGACGATGCAACGCGACCATCAGTGCATCGACCATCCGCGTGACAGACGTCTTGCCGTTGGTACCGGCGATGTGGATGGCCGGATAGGCGTGCTGCGGCGAACCCAGGAGATCCATCAACGCCGCAATGCGCGTGAGGGACGGCTCGATTCGCGTTTCCGGCCACCGCGTGTCGAGTTCGTTCTCCAGATCCGCGAGCTCGGCGAGATCCGACGGGCTGTCGACGACGATGATCGGTGTGTCGTCGATGTCGTCACCGAGGAGCGAGCCCAGGTTCATCGGGTCCGGTTCGACGTCGCCGTCCTCGTATCCCGCGAAGTCGGCGGATGTGAAGATAGGCTCCTCGTCCCCGTCGACTGATTCGGGAACGTAGTCGTCGTCCGACCGGTCGGACCGGCCGTCGCGCGGGCTCATGACCCGCCCAGCGATGCCAGTTTCGCCGTGAGCCGCTCGACTTCTTCGGTCGCAACCTGCTGCCGTTGTCGGATCTTGGCGACGACGTTGTCGGGAGCCTTGGCGAGAAACTGCTCGTTGCCGAGCTTTCCGGTCGTCTGGGCCAGTTCCTTTTCGGCGGCGGCGAGATCCTTGGCCGCGCGTTTGCGCTCGGCGTCGATGTCGACGGTTCCCGAGGTGTCGATGCGCACGGTGACCGTCGCCGACGACAGACGCACATCGATGGTCGCCGTCGCCGCGAAGCCGTCGCCCGCGGGATCAAGACGGGCAAGCGAATCCAGGTAGGGCCGCGTATCCCCCAGCCCCGCGACGTCGAGACCGTCGATCTCGGCCGCGACCCGCTGCCCGGGACGGAGCCCCTGATCGCTGCGGAAGCGTCGGACCTCGGTGATCAGGCGCTGCAGGTCATCGATCTCGGTGGCCGCGGCGGTGTCCAGCTCACGCGTGGATCGTGTCGGCCACGGGGCGATCACGACGGACTCGCCCCCGGTCAGCGTCTTCCACAACACCTCGGTGACGAACGGCATGACCGGCGACAGGGCACGCAATAGCGGATCGAGAACCGCGCCGAGCACCAGGGCCGTCGACCTCGAGCGTTTCGGATCCTCTTCGGCGAACTGCACCTTGGCGAGCTCGAGGTACCAGTCGCAGACCTCGTCCCACGCGAAGTGGTACAACGCCTCGCAGGCCTTCGAGAACTCGTAGGAGTCGAACCCCGCGTCGACCTCCGCGAGCACTTCATCCAGGCGTCCGAGAATCCAGCGGTCGGCGACGGTCAGGTCCGCGGCGTCGGGCAGTTCGCCATCGGCAGGCACCTGTGCGCCGTTCATCAGCGCGAACTTCGTGGCGTTGTACAGCTTGGTCGCGAAGTTGCGCGACGATTGCGCGTGGTCCTCGCCGACGGAGATGTCCGAACCCGGGTTGGCGCCGCGGGCGAGCGTGAAACGCAGGGCGTCGGCTCCGAAGCGGTCGACCCAGTCGAGCGGGTCGATGCCGTTACCGCGCGACTTCGACATCTTCTTCCCGTGCTCGTCGCGCACCAGGCCATGGAGGAACAGGTTGTGGAACGGCACCTTCTTGTCGGCGTCGAGATCCTTGCCGACGTACGTGCCGAACATCATCATCCTCGCCACCCAGAAGAACAGGATGTCGTACCCGGTGACGAGAACCGATGTGGGATAGAACTTCTCGAAATCCGGGGTGTCCTCGGGCCAGCCGAGGGTGGAGAACGGCCACAGGCCCGAGGAGAACCACGTGTCGAGCACGTCGGTCTCCTGGACGTATCCCTCGGGGGCCTGCTCGTCGGGTCCGACGCACACGACCTCACCGTCGGGGCCGTACCAGATCGGGATGCGGTGTCCCCACCACAACTGCCGCGAGATGGTCCAGTCGTGCATGTCGTCGACCCATGCGAACCACCGCGGCTCCATCGACGTCGGGTGGATCACCGTCGACCCGTCCCGCACGGCGTCACCAGCGGCCTTGGCCAGCGACTCCACCTTGACCCACCACTGCATGGACAGGCGGGGCTCGATCGGCTCGCCCGTGCGCTCCGAGTGCCCGACGCTGTGCAGGTACGGCCGAACTTCTTTCACGATCCGCCCCTGTGCGGCGAGCGCCTCGCGAATCTTGACCCTGGCCTCGAAGCGGTCCATGCCGTCGAACTCGGTTCCGGTGCCGGCGATGTGCGCTTCCTCATCCATGATCGTCGGCATCGGCAGCCCGTGTCGCGTCCCGACCGCGAAGTCGTTCGGGTCGTGTGCCGGGGTGATCTTGACGGCGCCGGTACCGAATTCCGGATCGACGTAGTCGTCGGCGATGACCGGGATCTTTCGATCGACGAACGGGTGGTCGAGTTCGGTGCCGACGAGATCGGCGTACCGCTCGTCGTCGGGATGCACAGCGATCGCCGTGTCGCCGAGCATCGTCTCCATTCGCGTGGTCGCGACGACGATGTGGGGCTGTGAATCGTCGAGGGACCCGTAGCGGAAACTGACGAGTTCGCCCTCGACGTCGGCGTAGCTGACCTCGATGTCGCTGACGGCGGTCTTGAGCACCGGCGACCAGTTGACGAGGCGCTCCGCCTGGTAGATCAGCCCGTCGTCGTACATCTTCTTGAAGACCGTCTGGACCGCGCGCGAGAGTCCCTCGTCCATCGTGAAACGCTCGCGGGTCCAGTCGACGCCATCACCGAGTCGGCGCATCTGCTCACCGATGTTGCCGCTGATCTCGGCCTTCTCCTGCCAGACTCGCTCGATGAAGGCGTCGCGGCCGAGATCGTCGCGGGTCAAACCCTCGGCGGCGAGCTTGCGCTCGACCATCGTCTGCATCGCGATGGCTGCGTGATCCATACCTGGCAGCCACAGCGTCTCGTAGCCCTGCATCCGGGCACGCCGGGTCAGCGCGTCCATCAGGACATGCTCGTAGGCATGCCCCATGTGCAGCGACCCGTTGACGTTGGGCGGTGGGATGACGATGGAGTAGGCAGGCTTGTCGCTGGAGGCATCCGGGGTGAAGTATCCGGCGTCAACCCAGCCCTGGTAGAGCTTCGACTCGTGGTCGGCAGGGTCCCAGGACTTCGGCAGCGCAGGCGTCGAGTCGGTCACCCCTCAATCTTAGGGAACCGCTCCGACGACACTCACACCCTCTCCGCGGAGCGCTCAGCCGATGGCCTCGGCACGCGCGGCATCGGCCGAAACACGGACACGATGAACATCCTCGGGCGAGTTCACGTTGGTCAGCCAGAGAGGGTCGGAGACGGTCACCCGATAGGTTCCGAGCGCTTCGAGGGCCGCGGTCATCCGACGCTCCCCTGCTGAGACGAGTTCGGCGATGGCGTCGGCGGCGTCGGTGCGGTAGATCGCCGCCATGGGATGGTCACGCTCGTTGTCGTGAGCGACCACGGCTCCCGCCGAGTCGGTCACCGCGACCAGCAGTTCGTCGATCAGGCCGGGTTCGATGAGCGGCATGTCGGTGGCCGAGACGAACGCGTGTGAGCATCCCGCGTCACGCGCCGCCGCAAGGCCGACCGCGAGTCCCGCGAGCGGACCGGCACCGGGTTCCTCATCGGTCACCCACACGGCTTCCGGGCCGCCTGTGCCGTGCAGCAACCGGTAGGCTCCCGAGTCCTCGGTCGCGACCACGAACACCGGATCGCAGCGCTGCGAGATGGTCCGGACCACCCCGGCGAGCATCGGCTCGCCGTTCCAGTCGAGCGCCGCCTTGTCGCTGCCCATCCTGCGTGAACGGCCGCCCGCCAACACAATGCCCGCGGTCTTTTCTTCGCTGCGTGTCATCTGCCCAGTCTGTACCAGCCGCGGCGTCGAAATCAGCAAGACGACGAAACGCGGGTCACCGTCCGGAGACGATGACCCGCGTTTCAGGGATCAGAGGTGTCAGGCGCTCTTGTCCCGACGCTCCTCGGAGTTGCTCGACCGCGGCACGATGGTCGGCAGCACGTTGTCGTTGACGGTCTCGGCGGTCACGACGACCTTCTCGACGTCGTCGCGGCTGGGGATGTCGTACATGACAGGAAGCAGTACTTCCTCCATGATGGCGCGCAGGCCGCGAGCCCCGGTGCCGCGATGGATCGCCTGGTCGGCGACGGCTTCCAAGGCGTCCTGGGTGAACTCGAGTTCGACGTCGTCCATGTCGAAGAGCTTGGTGTACTGCTTGACCAGCGCGTTCTTGGGTTCCGACAGGATCGACACAAGCGATTCCTTGTCGAGATTGGTCACTGAAGCGATCATCGGCAGACGACCGATGAACTCGGGGATCAGACCGAACTTGATGAGGTCCTCAGGCATGACGTCGGCGAAGTGATCGGTGGTGTCGACGTCTTCGCGACTGGCGACCTCGTTGCCGAAACCGATCCCCCGCTTGCCGATGCGCTCCGAGATGATCTTCTCGAGACCCGCGAACGCACCGGCGACGATGAACAACACGTTGGTCGTGTCGATCTGGATGAACTCCTGGTGCGGATGCTTGCGCCCACCCTGCGGCGGTACGGATGCCTGCGTGCCCTCGAGGATCTTCAGCAATGCCTGCTGCACGCCCTCGCCGGAGACATCGCGCGTGATCGACGGGTTCTCGCTCTTGCGTGCAATCTTGTCGACCTCGTCGATGTAGATGATGCCCGTCTCGGCGCGCTTGACGTCGTAGTCGGCGGCCTGGATCAGTTTGAGAAGAATGTTCTCGACGTCCTCGCCCACGTAGCCGGCCTCGGTGAGGGCCGTCGCATCGGCGATCGCGAACGGCACGTTGAGCATCTTGGCCAGGGTCTGCGCGAGGTAGGTCTTGCCGCAGCCGGTCGGTCCCAGCATCAGGATGTTCGACTTGGCGAGTTCGACGATCTCACCGCTGCGCGAGTCCTTCTTCTCCCCGGCCTGGATGCGCTTGTAGTGGTTGTAGACGGCGACCGCGAGCGTGCGCTTGGCTGTGTCCTGTCCGATGACGTAGTTCTCGAGGAAGTCGCGGATCTCTGCCGGTTTGGGCAGCTCGTCGAGCTTCACGTCGCCGTTCTCGGCGAGCTCTTCTTCGATGATCTCGTTGCAGAGGTCGATGCACTCGTCACAGATGTACACGCCGGGTCCGGCAATGAGCTTCTTGACCTGCTTCTGACTCTTGCCACAGAACGAGCACTTCAGCAGATCGCCGCCGTCTCCGATTCGTGCCATCGCGCGCTGTACCTACTTCCCTTGCTTGCCGTGCTGCCGTGTCGTCGTGTCGTCTCGAAAGAACCCGTTGCAGAGGCAGTCGGACGCGGACTATCGCTTCACGCAGGATCGCCCGATATCACGACGGTACCCGCGCGTGGACATAACTTCGACCGATAAGAGCAAATGTCGTCGACGACTTTTCGACGTCTCCGACCACCTGCCCGCCCGAGCGGTGCGGCACTCAAGCATGCCCCTTGTCCCGCACCGCCCCGGGGAACCTCGCGGGTGTGTCGCTACTTCTTGAGCGACTTCTTCCGATACTCGAACACCTCGTCCACGATCCCGTATTCCTTCGCCTGGTCGGCGGTCAGGATGTTGTCGCGGTCGGTGTCCTTACGAATCTTCTCCTTGGTCTGCCCGGTGTGTCCGGCAAGGATCTCGTCGAGCCGATTGCGGATGCGCTCGATCTCGGCAGCCTGGATCTCGAGGTCGGACACCTGACCCTGGAACGCTCCACCGGTGCGTGGCTGGTGGATGAGGATGGTCGCGTTCGGCAGTGCGGCCCGCTTGCCGGGACTGCCGCCTGCGAGCAGGATCGCCGCCGCCGACGCCGCCTCGCCGAGGCACACGGTCACGATGTCGCAGTGGACGTACTGCATCGTGTCGTAGATGGCGAGCATGTCCGGGACGCTGCCGCCGGGCGAATTGATGTACATCGTGATGTCGCGGTCGGGATCCTGCGACTCGAGCACGAGGAGCTGCGCCATCACGTCGTTGGCGACCGTCTGGTCGATAGGGGTGCCGACGAACACGATGCGCTCCTCGAAGAGCTTTGCGTACGGGTCGTACTGACGCTGCCCGTTCGGGGTGTGCTCGATGAATTGCGGGAGGATGTACCGCATTTCGATGTTCTTCAGCGCGAGGGCCGATGCGGGGATCCCTGCGGCGACGTCAGCCGGCAGCGAGTCGTACATGTTCGTCATGATCTGCTCCGTGAAAGTGTGGGTGGCGAATGAACTCGACGGTGGTCGTTCTCGGTTCCTGGGGACGAAAACGGATCTACGAGACCGCCCTGGCACGCGAGATCACGCGGTCGACCAGGCCGTAGTCCTTGGCCGCGTCCGCGGTGAACCACTTGTCGCGATCGGCGTCGATCTCGATCTGCTCGACCGTCTGCCCGGTGTGTTCGGCGTTGAGCTCGTTCATCTGCTTCTTGATGGTTGCGAACTGCTCGGCCTGGATGGCGATGTCGGCGGCGGTACCACCGATACCCGCGGACGGCTGGTGCATCATGATGCGCGCATGCGGCAGCGCGTAGCGCTTGCCCTTGGCACCCGCGGTGAGCAGGAACTGACCCATCGATGCTGCGAGGCCCATCGCGTAGGTGGCGATGTCGCACTCGGCGAGTTCCATCGTGTCGAAGATCGCCATGCCGGCGGTGACCGAACCGCCCGGCGAGTTGATGTACATGTGGATGTCGCGCGTCGGGTCTTCGGCCGAGAGCAGCAGGATCTGCGCACACAGCTTGTTCGCGATGTCGTCGTCGACCTGAGTGCCCAGGAAGATGATCCGCTCGCGCAGCAGCCGTTCGAACACCGAGTCGCTCAGGTTCAGCCCCGCGACTCCTGAACTCATCGATGGTGTGTAAATGGTCGGCTTGCTCACGGTTCCCACCTTGTCTGTCGTTTGTGGTCTGTCATCGGCGCCCCAGCGAAGCCGGGGCCCGTGTGCTCGTTGATCCCGAATACTCGAAGAACTCGAATCCCGTTCGACCTCTGGTCTTCTGGGATCTCGCGTTCGGTGCGATCGCGAGTGCTCGGGATCGTCTTCTCCGACAGTAGTCAATCGGCGGGTTCCGATACCGCCGATGACACCCCTATTCGCTGAGAGCAGAACAGCCGGACCCGGGCATTGCCCAGAATCCGGCTGTCGCGTCCTGCCTCGTGATGTCAGGCGTCCTCGCCCTTGTCGTCGGTCTTCGCATCGTCGGCTGTGTCCGAGGCGTCGGCATCGGCTTCGTCGGCATCGGCCCCGCCGAAGAACTCGGCGGTGTCGACGGTCTTGCCGTCGGAGTCGGTCACGGTCACCTCGTCGACGATCCCGGCCAGGGCCTTGCCGCGGCGTACGTCGGCGTACACGGCGCCGACCTGGTTCGCCTGGGTCAGCTGCTGGATGAACTCCTGCGGAGCCATTCCGTAACGCTGCGCCTGGAACAGGATCTGCTGGGTCAACTCGTCCTGGCTGACCTCGGTCTCCTGCTGCTCGGCGATCGCGTCGAGCAGCAGCTGGGTACGGACTGACTTCTCCGCAGACTCGCGGGCGTTGTTCTCGAATTCCTCACGCGTGGTGCCCTGCGCCTCGAGCAACTGCTCGAAGACAGCGTCGTCGTGGCCGATGCTGTGCAGCACCTGCTCGAGCTGTCCGTCGACCTCGGCCTGCACGACGTTCTCCGGCAGCGGGATCTCGACGGTCTCGATCAGCTTGTCGAGGACGGCATCGCGAATGGCGTTGGCCTGCTCGAAGCGCTTCGACTGTTCGACGCGCTCGACGATGGACTCACGCAACTCATCGACGGTGTCGAACTCGGACGCCATCTGCGCGAACTCGTCGTCGAGTTCGGGGAGCTCGCGCTCCTTGACCGAGTTCACCTTGACTGTCACCTCGGCGTCGGCGCCGGCATGCTCTCCCGCCACCAGCTTGGTCGTGAAGGTGGTCGACTCACCGGCATTGAGACCGACGAGCGCCTCGTCGAGGCCGTCGATCAGCTGCCCGGAGCCGACTTCGTGTGACAGTCCCTCGGTGGACGCGTCCTCGACCTTCTCACCGTCGACGGTCGCCGACAGGTCGATCGACACGTGATCACCATTCTCGACGGGACGATCGACGCCCTTGAGCGTGCCGAACCGACCGCGCAGACCCTCGAGCTGTTCGTTGACTGCGTCCTCGTCGTCGGCGATGGCGTCGACCTCGACCGCAAGTGTCGAGTAGTCGGGCAACTCGATCTCCGGACGGACATCGACCTCGGCGGTGAAGCTGATGCTCTCGCCGTACTTGAGCTCGGACAGGTCGATCTCCGGCTGCCCGATCGCCTTGGTCTCGGTTTCTGCCACGGCCTCCGAGTACTTACCCGGCAGCGCGTCGTTGACGACCTGAGCCAGGATCGAGTCGCGGCCGACGCGCGCCTCGATCAGCTTGGCCGGGGCCTTTCCCGGGCGAAAGCCCGGGATGCGGATCTGCTGTGCCAGCGAGCGGTACGCCCTGTCGAAGTCGCCCGAGAGTTCCTCGAACGGCACCTCGACATTGAGCTTGACTCGGGTCGGGCTCAGTTGCTCGACAGTGCTCTTCACGCCTGAATGCTCCTCATATATACGTCTCGTACGCTGTCGTCACGGATCGTGCCCCGCGGTGCGTGTCCGGTCGGCCGTGTCCTGATCGGTCGGGATGACAGGATTCGAACCTGCGACCCTCCGCTCCCAAAGCGGATGCGCTACCAAGCTGCGCCACATCCCGGTGGCCTCGGTACGCGGACCGCGGCCTCGATGAACCCGCCTCGCGGGGTCATCTGTCCCCGACGAGCAGGGCCAACAGACGATAGTACGTGGCCCTCGGACAGTAACCGAATCCGGTCCTGGCGAATCTGCGCCGTCGGCGCGCCCCGGCGCGCCCGCGGCGCGGACGGTACCCGTCAGACGGCGGGTCCGACCGGTACGTCGAGCCCACGATCGACGGGTCGATTTCTGATCCGAGCCCACCATTGGGTACAGTCACATGCGCTGCCGATATCGGCAGCACGCGGGTGTAGCTCAATGGTAGAGCCCTAGTCTTCCAAACTAGCTACGCGGGTTCGATTCCCGTCACCCGCTCCGACGCAGGCCAGAGGGTTTTTCCCTCTGGCCTTTCTCGAGCCGCGAGCAGCCTGTCGGAGTGTGATCTACGCCACAAGCGGGTGTAGCCTTGACTCATGTCCTCCAGTTACTCGAAGACCCCGCGCAGATGTTCGAGCTGCGGCGCACCATTGTTTTTCCGACGTGATGTGACGACGTCCGACAGTGGCACCCCGCGCGTCGACGCCATGCTCATATGCCGAAATGAATCGTGCGCAGAGCCCGCCGTTCATTTACGGACCGAGCATCCCGACATCCAGGGCCTGCGCGCGTAACGCGCGGCAGCGCAGCCGGTTCGAGCCGAACCCGAAACCCGGCACACATTATTGTGACCGTTGTCACATATCCGTGACGGTCGGGCGACGACCTCGCCTTTTGGCTTCACGAACCGTCGATCCGACACAACAACGAGGCCGTCCGACGCTTTGCCTTTGAACGAAAGACAACGGTTGTGTAACGATGGTCGCGGCGCCTCGGGGGGGTGCGTCCACATTGTCCCAAGAGCGAAGGTTTGCGAACTCCCGTGCTGAACTCAACTCCGTCCCATCGTCGCCGTCGCGGCGTCGTCCGCGGACTACTCGCCGCGGTGATCGGTGTGATCGCCGTTGCGCTCGCCGCACCGGCTCTTGCCCAGGCAACGCCTGTCACCGTGGTGCCAGGGCTTCCGCCGGTCGAGGTTCCCGACAACATCCCGGGACTGCCGACTCCGCCGAAGCAGACCACTCCCGCGCCTGCGCCTGCGCCGTCCACCACCACTCCTCCTCCCGCGACAACGCAGGAGGCTCCGGGCGTCCCGGCCATCCCCAACGTCAAGACCTCGACGGGATGGATCGCCTTGGCCACCGACGGTGACCACACCATCTATTGGTGGAAGGACGGCAAGTTCGTCAAGAAGATGCCGATCTCGATGGGCTCGAACGCGCACCCGACGCCCAACGGCGTCTACCACACCCGTGAGAAGTACCAGCACATCGTGATGGACTCGTCCACCTACGGCGTGCCGGTCGACTCGCCGGAGGGCTACCGCACCGACGTCTACTGGGCCACCCGTATGTCGAGCGACGGCATCTTCATCCACGCCGCACCGTGGTCGGTCGCCCAGCAGGGCAACAGCAACGTGAGCCACGGCTGCATCAACATCAGCACCGAGAACGGCAAGTGGGTCTACGACACGATCCCGCAGGGAACCCCGATCGTCGTCCGCGGCACCGTCGGCGGCCAGTACGACGGCAACTGATCAAACGGTCTGACGTCTGATCTCACAGACATACGGGAGAGGCCCGGGTCCGATACGGACCCGGGCCTCTCCCGTCTTCTGAATTCGGGCGCCGACGCGCCGCGTCACCGCGGTTCAGACAAGACTTCCGCTGCCGACGTCGAGATCCATCCTGTTGCCCTCCGCCCGTACCCGGGCGATCGCGCGCATCTTGTTCGACGCATCGAGAGCCGCCACCTTGTAGCCCTCCGCCAGGGTCGGGTAGTTGAACACGGCGTCGACGAGGTAGTCGACCTTTCCGCCCAGCCCCATCACCGTCTGGCCGATGTGAACCAATTCTGCGGCATTGGTGCCGAACGCATGTACGCCGAGCAGGGTGCGTTCCTCCGCGTGCACGAGCAGCTTGAGCAGCCCGTATGAATCGCCCATGATGGCGCCCCTCGCCAGTTCCCGATATCGCGCAACACCGACCTCGAACGGCACATTGGCCGCGGTCAATTGATCTTCGGTCCTGCCGACGAAGCTGATCTCCGGAATCGCATAGATGCCGATGGGTTGCAGGTTGTCGTCGGTTGCCCCGACCGGTTCGTCGAACGCGTGATAGGTCGCACGTCTTCCCTGCTCCATCGACGTTGCCGCCAGTGCCGGGAAGCCGATGATGTCACCGACCGCATAGATGTGGTCGACCTCGGTACGGAAGTCGGCGTCCACGGTGAGCCTGCCGCGCTTGTCCGCGGTCAGACCGGCCGCATCGACCCTCAGCTCGTCGGACACGCCCTGGCGGCCCGCGGAGTACAGCACGGTGTCGGCGGGGATCTTCTTCCCGGACGCCAGGATCGTCAACGTTCCCGAGGGATGGGCCTCGACGGTCTGCACGTGCTCGCCGAACCGGAACGTCACGCCGCGTTCACGCAGCTGGTACTGCAATGCCTCCACGATCTCGCGATCACAGAAGTCGAGCATCGTGGGACGCTGCTCGATGACGGTCACCTTTGTGCCGAGCGCCGCGAACATCGAGGCGTACTCGATGCCGATGACACCGGCGCCGACCACGACCATCGACCGCGGAACCCGATCGAGTGCCAGGATCTGGTCGGAGTCGACGACGGTCGTGCCGTCGAAGTCGACAGACGGCGGGCGGGCAGGCCTCGTGCCGACCGCGATCACGAACTTGTCGGCGCTGACGTGTTTGAGATCGCCGGTGGCATCCTCGATCGCGATCTCGTTCGGACTGGTGAAGTACGCGCTGCCGAGCAACATGGTCACGCCGTTGCGGGCGAGCTGGCTCTGGATGACGTCGATCTCCTTGCCCACGACATGGGTGGTCCGAGCCGAGAGATCAGTGACCGTTATATCCGTCTTCAGTCGATACGACTCGCCGTACATCTCCCGCTGGTTGAGGCCGGTCAGATACAGGACCGCCTCACGTAACGTCTTGGAGGGGATCGTGCCGGTGTTGATACACACACCGCCAACCATGTTGCGGCGCTCCACGATTGCCGCCCGCTTGCCGAGCTTCGCCGCTGCGATGGCGGCCTTCTGTCCGGCCGGCCCGGACCCGATGACAACGATGTCGAAATGATCCACGCGCCCAGTCTTTCGTTCGTCTCTCGCCTGACGACCCGTCGTGGGCCTGTGATCAGTGTCGCTCAGCGGCGGGGTTCGCACGACTCGAGGCGCGCATCGGCGCAAAGGTTGCGCCGACCTGTAACCACTGGGCCAACTCCTGGCAGCCTGTCGTTTCCGGCGCGGTCGCGAGTCGGCGATACGGCTCCCGGCAATACGCCGTGTGCCTGCCCCCGTCACGGTTCGTGATCACGAGGCTGTGCCAGACGATGAGTGCAGGTAGATATCTGCGCACCGCCCGCCACGCCGCGCGCAGGCGGTGCACATCCCGGCCCCACTGTGCGGGGCGCAGCGACGTGCGCGCTGCATTCTGAAACGCATTGTCCCGCAACACGACCAGCATGTCGCGAATCCAGTTGAGGGGCCGACGGAACTCGAGCGAGGCGGTGAGGTCGGCGATGTCGCGGATCAACGAATCCGGCTCGGCGTTGCAGATCATGTCGGTCGGGGCGCCCACCCACCACGCGGGGATACGGTCGGGCAGGGGTGGCCCCTCCCCCGCAACGCCCCATCCCGAACAACCGGTCACCACGCCGGGCGGCTGGTGGGGATCCGCCACGAAACCGAGGCCGATCACCCGATCGATCGACAGATCAGCGTCGAGTTCGAGTTCGTGCACACATCGACGAACGACAACGGCACCCTGCGAGTAGCCGACGATCACAACCTGCCCGTCGGTGTCGGTCAATGCCTGCCGCAGGGAACGGACACCTTCGGCAACGCTGTCGGCGTAACTGATACCGCGCCTGCCCGTCGCGGGCCCGTAGCTCGCCGGATACCCGACCCACCGCGGCACGAAACGCTCGTCGAGATCATCGACGACCGCCGCCAACATCCCGCTGACCGCCGTCCGCCTGTCACCCCGATAGGACTCCCCGGTCCCACCCACGGCCAGCACCGTGATCCGACCGACCGGGTACGGCTGCGACGTCGGAGCCGCACATGGCTGCGCACCGCGGCTGTTCATGGTCTCCATGTCATCGATGCTCCGTGTCGCCCATGAGAGAAGCGCTGCGCGACACTGAGCTTTTGCTGTGAGGGTGTCGCGCCGAGATGTTGGCTGCGCGGGCCGTGCCGCGCCCCTGACATCGAGCGCCCAGGTCAGACGTAGTCCAGATCACGTCGGAGCAGGTTGATTTACATGAAATTAACGCGAACAATTGAGTGAGCAGCTTCTGGTGCGACACTTCCGAGCGAGGGCCACCACCACCCGATGCACACCCAGGTGATCCGACCTCGCGTCCATCACCACCGAACACGACCACCGATACGAGAAAGCAGCGTTACCAATGTCTTTCGCACGATTCCGTGCACAGCTCCACAACTCCTCCGATCGCCGTAGGCTCTACGCCCGGATCCAGCGCGTCAGCGCCGCATCTCAGCGCGACGAACTTCTGATCATGGCGCAGCGGGCCGAAGAGCGCACGCACTGAAATCCGGCTGCACCGGCGAGCCCGGTCGCTTGAGTCCGATCCCAGCGCCGAGGCTTTTGGTCACGTCTGACAGGTCGGGCACCAGAACAGGTTTCGACCGTCGAGTTCACCGTGTGCGATCGGAGTTCCGCAGATTCTGCACTTCTCACCGGCCCGCCGGTACACGTAGGTGCGCGGGCGGTCCGTGGCATACGAGGGCGCACCGTGATCGTCCTCGGCACGCACCACGTGTATTCGTCCGCGTCTGACGCCGATCCTCATCAACGCGACCAGATCGGCCCACAGCGCGTCGAACTCGTCGGCGGTGATGGAGGTCCCCGGCCGCATGGGATCGATTCCGTTGCGGAACAGCACTTCTGCGCGGTAGACGTTTCCCACGCCAGCGATGACCTTCTGATCCATGAGCAGTGCGCCGATCGGTCGACGCGACCGCGTGATCGCCTCGTACGCGCGCGCCGGGTCGGCATCGGGTCGCAACGGGTCGGGACCGAGCCGGGCGACGAGCGCCTCCAGATCGGCGGGCGAGTACAACTCGCAGGCGGTAGGACCACGAAGGTCGACGCCGACCTTCTCCCCGACGATTCTCATCCGCACCTGGCCGACGGGCTCGCCCATCGGAACAGGCAGCTCGGTGAAGGAACCGTAGAGCCCGAGGTGCACGTGCAGCAGTTGCTCACGTCGTCCGTCGCGATAGCGCTGGACGAGGTGTTTTCCCCATGCCTGGGCGTCGTCGAACACCATGCCGTCGACGACGGCGGCTCCTTCTGCGAAGCGTCCCTGAGGTGAACTCACCGCAACGCGTAGACCGTCGAACAGCTTTCGTTGGCGCCGCGCGATGCGGTGCAGCGTATGACCTTCGGGCACAGGCTCTGAACGACCGGCGAGGAGCAGGCGTTCTCAGCGATCAGGACTCGGGCAGCGCAGGTGCGACGCCCGTCTCCTCGTACTCGGTGAGGATGTCGATGCGCCGCTGATGCCGCGGCTCCTGCGAGAACGGCGTGTTGACGAAGGCGTCGACGATGGCCAATGCCTCTTCGGTCGTGTGCATACGGCCACCGATGCCGATGAGCTGTGCGTTGTTGTGCTGGCGCGCGAGCTGGGCGATCTCGACATTCCACGCGAGTGCGCATCGTGCGCCCTTGACCTTGTTCGCCGCGATCTGCTCGCCGTTGCCGCTGCCGCCGAGCACGATGCCGAGGCTGCCGGGATCGTCGACGGTCTTCTGGGCCGTTGCGATACAGAATGCCGGGTAATCGTCTTGCGCGTCGTAGACATGGGCTCCGGAGTCGATCACTTCGTGCCCGTTCGCCTGCAGGTGCTCGGAGATCTTGGCCTTGAGTTCGAATCCGGCATGGTCGCCACCGACGTATACGCGCATAGCGACCACTATAGATTGAACGCCGTGGACGATTCATCGCCTATTCCCAATGTTCCCGGACTCGCCGACCCGGAGCCGACGGAAAGCCGCTACGACCCCAACCGCCGCTGGCTCACGCCGGCGAAGTACGCAGGCACACCACGACTGCATCCGTGGGAGATCCCGACGCTCGTCGTACTGATCCTCATCTCCGCCCTCGGCTACGGGGCGGTGTTGGTCCTCGTCATGCTCGGCGTCTTCAACCAGTTCGCGCTTCTGGCCCTCGCGCTCCCGTTGCTGCTGTTCCTCATCCGCGGCATCACCTACGCCACTCCCCGCGTGAACGGAGTCCAGATGACTCCGACGCAGTTCGTCGAGGGGTATCGGATGGTCGTGGAAGCGGCAGCACGCTACGGACTCGAGTACGTCCCGGACGCCTACGTGGTGCTGGGAAACGGCCAGATCAACGCTTTCGCATCCGGCCACGGCTTCAGGCGGTATGTGGTCATCTACTCCGATCTGTTCGAGATCGGAGGTCGCGCACGCGACCCGGAAGCATTGCGCTTCATCATCGGACACGAGGTCGGCCACATCGCCGCAGGCCACACCTCATACTGGCGCCAGCTCGCGACGAGTATCGGCATGCAGGTGCCGATACTCGGGTCACTGCTGTCGCGGGCACAGGAGTACTCCGCCGACAACTTCGGGTACTACACGCAGCCGGCAGGTGCGCCCAGGGCGATGGGCGTGCTCTCTGCGGGCAAGTACATGCTGCGTGCCGTCGACTTCGATCAATTGGCCGACCGCGCAACCCACGAGAAAGGCTTCTTCGTCTTCCTGGTGAACCTGCTCGCTTCGCACCCGGTTCTCACATGGCGCGCGGCGGCGCTGCGTGACCGTACTCGCGCGGGAGCCATACTGTTCCGCCCGAAGACCATCGTCCGGGGCGTCGGCAGTGGCAACGCGATTCCGGTCACACCGCCGCCACACCCTGCCCTCGTCGCCGAGGGATCGTTGCCGAATGGTTTGGAGACGCCACCCAGACTGTGACCGCTGCCGGGCCGCATCGGCCCGGTTGCGCGGGCGAGCTCAGTCGAACTGCGGGTCCTCGTCTCGACTCCGCTTGAGTTCGAAGAAGTGCGGATACGACGCGAGCGCGACCGCTCCATCCCACACCGTTCCGGCGGTCTCACCGCGCGGAATCCGTGACAGCACCGGGCCGAAGAACGCGACCCCGTTGACGTGGATGGTCGGCGTGCCGACATCGTCACCGACCTTGTCCATACCCTCGTGGTGGCTGGTGCGAATCCACTCGTCGTACTCGGTCGAGTCGGCGGCCTTGGCCAGTTCGGGATCGAGACCGAGCTCGTCGAGCGACTCCCGGATGACCACGTCGAAATCCTTGTTGCCCTGGTTGTGGATTCGGGTCCCCATGGCCGTGTACAGCGGCGCGAGGATGTCGTCGCCCTTCGCCGCGACGGCTGCCGCGATCACGCGGACCGGACGCCACGCGTTCTTGAGCCCCTCGCGGTAGTCGTCGGAGATGTCCTTACCCTCGTTCAGCACGGCAAGACTCATGAGATGGAAGTGCACGTCGATGTCGCGGACCTGCTCGGTCTCGAGGATCCACCGGGAGGTGATCCAACACCACGGGCACAGGGGGTCGAACCAGAAATCAACACGATCCTTCTGCGACATCCGCACATTCCCTTCGAGTCATCACGTCATGAGCACTGCTCGACGCGTCGGTTGGGTGACGTGTCTTCCAACCGTTGACGGTCCACATCGATTCCACGCCGACGTTACGCGGCTAAGCTGGCGATTGTGACTGCCCCGAACCTCACCCGCGACCAGGCGCGCGAGCGCGCCACCACCATCGACGTATCCCATTACGACGTGGAACTCGATCTCACCGACGGTAACGGCAAGCCCGGAGAGAAGACGTTCCGGTCGACGAGCACCGTCACATTCACCGCGACCCCCGGTTCGCAGACCTTCATCGATCTGGTCGCCCCGACACTCCGCTCGGTGACCCTGAACGGAAAAGCGCTCGAGGTGAGCGACTTCGACGAATCGGTGGGCATCCCGCTTCCCGATCTCGCCGCCGACAACGAACTGGTCGTCGTCGCCGACTGCGCCTATTCACACACCGGCGAGGGTCTGCATCGCTTCGTCGACCCCACCGACGACTCCGTGTACCTGTACTCACAGTTCGAAACCGCCGACGCCAAGCGGATGTTCGCCTGCTTCGACCAGCCCGACCTCAAGGCGACGTACACGATCACCGTGACCGCTCCGGACGACTGGAAGGTCATCTCGAACGCACCAACCGAGTCCGTCGACGGCGGAGTGCACCGTTTCGCCGAAACCCCTGTCATGAGTACCTATCTCGTTGCACTCATCGCGGGGCCGTATGCGGAATGGACGGACACCTACACCGACGAGCACGGGTCCATCCCACTCGGGATCTATTGCAGGGCGTCGCTGGCGGAATACATGGACGCTGAGCGCCTGTTCACCGAGACCAAACAGGGATTCGCGTTCTACCACAAGAACTTCGGCATCCCGTACGCGTTCGGAAAGTACGACCAGCTCTTCGTTCCCGAGTTCAACGCCGGTGCCATGGAGAACGCGGGCGCCGTCACGTTCCTCGAGGACTACGTGTTCCGGTCACGCGTGACGAACTACAACTACGAGCGACGTGCCGAGACCGTGCTACACGAGATGGCCCACATGTGGTTCGGCGACCTTGTCACCATGAAGTGGTGGGACGACCTGTGGCTCAACGAGTCGTTCGCCACCTTCGCCTCGGTGCTGTGTCAGTCGGAGGCCACCGAGTACACGAGCGCATGGACGACGTTCGCCAACGTCGAGAAGTCGTGGGCCTACCGCCAGGATCAGCTGCCCTCGACGCATCCCGTGGCCGCCGACATCCCCGACATCGCCGCGGTCGAGGTCAACTTCGACGGCATCACGTACGCCAAGGGCGCATCCGTACTCAAGCAGTTGGTTGCCTACGTCGGTGTCGACGACTTCCTCGCCGGCCTGCGCGATTACTTCACCGCGCACAAGTTCTCCAACGCGACGTTCTCGGACCTGCTTGCCGCACTGGAGAAGTCATCGGGACGCGACCTCTCCGACTGGGGTAGCCAGTGGCTCAAGACCACCGGCATCAACGTCATCCGCCCCGACTTCGACGTCGACGACTCGGGCGCGTTCACGCGTTTCGCCATCGTCCAGGACGGCGCGGCGCCCGGCGCGGGCGAGACGCGCGTGCACCGCATGCGCGTCGGCATCTACGACGACACCACGCAGGGAAAGCTCGAACGCGTGCAGAGCGTCGAACTCGACGTCGAGGGGTCGGTCACCGAGGTGCCTGATCTCGTGGGCGTTCCGCGCGGCAAGCTGATCCTGCTCAACGACGACGATCTGACCTACGCCTCCGTGCGTCTCGATCCCGAGTCACTCGCGACGGCAACCGCGCGTATCGGCGACATCACCGACTCGATGCCGCGCACACTGGTGTGGTCGGCGGCGTGGGAGATGACCCGGCAGGCGGAGATGAAAGCCCGTGATTTCGTCGCGCTCGTCGAGCACGGCATCGCCGCCGAGACCGAAATCGGTGTCGTGCAGCGAGTACTGCTCCAGGCCACGACCGCGATCGAGTCCTACGCCGATCCGGGGTGGGCGCAGACCGTCGGATGGCCCGGGTTCAGCTCGCGCCTCCTCGAACTCGCCCGCGCTGCCGAGTCGGGGTCCGATCATCAGCTCGCGTTCGTGAACACGCTGCTCTCGGGCAGGCTGTTCGACGAACAGATCGCGGTGGTGCGGGCGCTCCTCGACGGCGACGACCCGGCCGAGCACGGTCTTGCCGGGCTGACCGTCGACGCGGACCTGCGCTGGAAGCTCGTACTCGCGCTGGCGACTGCGGGAGCCATCGACGGCGATCCGGCGTCGACTCCTGTGATCGACGCCGAAGCTCAGCGCGACAACACCGCGGCGGGCACACGCCAGGCCGCGACCGCACGTGCAGCCCGCCCGCTCGCCGAAGCGAAGGCAGACGCGTGGTCGGCCTTCGACGACGACACCCTCTCGAACATCTACACCAGAGCGGTCGTGGCGGGGTTCGCTCGGCCCGGCCAGTCGGAGCTGTTGGCGCCCTACGTCGACAAATACTTCGCGGCGGTCCCCGAGGTATGGAAGCGGCGCTCGAGCGAGGTGGCACAGACCGTGGTCAACGGACTGTATCCCTCGTGGGAGATCACGCCCGAGGCGCTCGACAAGGCAGACGCCTTCCTCGCCGAAGACCATCCGACGGCGCTCAAAAGGCTGATCGTCGAGGGCCGCGCGGGCGTCGAACGGTCATTGCGCGCCAGGGTCTTCGACGCCGAGTGACGTCGTTGGATCACCCGGTCCAGACGTAGCGGATCTGGGGGCGGCCCGCCCCGCCGTACTCGGTAACCCTGCGCACCGTGCCGGCGTCGGCGAGCCGCTCCAGGTAGCGCCAAGCGGTGACCCGCGAACTGCCGACCCGTGCAGCGACTTCCGAGGCGGTCAGCCCGCCCGGTGCATCGCGCACCGCTCTGCCGACGGCATCTGTGGTCTCGGGAGCCATGCCCTTCGGCGCACCGCGCCGCGGGTCGGCGGTGCGCAGCGCAGCGAGGGCACGGTCGACGTCTCGCTGGCTCACCGCATCACCGTCGCCGGCGACGGTCTCGCGGTAGCGCAGGTAATGCTCGATCTTCTCAGCGAAAGCGGCGTATGAGAACGGTTTCAACAGGTAGAGCAGCGCACCGTGCGTGAGCGCCCGGCGAACCGTCGGCAGATCGCGAGCCGCTGTGATGGCGATGATGTCCGGGTCGGGCCGCAGACCCGACAGCGCGGACGCGAGTTCGATGCCACTTGCGTCGGGCAGTCCGAGATCGAGCAACACGAGTTCGACAGGCGCACCGCCCGCCGCCGCAGCCATCGCCGCGCGGTGCGCCTCCCGCGCAGTACCGGCCGTCGCCACCACGTCGAAGCCACCGATCCGAGCCAGGTAGTCGCGGTGCGCCTGGATCAGAAGTGGTTCGTCGTCGACGATCATCACGCGGATCACACTTGCCCCCTGCTCGGGATCTCCACGGTGATGACCGACCCGTAGGTGTGTTCGCTTCGCACGGTGCCGCCATGTCGGCTGACCACGTTTGCAACCAGGGCGAGACCGAGTCCTCTGCCCGTGGCGTCGCCGCCGGGCTTCGTCGAGTATCCCCGCCCGCACGCTCTCTCGAATTCGTCGTCGGTCATCCCCGGGCCGCTGTCGGCGACGACGATCAGCAGTGATCCGTCGTCCACGGCAACCGTGACCTCCACCCATGCGTCCGCCGGATCGCAGGCGTCCAACGCGTTGTCGATCAGGTTCCCGACGACGGTGATGGTCTCGTCAGTGGTCAGCGGCGACGTGTCGTCGTCGTCGAGCGCGGACTCCTCCGTGAGGGTCATCGAGATCCCGCGTTCGGCTGCCTGCGCCGACTTCCCGAGTAACAACGCGCTCAGGGTGGGATCGCTGATCATCTCCGAGACACGGTCGACCAATCTCTGTGACACGACAAGATCGGCGGTGGCGAGGGCGGCCGCGCGCTCCGCGTGCCCCGTCTCGATGAGCGCGACCATCGTGTGCAGCCGGTTGGCCGACTCGTGTGCCTGCGACCGGAGCGCTTCGGCGAAGCGTGAGAGCGAATCCAATTCGCCTATCGCGGAGGATAATTCAGTTCTGTCTCGGATCGTGACGACCGCGCTACCCTGCCGCGACGTCACGGGAGCGCGATTGACCACCAGTACCCGGCCCTGATCGACGTAGAGGACGTCCGTGAGGGGTTCTGTGCCGAGTAGGAAGTCGGGCATGTCGTCGAATTCCACGCTCTCGCCAGCCGGGTTGCCCGCCAGCAGTCGTCGCGCTTCGTCGTTGCACAGCACGATCCGGCCGTCGTCGATCACCACGAGCCCTTCCGTGACCGAATGCAGCACGGCGTCGTGGTGGTCGTACATCACCCGTAGTTCTCCCGGCGCCAGACCACCGGTGAGACGCAACAATCGTCGCCGGATCAGCCAGAGACCGCCCAGCGCCGCGACGATGGCCACCAGACCGATCGACGCGATCAACGGCAGTTGCTCCAACCACTCGTCGGTGAGGGTGGCCTGCGTGATCCCCGCGGCAACCATCCCGACGATCACGCCGTTCCCGTTCCGGACCGGAGCGATGGAACGGATCGACGGACCGAGCGTCCCCGTGTAGGTCTCGGTGTAGACCTCACCGCGGAGCGCCTGGCTTGTCGATCCCAGATATCGCTGCCCGATCAGTGAGGGCGTCGTGTGGGTGTAGCGCACGCCGGCGGTGTTCATGATGGTGATGAATGAGACGCCGGTGACAGGTCGGATCTCCTCGGTCACCGGTTGCAGACTCGTGCTCGGGTCAGGAGACTCCAGCGCACGGGCGGTGGAGGGCGCGTCAGCGATGCTCACCGCCACCGATCTCACCTGATCGCGAGCGGCACGTAGTCCATCGAATCGAGCATCCAGTAAAGCGAGCAACGCGGCGGACACCACGATCACCAGGACGACGGCCAATTGCAGCGCCACGGCCTGACCCGCAAGGGTCCGAGGACGCCATCGGAGCATGTAGACACCACCCTTCCAGGATCGCGCGGTACGCGATCGACATCGAGTTCATCACGGTGACCCCATGAACGAAATGAACTCAATGGTGACTCACATCACGAGGTCGTCCAACAATCTTCCACAGCGGGTGCGCGTCAACGTCGACCTGCAGGACAGGAAGGACAGCACGATGAATGTGAGACGACGGTCCCACGACGCCGAGGTCGCGTCGGCGAGCGACGAGACCCTGAACCCAACGCCCAAGAAGCGAGACAAGACGCACTGGCTGTACCTGGCGGTCATCGTCGCCGTGGTCGGCGGCGTTGCGGTCGGACTCATCGCCCCGGGAATCGGCAAGGACCTCGGCGTACTGGGGACCATCTTCGTCAGCCTCATCAAGATGATGATCGCGCCCGTCATCTTCTGCACCATCGTGCTCGGTATCGGGTCGGTCAGAAAGGCCGCGACCGTCGGCAAGGTCGGCGGTCTCGCGTTCGTCTACTTCCTGGTGATGTCGACCATCGCACTCGCTATCGGGCTCGTCGTCGGAAATCTGATCAAACCCGGTGAGGGTCTCAACGTCAGCGCCTCCGCAGGCAAGGGCTCGGAACTGGCCGAGAAGGCCCACGAGTCCGGCGGGATGATGGCATTCATCCAGGGGATCGTTCCCGACTCGCTCCTGTCTGCATTGACGTCGGGCAACGTCTTGCAGGCGCTGTTCGTCGCGCTTCTCGTCGGCTTCGCACTGCAGGCAATGGGTTCGAGCGGTGAGCCGATCCTCGTCGCTGTCGGTTACATCCAGAAGCTCGTGTTCAAGATCCTGAGCATGATTTTGTGGCTGGCACCGATCGGAGCATTCGGCGCGATCGCCAACGTCGTCGGCCAGACGGGGTGGGCGGCGGTCGGACAGCTGTTGATCCTGATGATCGCCTTCTATCTGACGTGCATCGTGTTCGTCTTCGGTGTACTCGGGGCGATCCTGCGGGCGGTCGCGGGCGTCTCCATCTTCCGACTCGTCCGCTATCTGGCTCGCGAATACCTACTCATCTTCGCCACCTCGTCCTCCGAGTCTGCCCTGCCGCGGCTCATCGCCAAGATGGAGCACCTCGGTGTGGAGAAGTCCACCGTCGGCGTCGTCGTTCCGACGGGATACTCCTTCAACCTCGACGGCACCGCCATATACCTGACGATGGCATCGATCTTCATCGCGGACGCCATGGGCGCTCCCCTGTCGATCGGAGCACAGATCAGCCTGCTCGTCTTCATGATCATCGCCTCGAAGGGTGCCGCGGGCGTGAGCGGCGCAGGCCTGGCCACACTGGCCGGCGGCCTACAGGCCCATCAACCGGCGATGCTGAACGGCGTCGGACTCATCGTGGGCATCGACCGTTTCATGTCGGAGGCTCGCGCTGTCACCAACTTCTCAGGCAACGCGGTCGCGACGCTGCTCGTCGGGTCGTGGACAGGGACCGTCGACAAGGATCGGGTCGACGACGTGCTCACGGGTCGCGTCCCGTTCGACGAGAAGGACATGGTGGACGACGGTCTCGGCAAGACGCCCGTCAGAAGCGACGAGGCGCACGACGGACCGACCGCGACCGGGCCGGCGGAGAAGGCACCGTCTACCCGAGACCTGGTTGCCCCTTAGCTGATGCCGGCTGGCTGGTCGCCTATGGGACCAACTGCACACACGAGAATTGGCCCGGGAATTGCTCCCGGGCCATTCTCATGTGCAGTTCGGTTCGTTACGAGTTCAGATCGGTGCGGCGGCGGTCGCCATCACATGCAGTGCGGAGACCAGTCCGTCGATGAGTTCGTTCTGGCGGAAGCTTCCGATTGCCGCGGTCACGCCCAGGTCGGCAACGCGGTCGTTGACGCGATCGGCGACCTCGCTACCCGACACCACGACGACGTCGTGGGTGTTGGGCGACACTGCCAGCAGGGCTCCGTATGCGGGCTCGGGTGCCGACTTGAGCAGCACCTCGCGTGCGTCTGCGACCGGGTCGGGGCCGAGCTCGCCGATGTAGACAGAGAAGCGCACGAGTGCCTTCTCACTGGCAGCCTGCAGCGCGTCGTCGAGTGCGATCAGTTCGTCACGCGAGAACGGCGGAGTCGTCGCGGTCTGGCCCGGAAACCGGGTGGCCGAGACACGCCCGCTGTTCGTGATGACCGTGCCGACCGGAAGCGCGGAGGTCGCGGCGACCTCCGGTGTCCGCTCGGTACCGGTCGACTGCGAAATCTCACCACTTGGCACTGGCCGAGCCTCCATCCACATCGTTGGGTTCCGCGTGACGCGGCAACGCAATCGGTTCCATGTCCGTTGCCGACAGCAGCAGCGGAGCTCGGTCCCACTCTTGGTCGAGCGTGTATTCCTGCTGCTTGGGGTACTTGACGCCGCTTGAGAATGCCATCGACACCACGCACGCCGCAGCGAAGAAAATCACCAGGACCGTGACCGACATTCCGATGTAGACGATCCAGTTGTCCATGAGACCCTTCCGATCGGTAAACCTCTTGCGCACGGCCGGTGAACACGCGCTCGCACATTCACGCCGCACAGGTCGTGTGATCAATTTAGCCCACACCACCGCCCTTCGGGCACCGACCCCTACAGACTGTCGTAGACATTCTGCGGCGCCGATGTTGAGACCACACCCGGCCGTGGGGACAATGGATCCGGTGAGCGGCAACATCCCCGTCGGCGGTCGGCCGGCCAGCACCGAAGTCCACCGGTCGTTCTACGACGAGGTCGGTGGTCACGAGACCTTCGAGAAGCTGACGAGAGTCTTCTACCGCGAGGTCGCCGCCGACGAGATCCTCCGGCCCATGTATCCCGAGGAAGACCTCGGGCCCGCCGAGCGTCGACTCCGAATGTTCCTCGAGCAGTACTGGGGCGGCCCGCGCACGTACTCCGAAGAACGTGGCCACCCGCGACTGCGCATGCGCCATCAGCCCTTCACCATCGGTCCCCTGGCCCGCGACGCCTGGTTGCGCTGCATGCACACCGCCATCGCGTCGATCGACGACGACACACTCGACGCACCGCACAGGCAGGCTCTCGTCGACTACATGGAGATGGCCGCACAGTCGATGGTCAATTCGCCGTTCTGATCCGATCGAGGTCAGTCGGGCACATCGGACACGACGCGCCGACGTCACCTGGTCTTCTACGGGAAAACACAGGTAGGGCAGAATTGTCGCGGTGAGCGACGAGACACCCGACGATGTCAACGAGGCCGCGCTCGGCGCGCAAAAGCAACCCGACAGCGCGCCGGACACCGTCGACGACGCATCCGACACCGTCGACGACGCGCCCGACACCGCCACCGATGAGCCCGGTGTCGTCGAGGTCGACAGCCCGGAAGTCGACACTGTGGAGGCCGACAGCGTGGAGGCCGGCATCGCGGAAGTCGACACCGTGGAGCCCGGCGTCGTCGGGACCGCAGATGACGAGAGCGTGACCTCGGCTGACGGTGTCGCCGGGTTCGCCGCAGCACAACTGGACCCTGCCGACGACACCTGGTGGCGGTCGGCGATCTTCTATCAGATCTATCCTCGGTCGTTCTCCGATCTCAACGGTGACGGCGTCGGCGACCTCGCCGGCGTGATCGACAAACTCGGTTACCTCGAACTCCTCGGCGTCGACGCACTGTGGCTGAGCCCGATCATGCGCTCCCCCATGGCCGACCACGGATACGACGTCTCTGATCCGCGAGACATCGACCCGCTCTTCGGCGACCTGGAGGTGTTCGACGAGTTGATCGAAGAGGCCCATGCACGCGAGATACGCGTGACCATGGATCTCGTTCCCAACCACACCAGCGATCAGCACCAGTGGTTCATCGACGCTCTCGCAGCCGGGCCGGACAGTCCCGAGCGCACGCGCTACATCTTCCGCGACGGTCGTGGCGAGAACGGCAACGAGCCACCCAACAACTGGGTGAGTATCTTCGGCGGGTCCGCCTGGGAGAGGGTCACCGAGGCCGACGGCACTCCCGGCCAGTGGTATCTGCACATCTTCGCGCGTGAGCAGCCCGATCTGAATTGGGAGAACCCCGAGGTCTTCGAGGATCTCGAGAAGACGCTGCGCTTCTGGCTCGATCGCGGCGTCGACGGCTTCCGTATCGACGTCGCGCACGGCATGGCCAAACCCGCAGACCTCCCCGACATGGATGTCGAGGCCGCAGGACTACTCGTCAATCGCGATGACGACCCGCGTTTCAACAACTACGCAGTCCATGACATCCACAGGAAGATCCGCGCGGTCATCGACGAGTACCCCGGCGCCGCGAACGTCGGTGAGATCTGGGTCGACGACAACGAGCGGTTCGCCGAGTATCTCCGCCCCGACGAGTTGCATCTCGGCTTCAACTTCCGCCTCGCCAAGGCACCTTTCGACGCCGACGCCATCCGCGACGCCATCGAGAACTCGCTCGATGCTGTGCACAGCGTCAACGGGACGCCGACGTGGACGTTGTCGAATCACGACGTCGACCGCGAGGTGACGCGCTACGGCCGTGACACACGAGAAGATGACGCCGAGACATCCGACATCGGCGACATCGCACTGGGCACTGCGCGTGCACGAGCCATGGCGCTCGTCGA
Source organism: Gordonia otitidis (assembly GCF_020735545.1). Taxonomy (NCBI): domain Bacteria; kingdom Bacillati; phylum Actinomycetota; class Actinomycetes; order Mycobacteriales; family Gordoniaceae; genus Gordonia; species Gordonia otitidis. Next base: position 120,377 of record NZ_CP085974.1, read on the forward strand.
ATTCGCCCTTCCCGGTTCGATTTTCATCTACAACGGCGCAGAGCTCGGGCTACCCAACGCCGATCTCCCCGACGAGGCACTCCAGGACCCGGTGTGGGAGCGCTCGGGTCATACCGAACGCGGGCGCGACGCCTCGCGTGTCCCGCTTCCGTGGGAGGGCACCGAACCGCCGTTCGGCTTCTCGACCAACCCCGACACGTGGCTCCCGATGCCCGAGTCGTGGACGCAGTACACGGTCGAGCGTGAACTCGAGGACGTGAACTCGACCCTCTCGCTGTACCGCACTGCAATCGAGTTACGCAGCGAGAGAACGGAGTTCGCCGGAGATGGCATCGAGTGGTACGGCGCACCCGCGGGGTGTCTGGCGTTCCGCCGTTCGGAGGGACACCTCGTGTGCGCGCTCAACACCACAAGCGAGCCGGTCGGTCTGCCGCCTGGCGAACTCATCGTGACGAGCTCGCCCCTGGTCGATGGCATGCTGGCACCCAACGCCGCGGCCTGGCTCATCTGATCGGCCCCATCTGATCCTGACCATCTGATCGGCGTCGAGCCGGTGCTGTCGGCCGCGATCACACGGTCAGAGCACAGTGACCTCGAGGTCGCGATGCCTGCGCTGATAAACGGCGCCATAGCGGGCATCGATGCGGATCCACGCTGCCGACATCCGCACCCGCACGGGTTCGGTCTCCCCGATCGCGTCGATCGGCGACGTCTCGGTGATCTCGTGTCCGTCGGCATCCCGGACGAAGCCCATCGCGGTGAGCGCGAACAGCGATCGCAGCGATACCGTCGCCGTCAGCGTTCCGTCTCCGGAGGAGACGTCGAGGACGCCCTGATCGAGGAGGCCGGTCGCGGGGCCGAAGTTGCTTCCCTCGTCGCGTGCGAGGCGAGCGCCCTCGCGGGTCAGCTCGACCACGGTGCGTGCGGGGACGTCGTCGAGGTGGCGATAACCGGTACGGATCGGGAGGGCACCGCGCCACGCAGAATCCAGTGACATCCCGGGATCGACCGGTTCGCCCGGCCGCCCCTCCGCGAGCCGGCTGGCCAAGGTCGCGGCATCGGCGACGAGATCGGCCGGCGCGACACTCCCGAAGATCGAGCGGGTGACGAGGACGTCGAATCCGGTGTGCGCCCACAGGGCGAGTAGGCCGTCCGAGCGCTCGACCACCCGGATCACCGCCGCGTCGTCGAGTCGCATGGCCCGCGAGACGAAAGCCGTGGCGTCGGTCCGGTCGCCGGGTCCCGCGGCGATGACGAAGCGTTCGGGTAGTGCCGTCACGCGTCGACGCTCGGGGTTCGGCGGAAACTCTCGAGATACTCACGTTCTCCTGTGGTGAGCCGTCGCAGTCGCTGTGCGTCGACATCGAACGCGACGAGTTGCGTTGTCGCCGTGACCGCGGGCCTGTCGCTGGGCGACGCGGCATCGGGACGCACCTCGTACCCGACGACGAAGTCGACCGCGCGCACTTTCTCGACGAACATGGTGACCGCGATCGGTCCCTCGTCGTGGCGCACCTGTTGGCGGTACTTCACGTGCAGGTCGGCCACGACGCACCCCGTGCGCAGGTGCGCGGTCGGCCGTTCGTCGTAGAACAGCCAGGGAATGCGCGCTTCCTCGAGCAGGGTCACCATGCGCGCATGGTTGATGTGTGCGAACACGTCCATGTCAGACCACCGGACGGGAACCTTGACCACGTATCCGTCGTCGGTCCTGATTCCTTCGTCCTCGTAGAGCACGACATTCCTTTCGTCTTCGGGCGTCGATCTTCGTGCTGGTCTGAGATTCGCTACCTGATGAGGCTGCGGAGTTGTCGGGCGGCAACCGACAGTGTGGCGAGGTCGAGGTCGGGGCCGTGCTCGATGTCGGAGAGCATGGTTCGCACCCGCGCCAACCGTGACGAATGCGACGACTCCCACTCGGAGATCTTCTCGCCCGCGGCTTCGTCGGGTTCGCTGCTCTGCAGGATCGTGAGCGTGAGAGCACGGAGCGCTCCGTGCATGTCATCACGAAGAGCCAAGCGCGCCAACGCATGCCAGCGGTCGCCGTATTCGAGTGTCGACACGGCGGTGAGTAGTTCCTCCAGGCCGAAGTGCTCCATGATCGCGAAGTACAGCTCGCCGACCTCCACGGGATCCCGATCGGCGATCTCGGCGGTATCGACGATGTCGAGCAGGCAGAACCGATGAAGACTGATCGCGACATCGTGAGCGAGATCGGTCTCGACACCGAGCTCACGGTAGTGCGCCACACGGTGCTCGACGTCGGCAGCCGATTGCGGCCCGAACCAACTGTCGATCAGAGCGGTCAGGTCTGCCACCTGTTGGCCGTATCGGGTGACCTCTGCGGCCATCGCCAGGGGTTGCGGGCGGAAGGCGAGCAACCACCGCGACGCCCGGAACAGCAGGCGCCGCGCATACAGCATCATCTCGTCGATGGCCTCCACCGGAGCATCGGCGTGCACGATACGCGCGAACAGCTCCGAGAGACCGAAGACACGGTCGGCGACGACGTAGGCGCGCACCGCCTCCTCGGTCGTGGCACCGGTCGATTCACCCAGCCGGAACAGGTGTGTGATGCCCGCACGGTCGACCACTTCGTTGACGAGGACCGTGGTGACGATCTCGCGGTGCAGACGGTGGGCGTGGATGCCGTCGGCGAACCGTTCACGAAGCGGGACCGGGAAGTAGTCCGCCAGAAGGCCTTCGAACACATCGTTCTCCGGCAGATCCCCGCCGAGGAGGTCCTCCTTCGCGATGAGTTTCACATGGGACATCAGTGTCGCCAGCTCGGGCGAGGTGAGCCCGCGGTGCACGTCGGAGTGCAGACGCTTGATCAGCTCCTGCGGTGTCGGTAGTGCTTCGAGTTTCAGATCCACGCCGCGCGCGGCGATCTCGTGCAGGAGACGAGCGTGGACGTCGACCCGGTCGAGCGAATAGGCGCGGCAGAACCCCAGTTCGGAGTTCTGCGACACGTTGTCCGCCAGCACGAGGTCGCCGACCTCGTCCGTCATCGACTCCAGGAGCGGATCGCGGTCGGCGTGCTCGAGTTGGCCCGCAGAGACCGCGGCATCGAGCAGGATCTTGATGTTGACCTCGTGGTCGGAACAGTCGACGCCGGCCGAGTTGTCCATCGCATCGGTGTTGATCCGACCTCCGGCCAGATCGAATTCGATCCGCCCCCGCTCGGTGACACCGAGGTTGCCACCTTCTCCGACGACCTTGGCGCGCAATTGATCTCCGTCGACGCGGATCGCATCGTTTGCCTTGTCGCCCACCTGGGCATCGGACTCCGACGACGACTTGATGTACGTACCGATGCCGCCGTTCCACAGCAGGTCGACCGGGGCCAGGAGGATCGCGTGGATCAGTTCGGGCGGCGACAATGCATCGACCTCGGCACCGAGCCCGAGGGCTGTGCGCATCTGAGCGCTGACCGGGATCGACTTCGTCTCGCGCGACCAGACACCGCCCCCCTCACTGATCAGCGAGGTGTCGTAGTCCGCCCACGATGAACGCGGCAACGAGAAGAGCCGTGCGCGTTCGGCATACGACGACGCAGCGTCGGGATTCGGATCGACGAACACGTGCCGGTGATCGAACGCCGCGACCAGTCGGATGTGCTCGGACAAGAGCATGCCGTTGCCGAAGACATCGCCACTCATGTCTCCGATGCCCGCCACGGTGAAGTCCTGCGACTGGGTGTCGAGACCCATCTCACGGAAGTGCCGCTTGACCGACTCCCACGCACCCCGCGCCGTGATACCCATCGCCTTGTGGTCGTAACCTGCGGACCCACCGGAGGCGAACGCATCGCCGAGCCAGAAGTCGTACCGGGCGGCGACGTCGTTGGCGATGTCGGAGAACGTGGCCGTTCCCTTGTCCGCCGCGACGACGAGATAGGAGTCGTCTCCGTCACGACGGATCACCGAGCGCGCGGGGATGACAGTGCCGGTCTGACGGTCGAGGTTGTCGGTGACGTCGAGCAGGCCGGAGATGAAATCCCGATAGCGCGCAACGCCTTCGGCGCGCGTGGCGTCGCGATCGGCGGCGGCATCGCCGGTCGCCGCGGGCGGACGCTTCACGACGAAACCACCCTTCGCGCCCACGGGCACGATCACGGCGTTCTTCACGGCCTGGGCCTTCACCAAGCCGAGGATCTCCGTGCGGAAATCCTCACGTCGATCCGACCACCGCAGGCCGCCACGCGCCACCGCCCCGAAACGCAGGTGGACTCCTTCGACGCGCGGTGAGTACACGAAGATCTCGTGCAGTGGGCGCGGCTCGGGAGTCTGCGGGATCTCCCTGGGCCGCACCTTGAACGACATGACCGGCCGCTCGGAGTCGTCGTCTCGGACATAGAAGTTGGTACGCGAGGTGGCGCGGATGACCGCCGAGAACGCCGAGACGATGCGGTCGGCCTCGAGACCGAGGACCTTGCCGATGTCCTGACCCAGCCGAGCCACTGCGTTCTCGCGCTGTAGCTCGTCGGCGCGCGCCGGATCGAAGGACGTCTCGAACAAGGTGACCAGACCCCGTGTGACGGCGCGGTGTTCGCCGAGTGTCCTGGCAACGAGTGTGTTGCTGTACGAGAACCCGCACTGTCGCAGATATCGCCCGTACGCGCGGAGCATTGCCGCGTAACGCCAGTCGAGACCACACCGGATGACCAACTCGTTGTACGCGTCGATCTCGGCGCGCTGCCGCCAGATCTCGACGAACGCGTCGGTGAACCGGTCGGCGAGATCCGACGTCGACTCGGAATCGACGGACATCCCGTCGGCGAGCGTGACGCTGAACTCGTAGACGTGACAGACCTGGCCGTCCGGACGGACCAGACGGTAAGGGTGTTCGTCGACGACGTCGAGACCGAGGCTGTGCAGCACCGGAAGTACATCGGTGAGCGTCGCCGCCTCGCCGCACAGATATAGCGTGAAGTTCCAGAGTGCACCGGGTTCGGTGTCTGTAGGCCCGAGCGCGACGGTGAGGTCACCTGCGCCGAGGTCGGCGACGCGGATCAGGTCGGCAACGGCCGCGGCGGGCGCGCGCTGGTCCTTGTACTCGTCGGGCAACGCGGGAAGCAATCGCAGAAGTGCGTCGACTCCGCCCTCGGGGAGCCGAGTCGACCCGGCGTCGAGTCCACCTGCGGCCTCGCGGAATCGTTCATCCCAGGTGCGGATCGCGCTCGAGAGTGCACTCTGGATATCGCGCTGCTCCGTCGTCCCGAAGTCGAACGTTCCCAGCCCAGCCGCCTCGTCCCGGTCGACGCGCACCATGACCTGGAGTAGGGCGAGCGGCATCTCGCTGACACGCGCCGAGTACTCGAGCGCGGTGCCGTGCAACTTCTCGGACACGACGCTCTGCAGTGCCAGTCGGTTCTGCGTGTTGTAGCGGTCACGCGGCAGATAGATCAGAGCGGTGGCGGTGCTGCCCTGCGGATTGACGCGGACGAAAGCGCGAAGCGTCCGCGTGGCGGCGGCGTCGAGCATCTCCGCGATCCGTTTGCTCAACTCAGCGTCGGACGAGGCGAACATCTCCACAAGTGGATAGTTCTGCAGCAGTTCGATCATCGACTGCCCGGCGAACGAATCCTCCTCGACGCCGGCGCGACGGATCACTTCGTGCACCTTGCCGCGCAGCACCGGGACGTCGAGGATCGTCTGATGCAGGCCCGACGACGTGAATGTGCCCAGGAACCGGTGCTCTCCCACGTGGGCACCCGAGGCGTCGAACTCCGGCACCTGGATCAGGATCGGATAATTGGATCGCTGCACGCCGGTTTCGAGATAGACCCGCGACACCCGCGGCAGCAGCGGCGGATCGGTGAGCACGGGGAACCCGTTGGCCAGCGAGCCGGCTCGCCACAGGCCGCGCCCCTGCGTCGTCTGCCTGTCAATGCTGACCCTGCAGTAGCCGAGCGGCACGAAATGGTTGCCGGCGAACCAGTCGAGCAACCGCGAGTACTCGTAGCGATCGACGGCCGCGATTCCCGACTGTGTCGTGGTCGGTGCAACGGCGCAGTCGGCGCCACACGATGAGAGGCGTCCGCGCATGTCGAGGGCATCTCGGTCGACGTCGCCGACGCGCGCGATGACATCGACCAGTGCACTGCGCAGGGCGTCGACGTCGACGTCGCCTCTGCTGGACACCGCAACCACGTAGATCCACGACTCGGTGCTGCGGTCAGGTCCCGCGCCGATCTCGGTGAGCGTGCCGGAGTCGTCGCGCGAGACCGACATGACCGGATGGTCGATACGACTGACGGTGAGCCCATGCGCCTCGACGACGGTCAACACCGCTTCGACGAGCAGCGGCATGTCGTCGTTGACGACGACGATCTCGGTGCCCGCCGCCCCGGCGCTGACGTCGACGAGGCACTGTCCCGGTGCGCGTGTGCTCGCCAACCCGACGTGCCGACGCACACGCTCGAGATCGGCCTCGTCGATTCCGGGGAAGGCCCCGGGGTCGACGGCGGAACCGGTCCCCGTCGCGGCCGTCTGGGCGTGTGCATTGCCAGGAGAATTGCTTGCGTTCAGATAGCAACCCACCGCTGCAGGCAGCAGAGCACTCACTTGAGACACCGCACTCACCTTCTCTTGAGGAGGCCGGGGCCGACCTCCATGACACGCCCTACAGCGATGGTAGTGACGTGCCTCAGTCGCGAGTGAGTTTCCGATGAGTCACCCGGTGAGGCCGCGCGGCGTCGGGCCCGAGGCGCTCGACCTTGTTCGCCTCGTACGCCTCGAAGTTGCCCTCGAACCAGAACCATTGGCCCTCTTCGACATTGCCCTCCCACGCGAGAATGTGGGTGCAGGTCCGGTCCAGGAACCACCGGTCGTGGCTGATGACCACGGCGCAGCCCGGAAAGGACTCGAGCGCGTTCTCGAGAGAGCCGAGCGTTTCGACGTCCAGGTCGTTGGTCGGCTCGTCGAGCAGGATCAGGTTGCCGCCCTCTTTGAGCGTCAACGCCAGGTTGAGGCGATTACGCTCACCGCCGGAGAGAACCTCCGCGCGCTTCTGCTGATCCGGCCCCTTGAATCCGAACGCACTGACGTACGCGCGTGAGGGCATCTCGTTCTGGCCGACCTCGATGTAGTCGTTGCCGTCGGACACGACCTCCCAGACGTTCTTCTTCGGGTCGATGTTGGCGCGGTTCTGATCGACATAGCTGAGCTTGACCGTCTCGCCGACCTTGACCGAACCCGAATCGGGTTCCTCGAGGCCGACGATGGTCTTGAACAGCGTCGTCTTACCCACACCGTTCGGTCCGATCACACCCACGATTCCGTTGCGCGGCAACGTGAACGACAGATCCTTGATCAGCACGCGGCCGTCGAATCCCTTGTCGAGGTTGGAGACCTCGACCACCACGTCACCCAGGCGCGGCGGGGTGGGGATCTGGATCTCCTCGAAGTCGAGCTTGCGCGTCTTCTCGGCCTCGGCAGCCATCTCCTCGTAGCGCGACAGGCGTGCCTTGTTCTTCGTCTGCCGGGCCTTGGCGCCGGAGCGCACCCACGCCAACTCTTCCTTCAGGCGCTTCTGCAGCTTCTGATCCTTCTTGCCCTGCACCTCGAGACGCTCGGCCTTCTTCTCCAGATAGGTCGAGTAGTTGCCCTCGTACGGATGGAGCTTGCCGCGATCGACCTCACAGATCCATTCGGCAACGTGATCGAGGAAGTAGCGATCGTGCGTCACGGCGAGCACTGCGCCGGGGTACGACGCCAGGAACTGCTCGAGCCACAACACGCTTTCGGCGTCGAGATGGTTGGTCGGCTCGTCGAGCAGCAGCAGATCGGGCTTGGAGAGCAGCAGCTTACACAGTGCGACGCGGCGACGCTCACCACCCGACAGATGTGTGACCGGCGAATCGCCCGGCGGGCACCGCAGCGCGTCCATGGCCTGGTCGATCTGGGAGTCGAGATCCCAGGCATCGGCGTTGTCGAGGTCCTCCTGGAGCTTGCCCATCTCCTCCATGAGTTCGTCGGAGTAGTCGGTGGCGAGCTGCTCGGCGATCTCGTTGAACCGGTCGAGCTTCTCCTTGATCTCGCCCATGCCTTCTTCGACGTTCTGCTTGACCGTCTTCTCTTCGTTGAGGGGCGGTTCCTGCAGGAGGATGCCGACCGTGGCCTCGGGATCGAGGAATGCCTCTCCGTTCGACGGCTGGTCGATACCGGCCATGATCTTGAGAATCGACGACTTGCCGGCACCGTTGGGACCGACGACGCCGATCTTGGCTCCGGGATAGAAGGACATGGTGACGTCATCGAGGATGACCTTGTCACCGTGCGCCTTGCGCACCTTCTTCATCGTGTATATGAACTCGCCAGCCACGTAATGTCCTCACCTGCGGTTTTGTGGTCATCTGCGCCGGAGCCCCGATCCCGTGAACCTCGTGCGGGGTGGCGCACTCTGATGACAGGACGGGCTCTGGGCGCAACGTCGCGTACCACTCTATCGACGTGACGCGACACGCTCCCACACGGTCGAGGACGATCTGCTGCGAACCGGGGCTGCGGACATGTCGCTGTGAGACTGGCACCATCGAGAGGGTGACCGATTCACCGCAGCCGACCGAGCTCGTCGCACTCGACGGTGGTCTGTTCTGTATGGGATCGGATCGGTTCTATCCCGAGGAGCGCCCCGCGCACGAGCGTCGAATGGGCGCCTTCTCCATCGAACGTCACCCCGTGACCAACGCCCAATACGCGGCATTCGTCGCCGCCACCGGCTACGTGACGGTCGCCGAGCGCGAGATCGACCCGGCCGATTTTCCGGGCGCCGACCCAGTCAGCCTCGTACCCGGTGCACTCGTGTTCACGCCGACGTCTGGCCCCGTCGACCTCGCCGACTGGCGACAGTGGTGGCGGTGGGAACCGGGCGCATCGTGGAAGCACCCACTCGGACCCCGCAGCGACCTCGTCGGCTACGAGGACCACCCCGTCACCCAGATCGCCTATGCAGACGCGGTCGCCTATGCCGACTGGATCGGGCGACGACTCCCGACCGAGGCCGAGTGGGAGTTCGCCGCGCGAGGAGGCGTCGCGGGACACGAATACGCGTGGGGCGACGAGTTGCACCCCGACGGCGAGATCCTCGCCAACACGTGGATCGGCGATTTCCCGTACGCCAGCGACGGGTGGGCCGGGACGTCGAGAATCGGCAGCTATCCACCCAATGGCTTCGGCCTTCTCGACATGATCGGCAACGTCTGGGAACGCACGTCGGATGTGTTCGCACCGCGCCATATCCCGCCCGGACTATCGACCGTCTCCCCCAACGGGCGACAGGACCTCCTCGCCCCGACCACGTCCCCACGCGTACGCCGTGTCACCAAAGGCGGCTCCCACCTGTGCTCGCCGCAGTACTGTCGCCGCTACCGGCCCGCTGCCCGCTCACCACAATCCGACGACTCAGCGACCTCTCATCTCGGATTCCGCTGTGCGGCAGACAGTGTCGCGCAACCGTGACCGGCTACTGCCGCTGACCCCGTCGCGGCGAGCGAACCCCTCTGTCGCTCGCCGCAACGGGATTCCCGGTCACGCCGCAGCATCTGACTCCTCGACCGTGGTCGTGCCGGACTGTTCCGCGCCTGCCGTCGCGTTACCACCGCCGTCGCCGCGACCGCGGTAGTCGACGACGCACCGCGCGAGGTCGAGCCCGACCGAGTCGGCGACCATCTCTAACTCGGTGCGTGCCTCACCGTCACTGGTCGTGTAGTTGTTCGTGTGGATCGCCCCGTGCACGATCACCGGTCGCCCCTTGTCGATGGCCCCGGCGACACCGGTGACCAGACGCCGCCAGCAGGAGACCGTCACATAGAGGCTGTGGCCGTCGATCCACTCGCCCGTCGCCCGGTCTCGTCGTCGCGAGTTGCTCGCCACCCGGAACGAGATCACCTCGTCACCTGCGGCCGTCCGGTTACGCCTGGGCTCGGAGATCACGCGCCCGATGATCGTCGAATACGTTTCGTACATTGGTCTGCTCCTGCCGTGATGAGCCATACCTCTGCAGACGCCGAGCTCGAACCCGGCTGAGGTGGCTGCAGGTGAGCATTCCGCAGAATCACACGCAGAAACGGCCGCGACAGCGATCTGTGGACAACTTCCCCGTGGGATGCGCGTGCAGGAAGTCTGTGGACAACCCGGCGCCGAAGATCCACGTGGATCAGCACCGGGAGCTGCGACAGTCGCGGGCGGCCAGCGGCGCAGAACACGGCTCATCGCATTCGCTGACACCGGCCGGAGGCCGGCAAAGGTGTCACAGTGCGCCCGCGTGAATCTCCTTCAAACACAGTGGGCGCACACCGGCCGGAGGCCGGCGAAGGTGTCACAGTGCCCCCGGCAGGACTCGAACCTGCGACCTAGGGATTAGAAGGCCCTTGCTCTATCCACCTGAGCTACGGAGGCGAAAACCGACACGCAGAGTGTACGTGGCCATGTCGATGGGGTTGCGATCGGTCTGGCTGAGCGTGACTGATCGCAACCGCAACACGGGCAGGCGTTGGTCCGGATCGGCAGCAGTCGGTGCAGTATCCCAACCATGCCGACGGCGTGTGTCGTCGACACATCCGCGGTAGCGGCCGTCAGGAACATCGAACTCCGGCCGTCCCACGCCAGCCACCGATGAGCCGGATCGTGTGATAGATAAGCAGCGCACAGACCGCGCCGATCGCGATGCCACCGAAGCTCACATCACCGATGCTCCACGAGAAGTCGGCGATCGCGATGATGAGCGGAATGGCCGCGGTGAACTGGTTGATCGGCCTGGAGAAGTCGACGCGGTTGGTCACCCAGATGTGCACACCGATGATGGCGACGAGTCCGTACAGCGCGGTCGTGATGCCACCGAGCACTCCGGGCGGCACCGAGGCGATCACCGCACCGATCTTCGGACAGAGTCCCAGCAGGATGGCCGCTGCGCCCGCAACCCAGTAGGCCGCCGTCGAGTACACCTTGGTGGCCGCCATGACCCCGATGTTCTCGGCGTAGGTCGTGGTCGCCGACCCTCCGCCCGACCCGGCGATCATCGTCGACAGACCGTCGGCGAACAGCGCCCTGCCCATCCGGTCGTCGAAGTTCGAACCGGTCATCATCGCAACGGATTTCACGTGTCCGATGTTCTCGACGACCAGCACCAGCACCACCGGCAGGAACGTCGGTATCACCGAGATGTGGAATGTCGGGGTCTGGAAATCGGGGAGCCCGATCCAACTCGCGGTGTGGATCGCGCTGGTGTCGACCTCGTTGCGGATCAGTGCCAGCACGTATCCGATCACCACACTGAGCACGATCGCAAGCCGTCCGAGCAGTCCTCGAAGCAGCGCTATCGACACGACGAGAAGCACGAGCACCACGGTGGCGGTCACCGGCTGTTTCTCGAAGTTCGTCTTCGCCGACGGCGCGAGATTCAACCCGATCAACGCCACGATCGTGCCGGTGACTATCGGCGGCATCACCAGGTCGATCCACCTGATGCCCGCGAAGTGCACGACGACACCGATCACCGCGAGCAACGCACCCACCACGACGATCCCGCCGAGCGCCGACGACTGACCGTTCGACGCCGTCGCAGCCAGCACCGGGGCGATGATCGCAAAGCTCGAGCCGAGGTAGCTCGGCAGGCGGTTGCCGGTGATGATCAGGAACAGCAGTGTGCCGATTCCCGAGAACAACAGTGTCGTGGCCGGGGGGAACCCGGTCAGCACCGGAACCAGGAACGTCGAACCGAACATGGCGACCACGTGCTGCAGGCCGATGCCGACTGTCTTGGGCCACGACAGCCGCTCCCCCGGTCCGACGATGTCGTCGACGTCGACGCGGGTCCACCCCATCCCGTCGGCGATGCGTTGCGATGTGGCGGTCACGCCGGAATGGCCTGCTCCCCCACCTGCACGCTCTTCGTCACCGTCGTGCCCTGCGCTGTCGTCTCCGCTGTGTGTCTCCTTGTTGCGCACGGGGATCAGTCTGCGGTATCGCCGACCGCGACGCCGGGTTTCGCGACGCTCGGCACGAAGGACAACGCCCTTCACGCCCCACGTGAAGCCGAGACGAGACGATCACAAACGTCTGGGTAAGACGGTGCAGGACACCAGCTTTGCGTTGACAGCCGGCTGACAGCATCAGTGCAGGGCGCGGCCAGCGAAAGTTCTTAGTGTTCTCTGCGTCGGCAAAGCCGCCGACAGTCACCACGAAGGAGATCCACATGCCTCCCACCCCGCAGCGAAGCACCAACGGCCCGCGTCAAGCCCCGGCTCCGCAGCCGCCGCGTCGCCGCCGCCGTCAGCGTTTCTGGAATCCCCGCGCGCACCGTTGGGACTGGCGCTGGGTCTACTGACCTACCGATCTCAGGACATTCGACGCGGGGCTGCACACGATCCACATCGCCGTCGCGGCGGTTACGGTCCGGAGCCCCGCGTCGGATTCCTCCACCTTCCAACCGAACAGCAGGCACGACTCGCGGTCGGCCACACGATGTCATCAAGGGAGACCGATGAACGCCCGACAAGCATTTCGCCGGTTCTCGCCCGCGGTCCGCGGCGAAGGACGACGATTCGCACTCGCAGGCGCACTGCTGGGCGTCGCCGCTGCCTGCGAAGTGGGTGCCGTCTTCGTACTCGCAGACGTCATCGACGGCGCACTCGACTCCGACAGTTTCACGACGTTCGCGCGCTTGGCGTTGCTCTGGCTCCTCATCACCGCGATCTCGTGCGGCGGAGACTATCTGGGCCAGGTCGTGTCGGTGGGGATCTCCGAGCGGGTGGTGTTGCGGCTGCGTGACCGGCTCTTCGACCACGTGCAGCTACTGCACCCCGTCCAGCATCGACGTCTGGGCCTGGGCAATCTGGTCACGCGCCACACCGGCGATCTCGAGGCCGTCGAGTACATGATCGGCACGGGTGTGATGCAGTTCGTGATCGCTGCGGCCCACACGGTCGGCCTGGTGATCGCCGCGCTCGTCATGAGCTGGCAGGTTGCGCTCGTCGCTTTGGCCGCTGTACCGGTGCTGTGGGGCCTGTCGGCGTTGTTCGCACGCCGACAGGAGCGCGTGACCCGCGACGAGCGTGGGGCGAACAGCGACATCGCCGACTCCGTGGAGACAGCACTGCTGGGCCACGAGACCGCTGTCGCCTACAACCAGCAGGCCCGTGAGCACTCTCGACTACACGCGCACGGTGTGACCTGGATGGGCGCCCGCCTCGCGCAGACGCGGGTCGAGGCCGGGCTCGGCGGCATCCTGAGCTTCGGGCAGGTCGTCGTCACGCTCGCCATCGCTGTCGTCGGTGTCTGGCAGGTACGGCAAGGACAGCTCAGCGTCGGCGGATTGCTCGCGCTGACCGGCTATCTCGGGATGCTGTACCCCAAGATGCAGGAACTGGCCGACATCCGTATTGCCGTCGCGTCGGCACTGATCAGTGCCGAACGTGTGGCCGAGGTTCTCGACCTGCGGCCCGTCGAACGCATCGACCGGGCCGATGTGCCCGTCTGGTGCGGGCACGCCGCTGCGGCACCGCTCGGCATCTCGATCCGCGACGTCACGCTCACCAGGAGTCACCAGACAGTCCTCGACAGCGTGAACCTCGACCTCGAGCCCGGCACCGTCACAGCCCTGATCGGCCCGAGCGGCGTCGGCAAGTCGACACTGGCCTCGCTGCTGTGCCGCTTCGAGCACCCCGACGCCGGGCAGTTGCGCATCGGCGAGACGGACTACGCCGACCTGACCGGCCACTGGATTCGGGATCACATCACGCTGTTGCCCCAGCAACCGATCATCAAGGGCGCCTCAGTGGCCGACAACATCGCCTACGGGCGCCCCGACGCGACGCGAGCCGAGATCGTCGCGGCGGCCGTTGCCGCGGATGCCGATGAGTTCATCAACAGACTCCCCGACGGCTACGACGCCCCGCTCGACGACGGCGGCCTCACCCTCTCCGGCGGCCAGCGCCAACGCATCGCCATCGCGCGGGCGATGCTCCGGAACACTCCGGCACTCATCCTCGACGAACCGACGTCGGGGCTCGACGCCGCGACAACGAGCCGAATCCTCGATCCGCTACGTCGCCTGGCCGACGGCCGCACCACGCTGCTCATCACACACGACAGCCGGGTGACCGCGATCGCCGACCGCATCGTCGAGCTGCGCGACGGACGACTACGCGAACGTGATCCGTGGCCGCATGTCGTGCACGCCTCTGCATGACCGCACGATGAGCACTCACGCACTATGCACCTTGTTGCATAGTGCGTGAGTGCATTGCTACGGTCGACGCGTGGCACTCGAACACGCGATCATGGTGTCGCTCGCCGAGCGTCCGGGCACCGGGTACGAGATCGGCAGGCAGTTCGACCGATCGATCGGATACTTCTGGTCTGCGACTCATCAGCAGATCTACCGCACCCTGGGCAAACTCCACGCCGACGGCATGGTGAGCTACGAACCCGTCGCCCAGGAGGGCAGGCCGGACAAGAAGATCTACACACTCTCCGACGCGGGGCGCGACGCGCTGCGCGACTGGGTCTCTTCGCCTACCCCGATCCAGCAACTGCGCGACGACCTCGGACTCAAGATCCGTGCCGCCGAACACGCCGACCTCTCCGCGGTCATCGACGAACTCCGCACGCACCGCGCGGAACATCTGACGCGACTGCGGCTCTACGAATCCTTCGAGAAGAACGACTACCCCGACCCGCATTCGCTGACCGGACGCCGCCTGCACCAGTACCTCGTGTTGCGCGGCGGTGTCCGCATCGAGGAGGGCTTCGTCGGCTGGTGTGACGAAGTCATCTCCGCACTCGACGACGAGAAGCGTCGAATCGACGCAGCGCCGAATCCGTCCCTCGGGTCCTGACCCCTGATTCATCCCCGACAATCCAGGAGAACGCCGATGTCAGCCCCATCAGCGAATACCAGTCCCGGCCAACCGAATCCCTACTATCCACGACTCTTCGAGCCGCTGACCATCGGCGGCATGACACTGCGCAACCGCATCGTCATGGGTTCGATGCACACCGGTCTCGAAGACCGCGTCTGGGACACCGACAAACTGGGCGCCTACTACGCCGAGCGCGCACGCGGTGGTGCAGGACTGATCGTCACGGGCGGGTTCGCCGTCAGCCGCACCGGCCAGCTCCTGCCCTTCGCGGGCAAGATGACCAACACGCTCGACGCCAAGCGTCACCAACGCGTCACCCGTGCGGTGCACGAGGCGGGCGGCAAGATCGCGATGCAGCTCCTGCAGGCGGGTCGCTACGGGTATACACCACTCAAAGTGGCTCCCGGAAGCGAGAATTCGCCCATCCACCCGTTCAAGAACCTGCCGATGCCCGAAGCGGTCATTGGACACGTGATCCGCTCGTACGGGCAGGCCGCGAAGCTCGCGCGTCAGGCCGGATACGACGCCGTCGAGATCATGGGCGGCGAAGGCTATCTCGTCAATCAGTTCCTGTGCCCGCACACCAACGACCGAACGGACGAGTGGGGTGGGTCGACCGAGAATCGTCAGCGTTTCCTCGTCGAGGTCATCACCGAGATCCGACGCCGCGTCCCCCGCGACTTCCCCGTCATCCTGCGGCAGTCGATCGCCGACTTCGTCAAGGGCGGTCAGACCTGGGACGAGATCGCTCTCATGGCACGCAAGGCCGAGACGCTCGGCGTCGACGCCATCAACACCGACATCGGATGGCACGAGGCAGGTGTGCCCACGATCGTCACCTCGGTGCCGCGTGCCGCGTTCGTGAAGTTCACCGAACGGTTGCGTGACGAGGTGTCGATCCCGCTCATCGCGAGCAACCGCATCAACACTCCCGAGGTCGCCGAGGAGATCCTCGACCGCGGCCGCGTCGATGCGGTGTCGATGGCACGACCGCTGCTCTCGGATCCGGAGTTCCCGGTGAAGGCCATGACCGGGCGGGCCGACGAGATCAACACCTGCATCGGCTGCAACCAGGCATGCCTCGACCATGCGTTCGTCGGGAAGAAGGTCTCGTGCCTGCTCAACCCGCGCGCAGGGCGCGAGACCACGCTGACCCTCGGTGCCACGCGTCGGGCACGCAAGGTCGCCGTCATCGGGGCCGGACCCGCGGGGCTGTCGGCCGCCGTGACGGCTGCGCAACGCGGACACCGTGTCGAACTCTTCGAGGCAGGACCGACCATCGGCGGCCAATTCTCCATTGCCGCAAGAATTCCCGGTAAGGAAGAGTTCGCCGAGACGCTGCGCTACTACACCCGCCAGCTCGAACTCAACAACGTCCGGGTCCATCTCGAGGAACGCGTCGACGCCGAGCACATCATCGCCGCCGGATTCGACGAGGTCGTCGTCGCGACAGGCGTCACCCCACGCATGCCCGACATCCCCGGCATCGACCATCCGATGGTGATGTCGTATGCCGACGCCGTCCTCGGAGACCGTGAGATCGGCAAGCGCGTCGCCGTGATCGGTGCCGGCGGGATCGGCTTCGACATCACCGAGTTCCTCACCGTCGACGACTCGCCAACGCTCAATCTCAAAGAGTGGGAACAAGAATGGGGGGTGAGCGAAGATCTCGACATTCCCGGCTTCCTCACCACACCCCGACCGCTGCCGCCGATCCGCGAGGTCTACCTGGTGCAGCGCAAGCGCGGTAAACAGGGCAAGTCGCTGGGCAAGACGACCGGTTGGGTACACCGGGCGAGCGTGAAGATGAAGGGCGTCGAACAGATCTCCGGTGCCACCTACGACAAGATCGACGACGCCGGGCTACACCTGAGCTTTCGAGACGACGACGGCTCGGTGCGCGAGACGCGGCTGCTCGAGGTCGACAATGTGGTGATCTGCGCGGGCCAGGAATCGGTGCGCGATCTCGTCGACCCGCTCACCGTTGCAGGCGTGCGCACGCACGTCATCGGCGGCGCAGACATCGCCGCAGAACTCGACGCCAAACGCGCGATCCGCCAGGGCACGGAGGTCGCAGCGGGAATCGAATGATCCGATCGGCGCAAGCCGCGAACACCACGCCCGACCGGCTGGCAAGATGAAGCCGCTCACCTCTCGCAGAACAGAGGAACCGTGATGTCATCTCCTTTCGCCGAGCGTCGCTGGGGTTCGACGTCGAGCCCCCTGCGTCGGCCGATGACCGCACTCGCGAAGACCGGCGTCGGATCGTGGATGGTCCGCCGATCGGCAGGTATCGACCGGCGTCTGCTGCACGCGTCGAGCGGCAGGTTCACCGTCCTCGGCCCGATCGGTGCACCCACCCTGTTGCTGACGACAACAGGCGCCCGATCGGGGCTCGCGCGGACGTCTCCGCTGCTCTACGCACGCGAGGGTGCCGATCTCTTCGTCGTCGGATCCAATTTCGGCCAGGAGCGCCACCCGGCATGGACGTCGAATCTGCTCGCCAACCCCGCCTGCACCGTGAACACCGCGGGCACGGAGGTCGACGCCGTTGCCACGCTGCTCCATGGACCCGAACGCGAACGGATCTACCGCCTCTTCGAGCGCGACGTCACCGATGTCTACGCGGTGTACCGCGACCGTACCGACCGCGAGATCAGGGTATTCCGGCTGTCCGCGAGCTGACCGGCGACGGCCGGGACGGCGCCGACGGCGGCTACCATGGCCGCCATGCCCATTGCGTCCCCGGCCGCCTCCGCGCGAGCCGTCGTCACCGGCGCGTCGTCCGGTATCGGTATGGAACTCGCCCGCGAGCTGGCTCGTCGCGGACACTCGTTGATCGTCGTCGCGCGTCGCGGGGACATTCTCGAAGAACTGGCAGTGGAGCTTCGCACACAGCACGACGTGCAGGTCGAGGTGCGGCCGAGTGATCTGTCCGATCCCGTCGCGGTGGAGATCCTCGCGGGAGAACTCGCCGAACGCGAGATCTCGGTGCTGTGCAACAACGCGGGCATCGCGACCTTCGGCCAGGTCGCTCAACTCGACGCCGAGTACGAGCGTGCCCAGGTCCGGCTCAACGTCAACGCCGTCCACAACCTCACGCTCGCGGTACTCCCCCAGATGGTCGCCCGCGGTTCCGGCGGAATCCTCATGGTGGGCTCTGCAGCGGGAAACATGCCGATACCCCACAACGCCACCTACGCGGCGTCGAAGGCATTCGTGAACACCTTCAGCGAGTCACTGCGCGGCGAGGTCTCCGGGCAGGGAGTCCACATCACGCTGCTCGCCCCCGGCCCGGTCCGCACTCACACACCCGACCCCGACGACGCCTCGATCGTCGACAAAATGGTCCCGGGCTTTCTGTGGCACAACAGCACCGAAGTGGCCAAGATGAGTCTGGATGCGTTGGAACACAACAAGATGCGGGTGGTTCCGGGCACCCTGTCGAAGGCGATGTCGGTCGCGGGCGGGTACAGTCCGCGCGCCGTCGTCGCGCCCATCGTCGGCACCTTCTACAAGCGCCTGGGACCCGAGTCGTAACCCCCGGCAATACCGCCTCACCGAGAAGAGGACTTCGGATGCCGCTCGAGGAGTTGCTCCGCATCGGAACCCCACGCCCGATCGTGCGATGGGGCGATCCCGTGCTACACAAGCCGGCCCGTCTGGTGACCGAGTTCGACGACGCTCTGCACCACCTGATCGCCGACATGTTCGCCACCAACACCGCCGCTCCCGGTGCGGGCCTGGCTGCCGCGCAGGTCGGCGTCGACCTCGCCGCGTTCGTCTACGACTGCGGCGACGACACGGGCAGACGTCGGGTCGGGGTGATCTGCAATCCCGAGCTCGAGTTGCCCGAAGGTCGAGACAGAGAACTCGCCACTCTCGGCGAAGGATGTCTCTCGCTACCCGGTGCGCACGCAGATCTCGCTCGCCCCACGGTCGCGACCTGCCGGGGCGTCGATCACCGCGGCGAACCCGTGACCGTCACCGCGGGCGGAATCCTCGGACGATGCCTGCAACACGAGACCGATCACACGCACGGGATGGTGTTCGGCGACCGACTCACCACCAAGGCACGTAAACGACTCTTGCGCGACGCCGCCGAGGTTGCCGATCACTACCCCGACGACTGGCCCGTGTCGCCGAAGCGCTGACTCACCGTCGACGACGTCCCGTGCCGAAGATGGCGCGGCTGAACTCGCGCCCGGCCTGGCTCGCGGCATTGCGCAGGAAGCTCTGCATCGGCTTGCTGGTCAGTATCTCGGTGATCATGCCCGGCTCCTCGGGCGCCGGAGCCGGTGCCCGAGGCGGCGTCGGCACCGGTTCGGGCGCCGGCGCGTCGGGCGACTCGTCGGGGGCGAGCATCTTGGCCGCGAGCTTTTCGTAGGCCGACTCGTTGTCGACCGGCGTCCCGTAGTGCGCGTACAACGGACTTGCCTTTGCCGCAGCGGTGATGTCAGTTGCTGCAACGGCTTCCATCGACGAGCGCGGCGCGCGGATCACCGTCCACGCAACCGGGGTCGGCGCACCCTTCTCCGAGAGCACGGTCACGATCGCCTCACCGGTCCCCAGCGACGTCAGCGCTTTGTCGAGCGCGTACACGTCGGACACCGGGTAGGTCTTGACCGTCTTGGTGAGCGCTTTCTGGTCGTCGGGGGTGAAAGCGCGGAGCGCGTGCTGGATGCGCGCCCCCAGTTGGGAGAGAACGTCGTTCGGGATGTCGGTCGGCAGTTGCGAACAGAAGAACACGCCGACGCCCTTGGAGCGGATGAGCTTCACGGTCTGCACCACCTGCGCGACGAATGCTTTGGACGCGTCGTTGAACAGTAGATGCGACTCGTCGAAGATGAAGACGAGTTTGGGCTTGTCGATGTCGCCGACCTCGGGCAGAAACTGGAACAGATCGGCGAGAATCCACATGAGGAAGGTCGAGAACAGCACGGGATTGGCCGCTTGGTCGCCCAACTCGAAGAGCGTGACGATGCCGCGCCCGTCGGGGGCGAGACGCAGCAGATCGGCGGGTTCGAGCTCGGGCTCGCCGAAGAACGTATCACCGCCTGCCGCTTCGAGATTCGTCAACGCGCGCAGTATCACCCCCGCTGTCTGGGTCGAGACGCCCCCGATGCCCTTCAGCTCAGGCTTGCCCTCGTCGCTGGTCAGGTACTGGATGACCGCGCGGATGTCTTTGAGATCCAGTAGAGGCAGCCCCTTCTGGTCGGCCCAGTGAAATATCAGCCCCAGGGTCGATTCCTGAGTGTCGTTGAGCCCCAACACCTTGCTGAGGAGAATCGGCCCGAATGCGCTGATCGTCGCGCGCACGGGGACACCGACACCCTCGGACCCGAGAGAGACGAACTCGACGGGGTATGCGGTAGCGGCCCAATCGTCACCTGTCTGCTGCGCGCGCGCCGTGATCTTGTCATTCGATACGCCCGGCCGACTGAGCCCGGACAAGTCGCCTTTGATGTCGGCCATCACCACGGGCACACCGTTGGCCGAGAGCTGTTCGGCGATCAGCTGCAGCGTTTTGGTCTTGCCGGTCCCCGTCGCGCCGGCGACGAGACCGTGGCGGTTCATCATCGCCAACGGGATGCGGACCTTGGCGGCCGAGTCGACCTGACCGTCCACCGAGACCGTGCCCAATTCGAGTGAGGTCGAGGTGAATTGGTATCCCTGCGCAATCGTTTGGGCTGCCTGGGTGGGATCGGTCATGAGCACGTCCTCTCGGAAATCACATGGATGGCCGAGCGCACGCACACAGCCACTCCCCGTCGGTGTCTCGATGCAAACTGATGATGTACAGCAGACAATAGTCGGTGCGTCGAGTTGGCTATGGTTGACAGGTGCAGGACAAATTGGTGTGGATCGATTGTGAAATGACCGGGCTCGACCTCGAAAAGGACAAACTGATCGAGATCGCCGCTCTTGTCACCGACAGTGACCTCAACATTCTCGGAGACGGCGTCGACGTGGTCATTCACGCCGACGACGCCGACCTCGATTCGATGCCCGACGTGGTGACGAAGATGCATGCGGATTCGGGACTCACCGAGGAGGTCCGGCAGTCGACGCTCACCGTGCCGGAAGCCGAAGCGATGGTGCTCGAGTACATCCGCAAGCACGTGACCACTCCGGGCGCGGTCCCACTTGCCGGCAACTCGATAGCCACCGACCGTGGATTCATCGCCCGCGACATGCCGGAACTCGACGCGTATCTGCACTACCGCATGGTCGACGTCAGTTCGATCAAGGAACTGTGTCGTCGCTGGTATCCGCGCATCTACTTCAATCAGCCGGAGAAAGGCCTCGCGCACCGCGCGCTCGCCGACATACGGGAGTCGATCCGTGAGTTGCGGTACTACCGTGCGGCTGCGTTCGTTCCGCAACCCGGTCCGGACGTCGACGAGCTCGCGGCGATCGTCTCCGATCTCGGACCAGCCTGAACGTCCAGGTCACAGAACCGATTGGAGTTCGGAGCGTTCGAACCGCTAGAGTATGACCTTGGCTCTGGGACCCAGTGTTCTACCTGGGTTTCCGACGCCGATGGTGAGCGTAGTTCAGTTGGTAGAGCACCAGGTTGTGATCCTGGCTGTCGCGGGTTCGAGTCCCGTCGCTCACCCCGCAGGTCACGAAGCCCTGCCCACCCGATCCGGTGGGCAGGGCTTCGTGCGTGTGCTGCACCAGCGGCTTCGGGTCCAGCCGTCTGTGGTTCGTTCATACGAAAGTCGAGACCTGAATCGATGAGTCTGCGCGAACGGCCGGCGCACCACATAACCTCCTGCTCGGGGAGTGTGACGCAGTCGTGCGCCAGCTCTCGATGACGCGCGGCCGCCGGTCGCGCGATGAACCGGATCGGGGCTTCGATGCGTAGTTTTTTGACAGCGACGGCCATCGTCGGTGCAGTGGCCGGCACCTTCGCTGCCGCGTCAGCAGGGTCTGCAGCAACGGTACTGACCGTGGCGGGAAACCAACTGGTGGTGCGCACGCCGATGAGTGAGGAGCTGCGAGGCCAGCTGTGCCTGCCACCAAACGTCTGCACCGTGGTCGCCTATCCGTCGGCCTCGATCGGTTCGGTTGCACTGCAACAGGGCGCGGTCAACCTGCAGAGTGCAATCGCCGCAACATCGGGCAAGAAGATCGTGATGGCCTATTCGCAGGGCGGGTTCGTCGTCACGATGTGGCTCAATGCCCACGCGCACGCTGCAAGCGCTCCGAGTCCCGACGACCTGACGTTTGTCGTGTTCGGAAATCCCCAGCGCGGCGTCGGCGGTGTCTCCACGGCAACGGGTGGAGGCTCGACACCCACCAACACCGCGTACCGGATCATCGATGTCAGCAGGCAGTACGACATGGAGTCCGACTGGCCCGACAACCCCGGCAACCTGCTGGCCGTCGCCAACGCCGTGGCCGGCTACCTCCTGATACACACCGACTACACCGACGTCGACATCAACGATCCGAACAACTTGGTCAAGACGGTCGGTAACACCACCTACGTGCTGGTGCCCACAGCCGACCTACCACTTCTCGAACCGCTGCGCAGACTCGGCCTCCACGCGATCGCTGATCAACTCCAACCCGTCCTCAAGCCGATCGTCGATTCCGCCTATGACCGCAGCGGATTCACCCGCGAAACCACTCCGGTTCTGCCGCTGCCCCCTCAGCAGGGCGCCGCCAGCGCCACGACGACCGAGCGCACCATGACCACCGCCGTCTCGAGCGCCACGGCGACCTCACGCGTCGCATCGGCGCCGGCGGCCGGTCCAACGACCCTCACGGCGACCGCTCCGACGGACTATTCACTGACCCCACCAACAGCGGGATCACCGGTCCCGGACACCACGACCGCTGAGAAACCGACAGATACAACCGCCCACAGCCGCCCAGCCGATACCGCGGTCGGCGACGAGTCCGACTCGACGACGACGCATCCTGCCGACACTGGCGGACCGACGTCGTCGAGTTCCTCGTCGACCACTGATTCGGGCGACGCCACGACGCCCGAATCGGCGGGCCACGGAAACCCGGAATCGTCCTCCTGACACGAGCCCCTCGGATTTCCGACGGAACCTCGCCGTAACACGATCGTTCACCTACATGCTCTACGATCTGCATCCGTGCTGGAAGATCTGAACAAGGCTGCCAAGAAAGCGGGCCTACACGTCGCGCCCGGAAAAAAGAAGGACACCTACTCGGTGCGTAAGTCGAAGAGCGGCAAGCTCATCGCCAAGAACATCGACGCCGACGAGGTCAAGAAGATCATCAAAGACCGCAAGTGATTGCGCGTGCCGCCGCAACCGGCAGGCGCTGCGTTGCGGACTCCCGTGGCTGCAGGACACACCCGGTCAGCTCAGGTGCGCCAGTTGCCTCACCAACTCGTCGTGTTGCCCGGACTGCTCGGAGAAGCGCAGCGGCTTGACCCGCTCGACGAGAATCTCGCGGTCTGCTGCGGGCAGCAGCGACATCACCTCGGTGAGGAACTCGTCGAGCGGCATGGCCCACTCCGCTTCTGCTTGACCGGGCATGAGATCGGTCTGTACGGCGGGCGGTACGAGCTCCAGGACGTCGATACCTTTGTCCGACAATTGCATTCGCAGGCTCTCCGAGAGCGAATGGATGGCCGCCTTCGTGGCGCTGTAGGTCGGAGTGCCCACCATCGGCGTGAAGGCAAGGCCCGATGACACCGTGATGAACGTCGCCCCATCCTTGCCCGTGAGAGCATCGGTGAAGGCGGCGACGAGGCGCAGCGGACCCATGATGTTGGTGTCGACCTCGAGCTCGGCGGTCGCCAGGAAATCCGGGGTGGTCAGATCCTCCGGACGCATGATCCCGGACATCGCGACGACGACGTTCACGGCGGGAAAACGTTGGATCACCTCGGCGGCAGCTCGATTCACGTCGTCGGTGTCGGTGGTGTCGATGCGGACGGTCGCGATTCCAGGATTCTCGGCGGCGACCTGATCGAGCAGCGCCGCGCGTCGCCCTCCGATGATGACCGTGTTGCCCGCCTCGTGAAGTCGCAGTGCCAGTCCGAGCCCGATGCCCGAGGTGGCGCCCGCGATGAAGATGGTGTT
This sequence comes from Gordonia otitidis, assembly GCF_020735545.1. NCBI lineage: Bacteria > Bacillati > Actinomycetota > Actinomycetes > Mycobacteriales > Gordoniaceae > Gordonia > Gordonia otitidis. The sequence goes on from NZ_CP085974.1 coordinate 144,317, forward strand.
GTCGCTGATGTTCACTGTCGTCTCCTCGTATGCGTGTAAGCCTGAATCCGGTGATCCGTGGACCTGTCGACGGTCAGTGAGAGCCGGCTGGTCGGGGATTCCGTGACATCGAGTTCACTCCTGATGCGACGCCCCGACAAGGCACCGGGTATCCCGGGACCCATGATCCCTGGTTGGCATGCGCTGAATGGGTCACCCTTGAATGATGAGTGAAGCACCTGTGCCCTCCACGAGAGTCCGGTGAGCACCGTCGACCGCGTGGGCCTCGCCGAGTTCCTCAGACGTCGTCGCGAAGCCCTACAACCCGCCGACGTCGGACTCGGCGCGGGACAGCGCCGACGAACACGCGGACTGCGACGCGAGGAGGTTGCGACGCTGGCGGGCATGTCGGTCGACTACTACACCCGGTTGGAACAGCAGCGTGGGCCGCACCCGTCGGAGCAGATGCTCACCGCGTTGGCGCGGGCATTGCATCTCACCCTCGAGGAACGCGATCATCTGTACCGTCTGGCCGGACACAGCGCACCCGACCGCTTGAGTCGCGACGACCATGTGTCCCCCGGCATGCTCCGCATCATCGACCGGCTCGCCGACACTCCTGCCATGGTGGTCAACAGTGCGGGCGAGACCCTCCTGCAAACACCATTGGCGATCGCACTCGTCGGTGACGACAGCGTGTTCACCGGGTTGAATCGGTCGATCACCTATCGCTGGTTCACGGACCCGGGTACTCGTGCACGCTTCCTGCCCGAGGATCACGCACTGCACGCTCGTGCGCATACCGCGAGGCTGCGTGAGGCCGTCACCCGTGGTGGATCGCAGTCGCGAGCCGCAACGGTTGCCGACGCACTGCTCGTCGAGAGTCCCGAATTCGCCGAGTTGTGGCACCTGCACGACGTCGGCACCCGGCTCACCGACACGGACAAACGGATCGTGCACGGTTCGCTCGGAGTCATCGAGGTGCAGTGCCAGACATTGCTGGATCCGAATAGCGTGCAAGCACTTCTGGTCTACACGGCGGTTCCCGGCACGCCCGACCATGAGAAACTCGCGATGCTCGCAGCGTTCGCCGACTGAGCGTCGGCCATGTGGCCGTTACGAAGACCCGAAGGCATGCACCAGATGCCGAGATCGTGGCGTCTCAAAGACTGCGGGAGATGATCTCCTTCATGATCTCGTTGGTGCCCGCGTAGATCTTCTGCACCCGCTGGTCCGCCCACATCCGTGCGATCGGGTACTCGTTCATGTACCCGTAGCCACCGAATAGCTGCAGACATTCGTCGGCGACAGCCATCGCGCGCTCGCTTGTCCACCACTTCGCCATGGCGACGGTCGGGATGTCGAGCCTGCCGTCGAGGTGCTTCATGATGCAGTCGTCTGTGAACACACGGGCGATCCGTGCCTCGGTGGCGACCTCGGCGAGTTTGAACTTGGTGTTCTGGAATCCGAAGATCGGCCGCCCGAACGCGGTGCGGTCCTTCGTGTAGGCAAGCGTGTGTTCGAGGGCGACCTCCATCCCCGCGGTCGACGCGACCGCGATGATGAGTCGCTCCTGCGGCAGTTGCTGCATCAGTTGGATGAAGCCCTGGCCTTCTTCGCTGCCGAGAAGATTCGACGTCGGCACACGAACCCCGTCGAAGAACAGCTCCGAGGTGTCCTGGCCACGCTGTCCGACCTTGTCGAGGACGCGTCCTCGGCGAAAGCCCGGGCGGTCGGCCTCGACGAGAACCAGCGAGATTCCTTTGGCACCCTCGCTGACGTCGGTCTTGGCCACGACGATGATGAGATCGGCTTGTCCACCGTTGGTGATGAACGTCTTCGAGCCGTCGATGACATACTCGTCGCCCTCACGGATCGCCTTGGTCTTGACGCTCTGCAGATCCGAGCCGGTGCCGGGCTCGGTCATCGCGATGGCCCCGACCACCTCTCCCGACGCCATCTTCGGCAGCCACGTGCGCTTCTGCTCCTCCGACCCGTAGGAGAGCAGGTAGTGAGCGATGATCCCGTTGTGCAAGCTCGCGCCCCACGACGAATCGGCGATGCGGGCCTGCTCTTCGATCAACACGGCCTCGTGGGCGAAGGTTCCGCCGCCACCGCCGTACTCTTCGGGGATCGACATGCACAGGAGGCCGAGGTCGCCTGCCTTGTTCCACAGCTCACGATCGACATGGTGCTGGTCGATGTACTTCTCGATATTGGGTTTGATCTCCTTCTCGCAGAAACTGCGAGCCAGATCGCGCACCGCTGTCAGGTCGTCGGTTTCCCAGGGAGAGCGCTCGCCCATGCTTTACACCTCGATCGTCGGCAATCAGTATCACTGACGATCGTAACAGTGGTTGGTGTCACGATGAGCGCTAGGCGTTGCCCTTCGACCAGACCTCCCACGGCACGTTCCAGTCACCGAGGCCATCGGTCCCCGACAATGTGCCACCAGCCGTGTTCTTCACGATCACGGGGTCTCCTCGGAGCGTGTTCTGCATGACCCAGAGCGCATCGTCCGGACTCAGATTCAGGCATCCGTGGCTGGTGTTGGTGTTGCCCTGCGCCCACACCGACCACGGCGCCGAGTGGAAGAAGATGCCGCTGTAGGACATCCGCGTCGCATAGTCGACCGGCGTCCGGTAGCCGTCGGCGGAACCGACGGGAACGCCGTAGGTCGAGGAATCCATGATGATGTGGTCGTGCTTGTCGGAGACGAGGTACACACCGTTGTCGGTTTCGGTGCCCGGCTTTCCCATCGAGGTGGGCATGGTGCGGATGTCCTTACCGTCGCGGTTGAAGACCACCTGCTTGGTGCGGTCGTCGGCGGTGACGATCATGGAACGCCCGACCTTGAAGTCGGCCTTGAGGTTCTCCTGCCCGAAGAGGCCGTCGCCGAGGTCGATTCCGTAGGTGTTCACGGCGACCGAGACCGCGGTCCCCGGCTTCCAGTAGTCCTTGGGCCGCCAACGGACCTCGGTGTCGCTGATCCAGTAGAAGGCCCCCTCAACGGGAGGATTCGCGGTGATCGAGATCGCCCGCTGTGCGGCCTTGCGGTCGGGAATCGGTTCGTCGAACTTGACGGCGACCGGCTGTCCGACGCCGACGGTCTCACCGTTCGACGGCGTGAGGTACGCCTGTGTCAGATTTGCCGGCGCCCTGGTGGTGAAGGACACGCGCTTGGTGCTCGTCCCGCCGACACCCTTGGCGTCGGCCTGCACGGTGTAGTTGCGGCCGTAGCCCAGGGGTTCGGCGCTCGTCCAACGCGTCGCGTCCTCGCTGAGCGTGCCACGCAGAGGTGTGCCGTCCACCTTGTCGATACGCACGTTGGTCAGTGCACCCTCGCTGGCCTGCACCGTGATCGGTGCTCCCGGCTGAACGCCGACAGCCTGATCGACCAGCGGCCGCTCCGCCCATTCGGTGATCTCGAGGCCCGGCATGAGCAGGTCACCGAAGAGCGCCGAGCTCTGCACATTCTCGGAGTACTTGGCCGTCTGCGAGCACGAACTCAGCAGTGCGGCCACGGCAACCATCAGTCCGACGATCATCAAACCGTTCCGCCGGATACGACCGTTCCGCATGTGACTCCTGCCCCAAGTTTCACCGAGTTGCGGTCCCGTGTGCGGAACCGCGGTGTGTGGATCAAATGACTGTGCGCGAGAGCGCGCCACCAGTGTACGAGATATGCCGATTGCCCGAGTCGACCGACATGGCCAGTTGACCCCGGGCGCATACCGGTCTCACCGAAAACGACGATCGCCCCGGCCGAAGCCGAGGCGATCGCTTGTCGTTGTGCGCCATCAGGGACTCGAACCCCGAACCCGCTGATTAAGAGTCAGCTGCTCTGCCAATTGAGCTAATGGCGCTTGCCGTGCGAGAAAGAACCTTACAGGGTCACTGCGTCAGAAGTGAAATCGCCTGCTCAGAGCCTCTTCTCGGCCTTTTCTCGCACGGACGATCATGCGTTGCCCTTCTTCCAGACAGCCCACGGGACGTTCCAATCGCCGAGGCCGTCATCACCGGGCAGCGGTGGACCGACGGTGTTCTTGGCGATGACGACATCGCCGCGGAGCGCGTGGTTGAGGAACCACTCCGCGTTGTCGGGGCTGACGTTGAGACATCCGTTGCTGACGTCGTCAACTCCCTGATCTCCCAACGACCACGGCGCCGAGTGGACGTAGATGCCGCTGAACGAGATTCGCGTCGCGTCGTACACGGTCTCGCGGTAGCCGCCGGGCGAACTGACCGGGACGCCGTACGTCGAGGAGTCCATGATCACGCTCGGCTCCCGCTCGGCCACCATGTAGATGCCGTTGTTGGTGGGCGTCGAATCCTTCCCCATCGACGTCGGCATCGTCTTGACGACCTTGCCGTCGACCGAGATCGTGATGTTCTTGCTCTTGTCGTCAGCGACCGCGACGAAGCTCCGACCCACCTTGAAGTTGGTGTCGAGGTTGTTGCTGCCGTAGACGCCGCCACCGAGGTCGATGCCCTTGATATTCGCGGCGACGTGCACCTTCGTGCCCGGGGTCCAGAAATGTTCGGGGCGCCAGCGCACCATGCTGTCGTTGAGCCAGTAGAACGCGCCCTCGACCGGCGGGTCGGTGGTCACCGAGATCGCGCGCTGCGCATTGAGCTTGTCGGTGATCGGGGTGTCGAAGTTGATCGCGACGGTCTGGCCCACGCCGACCGTCTCGTTGTCCTGGACCACCGACGACGCGGATGCGAGCGAATCAGCGGACGCCGTGGTGAAGCTGATCTTTCGCGCGCCGTCACCCTCGACGCCCTTCGCCGCAGCGGTGAGCGTGTAGTCACCGCCGAAGTCGAGCGGTTGGTTCGAGACCCACGTGCCGCCGTCGGGCGACACGGTGCCCTGCACAGGGCCGTCGGGCCCGGAGACGACGACCGACGTGAGGCTGCCGTTCTGCGCGGCGACCTTCACCGGTGCGCCGGGCATGACACCGACCGCGTGATCGGACATCGGTCGATCGCGCCAGCCGGTGACGGAGATCGTCGGCTGCGCCAACGACTGCAGAGCGGGAGCGTTGGTGACGGTCTCGGGGTACTCGGGTGATTGCGAGCAGGCCGCCGCGCTGACGACGACGAGCCCAGCTGCGGCCAGAGCACCTACACGACGTCCACGCGAACCCCGGGACATCCGTTCACCGAACCCACCCAGGAGACGGGCACGAGTCACGCGATCACCTTGCGGGCGACGATCACCAACACGACAGCACCCGCGACGGCCAGTGACACCTTGACCACGGGTTTGTTGACGAACGCGAGGGCCTTGGACTTCGCGTCACTTGCGAGCCGTTCCGGGCTCACCCGGACAGCGAGTTCATCGAGTGTATTGGCCAGGTCCTCGCGCGCCTGCACGATGTCCTGCTCGATACGGTCGGTATCGCCGGCCACAGTTGTCCTCCCAGACTGTCGAACTCCACTTGCGGACCAGCCGATCCGCGCCTTTCCGCATGACACCGCCGACGCGCGCGGGAACCGGAGCCGGTCACGAACGCGTCGACGGAGCAGACGATACGTCGAGACTACGTCATCACGCCGTCGTGAGCCTCGTCCCGCGCGCGGCCGCCGCCCCGATGCCCGGATTGCCCGACTGCGGGTCGATTACCCGGCCGACCTGCTTCATCGGTTAGCCTGACCCCCATGTCTGGCACATCCCGTCTTGCCGTCGGCGACACCGCGCCCGGGTTCACACTCACCGATGCGCACGGATCGTCGGTATCACTCTCGGACTACGAGGACTCCAAGGTCATCGTCTACTTCTACCCCGCGGCGTCGACACCGGGGTGCACCAAGCAGGCATGCGACTTCCGGGACAACCTGGGAGAACTGGCCGGTGAGGGGATCGCCGTCATCGGCATCTCCCCCGACAAGCCGGAGAAGCTGGCGAAGTTCGCCGATGCCGAGGGTCTGACATTCCCCCTGCTGTCCGATCCCGACAAAGAGGTCATGACCGAGTGGGGCGCCTTCGGCGAGAAGAAGCTCTACGGCAAGACCGTGACCGGAGTGATCAGGTCGACGTTCCTCGTCGACCACGGAACCATCGCGCTCGCGCAGTACAACGTGCGTGCGACCGGACACGTCGCCAAGCTCAGGCGCGACCTGTCGGTGTGAACGCCGACGCGTCGGTGGGTCCCCAGCCGCTGGTCCCCCGCAAGCGCCCGACGCAGGAGCGCAGCAAGCGGAAGTTCTCCGCGATGCTCGCCACGGCGCGAGATCTCTTGACAGAGGTGGGGTTCGAATCACTCACCTGCGAGGAGATCGCCCTGCGTGCCGGCGTTCCCATCGGAACCCTCTACCAGTACTTCGCCAACAAGTACGTCATCGTGTGCGAACTCGACCGCCAGGACACGGTCGGGGTTCGCGAAGAACTCACCGCGTTCGCGTCCGAGGTGCCGTCGCTCGAGTGGCCGAATCTGCTCGAGAAGTTCCTCGACCACCTCGCGACACTCTGGCGGGACGATCCGTCGCGACGCGCGGTGTGGCTCGCCGTCCAATCGACGCCTGCCACGAGGGCCACCGCGACGCTCAACGAGAGGGTGCTCGCCGAGCAGGTCGCCCGCCTGCTTGCCCCGTTGACGCCGTCGCAGACCATCAGGCGAGAGATGATGGCGCAGGTCCTCGTACACACTGCCTATTCGTTGCTGAGTTTCTCGGTACAGGACGGGCATGACCACTCGGCGACGGTCGACGAACTCAAGCGGATGCTCGCCGGCTACCTCCTCCTCGAGGAATCGACCGGGAACTGAGTCCCGCGGCGCAACGATCTCGCGCTGCCTCGCCCGCGGGCTCAACTCCCCTCGAGGATCGCCACTGCCGCAGCGGTATCCCCGTCATGCGTGAGCGAGATGTGCACTGTCGTATCCCGGAGATGCTCGGCGATCTCGCCTGACAATCGAATCGCCGGTCGGCCCCAGGTGTCGGTGACGACCTCGATGTCGCTGTGCCGGATCAGCGGCAGTAGTGGCGAACGCGAGAACCTGCTCACCGACCACGCCTTGACCACCGCCTCCTTCGCCGCCCATCGTGCGGCGAGATGGCGGGCGTCCTCACCCGTGCCGGTTGCCGCGTCGCGCCGCTCGCCCACCGTGAACCTCTCGACGAATGTGGTGCCCACCTGGTCGAGTTGGTCACCGAACTCCGGGATCGACACGACGTCGATCCCCACCCCGAGTACCGCCATCGCGTCAGACCCCATCGGATACTGCTGTGCCGTGGGCGCCATCGGACACGGCTGCGCCGTACGCGCCGTCGGCCGTCAGGCGGGCTGCCGGGTCGAGCAGCACACCGGCTTCCGCGTCGTGCTCGTCGACTGTGTCGTCGAGACGACGACCCGAGGGGCGTCGATATGCGGGCTCGCCACCACACATCGCGACCAGACGACGTTGCGCCCCATCACGCTCACGACGCTTGGCCCGCTCGCGGTACTCCTGTGCCTGCTCCGCATCCAGCGTTGCGACAAAGGCTTCCGGGTGCACGACAGCGATCAGGCCCGATACGTGACCGAATCCGAGACTGGTGAGCAGGCCTGCCTTCAGCGGGAATCGATCACCGAGAGCGAGCGGTTCACGCGCCCACACCAGGTGCGGGTACTCACGCATCTGCTCGTCGACACAGTCGAGACTGCGGTTGGGCGGGATCACGCCGTCGCGCAGCACCTGGCAGAGGCCGATGAGCTGGAACGCCGCGGCACCGCCCTTCGCGTGGCCGGTGAGCGACTTCTGCGAGACGACGAACAACGGCGCTCCCGGCGTCCTGCCGATCGCGTCCGCGAGCCGCTCGTGCAGTTCGGACTCGTTGGGATCGTTGGCGCGCGTGGAGGTGTCGTGCTTGGACACCACCGCGACGTCGTCTGCGGTCACCCCCAGCGCGTTCAGCGCATTCGCCAGCGGGGACCCGAGGGCACCGCGGGCGGCTCCGAGCGCGCCTAGTCCCGGCGCGGGAATCGACGTGTGCACCCCGTCGCCGAAGCTCTGCGCCCAGGCAACCACACCCAGCACCGGCAGCCCCAACTGCGCAGCCACGTCGCCCCGCGCCAGCAGAATCGTTCCGCCACCGGCTGATTCGACGAACCCGCCGCGTCGGCGATCGTTGGCGCGCGAGTAGCGCCGCTCGTCGATCCCACGGGCAGCCATCTTCGCCGACTCCGCGGTGGCCGACATGTCGCCGAACCCGACGATGCCTTCGATCCCGAGATCATCGAATCCACCTGCCACGGCGAACATCGCCTTGCCGAGGCGGATCTTGTCGACGCCCTCCTCGACCGACACCGCGGCCGTCGCGCACGCCGCGACCGGATGGATCATCGCACCGTAGCTTCCGACGTACGACTGGACGACGTGTGCGGCAACGATGTTGGGGAGTGCCTCCTGCAGGATGTCGTTGGCTTTCGCCTCCCCGAGGAGGGTGTTGACGTACAGCTCCCGCATCGAGGTCATGCCACCCATACCGGTGCCCTGCGTGTTCGCCACCAGACCGGGATGGACCCAACGCATCAGTTCCGACGGGGTGAATCCCGAGGACAGGAACGCATCGACGGTCGCGACGAGATTCCACAGCGCCACCCGGTCGATCGACTCCACCATGTCCGGCGTGACGCCCCAACGGGTCGGGTCGAATCCGGTCGGGATCTGTCCACCGACTGTCCGGCTGAGTTCAAACTTGCGGGGTACGCGGATCTCGGTTCCGGCCAGACGCGTGACCCGCCAGTCGCCGGTGTCGGAGATCGGCGCGATCCGTGTCTTGTCGGGGTCGGCGGCAGCGAATGCTCGTGCCTGGTCCTCGGAACTGACCGTGAAGCTGAGGTCCTCGTCGAGGAAGATCGACGTGAGCAGCGGCGACGTGTTGTCGACCATCGCACCGTCGTCGGCGTAGCGGCGGATACCGCACCGTGCCACCACCTCGTCGTGGTAGCGCTCGGCGATGTCGGCCTCGTCGACCGGGTCACCGCTCTCGGTGTCGTACCAGCCCGGCTTGGGCGCGTCATCCCAGGCAACGAGACCGGTGTTCCACGCGAGCTCCAACACACCTGCGGCGCTGAGCTTTTCATCGACCTCCATCTCGAATCGGGTGCGCGACGAACCGTAGGGTCCGAGCTCACCCGCACCGACGATGACCACGAGGTCCTCGGGCGCGGCGTCGATCGATGGCCATGCGGGGGCCATACCCGTGACAGCCCGTGCCGGGGCGGGCAGCGCCGCGACCGTGGCAGTCTCGACGTCGTCCGCCTCAGCCGATCCCTCGACGGTCTCCTGATCGGCGGCCAATGCCTTGAGGTCGATGGAGGGATCGAGTCCTCCGGTGAAGTCGGCCAGGATCGCCGCGTCACGGGCAGCGATGCGCTGCTCGGGAACGCACAATCCGAGCAGGTTCTCCGCCATCTCGTCGGTGCTCCACGTCTGCACACCCGCGGCCTCCACGGCAGCGACCATGCCGTCGTTGTGCCCCATCAGTCCGGTGCCGCGCACCCAACCGATCAGCGCATGCGCGAGAGTGGTTCGCGCGCCCCAGGATTCCTCCGCCGACCAGCGCGTGACGAGTGCGTCGAGCGCAGCCTTGGCCTCTCCGTATGCTCCGTCTCCACCGAACATGCCGCGGTTGGGCGATCCGGGGAGCACGACGTGCAGGCGGGCTGCGATGTCGTGGTCCGCGCCGATCGCACACAGTCCGGCGATGAGCCGCTCGACCGACCAGAGAAGTACCTTCATCTCGAGTTCCGCACGAGCGCCGGCATCGGTGAGGTCTCCGGCGACCCGCGGGGCGGCGAACGGGAACAGCAGCGTCGGTTTCATGGCGGGCTTGATCACAGCCGTTGTGCCACCGATGTTCTCGGTCTGCTCACTGCCGACCCATTCGACGAGGTCGTCGACGTCGGTGTAGGAGGCCATGTTCGTCGGTGCGACCCAGAGTGCGGCGTCGTGGCGTGCGTTGTCGCGGTAGAGCTTCTTGTAGAAGGCGAGCTTGTCGGAGTCGAGTTTCGATGTCGTCGCGATCACCGTCGCGCCGCCCGCGAGTAGCCCTGCGATCACACCCGCGGCGATCGATCCCTTGCCCGCGCCGGTCACCACGGCGACCTCGTCGGACCATTCACCCGCTCCCGGCACCTCGGCTGCTCCGGCGATCGCGCCGAAGATCTGCGCGTGCACGGCTTCTCCCGCGGCACGGGCCTTGCCCTGCCACCACGCGGCGTGCTGCGCGACGGTCTGTCCCGCACCCGCAAAGGAGTCGACGACGGCGTCGTGGTCGTCGAGATCGGTGTCGGCGGTCAGCCAGATGCGCACCAGGTCCTCACGACTCGTCGCCCACCGGTCGTCGACCAGCACGATCTTGTCGGCATCGAACGCCGGCGCGACTGTCCGCGCCCAATCGGACCCCAGTTCTGCGCTGACACGCTCGGCGAGCGAGGAATCCACACTCTCGGCGAGTTCGGGTGCGGTCTCGTCCTCCGTGAGTCCCAGCTTGGCCAGCACGGTGTAGGCGGCCGACGCCAGCACACCGCTGCGTCCCGTGAGCTGCTCGGTGAACTCGCCCAGTGCGGCGGCGTCGACCGTTGCGCCGCCACCGCTCTCCGACGCCGGCTTGGCGACCGCGATTCCACGAGAGGCCCCTACCGCGGCGACTGCACGATCGATGAGCGCGTCGAGAGCGTCGGTGTTCGCGAGCGGGCCATCGAGCAGGTCGCCGAGCTCGCCGCCGCGGACACTAGCCCCGTCGCGCGTGCCGAGCGCGAGTGCGACGGTGGTGTGCAGACCCCAACCGGAGCCCAGTTGCCACACACCGGTCACCCGATCGGCGATGTATGCCTGACGCTTGCCGACGGGGCCGAGTACCTTGCGTACCTGGTCGGAGACCGCGTCGGTGAGAACAGCACCCAACGGTCGGTAGCCCCGCGCGAGGCTGTCGACCGTCGCGGCGAGTGCGACCATGTCGGCCTCTGCGGCGCCGTCTATCGCGCCGAGCCCGAGCTCGCCGCCGATGTCGAGGAGCAGCTGGTTGCGCCGCGACGACACGCCGTCGCACAGCGCCTCGATGGTGTCGGCGGCACCGATCTGCTCCGGGCGGATCTTGGTCCAGAGCGCCACAACAGCACGCACCGCATCCGACGGGCCGAAGGCGATGTCGTCGGGCCGTGGCGCACCCGCAGGCGCGGTAGGCGCGGCAGGCGCAGCAGCTGACGGGGCAGCCTGCGCGGGTGTTGCGGACTCGGAAGCAGCGGACTCGGAAGCGGCCTGCGCAGGGGCTTCGGAGACGGGCTCGTCGTCGAGTTCTTGGCCGGCGTCCTTGGCGAGGATGACATCGGAGTCGCGCTCCAGATTCACCACTTCCGTTGTCGCAGAGCTGTAGTCGTCGAGTTTGAGTGTGTTGGTGGCCAGGCCCGCGAGCGTCGGTGCGCCCTTGAGCCCGATCTCGACGAAACGTTGGATGCCCAACCCGCCACGCTCGGCCCCGCCGAACAGGAGGTCCTGCGTCTCGATCCAGCGCACGGGGCTCGCGAACTGCCAGGCGAGCAATTCGATCAACAGGACTCGTGCGAGGCCTGCGGGATCGGCTGCACGGGCGTCCCAGTCGGCGAGGACGGCATCGAGCGGTTCGGACGGCACCAGGGCCGCAACCTCTTCGACGAATGCCCGGTCAAGGGTGAACAGGCGCGGCACCAGGTTCGGGATGTAGTGCCCGACGAGGATGTCCGGGTCGATACGCTCGGGCAGCAGTTCGTCGAGCTTGCCCCGGAATTCCGGTACTCCGGCACGCAGCACCGTCGAGTGGAACGGGACGTCGATCCCGGGGACGAGGATGAAGGATCGTTTGCCACCGAATTCGGTTCGACGACGCTCGATTTCGGCTTCGAGGTGCTCGAGGCCGCGCACGGTGCCCGCGATCGCGTACTGCGAGCCGAGCAGATTGAGGTTGACCACCTCGAGGAACTCGCCGATCGACTCCCCGACCTCCCCGACGAATGACTCGACGTCGGCGTCGGCGAGACCGAACTGGCTGGGACGAATCGCCGCCATGCGATAGTCGCTGCGTCCGAGATCATCTCGGGGAACCAGATGGTGCATGGCCTCACCACGCTGGAAGACCACCTCCAGTACCGCTTCGAGGGGAAGAACTCCCGCGCATGCGGCCAGCGCGTTGTACTCACCGACCGAGTGTCCACAGGTGATCGCTCCGTCGACGAAGCCGCCGGCCTCCTTGAGCTCCGCGATCTGCGCGACACCGAGCGTCGCCATGGCGACCTGGGTGAACTGGGTCAGGTACAGCACGCCGTCCGGGTGGTTGTAGGTCGTGCCATTAGCCACCAGGGTCGTCGGATTGTCGCGCACGACAGCCAGAATCGAGAAGCCGAGCGCTGTGCGCGTGTGCTTGTCCGCGCGATCCCAGATCGCCCGGGCCGCCTTGGAGCGCGATCGGGCGTCGAGCCCCATGCCCTTGCTCTGGATTCCCTGTCCCGGGAATGCGTACACGGTGCGTGGCGCGGCGAGAAGACCCGTCGCACTCATCACCAGAGTGTCGCCGACCTTGCAGGTCACCTCGACGACCTCGCGGCCGTGATCGAGTCCGACGCGGTCGACGCGGACCGAGATCGCGTCGCCGGTACGAACCATTCCCAGGTATCGCGCCGTCCACCCGATGATCGGTCGCGGCGACGGAACCCTGTTACGCGAATCGGCTGCGGTCACCACATGCTGGGCAGCTGCCGACAGCCACATCCCGTGCACGATCGGCTCGCCGAGCCCGGCGAGTTTGGCCGCCGACGAATCCGTGTGGATCGGATTGCGGTCGCCGGACACCACTGCGAACGCACCCATACGGGTCGGGGCGGTGAGGGTGGCGGTACGCAGCAGCTTGCGGGTTGCCGTCGACTCGTCTCGGGTCGCGCCCCCGGCGCGCTGCGGATCGTCGAGGTCGGCGTCACCGACACGACCGCGGATGGCGAATCGTTCTGCCATGCGGGCGATGTCGCCGTCGGGACCCGAGATCTCGACGTCGACATCGATGACTCGTCCAACCGAGGTGTCGCGCACAGCGCCGGAGCGCGCGACCACGGTGAGTTCTGTGTCCTGCCCGGGGATCGCGCCGAGTATCTCGATGGTGTGGTCGAGGTGGACGAGATCGAGCAAGCCCTCGACAACGGGCACCCCGTCGTCGGTGGTGGCAGCGCCGATCACAGCGAAGACACTCGGCCAGCAGGCACCGACGAGCGTATCGGGCACCGCGAATCCGAACGGCTGCGACGGCGTCACAGCATGCAGCTGTGCGGGCAGCGTGTTGGCGGTCACCACGGCGTGGTCGGAGACGCCGTCGCCGCTCCAGTCGACGCGGGTGATCGCGACACCGTCGACGACCTCGGCGAGGCGTCCGCCTGCGGCCACGGTGAGGATCTCACGCATCGCTCCCGCGGCATCGGCCCGCTCGACGCGCGGACTGCCCCCGTCGGCGATGCTGCGGTCGACACGCAACGGAATGCGTACGGACGATCCCGAGATGGGTACCACGAGGTCGAACCTGTCCTCACCGTGGTGCTCGAGTACGGCGCCCGTCGCCGCATGTTCGGCCCGGCCCTCCGAGCACACCTCCCACGACTCGCGATCACCGAGCAGCGCAACCGGACTCGGCACGATGCGGCCGGCCCATGAGACGTCGTCGGCGCTCAGCACCGCGCCGAGAAGACCTGCGTTCGGCGTTCCGGATTGCTTGCGAGCGGTGACGGATTCGGCGGTCACGCCGTCGGCGGTCAGGTCGTCGACAACCTTGGCCTCGAACCGGTCGAGAAGCGCTCCGACCGGTTCGTCGACGCGCGTGATACCGGAGACGGCGACCGGACCCGGGATGATGCAGACGGCATCGGCGCCGTACCGCGCGTCGTGCGCCTGCCACAGGGAGTCGCTTCGCCACCAACGACGAACGTCCTTGTCGATGACGGGCACGAAGTTCACCGGTTTGCCCGGGGTGCGGCACAGGCCGAGGAAGAAGGCGACGTCCGCCGGATGCAGGATGTCGCTCTCGATGTCGGGGTAGACACCACCGAGCGCATCGATCGCCGCATGCGGATCGTCTGTCGTGGCGATATCGGCGAACATCGTGGGCACCGGCCCCGAATCCTTCGGGTGCATGCGCGCCTCGGTGCGCTGCAGCATGTCGACGAACCGCTGCTGCCAGGTGATGTCTGCCCACGGAACATGGTCGGTACGACCGTCCCCCACCGCCAGGTCCGCGTAACGGTCGAGCCATTGCCGGTAGGTCATGGTGTCGACGTCGCCGAAGTACGGCTTCGCGGTGGGCGACATCGCTGCCACGATCTCGTCCCGCCGCTGCGCAACGGCATCCGAATCACCCGCGACCTCGTCGAGCAACCGACCGCAGCGTGAGGCCGCGTTGTCGACCTCGTGGATGTCGGCACCGAGCTGGCTCCGGCCGGAAGCCATTCCGTTGGCAGCCCTGCCCGCACCGATCCACTCGTCGACGCCCTCGGTGTCGACGAGCAGCTGCTTGACCTCGGGAGCGGTGGTCGCCTCGGCGGTCGCCATCGCGGCGGTTCCGACCAGGATGCCGTCGAGGGGCATCGACGGATATCCGTGCCGCGTCGCCCACGTGCCGGTCAGATACTCGCTGGCGCGCTCCGGCGTGCCGATTCCGCCACCGACGCAGATGACGACGTTGTCACGGACGCGAAGCTCCGCGTAGGTCGAGAGCAGCAGGTCGTCGAGGTCTTCCCACGAATGGTGACCACCCGCGCGCCCACCTTCGATCTGCACGATGACCGGATGCTGCGGGACCTCGGCAGCGATGCGGATCACCGACCGGATCTGCTCGACGGTGCCCGGCTTGAAGGCCACGAAACGCAGTCCCGCGTCGACGAACTCGTCGACCATGGCCACAGCGTCCTCGAGTTCGGGGATACCCGCCGAAACGATCACACCATCGATCGGAGCTCCCTGCGCACGTGCCTTCTGCACCAGACGCTTGCCGCCGAGCTGCAGTTTCCACAGGTACGGATCGAGGAACAGTGCGTTGAACTGCGCTTCACGGCCCGGCTCGAGCAGGTCGCTCAGCGTGGCCACGTTACGCGCGAAGATCTCCTCGGTGACCTGGCCACCACCGGCGAGTTCTGCCCAGTGCCCCGCATTCGCGGCAGCAGCGACGATCGCAGGGTCGACGGTGGTCGGAGTCATGCCCGCCAGAAGCATCGGAGAGCGTCCGGTGAGACGGGTGAACGCCGTCTGCACGACGCGACGTCCGTCGGGAAGAACAGCCAGCGTCGGGGCGAAGTCGGACCAGCGGCGCGCGACCTCGGGAATCCCACCGGGGCTGAAGAGATTTCGCTGTCCGCCGCGCAACGCGGTCGAGACCAGGCCGACACCCTGCCCGCGCACGAGCGGCGCGGTCAGTCGGGTTGCGAGATCACTCGGGCCGAAATCGAGGATCCACGCGGCACCCTCGGCGATCACGCCGTCGATGTCGGCAACCCAGTCGACGGGCGCGACGAGTATCGACTCGGCGTGCCGCGCTGCGAGTTCGGCGTCGATCCCACACTCCTGCGCCCACTCGCGCACCTGGGCCACCGCGTCGGCCATACCCGGGTGATGGAACGCGATGCTGACCGACAGTTCGTCGAGGATCGGCGCGAACGGGGCGCCGCCGGTGACCTTGCGCTTGCGCTCGTCGGCCTCAGCTGCCGCAATGCGTTCGCATTCGGCGGCGAATGCCGCGAGATGTCGTGGTGCTCCGGACAATACGACCGAACGTCGGTTGTTGCGGATCGCGATGACGGGCGCAGTGGCCAACTCGGCCTCGGGTAGTTGCTCGCGGTAGGCCTTCAGGATCTCGTCGACCCGCTCCGGAGTCACATTCGATACCGACAACATCGGCGAGCCGTCCGGCGTGGTCGCCAGCCCTCGGCGGCGGGCGACGAGGGTTCCCGCCGCGGCGATGAGATGCGCGATGGCCAGCAGCTGCCCGCATCCACTCTCGCCGTGCCGAATGGCGTCGACGGCAAGCGATCCCTGTGAATGCCCGACAACCGCGACAGGTGCGATCAGGTCGGCATCGAAGCCCTGCTTCTTGAGCGACTCGACGGCTGCGACCTGGCTCAGGAGGACACCTGGTCCACTCAGTGCGAAGTCGGCGAGTTCGGCGTCGGAGGGTATCTCCTCCCCGGCGTCGGCTGCCCTGACCCACGCCAGCGGATGGAATCCGTCCGGTCGAGCGATCTCCAGCGAGTCGGCGACCGGTGCGACCATGCGCTCGGCAACAGCGACCGCGGTCGCGAGCTTGTGTTCGAGGTCGGCGTCGACGACCAGTTCGGCGAGCGTCGACAACCACGGACCGCCCTGTCCGCCGAAACTGACTGCGTACCGCTCGCCTGCCGCGAGTCGATCCATCAGCGATTCGGCGGGTCCGCCGGTGGGGCGGGTTCCGTGTGCTCCGGGGCGGAATTGGTCGACGGTCACGGGCTCTCCTCGTGGATCGGGACTCGGCGTGTGTGAGGTGCAGGAGTTCAGGGTCTGGATACGGGCACGGTGTGGCGACCCGGCGGCGGGGGGTCAAACGCCGGGTCGCGCACACGTGGCTCACGAACATGCTTGCCCAGCAACACCTTTGACGCTGTGGCGGGCGACAGACGAACCAGCGCTGGTACGTCGTCGACATGAACGTGGAACTCATGATGGCACACAAACGTGAGGGAGTCCTCATGTTGTTTCCGACCGTCAGGTATACCCGCGAGTAGTCCCGCGAGTAACAAGGCGAACGCCATGAGGCGTCGTTCGCCGTGGCGACGTTCGACCAGTTCGCAGGGTGTTTCAATCGACAACCCGCGCGAAATGCGGGGCCTGCAACGCCGTTATCCAATCGTTATGTGACGTGGCGCACTGCGTGTCGCGGGCTGCGACATACGCGAACTCGTGGCGCGGTCGAGTCCTCCCCCACGAGTCGTTAGGGTGCAGGGATGAGTGACTGCGTGTTCTGCCGGATCGTCGACGGCTCCGCACCAGCCCGCACGGTGTACGAGGACGACGACGTGGTGGGCTTTCTCGATATCAGGCCGGTGACGCGCGGCCACGTTCTCATCGTGCCCCGGACACACTCGACGGGCCTCGCGGACCTCTCGGTCGACGACGGTGCAGCGGTGATGCGCGCCGGACAACTCGTGGCCACCGCCCTGCGAAACGCACCCCTGCGTCCGGGTGGCGAAGGTGCCGACGGTGCGAACCTCGTGATCAACGACGGTAGAGCCGCGTTCCAAACCGTGTTCCACACACATCTGCATGTGATCCCCCGACATCGCGGGGACAAACTGCGCGTACTCCGGTCGCTGGCGATCCGTCGCGTCCGAGATCCCGACTCGACGGCACGCGTGGTGAGCGAAGCGGTCCGCGAACGCATCGAGCAGCAGTGAACACGCCCGAGGGTGACGCGCCCGAGCGGATTCCCCAGGCCGCGGTCGACGTGCTGGCCGGCGCCGAATGGATCATTGTGTTCACCGGCGCGGGAATGTCGGCGGACAGCGGGGTGCCGACCTTCCGCGACGCCCAGACGGGACTGTGGGAGAACTTCGACCCGGAACAACTCGCGTCCCCTGAGGCCTGGAACGCCGACCCCGCTCTCGTGTGGGGTTGGTATCAGTGGCGCGCACACCTCGTCAGCGAAGCAGAACCCAATGCCGGGCACGTCGCACTGACGGCTCTTGCGGAGTCGGCCGACGGCACGGGCGACATGCCGTCGGTGATGGTGGTGACGCAGAACGTCGACGACCTGCACGAGCGCGCGGGCAACACGGTCGTCAGTCATCTGCACGGCAGCCTCTTCGCGCCGCGATGCTCACGCTGTGGCCATCCGTACCAGGGAACCGACGCCGATCCGTCCACGGCGACAGACGAGCGACCAGTCGAACCGCCCGCGTGTCCTATCTGCTTGTCGCCTGTGCGTCCGGGTGTCGTATGGTTCGGAGAGTCACTCCCCGCGGATGCCTGGGCGCGCGCCGAGCAGGTCTTCGACGCCGCAGACGCGATCATCGTCGTGGGGACGAGCGGGATCGTCTACCCCGCAGCGGCTCTGCCCGAGCGGGCGGCCGCACGTGGCATCCCGGTGATCGAACTCAATCCTCAGCCGTCGGGGCTCAGTTCCATCGCCACTCACAGCATCAGGACGACGGCGGCACGCGGGTTACCCGACATCATCGAGCGGGTGCGCGCAGCACGCGCAGGCAAAGCCGATTAGGTTGGCCGACACGTCCCCACAGCCGCGAACGCTATTCGGCTGCCGTCAGATCGATCGGCTCCCACGCGGCGACATCGCGCGAGGCGCTCACCGCCACAGACCCCGGCTTGACTCCACGACGGTCGAGGAGTCCGATCACCGTAGTGAGTGCGGTGTCGGCGTCGAGCTCGAACTCCGACTCACGCACGCGCGCGAACTCCCACCCGCAGCGGCGTAATTCGCGCTCCCGCTCCATGTCCGAGCGCGCCTGCGCACCCGTCGAGGTGAATTCGTCTCCGTCGCACTCGACGGCCATCCTGCCCTCCGAGCCCATGACCACGAGGTCGATGACACGGTTGTTGACTACGACTTTCGGGGTCACGTGATAGCCGAGCGCCGCAAGTCGATTGAAGACCCGCTGCTCGAAGAGACTGTCGAACGGTTCGACACGCTCGTCGTCGGGAACATCCGACGGCATCGGTGGGATCGTCGGCCCCTGGTTGGCCTGCAGGTAGCCCAGAAGCGAGTAGCGCAGATCGTTGGTCCCGAGGTCGTCGAGTGCGACCGAGTGGAACAACCACATCTGGTCCATGGCACGAGAGGCCGCGACGTTCACCCTGCGCTGCGATTCCGCACGCGTCAACGCACTCAGCGACGCGGGGTCGGAGACCACCATCGACAGGAACATGACGTGGCGCTCGTCGCCCTGGAAGTCAGGCGGCGTTCCGACACGGATGCGGCGTGCACGCCACGTCTGTTCATCGACCACGTCGCGCAGAACGCGAGTGATCGCGTCGACCTGCTTGCTGCCCTGCAGAGCGATGATACCGAAATCCATTCCGGCGTAAGCCGGATCGGCAAGGCAGTCGAGCACGGTCGCCGCGATCGCGGCAGCTTCGCCCTCGTTCACCAGCGACTGCCCCTGACCGATCGCCACACCGTCGACGCGTACGGTGCGCAGCGGGTCGAGCCGCTCGGCGCCGAACTGCCGGACCGGCACGAGCGGCGATCCGCTGTAGAACTGTCGCGAGGAGTACTCGATGATCTCGGGCATCGACCGGAAGTGCTCGCGCAACCGGATCAGGTGGCCGAATCGACTGCGCAACAGCGAGAACAGACTCGATCGTGGGGTCAGACCGTCGCGCAAATAGTGCGGGAGATCAGGGAGCTCCGCGTCGAGCTTGGCGAAGGCGTCGTCGAGCGATGTGCCGCTCAGACCGCGCGGGGCGCACTGTTTGTCGTCACCGACCACGATGACCCGTGGTGCAAGCCAGAGCAGGAACGAACTGGTGATGTCGGCCTGGCTCGCCTCGTCGACGATCACCACATCGAATGAGTTCGGTTCGGGCGGAAGCATGTCGGCGACCTGACTGGTCGACATGATCCACGCGGGCACCGCCGATTGCGCCTGTTCCATCGCCTCGCGCGCTGCCGTTCGGAAGCGATTGGCGTGCTTGCCTGATCCCTTGCCCAGATTGATCATGTGGTCGCGGTAGGACTGCAGAGCCTGAACCTGCGCAACGGTGGTGCGCGCCAGGCAGGCCCGCCACGCGCGGGCGGTCGCGAGGGCGGTGGTCAACTGGGCGATATCGGCGTCGGCCTCGTCAAGCGCGGAGGCCAACCGGGCCTCTGCGTGCGGATCGCTACGCTCGACCGCCCAGGTGCGTGCTCGGCGCCATTCCCACGCGGCGACCACATCGCGGAGCCGCGCGTCCCAGGCCGGGTCGTCAGGCGAGTCCGCGAGCGCGGCATAGAATTCCGGCGCTTTGGTGCGGAGTCGCAGCGCGAGTAGATCGAGGGCCGCCTGATCCTGCAACTCACCGCGCGCGGCGGTGAAGGCGCGCCGAGCCGTTCGGATCGACTCGGCGTCGGCGTTGGCAAGCGCCGCGACGAGCGCGTCGCCTTCGTGTGACGGTCCCTTTTCGACCTCGGTGGACAGCCGGTACGCGTGTTCGGCCAGTTCCTGCTCGGCGAGCACAGCGTCGTTGGCTGCGGCGATGGATGCGCCTTCACGTGCGACTTCTGCCACCTCGGCGACGCTGCGCGGCCGAGGGCCACCGGGGCTGATGTATTCCAGTTCGTGGATCAACTGATCTCGCGCGGAGAGCAGGTCGGACACCCACGAGAGTTGGGTGTCGAGGCGAACGAGTTGGTTGAGCTGTTTGGATCGCGATCCCGAGGTGTCGACCGGGACGTGCAGGTCGGCGAGCACCCGCTGAACCTGATGCACGGCGTCGAGTACCGCGAGATGATCCGCGACGAGTCCGAGGCTCTCGGCATCAGTGGGGCGGCGACCGTCCACGGTGGCGATGACACCCGAATCCTCAACTGCCCGTTGCTGTTCGGATCGCAACAGACGGCCTCGCCAGCGGCCGCCGTCACGGAGGTGCGCGGCGGCTGCGGCGAAGAGTTGACCGTCGCCAGGTCGAGCATTCTCGACCACGACCACGTGCGCCCCGATTGCATGGTCGCGCCGGGCGGCATCGGCGATCACTGACGAGAGTGCGGTCACGCGCGTCCACAGATGCGCTTCCTGGCCCGCGAGCAACCTGTCCGCCATGTCGACGATCAGCGGCGGGAATGTCGCCACCTCACCGGACGCGACAGCGAGGTGATCGCAGATGCCCTTGATCCGCAACAACGGCTCGCTGCGCACGTCCGAGAGAATCGACATGAGCGAGCCGCTGCCGACCATCGGCTCTTCGGGTCGATGTCCGATGCGCTGACAGATCGCGTCCATCGTCATCGTGTCCGGCAGGTACTCGTCGAGATCGGGCAGCCGTTGGGCGAGCCGATCGGCGGTGTCGCCGATTCTGCGGAGCAGTTCGAGAAGTCGGGTGAACTCACCCCGGTCGAGGGGAGGCAACGCACCCTCGAGCGGCCCGGGCAGCCAATCGAACCGGGCTGCGTCGGCATTGCATGCGCGAACCACCGCCGCAGCGGTGCCTCGGTAGTCGCCCGCGACCCACTCGTGCACCTCGGTCTCGGAGGTACGCAGATCCCAGAGGCCCCCAAGCGCACGTTCTCGTCGGTCGAGTGCCTGTTCGCGACGGAATGCGAGGTCGTCGATCTCCGCGTCGGCGACCCCCGCGGAAAAGCTCGATTTGCGGTCGGCGATCGCCTCGACTCCCGACACCACGGCGTCGTGATTGTCGGTGCTGATGTCAGCCAGCGAGACGGTCAACTCACGCAGTTCTGGTGGGAGGAGGTCACGCAGCACCTGCAAAGCGTTGGCTTTCTCGCTGGTCACGAGCACGCGCTGCCCCTTGGCCAAAAGCGCCGACACCACGTTCGCGATGGTCTGGGTCTTACCCGTACCCGGGGGCCCCTCGACGACCACACCGCTGTCGACACCCAACTGGGCCAGGACGTCACGCTGCTCGACGTTGGACGCGAGCGGGAACATCGCGTCGGCCACGAGTTCGGTTGCAGGCGTGGTGCCCGGTCGGTTCAGGGCCGCCACCCGGTCGGCGGCTTCGATGGGGGCGACGAGCTGCGCGAGCCCGATCGGCACCTCGGTGTCGTCGTCGCGCAGCGCGGCCAGCATCGCGTCGTAGAAGCGCAGCGCCGAACCCGCGCCGCGGTTGCGCAGGACGATGGCGGGCGCCATGTCGACGGTCAGCGACACCTGGTTGTCGTCGACGACGACGGCCTCGCGCCACGCGGCGATCACCTGTTCTGCAGCCGGGTTCGCGACGTTGGTGAGCCCTGCGGCACGGCCTCTCGGTGTGATCGACTCCGAGAGGTCGATGCCGTCGATGGACGCGAGCAGGTGGGTGTCATGCATCATCGGGACGGCGCCGGATCCGAGTGAGACCGTGATGGCGCCGGATTCCGGATCGCGCTCGGCGACGACATCCTGGGTCAGCAGGTGTTCGCGGACAACAGGCTCGGCGTCGTTCTCACGGTCGACGACGGTGACGAGTGCACTGGCAAGGACGAGTTCGAGTGTCTCCGGTTCGGCGATGAGATCGTCGACCATCGCCGACAACTGCTCGTACTGGTCGTCGTCGGGCGAGAGTGCAACGACCGCGCGGCCCGGTGTCGCTCCCGCGCGCACGGATACCGGCGTGGACTTCCCCACCCACAACACGGCGGGATGGGCGTCGACATCGGTGACCGACACCGACCGCGAACGCACCAGGCCGCGGAGGAAGCCGAGCAGCCTCGACACCTGATCCCGACGCTCATCAGGAGTGTCGTTGGTCATGCGCGTGCTGCCTTCCCGCCTGGTTACCAGAGTTCGTCAACGCTACCAAGGCCCCGGCGAGCCAGCTGTGTTGACGACACCGTCGTGAAAGCAGCTCAGCGACCGGCGGTACCGCGCAGGGCGGGGAACCCGCCGTCGATGTAGTGCACGTTGGTGTAACCCAGGCCTGCGATCTGCTCTGCGATACGCGGAGCCTGCGACCGTACCGACACGACGGCGATCTCGGTGTCGCGATCACTGACCAGCGGGAAAGACCCGGTGGGCGTGGGAGCGAGTCGGGTTGCGACCTCGTTCGGGTCGACGACGACCGCGCCGGGCACACTGCCCTGATGACGGACGACCTGCGGACGGGCGTCGACGACGACGGCGTCGCCGTGCTCGACATGATCGATGGCTTCTGCTGCGGTAATCGCACTCACCACTGACACTGGTGACTCACTCCTGAAATCGAACTTCTGCTTGCGTATGGGAGCCGGTGCGGTCAGAACGCATCTTCCCCTCAAAAAAGGTTACGGAAAGATATCGATCTGTCCACCTCCGCACCACCGGTCAGCTCTCAGGAAAGGACCCGAAAAGGCGTGTGTGTCAGCCTCGCCCGCGCCCCGCCACGCGCGGATTGCCGCGTTTGCCCCAGCTGTCACCACGCTTGCCGTGACGGTCGCGGTTGAAGCCGCCACCGCCCTGACCATTGCGTTTGCCCCCACGAGCACGGGGCGGCCCCTGGTCGCGCCGGATATCGATCGGATTCTTGCCGATTCGCGTATGTCGCAGACGATCCAAGGTGTCGCGGTCGAGATCCTCAGGAAGCTCCACGAGTGAGAAGTCGTCGCGGATGCTGATGTTGCCGAAGTCACCCCGAGTGAGGCCACCCTCGTTGGCGATAGCGCCGACGATGGCGCCCGGGGACACCTTGTGTTTGCGCCCGACGGCGATCCGATAGGTGGCAAAAGTGCCCCCACCCGACCGAGGTGCCCGTTCCCGGCGCTCCGGCCGCTCACTCTTCGGCGGGTCCGGTGCCATGAGGAAACCGCCGTCGCGGGTCTCGAGGGCCAGCGCTGCCGCGATATCGGCCATCGCCACGTCGTTGTCACGCGCGTAGTTCTCGATCAACTGCCGGAACATGTCGAGGTTCTCCGACGCCAGGTTCTCGGTGATCGAGTCGGCGAACCGCGCGACGCGCTGCGCGTTCACGTCGTCGACCGACGGCAGATCGATCTCGGTGAGCGGCTGACGCGTCGCACGCTCGATGGCGCGCAGCAGGTGACGCTCGCGCGGCGAGACGAACAGCAGTGCGTTGCCCGATCGGCCTGCTCGACCGGTGCGCCCGATGCGGTGCACATAGGACTCGGTGTCGTGCGGGATGTCGTAGTTGACGACATGGGAGATGCGGTCGACGTCGAGTCCGCGGGCGGCCACGTCCGTGGCGACGAGGATGTCGATCCCTCCCGCCTTGAGCTGGTTGATCGTCCTCTCACGCTGCGCCTGCACCATGTCGCCGTTGATGGCGACCGCCGAGAACCCGCGTGAACGAAGTTTCTCCGCGAGTTCCTCGGTTGCTTGTTTCGTCCGGACGAACACGATCATCGCGTCGAACGTCTCGACCTCGAGGAAACGCGTGAGCGCGTCGAGTTTGCGCTGGTGAGAGACCTGCAGATAGCGCTGCGTGATGTTCTGCGCCGTCGCGGTCTTGGCCTTGACCGTGATCTCCTGCGCGTCGTGCAGGTATCGCTGGGCGAGTCGTCGGATCGCGCTCGGCATGGTCGCCGAGAACAGCGCCACCTGCTTGTCGTCGGGAGTCTCGGCGAGAATGCGTTCGACATCCTCGGCGAAGCCCATCGTCAGCATCTCGTCGGCTTCGTCGAGCACGAGGAAATCGAGCTGGGAGATGTCGAGGGTGTGCTTGTCGAGGTGGTCGATCACACGCCCGGGGGTGCCGACGATGATCTGCGCCCCCCGCTTGAGGCCCGCGAGCTGCACGCCGTAACTCTGTCCGCCGTAGATCGGCAGCACACGCACGTCGGGCATGTGCGCCGAGTACTTGCCGAAAGCCTCGGACACCTGCAGAGCGAGTTCGCGGGTGGGAGCGAGGATCAGCGCCTGCGGCCTGCGGATCTGCGGGTCGATGCGCGACAGGATGGGAATGGCGAATGCCGCTGTCTTACCGGTGCCTGTCTGGGCGAGGCCGACGACGTCGCGGCCCTCCATGAGCGGAGGAATCGTGGCCGCCTGGATGGGCGACGGGGTCTCGTAGCCGACATCGGCAATGGCGTTGCGTACGCGCTCGTCGATGTCGAGATCGTCGAAGGTGATCGACGGTGCGTCGGGGGTCGGGCTGTCGGTCATGGTCTGGGTGTCCCGTTCATCGACTCAACTCTAATCCGCGAGGCCGCTGAAAGCGGCATTCGCGTACGGCGCGGCCGTGACCGGCATCGTTCCACCCGAATGTGACGCGCACCACTACCCTGCTACTCTCGGTGCCAACATTCGCGATCGGCATCACACCCGACCTCGCCTATGTCCGAAATGCCGGATCACACGCTTCAGGGAGCCACCTACATGCAGCAGTACGCCACTCCGTCGGATTTGACCGTCGAAGACAAGGCCACGCTGGTCGACACTCTCCTCCGTTACCGTGACGAGCGCCCAACGCTGCCACTCTTCCGACGCCTGTCGTCGGGCGAGTGGATCACGGTGACCGCCAAGCATTTCGCCGACGAGGTCGACGCCGTCGCCAAGGGGCTCATCGCATCGGGCGTCGAGCCGGGCGACCGCGTCGCCATCTGTTCGGCCACGCGGTATGAGTGGTCGGTGCTCGATTACGCCATCTGGCGGGCGGGCGCCACGACCGTCGCGGTGTACGAGACCTCGGCACCCGACCAGGTGCAGTACCTCCTCGACGACTCGGGCACCGTGATGCTGATCGTCGAGGACGACAACCACCGCGACAAGTTCCGCGAGGTGACCGACGCGCTGCCCGCCGTTCGCGAGACGTTGGTCATCGACGACGGAGCGATCAACGAACTGAGTGCGCGCGGCAAGGACGTCCCCGACGCCGAACTCGATGCGCGACATGCCAATACCGTCTCCTCCGATGCCGCGACACTGATCTATACGTCGGGCACGACCGGTCGACCCAAGGGCGTGGTCCTCACCCACGCCAATTTCCTCGCCGAATGCGCTGCCACTCGCGAGGCCGTCGGATCGGGACTCGAAGAAGGCAATTCGACGCTGCTCTTCCTGCCGCTGGCCCACGTCTTCGCCCGTGTCATCGCGGTGGCGAGTCTCGAGAGCGGAGTCATCGTCGGCCACACGAGCGACATCCCGCACCTCGTCGAACATCTCGGGACCTTCAAGCCGAACTATGTTCTGTCTGTGCCGCGTGTGTTCGAAAAGGTCTACAACTCGGCCAAGCAGAAGGCGTATGACGGCGGCAAGGGGTCGATCTTCGACAAGGCCGCCGACACCGCGATCGAGTACAGCGAGGCCCTAGAGAAGGGTGGCCCGGGGATCGCGCTGAAGCTCAAGCACGCAGTGTTCGACGCCCTCGTCTACAAGAAGCTGCGCGCGGCTCTCGGCGGGAACTGCGACGGCGCGATCTCCGGCGGCGCCCCGCTCGGCGCGCGTCTCGGGCACTTCTTCCGCGGTGCAGGGGTACCGGTCTACGAGGGCTACGGACTGTCGGAAACGACTGCGGCGATCACCGCCAACAACGAAGAACACCAGCGTGTGGGTTCGGTCGGACGGCCCATCCCGGGTGTCTCCATCGCGATCGCCGACGAGGACGGTGAAGTCCTCGTCAAGGGTCCGGTGGTGTTCACGGAGTACTGGCACAACCCCGAAGCCACCGCGGATGCTATTCGTGACGGGTGGTTCCACACCGGCGACGTGGGCAATCTCGACGACGGCTTCCTCTACATCACCGGCCGCAAGAAGGAGCTGATCGTCACGGCAGGCGGTAAGAACGTCTCCCCTGCCCAGCTCGAGGACTCGATCCGTGCGCATCCGATGATCAGTCAGTGCCTCGTCGTCGGCGACAACAAGCCGTTCATCGCGGCGCTCATCACCATCGACGCCGAGTCGGTTCCCGGGTGGTTGGAGCGCAACGGGCTGGCATCGGACACCTCGCTCTCCGACCTCGCAACCAACGAGAAACTGCGAGCGGAGATCGCCGAGGCGGTCGACGCCGCCAACGCAAAGGTCTCCAAGGCTGAGGCGATCAAGAAGTTCAGCATTCTGGACACGGACTTCACCATCGACTCGGGCGAGCTGACACCGACGATGAAGCTCAAGCGCAACATCATCCACTCGGCTCATCAGAAGGCGATCGCCGACCTCTACACGTGATCGCGCCCTAGAGGAGACTCACACCGCACCCCGCGCGGCCCTGCACGGCCACGCGGGGTGCGGTCTTCTACGCTCGGGTGACCATGACTCGTGATCTCGCCATCGACGCCACGCGCGGCGTCGCCATCTGGTCGATGATCACCGCCCACTTCGCGCTCGGGACGCGCATCGCCGAGCCCACGCACGCATTCCCCTACGTCGACGGGATGTCGGCGTTCGTCCTGTTGTCGGGCTTCGTCCTGGGACTGGTGTATCAGCGGTGGATCGACCGATACGGGATGTGGTTCGCCTACCGACGGCTCACGAAGCGGATCGTCGTGCTGTACGTCTGCCAATTGTCGATCGCGCTGGTAGCCGTCGCCGCCGCCATGGCCGGCCACCGCTGGCTGACGCTGCTCCTCCCGATCGACGGGTGGACCGACGGCATCCGCTTGGCGTTGACCATGGACTACCTTCCGAGCGGCGGCAACATCCTGTTGCTGTACATGGTCCTGATGGCGTCGGCGTATGTCGTGTTCCCTCTGCTGGCGCGCGGGTGGTGGCCCACCGTGCTGGGCGCGTCGGTGGTGTTGTACGTGTTCTCGCAGATCCACTCACCTGACTGGTTCTTCCTCACACAGTCGATGGCGTCACCGCGCACCGAGAACTGGGCGGCCTGGCAGATCATGTTCGTCCCGGCAGTGATCGTCGGGTGGAACTGGCGTCGATGGCATGGAGCTCGATTCATCGACAGATATCTGGTCGCGCTCGTGGCGGTCGCCGCCTGCGTGTGGATGGTCTTCCACTACGCCATCGACACAGGCCCCTGGGCCGAATTCGAGGCACATTTCGCCGACAAGGTGTCTTTCGCCCCGGCTCGCGCACTGGGTGCGTGGGTCGTGGTCCCGGCGCTTTACGGCATCTTCCGCGCACTGCTGCGGGTGTGGCACCACGACTGGTTGCGTCCGCTGGTGATGACCGGAGCCCGCAGTCTCGACTCGTACGTCATCCAGGCGATCGCGCTGATCGTCGTGCCCATCCACATCGCTCATCGACCGTGGGACGAGACCACAGCGATCGCGGCGACGCTGCTTGTGTTCGGCGCGTGCTGGGCGTGGGCGGAGTTCCGGCGCGTTGTCGGCGTCGGCAAGCTCCATCGGATACCGGCGATCGCCTACCGCGCAGCGTTCGAACCTCGTGACGCACCCGCCTCGCCGGCAACGACCACTCCTGAACGCGACCTGGTCCCCGGAGGTGTACCGAAATGAGCCCGCAGCAACCTCGCTCAGACGCACGCATCGGAGAGATGACGCGCGCTGTACACAGCGGAAACGACGACACCGGCGCGGCCATACGGACGCCCATCACGATGGCCAATTCGTACCATCTGCCTGCCGAGCCGGAGACCGTCGACTGGTCGGGCACCGATCAACTGCTCTACACCCGCAACTCCGGCGCCAATCAGCTTGCGCTACAGACGAAGTTGGCCGCTCTCGACGAGGGTGAGGACGCCGTCGCACTGGCGTCGGGTGTCGCGGCACTGCACGCCGTCTTCTTCAGTCTGCTGCGCACCGGCGACCACGTCATCGTGTCCGACACCACCTACGAGGCGACATGGAAACTGTGGACGGAGTTGCTGCCCCGTAAGTACGGGCTCGAGGCGACCTTCGTCGACATCACCGACCTCGAGTCGGTCTCGGCAGCGATACGCCCGACCACACGCCTGCTCGTGACCGAGGCGATCGCGAACCCGACCACCAAGGTCGCCGACATCGCAGCACTCGCCGACATCGCGCACGACGCCGACGCGCTCCTCATGGTCGATTCGACGTTCACCCCGCCGCCGCTGTACCGACCCATCCGCGACGGAGCCGACCTCGTCGTGCACTCGCTCACCAAGTACATCAACGGCCACGGCGACGCGATGGGCGGTGCGGTGATCGGACGCCGCGACCTCATCGCACGGATCAAGGGTGAGGCCATGGTCGACGTCGGCGGGGTGATCTCACCATTCAACGCGTGGCTCATCGCACGCGGATCGATCACACTGCCGCTTCGCCTCGCCCAGCACCAGGCGTCGGCCATGACGGTCGCGCAGATGCTCCACGACGACCCCCGTATCGCGTTCATCGCCTACCCCGGCCTGGCCTCGCATCCCCAACACGACCTCGCGGCTCGACAATTCGACGGTCGCGGCTTCGGCGGCATGATGGCGTTCGCAGTCGACGGTGACCCGGCCACACAGAACAGGTTCGTGTCGCACCTTGCCATCATCACGTCTGCGGTCTCCCTCGGACACGACGAGTCACTGATCGTGCACGTCGGCACCGACGGACCGCGTGTCGCTGCCTATCCCGAACCCTTCAAGCGGTGGGGCCATCTGCGCTTCTCGGTGGGACTCGAGGATGCCGACGACCTCGTTGCAGACCTACGACAGGCACTCGACGCGGCGTTCAGCTGAACGCCGTCAGCGCGTCAGCCATGCCCTGGCGATGTCGAGTCGCTGCCAGCCGCCGCTGGGTCCTGTCTTGTCGAGCGGGTAGCCGCCGGGAAGAGCTGTGCGCGCCAACAGGTCTCGCAGTTGTTGCGTCGACCACCCCGGATGCGCGGCACGGATCAGGTTCTCCGCACCTGCCGGAACCTGAACGGGTGCTCCGGGGCCCGTCGGCAGGAAGGAATAGGTGGCGCGCTGCCGGTAGCTGCGAAGGGCCTCGCCGGTCGACACGTACGGCTGCTGGCACCCCACGATGCGGCCGATCGGTGCCCCGACCCGGGCCGCGAGCACGGTCCGCAACTCGGTGCGCGCCTGAGCCAGCAACGACGCGAACCTGGGGTCGGCGATGACCTCGGACGCGATGTTCTCCGCGAGCATCCGCCCACCGATCACGTCGAGCGGATAGTGCACGCCGAGGACGATGCGGTGGTAGCCGTATTCGGCGCCGCGCGCGAGAACCTGGGGCCCGACCTCGGGCAGCATCGTCGCAATGAGGAACGCCTGTGCGTAGCCCCAGGTGGTGTGCCCCGACGGATACGAACCGCTGCCGCGCACAGACTCGTAGAGGTCGGGGCGACCGTCGCCGTAGTGGCGGATGAACGTGGGTGCGACCTCGAAGGGCCGCTTGTAGTCGAAGTGCTTCTTCTCTTGTGACGTTCCCACGCGTTCGCCGACCAAGGCCTTCTCGCCGAGGAGCAGTTCGCTGGTCTTCGGCAGCTGTCCCGCCTTGAGCGCGTCAAAGAAGGCGGGAGACAACCTGGAGCCGAGCGCGTTGAAGATCGCAGGCCCCTCGATCGCATAGTTGTCGTCGACGGCATAACTCGAAACCTTCTGGCTCGCAGTATTGTTCACCGCGATGGTTTCCAGGAGATTCTGCTGTTTGATCGCCGGGGAGAGTGAGCTGAATGCATCGAGCGTCGCGATGTGATCCGAGGGCTTCGGCGTGCTGAAGGGTGCCGCCCTGTCGCCCGCGGAGAAACCACCCGCCGTCGAGACCGTTGTCGGCGTGAACGCGCACGCTGTCGGGGCGGCCGACGCCGTACTCGGGACCAGTAGCCCTACCGCCGCGATGACCGGGACGACGGCTGCGGTCAGTATCCGACGGCTACTCAGTGCGCGCATCGTGGCCCTCCCCGACGAGACGCCCCGGAGTGGGGCGTGCTGAACCCACTCAGCTGACCAGCCCGGAGCAACGCGGCGTCGACCATTCGGTGAACGTCAGATGACCAGCACTGTCCCAACGAGTCGGGGTCGGACAATCCGGTCGGTCTACCGTCTGGGCGTCACCGGACCTCGTAGAGAATTCCTCGACCGATCGCCTCGCGCACGACCGGCAGTGCCGCCTGCGCAAGCGCTTCGGCGTCCACGTCGTGGAATCCGGCGAGGAGTTCGATGAGTGCGCCGAGGGGTACCTGACCCCGGCAGCCTGCGAGCAGTGCCCGCGAGACCTCGTCGACGCCGAGTACCGCGCCCGGACCGCCCGGGCGTCGGACGGTCGCACCGATCTCCTGCCAGCCGTCGTCACCGGGTAGCGACTGCGCGTCGAGGAACACCGGGGCGGTCTTGAGTCGTGCGGCGAGCAAAGCGTCATCCGTCGTCTCACGCAAGTACTCGCGGCGATCGAGGAACGCCTTTGCCTCGGCTCCGGTGACCTCCTCACCGGCACCGGTGATCTCCTCCAGCACGACATCGGGCGCGCCGCTTCTGCCGCGGCGATCGCGAAGTGTGATGACCCCCATGCCGATTCCCGCGATGCGCTCCCGCTTGAACCAGTCGAGCCAGGCCGCGCCCCGCGCCGCCACCTGGTCTGGCTCTTCGCCTGCATCGGACAACCACAGCGAGATGTAGTCGACGGGATCGGCGAGCTCGCGCTGCACGACCCAGCCGTCGAGTCCGGTATCCGCAATCCAGGAACCGACGCGTTCTCGCCAGTCCGCGCCCTCGTGGACGATCCAGTTGGCGAGCAACTGCGCGGTGCCGCCGGGAGCCAGATGTGCGGGTACTTCCCGAATCAGTCGGGCGCACAGAGCATCCCCTTCCATTCCGGAGTCGCGATACTCGTAATCCTGCGATCCCGCACCGACGACGAAGGGCGGGTTGGAGACGATCAGGTCGAAGCGCTCGTCGCCGACGGGCTCGAACAGGCTGCCCTCGCGCAGATCCCAGGACATGCCGTTGAGGCGTGCGGTCGCCGCAGCCAACGCCAGCGCCCGGGGGTTGGTGTCGGTCGCCACGATGCCCTCGGCATGCGTGTTCAGGTGCAGCGCCTGGATGCCACAGCCCGTGCCGAGATCGAGTGCGGAGCCGACGGGCTCACGAATGATGGCACGCGCCAAAGAGATAGACGCTCCGCCGATGCCGAGCACGTGATCGTGGGTGACCGGACCCGAACGCATCGCGGCGTCCTGGTCGGAGACCACGAGGTAGTCGCGCACGTCGTCGGCATGCGGCCGGATGTCGAGAATCACGCGGACCCGCTCGCCGTCGACGCGCTCGAGGACGCCGTTGCTGATCAACACGTCGATCGACGTCGACGCGAACGCCTCGGCGACCGCAACGCGCGGCTCGTCGGAACCGAGCAGAAACAGCCGGATCAGCGTGGCCAGTGGACGGCGTGCGGGTGGTGCTGCGGACGTGGCCCGAAGCGCCGGCCACCACACTCCCCTGCCGAGTGCAGCGTTCGCATCGTCACCGAGAAGGTCGGACACACCTTCGGAGTCATAGTGCGCTGCTCGCAGATCCGTAGCCAGCGAGTCGAGCACGGCCGTATCGGTAAGCGGTTGATGATGCTCGGGTACGGAAATGCGATCACGATCCTCTCGACGCCAGCCTGGTTCCCAGCCGGTGAGCCGGTCCATCTCGATCCTAGGACCGGCGTCGACGAGGAGGTGACGCAGTGCACTCGACTGTTCTCACACAACGATCTGTACTGACCGCACCGATTGCCCTACGCTTCCGTGTGTCTCTCGAGACCTGATAGTGACCTGAGAGAATCATTAAGGTTATGCTAACCTCACCCGAAGTCGGTGACGCCTGTGCGCTTCCGACACGATGAGCGAGCTATTGGCAGCGGCATTTCGGTTGAGTACATGAGAAGAGAGAGCTTCATGGTGCGAGGCGGGGGTCAGGACCATTCGGAGACAGCAGTGCGGTCGCGGAGCGGGGTGACGTGGCTCGTCCGCGTCACCGCGGCCACCACACTCTGTTCGGTGTTCGCTGCGGGCGCGACCGGCAACGGCACGGCAGCAGTCGTGGCCACCCAGGCCGCGCACCAGCAGCAGGTTGCCACCTCCGTTGCACAGAAGAAGGCCAAGCCGACGCCGAAGCCGGCCGAGACCTACGACGAGCGTCTCAACCGCATCGCTGAATCGAAGCGGTCACTGCTGGCCACCCCCAAGGAGAATTTGGGTAAGGAAACCACCTGCGTCAGCGCAGAATTCACGACGCTGTCGGTTGTCTACGACTCCCTGTTCGAGTCCATCCTGCCGTCGCTTCCGCCGCAGTTGAAGCAGAATGCGTTGGCTGCCCGCGCACAGGCGCACCGCGACATGGACCAGATGAACGTCTCGACGCTGGCCGTCTCCGACAGCCCGCTCGCGCTCGGCGCCGACACCGACGACCCATCACTGAAGTACCGCACCCCCATCTCGCAGTGGATCGTCGTGCAGCTCCTCAAGATCCGCGATGGCAAGCAGAACGACGCCATCCCGGTCAGCCGCATCACGCTCATGCAGGCGGTCGAGACCGCCTGGCTGTATCTGTTCACCACCGTCGTGGCACCGGCAAAGGTGCTGTCGCAGATCGCGCCTGTTCCGGGAAGCCCATTCGACGACACACAACTGTCAGCACTCTCTGGCTTCATCACCTGGAAGAGCCTGCTGCAGATAGGCGTCTCCGCGAGCGCTCTCGGCGCCCAGTACACCTACCAGGCCATCGCCAATTCGATGATCAACCAGTGCGTCGCGCGGGTGACCCGTGAGCAGAAGGACGACGCCGGGCGCCCCAGCGAGACGGTCCGTTACAACATCCCGATCCCGGCGATCGTGCAGGACATCGCCGATCAACTGGCGCTCGCCGACAACAAGACCTGCGCACCGGTCGGATCGCTTCCGTTGTCGCGCATCGTCACTCGTACGTCGGACTACGCGCAGACGATGGTCACCACCGAAGCGCAGAAGCGGAACATCCGCGCCGAGACCGCGCGCATCCTCGGAACCATGCGCTCGACCCCGATCCCGCACAATGTGATTCCGGCCGATCCCGCCGACTTCAACACGGCGGAGTCGATCGCGTCCTACATCGGGACCGTCATTCCGTACCTCGGCGGCGCGCCGCTGGACATCGCCCTGGGTCTAGGGCACAACATCGGCCAGGGCGACAACCTCGCCGAAACGGTGCCCCTCTCAGACCTGACCGTGACCAAGGGGATGACCGCCGCGTACTACTCGCTGTATCTGTCACTCCACCTGTTCGCGACTGCCGGTGGTTTGGTGGAGGGCCAGGTGCTTCCCGAAGGCCTACCACTCACCCCCGTCCGCCTACTCAACGCGGCGGGATCTGCGGCCATCACCTACGGACTCGTCAACTACCACAATGTGATCCGTTCGATGTGCCTGCGTGAGGACGACACCACGGGCACCGGCCTGGGCGCTGAGCAGAACAAGAAGTTGCGCGATGCCAAAGACAGTGCCCGCGCCGAGACGACCGACACCGAGAAGACCGACACCGAGAAGTCGGTGAAGCCCAGCGCCGCCACGACGTCGCCGTCGACGCCCGCCGGTGAGGATCGTCGTCGCGCGGCAGCACCGTCGACAACTCCCTCGAAGAAGCCTGCGATCACTCCGGTGCCGGGTCTGCCGTTCACCATTCCGGCGGTCGGCTGACCTCGATCGCAGTTCCGGTTGCGGTCGGTCTCTATCTACGAGAACGATCGCAACCGGATCATCGGGCGCTACTTCTCGGACGTGCGGCGCAGCCGGGTATTGACGAATTCGCCCATCCCCCACCGGCCGAGCTCACGTCCGTAGCCGGACCGCTTGACCCCGCCGAAGGGCAATCCGGGCAGCGTGGTGCCGTGCTCGTTGATGTAGGCCATGCCGACGTCGAGTCGGTCGGCGACCTGCTGCGCCTTCTCGATGTCGGTACTCCACACCGATCCGCTGAGCCCGAATTGGACGTCGTTGGCCACTCGGACCGCATCGTCGATCGAGCTGGCCTTGTAGACCATCGCCACCGGACCGAAGATCTCCTCCGAGTAGGCGTCGGCCTCGGGAGTGATGTCGGTCAGAACTGCGGGCTCGAGGTAGGCGCCGCTGTCGCCGATCGGTGTGCCGCCGGTGTGCAGTGTCGCGCCCTGTTGTACGGCCTTGTCGATCTGCTCGGCGACGGTGTCTCGCGCGCTCTCCGAAGACAGCGGCCCGACCTGTGTCGCCGGGTCGGTCGGATCTCCGACCTTCGCAGACTTGAAGGCGTCGACGAGACCGGCCACGAAGTCGTCGTAGAGCTCGTCGAGCACGATGAACCTCTTGGGCGAGTTGCAGGCCTGACCCGTGTTGGACAGACGCGCCCGTGAGGCGACCTTGACCGTGCGGGCCATGTCGTCGGTATCGAGTACGACGAAGGGGTCGGACCCACCGAGTTCGAGCACCGACTTCTTGAGGTTCTTGGCAGCCTCTGCGCCTACCGCGGCACCCGCCGCCTCACTACCGGTCAGCGATACACCGCGAATAGCTTTGTTCTCCAACAGCTTCGCTACCTGGTCGCTGTTGATGTACGCGTTGATGTAGACGTCCTCACCCACGCCAGCCTCGTGCAGGACGTCCGCCATCAGCGCCGACGACGCCGCACAGATCGAGGCGTGCTTGAGGATGATGGTGTTGCCGAGCATCAGATTCGGGGCGACGAAGCGTGCCACCTGGTAGTAGGGGTAGTTCCAGGGCATCACTCCGACCAGCGGTCCGATGGGGCGGCGTTGGATGAGTGATTCGGCTGCGCCCTGGGGGTCGATCTCCTCGTCCGCGAGAAGGTCGGGCCCGTGGTCGGCGTACCAGCGATAGATGCTGGCGGCCAATTGCACCTCGCCGACAGCCTGTTTGGTCACCTTACCCATCTCGGTGGTGATCGCCGCAGCCAACTCGTCAGCACGCTTCTCGTAGAGATCCGCAGTGCGCGAGAGCATCTCGGCGCGCGCCGCCGGTGAGGTGTCCCGCCATTGTGTGTACGCGTCGAGCGATCGCTTCGCGAGCGCGTCGAGTTGGTCGTCGGGAAGGGTCGGGAATTCGCGTTCGGTGACGCCGGTCGCGGGGTTTGTGGTCACATAACTGCTCATATCCCGACGCTACGGACGCGACCGCACCAGCTGTGCCCGAAATGTCCATCTTGATCCGATCGCAACACGCTGCGGCCACACCGAACCCGTGTTCACCACGAGTAACGTGTGCCGGGTGTCCGCACACGTCCTCGGCAGGATTCACGCCGCGCTCGCCACCGCAGGCTCGCGCCGAGCAGTGATCGTCACCGCCGGATCGTCGACGACCTCCGGCCACGGCCTCGACGACCAGTCGCACAGTTGGGTAGACCGGTGGGCCCGAACGGTGCAGGCAGCGTATCCGCGTCTGGACGGCCGACCGTCGCAAGGTCGGGTCACCCTCGCCGGTTCGTCACTGATGTCGCCCGATGTGCCCGGCGTCGTGGTGGTCAATGCCGGTGTCTCGGGTACGACGTCGGCGAACTACCTCGATGACACCAGTCGTTCGGCGATCGCGACGTTGCGGCCGATCCTCATGACGCACATGGTCGGTTCCAACGATTTCTCCGATGGCGTCGATCCCGCGGTCTACGAGCGCAACATTCGCGCCAATCTCACGTACTTCGCTGACGCATCGCCGGCGACGGTGCACGTTCTGGTGCACTCCTACCACCGCATGGATACCACCGACGGAACGATCTCGTGGACCGATTATCGAGACCGGTTGTGCGCCATCGCCTCGGACGCTCCCGACTCAGTGCTGCTGATCGACGGATCCGAACCGTTCAGCGCGGCGGGCCTGCCCGAGGCGGATTCGCTGCACCTGATCGCCTCCGACGCAGTCCACATGACAGTGGCGGGACACGACCTGTTGGCGTCGACGATCACCGCGGCGCTGCGCATTCCGGTGCCCGCACCGACTCGCGCCGATGGACGCCGGCGAGTGTGGTGCTCCGACACCTTCTCCGGCTGCGGCGAGGTGGTGGGCGCACCGTCGGACTCAGCGTTGGGCGGCGGATCAATCATCTGGTCCGGCGAACCCGGAGAGTATGTGGTGGCCGACGGCGCGCTGCGCAACACCGGGACGCGACGAGGTGTTGTGGGAATCGAGATGTCGGTGCCGGACTACGAACTCACCGCGCGCCTGGCAGAATTCCCCACCGGCGAGCCACGGCAATGGTTCCTCGATGTACGACGACAATCACTGCAGACCGCCACAGCACCCGACGCGATTCGGTGCAGCGTCGCGCCGGACGGAATGCTGAGGCTCCTCCTGCGCGTCGACGACCGCCTGATCGACCTCGCCGAACCACACACGGTCGCACGTCCCGGCGACCTACTGACCCTCGGCGTCCGAGCCGACGACGTCTGGCTCATGCGGAACGGAATCGTGGTCCACGTGGCGCGTGTCGAGAGCGTCGCACGACCGGGCGCCGCCGCGGTCGCCAACGGCGAAGGTGCGCGCGGCGCGATATCGGAGTTCGTCGTCGACACGATTCTCTGACCGCCACGATCCTCTGACTGCCGCGGGCATCGGGTGTCGCTGCAATCCCGCACCATCGTCACGCATCCGTTCGGACCTGCTGATGGGCATCGCTCGCTAAGGTGGCGATCGTGCGGGCATCTCGGCGCAGAGACGGAGTAGACGGCACGCTGCGTCGCGGACGCGGCCCCGCCCACCCCGTCAACTCCAAGCCGCGCGTCGGTCTGACGTCGCTGCAACCGTGGGTGTACGACATCACGGCGGAGGCCGATCGTGAATTGGTACTCGACGTGGGCGACTGCGACCTCGTGGGACTCGTCGTCGACAGCGAGCAGGAACTCGTCTATGCGCTGCATCCCGTGTTCGACGCCGACGAGCCCGACGTGCGGGACTCCTATGCGGGGACCGCGGTCGCACTCGACCTCGAATTCGATGACGGGAGCACGCTGTCCGATCAGCGTCTGCGCGACCAACACGGCGCCGTCGTGAATCCGGCGGCGCAGTACGATTCGCGCACCATCGCCGTCGACCAGTGGACCCTGAAACGAGTCCGGTTGTCTGCCTTCACCGATCGTCGCATCACGCGGGTGCTTCTACGCGTCACGGCGCCTGCACGGGCAGACGGCACGCGCTCACGACGACTGAGTCGCGGGTTCCTCGACGAGGTCCGGCTACGACGTGCCGAACCCGAATCACTCGAGCGCATCCATCGGGTACGCACCACCCGCGGAACGCACTCGAGCGACCGCTTCTCGCGGGGAAACTGCGCCCCGTTGGTTGCCCCACCGCACGGATCGGTGTTCGGCTTGCCGATGACCGACGGCGGCAACCGCGGATGGCCGTACTCTTACCACGAGGCCAACGACTCCGAAAACCGTTCGCGTCTGCAGTCGTTCGCGACATCCCACATCCCGAGCCCGTGGATGGGCGATCGCGGTGTACTGCAGTTCTTCCCGGCGGTGTGCCGTCGTCCACCGCTCGACCGCGACGCCCGTGCGCTCCGGTTCTCACACGAGGACGAGGCTGACCGACCCGATCGCTACGCCGTCCCCCTCGAGGGAGGTGCCGATCACGGTGGCGTCGACGCGGAGCTGACCGCAGGCTTCTGGTCCGTGTGGCTTCGGGTGCGATTTCCCACCGATTCCGGTGCACTCGTCTTCGACCAGTTCGACAATGCCGGAGCGCTGGTCCTGAACGAGGCGACCAACGGACTCGTCACCGGATTCGTCGACGGACCTGGCGGATTGGTCACAGTCCCCCGCATGTATTTCTCGGCACGCATCGACGTCCCGGTGACCTCGGTCGATTACCCCGATGCCACACACGAACGCAACGCGGTCCTCGGTTCGATAGACCTTGACGTGTCCAACAACCGGCGCGCCGTTCTCGCCGTCGGAACGTCGTTCATCAGTATCGAGCAGGCGCATCGCAACCTCGAGTACGACATGTGGCTCGCGGGAGGCGGTTTCGACGAGATATGGGCGGCCAGCCGAACCGCGTGGAACGACGTTCTCGGCCGGCTCGACGTCGAAGGTGCCACCGCCGACCAGCTGACCACCCTGTACTCGTGTCTGCATCGCGTGCATCTGTATCCGAACATCGCACACGAGAACGTCGGCACCCCGCAGAGACCACGTTGGGCGTACGCCGATCCGTTCTGCTCTGTACAGGAGGACGGTCCAACTCACACCGCACGACCCGTCGTCGACGGCGCACTGACGACGACGGACGGATTCTGGGACTCGTACCGGGCGAGTTGGCCGCTGCGCACACTCGTGTGGCCGACATCGACCGCCGAACTCATCGACGGCTTCGTCGAACACTACCGACGCAGCGGCTGGACGAGTCGCTGGTCGGCTCCGGGCCCTGCCGACATCATGACCGGGACGAGCAGCGACGCAGTGTTCGCCGACGCGGCGCTGGCAGGACTGGACTTCGACCTCGAATCCGCATATAACGCATGCCTACGCAACGCGACCACACCGTCCGACGACCCGCGCGTCGGCCGAAAGGGCATGCACCGGTCACTGTTTCGAGGGTTCACCGACACCGAGACCTTCGAGGGTATGAGCTGGACCGTCGACGCCGCCATCAACGACGCGGCCATCGCGGTGTTCTCGCGCGTGCTCGCCGACCGGTTCCCGATGCACCGTCGAATCGACGAATTCCGCGCCAACGCGACGTGGTTCACCGCCCGCGCCACGAATTACGCCACCGTGTTCGATGCGCGGACCGGCTTCTTCCGTGGCCGCGATCGATCCGGCGGGTTCCGACCCATCGACACCTTCGATCCTCGCAACTGGGGACTCGACTACACCGAAACCAACGCGTGGGGAACATGTGTCACCGCACCACAGGACGGGGAGGGCATCGCTGCGCTGCACGGCGGCCGTGACGCCCTGTGCCGACGGCTCGACGAGTTCCGCGCGCTGCAGGAGACCGGACGCGACGACGTCCGCGGCTCGTACCCCGTTGTCATCCACGAGATGCGGGAGGCCCGCGACACCCGCATGGGCATGCTCGCACTGTCCAACCAACCGGCCCACCACATTCCGTTCATGTACGCATTCGCGTCGACGCCCGGCAACCTCGCCCACGCCCGAACCCAGGAGATGGTGCGCGAGGCGACGCAGCGACTGTTCCTCGGCTCCGAGATAGGACAGGGCTACCCGGGCGACGAGGACAACGGCGAGATGTCGGCGTGGTACCTGTTCGCGGCCACCGGCCTGTACCCGCTGACCATCGGCTCCGGAGAGTTCGTGATCACCGCACCGACGTTCCCGTCGATCAGCTGGACACTCGACGGCGGCGCCGTCGTGCGTGTCGAAGCGCCCGCGGCGTCGACGACCAACCGCTACATCGAGTCGGTGACCATCGACGGCGAGCCGTGGCAGCAGATCACGGTCCCTCGTGAGCGTCTACGTCGCGGTGCGGTGATCCACGTCGCGCTCGGGCCACAGCCGACCAC
The DNA here is from genome assembly GCF_020735545.1 of Gordonia otitidis. Classification (NCBI taxonomy): domain Bacteria; kingdom Bacillati; phylum Actinomycetota; class Actinomycetes; order Mycobacteriales; family Gordoniaceae; genus Gordonia; species Gordonia otitidis. The sequence goes on from NZ_CP085974.1 coordinate 184,240, forward strand.
CTGGGCCGCCGGGTCGGTACCACCGTCACTGACCCCACCCGGCACGATGCCCCAACCGCCGCGCGATCTGACCTCTCCCGCTGACGCGCCCCGCTGCGCCCGCGGACCGAACGACGCAGCCAACGCCTTCGACGACGATTCGTCGACGCCACCGTCGAGATTGACGACCGGACAGGCTGTCGGCTGGGCATTCGATGTCCCGACGCCCGTCGACCACTACACGGTCACCCCGCGGTCTGCGGGGCGGGCGTCGTGGACGGTCGAAACCCTCGATGCGAGCGACACGTGGTTCGTCGTCGACGAACGAACGGCCACGTTCCGTTGGGACAGACAGACCCGGATCTTCACGCTGCCGGTGCCGACCACGACGTCGGGGGTTCGCCTGCGAACCCTCGACGACATCGAGGTGTCGCAGGTGGAGTTCTTCCGGCTGAGCACCGAAGGTGATGGTGCGCGAGGGGGGACTTGAACCCCCACGTCCTAGGACACTGGAACCTAAATCCAGCGCGTCTGCCAATTCCGCCACTCGCGCGTGCGCGGTCAACAGTACCGGTCGCGCGGCGATAGACCCAGGCCAGGTACCGTCGAAGGTATGTCTACTACGCGTCGTGGTGCCCGTCGGCACCGCCCGGCACTGTTGGTGCTGGTGGCGCTCGCCGCCGTTGTCTGTCTCGGCATGGCGTGGTGGCAGTGGGATCGATACGAGTCGACGAGCGGCACTGGCCAGAACCTCGGGTATGCGCTGCAGTGGCCAGCGTTCGCCGTCGCTTTCGTCTGGGCATACCGACGCTTCGTGGTACTCGAAGCCGACCCGGACGAAGTCGAGAAGCTCAAGCCACAGGGTGTGACCGAGATTCCGCAGGGCATTCTGCCCGACCGCGCGACCACCCCGAGTGCGTCGTCGTTCGCCGCCGATCCGGCACACGAGGACTCCACTCTCACCGACTACAACCGATACCTCGCCGAGCTCGCCGCCGCGGACCGCGAGCACCACGAGGCGGAGCCTGTCACAGCGCCCGCAGCGCGCGGCGACACCACACACACGGAGGAACACCACAGGTGAGCAGCGAGACCCCGCAGACCGCACAGTCCCCCGACCCCGCCGGACCCTCTGAAACCGGGCAGACCACCACTCCGGTCGACAAGGTTCGCGGCGCGCTCACACGCTATCGCGTACTTGCGTGGATCACCGGTATCTGGCTTCTGCTGCTGGTTGTCGAGCTCATCCTCCGGTACGGGTTCGGCAACCATTCGCTGGACTTCGTGCCTCCGGTCCACGGATGGATCTACTTCATCTATCTGATCTGCGCGATCGATCTGGGTATCAAGGTGCGCTGGTCGGTCGGCAAGATCATCGTGACCGCCATCGCGGGCACCATCCCGTTCTTGTCCTTCTACGTCGAGCACATCCGCACCAAGGAAGTAAAGGCGCAGTTCAACCTGTCGTGAGCGTCGTGCAGCGCCGCGTTCATGTGAACACGGCTGACTGTCGATGTGCGCATCGTCCAGCTGGCCAACTTCTACGGTGAGCGTTCGGGCGGATTGCGCACGGCCGTCGACCGGTGGGGCGCCGGATACGTCGCGGCCGGACACGAGGTCGTGCTCGTCGTCCCGGGTCGCGAGTCACGCGACGAACTGATGCCGTCCGGTGTCGTCAGAATATCTGTGCCTGCTCCACGCATCCCGTTCTCCGGTGGCTACCGGCTGGCGTCCGCACGGCGGGTGGCCGATGTCCTCACCCACCTCCGGCCCGACGCTCTCGAGGTGTCGGACCGGTTGACCTTGCGTGGCTTCGGCGACTGGGCCCGCCACCGCGACATTCCGTCGGCCATGGTCTCGCACGAGCGCCTCGACAGGTTGCTCGCCATGGCCATGCCCGCCGAGACAGCGCGTGCGCTGGCGGACAGGGCCAACGCCGCCACCGCCCGCTCCTACGACGCAGTGGTGTGCACCACCGGATTCGCCGCCGCCGAGTTCGAGCGCATTGGCGCTGACAACGTGGTCCGCGCACCGCTGGGAGTCGACCTCGAGCAGTTCGCGCCGCACCACCTCGACCCCGAACTCAGCACTCGCTGGACCGACGCATCGACGACGCTCCTCGGGCACTGCGGCCGCCTGTCGATGGAGAAGCGCGCCGACCGTTCGATCGCCGCTGTCGGTCGCCTTCACCGCGCGGGCGTGCCCGTCCACCTGGTGATCGCGGGCGACGGACCGATGCGCAGTGCTCTCCAGCATGCGGCACGCGGGCTTCCGGTGACATTCCTCGGACATGTGCGCGACCGCCGGCAGGTCGCGTCGCTGCTCGCGAGCACCGACGTCTCGTTCGCGCCGGGACCGCACGAGACGTTCTGCCTGTCGGCGCTGGAATCACTCGCGTCGGGGACGCCCGTCGTCGGATCGCGGTCGTCGGCGGTGGCGGGCATGATCGACGATTCGTGCGGTGCGCTCGCCGACAACTCGGGTGCGGGGTTCGCTGACGCCGTCGAGCGGGTTCTGTCGATTCCCCGCCCGACGCGCGAGGGCGCTGCCCGCGCACGGGCGACGCAGTTCACGTGGCCCGACTCGGTGTCGCGGATGCTGTCGGTGCACGCCGGTCGCTGACGCGGCTGGGCGGTCGGCGTGAAATCCGGTGCCGTCGGCGTGAAATCCGGTGCCGTCGGCAAGAAACCCGGTGCCGTCGGCGAGGTGTCCGGTGCCGTCGGCAAGAAACCCGGTGCCGTCGGCGAGGTGTCCGGTGCCGTCGGCGTGAAACCCGGTGCCGTCGGCGGTCAGGCCAGCGCGCTGAGTGCGGGGACCAACTGCCTCAACGCCTTCCCACGGTGGCTCAAGGCGTCCTTCTCGGACGGGGAGAGTTCGGCGGCGGATCGGCCCGCAGCGTCGGCGTCGTCGGGAATGAAGAGCGGGTCGTAGCCGAAGCCGTTGCGCCCATGCGCTTCCCGGGCGAAGGTGCCGCGCCACTCGCCCCGCACCACCGTCTCCTCACCGGACGGCAACACCAGTGCGCACGCGGAGACGAACGCGGCACCGCGTCGTTCATCTGGGATGTCGGAAAGCTGCGCCAGTACGAGCGCGTTGTTGGCGGAGTCGTCGCCGTGCACGCCACTCCAACGCGCAGACAACACCCCGGGCATCGCGTTGAGCGCATCTATCTCGATACCGGAATCGTCTGCGAGACAGGGCAATCCGGTGGCGCGTGCGCCGGAGCGGGCTTTGATCAGCGCGTTGTCCTCGAAGGTCGCACCTGTCTCCGGTTCCTCGGGATACTCCGGGACGGCGTCGAGTCCGATCACCTCGAGACCGATGAGTCCCGCGGCGTCGACCACCCGTTGCAGTTCCGCGAGCTTCTTGGCGTTACGGCTGGCGAGCAGTACCTGCGACATCGACTCGAACCGGTTTCAGACCGACTGCGGGAGTACGCCGGGATACGGAGCATCGAGCGCCTCGCGTTGCGCTTCGAAGAGTGTGTTGGTGCCGATCTCGGCCATGTCGAGCAACTTGTCGAGTGTGGCGCGTGGGAACGTCGCGCCCTCACCGGTGCCCTGCACCTCGACGAGGGTGCCTGCGTCGGTCGCGACGACGTTCATGTCGACCTCGGCGCGCGAATCCTCCTCGTAGGGCAGATCAAGACGTACCCGACCGTCGACGACGCCGACACTCACGGCGGCGATCATGCACGACAGCGGCTGCGGATCCGACAGTCGCCCAGCAGCTTTGAGCCATGTCACGGCGTCGGCGAGTGCCACGTACGCGCCGGTGATCGAAGCGGTGCGGGTGCCGCCGTCGGCCTGCAGGACGTCGCAGTCCAGTGCCACGGTGTTCTCGCCGAGTGCGCCCAGATCGATGCATGCACGCAGCGACCGCCCGATGAGTCGGCTGATCTCGTGTGTCCGACCGCCGACCTTGCCCTTGACCGATTCACGCCGCGAACGCTCATGGGTGGCGGCGGGGAGCATCGAGTACTCGGCGGTCAGCCATCCGAGTCCTGACCCGCGTCGCCACGGTGGAACGCCCTCGGTGACGCTGGCGGTGCACATCACGCGTGTCTGACCGAATTCGATCAGCACCGATCCCGCCGGATTGGAAGTGAATCCGCGGGTGATCGTGATGGGACGGAGTTCGTCGTCGGCCCTGCCGTCAGCTCGTGTGCTCACGGACTCAACTGTAGGAGATCACCCCGGCAGGTCGAACACCTGGCCCTGACGTACCAGCCCGACCGGTCCGGAGAAGGTGGTGCGTGCCTCGGCCAGAATCGCCTCGGCATCCGACCACGGTGCGACGTGGGTGATGGCGAGCGACTTCGCATTCGCCTTGGTGGCGACCTCACCCGCTTCGATGCCCGACATGTGCAGATGCGGCGGACGTTCCGACGGCGCATGCGTCCATGACGCCTCGCACAGGAAGATGTCGGCGTCGGCAGCGACATCGACGACCGCGTCACACGGGCCGGTGTCGCCGCTGTAGGCGACGACCTGTCCCTGCGGTCCGGTGAATCGGAGACCGAAAGTGGCGGGCGGATGGTCGACGCGGATCGGATCGATCACGATCCCCCCGAGGGTGATCTCCATGTCGTCGATCCACTCGTGCGTGTCGAAGGTGTCGCTGATGTCGTCGATCTGGCCGGCGAACTCACTCGACGCCGCACCGATTCGCAGCGCGGTGCCGGCCGGGCCGTACAGCGACGCGAGTTCTGTCGCCGGTGTGGGCGCATACCGACGCCACACGAGCATCGCGGGAAGATCCAGACAGTGGTCGGCATGCAGGTGGCTGAGGACGACGTCGACGTCGCTCGGGTCTGCGACACGCTGCAACTCGCCCAGAACGCCCGGGCCGCAGTCGACGAGCACGGGCCGGTGGTCGGGGGCGGTCAGCAGGTACCCGGAGCACGCCGCGCCGGGGCCGCCGACACTGCCCGAACACCCCAGGACAGTCAAACGCATACGACCTACCTTGCCACGCGTGTGTAGCGGGCAGACCACATATGGGCCACAAGCCGCGCGCCGCGCGGGTTTGCTCCGGCTCGGCGTCGACGACACGCCGCGTCTCAGACCGGATCGACCGACCTGACGACCGGTCCGAGGAACCTGCTCGACAGCTTGGCGAACATCTCCGGGTCGCCGGTCGCCTGAAAATGACGGACAGCTTCGCGGCCGGTGTGCGGGTGCAGCAGATCAGCTTCGGTCAGCACACGGAACAAATCCTTGGCGGTCTCCTCGGCACTGGACACCAGCGTCACCTCGTCGCCCATCGCCAACTGGATCACGCCCGACAGGAGCGGATAGTGCGTGCATCCGAGGACGACCGTGTCGACGTCCGCCTCCTGAAGCGGTTCGAGATAGCCCTGCGCGAGACCGAGGATCTGCCGTCCGCTGGTGATACCGCGCTCCACGAAGTCGACGAATCGCGGACACGGGACCGCGGTGATCTGTGCGTCGCGGGCCGCGGCGAACGAATCCTGATAGGCGCGGGACGAGATCGTCGCCTCGGTACCGATCACTCCGATCCGTCCCGTCTTCGTTGCCACGACCGCTCGACGCACCGCAGGCAACACGACCTCGACCACGGGAATCGGCGCGTAGCGCTCGCGCGCGTCACGCAGGCAGGCCGCTGACGCCGTGTTGCAGGCGATGACGATCGCCTTGACGCCACGCTCGGCGAGATCGTCGCCGATCGCCAGGGCGTGGCGTCGGATCTCGGGGATGGTCAACGGCCCGTATGGCCCGTTGGCGGTGTCGCCGATGTAGACGATGTCCTCGTCGGGCAGCTGATCGATGATCGCGCGCGCGACAGTGAGTCCGCCGACGCCCGAGTCGAAGATCCCGATGGGTGCGTCGGCGCGCGTGGTGGTGACTATGACCGCACCCCCGGTGCCGTGCTGCCCGATCCGACCGCGCGCGGCCGTCGACGATCACGGTCGGCGAGGAACCACGCGGCGAGCACACCGCCGATCGCGCCGAACAGATGTCCCTGCCAGGAGACCCCGAAGGTGCCCGGGAAGACACCCCAGAGCACCGAGCCGTACACGAGGAACAAGACCACTCCGATCGCGATCTGGGTGAGGTCGCGGTTGAACACGCCGCGGACCAGAAGATAGGTGAGCCAACCGAAGATGATGCCCGACGCCCCGACGGTCACCGAGTACGGCGGCGCGAACAACCACACACCGAGGCCCGAGACGATCCACACTATCGCCGTGACGACGAGGAGTCGCTTGCTGAGCAGCAGGATGAAGCCGAGGATGATCAGCGGCACGAGATTTGCGAACAGGTGCTGCCAGTCGGCATGGAGGAACGGCGCCCACAGAATGCCGTCGAGCCCGTCGACCCTCCGCGGTTCGATGCCCGCGCGGTCGAGGTCGTAGTGGGTCGCGGCGTCGACGGCTTCGACGATGAACAGCACCGCGACGATGCAGGCCATCACGATCGCCGACCTCGCCCACAACGGGCGCGTCCCGCGGGGTGTGGGTGTCGGGCTCGGTGTCATCATCGTTCCTTCATCGGGGGTGGTCTCGACCAGCTCCACGAGCGGAAACCGCCCGGCTACGCCCAGAGCTGGCCCTCGAGAGCCTGTTCGGCATCCTCGAGGCTACCGTCGTAGGCCCCGGTGGAGAGATACTTCCAGCCCGCGTCGGGGACCACCAGACCGATGTCGGCGCGTCGCCCGTCCTTGATCGCCTTGCGCGCGATGCCGCGTGCCGCCTGGAGAATGGCACCCGTCGACACACCCGCGAAGATGCCCTCCTGGTCGATCAGTTCGCGTACCCGGGCGACGGCGTCGACGCCCTGGACCGAGTACCGGCGGGTCAACACGGACTCGTCGTAAAGTTCCGGCACGAAGCCCTCGTCGATGTTGCGCAGGCCGTAGACCTCGTCTCCGTAGCGTGGCTCCGCCGCGACGATCTCGACCTCCGGGTTCTGTTCGCGCAGATACCGGCCGACACCCATCAGGGTGCCCGTGGTGCCGAGACCTGCGACGAAGTGGGTGATCTCGGGAAGGTCGGCGAACAGTTCCGGCCCGGTGCCCTCGTAATGTGCGCGCCAGTTGGCCTCGTTGCCGTACTGGTAGAGCATCACCCAGTCGGGATGCTCTGCGGCGAGTTCCTTGGCCACTCGGACCGCGGTGTTCGAACCCCCCGCCGCGGGCGACGAGATCACCTCGGCGCCGTACATCCGCAGCAGCGATCGACGCTCTTCGGAGGTGTTCTCCGGCATCACGCAGATCAGGTGGTAGCCCTTGAGCTTCGCGGCCATGGCCAGCGAGATACCGGTGTTGCCGCTGGTGGGCTCGAGGATCGTCGATCCGGGCTGCAGCAGACCGTCGGCCTCTGCCTGTTCGATCATCCGGAGCGCGGGCCGGTCCTTGATCGATCCGGTCGGGTTGCGGTCTTCGAGCTTCGCCCACAGCCGTACGTGTGGACCGCCGTCTGGCGCGTCCGAGTCGTCCCACCGCGGCGACAGTCGCTGCAGTCCGATGAGCGGTGTGTGCCCGACGGACGCGATCAGCGAGGTGTAGCGCGCCACAGAGTCGACTACTGTCGTCCGCCGGCGACGGCCGGCAGAATCGTGACTTCGTCACCGTCGTCGATCGAGGTCTGGAGTCCGCCGGAGAAGCGCACATCCTCGTCGTTGACGTAGATGTTGACGAAACGGTGCAACTTGCCCGCACCCGCACCGTCGGCGGCCACGAGTCGATCCTTGAGACCGGGGTTGGCGGTCTCAAGGTCGTCGATGAGCTCGGACAGCGTCGAGCCGGAACCTTCGACGCGCTTCTCCCCGCCGGTGTGGGTACGCAAGATGGTCGGGATGGACACGGTGACCGTCATGGTTCAGCTCCTGATCTCGATGGGTTCTTCGGCGACCTCACCGTCGACGATGCGGTAACTCCGGATTTCGGTGTCGACCTCGTCGCGGGTGGACACGAGCACATAGTGGGCCTGCGGCTCGCTGGCGTACGAGACATCGGTGCGACTCGGATACGCTTCCGTCGCGGTGTGCGAGTGGTAGATGACGATCGGTTCCTCGTCGTTGCGGTCCATCTCACGCCACACCTTGAGCTGCTCTGTCGAGTCGAAGCGGTAGAAGGTCGGCGACCGTTCGGCGTTGACCATCGGAACGAATCGGTCCGGACGGTCGGAACCCTCCGCACCCGCGATCACCCCGCACGCCTCGTCGGGATGATCGGCGCGCGCATGCGCGACCATCGCGTCGACCAACTCCTGGCTGATCTGCAGCACTCGTACTCGTTCTCCTCGTCGCGGCCCCGCGGACAGTCACTCCCCGCCGCGCAACCCAGCTGATGGACTAGCGTCGTTGCGCACAACGCGGACGCCCGAGTGCGTATTCCGGCCGCTGTTCACCGTCGGCCGCTAGGAGATGCCCTCGATCGCGATCGCTGACGGCGCGAGATCGGCGTAGGCCGGTACGCCGGCGACCGAATCCGCGGCCAGAACGGCGTTGACGATCGCGCGTTGGGTCACCGTGACCGCGACTCGACAGATCTCGGCGAGCACCGCGATGTCCGGATTCATCCCCGGCGGGACCAGCGGCGAGGGCTCCACTTCACGCGCACCCGTGGCCACGGCGAAGACGGTGTCGCCGTCGAGCGGTGAATGCACAGGGTGAATCGCACGCGCGAGTCCGTCATGCGCCGACATCGCGATGCGACGCACCGACGCCGCCGACAGCGCCGCGTCGGTGGCGACGACACCGATCGTGGTGTTGAGCACGGTCTGCTTTGATGCCACCTGCGCAAGCCGCGCGACGTCGGATGAGTCGGGCGGGGTGAGCCCGTGATAGGCGAGATCGGAATCGGTTGCGCCCCAGGGGAGCCCGGTCGCGGGATCGACGACCGAACCAACCGGGTTGGCGACGATCAGCGCGCCGACGGTGATCCCGGCCGCCGCACCCGAATCGATCAGCACGGACGCCGTGCCGACCCCACCCTTGAGGCCTCCGGCGCGCGCCCCCGCCCCAGCGCCGACACTTCCCTGCTCGACCTCGACGCCCGCTGCATCGAGCGCCGCTCGCCCGAAGGTCGCATCCGGTCGGTGCTGCCACGCGCCCATCGGCAGGTCGAAGATGACGGCCGAGGGCACGATCGGCACGACGCCGCCCTGGGCGTTCATCGGCAGACCGCGCCCGGATTCCTCCAGCCCGGCCATGACCCCTTCCGCAGCGGCGAGACCGTAGGCGCTGCCGCCGGTGAGGACGATGGCGTGCACGGTGGTGACGGAGTTCGACGGGTCGAGAAGATCGGTCTCGCGAGTGCCGGGGCCGCCACCGCGTACGTCGACGGCAGCGGTCGGGGCTCCTGCCGCGCCCTCCGGTCGGCCGACCGTGAGGACGGTCGTCCCGGTCGCCCACCCTTCACCCGGCGCATCGTCGGGGCCGCCGAGGCCCAACGTCGCGTCTGCATCGACGACGTGGTGATGCCCGACCGCGATGCCTGCCACGTCGGTGATGCGGTCGCCGGGCACAGCCCAACCGGTCATCAGATCATCGCCTCGACGAGCAGCTCCTGGATCACGGTCAGCCAGTGGTAGACGTCGAGGTGCGCGGCATGCGGGTGGTCGGCTGGAAGCTGGTCGGGGGTGTCCTCGGAGATTCCGAGCATCGCACCCAGTGCGAGCCGGACGTCGTTGAGCGCGGTCAACCAACTCATCGCCTCCTCCTCGGTGAGCGAGACGTCGCCGCCGCCGTCGGGCAGCGTCGCGAGCATCGTCGTCGAGGCGGCGAGTTTGGCGTCGATGATCTTCGGTTCGTTGACGCTGCGCAACGCCGAGTTGAGTCGCCCGTTGACGGCGTCAGCGGTGAGTTCCGCGTCCTGATCGGGCCGGTGGAAATCGGGTAGCAGGCGACCGAGCGTCGCGTCGGTCGGAGCGCTCGAGTGGCCGGTGCGGATGCCGGTCAGCTCGGCGAGCTCGTCACGGGGAGCGCTCGCCTCGCGTTCGGTCAACAGTTCCGACATCGACGCAACCATCGAGGCCAGGAGCTCGGACTCGTGAGCTTCCAACGACGTGGTGTACCGGACCGAACGTCCTCGACCCCTGCGTTTCCAGACGCGCACTCGTCAATCCCGTCCGCTGTTCAGCTGTCGTGCTGCATCGTCGCCCACAGACCGGCGGCATGCAGTTTGGTCACGTCGGATTCCATCTTGTCGCGATCGCCGGCCGACACCACGGCTTTGCCCTCGGTGTGTACCTGCATCATCAGCTGATTCGCCTTGGCTTCCGAATAGCCGAAGACCTTCTGGAAAACGAAGGTCACATAGCGCATCAGGTTGACGGGATCGTCCCAGACGATGGTGACCCACGGTCGGTCGAGTGCCGTGGCGGCGTCGGCAACGGCCGGGTCTGCCACGGCCGTGCCGCTGCTACCACCGCCGTCTCCGGGAGTAGCCTCATGCGCACGAATATCGTCAGGCGCCATACAACCTAGGGTAAGGGATCGTGACCATCCGCAACACCGCCCTGCTCACCGACCAGTACGAGCTCACCATGGTGTCCGCTGCGCTGCGGCACCCCGTCGCGCACCGACAGTGCGTCTTCGAGGTGTTCGCGCGCAGGCTTCCCGACGGGCGCCGCTACGGGGTCGTCGCCGGAACCTCGCGCATCCTCGACGAGCTCGCCGACTTCCGGTTCGGCGACGACGAGATCGCGGTCGTCGAGCGCTTTCTCGACGCCGAGACCGTCGAGTGGTTGCGCGACTACGAGTTCACCGGGGACATCGACGGCTACCGCGAGGGAGAGCTCTACTTCCCCAACTCTCCGATCCTCACGGTGCGTGGCACCTTCGCCGAGGCGGTCGTGCTCGAAACGCTGATCCTGTCGATCCTCAACCACGACAGCGCGATCGCCTCGGCCGCCGCTCGCATGGTCAGCGCCGCGAGTAGGCGCCCCATCATCGAGATGGGATCGCGACGCACGCACGAGTGGGCTGCGGTGGCCAGTGCACGTGCCGCGTACCTGGCCGGTGTCGCCGCCACGTCGAACCTCGAGGCCGCGCGGACCTACGGCGTGCCGAGCGCGGGCACCGCAGCGCACTCGTTCACGCTGGCATTCACCGAGCCCGACGGCGCGAATGAGAAAGCCGCGTTCGCAGCGCAGATCGAGACGCTCGGTGTCGGCACCACGTTGCTTGTCGACACGTTCGACATCACCCAGGGGGTACGCAACGCCGTCGAGGTCGCCGGCCCCGAGCTCGGTGCCGTGCGTATCGATTCCGGTGATCTGGGAGTACTGGCGCGCCAGGTTCGTGAGCAACTCGACGAGTTGGGTGCGCCGAACACGAAGATCGTCGTCTCCGGCGACCTCGACGAGTACGCCATCGCGTCCTTGCGCGCAGAGCCCGTCGACACCTACGGCGTCGGCACCTCGCTGGTCACCGGCAGCGGCGCCCCGACCGCCGGCATGGTCTACAAACTCGTCGAGGTCGACGGCATCCCGGTGGCCAAACGCGCCAGCCACAAGGAATCCAAGGGCGGGGCGAAGAACGCCGTGCGGGTCGCCCGTCCCACCGGCACCATCGTCGAGGAGATCCTCTACCGGGACGGCACGCCGAGACCGGAGGTGCCCGGCCACGTCGTCCGACCGCTGCAGATCCCGCTCGTTCGGGGAGGGCGTCGCGTCGACGACCTGCCGACACTCAACGACGCACGCGCGTTTCTCGCCGACGGTCTCGTCAGCCTGCCGTGGGAGGGACTCGGTCTGTCGCACGGCGACCCGGCCATCCCGACACGGTTCCATCTCGGCTGAGAGAGCAGGTCGGTAAGCGCGACAGCAGGGAACCGATCCCCGCCCGCCCACGTCCAACCCACGAGCCGACCAAGTGAACCCAGACGACCGAGTGAACCCAGACGACCACTACCCGAGGAGTCCGGAATGTCCAGCCCACACTTCGACGCCGACGACACGCCCGCCCAGGCGCTAATCGTCGTCGACGTCCAGAACGACTTCTGCGAGGGTGGCGCGCTCGGCGTGAACGGCGGCATCGCGGTGGCGCGTTCGCTGGCGTCGCTGACCGGCGACTACGACATCGTCGTCGCGACCCGCGACTACCACATCGATCCCGGGGCGCACTTCTCCGAGGATCCCGACTTCGTCGACAGCTGGCCGCCGCACTGCAGGGTGGGCACCGATGGTGTCGCCTTCTCCCCCGAGTTCGACACCTCCGACGTCGAAGAGGTGTTCTCCAAGGGCGAGTACAGTGCCGCATACTCAGGCTTCGAGGGTGCCTCCCCCGACGGGACCACGCTCGCCAACTGGCTGCACGCGCGCAATGTGCAGACGGTGGACGTCGTGGGCATCGCCACGGACCACTGCGTCCGCGCGACCGCCGTCGACGCAGTCAAGGCGGGCTTCGACACACGTGTCCTGTTGAACTTCACCGCCGCGGTCTCCGAAGACACCGCCGACGCCGCGCTCACCACCATGAGCAAGGCGGGCGTCACACTGGTCGGCGACCTGGTCCACGGCGGGCAGGCCGCGTCCTAGTGCCGGAGGCATCTGCGGTGACCCGCCTCCCCGAGGTGACCGAGCTTCTCGACACGGCCGTCACGGCCCTTGCGGGTAAACGCCGTGACGGCCAGGTCCGGATGGCCACGGCGGTGGCCAACGCGATCGACACCGGCGAGCACCTCGCGGTCCAGGCGGGCACGGGCACAGGCAAATCGCTGGCCTACCTCGTGCCGGCCATCCGACACGCCGTCGACTCCGGAGACACCGTCGTGGTGTCCACAGCGACGATTGCGTTGCAGCGGCAGCTGGTGGAGCGCGATCTGCCCCGACTCGCCGGTGCACTGACGAGCGCGCTCGGGCGCGAACCGACCTTCGCCATCCTGAAGGGACGCGGAAACTACCTCTGCCTCAACAAGATCCATGCGGGGACCGTCGAAGAACCCGACACCGAATTGTTCGACGCCTTCGAACTGTCTCGGACAGGACGCGAGGTCACCCGGCTACGCGAGTGGGTCTCCGACACCGAGACCGGCGACCGCGACGATTTGGCCCCCGGCGTCGCCGACCGATCCTGGCGCCAGGTCAGCGTCACCTCCCGTGAATGCCTCGGGGCGTCGAATTGCTCATATGCGGAGGACTGCTTCGCCGAACGTGCCCGGCGCACATCCGGGCAGGTCGACGTGGTGGTCACGAACCACGCCATGCTCGCGATCGACGCGATGAGTCCCGCGAACGTGTTGCCCGACCATCACGTCGTGATCGTCGACGAGGCCCACGACCTCGTCGACCGCATCACGTCGGTGTCGACATCAGACCTCTCGGCCGCATCCATCACCGTCGCAGCCCGCCGCTGCGGCAAGCTCATCGACGAGGAGACGGTCGACGCGTTGATCGGCGCCGGCGAACAACTCGGCGACATGCTCGACGACGCCCCCAGACGCGAGTGGACCGCGTTGCCCGCAGATGCGTCGCTGGTACTCGCGACGCTGCGCGATCGGCTGTGGCTGGCGCGGTCGGCCATCGGCCCGGCGCGCGGCGCAGGCGGCGCCGACGACGGGTTGGGCGCGACGCGGTCGGCGGCACTGACGTCGTTGGAAGAGCTCCACGACACCGCGGTTCGCGTACTCGGCGCCTTCGACGAACCCGACCCGGCGAAACGACGCGACGTGGTGTGGGTCGCCGAGGAACGCGCCGGTCGATCTGAAGCGTCGACGCGCACGGTCCTGCACGTCGCGCCCCTGTCGGTCGGCGGTCTGCTGCGCGCCACCCTGTTCTCCGAATCCACGGTGATCCTCACGTCGGCGACGCTCACCATCGGCGGCTCCTTCGACGCACTCGCCGCCACGTGGGGCCTCCCCGCGGCGGGACGCGGCACCGATACCCCCGCCGCCGACGACATCGCACTCGGCGATGCCCGCAACGACGCGCCAGCCCGCGACGCCACCGCGTCCGGTCGTGCGGCGCCGTCCGACGGCTCCCCGATGCGGTGGACGGGTCTCGACGCGGGCTCACCATTCGACTACCCCCGCTCGGCAATCCTCTACGTCGCCCGCCATCTCCCCCGCCCGGGACGCGATTCCATCGCGCCGGCGACTCTCGACGAACTCGCGGCACTGACCGAGGCCGCAGGTGGCCGCACACTCGGTCTGTTCTCCTCGATGCGCGCTGCCAGAGAAGCCAGTGAGGCGCTCCGCGAGCGCAGTGACCTACCGATCCTGTGTCAGGGTGACGATACGACGGCAGCATTGGTCACGCGCTTCGCAGAGGACCCCGCGACCTGTCTGTTCGGCACTCTGTCGCTCTGGCAGGGTGTCGACGTCCCCGGCCCCTCGTTGTCGTTGGTGATCATCGACCGAATCCCGTTCCCGCGGCCCGACGACCCGCTGCTCGGCGCACGCCAACGCGCGGTGACGGCCCGCGGCGGAAACGGTTTCCTGTCCGTGGCCGCCAATCACGCTGCGCTACTACTCGCGCAGGGAGCGGGACGGCTGTTGCGATCGGTCGACGACCGCGGGGTGGTCGCCGTGCTCGACTCGCGCCTGGCCACGGCCGGTTACGGCGGTTACCTGCTCGCCTCCATGCCGCCGTTCTGGCGCACCACCGACCCCGACGTCGTCCGCGCGGCACTCGGCAGACTCGCCGCCGTACCGCTACGGTGAAACTGACGCCGCGGATCGCACTTGCCGACGCGTCGACATCACTACAGTGAGATCAACAGTGTGGGATCGATGATGACTCCCGGCCGTGCGCGTGGCCGCTGACGAGAGGGGGCCGAAGTGATCGGCCGGATGGGCATCGACGACATCCAACCATTGATCTCCGCGGGACAGTACCCTGCCAAATGCGTTGTCGGAGAGATGATTCCGATAAGTGCAACAGCGTGGCGCGAAGGTCACGACGCTCTCGGGGTCACCCTGCACGTCGAAACCCCGTACCGCACCTCGTTCGACGTTCGGATGTCGGCCTCGAGCGAACCCGACATCTACAACGCTGCCATCGTCCCCGACGCCGTCGGCTATTGGACCTTCCGCATCGAGGCATGGAGTGATCCGTACGCGACATGGCGGTCGGCCGTCGAAAAGAAGATCGACGCCGGACAGGGCGCAGAAGACCTCGCCAACGATCTCGAGATCGGGGCGCGGGTCCTCACCGAGGCCGCGGAGTCCGTCGACGGCGACGACCGCCAACTGTTACTCGACGCCGTCGACTCCCTCCGCTCGCGCCGCAGGCGCATCGAGAATCGTGTCGGCATGGCGCTGTCGGACGAGGTCGCCGAACTACTCGACGCACATCCGGTCCGTGAGCTCGTGACCAAGAGCCGCAACCTGCGGATCTGGACCGATCGCCGTCGTGCACTCTACGGGTCGTGGTACGAGATGTTCCCGCGGTCGACCGGCGGTTGGGACAACGACGGACGGCCGGTGCACGGCACGTTCCTCACCGCGGCTGCCGACCTCTCGCGCATCGCCGACATGGGATTCGATGTGGTCTATCTTCCGCCGATCCATCCGATCGGCGAGGTGAACCGCAAGGGCCCGAACAACACGCTGGTCGCAGCGCCCGACGACGTCGGGTCGCCGTGGGCGATCGGATCGAGCGACGGTGGACACGACGCCATCCATCCCCGCCTCGGTTCGCAGGAGGATTTCGAGTATTTCCTCTCCCGCGCAGCAGAACTCGGTATGGAGGTGGCCCTCGACCTCGCGCTTCAGACCGCCCCGGACCATCCATGGGCGACCGAGCACCCCGACTGGTTCACCACGCTGCCCGACGGCACGATCGCCTACGCGGAGAATCCACCCAAGAAGTACCAGGACATCTACCCGCTGAACTTCGACAACGACCGCAACGGCATCTACCGTGCGGTGCTCGAGATCGTGCTGGCGTGGAACAAGCTGGGCGTCAAGATCTTTCGTGTCGACAACCCACACACCAAGCCGCCGAACTTCTGGGAGTGGCTGATCACCGAGGTCAAGAAGCGCGATCCCGACGTACTGTTCCTCGCCGAGGCGTTCACCCGACCGGCACGGCTCTACGGCCTTGCGCGCCTTGGCTTCACCCAGTCCTACACCTACTTCACGTGGAAGACGGCGAAGTGGGAACTCGAGGAGTTCGGCCGGGAGATCGCCGCACACGCCGACGAGTCACGGCCCAACCTCTTCGTCAACACACCCGACATCCTGCACGAGAGCCTGCAGCACGGCGGGCCGGGGATGTTCGCACTGCGGGCCGCGCTGGCGGCGACGCTGTCGCCGACCTGGGGCGTCTACAGCGGGTACGAGCTCTACGAGCATGTGCCCGTACGCGAGGGCAGCGAGGAGTACCTCGACTCCGAGAAGTACGAGTTGCGTCCTCGTGACTACAAGGGGGCCGCGAGCCGTGGGGAGTCGCTCGAGCCGTGGATCACGGCACTCAATTCGATACGTCGCCGCCACCCCGCGTTGCAACAGTTGCGCGACATCACCTTCCACCACCTCGACAATCCCGCGCTGATCGCCTATTCGAAGCTCGATCCTGTGTCGGGCGACCGTGTCGTCGTGGTGATCAACATCAACCCGTTCGGTGCAGAGGAGTCGACACTGTGGTTGGACATGCCGGCACTCGGATTCGACTGGCAGGAGCGCTTCGTCGGCACAGACGAGGTCTCCGGTGAGGAGTTCGGCTGGGGCCAGGCGAATTACGTCCGACTCGAACCGTGGCGTGCGGTCGCACACATCGTCGCGCTCCCCCCGCTGAATCCCGACGCCGCCCGCCGACTCTCCTACCGAATCCAGTGAGTTCATCGTGACCAGCAGAGAACCCGATCCCTTCGCGTCCGACCACGACCTCCGGCGTCTGATGTCGACGACGCATCCCGACCCGCACGCATTCCTCGGCGCGCACGACGCTCCCGGCGGATACACCATCCTGCGGACGTTGCGCCCCAATGCCATCTCCGTCTCGGCCGTCATCGGCGGCGTCGACTACCCGATGCATCATCAGACAGACGACCTGTTCGTCGTGACGGTGCCGATCGAGAATCTGATCGACTACCGCTATCGCGTCGCTTACCCCGACGGCAACGGGGGCACAACGGAATTCGTCGTCGCCGACGGGTATCGCTTCCTGCCGAGCATCGGCGAACTCGATCTGCACCTGTTCTCCGAGGGACGACACGAGGAATTGTGGAAGGTCCTCGGTGCACACATCGTCACCTACACCACGCCCGACGGCGAGGTGCCCGGTACGACGTTCTCGGTGTGGGCCCCCAACGCGCACGGCGTCGTCGTGATCGGTGATTTCGACGGGTGGAGCGGGCGGTCGGCGCCCATGCGGTCGATGGGCCCGTCCGGGGTGTGGGAGTTGTTCATCCCCGACGTCGGGGAGGGCACGCTCTACAAGTTCCGTGTCCACGGCGCGGACGGCGTCATCCACGACAAGGCCGACCCGATGGCCAGACGCACGGAGGTGCCGCCCGCCACCGCGTCGGTGGTGACCCGATCCGACTTCACCTGGTCCGACGGGCAGTGGATAGAGCGTCGCAGCGCGAGCGAGCCGACCCGCGAACCGATGAGCATCTACGAGGTGCATCTGGGTTCGTGGCGTACCGGCCTCGACTATCGCGAACTGGCCGAACAACTCGGCGACTACGTGATCGACAAGGGTTTCACCCACGTCGAGTTCCTACCGGTCGCCGAGCATCCGTTCGGCGGCTCGTGGGGCTATCAGGTGACGTCGTATTACGCGCCGACGGCGCGCTTCGGCCATCCCGACGACTTCCGCTACCTGGTCGATCATCTGCACTCGCTGGGGATTGCCGTTCTCGTCGATTGGGTTCCAGCGCACTTCCCCAAGGACGAGTGGGCTCTCGCGCGCTTCGACGGCACCCCGCTCTACGAGAACGCCGACCCGATGCGTGGCGAGCAACTCGACTGGGGTACATACGTTTTCGATTTCGGCCGCCGTGAGGTACGCAACTTCCTCGTCGCCAACGCGATCTATTGGATCGACGAGTTCCACATCGACGGGCTACGTGTCGACGCCGTCGCGTCGATGCTCTATCTCGACTACTCACGACCTGCGGGCGGCTGGCGTCCGAACATCTACGGTGGCCGCGAGAACCTCGAGGCGGTGCAGTTCCTGCAGGAGACCAACGCGACGGTCCACAAGCTCTTCCCGGGCGCGGTCACCGTCGCCGAGGAGTCGACGGCATGGCCCGGCGTGACCCGGATGACGGATCTGGGTGGACTGGGGTTCACCTTCAAATGGAATATGGGCTGGATGCACGACACCCTCGGCTATCTGGGGCGCGATCAGATCCACCGGAGCTTCCACCACCACGAGATCACGTTCTCCCTGATGTACGCGTGGAGCGAGAACTTCGTCCTACCGCTCTCCCACGACGAGGTCGTGCACGGCAAGGGCACTCTGTGGAGCCGTATGCCGGGCGACTCGTGGACCAAGGCGGCTGGTGTGCGGGTGTTTCTCGCCTATCAGTGGTCACACCCTGGCAAGCAGTTGCTGTTCATGGGCCAGGAGTTCGGCCAGACGGCCGAGTGGGCCGACAACCACAGCCTGGACTGGTACCAGCTGCAGGGCTGGGAGGGTGAGCTGCACCGTGGGATCTCGACCCTGACCACCGACCTCAACCGCATCTATCGGGAGCGCCCCGCGCTGTTCACACAGGACACCGAGCCGCGTGGTTACGAGTGGATCGACGCGAACGACACCGCGAACAACGTGATCAGCTTCCTGCGCTACGGATCCGACGGCTCGGTGCTCGCATGCCTGTTCAATTTCTCCGGGGTGGACCGCGATGACTACCGGGTCGGACTCCCCGTTGGCGGAACCTGGACCGAGGTACTCAACACCGACGCCGCGACCTACAGCGGAGCGGGCAAGGGCAATCTGGGTTCGGTCGTGGCCGACGGCGACGGCTGGCACGGCAGACCGGTCTCAACCTCGGTGATGCTTCCCGCGAACTCGGCGATCTGGCTCGCTCCGGCCGACTGACCTCGGTCAGAACAGCGCGGCGGCGAGCTTGCGACGCGCAGCCACCACGAAGGGCTCAGCGGGGTCGAACAACTCGAACAGCTCGAGCAGCCGGGTCCGTGCGCGCGTGCGGTCGTCGCCCGAGGTCACCTTCACCAGCGCGATGATCCGATCGAAAGCTCCCTCGGGATCCTGGCCGAGCAACAGCACGTCGGCGGCGGCGAGCTGGGCGTCGACGTCGCCGGGTGCGGCGTTCTGGACGATCGAGGGGTCGTGGGCCTGCGCGCGCAGCATGAACTCCAGGTTGCGCACGAGTGATGACGCCTCGACGTTGTCGGGTTCGGCCTCGGCGATGGCCCGGTAATCGGCGAGCGCACCGTCGAAATCGCCCGCGTTCATCTTGTCCTCCGCAGCCACCATGCGGGGATCGTCGACGCTCTCGGGCTCTACGTCGGCCTCGGGCGCGCCGGCCAGCGCCCCTCCCACCTGCGCCAGGATCTGGTCGATCCAGTCGGAGATCTCGGCTTCCGAACGCACGCCGTTGAAGGCGGCGACGGGTTGTCCTGCAGCGAGTGCGACAACTGTGGGAATCGACTGGACCCCGAAGGCCTGCGCGATCTGAGGATTGGAGTCGACGTCGATCTTGGCGAGCACCCAGGTGCCACCAGACGCGTTGGCCAACTTCTCCAGCACCGGAGACAGCTGTTTACACGGGCCGCACCACTCTGCCCAGAGGTCTACGAGGACGAGCTGCCGCGTCGACCGCGACAGCACCTCGGTCTCGAAGGTCGCGTCGGTCACGTCGATGACGCTGCCGCCCGCGGACCCACCGCCCCCGGGTGCCTGCTGTTGGGCCTTCACCGGCTGATGCGCTTGTGCGCGTTGCGCATCGGCGCGTTCCTTGAGTGCCGAGAGGTCGACCGCACCGGACATGGCGACGGTCGCTGCGGCTTGCTGTCGTGCGGCGGCCGCAGCCTGCGCGCGTGCGGCGTTGCCCTGGGGTCTCGGGGTCGGTCGTGTCACCCTTCCAGTGTGTCATGTGACGCGAGGCCGCACGACAGGCGCGGCAACGAGAGCGAAGGCGAGCGCACCGATCACCGGGATGAGCCCGGTCGAGACCCCGGAGTGTCCGGCGATGAAGCCGACGATCGCAGGTCCCGACAGCATCCCGAGGTAACCGCAGCCGACGACTGTCGAAATGGCACGACCACTCGACGACGTGGTGAGGTTGCCCGCCGCGGTGAAGATCTGTGGGATGAGACCGGCCAGCCCCACGCCGAAGATCGTCCAGCCGATGATGGCGGTGACGGGTTCGGGGGCGAGAATCGCCGCGCTGATGCCGACGATCCCGAGCAACGCACCCATGCGCACAACCCATACCGGGCCGAGGCGGGCCGCGATCGGGTCGATAGCGAAGCGAGCAACCGTCATCGCGGCGCTGAACGCGCCGAAGGCGATGGCACCTACCGCGTCGCGGGTGTCGAAGCCCTCGACGACCTGCAGGGCACTCCAGTCGTATGCCGTGCCCTCGGCCAACATGAGTGCGAATGCCACTGCGGCGAGGATCGCGAGTCGACGCAGATCCAGCCCGTGCCACCAGCGGGCTCGCGGGGTGCCCCTCTTCTCGGCGTCCTGCTGCATTTCCGCGGATGCGGACCCCTCCAACTCGCTGATGCCCGCGCCGTCGGAGGCCACCAGCGAACGCCCGCACACCACGACCAGGGCCAGGCCGAGCAGCGACGAGATCCCGACGGTTACCACGACGCCGACTCGTGCCCACAGGGTCACGGCGACGATCAGCGACCCGGCCAGGCCGCCGAGCGAGAAGAACCCGTGAAACGACGACATGATGGGCCTGCGGTATGCGCGCTCCACCGCGACCGCCTGAGCGTTCATTGACACGTCAAGGCTGCCGTTGACGAAGCCGAACACCGCGAGAGCCGCGGCGAGTTGACCGGTGTTCGCCGCGAGCGCGGGTCCGAGCATCACCGGGCACAGCAGCGTCGCAGCAACCAGCGTCGTGGTGCGCGAACCGAATCTGTCGAGCGCGTGACCGCTGACCTGCATACCGACGAACGCCGCGCCGCCCAGCAGAAGCAACAGCGCACCGAGTTGTTCGTGCGACGTCCCGGTGCGCGAAGCGATCACCGGGATGTGTGCAACCCACAGTGCCGCAAGGAATCCGTTGAGAAAGAAGATCGCGGACACGGCGCCCCGCGCGCTCTGGAGCGACGACCTGCCCGCGCGGCGCACGGGTTCAGGACAGATGCCGCATCACCCGGTCGACCTTGCCCGTGAGTTCGTCGGTGTGGCCCGGCCTGATGTCGGCTTTGATGACCAGCCCGACACGCGGTGCAAGTTCACCCACCGCATCTGTGGCGCGCTTGATGACGTCCATGACCTCGTCCCACTCACCCTCGACGTAGGTGAACATCGCGGCGGTCTGATGCGGAAGGCCCGATTCGGCGACCACGCGCACCGCCGCGGCGACAGCAACGCTCATCCCACCGTCGTCGTCGACGGCGGTTCCGCCCGACGGGCTGAGACTGAAAGCTGCGATCATGATCTCTCCCTGTGTCGGCGCGGCGTGAACGTCTCGGTTCGGTGGCTCAGGCCGCGTACTGGGGTTCGGGGTCGGTCTCGGTGGCGGACAGTTCTGCCAGGTGTCCGTTGCGGCGCGCCCACCACTCGAAGACGAGCGTGCCAAACGGAGGGAGGGACGAGAGCAGTGCCAGCGCGGTGACCGACAGGCTCCACCGCAACGACACGGCGGTCACGACGGAGATCAGCACGAAGGCGATGAACACAATGCCGTGCACCATGCCGGGAACCGCGACGGCTTCGGTGTATCCGAGCACCCACTTGAAGAACATCGCGACGAGGAGAGCGGCCCAGGTGATGGCCTCGAGGACGGCGACGAACCGGAAGCGCTTGGCAGGGGTGGACAGATCGAGGAATTGCTTCATGACGACCATTGTGCCTGACCCGGACGGCAACTACGACAGCGTGTAGTAGCCGTCCGGTATCGACGCACTCCTCGAGTGGTGTCAGGCCTTGGGCACGCGGATGATCAGGGCGTCGCCCTGGCCGCCCGCGCCACACAGCGCAGCCGCGCCGACACCGCCGCCGCGACGCTGCAACTCCAGCGCGAGGTGCAGTGCGATACGAGCACCCGAGGTGCCGATGGGGTGTCCGATCGCGATCGCACCACCGTTGACGTTGACGATGCCGGGGTTCATGCCCAGAGCCCTGGTCGACGCGAGGCCGACCGCGGCAAAGGCTTCGTTGATCTCGACCAGATCGAGATCGGTCGGCGCGATTCCGGCTCGCGCACACGCCTTCTCGATGGCGTTGGCCGGCTGCAACTGGAGCGAGGAGTCCGGTCCTGCGACCACACCGTGCGGGCCGATCTCGGCGAGCGGCGTCAGTCCGAGTTCGGCGGCCTTCGCCTTGCTCATCACGACGACTGCTGCACCACCGTCGGAGATCTGCGACGAGTTGCCTGCCGTGATGGTGCCGTCCTTGCGGAACGCGGGGCGCAGCCGCGAGAGCGTCTCGACGGTGGTGTCGGCCCGGATGCCCTCGTCCTCGGCGAATTCGATCGGGTCGCCCTTGCGCTGCGGGATGCTCACCGGAACGACCTCGTCGGCGAAGAGTCCGTTCTTCCATGCCGTCGCCGCGAGCCGGTGGCTCCTGGCTGCGAACTCGTCCTGCTCGGCACGCGAGAAGCCGTTGGTGTCATTGCCTTCTTCGGTCAGCGCGCCCATCGGCTGGTCGGTGAACGCGTCGTAGAGACCGTCGAATGCGGTGTGGTCGACGAGTTCGGTGTTGCCGTACTTGAAGCCACTACGGCTGCCGGGGAGCAGGTGCGGCGCCTGGGTCATCGACTCCTGACCGCCGGCGACGACGCACTCGAATTCGCCTGCGCGGATGAGCTGGTCGGCCAACGCGATCGAGTCGATGCCCGACAGGCACATCTTGTTGATGGTGAGCGCGGGAACATCCCAGCCGATACCGGCCTTCACCGACGTCTGACGTGCGGGCATCTGCCCGGCGCCCGCGGTCAGCACCTGTCCCATGATCACGTAGTCGACGGCGGATGCGGGGACACCGCCGCGTTCGAGCGCGGCCTTGATGGCGATCGCACCGAGGTCGACTCCGCTGAATCCCGTGAGTGAACCGAGGAGCCGGCCGAACGGCGTGCGTGCGCCGGCGACGATGACCGACGTCGCCTGATCTGTTGCCGGGGACATGAAGACCTCCAAGTGCTGGGACAGCGACCAACCGAGCGGTCGCTCTGTTCGAATGACCTCTTAAACGTTACCTTTATCGCATGACGACCTCATCATCCGTGCCCCCCGTCGAATCCGCAGGTGCCGCTTCGCTCATCTCCGACCTCGTGGTGGCGATCGACCACGTGGGCATCGCGGTCGCCGACCTCGAGGCGGCCAAGAAGTGGTACGCCGAGCACCTCGGGTTCGTCACGCTCCACCAGGAGACCAACGACGAGCAGGGCGTCCACGAGGCCATGGTCGGGCCCGCGAACGCCGGCAGCGGCGCGGTCGTTCAACTGCTGGCCCCGGCGTCCGAGTCGTCGACGATCGCCAAGTTCCTCGACCGCAACGGGCCCGGTCTGCAACAACTGGCCGTTCGGGTCACCGACGTCGACGAGGTGATGACACGCCTCACGAGCGCCGGGGTACGAGTCCTGTACCCGGAGCCGCGACGCGGAACAGCCGATTCACGGATCAATTTCGTGCACCCCAAAGACGCAGGCGGCGTGCTGCTCGAACTGGTCGAACCCGCTGCAGAGCACGCTGCTGACGACCACTGATCTCCTCGGCGATCGACTGATCTGCTCGGGCACTCGACCGGGTGCACCACTAGACTGTCGAACCATGTCGAGCCAGGCTCCGAGGCAGCATCTCCCGTTCTCCGTCGTCATGCGCGGATACGATCGCGAGCAGGTCGCCGAACGATTCCGACGCGTCGACGCCGACATGCGTGTGCTGGCCGCCGACCGCGACGCCGCGACCGCCAACGCCAACGAACTCGCCGCCCATCTGCACGAGGCACGCGCGACCATCGACGAACTCCGCCGCGAGGTCGACACCCTGTCGGTGCCACCCACCACAGCCCAGGGAATGAGCGAGCGGCTGAGCCGCATGCTCCAACTCGCATCCGACGAGGCCTCGGAGATGCGAGCAGAGGCCAGTGCCGAAGCCGCCGAGACGGTCTCGGTGGCGCGCCAGGAGGCCGCCGAACTGGCCAGGAACTCGCGCGAGAAGGCCGACCGGACCGTGTCGGAGGCGCAGGCACGGGCCGAGTCGATCGTCGCGGACGCGGAGAAGAAGGCGTCGGGCATCGTCGCCGATGCCGAACAGCACGCGGCCGACCTACGCGCCGATGCGGAGGCGATCCACAGCAAGGCCAAGGCCGATGCCGCCGAATCCGACCGACTGTGTACCGAACGGGCGGCAGCGATGGAGGCGGAACACACGGCGACGATGACCGCGGCGCGCACGCAGGCGTCACAGCTGCTCGCCAAGGCGCGTGCTGACGCGGACGAGTTGGCTCGGCAGAGCAAACAGACGCGCACCGAGGAGCGTCAGCGGCACGACCAGCAACTCGCCGAAGAACGACGGCAGGCACTCGCGGAGGCCAAGCAGATCCGTGACACCGCCCGCGACATCGCAGTCGAACGCCTCGCGGGCTCACGCGCACTGTCGGCCAAGGCCGACGACGCACGCACCCGGGTACTCGACGAGTTCGAGGAGGTCCGCAAGAAGCTCACCGAGATCCAGAGGGAGTTCGGCACCTTCCCCGACACCCTCCGTCCCGCGGAGGACGTCGACTACACCTCGTTGTCCGACACGGACGACTCGGAACTTCTCAACCGTGCTCTCTCCGAGCGGGCGCGGTTCAGTACCGGCGAGTGATCCGACGCCGCGGTCTGCGACCTCAGAACAGCCGGAACTCGGTACTCTCCGCGCCTCGTAGCGCATCGTAATCCAGTACGACGCAGCGGATTCCGCGGTCGGTGGCCAAGGTGCGCGCCTGCGGCTTGATCTGTTGGGCGGCGAAGACCCCGCTGACCGGTGCCAGCAGAGGGTCACGATTGAGCAGTTCGAGGTAGCGAGTCAGTTGCTCGACGCCGTCGATCTCACCGCGACGCTTGATCTCGACGGCGACGGTGGCCCCGTCGGCGTCACGGCAGAGGATGTCGACGGGCCCGATGGCGGTCATGTACTCGCGTCGGATCAGTGAGTACCCCGACCCGAGGGTCTCGACGTGCTCGGCGAGCAGTTCCTGCAGGTGGGCCTCGACGCCGTCCTTCACCAGACCGGGATCGACGCCGAGTTCGTGCGAGGAATCGTGTTCGATCGACGCCAGCGTGATCCGCAGCTCCTCCCCCGTCTTGTTGGTGACCACCCAATACGCCTCGACGGACTCGTGCGCGGCGGCGATCTCGTCGGGCACCTGCGTCTCGGTCAACCAGCACGGTGGACTCATCCAGTTGAGCGGCTTGTAGGC
Source organism: Gordonia otitidis (assembly GCF_020735545.1). NCBI lineage: Bacteria > Bacillati > Actinomycetota > Actinomycetes > Mycobacteriales > Gordoniaceae > Gordonia > Gordonia otitidis. Next base: position 209,696 of record NZ_CP085974.1, read on the forward strand.
GCGATCGTCTGCATGCACGCTCACCGATCCGTCCGATTTGATCAGCAGCAGCCGCCTGGCCATCGGCAGATGGGCCGTCAGTCGGCCGACGTAGTCCACTTGGCATTCCGCGATCACCAGACGCACACCGGGCAGCTTAGCGGCCGCACGCCGCGACCGACACAACCCCTGACGCGTGGCGAGCCACGTCCGGTGGAACCACGGGTTCACTCACGCCGAAGGCGTCAGGCGTTGCGATACCGCTTGAGCAGGAAGTGCTCTGCGTCGTCGACGGCGTCGACCATCGACGGGTGCACATGCGGAAGCGTCGGGTCGAGCCCCTGCAGTTGCTCGGGCACGGCCAGGTTGTGTACGACCGTGTCGGAGCGATGGCGCTCGACGCTGGCGCGCACCTCACCGTCGGGGTCGACGAGCACGACGCGCTTGCCGCTCTCGTCGGCGGTGCGCTTGACCGCCAACATCATGGTGCGCGCCACCGGGTCGATCACGCCGACGCGCGAGATCTCGATGATCACCACGTCGACGCGTTCGATGTCGTCCTCGACCCGACGTAGCGCGCTCTCGGCGCTACCGAAGGACAGGTCGCCCTGCAATTCGTACACCCGCACGCGATCCCGGCAGGTCCGCAGGAAGCTTCGCTCCTCCTCGGTCCAGTCGTCACCCACCGGGTAGTCGGCGATGTCGTAGGTCGCCCTGATAGTGACGCGGCTCTCGCGGGTGACATTGAACATGTGCAGACCCAGATCTGTGGACAGGTGCTCGCAGGTGTCCACGCCGCGCACGCTGTTGCCATGGGCGTCGAGACGTGGCGAATAGACCCCGATGCCCAGTTGGCCGGGCAGTACCGCCAGAATGCCGCCTCCCACACCACTTTTGGCGGGCATCCCGACCTCGGTGACCCAGTCGCCCGCGGCGTCGTACATACCGCATGTGGTCATCACGCTCAACAGACGTTGTGCGACCTCCTGACTGAACACCTGCCTGCCGGTGCGCGGATTCGCTCCTCCGCAGGCGATCGTGGTGCCCATCACCGCGAGGTCGTCCGTGGTCACCTCGATCGCGCACTGGCGGAAATAGAGCGCGATCGCGGCGTCCGGGTGGGTGTCGAGCGCTCCGAAACTGTCGAGCATGTACGCGATCGCGCGATTGCGCGATCCCGTCGCGGCCTCCGATTCGAAGACCGTCTCGTTGAGCGTCAACTGGCGTCCCGCACATGCCGAGTAGAACGCGAGGATGTCATCGAACACCTTCTCCACGACCTCGGGTCCGACGTCGCGGACCGGGGGGAGCAACAGCGACGAGGCGACGATGGCGCCCGCGTTGATCATGGGGTTCTTGGGCCGACGCCGTGCGTCGACACTGATCTGGTTGAACGCCTCGCCCGACGGTTCGACGCCGATCTTCGCATCGACCTCGACCGGTCCCAGCCGACTGAGCACCATGGCGTAGGTCAGCGGCTTGGACACCGACTGGATGGTGAACGCGGTGTCCGCATCACCGAGTGAGTAGAGGTAGCCGTCATGCATGGCCACCGACAACCCGTAACCCTCGGGATCGACGGCCGCGAGCTCGGGGATGTAGTCGGCCACCTCCCCCGCTCGATCGTCGACACAATCGGCCATGATCTTGCGCAGGTAGCCGTCCACATGCGAAACCGTCACGCCCTGACCGTAACCCGCCGACGATCACCGGTCGAATGACCCATCAGGTGGGCGCACGATGCTCGTCAGACCTCGCGCGTCTCGGACCCCCGCTGCCCTCCCCGGGCATTCCTCACGTCGACCCCTGCTGCGAAACGGTACGGATTCGCGGCCAGCAAACCGCCGAGACTCTTTCGCAGACGCGACATCTCGGCACGGACGGTCACCGTGCGGTCGTCGGCACCGAACAGTTCCTCCGACATGGCGGCCGCACTCAACCCGTTCGGATGGTCGGCAAGTAGTGCGAGGATCTCTGCGTGACGAGGCGACGGACGATACGTCCAGGAGCCCTCCGTGCCCGAGACGCGCACCATCGGAGCGTGGCGGTCGTCGAGATCGAGTTCGACGACCGTTGCCCGTGCGGGCCCCTGGTCGTCGCTGACACGCACGAGCCATCCACCGGGCAGTGGCTCGAACTCGCACGCCCCGACGGCATGCAACCACGCGCGTCCCGGCTCCGGACGTCGCGGGAGGATCAGCCGCGAACACGGCGCCACCGAGTCCACGGCCGCGACCCAGCCGTCGGCGTCGACGGCGAGCGCTGGGCCTGACGAGCGCGCGAGGATCGGTGCCGCGACCGCGCGCAGTTCGTCGAGGCGGCGTCGATGATGTTCGCGTAGTTGAGATTCGGCGAGTTTGGCGACCGCACTCACCAGCGCCAGCGTCGTCGGGTGGATCGTCGAGGCGGGTCCGCTGACGTCGACGACGCCGAGCAGCGAGCCTGACCGTGGATCGCGGATCGGCGCACCCGCACACGTCCACGTGTGGTGGGTGCGGACGAAATGCTCGGCGGAGAAGACCTGGACGGGTCCCCCGGACATCAGTGCGGTGCCGATGGCGTTGGTCCCGACGGAGCGTTCTCCCCAATCGGCGCCCTCGACGAATCCGAGGCGATCGGCGCGGTGGAGGACCCGCGTCTGCCCTCCACGCCACAGGATGCGACCCGACGCGTCGGCGATCACGAGAATGTTGTCGCCGTCGGCGATCATCGCGTCGAGGCCGCCGGTGAGATCGTCCAGCACGAGCGCCAGTGGCGACTCGCTGCGACGCGCCTCGAGCTCGGCGGCGTCGATGAGGTGTTCGGGCGATCCGTGATCCGGATCGACCCCGGCGTCGAGGACTCGTCCCCACGACTGGCCGATCACGTCGCGTGGACGCGCCGGCGGACGGTTACCCGACATCGCGGCGTCGTAGACAGCGGCGAGGACCGCGGCGTAGTGCCGCGGGTCGTCGCCTGCGCCGACCGCCGGCTCACCGTATCGGGAGGGTGCTGTAGCTGACATCACCAGTGATTGTGCTCTCGATCACACCTCTGTCGCAAAGGGGTTGGGCATCGCAACCCGCTGCAACCCTTGCACGCCGCACTCCACGGCGAGTGTGCTGTGGCTCACACGGTGCGGTCACCGACACCAGCACCCCGAACCAGATGACAACGAACGACACCCACCACGAGGAGCAGCGATGACCCAGACGCTCGAACCGACGACCGGTCACGACCAGTCGAACCCACGCACACCGACCGAGCGCGTCGAGAGGTGGCTCGCCGACTTCGAGTCGGCGCTGAGGGCGCGGGACATCGCGGCGGTGACAGGGATGTTCGCAACGGATTGTTTCTGGCGTGACCTCGTGGCGTTCACCTGGAACCTGAAGACCGTCGAGGGTCGCGACCAGCTCGCGGACATGCTCACGGCGCGACTCGACGACACCGACCCCGGATCGTTCGCGTCGACGGAGACACCGACCGAGGACGACGGTGTTGTGACCACTTTCCTGTCCTTCGAGACAGCCACCGGTCGCGGTGACGGCGTTCTGCGATTGCGGCCTGCGGCCGACGGCAGCGATCGCGATGAGGCCTGGACGTTGCTGACCACACTGCAGGAGCTCAAGGGACACGAGGAACCGAGTGGGGCGAGCAGGGTGCTCGGCGCGGTGCACGGTTCCGACCCCGACGCGCGGTCATGGGCCGAGCGCAGAGAGGCAGAGGAGGCCGAACTGGGCCGATCCAGCCAACCGTATGTGCTCGTGGTCGGCGGCGGCCAGGGCGGCATCGCGCTCGGTGCGCGACTGCGACAGCTCGGTGTCCCCGCGATCGTCGTCGACAGCCACGACCGGCCGGGCGACCAGTGGCGGGGACGCTACAAGACGCTGTGCCTGCACGATCCGGTCTGGTACGACCACCTTCCGTATCTCCCCTTCCCCGACAACTGGCCGGTCTTCGCACCCAAGGACAAGATCGGCGACTGGCTCGAGTTCTACACGCGCGTGATGGAGGTGCCCTACTGGTCGAAGACGACGTGCACGTCGGCGACCTACCACGAGGAAGCGGGCAGATGGACCGTCGAGGTGGTACGCGACGGTGAGCATCTCACCCTGACGCCTACTCAACTCGTCCTCGCGACGGGGATGTCGGGCAAACCCAACGTTCCCACGTTTGCCGGGCAGGACGTCTTCGCCGGTGAACAGCACCATTCGAGTCAGCACCCGGGACCCGACGGCTTCGTCGGCAAGCGCGTCGTGGTCGTCGGCGCGAACAACTCCGCCCACGACATCTGCAAGGCACTCGTGGAGAACGGAATCGACACCACGATGATCCAGCGATCGTCGACGCACATCGTGCGCTCGGAATCGCTCATGGAGATCGGCCTCGGGGCGCTCTACAGCGAGCAGGCCGTCGCGTCGGGCATGACCACCAAGAAGGCCGACCTCACATTCGCCTCACTGCCGTACCGGATCATGCACGAGTTCCAGATCCCGCTCTACGACCAGATCCGCGAGCGTGACAAGGACTTCTACGACCGGTTGGAGGCCGCAGGGTTCGACCTCGACTTCGGTGACGACGGATCCGGGCTGTTCATGAAGTACCTGCGACGCGGTTCGGGCTACTACATCGACGTCGGCGCGTGCGATCTCGTCGCCGACGGCACCATCAAGCTCGCGCACGGACAGGTCGATCACCTCACCGAGAACTCCGTGGTTCTCGCCGACGGCACCGAACTCCCCGCCGACGTCGTCGTCTATGCGACGGGATACGGCTCGATGAACGGCTGGGCAGCCGACCTGATCGGCCAGGACGTCGCCGATCGCGTGGGGAAGGTCTGGGGCCTCGGGTCGGAGACCACGAAGGATCCCGGCCCCTGGGAGGGTGAGCAGCGCAACATGTGGAAGCCCACCCAGCAGCCGGGGCTGTGGTTCCACGGCGGCAACCTGCACCAGTCCAGGCACTACTCGCTCTACCTCGCCCTGCAACTCAAGGCGCGGTTCGAGGACATGGACACCCCGGTGTACGGCCTGCAGGAGGTCCACCACCTGAGTTGACGCTGCGTCGACACCACGGTCGACGATCAACTGGCCAGTATGTCCTGCGCGATCAGCTCGCGTAGGACATTCTGGCTAGTGCGGGAGAGGATGGCCCAGCGCACAGTGTATCCACCGCCGTGAACATCGGACTCCCTCACGTGTCGACCGAAACGGAGCGCAAGCCCATGACCACCACTCGGCCCAACCTGCTGGTCGCCTATCTGGCAACACCCGGCGGCGAGGATGCGCTGGCACTCGGGGCGCAGCTGGCCCAGTCGTTCGATGCCGATCTGAAGATCTGCCTCGTCGTACCCCCGTCTTCTCCCGTCGATCAGGCCGTCGCTCCGGGAGACTTCCAGGAGATCCTGGACCGACAGGCGACGACATGGCTCGACGACGCGCTCGATACCCTGCCCGACGAGGTTCACGGTGCCGGCTACGTCGCCGAGTACGAGAACTCCGCGGAAGGACTCTCGACGGAAGCCGAGCGCCTGAACTCGTCGATGATCGTCGTGGGCGGGTCCGGCGGCGGCATCCTCGGACGCCACACTCTCGGATCGGTGGTCACCAATCTCCTCCACACGTCGACAACCCCGGTCGCCGTGACACCACGAGGTATGCGCGAGATGGTCGCCCCGGTCACGCGGATCACCTGTGCGGTGGGTCGACGCCCCGGAGTCGACGCCCTGCTTCGAGCAGCGACACAGGCATGCGCCCGCGCAGGGGTTCCACTGCGTCTGTTGTCCCTGCTTCCCGTCGACAACGGCATCTCGAACAACCACGACAAGGACTCCGACGCACACCACGCTGTCGCCGATCACCTCGACACGACGGTCGCTGCAGTGCGCGCCGATCTGCCGGACGGTCACCCGATCACGACAGCGATCGCGACCGGCAAAACCGTCGAAGACGCTGCTGCGTCGCTGGACTGGGAGCCGGGCGATCTGCTCTATGTCGGCTCGAGTCGGCTCGCTCAGCCGTTCCATCTGTTCCTCGGGTCCACTGCTGCGAAGATGCTGCGGTACTCGCGGTCCCCATGATCGTCGTCCCCCGCGGCGCCTGAACCACGGAGATCTGCAGAGATGAGCACATCGCACCAATCCCCGACCGAACCGGCCGGCGGCGATTCGTCGAATGACGCGTCATCGAGCACTCCGGCCCCGAGCAGCGGGTCGCCGGATGGTCAAGCGCCGAACGGGGATCCGTCGACCGCGGTGACCGTCGACTCCGGCAGCAAGGGGCTCGCCTCGGGGAAGGTCGGCGTCTTCTCCGGCGCGATCCTCGGGATCTCGACGGTTGCGCCCGGCTACACACTGACCGCGAGCATCGGGTTGATCGTCGCGGCGGTCGGCCTCAAGATGCCTGCCATCTTCATCGCCGGATTCATCCCGATGTTCCTCACCGCGTACGCCTACCGGGAATTGAACTCCGACACCCCCGACTGCGGAGCGTCGTTCACCTGGTCGACCAAGGCGTTCGGCCCCTACGTCGGGTGGATGTGCGGATGGGGCATGGTGGTGGCCACGATCATCGTGTTGTCGAATCTCGCGGCGATCGGCGTGCAGTTCTTCTACCTGATCATCGCCCAAATCTTCGACAAACCCTCGATCGCGGACCTCGGCACGAACAAGCTCGTGAACATCCTCACGACGTTGGCGTTGCTCGCGATCGCCACCTGGGTGTCGATGCGGGGTATCACGACCAGCGAGCGAATCCAGTACGTCCTCGTCGGGTTTCAGCTCGTCGTGCTGTTCGCTTTCGCGATCATCGCGTTCGTGAAGGTCGCTGACGGATCGGCGCCCGCCGGACTGCATTTCGACATCGATTGGTTCAACCCGTTCACGGGGCTGACCATCTCGGCGTTCGCCGTCGGACTCACCGGGTCGATCTTCGCCTTCTGGGGATGGGACACGTGCCTCACGCTCGGCGAGGAGTCCAAGGATCCCAAGCGCACCCCGGGACGCGCGGGACTGCTGTGCGTGATGTCGATTCTTTTCACGTATCTACTCGTCGCGGTCGCCGTGATGATGTACGCGGGAGTCGGCACCGACGGTGTCGGGTTGGGCAACGAGAACAACGCCGAGAACGTCTTCGGCGCCCTCGCCGACCCCATCCTGGGCCGCTGGGGTGGCGTACTGCTGTTCGCCGCGATCCTCGTCTCGTCCATCGCGAGTCTGCAGACGACGTTCCTCCCGGTTGCACGCACCATGCTCGCGATGGGCAGTTACGGGGCGTTCCCGAAGAAGGTCGCCGAGATCAGCCCACGCTTCCTGTCACCGTCGTTCGCAGCGCTCGTGGCAGGAGTCGTCACGGCAGTCTTCTACACCGTCGTGACCATCCTGTCCGAGCGCACGCTCATCGACACGATTGCAGCGCTGGGCATCATGATCTGCTGGTACTACGGCATCACCGCGTTCGCCTGCGTCTGGTATTTCCGCCGCGAGTTGTTCTCCTCCGTGCACAACTTCTTCTTCAAGTTCTTGTTCCCACTCCTGGGCGGCGCAGCACTGATCATCGTGTTCATCATCTCGGTCGGCGAGAGCATGAACCCCGACAACGGCAGTGGCGCTTCCATTTTCGGTGTCGGACTCGTCTTCTACATCGGCTTCGGACTACTCGTGCTCGGGTTGTTCGTGATGCTGTACCTGCGCGTGCGCCAGCCGGCATTCTTCAGAGGCGAGACCCTCCCGCGCTCACTGCCGAACTCCTGAGGTCGCGCCACACGGTCAGGTCGCGACGGCGCCGTCCACGGCGATGTCGCTCGCGACGAGCAACTCCGTGGTGTGCGAGATGTGCTCGCGCAGTGCGGACACGGCGCCGGGGGCGTCACGTGCGAGTGCCAGCTCCATGATTCGACGATGCTCGCCGTCGAGGTCGCGATTCTTCTCCTGCCCCAATGGTTGCGACCAGCGTCGGTAGAGCTCGGCTTCGTCACGTAGCCCGTTGGCCAGTTGCAGGAGTTTCTTGTTCGCGCATCCCTCGAGCAGCGCGCGGTGGAAAGCCGCATGCGCCCGAGCCCAGTCGTCGGTCACCCGAACGGGTTCGTCGCCGGTCAGATAGCGGGTGCCGACCATCTGGTGGTGCGCGGCGACAACCGACGACTCCCATGCGAGATCCCCGTCGCCGATCGCCCGCCCGAACACCAGCCCCTCGAGTTCGAGCCGTGCATCGGTCAGTTCGCGGAGTCGGGGTATAGAAATCTCCGTGACCGCGTATCCGACGTTGGCCTCGTTGGTCACCAGTCCTTCGAGGGAGAGCCGCGTGAGTGCTTCGCGCAGCACGCTCATACTCACGTCGCAGTCGGCGGCGAGCGCACCGAATTTCAACCGATCACCCGGCAGATACCGACCACCGAGGATGTCGCCGCGCAGTCGCTCGTAGACGAGGTCGCCTCGTGTCTGTTTCGCCTTCGATGTCGCCACGGGTCCACCTTAACCGAACATCGGCACATCAGTACCTCATCTCCATATTTTCGAAAATCTATTGCAATCACGAATACGTCGGGGTAGACCTGAGATCAGCAACTGTGATGCCGATCACCACATGGCACCGGCGCGCAGCAACACACAGGAGTGAGCATGCGTCTTGGAGTTCTCGAGAACAGGGCGGTACTGGTCGACGAAAGCCTGCACCTGGCAGTCGACGTCGCCATGGCCAGCAACGACCGATTCGGCCCCTCGGTCACCTCGATCTACAACCACTGGGACGACTTCGCCGACTGGGCGACGGGCATCGATCCCACCACCGGGAGTGTCTTCGACGCCACCCTGGAGAATCCGATCCCGGAGCCGGGGCAGGTGTTCGCGATCGGCCTCAACTACGCCGAGCACGCAGCGGAGTCCAAGTACGACGTCCCCGACTTCCCGCCGGTCTTCACCAAGTACCGGACATCGCTGGCAGGTCCGGTCGGCGTCGTCGAACTGACCGGTCCGAAGGTCGACTGGGAGGTCGAACTGGTTGCAGTGATCGGTCGGGCGGGGCATCGCGTCAGCGAAGCGAACGCCTGGGACCACGTGGCGGGGCTGACGATCGGCCAGGACATCTCCGACCGTGAGACACAGTTCAACGCGCACCCACCACAGTTCAGCCTGGGTAAGTCGTACCCGGGTTTCGCTCCGATGGGCCCGGTCGTCGTGACGCCCGACGAGTTCGACGACCGCGACGATCTCGAGCTCAGTTGCGACATCAACGGGGAGCAGATGCAGAAGGGCCGGACGTCGGAGATGATCTTCTCCGTCGCTCAACTGGTGTCGCGACTGTCCCACATCACACCGCTGCTTCCGGGCGACGTCATCTTCACCGGTACGCCCTCCGGCGTCGGGATGGGCAGAACCCCACAGCGCTTCCTCGGCGACGGCGACGTCCTCACGTCCCGGATCGCCGGCATCGGCGAGATCGCACAGCGTTTCGTCTCGCCGGCCGGAACGCGGTGAGCTGCGATGTCACTGCACAGATTGGCGTCGGTCACCGTGGGCGTTCCGAACGTCGCCGAGACACTCGCCTACTACACGGAGTTCGGCCTGACACCGACCTCGAACGGGTGGCTGTCGAGCACCGACGGCGGCGAGCAGCTTCGGATAGTCGAGGCTCCGACACGCCGCCTGCTCGAGTTGTCGGTCGGGGCTGACGATCTCGACGACATCGATCGCATCCACCACGAATTGGTTTCGAAGGGGTTCCTCGCCCAACGACATGGCGACGAGGTGACCGCGCACGAGCCGGTCGCCGATCTGCGTGCAACCGTGCGCGTACTGCCACGCCTGAACCAGACGCGCGTCGAACCGACGCCGTACAACGGGCCGGGCCGGATCGAACGACTAGGCCGCGCGCCGGGCGTGCTCCGGGACTATCCGATCACACCGCACAAACTCGGTCACGCCGTCCTGGGATCAACCGATTACGTGGAGACCTGCCGATTCTTCGTCGACGGGCTCGGCTTCAAGATCAGCGACCACATCAAGGGTCACGGGTCGTTCCTCCGATGCTCGCAGGACCACCACAACGTTCTCGTCATGAACTCGCCGGTCACCTATCTTCATCACACGTCGTGGCAGGTCGACGACATCGACGACGTCGGCCGCGGCGCAGCCGCGATGCTCGAAGGACATCCGGAACGACACGTGTGGGGGCTTGGTCGTCACCACGCCGGCTCGAACTTCTTCTGGTACCTCAAGGATCCCGCCGGCAACTTCTCCGAGTACTACTCCGACATGGATTGCATCCCCGACGATGCGCTGTGGACGCCGGAAGACCTTGAGGGCGCCCGCGGACTGTTCAACTGGGGCCCACCGCCTCCGCCGAGTTTCCTCGCCCCCGAGGATCTGGCCGCGATGATGACCGGCGCTCACTCGACACACTGATCGGACCGCGACCACCGGCCGCGTCCGCTCGACGGCTGCCCTGCAGCCCCCACCCTGTATCCGCATTCCGGCACGACGCCGGTCTTCTCGACCACGGAGGTCGACCCCGATGGAAACCGTCACCACAGATGTCCTGATCGTCGGCGCAGGTCCGGCGGGCCTGACCGCAGCCGCACTCCTCGCGAAGTACGGAGTCGCGGCCCTGACAGTGAGCAGGTACTCGGGTACCGCGAACTCGCCTCGCGCGCACATCACCAACCAGGGCGCGATGGAGGTCTTCCGCGACCTGGGCATCGAGGACCGCGTCCGCGCGGCTGCTGTACCCAACGAATTCATGGGGAACAACGTCTGGGCAACGAGTTTCGCCGGAACCGAGATCGCACGACTGAAGTCGTGGGGATCCGGAACACTACGGCACGCCGATTACCAGGTGTCGAGCCCCACCCAGATGTGCAACATCCCGCAACACATCCTCGAGCCGATTCTGTTGCAGGCCGCGCGGGAGTTCGGTGCCGAGATCCGGTTCAACACCGAGGCGGTGTCGGTGCGCGATACCGACGACCACGTCGACGTGATCGTCCGCGAACGCACCACCGGAGCCGAGTACCGGGTGCACGCCCGGTACGTCATCGGCGCCGACGGCGGTCGGTCGACTGTGGCCTCGCAGATGGAGTTCGGTCTGCGTGGCGAGAGGGGTCTCGGTGCTGCGATGAACATCTGGCTGGAGGCCGACCTCACCGATTACACCGCGCATCGCCCCGGCACGCTCTACTGGATGGCGCAGCCTGGCAACGACTACTGGGTCGGGAGCGGCACGTGGATCTGCGTGAAACCGTGGACCGAGTGGGTGCTGCTGTGCATGTACAACCCCGAAGACGGTGAACCCGATACCTCGGAGGCCGCGGTCATCGAGCGTGCACGCACCACCATCGGTGATGACTCGGTCGACATCCGCATCAAAGCGGTCAGCACGTGGCAGATCAACCACGTCATCGCCGACACCTTTGGCAAGGGACACGTGTTCCTCGCCGGAGATGCTGCTCATCGGCATCCGCCCGCGAACGGGCTGGGCACGAACACCTCGGTCCAGGACTCGTTCAACCTCGCCTGGAAACTCGCCATGGTGCTGCGCGGCCACGCCGACCCCGCACTGCTCGACACCTACACGCAAGAGCGCCAGCCCGTCGGCGAGCAGGTGGTCGACCGTGCGATGCGTAGCGTCCGCGACATGCTTCCGATCTCACAGGCCCTGGGCTTCGCACCGGGCCAATCGTCGGAAGACGGCTGGCGGATGCTCGACGAGCTGTTCTCCGGCACCGAACAGGGCGCAGCGCGGCGTCGCCAACTCGACGACGCTGTGGCGCTGCAGAACTACCAGTTCAACGCCCACGGAGTCGAACTGGGACAGCGGTACTCGTCAGCGTGCGTCATAAACGACGGAACCGACTATCCGCCCGACGATCGCGATCCCGAACTCTACTACCGGCCGACAACGCACCCGGGCGCGCGCCTGCCCCACGCCTGGGTGGAAAAGGGTCGACGCCGGGTCTCCACGATCGACGTCACCGGCCACGGCGAACTCACCCTCGTCGTCGGCGAGAACGGTGCCCGTTGGGCCGACGCGGCCCGACGGGTAGCCCGCGAGTTCGGAGTCGGTCTTCCAGTCCGCGCCATCGGAACGGGATGCGAATACCACGACGTACTGCGTGAATGGACCCAGCAACGCGAGGTCGGCGATGACGGCGCATTACTCGTCCGACCCGATCATCATGTTGCGTGGCGCAGCATGGCGATGGTCGACGATCCGGTGACAGCTCTCCGCACCGCGCTGGCCACAGTGCTGGCTAGGTCCGTCCCCGAGGGCACACGACGCGTCGAGGACCTCGACGCCCTGGACGGCCTGATTCCAGACCCTGCTCCCGTGGCGGCGGTTGTCACCGCCGGGATCTGAGCGTCTGTCAGAAATTTTGGTGGTGAATGCAGTAATGCCCCGCACCACAGAGGGTGCGGGGCATTACTGGAATGTTGTGCTCGGCGGTGTCCTACTCTCCCACACCGATTAGAGTGCAGTACCATTGGCGCTGGTGGGCTTAGCTTCCGGGTTCGGAATGGGACCGGGCGTTTCCCCACCGCTATAGCCGCCGAAACAATGTGAAACACACACAGACGCGTGTTTGTTTATTTCTTCTGTGTGTTGTTTCAGAAGTGTCATAGTGGATGCGAAACACCTTCACAAGTTTCACGTGTTGGGTGTTGTTGGTAAGTCCTCGGCCGATTAGTACCAGTCACCTGAACCTATTACTAGGCGTACAGTTCTGGCCTATCAACCCCATGGTCTGTAGGGGGCCTTAACCCTTCAAGAGGGTGAGAAACCTCATCTTGGAACAGGCTTCCCGCTTAGATGCTTTCAGCGGTTATCCCTTCCGAACGTAGCTAACCAGCAGTGCTCCTGGCGGAACAACTGGCACACCAGAGGTTCGTCCGTCCCGGTCCTCTCGTACTAGGGACAGGTTTCCTCAAGTTTCTAACGCGCGCGGCGGATAGAGACCGAACTGTCTCACGACGTTCTAAACCCAGCTCGCGTGCCGCTTTAATGGGCGAACAGCCCAACCCTTGGGACCTACTCCAGCCCCAGGATGCGACGAGCCGACATCGAGGTGCCAAACCATCCCGTCGATATGGACTCTTGGGGAAGATCAGCCTGTTATCCCCGGGGTACCTTTTATCCGTTGAGCGACACCACTTCCACACGTTGGTGCCGGATCACTAGTCCCGACTTTCGTCCCTGCTCGACATGTACGTCTCACAGTCAAGCTCCCTTGTGCACTTACACTCAACACCTGATTGCCAACCAGGCTGAGGGAACCTTTGGGCGCCTCCGTTACATTTTAGGAGGCAACCGCCCCAGTTAAACTACCCACCAGGCACTGTCCCTGAACCCGATCAGGGTCCGAGGTTAGAAGTCCAATACGATCAGAGTGGTATTTCAACAATGACTCCATGAACACTGGCGTGCCCACTTCACAGTCTCCCACCTATCCTACACAAACCGAACCGAACACCAATACCAAGCTATAGTGAAGGTCCCGGGGTCTTTTCGTCCTGCCGCGCGTAACGAGCATCTTTACTCGTACTGCAATTTCGCCGAGTCTGTGGTTGAGACAGCAGAGAAGTCGTTACGCCATTCGTGCAGGTCGGAACTTACCCGACAAGGAATTTCGCTACCTTAGGATGGTTATAGTTACCACCGCCGTTTACTGGGGCTTAAATTCTCAGCTTCGCCCCCCGAAGGGAACTAACCGGTCCTCTTAACCTTCCAGCACCGGGCAGGCGTCAGTCCGTATACATCGTCTTACGACTTCGCACGGACCTGTGTTTTTAGTAAACAGTCGCTTCTCTCTGGTCTCTGCGACCCACACCAGCTCAAACAGTAAATGTCGTCACCAGGATGGGTCCCCCTTCTCCCGAAGTTACGGGGGCATTTTGCCGAGTTCCTTAACCACAGTTCTCTCGATCGCCTTAGTATTCTCTACCTGACCACCTGTGTTGGTTTGGGGTACGGGCCGTGTACCAACTCACTAGAGGCTTTTCTCGGCAGCATAGGATCATGGACTTCACCACAACGGTTACGCATCACCTCTCACACATACAGACGACGGATTTGCCTATCGTCAGTGCTACAGGCTTACACCAGGACAACCATCGCCTGGCACCACTACCTTCCTGCGTCACCCCATCGCTTGCCTACTACCAGCCAAGGTCCTGTGCATCACCCCACCCGAGACCCGAAGGCCTTCCTGGGGGATCTGGACAGTTAGTACAACTGATTCAGCATGGGCGCGGATACACGGGTACGGGAATATCAACCCGTTGTCCATCGACTACGCCTGTCGGCCTCGCCTTAGGTCCCGACTCACCCTGGGCGGATTAGCCTGGCCCAGGAACCCTTGGTCATTCGGCGGCAGAGTTTCTCACTCTGCTTTCGCTACTCATGCCTGCATTCTCACTCCCACACCCTCCACACCTGGATCACTCCGGCGCTTCCACGGATGCAGGACGCTCCCCTACCCACCCACACACCTAGCCCACAACCCGTAGATCATGGGCGGGCTTATGTGAGTGCCGCGGCTTCGGCGGTGTACTTGAGCCCCGCTACATTGTCGGCGCAGGATCACTTGACCAGTGAGCTATTACGCACTCTTTCAAGGGTGGCTGCTTCTAAGCCAACCTCCTGGTTGTCTTCGCGACCCCACATCCTTTTCCACTTAGTACACGCTTAGGGGCCTTAGCCGGCGATCTGGGCTGTTTCCCTCTCGACTACGAACCTTATCGCCCGCAGTCTCACTGCCCTGCTCTCACTTACCGGCATTCGGAGTTTGGCTGACGTCAGTAACCTAGTAGGGCCCATCGGCCATCCAGTAGCTCTACCTCCGGTAAGAAACACAGAACGCTGCACCTAAATGCATTTCGGGGAGAACCAGCTATCACGGAGTTTGATTGGCCTTTCACCCCTACCCACAGCTCATCCCCTCCATTTTCAACTGAAGTGGGTTCGGGCCTCCACGACGTCTTACCGACGCTTCACCCTGGCCATGGGTAGATCACTCCGCTTCGGGTCTAGACCCGGCGACTCCACGCCCTATTCAGACTCGCTTTCGCTACGGCTACCCCACACGGGTTAACCTCGCCACCGAGCACTAACTCGCAGGCTCATTCTTCAAAAGGCACGCCATCACCCACCACCCACCAAAGGGTGCACAGGCTTTGACGGATTGTAAGCGTCCGGTTTCAGGTACTATTTCACTCCCCTCCCGGGGTACTTTTCACCTTTCCCTCACGGTACTAGTCCGCTATCGGTCACCAGGAAGTATTCAGGCTTACCGGGTGGTCCCGGCAGATTCACAGCAGATTCCACGAGCCCGCTGCTACTTGGGCACCCATCACGCAAGACCACACATTTTCAGCTACCGGACTCTCACCGTCTACGGCAGACCATTCCAGGCCACTTCACCTAACATGCAGCTTTATCACTCACGCCCCGACAGGTAGATCGGAGAAGATGAACCCCACAACACCACACACACAACCCCTACCCGGTATCACATGCGCATGGTTTAGCCTCCTCCGCTTTCGCTCGCCACTACTCACGGAATCACAATTGTTTTCTCTTCCTATGGGTACTGAGATGTTTCACTTCCCCACGTTCCCCCCACACAGCCTATACATTCAGCTGGTGGTAACACGACATCACTCGTGCTGGGTTTCCCCATTCGGACACCCTCGGATCACAGCTCGTTTGACAACTCCCCGAGGACTATCGCGGCCTACCACGTCCTTCATCGGCTCCTGGTACCAAGGCATCCACCGAACGCCCTAAAACACTTACAACAACACCTACAAACACACCCCACACACAACCGCACAAAAGCACGACCACACGCGAGACACGAATGTAGACACACAAAACTCGAACAAAACACACAACCAAAAAACTTGTATGCATTGCAAAAATAAAGATGCTCGCATCCACTATGCACTTCTCAAACAACACACATCGAACGCCCACATGCTCCTCCGCGCCTCATCACAAGACGCCTCAGCAGAGCTGCGCGATGTTCGATATCCGTGAGAAAACCTGCGTTCTCTCAGAACCCCGATAGTGTGCGATAAATGCGCCGGCCTCGCGGCCGACGACGATCCAATCCCGATCGAATGATTCGACCGAGACCTTGATCTGTCTGATGTTTCACCCGTGAACACACGTTTGCCGTACCACGATCGGGTACAGAAACAAACAGTGTTGTGTGCTCCTTAGAAAGGAGGTGATCCAGCCGCACCTTCCGGTACGGCTACCTTGTTACGACTTCGTCCCAATCGCCGATCCCACCTTCGACAGCTCCCTCCACAAGGGTTAGGCCACCGGCTTCGGGTGTTACCGACTTTCATGACGTGACGGGCGGTGTGTACAAGGCCCGGGAACGTATTCACCGCAGCGTTGCTGATCTGCGATTACTAGCGACTCCGACTTCATGGGGTCGAGTTGCAGACCCCAATCCGAACTGAGACTGGCTTTAAGGGATTCGCTCCACCTCACGGTCTCGCAGCCCTCTGTACCAGCCATTGTAGCATGTGTGAAGCCCTGGACATAAGGGGCATGATGACTTGACGTCATCCCCACCTTCCTCCGAGTTGACCCCGGCAGTCTCCTGCAAGTCCCCGGCATAACCCGCTGGCAATACAGGACAAGGGTTGCGCTCGTTGCGGGACTTAACCCAACATCTCACGACACGAGCTGACGACAGCCATGCACCACCTGTACACCAACCACAAGGGAACAGCCATCTCTGACTGCGTCTGGTGTATGTCAAACCCAGGTAAGGTTCTTCGCGTTGCATCGAATTAATCCACATGCTCCGCCGCTTGTGCGGGCCCCCGTCAATTCCTTTGAGTTTTAGCCTTGCGGCCGTACTCCCCAGGCGGGGTACTTAATGCGTTAGCTACGGCACGGATTCCGTGAAAAGGAACCCACACCTAGTACCCACCGTTTACGGCGTGGACTACCAGGGTATCTAATCCTGTTCGCTACCCACGCTTTCGCTCCTCAGCGTCAGTTACTACCCAGAGACCCGCCTTCGCCACCGGTGTTCCTCCTGATATCTGCGCATTTCACCGCTACACCAGGAATTCCAGTCTCCCCTGTAGTACTCAAGTCTGCCCGTATCGCCTGCACGCCTGCAGTTAAGCTGCAGAATTTCACAGACGACGCGACAAACCGCCTACGAGCTCTTTACGCCCAGTAATTCCGGACAACGCTTGCACCCTACGTATTACCGCGGCTGCTGGCACGTAGTTGGCCGGTGCTTCTTCTGCTCCTACCGTCACTCGCGCTTCGTCGGAGCTGAAAGAGGTTTACAACCCGAAGGCCGTCATCCCTCACGCGGCGTCGCTGCATCAGGCTTGCGCCCATTGTGCAATATTCCCCACTGCTGCCTCCCGTAGGAGTCTGGGCCGTGTCTCAGTCCCAGTGTGGCCGATCACCCTCTCAGGTCGGCTACCCGTCGTCGCCTTGGTAGGCCATTACCCCACCAACAAGCTGATAGGCCGCGGGCCCATCCCCAACCGCAAAAGCTTTCCACCAAACCCCATGCGAGGAAAAGTGAATATCCGGTATTAGACCCAGTTTCCCAGGCTTATCCCAAAGTCAGGGGCAGATCACCCACGTGTTACTCACCCGTTCGCCACTCGAGTACCCAGCAAGCTGGGCCTTTCCGTTCGACTTGCATGTGTTAAGCACGCCGCCAGCGTTCGTCCTGAGCCAGGATCAAACTCTCCATGAAAACCTATCAAAAACCCACCAACCACACAGGCCAGCAGACTTTCAACACAATCTCAGATCAGAGAGAAAAACCTGACCAAACAAAAACTAGCAACACCCGGACCTGCGCCCGAGCGTTACAAAAAATCATCACATAATCCAAAAACTTGGACACACGATGCCAAAATATGGCATCAGACAATTCATCACACACTATCGAGTTCTCAAAGAACGCACACCTACCGGCGCCACCCCGAAAAGGGCTTGACCTGCAAGCTTGTTCCGTTTGGAGGATGTTGACCCCGTCTCCGGAGCAACTCTTCCAGCCTACCAGACTCTTTCGGCGATCCGCAACTGGGAAGTTGTTTCTCGTTCGGAGGTGGTCTGGCTCCCGCTATCCCATTCAGGCGCACAAGGCGACCCGGATGATTTTGCGGGGGTGGTCTGCGCTGAACCCGGTTTCCCTTCCCCGTGGCCTTCCCTCTCGGGAGGCCGTCCGGGGCGGCGCCGTGGCGCGCTGACTCGAAGAAAGTTACGCAACGAGCCTGCGTGGGTCAAATCGCCTGGTCAGCGATCCTGGTCTATAGCATTTCTGCAGGTCAGAGCATGTCCACCTCCGACGCACACCGCTTAATTCCCGTCTGAGGGTGCCGATGATGCAACTGTGATCTGCGTCATTCTCTGCAACGAGTAGCGCCCCGAAATGCTCTCGCGCTGATCCCTCGGCCCGTCTACCTGCGGGTTCACCGACTGCGCGGCGCACTTTTTCCCATACTTTCGGGCAGTTGCCAGACCCATCAGGTCAGTTACGCGCGACCCGATCCGCTCCTAGCGTTCGAGATATGACTGTTTCGGTGGACACAGCGAGCGCCGGCACTCCCACCGCCAGCGTCATCCGAGTACGTCGAGCACCAACAGAGGCCGAGGGCTTCCGGCGGTGCGGGTCGATGTCGTGGCGGCGGACGTCGGCCTCGGGCGGGCGCACCGTCATCGACATCCGGCATTCGTTCACCAGCGATCTGATCTCGGACGACGTCATGGTGTCGGCGCTGGTCTGCCTCGTCGAGGATGGCGCGCTCGCAGGTCAGTGGGAGTTCGAAGAGGCCGCCGTCGGTCTGGTCAAGTCGTCCGCGGCCACCGACGACGCCGCCTGGTCGGCGTTCTACGACAATTCACTGCGCGATCTCGTGACCGGTACCGCGACCTTCAGTCCTATCCACCGGCGGGCGCGCAACCTGGTGTCGGGCGCGAGCGTGCTGGAAGTCGGCTGCTGCTTCGGACTGCTCGCTCTCCAGTGCGCCGAGCAAAGCATGCAGGTCAGCGCCTGCGACATCTCCACAGGTGCCGTCGACCTCCTCCGCGCCGCCGCCGCAAGACGCCGCACCGCAGTCGACACTTTCGTCGCGAACGCCGTCGCTCTACCCCTGCCCGACAACTCCGTCGACACCGTGACTCTCATCCATCTGCTCGAACATCTGTCACGTGACGAAGTATCTCGGGCACTCGACGAGGCTCTTCGGGTTGCCCGGGATCGAGTCGTTGTCGCCGTGCCCTACGAGGCGGAGCCGAGTCCACACTTCGGACACCTGCGCTGCCTACGTGAACACGACCTCGTGTCGTGGGCCGCCGGCGCCGATCACGCCGGTGCGGAGATCCTCTCCGATCACGGCGGCTGGCTGGTGCTCACACCCCGGTCCGCCCGCATTGGCCGGTCCCGGTTCGCGTGATCTCGACGCGAGCGCCTCGGCGTCAGATCAGTCCGCGTTTGCTGGCGGTGTACACGGCGTCGGTGCGTTTGGTGACCCCGAGTTTGCGGATGATGTTGCGGATGTGGAACTTCACGGTCGACTCCGAAATGAACAGCGTCTCGCCGATCCGCTTGTTGCTCAGTCCGTCGGCCAGCAACCGCAGTACCTCACGTTCGCGGTCCGTCAACGCCTCGGGACTCTCGCCGCCGCCGGAGACGGTGCGCAGGACGATCGCCGCGCTGCGCGGATCGAATGCGCTCCCGCCGCCGGAGACTGCTTGAATCGCTCGGACCAACTCGGTGGTGTCGACGTCCTTCACCACGTAGCCGCGTGCGCCGGCCTTCACCGCCCGAACGACGAGGTCGTCGTCGAGAAAGGTGGTGAGCACGAGACTGGCGACGTCACTGTGGCGATGCGCGATCTCGGTGATCAGGCGCAGTCCTTCGTACTCGGTGCCCGCGGTCAGCTTGAGATCGACCACAACGACGTCGGGAGTGCACCGGGCAACCTCGGCCAACGCTTCATCGAACGAATCTGCTTCTCCGACAACGGATATGGTGTCCTCACGCTCGAGTAGTGATCGGATACCCGCCCGCAGGAGCGCATGGTCGTCGACCAGCATGGTCCGGATCGCGCCGGTGGTGATCTCAGCAGAATTCATCGCACACTCTCCTCGTGTCGATTTCCGAGCACCCGTCGCGCACGGCCGTTCGACGCCGCGTCGTCGGGAAGCACCGCGGCGATGCGTACCCCGCCGAGTCGTGAGCGGCGCACCCGGACCTCGCCGCCCAACTGCTCTGCCCGGACGGCCATGTTCGCCAGTCCTCGATGACGTCCGGCCAGGTCGCCGAGCATGGCTGCGCGCATCACCCTCCGCAGATGTCCGGGATCGCCGCCGCCGTCGTCGTCGACCGTCAATCCGACATGATCGTCGGCGTAGGTCAGCACGACTCGCGCCGACCCGGCCTCGGCGTGCACCGCGGTGTTGAACAGGGCTTCACCCGCGATCCGCAGCACGGCATGCTGAACGTCGTCTGGGACATCGCGCGGCCGTCCGACGATCCGCACATCGGTGTCGAGGTCGGCGGGCATGTGCATCGAGCACAGCTCGTCGAGGACCTCCCCGAGGCTCAGCCCCTCCACCGACGGCGACTGGTTGAGCGCGTAGATGACCGACCGCAGCTGCTCGACGGCGTCGCGGGTCAGTTGGCCCGCGACCTCGAGCCGAGCTGCGGTCGACGCATCGGAATCCATCCGGCACACCTCGATCTGCACCCCTGCGGAGAGCACGGACTGCGTCACGGAGTCGTGGAGCTCCCGCGCGATGCGTTCGCGTTCTTCGGTGACCAGGCGCTGACGCATGACTGCCGACAATTCCCGTTGTGTCCGTTGCAGTTCCGCGTTGCGGACAGCCAGGTCGGTTGCCTGCTCCCGAGCCTTGGCGTATGCGTCTTCGGCGCGTGCGAGCTGATGGCGACTCTCCTCGAGCAACGAGGCGTTGAGAAGCGCAACCATGGCCTGCCGGGCGAGGATGCGCATCACAACGAGATCGGCCGAATCGACGACGTGGTGAGCGGGGGTCCACGCCGAGAGCCCGCCGACGACGCGACCGTCGAGATGCACCGGCACGTGCAGGTGGTGCTCGGCGACGACGGGTCGGCTCAACTCTCCCATCTGATTACGCAGGACGTCGTTGAGCCTGTTCAGCACCTCGTCGGGTAGATGGCTCGGCGTGCGGGCGGCTTGCACGCCTTCGAACGCGTAGATGGTGCCGTCACCGCTCATCATCAGATGGCGGGGGCCGGTCCGTTCGAGTTCACCGTCGCTGAGCGCGAAGACCACCCATTCTGCGTCGAGGTGTTCGCGGACGGCACGTACCACCGACAGCACGAGGTTCTCCGGTCCCTCTGCGGTCTGCACCAGCGCTCGCGAGATGCGGTCGAGCGCGCCGACCACGCGCGTCAGTCGCTGTTCGACACCCCGGTACTGCGCGTAATGCGACCCCTTGACCGAGTGCAGCCCGACCAGCGAATCGAGTCCGATTTCGTGCTGGTCACTCCCGAACTGCTCGGCCTCACCGCGCCGGCTGGTCACAACGCCTCACGGTAGATGCGGGCGACATCCTGGGCCGTCGGTTTACGCGGGTTGGTCGTCATGCAGGCGTCGAGAAGCGCGTTGGCTGTCAACACCCCCACGTGCTCGTCACGCACCCCGAGCGATCGCAGGTCGGCGGGCAGACCAACCCTGCGGGCCAACGAGGCCACCTCGTCGGCGAGTCTCTCGGCGATCGCGTGCGGCGTTCCCCCGCTGACACCCACCACAGAGGCGAGCTCGACGTAGGGCGTCGGGTCGGTCTGGGCATTGAACCGGATGACGTGAGGCAAAAGCACCGAGTTGATGGCACCGTGCGCAGCGTCGCAGAGCCCGCCGACCGGATGACTCATCGCGTGGGTGGCGCCGAGGATCGCGTTGGTGAACGCCATACCGGCTTCCAGCGCCGCATACGCCATATCGGTTCCGGCGTCGGGATCCGACGGGTCGTCGACGAATCGCTCGATGCTCCGCCACGCGGTGCCGATCGAGCTCAGCGCCGCACGATCGCTGAGTCGATTGTGCGCGAGCGATGCGTACGCCTCCACACAGTGGGTGACGGCGTCCATGCCGGACTGTGCGGCGACCTCGGGCGGCAACGAAGCCAATGTGCTCGGATCGACGACGGAGACATCGGGAACCAGGCCACGGCCGATGATGGTGACCTTGGTCATCCGGTCCACGTCGTTCACGATGCAGAACTGCGACACGTCCGAACCGCTTCCGGCCGTCGTCGGTGCCGCTATCAACGGTGGTAGCGGTCGCTTGGCACGATCGATCCCCTCGTACTCGAGGATGTGTCCGCCGTTCGCAGCCAGGATGGCGATGCCCTTGGCCGCATCGATCACCGAGCCTCCGCCCAGCGCGACGATCCCGTCGGCACCGCTCTCCTCGTACCGCGCGAACCCCGCGACGATCTCGGGGGCTCGCGGGTTCGCCGACACGTCGGTGAACGACGACACGGACAACTTCTCGGTATGCAGTGAATGCGCGAGCTGCGGGTACCACGGTGTTGCGACGAGCCCCCTGTCGGACACGATCAACAGTCGGCGCATCCCCAAGCCTGCGGCAGCACGTGGCACCTCGGCGAGCGAACCGCGGCCGATGATGATCTCAGGGGTGTGGAACTTGGCGATGTGCACACCGCCGGCGCGGTCGGCTGCCTCCGGCTCACGAGACGGATGCAGATTGCGGGGAGCCGCGACCGTGCTGGCCCCGACGACGTCAGTCGGCACACCTCTCACCTGCCCATCGCAGCACATCGGGAAGTGCAGGGCGCGCGGCGCACCCGGCACCGTAGCCCGTCATCACAGTGGTCGCTTTCGCGTGAATCCTACGCGCGATGTCACTGCTCACGCGCCGGAAGTCGCGACGGAGACCTGCTCCAACTCGGCCAGGTCGTGCACGACGTTCACACGATCGCAGTACGTGGCGTACGCGGGCAGATCGCACGACCCCAGACCCCACGAGTACGACGGCTCCGGCGTCAGCCAGATCGTTTCCCGCGCACGCCGCGAGATCTCCTCGAACGCTGCGAGATTCGGGTCACGGCCATTGTTGCGGCCGTCACCGAGAACGATGACCGTCGTCCTCCTCGTGACCGCGCCGCCGTATTCGTCGAGAAACGTCTGTAGCGCGTTCCCGTAATCGGAATCGGCGTCGACGTCGAGGACGCCACCTGCAGGCAGACCGGACACCACCAACGACAACGCCTCTTCCGCCGGGTGCTCGGCGAACAGGTCGGTGATCTCCACGAGATCGGACACGAAGGCGAACGAACGCACGTGCGCGACCATGCTCTGCAGTCCGTGCACGAGCTGCAGGGTGAACCGTGTCGTGGCGCGCACCGACAGCGACACGTCGGCGAGGATGAGCAAACTCGGCCGGTCCTCGACCTTCGCGACCGTGACAGGGCGGAACGGCACGCCGTCGAACCGGAGATTGGCACGCATGGTGCGGGCCGCGTCGACCGTCCCTCGCGCCGCGACCTTGCGTCGCGAACGCGGGGCACCGTGCAGACTGCGGATCAGTCGTCGGACCGATTCCTCGAGACTGGCACGCTCCTGCTCGCCGATCGCGTCGCGCACCGTCGCCTTGATCTCACGGTCCTCGAGTTCGTGGTCGGTCGCCATCAGTTGCTCGAGGTGATCGCGCAGCTTCTCGGGCAGCCCGTCGAGCAGTCCTGCGAGCGCACTGCGCAGTGCCGCGAGTTCTTCCGGATCGGGTTGGGCCGCGTCGAAGGCGTCGGGGTCGTCGAGCCAGTCGAGCAGGGCCATCTCCTGGGCGACCGACAGCTCGGCGTCGAGTTGTGTCGAGTTCCCGCTCACCAACTCTCCCGGCCGGCCCGGGTTGTGCAGCCGGGACACGGTGAGCTGTACCCGCGCGGCCTGCTCGGAGTTGGGCACCGAATCGGCCGAGAGGACGATCTCGTCGGTCAGCGATGCCATGTCGAGTTTGTTGGACTCCTGGTGCAGGTTGTACTGCTCGGCCAGATCCTCGGGATCGAAATACTGCCGGATGTTCGACGGCGGTCCGTGGCTGTGCCCCTGCGCCGGGGTCTTGCTGACCTCGTCCGAGAGCGTGTACTCCTCGAGTTCACCCTCGTCGGACAGATCGTCGTGGGTATGCGAATGTCCGTGTCCACCATCATCTTCCACCACCGGGCGGAGTGCGAAGAACCGGTCGAAGACCCTGTCGAACGTGGCCTCGTCCCGACGATCCTTGATCAGACACGCCAGCAGCGCGGACCGGAGGAGCTCCCGATCATCGAGGATCTCGGCGGTAGCAGTCGCGGCCATCGCATCCATCGCCTCCGACACCCCGATGCGCACACCGTGTAGTCGGAGCAGACGGATGAAACGGTGTACGGCCCCTTCCATGATCGACTCCCCCGCTAGACCGGACGCTTACGTGCGCCGCGCGCCTTGAACGATCGACTTCCCTGCGACGCGCTCACGGCACGCGTGCCCGCGTCGCTCTTCGAGCCCGGCGAGCCGTAGTAGTCGTCGTTGTGGCGACCCGGTTCGTCCTTCGCCGCTCGACGCGCCTTGCCGGAGTGATCCGACGTGTGCTCGTGCTCGGCGTGGTCGTGGTCGTGGTCGTGGTCGTGCGAGTGGGCCGACCCATGGGAATGGCCGTGGGAGTGATCGTGCGAATGCCCGTGGGCGTGAAGGTGATCTGGTACCTCCGCATTCGGGTCGACGAGGCGGGGCAACGCGTCGAGCGCACGGGTGAGGTCGCGATCGTACTTCACCACGACATTCGCCGTCTGCGACAACACTTCTGCGCTGAGCTCGTCGGCGCCGAGAACTGCGAGCGTGCGCGCCCAATCGATGGCCTCGGAGATGCTCGGCGCCTTACGCAGGTCGAGATCGCGTAGCCCGCGGACGATCTCGACGAGTTTGGCCGCGAGAGTGTCCGCGAGTCCGGTGTCCTTGGACTTGATGATGTCGAGTTCCCGCGCGGCGTCGGGGTAATCGAGCGACAGGTGCAGACAGCGACGTTTCAACGCCGCGGAAAGATCTCGGGTGTTGTTGGAGGTCAACACGATCATGGGCTGATGTGTCGCGACGAACGTCCCGATCTCGGGCACCGACACCTGGTATTCGGCGAGCAACTCGAGCAAGACAGCTTCGAGCGCTTCATCGGCGCGGTCGACTTCGTCGATCAACAACACGACGGGAGTCTCCGACCGCACGGCTTCGAGCAATGGCCGCGGCGCGAGGAAGCGCTCGGAGAAGAACACGCTTTCCTCTGCGCCGATTCGGTCGACCGCATCGGACAACGTCGCGGCGTCGGCGACGACCTGACTGATCTTCTCGCGTAGTACCTGTGTGTAGAGGAGCTGCTTGCCGTAGTCCCACTCGTAGAGCGCTGTGGTCTCGTCCTGACCCTCATAGCATTGCAGCCGCAACAACTCTCGCCCGGTGACCTCGGCGAGCGTCTTCGCCAACTGCGTCTTCCCGACACCGGCAGGCCCCTCGAGCAGCACGGGTTTGCCGAGTCTGGACTGCAAGAACACCGTGGTCGCCAGGCGTTCGTCGGCAAGGTAGCCCGCGTCGGCGAAACGTGCCCGCACGTCGTCGACATCGGCGAAGTATGAGGGATCGACGGGACTGTCGCCCGTCGCGGATGTGGTGTCGTCTGTCGCGGCGAAGTGCACGGACATCGGCGTCTCCTGTGCTGAGAGGGTGGGATCGGTCACGGGACGTGCGTCGTTGTGTCTGGGATGGAGCCGGATGGCGAATCCCGCTTTAAGGCAGCGGAATCCGCCATCCGGGGTCGTACGCGCACGGGTGCCCGTGCGGAGTTCTCCCGACCTACGGCAGCAGCTCGTCGAGGTCACCGAGCATGCAGTGCTCGACGACCGGCCGGACCGTCTCGAATGTGCACTCCTTCGGGTTGCCCGGGGTACAGGCGTCACCGAGGACGTGGTTGGTCAGCGCATCGATCGTCGCGGCATCGGTGGTGATGTCAGGTCGACCTTCGTAGTACTTCGTCGGACCCTGGCCCAGCCGGTTCTTCGGATACGAGTCCTGCTTGACATCGGCGAAACGCTCGACGATGCCGACGTCGCGGAGCAGGCGAATCGCGGCCTCGAGCGCAGCGTCGGCGGCCTGCACCTTCGTCATACCGTGGGTGTCCACGCCCATCGCCGCGGCCATGTCGGCGTAACGCTCGTACATCACGGGCATGTTGAAGGCCCACACGCGCGGCAGCGCGATGGCGTTGTTGAGTCCGTGGTGCGTATCGAAGAACGCCGACACCGCGTGGCTGATCGAGTGGATGATGCCGAGACCACCGGAGTTGAACGCCTGGGCTGCGATGTACTGCGCGTACATCATGCCCTCGCGACCCTTCAGGTCGACGCCGTTCCAGGTGGCTTCACGAAGGTTCTCCGCGGTCATCTTCACCGCGTAGAGCGCGTTGCCCATCGACGGCGGGAAGTTCAGTCGCGAGACGTATGGCTCCGAGGCGTGCGCGAGAACGTCGAACCCGCACTGTGCGGTGTAGGCGACCGGGCAATCGTAGTAGAGCACCGGGTCGTCGATCGCGAGGGTCGTGACGGCCGCGTCGTCGAATGCCACGTACTTGTGCGGCTTCTCGGGATCGGTGGTCGTGTCGGTGATGACATACGCCCACGAGGTCTCCGAACCCGTTCCGGCAGTGGTGGATACCGCGATGTGCGGCGGATTCTTGGGGTTCTCGCTCTTGTTGAAGCCCTCGAATTCGTTGACACTGCGGCCGTCGTGCGCCACCGAGATGCGCGCACCCTTGCAGGCGTCGTGTGCCGATCCGCCACCGATCGAGATGAACGAGTCGCACTGCTCGGAGTTGTAGAGCGAGACCGCGTCCATGACGTTGTAGTCCTTGGGGTTGGACTCGACCTTGTCGTAGAGCACGACTTCGAGTCCGTGGTACTTGCACGACTCGACGATCTTGTGAACGGTGTCGCTGCCGCGCAGACCCGTCGTCATGATGAGCGTCTTCTTGAAGCCGAGCTTGAGCGCCTCGGGACCGATCATCTCGTGCGCACCGGGACCCATCATGGCGCGCGGGAACGGGTGGAATTCCTTGATGGGGAACGGCTTGAGTAGTTCGTCAACCTGCATTTCTGACCTGACCTTCTCGATGCTGCCGACGCACGCGTCGTCGGGAGTGGGTGAGCGATCGAGACGTTACGCGCGTCACAGCGGGTGTCAGAAGTGGTTTGCGACCGAACCATCCGATACAGCCGCCAGTACTGACCTCGGGTCGGGTGAACACCTATCCGATCGGGCAGGGTGCTCCATCCGAGATGTCAGTCGACTCGCGCCCCACCCGATGCGATCCGACGCCCAGAGCGTTGGCGTGACTTCGCACGGGTCAGCGCTCCGGGCTCGAATCCCCAGGGCAGTTCGAGCCGATGAGCCGCGAGCAGTTGCGCGTCGGCGAGGATGGCGTCCACCGAGTCGTCGGCGACGACGCGCCCGCCGTCGACGATGACCGCGCGGTCACACAGTTGTGCCGCGTAGGGCAGGTCGTGTGTCACCACGAGCATGGTCGTGTCGAGTCCGAGCAGGGTGTCGGCGAGTTCGCGTCGCGCCACCGGATCGAGGTTCGCCGACGGCTCGTCGAGCACCAGAATGTCTGGGCGGCAAGCCAATACGGTAGCCAGAGCACCTCGGCGACGCTGTCCACCGGACAGGTGGTGGGGGCTGCGGTCGGCGTGTTGAGCCATCGACACCGCCGTCAGCGCTTCGGTGACACGATTCGCGAGTTCTGGCTGCGTGACACCGAAGTTGGCGGGCCCGAACGCGACATCCTCGGCCAGGGTGGGCATGAACAACTGGTCGTCGGGATCCTGGAAGACCAATCCCACCCGTCGACGCACCTCACGCAGCGTCGACTTCCCCACCGGCGAACCGTAGATCGACACCGAACCCGACGTGGGCAGCAGCACGCCGTTGAGCTGGAGCATGAGCGTGGTCTTCCCCGCGCCGTTCGGGCCGAGGAGAGCCACGCGCTCGCCGTCGGCCACCGTGAGGTCGACGCCGTCGAGAGCCAGATGGCCGTCGGGATAGGCGAAGCGGAGTCCGCGGATGTCGATGGCGTTCATCGCAGACCCCAGGCCGTGGCCGCCACGACCACCGCTGCCGCTGCGGGAAGCGAGACGATCGCCCACTGCGCAGGCGTCGCGCGCACCGACGTCGCCACACCGGGCATCTCCGGGATGGTGCCGGTGAATCCGCGTGACATCATCGCCAGGTGGACGCGCTCTCCCCGCTCGTAGGACCGTAGGAAGACCGAACCGACACTGACGGCAACGGCTTTGGCCTGGTGCAGCATCCGCGGGGAGTCTCCGCGGGCTGCACGCGCGATCTGCATCCGCCTGACTTCGGCGGACAACAGGTCGACGTACCGCAGCATCATCACGAAGACCGGCGTGATGGTGCGCGGGACGCCCAGTCTGCTCAACGCGACCGGCAACTCCCGCGCCGGTGTCGTAGCGGCGAAAGTCAACGACGCCGCGACACCGAGAGTGCCCTTGATGACGATCCCCCAGGCGGCGTACAGACCTGCAACCGAGAGCGACATCCCGACGACATCGATGCGGCGCCCACCCTCGGCGAACGGCAGGAGCACTGCGAGCACGACGAAGGGCGCCTCGATCAGCATCCGTGGCACGATCCAGGCGACGGGAACCCGTGCCAGTCGCCAGACGCCGAGCAGGATGACGGCGTAGACCAGATACGGCCAGAACATCTCGCGCGGCGTGGCGACGACCGCGAACACGAACACGACGAGGCAGACGAGTTTGACCTCCGTTGGCGCACGGTGCACACGCGAGGTGACGTCGCGGTAGAGCGGATGCGCGTGCCCGGCGCCCATGGTCAGTTCCCCGCCGCGACCGAGTCGCGGGTCGCGGTCGTCCGTCGTGCGCGGGCGATCAGCCAGAAGGCGCCCACGGCGACTGCGAGCGTGACGATCACCCCGATGATCCCCGCGATGCCGTTGGTGTACTGCGCGCCCTTCACGGCGTACTCGGCGAGCGGCGAGGACGACATCGCGTGATCGGTGGCGTGCTGCGCGATACAAGAGCCCGTCAGCTCCTCGGTGCCGTTGACCGTGACCGTCTGGCAGCCCTGCTGCGTCGCCGAGTCGAGCCCGTCGGGCGAACTGCTCGCGATGTACGACAGGACCCCCGCTATCAACAGTGCGATCACGCCGAACCCGACGAGGAAGGTGCGGCGACGCACGCGGGGGCGCGGCGAAGCGGTGGTACTCATGCGGACACCTCGATCTGTTCTGCGACGACATGGGTGCGACTGAGGAGGTACACCAGGTCGGGACGGGCGCGGGCCACGGCGACCACCGTCACCGCGGTGATGAGCCCCTCACCGACCCCGATCAGGACGTGGGTACCCCACATGTAGCCGGCCACGGTCGACAGTGATGTCGTCGCGGCACCTCCGATCGCGTACTCGACCACGAAACCAGTTGCGGCAGCGACTGTTCCGCACAATGCCGAGACAAAGGCCACGACGGCGAGCCCGGGCAGCCGCTCGCGCCGCGATCGCACGAGGCGATAGAGCACCACAGCGACGCCATATCCCACGAACGTGGAGATCAGCGCCATGTTGGTGATGTTGGCACCCAGGGCGGTCACGCCCCCGTCGGCGAAGAGCAGACACTGGACCACGAGCACGATCGCGATGCACAGTGCGCCGGTGTACGGCCCCACGAGGATCGCAGCGAGCGCGCCACCGAGAAGATGGCCGCTGACACCGGGCAGGATCGGGAAGTTGATCATCTGCACGGCGAAGATGAAGGCTGCCACGAGCCCGGCCATCGGTACGGCCTTCTCGTCGAGGTCTGCGCGGGCGCGCCACGCACAGAACGCAAGCCCTGCGATGGCGACGACGGCGAACAGTATCGACGTCTGCGCGTTGATGATCCCGTCACTCATGTGCATGGCGACGACAGTGGTGGACATGAGCGGTGTCCCTTCTGCGATGTACGCGAATGCGGCCGCGGCGACTCGCGGTCACACGATGAGAGGAACGATAGGACCGGCCCCGATATCTGTCCACTTATTCAGATGTTGAAGCCGTCAGACTATCCGAAGGGTCAGGTGTGGTCCTGACCACAGCGCTCCGCGTTGTACCCCGATGGCCGGTGCCCTACGACGGCGGGTTGTGACCGGCGCCGATCCAGTGCAGCAGATCGTGCACCGTCTCGTCGTCGAGTCGATAGCTCACCGATCGCCCCACCCGGGTCGAGGTGACCCACCCCTGATGACGTAGCACGCGCAGTGCCTGGGACACCGCAGTCTCGGTACGTCCGACCTGTGCGGCGATGTCGCCGACGATGATTCCCGGATGCCGATGCAACAGCAGCAGGATTTCGAGTCTGTGCGGATCCGACAGGAGATCGAATCGCGTCGACCACTCGGCGATGTCGACGTGCCCTGTCTCGCCGGCGTCGTCGGCCTGGTCGTGGTTGTGGTCGTTGTCGTCGTCAAAGTGCGCACCGGCGGCGGGTGCGTCAGGAGACACGCCATCGATGTCGGGCATGCCGACTACCCCGACACTCGCTCGATCTGGCCGCCGAGGCTGCGCAGATTCTCGACGAAGTGCGGGTAGCCGCGGTCGATGTGCTCGACGTCGTGCACCTCGGTCACACCGTCGGCGACCAGTCCCGCGAGTACCAGACCGGCCCCGGCACGGATGTCCGAGCACCAGACAGGGGCACTGGACAGCTTGTCGATGCCGCGGATGACCGCGTGGTGGCCGTCGGTACGCGCATCGGCACCGAGCCGCACCATCTCCTCGACGAATCGGAAGCGGGCCTCGAAGACGTTCTCGGTGATCACCGACATGC
This sequence comes from Gordonia otitidis, assembly GCF_020735545.1. Classification (NCBI taxonomy): domain Bacteria; kingdom Bacillati; phylum Actinomycetota; class Actinomycetes; order Mycobacteriales; family Gordoniaceae; genus Gordonia; species Gordonia otitidis. The sequence continues at coordinate 240,570 of NZ_CP085974.1, forward strand.
CGTCGGCGATCGACGCCCAGCCGATGGCCATCGGCTGCAGGTCGGTCGGGAAACCGGGGAACGGCAGCGTGGAGACGTTGACGGCGGTCGGCCTGCGGTCGTGGCTGACCCGGAAACCGTTCGGATGCGTCTCGACACGTGCTCCGGTGTCGACGAGTTTGTTCAACACCAGCTGCAGGTGGTGCGGATTGACGCCGTTGACCGTCACGTCGCCGCGTGTCATCACCGCAGCGATACCCCACGTGGCGCCGACGATCCGGTCGCCGACCACCCGATGGGTGGTCGGATGCAGACGCTCGACTCCGGTGACGGTCAGCGTCGACGTACCCGCACCCTCGATGCGCGCACCCATCTGTTGCAGCATCACGCACAGATCGACGATCTCTGGCTCACGGGCGGCGTTGTCGATGACGGTCTCGCCCTCGGCGAGGACCGCGGCCATCAGGATGTTCTCGGTGGCACCGACCGACGGGAACTCGAGCGCGATCGGCGCGCCGATCAGCGCATCGGCCTCGGCGACCACACAACCGTGCTCGATCGAACTGTGGGCGCCCAGCGCACGCAGCCCGGCCTGATGCATGTCGAGGGGCCGCGACCCGATGGCGTCGCCACCGGGAAGCGCGACGACCGCGCGACGACACCGCGCCATCAGCGGCCCGAGCACACACACCGACGCCCGGAACTGCTTCACCGCGTCGAAGTCGGCGTGGTACTTGGGTTCTGCCGGCGCCTCGATCGTCACCGTCTCGCCATCGATATCGACGACGGCGCCCAGGCCACGCAGTACGTCGGCCATGAGCGGGACGTCGGCGATCTCGGGCGAGTTGGTCAGGGTCGTTGTCCCTTCGGCCAGCAACGACGCCGCCATCAGCTTGAGGACGCTGTTCTTGGCCCCACCGACCGACACCTCGCCCTGCAGGCGCGCTCCCCCGGACACCAGAAACCGATCACTCACGTCAGATACCTTATCCGCCTCTCCGGTGTGCTCGACGCACACCACTTCTTCTGCGGTTACATTTGGGTCCATGGCCGTGCATCTGACCCGCATCTACACCCGTACCGGCGATGACGGCACCACCGGTCTGAGTGACTTCACCCGGGTGGCCAAGACGGATCCCCGGGTTGTCGCCTATGCCGACTGCGACGAGGCCAACTCGTGCATCGGCGCGGCACTGGCGATCGGCGGGGACATCCCCGACGAGATCGTCACAGCCCTGACAACCGTGCAGAACGACCTCTTCGACGCCGGCGCTGATCTGTCGACACCTGTCGTCGACAATCCTCCGCACCCGCCGCTGCGGATCGAACAGGACTACATCGACGCACTGGAGACGTGGTGCGACGAATTCGGCGCCGACCTCCCGGCGCTGAACTCCTTCGTCCTGCCGGGCGGAACGCCCTTCGCAGCACTTCTACACCAGGCCCGCACGGTGACCCGCCGAGCCGAGCGATCGGCGTGGGCCGCGGTCGACGCCGATCCGGAGCACACGTCCGTCCTGCCGGCCCGCTACCTCAACCGACTGTCGGATCTGCTGTTCATCCTCTCGCGCGTCGCCACTCGACTTCCGGGTGGAGCGGGCGACATCACCTGGATTCCCGGCGGCGATCGTCACCGTCCGTGAGCTCGCGCCAGGACGGATCAGGCGCTGCGACGCCGCTGTGACCGTTGCGGTGCCCCGGCCTCCAGCCATGCCTGGAACGCGGTGACGCCGTCGGGCGTCAGCGCCAACTCGTACTCTCGTGGTTCCTCGCCGTCGCGGTCCTCGCGCACGTGCAGGATCGTCATCCCATCGAGGATCACACCCTCACTGCCCGCGGCGCAGCGTCGACCGACGATCTCGATACCGTGCCGTGGAAAACTGCGCGAGGGGCCGGGACGCAGAGAGCTGAGCCGGAAATACCGCAGGGAGTCGTCACCGTAGTGAACACTTCCGTGTCGCCAGCCCTCGTCGAAGTCCGCGGGCAGCTCCCGCAGCAACGCTGCCGTACCGGCGCTACGCAGCTGCTGCAACCGATAGCCGAGCAGTCCGCAGACGACCAGCGCTAGGACGAGCAGAATCAGCAGGACGACCACCACGGTCACGCGGCATACCTCCCTCGCGTGGATTCCATCACCGGACGTGTCGGCGGGCTGTCGACGGGCTGTGTCCGGCGATGGTTTCCCCCAGCATGCCAGCTGACCGTATGACGCGGCCAGCCACCCGCACGGAGCGGGTGGCTGGCAGACACGGACCGGGTCATCGGTCCGATTCGTATTCAGTTGCGACACAAGGTCGTCGGTCGGGTGACATCCTCACGTGTGAGCCTGTCGCAACCCGGATCAGGCGATCTGCTCCGCAGCGCGCAGCCGCGCGTGGGCACGGTTGTACTCGTCTGTACCGGGCTCGGCGGAGTCGAGGGTGTTCTTCTCGGCATTGACGTCGACACCATCGGCCCACTCCGCCGCCTCTGCGAGGATCGTCACCGACTCGCCGGTCACCGAGATGAAGCCGCCCTCGACAGCCGCAGCCTTACGCGTGCCGCTTTCCTCGACGATCACCACGAAGCCACCCGGCACGAGCTGTCCGAGAAGCGGCTCGTGATTGGCCAGCACACCCATCTCACCGACCGTGGTCTGTGCGATGACGAACGTGGCCTCACCCGAGTACAGCTCGGCGTCGGCGGACACGACCTCGACATGAAAGGACTTCTCAGCCATGAGTAACCGCTACTTTCCGGCGAGCTTGGCGGCAGCTGCCTCCACGTCGTCGAGGCCACCGCAGCTGTTGAACGCCTGCTCCGGGTAGGAATCGAACTCGCCCTTGCAGATACGGTCGAAGGCTTCGATGGTGTCGGCGAGCGGCACGACCGAACCCGGCTGACCGGTGAACTTCTCCGCGACCAGGAAGTTCTGGCCCAGGAACTTCTGGATACGACGGGCACGCTGCACGGTGACCTTATCCTCTTCGGACAGCTCGTCCATACCGAGGATGGCGATGATGTCCTGGAGCTCCTTGTACTTCTGCAGGATGCTCTTGACCTCGTTCGCCACACGGAAGTGCTCGTCGCCGACGATCGACGCCTCGAGGATGCGCGAGGTCGAGGTCAGCGGATCCACAGCCGGGTAGATACCGAGCTGCGAGATCGGGCGCGAGAGCTCGGTGGTCGCGTCGAGGTGCGCGAACGTCGTGGCAGGTGCCGGGTCGGTGTAGTCGTCCGCGGGCACGTAGATGGCCTGCAGCGACGTGATCGAACGGCCCTTGGTCGACGTGATGCGTTCCTGCAGCTCACCCATCTCGTCGGCCAGCGTCGGCTGGTAACCCACGGCGGACGGCATACGACCGAGCAGGGTCGACACCTCCGAACCCGCCTGGGTGAATCGGAAGATGTTGTCGATGAACAGCAGCACGTCCTGGTGCTTCACATCGCGGAAGTACTCGGCCATGGTGAGGGCCGAGAGGGCAACGCGCATACGCGTGCCCGGCGGCTCGTCCATCTGGCCGAAGACGAGGGCGGTGTCCTGGAGGACGCCCATCTCTTCCATTTCCATGATGAGGTCGGTGCCCTCACGCGTACGCTCGCCGACGCCCGCGAACACCGAGGTGCCCGAGAACTCGCGTGCGATACGGGTGATCATCTCCTGGATGAGCACGGTCTTGCCCACACCTGCGCCGCCGAACAGGCCGATCTTTCCGCCCTTGACGTACGGGGTGAGGAGGTCGATGACCTTGATACCGGTCTCGAGGATCTCGGTCTTGCCCTCGAGCTCGTCGAAGGCCGGTGGCTTGCGGTGGATGCCCCACTGCTCGCCGTCACGGCCGAGGCCCGGGCTGTCGAGGCAGTCACCGAGGGCATTGAACACGTGGCCCTTGACCTGGTCACCGACAGGCACGCGGATCGGGTACCCCGAGTCGGACACCGCCGCACCGCGGACGAGGCCGTCGGTGGGCTGCATCGAGATGGTACGGACGAGGTTGTCGCCGAGGTGCTGGGCGACCTCGAGGGTGAGGGTCTTCGCCACAGCTTCGAGGGTGACCTCGGTGTGCAGCGCGTTGAACAGGTCTGGGATCGAGCCGCGGGGGAACTCGACGTCGACCACGGGGCCGATGATGCGGACGACGCGGCCCTCGGTGGACCCCGCCGACTGCGACGAGGGTGTCTCTACAGTTGCGGTCATGGTGCTTGGGTCACTTCCTTTTGATCGAAGTTTGTTGGGGATCGGCGTCAGTTCGCCAGTGCGCTCGATCCGCCGACGATCTCGCTGATTTCCTGAGTGATCTGGGCCTGCCGGAGCTGGTTGGCCTCGCGAGACAGCGTCTTGGACAGTTCCTCGGCGTTGTCTGTCGCCGCCTTCATCGCGGTACGACGGGCCGCCGACTCGGACGCCGCCGAGTCGAGGAGCGCCGCGTAGACGCGCGTGGCGACGTACTTCGGCAGAAGTGCTTCGAGCAGGGTCTCCGCGCTCGGCTCGAAGCTGTAGTTGCGCGACTCGTCGTCGACCTCGACCTCACCGTGAGCGGGGTTGTCGTTTTCGGTGACCACCAGCGGCGCCATACGGCGAACCTCAGGCGTCTGGGTCAGCATGGTCACGAACCGGGTGTAGACGATGTGCAGTTCGTCGACGCCTTCGATCGTCCCCTCACCGTCCGGGAGGTCGATGTTCTCCCCCGAACCGGCCACGAAGAGATCGACGAGGAAGTTGCTTGCCTGCGCCGCGTCGGAGTACTCGGGCGACTGCGAGAAGCCCGTCCACGATGCCGCGACCTCCATGCCACGGAAGGTGAAGTAGTTCACGCCCTTGGTACCCATGACGAAGAGCACCGGCTCCTTGCCCTCCTCGCGGATGAGCGAGATGAGCTCGCGCGAGGACCGAAGCACGTTGGCGTTGTAACCGCCGGCCATGCCACGGTCACTGGTGATCACCAGGATCGCGGCGCGCTTGGGTTGATCGCGCTCCTTGAGCAGCGGGTGGTCGAGCGACCCGGCGCTGCTCGCGAGCTCGGAGAGCACCTTGGTCATCTCTTCCGAGTACGGCTTCGCAGCCGCCACCCGGGCCTGAGCCTTGGTGATGCGCGAGGTCGCGATCAGTTCCTGCGCCTTGGTGATCTTCTTCGTCGACTGGACCGACCGGATGCGTGAGCGCAGCTCACGAATGCTGGCCATGAGCCCTCACCCCTTCTTCCATCGCGCGGATACGACCGCTGCGGACACCGACAAGCACTCGATCACTTCCGGATCTTGATCTGTTCTTGCTCGACGTCGTCGGCGTCCATGGCAGCTGCTTCGGCCTCGTTCACGACACGCTTGCCGTCGTGCGTCAGGTAGCTGTTCTTGAACTTGTTGGTCTCCGCAACCAGAGCCTCGGCCTGGTCGTCCGCGAGCACCTTGCCGCCTGCGATCGAGTCGTAGACACCCGTTGCGTTGTGGTGCAGGTGGCTGAGCAACTGGGTCTCGAAGTTACGGATGTCGTCGACGGGCACCGAGTCGTAGTGACCCTCGCCGCACAGGTAGATCGAGACGATCTCATCCTCGACGGAGTACGGGCTGTACTGGTCCTGCTTGAGCATCTCCACCCAGCGTGCGCCGCGCTCGAGCTGCGCCTTCGACGCGTTGTCGAGATCGGAGGCGAAGGCCGCGAAGGCCTCCAGCTCACGGAACTGGGCCAGTTCGAGACGCAGCGACCCCGACACCTTCTTGAGGCCCTTGGTCTGTGCCGCACCACCGACACGCGACACCGAGGTACCGACGTTGATGGCGGGACGAACACCCTTGTTGAACAGGTCGGACTCGAGGAAGACCTGGCCGTCGGTGATCGAGATGACGTTCGTCGGAATGAACGCCGACACGTCGTTGGCCTTGGTCTCGATGATCGGCAGGGCCGTCATCGAACCACCGCCGAGCTCGTCGGAGAGCTTCGCAGCGCGCTCCAGCAGGCGGGAGTGCAGGTAGAACACGTCGCCGGGGTATGCCTCACGGCCCGGCGGACGACGCAGCAGCAGCGAGATGGCGCGATAGGCCTCGGCCTGCTTGGTCAGGTCGTCGAACACGACGAGGACGTGCTTGCCCTGGTACATCCAGTGCTGGCCGAGTGCCGAACCGGTGTAGGGCGCGAGCCACTTGAAGCCGGCCGAGTCAGATGCCGGAGCCGCGACGATGGTGGTGTACTCCATCGCGCCGGCCTCTTCGAGAGCGGTCTTGACGCCCGCGATGGTCGAGCCCTTTTGACCGATGGCGACGTAGATGCAACGGACCTGCTTGCTCGGATCACCGGTCGCCCAGTTGTCCTTCTGATTCAGGATCGCGTCGACGCAGACCGCGGTCTTGCCGGTCTTGCGGTCGCCGATGATGAGCTGACGCTGGCCACGGCCGATCGCGGTCATCGCGTCGATGGCCTTGATGCCGGTCGCGAGCGACTCCTCGACAGGCTGACGCTCGAGGACGGTGGCCGCCTGCAGCTCGAGGACGCGGTTGTCCTCTGCCTCGATGTCCCCGAGTCCGTCGATCGGTGCGCCGAGCGGGTCGACGACGCGGCCGAGGAACTTGTCGCCGACGGGAACCGAGAGGACCTCGCCCGTGCGGCTGACCTGGCCACCCTCTTCGAGCTCCTCGTAGTCACCGAGGATGACGGCGCCGATCTCGTCCTCGTCGAGGTTGAGAGCAACACCCTGGATGCCGCCCGGGAACTGCAACAGCTCGTTGGCCATCGCGCCCGGCAAGCCGCTGACGTGGGCGATTCCGTCAGCCGTGTCGGTGATCGTGCCGACCTCGTCGCGCGAGGCTTCGGCTTCGAACGACGAGACGTACTGCTCGATCGCTCCCTTAATCTCGTCTGCTGAGATCGTCAACTCCGCCATGGGTTCTCGTCTTTCTTGATGTCGGTCGGTGTGAGTAGTCGTGGTGGTGAGGTGTCGGTCGCCGGTGCGGTGTCGCTGAACCGTCGTCGGCGATTACCTCGGCAGTGTCTCGGCCGCCTTGGCCAATCGAGTGGCGATGTCGGCCTCGATGACCTCGTCGCCCACCCCGATGCGCAGTCCGCCGATGATCGAGGGATCGACCTCGGTCTGCACCGAGATCGAACGGTGGTAGATCTCGGCGAGCACGCCGCCGAGTCGTTCCTTCTGAGCATCGCTCAATTCGGCCGCCGACACCACATGGGCGACGGTCTCGCCTCGTCGGGCGGCGGCCAACTGTGCGAGCTGATCGGCCACCGACTCCGCCGGCTGACCGTGGAGAAGTCGGATCGCCTGCGACAGAAGATGCCAGGTGTGAGTGCTGACCTGGTCGCCGATCAGGTTCTCCAGCAGGCCGATGCGCTTGTCCGCTGGCTTGGTGAAGTCGGAGAGAAGCGACGCGAGTTGTGGGTTCGCGTCCAGCAGACGACTCACGCGGAACAGTTCGTCCTCGACCTGTTCGATCGAACCGTCGCGCTCGGCGGCGGTGAGGACGACCAGGGCATTCTGTCGGCGCAGCACCGGGACGAGGTCCTTTGGCTGCGACCAGTTCTGCACCACTCCGGACGCGACGATCTCCACGGCGATGGGCGACGCCTTGCCGTCGAAGAGTCGGTGCACGAGTTGCTTCTTGAGGGCCGGAAAGTCTTCGTCCTCGGTCAGCTTCTTGCGCAGCACCGGATGGTGTTGCAGGAAGTCGATGATCTCTGTCAGATCCTCGCTCGCCGTCACCAGGTCCTGCGAGCTTGCGCCTGCCGTGTTGGAGTCGAACTCGTGAGAGATCGCGCGCGCCGACTCACGGCTGGCGGCATGCATCGAATGCAGCCCGATCAGTTCGCTCGAGCTGGGCACCGTTGCCGGTGCCTGCCCGCCCTGCGCCATCTCATGGAGTTCATCGATCACGCGGTCGACCGTCTCCGACTGATTCGCCGGATCGGCGAGGTGATCGCGCACGATCTTGCCCGCGCCGTCGACAGCGGTGAGACCGAGCTCGCTGCGCAACTGACGCACCATGGAGGTGCGGGTCAGTTCGCCCTGCGCCTTGCCGTGCTCCGAGATGCGCTTCACCTCGACATCGGCCTGCTTATGCAGGTCGTCGGTGATGCCCTTGGCATCCTCGAGTGCACCTTCGTGCAACTGTTGCGCCTCGACCTTCGACTGCTCGATCGAGCGTTCGTGCGCCACCTTCGCATCTGCGAGCCGTGCCTGCGCCGCCTCGCTCTCCGCGACCTGCTGGTCGACGACTTCCTGCGCACTCTTCACGGTCTTGCGCAAGAACGGCACGACGAACTTCCACAACAGCGCGATGATGAGCAGAAAGCCGACGAGCTGTCCGATAAAAATGTCCACTGCTACTTCACCGTCTCAGTCTCTGCCGAGGCGGTCGCCGCCCCAGAACTTTGAACGCCGGCCCCCTGCTTGCCGAGAACGCGATCGGCAAGTGTCTGCGACAGCGAGTCGACGTCCCGCTTGGCCTCGGTCACAGCCTTGTCGGCCTCGACCTTGAGGTCCGCGGAGATCGTGGCGAGAGCGGCGTCGGCTTCGTCCGTCGCACGCCGCTTCGCTTCCGACAACTCCTCGTTCCCCTTGGCCCGCGCTTCGTCCCGGATTCCGGTCGCGTCAGCGCGGGCGTCCTTCATGCGAGCCTGGTACTCCCGGTCGGCTTCCTCGTAACTCTCCGCAGCGGCGTTGTTGTCCTCGGCGGTCTTCGCGACTCGTGCCTGCCGTTCATCGAGCACCTTGACGATCGGCGGCACGACCCAGGCGCGGATCACGACCAGCACGATCACGAAGATCAGCAGGCACGCGAAGAACGTGCCGTTGGGGATCAAGAAGTTCTCTGCGGCGAGATTCATGGTTCAGATGTCCCTTGTTGTTCGAGGAACCCGACTAAAGACCGGGAAGATCAGGACTGGCCGGAGATCGGGGTGGCGAACACGAACAGCGCCATGAACGCGAGGTTGATGAAGTACGCGGCCTCGACCAGACCGACCGTGATGAAGAACGGAGTGAACAGACGGCCCTGAGCCTCCGGCTGACGTGCGATGCCGGAGATCAACGCGGAACCGGCGATACCGTCACCGACGCCGGCACCGATTGCGCCGCCACCCATGATGAGGCCGCCACCGATCAACGCGCCCAGACCAATCAGATTCGGATCCATTGAGAACTTTCCTTTCGGGTGATACTGGCAATCGGATTGCCAGGTCTAAGGTCCGACCGGCGCGGTGCCGGCCGGGGGTCGGACTTGCTAGTGGTCTTCGTCCATCTCCATGGCCTGGCTGAAGTACAGCACGGTGAGCAGGGAGAAGATGAATGCCTGGATGAGGCCGACGAACAGGTCGAACGACTTCCAGATCGCGTTCGGCGCCCACATGATGTAGGCGGGGAACAGCGCGATCAGCGCGACCATGATGCTGCCGGCGAACATGTTGCCGAAAAGACGGAGAGAGAGCGAGACGGGCTTCGCGATCTCCTCGATGATGTTGATCGGCGCCAGGAATGCGACGTGACCCTTCACGAGGCGCTTGAAGTGACCGATCGGCCCGCGGCGGCGGATACCGGCCGCCATGTACCAGACGAACACGAAGAGCGCGAGCGCGTAGCAGAAGTTCACGTCGCTGGCCGCCGGGGCGAACACCTCGTGGGACGCACCTTCGGAGTCGGCGTACTGCAGCGGGAGGACCGACATCCAGTTCGCTATGAGGATGAACGTGAACAGGGTGACCGCGAGCGGCAGGACGAACCCGCCGATCTTCATGCCCATCGAGTTCTCGATCTGAGTACGCATCTGCGTGGTGACGGCCTCGAAGAACAGCTGTACTGCGTTGGGGCGCTTGGAGGTCATCCGCGAGCGCACGAAGAACGCGAGCGCGATCACGATCACTGCCGCGATGGCGGTGGCGATGATCGTGTCGATGTTCCACGTCATGCCGAGCCATTCCACCTGCTTGTGGTGGCCGACCTCGATCTTGGCCTCGGCCAGCACGAGGGTTTCGGCGCCGTAAGTCGATGCGATCATAGCTGCTTACGAAGTCCTTTCATCACCGGAATCACCGTGTTCAGCACCAGGACGACCTGGCCGAGAGCGAGTCCGAACATCACGCCCAGCCCGTCGGGCCGGAACAGGAACGCCGCGGCCAGCGCGAGCACGGTGATGGCTCCGAGGCGTGCGGCAGAGTTGACGGCGAGCAGTTTCTTGCGGGGATTCTCTTCTGCGGCAACACGTTCGACGGAGATCATGACCATCTTGGTGTTGATGAAGACGGCGACCACGCCGACGGCGAAGAACAGCGGGAACATCCAGCTGCCGAGATACACCGCGACGACCGCGACGATGACCGTCAGGACACCGGCGATGATCGCCGGTCGGAGAAGGCCGGTCGGCGCGGGCGGGTAATACACGGGAGCCGAGTCAGGGGCGGACGTCGCCATTGCCTCTCCTCACGTGACACGCCTCATGCCATGGGCATCAGACGATGAGCGTGCGTCCTCGCGGCAGGAGCCGCCGAGCGTACGCTCTGCATTTGCAGTGACCTTATCAACACGGTTTTCCACGGTCACCGGGGGGTGTCCTCGCAGAATGTGTTGGCTTCTCGGGGTGGCAGCTCACAACGCTGACAGCGCAGGCGCATGCATCACCCTCAAGTACTACAGCTGATAGTACACGATTTTACTCTCCGGTTACCTATCCGCTTGGTCGGTCGCCTACCGTCCGGCCGGACCGTCGCCCACTACCCCGTCACACGTGCCGCACCCGGGTCGGCTCACCGCAGCGCGCGCGCTGTCCTCAAGCTCGCAATGCGTCGCTGCAGCCGGGGCGCCATGGTCGCCAGCATGGCGACGACGAGTCCTGCGGCGAACGCCGGGAGCACCACCCGCATCGGAAAGATCGTGCTCGCCGCGACCGAGAACGCGAGTATGCCGACCCACAGGTAGATGATCAGCGCGACCCGACGCTGGGAATGTCCGAGTTCGAGCAGGCGATGATGCAGGTGCAGCTTGTCCGGCGTGTAGAAGCCAACGCCCGCACGCGTGCGACGCACCACGGCCATCAGCATGTCGAGCATCGGGATGAAGACGACGGCCGCCACCAGGATCAAGGGCGACAACAGCGTGAAGACGTCGGCGGGCCCGTAGGCGTTCACCGCGATACGCCCGGAGGCACTGGTCGACGCCGCCGCCAGCATCAGTCCGATGAGCATGGCGCCGGAGTCGCCCATGAAGATCCGCGCGGGAGAGAAGTTGTGCGGGAGGAATCCGAGGCACGCGCCTGCCAGCACCACGGAGATCAGGGCGGGCGGGTAGTAGCTGACGTCGCCGCCCTGATCGCGGAGCAGCCCCAGCGAGAACATGCAGATGGCCGACGCCGAGATCAGTCCCAGTCCTGCGGCAAGTCCGTCCAGTCCGTCGATGAAATTGACGGCGTTGATGGTCGCGACTGTGATCACGACCGTCAGGAGCCCGGACTGGAAGGGGTCGAGCACGATCGTTCCGATGTTGCCGAACGGCACCGGCACCTGAAGCCAGCTCACCCCCATCACGACCATGACCCCTGCAGCGGTGAGCTGGCCGACGAACTTGGTCAGGGCATCGAGTCCCCACCGGTCGTCGATGATGCCGACGATGACGATCACCGCCCCCGCCGTGACCACTGCCCCCATGTCGTTGGTGTACGCGAAGCCCCTGTTGAGTGCCGGCAGGTTTGCTGCCAGCACGATCGCGGCCAGTACCCCGATGAACATGCCGACGCCACCGAGGCGCGGGGTCGGGATGGTGTGGACGTCGCGTACGCGGGGCACCGCGACCGCTCCGACACGGATCGCGACGACGCGGACGAGTGATGTCAGCAAGTAGGTGACCGCTGCTGCGGTGAGTCCGACGAGCAGCAACTCCCGCAGGGGCACACCGGCACCGCCAGAACCGGAATCAGCGGACAGCATGTCAGCGACGACCATGCCGGCACCGGTGACGGGCTCGAGCATCAGTCGACCAGGCTGGCCGGATCGACGTCGAGCACCTCGGCGACCTCGGCCGTTGTCACCGCCCCCTCCCGCAGGACGCGCGGCACGGGGCCGGTGATGTCGACGATGGTCGACGGCTCGCCCTTGGGAGCGCGGCCTCCGTCGAGGTAGACCGACACGGAGTCGCCCAACTGTTCGCGCGCGTCGTCGCACGTGATCGCTGGCGGCCTACCTGACACGTTGGCACTCGAAACAGCCATTGGTCCGACCTCACGCAAAACCTCGATGGCAACCGGATGCAGAGGCATCCGGAGCATCACCGTGCCGGACGTGTCGCCCAGATCCCAGGCCAGCGATGGCGCCTGCTCCACGACCAGGCTCACGCTTCCCGGCCAGAACGCCTCGACGAGGCTGCGCGCAGCCGCGGAGACAGAGAGGACGAGTCCGTCGATGGAGTGCCAGGAACCGACGAGTACCGGGACTGGCATATCCCGACCGCGGTGTTTGGCGGCGAGGAGATCGGTGACGGCCTCGGCGTCGAACGCGTTGCATCCGATGCCGTAGACCGTGTCCGTCGGCGTGACGATCAGGCGTCCCGCCTTGGCCGCCCCCACTGCAGCCTGGATACCAGCGGAGCGGGTCTCCTCGTCAGTGCAATCGAATACGGTACTCACCGGTTCATCCTTTCACGACACATGTCTGGCGCCGATCAGCGTCGTCGGTCCGATCAGCCTCGTCGGCGGGCTGTCACGAATCGGGGCCTGCCTGCGAGGTCGCGACGCGCCAGGACCTCCTCGAATGATCCGGTGGCAGTGAAGGCGTCCACCACCTGCGACGACGTCGAGTCGTCGTGCTCGACGCCGATCAAGCCGTCGGCCGCCAACAACCGTACGGCGACGTTGGCGAGAGGCGTGATCACGGCCATGCCATCACTGCCGGCGAACACCGCTTCGGCGGGATCGGCGTCGACCTCCGGTGACACCTCTGTGTCGGCTGGGACGTAGGGCGGGTTGGCCACGACGAGGTCGAGCGAGCCGTCGGGGATGTGTTCACGCAACCCGGCGTGGTCGGTGACATCGGCACCGAGCACGGCCACCCTGTCCCCCACCCCGAGATTCTCGACGTTACGGCGAAGCCAGAGCAGGGCCGCTGGTGACTTCTCGACAGCGACGACCCGAGCCGACGGCACCGACACCGCTATCGCGATGGCGAGCGCGCCGCTGCCACTGCAGAGGTCCGCGACCAGCGGATGGGTGACGCTCCGCAGACTCTCGACGGCCCACTCGAGCATCACCTCCGTCTCGGGCCTCGGCACGAAGACACCGGGACCGACGGCGACGTCGACAGGGCCGAACGCGGCCCGCCCGATGATGTGCTGCAGCGGAATCCGGCGAGCGCGCCGGGCCACGAGATCCCGGTACCGTGCCCGCGCCGTCGCATCCGGTTCGTCGACGAACGCCAACCGCCCACGGTCGACGTCGAGCACATGCGCGAACAACCACTCGGCATCGCTGCGTGCCGACTCGATTCCTGCGCGGGCGAGAACCCGCGTCGCTTCAGCGAGTTCCGACGTCGTCGACGTCATCTGATCATTGATCACTCGGCGCTGTCCTCACTCCGCCTCGAGGCGCGCCTGTCGGTCGGCGGCCACGAGCGCGTCGAGCAGTGCATCCATGTCGCCACTGAGCACGGCGTCGAGATTGTTCGCCTTGTACCCGATCCGGTGATCGGTGATGCGGTTCTCGGGGAAGTTGTAGGTGCGGATTCGCTCGGACCGATCGACCGTCCTGATCTGCGCGGCCCTGCCCTCGGCGGCCGCTGCCTCGGCCTCCTCCTCGGCGGCCGATTGCAGACGCGCCGCGAGCACCTGCATGGCACGCGCCTTGTTCTGCAGCTGTGAGCGTTCGTTCTGGCAGGTCACGACAATCCCGGTCGGGAGGTGGGTGATCCGCACGGCCGAGTCCGTGGTGTTCACGCCCTGACCGCCCTTGCCCGACGACCGGTAAACGTCGATCCGCAGGTCCGACTCGTCGATCTCGACCGCCTCGACCTCCTCGGGCTCCGGGTAGATCAGTACTCCCGCGGCAGACGTGTGGATCCGCCCCTGAGATTCGGTGACCGGCACACGCTGCACCCGATGCACGCCACCCTCAAACTTCAGGCGCGACCACACACCGTCACGCGACGGTTCGCGGCCCTTGATCGAGAGCGTTGCCTCCTTGTATCCACCGAGATCCGACTCGGTGACACCCAGGATCTGGGCTTTCCATCCGTGTCGCTCGCAGTACTTGAGGTACATACGCGCCAGATCGGAGGCGAACAGCGCCGACTCCTCGCCACCCGCGCCCGACTTGATCTCGAGCACGACGTCGTCGGAGTCATGCGGATCGCGAGGCGCGAGCAAGTCGGTCAACGTGGCATCGAGAACGGCGACGGACTCCTGCAGCGCAGGGACTTCCTCGGCAAAGGCTGCGTCGTCGGCCGCGAGCTCCTCGGCTGCGGCGAGATCATCACGCGCACTCTGCAATTTGGAATAGGTCGCCATGATCGGCGCGAGTTCGGCGAAACGCTTGCCCACGCGGCGTGCGTTGGCCGGGTCGTCGTGCAACGCGGGATCGGAGAGCTGCTGCTCGAGTCCGGCATGCTCGGCGAGGATGTCGTCTATCGCCGTACCGGCATTCTTCGTGCTCTCACCCACTACTGATCCTCCTCGTCAGACATCTGCGACACAGTCACGCGTTCGCGGCGCAAACACAGCGACACACAACACAGCGACACACAACACAAACGACGCCCGACCGGTTGAAGATAACCGGGCGGGCGTCGTCAGGTGTGCTACTTGGCGTCGGCCTTCTTGGTGCGCTTGCCGTAGCGCTTCTCGAAGCGCGCGACGCGGCCGCCGGTGTCGAGGATCTTCTGCTTGCCCGTGTAGAACGGGTGGCACTGCGAGCAGACTTCGACGTTGATCCGACCGTTCTCGGCGGTGCTGCGGGTCTCGAAGGTGTTGCCACAGCCGCAGACGACCGTGGTCGTGTGGTAATCGGGGTGAATTCCCTGCTTCATTCTGGTGTCCCTTTCTCGTGGTCGCCGGGTCACCGCCGCGATTCGGCGGTGTGAACCGGTACCGGACTCGACCGACCAGTATGCCATCGGGCCAGGCCCTGACGGAAATCGCGACTACGTGATGACGTCGCGGCGCTCCCGTCGTGGCCGTCGCACTCGACTCGACTGCCTGTCACACGCCTCAACACGTCCTCGCACACATTCATTCCGCCAGCGCCCAGCGGGCTACGTGCACCCCGCACGCTGGGACACTTGCACGACGCGATGCCATCACTCACCCGGTCGTTATCCCGATGAGGGCAACCTTAGTTTACTGTGCCTTACCTAAGTTACTTGAGTTATAGTCGTGCGCGGCGACGAGACGAGGCCCTCGATACGCACACAGGTCACCGGCAGCCGACAGATCACGCGCCGACCACCCTTGTGCCACACCTCGAGACGGGATGACATGCGATTTCCCTACATTCCCACCGGCTCATCGGACTCCTCCACGTCAGATCCTGCTACGGCGCAGTTCGTGGAGCATCCGTCGCTGATCGCCTACGCCACGCAGACCGGCAACGCGGACATGCTGCGATCGACGTCGTCGCGTCGACGAAAGTCTGTGTGGAACCGCAAGAGTCCCTACCCGGCCAGGGTGATCGCCAACACGGTCCTCTCCGGTGCGGGGTCGGCGAAAGAGGTCCGACACCTGGTGCTCTCGCTGGGTGACAGCGGGATGACCTACGAGCCGGGCGACGGGCTCGGCGTCGTGCCGCGCAACGATCCCGCGTTGGTCGACCGCATCATCGACCGGCTCGGGGTCTCCCCTGACACCCCGGTCGTCGACCGCAAGGAGCAGCGGACTCTCCGCGACGCTCTCACTGACCGCTATGAGATCGCGACGGCGTCGAAGTATCTATTCGACCACATCGCCGCACGCAGCGGCGATCCCGAACTCACCCATCTGGTGTCGACTGGTGACCGCGATGCCCTCGACGCCTGGCTGTGGGGCAAGGACGTTCTCGACCTCCTCGACGTCGACAGGTCACTCACCATCACGCCCGACGAACTGCTCGCAGAACTCCAACCGCTCGCGCACCGCGTGTACTCCATCTCGTCGAGTCCTCGTGCGCATGCGGGAACAGTGCACCTCACGATGGCGACCATCCGTTACCGAGCAGGCGGCGCACGGGAACGTGGTGGCGTGTGTTCGACCCACCTCGCCGACAGGATCGTCGACGGGCAGACGGTTGGCGTGTTCGTGACTCCCAACAGGTCGTTCCGGCTTCCCGCCGACGACGCGAAGGTGATCATGATCGGACCGGGCACCGGCGTCGCACCGTTTCGCGCGTTTCTGCACGAACGCGCCGAACGCGGTGCGTCGGGGCAGAATTGGCTCTTCTTCGGCGACCAGCACGAGACGTGCGATCACATCTACCGAGAGGAGATCGCCCGGTTCGTCAGCGACGGCGTCCTCAACCGCCTCGACCTGGCGTTCTCGCGCGATCAGGACCACAAGGTCTACGTCCAGGACCGGATGCGTGCTCACGGGGCCGACCTCTACCGCTGGCTCGAGGACGGCGCTCACGTCTACGTCTGCGGCGACGCCACTCGCATGGCCCACGATGTCGAGGAGGCGTTGCTCGACATCGTCACCGAACACGGCCACCACAGCATCGCCTCCGCGAAGGATGTGCTGGCGCAACTCAAGAAAGACAGACGCTACGTCCGCGACGTCTACTGACCCGCCCCACCATCAGCGGTTCCGACAATGCGCGCGAGCAGGTGTCGACCATCATCTTCCCTTTTCGGCAACGACGGAAACACCTCGCGCACAACCTATCTGACCGAGAACTCAGAGGGGCTCGCTTTCTGGCATCGGGTGGGACGACGAGGGCTGATCACGTCGACCTCTGCGCAGAACCGAACGGCTTCGTCGGGGGTGTCGGTGGACCCGATCGGATACTCGATGACGGAGAATGCGCCGCACGAACACCGTTGGTAGACAACCGCACCCGTGGACGTGAAGTGACGGGACTGGGTGGTCCACCGGTGTGCATGGTCGAAGTGTGTGAGTGCCATGTCCCCACTGTGATGTAATGGCATTGTGCATTTCAACCATTACGGGCAGGATGCGGTCCTGCTGGCCGTCGACCTGGCGAACGATCCGCCGCGGGATGCCGGTGAACTCGTTTCCCGATGCGACGCAGCAGGGTTCGTGTTCGACGCCGATGACGTCGGCATCCGCGATCTACACAAGACACTCAAATACCTCGAGCGGTGGCGGGCCGTTGCCCGTGCCGTCGACGAACAGGTCCGGGCAGATCTTCTCAACGATCTACTCCTCCACCACGCGGCAGCTCCCCGACTGACCGATCATGCGGGTACGGGCTGGCATCTGCACTTCCGCGACGACAACGTCGCGGGCTGGCAGCAGATCTGCGTGCTGATCTCCGCCGCGACGGCATTGCACCTCACGGGCCGCGGCATCGACCGCTTGGGGGAATGCGAACTCGCCGAATGCACTCGTGTGTACGCCGACGTCTCCCGAAATGGCAGGCAGCGCTACTGCTCGCCCACGTGCGCGAATCGGGCCGCCGTGCGCAGACACCGTGCCGCACGCCTGACAGCACGGTGAAAGAACGATCTCGGAGAATACGAGAGGGCCCGCGGACTCTCCAAGGTGAGAGTCCGCGGGCCCCTGCTCAGTTGCTGTGCTGTGTCAGCCGGTCTGCACCGTGATCAGTCGTCCTTCATGGCGCCTGGGGTGTTCGACTGGACCTGCAGCAAGAATTCGTAGTTGTTCTTGGTCTTCTTGAGCTGACTGATCAGCAGATCGATCGCCTGCTGCGAATCGAGTCCACTCAGGACGCGCCGCAGCTTGTGCATGATCCCGAACTCCTCGGCCGACATCAGCAGCTCGTCCTTGCGGGTGCTCGACTGGTTGACATCGACGGCCGGGAAGACACGACGATCAGCGATCTTGCGGTCGAGTTTGAGCTCGGCGTTACTCGTGCCCTTGAACTCCTCGAAGATGACCGTGTCACCGGTCGAACCGGTCTCGACCAGCGCGGACGCGATGATCGTGAGCGATCCGCCGTTCTCGATGTTGCGCGCGGCACCGAGGAAGCGCTTCGGCGGGTAGAGAGCTGTCGAATCCACACCACCGGACAGGATGCGCCCCGACGCGGGCGACGCATTGTTGTAGGCGCGGCCCAGTCGGGTGATCGAGTCGAGCAACACCACGACGTCCTTGCCCTGCTCCACGAGCCGCTTGGCGCGCTCGATCGCGAGTTCGGACACAGAGGTGTGGTCTGACGGCGGCCGATCGAAGGTCGAGGCGATGACCTCACCCTTGACCGAACGTTGCATGTCGGTGACCTCTTCAGGTCGCTCGTCGACGAGCACGACCATCAGGTGGCATTCGGGATTGTTGGTCGCGATCGCGTTGGCGATGTCCTGCAGGATCGTTGTCTTACCGGCCTTCGGCGGGGACACGATCAATGCGCGCTGCCCCTTGCCGATCGGCATGATGAGGTCGATGACACGGGTGTCGAGTTGCTCCTTGCCCGTCTCGAGGCGCAGCCGTTGATTCGGGTACAGCGGGGTGAGCTTGTTGAAATCGGGTCGCTTACGAGCGGCGTCGACATCCATTCCGTTGACCGAGTCGAGCCGCACCAGCGGATTGAACTTCTGCCGCTGGTTCTGCTGCTCACCCTCGCGCGGAACCTTCACCGCACCGGTGATCGCGTCGCCGCGGCGCAACCCGTTCTTGCGTACGAGGTTCATCGAGACGTACACGTCGTTCGGTCCGGCCAGATAGCCGGAGGTTCGCACGAACGCGTAGTTGTCGAGCACGTCGAGGATGCCGGCGACGGGCTGCAACACGTCGTCTTCGGAGATCTGCGGCTCTCCATTGCCCGAACCGTCGCGGTCACGCCCGCGGCGACGCTCACGGAAGCGTCGACCCCTGCGACCGCGACCGCCGCCCTCGCCGTCGTCGTCACGGTTGTCACGGGCGTTGTTGTCGCGGTTGCTGCTGGCGCCCTGGTTCTTACCGCTGTTCTGCTGGCCACCCTGGTTGGTGTCGCCACCCTGCTGACCTGCATTCGAACCACTGTTGTTGGAACCGCTGTTGTTCGAGCCGCCCGAGTTGGAGCCGCCCTGTCCGCCACTGCGGTTGCGATTCCGGTTGCGGTTGTTGGCGCTCTGGTTGCCGGAGCTGTCGTTGCCGGAATTGTTTCCGCCGGCTCGGTCGGTGCTCCCGCGGTCGCCGTCAGCACGATCGTTGCGAGAGCTCGACTCGCCCGCTGCCACCGAGGTGGTCGAGACGCCAGCGTCGGCGCCCGCGGAACCGACGCTATTCACGTCGTCCCTGCTGGTCGCGGGGCGCGGCTGGCCTTCGGTGGACGCCAACTTCGACGGCGCGGCGGTCTCCTCCGCGGAGATCGTCATCTGCTCGGGAGCCGAGCCGGTCTCTTTGGTGCGACGTGCACTTGCGCGCGTCGCGGCCTTGGGGGCCTCGGCTTTCGTGGCCGCGGCCTTGGGAGCGTCTGACGCGGGCGCACCTGCGCCCTGACGCTCCTTGATGGCGGCGATCAGGTCGCCTTTGCGCATTCCGGACGTGCCCTTGATGCCCAGCTCACCTGCGAGTGAACGGAGTTCGGTAAGCACCATGCCGGAGAGGCCTGCGCGCGCCTTGGTCTTGGTTGCGCCTTGGTCGTCGGCGACGCTCGGCGCGGTGATCAGGTCCGTATCAGTCACGGATGTCCTTTCGTTCCTCCGCAGTGAGATGCTGCATGAGGTCTTGATTTCGCCTGCTGAGGCGTCCGACGCGCGATATCGACTCGACGGGTCGGAATCCATCAGAGGAAACTGGCCGCCGTCCGCGGTGGACGGGCGGGCAAGATTGTGGTCCCGCTGCGGTGTGTCACTCCTGAACTGCTGTGCTCTCAAGGAAACTGCCGACTCGCGGATTACGCGATGCCCCAGATCGGTGACTGTTCATGTGCGCATCCGGGAGCCGACCGGATACTGATCAGAGATCGGTGAGAAGCACGGCGGAACGAGCCTGCGCGGCTAGACCAGTTTATGATAACCCCCCAGGCATGATACGGGCAACACGCCGTACCTGCACGAGAAGATTCAGCCGATTCGGACGCCGCCGGCGATCTCGAGCTGTTGAACACGAAAACCCTGTTCAGAGGCGAGTTCGCGGGTGCCCGCGTCCAGCGATCGGGTGTCGAGTACCAGGACACTCGGACCGGCACCCGACACCGTTGCTGCGTATCCCCTGGCGCGGAGTTCGGCGACAAGCCGCGACGTCTCCGGCATGGCCTCGGCTCGATATGGCTGGTGCAGGCGGTCGTCGGTGGCGGCGAACAGACACCGCGGGTCGGAGGTCAGCGCGACCACAGCCAGGGCTGCGCGGCTGACGTTGAAGATCGCGTCCGTGCGCGGTACCGCGTCCGGCAGCAGTCCACGAGTGTAGGACGTCGACGACTCGGTCGCCGGGACGAAAACCGTTGCCCGGATGTCGGGATGAACGCCGAGCCTGCGCGCACCGTACACGGGGTGCTCGCCCGGCTCGATCCACGTGACCACCGCCGAACCGAGGACACTGGCCGCCGCGTTGTCGGGGTGACCTTCGAAGGCGCTCGCCAGCTGTACCAGGTCGCCATCGGAAATCGGATCCCCCAGGCCTGCGGCGGAAACCAGACCCGAGGCCGCAGCGAGCCCGGACACCGCGGCCGAGGCCGACGATCCCAGTCCGCGGGAATGCGGGATGGCATTGACCGTCTTCAGGTGCAGGCCCGCGGCCGACACTCCCGCGTGGGCGAGTCCCGCGAGCAGCGCGCGGACGACGAGATGATTGGCGTCGCGCGGTACCTCGTCGGCAGACTCGCCGTCGACGTCGACGTCGATGCCCGCGGGAGTCGTGGTGGCAACCACCTCGTCGTAGAGTCCGAGCGCGATACCGAGGGAGTCGAACCCCGGACCGAGATTCGCGCTCGAGGCAGGCACACGAACTCGAGCCGAAAGCCCTTCGGGCAGTTGCCTGTAGACCGTATCCGGGCTGACCATTCGTGAGGCCGTCCCGGGTTCAGGCGACGCCGAGCGCATCGGCAACCGCCACGGGATCGACGGGGATGGCCTCGACCTCCGGCATTCCCAACAGCGCGGTGTCAGGGTCTTTGAGTCCGTTACCGGTCACCGTGCAGACGACAGTCTGACCCGGTGTGATCCAACCGTCTGCGTGGGCTGCGAGCAGGCCCGCGACGCTCGCCGCCGATGCGGGCTCGACGAAGACGCCTTCCTTGCCCGCCACGAGTCGGTATGCCTCGAGCAGTTTCTCGTCGGTGGCCGCGCGGAACTGTCCGCCCGACTCCTCCTTGGCTGCGACGGCCTGGTTCCAACTCGCGGGCGATCCGATGCGGATCGCGGTCGCGATCGTCTCGGGATCCTTCACGGGTGCGCCGTTGACGAGCGGAGCCGCACCAGCAGCCTGGACACCGAGCATGCGTGGCAGATCACTGATGCCATCGGCGTTGTACTCGCGGTAGCCCTTCCAGTAGGCGGTGATGTTGCCCGCGTTACCGACCGGCAGCACATGGACGTCGGGGGCGCGACCGAGAACGTCGACGATCTCGAATGCCGCGGTCTTCTGGCCTTCGATGCGAGCCGGGTTGACCGAGTTGACCAGTTCGATCTCGGTGAATTCCGCAGTCGCCTTGCGCGCGAGTTCGAGACAGTCGTCGAAGTTGCCCTGGACCTGGATGATCTTGGCGCCGCTCATCACAGCCTGGGCGAGTTTGCCCATCGCGATCTTGCCCTCGGGAATGAGAACAGCACACGTGATCCCGGCCCGGGTGGCGTAGGCGGCCGCCGATGCCGACGTGTTTCCGGTCGACGCACACAGCACGGCGGTCTTGCCGTTGTTCACCGCATTGCTCACGGCCATGGTCATGCCACGATCCTTGAACGAGCCGGTGGGATTGAGCCCCTCCACCTTGAGGTACACCTCGCAGCCGGTCAGCTCCGACAGATGACGTGCCGGAACCAGCGGGGTGGCGCCCTCGAGCAGAGTCACCACTGTCCAGTCGTCACCGACAGGTAGTCGCGACCGATAGGCTTCGATCAGCCCCGGCCAGCCTGCGTGCACAGGGGCATGCGCGGGTGCATTGGTGGCGTCAGTCATCGGTTCCTTCCAATCGAAGAACGCTCGACACCGTTGTCACGGAGTCCATGTCCTCAAGTGCTGCAACGCATTCCGACTGTGCCCGATCGGGTGCGCGGTGTGTCACGACGATGAGCCGGGCGTCGTCGCCCGCGCCTTCCTGGCGCACGGCGGCGATGCTCACGGAGCGCTTCGAGAATTCGTTGGCGACCTGTGAGAGTACACCCGGCTTGTCGGCGACCCGCATCGAGACGTAGTAGCGCGTGGGGACCTCGTCGATGGACGCAATGGGTAGCGAGGCGTAGGTCGACTCGAGGGGGCCGCGTCCGCCGTGCACCTTGTTACGCGCCGCCATCACCATGTCGCCGAGTACGGCCGACGCCGTCGGCGCCCCGCCTGCGCCCTGTCCGTAGAACATGAGCCTGCCCGCGTTCTCTGCCTCCACCACGACCGCGTTGAACGCACCGTTGACCGTTGCCAGGGGATGCGAGAGCGGGATCAGTGCCGGATACACCCGTGCGGAGACCCGCTGCGAACCGTCGTCACCACGCACGCGCTCGCAGATCGAGAGCAGTTTCACCGTGCAGTCGAACTTCCGGGCGGCCACGAGATCGTCAGGCGTCACGTGCGTGATGCCCTCGCGGTAGACGTCTGCGGCGGTCACGCGGGTGTGGAAGGCGATCGACGCGAGAATCGCGGCCTTGGCTGCCGCGTCGTAGCCCTCGACGTCGGCGGTCGGATCGGCCTCCGCGTATCCGAGACGTCCTGCCTCCGCCAGGGTTTCGTCATAGCCGGCGCCCGTCTCGGCCATGGCCGAGAGGATGAAGTTCGTCGTGCCGTTGACGATTCCAGCCACCCGCTCGACGGTGTCACCGGCGAGCGACTGCATCAGCGGACGCACCACGGGGATCGCACCGGCGACAGCGGCCTCGAAGTAGAGATCGACCTTCGCCTCGGCCGCAGCCGTAGCCAGTTCACCGGTGTACTCGGCGAGCAACGCCTTGTTCGCGGTCACCACCGACTTGCCCGATTGCAGTGCGGTACGGATCAATTCACGCGCGGGATCGATTCCACCCATGAGTTCGACGACGATGTCGACGTCGTCGCGTGCGACCAGACCTGCCGGGTCGTCGGTGACCAACTCCTGCGCGATCTTGCGCGGACGGCTCAGATCGCGCACGGCCACGCCCCGCAGTTCGACCGGGGCGCCCACACGCGCGCGCAGATCCGCGGCGTTCTCCTCGATGATCCGGACCACCTCGGCGCCGACGTTGCCCATACCGAGCACCGCGATGCCGATCGTCTTGTTCTCGCTCATTCAGCTCACCTCCAGCCGCAAATAGTCGTCGAGCGTCTCGCGACGAAGGATCACCCTCGCCGCACCGTCGGCCACCGCAACAACGGCGGGCCTCATCACCATGTTGTACCGGCTCGACATCGAATAGCAGTAGGCACCCGTCGCCGCGACGGCGATCAGGTCGCCGGGCTCGAGGTCGCCGGGTAACCAGCAGTCGCGGATGACGATGTCGCCGCTCTCGCAGTGCTTTCCGACGACGCGGCTGACCACAGGCTCGGTGTCGGACACCCGAGACACCAACCGGACGTCGTATTCGGCCTGATAGAGCACTGTGCGGATGTTGTCGCTCATGCCGCCGTCGACAGAGACGTAGCGTCGCACCGATCCGCCACCGAGTTCGATGTCCTTGATCGTTCCGACCCGGTAGAGCGTGATAGTGCCCGGGCCTGCGATCGCACGGCCCGGTTCGACTGCGATCGTCGGCATCGGCAGTCCGAGGGCCTCCGACTCGCGACGGACGATGCCCGCCAGGGTTTCTGCGACGTCGGAGACGGGCAGCGGATCATCGTCAGGCAGGTACGAGATACCCAGTCCCCCACCGAGATCCACAATCGACATCTGTGATGTCTTGTCGACACCGAACTCCGCGACAACGTCGCGCAGAAGTCCGAGCACGCGATGAGCTGCGAGTTCGAAGCCATCCATGTCGAAGATCTGCGAGCCGATGTGGCTGTGCAGCCCCACGAGACGCAGGTTGTCGGTGGCGAACACCCGACGCACCGCCTCCATGGCGACGTCACCCGACAGCGCGAAACCGAACTTCTGGTCCTCGTGTGCCGTGGCGATGAATTCGTGGGTGTGCGCTTCCACGCCCACGGTCACTCGGATCAGAACGTCGGCGACCACGCCACGTTCGCCGGCGAGGCTGTCGAGACGTTCGATCTCCATCATCGAATCCAGCACGATGTGACCGACACCGGCGTCGAGGGCCGCAGCCAGCTCGTCGATGCTCTTGTTGTTGCCGTGCAACGCGATTCGTTCGGCCGGGAAACCGGCGTGCAGCGCGATCGCGAGCTCGCCGCCGGAGCAGACGTCGAGTGAGAGGCCCTCCTGCTCAACCCAGCGCGCGACTTCACTGCACAGGAACGCCTTCGACGCGTAGTGCACCCGGCCGTACGGGCCGAAGGCGGCCATCATGTCTCGGCAGCGAGAGCGGAAATCGTCCTCGTCAAGCACGAACAGCGGGGTTCCGAATGTCTCGGCCAGTTCGCCCACGCCGACGCCCGCGATGGTCAGCTCACCGGATTCGTCACGAACAGCATTGCGTGGGAATACGTTTGCCGGAATCCTGGCCACCGCGGCGGGGTCACGCGGCTGCTGCGCAAGGTGGGGTGCCGCCTGGATCTCCGCGTGGCGAGGTCCGGCGGGGTGCGCGTTCACATCCGCTCCGGGGCGCTGACGCCGATGAGATCGAGTCCGTTACGCAGCACCTGACGGGTCGCAGCGCAGAGCGCGAGCCGTGCACCATGGATGTCGCCGGGCTCCTCGTCGCCCTGCGGCAGCACCCGATTGTGTGCGTAGAAGCGGTGGTAGGCACCGGCGAGGGACTCCAGATATCGCGAGATGCGATGCGGTTCACGCAGTTGCGCGGCCGTCGCCACGACTTCGTCGAAGTCGCCGATCGTGCGGATCAGATCACCTTCGGTGTCCGAGTCGAGGAGGTCGACGTGCTCGAGGCGCGGCTTCAGACCCAGTTCGTCGGCGTTGCGCGCGATGGCCGACAACCGGGCGTGCGCGTACTGCACGTAGTACACCGGATTGTCGTTGGACTGCTTGGCCAGCAGATCGAGATCGATGTCGATGTTGACGTCGATCGACGAACGGATCAGCGCGTAGCGCGCTGCGTCGACCCCGACGGCGTCGACGAGGTCGTCGAGTGTGATCACGGTGCCCGCCCGCTTGCTCATCCGTACCGGTTTGCCGTCACGGACGAGGTTGACCATCTGTCCGATGAGGACCTCGACGGTGTCAGGGTCGTCGCCCAGCGCAGCGGCGGCTGCCTTGAGGCGCTTGATGTAGCCGTGGTGGTCGGCACCGAGCATGTACATGCACAGGTTGAAGCCGCGATTGCGCTTGTCCCGGTAGTACGCGATGTCGCCTGCGATGTAGGCGGCTTCGCCGTCACTCTTGATGACCACGCGGTCTTTGTCGTCGCCGAAGCTCGTTGTCCGCAGCCACCATGCACCGTCGGATTCGTAGAGGTTGCCGTTCGCACGGAGTTCGGCGATGCACTCCTCCACCAAGCCGGAGGTGAACATGGAGTTCTCGTGGGTGAAGACGTCGAAGTCGGTGCCGAACTCGTGAAGGCTGGATTTGATGTGGTCGAACATCAACTCGACGCCGACCGACCGGAACGTCTCACGACGTTGCTCCTGTGGCTGCGAGAGAACGCCGGGGACAGCCTCGACCACCTTGTTCGCGATCTCGACGATGTACTCACCCGCGTACCCGTCCTCGGGCGTCGGCTCGCCGAGCGCGGACGCCTCCAGTGAGCGTGCGAACTTGTCGATCTGCGAACCGTGGTCGTTGAAGTAGTACTCGCGGGTGACCTTCGCGCCGCGCGCTGCCAATACCCGGCCGAGCGCGTCCCCGACGGCTGCCCAGCGGGTACCGCCGAGGTGGATCGGCCCGGTCGGGTTCGCCGAGACGAACTCGAGATTGATGGTCTTGTCGCTGAACTCGTCACCCTTGCCGTACTCGGCGGTCTGGGTGAGGACGGTCTCGATGACGCTGTTCTGAGCGGCCGCCGCCAGCCAGATGTTGACGAACCCCGGGCCCGCGACCTCGGCTTTCTCGATTCCGTCCGCAGCGGAGAACGCCTCGGCGAGCCAACCAGCGAGTTCGCGCGGGTTGACGCCGAGCTTCTTGCCGAGCTGAAGTGCGACGTTGGTCGAGTAATCGCCGTGATCAGCGTGGCGAGGACGCTCGACGACCACGGATTCGGGCACCAGAGACGCGTCGAGTCCGCGATCGGACACGACGGTCCGGGTCACGGTACTCAACAATGCGGCGAGATCGGCGGGAGTCACAGGTCACCATCCTATTGGCCCCACTTCGGCGAGCCACAACTGCCTGGTGAATCGTAGAGTTCTGAACCGTGATCCCTGCGATACGACTCTGGAATGACACCGACGGCCGATCTCACGTCGAGCACGGCTCGGTGTCTCTCGACGCGCACACGATGCGGTCAGCCGAGACTGCAACAACCACCGCCGCATTCCAGGAGACCGCCGAGGGCGGA
This sequence comes from Gordonia otitidis, assembly GCF_020735545.1. Taxonomy (NCBI): domain Bacteria; kingdom Bacillati; phylum Actinomycetota; class Actinomycetes; order Mycobacteriales; family Gordoniaceae; genus Gordonia; species Gordonia otitidis. Next base: position 267,283 of record NZ_CP085974.1, read on the forward strand.
TCGTTTGCCTGGCACACCGCGCCGCGGCGTCAGTACGTGATCACCCTCGCCGGCGTGCTGGACTTCGTCACTCGCGACGGCGAGACATTCCGCTTGGAGCCCGGGATGGTGCTGGTCGCCGAGGACACCGACGGAACCGGTCACCGGTGGGAGTTACTCGGCGACGATCCGTGGCGACGGCTGTACGTCGGGCTCGCCGACGACGCGAAGTCGGGGTTCCAGGCCCAGTGATGGGTTCTACGGCGTGCGACGGACCCAGCGCGCGATCGCCTGGTTGCTATTGCTGGACCCCGAGATAAAGAACGGTGCCCCCGGCAGGATTCGAACCTGCGGCCTTCTGCTCCGGAGGCAGACGCTCTATCCCCTGAGCTACGGGGGCTCAACGGGCGACAGCAAGCCTAACCCACAGCGCGAACGGATCCCAACCCGGCACGCGTGTGCTCAGAACGGTGGTGGTCCGCCTGTATCGACGAGGGGCTGGTCAGTGTCGTGGGTGAGTCGGCGTTGGCGGTTGCGGTGTCGCTCGGCGCGGCGTCGGGCGTGTTTGTTGGCCGCGCGTGTTCGGTGGCGCGGTGTTGCCTGCGGTGATGGGGTTGCTGGTGGTCGGGGTGGTGGATCACCAGTCGTGGGTGGGGTGAAGCGGAGTCGGCGTAGTCCGGGGAAGGTGTCCTCGAACGTTTCGGCGTCGCCGGGGATGACGAATCCTTCCGGGGTGATGTATTCGGTAACCAGCCGTCCGGTCGCGGGATCGCGGTACTGGTCATCGACCCAGTTGCCGAAGGTCTTGGTGATGTGTCCGTATCGGCATTTGGTGTTGAGGTTCTCGTAGCTGGTGTGCCCACCGGCCTCGGGGTTGTGGTGGTCGTATTCGGTGACGTGGTCGTTGTCGGCGGTCCATGCCGAATGGGCGCAGCCGGGGTCGACGCAGTAGCCGTCGCGACAGCGCACCGCCTCATCCAAGGCGGTCGATGGGCGGTAGGGGTCGGTACCGTGTGCGGGCAGGGTGTAGGTGCCGTCGGCGTTCTCGGGAGTGTTTGTCGGTACCACCCGGCGGGTCACCGTGTCCGGGCGAGCGGCGATATCACGCACGTGTTCGGCGGAGATGATGCCGTAGCCGTCCATGAACCCGACCGACACCGACTCGGATGACTGGCCGGTCCGGTGACCGTCTTTGCGCGCATAACGCAACCCGGGCCGTCGGCCACCGGCAGCATCGCCGGACGCGTCACCGTCGGACACACCATCGTCGTCGCTGCCGTGAGCGACGCCACCAGACGACGAATCCGTCTCGCCGTCAACGGCATCCGCTGCTCTACCACCGGTTTCCCCAGCGCCGTCGACGCGATCTGCGGTGCCCTCGGCGAAATCGGCGGTGCTATCGGCGCGATTCCCGATGCCGTCAGCGGAAGCGGCGGTGCTGTCGACGAGATCTGCGGTGCCGTCAGCGGAATCGCCGGTGCCGTCGGCGAACTCAGCGGTGCCCTTGACGCGATTCCCGGTGCCGTCAGCGAAATCAGCGGTGCCCTCGACGCGATTCCCGGTGCCGTCAGCGCAACTCTTGGTGCCGTCGGCGGAATCGCCGGTGCTGTCGGCGGAATCGGCGGGTTCGTCAGCGGAACTCTTGGTGCCGTCGGCGGTTTCGGGTGGGGTGAGGGCGCCTTCGTTGCACACGACGTGGATGACGAACCGCGGATCGGCAGGCGGTACGGTGCCCGGCGCGGGGATCTGGGCGGTGCAGTCGATGCTGCCGCAGGCGCATTCGAATCGGGAACCGCTCAAGAGAGCGAACATCGCATCCGAGGCGCGTTGCTGACGAGTCCGACCATCACCGCCGCATACCGCGTCGGCCAAACGCCGTACCGCCGCGACCGCTACCCGCACGTTCTCCGCCGACATCACGGCGGTGATCTCCCCGACCCCGTCACCACAGTTGTCGGTGAACACACCCCGCTTGTCCAGAGCACGTTCACGACGTTCACGCACCGCATCCGGATCCTGGCGGAACACGATCCGATCCACCATGTCCCGCAGGCGAGGTCGTTTCCACGACCCCCGCCGGGTACGTAGCGTGGTCGCGATCTGTTCGTCGACAGCGGCCACCACCTCGGGCGGGGTGCCCGGCCCACGCACCAGATCGGTACGTGAGATCACCAGTCGCGCTTGCTCGACCGACACGATCCCCTCCCGCAGACAGCCGAACACCTTCGGCAGATCATCCCGCAGCACGATCGCCTCGTCGATCATGCGTTCCGCCTGCGGACGTGATACTGCGAAGACTCCTGAGATGCGTGCCGCAGCATCCGCGAAGCCGTCGACGATCAGCCCGTCAGATGCAGCACGCTCGACGACCAGCCGGTCATAGAGCACACCGATCGACTGATACCGCGCCCACGCCACAAACGCCTCACCGCACCGCAATCGGGTCAAACCCTCCAGGACGGCAACCGTGTCCGAACCCTCGGGAGCGGCGGGATCGACACCACCCAACAACCCGAGCGGCAGGTCCGTCGCCCAATCCGACTGAACAGCATCGGGCGTCGAATCGAATCGTCTTGAATCATTACCTCCCGCAGCCGAATCGGCCCCTCGGCCAACTGACTCGATCGACATCCCACACCCCCTTACCCTCGCCGGATCGAACGTTTGTACCCATACTACGGGCGGGCACCGACAAGAATGTCCGCCCCAGATGCACAGAGCACATCTGTGGATAAACCTCTGTGAGGCCAAAGTTTTCAGCGAAAGTCAACGTTGCAATATCGGAGTTCTACCTCCACAGTGGACGCCACATCACCGACCAAAGAGAGCAGCCCCACTGGTGAATACAGATCAGACAAGAGCACTGCAGGTCGCAAATGAACAGCTGGCGATTGATGAAATGTACGACCGTCTTGACGCCGAGCAGAACGAGATCCTCGCCGCCCGAGCACGCACCCTGACATCTGGGGCGGACGAGCCCGAGATGCGCGTAGCCAGAGATGCCGAGCTCCACCGAATCGACGCCGGGTTACAACGACGTCGACGCGCAGAGCGATCATTGTGCTTCGGACGTATCGACATGACCGATGACGGTGCGTATCTGCATGTCGGGCGGGTAGGCCTGCAGTCGGCGGAAGGCAGCACACTGCTCGTCGACTGGCGCGCCGAGGCCGCTCGACCCTTCTACGGAGCGACGACGAGATCACCACTGGGAGTGCGACGCCGACGCCATCTACGCCTCGACGGTCGTACGGTCGTCGATGTCACCGATGAGATAATGGATGGCACCACCCAGACCGAGAACGATGTCGTCGGCGATGCACCACTCACCGCAGCGCTGACCGGTGCGCGATCGGGTCGCATGCACGAAGCAGCAGCCACCCTGCAGGCAGAACAGGATCAGATCGTCAGGTCGCAGCATCGCGGAATCGTCGTCGTCGACGGCGGTCCCGGGACAGGAAAGACGATCGTCGCACTCCACCGCGCCGCTTACGTGCTGTACGCAGTTCCGTCGATCGCCGACCGCGGCGTGCTGATCTTCGGTCCCAACGCTCGGTTCTTGTCCTACATCTCGGACGTGCTGCCCTCTCTGGGAGAGAACGACGTCGCCATGGCCACGGCAGCCGATCTCGTCGACGTCCAACCCGATCGTCTCGAATCCGACGACATCGCACGCGCCAAGGGGCGCGCATCATGTGCCGCGACACTCGACGAGATCGTCCGGGCACTGCAGCCGCACGGGAGCTCGTTGCGGTTGCACACCGGGCACGGCACCATCGTCGTCGAGGCAGATCGCGTCGACGATGCTCGACGCCGGGCTCTCCAAGGAGGGGGCGGACACAACCCCGCGAGAGAAGCCTTCATCGAGTACATCGTCGACGACGTCGTCACCGAACTGGAACGACAGACTGTGCAGGAGATCTCCGACTTCGAAGCCGAGATCAAGGAAGCGTTCGGCATCGATCTCGATCGCATGTTCGCCAGCGAGTACCGCGACTCACCCGATGCCGCAGAGTCTTCGGGATTGGATGAGATCGACTGGGACCGAATTCGCGACGACCTCCTCGAGGATGAAGTTATCCGCGCGAGCGTCGATCGCGTCTGGCCCCGTCTTCAGCCGAACGAGGTTCTCCAGACCGCCCTCCGAGACGACGTTGCCCTACGCCGACTACTTCCCGAACTGTCAGACGAAGCCATCCACTCGGCCATGTCTGAATCCCAATCAGGTTTGACTGTCGCCGATCTCGCGCTACTCGACGAGCTCCACACGCTTCTCGACGGCCCACCGGACACCGTCTACGGGCATATCGTCGTGGACGAGGCACAGCAGCTGTCCGAAATGCAGTGGCGCATGCTGATGCGCCGCTGTCCCAACCGGTCGATGACCGTAGTCGGAGATCTCGCCCAGGCGGGACCGGCCACCACGATCACAGCGTGGGCTGACGCTCTCGACCCGTTCGTCGCCGACCGTTTCGTCCATCACACCCTGACCATCAACTACCGCACAACCGCCGAGATTCTCGACGCCACCGCCCCGTTACTGAGTCGGATCGCGCCCAGCCAACGGCTTTCGCGCTCGCTCCGCCATGGAGACCAGCCGATCGTCGTCACAGCTTCCGATCACACCGTCGATGCCACCATCGGCACGCTCATCGCCGAGCTACGACGCGACCATCCCGGCGAACTGATCGGCATCATCGCCGCGTCAGGGCGGGCCGCAGTGCTGGGCGCTGACGGCCGTGAGACCCACCTGCAAGACGCGAACGCCAGGCAGTCGAGTCGTGTCGGTCCCGACGTGCTCGTCATTCCCGCAGCAGAAGCCAGGGGCTTGGAGTTCGACACTGTCATCGTCGTGGCACCCGACGAGATCGAGTCCGCCGGCGCGGCTGGGTTGAGAGATCTGTACGTGGCACAGACGCGAGCCACGAAGCGACTGATCACGATCATCCGCACCGAGTGACGAGCGCATAGCTGAATCGCGCGACTGGTCAGCCCGACGCGGCGAGCGTGCGGACCTTCACAGACGAACCCGCCTCACCACGCAGTACCTGCAGCTGTGACGGTATCCGCGCACGCAACTCGTCGACGTGACTGACCACGCCGACAACCCTTCCACCGGAACGTAATTCGTCAAGGACACCCATGACCAGATCGAGCGACTCCGGATCGAGGGTGCCGAATCCCTCGTCGATGAACATGGTGTCGAGCACTCGTCCACCCGATTCCGCGGACACCACATCAGCGAGGCCGAGTGCCAGCGCGAGCGAGGCAAAGAATGTCTCGCCGCCGGACAGGGTTGTCGCCGCGCGAGTCGCGCCGGTGTACTCGTCGCGTACCTCGATGCCGAGGCCACCGCGCCGACCGCGTGGTCCGCCTGCGTCGGTGTGCGCGAATTCGTATCTCCCCGCGGACATCTGACGGAGTCGGGCCGACGCTGCCACCAGTACCTCTTCGAGGCGCGCCGCGAGAACGTAGGAGCGCAGTGTCATGCGCCGCGCATTCTGGCCGCGACCGCTGACCAGTTCGGCTAGCTCGCGAAGCTCCAGCTGTTTGGCTCTCACGGGCTCGATGGCGCTCAACGCCTCCCAGTACTGGGCGACGTGATCGGCCAATCCGCTCACACGACGCCCGGCCACGGCCTCGGCACCCGCCGCGGTGTCATGGCGTTGACGAGCGCTATCAACAGCCGCAGCCAGCGCATCGACGTCAACGGGGTCGGCAGCGAGTGCTGCGCAGACGTCGTCGTCATCCAGCGTTGCCTGCGCCTCACTGCGCAAGCCGTGCGCGCGCCGCAGTGACGACTCCCAGATCTCCATCTGTTCGGGAGTCGCCATAGCGGCGCGGACCGCTTCTTCGTCGACCAACCCGGCATCCGCGCACGCCTCCGCAAGGCGTCGGGCTGTGCGCTCGAGACGCTCACGTGATCGGATGACCTCGGCGCGGTCGTCTCGTACCGAGGTTATGGCGCGACACAGCTCGGCTAGTTCCTCACGCCGTGCGGCGACGCTGACCCGACCTCCGGTCGCCTGCGCGACCTCGTCGTCGAGCGACGTCAGCTCGGCGCGCAGTGCGTCGAGCCGCGTCGACGCCGACGCACGGGCGGACTGCTGTTCGCCTCGCTCGGCGGTCAGCCGCTGGGCTTGGGCGTCGAGATCGTCGACCTCGCGCTGCAGATCGTCGATAGAGCCTGCAACCCGTTCGGCTGTCGCGAGACGCGCTGCAGCGTCTGCTCGTTCGGCAGCGATTCCTTCGCGGCTCGCACCGCCGATAATGCTGTCGAGATTCGCCCTGCGCTCGAGATAGGTACCGAGCGACGACCGCGTTGCCGCCACGTCGTCGGCCGCGCGTTGCTCGATCTCGGACGCTGCGCGCTCATCGACGTCGCTGACACGAACCTCAGGGCTTGCAGTCGTCGGCGCCGGATGAAGCGACGACCCACACACGACGCACGGCTCGCCGTCGACGAGTTGTGATGCCAGTTCCGCGGCCATGCCGGTGAGTCGACGCTCGCGGAGGTCGAGCAGATGCGAGCGAGCCTCGTTGTGCGCCTCGCGGGCGTCGTGAAGTCGACGCTCGGCGCGCTCGATCGTCTGCGTGAGTTCTTCGCGCTGGCCGAGCGCAAGGTCGACCGTCTCGACCTTCTCCACTCTGCCACGCAACATCTCGAGCTGTGCGCGCTGGTCGCGAGCAGCACCCAACGCGTCGATCGCACCGGCTTTGCGCGCGGGCATCGCTGTCAGCGCGGCGTCGATGTCGTCCACACGGGCAGTCGCGGTCGCGATCTCCCGTTCGACGGCGGCTATGTCGGCAACGATGGTCGGGCGTTCGTCAACTCTGCGCGCCAGCGGTTCGAGGCGGGCCGATTCCGCCGCCCAGGTGTCGGCCGCCCGCTCGAGATCGCCGTCTGTGCACCCGTGCAGCGCAGCAGCTTCCGGTATTCCGAACAACGCCGATTCTGACCCGGCACAGCGTGCGAGGGACCGCTCGAGCGCTTCGAGAGCATCACGATGATCCACCATCAACGGCACCACCGGAGCTGCGCGTCGTGCAGCCGCGAGATCGGTCTCGGCGCGGTGGAGCTCAGCGCTCGCAGCCTCGAGTTGATCGATCTTCGACCGGGCAGCGAGTCCTCTCTGCCGGTCGCGCATGAGACTCGTTCCCCGATCGTATGTGTCTTGCGCTCGCTCGAGTTCGGCTCGAACCGACGACAGTCGGAGGACCTCGCGCTCATGTGACTCGCGTGCGGCGTCGAGACATCCCTGGGCCCAATCCATGTCGGGCTCGACGGGCGTTTCCGTCTCGGCCAGTGCCGCAATCTGCGCCGCGATCCGACCGAGCGTGGCCTCCTTTTCGTCGAGCGCTGCATTGCCCGCACGCGCGTGGTCGCGCAACCATTCCTCGACGTCGCCGAAGCGCTCGGTGTCGAACAGGCGTTGTAACAGGGCTTCTCGATCCTCGTTGGCAGCGCGCAGGAACCGGGAGAAATCGCCCTGCGGCAGCAACACCACCTGGAAGAACTGCTCGGCGCTCATACCGAGGAGACTGCCGATCACCTCGCCGATCTCGGGTAGCCGCGTGAGCGGTACGCCTGACCCGTCGATCCAGTCGAGGGTGGCCCTGGCCTGCACCTTGGTGGTGCCCGTCCCCCGCTTCTTCGGGCGGTGATACTCCGGGGATCGCACGATGCGCAGCCTGCGTCCGCTTATGGTCGCTTCGAGCTCCACCTCCGGAACCTGTTGCGCCGACGCATGATCGGAGTGCAGTCGCTTGGCGTCGTGACGCGTTCCCGGCACCCGACCGAACAATGCGAACGCAACGGCGTCGAGAATCGTCGTCTTCCCCGCACCGGTCTGCCCGTGCAAGAGGAACAGCCCGTCCTCGGCGAGGGCGTCGAAGTCTACGGTGACGTCGTCGGCGAATGGACCGAACGCACACATGCGGAGGCGATGAAGTCTCATGCCGTCTCAGCCATGGTGTCGATCTCGAACAGCGTCAGCGACTCTGCTGTCTTCTCGGCGTCGCGCGATTCGTCGACCTGTTCCGCCGCAGCAACATGCTCCGGCTCACCGACGACGGCTCGCAACGCGGCATCGAGGAGCGCACACTCCGCAGCCGTGGGTTCGTCACGGACATCAGTGACGAAGGAGCGGATGATCTGCGCATCGGTTCGTCCGTGCACCCGCGAGTGGTAGTCGAGTTCTGTTGCCGCCTCGGGACGCTGCCACTGGACGTGCACCGCATGTGGGAAGCGTTCGCGGAGTCGACGCATCGCGTCGACCGGGCGTGTCGCATCGGTCAACGTCGCCTCGACGTAGTGGTCCTCTGCGCCTGCATGATCGGTGGACGTCAGCAGTTCGTCGAGTGTTCCCGTGAGCGAGCTGAGGCCGCGCACCTCCTGAATGTCGTGACGTCGCACCTCGGTGACTCCGTCGGCGCCAAGGTCGACGAGCCACACCGCCTTGCGGTGCGTGCGCTCGCCGAACGAGTACGGCAGGAACGACCCGCTGTAGCGCACGGCCGGCGTGATCTCCTGCGGTGAGTGCAGGTGACCGAGAGCAACGTAGTCGATACCGGAGAAGGTCTCGGCGGCAACGGTTTCCACACCACCGACGCTGATGGATCGCTCAGTACCGGTTGCCTCGCCCCCGACGACGAATGCGTGTGCAGCGACGACCGAACGTGCGTTGCGAGAGGCGAGATCGCCGCGAATGCGGTCCATGGCCGCGGTCAGAACATCCTGGTGGCCCCGAGCGTCGGGGACACCGAGGGCCACTCGACTGACCTCGGGTTCGAGGTACGGAATGCCGTAGATCGCCACGTCCCCGTACTCGTCGGATAGGATCACGGGATCGTCTATGGCATCGACAGATGTCCGCAGATGTAGTCCACCAGCTGCGGCAAAGGCAGATCCGACGCCGAGTCGGGTCGGGGAATCGTGGTTGCCCGACGTCACGACGATGGCTGCCCCCGCCGCTGCAATCGCCGCGAGTCCCTCGTCATACACACGCACTGCGTCGGCAGACGGCACCGACCTGTCGTACACGTCGCCCGCGACCACCACGACGTCGACGGACTCTTCCGCGACGATCGCTGCCAACTGAACAAGCGTCTGCCGCTGGTCGTCGAGCAGATCGATGCCGTGAAACGTGCGACCGAGGTGCCAATCGGAGGTGTGCAGGATGCGCATGACCAACACCGTACGATCTGCCACCGACAGATCTGCGGAGGCGCGTCAGCGGTCGGCCCGCGCCCTCAGGCGGCGCCGGCCTCCTCCACCGCACCCTCCGCGCCGGCAGCAGCTTTCACGTCCGCAGCAGGCGGATACGAACGCTGCCCCGCCGGGCGCTTGAGGAACAGGGTGGCCACCACGCCGATCAGCAGTGCCGCCGCAGGCAGATACAGCGTCTGCCCCATGGCATGGGCGAACGGTTCGCGCACGGCGTGGCCGAAGACCTCGATCGGCAGCTGCTTGGCACTGTCGTTGTTCGATGCTGTGTCCATGCCCGGCAATTCGGCTGCGAGCCTGGTCTGCATCAACGCACCGACCGCGGCCGCACCGATCACCGACCCGATCATTCGGGTGGTGTTGTAGACACCGGCGCCCGCGCCCGCCTGATACCAGGGAAGATCGCGAGTGGCGGTCGCCGCGAGTGGCGCCCAGATGCCCGCCGAGGCGATACCCATCAGGCACAGCGGCAGGATGAGCTGCCACACCGGCGTGGCCGAGCGGGCGATGGCGCCCATCCAGAACAGCGAGATCGAGGCCAGCAACAGTCCCGTCGAGATGATCAGGCTCGGATGCACCTTGTCGAGGATCCTGCCGACGATCGGCGCGAGAACACCGGTGAAGATCGCCATCGGCACCATCACCAGTGCGGACTGCGTCGGCGTCATGCCTCCCACGAGTTGCAGGAAGAACATCGCCGGAATCATTTGGCCCGAGATCGCGAAGCCCATGGAAGCAATACCGATGTTCGACAGCGAGAAGTTGCGCTGACGGAACAACGACAACGGCACCAGCGGCTCGGTCTTGACCCGCGACTCCCAATAGATGAAGAGTGCGAACACCACGATTCCGACGATGATCAGCGTCCAGATCCACGGCGCCCAGTCGTACTTCTCTCCGTCCTGGATTCCGAACACCAAGGCGGACAGACCGACTGCCGACAGCACCACACCGACCCAGTCGAAACTGTGGTCGTGCTTGTCGACCTCGGGGACCAGCACTGCGGCCAGGATCAGTCCGACGATTCCGACGGGCAGGTTGACGAAGAATATCCACTCCCACCCGAGGTTGTCGGTCAACACACCACCGAGCAAGGGGCCGACGAGTGTGGCGACACCGGCAACCGTTCCCCAGACACCCATTGCGGCGCCACGCTTTTCGGGCGGGAAGATGCGTTGGATCATCGCCATCGTCTGCGGCGTGATCAGGGCGGCACCGATTCCTTGCAGCGCGCGGGCCGCGATCAACTCGCCGATCGAACCGGAGAAGCCGCACCAGACACTCGCGGCGGTGAAGACCACGAGGCCGACCTGGTAGACGGTCTTGGGTCCGTACTTGTCGCCGAGCCTGCCCGTGATCAACAGCGGCACCGCGTAGGTCAGCAGATATGCACTCGTCACCCACACGATGCCGTTGACATCGGTGTCGAGAGATGCGCGGATCTGCGGCTGCGCGACGGCGACGATCGTCATGTCGACGAGGATCATGAAGAAGCCGACACACAATGCCATGAGCGAGAGCCACGGTCTGTTGGTCACCGACTTGAACGTTGGAGCTGTCACGGGTTCGGAACTTTCTGTGCTGTGGACGTTGTGGTGGATGGCGTTGCTGGAGATGATGTCGCGGTGGATGGTGTTGCGGCGTGCTTCGATCTCCACGTCGAGTCGGGATCGTCGATCCACTCGATGTCGCCGTGCCGCAGCCGTTCGAGTAGATGGGCGAGCCAGTCGATCTGGGTTCGCAGCGTCGCCAGTCGGCAGCCGACGTCGAGGTAGAACATCTCGACCGCTCCGCACGTATTCGCGGCCGCCTGAGCGGCCTCGATGCGCTCGTAGTCGGCGCGCATCGCCGCGACGCGCCGTTCAAGCAACTCGACGACGCGCTGCCGCGGCAGCGAATGTGCCTCGGAGAGTGCGAGATAGAGTTCGGGGTATTCGACCGGGTGCCGTTCGAGGATGGCCTCGAGGCTGGCGTCGAGCGCCGCCCTGCCTGCGTCGGTGATCGTGTAAACGGTTCGTTGGGGGCGATTGCCCTCCTTGCGGACTTCGGAAACCTCGATCAAACCGTCAGCCGCCAGCCGATCGACTGTGTGGTAGAGCGTCCCCGGCCGGACCTTCGTCAAGCGGTCTTCCTGGCGTTCGATCGTGGTCTGGAACATCTCGTACGGGTGCATCGGCCGCTCGCTGACCAGCCCGAGAACCAGGATCGCCTGCGGAGCCAACGGCGTCGGGGTCACGTCGCCTCCTCTCAATCACTCCGAACCAAATATTCCTGGTGGAATATACCGCTCCGACTATGCCGTGCCAAGCGTCGGTCGCGATCACTACTGTGGATTCCATGAGCGCTGATCAGTCCACCGCAACGCGCGAGCCCGACGGGCAAGCGTCCTATGTCACCAGCGGACAGGAGTTCGTCCGCGACACCCAGTACATCGAAACGCGCATCACACGTGATGGTCGCGACGGCTATCCCGTCGAGCCGAACAGGTACCGGCTCGTCGCCGCCCGCGCATGCCCGTGGGCAAACCGCACCCTCATCGTGCGTCGGCTCCTCGGCCTCGAGGACGCCATCTCACTGGGCCTGTGCGGTCCCACCCACGACAAGAACTCGTGGACGTTCGACCTCGACCCGGGCGGAGTCGATCCGGTTCTCAAGATCCCCCGCCTCAAGGATGCCTACGAGAAGCGCTTTCCCGGCTACCCCAAGGGAATCACCGTTCCGGCGATCGTCGACGTGCCCAGCGGCGAGGTCGTCACCAACGACTTCAAGCAGATCACCGTCGATTTCGAGGTCGAGTGGGTCGACTACCACCGCGACGGTGCACCCGATCTCTACCCCGAGCACCTGCGCGACGAGATCGAAACCGTCAGCAAGGGCGTGTACACCGAGGTCAACAACGGCGTCTACCGCTGCGGATTCGCCGGCAGCCAAGAGGCATACGACAAGGCATATGATCGGCTCTTCACCAAGCTCGACGAGTTGACCGAACGTCTGAGCTCGCAGCGCTACCTGGTCGGCGACACGATCACCGAGGCCGATGTGCGACTGTTCACCACATTGGCGCGATTCGATCCGGTGTATCACGGACACTTCAAGTGCAATCGCAGCAAGCTGTCGGAGATGCCGGTGCTGTGGGCGTACGCACGCGACCTCTTCCAGACACCGGGCTTCGGTGACACGGTCGATTTCACGCAGATCAAGCAGCACTACTACATCGTTCATCGCGACATCAACCCCACCGGGATCGTGCCGGACGGCCCCGACTTGCGGAACTGGCTGACCCCACACCACCGTGAAGAACTCGGGGGACGTCCCTTCGGCGACGGAACACCACCACCCCCACCGCAGCCGAACGAGGTCGTTCCCGAACAGGATTGGGTACCGCTGTCATGACCGAAACCAAACGGACCGAACAGAAGCCTCCCAAGAAGGCGGTCGAACTCACCGGCTCTGTGCTCGACAAGGCGCAGCGTCTGCAGGCTCCTGCGGTCACGAAATACGTGAACGCGCTACGTAAGGCGCATCCGGATGAGTCGCCCGAGCAGATCATCCGCCGCCTCGAGAAGCAGTATCTGCGCACCGTGATGGGTTCGGGCAGCGCCGTCGGTGCAACCGCGGCAGTCCCCGGTATCGGTACGATGACCGCGCTCGGTGCCATGACCGGCGAGACGGTCCTCTTTCTCGAGGCATCGGCTCTGCTCGCTCTCGCGATCGCCGAGGTGCACGGGATCGGCGTCGAACAGTCGGAACGACGAAAGACACTGGTTCTGGCAGTCGCGCTCGGCGAGGAGGGGGTCACGGCACTCGGCCGCCTCATCGGGACACGAGGTGGCGCGTTGCGCCGACTGGGGACCGCGGCCATTCCCGGGGGCGGCGTGGGCAAACTCAACACGGCGTTGATGAACAAGATCGTGAAGAAGTACGCGATCAAGCGCGCGCCCCTGATCTTCGGCAAGATGATGCCCGCAGGTATCGGCGCCGTCGTCGGCGGCGTCGGCAACCGAGCACTCGGACGTCGCGTCGTCCTCAACGCACGTGAAGCATTCGGCCCCGCACCGAGATCGTGGCACGGCGACGTCGTCGACGGTTCTGTGGTGACCGAACCCGGTCTGCCCGCCGGGGATCGGTGACCGGCTCCCTCACGGACAGCCGGGCCCCGACCCGAGATGCCCCACCCACCTCCGACAGCGCAACACCGACCGAACGAACCGGCTGGATTCGTCGACTCTCCGCAGAATGCTGGCGCCACCGCAGACTGGTGGTCATCACTCTCGCGGTAACACTCGTCGCCGTCGGCGTCGACCTCGTCGCACCGCTGCTCGCCAAAGCGGCGATCGACCGCGCCACCGGAGCGGTGCACGACTCCGTGACGATCCCGATGATCGTGACGGCTCTGCTTATCCTTGCGGTCGTCCGCTATGCCTGCCAGTTCGGCAGACGGCTCACCGCCGGGCAGCTGTCGATCGGCGTGCAGAATTCGCTGCGACTACGTCTGATGCGAACTCTGCTGCACCTCGACGGCGCAGCGCAGTCTCGCATCAGTACGGGACAGGTCGTCTCACGGTCGATATCCGATCTCCAGATCGTGCAGGGCCTGTTGGCCGTGGTGCCACTCTCGGCGGGTGCAGCGGTCCAGGTCGTGGTCGCGATCGGGATCATGGCCTACTTGTCCCCACTGCTGACCATCGTCGCTCTGAGCATCATCCCCATTGTCGGTGTAGTCGTGTTCACCACGCGCCGAAAGCTTTTCGCTGCGACGTGGTCTGCTCAGCAGGCGGCGGCCAACGTCGCACAACACGTCGAGGAGACCGTGACGGGCGTACGCGTCGTCAAGGGCTTCGGTCAGGAATCACGCGCGGTCGACGAACTCGTCGGGCTGGCCGGCGACCTGTACTCGAAACGACTGCGCGCGGCGAAGATCAACGCGCGATTCGCGCCGACGATGGCAGCCATCCCCCAGTTGGGAATGGTCGCGGTGATCGCGCTCGGCGGATGGCTCACATTGCACGGCACCATCACCGCGGGCACGTTCCTCGCATTCGCCACCTACGTCGCCACGATGACCTCGCTCGCCCGGCTGCTCACCAATCTGGTCGTCAGTGCCCAGTTGGCCCGCGCAGCTGTCGACCGCGTCTACGAGGTGATCGACGAACCCACCGATCCGGGCGACCGACAGACCGGCACGGTGCCGGACGGGCCGCTCGGGCTCCGGCTCGACGCCGTCGACTTCGCGTTCGGCGACAAGACCGTGGTGCACGACGTCGACCTCGACATCGCGCCGGGTGAGTGCGTTGCCATCGTGGGACCGCCCGGCTCCGGGAAGTCGACCCTCGCCGAATTGACGAGCCGCTATCTCGTGCCGACCTCCGGTTCGGTGTCTCTGACCGCGAGGGACGGCATCCACGACGTCGCCGACCTCTCCCCCGACAGCCTGCACACCGCGCTGGCGGTCGTCTTCGACGAACCGTTCCTCTACTCCGATACCATTGCCGCCAACATCGCCCTCGGCGCCGCACCGGGCGAGCGAACTTCCGCGGACGGTTCGCCCGACCCACGACTCGTCGACGCCGCGGCGCGGGCCGACGCGCTCGAGTTCATTTCGGCTCTGCCGGACGGATTCGACACCGTCGTCGGCGAGCGCGGTCTGACACTGTCGGGAGGTCAACGGCAACGAGTCGCACTCGCCCGCGCGCTCTACGCCGCTCCGCGAGTCCTCGTCCTCGACGACGCCACGTCCGCCGTCGACGCCGCCACCGAGTCGCGCATCCTGCGTGACCTCCGCGGAGCACACGCAGACAGCGAAGCGGGCGCGGGGTCAGGCGGGGGTAGGAGCAGCAGACCCACGATGTTGGTCCTCGCGCACCGGCGCTCGACGTTGATGCTCGCCGACCGCGTTGCCGTACTCGACGGCGGAACCATCACCGACATCGGCACGGTCGCTGAACTCGACGCACGCAGTCCGCGCTTCCGCGAACTGATGACCGGGATCGTCGCGGAGACGGCAGGCGCCACCACCTCCGGCCGCACCGCACCACCATCCCCGACCCCCGACACACCGACGGCGATCGACGACGGCCTCATGGCCCGGCTGTGGCCACCCGTCGAGTCCGAATCTGCAGACACGGCACCTGCAGACATGGCGTCGACGTCAGCGGCGGCACACATCGCGCCCGCACCCGGTCGGCCCTCCGGCAGGGGCGGCGGCGTCGCGAGTGCTCTCGGCTCCATGCAGGCCACGCCGCAACTGACTCGGGCGGTCGACGCATTGCCACCCGCCGACGAGGATCCCCATGTCGACACCGCAGCGATACGTCGGGAAGACCGCCAGTTCAGTTTGTGGGGAATCCTCTCGCCGGTTCGCCTGCTCCTCGCAACAGCCATCATCTGCATCTCGCTGGACACCCTGATCGGTCTCGCCTTCCCGTCCCTGGCGCGAGCTGTTCTCGACGCCGCAGACCGCGCGGACGAAACACGGCTCTGGGAGGTCGCGGCGTTCGGTGTCGCGCTCGTCGCCATCGGATGGATCGTCGGCGCGGTGATGACGTTGACCTCCACGCGCGCCGGTGAGCGTGTCCTGTTCGGACTGCGGGTGCGCAGCTACGCACACCTACAGCGACTCGGCCTCGACTACTACGAGCGCGAGCTGTCCGGCCGCATCATGACCCGCATGACCACTGACGTCGATGCACTGTCGACGTTCCTGCAGACGGGACTGACGTCGGCGATCGTCGCCGTCCTCACCCTCGTCGGCGTCACCGTCGCTCTGCTGCTCACCGACATCGAACTCGGCCTGATCATCCTTCCGGTGTTCCCCATCCTGATCGCCGCGACAGTCGCCTTCCGGCGGGTCGCCGCCGATGCGTACACACGGTCACGCGAACTGGTCAGCGTCGTCAACGCCGACTTCCAGGAGAACATCGCGGGCATCAAGACCACCCAGACCTATCGCAACAGCGCCGTGGCGATGGCGCGCTTCACCGACCGCACACTCGAGTGGGTGCGTGCGCGTATGCGCTCACAACGCGCGATCTCGGTGTACTTCCCGTTCATCACCCTCATGTCCGACATCGCCACCGCGGTGGCGATCGCGGTCGGTGCGCATCGCATCGCCGGCGGCACGATGCAGGCGGGCACGCTCGTCGCATTCATCCTCTACCTGACGCTGTTGTTCGGGCCGGTTCAGCAGCTCTCACAGGTCTTCGACGGATACCAGCAGGCCGTCGTCGGCCTCCGCCGCATCGCCGACCTCCTGCGAACTCGCAGTTCACTCGAGTCACGCTCTGACCGAGTACCCGTTCCCGCGAACGGTTTTCGCGGCGATATCGATCTCGCCGACGTCGGGTTCCGCTACGCGGGTGCCTCTGCCGACGCGTTGAGCGACGTGGAACTGACCATTCCGGCGGGATCGTCACTCGCCCTCGTCGGGCGCACGGGCGCAGGTAAGTCAACGGTGGTGAAATTGCTCGCCCGCTTCTACGACCCCACCACGGGTGAGGTGCAGATGGACGGGACCGACATCCGCGATTTCGGACTGCTCGACTACCGTCACCGCATCGGGCTGGTACCACAGGAAGCCCACCTGTTCACCGGCAGTATCGCGGACAACATCGCCTACGGGAGGCCCGACGCCGACCGGACAGAGATCGCTGCCGCGGCGCTCGCCGTGGGTGCCACGGACGTCATCTCAGGGCTCGATGGCGGTATGCGACACCAGGTGGGCGAACGCGGGGGTGGCCTGTCGTCGGGCCAGCGGCAACTGATCGCACTGGCCCGCGCCGAGCTCGTCGAGCCCGACCTCCTACTACTCGACGAGGCGACGGCGACACTCGACCAGGCGACGGAGGCGCTGGTGCTCGCCGCGGGCGAGACGGTCACACGCAGTCGTACCTCTGTGATCGTCGCGCACCGCCTGGCAACTGCTGCCCGAGCCGATCGCATCGCGGTCGTCGACGACGGCCGCATCGTCGAGTTGGGAACACACGACGAGCTGTTGTCGTTAGGCGGTAGGTACCGCGCGTTCTGGGATGCAGGTGTCGATCCGGACGCCGACGGTATCGAGCCTGCTTGAGGCGATGTTCGTGTCTGCCGACACGAGTCGGCAACGCCGGCTGCGGATGGGGGCCGCGCCGCAATCGCGTCGTCGCGGCCGGTAGACGGCGCGCAACGTCGCGCGCGTAGCATGGGCAGGTGGTGCGCCGTAGTCTTCACGAGGGGCTAGCGACGCGAGCGAGCGACCCGACACCAGAGGGAATTGAGGCGAGATACCGCTGTGAGCAGTTCGATATCAGATTTCGGACAAAACACGTGGCTGGTCGACGAAATGTACCAGCAATTCAAAAAGGACCCGAACTCGGTAGACCCGAGTTGGCACGACCTGTTGAAGGACTACCGGCCCGGCGAGGACGGCGCGTCCTCGCCGTCCAATGGATCGAGTGGCAACGGTAGCACCGGCAAGGCCGGAAGCGGTCAGCCGACGAAGAGCACGACAGCGACGAAGAGCGCACCGACGACCAAGAGTGCGACAGCCTCGTCGAGCGCCTCATCCGCCACGAGCGCTTCCTCCACCAAGGACTCGTCGGCGTCGAACGGGACGTCGTCCAACGGCAACAAGCCCGCCGCACGTCAGGTGACGCTCGACCAGGAGCCGACGCCGCGCCCGGCAGGCAACAACTCCCCCGCCCGCGAATCCACTGCGACCAAGGCCGCCTCGGGTCACAGCGTTGCCAGCCGAGATGGTTCGTCGCGTTCGCAGAAGGCACCGGCGACCGCGAAGGCCGCGCCGAAGGGCGGCGACGAGCCCGCAGGCGAGGACACCCAGAAGGTTCTCCGCGGCGCATCGGCCGCGGTCGCGAAGAACATGGCCGCATCGCTCGAGATCCCGACGGCCACCTCGGTTCGCGCAATTCCCGCCAAGTTGATGATCGACAACCGGATCGTCGTCAACAACCACCTGTCACGTACGCGTGGCGGCAAGATCAGCTTCACCCACATCCTCGGCTACGCCATCGTCCAGGCGATCAAGTCGTTCCCCAACATGAACCGGCACTTCGCCGAGATCGACGGCAAGCCGAACGTCGTCACACCGGCGCACACCAACCTCGGTCTGGCCATCGACCTCGTCGGCAAGGACGGCAACCGCTCCCTGGTTGTCGCTGCCATCAAGAACTGCGAGACAATGGGTTTCGCCGAGTTCTACACCGCCTACCAGGACATCGTGCGTCGCGCACGTGACGGCAAGCTCACCGCCGACGACTTCGCGGGTGTCACCATCTCGCTGACGAACCCGGGCACCATCGGCACAGTGCACTCGGTGCCGCGTCTGATGAAGAACCAGGGCGCCATCATCGGTGCGGGTGCCATGGAGTATCCGGCGGAGTTCCAGGGCGCGAGCGACGAGCAGATCGCCGAACTCGGTGTCGGCAAGCTGATGACGCTCACCTCCACCTACGATCACCGGATCATCCAGGGCGCCGAGTCGGGCGACTTCCTGCGCAGGATCCACGAACTACTGCTCGACGACGCGTTCTACGACGAGCTGTTCACCGCGTTCCACATTCCCTACGAGCCGATCCGTTGGCGTCGTGACATCCCCGCGGGTGTCGTCGACAAGAACGCGCGGGTACTCGAGCTGATCGCGGCCTACCGCAACCGCGGGCACCTCATGGCCGACACCGATCCGCTCATGATGGACAGCTACGCCCGCACATCGCATCCGGATCTCGACATCCTCACCTACGGCCTGACCCTGTGGGATCTCGACCGTAGCTTCAAGGTCGGCGGCTTCCACGGCCAGGACACGATGAAGTTGCGCGACGTGCTGTCGATCCTGCGCGACGCGTACTGCCGACACGTGGGAGTCGAGTACACGCACATCCTCGAACCCGAGCAGCAGCGCTGGGTTCAGGAGCGCGTCGAGATCAAACACGTCAAGCCGCCGGTCGCCGAGCAGAAGTACATCCTGTCCAAGCTCAATGCCGCCGAGGCCTTCGAGACCTTCCTCCAGACGAAATACGTTGGGCAGAAGCGCTTCTCGCTCGAGGGTGCGGAGTCGGTCATCCCGATGATGGACGCCGTCATCGACCAGAGCGCCGAGTATTCGCTCGACGAGGTCGTCATCGGCATGCCACACCGCGGCCGCCTCAACGTGCTCGCGAACATCGTCGGCAAGCCCTACTCGAAGATCTTCACCGAGTTCGAGGGCAACCTGAATCCGTCGCAGGCGCACGGGTCGGGTGACGTGAAGTACCACCTCGGCGCCGAGGGCAAGTACTACCAGATGTTCGGCGAGAACGAGATCAACGTCTCGCTCACCGCGAACCCCAGCCACCTCGAAGCGGTCGACCCGGTTCTGGAGGGGCTCGTCCGCGCCAAGCAGGACCAGCTACCCGAAGAGCGTGAGTTCTCGATCATGCCGCTCATGCTGCACGGCGACGCCGCGTTCGCCGGCCAGGGTGTCGTGGCCGAGACCCTCAACCTCGCGATGCTGCCCGGCTACCGCACCGGCGGCACCGTGCACATCGTGGTCAACAACCAGGTCGGGTTCACCACAGCTCCCGAACACTCGCGTTCGAGCGAGTACTGCACCGACGTCGCGAAGATGATCGGTGCCCCGATCTTCCACGTCAACGGCGACGACCCGGAGGCGTGCGTCTGGGTGGCCAAGCTGGCGGTCGACTACCGCGAGGCCTTCCACAAGGACGTCGTCATCGACCTCGTCTGCTTCCGCCGTCGCGGACACAACGAGGGCGACGATCCGTCGATGACCCAGCCGGCGATGTACGACGTGATCGACACCAAGCGTGGCGTCCGCAAGTCCTACACCGAGGCTCTGATCGGTCGTGGTGACATCTCCACCAAGGAGGCCGAAGACGCGCTGCGCGATTACCAGGGGCAGCTCGAACGGGTCTTCAACGAGGTCAAGGAACTCGAGAAGTTCACCCCGGAGCCGAGCGAATCGGTGGAAGCCGATCAGCCGCTGCCGCAGAAGCTCGTGACCGCCGTCGACAAGTCGGTGCTCGAGCGCATCGGCGACGCGTTCTACGACACTCCGGATGGTTTCACTCCGCACCCACGCGTGAAGCCGGTACTCAAGCGCCGCCACGAGATGAGCCGCGACGGACACATCGACTGGGCGTTCGCCGAGTTGTTGGCCTTCGGTTCGCTGGTGCTCGAGGGACGCACCGTTCGCCTGTCGGGCCAGGACTCACGCCGCGGTACGTTCAGCCAGCGCCACTCGGTACTCATCGACCGCGAGAACGGCTCCGAGTACACACCCCTCAATCACCTCGCACCACTCGATGGTGACGCGGACTCGGAAGGCCGCTTCATGGCCTACGATTCGCCGCTGTCGGAGTTCGCGGTGGTCGGTTACGAGTACGGCTACTCGGTGGGCAACCCGGACGCTCTCGTGCTGTGGGAGGCGCAGTTCGGTGACTTCGTCAACGGCGCGCAGTCGGTGATCGACGAGTTCATCAGCTCCGGCGAGGCCAAGTGGGGTCAGCGCTCGGATGTCGTGTTGTTGCTTCCGCACGGCCACGAGGGCCAGGGCCCCGACCACACGTCGGGACGCATCGAGCGCTTCCTGCAGCTGTGTGCGGAGGGTTCGATGACCGTTGCGCAGCCGTCGACACCCGCGAGCTACTTCCACCTGCTGCGTCGCCACGTTCTCGACGGCATCAGCCGACCGCTGATCGTCTTCACGCCGAAGTCGATGCTGCGGAACAAGGCTGCGGTCAGCCCGGTCGAGGACTTCACCGACGACAAGTTCCGCTCGGTGATCGACGACCCGAAGTTCCGCAAGCAAGACGGCGACCGCAGCAAGGTCAAGCGCGTTCTGCTCGTCAGCGGCAAGATCTACTACGAGCTCGCCGCCCGCCGGGACAAGGAGGATCGCGACGACATCGCCGTGGTCCGCGTCGAGCAGCTCTACCCCGTACCGCATCGTCGCCTGCAGGAGACGCTGGAGCAGTACCCGAACGCCGACGACTTCGTCTGGGTTCAGGATGAGCCCGCCAACCAGGGTCCGTGGCCGTTCCTCGGTCTCTGGCTGCCCGAGATGCTGCCCGACCTGCTCAAGGGCCTGCGTCGCATCTCGCGTCGACCGATGTCGGCACCGAGTTCCGGCTCGTCGAAGGTGCACGCCGTCGAGCAACAGGAGATCCTCGACGAGGCTTTCGCCTGACGGACTGGTCACACTGACGGTAGAAGGGCCGTACCCGCGCGGGTACGGCCCTTCTACTGTCTCTGGAAGTCCTTGTCGGAGAGCAGCCTGTCTGCGGACAGCGTCCCTCAGGCTGGGGCCAGGCTACGGCTGAGGTGGGCTTCGCAGATCTGTGCCGCGGCGTCGACAGCTTCGCGTGGGTCGGTCATCCGCGACGCCAGCTCACGCGCGGTCTCGCGGGTGGAACGGCTCGTGAGCACCGCGACTCCCGTGGCACAGTCGTCACCGGTCAGCGAGGCCAACCTCCGTCCGACGCCGACACCGAGTGCAGTGACGCGAGCAGCCCAGAACGGCTGCTCAGCCGTCACCGCACACACCATCGTCGGCAGTCCCGCACGCAATGTCGCGCCCGTGGTCCCCGCTCCACCGTGATGGATGGCCGCGCGGCACCGCGGTAAGACGGCAGCGTGGTCGAGCGCTCCCACAACGAACACGTCGGGATCCGAACGACCCACACCGTCGTAGTCGGTTGCCGAGAGTAGACATCGCTGCCCGGTACCCCGCACGGCGCGAACGATCATGTCGAGTGTGGCAACGGGTTCGGCGATCGACATGCTGCCGACCGTGACGAATACAGGTGGCGTCCCGGCGTCCAACCACTCGGCGAGATCGGTACCTTCCCCACTGGTTTCGCTGATTCCCACCCTGGATCGGCGCGGCAGATCCATGAAGCCCACGATCGGTTTGGTTGCGCCCCACTCGGATTCCAGCCGCGGCTCGATCTCCCGGTCGTAGGCCTGGATTGCGACGATCCCCGCCTGTTGCATCCGCTCGGGAAGCGGCCCCCGCGCGCGCGGGAGCCCGAGTCTGCGTCGAAATCGGTTCTCGTTCCACCCGGTTGCCAGCCAGGTGAGGCGGTCGGTCACACGCCACGACCGTCTCTTCCACTCTGCCGACCAGGAGTCGGTGAGACCCGGTATCGCACCGAACACGCTGTTGTGCGACATCGGCGCGAATCGCAGAACCACCAACGACGTGCCGAGATGCTCGGAGAGTGCAAGACACCGGTCCTGGCAGAGCGGCGCGGCGACGATGAGGTCGACGTCGGACAGGCGCGCGCCGGGGTCGACGAACTCGGCCGCCAGCGAGTCGTCGAACGCTGTGAACCCTCGACGAACCGTTGCCAGTGCGAAGCGTGCGCGCGCCAGTCCGTGCGAACCGCGCACCGCCTCCGCCTCCGCCTCGGGTGACGACCACGCCGTGTGGGTGTCGAGACCGATCTCGATCGTGTGCAGGCCGACCTCGATGGCGAGGCCTGCCAGATTCGGCGGGAGCGCAACGCTGACACGATGGCCACGTGCCTCGAGTTCGAGAGCGAGCGCGAGACCCGGTTGGATGTCGCCCCGGCTGCCGTACAGGACGACGGCGACGTGTGCGCTCACCAGAACCAGTGCTCCAGGTTCCACGCTGTGAGCTCGTCGTCGATCATGGCGCGCACCGTGTCGGAGTCCCCGAAGTGATCAGGATGGATACCGAAGAACGTCAACGTGATTCGTGAACCGTACGCTGCAGCCCACGCGGCGACCGCGGGACCACGCGTCCGTCGATCCTGGATCGGAAGTCCTGATGCCAAGGCGCGCACAGCAAATCGCGTGGCCGTCGAGTCACCGATCCGCAAGACCGCGTCGGGCACCCTCCCGAGGTTGGACACCGTGGTGTCGGGTCCTGGGACCGATCGCATCATGGAGGCGATAGCGCGAGACGGTAGCAGTCGCACCAGTGGCTGCAGATTGTCTGCCACCTGGTCGTGTCGTTTGGCGGCATACTCGCCGAATGCGTTCTTGCTCAGTGTACGAATATCCTCGAGACCCTCGCCCGGACCAACTGGTCCCGCCAATCGAATCCATACGCCACCAGAGGCATTGGCGCGTTGATCGGTGTCACCGTCGCGCGTACTCACGGCGATGCACACGCGCAGCTCGTCGTCGACCGGCAGCCCCGAACGGTCGACGATGCCCGCCAGCAGTGCGGTGAACAGGCTGTTGGATGTGCCGCCGTGCGCGCGTGCGCATTCCGCCCAGGCGTCACTGTCGACGTCGACGATCGCGAGCGTGGTGTCAGGGCCGTAACCATCAGCCGGCTCGGCGAGTGATCGACTTCCCAATCGCGACGGCCGCGTCCGAGCAGTGGTCGCGGGCACTACCCCGTCGGCGGCGGCCGACGCCGCTCGCCTGTCCCGGTACTGCTGCCATCCCGCCCTCGCCAGCACACGCACCGACCTGCCGGCCGCGCGGACCTGCGAGACCGCGTCGACGAGATCCTCCCCGAGGACGCGACGACCGTGCACTCCGGCGGGATCCGGAAGCAGAGCAGCCGTTTTCGACAGTGCCGCTTCCAAAGCGGAGAAGAGCCCGTGTCCGTCGGTGACCATGTGCGAGACGACCAGCGATACGACCCGATGTCCGGCTGTCGTCGTCGCCGAGTCCAGCCGCCATCCGCGTCCCGAGATCGGTTCGATTCCCGAGTCCCGGACGCGCCGGTCGGCCCACGACGCGATCGCGTCGTCGTCGATCGTGTCGTCGTCGTGCCCAGCCGCAGGCATGAGCGAACGCACCCATCGGTGCCGCGCGGCCGGGACACGCGTCCGGGATACCATGCGGTGCAGGGACCCGCGGGCGAGGCCGTCGCGCAAGTCCTCGATTGCCCCGGGCCCGGGATCGTCCTCGAACACCCACAGGTACTGAATCGGCGAACCGATCCCGAAGAGATCCTGCGCGAGCAGATAGGCCTCGTCCGGTCCGGTCACGCGAAGTGGCGGAGTATTTGACTCGATGGAACGCTCGACGGGTGTCGACGCCCGGCGCTCGGTCGTCGTCTCGGTTGTGGCGGTCATAGGGCTCCTCACCAGATGTCGGAAGTCGTCAGACCCCACGCGGCCAACTCCTCGGCGAGTAGCGCGCGAAGGGAGTGTTCGTCGGCGAACACCGACTCGTCGAACGCGAGGACGCTGAAGGTCACGTGTTCGGATGTCCGCAGTGACCACGATTGGACGCCGTCACCGAAACGGTGATCGCCTGCAGGGTCGACACCCTGTGCTGTCCCGCGGAATGCGAGGCGGCGAGCACGATGTCCACCGACTCGCAGCACTGCGTCATCGACGTCGCCGAGATTGGACACGACCGCATCCGGCATCCCCGAACCCGCGCTTGCTGCCGACACCAGCAACCGTGTCGGGAGAAGCCACACGAGCGGATGGAGGTGCGCGGTAGGTGCGCGAGTGCCATTCGCTAACCGGGTGTAGGCCTCTTTGCATGCGCGTCGAATGCGCGAGAGATCCTCTCCCGGAGCCGGATCGTCGGTGAGCAGGACCGAGACGCCTGCGGTCGCGTTGGCACGGTCGTCGTCGATGCCATTCCGCCTGTCAACCGGGACACCGACTTTCAGCGGTACGCCCATCGGCGCGTAACCTCCCGATCTGAGCAGGCCGGTGACGACGGCGATGAACAACGCATTCGGAGTGCCGCCGTGGCGGGCGGCCACCGCGTCCCATTCGCTTGCCGACACCGTCACCGTCGCCCACCGCGGCTCGGCCGACCGTGCGCGGCTCGCCGAGGTCGAGCGTTGCGGGCGCGGATCGCCCACCGGATCGGAGGTTCCTCGACGATGACGCAGGGCGCGGGCGACTCCGACCGTCGATGCCCGCACCTGCCTCACCACATCGAGCCCGTCAGCGACGAGCGTCGGAGGTTGCGCTGCGGACCGTTCGGCCACCGTCTCGCCTCCGTCGGAGGCCAGCGCCCGGCGGGCTGCTGTGATCAGGCCGCGACCGTCGGTCACCAGGTGGAGCGCGCACAGCGACAGCAAGGTGTCGCCCGACTCGGTCACCGCTGCGCGAACCTGCCAGCACCGACCGCCCTGCGCATCCAGCTGCACCTCGGCGAGCACATCCGTAGCCCAGCGGTGGGTATCGGACGACGCAACGCGCGCGGAGTCGAGCACGGGCGCGAGGACACCGTCAGCGCTCACCCAACTCGGACGCGCACCCGGTACCCGCGGCGCAACGACCCTGCGGTGTAGGACGCCACGCGAGAGACTGTCGGCAAACGCGGAGACGACAGCGGGATCGAGAGGTCCGGGAATCTCCCACACCAGTTGGAGCACAACCGACCACCCGAGGCCTCGGTCCAACAACCAGTAGGTGGAATCCTCGTCGGCGAGGCGCGACACGGCCTCGGCCTTTCCTCGGCTCGCTTGCCGCGTAGGACGCATGCGAGCGCCGACCGGTTGCCGCGCGGTTGTCTTGTGCTGTGTAGTCGTCATGTCGTGGACCTCCGGTGTGACCGCACTGCAGGACTGCGCGGAATGCGTAGGATCGGAGTCGTCAACAGTTCGACGAGCGCCGACGAACGGAGAACTGCGGAGTGCGTATTGTGTTGGCAGTCAATGGAAGTCGAGGCGACGCGCAACCTGCTGTCGCGCTCGCGACAGAACTGCACACCCGAGGCCACGACGTCACCCTCGCGGCGCCACCGGACCTCGTCGAGTTCGGGCGTGGGGCGGGTATCGCTACCGAACCCTACGGCGGCCAGACGCGCGAACTCCTCGACTCCGACCTCGTCCGGTCCGATCTCAAGTCGCGCAATCCGCTGCGCCGTCTGCGTGCCATCTCCGAGATCAGCGTGCGTGGGGGCCGGGAGATGCAGCAGCAGCTGCTCGACCTGACCGAACGCGCCGATGCCGTCGTCGCCACGAGTGCCGGGCAGGAACGAGCTCACAACGTGGCGCAGGTTCGTGCGATCCCGCACATTCCGCTCCACTACTGTCCGATCCGCCCCAACCGCAGCACCTCGCTGCTTGCCCAGTTCGGTATCGACAGCCCCGGGGCGCTCAACCTGTGGAGCTGGCGCCTCGTCGAGCACACCCTGTGGTTCGCGACGCGTCGTGCCGAGAACACGTTGCGTGCCGACATCGGTCTTCCGCCCGCGCGCACGGCCTATGCATCGCAGATAGAGACGACGGGCGTTCCCGAGATCCAAGCGTATGATCCGGTGCTGTTCGATGGCCTTGCGGCCGAATGGAATCGACGCCGCCCACTGGTCGGGTTCTTCGATCTCGCCCCACGCCAGCGCGCAGGTGTCGGCGACACGGGGCTCGATGATGATCTGCGCGGCTGGCTCGACGCGGGGGACCCGCCGGTCTACGTGGGTTTCGGGAGCATGATGCCCCGCGATCCCGACCGCCTGGCGACCGCCTTCCGCGAGGCGGCGGCCCAACACCGTGTGCGTCTTCTTGTTTCGGGCGGCTGGAGTGGATTCATGTCGAGTGCAGATGTAACCGCGACCGACGACATCCGCGTGGTCGGCCATATCGATCACCGCAGCATCCTTCCGCTCTGCCGCGCAGCCGTACACCATGGCGGCGCCGGGTCGCTGGCAGCGGGATTGCGGGCCGGCCTTCCGACCCTCGTCACCTGGTTCGGCGCAGACCAACCGATCTGGGGCCGCGCGATCACGACGTCGGGCCTGGGCGCCACCCTTCCTGTCGCCCGGGTGACGACAGAGAACCTCCTGGCAGCCTTCGGCACACTGCTGTCTCCGGAGGTCGCGGAGCGAGCTGCCGACGTGGCACGTAGCATGATCGATCCGACAGAGGCGGTCACGGCCGCGGCCGACATAGTCACACACGTCGTCACCGGCTCACGGAAGTAGTCGATCGTGCCGTTGACGCAGCATGTTTCGTACCCCGAAACCGCCCGTCTCGGGATCGTAGGAACGCAACACCAACAGTCGCGCGCCGTGGAGCGCCGTCAACGCCGGTAGGTAGACAGCCGCTGCGCCGAGCGCGAGTCCATACCGTCGGTGAAGCGCAAATGTTCGCGGCAGGAAACTCATGTATGTCACGAACGACGACATACCGGTTTCCATCCGTCGCGGCGAGACTCCCACCGTCAACGCAGGCAGGAAGGCGTTGCGTCCACCCGCGTCCTGGACGCACAGTCCGAGATCGACGTCCTCGAAGATGTCCCGACGCATGCTCACACGATCGCGGATACGAGACCACACTTCGCGTCGCACAACCATGTTCGAGCCATAGAGCACGGGAATCTCCGACGGTGCGCGAACCTCCCGATCCCGATTGAGCGGATGGAGCCTGATCTTCCACTTGTCGAAACGGCCGTCGAACGGCACCCCATACGCCTCGCCGCGACCACACAACGCCGACCATGCCTGCGCGCCGTCAGCCATGAAGAAATCGACGATGGTCTCCGCCCAGTCGGGACCGACTCGCGTATCCGCATCGATGCGTGCCACCAGATCACCCGTGGCAGAGTTCATTCCGGCATTGCGCGCGAACACAAGTCCCTGCTGCGGCTCAGTGATGAGCCGAATTTGTGAAAACTTCTGCGCCAGAGCCCTGATGATGTCCGGCCCGCGATCGGTGCTGTTGTTGTCCACCACGATGATCTCGTGAATGTGGGCGATCTGAGCACATAGTCGGTCCAGACACTCACCGATCGTCGACTCCTCGTCGTAGACGGGAACGACAACCGACAGGGTGATTGTGTGCGTCTTCCCGAGTCGATTCGAGTCGCTCGCAGCGAGCGGTGCCAGTGTCATGTCATGTTCTCCGCATGTAGGTACGCAACGTGATCGGGACGAAGATGGTCAGTACAGCGGCTGCGCCGGCGAGGGTGTAAGCGATCTGCAGACCGGCGGCCTGCCCGTCTGCCAGCGCTCTCGCAGCAGACACCAGATGCGAGACCGGGTTGACCGAAGCGATGGCTTGCATCCAACCGGGCATGGTGGCGATGGGGACCAGGGCGTTGGACACGAATGTCATCGGCATCAGCACCAACATCGACACACCCTGAACGGTCGACGCCTTGTCCAACAACACACCGAGCAGAGCGAAAACCCAACTGAGCGTGAAGGCGACGAGCACGACGAGTACGCACGCGAGCACCAGACCGCCGAAGCTGTGGGGGCGGTACCCCATGAGCATTCCGACCGCGACGGTGATCACCGTCGCCACGACATAACGCACACCGTTGGCCACGAGCGCTCCAGCGAGCGGTGCGATGCGGGCGATCGGCAAGGACTTGAATCGGTCGAAGACGCCTTTGTCGAGGTCCTCGCGCAACTGCACACCGGTGACCACGGATGCGGCAACCGACACCTGCACCAGAACACCGGGAATCAAGAGCGGCAGATAGGCTTCGACGCTACCGGCGATAGCGCCGCCGAAGATCGTGGAGAACATGATCGTGAAAACGATCGGAAGCACGATCACGTCGAACAACTGCTGCGGGTTGTGCTTGATCTTCAGCAGCCCCCGACGTGCCATCGTCGCCGACTGTCCGATCGCCGCGCGGACGGGGACTCTGTTCGGAGACGGCGGACGCCGACCCACCTTGTCGTCCGCCGATACGGAATCCACAGAGGATGTCACGCCGCACCCCGCTGCGTGTCGGAAGGCCCGGTGTCGGGCCGCGCGCTGACGTCGCCATCGGTCAGCGCGAAGAAGACCTCGTCGAGGCTGGGTCGACCGACAGTCACCGCATCGAGTTCTATTCCGCCTGCGCGCAATTCGTAATGCAGCTCTGGCAGGACGTCGGTTCCGGCGATCG
Source organism: Gordonia otitidis (assembly GCF_020735545.1). Classification (NCBI taxonomy): domain Bacteria; kingdom Bacillati; phylum Actinomycetota; class Actinomycetes; order Mycobacteriales; family Gordoniaceae; genus Gordonia; species Gordonia otitidis. The sequence goes on from NZ_CP085974.1 coordinate 296,275, forward strand.
GCACGACCACTCGTGGTTCAGCCCCCTCGAGCACGACGTCGCCGCAGGCGAACGGGGCGCAGATGGCCATTGCCGAGGTGGCACAGGTGGGGTCGCTCAGCGTGAGTGTTACCGATGTGTCCCCGACTCTGGCTTTCAGTTCGGCCGCGGTGCCGTCGGCAACAACACGGCCTCGATCCATCACAGCGATATGATCTGCGAGCTCATCTGCTTCGTCGAGATACTGTGTTGTCAACAGCACGGTCGACCCTGCAGACACCAATCGCCGCACCGTCTCCCACATCTGTTTTCTGGTGCGCGGATCGAGTCCCGTCGTCGGTTCGTCGAGGAAGAGCAGTCGCGGACGGGTGATCATCGACGCAGCGAGGTCGAGTCGCCTACGCATGCCGCCGGAGAAGTGCCGAACCGCGCGATCAGCCGCGGCGGCCAGGCCGAACTCGTCGAGTAGGTCTGCCGCTCGGGCGCGCGCAGCACGTCCGGAAGATCCGACGAGCCGACCGAAGATCACGAGATTCTCACGCGCCGTGAGGTCTTCGTCGACGGATGCATACTGCCCGGTCACACCGATGAGGCCACGCACCGCGGTCGCCTCGTCTTCGACGTCGTACCCGAATACACGCGCGCGACCGCTGTCACGGCGCATCAGTGTCGCCAACATGCGGACGGTCGTCGTCTTCCCCGCTCCGTTCGTGCCGAGGAGCGCATACACAGTTCCTTGCGGTACATACAGATCGACGTCGTCGACCGCGGTGGACCGTCCGAACTTCTTGGTCAGCCCCTCGGTCTCGATCGCTGGCAGTGGCGACAAGGAATCAACTCCTCGGTGTCCGGCAGGCGGTCGAGGCACCGGATGCCAACACGACAATTCCTGCAAGGAGAACGAAACAGACGAATGCACAACGTCTTTCGGGTTCTTCAGAAACAAGACGGCGCCATTGCCGACATCAATTCACGCGTGACGACGACTTCGTCACCGACGCCGGAGAACGGACCAGCGGCACCACACATGCGACGTGTGGTCCCGACGGCGGCATCGCCGACTCCCATCACGGATCGGCAGACCTCGCAACCGTTCCAGCCGCTCACGATCACGGTCCACGCTAGGCGAGGTAGCAGCGGGACCGCAACCGCTGACTCCTGTGTCGACGCACACATTCATCTGTGTGCATCTGTGGCGCAACGTATTTCGATTCGTCTGAATATTTCCGGAACACAGGCTGACCGTCGTACAGTGATCGACGTCACCGCGGCGCGGCGATGCGCGTCCCCCATTTCGGGGTCTATCGTCTAGATGACGGACGACGCAATTGTCTGAGTTCTGGCTCTGTTTCGGCCACCCGGAAGTCGTATCGAATCCGCGAGTTGTTCACTCTCGACACGCTCGTGGCACTCAGGGCTGCGTCGTCCGGCTCAGCGCAACGATGCGCACCGACGCTCTTCACCCCCGGTCCCCCAAGGGTTCTCGTGCTGCTCCGCGATATCGCGACAAACACGTGAAAGGCGCATTCGAAGTAATGAAGTTCACCGAGATCTCGGATTATCCGCTCGACGGCGGAATCGCAACCGAGTGGATCCCGACGGCGGTGGTTTCACCGTCTCAGTGGCAGGTCGACACGCGACCGCTGTCGTACGAGCACGAGGCCATACTGCGCCAGCCTGGCTCCCCCGCCCGTCCATCCTGGCTCGGCGCAGTGTTCACCATCGCACACCGGTACGACCCAGAGGTGTTCGATGTCGCGATACGCGCATGGCTGTGTCGGCATGAGGCCTTCCATACGATCGGCGACCGCACAGCATACGGCGAACCGGCTGCCGGGGGCGTCATACGCCGCACCTACCGAGAGGCCCGACTAGGGCTACGCAGGCACGTGGTGGGGCACGTGCCCGACGGCACCGAACTCGCACGTCGACTGACGAACATGTTCGACGCCTCGCTCTCGGCCCACTCCTGGCCTCACGTCCGCGTCGTCAGCATCTCGCCTCTCTCCTCCGTGGACTCCGACGACCAGTTCACGGTTGTGTTCGCCGCCGACCACCTGGTGATGGACGCGTATTCGATCATGTTGTCGATCAACGAGATACAGCAGTTCTATCGTGGAATGCTGCTCGACGAAGAGGTCGAGGTGAATCCCGTCGGTAGTCACATCGAGTTCAGCAGCATCGACCGGGAGACCGGTGGCGCTGTCACTCCCGATCATCCGACAGTCGCGGCATGGGACGGGTTCTCGGACCTGCCGCCGCTCCTGCCGCACGACCGGTTGCCGACGGAGATCGGTCGTCCACACCAGACGAACGACGGTGGGCGCCAGATCGGGTACTCCGAGTACATCGCGGACGGCGACCAAGCCCGCGCACTGAACACACACGCACGCGCAGTGGGGGTGAGCACGCAGGCCGCGGTGTTCGCTGCGATCGCGCTTGCGTGTCAGGGTGTGACCGGCGACCACCACACCCGATTGGTCATGCCGTGGCACACCCGTCACGAGAGCAGATTCCTCACCTCGGTCGGCTGGTACGTCGGACTGGCGCCGTTGCACATCGAACTCGGTTCGGCAGCCACGTTCGTAGACGCATGCTCGGCCGCAGCCTCGGGACTCGGCGTCGCGAGAGTCCACTCCCGTGTGCCCTACCGACGAGTGACCGAACTGCTGGGCGCGTGCTCGCCACCTGCATTCGTCGTGTCCTACCTCGACTTGCGTCGTGTGCCAGGGGCATCGGAGTGGCCGGCTCGCCGAGCCCAGGCGCTACGCAGCGAGGCCTACTCCGACCGAGAGGTCTACCTGTGGATCGGACGCGTCGACGATGGCCTCACCCTGTCTGCGCGGTATCCGGCCACCGACTCGGCAGGTCTCGTCGGTGAGTTCATCGATCTCGTCGGTGAGACGTTGCGGGTCGCCGCAGCCGAGGGCTTCGAGATGTCGCTCGACCAGTGCATCGCGCGCGACCGCGTTCCGATCGAAACCACCAGAACAGCCTGACGTCAGGAGACGACGACCGTGCGGATGATCCAGATGGACACATGGCGACCCGAGGCCGGTACGGCGCTGCGGTGGCAACCGACCGCGGAGTCGGCGGCGGCAGCGGCGTCGACTCTCGCCCACGACGGCCCGATCACCTTCCTCACCGAGAACCACGTGCGGGGCTCGATGGCGGCAGCAGCAGACGGCGTGCGGCACCGCGCGTTCATCGGGACAGCCACCGACGTCGACGGCGACCTCGATGCGGATGCGATGACCTGGGCGCTGACCGTCTTCGTCCGGCGCCACGGTGCACTCAGGATGTGGTTCGGGAAGAGCGGAGAGGCCATCGACACCCATGTTGTCGACGCCGCAGCGGTCGAGTTCGAGATCGCCGACGACGGGCACCTCGTCCCCGGACCACCGACGACCGCCTATCTGCTCCGACGCTTCGAACAAGAGACTCCGAGCACGTCGTTCCCGGGTTTCGCCTTCGGCGCCATCATGCGACGCGGGAGCTTCTCGATCTACCTCGCCTGCGATCACGGTCTCACCGACGGCGTCTCGCAGGCGTTGGCACTCGACGAACTCCTCGGCATCTACGGCGGCTTGTGCGCCGTTCCGCCCGACGAACGACGCGACGCGGCGCAAGCGACTGACGCAGGCGCAGACTATTTCGACTACGCAGAACTCGAGTCGGCAGCCACAGCGGTGCATGCCGGCGGTTCGACGCAGACCGGAACATGGGTCGACATCTTCTCCCGACACGGGTTTCGGATGCCGCGATTCTCTCTCGATCTCGGACTCGCCCCGGGCGAAACCGCTCCGGTTCGTCCCTTTCGGCTCCACGTGCTCGACGGTTCCGAGATCGAGGCCTTCACGAAGGTGTGCCTCGATGCCGGCGGCAAGATGATCGACGGAATCTACGCAGCAGTGGCCGCCACCGACCACGAACTCGCAGGCGTGGAACGGTATTTCGGCATGACGGTCCTCAACACCCGCGCCGCCTCACCCGAGTTCGCAACTGCGCAGGGCTGGTTCTGTGCGTTCGCGCCGGTCGAATTCCCGGTCTCCGGAACATCATCGGTGCGGGAACTCATCGTTGCGGCACGGGCCGGACGAACCCGAGCGCGCGACCTCGGGGCAGTCCCCACCGCCGCGGCACTCGCCGCGCTCGTGGCCGCCGGGCTGACGGCCAACGAGGTGATGACAGCACCGAACCTGCTGTCCTACATCGACTTCCGATGGTACCCCGGCAACCGTACGCCGACCTACGAACGAGCCGTGATGTTCACCGGGGAGGGACGGACCGCCAATGCGTCGATGTGGATCAACTGCGACAACGACGAACTGTACATCGGCAGCCAGACTCCGGACACCCCATTGGCGCAGGCACGGGTTCACCGCTATTTCACCCGTCTGCGTGACATCATCCGGTCGGTAGCACTAGAGGGCGACCACGTCATCGACGGCGATCACGTTCAGACGGCTGCCACAGCAGCGGTGTCGGGGAATCGCTGACATGCAGGTGACAACGATCGACCACTATCTACCTGCCGCAGGTGAACTCATCGAATGGGAAGTGGATCCGACCTCGGCTCGATCCGTCTCGTCACCGATACCCCCGTCCTTCAACCAGGCGATCCACCTCGGCAGCGCAGAGACCTCGCACACCTGGCTCGCGGGAACCTTCGAACTTCCGGGACGGATCGATCGTGATGCGCTGGGGCTGGCATTCCACGACCTCATCGCGCGGCACGGCACCTTGCATTCCTCCTTTGTGCGCGGGACCGCCGGCATCGAACGTCACTGCCTCGACCCCTCCGCTCTTCGAGTGGTTCCCAGGTCGGTGTCTCGGCCGGGTAGCCCAGCGGAGATGCGCGACGCCCTGTGGGAACGACTGGATATCGGCTGCCAGCCATTCGGGTTTCCCGCGTACCTGCTCGGCGCCATCGATCGCGATGACCGTTCGACGGTCGTATGTGGCTTCGATCATGCACATGTGGACGCCTACTCCATCTCGATCGTGATCGACGATCTCCATCGCCTCTACACCGCGCACCGTGACCGGTACGGAGCACCGCTGACCGATCTGCCGATGTGCGGCAACTTCATCGACTACTGCCACGACGAACAGTCGGCCACGGCGGTGTCGATATCGGACTACCGTATGCGCGACTGGCTGCGCTTCTTCGACGCTGTCGACGGCGAGTTGCCCGGTTTCCCACTCGATCTCGGGGTTCGCCTGGGAGAGCGAGCGCCACAGCGGACCGCTGTCGAACCCTTGCTCGACGACTCGTCGGCGACGCTGTTTCAGCAGTTCTGCCGGCGCAATGGCACCACGCTCTTCGGAGGTGTGCTCTCGGCGATGGCCGACGCCGTGCGCAGACTCGGCGGCGGGCCCGAACTCGCGACAATCTTCCCGATGCACACCCGACGTGAGGACAGGTGGCTCAACGCGGTCGGCTGGTTCACCACGAATGCACCGGTGCGCGTGGTGAGCACCGGCGACCTGTCCGCGACGGCGCGTCGCACGGGGCCGGCACTGCGGCGCGCCATCCACCTCGGCGAGATACCCGTCCCGCAGGTCATCGCCAACGTCGGCGGCTTTCGACAGGCCCGCTCCGACATCTTCATGGTCTCCTACATCGACTATCGAACACTGCCGGGTGCGCGCTTGCACGAATCCATTGCCGCACATCACATCTCCAATGTCTCGACCGCCGACGACGCCCAATTCTGGATCTCGCGCACCGACCGCGGGCTAGCGCTGCGCACCCGCTACCCCGACACCGACCGCGCGCGTCGGACGATGCGGGCATTCATCGACGACGTTCGTGGCTCACTGTCGGATGCGGCGAGGAGTCAGCAACTGTCAACGGTGGTCAGCTCGCCACGAGCGGACGTGGGTCGAAAGTCACGCGAATCCGCGTGATCAGTCCGTTCTCGACGCGACTCCAGTTGGCCGTCGGCAGCGAGGCCTCCCGGGTCACCATGTCGAACCACGTGATCGCATCGGCACCGTCGACGACGCGCGTGTGCAGGACGAGATCACGCATGAGGTGCTCGGACATCCCGCGCAGTCCAGCGATGCACTCGTCTGCGCCGTGCGCCGTGCCCATCACACCGACGAAGTCGACGTCGGGATCGAGGACTGCACGCAGACGGTCGAAATCGCCTGCACGCCAAGCATCGAAGTAGGTTGTCACTGCGGTACGAGTGGTCGCGGTGTCAGCCACGGAAGTGGTGTTCACTGCCATTGCCATCCCCTTCGGATCATGTGTCGTTGCTGTTCTCGGTCCACAGTGCCGAAGCGATTCATCCGTCCAACATCTGTTTCACATAACATTTATCATTTTGAGTCATGGAACTGCATCAGCTCCGGTACGTCCTCGCTGTCGTCGACAGCGGGTCGTTCACCGCGGCAGCGTCGGCTCTGCACATCAGCCAGTCAGGTGTGAGCACCCAGGTCCGCAAGCTCGAGAGCGAGCTGGGCATCGCTATCCTCCAACGCACCACCCGTCGGGTGATGTTGACCAGCGAGGGAGAGCTGGTACTGCCCGTCCTGCGCGCCGCAGTCGAGGGAGTCGACGCCGTCGCGGCAGCAGCCGACGATCTCCGCGGCCTCATCACCGGGACCCTGCGGGTCGGCACCGTGAGCGGCCTGACCTGGCGACCGGTCTTCGACGCGATCGCTCGACTGCATCACGACCATCCCGGCGTCGAGATCTCCGTCCGCGAAGGCATCTCGACAGCGCTCATCGAGGAGGTCGAGTCGGGGGAGCTCGATGTCGCGATCGCAGCCTGGTCGGGGGATGCACCGCAGCACCTACCATCGGGGGTCATCGTCGACGACGCTCTGCATGCGGTCATCGCGCGTAATCACCCGTGGGCGACCAGATCCACCGTCTCACCCGACGAGATCGCCGACATCGACCTGATCTCACTCACCCGCGGCACAGGCGCCCGCGCGGCGCTCGACGCACTGCTCGCGCGCCAGGGGCAGATGCGACGTCCGCGTTGGGAGGTTGCGTCACCGTCGCTGGCACGCATGCTCGCCACGCGCGGACTCGGCGTCGCCGCCCTCAGCGCGAGTACGGCAGCGTCATGGAACGACATTGTCAGCCTGCCGATCTCCGATCCCGACGCACGGTCCCGTCTCGGGGTGGTGTGGCGTGATCCCGAATCCCCTGCGGCCGCTGCGCTGCTCAGCGAGATCGGCCCCCACTTCCGAAGCGCTGCGCCGTCTCCGTCGCGTGAACTCACGCCGCTGAAGACCGGGAAGTCGGCGGCCGCCGACGGATTACGCGGAGGCCACCACGGCGATCGCCGGCAGCGACGATCCGATCAACGCCAGTAACTGTTCGCGGCTGATCTGCTCGTCCGTGAGCCAACCGATGGTGACCTCCTCGACAAAGGCGATCCACCCGAACGTCGCCAGTCGTACCGCAGGCGTGACCTCCACCCCGAGCGCCGGCGCGTGGTCGAGGACTCGCTCGGCCATGGCCTCTCGGGTGCCGTCGATCACTGCGCGCATCGCCGGGTCGGTGCTCGACGCTCCGCGCAGAAACGCCGTGTACGCGCTGCGGTGCTCACTGACGTAGTCGACGAAGGCCGACAACGAGCTCGACAGAATGGCGAGCGGGTCGTCGAGGGACTCGTCGGGCGCCGTCAGCCGCAGCATCTCCTCCCCCTGCGCCCTCGCGATGGCGACGTGGAAGTCCTGCTTGGAATCGAAGTAGTGGAACAACAGCGCACGGGATACGCCCGCGACCTCCGCGATCGCGTCGATGGACACCTCGTCGAGCGGACGCTCGGACATCATCTGGAGTCCGAGCGCGATCAGTTGGTCGCGTCTGGCCTCGGGACTCATCCTGGTGCGCTTCGCCTGGGTCACACCCCCACTCTAGGCGTCTTATTGACCATCATTCAATAGCCTATTGACTACGGTTCAATAGGCTCCTAGTGTGATGACCATGACAACGCACAATGTTGAGGTCGCGATCGTCGGAGCCGGATTCTCCGGGCTCGGCGCGGCGATCACGATGAGTCAGAACGGCTTCACCGACTACGTCATCCTCGATCGAGGCGCCGACTTCGGTGGCACCTGGCGCGACAACACCTACCCGGGCGCCGCGTGCGACGTCGCATCGAACCTGTACTCGTATTCGTTCGCCCCCAACCCGCAATGGTCGCGGTCCTATTCGCATCAGCCCGAGATCTACCGGTACATCAACGACGTGGCCGACCACTACGGTGTGCGTGACAAGGCCAGGTTCGGCACCGAGGTCATCCGCGCAGCGTGGAACGAGGACGAACGTCGCTGGTTCATCGACACCGTGTCGACACAGTCCGACCCCGATGCCGAGAGTGTGACGACCTACCGCGCGCAGCATCTGATCGGCGCTGTCGGACCGTTGTGCGAGCCCAATCTTCCCGACATCGACGGTATCGAGTCATTCGGCGGCACGATCATGCACTCGGCACGCTGGGACCACGACGTCGACCTCACCGGCAAACGCGTTGCCGTGATCGGCACGGGGGCGTCGGCCATCCAGATCGTGCCCGAGGTGGCCAAGAAGGTCGACCACCTCGATGTCTATCAGCGCACGGCACCCTGGATAGTTCCCCGCACCGAACGGCCGTACACGGCGGTCGAACACTGGTTGTTCAAGAACGCACCGATCGTTCAGCGCGCCAGCCGCGCGGGCGTGTACGCCTTCAACGAGTTCATCGCCTTCGGTCTCACGCACTCGCGCACAGCACTCAAACCGGTCGAGATGGTCGCCCGCGCCAACATCCTGCGTGGGATTCGCGACCCCCAACTGCGCGAAAAGGTCACCCCACGCTTCCAGGTCGGCTGTAAACGAATACTGCGATCCAACGCCTGGTACCCGGCGCTCGATCGACCCAACGTCGACCTCGTCACCGACCCCATCGCACGCGTGACACCGTCGAGCATCGTGACAGCCGACGGCACCGAGCGGGAGATCGACGTGCTGATCGTCGCAACCGGCTTCCACGTCACCGACTCACCTGTGTTCGACTGCATCGTCGGCGCCGATGGACGCTCGCTGGCGCAGGCCTGGGACACGATCGGGATGCAGGGATACAAGGGGTCGTTCGTCCACGGCTTCCCGAACATGATGCTGATGATCGGACCGTCGACCGGCCTCGGACACACCTCGATGGTCTACATGATCGAGTCGCAGCTCAACTACCTGATCGACTACCTGAAAACCGTTCGTACACAAGAACTCACGCGTTGCGATGTCACCGCGACGTCGCAACGCCGGTACAACCGGGACATCCAGCACGCGCTCCGAAACAGCGTCTGGGTGAACGGCGGATGCGCATCCTGGTACGCCGACGAGAACGGCAACATCACCACACTGTGGCCCGGATTCACCTTCAACTTCCGTAGGCAGACCCGGAAATTCGACGTCGCTGCCTACGATGTCGCGCACGAGCAGTCGCGCATCGAGAACGACTCGGCTCCGGCCGAGATCCGCACCTGACCACTCTCTAGCGCACGACTCACCCACCGTGGTGCACCATCACCGCGGTGACGCCCGCCAATCACGTCAACAACAGGAGGACATCATGAAGGACTTTCGCGACAAGGTCGTCGTCGTCACCGGCGCCGGCTCGGGCATGGGCCGCGAGCTCGCCGTGAAATTGGCCCAGCAGGGTGCCAAGCTCGCGATCTCCGACGTCGACCCCGACGGTCTCGCTACGACGGAGAAGCTCGTCGCCGAGGCCGGTGCACCGGTGCATGCGCAGATCCTCAACGTCGCCGAGCGCGAAGCGGTTCTCGACTACGCCGAGACCGTCATGGGCCACTACGGCAAGGTCAACGTGGTCTTCAACAATGCGGGTATCGCTCACCACGGCGAAGTGGAGCGCACCGAGTTCAAGGACATCGAGCGCGTGATGGACGTCGACTTCTGGGGTGTGGTCAACGGCACGAAGGCGTTCCTACCGCACATCATCGCCTCTGGTGACGGTCACATCGTCAACACGTCGTCGCTGTTCGGTCTGCTGTCGGAGCCGGGCCAGGCGGCGTACAACTCGGCAAAGTTCGCTGTCCGCGGGTTCACCGAAGCACTCAACCAGGAGATGCTCATCGCCAAGCACCCCGTGCGCGTCACGTGCGTGCATCCCGGCGGCATCAAGACCGCGATCGCACGCAACGCGACCGTCGCCGACGACTACGACCAGGCGAACTTCGCGCAGTTCTTCGACAAGTACCTCGCGCGCACCTCTGCGTCGTCGGCGGCGGACACCATCATCAAGGGCGTGAAGAAGAACAAGGCGCGCGTGCTGATCGGCGCCGACGCCATCGTGCTCGACATCTGGGTACGTCTGGTGGCATCGAAGTACCAGGGTCTCGTCGCGAGCGTGACCAAGCGCGTCACATCGTCGTTCCGCTGACCTCCCGGGATCTACAGGCTGTGCTCGCCGAGCCACGCGACCGCGAGGTCGCGTGGCTCGGCGCCCTCGTCCGCGCGACGAGCCAGTTCGGCGAGGTCGGCAGTCGTGATCTCGCCCGCGACGCGATTGATCTGCTTGACCTCGCTACGCGTCAGCGCCGCTGTGCGGAAGACCGGAACGAGGTTCTGTGCTCGCGGACCGGCGGTCTCTCCGCGGGCTGGGGTCCCCGGCGCGGCTGAATCCGGTGCGGCTGAATCCGGTGCGGTTGAGCCCTGAGCCCCGCTCTGCGTGGGGGTGGACACCCGGAGCGCCTGGATTTGAGGGGCGGCGGCATCGAGCGCCACTGCGGCGTCGAGGGCCGACAGCACCCCGGCCGAGTCTCCGGTTCCGACGCGTGCGATCACCTCACGCACCGATCCGACCGTCTCGACCGGACCGAACCGACATCCCTGTGCGGCGAGCGCCGACATGACACCGGGCTCCGCGCGGTCGACGACCACGACGGGCATTCCTGCCGGAAGCCTCCCGCATTCCGACAAGTCGGTGGCGTTACTCGACTGCGCAAGCGACGTCGCGACGAACACCTGCGGAGTCGCGCTCACCGGCGTCGCATCCCCCACCGAGACACCTTGGGGCAGAGAGCGATTCAGCTCGTCGTAGACATCCTCGGCCGTCGTCGTGGTCGATGACGGCGCAAGTGCCGAGAGCAGATCGCCGCCGAAGGCCGGAAAGAGGTCGAGGGCGGCCTTGTCCATGTCGGCCAGCAGGCTGGTGTCGTCACCGATGCGTACCTGGTGTGCGACCGGAGCCCCGACGTCGCGCAAGGCGCCCGCGTAGATCTCGGCCATCACCTTCAGCGCAGAGGTGTCGCCTGCGCCCACCCTCAGCAGTCGGCCGGTCGAGTCGGCCTCACTCGACGGGCTCGAACAGCCGGCAAGCACCCCGGCTGTGAGGAACGCGACGACCGCGAGCACGGCTGTGGACCAGACACGAGTGAGCACGGGGTTCACGGTATAACGCGTCAGCGGTGGCTGAGCGCACCCGTCTGATGTCGACGGCGACATCGAGGGAAGTCCCGCCCGGTCACGGGCATGCCTGCTGACGTGGCTTGGCGACGTTTCCGAGACCGGTTGCGCGAGTAGCATCCACACCGTGCCCATGCCCAACCTCCGTCCCGGCGGAATGTCCAATCTGCGCCCAGGCGGACGCAACGCCCGTCAGTCGCGGACGCTCCCCCGGATTCCTGTTCCCGTCGCGCGTGCGGTGGTCGACTGCGCGGTCTATGTCGACGGAATCCGCCAGCCCGGTCGGATCACGTACTCCGACGCGTTCACGAAGGTCCGTGAGAGTGGTGAGGGCTTCGTCTGGCTCGGACTGGCACACCCCGATGACGAACAGATGACCGGCGTCGGTGAGGTGTTCGGTCTGCACGAGTTGGTCGTGGAGGACGCCGTCCACGCGCACCAGCGCCCGAAGCTCGAAGTCTACGACGACATGCAGTTCCTCGTTCTTCGCACCGTTTCCTACGTCGAGCACGAGTCGATGGAGAAGGCCAGCGAGGTCGTCGAGACGGGCGAGATCATGGTGTTCGCGGGGCGGGATTTCGTGATCACCGTGCGCCACGGCGACCACACACATCTGCACAACCTGCGACGTCGCATGGAAGCGAGACCCGAGCGCCTCGCTCTGGGCCCGACGGCGGTACTCCATGCGGTCGCAGACAAGGTCGTCGACTCCTACCTGGCGGTGTCGGAGCGTATGGAGGACGATGTCGTCTCCATCGAGAGCACGGTGTTCTCCCGACAACAGCGCTGGTTGAACATCGAGCCCGTCTACCTACTCCGGCGCGAAGTCCTCGAGTTGCGGCGCGCGGTGACGCCGTTGGCAGGCCCGATGTCGCGACTGGCGTCGGACAACACGCTCGTGCCCAAGGAGATCCGCCGCCAGTTCCGCGACGTGTCCGATCACCTGAGCACGGTCATCGAACGCGTGGTGGAGTACGACGAGGTGTTGAGCTCACTTCTCGACGCCGCCGCCACGAAAGTGAGCATTCAACAGAACAGCGACATGCGGAAGATCTCGGCGTGGGTGGCGATCGCCGCGGTGCCCACCATGGTCGCTGGGCTCTACGGGATGAACTTCGACATCCTGCCCGGTATGCACGACCGGCAGGGATTCGGACTGCTGTGCCTCGCCATGCTCATCGTATGCGGAGCCCTCTGGGCGACCTTCCGACGAAGCCACTGGCTCTAGACCCGCGCCGACCTGCGGGCGTACACCCTCGTGTAAGCCCGGGCAGACCACCGCTCACATGCTGGCGGGCGAACGTCGCGGATCTGCGACGTCGATGTTGGCCTCCGCCCACGCCTCACGCAGTTCGTCGGCACCTTTGAGTCGCACCCATGCGGCCTCGTTCGCCGTGATCGGAACAGCCCGAAGCAGGCGCACCGGAGCCATCGGTTCGGGTAAGGCGATCTCACCCAGTTCGTCCGCGCCGGTCAGCAGGGCCGTGAACGGCGCACCGTCCCACAGGGGTTCTCCGAGATCGACGAGCGCATCCGCATCGAGGACAAGACCTTCGACCGCGGGCGCCGCCGCCACGGTGGCGAGTCGACGGTGCACACCGGGCATCGCGACACCCGCGTGCATCCGCACGACCAGTTCGGCGCGGGGCCCGCGGACCGGATCGGGATGGAGATCGCCGGGATCGGTCATCGGGTGACGGGAGCAACCAACAGTCGCGAACACCACATCGTCGTCGACGACATAACGCTCGACGTCGATCGCTTCGACTCCCAGGAAAGTCACCGACGCACGCTGCGGTTCGACACCGAGTCGGACGACGAGGAAGTCATGGACCGCATCGGTCACTGAGGTGCTCACGGTCTTCCACCGTAGCGTCTGCGCCCTATCCGGACCTCGCCGCGTTCGGGCGCCTGGGTGTCGGCCGACATGAAGCCGTCAGGGACGCGGGAGTTTCCGATGCAGGGGGTTCGTGGTCACGGGTGTGGCGCGACGGCGAACACCGGGCACCGACGAGACCACGGCGGGTGCTTCTCCCGTCGCACGGGTGGCATCCTGCGCGCGCATCGCCGGACTGTTTCCCGTCCCAAGTGCCGGTGAACCCACGATCCGCATCGCACTCGCACCGCACGCCGGGCAGACCACTTCGGTCGGCACCGTGGCCATCGCGTGGATCTCCTCGACGTCGACGCACCTCTGAGCACAGCGGAACACATAGGTCGGCATGCATCGACCTTAGCGCCGACAACTGCTCGGCGTTGGCGTACCCGCGTGCGGTATACACGCCCGGCATACGGACCCGGCTCGTCGACGAGTACTCGATACTGTTGTGCTGCAGCGTCTTTCCTCATCGAGCGCATCGCGGCAGATTTCGCGATATCGTGACTCACGAATGATTCCATCCGGAATCATCGTGCCGAGCACTGGTGTGTGGCCCGGCCGCACACCAGCGTCGCCAGGAGGTCGCCGTGCCAGAGTTGCTCTTCGGGTTGGACTCGTCCAAGCCGTTCACCGACCAGCAGATCATCGGCCACAATCGTTGGCACCCCGACATCCCGCCCGCGGTCACGGTGAAGCCCGGCGCCACCTTCCGCGCACACTGCCGCGAGTGGTTCGACGGTGCCATCCACAACGACGATTCCGCAGAGGACATCCTCAACGCCCCGCTCAACAACGTGCACACCCTTTCCGGACCGTTCGCCATCGAAGGCGCCGAGCCGGGTGATCTGCTGATCGTCGACATCCTCGATGTCGGACCGATACCGCAGGAGGATTCCGGACCGCTGGCGGGTCAGGGCTGGGGTTACACAGGCATCTTCGCCAAGCTCAACGGCGGCGGATTCCTGACGGACCAGTTTCCCGACGCATACAAGGCGGTCTGGGACTTCTCCGGCCAGAGCGCCACGAGTCGCCATGTGCCGCATGTGAAGTACACCGGAATCGTGCATCCGGGCCTCATGGGCACCGCACCGAGCCCGGATCTGCTGGGAAAATGGAATGCACGCGAAGCCGCGCTCATCGCAACCGATCCCGGCCGCGTGCCGCCGTTGGCACTGCCCCCTGAACCCGACGGAGCGATCCTGGGGTCACTGAGCGGAGCCGAGTTCGACCGTGTGGCCGCAGAAGGCGCGCGGACGGCACCACCACGTGAGAACGGCGGCAACCAGGACATCAAGAACCTCACCAAGGGCACCCGCGTGTTCTACCCGGTGTTCGTGCCGGGGGCGAACCTGTCGTTCGGTGATCTGCACTTCTCCCAGGGTGACGGTGAGATCACCTTCTGCGGAGCCATCGAGATGGGCGGTTTCATGGATCTGCACGTCGACCTCATCAAGGGCGGCATGGAGACCTACGGCGTCAGCGAGAATGCGATCTTCATGCCTGGCAACACCGATCCGCAGTACTCGGAGTGGATCGCGTTCTCGGGAACCTCCGTCACGCTCGACGGCGAGCAGCGCTACCTCGACTCCGATCTCTCCTACCAGCGGGCATGCCTTCATGCGATCAATTATCTGACCAAGTTCGGCTACAGCCCGGAGCAGGCGTATCTATTGCTCGGCTCCGCACCGATCGAAGGCCGGTTGTCCGGGGTGGTCGACATCCCGAATTCCTGTGCCACGGTGTATATCCCGACCGCCATCTTCGACTTCAACGTCTCGCCGTCGAAGAGCGGGCCGGTGCAGATCGATCCGGGCATGGGTGCGCCGCACGCGAGTTTCTGACCATCGGGAGGATGCGCCTACGCTTACCCCATGGTGCGTGTTCTCGCGGTGGCCGACGAAGTGGTCGACTCACTGACGCTGGGCGTGGGCATCGACGGCAAGCCGGACCTGATCCTCGGCGCAGGCGATCTACCGTTCGACTACCTCGATGCGCTGATCTCGCTCTGTGACGCGCCGTGCGTCTACGTGCCGGGCAACCACGACCCCGATCTGAGTGGATACCGTCACTCCAGGAGCGGATGGACGCGCGCGGGACTGCCCGCGCGCGATCCCGGCCCGCTTGGGGCTCTCAACGCCGACGGTCGTACGGTCGAGGCAGCCGGATTGTGCATCAGCGGTCTCGGCGGCTCGATCCGTTACAGTAGCGGGCCCAACCAATTCTCCGAGCGCCAGCAACGCCAGCGGAGTTGGCGTGTACGGCTCGGCTGCCATCTCACCCGCCGGCGGCCCGACATCTTTCTCACACACAGTCCTGCTCGGGGCGTCGGAGACGGAGATGACGGACCGCACCGCGGATTCGAGTGTTTTCACGGTCTCGTCGACGATCTACACCCGGCACTGCTGGTCCACGGTCATGTGCACCCCTTCGGCGCACACCCGACAGACAAGCTCATCGGCAAGGACACCGTATCGATGAACGTCGTCGGCTATTGTCAATTCGATATCGAACCCGGGGGCCGGGACTTCACGATCGTGAGGCGACGATATGGCGCGTGACACCGGATTTCCCGACGCCGACGCCGAAAACGACTTCGCGCGTATGCGCCGACAGGCCGAACTCGCCCGCCTCACGCACTGGTTCACCCGTCAGCCCGCGGACGTCAACACGATCCTGCCGTTCGACGAAGTAGTACGCGCACTGGGCCGAACCGGCGAGACCAATCTGGGACTGCAGCAGGTCCGCGTACGCGACATCGTCGGAAGCGTCGACCGCACCAAGGATTTCGACAAGTACTTCCGGCCGACCTCGTCGCGTATCCGCGAACGCTGGCAACGGCTGGCGGCGGCCCAGCGCCGCGGCGAGTCGGTACCGCCGGTGCTGTTGTACAAGATCGGGTCGATGTACTTCGTCATCGACGGCCATCACCGCGTCTCGATCGCCATCGCACGTCATCTCGAGACGATCGACGCCTACGTCACCGAGATCCACACACGCATACCGCCCGAGGGCATCAACGCGCCGTCCGACCTCGTACTCAAGGATCACCGACGACTGTTCCTCGCACGGGTCCCACTCGCCGGTACCCAAGCCGACGCCGTCCGCCTGCGCGATCCGTTCGCCTACGCCGAACTCGCAGAAGCAGTGGAGGCGTGGGGTTTTCGACTCAGCCAGGAGCTCGGCGAATTCGTGAGTCGACGAGACGTCGCGCGTCGCTGGTTCGGTGAGGAATTCCTCCCCGTGGTCAGGATGGCCCGCCGCGCCGAGCTACGACCGGACCTCACCGACGACGCCGAGCTGTACATGTGGGTCGCAGGTGAACGTTATCGCCTGGTACGCAGGCACGTCTGGGACGACGAGATCATCGATGAACTCCGGGAGCAGTCGCGGCGCAGGCGTCGGTAGGCGTCTTCACGTCGCTGCACGAGCCTGTCGAGTCACCTGTGCCGCAGACTCACTCCCGACTGTTGGTCGAAGACAGCGATCCTGTCGGTGTCGAATACCAGCTCGGCGCGCGAGTTCTTGGTGACCGCAGACTCCGGGGAGAGCCTGGCAACCATCTCCCCTGTACCGAGTTCGGAACCCGATTCGGCGGCCAACTCGGCCAGTGCGTCGTTGGCGGCACGGTTCGAGTCGATCGTGAAGTAGGCGTACTTGTCCGACCCCATCGACTCGAGCACGTCGATGTCGGCGGTGAACGTCGTGCCACGCGCTTTCACCGACGGATCGATGAGTGTGGCGTCCTCGATCTGTTCGGGTCGGATACCGATGAGCACCTCGCCGTTGCTGCCTTCCTTCTTCGCCTCGGCCGCGATGGCCTCGTGATCGTCGAGAACGAGCGCCCCGAATGGGGTGTCGACACCCTCGGCGGTCAACGCCCCGGGCAGGAAGTTCATCGACGGCGACCCGATGAATCCGGCGACGAACACGTTGACCGGGTCGTTGTAGAGCTCGTTGGGTGTCCCGACCTGCTGTACGTAACCGTTGCGCATCACCACGACGCGGTCACCGAGGGTCATCGCCTCGGTCTGGTCGTGCGTCACGTACACGGTCGTGGTGCGGAGCCGCGTCTGAAGCCGCGCGATCTCCGTGCGCATCTGCACGCGGAGTTTCGCGTCGAGATTCGACAGCGGTTCGTCCATGAGGAACGCCTTGGGCGAGCGCACGATCGCGCGCCCCATCGCGACGCGCTGGCGCTGACCGCCCGACAGGTTCGACGGCTTCCGATCGAGGTACTGGGTGAGGTCGAGGATCTTTGCGGCCTCGTCGACCTTCTTGGTGATCTCGTCCTTGGGGAGCTTGGCCAGAGTGAGCGGGAACGCTATGTTCTGCCGTACCGTCATGTGCGGGTAGAGCGCATAGCTCTGGAAGACCATGGCGATGTCACGGTCTCTGGGCGACTTGTCGTTGACCCGTTCGCCGCCGATGTACAGGTCGCCGCTGCTGATGTCCTCGAGACCCGCGATCATGTTGAGGGTCGTCGACTTTCCACAGCCCGACGGGCCGACCAGGATGATGAACTCGCCGTCGGCGATCGTGAGGGTGAAGTCGTGAACGGCGACGGTGCCGTCCGCGTACTTCTTGCTGACGTTGTCGAGCACGATCTCTGCCATGGGGACTATCCCTTCACCGCGCCGGAGGTCAAGCCGGCGACGATTCGACGTTGGAAGAAGAGCACAAAGATGATGATGGGGATGGTGATGACCACCGCGGCTGCGGCGATGGAGCCGGTGGGCTCCTCGAACTGCGAACTGCCGGTGAAGTTCGCGATCGCCACCGGGGCGGTGATGGCGCGCTCGGTCGAGGTCAACGACAAGGCCAGTAGCAGGTCATTCCACGCGAAGATGAACACCAGGATCGCCGCGGTCACCACACCGGGGGCGGCGAGGGGGGCAATGACCTTCCGGAACGCCTGAAACGGGGTCGCACCGTCCATCTTCGCCGCTTTCTCCAACTCCCATGGGATCTCCCGGAAGAACGCCGAGAGCGTGTAGATCGCCAGCGGCAACGCGAAGGTGATGTACGGGAGGATCAGCCCGAGCCAGGTGTCGAAGAGCCCGATGCTGCGTTCGATGTTGAACAACGGTGTGACCAACGAGATCTGGGGGAACATGGCGATCAGCAGCGCTGCACCGACGAGTAGCTTCTTCCCGGGAAAGTCGAGGCGCGCAACGGCGTAGGCGGCCATCGTGCCGATCGCGACCGCGATCAGCGTGGTGATCAGACCGATGCCCAGCGAGTTACGCAAGGCGGAGGTGAAGGCGCTCGTCTGGAAGATCCCTGAGTAGTTCTCCCACGTCCACTGCGCCGGGATGAATCTACCGTCTGTCACGCTGCTCGCCGGTTTGAACGACAAGCTGATGATCCACAGCAGCGGAATGATCGCGTAGAGCACGACCAGTATGTCGGCGATCAGCCACCCGACACGGGATTTGGCGGTGCGGTTCACGGCGGCCTACCTCCCCTCGTTGTCGGAGCCGGGCGCGGCGGTACCGAAGCCCTTGATGAAGATGAACGCGATGATCGCGACACACACGAAGATGAGTATCGAGATCGCCGATCCCACACCCAGATTGAAGGCCTTGAACAGGTTGTCGTAACCGAGCATCGAGACCGAGTAGGTGTTGTTGTTGCCTGCCGTCAAGACGTAGATGTTGTCGAAGATGCGGAACGCGTCAAGCGTTCGGAACAGCAGCGCGACCAGGATCGCGGGTTTCATCATCGGAATGATGATGCGACGCAGGCGGGTCCATGCGCCCGCGCCGTCGACCTCAGCGGCCTTGAGCAGTTCGTCGGGAACCAACGCGAGTCCGGCGAGCAGCAGCAGTGCCATGAACGGTGTCGTTTTCCAGACCTCGGCGAGCACGATGATCGCCAGTGACGGCCACTGCTGGGTGAGCGGTGCACTACCGTCGGGCAGCAGATTCGCGAGGTACCCGGTTCCGGGGGTCCATGCGTAGTACCACGAGAACGCGGCCGCAACCGTCACGATGCCGTAGGGGATCAGCACGACGGTTCGGATCACGCCCCGGCCGAAGATGGTGCGGTGCATCACGAGTGCGACGGCCATACCGAGCACGAACTCGATGACCACGGACACCACTGTGATCCCTACCGTCACGAAGAACGCCGTCCACCAGTAGTTGGAGCTGAGCACGGTGCCGTAATTGCTGAACCAGGTGAATTCCCGCTCCCCCGGAGCCGAGAGACTCGACTTGTTGAGCGACAACCAGAAGGCGTAGATGATCGGGTACGCGGTGACCGCGAGCATGAGGATCACGGCGGGCGCGATCAACCAGTACGCCAGTCGACGTTCCTGCTTCTTGCCCTCGCTGACCTCCCGCGATCGCTTCACGGGCTTGGACGCCGATTCCTCACGTACCAGGGTCGCCGTCGACGCGGGAGCACCCCGGCGCGCGGCCGCCCCGACCACGCCGGCCTCTGCAGCAGTGGGCGTCGGCGGCGGCGTCGACTCGTTGGGCGCTGACGCGTTTGACGTCGATGCCGCGTGCTCGGGTTCTCCACCGCTGGGCCGTCCGAGACGTTCGGGAGGAGTCCACGCGTCCGAATGCACTGTGCGCCCGTATGATCCGGGCCCGTGCCCGGTGGAGATGTCGGCGCTGCTCGATCCACCCGAATCCTCGCCGTCGCCAGGCAGTGCGTGCTTTGCCCTGTGCTCGGACTCCTGGTCGTGACCCGTGTCGTCGTTGCCGGATGTCATGGGATGAGCCCCTCCCCGTTGATCGCCCGTTGCACCTGCTCGGCCAGTTGATCCACGAGCGTCTCGGGATCCCAGGAACCGACCGGAGAGAGCTTTGCCTGCAGGAGCGTCGAGATCGCCTGATAATCAGGAGATTTCGGCCTCAGGGCGGCGTGCTCTGGTTCGAGCTGGAGCTTGATGTCGTCGGCCATCGGATATGCCGCACGGAAGTCGGGATCGCTGTAGAGCGACGAAATGACCGGCGGGGTTCCCGCGTCGATGGAGTAGAACTTCTGTGCGCGGGCGTTGGTCAGACACATCGCCGCCTCGAAGGCGAGGTCCTTCTGCTGTGATGTGTCGGCCACCGCGATGTTGAGGCCGCCGACCGTACTCTTGGCCGGAATCGCATCGGTCACTCCGGGATACGGTGCGAAGTCGAACTTCTGTCGTACCGCGCGTGTCACCGGCGCCAACTGCTCATCGGTCGGTGACTTGTCCTTGTCGGCGAACAGGCCCGCGTACTGTTGCACATCGGTCAAGAACGGCACACTGCCCGCCGCGGCGTTCTCCCGCATGGAGGACAACACGAACGGCCAGTTGACCTGATAGATGGCCTTGCCGGTCTCCATCCCGAGGCGCGAACTGGTCTCGTCGCCGTTGGTCAGCGAGGGGTCATGGCCGGGAGCGGTGGCGACCGACTTGAGCACCTGCAGGGCCTTCACCGTGGCCGCACGATGCTCGGGAGTGTCGTTGAGTGTCACCTTGTTCGGATCGTTGGGGTCGACCACCTCGCCACCCGCACTCGCGAGCACCGAGTTGAACCACACCATCAAGCCCTCATACTGCTTGCCCTGCACCATGATGTAACTGGGCCCACCCTTGGCGAGGCTGCTCGTCGAGTCGGCGACCATGCCGTCCCACGTTTTCGCGGGTTGACTCTTGTCGAGGGTGTCGCGGAGAACATCCTTGCGATACCAGAGCAATTGGGTGTTGGTCCAGATCGGGATCGCGTACAGCCGCTCGGAGTCGTCGTGCTTGGTTTTCCACTTCGCGGTCTCCAACGGACCGCCGAGCGTCCGTGACTCCACCTCACCGGTGAGGTTGTCGGGCACCGGGGTGAGCCAACCGGCGTCGGCGAACTCCGCAGTCCACACGACATCCATGCCCATGAGGTCGAGGCTCTTGTCGTTGCCCGACAGACGGCGCGCCAACTGCAGGCGCTGGTCATCGGCTGCCTTCGGCAACGAGGTGGTCACGATGCGATATCTGCCGCCCGACTCCTGAGAACACTTGTCGCCCATGGCCCTGATCGAATCAGCGCCGTCGGCGGGCGGGTACAGATTCAGGACGCCCGGCTCGTGCCCGGAACCGCACGCCGCGACGATCGGCAACACGGTCACGAGAGCTGCGGCGGCAATGGCCGCTCTCATGGACGTGCGCCGCGATCCGCCCGCCTTGACGGGCCGGTCGCTGCCACCTCCCCTACCTGTGCCGCCCCTGTAACCGTTGCTCCGCACGCAGCCTCCTTGATGTCGCACGCAGCACAGCGAGCGTCGTCGCGCGCCATGGCGTTGGTGGCTACGCTAGCCCGGCGCGGCAGTGACAAGCAACACATTCGGCGCGGTCGTGCCAAATGTGTTCGATGCGCGAGGGTCCCGCCACATCAAGGGAGAGGCCGCAATTCGGCCGGGATCACCAATTCGGCTGACTCAGGGGTTCAGCCGCGCCAGCATGTCGCGTGCCTTCTCTGCGCTCTTCGGATCGCAGAGTACGTCGTACCGACCGGCGACGAGCTGCATCGTCGACGCGAAGTCGCGCTGGCCGCGCGTGGCGGCGTACGGGATGGTCGTGGAGATCACACCGAAGACGACACCGCCGACGAGACCGAACAGGATCGGCACCATCGGGTTACCGGTCACGACCAGAGAGACCAGGAGGCCGAAGAACAGGCCGAGCCACGCGCCCGAGACCACGCCTCCACCGATCACCTTGCCCCACGTGAGCCGACCGATGACACGCTCGACCTGCATCAGGTCGACGCCGACGATGGTCACGTCCTGCACGGTGAAGTTCTCGTCGGAGAGGTAATCGACAGCACGCTGCGCCTCCGCGTACGTCGAGTAGGAGCCGATCGGCCACCCTTTGGGCGGAGTCGGGAGACCCGGGGTCTGCCGGCCGGAACTCAGCGGGTTGGTCATGTCATGTCCTCCACTAGGCCACTACCCTTACCCCCATGGCGTCGGTGAGCAAGGTCTTCGTGGCCAGATTAGTCGGGTTGGCGGTCCTTGGTCCTGACGGTGAGTCAATCGGTCGTGTCCGAGATGCGGTGATCGCTGTTCGCCTGCCCGGACAGCAGCCGCGTGTGCTCGGCCTCGCGGTCGAATTGGCCACGCGCCGACGGATCTTCGTACCGATGCTACGGGTCACGTCCGTCGATCCCACCGCGGTCACCCTGAACACGGGCACCGTGAGCCTACGACGATTACATCTACGCCCGGGAGAGGCGCTCGCGATCGGGCAGATTCTCGACACCCGGGTGCGCGTCGACGACCCCGACCACGAGGACCTCAGAGGTATCGACATGATCGTCGTCGACCTGGGGATAGAACGCACGCGTACGCGCGACTGGGTGGTCTCGCGGGTCGCGGCACGTCCCGCGCGGCGGGGGCTTCGACGTGGCGAAACCGTTGTGGTGGAGTGGAATCGGGTACAGGGACTGACGCAGAGCGCGCTCGAACTCCCCGGACAGGGCGTGGCGCAGGCGCTCTCGCAGTTCGAGGGCATGCGCGCGGCCGACGTCGCGAACGCGCTGCGCGAGTTGCCCCCCCAAGCGTCGGGACGAGATCGCGGAGGCGCTCGACGACGAGCGCCTCGCCGACGTCCTGCAGGAGTTGCCACCCGACGACCAGACCGACGTGCTCGCACACCTCGACGTCGACCGGGCAGCCGACGTGCTCGAGGCCATGGACCCCGACGACGCCGCAGACCTCCTCGGCGAACTGTCGGACACCGAGGCGGAGTCGCTGCTCGAACGCATGGATCCGCAGGAGTCCGAACCGGTCAGGCGACTGCTGACACACTCCCCCGACACCGCGGGCGGACTCATGACATCGGAACCACTGATCGTGACGGCCTCGACCACGATCGCCGAGGCCCTCGCCCGCGTACGCGATCCCGACGTCACCCCGGCGGCCGCGAGCATGATCTTCGTCGTGCGACCACCGACTGCCACACCGACCGGCCGATATCTGGGGTGCGTGCACCTGCAGGCCCTGTTGCGCGAGCCGCCCGCGAACATCGTCGGCGGCATTCTCGACATGGACCTCCAGTCGTTGCACCCCGACGACTCACTCGAGACCGTCACGCGGTACTTCGCGACGTACAACCTGGTCTGCGGTCCCGTGGTCGACGACGAGAACCACCTCCTCGGCGCGGTGAGCGTCGACGACCTCCTCGACGAGATGCTTCCGCGTGATTGGCGCGAGAAGGAACCGGAGGAGGACGACGACTCCCTCGAGTCGAGCACCACAGGCGCCGCGAGCGGCAACGGCACACCACCAGGAGCGAGTCAATGACGAGCGAGCAGAGCACCCGCCGCCTCGATACGCCGCGAGTCAATCGGCGACCGTCGATCCACGTCGACAGCGACTTGATCGGCATGTACGCAGAGCGGATCGCGCGCTTTCTCGGCACGGGTCGCTACCTGGCGATCCAGACCGTGATCGTCGTCGTGTGGATCATCATCAACCTGAGTTGGGTGGCCCTGCGGTTCGACCCCTATCCGTTCATCCTGCTCAACCTGGCCTTCTCCACGCAGGCGGCGTACGCAGCACCGCTGATCCTGCTCGCACAGAATCGCCAGGAGAACCGTGACCGGGTCGCGCTCGACGAGGATCGTGCCCGCGCCGCGCAGACCAAGGCCGACACGGAGTTCCTGGCCCGCGAACTCGCAGCGGTACGCCTCGCGGTCGGAGACACCGTCACACGCGACTACCTGCGTAAAGAACTCGACGACCTGCTCGACGACCTCACCGACCGGCTCGCGGCGCGGCTCGACGGCATCGAAGGCCCCCTCGACCACCGCGAAGCCTCACAGGCGTCGACGAAAGCGCGGCGCCACCCGGATCGGTGACCGCGACCCGCCGAGGTCGGGCGGGCGTAACTTCGCGGGCAGATCACGCGATGACTTTCACATGGTGAACTTTTGTGGAGGTTCCGCAATCGGACGCGTGACCCATATGTATGGTGGGTCACAGCCGGAGCGCCGTCGGACCGGTGTCTGTCGAACGAAGTCGACCGACACCGGCTCGGCGACAGCACCCGGCGTTTCTTTCCGGGGTGGGCCCTTCCTGCTCGTGCACAACACGGCGGCTGGGCGCAGGCGGACTGTGGAGGCAATGGAGTGTCGGTGACGGGTCAGGATCGACGGATGGACATCGGTGGTCGCGTGGAGGTCTGGAGTTGAAGGCACCGCGCCCGTTTCGACGTCGTCGTGGCCCCAAGCGCACCCGACTGCCCGCTCGGGCACTCGCTGTCGGTGCCGGCGGAGCCCTCGTGGGAGCCATGGTCCTCGGGGCAGCCACATCCAGCGCCCAGGGAGGCGTGCCGACCGCGGCGCAGGTAGAACCCGAGAAGCAGCCGACAGTACTGGCCGCCGTCGCGCCGGCTGAGCCTGTGGCCTTGCTGGGATTCGCACCACCGCCCACCGTCTCGGCGGCCGCTGCCGAGGCAGCGGCTACCGCCGCACCCCAGTACCGACTCGCAGCTGATCTACCCTCGGGCCCGCTGGGCATCCCC
Organism: Gordonia otitidis; assembly: GCF_020735545.1. NCBI lineage: Bacteria > Bacillati > Actinomycetota > Actinomycetes > Mycobacteriales > Gordoniaceae > Gordonia > Gordonia otitidis. The sequence continues at coordinate 321,067 of NZ_CP085974.1, forward strand.
GGCGTCGTGCTGCAGGCCTACAAGTTGGCCGCCAACCGCATCGGGTCGGAAGAAGCCCAATGCAAGCTGCCGTGGTTCCTGCTCGCCGGTATCGGGCGGATCGAGTCCAATCACGCGAGCAACGGTTCGGTCGACCAGTACGGCAACACCATCAATCCCATCGAGGGGCCCGTTCTCGACGGTTCCCTCGCGGGCAACGAGGTGATCCGACACCAGGGCGGCTTCGCGCGAGCGATGGGCCCCATGCAGTTCATTCCGAGTACCTGGGCGGCGTGGGGCGCCGACGCGAACGGCGACGGCAAAGCCGACCCGAACAACATCTTCGACGCCACCTACTCGGCCGGCCGGTACCTGTGCTCGGGTTTCACCGACATCATGACCGACAAGAACAAGGTCGCAGCTGTCTACCGCTACAACCACTCGATGGATTACGTGAACAACGTCCTCGCCTGGGCGGCCGCGTATGCGACCGGGGTGATGCCGACCAACCCGATCCCCGAGCCCAAACGACCGTCGTCGCCGTCGAGCTCCAAGCCGTCGAAGCCGGGTCAGCCGTCGAGCCCCGCGCCCTCGGCACCGGGCTCGCCGTCGGATTCGTCGTCACCGCCGAGTTCGACGACGCCGACCCAACAGTGTTTCGGTGCGCTCTGCCTGCCTCCGGGCATCACGATTCCCGGACAGCCCGCGCCCAAGCCGCAGGTGGCACCCAAGAAGCCGGGACCGGCCACCACGAGCACTCCAGCACTCAGGGTGGCGCCGCGGTAGCTGCCTACGCTGCGCTGGTGACGATGCGGTCCGCACCCGTTCTCTATCTGCACTGATCGCGGCGCTAAGCTGGCGGAGATGACTACCGGAGTCCAACCAACCGAGTCCGCGATCCGATCTGCACTGAGCAGGGTCAACGATCCCGAGATCGGCAAACCGATCACCGAGCTGGGGATGCTCAAGTCGGTGCAGGTCAACGACGATGCGAGTGTCGACGTCACCGTGTACCTCACGACGTCCGGGTGTCCGATGCGCAGCGAGATCTCCGGCCGCGTCGAAAAGGCCGTGGCCGATGTCCCCGGGGTCGGCACGATCCGTGTCGACCTCGATGTGATGGACGACGAGCAACGCACGGAACTCCGCAAGAAGCTTCGCGGGGACAAGGCGGAGCCCGTGATCCCGTTCGCGCAGCCCGGCTCGCTGACGCGGGTGTACGCCGTCGCGTCCGGCAAGGGCGGCGTGGGCAAGTCGTCGGTGACCGTGAACCTGGCGACCGCCCTCGCGCAACGCGGACTGTCGGTGGGGGTGCTCGACGCTGACATCTACGGTCATTCCGTCCCGCGCATGCTGGGCAGCGACGCCAAACCGACGCAGGTCGAGAAGATGATCATGCCGCCGATCAGCCACGACGTGCGGTTCATCTCGATAGGCCAGTTCACAGACGGGAACACCCCGGTCACCTGGCGCGGCCCGATGCTGCACCGGGCGCTGCAGCAGTTCCTCGCCGACGTCTATTGGGGTGACCTCGACGTGCTGCTCCTCGACCTGCCGCCGGGTACCGGCGACGTCGCCATCTCGATCGCACAGCTGATCCCGGGAGCCGAGATCCTCGTGGTCACCACACCGCAGCAGGCGGCCGCCGAGGTCGCCGAACGAGCAGGAGCGATTGCTCTCCAGACCAGGCAGAAGATCCTCGGTGTCGTGGAGAACATGTCCTGGCTCGAGTTGCCCGACGGCACACGCATGGAGCCGTTCGGTTCCGGGGGCGGCGAGAAGGTAGCCGAGCGGCTCACCCGCGCTGTCGGCTCACCTGTCGAGTTGCTCGGTCAGGTGCCGTTGGAGACCGCCCTGCGTGAGGGCGGCGATTCCGGTGAGCCCGTTGTGCTTTCGTCACCCGAGTCGGCGTCGGGTCGGGCACTGCGCGCGATCGCCGACAAGCTCGCGGTGCGTCGTCGCGGCCTGGCGGGCATGAGCCTGGGCATCGACACCACCCGGCACGGCTGAGGGAGCCGACGCCCACCGGGCACCCCGTGTGACCGTCAGGTCGCGTCCCAGTCGCTCACGTCGTGCTTGCGCCCGGTGGACTGCGTCGTCGTTCCCGAGACGGGATCGTCCGTGGGCACGGGCATCGGCGCCGAGACGGGCTTGATCGGCGGCGTCTGCCCATCGCGCTCGACGGTGTTCGACGACGGCCCGCTGGTGAAGATGGACGAGTCACCGTCGAAGAGGTGCTTGGTGACGATCGATTGCGGTGTCATGCCGCGGAGCTCGTTGAGCTGCGACAGCGGCTTGCGCAGCTCGTCGAACTCCGGACCGAAGTCGTTCTTCAACTGATCGGTCGCGCCCGTCGCGTACTCGCGTGCTTTACGAAGCGACTGCATCGTCCACGACACGGCGCCGGGCAGACGCTCGGGACCGAGGATGACCAACGCCGCGACGAGCAGGATGAGGACCTCACCCCAACCGACGCTGCTGAACATCGCACTTCCCTACTTCGTGAACGGATCCGACGATCGGAGTCCGGCGACCCGGTGTTCGGGCCCTGCGTTCGGACCCCTACCCGGTGCCGCTAGTCGCTGGCCGTGGTGATCGACCCGTTGAACGTTCGTCCGTCACGCCAGTACGTGAACGGCACCCGCTCACCGATCTTCGTCGTCCGGACCGCAACCGTCAATTCGTCGGCACTCTCGATGTTGCGGCCGTTGAAGGAGGTGATGACGTCGCTTTCCTTGACGCCCGCCTGCGCGGCAGGCCCGTCGGCGACGACATTCCGGATTCCCGCACCGAGCACTCTGTCGTTGCGGACCGAGCTGGCGCTGACGCCGATCTGCGGATGGTTGACCTTGCCGTCGCGGATGAGTGACTGCGCGATCGGGATGGCCTGGCTGATGGGAATGGCGAAGCCCGGACCGATCGAGCCGCCGGCTCCCGATGCGATGGCCGTGTTGATCCCGACCACGGCCGCCGACTCGTCAACGAGCGGGCCGCCGGAGTTGCCGGGGTTGATCGCCGCGTCGGTCTGGATGGCGTCGATCACCGCGTCGGTGTCGGATTCGGCGTCGGGGGGCAACGGCACTGCACGGTGCGTCGCGCTGACGATCCCGCTGGTGACAGTGCGGTCGAGCCCGAGCGGTGAACCGAACGCCACGACCTCCTCACCGATCTGCAGATCGTCGGAGTTCCCGATCTTCGCCACCGTCAGGTTCGCGACGTTGTCGACCTTGAGCACCGCGAGATCGGTGCGAATGTCGCGGCCGACGATGCGAGCGGGCACACGGTTTCGATCGGAGAACACGACCTCGAGCTTTGCGCTGCGATCATTGGCGGCCATCGAGATGACGTGATTGTTGGTGAGGATGTAGCCGGCGGAGTCGATCACGAACCCCGATCCGGTCCCGTAGGCGCTCGCTGTTCGCACATCCACCGAGACCACCGATTTCTCGACGGCCTTGGCGACTCGTGCGACCGCCGACTTCGGTTCTCCGCCACCGTCTCCGGCGTCGCCGGTCGAGAGTTTGACGGTATCGCTGTTCAGCGGTGACGCGACCTCCGCTGTCCACCTGCCGACCAACCCACCCAGGACGCCGATGAGAAGAGCGAGCACACCGAGCGCGGCCAGGGCGTACCACGTCACCCGCTTGCCGAACAGCACATCCTTGACGCCCAGTTTGGGTCCGGCGACAGTCGGCGGTACCGCCGACGCGTCCACGAGAGCGGGTGCGTCGAGGGAGGCGATGCTCTCCGGATCCCGCCACGGATCGGCAGGCGCGGGTTCATCGGTCGTGACGCCGTACGCGGCGAGCGGATCGCGCTGAAGTGTCTCGTCGGACCCCTCCGGCCTGCCGAACGCCTCGGCGAGCACCGGGTCAGGGGGCGCTATCTGTGGCGAGGGCTTCGTCGACGACGGGGTACTCGCGAAAGAGCCGCGGACACCATCGGGCCGACCGAACACCTGCGCGGTCGCCGGGGACACGGGGACGTGCCGTGGCTGGTTGCGCCGGGTTTCGCCGTCGGCATCGTCTCGTGGTGCCAGTCCACCCGTCGTGGAGGCGTTCTCGCGGCTGAAGGCGGAATCGTCCGGCTGCCGACGGCGCTGATCGCCGTCCGATCCGCCGGTAGCGGTGTCGTCGATGTCGTCTGCTCCCACGCGTTCGTTTCCGGTTCTCAGCGCCCGCGCCAGCGGTTACGGCGCCCGCGAACAGCCTCACCGTCGACCGGGTCACCCGACCCATTCACGGAGTTCGGTGCCGGGCGCGGTGCCCTCACGGGGCTCGGGGCAGGAGGTATGGCTGACGCGCTGAGCGCACCGGGGGCCGCGAGGGGGCCGTGCGACCGGCCACCGGGGAACGGGCTCGGACGACGACCGGCCTCGCGCCGGTCGTGCGTGCCGGTCATATCGATTTCGCGGGTGGGGATCTGACTCAACTGACCGAGCAGATCGGCAGGCATCGCCACCGTGCCGGAGTCACGCAGGCGCGTACGGGCATCGAGCTGCGCGTCGACGGCATCCATGCACTCGCGACACAGCGCGAGGTGATGCGTGGCCCTGACGTGCGCTGTCATTCCGAGTTCGCCGTCGACAAAGGCCGCGACGGCCTCAGGCGCGAGGTGCTCCGTCGAAGCGAATCGGCGGGGACGGGGGCGTCGAAAAGCGGGGTTGGGTGCGAACGAGGACGTGGCCGGCGACCACGTGGCCGGGTTCCATGGCGACCGGCGTCGTCCACGCAGATCCGGAGACTGGGCCACACCGCCGGGATGGGCCACACCGCCGGGATGAGCCGCATCGTCGACGTGCAGTGGGCGGTCGGGGCCTGGTGCCTCGACGTTCGCGCTGCTGTCGGCGTCCGTTGCGGGTTCTCGTGGATCCCGTCGGCCGTCCATCATGTGTGGTTCACCCCTCTTCACAGGTCTGCTCTCCGCGAGTGGAAGCGGAGTCGGCTCCGCTCGGCGAAGGTCGGCTGCTTGCCCGTGCCGGCACCACAGCCTATCCGAATCACCAACGGCACGACGGTGCCCGGGGTTCCCGGAGGGGGTGAGATGATCAGTTTCCGACGGCGACCGAGCGTCGGTTCTGGTGGCCACGGGCCGCGAGGTGATCGCGGATGGTCTGCCGCCCGCGGTGAATACGACTACGCACCGTTCCCAGCTTGACCCCCAGGGTGGTGGCGATCTCCTCGTAGGACAATCCCTCGATGTCGCACAGCACCACAGCCGCACGGAAGTCCGGGGTCAGTGAGTCGAGCGCCGCCTGAAGGTCGGGGTCGAGATTGGCGTCAGCGTAGATCTGCTCAGGGTCGGGGGTGTCGCCGGGAACGCGGTCGTACTCCTCGGGCAGCGCCTCCATGCGGATCTTGTTGCGACGGCGAACCATGTCCAGGAACAGGTTGGTGGTGATGCGGTGCAGCCAGCCCTCGAAGGTGCCTGGACGATAGTTCGACAGTGAGCGAAAGACCCTGATGAAGGTTTCCTGCGTCAGGTCCTCGGCGTCGTGCTGGTTGCCGGACAGTCGGTAGGCCAGTCGGTACACGCGGTCGGCGTGCTCACGGACCAGCTCATCCCACGTCGGCATCAGGAACTCGTCACCGGTCGCATCGAAACCCGCGGTTCCGGCAGGGATCACGTCCATCGTCTCGACCGACTGCGCTCCAGTATCCGACGATCCGCGCTCCACGTGCCCACCCTCCATCGATGCCGTGCTCTGTACTCCTGTGTTCAGTTCTGCGGTGGTGGACGTCTGGGGATCAGTCATCGCTGGTGGCCGGTTCCCTTCTGCTGTATGCGAGTGTGGAATCAGTGTCGAACCGGTGTCCCGCCCGACCACTCACGCGCCGGATATCCTGCGGCGACACGAGTGTGTTTCGACACGAATTCACTATCTTGAACACGCACCGGACGATGCCTATTCCGATCGCCGTGTCCGTGCTGTTGTCTCACCTTCTCCCACGGCGGTGTGGTCGCAGTGTGAGACGCCTGAGCTTTCACTGAGTAAGTCTTCGCTGAGTACGTTCTCCGCTGAACACGTTCTCCACTGAGTACGTCGGAGCCCTGGCCGATTCGGATGGGTCGGTTTTCGGTCCGCATGTCCACGAGCCTCGACACCCGAATCGGCGTCCCACTGTCATGCGAGGGCGTGGGCGGCCTAATGTCATGGCATGACCGATGCACGCACCGGTGCCGATGCCGCCGCCCTGATCGACTATGCCGAGTCGGCGATCGTCGAAGACGACGCGTTGGCCGCCGCGCGAACGCGCGCAGAAGAACTCGGTACCGAACCCGTCAGCCCAGCGGTGGGTGCACTGCTGGCGATGCTCGCCCGCACCTGTGACGCCCGTGCGGTCGCCGAGATCGGCACCGGAACCGGCGTCAGCGGCCTGTGGCTGCTGAGCGGCATGTCCGCCGAGGGAGTGCTGACGACGATCGATCCGGAACCCGAACACCATCGCGCGGCCCGAGCGTCCTTCTCCGGCGCCGACATCCCGCCCGGCAGAACCCGACTGATCAACGGGACGCCGCGCGAGGTGCTGCCGCGTCTGTCCGACGGTTCGTACGATCTCGTCTTCATCGACGGCCCGTTGATCGACCTCCCGACATTCGTCGACGAGGCGGTCCGGATGCTACGGCCCGGTGGTGTGGTCGTCGTGCACAACGCGACCGCATCGGGCGCTGTCGGAGATCCCACGCGCACCGACCCGGTGACCAGCGCCGCGCGGACCGCGGCGCTGCGGATCGCCGACGACGACCAGCTCCTGCCGGTGGTGGTGCCACTCGGTGGCGGGGTGCTCGCTGCCGCCAAGGCACGCTGACACGTCAGGCGCCACGCGCTCGCGCCGCCCCGAGGCGTCACACGTCGGTCGAGAAGCGCACACCCCCGTCGGGTAGCGCAACGCCCGGCCACACCCGCGCTCCACGCAACAACTCGCAGCGCGCTCCCACGTCAGCGCCGTCACCGATGACGGTGTCACGGATCAACGCCCGAGGACCGATCCGTGCGCCCTTGCCGACGATGCTGCGCTCGACCACGGCACCCGCTTCGACCACCGACCCGTCGAACAGCACGGCACCGTCGAGCCGTGCACGCGGTCCGACCTCGCACCCGCGGCCGACCACTGTCCCGCCGATGAGGACGGCGCCCGGCGCGATGCCCGCACCCTCGTGGACCAGCGACTCACCGTGTCGATCGCCGAGGGCCGGCGAGGGGGCGATGCCCCGCACGAGGTCGGCGGAGCCGCGCACGAAGTCCTCGGGCGTCCCCATGTCCCGCCAGTAGGTGTGGTCGACATAGCCCTGGACGTGCTTGCCGTCGGCGAGCAGGCTCGGAAACACCTCGCGCTCCACCGACACCTCGCGACCCGCGGGGATCTGCTCGATGATCTCGCGGCGGAACACGTAGGTGCCCGCGTTGATCTGATCGGTCGGCGGGTCCTGGGTCTTCTCCAGGAATGCGGTCACCCTGCCGTTGTCGTCTGTCGGCACCGATCCGTAGGCGCGCGGGTCACCGACACGGACGAGATGCAGCGTGACGTCGGCGTCGCTGCGCTGATGCGTCGCGACCACCTGACCGATGTCGGTACCGCTGAGCACGTCGCCGTTGAACACCACGACGTCTTCGGCAGTGAGGAGATCGAGCACGTTACGGATGCCGCCACCGGTGCCGAGCGGCTCGTCCTCAGTGACGTACCGCATGCGCAGGTCGAGTTTCGACCCGTCACCGTAGTACTCGGAGAACACCGACGCCTTGAACGAGGTGCTCAGCACGACGTCGGTGATTCCGGCCGCGCGGATACGCGACAGGAGATGCGTCAGGAACGGCAGGCCTGCCACCGGGAGCATCGGCTTGGGCGCCGACAGCGTGAGCGGGCGTAGGCGCGTTCCCTTTCCACCGACGAGAATCACCGCCTGCGTCTTCGACATGTCGACGTCTGCACTGGGCGTCGGAGCCGCCGTTGCCGTGCTGGGGACGCTGAATCCGGTCACTTGTCGTGTCCTCTCGAGGTGGTCGAATCATCATCGATCGTGTCTCGCCCCGCCGCACGTACGGCGAGGCGGGAGCGGAGTGCGAGACCTATGCGCAAAGCGAGACGGATCGGCGCACGAAGCGGCCCCGGATTGCGGTCGGCCTGGAACTGGTAGGCACTGCGGTGGTGTGCGGGAAGCATGGCACCGGGGTCACGACCGGCGCTGTGTCCCTTCGTGTGGGTGACCTCGGCTCCGGGCACGTAGAGGTTCAGCCAGCCCGCCCTGCCGAGGCGGTCACCGAGGTCGACGTCCTCCATGTACATGAAGTACCGCTCGTCGAATCCACCGATCGCCTCGAATGCCTCGCGCCGCACCAGCAGACACGAACCCGACAGCCAGCCGACGGGTCGCTCGCTCGGCTCGACGTCGTCGGCGCGGTAGGCGGCAGTCCACGGATTCGACTTCCAGATCGTGCCGAGCAGCGCGTGCCCGGTTCCCGACACGAGGCTCGGCACGCGACGCGCGGACGGATAGATCGAACCGTCGGGCTCGTAGATCAAAGGGCCGAGCGATCCCGCGCGCGGCCACCGCGCCGCCGCCGCGACGAGCTCGTCGATGGCACCGGGCGACCACTCGACGTCCGGATTGGCGATCACGATGAACTCGACGTCCGGCCCGAGTTCGGCGACGGCCCGATTGATACCCCCGCCGTACCCGATGTTGCCGCCGGTGTGCACCAACGTCACGTTGTCGTGGTCGCGGGCAGCCGCTTCGGGCGCGCCGTCGCCCGAGCCGTTGTCGGCGATGATGACACGGGGAACCGAGGAGGTCGCATGGTCGAGACTTTTCAAGAAGGTCTCCACGTGGCCGCCGGACCAATAGGTCACCGTCACGACACCGAGGGCTGAAGTCACCCGGTCAGGGTAACGAACGGCCTCAGCCGACGCCGACGACGGCATCGGTGATCGCCGCGTGCAGAGCCGCACGCCATTCGCGGAGTGGGGTCAGTCCGGCACGAGCCCACGAGGCAGCGTCGAGGACCGAGTAGGCCGGGCGCGGCGCCGGCCTGGGGAATTCGTCGGTCGTGACCGGCGAGACACGCTCGGGATCTGCTCCGACCTCGGCGAACACCGCTTGCGCGACGTCGAACCAGGTGGCCTCGCCGGCATTGGTGGCGTGCAGCACCGTTCCGCCCACCGCATCGTCGCCGGAACGGGCGGCCAGTTCCCATAATCCGTCTGCCAGGTCGCGGGCATAGGTCGGCGACCCGGTCTGATCGTCGACGACGGTGATCGCGTCACGCGTCGCCTCGAGACGGCGCATCGTGCCGACGAAGTCTGGACTATCGGCACCGCCGGTGTACACCCATGCCGTGCGCACGACGGTGACAGACGGGTCGGCAGCCCGCGCAGCGTGCTCGCCCTCGAGTTTGGTTGCGCCATAGACGGTCTCGGGTGCATCAGCACTGTCGACCTCGACCGCTTCGTACGGCGTCGTCCGCGGTTCGCGGCGCGGCGCGTCGGCGCGCGGGGTGCCGGCGGCGGCACCTCCGAAGACGTAGTCGGTGGAGATGTGGATCAGCCATGCCCCGGCCTGCGATGTCTGTGCCGCGAGATGCGCGGGCCCCAGAGCGTTGACCGCGGCGGCCCGCTGCGGTTCCGACTCAGCAGCGTCGACGTTCGTGTACGCCGCACAATTGACGACGACGTCTCCCGCGGCGAGATCGACGAAGGCGTCGGCTACCGACGCAGCATCGGTGATGTCGACCTCACGCGACGTCAGTGCACGCACACGAGGAGATCTGCGCGGAGACTCGAGCAGCGCCGTGCCGAGTTGACCTCCCGCTCCGACGATCCACACAGTGCCGGCCACCGCTTCCGTACCCGTCGCAGGAACCTCGCCTGCCACGGCACCCGGGTGCGGAACCGACACCGGGTTGCCGCCAGACGGCGCGGCGTCCGGTCCGCCCGCGGCCGCGTTTGATCCACCGTCTCCGTACATGGCCTCATCGTGCCGCACACCACGCTCGGATGCGTTGCGACCCGGCTGCTCGGCGTCCGAGGTGTCGATCATCACGCCGGACGTTTCGCGTCGCCGACATCCGTCGGCGTTGCAACCGCGATATCCGGCGCCACTTCAGTAGCCTGACGTCAGTGCAACAACTTCAGTAACGTCAACCTCTTGAATAACGGCTCTCACATGCGTCCCGCGGGGAACGGGACGTGACTCCCCTACCGGAGTTCGAACGCCGGATTCGACGATTGCAAAGGATCTGACCACTCGTGGAGTCACGACCCGAAGGCGCGCGACGGCGGCCCACCGGCCCACAACGCGCCGACGAGTCCCAGGCGGCCCATCCTCGACGCGCCGGCCAGGACGCGCGCGACCAGCCCCGCGGCCCCCGCCGGAGCCGCCAACACCCCGAGGCCGCCGCGCCCGGCGCACGTCGCCACGGCAGCACAGACGCACGGCGTCGACCCGATGCAGACGCACGGCGTCGGCCCGACCCAGACGCACGGCGTCGAGGACGGCCGGATGCGCAGCGGACGCGCGCCCAGCAACCGCCGCGACGGACCCGACCCGACGCGGGCACCCACGCGCCCGGGCGGGCGTCGGAAAACGAGATCCCAGGCGAGCCGGTCGGCCGACGCCGACCTCGCCAACGTCGCTCCGGAGAGATTCACACGACGAAATCGTCGTCGGAGACGAACTCGACCGCGCCGCCGCCACCTCCGCCACCCGCTCGCGGGGCACTCGCGACAGCAGGCGCATTCGGCCGTAAGGCATGGGGACGTGGCCTGGTCGCGCTCGTGTCGGTCGCCGTCCTTGTCTGCACCGGATACGCGTGGAGCAGTGTCAACGGCCTCACGTCGAAGATCACGCAACTCGGCGGCCTCGGTCTCGGCGGGGCAGACGACGGCGCCACCGACATCCTGCTGGTGGGCACGGACTCGCGCACGGATGCCAAGGGCAAGCCACTCTCTCCCGAAGAGCTCAAATGGCTGCGAGCGGGCGACGACGTCTCCACGAACACCGACACCATCCTGCTCATCCGCATCCCCAACGACGGATCGTCGGCGACGGCGATCTCGATCCCCCGCGACTCGTACGTGTCCGTGCCCGGCATCGGGATGTCCAAGATCAACGCGGCCTACGGCACGACCCGCGAGGGCACACGCAGGACAGCCGTCGAAGCGGGCAAGCCCGAGAACGAGGCCGAACGCGAGGGCACCCTCGCCGGCCGCAAAGCCCTGATCGACACCGTTGCCGATCTCACCGGAGTCAAGGTCGACCACTACGCCGAGGTCGGTCTACTCGGCTTCGCGTTGCTGACCAAGGCTGTCGGCGGCGTCGACGTGTGCCTCAAAGACGCTGTGAACGAACCGTTCTCGGGCGCACGCTTTCACGCGGGCAGGCAGACGCTCAACGGCCCACAGGCTCTGAGCTTCGTTCGCCAACGACACGGACTACCGCGCGGCGACCTCGACCGCATCACACGCCAGCAGGTCTACATGGCCTCGCTGACGCAGAAGATCCTGTCGGCACACACCCTGACCGATCCGTCCAAGCTCAACGAACTCGAGGACGCCGTCTCGCGATCGGTGGTCATCGACGACGACTGGAACGTGGTGCAGTTCGCCGAGCAGCTCAAGGATCTCAGCGGAGGCCGGGTGAAGTTCGCGACGATCCCAGTGCTCGACGAGCACGGGTGGAGCGAAGACGGGCAGCAGAGCGTCGTGTCCGTCGACCCGAATGCCGTGCACGTCTTCACCAGCAATCTGCTCGACAGCGGAGCGTCGAAGCCCCAATCGCAGCGAGGCGACTACACGGTCGACGTCGACAACGCGGGCACCATCGACGGCCTCGCGGGTAACGTCTCGAACATCCTGACCAACAAGGGATTCCATGCGGGCAAGACCAGCAGCACGCCGGCGGACATCAAGGATTCGGTGATCTACGCGCACAGTGCGGACAACGCGGGTGCGCAGTTGCTCGCCAAGGACCTGCAGGCGGTGCGGATCGAGGCACAACCCGACCTCGACGAGCATCACCTCAAGTTGGTCCTCACCAACACCTTCGCCGGACCGGGTTCCATCGCTGACACCGGACCGCAGACGGACAACGCACCCGCGAGTGCGCGAGTCGGCAACAACGCCCCGCCGATCACAGCGGGAACAGACGGACCGGTGTGTGTGAACTGATGAGCGGCGACACAGTGACGACCACACTCCTCGGACGCGTCGACGATTGGGCCCGGCCCCTTCTGACCTACTACGACGACCACACCGGCGAGCGCACCGAGTTGTCTGCGGCGACGCTGGGCAATTGGGCGGCGAAGACCGCCAACTACCTGCTCGTCGAGGTGGGACTGGTACCCGGCGACGACGTCGTGGTCGATCTGCCAGAGCATTGGCAGAGCGCTGCGATCCTGCTGGGCTCGTGGTGGGTGGGCGCCCATGTGCATGTCGACACCGAGAGCGACACCGCTCGTGTCGTGTTCACGAGCGCGGCCGGTATCGACACCCACGCCGATGCCGAAGAGTTGGTCGTCGCCTCTCTCGACCCGTTCGGGCTCGGCGTCGCCGACCTCCCGCCCGGGGTCAGCGACTACGCATCGGCCGTCCGCGTGCATGGCGATCAGTACTCCCCGCCCCGCTACTCCGGTGCGGCACTCGACGGTCGGACGACGACAGAGGTGCTCGACTCCGCGTCGACGCTCGCCTCCTCCGCCGGCATCGGGTCCACCAACCGCGTACTCTCCACACGCGAATGGCACACCGGCACAGGAATTCTCACCAATCTCGTCACACCTTTGAGCATCGGAGCAAGCCTGGTGTGGGTCTCACCAACGCCCGACACCGATCTCGCTTCGCGGGCGGCATCCGAACGCGCCGACCTCGTACTCGAGTGACACCGACGCACTGCCTGCCGGGCGCACTCCGATTAACGCTGCCTCTTCACGGAGTGCGCCCCATACGGCAGAGTGGTGATCATGCAGTTGCCCGACTGGCTGGCACGCGCCAACAAGAAGATCACCAATCCGATCCAACGCCGCTGGGCGCCGTATCTGCCACCGTGGGCCATGGTGCACCACGTCGGTCGTCGTAGCGGACGCACCTACTCGACTCCTGTCCTCGCGTGGGTCGGCGGCACGCGCGACGAGCCGAAGCTCTTCATCATCCTCGCCTATGGCCGGGACACCGACTGGGTACGCAACACACTGGCCGCCGGCTCCGCGGGGATCACGAGAAAAGGCAAGCAGTACACATTGATCCGTCCCACCATCATCCCGTCCGACTCACCCGACCTGCCGCCGGTAGCCCGACTGGCCGGTCGACAATTCGACTGGGCACTGCAGGGCAGCCTTGTTCCGACAGAACGCGCACAGGACACCGGCGGGACGAAGGCGGCGCGGTGACCCGCGGCTCCTCCGACGACCAGCTCACCGACTTCGACGTCCGGATCGCGACTCACAACGGCGTCAGCCGTCGGGTCTACAGCCTCGGCGACGGTCCGGCGGTCATCGTGATAGCCGAGATGCCCGGCATCAGTCCTGATGTCGCCGATTTCGCACGCAAGGTCGCAGCGCTGGGGGCGACCGCGGTGATGCCATCGCTCTTCGGCGTCGACGGGCGCGACCCGAGGCCGTCGAATCTCGGTGTCGTGGGTGCCGCGACCACAATGCTCGGAACCCTTGCGCGGGCATGCATCAGTCGAGAGTTCACCATCCTGGCATCGGGTAAGACCTCACCGGCGGCCGACTGGATGCGTGCGCTCGCCGCCGAGGAGCACGAGCGGTGCGGCGGCCCCGGTGTGGGGGCGGTGGGCATGTGCTTCACAGGTGGGTTCGCCCTCGCGATAGCAACCGACGAACGAATGCTGGCACCCGTGGTCGCGCAACCGTCGTTGCCGGGTGCCCTGACTCCGCGACTGGCTCACTCGATCGACGTGAGTCCCGAGGACCTGCGCACGGTGGTCGCACGCTGCGAACGCGGGCTCGACGTGATGGGCGTGCGTTTCTGCGGTGACCGGATGTCACCGGCATCGCGTTTCCGGTTCCTGCGTGAGCTCCTCGGGGACTCGTTCCTCGCCATCGAGATACCCGACTCTGCCGCCAATCCCGAATCACCGCTTCCCACACCACATTCGCCGTTGACCGTCGATCTCATCGACGCGCCGGGCGAGCCGACCCATGATGCGCTGACCGAAGTACTCGAGTTCCTCGCGACACGCCTCGGACTTGTGCCCGGCGATCGCTGAGGTCTACTCAGTCTCCGCCGAGCAACTTGTCGCGCAACGCCGCGTCCTTGTCGAGCACGAGTTGTTCGAGGCTGCTCTGGAACGCTTCCATCCTCGACCGGAGAACGGGATCCGACGATCCGAGAATCCGCACGGCGAGCAGCCCGGCGTTGCGCGCGCCGCCGACGGACACGGTGGCCACCGGAACGCCCGCGGGCATCTGCACGATGGAGAGCAGGGAGTCCATGCCGTCGAGGTAGCGCAGCGGGACCGGTACTCCGATCACCGGGAGCGGTGTCGCCGCGGCGACCATACCCGGAAGGTGCGCGGCTCCTCCCGCTCCGGCGATGATGACCTCGATACCTTCTCCCGCAGCCGACTTGGCGTAATCGAGCATGCGTTGTGGTGTGCGGTGTGCCGAGACGACCCCGACCTCGAACGGGACGTCGAACTCGGCGAGCGCCTCGGCTGCCGCTTCCATGGTCGGCCAGTCCGAGTCGCTGCCCATGATCAGTCCGACGCGGGCGCGGTGGCGGAGCACGGTCTCTTCCGTCGCCCCGTCCACCGTTCCGGCGCCATCCGCATCGCCGTCGCGTGCGTCGCCGTCAGGTGCTTCGTCGATTGTCTCGCCGTCGTGTGTGTCGGCACCGTCTGCCCCGACACCGCTTCCGGCGATCGTCTCGTCATCGGTTGCGTCTGTCTCGTGATCCACCGGGTCGCCTGTCGTCTCGTCGTTCATGAATGTGGGTCCCAACCGTCCGTCCATTCCGCGTGTGACATCCAATGCGCCGCGCGCTCGGCGCGTTCGCGGACCGACGCCGCGTCGTCGCCGGGCCTACCCACGATGTTGACATGTCCGATCTTCCGATCGGGACGTTCACCCTTCCCGTAGAGGTGGATCCTCGCGTCGGGCATGCGTGCCATGAGATGGTGCGTCCGCTCGTCCATCGACATCTTTGGCGCCTGCGGGGCCCCGAGGATGTTGGCCATCACGGTGACCTCCGCACGCGGCGCCGTGTCGCCGAGCGGATAGTCGAGGACGGCCCGCAGATGCTGTTCGAATTGCGACGTCACCGCACCGTCCATGGTCCAGTGACCGCTGTTGTGCGGGCGCATCGCGAGCTCGTTGACCAACAGGTCGCCGTCCGTGGTCTCGAAGAGTTCCATGGCCATCACGCCGATGACGCCGAGTTCGGACGCCAGCCGCAAAGCCATCTCCTGAGCGCGCTCCGCGGTCTCGACACCCAGGTCCGGCGCGGGGGCCGTCACCACCGCGCACTGGCCGTTGCGTTGCACGGTCTCGACCACCGGCCATGCACCGCCCTGCCCGAACGGTGAACGTGCGACCATGGCCGAGAGTTCGCGTCGCATCGCCACCTTCTCCTCGGCGATCAGGTCGACCCCTGCGGCGAACTGCTCGTCGAACACGGCAAGCGCATCGGGGCCGGTGTCGACGATCCACACGCCGCGCCCGTCGTATCCGCCACGCACTGCCTTGAGCACGATGTGCCACCCGTGCCGTTCACCGAACTCGACCAGTCGCGCGCGGGCCATACCGAGGTCTCCGGCGAGGTCGGCGAAGTCGGGCACGGGGAGGCCGAGTTCACCGAGCTTGACCCGCATGGCCCGTTTGTCCTGGGCGTAGAGCAGCGCGGCCGACGGCGGTCGGACCGCGACACCCTCGGACTCGAGCACGCGCAGATGCTCGAGCGGCACGCCCTCGTGGTCGAAGGTGAGAGCCACTGCGCCGGCGACAGCGCGACGCAGATCGCCGACGTCGTCGTGCGATCCGATCACCACGTCGGCGCTGACCTGGGCGGCGGGGTCGGTAGGGCTCGCGGCCAGCACGCGCAGGCACTCGCCCAGCGCGATCGACGCCTGGTGGGTCATCCTGGCGAGCTGACCGCCGCCGATCATGGTCACGGTGGGCAAGACATCACGCGCCGGGATCGTCCGGGCAGCAGCGTCCGGCGGCGGCGCATCGGTCGGATCGGTGTCGGTGCCCCCGTCGACGCTCGGGCCGGCGTCGGGATCTCGCGCAGTCACGCGCTCCATCGTGGCATGACCCGTCCGTGGGCCGCGTGCCCGACCTGGGTTTCCGACGTCCGACGATGTCGTGCGTGCACGGGTCGGGTCTGCGCCGTCCTCACCGATGCGGCACCCGGTCGCGCCGGATACCCACGCGCGTCGCGGCGTCGCCCGGCGTCGGCGACCCGTCCGCAGCTTCGCTTCCCGCGCTGTCGGCTCCGGCCGCAGCCGGCACGACGATCGCGAACACCGGTGGCCGCCGCGAGGTGAGTTCGAGTCGTCCCCCGTCGGCCTCGACGAGTGCCCGCGCCAGCGACAATCCCACACCGTTACCCGCTCCGCCGGAGAAACCGCGTCGGAAGATGTCGGTCGCCACGTCATCGGCGACACCGCTGCCCTCGTCGGCGACGGTGATGCGCAACATGTCGCCCTTGAGGTCGCTGACCGAGATCCGACATTCGCCGCTACCGTGTTGCAGCGCGTTGTCGACGAGCACACTCACCGCCTCGCGCAGTCGACCGGGACGAGCACTGCGCGCCACCGCATCCCCCTGGAACGAGGCGACGAGGTTGCGACCAGCAGCCGTGAAGGCCTGGTCGAAGTCACCCACCAGTGTCGTGACCAGCGAAGATACGTCGACGGTGTCCGGCTGCGCCGGATCGTCGCGTGAGGCGGCGACGAGTTCGTCGAGTTCGGCCGCGAGACGATCCACCTGTCCGAGCGCCGCCTCGGCCTCGGTCACGACCGCAGGATCCTCGTGCAGCGACAGCTCGTCGAGTCGCAGTTGGATGGCGGTGAGGCGCGAGCGGATCTGGTGCGAGACGTCGCCGACGATCTCGCCCTCGCGCTCGAGCCTGAGTGCGATCTCGGCGTTCGCGTCACCCAGCGCGCGCGACACGCGGTCGAGTTCGTCGATGCCGTAGGTCTTCCACCGCGACCGGAAGTCGCCACGGGCCATCTTCTCCGAGCGGTCGGCCAGATCGATGAGAGGGTCCGCGATCCGACCGGCGGTCACCGCTGCGGCCACGGTCCCCGCTGCCATTGACCCTGCGACCACGATGCAGACGATGCCGACCGCCGCGAGCTGATCGCTGCGCACAGCGTCCATCGGGATCTCGAGGATCAGTGAGCCCGCAGCACCGAGGCCGATCGAGTCGGACATCGTCTTCCCGTTGATGTCGGAGCCGATCGACGTGCTGCTCATTTTCCCGTCACGTCCGTGATATCGGAGTGTGAGTCTGCCGTCCTCGGGAAGCACGAGCCGGATCGACTCGGAGTCGATGACGGAGCCGTCGAGGTGCTCACCCATCTCGGCCTGTCGGATGATCTGATCCGAGATCGTCTTCAGACGTGAATCCATCGACTGATGTGCACTGTCGGCCACCCACCACCACGCGACGACGCTGAGTGGGATTCCCAGCAGCGCGCCGACCGCCACCAACATGGCGATCATCGTGTAGAGAATCCGGCGGCGCATCAGGTCACTGTTCCGGGCATGCCGTGCTGTCTGCCAACCATGCTGCGCTAGGCGTCGAAGCGGAAACCGACGCCGCGCACGGTGACGATGTGTCGGGGTCGATCGCGGCGGTCGTCGCCGATCTTGCGACGCAGCCAGGAGATGTGCATGTCGAGGGTCTTCGACGAGCGCAGGTCCGCCGATCCCCACACCTCCGTGAGGATCTCGTCGCGCGACACCACCTGGCCCGCTCGCTCCATGAGGAAGCGCAGCAGGTCGAACTCGCGGTTGGCCAGCACCAGGTCTTCGCCGTTGACCAGGACCCGACGCCCGCGGGCGTCCAGTTGGATGTCGCCACCGTTGAGGACGACGTCGACGGTCTGCCTGCGCCGCAGCAGCGCCCGAACGCGTGCCAACAGTTCGGCCAGGCGGAACGGCTTTCCCACGTAGTCGTCGGCCCCCGCGTCCAGACCCACGACGAAGTCGACCTCGTCGGTGCGTGCGGTCAACATCAGCACCGCGAGCTCGGGACGCTCGACGCGGACCCGACGACACACCTCCAGTCCGTCCATCTCGGGAAGCCCGAGGTCGAGGATGAGTAATTCGTAACGATGATCGCGCGCCTGCTCGAGAGCCTCCGAACCCGTCCCGACCACGTCACATCCATAACCCTCGCGCGCCAGCGCGCGCGCCAGTGGTTCCGCGATCGCAGCATCGTCCTCTGCGAGCAATACATCAGTCATCGCCTGTCGACCTCCACCCGGCGAGAGTACGCGGAATCGCCACCACGTCCCCGACCATCCGCCTCGCGTCCGTGTCCTGTGTGGGGGAACTCGTGGCGCTCGTCGAATTCGTCACGGTGATCGAAGACCTCGTGACGGGGCTGGTCGAAGACCTCGTGATACAGCAGGGTGTGAACGCGCTCGACCTGCGGAACATCGTCGAAGAGCAGCGGTTCGTCGGAGGCCGATTCGATGATCAGGGTGCCGGTGCGCAGCATCCGGTCGAGCAGCCCGTGTCGGAACTCGACGGTGTTGATGCGCCTGACGGGGATGTCTATCCCGGACCGGGTGAGAACGCCTCGGCGGAAGATCACACGCCGGTCGGTGAGGATGAAGTGAGTCGATTTCCAGCCGATCAGTGGCCGGAGGAAAAACCACACCGCCAGGGCGGCCCAACACACCGCGACGAGGATGTTCAGCACCATCGAGAGGGTCGGGTCGATCGTCGACGCCCCGATCGCACCTGCCGCCAGACCTGCGAGTCCCGTGCCCAGGACGAAGATCGAGAAGGGCCCGATCAGACACTTCCAGTGCGGGTGGTGGTGCACCACGACCCGCTCTCCGGCGGCGAGGTTGTCCCGGGGGAACGACATGGAACTCAGAATATCCGCAGATGAACGAGCTGTAGGTCAACCCTGCCCGAGAGCGGGAGCCCGCTCGGTAGACTCTGCCGAAAGACGCGCAACAGGTCAGGAGAACCATGAGCTACCGCGACCCCCGCGATCCCAGAGACCAGGGCCCCCGCAATCAGGGGACGGCGCGCTACGAGTCCGGCTACTCGCCGCAGTCCCGTGCCTACAGCCAGCCGACCGACCGCTACCAGCAGCCCCAGGGCTACGAGGACCAGCAATACGATCCGCGCTACGTGTCCGATGCGAACGACAATCGCTCCCGGCAACGCCAACGGCCGGGCATCAACGCCGGTCTGTTTGCGGGTGGCGTCGTCATGACCGGTGTCGTCACCGGCCTCGCCGCGTGGCTGGTGGCGTGGATCATCCGAGCCATCGCCCAGCGCGTGAACGAGGCGGGCAACCTCGGCGTCTGGAATCCGCTGTCGCAGGACGAGTATTGGTTCGCCATCACCGGTTTCCTGTGCGCACTGGCGGGCGGCGCCCTCTGGTACGTCCTCTACCTCACGACCCCGTCGCCCAACCAGTTCTATCGATGGATCGTCGGCCTGCTGATCGCGGCGGCCGTCATCATCCCGCTCGTATTGTCGGCGCAGATATCGACGGGCATCAGCACGGCCGTGGTCCATCTCGTCATCGGATTGCCGGTCCTGTCGCTGATTCCTGCGATGGGCGAGAAGAGTATCCAGCGCTGAGCCGCGACCGAGCGCGTCGAGCTCAGTTCTGCGTCGGCCGCAGGTGGAGCACGTCGCCTGCCGCAGCGGTGAATCGCTGACCGTCGTCGGTGCGCACCACGATGCGGCCCTCGCCGTCGACGTCCTCGGCGACTCCCTCGACGCTGCGCTCGTCCGGCAGCGAGAGCTTGATGCGACGACCGAGCGTGTCGCACCGATCCCGGTATCGCCTGGCTACCTCATCGACATCGGTCGGCCACGGCGTGTCGGCCAAGGCGCTCAGATACTCGGCCACCAGGGCTGCGACGTCGACCGGGTCACCGCTCTCGACCAGCAGACTCGTCGCCGTGGGTACGGGAAGGTCGTCGGCCGTCATGTCGGTGTTGATCCCGATACCGACCACGACGACGCTGCCCGTCGGGGCGGGTATGTACTCGGCGAGGATGCCGGCGACCTTTTTTCCGTCGACGAGTACGTCATTGGGCCATTTGAGTGTCGGGCGCACACCGGTCGCCGACTCGATGGCCGACGCCGCGGCCACCCCGGTCGCCAACGACAGCCAGCCGAGACGTTCTGCTCGTTCGCCCGCATCGAGCACGACCGACACCGCCACCTGCCCGCCCCGGGGCGCCGACCACACCCGCGCATGCCTGCCACGCCCCGCCGTCTGGTCGGTCGTGACCCGCACTGTCCCGACGATCCCGGGTTCTGCTGCGCGTGCCGCCAGGTCGGCGTTGGTCGAACCGGTCGAGTCGACGACCTCGATCGTCGATCCGACACCGCTCGCGGACGGTCGGTGACGTGCCAGGATCGCCTCGCGGAGGTCGTCGGCGTTGGTCGGTGAAGCCGCGTCCGATGCCACGTTCGTAGTCGATCCCGTGTCCTGCGATGTCTGCTCGTCACTCACAGGTTCCGAGGTTAATCTGCTCGCCGACACAGGGGGTCCGAGTACGGGAGTTTGAATAAGGGGGTCTAGGTCAACGAGAGGGAGCATCTTTCCGCGGCCAGCGCGTGGTGACGACCACCCCAAAGATGAGGGGTTCTCATGTTGGGGTGCTTGACGTGGGCTACCGAGCGCTCGATAGCATCGGCTGTTATGACCTCCGCGCCGCAGCAGCCCGATTCGGCTCCCGACATCCACACCACCGCAGGAAAACTCGCCGACCTGCGGCAGCGTCTCGACGAAGCGCGTCATCCGGTCGGCGAAGCCGCCATCGAGAAGGTTCACGCGAAGGGCAAGCTGACCGCGCGCGAGCGCATCACCCACCTGCTCGACGACGATTCGTTCGTCGAACTCGACGCACTCGCACGCCATCGCAGCACCAATTTCGGGCTCGCCGAGCGGCGACCGCTCGGTGACGGTGTGGTGACCGGCTACGGAACGATCGACGGGCGCGAGGTCTGCGTCTTCAGCCAGGACTCGACCGTGTTCGGCGGCAGCCTCGGCGAGGTCTACGGCGAGAAGATCGTCAAGGTCATGGATCTCGCGATCAAGACGGGCCGACCACTCATCGGCATCAACGACGGCGCAGGCGCGCGCATCCAGGAGGGCGTGGTCTCGCTCGGCCTCTACGCCGACATCTTCTACCGCAACGTGCGGGCTTCCGGCGTGATCCCGCAGATCTCGCTGATCATGGGCGCGGCTGCCGGTGGCCATGTGTACTCGCCCGCACTGACCGACTTCGTGGTGATGGTCGACCAGACCAGTCAGATGTTCATCACCGGGCCCGACGTCATCAAGACCGTCACCGGCGAGGACGTCACGATGGAGGCACTCGGTGGTGCCAACACCCACATGACCAGATCAGGTGTCGCGCACTACGTCGGCTCCGATGAGGAAGACGCACTCGAGTACGTCAAGGAACTGCTGAGCTACCTGCCGAGCAACAACCGCGCCGAGCCGCCTCGTCTGCCGGTCGACGAACCGGCCGCCGGTTCGATCGAGGACACCCTCACCGACGAGGATCTCGAACTCGACACCCTCATCCCCGACTCGCCCAACCAGCCCTACGACATGCACGAGGTCATCAGGCGGATCCTCGACGACGACGAGTTCCTCGAGGTGCAAGAAGACTACGCGACCAACATCGTCGTCGGTTTCGGTCGAGTCGACGGACGCAGCGTCGGTATCGTCGCCAACCAGCCGACGCAGTTCGCAGGCTGCCTCGACATCAACGCATCGGAGAAGGCCGCCCGCTTCGTGCGGACCTGCGACGCGTTCAACGTCCCGATCGTCACCCTCGTCGACGTTCCCGGATTCCTTCCCGGCACCGACCAGGAATACAACGGCATCATCCGGCGCGGTGCCAAGCTGCTCTACGCCTACGGCGAGGCGACGGTCGGAAAGATCACCGTCATCACCCGCAAGGCGTACGGCGGCGCGTACGACGTCATGGGTTCCAAGCACATGGGCGCCGACGTGAATCTGGCGTGGCCGACCGCCCAGATCGCCGTGATGGGTGCGTCGGGAGCCGTGGGTTTCGTGTACCGCACACAGTTGAAGGAAGCCGCGGCCAAGGGCGAGGACGTCGACGCTCTGCGCCTGAAGCTGCAGGAAGAGTACGAGGACACCCTGGTGAACCCCTACGTCGCCGCCGAACGCGGCTACGTGGACGCGGTGATCCCGCCGAGCCACACCCGCGGCCAGATCGCCACGGCGCTCAAGCTCCTCGAACGCAAGGTGGTCAACGTGCCGCCGAAGAAGCATGGGAACATCCCGCTGTGAACACACCAGAGACCACAGGCGACTCCACGGAATCGCAGTCGGCCCGTCCCGTGCTGCGCGTGGTGAAGGGCAATCCGACCGACGAGGACATCGCGGTGCTGGTGACGGTTCTCGCCTCCGGTCGCAGCGCACCGGAACCGCCGGCCGACGAGCCGCGCAACGACTGGGGTCGCCCGATCGATCGCCTTCGTCCGGCCTGGGGCTCGCCGTCGTCGTTCCTGCGTTTCTGATGGGGACCTGACGTGACGAGCGGCGAGGACGACGGTGCGAGGAGGTCCGCGGACACCCGTTTCGAGGTGATCCTCGGCTCGGCGTCGCCGGCCCGGCTCGCGGTGTTGCGTCAGGGAGGCCTCGATCCCCGTGTCGTCGTCCCCGATGTCGACGAGGACGCCCTACTCGCCACCCTGGCGGCCGAGGCGCCCAGCGACGCGGTCACACGGCTCGCGCAGGCCAAGGCCGACTCGGTGATCAGGACGCTGCTCGGCGAGCGCGTCGACCACGCCGATTCGGTCGACGGACAGACGCTACCCGACCTCGTCGTGCTCACCTGCGATTCGATGCTCCTGTATCAGGGCACACTCAGCGGAAAACCCCACTCCGCCGACGTCGCGATCGAGCAGTGGAAGCGCATGCGCGGCAGCGAAGCCCAGTTGGTCACCGGTCACTGCGTCGCGCACGTGAGTGGGCTCGATGTGGCAGGGCGCACGGCGGAGTCCGCGTCGACGGTGGTCCGGTTCGCCGACGTCGACGACGAGGAGATCGACGCATACGTGTCGACGGGTGAGCCGCTCGAAGTCGCCGGTGCGTTCACCCTCGACGGACGAGGCGGATGGTTCATCGAGGGCATCGAGGGAGACCCGTCGTCGGTGATCGGTATCGGACTGCCCACCGTGCGGCACCTCCTGCGTCGGCTCGACATCCCTGTCGCCACACTGTGGTCGCAGAACAGCAGGTGACTCGAGCACGCCCGGGCGTGCTGTCGACGCGTTGTCGACTAGGCTGAATTCCGCCGTCCCGCGCCACCGTGCAGTGGCCCGATCCGAGCTGGAGAATCTCACCGTGACTGTCGAAACCGATCCGAACCCGGCATTCGCCGGTTACGCGCACCCCGAGCGTCTGGTCACCACGCAGTGGTTGTCGGCGCATCTGGGGGCCAAGGGTCTCAAGATCATCGAGTCCGATGAAGACGTCCTGCTCTACGACATCGGGCACATCCCGACCGCGCAGAAGGTCGATTGGCACCTCCACCTGAACGATCCCGTGGTACGCGACTACATCGACGGCGAGCAGTTCGCAGAGTTGATGCGCAGCAAGGGAATCGAACGCGACGACACGATCGTCATCTACGGCGACAAGAGCAATTGGTGGGCTGCCTACGCGCTGTGGGTGTTCACGCTCTTCGGTCACGAGGACGTCCGCCTCCTCGACGGCGGTCGCGACGCGTGGATGTCCGAGGATCGCGACACCTCGTTCGACGTTCCGGAGTACCCGCGTTCGGACTACCCCGTCGTCGAACGTGACGATTCGCTGATCCGCGCATTCGAGCCGGATGTGCGTGCGGCGCTCGGAGAAGAACCGCTGGTCGACGTGCGTTCACCGCAGGAGTACACGGGCGAGCGCACGCACATGCCCGACTATCCCGAAGAGGGCGCGCTGCGCGGCGGCCACATCCCGACCGCCATCTCCATTCCATGGGCCAAGGCCGCGCGCTCGGACAGTCGGTTCCGTTCGCGCGACGAACTCGACGAGATCTATGGCGATCTCGACGCAGACACCCCGACCATCGCCTACTGTCGCATCGGCGAGCGGTCGAGTCACACCTGGTTCGTGTTGACCCATCTGCTCGGATTCACACATGTCCGCAACTACGACGGGTCGTGGACCGAATGGGGTAACGCGGTGCGTGTCCCCATCGCCGTCGGCGACGAACCCGGCGAAGCACCCGCGTAGGACATCCCGATGGGCACACTACCGGCCGGCCTCGCCGAGATCGTCGACGACTTTGCCGCACTTGGCGATTCGGACAAGGTCACATTGCTGCTGGAGTTCGCGGGCGAACTACCCGCGCTGCCGGACGACCTCGCGACCGAGGCGATGGAACCGGTACCAGAGTGCCAATCGCCGGTCTTCCTGTCCGTTGACGCCGCCGACCCTGACGCGGTGCGCTTGTACTTCAGCGCACCTCCCGAGGCGCCGACGACGCGCGGATTCGCCTCGATACTCGCCCAGGGGCTCGACGGCGAAGCTGCCGACGCGATCCTCGACGTGCCTGCCGACTTCTACCACGATCTCGGACTCGACGCCGCGGTGAGTCCACTTCGCCTGCGCGGCATGGCCGGGATGCTCGGCCGCGTCAAGAACCAGGTGCGCGCGCAAACCGGGCGTCGGTGACCACGCCGGCACGGCGACGACGGGTCGGGTGACGACGGTGAAGTTCATCCAGATCCTGGAGGAGCCCATCGAACCCGGTGGTCTCGTCGAGTGGATCCCCATGGTTCCGGGAGGGCTCGGCACCTGGGATCCCGATTCGCGGCTCACCTCACACAATCACGAGCAGCACCTGCGTGGGGCGTTCGAGTATCGTGCACGCACCCGTCGTGAGGGTGGCCGCGAGTCGTGGCTGGGGCTGTCCATCGAGTTCGACGAGCCGCTGTCGATCCCCGCGATCCGCACCGCCCTGTCACGGTGGATCGACCGTCACGAGGTACTCCGCAGCCACGTCGTGATCAAGGCCGACGGGCTCCACCGTCTCACCACCGCACCGGGCACCGTGCGCCTGAAGATGGGCCGCATCGGCTGGTACTCGGAATCCGGCCCGCTGCTCGACCAGATCGCAGGTGCATTCGACAGGGCTACCGCGCCCCTGCAGTGGCCCGCCTACATGTTCGCCACCGTCGGCCGCGAGTCGTCGTTCACACTGCTCTTCGCCGCGGACCACTCCCTGGTCGACGGGTACTCGTTGATCATGGCGCAGCACGAACTCATCACGCTCTATCGCGCCGCGCGCGACCGCACCGATGTCGACCTGCCTGAGGTCGGCAGTTACGTCGACTTCAGCGCGCACGAGCGACGCCTGGCCGACCAGGCCGGGGCCGATCACCCCAGTGTCTCGACATGGACGTCGTTTCTGAGCGCAGGCGCCGGCGACATGCCGCCGTTCCAGGTGAACGGTCGACACCGTATCGGTGACGCCGACACCGAACCTCCCGACCCCGCTGTCGATCCGGCACAGGAGTCGCTGTCGGGCGTGATCGCCGACGATGACGCCGCCAACCGCTTCACGGCGGTGTGCTCGGAGGCAGGAGGCACGCTCACCGCGGGGATCCTCGCCGCATTCGCGATCGTCCACCATCGCAGGACCGGAGACGACGAGTTCCGGTGCGTCCTGCCCCGCCACACCCGCAACGACCACCGCTGGCTCACCTCCCTCGGGTGGTTCGTCGCCGTCGCGCCCTTCTGCCTCGACATGTCCGATTCGCCGACGTTCGACCAGGCGGTGGCCCGCGCCACCGTTGAACTCAAACGCGCGCGTCAGGGCGCTTCTCTGCCCTTCCTGCGGGTTGCCGACCTGATCGACTACCGCGGCGAACCGCAGTTCGTCATCTCGTTCATCGACACCAGGTACGCGCCTGGGGCCGCGGAGGCCGACGCCGGGCGTGCGACGGTGATCCGAAGTCACAGCTACGCACGCGACGAGGTGTTCATCTGGATCAACCGGACCCCGTCGGGGATGCGATTCTCGGCCAGGTTCCCTGCCGAGACGCCCGTGGCGCCGGTCGTCGGGCCCGCGACCGTCGCTGATCCTGACAACAGGGTCGCGACACCGCCCGGGGAGGTGGACGCCGAAGTCGGTCCCGTGCACGCCTACCTGCACGATTTCGCCGAGTTCGTGCGTTCCGTCGGTGACGCAAGCACCTTCGGTTCCACGGTGTGACCGGCACCTCGACCGAACGATTGCTCGGTGGGCTAGGGTAAACCGCGGAACACACGTCGATAGACTCGTGGGGTTCATGTCGTCACCCGAACCGTCGACACCCTCGACGCAGTGCACGGGCGACCGACAACACCGCATGAGTACTCGGACGGTGACGACGAGGGGAAGGCTGCAACCAGCGGCTATACCCGTGAAGACAGCTCAGCACAGAGCCAGGCCCAGGAGATCAGCAAGTGCCCAGTGAACAAGCCTCCAGTTCCACGATCAACAAGGTCCTCATCGCCAACCGCGGTGAGATCGCCGTTCGCGTCATCCGCGCCGCGCGCGACGCAGGAATCCCCAGCGTCGCCGTCTACGCAGAGCCCGACGCCAGCGCCAAGTTCGTGAAACTCGCCGACGAGGCGTTCGCACTGGGCGGGCAGACGTCGGCGGAGTCCTACCTCGTCTTCGACAAGATCCTCGACGCCGCCGCCAAGTCGGGCGCCAACGCCGTTCATCCCGGGTACGGCTTCCTCTCCGAGAACGCCGACTTCGCACAGGCGGTGCTCGATGCCGGTCTGATCTGGATCGGTCCGTCTCCGCAGTCGATCCGCGACCTCGGCGACAAGGTCACCGCCCGCCACATCGCGCTGCGCGCCGACGCCCCGATGGCGCCGGGTACGAAGGATCCCGTCAAGAACGCCGACGAGGTCGTCGCGTTCGCGAAGGAGTACGGCGTACCGGTCGCCATCAAGGCGGCATTCGGTGGTGGCGGTCGCGGCATGAAGGTGGCCTACACCATCGAGGAGATCCCGGAACTGTTCGAGTCGGCGACCCGCGAGGCCGTGTCCGCATTCGGTCGCGGCGAGTGCTTCGTGGAGCGATACCTCGACAAGGCGCGCCACGTCGAGGCGCAGGTCATCGCCGACCAGCACGGCAACGTGATCGTCGCGGGCACACGTGACTGCTCGCTGCAGCGGCGCTTTCAGAAGCTCGTGGAGGAGGCACCCGCGCCGTTCCTCACCGACGAGCAACGACAGCGCATTCACGCGTCCGCCAAAGCCATCTGCCGCGAAGCCGGTTATTACGGCGCGGGCACCGTCGAGTTCCTCGTCGGCAACGACGGACTCGTCTCCTTCCTCGAGGTCAACACCCGCCTGCAGGTCGAACATCCGGTCACCGAGGAGACCTCGGGAATCGACCTCGTCCGCCAGCAGTTCCGCATCGCCAACGGAGAGAAGCTCGAGTTCGACGAAGACCCCGCGCCGCGCGGCCACTCCATCGAGTTCCGTATCAACGGCGAGGACCCCGGCCGCAACTTCCTCCCCGCCCCCGGCCCGATCACCGTCTACAAGGAGCCGTCGGGCCCCGGCGTGCGCGTCGACTCCGGCGTGGAGCAGGGCGACGTCATCGGCGGGCAGTTCGATTCGATGCTCGCCAAACTGATCGTCACCGGTGAGAACCGCGAGCAGGCACTCGAGCGTGCCCGCCGCGCACTCGACGAGTTCGAGGTCGAGGGTCTCGCGACGGTTCTCCCCTTCGATCGGCACATCGTGTCGAACCCGGCGTTCATCGGTCACACCGACGAGAACGGCGTCGAGACGTTCGACGTCTACACCAAGTGGATCGAGACCGATTGGGACAATCCGATCGAGCCGTACACCGGCGGTGAGGCCATCGAGGACGACGACTCGGCCCCGCGCCAGAACGTCGTCGTCGAGGTCGGTGGTCGTCGAGTCGAGGTCTCGCTGCCCGGCGATCTCGCGATCGGCGGAGCGGCGTCGGCGGGCGGCGTCGTCCGCAAGAAGCCCAAGCCGCGCACACGCACCAAGGGCGCAGGCGCTGCCGCTTCCGGCGACTCGGTTGCCGCACCGATGCAGGGCACCGTGGTCAAGATCGCCGTCGAGGAAGGCCAGGAGGTTTCCGCGGGAGACCTCGTCGTGGTGCTCGAGGCGATGAAGATGGAGAACCCGGTCACCGCGCACAAGGACGGCGTCGTGACCGGCCTCGCGATCGAGGCCGGCGCGGCCGTGACCCAGGGAACAGTGCTGCTCGAAATCAAGTGACCCTCAGATAATTGGCAGTCGTCGTCGGGCCCGACCACACGGTCGGGCCCGACGCGTTGTCGAGGAGCCCCGATGGAACCCGTCGAGATCAATGCCGGCACCTGGTATCTGCGCGGACTGCGTGCCGATGACCGGATATCGGACGCACCGGCACTTCGCGAACTAGGCATCACCGAGCCCGAAGACTATGTCAGACAGTCGGATTCGGCGTGGGCTGACGAGACGTCGTTCACCTGGGCCATCTGTGAGCCGACAACCGGCGAGCTCGTGGCGCTGATCGGGGTCACGGCCACGGACGGCACCGCGCAACTGTGGGACAGCGCACGCCGCGGCTTCGACGACGCCGTCGTCACCGCGCGCGGTCCGGTGTGCCGCTTCGTGGTCGGAGCGCTCGGACTGCCGATGCCCACACTTCTCGGCGACAGCTCCGCACCGGAGTAGGTTGGCTGTGGGAGGATCTTCGCCCGTCGGGGGCGGACACGTTGTGGTCGGGCATTCGACGACGATGGAGGCGCACGATGGCAGATTTCCAGAAGGTCACAGTCCTCGGAGCCGGTGTACTCGGCTCCCAGATCGCATTCCAGACCGCTTACAAGGGTTTTGATGTCACGTCCTACGACATCAACCAGAAGGCACTCGATGCCGCGGCGAAACGGTACGACGACCTCGTCGAGACGTACAAGAACGAGGTGCCAGGTGCCGCGGACGGTGCCGCCGACGAGGCACGCAAGCGCATCACGCTGACCGACGATCTCGCCAAGGCGGCCGACGCCGACCTCATCATCGAAGCGGTTCCCGAAGTCCTCGAACTCAAACAGGACACCTACCGCAAACTCAACGAACTCGCCCCGAAGGACACGATCTTCGCGACCAACTCGTCGTCGTTGCTCCCCAGCGACCTCGAATCCTCCACGGGGCGCCCGGATCGCTTTCTGGCGCTGCACTTCGCCAACCGGGTCTGGCAATTCAACACCGCGGAGATCATGGGCACCAAGGACACCGATCCCGCGGTCTACGACAAGGTGGTGCAGTTCGCCTCCGACATCGGTATGGAACCCATCCAGATCCACAAGGAGAAGGCCGGGTACGTCCTCAACTCGCTGTTGATCCCGTTCCTCAATGCGGCACTCGAACTGGCAGCAGGCGGTTACGCCGAGCCCGAGGACGTGGACAAGACGTGGCGCATCGCGACCGGCGCTCCACTCGGCCCCTTCCAGATCTACGACGTCGTCGGGCTGATGACCCCGTACAACATCCTGATGAACGGCGACCAGGGCAATCGTCATCTCGGCGCCTGGCTCAAGCAGAACTACATCGACAAGGGCAAACTCGGTATGGCCAGCGGCGAGGGGTTCTACACCTACCCGAAGTCCGATCAGCCGGCCTGACGCCGGGTCACGGCTCGTCTCGGTCGAGTCCCGAGGCCAGGTCGCCACACTCGACCATCTCGACGATGTCGGCGTGCGCGCGCAGATATGCCGCCGCGCCGACATCTCCGTGCAGCGACACCATCACGTCGCGCAGATGTTCGGCGCCGAGATAGACCGGGTGTCGGGGGGCTCCCCCGTATGTGGCACGCACGAGGGCGCCTCGTCGACGCGCCGCGCGCGCCAACACACGTCGCACGACAGCGGCCGACACGTCGGGCATGTCAACAACATGTAAAACCACACCGGCCAAATCGTCTCGCTTGAGCGCCTCACCGAGGACTCTCCGCACGCTTGCCGACAGTCCTGACTCCCAGTCGGCCACGATGATCGACGTCGCGCCGTCGGGCGCTTCCACCACCGCGGCACCCATCGCCACGAGCACCTCGTCGCACCCGCCGGCACGCAACGCCGAGACGGAGGTTCTCACCCACTCCCCCTGAGCGGCAAGGATTTTCGGCATTCCGTAGCGACTGCCCGCACCTGCGGCGAGCACCGCTCCGACGACCTTCCCCGGTGTAGAACGGCCACTACGTCCGGCGTCAGCCGACTCCGCGATGTCCACGGGAGCCGATGGTAGCGCTGCGTCGAATCCATCCGTGTTAACCCCGCTGAAACATGATCGCGCCGCTGCGCGAGATCGCCCGCGGGGGTCCACTATCTATCTGCCGGTCGCGTGCTCGTCTGCGGTCGGCCCACATCTGTGCGCGGAGCACCATCTCGTTGGAGGCGAACATGACAACCGAGGCGACACCGGCGTCCACGCCGGCGAAGAAGCGAAAGCGCGTACACCCCGTCGACCAGGTTCCGCCACCCGGCAAACTCGTCGCCCTCGGCGCACAGCACGTCGTCGCGTTCTACGCCGGTGCCGTTCTGGTCCCGTTGCTGATCGCGCGCGCCATCGGGCTCGACTCCGACGCGCTGACGATGCTCATCACCGCAGACCTCTTCACCTGTGGCATCGCCTCATTGCTGCAGTCCGTCGGCATCTGGAAGATCGGTGTACGTCTGCCGTTGCTGCAGGGCATCACCTTCGCCACGCTCGCACCTGTCATCCAGATCGCCAACCAGAACGGCGGCGGACGCGTCGGCCTGCAGACGGTCTACGGCGCGGTGATCGCAGCCGGCATCGCGACCTTTCTCATCGCTCCGTTCTTCGCCAAACTCATCCGCTTCCTGCCGCCGGTGGTGACGGGCACGCTGATCACCATCATCGGCGTCTGCCTCATCCCGGTCGGCGCGGGCGACGCGGTCACCAACCCGCACGAGCACCTCCACGACAACGCGAACTGGAAATGGGTCTGCTACGCGCTCGGTACCATCCTGCTGATCGTGTTGATGCAGCGATTCTTCCGTGGCTTCATGGCAACGATCGCGGTGCTGATGGGCCTCGTGGTCGCCACGTTCATCGCCTGGCTGTGCGGCGACGCATCGTTCGGCATCGTCGGCGAAGCCGGCTGGTTCGGCTTCACACCGCCGTTCGCCTTCGGCGCTCCCAGGTGGGATCTCGTGGCGATCGTGTCGATGATCGTCGTGCTGTTGGTCGTAGCGGTGGAATCGACGGGTTCGATCTTCGCCACCGGTGAGATCGTCGGCAAGCGCATCAAGAAGGAAGACGTCGCCGCAGCCGTACGCGCCGACGGCGTGGCCACCATCTTCGGCGGAATCTTCAATTCGTTCCCCTACACCGCGTTCTCCGAGAACGTGGGCCTGGTGCGCCTGACCGGGGTCAAGAGCCGCTGGGTGGTTGCCTGCGCAGGCGTCATCATGATCATTCTCGGCTGCCTGCCCAAACTCGCGAAGGTGGTCGAGTCCATCCCCGCACCGATCCTCGGTGGCGCAGCTCTCATCATGTTCGCGACCGTGGCCATCGTCGGAATCCAGACCCTCACATCGGTCGACTTCACCGACCATCGCAACCTGATCATCGCGGCCACGTCGCTGGCCGTCGCGCTCTACGTGCAGTTCTCGCAGTCGGCGACCCCGACCACCGTCATCGAAAAGGGCGGTGCGCACGTCGACGTCCCCGCGTTGCCCGGTGTCGATCAGGCGATGCCCAACATGATCCTGCAGATACCGTTCTCGACAGGCATCACGATGGGTGCGATCACCGCGATCCTGCTGAACCTGTTGTTCTTCCACGTCGGACGTCGCGGCCCGGCCGTCGCGGGACGCGGCGCCATCACCCTCGACGCCGTCAACAAGATGACCTACGTCGAATTCAGTCAGACCTTCGGTGGCCTGGTGCAGAACGTCGACTGGGTGGTCGAACGCGCCTACGAGCAGCGCCCCTTCGAGGACGTCCACGATCTGCGCAGCGCCTTCCAGGAGGCCATGCTGACCGGCAGCGACGAGGAACAGTTGCAGCTCATCCGCGCATTCCCCGACCTCGGCGCGGAAGACGAGACCGGCGAGCTGACAGCCGTCGACCACAAGGGCCTGTCCCACCTCGAGGAGACCGAGCACGAGAACGTCGTCGACCTCGCCAAGGCGTACAAGGACCACTTCGGCTTCCCGTTGGTCATCGACGCGCAGGAGGCCGAACGCTACGACCGCGTGTTGCGCAACGGTTGGGCTCGCATGGACAACTCCGAGACCTCGGAGAAGTCCTTCGCGCTCATCGAGATCGCGAAGATCGCCAACCACCGGTTCGACGATCTCGTGGCCGACGCCAACCCGCTGACCTCGGCTCGCTTCAGCCGCCAGCCAGAGCTCTCGTAGGCTGACCGCGTGCGACGAGTGGATTGGCGTGGTCTGCCCAGTTTCAACGAGCTGTCGGAGCGACAGGCGATCAGCACGCTCTACGAGTGCTGCAGTTCATCGATCTGGGCGTTGCGCGTCGCCAAGGCGCGCCCGTTCGTCGACGACGAGGCACTTCTCGAATACGCCGACCTGATACTCGCCGAACTGACCGACACCGACCTCGACGAGGCACTGGCGGGGCACCCCCGCATCGGGGACCGCCCCGACAACGCCTCGTCGAGTCGGGAACAATCGGGAGTCGCGGGCGCCGACCCCGCGGTACTCGCCGAGCTCAAGCAGCTCAACAAGGAGTACGAGGAGAAGTTCGGACACGTCTACCTGGTGTTCGCCAATGGACGGCCCGCCGAGGAACTGCTCGCAATCCTCAAGGAGCGCATGCGCAACGACGCCCCGACCGAGCGTCGGGTCCTGCGCATGGAGCTGGCGAAGATCAATCGCAGTCGGCTGCAACGGATGCTGACACCCGCCGTCGAATTCGTCGACGACTGATCGCACATCGCGCTGCCCGGAGCCCTCAAACGCCGCCCGATTCGGCAGACGCCGTCGGTGCACCAACCGCGTCCGCCGACTCGAGCTGCGTTCACGGCAAAGAACTCACCACATACCCACTAGGCTGAATCCATGACCGGACTGTCCACACACGTCCTCGACGCCGTCAGCGGTGCTCCCGCAGTCGGGATGTCGGTGATCCTGCGCGACGTCGACGGCGAACAACTCGCCTCGGGCACCACCAACAGCGACGGCCGCATCCCGCAGGTCAACACCGACCCACTCGCGCCGGGCACCTACCATCTGGTCTTCGCGACCGCAGACTGGTTCGGCGCGAACGGGATCGTCGGCTTCTTCCCGCAGATCGACATCTGTTTCACCATCGACGATCCGAATCGGCACTATCACGTACCGGTGCTGTTGAGTCCGTACTCGTACTCCACATACCGCGGTAGCTGAGTACTCACCGCTCGTCGTCGCGCCGGTAGACCACGAGCGACAGTTCGTCACAACCGCGTACCTGCAGCGTCGTGAAGTGGCAGCCCACGACGCCTTCTCCCGGCACGCGCAGTCGCCACCGCCCCGACCTCTTGTCGTGCGGCTCATAGCGGTTCCAGATGTAGCGAAATGCCTTGCTGGACCGCCACAACTGGTCGATCAACGCTCGATGTTCCGCCGACGCAGGTCGCGTCGCGAGATTCAGATGAGCCAAGCCGACCACCTCGTAGGCCTTGGCCGTCCAGTCCACATACACCGATCTGCTGATCGGGTCGTCGAAGATGTACTCCAGCAACGAGACCGGTTGAAGCGGCCACTCGGACGAGTCCCGGTCGGGGAACAGGACGGCCGCGGTCGCCTTGTCGACGGCGGTGAGCATCAACTCGTCGGTGAGAAGGTGCAGCATCACGGTGTCGAAGAGTCGGGTGCCGATGGCCAGCAGATCCGCCTCGGCATCGGCGAGCGCCTCGCTCGTCGCCATCGGCTCACCCGATGGTTCCGCGGTGAGTGCCAACAGATACCTGCGGTCGAGGTCGCTCAGACGCAGAGCGTCGGCGATGGAACCGACGACCGCGCGGGAGGGGTGTGCCACCTTGCCCTGCTCGAACTTGGTGTAGTAGTCCATGCTCACGCCTGCGGCCCAGGCGATCTCCTCGCGTCGCAGCCCCGCAACCCGGCGGTCGGTGGTGGCGTTGTAGACAGGCCAGGAGGGATCGGGCGCCAACTGTGCACGTCGATTCCGAAGGAACCCGGACGTCGCGGTCGCACGGTAGTCGGCGGTGACAGAGGGCGACGACGCACCCTGCGCGTCGTCGGTCCCCCGGCCCCCGCTCATGCCAGTTGCGCGTCGATCGCGCCGGTGAAGTCCGGCAGGTCGTCCGGCGTCCGCGAGGTGATCAGCGTGAATCCGTTGGTGTCGTCACTCACCACCGCCTCGTCCACCCAGTTGCCACCTGCGTTGTTCACATCGGTCCGCAACGACGGGTACGACGTCAGGGTTTTGCCGACGAGCAATCCGGTCTCGACGATCAGCCACGGTCCGTGACAGATCGCCGCTACGGGCTTACCCGCCTCGGCAAATCCGCGCACCACGCTCTGCGCCGTCGCATCGGTGCGCAGTGTGTCGGCGTTGAGTGTGCCACCGGGTACGACGAGCACATCGAAGTCAGCGGGATCGACGTCGGCGATCGCCGCATCGGCGGCAACGGTCGAGCCCGGATCCTTGTCGCCTACCAGGGTCTGTACGTCGTCGCCGTCGACGGTCGCGACTGTGACGGCGACACCTTCGTCCCGCAGATGATCACGCGGGACGAGGAGTTCGTCGCGTTCGACGCCATACGACGTCGCGATGATCAGTGCCTTCTTGTCGGAGAGAGCCATGATTCGATCCTTTCAGGAATTGCCGTCGACCGGCGTGTACGGGGAGATGTCGTAGGCGGTCTGGACCAGTTCGGGACGTTTGCCGTCGTTGAGCGTGCGATCCCACTGCGCCTGTGTCTGTGCCTTGATGTCGTCGACCGTGTGCGCGGGCAACACGTGTCGGTAGTTGGTGTCGGTACCGGTGAGGACGTCGATCGTCACGGTGATGACCTCCTCCGGGTCGAACTGCTCGTGCGGGAAGGCCAGCTTGCTGTAGTCGTAGAGTCGCGTCGACGGGTCGTCGACCCACGACTTCCACTCCTCGAACATCGTGTCGTTGAATCCGGTGAGGAACGGTCCGGGATTGATGGTGGCAACCGTGACTCCGTACTCGGCGAGTTCCTGATCCAACGCATCGGCAAACGCTTCGACGGCGTGCTTCGAGCCCGCGTACGCACCGGTGAACGGGTCGACGGTGAGTCCTGCGACCGACGACATGAATACGATCTTGCCGCCACCCTTGGCCACCATCCGCTTGGCGATCGGCTGCGTCAGCAGGATCGGGCCGAAGACGTTCACCTCGAACTGCCTGCGGAGATTCTCGGCGGGAATGTCGACCGACGAACCGCCCTCGGAGATGCCCGCGTTGTTCAACAGCACGTCGACGTCCCACTGTGCAGCCTTCCGGCGATCGCCCTCATCGGTGACGTCGAGCTTCTCGACACGCAGTTCGACGCCGCGCTTCTTCGCCTCGGCGCGCAGCACGTTCACCTGCGCGATGATCTCGACACCGGCGATCACGTCGTGTCCCTGCTCCGCCATGCGTAGCGCGACCTCTTTTCCGAAGCCGCTTCCGGCACCGGTGATCAGATACGTCGTACTCATCACTTCTCTCCTTCATCGTCGATGACCGGCGGACCGGTCGTCATGTCACACGCCGCTGGATTGCGGCTCACAGTGCGGCCGACGCCTCACGGGCGACCGTCGTGTCCTGTTCACGGGAGCCGCCGCTGACACCGACAGCTCCCACCACCATGCCGTCGACGATCAGTGGGATGCCGCCCGCAAAAACCAGGACGCGGCCGTGACCACTCAACGCCATGCCCCAGAACTGTTCTCCTGGAAGCGAATCGGCGGCGAGATCGCCTGTTGGCGACTGGAAGAACACTGCGGTGTGCGCCTTGTCGATCGAGTGCTCGATACTTCCGAGCTGGGCGTCGTCCATCCGAACGTGAGCGACCAGGTTCCCGCCGTTGTCGACGACGGCGATGTTGCTCGGCGAGCCGATCCGTTCGGCCGCGGCGATCCCCGCGTCGATCATGCGTCGTGCGTCGGAAAGTCCGACCGTTGTCATACTTCGCACTGCTGCCTCCTCAACTGATTGATCGGAGTGCGCCGCTGTCACTGTTCGAGCGCGTATCACCCACGCTAGGCAGACCCTTGACGCCGTGCCTGGTTCTGTCGGAACCAGGCACGGCGTCGGCGACGGGGAATCGCCTCGACGTCGCCCTGCGCTATGCTGCACCCGCAGCTGGTTCGCCCGCCGGGAGTCGCGATGGAGCCCCTCCGTCCCGCGCGCGGCGTCGAATCCGTTCGTCGCGCAGCTGCGCGACCTCGGGTGAGAGGGAATCCGGTGAGAATCCGGAGCTGTCCCGCAGCGGTATGTCGGAACGACCGCCGTCACACGCACTGGGCGCATGCCCGGGAAGCGACGGCCAGTAGGAACATCGCCGATGGCGAGAGTGCCGACAAGCCCGAAGACCTGCCTCCTGTACCGGTCGCGCCGCGACCGGTGGCTCACCGCCTCGTGGACCGGGCGCAGGTCGATCAGCGTTTTGTGATGCCCACGCATCACTCGGGGCTTGTCGACTCTCCCTGCATGGCGGTGAACCGTCCGTATCGAATGCAGGAGTTCACGAACTCATGTCCATCAGCACTCCCGGCACCTCACCCGCCGGCCACACCTCGGGGCCCGTGGCCGCCCCGTTCACCACCACCGTTCCCGGTACACCCCGTATCGGCCCGCGACGCGAGCTCAAGCGGGCGATCGAGGGCTACTGGGCCGGGCGCGTCAGCGCCACCGATCTGGAGCAGACGGCCGCCGACCTGCGACGGGATACCTCAGCACAGTTGGTCGCCGCCGGTTTCGACTCGATCCCGATCAACACCTTCTCCTACTACGACCAGATCCTCGACACCGCTGTGCTCGTGGGTGCCCTACCCGCCCGGTACGACGGCATCGCCGATCCGCTCGACCGCTACTTCGCCGCGGCTCGGGGCACCGGCGAGATCGCACCGCTGGAGATGACGAAGTGGTTCGACACCAATTACCACTACCTCGTCCCCGAGATCGGACCCGACACGACGTTCACGTGCCACCCCGACAAGGTGCTCGCCGAGGTCTCCGAGGCGCACGCGCAAGGGGTCGACGCCCGTCCCGTCGTCATCGGACCGATCACCTTCCTCGCCCTGTCGAAGCCCGTCGACGGCGCTGCGGCACCGCTGTCGCGGATCGACGACGCTGTCGCCGTGTATGTCGAGTTGCTCCGCAGGCTCGCGCAGGCCGGTGTGGGCTGGGTCCAGATCGACGAGCCTGTCCTCGTCACCGATTACGCCGACGACCTCCCCGCCCTCGCCGGCGCTGTGTACTCGACGCTCGCCGACGCCACGAGCCGTCCCGCGATCTTCGTCAACACCTACTTCGGCGATCCCGGGGATTCTCTTGCGGCACTGGCACGTACACCGGTCGAGGCGATCGGTGTCGACCTGGTGGAGGGTTCTGTCGACACCGTCGTCTCGGTACCCGAACTCGCCGACAAACTACTCGTCGCCGGTGTGGTGAACGGACGCAACATCTGGCGGACAGATCTCGACAAGGCGCTCGCCACACTCGGGACATTGCTGGGATCGGCACGGGCGCTTGCGGTCTCGACGTCATGCTCCACTCTGCACGTCCCCTACACCCTCGACGCCGAGACCGGAATCGACGACGATCTGCGCGGCTGGTTGGCGTTCGCGGCACAGAAGTACGACGAGGTCGGGGTGCTCTCCCGCGCGCTACGCAGCGGCCGTGAGTCCGAGGCCGCCGCCTTCGACGCGTCGTCGGCAGCACTGGCGACACGCGAGTCGGATCCCCGCGTCCACGTCGCCGCCGTGCAGGAACGTTTGGCAGCCATCACCGACGACGACGTGACACGCGGTGACGCGACCGAGCGGATCGCCACACAGAATGCGCGCCTGGGCCTCCCGACGTTACCGACGACCACTATCGGCTCCTATCCGCAGACCTCGGCGATCCGTCTCGCGCGGGCAGCACTGCGGTCCGGCGAGATCGACACCGCCGAGTACGAGCGGCGGATGCGCGCCGAGATCGACGACGTCATCGCGTTGCAGGAGAAGATCGGGCTGGACGTGCTCGTGCACGGCGAACCCGAGCGCAACGACATGGTGCAGTACTTCGCCGAACAACTCGACGGCTTCGTCGCCACCGCGAACGGCTGGGTGCAGTCCTACGGCACCCGCTGCGTTCGCCCGCCGATCCTGTACGGCGACGTGGTGCGCACACACCCGATGACCGTCGACTGGATCACCTATGCACAGTCGCTGACGAACAAGCCGGTCAAGGGCATGCTGACGGGACCGGTGACGATTCTGGCGTGGTCGTTCGTTCGCGACGACCAGCCGTTGTCGGTGTCCGCCGACCAGATCGCACTCGCCATCCGTGACGAAACGGTAGATCTGGAGAATGCCGGGATCCACATCATCCAGGTCGATGAGCCTGCACTGCGGGAACTGCTGCCACTGCGTGACGCCGACAAGAGGGCATACCTCGACTGGGCCGTGCGGGCGTTCCGGTTGGCCACGTCGGGCGTGTCCGACACGTCGCAGATCCACACGCACCTCTGCTACTCGGAGTTCGGCGAGGTCATCGGTGCGATCGCAGACCTCGACGCCGACGTCACATCCATCGAAGCCGCCCGCTCGGCGATGGAAGTGCTCGATGACCTCAACGAAGTCGGCTTCTCGAACGGGGTCGGCCCGGGTGTCTACGACATCCATTCACCGCGCGTCCCGGGTACGGCGGAGATCGAGAAGTCGCTCCGCGCAGCACTCACTGCCGTTGGGCCACAACGTCTCTGGGTGAACCCCGACTGTGGACTCAAGACGCGAGCAACGCCCGAGGTCATCGCGTCGCTGACCAACCTGGTCACCGCCGCCGCGACGGTGCGCGGCGACGTCGAGGACTGATAATGCGCTGAATCCGCCCCCGATCCGTCGGGGGCGGATTCTGCGCGCCGATACGGAACGTCACCACGATTCGCCGGTCACCCCGGACGTCGAACTGCAACGTCCACATCGTCGATTCGTACTGGCGGCAAAACCGCCCACTTCCCGACGACGCCACCCGTATCGTCGAACCCATGGTCATCGACGCGCTGGTCCGCGAGATCCTCGACCTCGCGACCAGCCGCTCTCGAGTGGTCGTCGGCTTCACCGGCCCACCGGGAGCGGGTAAGACCACCGTTGCCCGACGAGCTACGCGCGAACTCGCGGAGCGGGTCGGCGATGCTCACGTGGGTTATCTACCGATGGACGGCTTCCACCTCGCGACTCCGATGCTGCGTCTCCTGCACCGCGTCGAGCGTCGCGGCGCTCCGGACACCTTCGACGTCGACGGCTTCGTCGCGACGCTTCGTCGAGCAGCCACGCCTGGAGCCGAGGTGTACACACCCGATTTCGACCACATTCTCGGCGAACCGATCGCAGCGTCGTCGCTCATCGCCACCACAGCGACAATCGTTGTGGTCGAGGGCAACTACCTCGGGTTCGGTGGCGCGTGGGCGCCTGTTCGCGGCATGCTCGACCAGCTCTGGTTCGTAGACCTTCCCGATGCGATCAGACAGCAACGACTCCTCGCCCGGCATGTGGCGACGGGACGGAGCGTCGACGATGCACTCGAATGGATCAGAACAGTCGACGACCCGAACGCCGCCCTGATCCGAACGACCCGTGACCGCTGCGACGGCACACTGGACTCCACAGTGATCGAGTGACCTGCCGGTGCGATCCGTATGACCACTCGCCCGCACAACCGGGCTCAGCGTCATACGGATCTACGCCCGGCCGACATCTCGTCCGGATCGACAGGCCGTTGCGCGTCAACCGATCTCGATGAGCAGATCCCCCGGCGCGACCTGCTGCACCTGCGAGACCGCGACGCGCGCGACCTTGCCGCCGACCGGCGCGGTGATGGTCGCTTCCATCTTCATCGCCTCGATCGTGCCGATCGCCGCGCCCGCCGCGACCTCGTCGCCGACACCCACCGACAGCGAGACCACGCCCGCGAAGGGTGCGCCCACGTGATTCGGGTTGGCCCGATCGGCCCGCTCAGCGGCAGCGACCTTGGAGTCGACGGAGCGATCACGCACCGCAACCGGACGCAACTGCCCGTTGAGCACGCACATCACCGTACGCATGCCCTTCTCGTCGGCTTCGCTGATCGCCTCGAGTCCGATGAGCAGCTCGACGCCCGGTTCGAGTTCGACGCGGTGCTCGTCGCCGTAGCGCAGCCCGTAGAAGAACTGGTTCGCCGACAACCGCGAGGTGTCGCCGTAGGTCTCCTGATGCTCCTCGAATTCTCTTGTCGGGCCGGGGAACAACAGCCTGTTGAGCGTTTCCTGGCGGCCGCGCCCCGCAATGTCGAGAGCCGCGGAGTCGGCGCTGGACAACTCTTCGACCGGTCGCGGTGCCGTGCGACCGGCGAGCGCTCGTGTTCGCAGCGGTTCGGGCCAGCCACCGGCGGGTTCGCCCAATTCGCCGCGGAGGAAACCGATCACCGAGTCGGGGATGTCGTAGGAACCGGGGTTGGCCGCGAAGTCTGCAGGTGCGATGCCCTGACCGACCAACGCGAGTGCCAGGTCACCGACGACCTTCGACGACGGCGTCACCTTGATGAGCCGTCCGAGCATCGCGTCTGCGGCGGCGTACGCCTCCTCGACGGCTTCGAAGCGGTTACCGAGCCCGAGCGCGATGGCCTGCTGACGCAGATTCGACAGCTGCCCGCCCGGGATCTCGTGCGAGTACACCCGGCCGGTCGGTGCGGGAACACCGGATTCGAAGGGGGCGTAAACCTTTCGCACGGCCTCCCAGTACGGTTCCAGATCGCAGACCGCGCCGAGGTCGAGGCCGGTGTCGCGCTCGGTGTGTGCGAAAGCGGCGACGATCGCCGACAGCGGCGGCTGGCTGGTGGTACCTGCCAGCGGCGCCGACGCGCCGTCCACGGCGTCGGCACCGGCGTCGACCGCAGCGAGGTAGGTGGCCAACTGGCCGCCCGCCGTGTCGTGGGTGTGGACGTGGATCGGTAGGTCGAACTCACGCCGCAACGCCGACACCAGCAGTTCCGCCGCCGGTGCGCGCAGCAGGCCTGCCATGTCCTTGATGGCCAACACATGTGCGCCCGCGTCGACGATCTGCGCCGCCAGCCGCAGGTAGTAGTCGAGGGTGTAGAGCTTCTCGTCGGGGTTCGCGAGATCGCCGGTGTAGCTCATCGCCACCTCCGCGACGGCGCGATCGGTCTCCAGCACGGCGTCGATCGCAGGCCGCATCGCGTCAATGTTGTTGAGCGCGTCGAAGATACGGAAGATGTCGATGCCGACGTCGGTGGCCTCGGCCACGAATGCCGTCGTGACCTTCTGCGGATACGGTGTGTAACCGACGGTGTTGGCGCCACGTAGCAACATCTGC
Organism: Gordonia otitidis; assembly: GCF_020735545.1. Taxonomy (NCBI): domain Bacteria; kingdom Bacillati; phylum Actinomycetota; class Actinomycetes; order Mycobacteriales; family Gordoniaceae; genus Gordonia; species Gordonia otitidis. Next base: position 362,801 of record NZ_CP085974.1, read on the forward strand.
AGGCAGATGTTGGGCATCGCCTCACGCAACTGCGCCAACCGATCCCACGGATCTTCCTTGAGGAACCGCAGTGCGACGTCGTAGGTGGCACCACCCCAGCACTCGACCGACAACAGCTCCGGCGTCATGGCCGCCACGTACGGTGCGACCGCGAGCATTCCGCTGGTCCGTACCCGTGTCGCCAACAGCGACTGGTGAGCGTCACGGAACGTGGTGTCGGTGACCCCGACGGCCGACCGCTGACGCAGATCACGAGCGAAACCGGTGGGGCCCAATGTCAGCAGACGTTGACGAGACCCGTCCGGCGGGGAAAGCAGGCGGGAGCGGTCGACGACGGGGAGCTTGTCGCGCGGATACACGGTACTCGGACGCTCTCCATGCGGCTTGTTCACCGTGACGTCGGCGAGATACGACAGGATTCGCGTACCCCGGTCGGCTGATCCACGCGAGGTCAACAGCCACGGACGATCCTCGATGAACGACGTCGTCACGTGTCCTGCGGCGAAGTCCGGATCGTCGAGAACCGCCTGCAGGAACGGGATGTTGGTGGCGACCCCGCGGATGCGGAACTCCGCCAACGCACGACGAGCGCGTCGTACCGCGGTGTCGAAGTCACGCCCCCGACAACTGAGCTTGACCAACATGGAATCGAAATGCCCGCTGATCTCGCCGCCGAGCACCGCGCTGCCGTCCAGACGGATACCGGCACCGCCCGGTGTGCGATACGCCGTGATCCGTCCTACGTCGGGCCGGAATCCGTCGGCGGGGTCCTCGGTCGTGATGCGACACTGCAGGGCAGCGCCCCGAATCGAGATCGATTCCTGGTCGAGGCCCAACTCCTGCAGTGACTGTCCCGACGCGACCCGCATCTGGGCGCCGACGAGATCGACGTCGGTGATCTCCTCGGTCACCGTGTGCTCCACCTGGATGCGCGGATTCATCTCGATAAAGACGTGGTTGCCCTGCTCATCGACAAGGAACTCGACGGTTCCCGCACAGGAGTAGCCGATCTGCCGGGCGAACGCCACGGCATCTGCGCAGATACGTTCGCGCAGTTGCGGATCCAGATTCGGCGCCGGCGCCAACTCGACGACCTTCTGATGCCGTCGCTGCACACTGCAGTCACGCTCGAACAGATGGATGACGTTGCCCCGGGTGTCGGCGAGGATCTGCACCTCGATGTGCCGCGGATTGATCACCGCCTGTTCGAGGAAGACCGTCGGATCACCGAACGCCGTGACGGCCTCCCGCGATGCCGCTGAGATCGCTTCGGCTAGATCCTCACGCCTGGCCACGCGGCGCATGCCGCGGCCGCCACCACCGGCGACCGCCTTGACGAACAGCGGGAACGTCATGTCCGCGCTGGCCGCGACCAACTCGTCGACATCGGCCGAGGGCTCCGACGATGCCAACACCGGCAGGCCCGCAGCCTTCGCCGCCGCGACGGCTTGCGCCTTGTTGCCCGTCAGCTCCAGAACATGAGCAGGTGGTCCGACGAATGTGATGTCGTGTTCGGCACACGCCGCGGCCAACTCGGCATTCTCGGACAGGAACCCGTAACCCGGATAGACAGCGTCGGCGCCCGAATGCAGCGCGGCTCCGATGATCTCGTCGACCGATAGGTACGCCCGTACCGGATGCCCGGGTACCCCGATCTGATACGACTCGTCGGCCTTCAAGCGGTGCAGTGAATTGCGATCCTCATACGGGAAGACCGCGACGGTGCCCGCACCGAGTTCGTATGCAGCGCGAAACGCTCGGATCGCGATCTCACCGCGATTGGCAACCAGGACTTTCTCAAACATCTCGGGTCACAACTTCCATTCGTCGAGGTCACACCGTCAAGGCCGTGTGTGGCCGTGACCCGCAACGGGTCCGGTAACAATCGTCGCGGTCCAACATATCCTAAAGTGAGGTCGTTGTATCACTTTTGTCTCACGATGTGAGCTCGCGCTGCTCTGGACCGGTGTATCCGCTCAGCGGGCGAATCAACGCGTTCGACGCAGCTTGTTCCATGATGTGCGCAGTCCACCCCGTGATGCGGCTCATCACGAATATCGGGGTGAACGACCCGATGTCGAATCCCATCAGGTGGTAGGCGGGTCCGGTCGGAAAGTCGAGGTTGGGCAGGATTCCGGTTCGGTCGGCCATGAGGTGCTCGAGTTCGCCGTAGATCCGCACCCACCGGTCATCGCCGAGATGCTCGGACACCTCCACGAGCGCGTCGCGCATCGTCGGGACCCGCGAGTCCCCATTCTTGTACACGCGGTGACCGAACCCCATCACCTTGTCCTTGTTCGCGAGCTTGCCCTCGAGCCAGCCTCGTGCACGCTCAGGGCGATCGATCTCGATCATGTCGTACATGACGGCCTCATTGGCGCCGCCGTGCAGTGACCCCTTCAGTGCGCCGATGGCCGCGGTGACCGCGCTGTAGATGTCCGACTGCGTCGAGGTCACCACGCGGGCCGCGAAGGTCGAGGCATTGAAGCTGTGCTCGGCGTAGAGCACCATCGACTTCTCGAATGCCCGAACGATGACCGGATCGGGAAGCTCGCCGAAGCACATCGTCAGAAAGTTCTCGGCGTAGCCGAGCGCGTGATGTGGTCCGATCGGGTCGAGGCCACGTCGTCGACGCATGTCCGCGGCGACGATCGTCGGCAGTACGGCGAACATCCGCAGCGATTTGTCGAAGTTTGCAGTCGGATTGGCGTCGTCCTCGTCCGGGTCTTCGGTGCCGAGGTAGCTGATCGCCGTCCGTACGACGTCCATCGGGTGGCAGTTCTCCGGGATTCGGGCGAGAACGGCCTGGGCCGAACGGTCGAGCCGACGGCTCGCGCGCTCCCGCTGGGTGAACGCCGCCAACTCGTTGTCGGTCGGCAGCTCACCGTGCCACAGGAGGTAGGCGACCTGTTCGAAACTGCAGTGCGCAGCCAAATCCTGCACCGCGTATCCACGGTAGGTCAACGAGTTGGTCTCGGGGACCACCTTGGAGATCGCGGTGGTGTCGACGACGACGCCTGCGAGCCCTTTGTGAATGGTCTGGTCAACCGATGGTGCGCTCATGACATTGTCTCCGTAATTGTCTCGCCGGGCAGTCGGAAGGTGAAGAGTTCGGAATCGAAGTCGTTGTAGTCGGCGTAGCGGAGCAGCTCATACAGGCGGCTGCGATGCTGCATGCCGTCGAGAAGACCGACTTGCGTTCCCGCCGTTGCCAATTCGCGCAATCCCACTTCCACCGCGCCCATCGCGATTCGCAACGTGGTGACGGGATAGATGACGGCGTTGTATCCGACGTCGGAGAGCTGTCGGGCGGTGAGGAGTTCGGACTTGCCGAACTCGGTCATGTTGGCGAGCAACGGAACGTCCACCGCGGCGCGAAACGCCTCGAACTCCGACAGATCACGCAGCGCCTCGGTGAAGATGAGATCGGCACCCGCGTCGGCGTAGGCCCTGGCGCGGTCGATCGCGGCGTCGAGTCCCTCGATCGCCCGTGCGTCGGTGCGCGCACAGATCACGAAGTTCTCGTCACGGCGCGCAGACACGGCCGCGGCGAGGCGCTTGAGCATATCCGCCGTGGGCACAACGTCCTTGCCGTCGAGGTGGCCGCACCGCTTCGGGTTGACCTGATCCTCGAGGTGGCATCCGGACAACCCCGCGTCCTCGAGCGCTGCGACCGTCCGCGCCGCGCTCATCGGTTCACCGAAGCCGGTGTCGGCGTCGACGAGAGTGGGCAGATCCGTCGCACGTGCGATCTGCCCGCCCCGGCCAGCCACCTCGCTGAGGGTGGTCAGTCCGATGTCGGGCAGTCCGATATCTGCCGACAGGACGGCACCCGAGACGTAGACACCCTCGAAACCCACATCGGCAATGAGCTTGGCCGCCAGCGGTGAGAACGCGCCCGGCCACCGCTGCAGTTCGCCGCAGGCGAGACCGGTTCGCAGTGCGCGACGTTTGTCGGATGCCGACACCGCCGAGGAGAACAATCCTGCTGTCGTGTTGGTCGCGGACATCAGAAGATCCCCGACCCGATGGTGGGCGCCTTGTCGAGAACCACGGGCAGCACTCTGGGAACCAGGGCGTCGAGGCCATCCGAGCCGAGCTCGGCGAGCCCCCGGGCTGCGGTCAGGAAGCGCTGCTGGTCGGCTACGTCGATGACGCCGTCGGCCATGGTGGCGAACTTCGCTTCGTACTGCGCACGCGCGAAGGGACGCGCACCGAGCGGATGGGCGTCGGCGACGGCGAGTTCGTCGGTGATCACCTCGCCGCTGCGCAGCGTGACGACCGCCTTGGCGCCGAACGCCTTCTCGGCAGGGTCGGTCGAGTGGTAGCGCCGCGTCCACTCCGGGTCTTCGACGGTGGAGATCTTGCGCCACAGTTCGATGGTGTCGGGACGGTTGGCGCGCTCCGGCGCATACGAGGACTCGTGGTGCCAGGTGCCGTCCTGCAGCGCCACGGCGAAGATGTACATGACCGAGTGGTCGAGCGTTTCCCGGCTCGCGGAGGGATCGAATTTCTGCGGGTCGTTCGAGCCGGTGCCGATCACCACGTGGGTGTGGTGACTGGTGTGCAACACGATCGATTCGATGTCGTCGATATTCGCGATCCGCTCGCGCATTCGGCGCGCGAGGTCGATCGGCGCCTGACTCTGGTATTCGGCCGAGTGCTCCTTGGTGTAGCTGTCGAGGATCGCGCGCTTGGCCTCGCCGGGACCGGGTAGCGGGATCTCGTAGACCTTGTCGGCTCCACCGAGCATCCACGCGATCACACCGTCCTCGCCCTCCCATATCGGTGCGGGCGAGCCCTCCCCGCGCATCGCCCGGTCCACGGCCTCGATGGCGATCTTCCCCGCGTGGGCCGGCGCGTACGCCTTCCAACTCGAGATCAGTCCCTTTCGGGACTGTCGGGTGGCGGTGGTGAGGTGCAGCGCCTGACCGACCGCCTGGTAGATGGTCTCGGCGTCGAGGTGCAGCATGGTACCCAGTCCCGCGGCGACCGAAGGTCCGAGATGGGCGACGTGGTCGATCTTGTGCTCGTGCAACGACATTCCGCGGACGAGGTCGATCTGGATCTCGTATGCGGTGGCCAGGCCGCGGATCAGATCGGCGCCGGTCGCGCCCACATGCTGGGCGACAGCGACCAGCGGTGGGATGTTGTCGCCGGGATGTGAGTACTCCGCTGCCAGGAACGTGTCGTGGAAGTCGAGCTCACGAACGGCGACTCCATTGGCCCACGCGGCCCACTCGGGCGAGTACGAACCCCCGACCCCGAACACCCCGGCACCGTTCTTTCGGGCTGCCTGTGGGTGAGCGAGTGCTTGCGCACGCGCGGTTGTCACAGGCCGTCGGATCACCGACGCCGCGCTGACCGCAGCGTTGTCGATGATGCGGTTGATCACCATGTCCGTCGTGTCGACCGGTACCTCGACCGGGTCGGCGGCGACCTCGGCGATCTTCTGAGCGAGGTGCTCAGACTGCGGAAAAGTCTCCGCGCTGCGATGGGTACGCACGTTGTGAATGATCATGTTCGCACCGTACGCAGAAGGGGTTCACCCTCGAAAGTGCTGGACAGTGCGTATTTTTGCGGACTCTTGGTCCGAATTTTGCAAAGGTTGCGGATGGCGATGGCGCTACACTCCCGAGATGGCTGCTTCGACATCGAGACGACTGCTGGTCGGCGCTCGCCTGCGACGTCTCCGCGACGAGCACGGGCTGTCGCAGGCAGCGCTGGCACGCCGGATCGACAAGTCCACCAGCTACGTCAACCAACTCGAGAACGACCAACGCCCCATCACGGTCTCGGTCCTGCTCGCGCTCACCCACGAGTTCGATCTCGACGCCGACTACTTCGCCGCGGACACCGACGCGCGACTCGTCGCCGACCTCGCCGAAGCGCTGTACACGCATCCTGATGCCGGCGACGTCACGCGCGCGGAGATCACCGAGCTCGTCTCCAGGATGCCCGCGGTCGGCCGCACGATCTCGACGCTGCACCGCCGCCTCGCCGCGGCCGAATCCGAGCTCGAGACCTACCGGGGCAGCGCCTCGCACTCCGACGGCGCGTCGTCGATCCCGATGCCGTTCGAGGAGGTTCGCGACTTCTTCTATGACCGCAAGAACTACATCGACGTCCTCGACCGTGCCGCCGAGGACATGTTCGATCGGCACCACCTACACATCGGGGGCCTCGACCTCCAATTGGCGACACTCCTATCGCGCGAACACGGCATCTCGGTGTCGATCGCGCACGACGACGATCCCGCCGGGGCCGCGCGTCAACCCAAACGCGTCTACGACCCCGCGCAGCGTGTCGTCCATCTCGCCGGTCGACTCACGTCGGGGCAGCGTGCCTTCCAGCTCGCGACGCAACTGGCACTGATCACGCAAGGCGACGTGGTCGACGCGGTCATCGCCGAGGCGACGGAACTCAGCAAGGAGTCGCAGTCTGTCGCCCGGATCGGCCTGGCCAACTACTTCGCCGGCGCATTGTTGCTGCCGTACGGGCGTTTCCGCGCAGCTGCGGAGGATGCGCGGTACGACATCGAATTGCTCTGTGTCGGGTTCGACGTCGGTTTCGAGACCGTGTGCCATCGGTTGTCGACGCTGCAGCGCCAGGGACACCGGGGCATACCGTTCATCTTCGTGCGGACCGACCGAGCCGGGAACATCTCGAAACGGCAGTCCGCCACAGCGTTTCACTTCTCGAGGGCTGGCGGGAGTTGCCCGCTGTGGGTCGTTCACGACGCCTTCGCGTCTCCCGGCCGCATAGTCACCCAGGTCTCGCAGATGCCCGACGGCAGGTCGTACTTCTGGCTGGCACGCAGCACCGACGAGGGACAGGGTTATCTCACGCAGCACAAGTCCTTCGCGATCGGACTCGGCTGTGACCTCGCACACGCCGACCGCCTGATCTACTCCACAGGTGTCGACCTCGCCGACGACCGTCGAACCGTGCCGATCGGCGCCGGATGCAAGGTGTGCCCGAGATCCGCGTGTCCACAGCGGGCGTTTCCCCAGATCGGCCGACCGATCGACGTCGATGTGACCGTGAGCGATTCCATTCCGTACCGTCCTGCGCGCGGCCGGTGACCTCCCCGAGCACGCCCGCTACCCACGCACCCGGTGTCTGCACCGACACGGGTAGGAACTGCCTCTCGTCCGGTCTGCGGTAACGTCGGACGAAATGATATCGGTTGCCAAGAAGCAGGGTCGTGGTCACACGACGAGGTCGCTCGTGCTCGGATACGCGTGGCCCGCTCTCGCGGCGGTAGCGGTGCTGGCCGTCACGATCGCCACGATCACCGGCCTCACGCAGCGTTCGTCCGCGTCGGCCGAGTCGGCACAGCATCCGAAACCCTTGCCGGTCGTCGCCGCACCTGCTCCTCCCCTGCCGTCATGTCCCGCGAACGCGACGGGTAAGGCGATCGTCGTCGGCCTCGCGTCGCAACACATGGCCCTCTGCGAGGACGGACGTCAGATTTCCGACGTGCCCGTCACCACCGGAAGCGTCGACCGCGGTGCAGGTACCCCGCTCGGAACCTGGCAGATCGAGAGTCACGACGTCGACCGCACGCTGAGTGGACCGGGATACACGGTCTTCGTGCACTACTGGCTGCATCTCTTCGGCGACATCGGCTTCCACGACTCGCCCTGGCAGAAGTTCCCCTACGGCGACACCACGAAGTACAGGACGCAGGGTTCCGAGGGCTGCATCCATGTGCCCGGCGACCAGATCAAGCACCTCTACGACTGGGCGGGCGACGGCACACCGGTCACCATCACCGCCTGATCCCGGCGGCCACCCGGCGCACGTAACCGACACCACAGGGGTGCGCGGCCGGGCACCCCGACATGCCGCGCAGGCCCATTCGTCGTAGCGTGTCGCTGTGCCCTCAGCAACACTCATCGAGAACGCCGCCGTCGTGACCGTCGACCCGCGGCGGCGGGAACTGTTGCGGGCATCGGTACTGTTCGAGGGCACTACGATCACCGCGATCATCGACGACGAGGTCGCTGCACCACCACTTCCGGCCGACGTCGCCCGAATCGACGGCTCGGGCTGCGTCCTGACACCCGGCCTGATCAACACCCACCACCACCTCTATCAGTGGATCACCCGCGGGCTCGCCGCCGATCACACACTGTTCGAATGGCTCACCACGCTGTACCCGATCTGGGCGGGTATCGACGAGAACGCCGTGCACACCGCAGCTCTCGGTGGCCTCTCGCAGCTGGCACTGTCGGGATGCACGACGACAACCGACCACCACTATGTGTTCCCCCGCGAAGGAGGCGACCTCCTCGGCGCGGAGATCGAGGCGGCCCGCACCACCGGTCTGCGCTTCCACCCCACACGCGGCTCGATGGATCTGTCCGAGAAGGACGGCGGACTCCCCCCGGACACGGTGGTGCAGGGTATCGACGAGATCCTCGCCGCGAGTTCCGATGCCGTTACCCGCTGGCACGATCCGGCACCGGAGTCGATGCTGCGCATCGCACTCGCACCGTGCTCACCCTTCTCGGTCACCACCGACCTGCTGCGCGAATCCGCGGCTCTCGCGCGGGAACTCGGCGTGCGCCTGCACACACACCTCGCCGAGTCAGTCGACGAGAACATCTACTGTGACGAGCATTTCGGCTGCACCCCACTGCAATACATGGAATCGGTCGGCTGGATCGGCGACGACGTATGGTTCGCCCACGGCATCGAGTTCGCCGACGACGAGATCGTCCGACTCGCCGCGACGTCAACCGGTGTGGCCCACTGCCCCACCTCCAACGCCCGACTGGGCAATCGCATCTGCCGCACCCGTGATCTTGTCGACGCCGGGGTACCCGTCGGTCTCGGCGTCGACGGCGCGGCGTCGAACGAATCCGCTCGACTGCTCGAGGAAGCACACCAGGCTGTGCTGATGGCCCGCGCCAGGGGTGGCCCCACCGCATTGACCACGCGTACGGCGATCGAGCTGGCCACCATCGGCGGGGCACGAATATTGGGACGCGACAAGGAGATCGGCTCGATCGAGGTCGGCAAACTCGCCGATCTGGTCCTCTGGGATCTGAGCAGGCTCGCACACGCCGACATCGATGACCCGATCGCGGCCCTGGTACTCGGCGCCATTCCACCGATCAGGGCATCCTGGGTCAACGGGGCCCAAGTCGTCGCCGATGCCGAGATGCTGACCGTCGACACAGACGCAGTCGCCGCCGACTGCGCTCATGAGCACCGTCGGCTCCTCGACAAGGCGACCGGAGTGCACTCATGATCACTGCGAGCAGTACAGCTTGGTGGATCTGATGGATCTACACACCATCTCGACCTACCGTTACGCACACGATCGCGACGACCTCCGACTCGCCGACGGCGAACGCATCGTCGCGGGTGGCACCTGGTTCTTCTCCGAGCCCCAGGTGGCCTCGACCGGCGTCGTGGACATCAGCAGGATCGGTTGGAAACCGTTCGAGGACCTTCCCGACGGCGGTCTGCGGATTGCGGCGACGGCGACGGTGGCCCAGCTCGCCGAATTGCCCGCACAACGTGGCTGGCATGCCCACCCGCTGCTGTTCCAATGCGCCACAGCGCTTCTCGCTTCCTTCAAGATCTGGAACGTGGCAACAGTCGGCGGTAACATCTGCCGATCGTTCGCGGCCGCCTCGATGGTGTCACTCGCGTCGGGCCTCGACGGACGGGCACTCGTCTGGCGTGCCGACGGCACCGACTACACCGTCCCCGTCGCCGAACTGGTGACCGGCAACGGCACCAACACATTGGGCGACGGAGACGTGTTACGCGCGATCGACATCCCCGGCTACGCACTGCGCGCCCGAACGGGTTTCCGCAAGATCGCACTCGCGGAGCTCGGCCGGTCCGGAGCGGTGATCACCGGCCGGCACGACGAGGACGACACAGCTGTCTTCGGTATCACCGCCGCAACCCTCTGGCCGACGGTACTGCGCTACGAGGGATTACCCGACGCCGACCGCCTGCGGGCCGACATCTGGGCGGCCGACGGCTACTACACCGACCCGCTCGGTGCCGCCGACTGGCGACGCAGCGTGTCGGCAACTCTGGCAGAACAGATCCGTGTCGAGCTCTCACGCTCGACGAAAGACAATGGTGCGCGGTGAAATTCGAGATCAACGGCGATGCCGTGGAAGCCCAGCCCGCCGCGGGACAGTGCCTGCGGACGTTCCTGCGCGAGCAGGCACATTTCGAGGTCAAGAAGGGGTGCGACGCGGGTGACTGCGGTGCGTGTTCGGTCTTGGTCGACGGTAAGCCGGTGCACTCGTGCATCTTCCCGGCACAGCGTGTCGACGGTCGCTCCGTCACGACGGTATCCGGTCTCGGAACCGTCGACGACCTCCATCCCATGCAACAGGCGTTCGTCGACAACTTCGGGTTCCAGTGTGGTTTCTGCACCGCGGGGATGATCGTCACCGCGTCGACCCTCGACCCGCAGACAGTCGCCGACACCGACGAACTGCAGCGCACCATGAAGGGAAACCTCTGCCGCTGCACCGGATATCGCGCGATACGCCAGGCCATTCGGCAGGGAGCCTCCCCTGCGATCTCGCCGTCCTCGACGCCTGCTGGTCGAGCGGACACCGCTGACGGGTGCGGTGGCCAGACCATCCCCGCGGTCGGCAGCTCACTCGCCCCGCCGGCGGCACGTCGTGTGGTCACCGGCAACGAGCCGTACACCTTCGACGTCGCGGTCCCCGGCATGCGTTACCTGCGCGTCCTGACCTCTCCGCACCCGCATGCCAAGATCCTCTCGATCGACACCTCGGCGGCCGAGGCCCTGCCCGGCGTCGCGCTGGTCCTCACCCATGAGAACGTCAGCACGCGACGGTTCTCCACCGCGCGACACGAATCCCGCGCCGACGACCCCGACGACACGCTGGTCCTCGACTCCGTGGTGCGGTTCGTCGGTCAGCGGGTTGCCGCGGTCGTCGCCGACACCGCCGGAATCGCCGAGGAGGCGTGCCGACTCATCGACGTCGAGTACGAGATCATGCCGGGCGTCTTCGATCCGGAGGAGGCCAGGAGTTCCGGCGCGCCGCTCGTCCATCCAGACCGCACTCCCGAGGACCGGGTGTTCGAGGCCGGCCGCAACGTCATCTCCTCGTTCCACGAGGGCTTCGGCGGTGATGTGGATTCCGCACTCGCCGACTCCCCGGTGACCGTCGGCGGAACGTGGCGCACCGCGCGGATATCGCATGCGCAGTTGGAAACACATGGCTCCATCGGCTGGCTCGACGACGACGGTCGCCTGGTGATCCGCACCAGCACCCAGGTTCCGTTCCTTGTTCGCGACGAACTGGCGTTGCTGCTCGAACTACCGCCGGAACAGATCCGGGTGTTCAGTGCGCGCGTCGGCGGCGGCTTCGGCGGCAAGCAGGAACTGCTCACCGAAGACCTCGTCGCGATCGCGGTTCTACGCACCGGCGCGCCGGTCGGTTACGAGATGACCCGCACCGACGAGATGACCCGCACCACGTACCGTCATCCCTTCCGCGTCGCGGTCGACCTCGGCGCCGATGACGACGGCCGGCTCCGTGCGATGAAGGTCGACGTCCTCTCCGACACCGGCGCCTACGGCAATCACTCGATGGGGGTGATGTTCCACGCCTGCGCCGAATCGGTGTCGGTGTACAACTGCCCGGTCAAGCGCATCGACGCCGAGGTCGTCTACACCAACAACCCGCCGTCCGGCGCGTTCCGCGGTTACGGGCTCGGGCAGGTGATCCTGGCGGTCGAGTCCGCGATGGACGAACTGGCCCTCGCGCTCGACATCGACCCCTTCGAACTACGCCGGATCAACGCGGTCCGCGACGGCGACCCGCTCCTGATCGCACACCCGGAACCGGAGGACGACCTCGTCTACGGCAGTTACGGCCTCGACCAGTGTCTCGACCTCGCCCAGAATGCGCTGGCGAAGGGGAACGGAGCGGCTGTGCCGCAAGGGGATTCGTGGCGTGTGGGCGAGGGCATGGCCATCGCCGCCATCGCGACCATGGCACCGCGTGGACATTTCTCCACGGTCGAGGTGAGTGTCGGCGTCGACGGCCGATATCACGTCGGGGTCGGCACGGCGGAGTTCGGCAACGGCACGACGACGGTCCTCACGCAGATCGTCGCAGAGGCGGTGGGCACCGATCCGTCGCGCATCGTGTTGCACCACGGCGACACCGACGCGGCGGTGTACGACACCGGCGCGTTCGCTTCTGCAGGAATCACAGTGGCGGGCAAGGCGACCCACGGTGCCGCTCTTGCGCTACGCACTCTGCTGCTCGACGCCGCGTCCTCGATCACCGCAACCTCTCCCGACGCCGTCCGGCTGGTACCCGACGGTGCACTGGTCGGCGAAAGACTCGTCGGTTTCGGCGAACTCATCGCAGCCGTCGATCCCGCTCATCGTGTCGGGGACCGTATCGCCGCCAGCGGGTCGGAGAGCGGTGCACTGCGGTCGATCGCGTTCAACGTGCACGCATTTCGCGTTGCAGTGGACACCGCCACCGGCACAGTCCGCATACTGCAGTCGGTCCAGGCCGCCGACGCCGGCACGGTCATGAATCCGCAACAGTGCCGCGGACAGGTGGAGGGCGGTGTGGCCCAGGCGATCGGATCGTCGCTGTACGAAGAGATCATGCTCGACGGCAAGGGCGTGCCGCTCATCCCGGTGTTCCGCACCTACCGGGTGCCGCAGATGGCCGATGTCCCCGAGACCGAGGTCTACTTCGCCGATACGTCCGACGACCTCGGTCCCTACGGCGCGAAGTCGATGAGTGAGTCGCCCTACAACCCAGTGGCACCGGCTCTGGCCAACGCGATCAGACGGGCCGTCGGCTGTCGGCCCTACGAGCTGCCGATGTCGAGGGATCGGGTGTGGCGCCTCCTCCAGTGACCATCGGCGCCCCACACGCGGCCCGAGCATGTGAACGCGGCTGGTGCACCAGCCGCGTCTGCCAACTCAAGCCGCGTCTGGGATGGCACTGGTACCGGGTTTCGGTGACCCGAACTTTTTGATTCGCGTCGGTTGAACTCGACGCCGAGCTGTGCGAGATTGGTCAGGTGAGCACGGTCGAAGAACGTGAGCAACCCGGGTCGCCGACAACCCGTGGCCGCGTACGTCGTCCGCGCACACTGCTGCGGAACGTCGCTCTACTGGGCCCCGCATTCGTGGCCGCCATCGCCTACGTCGATCCCGGCAATGTCGCCGCCAACATCACAGCGGGTTCCCGCTACGGGTTCCTGCTGGTCTGGGTCCTGGTCCTGGCCAACGTGATCGCAATGCTGATCCAATACCAGTCAGCGAAACTCGGAATCGTCACCGGCAAGGGACTCCCCGCGCTCATCGGTGAGCGCATGGGCCGCCGATCCCGGTTGGCCTTCTGGATACAGGCCGAGGCCGTCGCGGTCGCCACAGATCTCGCGGAGGTTCTCGGCGGGGCGATCGCGTTGAACCTCCTGTTCGGACTCCCACTCGTTCTCGGCGGAGTGATCGTCGGCGTGGTATCGCTGCTGATACTGCTGCTGCAGAACCCGCGTCAGCAGCATGTCTTCGAGCGGGTCATCCTGGGGATGCTCGCGATCATCGTGGTCGGGTTCCTGGCCGGGCTCGTTGTGGAACCCCCGCCTCCGGGAGAGGTTCTCGGCGGACTCGTGCCACGGTTACAGGGGCCCGAGACGGTCCTGCTCGCCGCGTCCATGCTCGGCGCCACCGTCATGCCACACGCGATCTACGTGCACTCCTCGCTGGTCGTCGATCGACACGGAATCAGTACCAGCCCCTCGCGGACCCGACGCCTCATCAGGGTGACACGGTGGGATGTCGTGATCGCCCTGATCGTCGCGGGAGCGGTCAACATCGCGCTACTGCTGCTCGCGGCCACCAACCTTCGCGGCAAAGAGGGCACCGACACCATCGAAGGGGCCTACGATGCGGTGCGCGACTCGCTCGGCCCCTCGGTCGCAACGATATTCGCCATCGGGCTGTTGGCGAGCGGCCTCGCCGCGACGTCGGTCGGGTCGTCGGCGGGTTCGGCGATCATGGATGGGCTGCTGCACATCCGGATACCTCTCGTGCTCCGCAGACTCGTCACACTCGTCCCGGCGCTGGTGGTCCTCGGAGTCGGGGTCGATCCGACCTGGGCACTGGTCATCAGTCAGGTGGTGTTGAGCTTCGGAATCCCGTTCGCGATCATCCCGTTGGGCCGCCTCACCGCCGACCGTCGACTCATGGGCGACTACGCCGACGGGTGGCCGCTCCGCATTGCCGCAACGGCTTCGTCGATCCTCATCGTCGTGCTCAATCTGGCTCTGATCGTGCTGATATTCACCGGGGCCTGACATCTCGGAACCCGCGTTGGGTGCACCACTGTTCATGGCGAGGGGCGTTCATTTTCCACGATCCCGACGCCACCTCGTCCCTGTCCGGATGGACAGGGTCACCCCTCGACCGACAGTCTGATCATCTTTTCATCTGAGCAGGTGATCTTGTATGTGCGTGACGTCGACCACACAGTGGAACAGGACACACCGTCACGTCATTAGGAGATCGCCACATGGCCATCGAGCTGAACCAGATCTGGGACTTCCCGATCAAGGACTTCCACCCGTTCCCGAACGCCAAGCTGGGCGTCGGCGCGCACGACATGCTCGGCGTCGAAGCCAAGGACCTCGGCATGACACGCGTGCTGCTCATGACGACGGGCCTGCGCGGGTCGGGCATCATCGAGGAACTCAAGGGAAAGATCGAGTACCAGGGTGTCGACGTCGTGCTCTACGACAAGGTCGAGTCGAACCCCAAGGATTACAACTGTATGGACGCGGCCGCGCTCTATCAGTCGGAGAAGTGCGACGGCATCATCTCGGTCGGCGGCGGCTCGAGCCACGACGCGGCCAAGGGCGCCCGCATGGTGATCGCGCACGACGGCCGCAACATCAACGAGTTCGAGGGCTTCTCCAAGGCGACCAACAAGGAGAATCCCAAGCACATCGCCGTATCCACCACCGCGGGAACCGGTTCGGAGACGTCGTGGGCCTACGTCATCACCGACACGTCGGACATGAACAAGCCGCACAAGTGGGTGGCCTTCGACGACACCTGCCTCGTCGACCTCGCCATGGACGATCCGCTGCTCTACTACAGCTGCCCCGAGCACTTCACCGCGTTCTGCGGCTTCGATGTGCTCGCGCACGCATCCGAGCCGTACGTGTCGCGGCTGGACTTCGCGCCGTCATTGGGCAATGCCAAGTACGCGATCGAACTGATCCGCGATCACCTGCGCACCGCCGTGTACGAGCCGCGCAATCTCGAAGCCCGCACCGGCATGATGAACGCGCAATACATTGCGGCACAAGCATTCAACTCCGGCGGCCTCGGTCTCATCCACTCGTTGTCGCACGCCGTCAGCGCGTTCTACGACAGCCACCACGGCCTGAACAACGCGATCGCCCTACCGCGCGTCTGGGAGTACAACCTGCCCAGCCGGTACGAGCGCTATGCCGACATGGCCGCCCTGTTGGGTATCGACACCACCAACATGTCGACCGTCCAGGCCGCCGATGCCGCTGTCGAAGAAGCCATCCGACTTTCCAAGGATCTCGGCATCCCGGACAACTTCGGCCAGGTCACCGTCAACAGTTACGAGAAGAACCGGATGAACACGGGTAAGTACGAGGGTCGCGGAGAGACCATGGACACCTCGGACAAGCAGATCCGGGCGATCGCCGAGCACATGATGGATGACTGGTGCACACCGGCGAATCCGCGCGAATGCTCCGTCGAATCACTCATCCCGATGGTGAGCCACGCCATGACCGGCACGTACTGATGGGCACGTACTGATGGGCGCTGCCAGGAGACCCTCGGGAGACTGAGCACCTCCCGAGCACGCGGATCGGTCCGGGTGAGGTCGCGACCTGACCCTTCACCTGGACCGATCCGCACCCCCGAGTTCACACCACACCCGCGAGCACTGATGTCACGAGGAGCCATGCCGGACGTGTCCGAACTGTCCAACGCCCCACTGTCGAACACCCGACTGTCGGAAGCCGAATCATCGCCCTTCTCACACGGATTCGACACCGTGGAGGAGCTGATCGAGAGTCTCGACGCCCAGGGCTATGTCATGGATGACGACCTCGCGGTGGTCGTCCACCTCGCCACACTGCTCGACCGACCACTTCTACTGGAGGGACCCGCAGGCGTCGGAAAGACCGAGTTGGCCAAATCCCTTGCTGCGGCGTCGGGTCGGGAATTGATCCGCCTGCAGTGCTACGAAGGACTCGACGAGTCACGCGCACTCTACGAATGGGATTACGCCCGCCAACTCCTGCACGTGCAGATGTTGCGCGACCGGATCGGCACCGAACTCGCCGCCCAGCCGACACTGTCTGCCGCATCAGCGGCGCTGACCCGCGCCGACGTCGGCGTATACACCGAGGACTTCCTCGTCGCCAGGCCGCTGCTCGCCGCGATCACCGCGGCCTCACCGACGGTGTTGCTGGTCGACGAGGTCGACCGCACCGACGAGGCGATGGAAGCGGTCATGCTCGAGGTGCTCGCAGAGCGTCAGGTGACCGTGCCGGAACTGGGAACCTTCACCGCGCGGTCGTCGCCGTGGGTGATCCTCACCTCCAACGACACTCGCGAGCTCTCCCCCGCACTCAAGCGTCGCTGTCTGCACTTCCAGGTCGATTATCCCGATGTCGAGCGCGAACGACGCATCGTCGCGGTCCGCGCACCGGAGGTCGAGCCCGCGGTGATCGCCGACGTCGTCGACCTCGCGCGTCGCCTGCGAGAGTTGCCGCTGCGCAAGAGTCCCTCCATCGCCGAGGTCATCGACGCCGCACGGGCGGCGTCGTATCTACGCGCGACGACTGCCACGCACGCTGCGGACACGGCACACGATCAGGCGTCCACCGATCGCGCCCTGCTCTCGCTGCTGGTGAAGTTCGGTAGTGATCTCGACACCGCGCGAGCCGCGATGGGCACCCCGGGGTCGTCCGCATCCGCCCTCGATGCACCGACCCCGATCGCAGCCGACGGCTCGAGTCCGCGAGGATCTGTGACCGCGACCGCGTTCGGATCAGGTCGCGCACGTAGCGCCGGTCGACGCTGAGCGCATGGCGACCTCTCGAGCGCGAAGTGCCACTGCGACCCGCGATCACGTACTGGACGCGATCGCGGTGGTGTTCGGACACGCGCTCCGCCGCCACCACGTCACCGTCTCCCCCGCCGAGGTCATCGAGATCAGACGCACGCTGGCGCTTGTGGGGGCCGGCCACCTCGACCGGCTGCGGGCAGCACTCCGCGCGGTGAGCGTGAAGTATGCGCACGAGGTCGACGGCTTCGACACCGCCTTCGACCTCGTGTTCGTCGGCGCACAGAAAGCAGATTGCGCCGCCGACCTCCCGCGTCCCCGCGGCGCGGCGGCAGAGCTACCCGAGGACGTGGCCTGGGACGATGACTTCGACGGCGCGGCACGGCGCATCGGCGCCGACGAGCACACCGACGAGATCGGCGATCTGATGGCCGACGACCCCGATGCGCGTGAACGCCACGGGGAGAGCGCACATCGCGAAGAGAACGATTTCTCGGTGTCGGCGGGGACAGAACAGTTGGCCGTCGACTCCGAAAGCAACAGCGTCGCAGGCGGAATCACCTACACGGTCGAGATCGACGGAGCGGCAGCTGCCCAAGCCGGTGAACTGGTGGGGTCGACGGCGCGCGTGAGCGGAACGTCGATCACGATGGCCGACGCGGCTGCGATTCTCGCCGCTCTCGACTCCGCCGACGCACGCAGCGTCTACGGCGACGACGGCGCGAAGGACCTCAGCGACGAACAGCGTGCGGAACTCGAACATGCACTGTCTAAGTTCATCTCAGCACTCTCCGAA
The DNA here is from genome assembly GCF_020735545.1 of Gordonia otitidis. Classification (NCBI taxonomy): domain Bacteria; kingdom Bacillati; phylum Actinomycetota; class Actinomycetes; order Mycobacteriales; family Gordoniaceae; genus Gordonia; species Gordonia otitidis. The sequence goes on from NZ_CP085974.1 coordinate 380,705, forward strand.
CGCCTCGTCGGCGTAGCTGCAGACGCCGTACTCGATTCCGCACCCCTACACGGGAGCGATCAGGCACAGATCGACCGAGCGTGTCACCGACTCATCCAACGTATTCGGGGTGCGCCACGCACGGTGGCGCGCACAGCTGATCGTGGGGCGCTCAACATGCGTCGAACGATGCGTTCCGCCGTCCGCACGGACGGGGTCCCCCTCACGCTGTGGCGCAGTGTTCGCTCGCCGGGCCCGGTGCGACTGCTCATCCTCGTCGACGTCTCGTTGTCGGTGCGACCTGTCGCGGGTTTCATACTGCGACTCGCACAGACGCTGTACGCGTTCGGTGACCGGTGTGAGGTCGTGGCTTTCGTGGACAGACCGGTGCTCGTCACGTCCGCGCTGAGAACAGCCGCCGCCGACGACGCACTCGCGGCCGTCCTGGCCACCGACGACCTCGACCTGTCGGCGACGAGTGATTACGGCCGCATGCTCGCCGAGTTGCTCGAGAGCCATAGCGGTCTCATCACCGCGCGCACGTCGGTCCTCGTCGTCGGCGACGCGCGCAGCAACGGCTTCGATCCCCGCGTCGACCTGTTCGCCGAATTGGCTCGGCGGGTCCACCGGATGGCATGGGTCACCCCGGAGCCGCGCCGATACTGGTCCCAAACGGGCTGCGCTCTCAGTGATTACGCGCAGCACTGCACCGGCGCGGTGAGCGCCCGCGACGGAACAGAACTCATCGAGAAGGCCGACGAACTCGGAAGTGCGCTGGCCTGACAACCCTCAGGCAAGCAGCCCCTTTGCCACATGTGTCACCTGGATCTCGTTGCTACCCGCGTAGATCATCAGCGACTTGGCATCGCGCGCAAGCTGTTCCACGCGGTACTCGGCCATATAGCCGTTTCCGCCGAACAACTGCACCGCCTCCATCGCGACCTCGGTCGCCGCCCGCGACGAGTAGAGCTTCATCGCCGACGCCTCGGCCAGCGACAACGGCTTGCCCGCCTTCGCGCGTTCGAGCGCGTTGAACAGCATGTTCTGCACGTTGATCCGCGCGATCTCCATCTCGGCGAGCTTGAGCTGGATGAGCTGGAAACGACCGATCTCCTGGCCCCAGAGTGTCCGTGACTTGGCATATTCGATCGACAGCCGCTGAGCCTCGTTGATGATGCCCATCGACAGCGCCGCGATCCCGATGCGTTCGGCGGTGAACCCCGCCTTCACTCCGTCGTCGCCCCGGCTGCTCGACCCGGTGTCCTCGGTCTCACCCAGCAGCCTGTCGCGCCCGAGACGCACGTTGTCGAAGAAGAGTTCACCGGTCGGGCTGCTCATGATGCCCATCTTCTTGAACGGCTTGCCCTGCGTGAGCCCCTCCATGCCCTTGTCGAGCACGAAGGTCAGCACCTTGCGGTCGCGCATCGGTGTGCCGTCGCCCTCGTCGAGTTTCGCGAACACGACAATGGTGTCGGCATACGGACCGTTGGTGATGAACGTCTTCTGCCCGTTGAGCACGTAGCCGTCGCCGTCGCGACGGACCGTCGTCTTCATACCGCCGAGCGCGTCCGAGCCCGAGTCCGGCTCGGTGATCGCCCAGGCACCGACCTTCTCCAGGGTCACCAGCTCCGGCAGCCACCGCTTCTTCTGCGCGAGCGTGCCTTTCGAGCGGATCGTCGACACCGTGAGTCCGACGCTGACCCCCATCGAGACCACCATGCCGAGACTCGCCGCGGCCAGCTCCATGTTGAGGATCAGCGCCATCGAGTTCATCATTCCGCCGCCGGACCCCTTGGGCTTGGACTCACCCGCGGCCTCGGCATCGAGTTCCTTCTCGAGGCCCTCGCGCGCCATTGCGTCGACGCCGAAGGAGGTCATCAGCTTCCGCAGGATGTCGTATGGCGGCAACTGCCCGCTCTCGAGTTCGTCGGAGTGCGGCCGGATCTCCTTGTCGACGAACGACCGCACCGCGTCACGCACCATGAGGTCTTCTTCGGACCACTCGAACATAGCCACCCTACCCATCAGCGATAACTAGAACACGTTTCAATACAGCTTTGCACGTCGGCTTCCCTCGATCCACATGTACCCGGATACTGCCCACCGGTACCCGCGTGAACTGCACTCACGCAATCGACCGCGGGCGGCTTCGGGCACCCGTGCCGGCCGCCGACCCGCCGCGTGTGTGGACACCGTTCACCGTCGTGCGCTACGCAGAGTGCATGACCGAGTCAGTTCACGCCGCTTTCGGCCCCTTCTTCGAGGTCGAGGTCCACGAGGCGGACGCGCCGGTCGGCGCGAGCTGGTTGACCATGGCAGCCGCGCTGGTCGACGACGACGTCCTCGTCGACCGGGTACGACGAGTACGTCGAGCACTCACCGCCAGCGCTCCCGCGGAGGTCGAAGCACGCGTCGCGGCATCGGTGACGCACCTCGGCCTCACCGCGCGACTGGTGGCGCCCGCGCTGGGCGCCGCGGTCACCGGAGCAAGCATCTCGCTGCAGCCCGAGCACGTCTGGTGGCGCGACGAACTCGGCGGACCGTTTCCACTCTCCGTCGTGTTGCTCGGTGCCGTCGACGCCAATCCCGGTGCCGCCGACGCGAAACCTGGTGCCGTCGGCGAACTGAGCGAATGGTTCGCCCGGCGGTATCCGCTCAGCACGCGAGTGCTCGGAGGAAACGTCGCCTCGGCGATCAACTCCGCGGCACGGATGATCGGGATGGCGGTCCCGGACCTCGCGGACGCCGCACTACTGCACGCGGATCGGTTTCTCGCACACCCCGACATCGAGGACGGACTGTTGCGGTCCGGTCCGACTTTCAAGCGTCGAAGCTGCTGCCTGATCTACCGGGTGTCGGGCGATCGCACTGCCGTGTGCGGCGACTGCGTGCTGGCCTAATAATCCAAACGCGGCCCGAGCTGGTGAACGCGGCTGGTACACCAGCCGCGTCTGCCAACTCGAGCCGCGTGTGGGAACGGAGGAAGGTCAGGCGACGGTCTGCGTCTCCGTTTCGTCGACGCCCTGGTTCGCTCGCGAGCGTGACAGCAAGCCCAGCACGAGCGCGAAGACGACGGTCAGCACCGTCCACAAGATCACCTGGTTCGCGATCGCGTAGACCCGGAAGTCGCCGATGACGTCGGCCGGGAAGCCCGGGTAGACGATCTGGCCCGCGTCGTTGGTGACCGGGGTCGGCACCTCGTCGAAGCTCGGCAGCAGGGCGATCGCGACAGTGACCGCGACGAGATACCCCACCGCGCCGGCGATGGCACCGAGCAGTCCGCCGATGCGCGGCCGCAGCCAGAGCGCGAACACCACGGCAGCGATCATGAACACCAGCGACAGCACCGTCATCGTCAGATACGCGCTCGACCGGTCGGCGATCGTGTCGTCGTTGCCGACAGCGGGCGGGTTTGCCGGGTACGCGAAGAAGGGCACGCCGAAGAAGGTGACGAATCCCAGCGCGCCGACGCCTGCCGCTGCCCAGCGGGGATCGGTAGCGGGATAGCGACGACCGAGGTAGGTCCAGAGGATGGTGAACGCGACGGCGAAGAACGCACCCATCGCCACCGCGAAGACCACGGTGCCGACGCCCGCTCCGATGTTCTCCTGCACCGAGCGCGTGAACACCTCGTGCTCGTGTCCGTGCTCGCCGGTCAACATCTCCTCGGCGTGGCCACGGCCTTCTTCGTAGTCGATCGCCTTGGCGACCTCCGGCTCGATGAAGATCCTGGCGAAAACGTACGCGAAAATACCAGCGATCAGGCCGGAGAGCAGGCCTGCGCCGATGAACTTCTTTTCCATTGTTCTGTTGTCTCCCGGGTCAGATCAGTGGCAGGGGAAGCCGAGGAAGTGACGGGAGTCGTGGACGAACTCGTGGATGTGCGTGTCGCTGCCGAACACCGACCAGGCGCCCTGGTCGTATCCGATGAAGTAGTAGGCGAGAGCGGCGACGAGCACCGTCGCGGTGAGCCACAGCGCGGCCGACGCCGCGGAGAGGTTCGGTACGGCGAGGGCCGCAGGCTTTCGTGCTGCTCGTGTCGAGGCAACCATGGGGCAATTCCTTTCGGGGATGACGCGTCCCTGACGTGTTCCGGAAGCAGGCTGACCGTCACGTCCTGACTCGTCACGACGGGCACATGTCCGTCGGACTCACAGTGGCGCGACCGTTCCGGACTCTCACCGGATTCCTGACAATCAGCGTGGATCTGACCCTATACCAGATCGTCGTCGACGAACCAGCGTGTCGGACCCGTACGGAACAATGGAGGGGTGGCTCGTTCGACTCCCATCCTGAACCGCTTCACCGACCCGACACGTCGGTGGTTCAGCGGCGCCTTCCCCGCGCCGACTCCCGCCCAGGAGGGCGCATGGAAGGCGATCGCCGACGGCGAGAACACGCTGGTCATCGCTCCTACCGGCTCGGGGAAAACGTTGTCGGCGTTTCTGTGGGCACTCGATACGCTCGCCGCTCGTCCCGAGAGGTCCAACGGCACCCGGGTCCTCTACATCTCGCCGCTCAAGGCGCTCGCGGTCGACGTCGAACGCAACCTCCGCGCACCTCTGGCGGGAATCACACGGGCGTCGCAGGAACTCGGCGTGCCCGAGCCCGCGATCACCGTGGGCGTCCGCTCAGGCGACACCCCGGCGGCGCAGCGTCGACTTCTCGCCAAGACGCCACCCGACATCCTGATCACCACACCCGAATCGCTGTACCTGATGCTGACGTCGTCGGTGCGGGAATCGTTGACCACGGTCGAGACCGTCATCGTCGACGAGGTACACGCCGTCGCAGGCACCAAACGCGGCACCCATCTGGCGCTCTCGCTCGAGCGACTCGACGAACTGCTCGACTCCCCCGCGCAGCGCATCGGACTGTCCGCGACGGTCCGTCCGCCCGAACTCGTCGCGCAGTTCCTCTCCGGATCGCGCCCGTGCACCGTCGTACGACCGAAGGCGGCGAAGACATTCGATCTGCGCGTCGACGTCCCGGTCCCCGACATGGCGAACATCCCACCCCCGCCGGATGCTCCCGACGGCGACGACCTCGACGACGCGTTCTCGCCCACCGCGGGTTCGCTGTGGCCCTATGTCGAGGCCTCGATCGTCGACCTCATCGAGACCAACCGCACGACGATCGTCTTCGCCAACTCCCGACGCCTCGCCGAGCGTCTCACCGCACGGCTCAACGAGATTCACGAACAGCGCACGGCACCCGGCCGCGAACCTCCCCGCAATGAGCGGGTGGGCGGCGGTGCACCGGCACTGGTGATGGCGTCGGGAGCGAGCACCGGCGCCGCAACCGTGCTGGCCCGCGCCCACCACGGATCGGTGAGCAAGGAACAACGCGCCGAGATCGAGGACGATCTCAAGAGCGGCCGGCTGCGCTGCGTGGTCGCGACCAGCTCCCTCGAACTCGGTATCGACATGGGGGCGGTGGATCTGGTGATCCAGGTGGAGACGCCGCCGTCGGTGGCCAGCGGACTACAGCGGATCGGCCGCGCCGGACACCAGGTGGGCGAGATCAGCCAGGGCGTGCTGTTCCCCAAGCATCGCACCGACCTGATCGGCTGCACGGTCGCGGTCTCGCGGATGCGCGAGGGCGCGATCGAGGAACTACAGGTGCCGCGCAATCCGCTGGATGTGCTTGCGCAGCAGACGATTGCGGCCGCCGCCGTCGACGTCCTCGATGTCGACGAGTGGTACGACGTCATCCGTCGCGCCGCGCCGTACCGCGAACTCGGGCGGTCGGTCTACGAGGCGACGTTGGATCTGATCTCCGGCCGGTTCCCGTCGGATGAGTTCGCAGAACTGCGCCCACGGGTCACCTGGGACCGTGAGGCGGGAACACTCACCGGTCGCCGCGGCGCACAGCGCCTGGCGGTCACCTCCGGCGGCACCATTCCCGACCGCGGGCTGTTCGGTGTCTTCATGGTGGGCGAGAAGTCCACCCGGGTCGGCGAACTCGACGAGGAGATGGTGTACGAATCCCGCGTCGGCGACGTCTTCGCGCTCGGCGCGACGAGCTGGCGGATCGAGGACATCACGCACGACCGCGTCCTCGTGTCGCCCGCCTTCGGCCAGCCGGGCAGACTCCCGTTCTGGATCGGCGACGCCCAGGGACGTCCTGCCGAACTCGGTGCCGCCATCGGCAAATTCGTCGGCTCTCTCACCGACGAAGCCGAACTCGACCGCCGGGCGACCGAACTCGGCCTCAGCGGTTACGCCCGCGACAACCTGGCATCGATCATCTCCGAGCAGCGCGAGGCCACCGGCCACGTGCCCACCGATCGAACGCTCGTCGTCGAGCGGTTCCGCGACGAACTCGGCGACTGGCGGCTGATCCTGCACTCCCCGTACGGCTTACGTGTGCACGCACCCTGGGCGTCGGCTATCTCGGCGCGCCTGCAGGCAACGCTCGGACTCGACGGAGCGGTCACCGCGTCCGACGACGGCATCATCGTGCGCCTTCCCGACACCGACGACAACCCGCCCGGCGCCGACGTGTTCGTCATCGATCCCGACGAGATCGAGCAGATGGTCACCGATGCCCTCGCCGATTCCTCGATGTTCGCGTCACGTTTTCGCGAATGCGCGGCACGGGCGCTGCTTCTGCCCCGACGTGATCCCGGCAGACGTGCCCCGCTGTGGCAGCAACGTCAGCGCAGCGCCCAACTACTCTCCGTCGCGTCGCAGTTTCCCGATTTCCCGATCATTCTCGAGACCGTCCGCGAATGCCTGCAGGACGTCTACGACCTCCCCTCGCTCACCGATCTCCTCACGCGCATACGCTCGCGTCGGGTGCGACTGACAGAGGTGGAGACGCCGAGCCCGTCGCCGTTCGCGGCGTCGCTGCTGTTCGGCTACGTCGGCGCGTTCATGTACAACGACGACGCCCCGCTCGCCGAACGCCGTGCCGCGGCGCTCTCACTCGACACCGCGCTTCTCGCCCAGCTTCTGGGCAGAGTGGACCTCCGCGAACTGCTCGACCCCGGAGTCATCGCCGAGGTCACCGCGCGTCTCCAACGACTCGACGACCACCGCAAGGCACGCGATGCCGACGATGTCGTCGACCTGCTGCGCTGGCTCGGCCCGCTCACCACCGACGAGGTGGCGCTGCGCTATCGGCGCGGCGACGACGGCCCGCCCGCGCTCGATGTGCTCAACTCGCTGCACCGCCAGGGCTCGATCATCTCGGTCGCCATCCGCGGGGTGCCTCTCTGGGCCGCCATCGAAGACACCGCGCGCCTGCGCGACGGACTGGGCGTCCCCGCGCCGCTCGGGGTTCCGGCCGCTTTCACCGAGTCGGTCGCCGATCCGGTCGGCGACCTCGTCCACCGCTACGCCCGCACACACGGCCCGTTCACCGTCGACGAGGCCGCCGAGTCGATCGGCATGGCCCCGGCGGTGGTGCGCGACACTCTGATCCGGCTCGCCGCCGACCGCAAGGTCGTGGAGGGTGACTTCCTGCCCGCGACAGCCGACAACCCCGACGGCTCACCGGGGTGGACGACGCAGTGGTGCCACAGCGAGGTCCTCTCCGCGATCCGACGCGGGTCACTGGCGGCCAGCCGCGCCGAGATCGCGCCTGTCGACGGCCCCACCCTCTCCCGATTCCTCGGCGCGTGGCAACACGTGACCGATGGAGAGCGACTCACGGGAGTCGACGGCCTGGCAATCGTCCTCGATCAGTTGGCGGGCCACCTCATCCCCGCGTCGGCGGCAGAGTCGTTGATCCTGCCTGCCCGGATCAGCGACTATCAGCCGGCGATGCTCGACGAATTGCTCTCCAGCGGCGACTTCATGTGGACCGGACACGGCCGCATCGGATCGTCGGACGGCTGGATCAGTTTCTTTCCCGCCGACCTCGCTCCCCTGTTCCTACCCGCCGACGTCGAGATCGATACCACCGCTGTGCACACCGGCCTGCTCGAGGCATTCTCATCGGGAGGTGGCCTACGGTTCGCGCAGTTGCTCGACGCGACGTCGACGGAATCCGCGACCGTCACGCGGCAGCAGATCGAGGATGCGCTGTGGGATCTCGTCTGGGCCGGGCACGTCAGCAACGATTCGTTCGCGCCCGTTCGGGCGGTTCTCGCCCCGCGTCGGACCTCGTCGTCGAGCCGGGCGACACCCGCGCACCGTTCCCGCGGGCAAGCACCCCGGCTCCGCCCCGGACGACTCAGTACCCGGCATCTGTTGTCGCAGACCGGTGCGTCGACGACCCCGTCGACGGCGACGGGTCGTTGGTTCGCGACGCCGGGTTCGCTGCTCGAAACGACCGTCGCCACGCAGGCGTTGTGCGAATTGCTGCTGGCACGGTACGGAGTGGTCACCCGCGGCAGCGTGATGGCCGAGGACGTCGTGGGCGGGTTCGCCCGGATCTACAAGGCGCTCAACGTCTTCGAAGACACCGGCCAGGTGCGCCGCGGCTACTTCGTCGACGGCCTCGGCGGGGCGCAGTTCGCCGGAACCTCCACGATCGACCAACTGCGGCGACACGCTCTCACCGACGACGTTCCGGGCAGTCACCGTGCGCCCGACACCGCTGTCGTGCTGGCGGCGACCGACCCGGCCAATCCCTACGGAGCAGCGCTGCCCTGGCCGGATACCGCAGCAGGTGCCGGAGGCCACCGACCGGGCCGCAAGCCGGGAGCCCTGGTGTGCCTGGTCGAGGGGGCACTCGTGGCTTTCGTCGAGCGCGGCGGGAAGACGGTCCTGACCTTCAGTGACGACACCGCATCGCTCGAGGCCATGGCAGCCTCCCTCACCGGGGTGGTGCGGGCCGGACGCGTCGCACGGCTGACCATCGATTCGATCGACGGCGTCAACGCGCTGCGCTCCGAACTGCAGCCGGTTCTCGTCGGTGCGGGCTTCGCGACCACACCGCGCGGACTACGAATCCGCTACGGACACCATGCCTGAAGGCGACACGGTCTATCAGGCCGCTGACCGATTGCGCCGTGCACTCGAAGGCAACACGCTCGAGCGCACAGACTTCCGCATCCCGTCGCTGGCCACCACCGATCTCACCGGCGGAGTCGTGACCGGCGTCCGTTCACGCGGCAAGCACCTGCTGATCGATGTGGCTCCTGTCGCCGGAAGCGCGACGCCGACATCTGAGGGGGTGAGTATCCACAGCCATCTCAAAATGGAGGGCGCGTGGCATGTACACCGCATCGGCACCAGGTGGCGACGGCCGGCACATCAGGCGCGAATCATTCTGCGGGCGAACGGTTACGAAGCTGTCGGATTCGACCTCGGGGTGCTCGAACTGCTTCCCCGCGCCCGCGCCGACCTCGACTACCTCGGCCCCGATCTGCTCGCCGACGACTTCGACGCCTCGCTGGCCGTGGCGAACATCGAAGCACAGCCGACGACCGCGATCGGAGAAGCGCTCCTCGATCAACGCCTCCTGGCGGGGGTCGGCAACGTCTACCGCTGCGAAGCGTGCTTTCTGCGGGGCGTCCGACCGGACCGGACCGTCGCAGACGTGGACGTGCCGCCACTCGTCGAACTCTGTCGGAAGATGTTGTGGGCCAATCGGTTACGAACAGCCAGAACAACAACCGGACGGACCGCGCACAACGCCCGCACCTGGGTGTACGGCAGGATCGGAGCGCCCTGTCGCCGATGCGGGACACTGATCGCCCGCGAATTCTGGTCCGACCGCCGCGAATCGACGAGTGAGGATCGCGTCGTCTACTACTGCCCCAACTGCCAGCGTTGAGGGATGGGCGACCCGCAGCGAGGAGTCTGCGCGGTGACTAACCAGCGCTGAGTCAGCAGCGTTGCCGGAGCCGACTCTCCGGAGCCGCTCAGACCGGGTAGCGCTCCGGCTCAGGACCGAACTCGAAGCGACGCGCGCTGATCTCGTCCGGCACGATCTCGATGTAGTTGTACTTCAGCGTCGGAATCAGCGGTCGCAGCGGGGCTTCGTCGGCCTTCGCGATCTCGGCACCCGTGCTCAACACACGGGCGCTCCCCTTCACCACGACGCTCCAGCCGCCGTCGGCGTCGTACGCATCGGCCTCGAAGGCAACCTTGCCGTTGACGGCGAGTTCGGCGAGCTTGGTGCCCTCCGCGGTGCGCATGAGCACACGTCCGTCACCCGCGTAGTAGTTGATGGGGAAGATGTCGGGCTGTCCGCCGACGCTCAATGCGATCCGACCGACATCGGAGGTTGCGAGCAGTGCCCATGCCTCGTCCGCGGAAAGCTCCTGAATGGGATTGTCCACCATGACTTCTCCTCTGCTCATGAGTCCATTGTCGCGCCGCCGACGTTACGCCGCTAGGAGCATTTGGTCCTGTCGAAGGCGCAATCACTCTGGCACCGGGACGGGTTCCAGGATGTCGACGCGCGACTCCGGGGCCGCCGCGCGCAGGGCGTCGGCCGATTCGTCGTCTGGCTGCTGTTGCGAGGCGACCTCGGCCTCGACGCGCGCCCGGTAGGTGCTGACCTCGAAGTCGACCTTGTCGCGGTCCCACCCGAGTATCGGCGCGATCAGGTCGGCGACCTCCTGTGCGCAGTCGACGCCGCGGTGCGCGTATTCGATCGAGATCCGCGTTCGGCGGGCCAGGACGTCCTCGAGATGCAGCGCGGCCTCGTCGATGGCCGCATAGACGACCTCGACCCGCAGATACTGCGGAGCGGCGGCCAGCGGCCGCAACAGCGAAGGATCGTCGGCGGCGTAGGACAAGACCTCGTCGATCAGCGAGCCGTACCGGTTGAGCAGTCGGCGGACGCGGTAGGGGTGTAACCCGTACTTCTCGCCGAGCGACTCACACTGGTTGATCAGCGCGAAGTAGCCGTCCGCACCGATCAGCGGGACCCGCTCGGTGATCGATGGCGCGACCCTGGTCGGGATGAAGTCGACACAGGCGTCGACCGCGTCGGCAGCCATCACCCGGTACGTCGTGTACTTGCCGCCTGCGATCGACACGAGTCCCGGCGCGACCACGGCCACGGCATGTTCCCGGGAGAGTTTCGACGTCGCCTCGTCCTCGCCCGCCAGCAGCGGACGCAGCCCCGCATACACACCCTCGATGTCGTCGTGACTCAGCGGCGTCACGAGCACCTCGTTGACCCGCTCGAGGAGATAGTCGATGTCCTTACGGGTGGCGGCCGGGTGCGCGAGGTCGAGGTGCCAGTCGGTGTCGGTGGTCCCGATGATCCAATGCGTCTCCCACGGGATCACGAACAGGACCGATGTGGCGGTGCGCAGGATGATGGCGGTCTCGCTGACTATGCGGTCGCGGGGCACCACGATGTGGACACCCTTCGACGCACGCACCGAGAAGCGTCCCCGCTGCTTGGACAGTGCCCGGACCTCGTCGGTCCACACGCCTGCCGCGTTGATGACGCAATGCGCTCTGATCTCGGTGGTCTCGCCGTTCTCGGTGTCGCGCACACGCACACCCATGATGCGGTCGGCGTCGCGGAGAAGACCGACGACCTGCGTCGACGTGCGGACGACGGCCCCGTAATTGGCTGCGGTCCGTGCGACGGTCAAACTGTGCCGCGCATCGTCGACGACGGTGTCGTAGTAGCGGATACCCCCGATGAGCGAGTCACGCTTGAGTGCGGGGGCGACGCGGAGTGCACCGGAGCGGGTCACGTGCTGCTGTCCGGGCACCGACTTGGCGCCGCCCATCGTGTCGTAGAGGAAGATTCCAGCGGCGACGTATGGGCGCTCCCACACACGGTGTGTCAGCGGATAGAGAAACGGTAGTGGTTTGACCAGATGAGGTGCGAGCAGACTCAGCGAGAGTTCCCGCTCGTGGAGTGCCTCTCTGACCAGGCCGAATTCAAGCTGTTCGAGGTAGCGCAGTCCGCCGTGGAACATCTTCGACGATCTGCTCGACGTGCCGGACGCGATGTCGCGCGCCTCGACGAGAGCCACCCGCAGACCCCGCGTGGCGGCGTCGAGCGCAGCACCGACGCCCACGACACCACCGCCGATCACCACGATGTCGAACTGTTCGGCACCCATCCGACGCCACGCCTGCTCGCGGTAGAGCGGCCCCAGGTCGGCGGGTCGGTCCGGATCGAACTCCGTCTCCATGACAGCCGAGCGTAATCGAGACATCCGACACGCACCGGGCATTCCTGCGGTGCGAGCGGTCAGGGGTGTCAGGTCACGCGAACTCGGTCAGTACCGCGACGACACCCGCGCCGCCACCCAGAGCGGCCGACGCCTCGTACACCGCTTCTCTCAGGCGATAGCGGGCTGCGGCGTCGGAATCGAATATGATTGCCAGACAAGTCAATCCGCGTGCAGCACGAAAGTGCGCACGCTGTGTGGTCACATCGGAGGACCGGTGAGCGGCGAATCCGTCGACATCGCGCTGCACCATCAGTGCCTCGAGCCGTCTGCGCGTGTCCACCGACACCCGCCGTGAGGTCTGCCATTGCGCCAGCGCGTCGCGCACCGGGTCGCACGCACCGATGTCGCTGACGTCGATGACGACGAGGGCGAGACGTCCCAGACACTCGCCGACATCGTCGTCGGGGATGCGGTCGGTGAGACTTCGGACGTCCGCCGACAACCGGCCGATCCGACCCGATGCGGTGGTCATCGCCCGTCGCCCCTGGTCTTGTCTTTCGGATCTGATCTCTCGGCGTGTGACCGGTCCGCATCGGAGCGTCCGTCGGCACGTACCGCGCCGACGTTCGGCTCTGCAGCGCTGGTGTCGGACCCGGGGTCGCGCGGGGGCATCGATTGCGGACTCCAGTCGCCGATCACCGGTGGGCCGACGAGCGGCAGGTCGCCGACGATCTCCTCGCCGTGCTCGCGGGTGTTCAGATAACGAGCCGACTGATGCTTGTTGTCGCCCCGGTCGCGCGCGCCGGCACCGGTCGTCGGCGGAATCCCCGTGTGCGGACCCGGTCTCACGGCAGGAGCGGACGCCGGAGTCGCCGACGTTCCCGGTGCCGACGGGCCAGTACCCGCTCCAGGGAGCACAGTCGCACCCCAGGGTGGCGTCGCCGAGTTCACCGGATTCCCGCCGCCACCGCTGCCGTCCTCGGCTCCTGCCGAACTTCCGTAATCGACGGCCTCGCCCGCGACCACCGAACCCGACCTCCCCGACTCCGTGCCGTCGGCGGCGTGACGGCTGCTCGTCCCGTCGCGGTCGGAGCCCGCGGTGCGCCGCAGCCCGGTGGCGTCGGCCGTGCCGAGCCCACCCCGGGTCAGCCCCTCTGCGCCGGAACCCGCGGCATCACCGCTCGTCGGCGCTGAACCGCCGCGCGAGCCGACCGGTGCCTGACCGGCGGTGCCGCGAGTGGAAGTCGTAGGCGTCGACACCGGGGTCGCGCTCTCGGCGGAACTCGGACCCGATGGCCATCCACCCTGGTCGGATTCGCTGATCCCTCCCGCCTGGGTGCGACCCGACCGACCACCCATGCTCGGGATCACACTCTGACCTGCATCACCGGCACCGGGCGAATCCGAGGCAGCACCCGGCAGTTCGGGAAGCCACGTCTGGACGTCGACCATCGGGGTCGTGTACACGCTCTCCATCAACGAAGCGACCCGTGAGCGTAGCTGTGCGGCGTCCTCCGGTCGCGCACGCATCTGCACCGCGATCCCGCTGACGACACCCCGCTGCTGCGAGGTGTTGGTGAGCACGGCCTGGGCCTGTTCGAGTGCGTCGATCGCCGGCCGTACGGATTCGGCTGCAGCTGCGATGTCTCGCCCGACGCCGGCGCCTGCGGTACGACTGCCGTCAGCAGCGAGCCCGCGCATCGGGTCGTCACCAAAGGTCGCGGTCAGGCTCTGCACGACTTTCTCGACGGCGGCGAGCGCAGCCTTGATGGCGTTCGCGTCACCACTGGCCGAACTGTCGGTCATGCCCGAGATCTTCGCGAGGATGTCGGCGATGCTCATCGACGACCAATCGGTTCGTCCGCCGCTCGTCGCGTTGGCACCCGAGGGCATGAGCGCTTGGGCTTTCCACGTGGTGTCCTCCGCTTCGGGACGCACGTGGGGTCCCTCGTACAGTGGACTGCTCACGCGGCCCCTCCCCGTTCACCCATCGCCTCGATCTGGCCGAAACCCTACCGTGGCGTCACGACGATCGGCGTCCGTCGAACGCGGCTGTGCACTAACTCGAAGTGAGCGCGCCGCCGCCGGGGCTGATCAGTCCAGGTCGTCGTGGCGGACCAGCTGGCGCGCGGCCTCGGTGATCGACCCCGACAGGGAGGGATACACGGACAGAGTCTGCGCGAGATCACTCACGGTGAGCTTGTTCTGGACGGCCAGCGCGATGGGCAGGATCAGCTCCGACGCCGTCGGCGCGACGACCACACCGCCGATCACCACGCCGGTCGCGGGACGACAAAAGATCTTGACGAACCCGCGCCGCAGACCGCTCATCTTCGCGCGCGGGTTGGTCGACAGCGGCAGCATCACCGTGCGCGCCGGATACTCACCGGCGTCGATCGCCTGCTGGGAGACACCGACGGTGGCGATCTCGGGACGCGTGAAGATCGCAGACGCAACGGTTTTCAGCTTGATCGGACTCACACCCTCACCGAGGGAGTGGTACATCGCGATACGGCCCTGCATCGCAGCGACGGAGGCCAGCGGGAACAGACCCGTGCAGTCGCCCGCGGCGTAGATGCCCGGTACCGACGTTCGCGATACACGATCGACCGTGATGTAGCCCCCCTTGTCGGTTGCGACGCCTGCACGATCGAGACCGATCTTCGAGGTGTTGGGCACCGAACCGACGGTCATCAGGACGTGCGATCCGGTGACCGTGCGGCCGTCGGCGAGGTGGACGGTGACAGAGTCCCCGGTGCGTTCGACCTTGTCGGCGCGCGCATGCTTGACCAATTCGACGCCGCGTTCGGCGAGGGCGTCCTCGAGCACGAGGGCGGCGTCCTCGTCCTCGCCGGGCAACACCCGATCACGGCTCGACACGAGCGTCACCTTCACACCGAGCTCGGTGTATGCGTGCACGAATTCGGCGCCCGTCACACCCGAACCGACGACGACGAGATGTTCGGGAAGCTTCTCGAGGTCGTAGAGCTGCCGCCAGGTCAGGATGCGCTCGCCGTCGGGAACCGCGTCGGGCAGGATGCGCGGCGACGCGCCGGTGGCGATGAGGACGACATCGCCGTCATAGTGCTCGGTGCTGCCGTCGGCGAGCGTGGCCACGACCCGATGCGACGCGATCCCGGGATGGGTCTCCTCCAGCGAGGCGTAGCCCGACACCAGGGTCACGCCCTCGCTGAGTAGCCGGTCGCGGATGTCGGCCGACTGCGCGAACGCGAGATCGCGCACGCGCTGGTGGATCTGCGGCAGGGTCACCAGGGCGTCGTCGGTACGCAGGTTGATGCCGAGGTCGACGGCGCGTCGAACCTCGGTGCGGATACCGGTCGACGCGATGAAGGTCTTCGACGGGACGCAGTCCCACAGGACACATGCACCGCCGACCCCATCGGAGTCGATCAACGTGACGTCGGCTCCGTAGGCTGCCGCGACCAGCGCAGCCTCGTATCCGGCGGGGCCACCGCCGATGATCACGATCCTGGTCACAGAGCACACTCCTGTTCGACGAGCGGGGCCATCGGGCACGACACATCAGGGTGCCGATCAACACCTCCAACGTAGTCCCACCGCGGTGCCTGCGCCGCGACCGGGCACGTCACGTACCTCACCGTCCGCTTTCGTGACGAGCCGCGACCATCTAGAGTTTTCCGACGTGCCGATATATGCCGCGTACGGGTCCAACATGAGTCCGGATCAGATGACCGAGCGCGCGCCCCACTCCCCGATGTCGGGAACCGGCTGGCTGCGCGGGTGGCGACTCACGTTCGCCGGCGCCGACATCGGCTGGGAGGGCTCCCTTGCGACTGTCACCGAAGACCGCGACGATCCCGAGGCCAAGGTCTTCGTCGTGCTCTACGACGTCCCCGACGAGGACGAGGCGACCCTCGACCGCTGGGAGGGGTCGGAACTAGGAATCCACCGCAAGATCCGTGCCCGCGTCGACACCACCGACGGCCCGGTCCTGGCATGGCTGTACGTGATGGACGCCTACGAAGGCGGTCTGCCGTCGGCGCGCTATCTCGGCGTGATGGCCGACGCGGCCGAAAGCGCAGGCGCCCCAGCCGAATACGTTCAGGACATCAGGCTGCGCGAGGCGCGCAACGTCGGGCCGGGTCCCGGACCGGTCGATTCCTGACCCGTCGACGGTCAGGCCACGCCGAGTACGACGCCCGCGAGCGTGCGCACCCCGACCTCGAGAGCGCGTTCGTCGAGGTCGAAATTGGGCTGGTGCAGATCCATCTGCGGACCGATGCCATCCCACACGCCGAGCCTGCCCATCGCACCCGGAACGTGCTCGAGGTACCACGAGAAGTCTTCTCCACCAGGCGATTGCGGAGTATCTGCGATGGCCTGCGGGCCGAGCGCTTCGACCGATTGCGCCAACATGGCGATCGCGGTCTCGTCGTTGACGACCGGCGGCACACCGCGGAAATAGGACAGGTCGTAGGAGACGCCGAGCGGCCCGAGTAGCTGGCCGACGACGCTGCGCACGAGCGGTTCGAGCTCGCCCCATGTGGCGTGGTCGCCTGTGCGGACGGTGCCGCGGAGCATGCCCTCCTGCGGAATCGCGTTGGGAGCGTTGCCCGCATGAGCCGCACCCCACGCCATCACAGTGCCGGAGCGTGGATCGACGCGACGAGACAACACGCCGGGCAGTCCGGTGATCACCGTGCCCATCGCGTACACGATGTCGCCGGTGAGATGGGGCCGCGATGTGTGCCCTCCGGGCGAATGCAGTTGCAGCTCAATGTGATCGGCGGCAGAGGTGAGAGCACCCGCACGCAGGCCGACCGAGCCGACCGGCAGCCGCGGATCACAGTGCAGCGCGAATATCCGACTCACCCCCTCCGTCACACCGGCGGCGACGGCGTCGAGCGCTCCGCCCGGCATGACCTCCTCCGCCGGTTGGAAGACCAATCTGACGCCGACCGGCAGCACGGGCACCGAGGCGAGCAAGCGGGCGACCCCGAGCAGGATCGCGGTGTGCGCGTCGTGGCCACACGAGTGCGAGACGCCCTCGACGGTCGACGAGAACGGCAGTCCGGTGTGCTCGGTGATGGGTAGGGCGTCCATGTCGGCACGCAGTGCGATCCGCTGGCCCGTATCCGGCCCGAGATCGCACACGACGCCCGTTCCCAGGGGCAGCCGTTTCGGGGTCAACCCCGCCTCGATCAGTAACGCCATCACCATCTCGGTGGTCTTGACCTCCTGCCGGGACAGTTCCGGCAGCTGGTGGATGGCGCGCCGCCACCCGACGACGTCGGCGCCGTTGTCGGCCCACCACTCGCCGATCACCGACGAACCGTCCTGACTCACGCCGACTCCGTCATCACAACAACGATGCCGGGGTTTGCGCGGCCAGGTCGTCGAGGAGGTGAAAGCGCAGCGCCCGCTTGATGGTGGCGAGGTTCGCCCCGGCGAGTCCCGAGCGTTCGGTGGCGACCGCCCGTGCACGCGCGAGGAGGTCGTCGACGGGCACTGCCTCGTCGACGATTCCGGCCGATACCGCGTCGTCGGCACCGTAGCGGCGGCTGGTCAGCATGGCCTCCGTTGCGGTGTGGTCGGGCAGCCGCGTGGTGAGCAACCCGGCCATCCCACGCGGGAACGGCATGTTCAGGGCGGCCTCCGGCAGCGACCAGAAGCCGCGCTCGGTGCGCATCAACCGGTAGTCGGCACACAATGCCAGCATCGCGCCGGCACCGAAGGCGTGTCCGTTGATCGCGGCGACGGTGGGCACCGGAAGCGTCAACACCTTGGCATACAGGGCATGCACACGATCGAGATACGCAGGCAGTTCGGACGCGTTGGCGAACACGAAGTCGGTGTCGAGGCCGTTGGTGAAGAACTTACCGGTGGCGGTGATCACCAGCGCTTTCGCGGAGCTCGCGGCAACGTCGTCGAGCAGCTTCTCCGTCGCGTCCAGCCATGCCGGACCGAAGCGGTTCTCGGGGTTGGCTTCGTCGAGTTCGACGCCCGGCGAGCCGAGATAGAGGTGCGCGATCTCGGCGGCGTCGGCGTCGGCCGTGTCAGAAAGATAGGGCATGGATCGACCTTATCGCCTGGGCGCACCGACCTCGCACGATGCCCTTAGGGTGATGCCCATGGATCCCACTGTCGACGCCGACGCCGCTGCCACCGCCGCTGCCGCGACAATCGCTGCAGAGACCGACGCCTCCACGCATGACGTCGCGGTCGTCCTCGGCTCCGGTTGGGCACCGGCCGCGGACGCCTTCGGCGCTCCGATCGCCTCGGTACCGATGTCGGAGATCCCGGGCTTCTCGCCGCCGACAGCGGCTGGGCACGGCGGCGTCGTGCATTCGATCCGCATCGGAGATCACCGGGTCCTGTTGATGCTGGGCAGGATTCACGCATATGAAGGCCATGATCTGGCGCGCGTGGTACATCCGGTTCGTACCGCCGCGGCGGCGGGAGCACGCACAATCGTCTTGACCAACGCCGCGGGCGGCCTGCGTGAGGACATGTCGGTGGGTCAACCGGTACTCATCTCCGATCATCTCAATCTGACCGGCCGGTCGCCGCTGGTCGGCGCACAGTTCGTCGATCTCGTCGACGCGTACTCGCCACGGTTGCGCGACGTCGCGCGCGGGATCGAGCCGTCGCTGGCCGACGGTGTGTACGCGGGTTTGCCGGGGCCGCACTACGAGACGCCCGCCGAGATCCGCATGCTGCGCACCGTCGGCGCCGATCTGGTCGGCATGTCGACAGTGCACGAGACGATCGCCGCCCGCGCGGCAGCCATGGACGTACTGGGCGTGTCGCTGGTCACCAATCTGGCAGCGGGAATCACCGGAGAGCCCCTGAGCCACGCAGAGGTGCTCGAAGTGGGACGTTCGTCGGCTCGTCGGATGGGCACCCTGCTGGCGGCCATCATCGAAGAGCTCGGCACGTCGAACGGTCCGGCGTGAGTGCTGAGGTCGACGCCGAGCGCGTGGCCGAGTGGATCGCCGCCGACCCCGACCCGGCAACGCGCGCCGAACTCGCCGCGGCATCCGACGTCGAACTCGCCGAACGGTTCGCAGCGGAGCTGCGTTTCGGCACCGCCGGATTGCGCGGCCCCGTGCGCGCGGGCCCCAACGGGATGAACGTCGCCGTGGTGACCCGCGCAACCGCCGGGCTGGCCGCGTGGCTGCGTGCGCACGGACACGGCGGCGGGACGGTCGTCGTGGGGCGCGACGCACGCCACGGCTCCGAGAAGTTCGCGATCGCAGCGGCCGAGGTCCTCACCGCGGCGGGCTTCCACGTGATCGCGATGGGGTCCGCGGGTCCGACGCCGCTGGTGGCGTTCGCGTGCCGCGACCTCGACGCCGTCGCGGGTGTGCAGATCACGGCGTCCCACAATCCGCCCCGCGACAACGGCTACAAGGTCTATCTGGCAGGGGGCGCACAGATCGTGCCACCGGCCGACGGGGAGATCGAGGAGTTCATCGCCGCGTCCGGCCGGGCGGCCGACATTGCCCGAGCACCCGTCGAGCACGATCCGCGAGCGGACGAAATCCTTCCCCGCTATCTCGATCGGCTCCGCATACGATTCGGCAGGGTCGCCGACACCACACTGCGGATCGCGCTCACCCCGATGCACGGTGTGGGCGGCGCGCTCGCGCTCGACGCGCTCGCACAGGCCGGGTTCACCGATGTCCACGTCGTCGACGAACAGTTCGCACCAGACCCCGAGTTCCCCACGGTCGCCTTTCCGAACCCCGAGGAGCCCGCGGCGAGTGACCTGCTCCTCGCGCGCGCGTCCGCCGTCGGCGCCGACATCGCGATCGCTCTCGACCCCGACGCCGACCGATGCGCGGTCGGCACACGGGTCGACGGCACCTGGCGGATGCTCACGGGTGACGAGACCGGCGCATTGCTCGGCTCGTTCGTGCTCGCGGAGATCGACGGCGCCCCCGGCACACCCGTGACCGTCGCGGCGTCCGCCATATCCGACGCCCGGCCGCCGGTCGTGGCGAGCACCCTCGTGTCGGGCAGTCTGCTGGAGAAGATCGCGCGAGATCGCGGCGCCCGACACGTCACAACCCTCACCGGTTTCAAATGGCTTGTGCGCGCGGGCGAACCGCTTCGCTACGCCTACGAGGAGGCCATCGGGCACTGCGTGGATCCCGACGCGGTACGCGACAAGGACGGGATCAGCGCTGCGGTGGCGCTCGCGGTGTTGGCCGAACGGCGTCATCGCGACAACATCGGTCTCGATGACGTGCTGCTCTCGCTGTACGAGAGGTATGGCGTGCATGTGACCCGCCAGCACTCGGTGCGCGTCGACGATCTCGGACGCATCGCCACACTGATGCACCGACTGCGCACGTCACCTCCGACGACACTTGCGGGTATCGCGGTGACTGCAGAAGACTATGCCCGACGCGCAGACCGTCTGAGTACCGATGCAGTCGCACTGCGGGGTGTCGATGACCTCGGGATGTCGGTGCGGGTCATGGCGCGTCCCTCGGGCACCGAACCCAAGCTCAAGTACTACATCGAAATGACGACACCGCCCGATTTCGGATCGTCGGCAACACATTCGTCGCCGATGACGACATACCGTGCAGACACACGTGAATTGGTTGGCATGCTCGACGACCTGACGATGCGCGTCGTCACCGAACTCGCCACGTTCGGTGAGACCGTGGCACCGCAGGCCGACTGAGCGGAGCGCATACGCAAAGGACAAGGACACGCCGCATGACCTATCCCCCGCCGCCCCCGCAGCGTTCGCCGTGGTCGTCACCCGCAGTGCTTGTCGCAATCGCGACGGGCGTGCTGCTCGTCGTCCTCGGCGTGCTGGCGGCGCTACTGCTGCTGCCGCGTCTCGACGGCAGCGACTCCGACTCCGCGGCAGCCGATTCGAGCGCTCCGGCGAGCAGCGCCGGTCCGCCTGCACCGAGCACCGTCGTGGTGACGACCACTCCCGGCGGCTCCGCAGGAGCTCAGGGCGGCAACGGCAATTCCGCGCCCCGGGACACCGGAGCCGATCAAACAGACGCCGCGGACACCCCCCATACCACGCCGGACATTGTGGGGACCGACTGGCAGGGATTCACCGCAGGTCCCCGATGTAACGCCTCCGACGACCCCGCCGTGGTGATCGCGCAAACCAATCGCTCACAGGTCGTCATCTGTCAGGTGGGGTCGCAGACAGGGCGCTGGTATTACAAGGGGTTCGCTGACGGAAGCTCTGTCGAGGTCGGCTATCCCACCCGCAGCGGCAACACCTACAGCGCCACCAACGGGAACGTGACCTACGTCGTCGGTCCGGGTCAACTGGAGATCGAGAAGAACGGCGAGACCATCAGCACCGAGCCGATGTCGGCGTACTGGACCAGGTCCTGAGTATCACCAGGTCCTGAGTATCACCGTGTCCTGAGTATCACTGGCGCCTACCCCGGGTGACCGACCGGCGGCGTCACTGGTTTAGAACTGAGTGGTGACCCCGGTTCTGAACGCTTCCTCCGTCGACGTCGTGCGCAGCGGACGTAAGCTCCTACACGACGTGAACCTGACGGTGTCGCCGGGTGAGCACTGGGCGCTGCTCGGACCCAACGGCGCCGGCAAGTCGACGCTGATGGCCATTCTGGGCGCACGCAGTCACCCCACCACCGGGACCGTCGATGTGCTCGGCCGACGCCTCGGTCGGGTCGACATGCGCGAACTGCGAACCCATATCGGGCACGTCGACCCGCGCTGGCGCATCGACGTCCCGATCACCGCGCACGACGTGGTGTTGACGGGCCTGACCAACACCCCGGAACTCGATCGTCGCCACGTCTACACCGAGGACGAGCACCGCCATGCCGACGAACTCCTCGAGATGCTGGGGATGAGTGCGCGCCGCGACTCCGCGTGGCCGTTCATGAGTCAGGGTGAGCGAGGTCGGACGCTCATCGCGCGTGCGCTCATGCCGCGGCCGGCTCTCCTACTCCTCGACGAGCCCGCAACAGGCCTCGACCTCGCCGCGCGTGAGAGGTTGTTGTCCGCGATCGACCGCCTGCGCTCAGAAGTCGACGACCTCGCCAGCGTGCTGGTCACCCACCACCTCGAAGACCTTCCCAGTTCCACGACGCACGCGATGTTGCTTCGTGACGGCGAGGTGACCGCATCGGGCCCGGTCGAACAGACACTGACGTCACAGGAGATCAGCGACTGCTTCGACCATCCCGTGGCGGTGCGGCGTCACGAGGGACGCTGGTCGGCCACAGCCGCCTGAGCACGCTCGACGCCCGCGCGCCGTCGGTAGACATCCGCTCACCTTCGGCCGCGAGACCTTCGGGAGGCGTCGTCAGCGCGGACCGAACTGCCGGTCACCCGCATCACCGAGTCCCGGCACGATGTAGGCGGCGTCATCGAGCCCCTCATCGACCGACGCAACGACCAGCCGCACCGGATGGCCTGAATTCTCCAGCGCTGTAACACCTTCCGGGGCCGCTACGACACAGACGGCAGTGATGTCGGTGGCGTTGCGCGCGACGAGCAGCTCGATGGTGTGGAGCATCGACCCGCCGGTGGCGAGCATGGGATCGAGCACGAACACCGGAAAGCCGGAGAGATCGTCCGGTAACGATTCGAGGTACGGCACCGGTTGCGCGGTCTCCTCGTCACGCGCGATCCCCACGAAGCCGACATGTGCTTCCGGCACCATCTCGAGCGCCTGCTCGATCATGCCGAGCCCCGCGCGCAGGACCGGGACGAGCAGCGGTGCGCACTCCAGCCTCGACCCCGTGTAGGGCTTCAACGGGGTCTCGATCTCGACCGCCGCAGACTTCGCGGAGCCGAGGGCCTCGTACACCAGCATCTGAGTGAGACTCGAGAGTGCTGCACGGAATCCCGCGTTGCCGGTCGTCTTGTCGCGCAACGTGGTCAGGCGGGCCGCGGCGAGCGGATGGTCGACGATCTGTACCTGCATGCGGACAACTGTATGGTGCCTCCGACAGCGCCGCGCGGTGGTGTCGCGGCAGATCATCGTCGAACAGATGGAACCGAACCGGCTTCCGCGCCGTCTCAGTTCGCATGATGGAGCTCACTCCCTATTCCACCTCCCTGTCCCCGCACGCTCTCGACTCGTACGCACGCGTACAGGAGGCTGCAGCACAGCGCGTGACCGCCCACGCGGCAAGCAGTCGCCGTGATCTCACCGCACTGACGCCGACCTTCGGTGTGATCGGGGCCGACTTCCTCGCGGCACTGTCCGCGACCATGCAGTCACGGGCCGATCGCCTCGACTCACTCGCCGCCACGCATGGTCGGATCGGCACACACACCACGACCGCCGCAGTTGCCTACTCCGACGCCGATGCCGACGCCGCCGACCTGCAGTTGCGGCTGCCATGATCACCGTCGACATCCTCATCGCACCCTTGCGAATCCTCATCACCGCGCTCGGCACCGGCGTGCTGCCGATGGACAATCCCGCGGCAACGATCCGCTCTGCGGGCACCGATCTCGACGATGTTCGTGCCACAGCGGCAACGGCGACAGCATCGGTACGCAGTGAGTGGCAGGGTGTGGGCGCCGCGGGAGCGGGTGCAGCCGACGAGCGATCGGCCCGAGCCGCACTCGACGTCGACGACGACAGCCGACAGATCGCGATGCTCGTGGAGACTGCAAGCGCTCGGGTCAACCTCGCCGCCCGCCAACTGCGCGAGGTGGTCGATTCCTTCGAACGGGCTGCCACCGCGCTGGGGCCCGCACTGTCGACGCCCGCGGGGCTGCTGGCCATCGTCCCCGTCGCGGTCGAACACGTCGAACGGGGTTTCAGGATCGTGCAGCGGGCGCAGGCCGATCTCGCCGACGACACCCGCGCCATGACCGAGCTCGCGCGTCACGAGACACCAGCCCGGGTAGCGCCGCCGACCCCGCCGGGACCTGCAGCCACTCCGGCCGGCAACGGCGTGGCGGTCACCCTCCCCGACGGCTCGGTCGCCTACGCACCGAACGAGCGCGCAGCCACCGCTGTCCGCGCCGCGCTCGGCCAGCAGGGGGTGCCCTACGTCTGGGGCGGCACCACCCCGGACGGCTTCGATTGCAGCGGGTTCACCCAGTGGGCCTACCGGCAGGCGGGAGTCGAGCTTCCCCGTCTCGCACAGGACCAGGACACCGCGGGAGTGGCGGTCACACAGGATCAACTCATGCCGGGAGATCTCGCCGTCTGGGACGGGCACGTCGCGATGTACATCGGCAACGACCAACTCGTGGAGGCAGGCGACCCGGTCGGGGTGTCACCGCTGCGCACCACCAACGCCGGTCAGGGATTCCAGGGCTTCTTCCGGCCGAGGTGATCACGGCCATGTGGGGCAGGTACCGGGTTCACAGTGATCATCGCTACGCTGTTGCCTCATGGCCGGAGACATCGTTCCCATCGAACTCGGACTCACCAACGGAAACGGTTTCACCCTGTGGGCGCCCCGGTGGCGCGAGGGAGACGACGAGTGGGAGGCGTTCCTCGGACTCGACGAGGATCTCTACGTTTTCCCAGGTGTCGCCGAGCTCGCCGGGTTCGTCCGGACCGACACCGACAACGATCTCGTCGAGCATCCCGCGTGGGACACCATCAAGCAGGTCTCCGCCGACGAGTTGATTCCCGACGATCGCCACACCTATGACCTCGTGGGTGTGCCGGAACTCGCGGCCGAGGACCCGACTCCCGAGGTCATCGCCGAGCTGGAGGACGCACTCGAGATCGTCCGCATCCTCGGTGAGGTCTGCGAACTGGTGACGATCACCAAGTTCTTCAACGGCAACCCGATCCTCGGTGCGGTCACCACGGGGACCCGCAACTTCGAGGGCCGCGACGGCGTCGACCTGTGGGTCCGCATCGGCCGTCTGATCGCCAAGCACTGGGACGACGTCCTCGACGCCATCGACGACGTCATCACAACTCCCGACGTCGACGCGGCAACGGTGGCGATCGCCGCCGACGAACTCGAAGCCGCGGCGTCCGCAGAAGACGAGGACGAGCCCGAGGACGACGACATCGATCTGCTCGACGAGGATTCCGACGTGGCGGAGTCCTCGGCTGTTGCGGCGTCGACGATCGACGACACCGACGAGGAGCTCGACGAGGACGAGATCGACGACGACGATTTCTGGGCGACCGTCGGCATCGACCCGATCAAGATCGTCACCGGCACCGGCGAGTACTACTCGCTGCGATGCTATCTCGGCGACGATCCGGTCTTCCTCGGTTCACGGGGCAGGATCTTCGTCTTCGCCTCCACTCGCACGCTGTCGAAGTTCCTGGCGGAGAACTCCGACCACGACCTCGCCGATCTGTCGACGTTCACCGACGTCCGCACCGAAGCGACCGATGGCGCACTTGAGTTCGACGTCATCGACGACAACGTGTACGTCCTGCCGGGGTTGGCCGAGGACATCATCGACGGTCCCCGTCGCATCGACCGCAACCAGCTCGACCTGGCGGTCGAATTGTTCTCCGACGCCGCCGATTACGCCGATGACGACGCGGTGTCGGAAGCGCTGGCCAGCACCACGCCGCTCGGGTGGTTCGTCGACTATGCGATCAACCCCGACCCGAAGCGGCTGGCTCCCAGTGCGCCCTTCGACAACGAGGCCGAGGCATGGCGAGCCCTCGAGCACGACTTCGAGGACCGCCTGGAGATCAAGCGCTGATCACCCGATCAGAACCGCGTAGCCGGGTTTGATCACCTCGTCGATGAAGGCCAGCCGCTCGTCGAAGTGAATGAACGCCGACTTCATCGCGTTCACCGTGAAGCGCTCGAAATCTGCCCAGCCGTAACCGAACTGCTGTGCCAGCCGGTAGAACTCCTTGCTCATGGTGGTGTCGCTCATCAGCCTGTTGTCGGTGTTGACGGTGACACGGAAACGCAGGCGCGCGAGTGCTTTGAACGGATGGTCGGCCATCGACGCCACCGCACCGGTCTGCACATTGGAGCTCGGACAGAGTTCCAGCGGAATCCGCTTGTCGCGCACGACATTCGCGATTTCGCCTAGTTCCGCGCCTGCGAACGACGATGCCGTGAGATCGACACCGTCTGGCAACTTGATGTCGTCGATCACACGCACACCGTGTCCGAGTCGGTCGGTACCGCAGAACGCGATCGCCTCGTGGATGGACGGTAGCCCGAACGCCTCGCCCGCGTGGATGGTGAACGGCGCACTGTTGGCCCGCATGTACTCGAACGCGTCGAGATGCCGGGTGGGCGGGTTGCCCGCCTCGGCGCCCGCGATGTCGAAACCGACGACGCCGTCGTCGCGATAACGGACCGCGAGCTCGGCGATCTCACGCGCACGCGCCGCGTGACGCATCGCGGTCACCAGACATCGCACCGTGATCGGTCGCCCACCTGCCGCGGCGACAGCCTCGCCTTCTGCGAAGCCTCGCAACACCGCCTCCACGACCTCGTCGAGCGTCAGTCCCTGCTCGAGGTGCTGCTCGGGTGCATAACGAATCTCGGCATACACCACGCCGTCGGCGGCGAGGTCCTCGACGCATTCGCGGGCCACCCGCTCGAGTGCGGGCGCGGTCTGCATCACTGCGACGGTGTGCGCGAACGTCTCCAGGTAGCGTTCGAGCGATCCGTTGTCTGCCGCCTCGCGAAACCACCGCGCGAGTGAGCCCGCGTCGTCGGCGGGCAGATCGTCGTAGCCCACCTCACGGGCGAGGTCGAGCACGGTGGACGGTCGCAGCCCGCCGTCGAGATGATCGTGGAGCAGGACTTTGGGCGCGAGGGCGAGCGTGCTCAGATCGAGTGGCTGTCCACCGGTACCGGGGAGTCCTGCTTCTGTGTTGATTGCGCTGCCCGTCACTGCACTGTCCGTCGCTGGCGTCATCACTCGAACCTAACGCGATCGAGCACAACTGGTCGGGTATCCGACGGCGGTTCGGGCACGATCACAGCCGCGTTCTCCAATGCCCGCCGCGCGCCGTCGAATCGCGCCGGAGCGTCGGTGTGCAATGTGTACAGGGGCGCACCCGCCGAGACCCGGTCGCCGGGCTTCGCGTGCAGCACCACGCCGGCGCCCGCCTGCACGCTCTCGCCGGGACGAGATCGTCCGGCACCGAGTAGCCAGGCCGCATCGCCGACCGCCCGCGCGTCGAGTCGCCGGACGTACCCGGTCGTCGTGGCGGTCACGTCGTCGGTGTGCCGCGCGCGAGGCAGCGGAGCGTCGGGGTCCCCGCCCTGGGCGGTGATCATCTCCCGCCACGTGTCCATCGCGGTGCCGTCGCTCAGCGCGGCTGCCGGGTCGGCATCGGGAAGACCCGCGGCGTCGAGCATCTCGCGCGCGAGTGCGAGTGTCAGCTCGACCACGTCGGCTGGACCGCCGCCCGCCAGCACCTCGAGTGACTCCACCACTTCGACGGCGTTGCCCGCTGTCAATCCGAGGGGACTGTCCATGTCGGTCAGCAGCGCGGTCGTCGGCACACCCGCATCGGCACCGAGCGACACCATCGTCTCGGCGAGCCGCCGGGCCACGGCTTCGTCGGGCAGGAACGCGCCGGACCCGACCTTCACGTCGAGGACGAGCGCGCCGGTCCCCTCGGCGATCTTCTTGCTCATGATCGAGCTGGCGATCAACGGCACCGACTCGACCGTCCCCGTCACGTCGCGTAGCGCATAGAGCTTGCGATCGGCGGGCGCCAGATCGGCGCCTGCGGCACAGATGACGGCGCCGACGCGGCTGAGTTGCGCGACCATCTGAGCCGTCGACAGATCGGCGCGCCAGCCGGGAATCGATTCGAGTTTGTCGAGTGTCCCTCCGGTGTGACCGAGGCCTCGCCCTGACAACTGGGGCACGGCCACCCCGAAGGAGGCCACCAGCGGCGCCAACGGCAACGTGATCTTGTCGCCCACACCGCCGGTCGAGTGCTTGTCGACGGTCGGCAACGCCACGCCGTTGCGGTGCAGCCCGGAGAAGTCCATGCGCGTTCCGCTGTCGATCATGGCGCGGGTCCAGTCGCCGATCTCCCTGCGGTCCATACCCCGCAGCACGATCGCCATCAGCAGGGCCGACATCTGTTCGGGGGCCACGTCACCGCGTGTGTAGGCGTCGACGACCCAGTCGATCTGCGCCGTCGTCAATTCGGCGCCGTCGCGTTTGGTCGCGATCACCGACGTCGCGTGGATGATCTCGCTCACCGGACGGCGTCGAGGTCGTCGGGACCGAATGCATCGGGGAGGAGCCGTGCGAGCGTCGTCGGTCCTGCGCGATGGTCGACGAGCAGATCACCACCACCGTGTTCGTAGAGGACTTGCCGACACCGTCCACAGGGCATCAGAATCGAGCCTGCGGCGTCGCACACGCTGACCGCGCGGAGTCGGCCGCCGCCAGTCGCGACCAGCGATGCGACGAGCCCGACCTCGGCGCAGATTCCGAGTCCGTATGAGACATTCTCCACATTGCAACCAACCACGACGCGGCCGTCGGCTGTGAGTCCCGACGCCCCGACGGGAAACCTCGAATAGGGCGCGTAGGCGTGCTCGATCATGCCGGTTGCGCTGTCCCGCAACAGCTTCCACTCGATGTCGTGGCTCAAGTCGCCCTCCTGCCGGACGGTCGTGATCGGGGTCGATGTGATGATGGCCGCCCCCGAAAGAATGGTAAGGCAAACCTAATTCGTAATGCCTTGTCCCGCAGATCGGTTCGGGCAATTTAACGACTCACTCAGCATAGGTTTAAAGTCTCTTGCATGGGTCCAAGGTGACACCCAGCCGGTGCCACCGCGTCCATCGACGATGTTGGAGGCCAATTCCCCGATGAGTTCCGAGACCGAGGTCGCACCGGAGCCGGTGCGCAAACGTTCGCTGTATCGCGGCGATCCAGGCATGTGGTCCTGGGTGCTGCACCGCATCACCGGCGTCACGATCTTCTTCTTCTTGTTCGTCCACGTGCTCGACACCGCGGTCATCCGCATCGACCCGAACAAGTACTCGGAGATCATCGACACCTACAAGACCCCGATCATCGGTCTCATGGAGATCGCGCTCGTGGCCTGCGTGCTGTACCACGCACTCAACGGCCTGCGCATCATCCTGATCGACTTCTGGTCGAAGGGGCCCAAGTACCAGCGGCAGATGCTGTGGGTGATCCTCGGACTGTTCGTGGTTGTGTTCGCCGCCGCGGCCGTCCGTCTCCTGCAGATCCTCATCGAGTACTCGTTCTAGGAGATCAGACAATGACCACATCTCCTGCTTCGCAGAACATCGCCAAGACGCTGGGTACGCAGTACGACCGGCCTGCCAGCCTCGACAATCCCCGCTCGCCCCGCAAGCCGAAGGGTGGCAACTTCGAGAAGTGGGCATGGCTGTTCATGCGCTTCTCGGGCCTGGCGCTGATCATCCTGACCATCGGTCACATGTTCATCATGCTGGCCTGGGACAACGGCGTGCACCGTATCGACGCCTCGTTCGTCGCCGCCCGCTGGCGCGAGCCGTTCTGGCAGATCTGGGACCTGCTCATGCTCTGGCTCGCCCAACTCCACGGCGGCAACGGCGTGCGCACGGTGATCGCCGATTACTCGCGCAAGGACTCCACCCGCTTCTGGCTGAACGTGTTGCTCGGGATCTCGATGATCCTCGTGCTGACGCTGGGCACGTACGCGCTGCTCACCTTCGACGTGAACAGCGTCAACTAAGGAGACCACTGAAGATGCAGGAACACCGTTACGACGTCATCATCGTCGGTGCAGGCGGCGCCGGAATGCGCGCAGCGATCGAGGCAGCGCCCCGCGCCCGCACCGCAGTGCTGACCAAGCTGTACCCCACTCGCAGCCACACCGGCGCGGCGCAGGGCGGTATGTGTGCCGCACTGGCCAACGTCGAGGAGGACAACTGGGAGTGGCACACCTTCGACACGGTCAAGGGCGGCGACTACCTCGCCGACCAGGACGCGGTGGAGATCATGGCCAAAGAAGCCATCGACGCCGTCCTCGATCTGGAGAAGATGGGTCTGCCGTTCAACCGCACGCCCGAGGGCAAGATCGACCAGCGCCGCTTCGGCGGTCACACCCGTGACCACGGCAAGTCGCCGGTGCGTCGTGCCTGCTACGCCGCCGACCGCACCGGCCACATGATCCTGCAGACCCTCTACCAGAACTGCGTCAAGCACGACGTCGAGTTCTTCAACGAGTTCTATGCGCTCGACCTCTGCCTCAGCGAGAACGAGAAGGGTGAACCGGTGGCCACCGGAATCGTCGCCTACGAGCTCGCGACCGGCGAACTTCATGTCTTCCACGCGAAGTCGATCATCTTCGCCACCGGTGGATCGGGACGTATGTACAAGACGACGTCGAACGCGCACACGCTGACCGGCGACGGCGTCGGCATCGTGTTCCGTAAGGGCCTGCCGGTGGAGGACATGGAGTTCCACCAGTTCCATCCGACAGGTCTCGCAGGCCTCGGCATCCTCATCTCCGAGGCGGTCCGCGGTGAGGGCGGCATCCTGCGCAACGCCGACGGCGAGCGTTTCATGGAGCGTTATGCGCCCACCATCAAGGACCTCGCCCCACGTGACATCGTCGCGCGGTCGATGGTCCTCGAGGTGCTCGAGGGACGCGGCGCGGGCCCGAACAAGGACTACGTCTACATCGACGTGACCCACCTCGGCGAGGATGTGCTCAACGAGAAGCTCCCCGACATCACCGAGTTCGCCCGTACCTACCTCGGTGTCGACCCGGTGAAGGAGTGGGTGCCGGTCTACCCGACATGCCATTACCTGATGGGTGGCATCCCGACCAACATCGAGGGCCAGGTTCTGCGCAGCAACAACAACGACGACGTGGTTCACGGCCTCTACGCCGCCGGCGAGTGCGCCTGCGTGTCGGTTCACGGGGCCAACCGCCTCGGCACCAACTCACTGCTCGACATCAATGTCTTCGGTCGTCGCTCGGGTATCGCCGCCGCCGACTACGCCAACAGCCACGACTTCACCGACCTGCCGGAGAACCCCACCGACATGGTCACCGGGTGGCTCGAGACGATCCTGTCCGAGCACGGTCACGAGCGCGTCGCCGACATCCGCACCGCTTTGCAGCAGACGATGGACGACAACGCGTCGGTGTTCCGCACCGAGGAGACGCTCAAGCAGGCGTTGACCGACATTCATGCACTCAAGGAGCGTTACGACCACATCCGGGTGCACGACAAGGGCAAGCGCTTCAACTCCGATCTGCTCGAGGCCATCGAGCTGGGCTTCCTGCTCGAACTCGCCGAGGTGACCGTCGTCGGCGCGCTCAACCGCAAGGAATCTCGCGGCGGTCACGCCCGCGAGGACTACCCGAATCGCGATGACGTGAATTTCATGCGCCACACGATCGCCTACAAGAAGGGTGACAAGCTCCTTTCCGACATCGAGCTCGACTGGAAGCCTGTCATCCAGACCCGTTACGAGCCGATGGAGCGTAAGTACTGATGACCGCCACCATTGAGGCGCCGCACACAGACGAGCCGCCGTTGCCAGAAGTTCCCGACGAAGCGACCATGGTCACGCTGAAGATCATGCGCTTCAACCCTGAGGAGCCCGACGCTCAGGGCTGGGAGAGCTTCCGGGTTCCGGCGCTGCCCACCGATCGTCTGCTCAACCTGCTGCTGTACGTGAAGGGCTACCTCGACGGAACCCTCACCTTCCGACGCAGCTGCGCGCACGGCGTCTGCGGGTCCGACGCGATGCGCGTCAACGGCGTCAACCGCCTGGCCTGCAAGATGCTGATGAAGGACTTCCTGCCCAAGGACAAGTCCAAGGAGATCACCATCACCATCGAGCCCATCAAGGGCTTGCCGGTGGAGAAGGATCTCGTGGTCAACATGGAGCCCTTCTTCGACGCGTACCGCGCGATCAAGCCGTTCCTGATCACCACCGGTAACGAGCCGACCCGTGAGCGCATCCAGAGCCAGAAGGACCGCGCGCGTTTCGACGACACCACCAAGTGCATCCTCTGTGCGTGCTGCACCACGAGCTGCCCGGTGTTCTGGAACGAGGGCAGCTACTTCGGTCCGGCCGCGATCGTCAACGCCCACCGCTTCATCTTCGACAGCCGTGACGAGGGCGCCGTCGAGCGCATGGACATCCTCAACGACTCCGACGGCGTGTGGCGCTGCCGCACCACCTTCAACTGCACCGACGCATGCCCGCGTGGCATCCAGGTGACCCAGGCGATCCAGGAGGTCAAGCGCGCGCTCATGTTCTCGCGCTGATCCCGGCATCACCGACGCAGACTCTCTCTGCAGCCCCGGCGAACCCACCATCTCCTGCGGATGGTGGGTTCGCTGTTTTTTCGACTCCGATGCAACCGATCGGCGTTCGCGCGCGTCCAAGTCCACAAGGCCACAGCCGTGGACTCGACACGACGAACGGAGCTACCCATGACCCTGCGATCGACACTCGTCAGCCTGTTGGTTCTCGTGTGCGGTGCGCTAGTGAGCACCGCAACGCCGGCCGCGGCGTCGACCCGATTCCCGAGCACCGGCGACGTCGTGACCATCGTGGTGAGTTCCGACCGCGAGTGGAACGAACAACTCGTGTGGTTCGACGCGAACAACCGGCTCCGCAGACAGTCCGACGTCCGACTCAGCCGTCACGACGACGCGAACGGACTGTGGTCGGCGACGCTCACCCTCGTGAGCCGGTCTCGCGTCCAGAACGTCGACGTCACCTTCGGTTCGGCAGGCCGCTTCGCGCGTTGCGAGATCTGGGTCGGAGAGGTGAGGGTCCGCGACGACTCGGCCCGCGGCGCCCATGCTCTCGCGACGTGCGACCGTCCGCTCTCACGTCGTGACAGCTGAGCCCGAGCCGCAACCCTTCCTCGGGTTTTCGCCCCTTCCCCGAGAAGTTCCCCGCGGAAACGCACGAAACCCGCGGAAAGAGTCCTTCCCCTATTTCCTGCGCCGAGTCGACGCTCTTCCCCTACTTCCTGCACCGCGCCGACGCTCTTCCCCTACTTCCTGCACCGCGCCGACGCTCTTCCCCTACTTCCAGCCACCGCGCCGCAACTCTTCCCCGGGTTTCTGCTCTTTCCCCGAGAAGTTCCCCGCGGAAACGCACACAACCCGCGGAAAGAGCCCTTCCCCCACTTCCAGCCACCGCGCCCACGCTCTTCCCCTACTTCCAGCCACCGCGCCGCAACTCTTCCCCGGGTTTCTGCTCTTTCCCCGAGAAGTTCCCCGCGGAAACGCACACAACCCGCGGAAAGAGCCCTTCCTCCACTTCCTGCACGGCGTCGACACTCTTCCCCCACTTCCAGCCACCGCCCGCAGACTGCACGCCCACATCACAACCGACTGCACCGCCGCAAGAAGTGAGCGAACCTAACTGTTTTCAGTACACTGAATCGGTCATTTACCGCGCATTTCGAAGCGTTCGAGGCCTTCGGCTGACTGTTTCGTCCGTCGCCGAGCGCAAAGCTTGCGGGAACCATAGTCTTGACCCACCACAGAGTGAGGTAGGGGGTGATCGAGGGCATGGCAGAGAAGGTTCACGCCGAGATCCAGTCGGGTGACAAGGGACTGCGCGCCGGGTCGATCGGACTGCTCGGCAACGTGATCATCGGCTTGTCGGCCGTCGCGCCCGCCTACAGCCTCGCCGCGACGCTCGGTTACGTCGTGGTGGCCGTGCACAGCAAGGCACCCGCCATGTTCGTGATCGCGTTCATCCCGATGCTGCTCGTGGCGTTTGCCTACCGGGAGCTCTCGCGCGATACCCCCGACTGCGGCACGACGTTCACCTGGGGCACCAAGGCCTTCGGCCCGTGGATCGGGTGGATCGGCGGCTGGGGCCTCGCGGTCTCTGCAATCATCGTGCTGGCCAACGTCGCCGAGATCGCGGCGGTGTACCTCTTACGCTTCCTGCACCTCGACTCACTCGCCGACAGCCTCTGGGCCAAGGTCACCCTCGGCTGCTTCTTCATCATCGTGATGACCTGGGTCAGTATCCGCGGCATCGTCATCAGCGAGCGCATCCAGTCGGTGCTGATGTTCATCCAGTTCGGCATCCTGATCCTGGCGAGTGTCATCGCGCTGGTGAAAGTGGCAACCAACCATGCAGGCCCCCAGGCGGTGACTCCGGAATGGGGCTGGTTGTCGCCGACCGGCCTGAGCCAGTCGTCGATCGCGGCGGCGGTGATCCTGTGCATCTTCATCTACTGGGGGTGGGACGCGTGCCTCGCCGTCGGCGAGGAAACCAAAGACCCGGAGAAGACCCCGGGACGCGCCGCTGTGATCTGCTGCCTGATCCTCGTGGCCACCTACGTGCTCGTCGCCTACGCGGTGGAGTCGTTCGCGGGCTTCGGCACAACCGGTATCGGTCTGAACAACCCCGACAACGCCGACGACGTGCTGACCATCCTCGGCGAGCCGGTCGCGGGCGCGGTGATGGCATCGGCGCTACTGCTCGTCGTCTGCATCTCAGCGCTGTCCTCGACGCAGTCGACGATCCTCCCCACTGCTCGGGGAACCCTGTCGATGGCTGTGTACAAAGCGCTGCCCCAACGTTTCGGCTACATCCACCCGCGGTACATGACACCGGCGTTCGGCACCGCGGTCATGGGCGCGTCGGCGCTGATCTTCTACCTCGTGTTGTCGTTCGCGAGTCAGAACACCCTTGCCGACTCGATCTCGTCGCTCGGCCTCGCTGTCGCGTTCTACTACGGCATCACCGCGTTCTCGTGCGTCTGGTACTTCCGCAGAACTCTGTTCGATTCCGCACGGAACTTCTTCATGCGCGGGCTCTTCCCACTTCTCGGCGGCATCGCGATGGCATGGGCGTTCATCAAGAGCGCCATCGACATGATCAATCCCGACTACGGTTCGACATCGGTCGGTGGGATCGGTGGCGTGTTCATCCTCGGTGTCGGCATGCTTGTCCTCGGAGTCCCGTTGATGCTCGCTTGCTGCGCCGCTGACAGCGACTTCTTCAGAGGTAAGACACTCGACGCAAATACCGAAGTGAAGGTCCCGGATGTCTACTGAGAACCCCAATCGTCTCGCCGTCGGCTATCTCGCCACACCGTCGGGCAACGACGGCGTTGCGCTCGCGTCGGCGATCGCTGCGAAGATCGGAGCCGCGCTCGACCTGATCTGCGTGATCCGGCCGATCCCCTACGACGGCCAGCCCGGCCTCGAGCAGTACATGGAGCGGCTGGAGAACCAGGCGTCGGAATGGCTCGCCGAAGGCGCCGCGCGTGTCCCCGACGGTATCGAGGTCCGGACGGTCGTCACGGTCAACGAATCGTTCACCGAAGGACTCGTCGAGGTCGCCGAGCAGTCCGGGGCGTCGATGATCATCATCGGCGGTACCGGCGACGGCATCTTCTCGCGTCATTCGCTCGGAACAGTGAGCACCGAACTGCTGCACTCGTCGCCCATCCCGGTCGGACTCGCACCTCGCGGCTACACCAAGCGCAAGGACGTCGTGATCGACCTGCTCACCGTGGCTGTGTCGACGAAACACTCCGATTCCGATCCGCTGCCATTCTCGATCGGATTCGCCGAACTCGCGTCCATCGACCTCCGACTCCTGTCACTCGTGTCGCTGGAGATTCCCGGCGCCGACGACGAGAGCCTCGCGGTGCGCAAGCAGCAGGTCCAGGCGGCTCGGACACTGCTCGAGGAAACCCGCGACCACGTCGACGCCGACCTTGACATCGAGGTACTCGTCGCCGACGGGAACACGCTCGACGAGGCGCTGGCCAATCTGCCGTGGGACGACAACGACATCATCGCGGTCGGCTCCGGACATCTCGGTAGCGAGAACCGCGTGTTCCTCGGTCCGACGGCGGCTCGGATCCTGAAGTGGACAACCGCGCCGGTCATCGTCGTGCCCCGCTCCACCACAGAATGAACGCATCGTCTGCCCCTGCGTCCGCCTCACCGATCCGGCTTCTCGAGCTCCGTCATGCCGAGATCGAATCTCTCGGGACCTACGCCGACGGACTTCCCGCAACCACCGAACTGCACACCGTCCGCACATGGCGCGAACCTCTCCCCGACGACCCGACCGTCTTCGACGGAATAGTGGCGATGGGCGGTCCCATGGGCGCCAATGACGGAGCACTCCACCCGTGGATCGATGCCGAGATCACGTTCCTGCACCGCGCGCTCGCCGCCGACGTCCCGGTTTTCGGCATCTGTCTCGGATCACAATTGCTCGCCGCTGCGGCAGGCGCCGCCGTCACGACGGGGCCCGCCGCCGAGATCGGGATCTGCAGCGTCGAATGGACCCAACAGGGCCTGGCTGATCCTGTCTGGAAGGGGCTGAGCGACAACACTTTCGACGTCATGCAGTGGCACTACGACACCTTCGGCCTACCCGAGGGTTCGGTACTGCTCGCGTCGTCGTCGGCTTACCCGAATCAGATGTTCCGGCTCGGCTCGAGCTACGGAATCCAATTCCATCTCGAGGTCGACACACGAGGCTTCGCCGAGTGGGTGGCCGACGACGACTACCGCGAGGAGATCGTCGGCGCATTGGGACCGCGGGGCCCAGAGCAAGCCATCGCCGGCCTCGCGGGGATCGAGTCTGACACCAGGTCAATGGCCGCCGCCGCGATGGCGCGCTGGGTTGAGCTCATCAGCACCGACCGCGGCGGTGAGGTCAGTTCGTGATCCGATCGAGCGGTTGCGCACCGCGAGAAGCGCCATAGCCGCGCGGTAGCCGCGGGAGTACCTGTGCCTCCGCCCGGAGCAGCCGACGCTGCCGTCGGGGGATCCGGGGGCTCCGGGGACTCCGAGCGCAACGTCGTGGAGTACGCACGCGACAAACAGTGCCTCTGCGTCCGCTTCGAGCCGGGCAAGCTCGACGAATGCCACCGTCCTGGCCCAGCCGAGAACGACTGCCGGTCGGACCGTGCGACGGGCACTTGTCAGATCGGCTGACCGAGAGCCGAACACCCCACCGGGGTTTCGAACCGCACCCGTTGTTGACAGTGCTTACATTGGAGCCTACCGTCGAACGATGCAGACGATCCTCGGCGCCAACGGGCAGATCGGCACAGAACTCGCCCGCGAACTCCACCGCAACCACACCCGCGACGTTCGCCTCGTGAGCAGACATCCCCGAAGCGTCAACGACTCCGACGAACTCGTCGCCGCCGATCTCATGGACGCGGCGCAGACCGATACGGCCGTTGCCGGCAGTGACATCGCCTACCTGACGGTCGGACTCCCTGCCGACTCGGAGATGTGGGCCCGACGGTTCCCGGTGATGATGGGCAACGTCATCGACGCGTGCGTCCGTCACGGCACGAGACTCGTGTTCTTCGACAACACCTACATGTATCCGATGACCAGCGAGCCGCAGACGGAGGACACCACGTTCCGGCCTTCGGGGAGCAAAGGACGTACCCGCGCCAAGACGGCAACCATGTTGCTCGACGCCATGGATGCCGGGACCGTAGACGCCGTGATCTGTCGCGCGCCCGAGTTCTACGGGCCTGGGAAAACCCAGAGTTTCACCAACGCACTGGTTTTCGACCGAGTCGCTCAGCACAAGAGGGCGCTCGTACCCGTCCGCGACGACACACTGCGCACGCTCATCTGGACTCCGGACGCCAGCCGCGCGATGGCCCTGATCGGAAACACCGAGTCGGCGTACGGACAGACATGGCATCTGCCCGTCGACGACAACCGTCGCACCTATGCACAGCTGATCGACCTCACCACGCGGGCGAGCGGACACGAGAACAAGTACACGGTGCTACCGGTGCCCGTCTTCGCTCTGGGGCGACTGTTCAGCAAGAACGCCCGCGAACTGTGGGAGTTGCTGCCGCGCTACGCGGTTGACACCATCTTCGTCTCCGACAAGTTCACGCGCGCTTTCCCCGACTTCGCCGTCACCACCTATGACGCGGGCGTCGCTCAACTGCTTGCCACATAGCCGCGCGCGGGTGGCGCGGCGTCGTCGCAGCTCGTCGGGTACGCCCTTCAGCACCTACTCCGATCAGCTGTCGAAGCCCAGCCCGATCTTGTCCATCACCGTCAGCCACACACCACGCTTACCCCGACGACGCTCACTGCGTGCCAGCTCGCGTCGGGTCATGTTGATGCCGAACGCGCGCAAGGGTTCCGGCGGGAACGGGATCGGCTTGGAGCGCACCATGTTCAGGCGCGTGCGCTCGGTGTCCGCACCGTCGACGAGGTCGAGTGCCGTCGCAGCGGCGAAGTGGGAAGCCCCCACGCCCAGTCCGGTGAACCCGACCGCGGTCACGACGCGCCCGCCGTACGAGCGGTCCCAGAACGCACAGAACCGCGAGCAGGTGTCGATCGCCCCGCCCCACGCGTGACTTGCACGGATGCCCTCGAGTTGCGGGAACATCTGCAACAGGTGTTCGCCGAGTAGCGCGAACTCGCGCGGCTCCTGCTGGTGGCGTGGCGAGTCGTCGGAGCCGTAGTGGTACAACGCATCCCACCCGCCGAACAGGATCCGGTTGTCGGCCGTCAGTCGGAAGTAGTGGAACCGCGGCCCCGCGTCGGCGAGCCCCTCCCGGCCCGCCCAGCCGATCGAGTCGAGCTGCTCGACGGACAGTGGTTCGGTCATGATCGCGTAGTCCCAGACGGGGACGGTGTAGAGCCTCAGTCGCCGGACCAACGACGGGCTCGCCGACGTCGCGAGCACCGCACGGTCGGCGACGACCTCACCGAGGCCCGTGGTGAGCCGCAGCGCCTCGCCCTCACCGGTGATGCCGGTGACCTCCGACTGTTCGAAGATCTGCACGCCGAGACGCTCTGCGGCGTCGGCGAGACCCCAGGCCAACCGAGCCGGGTCGAGCATGATCACGTCGGGATCGAATACCGCACCAGCGACCATCGGCGAGTCGACGCGCTCACGCGCCTGTGCCTGCGTCAGCAGAGGCAGGTCTTCGCCGAGTTGCTTCGCCGAGTCGGCGTACTCCGCCAATTCGGCTGCCTGCCAGTCGAAGTTGGCGAAGTCCAGTTCCCCGGTCCGCTCGGCGTCTGCGGAGATACCGTGCCTACGGATCGCTGCGTCGATCTCGTCGAGCGTCTCGTGGCCGAGGCGCAACAGCGTGGGGAGTTCGTCGGCAAAACGCTCCATGCCGTTTCCCAGCCCGTGGGTCAGACTCGCCGAGCAGAACCCCCCGTTGCGTCCACTCGCGTGCTCGGCGATGCGGTCGCGTTCGATGAGCACGATACGACGGCCCGGATTGCGCTCCGCCGCCTGCACCGCGGTCCACAGTCCGGTGAAACCACCGCCGACCACGACAAGATCGGCGGTGACCTCTCCGAGCACGCGCGGACGCGGCGCGGGACGGTCGTCCCGATCAAGCCAATACGACGACGGCGCGGCCGATGAGACCACCGCTGCTCCGCGCGCCGTGGGCTCGGTAGCCCATGCCCCACTCATGACTGCGCCTCTCCGGTGTTGGTGAACACCGTTCGGTGCCAAGGCTTCCGAGCGACACCGGTGATGTCGCTCATCACGTGCTTGACGGTCAGGTATTCGTCGAGCGAGTAAGTCGACATGTCCTTGCCGAAACCCGACGCCCCCACGCCACCGTGCGGCATCTCGCTGATGATCGGGATGTGGTCGTTGATCCACACGCAGCCTGCCGTGATCTCCCGGCTCGCCCGCTGCGCGCGATAGACGTCACGTGTCCAGGCCGACGCCGCGAGCCCGTAGACGGTGTCGTTGGCGCGACGCAGCGCGTCGTCGTCGTCGGTGAAGCTCGAGACGGTCAGCACCGGACCGAAGACCTCGTCGCGGTAGATCTCGGAGTCCTCGGCAACGTCGGCGATGAGCGTGGACGGATAGAAGCTGCCGGGACCGTCGGGGAGCACCCCACCGGTCACCACTCGCGCGCCGGCGGAGCGTGCGCGTTCCACCATGCCCGCGACCTTGTCGCGGTGCGCGAGCGAGATGAGTGAGCCCATGTCGGTCTCGGGATCGCGGGGATCGCCGACCCGCACCGACGCCATGACGTCGGCGACGCCCGACACGAAGTCGTCGTAGAGCGACGGCGCGACGATCGCGCGTGTGGCTGCCGTGCAGTCCTGACCGGCGTTGATGAGGGCTCCGGCCACGGCACCCTGGATCGCGGCATCGAGATCGGCGTCGTCGAACACGACGAACGGAGCCTTGCCGCCGAGCTCGAGTTGTACGCGCGTACCGTTCGTCGCGGCCTGGGACATCACCATGCGACCGACCTGAGTGGAGCCGGTGAAGGTCACGATGTCGATGTCGGGGTGCCCGGCGATCGCAGCTCCCACGTCCGCTCCGGTGCCGACCACGACGTTGAAGACGCCGTCGGGCACGCCCGCCTCGGTGGCCAGGCGTGCCAGCGTGAGCGTCGTGAGCGGGGTGATCTCGGCGGGTTTGAGAACCACCGAGCAGCCGGCGGCCAACGCGGGCAGCACTTTCCACACTGCCATCTGCAGCGGATAGTTCCACGGGGTGATGGAGCCGACGACCCCGACGGGTTCGCGTCGGATCGACGATGTGTGCTCGCCCGAGTACTCCGCACTCGCCTTCCCGTCGAGGTTGCGGGCAACGCCGGCGAAGAAGTCGACGTTGTCGATGCTGCCGGGGACGTCGAATTCGGTGGCGAGGCGGATCGCCTTGCCGGTATGCGACACCTCCTCGTTCGCCAGCAGTGTGGCGTTGGCGTCGAGTAGGCGCGCGAAGGTGTGCAGCACAGCAGACCGCTCGGCCGGCGTTGCCCCACCCCAGTCGTGTTGTGCACGCGCGGCATGTGCGACCGCGGAGGTAACGTCGGAGGCAGAGGCGAGCGCGAGGTGCGCCACCGTGGCGCCGGTGGCGGGATCGATCACAGTGTGGTCGCTGCCCGATCCGCTGTACGGAGCACCGTCGACCCAACCGCTGGGAACTGTCGTGATGGTTGACACGACCACTGACGATACTGCGTGGACAACGGATTCACGACTTGAAGAGCCAATCTGATACCGAAACCGTGGTTTCGGTTGCCAATATCTGCTGAATCCGCCACCATCGACGTGTGGCCGAACCAATGCCGACACACCTCGACGCCATCGCGAAGAAGATCATCGAAGAGCTCCAGGCCGATGGTCGGAGTTCGTACGCGGCGATCGGCAAATCCGTCGGCCTGTCTGAGGCAGCGGTGCGCAACCGGGTGCAGAAGCTCAGCGAGAGCGGCCTGTTGCAGATTGTCGCGGTGACCGATCCTCTCAAACTCGGTTTCTCCCGACAGGCCATGATCGGCATCCGCTGCACCGGAGACACGGAGCGATTGGCACGCCAACTCGCCGAGCACCCCGAGATCGATTACGTGGTGCTCACCGCGGGCACCTACGACATCATGATCGAGGTCGTCTGCGAGGACGACGACCATCTGCTCGACATCATCAACCGCAGGGTTCGAACACATCCCGAGGTGAACTCGACCGAGACCCTCGTTTATCTGAAACTAGTGAAACAGCAATACAATTGGGGTACACGATGACCGCATCCACAACAGAATCCCTCGGGCAGCGCAGCGCGGCGCACCTGTGGGGGCACTTCTCCCGCCATGGCGACGAGATAACGCCACCGGTGATCACCCGGGGTGAGGGCGCGCGAATCTTCGACGACCGCGGTCGCAGTTATCTCGACGGCCTCGCGGGACTGTTCGTCGTCCAGGTCGGTCACGGCCGCGATGAACTCGCCGAGGCGGCGGCCAAGCAGGCCAAGGAGCTGGCGTTCTTCCCGTTGTGGTCCTACGCCACTCCTCCCGCGATCGAACTCGCCGAACGGCTCGCGGCGAATGCCCCGGGCGATCTCAACCGCGTCTTCTTCACCAGCGGTGGCGGCGAAGCCGTCGAAAGCGCGTGGAAGCTCGCCAAGCAGTACTTCAAGCTCACCGGAAAGCCGTTGAAGCACAAGGTGATCTCACGTTCGATCGCCTATCACGGCACCCCGCAGGGAGCCCTGGCGATCACCGGCATCCCGGACCTCAAGAAGATGTTCGAACCGCTGACCCCCGGTGGGTTCCGCGCACCGAACACCAACATCTATCGCGCCCCCGACGAGGAGCTGGCCGCGGACCCGAAGAAGTTCGGCCGCTGGGCGGCCGACCGCATCGCCGAAGCCATCGAATTCGAAGGCCCGGACACCGTCGCCGCCGTGTTCCTCGAACCCGTCCAGAATGCGGGCGGCTGCTTCCCGCCGCCGCCCGGCTATTTCGAACGCGTGCGCGAGATCTGCGACGAATACGACGTGCTCTTGGTGTCCGACGAGGTGATCTGCGCGTTCGGCCGCATCGGATCGATGTTCGCCTGCCAGGACTTCGGCTACACACCCGACATCATCACGTGCGCCAAGGGCATGACTTCCGGCTACTCCCCGATCGGCGCGATGATCGCCAGTGAACGGCTCTTCGAGCCGTTCAACGACAACACGACGACCTTCGCACACGGCTACACCTTCGGCGGACACCCCGTGTCGTCGGCGGTGGCCCTGGCCAATCTCGACATCTTCGAACGAGAAGGACTCAACGACCACGTGAAGTCCACCGCACCGGCGTTCCGCTCGACGCTGGAGAAGCTCTACGACCTCCCGATCGTCGGCGATGTGCGTGGCGAAGGGTTCTTCTACGGCATCGAGCTGGTCAAGGACAAGACCACCAAGGAGACGTTCACCGAGACGGAGTCCGAACGCATCCTGCGTGGATTCCTGTCGACCGCACTCTTCGACGCCGGTCTCTACTGTCGGGCCGACGACCGCGGAGACCCGGTCATCCAGCTCGCGCCGCCGCTGATCTGCGGACAGGCCGAGTTCGACGAAATCGAACAGATCCTGCGTGGAGTCCTGACCGACGCGTACGCGCTGCTCTGACCACGGGCCCCGACACGACGGATCACCGCGAGGCAGGCTACCGGCTGCATGCTGCGGCCGGTAGCCTGCTCAGCGATGCACTCCTTCGCAGCGCCGGCTCGACGCTCCCTCCGCCGACTCGCGGCACGCGGCATTCTCGCGTCGATCGTCACGGTCGGCGTCGTCGTGGGGATGTCCGACGCTCCGCTGAATGCCGCTCCGTTGTCACCGCCTGCGATGACAACGCCGAACACCGACCACTGCCCGCAGCGGGTCACGCCGCCTGCCCCGGTCGATGAATCGGAGGTCGTTGCACCGGGCTCGACGACTCCCACACCACTGCCCGTGCATTCCCCACCGGTCGGCGGGGACAAGCTCGGCGCCTGCGGCGTTGTTGCCGACCCTGCAGCCGGACCTGTCCCCGGCCGGCTGACCTCTGCCGCCTGGCTCGTCGCCGATCTCGACAGTGGCGCGGTGATCGCGGCCAAGGACCCGCACGGGCGCTACCGCCCGGCGTCGACCATCAAAGTCCTGTTGGCACTGACCGCGCTGCGTGCAGGCGCCCCGCTCGACAAGCCGGTGACCGCCACACCGGAGGACTGGAGCGTCGAGGGAGACGCGTGCGGCATGGGGCCGGGTGGCCGATACACCATGCGCGACATGATGATCGGACTGCTCATGGTGTCCGGAAACGATTGCGCGCACGTCATCGCCCGCGAGCTCGGCGGCGTCGACACCACGCTGCGCAAGATGAACGACCTCGCCCACAGCCTCAACGCCGACGACACCCGGGCGACGACACCATCGGGTCTCGACGCTGCCGGAATGTCGACGTCGCCGTACGATCTCGCACTGATCTTCCGTGCCGCCATGCAGAATTCGACTTTTCGCGAGATCATCGCGATGCCGAACCACACCTTTCCCGGCTACCCGAAGCGAGCGGATGTCCCGGGCGACGTCGACCACCCCGGATACCTGATGCAGACATCCAATCACCTTCTCCTCGACGGTGATCCGGGTGCACTCGGCGGCAAGACCGGCTATACCGACGACGCGCAGAAGACCTTTGTCGGCGCAGCCAAGCGTGACGGTAGGACCGTCCTCATCGTCCAGATGTACGGTTTGTCGACCGCCGACGACAACTACTGGGACCAAGCACGCTCACTCGTTGCGTACGGCGCACACGCTCCACGCGAGGTGCAGGTGGGCGAGCTCGCGTCCCCCGACGAGCCGGCCGCGACGGGCGGCGACGGCACCCGAACCGGGGCCACCACGGGCTCGGACGTCACCACCGCTGAGACGTCGGCTCAGCATGGTGCCGCGCAACAGGACCCGGCGTCGCCGTGGTCGGTCCGAATCCTCGTCGGGCTGGTCGGACTGCTGGTGGCGCTTCTCCTGCTGTTGGTTGCGCTGCGACTCTTCCGACGACGCTGATCTCACGACCAACGAAGCCACACCGTCGAAAGCCGTGACGCTCAGTCGCTTTTCTTGTGTCGGGCGACGAGCGCCATGGCGGCACCGACCGCCGCCGCTGCGCCGAGGGCCCCCGGCTTGGGAACCGGATTGACCTCGTAGACCGGACGCACCACGACGGTGGGCGGCTCGGGCTGTTCGGTGGGGTCGACCACCTGGAATGCCTCGTTCGCGGTGTCGGTGGCACACCATGCCGTGGCGTAGAGGACGATTCGCGATGCGAGGTACCCGAACACCATGATGCCGAGCAAGGGACCGAACGCGGCGCCCGCCGGGCTGCTCAGTACCGACTTCAGGTAGATCCCAGCCACCGATTTGAGGACCTCGAAGATGACCGCGGTCAACAGGGCAGCTTTCAGTACGTTGCGAAAAGGCAGCCGATTCAACGGAAGTCGAGCGAACACGAAGACGAAGAGCAGCCACGTCGCGGCCAGCGATACCGCGATCGCCAGAATGCGGACGAACACCGTGGAGCCGGTGAAGCCGTCGACGTGGGTCCACTCGAGGATCTTGTTGATCAGGCCGCTGTTGCCCAACGCTGTGAGACCGAGGGTCACCAGGAACGCGATGCCGAGCAACACGAAGATCACCAGGTCGCTGAGTTTGGACTTCACCGCGTTGCGTTCGACGCGTCCCCCAT
Source organism: Gordonia otitidis (assembly GCF_020735545.1). Taxonomy (NCBI): domain Bacteria; kingdom Bacillati; phylum Actinomycetota; class Actinomycetes; order Mycobacteriales; family Gordoniaceae; genus Gordonia; species Gordonia otitidis. The sequence continues at coordinate 425,623 of NZ_CP085974.1, forward strand.
ACATCTCGGTCATTCCGATACGCACCCCGGAGATCCAGCCGATGCCCGTCAACGCCGCACCGACGAGACCGATGATGCCGACGGTCGCGCGCGACTGGATGGCCGAGTCGATAGCGCTCTCCACCGTCGTGCCGAGCTCACCGGGCATCGCCTTGACGATCTCGTCCTTGATGCTGTCGAGCCATTCCGGATGAGCGGCGAGGACAAAGCCGCCGACCGAGAAGGCGACCATGATGATCGGCACGATAGAGAGAATGCCGGTGAATGTGATACTCGCGGCGTAGAGATTGCCGCGACGATCGTTGTATCGCTCGAGAGTCCGCAGGATGTGGTCGAGCCAGCCCCACCGCTGCCTTGCCGACTCGAACTCGTCCTTGCCGCGGGCGACAAGCGCTTTGCCCGAATCGATCACCGAAGCCATGGGCTCTCGTCTCCGCTCGGTCGATGTTGTTCCCTGCACTCCGTGTCTACCGGAAACAACGGCGGGAGGTCAGGATTTGGTTTCTGACACGCGCGGCGCGAGGAACCCGACCTTGTCGTAGACATCGCGCAGCGTCGACGACGCCACCGAGCGTGCGCGGTCCGCGCCGTCGGCGAGGATGCCGTCGAGATATGCGGGGTCGGCGAGGTACTCGTCGACTCGTCCACGAAGAGGCGTGACGAAGTCGCTGAGTACGTCGGCGGTCTCGACCTTCAGATCGCCGTATCCCTTGCCCTCGTACTTGGCGACGAGATCGGCGATCTCGACACCCGACAGCGCCGACTGGATGGTGAGCAGATTCGAGACACCCGGCTTGTTCTCGGGGTCGAACGCGATCTCGCTGCCCGTGTCGGTCACCGCCGACCGGATCTTCTTGGCCGACCGCTTCGGGTCGTCGAGCAGATTGATGAGTCCCTTGTCGGTCTCCGCCGACTTGCTCATCTTCGCCGTCGGGTTCTGCAGGTCGTAGATCTTCGCGAACTCCTTGACGATGTACGCCTGCGGCACAGTGAACGCCTTGCCGAACCGCTTGTTGAATCGCTGAGCGAGATCGCGGGTCAACTCGAGATGCTGTCGCTGGTCCTCGCCGACGGGAACCTGGTCGACCTGGAACGCGAGGATGTCGGCCGCCATCAGAATCGGATAGGTGAACAACCCGACGCTCGACGACTCGACGCCCTGCTTGGCGGTCTTGTCCTTGAACTGGGTCATCCGGCTCGCCTCACCGAACCCGGTGATGCAGTTGAGAACCCAGGTCAGCTGGGCGATCTCGGGGACGTGCGATTGCACGTAGACGGTCGAGCGCGCCGGATCGACACCGACGGCCAGCAATTGTGCCACCGACATCCGGGTGCGCTCCGCGAGCACCGACGGATCGAACTGCACCGTCAATGCGTGCATGTCCGGAATGAAGTAGAAGGCGTCGAACTCGTCCTGCAGATCAACCCACTGGCGTACGGCCCCGAGGTAGTTACCGAGGTGGAAGGAGTCGCTGGTGGGCTGGATACCCGACAACACCCGCCGCCGCGTACTCGACGCAGGCGATTTCTCGACGTCGCTCATGATCTCCAGTGTCTCAGACGGGCGCACCTGAGTTTTCTACAGGCGTCAGTCGACGATGACGGTCACCGGGGCGTGATCGGACCACCGTCGGTCGTAGGCATCGGCGCGATCGACGAAGGCCTTGGACACACGCGTGGCCATCGCCTTGTTGGCGAGGTGATAGTCGATCCGCCAACCGGCGTCGTTGTCGAATGCCTTTCCGCGCCATGACCACCACGAGTACGGCCCGTCGACGTCCGGATGGAGGTCTCGCATCACATCGGACCATCCCGACGCGAGCAGCCCGCCGACCCACTCGCGCTCATGGGGCAGGAACCCCGGGCTCCGCAGATTGCCCTTCCAGTTCTTGATGTCGTGCTCGGCATATGCGATGTTCCAGTCGCCGCCGACCATCACCGGACGCCTCTTCCGAGCCAGCGATCCGAGGTGGGAACCGAAGGCGTCCAGGAAGCGCTTCTTCTCGGCGAACTTCTCCGCCTCCTTCTCCGACGACGCCGACGTCGGAACCGCCGCACCCTTGGGCAGATAGAGACTCGCAACGGTGACCGCACCGCTCTCGGTATCCAGATCGGCTTCGAGATACCTTCCGGTGGAGTCGAATTCGTCGCTACCGAATCCCACCCGGACCGCAGAGGGCTCCATCCTGCTGAGCACCCCGACGCCCGCATGGCCCTTGACGACCGATTCGGTCATCGCCAGGTGCCAACCGTCGTCGAGCAGCGGCGCGAGGACGTCTCTGGTCTGGTCTTCGGTGGCGCGAACCTCCTGGAGGAGAACGATGTCGGTTCCGGCCGAGCGCACCCACGGGACGAATCCCGGGTTGCTATCCGAGCGCACCTTCGTCGCCGCACGGATGCCGTTCACATTCACTGTGGTGATCGCAGTTGGCACGGTGCACCAGGGTACGGCGGGGCACCGACACCGACGTCGACGCACCCTGTCGTCGTTGTTCGGAATCAGTCCAAAAGGTAAGGCAACCCTTGCAGTCCGTCGGCTTTTATGTAAACCTTGCCTAATAGATTGCGAGGTGCGAGATGTTCGTGTGTATTTGCCGGGCCGTCACTGTGGACGAGGTCCACGAACACTGCGACGCGGGGGCCGACACTCCCGATGCCGTCAGTGAGCGCTGCGGCGCAGGCGAGGGCTGCGGAACTTGCATCGAACGTCTCACCCAGATCGTCAGTTCACGATGCGCCGGAAGGGTCGCCACAACTAGCGCAGCCTAGCCTGACCTGCACGAACACCCCGTGGGGATAGCGCCCACGGGGTCTTTTGGCGTGCTAGGTTCACTGTCACCAACAGTCCGAACCGGAGGTATGCCATGCGTGGTGACGATGAGGTCATCGCTCTACTCAACGAGCAATTGACCAGTGAACTCACCGCCATCAACCAGTACTTCCTGCACTCCAAGATGCAGGCCAACTGGGGCCTGACCGAGGTCGCCGCGAAGACGCGGGAGGAATCGATCGAGGAGATGACCCATGCGGAGATCCTCACCGATCGCATCCTCTTCCTCGAGGGTCTGCCGAACTATCAGAAGCTGTTGCCCTTGCGCATCGGGCAGACCATTCGCGAGCAGTTCGAGTCCGACCTCGCGATCGAGCTCGAGGTCGTCGACCGGTTGAAGCCGGGTATCTCGCTGTGCCGCGAGAAGCAGGACATCACCACAGCCAAGCTCTTCGAACAGATCCTCAAGGACGAAGAGCACCACATCGACTACCTGGAGACACAGCTCGAGCTGCTCGACAAGCTCGGTGAGCCCCTCTACTTGTCGAAGACGATCGCCACGCCCCCCGAGGTGGGCTGAGCGGACTGTCGCTCATCGAGACCCGACCCCGGCATCTGACGGTGCCGGGGTCGGCGTCGTCGTACGCCTGGCAGCAGTCAACGCCACGCCCAGTACGACTATCCCCGCGAGTGCGAGACCCGCACCCAGTACCGACGGTGCGCGATACCCGAGACCTGCAGCAATCGCGACGCCACCGAGCCATGCCCCGAGCGCGTTCGCGATGTTGAGTGCGGAGTGGTTGAGCGCCGCGGCGAGCGTCTGGGCGTCGTCGGCGACGTCCATGAGCCGCGTCTGCAGCGCGGGCACCATCGCCGTGGCGCTGACCCCGACCAGGAACGTCAGAGGCACGGCGGCCCATGCCGAGGTCACGAACGCCGCGAACAGCCCGAGCACGGCGGCGGTGGCGATGAGCCCGACCAGGATGGCTCGCGGCACGCTCGAATCCGCGGCCGCACCGCCGACGAGATTTCCCACCACCATGCCGACACCGAACACCATCAGCACCACCGGAACCCAACCAACCGAGATGCCCGACAGACTGGTCAGCGCGGTGTTCAGGTACGTGTAGAACGCGAACATCCCGCCGAAACCGACGACGCCGATCGCGAGCGTCAACCACACCTGCGACCGCGTCAGCGCGCCGAGCTCGGTGAGCGGATTGGTGACCGTCATGTCGTCGAGAGCGGGGAGCGTGACGTAGAGCGCACCGATCGTCACGACACCGATGATCACGACGACGACGAAAGCAGCTCTCCAGCCGAAACTTTCGCCGAGCCAGGTCGCCATCGGGACCCCCGCGACATTGGCCACCGAGAGCCCGAGCAGAACCAGCCCGACAGCCTTCGCACGATGTCGGGGTCCTGCGAGGTGCGCCGCCACGAGGGCCGCGACACCGAAGTAGGCACCATGCGGTAGACCCGCCACGAATCGGGCGACCATGAGCGTCCCGAAGTTCGGCGCCAACACGGTCGCGGCGTTGCCGACGGTGAACGCCACCATCAGCCCGATCAACAGCGTGCGTCGAGACATTCGCGCGGTCAGTGCGGCGATGAGCGGCGCACCGACCACCACACCCAGCGCGTACGACGACACCACATAACCTGCCGTCGGTTCAGAGACATCCACCGACGATGCGATGTTCGGCAGAAGCCCCATCGCAACGAACTCGGTGGTCCCGATCCCGAATCCACCCAGCGCCATCGCGAGCATGGCGAACCGACGAGTGGCGTCCGAATGAACGACGGTCGGGGTCGCCACCGTCGCGGCGCGGCTGCCTGTCGGATTCTTGTCGGTGCTGGTGAACGGCATTCACGCTGCAACGAGGACGCCGGTTGGCGCGATTCCACCTTCGACGGTGAGATCGTTCACACGAGTCGACGTCGGGACCAGCTGTCGACGTCGGAAGCGGCAATCGTGCGAGTCAGGCGGCCGGTGCGCCCTGCGTTTCCCGCTTCGTGCTCGCGACCTCATTCGATGACGCGTCAGGCGCGGACTGCTCGGGTACCGGGTCCTCACGCTGCGGCGTCCCCGCCTGCGCACTGTCGCCCGGTTGCGGCTGCTTGGATCCGTCGACCGGCTGCGGCTGCGTAGATCCCTCGTTCGGCTGCGGCTGCGGAGATCCCTCGCCCGGCTGCGGCGATCCGTCGCCGGTGGGAGCGGGTAGTGGCGACGTCGCGCCGGCGACGTTCCCACCATCTGCTGCGCCACCACTTCCGGGCTCACCATTTCCCGGCTCGTTACCTACCGCGCCGCCACCTGCTGTGCCACCACCTGCTGTGCCACCACGTTCTCCCCCACCACCGTGGTTTTCGCCGGGTGTGGTCGCCGGAGCGTCTGTGCCGTGCTCCGCGCTCTCCCCCTCGGTGACGGCAGCATCGTTACCGAGAGCCCTCTCGTCGAGCCGGTCTCCCTGCGTGGTGGTGCCCTGCCCCAACGCCGACAGTGCGTCGACGGATGGGGTTTGGCCCGCAGTTGTGGGGGCGCGGAGCGACGCGAGCCACTCTTCGAACGCCACCAGCGACGGCCGGTACGCGGGGCCCGGAATCCCACTGACATCGCGGCCGGTGAGCGTGTACGCCCAGAACCTGGCGAAGTTCACCGGCATCTGCGCGATACTCCGCACGCTGGCACTCAACGAGTCGACGCCCTTCGCCCAGAGGTCGGGGTTCCAGGTCCTCAAGCCGTTGGCCATGTCCTGCAGTGCGAAGACGTCCGTGAGCACTCCGCCGTAGCCGAGGTCGGGCAACTGCGGGAACCATCCCATCGCCCACCTGATCGGTGGCTGAAACGTCGCGAGTGTGATGCCGAGGATGTTCGGGAGCGTGAGTCTGTCCCCCATCAGATCGGGCACGGTCCAATCGATGCCGAGCTTGTCGACGAACTGCTGGGTACGAACCCACATCGACGACGGCACCACCAGTACACAGCTCGTGAGCTGACCGGTCTCGACACAATCGAGTGGCTTCACACCCCACGCATCCCACAGCGCGCCGTCGGTGGTCGGGAGATACATGTACAGCGGGTACAGGCCGTGCTTGGCCCAGTAGCCGATGAACCCGTCGAGCGCGCCGAGAGGATCGTGCAGCGGGTCGGGCAGGTCGCAGATCGGGTCTCCGCTGAAACAGACGGTGGTCACGGGAAGACCACCGAAGTCGTCGACGCTTCGCGCGCCGGCCATCGTGAGACCGGGGAGCACGCCGACCATCACGAGTTCGATGCCCTCTCCGTACAGGTTCCCGGCCTGCCGCGGATCGGAATAGAGCAGCCCCGACACCTCGTCGCGCGAGATGTCGTAACCCGATGTCTGCCGCGTACCGATGGCAGTGAGTACGTCGCCTGCGATACCCGCGCCCTGCGAGTAGCCGACGATCACGACCGGTTTACCCTCGCACGACGCCTGATAGCGCTCGACGGTCGAGAGCGTCGCCGCAACGCCCTCGGACTGACTGGCGTCGAACCCGAAGGAACCCATCGGCCAGATGGATGCCGGATATTCGACGCGTTGAACCGTGTAGCCGGCGTACTTGTCCTGACGGGTGACACCGTCGAGCAGATGGGCATCGGGATCCCAGGTACCCCCGACGAGCACGAGCGATCCGCTGCCACATTCGGTGTCGACGGCACCGGCGCGCGCCACACCGGCGCCTGAGGTCTGCCCGATCGTCAGCAGTACCGCGGCAACAAAGGCGAGGCCCAGTGTGCTCAGGGCCGTGATCGATCGCCGGACACCGAAATGAGCACCCATACCGTCTCCACCTATCCAGCTCGGCCGGTGTGCACCGCTATGCGGCGTCGAAGTTCCCGGGTCCGATACGAATGATCGGATGGTAGGAGCGGCACGACGACGGCACCGTCGAATTCCTGATCAGCAGGCGAACTCGCGGTGACAGAGCGTCGAATTCCCCCGATCGGACTACACACCCGGATGATTTTGCGCCCGGCAGAGCACGTCGCGACCCACCTGGAAAACGCAGCTTGTCCAGCCCGAGAACCAGGCTGCGTCAGAGGGTTCTCACATCATTTCGGACGTGTTATATCCTTGACGCCAGGTCATGAGTATCAGCGCAAAGCCCCGGCTTGCTGATCGGCAACCCTCCAACCGCGGTGGGGTGCTCCGGGTGATGACCGGGTTGAGGGACAGCGGAAACGGGTCCCCGGCAAGCGCGGGTCCGAAGGTCGGACCCCAACAGGGTCGTCGTGCCCTGCCGACCGTAGAAAGTGATGCATATTCCAATGTCTGACGTCGACGTCGACCAGAATCCAGCGGACAGCTGGAGTTTCGAAACCAAGCAGATCCATGCCGGCCAGACGGCCGACGCGGCCACCAATGCCCGCGCGCTGCCGATCTACCAGACCACGTCGTACACGTTCAACGACACGACGCATGCAGCCAATCTGTTCGGACTGTCCGAACCCGGCAACATCTACACCCGCCTGATGAACCCGACGCAGGACGTCGTCGAACAGCGCCTCGCCGCCCTCGAGGGTGGTGTCGCCGCGCTGCTCGTCGCCTCCGGCCAGGCCGCCGAGACGTACGCGATCCTGAACATCGTCGAAAACGGCGGACACGTCGTGTCGAGTCCGAGGCTGTACGGCGGAACCTACAACCTTTTCCACTACACGCTGCCCAAGCTCGGTATCGAGGTGACCTTCGTCGAGGACCCGGAAGACCTCGACTCATGGCAGGCCGCTGTACGCGACAACACACGTGCGTTCTACGGAGAGTCGATCTCCAACCCCAACAACGAGATCCTCGACATCGAGGGCATCTCCGGTGTGGCGCATCGCAACGGGGTTCCGCTCATCGTCGACAACACCGTCGCCACCCCGTACCTGCTCAACCCGTTGGCGCACGGTGCCGACATCGTCGTGCACTCGGCCACCAAGTACATCGGTGGACACGGAACCGCAATCGGTGGCGTGATCATCGACGGCGGCACCTTCGACTGGCGGGTGCAGCGCGACGGTGAAGACCTCTTCCCCGGCTTCACGACGCCCGATCCGAGCTACCACGGTGCGGTGTTCGCCGACCTCGGCGCCCCCGCGTACGCACTCAAGGCTCGTGTGCAACTGCTGCGTGACACCGGTGCGGCGATTTCTCCGTTCAACGCCTTCCTACTCGCGCAGGGACTCGAGACGCTGAGTCTTCGGGTCGAGCGTCACGTGGCCAACGCCCAGCGGGTCGCCGAGTACCTCAACGACCACCCGCAGGTGGAGTCGGTCGCCTACGCGGGTCTTTCGTCGTCTCCGTGGTTCAAGCGCGGCCAGGAACTCGCGCCGAAGGGACAGGGCGCGGTCATCGGATTCGAGATCATCGGCGGTGTCGACGCGGGCAAGCGATTCGTCGAGGCACTCACACTGCACAGCCACGTCGCGAACATCGGTGATGTGCGCTCCCTGGTGATCCACCCCGCATCCACCACCCACAGCCAGCTGACTCCCGACGAGCAACTCGCCGCGGGCGTCACCCCTGGCCTCGTTCGCCTCGCAGTGGGCATCGAGGGGATCGACGACATCCTCGCCGATCTCGACCGAGGATTCGAAGCAGCCAAGTAACGACGGACGCGCACCAAGGAGCGAGGACACCTGTGTCGGTGAGTATCGACCCGCAGACGGAGACCGAGCAACGGCCGAACTGGGAGAACGTCCCGGACGGCCAGATGCTCAGCGCCCGTCTCGGGTCGATCTCACTCGACAACGGTCAGCAGATCGACGACGTGACCATCGCTTTCCAGCGCTGGGGTCGCTTGTCGCCGTCTCGGGACAATGTGATCCTCACCCTGCACGCACTCACGGGCGACTCACATGTCACCGGCTCCGCCGACGAAAATCATCCCTCTCCCGGTTGGTGGGACGGCCTGATCGGTCCCGGCGCAGCCATCGACACCGACGAATGGTGCGTCATCTCGGCCAACGTGCTCGGCGGATGCCGCGGCTCGACGGGCCCCGCATCGTTGGATTCGTCCGGACGCCCCTGGGGTTCGCGCTTCCCTCAGATCACCGTGCTCGATCAGGTACGCGCAGAGGTCGCCCTGATGGACCATCTGAAAATCGAGAGCATCGGGGCCGTCGTCGGCGGCTCGATGGGTGGTGCCCGAGCGCTGGAATGGATCATCGAGTATCCCGAACGGGTCCGGAGCGCGCTCGTACTCGCTGTCGGGGCGCGTGCGACGGCAGATCAGATCGGCATCCAGACGACTCAGATCGCCGCCATCACGTCCGACCCCGCATGGCACGGCGGCGACTACCACGGAACCGGCCAGTCGCCGACGACCGGGCTGGGAATCGCTCGACGGATCGCGCACCTTACCTATCGCAGCGAACCGGAACTCGATGAGCGCTTCGCGAATCACCCTCAAGGCGAAGAGGATCCGCTCGCCGGCGGACGCTACGCGGTGCAGAGCTACCTCGATCACCAGGCGGGCAAGTTGGTCGAGCGCTTCGACCCCGGGAGCTACGTCATTCTCACCGAGGTGCTCAACAACCACGACGTCGGCCGTGACCGCGGTGGCGTGCAGGCGGCACTCAACGCCTGTGAGGTACCCGTGATCGTCGGCGGCATCGACTCGGACCGCCTGTACCCGTTGCGGTTACAGGTGGAACTCGCCGAGGAGCTCGGCAACTGCGTCGGCGGTTTGCAGGTCGTGCAGTCTGATACCGGCCACGACGGATTCCTGACCGAGTTCGACGCGATCGGCGATCTCCTGAAGCGCACTGTCGCCCTCGCGCGCCGCTGAGCGGGCGCATCCGTCGCCGACGCCTCGCAGAGCGAGCAACTCACTCTCAGCACCCGACCCCACGCTCAGGGCGCTGGAAGCAACCCATCCGGAGCGGGTGTCGTGGTGGTGGTCGTCGTCGACGGCGTTGACGGCCGATGGGAACCCTGACCGGTATCGGCGTGGGGCGCACTGCTGTTCGGACGCTCGCCGCCCGGCGCCTGCTGATCGTCCGGTGTCGGGCTCGCGGTGTCGGGAGCCGGAGTCCTCGACGGCGGAGCAAGGTTCGGGGGAAGCAGCGCGGGCGGAATCGTGATACCCGGAGGCAGCGGCAGCGTCGGGCGACTGCTCTCCGCGCTCGGCGGCTGGGTCGTCGACGGCGGGGCGGGACGCGCCGAGAGAGTCAACGTCGTCGGCGAGGGGGTCGTCGGGGGTAGTTGGGTCGTTGCCCACCCCGGCCCGTCGTCCTCACGCGTGGTGTGCGGCGCATTGCTCGACGCCGAGCTGTGCTGCGGCACAACCGCTGTCGGCTCCGAAGGCATCGCTTCGGTCTGCTCGACCTGAGTCGTCGTCGATGCGACACGCGCACTCGACGGCGACGGAATCTGTGTGGAGTTCCCTGTCAGTGTCGAACCCACCGCGTACACGGTGAACATGGCCGCTGCGATGATGACCGCGGTCACCGCGATCGGCAGCGGCGACAACGCTCCCCTGCGGCGACCGCCGCCGATGAACGCGAGTCGACTCGGCGCGGACGCCTCCTCCGACGCGAGCATCGCGGCGCCGACGGCAGCCGTCTGCTCGGGACTCGCCGGGATGACGACATCGATTGGTCCGTCCGGACCGTCGACCTGCGGCACGATGTCGGCGATACTCGGCAGATTGGCGAGCCCTCCGACCAGCACGACCGCACACGTCGAACGCGTTGCGAGATAACGACTCAACTCCTCGCGGGCACCACGGAGGAGCGGACGGGAAGCAGCTGCGAGTGTCGCACTGCCGATGCGGAAGCGGCTGGCGGAGTCGGCCGAATTGCTGTCACCGGGCTCCTCTTTCGCGGTTCGTACCGCGCCACGCAATGCGTTGCGACTGAGCTTGTTGGTCGACGAACCACGCACGGCGCTTGCATCTGCGCCGAGTTCGCGGACGATCGCGTCGTCGAGTGCGCGCCCGGACAGCGCTCGTGAGCGTGTGACATCGGAAATGGCACCCGTCGCGGGGTCGACTGTGTACAGGCTCATCCCGCTGTCACCGCAGTCGACGACGACCACAGACCGATACCGTCCGATCTGCCCCGTCTCGATGAGACAGGCCGTCACAGCCTGCTCGACGGAGACCAGGTGGATCTGTCGTCGCGGACCCGACCCCGTCGAACCGACGAGTTCACGACCGAGATCGCCACCTGCCGCGACACCGATCGGTCCCACGCGGCGATCGGTGTCGCGCGCGGCGTCGAGCATCAGATCGATGCCTGCATTGACGCGGCCGGAAGTGTCGTGGCCGTCGCTGGTGTCGACGTCGATCACCCGTGACTCCACGAGCTCACGTCCTGAGTCGTCGCGTGTGAGCAGAACGAAGTGAATCATGCCCTGACCCAGCGAAACGCCCATCGACGTCGTCTCGTCGTGGGTGGTGTGACCGTGTCTATCCAGCGTCGAAGAGATTGGTTGCCTGCCCGTTGTCGCCGTTCATCGTTCGTTGCGGCGTGCTCGCGCACAGCCGCCGCGCACCACTGTTCGGTTCGCGGAGTTCACACTCGCGTCCGGAATGGAACCGTCGAGGTGTACTGATCAGACGGGTGCCGGATCAGCTCATGTCCTCAGACACTTTACCGAAGCGTAGCCCAGATTGTAATCAATCCGTGCCCAACGGGTCTATTGACGCGGCTAGCCATATCATCAACGCACCGACGCCGGCAAGAGACACGACGTCGAAAAATCTTCCTCTGACCTGCAGCAATCCAATTCGTGACGTTGGCAACACCGCTCGCATGAATGCACCGAGAAGCAAAGCCGTTCCAAAAACGAACGACCCACGTCGCCAGCGATCGAACAGCACCAGTGCGGCGCCGACGATCACGCCAAGCATCACCAGGATGTACGGGATCTGCGCGATGACGGCGCGGACGCGACGGGCATGGCGAAGCTGACGCACCCGCGCATCCGTCGCGGAGTTCACCGGCCGGTGTCCCCGGAAGTCGACACCCCTGCGGCAGATCGTGCGGCCAGATCGGCCTCGGCTCGTTCGATGACGTTGACGAGCAAAAACGCCCGGGTCAGCGGGCCGACGCCACCGGGATTCGGCGAGACGTACCCTGCGACGTCCCACACGTCGGGAGCGACGTCGCCCACGAGTCCGTCAGCGGTCCGGCTGACGCCCACGTCGATGACCGCTGCGCCGGGCTTGACCATGTCGGCTGTCACCAGGTGCCCGACACCCGCGGCCGCCACCACTATGTCGGCACGTCTGATCTCCGCTGCGAGGTCGCGTGTGCCGGTGTGGCACAGCGTGACGGTCGCGTTCTCGCTGCGACGCGTGAGCAGCAGACCGATCGGACGACCGATCGTCACGCCACGACCCACCACGGTCACCCGCGCGCCGTCGATGGGGATGTCGTACCGACGCAACAGGTGGATCACGCCACGTGGTGTGCACGGGAGCGTCGACTCCTTGCCCAGGACGAGTCGGCCCAGGTTGATCGGGTGCAGACCATCGGCGTCCTTTGCCGGGTCGATGCGCTCGAGCGCGGCGTTCTCGTCGAGATGCTTCGGCAGCGGAAGCTGCACGATGTAGCCGGTGCAGCCGGGATCGGCGTTGAGCTCGTCGATGGCGGCGTTGAGATCGGCCGTCGTGGCGTCAGCGGGAAGATCTTTGCGAATCGAAGCGATGCCGATCTTGGCGCAGTCGGAGTGCTTACCCTTCACATAGGACTGCGAGCCTGGATCCTCGCCGACGAGAATTGTCCCGAGACCGGGCATCACACCGGCCATCCGAAGCTTGTCGACGCGTTCACGGAGATCGGCAAAGATCTCGTCGCGGGTCAGTTTGCCGTCGAGTCGTATCGCGCTCACCCGTCCATTGTTCCATCCTGCGCGACGCGCGGTGTCAGGTGTCGAGGTCGGGCCATGGTCCGCGCATCCGACCCGAGTACCGTGCTGCCATGCCGATCAACGCCACCCGCCCGGTCACCATGGCAGGTCCCCGATAACCGGTCCAGGCAGTTCTAGAGCCAGTTCCTTGTTGTGATCGTCAGTCGATCTCGCAGCCCACGGGGTGATGTTGGTGGGTGCATCCGGCAGCGTACTCGGCCGGCGTTTGGTAGCCCAGCGCTGAGTGCCGGTGTCGGTGGTTGTGGTCGTCTTTGAAGTCGTCGATGACCACGCGGGCCTCGATCAGTGTGGGCCAGCAGTTGCGGTTCAAACACTCGTCGCGCAACCGGTTGTTGAACGACTCGATGAACCCGTTGTTCCACGGTGTGCCGGGCGGAATGTAGGAGATCCCGACCGACCCTGCACAGAACGCCTGCAGGGCTTCTGAGATGAACTCAGGGCCGTTGTCCATGCGCAGCACCATCGGCGGGCCACCCCAGATCGCGAACGTCTTCTCCAACTCCTCGATCAACCGCTCAGCCGGAATCGAGCGGTCCACGATGTTCAGCAACGACATCCGGGTGTGTTCGTCAACCATGGACGCGATCTTGATCTTCTTCCCATCCACGGTGGAATCGAACTGAAAGTCCAATGCCCACACCACTTTCGGTGCGTCCGCGACAACGACCGGGACCGATGACTGGCCGGCGCGTTTGCGGCGCCGAGCGCGCCGCACTTGCAGGCCCTCTTCTTTCCACAACCGATGCACTTTCTTCTTGTTGATCTCGATGCCGTCGTCGAAGCGCAGGTGTGCCCACGCGCGCCGGAACCCGTGCCGGGGGTTCTTGCGGGCATACGTGCGTAGCTGCTCGCGCAGTGCGGCGTCGGGGTCGGCCGGGGTGTGCGCTTGCGGCAGCCGTCGATAGGCGGAACGGGAAAGCCCAACTACCTTGCACGCCATGCGTTCTGACATGTTCTTGACGTCCTTGAGCATGTCGATGGCGGCGCGTTTGGCGGTCGGGCTCAGAATTTTCCCTTGGCGATCTCCCGCAGCGCGTCTTTCTCGAGCTCGGCATCGGCGAGCAGCCGCTTGAGTCGGCTGTTCTGCTCGCGCAGCTCTTTGAGTTCCTTCGCGGCGTCGCCGTCCATACCGCCGTACTGGCGGCGCCAGTTGTACAACGTGGCCGCCGACACCTCGAGATCGGCAGCGATCTCCTCGCCGGTCTTGCCTTCCGCGGCCAACTCATCGGCCCGGCGCAATTTGCGCACGATGTCCTCCGCCGAGTGACGCTTGCGTCCTGCCATGTTCTTCATCGTCCCTTCTCCGCCCTCATCAGGGCAATCAGGACTCTAAAACAACCCGGACCGGCTCACGGGGGACACGCCAACCATCTCGGATGTCAGGCGCGCGCGAGGGCGCATCGCTGCGCATGTTCGACGCACACCGGTCCTGCGTGCGGAGATCGACACGGTCGGTGGACGCGTGCCGGTGGTCTTCAAACTCGAGTACCTGCAACTCGGCGGCTCGTTCAAAGCCCGAGGAAGCGTGAACACAGTGCTGGCGGCGCGCGAGGCCGACAGGCTGCCGGACGCAGGGGTGGTCGTGGCGTCCGGCGGAAACGCCGCGATCGGCGCGGCTCACGCAGCCCGCATCGTCGACGCACGATGCACCGTCGTCGTACCCGAGAACGCCCCGCCGGTGAAGGTGGCTGCGCTGCGGGAGTTGGGTGCCGACGTGCGGTTGGTCGGATCGCAGTACTCCGAGGCCGCCGCGGCTGCCGCGACGTTCGCCACCGAATCCGGTGCTCTCGAACTGCACGCCTACGACCTGCCCGACGTCGTCGCGGGGGCTGGGACCATCGCACTCGAACTCGCGGCGGACGTTCCGGGACCCCTCACGACGGTCGTGTGTGTGGGTGGCGGTGGACTGCTCGCAGGACTCGCCGCTGCGCAGCGACCAGGAGACCATCTCGTCGGTGCCGAGCCCGCCGGCGCGGCTTGCTTACACCAGGCGATCGAGGCGGGTGAGCCGACCTCTGTCGAACTCGACAGCATCGCCGCGGATTCGCTGGGCGCCACCATGATCGGCGACATCTGCTGGTCGACCATCACCGACAGCTCGCTCGACAGCGTCGTCGTCTCCGACGACGAGATCATCGCTGCGCGTCGAATGCTGTGGAGGCAGTTCCGCATCGTCGTCGAGCACGGCACCGCGACCGCGGTGGCTGCCGTGATCGGCGGCCAGGTGAGGGTCGCCCACGACTCGACGCTCTGCGTGCTGCTGTGCGGAGCCAACACACGGCTCGACGATCTCTGAGTACCTCCCCGCGCCGCCCCGCCGACTGTGCGCTCCCTGCCGCCGACTGTGCGCTCCGTGCCGCCAGCTGTGCGCTCCCTGCCGCCGACCGTGCACTCCGAGCCGCCGACCGTGCGCTCCGTGCCGCCGACCGTGCACTGCCGACCTTCGCGATAGGCAGCCCACTCCCGCTCTGCACAATGGACCCCATGTTCCGCATCATGTTCTACCAGCCGTGTATCCCGCCCAACACGGGCAACGCGATCCGGCTGGCCGCCAACACCGGAAGCGAACTGCATCTGATCGAGCCGCTCGGCTTCTCGATGTCCGACGCCCAGGTGAAGCGCGCGGGTCTCGACTATCACGAGATGGCGAACGTGACGGTTCATCCGAATCTCGTTACAGCGTTCACGGAATTGAAGCCGGAGCGCATTTTCGCGTTCACCGCGCACGCCTCGCGGTATCACACCGACGTCGACTACCGCCCTGGCGACGTGTTGCTGTTCGGTCCGGAACCCACGGGTCTCCCCGACGACGTGCTCGCTGAACCCGAGATCACCGACTCGCTTCGCATCCCGATGCTCGCCGGGCGTCGCTCACACAACCTCGCGAATGCAGCAAGCATCGTCGTATACGAGGCGTGGCGACAGAACGGATTCGACGGCGCCGTGTGACGGACGGCCAAGCGACGACAGAGTCAGGCGACAACGGGATACAGCGCCCACTCGACGGCAGGCAGCGCACACTCGACAACAGAGAGCGCCCACTCGACAGCAGACGGCGCCCACTCGGCGCTCAGCCGACGCGGAAACGCTTGGTGCGCGCCGTGGCGCCGCCGATCAACGCCACCTTCGACTTCGGCACGCCGAGATGCTTGGCGAGCAGTTCGGCGACCGCCTTGTTCGCCTTGCCCTCGGTGGCGGGTTCGCGCACGTAGATGGTGATGGAACCGTCCGGACCGGTCTCCACGAGCGGCCCCTTGCGGCTACTCGGCTTCGCCGTGACGATCACCTGTTGCGCCATGTGTTCCTCTCCCCGCTCTCATTGTGCGCGAATGCTTTCCGCGCAGTTGTCGGCGTCAGTGCCAATCCCGCGAGCGGGTACCCACTCGAAGATCCATACGTTGTAACCGATCTGCAACCACCGTCACCGCACCCTCGGCGTTCTGCACCCTGCCGCGTACCAGTAACGCAGACGCCGAGTGCGCCAACTCGCGGTACCGCGACCACAGCCCTACCGAACACACGACGTTGACCATTCCGGTCTCGTCTTCGAGGTTGATGAACGTCACGCCGGATGCCGTCGCCGGCCGCTGCCGGTGGGTGACAGCTCCGCCGACGGTGACACGTGACCCATCCGGCACAGACAATAGCGCCTCCGCGGGCAGGACACCTATCGCAGTCAGCCGCGGGCGCAGAAACTGCGTCGGATAGTTCGAGGGGGTGATCCCCGTTGCCCAGGCATCGGTGGCGGCCAACTCCACATCCGACAATCCCGGCAGTGTCGGCACCTGCGCCGATTGCTCCAATTCGAGATGCTCGACGCTCGCGGTGGCCGCAGCGCCCGCCTCCCACAGTGCCTGTCGTCGACTCATCCCGAAACAGTCGAACGCACCCGCCCCCGCCAAACCCTCGAGATGCGCGAGGGTGAGGTCGGCGCGGCGCGAGAGATCCGTGATACTCGCGTACGGGCCGTCGGCATTCCTGGTTTCGACGATCCGCGCCGCGACCTCGTCTCCGACCCCACGCACCGACGCCAACCCGAGGCGAACGTCGAGTCCGTCGTTCTCCAACGTCGCCTCGGCCAGCGACGCGTTGATATGCGGTCGATGCACGTCGACACCGTGTCGGCGTGCATCGGCGACCAGCGACTGCGGCGAGTAGAAGCCCATGGGTTGTGCACGCAGCAATGCCGCGCAGAACGCCGCCGGGTGGTGCAGCTTGAACCACGACGAATAGAACACCAGCGATGCAAAGCTCTGCGAATGACTCTCCGGGAAACCGAAATTGGCGAACGCTGCCATCTTCTCGAAGATCCGGTCGGCGACGTCGCCGGTGATACCGTGCGTGCGCTGCATACCTTCGTAGAAGCGTCGACGAAGCCGCTGCATGCGTTCCGGCGAGCGCTTGGACCCCATCGCGCGACGGAGCTGGTCCGCCTCGGTGGCGTCGAATCCGGCGACGTCGACGGCCAACTGCATGAGCTGCTCCTGGAACAGCGGCACACCGAGGGTCCGCTTGAGCGCCGGCCACATGGACGGGTGCTCGACAGTCGGCTCCTCCTGACCGTTGCGTCGTCGGATGAACGGGTGGACCGATCCGCCCTGGATCGGCCCCGGTCGGATCAGTGCGACCTCGACGACGAGATCGTAGAAACAACGCGGTTTCAGACGCGGAAGGGTTGCCATCTGGGCTCGCGACTCCACCTGGAACACCCCGACTGAGTCTGCGCGACACAGCATCTCGTATACGGAATCTTCGGTGAGATCGAGTTTGGCGAGGTCGACGTGGATGTCCTTGTGTTCGGCGACCAGGTCGATCGCGTAGTGCAACGCCGACAGCATGCCGAGACCGAGCATATCGAACTTGACCAGACCAATTGCTGCACAATCGTCTTTGTCCCACTGCAACACGCTGCGGTTCTCCATGCGAGCCCACTCCGTCGGGCAGACATCGGCAATGGGGCGATCACAGATCACCATCCCGCCGGAGTGGATTCCGAGATGCCTTGGCATGTTGGCGATCTCACTTGCGAGGTCAAGCACGTCGTCGGGTGCGGTGTCGGGCATCTTGCTCCAGGCATCTTGCTGGCCACTCGCGTAGCCGAGTGCTCGCGCCATGTCGCGCACCGACGATCGACCCCGATAGGTGATCACGTTGGCGACCTGTGCGCTGTACTCGCGGCCGTATCGCCGGTAGACGTACTGGATGGCCTCTTCACGGCGGTCGGATTCGATGTCGACGTCGATGTCGGGCGGGCCGTCACGCTCGGGTGAGAGGAACCTCTCGAACAGCAACTCGTTGGCCACCGGATCGACGTTGGTGATACCCAGCGCGTAACACACAGCGGAGTTCGCGGCACTCCCCCGACCCTGACAGAGGATGTCGTTGCGCCTGCAGAAGTCGACGATGTCGGCGACGACGAGGAAATAGCCAGGAAAAGTGAGTGTTTCGATGACCGCCAGCTCATGCTCGATCTGCCGGTACGCCGCCGGATGCTCGGCAGGTGTCCCGTAGCGTCGTCGAGCGCGGGCCATCGTGAGATGTCGTAGCCAACTCGACTCCGTGTGACCGTCGGGTACGTCGAACGGTGGCAACTGCGGCGCGATCAGTCCGAGCGAGAACGCACACTCGTCCGCCAGGTCGGCGGCGTTGGCGATGGCATCGGGGTGTGCGGGCAGCAGCCGCGTCATCTCGTCGCCGCTGCGCAGATGCGCGCCGCCGACCCCGGGCATCCAGCCCGCGATGGTCTCGATGTCGGTGCGGGCACGGACCGCCGCCATGGCCAGCGCCAGTCGTCGACGACGCGGGCCTGCGAAATGCGCCCCGGACGTCGCGACGGTCGGCAGCCTGAAACGCTGCGCGAGCTCGGCGAGTACCGCGTTGCGCTCGTCATCGTCCGGCAGTCCCTGCGCGGTGAGTTCGACGACCACGTCGTCGCGGCCGAACCGCTCGATCAATCCACCGAGTGCCGCTTCCGCCGCGCCTGTTCCCGCACGATCGAGCGCGCGCCGAACCCCACCTTTGCGACAGCCGGTGAGCACGACCCAGTGACCCGCATCGCGGGCGAGTCGGTCGACGTCGTAGCGCAGCAACCCTTTCTCGCCGCCGGTCATGTGGGCGTCGGCGATGATCCGGGACAACCTCCGGTACCCCTCGCCGTCACGGGCGAGGATCAACAGATGTTCACCGGCCGGATCGGTCACCCCGGTGCGGGTGACGTCGGGTTCCAGGGAGAGTTCGGCGCCGAACACCGTGGGCATCGCGAATTCCTTTGCCGCCTCGGCAAATCGGACGACACCGTAGAAGCCGTCGTGATCGGTGATCGACAATCCGCTCAGATCGAGCCGCGCCGCTTCTTCCACCATCTCCTCCGGCATCGACGCACCGTCGAGGAAGCTATAGGCGCTGTGCGCGTGCAACTCGGCGTAGCGCACCGACGAGCGCTCGCGCGACACCTCCGGAGCGGTGTAGGCACCCCGCTTTCGTGACCAGGCGGGACTGTCGCTGCCGTCGCCGGGTTGCTCGGGACCGAAGAACTCCCCCGGCCGACCGCCTTTCGGCGAGCGCCCCGACAGCACCCGCTCCATCTCCCGCCAGGTCGGCGGGCCCTGGTTCCAACCCACCCGTCCATCATAGAACATACGTTCGACGACGGGTGCTGGCGTTCAGCCTGGTTCGCTCATTCCGCCCGCACTGACGCCATCGAGGCCGCGACGAACACTTCGGCGACGTGACGCGCCGTCGCCGACGACGCGCGCGGATCCGTCTCACGCAGCCTCATGGCGAGCTCTCCGGTCACGATCAGGAGCAACCCCTCGGCGACATCGTCGGGATCCGCGCATGGCAACTCGACCGCCAGCCCCGCGAGCGTGCGCCTGAGATGGTCGGTGTCGCGTCGGATCGCGGCGTCGATCTCGGGCTCGGGGTCGGAGTAGTCGGCCGCAGCCCCGAGGAACGCACACCATCGCGCGCCGTCCGGTTGCGCACGGAAGGCGTCGAGCGCGTCGAACACAGCAAGCAGACGTTGCGTCCCATCTGCCCCCGCGGCGTCGATCGCCTTGTCCCAGACCCCCACCCATCGCTGGTGTCGACGCTCGAGGGCGGCCGCGATGAGGTTCTCCTTGCTGCGGAATCCGCGATACAGCGTGGCCGGAGAGACACCGGCCGTAGCCAGGATCACGTCGACGGGGGTGCTGGCGATGCTCTGCGTCGCCGTCAACTCGTCGACCGCGTCGAGCAATTTGCGCTCGGAACTCTTGCGCACCGGCATGGACATCACTCTAGACTCGGTGAACATGAAACGATCGTTTTCGTTTTTGGGGATTCGCGAGTCGTCGATCGTCGCCGTAGGCACATGCACGATCGCCGCGACGTACGGCCTCGTGCGTCTGGCCTACGGGTTGTTCCTTCCCGACATCCAGCACGAACTCGGCCTCGATCCCGCCACGGCCGGGTACATCTCGTCGGGATCATCGCTGGTGTATTGCGTGGCAGCGGCGGCTGGTTTCTGGTGGTCACGACAGCCCGGCCTGCTGATCGCCGCCGCCGGGATAACCGCGGTCGCCGGAGTCTGGACGATGGCCTCGACACACGACGTCGCGCTCTTCGGACTATCTGCCGTACTCAGTTCGGCCGGGGCGGGTTTCGCTTCACCCGCCATGGTGACCGTCGCACAGCGCGGCATCCGACCGGTGCGCGTCGACACCGCACAGTCGATGATCAACGCGGGAACCGGCCCCGGCCTGATGGCAGCGGGCGCCCTGGCGCTGGCTCTGCTACCGGCGTGGCGCACGGCATGGACTCTTGTCGGCGGCGTCACCGTGATCATCGTGTCGGTCATGTTCGTACTCGCGAGGATCGCCGCGGTGCCAGGCACCGCAACCGCACACGATGGGCCGCGAGGATTGTCACGAACATGGTTGGCGATGCATCGTCGTGCGATCGCGTCCGCGATCGGCATGGGTGCAGGCTCGAGCGCGGTGTGGACCTATGGCCGCAGCCTGCTCGTCGACTCCGGAGGCCAGAGTTCCCAGGGCACGATCGTCGCGTGGATCGCACTCGGAATCGGCGCGACCGCAGTGATTCCGACGTCGCGACTCATGGCACGCCGCGCGCCGACGACAGCGTGGACGATCAGTTGTCTCGTTCTCGCGGCAACGATTTTGGCGCTCACGCTCGCCACCTCTTCGGCCATCGCCACAGTGATCGCCTGCGTACTGTTCGGATGGGGCTTCACCGCGGGAACGTCGGCTCTCATCTCGTGGACAACAGCCTTGAGTCCCGGGAACGCCGCCGCTGGGACCGCTCTCCTGTTCATTGCGCTGGTGCTCGGGCAGGCGGCGGGGTCGTCCGTTCTCGGGACCGTCATCACGAGTGCCGGGTACACGACTGCGTTCCTTGTGGCCGTGACGTTTTCGGCCCTGGCCATCATTCCGGCGACACGACACACCGTCCGACCAGCTGCGACGGTTCAGGAGGTCGGCGTGTAGAAGATCAGCCGATCAGGCATCTGCGGCTCGGTCATCCGTTGGCTGCCACCGCTTTCGGAATCCGACGATCCGCCAACGTCATGGCGATCAACACCGACCCGATGACCACGATCGCCCAGCCCGCGACGTGTAGTCCACCATCGGTGGCGCGGGCCCCGAAGGCGATACCGATGAGGCTCGAGGAGAAGATCGCCCCGAAGTACATGAACGTCCGGTACAGCCCGGATGCCACACCAATCGACTCCGACGGGCTCTGCGTGTAGAGCGTCGCCTGGTTGGCGTAGCCGCTCAATCCGTTGGCCACGCCGAACAGGAAGGTCATCGTGAGCAGGATCCACAGCCCAGAGGAATGATGGATCGCCACGGCGGTGACCCCGGCGCCGACAAAGCAGAAACCTGTGAGGATCAACGGAATTCGCACCCAGCCGTGCGTCGAGTTGACTCGCGCGCACACAACACTGAGCGCGGAGTACGGGATGAGGATGAGTCCGACCTGCGCGGCGGTGTAGCCCGCGGACTGCTCCATCCACTGACTGATGCCGTACATCGCCGTGTAGGAACCGAGACCGGCCAGGGCCTGCCGCAGATAGGTGCGGACAAGCGGGGTATTCGACGCGAGCATCCGTACGTCGATGAGCGGTTGTGCAGCACGTAGTTCCCATAGGACCAGCAACAGCCCCGACACGGCGACGATGACGAGCAACCACCACCGCGGTTCTGTCAGCCGCGCCAAGAACTCGAGTGCCACAACGACGGTCACCGCGAAAAGCACTACCCCCACGACGTCGACGACGCGGACAAGGCCTCGGACACCACCCACATGGACCGCCCCGTCTCGGGGAATACTGCGCAGCGCCCACGCCATGGTGATCAGTGCGACGGGGATGTTGACGAAGAACACAGCGCGCCAACCGAAGACACCGGTCAGTACACCTCCCAGAGGCAGACCGATCACGGCGATCACCTGTGCCGCGATCGAGAAGCCGCCGAGTATCCGGCTCGGCACGCCGGTGCCGAAGGAGTCGGCTCGCGACCGCACGAGTGCCATCGCCGTCGGATACGCGGCCGACGTGCCGATACCGATCAGCGCACGGGAGAGCAGAAGACACCAGAAGGCCGGCGCGGCAGCTCCGACGATCCCGGCCGCGAGCAGAACGACCAACCCGGACACGAACACCCGGCGCGGACCGAAGACGGCCGCGAGCTTTCCCATAGTCGGCTGCGCCACAGCGCTGCAGAGGTAGAGCACCGAGATGAGGATCGTCGTCTGCGCCGGACCACGATGGAAGTCGACACCGATCCCCACCAGCGCGGTCGCGATCATGGAACTGTTGATCGGGTTGAGCGTCGACCCCATCAACAGCGGCCCGGTGAACCGCCAGCCGAAGGGATTGCGCTGCGCCACACCGGCGTCGCCGGTGGTCACCGCGCTCACTGTGCGACGGCGTCGAGGAGTCCGAGAAGCTCTGCAGTCGAACCAGTCTCGGCGATCTGGGGAAACACCTCGCGCACGCTGTGCGCATGGCGTTCGCCGACCGAATCCGTCATCGCATCCGTCGGCAATGTCACGTTGAACCCGGCCTCGTGTGCGTCGCGGGCGGTCGATTCGACCCCTGCACCGCTGGCGATTCCGACGACGACCACCTGGGTTATCCCTCGCGAACGCAGGTCGTCAGCGAGGCCGGTACCGGCGAATGCACTCCGCGAGTGCTTGGTCACCACCAGATCTGTTGGTTCGGGTGCGAACTCGTCGATGAACTCGGTCGACTCCTTCGATAATCGTGGCCTGGGGGCACCCGCGTTGCGATCAGTTCGCCCCGGCGGGACTGCGTCGACGTTCACCAGCACCACGAGACGACCGTACTTGCGGAATCTGTCGACGAGTCGGCCCGCCCTGTCGATGATCTCCGATGCCGGATGCGGAGCGAGATTGTCGCGTAGCGCGATCCCGCGCTGCATGTCGATCACGATCAGCGCGGTGTGCGGGTCGAGAGTAGTCATGGCCATTGTCGACTCCTTGTCAGATGAGGGTCAGGATTCCGCAATTCGACGGAGAAGTTCTGTCGCGGTGACGATCTGGTCACGCTCGTCCTCGGTGAGGACGTGCTCGATCCGGTCGGCGAGCCAGTCCTCGCGGGCAAGTCGTCCACGCGCGTACATCTCGCGTGCCTCGTCCGAGAGAGCCAGCAGCGTCTTCCGACGATCGCCGGGGTGCGGTGTGCCGATCACCAACCCCTGGTCGACCAGTGCGGCAACGGTTGTCGACATCGACTGCGGGCGGACACCCTCCGCACGCGCGAGCGCGTTGGCCGTCGTCGGCCCCTCACGCTCGAGTCGGCCCAGGACGTTGGTCTGTGATCGGGTGAGATCGCCGATTGCACCCTGTGCACGCAGACGGCGGTTCAGTGCTGCCAGCACAGGACGGAGCGAGGCGGCCACCACGGCAGGATTCTCGGACACCTCCTAAGCATACCGAATAGTCAGCTAACTGATTAGTTTCCTGATTAACGGTGTCCGTTCGACATCGTCGTTGCCATCTGTCGGTGTAAGTGTCAAGGTGAACAGACCTGTTCCTTACCGTGTAGTAAGAAGTGAGCCGGGGCTGCGGCCCGGACTCGGAAGGCTGTCATGACCACGTACTTCATCACCGGCGGCACCGGATTCATCGGACGTCGAGTGATCGGCAAACTGCTCGACACACATCCCGACGCGCAGGTGTACGCGTTGGTGCGTGCGGGATCACGACCACGATTCGACGCGGTCTTTTCCGATGCAGCCTCCGATCGGCTGCATCCGGTCGTCGGAGACCTCACCTCCCCCGGTCTCGGAGTCGCCGACGACGAACTCCCCCAGATCGATCATGTGATTCACCTCGCCGCGATCTACGACATGACCGCCGACGCCGAGAGCCAGCAGCGCGCCAACGTCGATGGCACCGCGCGCGTCATCGACTTCGCCGTCGAGCACGACGCGATGCTGCATCATGTGTCGTCGATCGCCGTGTCCGGCGATCACGACGGCGTGTTCACCGAGACTGATTTCGACCTGGGGCAGGGATTTCCGACTCCGTATCACCGGACCAAGTTCGAGGCGGAGAAACTCGTCCGTGACCGTGCGGGATTGCGGTGGCGGGTATACCGGCCGTCGGTGGTCGTCGGCGATTCACGGACAGGCGCGATGGACAAGGTCGACGGGCCTTACTACTTCTTCCCGCTCCTTGCACTTCTCGGCATGTTGCCGTCGAGGCTTCCTCTTCCGATGCCCGACCTCGGTCGACTCAATCTGGTTCCGGTCGATTTCGTTGCAGAGGCCATCGTGACACTCGTCGACCATGACCCACTGCGCGGTGGGCAGGTGTTTCACCTCGGCGATTCCTGTGACCGTGGGGTCATGGGAATGTACAACGCGCTGGCACCTGCGATCGGGTCACCCAAAGGTGTTGGCGTGGTGAGCAATCGAATCGTGGCACCCGCTCTTGCGATGACCGGATTCGGACCGATCGCACCCATACGCGATCTCATCGCGTCACAGGCCGGTATACCGCCCGCATTACTCGACGGCATGCGGATGACCGCGGACTTCCGTTCCGCTCAGACTCTCGCCCTACTGGGCAGGCTCGGCGTCACACTTCCCGACCTCGACGACTACGGCCCGCGTCTCTGGGAGTTCTGGACCGCGCACCTCGACCCATCGCGTCACCGGCGAGCCGATCCGCGCGGGCCACTCGTCGGGAAACACATTCTGATCACGGGCGGCTCGAGCGGAATCGGCAAAGCGACGGCGCGCATGTGTGTGGCTCGGGGTGCCGACGTGTACGTGGTCGCGCGCGACGTCGACGACCTGCACGCGGCCGTGACCGAACTCGAAGGCACCCAACCCAAGTCAGGACTGCCGGCAGGAAGGGTCTACGCCTATCAGTGCGACATCACCGACGAGGAGGCGGTGCGGACCCTGGTGAAGACCATCATCTCAGAGCACGGACACGTCGACGTTCTGGTGAACAACGCCGGGCGGTCCATTCGACGTTCGACACTTCATTCCGTTGATCGCTCACACGACTACCACCGCGTCATGGCCGTGAACTACTTCGGGGCGGTCAATCTGGTACTCGCGCTGCTTCCGCACATGATCGAGCGGCGGTCCGGTCGTGTGGTCAACGTGTCCTCCATCGCCGTGCAGACCCGCGGCGCGCGTTTCGGCGCATACGCGGCGTCGAAAGCCGCGTTGGAGGCGTTCAGCGAGTCGACAGGCGTCGAAACCCTGTCTGACCATGTGACGTTCACCAATGTGCGGCTGCCACTGGTACGTACCCGCATGATCGCGCCGACCGAGGCCTACCAGAACTCCGCCGGCGTGTGGAGCGTCGACAAGGCGGCGTCGAAAGTACTGGAAGGAATTCTGCGGCATCCGGCACGCATCAGCCCGCCCCTCGGTCAGCTCGCCGAGTTCGGACGGAAGTTCACACCACGGCTGACCTCACGCATCCTGCACCAGGAGTATCTCCTCGTCGACGAGTCGGCCGCTGCGCTCGGTACCGTTGAGCGGTGACCGATACCCCGTACCTCGTCGTCGACACCACACGCGTCGATCGCAATCTCCAGGCGGTTGCCGATCAGGCGCGCCGCACGGGAGTCGACCTGCGTCCACACGCCAAGACACACAAGACAACCGAGCTCGCACGCCGCCAGATCGACAGCGGCGCAGTGGGTCTCACCGTGGCAACCATCGGAGAGGCAGAAGCCTTCGCCGCGGCGGGCTTCGCTGATCTGTTCATCGCGTACCCGCTGTGGGTGACCGAGCACAAGGGTGCGCGCCTGCGCGCGCTGGCACAGCGGTCGGCTCTGCGGCTCGCCGCCGACTCGGTTGCGGGTGCGCAGCGGATGGCGGCGGAGGTGAGCAGGAGCGATGTCGAGGTGCTGGTCGAGGTGGATTCGGGCCAGCACCGCACCGGGGTCGGCCCCGAGTCCGCGGGTGAGGTCGCAGCCGCTGCGCGCGACGCCGGCCTCGACGTTATCGGGGTGTTCACTTTCCCGGGCCACGGATACGGTCCCGGCGATGCACGCAGCGACGCGGCACGACAGGAGGTCGCAGCGCTCGCCGAAGCCGCCGACAGGCTGCGTTCGGTCGGCATCGAACCGCGTGTGCGGAGTGGGGGTTCCACGCCCACGGTCGAGTTCGCCGGGGACAGCGGCGTCCTGACCGAGATCCGCCCTGGCGTGTACCCGTTCTACGACGCCCAGCAGATCGAACTCGGGGTCTGCGGATTCGACGACGTCGCGCTGACCGCGGTGAGCAGCGTCGTCCATCGCGATGGGCACCGCGTGGTGCTCGACGCGGGCAGCAAGATCATCGGGGCCGACCGTCCCGCGTGGGCCAGTGGTCATGGTCGGGTACTCGACGAGCCGGACGCGCGGATCGTCGGGCTCTCCGAACACCACGCCGTGGTCGAGTACCCGCCCAGCGCCGTCGTCCCCGAACTCGGCGCCACCGTGCGCGTCATACCCAATCATGTCTGCACCGCGGTCAATCTCGTCGATGAGTTGGTCGTCGACGAGGCGCGTTCCGGCGGCGCCGCGGACCGCTGGCCGGTGATCGCCCGCGGCGCCAACAGCTGAGCGCGGAACGGGGGTGCCGCGCGGAACGGGGGTGCCGCGGAGGCGGGGTTCGGGTGGTGCGGGGCAGTGCAGAAACTCGGGGAAGGATTCCTTCCGCGGGTTTTGCACCCTTCCCCGCGAAACAACACGCGGAAAGGTCAGAAACCCGCGGAAGAACCGCGGCCCACTGACAAAACCCGCGGAAGAGTGCCGGCCCAGCGACAAAACCCGCGGAAGAGTGCCGGCCCAGCGACAAAACCCGCGGAAGAGTGACAGCCAAGGCCCCGCACTGCTCAGGGCGGCCGCACCGCTCGCCAAACCCCCTGCAGAAACCCAGGGAAGAAGCCCTTCCGTGGGTTTTGCACCCTTCCCCGCGAAACAACACGCGGAAAGGTCAGAAACCCGCGGAAGAACCGCGACCCTGTGTCAAGAACCCGCGGAAGAAACCCTTCCCCTACTTTCTGTCCGCCAGCGCGCGCCCACGAGCCGAAGCGGCCGCGCTACTCGTACACACCCTCGACCAGCCACCCGCCCGCTCGGTAGTAGAGCAGCAGCGCGCGCGAATCCTCCAGGAGCACTTGGACTCTGGCGATGATCCCGGTGTCGTCCATACCCGCGGGCCACGGCCCGGCCCACCAGCTCAGCTCCCAGGTGTCGAGGACCGCACCCTTCCCGCTGCGCGCCATACGCACGACGGCGGGTTCTTCGGA
This sequence comes from Gordonia otitidis, assembly GCF_020735545.1. Lineage (NCBI taxonomy): Bacteria > Bacillati > Actinomycetota > Actinomycetes > Mycobacteriales > Gordoniaceae > Gordonia > Gordonia otitidis. Next base: position 453,070 of record NZ_CP085974.1, read on the forward strand.
GAACGCCCCACGACCGGTGACGGTGACCGGCTGCCCCGACGCGTCGATCAATGACACCGGGGTACGAGACATCACCGTGGGTGCGGGCTGGGGAACCCGCCCGGGCCAGGGGGCCTTCGGGTCGTGTTCGGGGATCTTCTCGTCGCCCAGCGGGATCAAGGTGATCTGATCCGACGGTCCGCGGCCACCGCTGCGCACGGGCACCTGCACGGAATCGCCGCCCAACAGTCCCTGCACACGTTCCAACGACCTGCGGGCACGCTCGGAGACCTCCGATTCGCCGGGTAACCCCGCGCCCGTCAGCGCGTAGTGCAGCGCCCCGGCATCGACCGTCTCGACCGGTTCGAGTCGCAGCATCGCGATGGGCGAATCCGGACGTGTGTCGCCGCGGTTTCTACCACGCCCCGCGCCGGTCAACCATCCTTCCAACTGCCAGCGAATCCGATCGGCTGTGGCGTCGGGTGTGAGTGGCTGCGCACACCGCCATATCCGCGAATGTCGTTGTCCACGTTCGGTGATGGCTTCGACCTTGAGCTTGGTGCACGCCGCGGGCACATCGGAGAGCCTGCGATGCAGCATGTCGGCGAGCCGTCGGCCCGCGAAGGCCGCCGAGTCGATCCGGTCGATCGGCGGGTCGCAGACGTAGTCGACGACCAGTTCCGGTGCGGCGACGATCCCCGCGGGCCGCCGATCAGGCAGCGCGTTGGCCAATCGGTGTGCCACCGCGGCGTCGGCGGAGAACCGGGTGGCGACGTCGCGCGCGGGCATGGCAGCGAAATCGCCGATGGTGACCAGGCCGAGTCGTCGTAGCAGGTCGACGAACTCGGTGCGTTCCGGGCACGACAGGCTCGGTTCGGCGTTGAGTTCGGCCACCGGCAGCTCCGCCAGATAGGCGCGGTCGCCGCCCGGATCCACATGCTGTCCGCGACGGGCGGCGACCACCGCGGTGAACATCTCGTCGGCGACACCGACCTGGGATTCCACTCCGCAGACCGAGACCTGGTCGATGAGCTGTTCTGCGAGCGACGCCTCTCCCCCGTGATGTCTGGCCGCCCCGTCGGCCGGCATCACCAGCAGACCCGGCCGCAACACCTCGACCACCGCGACCACCTCGGCGACCGCTGCCACCACCGGTTCGAAGAAGCGTGCGTCGCGATCGACGTCGGCAGGGAACACCTGCATCTCCGGGCACACCGCCTGCGCATGCCTTTTCCGCATACCGCGCCGGACCCCGGCCGCACGCGCGGTGGCGGAGCACGCGGTGACCCGGTTGGCCGAGAGCACCGCGATCGGGTGCGCAGGGGGGAGATCCTCGTCGGCCGCCGCTGCCGTCGCAGGCCAGTCCGGGCACCACAGGGCCATGATCCGCCCCATCAGTTAGCCACCGCGGTGAGTGCCGAATCCATCGCACCCGCTGCAGGCTCGACCGGACGTGTCAGACCCACGAGACCTCCCGGCCCGCCGGATGAGCCGACGGCACTCAGATCGACGTCGGCGCTGCGTGATCGACGGTCGCGCCCGGTGGCGGTGACCTGTAACCGCAGTCCGCCGATCCTGCCGTGCCCGCGACGCGCCGCGGCGAGGTCGGCACCGACACCACCCGGCACGTGACGGTAGGTCAGCACCGACGCCTCCATCCGGATCTGGGCGCCCGGCCAGTGCCCGTCGACGACCATCAGCGCCGACGAGTGCTGCCGCACCCGCCCGCTCACCACCCTGCAGCGCGCGGGCGCGACGTCGACGCCGCGCAGACCCAGGACGACCAGATCCATCCCGTCGAGGAGCACCGAGGCGATCTCCACCGGATCGACACCCGGATCGGGCACCGTCGCGATGCGGGCGAGGTCAGCGCCCATCTCGGCGGCCGACAACAGATTGAGCCACGGCAGTCCGACGATGCCCACCTGACCACCACCGCGACTCACCGCGGCGATCATCGCGACCACCAGCGAACGCGCGCCGGAGCAGCCGACCACACTCCCCCGTGCAATCCCCCCGCGTCCCGCGGATTGGCCTCGCGGCAACAGATCTGCGAGGACATCGGGTAGCGGGAGACTGTCGTCGACCTCAGCCGAACGGTCGGCGGAGGGGCGATCAGGCATCCCCGACAGCACCGCCATGCGTTTGCGTAACCGGGCGAGCGTATCGGCGCGATCATCGCCATCCGAACCCTCCCCGGCGCCCTGCGACGGGCACGGATGAGCCAACGGCAAAACACTCATGAAAACCTCCTGGCCAGCGTGGATGATGCGTGGCGAGCCGGGAAGTTGCTGCGCCGTCGGTCGCTCGGATCACCGAGTCGGATCGAACGTTTTTTCGATACGGCGATCGTACGACGCCCCTCCGACAAGACGCAACAGCGCAGGTGCCGGACAGTCAGACGGGGCGCGACTCAGCGCGACTCAGGCGGAGAATCGTGCATCGAGAAAGGCGAACACGCGGGCCCAGGCATCCGACGCCGCATCCTCGTCGTAGTGCATCCCGACGACTCGCAGCACCGCGTCGGGAACCGAATCGATGCGATTGGCGAAGCTGTGCCCGACCCCGGAATAGGTCTTGATGTCCGAGGGGATCTTGTGCTTGTCGAGGACACGCCGCAGACGCGATTCGCCGAACGGGATCAGCGGATCGCGCGCGCCGAACGATGCCACCACCGGGCAGGTGTCCGCCGTGACGGCACGGTAGGTGGTGAGGCTTCCGTAGAACGGCGCTGCCGCAACGTACCGTGCATCGCCCTCGAGAAGCGCGAACCCGCCGCCCATGCAGAATCCGACGATGGCCACCTCACCGGTGGACAGCGGGTCAGAGGCCAGACGACGTCGAGCGCTCTCGAGAATCGCGAACACCGGTCCACGCCCCGAGACCAGTGACCGCATCGTGGACACGATGCACGCGGCACGATTCGTACCGGCGGTGAACAGCAGCGGCGCCAGCGCCAGGTACCCGTGGTCGGCGACGATACGTAGCGTGCGCACGATGTCGTCCTCGGCACCGGTGATGTCATGCACCACAAGGACAGCCGGCAGCGGACCGTCCGAATCGGCGGGTCGGGCCATCAGCGCCTCGACACTCGTTGAGTCGCCCGCAGCCGCAGGCAGCGACTCGTCACAGTCGACGACGAGCGACTCGACGATGGTGTTCGCGGTCATGATGATGTTCCTTTCGGAGAAGACGGGGAGGTCGACGTGGCGGAGTCGGATACCGCGAGCCCGCCACCGGACGACGGCCACCAGATCCGTGAGCCGAGCACATGCAGTACCGACGGGACCAGCACCGTCCGCACCACGGCGATGTCGAGCAGCAGTCCGATGCCGATGGTGAATCCGGTCTGTAGGAGGAGGATGACCGAACCGCTCATGAGCGCGAACATCGTGACGGCGAAGACGATCCCTGCCGTGGTGATGACCCGGCCGGTGCTACCGAACGTCCGTAGAATCGCCGACGTCGTTCCGCTCGAGGAGTTTTCCCGAACACGCGAGGCGAACAGCATGCTGTAGTCGGCGCCGACGGCCACCAGACTCATGAACGAGACGGGTAGCACCGACCAGTGCAGCCCGATACCGATGATGTGTTGCCACACGAGCACACTGATGCCTGCGGCACTGAGAAACGACAGCAACACCGTTGCGACCAGGATGAAGGGCGCGAGCAGGCTGCGCAACAGAGCGACCAGGATGACGAACACCGCTGCAAGCGCAACGATCCCGAACATCAGGAAGTCCTTCTCCGACTGCGCGATGAGGTCCGAGGTGATCGACGTCAGTCCGGTCGCATCCACACGTGCGTGTGACAGGCCACTGCCCTTCAGAGACTGTTCGGCAGTCGTCGAGATGTCGGATACATGGCTGGTCGCCTGCTCACCGTAAGGATTTCCCGACGGGATCACAAGCATACGAGCCACCCGGCCGTCGGACGACATGAGCATCTTCGACCCCGCCACCAGCCGTGGATCCTCGAATGCACTGCGCGGCAGATAGAACCCCGCGCCGGGGCCCTGCGACGTCGCCTTACCCATCTCCGAGAGATATCCGGAGGCCTCGTCGAGTCCGCTGCGGAGTTGGTCGGTCATCGACACGACGGTGTCGGTCCCGGTCTTGGCTTCCGAAAGCCCCTGTGCCAGTTGATCCATACCCGACGTGAGCTGTCCCATACCGTCGCGCAGTCGTGTGAGGTCCGAGCGGATGGACTCCGGCGAGCGCCCGCCCAATGATGCAGTGAGGGTGGAGATGGCCGAGAGTCCGGCGCGCAGATCGGGCATGACCGACGACACCGTCCGCAGGTCGTCGGGATCGAGGTTCGCCGCGTTCTGCGCCGCCGTGAACGCCGCGCTCAGCGCATGATTCGACATGCCGTCGAGTTGCGCGAACAGCGATCGCCCCTGCATACAGAGCGGCGAACTCAGACACTGCGCGGAGGGTTGCGGGGACGCATACGGAGCGAGCGCCCGTGAGAGCGAATCGATGGCCTGCCGCTGTGAGTTCAGCGTCGACACCAGCGTCTGCAGTGACGACAGTTGCGGTTCCAATCGCGCGAGTACCTGGGCCAACGACTGACCGTCAGCGGTCCGGGCGGTAGCGATGTTGTCGGCCAGGGGAAGCAGATCGAGAACCGAGTTCGACAGGTCGACAACCTGGTTGACGCCCGACACCAGCTCGGGCAGTTGCTTGGTCGACTCGACCGCACCGTCACGAAGCGCGGTCATGCCCTGTGTCAGTCGCTCCAGATCCGGTCGGGCGTCTCCGATCTGGGTTCCGGCGTCGGCGAGTCGACCAGCGATCAGTGCCGCCTGGTATCCGATGGCCGATTCGGGCAGTTGGCGACCGTCGGGCCTGGTCAACGAGCGTACGTACGCGACGTTCGGGAGGTCGGTGACCGCTGAGGCAACGCGATCGAGCGCGGCGAGATCGGTGGTGGTACGCATGTCGTGATCGCTGCGGATGATCAGGAACTCCGGGACGATTTCATTTGCGCCATAGTGTTTCGCGACGAGATCGTACCCGCGGGAGCTGTCGGTGGGATGCAGCTGCATGGCGTTGTCGTCGCCGTTGGCGCGGAAGGTCACGACGGGTACCGCCAGCAGGATCAGCAACAGCAACGACGCTCCCGCCAACGCGCCGGAGCGGCGCAGGATGAAGCGACCGCGGCGGCGCCAGATGAAGTCTCGGGAAGGCCGTGGTTCGATCCTGCCGTGTCGGCCGAGAATGGCCATCATCGCGGGAGTGAATGTCAGTGCGACAGCGAGCGTGACGACGAGTCCGATCGCAATCGGCGGACCCGAGGTGGTGAACATCCCGTTGCGGGCCATGAGCATCGCCGTGGCCGACGCCGCAATGGTGAGTGCCGACGCCGTGAGTACCTCCCCGACACTGAGCCCGGCGAACCCGACAGCCGACCGGGACGAGAGCCCCTTCCGTCTGCCGTCGTGATAGGCGGCCATCTGGAAGATGGCGTAGTCGGTACCCGCGGCCAACACCAGCGCGGTCATCAACGTGACGGTCAGCGTCGACAACGCGAGTGCCCCGTTGTCTCCCAACCCGGACACCACGGCACGCGACGCCGCCAACGACACACCGATCGTCAGGAGCGGCACCAGCGCGGCGATCACCGAGCGATACGACATCACCATGAGCACCGTGATCAACAGGACCGACACCGCGGTGATCACGACCATCGATGTGTCCAAGGACGTGAACTCGTCGACGACGACCGGCGCGGGACCCGAGAAATGGGTCTGCAGACCCGCGGGCTTCTCGACAGCATCGAGATGATGACGCACCGCTTCGGTGGCGCGATGTGCCGCCGCAGTACCGATGGCTCCCCGTTCGGCGACCAGCAGCGTGATCGCCTTGCCGTCGGGGCTGACCGCGTAGTCGCGCGTCGCCGGGTTCCCGAACATGTCCAGCACGTACGAGACGTGCTCCCGGTCGTCGAGCAGCCGCTGCACGACCGCGGAGTAATAGCGCTCTTCTGCAGGTCCGATCACGTTATCGCCTGCCATCACCACCGACCCGACCGCCGTGGAGGGATCATTGCCGAAGTCACGCGCCATATCGGCGATCGCCTGTGTCGACGGCAGATCCGCAGGCACGATCGCGGCTGACTTCTCTGCCGCCGTCTGCTCGATCTGGGGTATCGCGATGTTGAGGGCACCGACCACGACGACCCAGAAACCCACGACCCACCATGGGTAGGCCGCCGCCAGACGGCCGGGGGCCGCGAGCACCGATCGTGCCGTCACGCTTCTCCCCATACGCGGTCGACGTCGCATCCCCACCCTCTCGCGAGACATTTAGACACAAAATGACTCATTGATCGAGACGGTAGCATCGTGCGTAATCGAGGACAAGAAGGGCTCATGAGCAACGACGATGCGATGTCGGCGATACGCCAACTCCTCATGACGCCCGATGTCGATTCCGAACAACCGTCCGCGGTCACCGACGTCCTCGAGGCCGCCGTCGGCGTGATCCTCACGATCGGATGGCAGCGGTTGACGATGGCCGACGTCGCCAAGCGGGCAGGCGTCGCCCGTGCCACCGTGTACCGCCACTTCGCAACCAAGGACGATCTGCGACGCGCGGTGGGTGCGCGGGAGGTCCAGAAGTTCCTCCTAGAAATACTGGAATTGCGTTCCGCCGCACCAGATCTCGAGTCCGGAATGGTAGCGGCCGTCCGTCACATCATCAACGAGGTCCGCACCAATCCACTGATCGCACGCCTGCGCGAGACCGACCGCGAGTTGCTCATGGACGTGGTCTCCCGCGACGACATCGTGACCTACGCGACGCAGTTCTGCGCGCAGATGTGGCGGACACAGCTGTACGCCGCCGACGATGAGATCGCCGAGGCCGACTGGAACCACCTGCTCATGGTCAGCGAGATCACCGTTCGGGTGTCACTGTCACTCGCATTGAACCCCACCACCAGCACCGATCTCAGCACGGAAGAGGGCGCCACCGACTTCGTGCGCAGATTCACCAAAGCCCTCCTGCCTGATGCCTAGGATCAAGGCCGGGTCGGTCGCCGAACACCGCGCCGCCGTCATGGCCCAGCTCCTCGACGGCACCGAACGGCTCCTCTTGTCCGGACCGGATGCCACGCTCACCGCCGCGGGCATCGCCGCGGAGGCCGGCATCGCGCGCAACAGCATCTACCGCTACGTGTCCTCGGTCGACGATCTGATCGAGATGGTGCTCGAGCGTGGGTTCACCGACTGGTCGACCGCCGTGACGGAGCGCGTGGCCGAAGCACCCGACCCGCGCACAGCCATCCTCACCTACGCGGAGGCCAACCTCGAGTTCGCGGCTGACGGCCGACACGCCTGGCGCACCGCCATCTCTCGAATTCACCTGTCCGACAACGCGCGTAGCAGAGTCATGGCCCTACACGAACAGATCACCGATACCCTCCACGAGGCCATCGCCGCCCTCGGTGTGCTCGACACAGACCTCACCGAGGCCACCGTCGGCGCCATCGTCGACGCCTGCATCGGCCGCGTCGACGCCGGGCAACCGGTGTCCGAGGTCATCGACCATGCACGCAAGACCGTCGGCGCGGTGCTCGACGCCTGCATGCCTGACTGACGATTCGACGTTCCGACCCCAGCGCCTCGGGAGATCTCGCACACAGAATTTTGGGGACACGGTGTCCCCATGTGTAGATTCACTTAGCGACAGTATGTCTCTAAGAAGGAACCCGAATGTTTGTCGCTCTCCACGAGTTACGCGCGGCCTGGGGCCGATTCATGTTGATGGGTGTGGTGATTGCCCTGGTCTCCGCCCTGGTCGGAATGGTCTCCGGCTTCACCATCGGCCTCGGCAACGACACCGTATCCGCACTGCGGGCCATGCCCACCGACTCAATGGTCTTCGCCAAGGGGACATCCGATTTCACCCGCAGCGTGCTGACCGGGGATCAGGTCTCGGCTTGGGCTCGACACTCCGGTGTGAACGCACACCCGCTCGGCATCGGGATCTTCCACGGCGAGACGTCCGACGACTCGTCGGTCGACATGGCCGTGATCGGAGCCGAACCGCACAGTCCCCTGCTTCCGGCGACCACCCATGGCCGGCAGGTCGCGGCACCGGGCGAGGTGGTGGTCTCCGAGGGCTTGGCGAACAGCGGGATTCGTATCGGCGATTCCATCAGGATCGACAACTCCGACGTCGGACTCCACGTCGTCGGCATCACCGACACACTCTCCTACGGCCACGTGGCAGCCGCATACGTCCCCCTCGACACCTGGCGACTCCTACGTTTCGCACCCGACGGGAACCTGCGCCCACACGACGAGGGAGCAGCCGGAGCGATCGCACTCACCGGAGGCAGCGCACCTGCGGAACTCGCTGACACGCATGTGGTCGGTGAGGACGTCATTCTCGCTGCGGCACCCGGCTATTCGGGAGAGCGACTGACCATGAACTCGATCATCGCGTTCCTCTACGTCATCGCGCCGCTCATCGTGGCAGCCTTCTTCGCGGTCTGGGTCGTCCAGCGTCGCTCCGTCTATGCACTACAGCGCGCACTGGGGGTGTCGCGCCTGGCACTCGTGGGCGCCGCACTGGCGCAGGCAGCCGTGGTCGTGGTTCTTGCGACCGTCATCGGTTCGGCCATCGCGTATCTGCTCGGCCTCGCGATGGGCTCGGCCGTTCCGTTCGATCTACCGGCAACGTCATTGGCCACCACCGGCATCGCCGTCATCGCGGCGTCGATGATCGGCTCGGCTGTCAGCCTCCGATGGGTTCTGACAGCAGACCCCCAGATCATGTTAGGAGAATCGCGATGAGCCTCGACCTACACGACATCGTCGTCGAATATCGTTCCAGCACAGAGACATCACGCGTCCTCGACCATGTGTCTGCGTCGTTCGCCCGCGGTCAGATGACCACGATCACCGGTCCGTCGGGATCCGGCAAGTCGACGCTGCTCGGCGTCTGCGGAGCGCTCCGACGACCCGATGGCGGAACTCTCACTCTCGACGACACCGATGTCACGGCGCTGTCCGACCGTCGTCGCACGGAGTTGCGCAGACACCAGGTGGGGTATGTGTTCCAGAGCGGAAATCTCTTCCCCGGACTCACCGCGATAGACCAGGTGCTCGCGATGGCGGCGATCTCCGGGCGACGACCACGCTCGATGCGGGCTCGCGCGCACGAACTGCTCGACGCGGTGGGGCTCGCCGACGCCGTCCGGTCGAGGCCCGAGCAGCTGTCCGGAGGCCAGCGGCAACGGGTCGCGATCGCCCGTGCACTGATCCACGAGCCCAGAATCCTCCTCGTCGACGAACCAACGGCAGCGGTCGACCGATCACAGGCAGGCACGATCACGGATCTGCTGCACAGCGTGACGACCGAGCACGACTGCATCACCGTCGTCGCCACACACGACCCGGAGGTCGTGGCCCGCGCCGATGCCACGGTCGACCTCGCCCACGCGGTTCGGTGACCTCTCGCGCTGATGAGCGCGCACCGATCTCGTCCTTGAACAGCCGCGGTGGAGCCCGAGGGAGCGCCGACCGCATCAGAACAGCGTCAAGGCCTCGGCCAACTGCGGCGTACCGACGAGGTCGCGCTCCTCGGAACCATCGTGCTCGCCCCTGCCGTGGTCTCGACCGGCAAGGCCGTGACGGGCCACCAAGGGCTGCAACCGATCTCGAAGCCACAATGAGTACTCCGCGGTGACATAGGCACCACGCCCATAGAGGCCGCGGTACTTGCGCACCAGCGCCGGGTGGTTCTCGGCGAGCCAATTCATGAACCATGGCTTCGTCGAGCTGCGCAGGTGCATCGGAAACGCCGTCACACCGGCGGCGCCCGCCTCGGCGAGTGCTCCGAGCAGCGCGTCGAGATGCGCGGAGGAATCGGTCAGATACGGGATGACCGGCGCGACCATCACGTGTGGCGCGAAACCCGCCTCGGCGATCGCGCGAATCAGTTCCAACCGCGCCCGCGGAGACGGCGTTCCGGGTTCGATCTGCTTTTGCAACTCGTCGTCGAAGATCGCCAGCGACACGCCGATGCTCACCGGGATCTGCCCCGAGGCCTGACGCAGCAGTGGTAGATCTCGACGCAGCAGGGTGCCCTTGGTCAAGATCGACACCGGTGTGCCCGATTCCGCCAGCGCGGTGATCACACCAGGCATGAGCCGGTAACGGCCCTCGGCACGCTGATAGGGATCGGTGTTGGTACCCAGCGCGACGGTCTCACGTTGCCAGGATCGACGACGGAGTTCTTTGCGCAGCACCGCTGCGACGTTGAGCTTGACCACCACCTGGGAGTCGAAGTCACGCCCGGCGTCGAGGTCGAGGTATTCGTGCGTCGGCCGCGCGAAACAGTAGCGGCACGCGTGAGAACATCCGCGAAAGGTGTTGACCGTGAACCGAAACGGTAGTCCCGACCCCTCCGGCATCGCGTTGAGCGCACTCTTGGCGAGTACCTCGTGAAAGGTGATGCCCTCGAACTCCGGGGTCTGCACAGACCGCACGAGGCCGGCACGCGCAAACCCGGGTAGCGCGCCGTCGTCGACTTCGACCACTTGTTCGGACCACCTCATGGGACGAGTCGAACATACGTACTAGGTGGTGTCAACCCGCCTCACGACCGCGACAGTCGGCACCGAGCAACGACCGCGAGTCCGTTACGCGGCTATCATGCCGGTATGTCATTCGCCGACAGCTATCGCACACCGGGTCCGCAGTACCTGGTGGCAGGCCGATATCGGCTGCGATCGCGAATAGGCGGCGGCGGCATGGGCACCGTGTGGCTCGCGCGTGACCAACTCCTCGACCGCGACGTCGCGGTCAAGCAGGTGCTGTCCACCGAGGGCCTCTCCGACGATTCTGCCGACAACGCGCGTAAGCGCGCCATGCGTGAGGGGAGGATCGCGGCAAAACTCGCCCACCGCAACGCGATAGCCATGCACGACGTCGCGCTCGACCGTGGCGAACCGTGGCTGGTGATGGAATACCTGCCGTCACGCAGCATCGCACAGATCCTCCACTCGAGCGGGACGCTGGAGGTGACCGAAGCCGCCAAGATAGGTGCACAGGTGGCTGACGCCATGACCGAAGCCCACGCGGCAGGGATCGTCCACCGCGACATCAAGCCGGGCAACATTCTGATCTCCGAGTCGGGGCGTAACGCGGGGCTGGTGAAGCTCACCGACTTCGGGATCTCCCGCGCCAAGGACGACGTCTCACTCACCCAGACCGGCGTGATCACCGGCACACCAGCCTATTTCGCACCGGAGGTCGCACGCGGCGCGGAGCCGTCGGAGGCCTCCGACGTCTACTCACTCGGCGCGACGATCTACACGATGGTCGAGGGCGAACCACCGTTCGGCGTCGACGACAACTCCCTGGTGATGCTGCACAAGGTCGCGCGGGCGCAGATCAATCCGATGACCCGCGCAGGCGCTCTCGAATCGGTGTTGTTGCAGATGCTCGAACCGAGTCCCAAGAAGCGAATCACGATGTCGCAGGCGCGTGACGAACTCGTCGCCGCGGCCTCGGGCGGACACGCGAGCGCCGACCAGGTGCTCACCAGTCTCATCCCCCGCTCGGGAGTCGCCACCCTGCCGCCACACCCGCGTACCGATCCGGGTGTCGGTGCCCGCCAGGGACAGCCTCATTCGGGTCGCTCCGCCTCCGACTATCCGGCCGCCGCTTTTCGTTCGACACCGTCGCGCCCGACCTCGAGCGGCGGAGCGTCGGTGGCGGGTGGCTGGCAGACCTCACAGTCGGCTGCGCCGTCGACTCATCGCGATCACACGCTCGTGTCGTCGACGCCGCACTTCCCGTCGGAGATGTACTCGAGTCCCCCGCCCCGGCAGCACTCATCGGGAACGTCGAGCACCGCTCTGGCAGCGGCCGTATTCGTCTTCTTCGTGGTCCTCGCCATCGTGGTGGTCCTTGCCATCGCACTGATGCGCTGATCGGCGCGACTCACGCACCTGTCCCCGCCGCAGCGAAACCCCCTGGAACTCAGCCGATGTGCCGTGTGGCGGCCCACCTGGTGAGCGCGTTGCGATTGGACTGTTGGGTTTTGCGGAGCACGTTCGATGCGTGGGTCTCGACGGTTTTGATGGAGATGAACAACTCCTCCGCGATCTCGCGATAGGTGTATCCGCGCGCGAGAAGCCGTAGAACCTCGAGTTCGCGTCGCGTCAGCGAGTCGAGTTCGGGATCGAGGGCGGGTTCGGGTGCCGACGACTTGCCGGTGAAGGAGTCGAGCACGAACCCCGCGAGTCGCGGACTGAACACCGCATCACCGTCGGCGACCCTGCGCACCGCATCGGCCAGTTCACGTCCGTCGATCGTCTTGGTCACGTAGCCACGGGCGCCCGCGCGTATCGTCGCGATGACGTCTTCGGCGGCGTCGGACACGCTGAGTGCGAGGAACACCGGCGCGTCGTCACCCAATGATTCTGTGACACCACGTAATACCGACACCCCACCACCGGCAGGCATGTGCACGTCGAGGAGGACGACGTCGGGTCGCAGCCGGGTGATCGCCGCGACCGCGTCGGACACCGTACCCGCCTCGCCCACCACGTGCAGTCCGGCTTCGTCAGCCAGTTCTGCACGGACCCCGGAGCGGAACACAGCGTGGTCGTCGACGAGGAAGACGCGGTGGGGTGCGTCGGGTACGGGCGTGCTCTGCTCGGTCATCTCGCCTTTCCGTGGTCGATCGTCGCGTTCTGGTGTACCCGGCCGTCGTTTTCCCGGTGCTCGTCTGCTCGATTCTGCACCGGCTCGTCATCGCTCGACCCGGCGGTACGCACAGCAGTGTGCTGGACGTCGCGCGGCATCGTCAGTCGCACGTTGGTCCCCCGCCCCGGCGTCGAATCGACGCGCGCGCAACCACCCGCGCGTTCCATCCGCGCCACGATCGACCGGGCAAGTCCTTGGCGGTCGGGGTCCACGGAGTCGGAGTCGAATCCGACGCCGCGGTCACGCACGTACACTTCGACCTCCTCCTCTCCGACCTCGAGATACACGTCGACGCTGCGTTCACCGGAGTGCTTGGCTGCGTTGACCAGTGCCTCGCGGGTCGCGCCGACCAGTGCGGGCCAGCGGCGGGCGTCGCGCGCCTGGCCGTGTCCAGCCCCCTCGTCTGGTCGAAGGTCGCCGACGGTCACCACTTCGACCTCGATTCCGTAGGTGTCCTCGACCTCTGCCCCGACGTCGCGCATCGAAGCACTCAGCGATGTCCCACGTTGCGCCGGGTCGCCGAAGAGCCAGCCGCGCAACTCGCGTTCTTGACTGCGTGCCAGCCGCGCGACCTCCTCGGGTTTGCCCGCTTGCTTCTGGATGAGGGCGAGTGTCTGGAGTACCGAATCATGCAGGTGTGAGGCGATCTCTTCGCGTTCGGCGTTGCGGATGCGCGCGGCTCGCTCCTCGTTGAGGGCGCGCCACAGTCGCATCCACAGCGGAACGGTGAGCAGGACGACGCCGATCAGGGTGGCCGCGACGGCTAGCAGGGTGGTGCTCAGCCCCCCGTAGTTCCGTCGGCTCGCGACGACGATCACCACCAGACCGCCGATGACGAGCACCGCACCACCTGCCAATCGGGTCCAGGTGAGTGCGGTGCTGCGCGGCGCGGTTTTCGACGTGTCGAACTCACGCCACACCAGACCTGCACCCACCATGACGAAGACGAACGGTACGAGGTACGCCGCGGGTGTCCCCGACGCCGCAAACCCCACCACCGTCATCGCCACCAGTGCCAACAACGCCAGACCCAACGCCTGCCGACGCTCTCCTCGCGCGGGCGGCGTGGTGTCGTCACCCTGCGGGCAGAAGAACCAGAGCAGTCCGTATGCCAGCACGCCGGCACCCGCGAGGGCGGCGAGCACGACGAAGACCACCCGTACGCGGAACGCGTCGACGCCCAGGTGGTCGGCGACGCCACCCGCGACGCCACCGATGACCCGTCCGGCGTCGCGACGGACCAGCCGTGGTGCCGGTGGCAGGTCTGGGGAAACAGGGGTGGTCACATCTCGATACTGCCGCACCTCCCCCTGTCCCCACATCAGGGTCGATCCCCGATTTCCGGGGGAACGTCAGGGTCGGTCCCCGATGTCGGCTGCCTGTGGAGGCAGCAGGATGTGGGTCATGGACGCCACACAGTTCCGTAACCAACTCGAAGAGCTCTGGCGCACGCGGCCGGTACGCCCGGCCGGTCCGCGCACGGTCGCCGGGGTTTGCAGCGGCATCGCATTTCGCTACCGGGTCGACCCGACGCTGGTGAAGGTCGCTTTCGTCGTGTCGACGTTGTTCGGCGGAAGTGGCCTGATCCTCTACGTCGCGGCCTGGGTCGCGTTTCCGTCGAGCACTGCCGTTGCCGCGCGCCCGGACGGGCACCGCCGGCTACGACGCGACGGACGACGAGGTGACGGACAGCGACGGCGGCGGCACGGCGGTCACAACAATCCGAAGTTGCTGGTCCTCATCGTTGTGTGCGTGGTGATCCTGACCTCGATCGGACCTCGCGGCACCTGGGGTTCCGGGGCGCTGCTGGGGATGATCCTGATGGTGCTCGGCTGGTGGTTGTTGTTCCGTCGAACGCCGGAGCCGGCGCCGGGTACGAGCGCTGACACCCTCACGCCCGAAGGGATCACGCCCGCGGCAGACCAGTTCCAGCGGTGGACTCCACGTGGGGTGCGCGTCGGTGCGACGAGCGCCTGGCCTTCCGCCCCGGCAGATCCCCGCTTCGGCGGCCAGTCGAACGACGCCGACGGTCAGCCGACGGCCCCCCTTCAGAACGCCTCGACCACGACGACCGTCGACACGACCACCGCAGACCCGACGCCCGCGTTCGGGTCAACGAATAGGGAGCCGCCGTCGTGGGATCCGCTCGGCGCCGCGCGATTCGCCTGGGATCTCCCGGAGCCGACGGAGCCCGAAACTGCTCCGCAGCCCGTCGAACACCGTTCGCCGAAGGCGCCGTTGCTCGTGTTCGGGTCGACGCTGGTCGTGGCGATGGCCGGGGTGGCCGCACATCAGGCGGGTGTCGAGTGGTTCAGCGTGACCCGCATCCTGTCGATGGCACTGGCCGTCGTCGGGATCGGCATGGTGGCGATCGCCGCACGTCGTGGTTCGGCCCAGCACAGGACGGGCGGTCTGGTGCCGCTCGCGATCACGCTGGGCGTCGCGGTGATCGTCAGCGCAGCCGTCACCGGTTGGTCGGCCCAGGACGGTGGGGGCCCGATCCCGCCGGGCGGGGTAGGTGAACGAACGTATGCGCCCATGAGGGAGAACGACATTCGCGACGCCTATTCGGTCAGCGTCGGAGATCTCGAACTCGATCTGCGGAGCGTGGATCTGACCACCGACCGCACCGTCGATCTGCGTGCCGGCGTCGGACAGGTCACGGTACGGGTCCCGCGCGACATGAATGTCCGGGCGAACTGCACCTCGAACGTCGGAGAAGCGCACTGCCCTGAAGGTCTGTCCATCGGTAGCGCAGGCAACCACGCGCCGGTCCTGACGATCAACGCACACAACAATCTCGGCAACGTGGAGGTGCTCCGATGAGTCACGACAACCCCAGCGATCGGACGCACGCGGGCGACGGTCGCCGATCGGTGGGCCTCGCACTGCTCGGAGTGGTCGCGATCGCGATAGCCGTGTGGGGCCTGGCGGGCTCACCCGACTTGCCGTCGGCATCGGTCATCGGGTGGGTGGTGATCGGCGTCGGACTCGTCGCCGGTTTGGTGCTGCTGGTCAGTGGCGCCCGACGGTGATCGGGCGCGCGACTACTCCCACTCGATGGTGCCCGGCGGCTTGCTCGTGACGTCGAGGACGACACGGTTGACATCGGGCACCTCGTTGGTGATCCGAGTGGAGATGATCTCGAGCACCTCGTACGGAACGCGAGTCCAATCGGCGGTCATCGCGTCCTCACTGGACACGGGGCGCAGCACGATCGGATGCCCATAGGTACGTCCGTCGCCCTGCACTCCGACGCTGCGCACATCGGCAAGCAACACGACGGGGCACTGCCAGATCTGATTGTCGAGCCCGGCAGCGGTCAGTTCCTCGCGGGCGATGAGGTCGGCCTTGCGCAACATCGACAGCCGATCGGCGGTCACCTCGCCGACGATGCGGATCGCCAGTCCCGGTCCGGGGAAGGGCTGGCGGCCGACGATCTCCTCGGGGAGACCCAGCTCGCGCCCTACCGCACGCACCTCGTCCTTGAACAGCAGTCGCAGCGGCTCGACGAGGGTGAACTCCAGGTCATCCGGCAGTCCACCGACATTGTGGTGGCTCTTGATGTTCGCGGTGCCGCTCCCGCCACCAGACTCGACGACGTCGGGGTACAGGGTGCCCTGGACGAGGAAGTCGACCTTCTCGCCGTCAGCCGCCCGATCGCCGAGTACGTCGCTGACCGCTCCCTCGAAGGAGCGGATGAACTCGCGGCCGATGATCTTGCGCTTCGTCTCCGGATCGCTGACGCCCGCGAGCTCGTCGAGGAACTTGTCCGCGGCGTCGACCGTCACGAGTCGAGCACCGGTGGCGGCGACGAAATCGTGTTCGACCTGCTCGCGTTCACCTGCGCGCAGGAGCCCGTGGTCGACGAACACACAGGTCAGTCGATCGCCGATGGCGCGCTGCACCAGAGCCGCTGCCACCGCGGAGTCGACACCACCGGACAGCCCGCAGATCGCGAGACCATCACCGATCTGATCGGAGACCTGATCGATGAGCGCGTCGGCGATGTTCGCAGGTGTCCAGTCGGCCTCGAGCCCGGCGATCTCGTAGAGGAACCGGGTGAGCACCTGCTGTCCATGCGGTGTGTGCAGCACCTCGGGGTGATACTGAACGCCGGCCATCTTCTTGTCGACGGACTCGAAGGCGGCGACCGGCGCGCCGGGCGTCGATCCGGTGACGGTGAATCCGTCGGGTGCCACCTGCACGGCGTCGTTGTGGCTCATCCACACGGGCTGGTTGTGGTCGAGCCCCTGGTGCAGCACACCGTCGCCGTTGAGCGTGAGGCTCGTCCGCCCGAACTCACGCCCACCGGTGTTGGCGACCTCACCGCCGAGTGCGGCCGCCATCGTCTGGAAGCCGTAGCAGATGCCGAAGGCGGGGATGCCGAGCTCGAGAATCGCCGGGTCGAGGCTGGGTGCGTCGTCTGCGTACACCGAGGCCGGACCGCCGGAGAGGATGATCGCCACCGGGTCCTTGGCCTTGAACTCCTCGATGGACGCGTCGTGCGCGATGACCTCCGAGTAGATGCGCGCCTCACGAACGCGCCGTGCGATCAGCTGCGCGTACTGAGCGCCGAAGTCGACGACGAGCACCGGGCGTGGGCCCTCCACGAAGTCGGCTGACGAGTTGCCCGCGACGTCGGTCGAGACATCGTCGGCGGGGGTGGCTGTGGAAGTGCCGGCAGAAGAGTCTGTCACCGTTCCATTCTATGCGTGACCGTTGCGGCTCCTTGAGTGACCGCCACGACGGAGCGCCGGGCGGGCGTGCGGAGAGTGCCTTCGTGACGTCGTGGAATACTCCTTGTCACCATGAGTACGTCAGACGAGCGCGAAAAGGCCAGGTCATCAGCGCACAAGCCGAGCAGGCGGTGGCTGTCGATCTCGATCTCCGACCTCACCCAGGCGGCGGTCTTCGCCGCGTTGATCGCGGCGCTGGGACTGCCCGGCCAGATCAGCGTGGGTAGTGCGGGTGTGCCGATCACGTTTCAGACGCTCGGTGTGATGCTGACCGGCGCGATCCTCGGCCCCAAGAAAGGCACGCTGGCAGTGCTGATCTTCATGGTTCTCGCCATCGCCGGGTTGCCTATTCTCTCCGGCGGTCGGAACGGACTCACCTCGCTCTCGTCACCGACCGCCGGGTTCTTCGTCGGATTCCTGCCGGGTGTGTTCGTCATCGGGGTGCTGACCGCTCTGATGATGCCGAAGTACCGCGTGATCCCGGGCATCGTCTCCAACCTCATCGGTGGCGTCCTGGTGATCTACGCCTGCGGAACGATCGGTCTGATGATTCGAGCCGACCTGACACTGTGGGCGGCGATCGCGGCGAACGGATGGTTCATCGCAGGTGACGTGGTCAAGGCGGTGATAGCGGCGTTGGTCGCCTCGCAGGTCCACCGCGGCTGGCCGGGACTGATCACTCCGTTGCGGTTCTCTCGCGGACGACTGTCGACACCGACCGCGTGACATCCGAGCGCCCGTGATCGAATTCCGCGACGTCTCACACGCTTTCGACGGCCGATGCGTGCTCCGTGACATCACGGTGTCGCTTCCCGAACGTCGCATCGGCATCGTCGGAGCCAACGGAAGCGGCAAGTCGACACTCGCGCGGATGATCAACGCACTCGTCGTGCCCGACACCGGGACCGTGGTCGTCGACGGACTCGACGCCGCCAAGGACAAACGTCGCGTTCGACGTCGGGTCGGATTCATCTTCTCCGATCCCGATCGTCAGATCATCATGCCGACGGTGCGTGAGGACATCGAGCTCTCACTGACCAGAACCGAGCTGAACAAGGCGGAACGTCGCGACCGGACGATGGATGTGCTCGATCGTTTCGGTCTCGCCGGTCACGCCGATCAGCCGGCGAGCAGGTTGTCGGGCGGTCAGAAACAGCTACTCGCACTCGCCGCGGTGTTCGTCACCGAACCGGCGATCCTCGTCGCCGACGAACCGACGACGCTCCTCGATCTACGCAACAGCAGGATGCTGCGACGCGTGTTCGCCGACCTCGACGTCCAGCTCGTCGTCGTCAGCCACGACCTCGATCTCGTCGCCGACTTCGACCGCATCCTCGTGATCGACGACGGCACGATCACCGTCGACGACGTCCCCGACGTCGCGCTGCGGGCGTATCGGGAGGCGATGGCGTGAACCCGCTCGGCACCTACCGACCCGGGAGCTCGCTGGTGCACAGGCTCTCCCCCGGCGTGAAACTACTGGGCCTCGCGGCGGGAATTCTCGCCATCACGCTGTGCGTACGATCGCTACCCGCACTCGCCATCGCCGCGGCGGCGGTCACCGTCGTCTACGGGCTTGCCGGTATCGGTCCGGTGACCGCGTGGCGCCAGTTCCGACCCACGCTGTGGATCCTCGTCTTCGTCCTCGTCTTCCAGCTGATCTTCACCGACTGGCGTCGCGCCGTTCTGGTCACCGGAATACTCGCGCTGTCGGTGCTGCTCGCCGCGATCGTCAGCCTGACCACCCGCACCACCGACATGCTCGACTCGATGACACACGCCATGGCACCGCTGCGACGACTCGGCGTGCGCACCGACCTCATCGCGATCGCACTGGCGCTGACGATCCGCACCATCCCGTTGATCGTCGAGATCGCCGGCCAGGTCGACGAGGCACGACGAGCTCGGGGTCTCCGACCGGGCGCTCGAATCCTGGTGGCGCCCATCGTGATCGCCGCACTACGCACCGCCGACGGGTTCGCCGAGAGCCTCAGCGCGCGGGGGTTGGACTGACCGCCACTGCCTCGGCGTTCATCGCCAGCGACGAGGAACGCGCCTACAGTCGTGCGCGGGCACACCACGACGACCTCGTCCTGGCACTCAGCAAATCGTCGCCGGGTCCACCGAAGTGATCGGCACTCGCGCAGGTATCCGAACCATGCTCGCCCCCATCGTCATCGGAGATTGCGAACCGTCGACAGGTTGACCAAGGCCTCAGCGCGCGAGAACGCGCTGGACCGGGCGCAAGCCATCCTCGCGTAGGCTGGGTGGCCGCCCGTGCGGTCACCACCGCGATCGCGAAACATCGGAGGTCCGGCCGGACATGGATGTCACTGCCCTACTCGTTCTGGACTACCAGTACGGCACCGTCGATCAATTCGGCACCGAGGAAGCACTGCATGCCGCCGTCGCGGCCGTCGATGGAGCGCGGGCGCACGGAATTCAAGTCTATTTCGTCCGTACCGCATTTCGACCAGGGCTACCCGAGATCGGTACGGGCAACAAGATATTCAAGAAGTCGGGCGAATTTCCGATGGCGTCGGATCACGCAGCTACCATTCATCGAGACTTCCACCGAAACGACACCGACATCCTCGTCACCAAACGTCGCGTCAGCGCCTTCTCGGGCTCCGATCTGAGCATGCTGCTCCGGGCGTCGAACACGACCAGTCTCGTTCTGGCAGGAATCGCGACCAGCGGGGCGGTCCTCTCCACTTTGCGAGAGGCGGCTGATCTCGATTTCGAGCTGACTGTCTTGGCTGATGCGTGTGTCGACTTCGACGACGCTGTCCACGACGTACTCATCGAGAAGGTGTTTCCGATGCAGGCCGACGTAATGACTTCACAGCAGTGGATCGAATCGCTGCGTTAGCGCTCACTCATCGCGCCGTCGCAGGCTCCACCGGAGTGATCGAAAGCCGCAACGCGCCCGGTGCGTCCGCGGGAACCACCGGATGTGCAGGCGCGGTCGGCGCCAGCCGCCGGTAGTCGCTCCCCTGCTCTGGACGCTGGTCTTCCTGACCTTTGTTGGGCCACAACGAGATAGCGCGCTCGGCCTGCGCCGAGATCGTCAGCGATGGATTCACGCCGAGGTTCGCCGACACGGCGGCCCCGTCGGTGACGTGCAGGGTCGGGTAGTTCCACACGCGATGGTAGGCGTCGATGACACCGGTGGCCGGATCGTCGGAGATCGCACAGCCGCCGAGGTAGTGCGCGGTCAGCGGCATGTTCATGATGTCACCCCACGTACCGCCTGCGAGGCCACCGGGCAGAATGGCGGCGATACGTCGGGTGGCCTCGTTGCCCTTCGGAATCCACGTCGGGTTGGGTTCCCCGTGTCCCTGCCTGCTGGTGATGTAGCGGAACGGACCGCGCTTGCGCATGAACGTGGTCAACGAATTGTCGCTGCTCTGCATCACCAACGCGATCACCGTGCGCTGACTCCACTTCCGCACGAAGAGGAGTCGTACGAGCAGGAAAGGGTTGCGTGCGACCTGCTTGAGGAACTGTCCGAATCGGTTGAGCCTGCTCCCGCCGTCGGTGAGCACAGTCTGCAGGTAGGCGATGGCGTTGCTGCCCTTGCCGTAGCGGACCGGCTCTATGTGGGTGTTCGGCTCCGGATGGAATGACGACGTGATCGCCACTCCGTGCGAATAGTCATGCTGCGGATCGTATTTCGCAGCCATCGCACCGAGGATCGATTCGGAGTTGGTACGCGTGAGCCTGCCCATGGCGTCCGAGATCTTCGGCAGAGTGGTGTTCTTGGCCCGGTGCAGCAGCTTCTGTGTGTTGAACGTGCCGGCAGCGACGATGACCTGATCCGAGGTGAACGTGCGCCGACGACGGCCGAGTGGCCCCCACGACGACGAGCCGATCGTGCTGACCTCCCAGGTGCCGTCGACGCGCTGAATCAACCCGTCGACGGTGGTGCGATCGATGATCGTCGCGCCGTTGCGTTCGGCGAGCCCGAGGTAGTTCTTCATCAGGGTGTTCTTCGCACCCACTCGACATCCGGTCATGCACGCTCCGCATTCGGTGCAGGCCGTGCGTTCAGGGCCTGCCCCACCGAAATACGGGTCGGGCACGGTCTCGCCCGGAACACCTTCCAGTCCGGTCTTCGCACCGAAGAACACGCCGACCGGCGTCGACGTGAAGGTGTGGGCGGCGCCCATCTGTTCTGCGACGGTTCGCATCACTCGATCTGATTCCGTGACAGTCGGATTGGTGACCACACCCAGCATTCGACGAGCCTGCTCGTAGTGCGGCGTCAGCTCCGCCTCCCAGTCGGTGATGTCGTTCCACTGCGGATCGGTGAAGAACGGCGTCGGCGGCTTGTAGAGGGTGTTGGCGTAGTTGAGCGATCCGCCGCCGACACCCGCTCCCGCCAGGATCATCACGTCCTTGAGCGCGTGAATGCGCTGGATGCCGTACAGACCGAGCTTGGGGGCCCACAGCCATTTGTGCAGGCGCCAACTCGTCTTGGCGAACTCGTGGTCTTCGAACCGGCGTCCGGCTTCGATCACCCCGACGCGGTACCCCTTCTCGACGAGACGCAGCGCGCTGACGCTGCCGCCGAACCCGGACCCGATGATCAGAACGTCGAAATCGCGTTCGTCATTCATGCTGTTCCGCTGATCGGGCTTGTGTTTCCGCTGGTTGAGCTTGTCGAAACCATGGTGGGCTGCCATAGCCGATCATTCTAACGGCGGTTGTCACATGCCGTGACGGCGGTCTCATCCACCCGAGAACTCGAGTCCTCACGCCCGTACCGACAACCCGACCTTCTGGAACTCCTTGAGATCGGAGTAACCCGCCTTGGCCATCGAACGACGCAGCGCACCAACCAGATTCAGTTCACCGAACGGGTCGTCGGACGGTCCGTTCAGGACCGTGGCGAGACTCGGGCGCCCTTCGTCGGTCGAGACGCGCAGGAGCGCACCGCGGGGAGTGTCGGGGTGTGCTGCCGCCGACGGCCAGAACCAACCGTGACCGGGTGCCTCGGCGGCGGCGGCGATCGGTGTCCCGAGCACCGCGGCGTCGGCTCCACAGGCGATCGCCTTGGCGAGGTCGCCCGACGTGTGGATGTCGCCATCGGCGATCACGTGGACGTAGCGTCCGCCGGTCTCGTCGAGGTATTCCCGACGAGCCGCTGCGGCGTCTGCGATGGCGGTCGCCATCGGGACGCCGATTCCGAGCACTTCCGAGGTCGTGGTCGCACCCTCGGCCGAACCGTAACCGACGATCACGCCCGCTGCCCCGGTGCGCATGAGGTGCAGTGCGGTGCGGTGGTCGTGGACACCGCCCGCGATGACCGGGATGTCGAGATCGGCGATGAAGGTCTTGAGGTTGAGGGGTTCCTCCTCGCCGCGGACGACGTGCTCGGCAGAGATGATCGTGCCGTGTACGACGAGGATCTCCACTCCTGCGGCGAGGAGAGCCGGCGTCAGTTCGGGCGCATGCTGAGGGCTCACGCGCACCGCGGTCGTGACGCCTGCGTCGCGCACGAACGCCACCGATTCGCCGAGCAGGTCGGTGTCGATGGGAGCGCGATGCAGTTCCTGCAGGAACCGTACGGCGGCTTGCGGATCCGGATCGTTGAGCGCGATGTCGACCAGCTGGGCGATCTTGTCCTCGACATCGCGATGCCGCGCCCACAAGCCCTCTCCGTTGAGAGCGCCGAGGGAACCGAGCTTGCCGAGCGCCACTGCCATCTGTGGTGAGACGAGCGCGTCGGTGGGATGACTCAGGATCGGCGAGTCGAACCGGTAGGCGTCGATCTGCCAGGCCGTCGACACCTCTTTCGACGACCGCGTCCGGCGTGACGGGACGATGTTGATGTCGCCGAGTTCGTATGTCCGGCGGGCGGTTCTGCCCATGCCGATGTCGGTCAGGTCACGCACCGTTGCGCCTCTCTGGGGTTGGTTGACTGCTATTCGACCGCGAGGATCGCGCTCACGTAGGCCGCGGCCGAGACGACCGCGACCGCGACGTCAGCGTGAATAGTAGTTCGGCGCTTCGGCGGTCAATGTGATGTCGTGCGGATGCGACTCCTTGAGACCCGCTGCGGTGATCTGAACGAACCGCGCACCCTGCAGGTGGTCGATGGTCGTCGAGCCGGTGTATCCCATCGACGCACGCAGACCACCGACGAGCTGGTGGACAACCTGTCCGAGCGGACCCCGATAGGGAACCCGCCCCTCGATGCCTTCGGGCACCAGCTTCTCCTCGGCGAGTACGTCGTCCTGGAAGTAGCGGTCCTTCGAGTACGACTTGCCCTGCCCGCGTCCCTGCATTGCACCCAGCGAGCCCATACCGCGGTAGCTCTTGAACTGCTTGCCGTTCACCAGGATCAGATCGCCGGGAGCCTCTGCGGTGCCCGCCAACAGCGAGCCGAGCATCACGGTCGACGCGCCCGCGGCGAGCGCCTTGGCGATGTCGCCGGAGTACTGCACGCCGCCATCGGCGATCACCGGGACGTCGGCCTGCTTGCACACGGCAACGGCTTCGAGGATGGCGGTGATCTGTGGTGCACCCACACCGGCGACGACCCGCGTGGTGCAGATCGAGCCCGGGCCGACACCGACCTTGACCGCATCGACACCCGCGTCGACGAGAGCCTGCGCTGCCTCACGGGTCGCAACGTTGCCGCCGACGATCTGGACACGGTCGCCGATTTCGGCCTTGAGCTTCGAGACCATGTCGAGGACGAGACGATTGTGCGCATGGGCGGTGTCGACGATGATCACGTCGACGCCGGCGTCGGAGAGCGCCATCGCGCGCTCCCACTGCGGGTCGCCTGTACCGACCGCGGCGCCGACCAGCAGGCGGCCGTCGGAGTCCTTGGTGGCGAGCGGGTGTTGCTCGGTCTTGACGAAGTCCTTGACGGTGATCAGGCCGGTGAGCTTGCCGTTGCCGTCGACGATCGGCAGCTTCTCGACCTTGTTGCGGCGCAGCAGCCCGAGAGCGGCCTCCGCGGACACCCCCTCCTGTGCGGTGATCAGCGGTGCCTTGGTCATGACCTCGGAGACCGGCCGGTTCTGGTCGACCTCGAAGCGCATGTCACGGTTGGTGATGATGCCGACCAGTTCGCCGCGATCGTCGACGACCGGCAGACCCGAGATGCGGTACCGCGCGCACATAGCGTCGACTTCGGCGAGCGTATTGGTCGGCGAGCACGTCACCGGGTCGGTGACCATACCTGCTTCTGACCGTTTGACCGTCTCCACCTGACCCGCCTGGGCCTCGATGGAGAGGTTTCGGTGCAGCACACCCATTCCCCCCGCGCGCGCCATGGCGATGGCCATGCGCGACTCTGTGACCGTATCCATCGCCGAACTGACCAGAGGCACACGCAGTATGATGTCCCTGGTGACCCGCGACGACGTGTCGACTTCACTGGGAATCACATCCGATGCCGCGGGCAACAACAGGACGTCGTCAAACGTCAGTCCGAGCATTGCGACCTTGCCGGGGTCGTCTCCTCCGGTGCGAACCTGCGTCATTCGTCCATTCTATCTGGTAATGGAGGCCCGCTTGTTTCGCCCGCAGCGAAGTGCCGCGGGATGACCAATTCCCACGTGCACCGGCGCCGTCGTCGATCTGTGGAGGCGTTGCGGCGCACAGGTGGTCGAATCGGTTACGGTGGATATGTGCGTGATCATCTCCCACCGGGCCTCCCACCAGACCCGTTCGCCGACGACCCCAGTGATCCGGCTTCGATGCTGGATTCGATGGAGCCTGGCATCCCCTTGGACGAGAGCGAACGGCTCGCGGTCGAGGAGGATCTCGCCGATCTCGCCGTCTACGAGGCGCTGCTCGCCCACCGGGGAATTCGCGGCCTCGTCGTGGTCTGCGACGACTGCCAGGAAGATCACTACCACGACTGGGACATGCTGCGCGCCAACCTGCTGCAACTTCTGATCGACGGCACGGTTCGTCCTCACGAACCTGCGGTCGATCCGCGTCCCGACGCGTATGTGACATGGGACTACTGCCGCGGTTACGCCGACGCACACCATCACCTCGGAGACGAACGCTGACGAATTGCGCGGCGCGATGCGCTGCACCTGACATGTGAGTCCTGACATATGAGTGGAGCGCCGCAACTGCGGCGCTCCACTCATATGTGATCCGAGATCCTCGCGGTCACCCGAAGTATCCCTACCGGAAACGGGTCAACTCGTCGGTGGCCAGCTGCTCGAGGGCCCATCGTTCGCGGCGGTGGTCGTCGTGGTGGGCGTGGTCGTCGGCGGCTTGGTGGTCGTCTGCGGCGGAGCTTCGGTCGTCGTCGGCGGCGTGGTGTGCGGCGCCGTCGGCGCAGGATTCGTTTGACTCTGATTCATGAGCTGGTCGGTCGGCTGCGCGGGGTCGCTCGTCGCAGATCCCGAGGTGTCGACGTTTCCACCGCCAGGCGACGTCGCCGACGGATTGTTGCTCAGAGTTGCGCCGGTGTCGGCGCGTAGGCGTCCGATCCATTCGTCCATGTGCGTGCGGGTCGACGAATCGCGGACCGGCCCCATCGAACCCTGGGCTTTCGCGATCAACGACTCGGCGGCCTGTGTGTTGCCCGCGGCGAGCTCGGCCTCGGCCTTCTCGAGGTTCGAGCGTACGTCGTAGGCAGCCTGGGTTTCGGATGCCGCCTGCGCGAACACGACCTTCTTGACGCCCCACAGCGGGTCTCCGGGTTCGGAACCCTGCGACATCACGGTCAGCCCCGCCGCTGCGACCACTGCCACGGCAGCGGCCCCCGCGACGATACGCAGCGTCCGGACCATCGTGCGGGCACGAGCGCTCGGGCCCTGTGCGGCTATCGCCTTCTCGACCTCTGCGACGCTCGGCCCCAGCGGCAGCGGTTCTGCGAGCGACTCGTGGCGCCACGCAGAGAGCAGCCCTGCGAGTTCGTACTCGGCGTCGTCACGTGTCGGCGTCGGCACGTCGCGCGAGAGAGCGTCGAGGAACGCGTCGTCGAACTGCACAGCCGATATGTCCACCGGCGTGTCGTCGGGAGTGGCCCACTCGCCTGTGTGCTGGTTGTACGCACCCTTTCCGGTGTCGTGCAAGCCCCCCGACTGCCGCCGACCCGGCATGGAGCGACCACGACGCGACTCACGCTCGTCGTTCATCATGTCCTCCTGCCTTTCTCAGCTGTTCCTTCAATTTCGCCAAAGCCCGGTGTTGCGCGACCCGGACCGCACCGGGCGTACTGCCCACTGCATCTGCGGTCTCCTCGGCCGACAATCCGACGACCAGCCGTAGAATCAGCACCTCGCGTTGCTTCTCCGGAATCAACGCGAGCAGTGCTTTCATCTGCCTGCTGGCATCGGCATCGAGCGCGCTCTGCTCGGGCCCCCCGGTGACTTGTACGACCTCGGGGATCTGTTCGACCGGGTCGGCTTTCACGCGACCGGCGACGCGCATGGCATCGGCGACCTTGTGTGCGGCAATGCCGTACACGAAGGCCATGAACGGGCGCCCCTGGTCCTGATACCGGGGCAGCGCGGTCATGACAGCCATCAGGGCCTCCTGCGCCACGTCGTCAGCGGAGAACAAGTGGCGTTCTCCGACACCGATCCGCCCCCGGCAGTAGCGCACGATGGGTTCCTGCACACTTTCGAGGACTGACGTGAGTGCGACCCGGTCGCCCGACGCGGCTGCGCGGACGGCTTCGTCTAACTCAACACCTGTCAGTTTCATCGTCAGTTGAGATTCCCGTGTTACACGTTTGTGTTGGCTGATCAATCGAGTCGTGACGGATCTACGAGCGGCCGTGGAACGGCATACCCCGATCCACAAGCATGTCATGCGAGCGCGCGATGCCCGCAATCGTCACTTCCGACGTGTCGCCCAATCCCCGCATCAGCGACAATGCCGCCCAGGCCAGCGGTTCGAGCCCTGCAGCCCGCGCACGATCCAGACACGACACCGCAACCGTATACGCATCCTGCTTGTCGTCAGCCGACGCCGCCGCCGCGATCAGATCGGTCTTGATGCGATGACGTTCGTGAGTTCGCGCGACACAACCCGTCAGCAGTGCCTGCGCTTCGCCGATCCGACGTCGTGCTTGCTCACCCTCACCTGTGTAGATCGCCAATTCCGTGCCCACCCACCTCTCGCGCACGCGCGGTCGTACCTCGGTGACGAAATACGTCCACGCGTCCCGGGCGTCGGTCCCTCCTCCGAACGACGGCTCGTACCCGGGGCACAGCTCGCCGGCGCGCGCGAGCAATCGTGCCGTCACCGGGAAGCGGAGCTGTCCGAGGTTGTCCGCGGCGAGTCCGACCAGCGCGTCGTGAGCGGCGACCCGCAACCACGGATCGCCACACCGCACGGGACCGGGTAGAGCCGACAGCGCGGCCGCGTCGAAGGCGATGGCGACGTCGTGACGGCCGGCCTGGCGGTACAGGGATGCCGTCGTGCTCCACGCCAACGACACCACATCGGACGCATCCACGATGCGGGCACGTTCCCGGAGCCGGCTGAGCATCGTCAGGGCGGCTGCGCCATCGCCCGTGCCTCCACGCTCGACGGCCGCCCACCATTCAATTCGCAACGAATTCAGCAACGATTTCGTGGTCCACATCACTTCAGACCTCCCCGTTTTCCTGAATTTAACGTGCCGTCACAATTCTTTAATTCGACGTCCGCGTCACGTACGCATGATGAATACATTTCCGCCGTGTTACCCGCGTTCTCGGCCGTGCGCGCGCCCACGATCGCACTTTCACCCGGCGAGAGGGAAATCGATCGGCATCGGCGCTGCTCACAGCACCTCGGATAACCTCCTGGAGGGTCCGCGCAGGTGGCGGGGCGGGGTTGTGCTAGTTCGACGCGACCACACAACATTTCGTTAACAACGATGGAATTTTTTGAACGATCTTGTCCTCGAGAGGCACTATTGACGCTGTTTCCGCCGTCCGCATAGTGTTTGCGATGCACAGCCCAAGTGGCGATGCGCAAGTGTGGTTCCGGCGGTCTCAGGGTCGGCGGAGCAGAGCAGCGGTACCTCGAGAATCAAAGGAGTTCGTGCCATGCCTCAGCCCAATCACCTTCCCGGACCTAATGCCGATATCTGGGATTGGCAGATGCAAGGCCTTTGCCGTGGTGTCGATTCCTCCATGTTCTTTCATCCGGACGGTGAGCGCGGACGAGCGCGTGCCCAGCGTGAGCGTCGCGCAAAGGAGATGTGCCACCAATGCCCCGTCATCGCACACTGCCGCGAGCACGCCCTGGCCGTCGCTGAGCCCTACGGCATCTGGGGAGGATTGTCGGAGTCGGAGCGCAGCATGTTGATGAAGCGCGGCGTCGGACGACGCATCGCGAGCTGATCGACTCCGGTCGGTGAGATCGGCGCGACAGTCGATCAACATCGTCATCACCGCCGCGTCGCGACACCCTCTCGGATACGACACCTCATCGCCACAAGCACAACTTTCACACGAAGGAGCCCGGGCAGACCGTGAGATCTGCCCGGGCTCCTTCGTGTGACGTCAGGTCTGCCTAGCGCTCAGTGCGCGTGACCGTGCCCCTGGCTGTCGGCGCCGTCGGCGGGCTCGTCGGCGACAGCAGCCTCGGTGGTCAGCACCATCCGAGAGGCAGACGCGGCGTTCACGACCGCCGACCGGGTCACCTTGACCGGGTCGATGATGCCGTCGGCGAGCAGGTCGCCGTAGGTGAGCGTCGCGGCGTTGAAACCGTGGCCGGTCTCCTCGCGCGTGACCTTGTCGACCACGACCGCACCGTCGACCCCCGCGTTGCTGGCGATCCAGTACAACGGCGACCGCACGGCGTCACGGACGACCCGGACACCGAGCGCCTCGTCCTGGCCAAGTCCCTCGGCGAGGGAATCGAGCACCTTGGACGCCTGCACGAGCGCAGAACCACCACCGGGGATGATGCCCTCCTCGACGGCGGCCTTGGCCGCGGCGACCGCATCCTCGACGCGGTGCTTGCGTTCCTTGAGAGCGGTCTCGGTCGGGGCACCGACGCGGATCACCGCGATGCCGCCGGAGAGCTTCGCCAGACGCTCGGCGAGCTTCTCGCGATCCCAGTCGGAATCGCTGTTGTCGATCTCGCGTCGGATCTGCTCGGCGCGCGCGGCGACGGCCTCCTTCGAGCCACCACCCTCGACCAGCGTGGTGGTGTCCTTGGTGACCACCGCCCGACGCACGGAGCCGAGCTGGTCGAGTTCGGTCGTCGCCAGCGACAGACCGATGTCGGTGGAGATCACGGTGCCGCCGGTGACCACCGCGAGGTCGTCGAGGAAGGCCTTGCGACGATCCCCGAAGAACGGCGCCTTGACCGCGACGGCCTTGATGGTCTTGCGGATCGAGTTGACCACGAGCGTCGACAGCGGCTCACCCTCGACGTCTTCGGCCACGATCAGCAGAGACTTGCCCGACTGCGCGACCTTCTCCAACAGCGGGAGGAAATCGGGCAGTGAGCTGATCTTGTCGCGGTAGAGGAGCACGAGTGCATCCTCGAGAACCGCTTCCTGGAGGTCGGGGTCGGTGATGAAGTACGGCGAGAGATAGCCCTTGTCGAACTGCACGCCCTCGGTGACGACCAGTTCTGTGTGCAGACCCGAACCCTCTTCGACCGTGACGACGCCGTCGGTGCCGACCGTCGACATCGCCTTGCCGACCATCTCGCCGACCTCGGGATCACGCGAGCTGACGGTCGCGACCTGTGCGATGGCCTTCTCGCCCTCGACAGGCGTTGCGACACGGACCAGCTCGTCGCTGATCGCGTCGGCGGCTTTGGAGATACCCGCGCCCAGCGCGACGGGACTCGCGCCTGCCGCGACGTTGCGCAGTCCTTCGCTGACGATCGCCTGCGCGAGAACAGTTGCAGTTGTCGTTCCGTCACCTGCGACGTCGTTGGTCTTGGTGGCGACCGACTTCACCAACTGAGCACCCATGTTCTCGAACGGGTCCTCGAGTTCGATGTCGCGCGCGATCGTCACACCGTCGTTGGTGACCGCCGGTCCGCCGAACGCCTTGGACAGCACCACGTGCCGCCCGCGCGGGCCGAGTGTCACCTTGACCGTGTCAGCGAGCTGATCGATACCGCGCTCGAGTGAGCGGCGGGCCTTCTCGTCGAATTCGATCTGTTTGGCCATGATTTCCTTCTTGAGTGCCTTCTACTTGGAATGAATGGGGGCACAACGTAATCCGCCCCGGGGTCTGTGTACAGACCCCGGGGCGGAACGACCACACGTTGGTCCGTGGGCTGTTACTTGCCGATCACCGCGAGCACGTCGCGGGACGAGAGGATCAGGTACTCCTCACCGGCGTACTTGATCTCGGTGCCGCCGTACTTGCTGTAGATGACGGTGTCGCCTTCTTTGACGTCGACAGGGACGCGATTGCCCTGCTCGGTGACACGTCCCTCGCCGACGGCGATGACGGTGCCCTCCTGGGGCTTCTCCTTGGCGGTGTCCGGGATGACCAGACCGGATGCGGTGGTCGTCTCGGCCTCCACAGCCTGCACCAGGATCTTGTCCTCAAGCGGCTTGATGTTCACGCTCGCCACGATGTGAGTCCTCAACTTTCTCATCTGAGAAACGATGTATGTGTTTGCGGGCCCTGCACGAAACCTCGTCGTCGCGGGTGCCGAGGTTCACTTCAGTGCCTACTGGCACTCTATACGCGAGAGTGCCAGCACTCAAGGGGCCCGGGTGCAACTCCATGCATCGACCCGTCAGACGCGCGCCGGAACACGACGCGACAGCCACGATGCCACGAGAGCGCCGACCAGACCGACCACGGCGAGCGCACTGACCACCCAGATCGCCGTCGACATCCCGCCGAGCAGTTGCCCGCGCTGCGACGACTCGGTCGAACTGGCCAAGACCGCGGTGATGACAGCCAGCATCACCGCCCCGCCAACCTGAACACTCGTGTTCACCAGACCGGACGCCAAGCCCTGCTCATGGTCGGCGACACCCGCGGTGCCCTGCGAGTTGATCGACGGGAAACACAGCGCGAAGCCCACGCCGAGGAGCACGATCGTCGGCAGCAGGAAGTCGACGTAGGACATGCCGGGCTGCACCCTGGAGAACCACAGGTAGCCGCCGAGGAACGCCGAAAAGCCGGCCACGAGCAGCAACGGCGTCGGCACCCGGTCGAGCACCCTGTCCATCCGAAGGGCACTGGCCACCACGATCGCTCCCGCCGGAAGGAAGGCGAGTGCCATCGACAGCGGAGACCATCCCAGCGAGTCCTGCAGGTAGAGCGTCACGACGAACTGGAATGCGACGTAGCCGCCGAACATCAGCGCGCCCGAGACATTGGCGTGCACCAGGAGCATCGATCGGAGGATTCCCGGACGCACGAGCGGGTGGCGGTGACGGAACTCGACGATGACGAATGCGAGACCGAGCAGGACCGCTGCGGCGAAGCTGACGATCGTCACCGGGGCCACCCACCCGATCTCGGGTGCCCGCACCACGGCGAGAACGAGGAGCAGCAACGCTCCGGTACTGGTGAGTGCGCCGAGTGCGTCGAACTCTCGCCACTGCATGCGGGTACGTGCAGCGCGCGGAATCACGCGAATTCCGGCGAGGAGCAGGAGCAGTGCGACCGGCCCCGGAAACAGCAGGGTCGCCCGCCAGGAGAGTTCGGTCAGCAGCCCACCGAAGACCAGCCCGAGCGAGAAGCCGCTCGCGCCGCAGACGGTATAGATGCTGAACGCCTTGTTACGCGCGGGGCCCTCGGCGAATGTCGTCGTGATGATCGACAGTCCCGCGGGGACCGTGAAGGCCGCGGCAATGCCTTTGACGAACCGAAGGCCGATGATCACACCATTGATGTCGACGACGGCGCTCGCGACCGATGCGACGCCGAAAACCCCGAGAGCGACGAGGAAGACCCGACGCCGGCCGAAGAGATCGCTGGCCCGCCCGCCGAGCAGTAACAGCCCACCGTAACCGAGGACATAAGCACTCACGATCCACTGGAGCTGCGACTGCCCCATGTGCAGATCCGTGCCGATCGACGGCAGCGCGACGCCGACCATCGAGATGTCGAGGCCGTCGAGGAACAGCGCGCCCGCCAGGACGACCAGGAGTATCCAGACCCTGCTCGTCCAGCCTGTCGCCGAGGTGATGTGTAGGTCCGATGACGGTTCGGGGTGCACCGGTTGGATGTCGTACGCCTGCTCGCCCACGTCGGGCGTCGAGTCAGACCTGTTCGCGATGACCACTTCATGCGTGTTGTGTGCCATGCGAGAAACTATATGCACGTGCATTCATTGCGTCTACATTAATTGCGGTCACATCTTTTGCCCGAACATATATCCGCCGGTGAGGGTAGGATGCGGTCCATGACCAAGGCGGTGACATCTTCCGACGAACTCGCCGCCGCATGGCGCGATCTCTCGATCCGCTACAACAAGGTCCTCTGTTCGCTCGATCGCGAGCTGCAGAGCAAACACAACCTGTCGTCGAGCGAGTTCGAGGTACTCGAGTTGCTCGCCGAGTCCGACGCGCACCAGGCACGCATGAGCGAACTCGCGGGCGGCGTGCACCTCAGCCAGAGCGCACTGTCGCGCGTCGTCGCGCGACTCGAGAAAGACGGGCTGGTGTCTCGCACGATGTGTGAATCCGACCGGCGCTCGGTGTTCGCAGCGCTGACGGCCGCCGGGGAGGAGCGCTACGCCCAGGCACGCCCGACTCAACGCGAGACGCTCGCCTCGCTCACCGACGGGTGCCCACAACTGCTGCGCGAGCAGTGACGCCGGCCGCTCAGCGCTCCTGCGACACCTGAACGCTCAGTCCAGGATCGGTGGCCACCGTCAACGGGGACGGTTGCGCGCCGCCAGCGATCACGTGAGCTCCGAGCGTCGCGATCATCACACCGTTGTCGGTGCAGAGTCGGGGCTTCGGGACGCGGAGCGTGATACCCGCCGCAGCGCAGCGCTCCTGGGCGAGCGATCGGATTCGGGAGTTGGCCGTCGCACCCCCACCGAGTACCAACGTGTCGACACCGAGGTCGGTACACGCACGAACCGCCTTGAGCGTCAGCACATCCGCCACGGCCTCCTGAAACGACGCCGCGACGTCGGCGATCGGCACGTCGACCCCGTCGCGACGGCACTTCTCGACGTAGCGGGCAACGGCCGTCTTCACGCCGGAGAATGAGAAGTCGTAGCGGGCATCGCGGGGTCCGGTCATGCCGCGCGGGAACTCGATCGCGTGCGGATCGCCCTGTGCTGCAGCCTTGTCGAGTGCCGGTCCGCCGGGGAATCCGAGGTCGAGCAGTCGCGCGACCTTGTCGAACGCCTCGCCTGCTGCGTCGTCGACGGTCGTGCCCAGTTCGACGATCGGGTCGGCCAGGTCGGTGACGTGAAGCAGATGCGTGTGACCGCCGGACACGAGCAGCGCAACACATTCGGGCGTGGGGCCGTGCTCGAGGGTGTCGACCGCGACGTGGCCGCCGAGATGGTTCATCGCATACAGCGGAACGTCCCATGCCAGCGAATACGCCTTGGCCGCGGCAACTCCGACGAGCAGCGCTCCGGCCAGTCCCGGCCCGATGGTCACGGCGATGGCGTCGGGCTTGTCGATCCCCGCAGCCTCCCGCGCGCGCTGCATCGCCGGAACGATCGCCTCGAGATGCGCACGCGACGCGATCTCGGGCACCACACCCCCGAACCGTGCGTGCTCGTCGACACTCGAGGCCACCTCGTCGGCGAGGAGCGTCACGTTTCCCGGACCATCGCCGTCGCCAGGCGTCCATTCGACGATGCCGACGCCGGTCTCGTCGCACGAACTCTCGACTCCCATCACGATCATGCCGGGTCACCTCCACGCCCCGAGACGGACGGACGCGCCATCGTGTATGCGTCAGCGCCGGAGGGCTGATAGTAGTTGCGGCGCACGCCGCGTCGAACAAATCCATTGCGTTCGTAGAGTTCTATCGCCGTGTCGTTGTCGGTTCTGACCTCGAGGTAGACCGGAGCATCGGCGGCATCGGCGACGTCCAGCATCTCGGCGAGGAGAGCCCGCCCGTAGCCCAGACCACGATGGCTCGGGGCGACGGCGATCGTGTGGATCTCACATTCGTAAGCGCCGCCAGCGCCGAGCGTCGAAATACCCGCGTAGCCGACGACCGCACCTCCCGGTGTCTCGCGAGCGGCGAAGTACCGGTTGTAGGGCGCATTCAGCTCGGCGCGGAAGGCGGTTGCCGGCCAAGGGGAATCGCCGACGAACATCTCCTGTTCGAGTTCCGCGCACCGCGGGATGTCCGAATACTCGAGGCGGTCGATGAGCAATTCGGGCGTGGTCATCCGGGAGTCACCGCCTTGTCGCGCTGGTCTTTGCGTTCGACCGCATCCGGGCGCCGCAGGTAGAGCGGGACGAGCGGTCGCGGCGGGGCTCCCGCCAATACGTCGTGCGCGCCTGCCAGCAGCAGCCCGCGTACCGTCGGGGCGCTCACCAGCGACGGTTCGCCACGCCATCCGCAGAGTTCGAGATGGTGCGGTGATCCTGCCGCGACGTCGGCCGGTTGAGCGGCAAGCGAGTTCGCGACCACATCCGGCGCGGACACATCCGGCCCGCTGATCCTCTCACCGTCGGCGTACCGCGCCCAATACACCTCCCGACGCCGCGCGTCGGTCACCACGAGCATCGACGCGTTCGACGGGAAATGTCGTGCCGCATCCGAAGCGATGGCATCGAGTGAACTCACACCGTAAACGGGCAGACCGAGCGCATCGCCGAATCCGGCCCCGGTCGCCATTCCGACGCGCAGACCCGTGAACGGACCGGGGCCACATCCGACCACGATCGCGTCGAGTCCGTCGCGCCTGATCCCTGCCTCGTCCATGGCCTCGGACATCAGGGTCGTCAGCACTTCGGCGTGCCGCCGGTGATCGGCAACAGCTCGGTCCGCCAACACGCGTACCGCTGCGCCCGTCACCGTTCCGACGCCGGTCACCACCACGTCGGTTGCCGTGTCGATGACGAGCACCGTCATCTCATCCATCTATCCAACTCCATTGCGCGTGGCGGACATCGGTGTCGGGATCGCGGTGCAATCGCACCAGCAGGTGTCGTTCGGCAAGACGCTCCGCGACACCCTCCCCCCATTCGACGACGACCACCGCGTCCGTGAGATCGGTGTCGAGGTCGAGGGCGTCGAGTTCGTCGAGGCCACCGAGACGGTACGCGTCGACGTGCACCATGCCCGGCCGCCCCGGTCGACCGGGTTTGTGCTCACGGGCGATGATGAAGGTCGGCGACGACACCCGACCGACGACGCCGAGTCCCGCGGC
Organism: Gordonia otitidis; assembly: GCF_020735545.1. NCBI lineage: Bacteria > Bacillati > Actinomycetota > Actinomycetes > Mycobacteriales > Gordoniaceae > Gordonia > Gordonia otitidis. Next base: position 488,791 of record NZ_CP085974.1, read on the forward strand.
GATTCCGCGCGCCAGCGCCGTCTTGCCTGCGCCGAGCGGTCCGTCGAGGATGACCACGTCGCCCGCCGAGAGATCCTCGCCGAGTTCGACCCCGAGGGCTTCCGTGTCGGCGACGTCTGGCAGCTCACGCGTCCACGTGCGACCGGTATCGGTCATCGTCGCCTGCCCAACAGCGGAATACGACGCCGTCGTGGCTGGGGCAGCGCCGAGCGCGAGCGTTCGACCAGGTCGGCGATGGCGTCGGTCACCCGATCCGGTTGCTCCATCAGGACCATGTGTCCGGCGCCGTCGACGATGTCGAGTCGGGAGTCGTCGCCGAGATCGCCGAACATGTGCAGCGAATTCGGCAGCGGTGTCATCTGATCGGCGGTACCGCACACGACAGTGGTCGGCACCTGTGCGATCACGGGAAGACCCATCGACTCGTCGTGGTGCTCCAACGCGTTGAGGAAACTCACGACGGTCGAGATCGGCGTGTTCTGGATCATCTTCTCCACCGCCCGACCGAGCGCCGCGCTGTGGAAGTCCGGCCCGAAACTCGCCGACACGAGCACCGGTTCGAGGATCAGTCTCGTCAGATCGCGGCCGGCTTCGATCACTCGCGGCGTGTGGCGCACGGTGGCGCGGAACGCGTCCACCAGTGGATTCCGCAGCCCACGCGCGAGTCCCGCTTCCGTGAGACCCTTGGCAGCCGTTGCCACCAACGCAACGCCCGCGACGGGCCCGTCGGGGCCGAACAGTTCGGGGTGGCGACGCGCGAGCGCCATGATCGACATCCCACCCATCGAATGTCCGCACAGCACAACGCTTCCCGACGGCGCGACGGTCCGCATCACGGCACCGACGTCGTCGGAGATCTGAGCGATGGTGCAGGTCTCGGGCGGAGCGGCGTCGGACTTCCCGTGCCCGCGATGGTCGAAGAACACCATCCGGATGCGCCGGTCGGCCCACGCCGCCGCGAGGTCGAACCGTTGGAAATGCCACGACGCCATGCGAAGACTGAATCCGTGCACGAAAAGCACGGTTACCTCGGGCGTCTCGCGCGACTGCAGACCGCCGAGATCGACGGTGCGGACGGCGAGGGCGAGGCCGTCGTCGGTGGTCACCGTCGACGCCTCGTCGGAGTAGATGGCAGTGAAATCGATTCCGGCGTAGGGGTCGTCGCGTGAGTCCTCGCGACGCCGAGCCAGCGCACGACCCGCGCCCGCGGCGGCCAGCCCGCCGAGCGCGCCGAGACCTCCGAGGCCTGCGACGAGACCGAGCCGTTCGTAAGGCTTCACCGCTGCGCCGTTCGGGTTTCGCGGGCCGCCCGGCCCACATACCGGCGATGGGCTCGTGCGCCGATCCCGCTGATGATCTCGTAGTCGATGGTGCCGATCTGATCGGCCCACTCACGGGCGATCGGGGCGCCGTCGGCCCCCGTTCCGAACAGTTCGGCGATGTCGCCCTCCGCGACGCCGTCACCATCGGGGCCGAGGTCGATCACGAACTGGTCCATACAGATCCGACCGACCTGAGGGAAACTGCGACCGTTGATCTGTACCCGCATCTGGTTGGACAGCAACCGCGGCACACCGTCGGCGTAGCCGGCCGGAATCACCGCGATCATGGTGTCGCGTTCCGACGTCCAGTGGTGGTTGTACGAGACGCCCTGCCCTGCGGCGAGTGTCTTGACCAACGCGACCTCGGCGCGCAGTGTCATCGCGGGTACCAGCCCGAAGTCACCGCGCTCAGGAATCGGGCTGCATCCGTAGAGCGCGAGGCCGGGCCGCACCAGGTCGCGGGCGAGGTCCGGACGAGTGAGCGCCGCCGGCGAATTGGCGATGTGCATCACCTCGGCGGGGCTCCCCAGCTGCGCGAGATCTGCGGCAGCGGCGTCGAGGCGTTCGGCCTGCTGCGAGTTCAACGGATGCTCCGGCTCGTCGCCGCGCACGAGATGGCACATGATCGCGCGTACCCGCACCGCGCCGTCGGCTTTCGCCTTGGCGAGATCGTCCGCGAAGTCGGCCCATTCGTCGGCGGCGACACCGCTGCGATTGAGCCCGGTGTCGACCTTGGCGGTCACAGTGGCGGAGAGTCCCAGACGCTGCGCGGCGTCGACGACACGGGCGAGCTGACGCCGTGACGACAGCGCGATGTCGATGTCTGCGGAGATCGCGGCATCGAACGGGGCGTGGTTGGTGTGCAGCCACGCGGTGATGTGGGCGTCGATACCTGCGTCGCGCAACGCCAGCGCCTCCGTGATGTGCGCGACGCCGAGTTCTGCCGCTCCGGCTTCGAGTGTCGCTCGCGCGACCGGCGCGGCACCATGCCCGTAGCCGTTCGCCTTGACCACCGCGATCAGATCGGTGCCCGACGCGGCGCGGAGCACACCGACGTTGTGCGCGATCGCGTCGAGATCGATGGTCGCCGTCAGGGCTGCGGGCAAGGCGCCGGGCGTCGGATCGTGAGAGGTCATCGCGACCATTGTCCCAGATCCGCGGAAGTGGTTTGTGTCGCACTCAGGGGGTCGTGATCGGCGATCCGAGAGGTCCCACCCATTCGCGGAGCCTGCTCGTGCCTCAGGCCAGCAGACGGCGGATCGCCGGCCTCAGCGCACCGAGCAGGTTCGACGCCCCGATGGGTGCGCCACCGCTGGCCAGCGCCGCGGAGTGGGCGTGCACGCGCGCTGCTGCTGCGCCCGCCCACAGGGGCGGCAGACCCGCGGCGAGAAGAGCGCCCGCGATCCCCGACAACACGTCACCCGCTCCGGCGGTCGCCGCCCACGACGATTGCGCGTCGTTGCCGAACACCGTGCCGTCGGACTCCGCGACCAAGGTCACGCGCCCCTTCAAGAGCACCGTGACGCCCCAGCGTCGTGCGAGTCCGGCGACGGCCCCGAGACGATTGGCGCCCACTTCTTCCCCGGTGAGCCGAGCGAATTCGCCCGCGTGCGGCGTCAGCAACGTCGGGGCGTCGCGCCCGCGCACGAGATCTGGATGCTCCGACAACACGGTCAGCCCGTCGGCATCGACGAGAACCGGGAGTTCTGTGGCGAGGATCTTGCCCAGGAGTTCGGTGGCCGCGTCGTCGGTTCCGGCTCCCGGGCCGACGACCCATGCCTGTACCCGACCGGCGTCGGCGAACTCGGGCACCGCGACCACTTCCGGGAAGTGCTCCACCACCTCGGCGTGCGCTGATCCGACGTACCGCGTCATGCCCGATGTCGCGGTCACGGCGGCACCCGTGCACAGGATTCCCGCGCCCGGATAGCGATGCGAGCCGGCGATCACTCCGACGACACCTTGCGTGTATTTGTCGTCGTGCGGGCCAGGTATCGGCCACGCGTCGGCGATCTCGGCGTCGGTCAGCGCGTACAGGCGTGGCGACTGCGCGCCGGTGCCCCCGGTCGATGTCGGCTCTCCCTCGGGATCCTCAGCCAGCCCGATGTCGACGAGCTCGATTCGGCCGCACTGTGGTGCCGCGAGCAGGTGAGCGTGTCGCCGCACCCCGAAGGTGACGGTCACGTCGGCGCGTACCGCCGGGTGGTTGACCTGTCCGGTGTCGGCGTCGACCCCGGACGGAAGGTCGACGGCGACGATCGGTGTGGCGGGGTCGATCGACGCGAACACCGTTGCCGCGGCCGGTCGCAGGGGCCCGTGCCCGCCGATACCCACGACACCGTCGACGACGGCGTCGAGCGAACCCGGCAGTGCGTCGACGACCCGACCGCCCGCGCGTCGGAGAGCCGTCAGCCCGCCGGGGTGTGCCTTGTCGGGAGAAAGGAGGACCGCACGGACAGCCACACCGCGCCTCGCGAGTTCGGCTCCGGCGTACAACGCATCGCCGCCGTTGTCGCCTGCTCCGATTACTAGGCCGACAGTGCGCCCGACGACGGCGCCTGATCGGTCACGAAGGAGTGCGAGCACTGCTCCGGCCACACCGTGGGAGGCGCGGCGCATCAGCGTGCCGTTGGTCAGCAACTCCCCTGTCGCGCGTTCCGCGGCTCGGACGGCGTCGGCGGTGAGGTAGCTGACCGGCATGTGGCTCCCCTATTCGACCGTGACCGACTTGGCGAGGTTTCGCGGCTTGTCGACGTCGTAGCCGCGTGCCTGCGCGACGCTCGCGGCGAAGACCTGCAGCGGCACGGTCGACACCAGCGGCTGCAACAGCGTCGGCGTCTTCGGGATCGGGATGAAGTGGTCGGCGACCGCGCGCGCGGCATCGTCGTCGTCCTCGGCGATCACGATGGTCCGCGCTCCGCGCGCCTGGATCTCCCGGATGTTGCTGACCATCTTGGAATGCAGCACCGCACGGCCATCGGCCTGCGGCATCACGACGATGACAGGCAGTCCGTCCTCGATGAGGGCGATCGGACCGTGTTTGAGCTCACCCGCCGCGAACCCCTCGGCGTGCATGTAGGCGAGCTCCTTGAGCTTGAGCGCTCCCTCGAGCGCCACCGGGTAACCGACGTGACGCCCGATGAACAGCACGGTCGGGCGATCGGCGAGCGACTCCGCGAGTTCGCGGACGGGATCCATCGTGCCGAGCACCTCGGTCACGGCGTCGACCATGGCCTCCATCGCACCGAACTCCCGCGCGACCTCGTCGGCGTACTTGGTGCCGCGCGCCTGAGCGAGCGCGAGACCGACGAGATAGGCGGCGGCGATCTGCGCGAGGAAACACTTCGTCGAGGCGACGCCGATCTCGGGGCCGGCATGTGTGTAGAGCACAGCGTCGGACTCGCGGGGAATCTGCGCACCGTTGGTGTTGCAGATCGCGAGGACCCGGGCCTTCTGATCCTTGGCATGCCTGACGGCCTCGAGCGTGTCGGCGGTCTCGCCGGACTGCGAGATGGCCACGACGAGGGTCTGTCGGTCGAGCACCGGGTCGCGGTAGCGGAACTCGCTTGCCAGCTCGACCTCGACGGGCAGCCGGGTCCAGTGCTCGATGGCGTACTTGGCGAGCATGCCTGCGTGATAGGCGGTTCCACAGGCGACGACGAAGACCTTGTCGACGTCGCGCAGGTCGTCATCGGACAGACGCTGCTCGTCGAGGACGATCCGCCCGTTCTCCAGGTGCCCCAGGAGTGTGTCGGCGAGAGCTCGGGGCTGCTCGGCGATCTCCTTGAGCATGAAGTAGTCGTAGCCACCCTTCTCCGCGGCAGCCAGATCCCAATTGATGTGGAACGGTTTGCCCGGGCGGGGGTTCTGTTCGAAGTCGGTGATGGTGTAGCTGTCGGCCGAGATCACCACGACCTCGTCCTGACCGAGCTCGACGGCATCCCGGGTGTGTTCGATGAAGGCGGTGACATCGGAGGCGACGAACATCTCGCCCTCACCGACGCCGACGACCAGCGGCGTCGACCGTCGTGCCGCGACGATCGTGTCGGGATGATCGGAGTGGGTGAACACCAACGTGAACGCACCGTCGAGTCGACGCAGCGCCGAGTAGGCGCTCGCCACGAAGTCACCCGCGGTCGGGCCGAAGTTGTACTCGCGCTCCACGAGATGCACCGCGGTCTCGGTGTCTGTGTCGGAGGTGAACTCGATGCCCTCGGCTTCGAGCTCGGCACGCAGCGGTGCGTAGTTCTCGATGATCCCGTTGTGCACGACGGCGAGCTTGCCGTCAGTGCTCACATGCGGGTGGGCGTTGCGGTCGGTGGGCTGCCCGTGCGTCGCCCATCGTGTGTGCCCCATTCCGGTCGTGCCCGCGAGGGCATCCCGACCGACCGACGCGATCTGCTTGTCCAGGTTCTCGAGGCGACCTGCCTTCTTTTCGACGGTCGTGTGACCGTGCCCGTCGAGAATGGCGACGCCCGCCGAGTCATATCCGCGGTATTCCATCCGGCGCAGCGCCTCGACAACGATGTCAAGGGCATCGCGCCTGCCCACGTATCCGACGATTCCACACATAGATGTTCAGCGTACCGGGGATTTTGCGAGCAATTGACGACCCGCACCGCTCGACTTCGCACCGAACAGACGCGACACCGAGTCGAGCCGCTCCTCCGGCGGTTCCTCGACGTCGACGACCGTGGTCTTGCCGATCTGCGCCTCGGGGTCGGTGAAGCCCGCGTACTGGGGGTCTCCGGTCAGGGTGTACAGCAAGAATCCCGTACTGATCGCACGTACGGTCGAATGCGACTTGCGGTCGACCGCACTCAACCCGATCAGCGACTTGATCGACGGTCGCGCGACGATGTCGGCACGCGTGGCCTTCGGGATGGTGCGCAACGACACATCGCCCGCGTAGTCACGCGCCAACGTCAGGGCGTTCGCGTCGACGTTGTCGAGCTCGCGCGCACCGGTCAGGATCAGACACGGAGCCGTGGCAGTCGCCGCGGCTTTCGGCAGAGCATCGGTCGTCGGGGCGGGGAACAGTGCCACGACGCTGCGCAGAGCGAGCGCTTCCTGCCCGAGCAACTGCTCGTCACTCGCGGCGATCACGGCGGCAGCGGCGCCGAAACCGTGACCGATCACACCGATACGGTCACGGTCGACGGTGACTTCTCCGGTGCCGAGTGAGTAGTTGCTGACGACCGTCGCGGCGGCACGCAGATCGGCTGCCAGACCGACGTCGGAGGCCAGTACTCCCTTCTGATCGTCGGGCGCCGCGACGACGATGCCCCATGAGGCGAAGTGGTACAGCAGGTCGCGATAGCGTTTGGCGCTGCTCAACCACCCGTGACCGAAAGCGACGGCCGGATACCGACCGGCGTCGGCCGGTGTGAAGACCTGGCCATGCATGCCGACGATGCCGAGGTCGCCCCGCAACACCTTGTGCGGACCACGCCGAGCGAGCTGCTTGGCCAACTTGTCGGGGGACTTGGCGGAGATGCGCTTTTTCCGGGCCACGTAGCTCAGCCTATGTGCTCTCAGCGGGAGAATGCGGACTGGCCTCGGCCATGTCGGCAGGCAACAGCACGCGGGGAAGCGCGTCGGCTTCGTCTGCGTCGATGACGAGCTGCTCACGCGCCCGTGTCGATGGGGAGCCGGATCGGCTCCGGTGCTCGGCACACGCGCTTGCCAGGTCGGTCTGTGTCGCGCTGAACTCACGTGAGGCACCGACGATCGACTCTGTCGCCGCGCGGGCAAGCGCGTCGATCTGATCTGCGATGGTCACTGGTCACCCGCCAGTGCCAGATCGGCCGCGGAATCTGATTCGGGGACCTGCGACAGGGGTTGATCGGCTCGCGGGCCATCGCCACCCGGCGGTGGCTGGTCGGCCGGCGGGCCGGGGACTGACTGCGGGCCGGGGACTGACTGGGGGCCGGGGACTGACTGCGGCGCCTGCGTGGACGTGGCGGGCTGATCGGGGCGCGGCAGGGTCAATGGGACGTCGACACTCTCGGACTGACGACCTGACCGGGGCGGGTTCTCGCCCGTGTGATCCGGCTGCTCACCCGAACGCGCATGCGCTTCGGGCCCCGCAGGCGCATGCGCGCCGGGTCCGACAGGCGCATGCGCGCCGGGCCGCTCCTCACCGGCCGGCGCCTCGGGGATCACGATCAACGTGCTCTGCGCTTTCGCATGATTCACGTCGAGACGTCCCCTACCTCGATCGCCGGTCTGATATGCGTCGCCATCAAGGCCCTCCGTCGCACGGTTGAGAGTGTGCAGGATGTCGTCGAGTGCAGCGACCGTCGTCTCGGCGGTGCTGAGGAACAGGTGAACGCGGGAGAGAATGTCGGCGGCGACGAGCGTGAGCGGCATCCTCCCGGTGAGAATCGCTGTCGGCAGTTCGCCGCTGGGTACTCCCGCCACGAGTGGGGACGAACAGCGCGCGACAGTGACGTACCACGTCCGTAAGAGACGGTCGATGCCCGTCGCCGCTGCGTTCGTCGAGTCGGACAGGGCGCGCAGCGCGCCGAGGTCTGCTTCGATGCGACGCTGAAGATCGAGGACGTGGCCGATCGCTGCGTCGCCCGACGCGCTCGACCATCCGTCGTCGAGCCTGACCTGCTGCTCGGGCAGGCAGTGCAGTTGCTCGGCGACCACACGATGGGCGGATGCGAGTCGGTGCGCGTCGTCGGAGAGTCCGGCGATGTCGAACTGGCCTATGCGCGCCAACGGTTTTCGGATCTCGTCGTCGTCAGCGGGCACGTCGATCCCCAGTGTTCGCCCGACACCCATCAGTGAGATCAACTCGTCGCTGCCCGCGATCGCCTGTGTCCGTAGTTCGGCAAGACTGCCCGGTCTCCGACTCACGAGGGACTCCCGGTGGCACGGGCGGACCCCTGAGATGACGCTGCCGCGGCGGCGTCGCGACCGTCGGCTCGACGTATCGTCGACGCGCCGGCGGAGTCGGCATCGTCGAGGCGCGATGCTCCCTGGGTCAGTATGTCGGCGAGGTCGGCTGCTGCGGCGGCCTGCGCTCGGAGACGCCCGACGAGATGCTCGCCCATCGCACCATAGCGTTGCGCCATCAGGGCATACGCTTCCCCGACGCTCCACCGCCCGAACGGTCGGGATTCCATGTCCGACGCTGCAGCGGCGACCACCGAAGACGCGTGTCGATAGAACGACGCCACCGCATTGACCTGATCGACGTCGACACGCACGTGATCTACCGCGGCATGCGGCCCACTCTTCGGCACAGTCCTGCCCCCGTCCATCCACCGTCACGTCTTGTCGAGATGCCTCGGTGTTCCGTCGTCGGGATGTCCGGTCTACGGCACTCTACGTGTGGCGTTGAAGTCTAGACGCTGAGCAAGTGCTGTGGGTTCCATGTTCGTCGAGAATTCCGCACTCGACGTCTCGATGTGTCGCTCGGCCGCGGGCCGCGGTCACGGCAGCGCGATGCCATGGCGTGCAACGGCATCGAGGAGCGCCGTGGGCCGATCGGTAGGCGGGACGTCATGGACCAGCTCGAAAGCGCAGCCGATCCTCGTCGCGCCGCCGTCGGCTTCCTGGCTGTCGCCGATCATGAGCGCGTCGTACCCGGCGACCCCGAGTTCGTCGAGGGCCGCGTGGAAGATACGGGGGTTTGGTTTGATCGCACCGACCTCGTACGACAGCGCGTACGACCCGACCAGATCACGTAGGCCGACACGCTCGAGAACCTTGCGGACGTCGAAGGCGATGTTGCTGACGACGCCGACCGGAACCCCCGCCGAACGCAGGCCACGCAAGACGGCCTCGGTGTCGTCGAACGGCTCCCACGACGCCGGATCGAGCACGCGCTCGTAGAGCGACTCCGCCTGCCCGGGAACCGTGAGTCCGGACGCACGCAGGATCGCGAGGTAGGCACGACGATGCTCAGCGGGATCGAGATCCCTTCTCTCCCAGGAGATCCGATCGTCATCCTCGACGGCGGCCGGCAGCCCGACGGGCTGGGTCATCCGTCGGATCAGTTCCATCTGATGGTCGAGGTGCAGCGGTTGGCCGTTCTCGTCGTGCAGATCGGCGAACCACTCGGGCCTGTCGGTGAACCGGAACAACGTGCCGGAGAAGTCGAACAGGACCGCCTTGGGTGGCGAACTCATCCCGCAGCCCCGGCGTCGGCGACGACGCCCGCGATGCGAGCAGCCACCCCGTGCGCGAGTTCCGGGGTCGGCGCCTCCACCATGACCCGCACCAACTGCTCGGTTCCCGAGGGCCGCAACAGGACTCGACCGGTCGATCCCAGCTCCTGCTCGGCTGCGTCGACGGCGTCACGCACCGACTCCGCGATCGCGACGGCGTGCTTGTCGGCGACGCGGACGTTGATGAGCTCCTGCGGCAACACGGTGACGATCGACGCGAGGTCGGCCAGTCGCCTGCCCGACCTGACGATCTGCTCCATGAGCAGCAGGCCGGTGAGGATGCCGTCGCCGGTGGTTCCCGCGTCTGGGTAAACGATGTGGCCGGACTGCTCACCGCCGAGTGAATAGCCCCCGCGACGCAGCTCCTCCAGCACGTAGCGATCACCGACGGCGGTGGTGCGCACTTCGATTCCCGCTTCGCGCATCGCGATGTGCAGACCGAGGTTGCTCATCACCGTCGCGACGAGCACGTCGTCGACGAGCCGGCCACGGGCGTGCAGCGCGGTGGCCAGGATCGCCATGATGGCGTCTCCGTCGACGAGCTGCCCCGTCGAATCGACCGCGAGACATCTGTCGGCGTCGCCGTCGAACGCGATGCCGAGGTCGGCGCCGTGCTCGAGGACGGCTGCCTGCAGTTTCTCCATGTGTGTGGAGCCGCAGTCGGCGTTGATGTTGATGCCGTCGGGTTCGGCATGGATGGTGGTGACGTTCGCGCCCGCGGCGCTGAACACGTGCGGACCCACCTGTGCCGCTGCGCCGTTGGCGCAGTCGACCACGACGTTGAGGCCGTCGAGTCGCGCGTCGATCGCTGCGGCGAGGTGCGCGCCGTAGCGCGCAGCGGCGTCCGGGGCGTCCCGAAGTCGGCCGACGCCTGCGCCTGTCGGATGCGGGACGTCGCCGGAGGTAATCACGGCTTCGATCCGGTCTTCGACCTCGTCGTCGAGTTTGTGTCCGCCCGCGCCGAAGAATTTGATGCCGTTGTCGGGCATCGGGTTGTGCGACGCGGAGATCATGACGCCGAACGTGGCGTCGTAGTCGCCGGTCAGGAATGCGACCGCGGGCGTCGGCAGTACGCCGACACGGATGGCGTCGGCTCCGACGGCAGCCAGGCCCGCACAGACAGCGGCCTCGAGCATCTCGCTGGATGCGCGCGGGTCGCGGCCGACGACCACCTGGGGCCGGGTGCCGCGTGCGTCGTCGCGCGGTGTGGAAAGTTGTCCGAGAACGACCGCGGCGGCCGAGGCCAGGCGCAACGCCAACTCGGGTGTGAGTTGATCGTTGGCCAGGCCTCGGACGCCGTCGGTACCGAAAAGGCGTGCCAAGTCAGCGCTTGGAGTACTGCGACGCCTTGCGGGCCTTCTTCAGGCCGTACTTCTTGCGCTCGACCGCACGCGGGTCGCGCGTGAGGAAGCCTGCCTTCTTCAGTGCCGGGCGGTCCTCAGGGGTGACCTCGATGAGGGCACGGGCAATGGCGAGCCGCAGCGCACCGGCCTGGCCCGAGGGGCCACCGCCGACGAGCTTGGCGAAGATGTCGAACGACTCGGTGCGCTCGACGGTCACCAGCGGAGCCTTGATGAGCTGCTGGTGGACCTTGTTGGGGAAGTACTCCTCGAGGCTGCGGCCGTTGAGGGTGAACCCACCCGAACCGGGCATCATGCGAACGCGAACGACGGCCTCCTTGCGGCGGCCGACGGTCTGGATCGGACGGTCGATGACCACGGGGCCACGATCGATGGTGACCTCGGCGGCAGCGGGTGCCTCGGTGTCGTAGTCGTCTGCGGCCTGCTCGAGCTCGACTGCGGCCTCCACGGCGGCTTCGACAGCTCCCTCGGCGGCGGCGGTGTCGTCACCGGCAGCGGCCTGGGCGGCAGCGGCATTCTCCACCGCGTTCTCCACAGCTTCGTCGCTGATGTTCTCGTTGCTCACTGGGCCACCTGCTTGATCTCGAAGGGGACGGGGCGCTGGGCCGCGTGGGGATGGTTCGGGCCTGCGTACACCTTGAGCTTCGAGGCCATGGCGCGGCCGAGCTTGGTGTGGGGCAGCATTCCCGTGATCGCCTTCTCGACGACCCGCTCGGGGTGCGATTCGAGCAGCTCGGCGGTGGTCTGCACCTTGAGGCCACCCGGATGCCCGGAGTGCCGGTAGTTCAGCTTGCGGTCAGCCTTGTTGCTGGTCAGCGCAACCTTCTCGGCGTTGATGATGATGACGAAATCGCCACCGTCCATGTGGGGTGCGTAGGTCGGCTTGTGCTTGCCGCGGAGCAGGTTGGCGCTCTGCACGGCCAGCCGGCCGAGCACCACGTCGCTGGCGTCGATGACATGCCACGTACGTGTGATGTCACCGGCCTTCGGGGTGTAAGTAGGCACAGGTGGTCCTCAACTCTTGTTCGATGGTGCTGGTCAGGGGCGCAGGCGGAGCGTGTTCCCGGCGACCAGTGGGGACCCGGGGGCTCTGCTACCTGCTTCCATGAGAAAGACAGGTGCCGCGCACCAGCGATCCAGAGTACGCGACAGCGCAGGTCAGGGTCAAAACCACTACTCCTCGGCGATCTGGACCGTCGACACGGCCCGAGCGCATTCGGCGTCGACGGGTTCTCCCGTCGAACCGGCCTGACAGCCGACGCTGACCTGGAGGTCGTCGTCTACCAGGACGTACCAGCGGATCGCCGATCCGGACGCGGGCGCTTCCCGGTATGCGATCACCTCGCGGCCGCCGAAGGTCGTGGACGCGGAGAACTCGCTAACCACCTCGTCGCCTCGCTGGGTGATGCGATTACCCAGACTGCGCGCGACGGACTCCAGTGTCGAGGCAGGCCGCACGTCACTCTGTACCAGCAGAATCCGACCACCGTTCGCGGGATCGGTGAACACCGTGCGCGTCCTGCTCGTGCCGCGGTCGTCGGGGTCACCGGGCACGGGCAGCGGGCTCTCCCGCCACGAGGCAGGCGCCGACAACGTCGTTCTGCCCACCGCCGCGTCGCGATACACGGTCCCAGCCGACCCGTCGTGTCGCCATCCGACGACGCCGAGCACCGCGAGGCCCGTCACGATCGCCGCAGCGGCGGCCACAGACACCCGGTGCCGCCGCAGCCACGACGGCCTCGCAGTCGGGTCCGGCGACGCCGACACCACCACGTCGGGTAGCGGGGCCACGACGGTGGTGCGTGCGCCGTGGCGACGCAGCAGACTCCGATCGACCGCGACCACGCGCCCGGCGACGGCGTACACGCAGATCTGCTCGATCGCGTTCTGCACCTCCGCAGGGTCGGCACCGTCGACGAAGACCGCCTCCACCGAGTCGTCGATGAGTGCGACGATCTGCTCCCCCATCTCCGCGTCCTCGCCCAGAGTCAGGACACCGCTACGTTCCACCATCCAGCCCGTCGACGTCCGGAGCATCCGCTGCACGTCCCACGCTCCCGGCGTCGTGCCCGGGTAACACGGTCGATGCGTTGTCTCCACCACCACACAATTGCCCATCACGGTGTCGCTGTGACTACGCGCGACGAGCACGGCGCGCGGCAGCAGGGTGACGGGCACCCCCGCCGCGGCAGCTGCGCGGGCGAGGACCCCGCGCCGCACCGAGCCCCAGGTGCTCGGGTGGCCGATCACAAGCGGCGCGGGGCCGGCGTGACGCACGACCGCCCGCAACGCCTCGCGCCAGACCTCCTCGGCAGGTCGCGGCACGTCATCGACGGTGACGAACGTCGAGTCGATGTGATCGAGGAGGTAGGTGACGTCGAACCGCTCGCGTCGACCAGCAGCGTCGACGACCACGTCGCCATACGCCAGGTCGACGACGACCGGCGTCTGCGTTGCTGAGTGTGACGCCGGCACCGAGTGTGACGGTGTCGCCGTCGGTCCGATGCTCATGCGCCTGGCTCGAGTGCCACCTGGATCATCTCCTGTGGCCGGATTCGTGAGATGAGTTCGCCGCGGCCCGGCACGAGCTGTTGCATCCGCGACCGCCCGACGATGTACCCCTCGTCTCGGTCGCCGCTCATGAGCAGGACGTCGCTGGACAGGTCCTTCAATCGCGCGATCATCGGATCGAACATGGCCCGCCCGACGCCCCCGGACCGCCGTGCGAGGACGATGTGCAGTCCGATGTCACGCGCGTGCGAGGCCATCTCGACCAGCGGCTCGATGGGATGCCGTGCGCCGGTCGCCACCATGTCGTAGTCGTCGATGACCACGTACACGTCTGGACCAGACCACCAACTGCGATCTTTGAGCTGCTGCACCGTCAGGTCGTCGGGCGGGAGACGATCGCGGAAGTAGCCGGCCAGCTGGGTCATCATCGATCCCGCGCTCTCGGTCGAACTCGCATACCCGGCGAGGTGGTCACCTTCGATGATGCCGAGCATCGTCCGTCTGAAGTCGACGAGCACGATCTTCACCTCGTCGGGGGTCGATCCGCGGACGAGACCGTTGACGATCGTCTTCAGTACGTTGGTCTTTCCGTGTTCGACGTCGGAGAAGACCATGAAGTGCGGTTGCACCCCGAAGTCGAGGATCACCGGCGCCAGCTCGAGTTCTCCGACACCGATCGCAACCTGGTTCGGGCGCAATGTGATCGTCGACGCCGCCACCAGTTCGTCGACGCGGTCCCTGCTGATCTCGGTGCCGAGCTTGCGGACCGGCATCGCCTGCCGGTCGTCACCGTAGGTGTGTTGCAACCTCGCGACGGCCTGCGCAACCCCTGCACGCAGCGACTCCGCCGAGCGGACGCCGTCGAGTCGCGGAAGTGCGATGAGCATGTGTAGTTCCTGCTCGGTGAGTCCGCGGCCGGGTCTGTTCTGAGGTACCGACGCCGCCGTACGTCGTCCCATGGTGGAGTCGGCGGGGTCGCCGAGGCGCAGTTCGATCCGACTGCCCATCAGGTCGCGCATCGCCGGCTTGACCTCCGCCCACCTCGACGCCGAGACAACGACATGCACACCGTACGAAAGCCCCTGTGACACAAGCGTGCTGATCTGGTCGTCGAGGAAGTCGAACTCGCCGCGCAGCACGCCGACGCCATCGAAGACCAGGAACACGTCGCCGTGACGGTCCTGCGTGAGAGGGTCGTCGTCGGCGAGCACACCCGTGGCGAACCACTGCGCGCGCCGGGCTCGAAAATCCTGTACCGATTCGATCCCGAGGCGAGCGAACAACAACTCGCGTCGACGCAGGATCGCCGACACCTCGGCGACCGTGCGGCGCACCGCGTCGAGGTCACCGCGCGAGGCGACCGTGCCGACGTGCGGGAGACCGGCGAGTCCGGTGAGACTGCCCCCGCCGAAGTCGAGACAGTAGAACTGCACCTGCTCGGGTGTGTGAGTCGCCGCCATCGACATGATGAACGTGCGCAGCGTCGTCGACTTGCCCGACTGCGGGCCGCCCACGACGGCGACATTGCCTGCGCCGCCGGAGACGTCGAGGAGATGAAGATCGCGGCGTTGATCGAAGGGGCGGTCGACGATGCCGACGGCGACGACGAGATTTCCGTGCGCCGAGGGTTTGCCACCGTCACTCCCGACCAACGCGTCGACTGTCGGCGACTCGTCGAGCGGCGGCAACCACACACCGTGCGCGGCAGGACCGTGTCCGGCGATACGACCGACGAGCGTCTGCAACAACGTCGGGACGCCCACGGCTGCGACTCCGCCCACTCCGGCACTTCCATCGCGAGACGGTGGTTCTTCGTCGAGCAGCGCCAGGGCGGCATCGAGCACCGAACCGCCCGGGCCTGAGGCGCTCTCCGCCATCAGCGACGCATCCAGATCGTCGAGGGGGACGGGCAGTGCGGTGAACATCTTCATCCGTGCGCGCGGACGCCGCGAGCCGTCGTCGGGGTCGTCGCGGTGAGCGGACGGCGAGTGATATGGCCCGGATACGTACGACGTGTTGAACCTGATCGGTTCGGCACTGTCACATTTGAGATATGCCGAGCCCGGAACACTCGGCAGATGATAGGCGTCGGGGACACCGAGTACCGACCGGGATTCGTTGGCCGAGAACGTCTTCAACCCGATGCGGTAGGAGAGGTGACTGTCCAGGCCACGGAGTTTTCCCTCTTCCAAGCGCTGGGATGCGAGCAGCAGATGGATGTGTAGTGAGCGACCCAATCGGCCGATCGCCACGAACAGTTCCGCGAAATCCGGTTTCTGTGAGAGCAGTTCGGAGAATTCGTCGACGACGATGAACAGTGCGGGCAGCGGTTCCAGGCGCACTCCCGACGCCCGGGCACGCTCGTATTCGGCGACATTGGCGAAGTTCCCGGCAGCGCGAAGTACCTCCTGTCGACGGGTCATCTCGCCGGACAGGGCATCCTTCATCCGGTCCACCATCGCGAGTTCTTGTTCGAGGTTGGTGATGATCGCAGCGACGTGCGGCGCGGATTCGAGACCGAGGAAAGTGGCTCCACCCTTGAAGTCGACGAGGACGAGGTTGAGTTCGGCCGGAGAGTGCGTGGCCAACATGGACACGACGAGGGTTCGTAAGAACTCCGATTTTCCCGAACCCGTTGCACCGATGCACAGTCCGTGCGGTCCGGTTCCACCGTGCGCGCTCTCCTTGATGTCGAGCTCCACCGGCGTGCCGTTGGGTTGGAAGCCGATCGGAACGCGCAACCGATCCCTGCCCACCCGACCGCGCCACTCGACGGCGGGGTCGAAGCGCGCGACGTCGTCGATGCCGAGCAGTGCAGGCAGGCCGGGATCACCTGCGGTGGCCTCCGAGTCGAGGTTGGCGATGCTCGCCGCGGTGGCCAGGTGGTAACGCGCCAGTCTCCGGGCGATCGCCTCGGCTTCGGCGACCGTCAGCGAGTCGACGTCTGCGAACTCTTCGACACCCACAGCGCTTCGCGCACAGACCTTTTCGCCGCGTATCGCAAGGTCGAGACCGCGTCGCGCAGCCAGACCGTCGGGCGGCGCCGTGAGGTCGACTACGGTCACCTGTTCGGTACCGGCGTCGTTGATCAGCCGCTCGTCGCCGACGACTCGCCCGTCGTCGATGATCACGACGAGGTGGAAGCGTCCCGACACAGGTGGCGCGGATCTGCTGAACCGACCACGGTCGAGCAACTCGGATGCCAGTGATGCCTCGAGGTCGGCGAGTGATCCGAACACCATGCGCGTCGGCCCCAGTCCGTCGAATGCATCCGGATGTCCCACGTGGGGAAGCCATTTCGCCCAGTCCCATGCCTCACCTGCCGGGTCGGAGGTGACGATCGCGATCCGCAGGTGATCAGGCCCGTGGAACACGCACAGTTCTGCGACGATGGCTCGCACCACGTCGCGGGTCTGCTGACGAACGCCCCCGATGTTGATCGCGGGGAATCCGCGCAACGAAATCGACGTCGGCAAGCGGTGCACCACCGAGTGCGTACGCACGAATCGTCGCAATGCCACCATCGAGACGGGCTCGAGGTCTTCGAGCGGACCTGTCTCTGGCGCCATCAGGCGCGTGGCGAGACCATGTGCGCCGACACCGATCCGGATGTGCGCGAAGTCGGAGTCCGAGGGCCGACGCTCCCACATCCGACGCGTACCGATCAGACCGGGCAGCGCACGCGGGTCAGGATGGCTCCAGGTCAGCGCAGCCCGCTGCTTGTCGACGGTGTCGCGGACCTGTTCGCGCAACTGGCCGAGATACCGGAAGTAGTCTTTGCGCTCCTCGTTGAGCTCTGCCGCCCGTTTACCCCCGCCCCGACCTCCCGCGGCGAACATGCCGAACATCGACATGAGCATCATCAGCGGAAACATCATGAACAGCGGATTGCTGAGAATGTTGCGGCCGCCGGTGGCGAACATGAGCGCGAGCATGCCGATGACCGCCACGATCATCACGACGGGCAGCAACTTCATCAACAGGTTCCCCGGGACCACGCGCGGCACGTCCGGTGGCGCCGCGATGGTCAACTCGCCGCCGGGAGCACGCGGGACGGCAATGCGCGCGCGCCGCACGAACCCCTCCGTCGTCGAAACCAACTCATCCCCCCACAGAACCCGGACACACACTGCGTCCCTTGGCTTCCAGACCTGTTGAGACTTGTTTGGTCGCCGACGCAGTAGTTCGCTATGTTAGCTGCGAATCACAGAAAGAACGGACAAACATGACATCTGTGGACACGTCGAGGGTGTCCGGTGGCGCCTCCCCCACCGAGCAGCGCACCGCCGACACCGCTCGGATCGAACCCGCCCTGGTGCGAGTGTCGGTCCTCGGAGGCGATGCACAACTCGACGTCGGGCTGCCTGCCGCCGTGCCGATCGCGGTGCTGATCGGCGAACTCGTCGAGCACATCGAGTCACGCGTTCCGCTCCGCCGCGACCCCGACGATCTCGACCCGCCGCAGAAGATCCAGGACCGACACCACCGTTGGACGTTGGCGCACGTCGGGCGCGAGCCTTTGGCACCCAACCGCACGCTGTCGGAGTCGGGAGTGCGCGATGGCGATCTGTTGATGCTCCGGTCGGTCGAGACCGGCGAGTCACCTGTACTGTTCGACGATGTCGTCGACGCGGTCGCACGCCTGAACGACTCCGTGTTCGCCGCGTGGTCACCCACCGCTGCCCGCTACACGGGCTATGGTGCCGCACTGGTCGCCGGCCTGGGTGGCGCAGCCTCGCTCGCCCTCGCCCGAACCGGCGGAATGGGCAGCACGACAGCGATTTTCGGCGGCGCGGCGGCTCTGGCTTTTCTCGCCGCAGCTGCGGTCATCGCCAGGCAATTCGACGATGCCGCCACCGCGACCGTGCTATCGGCCGCGGCCATGCCCTTCGCGTTCGTCACTGGACTCCTCGCCCCTCCCGGCACCTTCGGTGCTGCGCATCTGGCGCTCGGCTGCACTCTGGTACTCCTCGCTGCCGTCTGCTCGTATCGGGTGACGGCGGTCGGACCGATCACGCACAGTGCCCTGACCACTGCCGCGCTGCTGACCGCAGCGGCAGCCACGTCTCGACTCGTGAGCGATCTGGACGTGGAAAAGGTGTGCGCCATTCTCGCCACCGTCGGATTGCTGACCGTCTGCATGGCCTCGCGCGCAACGATTCTGCTCACCAAGCTGCCTGTGCCTCCGGTGCCGACCGCTGGCGCGCCCATCGATCAGGACGCATTCGAGCCAGCACCCGCGATCGATGGCATCGGCGCGATCGGTGCGATCGCGCTTCCGAAAGTCGATGCACTCGAACGGCGTTCACATCTCGCCAACGCCTATCTGACTGGAATGACCGGCGGGGCGACCGCGGTCACCTGCGCGGCAGCAGTCGGTGCCGCTGCGCCACTGTCCGGATTTCATGCCATCCCGGTCGCCTTCGCGGTCGTCATCGGTGTCGTCCTGTGCCTGCGCGGACGGTCGCACAGCGACCTCACCCAAGCCGCGACGCAGATCGTCGGCGGCACGCTCACCGTGATCGCGGTGGTGGTCTCACTGGCGGTCAGCGAGCCCTCGTCGTGGGCACTCGCCGGCTTCGGTATCGGCACCGCGCTGGCCCTCGCTGCGTTCGTCTTCGGCCGAATCGCACCCTCGTACGACTTCTCTCCCGTCCTTCGACGCGCCGCAGAACTCTTCGAGTACGCACTGTTGCTCACCGTCATCCCGCTGCTGCTCTGGATCCTCGACCTCTACCAGCTCGCGCGGGAATTCTGACAGTGCGTTCTGGACGCACATGTTCAGTTGTGGGAGTGATGGTCACGTGCATCGCCGTGATGACATGTGCGAGCGGAGCACCCGCGCTCGCGGTCAGTCCTCCCGTCATCGACACGTCCGCGCTCGTCAGGTCGGCACCTGTCGCACCACCGGAGCCGACCGAACAGCGCACGCTGTGCGCTGAGACCCTGGCGGTTGACGAGTACCGTTCGGCCGCGGGCGCTCACGCCATGATGCGTCTGCCGGAACTCTGGCGGTTCGCCACGGGGACGGGTCAGCGCGTTGCGGTCATCGACACCGGTGTCACCCCGAACCCTCGACTTCCGCGGTTGACCGGGGGTGGCGATTACGTGTCGACGAGCGACGGATTGTCGGACTGCGATGCGCACGGCACCCTCGTCGCAGGCATCATCGCGGGTACCCCCGGTTCACGCGACGCGTTCAGCGGAATGGCACCCGATGCGTCGATCATCTCCATCCGCCAGTCGAGTACTGCGTTCGGCGCCAAGCGTTCCCGTGATTCCGACGACCCGCACGTCGGCAGCGGCTACGGATCGGTGCGCACACTCGCCAACGCCGTCGTACGCGCGGTCGATCTCGGCGCGACCGTCATCAACATCTCGGAGGTCGCGTGCGCTGCCGCCGGGACGAAGCTCAACGACCGATCGCTTGGTGCAGCGGTTCGGTACGCGCACGAGCGAGACGTCGTCGTCATCGTCGCGGCGGGCAACTTGACGCGCGACTCGGCGTGTTCGAGCCAGAACCCGCTACCCGCGGGCGACGACCTGTCCGGGTGGCGTTCGGTGTCGATGATCGCAAGTCCCACATGGTTTTCGCCGTATGTGCTCACCGTGGGTTCGGTCGATGCGAGTACCGGAACGCCGAGCGACTTCAGCCTCAACGGTCCGTGGGTCTCGGTCGCGGCTCCCGGCACTGACGTCGTGAGTATCGACGGCTCCGGCCGTGCGGTGTATGCACACGCGGATCCGTCCGGTCCGGTTCCCTTGCGCGGCACCAGCTTCTCGACCGCCTACGTCAGCGGCGTCGTCGCGTTGATACGGGCCCGCTACCCGAAGCTGTCCGCAGCCTCGGTGATCGACCGCGTCATCAGCACAGCACATGCCCCGGGATCCGGCCGCGACACACGCATCGGATTCGGTGTGATCGATCCGGTCGCGGCGCTCACCGCAGAACTCGACGGCGCTTCGCGCACCGATTCCACCGGTTCTCATCCGATCGCCGCACCGACGTCGACACCTGCACCAGATCACAGCGCGCGCAACGTCGCGCTGATCGGAGGGGGCGCCGCGGGGGCCGCGGTCCTCGTCGTGCTCGCGCTTGCGCTGCCGCACCGCAGGGTGCGGGCCCTCGACCCCGACGAGTACTGAACCGCGTCGCTACTTCGCCGTCCGCGCGGGCCGCAACTCGCGCGGCAGCGCGAACGTCAGCGTCTCCTCGGCGGTGTTGACCTTCTCGACGGTGTCGTAGCCGCGCTCGGCCAGGTAGTCGAGCACCCCGCGCACCAGCACCTCGGGAACGGACGCACCGGAGGTCACGCCGACCGTCGAGACGCCGTCGAGCCAGGCGTCGTCGATCTCGCGGGCGTAGTCGACGAGGTGTCCGTCCTTGGCGCCGTTCTGCACGGCCACCTCGACGAGGCGTACCGAGTTGGACGAGTTCTTGGAGCCCACCACGATCACGAGGTCGCACTGCGGCGCCATGGCCTTGACGGCGACCTGCCGGTTCTGGGTGGCGTAGCAGATGTCGTCGCTGGGCGGATCGGCCATCTCGGGGAATTTCTCGCGGAGCCGACGGACGGTTTCCATCGTCTCGTCGACCGAGAGCGTGGTCTGCGACAGCCAGATCACCTTCGACTCGTCGCGCACGGTGACGTTGTCGACGCTGTCGGGGCCGTCGACGATCTGGATGTGCTCAGGCGCCTCGCCCGAGGTGCCCTCGACCTCCTCGTGGCCCTCGTGGCCGATCAGCAGGATGTCGTAGTCGT
This sequence comes from Gordonia otitidis, assembly GCF_020735545.1. Taxonomy (NCBI): domain Bacteria; kingdom Bacillati; phylum Actinomycetota; class Actinomycetes; order Mycobacteriales; family Gordoniaceae; genus Gordonia; species Gordonia otitidis. The sequence goes on from NZ_CP085974.1 coordinate 509,931, forward strand.
CGCGGGCGAAACGCTTGGCCTCCTGATGCACCTTGGTCACCAGCGGACATGTTGCATCGATCGTCTTCAGGCTGCGCTCGGCGGCGGTCCGATGTACCTCGGGAGATACGCCGTGAGCGGAGAACACGACGATCGCGCCCTCGGGAACCTCGTCGGTCTCGCCGACGAACACCGCACCGCGCTCGGTGAGCGTGTCGACGACATGTCGGTTGTGGACGATCTCTTTGCGCACGTAGACCGGTGCTCCGTGCTTGTCCAGGGCGCGTTCGACGGTCTCGACCGCTCGGTCGACGCCCGCGCAATAACCACGCGGCTCGGCCAGCAGGACACGCTTGGATTCAGACATGGTCTCCAGGGTACGTGGTGTGAGACCTCCGAACCGGCGTGCTCCGGGTTGGTGTGACGCAGACCAGATGGCAGAGTGTTGTCATGGTTCGCGCACCCTATCCTGCACGTATCGCCGCAGGTCTCATCGTCGTGGCAATCGAAGAGACCCGCCGACTCCCGACACGCCTGTTCACGCTGCCCATGACAGCGGTCAGTCAGACCCTTCAGGCGGGGATGCGCGCGCAGCAGCAGATCGCCGAACTCGCCATCAAGGGTGACGAGGCTCTCGACATGATCTTCGACAAACCGGACGAGCAGCCCGAGTGGGCCCGCTTCGACGAGGACGAGCTCACCGAGATCGATCCGGGAACCCCCATCGAGACCGCGGAAGTCGACGTCCCCGATGCCGAGGACGCGCCGGTCACGACGCCTCGCGCGACTCCGTCAACCGCGAAGGCTCCCCCGACGCAGAAATCCGCACCCTCGAGCAGCGCCGCACCGAAAAGTGCGTCACCAGAGAGTGCGGCCCCAAAGAGTGGAACACCGAAGAGTGGAACACCGAAGAGCGCGGCCCCGACAGCCACACCGGCCAAGAAAGCCACGCCGGCGAAGAGCGCCACGGACGCAGACGGTCCGTCGGACGCCGCATCATCACCGAGCGCGGCATCGCCGACGGCGCCGCGGGCCGACGCGGGGCGATTCGCGCTCTACAGCTCGGCTCCCGCAGATCTCGTCGCAGGCGACACCCCGACAACCGATGGCACCCCCGACGTCGACAAACCGGAGATCGTCGAGTTCATCGAGTACGACAACCTGACCCTGGCTCAACTGCGCGCCAAGCTCCGGGCCGTCGACCTCGACGATCTGACCGCCCTCGCGGCATACGAGGCGGCCACCAAGAACCGCGCGCCGTTCGTCACCATGCTCGACAACCGGATCACGGCACAGAACAAGCGGTCCCCCAACTCGTGACCTCGGCGCACGGAACGCCGACCGGCAGCAACCCCGCGGATTCCGGCACCAGGGGCTCCGCTTCCAGGGACTCGGGCAACAACGACTCAGGCAACAATGCGGACAACCCGTGGCCGGTGCGCACGGTCAACCGCAAGATCGCCGAGTGGATCAACCGCCTCGGTCAGATCTGGGTGGAGGGCCAGGTCACCCAGGTCTCGCGTCGTCCCGGAACGCGCACGTCTTTCCTGACACTGCGCGATCCGGCCGCCGACATCTCGATCACCGTCACCTGCAACCCTGATCTGCTGATGCGCACGGAGGTCCCGGTCACCGAGGGCAGCCACGTGGTGATGCTCGGACGCCCCGACTTCTACGCGGGCCGCGGGACGATCTCGTTGCGCGTCACCGACATTCGACCCATCGGCATCGGCCAGTTGCTGCTGCGGATCGAGCGACTCAAACAACTCCTCGCCGCCGAAGGTCTCCTCGATCCACGACTCAAGCGCCGGCTGCCGTTTCTCCCGCGCACGGTGGGCCTGATCTCCGGACGGGCCAGTGCCGCGCAACGCGATGTGATGACGGTGGCGGCCGCACGCTGGTCGCAGGTAAGCTTCGCGGTGCGTGACGCGCCCGTGCAGGGTCCGACGGCAGTACCGCGGATCCTGGCACACCTCGCCGAACTCGACGCCGACCCCGACGTCGACGTCATCGTCATCGCACGCGGCGGGGGAAGCGTCGAGGATCTACTCCCCTTCTCCGACGAAACACTCCTGCGTGCCGTCGTGGCGTGCTCGACGCCGGTGATCAGCGCCATCGGACACGAGCCTGACAACCCGCTTCTCGACCTCGTCGCCGACGTCCGGGCGGCCACCCCCACCGACGCGGCGAAACGGGTGGTCCCCGACGTCACCGCCGAGCTGGCCGGGATCGCCGAGATGCGCCGACGCAGCGCCCACGCCCTCCGGAACTGGGTTCATCGCGAGGAACGGGTGATCTCGGGGCTGCGCGCCCGACCGGTCCTGGCAAACCCGTTCACGATGATCGACCGACGCTCCGACGACGTCGAGCGCATGCGCCGCGACATCCGCCGCGACGTGGTCCGGATGGTGGATGCCGAGGAACGTCGCGTCGAGCACCTGTCGGCGCGGCTGTCCACCCTCGGACCCGCGCAGACACTCGCGCGCGGATACGCCGTGGTCCAACGCGTCGACACCGGCGAACCCCACGTGGTGACCTCGACCGACCAGATGCCGGCGGGAGCACGGCTGCGCATCCGCGTCGGCGACGGCGCCGCGCTGGCACAGGTCTCCGACGGCACCACAGACCCCGCCGACGGCACCGAAAAACCCGCCGACGGCACCACAGACCCCGCCGACGGCATCAGGAATCCCGCCGACGGCACCGGCAACCGCAGCACGAAGAGGAGCACCACGTGACCGGCCCTGCGAAAGGCAAGTCCGCCAAGCCGATTCCGGTCGAGCAACTCGGCTATGAGCAGGCTCGTGACGAGCTCATCGAGGTCGTCACGACACTCGAGCACGGGGGCCTCGACCTCGACGCATCCCTTGCTCTCTGGGAGCGTGGAGAAGCACTGGCCACGCGGTGCGAAGCACATCTGACCGGCGCCCGGGACCGCATCGAGGCCGCACTCTCGCACGAGGTAGACACCGACTCGGACGACGATCCGGACGCCGACGACGAGGATCTCGACGGCGAGTGACACCCTGTCCGGCGCGCCACACGCGCCACCGTGGTCAGGAACCGGTCTTCGGCAACGGCTCCTGAGCCAGCACGGACTCGGCCATCTGCTGCATCTCGGAATCGGGGCCACGCGACATCACTGCGATCCGCACGTCCGAGAGGTCGGTGATCCAGAACTTGTTGCCGTCGTGCGTCGAATAGGCCACCCAGGTGCGGCCACCGATCTCCTTGGTACCGGTTCCCGACGACACGTCATCACCACCGAGCTTCTCGACCAGGTCATCCTCGGACGCGTTGGTCTGCGTGAGCTGCAGGTATGCGCCGGTGCCGGTGACCCATCCGACATTGCTCGACGTCGAATTAGCTATCTCCTGCGTGCTGCCGGAGTTCGGTTTCCAGCCCTCGGGTGTCGGCGGACGTCGGATCGGGAACGGCATGATCCTGGCATCGGCGGCGAGGCCGTCCCGGACGTCGTAGGCGGGGGTCTTGTCATCCGACGCGGTGCCGGTCAGCCCGACCGAGCAATTCCCCGAGGCGATCGCGACGAGTGCGCACACCGCCAGCAACGGGATCAGCGTCCAGATCATGTCCTTGCCGCTGGTCAGGATGCGGGGTTTACTCGCCATGGCTCACGAGTATCCCAGTCGTCGACGACGCCTCGTGCCGCGGCCCTCGACGAGCGTGCCCGCGGCCACAGTTGCATCACGTCAGCGTCGGTCCCACGCGGTACCGTTCCGTATGCGCGCGCTACAGCTCGTCGTGTCCCGTCTCGGGTTCAGCACTGTGCTGGTTCGTCGCAGCGGACGGGTCGCCATCGCGGTGCTGGTCGCGCTGATCGCAGCCGGAGCCCTAGCCGCCTGCGGCAACTCCGACGGTCAACGCAACGGCATGGACGAGATCCGGTCGTCGGGCGTGCTGCGCGTCGGTACGGAGGGCACCTACGCACCCTTCAGCTATCGCGATCCGACGACCGGTCAACTCGCGGGATATGACGTCGACGTCGCGAACGCGGTCGCCGACAAGTTGGGTGTGCGCACCGAGTTCGTCACCACGCCATGGGATTCCATCTTCGCCGGCCTCGAGGCGGGCCGGTTCGACGTCGTCGCGAATCAGGTGTCGGTCACCCCGGAACGCAAAGCGAAATACGACCTCTCCAAGCCGTACGCCGTCAGCGAAGGGGTCATCGTCACGCGTGCCGACGACAACTCGATCCGTTCGCTCGACGACCTGAGGGGCAAGACCACCGCACAGTCGACGACGAGCAACTGGGCGCAGGTGGCCAAGGACGCGGGCGCGACCGTCGAGTCCGTCGAGGGATTCACCCAGGCGATCAAGCTGCTCAATCAGGGCCGCGTCCAGGCGACGGTCAACGACAGCGTCGCGGTCTACGCTTATTTCGCCGAGACCGGCGACACGAGTGTCAAGATCGCCGCCAAGACCGGGGACACGAGCGAGCAGGCATTCGCCGCCAGAAAAGACAGCGGCATCACCGGCGACATCAACAAGGCGCTCGACGAACTGACCGCCGACGGGACACTTTCCCGCATTTCGCAGAAGTACCTCAAAGCCGATGCGAGCGGCAGCGCGGCGGCCGGGCACCAACAGGCCGTTCCGCGGAGCACCTGGAAGATCATCGGCGACAACCTGTGGCCCATGGCGAAGGCAACGATCACCGTGACCATCCCACTCGCGGCGATCAGCTTCGTGGTCGGACTGGTGATCGCATTGGTCGTGGCGCTGGCGAGGCTCTCCGACACGCGGGTGGTCAACTGGCTCGCGCGTGTCTACATCTCGATCATCCGCGGTACGCCGCTGCTGGTGCAGCTTTTCATCATCTTCTACGCGCTACCCGAACTGGGCATCAAGGTGCCGCCGTTTCCCGCGGCCGTCGTCGCGTTCTCGCTCAACGTCGGCGGGTACGCGGCCGAGATCATCCGCAGTGCGATCCTCTCGGTTCCGAAGGGTCAGACCGAGGCCGCGCAGACGATCGGCATGAACTATCGCACGACGATGCGTCGCATCATCCTGCCGCAGGCGGCGCGCAATGCGGTGCCGGGCTTGTCGAACACGTTGATCTCCCTGGTCAAGGACACGTCCCTCGCGTCGACGATCCTGGTGACCGAACTCCTACGCGTTGCGCAGCTGGCCGCGGCTCCGACGTTCGAGTTCTTCGCCCTCTACACCACGGCCGCGATCTACTACTGGATCGTGTGCCTGGTGCTGTCCGCGCTGCAGAACAGACTCGAATCCCGACTGGGGAGGTTCGTGACACGATGACCGACCACGACCCGACGCATCCCGACGCCCCACACCACGAGCCACACGACGAGTCACACGACGGCCCGATGGAACGACCTACGCCCGACGCCCCACCCGGGCCCGTCGTCGACGTCGCCGGACTGACCAAGTCGTTCGGCGACAACCACGTGCTGCGCGGAATCGACTTCAGCGTCGACCGGGGCACCGTCACCGTCATCCTCGGCCCCTCCGGGTCGGGCAAGACGACGATCCTGCGGGCGCTCAACGCTCTCGACATCCCCGACGCCGGTGTCATCCGCGTCGGCACACAGACGATCGACTTCAGCGGGCAGTACACGAAGTCCGACATCGCCGCCTACCGCGCGCAGAGCGCGATGGTCTTCCAGAACTACAACCTCTTCCCCCACAAGACTGTGCTCGAGAACGTGATCGAGGGTCCGGTCATCGTGCAGCATCGCGCGAAGGCAGAGGCGGTCGCCGAGGCCGAGGCGTTGCTGACGAGCGTCGGGCTCGCCGACAAGCGCGACCAGTACCCCCACCAGCTGTCGGGTGGCCAGCAGCAGCGCGTGGGAATCGTCCGCGCCGTCGCACTGCACCCGCAGGTGCTGCTCTTCGACGAACCGACGTCGGCGCTGGACCCCGAACTCGTCGGCGACGTGCTGAAGGTACTCAAGAGTCTGGCCGAGGAGAGTTGGACGATGGTGGTGGTCACCCACGAGATCCGGTTCGCTCAGGAGGTCGCCGATCAGGTGTTGTTCGTCGACGGCGGCGTCATCGTCGAGCGCGGCGGCCCCGACGAGGTGATCACCCGCCCTGCCAAGGACCGCACCCGCCAGTTCCTGCGACGCATCCTCGACCCGCTCTGACCGAGGCCCCGACCCGCGTGCGCTGCGTCGACACGTCAGATCAGCCGCCGGGCGAGTGCGTCAGCTCCCGCGCGACGTGAAATGATGAGGGCGAGCATCACCGCCGACGCCCATCACCGTCGGCGCACCTCATCGCTGACGTCAAGGAGTCGATCAGACATGACAGCCGAGAACCACCAGGCACCCGACCGCAACCTTGCCATGGAGCTGGTGCGGGTCACCGAGGCAGCGGCGCTCGCCGCGGGACGCTGGGTGGGTCGCGGCGAGAAGAAGAAGGGCGACGGCGCAGCCGTCGACGCCATGCGCGAACTCCTCTCCACGGTGTCGATGCGTGGCGTCGTGGTCATCGGTGAGGGCGAGAAGGACGAGGCGCCAATGCTGTTCAACGGCGAGGAGGTCGGCAACGGGCTCGGCCCCGAGTGCGACGTCGCCGTCGATCCCATCGACGGCACAACCCTGATGGCCGAGGGCCGCCCCAACTCGATCGCCGTCATCGCGGTCAGTGAACGCGGCACCATGTACGACCCGTCGGCCGTCTTCTACATGGACAAGATCGCAGTCGGACCGGAAGCCAAGGGCGCCATCAACATCGACGAATCGGTCGAGTGGAACATCAACTCGGTCGCCAAGGCCAAGGGCATCGACGTCGGCGACCTGACCGTCGTGGTCCTCGACCGTCCGCGTCACGCCGATCTGATCGGTGAGATCCGCAAGGCGGGCGCCAAGATCCGCCTCATCTCCGACGGCGACGTCGCGGGCGCGATCGCCGCTGCCGGTGACTACTCGACCGTCGACATGCTGATGGGTGTCGGCGGTACCCCCGAGGGCATCATCACCGCGGTCGCGATGAAGTGCATGGGTGGCGAGATCCAGGGCAAGCTGTGGCCGCGCAACGACGAAGAACGCCAGAAGGCGATCGACGCCGGCCACGACCTCGACCGCGTGCTGGGCACCGACGATCTGGTCAGCGGCGAGAACTGCTTCTTCGCGGCGACCGGTGTCACGAACGGCGACATGCTGCGTGGCGTCACCTACCGTCCCGGTGGGGCGACCACCCGCTCACTGGTCATGCGATCGAAGTCGGGAACGATCCGTCGAATCGAGGCCGTGCACCGCACCACCAAGCTGCGCGAGTACGCCCGCCTCGACATCTAGTCGGTACCACCACGAGCCGGGACGTCTGCGCCAGACCTCCCGGCTCGTGCGGATCCCCGGGGTCGTTCAGACCACTCGCCGCATCCCGACCCGCACGGCCGCATCGTCGGCAGGGTCGGCGAGCGAGAGCACCTCGTCGAATCCGGCGACGATGCATTCGGCGAACAACTCGGGGTCGGTGATCGACGCCGCGTCGCAGTTCAATCCCAGGCATGCGGTGGCGTTGTGCGTGATCATGGTCGCCATCACCGCGCAGCCCGGCAACGGGCCGAAGGGGAACAAGCGCTCCACCTTCGCCCCGGCGACGAAGGTCTCCCACGGAATACCGGGCACGTTGCTTGCCTGTAGGTCGTTCATGCTCGTTGCGCCGCTGAACTGACCGAGGAGTTCACCGGGCATCCACGCCAGCACCGATCCGAGCGTGTTGAAGATGTCGACGGCGGGTTCGGTACGGGCCGCGCGGACCTGCTCACGGATCGTCAACACCCGTTCGAAGGGGTCGTCGATCGACATCGGCCCCGCCAGTCGGCCTACCGCTATCCTGTTGCCGCCCTCCGGGTCCTCGGGTCGACGCACCGAGATCGGGATCGCCACCGGGATCGCGTCGACCTCCTGCCCCATCTTCTCGTGATAGATACGGAAGCCGCCGATCAGTCCGCCGAGATAGACGTCGTTGATCGATGCTTTCATCGACGTCGCCGCGGCCTTCAACTCCGCGAACGGAACCTCGAACGCCAGAAATCGCCACGAGAGACTCCGGTGCGCGAGAAGCGGTGAACCGGGCGGACTGATCAGCCCGGCTACCCGGGGTACCGAACGCCCGTATCGCAAGACCTTGCTCAGCGCGCGTTTGGGATCGGTCAACGCGAGCGCACCACGTACGACGAGTCCGGCCCGATACGGCGTCCGCCTGATCTCCTGGCCGACCTGGCGAGCGAGGACCTCGAGCGCCGACAGTTCTGTCGGTGCGGGGGCCGGCGGCTGAGGCTTGTCCGGGATCGGATCGCGCGAGGTCGAATGAAGTTGCGCGAGCGCGAGAATCGCTCCGAGTCCGTCAGTCAGCGCATGGTGTGCCTTGAGGAAGTACGCTGTCTTCCCGTCGGCGAGTCCTGTGATCAGGTAGCCCTCCCACGGTGGGCGTGCGGGGTCGAGCGCCGTCATCGCCAACTGTTCGCAGGTGGTGAGCAGTTCACGCATCGACCCGTCGCCGGGCAGTCTGATCCGGCGGACGTGGTAGTGGAGGTCGAACTCCGGGTCGATGGCCCAGCTCGGGGTCCCCGTGTGCAGCGGCGAATCCACCACGCGCGAACGAAACCTCGGCGCCATGCGGCTACCCCAGTCGTGCGCCGCGATCAGTCGGTCCCAGTCGGGTTCGCAGTCGTAGATCTCGATCATGGAGATCGTTCCGCGTAGTCGTCGGTCGGTATCGCCGCGCCACATCAACGCGTCGACCGGACTCATGTGCTGCTCAGTCCCCCACTCGAGGGGTTGGTCCTCACTCATCCGACAGTCTCCCCTGCGTCGTCGCGCTTCTCGTCCTGCTGCTCAACACCCGTGTTCTGCGAACCCTCTTGTTGCGCAGCGCCACTCGGCTCCGGCCAGTCGGCCAACGCGGTGATGAACATCTGACGTACGTCCTCGGCGTGCTCGCCGATGGTCTCGGTCTGCCACGCCGACGTGTCGACGGGCGGGAGCACCCGAACCTCGATCGTGCCGGGCGCGACGAGTTGCGCACCACGCCACATCAATTCGCCGACATTACGTAGCACCACCGGCACCACCGGAACGCCCGCCTGCATGGCGATGTGGAACGGACCCTTCTTGAACCTCCCGATCCGGGGCGTCGGTGAGCGTGTGCCCTCCGGTGCCACCACGAGCGAGTAGCCGTCCTCGCGCAGCTTGCGGACCGCCGGCTCGAGCTGATCGATCGCTTTGCCCGCGTCCGCGCGGTCGATGAACACCAGCCCGGCGGCATCGAGTATCTGGCCGAACACGGGTAGTGAACGAATCTCCTTCTTCGCGACGCCGGTCGCCTCGCGCTGCACGAGATGGATCATGACGGGCAGGTCGAGCTTCGACTGGTGGTTGAAGGCAAAGACGCACGGCCGATCCGACGTCAGGTGTTCGGAACCCTCGATCACCTCGACATGCACACCGGCCAACGACAATCCGACGTCGTTCCCGCTGGCGATACCCGACTGGACGATCGTCTCGAATCGCCCGCGCTGCACAACCCCGCCCACGAGTCCAGCCGCAGCGCCTGCGAGAAACGAGCCGTACATCGCCCCGGTACGCAATGCCATGCCGAAGCGGTTGTGCGACGGATTGCGCAGATCGAGGATCGGCCACCCTCTGGCCTGCGCCTCGGCCCGCAGCGTGCGTCGCGGCGACACCGCGGCCGGATGTCCGACGCTCTCGAGGTAGGGGATGTCCTCGTTGCCGTCGCTGTAGGCGAACGACGCGTCGAGATCCATGTCGTGTTCGCGTGCCAGCGCGCGCACGGCTGCCGCCTTGCCCGGACCCCACAGCGGCCGGCCGAGCACCTCTCCGGTGACGATCCCGTCGATCACCTCGACGTCGGTGGCCAGGGCGTGGTCGGCGTCTATCTCCCGGGCGATGGGTTCGATCTGGAATCGGGTCGCCGACGACGCGATGACGATCCGATGCCCCATCTCACGGTGCGCGCTGAGGATCTGCCACATCTGGGGTCGGAGCTTGGCAGCGGTCTCGTGCCGAAAGAGACTGTCCCCCATGGCGAGGAGCTCCTCATAGGTCTTCCCTGCGAACGTCGGCTTGGTGGCCTCGAGCACCTCTGCATAGTCCTGTTCGGATTCGACGCCGCGCAGACCGATGAGCGCGAAGTCGGCAACCTCGCCGAGCCCGAATTCCATACTGCGTATCCGGGCACCGAAAATGGCTGTCGCGGAGAACCCGTCGATGAGGGTGCCGTCGTAGTCGAAGAAGGCACCGATGTGTTTGCCGCGCGGCGCCGAGCGGATCTGCGCCAGACGGTCGCCCAACGCACTCATACCGACGTCACTCCCGTCTGCTGGGCCTCGATCTCTGCGATCCGCGCCAACCGGTCCCGCATGTCCTCCACCTCGTCGAGCCACTGCAGGCGTGCCTCGACCACGTCGACGCCGTCGGCCGGGTCGATGAGTCCACGGTTGTCGGCCAGCTTGTACGCGGCGTCGTAGAGCTCGGTCGACACCGAGTCCCTGCTCTTCACCACTCCCTGCAGAGCCAGCTGTTTACCGAGTCCGAGGCAGTCGGTGATGATCTCCTCTTTCTCGCGTGGTTCGGTGTTCAGATCGACGAGTCGTCGAGCCATCACCAGCTGGGCGTCGAAGAACGGTTGCAGGGTGCGTCGCGCGAACAGCTCTCCCGACATGGCCGCGAAGGTGTCGTGCAACCAGGCGGGCGTTGGCCTGACGTGGCGCCACTCCGGTGCGATCAGGTCCATCTCGGCGCCGAGCCGATGCAGGAACTCCTTCTTCTTCGGGAAGAAGAACTCGAACTTGAGCAGATCCCTGATCCGCAGAGCCTCCGCCTGCGCGGCGGCCAGCCGTGTGTCGCGGTCCTCGTCGACCTCGTTGTGATCGGCCGCGAACAGCGCCACCTCGACGATCGCGCGATCGACGAAGTGGTGGATCGCGCCGTTACGGTAGTACGCCGCGACCGCATGGTTCTCACCCGCGATCGACCACACGTCGTCGATGCCACCACTGAAATGAGTGAGCACGCCTGCGTCGGTCAGTTCCTTGAGAGTCGACTTCAGTCCCAGCCCCCGACACATCGCCGGGTCCGGGCCGGGCAACCCGCGACGCTCGATGTAGGCGAGCAACGGCCGCAGGATGTGCTCGATCTCTGTTGCGGTGTATGCCCTGTCACCGGCCCCGAGCAAGGCGAAGCCGGCCAGCGAGGTCGCCGAAATCGGTGTGGCGGCATTGATCTCGTCCATCACCTTGAACGCGATCTTCTCCAGCCGCGCGGGGTCGTCCTGGTCGTGCTCGGCGATCGACTCCCGCAACGAGAACGGCTCCCCGAAACGTACGCGAGCCTCACCGAGATACGACCGCTGCGCCTTGGCGTATTTGAGCAGCCAGGTCATGTCCTCCGGCTTCTTCGTGCCACCTGCCGCCTCGCGGGCGATCGCCGAGATCTCGTGCAGTTGGTCGTAGACGATGGAGGTGGGCACGACCATCACGTCGGCGGTGTCGAGTTGCTCGATGGCGTCGACGACGTAGGCGAGCAGTCCCATCATCGGTGGACGCAACTTGCCGGTACGGCTGCGTCCGCCCTCGATGTACCACTCGAGGTTGAAGCGCTTCTCGACGATGAACGAGAGGTAGGCGCGCATCGCGAACTTGTAGATGGGATCGTTGCCGAACTTGCGCCGGATGAAGATCACACCCGCGCGCCGCGCGATGGGCGCGAGCGGCCACAGCGCAAGATTGTTGCCGCCGAGCACCAGGTTCGGTGGAAAGTCGTGGCGGCGCAGCGCATCCGCCAGCACCAGCGTGTCGACATACGACCGGTGTGACGGCAGGAAGACCAGGCCGTGTGACTTGTTGAGGTTCCGCAGCTCGCTCAGGGTGTCCAGATCGACCGACACCGTCCAGGTACGTTCGTAAAGTTTGCCGAACGTCGTCGAGAAGACGTCATCCATCAGCGGGCTCTGCGTCGCCACGAACGTCGACATCTTGTCGATCGCGTCGGAGATGATCGCTGCCACCGGCCGACCGAGATCTGCTGCGAGCTTCGCAGCGTTGGCCTGGAAACGCGCCGACGAACCTATCTGTTGCGCCACGAGTTTGGGCACCTTGTACCGGTCACCGATGAGCTGGCGTTCGGCGCGCTCTGCCGACAGTGCGGCCGCCAATGCAACGAAGTCCGCGAAGTCCTCTCCCTCGGCCGATGCCTGCTCGTGTCGGAGCCGCAGCTCCTCGACCGTTGCCGCTTCCCCGGCAACCACACGGGCACGGTCGGGCGAGCGCTTCTTGATGGCCCGCTGCCGGAAAGCCGGTGGGCGACGGGGATTGGAGAGCACGAGGACGTCTGCCACCGACACCCGCCGTTCGCCTTTGCGAATGGGCGGCAGCCAGACGACGCGCGCGGGGATCAGCGTCGTGTCGGGGTCGAGCGCGTCCGTGTCGATCTCGTCGAGCGTGCGAACGGGAGCCTCCGGATGTCGGTTCGACGCCCATTCGGCCACGGCCTCGCGTTCGCAGGATGTGCGTACCTCTGCCAGCACGATCGCAGCCAATGCGTTCCCCTCCCGTGTTGATCTCAGTGAATCGGACACAGTGAACTGAATCTGTGATCCACCACACAGTAATACCCGCATTGTGTTCGGCCCGCGCGGGGGCCGATTCGTCGACATCGCCGCACGGTGGCCTGTGCCACAGCTCTCGACGGCACCCACGAGGGCGCTGACCGGCCGCGATAGAGTTTGCGCGTGAGCAAACCAGCCCTTGCTCCGGAGTTCCGCTATGCCGATTTGCTGCCCTCCGGCGCCGACGACACGCCCTACCGTCTGATCACCAGAGAGGGGGTGTCCACATTCGACGTCGACGGTCAGACCTTCCTCAAGGTTGCGCCGGAGGCACTCGAACGACTGACGTCCGAGGCGATGCACGACATCAGTCACTACCTCCGGCCGGCCCATCTGCGCCAGTTGCGCAGGATCATCGACGATCCGGAGGCTTCGGGCAACGATCGGTTCGTCGCGCTCGATCTGCTCAAGAACGTCAACATCTCGGCTGGCGGCGTGCTGCCGATGTGTCAGGACACCGGCACCGCGATCGTCATGGGAAAGAAGTCCGAGGGCGTGCTGACCGGTGTCGACGACGGCGAGTGGATCTCACGCGGTGTCTACGACGCCTACACCAAGCTCAACCTTCGCTACTCGCAGCTCGCACCACTGACCACGTACGACGAGAAGAACACGGGCACCAATCTTCCTGCGCAGGTGGAGATCTACTCGACGCAGCAGGGACCGAAGGGTCCGGAGTACAAGTTTCTGTTCATGGCCAAGGGCGGCGGGAGCGCCAACAAGTCGTTCCTGTTCCAGGAGACCAAGGCGATCCTCAACCCCGACCGGCTGCTCTCCTTCCTCGACGAAAAGATTCGCTCGCTCGGCACTGCGGCCTGCCCGCCGTATCACCTCGCGGTGGTCATCGGCGGAACGTCGGCGGAATTCGCTTTGAAGACGGCCAAGTACGCGTCGGCGCACTACCTCGACACGCTCCCGACGGAAGGGTCGATGTCGGCGCACGGGTTCCGTGATCTCGAACTCGAGGAGAAGGTGTTCGAGCTGACCCAGTCCTTCGGCATCGGAGCACAGTTCGGCGGCAAGTACTTCTGCCATGACGTCCGCGTCGTGCGTCTGCCACGTCACGGCGCCTCGTGCCCGGTGGCCATCGCGGTCTCCTGCTCGGCCGATCGCCAGGCTCTCGGCAAGATCACCGCCGACGGCGTCTTTCTCGAGCAGCTCGAAACGGATCCGGCACAATACATGCCCGACGCCGGCGTCGCCGAGGACATCGAGGGCGGCGAGGTCGTCCAGATCGACCTGAACCGCCCGATGCCCGAGATCCTCGCCGAACTGTCGAAGTACCCGGTCAAGACGCGACTGTCACTGACCGGCCCACTCGTCGTGGCCCGCGACATCGCACACGCCAAAATCAAGGAACGCCTCGACGCGGGCGAGCCGATGCCGCAGTACCTGCGCGACCACCCCGTGTACTACGCGGGCCCCGCCAAGACGCCCGAGGGCATGGCGTCCGGTTCGTTCGGTCCGACGACCGCGGGTCGGATGGATTCCTACGTCGAGCAGTTCCAGGCCGCAGGTGGGTCGATGGTCATGCTGGCCAAGGGAAATCGCTCCGCCCAGGTCACCAGGGCGTGCGACGCCCACGGGGGCTTCTACCTCGGTTCGATCGGCGGTCCCGCGGCCCGCCTCGCCCTCGACTGCATCAAGAGCCAGGAGGTCGTCGAATACCCCGAGCTCGGCATGGAGGCGGTGTGGAAGATCGAGGTCGAGGACTTCCCCGCGTTCATAGTCGTCGACGACAAGGGCAACGACTTCTTCACCGACCCGTCCGGCTCGGTCACCGTGCCGCTGGGCGGCGTGCGGATTCGGTCGAAGGAGCGCTGAGCGAGCGGTCTCGCGGCTCGTGCTCTTCCGGGCACGGACACCGCACCGCGGCGTCGATCATGATCCCCAGTGCCTCTGCCGTACACAGGTGCCAGATCCTGGCACCTGTGTACGGCAGACGCGGCCCCACAACCCGCTGCGAGTAGCGTTGTTTGAGGTAGTCCTAACCCACCGTCGAGAACCGGAGGACGAGAGACAGATGGCGCAGCAGCAGTACCGCATCGAGCACGACACCATGGGAGAGGTCAAGGTCCCCGTCGACGCGCTGTGGCGCGCGCAGACGCAGCGCGCAGTGGAGAACTTCCCGATCAGCCACCGCCCACTCGAGCGCACGCAGATCCGGGCAATGGGACTACTGAAGGCAGCCTGCGCACAGGTCAACAAAGACCTCGGTCTGCTCGACGCCACCAAGGCCGACGCCATCATCTCCGCGGCCAAGGAGATCGCCGACGGCAAGCACGACGACCAGTTCCCGATCGACGTCTTCCAGACCGGCTCGGGTACCAGCTCGAACATGAATGCCAATGAGGTCATCGCCTCGATTGCCAAGGGCAACGGTGTCGACGTCCACCCGAACGATGACGTGAACATGTCGCAGTCGTCGAATGACACGTTCCCGACGGCGACACATGTCGCGGCCACCGAGGCTGTCGTCACCGACCTCATCCCCGCGCTCGATCATCTCAGGCTCGCGCTGTTGGCCAAGGCCGAGGAGTGGCGTGAGGTGGTCAAGAGCGGGCGCACCCACCTGATGGACGCGGTTCCGGTCACGCTCGGCCAGGAGTTCAGCGGATACACGCGACAGGTCGAGGCCGGAATCGAACGCCTGACCGCTACACTCCCGCGCGTCGGCGAGGTACCGATCGGTGGCACAGCAGTCGGTACAGGACTCAACGCCCCCGACCATTTCGGCACGAAGGTCGTCGCCGAACTCGTCAAGCTGACCGACGTCGACGCGATCACGTTGGCCAAGAACAACTTCGAGGCCCAGGCGGCGCGCGACGGCCTCGTCGAACTGTCGGGTCAGCTCAAGACGATCGCGGTCTCGCTGACCAAGATCGCCAACGACGTCCGCTGGATGGGCTCCGGCCCGCTGACCGGACTCGCCGAGATCCACCTCCCCGACCTCCAGCCGGGCAGCTCGATCATGCCGGGCAAGGTGAATCCCGTTCTGCCCGAGGCGGTCACGCAGGTCGCCGCCCAGGTCATCGGCAACGACGCCGCGGTCACGTGGGGCGGTGGCAACGGCGCGTTCGAACTCAACGTCTACATCCCGATGATGGCCCGCAACGTGCTCGAATCGTTGAAGCTGCTCGCCAACGTCTCGCGGCTGTTCGCCGACCGGTGCATCTCCGGACTGCGAGCCGACGAGGAGCGCTTGCGGACTCTCGCGGAGAGCTCGCCGTCGATCGTCACGCCGCTGAACTCCGCCATCGGCTACGAGGAGGCCGCGGCGGTGGCAAAGCAGGCACTCAAGGAGCACAAGACGATTCGACAGACCGTCATCGACCGCGGTCTCGTGCCCGACAAGCTCAGCGAGGAGGAACTCGACAAGCGCCTCGACGTGTTGAAGATGGCCAACCTCGACCACAAGCGTTGAGCCGTCGATAGAGTCAGGCCATGTCCGATCTGACACCCTATCCGACCGACTGGCACACCGCGCTGGCACTCGTCGCACATCCCGACGATCCCGAATACGGGATGGCGGCGGCGGTTGCGAAGTGGACCGGCGAGGGTAAACGCGTGGTGTACGCCCTCGCGTCGAGCGGTGAAGTCGGCATCGAGGGGATGGACGCTGCGCAGGCAGGCCCGCTGCGCGAGGGTGAGCAGCGAGCGTCGGCCGCGATTGTCGGCGTCGGCGAGGTCGAGTTCTGGGGCTTTCCGGACAGCAACATTCGCAACACGCCGGAACTGCGTGCGGCGGTCGCAGACACCATCAGGCGTGTCGATCCCCAAGTGGTGCTCTCCCTCTACGGCGGCGCGGAGTGGGCTCCGGGTAAGCCCAATCAGCGCGACCACATGGAGTTCTCCGCCGCAGTCCTCGACGCCTACGACTCTCTCGCCGAGGACGCCCCCCGATGGTTGTTCGAGAACGGCCCGCACCCGACCCATGCGGTCGATGTCACCGACCAGGTCGATGTTGCGGTGAAATCCCTTGCCGCACACGAGGTGTATCTGGGGGTACTCGACCCGGCCACACCCGTCGTCGAGCAGGCCCGCGCACAGGTCGAGGCGATGACCGCGCCGCGCGACGACTTCGGCGGTCGCCACGCGGCGTGCTTCGAGCTCAAGCGGGAGAACGTCGCGTCACACTGACCTCCATCGACAAACGTGGGTCGAATCCGAGAAGCGGTGCTCTAGCACCCACATCTTCGGATTCGACCCACGGTCGGTCTAGGGCTACTTCGTTCCCAGCAGCGTCGGGATGAGGTTGACCAGCTGGGTCAGCAGATCGCTCAATCCCTTGTCGCCCAGGATGTCCGACACCCCCGGAAGACTCGGTGTCGTGGGAGTGGTCGGCGTCGTGGGAGTGGTTCCCGACGGCGCGGTGGTGCTCGGGGCGTCACCCGTCGGCGCGGCGGCGTTGACCCCGATGGTGATCTTCGGGTGCTTGGCCGGGTCGAGCCAGACGAGGATCTTCTTCATCAGCTCACGGTCGATTGCCACACAGCCCTGCGTCGGCTCACCGTTGGTGACGTGGAGGAACATCGCCGACGCCTTGCCCGGCACACGTTGCGGATTGTGGGCGATGTTGACGGCGTAGTCGTAGACCGGACCGGAGTCGTAGAGGTTCTCGCTGTCGCCACCGGGGCTCTTGGCCGACCGGACGTGTGTGTTGTAGGTCGGCGACTTCATGTTCGAGTCCCACCAGTCCTGGCGCGTGGCCTGGAAGTAGGGCATCTTCGTGCCCGGATTCGCTTCCCTGCCGAATGCCTGGTCGAGCGCGAAAGTGCCCTCGGGCGTGCGGGGCACGTTGTCCTTCGGTTCGCCCATCCCCTGCGATCCCAGGAATGCCTTGGTCGGTCCGAATGCGGGCTTCCACGACTTGTCGGCGCCCTTTTCGAAAGCGGTGAGTGTCGCAGTGGTGTCGGTGGCCTTCGGCGCGGTCACCACGATCATCTGGCTGGTGTCCGACGCCGTGGTCCCCGGCGTCGTCGATCCATTCCCCGCGAGCTTGTCGAGGAGTCCGTCAACCGCGGGAATTCCTATCGACGGAATCGGTGACGTGCCCGACGTCCTCGGAGTGGTCGGGGTTGTCGGACTTGTGGGGGTTGTCGAGGTTCCCGGCGCGGCCAATGCCTGGCCGGCACCGGCAACGATTGCGGCCATCACCGCAATCACCACAAGTCCCAACAGTCTCATTCGCCTCATCAGTAACTTCTGCACCACACCAGTGTGACAAATGGCAAGACGTCTTGAGTCTCAGGGGGATCACGGTGCTGCACTGATCGGATGACACCGACCCCTCGGACAAGCACTTGAACATGAACTCAGTCTCATCTACTGTCCAGTGGTGACGCAGCACACACCACGTGGTCCGCGGCTGCTCACGCATCGCGAAGGGAATCTGATGAGCACTGTCAACACCGTTACCGGCCCCGTGAGCTCGACCGACCTGGGTAGGACCCTCATCCACGAGCACATCTTCGTCGTCGGCGAGGAACACCGGGAGAACTACCAGGACGACTGGGATGAAGACCAGAAGATCGCCGACGCGGTTCGCGACCTCACCGAGCTCAAGAGTCTCGGCATCGACACCATCTTCGATCCGACGGTCCTCGGGCTCGGACGCTACATTCCGCGCATCAAGAGCATCGCCGACCAGGTCGACCTCAACATCGTGGTCGCGACCGGGCTCTACACCTACAACGACATTCCTTTCCAGTTCCACTACACCGGTCCGGGACTGCTGTTCGACGTCGACGAGCCGCTGGTGGGCCTGTTCGTCCGCGACCTCACCAAGGGAATCGCCGACACCGGGGTTCAGGCGTCGTTCCTCAAGTGCGCCATCGAGGAACCCGGCCTGACCCCGGGCGTGGAACGGGTGATGCGGGCCGTCGGCCAGGCACACGTACAGACCGGTGCGCCGATCACCGTGCACACCAATCCGCACACCGGTTCGGGTCTTGTCGCCCAACGGGTGTTGGCCGAGGAGGGAGTCGATCTGACGAAGGTCGTGATCGGGCACTCCGGCGACTCCACCGACCTCGACTACCTCATGAAGATCGCCGACGAGGGATCGATTCTCGGGATGGACCGGTTCGGACTCGACGTCCTGCTGCCGTTCGACGATCGCATCAACACGATCGTCGAACTGACCAAGCGCGGCTACGCCGATCGGATGGGGCTGGCACACGACGCGTCGTGCTTCATCGACTGGTTCGACCCGGTGGCCAAGAAGCAGGCCGTACCCAACTGGAACTACCGACACATCAGTGAGGACGTCCTGCCCGCACTGCGCGAGCGCGGGGTGAGCGATGCCGACATCGACACCATGCTGGTCGACGTCCCGCGCCGCTACTTCGAGTGACCACCACGCCCCACCGATCCACTGCCCCGAGAGACCTACCATGGCCAATCCCGTTGCCGCCCTGTGGAAGGGCGCAGACACCCACCCCGACCGGATCGCCGTGCGCAGCGGCGACCGCATCCTGCGTTACGGCGAACTACGCGACCGAATCACCCGCAGCGCAGCGTACTTCGCAGGTCACGACGTGGCGCCCGGCGACCGCGTCCTGCTGGTTGCACCGTCGATTCCCGAGTTCGTCATCGCGTACTACGGACTCCACACGATCGGCGCGACCGTCATCACGGTCAACACGATGTCGACCAGGCATGAGATCGACTACGTGGTCGAGGATTCCGGGACGTCACTGATCGTCGCATGGCACGAATCCGCAGCGGCGGCCGATCTCGTCGCGACCGACCGCGGGATCCCGTTCGTCGAACTCCGAGCATTCGAGGAGAATGCGAATGCGGGTGGGCCGTCCGTCGACGCATTCTTCGAACGCGAGGAGGACGACACCGCGGTCATCCTGTACACCTCCGGTACGACCGGGAAGCCCAAAGGTGCGCAGTTGAGCATCGCGAACGTCAACGCAGCCCCGGTCGCATTCCGGTCGGCACTGCGCCTCGCCGACGATGAACGTTGGGCCACCGCACTTCCACTCTTCCATTGCTTCGGGCAGGTGGTCGTCATGCACAACGCCCTGACATGGGGTGGCAGCCTGTCACTGCTCTCGCCGTTTGCGCCCGTCGAGTTCATGAACCGCCTGCGCGACGAACGTGCCACGATCGCCTGTGGTGTGCCGACGATGTGGAATGCAATGCTGCAGAACGCATCCGGTTACACCGCCGACGACTTCGCCGACCTCCGGTTGGCGTGCTCGGGTGGGGCGTCGATGCCGGGCGAGGTGATCCGTGCGTTCGCCGATACATTCGGGTGCGCGATCCTCGAGGGCTACGGCCTCACCGAGACCGCAGGCACCGCGACGTTCCGCAACCTCGACGGTGCGCCGAAGGTCGGGACCGTCGGTCCGGCGTTGCCCGGCTTCACGATCGAGGTACGCGACCCGGACGGCGCACCGCTGTGCGCCGACGAGGTCGGTGAGATCTTCATCAAGGGACCGACGGTGATGACCGGATACTGGAACCGGCCCGACGCCACGGCGTCCGAACTCGTCGACGGATGGCTGCGCACCGGGGACATCGGCTCGATGGACGCCGACGGCGACGTCCGGATCATCGACCGCGCAAAAGATCTCATCATTCGTGGCGGCTACAACGTGTATCCACGCGAAGTCGAGGAGGTGCTCTACGGCCATCCCGATATCGTGGAGGTGGCCGTGGTCGGTGTCCCCGACACCCACTACGGCGAGGAGATCGCCGCAGTGATCGCGGTCGGCCCTGGCGCAGTGGTCGACACAGCTGCGCTACGCGAATGGGCGAAGGAACGTCTCAGCGCCTACAAGGTGCCGCGCATCGTCCACGTCGTCGACGCACTTCCGAAAGGCGCGACCGGCAAGATCCTCAAGCGCGCGATCGACCGCGACTCGCTGCGCGAGCTCACCTCGAGTAGCTCGGGTACACCGCGTTCTCGATAGGTTGCCGTCGGGATCGGTGCAGTGGTGCGGCGACCGTGTGCCGGGTCCGCGCTATGCGCGGTCGGGGCGTCGAACTCCGATTGCGTTGACCCACAGTCGCGTGGCGGTGTCGACCATCATGTCGATGTCGATGGGCTCGCCGCCGACCACGAACGTCTGATATGCCATGCGCGACACCATGCCCGACAGTGCCGCGGCTGCGGCGGTGGGGTCGAGTTCGGGATCTGCGATGCCACGCTCCTGCAGTTCTCTGATGTGGCGCGCGTTTCGCTCGACGAACACCAGACTGCGTTGGCGCCGCTTCTCACGGAACTGCGCCATCGTCGACGAGACCTGCTCGAGTACCAGACGCAAACCCGCGTTTCGCCGATACGCCTCGAAATAGGCCCGGTTGGCCGCGGCGAGGATCTCGGTCGGATCGTCCTCGGAGCCGGGTTCCACATGCGGAAAGCCCGGATGCAGCATGTCCTGGTGGGCCTCGGCGAGCACGGCGTCGAGAACTTCTTCCTTGCTGTCGAAGTAGGTGTAGAACGATCCGATCGAGCACTGCGCCTCGGCGGTGATGTCGGTGAGTCGTGAATCGGCGAACCCATCACGTTCGAATACCGTGCGCGCCGCGGAGACCAAGGCTGCCCGTGTCCTCTCGCCCCGGGCGGTCAGTGGCTTTCGCACGCTCGAGGCAGCCGCCACCGACGGCACCTGCAGCGCGTCGTCGTGCGCGGCGGTCTCGTCGGGGCGGACGCTCATCTGGCTCTCCTGTCACCGGCCACCTCGTGGCCTACCGAATGATCGGAACCGCTCAACGGTATCGGCTCACGACAATCCAGCCTCATCGGCCATCGCTGTCGCCTTGTCGACGAAGCGGTCGACCACGGCCGCGGTCGGCACTCCCGTCGCGGCGCGATTGGCCGGATCGTCCTGGACCCGCCGCACGACGCCCTCGGCGATGATCGCGACCTTCCACAAGCCGAGCGCCCGCCAGAACTTCAGCGCTTGCGGGTCGCGCCCGGTGATCCGCAGATAGTCTGCTGCCACGTCGGCGGGTGTTGGGAATCCCTCCATCGTTTCCGCGCTGAATCGCCCCGGGATCTCCTCTCCCACCTCGGGCCAGTACGCGAGCGTGCTGCCGATGTCGGCGAGCGGATCTCCGAGCGTCGAGAGCTCCCAGTCCAGTGCGGCCCGCACGTCGCCGGTCTCCTGATCGACCATGACGTTGCGAATGTGGAAGTCGCCGTGAACCAACGACATCTCACGCTGCTCCGGGACGTTGTCGGTGAGCCGCCGCGTCAGGGCGTCGAGCGCTGGAAGCTCGCGGGTCTTGGAATGATTCCATTGCGCCGTCCACCGCTTGAGCTGGCGCTGCGCGTAGGGCTTGTGGCTTGCGAGATCGGTCAGACCCGTCGCGTCGAGGTCGACGGCATGGATGTGGGCCAGGGTCTGCATCATCGACGTCCCGACGTTGCGCCGCGCCGCCATCGGCATCTTCTCGGCGCTCTCGCGCTTCTCCAGGGAGATGCCGTCGACGAACTCCATGATCACGAGCGGTACCGGGGCCACCGCCTCGTCGGCGCAGACACCGTACACGGCAGGAACCGGGACGTCGGTCGGTGCCAGTGCCGACAGGATGCGCGCCTCACGGGCGACGTCGTGGGCCGACGCGAGCAGGTGGCCCACGGGCGGGCGGCGCAGGACGTATCGTCGGCCGGAGTCATCGGAAAGCAGGTACGTGAGGTTCGACTGTCCGCCACCGATTCTCGTCGTCCGCACGTCACCGTCGAGCTCGATCCCGTTGGCCGAGAACCAGGTACTCAGCCCATCCGGGTCGACCTCGGGAATGGACAGGCCGGCCACCGATGAACTCACCACCGTGCCGCCAGCGCCTGATCAGACACACCCGCAACGGTTTCCGGTGCAGGACCGGTGCGATACGGCCGGAGTTCGCGACGCGCGATCGCCCGCTTGTGCACCTCGTCGGGGCCGTCCGCCAGACGCAGCGTTCTGATGTGCGCGTAGGCCATCGCGAGGGGGAAGTCGTCGGTGACCCCCGCGCCGCCGTACACCTGGATCGCGCGGTCGATGATCTTCAGCGCGACGTTGGGCGCCGCGACCTTGATGGCCGCGATCTCGGTGGCTGCGGCCTTGTTGCCGACGGTGTCCATCATGTCGGCGGCCTTGAGGGTCAGCAGACGCACCATCTCGATGTCGATGCGCGACTCGGCGATCCAGTCCTGGATGTTCGCGCGGTCGGCCAATGGCTCTCCGTAGGTGACGCGCTGGGTGGCGCGGGCGCACATCAATTCGAGTGCGCGCTCGGCCATCCCGATCGTCCGCATGCAGTGATGGATTCGTCCCGGTCCGAGTCGCGCCTGCGCGATCGCAAAGCCTTCCCCCTCGCCCTTGAGGACGTCGGCCACGGGGACGCGCACGTTCTCGAAGAGAAGCTCTCCGTGGCTCTCCCGGTCGACGTAGCCGAACACCGGGAGGTTGCGCACGATGGTCAGTCCAGGCGCGTCGGTCGGGACGACCATCATCGACTGCTGCTTGTGCGTCGGCGCAGTGGGATCGGTCTTGCCCATCACGATGAGCACCTTGCAGTCAGGCCGAACCGCGTTCGACGCGAACCACTTTCGTCCGTTGAGTACGTACTCGTCGCCGTCGCGGACCATGGACATCTCGATATTGGTGGCATCCGAGCTCGCCACCGCCGGTTCGGTCATCGCGAAAGCCGAGGAGATCTCGCCGGCGAGCAGCGGCTTGAGGTAGCGCTCCTTGTGTTCGTCGGTGCCGAAGAGCGTGAGCACCTCCATGTTCCCGGTGTCCGGTGCGTTGCAGTTGAACACCTCCGACGCCCAGACAACGCGCCCCATGATCTCGGCGAGCGGCGCGTACTCGAGGTTGCTCAGCCCCGGCCCCCACTCCTTGTGTGGATGGCTGCCACGATCGTTCCCGCTCGCTCCGCTCCCGGCGAACCAGAGGTTCCACAGCCCCTCGGCGCGCGCCTTCTCCTTGAGCTGATCGAGGATCGGCGGGTTGGCGTGCGGGTTGTCGAGCTCGCGCATCTGCTGCTCGTACACCGCCTCGTTGGGGTAGATGTACTGATCCATGAAGTCCAGCACGCGCTGGCGGTATTCCGCTGCGCGCGGCGACATCTCGAAGAGGCTCATCGGGTTCTCCTTACGGTGGAAGGCTGTGGGCGAACGGGGTCGTCAGGCGTCAGCGAGTTGACCGCGCAGCGTGTGCTGGTATCGGCGCATCCCGCGCAGCCAGCGGTCGTAGTCGGCGCCCTTGTTGCGATACATCTCGAGGACCTCGGGGTGCGGCAGGATCAAGAAGTGCTCGTCGGCGATGGCGGCGAGGACGACTTCTGCACATTCATCGGGGGTGAGCACCCGTCCGGCGGTTTCCACCGCACGCTGCATCAGCAGCGCGTCCGGGTCGTCGGGCTCGGTCGTCGGTCGCAGCAGTGCGGTGTCGACGCCCATCGGGCACAGGCAACTCACCTTCACACCCGCGTCTCCGTAGGTCACGCTCAGCCATTCCGAGAAGGCCACCGCTGCGTGCTTGGTCGTCGAATAGATGGCCGAACCGATTTGCGTCAGCAACCCCGCGGCCGACGCCGTGGACACGAAGTAGCCGCCACCACGTTCTACCCACTCGGGCACGAGTCGACGGGCCGCCCGGACATGTGCGAGCACATTGACGTTGAGCGCGACGTCCCAGTCGGCATCGGTGGCCGAGAGCCCTGGACGACCACCGATGCCTGCGTTCGCGACATACATGTCGACGGGACCGAACCGCGACTGCGCCAGGGCGATCGTGGCATCGATGTGGTCGGACGACCCCGCATCGCCTGCCAGCGTGGCGACGTTGTCGCCGGTCGGGTCGACCTCGGCTGCCGCGCGGGTCAGCGCCTGTTCGTCGAGGTCAGTGGCGACAACGCGCGCACCGCCTGCGATGAGACCGCGCGCGAGCGCCGACCCGATTCCCCCGGCAGCACCTGTGACGATCGCAACACTTCCGTCGACGTTCATAGACGAAACCGTACTTGAACCCAATTTCAGGTTCAAGCACGGCGTCGTCTTTTCTGCGGCTGTCCCCTCCTCAGCCGAGCATCTTGACCATCGAGTTCGAGTCCTCACCGCTACGACGCAGGATCGCCGCGGACACCGCCAGCACCACCAGGGTGAGAGCCAACATGAGCGTCGACATCGCCGCGACCTCCGGACGCAACGCGACGCGCACGTTGGAGAACACGTAGACCGGCCACGGTGTGTACCCCGGCTGCTGCACGAAAGTCGAGATCACGACGTCGTCGAGGCTGAAGGTGAAAGCCAGCAGCATGCCGGCGATGATTCCCGGCATGGCCGCGGGCAGGATTACGTGCCGCAACCGCGCCACCGGCGACGCGTAGAGATCGGCTGCGGCTTCTTCGAGCGCAGGGTCGAGCGAGGCAACGCGGGCTCGCACGATGAACGTGACGACCACCATCGACACCACGGCGTGCGAGATGACCAGACGGAACAGGCCGTTGTTGAACGGGGTGAGCCCGCCGTCCACGCCAAGGGTGACGTACCACGGGAGGAAGGCCACCGCGTCGGCGATGTCGGGGGTGACCAGTGTGACGGTGAGCAGCCCCATTAGCCCGACGGACCACCATCGTGGCCTGCGTGAGATGCCGATTCCGATGCCCGCGAACCCGCCGAGCACCGTGGCCAGCAGAGCGGACAGCACGCCTACCTCGAGCGACACCTCCACCGACCTGACGATCGTGTCGTTGGTGAGCGCATCGGAATAGGCGGTGAACCCGAACGAATCGAACTGCTGTAGGAGCCGACCGGTGTTGAACGAGTACACGACGATGACCACGATCGGCAGGAACAAGAACAGGAACACGATGACAGCCCACGCCTTGATCGCGAATGTGTACCAATCGAACTGTGTGCGTAGCGGTTTCATGGTCAGGGGCGGCAACGGACCGGATTTCTGGCCGGTGGCGTCGGGAAGTCGGACATCGAACACCCGCTTGTCCAGGTAGGTGGCGATCGCACGGATGACCAGCCCGGCGAGAACCACGCACAACAGCACGACCAGCATCAGCGACACCGTCATCGCCGACCCCAGCGCCCAGTTCTGAGCGGTCTCGAACTGTGCCGCGATCATCTGTCCCGCCATCGTCCCCTTGGCGCCGCCGAGCACCGACGGCGTCACGTAGTCGCCCATCAGGGGAATGAACACGAGCAGGACACCCGACGCGATGCCCGGCGAGGCGAGCGGGAGGGTGATCCGGAAGAACGTGGTCCACCGGTTCGCCCCGAGATCCCGGCTCGCCTCGCGTAACGACAGACCGGCGCGATCCATCGCGACGTAGAGCGGGAAGATCATCAGCGGTAGGTAGTTGTAGACGACGCCGATCTGTACCGCCGCACGTGTGTACAGGATGCCGAGTTCGCCGAGCCCCATGCTCTGCATCGCACTCGACAACCAACCCGAGGGCGCCAGCGTGATCTGCCAACCGATGGTCCGCACGAGGAAGTTGGTGAAGAACGGGACGATGATCAGCGCGAGGTACAGCGGACGTCGCCGTGGATTGCTCTTGACCGCAAGCCAATACGCGAACGGGATGCCGATCAGCAACGTGAGCAGGACACCGATGACGGCGATCTGGAGCGTGTTGGAGAAGGTGGATCGGTAGTCAGAGCCGAATGCCTCGCCATAGTTGTCGAACGACAGGCGATCGGTGGCGTACGTCGTGAACTGGTCGGGCTTGTACCCGAAGCTGTACCAGATCACCAGCGCGAGGGGGATGACGAAGAAGAAGACGATGTAGGCCCATGCCGGGAAGGTAAGACCGCCCGCACCGAAGAGACGTTGTCGGAGTGGGGGTTTGGGGGTACGAATCGGCTTGTCGTCCGGCTCGGAATGCTGCGGTGTCGGCGCGAGCGTGTCTGTCGTGGTCATCGGGCGCTCCTCGCCTGCATCTGATTGAGGATCTCGGTGCGTTCCTGGGTTGCCGAGTCGACGGTGGCGACGACGAGGCGATCGACGATCTCGTCGGACGGGAAGAGCAGTTCGGGGAACGGGAGGTCAGCGGCTTTCGCCTTCTCGACCATGCCCTTGATCCCGGTCTGGTAGCCGATGTACTGGAGTTCGGTGAACGAGACCTCCGGATCGAGCATGTGATTGATGAATGCGTATGCGGCAGCGGGGTGTTGGGTACCACGGACTATCGCGAAGTTGTCGGTGAAGAGGTTCGCTGTGGGCAACGGGTACACGAAACCCCACTTGTCGGGCTCACTCTCGTTCATCAGGGTCAGGCGGGCGTCGCCGTTCCATGCCTGCAACAGCGTGTAGGCACCTCCCGAGACGATCGACGTGATCGACGAGTTGTAGCCCTGGATTGTCGGAGCGAGCTGATTGACGAGGATGTTTCGAGCTGCGGCAAGGTCTTTGGCGTTCGTCGTGTTCGGGTCGATGTTCATCGATCCCATCGCTATCGACACGACCTCCCACGGATCCTCGACGACGCTCACCTTGCCCTTCGCGGGCCCACGGGCGAGATCGATGAAATCCCTCCACGACGTCGGGGTCTTGTCGGTGAGCGACTTCTGGTACATGTACCCCGTCGTTCCCCAGTTCTTGCAGGCTGCGTGGCGCGAGTTCGGATTCCACGGCGGATTGAAGAACCGCTCCTCCAGGTTCTTCAGGTTGGGTATCCGGGAGTGGTCGAGTTCGTCGAGGAGGCCGTGCTCGACCATCTGCGGGATGTACACACCTGTCGGGACGACGACGTCGTAGCCGGAGGTGCCGCGGGCCGCGGCGAGCTTCGCGATCATCTCCTCGTTCGAACCGAACGAGTCGACCTGCAGCCGCACACCGAACTTGTTGCGATACGCATCGAGGTCACCCGGGTCCTCGTAGTCTCCCCAGCTGTAGTAGTTGAGCTGGCTCTCCATGTCATCGGACACCGGTTTCGACGGGGCGATGGTCTTGTCTCCCCCGCATGCCGTCACGGCGAGACCTGCGACGGTGACGCCTATTCCGGCGAGGAAGCTGCGGCGGGTGATCCGGGACACGGCCGCGCGCGGGACGAGGGCGCGCACCGCCGTCGGATCGTCGTCTGCCCGTGGCTGCCGGCTCATTTGACGAACACCCGCGTGTCGGCACCGGCGAACGTGCACGTGACGTGCTGACCCTCGCGCAGTTCCGGGAAGTTGCGTGTCGCACCGCGCACCAACACCTCGGTGCCCGCGTCGGTCGTGACCACGACCTGCGTGAGGTCGCCGAGGAACGAGACACCGGCGGTGGTGCCGGAAATGACGTTGTCGGCGCCGTCGATGTCGGCCTGCGTCTCGGCGAACCAGATCGCCTCCGGCCGGATGGCGACGACGAGGTCGCCCGAGAGGCTGTCCGGGTCGTCCGCGACCACGAAGGGGCCGTCGGTGGTCGGGAGACGACCGTCCGACATGCCTGCGGTCACGTCGAAGAACGTCTGCTTTCCGACGAAGTCGGCGACAAACCGGTTCACTGGTTTGGCGTAGATGTCCTTGCCGTCGCCGACCTGCGCGACACGGCCCTCACTCATCACGACGATGCGATCGCTCATCGAGAGCGCCTCCTCCTGATCGTGTGTCACGAACACGAAGGTGGTGCCCAGATCCTTCTGGAGCAGTTTGAGTTCGATCTGCATCTCCTCGCGCAGCTTGCGATCGAGCGCGCTCATCGGCTCGTCGAGCAGCAGTACGTCCGGGCGGTTGGCGAGCGCGCGAGCGAGTGCCACGCGCTGCTGCTGCCCACCCGACAGCATGGCCGGCTTACGATCGGCGAAGCGGGTCATCTGCACGAGCTCGAGCGCCTCGGCGACGCGCTGCCCGATCTCCTTCTTGGCGACCTTGCGCTGGCGCAGACCGAACCCGACGTTCTGCGCCACGGACATGTGCGGGAACAACGCGTAGGACTGGAACACCGTGTTCACGGGTCGACGCTCCGGCGGGACGTCGATGATCGACGTGCCGTCGAGCGTGATGTCGCCTTCTGTGGGCCGCTCGAACCCGGCGAGCATGCGCAGGAGCGTCGTCTTGCCGCATCCCGACGGCCCCAGTAGCGAGACGAATTCTCCTGCGGCGACGTCGAGATCGATGTTCGTCACCGCGACGTGGCCGTTGTCGTACACCTTGGTCACACCGTGCAGTGAGATGGCACCGCGCTGCGCGGTCCTCACCTCCGTCGGCTTGGCGGCTTCGACTGCGGTCATGAGTGGGTCCTCTCGTAAACGATCTCACCGTCGGCGACGGTCAGGTCGGCTCGGGTTTGCCAGAGCGAGTCCGGTTGCTCGGCAAAAGGATTGCGGTCTGCGATGACCAGATCGGCACGTGCTCCCGGCCGGATGACCCCGACCTGGTCGCGCCTGTTCACATGTGCCGACCCGCGGGTGTATGCGGCGAGCGCGGTGGTCAGGTCGAGCGCTTCGTCGGGGAGGAGCGGCTCGACCGACTCGCCGGGCGGGGTGCGGTTCACGGCGACGGAGATCGCGGCCCACGGATCGGGGGTGCTCACCGCCCAGTCACTACCCATGGCAAGCGCGGCCCCCGATCGGGCCAGCGACCCGAACGGGTAGTGCCACTGATATCGCTGCTCGCCGATCGCCTCACGCACCAGGCTCACCATCGAGTCGTCGTTGCACGCCCACAGCGCCTGCATGTTGACGGTCACACCGAGCTGCGTGAAACGACCGATGTCCTCCGGTCGGATCAGCTGCACATGTGCGATGTGATGTCGGCCTTCCGTCAGCCCGTTCGCGATGCGGGCCGCCTCCATCGCGTCGAGCGCGGAGGTCACGGCAGCATCGCCGATGGCATGGAAGTGGACGTCGAGTCCCGCGGCGTCGCAGGCGATCGCCGCTTCGGTGAGCACTTTCTGGTCGAAGTACGCCAATCCGGTGTCGGCAGGCGCGCACGCACATCCGCGCCTGCTCGCATCATCCTGACAGTACGGCTCCGACATGGCCGCGGTGCGATTCTCCACCACCCCGTCGACCATGATCTTCACCGAGTGCACGCTCCACCGTCGGCCCGCGGTGTTCGCCCGCCGCGCCGCGAAACCCGCGACGATGTCGTCGACCGCCCAGCGATCGAGATCGCGCGGCAGCCATGACGCGCCGACGACCCGCGCGGTGAGATCGCCCGCCTCCTCGGCTGCCGTGTACACCGAGTCCAGATCGGCCATACCGGGGTACTCCCCGACGATTGCCTCCTGCCAGCCCGTGACACCGAGCGAATGCAGGTACTCCTGCGCGCAGAGCAGTCCCGAGTACTGTTCGGCGGCGCCCGGCTGCGGTACGTGCCGGGAGACGAGGTCCATCGCACCCTCATGCAGGGTTCCCGTTGGCGAGCCGTCAGCGGCCCGCTCGATGCGCCCGTCCGACGGGTCGGGGGTCGCAGCATCGATGCCGGCGAGCTCGAGCGCTCGCGAGTTGACCCACGCGTCGTGATGGTCGCGATTGAGCAGGAACACCGGACGGTCGTCGACGACGGCGTCGAGTGCGGCAGCGGTCGGGCAGCCCCGCTCGAAATGGCTCATGGTCCACCCGGAGCCGACGATCCAGTCACGATCGGTCGCTGCGGCATAGGCGGCGATAGCGTCGAGGGTTGCGTAGGCGTCGTCGGCATCGGTCAGGTCGCACGCATTGCGGTCAACGCCCGCCGACAGCGCATGGACATGGGCGTCGGTGAATCCCGGATGGAGTAGCCGTCCCGCCAGGTCGATACGCTGCGCGCCGGCCACGAGCGACACGACGCGGTCGGTCGGGCCGATCGCGACGACCCGCCCGGAACGCACACCGACCGCCAGGTCGTCGTGGAGTCGATACCCGTCGAAGACCGGACCCGAGTGAAAGACGGTGTCCGGAAGCGGTACAGCCACGTGCGTTGCGGTCCTTCCGTGCCGGCAGGTCGAGCCGACGACCCGCTGGGTCACCACTGCGACAAGCTCCCCCGAGCAGTGGCTCGACTGCCGAAATTCGATGTTCTTGCGGAGAATCGTCACTGATTCCGCAGCAATTATCCATCTGAACAACCGCTTCTTAATCTGCTCGCAACATTGAGTGGCCTACCGTCTCTTCCATGCGCAACGGAGACGTCTCATACTGGTTCTCGACGATCGATCCCGTCCGACGGCGTGCTGGGCTCGATCGCGATATCGACACCGACATCGCCATCGTCGGCGGAGGACTCACCGGCCTCTGGTCGGCGTACTACCTGACCAAAGCACTGCCCGACGCACGCATCGTGGTGCTCGAGAAGGAGTTCTGCGGCTTCGGCGCGTCGGGTCGAAACGGCGGCTGGTTGTCGGCTGAGGTCCCGGGCAATCGGTCGCACTACGCCGACATCGCCGAGCAACGTGGCCGTGACGGTCTCGACGCGAATCGTCGGCTCACCGCCACCATGCGCGCAGGCGTCGACGAGGTCCTGTCCCGTATCGACGCCGAGGGCATCGACTGCGACGCGGTGAAGTCCGGTGTGCTGCACATCGCGCGGTGCGCCGCGCAGGAGTCCCGCCTGCGTGGCGAGCTCGACTTCGAGCGGCATGTCGGCGCCGACGACTGGGAACTGCTCGACGCTGACACGCTCGACGACCGACTGACGATTCCGGGCGCCCAGGCGGCGATGTACTCGCCGCAGTGCGCTCGGGTCAATCCGATGAAACTCACGCGCGGCATCGCCGACGCCGTGTCCCGCACCGGAGTGACGATCTACGAGGACACCACGGTCACCGAGATCAGCCCGCGCATGCTCCGCACGACACGGGGAACAGTGAGCGCCGAGACCATTCTGGTCTGCCTCGAGGGGTTCACCGCAACCATTCCCGGACAACACCGCGCACTGCTGCCCTTGAACTCCTCGATGATCGTCACCGAACCGCTGTCGACGTCGACCTGGGACGAGATCGGTTGGGCCGGAGCGGAACTGCTCGGCGAGACCGCGCACGCCTACACCTATTCTCAGCGCACCGCGGACGGCCGCATCGCGCTGGGCGGGCGCGGAGTACCCTACCGGTTCGGTTCGCGAATCGACGACAACGGGACGACCCAGGAGCGAACGGCGCTGTCACTGATCAGGGCCCTGCACGAGATGTTCCCGGCAACCGCGGACGTCGAGATCGCCCACGCGTGGTGCGGCGTACTCGGGGTGAGTCGCGACTGGTCCGCCTCGATCGACTTCGACCAGACCACCGGGATCGGTTCGGCGTCGGGGTATGTCGGCTCAGGCCTCACGACGACCAACGTTGCGGCACGCACCCTGCGCGACCTCGTCGTCGGCGACCGGACAGACCTCACCGACCTGCCGTGGGTCGCGCATCACGCGAGGAAGTGGGAGCCGGAGCCGTTGCGCTGGTTGGGGGTTGCGACCATGTACGGGGCGTACCGCGCCGCCGACCGCCGCGAACTGGCGTCGGAGTCGTCGAGTTCGGATGTGATCGCCCGTGTCGCGGACCGCATCTCGGGTCGGGCGGGGTGACCGTGTGCCGATTCCTGAGACGTACGTGCTGCAGTGACCGATTCCTCCGGTACGACACACATCTGTCCCCGCCCG
Source organism: Gordonia otitidis (assembly GCF_020735545.1). Taxonomy (NCBI): domain Bacteria; kingdom Bacillati; phylum Actinomycetota; class Actinomycetes; order Mycobacteriales; family Gordoniaceae; genus Gordonia; species Gordonia otitidis. The sequence continues at coordinate 542,044 of NZ_CP085974.1, forward strand.
CGGGCGCAGACCACCGCCCGCGCACCGGATGGGATGCGCGGGCGGAAGTCGTTGTGTTGAAGGGCTGGTGAGCAGCTGTCAGTAGGTCGCGCCCGGCGCGAACTCCTCGAGCATCTCGGTGACCAGTGCGGCGATCGGGGATCGCTCGCTGCGGGTCAGGGTCACATGCGCGAACAGTGGGTGGCCCTTGAGTTTCTCGATGACCGCCGCGACGCCGTCGTGACGCCCGACGCGCAGGTTGTCGCGCTGCGCGACGTCGTGCGTGAGCACCACCCGCGACCCCGTACCCAGCCGCGACAGGACCGTCAGCAGTACGTTTCGTTCCAGTGACTGGGCCTCGTCGACGATGACGAACGAGTCGTGGAGCGACCGTCCGCGAATGTGCGTGAGCGGCAACACTTCCAGCATGCCGCGGCTGAGGACCTCCTCGATGACCTCCTGCGAGGCAAGACCTTCGAGGGTGTCGAACACCGCCTGCGCCCACGGACCCATCTTCTCGGCCTCACCGCCGGGGAGATAGCCGAGCTGTTGTCCGCCAACGGCATACAGTGGCCGGAACACGACCACCTTGCGCTGGGTGCGACGCTCCAACACGGCCTCGAGGCCGGCACACAGCGCGAGAGCCGACTTTCCGGTGCCCGCCTTGCCGCCGAGCGACACGATCCCGACGCTGTCGTCGAGGAGTAGATCGAGCGCGACCCGCTGCTCAGCCGAGCGACCGTGCAGTCCGAATGCCTCACGGTCTCCCCGCACCAATTGCACCTGCTTGGCCTCGTTGACCCGGCCCAGTGCACTCGCGGAGCCGTGGCCGAGGAGTCGAACCCCCGTGTGGCACGGCAGTTCTCGTGCTGCGTCGAGATCGACGATCCCGTCGGCGAACAGTGTGTCGATGACGGGCTGTTCGACGGTGAGCTCCGCCATGCCCGACCACCCGGAGACCACGACGTCCTGTGCGTGGTATTCGTCGGCGTCGAGTCCCACCGCGCCGGCCTTGACGCGCAGCGGCGTGTCCTTGGACACCAGCGTGACGTCCTTGCCCTCGGCGCGCAGGTTCAGCGCGCACGCGAGGATACGAGAGTCGTTGGTGTCGGTGCGGAAGCCTGCGGGCAGCACGGCCGGATCGGTGTGGTTGAGCTCGACCTGAAGGGTGCCACCCTCCTCGCCGATCGGCAGCGGGACGTCGAGTCGTCCGTGTTCGAGACGCAGATCGTCGAGCAGTCGTAATGCCTCACGTGCAAACCAACCGAGCTCGTGGTGGTGGCGTTTGCCCTCGAGTTCGCTGATGACGACCAACGGCAGGATGACGTGGTGTTCAGCGAAGCGTGTGACTGCCCAGGGATCGGAGAGCAGCACAGAGGTGTCGAGGACGTAGGTGCGTGTGGTCACGTGGGCTCCTACGTTTGTGCGGCACCCGCACAAACCAGTTCTTCGATGACCGGCTGGTTCTTGTCCGTTCCTCGGCGTCAGCCGAGATGGACGAGGACCGGGGCCGGCCCCCTCGCGCTGCTGGTGCAACCCACGATGTGAACCTCCCGGACGAACCGCTTCCCCGCGGCCCGTCACTGGTCAACGTACGCGGATGCCGACGTTCCGGCGCGACGTAAACGGGTGTGTCTACGTGAAATATGCGTAAACGGACGTATCGTCGAACCACGACGCGCAGATGCGCTGCCGTGGTGGCGATACGTCCGTCAGCAGGGAGAACGCGGAGATCAGCGACCGGCGCGAGCGAGGATACGAGCCTTGGCGGCTGCTGCCTCGTCGTTCAGACCCTCGACACTTTCTAGTTTGAGTTGGTCGACGATCGACGCCGCGATCGCGTCGATGGTGGCTTCGTCCTGATAGTCGGCGATCAATGCGCGCTGCTCGTCGAAGTCGACGACGTCGAAGCCGATCGGCTCGTCGAGTCCGCGCGCGAGCGCCTTGTCGAGTGCGATGACGGCGGTGTCCTGGTCGGCCACGAGTCCGGCACCGAGCAGGTTGACGAAGGTGCGCGACGACGTCTCGTCGTCTCCGGCGACCTTGTGCAGGATCTGCGCCAGGATGTCGTCGGTCACCGATGCCTGCATCTTCTCGATGAACTTCACGCTCTGGGCCTCGTGTACGGCCATGAGCGCCAGCACGTCGAGCGGCTTGAGCTCGTCGACCTGCGCCTCGTTCTGTCGGTAGCCCGCGGTGACGTGAACTCGACGACGCTCCTCGGCATCGACCGGGTCGATCGCGCGGCGGACGACGAGGTAGTCGCGCAGGACCACCGCGTGGCGGTTGTCCTCTGCCGTCCACACACCGACGAGCTGACGCCAGTCGGAGAACGCCGGGAAGTACTTCGCGAGAATCCGGTGATACGACGGCAGGTTGTCCTTGGTGAGGAGCAACGCCAGCAGCGCCGCTGCGGTCTCGTCGGACAGCGTCTGTTGCGAGGGGTCCCAGTCGTCGCCTCCCATGAAGGCGAAGTTACGGCCGTCGTCCCACGGCACGTACTCGTGCGGATTCCACACAGCGGAAGCGAGCTGGTGATCCTCGGCGACCTCCGGGAGGGCCTTCTCCAGCGCGATGATCAGTTCGTCTTCGCTCAGTACGTTCATCGCAGCAAGGATACGGATCCGTAGGCGGCGATTTCAAACCGCCCCGGGCCCTCTCGACGGTGGTCGGATGTCCAGGTCAGACCCGGCTCATCAGCCCCCACTCCTCGAGTCCGTCGTAGAGCGGGTGGTCGAGTGCCAGGCGCGATACCCGCCCGCGCAACGCGGACACGTCGGCGTCGGCCCCGGCCGCGAGCGCGGTGGCGATGATGTCGGCCACCTCGGTGAACTCCTCGTCGCCGAAGCCACGGGTGGCCAGGGCCGGGGTGCCGATCCGCAGACCGGAGGTGACCATCGGCGGTCGCGGATCGAACGGCACCGCGTTGCGGTTGACCGTGATGCCCACCTCATGGAGCAGGTCTTCGGCCTGCTGACCGTCGAGCGGGCTGTTGCGCAGGTCGACGAGCACCAGGTGGACGTCGGTACCACCGGTGAGAACCGAGACACCGGCCTTATCGACGTCGGCGCCGGTCAGCCTCTCGGCGAGGATCTTGGCGCCTGAGAGCGTGCGACGCTGGCGGTCGGCGAACTCCTCGGTGCCCGCGATCTTGAGCGCGACGGCCTTGCCCGCGATGGCGTGCATGAGCGGTCCGCCCTGCTGCCCCGGGAACACCGACGAGTTGAGCTTCTTGGCCCACTCCTGCTTGGCGAGGATGATGCCCGAACGGGGACCGCCGAGGGTCTTGTGCACGGTCGAGGAGACGACGTCGGACGCCGGGACCGGGTTGGGGTGCAGCCCCGCGGCGACGAGACCCGCGAAGTGGGCCATGTCGGTCCACAGGTAGGCGCCGACCTCGTCGGCGATCGACCGGAAGGCGTCGAAGTCGAGCGTGCGCGGGTATGCCGACCAGCCCGCGACGATCACCTTGGGCTGCACGTCGAGGGCGATCTTGCGCACCTCGTCCATGTCGATCCGAAAATCCTCTTTGCTGACACCGTAGAAGTGGTTCTCGTAGAGCTTGCCCGAGAAGTTGAGCCGCATACCGTGCGTCAGGTGACCGCCGTGCGCGAGGTCGAGGCCGAGGAGCTTCTCCCCCGGGTTCATCAACGCCATCAGCACCGCCGCGTTGGCCTGAGCTCCTGAATGTGGCTGCACGTTGGCGAAGTCGGCCCCGAAGAGTTCCTTGGCGCGGTTGCGTGCGATGTCCTCGACGACGTCGACGTACTCGCAGCCGCCGTAGTAGCGACGTCCCGGGTACCCCTCGGCGTACTTGTTGGTCAGGACACTGCCCTGCGCCTGCAGCACCGCGCGGGGCACGAAGTTCTCCGAGGCGATCATCTCGAGCGTGTCGCGCTGGCGACTCAGCTCGCCGTTCATCGCGGCGGCCACGTCGGGGTCGAGCTCGGCCAGGGACATCGAGTTCAGGCTCGCGGTGTTCGCTGAGATGGGGTTCTCGGTCATGGCGAACAGTCTATTGGCCCAGTTCGGCTCGGAGCAGCGCTGGGGTCAGTGGCTCGTCGAGGAGTCGTCCGAAGCGCGCCAGTCGCTCCGGTTCGGGCACCGCCTCGAGCCACTCCTCCAATAGTCGGTATCCCTCGACGTAGGTCGAGATGTAGGCCCGCCACAGCGGCGAGGTGAGGAATCGCAACATCTGGCGCGCCCGCTCGGGCGGTGCGAGCAGCCAGCGTTCGAGGAAGCCCGCGACGATGTCGACGTCGGCGTGTTGGTCGTGCAACATCAGGGCGGCGTCCTGCCGCACGGTCAGCAGGCCCGACGACGCCCTGCCGACTCGCTGCGCGCGCTCACCGTCGAATCGCAGCCCGAGGTCGGCGTAGATCTCCTGCGCCCACAACCCCCAGTCGTCTCCGATGGCTGCATGCAGCGCGTGGTCGGCGAGCCCCTCCGCCATCAGACACTGCGGTGTGTTGACCAGGAAGATGGTCTGCTCGGCCTGCCCACCGCCGACGAGGATCTGCTCCTTCCGGCAGTGCTCGGTGTGGTGCCCCGGATAGGCCTCGTGGGCGATGAGATGCGGCAGCGACGACATGTACTGCGTGAGGTCGGCGTTGATCGCGACCCGCGACCGATAGTTGCCGAGGTAGTAGTTGAAGCCGGACCACGGCTTGTCGGTCACGACCTCGAACTCGACGATCTCGTTGTCGGACAACGGAAACTCGTCTCTGACCCGCTCACGCAGCGCACCGCTGAACGCACGCACACATTCGTCGACGCGTTCCGGCGGGATCTCGTCGGAACGACGGTACGCCGCATAGGCATCGCTGAGCACCGGTCCACTCGCGTCGGGTACGCCGAGCGCAGAACCCAACTCGCCGTGCGCCTTTCGATAGTCATCGGTGTCGGCGGGCGCGATGTCGACGTCGAAGTAGGCGCGCACCTCGTCGACGAACCCGATGTCGTCGCCCGCGAACTTGCGCGCGGAACACTCGAGTGCACGCAGATGCGCATCGACGAACGCCGCGCGATCGGTCGGCAGCCCAGCGGGTAGTTCGCCACGCAGGCCACGCGCCCGGTCGGCGAGTCGCGACGGGTCCGGAGCCGGCCCGTTGGCGACCTCGGAACGCAACGTCGGATCACCGGTGTACGCGTCGACGAAGCCCTCTTCGAGCCGGTCGAACGCGAGGCCGAGTCGTAGATAGTCGGTGATCAGATCCGTCTCCGGGGTTGCCGATCCCCTGCTCGCCGTTGCCATGGTGGAAGGCTACCGACAGCGGCATCGGCGCGCCCTTCTAAGCTGTAGGCCATGACGATGAGGCGCGACGCGCATCCGCCAACGGGACGAGTTGGCTGATGGCGCGCGACACCACCGGCCGCGATCCCAGTCTGTATCTGGAACTCGATCGCAAGCAATGGCGTGACCTGCGTGAATCCATGCCGATGGTGCTCAACGAGAACGAACTCGACCAACTCGTCGGCATGGGCGAGAACGTCGACCTTCGAGAGGTCGCCGAGGTCTACCTTCCCCTCTCGCGTCTGATCCATCTGCAGGTCGCAGCCCGACAACGCCTCTTCGCGGCGACGTCGACCTTCCTCGGCGATCGACAGACCACCAAACAGGTGCCGTTCGTGATCGGGATCGCGGGAAGCGTGGCCGTCGGCAAATCGACCACCGCGCGCATCCTGGCAGCCCTGCTCGCCCGCTGGGAGTCGCACCCGAAGGTCGACCTCGTCACCACCGACGGATTCCTGCTCCCCACCCGCGAACTCGAACGCCGGGGCATCATGCACCGCAAGGGATTTCCCGAATCCTACGACCGCAGGGCGCTGCTGCGATTCGTCACGGAGGTCAAGTCGGGTGCGCGCGAGGTCACCGCCCCGGTGTACTCGCACCTCACCTACGACATCGTCCCCGACGTGATGCACTACGTGCACCAGCCCGACATCCTGATCCTCGAGGGCCTCAACGTCCTACAGACCGGCGCGACGCTCATGATCTCGGACCTGTTCGACTTCTCGATCTACGTCGACGCCAAGACAGCCGACATCGAGAACTGGTACATCTCCCGGTTCCTACAGATGCGCTCGACGTCGTTCGCCGATCCCAACTCGCATTTCCACCACTACTCGTCGTTGACCGACGACCAGGCCAAAGCAGCTGCACGCGACATCTGGACGTCGATCAACCTACCGAACCTCCGGGAGAACATCCTGCCCACGAGGCCACGCGCCACCCTGGTGCTCCGCAAGGACGCCGACCACTCCATCAACCGGGTCCGACTGCGCAAGTTGTGAAGTCGCGGTCATGCCGACCCAACCTGATCACTGCGCCCGCGGCGATCACTGCACCCACGGCGGGCTGATCCGACCGCCATCCCCCGTCGTGGCGGTCAGGCCGGGCACCGAGGTCACCCACACTTCGGACTCTGCGTCTCCTGGATTGTCCAGTAGCACAGAGCTTCCCGCAGGCACGAAGACCACCGCGCCCGGCTCGGCGTCGACTTGCACGCCGTCGAGCGCAAGCCGCGGCGCACCGGAGAGCACGAGCATCACCTCCTCGGAATCGACGGTGTGCTCGGTCCCCGACTGACCGGGACACAGCGTCGTCCGCCAGGCGCAGAGATCACGGCTTCCTGTGCGCGGCGATACGAATGATTCGAACGACGCCCCGTGCATGTCGTATGTGGTCGACCGAGTGACGAGTGGCATGACAGCTCCTTGATATAGACAGTCTGGCTGTCTATATATATAGACAGCTAAACTGTCTATATGTCAAGCCTCACCCCTCCCCGCGCACAGTTGCCGTTCCTGCTGATGCGCGCACAGTCCGCAGTGAGCGAACGCATCAACGACCGGATCTCACGCCGGGGCCATCCGACGCTTCGCCCGATTCACGGACTCGTGTTCACCCGAATCTCGCAGGCGGGCGCCTCGATCAACGACATCGCAGCCTTCATCGGCGTCACCAAGCAATCCGCAGCGGCCATCGTCGACGCACTGGAAAGCGACGGGTACGTGACGCGCAGAACAGATCCCGACGATCGGCGTGCCCGTCTGATCGAACTCACCGAGCGTGGGCGCACCGTCACACGACTGGCAACGGCGGCAGCGGCGGCCGAAGCCGACGCCCTGGCCGACGCGATGGGCGACGACGTACTCGCGGAGGTCCTCGACGCCCTACGGGTGCTGGCGGACATGCCGTCGCACCCGCAGACCTGACACACCTCAGCCGTGTCTTGTGCGTGTTGTCGCGTCGAGCCACGCGTCGAAGGCTGCATGTCCGTGGGTTCGGAGGCGAGCGCGGCGTCGGCGATCATCGCTGCCGCGTCGACCGCCGCAAGTGGGCGACACCGTCAACGCTAGAGCCAATCGATGGTCCTTCGCCCGCGGCGGACTCGACGTGTTGCGCCGTCGCGATGCGCCACGACTCCGCGGCATCGACGGCGAGCCGACCGGGGGAATCTCGTCGGGTTCGGCACACCGTCGGTCTCGAATTCGACGCGGACGTGACCGCGCTGATCGACCTACTCGACGACTATTTGCCGAAGCGTCGACTACGCGCGGAGTAATCGCGCAGCGCACGCAGGAAATCGACGCGACGGAACTCCGGCCAGTAGGCGTCGGTGAACCAGATCTCCGAATACGCACTCTGCCAGAGCAGGAAACCCGACAGTCGCTGCTCGCCCGACGTCCTGATGACCAGGTCCGGATCGGGCTGTCCCTTGGTGTAGAGGTTCTCGTCGATCGCCTCCACGGTGACCGCGTCGACCAACTCCTGAACGGTCGCACCCTCGTCGGCCTTCTCGACCAGTAGCGCACGCACCGCGTCAGCGATCTCCTGCCTGCCGCCGTAACCGACGGCCACATTGACGTTCATGCCCGACCTGGTGAGTGTCCGTTCAGCTGCGCGTCGAAGGCGGGCAGCGGCGGCCTCGGGAAGCTGATCAAGCGTGCCGACTATCCGCACCCGCCAGTGCCCGTCGGGAGTGGCGATCTCGTCGACGATGTCGGGCACGATCTCCATCAGGGCGTCGAGTTCGTCGGATGCCCGCTGCAGGTTCTCCGTCGACAGTAGATAGATGGTGACGGTCTCGATGCCGAGTTCGGCACACCACTCGAGCATCTCCGCGATGCGCTGCGCACCGACCCGGTGTCCGTGGCTGACGTCCTCGAAGCCCGCCTCGCGCGCCCACCGTCGATTGCCGTCGCAGATGATCGCCACATGCCGAGGAAGCCGTGTCTCGTCCGTCAACTGGATCAACCGACGCTCGTACACGGAGAGCATCGGCCGACGCAGACGATCGGGTAGGAGTTTCATCGCGAACCAGATTAGACCTCACGGGTGAGGGCGCTCTGAGTCAGGCCACAACGTCCTCGGCGAGTTCCTCGGACTCCTCATCGGTGAGCTGGTCGCGCTCGTGACGTCCGGAAGTGGGAGCAGGTGTCTGCTCGACGGCGTTCCTACGCTCACGCAGGGCGACGACCCCGACAAGCGCTGCTCCGACGATGAGCCAACCGACGATCTTCGCGATCTCACCCCCGTTGGACACGTCCGGGAAGTACGCGAGGTTGCGTGACGCCTCGTTCAGGCCCGCACCGATCCAGAAATCGTGCAGCACCGCGAAGAACTTCGGCTGCAGGGCCGGCGCGAAGACACCGCCGCTGGTGGTGAAGTTCAATCCGACGAAGATCGTGACCATGGCCAGCGTGGTGAACCGGCCGATGAACGGATGCAGTCCGATCGCGAACAGCATGGTCGCGAGGGCATACAGGATCGAGAGGCCGAAGATCTGCCATTGCGCGCCCGGCAGGGCGTCGAATACCCATACGGCGATTGCCGTGGTCACCGCTGCCGAGATGACCGAGCAGACCGCGGCGAAGCCCAGACGCACCCGAATCCTGCGTCCACCTGCGGCGACGGCGATCGCGATCCCGCATCCGTACGAGCCGACGGTGAGCGCCACCAGGAAGAAGAAGATGCTCTGGCCCGACGGATCGCGCTGCGGATCGGCCTGCACGACGTCGACGATCTTCAGGGGCTGGTTCTCCGCGATCGTGATGCCGTTGAAGATGCGTTCGATCGTCACCGCGCTGGGATCCGACGCCGCTGTGGAGACGTACAGCACCGGGGTGTCGGCCTTCGGCTCGAAGGCCGCCGCAATCTCCCGGTGTTCGATCGCATCCCTGGCCTGGTCGGCGGTCGCGATGGTGCGAATCGACACGTGGTCACCGAGATCCTGTTGCAGCGTCTGCGCGATCACCTGCGTCGACGCGCCGGTACCGACGACATCCACGCGCAGGTCGTGAGGATCGGGCTTGTGGAACCCGCCGAGGTAGGCCAGTGCCATGACGGCACCGATGACGAGGGGAACGGCGACATGCGACGCGATCGTCTTGATCGACAACGCGTGGTTGGGAGCAGCGGACATCGATTACCTTCTGGGGCTGAGGGGAGAGCAACTTACTTGGTTGCAAAATGCAACACGGATAGGTTGTAATATACAACTATGGTGTCACCCGGGCAACCCGACGCTGCAGAAGTGGTCGGTCAAGAACTTGTCACGCTGTCGCGCAGGTTGCGCAACGGCGCCCGCGAGATCTACGCGGAGGGAGGGCTGACCTTCGTGGAGTACTCACTGCTGGCACTCATCTCCGACAGTCCCGGGATCAATGCCGCCGCGCTCGCGAAAGCAGCGAGCATCGACAAGTCGACGGCGAGCCGCCAACTCGCAGAACTCCGACGCCGCGGACTGCTGCGCCGTTCGCCCGAGTCGACGTCGTCGAGGTCGCAGTCCCTCGAGCCGACACCGGAGGCGCTCGACATCCTCGGGGAGATCCGGCAGCGCAGTGGAGAGGCCATCGCGGCCAGGCTCGAGTCGTGGACCCCCGAGGACCTCGATCTGTTCGCCACTCTGCTGCATCGCTACAACAACGCCGATTCCGAATGACAGGGATGGCCTGATGGGTCGGGTCGCGGTGACGACGGCACTGTTCGGCCCCGTCGGTGCAGCGCAGCGCGCCGCGACGCTGGCTGACGCAGGAGCGTCGGGCGTCTTCACCTTCGAGGGACCGCACGACGTGTTCACACCGCTGGTCGTAGCCGCGTCGGTACCCGACCTGAGCCTGCTGACCAATGTCGCCATCGCGTTCCCACGCAACCCGATTCATCTCGCGCATGCCGCCAACGACCTCCAACTCCTGTCCGGTGGACGCTTCCGCCTCGGCCTCGGTACCCAGATCCGTCCACAGATCGAGAAGCGGTTCGGCGCCGAGTTCGACGATCCCGTCGGGCGAATGGCCGACAAGGTCGGCGCAATCAACGCGATCTTCGACGCCTGGGAGACCGGTGCCCCACTGCGCTACGAGGGCACCTATCACCGCCACACCCTGATGACACCGACGTTCAACCCCGGCCCCAATCCCTTCGGGAGGCCACCGGTGTTCGTCGGCGCACTGGGACCGCTGATGACACGCGCCGCGGCGACCTACGCCGACGGTGTACTCGTGATGCCGTTCAGTACCCCGGACTTCCTCACCTCGACGACGATCCCCAGCATCCGACGCGGCCTCGCCCGCCGAGCACACCTCTCCCCTCGCGGCTTCACCGTGATACCTGAGGTGATCGTGTCCGTGGGAAACGACCACACCGCAGCACGACGTCTACTCGCGTTCTACGGATCCACACCGGCCTATCGCCCGGTTCTGGCCGCGCACGGTGCAGCGCATCTGCAGCCCGAACTGAATGCGCTCTCCAAGCAGGGGCGCTGGAGCGAGATGCCCGAGCTGATCGACGATGACCTGTTGCACACCATCGCCGCCTGCGGCAGCGCCGAGGACGTGGCTCGCGGCATCCTGACGCGCATCGACGCGTTCGACGCCGTGCGCGACCTCGACGTCAGGGTCGACGAGGTGTGTGTCTATCAGCCGACACCCATCGACGCCGAGCAGCTCGCAGCCGTGATCGACGCACTCGCTTAACAGCCTGCGCACATGAAGTTACGGTACCGTAGCTTTGGTGAACCCCCTCCTGGTGACTGCTGTCGCCGACAGACCTCGACTCCGAGGTGTCATTCATCAGTGGTCGGCGTTCATCGCGCTCGCCGCAGGCCTCGCCCTGGTCATCGGTGCAGCATGTGTACGCGGCCCCGGCGCCGCGGTCGCCTGTGCCGTGTACGCGGTCACCGTCGTCGGCTTGTTCGCGGTCTCGGCGTCGTATCACCGCGTCGCGTGGAAGTCGTTGCGCGCCCAGATCCACATGAAGCGGGCAGACCACTCGATGATCTTCCTGTTCATCGCGGGCACCTACACACCGTTCTGCGCCATGGGCCTGTCCGCCCCGACGAGCTGGTGGGTGCTCGGCATCGTCTGGGTGGGCGCACTGGCTGGTGTCGTGCTGAAGATCGCGTGGCCGGCGGCGCCGCGCTGGCTGGGCGTCGTGTTGTATCTGGTGCTCGGCTGGGTGATCGTGGCTGTCGCTCCGGCGCTCGTCGCGCATGTCGGGTGGCTCGTGCTGATACTGCTCGCCGTCGGTGGGGTCTTCTACAGCGTGGGCGGCGTGCTCTACGCTGCCCGATGGCCGAATCCGTGGCCCGGGGTGTTCGGCCACCACGAGGTCTTTCACGCCTGCACAGCCGTCGCGGCACTGCTGCACTACATCGCGGTGTGGCTCGTCGTGCTCAGCTGAGTTCCGGTTGCGATCGACGCCGAGCCACTTGGTCTTCATCCCGTGCTCACCGGACCGTCCGGCCACCGTCGAACACTCGATAACCGCCGATGATCGGGTGGCGGCATGCCGAACATGTCATGCCGCCCACCCGTTCTCGGCGAGCTTCGTCTGGACCGCGACAAGACCATCCACCTCGGCACCACCCGTCGTCGTTTCCTCACCTGGGCAGGGGTCGCCGCGGGCATCGCGACCGTTCCGTGGATGTTCACCACCGACGCCGCGTCGGCGCCGCCGCCCCGTCGCGGAAGCGAACTGTTCACTCTCGGTGTGGCGTCGGGAGATCCGCTGCCCGACGGCATTGTCCTCTGGACGCGCCTGGCGGCCGACCCGCTCGCACGCGGCGGAGGGATGGGCCGGGTGCCGGTACCCGTCGAATGGGAGATCGCCACCGACCACGCGATGCGGCAGGTCGTGGCACGCGGCGTCGAACTGGCCACACCCGAGAACGGACACAGCGTGCACGCTGACGTCCGTGGTCTGCGTCCATCGGCCGACTACTTCTACCGGTTCCGCGCGGGTACCTCGATCTCGCCGACGGGCCGTACCCGTACCGCTGCACCTCACGGAAGTCGCCTCGGTGCGCTGACTTTCGCGATCGCATCCTGCCAGTCCTGGGCCGACGGACACTACCCCGCGTACGCCGATATGGCTGCACACGCACCCGACGTCGTGTTCCATCTCGGCGACTACATCTACGAAAAGCCCATTCCCACAGATGGCGGCCGACGACGGACACGGGCTACGCCTGCCTCAGCACACCGCGAGTGCGCAACACTCGACGATTACCGCGATCGATACGCCCTGTACAAGCTCGACCCGAACCTACAGGCCGCACACCTGGCCAGCCCGTTCATCACGATCTTCGACGACCACGAGGTCGACAACAACTGGGCTGCACGCATTCCCGAGGATGATCAGCCCATCCCCGACTTCCTCGCCCGCAGAGCCCAGGCTATGCGCGCATGGTGGGAGAACACTCCGGTCCGTGTCGCCCAACGTCCACGGCCGACCACGACAACTGATCTCTACGACCTGCGCGCCTACCGCCGGTTCGGTTACGGCGACCTCGTCGAGTTCAGCGTCCTCGACACCCGGACATTCCGCAGCGATCAGGCCAACGGCGACAACGACACCGCCCAGAACGCAGCCACCGCCGACCCCCGACGTACCATCACCGGCACCGCCCAGGAGAAGTGGCTGCTCGACGGACTCGCCGCGAGCCGGTCACGGTGGAACGTTCTCGCGCATCAGACGACCATCGCCGATCTCGCCCGCCGCAAGAACGGTACACGGGCGGTCAGCATGGACGGTTGGAGTGGCTATGAGGCCTCGCGCGCAAGGATTCTCGACGGCGCGCGCGAGCGCGGCGTCGGCAACCTGGTGTCGATCGTCGGTGACATCCACCGCAACGTGGTGTCCGAACTGCGCTCGACGTATTCGCGGCCCTCCCTGACCGTCGGCGTCGAACTCGCCGGCACGTCCATCGCGTCCGGCGCGGACGGCGAAGACAGTGACGCCAGCGACCGGCAACTCAAGGCCGCCTCACCCCACATCCACTTCGGTAACGCCCAGCGTGGCTACGTCCTCAACAGACTGACCGCAGACAACTGGGAGGCCGACTACCGTGTGAGCGATTCGATTGCGGCGCCGGATATCCCGCTGCACCGTAGGGCCCGGATCACCATCCCGACCGGACGCCCGGTGATCGACGTCAGCTGAGTGGCAGACGTTCCGCTACGAGCTGCGTACTGCTGCCCAGGGCAGATCCGCGCCGCCCGAGGCGGAATCGGCATGACGTCTGCCCCCTTCGCCACCGACGATCGACTCATGACAGAAGAACAGCACCACCTACCGCTACGGAAGCGCACCGCAGAAACCCTTTTCGGACAACGCATCCTGACACTGGACTCGGCACTCGACGACGACATCGGCACACAATTGTGCTCGCAGCTCGTCATGCTCTCCGACGACGATCCCGCCGCCGACATCGCGCTCTGGATCAACTCGCCGGGTGGTTCGGTGCCCGCGATGCTCGCGATCACCGACGTCATGGCGCTGATCCCGAACGACGTGATCACCGTGAACCTCGGTATGGCATACAGCGCAGGTCAATTCATCCTGTGCAACGGGACTAGGGGTAAACGCTTCATCGCACCGCACGCGAAGGTACTGCTGCATCAGGGTTCGGCAGGCATCGGCGGATACGCGCCCGACATCGAACTGCAAGCCGACGATCTCCGCCACGTCCGCGACACCGTCCTGACCATCATCGCCGAGCAGACCGGACAGACGTGCGAGAGAATCTTCGACGACTCACTCCGCGACCACGTGTTCACCGCAACCGAATCCGTCGAGTACGGATTCGTCGACCACATCGTCACCGACATCGCACAGATCCGCCCGAGGAGCGCCGCCGCAGCGGGTTTCGAGGTGAGTAACGCATGAGCACCTACACGATTCCCAACGTCATCACCCGCACACCGCAGGGCGAACGCGTGATGGACGTCTACAGCAGACTTCTCGACGACCGGATCCTCTACCTGGGCACCGAACTCGACGACGGCGTCGCGAACGCGCTCATCGCGCAGATCCTGCATCTGGACTCCGACAACCCCGACGCACCCATCGAGATCTACATCAACTCACCCGGAGCCTCGGTGACAGCGACCTTCGCGCTCTACGACACCATGCAGTACTGCCACGCACCGATCGCCACCACCTGTGTGGGACAGGCACTCTCATCGACGGCGCTGTTATTGGCCGCGGGTACACCGGGCAGGCGTTCGGTCCTCCCCCATGCGCGTGTCCTGCTCCATCAACCGTCGGGCCAGGGACGTGGCACGATTCCCGATCTGATCCTTGCCGCCGAGGAGATCCTGCGCATTCGCGCAGAAATCGAGGAGGCACTGAGCCGACACACCGGTCGTGACATCGAGACGTTGCGGCACGACACCGACCGCGATCGAGTGCTGCGGGCAGCAGAGATCGTCGAGTACGGTCTCGCCGATCAGGTCATCGACACCAGGGGACGGCCGATGCGCTGAGCGTCGGGGTCGCGAGCGATCAGATCAGGTCGGTCACGCCGCCAGCGCGACCGGTCCACGCAGTCCGGCGCGAAACGCAGCGCGCGGCCGAATCGGTTGCACGCCGGGCGAGAGCGAATGCAACGCAACCGGTCCACTGACTGCAGATCCGCGCCTGACTCCCACGCTCTCGAGGCGGGCGAGTTCGTCGGCGACCTCGCGGGTGAGATCGAGCAGGCTCAGATCCACGGCACCGGCGACCGCCGCGAGCAACTCGGACGAGGCGTCTTTACGGCCACGTTCGATCTCGGAGAGGTACTGACTCGACACCCCCGCGCGCTGCGCGGTCTCGATGAGTCGCTCGCCGCGCTCGTGGCGGTGTCGGCGCAGCACGCGACCTGTGATCTCACGCCAGAGCGGTTCAGGCGCGTCGGGCGTGTGAGGATCGTTCGTCGGTGCCATGCGTTCGAGCGTAGGTCACCGATACCGTCAGCCGTCGGCCCTTCTGCTGTGAGCAGACAGGCGCCTCAGCTGCGCGCGAGGTCGGCGAGGACTCGTGCGCTGGTTTCCCAGTCCATGCACTTGTCGGTCACCGACTTGCCGTACACGAGCGGCTGGGGGTCGGGCGACTCGGTATCAAGCGACTGGGCGCCGGCTTCGAGGAAACTCTCGAGCATCACGCCGCTGATGAGCGGTGGGTGACCCGCGGCGCGGCGTGTCCGAATCGTCGCCGCGATCTCGGCGGCGACCTGCGCCTGCCGGACGTGGTCCTTGCCGGAGTTGGCGTGGCTGCAGTCGATCATCACGCGTGGCGGCAGGTCCGCCTTGTCGAGTGCCGCGATCGCCGACGCGACCGACTCGTCGTCGAAGTTGGGGCCGTGCGTCCCGCCACGCAGGATGATGTGGCAGTCCTCGTTGCCCGCGGACTCGACGAGTGCGCCGTGGCCGAAATCGTCGACACCGAAGAACACGTGTTGCGCTGCAGCAGCATTCACTCCGTCGATGGCGACCTGGACGTTGCCGTCGGTGCCGTTCTTGAATCCGATCGGCATCGACAGCCCGGAGGCGAGCTGACGGTGGACCTGCGACTCCGTGGTTCGTGCACCGATGGCGCCCCACGCGACGGCGTCGGCGATGTACTGCGGGCTGGTCGGTTCGAGGAACTCACATCCGACGGGGAGCCCGAGATCGATGATGTCGAGCAGAAGCGATCGCGCCGTCCGAAGTCCGCGCTCGACGTCGAAGGTCCCGTCCATGCCCGGGTCGTTGATGAGGCCCTTCCAGCCGACCGTGGTGCGCGGCTTCTCGAAGTACACGCGCATCACGATCTTGAGCCGGTCGGCGTAGTCGTCGGCCAGCGGGGCCAGGCGGCGTGCGTAGTCGAGTGCAGCGATGGGGTCGTGCACCGAGCAGGGGCCGACCACCACGAGCAGACGGTCGTCACGACCGGCGAGAATCGCGGCGATCTCGTCGCGGTCGGCCTGCACCCGGAGCGCGCGGCGCGCGGTCAGCGGGAGCTCGGTGCGGATGGTGTCCGGCGAGGGGATGGACCGGAATGACCTGATGCGACGATCCGATGTCGACTCCGAGGCGGAGTCGGTTCCATGCAGCGATGTGGCGGTCAGGTCGGGCAGGGTGGTCACGTCGTGTTGCCTTTCGCGGGTGGTGGCCTGGTCTCTGCGACTGGGGACACCCGCTGTTATTGACGCCGGAGGCCCCTGACATGAGAAAAGCAGCGACCTCTTGGTCACTGCTCGGGCTCCGGGTTTTCTGTGCGACGCAGATTCAGCGCTTCATCGCAGGCTCACCCGGAGCCTCGATAAAGAAACGCCAATAGGCGCGCACGTTGCTGGTCACATCGGACAGGTTAGCACGGCTTCACGGATGCCCGACAAGTCGACGGCCCGTCGAGGTCATGGGTGCCCCCTGTCGATCAATTGGCTCAGTACGATGATCGACTCACTGCGATCGACCGGTCCCGCTTGTCTGATGCGTTCGAGCGCATGCTCGAGGTGGTGGACGTCGCGGGCCATCACGCGCAGGATGGCGTCGGCCTGGCCCGTGATCGTGGCAGCGCTGACCACCTCGTGAATCGGCTCCCACGCGGCGGCGAGTTCCTCCGGCGAGATGTTGCCCCGACAGAAGACCTGCACGTATGCCTCGGTGGTCCACTGCATCGCAGTCGAATCGATGACCGTCGTGAAACCCTTGATCACACCCTCGTCGACGAGTCGATCGACTCGACGCTTGACCGCGGGAGCCGACAGACCGACTTCGTCGCCGATCTGTGCATACGTGGCCCGTGCGTCACGTGCCAGGCATTCGAGCACCTTCTCGTCGAGTTCGTCGATCTGACGCAACTTTTCCACCCTCTGCCACCCTTGTTTAGGGATTACTTAAGCAAATGCGCAATTTACGGCGATTGCTTGCGCCACACGCCGACGATACCGTCGAAATATGACGTTGACGAGTCCACGGTTTGCCGCGCGCACCGAGCGCACCCCCCGCACCCGCACCTATGCGATGACCCCTCCTTCCCACTACACCGTCAGCTACACCATCAACCCCTGGATGGATCCATCGATCCCCGTGGACACCGCGCGGGCCATGGCCCAGTGGGAGTCGCTGCGGGCGATCTACGAATCCCTCGGCCACTCCGTGACACTCGTCGACGCTCAGCCGGATCTTCCCGACATGGTCTACGCGGCCAACGGCGGATTCGTCGTCGACGGAAAAGCCGTGGCTGCGCGCTTCCTGCACCCCGAGCGCGCACCGGAAGGCGAGCACTACACGGCATGGTTCCACACCTGCGGCGTCGACGCTGTGCATGAGACCGTCGGCGTGCAGGAGGGCGAGGGCGACTTCCTGCTGGTCGGTCGTCGAATCCTCGCCGGCACCGGGTTCCGAACGCATCCGGACACGCACGTCGAGGTCGCCTCCATCACCGGACTGCCGGTCATCACCCTCGAATTGGTGGACCCGCGCTTCTACCACCTCGACACCGCGCTCGGCGTGCTCGACGACGACACGATCGCGTACTACCCGATGGCCTTCTCCGCGGCATCGCGTGCTCTACTCGCCGACCTCTATCCCGACGCGATCATCGCGACCGAACGCGACGCGGAGGTCCTCGGGCTCAACCTCGTCTCCGACGGTCGTCACGTGGTGATGACCGACGCTGCTCCGGACTTGGCAGCACGACTGCACGAGGCCGGCTACGTCCCGATCACCGTCGACCTCTCCGAGCTCCTCAAGGGCGGCGGCGGCATCAAATGCTGCACCCTCGAATTGCGAATGCCCACAGCAGGCGAGGGCACGACGACCGGCATTGACCGCAAGACCACGCATCCACTCTCCGAACCCCATGTGGCGCACAACTACTCACCACTGCCGGTCACCGCAGCCACCGCCGACGGCGCATGGATCACCGACGTCGACGGTCGACGGTATCTCGACGCACTCGGCGCCTACTCCGCGGTGAACTTCGGCCACCGCAATCCGGAGATCGTCGCCGCGGCGAAGGCGCAGCTCGATCGGGTCACGCTCACGAGCCGCGCGTTCGGTTCGGATACGCTCGAGCCCTTCTGCGCGGCACTTGCGGCGCTGTGCGGCAAAGACATGGTGCTACCGATGAACACCGGTGCCGAGGCGGTCGAATCCGCGCTCAAGGTCGCGCGCAAATGGGGCTACGACGTCAAGGGCGTGGCGCCGGGCAAAGCGAACATCATCGTCGCGGGAGGCAACTTCCACGGGCGCACGATCAGCATCGTGAGCTTCAGCGACGACGAGGACGCCCGAGGCGGCTTCGGTCCGTTCACACCGGGGTTCACGCGCGTCCCCTTCGGAGACGCCGCCGCACTCGCCGAGGCGATCGACGACAACACCGTGGCCGTCCTCATCGAACCCATCCAGGGCGAGGCCGGGATCATCGTCCCACCCGACGACTATCTGCCCGCGGTTCGGCGCCTATGCACCGACAGCAACGTGCTGATGATCGCTGACGAGATCCAGTCCGGGTTGGGCCGCACCGGTACGACATTCGCGTGCGAGCACTGGAACGTGGTGCCCGACGTGTACACACTCGGAAAGGCGCTCGGCGGCGGTGTACTTCCGGTGTCGGCCGTGGTGGCCGACCACGATGTCCTCGGCGTGCTGCATCCCGGACAACACGGTTCGACGTTCGGCGGGAACCCGCTTGCGGCGGCAGTCGGACACACGGTGGTACGGATGCTCGCCGAGGGCACCTGGCAGGCACGTGCTGCCGAACTCGGCGCACACCTACACACGCGTCTCCGTGAGTTCGTCGGACACGGCGTCGTCGCGGTCCGCGGTAAGGGGCTGTGGGCGGGTATCGACATCGACCCCGACCTGGGAACCGGCAAGCAGTTCTGCCTCCGCCTCGCAGCGCGTGGCGTACTCGCCAAAGACACCCACGGTTCGACGATCCGCCTCGCTCCACCCCTCGTCGTGACACACGACGAGATCGATTGGCTGATCGACAGATTCGCACTTGCACTGCGTGATTGAGTCCGTCCCGCCGTCCCGCACGCTGCCGCGATGCGGGCGAGACCGCACAGAATCCGTGCGGCGACACCGCAGACGCCACTAGCATCGGAGCGATGAGCGACTCTCCGCGCGACGACGCCACCCACCACGTGCTCCTGATCCGCCACGGTCAGACCGAGTGGTCGCTGACCGACCGGCACACCGGTCGCACCGACATCGATCTGACACCCAAGGGCGAGGAGGATGCGCGAGCGTTGAAGGGCATAGAGAAACGTGCGGGCCTGACCAATCCCTGGGTCATGGCGTCTCCGCGCAAACGTGCCCAGCGGACGGCAGAACTGGCCGGGCTGCATGTCGACGAGACGAGCGAACTGTTCGCCGAGTGGGACTACGGCGACTACGAGGGGCTCACGCGGGCACAGATTCACGAGCAGTACGACCCGGACTGGACAATCTGGACCGGCGGCGGTCGCAACGGCGAATCGGTGTCGCAGATGACCACGCGTGTCGACTCCGCCGTCGACCATGTCGAAGAGCGCTTCGCGAAGTCCGACGTCATCGTCGTCTCGCATGGCCATTTTTCGCGGTCGTTCATCTGCAGGTTCCTCGGGTGGCCCATCAGTCAGGGCGCCAACATCGACCTGCGTCCCGCCGGCAGCGCACTGCTCAGCGACCACGCGGGCGATCGACGTCTGGTCGAACTGCGCGGCCCCGAGGGTGCCCGGCCACGCCGCACGTCGTTGTGACCGCCTCGAGCACGCTGGTGCTCGGGGGCGGCGGATTGCTCGGAATCGGCTGGATGACGGGCGTCCTCGCCGCTCTGGAGGAGTCCGGGAGTGTGGTTGCCGCTCTCGGGTGACACCCCTTTCGACCCCGATATCCGCTGTCTCGCAGCGACTCTCGGCTACGACGACGGAGTTGCGGCCACGTCGGCGTTCGACTGATCCGTCTGTCGAAAACTTCGCAAGATTGCCCAGTGGACAACGGGAATCACCAATTCGACGGGAATCATCACCTGGTAGAAGACGCTGGGAGCTCCACTCGCCATCCAGGCGAGAAGCCGCGCTACACCGCCGAGAAAGAACAGCAGCCCCAGCAGATTGATCATTGTGGCATACGTCCGAGGATCGCGTGCCGTCCAGATGAACACGCATCCGTACGCCAAGAACAAGACGTTGTAGAAGCGAAGGTCAGAATCCATCGTCGCATTGACCGACCCCCCGCCGATGTAGGTGGCCTGCCCACCGAGAAGGTGAGCTACCGCGATCGCTGCCACGACGAGCCCGAAGATGACCAACCAGACCTGGAATGCCTTCACCACGGTGACCCCTATTTCACTCATGTGTAATAACCAAAGGCTAAGCCTCGGATGTGATCCGGTCAACCATCTACGATCAACCCATGTCGTCGCGACAACGCATGACCCCCGAAGCTCGGCGAGCTGATCTACTCGACGTCGGGATGCGCGCGTTCAGCTCGACCTCCGACTTCGAGGCTCTCTCGATGGCCGAGATCGCAGCACAGGCAGGCGTCACCCGTCGGCTGATGTATCACTACTTCCCCACCAAGGCAGAGTTTTTCGGCGCGATCTGGGAGGCGGCACACTCGGATCTACGCCACAAGGTATCGACGCTCACGGCGCCGACCGTGCGTGACCGTATCAGTGCGGCACTGGACGCCTACCTCGACTTCTACGACGAGCATCTGGCGCTCGTCATGATCGCCAATCGCAGTTCGATTTCTGCCGATCCGGCGGTTCGCGGCCCGATCGAGCGCGACATGCACAGCCTGTGCAACGCCTTTCTCGACGCTGCGGGGGCACACGGACATGCGCGAGAGCTGGGGATCGTCGCTTTCTCCGGTTGGACCGCGTTCGTCCGCGCGAGTTCGGTCGGCAGCATCGTCGATGGCCGGATCACGCGCGCCGAGAACCATCAGCTGTGTATGTCCGTGATCGACGCTGCCGTCGGCACCTACGTCGACCTGTCCCGGCCTCCTTGCTGAACGGGTAGCCCCCTCACCCCAGCTTCGACGCCAGCTCGGCGGCTGAGGTGGTGGGTAGGTCGCACACGGTTCCGCGGCAGACGTAGACGGCATCGCGCCCGCCTACCGGTCCCCTACCGTCGAGCAGTGGTTGCTCATCACGACCCCCGGATACGATGATCGCCCCGCCGGGTGCGAGTCGTCGTGCAGCCCTTGCCAACTCCCCATCGGTGCGCGAGTCCTCGGCCACCACGATCTGGAGCGGGCCGCCTTGCCGCGCCTCGGCAACCGCCAACCAGTGGCCCGCCGAGCGCGGAACCTTCGCCAACAACACGGCGCCGCGCGCCAACGTCGCATCGACGATGCTCGCGTAGCGCGTCGCCGGCCCCATCCGTGCGATCGCCGACGCGATCAGTGCGGCCTCGGCGATCAACGACGCCCCTGCCGGCGTCGCACCGTCGGCAGGGTCCCGGGGACGAGCGATCAGCGAGTCCGACGCGGCGTCGAACCAGGCGCCCTGCTCGTCGGGGTCGGCGAAAGTGTCGATCGTGGTGTCGAGCAGCGCCAGACCCTGCTCGCACCACCGCTGCTCCCCGGTGATCTGGTACACGGTCAGCATCGCGGTGATCAGCGCGGCGTGATCGTCGAGCGCGGCGACCGGTGTTCCGACCACGCCACCGAGGGACGACCTGCGGAGCACGCCGTCGACGAGGTGGTTGTCGAGCAGCTCGGTGAGCACCTCGACGGCCAGTTCGACCCAGTCGGGATGTCCCGACGCCGCGCCCGCCTCGGCGAGTGCGGTCACCGCCATGGCATTCCAGGCGGTGACGACCTTGTCGTCACGCGCCGGCTGCGGACGTGCGGAGCGTGCGTCGAGGAGTCGACGTCGGATATCCGCGTACCGTGCCGAATCGTCCGGGTCCTGGCGCAACTGCAGCGTCGACGTGCCGTGCTCGAAGGTGCCGGCATCTATCACACCGAAAACCGCTGCGGCCCAGTTCCCGTCGTCGTCGCCGAGTACGTCACGCAATTGTTCTGGAGTCCACACATACGTGGAGCCCTCGACGCCCGCCGCGTCGGCATCGAGCGACGAAGCGAAGCCGCCGACGACGCGCAGATCCCGGCGCAGGAACTCTACGATCTCCTCGGCGACGCGACCTGCCAGCGGATCGTGGACGATCCGCGCCAGGTGTCCATAAGCGCGGAGTAATTGCGCGTTGTCGTAGAGCATCTTCTCGAAATGCGGGACCACCCAGTCGTTGTCGACCGCGTATCGCGCGAAGCCGCCGCCGAGCTGGTCATAGATGCCACCCCGCGCCATCGCGTCGGCGGTGCGCATGACCGACTGCAACGGCGCGGAGTCGCTCGTGCGTTCGTAGTGGCGTAGCAGCCCTTCGAGCAGTGCGGACGGTGGGAACTTCGGCGCACCTCCGAATCCACCCGCGGCCTGGTCTTCCTCGCCGAGCGCGCTGGCGACGGCGTAGTCGAGCAGACGTTCGTCGACGACAACTCCGCCGCTCGGAAGCGCCGACGCGGCGTCGGACAACGCCTCGCGGACACGTGAACCCATCGATACGATCTCACTTCGCCGAGTGGTCCATGCCTCGGTGACTGCGGCCAGGATCTGTCGAAACGAGGGCATACCGCCGCGGGGGGTGTCGGGAAAGTAGGTGCCGCAGTAGAAGGGGTCGCCGGCCGGGGTCAGGAAGCAGGTCATCGGCCAGCCTCCCTGCCGCGTCATCGCGACCGTCGCATTCATGTAGATCGCGTCGATGTCGGGTCGTTCCTCGCGGTCGACCTTGATGCACACGAAGTCGCGGTTCATCTGAGTCGCGGTGTCGACGTCCTCGAACGACTCGTGAGCCATCACGTGGCACCAGTGACAGGCCGCGTAGCCAACCGAGAGCAGGATCGGCACGTCACGACGGACCGCTTCCTCGAGGGCTGCGTCGCTCCACTCGCGCCAATCGACGGGATTGTCGGCGTGCTGCCGCAGATAGGGACTCGACGATTCGCTCAGTTGATTCGGCATCTGCGGTTCACTCCGTCGCGCGAGTCGTTGGGTGGTGCTGCCGAGCGGGTCAGGGGTGGTCGGAGTCCCGTCGGCTGTCGCGGTCGGCGTTCGTATCCGCCGTGACCGACACTCCGTCCTCGGGTGTCGAGCTCTCCGTGACGCCTGCACCTGCGGCGTCGGTGCCTTCGTCGAAGGCCTGATCGGCCTCGGGATGATTGGCGTCGAACGACTTCGGCAGCCTGCGGAGCTGTTTGTTCATCGATCGGATGAGCAGCGCGGTGCCGATGAGCAACACCACGATCACCAGGAGACCGATCGGCGAGGCCTTGCCGAACTCGGGGCCCTGTGGTTGCTGCGCGGCGAGTACCGCGATCGTCGAGAACGTCATCTTGTCGCCTGCTCCCCCACCTCGACCGACTCGTCGTCGTCGAGCAATACACCTGTGAACAGGTCGGTTTCCGGAATCGCGGTGGTCACCCGCGTCTGCGCCAGCTCGTACTCCTCGGTCGGCCAGAGTCGCTGCTGCCACTCGAGCGGAACCGCGAAGAACATGCCGTTGGGATCGATCTGCGTGGCATGGGCACGCAGCGCATCGTCGCGTTGCGGGAAATACTCAGCGCATTCGACCTGCGTGGTCACGCGTCCCATCAGGTCGCCACGGCTCGGGTCCCACTTCGACAGCCATTCGGCGAAGGGACTCTCCTGACCGTTCTTCTCGAACTCCTCGGAGAACAGCACCATGCGGTCGCGGATGAAACCGTGCGTGTAATAGAGCTTCGACACCGTCCACGGTTCACCCGCGTCGGGGAACGCTGCCGGGTCACCCGCTGCCTCGAAGGCGGCGACCGAGACCTTGTGACACATGATGTGGTCGGGATGCGGATAGCCGCCGTGCTCGTCGTAGGTGATCATCACGTGTGGTCGGAACTCACGGACCAACGCGACGAGTTTCTCGGTGGGGACCTCGACCGGCAGCGTCGCGAAGGATCCCTCTGGCAGCGGGGGTAGCGGATCGCCCTCGGGCAGGCCCGAGTCGACGTACCCGAGCCACGTCTGCTCGACGCCGAGCGCTGCTGCCGCCTTCGCCATCTCCTCTTTACGGACCTCGCTCATCCGCTCTTTGATCCCTGGACGATCCATCGCAGGATTGAGAATGTCACCGCGCTCGCCACCGGTGAGGGTCACGATGAGGACCTCGTTGCCCTCGGCAGCGTACTTGGCCGATGTGGCCGCACCCTTGCTCGACTCGTCGTCGGGATGGGCATGCACTGCCATGAGACGGTAGCCGCCCTGCGTGCGCGATTCGGTCACGGTTCCTCGCCTTCGGATACGTACTCCTCTCATGGTAGGTATTGACCCGTGAACAGTTCAGACGGGGGCACGCCGCAGGAACCCGACCTGCACAAACAGCCGCAAAGCGGACCCCGTGCCACCTATCCCGTCGCGCAGTCGGCCCGCAGCCGGCGTCTGTGGTTCATCGCATCGGCCGTTGCCGTTGTGGTCATCGGTGTGATCCTCGCCGCTATCGGATACAACAAGTTCGCCGATCCCGACGTCAGCGGACAAGCCACCGGCTACGAGATCATCGACAACTCGTCTGTAGCGGTCCTGTACACGGTGACCAGGAAAGATCCGACCCAACCCGTGTCCTGCGTCGTCCGCGCCCGTGTGAAGGACGGTTCAGAGGCAGGTCGTCGCGAGGTCCTCGTACCCCCCGGCACCCAGCAGGAGGGTCTGCGCACCGTCGTGAGGACGTCCGGACCACCGGTGATCGGCGAGGTGTTCGGCTGCAGTACCGACGTCCCCGAATATCTGACGACGACCTCGTGACGGACCACTTCTCGTGACAACGACGGACAAACGTGGCAAGGCTGTCTTCGCGTCGCTGAGCAGCCCGTATTTCCCCGCACTCGTGGCGTTGTTCATCGGCGTCATGCTGATCAGCAACATCACCGGCACCAAGGGTGTCGTGCTGTTCGACAGCTGGCTGCACCTCGACGTCGGTCCGATCCACCTCAACGGACTCGTCACCGACGGAGCCTTCTACCTGTTTCCCCTCGCCTATGTGCTCGGTGACGTGATCAGCGAGGTCTACGGCTTCAAGGCGATGCGTCGCACCATCCTCGCGGGCTTCGCCGTTCTGCTGCTGGCGTCGCTCTGCTTCTGGGCGACGATCCATCTGCCCGCCGCCGACTTCTACGACGGTCAGGACGCCTTCGAACGCGTCGCCGGTGTGGTACCGCAGTTCCTGCTCGCCGGGCTGGCCGGCTACCTCGCGGGTGAGTTCCTGAACTCGTTCGTGCTCGTGAAAATGAAACAACGCGCAGGCGAAAAGCGGCTCTGGGCGCGACTACTCGGATCGACGGTCGTCGGAGAATTCGCCGACACACTCGTCTTCTGTTCGATTGCCGCGTCCGCACTCGGGATTTCGACCTGGGGCGACTTCGTCAATTACACCGCCGTCGGATTCATCTGGAAGACACTTGTCGAAATCCTCGTCATGCCGATCACCTACGCGGTGGTCGCATGGCTGAAAAAGGCCGAACCGAGCTATCAGCAGGCGCTGACCGAGGTCAACACGGCTGACGTGTGATGTGCCACATCGGTCCGGATTTGGTATCCTGACCTAATACACGGCTCCGTGAGGGGTCGTGTTGCTGCATTTAGAGCAGTCCACAGGTTCCGGTTCGAGGCGATGTCCAGGTATGGGTACTGCCCCGGATCGGAACAATGTCCCGCTCTGGGACAGTGCCCCGGTTCAGACACTGCCGGGGAGCGGACAACACAAAGGAGTGACCGATGACCGACACCCAGGTGACCTGGCTGACCCAGGAGTCGCACGACCGCCTCAAGAGCGAACTCGACTCCCTCATCGCCAATCGTCCGGTCATTGCTGCCGAGATCAATGAGCGTCGCGAGGAAGGCGATCTCAAGGAGAACGGCGGCTACCACGCCGCACGCGAGGAACAGGGTCAGCAGGAAGCACGCATCCGGCAGCTTCAGGAGCTGCTCAACAACGCGAAGGTCGGCGAGGCGCCGACCCAGTCCGGCGTCGCCCTTCCCGGTTCCGTCGTCACCGTCTACTACGACGGCGACAAGAGCGATGAAGAGACCTTCCTCATCGCCACGCGCGAAGAGGCACAGGCCGGAAAGCTCGAAACCTACTCACCGAGCTCGCCGCTCGGTTCCGCACTCATCGACGCGAAGGTCGGCGACACCCGCGAGTACACCGTTCCCAACGGTTCGGTGGTCAAGGTGACGCTCGTCAAGGCCGAGCCGTACCACGGCTGATCCCTCTCCGGACCACAGCGCATCGAAAGGTTGCTGTGGGGTGCGGTTTCCGCACTCCACAGCAACCTTTTGCGCTACAGATTCCAGGGTTGTGCGTCCGGGCCGGCGTCGCACCTCGTGGTGTAGGGACACTCCCCAGTGCAGGGTCACCAGTCGAGGCGGACCTTCACCGCCGAATAATCACATCCACGGCGTCCCGTGAGTCACGTGGAGCGTTCACCATCTGAGACGACTTTGTCCAAAACGTCTCCCAGCGATGCTTCGCAGTGCTAAGACCATGGTATGAAACCGCGCTTCTCACCGCGCCGGGTCGGGGTCATCACCGCTGTTGCGGCACTTGGACTTCTGGCCTCGGTCTTGACACCTGCCCTCGCCGACGCCGCACCGGCATCCGGCACCCTGAGGTACGTCAATCTCGGAGACAGCTACGCTGCCGGCTCGGGCGTATCCCCCACCGCACCCGACAAGCCTGGCAGTTGCTCGCAGTCCAGCAACAACTTCGCGCACGTCATCGCGAGACGCAACGGCTTCTCACTGCGGGACGTCAGTTGCGGTGGGGCACAGACAAAAGACTTCTTCACCCGCCAATATCCAGACGTAGCACCGCAATTGCACGCTCTGAGTGCCGACACTCAGTTGGTCACACTCATGATCGGCGGTAACGACGGCAATGTGTTCGCCGGCACGGTCGCGAAGTGCATCGCTGCCGGAGTCGCTGCGGGATTCCGCGGGACTCCGTGCAAGGACCAGTACGGCGCATCGATCGAGAAGGAGGTCCGCACCGCGACCTACCCCAAGGTCGTGAACGCGCTCAAGGCAATTCGCACGAAGGCTCCGCGGGCGAGGGTGGCGATCGTGAGCTATCCGCTGATCATGCCCGCGAAGGCGCAGACCTGCACCAACCTGCCTGTCGCCGCGGGCGACCTGCCCTACGCTCACGGTATCCAGACCACGCTCAACGACGCCGTCAAGCGCGCAGCCGATGCGACCGGCGTGACCTACGTCGACGCGACCACGCCGTCGATCGGCCATGACGGTTGCCAACCGGTCGGTGTCCGCTGGGTGGAGCCGATCTTCGGCACCGTTCAGCCGGTCCCGGTGCACCCCAACACTCTTGGCGAACGCGAGATGGCGGGCATCGTCAGCCGGACGCTCGCTCTCGCACACTGAGAGCCGCGACCACTCGACAAGATGTGGGTCCGCCTGCTGGCGACCGAGGGGTCGCTCATGCCGCGTCGTCGACTCCCATCGTGAGCGTGCCCGACTCCTCGGTGACGCGAAGGTCGCTGCGCTCCAACGCAACCCCCAACGCGCCGAGCATCTCGAAGAGCGACCTGCCCGATCCAGCCATCGACATGTCGTCTGTGGGGTCGACGCTGTAGTTGGTCACCTCGGTCAGCACCGACAGCCGCCACGCCTCGCCGCGCAGCGGTTGTAGGTCCCGACTTCGGGTCAGCGGTTGAACCTCGATCGACGTGCATTCCGTTGTGTCGTCCTGCTTGCACGCACCACCTACTCCGATGTCGGCGAACTCTGCGTGCGACCACCACAGCACGGCGTCGACGTCGACGGTCGGTGTGACGATCCCGTTGGGTAGAGGCCCTTCGGTCATTCGTGTCAGCGGCTTCTCGAAGATCAGCAGACCCGCGGCACCAAGCGTGGGGAGTACGCGAACATCTACCCTGCCGACTTCCCCACCGGCCGACTCGACCGCGGCGATCGTCGAACCCGTCACCGTCGCCGGCACCCAGATCGGCGACACCCGCGCGAGAACCTCTGCGGACGTATCGGCGCGGCCGAGCATGCCGCGCAGCATTGTGTAGAGGTCGACGACGTCGCAGTACTCCTCGGCGAGGTCGACGTACTCCTCATCGGTGAGGTCGAGGAGTCCGTGTCTGTGGCGGTCAGCCCTTTCGATCGCATCCAGCATCCGCGCGCCGACGGGCAGAATGTAACCCGCCCACTCCTCCGCGAGTCCGCGGAAGGCGTCGATGAGTGCGGCCTGAAGGTCGGGTACGCCGGTCGGCGCCCATGGAATCCGATTGAGTCGTCGGCGCGTTGCGGCGTGATACTGCCGCCCGCTTCCCGTTGTGTTGTTGCGCGTGTGTCGGCCGACAGTTGGCTTCGGCGACTTGTGATTTCGTCTCCCCATGCGCTGCACGCTAAACGCATCCCGGTGGCGAGTCACCGAGTCCATCCACAGGCCTCGGCATCGAGTACACGGGGCCACAGGTTATCCACAGCTTGGCCCCAGACCGTCGCTAACCTGCGCGTTCATCGTGTAGTCAGAGCTACAACGATCCGAAGGAGGACGGACCCATGAGAATGCACAAGCCCAGCCCCGACATCCCGCTCGTCGTCCTCGACGACGAAGCGCGCGTCGCGCAATACGCGCAGACGCTGTTCGACGAGGGCACCCCGGTGGCGATCGTCGGCAGCAACTACTACGACGTGGTGCCTTTCATGTTGCGCAACAACGGGCACACCGTCGCGCTGGTCGCCGACGTCGACGACATCACCCAGCTGGCGGAGGCGATCACTGTCGTCGAACGTCGACTCGGCCACGTCGGATCGGTCATCCGGTATGAAAGCGATCTGGCGACCGCTCCTCATCGAAAAGAGTCGAGTCACCCCGCAACTGCGGCGTGACACCGGTACCAACCTGGTCGTCCACGCACCGGGCCACCGTGCTCGGCGATCTGTCAGCGGCGCGATGCCATACCCGCGACCACGGAAGGTGCACGATCAACATCGCCACCGCGATGACCGCGGCGATCGCGACAACGTCGAGCACGTAGTGGTTGGCGGTGCCGATCACGACGAACGCGATCATCGAGGGATAGATCGCCCCCAGTGTGCGAACCCAGACGTTGCGCGCGTAGAGCACGATCATCAGTCCACACCAGATCGCCCAGCCACATTCGCGGCCGCCGCGACGATCGCAGGCTGCGGATTCACCTGCTTCTTCCTGCTCGCCCCCGTCGGACGGTTCGGATACATACTCCCGCCGATCCTGCTGCTGTTCGGCCTGGCATACATCGCGCGCATCAATGACCGCCGACCTGTCGCGTATCCCGCTGACAGCGGCCGCGTGACGCGACGAACGGTGACGTGACCGCACGACAGATGACGTAAGCCGCACGACAGCGACCTCGTGCAGGCTCAACGACATGACTACGACAACCACCACCAGTTCGATGTCAGGCGTGGCGAGCCCTCTGGGGTCCGACCTCGCCATCGACGCGCGCGGACTGGTCAAGCAATTCGGCTCGAATCGCGCCGTCGACGGCGTGGATCTGGCAGTACCGACCGGCTCGGTGTACGGCGTCCTCGGACCCAACGGTGCGGGCAAGACCACCACCGTCAGCATGCTGGCCACGCTGCTGCGACCGGACTCGGGTTCGGCGAAGGTCTTCGGCTACGACGTCGTCCACGACTCGACCGCGGTGCGCTCACTGGTCGGCGTCACCGGCCAGTACGCGTCGGTCGACGAAGACCTCACGGCGAGGCAGAATCTCGTCGTCTTCGCACTCCTGCTCGGGTTCTCCCGCAAGGCGGCGAAGACCCGCGCCGACGAGTTGCTCGACGAGTTCTCTCTGACCGAGGCGGCCGACCGGCCACTCAAGGACTTCTCCGGAGGCATGCGTCGGCGCCTCGACCTCGCCGCGAGCCTCATCGACACGCCGCCGCTGCTCTTTCTCGACGAGCCGACCACCGGTCTCGATCCCCGGACACGCGCCCAGATGTGGGAGACCATTCGCCGACTCGTCGCCGACGGCGCCACTGTCCTGTTGACGACCCAGTACCTCGACGAAGCCGATCAACTCGCCGATCGCATCGCGGTGATCGACCGTGGACGTGTCATCGCCGACGACACCGCCGACGCCCTGAAGAGCTCGGTGGGGGCGGCGACGCTCCAGCTCGCCCCGCTCGAACGGGCCGACGCCCCAAGAGTCGCCGAGATCGTGGAGCGTGTCCTCGACGAACCCGCGACCCTCTCGGCCGAGGCCGGGCGGATCTCGGCTCCCCTCCACCGTCCCGATCTGGTGCCCGACGTATTGATCGCCATGCGGGCCGAGGGCATCACGGTCGACGAGATCAACGTCCAGAAGCCGAGTCTCGACGAGGTGTTCCTCACCCTGACCGGCAAACCGGCAGAGACCGACGATGGTGCCGCCGAGGCCGGCGGCCCGAACACCGACGCAGACAGCACCCGCGAGGAGAACAACTGATGACCACGACACTTTCCCAGGTGCCCGCGGCGCGATCCATCACGACAGGAGCCATCCGCGCTCGCGCGAAGCAGTCGGTGTCGCTCGCGGAAACGGTGCGGCAATCGATCACCATGGCCTACCGCGGGGTGCTCAAGCTACGGCACAACCCTGAGCAGCTCTTCGACGTCACTGTCATGCCGATCATCTTCACCGTGATGTTCACCTACATCTTCGGCGGCGCGATCAGTGGCGACGTCAAATCCTATCTGCCGGTCATCATCCCGGGCATCCTCGTGCAGACGGTCGTGATGAGCTCCATCGTGACCGGAACGCAGTTGCGTGAGGACATGGACAAGGGCGTCTTCGACCGATTCCGGTCGCTGCCGATCGCGCGGATCAGTCCGTTGGCGGGGGCACTGCTCGCCGATGTGATCCGCTATCTGGTCGCCAGCGTCATCACCGTCGGGATGGGGCTCATCATGGGATGGCGCCCGAACGCCTGGGGCGTCATCGCATCGGTCCTGCTGGTGATGGTCTGCAGCTTCGCGGTGTCGTGGGTCTTCGCGCTCATGGGCTGCCTGATGAGCAAAGCATCTGCGGTGCAGGGTGTTTCGATGCTGATCGTCTTCCCGCTCACGTTCATGTCCAACGCGTTCGTCCCTGTCGACACCATGCCGGGCTGGTTACAGGCATTCGTCAAGGTCAATCCGGTCAGCCACCTCGTATCGGCGGTACGCGAACTGACCGTGAACGGCCACGCCGGAATGCACGTGGTGTGGGCACTTGTCGGAGCCGCCGTGATCACCGCCGTCTTCGCACCGCTCGCCGTGCGGGCGTACATGCGCAACGCCTGACGATTCGACGCGGCGCGGCGGGACCCCTGCGACCGGGATCCCCCGCGCCGCGTCTGTGTGAGCAGTTCGGGCGTCAGCTCGACGTCCTCGACGCCAGCGTGCTGACGAGCTCGTCGATCGCCCGGCGCCGAGGCATGGCGGGGATGTCGCCGGTGGCTTCGTCCCACTCGCGTCCGGTCAGCCTCGACGCGGACACCGGGTCGCTCAGGACGGCGTAGTAGCCCGGATAGTCGACGCGAGCGTTCAGTCGCTTCCCGAGCATCATCAGCCGGGCACCTTCGCGTCGGGTAACGCTGTTGTCGCACAACACATAACCGGTCGCCACCGCCATGTTGGCGGCCTGTGGAATATCGTTCCAGCCACTCGGCGACAGGGTCTCGGTCAGGCTGCTCGCGAGAATCGGCAGCAGGTCGCGGGCACGGACGGCCTGCCCGGTACGCATCAAACCGATGGCGGCGACGCCGATCAGCATCGACGCGCCCGGGTCTCGCGCGGCCATCGGATGCTCACGCATCAGTAGGTCGGCTGCCCTGGCGAACATCGCCGCGGCGTCGGCGTGATATCCGCGCGCGAAATGCAATTCACCGAGCGCCAACATCATTCCGGCGAAGACCTCGGGAAACCCGCGCGGATCGGGATCGTCCGGGGTCCACCCGTCGGCGACCCGCGCGAGCTCGTCCTCGGCGGCGTCGAGTTGCCCGAGATTGATCAGCGTGACCGCGAGGTAGCCCCGCGCCTGCATTTCGTCCTCGAAGGAGCCGAGCCGGACGAGGTCGTCGATTCCACCACGATAGAAGCCGACAGCCCGCGCCCAGTTCGCCTGCTGGCTGTGTATGCCACCGAGACTGATCTTCGCCATCGCCGACATCCAGTGATCGCGTCCCAGCCGTGATCGCCGACGCAACGTCTCGCCGTCGCGTTCGGCCTTGTCGAGACGTCCCAGATTCTCGGCGAGATTCATGCGTCCACCGAGTGCTGTGGTCGCCACGCGCTCATCGGAACTCATCGTGCCACGCACCACGTAGCGGATCGCTTCGGTCGTACTCCGACTCAGCACGCAGGCAGTCATCAGCTCGGTCGGCTCGACGTAGATCCGATCCGGATCGTGCAGCCGTCGCAGATAGTATCGGGCACGAGCGAGTGCGCGGAGGTCCTGCCGCAGCATTTGATGTGTCATCGACGCGAGAACGGTTGCCTCCCAATCACGTCGGCGCTCATCGGAGAGTTCGAATGGCGGTGACGGCAACACCTCGAGCAACCGCGAACCCCAGTTCATGACCTCCGCGTGCAGACCTCGGGCCATCCAGAATCCAGCCAGAACCGGGAAGATGCGCACCGCGCAGTCAACGGCGTCCGCCACCTCGGGCGAGCCGTCCTCACCGTGCACTATCACCTCCGAGCAATGGCGGAGCACCCAGACGAGATTGTCGACATCCGCGGCCACGCGGCTCATCAATGAGGCGTCGACACCGCTGTCGTAGCTCGCAACCATCTCGCCCGCAACGGTCTTACCCCACTCACGCATCGCCGAGTTGACCGCCGACGACAGCCCGGGTTCTGCGGCGAGTTTCTCCTCGCCGAACTCACGCACCATCTCCAACATCCGGTAGCGCACCCGACCGTCGGCCTCGATCACGGTCAGCAACGACTGGTTGACCAGCGATGCCAGCGTGTCGTCGAGGCGAAAACCTCCATGACCCAACAGGATTCTCGCGGCCTCGGCCGTGAACCCCGCCGGGAACCTGCACAGCCGCCGCAACGCGTCTCGTGCGTCGTCGTCGAGGAGGTCCCAACTCCAGTCGATCACCGCCCGCAGCGTGCGGTGCCGGTCGGGTGCACTGCGGTCCGATCCGCGCAGCAGCGCGAATCGTTCCGCCAACCTGTCGGCGATCTCCTCGACCGTCATCGTACGAATTCGCGCCGCGGCGAGCTCGATCGCCAACGGCAGGCCGTCGAGATGTCTGCACAGCTGCGCGACGGAGTCGCGCGCCAGATCAGCGTCGGGCCGCACTGCGCTGGCTCGGGTGGTGAACAACTCCACAGCCGCACCGTCGTCTGTCACGTCGAGTGTCGGCAGCAGAAAGATCTGCTCGGCGGGCAGCATCAGCGGTGCACGGCTGGTGACGAGGATCTTCAACGACGAGTCCGCAGCCAGCAGGTCTGCAACGAGCCGCGCACATCGCTCGATGACCTGCTCGCAGTTGTCCAGGATCAACAGCGCATCCCGGCCGCGCAGCGCATCGACGAGCCGATCCTGCAGGTCGCCGGTCGCCGCGATGCGTGGGCGTGCGTTGGTGCCGAGATCAGACTCGCCGACGCCGAGAGTTGCGGCGATGGCCGGCACCACGTCGTCGTCGTTGCGGATCGGCGCGAGCGGGACGTAGTAGACCGACGCCCCCTCGTCGACCAGGCGGTGTCCTACGCGGTTGGCCACCCGCGTCTTGCCGACGCCGCCGGGTCCCTGGATGGTGACGAGTCGATGTGTCCGCAGTTGATCGATGATGGACGCGACGTCACCGTCGCGTCCGATGAGGTCGCTCGTCTCCACCGACAGGCCCACCTGGATGGTCGACCGTCGCGCGTTCGGGGCGGTCCGTCGAACATCTAGGTCCCCCTCGGCGAGCAGAGCGGCGTGCACCTCGCTGATCGTCGCGCCGGGGTCGACGCCGAGCTCAGTCGAGAGCCGACGCCGCAGTGCGGCGTACACGGCGAGCGCGTCGGCGACCCGGCCCTCACCCGCAAGCGCACGCATGAGTTCCAGTGCTGCGGTCTCATCCAGAGGATCACGAGCACAGCGCTTTTCGGCGATCACGCGGGCCGTCGCGTAATCCTCGGAGTTCATCGCGACGGCACCCCTGGCGCGGTCGAGGGCGTTCTCGGCGCGGGTTGCGCGCGTACGAACCTCGGCGATGAGCGACCCGGCGTCGTCGCCGAGGTCGTCACCGGGCTCACCCCGCCACCACGACGCCGCGTCGTCGAGCGCGGTTGCGGTGCCCTCGGCGATCAGTTCATCGACGATGTCGATGTCGGTACGACCGCCCACAAGTCGATATCCACCACCTGACGCCTCGATGCGTCCGGCGCCGAGAATGGTGCGCAGGCGCGATATCTGGGTGTGCAGGGCTGCACCGGGCGAGCGGGGCGGTTCGTCCGCCCACACGTCGTCGATGAGGCGCTCGGCCGACCTCGTTCGTCCGCCGCCGAGCGCCAACGACGCCAGCAGTCGCTTCGCGCGGATACCCGGGATCGTCACCAGGTCATCCGGCGTCACCGACGAATCGGGTGCCGCGGAGACGCCTGTGGCGACGGGACCGAGCAGACCGATCACGGTGGTTGCGGGGACGGGCACTGTGCCAGGTTAGCGCCCGCGCTCGCACGTACCGCCGAGATACGGTGTGGCGCCGTGCTTGAATGGCACGATGGCGCGCAGCTACGCACTCGAATCCTTCGAACTCGGCTTCTTCGACTCGGCACCCGTGACTTATCGAATCGACGTGAACCTCCCCGTCACGCCGGAACGTGCGTGGGCCGAACTGACCCGCCAGCACACACTCGACTGGTGTCGGGCGATCAGAGGTATCGAGTTCACCTCACCGCCGCCGTACGGCGTGGGCACGACCCGTCAGGCCAAGCTCGGCCCGGGCGTTGCGCTCTCCGAGTACTTCTTCGACTGGACCGAGGAGCCGGGGGAACACCACTACCGCAACGCCTTCCGCGGAACGTCGGTGACGGTGCCCGGGCTCACGCGATTCGGCGAGCTGACGGAAGTCAGCGCCGCCGACGTCGGATGTCGGCTCGTCTGGAGATTCGCTCTCGCACTCAACACCACCGCCAGACCCGTCAAGCTGTTCAGCGGTCCGACTGCTGCGTCGGTGTTCAAGACCGTCGAGAACGACACCATCCGTCATTTCGCGACGCTCCGTCCACAGGTCTGATCCGCGACGTCAGCGTAGGAAACCCGCGTCCGCGAGCGCGGTGCGCACCGCCTCCTGATGCTCTGCTCCCCGCGTCTCGGCGCTGACCGTCACCTGTACCTCGCCGAGTTGCAGGTCGTCGGCGACACGCGAATGCACGACGTCGACGACGCTCGCCCCCTGATCACGCAACAGTTCGAGCAGTGAGATCAGCCCGCCGGGTCGGTCGGGAATGGTCGCGGTGACCGTCAGGAACCGACCGGAGGCGGTCAACCCCGCCGTGGTCACGTGGCTCAGCACGAGCGGATCGATGTTGCCGCCGGACGCAACGACACAGATCGGTCCCGGCAGGTCGAGGTCGAGGTTCATCAGCGCAGCCACAGCAGCGGCTCCGGCGGGCTCGACGAGCAGCTTGGCGCGCTCGAGCATCAACAGCAGGGCCGTCGCCAACTGCTCCTCGTCGACGGTGACCACGTCGTCGACCAGTTCCCGGACGTGCGCGAAGGGAACGGCGCCGGGTAGCGCGACCGCGATACCGTCGGCCATGGTCGACATGTGTTCGGCCGCGACCGGCATGTCCTCCTGCAGCGAGGTCGGCCACGCCGCTGCCTGTGCCGCCTGCACGCCGACGATCCGCACGTGTGGCCGTCTGGCCTTCACCGATGCCGCGATCCCGGCCAGCAGTCCGCCGCCGCCGAGTGGTACGACGATCGATCCGACGTCGGGCATCTGCTGACAGATCTCGACGCCGA
This sequence comes from Gordonia otitidis, assembly GCF_020735545.1. Lineage (NCBI taxonomy): Bacteria > Bacillati > Actinomycetota > Actinomycetes > Mycobacteriales > Gordoniaceae > Gordonia > Gordonia otitidis. The sequence continues at coordinate 578,299 of NZ_CP085974.1, forward strand.
CCGTCGCCTGTCCCGCGACGATGTCGCGGTGGTCGAACGGATGGATCAGGGTGGCACCGGTGTTCTCCGCGAACTCGCGTGCGGCGACCAACGATTGGTCGATCGTCTCACCCGTCAGCACCACCTCGGCCCCATATGCCTTGGTGGCTGCGAGTTTTGGTAGCGCCGCACCCACCGGCATGTACACGCGTGACGTGATGCCCAGGTGCGCGGCCGACCATGCGACCCCCTGTGCGTGGTTGCCTGCACTGGCCGCGACGACACCTGCCGCGCGCTCGGCCGACGAGAGCCGCGAGATCCGATAGAACGCGCCACGAGGCTTGAACGATCCTGTGCGCTGCAGGTTCTCGCATTTGAGCCAGACGTCAGAGCCGCTGCGCTCGGACAGCACGCGCGACGCAACCAGCGGCGTGCGCCGCATCACGGGTGCGAGTGTGGCCACCGCGTCGTCGATCTCGGACTGTGTGATCAGCATGATGAGCGTCAACGTACGCGGTCGCCGCGGCCCCTGCAGCACGACCGCACCCGGTCTGACCTACTGCAGCGCTTGCTCCAGGTCGGCGAGGATGTCGTCGATGTCCTCGATACCGACGGACAACCTGACGAGATTCTCGGGAACCTCCAGCAGCGAGCCGGCGGTCGACGCATGGGTCATCGCACCCGGGTGTTCGATCAGCGATTCGATCCCGCCCAGCGACTCGGCGAGCGTGAACACCTCGGTCCGCGCGCAGAACTTCTTGGCCTCCTCGATGCCGCCGGAGACCAGCACCGAGACCATGCCGCCGAATCGCTTCATCTGCTTGGCTGCGACCTCGTATCCCGGATGCGAGGGGTCACCGGGATAGAGGACGCGTTCGATCTTCTCGTGACGGTTGAGGTAGTCGGCAACCTTCTCCGCGTTGTCGCAGTGGCGCTCCATCCGCACCGCGAGCGTCTTGATGCCGCGCATCGTCAGGTAGGCGTCGAACGGTCCGGGCACCGCGCCTGCGCCGTTCTGCAGGAACGCGATGTCGGCGTCGAGTTGCTCGTCGTTGGTGACCAGCGCACCGCCGACGACGTCGGAGTGGCCGCCGAGGTACTTGGTGGTGGAATGCAGTGCGACGTCGGCGCCGAGGTCCAGCGGACGCTGGAGATAGGGTGTGGCAAAGGTGTTGTCGACGACCAGCTTTGCCTTCGCCTCATGCGCGACCTCGGCCAGCCGCTCGATGTCGCCGACGTTGAGCAGCGGGTTGGTGGGCGTCTCGACCCACACGAGCTTGGTCTTGGGCGTGATCGCCGCACGCACGGCGTCGATGTCGCTGACCGGCGCCACCGAGTAGTCGATGCCCCACTGTGTGAAGACCTTGTCGATCAACCGGAAGGTACCGCCGTAGGCGTCGTTCGGGATGACGAGGTGGTCGCCGGGACGCAGCGACGCGCGCAGCATCGCGTCGGTGGCCGCCATCCCGGAGGAGAATCCGCGCCCGTACGTACCGCCTTCGATGGCTGCGACATTCGCTTCGAGCGCCCGGCGGGTCGGATTTCCGGTACGTGCGTACTCGAACCCGTCGCGCAGCCCCCCGACGCCGTCCTGTGCGAACGTCGAACTCGCGTAGACCGGCACGTTGACGGCTCCGGTCTGCGGGTCGGGCTCGTAACCCGCGTGGATGGCGTCTGTCGAAAAGCCGCGTGGCCGCTGGTACTTCTTCACGTGAGAACTCCTCGCTGAGTAGAAATCTGGACGCTTGCCGGCTAGCCCGCGGTGATCGTGGGATGTGTGCTGACGAAGGCCAGCAGATCGTGTCGGGTGATGACGCCGATCGGCTTGCCGTCCTCGACAACCATGAGCGCATCGGACTCACCGAGCGCCTTGGTCGCTGCCGACACGGGCTCGCCGGAACCGATGAGCGGGAACGGATCCCCCATGTGCGCCGACACCGGGTCGGCGAGACTCGCGCGCCCCTCGAATACCGCGGAGAGCAGGTCACGCTCCGTCACAGCACCCGCCACCTCGCCCGCCATCACCGGCGGCTCGGCACCGACGACCGGCATCTGCGAGACGCCGTACTCGCGAAGGATCTCGATGGCGTCGCGCAGGGTCTCCTGCGGATGGGTGTGCACGAGGTCGGGCAGTGTGCCTGTCTTGCCGCGCAACACATCCCCGACGAGCGGCTCGGGTTTGCCGCCGTCGAGCGGTGTGCGCAGGAACCCGTAGCTGCTCATCCACTCGTCATTGAAGATCTTGGCCATGTAGCCACGTCCGCCGTCGGGCAGGAGGACCACGACGACGGAGTCGGGTCCCTCCCGCTCGGCCACCTGCAGCGCCGCGACGACCGCCATGCCGCACGAGCCTCCGACGAGCAATCCCTCCTCGCGGGCGAGGCGTCGGGTCATGTCGAACGAATCGGCGTCGGAGACGGCGATGATCTCGTCGGGGATGCTCGGGTCGTAGGCCTGCGGCCAGAAGTCCTCACCGACCCCCTCGACGAGATAGGGGCGCCCGGTTCCGCCGGAGTACACCGAGCCCTCGGGGTCGACGCCGACCACCTTGACCTTCCCGTCCGACACCTCTTTGAGGTAGCGGCCGGTGCCGGTGATGGTGCCGCCGGTACCGACCCCTGCGACGAAGTGGGTGATCTTTCCGTCGGTGTCACGCCAGATCTCGGGACCGGTGGTCTCGTAGTGACTCTGCGGACCCGCTGGGTTGGCGTACTGGTTGGGCTTCCACGCGCCCTCCACCTCGCGGACCAGCCGGTCGGAAACGCTGTAGTAGCTGTCGGGATGCTCCGGCGCGACGGCGGTCGGACACACGACGACCTCGGCGCCGTAGGCACGCAGTACGTTGCGCTTGTCCTCGCCCACCTTGTCGGGGCACACGAAGATGCACTTGTATCCGCGCTGCTGCGCGACAAGCGCCAGCCCCACCCCGGTGTTGCCCGACGTCGGCTCGACGATGGTGCCACCGGGGCGCAACTCTCCCGACTTCTCCGCGGCGTCGACCATCCGCACCGCGATACGGTCCTTGCTGCTGCCGCCGGGATTGAGGTACTCGACCTTGGCCGCGACCAGCCCGGAGTCGGGCGAGGTCACCGAATTGAGCTTGACCAGTGGTGTGTTGCCCACCAGGTCGACGACGTGATTGGCGATGCGCATGCCTCCATGGTCCCAGAGCGTCGCGAGACGTCCACAATCGACTTACCGCTAAGCTGGCAATCGTGTCCGATTCGCGTCACGTCCTCCGCGATGTCGGTGCCGCTGCAACCGCGACAGCCGCGGGAGCCGGCGCCACGTGGGCGGCTTACAACGTGCTGGTCTGGCAGGCACCGCAGGCCAGAACCACCATTCCCCATCGCACCGACAACGCACCCAACGGTGACGGCATCTACCTCCCCGACGGCGTTGGACCATTGCGCGTCACGCGCGACAGCCCCGGCGAGCTGCACCTGACCGTCTTCGGCGACTCGACCGCCGCCGGTCTCGGCGTCGACTCGGCCGACGACACCCCGGGGGTGCGCGTTGCGCGCCGTGTCGCAGCCGACACCGGCCGAGTCATCCGCTATAGCAACAAGGCCATCGTCGGGGCCACGTCGAAGGGACTCGCGGCACAGATCGACGCGATGCTCATCGCGGGACATCAGCCCGACGTGGCACTGATTCTCGTCGGCGCCAACGACGTCACCGCGACCAACGGCATCCGGGCGTCCGCGAACCGTCTCGGCGCCGCCGTCCGCCGACTATGCGACACCGGCGCCGTGGTGGTCGTGGGTACCTGTCCCGATTTCGGTGTCATCACCGCAATCCCCCAACCCCTGCGGTCCGTCCTACGGATCTGGGGCTTGCGGCTCGCGGCCCGTCAGGCGTCGGCGGTACGCGGCGCAGGAGGGGTGGCCGTCCCGCTCGCCGATCTGCTCGCCGAGGAATTCAAAGCCGAGCCCGACCACATGTTCTCGCCCGACCACTACCACCCCTCGGCAGCCGGGTACGAGCTCGCCGCTGCGATACTCACGCCACCGGTACTCGAGGAGATCGGCGAGTGGGGCCCCGCACCGCTGCCCGAGCCGCCGGAGATGTCGGAGACGGTGCCGACGAGCAAGTTCATGACCCGACTACTGCGGCGCGCACGGACCGTCACATGACGGCGCAGGTCGATCTCAACAGCGACGTCGGTGAGTCGTTCGGCCGGTGGCAACTCGGCGACGACGACGCCGTGCTCGACGTGGTCACCAGCGCCAACGTCGCATGCGGATTCCATGCGGGCGATCCGAGCACGCTGGCACGGACCTGTCGCAGCGCACGGGAGAACGGTGTCCGCATCGGCGCCCAGGTGAGCTACCGCGATCTCGCCGGCTTCGGGCGACGCTTCGTCGACGCCACGCGGACCGAACTGACCGACGACGTCGTGTACCAGATCGGCGGACTCCAAGCCATCGCCCACGCTGCCGGCAGTGCGGTCACCTATGTCAAACCCCATGGGGCGCTGTACAACACAGCCGTGCACCACGAACAGCACGCGCGAGCCGTCGTCGACGCGGTCGCCGCGGTCGACCCTGCCCTCCCGATACTCGGACTCCCCGGCTCACTGCTGCTCGAGATCGCTGCTCAACGCGGAATCCGCACGGTACGGGAGGCTTTCGCCGATCGGGCCTATCACTCCGACGGCACGCTGGTCTCCCGACGCGAGCCCGGCGCCGTCCTCGACGATCCGGAGCTCGTCGCCGAGCGCGTGGTCCGGATGATCACCGACGGCGTCGTCGACTGCGTCGACGGTGAAACCATACGCATCGACGTCGACTCGGTGTGTCTGCACGGTGACAGCCCCGGGGCGGTGGCGATGTCGATCGCGACCCGTGCATCCCTGGTCGCTGCGGGCGTCGAGATAGTTCCGTTCACCTGAGTTCCGGCCGGGGCGGCAACGCGAGTGCGACGGCCGCGCCGAGCACGGCGAGGACCACCGACCACCAGAAAGCGGCGGAGAACCCCGCACCCACCGAGGCCGCCGACACGACCACCACGGCGAGAATCGCCGTGCCGAACGATCCACCGAGTTGCTGCGTGATCCGGGTGAGCATGCTGGTGTCCTGACGTGCGGAATCGGGTACACCGATGAATCCGGCAGCCATGATCGGCGACAGCAACAACCCGAGACCGAAACCTCGGAAGAGTAACGCCACCATCAACCAGAACGGCGATGTACCAGCATCCGCGACCGCGAACGGCACGGTCGCAGCGGCGACGATCAGGAATCCGGATAGCGCCACCCAGCGTCCGCCGAAACGATCGGTGAGCCGCCCTGCGAGCCCACGGGTCACGAAGGCGCCGACCCCCTGCGGGATCAGATAAAGCGCGGCGCGCAGCACCGAGTCGCCATATATCTGTTGAAAGAACAACGGCAGCAGAAACATTGCGCCGAACGAGGCGATGCCGAACGCGAACAGTCCAGCAGCCGACGCAGCGACCGCGCGGTGGGCAAGAACTCGGATATCGACGATTCCGGCTCGCTGCGACACAACGCCACGTGCCACGAACGCGGCCAGCGCACTCGCGCCAAGGAGTACCGGGACCAGCACGCTCACCCGCAACAGGCCCGTGTGCGCGTTGGAGAGCCCGAGAAGGACGAGCGCAAGCCCCGGTGCGAGCAGCAGGAGCCCCACGATATCGAGTCGTGCGTGATGGTCGTCGGCGTCGGCCGTCGAGCGGTCGTCTGGGATGCGGCGTGCGAGATACAACGCGACGGCGACGATCGGAACGTTGATCAGGAAAAGCCACCGCCAGTTGAGCCAGTTCAGTATCACGCCGCCGAGCACCGGTCCGAGGATCGGTCCCAACGCCGTCGGCATGGACACCAGGGCGATCACCTGCCCGAGTGCGACGCCTCGACTCGCCGTGACCAGGATTGACGTCATCAGCGGCATGATCAGCCCGGCACCTAGACCCTGCACGACACGAAAAGCTATGAGCGACGGCGCATTCCACGCCACTGCACACAGCACCGACCCCAGCAGGAAGATCATCAGCCCCGCGATCCAGGCCGCCCGCGAACCGAATCGGGTCGCCGCCCAACCCGCGAGCGGCACCGCGACAGCGAGTGCTAGCAGGTAACCCGTGCTCACCCACTGGATCGTCGACACCGGGACATCGAGATCCCGGCCGAGCGTCTCGAGCGCGATCGTGACGATCGTCGTGTCGAGGATCGGTGCGATCAGGCCGACGATCACCGCCCACGCAACGCGACGCGTCGCCGGGTCGATGGTCTGCGCCGGAGACGCTGTCGCAGTCATGACGACCTCCTTAAGAAACAGTTATGTATCTTATCGCGACGCTAGCTGGGCGCGATAAGATACGCAAGTGGACCTTGAGGACAATGCGTCTACGGTGACCCGACGCCGGGGCGCCGAACTCGAAACAGCAATCCTCGACGCAGCGTGGGACCAATTGCTCGAGCGCGGCTACGCCGGTCTCACGTTCGAGGCGGTCGCCGACCGCGCGGGAACCAGTAGGCCGGTGCTCTATCGTCGGTGGTCAACGCGAGGCGAGTTGCTGCGCGCGGCGATCGCGCACCGCGGGCGCCAGGTCACGGTCGACGTGCCGGATACCGGGAACCTGCGCGACGACGTGCTCGCCGCACTGCGCGACATGAACGCCACCCGCGCAGATTTCGTGGTGATGATGGCGTCGAGTCTCGGCGAGTACTTCGCCGAGGGGGACACCAGTCCGCGTGAGGTCCGCGCGTTGTTCGTCGGCGATCGCGTCTCGATCATGCCCACCCTCATCGACCGCGCCGTGGCACGTGGCGAGATCGATCCGGCGCACGTGACCGAGCGCGCCGTCGCACTCCCAGCCGACCTCTATCGGTACGAGGTCCTCATGTCGCTGGCGCCCGTCTCCGACGACGTGTTGCGTGGCATCGTCGACGACGTGTTCCTTCCGCTCGTCCAACCCGGCGGCGCGCCGGCATCCGCGCGGAGCCTGCGGCGCTCGAGTGACAAATCCGGCTCATCTGGCGTCGACGACGTGCAGTAACGTGTTTCACATGACTGAAGCCGTCATCGTTGCCCATGCCCGCTCCCCGATCGGCCGCGCCGGTAAGGGATCCCTCAAAGACGTCCGGCCGGACGAACTCTCGCGCCAGATGGTTACCGCACTCCTCGCGAAGGTCCCTGAACTCGATCCCAAGGACATCGAGGACATCCACTGGGGCATCGGTCAGCCCGGTGGCCAGGGTGGCTACAACATCGGCCGTGTCCTCGCCGTCGAACTCGGGTTCGACCACATCCCCGGCGTCAGCGTGAACCGCTACTGCTCGTCGTCGCTGCAGACCACCCGCATGGCCCTGCACGCCATCAAGGCGGGCGAGGGTGACGTGTTCATCTCCGGCGGCGTCGAGAGCGTGTCGAGCTTTGCCATCTCCGGCGGAGCCGACGGCGCACCGGACTCCAAGAACCCTGTCTTCGACGAGGCCCTCGCCCGCACCGAACGCACCGCGGAGGGCGGCGCTCCGGCGTGGCACGATCCGCGTGAGGACGGCCTGCTGCCCGACGTCTACATCGCGATGGGTCAGACCGCCGAGAACGTCGCCAGCTTCACCGGCATCTCGCGTGAAGATCAGGACCACTGGGGTGTTCGTAGCCAGAACCGCGCCGAGGAAGCCATCAAGGCGGGCTTCTTCGAGCGCGAGATCGACCCGGTCACCCTGGCCGACGGCACCGTCGTCAGCACCGACGACGGCCCACGTCCCGGGACGACCTACGAGAAGATCTCGCAGCTCAAGCCGGTGTTCCGCCCCGACGGAACCGTCACCGCAGGTAACGCCTGCCCGCTGAACGACGGCGCTGCGGCACTGGTCGTCATGAGTGACACCAAGGCCAAGGAACTCGGCCTGACCCCGCTGGCCCGCGTCGTCGCGACTGCTGCCACGGGATTGTCGCCGGAGATCATGGGTCTCGGCCCCATCGAGGCCGTGCGCAAGGTGTTGCGGGTGTCGGGGATGTCGCTATCCGACATCGACCTCTTCGAGATCAATGAGGCATTCGCCGTGCAGGTCCTCGGTTCGGCCAACGAGCTGGGCATCGACCACGACAAGTTGAATGTCTCCGGCGGCGCAATCGCACTGGGGCATCCGTTCGGCATGACCGGCGCACGCATCACCACCACGCTGCTCAACAACCTGCAGACCCACGACAAGACCTTCGGCATCGAGACGATGTGCGTCGGCGGTGGGCAGGGTATGGCGATGGTGCTCGAGCGCCTGAGCTGACCCCACTTCTGGCTCGACGACCGAGGCCCTGCACTCCAGCGGAGTGCAGGGCCTCGATGTATGTCGTGCTGGAACTACTTAGTTGTTGGAGTTGAAGTAGCTCAGCAGTCGCAGGATCTCGACGTACAGCCACACCAGGGTGACCGTGAGTCCGAGTGCCACTCCCCAACCCGCGCGTGACGGAGCGCCCGCACGGATGAGCCGATCAGCGGCGTCGAAGTCGACGAGAAAGCTGAACGCAGCCAGCGCGATGCAGACCAGCGAGAAGATGATCGCGATCGGACCGCCGTCGCGCAGCACACCCGCTCCGCCCGTGAACAGCCCGATGATCAGGTTGCCGATCATGAGCACCATCACGCCGATCAGTCCGGCGAACAGCATGCGCGTGAAGCGCGGGGTCACGCGGATGGCACCGATCTTGTAGACCAGCAGCATTCCGAAGAACACGCCGAACGTGCCGAGGACCGCCTGCCCGATCAGCGCACCCGCGCTGGTGTCACCACTGACCATCCAATTCGCGAACACGAACGAGATCGAGCCGACGAACAGTCCCTCGAAGGCCGCGTACGCGAGCACGATCGCCGGGTTGTCCTGCTTGCGACCGAACGACGCGACCAGCACGAGGACCAGACCAGCGATCGCACCGATACCCATGAGCGGGCCTGCCAGCGCGTTGTTGTAGCTACTGATGACGTAACTGACGATCGCCGAGATGGTCAGGACGCCGAGAGTGATCGCCGTCTTCGTGACGACGTCGTCGATGGTCAGCTGGCGTCCGGCGGCCTGCGGCGGCGCATACTGCGGGGGAACCTGCTGGCCGTACTGGTTGTACATAGCGGCTTGCCCGGCCCCGGCCATGTTGGAACCGAAGCCGGCGTATCCGCCGGGATTCTGGTTATCGCGGACGACGCCGCGCATCACCGGGTTACTGCTGTCTCGCACAGGTGCTCCTTATATGGACGTGTACGTCTCATCAACGGGGATCGGCCCGTTTCGGTTCCGACTTTACCTTCTCTTGACCAATCGGGGGATCCGACGTGGCGCTCAATGCGTCGAGAAAGCCTCGGACCGCATCGGGTGCACGATATTCGCGGATCGAGAGCACCGCGCGTCCGAGACACACCGAGCGCAGCGTCTGTTCAGCGATGGCGAAGTCATCACCCCACCCCAGACCGGGCTTTGCGATCATCAGCGACGCAAGACCGTGTGCGGCAGTCCACAGTTCCAGCACCACGTCGCCCACCTCGGCGGGCCTGAACACACCGGCCTCCGCGAGTTCGCCGACAGTCCCGGTGAACCGGACGAACGCCGATGCCGCGAGAACCTCGTCGACCTTGGTCCGCTGCTCGGCCGGGGATACGTGATGGAAGGCCTCGCGGTACAGCACAGGGGTGTCGACCGCGAATCGCACGTAGGCCATCCCCATCTGGAGAGCCCGCTCCAGCGGGTCGTCGACCCCGATCGACGCCTCGGCCAACTTCTCGTCGAGCTGCTCGAAGTACCGTGCACACACCGCCTCGAGCAGCGCGTCCTTGTCGGCGAAGTGCAGGTAGATCGACGGCGGCGTGACGCCCACTCTCTCGGCGACCGCGCGGATCGACACTGCCGAGGCCGCCTCGGCGTCGAGCAGAAGCGACGTGGCGGCGTCGATGATCTCGTCTGCCAGCAACTCACCTGATCCGCGGGGCGATCGGGTCCTGCGAGAGGTCGGCGTCACTGTTCTCCTGTGTCTCGATTTCGTGAGTGGGGTTCGCGTCGGGGCGGGCGGGCGATCCCCGCTGCTCGTCCTCGACCTCCTCGGAGAGTCCGAAGCGGTCGTGCACACGGCGCAGCGGCGCGGGAGCCCACCAGTTCACGCGCCCGGCGAGTCGCATGAACGACGGGACGAGCAGCATCCGGATGAGGGTGGCATCCATCAGCACGGCGAGCGTGAGCCCGACACCGAACATACGCATGAACGACACCTCCGACGCCGCGATTCCCGCGAACACGATGCTCATCAGCAGCGCTGCGGCGGTGATGACACGGCCGGTCCTGGCAATGCCGAGCGCGACGGCCCGGTCGTTGGCCGCGCGTGATCGGTCCGACGAGAGCCACGATTCGCGGATGCGGCCGAGTAGGAACACCTCGTAGTCCATCGACAGACCAAACGCGATGCAGAACATGAGCACCGGCATCGTTGCCGCGAGGTACCCGGTTGCCGTGGTGCCCAGTCCCCCGAGATGGCCTTCCTGGAAGAACCACACCATGGCGCCGAAGGTTGCCGACAGCGACAACACGTTGAGCACCAACGCCTTCAGCGGCAGCACGACGCTTCCGGTGAACAGGAACAACAGGATGAAGGTGGCGATCGCGATCACCCCGAGCACCCAGGGCAGGTGTGCGTAGATCGAATCGACGGTGTCGACGTTGGTCGCAGCGGTTCCGGTGAATTTCACTGTGAGACCGTCCGGTGCCGGCACGTCGCGCAACTGGGCGAGCTGGTGCTCGCCGGCCTCCTGCATCGGTTCGAGGCTCGTGGCGATGGTGATCACTCCGACGTCGCCGCGCAGGTCCGCGGGGTTGACCGGTCCCACTGGCCGACCGTCGACGAAGGTGCCGCCCGCCCCCGACACCGAGTTGACGTCGGCCACGCGCGAGAGTTCCTGCGCGTAGTGCGCCCTCGTCTGCTGCGAGACATCGCCGGTCGTGACGACGGTGATTGTCGAGGAGAGGTTCTGGGCGAAGTCGTCGCGTATCTCCTGCTGGATCTGATGCGCACTCGCGCTCGTCGGAAGGACGCGATCATCGGGGAAGCCGAACTTGATGGACAGGAAGGGGGCGCCGAGCACCAACAAGATCGCGACGACGGTAGCCCCGACGGGCGCGGCCCGTTTCAGAACCCACGACGCCGCGCGGTACCACCAGCCCTGCTCGACCGGACGCGGTGTCGGCTCGGGTCGACCCAGGAGCTTACGAACTCCGCGACGCACGTCGAGCGAGTCGATCCGGTCGCCGAGGAGCATGAGGATGGCGGGCGTGATCACCAGTGAGGTCACCGCGGCGATCGCAACCACTCCGAGTCCGGCGTAGGCGAACGAACGTAGGAAGTACATCGGAAAGATCGCCAATGCGGCGAGCGCGAGGGCGACCGTGATCGCCGAGAAGGCGACGGTCCGGCCAGCCGTCGACATGGTGCGCAGAATCGCGGACCGCCGGTCCCGACCGTCGGCGACCTCTTCTCGATAGCGAGTGACGAGCAGCAGCGTGTAGTCGATCGCGAGCGCCAAACCCATTGCGGTGGTGAGGTTCAGCGCGAAGATCGACACATCCGTGACGGTGCCGATCAACCGCAGCAGGGCGAACGTCAACACGATCGCGATGATGCCTACCCCGATCGGCAACATGGCCGCGAGAACTCCCCCGAACACGACGATCAGTACGAGGAAACTGACGGGGATCGCGATACCCTCGGCAAGCGCGAGGTCGCGGGTCGTCTGCTCGTTGACCTGTTGGAACACCAGCCCCTCGCCACCGACACGGATCGAGATGCCGTCACGGGTCCCCTCGAAGCGGGAGGCAACCTTTTTCGCATGCGCGGGCGCGTCGGCCTCGCCGCCGTCGAGCGTGGCGATGATCAGGGCAGAGCTGCGGTCCTTGCTGACCAGACCGGGGGCGAGCGTCGGGTCCTGCCACACCGACAGAATCGGTTGCTGCACATAGGGAATGCCATCGAGCTCGGTGACGAGCGACTTGCCGACCGCGGCCGCCCGCGGGTCCTTTTCCGTGTCGGTGCCTGCGGGGGCGTCGAGTTTCAGAACGACTTGTAATCCCCCACGCTGGAACGTGTCGTTGATCTGTTGTGCCGCTTGCGCCGATTCGCTGTTGGGGTCGGAGTAACCGCCGGCGAGGAGGTGTTGCGAGGCAGACGCTCCGTAGATCCCGCACAACACCAGCAGCAGAAACGCCACCGCCAGAACACGTTTGGGTGCCGAAACCGCGAGTCGGGTGAGTCTTGCCAGCATGCGGTTCCCCTTGCGCGTGATGGTCACTTACCCGCGTTAAGTTATCGCCATTAAGTCAGGGCGTCAAGGGTGTATCGCTCGATGGAGATGCGCATTGGCCGGTCGCCGTCACACTCTGCGCCATCCGTCCGACGGGCTACGATGGGGTGTGGTCTACCTCTCACTTGCTCTCGCCGCCATCGCGGTCGGAGCCTGGGTGCTGTCCTACCACCGATCCTCACAGCCTCGCCGTAGTGCCGATCTGTTCGTCGCCCTTTCCGAGCTCAACGACTCGCGGGCCGACCATCAGCGGCACGCTGCCGAGGTGATCGAAGAGAAGCACCACCTCGAGGCGCACGCCGGCTGGCCGTCAGCCGTCATCGGCTTGCTGTCGGTGATGGCGGTGGTGTTCATGGTCCAGGACCCGTCGAACACCGTCAGCGGCGACGCCCTGGTCTGGATGACCAGCGAACTACTTGTGATCGCGTTGATATCAGCGGTCTGGACCGTCTGGTGCGTCCAACGCGCCGCCCGCCTGGCGGTGCGCCAGGCGGGTCTGCATCGGTGAGTGCAGAACGTCACCCCCCATGGGGCACTTCCCTCGTTTGCGCGGGAACGCGCATGGCATGCTTGTCAGCGCGCCCCTATAGCCCAATTGGCAGAGGCAGCGGACTTAAAATCCGCGTGTTCCGGGTTCGAATCCCGGTGGGGGCACCCATAAACCGCAGGTAAACGTGGTTTTTGATGCTCTTGGGTTGCCATGCGAGACACCTTGCATGACAACCGCTAGTAACTGAGGTGTCCCCTCGGTGGTTTTCAAGGTCATTCCGACAGGTTCGAAACCGTTGGAAGGACACACCTCGTGACCCACCGCCATTACGCGGCTGTGATTGTCTTCGCAGCTCTCGTCTACATCGTCCCGCTGCTCGCCATGCGCTTCTGCCTCGAGCTGGGGTGGCACGCATGAACACACCACACATCGACCCGCCAGAAGACGACGGCTGGCAATGCACCACCTGGATGCGCGGAAACATCGGTCACGGCGTCCACGTGAACCTGATGACCGGCCATAATCTGCGCACCGAGCGCGTTGATCCCCCGGCACTCCTCATCGACGGCCCCGATGGGTCTGTCGAGTTGCAGTCCCGCGAACAGTTGGACGCCTTACTAGCCGCACTGGGTGATGCTGCACGGCTCTGGGATGCGTTGACAGCGCCACCCGCCTAGTTGCTCGTGGACGCAGTCCTGTTGCGTCTGAATCCTTCTCAACCCTCGTATGGGGCAGCCCTGACGGTCTATATAGCGGTTCGACTCCGCTAAGGGCACGAGCGCACCAACCAAACTAGTGTGCCCGTCGTCATCGACCAGCCCGACGCAAACCAGCGGTCAGCACGTAGCCCAGTCCCTAGCCGTGCTCTAGGGCCACCACTCTTGTCGTCGCGAAACACGAGCAGGTGCCATGACGATCACACCTGTCCACGAGGGCATGGTGCTAGCAGTCGTGGCCTGACGCGATTACGGGCTTGGTTTCGTGGGTGATTCTGGGATGGGGTCAACGCGCGAGCACCCGTCAGGGTTCCACCAAACAGTTCAATCACCGACATCTAGCCTGGTGACGAGCTGGGCGAGCGTTTAGCCGAGCGTTAGCTGACCGAGTACGCACGCAGTGTAATTCGTCATTCATCGACTAAGATTCGATGTGCACCTCCGGTCGAGGGGCGGTGAAATGTTGAGCGACTCAAGGACGCTCGCACCGCGCCCAGATTGGAGGTACATCGGGTATGCGCCATGAACGCGGAAAGACCCCGGTGAAGTGGGAACGGACGCTGTCAGACCTCACCCACATCACCAGGGTCATTGCCATTCTGGTTCGGTTCTGGATCGACCTTCACAGGTAGTTCCCGAACACCCAAACAGCGGACGGTCGGGAGTGTGCTCTGCGCTGCAACGCGAACACGCTCTCGATCCTCCGCAACGACCATTATGGTGCATACGCCATCCAACTGCTAGACAATGGCGTGCTTGGTGGTCCTCCCTGCCAGACTAGGGTCCACGCCGACGCACTGGTTGAGACGCGACAAGCGGAACAGTCAATTCAGGAATCTGTCACACCGTCGTGCCACACTCCGAGTCCATGACTACCTTTTATATCCAGTCTCTCCGGCTGTCCAAAAGCGCCAGCGGTCGCCGAAACTGGGAACGCACGATCGCCACGCCCGTCGAATTCACTGAGAGCCCATACGACACCGCGCTCACACGCGGACAACGACAGTCTCTGCTAGGGCTATACCCTGACGGTCGATGCCAGTTCTTCGGTTACCACAGCAGATTCGTAAAACAGCCCCCAAGCCTCGGTGACCGCGTCGTCTTCCAGGGCGACAAGTCGTTCTACGCCATCGCAACCATCGGCTACGCCTTCCGCAACACCGACCTGCCAGACCTCCTGTGGGACAACGAGAACAACTACGACACGGTCTACAGCCTGCACAACCTCTTCGACCTACGTGGCGGCAATGAAGTGCCCACTCTGGCGGCTCGACAAGCCGAGGGAAAATCGGACGACTTCTCACATCGACGGTTCGTTCATCCCCAATCTGAAGCAGTGCAGGACTTCTTCGCCGACACGTTTGCCTGGTATGTCGATGAAACCAACGCTGAAGCCGCTGCTACCGACGTCCTGGCCGACTCCCCCACTGACACGATGACCCGTAGCGAAGTACCTGCCCATAGGTTTCAACGCGGCGTCCGCCGGATCGGCTCTTCGACCCAACTCTTCGACAGGGCAGAAGCTGCGCTAGTTCAGGAATACCAGGAGTACGCCAGTTCACGCGGCCACGAGACCTGGATCGATCGCGGAACGGGCCGCATCTCGGACCTCGTCGACAATGTGTCGTTGGAAGAAGTCCGCTATATCGAAGCCAAAGTCCTCGGCACCCTACCGAGTCTCCGGCAAGCATACGGCCAACTCGTGGACTACATCAGTCACTCGGAGATCAATGTCGACATCACGACTCCCACCATCCTGCTTTCGCAGAAACCCGCCGATCACGTGATCGCCGCGTTCAACTCATACGGAGCAGCGATCGCTTGGCCGTCTGGCTCTTCGTTCACTTTCCGAGATCCAGACGCAAAAGCGCTCGAGACTTTTCGCGCCCTAGTTTCCAACGCACGCAACCTTAGGTAGTTCTTAACCTCGATCCACCGATCGGCTTTTTGATGTCTCGTGAAATGTGTTGTGTATGTTCGGGGTGGCGGTGGGCGTGGGTGAGTCGCCGATCTCTGGTGTCGGCGTGTTTCACTGGGTTTCGTGTCGGGGCCGGTTCTGGCCGATGGTTAGGGGTCAGGCTGAGTGTTGTCGTTTGATCGTGTTGTTGAACAACAGGTTCCACTCGCGTTCCCACGGCCATCGGGCGGGTAGATGCATCGTGATGCGCCGCGCTGAGGACGCGATTCGAGCGGGTATGCAGATCAGGGTGCGTCGGATGGTGGAGGTAGTCGCCTTCGCCAGACGCTGTCCACCGAGACAGGCTGCGGCGCGGGTCAGGTTGAACGCGATGACCGCACACACCAGCCATGCGGCGTTCGCGCAGAACTTTCCCGAGGGCAGATGCGCCAATGCGGAGGCTTTGAGGTCGGCGTGGACTTGCTCGATGATCGCATGACCGCGGTGAGTCTTGTCGGCGGTCACGGTGTCCAGGTCGCTGGTGGTGAAGAACGCATGAAACCGCCACACGTCGAACAAGCCGTCTCCCTCGGCTGCGAAGTCAGGGATACGGCGCACCACCAGCCGTCCGGATACCTGCAGGCGCTTGGCTTTGGAGGTGAACGCGGTGAACGGTACTTCGGCGACCTCGGCCCGCGAGACCCACTGGCCGCTGTCTTCGTCGAAGACGGCGTCGGTGTACTCGATCGGCGTCCATGCATCTGCCGGTACCTCGCTGATCGCTGCTCGGACGTGGGAATCCTGACGCACGGTGACCGACACCTGCGCACCGGCCCGGAGCGCGGTGGTGATCGCGCGATGGCCGTAGAACGCTGAATCCGCTCGCAGCAGTATCGGTCCCGACGCATCGGACGACCGTAGCCGCCGCACGGTGGCCAGGGTGTCGGCGATCAACCGATGCGCCCCGCGCGCGGAGTTACACGCCCCTTTGCGCAGGCGTTGAGCGGCGATCACCGGCGCACCGTCACCACAGGTGAGGGTGGTGATCGCCGAGTTCAGCCCACGCACTCGGGTGTAGCCGAATCCGACGCCCTGCTTGGCCGGGCCGTGGACCTCGATGATCGAGTCGTCGATATCGATCATCACCGGCCCGTCGATCCCCGCCAGCACCGGAGTATGGCGAGCCAGTCCCGCCAACAGCCGGGTGGCGATCGCATCGGCTTGGCGGACATGCCCGAACCGGAACTCGCGAAGAAACGATCCCAACGTCGACGGGGCGTAAGGATGGTCGAACACCTTGCCCATCGCGCCGTGTCGCAACACGGCCATGTCGTCGATGCTGTCGGCGCCCGCCACCATCCCCGCCACCAGGGAAAACATTTTCCGATCCGGATGGGCGCCCTTGTCGGTGGGCACGCTCAGATGCTCGCGGGCCAACTCCGACAGGCTGGCGCGTTCGGCCAGCGCCATCACCGGCACCACCCCCGCAGCGGCGAGGAGATTCGGATCGTCACAGGATGCAGACCGGACCGGGTGAGTGTGAGACAATCGCATCTACGACATGCCCTCCTGTGTGTGTGGATGGAACCCTAGAGAAGTCCCATTCTGTCACTCAGACAGGGCATTTCGTTTATCCCTCACCGACCGATCACAAGCAAATCGGTGGATCGAGGCTAAGCGGCGTCGGTAGTGGGGTTGGCATAGGTAACGCCTGGTCGCTGTACGTCCGCACCCGTCCTCGATACAGATGCGCATTAGCCTCCTGACATGCGAAAACACCCCTTCGAGGAGCGCGCGGGATAGGACGCGGCTTCAACCCGAGGGGGTGTCTTCTGATTCCCGACTCTGCTACTCCAAAGCCCAGCCGGGAAAGTCTTTAGTTAGCTGGTAAGCGATTCGAGCGCCTTCCTTTTTACGTAATAACGCGCCCCGATTCGCTTACCGTCAATCTCGCCAGACTCAATAAGTCGAATCGCGGCAGTGCGTGAGCAGCCGATAACGGTTTGCAGTTCGCGGACGGGAAGAAAGACACTAGGGGTGTCAGCCATGTACACCCCCTCTCCGATGTGTGATTGATTAACGCTTATAAACCTATTATTGCATTTACTTGGCAACGCGCTCCAACTTCACGTTTACGCGTTAACGGATCGGATCACTAATTCCGTGGTTAACCTGCCGATACGTCCATTATATCTAGTTAGTGTTGACGACCTCGAACAGTTCCGGATCGTTTGTGGCTACATATTTGGCGTCGCGGACTATTCTTCCGGAGACCCCGAACTGTTCCGCAGCCTCATCGGTAGCCATTGGCCCGCGCTTAGCCTGTTCGTGCTCGGCGTTAGTTTGCGGCAATTCTGCCGTAGACTTTGCTCGTCCGCCACGCCCCTTGCCCCGTTGCGGCAACTTTGCCGTAACGGAGATCGCGTCTTTGTCGGTAGCCCGCCGTCCAGCAATAGGTCCGGGCAATTTTGCCCTAACCTTTCTCGACCAAACTGATTTGCCTGTTCAGGCAATTTTTCCCTAGCTGGGTCGCCGTTCAGGCATTTTCGCCTTAACGGCAGGGTTCTGGCACTAATAGCCGACAACTAATCGTTAGGCTCGTCCAGAATGGGCCATTCTTGCCGCCCAGAATCGACGCTAACAACATTTCTAAGCCCACACGCATAAGCACTAGGGTTTACGCCTGTTAACGCTTAGGATCGCTCTCAGAGCTTGACGGTTTCTTTGGCGATCTGTCGGTCAGACTTGTGCGGATCAGCCCTAATAGCCTCATCGATCTTGGCTCGCTTCTGGGCGGTAGGTGATAACTTTTCCTCAGGTGAGGATTTCTTATCAGTCTCTGTCACCCATGCCCCAACCGGCCTTCTCGGACGATCCTGTAGCTTCTGCGGCCTCAGCGACAGAACCACCCGACTCCAACACCCGCGTCCACACACGCCGTTTCTGCTCCGGAGTCATCTGCCTACGCGCACAATGCATTGACTACCGCGCCAACCGTGACAGCATCCCCGGCGTCGGCGCGGGGGATCACCTTGGTTCAAAGACGGGGGCTAAGACCAGAAGGAAGGGGAAGGTCCGGAGCAATCACAGCCGGAACCATCCCCTCCCCTCAGCGGAGCGCAGCGACCCTAAGCCTTCGGGCAGAAGGCGCCGCGCCCGTAGTCGAGTCGACATGCGTTCACCAAACTCGGCGCGTCACCATGCATCCCGTCAAGCAGGCACCAAACCCTCAGCAACCACACGATGAGTCAACTCCCAAAACTCGGTCACCGTGCGATCATCACCAACAACCTCACGGTCCAGTGCGGCACCTAGACCACCTAGATAGCTTCCAGCCTGCTCGGCTATCACCGTGAGTTCCGACCGGTAGGTGTCAACGAACGTTCGGAGTCGAATCGGTTGACCATCATCCTTATAGCTATCCATAGAAGATATATTTAGGGATTTATTTAGGGATGGATTTGGTTCTGGTTCGGATTTCGCACCCCCTAGGGATTCGGATTTGACACCCCCAAGGGGTTCGGATTCCGCACCACCCCCCACTGACGCG
The DNA here is from genome assembly GCF_020735545.1 of Gordonia otitidis. Lineage (NCBI taxonomy): Bacteria > Bacillati > Actinomycetota > Actinomycetes > Mycobacteriales > Gordoniaceae > Gordonia > Gordonia otitidis. The sequence continues at coordinate 597,228 of NZ_CP085974.1, forward strand.
ACCTGACACCCTGGTTCGGGTTTCGCACCCCTACGTCTCGGACCCTTACCCGATGGGGGAACGTACGTGTTGAGCTTCGCGTGCTCTACCTCGGTAAACGGCTCCACCCTAGCCACGTGCAGCACGTACCGGTTCCTGGTCAATGCCTCCCGAGCCATCCACCGATGCGCAATCAACGTGGCGATACCGGCCCGCACCTGTGCCTCAGATACTCCGCAGTCGGCAGCAATCGACTTGATCGACACTTCCCAGCCCTCACGGTTGGAGAACACCGCCACGGCCACCCGGATCGCCGCTGGTGTGATCGCCGGATTGCGGTGCAGCGCGAACGGCACGGGAATGTAGAGCTTCTGCCCCTCACCGTAGGTGCCGTGGAATCTGGTGGGGTTGCGTTCACTCACCACAGGGTTGCTTGTGCCCCGTGAGGCGTGGTGTCGTCGGCAGCGTCAGGGAACTCGACAGTCAAGCCCGCCTGGTCCATCAGCACATCGAGTAGACCCGTGCTCGGTCCGAAGCAGACCAGAGCCTCCTTTGGTGACGGTTGGCGGTGCCGGTACAGCTTCCACTCGCCTGCACTATCGGGCCACTTCATTTGCACTTCCGTTTGCCCGCATGTCGGACACGTCACCTTGCATCCGGTGCGTGTTCCTTGTCGTCTCGAATCGTGTGTCGGCGCCGTCATCGGCTCGTGACTCCTATCGTCGTGCGCTTCTGCTGACTCTTGTTTCCCGGTTCTACACAACTAGGGGTTGCAGGTACGGGAAACGCTCTGACCTGCACAAACCCTGAACACTCAACTCGTGTTTCCCAACCCACGGGAAACGACTCCTACACGTCGTCGGCAGGCGTCACACGACGCACTACCTGACGAACACTCACCTTCAACTCGAATGGCTCGTCGGACTCGATGGGGCCTGGTGCACGGATAGGTGACAGGGTTAGTCACGCGGCCTGAGGGGCCTCGTGGTTGATGATGGTCTCGAATTCAATGGGGGTCAATCTGCCGAGGCGGTCCTGTCGTCTGCGGCGGTGGTAGGTCCGTTCGATCCAGTGCACGATGGCGGCCCGGAGCTCGTCTCTGGTGGCCCAGGATCGACGGTCGAGGACGTTGTTCTGTAGCAGCGAGAAGAAGCTCTCCATCGCCGCGTTGTCACCACACGCACCGACCCTGCCCATCGACCCGAGCATGCCGTGCCGGGTGATGGCCTTCTGCATCTTCTTCGAACGAAATTGAGACCCTCTATCGCTGTGCAGAACGCAGCCGGCCACGTCCCCTCGCCTGGCGACAGCGCTGTTCAGGGCGGCCACGGCCAGGCGGGACTTCATTCTCGAGTCGATCGAGTACCCGACGATCCGGCCCGAGTAGACGTCCTTGATCGCGCACAGGTACAGCTTGCCCTCGGCCGTCCAGTGCTCGGTGATGTCGGTCAGCCACAGCTCGTTGGGGCCGGGCGCGGTGAAGTCTCTCTTGACGAGATCGTCGTGTACAGGCGGGCCGGCCTTGCGGTGCTTGCCGCGGCCTCTCTTGCTGATGGTGCTGGTCCAGCCGCCGGCGGAGCAGATCCGCCACGCCGTCCGCCGGCACATCTTCTCGCCTGCGGCTTCGGCCTCGTCGGCGAGGTAGCGGTAGCCGAACTCCGGGTCTTCGCGGTGGGCGTCGAACAGGGCGTTGGCCCGGTACGCCTCGGCGAGCTCGGCGTCGGTGATCGGGTTCTTGCGCCACCGGTAGTAGGGCTGGCGAGCGATCTTGAGTACCCGACACGCCACCGTGACGGGGATGCCGTCAGCGGCCAGCTCACTCACGAGCGGGTACCACCTTTTCCCGGCAGATTCGCTTGGGACAGGTACGCCGCCGCCCGGCGTAAGACCTCGTTCTCCTGTTCAAGCAGGCGCACACGCCGCTTGGCCTCGCGCAGCTCACGCGATTCGGCCGACGTGGTGCCGGGCTTGATCCCGGCCTCCACGTCGGCCTTGCGGATCCACTTGTTCAGGGTCATCGGGTGGATACCGAAGTCGGCAGCGATCTGTTCGAGAGTCACACCGTCTTCACGGTTCTGGGCGACGCGGACAACGTCGTCGCGGAACTCCTGGGGATAGGGCTTGGGCACAGCTGGCATCCTTCCAGGCCGCCCGGCAGGGCAAGCCAGATCAGATGTCACCTACTCGTGCACCAGCCCCATCTGCACGGTGTACGTTCCCGGCTCGTGGATGCATGTCATTCGCTTCGGTCCTCGCGCGGACACGATCACGTGGTCAGTCACGCCGCCCTCGCCTCCTGGACCTGATTGACCCAATCAGCTATCACGAGAACCTGTTGCTCGATGTGTTCGTAATCGCTCTGGTTCGATCCCAGTAGCTCAACTACATGTTCTGGCGAATACATCGTCACGTCGATCACGCGGGCAAGCTTGGTGAAGAAATCCTTGCGTGCCCCTGGCGCTTTCGGGTCTTTCGCTGCTGGTTCCCGTTTCGGAGCGTTGCCCGACTGGTAGCACTTGGCCCACTGCTCGGCGTCGACCTCTAGTTGCACGTCGTCACCGGGTTGGATGCTTGCAGCGTCAGGGACCAGACCGGACTCCGCGCCAGCTTGCCACGCCTTCAGATACCGAGACACTGTTGCGTGCGATACGCCAGCCGCCGTTGCGAACTCACGCGCCGACACCTTGGCTGTCTCATCTGAGACACGCACCCACCGCGCGACGAGTAGCGCATACCGCCAGTCACCGCCGTGACGAATGTGATCCCCGAACGCTTGCGCATCGTCCTCGTAGCTCACGCCGCAGCCCCAGCCATAGCCGCCAACTCGCAACGTCGAATCCGAATCGTCCTCGGCGTCAACCGATCCGCCTGCAAACGGCCCGAGCGATACCAGCGCCGAATCGTCTTCTCAGAGACTTTCGCCTCCTGCGCGGCCTCAGCAACGGTGAGCCAGTCAATGTTCGTCAAAGTGTTGTGCTCCAAAGGGTTTAGGACAGGATCGACCCCTGCCGACTGTGAGGGTTGATCGGTTGCAGGGTCCAACGCCTCGAACAATTAGTGAGGGGACTTGCCGTGCGTTACCGACCCGACGAACACTATCGAGAGGACATGACAGGCCACCCCTGTCAGAGACATTCAGACCGCAGAGGTCCAGCTAGACGGCCCATGGCCGGAGCGCGATTCACACAACTAGAACACCGAACTGCTGGTCGCAGCCCTCTGCATGTTCATCTTGACGTTGCACGAGTTCTCCTTGCCGGAGTAGAACTTCTCCGCACCGAAGTACTCTTAGAGCACCATCACCCGAGAGCGTTACGCACCGCATCCCATTGAGAATCAGCCGCATCCGCATACCGCTGCGTCGTCGTCAAGTTGCTATGTCCCAAGAGCTTGCTGACGGTGTCAATCGGGACACCCTTCTGCACAAGCGAACTTGCCCACGAATGCCGCAAGTCATGGGTCCGCACAGCGCCCACACGCCGCCGATCCTTGCGGCCTTCTGCCCCAACAAACGCCGCATTACCCGCAGCCGTCAGCCCATGCGCGAACGATGTTGGGTTGACCGGCAGACCATTAGTGCCCCGCAGCACGAGGCCGTACAACGGACGCCGCCCACCCTGATACTCAACATCGGGAGGCGTACCAAGTCCGTCAGCATCTAACCGCTCCTGGATGAGATTAGCCAGCCTGTCACTGATCGGCACGGTTCGCGTCTGCCTAGTCTTGGGCGACTTCATCAGATGGTTCCTACGGTCCCATGCCCATCGAATCCGGATCGTCTTCCGGTGAAGGTCTACGTCGTCGTAGTGCAGTCCAACAGCCTCACCCCAACGCGTGCCTGTCCCAACTAGCAACTCGAACGTGAACAGGTACGACTCCGCGAGAACAGCACGTATCGCGTCCAACTCGTCACCCGACAGCCAACGTTCCGGGCTAGGCGGGATCGTTGGCAGGTTCAACGCCGTAGCCTCATTCGTGGACAAGAGACCAGCGTTCATCGCGGCCCGAAGTGACGAACCGAGCACCGTGCACCGAGGACGGAGCCAACGTCGACAGGTCACTGTCAACCCAAGCCTGAACATCGGGCCGACGAATCTGGGACAGCGGCACGTCTCCCCAACGCGGCATGATGTGGTTCTCAATCCTGGACTTGTCCCGAGCGGCTGTCGACTGCTCCACCTTGCGGGAAGGCACCCACCGTTCCGACCACTCGCGCCACGTCAGATCGGACGACGGTTGCCGCCTACGCGCCTCGTCCTCAGCCGCCACAGCCTTACCGAGAGCTTGCTTCTCAGTGGCAAACGATCCCGCGCTCCTACGCTTGCCGTTCTCGTCCCGGTACATCGCCCGGTAGGACTTTGAGCGGTTCCGTTCAGTCCAAGCCATACAGGTAGGGTGCGCTCCCGCATGGCACCGGTCAAGTTGCATGGCAGAGCATGGCAAATTGACCTCATGCGGTGTCCACTCGTGGGTACGACCTGGACCCTGGCTCGAGCTGAATCACGCTCCACCTGCAAGCCTTCTGCGACTTGACCTGCGTCAATCCATCGTGTTAAGTGATCGCTTGAATGGCCTTAAAATCCGCACAGTGTCGGTTCGAGTCCGACTGGGGGCACCCGCCGATAGTTGCGTGGGATCCCGGGGGGCATTTTTGCACCCCTGGATCCCACGCAACGTGGAGTCAGCTCTTCTCCAGCGGCCTTGCAGGATCAGATGTCCACGCGTTCATCGAGCCGTCGTAGACCGCAGCGTCGTCGCGTCCCACCGCCGAGAGCGCGAAAGCGGCCGCGGTGGCTGCGATTCCGCCCCCGCAGTAGGTGACCGGGCGGACACCGGCATCCAGCGCGCCGACGGCGTCGAAGATCTCGCGGAGCGCGGGCACGTCCTTGAGCCTGCCGCGATCGTCGACCAACTCACCGAATGGGACGTTGACGCTCCCCGGAATGTGCCCTCCTGCGAAGGCGTCGCGGTCGAGTGCGTTGATCAGCAACACCGAATCGTCGTCGACGTCGGCGATCACCTCGTCGGTCGACTCGATCCGTTCGGGTCGTCGTCGTGCGGTGAAGTCGGCGGGTGGATAGCCGGATTCACCTCTGTCGATAGGGAAGCCGGCGTCGACCCACGCTTGGAGCCCGCCATCGAGCACGGCTATTTCGTCGAACCCTTCGAGGCCGAAGTGCCACCACAGACGAGTCGCCCAGATACCGTTCTCCGTGTCGTAGACGACAACGCGCGAATCGTCGCCGATGCCGGCATCCCCCACCACCGCGGCGAAGTCGTCGGACGAGACGACTGCGAAGGGCGCTTCACCGTCGGGGTCGGAGAGTGCGACCAATTGATCGATGAATGTAGCGCCCGGTATGTGGCCGGCCAGGTACGACTCGCGTCCGGACTCGATCTGGGGAGCGCCGTCGCCGAATCGAAGATGCACAGTCGCATCGACGATGCGCAGTTTGGGATCGTCGCCGAGTTCACGCAGGTCCGAGGCCGTGATGAGGTGTGGAGTACTCATGGAGTCCACGCTACTGGTCCGTACGCGCGGCGACGTCGGACCGACGAGTCCCTACCCGCGCAGGTTCTCCAACAGTCGCAGCCACACCTCGCTGACCGTCGGGTACGACGGGACGGCGTGCCAGAGCCGGTCGATCGACACCTCTCCGACAACGGCAACCGTCGCCGAATGGACCAGCTCGGCGATGTCGGGGCCGACAAACGTGGCTCCCACCAACACATTTCGTCCACGGTCGATGACCAGCTTCGCGCGGCCGCTGTAGTCCTCGCGTGCGAGCGCCGATCCCGCGACCTCGATGTCGAGCTCCGATGTGACAACGTCGAGCCCGGCGTCGCGGGCGGCGTGTTCGGTCAGACCCACCGACCCGACCTGCGGCTCGGTGAACACGACCTGCGGCACGGCGGCATGATCGGCGGTGGCCGCGTACCGCTCGCCGTCGAGCGAACGTCCCTCAGCGCGTGCGGCGATCACATCACCGGCGACACGCGCCTGGTACTTGCCCATGTGCGTCAGCGGCGCGCGGCCGTTGACGTCACCGACGGCGTAGAGCCAGTCGTGACCCGCGACATTCAGACGATCGTCGACGTCGAGCTTCGCCTTCGGATCGATGCCGAGAGACTCGAATCCGACGTCGACGGTGCGGGGCCGTCGACCAGCGGCTACCAGGATCTCGTCGACCTCGAGCCTGTCGACGACGTCGCCGTCACCGTTGGCGAGGTCGACCGCCGCGGGCCCTCCGTGAATCCGTCCGTAGCCGGTGTCGTCGACGCCGGGGCGTGCCACCGACGCGAACGTGGTGCCGTATCGAATGTCGACGCCACGGTCGCGCAGTCCCGCAGAGACACGCTCTCCGACATACGGTTCCATCGACGGCAGCAGCGCTTTCCCGCGGACCACCATCGTCACCTCGCTGCCGAGCTCGGCCAGCCAGGTCGCGGCCTCGCAGGCCACCACCCCACCGCCGAGCACAGCGATCCGTGGCGGGACCTCAACGAGGTTCGTCGCATCGCGTGACGTCCAGGGTGCGGCATCGGCGAGTCCGGGGATGGGCGGAATCGACGCCTCACTACCCGTTGCCACGACGACGGCCTCGCCAGCCCGCAGGCGCCGGCCGGCCACCTCGACCTCCCGCTCACCGACAAGACGCCCCTCACCTCGTACGACGTCGATTCCGGCTCCGCACGCCCATTCCACCTGAGATGAATCGTCGCGGTTCTCGGTGAACGAGTCCCGCCAGGCGAAAAGTCTCGCGGAGTCGGGCTGATCGTCGACCACACGGGGCCGCGAGCCGGGCAGCCCAGTCGCCGTGTCGAGCGCAGCGCCCGCACCCAGCAGCGCCTTACTCGGCATGCAGACCCAGTACGAACATTCACCTCCGACGAGTTGACTCTCGATGAGTACCGCGCGGCGAGAACTTCCGCGGATCGCATAGTCGGCGGCGTTCTCGCCCGCTGGTCCAGCGCCGATCACGATGACGTCGTAACTGTCCGAATCTGCCATGAAATCCACGGTAGACGCGGATCGCATGTAACGGAGTCGATGCGCAAACCGACCACTTAGACATCGGGGACCACAGACGGCAGGAGCCACATGCCCATCCCACCCCATTCACCGAGTAGTGATCCGCGCGATCAGTGGACTGTCTACGACGACGCTCCGACGGCCGCCGAGCCGACGCCGACCGCTGCCCGGGCTCGTGGACCACGGCGTATTCGACGCCGCCTGATCGGCGTCGGAACGGTACTGACGCTGACCGCAGCACTACTCGGCCTCGGGACACTGGTCGGCAAGGACAATCGGGCGTCGGCCATGGTCGGTCATCCCGAGGTCCTGCGCGAGGGATGCATTTGGGATTCGTCGGGCAATTACGTGCAGAACTGCAAGGTCTGGTCGGAGTCCCAGCACAAGTTCGTCATCGTCCAGATACGCGCATCCAACGGCAGTGCGAAGGGGGTGTACCTGCTCGACGGCATGCGTGCGCGTGACGACCGCTCGGCGTGGACCACCGACGTCCAGGCTGCGAAGGTCTACGACGGCAGGAGCGACACCACGCTCGTCATGCCCGCGGGCGGGGCGTCGTCGTTCTACACCGACTGGGACGGCGGAGCGGGCGACAAGAAGGTCACGATCAAGCAGGAGACGTTTCTGACCCAGGAACTGCCCGACTACCTCGCCACCAACTTCGGTGTCAGTAAATCCGACAATGCGATCGTCGGCCTCTCGATGTCGGCGGGGCCTGCGGTGACCCTCGCCGAGCGGCACCCGGAACAGTTCAAGGTCGTGCAGGCGATGTCGGGGTACTACCAGACCGACAACCCGATCGGCGCGCTCGGCGTACTCGCAACTCAGACGCTGGTGTCGAATTACACCAACGGCATCGTCAACATGTGGGGTGTCCCCGGCAGCGCCCGATGGACGGCGAACGACCCTTCGAAGAACATCGACAAGCTCAAGCAGAACGGCCAGACGTTGATCATCTCGTCGGGCAACGGGTTCCCGAGTCCTACCGACATGGCAAAGCTCTCGCAGTCGGATCTGATCAACGCGGTGGCGCTGGAGATTCTGTCGGCGGTCTCGACGGTGCTGCTGCAGCTACAGCTGGCGCAGAGCGGTGTGTCGGTGATCTCGCTGCCCAACTACGGGGTGCACAACTGGGCCAACTGGGACCGGGGGCTCGGAGCGGGCAAAGACGACGTCCTCGCCGCGCTCAACAAGACTCCCGCAGTGACCGCGAAGACCCAACTCGTCAGCGCCGCGGGATCGCCGGAACCCGACGGCGTCGCGAAGGCCACCGCGGCCGCGCGCGTCGCCGCGGCTGCACCAGTGGAGACACCCGCGGTACTCGCCGCACTCTCCGGAAGCACTCAGGAGTCGACGACACCATCGGCATCAGAGTCCGCGGAATCGGCGACTTCTGCTACCGAATCGACGACGCCGGGCACCTCGTCGGTGACGACGACCACCACGACGCAGAATCCGTGGTCGTCGGTTGCTCCGTCGCCGTCCGCCGACTCGACCACCTCCACGTCGACGCCAGACGCGCCGACGACCACCACGACGACGACACCCGTCCCGACGCCGTGACGGTAACGCTGGGCGTCGAGGGGCCGAAGTAACATCTCGAAGGTCAACAGCGCGATCTGACATTTCCAGGGGGGAAATCGCATGCGGTCGAAGTTGGTGGGGTTTGTCTGTGCACTGTGTCTGCTGCTGCCGGCGGTCTGGTTCGGATCGGCGACCGCGACAGCCGACACCGGCGTCACGGTGCTGACGGTCGGACCGAACCCGAACGTGGTGTCGGCACCGATGTCGAGTGAGTTGCAGGGAGTCATGTGCAAGGCGCCCAACACCTGCAAGTCGGTGTCGTACAAGACGTCGGGTCTACTGAGCTCCGTCGTCGACAGCGGCGTGTCGGCACTGTCGACGGCGATTGCCGCCACCCCGGGCAAGAAGGCCGTCATGGGTTTCTCGCAGGGTGCGCTCGTCGCGTCCGAATGGCTCAAACGCAATGCGGGGAGCGCGGGTTCGCCTGCGGCCTCCGACATGTACTTCGTCCTGTTCGGCAACCCTCAGCACCCGCTCAACGGACGCAACACGCTGCAGAAGACCGGCACCCCGACGCCCTACACGAAGTACACGACCATCGACATCAGCCGAGAGTACGACGGCATGTCCGACTACCCGAACGACGTGGGGAACACGCTCGCAGTGGTCAACGCGCAGGACGGGTACACGTCGATACATCCGAACTACACCGCTGTCGACGTCAACGCCTCGTCGAATCTCGTCACGCGGAAGGGCAACTACACGTTCGTGCTCGTCCCGACGCAGTATCTGCCCCGGTATGAACGTATGCGCAACATGGGACTCGGTTGGCTGGCAGATCAGGGCAACAGCACATGGAAGCCGGTCGTCGACAGAGGTTATGACCGCAGCGGTTACGCGAAGCTCGGGGACACCAGGGTGCTGCCGATCGGCTGAATGATCTACTCGACGTATGACGCCGTCCTCGACACCGCTGGTTCTCGCCGCAGATCAGGGCGCGGTAGCCCTACTGACGTTGGCCATCGCCGTCTACTCCGCGGCGATCCTGATCTGTATCGGCGTGGGTATCAATGCGATCAGTCGCGGGCGGCGTCGACTCGCGATCGTGATGGCCTGCTGCGTCGGGGTCCTGGTGATCGCCGGGGTCGTCGTCGCGGTCATGAGCAGCATCCACTGACGTCCACCTCCTCGACGCTCGGCATACGCACGAAAGCTCGGCGGCATTCACAGTGCGGGTTTAGACTTCGGCGGTTACGCTCTGCCGCGGGGGACGCGCCCGGACACCTCACGGCACCATCCATCCACCAGGAGTGTGTATGTCGGAGATGCCTTTTGGCGGTCTGAGTCGTCGGGAGTTCCTGTCGAGAGTGGCCGCAGTCGGCGGCGGCGCGCTGCTCACGTCGTGGGCCGCACCGATCATCGACAAGGCATATGCCCAGGCAGATCCGGCCGGCACCGGTTCACTCGACGACATCGAGCACATCGTGTTGTTCATGCAGGAGAACCGTAGCTTCGACCACTATTTCGGCACCTACTCCGGTGTGCGTGGCTTCGGCGAGTCGACGCCCCTGTGGCGACAGCACGGATGGGCACCGGGCGTCGGGCCGACGAAGTCGGGATACACGATGCCCTTCCGCCTCGACACCGAGAACGACGCCAATCTCGACGGCGGTTGCATCAACGACCCCGACCACTCGTGGGCAGGACTGCACAAGGCGTGGAACGACGGGCGCAACGACGGCTGGCTTCCGATGTCGATCGAATCGGTCGGTCCCGCCAACGCGCCGGCACTCATGGGCTACTACGAGCGCGACGACATCCCGATCCACCGCACTCTCGCCGAGGCATTCACGATCTGCGACGCCTACCACTGCTCCGTTCTCGGCCCCACCGACCCCAACCGGCTCTACTGGATGAGCGCGACGCTCGACCCGGAGGGCGCACACGGGGGACCACTACTCGAAACACCCACGCTGATACCAAAGTTCGCCTACAGCTGGCGCACGATGCCGGAGAACCTCAGCGACGCGGGGGTGAGCTGGAAGATCTACAACAACAAGGATCTCGGCCCCGTGTCGTCGGTCGTCCTCGACGGCATGATGGGCTGCTTCAAGCAGGCACAGGATCCCAATTCGGAGCTGGCCCGACGCGGTATCGCACCCACCTACCCCAACGACTTTCGCGCCGACGTCGCAGCGAACCGGCTGCCCAAGGTGTCATGGGTCGTCCCGCCCGCCATGGAATGCGAGCACCCCGCTCTGCCCGCCGCTCTCGGCGCGGTGGGCATCGTGCAACTCCTCGACATCCTCACGTCCAATCCCGCCGTGTGGGAGAAGACCGCCCTGATCATCAGCTACGACGAGAACGGCGGCTTCTTCGACCACGTCGTCCCGCCGACAGCACCGCCCGGCACCAAGGGCGAGTACGTCAGCGTGCCGAACATCAACAAGGTCTCGTCGTCGAAGGGCATCCGCGGTCCAATCGGGCTCGGCTACCGCGTGCCGTGCTTCGTGATCTCGCCGTACAGCCGTGGTGGGCTCGTTGCGCGCGAGACGTTCGACCATACGTCACAGCTGAAGCTCATCGAGAAGCGATTCGGGGTGGACGTTCCGAATCTGACCGCGTGGCGCAGACAGACCGTCGGCGACATGACGACGGTGTTCGATTTCGCACACCGTCCCAACTCGGCACGACCGCGGCTCGGGGACCCCAATCCCAAGGCGCAGAACGCGCTTGTCAGATGCGGTCCAAACATCGCCGCCGGTACAGCCGGGTACGGCAAGCCCTATCCGGTGCCGCCCAATCGTATGCCGCGCCAGCAGCCGGGCACACGCAGGTCACCGAGCGGCGTCGTCTGAGCCCGTTCAGGCGGCTGCCGGCAGGCGACCGCCGAGAACCGCTGCAACGGTGCGCGCGAAGACAAGTGCCCATACGACGAGGAGTACCGCGAACAGCACGACGGCTGCACCACGAAACATAGTGGACTGCAACGCGGTTCCCAGAGCAGCCAGTCCCGTCACACAGGTGCCGATCGGGAACGTGAAGCTCCACCACGTGAGGGCGAACGGCATCGAACGACGCACGTTGTGCACCGTGACGGCGGTCGCGAGCACGAACATCCCCGCACCCAAACCGGTGGCGGCGAGACCGTAACAGACGCCGACGTCGATCAGACCCATGCCGATCACATGCTGACCGGTGCGCCCGGCCAACGCGTTGTCGGCATGGGCAGCAAGAGAATTGGCCGCCGTGACGGACTGGCCGATCACACCCAGCGTGATCCACATCGTCGGTGCGGCACTCCCGGTCGGCACACCTCCGCGCATCAGCCGACCATAGATGAGCGTCAGTGTGAAGATCCCGAGGAACAGGCTCAGCCCGAACAGCATGTAACACAGCGCGAGGAAGCCGAGCCGCCATTGGCCGGCCGGGACGTGGTCGACGAGCAGCGCTCCCGTCGTCGCCGACACCATCGGTGGCACAACGGGCATCAGCCAGGCAGGGAGCGCGACGAGATCCGTGCGTCGATGATGACGCGTCATCATCAGATACGGCACCCCGATCGCCGTGCCGAGGCCCGTCAGGGTTCCGACCGACCACAGCACGGCGTCGACGGTAACCGCCGTCCCGGACCCGAGGGGCGACGATCCGACGGTGATCGTGCCCGCCCCGACGGTCAACAGCGCCATCGGGATGGCCCCGTAGAACTGCACCATGACCGGGTCCATCGCGTAGTGACGCGCGTGTACGGGATGCCGGAGCCAATGGGCGGCGAATGCCACGGAGACCAATACGAGCAGCACCACCGCCAGCAACCAGATCGCGGTCGCCAGCACTTGGACCGTCTGCAGCTGTCCGGCAACACTGATCGCCGACGTCGCGACTATCCCGGTGCCCATCACCGTCGCGAACCAGTTGGGGGTGATGTGCGCGAAGGCGTCGCCGATCCGACGCCCCGCCGACGACGTGTCGACTCGAATGTCGCGAGCACGCTGGCGGTCGAGGATCTCGGTCATCCTCTGAGCATGGGCCGTGACGCACACCGCCGGAAGATGGCTCGAAATTGTGGGGTCACAAGGCTCACTTGTGACTAGAGATGCAGGCCCCGATCCAGACAGCGCCCACTCGACAACACACAGCGCCCACTCGGCAACAGGCAGCGCCCAGTCGGCAGCACACAGCGCCCACTCGACCGGTAGGTGGTCGAGTGGGCGCTGTGTTCAGCCCGTTGTGCGGTCAGTCGACGGACATCTCCCCCAGCTCCGACCATCCGTCGGCGTCGACCGTCGTGTTGATGATCTCGGGAGTGGCGACGAGGAACTGCGGCAGGTCGGCCGTCGCCTTCTTGAAGTGATCGCTCGACACGTGCGCGACGGCGGCATCGTCGTCGAATGCCTCGATCAGGACGTACTCGTTCGGGTCGTCGAGGCTGCGTGACCACGCGAACCACTTGTTTCCCGGTTCCGACCTGGTGGCTTCGGTGAACTCGGCGACCAGCTCGGGCCACTGGTCTGCATATTCGGGTTTGATCTGCCATTTGGCGACGATGTGGATCATGCACCAAGACTAGGTCGACCACACGACAAGGCGGAATGGCCGCGACGTCTTATTGTGAGAACCGCTTCGACAGCACGTACCGGGAGGCGAGTCACCTCACCTGAATGGTCCGGGCGTAACTTTGGTCACACAGCACCACAGGAGGAGAAGCGATGCGCGAGATCACCACGTTCTACATCGACGGCCAGTGGGTGGAACCCGCTGAACTCACTCTCATCGATGTCATCAACCCTGCGACGGAAAAGCCCGCAGGACATGTGGCGTTGGGCACCGCCGCCGATGTCGACGCCGCGGTCGCCGCGGCCCGACGCGCATTCGCGACGTGGGGTCGCACTTCGGTCGACGAGAGGGTCGCGGTCCTCACCGCGATCATCGACGAGTATCAGAAGCGTGCCGACGAACTGGCCGACGCCGTGACCGAGGAGATGGGTGCCCCGTCCGGGTTGGCACGCGCCGCCCAGGTACCGATCGGCCTCGGACACCTCATGACCGCCGCGGCATCACTGCCTGAGTACCGCTTCGCGGAGGACCGTAGGACCTCACGGATCGTCAAGGAGCCCATCGGCGTGTGCGGCTTCATCACCCCGTGGAACTGGCCGCTCAACCAGGTGATGTGCAAGGTCGCCCCCGCGCTCGCAACCGGCTGCACGATGGTGCTCAAGCCGTCGGAGGTGGCCCCGTTCTCTGCCGCGATCGTCGCCGAGATCTTCGACGCCGCAGGCGTTCCGGCAGGCGTGTTCAACCTCGTGAACGGTGATGGCCCGGGTGTCGGTTCGGCCTTGGCTGCACATCCCGACGTCGACATGATCTCGTTCACCGGCAGCACGCGCGCGGGCATAGAGGTGGCACGAACCGCTGCGCCGACGGTCAAGCGAGTGGCGCAGGAACTCGGGGGCAAGAGCCCCAACATCATTCTCGACGACGACGATCTGGCGAAGAACGTCGCCGGCGGTGTGGCAACGGTGATGACCAACTCGGGACAGTCGTGCAACGCCCCCACCCGCATGCTGGTACCCAACGCGCGTCTCGACGACGTGATCGAGGCCGTGAAGTCGGTCGAACCCTCGCTGACCGTGGGTGATCCGACCGGCAAGGTGCGTCTCGGCCCGGTGGTCTCCGAGCCGCAGTTCGAGAAGATCCAGGGACTCATCGAGCGCGCTATCGACGACGGCGCGACACCGGTCATCGGCGGACCCGGTAGGCCCGACGATCTGCCCAGCGGCTACTACGTACGACCGACTGTGTTCTCCGGTGTCACCAACGACATGGAGATCGCGCGCACCGAGGTGTTCGGGCCGGTGCTCGTCATCATCGGGTACGACGACATCGACGAAGCACTCGAGATCGCCAACGACACCGAGTACGGACTTGCGGGATACGTGTCCGGCAAGGACCTCGACGAGGTGCGCCGAATCGGCGAACGGATCAGGGCGGGATCGATCTCACTCAACGGCGCGCAACTCGACCCGTCGGCGCCGTTCGGCGGCTACAAGCAGAGCGGTAACGGCCGCGAGTGGAGCGATTATGCCTTCGACGAGTTCCTCGAGGTGAAGTCGTTGCTCGGCTACGAGTCCTAGATGTATGAGGCCTAGACGTCGGACGTCCGGATGGGTGATACCCGGCACGGCCACCCATCCGGATGCACTGCGGCCAACGAAGAATCGGTGACAGTCGTACCAGGTCGACCACGCAAGGAGCTCCGATGACCGTTGCCCGTGACATCGCCGACGTGATCGAACGTCATGTGCGCGGCGAGATTCCCGTGCACCTCACGGCGTGGGACGGCAGTGTCGCCGGCCCCGACGACGCGCCGCACGTCGCGATCTACAGCGCCGATGCGCTACGCCGACTGGTGTGGCATCCCGGCGAACTCGGCGCAGCACAGGCGTACGTCACTGGCGAACTCGAAGTGCTCGACGACCTCGACGACGCGCTCACCCATGTGTGGGGCGTCGCGCGCGAACGCCATCTCGCCGGCATCCGACCGTCACCGCGAATCGTGGTCGACGCCGCGAGGTTGGCCTTGCGCTACAGGCTGCTCGGCCTTCCCAAGGCTCCACCAGCAACGCAAGCACGTGTGCGGGGACGTCTGCACTCCCGCGCCCGCGACAGAGCCGCGATCAGTCACCACTACGATCTCTCGAACGAGTTCTACGAACTGATCCTCGACGACCACATGGCGTATTCGAGCGCCTACTGGACCTCAGACGATCCCGACTACACGCTTGCCGATGCCCAGGCCGACAAGCTCGACCGGGTGTGCCGCAAAGTGGGACTCGATACCCGACCCGGACAACGGTTCCTGGATATCGGCTGTGGCTGGGGTTCGCTGTCGCTCTACGCCGCAGAACATTTCGACGCCGAGGTGGTCGGTGTCACCATCTCGCGCGAGCAGAAGGCGTTCATCGACGAACGCGTCGCACAGCGCGGGCTCGCCGACCGCGTCGAAATCCGCGTGCAGGACTACCGTGAGATCCCCGACCGTCCCTTCGACGCCGTGGCATCACTCGAGATGGGTGAGCACGTCGGTGAACAGAACTATGCAACCTACGCACAGGTGTTGCACGACAAGGTCGTTCCCGGCGGCATGGTGTGCGTGCAGCAGATGTCACGACCGGAGGGCAAACACCCGGGAGGCGGCCCGTTCATCGAGTCGTTCATCGCTCCCGACATGTACATGCGGCCGGTCGAACGCACGATGCAGTACCTGACCGACGCGGGACTTCGAGTCGACGACGTCGAGGAGATGGCGGAGCACTACGTACGCACCGTCGACGTCTGGTACGACACATTCGAGAAGAACTGGGCGCGTGCCGTCGATCTGGTCGGCGACGAGATGGCCCGGGTATGGCGGCTCTACCTGGTCGGTGGGCGCATGGCGTTCCGTGACGGACGCATGGGCGTCGAACAGATCACTGCCACACGGCCGCTCACGTAGCGGGCACGTGCGCGTCGAGCCAGGAGACGACCGTGGTCAGCACCTTCTCCTGCTCGGGCTCGTTGAAGATCTCGTGGTAGAGGTCGTCGAAGATGACGAGGGTCTTGTCGTCTGAGCCTGCGAGCCGCTCGACCATCTCACTGCCCGCGGGGTTGGTCAGTCGATCGGCTGAACCGTGCATGACCAGCAGTGGGAGGCGCAGCGACCCCACCCGGTCGGGGAAGCTCTGCATGGTCGACAGCATCTCCGCACCGAGTCTGGCGGGAATTCTCGCGCGCGTGACCATCGGATCCGACTGGTATGCCTCGACGACGGCGGGATCACGCGAAACCGCCGTCGAATCGAGAGCGATCGTCGGCAGCCACGGGGCAACCTTGCCGAGGATCTGCGAGACCGCGATGACCGGGCCGGGCATGTCGTCGCCGGGCATCACGGCGGCGCCGGAGAGTACGAGTCCGTCGAGCATGTCCTGATGATCGAGTGCGTAGTCGAGCGCGATACATCCGCCCATGCTGTGCCCGAGCAGGTAGGTGGGCAACCCGTCGATCGCGGTTTGTGTGATGACGGTGTCGAGGTCGTCACTGAACTGCTTGAATGACTTGATACGCAGCCGTTTTCCGCCCGATCTGCCGTGGCCGAGGTGATCGGGGATCGCCACTGCGTATCCGGCGCTGGTGAACTTCTCGGCGACGTGCGCGTATCGACCGCCGTGCTCGCCGAGCCCGTGGGCGATCACGACGAGAGCGCGCGGTTCCGCGGGGGTGAGGGTCGTGTAGAAGATCTGTTCGCCGTGCTTGCCGGAGAAGGTGCGCTCCTCCGTCGTGACGCCGGGCGTGCCGTCTGCGCTGTCAGCCATTGCGCCATTATTGCGCACCGGGCCGCTCGAACGACGACGATCACCACGGTTGATGACCGGGCGTTGGCGCCTCGGTCAGATCAGACTCTCCGACGCCGCCCACAATCCGTCGATGAGGTCGCGGCGCCGTGCCTGTCTGTTCTCTCTCCCGTTGGGCTTGAAGCGATCGAAGTACACACCGTTGATAGTCGGATCGGCACCACGCCGGGCCAGTTCGATGAGCGGTTGCGCGCCCTGCTCCGGTGTGATGGTGCCAACCCGCTTGAGTGGTGTGCGGTAGAACAACCCGATGAATGCCGAGTCTCTCCCGAAGCTGGACGCGACCACTCCGGGATGCACAGCGGCAGAGACTATCCCGTCCCCACGCCACCGCTCGGCGATACCGCGGGTGAACATGATGTTCTCCAGTTTGCTCGTTCCGTAACAGCGCAACTCGAATGGTCGTCTGCGTTCGTAGTCGAGGTCGGTGAGATCGACACTGCCTGCGAGATTCCCAAAGCTCGATGTGTTGACCACCAGGGCACCGCCGTCGGCGGCAAGGCGATCCTTCAACAGCGTGGTGAGCAGAAAGCCGGAGAGGTGGTTGATCTGGAAATTCGGCTCATGGCCGTCGGCGGTGCGCTGCGATGGCGAAAAGGTTCCGCCTGCGTTGTTCAGGAGAACGTCGATCGATGCCGTGTGACTGGCGATCTCGTCTGCCAGCTTCCGGACGTCGTCGAGGCGCGAGTAGTCGGCGGTGAACCATGTCGCGCCTGCCTCTTCGGCCACAGCCTCGGTCTTCTCACGGGACCTGCCGACCACGATCAGGTCGGCATCGTCACCCGCGAGTTCCCTCGCCGCCACCGCGCCGATCCCGTCGCTCGCACCGGTGATCACGATCGTCGGTTTGTCTGCCACTGAGCCCCCTCGTCGGTCGCCGCGCGCGGCGTGAACACATGCACTCAGGTCTACACGTTGCTGCCGAATACGCGGAGTGGCCACGGTCGTCGGTCGAGGGTTCCTACACTCCGATCATGACCACACCACAGCTGCGCACCGTCGTCTCCGACATGTCGTTCACGGAATGCCCACGATGGCACGACGGCCGGCTGTGGTTCGTCGATTTCTACACACATGCCGTCTATTCGGTGAAGGAAGACGGCTCTGAGCTCCGTAGAGAGCTCGAGGTTCCCGCGCAGCCATCCGGGTTGGGCTGGCTTCCCGACGGCAGGCTGCTCGTCGTGTCGATGAAGGATCGTACGATCCTTCGGCTCGAAGACGATGGATCGGTTGTCGTGCACGCCGATGTCAGTGAGC
The DNA here is from genome assembly GCF_020735545.1 of Gordonia otitidis. Lineage (NCBI taxonomy): Bacteria > Bacillati > Actinomycetota > Actinomycetes > Mycobacteriales > Gordoniaceae > Gordonia > Gordonia otitidis. Next base: position 615,411 of record NZ_CP085974.1, read on the forward strand.
ACGTCACCGGCCATCCGAACGACATGGTCGTCGACGGCGAGGGCCGCGCTTGGCTGGGCAACTTCGGTTTCGACCTCATGGCAGGCGCCGACATCGAACCTGCGTCACTGCTCCGTATCGACCCGGACGGCACCGTCACGTCCGTCGCGTCGGGACTCTACTTTCCGAACGGTAGCGTGGTGACACCAGACGGTACGACGCTGATCGTCGACGAGACTTTCGGAAATCGCATCAGTGCGTTCACGATTCATGCTGACGGCTCGCTCGGAGAGCGTCGGGACTGGGCGCGGTTCGGCGACCAGCCGTCGTCTCCCTCCCTTGCCGACGCCTTGGGCATGGCCGTCGTCGCCCCCGACGGATGCGGGCTCGACGCACAGGGGTGCCTCTGGGTCGCCGACGCTGTCGGTTCTCGTGTCATCCGAGTGCGGGAGGGCGGCGAGATCGTCGACGAGATTGCTCTCGGCACAGGCGCATACGCGTGCATGCTCGGCGGAAGCGCCGACGACACCTTGTTCATCAGTTGCGCGCCGGATTTCGACGAGCACGCACGATCTGCAGCACGAGAGGCCACCATCCGTGCGGTTCGGGTAGCCGTGGGTCACGCGGGACGCCCGTGACCTGCTCACTCTCTCCAGAAACCCGCTTCTTCGAGAAGTTCGACGGCGCGGTGTCCGCCGCGGAAGAAGTGACCTTCGATGAGCGTGCGGACGATGCCGGGTGAGCGATCACGCAGGGCGTCGAGGATCTCGCGGTGGTCGCGCAGTGAGGAGGCGACCGCGTCGGGGTGGGAGTCGAAGAAGTTCGGCGGGATCGCGCGGCTGAGCAGTCGCAACTCGGCGATGAGCCGACGCGACCTGGACGCCTTGTTGATCATGCGGTGAAATGCAGAGTTCAACCGCTCCATCTCGAGGAGGTCGTCGGTCGCCTCCATCTGCGCCGCCAGAGCGTCGAGGTCGGCGAAGTCATCGTCGGAGAGGTTTGCCGCGGCACGTTCGGCTGCGAGGCCGGAGATGACCCCGAGCATCCAATAGTGGTCGCGGATGTCTTCCCGCGAGAGGTCGGCGACATAAGCTCCGCGCCGCGGGATGGTCTCGATGATGCCCTCGCCAGCGAGTGCGATGAGCGCCTCCCGCACCGGGAGCTTGCTCATCCCCAAGCGCTCCGCCAGCGCATCCTGGTCGACCTTCGACCCAGGCCGCAACTCTCCCGCGAAGACGAGGCTGCGGATCTCGCGCGCTGCGGATTCCTTGCGCACCGACGCCACGGCGTCGGACCCGGTGTCGATCTTCTCGTGAGGCTTGACAGTCACCGGTCGATGGTAGCGCGTCGTCAGTTACCTCTGCCCAGCAATTAATATCATTTCCGCAGCACTTAACAGGACAAAGGGGGTTCTACGCTGCTTCTATGTTCACACCCCTGGTGTCGTCCGCGTGTTTTTGATATTTTCCAGACATGACCGCTGCAGCAGCACACGATCACCGACCAGCCGTCGACGCCGAGGATTTCGCACAGATCCATCAGCTGGTCCACGACTTCATCCGCACCAAGGTGGTGCCCCGTGAAGCCGAGATCATGCAGACCAACGAGATTCCTTCCGACCTGCGAGCGCAGGCGGCCGAGATGGGCCTGTTCGGCTACGCGATCCCGCAGGTATGGGGCGGGCTGGGCCTCGATTTGACCCAGGACGTCGAACTGGCGATGGAGTTCGGTTACACCAGTCTCGCCCTACGGTCGATGTTCGGGACCAACAACGGCATCGCCGGGCAGGTGCTCGTCAACTTCGGCACCGACGAGCAGAAGAAGCAGTGGCTCGAAGGCATCGCCTCGGGTGAGGTTGTCGCATCCTTCGCACTCACCGAACCAGGTGCTGGCTCCAACCCTGCGGGACTGCGCACCAAGGCGGTGCGCGACGGTGACGAGTGGGTCATCGACGGACAGAAACGCTTCATCACCAACGCCCCCATCGCCGACCTGTTCGTTGTTTTCGCACGCACCCGTCCGGCAGACGAATCCGGCACCGGCATAGCGGTGTTCCTCGTTCCCGCAGACACTCCAGGCATCGAGGTGGGGCCGAAGGATTCCAAAATGGGCCAGGAGGGCGCCTGGACCGCCGACGTCACGTTCGACGGCGTGCGCGTGCCGGCGTCGGCGCTCGTCGGCGGCGACGAGGAGAAGGGCTACAAAGCCGCCATGACCTCGCTGGCGCGCGGTCGCGTCCACATCGCCGCCCTGTCGGTCGGCCAGGCACAACGTGCGCTCGACGAATCAGTGGCTTACGCAGCCAGTGCCACCCAGGGCGGAAAGCCCATCGGCACCTTCCAACTGGTCCAGGCGATGCTCGCCGACCAGCAGACGGGCGTGATGGCCGGACGCGCGTTGGTGCGCGACGCCGCCGCCAAGTACGTCTCCGGCGAAGATCGGCGCACCGCGCCGTCGGCGGCGAAACTCTTCTGCACAGAGATGGTCGGTAAGGTCGCCGATCTCGCCGTGCAGATCCATGGCGGCACAGGCTACATGCGCGAGGTACCCGTGGAGCGCATCTATCGCGATGTGCGGTTGCTGCGTCTCTACGAGGGAACCAGCGAGATCCAACGACTCATCATCGGCGGCAACCTCATTCGCGCAGCGTCGACACACAGCTGATACTCCACTTCCCCGATCGAGAGAGAGAATTCCACGCCCATGCCCGGACCACTCCTGCACAACCAGACCGCCGTGATCACCGGCGCCGCACAGGGAATCGGATTCGCCATCGCGCAACTGTTCGTCGACGAAGGCGCTCGCGTCGTCATCGGCGACGTCAACGCCGAGGCCGCCGAGAAGGCCGCCGTCGAACTCGGCGGCACCGAGCGTGCCATCGGGGTGCGATGCGACGTCACCGTCAGCGACGACGTCGACGCGCTATTGGGAGCTGCCGCAGACGCATTCGGTCCCGTGGATGTGATGGTGAACAACGCGGGCATCACCCGCGATGCCACGATGCGAAACATGACCGAGGAGCAGTTCGACCAGGTCATCAACGTGCACCTGAAGGGGACCTGGAACGGCACCCGAAAGGCCGCGGCCATCATGCGTGAACGCAAGTCCGGTGCGATCGTGAATCTGTCGTCACTGTCGGGCAAGGTCGGCATGGTCGGGCAGACCAACTACTCGGCAGCCAAAGCAGGCGTCGTCGGCATGACGAAAGCGGCCGCGAAAGAGATGGCACACCATGGTGTTCGGGTCAACGCCATCCAGCCCGGGCTCATCCGCTCGGCGATGACCGAGGCCATGCCACAGAAGGCCTGGGATCAGAAGATGGCCGAGATCCCCATGGGCCGTGCAGGCGAAGTCAGCGAAGTCGCCACCGTCGCGCTGTTTCTCGCCAGCCATCTGTCGTCGTACATGACAGGGACGGTCATGGAGGTCACCGGCGGGCGATTCATGTGACCACAGCGGAGACTCAGACCGGGTCTGACACCCGTCGACCACTTCACGGTGTGCGTGTGGTCGAGATCTCGAGCTTTGTCGCCTCGCCGCTGTGCGGGCTCACTCTGGCCCAGTTGGGCGCCGAGGTGATCCGTGTCGATCCGATCGGCGGCGCTGCGGACGTCAACCGATGGCCGCTCACCGACGACGGCAGCACCTCCATCTACTGGACGGGACTCAACAAGGGCAAGAAGTCGGTCACCGCTGATCTGCGCTCAGCCGAGGGACAATCAATGGTGAGGAGTCTGATCACCGAGTCCGGACCCGGCGGCGGCATTCTCGTCACCAACTCGGGCGGTCGGGAGTGGATGAGTCACGAGGCGCTGAAGCAGGTTCGCCCCGATGTGATCACGCTGGAACTACTCGGCGGCTCCGACGGCTCTCCCGCCGTCGACTACACGGTGAATGCCGAACTCGGTTTCCCCCTGATCACCGGGCCGGTCGACCACGCCGGTCCGGTCAATCACGTCCTGCCGGCGTGGGATGTGATCTGCGGGTTGTACGCGGCTCTCGCGATCACCTCCGCCGTGCGTCGACGTGAACTGACCGGAGTCGGCAGCCGAATACGATTGCCGCTCGAGGACACAGCGCTCTCGATCGCCAGCACCCTCGGATATCTCACCGAGCCGCAGGTGAATTCGCGCTCTCGTGAGGCCACCGGCAACGACGTCTACGGAACCTATGGCACCGACGTGTCGACCGCCGACGGCGACCGGTTCATGATCGTTGCACTGACGCCCCGCCATTTCCGCGATCTCGTACAGCTCACCGACACAGGCGAGGCGATCGGCTCCCTCGAGCGTGCGCTCGACGTCGACTTCTCCCTCGAAGCCGACCGCTTCGCTCATCGCAGTGTGCTGAATGCGCTGTTCGGCAAGTGGTTTGCCGAGCGCTCCACCGATGAGGTTGCTTCCGTGCTCGCCGCCTCGTCGGTACTGTCCGGGCGCTACCGCACGTTCGACGAGGTGGTGGCGTCCGGTGCGCTCGAAGCGAATCCCTTGTTCGCCGAGCTCGACCAGCCCGGTATCGGGCGATACCTCGCCGCCGGCCTACCCGCGACGTTCGACGGCGAGCAGTACTTCGTGGGGCCTGCGCCACAGCTGGGCGTGCATACGCCGGTCACCCACACATCGGGTGTCGGATCGGACTGAGTCCCGTTCAGGTACCGGACCTATGGTCCCCAATCGGCTGCCTGCACTGCGCGTCACCGCCCCGGCGAACAACACACTTCCTATTGTGGGGCCATGCAGATGGCCCGAGACGATTTCACGGAACTCAGCCCCGGCGAGCGTTTCTACCGGCACGGGTTACGCCGGATGACCGGACGAGACATCCGTGAGCACCATCGCACCGCGAGCGTGCTGGAGTTGTTCTTCGATCTCACCTTCGTCAGCGCTTTCGGTGTCGCCGGCGCACAGCTAGCGCACGGTATCGCCGAAGGCCACACCGGCTCTGCTGTCATCGCGTTCGTCATCGCGATGCTCGCAATTCTGTGGGCGTGGGTGGGATACACGTGGTTCGCGACCTCGTTTGACAACGACGACTGGTTGTTCCGCGTCCTCACCTTGCTGCAGATGGCCGGCGTCATCGTCGTGGCCATCGGTATCCCAGATCTATTCGCCTCGGTCGAGCACCACGACGAGTTCGACGTCGGAGTCATGGTCACCGGCTACGTCATCATGCGGGTCGGCGTCGTCGCGTTGTGGTTGCGGGCCGCGTACGACGACCCAGCAGCACGCAGCCTCGCCACGACAAATGCCCTGACCGTCGGGCTTGCCCAGATCGGCTGGGTGATCTGGGTTCTGACACCGATGTCGTTCACCACCGCCATGATCTGGCTCGTGATCATCTGGCTCGTCGACCTCGGTGGACCGATCGTGGCCGAGTTCAAGGGGCGTCGTCACGGGTCGGGGTTCCCGTGGCACGCACACCACATCGCCGAGCGCTACGGGCTCCTCGCGATCATTGCGATCGGCGAGTCGATCACCGGCACACTTTCTGCCGCACAGATGATTTCCGCCGCGCAAGGCTGGACGGTGGAGTCGGTGCTCGCCATCGCGGTGGGCGTACTGATCTCGTTTTCCCTCTGGTGGACATACTTCATCCTGCCGTCCGGCCCCGTCCTGGATGTGCAGCGCGACAAGGTGATTCCGTGGACGTATCTGCACCTGATCCTCTTCGCGGCCATCGCTGCCGTCGGGGCGGGGCTGCACGTCATCGGATACGCGTTCGACGAGCACTATCATGTCACCACCTTTGCAGCGATCTCGGCGATCGCCGTCCCGGTACTGGTCTTCATGGCCGTGGTCTTCATACTGCTGTGGTGGTTACTCGGCACCCCTCCACGCAATCCCGGTCACGTGATCACCTTCGCCATGCCGGTGGTCGCGATGGTCGCAGCGGCCAATGGAGCACCACTGTGGGCGTGCCTGCTGATCGTGCTGATCTCTCCGCTCTCGGTGATCGTGTTCTACGAGACGTTCGAGCACCGCGGACTTGCCCGAGGGCTCGATCGCGTGATCGAGGGTGGGGCCTGAGGAGCCCCCCGCGCACCTTCCGAGACAACCAAGACGCTTCGGGTTTCGAAATCAAGCAGGCTCCGGACGGCGGAAGCGGAGGCGCTTGGGGCAGTCTCAAGGGAGTCCTCCCCTTCTGAGAATCGCCGCAGATTCAGAGAACCTTGTTGGCGTTCACGACGAAACCCTCCGCGCTGCGCGGAGGGTTTCGTGTGAGTTCGGCTATGTCGACCTCTCGGCCCTCAGCCGACCAATAGCTCCTCTTCACCTCGAATATCGGCCGGGAGATTCTCTAGCGCATCACCGAGTCCCAGGTGCTGTCGGAGAGTCGTGCCCTCGTACTCGCGACGGAAAAGTCCTCGCCGCTGGAGTTCAGGCACCACGTAGTCGACGAAGTCGTTGAACGTCCCCGGTGTCTGTGCACTGGACACGATGAAACCGTCGGCTTCTCCGCCGCTGAACGATTCCTCGATCTGGTCAGCGACGTCACTGGCGGTACCTACGAATTGCGGCAACAGCACTCCTTGGGCGTACAGCTTGCCGATATCCCGCAGCGTCAGATTGTCGCGTTCACTGAGCCTACGCGCCACTTCGAAGAGTCCTTGGGTACCGGTCACCTGGACGTCCTCGATAGGTGCGTCGAGGTCGTAGCGCGAGAAATCATGGTCCGTGTGCACTGACAACGTGATCAATCCTGAAATCGGATCAGCGAGTTCGTTGTGGAAAGCTTGCTTCTCTCGAGCGATCGACTCGGTCTCACCCACGAAGGGGATGAACGACGGAAAGATCTTCACATGATCGGGATCGCGACCGAAGTCCACGACCCTGGACTTCACGTCGTCGTAGTAGGCGCGCCGGCCCTCCGGGGTCGGATCGATCTCGAAGATCGCTTCTGCCCAGCGAGCAGCGAAGTTTCTACCCGTCTCCGACGACCCGGCCTGGATCAGCACTGGCCGATGCTGCGGTGAACGCGGCTGGTTGAGCGGGCCTCGCGTGCGGTAGTACTCACCGTCATGGTCGACGGGGTGGATCTTCGTCGGATCGGCCCATACCCCGGAAGCACGGTCGGCGGTCACAGCGTCGGCATCCCAGCTCGACCACAGCTTGATGGCCGTCGAAACGAACTCTTCGGCCCGCGCGTACCGCTCCTCATGGTCGACGTGCACATCGTGGCCGAAGTTTCGCGCCTCCGCCTGCGTTAGCGAGGTCACGATGTTCCAAGCGATGCGACCACGGGTCAGGTGATCGAGTGAGCCGAAGATGCGGGCCAGTTCGTAGGGATGGAAGTATGTGGCGGATTTGGTGACCGCGATCCCAAGCCTAGTGGTAACCGCAGCCAATGACGCTGCGACCAAACTCGGATCGATTGTCGCGGCGGCCTGCGTCCCGCGGCGGAACGGTTCGGACTGATCGCCACCGAAGCGATCTGGGGCAGCCAACAGATCGGCGAAAAAGGCGAAGTCGAACTTGCCGCGCTCGAGGATTCGCCCGACGCGGTGGTAGTGGTCCGGACCGAAATAGTCTGTCTCCGAACCGGGATGCCGCCACGCCGCGTGCGAGTGGGTGACCGGGGAGGCGATCAGGAAGCCGCCGAGATGCAACTGTCGGGTCATTGATGAGTCCTTATGTGTCGATGCCGGATGACCAAACCAGTGAACGCGGACGGTGCCCGCTCGGCCCAGGTTTGGGATCGGCATGATCGGATCGGCCACTCAGCGCCCTAGCCGTCTTCACCGGCGACTGCCGTGGCGGCGGCTGCTGGATCCGTGTGAACGCGGTATTCGTAGCTGCTCGGGACCCGCCATTCGGACACGCGCGAAAAATCAGCCGAGCTTTCGGAAGGACTACGCGGGAAGAGGTTCGGCGAGATAGTGCTGGATGGCCGGGGCGACGGTGTGCACGATCTGGTCCCTGTTGTAGTCGGCCAGTGGTGGCACCTGCGCGAGGTTGCGTGCGATGACGATGCCGAGCATGTGCGCTCCGGCCAGCAGTATCCGTACGACGATGTCGTCAGGCACGTCTCGATCTGTCGGCATATGGCTGGTCACCTTCGACATGAGCATGTCGCGCAACAGTTCTGCCGCTCGCTCGGTGGTCAGAGCAGTCCGCAACATAGCGCCCATCATCGGGCCGGTGTCGGGGTCCTCCCAGATATCGAGATAGGCCGATGCGAACCGCTCGCCGAGGCCCTCGACATCGCCGTCGAACACACCGGACATGCGATCTCCGATGACGGTGCGGTCGGCGATGGTGGCGCTGAACAGTCCCTGTTTGTCGGTGAAGAAGTGACGGATGAGCGCCGGGTCAACACCGGCCTGTGCGGCGATGGCTCTCATCGACGCACCGTCGTAGCCGCGTGCGGCGAACAGTTCCCGGGCTGCGTCGAGGATGGCGTCGCGGTTGGCTCCGTCGCCTGCGGGGCGTCCGGGGCGCCGCTTCTCGGAGGCGGATGCCGTGTCGTGCATAGCGGCAAGGGTAGCGCCTGGCGTCCAATATGTCCTCAGCTGTGGAATTATCTCTACGAATGTGGAACCATCGCGGGTAGCACCGACGTTTGGAGGGCGCCATGTCCGACGATGACCTCGTCATCGACGTAGCAGGTTTACACAAGTCGTTCGGGAAGTTCGAGGCATTACGCGGTCTGGACCTGACGGTCCGGCGTGGTGAGGTCCTCGGGTTCCTCGGCCCCAACGGTGCGGGTAAGTCGACGACGATCCGCGTCCTGCTCGGCCTGCTGAAAGCAGATTCGGGCACCGTGCGACTACTCGGCGGCGATCCGTGGCGCGATGTTGTCGAACTGCATCGACGGTTGGCGTATGTGCCCGGCGATGTGTCGTTGTGGCCGAGCATGACCGGTGGTGAGGCCATCGACCTGTTGGGCTCGTTGCGCGGCGGACTCAACGAGGACCGGCGCGACGATCTCATCGAGCGTTTCGAGCTCGATCCGACCAAACGGGGTCGGCAGTACTCCAAGGGCAATCGGCAGAAGGTCGCGATCGTCGCGGCGTTGTCGTCGGATGTGGAGTTACTGATCCTCGACGAACCGACCTCCGGACTGGACCCGTTGATGGAAAACGTGTTCCAGGAGGTCGTCGGTGAAGCGGTCGCCAGGGGTACGAGTGTGCTGTTGTCGAGTCACATCATGGCCGAGGTCGAAGAACTCGCCAACAGGCTCAGCATCATCCGCGATGGTGCGATCGTCGAAACCGGCACTCTCGCCGAGTTGCGCGGCCATACCCGCACCACAGTGCACGCCGATCTGGACACACTGCCCGACGACAACCGGATGTCGATGCTGCACGACGTTGAACTCGACGGGCATCGACTCACCGCGACAGTCGATTCCGACAAGATCGGCGACGCGATGACCGAGTTGACCCCACTCGGGTTACGGTCGCTGACCGTCGAACCCCCGTCACTCGAGAGCCTCTTCCTGCGCCTCTACGACGACGACGCGAACAGTGGCCGGTGATGGCCGAGAACTCTGCGGTTGTCGGCACCGCACCACTACTGCGTGCCTCACTCACACACGAAGCACGATCCTTCCTGCCCTGGATTCTGCTCCCGACAGCATTGTCGGTCTCCTCGGTCATCGTGTACCCGCTGCTGTTCCCCGATCTGCAGGACCGGAAAGCGTTCGCCGCCACCATCGGCGGCAACCCGGCGCTCGGGCTGATCTTCGGCCCGGCCTATGACCTGAGCACCACCGACGGGTTCAACGCGTGGCGCTCGCTGGCACTGGGCGGACTGATCGCGGCGATCGGCGCCATCTTCATCGTCACCAAAGCCAGCCGCGGCCAAGAAGATTCCGGCCAAGCCGAACTATTGGCATCCGGTGTCCTCGGACGCCAATCACGGCTACTCACCGCACTGCTGCTGGCGATGGTGTGCTCACTGGCCATCGGTGTCGTCTCCGGCGTGGTCACCGCGTTGTGTGGAGGCGGGTGGGGACCGTCGATGCTGCTCGGCGCCGGATTCACCGTCACCGGATGGATGTTCGCAGCCCTGGCAACGGTGACCGCACAGATCGGCTCCGATGCCCGCACCGCATCAACGATCGCGGTCGCGGTGTTCGGTGTGTTGTTCGTGATGCGTGGCTTCCTGTTCTCCATGGACGCGCCGACGTGGACCACCTGGATCAACCCGCTCGGCTGGATCGAGGAGACACGACCCGCCACAGGTGATCACTGGTGGCCCTTGCTGCTCGGCGTCGCGTTCACCGTCGTCGTCGCCGCCATCGGGTTCACACTGCAGGTCTCCCGCGACTTCGGGCAGGGATTGATCAGTCCACGTCCCGGCCCCCCACGCGGCACACTCCACACCGCACTGGGTTTGGCGCTCCGCCTCAACCGAGCCCAAATCCTCTCGTGGGCATGCGCTTTCGCCGGCCTCGGCGTCGTATTCGGCTACTTCACCGGCTCGGTCAACGACCTCTTCAGCGCCAACCCCGCGATGACGGAGATCTTCGCCTCCGGCGCGGCAGCCCCGACCGACCTGATCGCCGCGTTCGTCACGACCATCCTCAGCCTCGTCGGCATCATCGCATCAATCGCCGGTGTGCAGATCATCAACCGCATGCGCACCGAAGAACTCGAATACCGCGCCGAATCAGTCCTCGCCACCGCCGTCAGCAGGGCACGCTACCTCGGCGCGGGCGTCATCGTCGCGTTCGGTGCCACCGCCGCCTTCCTCATCATCGCCGGTGTAGTGGTCGGCATCTTCGCCTCCACCGCCGACATCGGCATCACTTTCAGCAACACCGTGCTGCAGGCAATCGTCACAATCCCCGCCGTATGGACCGTCACCGCCATCGCGGTCGCCGTCATCGGCGCACGACCACATGCCCAACTCGCCTCCTGGATCGGTGCGCTCGCCTCGTTCGTCCTCACCCTCCTCGGCCCCAGCTTCAAACTCCCCACCTGGGCACTGGGAATCAGCCCCTTCTACCACATACCCGAAGTCGCGGGCTCCCAACAGAATTGGTGGGGTCTACTATGGATCAGTCTGTTCACCATCGGCTTCCTCATCATCGGATTCACCGGATTCCGACGCCGTGACACACCATGACCACACCCGAACCAGCAGCCAGAACCGACTGATGCAGGTGCCGGAGGGCTTTTCGCCTGCAATTACCGCGGCGCGCACTCTAGAGAGAGACGACGACTGTGGAATATCCCCGACGCCCCGCTGGTTGACCCACACAGTTGCTCAGATTTGAGCAAACAGCCAACCAGGAGGTCCCGATGCCTGCCATCACCGCCGATGCCACTACCCTGCCTCGTCTGACATCCGCTGCCCTCGACGCCACCGAGCGGCCGGTGAAGTCGTTGACGCGTGGCCCGCGCGGCTACGAGGGCGAGGGATTCCCGGTGGTCCGTGCCTTTGCGGGCGTCCCAGCAGCCGTCCTCGACCCGTTCATCCACATGGATCAGATGGGCGAGGTCGACTACGAGCCGGGCGAGCCGAAGGGCACCGACTGGCATCCGCATCGCGGCTTCGAGACCGTCACGTACATGATCGACGGCCGCTTCCAGCACCAGGATTCGACCGGCGGCGGAGGCCTGATCGAGAACGGGGCCACGCAGTGGATGACCGCCGGCTCCGGCATCCTGCACATCGAGACGCCTCCGGCGGAACTGGTCGAGTCCGGTGGCCTGTTCCACGGCATCCAGCTCTGGGTGAACCTGCCCGCCAAGGACAAGTTCCTCACCCCGCGCTACCAGAACCTCGAGGCGGGTAACGTCGAACTCGTTGCCTCCCCCGACGGCGGCGCCCTCATCCGGATCATCGCCGGCGAACTCGACGGCCACGCAGGCCCCGGCGCCACACACACCCCGATCACGGTGGCACACGCGACCGTCGCGCCGGGCGGGTCCGTGTCGGTGCCGTGGCGCGAGGACTTCAACGCGCTCGCCTACGTGTTGTCGGGCCGCGGAACCGTTGGTGCAGAAGCCCGTCCGATCGAACAGGGTCAGCTCGCCGTCTTCGGCAAGGGCGATCGACTGACCGTCGCAGCGGACCCCGGACAGGACAGCAACCGTCCGGCGCTCGAAGTCCTGCTGCTAGGTGGCCAGCCCATCCGCGAACCCGTCGCACACTACGGACCGTTCGTCATGAACACCCGCGAGCAACTCATCGAAGCGATCGAGGACTTCCAGGCCGGTCGTCTCGGCGACGTGCCGCCCGACGCGATCATGCCGCACACCAGCAATCGATGACCACCGACCAATCCTCGACGAAGACCGCCGCGTCGAAGGCTCAGGCGTGGCGGCTCTTCGTGGAGACCAGCGCTCGTATGCAGACCATGCTCGACGACGAACTACGAGCGCACTGCCGAATGTCACTGGCGGATTATCACGTTCTGTTGATACTCCATGAGTGCCCCGATGGCCGCGCTCGCATGCGCGCGCTGTCCCACCGCATGGTCTTCTCGACGTCGCGGCTCTCGTACCAGATCGACGCGATGGTGCGTCGCGGATGGCTGCGTCGCGAAGCGGCCCCCGAGGACAAGCGCGGCAGATACGCCGTGCTGACCGACGACGGTCGTACAGCGTTCACCGCAGCCGCACACGATCACGGCGCAGCCGTCGACAGACTGTTCACCTCCGCGCTGTCAGACACCGAGGCGAGTGACCTCGGCAGCATCATGGAAACACTCACAACACACCTCGACAACGTCGATGACACCGATGTTGCATCCACTTCCACACAGAGATGACGACACCATGAGCGCAGAGCACACCACCGAAGCCCCCTCCTCCTGGCGGCTGATCCGCGCGGCCGATCGCCACATGTGGAACGACGAGGCCATCGACTCGCGGCAGTCGTTTCCCGCCACGGGCAGCTTCGACCTCGTCGCCAACGCACACGGTATGCTCCTCGTCCACAACGACGATGTCGTCGACGCCGGTGCAGGCTTCGACACCCATCAGCACCACGACGCGGAGATCGTCACCTGGGTCGTCGAAGGGTCGCTGCACCACAAGGATTCACACGGGAGTGAAGGGGTGCTCACCCCGGGCGTCGTCCAGCGTATGTCGGCGGGCTCGGGCATCAGGCATTCCGAACGCAATGCGTCGACACGGTCCGAGAACCAGCGACTTCGCGTCGTGCAGATGTGGATTGCTCCCGAATACGCCGGGGGCACTCCGCATTACGCAGAAGTAGACGTCAACGCTGCGCTGACACGCGGCGATCTGGTGACCATCGTGTCCGGTCTCGAGCGCGACATCGACAGTCCCGCATTGCGTATCGGCAACAGCTACGTGGCGCTACATGCCGCGCGGCTCACACCTGGTCATCCGGTCACGCTTCCGCGCGCACCGTTCGGCCACCTGTTCGTCGTCTCCGGAACCATCTCGGTCACCGGGCTCGACCAGCAGGCGGGGGTCAACGAGCGCATCACCCTCGATGAGGGCGATGCGCTACGTACGGTCGACAACGCCGAACTCTCGGTGACCTCCGACGCCCCTACCGAGATCCTGTTCTGGGAGATGCACACCTCCTTCGACGCCCCACGACACTGATCGGCGTCGACGAACGTCAGAGGTGCGGCGCGACCTCATTCGCGATGAGTTCGATATGCTCGAGGTCGTCGAGATCGAGTACCTGGAGATACAGTCTGCTCACCCCGATGGCTCGGTAGGTCTCGATCTTCTCCACGACCTCGGAAGGCGTTCCCGTCAACCCGTTCTCGCGCAGTTCGCCGACCTCGCGGCCAATAGCGTCGGCACGTCGCGCCACCTCGGTGTCGTTGCGGCCAACGCACACCGTCAGCGCCGCCGAGTACGTGAGTTCATCGGGTCCGCGACCTGCTGCGCGGCATGCCTCGCGCACGACGTCGAACTGTGCGGACACGGTGTCGACAGGCGCGAACGGAACATTGAACTCGTCGGCGAACCTCGCCGCAAGGGCAGGTGTGCGCTTCTTGCCCATGCCGCCGATGATGATCGGCGGCCGCGGCGACTGCACGGGTTTCGGCAGTGCAGGCGAGTTCTTCACCTCGAAGTGCTTGCCGCTATAGTCGAACAGATCACCCACGGGCGTCGACCACAGGCCGGTGATGATCTCCAAGTTCTCGGTCAAGCGCTCGAATCGCTCACCGAGAGCAGGGAACGGAATCGCGTACGCCTCGTGCTCCTCAGCGAACCATCCCGCGCCGAGCCCGAATTCGATTCGGCCACCGCTCATCTCGTCGGCCTGTGCGACCTGGATCGCAAGCTGGCCCGGGTGACGGAACGTCGCTGACGTGACGAGGGTGCCGAGTCGGATAGTCGAGGTCTCGCGCCCGAGAGCGGCAAGGGTCAACCAGGCGTCGGTCGGGCCTGGAAGTCCTTCCGCGTTCATCGCGAGATAGTGGTCGGAGCGAAAGAAGGCGTCGTACCCGAGATCTTCGCTCGCACGGGCAATGCGGAGCAACGTCGCGTAGGTGGCGCCCTGCTGGGGTTCGGTGAAGATTCGCAGTTCCATGGGCCCCCAATTTACGCGTCGGAGTACCGAACCCACGTCGACGCTCAGCGCTCGACACCAGAACCCGACCACCGCAACCGATTCGGAGGAAACAATGTCATCAGATCCAGAGTCAGCCAACCCGGTCGACGATCCCGTGGCCGTGTCCGAGGTCCTCGCCGAGTATCCGCGAATGCGGGCAGCGATCCTCACCCGCAACCTCGAAGAACTCGTCGATCTGCACGACCCAGAGTTTCTGGGTACCGAATTACCCGGCACCCTGATCACGGCCGACGAGCACATCACCACCACCATGAACTCGCGCGACCTCGAGATGGAGTTCGATGACCTTCGGGTCAAGATCTTCGGCGACATCGCGCTCTGCTGGGGCAAGCAGACATTGCGCGGTCATCTCGACGGCGCTGATCCGGGAACCTCTCCCGAAGTAGCTGAGCAAGTCGCCAGTGCAGGCGTGCGGTGGTCGATGCTCGTGGTGTGGCGCCGGCACCCGGACCGCTGGAGAATGTTGTCCTACCAGGTCACTCCCCTGCCCGCAGCACCGTGACAACGCCGGCGGCTCGGGAGAGCGCTACCCCACCCGTCCGGCGGGCACCAGTGAGGGCTCGTCGACAGTCGACAGGGTCAGCACCGCTTCCACGATCACGTCCTGCTCTTCGATCGTCGACTCGAGTCTGCGTAGCCGGAATGCCACGTCGTGTTCTGCCAGGTCGCCGGTGATGTCCACGGCAGCCACGAGGTAGAACTCCATCGGTCCGACGTACTCGGCGTGCAGGTAGGTCACCCGGTCGATGTCGGGCATGGCGAGTAACCGCACCAGAATAGCGTCGCGGATCGGCGCCATGGCCTCCTGACCCAGCAGGAACTCACTGTTTCGTCTGATCAGGAAGATGGCGATGAACCCGAGTAGTACGCCGACGAGGATCGAACCGAGTGCGTCCCAGACCGCGTTGCCGGTGATCTGATGCAACGCCATGCCCGCTGCCGCAATCGCGAGACCGACCAGCGCCGCAGAGTCCTCGGCGAACACAGCGCGCAGCGTGGTGTTCGAGGTTCTGTTGACAAAGCGCAACGGGTGCATCGACAGCCTTCGACCACCCGCCTTGGCCTGCCGCACAGATTGTAGAAACGAAATACCTTCCAGCACTGCAGAAACCGCCAGAACAATGTAACCGACCGTGTAGTTGGTGTCCTCCTCGGGATGAACAAGCGCCGTGATGCCGTTCACGACCGAGACCGCTGCGCCGACGGCGAACAGACCGAAGGCCGCGAACATCGACCAGATGTAGGTTTCTCGACCGTGACCGAACGGGTGGCTTCTCGTCCTCCCGCGGTTACCCCGACGCTCCGCGATCAGCAGGAAGATCTCATTGCCCGAATCCGCCCACGAGTGCATGGCCTCCGCGGTCATCGATGCCGATCCGGTGATGACTGCCGCGATCGTCTTGGCAATGGCGACTGCAACATTCGCGGCGAAAGCGATGACCACGGTGAGCATCGAATCCCCATCGTCGATAGGTGCTGCGAGCTGTTCGTCGGTCAGTGACGCCTCGGTGTCAGCCATCGTCTGATCGTCTCACGGGAAGCGAGCAACCGCGACGATTCACACTCTCCGGACATGACCGCGCGGTGCACCCCAGCCGAAGGTGCACCGCGCGGCCGTCGAATCCAGACTCGGGTGAGAGGTTATCCGAGGCTGAAGGGCTTCCCATAGAACGTCACGACCTGCTCGGCGTTGCTGGTGACGACGTAGACGTTGGCGAACGACCGCGCCTGCGCATAGCCTGCGCAGCCGTTGACCTGCATCGTCTCGTTGGTGTAGCTCAGCTTGGCGTGGTTGGTGTTCTTGTAGCCGACCTTGCTGCTGTGCTTGTCAGAGCCGAAGTCGTCGGCCGACTCCACGTCGTTGATGTAGTAGTTCACGGCCTGGCCGGGTCCGATGCTCAGCGATCCGCCGGCACCGGCGCTCGCGCCGGTGACCGTAGCGCCGCCGCTGGTGCTCGGCGTCGCCGTACCCGAACCGTTGCCGCTCCCGGTCACTCCGGAGATGTTGACCTGGCAACCGACGATGTACCCGGCCTGGATCTTGATCTTCTTGGCGTCTTTGCTGGTCTTGACCGCGTAGCTGGCCGACACCCAGGCGTTGCGGTGCAACGGCGTGCCACCGAGTGACGGATTGATGTTGGCGGTTTCGTTGCTACGCGTCACGGAGACGACGGTGCCGTCGCCCAGCGTCTGCTGATCGGTCTGTGACGGCAGTGCGACGTGGACGTCGGCGTGCGCGATGGCCGGTGCCATCAGAGCGGCAACGGTCGTGAATGCCGCAGGGGCCCCGATGGTGACGAGCCGTTTCAAGCTGATGTTCATTTCTTCCCTCGAGTGTTGGAGTGTCGTGCGGGGCGGTCAGCCGATCGAGAAGGGCTTGCCGTAGAGGTTGACCTTCTGGTGATCGCTGCCGGTGGTCTCCACGACCGCGTACGAGCGGGCCTGCGCGTAGCCGGCGCAACCGTTGATGTTGAGCTGGACCCGGTCGTAGTTGAAGTACTGCGTACCCGGCTTCTCGACGTCCTTGTAGTCGATCTGCGCGAAGACGACCTGCCCGGGGCTGATCGGCAGGCTGATGCTGCCGGTACCGGTCGGCGCGCCGGTGATCGCGTTGAGGCTGCCGGTGACACCAACCGTCATCGAGCCGATGTTCACCTGGCATCCCACGATGTAGCCCACAGACAGCGTCGCGGCAGCACCGTCAGTCGAGACGCCTCCGGTTCCGGGAGCGGCTGACTCTCCCTGCGGACCGTTGTTGGGTCCTGCGGGAGACGGCTTGAGATTGGGCGCCTTCAGGGTGATGTTGCCGCTCACCCATGCGGTACGACCCAGCCCGTTGGCCGCGAGTGACGGCGAGATCTGCGCGTACTCGTTGCTGCGGGTGAGCGTCAGCCCGTCGCCGGTAGCTGTTCCTCCCGGCAAGCGGACGAAGGCGTCGCCGTGCGCGGGAGCCGCGGCGAGGCCTACTGCGGTCGCGACGGCGCCGATGGCCAGTGCGCCGACGGCACCTCGCCGCATCCGTGACTCGTTGGTGGTCATGTAGTCCCCTCAAAGATGTGTTCACACGTGGGCCCGCTCGCATCAGACGCGCACGGCCGGTGGTCGCCCCAGCGGCAACTCCGCGCGAACTGTACTGAGATCTCGGCAAACGACCGATGAACTGGAGCTGTCTCCAGCGCGGCACGTTGACCAACTTGTGATCTTCGAATCCATTGCACGACAGGAACTTTCGATTTGTACGATTTGTCCTGTCGAAGAGCGGTCATATGCGACAGTTCGCGGATCACCGAAAGTGGACGTCGCCTTTGTCATACCGTCCGAGCCCTCACCCGGTTAGTGTTCACGAGTGAGTTCAGACGTTTCCGAACACCGGCTACGGCAATGGTTGTTGTCCGACATCTCGCCGGAACCCGCGGGGTTGATGGGTCCGCACCGGATCCCGAGCGAGGAATCGCACACGCACCCCTGGTGGAAGGTGATGTGCCTGACCGGTGTCGACTACTTCTCGACGCTCGGCTATCAGCCTGGTATCGCTGCGCTCGCCGCGGGAACCGTGGCTCCCGTTGCAACGCTAGTACTCGTCGCACTGACCCTGTTCGGGGCGCTCCCGGTCTATCGGTACGTCGCAGGTAAGTCACCGAAGGGCGAGGGCTCGATAGCCATGCTCGAGCGACTGCTCCCCAAGTGGGGTGGCAAGATCTTCGTGCTGGTCCTCCTCGGATTCGCTGCCACCGACTTCCTGATCACCATGACCCTGTCGGCGGCCGACGCGACGGCGCACCTTGTCGAGAATCCACTCGTCCCACGGGGTTTCTCGGACCACACGGTGCTGATCACCCTGATCCTGCTGGCACTGCTGGCCGCGGTGTTCCTACGCGGTTTCACCGAGGCGATCACCATCGCGGTCGCGCTGGTTGCCGTGTACCTGAGCCTCAACCTGGTCGTGATCGCCACCGCACTATGGCACATCGTCGACGCCCCGCATCTGGTCATCGACTGGCAATCGGCAATGTTCACCGAACACGGCAATCCGTGGATGGTAGCCGCGATCGCCGTCCTCGTGTTTCCCAAACTCGCACTCGGATTGTCCGGTTTCGAAACGGGTGTCGCGGTCATGCCACAGGTCGACGGTTCACCTGCTGACCCGCCCGACCATCCGATCACCCGAATCCGCGGCACTCGACGGCTGCTCACGACGTCGGCCCTGATCATGAGCGTCTTCCTCATCACCAGCAGCCTCGTATGCACGATCCTCATCCCCGAGAACGAGTTTCAGCCGGGCGGCAAGGCCAACGGGCGCGCTCTCGCCTATCTGGGCCACGACTACCTCGGCAGCGGATTCGGCACCGTCTACGACATCAGCACCATTCTCATCCTCTGGTTCGCCGGCGCCTCGGCCATGGCCGGTTTGCTGAACCTGGTGCCGCGCTACCTACCTCGCTACGGGATGGCCCCGGACTGGGCCCGCGCGACGCGGCCACTCGTCGTCGTCTTCGCCGTCATCGCCTTCGGTGTCACGATCTATTTCGACGCAAACGTCGACGCCCAGGGCGGGGCATACGCCACCGGCGTCCTGGTACTGATGACGTCCGCGGCCATCGCTGTCACGCTCTCCGTCCGCAAGCGGCACAATCGGCGGCTCACCCTGATGTTCACGACGATCTCGGTGATCTTCATCTACACGACGATCGCGAACATCATCGAACGCCCAGAGGGAGTGCAGGTCGCGGCGTTCTTCATCGCGGCCATCCTGATCGTGTCGTTCGCATCGCGAATCAATCGATCGTTTGAGCTACGAAGTGGCGCGATCACTTTCGACGAGACAGCGCAGCGGATCATCGACGAGGCCGCCGCCTCCGGCGAGATCCAGATCGTCACCCATGATCCTGACGAACGATCGCTGCACGAATACCACGACAAAGAACTGCAACAGCGGGCCGAAAGCCACATCCCGGACGCAGATCAGATCGTGTTCCTCGAAGTGAACGTGACCGATTCGTCAGACTTTGCCACCGATCTCGAGATCCACGGACGCTATCGGGAGGGCGGCTACCGAATCCTCTGGGTCGATTCCGCCGCGGTGCCGAACACGATCGCCGCCACGCTGCTCGCCATCCGGGAGCAGACCGGCATCGTGCCCAATGTGTACTTCGAATGGAGCGAGACCAATCCGCTGGTCAACCTCCTGAGGTTCCTGTTCATCGGCGAGGGCGAAGTCGCCGCCGTGACACGAGAAGTGGTTCGACGAGCCGAGCCCGACATCACCGAGCGTCCGGTCGTGCACGTGGGCTGACCTCTGAGCCATGACGATTGTCATGGGCGAAACGTGACATCTGCTCTGAGTCCGGACGCCGCAGCGGCGACAGTCTTGATGTCATGAACAACATCGATCCCTCCGCGACTCGGGCACCGAGCGCCACTCGCTCGGTGCCCGCACTCGTCATCGACGACGTCACCAAGACCTTCCGCAGCGGAAACGGTTCGGACGTCACCGCCGTCGACGGTCTCAGCATGACGATCGATCCCGGCGAGGTCGTCGCTTTCCTCGGCCCCAACGGCGCAGGTAAGACCACGACACTCGACATGGTTCTCGGCCTGACACAACCGGATTCGGGCACTGTCGAGGTGTACGGTTTGCCCGCGCGCAAGGCCGCGCGAACGGGGCGGGTCGCCGCGGTCCTGCAAAGCGGCGGACTCCTGCCCGACTTCACGGTCGAGGAGACCATGCGGATCATCGCCGACCTGCACGGCCGCACGCGCGACGTCGGGGCGACAATGGCTCGCGCCGGCGTCGCAGACATCGCGGCACGCAAGGTCTCCCGATGCTCCGGCGGCGAGCAGCAGCGCCTGAAGTTCGCGTTGGCGACACTGCCCGATCCCGACCTCATCGTTCTCGACGAACCCACGGCGGGCATGGACGTCGAATCCCGGCGCGCCTTCTGGTCGGCGATCCGCGCCGACGCCGGCGCCGGTCGCACAGTCGTCTTCGCCACCCACTATCTGGAAGAGGCCGATGATTTCGCCGACCGCATCGTGATGGTGTCGCACGGGCGCATCGTCGCCGACGGTTCCACCGCCGAGATCCGCAACATCGCCAGTCGACGCGTGGTCTCGGCGATCCTCGACGAGGACAGCGTGTCCGTCGTCGCCCGCGAGTTTCCCGACCTCGAGGTCGTCGAACGACGTGGTGGACGAACCTATCTGTCCGCGAACGATTCCGACGCACTCGCGCGGTGCCTGCTCACCACGACCGACGCGCGAGAGCTCGAGATCGCAACCCACAACCTCGAAGACGCGTTCGTCGCGCTCACCACAGACTGACCGACGACCATCGCACACACACCCTGCACACCGAAAGGCGCGCCATCATGAACGTGCACACTTCCGACGCTCCGACCACGTCCGGTTCGGACTCCCTGCGCGGATTTCTCCCCTCACCCACCTATCTACGCCTCGACATCCGCCGCGTGCTGCGCAATCGCCGCGCAATGATCTTCACCGTGGCGATGCCCGCTCTGCTCTATCTCGTTTTCGGTGCGACCCAAAAGACGAACGACACTGTGGGATCGGGCAATGTCGCCTTCTACGTACTCATCGGTATGGCCGTCTACGGGGCAATCCTCGCCGCCGCCACGAACGCGGCCTCGGTGGCGATCGAACAGCAAGCCGGCTGGACCAGAACGCTCATGATGACACCACTGCAGCCGGCGGGCTATGTAGCCACGAAAGTCGGTGTGGCCCTGGCAATGGGAGCACTACCGATCGTGGTGCTCTGCATCGCCGGAGTGGCCACCGGCGCTCACGCACCCATCGGGGTCGCAATCGCGTGCCTGTTGCTCGGGTGGATCGGGGCGTCGGTGTTCGCCGCACTGGGACTGGCCGTCGGAAGCATCATGCGCTCCGACGGGGCCATGCAGGTCATGGGTGGCGTGCTGGCTCTCCTCGCCTTCGCGGGCAACGTGTTCGTGCCGCTGAAGGGCACCATGCTGACCATCTCCCAGTTCACCCCGATGTTCGGAGTGGTGACGCTTGCCCGCTACCCGCTCGACCACGGTGTCACGGTCTACGGCACGCATATCGGGCTCTGGGTCGCTATCGCCAATCTGGTCGTCTGGGCCGCAGTGTTCTCCATTGCTGCCGCGGTCTTCTACAGTCGCAGTACGCAACGCCAGTAGCAGACGGCAGCAGCTCAGACCAACGATGTACAAGCAGGAGAAAACGAGGCCCATGACCATCGGGAGCCCATGATGGCGCGGCGGTTCGGTCTCGGCAGCGACGTGGTGGCACCCTGGCGCAACCTGCGCTGGGTGTTCACCGCTGTCTGGATGATCTTCCTCGCCTACCCGATCACCGCCGTCGTCACCTCCGGTCACTCGACGGTGACGAAAACGATCGGACTCACGATCCTCACCGTTTTTGCATGCGGATATCTGTGGGCGAGCGTCTATCTACTCACCGGCCGCAACACCACCGATCTGCGGGGCGTACCCTTCTTCGTGCTGCTGACCTGCCTGATGGTGGCGCTGCTGCCCATCATCAACGAGAATGCCTTCGGCGCAGCGCCCTTCCTGATGGTCGTCGCTGCGTTCTGCTTTCCCACACGCTGGGCATTGCTCTGTATCGGCGCCCTCGTCGTCTCCTCGGTTGCGCTGCCACGCCTGTTCGGCTGGGGTACGGACGCCAGCATCGTCCTCGTACTGCTCGCTGTCGGATTGACCATGCTCGGCTTTCGTTTCATCGCCGTTCGCGAGGGTGAACGCGAACGCGAGGAAGAACACCGCCGAGAACTCGATGCTCGACTGGCCATCGTCGCCGAGCGCGAACGCGTCGCTCGTGACGTCCACGATATTCTCGGCCACTCGTTGACGGTGATCAGCGTGAAAACCGAACTCGCGCAGCGACTCGTCGAACTCGATCCGCCCCGCGCACAACGCGAGTTGGCCGAGATCAACCACTTGACCCGCGACGCTCTCGCGCGGGTCCGGACAACCGTCGGCCGTATGCGGACACCCGATCTCCCCGACACCATCGCCGGTGCCGACAGCGCGCTACGCGCCGCGGGTATCGAGGCGACACTGCCGGACACCGCCGTCGCGACCGAACACGCCGAACTATTCGCCTGGGTGTTGCGCGAAACCGTCACCAACGTGGTCAGACACAGCGGAGCGCGGCACTGCGATGTGCGCATCGACGCCTCCTCGATCTCCGTTCACGACGACGGGCGCGGGCTCGGCGACGCCGAACACGGCAATGGGCTGCGCGGCCTACGCGAACGTGTTGAATCGGCAGGCGGCATAGTGATTTTTGACTCCGACTCAACGGGAATGACGGTGCGGGTGCAGATCTCATGAGTGACCCGATCCGGCTACTACTCGCCGACGATCAGGCGCTCGTCCGCGGAGCGCTCGCTGCGCTTCTCGACCTCGAGCCCGACCTCGAGGTCGTGGCGCAGGTGGGACGGGGCGACGAGGTGATCGACGCCGTGCGCGATTCCGATGCGCAGGTGTGCCTGCTCGACATCGAGATGCCGGGCGCAGACGGCATCGAGGCGGCAGCCGCCATTCGCACACAACTGCCGGGGGTACGTTCGCTGATCGTCACGACGTTCGGGCGTCCTGGATACCTGCGACGGGCAATCGACGCAGGAGCGTCGGGTTTCGTCGTCAAGGACACCCCGGCAGCCGAACTCGCCGATGCCGTCCGGCGGGTACACGCAGGCCTGCGCGTGGTCGACCCGATGCTTGCGACAGAAAGCCTTACCAGCGGTGAGAATCCGTTGACAGTGCGCGAGACCGACGTACTGCGTGCAGCGCTGTCCGGCGCAACCGTCGCAACGATCGCGGCCACGGTACATCTGTCCGCAGGAACG
This sequence comes from Gordonia otitidis, assembly GCF_020735545.1. Classification (NCBI taxonomy): domain Bacteria; kingdom Bacillati; phylum Actinomycetota; class Actinomycetes; order Mycobacteriales; family Gordoniaceae; genus Gordonia; species Gordonia otitidis. The sequence goes on from NZ_CP085974.1 coordinate 638,775, forward strand.
GTGCGCAACCACCTGTCGTCTGCCATCGGGAAAACCGGTGGTGCCACCCGCGGTGAAGCCGCCCATATCGCCCGTGACCGCGGGTGGATCTGACCCGGCACCATATTTCTGCCCGACGGCTCCCATCCGGCGTCGGACGCTGTTCCGAATCGCTGGTGATCGTCCACCGACAACCAAGGAGAATTCCATGCGGAAAGCAGCCCGTATCGCGCTCGGAGCCATGATCACCACCGCCGGCGCGGGAGCCATCGCATTCGCCGCCGCACCGAATGCTGCGGCCGCACCGCAGGTGTGCCCGGCACTGCCCGGTCAGAGTTCGACCATGTCGAGTTGCACGGCCGAATCGGGTGCGACCGGCCTGAGTCTCGCGGTCACGGACAACGGCGGCACGGCCTCATCGAAGGCCGACAACTACGCTGGTCCGGCGGCGATTGCCGTGGGGCCCAAAGCATCTGTCACCATGACCGGGATCAAACCGGGACTCGCCATCGGTATCGCGGGGCCCGGCGCCACGGTCACCGTCGACGGCAAGAACGGACCCACCTGCGTCGGAGGCACCTCGTTCGCGGGCGACTTCCAGACCCTCAAGGGCTGCTGGAAGCCGTGAGCCAGAACGTATCCCAGTAGTTCGCACACCGGGTAGGCCTTGTTGTCAGGCGTCGAGTCCGCGCAGAAACTCGGCCTGCCCGAGGTGTTTGGCGTCGTCGTCGACGACGCTGACCAGTCGCACTCCGAGGGTGACGGGTGGATCCCAGTTGTCGTCGACGACTCGGTCGAGATCGTCGTCGTCGAGCGTCGACAGATACGCGACCGTTGCCTCGTGCGTGGCGTCGTAGTAGCCGAGTAGTTGCTCCGGTTCTGCGACGACCCGCCGCACTTCTTCCGGTGACTGCCCGTAGCCGCTGGCCTCCGGACCGAACGGCAAGGCGAAGCTCTCGTACCAGCCGCCCGTCGTCCAGACCTGATCGTGACCCGCGACATCGGCAACCTGCGCATCCTGAACTCGGGTGAGGTGCCAGATCAACCAGGCGATGGTGTTCGCATCCGGCGCCACCCTGAGGGCCAGTCGCTGTTCATCGATCCCGTCGAGGACGCCGTGCACCCCGTCCTTGATGCGGCTGAATCCGTCGAGAAGAATTTCGGAGGCATTCATCTCCCCATCTGTACCCCTTCGACCCGCCGTGCGCACAAACCTGGTGGGGTTGGCCGGGAGCCCGCACGATCAACCGAGTGTCCACCAGTGATCATTTCTCTACCGTGCACGACTCTGCCGCGCCGCATCGTCCCGCCGAGTCAACCGGCCCCTCCCCGCGGCGGCGTGTCCGTTTCAATGCGTTCGACATGAACTGCGTGGCCCATCAGTCGCCCGGTCTGTGGCGACACCCGGACGACCGGTCCTGGGACTACAACACTCTCGACTACTGGGTCGACCTCGCCCGACTGCTCGAGACCGGGGGTTTCGACGGCCTGTTCATCGCCGACGTGCTCGGCACCTACGACGTGTACGCGGGCACCGACGAGGCGGCCATCCGCCAGGGCGCACAGATCCCGGTCAACGACCCTCTGCTGCTCGTCTCCGCGATGGCTCACGCCACTCAACACCTCGGCTTCGGGATCACCACGGGCACCGGATTCGAGCACCCGTATCCGTTCGCACGCCGCCTCTCGACACTCGACCACCTCACCAAGGGCCGGATCGGGTGGAACGTCGTGACGGGCTACCTGCCGTCGGCTGCTCGCAACATGGGTGATGACGACCAACTCGCGCACGACAGCCGCTACGACCACGCCGACGAGTACCTGACCGTGCTCTACAAACTCTGGGAGGGCTCGTGGGAACGCGACGCGGTGCTTCGCGATCGGGACGCAGGCATCTTCGCCGAACCGTCGAAGGTGCATCACATCGGTCACCGCGGTGACCACTTCACCGTGCCGGGCATCCACCTGTCCGAACCATCGCCGCAGGGCTCGCCGGTCATCTACCAGGCAGGCGCGTCGCCGCGCGGACGACGGTTCGCGGCGCAGAACGCCGAGGCCATCTTCGTCGGAGCTCCGACAAAGCACATCCTGCGCGACACGGTCGCCAAGATCAGGGACGAACTCGAGCTGGCCGGACGCGACCCCTACGACGCGCGGATCTACACGCTGCTGACGATCATCACCGACGCGACGACAGAAGCTGCACGCGCCAAGGCGGCCGAATACCAGCGGCTGGCCAGTGACGAGGGTTCGCTGGTGTTCATGTCGGGCTGGATGGGCATCGACCTCGCCTCCTACGACCTCGACGAGCCGATCGGCAACGTTGCGAGCAACGCGATCCAGTCGGCAGTCGCCGCATTCCAGCAGGCGTCGGACACCGGCGAGCAGTGGCGGGTCCGCGACATCGCGGCATGGGGCGGCATCGGCGGAATGGGCCCCGTGTTGATCGGTTCGGGCGACGACGTCGCAGACGCCCTGCTCGATTGGGTCGCGGAGACCGATGTCGACGGCTTCAACCTCGCGTACGCAGTCACCCCGGGGACCTTCTCCGACGTCATCACCCACGTGGTCCCCGCACTCGAACGGCGCGGCGCCTACCGACGGGAGTACACGCCGGGAACGTTGCGCCACAAACTGTTCGGTCGAGGAGATCTCCTACCCGACAGCCACCGCGGTGCGTCGTATCGGGTCGGCGGCGTCGGCTCGACGATCGACGACTCCGTACGCGACGTCTCCAGGCGTGACGGCGCCGCACGGGAGGCTGACGTTCACGATGCCGCCTCACACCAGGGAGGCATACGCGAGGAGGCCGCGAGGGTCGTCGGCGCCAGCAAGTGACGCCGTGATGAGACCGGGACGCTGACTGCTCTGTCGAGCACCACGCCGTCGGCACACGACCGCATATGGTGTCTGGGTGAGTCGCGATTCCGGACCCCACCGCCCACACGGCGGACATTCGCATACCCATTCGCTGTCGGAGATCCCCTCCGCACTGTCGCCGCTCGCCAAGCGATTCGTGGTGATCACACTGACCATCGCCGGAATCGCCGTGGTGGTGGGCATCGTGTTGCTGTGGCCCTCCGGTCACACCCACCCGATCCCGCCACAGTTCCGCGGCGCCGACGGCGGGGCCATCACCACGGTGTCGGGCAAGGTCGTCGGACAGACGCGCGGAGCATGCCTCAACCAGCTCGTCGGCACAGCCCAGGATTCACCCGACTTCGGCACGACCCCCACCCAGAACGGTCCGTGCATCGAAAACACTGTGAAGCTCGAGTCGGGAAGCGACACAGGCAAATACACGTTGCTCGAAATCCCGACGAATCGGGCCCAAGCAGGCAGCGGCCCGGACAGCGTCACACCCGACGCCGCTTCGCTCGACGATCCGCAGGCAGGCCAGCCATCGCTCTCCCCCGGCGACGCCATTCGGCTCAGTACCGTGCCGGGCCCGGACGGGGCGCCCCGCTACACGTTCTTCGACTTCTCCCGGGGTATCCCGACCCTGATCTGGGCGTTGTTGTTCGTGGGCGCCGTCGTCCTGGTGGCGGCGTGGCGGGGTCTGCGCTCGATCATCGGTCTCGTCTTCGCGTTCGCGGTCCTGGGAGTGTTCACGTTGCCCGCGATTCTCGACGGTGAGTCGCCGGTCGCGGTCGCTGTGGTGTCGGCAGCCGCCATCCTCTTCGTCGTCCTGTATCTCGCGCACGGCGTCAGCCTTCGTACCAGTTCGGCGTTGCTGGGCACGTTGAGCTCACTCGTGCTGGCGGGTGTACTGAGCTGGCTCGCGATCAGGACCATGCACCTCACCGGGCTGTCGGGCGACCAGACCACCAATCTGCAGGTGTACCAGGGCAGCATCTCGATCAGCGGCCTGCTGCTGGCCGGTTTCATCATCGGAACGCTGGGTGTGCTCAACGACGTCACGATCACTCAGGCGTCGGCGGCGTTCGAACTGGCAGGCGCGGGAGAGCCGACCCGCCTGGCGACGTTCCGCGCCGCGATGCGTGTCGGCCGCGACCACATCGCGAGCACGGTTTACACGCTCGTCTTCGCCTACGCGGGCAGCGCCCTGCCGCTGCTGCTGCTGTTCTCGGTTGCGCGGCAGCCTTTTTCGTCTTTGCTGACCACCGATGCGGTGGCTGTGGAACTTGCTCGCGCGTTTGTCGGCGGTATCGCGATCGCGCTCTCGGTGCCGTTGACCACGGCCATTGCCGCTGCGCTCACACACCCGTCGCGCAGCGCAGACGAACCGATCGCGGCGAGTTCAGAGCGTGCGGCGGCTGTGCCTGCACCGCGATCCGATCGACCCGCCGGTATCGCACGCCCCCGTACCGGACGTCACTCGATGCCCGACTGAGCGTTGCGCTGCACCGCACGACCAGCGGTCACAGAAGCCCGCACTTCCCGGCGGGGATCGATGTGAAGTTCCGCCCGAGCCAGTCACCGATCCTGGTCAGCATCTTGGTGCCGTCGTCGAGTTTTCCGCTCCTCGGTCTCGCCGCCATCGCGATGGCCACCTCGCCCTGGTCCGTCGAGATCAGTCCGAGTTGACGGACGAGGTAGCCGGGCGACGCGTCGGTCGCCGGTCCCCACCCGCCCTTGACGGCCGTGACGGCGTGTCGCTTGGGCCCCAGGTCGGCGATACCCCACCGTTGGTTGGGCGCCACCGACCCCATGTGGCTGAGGATGTTGTCGGTGTTCGGCATACACGGAAGATGCGCTCCGAATCGAGCCTGGTCGACGAGGGCCCACGGCGTGTAGCCGGGATACGAGCGCGGTGTGTCGATCTCCGAACTCACCCGCGTTCTCATGTCGTGGCCCTCGCGAAGCACCGACGTCACCGCGTCGACCGACTGTTTACCACCACCGAGTGATCCCCAGAGGTCGCCTGCTGCGTCATTGTCGGAGAACGTGATGGCCTTGTCTTCTTTGGCGAGGACAGCCGCGCCGTTCTTGCGCTCCGCAGCCAGCGCGACCGGCACCTTCACCGTCGACCATGCGCGACCTGTCTTCAGCGACCCGAACGATTGCGCGACGTCGGAGCCGACGGGCACGAGCGCAACGCCCACCTGCCCGGGGATCGCCTTGCGGATCGATTTCTCGGCGGTCACCCAACTGTCGGAAAGACGCTTCGCAGGTGGCACCGGGGGCCGTAACCACGTCGCGATCGGCTCGGGAAGCGGTGGAAGGCGAAACGGCGGCGGGGCCGCCTGCGCTCCCCCTGTCCCCAGAACGACCGCTGCCACGGCAACGACGATCACCACGGCCGCGCGTCGAATTAAAGTCACATCTGCCCCTCTGGTCACTTGAGTAACAGACGTTACGACGCTCAGGCGCAGCTCGCGATGCCAGGGGCATCACAACTCGATCACGCTGACGGCCCCGGATTCCGCGTTGACGGCACCGGCTTCGACGCCGACAGCACCAGATTTCGCGCCGACAGCACCAGATTTCGCGCCGACAGCACCAGGTTCAACGCCGACAGCACCAGGTTCAACGCCGACAGCACCAGACTTCGCGCCGACAGCACCAGGTTCATCGCCGACAGCACCAGATTCAACGCCGACAGCACCGTCCCTCCCGCCACAACTCCGCAGAGTTCGCGGGACATGTACGTGCCCTCGACGCGAAACACGGTGCCCTCGACGCGGGACGCGGTGCCCTCGACGCGGGACGCGGTGCCCTCGACGCGGGACGCGGTGCCCGTCGACGCACAACTCGGTGCCGTCGACGCGAAACACGGTGCCCTCGACGCGATACGCGGTGCCGTCGGGGCGAAACACGGTGCCGTCGGCACACATCCCGGTGCTGTCAGCGATCGGCGTCAGCCCTCCCTGGCGACGCCGCCGGTAGCGATCGCGAGCCGTACCAGTTCGGCGCCCGCCACGGCTTTCTCGAGTTCTCTCGCTCGCGCGAGGTCGTCAACGGACGAGGCTGTCTGCCACGACGCGACCTGCGCCAAGGCGTCGTCGAGAAACTGCTGTCGGCACTGCCCGCGCTGGATCTTTCCGCTCGAGGTCGTGGGAATCGATTGTGGCCGGACGAGCAGAACCGAATGTGGATCGATGCCGTAGCGGTCGACGACGGCGATACGTATGTTGTCGATGACTCCGGCCAGGTCATGTTCGTCGAGCACACCGGCTTCACCCTGGTCCACCTGAACCTCCTGAACGATGACGAGCCGTTCTTCCGCTCGCAGTCCGGGTGTGAACGCGAAGGTCGCTCCCCGACCGGGCAGTAGAGCCGCGTGACATTCCTGCACGGTGAACTCGATGTCGTTGGGGTAATGGTTGCCGCCGCGGATCACGATGAGATCTTTGCAACGCCCCGTGATGAACAGTTCACCGTCGTGTAGGAAGCCGAGGTCACCGGTGCGCAGGAAGTGACCTTCTCCCGTATCAGCGATCACTGCACGGAAAGCATGCTCGGTCTCCTCCGGTCGACGCCAATAGCCGGCGCCGACGCTCGTTCCCGCGCACCAGATCTCACCGACCTCATTTTCCCGACACCGCATGCGTGTCACCGGGTCGACGATCTCGACTTCGCCGGCCTGCGGCGTACCGCATCCGACAACCGCCATCGCGTGCGTCGGATCACCACTCTCGACGACCCTGTCTTCCGTGAGCGACATGCGATCTAGATGCAGAGTACGCGGCGGCGTCGATGTGTGATGGCCGGATACCAGGAGCGTCGCCTCGGCCAATCCGTAGACCGCAGAGAAGGACTCCGCGGCGAACCCCGCGGGCGCGAAGGCATCGGCAAACCGCCGCAACGTCGACTCCTGCACCGGCTCGGCGCCGTTCATCGCCGTGTGTAGGCGTGAAAGATCCAGCGCCGCTCGCTGTTCCGGCGTGCTGTGCTGGATACACATCTCGTAGGCGAAGTTCGGTGCCACCGTATACGTTGCCCCGCAGCGTGATAGCGCTTCCATCCACGCCATCGGCCGCTTGATGAACGCCGTCGGCGACATGAAGTGAGCAGTACAGCCCAGGTAGATCATCGACAGCACTCCGCCGATCAGACCCATGTCGTGGTGGGATGGGAGCCAGAATGCACCGACATCGGAGTCGCTGTTGTCCCACGAAGCACGAATGGCCTCCATGTTGCGCATGAGGTTCTCATGCGTCAGCACAACACCTTTGGGGATAGTGGTCGAGCCAGAGGTGTATTGGATCATCGCGATCGTCGTGGCGTCGATGTCCGGGGCAACCCAGTTCTCGACATCGGCGGACACTGTGTCCATCAGCCCCCAGACCAGATCTCCACCCTCGTCCAACGTGTCGAGCATGGATTTGATAGCGGGCTGCGTCTCCGACACGCCCAGAGCGAAGCGGGCACGCGCATCCGGCACGACAGACGAGAGACGCGGTGCCAGGCGCTCGTGCACGGGAACCGCCACTGCTCCCGCATAGATGCAGCCGAAAAACCCTGCGATATGGTTCAATCCGGGTCTACACAGCACCAACACCCGCTCGCCTGTGGCACCCTTTCGCTAGAGTTCAGCGGCGATCGCTCGCGCCTTGGTGTCGAGGTCACGGAACGTCAGCTCGCTCGATTGGTCACCGTCGCCTTCATAGGAGAAGCCGAACGCCACCTTGTCGTCGTAGCGCTCGGCACGCTCCCGGAGCAGCTCGAGCAGGGTGTCTTCGGCGAGTTTTGCATGCTTGGGCATCGGCCACCTTTGTCGATCGTGATCTCGGTACCGCGACCACCCGCGGCTCCGTGGGACGACTCGTGTCGCACTGAGAGCGCGGCCACGGTCGTCGGGTACCGACGGACGTTACCCGGCAATCGGCCGCGCACAGGCACATTCCTCGATTTCCGGGATAGACGAGCCAGCAAACCCACCGAGCCGTAGCGAAATATCGCGAATCATCGACCAACTATCGCTAAGCGGCGGAGGGTCGTTGACCTGCATGTTTAATGATACAAATTGGCGAGCGATGACTGGTTAATCGTTTGTGCACGAAAGGAAATTTCCTGAATCAGGGTCCTCTCAGCTTCGTCTGGCTCTACGTTCAGACAGCACCCACGATGTTGTATTCATTCAGAGGAGAGTCCGTGCCGCGTTCCGCTCCCGTCGCCTTGCGAGGCGATGTCGAAGTTCCTAAGTCCTTTTCTCGAACCTGGGCCGCCGCCGGTGTCGCTCTCGCCGGGGCAAGCATCCTGGCGGTCGCACCAGGTGTCCACTCCGAGGTACCCACCGCATACAAGGCGACCGAGGCAACCGTGCGCCTCGCCGCCGACTGGAAACCGCTCGAACCCTACATCGAGGCGTTCAACACGGCGTCGAAGAACGCTGCGACGTTGGCGGACAACTACTTTCTGGCTCCGGGCCTGCCGCTTCAACAGGTGATCGTCAACCAAGCGCGCTACCTCAACGAGGTCCTCAACGATCCGTCGAAGGCCGACGACGTACTCAAGGAGATGCGGGCCAACCTCGAGTCCGTCATCGCCGGTGTGACCGGAATCGGTGCCAGCGGCGACACGCTCGACACCATGAAGACCCACTCCGTTGAGGGGCTGCACGGACTCGTGATGACCCTGCTGCCATCACTCCTCCCCGCAGGCGGTGCAATCGATCCGGAAACGATCAGTGCAGTCGTCAACGTGCTGGCATCACCGATGAGTGGCGTGCTCATGGGCCTCATCGGACCGGTCGTCAGCCCGGCAGTCGCTGTACTCAACAGCGGTATCGCCATCGCAGCGGCCATTCAGGCGGGCGATCCGGATGCTGTCTTCTCCGACGTGTTCTCCGCGCCGGCCAACGTAGTCGGTGCCGTGTTCAACGGCGCCACACTCGATCTCACCGCTCTCACGCCGCTCATCAACGACAGCGGCCTCATGGGAACCACCAAGCTCAACTCCCTTGATGTGGCTTTCGGCGGCCTGTTCACACCCGGCTCGATCGGTCGCGATCCGTACGAGGGCCCAGACGGCACCAAGATCACGGCGCCGGGCGGATCCATCTTGAACAGCATTGGGTTGGGAGTCGACCTCAACGGAATCGAGATACCGATTCCCGGGCAAGCAGTTGGGCCAATCGGTGCAATGCAAGGTCTTGGCCAGACCGTCGGCGCTCTTCTGGGCGATGGTTGGGATGGCAAGAGCGGCAAGGTCGTTCCTCCGCTGTCGGGGCTCCAGTTCCCCACAGTCAGCGATGACGCCCCCGCCAACTGGGCCGCAGCGATCCAGAAACTGGCAGACACCCTGTTGGGCAACAAGGATTCCGCGACACCGTCTGACAGCGATACAGCCACTAACGACAAGACCGCTGCTCCGGCAGTGACAACGACCGCAGTGCAGCTCGAGGCCACCGAGTCGGCGAAGCACTCAGCCGTCGCCGCCACGGACCAGAGTCCCTCTGCCGCAAGAGAAAAAGCCGAAGCGGATCAACAGGATTCCACCGGTCAGTCGGCGGGCGCCACGACTGCAGCGACGGAATCGTCGGCAGCAGACACGTCGTCGACAACTCCGTCGATCGGCGGATCGTCGACGCCGGAGCCCTCGGCACCATCGACGACCGGCGGAGAGAAGTCGACTGGCGCGTCCGAGTCGTCGACCCCTTCGGACGCAGGCGCGTCGCCGACCTCGGGTTCGGCCACCGGAGCCGCATCGACGGGCACATCGGATTCCAGCGAAGAGGCATCCGCGACGTCGTCCGGCGCCTCGTCTAGCTCGCCATCCGGCTCGACGTCGACCGGTGGCTCGACGTCGAGTTCCTCTGGCGGTTCGGGGGACTCGACAGCGAGGAGCTAGGGCGCAGGTCCTGACTTGGCACACCGGGGCGTCGGATTCGATCACGAATTCGACGCCCTGGTCGTGCAGTCAGACCCTTCTTCTGCACAATTCATCTCGGGCTATCAACACCGATTTCGGGCTGTCAACACCGCCCGCGAGGAAGTCGTGCGATGTTGCGATCGAGCCAGTTGGCGATCGCGTTGAGCGCAGCGGTACCCGACGACATCGAGCCACCCGCGGCGCTCATCGCGACTGCACTCTGTCGTCCATCACGGTATGTGATCAGCCCGATCTGCCTGACCAGGTAGGTACCGTCGACATCAGGCCCCCATCCGCCCTTCACCGCAGTGGATCTGGGCGCCGACATCACCTCGACACCCCACTGCTGATTAGCCGCAACCTGCCCCATCAGGGAGACGACGTGCGAGGTTCCGGGCATGCACGGGAGGTGCGCGGTGAACGTCGCAGCGGCGGGCAGCGGCCACACGGTCTGGCCGAAAATGGTGAAACCGCCGCGCAATCGCTGTGCGGGTACGGCCGATTGGGTGTCGCCACCCTCCCGCAGCACCGCGGTGACCTTGCGTGCGGCGGCGGCGTCGCTGCCGAGAGAGGACCACAGTGACTCGGCAGATGCGTTGTCGGAGTTGATGATCGCATTCGACTCTGCCGTCGACGGTCCGTTCTGACGCTCGGCTGCGACAGCAAGCGGCACCTTGATCGTCGACCACGCCACGCGAGGGGAGTTGTCGCCCAGGATGATCGGTCGCCCCGCTCCCTTGCCGACCGGTGCGATGGCGACTCCGATCGGCATGCCGACCTGTGCCGCCACCGTCGCGAATCCCTGTGACAACGGGCCGGCAGAAGTCGCTTCCGACGTCGCCGGAGGGGCCACCGGCGAGGTGGTCGACGCGGTGACCGTCACGGTGACAGGGGTGACCTGGCCCTCGGCTCCACGCGACGTCGAACATCCCGCGACAGCCAAGGTGCAGACAGCGAGCACCCCCGCGAGCCGCCGACGGTGGCGGGTGTCAGTAGACATAGACCACCGCGTCGTTACCGCCGCGGCAGACAACGGCGCCGCCGTCGGGCGTGCACGACATCACGTAGCTCATGCCGGTGACCGAGCTGTACGCGGTGATCACGCGGGCCTGTCCCGGTGCGCCGGTGCGCAGATATTCGGCGCGAACGGCTTGCGCGAATGAGCAGCTGGTCACAGACGTACCCACGGACACTCCCGCACCACAGGACGCCGCACCTGGCGGAGGGCCCGCGGGCGCGACGGTGACGGTCGATGTCTGCGGCGGATTGACCGTCTGTGTCACCGTCGGTGTCGACTGTGTTTCCGTCGCAGAGTCTGAACCACGATTGAGTAGGAAATACGCGCCGACGATGACCAGGCCGACGACGAGGAGCACAGCGATGCAGATCAGCACGATCATCAACGACCTGTCGCGACGTGGAGACGTTGGATACATCGCGGGCTGATATCTGGGCGGCGCATATGTCATCGGTGGAACTGCCGATGGTGGGATGGATGATTGGGAAGGCTGCTGCGGATACGACTGACCTGATGAGGGATACGCATAGTCGGCGTACTGGGGCTGCTCGTACGGAGCTTGGCCGGTAGACGGAGGGTGCGGCGCCTCGTAGTCCGCACCGAACGCCGACGTTCCGCTTATCGACGGATCTGTGTACTCACTCGTCGAACCGTCGTAGTGGTCGAAGTCGCCCTGCTCCTCCGGCCTGCCCTCCCCCGGTTCATCTCGGGGTGTCGAAACCACGATTCCTCATCTCCGTTCCTGCGGTGCGGCTCAACCGCACCCCCGCCCTGCCGCTCCGAACGAGGAATCGGCAACACAACCGGGCACTGCGTCGAGCCGAGGGGGCCTGATAGACCACCTCGTTCGATTAGTGAACACAGGAAAGAGAATATCCGTGATGTCGGATCTCGCAGGCTGGTTTGACGATGCTCATCCAGCTGTTGCTCAGATGACACCGTGAGCCGGGGGCCGCTCGCCCCGCAACACCCATCGACCGATGTGCTGATACTTCCAGCGAACCGGATCGTGCAACGTGTGGGTTCGTGCGTTGCGCCAGAACCGGTCGAGCGCGAGCTCGCCGGCGGCACTGCGGGTACCCGAGACCTCGAACAGCGCAGAACTCACGTTGTTCGCGGCGCGGTCGGCCACAGTTTTCGCGACAGCGACGGCGATCGACGCCTCTGCTATCGATTCCAGGTCATTGGGCTGGTCGTCGCGGCCCCCGTCGCGGGTGTGCTGGTGGGCGTTCGCCGTGGCAGCGTCGACGGCTCGAGCGGCTGCGTCGAGAGTCGCTTCAGCGGTCGCGACCTCGACGCCCAGCTCACCGAAGCGCTGCACGGTCAGCGGATCCGCGTCGGCGCGGTCGACGCCGGCCTCGAACCATGGTCGTGACGTTGTCCGTACGAAGTCGGCTGCGGCGTCGAGCGCACCCCGCGCGATACCGACGTCTATCGCCACGTGCAGCAACTGCGCGAATGCGCCGTAACCGGTCGGCCGCGCCACGGCGGGAGCCCTCGGTATGAGGGCTCCCGGATCGACCGCGACGTCGGCAAACGCGACTGTGCCCGACCCTGTGGTGCGCTGCCCGAGTCCATCCCAATCATCGACGATCGTCACCCCGGGAGCATCGGCGGCGACGAAGGCGATGTACTCCCCCGCCTCGAACTCAGCACCGTCGTCGGGCAACCGCGCGAGCACCGCGAGGGTGTCGGCGAACAGAGAGCCTGTCGCGTAGAACTTCTCGCCGTCGAGCACGAATCGGTCACCATCTCGACGTAGCGTGGTGGTGATCTCGGCCACGGTCTTCCCGCCGCGCTCGGACTGTGCGTTCGCGACCCGGCCACCTCGGAGCACGTCTCCGAAGATGCGCTGCGCCAACGAATCCGACGCGGCCAGCCGCACGAGATTCAGATACACGAAGTGGCTGTGCGGAATCTGCGCGACGTTCGGGTCCGCTGCCGCGAGGAGTCGAGTGACGTCGGCGACGACGCTCGGCGCCAGGTCGGGCCCACCGAAACGCTGCGGGACCGTGATCGCCAGTAGCCCGGAGGAGGTGAGATCGTCGATCTCGGCGTATGGGAGTCGACGCTGCCGATCGCGCTCGGCGGCGTCGACCGTGATACGCCCTGCGACCTCCCGCGCCCTCGACCGTGCGGCCGCGGCACTGCTGGGAACTGTCGCGAGATCGACTGTCGGCCTTGATTTGTGAGCGGCAATCGACACTGTCACACCGTCGCGCTGCGATCGACGGCCTCGAGTTCACGCACGAGTGGCAGCACACGCTGTCCGAAGTACTCGATCTCTTCCTGGAAGTGTAGGAACCCACCGAGCACGAGGTCGACCCCGAGCTTCTTATACGCGACGATCCGCTCGGCGACTTGTTCGGACGTGCCGATCAGTTGGGTGCGGAAGCCGTCGTTGTACTGCACGAGATCCTCGAACGAGGAGTCGGCCCACATTCCCTTCTTGTCGCCGGTCGCGCTGCCGGCCTGCTGCACCGCACTGCGGAATCCTTCGACTGCAGGCTTGTTCGCCTTCTCGACGATCTCCCGGAGGGTATCTCGAGCCTCGGCTTCAGTGTCGCGAGCGATGATGAATCCGTTGAGGCCGAACCGTACTTCACGATCATGTGCGCGCGCTACGGCACGCAGGTCGTCGAGTTGTTCTGTGACGCCGTCGAAACTCTTGCCGTTGGAGAAGTACCAGTCGGAGAACCTACCGCCGTTGTTGCGTGCCGCCGTGGAGTTACCGCCCTGGAAGAGTTCGGGGTTGGGGCGTTCGGGGGTGTTGAGTGGCTTGGGCTTGAGGGTGAAGTCGTGGATGCGATAGAAGTCACCGCGGTAGTCGACGTTGTCCTCGGTCCAGATCTTTCGGATCACCTCGAGGAATTCTGCACTGCGGCGGTAACGCTCATCGTGCTCGAGCCAAGGCTCGCCGAGGTGCGTGAACTCGTCCTTGAACCATCCGCTCACCACGTTGATAGCGAAGCGGCCCCCGGACAGAATGTCGGCGGTGGCCCCGAACTTCGCGAGCACAGCCGGATGCCAGAGACCGGGATGTACTGCCGCAATGAGTTTGAGTCGTTCGGTCGCACCGAGCAGAGCGAGGCTGAACGACGTTGACTCGTGCTGGAATTCGGCGCCGTAACTGGCTTCGTACCGCACCTGACTCAGCGCGTACTCGAATCCGTTGTTCTCGGCTGTCCGGGCGAGTCGTTTGTTGTACTCGAAGTCCCACCCGGTGCGCTGTTCGATGTCGCTCGTGACGAGCCCTCCCGACACATTCGGAACCCAATACGCGAATTTGATCTCGTCGGCGATCTTCTCGGTGGACATGCAACTCCTGTCGGTCGGCGGGCACCCGCGGTACACAGATGGAGTTCAGTGTCGACGACGCGACTTGCGTCGCCCACAGTTCAAATCCGAGTGGATTCAACTGGACAGCGCACATCGGCGCACGGACGATGGTGGCTCGATGACGAGGGGTTGGCGCTCAGCGCTCGTCGGACGGCTCCCACTGCGCCATTCCGAGGAACACGATGACGAGTTGGCGTTGGGTGCGCTCGATGATCGCCGATTCGGCGCCCCTGCCCCGATGTTCACCGTCGAGGATGTCGGCGACCGCCGTCAGCATGATCGTCACGATGAGTTCGGCCGCGAGTTCGAGGTCGTCGGCGCTCCACTCGGCGAGGTCGGGCAGACGCGAGAGGTCGATGGCGAGTTCTTTCGAGAACAGTCGCAACTCGGTGTCGATGGCGCGCCTGATCTCGGCCAACCCGCCATGCTGTTCGCGGATCAGGAAGCGGAACGCCGGCTCGTTGTCGTGGACGTGTCGAAGCAGGATGTCGAGCGAACTCTTCGCGGTCGGCAGAGCCTGGCGGGCAGCGAGGTCGCGCCGCCCCTCCCTCAGGGTTCGCCGTAGAACCCGCATCGAATCCTCGACGAGCGTGACGCCGAGATCCTCCATGGATGCGAAATGCCTGTAGAACGCTGTCGGGACGATCCCGGCACCACGTGCGACCTCACGCAGGCTGATGCTGCCGAAGCTACGTTCGGAGACGAGATCGAGTGTCGTGTCGAGCAACGCCTGCCGGGTGCGGTTCTTGCGGTCGGCACGACTCTCCGAATCCGCCGACCGTGCACCGTGTGAGGTGGAAGATCGACGGGTCCTGGTCACCTCCGAGAGTTTATCCTGCCGCAGGTCAGCGCCGACCGACCGCCATGCCGATCCGAGATGGGCACGCGACGGGTCAGCACTCAGGGTACGAACACAACTCGCCCGACGGTGGTGCCGTCGCCGAGGCGACCGACGCCGTCGGCGACATCGGTGAATGCGAGTCGTTCACCGACAAGTGGCGTGACCAGACCCTTGTCGGCCAGGCGGGTCAGTTCGCGATGACACTCGTCGATGACGGCCGGATTCTTGGTCTGGTAGAGACCCCAGTGCAGGCCGACGATCGAGTAGTTCTTGATCAATGCGTGGTTGAGCGCGGGCGTGGGAATCGTTCCGCCGGCGAATCCGATGACCACGATGCGACCCTCGAAAGCGATGCATTTGGTCGAGCCCGCATACGCCTCGCCCCCGACGGGATCGAACACGATGTCGGCGCCGTGGCCGTCGGTGAATTCCTTGACTGCGGAGACGAAGCCCTCCGAGTGTCGATCCACCACCAGGTCGGCACCGAGTTCCTTGGCGTAGAGCGCCTTCTCAGGACCGCCGACGACGCCGATCACTTTCGCTCCCGCTGCTTTGCCGAGTTGCACCGCAGCACTGCCGACTCCGCCGGCCGCGGCGTGAACGAGGAGATAGTCGCCCTCGCTGATCTGTGTCCGACGGTGCAGCGCGAACCAAGCCGTTTGGTAGCCGATGGTCAGTGCCGCGGCTGCGGCGTCGTCGAGTGCCTCTGGAGCGTGAAATACGTTGGCCTGGTTCATGAGCGCATATTCGGCGAACGCACCACCCGGCAGGATCGGAGTACCGACGACCCGTTCCCCGACGTCGGCGCGCGTGACGCCGTCACCCACCGCGACGACCTCGCCGCAGAGTTCGACGCCCGGCGTGAACGGCAGCGGCGGCTTGATCTGGTACTTGCCCTGGCAGAGCAGCACGTCCGGGAAGTTGGCAGGCGTTGCGAGTACTTTGACCACGACCTCGCCGACGCCGGGCGCCGGCACGTCGATCTCCTCGAGTGTCAGCACATCGCGCGGGTCGCCGAGTTCGTTGACACGCCAGGCTTTCATCTATTTCTCCTCCGGATCGGTTGTGGGACGGACGTGGTCCGACCGCTGCAGCCGGCGTCGGTACTCCGCGCCGAGCCAGGATGCGCAGCCAAGTGTTCATTCGCACCCGGCCATCGACGTGACCGGCGTCTCTGCAGTCATCTATAGTTGAATCTGACTTCAGGTTCAACACCATCGGCTGTGACCGCGGTGGACAGCCGCTTCCCGAGACAGTGCATCCGGCCATGCGCGGACGGCTCGACGACGTGCGCTCCCACATACCGACGGTCGGTCTCGACGAGGTGACGCGCGCGCCGTCGTTTCGTCTCGACCTGCCTCACGCAGCGGCAACCGAATCGCCACGCGCAAGCAGGCGCGCGTAGCGACCGCCGCGGGCGACCAGTTCGGCGTGCGTACCCGCCTCGGCGATCCGACCGTGGTCGAGCACCAGGATCTGGTCGGCGTCGCGGACCGTGGACAACCGGTGAGCGATCGTGATGGTTGTCCTGCCGGCACTCGCGGCGTCGACCGCTGCCTGCACGGCACGTTCGGTCTCGTTGTCGAGCGCACTGGTCGCCTCGTCGAGCACGAGGATTCGAGGATCACGCAGCAGGGTGCGCGCCAAGGCGATGCGTTGCTTTTCTCCTCCGGAGAAGCGGTGTCCCCGAGCACCGACGAGAGTGTCGTATCCGTCGGGCAACGCCACGATGAGGTCGTGTACCTGCGCTGCACGGGCGGCCTGCTCGATCTGCTCGTCGGTCGCATCGGGCCTGGCGTGGCGCAGATTGTCACGGATACTCGCGTGCAACAGATAGGTCTCCTGCGAGACGACACCCACGATCCTCGCCAGGTCGGCGAGTGCGAGTTCTCGCACGTCGATGCCGTCGACACTGACCGTCCCGGAGTCCACATCATGCAATCGTGAGACGAGCGACGCCAACGTCGTCTTTCCCGAACCGGTTTCACCCACCAGCGCCAGAGAACCTCCCGCCGGGACATCGATGTCGATGTGCTGCAGCGCATCGATCGCCGCACCCTCATAGCGAAACGACACGTCGTCGAAGCGGACCGCGCCGTCCACATCCATCAGCGGGACAGGGCGTTCCGGGTCGTCAATGGTGACCGGCAGGTCGAGGTATTCGAAGATCCGGCTGAACAGAGCCAGCGAACTGGTGATGCTGACCCCGACGTCGAGAAGACTCATCAACGGCCGGAACAGGGTTGCCTGCAGACCGGTGAACGCCACCAGTGTGCCGATGGTCATTCCGCCCGATGTAGCCGGTAATCCGGCGACCAGATAGAGCAACGCCGGGATGGTCGCGAAGATGAGATTCATCGTCGCCATCCGCCAGCGACCTGACAGTTGCGAGCGCACCTCGAGATCGACGAGGGTATGGGAGGTATCGGTGAAGCGTTGTGCCAGTGCAGGTCCGGCGCCCAGAGTCTTCGCCAGGTGGATGCCGCCGATCGAGAGCGACTCCTCGATCTGGGTCTGCATGTCGGCGAGCGTTCGCTGACGCTTCGTGGTGATCTCGCGCCGCATCCTCGCGACCGTTCGAGTCAGCCAGATGGCCGGCGGCAGCACGATGAGCGAGAGCAGTGACAGCTGCCAGCTCAGGACCACCATGGCCACTACTGTGCCCACGACCGTCGTGAGATTGGCGGCCACCGAGGTGGCGGTGGTGGTGACCACGGTCTGCATCCCGCCGATGTCGTTGGTCAGGCGGCTCTGCACCTCACCACCGCGCGTACGGGTGAAGAAGCCCAGTGATTGTCGTTGAAGATGGGTGAACACGCGGGTGCGCAGGTCATGCATCACTCGCTGCCCGACGGACGTCGAGATCCAGGTCTGTAGGACGCCGAGAACGGAACTGATCACTGCGATACCGATCATCGCGACCACCGCCCACACGAGCAGCGTCACGTCGCGCTCCGGGATGGCACGGTCGATGACCTCACGAACCAAAAACGGGTTGGCAAGAGTGATGATCGAGGACGCGACGATCAACGCCATCACGAGCGCGATGCGAAGTCGGTACGTCGAGAAGAGCGCAGCGACACGACGCAGACTCACCGGCTTCTCGTCGAGTTGAACACGGTCGGCGGGGTCGAGTCGGGCGGGACCCCTGCCGCCGCCCTGCGGCATACCCGAAGGTCTGCCTGGTGATGTCTTGGTTTGGGGGCTCGTCAGACGAACCACCCCCTTTCACACAGAATACTGAGGTTTCCTCAGTAAGTGTAGCGCATCATTGAGGTAACCTCATCTATATGGGTGTAGACCGAGGTGCGCGCGATCGAGACTCACTGCGTGACCTGGTGATGACGACCGCACGTGGGCTTCGACATCGCTGGTTCGAGACCTTGGAACCATGGCAGCTGTCCCCACACGAGGTACGGGCACTGCGCGTGGTCGCACGCGGCGGGACCGGACAGGACCCTCGACTCGGCGAGATCGCACGGGAACTACGGATAGCGCCACGTTCGGCGACGGAGGTGATCGACCGGCTCGAACAGCGAGGTCTTACCGAGAGCTCGCCTGACGACCAGGATCGTCGAGCCCGATGTGTTCGGGTCACCGAGTCCGGTCGGCGCGTACTCGACGAACTGCGGCATGCACAGGCGGTCGACGCCGACGACTTCTTCGCGGTCCTGAGCGATGCCGAGCGAGCACAACTCGGCGACATTTTGCGGCGCCTGACCGACGCACACGACGGTGACGAGCATGAGCATCATCGACACGGCCGCGGCGACCGAAGCGACATCAAGGACGCCGACCAGCACACGTGATACTCCAGCCGCCACCTACCGGATACGAGGGCCGACCAGTTGCGCGGTGTCCCAACCGTCAACTGTGATGCACGCCACAGTCGGGCGTCGACCGAGAGGCGCGCCGCATCGCGACGCAGCACTCCCCTTTTCGGCGAACCCGTGCAACACTATTGGGAGAACACTCGTACACTGAGTGTTCGACAAGATAGTTAGACGCCGGACTCCGAACGGAGACAGCCCCATGACCATCCGCTTACCTGAAGTGGTCGGGTCCATCGTCGAGGCAGGCCTCTCGCCGCATCCCGTCGACCGGTACCTCGAACTACTCGACCCCATGATCACCTGGCGCGATCTGCGCGCGAAGGTCGTCGAGGTCTCACGACCCACACCGCGAACCGTGCGCCTCACCTTGGCACCGACCAGACAGTGGCGCGGCCACCGTGCCGGCCAGTTCATCCAGCTCAAAGTGGTCATCGACGGCGTAAGGCACGTTCGATGCTTCTCGCCGGCCAATGCGCAGGGACGATCGGAGACGATCGAACTGACCATCACGGCCCACGAAGACGGATTCGTCTCCACCTACCTACGTGACAACGCGAGGGTCGGCGACGTCTACGGCCTCGAGCAAGCCGACGGCGATTTCGTCCTCCCCGACGACCCGTCGAGTCCGATCGTGCTCGTCAGCGGTGGCAGCGGCGTCACGCCGACACTGTCGATGCTGCGCACACTTGTAGCCTCAGAGCACACCGGGCCGATCACTTTCGTGCACTACGCCCGCACACCCGACGACGTCGCCTACGCCACCGAACTCGGCGCGCTGGCGGCGGTTCACCCGAACATCGACGTCAGACTGCGTTATACCCGCGGGCCCGACGGCCACTTCGTGCCAGAGCACTTCGACGACGTCCCCGTCGACGACGCCGACGTCTTCGTGTGCGGCCCGACAACTCTGATGGACGCGATCACCGACCATCTCGGGGACGCCCACCCCACCGCCCGCATACACAGCGAGTCCTTCCGCCCGGCGCCACTGGTGGTCGGCGATCCCGACGAACCCGCGTCAGGGGAACTCACGTTCACCGCCTCAGGTCGCAGCGCGACCAATGACGGCCGCACGATTCTCGACCAGGCCGAGTCGGCGGGACTGTCGCCGGCATCGGGCTGCCGCATGGGAATCTGCTTCTCCTGCGTCGCAACGAAGAAATCCGGCTGCACACGCAACGTGCTGACCGGCGACACCGACACCGAAGCCGACAAGCAGATCCAGCTGTGCATCAATGCACCGGTCGGCGACGTGGAAATCGAGGTTTGAGCAATGACTGTCACCACCATCACCCCGCCAGAACACACCAACATCCCCCCTGCGCTGCGCGCGCAGGCCGATCCCAACACCCTCCATCTGAGCTACGAGCAGGTCGAGGCGCTCGGTCGCGAACTCGACGAGGTGCGCGCAAGGGTCGTCGCAGATCTCGGTACGAAGGACCGCGAATACCTGTACTCGATCATCCGGGCGCAGCGCGGATTCGAGATCGCCGGTCGCGGACTGCTTTTCTTCGGCTGGTTCCCCCCGGCCTGGGTCGCCGGTGTCGGTGCACTGAGCGTGTCCAAGATCCTCGACAACATGGAGATCGGGCACAACGTCATGCACGGCCAGTACGACTGGATGCGCGAGGACACCTACAACTCGCGCGAATTCGAGTGGGACACAGTGTGTCCCGCCGACCAGTGGAAGCACAGCCACAACTACATGCACCACACCTTCACCAACATCATCGGTGAGGACCGTGATATCGGCTACGGCATCCTCCGGATGGCCCGCGACCAGAAGTGGAACCCCTACTATCTCGGCAATCTCGGATACGCGACAGCGCTGATGCTGCTGTTCGAGTGGGGCGTGATGCTCCACGACCTCGAGGCCGAGAACATCGTGGCGGGCAAGCGCAAGTGGTCCGACATCAAGGGCCTGGTCAAAGGCATGTGGCGTAAGGCGAGCAAGCAGGTTCTCAAGGACTACATCGTCTTCCCCGCACTGTCGGGTCCGTTCTTCCTACCGACGCTGCTCGGCAATGCCAGCGCCAACCTGGTGCGCAACATCTGGACGTACTCGATCATCTTCTGCGGCCACTTCCCCACCGGGGCACAGACGTTCAGCGCCGACGAATGCAAGGACGAGACGCGCGGCCAGTGGTACCTGCGGCAGATGCTCGGCTCGGCCAACATCACCGGCAGCAGCTTGTTCCACATCATGAGCGGCAACCTGTCGCACCAGATCGAGCACCACCTGTTCCCCGACATCCCCGCAAGCCGTTATCCGACGATCGCCGAGGACGTGCAGGAGATCTGCGAGAAGTACGGTCTGCCCTACAACACCGGACCGCTGCATCAGCAGCTGCTGTCGACCTGGTCGAAGATCGCCAAGCTCTCGCTGCCGAACTCGATGACCTCCGACGACAACGAACTCTCCGTCATCGTGGAACGACAGAAGCCTGCCGGAGTAGCCTGAGTGCCCATGATCGACCGCTACGAACGCAACAAGGACATCGTCCAGGAGATCGTCGAATCCACCGCGACACACGTCGGACGGATCGCCACGATCATCACGACAGCCGTGGCCGACGTGGCGCGGGAGGTCGGCGACATCGTCACCGACGGGTTCGAGATGCGTGATGCGGCACGTAAGGCCAGGGCGGACGAGCACCGCGAGATCGTCGACGCCGAACTGGTCGCCGAGATCGACGACGCGGATGCCACGCAGGCGGCGATCACCGCCGTCGAAGAGCGTGACGTCCACGAGAAGCGCGGCAGCTGAGGCGAATTGCCGGCAGGCCCTGCGGGGGCTGATCCTTTACAGGGTCAGCCCCCGCGTCGCGTCCATGATGCGTATCCGCACAGGTCAGACCGGTTGCGTTCACGGTGACCGCAATGTTGGCGGTCCGCGACGGACGCGCCGTAGTGTTGTCGTGTTTCGCATGTCGACATCTGCACGGGGAGTTCTGTGTCCACACCAGCCGTCTTCACCTTTCCCAACCCTGTCAACGAGTACGCCGCCCGATCGACTGCCGGACTCGTCGTGGTGCTGGCGGTCGTCGCCATCGTCGTGAATCACCCGATCGTGTACGCCCTCCTCGCAGTCGGCTTCCTGCTGCGCGTCCTCTCAGGACCGAAGCTGTCGCCTTTCGGACAACTGTCGGTGCGGGTCATCGCGCCCAGGATCTGGCGCAGAGAGAAGCTGGTTCCCGGTCCGCCGAAGCGTTTCGCGCAGGCCATCGGGCTCGCGTTCTCCACGACGGCCCTCATCCTGAGCCTGCTCGGATACGGTCTCGCCGCGCAGATCGTCGTCGGAATGCTCATCGTCGCGGCGACGCTCGAATCGGTGTTCGGCGTGTGCCTGGGCTGCATCGCGTTCGGTTTCCTCCAGCAGCGCGGCGTCATCCCCGCCGACGTCTGCGAGGCGTGCAACAACATCTGGCTGCGTGACCCGGAGAACGCGACGCCCGCGAGTCGCTGAGCTACCCGCGACGAATCGGTCGGCATCGTCGAAGAGGTAGCGTTTCGAACCCGTATGTCGTGACTCAACGCAACCTAATCCAGCAGGCCGAGCGCGATCCCGTCGAGGATGTCGTGTTCGCTCACCACGAGTTCGGTGATTCCGGCGCGTTCGGACAGCACACGCGCCAACTCCAGCGTCACGAGCGCGCCACCGCCGATCACGTCGACACGGCCGGGATGCATCGGCCCCAGGGCTGCGCGCTCGGCGCGGGTCATGGCGACCAGTTCGTGACAGACGCGGTCTAGATCGTCGATCCCGATGCGCGACAGGTGAATTGCGTCGGAGTCGTAGGACTCCATCCCTGAGTTCACAGCCGCGATCGTCGTCAATGTTCCCGCGACTCCGACCCATGTCTCGGCCAGGTCGACGGGTACGGCGTCGAATGCGAGCGCGAGACGGTCGTGGATGAACTGCCGCGCGCTCGTGATCTCGCCGTCGGTCGGCGGATCGGAATGCAGGGCGCGTTCGGTGGTTCGGACGCAGCCGACGTCGGCGGAGTACGCAGCCGTCACTCCATCCACGTCGCCGAGGACGACCTCGGTCGAACCGCCGCCGAGGTCTGTGACCACGAACGGACCTCTGGTCGGGTCGAGTTCGCCGACAGCGCCGCGGAAGGACAGTCGCGCCTCCTCGTCGCCCGTGATCACCTCGGCCTGCGCGCCGTCGACGACGCAACCGAGCAACTCCGCGGTCATCGCGAAGAAGACGTCCCGGTTACGCGCGTCACGCGTGGCCGAGGTCGCGACCATCCGCACGCGTTCGACCCCCAACGACCGCATGACGTCGACGTAGTCAGCGAGCGCGACGCGCGTACGGTCGATCGCCTCGTCGGCGAACTTCCCTGTGGCATCGACCCCTTGACCGAGCCGCACGACCCGCATCTCGCGGTGCAGATCGCGCAGGCGCGGGTGGTCTCGACCAGCGGACGGTTCCTCGTCCGCGACGAGCAGTCTGATGGAGTTGGTGCCACAGTCGACCGCGGCGACGACGGTCACTCTCCGTCCCCCGTCGCGTCCACGGCAAGGTCGGGCCAGTCGTCGGGAACAGCGCTGCCGCGCAATCCATGTGCCGCAGCCAGAGCCACCGCCTCGTCGCCGAGCGGATTGACGCCGGGCCCCTTCGCGAGTGAGTGCGCGATCAAGACGTGGAGGCACTTCACCCGATCCGGCATCCCCCCACCCGAGAAGTCGGTGCCCAGTGACTCGATGGCATCGCGTTCGGCGAGGAAGGACTCGTGTGCGCGGCGATACGACGCCGCGAGTTCGTCGTCGACAGCGAGCCGAGCGGTCATCTCCTTCATCACGCCCGCCGACTCCTGTCGACTCGCCTCCGCGGTCAGCCGCGGATCCGTGAGGTAGTAGAGCGTCGGGAACGGCGTGCCGTCGGGCAACCGCGGAGCGGTCTTCACGACAGCGGGTACGCCATCGGGCGTTCGATAGCTGATCTCGATGACACCGCGCGGCTCGCGACCGAGTTGCGCGGCAATCGTTGCCAGATCCTCGTCGCTCACCTGGTGGCCGGCAGACGGGTTGGCGTCGGGTGTACTCACGTCCTCTTTGCTACCAGTTCGGCGTTGCGCGCTCAGTGTGACCCCGGCGCGTCGGCGCCGGGCGGAGTGGACACCGACTGCCACAGGTTGCCGTACCAGGGGTTGGCCTCGTGCGCGGCTTCCCGCTCGCGCGCAGCACTCTTGGCCGCCTCGTCGGGGTACAACATGATGAACGGGGTCTCGCCCGGTTTGGCCAGCTTCAAGCGCTCCCGCGCCTTCGCCTCGATGTAGGCGGGGTCGTTCTGCTCGTTGACCTTCTGCTGGTAGTCGGCGACCTGGTCACGCAACTGGGCATTCGATTGCTCCAGTTGGGAGAACTCGGAGTGCTGCGAGAAGTATGTGCGCATCGGCATCGCCAGCGTCAGTGCGACGACCCCGACGACCAGTGACAACACGACTGCGCGTTTGGCATCGACACGGTGCAGTCGTCGCGCGAGTCGTTCGGTGAATCCCGCTCGTCGTCGACGTTGTGCCCGCAGCCGTTCGCGTTCCTGGCGGACGCGGGAGATCGCGCCGTTCTCGCTGACGACGTCCTCGGCGCTGTCAGTGATCTCTGCGTCGAAATCCAGGGGCGCGTCGTCGTAAACCTCCTGTTCGCCGGTCTCGATGACCGAGACCGGCGAACGACGAGATGTCGACCGCTCGCGCCGGGGTGTCTTGCGGGCACGCTCCCGGGAGCGGGGATCGCTGGTCGACGCACGCGTGCGCCGACGTGCTGAGCCCTGTGCCATGGGCTCTAGCTAATCACGAACCGTACGAATATCGGGGGAAGGCGAGGTCTCCCGCGTAGCGTGCCGCGTCGCCGAGGCCCTCTTCGATGCGCAGCAGCTGGTTGTACTTCGCGACGCGCTCACTGCGAGCAGGTGCGCCGGACTTGATCTGACCACAGCCACACGCGACGGCGAGGTCGGCGATCGTGGTGTCCTCGGTCTCGCCCGAACGGTGGCTCATCATGGTCTTGTAGCCGTTGTTGTGGGCGAGCGCGACGGCGTCGAGCGTCTCGGTGAGTGTGCCGATCTGATTCACCTTGACCAGCAACGCATTTGCCGCCCCCTTGGAGATTCCCTCTTCGAGCCGCTCGGGATTGGTGACGAACAGATCGTCGCCGACGAGCTGCACCTTGTCACCGAGGGCGTCGGTCAACTTGACCCATCCGTCCCAGTCGTCCTCGGAGAGACCGTCCTCGATCGACACGATCGGGAATTCGTCGACGAGCTTCTCGTAGTAGCTGATCATCTCGTCGCTCGAGAGCTTCTTTCCCTCGAGGTTGTAGGCGCCGTCACTGTAGAACTCGGTCGCCGCGGCATCGAGCGCGATGGCGATGTCACGACCGAAGTTGTAACCGGCGGCCTCGACCGCTTCACCGATGACCGCGATCGCCGAGGCCGTGTCGGGAAGGTCGGGCGCGAAGCCACCCTCATCGCCGAGGGCCGTGTTCAGGCCACGCTTGTGGAGCACCGACTTGAGCGAGTGGTAGACCTCCGCTCCCCAGCGCAGCGCCTCCTTGAAGGTGGGGGCTCCGATCGGGGCGATCATGAACTCCTGGAAGTCGATGCCGTTGTCGGCATGCTCACCGCCGTTGATGATGTTCATCATCGGAACGGGGAGGATGTGAGCGTTGGGTCCACCGATGTAGCGGAACAGCGGCAGACCCGCCGATTCCGCGGCGCCCTTGGCCACTGCGAGCGACACGCCGAGAATGGCGTTGGCTCCGAGTCGACTCTTGTCCGGAGTTCCGTCGGCGTCGATGAGTGCCTGGTCGACGAGTCGTTGCTCCTCGGCCTCGATTCCGATGACCGCGGGCGCCAGTTCGCTCAACACACCCTCGACGGCCTTCGTCACGCCCTTGCCGCCGTAACGCTTGCCGCCGTCACGCAGTTCGACGGCCTCGTGCTCACCCGTCGACGCGCCGGATGGCACTGCGGCACGAGTGAACGTGCCATCGTCGAGGACGACCTCGACCTCGACAGTCGGGTTGCCTCGCGAGTCCAGGATTTCGCGTGCACCAACCTGTTCGATGATTGCCACGGTGTTTGCCCCTATCGGTGAACATGTCGGCGGCACCTCACGCAGCCGACGGGTACGGGAACAAAGCCTAGTCGGTGAAGGCAACAGTCACGCATCGAGAGCTGACAGCGTCGCCGATGGGCGGGACGGTCAGTACCGCACGTTGATCGAATAGGCGTTCGCGTGGTCGCGCACGTCGATCACGTACGCCATCGAGTTGTTGTAGACCTTGACCGCTTTCTCCCAGCCCTGTGGTGTGGTCATGTCGCCGCCGGAGGACACGCACAGGTAGCGCGCGGCGGACAACGCGGCGTCGTCGATGTTGTCCGGATCAGCGCGACCGTCGCCGTTGGCGTCGACGCCATAGCGCCGCCAGGTCTCGGGGATGAACTGGAACGGGCCCATCGCTCGGTCGTGGGTGGCATCGCCGTCGAGCTTGCCGCCGTCGGTGTCGGGGATCTCCATGTTTCCCCGGGTGCCGTCGAGCGGCACGCCCCGAATGGGTGGCCTGACATCACCGTTGGGTGCGATCTCCGAGCCGTGGTGACGACCGTGCTTGCTCTCGACGCCGCCGATTCCGGCAAGGGTGGTCCATCCGATCCCGCATTCGGGGTGCTGCTGCCGTTGGATCTCCGCAGCGTTGCCGTAGGCCTCGAGTGCGACGAACGGGATGCCGGTGGCGTCGGAAATAGGGCGCGCCCACTCGCGGAGCTGTTCAGCGGTACGGCCGGCTGCGTTGATGTCGACGTAGGGAACGGGCGCACCCAGACCGGGCGGGATGCCGTCGGGAATGTCGGGTCGCTTCAACGACGGGAGGTCGAGGCACGCAGACGTCATCATCGCGACGCATGTCAGAGCGGAAATCGAGGCGAGTGCCCGTCGAACGGTGATCATCGATTCACCATGGTGCCATTGGTCCCTTGGTGATCCCGCATCGCAGAGCGTAGCCTTAGCTGGCTCATATACGGTAAGGCTGGGCTGACCAGCCAAAACGTACATTTCAGACAATCCGGAGAATCACTGTGTTCGCGACCCTCATCATCGGCCTTCGCGAAGGCCTCGAGGCGGCGCTCATCGTGGGCATCATCGCGGCATTCCTGCGACGCCAGGGACGCACCGACGCCCTGCGGTGGATGTGGGTCGGCGTCGGCGTGGCGGTCGCGATCTGCGTGGCTGTGGCCATCGGCCTCGAGGTGCTGTCCCGCGACCTCCCGCAGCGCCAACAAGAGGGCCTCGAAACAGTCATCGGCGCCATCGCCGTCGTGATGGTCACCTACATGATCGTGTGGATGCGCGAACACGCCCGCGATCTCAAGGGTGACCTGGAGGCTGCGGCCACCGACGCAGTGAACGAGGGCTCCGCCGTTGCATTCGTGATGATGGCGTTCCTGGCCGTGCTGCGTGAGGGACTGGAGACCTCCGTCTTCCTGGTGGCTGCATTCAACGCAAGCCATAACGCGCTGCCGTCGGCAGTGGGCGCGATCATCGGCATCGGCATCGCGGTCATCCTGGGCTACGGCATCTACCGCGGTGGTGTGCACATCAACCTCGCACGCTTCTTCAAGGTCACCGGTCTTCTGTTGGCGCTCGTCGCGGCAGGCCTCGTGATGACCGCATTCCGCACAGCTCACGAGGCCGGCTGGCTGAACGTCGGCCAGCAGCAGGTTGTCGATCTCACTTGGCTCGTTCAGCCCGGGTCGCTTCAGTCCTCACTGCTGACCGGTGTGCTGGGCATCCAACCGAGACCCGTACTCATCGAGGTCGTCGGCTGGGCGGTGTACCTGCTGGTGGTCGGCATGATCGTGCTGTGGCCTGCCGGTAAGTCGTTCCCCCGGCGTGCGGCCGGGCTGGCCTGCGGCGCGCTCGCCGCAGTGCTCGCGGTGGCAGCGATCGCAGTGTTGTCCACGGCACCCGCTCAACCGTCCGCCCCGTCCGACACGTTGCGCGCGAGCGTCTCGGGCACACCGTCGACATCGGGAGTGCTGGCGGGACGGAGCGTGCGTGTTCCCGACCCCGTGTCGGTGCGGATCGACTCCGCCGACGCGTCGCTGGCCACGGGGGCTCTCACGTCGGGCACCGTCACGACTCCGCTGCCCAAGCTCACGGCGACCGACGACGCCCAGATCGGATCAACGAGCTTTCCGACCTATCAGCAACTCGTCTCACCGAACCTCGACATCGACGTGTTGATCCCCGACGCTCCGGCGCGTGTCACCCCCGCACAGGTGGCGGCGGGCAACAACGGCCGACTTCCGGTCGGTCTGAACACCCAGACCTTCGGCGTCGACGCATCGGTCGTCTACACGGTGACCGCAACGGTCACGACGAGCGTCGATCCGACTTTCCACACGCCGGTCGCCGCTGATGTCCACTACGTGGTGACAGCGACGGCCACACCCGAGTCGGGCGCGGCTGTGGTGCTCGGAAAGGTCGCGATGTTCGACGCCGAGCACACCGCGGGCGCCGACGAACTCGCCGCATTGCAGCAGGCCGTCGATCAGCGCTCCGACCATCACTTCCGTTCGGTCGTACTGCCGCTGTGGCTTGCCGGGTGCGCGGTCATCGCCGCCATCGTCGCCTGTGCGCTCTTGCTGACGCGCAGACGTGTGGACGAGCCGGACGATCACGAGGATTTGCAGGCAGGGGCTCTTGACGACCCCGCTCACACAAAGGAGAAAACCACATGAGGGTGCGACCACTGGTGGCCGTCGGCGCGGCAGCCGTCGCCGTCGTCGGGATCGCGGGCTGTTCGGACAGCTCCGACTCGTCGAACTCGTCGTCGGATGTGAAGACCGTCAAGGTCGAGATCACCGATCAGGGCTGTAAAGCCGCTCCTGACAAGGTCGACGCCGGTCCCATCACCTTCGAGATCACCAACACGAATGCCGCCGCGGTCAGCGAGGTCGAGCTGATCAAGGACAACCGCATTCTGGCCGAGCGGGAGAACATCGCTCCCGGTATGGCGTCGGTGTCGTTCTCCCACAAGCTCGACGGCGGAACCTACGAGCTCTACTGCCCCGGCGCGGCCAGCGAGAAGACCCAGTTCACCGTCACCGGCAAGGCCGCGGAGGCGACCGGAACCGTGGCAGACAAGCTGAAGACGGCGTCGACCGACTACAAGGCCTACGTCGTCACCCAGGTGGGTAGCCTCGCCGACTACACCGGGAAGCTGACCGCCGCGGTCAAGGCGAACGACCTCGCGGGCGCCACCGAGGCATACCCGAAGGCCCGTCCCTACTACGAGCGCATCGAGCCGATCGCGGGCGCATTCTGCACCGACGGTTCGACGGACTGCTCCGACAACGCTTCGGTCAGTCTCGATTTCGCAATCGACGCGCGCCCCGATGCCGTCGGTCCCGGCGACAAGTGGGAGGGCTTCCACGTCCTCGAGAAGGCGATCTACCAGGACAAGAACCTCGCCAACATGGGCCCCGTCGCGGACCAGCTGCAGAAGAACGTGGAATTACTCAAGACCGTCGTCAACAAGCCCGAGTTCACCTTTGCTCCGGCCGAGATCGTCAACGGTGCAGGCGATCTGCTCGACGAGGTCTCGACCACCAAGCTGACC
Source organism: Gordonia otitidis (assembly GCF_020735545.1). Taxonomy (NCBI): domain Bacteria; kingdom Bacillati; phylum Actinomycetota; class Actinomycetes; order Mycobacteriales; family Gordoniaceae; genus Gordonia; species Gordonia otitidis. The sequence goes on from NZ_CP085974.1 coordinate 668,194, forward strand.
GGTGAGGAAGAGGCGTACTCGCACATCGACATCCTCGACATGCAGGCGAACATCGAGGGCTCTGAGCAGGCGTTCGCAGTGGTCAAGCCCGCGCTCAAGGACATCGATCCGCAGCTCACGCAGACCATCACCGATGCGTTCGGCAAGGTCGACTCGCTCATCGACACGTTCCGCGATCCCAACGAACCGGGTGGCTTCAAGAACTTCACCCAGGTGACCGCCGAGCAGAAGCGCGAGATGGCGGCCGCCATCGTCGCCGTCAAGGATCCGCTGGCACAGGCCGGCGGAAAGATCGCGGCAGCGAGCTGATGTGATGGCCGCCGACGACACTCCACCACAGCAACCGGATGACACCACCCCATCCGACCAGACCACACAACCGTCCGGCGACGACCGAGGACGCGGACCGCGGTTGGGACGCAGGGGATTTCTCGGTGTCGCCGGACTCGCGGGAGTCGTCGTCGGCGGCGCGGCGGGTGGCGCCATCGGTTATGCCGCCGCCCCGAAACCGACGGACGCCGCTGCCGAGACGGTCGAGTTCTACGGCGAACACCAGGCCGGGATCATCACTCCACAACAGAATTCGCTGGTGTTCGCGGCATTCGACGTGGCCGACTCGGTCACGACCCAGCAACTCGAAGTGATGCTCGCGCGCTGGGCGGCCGCCGCGAGCCTCCTCACCGAGGGCAAACCCGTCGGACCTGTGGAGACTCGGCCTGGTTCACCACCTGCCGACACCGGCGAGGCGTTCGATCTCGGACCGAGCAAACTCACCGTGACGGTGGGTTTCGGCCCGAGTCTGTTCGACGACAGGTTCGGCCTACGCGACAAGATGCCCGCCGCGCTGAAACCCTTGGGCCAGTTGGCGGTCGACACGACGATCGATCCGTCGATCAGCGGTGGGGACATCTGCGTGCAAGCGTGTTCCGAGGACCCGCAGGTCGCGTTCCACGCCGTACGCAACCTCGCTCGAATCGGACGCAGCACCGTCACACTCCGCTGGCTCCAGGAGGGGTTCGGCCGGGCGTCGGCCACCTCGACGTCGCAGGTGACCCCGCGCAACCTGCTGGGGTTCAAGGACGGAACCGCCAACATCAAGGCGGAGGATCCGAGCGTCGCCAAAGAATGGGTGTGGGTCGGCGACGAGACCGACCAGCCGTGGATGAAGGGCGGCTCATACCTGGTGTCGCGCAAGATCCGTATGCACATCGAGGCATGGGACTCCGACGACATCTCCGACCAGGAGCTGATTTTCGGCCGGTCGAAGGACGACGGCGCGCCGCTGTCCGGCGGCAGCGAATTCACCGCGGTCGACTTCCACAAGCGGCTCGACACCGGGAAGTTCGCAGTCGACCGGTTCTCACATGTGCGGTTGGCCCACCCCGACAACAACGGGGGCGCTCAGATACTGCGGCGTGGTTACAACTACACCGACGGAATCGATACGCGCACCGGAACACTCGCAGCCGGACTGTTCTTCATCGCGTACCAGAAGAATGCGCACGAGCAATTCGTCCGCATCCAGAACAACCTGGCCCAGGACGGGCTCAACGAATACATAGCTCCCATCTCGAGCTCACTGTTCGCCATTCCGCCCGGCCTCGCCAAGATCGGCGACTGGTACGGCAAGAAGCTGTTCGGGTACACGGACTAGCACGAACTGGCCGAGGAGGCCGTCCGCCGGTTTGTGGGACGGCCTGCGCGGGGCCGCGCTGTGGGGCGTGGCGCGCAGGGCCAGGGCACGAGGCGCGGCGTACGGGGCCCGAGGCGCGGCTGCACGGGGCACGAGGCGCGGCGCACGGTGGCAGAAAGTGAGGGAAAGAATCCTTCCCCCACTTTCTGACGTTTCCCCGCGACACTTCCCGTGGAAGCGCACATAACCCACGGAAGAAGCCTTTCCCCTACTTCCTACCCCCGGCGCAACCCGACACCCCCGTGCAGAAACTCGCGGGAGAAACCCTTCCCCCACTTCCCACACGCGCCTGACGGTAGGCCGCAGTCCTACCCGCTGCTCGAGCCTGTCGAGATCACTCCTCCAAGACGCCCCGCCGCACCAACTCGTCGACGATCTGCCCGGCGAGCTCGGCGATGTCGGCACCCGTCGTGTCGAACCGCAGATCCGGGCTCTCGGGCTTCTCGTAGGGTGCGTCGACCCCGGTGAGCCCCTTGAGCTCTCCGCGCCGTGCCCGCTCATAGAGTCCCTTGGGATCCCGACGTTCACACTCGCGGACCGGCGTCGACACGTGGACCTCGACGAAGTCCAGGTCGGCAGCGGCATGCAATTCGCGCGCGATCTCGCGGTCGGACCTCAGTGGCGAGACCATCGACGCGATCGCGATCACACCGGCGTCGGCGAACAGTCGCGCGAGATGCCCGACGCGCCTGATGTTCTCGGCACGGTCGCCGGGCGAGAAGCCGAGGTCGTCGGAGATTCCGTGCCGGATGTTGTCACCGTCGACGAGGTAGGCCACTCGTGCGCGGTTGACCAACTCGCGTTCGAGCGCAACGGCCACGGTCGACTTACCGGATGCGGGTAATCCGGTGAGCCATACCGTGGCACCCCGCTGCCCGGTCTTCGTCCACCTCTCCTGGCGGCTCAGCGCACTCGGGTGCCACTTGATGTCGTTGCGGGTCGCCTTGCCCGGAATCACCTCGCGCGCTTCGAGGATCGTGCCCGCTCCCACCGTGTCGTTCGACGCCTCATCGATGAGGATGAAAGCACCGGTGTCACGGTTGCTCGAGTACGGGTCGGCGACCACCACCGACGACGTGCGCAACGTGAGCGTGCCGATGTCGTTGAGCGCCAACTCCGATGGCCCCACCTGCTCGAGCAGCGTCTCTGGGTCGAGCTTGCGTTCGAGCGCCTGGACGGTGGCGCGTACCGTCGACGCCCCCTGTTTGAGAGCGACCCGATCTCCGGCATGCAACGGTGTTTCCGACAGCCAGCACACCGTCGCCGACAGTTCACGAGCCGCAACGGGAAGGTGCGCGTCGTCGAGTCCGCTGACGATCACATCGCCTCGGCCGACGTCGATGTCGTCGGCGAGCTGGATCGACACCGACAGCGGCGCAACGGCGGTCGGCCTCTGCGGGTCGAGAGTGTCGAGCGCGGTCACGGTGGTGCGTGAGCCGGACGGCAGCACGACGACCCGGTCGCCGACGTCGAGGGTTCCCGCAGCGACCCGTCCGGTGTAGCTCCGCTTGCCGTCGGGACCCGGCCGGGAAACCCACTGGATCGGCAGACGTAGTTCGCGCGCAACAGGATTCGGGGCGTGCAGCTCGATGTCCTCGAGGTACTCGAGCAGTGTCGGCCCGGTGTACCAGGGCGTGTTGTCGGACCGATGGACGACATTGTCGCCGAGCTTGGCCGCTACCGGGATCGCGGTGATCTCGGCGGCACCGACATTCGTCGCGAGCTCGTCGAGCTCTGCGGTCAGTTCCGCGAAACGTTCAGCGGAGAAGTCGACGAGATCGATCTTGTTGACCGCTGCGACGATGTGCGGAACACCCACGAGTGTGGCGATCCGCGCATGCCGACGAGTCTGGCGCAGCAGCCCCTTTCGCGCGTCGACCAGAAGCACGGCGACGTGGGCGTTCGACGCTCCGGTGAATGTGTTGCGCGTGTAACGCTCGTGCCCGGGCGTGTCGGCGAGAACATAACTGCGAGTTGAACTCGAGAAGAAGCGGTAGGCGACGTCGATGGTGATGCCCTGCTCTCGTTCGGCGCGTAAGCCGTCCGAGAGCGCCGCGAGGTCGACGTCGCCGTCGTCGGACGTCACGCCGGCGAGATGATCGGTGGGCAGCGAACCGGTGTCGTGCAGGATGCGGCCGATCAGCGTCGACTTCCCGTCGTCGACGCTGCCCGCGGTGGCCAGGCGCAGCATCTGCCGACGACGTGTCGGCGGGTTGCTGTGCGTCGCAGTGGAATCTGCCACTGAAGCCGTCGTTGCCGCGCCGTTCGGCGCTGTCCGGGCCACTGTCTCGGTCATCAGAAGTAGCCCTCTCGTTTGCGATCCTCCATGGCGGCAGACGACGTTCGGTCGTCGGCACGCGTTTCGCCGCGCTCGGACACCGTCGCGACGCTGATCTCCTCGATGATCTCGGGGATGGTCGTCGCCCGCGAGCGCACGGCGCCGGTGATGGTCAGGTCTCCGACCGTGCGATACCGCACCCATTCGGTCGTCACGTCGGCCGGCGAATCAGGTTGCGAATACGGCGAAACGGCGAGAAGGATGCCGTCGCGGTCGAACACCTCGCGTTGTGCCGCGAAATAGATCGACGGTAGTTCAAGGTCTTCGAGTTCGATGTAGCGCCAGATGTCGGTTTCGGTCCAGTTCGACAGGGGGAACACACGGACCGACTCGCCGCGTCGAATCCGACCGTTGTACAACGACCACGGCTCGGGGCGCTGTGCCCGCGGATCCCACTGGCCGAACTCGTCGCGGAAGCTGAAGACACGTTCCTTGGCGCGCGCCCTGTCTTCGTCGCGACGGGCACCACCGAATGCGGCGTCGAAGCCTCCCTCCTCCAGCGCATCGAGCAGCACGCGTGTCTGCAGGCGGTTGCGCGAGCCGGACGGGTCGGTCGACTCGGCGATACGCCCGGCCGCGATGGCGTCGGGAACCGAGGCGACGAGAAGCTTGATGCCGTCGGGATTGTCGTCATTCGGCGAGACCCGGCGATCACGGAACTCGATGACCTCGTCGAAGTTGTGGCCGGTGTCGACATGGAGGATCGGGAACGGCAGGGGATGTGGACGAAATGCTTTCTCCGCCAGCCGAAGGAGCACGATCGAATCCTTGCCACCGGAGAACAGCAGCACAGGTCGTTCGAGTTCGGCCGCAACCTCACGGATGATGTGCACCGCCTCGGCCTCCAGCACACGCAGCGCGGACACGTGCTCGACGTCGACGCTGTCCGGCGAGGCTTCAGTGTCTTGTGCTGTGGTGGTCGTCTCTGCGCTCACTGGGGATATCCGTTCCGTACCGCGTCATCGCGGTAGCGCTCGACCCACTCCTTGGAACGGGCATCGGACTGTGGTTTCAACGGTGGTGGCGGCGCGAGGGTGGGGTCCTGCCCGAGCGCGGAGAGCACCCGAGCGGTGGTTCCCGACGGATCCTTGGTGAGTTCAGCGAACTCGATCTCGAGTGGTTCGATGCCTTCGGCCACGAACCAGTCACGCCAGGATCGCTCCTGCTGCAACAGAATTCGCGCGAGATGCGCGATACCCTCGGCATGGTAGACCGCGGTGCCGGCGTCCTGCCCGCCGTCGTGTCGCCACACACGGGTCTGGACCGCTCGCCACATCGACACCGCCTGCGGCACGACGTCTTCCCGGTACACGTGCACGTAGAGAGGATCGGAACCGAGGAGTGCGCGAATGGCCGCACGCAGCGAGCCGGAGCCGATACGAGCACGGGTTATCAGCAGCGGCGTCTGATTCCACATCAGCTTTCCGCCCCACACCCCGTTCGCCGAACGGCCCTCGGCGAGAACATCGGCGCGCCACTGCGCGAACGTTCGCCCGTCGACCACGCCGTCGTCGACCTCGGCGAGTAGATCCAGGATCTGTGGATCGTCGACGTCCGCGAACCACTCCCGCGGCTGCGGCGAATGGGACGACGACGGGAACTCCTGGAAGAACTCCTCCGGGGTTCCCGCGACGCCTGTCGCGGCGAGCGATTCGACGAGCAAGGTGCTCCCGCTGCGCTGGCTGGCACATACGAGGTAGTTGTCGACTGGCGGCACCCGCTCAGTGTAGCCAGGCGAAAACCGCCCGCAACCTGGGAATTTAGACGCCGCGAGGCCGAAAACCTTTACAAAACTCCCGCCATGTGCGTCATCGACGCGAACCGGGGACATCGGAGGAGTCGCGCGCCTCCTCGTCCACGTCACCGCGCTGCAGTTCGCCGGTGAGATCACGCTCCCTGCCCAGCGGACGCCGCGACGGAAGTGCCTGCTCGTCGGCGGGTATGTCGTCGGCCTGCTCGAAGTACCGGGTCATGAACCGGTCCGCGATGGCGGTTCCCGTCGCCTCGTCGGGCAATGCGTCGGCCGTCTCGGCACGCCATTGGGTCAGTCGCGCAGCCAATTCTGCGCGCACCTGCGCATAAGTCGGATCGTCGGCCAGATTGGTGCGTTCGAACGGATCGTTGTCGAGATCGTAGAGTTCGACGGCCGGCCGCTCGGCCGCGATGACCGACGTGTCGAGTGAGCGCGCCGAGGGGCTGTCGGCGATGTCGAGCGGCAGCAGCAGCGCAGGCCGGTGAGCGTAGTTCTCGATGTAGCTGTACCGCTTCGTGCGAATCGCGCGGATCGGGTCGTAGGCGTCGTGATAGGTCTTCTCGGTGAAGACCGCGCCGCGGATCGGGCCGTGTTCGCGTCGTGCGATCTCGGGTGCGTGCGAGACACCGTCGACGTCGGCAGGCGCATCGAGACCGAGTAGATCGAGGATCGTGGGGGTGAGATCCACCCCGGAGAAGAGGTCGTCGTACACACGCGGCTCGATCCCCCGCCCAGTGGGAGGGCGGACGATGAGCGCAACGCCCGTGCCCTCGGCGTAGAGCGTCGACTTGGCGCGCGGGAAGGCCAGTCCGTGGTCGGTGATGAAGACGATCCAGGTGGTGTCGTCGAGACCGAGGTCGGAGACGGTGTCGAGCAGGCGCCCCACTGCGGCGTCGGCTTTGGCGATACTGCCGTGCAATCCGGCAAGGTCGTCGCGGACGTCGTCGGTGTCCGGTAGGAAGCCGGGGACCTCGATGCCAGAGGTGTCTGGGTGCTTGTACTCGTCGACGGGATAGGGCCGGTGGGTTTCGAAGAACCCCGCGGTCAGCAGGAAAGGTTGTGCTGGTTGCTGATTCGTCGACTTCTCGACGTGCCTGCGCAACCACCGCTGCGACTCTGCCACCACGTGGTCGCAGCGCGAGTCGGAGACGTCGACCGTGTCGAATCCGAGCCGCTGGGGATCGGAACTCTCGTGCTGCATGCCGAAGAGCACGGTGCGGTAGCCGGCCTCACCGAGCAGCGACGGAAGGGTCCGCACCCCGTCCCGATACTCGAACCCGTGATGTGCGAGACCCACGAGTCCGTTGTGGTGCGGATACTGGCCGGTGAACAACGAGCCGCGCGCAGGCGAGCACAGCGGCGCGGTGGCGTGAGCGTCGGTGAACAGAATCCCCTCGGAAGCCAGCGCGTCCATGTTCGGGCTCTCCACGCCGTCCGCGCCGTAACACGCCAGGTGACGCCCCAGGTCGTGCCAGTGCACGAAGATGACGTTCTCCCGCGTCGGATCCGAGGCGCCAGCGGGGCCGCCTGTGTTGTCGAAAGGCATCCACCCATGATGCACCCGACGTTTGCCCATGTGGTCGCGGGTTACAACTGAATGTGGGTCGTATCGAAAGATGTGGCTGCTACAGCCCACACATTCTGCGAGTCAGCCCGCATCCGGGTCTCACGTGAGCACCGACTCCCATGCCTCGCGTGAATCCAGCACGATGCCGTCGCTCTTGGCACGCGCCTCGGCGGCACGAACGTGCTCCATCAGGCGCAGTGTTCGCTCCCGCGCGGACGCCTCGACGCTGTCGTCGTTCACCTCGACGGTCACCGTCAGCACGTCCGGGTCGATGGTCTCGGTCGGATAGTGCGCGGCTGTCAGGCGTTCGAGAACCTTCTGGGTCATCGCCAGAGCCGGTGCCGTCGTTGCGATGCCGTCGAGCACCGAACCCCGCTTCTTCTCCGCTGCTTTGCGCTCCTCCCACTCTCGGATCTGCGTCTCGAGGTCGGCGTGTTCACCGGACAGAACACCTGGCGTTCGGCCGCGCACCTTCTCGGTGAAACTGCGCGCGACGTCGTCGATGTCGAACGGTGCCACCGGATCGTCGGCCGCGATGCGCGCGTGGAACAACACCTGCAGCAACAGATCTCCGAGTTCCTCGCGAAGGTTCTCCTGGTCGTCGCCGTCGATGGCGTCGAGCAGTTCGTAGACCTCCTCGAGGAGGTAACGACGTAGCGACGAGTGCGTCTGCGTCGACTCCCACGGTCCGTTTCGTCGTAGCGTGTCCATCAGTGCGACGGCGTCGAGCAGCTCGCGCCCCGACTGCCGGGGTACCTCGACAACCCTGTCGCCGTTGGCGATACGAGCCAGCACCGCCGGATGGCGGGGGTCGGTGGTGAGCAGGGTGAGCGCGTCGTCGGAGTCGGCGGCGACGGGTTCGACACGGTCGAGTTCCCACAGCACCGACGCAGGCACGTCCTCGGTCACGAGCACGGTGCCCGTCAGCGACGAGCGGGCAGCGAGCGGGATCAGTTCAGGGCTGCGCGGACCGAGCACCACCACCGTCATCGGGACTCCTGCTCTGTCACCCAGCGACTCGCTCGAGCGGCTTGAGCGTGCGCAGGAACGTCGCGAGGTACTCGATGAGTTCGTCGTCGCGCAGCCGCGCCGAGCCGACCCCTCCGGTCCTCGGGATCGGTAGGGTGACAACCGAAGTCGTCGCGCGGAACGACGCCGCCGAATACAGGCGCTTGAGTCTGACCTGCTCGCTGTCGAGGAGCGGAAGCGGCGCGATCTTGACGCTGGTGCCGCTCGCGCCGACCTCGGTGACCCCGCGTTCGCGAGCGACCAGACGCAGCTTCGCGATCGACGCCAGGCGTCGGGTCTCCTCGGGTGGCTCCCCGTAACGATCGGTGAGTTCGGTCATCACACCGTCGACCTCGTCGTCGGAGGTGGCGGAAGCCAATTTGCGGTACGCCTCGAGTCGCAGTCGGTCCGAATCGACGTACTCGACCGGGATGTGCGCATCGACGGGAAGATCGATGCGCACCTCAGAGGGTTCGGTCGACGAGACGGGCTGCCCGTCTGCGGCCGCACGGTAGGCCTCGACAGCTTCGCCGACGAGTCGCACGTACAGATCGAATCCGACGCCGGCGACGTGACCCGACTGCTCGGCGCCCAGAACATTTCCCGCGCCGCGCAATTCGAGGTCCTTGAGTGCGACGGCCATGCCTGCACCGAGTTCGTTGTTCTGCGCGATGGTGGCCAGCCGGTCGTATGCCGTTTCGGTGAGCGGCTTTTCGGGACTGTAGAGCAGGTATGCGTAACCACGCTCGCGGCTGCGGCCGACCCGGCCACGCAACTGATGCAATTGCGACAGGCCGAGATTCTCCGCGCGATCGACGATCAGCGTGTTGGCGTTGGAGATGTCGAGGCCTGTTTCGATGATCGTGGTGCACACGAGAACGTCGTACTCGCGGTTCCAGAACCCGGCGACGGTGCGTTCGAGTTGATCCTCGTTCATCTGGCCATGTGCCACGGCAACTCTCGCCTCGGGCACCATGGCGGCGATGTCGCGTGCCGTCTTGTCGATCGTCGACACACGGTTGTGCACGTAGAAGACCTGTCCGTCGCGCAACAGTTCTCGTCGGATCGCCGCAGCCACCTGCTTCGGCGAATACGCGCCCACATAGGTGAGGACAGGGTGACGCTCCTCCGGCGGCGTGAGGATTGTCGACATCTCGCGGATACCTGCCATCGACATCTCGAGCGTGCGCGGTATCGGCGTGGCCGACATGGTGAGGACGTCGACGTGTGTCCGCAGCGACTTGATGTGTTCCTTGTGTTCGACACCGAATCGCTGTTCCTCGTCGACGATCACCAAGCCGAGATCTTTCCACGTGACGCCGGTCTGGAGCAGACGGTGCGTGCCGATGACGATGTCGACCTCACCCTGCGCCATCTCCTTGATGATCTCGCGCGACTCCTTGGCATCGGTGAAGCGGGACAGTCCGCGGATACGAACCGGGAACCCGGCCATGCGCTCGGTGAAGGTTTGTAGATGTTGTTGCGCGAGAATGGTCGTTGGCACCAGGACGGCGACCTGCTTGCCGTCCTGCACAGCCTTGAACGCGGCGCGAACGGCGATCTCGGTCTTGCCGTACCCCACGTCGCCGACGATCACCCGGTCCATCGGGACGGGCTTCTCCATGTCGTCCTTGACCTCGCCGATCACCGTCATCTGATCGACCGTTTCGGTGAAGTCGAACGCGTCCTCCATCTCGCGCTGCCACGGGGTGTCGGGGCTGTAGGCATAGCCGGGGGCGGCGTGCCGCGCGGCGTAGAGCTGGACGAGTTCACCGGCGATCTCACGAACCGCCTTGCGCGCCTTACGTTTCGTGTTCTGCCAGTCGGAACCACCGAGCTTCGAGAGCGACGGTTGTTCACCACCGACATAACGCGACAACTGATCGAGCGAATCCATCGGCACGTAGAGCCGATCGCCGGGTTGCCCGCGCTTGGACGCCGCGTACTCCAGCACCAGGTACTCGCGGCGCGCACCCGACACCGTCCGCTCGATCATCTCGACGAACTTGCCGATGCCGTGCTGGTCGTGCACGACGAGGTCACCCGCGGTGAGCGCCAGCGGATCCACCTGGTTACGACGCTTGGCGGGCAACCGCTTTCCGTCCCGCACACTGGCGACGCGGTTGCCGGTGAGATCGGTTTCGGTGACGACAACGAGCCCAGCACTGGGACTGACGATTCCGTGGCGCAGGGTGCCGTTGAAGACAGAGACGGTGCCGGGCTCGGGTCGTGCGCCCTCGTCGCGGAGTGCGTGCGGTACCTCCGCGTCGGCGAGTCGTTCGCATACGCGTGCCGCGGTGCCCTTGCCCGCCACCACGATCGCTGCTGTGTTGCCCGCGCTCACGTGTGCACGCAGTCCGGCGAAGACGATCCGGATCTCCTCGTCGTCGCCGTGCGGCGCGGGCCCCGGCGTGATGTCGAGTTCGTATTCTTCGCCGAACCCCGCGGACAGCGGACTCATCGTCCACCATGACCGGCCTGCCGCCAGGGTCGACTTCTCGACGTCATCGAGGGGCCGATACGCGCTGGCCTGTAGGTCGATCCCCGTCGGGCCTGCCATCGATCTCGTGTCCACCGGCGCCGATGCGCCCATCGCGGCGGCGTTCCACGACGCTTCGAGGAACTCTGCGCCGGTCTGTGCGAGGTCGGCGGCGCGGGTGCGCACCTTCTCGGGGTCGAGCACCAGCACGCGGGTGCCTGCAGGCATCACCTCGGTCAGCAACTGCATCTCGCCGTCGACGAGCGCGGGTGTCATCGCCTCCATCCCGGCCACCGGAATGCCCTCCGCGAGTGAGGTCAGCATGTCGACGAGTGAGGGATCGTCCGCGTTCTCGACCGCGAGCGCGGCCGCGCGTTCGCGGACGGGTGGAGTGAGCAGCAACTCGCGGCAGGGGTGGATCAGCACAACCGAGGCGTCGACCTCGGGTTGACTGCGCTGATCAGCCACCGAGAACGCGCGCATCTCGGTGATCTCGTCCCCCCAGAACTCGACGCGCACAGGAAAGTCCGCGGTGGTGGGGAAAACGTCGAGTATGCCGCCGCGAACCGCGAATTCGCCACGACGACCGACCATGTCCACGCGTTCGTATGCCATCTCGACGAGATCGGTGAGCAGGGCGTCGAAGTCGAGTTCGATCCCCTCGCGCAGGGTGATGGCGCGCATGTCACCCAGTCCCGGCGCCATCGGTTGCACGAGGGAGCGCACCGTGGTGACCACCACACGCAGTGGCGAATCACCGGGGTGCGCGAGTCGGTGCAGGACCTCGAGACGTTGGCCGACGACCTCGGCACTCGGCGAGAGTCGTTCATGGGGAAGCGTCTCCCACGACGGGAACTGGGCCACCGCGGATTCGTCGGCGAGCAGTTCGCGCAGCTCTGCGCTCAGATCGTCGGCCTCGCGACCGTTGGCCGACACCACGAGAAGAGGGGAGGTCGCGACGTCGGAGAGACAGCTGACCACGAACGGGCGTGCAGCGTCGGGTGCCGTGATCGCGAGTTGCGGGTCGTCGCGATGGTCACGCAGTGCCGCGATGCTCGTGTCCGCGCAGGCAAGGGATGCGAGTCCGTGAAGGGCGGGAGTAGACGACACTTCGGCCATTCTAGGGCACGAGGTGGCCGGCGGACTCGGACCGATCACGTTATCGACAGGCGGCATCACATCTTGCGGCGGCGGGCTGCCGATCCGGTTGCCGACCACGAGGCCGCAGCACACTCCCGCACACCGTGTCTCTGCCCACGAAAATTAAACGGACCGTAGTCCGTTTGCTACGATGATCGCATGTCAGCCCCCGATTCCACCCGCCAGCCGACACTGTTCCTGAGTCACGGCGCGCCTCCGCTCGTCGACAGTGAACGCTGGGTCTCCCAACTCACCGAACTATCGAGCGAACTCGATCGTCCGACCGCGATCCTGATGGTCTCGGCGCACTGGGAAGCCGCGCCGCTGACCATCGGCTCGACCGACCCCACCACTCCCCTCACCTACGATTTCTGGGGCTTTCCCGAGCGGTTCTACCGCACGACATATTGGTCGCCGGGCGCGCCGGAGTTGGCGGCGAGGGTCGCGGCGATGATGCCGGACGGCACCGCCATCGCCCGCGACGAGCACCGACGTCTCGACCACGGCGCCTACGTTCCCCTGACGGTCATGTATCCGAAGGCCGACATCCCGGTGCTCCAGATCTCTCTTCCGACGCTCGACCCGGCGCAACTGCTCAACCTCGGACGGCGACTCGCACCACTGCGGGACGAGGGTGTGCTGATCATCGGGTCGGGATTCACCACCCACGGGCTGCCATACCTGACCGATCATCGCGCAGAAGCCGTGCCGCCGAACTGGTCGGTGGAATTCGACGCCTGGGCGCACGAACGTTTCGCGGATGGCGACGTCGAGTCACTCATCGATTTCCGACGGACCGCCCCCGGAATGCCCTACGCGCACCCGACCATCGAGCATTTCGCGCCACTGTTCGTCGCGCTCGGCGCCAGCGACGATCCTGAGCAACGAGCCGATCAGGTCATCGACGGCTTCTGGATGGGCCTGGCCAAGCGGTCGCTGGTGCTGACCTGAATCCGGGTCTCGTCAATTGCAGCTGCAGCAGTCGCCGCAGTCACAAGAGTCGCAGCAGTCGCCGCAATCACAACAGTCGTCGCATTCACAACAGTCGTCGCAGTCGCACAGGGCGGGTTTCCACGTATCCGAGCAGTGGTTCCAGTGGTTGGCGAAACACGCGGGCCCGCAACAGGTGTTGCCCATGAAGGGCAGAACACGCTCGTGGAACGGCCGATTCGGTCGAAATGGCGGCGGAAAGGGCCAGCCGTTCGGATAGTCCGACGGTGGCGGCGGTTGCTGATCCGGTAGCGGTTGCTGATCTGGTGGCGAAGTCGAGCCGATATCCGTCGGCCGATGTTGCGCGCAGGCGACGCGATGCGGTGTCCGGCGGCGCACCGCGTGCCTCACCCCGTCGATGAGCACGGCGCGCAGCAGCCTGTCGTCGAGCAACCGCAGCGCGTCGTAGCGCCGCGCGATCGCCCGAACCAACAGTCGACATTCGGCGTGCGCGTCGTCGACCGTGGTACCCGATGTGTCGAGCGGATTGAACGTCCCGCGCTCACGGTCGTCGGCGAGGTCGTCGATCGCGTCGATGAGGTGCGCGAGCCGCCCGAAATCGGCTCCCATTGCTGCGAGATGCTCGCGATTGTCAGGCGCGCAAGCGATGTCGGCCGTCGCCGCGAACACACGCGACGCGGCTTCCGACGATGCGCGCGTCAATTCGTCGAGATCTCGCGACTGCGATTCGACCAAGGCCTGACCGGACAATCGCGCGAGCATGGAATCGACGTCGAGCAGGCGCGCGACGGCACCATCGTCGACGGCGCGGGTGCGCAGCGCCCCGGAGACCCCGCCCGCCACCATGCGTCGCGTCCGAGATACCGGAGCCAACCCGCATCGCTGTTCCTCGACGACGTCGGCCGCCTTGCCTGCCGCAAGGGTCAGCGAGACTCCGGTGGCCAGCCGCACTCCGGGGTCGCCGACGACGACCACCTCGGCCGACCGCATTCCCCGCAGCGGACAGCGACCTGCCCGCGTCGACGACGGCGGGGTGTCGCGCTGGGCGGCGACGAGAATCGAGAGCATCACCGCATCGGTGTTCGTGGCCAGTCGACTGGCGTGACCGTGATTGTCGCGCAACGACAGACACAGCCCGCACAGGTGTGCCCGCCACTGCGCGACGAGTTCGTCGGGCATCGTGTGACGACAAGGTGTGAGCAGTCCGAACACATGCCGATCTCAACACGACCGGCCGCGCACACCAAAGCAGGCGCACGCGCGGGTCATTCGTGTGCGCGATGGTTTCCGATCGGACGGCCCGGCTCGGCGCTACTCCGACTCCGACTCCGACTGCGCGGAAGTATCGCGTGTCGACGCGGAACTCGACGAATCGTCAGCTGCAGAACGGTCACGCGGCTCGACATAGTCCGGCCCCACGAGTTCGGGATCCGGGTCCAGGCGGGTGAGACCGTTCCAGCAGAGATTGACCAGGTGTGCGGCGACAACTTCTTTCGGCGGTTCCCGGACGTCGAGCCACCACTGCGCTGTCACCGACACCATCCCGACGAGGGCCTGGGCGTAGAGCGGTGCCAGCTTCGGATCAAAGCCGCGTCGTTCGAAATCACCGGCGAGAATGTGCTCGACTTGACTGATCGCGTCGTTGAGCAGACTGCCGTACGTCGCATTGTCGCTTGCCGACGCGCTGTCGCCGCGGACGAGGATGCGGAAGCCGTCGGTACGTTCTTCCATGTAGGTCAACAGCGCCAAGGCCACCTGCTGGATTCGGTACAGCGACCGGTTCTTGGTCAACGACGACGTGACCATCTCGAGCAGGGTCTCCATCTCGCGGTCGACGACGACCGCATACAGCCCCTCCTTGCCGCCGAAATGCTCGTAGACGATCGGCTTCGAGACTCCGGCGCGCTGGGCGATCTCCTCGATGGACGTGCCCTCGAATCCGCGCTCGGCGAACAGTCCACGGGCGACCTCGATCAGTTGCAGGCGACGCTGGGCGCCGGTCATCCGCGCGCGGGGGGCGCGCTTCACCGCGCCGGTGGAATCCGATGGACGGCTGACAGCCATGTTCCTAGCCTACGAGGTCTGCATCGGGGGAACGACACCCACGTTCATGACCTGCCCTACCCGCGAACCGCCCCTTTCAACCACCGTGATCGAAACGTGACCCGGCGGTTTCATCGACTCGCGCAACCCGTACGCACCGGTCAACGCACCGGCGGACGCAACAGCGGACCGTCGGCTCGGGCCCCGAATCGAGCGGAACCCCTCCGAACACCCTTTCCCTTTGTAGTCTGAGACTTCTCAACGCTCGCCACGACGAGGGGATTGCTGTGGGCAGTTTGTGGAGCTACATCCACGCGCACGCCGAAAGTCTGACGTTCCTCACCTATCAGCATGCGTCCCTGTCGTTTCAAACAGTGCTCGTCGGAACGGTCGTCGCGATCATCATCGCCGTCCTCGTCTACCGACGGCCGCTGGGTTCGGCACTCACGCTCACGTCGAGTCGTGTGGCGCTCACGATCCCCTCACTCGCACTTCTCGCGCTGCTGATCGTGCCGTTCGGTCTCGGTGTCGTCCCGTCGTTCATCATGCTCGCGTTCTTCGCCGCGCTACCGGTCATCGGTAACGCGATCGTCGGACTCCGCTCGGTTCCGGCGAGCGTGATCGAGTCCGCGCAGGGAATCGGGTTGCCGCGCTGGCGGATCCTGCTGACCGTCGAGTTGCCGATCGCGTGGCCGGTGATCCTCACCGGTATCCGCGTCTCGACGCAGATGATCGTCGGCGTGGCCGCAATCGTGGCCTACGTCCTCGGCCCCGGTCTCGGGTCATTGATCTTCAACGGCCTGTCTCGACTGGGCGGGGCCAACGCGCTCGAGATGGCACTCACCGGAACCATCCTCATCGTCCTCATCGCTCTCGTCTTCGATGCTCTGCTCGTCCTCCTCGGCCGCTTCACCATCTCCAAAGGATTGTCATGACCGACGTAGCCAACACGCCGGCCCCAGGGGCCGACAGCGCATCCGGCCCCACGGTGACGGGTGCTCCCATCCGACTCGACGATGTCGTCAAACGCTTTCGAGGCCAGGACAAGCCCGCAGTCGACCATCTCGACCTCGATATCGAAGCCGGGCACATCGTCGCCTTCGTCGGACCGTCCGGATGTGGCAAGACGACGACGCTCAAGATGATCAACAGGCTCATCGAGCCCACCGAGGGCCGAATCTTCATCGATGAGCGGGACGTCACCAAGGAGAACCCCGACAAACTGCGTCAATCCATCGGATACGTCATCCAGTCCGGTGGCCTGTTCCCGCACTGGACTGTCGAGAAGAACATCGGCGCCATCCCGCGGGTCCTCGGCTGGGACAAGAAGCGGATCGCTGACCGTACGGAGTATCTCCTCGACCTCGTCGGTCTCGACCCCGCTCAATTCGCCAAGCGGTTACCCAAGGACATGTCCGGCGGCCAGCAGCAGCGGGTCGGCGTTGCGCGTGCACTCGCGGCCGATCCCCCGGTCCTGCTGATGGACGAGCCGTTCGGCGCAGTCGACCCCATCACACGAGTCCGATTGCAGGACAGCCTCATCGCGATCCAGCATGAACTCGGAAAGACGATCGTGGTGGTGACCCACGATTTCGAGGAGGCCACAAAACTCGGCGACAAGGTACTGATCTTGTCGCAGGGGGCGCATATCGAGCAGTACGCCGCTCCCGAAGAGATACTCGCCAATCCCGCTACGCCGTTCGTCGAGGAATTCATCGGCTCGGGCGCGACGCTCGCGCAGCTCACGCTGTCGCGGGTACGCGACGTCGAACACGACTCCGTCGTGACGGCGAGAGTCGGGGAGGGCTCGGGCGAGGCAATCGCGCGAGCACGCGAGGCAGGCGAGAGCTGGGTCGTGGTGGTCGACAAGCAGGATCGGCCGCGCGCGTGGCCGTCGATCGAGGAGATCGCGTCCAAGCCGGAGATCTCCGACTACCTCGACCCGCGCCTGCCCGTCGTCGCCGAGTCGTCGACGCTCAACGACGCGCTGGATTCGATGCTCGCCGCCAGCCAGGGCGGCACGCTGGTGACCGATCGCCACGGCGCGGTCGTCGGCATGCTGACGATCGCGTCGGTCATGGACATCATTCGCGGTCAGCTCGCCGATTCACGGCCCGAGGAGGACGACGGGTCCTACGAAAGTCACACGGAGGGAACCGGTCCGATCGAGACGCCGGTGGTCGCTGCCGACGATCCCGAGCAGAACGCGGGCGCATGAGACAACGACTTCGCAACCTCCCGATCGACGTGTGGTTCGAGCCACTCGTCATCATCGTGCTGGCCGTCGGCTATTTCAGTTGGTATGCGACAACGACTCTCACCGAAACCGAGCAAGCCTCTCTCGGCTGGTCGACGCTACAGACCACGATCATCGACCACATCGAACTCACGCTCGTGGCCACCGTCATCGTCATCGTCATCGCGATCCCGTTGGGCATTCTGCTGACCAGACCGTCGATGAAGTGGCTGAGTCCGATCGCGGTGAACATCGCCAACATCGGCCAGGCGGCGCCTGCCGTCGGCCTGCTCGTGCTGTTCACCTTCTGGCTCGGCACCGGATTCCGCACGGCCGTCATCGGTTTGGTGGTCTACGCCGTGCTCCCCATTCTGCAGAACACGATCGTCGGATTGCGGCAGGTCGATCAGCGCACGATCGAGGCGTCACGCGGTATCGGGTATTCGGCATTCCGCACGCTCATCCAGGTGGAGTTGCCGCTGGCGGTTCCGGTGATCCTCAACGGTGTCCGAACCGCGCTGGTCATCCTGGTGGGCACGGCCACTCTCAGCACCTTCATCGGCGCCACGAGTCTCGGCACGCTCATCACCACCGGCGTCACACTGTTCCTGCCCAAGCTGCTGATCTCGGGCGCCATCCTCGTCGCCCTGCTCGCCATGATCATCGACTGGCTCGGACGGATCTTCGAACTGATCGCAACCCCGAAGGGCGTCTCATGAGCGCGACGCGAGCACGACTCGCCACTGTCGCAACGCTTCTCGTCGTTGCGATCATCGCACTCGCGGGCTGCGGCCTTGTCAGTTCGTCGGGGACGTTCCGACAGGCCTCGCTGCCCGACGGTTCCCGTCCCCTCGACGGAGCGAAGATCACGGTGACGTCGAAGAGTTTCACCGAATCGGTGATCCTGGGCAAGATCACCGCCACCTACCTCGCGGCTGCGGGCGCCAAGGTCACCGACCTCACCGGTGCACCGGGATCGGCGTCGTCGCGACAGGCACAGCTCAACGGCGACGCCGACATCCTGTGGGAGTACACCGGAACCGCATGGGTCAACTACCACGGCGAAACCGAGACGATCCCCGATCCGCAAGAACTGTGGCAGAAGGTTCACGACATCGAGCTCGAGCAGAACCAGCTCGTGTGGCTGCCTCCGGCCAACTTCAACGACACCTACGCGTTCGCGGCGTCGAGCAGCACCGCGAAGCGGTTGGGCGTGAAGTCGCTCTCGGACGTCGCCAAACTCCCTGTCGCCGACCGCACGTTCTGCGTCGACGACGAGTTCTTCTCGCGCCCGGACGGTTTCAAACCCATGCTCGAGAAGTACGGAATGCCGCTCAACGCCCCGAACGGCGTTCCGCTCGGCAACGTGACACGGATGGACGCGGGCGTGGTCTACACGTCGACCGCCAACAGCTCACCGTGCAACTTCGGCATGGTCTACACCACTGACGGACGCATCAAGAATCTCGACCTGACCGTGCTCCAGGACGACAAGAAGTTCTTCCTTCCCTACAGTGGCACGACCGTGGTGCGCGAATCCGTACTCAAGCAGCACCCTCAGATCGCGCAGTTGATGGGGACGGTCTCCGAGCATCTCACCGACGACGTCATGCAAGACCTCAACGGCCGCGTCGACATCGACGGAGAGGACCCGGCCGACGTCGCCTACGACTGGCTGATCAGCGAGAAGCTCATCGTCGCCGAAAAGTAGTCAGGGTCGCGCGGGCGGTCGGGGTGGCGCTGGTTGGGCCTTTCCCCTGGTTTGGACGCTGCCTGCCGGGCTGGAAGTAGGGGGAGAGTGCGCGGCGGGCTCTTCCCCTACTTTCCGCACCCGCGCCGGACCCCAGTGTCCGACACTGCCAGCCGGAGCTGAAAGTAGCGGAAGAGCCCGCGGCCGAGCCCTTCCCCCACTTTTCGAGGCTCCCCCTAGAAACAACCCGCGGAAAGCACCAGAACCAGCGGAAAAGTCCGACGGCCCGACCCAGCCCCCTCATCCCCGACACCGCCCACCCCCCCCCCGAAACTAGGGGAAGAGTGCGCAGCCGGGTTCCTCCCCTACTTCTCGACGCTCCCCGCCGGGGTGGAAGTAGGGGAAGAGTGCGCGGCCGGATTCTTCCCCTACTTCTCGACGCTCCCCCTAGAAACAACCCACGGAAAGCACCAGAACCAGCGGAAGAGTTCTTTCCCCTACTTTCCGCACCGCGCCGGACCCCTCCCCCGACTTTCCGCACCGCACGGGACCCCCTCCCCGACTTCCTGCACCGGCACCAGACCCCCCGCTTTCCGCGACCCGGCCAGGCGCCCGGCCCGGCACCGGCCACCCGATGAGCACGCGGCCCTCCACTCTGCCATTGATCAGTGTTACGGTTACACCATTCAATGTCATCGTCGGAGGAGGCTCCTGTGTCGGTAGAGGTCGTCGACAACTCGACACCGCAGATCAGCAAGCTCGACCGTGGCACGGACGAGGTGTCGGCACGCCTCGTCGACTCGGCGGCGCGCTCGTCACGGAACGCCCTGGTTGAGATCGACTGGGACGCACCCCTGGACCCGACGCTCTACGGGTGCAGCCCGGAGTGGTCGACGCTGTACGGCACCGACTACTGGAACGAGATGAGTGAGGAGCAGCGCATCCGCCTCACCCGGCACGAGACGGCTTCGGTGATGTCGATCGGTATCTGGTTCGAGATGCTGCTGCAGCAACTCGTGCTCCGTGACCAGTACCTCGCCGACCGCCACCGCCCCGAGTACTGGTTCGCGATGACCGAGATCGCCGACGAGTGCAGGCATTCGCTGATGTTCGCCAGGGCGTCGCAGAAGCTGTGCGGAACGTCGTACGTGCCCCATCCCCGAATTGGCAAGGCGGCGAAGGTGTTCGCGGCAACCACCGGCGGCGAGATCGCGTACGGCGGCATTCTCGCGGCCGAGGAGATCCTCGACGTGTTCCAGCGCGGGTGTACGCGCGACGAACGCGTCCTACCCTTCATCCGGACGGTCAACGAGATCCATGTGCTCGAGGAATCCCGCCACATGCGGTTCGCGCGTGAACAGATTCGGGAGTCGATGGCCGATGTCGGACCGATACGACGACATGCCAGCGCCTCCTACACCGCCCTCGCGGCGTCGTACATCTTCACGAGCCTGGTACGTCCGCAGGCCTACGCCGACGCCGGGCTCGACAAGTACCGGGCGGTGTCGGAGATGCGTCGAAACCATCACTTCCAGGCGATGGTCCGCACGAGTTGCGCACACCTGATGGCCTTTCTCGACGAGGTCGGTCTACTGACGCCGGCCGCCGCGTCGATCTACCGCAAGGTACACATGCTCTGATACGCCACCCGACCGCTGCCGTCGTCGGCAGCGAGGAGATCACCATCCAGGCGACTCGCCACGTCGATACACTCAAGTCCGGCACCAGATCACTCGACGTGACGACGGAACGGGGAAGTCGCTGACCATGAGCGCCAGATTGTCGCGGCTGACGCACAGGTTCTGGTTCATCCCCATGATCCTCTGCATCACTGCGGTGTTGCTCGCTCAGGGGTTGATCTCACTGGACCGCGCCATCGGTGACACGCGTCTGGGCACCTGGGGCACCTTGTTCTATCACGTGGGCGCCAGTGGCAGTCGCGACATCCTCGGCGCGATCGCCGGCTCGATCCTCGGCGTCGCGGCCACCTCGTTCTCGATCACCATCTCTGTCCTGGCCACGGCCAGTTCCACCTACGGACCTCGGCTGGTCCGAAACTTCATGAACGACAGAGGCAACCAGTTCGTCCTCGGCCTCTTCG
Organism: Gordonia otitidis; assembly: GCF_020735545.1. Lineage (NCBI taxonomy): Bacteria > Bacillati > Actinomycetota > Actinomycetes > Mycobacteriales > Gordoniaceae > Gordonia > Gordonia otitidis. The sequence goes on from NZ_CP085974.1 coordinate 689,193, forward strand.
GCGCCACGTTCCTCTACGCGCTCCTCGTGCTCCGGTCGATCCGCGACGAGACGGTGACCGAAGGACAGTTCGTCCCGAATCTCGCCGTGAACCTCGCGGTCATCCTCGCTGTCGCGGACGTCGCGGTACTCGTGTACTTCATCAATCACATCGCGACGTCGATCCAGGTGTCCACGTTGTCGGCGCGAGTGCGCACCGAACTCGACGACGTCGTCGACAACCTGTATCCCGAGCACCAACCGCACAACGCACGTGCAGCGACCGGTCTCGGCGATACAGCCGACGAGGTGCCCAGCGTTGACTCGGGTTTCATACTCGACATCGACGAGGACGCCTTGCTGCAGATCGCGCGTCGTCACGACTGTCTGATCGAAGTAATCGTCAGGCCCGGTGACCATATCGTCGCCGGCGAGACCCTGGTGCGTATCCACCACGCATCGGCCTCAGACGACATCGATTCGGAAGTGTGCCGTGCGGTCAGTTTCGGCAATACCCGGACACCGGTGCACGACATCCAGTTCGCGGTGCAGCAACTGGTGGAGATGGCCGTTCGCGCCCTCTCCCCCGGCACGAACGATCCCTACACGGCGCACAATGCATTCAGCGAGTTGGCCGTCGGGATGGTTCCGCTCGTACGACGCAAGCAACAGCGCCCCGGGCGCGTCGACCGCGACGGAAACCTCCGCCTTGTCGTCACGCGTATTCAGACAACAGAGCTGGTCGACGACATCTTCACAGCTGTCCGCATCTATGCCCTGGAGGCGCCTGTGGCCATGAGGGCAGCGATCCTGCTGGCGCGCCGCATCGGTGTCGCAGCAGTCGAGCCCGACGTCCGAGACGCAGTGCTTCATCATCTGGACCTCATCGAGAGCGCGGAGCGTGCCTCCGACGGGGATCCGGTGGCCGCGGACTTCTGCTGTCGCGAGATCATGACAGCTCGGACCGCGATCCTCGCCGCATGAGTGCGACTCACCAATCTGCGATCATGGCGTGAATGACCGTGACCACCGGCTCGATCCCCGAATGGCTGACGGTGTGCAGTTGGGTCGCCATCGGACTCGGCCTGGTCTGCGCGCTGGTGTTGGCCGTCGACATCACTCGTCACCCACAGCCGATGGCAGTCATGAATCTGGTCTGGCCGATCTGCGCGCTGTTCGGCTCGGTGATCTGGGTGGCCGCCTACGTGGCATGGGGAAGGGCTGCACCGAGAAACACGTCGCCCTCTACCTCGACCGGTGACGACACCGAGATGGACATGACGACGGGTCGGGCACCGACACCACGTCCCATGGCGAGTTCGGTTTTCGTGGGGACCAGCCACTGCGGCGCCGGTTGCACCCTGGCCGATCTCGTCGTCGAATGGCTGTTGTTCGCTGTGCCCGGCATCGCCGTTGTCGGCGGGCTCGGCCGGGCATTCTCCGACGAACTGTTCGCCGGCTGGGTGCTGGCCTATGTTGCCGCGCTGGTGATCGGCATCGCGTTCCAGTACTTCGCGATCGCGCCGATGAACAGCGATCGCGGTCGCCTGCGGAATCTCCGTGCGGCCGCACGTGCCGACATCCTGTCGCTGACGGCGTGGCAGGTCGGGATGTACGGCGCGATGGCCATCGCGCAGTTGGTCGTGTTCCCGGCCTGGTTGGGCGGACCGGTCGCGATCGACACCGCAGTGTTCTGGGCAGTCATGCAACTGGCCATGCTCGCGGGATTCGTCACCGCGTTTCCGGTCAACTGGTGGCTGATCAGCACAGGCGTGAAGGAACGCATGTGACTCTCCGAGCTCAGGATGGGCGTCTACTCACGCCCCGCCCCGGCGGAACGCCATACGACAGGCCTGGACCTCGTGGATCTGTTCTTCCGTCAGCGGCGGAGTCTGCAGCGGACCGCTCGGCGGAGCGGCGTGAATCGCGTCGAGCAGCAACTGCAGGTAGCGACGCCATGTGCCAGGAACCGTTGCCTCGGTGATCTCCGCGTACGCCGACACCATGGAGAAAATGGAGAACAGATCGGTCTGCACCACGTCGGGGCGCAGCACACCGGCGGCGTGAGCGCGGTCGAACACCTCGCGCATCCGTTCGGTCATCCGGGCCTTCACCGTCGCAATGGCCGGATCGGTGTGGTCGATCTGCATGATGATCGCGGCGAGACCTCTGTCCTCGGCCATGGCGGTGCACACCGTCGTCACCATCGTCACGACTGCGGTCCACGGGTCGCCGTCGTCGGCGAGTACGTCCTCGGTCTGCTCGGCCACCTGCTCGAGGTGCGCCGCGAACACACCGACGACGAGTTCGTCTCGATTGGCGAAGCGCCGGTACACAGTCCCGACTCCCACCCCGGCAGCGGCGGCGACGTCGTCGAGCGAGACGTCGAGACCACGCTCGGCGAACAACTCGTGAGCAGCGGCGATGATTCGACGTCGGTTCCGCTCGGCGTCGGCCCGAAGAGGTCGTACGGCGTCTGCGCCTGTTCCCGCTCGAGTGGTCATCGTCACATTCTCTCAACCGGAGGAATCATCTCCGGATTTACTTCGTTGGCATCCTCGTAAACGGAGGAGACTTCTCCACTATTCCGCACCGGAGGACTGATGACCACAACTTACGACACGGCCGGCGGATTGTCGGCACACGGGGAGTCTCGAGAAGAACGCCATCATCGTCTGCGGTGGGTGGTGCTCGGTGTGCTCGGTCTCGCACAGCTGATGGTCGTGCTCGACGCAACCATCGTGAACATCGCACTCCCGCATGCGCAGGAATCGCTCGGCTTCGGTGACGCCGACCGGCAATGGATCGTCACCGCCTACTCGCTTGCATTCGGCAGTCTGCTGCTTCTCGGTGGCCGTCTGTCCGACCTCCTCGGCCGCAGGGCCACGTTCATCGCCGGCTTGATCGGCTTCGCCGTCATGTCCGCGATCGGTGGCGCAGCGGTCAATTTCGACATGCTGGTGGTCGCACGAGCAGGTCAAGGAATTTTCGGCGCCCTACTGGCGCCCGCCGCGTTGTCCCTGCTCACCACCACGTTCACCGATCCGGCCGAACGCGGTAAGGCCTTCGGCATCTTCGGTGCCATCGCTGGTGGTGGCGGTGCCCTGGGACTCCTGTTGGGCGGCATGCTCACCGAGTGGGCCGACTGGCGCTGGTGCCTGTATGTGAACCTCGTGATCGCGGCGATCGCACTGGTCGGAGCAGTGCTGTTCATCGGTGCCCACAAGTCGGAGCACCGCCCCAAGCTGGACCTTCCCGGGGTGATCACGGTGTCGATCGCGCTGTTCTCCATCGTCTACGGCTTCTCCAACGCCGAGACGAACGGCTGGGCGGACTGGGCCACCCTCACGTGGCTCGCCGTCGGGGTCGTGCTGCTCGCCGCATTCGTGTGGTGGCAATCGCGCACCCCACACGCGCTGTTGCCGCTACGGGTCATCACCCACCGCACCCGCGGCGGGTCATACCTTGCGGTGTTCATCGTGGGTATCGGAATGTTCGGCATCTTCCTGTTCCTGACCTACTACCTGCAGGTCAACCTGCACTTCACCCCCATCAAGACCGGACTCGCATTCCTTCCGATGATCGCCATGCTGATCGTCACCGCGACGACGGCGACCGGTGTGTTGCTGCCTCGGTTCGGTCCTCGCTGGCTGATGGCAGGCGGCATGCTGATCGCCGCACTGGGCATGGTGCTGCTCACCCAACTGACCGACACCAGTACGTACGCGGCGCACGTCTTGCCCGCGCTGCTGATCATGGGCGTCGGACTCGGCGCGTCGATGGCTCCGGCCATGCAGGGAGCGGTTTCGGGCGTCCTGCCCGAGGACGCGGGTGTCGCGTCGGCAACGGTCAACACCATGCAGCAGGTCGGCGGTTCCGTCGGTACCGCGCTGCTGAGCACAATTGCCGCCAGCGCCGCAGCGTCGTACGCGACATCGCACGCGGGGCAGGTCGCCAATCCGATGGCACTGCAGCAACTCGCCGCGGTGCACTCCTACACCACGGCCTTCTGGGTCGCGGCCGCCGTGTTCGCCGCAGGAGCGGTGATCTCGGCGCTCCTCATTCCGAACGGCACACTCCCCGTCACCGAGGGCGACGAGGCGCCGGCGATGGCGCACTGATCACACGGCCGCAGACGGGTACGGCCCGGCCACCGATGAACTCGGTGACCGGGCCGTATGTCGTCCGATCAGGTCAGGCGTGTGCCTCATCCCGGTGCGGGAGTACCCACTCCGGACGCGGCCAGTGGCATGTATAGCCGTTCGGATACCGCAGTAGGTAGTCCTGGTGCTCTGGCTCGGCCTCCCAGAACGGGCCCGCGGGCTCGATCGTCGTGACCGCCTTGCCGGGCCACAGCCCCGACGCGTCGACGTCGGCGATCGTGTCACGCGCGACGCGCTCCTGCTCGGGTGACTGAGGGAAGATCGCCGACCGGTAACTCGTACCGACGTCGTTGCCCTGCCGGTTCTTCGTAGACGGATCGTGAATCTGAAAGAAGAACGAGAGGATGTTCCGGTAGGTCGTCTGCGTCGGATCGAATACGATCTCGACGGCCTCGGCATGTCCCGGGTGGTTTCGATACGTGGGGTGGTCGTTGTCGCCACCGGTATAACCGACGCGGGTCGAGACCACTCCTGGCTGACGTCGGATCAAATCCTCGACACCCCAGAAGCATCCGCCCGCGAGTACCGCGGTTTCGGTGCCGGGTTGCGAGGTGACGCGTCCGTCGTCGTTGCTTCCACTGGTCATGATGCGTTCTCCTGCCTGTTGTCTACATGGTCGGTGGTCTCGAACAGGTGCCGGAACTCGCCGTATCCCTGCTCGTCGAGCTCGTCGGCGGGGATGAATCGCAGCGATGCCGAGTTCATGCAGTACCTGCGTCCGCCTTCCGCGCGCGGACCGTCGTCGAAGACATGCCCGAGGTGGCTGTCGGCATACGCCGAGCGCACCTCGGTGCGCTTCATCCACAGCGTTCGGTCGGTGCGCGTCGAAACGGCGTCGTCGCTGATGGGGCGGGTGAAGCTGGGCCAACCCGTTCCGCTGTCGTACTTGTCGAGCGACGTGAACAGCGGCTCGCCGGAGACGACGTCGACGTAGATACCGGGCTGATGGTTGTCCCAGTACTCGTTGTGGAACGCGGGCTCGGTTCCCTCCTGCTGAGTGACGCGGTACTGGTCGGGCGTCAGGCGCTCGAGCGCCTCGGTGGTCTTGCGGTAGTCGTGGGACATTTCTCCTCCTTGCCACCGCTGGCTGCGGTGTCACATACAAGAACAGCGGCGTCGTCGAATTTGGTCCCGTGAGTCTGTGAATCCGGTGAGAGTCGATAAGCCCTCCACCCGAGCGTAGCGTCGGGACATGGCAGACAACTCGCTCGATCCCACGGTTCCCCCGTCCGGCACAGGCTGCGTCGAGTGTCTCGCCGGCCCTGACGGCTGGTGGTTTCATCTACGACGCTGCGCCGCATGTGGACACGTAGGCTGCTGCGACAGCTCGCCCTCGCAGCATGCTTCCCACCACGCCTCCGACACCGGACACCCCTACATCCAGAGCTTCGAACCCGGCGAGGACTGGTTCTGGAGCTACCCCGACTCACAGTTCGCCGAAGGCCCGCAACTCGCGGAGCCGACCAGTCATCCGGCCGACCAGGCTGCCCCCGGGCCCGCCGACCGGGTGCCGTCGAACTGGCAGGACCTGCTGCACTGACCGATCGCGCGGTCAGGCCCGCGCAGGCGTCTCCGGTGGGATGGCGGCCAACAGCTTTCGCGTGTAGTCGCTTTCGGGCTCGTGCAAGATCTTCGACGCTTCGCCGTATTCGACGACTTTTCCGTTCTGCATGACCGCGACCGTGTCGCTGATCTGCTCGACGACAGCGAGGTCGTGTGCGATGAACAGGTACGTCAGGTTCCGTTCGCGCTGCAGGTCGGTGAGCAGATCGAGCACCGCGGACTGCACCGTCACGTCCAACGACGCGGTCGACTCGTCGAGGATCAGTAATTCAGGGTCCGAGGCGAGCGCTCGGGCAAGGCATACACGCTGACGCTGACCGCCGGACAGTTCATGCGGATAGCGGTCGAGGAAGTTGCTGTCGAGACTGACGTCGTCGAGCAGTTCGCCCGCGCGGCGTCGAAGAGCGTCTTTTCCAGATTCGAGCTTGTGCGCGCGTAGCGCCTCGGTGATCGACGAGGCCACCGTCATGCGTGGGTCGAGTGAGGCCCCCGGGTCCTGGAAGACCATCGCGACGCGTCGACGCAGCGCCTTCTCGTCTGCCCCGTGGACGCCGACTGCGTCGATCTCCTTGCCCTCGACCGACACACGGGCCGAGCCCCGGACCACCGTGCCGTGTCCGGTGGTCGTCAGCCCGGTCAGGACTCCGGCGATGGTCGACTTGCCCGATCCGGACTCGCCGACGATGCCGAGGGTGGTGCCGCGCATCACCTGCAGGTCGACGTCGCTGACCGCGTGGACGGTGTCGCGGCCGGTCGATGTCCGGACGGCGAAATCGACGCTGAGGTCGGAGATCGTCACGAGAGGTGTTGCGGCGTCGGCCTTGTCATCGGTCACTGCCGGATGGTCGCCGCGCTCGTCGACCTTCGACAGCAGTGGTCGGGAGGCGAGGAGCTCCCTGGTGTACTCGTGCTGCGGATCGGCGAATATGTCTGCGACGTTGCCCGTTTCGACAACAGTGCCCGCGCGGAGCACGACGACCCGGTCGGCGATGCGTCCGATGACACCGAGGTCGTGGCTGATCCACACCACCGCCATGCCGCGTTCGCGCTGCAGGCGTGCGACGAGGTCGATGATCTGTGCCTGCGTGGTCACATCGAGCGCGGTGGTCGCCTCGTCTGCGACGAGGATGTCGGGGTCGCACGACAGCGCGATCGCGATCATCACGCGCTGGCGTTGACCGCCGGAGAGCTGATGCGGATATGCGCGCAAACGGGTTTCGGGGTCGGGGAGGTTGACGTCCTGGAGCAGTCCGAGTGCACGCTCCCGGGCATCGGCATGACTGAGTCCGAGATGACGACGCGGCCCCTCGGTCAGCTGTTGCTCGATCGTGAGCAAGGGATTCAGACTCGACGACGGGTCCTGGAACACAAAACCCACACGCGCGCCGTGGATGGTTCGCAGGACAGCCTGCGACGCACCGATCACCTCTGTCGCGTCGATGCGCGACGACCCACTGATGTAGGAGCTCGGTGCGTGGAAGAGTCCGGTCGCCGAGAGCACCGACAACGACTTACCCGAACCGCTTTCGCCGACGATGCCGAGGGTTTCTCCCTTCGACACCGAAAAGTCGATGCCGTGCACTATCTCTCTCGGCCCCACACCGACGACGAGGTCGCTGACGTCGAGAACCCGTGCGGAGCTGCTGGATTCATCCGCACTGCGCGACGCCGGGTGAGGCCTGGTGGTCGTCTTCTCACTTCGGGGGCGTCGCGACTTTCCCCTGTTACGCAGAAGAGTTCGCTGCCGCGGGTCGAGGACGTCGCGAACACCGTCGCCGAGCAGGTTGAACGCGAACACCGTCACGAGGATCGCGAGACCGGGGAACACCCCCATCCACCAAGCGCTGGTGAGAAACCCCTGGGCGTCGTAGAGCATGCGTCCCCAGGACGGTTCCGGTGGCTGCACACCGAGACCGAGGAACGACAGCGCTGCCTCGGACAGGATCGCGAACGCCAACGAGATCGAGGTCTGGACCACCACGGGGCCCGAGATGTTCGGTAGCACATGGCCGAACAGGATGCGGGGCGTCGACACCCCCATGGTCCTGGCAGCCTGCACGAACTGCGTCTCCCGCACGCGAAGCGTGTCCGCTCTGGCGACACGGGCGAAGATCGGAATGTAGACGATGCCGATCGCAATGGTCGCCGAGTTCACGCCAGGCCCCAGAATAGCGACGATCGCCAGCGCGAGAAGCATCACGGGGAACGAGAACACGACGTCGATGACGCGCATCAACACGGTGTCGGTGACCCCGCCTGCGAATCCCGACACCATCCCGATGATGACACCGACCACGAGCGAGATGGCCACGGCGATCACCGCGACCCGCATACTCACCGCAGCGGCGAGGACAACCCGGGAGAAGACGTCGCGGCCGAGGTCGTCGGTGCCGAACAGATGTGAGAGGTTCGGCGCCTGTAGAGCGTTCGGAACGTCGATGTCGTTGGCGCCGTACGGGGCGATGAAGGAACCGAAGACGGCCAGGACGACCATCACGAGGATGACGACGATACCGACCACCGACGCCTTGTTGCGCAGCAGCAGTCGCCACGCCGAGTCGGTGTTGCCCGTACCCTGCTCGGTCGGCTCACCGGCGTCGGCCAGTGCGGTATCAACGGTGCGCTCGGGCTCGGGCAGATCAGTCATGACAACCGAATCCTCGGATCGATGACGGCGTAGAGGATGTCCACGATCAGATTGATGATGAGGAAGATCGCCGCGATGAGAAGGATCGCTCCCTGCAGCATCGGATAGTCGCGTGCGGCAACGGAGTCGTACACCAGTCGGCCGAGCCCTGGCCACGCGAAGACCACTTCGACGACGATCACGCCACCGAGAAGCCCGGCGAGTTGGATACCGGAGATCGTGAGCACCGGCACCAGGGCATTTCGACCGATGTGGGTCACAAGGATTCGCTTACGGGTGAGCCCCTTCGACTCGGCGGTGGTGATGTAGGGCGCGTTGGCGACTTCGAGCACCGCGGTGCGGACGTACCGCGTCATGATCGCTCCCGTCACCGCGCCCACGGTGATCGCGGGTAGCACGAGGTGCGAGATCCACGGCACGAATCCGTCTGCGGGCGAACGATACCCCGACGACGGAAGCCAGCCGAGGTAGGTGGAGAACAGTGCGATCAGCAGGATGCCCATCCAGAAGTCGGGCACCGAGATCCCGAACTGGGACACCACCCTGATGGTGTTGTCGGCGGTCCGACCTTCTCGCAGCGCCGCCCACGTCCCGAACGGGATGGCGATCACCAGTGCCACGAGGATGGCGGCGACGGCCAACGCGATCGTGGCGGGAAGTCGGTCGATCAACATGTGGGTGACAGGCTCGTTGTTGCGGAAGCTGACCCCGAGGTCACCGGTCGCTGCATTGCCCAGATAGTTGACGAGTTGGGTGAACAGTGGCTTGTCGAGGCCGGACGCGCTGCGTAGTGCCTCATAGGATTCCGGTGTGTAGCGGGTGCCCAGCGCGATCTTGACCGGGTCGCCCGGCACGATCTGCATGAGGAAGAACACCGCGATGGTCACACCGATCAGCACGAGGACGGTGTAGAGCAGACGGATCAGGATGAACCTGACCAGCGGCCAACCGAAGTCGCTCATGACTCACCTCCTCGGTCGAGCCGGGCGTCACGGAATCGGACGGCTTTGTCTGCTCGCACGGTGTAGTCGCGCACCGACGTCGAGAACGCCTGCGTTGTCGATGGGTTGTACAGGTACAGGTAGCTGACGTCGTCGGCGATCCGCGATGCGACGTCGGCATAGATCTGCTTACGCCTGCCGACGTCGAGTTCGGCTCGTCCGGCGTCGAGTAGCCGGTCCACTTCGGAATTGGAGTACTTCTGGGAATTCGACGTTCCGCCCGTGTGGTGCTGCGCGTAGTAGAAGTCGTCGGGATCGATGTTGCCGAGCCAACCCATCAACAGCGAATCGAATTGCCCGGCGGACTGGCGGTCGAGCCAGACACCGAAGTCGAGTTGCTCGATGGTCACCTTGATGCCGGCGTCGGCGAGATTCGACGCGATGACCTGTGCGGCCGTGATGGTTTCGGGGTACTCGGTGGAGACCATCAGCCCCATGGACAGCGACGAATGCCCTGCGTCGCGCAGCAGTGACCGCGACTTGTCCACCGCCGCAGCCCTGTCCAAGCCGGCCGTGAACCTGTCGTAGGGCGTGAACCACGGGCTGGTCTTGGGAATCGCCAATTGATTGGGTGTCGCGGTTCCATAGCCCACCACCTGCGCGATCGACTTCCGGTCGATCGCATACGCCACTGCCTGCCGCACCCGCCGATCGTCGAACGGCTTCCGCGCGAAGTTCATCGCCACATACCAGTAGTCGTTGGCGGTGACCGTGCCGACGGTGATCTCCTCCTCGCCGTCGAGGATGCGCAGCTGTTGGGCGGGTATCGCGTCCGTCCAGTCGACCTCACCCGAGCGCAGTGCCGAGACCGCGGTCGTTCCCTGTGAGATGAAGCTGAACGCGACACCGTCGACATGCGGACCCCCGGACCAGTGTCCCGGATTGGCCTTCAGCACAATCGACGTTGCGGGTGAGCGGGATTCGAACGAGAACGGCCCGGTGCCGATGGGTCGCGACAGGATCTGCCCCGACTCGACGTTGCGCTTGTTGACGATCGCGAGCCCCTTGAATCCGCCGATGCTGCTGAGCAGGTTGGGACTCGGCGCGTGCGTGGTGATCACGACGTGCGCGTCGTCCGGTGCCTCGATGCTCGCGACGCTGTCGAATCGCCACGACGCCGACAACTCTCCGTCGATGATCCGGCGGTACGAGTACACGACGTCCTGGGCGACGAACGGGTCGCCATTGTGCCACCGGACACCGGGGCGAAGCGTGAACGTCCATTGCGTCTCATCGGGATTGACCTGCCAACCCTGCGCAAGCGCGGGCACCATCTCCAACTTCTCGTTCGGCTCGACCAACGTGTCGAAAACGTTCTCGAGCACCTCGAAGGAGAAGTATGCGGAGGTCTTGTGCGGATCGAGTTGGTCGGGTTCACCCGCGATGGCGGCACGAATGGTGTTGGCGGAGCCTGCCAGACCCGAGCCCGACCCCGGTGCACAGGCGCTGAGTGCGGACACACCGACCACACCGACCCCTGCAGCTGCGGTCAGGGAGAAGAATCGTCGCCGGTTCAGCGGGATCGAGAGCGGCGACGATGCGCGCTGCTGGTCCTCATCGGCCATGGCGTCGTGACCCCTCCCGCGCCGCGGAGACGCTGCGATCCGTGGGATGGAGTCTGCCGCGCTTGCGGATGGTTCGCAAGCGTAAGGGGGTTCTCAGCGTGTCCCGACGCCGCACCTGGTTGCAAGACCCGGAGGCTTTCGGTGCCAGCGCTGGTCGAACTCGCCGAGAACCCCCAAGGGCCTCACTTCTTCTCGAGGTTCACCAGGAACTCGATGGTGCCGGTGTCCTGAACGTCGACGAATCCGAGTGACGGAGGCGTGACGCCGTAGTCGGTCCAGGTGACCGGTACCGATCCCTGCACGATCACCGACGCACCCGATCGCTGGATGTTGAGCGTCGTGGTGACGGTCTTCGACACTCCCTTGATCGTCATCTCGCCGGTGGCCTCGACGGCGCGCGGCTCCCCCGACTCCGGCACCGACGAAATATCGACGGGCTCAGACAGTTTCCACGTAGCCGTCGGGAATTTGTCGGTGTCCATGATCATCGAACTCCGGAAGCGGTTGTCGCGCATGGATTCGGGGCTGGTGATGGACGCGACGTCGACCGTGATGTCGGCGCTTTCGAGTTTCGACGCTGCCACCGTGGCCGAGCCGGTCACCGACGTGGTGCGACCGTTGACCGTAACCGGTTGCCCGCGCAGGGTTTCGTCGACGCGATAGCCCGCTTGGGTCCGTGTTGCCTCGGCGGATGGCCCGGGGACGATGGTCCACGTTCCGTCGACGCTCTCCGACGCCGCCTGGGTCGACGACGGGAGTGCCAGCTCGTCGTCGGCATCGCCCGCGATCCACTTGGAGTAGGCCCACGGCCCAGCAGCGACGACGACGATCACGAGCACCACCAACGTACCGAGACCCCACCAGAGATACTTTCGTTTCATCGGACCACCTCCGCGATCGAGGTCATACAGGTCCTGGCGCGGGGCGTCGTCGGAGGTGTCATGGATTTCACCTCACCATCGGTTTCTGATCTTTCCCTGAAAATTCGGACAAAACTCCGTTGCAAAACGGACCACGGTCCGAATAGTTCACCCGGCTAATCGAATCGTCAGCGCTGTCAACGGCGTTCGGTTGTCAGCAGCGCGACGTGTAGCGAGGTGACCGTCTCGCCGTCGGACAAGTCGACCCCGAGGATCTCTTCGATGCGAGAGAGCTTCGCGTACAACGACGGTCGGCTCATGTGCAGGTATGCGGCCAGCGCCGACTTGTTGCCGACGAACCGTACGTAGCCGCGTAGGACGTCGACGAGGCCGTTGCCGGTCGTGATGTCGTCGAGGACGAGCTCACGCAATTGCGACTCGGCGAATCGGTGCAGTCGCGGATCGTCGTGGAGCAGCGAGATGAGGCCTCGGATGCCGATGTCGTTGACGTCGAACACAATTCGCTCGGACACCGGCATCCCGGAAGCAACCTCGGCCGCCTGTGACGCCTGCGGCAGCAAGTGGATCGTCGACGCGACCTGTCGCGAGGATCCACCGACACCGACTACGGCACCACCGTGACCCATGGTTCGTTCGATGTCTCGACGTATCGTCGACGCCAGCCTGGTCAGCGACTGGTTCCGCGACCGGCCGCGCACTGTCGGCGCAGAGAGCACAACGAGGAGCTCGCCGTCGTCGCGCACCGCGAACACAGCGCTGTGCCCCTCGGCGCCCACTGCCCGCACCACCACGTCGAGCAGTTGCCCGGTCCGACGACGCGTGTCGACAGGGTCGTCGTCGACGGGCCATCTCGGAACTCGCACCGAAAGCGCGACGTACTCGACTGATTCGCGCAGTCCGAGCGCGAAAGCGCGTGCCTGTACCTCGGTGTCGTCGCGGATGCGTTCCTGTAGCACGTCGTCGATGAGTCCCGCTTGCGCCTGACGTTCGAGGTCTGCGCGGCCCTGCTCGGCCATGCGGTGCATGACGAGCGCCTGAGCAGCACGTTCGAGCACCATGTCGATCCGACGGCGGTCGGCATGTGGTTCCGGGACGATCAGACGGGCCCACTGGTCGGCACCTCGCCCCACGTCGACAGTTGTCCACGGCTCAGACGGCCCACCGGAACCCGACGCATGCAGACGGGAGCGCCGTTCCCAGTCCCTCAGCAGCGATGCCGCGGGAGCGCCCGCGGATGCGACCGCGTGGTGAGAGAGGTTCTCCAGCACCACCGGCGAATCGAGGAGGGCCGCAGCGCTGTCGGTGATCTCGGCAGCCGACGCGCGCCGCATGGTGAGTTGGGTGAAGGTCTCGTGGGTGCGGTGCGCGAACTCGACCTCCGCGTACTGCTCCGCGACGATGCTGCGATGCACCTGCTCGGTCACCTCGACGAACTTGATCTCCCTGTGCAGTGCGACGGCCGCGAGCCCCAACTGCGAAGCGCAAGAGCCGATCTCGCTCGACACCGGAGACTCTGCGTCGAACTCCGCGATCACCCCGATCGCGCCTGCGCTTGCCAGCCCCTGGAGGTAGGTGCGGGGTGCTCGGCGAAGAGCATCCCCGGTGGTGAGGACGAGTTCGCCACCCTCGAGGAGACGCCCCACGTCGCTGACGTCACTGACGTGCACCCACCGAACCGTCCGCGCCATACCGACTCCGCTCAGCACGTCGGGGGCACCCGCCTGGATCACCGGGAGTGCCACGACGTCGCCCACCGTCAGGCCCACCGCGAGCCCGCATCATCGATGATTACGAACTGTAAGTCAATCGCGTCGATCACTGACAGAGTGTAGCGCGCCAACTGGTCGAAGATGCCCGACACTGGAAGCCGAGAGCACTCTGCCTCGGTTCACCCGAGGACCGACTTCCGCGTGGAGGAGACGACATGGCCCAAATCGTGCAGCACTGGTGTGACGGCAAAGCGTTCGCCGGGGATTCGACGGCGACCGCCCCGGTCACCAATCCGGCAACCGGCATCGTGACCGCAGAGGTCGCGCTGGCGTCCGACGCAGATGCGCGCACCGTCATCGCCGCCGCGGCCGACGCGTTCCCCGCGTGGCGCGATACGTCGTTGGCCAAGCGCACGGCGGTGCTGTTCCGATTCCGTGAACTGCTCAACGAGCGCAAGCAGGAGTTGGCGGCGATCATCACCGCCGAGCACGGCAAGGTGCTCTCCGACGCCCTCGGTGAGATCAGCCGCGGGCAGGAGGTCGTCGAATTCGCTTGCGGTATCCCGCATCTGCTCAAGGGTGGCTATACCGAGAACGCCTCGACCAACGTCGATATCCACTCGGTACACCAACCACTCGGACCGGTCGGCATCATCTCGCCGTTCAACTTCCCCGCCATGGTCCCGATGTGGTTCTTCCCCATCGCCATCGCTGCAGGAAACACCGTGGTGGTCAAGCCCAGCGAAAAGGACCCGTCGGCGTCGATCTGGCTTGCCGAACTGTGGAAGGAAGCCGGGCTTCCCGACGGCGTGTTCAATGTGCTCCAGGGCGACAAGACCGCCGTCGACGAACTGCTGACCAACAAGGCCATCAAGGCGATCAGCTTCGTCGGGTCCACCCCGATCGCCCAGTACGTCTACGCCACGGCCACCGCGGCGGGCAAACGCGTCCAAGCTCTCGGCGGCGCGAAGAACCACGCGATCATCCTGCCCGACGCCGACCTCGATCTCGCCGCGGACGCCATGGTCAACGCCGGATTCGGTTCTGCCGGTGAGCGCTGCATGGCGATCTCGGTGGCCGTGGCAGTCGGCGACATCGCCGACGAGTTGGTCGCCAAGATCACCGAGCGTGCCCGGACGATCGTCACCGGCGACGGCACCCGCAACTCCGACATGGGACCGTTGGTCACCAAAGCCCACCGCGACAAGGTCGCGGGCTACGTCGACGCCGGTGAAAAGGCCGGCGCCACCGTCGTTCTCGACGGCCGCGACGTCGACGCCGATGGTGGGGCCGATGGCTTCTGGCTGGGGCCCACTCTCTTCGACCATGTCACCCCGGACATGTCCATCTACACCGACGAGATCTTCGGCCCCGTCCTGTCGGTGGTGCGCGTCGAGTCCTACGACCAGGCTCTCGCGCTGATCAACGACAACCCCTACGGCAACGGCACCGCGATCTTCACCAACGACGGCGGCGCCGCCCGACGCTTCGGCAACGAGGTCGAGGTCGGCATGGTCGGCATCAACGTCCCCATTCCCGTCCCCATGGCCTACTACAGCTTCGGAGGCTGGAAGGCGTCGCTGTTCGGCGACAGCCACGCCCACGGCTCCGAGGGAATACACTTCTTCACACGCACCAAAGCCATCACCACCCGCTGGCTCGACCCAAGCCACGGAGGGTTGAACCTCGGCTTCCCCCAGAACGCCTGAGCACCCAACGACCTTCGAAACGGATTGCTGCACATGACCATTCAATCTGAGCGAACCAGCCCCGCCATCGATCTCGATGCTGCCAAGCGGGCGTACGAGCTCGATCGCAAGCACGTCTTCCATTCGTGGTCGGCGCAGGCGAAGCTCACCCCGATGACGATCACCGCCAGCGAGGGTTGCTACGTCTATGACGGCGAGGGCAACCGACTGCTCGACTTCTCCTCGCAGATGGTCAACACCAACATCGGCCACCAGCACCCGAAGGTCGTCGCAGCCATCGCCGAGCAGGCCGCGAAGCTGTGCACGGTAGCCCCGGCACACGTCAACGACGCCCGCTCGGAAGCTGCGCGACTGATCGCCGAACGCACCCCGGGCGAGCTGGACAAGGTCTTCTTCACCAATGGCGGTGCCGACGCCGTCGAGCACGCGGTGCGTATGGCGCGATTGCACACGGGTCGTCGGAAAGTGTTGTCGCGCTATCGTTCCTATCACGGTGGCACCGACACCGCGGTGAACCTGACCGGCGATCCTCGGCGCTGGCCCAACGATTACGGCGATGCGGGCGTCGTCCACTTCTTCGGACCGTTCCTGTACCGGTCACGCTTCCACGCCACCACCGAAGCGCAGGAGTGCGAGCGCGCGCTCGACCATCTCGAGGAGACCATCCGCATGGAGGGTCCGTCGCAGATCGCGGCGATCATCCTCGAGTCGATCCCCGGCACCGCAGGGATCATGGTCCCGCCACCCGGCTACCTGCGCGGCGTGCGCGAGATCTGCGACCGGTACGGCATCGTGTTCATCGCCGACGAGGTCATGGCCGGTTTCGGGCGGTCGGGCAAGTGGTTCGCCATCGAACACGGCGACGACGAGCAGGGTCCCGTCGTGCCCGACCTCATGACGTTCGCCAAGGGCGTCAACTCCGGCTACGTCCCGCTCGGGGGCGTCGCGATCAGCCCCGAGATCGCCGACACGTTCGCCGAGCGGGCCTACCCGGGCGGGTTGACCTACTCGGGCCACCCGCTGGCCACCGCAGCAGCGGTCGCCACGATCAACGCCATGGCCGACGAGGGCATGGTCGAGAACGCCGCACGCGTCGGCGCCGAGGTCATCGGGCCCGAGCTCGCCCGGATCGCCGAGCGTCACCCCAGCGTCGGCGAGGTGCGCGGCACCGGGGTGTTCTGGGCCGTCGAGCTGGTGCGCGACAAGGAAACCCGTGAGCCGCTCGCGCCCTACGGCGGCAGCAGCGACGCCATGAACGCGGTGATCGGCGACTGCAAGAAGCGCGGAATGCTCCCGTTCGCCAACTTCAATCGCATCCACGTCGTCCCGCCGTGCATCGTCACCGACGACGAGGCGCGCGAAGGGCTCGCCATCCTCGACGCCGCCCTGGAGGTGGCCGACCGATCGCTGTGAGCGCCGAGGTCGGCGTCAGTTCGTGAGCGCGACCGCGGGCGTCGAGGCGTTGCGTCGCCTCGACGCCACGTACGCGAGTACGAGCGCGAGGATACCGACCACGCCGATCACCACGACCGGAGTCGACGACGACCACGCGTTCACCACGATGGCGACCAAGGCCCACGCCAGGGTGATCGGGAGTGCGGGCAGCGCGGCGCCGTACAGATAGGTGACCGCGATCCCGACGAGCGCGGCAAGGATCAGCACGACGAGTTGCCACCCGACCGACGACTCGTCGGCGATACCGCTGCGCGCGATGTCGGACGCCCAGTTGACGAACACCGCGGCCGTCGCCCACCCCGCGTAGATGCCGATCGTGATGCGTACAAGCGTTGTGGTCGACGAGGATTCGTCGACCGGCATTGCCGCGATACGCGCGGCGTCGAGAAGCACGATCGCCATGACCGTGAGCAGGATCGACGGCAGCCAGTCGATCGACGCCGCCGACACGATCAGCCAGAGCGTGGCTGCACCGCATGCGATGGCGAGGTCGACGGCGAGGCGTTGCCCGAACTGTGTACCGGACTGCCGTTCGCGAACGAAGACGACACCGGTGATGATCGCCAGCACATAGATGACGCTCCAGATCGCGAACGCATAGCCGGCGGGACTGATGAACAAGTCGACGCCGTCGTCGTTGGGCTGGCCGTCGAAGAGTGCGAGCGGGACGAACACCGCCACCGCTTGCGTGATGGACAGAATCAGGACAGCCCACGCGGCGGGTGTCGAGATCTGGGAGGACTGTCGGACGTCGGGAGTCATATGTCCGAGTTTACGGATCAAAGAAGCTCCCCAACCTCGTCGTTGAGCTGCATTCCGGTTGCGATTCGCCTCGCCGAGCGTGACGTATCGCAACCGCAACCAGTGAGCACCCATGACCACGGGCCCCGCGACATTCAGGGACGAAGAGCCTCGGACTCCCCCTTCCCGCAGGAAGTCACTCACGCCGCGACCGCATCGTCGAAAGACGCTTCCTGGCAACCGAATAGACGAGCGGTGCTCAAGGGAATATGAATCGGCGCGTTGGACATCGTCGCTGTAAGTGGTGTGGTCACGATCCGCGCCCTGGCAACGGCGCCTTCGACGCGGGCGAGGGTTCGCCGTACGAGCTGTGGTCGTCCTGGAAAGTCAGAGAAAGGGGTGCGTGGGATCGTCGCGGCGGGCACCTCGTCTCGTTTCGCCTCGGATATCCCGCGCGCGATGCCTCGAAATCGCCACGGCGTCGACTGAACGAGGTGATTCGAGCGGAGTGAACAGCGACGGCGATCAGAGGACGTGCAACGTTCCCGTTGGGACGGTCATCGTTGCGGGGTGTTTGCGAAACTCTTCTAACAGGCACAACGGCGTCTATTCCCCACAACGTTGTCCATACATCTAACAATTCTTATCTAAAGCCCAGGTCAAGAGATCGAACGCAGGCGGGCGCATGGGCGAGCTTGATTCGCACGCAGACAGCCAACCTCGAGGGCCGTACTCGCGGTGGCTCTGTCAAATCGCGGCTCTGTCGATCGAGGCAAACGACTACGCGGACGTCTTCGACCGCAAGGAGTCGACCGCGCCAGATTGGTTCCGGCTCTTGGCAGGTCCCCGATAACCGGTCCAGGCAGTTCTAGAGCCAGTTCCTTGTTGTGATCGTCAGTCGATCTCGCAGCCCACGGGGTGATGTTGGTGGGTGCATCCGGCAGCGTACTCGGCCGGCGTTTGGTAGCCCAGCGCTGAGTGCCGGTGTCGGTGGTTGTGGTCGTCTTTGAAGTCGTCGATGACCACGCGGGCCTCGATCAGTGTGGGCCAGCAGTTGCGGTTCAAACACTCGTCGCGCAACCGGTTGTTGAACGACTCGATGAACCCGTTGTTCCACGGTGTGCCGGGCGGAATGTAGGAGATCCCGACCGACCCTGCACAGAACGCCTGCAGGGCTTCTGAGATGAACTCAGGGCCGTTGTCCATGCGCAGCACCATCGGCGGGCCACCCCAGATCGCGAACGTCTTCTCCAACTCCTCGATCAACCGCTCAGCCGGAATCGAGCGGTCCACGATGTTCAGCAACGACATCCGGGTGTGTTCGTCAACCATGGACGCGATCTTGATCTTCTTCCCATCCACGGTGGAATCGAACTGAAAGTCCAATGCCCACACCACTTTCGGTGCGTCCGCGACAACGACCGGGACCGATGACTGGCCGGCGCGTTTGCGGCGCCGAGCGCGCCGCACTTGCAGGCCCTCTTCTTTCCACAACCGATGCACTTTCTTCTTGTTGATCTCGATGCCGTCGTCGAAGCGCAGGTGTGCCCACGCGCGCCGGAACCCGTGCCGGGGGTTCTTGCGGGCATACGTGCGTAGCTGCTCGCGCAGTGCGGCGTCGGGGTCGGC
Organism: Gordonia otitidis; assembly: GCF_020735545.1. Lineage (NCBI taxonomy): Bacteria > Bacillati > Actinomycetota > Actinomycetes > Mycobacteriales > Gordoniaceae > Gordonia > Gordonia otitidis. Next base: position 708,234 of record NZ_CP085974.1, read on the forward strand.
CGGGGTGTGCGCTTGCGGCAGCCGTCGATAGGCGGAACGGGAAAGCCCAACTACCTTGCACGCCATGCGTTCTGACATGTTCTTGACGTCCTTGAGCATGTCGATGGCGGCGCGTTTGGCGGTCGGGCTCAGAATTTTCCCTTGGCGATCTCCCGCAGCGCGTCTTTCTCGAGCTCGGCATCGGCGAGCAGCCGCTTGAGTCGGCTGTTCTGCTCGCGCAGCTCTTTGAGTTCCTTCGCGGCGTCGCCGTCCATACCGCCGTACTGGCGGCGCCAGTTGTACAACGTGGCCGCCGACACCTCGAGATCGGCAGCGATCTCCTCGCCGGTCTTGCCTTCCGCGGCCAACTCATCGGCCCGGCGCAATTTGCGCACGATGTCCTCCGCCGAGTGACGCTTGCGTCCTGCCATGTTCTTCATCGTCCCTTCTCCGCCCTCATCAGGGCAATCAGGACTCTAAAACAACCCGGACCGGCTCACGGGGGACACGCCACTCTTCTCCCCGCCGTGACTCACTGCTGACAGCGTGCTAATACCCGTCGCCGACTCCGTGCATTACCGTGCGCTGGAACCAGTTCTTCGCCAGGCGCAATCGTCGGCCGTCCACTTAACAGCCCAGGATGGCCAGGCGGCGGAGTACGACGGTTAGCCCAACAGGAACCGCCCGCGCGGCTGCGCACGGCGGATGGGGAGGGGTGCGGCTGGGAACAGCGCTGTCAGCAGTCGAACCGGGTGTTGATTCCGCCCTCGTTTGCGTGTCGGAAGCCGGTCTGAACCTGAAAAGTCTCCACCGAGTCTCCGACGATCAGCGGCGTGGGGAGCGCCGACGCGGTCAGCGGAGAGCCATCAGTATTGACGGTCCCTATTCCGGTGAGCGCCCCGAGCGCGCGCACCTCGTCGGCCGGGCACCCAGAAAGGCAGAGGATGACCCCGCGACTTGGGTGAGTCAGTTCCCCCATGGGGAGCCGAACGACGGTACCCCCGCTTGGCGCAAACACTTCCGGATTCGTGTACGCATCGGCGTCGTTCGTGACTGCTGCGCGGACATTATCGAAGTACTTCTCACCGAACCCCGTCCATATCGCGGCTGTTGTGAGTGAACCCCGGCTAGGGGTATCGAGCACGGCCTGCATCAGCGCCGCGACTTACCGCCACAAGTTGACGAACAGTTCCTCGAACTCAGACTGCCGGTAACTATCGCCCGGCATATGGGAATCGCCCTTCGCGTGCATCAGGCCAGAGCGAAACTCGCGGTAAAGATAGTCGTATATCCATTAGACAGGCTCCGACTCGCCGGCGGGTGCGAGCTGACTAATCGAGGCTTGCTGGTCGGCGACTGCGAGAGCGTCCCTGAACCACGCACCTTCGCCTTGGCTTCCTACCCCTTACGGACGTGGGGGTGCAGCTTGTGGAGCAAGGACTCCAGTGCTAAACACAGGTTACGGTAGGCGTCGAGGCGCGAGTTCGCAGTTCGCGCAATCCGGACAAATCGCATCGCCGCGTGCGGTCTCGGTGCCGGGCGCGGTTGGAAGATCGCAACGCCGTTCTCGTCGAACATTCGCACCTCGGCGCTGAACTCAAATGAGCCGCTCGCGATTACCGAAACCCGCAGAGCCACCGACCCCGAGTTCGGGTCCGTACCCCAGATGATGAAATCGCTGTCGGCCTTGGACAGCAGCGCATCCAGGAACTGGACGGCGCACAAGTAGTCGACCGCTTCGTTGGTTCGGCGTCGAGCCATCTCCTCGACGTCATCAATCGGGACCGGCGACTCGGTGAACGTCGTGACGAGATCCCCCCCACCGGTCACCGTGGTTGTCCATCCGTCCAGCGACACCGTCCGCATGCTGTTGCCCTCGCTCGCGCGCACGACCCGACACTGGAAGACTGCTCCCGCAATCCCGTGAAGGTCGATACCTCTGAGTGATCCAATTTCCGCCACGGCTGGAGATGCTACGTCGCACGCGGGGCCCACTCAGCGAGTAATCGTCCACCCCGGCGTGCTCGGCGTCGTCGAGGCGACACGATGGTGGTTGAGATTCGCCGTCACACCTCACAACCGCAGAAGCCTCACAGCGCGAGCCGGTGCGCGGCTGTTGTCGTTGTTGGGCTCGGCGCCGAAGACATCCTCGGCCCATGGGTCGGCGGTTTTTGTGTTGAGAAGCAGCCCGACACTTGTGGGTCCGTCGGGCACGCAGTGAACCGCCCTGGATTTATTCACGCAAATCTCGGTTCTTGTTCAAACCTCAGGCAGAGCTGCTGAACGCGCAAGACCCCATGCAAGGACAGCGACAGCCTGTCGACGTCGTGTGAAAGCAGCGAGGTTGCGGGTGGTGCCGAACCTATGTCTTCACAGAGCTACACCTAGCTCAGTCGCGCGCGGAGTCGCTGGAGCTTGCTCTCGGGCCACAGATGCTGTTGTAGTGATCGATGGCATGCCTCCGCGATTAGCTGGAGCTCGCATAGCGAGCTCATCGAAGTCCGGATGCCGCCGTCGAGAAGCTCCAAGGCGTCGACCAGATCTCTAACCCCGAGGCACCAATCGAGTAGGACTTCGTAGTCTGCGGGATCGACGTCCTGCATGCCGTGCAAAGTACTAATCGCATCGTCGGTCTCGCGCCTCAACGGGCTCAGCGCGACCGATCGATCTAGAGGCGACATCTGGCGCGTCACTCGCGCAAGAATCGTCGCAATGGAGTTGACCTCTTCGGCGAGATGTGACCCTGCCGACGCAGACCCCGCGATTTCCCGCAAGCGTCGAGCCTCGTCAGCAATCCTCTCTGCAAGCGAATACAAACTGTCCCTCCTTGCGTTGGCAATTCCTGTTTGAACGTAAGCCTCACAAGACCAGCGCGATCGAATCATGAGCGCTCCCGGCTCGTCGCCAAACCCCAGCTCAACCAAATACAGCCATGCATCGCGCGGCAACGATCGCCTAACATCGCGAGTGAAGCTGAACGGGGCTGGCACGTTCGCCACAATCTTCGCGATGGCCGCGTAGTCGCGACGAAACCTCGTTCGCGAGAGTTTTTCATTTGCACTGGCCCAGCCCTTCGTCCTGTCATGCATCGGGAAGCCGTACCCCGGAAAGCAGACGCGGTACCAATCCTTGATTCCTTCATCAAGAATCTCGTCCATCTCGACGGCACCCTTGCGTAGGTGATCCAGGCGTTCAAACTCCTCGGCGGCCCTGTCGGTGCGCCACTTCGCGAGTCCGCGAGTATGCGGGGAGGTGCGTGAGGCGAAAAGGCTGATACCGGCTATAACAAGTCCGACAGCGGCGACCGCGACCGAGACCTGCGCGAGCGGACGGTCTTGGAGCCAGCCAAGCAGGTCAATGCCAATCCCCCCGCGTTGAGTTACGACGATTCCCAACGCGAGAACCCCTGTAAGAATACCGAACGGGCTGGCGAGCAAGAAAGAAAGCACGCCAACAACGACGCCTTTCACCACCACAGGCACGGGACGACGAGCATGGTCGGGGTCCTTTTCCCCTGTGGCATACCCGATGCCCGTCCACCATCGACTACGCCGCAAAGCCTCGGACCAAAATCGTGTAACAACGGCGTTGGTCCTGAAGTCCTTGAGAGTCGTAGCAGATTGCGCGCGGCGTTCCGAACGGGCGCGCATTCGACCGCCAATGCGCTGGGACGCGAGCTCCCAGGTTAGACCAAGCGCGATCCAGACCAACGCGACGACAATGAGTATCCAGGCCCATTGGATCGCAAACTGAACGATGAACGAACCGCCCTGGTCGGGTAACTCACCGAACGGTTCACACAGGGTCTCAGCGACCCATGTCGGCGCAAAATCCGCGCAAGATCGTTGCATTCTCCAATCTTATGGTTGCGGGGGCAATCGGACTCGACGGGCTTGAGCGGCTACTCCCGTTCGTCCCTCTCAGCGATCCGAACACGTATCGATCGATGCTGCGAGATGCGGGACGACAATGAGCAGCCCGAGGACCCAGACGAAGGCAGGAACACTCACGAGGACGAGGTAGCTCGGTTGTCACGGTTTCTCATGTTCAGCAACGAACACGAGTCCGACAAAGTGCCTGAAGACTACGAGCTGAAGCCTGATGATGTTCCCGCGCAGTCCTTTCTGAGTGCTAACTTAGTCCAGGCCGTCGCGATAATGGTTGACCACTCAGGAGTTCTCGAGTGGGATGCCCGATGGGCGGCCGAAGAACGGGAGGACAAACACGGAGGCGGGCGGCCAGCAACCTTCACCACTCGACAGGTCCTGATTTTGTTGATGCTCCTCGCGGTGCTTCACCGCCCACTCTTACTCACCCACGTCGAACGCATCCTCCGGCACGAGCTCAACAACAAATCCCTGGTCATCCTTGGCGTTCGCGGAGACGACCGGACTACCATCTCATACGCGGCAATCAACAGGGCCTTCTCGCGATTCTCAAACAGAATCGATCCATTTCCAGGACCCACACGCAGACCCCTGCCCTATAGCGAGATCGAAAAGGTTGTAGCATCCAGAACCTCGGTGGAAAGCGATCGAAAGATGCCTCGCCTCCATGTGGTATCGAATCTACTCATCGAGGCATCTGTCCGCTTGGTCGAACCTTCAACCTGGAACAGGTGGGACGGCACAATCTGCGTAGATGCAACGGCCATGCCCGTGTGGGGAAAACGCGGGATAACAGCCAAGGCGAAGAAGGGTCCGAAGGCGAAGTGTACGCCGGACTACGACGCCGCATGGTACGTACGAACCACCGAGGACCACAGCGAGTCAGGGATCACAGCAAATGGTGGAAAGCCTTCAGGCAAAGATCTACGGAAGGCTGAATGGGCGTACGAGACAACCATCGCCGTTGCTGCGAACCCTCTCGGTGAAGCTGGTCCACATCCACTTCTGGCCGTCGGAATGTCGATCGACAAACCTGCCTCACGCCCTGCCGAAAATGCCATGGCGGCAATCGATTCAATGATCGATCGAGGACACCGACCGACCCTTTTTGTGGGGGACCGCGCATACGCGCCCAGCACCGACGTCACCAAGCTACAAGGGCCCCTGAAGGCGCGCGGTATCGCAATCGTAAGCGACTACCGCAAGGACCAGCTCGGCATCAAAGGACAGCATGCCGGTGCGGTATATGTCGAAGGTGTTGCATACGGCCCGTGCTTACCCGACGCGCTCGCCAATGCCTCAATCGACTTTCTAGACAACAGGATTAGCGAAGCGGTGTACATGACTCGTGTCGAAGAGCGACGCCGCTACCAGCTTCAGTAGAAGTCGAGCCCTGACGCCAATGGTGTCGTGGCAATGCGTTGTCCCGCAGCAGGTCCCGCACCAACAGTGAGCTGCATACTCAAGCCACGATCTGGGACGGTAGGTCTCGGAATGCCAATCTTACCGCCGACCACAAACGTGCCAGACGTGCCACCACGAATATGCACAAACAAAGAGTCGGTCTTCTTCGGACCAGAGCACGGCCTCAAGTACGCGCAAAAGGTCCCCTACAAAACGCCCGAGTGGCGGAAGCTCTACCACTCACCACGGAACACAATCGAAGGCCTCAACGGTCTGCTCAAAAACGACGCAACTGCGGCGTTTGCCTCCCCAGGCCGCCGTCGAGTCCGAGGCCGCACGGCGCAGACGATCTTCGTCGCTTTGATGCTTGCCGCGATCAACATCAGCAAGATCCGCAGCTTCCTCCGCGGACAGGCGTCGCACGACAACCCCGATAAGAAGTCCGCAACAGCGCGGCCGATCAACCGACGGCCGCAAGCGAAAGCACACACTGTCGGACTACGCGCGGCGCCAAACCGACGGTTCGGCGTCCTGCGACGGGCCACACTGCTAAACCTCGCTCCCTGCCGTCCCGCCATCTCGGCGGGGCGGCAGAGTGCGTTGCGGACTGGCACCATCCAGCCGCCAAACGAGTGCAAATTCCAATCAAGTGCAGCGCATACCCGCCCGAACGTCCAGTTCAGGCGGGTTTCGTATTGCGCAAGGCGGCCGCTGCAAGTTCCGCAAACATGGAGCCGTCAGTTCCGCAAACAACCCGTTGCTGTTGCTCCCCCACCAGGACTCGAACCTGGAATGCCTGAACCAAAATCAGAAGTGTTGCCGATTACACCATGGGGGATTACTCGCCTAGAAGTGTGCCACAGGCACGGCTGACGATTGTGCCATGGGTGGCCGCGACGATCTCACACAGCACACGCCGCGCGACCGGCGCCGCGGACCCGACGCCAGACGCCGGACGACCTGGCAGACGCGGGCCGAACTGGCAGACGCGGCTGGTGTACCAGCCGCGTTCTCCAGAACGGCCCGCGTTTGCGGGACGAGACCGGCCCGCGGCCGACCGACCCTCAGTCCTTCGGGCCGCCGGCGACGTAGATGACCTGGCCGGAGACGAAGCCCGCGCCCTCGGAGACGAAGAACGACGCGGTGTGCGCGATGTCCTCGGGCTTGCCGGTGCGGGCGACAGGGATCGCCGAGGCGTTGAGCTTCTTGAACTCCTCGAAGTCCATGCCGACGCGGGCGGCGGTGGCTGCGGTCATGTCGGTCTCGATGAAACCGGGCGCAATGGCGTTGGCGGTCACGCCGAACTTGCCGAGCTCGATGGCGAGCGTCTTGGTGAAGCCCTGCATGCCTGCTTTGGCGGCCGAGTAGTTGGCCTGACCGCGGTTGCCCAGAGCCGACGTCGACGACAGGTTGACGATGCGACCCCACCCGGCGTCGACCATGTACTTCTGGCAGGCGCGGCTCATCAGGAACGCGCCGCGCAGGTGCACGCCCATGACGGCGTTCCAATCGTCGACGCTCATCTTGAAGAGCAGGTTGTCGCGCAGGATGCCCGCGTTGTTCACCAGCACGGTCGGCGCGCCGAGTTCGGCGGCCACCTTCTCGACGGCAGCGGTGACCGACGCCTCGTCGGATACGTCGGCCCCGACGGCGATCGCCTTGCCGCCCGCATCGTTGATGGCCTTCGCGGTCTCGGTGGCGGCCTCCTCGGTGATGTCGAGAACGGCGACGGCCAGACCGTCGTCGGCGAGGCGCTTGGCCACCGCCGCGCCGATGCCGCGTCCCGAACCGGTCACGATTGCTGTCTTCTGCGCGCTCATCCGAACTCCTTCATTACGTGTGCGCCTACTGTGACGTGCGTCCCTTCGGTTCTATCAGTCGACACACGCGGCACCTCCACCACCTGCACCGAAGTCAGCGACGCGCGGGCTACTCAGTAGTATCGGGCCGTCGCGCGTCGAGACGGTGGTCTGAGGCGGATGCGGCCGCATGATCCCGACCCTCGGAAGAGGTGGATATGACAGAGAAGTCAGCAGCGACAGCCGTGATCGTCCTCGCCGCAGGCGCGGGCACTCGGATGAAGTCCAAGACCCCGAAGATCCTGCACGCCATCGGCGGACGCTCACTCGTCGGCCATGTGCTGCACGGTGCGGCAGCCGCATCCCCTGATCGTCTCGTCGCCGTCGTGGGCCACGAGCGCGAACGCGTCACTGCGGCCGTCAACGAGATCGCCGACGAGCTCGGCACCGAGGTCGTTGTGGCCGTGCAGGATTCGCCCGCCGGGACAGGCGATGCAGCGCGTGCAGGTCTGACCGCACTCCCCGACGACTTCGCCGGCACCGTGATCGTCACCGCCGCCGACATCCCGCTCCTCGACGGCCAGACGATCGAGGATCTCGTCGCCACACACACCGCAGGCGAGGGTGCGGCAGTCACGCTGACCGGGTTCATCGCCGACGAACCGACCGGTTACGGACGCATCATCCGCACCAACGACGGATCGGTGCAGGCCATCGTCGAGGAGAAGGACGCGACCGACGCGCAGCGCGCGATCACCGAGGTCAACGCGGGCATCTACGCTTTCGACGCCGACGCGCTGCGAACCGCCCTGCAACAGCTCTCCACCGACAACGCGCAGGGTGAGTTCTACCTGACCGACGTCATCGAGATCGCACGTACGGCGGGCAAGACCGTCCGCGCGCACATCGTCGACGACCCGCTCGTCGTCGCGGGCTGCAACGACCGTGCACAACTGTCCGCACTCGGCGCCGCCCTCAACGCGACGATCGTCCGACGTCACCAGCTCGCGGGCGTCACCGTAATCGATCCGGCAAGCACGTGGATCGACGTCGACGTGGAGATCGAGTCCGACGTCCGGATCGAACCGGGTACCCAGTTGCACGGTCGCACCCGCATCGCCGAGGATGCCGTAGTCGGCCCCGACACCACCCTCACCGACGTCGTGGTCGGGCGCGGGGCGTCGGTGATCCGTACCCACGGCTCCGAGGCGGTCGTCGGCGACGACGCGTCCGTCGGCCCGTTCGCCTACCTTCGCCCGGGCACCGACTTGGGTGCGCGAGGCAAGATCGGCACCTTCGTCGAGACCAAGAAGGCCTCCATCGGCGCAGGTAGCAAAGTCCCGCACCTCACCTATGTCGGCGACGCGACGATCGGCGAGGAGTCCAACATCGGGGCGTCTAGCGTCTTCGTCAACTACGACGGCGTCAACAAGCACCAGACGGTGATCGGGTCGCATTGTCGGACGGGCTCGGACAACATGTTCGTCGCTCCGGTGCAGGTCGGTGACGGCGCCTATACCGGGGCAGGTACGGTCATTCGGGACGATGTCCCGCCCGGCGCCCTCGCGGTCTCGTCGGGTCCACAACGCAACATCGACGGTTGGGTACCCCGCAAACGCCCCGACACGGCAGCCGCGCGCGCCGCGATCGAGGCGGGCGCGACCGATACCCGGCCCGAACAGCCCGGCTCCTAGCCACGCCACCCACCGGCGGAGCCACCCACCGGCCGACGATCGAGTAGAAGAGTTTCCATGACCTGGACCACGGACAACCAGAAGAACCTGATGCTGTTCTCGGGGCGCGCTCACCCCGATCTGGCACAGGCTGTCGCCGACGAACTCGGCATCACGCTGACCCCGCAGACCGCGCGGAACTTCGCCAACGGCGAGATCTTCGTCCGCTACGAGGAGTCGGTCCGCGGTTCGGACGCCTTCGTGATCCAGAGCTGCCCCGCCCCGCTCAACGAGTGGGTCATGGAGGCGCTGATCATGATCGACGCCCTCAAGCGCGGATCGGCCAAGCGCATCAGCGTGATCCTGCCGTTCTATCCGTACGCACGCCAGGACAAGAAGGCCCGCGGCCGTGAGCCGATCTCGGCCCGCCTGATCGCCGACCTGATGAAGACCGCAGGCGCCGACCGCATCATCTCCGTCGACCTGCACACCGACCAGATCCAGGGCTTCTTCGACGGCCCCGTCGACCACATGCACGCTCAGGGGCAGCTCTCGGACTACGTGCGCGGCAAGTACGGCATCGACAACCTCGTCGTCGTGTCGCCGGATTCGGGTCGTGTGCGCGTGGCCGAGAAGTGGTCGGACGCTCTCGGCGGCGCGCCGGTCGCGTTCATCCACAAGACCCGTGACCCGATGGTCGCCAACCAGATCGTCGCGCACCGCGTCGTCGGTGAGGTCGAGGGACGCACCTGTGTGGTCATCGACGACATGATCGACACCGGCGGCACCATCGTCGGCGCTGTCTCGAAGCTGAAGGAAGCAGGTGCGGGCGACGTCATCATCGCCACCACGCACGCCGTCTTCTCCGATCCCGCAGCCGAGCGCCTCGCCAACTCCGAGGCCGACGAGGTGATCGTCACCGACACCCTGCCCATTCCGCAGGAGAAGCGTTTCGAGAAGCTGACAGTGATCTCGATCGCCCCGCTGCTGGCGCAGACCATCCGCGAGGTCTTCGAACACGGCTCGGTGACAAGCCTTTTCGACGGCAACGCCTGATCTCGACCAGCTCGATCAACGAACCATGTTGACGACCACCGCCGCCCGTCGCGACTGGGCGGCGGTGGTGTCGCTTGGTCTCGGTGTGTTCACCATCACCACCACAGAGATCATGCCGATCGGGTTGCTGCGTCCGATGGCCGACGACCTCGGCGTCTCCGAGGGCAGTATCGGGCTGACCGTCACATTCTTCGCCTTCGTCGCAGCGCTGAGCGCACCGACGCTGTCCACCGCGACGCGACTGCTCGACCGTCGGCCGATCCTGCTCGCGGTGATGGCTGCCTTCGTCGTCGGCAACACGCTCACCGCACTCGCGGTCAACTACGTGATGCTCGTCGTCGTCCGGATGGCGATCGGCATGGCATTGGGACTGATGTGGGCGATCGTCGCGGCGACCGCGGTACGCCTGGTGCCGCCGAGCGCCGCCGTGCGTGCAACCACCATCGCGTTCTCCGGGGTCTCGCTGGCGTCGGTGCTGGGCATGCCCGTCGGTACCGTCATCGGCCAGGCCTTCGGCTGGCGTGCGGCCTACTGGACACTCGCCGGATTGAGCGCGGTGACCCTGACCGCACTGGCCGTACTGCTGAGATCGGTACCCGGCGACAGCGAGACGATCGGGCTTCGCGGACTCCCCCGATTGCTGCGGATGCGCAATCTCAGAACGACTCTCATCGTCACCGCACTGGTCATCACCGGCGCCTACGCCGCCTACACCTACGTCACCCCGTTCATCGTGGAGATCCTCGGCATCGACGCCGAGCTGGTCGGCGTCGTCCTGCTCGTGATGGGTGTGGCGGGGGTGACCGGCAACTTCGCGGCGGGTGCCTTCCTCAACCGCACGCCGTCGGTGCGGTGGTCGCTGGCGACGATCATCGCGGTTCTCGCGGGCGCACTCATCGTCACCCCGGTCGCCAGTCTGTGGCTGCCAGCCGCGTTGGTCGGCCTCCTCGTGTGGGCGGCGGGGTACGCTGCGGCACCGATCGGCTTGCAGACGACGGTCTTCCGCGTTGCGCCCGCCTACCGGGAATCGGCGACGACGCTGTACTCCACGACGTTCAATTTCTCGATCGGTGTCGGGGCTCTGCTCGGTGCCCTCGCGATCGAGCGCGGAGGCGCGCTCGCACCGGTCATCGTCGGAGCCGTGTGCGCGACGGTCGCGCTTGCCGTCGCACTCACCCTCCCCACCCGCGTGAGGCCCGACGATCCGGCCGCAGTGCCTGGGTAAGGTTGCCGCCATGAACACTGGGCGCGAGGCGACTGGCAACACCGAGACCGCGACGATTTACCACAACCCGAAGTGCTCGACTTCGCGCAAAGCCCTGCAACGACTGCGCGACGAGGGCATCGAGCCGACGATCGTCAAGTACCTCGACGAGCCGTACACCCGCGCACAATTGGAGACGCTGTTCGACGACGCCGGAATCACCGTCCGTCAGGCCGCCCGCAAGCGCGAGGCGCTCTACAAAGAACTCGAGCTCGACGCCGCGTCGGACGAGAAGCTGCTCGACGAGATGGTCGCGCACCCGATCCTGGTGGAGCGCCCGTTCGTGGTGACCGACAAGGGAACCCGTCTCGCACGACCACTCGAGAAGCTCGACGAGATCCTCTGACCGCTCAGAACAGCAGCGGTCCGACGGTATTCGCAAGCCCGCGCGCGGCGTCGGTGAGCGAGCAGATCGCCTCCAGCCTGCTCGACACCCCGCCGATCATCACCGCACCGCGGACCGCACCGTCGACGTCGTAGATCGGCACGGCGAGATGGGCGTGCGCCACCACGAGTTCACCGTCGTCGACCGCGATGTCGGTGCGTCGTATCTCGACGATCTGCTCTTCGAGTCGGGCGGGATCGATGATCGTTGCGGGCGTGACAGGGACGAGGGGCAGCTCCAGCACGTCACGCCACTGCGACAGCGACGCCAGCAGGAGCTTGCCGGCGGCCGACGCGTGGAGATAGCGCATGAGCTCGCCGACGCCGTCGAGTGGATGGTCGGGATCGGCGTCGAGGACACGCACCGAGGCGGGCCGGAAGTAGAGCAGGTGGACGGCGAAGCGTACCGAGCCCCGGAAGTCGTCCAGGCGCTCGGCCGCGCGAGCCGAAACCGGCGGCGTTGCGACACCGTCGATGAAGGAGGCGAGACGGGTACCGATCGCGAACCCGCGCAAATCAGCTGTCCGCACGAGGAACTCGTCGGCGACGAGGCTGTTGAGCAGACGGTAGGTGCTCGCGGACGGGAGTTCGAGGCGCTCGGCGATGTCGCGGGCCGTCGTACCGATGCCGAGGTCTGCGACGGTCTCGATGATCTGCAGCGCGCGCACCACCGAATCCGATTTCGGCGCACGACCTATCGCCATCTCGCCCCCTCACCCCGGTTCGACGACCGACTCCCTCCCCTGCTCACCGCAGCGTCGCCGTGGTGAGGATGTCGGCGCTCGTCGTCGCATCGAAGACACCGACACCGGCGAGCAGTCGAGGACTACGCCGCGAGACGAACAGCACGAGCGCCGTCACCACGACCATCGACGCGACGTAGACGACGCCGAGAACCCGACCGTGCCCGACGCCGGTACCGAAGGCGGTCACCAACAACACTCCGAGGATGACCGCCGTGACCACACCGAGCGCCATGATGCGCTTGCTGGGTTCCCCGATTCGGCCGAGCAGCACTGGAGAGGCGAGACACGCGGTGAGGTAACTGCCCATGTAGCCCAGTGCGCTGAGTGTCAGGAAGTCGCGGATGCCGTCCTGCGGGTTGCCGCCGCACCAGAGGAACACGAGCGGTCCGAGCGTCACGATCGCCATCGCCCAGACCGTCGCGACGGCAGGCGTGTGGAAGCGGCGATGAGTGCGTCCGAACGCCTCGGGGACCACGCGTTCACGTCCCAATGTGAACAGCACCCGCACGAGCGCGTTGACCGACGCGAGCGCGCAGGCGAAGAACGACGTCGCGATTCCGATGTCGAGGATCACCGCCGTGACGCGTGTTCCGTCGGATAGGAACAGTGCGGCCAGCGGTGTGGAACTCTCGCGCACGCCCGCCGGGGCGTCGAACATCGCGAGCGACTGGGTCGTCACAGCGAGCAGATAGATGACCCCTGCGGCGATCGGCGTCCACCGCAGCGTCCGCGGGACGCTCCGGAACGGCCGGTGCGCTTCGGCGGAGAGCGTTGTCGCACTCTCGAATCCGACGAACGCACTGACAGCGACCACGATCATCAGACCCATCGAGCCGACGTCGACCTGCGGGGCGAACACCTGCGACCAATCGGCCGAATGATGGGTGATCCCGAGCCACACCATCAATCCGACCAGGATCACCACCGCGACCACCTCGATGACGAGTGTCGCCGTGGCCGAGACCTTGATCCCGCGCACCATCAGGACTGTCATGAGCGCCGCGGCGACCACCACGATCGCACAGACGGCAGGGAGCCACACCGATGTCGACACCCCGACGCTGACCGCAATGTGGTTGAGGTACAAGCCGACTGCGAGCAGACCCGCCATGCTCACCGAGCCGTATCCGACGACGGCCGACCACGCGGTCGGGAGCGCAACCCGCGACCCGAGCCCCTGCGCCACGTACGAGTAGAGACCACCGACGACCGCGAGGCGTTGTGCCATGGGCCGGATACACGCCGAGATCATCATGACGACGACCATCGCCACCGCGAACGAGATGACACCGCCCGCGCCGCTCATCGCAGCGATCACGAACAGCGGGGTGACCGCCGACGTCCCGGCGGGGGCGATGGCCGCCACCGACTGCGCGAACACGGGTATGAAGGGAAGCTGACGCCGCGTCAATCCACTCACCGGCGACTCGTCGGCGACCAATGGGGACGCTGCGGCGGGCGCCGACGACACGGCAGCTGAGGATGTGGACGGCATAGCGCTCTCTACCGTGACGGAGCGCTCGTTGCGACGCATCGTTTTCGTGTTTCCAGCGTGTTAACGCGCGTGAGAAATCTCGACGCTCGGTTTCCCACACGCTCTTACGTCGACGCCACTGTGAGGTGACACACACTCCGTACCGTCATGCCGGAATCGAGTAATCAGCGAGACCGACGGTGATCTCGCCACCGCACGAAAGGTCCGTTCATGAGCACAATCGACTCCGGGAGCAGCAGCCCGACGACCGCGTCGTCGACCGGCGGCTCCGCCGATTACCTCGACAAACGCCGCCTCAAAACCGGCACGGCCGGATGGGTGCTGCTCGCCGGTCTCGGTGTCAGCTATGTGATCAGCGGCGACTACTCGGGGTGGAACTTCGGCCTCGAGCAGGGCGGCTTCGGCGGTCTCGCGATCGCCGCGGTCATCATCGCCGCGATGTACTTCGCCATGGTGCTCGGCATGGCCGAGATGAGTTCGGCGCTACCCGCCGCCGGTGGCGGCTACACCTTCGCCCGTCGCGCGCTGGGTACGTGGGGCGGCATGGCCACGGGCACCGCGGTCCTGATCGAATACGCGATCGCACCGGCGGCCATCGCCACCTTCATCGGCGCCTACGTCGAGTCACTGCACCTGTTCGGCATCACCGACGGCTGGTGGGTGTACCTCGTGGTCTACGCCATCTTCATCGGCGTACACCTCGCAGGTGTCGGCGAAGCACTGAAGGTGATGTTCGTGATCACCGCGATCGCACTCGCCGGGTTGATCGTGTTCGCGATCGCGGCGATCGGCGACTTCTCGTGGTCGAACCTCACCGACATCGCGCCCTCCGACGCCGCAGGCGCGAGTTCGTTCCTGCCGCACGGCTACCTGGGCATCTGGGCCGCCATCCCGTTCGCGATCTGGTTCTTCCTCGCCGTCGAGGGTGTGCCGTTGGCCGCCGAGGAAGCCAAGAACCCGGCCCGCAACGTGCCGCGCGGGATCATCGCTGCCATGTGTGCGCTGATCTGCACGTGCGCGCTGGTGCTGTTCCTGGTGCCCGGCGCGGGCGGGGCGTCGGCGATGCAGAGTTCGGGCAACCCGTTGGTCGAAGCACTGGGCAGCGGCACCGCGCACACCGTCGTCAACTACATCGGTCTCGCCGGCCTGGTGGCGAGCTTCTTCTCGATCATCTACGCGTACTCGCGCCAGCTCTTCGCACTGTCGCGCGCGGGCTACCTGCCGAAGTCGTTGTCGGTGACCAACTCCCGCAAGTCCCCGACGCTGGCGCTCATCGTGCCCGGCATCGTCGGCTTCCTCCTGTCGCTGACCGGGCAGGGCGCCATGCTGCTGAACATGGCCGTCTTCGGTGCGGCGCTGAGCTACGTGCTGATGATGATCAGCCACATCGTGCTGCGCATTCGGGAGCCCGAACTCGCACGCCCGTACCGGACGCCGGGCGGCATCGTGACGACGGCGTTCGCGCTCGTCATCGCAGTGCTCGCGCTCGTGGCCACCTTCCTCGTCGACATCAAGGCGGCAACCGGCTGTCTCATCGTGTTCGCCCTCTTCATGGCGTATTTTGGCCTCTACAGCCGCAAGCGGCTGGTCTTCGCCAGTGCCGACGAAGAGTTCGAGGCCATTGCCGACGCCGAAGAGGGACTCTCGTGACTCACAGCCATTCACTTCGCGGACACACCTATCAGTTCGCCGATCTCATCGACGTGATGGCCAAAGCCACGCCGGCACGTTCGGGCGACGAATTGGCCGGGTGCGCAGCACAATCCGACGCCGAGCGCGCGGCAGCGGCATGGGTGCTCGCCGACCTCCCGCTCACCGTCTTCCTCGAGGAGATGCTCGTCCCGTACGAGTCCGACGAGGTGACGCGCCTGATCATCGACACCCACGACCGCGAGGCATTCGCACCCATCTCGCACCTGACGGTCGGCGGCCTGCGTGACTGGCTGCTCGAACAGGTCGTTGCGCCCGGGGGGACGCAGCGGCTGCAGTCGGTGTCGCCCGGGTTGACCCCGGAGATGGTTGCCGCTGTCAGCAAGCTGATGCGCAATCAGGATCTGATCGCGGTCGCGCGGCGAATGGAGGTCACCGCCGGATTCCGCACCACCATCGGGCTGCCGGGACGACTGGCCACCCGACTGCAGCCCAACCACCCGACCGACGATCCGAGGGGTATCGCCGCCGGTCTGCTCGATGGGCTGCTACTCGGCTGCGGCGACGCGGTCGTCGGGATCAATCCGGCCACCGACTCGCCGCAGGCGACGTCGACATTGCTGGAACTGCTCGACGATGTGCGCCAGCGTTTCGAGATCCCGATGCAGTCGTGCGTGCTCTCCCACGTGACCACGACCATCGGCCTCGTTGAGGCGGGCGCGCCGGTCGACCTGGTTTTCCAGTCCATCGCGGGTACCGAGGGCGCCAACCGGGGATTCGGCGTCGACCTCGCGGTACTCAACGAGGGCAACGAGGCGGGTCGGTCACTGCACCGCGGGACCGTCGGCGACAACGTGATGTATCTGGAAACCGGTCAGGGGTCGGCGCTGTCGGCCGGTGCTCATCTGGGAACCGGCGGGCGGCCCGTCGACCAGCAGACGCTCGAGGCGCGCGCCTACGCGGTGGCACGGTCGTTGGAACCGCTCCTGGTCAACACCGTCGTCGGATTCATCGGCCCCGAGTACCTGTTCGACGGCAAGCAGATCATCCG
The DNA here is from genome assembly GCF_020735545.1 of Gordonia otitidis. NCBI lineage: Bacteria > Bacillati > Actinomycetota > Actinomycetes > Mycobacteriales > Gordoniaceae > Gordonia > Gordonia otitidis. Next base: position 724,622 of record NZ_CP085974.1, read on the forward strand.
GGCAGGTCTCGAGGACCACTTCTGCGGCAAGCTGCTCGGTCTGCCGATGGGCGTCGACGTCTGCTACACCAACCACGCCGAAGCCGATCAGAACGACATGGACACCCTGCTGAGCCTGCTCGGCATGGCAGGCGTCGGATTCGTCATCACCGTGCCGGGTGCCGACGACATCATGCTCGGCTACCAGAGCCTGTCGTTCCACGACGTGCTCTACCTACGCGACGTCCTCGGACTGCGCGCAGCCCCCGAGTTCGAGGCCTGGATGCAGACGATCGGTATGGCCGACGCCGGCGGCCATGTGGTGCCACTCGACCCGGGTACCTCACCCCTGCGCGGATTGGCGGCGTCGTGAGCACCCACAGCATCCGGCCGGGGTCGTCTGCAGCGACTCCCGCCGACGATCCGTGGACCGCCATGCGCGGTCTGACCCAGGCCCGAATCGGATTGCAGCGCAGCGGAAATGCTCTGTCGAGTGCCGACGTCCTGCAGTTCCAGGCCGACCACGCCGCCGCTCGCGACGCCGTGCACACCCCGATGGATGCCGATGGCGTCGTCGAGGGTCTCCGGGCTCTGGAGTTGGGCGACCCGGTGGTCGTCACCAGCCAGGCGTCGTCGCGGGCTGAGTACCTGCGTCGCCCCGACCTCGGACGGGTACCGGAGGATCTGGGAGCCATCGACCATTCGGGCGCCGACATCGGGTTCGTGATCGCCGACGGATTGTCGGCGACGGCTGTCGACACACATGCCGTCGCGCTCGTCGAGACGATCGCCGCGGAACTGTCGCCGCGGTTCTCGATCGCACCGCCGGTCGTCGCCACGCAGGCGCGCGTCGCACTCGGCGATCACATCGGTGAGGCGCTCGGGGTGGAGATCCTACTCGTCATCATCGGCGAGCGCCCCGGACTGTCGGTGGCCGACAGCCTCGGCATCTATCTGACGTATCGACCCGAACGCGGTCGTCGCGACTCCGAACGCAATTGCATCTCCAACATCCACCCACCCGACGGACTCGGCTACCGCGACGCGGCGCGAATCGTCGGGGCGCTGGTGGTGGGCGCGCGGGCACTCGGCGCCTCAGGCGTCGCGCTCAAGGACACGTCGTCGGCCGATCCGGCGGTCGCAGAGGCGGCGGCGCAGGGCGAGCTCGGCTGAGGTGTTACTCGGCAGCGGGCCCTACTCGGTTGCAGCCTTATTCGGGGGCTCGGCAACAGCTGAGACCACACGCTCTCGGCGCGGCGGCAACGCACGCACCGCAGAGGGAACGACCACGCCGATCAGTCCCCGCACGGTGGCCTTGGTGCAGTCGAGGAAGTCGAAGTAGTCGCGCCACACCACGATCGCGCCGTCGACCACCTCGAACCGCCCGCACACCCAGAAGCGGATACGTACGCGTCCAAGCCGGATCTCGTCGATACGTTCGGTCAGTACGACCGTGTCGTCGGTGGCGATGTTGATCATGCGGTAGTCGAAGCCGGCGTACGACGCTTTGTCCATCGCACCGAATATCTTGGCGACACCGCGCTTGCCGCGGATCGTCGGCAATCCGACATTGCTGTAGACGATGTTCTCGGCGACGTCGGCCATCGCTGCGGCGCTGTCGCCACGGGCGAGGGCGTCGAGGAAATCGGTGACGATGCGTTCAGGTGTGCGAGAGGTCATGGTGTTCCAGTATGCCGACGGCAGTGGGGCCGCCGAGGTCGGATCGCGCGATCAGCGACCGCGCGATCCGACCCGGGCAGGGCCAGACCTCATGGCATGTCGAGGACTCAGGGCATGACGAGGACTCAGGGCATGACGAGGGTGAACGGGGCCGGCGGGAACTGCAGGGGACGATCGGCCGTGAGAGTGAACCGCACCGGACCCGACCCGACGAACACGTCCGCCGAGGCGACCCCCTGCTGCCACATCGATCGGTAGGTCAGCGGTCCGCCAACGACTCCGCTGCGGTGTGTGTTGAGGTTGTACCAGTGGACCGTCGCTCGCTCGGTGCACGGACTGAACGGGGTCTGACCGATCCAATACACGTCGATGTTCGCGTGGCCCCTGGCCGGCTGAACCAACACGTTGCCGGTTGCCCGACCCACGCACGAGCTACCGAGCGCGAGCTCCTGACCGATGGTGAAACTCTGGAACGGCTTCGCAGGGGCCGCGTTCGCGGTACCCGCCCCGAGACCGACTGCTGCTGTCACTGCGAGGCCGAGGCCGACGAGAGTGGACGAAACACGGGAAAGCTTCATGGCATGGTCCTTTGGTTGATGGTGACCGTGTAGTTGATGTGACCGTGTAGCTGGTGTAACCGTGAAGAACGTTCCCCCTGTCATGTTCAGCGTTTCGGCGGCCCGAAGTGTTACGCCTGTCAAATCAACGAACGACCCCAGCGCGTCGATCCGTCCGCGACCCGACGGTGACCCGCGACCCCTCGCGATGTGACTTCACCGCAGGTCGTCGGCTATTCTTGACGGGTTGTCTCGGCGAGGGTGACTTGTCACCGTGATCGGCGCGACCATCGCACATCTCCTGGTGGGACCTCGTTTCCGCAGGTGGTCGTGGATTGTCGGCCCGCGAAATCAGCGCCACGCCGAGCACCGACCACCCGGCCACCCGTGGCCGAACCACGAAGGAGATTCACATGGCAACCCAGGCGAACGCACTGGCCGTCACCACCCGCACCGAGAAGGGCAAGGGCGCCGCTCGTCGCGCCCGCCGCGAGGGCAACGTGCCCGCCGTGCTCTACGGCCACGGCACCGACCCGCAGCACCTCAACCTCCCGGCACGCGACTTCGCCGCGATCCTGCGTAACAACGGCACCAACGCCGTCATCGACCTCGACATCGAGGGCACCAAGCAGCTCGCGCTGACCAAGCAGGTCGACGTCCACCCGATCCGCAACTACATCGAGCACGTCGACCTCCTCGTCATCAAGCGCGGCGAGAAGGTCACCGTCGAGGTCACCATCGTCGTCGAGGGTGACGCAGCGCCGGGCACCCTGGTCACCCAGGACGCCAACACCGTCGAGATCGAGGCCGACGCCCTGTCGATCCCCGAGCAGATCGTCGTCGACGTCGAGGGCAAGGAAGTGGGCACTTCGATCTACGCATCGGATCTCGCACTGCCCGAGGGCGTCGACCTGATCACCGACCCGGAGACGCTGATCGTGGCCGTCAACGAGGCGACCACCGCCGCCGAGCTCGAGGAAGAGACCGACGAGGAGCAGGCAGAAGCCGACGCCGCCGCTGCGGAGGCCGAGGCCGAGTAATCCGGCTTCTCCGACGCCCCGCTCCCCACCAACCAACAGGACCCATGAAACTCGTTGTCGGATTAGGCAATCCGGGCCCCAAGTACGAGCGGACGCGTCACAACATCGGCGCGATGGTCGCGGACCATCTCGTCACGACGGCCGGCGAACGGTGGAAGGTGCACAAGCGCTCAGTCGCGATGGTCGCACCGATCACCCTCGCCGGCCAGTCGGTGTTGGTGGCACGTGCACGCACGTACATGAACACCACGGGCCGCGAGATCGGCCCACTCGCGAAGTTCTATTCGATCGGGCCGTCGGACCTCATCGTGCTGCACGACGAACTCGACATCGACTTCGGCGCCGTCCGGCTCAAGCTCGGCGGCGGCGAAGGCGGGCACAACGGGCTCCGCTCGATCAGCCAGGCGGTCGGATCGCGTGACTACTACCGCGTTCGATTGGGCATCGGCCGACCACCCGGCCGTCAGGATCCCGCCGACTACGTCCTCAAACCCTTCCCGTCGGCTGCACGAGCCGACGTCGAATTACTGATCCAGCACGGCGCCGACGCCACGGAGTCCCTGATTTCCTCCGGTCTCGAAGCCGCGCAGAACGTCGTCCATACCTGGTGACACGGGTCGTCGACGGCGTCGGGTCCCCAACCTGAGCGTCCCGTCACAGATCTGACGCATACCGCCCGCGTTCTCGACCCGCAGCGCGCGAGCCGCCGCGGTGCGACGATGGGCAGATGTCGGACGCCACGCTGAGCCTGATCGTGCTCGGTGTCACGGTTGTGTTGTTCATCGTCAACAAGCTGCCGGTCGGACTCGTCGCGATCGGCTCCGCGCTCGCGCTCTACTTTCTCGGACTCGTCGACTTCGAGGGCCTGACCGCGGGACTCGGTCAAAGCGTCATCGCGTTCATCGCCGCACTGTTCGTGATCAGCGAGGGGCTCGATGCTTCTGGCATCACCGCATGGCTGGGCAGCGTGTTGGCGCGAGTCGCGGGCCGCACCCGCACACGGGTTGTGTTGGCCATCATGGTTCTGGCCGCAGTGCTCAGTCCGCTGATCACCATCAACGGGGCGGCCGCTGCGTTGGTTCCGGTCAGTGTCGCGGTAGCCCGACGGGCGTCTCTGTCGCCTTCCCGGGTCCTGCTGCCTCTCGCATTCGCTGCCAGCGCTGGTTCGCTGCTCACCCTCAGCGGAAGTCCGGTGAACGTCATCATCGACGAGGTCGCGACTGAGCAAACAGGCTCCCCCATCGGCTATTTCGGCTTCTCGCTCATCGGTGTCCCGCTGGTGGTGGTGACGCTGGTCGTCATCGCGCTCGTGGGCGACCGGCTGATTCCGCGACGAGAGTCGCAGTCACTACCCGAGGATTTCAGCCGATATCAACGCGACGTCGTCGACCACTACGAACTGTCCGGGCTCGCGACGACCGGCGTACGTACGTTTCGCCTCCACGTCGGAGCCGCGTCGACGCTCGTAGGAAAGACAGTCCGCGCTGCGATCACCGACGACGCGATCGATACCGTGGCCGGCCAGTCCGAACGCGGTCGGGTACTGAGTTCGACGCACCGCCTCGAACCGTCGGACGTCCTCGTCGTCTCGGGTGTGGGGACCGCGGTTCAGACGCTCGCACGCGAGGCCGACCTCACCGTCGAGGACACGATCGGCAGACGCACGGGTCTCATCAACCGCGACAACGGGATCTGCGAGTTGGTGATCCCGCCGCGCTCATCGTGGATAGGACGGCCCGCGTTCGGCGGAATGGTGCGCGCGGAGGACGGACTGCTCGTGTTGTCGGTGCGCAGGCGCAACGACGACGTCACCTCGCGGGAGAACACGCTGCACGAGGGCGACGCCCTGCTGGTGTACGGCCCGTGGGGTGCTCTCGACGCCCTGGCCGACGACCGGGACGTCCTGGTGGTGGCGTCGTCGGAAACCGTTCGACGCCAGACCGTTCCGCTTGGGCGAAGCGCTCCCCGCGCAGCCGTCATCCTGGTGGCGACCATCGCGCTGCTCGCCAGTGGAGTCGTGCCCCCGGTCGTCGCGGGGTTGCTCGGTGCTGGCGCGATGGTGTTGTTCCGCGTGCTCTCGAGCGAGCAGGCTTATCGCGCCGTCCCGTGGTCGACGCTCGTGCTGATCGCCGCTCTGATCCCGATGTCGTCGGCGATCACGAGCAGCGGGGGCGCCGAATTGATCGCCGGCCCGATCGTCGACCTCGTCTCCGGACGCAGCCCGTATCTGCTGCTCGCGATGCTGTTCGTGCTGACGGCACTACTCGGACAGTTCATCTCCAACGTCGCCACGGCGCTGATCGTCATACCCATCGCGCTCGTGGCCGGAGCCGACGTCGGAGTCGACGCCCACACAGTGCTCATGGTGGTCTGTGTCGCCGCTGCGGCGTCGCTGCTCACTCCGATCGCCACCCCAGCGAACATGATCGTGATGAATCCCGGCGGATACCGCTTCGGCGACTACTGGCGACTCGGGATCGTGCTGATGGTCTGCTGGTTGATCGTCGCGGTGACGCTTGTCCCGGTGTTCTGGCCGATCGACGGTTGACTCCACGACGACGATTACGGGTGTCCTCATGGGCGTGTTGCCGCCGCGCCTACACTTTCTGCCCAGGGTCAGCTTCTAGGCTGAGACCACGCACTTGTGTAGAGGGAGTTACTCGTGAGCGTCATCGCCGCCAACACCGGCCATCAGAACGTCGCAATGTTGGGCATCGGCGCGTACCGACCGAAACGGCTGGTCAGCAACGACGAAGTGTGCGAGGTCCTCGACAGCTCCGATGAGTGGATCTTCGACCGCAGCGGTGTCCGCAACCGCCGGTGGATCAGCGGCGACGAGTCCGCGCGGACGATGGCCGCAGCCGCCGCCGAGCGCGCGATCGAGAACTCCGGTATCGACAAGGACAAGATCGGCGCACTGATCCTGGCCACCAACAGCTGGAAGACCAAGATCCCCCACGGTGGCCCGATCGTCGCCTACGACATCGGCCTCAACGGCATCCCGGCATACGACATCGCCGCGGGGTGCGGTGGCTTCGGGTACGCCCTCGGCGTTGCCGCCGACACCGTGCGCGCGGGCTCGGCCGAGTACGTGCTGGTCGTCGGGGTCGAGACGATGTCGGTCGTCATGGAACCGACCGACCGCAACACCGCCTTCATCTTCGGCGACGGAGCCGGTGCAGTCGTGGTGGGTCCGAGCGACGAGAACGGGATCTCCCCGACGGTCTGGGGTTCCGACGGCGAGAACGCCGAGGCCATTGGCCAGAACTACGACATTCCCGAGTACATGGACCGCGCGCAGGAGTATCAGCACAAGGACCCGGAGACCGATCCTGTCGGCCGCATGGTGGTCACGATGCAGGGTCCGCGCGTATTCCGTTGGGCCGCCATCACGCTGCCCAAGGCGCTGACGTCGGTGATCGAGCGGTCCGGCATCAGCGCCGACGACATCGAGGTCTTCGTCCCCCACCAGGCCAACGCCCGCATCAACGAGTTGATGAAGAAGAACCTCGGCTTCCCCGACGACATGCCGATGGCCAACGACATCGAGAACACCGGCAACACGTCCGCGGCGTCGATCCCACTCGCCATGGAGGAGATGCTCGCAACCGGCAAGGCCAAGGGCGGACAGACCGCTCTGCTGCTCGGATTCGGTGCGGGTCTCTCCTACGCCGGGGCCGTCGTAAAGCTGCCCCCGGCGCCCAAGGTGAGCAGCTTCGACGACCTCGGGTAACACCGTAAAGCTGCCCCCGGCGCCCAAGGTGAGCAGCTTCGACGACCTCGGGTAACACCGTAAAGCTGCCCCCGGCGCCGAAGGTGAGCAGCTTCGACGACGGCTCGCGCTGACCGCGTCGTTCCGTATGACGCCAGCGCCGATATTCCGGTGAATCTGTCATACGCATCGTCGACGTCGCACCGACGCGCACCTACTTCCGAGTAGCGCCGCGATGTGAGACGGTCTATGTCGGGTCGCATAGCGGAAGGACACCCATGGCAACCATCGCGGACAGGTCGGGCACCAACAACATCGGGATGTTGAGCATCGGGGCATACCGGCCCGAACGCGTCGTCACCAACGACGAGATCTGCGAGTACATCGACTCCTCCGACGAGTGGATCTACACCCGTACCGGCATCAAGTCCCGACGCTTCGCGCGCCGCGACGAGGACGTCGTTGAGATGGGAATCAAGGCTGGACGCACAGCCATCGCCAACGCTCTGCTGTCCGGCTCCGACATCGACGCCGTCATCCTGGCCACCAACACCCACCTGCTGATGACCCCGGCCGGCGCGACCAAGGTGGCGACCGAGCTCGGCGCCAATGGCGTACCGGCGTTCGACGTGACCGTCGGCTGCGCCGGGTTCGGCTACGGTATGGCCCTGGCAGCCGACATGGTGCGCGGCGGTAGCGCCACGCACGTGCTGGTGATCGGCGCCGAGCAACTCTCGGTCACGCTCGACATGACCGACCGCAGCAACTGCTTCATCTTCGGCGACGGCGCGGGCGCCGTGGTCGTCGGCCCCACCGACGACCAGCAGCTCGGACCGGTCATCTGGGGCAGCGACGGCACCCAGTACGACGCCATCCGCCAGGATATCGACTGGGTCACCTTCCTCGACAGCGACCGCACCCAACGGCCCTACGTCCGCCTGCAGGGCACAGCGGTGTTCCGCTGGGCAGCGTTCGAGATGGGGAAGGTCGCGCAGCGCGCGCTCGAGGCCGCCAAGATCGGTTCCGAAGACCTCGACGTCTTCGTACCGCACCAGGCGAACACCCGAATTAACGACCTCCTCGCCAAGACCCTGCACCTCCCCGAGGGCACGCCGGTGGCCAACGACATCGAACACACCGGCAACACGTCGGCGGCGTCGATTCCGCTCGCCATGGAGGACCTGCTCTCGACCGGCAAGGCCAAGCCCGGCGACACCGCGCTTCTCCTCGGGTACGGGGCAGGCCTCAGCTATGCGGCGCAGGTCGTCAAGATGCCGCCGGTTCCGTTCGAGTAGTGATTGCGCTGAGCACGGTCGACCAGGCCGTCGCGTCGCGGGTGGCATGCGAGCGTTTTGCTCCGACGCTCGCCCGGTGAGTACCCTCGTCTGGTGAGTTCTGACGCGCGTGAGCTGCGGCTCGAGGCCCAGCGTCGACGTACCTTCGCCATCATCTCCCACCCCGACGCGGGTAAGTCGACGATGACCGAGGCCTTGGCACTGCACGCGCACGTGATCAGCGAGGCGGGCGCCATCCACGGCAAGGCCGGACGCAAGTCGACGGTGTCGGACTGGATGGAGATGGAGAAGGCGCGCGGCATCTCCGTGAGTTCGACCGCGCTGCAGTTCAACTACGCCCTCGAGGGCACGGACGGGCCTGGCGCGGTGATCAACCTCGTCGACACCCCGGGCCACGCCGACTTCTCCGAGGACACCTACCGGGTGCTGACCGCGGTCGACGCCGCGGTGATGCTCATCGACGCCGCCAAGGGTCTCGAACCCCAGACACTCAAGCTCTTCCAGGTGTGTCGCCACCGCGGCATCCCGGTCATCACCGTCATCAACAAGTGGGACCGGCCCGGCCGAACGCCGCTGGAGCTGATCGACGAGATCAGCGAGCGCATCGGCTTGATCCCCACTCCCCTTTTCCTGCCCGTCGGCATCGCAGGCGACTTCCGCGGGCTCCTCGACCGGCGCACCGGCGAGTACATCCACTTCACCCGGACCGCGGGCGGTGCGAAGATCGCACCAGAGGAAGTGCTCGACGCCGACGCCGCGCTCGACCGTGAGGGCGACGCGTGGATCGCGGCGGTCGAAGAGAGCGAACTACTCTCGGAGATGGGTCAGGATCACGACGAGGAGCTGTTCCTCGCCGGCCAGACGTCGCCGATGATCTTCGCGTCGGCCATGCTGAATTTCGGTGTGCGTCAACTACTCGACGCACTCGTCGCACTCGCGCCCGCGCCGTCGGGCCGTGAAGCCGTCGACGGCACCGTGCGTGAGGTCACCGATCCGTTCAGCGCGGTCGTGTTCAAGGTCCAGGCCGGCATGGACTCCAGTCATCGCGACCGGTTGGCCTTCATGCGCATCGTGAGCGGCGAATTCGAGCGCGGCATGGTCGTCACCCACGCGCAGACCGGAAAACCGTTCGCCACCAAGTACGCTCACACCGTCGTCGGCCGCGATCGGTCGACGGTCGACACCGCCTATCCCGGCGACGTCGTCGGCCTGGTCAACGCGACGGCACTCGCCCCGGGCGACACCCTCTACGACGGCCCGCGAGTGCAGTACCCACCGATCCCGTCCTTTGCGCCAGAACATTTTTCGACGCTGCGCGTCACCACTGCCGACAAATACAAGCAGTTCCGCAAGGCGATGGATCAGCTCGACAGCGAAGGTGTCGTGCAGGTGTTGCGCAACGACACCCGCGGCGACGCATCGCCAGTGCTCGCCGCAGTCGGACCGATGCAGTTCGAGGTGGTCACCGCGCGGATGAAGACCGAGTTCAACGTCGACACCGTGATCGAGCCGTTGGGATACAGCCTTGCGCGACGCACCGACGCGGACAGCGCAGCAGAACTCAATCGTCAGCGCGGCGTCGAGGTGTTCACGCGCACCGACGGCGCGGTGCTCGCCCTCTTCAGCGACAAGTGGCGGCTGCAGTACATCGAGAAGGAACACGCCGACCTGACACTCGAACCGCTTGTCGCGACCGCTGATTGACCGGTGCGGACAGTCGATACGGTGACTCGCACATCGAGCCGACGGGGTCGTCTCCCCGTGGTGCCCAGCGCACGCAGCGTGCGGACCGGCGTCGTCGCCATCGCGGCGGCTGCGCTCGCGTCGACCATCGCGGCATGTGCCGACTCGACATCGGCGACCCGCGCGGCACAGTCGTCGTCGGCCGTAGCCGTGGCGTCCGTGCCGCAGGACCCCGCTCGGTGTACCGAGAAGCCACCCTCGGGAACCATTGACCGGCAGGGCTTCGATCTCAGCTTCACCCGTGGACAGATCCTCATCGCGTCCGGGCGGACCACCGCACCCAGCGCTCAACCGGGACAGCCCCCGCTGCCCACGACGTCAGCTGCGCAGCAGATGTCCTCTGCACCAGCGTGTTACGAGTTCGCTCGGTGGGGCCAGCCGAAGCCGGACGTACCGCCCGACACCCTGCTGTTCGTGTTCAAGGGCGAGGGCACCGACGGTGCGCAGATCGAGTTCCCGGTCGGCGAGCTGACCGGCGAGCATCTCCCACCGACCGACGGACCACGTCCACCCGTCGGTCCGCTCACGACACCGATCACCGCGAGCGTCGGTCTCTCGGAAAGAGGCATGTACCGGTCGTCATCGGCATGTAGGTTGACGGTGACAGCGATGTCGTCGAAACGGGCCGCGGGTTCGTTCGAATGCGCCGAATCGACGGTCGCAGAACAGAATCCACTTGCGCCCGACGACGAGGTAGCCGACGACGACACTGCCGTGGCGACCGCGCCCGGCGCGACACCCACCGCCGAGCAGGGCGCTCCGGTCAAACTCGCCGGATGGTTCGATCTGCGACCGTGATAGGTCAGTCCTCGACGATCGACGCGACCACCGACTGATCGACGGCATCGATGGTCGACGGCTCGAACGACGGACTGCGGTCCTTGTCGACGAGCATCGCCCGCACGCCTTCGGCGAAGTCGTTCGTCTTGGTGATCTGCGTGGCCGCATGCAGTTCGCGGTCGAAGCACTCGTCGAGCGTCGAATCCCGCCCGGCGTCGAGAAGCGCTGCGGTGACCCACAGGCTCGTCGGAGATGCACCCTCGAGGAGTTTGACCATCTCCGCGGCCCACTCGTCGCCCGCCGCCCCGCGCAGTCCTCCGAGAATGGCCGCGACGTTGTCGTCGCCGAAGTACTCACCGATTTTCGCGATCGGAAGGTCGGAGGACGGCAAGTCGCTTCTGCCGCCGAGGATGTCGACGAGCGAGTCGCCCGCGCGTACGGCGTCGGCGACCGAATCCAACTCGGCTGCAGGCACGAAGTGGGTGGCCAGACCGAGATGCACGGCGTCGGCTCCACGCACCCGGGAACCGCTGAGGCCCAACCACATTCCCACTCCACGCGGTAGGCGCGGCAGAAAGTAGGTTGCGCCGACGTCGGGAAAGAACCCGATCGCGGTCTCGGGCATGGCCATCAGTGAGTTCTCGGTGACGACACGGACCTCGCCGTGGACGCTGATCCCGAGTCCGCCTCCCATCGCCAAACCGTCGATCAGCGCGACATAGGCCTTGGGGTAGTGCGCGATCATCTGGTCAAGCCGATACTCGGAGGCGAAGTAGTTCTTGATCTCGTCGTACTCGTGCGCGACGGCGTGGTCGCGGATAGCCCGGATGTCGCCGCCCGCGCAGAACGCGCGGTCGCTTGCGGATGTCACCAGAACCGTTTCGATCGACTCATCGTCGCCCCACCGTCCGAGGACGTCGTGCATGTCGTCGATCATCGTCTGATCGAGCGCATTGAGTGCCTTGGGGCGGTCGAGGATGATCTCGCCGACGCCGTTGCCGACCTGGGTGCGGATGAAGGACATGGACTTCACGGTAGCGCGTTGTCGTGCACGTCTTCGACAAGAACTCGGTTGACAGCAGGCCGCGAGGGCGCGTTATCGTGAATGGATCCCTCGTGGTGGCGGACCGCCGCGTATCACGAGTTCATCGACGATCAGGAGTGCTCACAGTCATGAACAGCTGAGGTTGGTTTCACGCAGCCGCGTCGCTCCGACGCCGCATGCACCCACCGACCTCTCGGAGTTGCTCATGGCATCACCCTCATCTGTCGACCTCACACCCTCGATCACGCTGTCGGACGTGTCGTACGCCTGGCCCGACGGCACACCGGTGTTCGACGACCTCTCGTTCTCCGTACCGCGTGCGGTGTATTCGCTTGTCGGCGCCAACGGCGCGGGCAAGACGACACTTCTGCGGCTGATCGCGGGCGGACTCGTTCCCGTGTCCGGAACCATCATCACCGGCGACGTTGCACTCGTACCCCAGCACGCCTTCGCCGACGCCACCCAGACCGTCGCCTCGGCGCTGAACATCGATGAAATCCGCGCTGCCATCTCGGCCATCGAGGCGGGATCGGTAGACGAAGCGCACTTCGAGACCGTCGGCGACGACTGGGACATCGAGGCTCGCGCGGTGTCTGAACTTGCGGCGCTGGCACTGCCGACGGACCTCGACAGGACGGTCGGGACGCTGTCCGGCGGAGAGGCCACGCTGCTGGCCATCGTGTCGCGAGTGATTCACCGTCCAGCCGTCCTGCTTCTCGATGAACCGACGAACAACCTCGATACCGACTCACGCGCACGGGTTTTCGAGATGATCGACAAGTTCGCGGGAACCTCGCTCATCGTGTCGCACGACCTGGAGCTACTCGAGCTCGTCGACTCCACACTCGAGCTCTACCACGGACAGGTGCGCGTGTTCGGCGGTCCGTACTCCCACTACCGCGAAACGATCGATGCCGAGCAGGCGACAGCCGAGGCCGCAGTGGCCAACGCGGCCAACGATCTTCGCCGACAACGTAAGGAGATGACGCTAGCGCAGATCATGCTGGATCGACGTGCACGCACCGCGGCGAAGGCCGAACGTGAGAAGCGCGTACCGAAGATCACCGCGCACCTGCGACGCGATGCCGCGGAGAAATCGGCGGGTCGGTTCCGCAACGAACATCGAGACGACGTCGTGGCCGCGTCGGGGCGACTCGATGCCGCGCGCGACGACATCCGCGCCGACAGGACGACGCGCATCACGATGCCGCAGGCCACGCTTTCGACCTCCGCGCAGGTGATCGTCGACGACCGGCTACGCATGGACGGACCAGAACGGGTCGCGATCACCGGCCCCAACGGGGCCGGGAAGTCGACGCTGATCGGCGATGTGATCGCCTCGGGGGGCGTGGCGGTTTCGTTCGCGCTGGTACCCCAGAAGATCGTGTTCGACGATCCGGAGCAGACCGTCGTCGACCATGTGTCCGGACAACATCCGGATATTGACGCTCAGCAGGTTCGTGCACACCTCGCGCGGTTCCTGTTCCGCGGGTCGCGCGGTGAGAGGCACCTGGGCGAGTTGTCGGGTGGCGAACGCCTGCGGGTTGCGCTGGCCACTGCACTGCTCGTCGACCCCGCGCCCACACTGCTGATTCTGGACGAACCGACCAACAACCTGGACATCGACACGACGGAGGAGTTGATCTCCGCGCTGCAGGACTGGTCGGGTGCGCTACTGCTGGTGTCCCACGACGCCGGGTTCCGCGAACGCGTGGGAGTTGACCGGGAGGTGACGCTGCGGTGACGAGTTGTGTGGGATCCAGGGGGCATATATGTACCCGTGGATCCCACACAACTCGCCGTGGATACTGACTCCCGATGAGCACCGATTCGCGCACACCTCTGGTACTCGTGCACGGCCTGCGCGTGAGCGGCCAGACGTTTCGACGCGTCGCCGCCGCGGTCCCCGACCGGGAAGTGGTCTGTCCTGACATGCCGGGCCACGGCTCGCGCGCTGACGAGGTCTTCACCATCGACGGAGCCGTCGCCGCTGTGACGGATGCGATCGACTCCGTCGGGGGCACTGCGGTCGTCGTCGGTATGTCGATGGGCGGCTACGTCGCGATGGCGACAGCGGCGGCGCAGCCCGATCGGGTCGCGGGACTCGGAGTCTTGTGCGCCACCGCGCAGCCGAGTCGGCTTCTCGCCGCCCCCTTCCGACTCTTCGGAGCGGCGACCAGCGTCCTGCCCGCCGAAGCAGCCCAGATCAGCAGGATGCTCACCCGCGTCGTCGTCGGTCGCGACGTGTCCGACGACATGGAGGCCGGTGGCCTTGCACTGCACTCGATTCGCGACGTGGTCGGTGAGGTCCTCGACTTCGACGCACTCGCTGCTGTCGCGGTCTACCCGGGACCGTCACTGTTCGTGAACGGCGCGTGGGATCAGTTCCGGCTGCACGAGAGGCGATTCGTCGAGGCAGCGGAAGACGGCACGCTCATCGTCGTCCCACGAGCAATGCATCTGTTTCCGCTGATCCAGCCGGAGTTCACCGCGAGGCTGATCGGCGAGTTCGCCGAGCGCGTGGACTCCACCTCATCTGCCGACATCCACCTTGGGCACCGCGGAAGGTAGCTGGTCACAGAGCGGGTGGGATTCGACCCCGCGGTGAGCCAACGTTCAGCAGCAGCGCCCCTGCGGGTTGCGATCCTGATCGGCGAAGCGTTGCCGCCAGTACTCGCGCTCGGACAGTGGCGTCGCCGACCCGTGGGCCGACGCGTGGTGTGCGAGGTAGCGTTCGTAATCACGGTCGCCCATCACGCTTCCGACGTACCACCGCACCGATCGCCAGCCGCGGGTGAGAACGTCGATCACGTCGACACCTTCTCGTGTCTGCTCCCCCGACCCGAATCACCGTTGGCCGCATAGTAGTCGTCCCATTCCCGCTGGACGGCCTTCTCCGCACGCGTCGCGAACAACCCGCGCGGCCCGAAGATCCTCGACGGGACGGGCTTCTCCTCGGTAGTGGGGAGCCCGCCCGCGCGCAGCGCCTTCACCGCGATCCACACGCCGGCTGCCACCACGATCAGCACCAGCACGGCGAAGATGATCGACAGCGTCCCCTGGATGAAGGTGTTGCGGATGACGGCATCGATCTCCGACGCACTCTTGGCGGTCTTGAACGTGGTGAGTCCGTCGTTCTTCGCGTTCACGAAGGCGCGGTGTTGCGCCCAGTATCCGATCGCCGGGTTCGACGAGAAGATTTTCTGATACGACGCGGTCATGGTGACGATGAGGTCCCACGCCAGTGGGATGCCCGGTATCCACGCCCACTTCCATTGACCTCGCTTGATCAGCACCACTGTCACGACGGTCAGGGCGATGGCGGCGAGCAGCTGGTTGGCGATACCGAACAGCGGGAACAACGTGTTGATACCGCCGAGCGGGTCGGTGACACCCATCAGCAGGATCGAACCCCATGCGGCACAGACGATCACGGTGCACAGCCAGGCCCCGGGTCGCCACGACGGATCCTTGAAGCGTCGTGCGCCCGGCAGGTTGCCGATGCCGTCGGACAGCATGAAGCGGGCGACACGCGTACCCGCGTCCACCGTGGTGAGGATGAATAACGCCTCGAACATGATCGCGAAGTGATACCAGAAGGCGCGCAAAGCGTCCCCGCCGAACCCACGCTGGAGAGTCTCCGACATTCCCATCGCGAGGGTCGGCGCGCCACCGGTCTTGGAGACGATCGACTTCTCCTCGACGCCCGCTGCGGCGTCGGCGAAATACTGTGCGTCGACCGGCTTTCCGCTGAGCCCGAGTCCGTTGACGTAATCGGCGGCTCCCTGGTCGGTGCCCTGGGTCAGCGCCTTGGGCGCATTCATCCCGAAGTACAGGTGTTGATCGAGGATGCATGCGGTGATGAGCGCCATGATGGCAACGAACGACTCCGTGAGCATGCCGCCGTACCCGATGATCCGCGCCTGCCCCTCCTTGGCCAACAGCTTGGGTGTCGTCCCCGACGCGATCAACGCGTGGAATCCCGACAGTGCGCCACAGGCGATCGTGATGAACAGGAACGGAAACAATGCTCCGGCGAATGCCGGTCCGTTACCGTTCCAGGCGAAATCGCTGACCGCCGGCGCCTTCATGACCGGTCGGACAACCAGGATGCCGATGGCCAGCAGTGCGATGGTGCCGACCTTCATGAACGTCGACAGGTAGTCGCGCGGTGCGAGCAGCAACCACACGGGCAGCACTGCGGCGGCGATGCCGTAGATGATGATCGCCCAACTGAGCACCACCGGCGACAGACTGAACCAGTCCTGCCCCCAGGACGTTTCCGCGACGTAGCGTCCGGCGACGATGGCCAACAAGAGCAGGATGACGCCGATCACCGAGACCTCGCTGATCCTGCCAGGCCGCAGATACCGCAGGTAGACGCCCATGAACAGTGCGATCGGGATCGTCATGGCTATCGAGAAGACGCCCCACGGACTCTCGGCCAACGCGTTGACTACGACGAGTGCGAGCACCGCGATCAGGATCACCATGATGACGAGCACCGCGACGATGGCCGCCGTGCCCCCGACAGAGCCGAGTTCGTCACGGGCCATCTGGCCGAGGCTGCGCCCTCTGCGGCGCGTCGAGATGGCGAGCACCAGGTAGTCCTGCACGCAACCGGCGACCACAGCGCCGATGATGATCCAGATCGTCCCGGGCAGGTAACCCATCTGCGCGGCGAGCACCGGCCCGACAAGTGGGCCAGCGCCTGCGATCGCCGCGAAGTGATGGCCGAACAACACCCGGCGGTCGGTCGGCATGTAGTCGCGGGCGTTGTCGTACTCCTCGGCGGGCGTCGCGACGTCGTCGCGTGGTCGCACCACCTTCATCTCGATCAGCCGCGCGTAGAAGCGATATGCCACGACGTACGTGCACAGCGCTGCGATGACGAACCACACCGCGTTGACCGATTCACCCCGGACGACTGCGATGATCACCCATGCGACGGCCCCCAGCAGCCCGATCACCGCAAACAGGGCCTTCTTCGCGGGGGTCATCGGGCTTCGGTCGATCACCGCGACCGGGGGCAGGTCCCGGTCCGTTTGGACGAACTCGACGTCGGGGAACTCGTCACGCGTCGTCGTCGACGGTTCTGATGTGGTTGTCATCGCACACCACCCTTCCCGGAGAGAACGGATATGCCGGGGCTCACTCTACTCAGGGGGATGTGATTCACGCCGCATCCCAAAATTGTGCGCCCCGCAAACTAGAGTTCATTGCGTGCAACATGGTGAGCTCACTTCCTCGCGACTTCCGAGAAGACCGTTCGCCACGATCGCCCTCGTACTTCTGATCGCCGCTGCCCTGCTGGGGACGGGCGGATTCGCTTCACCATCGGCCGAGGCGGCACCTGCCAGCGCTACTCCCGTGCGCTATTCCGGCGGCACCTATGTCGCGTTGGGTGATTCCCGGGCGTCGGGCGGCTTCTTCACCCCGACGCCCGGCTACTTCGGGGGATGCAAGCGGTCGGCGCTGAACTATCCGACGGTCGTCGCGGCGCTGACGCTGCCGCGGCGTTTCGTCGATGTCTCCTGTGCAGGCGCGCTGTCGGAGCAGCTCTACCGCGTCGGGCAGCAGACCAGTGGCGGATACAAGCCGCCCCAGGTGCGGTCGGTGCCGTCCGATGCGCAGCTCGTCACCGTGAGCATCGGCGGCAACGACATGGCGTGGGGCCGCATCGTCGGTCCGTGCGGTATTCAGCCGCTCGGCGACAGACACTGCCGCTCCAACCGCGCCCTGGCTGCGCTCGCGAACAGGCGCATCTCGATCATGGAAGACGCCGTCACGCCCGCACTCGCCGCTGTCCGTCGCAAGGCCCCGCGCGCTCAGATCGTGGTCGTGGGTATCGGTGGCTTCATGGGTACGCACGGGTGCTGGCCACTCGTACCGATCAGCGATCCCGACGTCCGGTGGCTCAACGGCGTGTTCGTACAGGCCAATCGGGCGCTGGCTCGCGCGACCGCGAAGGTCGACGGCCGGTTCGTCGACGTCAATCGTGCGTCTGCGGGCCATGATCCGTGCAGCCTGGCGTCGTGGTACGAATCAAGTCTGAGCAACCGCATCGCGTATCCCTACCACCTGAACAAGGCCGGGTCGATCGGTGTCGCGACCCTGGTCAATGCGGCGATCCGACGCTGACGAGGCGCTCGAACAGACACGCCCGCACTACTATTCGAGCTGCTCGGCGACCTCGAGCCACTCCATTTCAGCGGTGTCCTTCTCGTCGACGACACCACGCAGTTCGGCACCCAACGTCACGAGTCGATCGGGATCTGTTGCCGCGTCGGCTAATTCGACGTGCAGTTGCTCTTCCCTGGCCGTCAGTTGCGCGATGCGACGCTCGAGCCGGTTCATCGTCTTGCGCGCCTCGCGGTGTTCGGCGGCGCTGATCGTCGGCGGCGTCGGGTCATCGGCACCGGTCGCTCCGCCCGCTCCGGAGAGCACTGCGGACCGGTTGTCTCCGGTACTGGATGCGGCGATCTCCTTGCGCCGCTGCAGGTATTGCTCGATGCCGCCCGGGAGGTTGGTGAGTTTCCCGTCCCCGAAGAGCGCCCAGGTGCTGTCGGCGATGCGCTCGATGAGGTAGCGGTCGTGGCTGATCACGACGAGGGTGCCCGCCCAACTGTCCAGGAGGTCTTCGAGTTGCTGGAGTGTGTCGATGTCGAGATCGTTGGTCGGCTCGTCGAGCAGGAGCACATTGGGCTCCGCCATGAGGATGCGGGTGAGCTGCAGCCTCCGTCGCTCGCCGCCGGAGAGGTCGCCGACCGGTGTGCGCTGGCGTGCGGGTGGGAATCCGAGCCGCTCAGCCAGCTGTGCCGCTGAAATCTCCTTGTCGCCCAGCATGATTCGTGTGGCCACGGACTCGACCGCGTCGATGACGCGCTGGTCCGGGTCGAGGTCGTCGAGCTCCTGCTTCAGCCACCCGAGGCTCACGGTGAGGCCTTCGACGCGACGACCCGGCGCGACGTCGACCTCGCCCGCCAATGCGCGCAGCAGCGTCGTCTTTCCTGATCCGTTGACTCCGACGAGTCCGACGCGTTCGCCCGGCGCCAGGCGCCAGGTCAGATCGTCGAGCAGCACTCTGCCGGGTTCGCCGTGCTCGCCCGCGGGTGTCTCGATGTGGGCGTCCTCGAGTTCGATCACCACGCGCCCGAGTCGACGCCGCGCAAACGCCGACAGCGCCACCGAATCGCGGGGCGGCGGAACGTCGGCGATCAGCTTCTCTGCCGCTTCGACGCGGTAGCGCGGTTTGGAGGTACGCGCCTGTGGGCCGCGTCGCAACCACGCGAGCTCTTTGCGTGCGAGGTTCTGCCGACGTTCCTCCGCGGCGTCGGCCTGGCGCGCCCGCTCCGCGCGGGCGAAGATCCAGTCGTTGTAGCCGCCCTCGTACTCGTCGACCTGCCCGTCGTGGACTTCCCATGTCCTGGTCGCCACGGTGTCGAGGAACCAGCGGTCGTGGGTGACCACCACGAGCGCTCCGCGCCGCGAGACGAGGTGTTCTGCAAGCCACTGCACCCCCTCGACGTCGAGGTGGTTGGTGGGCTCGTCGAGGATCAGCACATCGGAATCGGTGACGAGTGCCGCCGCAAGCGCAACACGACGCCGCTGCCCGCCGGAGAGTTCGTCGACGCGCGCGTGCAACAGTCCGTCGATACCGATCCCGGCGAGGATGGAGCGCACACGTGCGTCGCCCGCCCACTCGTGGACCTCGGTGTCATCGCCGACCACGACGTCGGAAACGGTTGCACCCGCGGGCAGTTCGCCGCGTTGAGTGACCACCGCAACATGCGTCCCACCCGTGCGCGACACACGACCGCTGTCGGGTTCGGTGACGCCGCCGAGGATCTCGAGGAGGGTGGTCTTACCGCCGCCGTTGAGTCCGACGACGCCGATCCGCTGTCCTTCGTGCACACCGAGGCTCACCTCGTCGAGCAACGGCTTGATTCCGTAGCTCTTGCTGATGCGGTCCGCGTTGATCAGCGCGGAGGTCGAGGCAGGTGGCACCGGTCGAGGCTACCAATGTCGGGCGGGGTGGCCGGGAGGCGGACTCGGCAGCGCAACTCCGAACCCGCCGTCTCCGCACGCGGCGTCGGTGCCGCCGACACTGCCGCGATGCACCTACCAACATGCCGAGGCGATGTGCGGTTTACGGAAAGCTTAGATCACACATTTCGCTTGTGCTCGGATTTGTACTGAGAAATATCCGACCGCTCCTCGGGAGGAATAAGCGGTTGAGCGTTGACAATCGTCTCGTCACCCGGCTCGTTGTCTTTGCTCTCGACGTACTCGATTCGGAAGCAGACCGCACTGACGATCAGTGCGATCAGCATCGCTGCGCCAAATGCCCAGGCCAAACCCCCACCTTCGGTGGCCAACAGTGAGACGAATGCGCCGAGCAGCATAGCCGCTGCCAGCAGGAGGACATAGCCGATCATAGATAAAGGAAGTCGACGCAAAGCTTCTCGCATAGTGGACCACCATTTCTTTGTCTACCGCGATTTCTTCGTCTCCCGCGAGCATACTCCGGCGAGTCCGGCATGTAGGTGATGTGCATATATCCGGCAGCACGATCTGCGCATTCAGCGACCGGACTCGGCTTCCACCGTGACGATCACCCCTCGTGGAACACGTCCGCCGTGAGGGGAGCTCCAACAGGGGTTGGCAAGCAATCGCGCGCCACGCGGGAGCATCGAGGCCTACATCGACCAAGCATTGCCGCCCGGTTGACCGAACTTCTCGAGACGCCGAGCGACCGGCTCCCGACGACTGCTAGTCCCGCGAGAACGCCTGCGAAACCGTACGCATCTCGTCGTCGAGGGATTGTGTGACGACGCTGGTGTGATCGGCTCGCGGATGCGTGACGAACGAGACGTCGGCACCCGACGCACGTAGCCGATGAACCAGGGCCGCTGAAAACGCGTATGGGACAACGGGATCGAAAATTCCGTGGTCGATGCGGATGGGCACCTTCCACCCATCTGTCGGTATCGACATGTAGTCCCCGAGAGCGTCGGTGAAGGTCTTGTCGGTGAAGGCACGCGCAACCAGCGAGCCCGGTGACACCGCCCGCATCGCTTCGGAGAAGTCACCCGAGCACTTCTCGTGCGCGAGTTCGAGGTACTTCTCGCCCTCGGTCGTCAGATGGTCCCTGACGTGTAGATCGGGGCGTGCGTGATCGAGCCCTGCGAGGATGAACAGCAACAGTCCACCGACGACGTTCCCCTTGCCCAAGCTCGGCACACGCGGTGTGAAGGCGCTGAACACGGACTCGATGCCCGACGCGGGCGCTGCCGCGATCACCTCGTGCAGACGCAGTTCCGGGGCGTAGCTGCGCGCCATGTGACCGGCGAACAGGGCCGCGTGCCCGCCCTGCGAGTGACCCATCGACACCCAGTCGTTGCTCAACCGGGATTCCTCCCAGCGCGCCGCCCGAATCATGTCGAGAACCGAATGCGCGGCCGCGCGTCCACCGAGGTACTCGGTCTGCTCGGCCGTGCCGAGGCCCGCGTAGTCGGTTGCCGTGACCGCGTAACCCGCCTTCAGTGCTGCGGTGACCGCGGCGTCGACTCCCGAGCCGGTCTTGGTCTTACTGGGTGCACAGTTTTCGCCGATCCCGGTGGTGCCGTGTGCCCAGGAGACGATCTTCCACCCACCGGGCGGTGGCGTGCCCTGCGGAATCCAATAGATCCCCGACGACGGCGCGATCCGTCCGGCCTGATCACGCGTCACATATTCGACGCGTTCGGCGGCAGCGGCGCCGGGCGGTAGTTGTGCCGCGGGCACCCGATCGCGGGTGATGATCGTCCCGCCCGCGGGCAGATCGTCGGCGGTCGCGTGGGGCGAGATCGCGAACAGACCCGACGCGCAGAAGAGAGAGGTCACGAGTGCGCCGACCCCGCGCCCCAACCACCTCCGTCGCGCTCGCACCCGCACAGGATAGCGGCGGCGACGCTCACTCATCGCTCACACGCGCCCCGGGAACCGGCCCACTCGCGGTGCGCACCGCGCGCGCGACGCCAGCACCCGACAGTTCGGCTGCGACATTGACCGCCGACATCTCGTCGGCGCACAAGAATGCGCACGTCGGTCCGGAACCGGACACGATTCCCGACAGTGCACCCGCATCGACACCTGCGCGCAGTGTTCGACGCAGCGTCGGCTGCAGGCTCAGCGCGGCTCGCTGCAGGTCGTTGTGCAGATGAGTTGCGACAGCGCGGGCGTCACCGGAGGCCAGCGCGGCTATGAGTGCGTCGGGATGCGCAGTCTCGGGATCGATGTCGCCGGTAGCGACCTCCTGAGAGCTGTTGTCGCGCAGCCGATCGAGCTCGCGGTAGACCGCGGGCGTCGACAACCCGTCTCGCGCGAGCGCCAGCACCCAGTGCAGTTCTCCGCGGGCGAGGACGGGCACCAGTTGCTCGCCGCGCCCGGTGCCGAGTGCCGTCCCGCCACGCAACGAGAACGGGACGTCGCTGCCGAGTCCCGCGGCGATCTCGACGAGTTCTGCGCGCTCGATGTCGAGCTTCCAGAGATCTGCCAGGGCGACGAGGGTTCCCGCGGCGTCGGCGCTGCCGCCCGCCATCCCGCCGGCGACCGGAATGCGTTTGACGATGTCGATCGAGACGGCGGGCTCCCTACCCACGTACGCACCGAGCGCGACGGCCGCGCGTGCAGCGAGATTGGAGTTGTCGACCGGAACGTCGGCCACCTCACGTGAGCCGACACCCTTGCCGTTGTCCCTGGTCACCGACACACTCAGGTCCGTCGCCGGCGCGACAGAGACGTCGTCGTAGATCGAGAGCGCCTGGAAGACCGTCACGAGATCGTGGTAGCCGTCGGCGCGCAGCGGTCCGACGCCGAGGTGCAGGTTGACCTTGGCGGGCACCCGCACGCGGACGGCGTCGGACACGACCGACAACGACGTAGGAGACACAATGTTCCAGCGTAATGGACCGTGAGTCAGGTGAGGCAATCACGATCTCGGCGACAAACCAATCAGCGGTGGACGATTGCGGACGGTTCATCATGGGATATCGATAACGAGAGTGTCGGTGAGACTGCGCGACACACAGGGAAGCAGCACGGCTCCCACTTCCCGCTCGTCGTCAGAAAGTACGTCGTCGCGATGATCCGGGAGGCCAGCCAGCACCCTCACCTCGCAGGTGCCGCAGATGCCTGCTCGACACGACGACGCGAGTTCGTAGCCCGCTCTCTCAAGAACATCGAGCACACTCTCCCACGGAGCAACATTCAGCGGGCGACCACCGGAACCGACGCGCACCACGAAATCGGCGTCATCTCCTGATGGCGCCGCAGACGCTGGCTCGAACGATTCAGTTCGCAATGCCCCAGCGAAGTCGAAGCACTCAAACCCGAGTCGTAGTTCATTGAGCATGCCGACCGGCCCGCACGCGTAAACCCCGGTGCCTTCGTATGAGCCCTCAAGAACGTCGCTCAATACCGGACGCGTCTCTGTAAAAAGTCGCGCCCGTGGATCGTGAACGAAAAGGTCTCGGTATGCCATGCGGTCCGCGCCGCGATTCGTGTAAATGAGGCGCCAAGGGGCACCGGCAGCGTCGACGTGCCTGATCATTGGGATGAGTGGCGTGATCCCGATTCCGCCAGCAATGAAGACGTAGTCGGCGTGTTCCTCAAGCTCGAATGCATTGACGGGAGCGGCGACATCCAACGAGTCTCCAACCGCAACACCGTGGTGTAGCGCGCTCGAGACTTCACCGCCTGAGTTGCGGACGGCGATTGTCAGAGTCTCGGCATCGACTTGTCCACACAGTGAATACTGCCTGATACCCAGCGATCCTAGGTCGACGGAAATATGAGAACCAGGCTGCCACGACACCTTGCCGCCCTCCGGCAGAAGGATCAGTTCGATGACATCGGTTGCCACGACACGCTTGTCGACGACTGTCGCCGACACCATGTCAGTGAACTCCGGCCGATTCGGGCGTAAAGACCGTCCACGCAATGTCGTGCATACCCTGCATCGCACGCAGAATCTCTGCACGATCGGCATCCGTGTGGGCGTATCGGCTGAGCATCTGACGACCAAGCCCGACGTGGAACTTCTCGTCACGCTCGATCTGTTTGTAGATGCGCGTCACTTCATCGAGACCGTGGCGCTCTGTTCCCTGAAACGTTGCTTCAAAGCTGCCCTCGGCAGAGGTCTCCGAAAGGTTCCACGCAGCGATCGCAGCGAGTGGATGTCGGTCGAGGCACTCCCACATGAACTTGCTCCATGGCACAGCCTCCTCGGGAACTGTCGTAGGCACCTCACCACCAAGCGATTCGATCGCGCGTCCAACCATCTCGTAGTGCTCGGCCTCTTGGAAAGACTGCTTCGCAAGAAGGGTTATGTGTTTGCGGTCGAACTGCATTCCGTACCTGGCGATTTCCTCGTTCAGAAGAAACACGTAGTCGATCTCACGCCAGCACCGCGGCGCGAGCCATTTAGCGAGCCGAGCCGGATTGGGGTCGAGATCGAACGACTCGAAGAACGCGCTCGTCGCACGGTGTGTGGACTTCTGCACGGAGTCGAGAAGTTCATCGAGTTCGTCGGCAATTTCGTCGATGCCGTTACCACCGCGGATGTTGCGGACGTTGGCCATGGGTTCCTCCTGAGAGCGAGTGTGTGTGGTCGCGCCAGCAAATATTGGGCCCGATTGGATACATGTATACAATTTCTCTCGCCCCCGATCAACCCCCCATTTCCGTTCGGGCCTCGATGGATGGACGTCGCTTGCGGCATACGATCGTCCGATGGCGAGCAATACAGACCCCGTGCGCAGCACGATCGCGCCAGTCGGCGTCGTAGACCAAATCGCAGCCGTCTACTCCGACGAGATCCTGCAGGGCGTATATCCGCGTGGATATCAGCTGCGCCAAGCAGAAATCTGCTCACGCTTCGGAGTCAGCCGCACGCCGGCGCGCGACGTCCTCAACCGGCTTCACGGCTCCGGCCTGATTCGGTTGGTGCCTAACAAGTCTGCCGTCATTGACCTTCCCACGCTCCAGCAGTTGGCCGAGGTATACGAGATTCGCGCTGAACTTGAAGCGCTCGCGGCTGCCCGCGTTGCGCGTAGGCGCGATCCCGACTCGGTCGCACGCCTCATTTCAACCCAGCACAGGATCAACGACGTGATGGGCGCGCTAGCGCAACCGAGCGACATTGCGACCATCCCCCCGAACACCGTGGAACAGCTACGCGCGCTCAACGACGAGTTCCATACTCTGGTCCACAACGAATCCGGCAATTCGCGCCTCGTAGACGAAATTGCCTCGCTCACCAGACTTTTCCCCAAAGATGCGGTCTTCCGTGCCATCCGTAGCTCTGAGGATCTACTAAGGCTCTATGTCAGCGACCACGCCGAGTTACTCGATCGACTGGCAGCGGGAGACCAGGAGTCGGCCCGCATGGCGATGCGAGGCCACATTTCAGCGTCGCTGGAGATGCTCACGGAGTACCTACGCGCCCAGGGCTACCCAGAGAACTGACCAGGTCCATCTGAAAAACCGATGCAGATAGTCGGAAATAGGTGTTCGACCGAGCCCCCCTCCTTGTGCACGATTGGCAGAACCGGGAAGCGCCCCAACCGGCAGCACTCACTCATCGCACTCCGTGCGCCGTGTGGGTTCACATCTCAGAGGCTGTACAGCGCCTAGGTCACGAGGAGACCGACATGAGCGACACAACAACCCCCCGCATTCGTCCGATCAACCTGATCGGCGGTTCGGTCGGCGTATTCGTCCACTGGTTCGACTGGGCTGCATACGCGTATCTGGCTGGCACTATCGCCGATGTCTTCTTCCCATCCGACAATCACGTCGCCGGCGTGTTGGCGGCACTCGCCGTCTTCGCCGTTTCGTTCGCTGTGCGGCCACTGGGTGCACTCATATTTGGACCGCTGGGCGACCGAATAGGCCGACAGCGCTCCCTGGTTCTGGTTGTGACGATCATGTCGGCGGCGACGTTGGTCGTTGGCCTGTTGCCCGGCTACAGCACGATCGGCATCGCGGCCCCGATTCTGCTCATCTCGGCGCGGTTGCTACAAGGTCTCGCCGCCGGGGGCGAATTCGGAAGCGCTGCGACATTTCTCGCAGAGCACGCGCCAAGAAAAAGCCGCGGCTTCTGTGTCAGTGGGCTTGAAGTGGGCAGCCTACTCGGTTTCCTGGCAGCGTCGTTGGTCGTCTTCGTTCTTGACACCACACTTACGACCGACCAATTGGAGACGTGGGGATGGCGCATTCCGTTTCTCGCGGCAGCACCCCTAGGCATCGCAG
The DNA here is from genome assembly GCF_020735545.1 of Gordonia otitidis. Taxonomy (NCBI): domain Bacteria; kingdom Bacillati; phylum Actinomycetota; class Actinomycetes; order Mycobacteriales; family Gordoniaceae; genus Gordonia; species Gordonia otitidis. The sequence continues at coordinate 750,748 of NZ_CP085974.1, forward strand.
CATATCTCATTCGTCGATGCACTGAGGACACCCCGGCATTCCTCGAACTCGAGGAGACGTCGCAGAAGTCCAAGGCACCTCTAACCGAGCTAGTGGCTGACCGTTCCACCCGACTCACACTGTTCCGGATGTTCGGCATCGAGATCATGCAGCACGTTTCGTTCTATCTCGTTCTGGTCTACTTGGTTACTTACCAGACCGAACAACTTGGCTTCGATGCAGGCAAGGCAGCTCTGGCATCAACCCTGGCGTCGCTCGCAGGCTGTCTTCTGGTCCCAGCGTTTGGGCATCTCTCTGATCGCGTCGGCCGCAAACCAATTCTGCTAGCAGCAGGCGTTGGCATGGTGATCGCAGCGTTCCCCCTGTTCGTATGGATGAAACAGGGCGGTACCGCCGGGATGATCGCGGCGACTGTTCTACTCGGAGTTCTGGTCGCCGCAGTCTTGGCCGTCCACGCCACCACTTTTGCAGAGTTGTTTCCGACTCCCGTTCGCCAGGCAGGATTGAGCGTCGGGTACAGCCTGACCGCCGCGATCTTTGCAGGCACGACGCCCTTCCTGATGACTTGGCTATCCTCGTTGACGTCGTGGGGGCTAATCCCCGCTGCCTACCTCGCTCTCGTCGGACTTGTGGGTGTACTGACGACATTCACGATGCGGGAATCCGTAGGTGCGGACCTAGATGCAGTAACCACCGACACCATTATTACCCAAGCCGTACGAGAAACGTCGGACCCCGCGGTCAGAGACTCTTCAATTACCGTGCGTGAAGACAGTCGCGCTGCCGCCAATACGAAATGAAGACTGCGTCACCTAAACGTTCTTAGCCTTCTTGGCCTGAGATCCTGGTGAGTCGTAATGTCGACATCCAGGCGGCGTCAGGGGCGCCACTGCCGCTCGACGAGCGCTGCGACGTCGTCGACGACGAGCGCCGCCCCGGCGTCGAGGAGTTCTGCCGCCGCGATGCCGCCTGATTTCACCCCCACGCACGGGCCGGGAAGCCGGTTGGCCGCGGCGACGTCCCACACGCTGTCACCAACCAATATCGCGCGAGACCCGCCCGCAGCATCGAGAGCCGCATGGAGCAGATCGGAGGCGGGTTTGGACTGCTCAGCGTCGTCCGAGCTGGTCACCGCAGCGAAGTCGTCGCGGGTCATGCCGATCAATTCCAGAGCGGCATCGGTGAATTCGCGTGCGCCCGAGGACGCGAGTGCCACCGTGTAGCCCGCGTCGGTCAGCCCTGCGACCAGTTCACGCACCCGCGGAAACGGTTGCACCTTGTCGAGTACCTCGCGGTATCGATCGGCCCACTCGTCGCGAAGTTGGTCACCGAGTTGGTCCTCGACCTGCTGCCCGCACAATTCTCCGACGAGCAGGTCGCCACCCATGCCGACGGCACGGTGAATCCGCCACCACGGAGGCGTCAAGTCGCGCCCTGCGAACGCACGCTGCCACGCGTAAGCGTGCCAGTACGTCGAATCGATGAGCGTACCGTCGACATCGAGGAGCACGGTGTCCACGGCATCTGAGCTGACATCTTTCGTCATCGATTCTCCTCACGGTCCAGCAGGCGGCCCCCTCTCCCACCCTGTCAGAATCTCGACGATCGCGACCGATGGAGTTCACGACATGGCAATTCGATTCGGCTACACCCTGATGACCGAGCAGGCCGGACCCCGACAACTCGTCCGGGATGCGGTGAGCGCCGAAGCCGCGGGCTTCGACTTCGAGGTGTCCAGCGACCACTACTCCCCCTGGCTGTCGGCGCAGGGCCACGCTCCCTACGCGTGGACTGTGCTCGGCGCGATAGCGCACGCCACGGAGCGCGTCGGGCTGATGACCTATGTGACCTGTCCGACGATGCGCTACCACCCGGCCGTCGTCGCACAGAAGGCAGCGACGCTGCAGCTTCTCGCGGAGGGGCGATTCACCCTCGGACTCGGCAGCGGTGAAAACCTCAACGAGCACGTTGTCGGCGAGGGCTGGCCGTCGGTCGGTGATCGGCAGGAGATGCTGGTTGAGGCGATCGAGATCATCGGTGCACTGCTCGACGGCGGTCTGCTCGACTACCGGGGCGAGTTCTTCCAGGTCGACTCCGCCCGTCTGTGGGACGTCCCCGACGACGGTGTGCCGATCGGGGTCGCCGTCGCGGGCGAACGCGGTATCGGGCAGTTCGCGCCGATCGCCGACCACCTCATCGCCGTACAACCGGAGGAGTCGCTGATCTCCCTGTGGAACGACGTCGACGACGCGCCCACGATCGGTGCGGACGCGCGGGCCATCGGCCAGATCCCGATCTGTTGGGATCCTGATCCCGAGGTCGCGAAAAAGCGCGCGCACGAACAATTCCGCTGGTTCGGTGGCGGCTGGGACGTCAACGCCGACCTGCGCACCACCGCCGGGTTCGCCGCCGCGACACAGTACGTCACCCCCGACGACGTCGCGGCGTCGATCCCGTGTGGACCCGACCTCGATGCGATCGTCGAGTCAGTGAGCGCGTACTGGAAAGCGGGCTTCACCGATGTCGCACTCGTCCAGATCGGCGCCGACTCGCAGCAGGCCTTCTTCGACGAGGCCGCCAAACCATTGCTCGCGAAGCTGCGGTCAGCCGCGGGCTGAGCGCCCTGTCGACGGTCCCGAGCGCACGGTCGACGGTTCCGAGCGCCCACTCGGCAGCTCAGGCGGGTTCGACGGCCGCGAGACGCACGAAATCGCCGACGTCGAGTTTCTCGCCGCGGATCTGCGGGTCGATACCCGCGGCACGCAATCGTCGTTCGGCCTCGGCGGGAGAGCCGGCCCATGTCGCCAGCGCGGAGCGCATCGTCTTGCGACGTTGCGCAAAAGCGGCGTCGACGGCAGCGAACACCTCTGCCCGCGTGGTTGGTTCGTCCACGTAGGGGTCTGTTCTCGTGATGCGCACGAGACCTGACTCGACTTTCGGCTCCGGCCAGAACACGTTGCGCCCCACCGCCCCGGCACGAGCGACGTCGCCGTAGTAGCGCGCCTTGACGCTCGGCACCCCGTAGACGCGGGAACCCGGCCCGGCAGCGAGACGATCGGCCACCTCGGCCTGCACCATCACAAGTGCCGTTGCGATCGTGGGGAATTCGGCCATGAGATGCAACAGGACAGGCACCGCGACGTTGTACGGCAGGTTGGCGACGAGTGCAGTCGGAGTGACAGGAAGGTCTGCGGTGGTCACCGCCATGGCGTCGGCGGTGACCACGTCGAGTGCATCGACACGCTGCGGAGCGAACTCCTCGACAGTGCGCGGTAGTCGCCGCGCCAGCTTCGGATCGATTTCCACGGCGACCACCCGGCCTGCTGTGCCGAGCAATGCGAGTGTGAGCGAACCCAGCCCGGGACCGACTTCGAGAACCGTGTCGTCAGGACCGACTCCGGATGCCGTGACGATGCGTCGAACAGTGTTCGCGTCGTGGACGAAGTTCTGACCCAGGGTCTTGGTGGGACGGACGTCGAGCTCGGCGGCGAGTTGTCGGATCTGTGCCGGACCGAGCAGCCTCGGGACGGTCGCGCCGCCCGCGGCGTCGTCCGTCAGCGCAGGCCCAGACTCGACGAGCAGGCCGGCCACGCGCCCCACCCCTGTGCCGCGAGGGTCTTCTGTGCGATCGCGATCTGTTCCTCGCGCGAGGCGAGATCGGGACGCGGTGCGTACTCCTGGCCACCCCAGCGGTCCCAGGTGTTCTGGTCGAACTGGATGCCACCGTAGAAGCCGTTACCGTTGTTGATCGCCCAGTTGCCGGTCGATTCGCACTGCGCGAGACGATCCCACACCGAGCCGTCCGGCACGTCGGGAGCGCCTTCCTTGGTGCCGATCTTGACGGTTGCGGCGACGGGGGCTGCGATCTGATCTGCCGAGACCTTGTCGCGCTTGACCACCTTGCCGTTGACGATGGTTACGTTGTAGGTCACATTCGCGCGTCCCGGCTTGCCCGGGTTCACGACGACCTTCTTGTCGCGCACGAGGGTCGGGTCGTCCTGCTTGTTCTCGGGCGGTGCGACGTCTTCGAGCACGGTGTCCTGCTCGGTGCGGATACGGGTGACGTCGATGACCATGTTCGGCGTGACCTTGGTGTCCGCGGCTGGCGTGACCTTGTCCTCGTCGGACAGCGGCTTGCCGGTTGCGGTCAATGCCTCGGCGACGGTCGATGCGGGGACGGTCGTCGTGAAGCGGGTTCCGCCGTCGACGACGGTGACCGGCTTGGGCAGCGTGACATCGACCACGGCACCGCTGACCGGGATGGACCCGTCCACCGAGAAGTTGGCGTCCTCTTCGCCGTGGGCGAGACCCTTTTCGGCGAGCAGTTCGTCGACCTTCACCGCAGTCGTCTTGACCTGCTCCTTGCGGCCCTCGACGTCGAGGACGACGGTCTTGAGTCGCTTCATGGTGATGGTGCTGCCGTCACCGAATCCCGAATCGGGCCCGGGGCTGACCTGGTCACCCGCGGCTGGCGTGTAGCCCTGCGAGCGGAGCACCGAGTCGACCGACATCGACATGGTCGAGATCTTCATCGTGTGCCCGTCGACGTCGAGCGTCACGTTCTTGTGCATCGCGACACCGGCGATGCCACCCGCAGTGAGGGTGGCGAGCACGGCACCGACGGCCACACGGGCGCGCATCGATTCTGAGTTGTGGATTTTGGCAAGTACAGACAAGGTCCAGGCATCCTGATCGGCAACAACGTCAACCCGCATCAGGCGTCAGAGGGGCGTGTCCCTCGAGGCTCGTCATGCGGCCTCATCACCTCGAGATCACTCCCGAGGATGACCGGGTCATCCGGTCGATCGACGCCCACCTTCACGCGGGATCACAATACGATAACGAGGCGGGGCGATTACCGCAAAGGTAGCTGGTAGGCGCGTCGCGCGTTGTCTCCGAGCGTCCTGGCGAACGATTCGGCGTCGACTCCACGCGTCGACGCGAGCGACCTGGCCGTGTACGGCAGACAGTATGACTGATTGGGTTGTCCCCGATACGGATCCGGCGTCAGGAACGGGGCGTCGGTTTCGACGAGGATGAGCTCGTCGGGGACGACGCGAGCGGCGTCACGCAACGACGAGGCATTGGCGAAGCTCACAGTGCCCGCGAAGCTCAGGTAGTAACCGCGTTCGACGCACTCGCGGGCAACGTTTTGGTCACCGGAGAAGCAATGCATGATCACGGTGTCGGGAGCGCCCTCATCAGCCAGGATGTCCAACACATCGCCGTCGGCCTCGCGGTTGTGGATCATCAGCGGTTTCCCGATGCTCTTCGCGAGCCGGATGTGCCAGCGGAACGCTTCGTGCTGGATCTCGGGCTTCGCGCAGTCGTCGGACCGGGCGGGCCAATAGTAATCCAGGCCCGTCTCCCCCACGGCGACCACCCGGGGGTGCTCGGCCATCTGTGCCAACTCGCGTGAGGTCGCGTCGTCGAGATCGTCCGCATGCATCGGATGCAGCGCGACCGCGGCGTAGACCCTGTCGTCCCAGTCCGCGGCGGATACCGCCCAGCGGGCGTCGACCATGTCATCGGCAACTGTGATCACCGTCTCGACCCCGACGCTCTCGGCGTGATCGACGATCGCGCGGACGGTCTCCGGTGAACGTCCGCCGCATGCAGCCAGGTGAGTGTGCGCGTCGATCAGCCCGTACAGCGGCGTCGGGTCCGGCGGCGGCTCACGTCGACGACGCTTCTTCGCCGCTTTCGCGCTCTCGGTGCGCTCTGCGCTGTCGGGGGCCTGCGCGGTGTCGGGGTCCTGCGCGGGGTCGGGGTCCTGCGGTGCGACAGACTTCGAACCGGCCGGACGGGCTGAATCCTGTGCTTCCTCCGTCATGGTCACGACTCTAGAGGTGACGCTCCTAACGCCGACAGCACCACAGATCACGCCGACAGCACCACGCTGCGCGCCGACAGCACCGGGAATCGCCGACGCTTCACCGGTGCCCTCGATGGTCAACCGGTGCCCTCGACGACCTGCCCGGTGCCCTCGGTGGTCAACCGGTGCCCCGGCGGTCAGAGGTGCACAGTCCCGCTGATGACCGTGGTCGAGTGGCCGCCGACCCAGATGTTCCCACCGTCGTCGTCGACGTAGACGCGACCCGAGCGCTGCAGTGCGGTGCCCTGCGAGGCCACGTAGCTCTCGCCGACCCGCCCGGTCGAGCGGAGCCAGACAGCGATGCCTGCGTTGAGGCTTCCGGTCACCGGGTCCTCTCCGACGCCTGCCCCACCGGCGAAGCCGCGGACCTCGAACTCGACGTTCGGATCGTCCGGGTGGCCAGACGGGTATCGACCGAGGAGCCCGACGTCGTAGGCCGCGAGCGCGGCGAGATCGGGTTCCGCGGAGAGCACCCGCTGCGCCGAGTCGAGTTCAAGGACGAACCACGGCGGCCCGTTGTCGATCCACTCGGCCGCCAGCACGTGCTCGCGGGACAGACCGAGCGAAGGCAGGACCTCGTCGACGAGCGCCTCCTCGACGGCCCCCGACCGTCGCAGTTGCGGCGCCGCGAAAGCGACCCGATCACCGTCGCGTCTGACCGACACCAGTCCGACACCGCACTCCTGGACGATGCTCGACCCGCGCGGCGCACCTCCTGCGGCCAGCCAGGCATGCGCCGAGCCGAGGGTGGGGTGGCCGGCGAACGGGAGTTCACCCGCGGGCGTGAAGATGCGCAGTCTGTAGTCGGCCGCCGGATCGGTGGCCGACTGGATGAATGTGGTCTCCGAAAGGTTAGTCCAGCGAGCGAACGCCGCCATCTCGTCGTCGGAGACCCCGTCGCCGTCGATGACCACCGCAACGGGATTGCCGCGCAACGGTTTAGAGCTGAACACATCCACCTGGGCGAAACGCCGCGATCCCTGCGTCGAAGACATGACTCCATGCTCACCGCCGCACACGGACGTTGTAAAGCGAATTGCCGCTGACTGCCCCACACCGTGAACATCTCGATGGACCGCCTCGCGACCGCAGTGCCGACATCGACTCGGCGCGCATACCGCGCCATGCACTCCCCGGACGGGTAGCGTGTCGGACGTGTTGGGTTTGCCAGAACAGATCTCGGTCGCCCTATTCGACCTCGACGGCGTTCTCACGAGTACTGCCGTCCTGCATCGCGTTGCGTGGAAGGCCGCCTTCGACGACTTCCTGCGCGCCCGCGACGGCGACGACTTCGTCCCGTTCACCGATCAGGACTACCTCGACTATGTCGACGGTCGTCCGCGCGAAGACGGCGTGCGGGCGTTTCTCTCGTCACGGGGAATCGACGACGTCGACGACGCGACGGTTGAGAAGATCGGATCGGGCAAGAACGCGATGTTCCTGGCCACACTCGAATCCGACGGCGTGAATCCCTATCCCGGGTCGGTGCGCTACCTGCAAGCGGCCCAGGATGCGGGTCTACGCATAGCGGTGGTCACCTCGTCGAAGAACGGAGAAGCGGTGCTCGACGCTGCGGACCTGGCGAAATTCGTGGAAGTGCGTGTCGACGGCCAGGAGACGGCCGCACGTGGACTGCGCGGAAAACCCGCGCCCGACTCGTTTCTACTGGGGGCAGAATTGATGGGGGTCCAACCGAGCGCAGCCGCCGTCTTCGAGGACGCGATCTCGGGGGTGCAGGCAGGTGTGGCCGGGCACTTCGGCTACGTCGTCGGCATCGACCGGGTCGACGGCAATCAGGCGCAGGCCATGCGCACTGCAGGAGCCGACGTCGTCGTCAACGACCTCGATGAGATGATCCCCGCATGAGCCGCACCACTGAACAGACCACAGGATTCGACATCGATCCCTGGCAGTTGCACTGGCGTGGAGTCGATCTCGACGCGCTCGGCCGCAACGAGACCTTGTTCGCACTCTCCAACGGCCACATTGGACTTCGTGGCAGCTTCGAGGAGGGCGAGCCTGTCGATCATCCCGGCACCTATCTGAACGGCTTCTACGAGCTGCGTGACCTGCCGTACGCCGAAAGTGGCTACGGTTACCCGGAATCCGGTCAGACTGTCGTGAACGTGACCGACGGAAAGATCATCCGACTGCTCGTCGAGGACGAGCCGATGGATCTGCGGTACGGGAGGACCGAAGAGCACTCGCAGACCCTCGATTTTCGGACCGGCACCTTACGGCGCAACACCCTCTGGACCTCGCCGACCGGCCGCACCGTGCGCATCAAGTCCGAGCGGCTCGTGTCGTTCACGAAACGCACAATCGCCGCGATCCACTACGAGGTGGAGCCTATCGGCGAGGACATGAAGCTCGTGTTGCAGTCGGATCTGCTTGCCAACGAGCCGATTCCGATTCCCGGCAACGATCCGCGGCTGGCCGCCGCCTTGGAGTCGCCGCTGGTCTCCGACCTCGCCACGTGCCGCAACTACTGGGGCATTCTGGTGCACCACACCAAACAGTCCGGACTCCACATGGCTGCGGGCATGGATCACCAGATCGATTTTCCGGGCGCCGCAGACAGTTTCATCCGCGCCGACGACGATCTGGCCCGACTCACCATCGCAGCCAACGTCCCGCAGGGCACCACGCTGAAGATGACCAAGTACATCGGCTACGGGTGGTCGGCACGGCGGTCGGTGCCCGCGCTTCGCGCCCAGGTCGACGCCGCGCTGGCCATGGCGATGGAGACCGGCTGGGAATCGCTCAAGGCCATGCAGATCGCCTACATGGAAGATTTCTGGCGCGACGCCGACATCGAACTCGACGGCGACGCCGAGGTCCAGCAGGCGGTGCGGTTCGCCCTCTTCCACGTCCTGCAGGCGGGAGCCCGCGGACAGTCACGTGCCATCCCGGCGAAAGGACTCACAGGCCCCGGATACGACGGCCACACGTTCTGGGACACCGAGAGCTTCATCCTGCCCATGCTGACCTACACCGTGCCGGCCGCGGCAGGTGAGGAATTGCGGTGGCGCCATTCGACGATGGACAAGGCGAAGTCGCGCGCAGCCGAGCTCGGGCAACGTGGCGCCATGTTCCCGTGGCGCTCCATCAACGGCGACGAGTGTTCGGGCTACTGGCCCGCCGGCACCGCAGGCGTGCACGTCAGCGCCGACATCGCCAACGCGACCGCACGGTACATGCGCGCCACCGACGACGAGCAGTTCGAAACCGAGTGCGGCGTCGAACTTCTCGTCGAGATCGCACGCCTATTCGCCGGCCTCGGACACCATGACGTCAACGGACGATTCCGCCTCGACGGTGTGACCGGCCCCGACGAGTACACCGCGGTCGTGAACAACAACGTGTTCACCAACCTCGCGGCACAGCTCGCGCTGCGCGACGGTGTGGCGTGGGTCCATCGCCGGCCCGACCTCGCACAGAAGTACGGTGTGACGAATGCCGAAGCGGCGCACTGGGAATCGTGTGCAGATGACATGACCATCCCCTTCGACGAAGCGCTCGGTGTGCACCAGCAGTGCGAGGCGTTCACACTCCTGGGGGCATGGGATTTCGCAGCGTCGGTGGGCAAATACCCTCTGCTGCTCAACTATCCGTACTACGACCTCTATCGCAAGCAGGTGGTCAAGCAGGCCGACCTGGTGTTCGCGATGTACATGTTCGGACGGGCGTTCACCGAGGAGCAGAAGCTCCGCAACTTCGACTACTACTACCCGCTCACAGTTCGCGACTCGTCATTGTCGGCGTGCTGCGAAGCGGTCACCGCAGCAGAGGTCGGGTACCTCGACCTGAGCTACGACCTGCTGGCGGAGTCGGTGTTCACCGACCTCCACGACCTGCACAACAACGTGAGCAGCGGGTTGCACATCGCCGCCCTCGCGGGCGCGTGGATGGACTGCGTCGCGGGATTCGGTGGGATGCGTGACTTCGGTGGACACATCACCTTCGCGCCGCGGCTCCCACCACGGCTGACGTACATGTCGTTCCGCATGACGGTGCGCGATTCCAAGATCGTCGTCGCCGTCGACAAGCAGACGGCAACCTACCGGCTGCTGTCCGGTCCGAAGATCGACCTCTCACACCACGGGGAGAAGTTCACCCTGACCGACGAGCATCCCGTCACCAAGGACATCGCCGAGATCGAGCACCGTGAGCCACCGAAGGCCCCGGTCGGCTGCGAGCCCTATCACCGCGACTAAACGGCGTCAGTGGGTCGGTTTGGCCTCGGGATCGGCGGCGATGTTGCGCGCGATCCTCTCGCGGAGACTGCGCAGTACGTCCTTCGAGGCCTCTGCCCACGGCATGAGGATCGGGAAGACGTGGAACATTCCGCGTCCTTCCATGCCGTACACCGGAACCCCGTTGGCCTCGAGCTTCCCGACGAACTCACGGATGCCGTCGCGGAACATCTCGTCCTCACCCCAACACACGAACGTCGGCGGGAACCAGTCCGGGCTGGGATCGGCGTAGACGATCGACACCCGCACGTCGTTGGGCTGGACGCCGTGGAGGTAGGGCGTGACGGGAATGCTCCACGGAAGGATGTCGTACTTGGCGTTCTCGGTCACCGACGCGTTGTCGAGATCGAGGTCGATCTCGGGTGAGAACAGCGCCAACGCGGCGGGCCGCGGCATGTCCTTGTTGTGCAGGTAGCTGATCAGCGAGGTCGCCAGACCACCGCCGCCGGAATCGCCAGCCACCATGAGGTGCTCGGCGGGTATCCCTCTGTCGAGTAGCCCCTGGTAGACGTCAGCGGCGTCGAGAACACCTGCGGGGAAGGGGAATTCGGGCGCCATGCGGTAGTCGGCGATGAAGATCTCGAAGCCGGTGATGCGGACGAGCGCTGCGGCGAACGCGGAGTACATGATGGGCGAGGTACCGATATATCCGCCGCCGTGCAGATACAGGATGGTGGCGCCGATCGCTTCCTTGCTCTCGTCGTCGTCGACGTAGGCGTCCGAACTCGCCTTGGCTCGACACCAGATGCCGGGAACGCCGTTGATGGTGTCCTCGGTGATCTCGACCTTGCCCGCGAGTTCGATGACGGGCGGCAGAATGGTGTTGCAGATGTCGTCGAGGGCCTTTTCCATGGATCGGAACTCTTCGATGGGCAGGCCCATCGAGTAGCCCATGAACGCACGAATCGTGTTTCGGGTGACGGCCTGGCCGATGTTGTCGAGAAGCCCCGACGGACCCTTCCATGGCTTCGAGAAGGGCACACGGGCGAGGCCGTTGAGCAGACTCTCCCCGAGTCCGACCATCGTCAACGCCGCGATCGGCTTGGATGCGGTCTCCACCTCGGGTCGATCTGCCATCACCATGGCGTCAGGATACGTGAGGTGGACGTCACCGACGCCCGCCTCGTCACACGCTGCACCGAGCCCGGGGGTCATACGCCGCCGGCCGACGCCACCGACCGGCGTCGCGCGCCACCAAGTATCCTGACAGGCACTATGCCCACTGACCTGACCAGCACCGACACGCGTACATCACACGGGGCGGGCCGTCCGTACTACATCACGACGGCGATCGCTTATCCCAACGGCGCTCCGCATATCGGGCACGCATACGAGTACATCTCGGCCGACGCTCTCGCCCGGTTCAAACGGCTCGACGGATTCGACGTGCGGTTCCTCACCGGTACCGACGTGCACGGGCAGAAGATGCAGCAGACCGCGGAGAAGGAAGGCATCCCGACCGCAGAGCTCGCGCGGCGCAACTCCGACCGGTTCCAGCAGCTCCAGGACCGCCTCGGCTCGAGTTACGAACGCTTCATCCGCACCTCCGACGACGACCACAAGCGGGCGTCCGAGGTGATCTGGCAGCGCATGGCCGACGCGGGCGACATCTATCTCGACACCTACTCCGGCTGGTACGACGTCCGCGACGAGACCTTCTACGCCGAGGCCGACACCACGGTCGACGACGCCGGCGAGCGCGTCGCCTCCGACAACGGTCACGTGCTCACCTGGACCGAGGAACAGACGTACTTTTTCCGACTCTCGAAGTACCAGGACAAACTCCTCGACCTCTACGAGTCGCATCCGGAGTTCATCGGCCCCGACGTGCGGCGCAACGAGGTGATCAGCTTCGTCAAGGGCGGACTGACCGATCTGTCGGTCTCGCGCACCACATTCGACTGGGGTGTTCCGGTTCCCGGCCACCCCGACCACGTCATGTACGTCTGGGTCGACGCCCTCACCAACTACCTCACCGGTGTGGGGTTCCCTGACGATCAGGCGATATTCGACAAGTACTGGCCCGCCGATCTGCACGTGATCGGCAAGGACATCATCCGATTCCACTGCGTGTACTGGCCCGCGTTCCTGATGAGCGCAGGAATCGAACTGCCCAAGCGGGTCTTCGCGCACGGGTTCCTGTTCAACAAGGGCGAGAAGATGAGCAAGTCGATCGGCAACGTCGTCGACCCCGACAACCTCATCGACGAGTTCGGCCTCGACCAGTTGCGCTACTTCCTCCTTCGGGAGGTGCCCTACGGCCAGGACGGCTCGTACTCGGCGGAGAGCATGACCGCACGCGTCAACGCCGACCTCGCCAACGAGTTCGGCAATCTCGCGCAACGCACGCTGTCGATGATCGGTAAGTACTTCAACGGCGCCGTGCCCACGCCGGGCGCGTACACCGACGCCGACGCCGAGATCCTCGACGCGACAAGCGAACTGCTGCCGCGGGTGCGTGCACACTTCGACGTCCAGGCGATCCACCTCGGCCTGGAGGCTCTGTGGTCGGTTCTGGCGCAGACGAATCGGTACATCTCCGCGCAGGAGCCGTGGAAGCTCGCGAAGACCGACCTCGAGCGGACGGGCACGGTTCTCTACGTGTGTGCGGAAGTTGTCCGGGTGGTGGCCCTGCTGGCCGCACCCGTCATGCCCGCCTCGTGCAACACGTTGCTCGATCTGCTGGCCGTCGGCGATGACCGCGATTTCACTGCCGTCGCCGACCGACTCGTGCCAGGAACCGAATTGCCCAAACCGACGGTCGTCTTTCCTCGTCGCGATTCCTGAGCGAGGTGTGACGACGCGGTGACGCCGACCGCAACCGATCTGCTGCGATCCCTGCACGCGGCGACCACACGTCGCCGATTACCTCCGCCTGCAGCACTTGTGGGCGATTGGTGGGATGCCGACGCGGTCATCGCCCCGTCGGTCGATGTGCGACCGCACCTCGCACCTCCCGATCATCCGGACCGATTCTGGTTGGGATACCTGGGTTTTCCGGTGCGCGGCGTCGAATCGGCGTTACCGACGGTTGCCGGTGGACTGACCGATCACCTGTTGGTGCTGCGGGCGGGACGGTGGCATCACGTCAGTACGTCGGAGGAGCCGCTACCCGGCTGGGTGGTCGACGCCGTGGCGGCGACCGGCACCACAGGCCAACCGCGAGTACAGGAGTGGGTAGCGAACTGGAACGTGCCCGACGCCCGGCCACACGTCGGTGCGATCAGGCGGTGTCTCGACGCCATCGGGGCGGGTGAAATCTACCAGGCATGCCTGTGTACCCGTTTCTCCGGCACACTCACCGGCTCGGCGTCCGCGTTCTTCGCGGACCTGGCCGCGCGTACCCGGCCGGCCAAATCGGCTTTCCTGCAGGGCGATTGGGGTTCGGTGGCGAGTTTCTCACCCGAGACGTTCCTGTCCCGACGTGGCGACCGCGTGGTCTCAGCCCCCATCAAGGGAACCATCGCCGCCCACGAGGACCCGACCGTGCTGGCGGCGTCGTCGAAGGACATCGCCGAGAATGTCATGATCGTCGACCTCGTCCGCAATGATCTGGGGCGTGTCGCACGCACCGGATCGGTGCGCGTCGAGAAGCTGCTCGAGGTGGTCGGCGCGCCGGGCGTGTGGCATCTCGTTTCCCGCGTCTCGGCGCAGGTCCCGCCCGAGGTCGGCAACCTCGCCCTGCTCGACGCGACGTTCCCGCCGGCATCCGTCACCGGAACACCCAAACTCAGGGCCATGGAGTTGCTTGCGCAATGGGAGCGCGATCCACGTGGGGTGTACTGCGGTGCCGTCGGGCTGGCGGGCCCCGATGGTCTGCTCGATCTCAACGTCGCGATCCGAACTGTCGAGATCACTGCCGACGGTGCGATCGCGCTGGGCGTCGGCGGCGGTATCACCGCGGACTCCGACCCGGTCCGCGAGTGGCAGGAATGCCTCGACAAAGCGGCCAGCGTGGTCAACGCACCCCCGAGGGTGCTCGGTTAACCTTGTCCGTATGGACCGGGCCGCTGCGGTGAGGCAGGCAGCTGAGACGACGGCCGATCTCGCCGATATCCGTCTCTCCATCATCGACCAGGCAATCGGGTCGACCCACGCGCCACAGCACTACTACCCCGAGGGCTACACGCCGCCCACGCCCGTCCTCGAATCGTGGGCACGCGCACGGGAACGCGGACAGCGACGCGACACCCACCAACCGACGGTCGTCAGCGACGACGAACTCGACCGCAGACGCGAACGGAGCGCGCTGCGCAACGCGTCGCCGGCCGCCCGGGCCGTCGTCGACGCGAGCGCCGAAGAGTCCGACCTCGTGTACGGCATGTTCGACGCCGACGGAGTGATGCTCTGGGGACAGTCCGATTCCCGCCTGCGCGAGCAGGCACAGGCGTTGCACATCAGCGAGGGCGCCCGGTGGGACGAGGAGTCCGCTGCGACGACAGCCGTCGGTCAGGTGCTCGCGGATCCGCGGCCACAACGCGTCTATCCGGCCGAGCACTACGCGTACGCACTCGGTGACTGGTACTGCGCGGGAGCCCCGGTGAGTGACCGGATCAGCGGCGACCTGGTGGGCGTGATCGCCTTCGCAGGCCGCGCGAGCGCCGTGCAACCGGCAACCCTCATGCTGGCCGCGTCGGTCGCCGAGTTCTGCGCCCGCGACATCGCCGACGAACACCAACGCACGCTCAGCGCCTTGCGCGAAACGAGCGGAAAAGAGCTGGCGGCCTTCAAGGCAGCGCTGCTCGTCGACGAGGACGGCCTCGTCGCCGACAGCCGCGGGGTCATCGCACCGACTCGGATCGCGCCGCCCAGTGAGCGCGAATTGCAGTTCGTCGCGGGTCTGGGCGTGTGCGTCGCCGAACGTGTTCCGGGCGGCTGGGTCGTCCGCCCAGCCGGACCGTCGGGTCCGATCCTCATCGAACTCGACCTGCGCGGCGAGCCGTCGATCCACCTGATCGACGGCGCCGACCAGCTCACCATCGTTCTCACGCGGCGGCATGCCCAGATCCTGCTGCTGCTCTCCGACGCCGGGCGCGCCGGACTCACCTCCGCGCAGTTGAGCCGATTCCTGTTCGGCGACACCACCCACGAGGTATCGGTCCGTGCCGAGATGTCACGCCTGCGACGCGTCGTAGGCACCCTGGTCTCGAGTCGTCCGTACCGGCTGGCCGCCGAGGTGACACTCACCGTCGTGCCGGACTGACCGCGCCGCCGGCTGGTGCCGTCGGCGGGTCGGGCGGTGCCGTCGGCGGGTCTGGCGGTGCAGAAAGTAGGGGAAGAGATCCTTCCCCTAGTTTCGATCCTTTCCGCGGGAAACTTCGCGGGGAAACGTCGAAAACCCGGGGAAGAACCCCGCCATCGACCCCTCCCCGACTTTTTGCACCGCCCCCGGTGCCGTCGGCGCGAAAGCCGGTGCCGTCGACGCAGAACCCGGTGCCGTCGGCGGGTCGGGCGGTGCTGTCGGCGCGAAAGCTGGCGCGCCCTCAACGGGCCTGAGGTGCAGAAACTAAGGGAAGAGATCCCTCCCCTAGTTTCGATCCTTTCCGCGGGAAACTTCGCGGGGAAACGTCGAAAACCCGGGGAAGAACCCCGCCATCGACCCCTCCCCCGGCTTTTTGCACCGCCCCCGGTGCCGTCGGCGCGAAAGCCGGCGCCGTCAGCGCAGAACCCGGTGCCGTCAGCGCAGAACCCGGTGCCGTCAGCGCGAAACCCGGTGCCGTCGGTGCGGAACCCGGTGCCGTCAGCGCAGAAGCCGGTGCCGTCGGCGCGAAACCCGGTGCCGTCGGCGGGCCCGGAGAACCCCCAGCCGCGGGGTCAGTCAGACCCCGACCTCGCGGCCAGCACGGCCTCGTAGATGTCCCGGCGCGAGACGCCCGTCCCCTCGGTGACCTGCGCGCAGGCCTCCTTGAGACGTAAGCCCCCGGCGACGAGCTGTTCTGCCTGCTCGACGAGGTCGTCGACGGCGGGAACCCGGCGTTCGCCTGGCGCAAGGACGACGGTGATCTCGCCGCGGACACCCTGCGCCGACCACTCGGCGAGTTCGGCGAGCCGACCCCGACGTATCTCCTCGTAGGTCTTCGTCAGTTCCCGACAGACCGCGGCCTCCCGGTCGGGGCCGAGTACTTCGACCGCGTCGGCGAGCGTGTCGGCGAGGCGGTGCGGTGAATCGAAGAAGACGACGGTGCGCGGTTCGTCGACGAGCTGGCCGAGCCAGTCGAGTCGCGCCTGACGCTTGCGTGGCGCGAATCCTTCGAAACCGAACCGGTCGGACGGCAGGCCCGACACCGCGAGCGCCGTCGTCACCGCGGACGGACCCGGCAGGGCAGTGACACGCAGACCCGCCGCGGCGCAGGCGGCAACGATCTTGTGTCCTGGGTCGCTGACCGACGGCATGCCTGCGTCGGTCACCAGCAGCACGGTGCGACCCTCGCGGATGGCGTCGAGCAGCGCGGGCGTGCGTGCGGCCTCGACCTGGTCGTAGTAGCTGACGACGCTGCCGGTGATCGTCACGCCGAGCGACTGTGCCAGCGCACGGGTGCGTCGTGTGTCCTCTGCTGCCACGATGTCGGCGGTCTCGAGCGCCTGTCGCAGACGCGTCGAGGCGTCGTCGACCTGACCCATCGGGGTCGCGGCGAGGACGAGTCGTCCACTCGTCGCGCCGGTGTCGGTCGCCTCGGGAGCGGGATTCATGCGAATCACTGTACGAGCGGGACATTACGATGGGCCGAGTGACCATCGTCGACGGACCCGTAGCTGCGCCCGCCGCCGATCCGACGCCCCTTCGGGGACGCATGATGCAGGTGGCTGCACTTCGTTCGACGCGTGTGCGTCCCGATCCGGAGATCGAGGTACCGCTGTTCGGGGCGCCCGACCGCAGGCGGGGACTGATCGTCGGGTTGATCATCACCCTGGCCGCCGTGGCCACACGTTTCTGGGGCCTGACCCACCCCACCGACCAGGGCACGCCCGTCTTCGACGAGAAGCACTACGTGCCGCAGGGCTGGCAGGTACTGACCGGCGGCAACTGGATCGAGGACAATCCGGCGTACGGGCTCGTCGTGCACCCGCCCGTGGGCAAATGGTTGCTGGCGGCGGGCGAGTGGATGTTCGGATACACGCCGCTCGGGTGGCGGGTGATGTCCGCTCTCGCCGGTGTGGCGATCGTGGTGATGATCTACCGCGTCGTGCGCCGAATGGCGCGTTCGACGCTGGTCGGGGCGATCGCCGCGGTCTTCGCGATCTGCGACGGCGTGCTGTTCGTGCAGTCACGCATGGGAATGCTCGACATTTTCCAGTGCCTGTTCGTGGTCGCCGCGTTCACCGCGATCATCGCCGATCGCGACCAGGTGCGCGAGCGCATGTTCACCGTCTACCTCGACGGTCGGATCAAC
Source organism: Gordonia otitidis (assembly GCF_020735545.1). Taxonomy (NCBI): domain Bacteria; kingdom Bacillati; phylum Actinomycetota; class Actinomycetes; order Mycobacteriales; family Gordoniaceae; genus Gordonia; species Gordonia otitidis. The sequence goes on from NZ_CP085974.1 coordinate 768,270, forward strand.
GACTCGCCCTTCGGCCCTCGCCTGGGTTTCCGGTGGTACCGCTTCACTGCGGGAGTGATGCTCGGCCTGACATGCGCGACAAAATGGTCGGGCATCTATTACGTCATCTTCTTCGGGCTGCTGGTGATCGGATTCGACGTCGCAGCCCGCAAGGCCTATCACGTTCGACGCCCCTGGGTCGGCGCTCTGGTCCGCGACGCCGTGCCCGGCGTCGCGAGTCTCGTCGTCATGCCGATCGCCATCTATTTCGCGAGTTTCGTGCCGTGGTTCACCAGTGAGACCTCGGTCTATCGCTACCAGGTCGGCAACACCATCGGCACCGATGGGCCGTTCGCCTGGGTGCCCGGTGCGTGGCGTTCGCTCTGGTACTACGAGGCGGGTGTTCTCAAATTCCACGCGGGCCTGACGAACTCCGCGGGTAACCATCACCCGTGGGAATCCAAGCCGTGGACCTGGCCGATGAGTCTGCGGCCGATGCTGTACGCCCTCGAGAACGGCCCCGACCAGTGCGGCGGCGGCCAGTGTGTACGGGCGCAGATGCTGATCGGGTCGCCCGCCATGTGGTGGTTGGCGATACCGATGCTGCTGTGGGGATTGTGGGCCTGGTTGGTCCGACGTGACTGGCGCTACGCCGCCGTCGTCGTCGGCTACGCAGCGGGATTTCTGCCATGGTTCGGAGATCTGGACCGCCAGATGTACTTCTTCTATGCGACCGTCCTCGCGCCGTTCCTGGTGATGGGTCTGGCCCTGTGTTGCGGCGACGTGCTCCGTGCGACCAGGTCGTCTCCGTGCAAGCCACGACCCGAACGCCAGACCCTCGGCATCATCGTCGTCGCGATCTATATCGGGTTGGTCGTCGCGAACTTCGCCTGGCTGTGGCCCATCCTCACCGCAAGTCCGATCTCCCCCGAGCAGTGGCATCAGCAGATCTGGCTGCCCAGCTGGGGCTGAGGCCGCATGGCAGACACGGCGTCAGGAACTCCAGGATGTCGTTGACGACCCCGCCGCCCTGCGACAGACAGCCGATTGCGCGGTCTCGCACCTTGCTGTCGATACCGCTGGAGATACTTACGGTTTCACTTCATGATTCGTCAGCCGACCGAGCGTCGGACCAGGTCGACGATCGTCGCGTCGTCGATCCCCATGGCGCGCAACGCAGCGACGTGCTCGACAGTGGCGCGCTGCGCGTCGTCGAGTGTGGTGTTCGAGCCCGCCCGGATGAACGAACCCCGACGCCCCCTGGTCTCGATGATTCCCGCGGCTTCGAGTTCGCGGTAGCTGCGGGCAACGGTGTTCGGGGCCAGGTCGAGATCGGCCGCCAGTGCGCGCACCGTCGGAAGTCGTTCCCCGACAAGTAGTTCACCACGCGACACGAGGTCGATGACGCCCACGCGGATCTGCTCGAATGGTGCGCGATCGGCGTCGGGGTCGATACGAAGTCTCGCGGCGAGTTCCATCGTCGACCTCAGAGCAGATCCCGCGACAGTGGGCACGACATACACCGCGGCCCACCGCGGCCCGACCCGAGTTCACGGCCTTCGATCTCGATGACCTCGATCCCCGAGTCCATCAGACGCCGGTTGGTCTCGACGTTGCGGTTGTAGGAGACGACGACGCCCGGCTCGATCGCCAGCGTGTTGTTGCCGTCGTCCCACTGTTCGCGTTCGGCGGTCACCGGGTCCAGGCCGGTGTCGATCACACGGAGTTTATCGATACCCATTGCCTCCGCGGCGGCCTCGACGAACGGTTCGGCGCCGGTGACCTTCACATCACCGTCGCCGAGATCGCGCAGCGTGAATGCCGACATCGAGTCGCGGATGTTCGGGTACATCACCACCGCGTCGGCGTCGACCATCGTGCAGACGGTGTCGAGGTGCATGAATGCGCGCTGCTGTTCGATCGGGACGGCGAGAGCGGTGTGTGCCAGGCCGTCGGCGAACAGACTGCGGGCGAGGGCTTCTGCACCGGCAGGGGTTGTCCGCTCGCCGACTCCGACTGCGACGACCCCGGGTGCCAGCAACAGCACGTCGCCCCCCTCGACGGGCGCGACCTGCGACTCGTACGCGCGTCGCGCACCGTTGAACATCGGGTGGTGGGCGTAGATCAGATCGGTCAGCGACGTCTCGCGCACCCGCGCGGGCAGGGCGAGCGAGGTGATGGCGAAACGCGGGCCGATCCAGAACGAGCTGTCGCGGGTGAACAACAGGTTCGGTAGGGGCGCGATCGCGAACTCAGGACCGTAGTGCATCCGACGCACCAACGACGACGCCTCGGCCGTCGGACTCAGCGGCAGTTCGTCGAATGTCATGCCGGCGGTCAGGATGTCGGCGAGTTCTGCCGCGGCCAGCCCCCGGAGATAGCCTGCGAGTTCCTCGGCCAGGTGCGGCCCGAGCAGTCGGGAGTTGACGGCCGCTGCGATCCCCTGGATGCGCGCGGCCCCGCTGTGCGCGAGCGTCTCGGTGAGCAGATCGCCGAGCAGGAAGACGTCGACGCCGCGCTCGGTGAGTGCGGCGGCGAACTCGTCGTGCTCCTCCTGAGCGCGCGCGACCCAGGGCAGCCCGTCGAAGAGCAGTTGATCGCTGTTGCGTGGCGTGAGGCGAAGCAGTTCGTCGCCGGGGCGATGTAACATCACCGCCCGAAGGCGGCCGACCTCGGTGTTGGAGCCGAGTGTGTAATCACCGCTGGCAGTCGACGCAGGCATGGGACAAATCTAGTCGTCCGGAAACCCGGACGCTCGGCACGGAGCGCGCGCGTGCTCACGGACTGTCGGGTTCGGCCTGGTCGGTCGGGTGCAGACGTGGCGCCTCGCCCACGACCTCTGGCGCGGTCTCGCGCGCGAACAGCCACGCAACGAAGGCGACTGCGGCGACCGCTCCGGTCAACACGAAGGCCGGACCGAAGCCCACGCTTCCCGCGACGAATCCGACGACGATCGGCCCCGTCACCGCGCCGAGGTCAGACGACATGCTGTAGGCGGCGAGCGCCGATCCGCCCTGCCGACGTGCACCGAGAACGTCGGCGAGCGCGGCCTGATGGGTCGGCGCGAACAGGCCTGACCCGACACCCGCGAACAGCGACAACACAAGTGCGGCGACGATGTTCGGCGAGAAGCCGAGCAGCGCCGTCGAGATCGCCATGATCGCCAGGCCGGGAAGCATCACGGGTCGACGGCCGAGTCGGTCGGACATCCTGCCCGCCACCAGGATCGCGGCGACGTTTCCCGCGGCGTAGACGGCGAGGACGACTCCGGTCATCGCGGCCGATTGGTCGAGTCCCTCTGTGATGAACAGTGGCACCACCGCTACTCGCACACCCATCGACGCCCAGCCCTGAGTGAAGTTCGACGCGATGATCGCGCGATAAGCGCTGTCACGCAAGGCGGCACGCAACGACATCGCACTGCGCTGCGGAGCGTCGGACGTCACCGGTTCAGCCGTGTCGCGCAACTGTGTTGCGACGACCGCCGAGGCGACGAGCAGGGCGATCGCGTACACGACGAACGGCATCCGCAGACCGAAGCCGACCAGCGCACTGCCGATCAGCGGTCCGGTGATGTTGCCGATCAGAAAGCCCGCGGAGAAGAATCCCGACACGCGGCCGCGGATCTCGTTGGGCGACAGCCTGATCAGCAGTGCCATCGCCGACACAGTGAACATCGTCGAACCGATCCCACCTGCGCCGCGGAACAGGAGGAGTTGGATGTAGTTCTGCGCGAACGCGCAGGCGAGCGTGCTGGCCGCGACGATGAGGAGACCGGTCAGGTAGATCCGACGCTCACCGAGGATGGTGACCAGGCGCCCGGTGGCGGGGGCGAAGATCAATCGCATCACCGCGAACGCGGACACGACCGCCGACACAGCGGTGTAGCCGACATCGAAACTGCGGGCGAAGGTCGGCAGGGCCGGCGCGATGAGACCGAACCCGAGTGCGATGACCACGTTGGCGGACAACAACACCCAGATTCCGCGGGGAATCTGCTTCACCCGATCACGGCTCCTCGGGCAGTTTGTCGAGCGCCTCGGCGGTCAGGGAGCGCCCCAGTTCGATCATCTCCGTGGCCTTGTGGAAATCCAAGGTACGCACGGCCTTCCGCGGCACCCGGATCAGGATGTCCGGAGGATAGCCAGCGATCTGATAGCGGGTGAGCGCGATCGACATGATGTCGAGGGAACGCAGAAGGATCTCGATCCTGCCCATCGGAGCGGCCCTGGCGGCATCGTCGTCGGCATCTGCGCTCGGCGGCTGCGCCTCGTCGTCTGCCGATTCGTCCGCGGTCGTCGACTCGTGCGCGGTGACATCGGCTTCGACGCCGAAGCGCTCCCGTACCGACCGCACCCAGTCGTTCTCGAGGAGCGGGGTGATGTTCCGACGAATCACACCCTTTGTCTTCGGGGCACGACTGGCACCATGTTCGGCTCCGTCGTCGGCGTCGAGCACGACGCCGATTGTCACATCGCTGCTGACCGCGGAGGTGGGCGCTACGGGCAATGGGTCGAGGATTCCACCGTCTGCGAGCAGCCGACCGTCGACCTCGTGAGGTCGGATCACGCCAGGAATGGCGATCGAGGCACGGATGGCGTCGACCAGACTGCCCTTCTGGAACCACACGGGTCGTCCGGCCGCGAGGTCGGTGGCGACCGCGGTGAACGGGACGTCGAGGTCTTCTATCGTGGTGTCGCCGAGGATCTCCCGGACCCGGGCGAGGATGCGTTCGGCACCGATCATTCCGCCCGGTTTGGACAGTGAGACGTCGAGCAACCGCATGACGTCGAGCTGTGAGAGCCCGCTGATCCAGTCGACATAGTCGTCGAGACGCCCGGCGCAGTACAGTCCACCGACAAGCGCCCCCATCGACGATCCGGCTACGCTCACGATCTCGTACCCGCGGGCGTCGAGCTCGTTCATGACCCCGATGTGCGCGTAGCCGCGAGCTCCCCCACTGCCCAGAGCGAGGGCCACGCGAGACGGTCTGGCCATGGTGTTCAGCCTATCGATCCGGTCTGCGGTCGCATGTACGCATTCACCGTATGCACCCACCCACTGGACGGACGCTCACTCGATCGGCAGCCGACGAGGGCCTGCGCCCTGACGGTTCAGTTCGTCGCCCGGATTCAGGAGGTGGCATGCCCCGAGTGAGAGGCATCCGCACCCGACACAGGAGCCGATCATGTCGCGCATGGTCTCGAGGAGCTCGATCCGGTGATTGATGTCGGCGATCCAGCGCTGCGACGCGGCCTCCCACATCGCGCGTGAGGGCGACTCGTGATCACCGAGTTCGGCGAACACCTCACCGATCACGGCGAGCGGAATCCCCGCAGCCTGCGACGCGCGGATGAACGCCACCCGACGCAGCATCGCACGGTGGTATCGACGCTGGTTGCCGGGCGTACGGCGCGAGAAGATCAGGCCCTGGTCCTCGTAGAATCTGACGGCCGAGGGAGCGATACCCGCACGCTGGGCCAGTTCTCCGACGGACAGTTCGATCTTCTTCAAGCCCATATGACGACAATAGGCGACCTCAAGTTCACTTGAAGTCGCCTATGTCGGTGATCTCGACGAGCTCGATCAGCCGGGTACTGCGCCGAGTGACGAGCCGGCGCGGTCGATCAGCTACGGACGACCATCACAGGGGCGTCGGCCTCGCGGAGCACCTTCTGACTCGTCGAGCCCAACAGCAAGCCCTTGAAGCCACCGCGACCGCGGCTACCGACCACGATCAGCGCCGCCTTGTCGCCTGCGGCATCGAGCACGGCCTTGGCCGGGTCTTCGGGGATCACCTTGCGTTCGATCGTGACGTCCGGGTAGTCCGACGCGAAGCCCGCGAGTCGCTCGGCGAGAGCCTCTACCGCGTCCTGCGACATCCGGCTGACCTCGTCGGGATCGATGCCGTAACCGTGCAGTGCGTCGACGTCGAGCGGGGTCCAGGTGTGTACTGCGACGAGCGGGACGTTACGCAGCGATGCCTGCCGGAACGCCTCCTTCACCGCGGCATCACTCACCGGCGAATCGTCGATACCCACGACGACCGGACCGTCGACGTTGCCCTCGCCGTCGATCACGACGACGCGACCGTGATGGTGCGCTGCGACGGTGATGCTGACGGAGCCGAGGAACAGACCTCTCACGCTGCCGAGCTTCCGCGTGCCGACAACGATCATCGACGCGTCCTTACCGAGTTCGAGGAGCACGCGCGCGGCGTCGCCGTCGACGATGGACGTGTGCACGGTGACGTCGGAGGCAACCTCTTTGGCGACGGACGCGGCACTGTGCACCGCGTCGGTGGCGTCCTGCCGGATCGCATCGATCACGTCCTGCGGGATGATGAGTCCCGGCGCGTAGTCACTGGTGCTCGCGTCGTAGACGCCGACCAGCTTCAGGTCGAGGTGCTCGAGCTGTGCTTCCTTGGCAGCCCACCGAACCGCGGCCGTTGCCGCCTCGGAACCATCAACGCCGACGAGAATCGCGTTCATCTGTACTCCAACTCCTCACAACTGTCTCCGTCACTTATCCTCACCTTCCATCGTGCCCGTCAACCGATGCGAGGGCAATGGAAGAAGGTCCCGATCACGCCGGAGATGCCCGACTCGGCGACGTGCAGATATGACGTGCAGATGTACGGTGGGTGAATCACCGCCTGTACCCCGAACAATCACCCGCACTGCCCGAACCGATTGGCGCTGACCCCACGATGACTGGACCACAAGACAATTCGCCGGACGATCGCCCCGACCATCCGGAGCACGGATCGGTCGGCGGACCGTCCCCGTCCGAGCCGAGTGACTTTCGTCGCGCGGTGACCTCGGTGGTCGTCGTCGTGTTCTTCGCAGTCGCAATCGTGTTGGTCGCAGCGGCGTCGTCCGGTGCACTCCAGACCTTGCTGCTCATTCTCGCGCCGCTCGTGGTGCTGATCGCGGGACTCGTGACAGCGGTACGCACGTACAGGGTCTGGCGCGCGGGCGGCCGCTGGCAGATCTGGCAGGGTGCGATGTGGTTCGAACTCGCCTTCTTCATCATCGTGCTGTTCAGCACCGCGCCCCTGCTGGTGGACTGAGGTACGCATCACCGCGCTGTGATGACACGAATCAGTCAGTGCGAAAACGACTCTCCCGTTTCCACGAGCAGTTCCACGACCAGCGACAGCTGACATCACAATCACTGCTGCCACAACCGCCGGCGCCCCGCCACCTGTTCTGGTGGCGGGTGGTGGGGTGGCCCGTGGCCGGGTCGTGCAGGCAGGGCTGGTCAGGCGGCGTCGGATAGCGGCGGGTCGATGCCGCCGGGTGGTTCTCCGCCGGGTGGATCGTCGCCGGGTGGTGGGTCGGGGTCGAGATCGAGCCGGCGGGGTGGGTTCCAGGTGATGTCGACGCGCCGCTCACCCGTGCGCTCGGGTGTGGTGTCGAGCAGCGCGGTCAGGAGCCGGTGATCGACGATGCTGATCGAGTAGGGCGTCGGCGGGTCGCCGGGAGTGTCACGCGCGTCGCGCTGATCGGCCGACGCGGTCACGTCGCCGCGGTCGACGCCCTCCCGCACAGCACCTGCACCATCTGTGCCTGTGCTTATGCGTGTGTGTCGGCGGCGTCGGTCTGCCAGGTTGGTGATGGTGCCGGTGGTGGCCGACGTTTCGACGCGTGTGGTGGCGAGATAATCACGGAAATCGGCGGCCACATCCGCAGCCCGGTTGACGTGTTCAGGATTCGGCGGCATACCGGGGGCGGCGTTCAACCGCCACGCCACCCGCCCGGTATCGGGGCCGTCGGTGATGATGCGGGTCGTGTACTGGCCGGGCTTGGGTCCGACCCGATTGTTGTGTACATCGCACGCCGGTGCCAACTGGTCGATGTCGGTGCACCCACCAGCAGCCCAGTCCTTGGCGGCGTGGTGCATCGCCACCCGCGACGCCGGCTGAGTACAGCCAGGGGCTGAACACACGCCGCCACCCTCGGCAGCAAACAACGCCAACCGCTGACCTGGCGACGCTAACCGTTTCGACCGCCCCAAATACAAGGGCACGCTGGTGTGCTCGGCGAAGACCGCCAGATACGGTTGCACCCCGCTCGCCGACCGGGCGGCCATTTCGATCAGATCCGGTATTGGCAATAGCGTCCCGGATGCGGTCTGTGCCACCCCGGCCTGTGCCTCCAACTCGGCCAGCGTGGTTTTCACGATCACCTGGATCGGCAACCCGCGGTGGGTGCCGCCGAGCATGCCCGACTCCACCACCCGCGCCAGCAACGCGGAAAACGCATCATGGTTGCGTTGGGCTTGCGACCGGTTGTCCCGGCTGGCTGCCTCGGCGACCTGTTCGGCAGTCGCGGCCGTGACCGGCCCGACAGGCGAGTCGGCGTCGTCGGGATTGTTCATGCCGGGTTTCGCCCAGGCGTCCAACACCACATCCAGGCGGGCGCGGGTCGCCGGATCAAGATCGGCAGTCAACCGCGACATCAGATCCGCACCCTGCCGGTTCACCCACAACCGGCGACGTCGTTTGCGGTCGGTGTCGTCGGTGACCGCGCCGTCGGGATCGAGATGTGCCATCAATCGAGTGCCGAGATTGGTGATTTCTTTCGGCGTGAACTGCACCCCATAACCAGCCATCTGCGCTTCCGCTGCGACACGCACGTCGGCCGGGATCTGATGCGGGATCTGATCGAGTACTTCGAGCACTGCCCGTGCGCGAGCGGGTGCAATCAGCCCCTGCCCCCAGTGACGCGCCAACGTCGGACACTGCGGATCGCCTTTCTCACCCACGATGGATGTGAACGAGCCGGTTGCTGCGATGAGTCGATGTCGGGCCGCCGGGTCGCCGACACCCAGCCGGTGGGCGAGAAAGTCCCGCACATCGCGGTACCCCAACGCGTGTGGCAGATTGCGATCCGACGCCTCCACCACCAGCCGATCAGTCACCGCTGCCGCAGTCCGCCGCGCCAAACGCTCCGCCACCGCGGCCGCCTCCACCACACCCGCATCCGAAAGCTGCGACACATCACAGCCGGCCAACTCATCAATCACCGACGCCAACCGCGACAACACACCCGCCACCCGAGCATCCGCCGACCCCACCACCGCAGAACCCAACCCAGCAGCATCCAACAACGAAGGCGCACAACCACTCTGGACATCACCCTGGTGGCCGTCCGCGTCGTCATGGCCAGCACTCACGCGTCCTCACCCCCAAGACCTTCCGCTGTTGCGTCGAATCGATCGTTCGAATATGTGTTCTACACTACCCGACGAATCGGACACTGTCGACCGCTCGCGAGAACTCTCGCGATGACCTACAAGGATGCTCTCAGAAGTCAGTTACGTTGTCCGGCAGCACTATCCGCGGTAACTCCCATGCCCCGCGTACTTACGACGAAAGCGTTCAACCCGCCCTTCGGTGTCGACGACGCGGGCAGTGCCGGTCCACAGCGGGTGTGAATCGCTCGTGATGTCGACGATGATCAACGGATAGCGCAGGCCGTCAGTCCATTCCACGGTCTGCGCCGACGTCGCGGTCGATCGCGAGAAGAACTGCGTACCCGTCGAGGCGTCGCGAAAGACAACGGCGTGATAGTCGGGATGAATGCCTGGTTTCATGAGTGGTCCTCTTTCTCGGAGTCGGTGTCATTTCCGTCGTGCGCGGTGCCGTCGGAGTCGAGCCGGTCGGCGATCGACAGCAGCCCGGGTTCGGGCAGCACGCTGTCCGCACAGGGATCCTCGTGCCAGGTCCCGAACGGGTCGGCATAGGAGTTCCAGGCGCTCAGACCCGCCGACATCTCGGCGTCGGTGAGCGTGGCGGCGGTCAGCACCTGCACGATCTCGGTGACGTCCGCGCGGTGCGCGAGAATCGTCAACGCGCTGTGCCGATCGCCGAATCGTTCATCCCACCTCATCGCTGCGTGGGCGAGGCGCTCCGGATCGACTTCGGCGCGCTCGTCGGCCGACATCGCCGCAAGCCACCGCCCCGCCTCCTCGACATGCAGTGCCCCGCCCGCGGATTCCAGCCAGAACACCTCGTCGGACCGGCTGGCCAACCAGAGGCGACCGCGTGAACAGATCACGCCTTCGAGCAGGTGATCGAGCGCGTCGTGCAGACGTGTGGGATGGAACGGTCGATCGCTTTCGAACAACGCGAGCGTCACACCGCATTCGGTGGTCAACGGCGGTGCGCCACGCAGCAGTGGATCGTGTGGTCCGAAGACCGCTCCCCGACGGGCGCTCGAACCGATCGCCCTCAGCAACTGCATCACGACAGTCGGCCTGATCGGTCGCTGGGGTAGTTCCATCACGATCGGCGCGCCAGGTGCGAGACGACGCAGCACCTCCATCAATCGCGCCGACGACCACGCATCGCGAAACATCGGATCGGCGCCCGCGAGTACCAGCGCGTCCGCGAACGCGACCTGCCCGACCGCCACCTGGGCAAGCGTCCGCTCGTCGTCGACGTCGGCAACCCCCGCCTCCCCGAGTGTGACGTCGCCACTCGCAGCATCGAGCCAGTCCGACTCCGAGACGCATGCGATCGTCGCGTCCACGACCACGTCATCGCCTGCCGGAGCGTCGAGAAAGCCCGGCATGTCGGAGCAGACGACATGCTCGATCGACCAGCACAGTGCCTCCGGCTCGATGAGCGGATCGAGCTGCAGCACAATGCGTTCGACCGTCGTCCGTTGATGCAGGCGCCGCAGCAGCGGAAGAAGATCGATACGCAGCGTGCACGAGACGCAGCCGTGCTCCAGCGAGATCTCACGGATGTCACAGTGCTCGACGCCGTCGAAGTCGATCGAGCGCATCGTGCGCAACACCCGTCCGCTCGGCAGGGACGACAGATCGTGGTGGACCAGTGTGGTGCCTGCCATCGCGAGCGCATCGGTGGTCCGTGCCACCACATCCCTGTCGAGTCCAGTGACCAGCGTCAGCGGCGTACGCGGTCTCGACGGCGCCTGTTCGCGGCGTCGACCACCAGTTGAATCGGCGTGCACGATCATCTCCTCACCGACTTGATTGTTGGCAATGATTTCCATTTAGCGTCAGGTCACGATAGCGTGGAATACCGCACTAATGCCAATCGTTCCCAACAAGGAGGTTGTGTCGTGGCCGCACGATGTCAGGTCACCGGGAGAGCACCGGGATTCGGCAAGCAGGTGGGGGTGTCAGATGGTCTGTGTAAGTCCAGTGCTCATTAGTGAGAGGAAGATTTATGAGCATGGCGTTAGACGACAAGCAGCAGGACAACGACGACCACCCGCAGCTGCCTGAGCTCGCAGAGCCGCGTTCGACTGCGGAGGTGGCCGAAGCGTTGCAGGCCTCGGGCATGGTCGATGAGTTGTTGGCCCAGATCGATTCGGGTCAGGTGCAGGTCACCGGGGACGGTGGCTTGATTCCGGGCTTGATCAAACTCGCCCTCGAACGCGGTTTGAAGGCCGAGCTGACCGATCACCTCGGCTACGAGAAGGGCGACCCGGCAGGCCGGGAACTGCCCAACGCCCGCAACGGATCAACCCCGAAAACGGTGGCGTCTGAGGCGGGGCCGGTCGAGCTGAAGGTCCCTCGTGACCGTGACGGCACCTTCACCCCACGTCTGGTGCCGAAGGGATCGCGTCGGCTCGGCGGCCTCGATGACATCATCATCTCGCTGTACGCCGGAGGCATGACGTTACGCGACATCCAACATCATCTGGCCGCCACGGTGGGCACCGATCTGTCGCATGAGACGATCTCCAAGATCTGCGACGAGGTTTGCGACGCGGTCGATGAATGGCAGAGCCGGCCGCTGGAAGCGTTGTATCCCGTCCTCTATCTCGATGCCCTGGTGGTCAAGGTCAAAGACGGTGCTCACGTTCGAAATAAGCACGCCCACATAGCTATTGGTGTCGACATGGCTGGCGTCAAGCATGTGCTGGGCATCTGGATACAGGCTGAAGAGGGCGCGAAGTTCTGGGCCGGGGTGTGCGCGAATCTGGCCAACCGCGGCGTCAAAGACGTGCTGATCGTATGCTGCGACGGGCTGACCGGATTCCCCGAGGCGATCGAGGCGACGTGGCCTTTGGCCACCGTACAAACCTGCGTCGTGCACCTGATCCGCAACGCGATGCGGTTCATCAACTACAAAGACCGCAAACAGGTCGCCCGGGCGATCAAACCGATCTACACCGCCCCCGACGCCGAAACCGCCCGCCGAGAATGGGAGACCTTCCGAGATTCGGCGTTGGGTGTCACATATCCGAGTGCGGCACAGGCTTTCGACCGCGCCTGGGACAGATTCATCCCATTCCTGGCCTTCCCACCCGAGTTGCGCAAGGTCATCTACACCACCAACTCGATCGAGTCGCTGAACTATCAACTCCGCAAGGTCATCAAGAACCGAGGACACTTCCCCAACGACGTCGCGGTCCGCAAACTGCTCTGGCTGGCTATCTGCGACATCGAGGACAAACGAGCCAGGCAACGCGAGAAGGAACGCGGCAAGCCAGCCAGTCAGCGTAAAGCGCCCGGACGACTCGTCGAAGGGCAAGTCGTGACCAGCTGGAAACAGGCCCTCGGACAACTCGCCCTGGCCTACCCCGACCGCATCGAACCCCACCTCAACTAGACACCGAAAGCGAACCCAAGAAATCAGGAGTTACGTTCTTACACAGACATCTTGACAAGCTCAAGCAGGTGTCGCACTCACACCGAAGGACCTCACGCCGCTGGAACCCCAACATCCAGCGACGCCGCTACTACCTGCCCAGCGAACGCCGGTTCGTGACGCTCGACGTGAGCGCCAAGGGCATCAAGACCATCGACCACAAGGGCATCGAGGCCGTGGTCGCACAGATTCGCGCACGAGGAGAGAAAGTCTGATGGCTCGCAACGAGATCCGCCCCATAGTCAAACTCCGGTCGACGGCCGGAACCGGGTACACCTATGTCACCCGCAAGAACCGTCGCAACGATCCCGACCGCATGGTGATCCGCAAGTACGACCCGATCGCCAAGCAACACACCGAATTCCGCGAGGATCGCTGATGGCCAAGAAGTCCAAGATCATCCGCAACGAACAGCGCCGCGAGACAGTGGCCCGCTTCGCCGAACGACGGGCTGCACTCAAGCGGACCATCGTCGACGCCGCCGCGACGCCCGAGCAACGCGCTCAGGCCCAGCGCGATCTGCAGGCGCTTCCCCGCAACGCCAGTCCGACGCGGGTCCGCAACCGCGACGTCGTGGACGGACGACCACGCGGCTACGTGGGTAAGGCAGGCGTATCGCGGGTCCGGTTCCGTGAACTCGCCCATCGCGGCGAACTACCGGGCATCCACAAGTCGAGTTGGTGAGTACCGTCGAGGGTGTGCGACGCCGACATCCGGTGTCGTCGCCCCGAGGGTGACACCCCGACCGTTCTCGACGACAGTCCACAGAAACAACGGTTCACAACGAAGGATTCGAGCAGATGGCGAAGCGAACACCGCGCCGTCCTCGGCCTGGTGCCGACACCAAGCCGAAGCAGACGCGCAACCAACTCAACGCACTCGGCGTGACCGAGGTCGACTACAAAGACGTCAACCTGCTGCGCAAGTTCTTGTCCGATCGCGGCAAGATCCGCAGTCGACGGGTCACGGGTCTGACCCCGCAGCAGCAGCGCCAGGTGGCCACGGCCATCCGCAACGCGCGTGAGATGGCACTGCTGCCGTTCATTTCCCGACGCTGACTTTGCGACACGGCTGAATCTTCGGTTCCGGTTGCCCACAGGTGCGGTATCCGCGCGTCTGGGCAACCGGAACATTCGGCGAGCCGCGCCTGCCTCACGACCCCCGCTGCATGTCGAGGCTGATCTCCTCGGCATCGAGCTGCCCGAGCGCGCGGCTCAGCGCCGATGAGCTGTAGGCGCCCTGACTGCGCAACCTCAGCAATCTCTTGCGTTGGGCCGCGATGATCTCGCGACGCATCCTGCGGATCTGGACCCGCTCCTCGAAACTCAGGCCGTACGGGGTACTCGCGCCGCCTGGGACGACACCGGCCGCCGCCGCCCCGGACCCTCCGGGGGCATCGTCGGGATCGGTCACCGCGTCGGCCTCTGCGTCCTCGTCCGCCTCGCGACTGGCCTGCTCGAGGCGCGGACGCAACCACGGAATCTGCCTGACCGTGTCGGACTCGCTCATCACTTGCTGCACCGTCGCGTCGAGTTCGGCACGGAGTCGACGGCGCTCGGCGAGTATCTCCTCGGCGTTGTTGCTGATCCGCAGAGTTCGGATCAGCCAGGGCAACGTACCTCCCTGGATGAGCAGCGACGCCGCAGCCACGACGAACGCCACCAGCACCAGCAACGGCCGACCGGGAGTATCGAGCGGCAACGTCTGAGCTGCCGCGACCGTGACGACACCCCGCATGCCGGCCCAGACGATGATCGTCGACTCCTTCGGCCCGAGTGGCGCCTCGGCGTAATAGTCGATGTCGGCGAGCGTGCGTGTGATCCGCGAATTGATTCGTGCGGCTGTGTCGGTCGAGACCGGTGGCAATTCACCGTTGGCGAGCCTGGTCGCGTCGCGGGTTCGTCGACGCCGAAAAGCTCTCCGCCACCACTGGCGGCTGCGCCGCTCCTGCCCGCGATCGACGTCGTCGCTCGGTGTCACGGTGAAATCGGCGAGCATGGGCCGTATCTCATCGCCCCGCCGTCGCTTCCGGTCGAGCCACCACGCCAGCGGAACCACGTAGAGGGCGCGCACCACCAGCACGACGCCGAGGACCGCCAGACCGATCCACACGGCGTTGGGCACGCCCTCGTGGTCGTTGTGTACGTCCGACATGAGCGTGAACAGTTCGAGGCCCATCAGCAGGAAGACCGCACCCTCGGCGATCAGTTCGACGACACGCCAGTTCTGCATGTCGGAGATCCGGTGCTGTGGAGTGAGGAACCGCACGGCGCCCGCGCCGGTGATCAGCCCCGCCGTCACCGCGGCCACGAGTCCTGATGCACCGATCGCTTCGGCGGGAACGTACGCGATGTAGGGAACGGTGAACGAGATGACCGTGTTCGCCGTCGCGTCACGCATCCGCGAGCGCACCCACAGATTCGCCACGCCGACCGCCGCACCGATCGCCACGGCACCGGCGACCGCCCACGCGAAGTTCAGTGCGACGCCCCAGAACGAGATCGTGGTGGCTGTGGCCGCGATGGCCGCACGGAGAAGCACCAGCGCAGAAGCATCGTTGAACATGCTCTCGCCCTCGAGGACCGCGACGACCCGCGGCGGTACACCCATCCGTTTGGCGATCGACGTCGCCACGGCATCTGTGGGACTGACGATCGCGCCGAGCGCGACGCCGGTGGCCAGCGGGACCCCGGGGATCACCAGCATGATGAACCATCCGACGACCAGCGCGGAGATGATCACCAACACCACCGACAAGGTGGAGATCGCGGTGAAGTCGCGGCGGAAGTCCATGGTTGGCATACCGATCGCCGCCGAGTACAGCAGCGGCGGTAGCACTCCGACGAGAATCCACTCCGGGTCGACGTGAAAAGCCGGTACGAACGGCATGATGCCGATGACCGCGCCGACGAACACCAATACCAACGGAGCCGGAACGTGGATACGCGGGGCGAGGTCGGTGACGAGCGCGATGAACAGGACTGCTGCGACGACGATCAGCAGTTTTTCCATGTCAGATCTCGCCTCCTCACGTACTCGCCGCCACAATCCCATCCATGATTGTGCCATTGAGTATTGACAACATATTCGTGCCGCTTTACCGTCGAAAGCCTACGACGTGGTGCGGCCCACACGTCACGTCAGCGGCCGAGACGACCACCAACTGTGCGGAAGGCGACAGCCATGACGAAGGCATTGAGGTACACCCCGAGCGAGTCCACTTCGCCGGATAAGAGCACTCCGGGACTCCGCCGCGCCGAGTACGAGGTGGTCCTCGACGACCTCTCGTCGGCGTCGGTGCACCGCAACTTCGACCCCTACCTCGACATCGACTGGGACGCCCCCGAGATGGCCGTCGTCGCCGACGATCCGCGCTGGGTGCTCAACTACGAGGTCGATCCGATCGGACGTCATCCCTGGTATCAGCAGCAGCCTCTGGAGAAGCAGATCCGCATCGGGATGTGGCGGCAGGCGAACGTCGCCAAGGTCGGGCTGCAGTTCGAGTCCATCCTGATCCGCGGACTGATGCAGTACAGCTTCAAACTCCCCAACGGCGCCAAGGAGTTCCGCTACACCACGCACGAATCGAAAGAAGAGTGCAACCACACGCTGATGTTCCAGGAACTGGTCAATCGGATCGGCATGGATGTGCCGGGGGCCAAGCTCGGCTACCGACTGATCTCCCCGCTCGTACCGCTCGTCTCGACGACATTTCCCACCGTCTTCTTCTTCGGCATCCTCGGCGGCGAAGAGCCGATCGACCACCTGCAGAAGGACTTCCTGCGCATGCGGTCCGACCTGCACCCGGCGATGGCCGCCGTCATGCAGCTACACGTCGCCGAAGAGGCGCGACACATCTCTTTCGCACACCACCACCTGCGCGAGAACGTCGCGCGCAAGGGACGGTTTCAACGCTTCGTGCTCTCACTGATGTTCCCGCTGGCGATGCGCATCCTGCTGGGCGCGATCATGGTCCCGCCCCGCAGCTTCGTGCATGAATTCGACGTCCCGCGCGAGGTCATGCGCGACATCTTCTGGCGCGCAGAGTCGTCGAAGCGTGTGCGTCGCAACGTCTTCGGCGATGTCCGCATGCTTGCCGAGCAGTGCGGCCTGATGAACCCGGTTTCGCGCATGACGTGGCGGGCGCTGGGGATCTCGGGCCGGTCATCGCGGTTCCGCAGCGAACCGACCTACACCGCGGCCTGACCGCCGACCACCTCGACGCCGACCACCTCGACGCCACCGCCGCTGACGACACCGAGAGCACCCGCCACCCATGCCCCACGTCGTGACCCAGTCGTGCTGCGGCGACGCCTCGTGCGTCTACGCATGCCCGGTCAACTGCATCCATCCGACCCCCGACGAGCCCGACTTCGGAACCTCGGAGATGCTCTACATCGACCCGTCGACCTGCGTCGATTGCGGCGCATGTGTCAGCGCGTGCCCCGTCGGTGCGATCGCTCCGTCGCATCGCATTCCCGCGGGTCAGGAGCGTTTCGCCGACATCAACGCACTCGCCTATGCCGCTGATGGAGAGTTCGGCCTCACCGATGCGCGGTTCCCCGTGAACCCGGTCCATCGGCTCCCGCTCGCACCGATCGAGCATCCTCGGGCGCTGGCGGCCAACGAGCAGGTGTCAGTGGGCATCGTGGGTTCGGGGCCGTCGGCCATGTACGCCGCCGACGACCTGCTGCGACACAGCGCAGTGTCGGTGACGATCTACGAGCGGCTCCGGGCACCGTTCGGCCTCGCACGCTACGGCGTCGCCCCTGATCACACACGCACTAGACGCGTCATGAACCTGTTCGACGACATCGCGCGCCATCCGCGCGTCGAGATCCTGCTCGACACCGAGATCGGCCGCGACCTCCCCCTCGACGACCTCCGCGCGCGACATCACGCGGTGATCTGGGCTGGCGGCGCCCCGACGGATCGTCGACTCGAGATCGAGAACGTCGATGCGCCTGGCGTCGGGTCGGCCACGTCATTCGTCGGGTGGTACAACGGCCACCCCGACTTCGCGGCGCTGCGCCCCGACCTCTCGAACCGCGCGGCGGTCGTCGTCGGCAACGGCAATGTCGCCCTCGACGTCGCCCGCATCCTGGCCAAGGACCCGGCGGATCTCGTCGGCACGTCGATCGCACCGCACGCACTCGACGCGCTGCGGTCGTCGTCGATCGAGCAGATCACCGTCCTCGGACGCCGCGGACCCGCACATGCGGCCTTCACGCTGCCCGAACTGGTCGGACTCGTCGACGACGGCGTGCGGGTGGTCACCGACCCCGAGGACCTCGTGGGCACTCGTGACCTCGACGTCGACCCGATCACGCGTACGAAGCTGGATCTCCTCACCGAAGTCGCCACCACCGAGCCGGTATCGGGCCGCCATATCCGACTCGCGTTCCACCGGACGCCGCAGTCCGTGTCCGTCGACGACTCCGGTGCCGCGAATGGACTCGTGGTGTCACGCCCGGATGGCGGCGTCGCCACGCTGCCCGCTGGCCTGATCCTCACCTCGGTCGGTTACCGCGGACGACCAGTCGCGGGGCTACCGTTCGACGCCGCGCGCGGCGTGATCCCGAACGAGGCGGGCTGCGTCGTCGACGACGGACGTCGTGTTCCGGGCATGTACGTGACCGGGTGGATCAAGCGCGGGCCGTCTGGCTTCATCGGCACCAACAAGACCGATTCCGGGGAGACCGTGGCATCGTTGCTGGTCGATCTCGAGGCCGGTCGTCTCCCGAGACCTGCGCGCAGGCGCCGCGTAACGCTCCTCCGCACCGGGCGCTGACCGGTAGATTCGCGGGTATGAGTCCCACGAAACCCACTCAGCAGGCCGAATACGACCGCACGACGACCGAGGCCACTCTGCCGCTACTCGCGACGGAGATGCGCCTCGGACTCCGCGAGTACGTGAAGGACGAGGGACTCGAACTCGACGACCGGTCTCCGGCGTGGGTGACGCGCAGTTCACAGTCGGTGCAGCCGGGACCGCTGGCAGCGCCGAGTGCGGAACCCGACACCGACGACACCGATTTCGGCACGTTGGTGGTGGTGACCCCCACCCATCTGATCGTCGAGGTGGTGGGGTCGAGCAAAGGTGTCGTCGTGACGTCGGTGCCATTGGCTCGGGCATCGCTGTCGCCGACCGACACACTCCCGACCGACCCGGCCGCACGCGCATTCACGGTGTCCGGATTCCCCGACGACGGCCCACTCGGAAACGTGTGCCACATCGGGCTCGGTCCCGAGTCGGAAGCCGACGACTGCTTCGCGGCGGTCCGTGCGGCGATTCTGGGAGCCGCTTAACAGTTCGTCGCAAGCCGCGCCGCGATTTGGCGTTCTTCCCAAAGAACGCGCTGAACTGCGGTTTCACTGATAGCCGGTCGAGACCGTCGGTATCTGAATCGAGGCAATGTCACAATTCGGTTTCCTACGTTCGAATGACCCCGCTTGGGCATCGCATGGACATGCAGCCCCGAGTATCGTCATCCCGCGATGGGGGTGGCCTGGGGATGAGC
Organism: Gordonia otitidis; assembly: GCF_020735545.1. Lineage (NCBI taxonomy): Bacteria > Bacillati > Actinomycetota > Actinomycetes > Mycobacteriales > Gordoniaceae > Gordonia > Gordonia otitidis. Next base: position 787,404 of record NZ_CP085974.1, read on the forward strand.
AACACACTTTCACGCTTTGCCTATGTCGACGCTGCACGCACGACGGCCCAGAGTTTCGTCGACCTCGTGTGCAGCATCGACAATCCGGACATATCGCTGAGCAGGCGCTCGACGTGGACTGTCGCCGAGTGCGTCGGACATGTGGCCAGTGAGCCGGCGCGCTATCTCGACCTGGCCAGCGGTGCGACCGCGTGGCCGAGTCGGCCTTCGGATCTCAAAGACATCTACGCCAAGCAGATCGCCAACCTCACCACGCGCGACGTGCGCAAACTTGCCGACAGACTGCTCGACGACCTCGAGGAGTTGCTGCATCTGGTCAGCCACTTCGGCGCGCGGGTGCCGGTCATGGCCGTCGAGGGTGATCGTCGCGGCGTTCGCGCCGACTCCGCGCTCGGCATCCTGATCGGCAAGATGACCGTCCACGGACACGACATCGCGCGGGCCGTCGGGACACACTGGGATCTCGATCCCGACATCGCACCGCTCGTCGCTCGGGGTCGACACCAGCTCCTGCCCTGTTGGATCGATCACCTCACCGAGACGTCGCCCGACGCCACCTACGAGGTCCGCTTTCGCGGCACCGACGAACGCTTCGTCTACCAGTTCACCGACGGACATTTGGAGATCAATCCCGGCGAACACGCCGACCCCGACCTGTACGTCAGCGTCAAGCCGGCGGCGGGCGTACTCATCGGCTACGGCCGTTTGTCACCCATTCGCGCTCTGCTGACGGGGCGAGCCATGGCCTGGGGTCCCAGCCCATGGCTCGCGACTCATCTGGTCAAGCGGTTCGCGCCGCTTGATTCCTGACACGACCACCGCGCTGCTGACCGCGTCCCTGCGTGTTGGAACCCTGCTGTCCACGCGACTGACCGCCGCGTCCCTGGCCCGAGCTGCGTTGGCCCGAGCCGCGTGCACCCGAGCCGTTTCGGCCCGAGCTCTCGTGTCCTGAACCGCGCTGGTCCGAGCCGCGCGAGCTCTGCTGGCCGCGTGCATCGCGCTGGCCGCTGCCACGGCGGCGCGACCCGTTCGAGCCGGGACGACCGCGTCCACCCGCAGCACCCTGCCGGGGTCGCCCTGCCGGACGAACGGGCTCTGCCGTGGGCTCGACGCGCTCGGCTCGCTCGCCGACCAGCGAGTCGACCTCCGACGATGCCGGGCGCACCCGGACGGGCTTGACCTTGATGGCCGCCTTGCCGAGCAGTCCCGCAACGTCGCGACGCTGATCGGGCAGGCACAGGGTGACGACGTCACCGGCGTTGCCCGCACGTGCTGTACGGCCTGAGCGGTGCAGATATGCCTTGTGCTCTGCAGGCGGGTCGACGTGGACGACGAGCTCGATGTCGTCGACGTGCACACCGCGCGCAGCGACGTCGGTCGCCACGAGCACGCGCACGCCACCCTCACCGAATGCCTTGAGGTTGCGATCGCGTTGCGGCTGGGAGAGGTTGCCGTGCAGATCGACGGCGGGGATGCCGTCGGCCGTCAGCTTCTTCGCGAGTTTGCGAGCCTGATGCTTGGTACGTGTGAACAGGATTCGACGTCCCGCTCCCGAGGCGAGCTCGGCGACCATGGCGTTCTTGTCGGCGTGCTCGATCTCGAAGACGTGGTGGGTCATGGCCTCGACGGGCGAGGTGGCCTCGTCGACCGAGTGCATAGTCGGATTGTGGAGGAAGCGCTTGGCCAGTTTGTCGACACCGCGGTCGAGGGTGGCGGAGAAGAGCATCCGCTGACCGTCGGACGGTGTCGCTGCGAGGATTCGGGTGACACCGGGAAGGAAGCCGAGGTCTGCCATGTGATCGGCCTCGTCGATGACCGTGATCTCGACGTTGTCGAGACGCACGATGCGTTGCTGCATCAGGTCTTCGAGACGACCGGGGCATGCGACGACGATGTCGACGCCGCGCCCGAGTGCCTGCTCCTGACGTGCCTGCTTCACTCCACCGAAGATGGTGGTGACTGTGAGGCCGACCGCCTTCGCGAGCGGCTCGACCGCCGTGGCGATCTGCGTCGCGAGTTCGCGAGTCGGGGCGAGGATCAGTCCGGTGGGCGCACCAGGGACACGGTCGACGTCGAGTTCGGCGAGCCCGGCAACGAGCGGGATCGAAAACGCAAGTGTCTTACCGGAACCGGTACGGCCACGACCGAGCACGTCACCGCCGTCGAGAGTGGCGGGCAGCGTGTCGACCTGGATGGGGAATGCCTCGGACTTTCCGTCCGCGACAAGTACTTTCACGATCTCGGCGGGTACACCGAGTTCGGCAAATGTGGTCATTGAGGTATCTCTCTAATGCTCAACAGCACTCGAGGACCCGTTGGGCCGGTGTGCTGTGGTGGCGAAATCGCGGGTGCGCGAAGTCGTTTCGCCGTATGAAGTCAAAGAGCGGAGGTCGACCCCTGTCTGTGTCGGGGGACCCGCCGCGAGAATTGCGATCTACGACGCGTCGGCGATGCCGTGGCATGCCAATAGGTACACCGTACGCGACCATCGACAACATGGTCGAATCAAGGTGAGCACGCTCACGTCCGGATGCGCACCGCTCGGCGCCGGGCGGACCTCAGAAAGCTTCGCTGACCAGCACCGCGAACGTCCCGGGCTCGAGGGCGTCGAAGACGTGGTCGGCGTCGCCGGGATAGGAGATGAAGTCGCCGGGGGCGAGTTCGACGGGGTCGTCGGTCGGACCGACCAGCGCCCGACCGGCACAGAGCACGACATGCTCGACGACGCCGCGTGCGTGGGGTCGCGACACCTTCGCCTCCCCCGGTTCGGCGCGCAGCAAGAAGATGTCGCGCCGCGAGGACGGGGACGCCGCCGACAGGAGCGTCGAAATGTACTCGGCTGTCGCGGAGGGAATGGCCGGGCCGTCGCCGAACCTGATCACCTCCACACGACGCGGTGGAGTGTCGACGAGATCGGAGAACGTGAGGCCGAGCGCCTCACTCAACGCCCAGACTGTCTCGATGCTGGGGTTGCCAAGACCCTGCTCGAGCTGCGACAACGTGGATTTTCCGATGCCTGCCCGACGCGCGAGCTCGCCGATAGAGAGCCCGACGCGGGCGCGCTCTCGCTTCAGTGCCGCGGCGATGATCGCCGTCGGGCCCGACGACGCGCCGTCAACGGGCACATCTCCGCCGGCGCGGCCGAGATGGTCGGCGCGATCATCGTTCGACGAATCGTCCGAGTGTTCATCTTGACGAACAGGTGTCATGTGTCCATTATATTGTTCATGCGTTCGTCATGGGAAACACTCGGCTATGACACGCTGCGGAGCGTCGCAGTGATGTCGCTATCCGTGTTCGTCATCGGGTGCTCCTACGGAGTGGCTGGACACAGCGCCGGTCTGAGCTGGTGGCAGATCCTGACCATCGCCTGCGTCGTGATGGCGGGATCGAGTGAGTTCGTCTTCGTCGGCATCCTCGCCACCGGTGGGCTACCGATCGTCGGCGCGCTCGCCGGGCTGCTCGTCAACACCCGAAACCTCGGGTACGGACTGTCCGTCGGACCGTATCTCGGGTCGGGCGTGCGCCGCCTGATCGGTGCGCACATGGTGAACGACGAGACCGCGGCCCTGACCGCAGCAGCCCCCAACGCCGAACAGGGGCGGGCGGCTTTCCTCTGGTGCGGCATCGGGGTTCTGGTGTCGTGGCCCGCCGGCTCAGCTGTGGGTTCTGCTGCGGGACAGATCATCTCGAGTCCCGAAACACTCGGACTCGACGCCGCGTTCCCCGCACTTCTCGGCGCACTCGCGATCTCGGCCCTGCGGGCCCACCGATCCGAGCGCGGGAGCCTCGGCGCCTCCCTGATCGTCGGCGCGGTGATCGCCGTTGCGGCAACACCTTACGTTCCGTCAGGAGTGCCGGTACTGCTCGCTCTCGCAGGCCTCCTCGCCGGGGCGCGACTCCCCCGCCGCGACCCCGCCGAGCGTGCACTCCCTGCCGCCGACCGTGCGCTCCCTGCCGCCGAGCGTGCGGCTCGGACCGCCGACCGTGCGGCCTGGTCCGCCGAGAGTCGCTTTCGGAGAACAGATTCAGCAGTGAGTGCCCCATGACGCACGGAACGCAACTCTTCATCGCCGTCGCGGTGTTGGCCGCGGGCACCTACGCCCTGCGGCTCGCCGGCCCCCTGCTGCGTTCGCGAATCACGGTGTCGGACAGAGTGCGTTCGGTCATCGACCGCGCGGCTCTGGTCCTACTCGTCGCCGTCGCCGCGACCGGAGCACTGTACGCCGGGCAGGATCTCGCCGGGTGGGCACGTCCGGCGGGGGTCGCGGCCGGAGTGATCGCCGCTGCACTCAAGGCACCACTAATCGTCGTCATCCTGCTGGCTGCGGGAGTTGCGGCGGGGCTGCGTGCCGCGGGGATCTCCTGAGTTTCGTCGTTCACCCCAACATGACGGGTAACCGCCACAAGGGTGCGTGCGGCTCCAACTGCCACTGACGCACTGCATTCAGACGGATGATGCGCGTGGTCCCGAGAATCAACAGGCCGGCCAAGGGGAGCTCCGCCAAGAACGCCGTGAGCAGTGACACCCACCGGTCGTCCGGTGCAGCGGTCATGATGTCGAACCAGGCGTCGCAGATGAGCAGCACCCCGGTGGTGAAACCCGCGAGCACCAGCAACTGTTTCCGCATGATGCCAAGGACCGCGGTCGCCGCCATCATCGCGACCAGCAAGATGTCGAAGCCGATCCACGTGACCGACCAGTTGTGCGCCACGTAATCGACGGGAAGCGTGAACCCCAGGAACACGATCCACGGGATCAGCGCGATCGCCCCGCCGGCCATCAGCCCGATACGCACCGCACACAGACGGTTCACGACTACCGGACTAGGCGCGACGTCCTCGAGCGGCCGCGACAGTCTGGCGATCAGCTCTCGACGTTCGTCGGCGGTGAGTCCCGCAATCACGTCGTCGGACAAGACACTCTGCGTCATGGCAATCGTCTCCCTGCGTGCACGGTCCAGTCTTACCCTTCCGCGCAGGAAAGCTGCACGCTCCGGGATGGACTGAACCGTGCGGGAGACCGCCGAGTGTGAGGACGCGTCTGGGAGCTGACTCCTGCCAGACCCGAGAACTACGCCGCCTGAGCTGTCTGTGGTGGAGCTAAGGGGAATCGAACCCCTGACCTACTCGATGCGAACGAGTCGCGCTACCAACTGCGCCATAGCCCCTGGTGATCACTGCGTGACCAGCCGTAGGACACTCTAGCAGTCGGCGCGGGGAAGGTCACAAACGCCTCGTCGACGTGGCGGCAGACGTGGATCGAACCGACTTTCGGTTACGCTGCAATCCGTGGCCACGATGTCCGATACAGAACTCGCAACTGCCCTCAACCGCGCGATCGGCATCATCAATCCGATCCTCGACGCACTCGCCACGTCGGATCCGCTGGGAATCAAGGCCAGCACATTCGACGACGAGCCGCAGGAACGTTCCCGGATCGACAAACTTCGCCACGTCGTCGCACACGGTCTCGACGTGGCCGACTGGCCGGGCACCCACGGATGGTCGGAGCTGTCGCTGGAGCAGCGCGCCAAGTGGTGGGTCAATCGCATCGGGGCGCTCAACACCGTCGCCGTCTCCTACCCTGGCGTGTTCGGCGCGTGGGCGAAGGCGCTGCCACTGACCAGCGCGCTCGGCTACGCCAATCAGGCCATCGTCCTCACGGCGGTCGCCCGCGAGTACGGGGTCACCGACCGCAATGATCAGGTGCGCCTCCTGGCGTCAGTGCTCAGCGACAGAGAACTGAGTGCGGACGCGGCGGCAGACACCGATCCGTTCGCAGACGAGTCGTCGGGAAAGAAGCGTCGCGGGTGGTCGGTGATCAGTGGATTGTGGGAGGTCGCGCAGATCCTGCGGAAGCTCAACGACGAACTCGATCGTCGACCCGGGCCGCCCAAGCTCCTCGGAATGCTCAGTTACATCCCCGTCGTCGGCGCGCCCATCACCTACGTGGGCGAGAGATTTGCGCTCCGCCGTGCGGTCGCTGACACCACCAAGTGGATCAAGAACCACCCTGATGCGATCAGCGTCAGCCAGCAGCAGCCCGACGGAAGTCGTCGTCCTCACGCATGACCCGACGCCGCTGGAACGGCGGGATGTGATCGAAGATCGGGTCCTCGTCGTCGATCTCGACGACGACGGCACCGCCCGGCCTCCGCATCTGGGGTGCCGGTTCAACCACCGGGACGAACTGTGGTGCAGACATCTCGCGGCGTCGACGTTCTTCGTCCTGGCGGCGTTGGCGCGCCATACGGGCTGCACGCTGCGCGCGTAGCCGCTGCTCATTGCGGACAGCGCTGCGCAGGTACGCGAGGTAGGCCGCCAGCATCACGACGGTGACACCCGTCGCGACCCAGCCGACCGGCCCGAGAACGACGCCGAGCACGATAGCGACGAGCACGAGTGTCAGCAGCGCGATGGCCACCCGCTGACGCTCGCGGTACCGGATCTTCCTGTCTCGTTCCTCGAATGAGGTCCCCGAGCGCCTAGCATCGCGTGTGCGGCCACGGTTGACAGGCTTCGCAACCTCCGGTTCGGCTGCAGCAGCGGGCTTTTCGCGGGGCTTGGCATTCTCGTAGCCGTCGACGTCGTCGAGGAAGTCGTCGTCTGCGTCATCCTCGAGCTCGTCGTCATAGTCGGCGCCGTCGTAGTCAGCGTCGTCGTAGTCGGTGTCATCGTAGTCAGCGTCGTCGTCGAACTCATCGACGTCGTCCTCTGCGTCGTACTCGTCGACCGCGTCATATTCGTCGTCGGAGTACTCGTCCTCGACTTCGTCGTACTCGTCATCGAGGTCGTCGTCGTACTCGTCATCGGCGTCGTATTCGTCATCGAGTTCCGCGCTGTCATCGCGGTCGTCGACGTCGTGCTCGAGGTCCGAGTCGCCATGGAGCTCAGCGTCGTCGGAGTCCGTGTCTGTGGTGTCACTGCTGTCGTCGGCATCGATCTCAACATCGACGACATCATCCGCCGAGTCGGAAACGTCGTCGACATCCTCGGAGTCGATGAGTTCACCGGTCACCGCGACGTCGTCCGACCCGTCGGCATCGTCGAGGTCGGCATCGCGATCGTCGACGTCGGCCGCGACGTCGGCCGTTGAATCCGCCGCTGGCGCGTGCACTCTGGCACCTGTCGCTCGCTTGAAGGTTGCGCGGCGGGAGGTCGGGGCGTCGTCGGACTCGATCGTCAGGTCATCCACCTCGGTCTCATCCACCTCGGTCTCATCCACCTCGGTCTCGTCCAGAACGGCCGTCGCAGTGCGGGTCGTCGAACGCGACGAGCGCCTCGACGTCCATGAGGGGTCGTGCGGGTGTGCACCCGCGGAGCGTCGCGACGTCACCGACCGTGCTTTGGTTCCGCCACGGTGCAGCAGCCGCGTCATACGTGCCGCTTCGGTCGACTTGCGCATCTGGGGCCGACCCTTGATGACCATGGGGACGAGGACGAAAAGCCACACCACGACGAGGCAGACCCACAGCACGGAGTTCGGCATTCGACCTCTCCCTTCACTCACGCTGGTTACACCGGACCACCCAACAATTTAGGTGCGGATCCCGCGCGAACTGCGCAGACGCGCCGGACGCCGGGCAGATTGCCCTGATTCATACGGCTTTCTCAGCCAGCCCGTCGCGGTGCCGTCGACGGGGAACCCGGTGCCCTCGGCGCGAAACCCGGTGCCGTCGACGCGAAACCCGGTACCCCGGTGCCCTAACCGGCGACGAAGCGCGCGTCGACGGAGACGGCGATGTGAATGTCCTCGGCCCGCAGTTCGAGAGTCGGCGCAGCACCGCCCGCGGCGGGCGCACCGGTAACCATCATGCGACTCATCGGTTCAGCCGAGTTCGAGAGCATGTCCGGGTCGGCGAGTTGGATCGCCCGCACCGGTCCACGACCGACCGCGTCGGCGTAGGCCTGTGCTTTGGCGACGGCATCGTCGACGGCCTGCCGACGGAGATCCCTTTCGTGCTCGAGCCGCCCCTCGTCGGTGACGTCCCAGCGCACACCCCCGACATCGACTCCCTCGACGGTGGCCCACGTGTCGATAAACGTGCCCAGCTCGTCGAAGTCGACGAACTCTGTTCGCACACGGATCTGCGTGACGTACAGCAACTCTCGCGGCTTCCCCTTGGGGTCGACAGGGCGATACGACCACACGTGCACCGACTCGCTGTGCCACTTCGACACCGCTCCCCGCTCGTCCAGGTCTGTCAGCGACTCGGCGATCCGCGCCTGTACCTCCACGGCGTCGGTGTACACCGTCTCGCGGTCCGGGCCGGAGAAGTCGACCGACAGCGACAGCAACGCACGCTCGGGCGGGTAGCTGCCGCGAGCATTGCCGCGAACCACGATCTCCAGTAATTCCGACGCACCACGTGTTGACTCGGCCATACCGTGACCCTACCCAGGCGGGCGGCGGCTACAGGAAGCTCGCGCGTCCGGACCGCACCAGACGCTCCACCGCGCCCTCGGGGATCTCTTCGGCGGTCAGCGCGAACAGGATGTGATCGCGCCAGCGCTTGTTGACGTCCATGTAGCGTTCGAGAAGACCTTCACGCCGGAAGCCCAGCTTGGTCAGCACCGCCTGCGACGCCGCATTCGACGGCTGGACGGTGGCCTCGAGACGATGCAGGCCCACCGGGCCGAAACAGTGGTCGACCCCCAATGCGACTGCGGCAGTGGCGATTCCCTGCCCGAAGTGGTCCTGGTCGATCCAGTATCCGATCCATGCGGTGCGCACTGCGCCCCGCTGGATGTTCCCCACGGTGAGCTGCCCGACGTAGTGCCCGTCGACTTCGATGACGAACGGCAGGATGGTGCCGCGCTTGGCCTCGGATTTGAGCACCGCGTAGAGCGGCGGCCACGACGCAGGCTGATGACGCTCGGCCCAACTCCCCACACCTGTCGGCTCCCACGGCAGCAGAGAGTTCTGGTTGCGTATCCGGAGATCACTCCAGTTCTTGGCGTCGCGCACACGCACCGGACGCAACGTCACGGCGCCACCGCGAGAAACCAATGGTCCCAACGTCGCCGGCCACCCAGGACTGGCCGGAACACCGCTCAACCATCTGAACACGTCGACGAGTCTATTCGGTGAACGTTGTCACGTGACCGGCTCACGCACATGCGCTGATCGAGCCTCCGCGTCTGCTCATCCCCGCTGAGCGAGGAAAGCGACCTCAACCTCGTCACCCGTGCCGAGCTCTTCGACGTCGGGGTCGACGATGATCAGGCAGTTCGCGTCGGCGAGTTCGGCCAGCAGATGCGACGATCCCGTCGGCGACGCCCCGAGTACCTGCACCAGGTACTCCCCCGACTTCTCGTCGCGCATCAACTGCCCGCGGAGATATCCCTTGCGACCTGCGACGGAGGCGATCGGCCCGATCGTCCTGGCCGTGATGATGCGTCGCATCGGCTGGCGTTTGCCCAGCGCGATTCTGATCAGGGGTCGAACCATGACCTCGAACGTCACGAGCGCACTGACCGGATTGGCAGGCAGCAGAAACGTGGGGACCTCGTCGCGGCCGAGTCGGCCGAAGCCCTGGACCGACCCCGGATGCATGGCCACTCGCACGATCTCGAGGTCGCCGAGGTCGGCCAACGCGTCGGCGATGGCACGCGACGCCGTTCCGCCCACCGCTCCACAGATCACGACGATCTCCGACCGGATGAGTTGCGCCTCAACCACTTCGCGTAGCCGAGACGACTCGCGTTCGGCCAACCCGACACGGTTCACGTCGGCACCGGCGTCACGCGCCGCCGCGGCAAGGGCGTAGCTGTTGACGTCGTAGATCTGGCCGGGACCGGGTGTGCGGTCGATGTCGACGAGCTCACTGCCGACCGAGATCACCGACAGTCGCGGCTTGGGATGAACCAGCACCCGCGACTGTCCCACCGCTGCGAGCAGTCCCACCTGTGCCGGACCGATGATCGAGCCTGCGCGCACCGCGACGTCGCCTGGCTGGACGTCGTCGCCGATGCGTCGAACGTAATCACCGCTGTCGACGCCGTGCCCGACCTTGACCTTCTGCTCGCCACCGTCTGTCCAGCGCAGGGGCACGACGGCGTCGGCCAGCGTCGGCATCGGGGCACCAGTCTCGACGCGCACCGCCTGCCTCGGCTGAAGCCGTGTGGGAGTGCGCGCACCCGGCGCGACCTCACCGACCACCGGGAGCGAGACGATCATCGGCTCACCGGCCTCGGGGTCGACGAGTTCGGCGCCACCGGCGTCGAACTCCTCGAACTCGTCGGGATCGCTGGGGGCAGGCACACCGGCCAGTGCCACGTCGACGGCTCGCACCGCATAACCGTCGATGGCAGCCTGATCGAAACCGGGCATCGGTCGCTCGGTGACGACCTCCTCCGCACACATCAGGCCCTGCGCTTCGGAGATGGCCACTCGCACCGGCCGCGGAGCGACCGCCGCAGCGGTCACCAGCGTCAGATGATCTTCGACGGACCGCATCTCACCTCATTGCCTCGCAACGACATACGTCGGTTCATGACGTTAGTCTGCGCGCCGACCCAGAGGTGGCAGGCGCGCGGAGGAGCCACAACACCGACGTGCGCACCGGCGAGTGCTTCAGTCCTTCGTGAGCCGCTCCGTCAACCATTCACGCAGGTCAGGTCCGTAATCGTCGCGGTCGAGCGCGAAGTCGACGGCCGCTTTGAGGTAGCCACCTGGGTTTCCGAGATCATGTCGGGTGCCCTTGTGTACGACGACGTGCACCGGCTCGCCCTCTTCGATCAGCAGTGCGATGGCGTCGGTGAGCTGCAACTCGCCGCCCGCGCCGGGCTTGATCCGACGCAGGGCGTCGAAGATCTTGAGGTCGAGGATGTACCTGCCCGCTGCGGCGAGATTCGACGGCGCATCCTTCGGATCGGGCTTCTCGACCATGCCCTTGAGCTTCATCACGTTGGGGTTGTTGGCGTCGGGAAGCTCCTCGACGTCGAACACGCCGTAGGCGCTGATCCGGTCTTCTGGCACCTCGATCGCGCAGAGCACCGATCCGCCTCGACGTTGCCGGGTGCGCGCCATGACCTCGAGCACCCCGCCGGGCAGGACGAGGTCGTCGGGCAGCAAAACGGCGATGGCGTCTTCGTCCTCGTCGAGGTAGGGCTCGACGCACCCCACCGCGTGCCCGAGGCCCAGCGGCTTCTCCTGAATGACCGAGGCCACCTCCAACAGCGACGGCGCCTTACGCACCTTGGCGAGCATCGCGGCCTTACCGCGCGTGGCCAGTGTGTTCTCCAGGACCAGGTCCTCGACGAAGTGCGCCACCACGCCGTCCTTGCCGGGCGAGGTGATGATCAACAACCGCTCGGCGCCCGCGGACTTCGCCTCCTCGGCGACGAGTTCGATGCCGGGGGTGTCGACGACGGGCAGCAACTCCTTGGGCACTGTTTTGGTCGCAGGCAGGAACCGGGTGCCGAGGCCTGCTGCGGGAACCACAGCGGTACGCGGGATCGGCGGGGTATTCGGGACCGAGGAGTACTCAGTGAATTCGACGGTGCTCGACTTGCTCACGCTGGACGTCATACGGACACCATAATGTCGGAGTCTGACGACGTCCCCGCGAAGCGTTGTGGATCACCTGACCGGCTGACGATGTGCCCACCAATTCGTCACCTTTGGGCACTACAGTGCGGGTCAGATCACAGTGAAACGCTCAAACTTCTGGGGAAGGCGACGACCGCGGTGGCAACGCTCAAGAACAAGTTGCGTGACGAGATCTCTGCCCGACGCCGCTCGATGTCGCCGTTTGCACGCGAGCAAGCTGCTGGCGACCTCGCCGACTGGATCTACGCCGCGCCCTTTCGACTCGAGTACGACGTCACCGTTGCCGCCTACGTTCCTGTGGGGTCCGAACCCGGTTCGCCCGCCATGCTCGACGCACTGGTCGATCGGGGTGTGAGCGTACTCGTGCCGGTGGTCCCCGACGGCGATCCTGCGCCACTCGACTGGGTCCGCTACGACGGCGCGACCACACTTCAGCCCGGACGCTGGGGACTTCTCGAACCAACCGGCGAGCGCCTCGGCGTCGAAGCCGTGCATGCAGCCGCGGTGGTGTTGCTGCCCGCGCTGGCGGTCGACAAGACCGGCGTCCGACTCGGCCGCGGAGCGGGGTATTACGACCGCACCCTGGTCGGAAGTTCCGCCGAGCTCGTCGCGGTCGTCTACGACGACGAGGTCGTCGATTCACTTCCGTCGGGCAATTACGACATTCCGGTCGGGTGGGTACTCACTCCGGCGCACGGTTTCCGGGAATTGCGGTAATTCCGCGGTCTGCTGCGACACCACATGCTCACAACGACAAAGGTGCCGCGGATTACTCCGCGGCACCTTTGTTGTTACGAGAATTCAGAACGGTACTGCTCAGAAGGGCAGAACGATGCAGGTTCCGCTGGTCAGCGACGAGTTGATCTGACCGATAGTCGGGGTCTGGATGCCGCGGCCACCAACCTTGACAGTGACGGATTGAGACGAAGAACCCTGCTGCGCAGTGATCTTGTAGGTGCCGACCTTCGTCGGCTTCCACGTCGTGGTCGCCTTATTCGTCTGAGTGCTGGGCTGCACAGATGCCGGGTCGACTGCACCGCCGCCCACAGGGGAAATCGTAAACTCGACTGCGTTGTTGGGGTCGGAGTTCGTGACGGAAGCCGAAACGGTGTAAGAGCAGCCCGTCCCGTAACCGATACCTGCCGGACCATACCCCGCAGGCGTTGTGATGCTGACTCCGGTCACCGCCGCCGAGGCAGGTGCGGCCAGCGCGACGGCCAACGCGCCGGCGCCGATCAGGGCGCCGCTGGCGCCTGCGATACGAAGTCGAGTGATCTTTGAAGCCATTGCCGATTTCTCCTCATGCTGTTCCAGCGCAGAATGACTGTTTCTGCGGCACTGGATCGGTTTCAAACCGGTCCTACGGTAGCAAAAAGAGGTGAGCAGGCAACACGAACGATCGGGTTAAAAGAAAGAGACAAAATAACCCTTCGAACGGACCACACGGTGCTGTCCGAATGCGCTCAGAGCCGACGCCAAGTGGGGATGAGCCGTCAGGCCGAGGCGGGCGCGCTGCTCTTCGAGTCGCTCTTCGACGACGACGCGTTCGATCCGCTGTCGCTCGACGAGGAACTCGTGGACGACGAGCTCTCCGACGACGACGAGCCGCTGTCGGACTTGCTGCTCGACGACGCCGACTCGGAGCTCGACGAACCCGAGCGCGAATCCGTGCGGTAGAAGCCGCTGCCCTTGAACACGATGCCAACCGAGTTGAACAACTTGCGTAGCCGGCCCGAGCACTGCGGGCATTCGGTCAGCGAGTCATCGGAGAACGACTGAACAATGTCGAACTTGTTGTCGCACTCCGTGCACGCATACGAGTAGGTGGGCACCGGTACCTCCGAAGACTGTGAAGTGATTCGCCATAGATTCTAACCAACTCTGGCACTCGTACATTCCGAGTGCCAAGACTTCGGATCTCTGACCCAACACCCGAGGTCACGAGGTTGACGACCTCCACCACCGGACGCCAGTTGACCGTTCGCCGCGCAGTAAACGAAGAACCATGGAAAGGTAAACGTCTGCCAAAGCCTTGGCGGGCGAACGATGTCCTCCGAGGTATCGCTACCCGGAAGGACCCATGACCGACTTCTTGGACTCGGTGAACGGATACGTCTGGAGCAACGCTCTCGTCTTTCTCTGCCTGGGCGCAGGCGTGTACTTCTCGATACGGTCGCGCCTCGTCCAGCTGCGACGAATACCCGACATGGTGAAGCTCATGTTCCACGGGGAGAGCTCTCCGGATGGGGTCTCGTCCTTCCAGGCTCTCACCATGTCACTCGCCGGACGCGTCGGCACCGGCAACATCGCCGGTGTCGCCACCGCGATTGCCTTCGGTGGGCCGGGTGCACTGTTCTGGATGTGGCTCGTGGCGTTCCTCGGAGCGTCGACGTCGTTCGTCGAGTGCACCCTCGCTCAGATCTACAAGACCCGCGATCGCCTCACCGGTGAGTACCGCGGCGGACCGGCCTATTACCTCAGCCGAGCCTTCGCACACACGAAGGCCGCGCCGGTCTTCAAGCTCTACGGGCTCCTCTTCGCCGCCGTGACCGTTCTCGCGTGCGGCCTGCTGCTTCCCAGCGTGCAGTCCAACTCGATGGCCATCGCCGCTGAAAACGCTTGGGGCATCGAGAAATGGGTCTTCGCGGTGGCGACGGTGATCGTGCTCGCGCTGGTGATCATCGGTGGCGTCAAGCGGATCGCGAACTTCGCATCGATCGTCGTGCCCTTCATGGCGATCATCTACATCATCGTCGCGATCGTGATCGTGGCGATGAATGCCTCAGTCGTCCCGAACGTGATCTCCACGGTCTTCGCAAGCGCCTTCGGCGCCGACGCCGCTTTCGGTGCGATCATCGGCGCCGCGATCATGTGGGGTGTCAAGCGAGGCCTGTACTCCAACGAAGCCGGGCAGGGCACCGGGCCGCACGCAGCAGCAGCCGCGGAGGTGTCGCACCCCGCCAAGCAGGGACTCGTTCAGGCGTTCGCGGTCTACATCGACACCCTTTTCGTCTGTTCCGCCACCGGATTCCTCATCCTGTCGACTGGTGCATACCGAGTTTTCGAGGGCGAGTCGGAGTCGGGTGCGGTAATCGCCGAAGGTGGGAACCTCCCGGCAGACGCCGAGGTGGGCCCGACATTCGTGCAGACCGGCTTCGACACCCTCTGGAGCGGCGCCGGATCGTCGTTCGTCGCGATCTCGCTGCTGTTCTTCTGCGTCACGACGATCATCGCCTACTACTACATGGCCGAGACGAATCTCCGGTTCCTGCTGGGCCGCGCGTCGACCGTCTACGTCCGACCGCTGCGCAGCACCGTGGGATCGAACGCCACCATTTGTCTGCAGGTGCTGATCCTGGTCTCCGTGGTGATCGGTGCGGTATCGACTGCCACCGAGGCGTGGACGCTCGGCGACATCGGCGTCGGACTCATGGCGTGGCTCAACATCATCGGCATCCTGATCCTGCAACAGCCGGCGTTCAAGGCGCTGCGTGACTACGAGCACCAGCGCAAGCGTGGCCTCGACCCCACCTTCGACCCGGTGGCACTCGGCATCACCGGAGCGACGTTCTGGGAGGATTACGAGCCGGTCGAGAAACGACGACGCCCCGTCGAGGCCGACGTCTGAGACCGTCGTGGGCTCAGCCGCCGATCACGT
Organism: Gordonia otitidis; assembly: GCF_020735545.1. Lineage (NCBI taxonomy): Bacteria > Bacillati > Actinomycetota > Actinomycetes > Mycobacteriales > Gordoniaceae > Gordonia > Gordonia otitidis. The sequence continues at coordinate 802,619 of NZ_CP085974.1, forward strand.
CGAGGTCGGTGTCGACGACGCCGTCGCGGTTCATGTCGGGGTCACGCGCCTTGTGCGCATTCCAGCGGAGCATGATCGCTGCGACGCACGCCGCGATGACCGATCCGATGAGGATCGCGCCCTTGGCGGGTGCGGCGTGATCGGCCTCGCCGAAGGAGAGTTCGGCGATCAGTAGGGCGACCGTGAAGCCTATGCCGGTGAGCATGCCCACCGGGATGAGGTCGCGCAGTCCGATCGAATCGGGTAACCGAAGTGGAGTCAGACGCGTCATGAGCGCAGTCGCGCCGAGCACCCCGGCGATCTTGCCGACGCACAACCCCACCACGATTCCGATGGAGACCGGTTGGACCAACGGTTCGTCCGCACCGACAACCGACACACCGGCCGCGGCGAACGCGAAGAGCGGCAGAGCCACTCCGGCAGACCACGGACGTACGGTCTCGTCGAGCAGTTCGGTGCGCGAGAGCCGCTCACCTCGAATCGTGAGTGCAGGTACGACAAGCCCGAGCAGGACACCGGCGACGGTGGCGTGCACTCCGGACGCGTGCATGCACGCCCACGCAACGACAGCCAGCGGCAGCAGCAGCCACCGATAGGAGCGGGACAGCCGGACCACGACACCGAAGGCGATGATCGCCAGCAGGGCGCAGCCGAGCATGACGAAGTTGATGGATTCGGTGTAAAAGACTGCGATCACCGTGATTCCGAGGAGATCGTCGACGACTGCGAGAGTGAGCAGGAAGGTGCGTAGCGCCAGCGGGAGTCCCCGCCCGAAGATCGCGAGGACGGCGAGCGCGAAGGCGATATCGGTGGCGGTGGGAATCGCCCAGCCACGCAAGGCTTCCGGGTCCAGTGCGCCGACCACCGCCACGTAACAGAGTGCCGGCGTGATCATCCCGGCCACGGCAGCGACGATCGGCACACCTGCCAGCCGGATGTCACGAAGGCTTCCGGCGACGAACTCCTGCTTCAATTCGACACCGACGACGAAGAAGAAGATCGCGAGCAGCCCGTCGGCGGCCCATTCGCTGAGTGAGAGATGGAGGTGCAGCGACTCCGGGCCGATCTCGTAGGCCAGAAAACTGTGGTAGCCCTCCCGCCACGGGGAATTGGCGATGAGGACGGCCAGTGCGGCGCTGATCAGGAGAAGCGCGCCGCTGGTGGTGTCGAGTGAGAGAACTCGACGAAAGCGTTCCCGACGATTGTGTCGGCGCCAGCCTGGCGGTCCTGTCCGATCCGGTGTCCCCGTCGACGTGGTCGACTCGGGGGCCGAAGTATCGAGGGCTGCGTCGAGCGACGCGTCGCTCCCCGAGATGTGTCCCTCGGAAGAATGCTCTGGCATGCGGTGATCCTGTCGGGCTGTCCCGGCAGCGAGGCCGAGAGGGGTCGATTGTGCATCCGGATCGCGATCCGGATCGCCGACCAGACTTCCCGGCACACCGTTGTCCATTCTAACGGAACACGACGTTATCCACCGACCGCTCACCGTGGAGCGGTTGTCCACAACCTCGTCGAGGGCACGGTCACACATGCCCGGAGGCGACTACGTTTCGCCCATGAGACCAGCGCGTGGAGATCGGACCCGCCCTGATCGTCGAGGCCGAGACCGCCTGAGTCCGCGTCTCGTCGACCGTCTGGGAGCGGCCGTGCGCCCGGGCTGGGCGCGGTCGGTTCTGATTCGACGATCCGCGGCGGCACTACTCGTCGCAGCCGCCCTCGGCGTGGCCGCGTTCGGGGGCGCCGAACAAAACACCGACTCAGTGATGGTCGCGTCGCACGACCTATTGCCGGGTACAGAACTGACGGCGGGCGACCTGGTCGCCCGCCGGGTGGCCGCAGGGATCGTTCCATCCGGGGCACTACGTATGTCGCGGGACGGGTCGGGTCGAACGGTGACCGGTCTGGTCAGGGCCGGTGAGATCCTGACCGACGCCCGACTCCTGTCGCCACGCCTGCCCCAGCAACTGACCGGTTCTGCCGATGCACGCCTCGTGCCGGTGCGACTGTCCGACGACGCCGTGTCGGCGCTGTTGCGCGCGGGCGACGTCGTCGACGTGATCGGCCCAGAGGCGGAAGTACTCGCCAGGCGCGCCGTCGTCGCACTGGGGACCGAGCGGCCGACGTCGAGCGCCCTGGCTGCGCGAAATCAGGCGTCGGCGCCCGTCGTACTCGCGATGGATCAGAAATCAGCACTGCGCGTCGCGACAGCGGGCCTCGACGTCGCCCTTGCTGTAATAGTGCACTGAACTGCGCTTTCTGCATCAGAGCGAGCGGGATGAACGGTAGTTGCACGGGACACAACATCGTTCGGTTCCGCAACGTCACAGGCTGACTCCATTAACATCACAAAGAACGGACTGTGCACCACTGAGCAGATTCCGTCGCACCTCACCAGGCACGTCCCCACCCGACCGATGAGAGGAACGGAAAGTGCTCAAGGGTTTCAGGGATTTCATCATGAAGGGCAACGTGGTCGATCTGTCCACGGCCGTCATCATCGGCACTGCCTTCACCGCCATCGTCACGGCGTTCACCGACGGCATCATCAAGCCGATCATCAACACCATTCCGTGGAGCCCGAACGAGGCCGACGGCCTCGGTTTCGAACTGGTCAGCGGTAAGTCGTCGACGTTCGTCAATCTCGGCGGAGTCCTCACCGCGGTCATCAACTTCTTGATCATCGCCGCAGTCGTCTACTTCATCATCATCTTGCCGTACAACAAGCTCGCCGAGCTGGGCGGCTTCGGCAAGAAGGCCGAGGTCACCGAGGTTGCACTCCTCACCGAGATCCGCGACCTCATGGATCCCGACGGCGCATCGAAGGCCAAGGCCGATGCGGAGAAGAACCTGCCCGATCACCTGAGCGAGTCGGGAGGCGGCGACGCCGGATCATCGGGTTCCGGCGACCAGGGATCACCCGACACGCATTCGTCCGCGTCCACACCCCCGTCGTCCTCATCCGCGTCGTCCGACACCGCACAGCCGACCCAGCGCCTGACAACGCCACCACCGGCTTCTCAGGCCCCCTACGAGGCCCCCTCGACGTACGGCAATCCCCCGTCGTATCAGAGCCCCTCAGGGCAGCCGCAGCAGAATCCCCCGACGTATCCGCCCGGACAGTCGGGAGCATCGCAGCCGGGCTATCCCACCCCGAACCCCGCACCCGGCAACTACCCGCCGCCCGGCAACTACCCACCGAGCAGTTACCCCCCGCCGGGGTCGCAGTTCCCCGGCGACTACCCGCCCGACTCGGGACGTCACTCACGCTGACTGCGGTATCCCACGACAAGCAGAACCGGCCACGCCCGTCTCGGGTGTGGCCGGTTCTGCTTGTCGTGGGATACCGCAGTCGTCGCGGCGACGACGTCCAGACGTTTGACAGCGATTCGCCCACCGGGCCCCAAGGTTTCGTTTCTACGTTGAGACCCGTTGGCGCCGACCGCGATCGGGAGTACGTCGACTGAATTGCACAACAACACGATGGAGGAGCAACGATGCCTCAGCCTCACGGCAACCAGCGACCCGGCCAGAACAACCACGGTCGTCCGCAGCCCCAGCCGCGCCCTCGGCCCCGTCCCTGGTTCCCGTTCCCGTTCTTCGGAAGCTGAACCAGCCGGTAGTTGAACCGATCGGTGACGTCCGACGCGTCACCACAGAACGGGGTTCTGCTCGCCGATTGCCAATCCCCGAGCTATCGGCGCCGCAGCGCTCACAGAGCGGGAACCGGCCCCCGGTTCCCGCCCTGATCTGCCTGAGCCACAGCCACGAAGGTAGGCCCGCTCAAGGCAGAAAGCCGCAGGGCGGGAACCATCCGGTTCCCGCCCTGCGGCTTTCTGTTGCGTTGTGCGAGACGCGCGATCAGCCGAGGCTGAACGGCTTGCCGCGCAAGGTGACGATGCCCTTCACCGAGTCGGTGCTGACCTTCACCTGAATGATCGCCTGAGCCGAAGCGTAACCGGCGCAGCCGTCGACGCCGACCTTCTCCTGGCTGTAGGCCACGCCACCACTGTTGCCGGTGAACGTGTAATCGCTGATCGAGTAGTTCGAGTCGGCGGTGTTGCTGATGTTGCTCGAGGTGCTGTCGATGAGCCACACGGTCTTCGCCTGGCCTGGGCCGAGGGTCACGCCTGCGTTGGAACTCGCCGACGGTGTGACAGTTGCGCCATTCGTGGGGTCAGGCGCAGCTTCGGCCCCTGCGCCGCCGCCCGCGCTCGCGCCGAAGTTGACCTGGCAACCGAAGATGTAGCCGGACTGGATGCTGGCGCCCTCGGCCTTACCGCCGACGTTCACCTTGATCTTGCCAGACAACCAGGCTTCGCGGCTGGTCTGCACGTTGGTGACCGCACGCTGGATGTTGACCGACTCGTCGTACAACCTGATCGTGACGGGTGTGCCGTCGGCGAGGGTTTTCGTCGCGGATGCGCCCGGCAGCGGACCGGCCGCGGCGCCGCCAGCGCCGAGGCTGGTCAGGCCCATGAGTGCAGCGCCGGCGACGCCGACGGCAGCAGCCACGCGACGCGTGTTGATCTTCTTCATGATTCCCCTTTGTGGAATGTCAATCTGCTTGGAAGCAGAGAAATCTCAGATGATTGCTGGTTTGTCTGCTGCCACTCAGTTGAGGCTGAAGGGCTGGCCGTACAGGGTCGACTGGACGTAGCTTCCCGTTCCGCTGAGGGTTCCGTCCTTCGGGCTGTAGCCGGTAGCGGCGACAACCTTCACCGCCGAGCGGGCCGATGCGTAGCCAGCGCAGTTCGGCAGAAGAATGGTGTAGTCAGACACCTGGATAGCACCCGAGCCGCCTGCGTCGATGTCCTTGTCGGTCACGCTGACCACCGCCACCTGGCCGGGAGTGAGCGGCAGGCTCAACGAGCCACTCAGGCCCGCGGAGCTCAGCGACAAGCTGCCACCGAGATCGAGCGACAAGCCTTCTACGTTCACCTGGCAACCGACGATGTACTTGAGCGCAACGTTTCCGGCGACACCCTTGCTCAGCTGCGCCGAGTAGGTACCCGACAGCTCCGCCGAGCGCTGGGTGGGGACGTTCGCGACCGTAGGCAGCGCGTACGCGGACTCATTCTTACGCCACGTCTGCACGACCTCGCCATCGACGCCAGTCGCCTTCTTGTAACCATTGGCCAGCTTGCCGGCCTCCGCGTGCCCCGCCCCCCATGCTGGTTGCGCCAATCACCGCGGCAGCGGCGACGGCGACCGCAGCAGCTCCGCGGCGCCCAAGCTTGCTGAACTTGCTCATTCGTTCCCTCTCACAGGATTCGGCTGTTATCCGAGGGAGACGAACTCGTTCCCTCGGGTTGACCTTGGCGGCTCGCGGGAATCATCGTCCGCTCCGGTTAACACGGCGTTTCGTCATGCTCACCGGAACGTTAATCTCCCAGCCCCCTCGTTCCACTGCTGCCGCCCGACATACGCCAGACCGCAGGACCACGCTCCCGGTCGCCCAGGGGACCGAGTGTTGTCGCAGCGAACGTTATCCGAGCTATATCAAAACGAGCAACAGCAACGCTCAGCTGGATCTCAACAAACTCTTACACGATTCCGCAGTCGGAGTTCACTCTATTAACAGAATTACTGTTAACAGAAGGAAAACACGCTGCGCCTTCGGCCTGGGAAGACGCAGCTCACTCGTAATGCGGTGGCCGCTGGGCGCGATACCACTCCTGAGAAGTCGCGCTGTGACCTTCGCCACTCTCGTCGGATGTGGTCTCAGGAAGATCGTCACCGAAAACGTCGTCGATCCGACGACGTTTTCTCGATTTCCGTCGGGCACCAGCTCCGGTTACGCGATTTTCGTCGTCACGCGACATATCAGGAATCTCGTCTCATCAGGACAGAAGGACGTTCGGCGAATTTCTGGTGAACAGCACGTGAATCCAACTCATGCGTTGAGCTGCATTTGGTGATAGATACGCGCGGTTGGCGTCTCAGAATTCGCTGATCGACTCGATCACGTGCTTCGCAAGCGGTGCCACAGTTGCCATTCCGTCGCGTACGGCTGCGCGCGACTCGGCGATGTTGACCACCAGCGTCTGCCCGGAGATGCCCGCGAGTCCGCGAGACAGGCCGCCGTCGGTTGCTCCGGCGGCGAGACCGGAGCTGCGGACAGCCTCCTCGATGCCACGCAGCCGTCGGTCGAGCAGCGGCTCGGTGGCCTCGGGCGTCACGTCACGAGCGCCGACTCCGACGCCACCAACGGAAACGACGAGGTCGACGCCACCGATGACCGCCGTGTTGAGTGCATTGCGGATCTCGATCTCGTCGCCGGACACCGCGAGCGTCGCGTCAACGTGGAAACCTGCCTCGTTGAGGAGCTCGCCCACCAGCGGGCCGAGTGAATCGGCGACCTCGCCATGAGCGATCTGGTCGTCGACAACGACCACCAACGCCCGGCCGATCTCGTCGCCCGAAGCCTGTGCTGCCTCGCCGATGTGGCGAGCGACGAATTCGCGTGCGGCGGCGTCGGCGGCGACCACATCGGCGGGATCGACCTCGGAAGGCTCCAACGCGATGGGATCGATCACGCTCGACGCATCGTCGGTGAGGGTGGAGCCTTGCGGACTGCGGCTTGATTCGATCATGCTCGCCTCTTTCTCGTTCTCGCCTGTTCTCGCCCCGTGCTCATGGTCTCAGATCCGGGGCCTCGATGATGAGTCGGTTGTCGATCCACTCGGGTCGATCAGTTGGTCGTGAGGGTTCCCAGCGTCACCGACGCGGTTCGCGTCTGACCGTTCGCCACGTAGGTGACCGTGACCTTCTCGCCCGGCGCGTGTGAACGCACCGCCGCGACCAGCGCGTCGCCCGAGGCGATGTTGCGGTCGTCGAGCTTCGTCACGATCGCGTTCTTGGGGATACCCGCCTGCGCGGCCGGGCCACCCGCCGTGACATCGGATACCACCGCTCCTGGCGTCTCCGCGGGGCTGTTGGGTCGCACCTGGACACCGAGACTCGCATGCGACGCCTTGCCCGTCTTCTGCAGTTCGTTGGCGACCCTGATGGCCTGGTCGATCGGGATCGCGAAGCCCAACCCGATGCTGCCGCTCTGCTGCTGTTCCGAGGCACCGAGCGACGCGATCGCCGTGTTGATGCCGATCAATGCCCCTCGCGCGTTGACCAGAGCGCCACCCGAGTTGCCGGGGTTGATCGCGGCGTCGGTCTGGATGGCGTCGATCACCGACGTCGTGCCGCCTTCGCGAGACGTCGACACCGGCCGGTTCAGTGCGCTGATGATGCCGGTGGTCACCGTGCCCTGTAGGCCGAGCGGCGCACCGATTGCGATGACCGACTGACCGACGGCCAAGTTCTTCGACGTTCCGACGTTGATCGGGGTGAGCCCGCGCTTGTCGACCTTGATCACCGCGATGTCGGAGATCGAATCCGCACCGACCAGACGTGCCGCCGCGCGTGAACCGTCCTGGAAGTTCACCTGGATCTGCGATCCCCGTGCGTTGCCGGAGGTTCCCGCGACGACGTGGTTGTTGGTCATGATGACGCCGTCGTCACTGAGGACGACGCCGGAGCCCTCACCCGCCTCCGATCCACTGATGACATCGATCGACACCACAGACGGAAGGGTCTTGGCGGCGACCTCCTGGATGGAGCCGGCGGGCGCTGCCGGCTCATTGTTGCCGCTGCCGGTGTTCGGATCGCCGCCGAGCGGTAGCGCACTGCTCGACGACGAGTCGTCGGTGGCCTTCGCGCCGACGATTCCGCCGATCGCGCCGGCGACGAGCCCGACCACGAGAGCACCAGCGACAAGCGCGGCGATCAGTCCGCCCCGGGACTTCTTCTGCTGCGTCGCGGTGCGCGGCCCGTGGTCAGACCCGCCGGGTCCCTGGTCGAATCCGCCATGAGGCAGCCCACTGTCCGTCGTGCCGGTCGCGCCCCACGCCTGCTGACCTGCGGGAGGTCCGTAATAGGGCTGAGTCGGTGGAGCACCGTACCCGGGTTGCTGTCCGCCGTCGCCGCGACCCGATCCGTAAGCGGGGAATCCGCTTGTCTGCGGGTCGTTTCCGTACGGATTCCCCCCGTGCGGGCCTCCACCTGTCATCGTCGTGTTTCTTCCCTCGTCTTGTGCAGGCCATCACGCCTGTCGACCGTTCCCACCTCGGACTCCACATCTCGTCCGACGCGCACACCATGTGGCTCAACCCTATGGGACTCACCATCCGCGTGAGCGGGCGATGGGCCCGAAGTGTCGCCGCGAAACCCGTGCCCCGAAACCACCACTGCGGTGCACATGCCTCGGAACTCACATGCCTCGGAACTATTGACGAACCACGCGTGGTGAAGGTTCCACCGGTGTCGGTCGTCCGGGCAGCGTCATCGTGATCATCGCACCGCCGAGGCTGGACTGGTCGGCGCTGACCGTTCCACCCATCCGGTCGACGACCTGCCGCACGATCGCGAGGCCGAGGCCCGATCCGGGCATCGACCGCGACTGCGTCGACCGATAGAAGCGCTCGAACACCAATTCGCGATCCTCGGGTGGGATTCCGGGACCGGCGTCGGAGACCGAGAACTCGGCGGTGCCGGCGTCGAGTTGTCTCAGTGTCACAAGCACCGAGCGCCCGCGCGGACTCCACTTCGCGGCGTTGTCGAGCACGTTGACCACGGCCCGCGACAGCCCGTGCTGCTCCCCGAACACGAACCACGGCTCGAGGTGCACCTCGAACTCGACGTCGACACGGCGTCGGCGTACGCGTTCGAGTGCTGTTTCGACGAGTTCGTCGAGGTCGACCTCCTCGAAGACCACCTCGGGGGTGTCCTCACGCGCGAGGTCGACGAGATCGCCCACCAACGTGGACAACTCCTCGATCTGCGCCATGACGTCCGAGCGGAGTTCGATCATGTCGGCTGCGGGGACCGCCGGTGCGCCGGGTTCGCTTGCTGCCATCAGCAATTCGAGGTTGGTCCGCAATGAGGTGAGCGGAGTACGCAATTCGTGACCGGCGTCGGCAACCAGGCGGGCCTGTTGGTCACGAGACTGCGCCAACGCGCGCAACATGGTGTTGAAACTCTCGGTGAGACGGGCCAATTCGTCGTTGCCGGCGACCGGCATCGGGGTGAGGTCCTGGGTACGTGCAACACGCTCTGTCGCACGGGTCAACCGAGCGACGGGTCGAAGTCCGGCACGCGCCACCGTCGTTCCCGCCACCGCCGCGAGCGCGACGCCGCCACATCCGACGACGAACAACACCCATGCGAGCCGTTTCAGCACCCGATCGGTGTGCAACAGACTCTGCGCCAGGATCAGCGTGTTGCCGTCGTCGAGCTTGCGCGCGAGAACCCGCTGGTTGTTCACGGTCCGCAGGCTCTGCAGGTTGTTACCCGGATTCGACGGTGAGCGCGCGATCTTGCGCTCGACGTCTTCGAAGGGCACCGATCCCACGAGATACGTCTGTCCGCTCGGCTTCACCAGGGCGAGAGAGATGTTGGTCGAGAAGACCGTTCCCGCGACCAACGCCTCGGGACGGTCGTTGAGCGTGCCCATCTTCGCGAGCGCGGTCATGCCGTCGGCACGGCTCTCGAGCTGATTGTCGACCTCGTTGTACATGGCGCGGTACACCACGAAATACGCTGCCCCCGCCATCAGACCCACTGAAACCAACACGACCGTTGCCGAGAGAAGAGTGACGCGCAGACGCAGTGAGACCAACCTGGTCAGGGGCATCGGGTCGCGCATCTCGCCTGCCCCGCCCTTCGGTCGCACTCTCAGCCAGAGCCGGGCGAGGCGCAGACGAAGCACGGATGGCACTACGGCGGCGTCTCTCGCAACACATAGCCGACGCCCCGGACGGTGTGGATCAACCGCGATTCGCCGTCGGCCTCGGTCTTGCGGCGCAGATATCCGACGTAGACCTCGAGCGCGTTGCCAGACGTCGGGAAGTCGTAGCCCCACACCTCCTCGAGGATTCGACTGCGGGAGAGCACGCGACGCGGGTTCGCCATCAGCATCTCGAGGAGCGCGAACTCGGTCCGGGTCAGGCTGATCTGTCGTTCGCCGCGCGAGACGTCACGGGTCACCGGGTCGAGCGACAGATCGGCGAAGGTCAATGCCTCCGAATCGGCGTCATCCTCGGGGGCGGCACGCCGTAGCAGTGCACGCAGGCGTGCGAGCAGTTCTTCGAGTGCGAATGGCTTGGGCAGGTAGTCGTCGGCGCCCGCGTCGAGACCGGAGACCCTCTCAGAAACGGTGTCCCGGGCAGTGAGCACCAGTATGGGCAGGTCGTCGCCGGTGGAACGCAGTCGACGGCACACCTCGAGTCCGTCGAGCCGAGGCATCATCACGTCGAGAATCGCGACGTCCGGGCGCTCGGCCACGATCTTCTCCAGCGCTTCGATGCCGTCACCCGCGGTGTCGACGGTGTAGCCGTTGAACGTGAGCGACCGGCGCAGCGACTCGCGGACCGCGCGGTCGTCGTCGACAACAAGAATGCGCATGTAGACAGTCTTATCCACTTCGACTGAGAGACCGCTGAGCAACGCGCGGAATCCCGCAACATCGTGACGCGGGTCCGTTGAATTCGCGCATGCAGATCGCAAACGTTTACCAAGGCGCAACAGTTGGCTCACAACGACGAATCCGACTTGTCCGACACTTGCGCGGTGACGACAGACATAGCACTCCCCGACGCTCCCGCCGAGCGCACCAAGACACCCTGGTACAAGTCGATGTTCACGTGGCTGATCGTGGCCATCATTGCGGGCATCGTGATCGGCGCTGTGTGGCCCGACTTCGGCTCCGGCCTCAAACCGCTAGCCGACGGCTTCATCAAGCTCATCAAGATGCTGATCGCACCCATCATCTTCTGCACCGTGGTGCTGGGCATCGCGCACGTCGGCGACATGAAGGCCGTCGGCCGCATCGGGATCAAGGCACTCATCTACTTCGAGGCCGTGACGACGTTCGCGCTGATCTTCGGCCTGGTGATCGGCAACCTCGTCAAGCCGGGCGCCGGTTTCGACATCAACCCTCAGACACTCGCGACGGGTGCCGAGGCGGTCGCGGAGAAGACCAGCAACGGCGAACTCCCCCACACCGTCGAGTTCCTGATGAACATCATCCCGACGTCGGCAATCTCTGCGTTCGCCGAGAACGAGTTGCTCCAGGTGCTGTTCTTCGCCGTGCTCTTCGGTCTCGCATTGGCCAAGATCGGCAGCAAAGCGCCCATCGTGCTGGGGTTCGTCGACCAGTCGAGCCACGTCTTCTTCACCATGATCGGCTGGATCATGAAGCTCGCCCCACTCGGTGCGTTCGGCGCGATGGCCTACATCATCGGCCAGTACGGCATTTCGTCGCTGGGCAGCTACGGCAAACTCATCGCGTGCTGCTACCTCGCCGCGGTGCTGTTCATCCTGGTGCTCGCGGGGATCGTGCGGATCTTCGCCGGGGTCAATCTGTGGAAGTTCATCGTCTACATCAAGGACGAACTGTTCGTGGCGCTCGGCACCGCCTCGACGGAGGTGGTGCTCCCCCGGATCATGACCAAGCTCACCTACGCGGGCTGCTCGAGGTCGACCACCGGCCTCGTCGTCCCGACCGGCTATTCCTTCAATCTCGACGGCGCGACGCTCTACCTGTCGATCTGCGTGCTGTTCCTCTCGCAGGCGATGGGCGTGCACCTGAGTCTCGGCGAGCAGTTGACCGCCATGCTCGTCCTGATGTTGACGTCGAAAGGCATGGCCGGAGTGCCGGGTTCGTCGTTCCTGGCGTTGTCGGCAACGGTCTCGGCGATCGGCCACGGCTCGATTCCCGTTGCGGCCGTTGCCCTGCTGCTCGGCGCCGACCGAATCATGGACTCGATGCGCGTCTCGGTCAACCTCATCGGAAACTGCGTGGCCACGTTCGTCGTTGCCGCCTGGGAGGGCGAACTCGACAAGGAGAGAATGAAACTCGTCCTCGACGGTCAGCCTGTGCCACCACTCGAGGAGACCAATCCGATGACCGGCGAGCGCGAACTGCTCCCCGAAGAAGAGGGACTCGGTCTGCACACCGTCGAATCCGAGACAAAGCAACTCGACGCCGCGAAACAGGCCGACTGACCATGGTCAGCACCGCGCCCGGCGCGAACGCGGGTGGTTCTCCTGCGTTCGCGCCGGGCCCGGATACCGTCGATTACCGTTTGCGCCAGCCGGCAGCGCCGACCATGTCGCCCACGCGCGTGAACTTGACGCGCGGACGCCCCTGCTCGGAACCGCGTCGACGTTCGATCCGGTCGATCGCCCGCATGCCGCGGTAGCCGATGATGTGACGGGTTCGCTTGCGCAGCAGGGAACTGAACTCACCTGGGTCACGGGTGGAACGGACGAGCTTGTCGTCGAGGGCGTCGCGAATGAAATCCTCGACCGTCAGCTGCGCGCACTTCTTGTTCGCGCCGATTCCTCCGCTCGGGCCCCGCTTGGCCCACCCCACCACATACGAGCCGGGCATGATCTGCCCGGCGTCGTCGACCATGCGGCCGTCGACATTCGGGAACACTCCGTGCGCATCGTCGAAGGGAAGCCCAGGGATGGGTACCGAGCGGTATCCGATGCTTCGCACCGCGAGATCCGCGTCGATCCGGTGTGTCTTCCCGCCGGTGGTGACGGTGACCCCTTCGACGCGGTCCTCACCGACGATGCTGTCGGGAGTGCTGTGGAACAGGAACACGATTCGGCGATTCTCGGGGTCGGCCGGTCCGGTCAGGTCAGGCAGTCCCGCACCATCGGCATCGTCGACCACGACCACCTCGACGCCGGGGATCGTCGACAACGCACGGTATTCGGCCGACGTGTATGCGGCATGTGCCTGGTCGCGCCGTCCGAGCAACACCACCTCGTGGACGTTCTGCTCGCGCAGGATCTCCAGCGCACGGTCGGCGATGTCTGTGGTGGCCAACAGTTCTGGCGGCGACACCAGGATCCGTGCGACGTCGAGTGCGACGTTTCCCGTACCGACGATCACGGCCCGTCCGCTCGCGGGATCGGCGTCGCTCGAGCGGCGGAGCGGCGGAGCCGCGTCGGCACCGGGAACCGCGTTGTACCACGCGACGAGCTCGGTCGCCGACGTCGAGCCGGGTAGGTCCTCACCCGGAATACCAAGGCGCCGTGACTCACTCGCACCCACTGCGTAGAACACCGCGTCGAAGTGCTCGGCGAGCTCGGCGGGCGTGATCTGCCCCTCTGACTCACCGACCTCGACATTGGTGGCCATCGTGACACGCGGATCACGGTAGAGCAGATCGAAGCCGCGCAGCACACCCTTGGTGCCCGGATGATCGGGGGCGACGCCCGCACGCACCAGACCGCCAGGAGTGGGCAGTCTGTCGATCACGGTGACCGACGCCTCGGTACGGTCGAGCAGGGTACGTAATGCATAGCCACCCGACGGCCCGGTACCGACGAGCGCAACGCGAAGTCCCGCAGGCAGTTTGGGGATCTCCGGGTAGACCACGTCCGACCAGCCCGACTTCACGTCCGGGTTGTTCTTGTAGTAGTCGGCGTTGATCTCGATGAAGACCTTGTCCCTGGTTCCCAGGTTCTCGGCCGGGAAGATCGCGTCGACGGGGCAGGCGTCAGCGCATGCGCCGCAGTCGATGCAGGCCTCGGGATCGATGTGCAGGATGTCGGAGGTCCCGAAACCGCGCTCCTCCGGTGTCGGATGGATGCAGTTGACCGGGCACACGGACACACATGCTGCGTCGCTGCAGCAGGATTGGGTGATGACGAACATCAGAGCATGTGCACTTTCCGGTAGTAGTGCATGGCGGGCTTGGTGAGCAGACCGACCTCGTCGAGGAACTCCATCAGATGCGCGCAGCTGCTGCGGATCATTGCGTGGAAGTGGGAGTTCGAGTTCATCTCCGCCATCGCGCGATCGGCGTCGAGCCCGGCGTCGACGAATGCCTGACGCTGAACGAGGCTCGACACGATGAAGTAGCCGCCGAGTGCCACGTAGAGCGCACTGAACTGACGACGGAACCAGCCGATCCCCTTCATGGATTCGCGCACCTCTTCACGCGCGAACTTCATGTGGCGTGACTCCTCGAGCACATGGATCTCGTTGACCGTGCGGATGAACGGCAGCACACGATCGTCGCGCATGCATCCGCGCTGGAAGACGTCGAGCACCTCTTCGGCGACCAGGATTCCCGCGTAGGCGACTTCGTTCTTGGCAGTCGCCTTGAAGAGCTTCCCCAGCTTGCCGACGAACCTTGTCGGCTTGTACGAGGTCCCGACCATCTTCTCCGACGCCTTGGCGAACATGATCGAGTGCCTGCACTCGTCGGCGATCTCGGTCAGCGCGAACTGGAACTCAGGGCTGTGGTAGGCGCCGAGGTACTGATCGCGGACCACCATCTCCTGCAGGATCATCTCGAACCAGATGCCGATGTTCATGATCGACGCGAACTCGTGACGGGTCACCGAGATGCGCTGCTCTTCGGTCATCTCGTTCCAGTAGTCGGTGCCGTAGAGCGACGACCACTCGGGACTGCAGCCGTACTTCTCCGGATCCATCGGGAGGTCCCAGTCGATCTCGGTCATCGCATTGCGGGACAGACGCGCCGCGGAAGCGAGGAGACGCTCGGACACGGCGTCGGCGCCCTCGTCGCGGATGCTGACGACATTGTCGGCGACGTCGGTGGTCGGATCGGTACGGTCCACTGCTGCAGTCATGGTGCTCGACTCCCATCTCCGCTTCGGCGGGATTTGGCGACCTGGAATTCCAGTGACAACATTGAAGTTCAGTGACAACATTCGATGTCATATCAACGCTTGTTGTCAAGATAGCACCGTGGTGTGACGTAGTAAACAACTCGGACACATATACTGGCGAGTAAGGTTCGGACGCGACGGTATCGGAGCAGGTCAGAAGGGTTAGGGCATCAGATGGCATCGATCTTCATCACCGGAGGTGCAGCCGGGATCGGACTGGCGACAGCGGAGCGTTTCGCCCGTGAAGGCTGGACCGTCGGCGTGTACGACGTCGACAACGATGCCCTCGACAAGGTGAAGGCGAACCACCCCGCCTTCATCACCGGCAAGATCGACGTCCGCGACCCGAAAGAGTGGGAGGACGCCCTCGCCGACTTCACCTCGCACACCGGGGGCACCCTCGACGTGCTCGACAACAACGCGGGTGTCCTCACCGAGGGCAATCTCGCCGACATCTCGCCCGACGCCGTGCGCCGCCAGATCGACATCGATGCCCTCGGAGTGACGCTCGGCGCGCAGGCGGCGCACAAATACCTCAAGAAGACGCCGGGTTCGCACCTCGTGAACATCGCGTCGGCGTCGGCGATCTACGGCCAGCCGGGGATCGCGACCTACAGCGCGAGCAAGTTCTATGTGGCGGGACTGACCGAGGCACTCGAACTGGAGTGGGAACCTGACGATATCCGCGTGGTCAGCATCTGGCCGCTGTGGGCGAAGACCGCACTTGCGGCGAACGATGCGAAGTCGACGAAGACACTCGGGGTCCGCATCACCCCGGAGCAGGTTGCCGACAAGGTCTGGGAGTCGGTACATCCCACCAAGAACGATCTCCGACTGCACCGCACGAGCTATTCGGTCGGCACACAGACACTGTTCCTGGGCAACGCGGCGAAGTTCATCCCGAACTCGCTCAACCGCCTGGTGAACAAGGTCATCGCCCAGTAGTGGCGCGCGTCGACGGCAAGCGCCTATGGGCGTGAGCGTCGACCGTCACTCCCCGCGACGCCACCGGTAACCGACACCTCGTGGCGCCATGGGGAGGCGCCACCCCAGCACGAGCGACACCAGCCGCAGCAACGCTCCGACGATCAGCCCGGTGATCACCCAGACCTGGGACGGAAGGTCGGTGTAGGTCCTGCCGACGGCCACCACGGCCGCGGCGACCAGAGCAGGGACCGCGTAGAGGTCGGCCGGCTGAAGGAGCAACGGCACCTCATTGGCGAGTACGTCACGGAGCACGCCACCTCCGATCGCCGCGAGCATGCCGATCAACGTTGCGGCAAACGCACGGGTGTGATGGTCGATGGCGATGCTGGCACCTGTCGCCGCGAACAGTCCCATGCCGATCGCGTCGAGGAAGACGATGGTCCGACGCAGCAGCGCGAACGACGGATGGAAGACCACGGTCACCAGCGCTGAGATCAGGGCAACCGTGACCGGCACCCAGTTGTCGAGCGCCGAAGGTGGCGTGATGCCGAGCAGCACGTCACGCAGAATGCCACCGCCCACGCCGGTGAGTACCGCAACGGTCGCGATTCCCCAGATGTCGAAGTCTCTGCGGATACCGACGAGCGCTCCCGAGGCAGCAAACACCCCGATCCCCAGGACGTTCAGGATCTGCAGCAGCATTGCACCCCGCTCTCACCGTATTGCATTCACAGAACAGCAGAACTGCCGCAACGTCGAGGACGTTGCGGCAGTTCTGTGCGTCTAAAACGCTGAGGTTATGTCGCGATCAGCGGCGGTCGAGATCGATGATGCCAGCGCGCGCAGCCTTGACCAGCCGACGCGGAATGCGCTGAGCGACACCGTTCACCTTGACCTCCTGCAGCGCGGGGTTGTCCGCTTTCCACTGCGAACGACGGCTGCGGGAATTGGCCCGCGACATCCGGCGCTTCGGTACAGCCATGGTTGTGCCCTTCTCTACTGAGTCCTTGCGGCCTGTGTCTCCACATCCTCAAGGACGGTGCTTCGTGTCCTCACGGACTGGTGTCCTCGGGTCGTCACGGGTGAGGTGTCGACCGGCATGGGCGTCCCACGCAGCCCTCGGGCGCGGCACGCAACCTCTCTAGACTACCGGTCGTGCCGTCAACCTCCAAAACGACGCCTATCTGGTCCGGCGTCGACTGCCGAGGGCAGCTCAGATCGTGGAACCGTCGTTGAAGTTCATGTGCACCACGCCCGCCGCGACGAGGATCCAGTAGATCGCCCAGATCACGAGAAAGATCCCACCGATGATGATCCCGGCAGTGGCCATGCCGTCACCGGACTGGGTTCCGTTGGACTCTCTGATCTGCTTCTTCGCCACGATGCCGAGCACCAGCCCGACCACCGACAGAATCCCGCAGCAGAACAGGCCGACGATCGACGACACCAACGATGCGATCGCGAGCCCGTTCGTCGACTTCGCGACGGGGTAGCCACCGTAACCGGGCTGACCGTATGCAGGCTGGCCGTATGCGGGCTGGCCATACTCGGGTTGCCCGTAGCCGGGCTGGCCGTACGCGGTTTGCTCGTACGGCGGCTGGCCATATCCCGGCTGCCCATAGCCCGGCTGCGCGGTCGGCGGCTGCCCATACGTGGGCTGGTCGTACGAAGGCTGTTCGTAGGGAGACTGGCCGGATGCAGGTTCACCGGATGTCTGCCCGAACCCCTGCGGAGTGCCGTAATCGGGTGTCGAACCGTACTGGGGAGCTTGCCCGGCGGAGCCGTAGTCGGGAGTCGACCCGTACTGGGGAGCTTGCCCGGCAGAGCCGTAGTCGGGTGCCGAACCGTACTGGGGAGCCTGCCCCGCAGAGCCGTAGTCGGGCGTCGAACCATGGTGCGGAGCCTGCCCGGCCGGGCCGCTGGAGCCGGACGTATCGGGGCCGGACGACGCTGCGTCGTGACCGGTCGGGGATGCGTCGGGGCCGGTCGGGGATGCGTCCGAGCGTTCTGGATCGGGTGTGTTCGAGCCTCCGTGTGGAGTGGACATCTGCCTTCACCTTTCTGCGATTCGCCGTCGGCATCATCGCCGCACCGACCAGGTTGTCACGGATCGGGACGTCCCGGCGTGCGGGTGAGACGACCGGATCCTGGTGGCCAGTTTAGTGAAGGACGCGCAAGGCGGCCTGCATACACTCAACCGGGTGTCAGGCGTCGTCTCCGGTTTCACGGTCATCTTCATCCTGGTGGGCGTCGGATTCGTGTTGGGACGGACGCAGGTGCTCGGCGAACACGCCCACGACGTCCTCTCGCGCCTGGTGTTCTTCGTGTGCACGCCCGCACTGCTGTTCACGTCGCTGGTGACCTCCGACCTGTCGGTGATCTTCTCCTCGACACTCGTCATCGCCGCAGTGTCGGCGTTCGCCACCGGAACGCTCTACATCGTCGTGGCGCGATGGGTGTTGCGCCGGCGTGAGATCCCTGAACTGGTCGTCGGAGCGTTGTCGTCGTCGTACGTCAACAGTGTCAACCTCGGCCTTCCGATTGCGATCTTCGTGCTCGATGACGCGTCGTTCATCGCTCCGCTGCTCTTGTTCCAGATCCTCATCTATTCGCCACTGGCACTGGGTGTGCTGGACGTGACTGCCCTGGACCGGAACTCGGGGCGCTCGGCGCTGCGCGACACCGTGCGGCTCCCGCTGACCAACCCGATCGTCATCGGCGGGTTGATCGGAGTGGTCGTCTCCGTGATCGGGTGGCATCCGCCGACGGCGGTTCTCGAGCCGATGAAGATGCTCGGCAGCGCGTCGGTGCCCGCGGCGCTGCTGGCGTTCGGCATGTCGTTGACCGGCGTCCCCCTGTTCAAGAAGGGCCAGAGTCCCCGGCGCGAGGTCGCGCTCGCCACCGTGCTCAAGATGCTGTTCATGCCCGCGCTGGTGTACGTGATCGCCCGGTGGGGTTTCGGGGAGTCGGGACACAAGTTGTTCGCCCAGGTCGTCATCGCGGCGCTCCCGACCGCGCAGAACGTCTTGGTCTACGCGACGAGATACCGACGGGGTCAGGTCCTCGCGCGAGACACCGCACTGCTCACCACGATCGTGTCGATCCCCGTCATCGTGGTGATCGCCTGGTTGCTGGCCTGATCGGTCGAGTTGTGTGGGATCCTCGGGGGCATTTCTGTACCTCCCGATCCCACACAACTCGACCGAGAGGGTCTCACCGCCGTTCTTTGCGCTTGACGGTGACGCCGCCCATCAACGCGAATCCGGTCACGTGCACCGTCGGCGCGCCGGGACGCCCGGGCCCGTCGATCCTGCTCTCGAAACCTCCCATGATCGCGAATCCACCGACCTCGACCGTGACGTCCGGGGGAACGACGACGTCCACGCCGCCCATGATCGCCACGCATTGGACGGTCAGCTGCGGCTCGGTGAACTCGACCTCGCGCAGATCGATCTCGACCCCGCCCATGATCGCTGTCGCCTCGAGTTGATCGGCAACGGCTGCAGGGCCTTTCAACTCGGAACCGGACATGATTGCGAGGCGGTGGCGCACCGGCGTGCGTCCCGACCCCGTGCCAGGACGCGTCACGCCTGTGGGATACGGATCTCCCGGCTGCGGTAGCGGCACACCGAGCTGGGCGACGGGCAGGTCGTCGGTCAGCGCGTCGAGATCACCGAACGTCTTCGCCGTGGAAGCCTTCAGCGCACGCTCCTCGTACTCGCTCGGAGTGAGCGCACCGCTCGACATCGCCGCCGACAGGATCTGATGCACGAGTTCGCGGTCGGCGTCTGCAGCCCTGAGCCGGTGATCGGGCGCGGGCGAACCGGCAGCGGCCGACTTCGACGCGGCCGGCCCGGAGTCGACGGAATCCGACTCGACGAGTTCCATCTCGACGGGCCCTTGCTCGGCGGGTTCCGGCCCGACAGGACCTTGCTCGACGGGTTCGGGCTGTGGCTGCGCGGGAACGCTCATATTGTCGAGGCTAGTGACCGTCGCCGTCGCGCGACACCCTGAAATACCCTGAGTCGCGCCCTGATTTCGGCCCACGGGGCAGGTGTATCGAACCGTGTGCCCCGATCGGACGGCTCCCGGCCGTCACCTGTTCACCGGTACATACGACGACCAGCGCGGCCCGTGTTCACCCGCGGCGCGGACGTCGTGACCGCAGATAGTCTCCGACGACCGCGGCACCGAGACCGTCGACGTCGGGCGCAACCACCCGCCCACCGATACGGCGGGCGATCTGGTCCATGAAGTGTGCGAGTCCAGGGTCCTCGCCCAGGCGGAAGAAGGTCACCTGAGCTCCCATCCGCGACACGTGGTCGAGTTCGCGAACCGTGAGCGCAATCGTCTGCGGGTGCGGCGGGTAGAAGAAGAACGGCTCCCCGCTCGGATCGAGGTGTGCAGTCGGTTCACCGTCGGTGACGACCAACACGACGGGCTGTGCATTGGGGAACCTCCGCAGATGCCGTTGCGCGAGCAGCAGCGCATGATGCAGGTTGGTGCCCTGCTCCATCCGCGGTTGCAGCCCGGTGAGTTCGGCGATGTCGATACTGCGCGCATAACGGCCGAATGCGATCACCTCGAGCTCGTCGCTGCGAAACCTGGTGGAGATCAGGTGATTCAGAGCGATCGCAGTGCGCTTCATCGGCGTCCAGCGACCCTCCATCTCCATCGAGAACGACGTATCGACCAGCAGGACCACCGCGGCCTGCGTACGTGCCTCGGTGTCGGCGACCTCGACGTCGCGCACGGAGATGTGCACACCGTCGCGCGCCATAGTCGAGGGCGCATGCGTGGGGTCGGGGCTCTCGGAGATTGTGCGCAGCACGGCATTCGAGACCGTGCGCGTGACATCCCACGGGTCGGTGTCGCCGAACTGCCATTCGCGGGTCGCACCGGTGGGCTCGCCGAGCAGCCCCGACTTCCTGGTCTGGCGGTCACCCCGGCGCCCCGACATCTGATCGGCGATGTCGCGGAAGATGGTCTGTCCCAGCTGTCGCATCGCCTTCGGACTCAAGCGCAGTGTCCCGTCGGACGTGCGATCGAAGAAACCCTGTTCGTTCAGCGCTTTCTCGAGTTCGGCGAGTGTCCTCGCGTCGACGGCCGCCTCTTCGCCCAACTGGCGTGCGAGGGCATCGAGATCGATGTCGTCCATTCGCGCACCCGCGTACTGCTGCGAGAGTTGCTCGGAGAGGGCATCGAGTTCAGAGATGTCGCGCAGCGCTGCCGCACCTTGACCGAGACCCATCTGCTGGTTGCCCGAGAACGATTCGGCGTTGTCCCAGTCGAGACCCGGTCGTGCCTCTCGCAACGCCGAATCCATCTGTGCGAGTTGGTTCATCAGGTCCGGCGACCCGAAGGCCTGCTGCGCCAGTTGATCGAGTTCGGCTCGCTGCTCGGGTGTGAGCGAGTTGTAGAACTGTTGCGCCGCGGCGGCTCGCTGCGCAAGCGAGTCGATGAGTTCCTCTGTGTTACGGGGATTCTCGGGAAAGTACTCGCCGTGCTTGGACATGAACTCGTCGAACTGCTCGCCGGTGTCCTCGCCGCGGTTATGGGCGTCGAGCAGCGCGTTGAGGTCGGACAGCATCTCCGAGATGCGCTCCCGATCCTGCTCGGTCGCGCCCTCGAGCGCCTCTTTCATGCCGGCGAACCGCTGATCGAGCAGTTCCCGACCGAGCAGGTCCTTGATCTTCTCGAAATCCTCGCGGGCCTGCGGGCTCCGCCAGTTGTACTCAGACAGTTCCTCGACGGCCTGCGCGGTCGACGGCGGGAGACTTCCTATCTGCATCTCCGCGAAGCGCGCGTCGTCGTCGAGGTCACGGGCGAGTTGCTTACGCTCCTCGAGTACCGCGCGGTCGAGAAGGTCGCGGATCTCGTTGAAGGTGCCGTCGAGGTTGCGCTGCTTCAACAGTTCCTGGCGTCGACGGTTCACCTGTTCGCGAAGTTTGTCCAGCCCACGCATGTCCGACGTTCCGCGCCGTAGGAACTCGCGCAGCGCCCGCTGCGGCGACGCGCCGGCCATGACGTCGTCGCCGATCTCCTCGAGTGCCTCGCGAAGGTCGACGGGCGGCGCGAGCGGATCGGGTCCGCCCGTGTACCGCTGATATCGCGAACGGTGAAAGTTCTTCTGAGCCATGTGTATGCGTCCAGCCCGAGGTCGGTACGGCGTCGAATCAGCCGTAGATGGTCTGCCCCTCGTCGTCGGCTTCCTTGCCGATACGACGGGCCAGGAAGAGCCCCTCCAGGGCCAGTTCGAGTGCGCTCGCACGCTCACCGTCGGCCTCGGCGTCGAGACGTTCGGCGATACCGTCGACGACTCCCGCGGTGGTCTCCGGCGACGGGATCGAGGCGAGGAAGTCGGCGGCGGTCACACGGTCTCCGGTGACGACCGGTTCGCCGCTCTCCAACGCATCGACGAGCGGGGCCATGTCAATGCCGCCGAGATGCGCACGCACGGTGTCGGCGATCGATTTGCGCAGCAGATGCTCGAGGATCTCGAGTTCGCGACCCTCCTCACCCGACTCGAATTCGATCTTGCCCCGCAGCACCTCGATCACCGATTCGAGGTCGACGACGCGCGCGACCGCGACGTCCTCACCGGTCACGGTGGCTCGGTGCAGTGCAGCAGCCGCAACGGTCTCGGCGGCGGCGATCGAGAACCGCGCGGACACACCCGAGCGCTGGTCGATCGACGGATGGTCGCGCGCATAGCGAGTGAAGCGGGCGAGGATTTCGGTGATGAACGTCGGAACCGTTGCGGTGAGATCGGCCTCCTGCTCGATGACCGAGATCTCGTCGTCGAGTTCGAGTGGATAGTGCGTGCGGATCTCCGCGCCGAAGCGATCCTTGAGTGGGGTGATGATGCGGCCGCGGTTGGTGTAGTCCTCAGGGTTCGCGCTGGCCATGACGAGCACGTCGAGCGGGAGCCGCAACGTGTAGCCACGCACCTGGATGTCGCGCTCCTCCATCACGTTGAGCATCGCCACCTGGATACGTTCTGCGAGGTCAGGTAGCTCGTTGATGGCGACGATGCCGCGGTGCGCACGCGGGATCAGTCCGAAGTGGATCGTCTCCGGGTCGCCGAGGCTGCGCCCCTCGGCGACCTTCATCGGATCGATGTCGCCCACCAGATCGGCCACGGACGTGTCGGGTGTCGCCAGTTTCTCGCTGTATCGCTGACTGCGGTGGCGCCACTCGATCGGTAGGTCGTCGAGCAGTGCGGCAGCGCGTCGAACCGAGGCCGGGGTGACCGGCTCGTATGGGTGCTCACCCAGCTCGGAGCCTGCGATGACCGGTGTCCACTCGTCGAGCAATCCGACCAGGGTGCGCAGGATGCGCGTCTTGCCCTGACCGCGTTCGCCCAGCATGACGACGTCGTGACCCGCGATCAGCGCACGCTCGAGTTGCGGGATGACCGTTGCCTCGAACCCGACGATGCCCGGCCACGGATCATCGCCCTCGCGAAGAGCTGTCAGCAGGTTGTTGCGGATCTCGTCACGCACGCTGCGCTGAACGTGGCCACTCGCGCGCAACTCGCCGACGGTCCGCGGTGAGGGTGGGCGGCTTTCGGTGGTTTGGGAGTTGGACGCGGTGAAGTTCTCCTCTGGCACCTTCTCCACGGTACTCCGACCAGCGCGCACCGCACCCGCGTGTTTACGGGATGACCGATGCGACCCGGTACCCGTGCGATGTCAGCGTCCCACGCCGGGCGGACCGCGTCACCACAAGGACGTCACCGGGTTACCTCGACGGCCCCACCGGCGCGTCACCTCGCAGAGTGATGCGGTGCATCACTCTGCGAGTGTCGCCGTAGTCGCGGTTGGCGTAGTGCAGGGTGTTGCGGTTGTCCCACAGCACCAGGTCGCCGAGACGCCAGCGGTGTCGCACAATGTGTTCCGGCTTCGTCAGATGCGCGTAGAGGAGGTCGAGGATGCCCCGGCTCTCGGCGTCCGACACGCCCTCGATGTGGGATGTGAAGCCCGGGTTGACGAACAGCGACTTTCGGCCCGTCTCCGGGTGGACCCGCACGACGGGGTGCGACACCGGAACGAGTTCGGTGACTTCTTTACCGTCCCACACGTTTCCGCGGCCACCGCGACGCTGCTGGAGGTAGTAGCCGAACTCGCGATTACCGTCGTGACTCGCGGTGAGATCGTCGACGAGTCGTTGCACCGGCTTCGACAGCGACTCGTAGGCCAGCTCGGCATCGGCCCAGTTGGTGTCGCCTCCGTTGCGCGGCAACACGACCGGACGCAGGATCGATCCCATCGGCGGTCGCGGCATGAACGTCACGTCGGTGTGCCAGACGTCGGCGAACCCGTTGTCGGTGCTGTCGAGCGAATACACCTCGGCAGGGACGTCGCCACTGTTCCACACGGGGTGTCCCGCGGTGAGATCGCCGATGCGGCGCCCGAACTCGACGTGCGACGCGTCGTCGAGGTGCTGATCGCGGAGCACGATCACCTTGTAATCGATCAGCGCCGAGCGAATTGCGCGGATCTCGTCGTCCGAGGCTGAGGCGACGTCGACGCCGCGGATCTCGGCACCGAATCGAGGGCCGAACTCGTCGATGTCGAACTCGACACCGGACGAGACCGGGGCAACATCGCCGAACCCGGAGTCGGCCGGCGTGCGTGGGGAATCAGGGAGTGAAATGGTCATGGGTGTTCCTTCTCGGGGAGTCGTGTGTGGTGTCGAGTCCGAGAGAAGGCGGCGGGGAGCCGTGGTGGCTGCCCTCTGACCAGGTCATCCGGTGGATCATTCGCGCGTAACCTTGCTGCTGGTGTGAGGCCGTGGTCCGCGCCGACCGGCTGTCGGCTACAGAATCCCACAGACGACACCGATCGGCAGCGCGAGGCGTACCGGTGAGTGCGAAGCGGTGGGATTGTGCGGTCACACCCTTTGTCTACCCATCGACGCGCGGACCGCACAGGGTTAGCCGCAGCGCGAGCATAACCCCCGATGCTCAGTCCCTTGTGACCGTTTCGCTGCGTGCCGCACTCTTGACCGCAGCCGCGATCTCGGTGCGCAACACCGTGTACTCAGCGGAGTCTCGGATGTCGTCGGCGCCGAGTCCGGTCCGTGGGATCGGCGACGAGATGTCGAGTGCGACCCGTCCGGGTCGGCTCGTCAGCACGACGATCCTCGACCCGAGGAACGCGGCTTCCTCGGCACTGTGGGTCACGAAGACATTCGTTCGACGCAGCTCGGCGCTCACTGTGCGCAGATCCTCCTGCAGCGTCTCCCGGGTCAGTGCGTCGAGCGCCGCGAACGGTTCGTCGAGCAACAACAGCGATGTGTCGCCCGCCAACGCGCGCGCGATTGCGACGCGTTGCTGCTGACCGCCGGAGATCTCCCAGATCTTGCGATTCGCGGTGTCGGACAGGCCTACTCGCGCGAGCAACTCGTCGCGGCGGGAAGGACGGTCGGCGCGCGGCACCCCGGCGTACTTCAGAGCGAGGTCGACGTTGCCGCCGACGCTGCGCCACGGGAACAGCCGCGGCTGCTGGAACACAACCCCCGACGACGTACCGGGGACCGGAGTTCGGCCGGACACCGTCACGCTGCCCGACGTCGGCTGCTCGAAACCCGCGATGAGTCGCAGCAGAGTGGACTTGCCGCACCCCGACGGTCCCACAAGAACGAGCACCTCCCCCGGGTCCACCTCGAGATCGACCGGACCGACCGCGGTCACGGCCTCGGCGCCCTTGCCGTACCGCTGGGTCACCCCACGCAGGCTGATACCGCCCGTTCCCTGCGCGGCGTCGACCTTCGTGTCACTGCGTCGCGGTGAGGACACCGGGCAACCCCTTGGTGTAGATGGCGTTCTGGAACGTCGACAGCGCGGGCGCCGACGGGATCTGCTGCTGCTCCGCGAGGAATTCTGCCGCGCTGTGCAGATTGTCGGCGACGTTGCCGGGCTTGCCGTCGGTGCCGAGCCACTGCGGAGAGGTCAGCTCGTCGAGCGTCAGGTAGATGCCCTGCTTGAGTTGGTTGGCAGCGTCTTCAGCTGTCGTGTTCAGCTGTGCGGCAACAGCCTTGGCGGCAGCCTGCGGATCGTCGTGGATCTGCTCGAGTGCCCGGGCCTCGACCTTGCGCCAGGTGTCGACCACGTCGGGATGCTGCGAGGCGAAATCGGACGAGACGACACCGAGGTCGAGCGTCGGCTTACCCCACGCGGCAACCTCGCGGCTGGTCACGATGGTCTTGCCGGTCTTGCGCAGCTCGTCGAGCGTCGGCAGCCAGGTGTAGACGGCGTCGACGTCTCCGCGTTGCCACGCGGCCAGCGAGGCCTGCGGTTGCAGGTCGATGAGGTCGACGTCCTTCGGGTTCACGCCTGCGTGGTCGAGCGCGGCGAGCAGGCTGTAGTGCGAGGTCGACGCGAATGCCGTTGCCACGCGCTTGCCCTTGAGGTCGGCGACGGAGTTGATGTTGGTTCCGTTGCGCGCCACCAGTGCTTCGTTGTCGCCCGCCACGTCGAGAATGAAGGCCACCTGATAGCCGATGTTCAACGGCGCAGAGAGCCCGCGTGCCACCGGGCTCGACCCGATGGCGCCGAAGTCGATCTGTTTGGCGACGAACGCCGTGTTGATGTCGGCGCCCGAGTCGAACTTGGTCCACTTGACGTTGTAGTTCGGCAACGCGTCTTCCAACCAGCGATTGTTCTTGACTATCAGGTCGCCGCTCGGGAATGACTGGTAGGCAAGGCGAATCGTCGGCTTGTCGCTGTCACCGCCGGATCTGTCCACCGAGCAGCCGCTGAGCACCATGGTCGCGGCTGCGGCGAGAGCGCCGACGGTCACCGCGAGCGAGCGCAGCCGCGGTCGACGAGACGCGCTCGTTGTCAGGAATGTCATTGTCGTTCAGGCCTTTCCACGCCACGGCACCACTCGGTGCTCGATGAATCGGAGTATGCCGTCGATGATCAGCCCGGAGAGTCCGATGAGGACGATCCCGATGAGCACGACGGGAGTGTTGTTGTAGTTGCTGGCATCCTTGACCACGCCACCGATGCCGGGGATTCCGTTGAAGAGCTCTGCCGCGACCACCGACGAGTAGGCGATACCGACGGACAGTCGGATGCCGGTGAACGTCTCGGGCAGCGCGGCCGGGATCACGACGTCGGTGACGACGTCGCGTCGACTCGCGCCGAGTGCGCGCGCCGCCTCGATCAGCGCGATCGGGGTGGCGCTTACGGCCGTCGTCGTCGCCACGGCCGCCGGCGGTAGCGCTGCGAGGGCCAGGAGTGTGATCTTGGGTGCCTCGTCGATTCCCAGCCAGATGACCAGCAGGAAGAAGTACGCCAGCGGAGGCAGGGCACGCAGGAATGTGAGCCAGGGTTCGAGAAGCCTTCTGACCCACGGGATCGATCCCATGATCAGACCGAGGATCACACCGGCCACCACTCCGATCACGACGCCGACGAACACACGTCGAAGCGTCATGTACAGGTGTTCCCACCAGTAGTAGCCGGCGTACCCGACGACGCCGTTGTGCGTCGTCGACATCTCGACGAACGCGTGCCATACGGAACCGAGCCGCGGCACGAATGTCTCGCTCCAGACACCGCTGAGGGCTACAGCCTGATAGACCGCGAGAAACAGGACGACCGAGAGCACCGGGAGACCGACGTTGAGTGCGAGAGAACGAAGTCGGCTGCCGGTCGAGGTCTTCTCGACGCCGGGTTGGCCGCCCTGGCGCTCCTCGGGAGATATGTCGACGAACAAAGTCACCGGCTATGTCTAGCCGCCTGCCGACCCGAGAACCATCCTTTACGTCAGCGTGAGGAAAACACCGATGTCGTGCGGCACCGCTCGAGACCGCTTGCTCTGCAAACTAACTCACGGCCAGCCAGGCGGCGAGCCCGAGACCCCCGAGTCCGACTGCGATGCGCAACGGACCGGCGGGCAGTCGCTTCACCACGGGCGGACCGCACCACCCGCCGATCAGACAGCCGATCGCCATGGCAAGGGCCGCAACCCAATTGACCGGGCCGAAGATCATGAACCCGACGGCGGCGACGAGATTCGCGACCCCCAGAAACAGCGACTTCAACAGTGTTGCACGCCAGAGTGGTTCGCTCGTGACCACCAGGGTGAGTGCGAGCAGCACGATTCCGGCACCAGCACCGAAGTAGCCGCCGTAGATGGAGATGACGCCGAGACCGACGACGAACACCCAGGGGCGGTCGGCGTGGCGCGAGGCGAGGCGTCGCAACTGCGGTTGCACGAGGAGCGCGACTGCGGCGAAAGCCACCAGATACGGCACGATCACCTTGAAACTCTCGGGTGGTGAAAGCAACAGGATCACCGCGCCGATCGTGCCGCCGATCAACGAGGCGACGACACCGGCGTACAGGGGGCGACGATCGCCTGCGAGCAACACCTTGCCGGACTGGCCGAGACTCCCCGCCCCGACCGCGACGAGCGACACCGTGTTGGTGACGTTCGCTGCGATCGGACTCAGCCCGACAGCCAACAGTGCTGGGTAGCTGACCACCGACGCCAGACCTGTTACGTACCCGATCAGCCCGGCGCCGAACCCGGCCACGAGCAGGAGCGCGAAGTCGAGGACGCTCATCGCCCGCGCGCGATCAGCAGGAGCGGCAACCCGATCGAGTGACCGACGTCCCGCATGGTGACGGCCGGGTCAGTGCGCGAAATGCCGTGCACCTGTGAGGTACAGGGTGACACCTGCCTCGGCTGCGGCTTCGATGACCTCGTTGTCGCGAATCGATCCTCCGGGCTGAACGACCGCCGAGACTCCCCCGTTGATCAGCACCTGCAGCCCGTCCGGGAAGGGGAAGAAGGCGTCCGATGCGCCGACGCTGCCCTTGGCCCTGTCCCCTGCTCGGGTGACGGCCAGATGCGCGGAGTCGACGCGATTGACCTGTCCCATTCCGACTCCGACGGACGCGCGGTCCTTGGCCAGCAGGATCGCGTTGGACTTCACCGAACGACAGGCGCGCCAAGCGAACTCCAGGTCGGCCAAGGTGTCGGGGTCGGCCGGCGGACCGGCGACCAGCGACCAGTTCTCGGGGTTGTCGCCCTCGGCGTCGAGGATGTCGCGATCCTGCATGAGCAGCCCACCGGACACCGGGCGGAACTCGAGCCCTGCACGCACCGGCGGGATGGCACGGAGAATGCGGATGTTCTTCTTGCGCTGCAGGACCGGGAGTGCGCCGTCGGCGAACCCGGGAGCGATGATGACCTCGGTGAAGATCTCGGCGACCTGCTCGGCCATCTCGACGGTGATCTCGCGGTTCGCCGCGATCACGCCTCCGTAGGCGCTCACAGGGTCGCAGGCGTGGGCGAGACGGTGTGCCTCACCGATCGTTTCACCAATCGCGATCCCACAGGGGTTGGCGTGCTTGATGATCGCGACGGCCGGAGCATCGAAGTCGTGCGCACTGCGCCACGCGGCGTCGGAGTCGGTGTAGTTGTTGTAGCTCATCTCCTTGCCGTGCAGCTGTTCTGCCGACGCGAGGCCTTCGGGCGCCGCGGTGGAGAGGTAGAGCGCAGCTGCCTGGTGAGGGTTCTCGCCGTAGCGCAGCACGTCGGAACGCTCCCACGTGAATCCGGACCACTCGGGGAACTTCGATCCGTCGGCGGCCGGCGCCACTTCCTTCGACATCCAGGACGCGACGGCGACGTCGTAATCGGCCGTATGGCGGAATGCCTTGGCGGCCAACTCGCGTCGCTGGGCGAGAGTGAAACCGCCGTCGGCAACAGCTGCCGAAACCTTCTCGTAGTCCATCGGGTCGACGACCACGGCGACCGTGGGATGGTTCTTGGCCGCGCCGCGCACCATAGACGGTCCACCGATGTCGATCTGTTCGATGCACTCGTCGGGCGTTGCACCCGACGCCACGGTCTCGGTGAACGGGTAGAGGTTGACCACGACGAGATCGAACGGGGCCACGCCAAGTTCGTCGAGTTGAGCGACGTGCGATTCCTTGCGACTGTCGGCGAGGATTCCCGCGTGGACCTTCGGATGAAGCGTCTTGACCCGTCCGTCGAGACACTCCGGGAACCCGGTCAGCTCTGACACCTCGGTCACCGGGAAGCCCGCCGCAGCAATGGTTTTCGCCGTCGATCCGGTTGACACCAGTTCGACGCCCGCCTCGTGCAACGCAGACGCCAGGTCGGCGAGGTCGGTCTTGTCGTAGACACTGACCAGAGCGCGCTTGATGGGGCGTCGACCGGTGTCTGCGGGGTTGGCTGCGTTCACGGAATCCGGGCCTTTCGTCCGTCGATGACGACTCCTCGGGTGACGAGTTTCGCCACAACGTCGGCGAGCAGGAAGCGCTCGACCGACTTGATGCGTTCGTGCAATGTCTCCTCGGTATCGCTCGGTGACACCATCACCGGCGCCTGCGCGAGGATCGGTCCGGTGTCGACGCCCTCGTCGACGAGGTGGATGGTCGCACCCGTCACCATCACTCCGTGCTCGAGAGCGTCGGCGACGCCGTGCGCGCCAGGGAACGACGGCAGCAGCGCCGGATGCGAGTTGACGATGCGGCCACCGAAGCGGGACAGGAACGCCGGGCCGAGGATTTTCATGAAACCCGCTGTGACGACCCATGCGGGCGCAACCGCGGACACCTGTTCGGTCAGGGTCTCATCCCAGCGCGCTCGATCGGCGTGATCGGACACACGGCAGACGACAACCGGGATGTCGTGGCGTTGCGCGATCGACGCTGCGCGGCAGTCGCGGTCGACGACAACAGCGGCCACCTCGAAGGCGGCGTCCGGTCCGTCGGCGCGGTCGATGAGCGACTCGAGCAGTGTTCCCGTTCCCGACGCCATCACGACGATGGGGACGCGTACCGGGTTGCCGGCAGCGTCGATGGGAGTTCGGGTCACATCTGCGAGCCTAATGGATCGCTGTTCGCCCGTTGTGAGCGAGGCGCGGCGCCGACGGTGCCGTCGACGAGATCCTCGGTGCCGTCGCCGTCCGCGCTGGTGCCCTCGGCGTCCAAGGCGGTGCCGTCGGCATCCAAGGCGGTGCCGTCGCCGTCCAAGTCGGTGCCGTCGACGTCCAAGCCGGTGCCGTCGACGAGATCCTCGGTGCCGTCGGCGTCATCCCCGATCTCGTCGATGTCCGACTCGTCGTCCATGCCCCACTCGTCACCCTCATCGCGATCCAGGTCGGTGTCGCTCTGCGGACGATCGACGTCCCAGGACTCTACGACGTAGTCGTCGTCGTATCCGGCGTCGTCGAGTTCCTGGTCGTCGAACCACGCGTCGAGGTCGTCGTGGAGATCGGGCTGCAGCCTTGCCTGCCGGGTCGACGGAAGGCAGCCATAGACCAGCGCGACGATGAGTCCGACCACGGCGATCCAGCCGAAGGTGAACACGCCTGCGGCGGCGACGTTGATGCCGGTCGCGCCGATCTCACCGAGCTGGCCACCCGCGGGCCAGCCGAGTAACACGATCATCGACGCCGCAACGGCACCGGCGACGCCGACCGAGCGCACATGGGCGATCGGGTCGAGGGACCGGCATCGCCAACCGACGTAACCGGCGATGGCTGCGGGCACCACGAATCCGAGGATCCCGAGTGAACCGTGGTCGGTCTCGGGGAGCGCGGCGAGCAACGGCACCGGAGGCATCGGGCCGCTGCGCACCGACAACAGGTCGACAGACATCGTCCCGATGTGGGCGCTCGCCCCGACCAGCACCGCCGTTGCGCCGACGATGACGTTGGGCAGGTACAGAATCGACAGGACCGTGAGCCCCAGATAGCCATCGAATCGGTAGCCACCGCTGATGAGGTGCCCGACCTCGGAAAAACTCAGCAGCAGGCGGACCAGCACCAGGATCGAACCCGCCGCGAGAAGTGCCACCGCCGCGAGCAGACCGAAACGTAATCCTCGACGGTCGGCTGCCGTGACCGACGCCTGGGTGGCGAGATCCCGGCGTCGTCGCCAGACGACACCCGCCGCGGTCGCAATCCCGTGCAGAGCGATCGTGCACCCGAAGGCCAACAACGCATTCGGCGCGGCGACGGGCATGTCCGACGACCCGTCCATGAGCACAGCCAACGCCATGGCCGTGATGACGAGCGGTCCGCCCACGGCGGCTGCTGCGATAGCGGCCAGTTCCGACGGCGATCGCCCCACCCGGCTGGCGGACGAGGCGAACCCTGCGGTCCCCGCAGCGACGAGCAGCGTCGGCAACAAGGGCAGCACGCCGAGGGTCACGCCGTTCATCGTCAGCGGCACCTGGTGGATCGCGAGCCAGCACGCGGAGATCGAACTCGCGATCCCCGACATGTCACCCCCGGACATGAGGAGAACGGCAAGCACGCAGACAAGGACGACCATCACCGTGACGACGGGAACCCCGAACGCCACGAGGACCAGTTCACGCGCCGTGCCCTCGGTGCCGACCCGCTGCGCGCGGGTCGCCCGCCGCACCTGGCGCAAGCGTGCGGAGAGACTTTCTGAGGACACAGACCTGATCGACGACATCGTTACGAGCGTGACACGAGTGACTGCAGTTGAGTCGGAGACGCGCCGAGGGGTGATGCTCACGACACGCACCGAATGACACGAGCGGGTATGAGACGCGTGGAGGGCCCCGCCGTCCGGCGAAGCCCTCCATACGTGGTGATGCGATTCTCAGCAGATCGCCGCCGATCGCCAGGCGAGGTCAGCTCTGCGACGAGCCGCTCTGCCCCGGCTGATCATGCGGCCCCGGCTTGGTGAACGCCGAGGTGCGGTCCGCGTATCCCGCTGCTGCCGAAGGGCTCGACGTGGGCGAGGCGGGGGGCGACGCCGCACTGCGCGGCTCCGTGGAAGCCGAGGGACCGGTCGACTGGTCGCCGGACGGCGCAGATGGGCTGGACGCAGATGCACCAGGCGCAGATGCCGAAGACGCTGATGCACCAGGCACGGATGGAGTGGGTGCAGACGACGGGGCGCCCGCGCCGTAGGACGACGTCGCACCGGACTGAGAACTGGGCGACTGGCCGTACGTGTACGCGGACTGGCCGTAATTCGACGCCACCGGCGCCTGAGCCTTACCCGACGCCTGAGCATCGCCGTATCCGGCAGCGGTTGACTGCCCATACGTCTGCCCCTGCCCGTACGCCTGTCCGTATGCCTGAGTGGCGGGCGCGGTCGCGGATATGACGGTGGTCTGCTCCGCAGCGGTCACCGTCGACCCTGCAGGGATCGACCCCGACGTCGCGCCAGCAGCCGGTGCGACCTTGACCTGGCCGAGAACAACGAGCAGCCAGAAGATCGCCAGTCCTGCGATGAACAGTTCGAGAACGAGCTGTACGTAGTCAATCGCAGGGGTGGTCGGCGAGTACGGACCGAAGTCACCCACCGCGAGATGGATGATCGAATAGATGTGGCCGATCGCCACCGCGCTGGTCCACGCGGCCACCACGGGGACGATCGCGTTCACCCCGACCTTGGTGGGCACCAGCGCCGCGAGCAACGCGAGCACGATGACGATGACTCCGTTGATCAGACCGGTGCCGTCGTTCCAGAAGCCGATCAGGAGATTCACCGCCGACAGCGCGCTCAGGGCGATCCCCAGGATCACCGGGAGGTTTGCCGGAAGGCCCTGGCCAACGGGCTTCTGCGCTGATCCGTAGCCGTACTGGCCCTGCCCGTATCCATACTGGCTGGGGTCTTGCTGACCGTAGCCCGGCTGTGCGTACTCCGGTTGGCCGTATTGGCTCTGGGGATAGCCTTGCTGGCCGTACCCCTGTTCGCCATAGCCCTGTTCGCCGTAACCCTGCGGCTGCCCGTAGCCCTGGGCTCCCTGCTGGTTGTATCCGGGCGTCTGGCCGTAACCGTATTGTCCAGCGGACTGCTGGCCGTATCCGTACTGCGGCGGAGTCTGCTGGTCCTGGCTGTGCTGGCCACTGCCGGCCTGGGGATATCCCGAGCCGGGCCCGCCTGGTTGACCGGCGGACTGACCGGCCGACCGACCATAGCCCTGGCTCGATTCAGAGGCTCCGAAACCGGAGCCCCCCGGCTGATAGCTCATACGTCACATCTCCTGCTCGAAGCATTCGAACCGTTCCCCAGCGTCGGCGGGGACGGCAGTTCCCCGACCACGCTAGTACATCGGTGTGAGACGGATCCCTCACCACCGGTGTTCGCGACCGCGGGCCGCGTACCACTCGATGAGGTCCGGATCGTCGATCGAGCGGGGGTCGACGTCGACGCCCGACCGGCCCGCCAGGATGGCTGTCACAGGCACTTCGAGCTTCTTGCCCGTGCGTGTGTGCGGGATTCCGGGAGCCTCGACGACCTCGTCCGGAACGTGCCGTGGGGACAGTCGTGTGCGGATCGCCGAAGCGATCCGGGTGCGCAGGGCGTCGTCGAGCATCGCGCCCGGCACGAGGGTCACGAACAGCGGCATCCAGTACGTGCCGTCTGGCCCGTCGACACCGAGTACGAAGGCTTCTGCCACCTCATCGAGGCTTTCGACGACCTCGTAGATGTCGGCTGATCCCATCCGCACGCCCTGCTTGTTCAGCGTCGCGTCGCTGCGGCCGTGAATGACCAGCGAGCCGCGGTCGGTGACTGTCACCCAGTCCCCATGCCGCCAGACATCCTGCGCGTGCGGATCGGAGTCGTCCGGCGTCGACCATTCGTGCGAGAAGTACGCCGACCGGTATCGGGCGCCGTCCGGGTCGTTCCAGAAGCTGACCGGCATCGACGGCATCGGTGCGGTGACGACCATCTCACCCACCTCACCGATCAGCGGCGTGGTGTCGGCAGCCCAGCTCTCCAACGCCACCCCGAGGTAGCGCACCGAGAGCTCACCGGGCACCACCGGCTGTCCCGACGAACCACCCGCGAACGCGGTCACCACGTCCGTGCCGCCACTGATCGACGACACCGGAAGGCCGGGACGCACGTTCTCGTCGATCCACTCGAACAGGTCGGCAGACAACGCCGAACCAGTGCTCCCGATACCGCGCAGCGCGGACAGGTCGTGGTCGCGACCGGGAACGAGACCGGCTTTGCGGCTCGCCTGCAGCTGCCCCGGACTGGTGCCGAAGTAGGTGACGCCCTCGGCGGCCACCAGTCCCCAGAGCCGATCGGCGTCGGGATGAAGCGGAGAACCGCTGTAACACACGATCTCCGCGCCGACGAGCAGACCAGCCGCCTGGAAGTTCCACATCATCCAGCTCAATGCGGTGTGCCAGAAGAACACATCGTCGCGAGACAGATCAGCGTGCAGCCCGGCCGCTTTGAGATGTTCGACGACGACGCCACCGTGCCCGTGCACGATCCCCTTGGGCCGACCGGTGGTCCCGGAACTGAACAACACCCACAGTGGGTGGTCGAAACCGACCTTGACAGGGATGTCGGCGTCGACCTCACGCGGCCGCGCCACCACCGACTCATAGTCGACGACATCGATGTCGCGGGTGGGTTGACGCGACGGGTCGCCGACGACAACGTGCGCGCGTAAGTCGTCGAGAAGGCCCGCGAGCTCTGCACTGTCGGCGGCTTTGTCGATGTCCTTACCGTTGTAGCGATACCCATCGGCTGTCACGAGGACCTTCGGTCCGAGTTGAGCCAGTCGTCCCGCCGCACCTGATGGCGCGTAGTCCTGGCCGCACCCCGACCAGATAGCCCCGACCGCAGCGGTACCGAGGAAAGCCACCAACGCCTCGGGAATGTCCGGCAGGTACGCGGCGACCACGTCAGAGACACCGACACCGAGTTCGCGCAGTCGCTGCGCGAACGCCAACGACTGTTCTCGCAGTTGCGTCCAGCTCAGAGTCACCCGTGCGCCGT
The DNA here is from genome assembly GCF_020735545.1 of Gordonia otitidis. Taxonomy (NCBI): domain Bacteria; kingdom Bacillati; phylum Actinomycetota; class Actinomycetes; order Mycobacteriales; family Gordoniaceae; genus Gordonia; species Gordonia otitidis. The sequence goes on from NZ_CP085974.1 coordinate 838,035, forward strand.
CCTCGTCGACGCCCACAATCGCCGCACGGTCGGCCGCGCCGGGCTCGTCGGCGTTGCGGAAGACCTGGTCGACGTAATTCAGGGTGACACCCGGAAACCACTGCGCTCCAGGCATGGTCGTCGACGCGAGCACGGCGTCGTCACCATCGGCCAACGGACCGGCGATGTCGTCGAGTTCGAAGTACTCCCACACCGCGCGCCAGAACTGCGCCGGCTGCTCCACCGACCATGACCACAACGCGTCGTACGACGCCGTGTCGACGCCGTGTCGCGCTGCCACCTGCCGCGCGAAATCGTCGATGCGACTGGCGGTATCGCTGTGCGTCGACGATCCCATCACGACAACCCCAGCAAGTCGACCGATTCCTCCCGCATGGCCACCTTGCGCACCTTGCCGGTGACCGTCATCGGGAACTCCTTGACCACGTGCACATAGCGCGGGATCTTGTGCCGTGCGATCTTGCCGGTCGCGAACTCGCGGACATCGTCGGCAGTGAGATCGGCGACCCCGTCGCGCAACTGGATCCATGCCATCAGTTCTTCACCGTAGCGTTCGTCCGGCACTCCGATGACCTGCGCGTCGAGAATATCGGGATGCGTGTAGAGGAATTCCTCGATCTCCCGCGGGTAGATGTTCTCGCCGCCGCGTATCACCATGTCCTTGATCCGCCCGGTGATACGCACGTACCCCGCTCCGCTCCCGGCGTCGGTCACATTCGACCCGCTCGCTCCGCTCCCGGCGTCCATGACGGCGAGGTCGCCCGTGTGCATCCACCCGTCGGCGTCGAGGGCCTCGGCTGTCTTCACCGGCTCGTTCCAATACCCGCTCATCACGCTGTATCCGCGCGTGCAGAACTCTCCGGTTTCCCCACGGGGCAACGTTTCTCCCGAGATCGGGTCGACGACCTTGATCTCCAGATGCGGCCCGACCCGTCCCACGGTGCCAACGCGCAGTTCCAGTGGATCGTCGACACGGGTCTGACACGACACCGGCGATGTCTCGGTCATGCCGTAACAAATGGAGACCTCACCCATGTGCATCCGGTCGACGACCTGCCGCATCACATGCTCGGGGCACGGCGAGCCCGCCATGATCCCGGTGCGCAGGCTCGACAGATCGAACTGCCCGGGCTCGGAGTGGTCGAGCAGCGCCAATTCCGCGATGAACATGGTCGGCACACCGTACAAACTGGTGCAGCGATACTCGGCGACAGCACGCAACGCGGCTTCGGGGTCGAACGTCGGTGACGGGATGACCATCGCCGCACCGTGACTCGTGGCCGCCAAATTGCCCATCACACATGCCGAAGCAGTGATAGAAGGGCACCGGGATGGCTATCCGGTCGGCGTCGGTATAGGCGAGGAGTTCCCCCACCAGGTAGCCGTTGTTGCTGATGTTGCTGTGCGTGAGGGTCGCACCCTTCGGGAAACCCGTTGTGCCCGAGGTGTACTGGATGTTGATCGGGTCGTGTGGTTCGAGTGTCGCCGCGCATTCTGCGACAGCCGACAACTCGTCGTTCGACGGTTGCGCGACCAACTCCTGCCATGCAGGCGTCTCGAAGCAGATCACCTCACGCAACTCCGGCGCCGACGGACGTGCAGCGTCGAGCATGCCCTTGTAGTCGGAGTCCTTGTACCGCTTTGCTGCGAGGACGACGCTGGTTCCCGACTGCGTCAACGCATAGTCGAGTTCGTTCTGCCGGTACGCAGGGTTGAGGTTGACGAGAATGGCACCGATCTCCGCCGTGGCGTACTGGGTGACCACCCACTCGGGGCGATTGGGCGCCCAGAGTCCGACGCGGTCACCCTTGCCCACTCCGAGTCGGAGCAGACCCGCGGCGAGCGCCAGAACGTCGGCGCGGAACTCGCGGTAGGTCCAGGTGCGGTCGGTGGGCGCGTCGACGAGCGCGAGATTGTCGGGGAAGGACTCGGTCGTGCGTGCCAGTGTCGCACCGATCGGCTCGGTCAGCAGCGGTGGGCTGTCTTCACCACGGGCATAAGACAGTTCGACGGTCTGCTCGTCCATTTCGGTCACTTTCTTGTCGCGGACTCTGGGATGTGCTCACAGGCGGTGGTCTAGTCCAGCCCGACCGGCGTCGACCGGCTCACAGCCTGCGCCGTCGGTGGCGGTCATGGTGTTGTCAGATTCTCCGCGGCCGCAGCGCGGGCCAGCACGGCCTCAGCCTGACGCAACACCGGACCGTCGATCATCTGGCCGTCGAGGCTGAATACACCGCCCCCGAACTCTTCGGACTTCTCGAGAACCTTCTTCGCCCAATCGACTTCGTCGGGGTCGGGGCTGTACCCGGTGCGGATGACCTCCACCTGCGAGGGGTGGATGCACGCGGTCGCGGCGTAGCCCAGTGCCACGGCGTCACGCACCTCGGCGGCGAGCCCGTCGGTGTCGGGGATGTCGAGATGCACCGAATCGACTGCGAAGATACCGGCGGCTGCCGAGGAGATGCGCACCATCGCACGGGCGTAACGCGCCACGTCGCGGTACGTGCCGGCGCCCGGCTCACCGGCGGCGAAGCGACTCGACTTACCACCGAGACCCGCGACGAGATCCTCTGCACCCCACATCAATCCGATGCAGTTCACCGCCTGCGCGATCTGGTTGACATTCACCACTCCGAGCGGCGTCTCGATGAGGGCGATCGTCTGAAACGCTGTTTCGATCACCGACTCGGCGGTCTCCGCCTTGGCTTGCATGACCACTCGATAGTTGGTGTCGCTCAGGGCGGCCAGGTCACGTCGGTAGTCACCGGTGCCCGCCGGATTGATTCGCACCACTGTGCGGTCGGGGTCGATGGCATTGGCGATCAACGCTTCTCGGGCGTCGGTGCGGTTCTCCGGGGCAACGGCGTCTTCGAGGTCGAGGATGACAACATCGGCCCGTTCCAGCGCCTTCTGGTAGCGCTCGGGACGGTCGGCCGGACAGAAGAGCATCGCGGGACCGGATGGCAGCCATGCGTTGGCCAGCATCTGGGGTTCGTTGCCGATCTGGCTGGCAACACCAAACTGATTGGGTGGCACGATCGGGCCGGTGGTCACGATTCTCACTCCTGTTCGTCGGACGCCCCGCGGAGGTGTGTCTCCCGCGGGTCAGTCGTCGGGTTGCTTCCGTACCAGTGTGGCCCTCGCAGCACGTGCGACGACCACCCCGTCCTGGTTGCGGCCGATGTGGAGGAGGTTGACCACTCCCTCGCCGGGCCGTGACCTCGATTCGCGCTTGCCGGTGCACTCGGTCTCCGCGTACAGCGTGTCGCCTGCGAACAGCGGTGCGGGAAAAGCGACCTCGCTGAATCCGAGGTTCGCCACGAGTGTCCCCTGCGTCAGTTGCGACACCGACAGACCCACGATGGTCGACAGCGTGAACATCGAGTTGATGAGTCGCTGACCGCCGAAACCCGGTTGCTGTGCCGACCATGCGGCGTCGAGATGCAGCGCCTGGGTGTTCATGGTGAGCGTGGTGAACAACACGTTGTCGGCCTCGGTCACGGTTCGACCCGGCCGGTGCTCGTAGACCGTGCCCTCGTCGAATTCCTCGAACCACAGTCCGCGTTGTATCACTCTGCGCACCGTCGACGTGGACGATTGCGTGTCGTCGTTCATGAGAAGCCCAACTCGCGCGCGATCAGCATGAGCTGAACCTCGGTGGTGCCCTCCCCGATCTCGAGGATCTTCGAGTCGCGATAGTGACGCGCCACCGGGTACTCGTTCATGAAGCCGTAGCCGCCGTGGATCTGTGTCGCCATGCGCGCGTTGTCCATCGCGGCCTCACTGGCGATCATCTTGGCGATCGACGCCTCTTTCTTGAACGGCTTGCCCGCCAACATCTTCGCCGCGACATCGTAGTAGGCGGTGCGGGCCACGTGCGCCCTGGCCTCCATCCGGGCGATCGCGAACGACACCGACTGGTAGTTGCCGATCGGTTGCCCGAAGGACTGACGCTCCTTGGCGTACTTCACGCTCTCGTCCACACATCCCTGGGCGACACCGGTCGCGAGCGCCGCGATCGCGATGCGGCCCTCGTCGAGGATCGACAGGAAGTTCGCGTACCCGCGACCACGGGTTCCCAGCAGATTCTCCTTGGGCACGCGCGCGTCCGTGAACGTCAACGGATGGGTGTCCGAGGCGTTCCAACCGACCTTGTTGTACGCCGGTTCCGCGGTGAACCCGGCGGTGTCGGAGGGCACGATGATGGTGGAGATCTCCTTGCGCCCGTTCTCCTTCACACCGGTGACCGCGGTGACGGTGACCAGCGAGGTGATATCGGTTCCGGAGTTCGTGATGAACTGCTTGGCGCCGTTGATGATCCAACTGTCACCGTCGTCGCGGGCAGTGGTTGCGGTGGCCCCCGCATCCGATCCCGCCCCCGGTTCGGTGAGACCGAAGCCGGCGAGTGCGACGCCCGACGTCAGGTCGGGTAGGTAGCGCTGCTTCTGCTCCTCGGTGCCGAACTTGTAGATGGGCATCGCGCCGAGGCTGACTCCGGCTTCGAGCGTGATGGCGACCGACTGGTCGACCTTGCCGAGTTCTTCGAGTGCCAACGACAGCGCGAAATAGTCGCCGCCCATCCCGCCGTACTCCTCGGGGAAGGGCAGTCCGAACAGTCCCATCTTGCCCATCTGCGAGACGACCTCGTACGGGAAGCTGTGTTCGGCATCGTGTGTGGCTGAGACCGGCGCGACAACCGACTGCGCGAAGTCCCGCACGCTGCCGATCAGGTCGGTGTATTCCTGGCTGAGTTCCATCAGTTCGCCTGCTCCATCGAGTTCTCGTCTGTTATCTGTGCAAGTGTGTGACCGGCCGCGACCTTGTCGCCGACCTTCGCGGCGAGTGCGACGACACCGGCCGTCGGCGCGGTCAGGGTGTGCTCCATCTTCATCGCCTCGACGACGATGACGGGGACGCCTGCCTCCACCGCCTCACCGTCGGCGACCGACACCGCGACGACGGTTCCCGGCATCGGCGAGGTGATCTCCCCTGCCTGCTCGTCGGCGGCCTCGTCGAGAATCGGCCGGGCGAGTTCGAGCGTCCACGTTCCGTGCGGACCCGATACCCACCATGATCCGTCGACCTCGGCATGTGACCACGACTGGCTGACACCGTCGACGATTAATCGATCGACGTGGGAATCGTTGCCGCTCTGCGTAATCCGACGGTACTCAACGTCTGCTTCCCACGGTTCGTCGTCTCCGTCGACATCGCCGGTGACCGATGCGTGCCCGCGAAGTGTCTCGTCGGTTGCGGCGTCGACGCGCAGCGTGACCGTCCAATGTCTCCCCTCGCCGTCGACGATGCGGGTCACCACCGGCGCGGGCGCGCCGATCCGCCAGCCGACCTCGGTGCGCCACACGTCTCCCGACGCACGGAACCCGGTCCGAGCAGCGCCGACCAGAACCAGGGCCTCCGGAACCGGTTGCGGTGCAGTGTAATCCACGACCAGTCGGTCGAGGAGCTCCGTGTCGAGGTCGGCGTCGCGGACGCGCTGCTGCGCCAACACGAATCGGCAGAAGTCGATGTTGGTCACCACACCGAGCACTCGGGTGTGTGCGAGCGCCTGGTCGAGGCGTTCGATCGCTTCGTCCCGATCACCGCCGTAGGCGATGACCTTCGCCAGCATGGGGTCGTAGTCGCTGCCGACGACCATGCCCGCGAACATCGCGGAGTCGACACGTACACCGCGGTGTCCACTCGTGTCGGACCGGTCGTCGGGCTGGTCGAGAGCGACGATCGTGCCGCCCGTCGGCAGGAAACCGCGCGCGGGGTCCTCGGCGTAGACCCGCGCCTCGATCGCATGCCCCGACAGCTTGACGTCGCCCTGGGTAAGCGCCAGTTTCTCGCCGCGTGCCACCCGGACCTGTTGCTCGACGAGGTCTATCCCGGTGACCAGTTCGGTCACAGGGTGCTCCACCTGCAGGCGGGTGTTCATCTCCATGAAGAAGAACTGGTCCGGCCGCTTGGCGGACACGATGAATTCGACGGTGCCCGCTCCGGTGTAGCCGACGCTGCGCGCGGCGTCGCATGCCGCTTCACCGATTCTGGCGCGTGTCGCCTCGTCGAGGAGTGCCGAGGGTGCCTCCTCGATGACCTTCTGATGTCGGCGTTGGAGCGAACACTCGCGCTCACCGAGGTGAATCACGTTGCCGTACTTGTCGGCGAGGATCTGCACCTCGATGTGGCGGGGCGTGTCGACGAAGTGCTCGAGGAACAGCGAGTCGTCGCCGAATGCCGATCCGGCCTCACGACGCGCACGCTGCAGTGCGGCGGGCAGCTCCTCGGGGTCCTCCACACGGTGCATGCCCTTGCCGCCACCACCGGCGCTCGGTTTGATCAGTACCGGGAATCCGATGTCGGGTGCCGCGGCGATCAGATCGTCGTCGGACAGGCCGGGACGTGACAGGCCGGGAACCACCGGGACATCGCGTTCGACGACAGCCGCGCGCGCGGTGATCTTGTCGCCCATCGTCGCGATCGCCGCTGCGGGCGGTCCGATGAACGTGATGGCGGCGGCATCGAGCGCTGCCGCGAATTTCTGGTTCTCGGACAGAAATCCGTAGCCGGGATGCACCGCGTCGGCTCCGGTCTGCTGCGCGGCCCGCACCACGGCGTCGATGTCGAGGTAGCTCTGCGCGGCCGGCGCGGGTCCGAGCCGCACGGCGACGTCGGCCATCCGCACGTGCAGGGCGTCGGCATCCGCGTCGGAGTAGACGGCGATGCTGCGAATCCCCATGCGACGCAAGGTCTCGATGACCCGACACGCGATCTCGCCACGATTGGCGACGAGAACACTGCGGATCGGGCGGGGTGTCGGTGTCGTCATGTCACTCGCATCCATGGTCGCTGGAATCGCTTCGTTGGTCTGGGTTCGCATCGATCGCGTGGTCACATCCGGAACACGCCGTAACGAGGTTCCGCCAGCGGTGCGTGGCGTGCCGTTTCGAGCGCCAAGCCGAGAAGTGTGCGGGTCTGTGCCGGATCGACGATGCCGTCGTCCCACAGTCGCGCAGTCGAATAATAGGCATCGGACTGCTCGTCGAATTGTTTCCGGATCGGCGCCTTGAACGCCTCCTCGTCGTCGGTCGACCAGTCGTCGCCGGACCGCTCGATCTGATTGCGACGCACGGTCGCCAGGGTGTCGGCGGCCTGCGGTCCACCCATGACCGAGATGCGTGCGTTCGGCCATGACCACAGGAATCGGGGCGAGTACGCACGGCCGCACATCGAGTAGTTGCCCGCGCCGAACGACCCGCCGATCATCACGGTGAACTTCGGCACGCGCGCGCACGCGACGGCGTTGACCATCTTGGCGCCGTTCTTGGCGATGCCGCCCTCCTCGTAGGCGCGCCCGACCATGAACCCGGTGATGTTCTGTAGGAACACCAACGGGATTCGACGCTGGTCGCACAGTTCGATGAAATGTGCTCCCTTGAGCGCCGATTCGCTGAACAGCACGCCGTTGTTGGCGACGAAGCCGACCGGGTGTCCGTGTACGTGCGCGAATGCGGTCACGAGCGTGGTGCCGTAGTTCGCCTTGAACTCGGTGAACTCTCCCGCGTCGCTGATGATCTCGATCACCTGGCGCACGTCGTACGGTGTGCGGGCATCGGTGGGGACCACGTCGTAGATGTCGGTCTGGCTGCGTACGGGTTCGCGTGGCGCGATGGTTTCCCACTGTGCAGGGTCACGCGGGCCGAGCGTGGCGACGATCTCGCGCACCTTGGCCAGCGCCTGCTGGTCGTTGTCGACGAGATGGTCGGTGACACCGGACACCGACGAGTGCATCGCACCGCCACCGAGGTCCTCTGCGGTGACGTCCTCGCCCGTCGCCGCCTTCACCAGTGGCGGACCGGCGAGGAAGATCGTGCCCTGGTTGCGGACGATCACGGTCTCGTCGCTCATCGCGGGTACATAGGCGCCGCCGGCGGTGGACGACCCGAGCACCGCGGCGATCTGCGGGATGCCCGCGGCACTCATGGTTGCCTGGTTGTAGAAGATGCGGCCGAAGTGCTCGCGGTCGGGAAACACCTCGTCCTGTTGGAGCAGCATCGCCCCGCCCGAGTCGACGAGGTAGATGCAGGGCAGACGATTCGCTGCGGCGATCTCCTGCGCACGCAGATGCTTCTTGACCGTCATCGGGTAGTAGGTGCCGCCCGACACCGTCGCATCGTTGGCGACGATCATGCATTCGCGACCAGCCACACGCCCGACACCGGCGATCACGCCCGCCGACGGAACCTTGTCGTCGTACATGCCGAATGCCGCGAGCGGGGCGACCTCGAGGAACGGTGACCCGACGTCGAGAAGACCGTCGACCCGGTCGCGTGGCAGTAGCTTGCCCCGGGAGATGTGGCGCTCACGAGCGCGTTCACCACCGCCGACCGCGACGCGCTCGAGACGCTCGCGCAGCGTCGCGACGTGGGATTCGTGCACCTCGCGGCCGGTCGGATGCGCACCACTTCCGCCGGTCGAGCCGCCACCGCTGGTCGAGCCGCCACCGCTGGTCGAGCCTGTCGAGACCACACTCGTCACAGTCAGACCTTTCAGTTAGCTGCAATTAACTGAATTGACTCTAGCCGATTGCTGGGACGCTGTCACCTACCAGTCATTGTCGGGTCTAGCGTGACGCGCGTCACGCAATTTCGTACTGTTGAGGGTGCGGTCCACCACCCCGGACCCAGCCCACAGGTCGTCGGCCACACCCGGTGCCGACGCCGACACAACACGAAGGCCAGGTGAACCCGTGACCCTCGCAGATGATCGAGCCGACCGATTTCGGCGCGACACCACCGCGAAGACATCAGCAGCTGCAGCACCCCGCGCGTCGATGCGCCCCGGTGACTTCACACTCGACGATCGCTACACCCGCGAAGAGGGTCCGATCTTTCTCGGTGGCATCACAGCGCTCGTCCGGATGATCGCCGACCGCGCACGTATCGACCGCAGGCAGAATCTCCGCACGGCGTCGTTCGTCTCCGGCTACGAGGGATCACCACTGGCGGGCTTCGACCTCGAACTCATGCGCAGAAAGTCGCTCCTCGCACCCTTCGATGTCGTGCACCGACCAGGGCTCAACGAGGAGCTCGCAGCGACATCGGTGATGGGATCGCAACTGGCACCGACCCTAGGCCCACTGGCGGCCGACGACGACGGTCACCTACGCAACGGGGTCGTCGGCTACTGGTACGGCAAGGCACCGGGCCTCGATCGGGCGTCGGACGCACTGCGCCACGCCAACCTCATCGGCACGCATCCCGACGGTGGCGCGGTGGCCCTCGTCGGCGACGATCCCGCCGCCAAGAGTTCGACGGTCCCCTGCACCTCGGAGATGGCGCTCGCAGACCTCTACATCCCGACCCTCTACCCCGCCGACTCCCAGGACATCCTCGACCTCGGGGTGCACGCTGCAGTGATGAGTCGGGTCAGCGGTCTGTGGACCTCGCTCAAGATCTCCGCGCACGTGGCCGACGGTTCGTCGACCGCCGTGGTGCACCCCGACCGCGTACTACCCGTCTACGGCGATCTCGGTCGGAGTCCGCACGTACCGAGCGGCAAGCTACTCGGCGCCAATCTCATGGAGCTCGAGCAGAATCAGCTCACCACCCGCATCCCGCGCGCGCTCGCATACGCGCAACTCAACGGCGTCAACCGGATCGCGGTGCGAAGCGGCGACGACAGGATCGGTCTGGTCGCCGCCGGAAAGACCTACCTCGATCTGCGTAATGCATTGCGCCTCATGGGTCTCGACGAAGCAGACATGCAGCGCGCGGGTATTCGCATCCTCAAGCTCGGCATGGTCTATCCGCTCGACCGCGACATCCTCGAACGCTTCATCACCGACACCGCCGCGGGTCAGCTCGACGAGGTCATCGTCGTCGAGGAGAAGCGCGACTTCATCGAGACCATGATGCGCGACATGCTCTATCGCCACCCCCGCGCCCCGCGCATCGTCGGCAAGGTCCACGAGGACGGGTCGACGTTGTTCTCCCGATTCGGTGAACTCGACGTCGACGCAGTCACTCTCGGGCTCGCGACGAGGCTGGCCCGACACCATCACCTCGACGCCGCACAGACGTGGCTCGATCAACATAATGCGCGTCGATCTCCCACTCGCATCGAGCTCCCTCTCGCGGTACGCACCCCGTATTTCTGCTCGGGCTGCCCCCACAACAGCTCCACCAAGGTCAGTCCGGGAACCCTCGTCGGCGGCGGAATCGGTTGTCACGCCATGGTTCTGATGATGGACCCGCAGCAGGTGGGCGACATCGCCGGAGTCACCCAGATGGGCGGCGAAGGCGCGCAGTGGCTCGGCATGGCACCGTTCGTACCCGCCGACCACTTCGTGCAGAACATCGGCGACGGGACGTTCACGCATTCGGGGTCGCTCGCCCTGCGTGCCGCCGTCGCATCGGGTGAGAACATCACCTACAAACTGCTCTACAACGGCACCGTCGCGATGACCGGTGGTCAGGATCCGGTGGGCGAGTTCAGCCTCGCACAGCTGACACGATTGCTCGCCGCCGAGGGTGTGTCGCGCATCGTCGTCACCTCCGACGATCCGTCACGCACGCGATCGGCAGACCTGGCGGACGGCGTCGATGTGCGTGACCGGTCCGACCTCGCCGAGATACAGCGCGATCTCGCCGGGATCCCCGGTGTCACAGTCCTCATCCACGACCAGCACTGCGCGGCGGAGAAGCGACGTAAACGCAAGCGTGGTCAGATGTCCACCCCCACGCAGCGTGTCGTGATCAACGAACGCATCTGCGAGGGGTGCGGTGACTGCGGCGAGAAGTCGAATTGCCTGTCGGTACATCCCGTCTCGACCGAGTTCGGCCGCAAGACGCGCATCGACCAGAGTTCGTGCAATCTCGACTTCTCCTGTCTCAAGGGCGATTGCCCGTCGTTCGTCACCGTCACGCCGGGTCACACGCCGGAGTCGCGCCGCGCAACCGAGATCGACGCCGCTGCAATCCCCACTCCCTCGACCTCACGGCCAGTCACGGCGGGCACCGATTTCACGATGCGTATCACGGGAATCGGCGGTACCGGGGTGGTCACCGTGTCGCAGATCCTCGCCACCGCGGCGTTCCTCGACGGACATGCGGCCAGGACCGTCGACATGACCGGCCTCGCGCAGAAGGGCGGTGCCGTGGTCAGTGACATCAAGGTCTCCGCGCTGTCCTCGGCCGGTCCCGACGCTGGTCGAGCCGACCTGCGCCTCATCGAACAGGCCGCCAAGGCCGCGGCCGACACCTGCGACCTGTACCTCGCATGCGACTCCATCGTCGGGACCGATCCGGCGAATCTGAAGGTGACCGCACCCGACCGCACCGTCGCGGTGGTCTCGACGACCCGAATCCCCACCGGCGCCATGGTCATCGACACGTCGGTGGGCTTCCCCGCCGACGTCTCGGTGCACGAATCGATCGACGCCAGGGTGTCGCGGGCGGCCTATCTCGACGCGGGCGCGCTCGCGACCGAGCTGTTCGACGACGAGCAGTTCGCCAACATGGTGATGGTGGGCGCGGCGTATCAGACCGGCGCACTACCGATCTCGGCGGAGGCGATCGAACGCGCCGTCGAACTCAACGGCGTCGCCGTCGCGGCCAACCTCCAGGCATTCCGACGCGGACGCCAGGTCATCGAGGACCCGGAGGCGGTCTCGCACGAGATCACCGCGGCGGGTGTCGAACCCGTTGCGGTGGAGCCCAGTTCGTTCGCTCGTGGACAGATTGCGCACCTCGGCCTCAGCGACGACCTCGCCTATACGGTCGGAATCCGCGTCGACGAGCTCGTCGTCTACGCCGACGAACGTTACGCCGGTGCATATCTCGACGTCGTCGGCCGGGTGGCACGCGAGTCGGGTAGTCCCGAACTCGTCGACGCCGTCGCCCGTAATCTGTACAAGCTCATGGCGTACAAGGACGAGTACGAGGTGGCACGACTGACCGCCGACCCGGCATTCGCCGCGCAGATCGCGGGCGAGTACGGCGACGACGCGAAAGTCGCCGTACGGTTGCACCCCCCGCTGCTGCGTGCACTGGGCCGCAAGGAGAAGATGGCGTTCGGCGCCCGCACCGCGCCCGTGCTCGCCGGGCTCGCGAAGATGAAGAAGTTGCGCGGCACGCGCCTCGATCCGTTCGGCTACACCGAGATCCGACGCACCGAGCGCGAGCTCGTCGTCGAGTATTCCGATCTCGTCGACGCCATTCTCGGTGCCCTCGCTTCCGCGACCGCCGAGCCTGGCCGACTGTCTGCGCTCGTCGAGCTGGCGGGTCTACCCGACATGGTCCGCGGCTACGAGCAGATCAAGATGGACAACGTCGCGAAGTATCGCGCAGAGGTCGAGCGGCGCCGAGCCGAGTTGGGCATCTGACACCGCTGCCCGACCGGGGTGGCTGCCCGGACTGGGGTGGGGTGGGGTGGAAAGTAGGGGAAGGGTCGGGCGCGGACCCTTCCCCTGCTTTCAGCGCTGTCCCGCTGGACCCTTCCGCGGGTTTTCGACGCTTCCCCTAGAAACAACCCGCGGAAACGCCCAAAACCAGCGGAAGAACCCAGCGCAGAACCTTCCCCTACTTTCAGCACGGGCCCGCCCTGAACCCTCCCGCGGGTTTTCGACGCTTCCCCCAGAAACAACCCGCGGAAACGCCCAAAACTAGCGGAAACATCCCTTCCCCTACTTTCAGCGCCTTCCCCTACTTTCGGCGCGGCGCCGGCCCTGAAGCAGGGTCGACCCCCGGAGCCACCGCGCTACTGCGCGGACTCCAGCGCGGCGGTGGCCATCGCCGTCAGGACGGCGCGCAGGCGATCGCTGTCGAGCGCGGGCAGTCGCGGCGAGGAGTTGAGCAGGCCGAACATCGCGTGCACACGAACGCGGGCCTCCTGCCGCGCCAGAGTCACACCGCGTTCGGTCATCAGTGCGAGCAGGACGTCCACCCACTGCTCGACGTAGCGGCGCTGCAGCGACCGCACCTCGTGATTGGCTGCGGGTGTCAGGTTGTGCAGGTCTCGATCCTGCACGACGATCAGGTCGGGTTTACTGACCAGGACGTCGATGTGGAAGTGGATCAACGCCTCAAGCGTCTCGGCGGGCGGTAGTCCGCGGTCGACGACCTCGGCGCCCCCGTCGCGGAGCCGGTGGCTGATGTCGAGCAGCATCTGGTCGAGAAGGTCGGTCTTCGACGCGAAATGTCGATACATCGCGGGTCCGCTGACACCGACGGCGCCGCCGATGTCCTCGAGACGCACCCCGGCGAATCCCCTGGCGGCCATCTGGCGCGCAGCGGCGTCGAGCATTTCCCGACGCCGAGCAGCCTTCGCCTCACCACGTTTGGTGAGCGGCGGGGTGACCGGTGTTGCGCGCGTTGGGGCCTCGACGGGGTCTGCTGGGCTCATGGTGCCATCGAATCTACCGTCGGGACGGTCGAGCACGCGACGTGTTCCGCCGCGTCGATCACCAACCGTTGACGTGCAAGACGTCGTCGAGCGGCTTGCGTTGCGCCGGTGAGAAGTCGGTGCCCTGGGTGTAGGCGATCGGCAGGAGTACGCCCTGGTGTACTCCGTCGGGGATACCGAGCAGGTCGGCCACCTCCTGCTCGTAGGTCAGGTGCAAGGTCGTCCACGCCGAGCCAAGTCCGCGTGCCCGCAGTGCCAGCATCAGACTCCAGGCGCCGGGAAGCAGTGATCCCCACACCCCGGCCTGATTTCCCTCGGGCAACTCGCCGCCCGTCTTGATCGCGCCCAGCACCAACACGGGTACCTCACCCATCACGTCGGCGAGGTACTGGGCACTGGCCGCGACTCGTCGGGCGGTCTCGGTCGACACCGTCCGCTGCGCCGAATATGCGGCGAACGAGCGGGCGTAGTAGTCGGCGACCTGACGCTTGAGGTCGGTGTCGGTGATGACGATCCAATGCCACCCCTGCGCGTTCGACCCGGTCGGGGCCTGGATCGCGACCTCGAGCGCTTCGCGGACCACCTCGATCGGAACAGGTCGCTCCAGGTCGAGTCGCTTGCGAACCGAGCGGGTCGTCGTGAGCAATTCGTCGGGGTCCAGAGGCAGAAGGTCGGTCATCTCGCTCCTCGGTCGTCGGTGCCGCGCGGTGTCATCGGTGGCGTGCGCGGCGAGCCAGCCAGTTCCCAAAGTACTGGCCCGCCTGCCGGATTGTGTTCACGGCGAATCGGAGCGGCTTCATTCGATGAACCCGCCCGCCGTCAGGTGCTCGATCAGTCCGTCGGTCAGCGGCAGTGCGCGCATCTCGTCGACGGTGAACCACCCGGCGTCCGCCGCATCGTCGGCGGCGCGCAGTGCACCCCCGACCGGGACGGCGACGAAGTCGTGGATCTCGAACACCCCTCCCTTCCCGTCGGGTATCTCGACCACCCAGGCCTCGGTGCCGACCATGACGTCGATTCCCGTCTCCTCGGCGATCTCGCGAATCACTGCTGCGACGAGCACGTCCGCATCGTCACGGATTCCGTTCGGGCCGACGGTATCCACCGGGTCGACCTTCCCGCCGGGTACCGTCCACCGCCCCGCCTGCGGGTCACGCAGGCGCTGGACCAGCAGGAAGCGGCCGCGGTCGTCGCGGATGATTGCGCCAACGGCGAGGGTGCGGCTCCGACTCACGGTTGTCGAGTGATGCACGCGCCGTGCACGATCGGGCGCGAGTCCCGTCAGCGTCCGCCCGATATGCGCACGGAGACCCTCTGCGGCGTCGGGGCCCCAGTACACGAGATCGTCGATCTCGCCCCGGTCGGCGAGGTCGGTGGCGACAATGCCCTGTGCCGCAGCGAGTTCAGGTGCGTGGGCGGTGTCGCGGTGCACGATCACACTCGCACCCTCGGGCGGTAGGGGCGACAGCCACGCGTCGTGTGCAGCAAGTCGACGATCCGTGGGGAACAACGCAAGTGCCGCGCCTCCGGCCCCTTCACCGAGCAAGACCGACACCGTGGGACGCGGGACCGCAATGAGATCCGCCAGGCAGAGCGCGATCTCACGCGCGAGTCCGCCCTCCTCCGCGGCGACGGACAGGTCGGCGCCGGGGGTGTCGATCACCGTGACGACGGGCAGCCGCAGTTCTGTGGCCACAACCATGCCTCGACGCGCGACCCGCAGATCCGCGGGCCCGACGAGCCGCCCCTGCGCCTGGACTGCCCGATCCTGACCGATCACGACAGCCGTGGTCCGCCCGAATCGACTCAGCGCCAAGATGATCGGTCCGACGTCGTGGATCACCGCTGTCTCGTCGGTCAGCAGTTGCCGCAGCCCAGGTCGGTGGGGAGCGCGCGTCGCGCGCACGTGGTCCCACGAGCTCATCGCGGCAGACCCGCTCAGCGACGAAGTCGGCTCCGGCTGGGACGAAGTCGGCTCCGCGGGCGACGAAATCGGCTCCGCGGGAGAATCGTCGGTCTCGACGAGCAGGTCGACGACGCTGCCGACGCGTTGCGCGAGCTCGTCCACCGGCACCAACGCGTCGACGATGCCTTGTGCAGCAAGGTTTTCCGACACCTGCACGCCCTCGGGAAATGCTGTGTGGTGCAGCCCCTCGAACACGCGCGGGCCGAGGAAGCCGATGAGCGCGCCGGGTTCGGCCCAGGTGATGTGCCCCATGGATCCCCACGATGCGAACACACCGCCCGTCGTCGGATCGCGTAGATACACCAGATACAGCAGGCCCGCCCGCCGATGACATTCGACGGCCTCGGCTATGGCCGCCATCTGTAGGAAAGCCACCGTTCCCTCTTGCATCCGGGTTCCACCCGACGCCGGCAGTGCCAAGACCGGCAGCCGCTCACGAGTCGCACGGCGGACGGCGGCGACCACTCGCTCCCCGGCCGCTTGCCCGATGGAGCCGGCCAGGAATCCGAACTCGCTGACCACCAGCACAATCGGGCTACCGGAGACCTCCCCGACGCCGGTGATCACCGATTCGTCGACACCGGTACGTCTGCGCGCCCTGCCGAGCGCGGCCGCATACGTGGCATCGAGTGCGACGTATGCGGGCGCTGTGTCCCAAGACCGCCAGGTACCCTCGTCGACCAGTGTGGTCACCATGTCGATTGCCGAAAGCCGATCCGATTCGCCCACACAGTCACGGTAGTCGTGTTCTCACCCGGGGTGACAGAGCTAGCGCGAGTACACGACTCGCGTGCGCAGCAGCACGTCGGCCACCGACCGTCGTCTGCTGTCGACACCGACCCACAACAGGCCGATGGCGAAGAACACGCAGATCACCGACCTCAGCACGGCGATTGTCGGGCGTAGACGGTTTCCCTTGCGGTTCACCACACGAATCCCCATCACCACGCTGCCGAGCGTCCGGCCCGACACAGCCCAACAGCTGGCGAGATACACGATCGACACGACGATGAACGCGCCGATCGTGAAGAACCCGTTGGTGCTCGGCATCGAGAAGTCGTGGACGTTGTAGAGGAGCCTGGCCATCACGACTCCCAGATAGATGGCGCTCATGATGACCAGCACGACGATCAGGTCGATCACCGCGCCTACCCCGCGGCTCACGATCCCCGCCGACTTCGAGGTGTCGTGAACGGCGTGGAACTGGTTCTTTCGCGCCTCGCGGCGTACAGCCCGATCACCGGACACGACGTCGGAGGAGTCGCGCGCGCCGTCGCGTTCGTGGCCCGTCCCCTGCCCGGACACATCGGAATGGGAAGGATCGGGCTGGGAGGAATCGGGGTGAGATTCAGTCACGCTCACCGGACTCCACCTCCGCAACCACACGTCGGCGCAGCAGACGGCCCACCATGTCGGCGACGGCGTCGTCGGCTCGTTCACTGGTACTGCGCACGTCGGTCATCACGTCCGAGGTCACCGAGGTACTCGCCTCGCGGATGATTCCGGGCAGGTCGACACCGTCGATGATGACATCGGCGAGCCCGATGAGGTCGACGCGGTTGATCACGGCGTCGATGTCGACGTGCGAAACGGCACGGTCGAGGTCGACGGTATCGATGACCGCGTCGAGGTCGACGCCGGCGATGACCGCCTCGATGTCGACGCGCGAGATCACCCTGTCCACATCGACGCGGTCGATGATCTTGTCGACGTCGACCCGCGCGACCGCGGCATCGAGGTCCACCCGCGCGACTGCGGCATCGAGGTCCACCCGCGCGACTGCGGCATCGAGATCGACCCGCGCGACGATGGCGTCGAGATCGAGGAGGTCGACGATCGCGTTCATGTCGACCGAAGCAATGATCCTGTCGAGGTCCACGTTGTCGAGCACCAGCGCGGTGAGGTCGATTTCGGAGGTGAACGCATCGACGACCTCGCGGATCAGCGCCGCCAGACCGGTGCGCGTGCCAACGGTTGCCAACGCCTCCGCGGATTCGATCGCGGTGTGCACTGCGCGTCGGCCATCACGGACAACCGACCCCGCCAGCGGCACGCGCTCGGCCGCGTCGACCATCGCCGACGCGGCGCGGAACGGAAGCCTCATCACGCCGAGTACCGCACTCTGGCCCGCCTTGGCAGCCGCGGCATCGTTGGTCACCCGTGCAGTATCTCACCCGAGAGACCACAGCACGCCGACAACAAGACACCCCCGGTGCGGCCCGAATGGCCGCACCGGGGGTGCCCGGAGAATCGGAGACTACGCGGTCACAGGTTCTCGTACAGCTCGCGAGCCAGCTTCGCGGTTTCGCTCGGCGTCTTGCCGACCTTGACGCCTGCGGCCTCGAGGGCTTCCTTCTTCGCCTGCGCGGTGCCGGAACTACCCGACACGATCGCACCGGCGTGACCCATCGTCTTGCCCTCGGGCGCGGTGAAGCCCGCGACATATCCGACCACGGGCTTCGAGACGTTGGCCTTGATGTACTCGGCAGCACGCTCCTCGGCGTCGCCACCGATCTCGCCGATCATCACGATCACCTTCGTGTCGGGGTCCTTCTCGAAGGCCTCGATCGCGTCGATGTGCGTGGTGCCGATGACCGGGTCGCCGCCGATACCGATTGCGGTCGAGAAGCCGAGGTCACGCAGCTCGTACATCATCTGGTAGGTCAGGGTGCCCGACTTCGACACGAGACCGATCGGGCCCTTACCGGTGATGTTCGCCGGGGTGATCCCCACCAGCGACTCCTCCGGGGTGATGATGCCCGGGCAGTTCGGACCGATGATGCGCGTCTTGGTGCCCTTGTCCACGTTGTAGGCCCACGCGTAGGCGGAATCCTGCACCGGGATGCCCTCGGTGATCACGACCAGCAGCGGGATCTCCGCGTCGATCGCCTCGATGATCGCGTCCTTGGAGAACTTCGGCGGAACGAATGCGATCGACGTGTCGGCGCCCGTCTTCTCGATCGCCTCGGCGACGCTTCCGAAGACGGGCAGTTCGATGTCGTTGCCGTCTTTGTCCTTGTGGGTGACGGTCGTTCCGGCCTTGCGTGCGTTCACGCCGCCGACGACATTGGTGCCCGCCTTGAGCATCAGAGCGGTGTGCTTGGTTCCCTCGCCACCGGTGATGCCCTGGACGATGACCTTGTTGTCCTTGTTCAGAAAGATCGACATTGATGCGGCCCCTTACTTGCTCGCCAGCTCGGCGGCCTTGTCGGCGCCGGCGTCCATTGTTTCGGCGAGCGTCACCAGCGGGTGATTCGCATCGGCCAGGATCTTGCGGCCCTCTTCGACCTTGTTGCCGTCGAGACGGACCACCAGGGGCTTGTTCGCCTCGTCGCCGAGCTTGTTCAGAGCACCGACGATGCCGTTGGCGACGGCGTCACACGCCGTGATGCCACCGAAGACGTTCACGAAAACACTCTTGACCTGGTCGTCGCCGAGGATCACGTCGAGACCGGCGGCCATCACCTCTGCCGAGGCGCCACCGCCGATGTCGAGGAAGTTGGCGGGCTTGACGCCGTTGTGGTTCTCGCCTGCGTAGGCGACCACGTCGAGGGTGCTCATGACGAGACCCGCACCGTTGCCGATGATGCCGACCTGTCCGTCGAGCTTGACGTAGTTGAGGTCGTTCTCCTTGGCCTTCTGCTCCAGCGGATCCGTCGAGTCCTTGTCCTCGAACTCGGCGTGATCGGGATGACGGAAGTCGGCGTTCTCGTCGAGCGTCACCTTGCCGTCGAGCGCGAGGATCTGATCGTCGGGCGTCCTGACCAGCGGGTTGACCTCCACCAGCGTGGCGTCTTCTCCGACGAAGACCTCCCACAGCTTGGCGATCGTCACCGCGGCGGCGTCGAGTACCTCGGCGGGCAAGTGGCCCTGCTCGGCGATCGATCGCGCGGTTGCGACGTCGACGCCTTTGACCGCGTCGACAGGAATCCTGGCCAGGCGCTCCGGCTTGGTCGCTGCTACCTCTTCGATCTCCATGCCGCCTTCCACCGAGCACATGGCCAGGTAGGTGCGGTTGGCGCGATCGAGAAGGAACGAGATGTAGTACTCCTCGGCGATGTCGCTCGCCTCTGCCACGAGGAGCTTCTTGACGATGTGCCCCTTGATGTCGAGGCCCAGGATGTTTTCTGCGTTGGTCTGCGCGTCGTCAGGGGTCGCGGCGTACTTCACGCCGCCTGCCTTGCCACGTCCGCCGGTCTTGACCTGCGCCTTGATCATCACGGGCTTACCGATTTCCTCGGCAATCGCGCGTGCATCGGTGGCGGAGTCGGTGACCCGACCGGGTGTGGTGGGAACCCCATGCTTGGCGAACAGTTCCTTCGCCTGGTATTCGAAGAGATCCATTCAGCTCACCATTTCGTCGTTGTGCCCGCTGATGTTGGGTGTAACACGGGCCATATCGGACTCTAAACCTGCCGGATACAGCCATAGAGAGGACCTCCGCGCCTTGTGCGACAGATCACTCGTTCGGTTGTGATCGGGCCGCAGGCGACCAGCCCTCGATCGCTGCGCCGCGCTCCTCGTATAGAGTCTGCCTCCGGTTCGGAACATCCGGGCACGAAGTCGGCAAGAAGGGCGTAGCGCAACGGATTTGGGCGAGATTCAACATCGAGAACATCATGTTCGGGATAGGTACACAGCACCCGTTGAACGGTGACCCAGCTCACATTTGGACGGGTTCTTTCCTCTGATCGTTGGACTTGCCGCAATCGTTTCGTTACCGTCAGTCGAGCAGAACGGATCACGAATCGGTCACGAACAGTAACAACGACCGATATCGGGAGCGAAGAAACAGGAATCGAGGTGGGCGACTTGGCGGAACGCGGAGCTCCGGGCAGGTCGACGTCGACGGTCGTCACCGCGACATCACGACGCGGCACTACGTACGACGACATCCCGGCCGAAGAGATGACCGCGATCATTCCGATCGACGAGCTCGACTCCTACGATCCCTGGGCCGTCGACAGCGCCGCAGACCAGGAGTCGTGGTCGCCGTCGACATGGGAGCCGTACTACCGCCCGACGCGCTCTGAGCTGACACAGGACATCCTGATCCCCGAGGGTGGCTTCGAGGCATACGCCGACGACCCCTTCGAGAGCGAGGGCGCACAGCTCGACTCGTTCCCCCACGCCGACGTCGACTCGCCCCTCAGCGGCGAGATCGACATGCGGCCCGCCGAGAAGCCGTTCCGGCAGATACCCGGGCCCGGTCGAACACGTACCCGCGGCAAGCATCGGCTCGCGGCCCCGCCGACCGCCCTCCGCGGAGGTCGTGCCGCGCTCATCGCCATGGCAGCAGGCGCAGCCGTCGCCGCCGCCGCTCACGCCGGCACCGCCGACAAGGCGCCGGCACCGTCGTCGTCGCCCGCCAACGCCGCGAATGTCGACAACGCAGCACCCACTCCCGACCTCGGGCCGGGAATCGCTGCGGCTGACACCTCCTCGCAGGACATGAGCGTGTTCACCTCTCAGCTCGCAGAGGGCGAACAGCTCGTCAAGGACGAGGCCGCTCGCAAGGCTGCCGCGAGCCGGCCATACTTCGAGTCGCCGATCCCACTCGGCATCTACCAATTCACCTCGGGCTTCGCGATGCGCTGGGGGTCGATGCACGGAGGCGTCGACTTCGCCGCGCCGCTGGGCACTCCCATTCACGCGGCGACCGATGGCGTCATCAAGGAAGCCGGCCCCGCGTCGGGCTTCGGCAACTGGATTCAGGTCCAGGCATCGGACGGCACCGTCACCGTGTACGGCCACATGTACTCGAGCGGCGTACTCGTCCAGAAGGGCCAGACGGTCAAGGCGGGCGACGTCATCGGACTCGTCGGGTCCGACGGCCAGTCAACGGGCCCGCACTGCCACTTCGAGGTCTGGAAGAACGGCACCACCAAGATCGACCCGGCTCCGTGGCTCGCCGAGCACGGCGTCCGGATGTCGGCTTACACGGGCTGACCGACACCCCGGCCCTTTAGCCACTCTCTCTTACCTACAGCGACACTCCCGGCCCCTAGACGCACGCCCGGCCCCTGGAGTGAGCCTCCCGCCAGGGTTGAACTCCGGGCAACGCCGTCCAGCGCGGCTCAGAGCTTCTCCCCGGGGATTCCGCCTGCCGTCAACAGCGTGACGCGCCCTGTGCTACCGCCGTAGTCGATGACCACGCGCTCGGTGGCCCCACTGCCCTCTTTGCCGACCACCTTGCCCATCCCGTACTTGGGATGGTTGTGTCGATCGCCGACGTCGAGATGGATCTGCCTGTTGCGACCCCGATTGGGGTCGGTCGAGTACTGCGAACGGCCGAGCGTACGCGACGATCCGCCGTCCGAGCGTCCGAAAACTCCTCCGCTGGAACCGAATCCACGCATGCCGCGCTTGGGCTCGGTGCGCCGCCAGTCGATGAGGTGCTGCGGGATCTCCTGCAGGAACCGGGATTCCGGATTCGAGACCGGCTGCCCCCACGACGCGCGGGTCATCGACCGGGTCAGATACAGCCGTTCCTTCGCGCGGGTGATGCCGACGTAGGCGAGTCGACGTTCCTCACTCAACTCCGCAGGATCGCCCAGCGCACGCATGTGCGGGAAATGCCCGTCCTCCCAGCCGGTGACGAAGACAACCGGGAACTCGAGACCCTTGGCGGTGTGCAGGGTCATCAGCGTGACAACACCGTCACCCTCGTCCGGCACCTGATCGGCGTCGGCGACGAGAGCGACCTTCTCGAGAAACGCCGCGAGCGATCCGGGCTCGGGTTCGCCATCGGTGCCACCCACATCCTCGCCAACGTCCAGACCGTCGTCGACCTCCGCTTCGGCAGCCGCCTCCATGCTGAATTCGGCTGCGACAGAGATCAGTTCGTTGAGGTTGTCGAGTCGTGCGGCATCCTGCGGGTCGCTCGAGCCCTCCAGTTCGGCGCGGTATCCACTACGGTCGACGATCGCGGCCACCAGCTCGCCGATGTCGGCACCCTCCTCCGTCGCGTCAGAGACCGTCGCGACGTCGGTCGCCTCATCGTCGGCCTGCCCGAAGGTGGTCAGGAAGTCGCGCCGCAATCCCTCGATCAGCTCGACGAACCCGCTGATCTGTTTGACCGCACGCGAATTGAGCAGCGGAACCCTGCCGTCGGCACCGTCGAGCAGCGCCTGGTAGAAGCTGGCACCGGTGTTCTCGGCATGTACCGCGACGCACGCCTCGGCGCGGTCGCCGATCCCGCGTCGCGGGGTGTTGAGGATGCGGCGCAGGCTCACCGAGTCGTCGGGGTTGGCGACGGTGCGCAGATAGGCCACGACGTCGCGGACCTCCTTGCGCTCGTAGAACCTGGTCCCGCCGACCACCTTGTACGGAATCCCGTGGCGCACGAAGACTTCTTCGATCGGTCGCGAACCGGTGTTGGTGCGGTAGAACACGGCGATGTCGGAGTATTTGTACGACTCCGACACTCCACCGATCGTGTGGTCGGTGAGCCGCTCGATCTCGGTGCCGATGAACATCGACTCGTCGCGATCGGAATCCGAGACGTACCCGACGATCAGTTCGCCGTCGCCCGAGTCGGTCCACAGACGCTTCTCACGACGATTCGGGTTGCGTGCGATCACCGCGTTCGCAGCAGACAGGATCGTCTGCGTCGAGCGGTAATTCTGTTCGAGCATAATGGTTTCGGCATTCGGGAAGTCGCGTTCGAACTCCTCGATGTTGCGGATCGTCGCACCACGGAACGCATAGATGGACTGATCGGCATCGCCGACGACGCACAACTCCGACGGGTCGACCGCCCGTCCGCCCACGCCCGGCTCCCCGGGCGAATCGTCGGATCCACCGCCGAGCACCAGTTCACGCACCAGCACGTACTGCGCATGGTTGGTGTCCTGATACTCGTCGACGAGTACGTGACGGAAGCGTCGACGGTAGTACTCGGCAACCTCCGGGTGCCGCTGCAACAGTCCGACGGTCTCACCGATCAGGTCGTCGAAGTCGAAGGCGTTCGCGGTGCGCAGCCTGCGCTGATACTCGGCGTAGATCTGCGCGATCGCCTGTTCGGTGGGGTCGCCGTCGGCCGTCGCGGCGATCGCCTCGTCGGGGGTGACGAGCTCGTTCTTGTAGTTGGAAACGATCACCGAGACGCCGCGTGGTGCGAACTTCTTGGGGTCGAGGTCGAGGTCTTTGATGATCATGCCGAGCAGACGCTTGGAGTCGTCCGCGTCGTAGATCGAGAAGTTCGAGTTGCGCCCTTCGAGCAGAGCCGACTGTGCACGCAGGATGCGCACGCACGTCGAGTGGAAGGTGGAGATCCACATGAAGTTGGCGCGCGGACCGACGAGACCGATGACGCGTTCGCGCATCTCGGCTGCGGCCTTGTTGGTGAAGGTGATCGCGAGGACCTGACCGGGCGACACGTCGCGCTCGGCGAGCAGGTAGGCGATGCGTCGTGTCAACACCGCCGTCTTGCCCGACCCCGCACCTGCGACGATCAGCAGCGGCGATCCGCTGTGGAGCACCGCTGCACGTTGCTGCGGATTGAGTCCTGCCAGAAGGCGTGCGGAAGCGTCGTCGGAGCGTGCTGCCTGGGCGTGGGTGACGGGTGTGCGGCTACCGGCGTCGGGAGTGGGGCGGGTGGAACTGGTCATCGAGAGTCCAGGTTACCCGCCCCCACCGACACCTCAGCCGCCGAGGAGTCGCGCGTCGACGACCTCTCCGACCCGTCCCGCGCCGGTGTGCACGGCGAGCCCCGGCGAGAGGGGCCGCACGTCGAGTTCGGTGCCGTGGCCGTCGAGCTGCACATAGACCACGTGCAGACCAGCGTCCACCGGCACCGTCACGGGCGCCCCACCGTCTAGCGAAAGGCGCAGCTGGCCAGCGGAATTGGCGCAGTACCCCAACGCGATCGTCCATCGCCACTGGATCAACGGGCCGTCGAGCGAGAGGCGACGCGGGCCGTCGAGCTCCGGTTTCGTGCAGGAACCGCGCCCGGCAGGGATGCTCCGTCGTGGAGTCACCGCGCCCGGCACCGCATTGCCCGAGTTGTCGAGCACCACGAGGCGGTCGGTGTGGTCGCCGAACGTCGGGCGGTCACGCAGCCGCCCGAACGTGTGGCTGATCTGGTTCTCGGGGTAGGCCACCGGCAGCAGCACCTCGAGCGGGAGCGCCTGATCGAACATCGTGGTGTCCTTGTTCGCGGCGAGCGCCCGCTTTGCGTTCGCGAGGTAGGGACCGGTCGGATCGTCGCGCCACGACGTCGAATAGGCCGCGGTGGAGATGATCGACGACGCGACCGCGAACGCCACCGCCATCACCCCCGCCAGCACCAGAGGTGAGGTCGAGGTGTCCGCGCCGTGGGCGTGCCTGGCCGAGACCCCGGCGCGCGGGCAGGGCACCCGCGCCGGCGACACCAGCAGCAGCACGAAACCCAGGGACAACACCAACGCTGCGTCGGGCAGATAGCGCATGGTCTGCGCGAGTTCGAGTGGGGTGTTGGCGCTCGACCGGTTCCACATGGGCGGGATCTGCGCGACCACGACGTAGAGCGCCATGGCGATCAGTACGCCGATCGCGCCGGCCCGCGTCCTGATCGCCCAGAGGACGAACCCGGCCACCACAACCCACCCGACGACGATCATCCACACGGCGGGGAAACCCATGGGCGGACTCGGCACCCAGCGTTCCCAGTCCCACGGACCTCCGATGAGGGAGGGCACCAGCGCCTTGTTGATCGACCGCCACACCAGCTGCGCGGTTTGCGTCACCGAGTGGGTGCCTGCCGTCGCGTCGGAGACAGAGAAATAGACGATGACCCACACCACGAACACCACGGCCAGCGGCGTCCAGAGAGCGCGCCCACGCGTGAACGCGACGACGAGCGGCGTACGCGGCACCCCGTCACCGGTGCCGTCGGCGGTTTTCCCGGTGCCGTCGGCCGTGTTGCCGGTGCCGTCGGAGCCCGTGGGGACACGCACGGTCAACACGGCGGCGATGAAGGCCACAGGCAGGATGAACAGCGACTTCTCGAAGAACGCGAGGGCCACGACGAAGATCACCGTCGACCTGATCACGACGAACCTGCGCGACGAATCCGACACGCGACCGGTGCACAGCAACACCGCGTCGGCGACGATCCACGCCATCGCCGCCTGCATGGGCAGCGAATTGAGCCCGGCAGCCCACCAGATGTACGCGGGCACGGTCAGCGGTGTGAACAGATAGAAGGCCAGGGCGGCCAGAGCACCCACCTCGATCGCGGGACGTCGCGCACCCAGCCGATCGCCCGCTGCCCCGAGCACCACGCGGATCATCCGCCACACCGACAGCGATGCGAGACCCTGCAGAACCACCAGCGTCACGGCCGGAACCAACCAGTTGACCGGCGCGGCGAGCGTCGAGATGCCCGCCACCAGGAACGCGGCGGGCATGAAGTGACCGTCATGACTGTGCCCGAGGTAGTCCCACGACCACACGGATTGTGTTGACGCGCGGCCGATGAGAACGAGGTCGTCCCAGTAGAAGTTGCCTGTGGCCACCAACCACGCCCTGATCACCAGGTGCGCGACGATCAACACCATTGCCGTCACGATCGTGATGTAACCGATCCGACCTGTGAGCGAGCCTCGTCGACCCGACTCGTCGGGTGTGCGTGAATGCGACGTCACCGTCGAGCTGCTCGGCATGGGATCTAGTAGAACCGTCGCGGGTGGCGCGTGGCAAAATCACCCCGGTGAGCGATGCGAGTGACGATCAGACCCCTGCGAAGACCCCCGATTCGTCATCGGGTTCGTCGTCGGTGCCGTTCGAGAAGTCCATCGACCTCGACTACTACCAACTCGATCCCTCGATCGAGGGTCTGTCCGACGAGATCGACGACCTCCGGGTCGAGATCGACCGCCTCGACGCCATCATCCTCGCCGCGATCAAGCGCAGAACCGCAGTGTCGAAGAAGGTCGGCGCGACACGGATGGCGTCGGGTGGTCCCCGACTCGTGCATTCCCGTGAGGTCAAGGTCATCGACCGCTTCGCCGACCTCGGCCAGGAAGGCCACACCCTCGCCATGTTGTTGCTGCGCCTCGGCAGGGGTCCGCTCGGTCGATGATGCCGTGTCGGTTCCACGATGGTGAACCGACGGTAACGAGACGTCTCCCCGAACCCTCATCAGGGCACGCACGAACCACCGAGCACATAGTGTGGACCCATGGGCACCGACGTCTCCAGCAGCGGCAAGGACATCACAGCGACTCAACCCTGGCAGGCGCTGGCGGCGCACCAGCCGCAGGTCGCCGCGCGACATCTCCGTGATCTGTTCGCCGACAACCCGTCGCGTGGTACCGAGTTCACGATCGATGTCGGAGACCTCCACATCGACTACTCCAAACACCGCATCGACTCCGAGACAATCGATCTCCTCCTCTCACTCGCGCGCGAGGCAAACCTCGAACACCACCGCGACGACATGTTCGCGGGCGTGCACATCAACACTTCCGAAGACCGCGCCGTGCTGCACACCGCGCTACGCCTGCCCGCCGACGCCCAGCTCGTGGTCGACGGCCAGGACGTCGTTCACGACGTCCACGAGGTCCTCGACGCGATGGGCGCATTCACCGACAAGTTGCGCAGCGGTGAGTGGAAGGGACACACCGGAAAACCCATCACCGACGTCGTCAACATCGGAATCGGCGGCTCCGACCTCGGTCCCGTCATGGTGTACGGCTCACTGCGGCACTACGTGGACACCGACATCCGCTGCCACTTCGTCTCCAATGTCGACCCGGCCGACATGGTGGCGACCCTCGCCGACCTCGACGCCGAGCAGACCCTGTTCATCGTCGCCTCCAAGACCTTCACGACGCTGGAGACGCTGACCAACGCGGCGGCGGCCAAACGCTGGCTCCTCGACAAACTCGGTGCGGGCGAGGACGCCGTCGCCAAGCACTTCGCCGCCGTCAGCACCAATGCACAGGCGGTGTCGGACTTCGGGATCGATCCGGTCAACATGTTCGGCTTCTGGGATTGGGTCGGTGGACGCTATTCGGTGGACTCGGCCATCGGATTGTCGGTGATGGCCGCGATCGGCAAGGAACGTTTCGCCGAGTTCCTCGCCGGATTCCACACCGTCGACACGCACTTCCGCACACAGCCACTGGAGAGCAACGCGCCGGTGCTCCTCGCGTTGATCGGATTCTGGTACTCGAATTTCTGGGACGCCCAGTCACGCGTGGTGCTTCCGTACTCCAATGTCATGGCACGTTTCGCGGCCTACCTGCAGCAGTTGACGATGGAGTCCAACGGCAAGTCGGTGAAGGCCGACGGCGAGCACGTCACCACAGACACCGGCGAGATCTTCTGGGGCGAACCGGGAACGAACGGCCAGCACGCCTTCTACCAACTGCTCCATCAGGGAACACGTCTGGTACCCGCCGACTTCATCGGCTTCGCCAACCCCACCGACGACCTCCCCACTTCGGACGGCACCGGCTCGATGCACGATCTGCTGAT
The DNA here is from genome assembly GCF_020735545.1 of Gordonia otitidis. Taxonomy (NCBI): domain Bacteria; kingdom Bacillati; phylum Actinomycetota; class Actinomycetes; order Mycobacteriales; family Gordoniaceae; genus Gordonia; species Gordonia otitidis. The sequence goes on from NZ_CP085974.1 coordinate 865,870, forward strand.
GAGCAACTACTTCGCGCAGACCAAGGTGCTCGCATTCGGCAAGACCGCCGAGGAGATCGAGGCAGAGGGCGTCGAGAAGAAAGTGGTGCCGCACAAGGTGATGCCGGGCAATCGTCCGTCGACGTCGATCCTCGCGCGCGAGTTGACGCCCTCGGTGATCGGCCAGCTGATCGCGCTCTACGAGCATCAGGTCTTCGTCGAGGGCACGCTGTGGGGTATCAACTCGTTCGACCAGTGGGGCGTCGAGCTCGGCAAGACACAGGCCAAGGAGCTACTCGGTGTCATCACCGATGCCGAAGCCCCGGCGCAGCAAGCAGATTCGTCGACCGACGCCCTGGTCCGCTGGTACCGCGCCGAGCGCGGGCGCACCGCCTGAGTCAGGTCCAGCGCTCGTCGTCGAACACCTCGGGTGGGATCTCGTCACCCGGCTGCACCCCGAGCGCCTCTAGTCGACCCATCAGCGCTGCCGCGACAGCGACGTAGGTGATCAGATCCTGCGGTTCGTCGGCGCGGTCACCCGCGTCGCCGCCGAGGAATTCCAGAACCAGCGGCGGCACGCAGTCGCCCATCGCCAGATCACGAGTACCCGTCGCGCTGCGCCAGGCGTCGAACCCGGCCACGTCCACGGCGTCGGCGATCTCTCCGTCGTTGACTGCCGCGCGAACCTCGTCGAGCGTGGCCAGCGGCCCCGACGCTCCGCTCGACGGATCGAAACCGACGACCGTGTCGGGAGCGAGTTCGTCGTCATCGTCGAGAGTGAAGTAGACGATGCCGCGCCAGTCGGCACCGACGGCCCTGATGTCTTCTCGACCGAAGATCGACTCCAACAGTTCGTTCATGTCGTCCGCGCGTCGTCGTGAGAAGAGCGCGAACGCGCCATTGGCCACCACTTGTCCCTGTTTGGAACCCACATCCGATACCTTACGCACGTGAGAACTACCGTATCGCCGCTACGTCTCGGGGCAGCGCTGATCTGTGTCGCCGGGCTACTCGGTCTCGCGGCGTGTTCCTCGGACTCGGCGGGCACCGGCGAAACAGCCACCTCGGTCCCCCGCTCGGCAGCGGTGACCGTCCCCCCTGGACAGCAGGCGCGCACCGTACCGGGCACCACCCTCGACTTCGGCGCATCCGCCGTGCTGCCCGCGGACGCCTACCGTGCCGAAGGGGCGACGGCGATGTACACGGTCACCGGGATCACACCTGGCAAGGACGTCCCGAGCGCCCAGACGCGTGGTGGCACGGCCTATTTCGTGTACGTGACGGTTACGTCATTGGCTGCCAGGCCGGCACCTGCACCCGGGGTTCTCGGGTTCGCCGGTTCCGTGGACGGACGCTCAGCCGCATTGACGATGCCACCGTCGACGTCACTCGCCGACTGCGCCAATCCGAAACCTCCCGAGACGATGCGCCGCGGAGAGTCCTACGCCACGTGCCTTGTCGCCTACGCCGACGAGGGGCAGAAGCTCCGTCAGGTCATCTACTGGGCCGACACCACCGGCGACGACGCGCTCAACTACAAGGCGTCACCTGTCGTGTGGCGCAACCCTGCCGACGTCGCCAGCAGTTCTCCCGCCCCGTCGCCGGCCGGCTGACCCGGTCGCGGCGGTATCGGACGGGTCTCGTTCGGCGCGCCCCGCGCGGTCCCGGGTAGTAGCGTGACAACGGCGGGGTCCGTCACCCGCCGATCCCGAAGGATCTCACGTTGACACAGCCGGTTTCCGAGTCGTACGCCAAGGGACGCAGAGAGACGCTGGCTGCCCTCGGGTCTTCCGCAGACGGACTCAGCAGCGTCGCCGCTGCGGAGCGCCTCGAGCGCGTGGGTCCCAATCGGCTCGCCGAGGCACGATCACGTCCGGCGATCCTCCGGTTCGCCGCCCAGTTCAACAACATCCTGATCTACATCCTCATCGGTGCGGGCGTCCTCAAGGCGATCCTCGGCGAATGGATCGACTTCGCCGTGATCCTCGCTGTCGCCGTGATCAACTCGGTCGTCGGATTCATCCAGGAGGGTCGGGCCGAAAGCGCGCTGGCAGGTATCCGCAGCATGCTGTCGCTCCACGCGCGGGTCCGCCGTGACGGGGATTGGGTCGACGTCGAGGCCGACACCGTCGTGCCCGGCGACGTCGTGTCGGTCAGGTCGGGCGATCGCGTCCCCGCCGATATGCGACTTCTCGAGGCCACGAACCTGCGTATCGAGGAGTCGCCGCTGACCGGGGAGTCGGTTCCGGCGAACAAGGACACCATCGCCGCCGACGCCGCGGCAGGCATCGGTGACCGCCATTCCATGGCGTACTCGGGGACGATCGTGGCGGCCGGTACCGGTGTGGGCGTGGTGACCGCCACGGGGCAGCAGACCGAAATCGGCCGCATCCAGTCGATGGTGTCTGACATCGAGCAGGTCGATACACCGCTGACGCGGCGACTCGAACAGTTCGGTAGGCAACTGTCCGTGGCCATTCTCGTGCTCGCCGCGGTCATCATCGTGATCGGGAAACTGGCCCACGACTTCACCATCGACGAACTGGTCTCGGCCGCAATCGGTTTCGCAGTCGCTGCGATACCCGAAGGGCTTCCGGCGGTGGTGACGATCACCCTGGCTCTCGGCGTTCAACAGATGGCGCGCAGACACGCGATCACGCGCAAGCTCCCCGCGGTCGAAGCCCTGGGTTCGGTCAGCGTGATCTGCTCGGACAAGACCGGAACGCTCACCCAGAACGAGATGACGGTGCGCACCGTGGTCACCGGAAGGAGTCAGTATTCGGTCGAGGGAACCGGCTACGACCCGCATGGATCGATCTCCGACGAGAGCGGGGCCGTCTCGCTCGGCGATCACCCCGACCTGACGCAATTCGTCGAGGTCATGGGCCTGTGCAACGACGCACGTGTCTCCGAGATCGACGGCCGCTGGCAGCTCGTCGGCGAACCCACCGAGGGCGCGCTGCGAACGCTCGCCTTGAAGGCCGGATTCGACGACGACGCGCCCAGACTCGACGAGGTGCCCTTCGAGTCCGAGAACAAATTCATGGCCATACTCTCCGATCTACCCGACGGCACACGCGCCGTACTCGTCAAGGGCGCACCCGACCGGCTGCTCGACCGCAGCACCAGCCAACTCGACGAGAACGGCACACCCGAGCCGCTCGACCGCGCCCGCTGGCAGCAGATCATCGACGAACTCAGCGCACAGGGGCTGCGGGTACTTGCCGCCGCGACGCGACCGGCTCCCGACCTCAAGGCGCTGACAATCGATGACGTCGCGACCGGCCTGACCTTCCTCGGGGTCGCCGGAATCGTCGATCCGCCGCGCCCGGAGGCGATCTCGGCAATCGCCAAGTGTCACACCGCGGGCATCCGGGTCAAGATGATCACCGGCGACCACTCGGGTACCGCTCGGGCCATCGCTGTCGAGATGGGCATCGTCACCGATCCCGCGGCCCCGACACTGACCGGCGCAGAACTCGAGCAGATGAGCCAGACACGGCTGCGTGAGGTCGCAGGCGACGTCGACATCTACGCGCGCACCAGCCCTGAGCACAAACTCCGGATCGTCTCCGCTCTCCAGGCACAGGGCGAGAACGTCGCGATGACCGGCGACGGCGTGAACGACGCACCGGCGCTGACCCGCGCCGACATCGGCGTCGCGATGGGTATCAAGGGCACCGAGGCGACGAAGGAGGCCGCGGGCATCGTCCTGGCCGACGACAACTTCGCCACCATCGAGCGCGCGGTCGAAGAGGGACGTCGGATCTACGACAACATCCGCAAGTCCATCCTGTTCCTGCTACCGACCAACGGTGCGCAGTCGCTGGTGATCCTCGTCGCGATACTGTTCGGCTTCTCGCTTCCACTGACCCCCGTCCAGATCCTCTGGGTCAACATGGTCACCGCGGTGACGCTGTCGCTCGCGCTGGTCTTCGAGGCCGCCGAACCGGGCATCATGACCCGTCCCCGACGCTCCAAGGACGAACCGCTGATCGCAGGCGGCGACCTGGTGATGATCGCCTTCGTCTCGGTCCTCGTGGCCGCTGCGACCATAGCCGTGTACTTCGTCGCCAAATCCGGTGGGCACCCCCTGGCGGTGGCGCAGACCGCGGCGGTCAACATGCTGGTGTTCGGACAGCTCGCCTACCTGTTCAACTGCCGATACCTCAACAGCTCGAGCATCAGACTCGGCGCTCTGCGCGGAAACCCCATGGTGTGGTACACATCCGGGGCCTTGGTCGTGTTGGAACTCGTCTTCGTCTATGCACCGTTCATGCACACCTGGTTCGGGTCGGCGTCGCTGACCGGTGTCGGCTGGGTCGTGCCGATCGCACTGGGCGTCGTGATCTTCCTCGTGATCGAACTGGCGAAAGCGGTTGCGCGGCGCGCCGATCCGGTCAGATCATCCGGCGCGTGAGGAAGCCGGGTAGATACTTCAGCGCGGCTGCGATCGGTGTCCACGGCCACGGCGGCACCGGGGCGTACGACTTCTCGGCCTCGATCGCCTTGACCATCGCGGCGACGCCCGACTCCGTGTCAGCCATCAGCGCGGTCTTCACTCCGCGGTTGATGTCGGTCTCGATGTAACCGGGTGCGATGACCGACACCGTGATCGGCGAGTTCGCGAATTCGGCCTGCAGCCCCTGCCCGATCGCCGTGACACCGGCCTTCGACGCCGAATACGCTGTCTGCGCTTTGGGCAACCCGCGGATTCCGCTGATCGAGCTGACCAACACCAGGTGGCCGTGATTCTGCGCGCGAAAGATCTCCAGCGCGGCCTCGGCCTGCGCGAGCGCGCCGACGAGGTTGGTCTGCACGGTCTCGATGTTGGCATGCGCTTTGCCCGTGCCGATCGGTGCGCCCTTTCCGAGACCCGCGTTGACGATCACACGGTCGAGGCCGCCGAGTTCGTCGTAGAGCTTGCCGAAGGCGACGGGCACCGCGTCGACGTCGGTGACGTCGAGCGAGCTCACCGCCACCTGGGCAGCGCTCGGGCGCAGTTCGTCTGCGAGGGTCTCGAGGCGGTCGAGTCTGCGGGCGGCGAGGCCGAGCGCACGGCCGCGCGCCGCGAATTCTCGTGCCATTCCCTCGCCGAGTCCGGAACTCGCGCCGGTGATCAGGATCTTCTGTCGGGTCGTCACGCCCGACAACCTACCCCGCCGCGCGGTGGCGCCGAACCAGCCGCACCACCGCGGTCTGCTCGTCGGCCCCCACCACGCTGTGCGCGCCGCCCCAGACGTCGCTCGTCTCGGCGAGTAGCTGCTCGGCCTGCGCCGCGTTCATCTCCATCAGCAGCACGCCACCGTCGGCGAGCCAGTCCCCCGCTTCGAGGGCGAGTCGTCGGATGTGGTCGAGCCCCTCGGGGCCCGCGAACAGTGCGGCCCGCGGTTCGTGCTCGGTCTCGTGCGGCAGGAATTCGACGGCCCTGTCGGGGACGTACGGGGGCACCGCGGCGATCACGTCGACCCGTCCCCGCAACTCGTCCGGCAGCGCCGACAGTCCATCGCCGCGATGAATCCGCGCCGAGGTGGGCAGGTTTCGGCGCGCGTACTCCAACGCAGTCGCATCGACGTCGACGACATGGATTCTCGTGCCCGCGACTCGGTCGGCGACAGACGCCGCGATCGGCGCGACCCCGCAGTATGCCTCGACCACGACGGGTCGGTCGCACAACTGCGCATCGCTCGCGCCTGCTCGGCCGTGTGCCGGGCGGGAGGACGCGCGGTTCCGCACCGCGTCACGCGCTGCTTCGGCGAGCAGCAGCGATCGCTGTCGCGGAATGAACACGCCCGGTCCCACGCGCAGGTCGACAGCACCGAACCGGACCGTGCCGACCACATGCTCGAGGGGCTCGCCCGCGCATCGTCGAGCGGTCATCTCGGAGAGATCGCCACAGTCGCGCGCGGCATCGAGAAGGATCGCCGCCTCCTCCTCCGCGAACACACATCCTGCCGCCCGCAATCTCCCCGCCAGTGCCGACCGTGCGCTCCCTGCCGCCGACCGTGCGCCCCCTGCCGCCGACCGTGCGCCCCCTGCCGCCGATTGTGCGCTCCCTGCCGCCGACCGTGCGTCCGTCACTTGAGCAGCCGCGACATCCGGCGGTCGGCGAGCACCTTTCCGCCGGTCTGACAGGTCGGGCAGTACTGGAACGACCGGTCGGTGAAACTCACCTCGCGGATCGTGTCACCACACACCGGACACGGCATGCCCGTGCGCGCGTGAACCCGCAGTCCGGTTCGCTTCTCCGACTTGAGTTTCGCCACGCCGAGACCCTCGAGTCGCTCGGTGGCATCTGTCAGCACACCGCGCATCGCGTCGTAGAGGGTGTCGATCTGGCCGTCGGACAACGTCTTCGACGACGCGAACGGCGACAGCTTCGCGGTGTGCAGGATCTCGTCGGAGTAGGCGTTGCCGATACCCGCGATCACCCGCTGATCGGTGAGCACGTTCTTGATGCGTCCAGCGGTTCCGCGCAGGATTTCCGCGAGTTCGTCGCGGGTCACCGCCATCGCATCCGGGCCGAGTGACGCGATGCGATCGACGTCGGCGACGTCGCGCACCACCCAGACCGCGAGCCGCTTCTGGGTGCCGGCCTCGGTGACGTCGAATCCCTCACCGGGAAGACCACAGTGCACCCGCAGCGCGATCGGACTCTTGCCGCCGGGCCGCAGTGGCCGCGGTGACAGGTCCTCGCTCCACCGCAACCACCCCGCGCGCGACAGATGGATCACCACGCTGATCGTCGGCTCGTCGATCTGCTCGGGGCTGCCGGGAATGGTGGTGATCACGAGGTATTTGCCGATGCGCGTGGCCGAGTCGACGATGCGTCCGACGAGCGCGCTGTAGGGCGGGTCGGCGGTCTTGAGCACCGACAGCGACGCGACGTCGACTCGTCGGATGGGGAATCCTGCCGCATGATCGTCGACGTAGTCGGCGATCGCGGCGACCTCGGGCAGTTCGGGCATACCTCCAGTGTGCTCTAGTAAGTGGATGATCTCCGCACATTCCGACGCCGAGCTCGCTGCCCGGATCGCGAGCGGGGCTGGAGAGATTCTCGTCGGAGTGCGCTCGGGGCAGCTGCTCGCCGGTCGACAGCTCGGCGACGTCGGGGACGCCATGGCGCAGGCGTGGATCGCACAGGTCCTGCATCGGCACCGCGGCTCCGACGCTGTGCTCTCGGAGGAAGCCGACGACGTGGGCGACCGCGCGAACGCCGACCGTGTCTGGATCATCGATCCACTCGACGGCACCCGTGAATTCGCGTCGGGAACCGCCGACTGGGCTGTGCACGTCGCGCTGACCGAGGGCGGCGCGGTGACCGCGGCGGCGGTCTCGTTGCCCGCGACCGGTGAACTGTTCCGCACCGACACCGTCGAGCCCACGGGCGGACCGCTGCGACATCGGATGGCAGTGTCCCGCTGGGGCGGAACGTATGAGGTGGCGGCGGTGTCGCGGGCGCTCGGTCTCGCACCGGTCGAGATCGGCTCGGCGGGTGCCAAGGCCATGGCCGTCGTCCGCGGGGACGTCGACGCCTACGTGCACTCCGGCGGTCAGTTCGAGTGGGACAACTGCGCTCCGGTCGGCGTCGCGCTGGCCGCAGGCCTGCACTGCAGCCGACTCGACGGCTCGCCCATCGTCTACAACCGGCCGCGCCCGTACATGCCCGACTTCGTGATCTGCCGCTCCGAGATCGCCGACGAGTTGCTCGGTGTCCTCGCCCGGGTCTGGTAGTCCCGTACCGCTGCTCAGCGATTCTTGCGCAGCAGGTAGATGTCCATGATCCAGCCGATCCGCTCACGGGCAGCCGCCCGCTGCTCCGCGATCTGCTCCCCCACGTCGCCCACCCGCCCGCTGATCAGCATCTCGTCCGGCGTGCCGAGATAGGCGCCCCACCAGATGTGGTCGTCGGGGTCGGCGGTGTTCCGGAACGCGAGGTCGGCGTCGAGCATGACCATCTGATTCGCATCCGCGCCCGAGGGGGTGTCGGCGAGCCGACGACCGGTGGTGATGTGGATCGGTTCGCCGATGCGGTTGGCGACGACCCGGTGCGCTGCGGTCAGCGCGCTGGCGCTCGTCACACCCGGGATGACCTCGACGTCGACTGTGATGTCGGGTCGCGCCGAAAGGTCGTCGACGATGCGCAACGTGCTGTCGTAGAGTGCCGGGTCGCCCCAGACGAGAAACGCGGCGACGCCGCCGTCGGGGAGTTCGTCGCGCAACGTCGTCGCGATCAGATCCGAGCGGGCGGCATGCCAGCGGCGCACCTCGGCGTCGTAGTCCGCGGGAGTCCGGTCACGTGGCGGATCGACGATCTCGACGAGTCGGTGCGAAGAACTGGCGTGGCGCGCAAGGATCTCCTTGCGTGCGTCGAGGAGCCCGGTCTTGGCACTGCCCTTCTCCAGAGCGACGAACACGTCGACATCGGCCATGGCCTCGATCGCCTGCAGCGTGATCTGCCGGGGATCACCCGGACCGATTCCGATGACCCGCACTGCCAGTCGCATCGTCGACTCAGATCTTCACTCGTCGCAGACCATGTTTACGCGCGGTCATATCGAGGATGAACTGCCGCGGCAGCAGACGTCGCATCAGGAACACGAGGCCTGCGGAGTTGCCCTTGGCGTAGAACGGCTTCGGATGCTCTGCGAGTGCGGCGTCGACGATCACCCGTGCCATCTCCGATGCCGAGATGCCCTCTTCCTCGTTGTGGCGGGTCGCGGCGGCGAGGGTCTCGTACTCGGCACGGTACGGCGAGTCGTCGCCGATGTAGACGCTGCGCCGGTCACCGATGCCGGTCGCGATGGTGCCGGGCTCGACACTGATCATGCGGATGCCGTACGGCGCGACCTCACGGCGGGTGGCGAAGGCGTACGCCTTCAGCGCGGATTTCGTTGCGGCATAGTTCGATCGGAATGCGACGGGGAAACTCGACAGCATCGACCCGACCATCACCACGGTTCCGCGACGCCGTTCACGCATGCCCGGAAGCACGGCCTTGGTCATCGCGACGGGGCCGAAGACGTTGACACGGAACAGATCCTCCACGGCAGAGATCGGGGTGTCCTCCAACGCGCCCGCCTGCGACTCTCCCGCGTTGTTGATGAGGATGTCGACGTCGCCGACCTCGCGCGCACACTCTGCGGCGCTGTCGTAGTCGGCGTTGTCGAGCCGGACGTAGGTCACTCCGGCGATGGGGTCGGCCACACTGTCGGGATGGCGGCTGGTCCCGTACACGCGGTGGCCCGCCGATGCGAACTGGCGGGCGACTTCTTCACCGATGCCGCTGGTGGCGCCGGTGACGAGGACGGTGAGCGGAGACGATGCTGTGGTCACCGGTTCACCGTATCGCCTACCCACGCGGTCGCGGGTGAACGGGTGATACGGCGCCGAACCCGCCTACATCGTCGGCAGCCCGCAATGCACCTCACGCCGATCGAGGCGCGAGGTGCATTGCCGTCGCGGACTACCGCTGCCGTAGACTCCACACGTCGCCTCAGTGGGACTGGAGGAAGTTGCTGTCTGCGCAGGTTGATCATCTGGAGCGCAGAGGGTAGTAACACGATTCGACTGTTTTCGTAACACGGTCAAGCTCTCGTGATCGTGACTGTCGCCCGACGTTGATCTAGCGTCTTGCCACTGTGAGGTGATGACCTGGGGCCATGCGGGTCCAGCCTTGGACCGCGCCCTTTCGCTGTTGTGTCACCGTGGTGATGGCGACGCAGAAGAACGCTGCCCGCTGCCGTCAGGCGAGTTTATGACAGACCGTATTTCGCGCGGACTTGAGCCAACGTCATCGCAAACCGGTCAGCATCGGCGTCATGTCGGGTCGTCACCAACACCCCGTGGTCGGCATAGAAGTCCTCGTCCATCGGGAACAGGCCGAGGTGGGCGGCGAAATCCAGCAGCATCTGCTCGGTGAACCGGTCCTTCACTCGACGCCGTTGATATGCCGATGTGTCCTCGAAGGGTAACGGCTCGCCCTGCTGCTCGAAACGCCACCGTGCACCGTCCTGCCCGACCGCCACGCCGCGAGCGTAATTCAGCCAGTCTGTCTGATGATCGGCCATCAACAGAATCGAGCGGCCCCCATTGGGATGTTTTGGATTCGACGGTGTGCACTCCGGAACGAGATGCACCAACACCGCTTCGCACGCAAGTCGGCGCGCCATGCCGCCCATCGGGCCCTCATCCACACCGCTGAAGCCCCCAGAGAAGTATGCGGTCCACTCCGAATTACGTGTCGCAACGAGGAGTTCAGGTGGAGTGAAGCCTCCTCGATAGAGGGGTTGCACCCGTGAAAGCATGGCACTCAACCCATCGCCAACAGCAGTAGACGTGACCCGCTCCCTGCCCAGGTACTCGCCGCGCCAGTCTGCAAACCCGGCGGCAACTGTCGAGCTGGTGCTTTGAAGAAGCCGATTGTCCAGGTGATGGGCGCGAATTGCCCATCGAACAGGTAATGCGTCTTTTCAGCGTCATCGGCCGTCACGTCAGTGTGCCTTTCTTCAAGTTCGTCGCTTGGTCGTGCGAGTTGGTCGGTTGCCGTCGGCGGTGTTGCTGATGCGGCGAGTGGACGTCGCTTGACGCTATCTCGTCGGTAAAGGTTCTCATTTCACGGTGAAGAGTCCGACGATCAGGCTGGGGTCGTTGGCGAGTAGTCGTCCGAGGTGGACGAGGCCGCGTGCGGAGGATGGTATATCGAATTCTTCGGCGAATCGCTGTCCGCCGTAGGTGTATTGGAGGTCGGGTCGGTTGATGCCGACCCGCTCGCCGAGTTGGTCGAGTTGCTGCTGGTTGACTCGAAGATCACGAGCAAGACCAGAACGGGTGAGCTCCTGGATGCGGTTCTGGACGAACGCGTTCTGCGTCGGGCTGTTGCCGACGGGCCGATTTAGTTGCAGGGGGTCTGGCGCTTTCGGGCTGATGGCGATGTCTTGGGGCAGTTGTGGGGTATGGGTGGTGCGGTGTGAAGGTTGTGCCAGCTGGGGTTGGCCAGCAACGATGACGGCAGGCCTTGTGGTACCCCGACGCTCGGGTCGGGTATTCGGCTGGCCCCGGCGAGTGCGCCTGCATCCTCACCGATCCGGCCGAGGGCTCCCCACCCTTTCGGCAGTGGAGTGAGTAGGGTGGCGATTTCGGCGGTGGAAAGCCCAACTTCTGCGAGGCTGTGTTGCCGGTCGGGCGGGGGCTGGTACGGCACTGTTGGGTTGGTCATCAACTGCTCGGGTTGGCCGTAAAAGTTGTTGAGGACTTCGTCGCCGAGGACCCCGAACGGATGCCAGAGGCCTCTCCCGATCGCGCTGGCAACGGTGCCGAATTGTTGCGGACCTTTCTGTGGGGTGATCGCCGGTTGCCACGGCAACTCCCCATACAGGGTCGGATGGGTGACGGCCTCACCGCCGGTGCCGACGTGATCGGTGGTGGTTGCCGATCCGTCGGGGGTGTCAGATGGTCTGTGTAAGTCCAGTGCTCATTAGTGAGAGGAAGATTTATGAGCATGGCGTTAGACGACAAGCAGCAGGACAACGACGACCACCCGCAGCTGCCTGAGCTCGCAGAGCCGCGTTCGACTGCGGAGGTGGCCGAAGCGTTGCAGGCCTCGGGCATGGTCGATGAGTTGTTGGCCCAGATCGATTCGGGTCAGGTGCAGGTCACCGGGGACGGTGGCTTGATTCCGGGCTTGATCAAACTCGCCCTCGAACGCGGTTTGAAGGCCGAGCTGACCGATCACCTCGGCTACGAGAAGGGCGACCCGGCAGGCCGGGAACTGCCCAACGCCCGCAACGGATCAACCCCGAAAACGGTGGCGTCTGAGGCGGGGCCGGTCGAGCTGAAGGTCCCTCGTGACCGTGACGGCACCTTCACCCCACGTCTGGTGCCGAAGGGATCGCGTCGGCTCGGCGGCCTCGATGACATCATCATCTCGCTGTACGCCGGAGGCATGACGTTACGCGACATCCAACATCATCTGGCCGCCACGGTGGGCACCGATCTGTCGCATGAGACGATCTCCAAGATCTGCGACGAGGTTTGCGACGCGGTCGATGAATGGCAGAGCCGGCCGCTGGAAGCGTTGTATCCCGTCCTCTATCTCGATGCCCTGGTGGTCAAGGTCAAAGACGGTGCTCACGTTCGAAATAAGCACGCCCACATAGCTATTGGTGTCGACATGGCTGGCGTCAAGCATGTGCTGGGCATCTGGATACAGGCTGAAGAGGGCGCGAAGTTCTGGGCCGGGGTGTGCGCGAATCTGGCCAACCGCGGCGTCAAAGACGTGCTGATCGTATGCTGCGACGGGCTGACCGGATTCCCCGGGGGTGTCAGATGGTCTGTGTAAGTCCAGTGCTCATTAGTGAGAGGAAGATTTATGAGCATGGCGTTAGACGACAAGCAGCAGGACAACGACGACCACCCGCAGCTGCCTGAGCTCGCAGAGCCGCGTTCGACTGCGGAGGTGGCCGAAGCGTTGCAGGCCTCGGGCATGGTCGATGAGTTGTTGGCCCAGATCGATTCGGGTCAGGTGCAGGTCACCGGGGACGGTGGCTTGATTCCGGGCTTGATCAAACTCGCCCTCGAACGCGGTTTGAAGGCCGAGCTGACCGATCACCTCGGCTACGAGAAGGGCGACCCGGCAGGCCGGGAACTGCCCAACGCCCGCAACGGATCAACCCCGAAAACGGTGGCGTCTGAGGCGGGGCCGGTCGAGCTGAAGGTCCCTCGTGACCGTGACGGCACCTTCACCCCACGTCTGGTGCCGAAGGGATCGCGTCGGCTCGGCGGCCTCGATGACATCATCATCTCGCTGTACGCCGGAGGCATGACGTTACGCGACATCCAACATCATCTGGCCGCCACGGTGGGCACCGATCTGTCGCATGAGACGATCTCCAAGATCTGCGACGAGGTTTGCGACGCGGTCGATGAATGGCAGAGCCGGCCGCTGGAAGCGTTGTATCCCGTCCTCTATCTCGATGCCCTGGTGGTCAAGGTCAAAGACGGTGCTCACGTTCGAAATAAGCACGCCCACATAGCTATTGGTGTCGACATGGCTGGCGTCAAGCATGTGCTGGGCATCTGGATACAGGCTGAAGAGGGCGCGAAGTTCTGGGCCGGGGTGTGCGCGAATCTGGCCAACCGCGGCGTCAAAGACGTGCTGATCGTATGCTGCGACGGGCTGACCGGATTCCCCGAGGCGATCGAGGCGACGTGGCCTTTGGCCACCGTACAAACCTGCGTCGTGCACCTGATCCGCAACGCGATGCGGTTCATCAACTACAAAGACCGCAAACAGGTCGCCCGGGCGATCAAACCGATCTACACCGCCCCCGACGCCGAAACCGCCCGCCGAGAATGGGAGACCTTCCGAGATTCGGCGTTGGGTGTCACATATCCGAGTGCGGCACAGGCTTTCGACCGCGCCTGGGACAGATTCATCCCATTCCTGGCCTTCCCACCCGAGTTGCGCAAGGTCATCTACACCACCAACTCGATCGAGTCGCTGAACTATCAACTCCGCAAGGTCATCAAGAACCGAGGACACTTCCCCAACGACGTCGCGGTCCGCAAACTGCTCTGGCTGGCTATCTGCGACATCGAGGACAAACGAGCCAGGCAACGCGAGAAGGAACGCGGCAAGCCAGCCAGTCAGCGTAAAGCGCCCAGACGACTCGTCGAAGGGCAAGTCGTGACCAGCTGGAAACAGGCCCTCGGACAACTCGCCCTGGCCTACCCCGACCGCATCGAACCCCACCTCAACTAGACACCGAAAGCGAACCCAAGAAATCAGGAGTTACGTTCTTACACAGACATCTTGACAAGCTCGATCCGTCGGGATTGATGGTGATGGTGCGGCTGTCTAACCCGAGATCGTGCAGTGTGTCCGGGCCTGCATGGAACACGACAGTTCCGTCCGGACCGAACCGATGGTGAACGATCCCTGATCGGAGCCATCAGCACCTGTCAGAGTGCCGGCAAAGCGGTCGACCAGGTGGACAGGCATGTTCCACATCAGTCGAGCCCTACATTCGCATCACTGTCACACTTCGGACCTAGGGCGTGTCACCCGGTCTGGTCTTCACCGTTCCCGATGGGCCGCAGCGCATACGACGGGGGCACCGTGCCGTTTTTGTAGTAGTAGAACCAAATGTCGGCCGCTTCGGCCGCAGCGAAAACCTCGTTCGGATAAACCCGCGTCGGGTACTCACCCACATGGATGGTCACTGAGGGCGGCGACGTCAAGTCCGCTGCCGGAGACCGACCCACCGTGAATAGTCCCGTACGGCCTTGTCCGCCCGGTAGACGAACCTCGACAGTCATCTCCTGAGCGCTGCCGCCCACTTGCAGAAAAGCTGTCTTAGCGTCAGCGATTTCCGCGTCCGTGAAGTCCTGCTCCCAACCGGGACGGGGCAACCGCCACATGACCCGTGCGTAACGCGTTCGCCCATCGAGCGCATCAAGCGGCGTGCGAAACGAGTAGAGCGCCTTGTCCGGTCCAATCCAGGTTTCGTAGTCCATTGCGTTGACCACGTGCGTCGGAACTGCCATATCTAACTCACCTACTCTCAAGAGCCAGGTTATGCGGGAACGGACGCGCGTGACCTTCGTCGGGTCCGCCCCATACCCATCAGCGTCCGCACCATGCCGAGTTCGCTGCCGCAAGCAGCTACCGCACCCTGAACTACTTCGTGTCGGGAGCCGTCAAGGGGAGGTCGGCGGGTTACCGGTAAGGTCGACCGCGATAATGAAGTCCAGATACTCTTTCTTCAAGTATCCAGTGCGAGTAGAGAATTCACCTCTTGGCATGAACATGAAGACAAGCTTCATACACTCGACGCCAATTCGGAGTTGTTCCGCGCTGACGACAGGATCGCGCAGCTCCGGTTCGACACGTGTTTCATCGCTTTTCTCGGCGTCGGTGAGGGCTCGCGGGGCCATGTCATCGAGCGGAGCGAGGTAGGTGTCGAGTTGTGATTTGTCGAATCCGAACACGTGCTTGACGTAGGGTCCGGGAACAAGTTCGTGGGCTTCGCGCCAGGCCGAGTGCAGCATTCCTACCTGCTCTAAAGTTAGGCGGATCAACTTTGCATTGTCGGTCATTAGACTCCTTTCAGTTTGTCGAAGTATGCGCGGCCATCGTCTGGGCGGAATGCCGTGCCGGCATCCTGTGACCAGCCGTCGTAGATGACGATGACACCGCGTTGCCCATCCCACCATGCCTCGCGGCCGCGAGGCAGTGTCTTGTGGTCCTGCGGTGGAGCCCAGCGCATCGTTTTGTAAATCATGTTCTCGTAGTCGTTTTGGGTAGTTACACCCGGAATCTGTCCCTCATGCGCTGCCCACGAATGGCTGTTGTAGGCGATGGAATGCGCGTCCTCCATCACATTGTGGTCGTTGGCTACTTTGACGATGCCTTCGATATCGGTGTTGTTCGCTCTGTCGAGCTGCGCCGTCCCGGCTTGATCGGTCCACTGTGTGGTCATCTGATGGCGGACCAGAACAGTATCGGTCTCGGACACGTTGATGCTGCCCCTGATGCCGTTCCCGGTCCGCGTGATCTGAGCTTGATCGGTGACGTCTTTGCCGTTCACCCACACGCCGATCTTGTTGGATGTGGTCTTCGTCGACCCCGTTCCCACGGGCCGGATCGTGTCGTAGAAGTCGACGCGGCCGGTCTTCGGTCCCGTGTTGGTGTATGTCATTTCGTCGGACCCGGTAACGTCGGGTGCTTGTGCGCCTCCCCATGTTCCATTCAGCGGAGCGCTGTGGCCCTCCGAGATGTAGTCAATCCCGTCGGTGATCGGGAAGGGCACTTCGGCGTCAGCCAGCGTCGGTGACGCACGTAATAGCGACCGGACTCCGGGGGAAGGCTGCTCCCGCGATCGCGGCGGCTGCGGCAATGATCCACGCAGCGAGAGGCGCCGTCGGCTCGACAGGTGCTTTCGGTGTGCCTACGGCGGCAGACTCTGGGATAGGAGAACGCCCTCCCGTCTGTGCCGAAGGTGTCGACGTTCGCGGGTTTGGTACTACAGCGGGCTCTCGTTGCTGCAATGGGGCTGGTGCTGACGGCGTCGTCGGGAACTGGTGATCAGACACACCAGGTTGTACCGACGGACGGGCAGGCGGTCCTGGATTGACTCCCGACCTATCAGCGGTTCCCGTTCCTGAGTGTGGCACTGGCACTATCGGGGTGCCGTCTCCCTCGCCCGGGCCTGGTCCGGCGTTCGAACCGACTTGCGGTCGCCCGTGGAGGTGTCGCCGGGAGCGGCTTCTGTCGGGGCAGGGGTGTTCATCGTCGGCGGCGGATTCTAGGTGGGGACGCTGATGCATGGCCAACTCGGCCCGTACTGGGCGCGCAGTTGATCACACAACGCATCGGCATGCGCGGTCGGCGGGACAGTTCCGAGTAGGCCCCCGGCAGGGGTAGCGGCCAGCAGTATCGAACTGCAGACCAGGACCAGCCGCACACGCATTCTGTGCCGTCGTGTCATGCTCGTTCCCTCCTACTTTCAGGTCGTTGTGGCCAAGGAACGGAGTACGCGCGGATGCGAGGTTGTGTCCTTCGGCGCGCGAGGTGGGGTCAGTCCGTCTGGTAGAACTCGCCCTTGGGTAGTTGGGGGCGAGCGTCGTCGGGCCATCCAGAGCCTTTGCTCCACTTCTCGGGGAGGTCTTCCATCTCGTACCAGCGGCCGTGACCAAGCCAGAGCGACCACAGATTCACGTCGGGGAAGTCGTAGTCCATGCGCAGCCACGCCGTTCTCCCGTTCGGCGCGATAGCAGAGAGCCATCCCTTGTCGTGTGGATCAGGTTGGAAATGGAGCGGTTCGTTGAGGAGTTCGTCGAGGTTGTCGACGACGTCGTGCGGATTCACTACGGTGCTTCTCCCTTGGTCGTGGAGGCCGATGTCGTGGAAGTCGTGGCCGGTCTGACTATGGAATTTCTGGAAGGATGCCGCCTTCGGGTAGTTCTTCCGGTGCGCGGCCTCCGGGGAGTTCGTCTGGGCCTCGGGGTGATTCGGGTTGGCCGTCTTCGCCGATGATTCCCTCGTTGTCGCTTGTTGGTCCGGAACCTCCGCGTCCGGGCGAGTGTTCACTGTCATCCGATTGGGGCTGCCAGTTGGTGCCTCCGTGGCCATCATTGTTGGGGCCCTGATATCCGGGGACTCCGTTGCCGTCGGGATCGTCGGGTGTGCACTGCGCGAACGGTGGCGGCTCGGCGGGAGTCGAGTTCTCCGACGGTGCTGCGGCTGGCGGCGGCTCGGGATCAGACACTGCCGGAGGATTAGGCACCGACGTTTGCGGGTCGGACTCTGGCCCAACGGGTTCGCTCTGCTCACCAGCGGGCGGACTGTAGCCTTCCGACTCGGCTGAGGAACTGTCGTCAGTACTTGGGGCTGGCTGTGGTGACTCAGTCTCAGGTGCCAATTGTTCGGGTTCGATCGGCGTCATAGGTGGCGGATTATCTGGGTCGAAACCATATGCGTCGTTGACGGTTCCACGACTGGTCGACGACGTTTTGGCAATGTCCTCGTAGACAGCGTCATCGCTGTCGTCGAGGCCCTTCGCGCGCAGTTTAGCTCGTTTGTGGGCCACCATTTCGTCCCATGTCTTGTTCGGTTCATCTCGCCTAAGGTCTTCTGCGGTGCCGCTGTCGGCCATGAGGTCGCGGGCTTTGGAGCGCAGCGCGTTGCGCATCTCGAACAGGATGCGTGCCCTTGCTTCGACGGGTAGGTCTTCGTCGTCGAGTTGTTCAGAGAGCGCTCGAATAGCTTTGTCGCCGTTGAGGTAGAAGATGCGTGTTTCACGGCCACTCAGGGAATGGTTGGGGTAGAGCGGGAACTGGGGTGTTCCCTCCGGTAGGTCGTCGACGACGAATCGGATTCCCGTGATGTAGCCGTTGGCGTACCGCACACCGTCATGGAGGGCTTGGCGGATCGAAGCCTTGTCGGTCGAATCGGGCAGTGCCGCAACAACTCCGTCGATCATCACCGGAACTGTGTGGGTCGCTTCGTAGTCGGCGAGGATCGTCGCCAGGCGCGCGTCATCGACGGCTTGGGCGGGTGTGATCGATGCCGGGCCGGTCAATATGCTCCGCAACCGTTGAGGTGTGCCTACTGCCAATGCCGCAGCACCGACGAGCAACCACACAGCGGCGGGAATACCCGTTTCCGGCGCATCAGGTGACGCCCGCAACGCCGACACACCCACCGACACACGAGGTCGTCCACCGATAGTCGTCGAGTTCTGGTGATGCTGGGCGGGCTGCGGGGTGTCGCTACGCGTATCGGGATCAGTGGTCGGGGAGGGCGTGGACACGGCCGACGGTTGCGACGGACTCGACATCGGTCGTGACGTCAGAGGGGGCCGGGTCGCTGTTGGGGAAGGTGCACCAGTCTGCGCCTCCGGCTGTGTTTGTGGGGAAGTCGGCGCGATCGGGGTGCCGTCGCCGTCGCCCGGACCGGGCCCGGCGTTCGAACCAACTTGTGGTCCACCCGTAGATGTGTCGCCGGGAGCAATCGCGGTAGGCGCTGGCGTGTTCATCGTCGGCGGCGGACTGTAGGTGGGGACGCTGATGCATGGCCAACTCGGCCCGTACTGGGCGCGCATCTGATCACACAACGCATCCGCATGCGCGGCTGCCGGGGCTTCCACAGCAGAGGCCACGATCAGCATGACGCCGCCCACCCCACTGAGCACAGCTACCAGCACACCAACAGCGATGCGGCGAAAACGGCTGCGCGACCTCCTACACGAGCCGTCGTGTGGGATGGTCACGACTGATGCCGGATCGCGGCGATGAACGCGTCAACTCCGGCCCAAAACCAGCGACCCGCCAACGACAACACCAAGAACAGGGCAAGAAAGACGGGGACCTCTCCCCATCGTTGTGTCCACTCGGTCAGATGCGTCAGACTCAGCAACGAGCATCGCGCAACCAAGCACGAATAGAGCGATCGTTAACGATGAAATCGGCTGCCGTTCTTCGGCATTCGGATCGACATTCTCGTCAGCGGCGGCGTGGCGGGTGGGGGTCATCTCACAGTCTCCCGACAAATTCTGTGCTGGACAACGAGTTACAAGGGGGCAGCGGGGTTTACAGGTAGTGGGGTTGGCCGTACACGTTGATCGTCGTGTCATGTGTCGGTGTGGACACCGCGACCGTCACATACGCTCTCAACGAGACCGGACCTAGACAGCCATCAACTTTGACGTGCACATCATCGAGCTCGGTACCCGCTGTGGATGTCGCCAGCTTCTTCGTTCCGAACGGGATGTCGGCGATCGTGCCCGGCTTCAACGTGGCCGAAATGTTGGGCAGCACTTGGGCTCCCAACACGAGAGCGGGGGGATAGGTGATCGACATCTGCGCTGTCGGCCCCGCCGTCACCCCCAACGTGACACCAGAGGTGACATCGGTGTTGCAGCCCAGCTGCCAACCAGACGACACCGTTCCAGCTGTCACCGCGACCTTCCCCGACCCGGAGATCGATGCTTCACCGTCCAGCGACAAAAAACCCTCTCGGGTCCAGGGGGATTGGTTCAACGGCGGCACACTCCGGATGCGCTCCCCGGCTTTGGTGGCGGTAATCCGCCACCCATCAGCGGTCACCTTCGACACCGACCGATCAGCAAACGAATTCGGGGCGGCCTCAGCGCCACCAGCGACCGCCGACGCGACACCGCCAACCGCTGCAATCGCCACAACCATCGACACCATTGCCCGTACTGCTCGACCCACTATCCACCCCAATCCGACTATGAACACCAATAGTTTGCTGTAGTGAATCGAAAGGTTGTCACACAAACTGTGTGCCCGCAACACCTTCGCCAATTTGACTAGCAGATTTGCAAGCCAATGACCCATTGATTTGCTCGCACAAACCGTGCGCCGCCAACGGGCAGACGGAGCCACGCGTCCAGCTCCGAATGGCAACCACGGGACCGTGGTGTAGGCCCAAACCAGGATGCGACAACCCGCCACGAAGCCGGTTCCCAGAAGGATGCTGGCAGAGTCGGCGCGAGAGTGACACGTAGGGCACTTCCGGGCGCGCGATGGCCGAGCCAGATTTGGCCTTCAGCATTCCAGCAGAACAGGGCCGTCTCTGGTATATTTTCCGGTATGAATTCATACCCTGATGCGCAGAAGGTTGTGGATGACCTCGGCGACAAGCTCCTTGGAGCATTCATTCAGGCAGTCGACGGGGCCGCGGTCGACCTGGAGGCATTCCGCGACGCGTTTCCTACCTGGTTCGTCACCTTCTCCAAACGGTTCGTCGCGAACTTCATCCATGAGCGCATGTGGGACCGAATGGTTCGCGAGGTCACTGACGAATCAGAGGTTCAGATCATCGATCACGAGCCGACTCGGCAGATCATTATTGGTCGGTACGTGATCCGATTCAAGCGCCACCGGACCAACTTGAAGATCAGCACGTATCCGACTTCGGGTGCGTTGGCCTTCTGGACCAATGAGGCCATGATCCCCGGCACAGAGACCCATAGCCTCGCACTCGGCTACCTATGGGATGTCGATGAAGCTGCCGTGAAGGGTGCACTCCTGTCCTACCGCACAGAGGTTGATCGCCCATTGTGGTCGGTCTTGTTGGACGCTAACCCAGTCCAGGCCGCTGGATCGGGTCCTGCTCCAATTGACTGGACACCTCTGGAGCCGAACCTGCCCCAGCTCGATCTTCGCGAGATCGTCGAAGCGGACGAAGATGGGACCGAAAGCGGAGCATGAACAATGTCGGCGACGTGATCATCACGGCCCGCCGAGCTGCTGGGATCACACAAGAAGAACTCGCTGCGCGACTCGGCGTCACTCAGGCTGCGTTGTCGCGATACGAAAACGGTCAGCGCGATGTCGACCCTCCGACGTTGGCTGCACTGGGCCGTGTGCTTGATCTGTCGACAGACTTCTTGACCCATGCGTTCGGTCTACGGGGCGCCATCGCTGCTGATGCGCACATGCGTCGACAGAAGACGGCAAAGGTCAGCGACTGGCGCAGAATCGAGGCTCAGCTCAACCTCATCCGCATGCGATCGGCATTCCTGCTGGCCCGGGTTGGTATGCGGCCGGAGAATCATCTTCCTACCTTCGATCCGCTCGATACGTCGCCCCCCGATGCGGCCCGGCTCGTGCGGGCGCAGTGGAAGTTTCCCATCGGTCCGGTGCGAAACCTGACGGCCTGGGTGGAGTCAGCAGGCATCCTGGTGATCGAATACGACTTCGGGACTCAACGCATCGACGGGATGTCCCAGTGGGCGGCGGACTATCCCGTCGTGATCATCAACAGCACACGGCCAACGCCCCGCAAACGACTCACGCTTGCGCACGAGCTAGGCCATCTGGTGCTCCACAGCGAGTTCGCCACCGAAGATGTCGAACAGCAGGCTAATGAATTTGCTGCCGAACTGCTGATGCCCGAACATGTGATTCGACCTGAACTGACGGCGCTCAAACCGGCCAAACTCCGGGCCATGAAGCGCGTTTGGGGCGTTTCCATGCAAGCCATCTTCGAACGCGCCTACCGGATGGGAATGGTCAGCGCGACTGAACGGACAAGCTTCTATCGCTCGATGAACTCACGCGGCTGGAAGGCCAACGAGCCTGATGACGAGCTAATTCCTCCGGAAACGCCTCGGCTGGCGGAGAGTATCGGTGATGCGTTGGTCACCCGTGGAGGCCTGTCCCGTTCCGAGGTTGCCCGTCTGTGTGGGCGCAGTAGTTCTGCTGAAGAGACAATCTTTCTCTCCCCAGACCGGCGGTTGCGCACCGTGTAGCGCGTACGGAATGCGTCGCACCGAAAAACTGGCTTACTACGGTGTACGTGGACCGCAAAGTGTGGCCGGAAAACTCATCGGAGGAGTCGACATGGCGGCTATCGATCGGATCATTCGCGCTGGCGTCATCGTCGCCGGAATCATTCTTGTTGGCGGGTGCGCGGCAAATTCGCAATCTCTCGACACCGCCGCGCGGGGTTCGTCATCGCACGACGCCAGCACGACAGCACGTACACCATCCTCGACCGCATCGGAGACGCTCTCCTCGTCCACGTCGCTGGACACCTCCGAACTACCCCCAACAGTCCCGTCGTCCACCCACCTCACGCCAGTAGACGTCGTATGTGACCTGGTGGCCAACCCGAACACCAATACTTCAGAACCGGTGGTTGTCATCAAGGGCAGCGTCAATTGTGCGGAAGCACTCGCGGTTGCACGCGACTACTTGGCTGCGATTCATCGTGGAGAACCCGAGGGGCAAGGACTTTTTGCGACGATCCGGGGGTGGGACTGCGCATTGCCGTACGTCCCCGGTCGTAGCCACGCCGACTCCTACCTCCAGTGCACCGACCCTACCGGCGGCAACTCCGTCCGCATCGGCAACTGAGGCAGGAAGCCTGCCCGAGCAGTACTACTGCTTCACGGCGCTGATCGGGAGGGGGTTGCCGTCGCCGTCGGTGCCGATAAGCGTGAGGGTACTGCTGTCGCTGTTCCAGGAGGCTTGGACGGCGAAGCGGTCGTTGCCGTACTGCCACGCCAACTGCTTGGACCCGGTGATGGTGTCGGGGATGCCGGTGGCGGCGCTGGGCTTTCTCGCGCCGATCTGGACGGTGCCGCCGTCGTTCCACGTCCAGGTTCCGCTGGTGGGGACCCAGCTGTTGTCGGTGGCGGTGTAGGTGCCGTCGGCGATGGTGATCTGGAAGGTTTGCGGGCCGGCGGGTTCGCTGGTCACGTTGGGGTTGGTGCTTGGCGATCTGGTGACGGTGATCGTCCAGGTGCCTTGGGCGAACTTCTTGACCGGTTGGGCACCAGGATCGCTTCCGGAGCAGGCAGCAACGATCATCGCACCGGAGGCGAGGGCAGCGTATTTGAAGATGTCGCGGCGGGTGAACCCGATCGAGCGGGCCTGCCGATAGGTGGCGGCGGGCGTGGTCGGCGGCATCATGAGTGTGCTTCTCCGTGCTGTCGGTGACGTGGGTTGAGGAGGCTGACAAGGACACCTCACTCGGCGGTAGTTGTATCACATTTGATACAGACTCGGGTGTGGTCGGCATCGGAGTGTTGTCGGGATGCCCACTCCCGATCCGTTGCCGTCCGATGCCGAGGTTGCGCGCCGCGCTGCGCATCGGCGGGCGTTTGGTGACGTGATCCGTCAGGCACGCGAGGATCGCGGTCTGACTCAGGAGGCCTTAGCTGAACGTGCCGAAGTGTCGCGGCCGACGATCGCCCGGATTGAGGGATCAATCAACACGATCACGCTAGATCGGTTGTGGGCGTTAGCTTCCGCGCTCGACGTGTCAGCTGTCGAACTGATCCGGCAGACCGAACAGATCGCCGGGGAGCGAGAAGTCGACGGGTGACTCGCCACCGCGCGACGGTGTATGGCGGTAGCTCATCTCCGAGGCCCATCCTCGTGGATCAAGGGGCGGTAGGTGGTCGCCGAGGATGGTGTACGCGAGGCCGATGTCGTCGAGTTTGATCGGCAATCGACCGCTGAAGAGTTGGCTGACCCGGTTGCTCGACGGGTTCGCTGAGTAGCGTGCCCGTCGCGCATAAGCCTCGTTGGCCATATCGATCTTGAACAGCGCCAGCCGCATTTCGTACACAAGTCGATGGTGAGTGATCGCGGCAAGCAATCGTGGGGTCCCTTGGAGAATTTCGGCGACGCTCGTGGGTTCGTCGCTGGTCACCGCCACTGCCGACCTGAACTCGACTACAGCACGACGCCCGAAGTCAGTGTCCCTCACACACCACCGGCGAGGCACGAAGCTGGACGGCACTTGTCGGACGCTACCACCAAATCAGGTGTGTATGTGCACTGAGCACCCAGATATCTGTTCAAGGGACAGAACTAGCAAGGTTGATCGGGGAATTAGGACAATCTTCTGTGCGGATCGGCGATTTGGCTGTATCGAAAACGTGTCATGGGTGCCATTCCTGCAACGATTGATCGCGCGAGAGTCATGCACACGAAGGGCCGGAGCCCGGACCGGACATGACGAAGGCCCCCCGCCTTGCCGGGCGGAGGGCCTTCCAAGATCGGTCCCAGTTCACCGCTGGGGCCACCAACACACACCCGCAATGAGAAAGTCAGGAGTGCTGTTTTGAGTGTAGGCCCTTACGGGCCGTGCGACTCATACTATCCGATCTGGTGCGCCGGACCGGTGTGTGAAGCACGGCCCCACCTAGTTCGTTCAGTTCGTCGTCGCCCGGTATCCGATGGTGGCCTCGTAGGTGGGCCACAGTGCGGTGTCCATACCCGACTCCAACTGTGCCAGGGTCGCGGCGTCGCAGAACCGCAGCCCTGCCAGCGCGCGGCTGATAGTGGCGTGATTGATGCCTACTCGTTTCGCGAGGGTCCGCAGCCCGATCCCCTCCGCATCGAGAGCGGCACGCAGGTTGCGGGCGAACAGTTGAGCGGCCTGCACCTGGACGGGCGCGTCAGCACGCAACGACGCCTCCGGCCACACGCCAGCAGCGACGTACTCAATTGGGGCTCGTGGGTGTGTGGAAACCACAACCAAAGCCTACCGCCGTGGCGTGTCGACGCGGAAAATGTCATACCCATGATCCATCATGGTGCCCATGAGCACCATGCGGCGGAGTGTGGCGGTGACCGGTGGTAACCGGCCATCAACTCTGCCTCGCGTTGCGGTGGTCGATCGTGGGTGACGAACGCCTGGCGACCATCGCGGATGCTGTGCTCGACGCGTGGAACAGTGCCGCCGACACGGGTGCGATGTCACAACAGACAGTCACCAAGTTCTCGTTGCTGGTGAACCGCTTCTGCCGCTTCGCCACCGCGCACGGTATCGAGTCGATCAACGACATCACCACAACCGTCGTCGAGGACTTCGTCCACGCTCGGGGCCGTGACCGCTCGGGTGAACGTGTCGAACCTTCGTTGGCCACCAAACACATTCGGCTATCCACACTCCGGGTGTTCTTCCGTACCGCACGCTCACTCGGCATCGGCTGCGACGACCCGACAGCGGTCATCGACTTGCCCGGCCGTGGTCGACCCGGGCATCGACGGGCGCTGACCCCAGACGAAGCTCAACTCGTACGGTTCTTCGCCGACCTCGGTGCGCACAAACGACACTCGTCGACAGTCGCATTGTTGCTGGCGGGTGCGCGGATAGGCGAAATTGGACACCTCACCGTCGGCGACATCGACGCCAACAAGAAGGCCGCGCGCCTGCCCGGTTCGGTCAAGTACGCCCAGCGCGTCGTGCCGCTTGACGATCACGCCGCCATGGTGCTCAAGGCGCGTATTGCCCATCTCGGAGGTGACCCGCGACAACCGTTGTGCGATACAGGAACTGGATCAGACGCGGCGCGCCAAGCACGAGTGGGGATGACCGTGGGAGCCGTCCTGCGCGCTGCTGGGCTGTCGGTCGACCCCGCGATCACGCCAACATCGTTGACCGCCTACGCCGGAGCGCAGGCCTTCGGGCAAACCGGCCTGATCGAAGACGCCGCCCGTGTCATGGGTGCCCGTTCCCTCGACAGTGCCGCTACGCTGATCGGCTTCGACTGGCAGGACCCCTCGCTGTGACCAAGCGATCACGGGCCAAGGCCAGAAATAATGCGCGCAGGTCCACACACGCGCGCAAGAACAGTGTTGTTGCTACTGCGAAAGCTGCTCTACGTAATTCGCAGCGCCCGAGCACAACTGGGCGCAACAAAGCGCTCACCGAGATCGCACTCGTCGAGGCCGTCGCCGACTCGGACGTTGTCTACGCGATTGGCGCGGCGCTTCCACCGAAACCCGAGGGATCGCCGGGGCAGGATCGCTACTACCCGGAAGTCCTCGTCGTCTTCTACGCGGCGTTTGCGGGAGGTGCCGGGACCTGGCGTAAGGGCGCAGCCATCATGGAAGAACCCGCCTACTGGGAGATCATTCGCCACTTCGCCGCACAACGTGGCGTCGACCTATGGGAGCGTCCACCGCTGCGATGCAACTGCGAAGATGCCCGCGATCGTATCTGCCCGAAACCGCCAAAATCAGACTCCTCGTCGGACACGAAGAAGCGACGGGCATCACCGATACTCGAAGAAATCCGGGCCGTCTTCAGATCCGAATCATGCGCAATGGCTAAGCGGCACGGTTGCTTTGATCCGAATCTGCACTCCACCGCCCGGCCCGCACGCCCCAACACGGTGTGCACGGACGGAAAAGTGAAGGCGACCATTGTCAATCCCGCCACCGTGGAGAAACGTCGAAAAAGCGGCCAGACCATCGACGGCGTCCTCCATCAGCAGGGCGGTGACGACGGAACTCCCAAGCACGGCATGAAGTTCTGCCACAGTTGTGTCCGGCCGGACCTCAAACGCAACTCGCGCATCATCATTGACATGCAGTATGTCCCCATTTCCGGCTACGGCGGGGAGGCAGGCTTAGCCGTCGCATCGCTCACCGAACTCGCGCAGACCGAACCCGGCGCCGATACTGTCTGCTACGACGGCGCGATGCGCGGAATGCACCTGCAACCCCTTGCTGACAGCGGCTATCTGGTGTTTTCGCCACCCCACGGCACCACCGCGAAGCCCCACCCACTCGAACTCACCGACGGCAGCTGCACCTGCGGTACTCGCCACCAGCTGTACACCGAGGACGGTCATGTCGCAGTGCGGACCATTGACGAGGATGGCACCGTATCGATGCAACGCTGCCCATCGAAACCGCCCGTCCGCCAGCACCGGGCATCGGCGAACCGCTACGACTGGTATGTGGTGATCACCCTGCCCTGTGGGAGCAGCAACCGATTGCGGATCAACGAACCAGCCCGCGACGGCGCGCCACTCCGGATCGAACGTCTACGGCAGTCGGCCCGCGACGATGAAGACCCCGGCGACCACTACAGGCAGCACTATGGCCGCAGGGAAGACGCTGAGTCCATCAACAACATCATCGAACGTACGTTTCGAGGTGGGCGGGCAATCTCGTACACCATCGACCGGGAATTCCTCGCCATGATCGGGCATGCCATCGCCCGCAACGCCATCGCCGACGCCCTCTGGAAACACGACGACGTCCCAGCCGATCCTCCCGCGATCGCTTGACCTCGCGAAACCTGTCACATCTCCGATCGACCAAGGCGATACTCGAACCCCAGAACACCACCTCGCCGCGAGCCCCGCACCCACCTCCAGTGCAGGGGCGCTGCGATATGCGCGTAGATCGGTGACGTAGACTCCCGATGTCGGTCACCACGCCACAACGCGGTGACCGAGTGGGCTGAAACGGACATCAACACGCAGAATCTTCCCCGGGAAAATTACGTCCAAGGAATTTCCGCCACAATGTCCGCCAGTCCCCGCCTCAGTAGCTCAGGGGATAGAGCATTCCTCTCCTAAAGGAAGGGTCGCAGGTTCGAATCCTGCCTGGGGCACTGTGACATCCTTGTCGGCCTCGCACTCTCAGCAGAGCGACTTCGACGCATCGACGAACACTGATACCTCCTTGTCGCTCGCAGCCCTGTGCAGTTGGGCCTGCAGGAGCGCGGCAGCGTACTTCTTCGCACTGTCCTGCCCACTGCTCGCACCCACTCGACAGACCGCGTCGCCCAGTGACGCCGCAGCGCTCGGGTCGATCTCGAGTCCACCCTCCCTCAGCTTCCGCTCGAACGCGGACTGCTGGGCCGGCTGCGGAGGCGCGACGGACTCCACCGACCCGTTCGTGGGCAGTTCGGCGGGTCGCGTTGCCTGCGGTTGTGCGCTCGGCTTCGGGGCAGCGGGCGTCGTCGACGGGCCCGCAGACTTCTCCACAGAGCTCGTCGTCGCCGCTGAGCTCGACGCTGCCGTTGAGCTCGACGCCGTCGCGGCCGACCTGTCGCCGGAGGCGGAGGTGTCGTCGGTCCCGCATGCGGCGACCAGACCGGCGCAGGCCAGCCCGAGCATCACCGCCGAGATACGACGACGGCGAGCAACATGACGCTCAGACACGGAAGAACCCCCTGTTCAGAGCATTCCACACGGCGTCCTGCCAGTAGGGCCAGTCGTGCAGGCCTTGGACCGGGAAGTCGGTCATCGTGGGCAGCCGGTTGACCATGGTCTGGACGTCGAAGACATGCGTCAATGCGGACGAGAGCAGTTCGAGCGGCGCCCCTTGGAGAATCAACGCCGGGTTGGCGAGCAACGCCTGTGGCGTCGCGGTGTAGCCCGGTATCCCACTGCCGGTGAAGATGAAGGTACGGATCCCGTGCAGCTTGTTCACCTGGACGAACGGATCGTTGTCGAGCCATCGGGTGCTCCACGGCGGGCCCCACATCGCGTCGGCGTTCATCGCGGGCGTACCACCGTCGAGCATCGGGAAGATCATTGCGGCGCGGATCGCTTCACGCATACCGGGCGCAGACAGGTTGAGCATGCCCGACAGCGATCCCGCCGCGTCGAAGTCGCGATGGTTGTTGGCCGCTGTGATCAACGCCGAGCTGCCACTCATCGACAATCCCATGATCGCGTAATGCCCTGACGGACCACGTAATCCGCGTTGGTCCATCGCTGCGACAAGGCTCTTGTTGATCACGCAGCCCCACTTGTAGGTGTAGCCCTGGTTGCTGAAGTTGTCCGGCGCGTTCCAGTCGGTGTAGAAGCTCATGTATCCGCCGACCGGCTGTACGACGTTGACCCCGTGATCAGCCAATTGCGCGACGTTGGTGTTGTGCTCCCACCCGCTGACGTCGTTGGTCGCCCGCAAGCCGTCGAGCATCACGACGGTCTTCTTGTTCTGCGGACGCGTCCACGCGCGCACCTTGACCGTCCCGGCCGGACCCCCCGGACTCTGCGTCGGCATGCCACACCCGTTGATCCACCAGGTCTGAGCCGCAGGCGCCGCGTGCGCCGTACCCTCCCCGACCGCGACGACACCTCCGACAGTCATGACGGCCACTGCCGCCACCCCCAACCGACGTCCCATACGTCTGAGCCCTGACCCCGGCCACCAACGGCGCGAAGCTCCCACCTACATCACTCCTCGAACCTGGTTTCAACACCGAGAATCCACGCACCAGGCAACGCGGACCACGCAGAGTTGATCGAGCGACCAAGACCGATCGTTACCCCGGCAAACGGAGTGAGCTGAGAGCATCGGATTCCGAAAGGTTTTGTACATCAAGAGAAGTCGCCGTTGTGAGTCTCGTCATAGGCGAACTCCCAGGTCGCTTCCGGGCGACTCACAGGAGGACATTTCGGAATGAACAGATCCTGAGAGGTGGCGCACCGCAGCCTGAGAGATCGTGACCGATTCTCACAGGTGCGTCAGCCGAGTTGCGTGGGATCCAGGGGTACACAAATGCCCCCGAGGATCCCACGCAACACGATTACCCGTCAGATGCGCGGGACGCCGGCGTCGATGAGGTCGCGCACCACCTCTTCGGGTTCGGTACGCAACTCGACGGCGGTGCAGCGGAGCTCACGTCGGTCTCGAGCAACCAACCGGCGCTGTCGCCGCAGGTCGTCTTCCCAGGACGAGTGGGTGCGATGAAATGCACCGTCGACCTCGAGCACCAGTGTCGATCCGTCGGGCAGATCCCATTCGGCGTCGGTGTACCGAGTCCGACCCGCGCTGTCGGTGCGACGCCGCTGACGCACCGGTGGTTGTAGCGAGTACTCGCGGCACGTCCTGACCAGGTCGATCTCGGCCATCGACTCGGACCCGCCCGAGATGTCGTCGAGGAAGCCGCGCAGCAGGGGCTTGTGGCGCAGGCGCGGAAGCTTGTCGCACCACGTGAGCAGCGCCTCGGCCGTGGTCAGCCGCTGCTGCACGACCGCGGCGACGAGCCCGCCGGCCGATCGTGCCGACCGGTGCTCACCCCACGACCCTGCAGCGAGCGCAGAAGCCAGCGTGAGCGCTGCGGGCTCGACACGCAGTGTCGCCCTCCCCGCCCGCTCGACCGACAGCGCGGTCAGGTCATGGCGCGTGCGCACATAGGTGATTCCCTCCGGCGGGGTCCTGGCACTGCGATCGCCTGCTCCGACGAAGAATACGACCGGACCCTCGGACCAACCCCTCAGGCCGTGCACCTCCAGAGCCGCGCGACCTGCGAGAGATGTTGCGCCGCAAGAGTACAACGCGCCGATACCGACTCGTTGTGCCTCCGTGGGGACTCCCGGAGCGAGCATGACGACCCTCGCACCGAAGGCCTGCCACTCACCGTTTGCTATGCGCCGCCGTACGGATCGCTTGTCCACTCCTGCATCCGCGAGCTGCGCACGCGTGACGATGTTGTCCTGTCGACGCGCGAGCGCGACCCACCCCTTGTCCGGTTGCACCGGTACAGGATGTAGGAAATGCCGAGAGGCGTCGGAAATCCATCCACAGGCTCAGTTGTGTGGGATCCAGGGGTACACAAATGCCCCCGAGGATCCCACGCAACTGCAGACCCGACGCTCAGGCGAGCTGCGACCGCAGGTTGCCGTCGGTCTGCTTGATCGCCTGCCCGACGAACGGCTCCAGGATGGCCCCGAGCGCGCGGCCGCCGAGTCCGCCGGGCAACTTGTATTCGAACTCGACCTGCACCTCGGTGCCGCCCTCCGTGTCGGCGAAACGCCAGGTGGTGTTCGCCGGGAAACCGTCGACAGAGACGAGCCTGATCAGCTCGCCCTCGACCCACTCCTGGGTCTCCACGGTGGACTTCAACGTCTTCGGACCGACGTTCATCTCGGCAGCGAACGTGGCACCGAGCCCCGACGTGTGCTCGGTAACGGGATCGAACCGGGTGATCCCGAACATGTAGTGCGGCACGTTGGCGTAGGTGTTCACGTACTCGAAGACGGTCTGACGTGGCACGTCGATGGTGGCCGTGTGGCTGACCCCGGGCATCTGCACTCCTCGTGTTGTTCCGCCTGGACGGCGGTGGACGCACTACGCCTACTGTTCCATTACCCGGTGTCGACGTCGACCACCGGGTAGGCGTTTGAGGAAGTCAGTCGCCGAGGTCCATCGAGATCCGACGGAGCAGATCGACGAGTTGTCCGCGCTCGTCAGCACTCAACGGCGCGAGTACGTCGGCGTCGTCGGCCAGCCTGTTGGGAAGCTCGGCGTCGACCAACGCTCGCCCCTCGGCGGTGAGTTCGAGGAGCACCACGCGCCCGTCGCGCTCGGACCTGCGACGTTCGAGTAGCCCGCGTCGGGAGAGCGTCTCACTGATCTTGGTGATCGACGCCCCGCTCAGCATCGTCGTCGAGACCACCTCGCTGGCGCGGAGTGGACGATCAGACCTGGCCAGGGCACCGAGCACGTCGAACTCCGACCGCCCGATTCCGTGCGCCTCGAGTTTTCGGTCGAGGCGATGATTCGACACCGTGGCGATCCGCTGTATTCGGCCCAGGATGGCAATCGGCGCGACGTCGAGATCCGGATACGACTGCGCCCACTCCGCCTCGATCCGGTCGACCAGATCGCGGCCGGGCCGGGAGTCGGGGGTGGAGCTGTTCACGTGACGATGATAACCATCGCCTGACATTATTTCACTACTAAAATAGTGATAAAGTATTGGGATGCAGCGCTCACTCCTCACTCCCTACATCCGCACCAGCGGCGCAGCCCTGCAGCACGCCGTGACGCCGACGACCTGGCGAGACGCGCTCCGTGTCGACTTCAGCCGAGCAGGGGTGGCGGCCCCGCTGCGGGTCGGCGTGGCCGTGGGAGTCGTGTTGGTCGTGGGCGCACTGCTCGGTTACCGCGACCTGGCGGGACTCGCCGCCCTCGGCGCACTCGTCTCCGCCTTCTGTCGTCCCGACCCCTACCCCGTCCGAGCTCCCCGTCTCGTCGCACTCGGGATCGGGATCTGCGTGGCGATCGCCGTCGGCGCGACCATGGGCGTGTACGCGAACTCGATCGCCGCAGAGATCACCGTGACCGCATTGCTGGCAGGCATCGCGTGCTACTTCGTGTCCGCACTGCGCATCGTCGGACCCGGCGCCGTCATCTTCGTGTTCGCGTCGACCGGCGCGGCGGGCTTCGCACACGACGCAGAAGACATCGGACGCGCGGTGCTGGCCGCGGCGATCGGTGCCGTCATCGGCATCGTCATCGCGCTGGCGCCGTGGCTGCGCACCTGGGTCATGGTACGCGTGGGTGGCACGCGGGCCGCCTCGACCGAGACGGCCCGCCGCGAGTCACTGTGGGTGACCCTCGCGGGCGGGCACGCGCCGGCCAACCGGCGCCATCTCGCCGTGACCGCAGTGCGCATCGCCGTCGCCGCGGCGCTCGCCGCGATCATCGCGGTCGCCGCACACCTCGATCATCCGATGTGGGCCGCGATGGGTGCCGTGGCCGCGATGCAGGGCGTCGAGTATCACCTCACCGTCCGACGCGGCGTACAGCGTCTGCTCGGCAACCTCGGTGGTGCACTCATCGCGGGACTACTCCTCGCCATCCCCCTCGGCTACTGGGGCGCAATCGTCGGCATCATCATCTTCCAGGTGCTCGCCGAGATCCTGTCGACGGTCAACTACGCGTTGTGCTCACTCGCGGTCACCCCGATGGCACTGCTGCTCACGGGGCTGAGCGCAGGACTGAGCCCCGACGCCGCAATCGACCGCGTCCTCGACACCGCGATCGGCATCGTCGTCGGCATCGTGGTGGCAGCGCTGACGATCCGCGCACACGACCTCGCGGCGCTTCGCGGACCCCGCACGCACACGTCGTAGCGATCTGTTCGGAGTGCGCGCCATTGTGAAGCG
The DNA here is from genome assembly GCF_020735545.1 of Gordonia otitidis. Lineage (NCBI taxonomy): Bacteria > Bacillati > Actinomycetota > Actinomycetes > Mycobacteriales > Gordoniaceae > Gordonia > Gordonia otitidis. The sequence goes on from NZ_CP085974.1 coordinate 898,542, forward strand.
TGTTTTCACGGGCGTCACACGGAGGCAATGACCTGGGTACGTCGTGCTCATAGCGTCGTATCGCTTGATCAACGACACTCACTCTTCGGGGCCATCCGGCCACGGCGGACGCAGACGCGTCGCAACCGGAGAGCCGACCCAGGAGTTTATGTATGAGTGGCAGCATGTCCCGCCGTCAGGCCATCGAGGCCGTGACCACATACGAGATGGAATGCGACGGCTTCCCCGAGCCCCTGGCAGACACCTTCGGCCGCAACGTCTTCACCCTCTCGGCGATGAAGACCCGGCTGCCCAAGCACGTCTTCAAGGCTGTCGCGGCGACCATCGACAACGGCGTCCCGCTCGATCCGACCCTCGCCGACTACGTCGCAGCCGCGATGAAGGACTGGGCGATCGAGAAGGGCGCGTCGCACTACGCGCACGTCTTCTACCCCCTGACCGGATTCACCGCCGAAAAGCACGACTCGTTCCTCGAGCCGGACGGCGCCGACGGTTCACTGGCCGAATTCGCAGGTAAGACGCTGCTGCAGGGCGAGCCCGACGCCTCGAGCTTCCCCAACGGCGGACTTCGCGGCACCTTCGAGGCCCGCGGCTACACCGGGTGGGACGTGACCAGCCCGGCGTACATCCTCGAGAACCCGAACGGCAACACCCTGTGCATCCCGACGATCTTCATCTCGTGGACCGGTGAGGCCCTCGACAAGAAGGTGCCGCTGCTGCGCAGTCAGCAGGCGATGAGCAAGCAGGCCATGCGTGTGCTCAAGCTCTTCGGTCACGAGGACGTCGACACCGTTGTCTCCTACGCGGGCCCCGAGCAGGAGTACTTCCTGATCGACCGCCACTTCTACTTCGCCCGACCCGACCTGATGACGACGAACCGGACGCTCTTCGGCGCCAAGCCGTCCAAGGGCCAGGAGTTCGACGATCACTACTTCGGCGCCATCCCCGACCGTGTGCTCGCGTTCATGATCGAGCTCGATCGCGAGCTGTTCAAGCAGGCCATCCCGGCCAAGACCCGCCACAACGAGGTCGCTCCGGGACAGTTCGAGATCGCGCCGGTCTTCGAGCGCTCGAACATCGCCCACGACCACCAGCAGCTCATGATGACCACGATCAAGAAGGTCGCCGAGCGCTACGGCATGGTCGCGCTGCTGCACGAGAAGCCCTTCGCAGGCGTGAACGGATCGGGCAAGCACGTCAACTTCTCGATGGGCAATTCCAACCAGGGCAACCTGCTCAACCCCGGCGACACCCCGCACGAGAACGAGCAGTTCCTGGTGTTCTGCGCCGCGATCATCCGCGGTGTCCACAAGTTCGGCGGACTACTGCGCGCGTCGATCGCCTCGGCATCGAACGACCACCGCCTCGGAGCGAACGAGGCTCCCCCGGCGATCATCTCGATCTTCCTCGGCGAGCAGCTCGCCGACATCTTCGACCAGATCGCCAAGGGCGGCGCGAAGGAGAGCAAGTCGACGGGCGTCATCGAACTCGGCGTCGACACCCTTCCGCCGTTCAAGGCCGACGCGGGCGATCGCAACCGCACCAGCCCGTTTGCGTTCACCGGCAACCGATTCGAGTTCCGCGCGCCCGGTTCCAACCAGTCGATCGCCGATCCGATGATCGCGATCAACGCGATGCTCGCCGATTCGCTCGAGTACGTCGCCGACTTCCTCGAGAAGGAGAAGGAGGCGGGCACCGAGTTCCACGGCGCCGTCCAGAAGCTTCTCGAGGAGATCATCACCGAGCACGGCAAGGTGGTCTTCAACGGCAATGGCTACTCCGACGAGTGGCAGGAGGAGGCGGAGTCGCGCGGACTGCTCAACCTGCGCACCACCGTCGACGCGATGGCACAGTACGACCTTCCGGAGATCAAGGAGGTGTTCAGCAAGTACGGCATCCTGTCCGAGCGCGAGCTCGAAGCACGCAAAGAGGTTGTGCTCGAACAGTACTCGCTGGCACTCCTCGTCGAGGCGAAGGAGACCCTCGAGATCGCCAAGACGATGATCCTGCCCGCCGCAACCCGGTACATGGGTGAACTGGCGAGCACCGCGGCAAGCCTCAAGGCCGCCGGAATCGACATGGAGACCCCGGTGCTGGCCACCATGACCGGCAAGGTGAGCGAACTCAACGCCGCGATGGATGCGCTCGAGGCGGCCATCGACGGCTTCCACGGCGACACCGTCGAAGCGGAGTCGGAGTACGCGCTCGGCTCGCTGATCCCCGCGATGACCGGCGTGCGAGAGGTGTCGGACGCACTCGAGAGCATCGTCGCCGACGACCTGTGGCCGCTTCCGACCTACAACGAGATGCTGACCATCCTCTGACGATGAGCTGAACCGGGCACCGCCTGGCAACGCGTGGTGGGCCCGCCCGGACATGTTCCCGGCGGGCCCACTGCCGTGACAGCCCCCACTCGCAAGTAAGCCGATCAGCCAAGCGCACGCAGTATCTTTGTCCACATGGACGAACCCGGAATCGGTGTGGGGCGCCTGCTGCTCGCGCTCGACGCGACGCTGGCGTCACTTGCGGCCGCACCCCGCGGCCTCGACGTCGCGATCGCCTCGGTCGCACTCATCGACCCGGATGACCTGCACCTGCCACTGCACGCCTCGGCGCGCGACGCCGACCTGTTCCTCATGGTCGGCGTCGACGCCGACGATGTTGTCGGGTGGCTCAGCGGACTCGGCCCCCGGATGCCCGTCGCAGTCATGCTCAAATCGCCGTCCCCCGCAGCGGTCTCGCACATCGCGGATCTCTCGGTCGCGGTCATCGACGTCGACCCACACGCGAGATGGGAGCGTATCTACCGCATGGTGCTGCGGGTCCTCGACGCCTCGGAATCCGCTCAGCTCGGCGCCGAGTCGATGCAGGCGGGTGGCATCGGCGACCTCTTCGAACTCGCCGCCGAGGTCGCCCGACGCACCGGTGGCCTGGTGAGTATCGAGGACGCACGCTCGCACGTGCTCGCCTACAGCAGCGCCGGTGACGAGGCCGACGAACTGCGTCGGCTCTCCATCCTCGGACGCGAGGGACCACCGGAGATGCTCGCGTGGTTGCGTCAGTGGGGCGTACTCGACGCACTCCGCACCACCGAGGCGCTCGTCTCCGTCGACGAGCGGCACGAGCTGGGTCTGCGCCCGAGGTTGGCCATCTCGATCCGCGCCCCGCACGCAGACGGAGTCGGCGACTACCTCGGCGCCATCTGGTTGCAGCAGGGTCGAAGCCGGTTCGCCGACAACACCCCCGACATACTTCTGGGCGCCGCTGCCGTTGCCGCCCGGATCATTTCACGACGCCGCAGTGCGGGCAGCGGTCATGACGAGCTGGTACGCAGGCTTCTCGGGGCACGCGGTGACACGATCGACGCCGCATTCCTCGGTGCCCAGCTCGGTATCGCACCCGACGTCGATGTGCTGGCCGTCGCATTCGGCGGCTTGCTCACCGACCCGACCGTTTCCACCCCGATGCCCGCGATGGTCTCGGCACTCACGTTGCACGCCAGCGCTTTCAGCCCGTTGTCGGTGACGACGACCATCGGCCCGCGCGCCTACGTGGTACTTCCCGCCGCCGAACAGGAGGCGACCGTGGCGTGGGCCCGCTCAGCGGTTGCGGCGGCCCGGCGACAGTTCGGCGTCGGTGCACGTGCAGTCGTGGCAGGCCCCGCGACGGGACTCGCGTCTGTGCCGACGGTTCGGATGCAGGCCGATCGTGTCCTCGACGCGGCACAACGCGAATCCGACCTGATCGAAGCCGTCACGACGGTGTCGGCGTCGACGACGGGAGTACTGCTCGGCGAGATCGTCGCCCTCATCGAGGACAATCCCGAGTTGATCGACGCGCGCGTTCTCGACCTCGCGCAGCGCGACGAGGAATCCGGCAGCGACCTGACGAGATCATTGCGCGCCTATCTCGACCATTTCGGCGACGTGCGGGCCGCAGCCACCGCCCTGCACGTCCATCCGAACACGTTGCGCTATCGAATCCGCCGCATCCAGGAACTGACCGGCATGGACCTCGACGATCCGGCGACAAGGCTCGTCGTCGCCCTCACGTTGCGGGTACCCCGCACCCCGCCCGCTGGTTGAGCTCACTACCCAAGCCGCTGGTTGAGCCCGGCGCGAGCGCAGCGAGCATCGGTGCCGAAACCAGCACACCCGCCCACTCACTCCCGCAAGGTGGCCTGGAACGCTATACGATCGCCGCGGAACAGCGACCAGACCACCTCGATCGGCTCGCCGTTCTGGTCAAGGGATCGTCTGCGCAGCATCAGCATCGGCATGGCGGTCGTCGTCTCGAGCAGGCGCGCCTGCCGTGGACTCGGCAGTGCCGTCTCGATTCGCTCCTCGGCGCTGGCGAAGGTGACCCCCTCGGCACGGATCGCTGTGTACAGCGACGTTTCCGGGTCGAAGGTCTCATAGAAGTGCCCGAATCGCCCCACGGGCAGAAACGTGCTCTCCAGGCCGAGCCGCTGACCGTCGGCGAGCAGCACACGTTCGAGGTGCATCACGGTCGACCCCGGCGCCACGCCCAGCCCGGCACAGACCGATTCGTCCGGTACGACGTCGTCGAACGAGATCCGGATACGGCTCGGCACCCGACCGAACTGTCGTGCGCCCTCCGTGTAGGACTTCAACGACAACGGCTGCACCATCTTCGGCGCCGACACCACGGTGCCCCGCCCCCGACGTTCGATGCGCCCCTCGACGAGCAGTTCCTGCAGCGCCTGACGTACGGTCTCCCGTGCCACCGAAAACCGTTCGGACAGCGCGCGTTCGGAGGGCACTGCGTCACCCTCCGCGAGCCCGGTCAGGACGCTCTCGAGTTCGGCACGCACGCGTAGGTACTTCGGCTGGGCATCGGTTGTCATCGGCGTTCCTCGGATGGGTCGACGCCGCGAGCCCGCGCATCGACCACGCGGCGCGCCACCGCGACCACGTCGTCGATCGTGAGTGCCGCCGCGCCAGGGGTTTTGGCGGCGTCGTCGAATCGACGCAGGGCGAGGGCCTCACCCCACCAACGGTGGGTGGTCCATTCGGGGCCGACACCGCTCGCCCCGCCCTGTAGCGCAAGGGAGTCGATCGACGTCGCACTGAGTCCTTCGCCGTAGCCGGGTTCGGTGGCCACCAGCCACTTCTTTGCTGCAACATGCGAGCCGGCGAGCCATCCGACACGCTCGCCGAATCGCGGGGTCAGCCAGGTCCTGGCATCAGTGTCGTGACATCCGGTCGATCGGACGAGCGGACTGTGGCCGACGTCGTGCAGGGCCGCAGCAAGGACCACTTCGTCGTCGCACGACGCGCGCAGTGCTTGCCACCCGGCCTGCAGCGCGTGGTCGAGCTCGTCGACGGCCTCTTCGTCCCAGACGCCCCGCAGCGAACGCAATACGCCGTCGAGTTCAGCGGGGGCATTCGCATCCGGCAGCATGCGATTCATGCTACTCAATTCGGTCTAGACCAAGAGTTAACCCAGTGTTCTCCGAATTGTCGTCGTTTGGTCTAGACCAATGAGTCAGACTGGTCCACATGAAGTTGATCATCGTCGGAGGCGGAATCCTCGGCACATCTCATGCACTGGCAGTCGTCGAGCGTGGGCACGACGTGCTGCTCATCGAACGCGAACGTGAAGCGCGCGGCGCCACGGTCCGCAACTTCGGCCTTGTCTGGGTCTCCGGCCGTTCCTCCGGTGAACTCGCGGCGGCGCAACGCTCCCGCGATCTCTGGGAGAAAATCGGCACCGACGTCCCCGGAATCGGTTTCCGGCCGTGCGGCTCGATCACACTCGTGCGCACCGAAGCCGAGTTGGCCGTGGCGGAAGAGACTGTGGCACGCGCGGATTCCACCGAGCGTGAGTTCTCGCTGCTCGATCCCGCCGCGGTCCGCGCACTCAACCCCGCACTGCGCGGCACCTATGTGGCCGGGCTGCACTGCGCACGCGACGGCGCTGTCGAGTCCAGGGTGGCGCTGCCCGCCCTGCGCGCCTTCCTCGCCGCCACAGGACGTTTCGAGTTCCTCGGCGGCCGCGAGGTACGCACCGTCGAGTCGACCTCCGGAGGGGTGCGGGTGACCGACGACCGAGGCGTGACCCACCACGCCGACCAGGCGATCGTGTGCACCGGCGCCGCACACGCCGGGCTGCTGCGCGACCTCGTCGGCGAGGAACCGCCGGTGCGGCGCGTTCGCCTGCAGATGATGCAAACCGCCCCACTCGACGAGAAGCTGACGACGGCCATCGCCGACGGTGACAGCTTCCGCTACTACCCCGCGTTCGCGGGTGACGCACTCGATCACCTCGCAGGCATCCAACCCCAGACTCCTGTGGCTGCAGGCAATCACATGCAGCTGCTGTGCGTGCAGCGGCTCGACGGCGGACTCACCATCGGCGACACCCACGCCTATGACCGCACCGCCGACGGCGACGACGCCGACGTGTTCGGATTCGATGTCACCGAGGAGCCCTACGAGCATCTCGTCGGTGTGGTGGAGAGCCTCCTCGGGCGTTCGCTGCCCCCGATCGCCCGCCGCTGGGCCGGGGTGTACTCGCAGTGCCTCGACCCGACGCAACTGGTCTATCGACATGAGACCTCCCCCGGTATCTGGGCGGTCACCGGCCCGGGAGGCCGCGGTATGACGCTCGGACCGGCCATCGGCGAGCAGACCGCCGACCTGATCAACCTATAGACCCCCGACACCATCTTCTCGAAGGAGAATCCCTTGTCCGACAACCAGATCACCCTCGCTGCACTCGACATGGCAGGCACGACGGTCGCCGACGGCGGCACTGTCCTCGCCGCATTCGACGCCGCGGCCGCCGCCGTGGGCCTGCCCACCGAAGGCCCGGAACACGACGAGATCCGACGCTACGTCCTCGAGACGATGGGACAGTCGAAGATCATCGTCTTCCGTCATCTCGTCGACGGTGACGAAGCCCGCGCGCAGGCCGCGAACGCCGCCTTCGAGAAGGCCTACGACGCCGCGATCGTCGACGGCGCTGTGGCGCCCATCGACGGTGCGGCAGAGGCGATCTCCGAGCTCCGCAACGCGGGGATCAAGGTGGCACTGACCACCGGTTTCAGCGCATCGACCCAGAAGCTGCTCATCGATTCGCTCGGCTGGCACGACATCGCCGACCTGGTGATCGCGCCGTCGGAGACGCTGCGTGGACGCCCGTACCCCGACATGATCCTGTCGGCCCTGATCACCCTGCGCGTCGACGACGTGCGTCAAGTGGCAGTACTCGGCGACACCGCCAACGACATCACCAGCGGCATCCGGGCAGGCGCGGGCATCGTTGCCGGCGTGCTCACCGGAGCACACGACGAGGACGCTCTACGCGCTGCAGGCGCGACCGATGTCGTCACCGATATCCGCGCTGCCGCAACACTATTCCGCAACTGATCACCCCACCGACACCTCAACTCGACGCTCCATCCATCCCTCCGCGATGTGCTGCATCGGCGCACACAACGCATCTCGTTCACGTCATCACTCCCAGGGGGTTCCCTCATGCGCTTGTCCCGACTCACCCGCTCGTCGACGCGGGCCATCGCCCTCGCCGCAACGGTGGCAGCGGTCACGCTGACCGCTGCGTGCGGCGGCACCGGATCGTCGGATACATCCGACGGCAACTCACTCACCGTCTACACCGCCGACGGCCTCGGCTCGTGGTACAAAACCGAGTTCGCCAAGTTCAAGGACCAGACCGGCATCGCGGTGAACGTCGTGGAAGCCGGTTCGGGCGAGGTGGTCTCACGTGTCCAGAAGGAGCAGTCCAATCCGCAGGCCGACCTGCTGGTGACGCTGCCCCCGTTCATCCAGAAGGCCGACGCGGACGGGCTGCTCGTCGCGAATGGCGCCGAAACCTCGGGCGTCGACCCGTCGGCCATCGGACCCGGCGGCAACTACGTAGCGATCGTCGACAACTACCTCTCCTTCATCCGCAACCCGTCTGCGCAGCCTGCTCCCGCGTCGTGGAACGACCTGCTCGACTCGCGCTTCAAGGGCAAGATCCAGTACTCGACGCCGGGCCAGGCAGGTGACGGGACCGCCGTTCTGCTCCTGTTGCAGCACTTGATGGGCAAGCAGGGCGCGCTCGACTACCTGGCCAAGCTGCAGTCGAACAACGTCGGGCCGTCGAGTTCGACCGGCAAGCTACAGCCCAAGGTCAGCAACGGCGAACTCCTTGTCGCCAACGGCGACGTACAGATGAATCTGGCGTCGATACGCGACGACGGCTCGAAGTTCGACCTCTTCTTCCCCGCGATGCCCGACGGATCGCGCACCACGGTGTCGCTGCCGTACTTCGCCGGAATCACCAAGGGCGCACCGCATGCCGACCAGGCCAAGAAGCTTCTGACGTTCCTGCTGTCGAAGGACGTGCAGAACACCGTCGGACCCGACGCCCTCGGCGTCTCGGTACGCACCGACGTCACGGCCCCGACCACCTCCCCGAGCCCTGCCGCGACCATTGCGGGCGTGACCATCTGGCGACCGGATTGGAAGTCGGTGCTCGGTTCACTCGATTCCGACGTCGCCGCGTACCAGAAGGCGACGGGCAGCTGACATGGCCCGTAATCCCCTGACACGCAGAGCAGTACAGACCGACGACATCGAGCCTGGGCGTGCCGGTGCGGTCGCCACCCAGCCCGCCATCGCGTTCGACAGGGTGTCCGTCACCTACGGGCGCGGCAAGAATGTCACCGACGCGTTGCGCGACTTCACCCTGCGGGTGCCACGTGGCGAAACCGTCGCCCTGCTCGGACCCAGTGGCTCCGGCAAGTCGACGGCGCTCAAGGCACTGGCCGGATTCGTCCGTCCGACGTCGGGACGGGTTCGGCTGTCCGGCAACGACATCACCGACCTTCCCCCTGCGCGCCGCGGGATCGGTGTGGTGGTGCAGTCCTACGCACTGTTCCCGCACATGCGGGTTCGCGACAACGTGGCCTTCGGACTGCGGGCACAACGAGTGCCCAAGCGGGAGATCGGCCAACGCGTCGACGAAGCGCTGTCCATGGTGAGCATGTCCGACTACGCCTCACGGCTGCCGCGGGAACTCTCCGGCGGCCAGCAGCAGCGGGTCGCGATCGCACGCGCACTGGCGATCCGGCCAGACGTGTTGCTGCTCGACGAACCGCTGGCGGCTCTCGACGCAGCGCTACGACAGTCGATGGTCGGCGAACTGCAGCGCCTACGAGATGCGCTGCCCGACACCACGATGCTGTACGTGACACACGATCAGACCGAAGCCCTGGCGCTCGCCGACAGGATCGGGGTGATGCGCGACGCGCAGTTGGTCGACATCGGTACCACCGAGGAGTTGTGGACTCGTCCGCCGTCGGGATTCACTGCGTCGTTCCTCGGTGGCGCAAATCTCCTGCCCTGCCGGGTGGGCCGGGTGTCAGGCTCGACAGCGCTCGTGGAGGTCGGCGACAAGATGCTGTCGGCCGCCGCCCCCGATCCGGTATCACGCTGGACGCCGGGACTTCCGGCACACCTGTGCATCCGCCCGCACGAGATCGAGGTCACCGCCGCCGGCGCACACCGATCGTTGCGCGCGCGGGTCACCTCGTCGGTCTGGCGCGGTGCCTCGACGCGACTGACGCTCGCCGTCGACGGTCTGCCCGACCAACTCGTCGACGCCGACGTCGCGGGCCGCGCCGATCATCCGGTCGACGAGGTCGTCGGCGTCAGGCTGCCCGATCCCGCGGGCACCCTCGTCGACACAGCGGGAGGCCCGCGATGACCTCGGCAACGCTCACCGACCCTGCGCCGCCGACGACCCCACCGGTGAATCCGGCGCCACGTCGGATCTCTGCAACGGTATGGGCGCTTCCACCGGTCGTGATCATCGTGGTCATCGCGGTGTACCCCCTGATCCGGATGCTCGCCGAATCGGCCGGCGGACAGGGGCAGAGCACCTGGAGCGCGGTGCTGGGCAGCGAGGTGTTCCTCCGTTCGCTGGGCACCACGGCGTGGATCGCTGTGGCATCGACGATCGGTTGCGTCGTACTCGGCACCTTCCTGTCCGTGGTGCTGGCTTTCGTCCCATTCCCCGGATCACGTCTGGTTGCCCGCATGATCGACACCGTGCTCGCGCTACCGTCGTTCCTGATCACCCTGGCGTTCACGTTTCTGTACGGGTCCGCGGGAGCGGTCAATTCGGCGATCGCCGCGATCACCGGCGAACGGCCACTGCACTTCCTCACGACGCCGTGGGGTGTGATCCTCGCCGAGATCACCTTCTTCACACCGTTTGTCGTGCGCCCCTTGCTGGCGTCGTTCGCGGTGATGTCGACCGATCAACTCAATGTCGCCGCCTCCCTGGGTGCTTCACCGCTGCGCGTACTGCGCTCGGTGATCCTCCCTGAGGCATGGCCCGCACTCGCAGCAGGCGGCAGCCTGGTCCTGCTGTTGACGCTCAACGAGTTCGGCATCGTCGCGTTCACCGGCGCCAAGGACGTCACCACGCTCCCGGTGCTCATCTACACCCGCGGGATCGTCACCTTCGACCTACCAGGAGCCGCCGTGATCGCCACAGTCCAGGTCGCGTTGTCGCTGCTGCTCTACGGTGCGTACCGCTTGCTCTTCGCCCGTGTCACCACTCGTCGAGAGAAGATCTGATGTTGTTCTGGACCCGCACCAGCCGGATGATCACCTGGATCGTCTTCGCCGTCGTCGTGCTCGTGGTGTTCGTCGCACCGATCGCCACCGTGGTGATCGCCGGCTTCGCAGGCTCCTGGACCGGACCGCTGCCGTCGAACCTCGGCTTCGCGCACTTCGGCGACGCGATGTCGGGAGAGAACCTGGCGTCGCTCTCGGTCAGCCTGCAGACGGCGTTCATCGCCGGTGTGATCGCCCTGATCCTCGGCACCTGGGCCGCGTTGTCATCGCGGGAGGCACCGGCCCCGGTACGTCGCTTCACCGACGCGGTCTTTCACCTGCCGATCGCCGTGCCGTCGGTTGCGGTCGGGCTCGGACTGCTGATCAGCTTCAACGCCAAGCCGCTGCTACTCGGCGGTACCCGCTGGATCGTCATCGTGGCCCACACCGTGCTGGTCCTCGCGTTCGCATTCAGTGCGGTCTCGGCTGCGCTCGAACGCCTCGATCCCGCGTACAAGCAGGCTGCGGAGTCGTTGGGGGCGAGCCCGCTGCGCGTCCTGACCCGCATCACCCTGCCCATGCTGACACCAGCGCTCGGCGCGGCAGCCGGACTGGCGGTCGCCCTGTCGATGGGCGAACTCGGCGCCACGGTGATGGTGTATCCGGCGACCTGGAAGACGCTGCCCGTCACCATCTTCGGTCTCTCCGACCGCGGACAGGTGTTCTCCGCCGCAGCGTGCACAACCGTCCTGCTGGCCACCACGCTGATAGCGCTCTCGATTCTCGGAAGGATTCGCACGCGATCGGCCGCACGCTGACCGTCACACCGCGAGAACACCTCCTCGGCACACACTCTGGGGCGCGCCTACCGCAGTCGGTACGCGCGCCCCTCTTGGCCGATCCGATAACACATCGGGCCTTTGATTTGGTCAACTGGATATGTTCGTAGTCGACGCGGTCGGCTGAACTGGGTTGATGGACGCCATCACCACACCCCCACGCCCGGCCAACGAGCCGGTGCACACCTACGCCCCCGGCACCCCCGAACGCGCACGCATCGTCGACGAACTCGCCAGACAGTCGTCCGCCGACCCAACCGAACTGCCGCACATCATCGGCGGGTCCCCGCACATCGGCGACGGCGAACGCATCGACGTCGTCCAACCCCACGCGCACCGCGAGGTGCTCGCCACGATGACCAACGCGACCCACGACGTCGCGCGCTCGGCCGTCGACGCGGCGCTCGCCGCCGCCGACTCGTGGGCACACACGAGTTTCGACGACCGCGCGGCCATACTGCTGCGCGCAGCGGACCTGCTCAGCGGTCCGTGGCGCGAGAGGCTCGCCGCCGCCACCATGCTCGGACAGTCGAAGACGGTGCAGCAGGCCGAGATCGACGCGCCGTGCGAACTCGTCGACTTCTGGCGGTTCAACGTCGAGTTCGCACGCGACATCCTCGCGGAACAACCGGTCTCGTCGCCGGGGGTGTGGAATCGTCTCGATCATCGACCGCTCGACGGATTCGTCTACGCCGTCACACCGTTCAACTTCACGGCCATCGCCGGAAACCTGCCGACCGCGCCGATGCTCATGGGCAACACCGTCGTCTGGAAACCCTCACCCACCCAGGCCTACTCGGCCTACCTCACCATGAGGCTCCTCGAAGCGGCCGGACTCCCCGCCGGCGTGATCAACCTCGTCAACGGCGACGGACGCGCAATGTCCGACGTCGCGCTCACGGACGAGAACCTCGCAGGCATCCACTTCACCGGCTCCACCGCGACCTTCCAGCATCTCTGGCGAGAGGTCGGAACACACATCGACCGCTACCGCAGCTACCCGCGACTCGTCGGCGAAACCGGCGGCAAGGACTTCATGGTCGCCCACCGGTCCGCCGATCCCGACGTGTTGCGCACTGCTCTGATCCGCGGCGCCTTCGAGTACCAGGGCCAGAAGTGCTCAGCGGCCTCGCGTGCCTACATCGCGCGTTCGGTGTGGGACCGCATGGGCGACGATTTCCTCAGCGAGGCAGCAGATCTGCGCTACGGCGACGTGCGTGACCTGTCCAACTTCGGTGGTGCTGTCATCGACCGCCGCGCCTTCGACAAGCAGGTCGCGGCGATCGATCGTGCGAAAACCGTCGCATCGATGACCGTCGCGGTCGGCGGACAGTGCGACGACAGCGAGGGCTATTTCGTACGACCGACCGTCCTGCTCGGCGACGACCCGTCCGACGAGGCGTTCTCCACCGAGTACTTCGGACCCATCCTCTCGGTCCACGTCTACGACGACGCCGACTTCGACTCGACGCTGCGCCTGGTGGATTCGACCGCCCGCTACGCGCTCACCGGGTCGATCATCGCGAACGACCTCGCAGCGGTGTCAACGGCGTCGGACGTTCTGCGCAACGCCGCCGGAAACTTCTACATCAACGACAAACCGACAGGCGCCGTCGTCGGACAGCAACCGTTCGGCGGCGGACGGGCGTCTGGCACCAATGACAAGGCGGGTTCGAAGGCGAATCTGATGCGCTGGACGTCGACGCGCACGATCAAGGAAACGTTCGTGCCGCCGACTCATTCGTCGTATCCGCACATGACGACAGAGACAGGTGAGTAGACGATGAGTACACTCTTCGATTCCGTTCTGCGCCCGGTGATCACGCGCGCAGCCGCCAGCGAGCGGATCAAGGCGACCTCGCAACGACTGCCGATCACCGAGCGCGTCGTCGATCGTTTCGTCGCGGGTGAGACCGAGCCCGATGTCCTCGGCGCGATCACGACCGCGCTCGACAGCGGGCTGTCGGTGACCATAGACCATCTCGGCGAGGACACCACCGAGGAGTCGCAGGCGTCTGCGACGGTGGCGGCGTATGTGTCTCTCATCCAGCGGATGTCGGCGTTCACCGCTCCACCAGGAGCGCTCGAGGTGTCGCTGAAACTGACTGCTCTCGGACAGTGTCTCCCCCGGCACGGACGCAAGATCGCCGAGGAGAACGCGCACACCATCTGTGGTGCGGCCGCAGCCGCAGGCGTGCTGGTGACCGTCGACGCCGAGGATCACGGGACAGTCGACGAACGGCTGGACATCGTTCGCACCCTCCGCGCCGACTATCCCGATCTGGGGACGGTTCTGCAGGCATATCTCCGTCGCACCGAAGACGATTGCCGCGAGTTCGCGGCCTCCGGCGCCCGTATCCGACTGTGCAAGGGCGCCTACGCCGAACCGGCCTCAGTCGCCTACCCCGAACGCTCCCTGATCGACGAGGCCTATCTACGCTGCCTGCGAATCCTGATGAAAGGCAACGGGTATCCGATGGTGGCGAGCCACGATCCGACGATGATCTCCGCGGCAGCACTCATGGCGATTGAGTTCGGTCGCGACCCGGGAAGTTGGGAACACCAGATGCTCTACGGAATTCGGACCGACGAGCAGCGGCGCCTCGCCGCGACGGGAGCCACCGTGCGCGTCTACATCCCGTACGGCCAGGAGTGGTACGGCTACTTCGTACGACGCCTCGCCGAGAAGCCCGCGAATCTGGGATTCTTCCTGCGCGCGTTGACGTCCGGCTGAGTGAGTCGGCCTCCAGCCGCTGGTTGAGCCGAGCCCCCAACTGCTGGTTGAGCCGAGCCCCCAACTGCTGGTTGAGCCGGGCCCCAACTGCTGGTTGAGCCGAGCCCCAACTGCTGGTTGAGCCGAGCCCCCATCTGCTGGTTGAGCCGAGCCCCCATCTGCTGGTTGAGCCGGGCCGAAGCGCCAGCGCAGGCCCGAGTCGAAACCAGCACCCCCGCCCCAGGCTTCGACGCGGCAACTCGCTCACTCTCGCGCCGGCTCAACCAGCGGAAGCAAAGCCATCTACGTCGCGGATCGCTGCTGGTCGAACAACCAGTTGCGTGCTGCCGTAAGCCGATAGGCGGGTTCGAACGACGCCATGTGCTCCATCGAACCCGCGCTCGGATTTGCCTGGAGGACAGTTCCGGCCTTGAAAGTGACAAAGTAGTCCGTCGCGTGCTGGGCGAACAGTTGGGTCGACGCTGCCGCCGTCTGATCACTGTTCCACGTCGCGTCCCAGGTGCCAGAAGCATACGGGACCTTCGCGGCCGCCAGCATCTGTTTGACCTCGCTCTGTCCAGTCGTCGCCTTCGTGTCACCAGCCGCCGTCACGTAGAAGAACTTGCTCTTCGTCAGACCCTGGATCTCGGAGATGTCCCACTGCCCGGAAACGAAGTACTCCGCCGCGAACAGATCGGGATTCTGAGCAGCCATGTACAGCGACATCATGGCTCCCATGGACTGGCCCGTCGCATACATTCGGGCCGAGTCGACGCTCTTCGTCTGCTGGATATGCGACACGAGACCGGTGGTGGTATTGATCCACTGCGTGGTTGTCTGCGATCCGTTGTTGTCGTCGATCGTGACCTCGGGGTACTCCGGGACCACGACGATGGCCTGGTGTTTTGCTTGCTCTTGCGGACTCGCCCAGATCAGCGCCCCATATTGCGAAAGGGGCGTCGTCACTGCCTTGCCGACAAGACTCGAGTCACCGATGTAGAGCACCAGCGGGTACTTCTTGGAGGGTCGTACCCTTCGGGAAGAAAGATGTTATACGGCAGCGTCTTTCCGGTCTTGGCGTCGGTGTAAGTGGCCTGCGTGAACTTGCTTCCCACTTCCTTCGACAACGTCGACACCGGGGTTGTCTCCAACCCTGCATCGAGCCCAGAGGCGTCGGTAGCCGAACTCGACACTGCCGAAGCAGACGAGGAGGTTCCAGACGAGGAGGAGGTGTCAGTTGAACACGCGGAAACGATGGTCACGGTGGTCAGCAAGGCGATGAAATAGCGGAACGGCTTGGTCAGGCTTCGAGTCGTGGTCACCTACTCAGTCTCGACTCTCCTCCTGTGAACCATCTCGACGTCGACTGTGCGTTGACGTCCGGCCGGTAGGTTGCCGGTGTGGGACGCCCCCGCTTCCGCGTGGTACTCCGCTCAGAACGCCGATTCCTTTCCGCTCGTTGAGCCGGGCACTCTCCCCTGGCTCAACCAGCGGGGGTTCACCGCAGCGGTTGCGCGCGCGTAACCTGTGCGGCGGCGCGGGCAGCGTCGAGTTCGATATCGGTGATGATCGAGGCCGTGCCAAGTCGTAGTGTCCCCGACGTCAGTGGCTGCGCCCGCAGCCCGCCGCGACCGATCAGCGCCTTGCGCACACCGTCACCCGCCATCGCGTCCATCCACGAGCACGGGTGCGCCGGGCGCCCGCCACGAAATCGCACAGGTCCGTCTCCGGTGTCGATGCTGAACTCGCGGCCCCGTAGTGGATCGAGTTCCAACCCGCGGACCACCACGTTGCGCCGCGCCACCACCGGATCGACCTCACCCGCGGCCACCTCCCACGCCTCGAGCGCCAGGAACGTCACCGCAGCCTCGGTGTGCGCACGGACCCCGAAGAACCTGTCGCCGCGAATCCCCTTGTCCGCCACGATGTCCACCGCCTCCGGAGAGATGGTCACCACGTCGCCGGCCGGGCCGTCCTTGGGCCGCCCGAAGTAGGCGTGGGCAGGCGAGACGACAAACGTGACGATCTCGATGTCGTACTCGAACTCCATGCCCTCCAGGCTACTGCTGCACCTGTCGCTCGCTCTGGGGCACGTAGCGCAATCCGCGGAACACCGCGCTGCTGGCGAAGACCGACGCGTCGAGCTCGACGTCGCGATGCCGCGCCATACGCAGCGCGAGGCGCAGCAACATCTTGATGTCGCGCGGCGTGATGTCGGGAAAGCCGCCGACGAGGTCGTCGAGCAGATCCTCGCCGAGGATCACGTCGTTGCCGGCTGCGAGGATCTGCCAAACCTGCCGCGCGTCCTTCGGGCCGGGTGGCGCGTAGGAGATGATCGCAGCGCACCGCGCGAGGATGGCCTCGTCGACGCCGTCGATGCGGTTGGTGGTGAGGAACAGCAGCCCGTCGAAATACTCTAGGGTGCGCAGGAATTCGGCTACGATCGCGTTCTGGGCTAGGTCGAGCCCGCGCTCCATGACGAAGACGTCGGCTTCGTCGAGCAACAGCACCGCATCCCACCGCTTGGCGCGGTCGAAGATCACCTCGAGGTTCTTGCGCACCGATTCGGCGGTGATGCCCAGTGAGCCGGAGTGGATCGAATACAGCGGTCGGCCTGTGACTTCCGCATACACCTCGGCGGTCAGCGTCTTGCCGACGCCTGGCCGTCCCTTCGCGAGGATCACGTTGCCCGCCGACTTGCCGTCGATGATGTCGCCGGTGAACACAGAGATGTCGGTGGTGAGGATGTTCAACAGTTCGCGCTGATCGTCGGGCAGCACCAACTTGTCCTGTAGATGCGCGTCGTAGGTGTACTCGGTGAGGTCGGCGGTGTTGACGTCGAGGAAGTCCTGCGCGCCGAGGTCGAACACGCGGACCGCCGTGGTGACGGGCACGGGACCGAAGTCGTCCCCGCCGTAGCGGGAACCGTCGTAGAGCACCGAGGCCGCGACCATGCGCAGCGGTGCGATCTCGTCCGGCGCGACGTCGTGGACCACCTTGCGATTCTTGCGCGCGTTCGGTGAGCGGTAGTCGTCGGCGCGCATCACTGTGCCTGTGAACGTGTACTGCTGCCCGAAACCGGTGTCGATGATCTGCTGGTAGCGATCCCGACGCGCCTCATACTCGGCCTTGAGGTCGACACTCTCCTTGTAGGCGCCGCCCGCCAGCAGCACATCGGCCGGTGTCTTGCCGACAACTTCGGTGTCTTCGAAGTAGAGGACCCGCGGCTTACGCGAGGGCCGCTTCACGGTGGCGTTGTCGGCTTCGGTCGTGAACTTGATCCGGGGGCCGTGGGTGCGATCGCCGTGCTCGAGCGAGATGTCCATGACCAGATACGGGTGGAGGTAACCGTCCGATTCACGCACGTAGAGCCAACCGTCGATCATCTCGTGTCGAAGGAATGTACGGAACACCTCGACGGCGGCGTCGAGATGGGGAATGGCCGGGAAGTCGCCGGAGCGTGCCGAAGCAATCGCGGCGACCGCGCGGGCGAACGAGTCCTCTCCGGTGTTCTCCGCGGTCACGATCAGGTCATCGAGTGCGGCGTCGCTGAGATCGCGGTCGGAGATGGCGATCTCTGGGGATCGCCACGAGGAAGCCTGGCTGCGCACGCGTGCCAGGTCGTCCGACGACGTGTTCGCGACGAGTGTCGTTGGCGCAACCAGCATTGTCGACCTCCGATGGTCGGCGATCGGACGCTCCGCAGTGGACGGGGCGTCCGATCGCAGTCGGGATGGAACTTTCAGGCCTCCGGATCGAGAACGAAGTCGTACTCGACGGCGACGCCTCCCTCGACAGGTTGCGGATCGAGCATCAGCTCCGGCTTGACCGCCGAGGCGATGTCGTCGTCGTTGTGCGGGTCGCCGGGGAAGTAGAGCTGAGTGGTGATCAGTTCATATCCGGGCGCGCTCACCTTGAAGTGCAGGTGTGCGGGCCGCCACGCGTGCCAGCCCGCGGCCTCGATGAGCTGCCCGCACGCACCATCGGTGGGGATCTGGTACGGCGCGGGCTGCAGGCTGTGGATCTCGAACCGCCCCTCGTCGTCGGCGACCCAGGTGCCACGCAGGTTCCACTCGGGAAGGCCGGGAGCGAACTGCGAATAGAAGCCGAGGTCGTCGGCATGCCAGAGCTCCAACCGGGCACCCGACAGCGGCGTACCGTCCACGGCGCGGACCTGCCCGGAGAACACCATCGGGGTTCCCGGCTCGTCGTCGCGCATGGGAATCGTGCCATTCCAGGGCAATTCGGGGGAACCCTCGATGTAGTAGGGGCCCTCGATGGTGCCCTTGCTGCCCTCGCGGTGCTCGTTGGCGACTTCTTCTACGGAGTGCTCGAGCCACACGTCGAGGAACAGCGGCCACTCGCCGTCCTCGCCGACCTTGATCAGCCACGCCTTGAGAGCGTTGTACTCCGCGTAGCTCACGCGGTCTTCGAGGATGATGTCGTTGAGCGCCTTCACCGCTTTGCTGGCCAGATAGTCGACGCGTGCCGTGTCGACCACGCCTGCGCGGGGACCGCCGGTGGACATGCGCTCACGGAATCGAGCCGAGGCGTTCGCGCCCGATTCCGATGCCTTTGCGGTGACTTCAGCGTCGAAGCTGGCGTCCATGGCTTTTGTCATGATGGGTACTCCTTGTGCGATGGCCGGAAGGCTGCACTGCGGGTGGGGCCGGTCAGCCCGCAGCGATATCTGATGGGTGGGTGGCAAGTGGTGTCACCCGGATGGCCATGTAGGGGAACAACGGGAGGCCGGACAGGATCGTGTGGAGCTCGTCGTTGTCGGCAACGTCGAAGATGGAGATGTTCGAGTACTCGCCGACGATGCGCCAGATGTGTGGCCACGTGCCTTTCCGTTGCAGCTCTTGGGAGTACGCCTTCTCCCGTGCCACGGTCTCGGCCCTGACATCAGGATCGAGGTCGTGCGGGATGTGGACGTCCATGCGTACGTGGAAAAGCATCTGTGTCTCCTGAAAACCGCGTCAGCGGTCGAGTCGGTAGCGGGTCAGCTTGTCGGGATCGATCTCGACGCCGATGCCCGGCGCCTCGGAGCGGTGCAGCACTCCTTCGGAGATCTGCAGTGGTTCGGTGAGCAGATCGTCGCTCATGTCGAGGAAGTTGGAGAGTTCGCCCGCCTGCCGCGAGGTCAGTTCGAAGGCGGTACCGAACGCCAGTGTGCATGCGGTGCCGAGCTGTCCGTCGATCTGGTTGCCCATCACCACCTCGATGCCGAGACCTTCTGCGAGGTGGTGGACGCGACGTGATCGGGTGAAACCCGTTCGCGCCGTTTTGATGCTGATCGCCGTCGCCGATCCCCCGAGTATCTCGCGGGTCACGTCGGCGGGGTCGGGAACCGATTCGTCGGCGATGAACGGAACGTCGAGTCGTTCGACCAACCACCGTCTGCCCTGCACATCGTCTGCGGGACAGAGCTCTTCGGCGAACAGCAGTCCCAGGTCGGCCATCTCGGTCATGGCGCGCATGGATTCCGACGCCGACCAGCCGCGGTTGCCGTCGACGTACAAGTCGATGGCGTCGCCGAAACTCTCGCGCAACGCCCGCACGACGGCGGTGTCGAGGGATACCGGTCGACGTCCGACCTTCACCTTGAACGTGGTGATGCCGTAGGTGTCGCGCATCCTGGCCGCTTCGTTCACCATGACCGACGGCTCGTCGAACCCGAGCATGTGACTGACGCGCATCCGATCGGTGTAGCCGCCCAGAAGATCGGCGACCGAGAGCCCGAGCACCTTGCCGAGTGCATCCCAGATCGCCATGTCCACTGCGGATTTGGCCGTGGGGTTACCGACGGTGCGGGCGAGTCGCTCGGTGACCACTTCGCGTTCGAGAAGCGTGAGTCCGATGATCTGTGGCGCGAACACCTTGGTGATGACCGCGACGATGCCGTCCTGTGTCTCCCCGTAGGTGAAGGGACGCGGTGGGGCCTCGGCGACACCGACGATCCCCTCGTCGGTGTGCACGCGTACGAGCACGTGCTCGGCGGCATGGACTTCACCGGACGCGAACCGCAGCGGCTTGGAGTACGGGATGGCGAACGGAATCGCCTCGACCTCGGTGATTTTCACGATGTGGCTCCTTGAGCGGAGAGTTCGGGGGCTGTGTCATGCCGACGGGTCGCAGCGGACCCGAATGCTGCGGTGATCACGTCGGAGACGGTGGCCACGAGTGGGTTGTCGTCGTCGGCACGCCATGCGAGAGCCACCTCGATGGACCCGGCATCGGTGAGATCACGTACGACGACGCCCGCCGACGACAAGGAGCGCACGGACCCCGGCAACACCGCGACGCCGAGTCCCGCTGCGACGAGCGCGAGCAACACGGGCGTACCCGACGCATCATGGGCGCGCTGCGGAGCGAAACCCGCGCTGCCGCAGGCGCGCAGCACAGCATCGTTGACCGCGGAATCGCGACTGTCGTACATGACGAAGGGCTCACTGCGCAGATCTGACAGCGCCACAACGGGTTCGGTTGCGAGACGGTGATCGGAGGACACGACGAGCACCAGCGGTTCGACGTCGATCGTGTGGACCTCGATGCCGTCGCCCGCGACGGGCGGACGCAGGAGGCCGAGATCGATATCGCCTGCCTCGAGGGCTTCGCGCTGGACAGGTGTCAACATATCGGCCGAAATCGACAGCTCGACGTCGGGCAACTGTTGCTTCACGGCGCGGGCGATGCGCGGCAGATGAGAGAAGGCCCCGATGCCGGTCAACCCGAGACGCACCAGTCCGCTGCGCCCCGCAGCGATACGGCGAACCTCCTCGACACATCCGTCGACGTCGGCGAGGATGCGTTCGGCCTCGCCCTTCAGGTAGTGCCCGGAGGGTGTCAGCGAGACCTGTCTGGTGGTGCGGTTGAGCAGCGTCACGTCGAGTTCCGCCTCGAGCTGGCGGATCGCGTAGGACAGTGCCGGCTGCGCCACGTGCAGCAACGCCGCAGCCTGACCGAAGTGACAGGTCTCGGCGACCGCAGCGAAATAGCGGAGATGCCGTAGCTCCATGTCACCACTCCTCTCGTGCCAACTCCCCGGACGAAGCGAAGGCTGAGTCACTCCCCTGGCGCCATGTGACTGCCGCCACTTCCGGGATCCACGGTAGGAGCCTGATCCATACAAGACAAGGACTCATATTCGCGTGATTGATCGATGGTGTCGATCAATTGGACGGTGGTGGCAAGAGTCCTCATGTGACGGTCAGAGTGGCGGGTCAGCCTGTAGTGGGGGCGCGTGCTGTCAAGCGGCTCGCGGGGTGCGCCGCAGGACCTAGTGCACGGGGCCACGACCGCGCGCAGAAACTAAGGGAAGGAGCCTTTCCCCTAGATCCACACCCCTCCCCGCCAAACAACACGCGGAAGGAGACGAAACCCGCGGAAAGAACCCTTCCCCTACTTTTGCACCGGCGCCGCAACGCCGCCGAACCTACGCGGTCACCTGTGTCCGCACCGGCGCACCGGTCTTGGCCTCGACGTCGGCCAGCTCGACGCCCGGCGCCAGCTCGACGAGATCGAATCCATCGCCTGCCACGTCGAAGACCCCGAGGTCGGTGATGACGCGACCCACGACCGCACGTCCCGTCAGTGGAAGCGAACAGTCGGCGACGAGTTTCGGGTCGCCCTTCTTGGTGACGTGTTCCATCAGCACGATGACGTGTTCGGCACCGTTGACCAGGTCCATCGCACCGCCGATGCCCTTGACCATCGCGCCCGGCACCATCCAGTTCGCGAGGTCGCCGTTCATGGCCACCTGCATCCCACCGAGTACGGCGACGTCGACGTGACCACCGCGGATCATCGCGAAACTGGTCGCCGAGTCGAAGAACGACGCCCCGGGAAGCGTCGACACGGTCTGCTTACCCGCGTTGATGAGGTCGGGGTCGACATCCTCGTCGTAGGGAAACGGGCCGACACCGAGGATGCCGTTCTCGGCATGCAGGGTGATGCCCGAGTCGTCGGGCATCTGGTCGGGGATCAACGTCGGCAATCCGATACCGAGGTTGACGTAGTCGCCGGGACGCAGCTCTTGTGCTGCGCGCGCGGCCATTTCGTTACGAGTCCAGCTCATGATGTCGCCTCCGCTGCGCCGACCGCCGCGGGATGCGGGCGGGTTGTCCGATGTTCGATACCTTTGTCGACCGCCTGCTGCGGTGTCAGTTCGACGACGCGCTGCACGAAGATGCCGGGCAGGTGCACCTCGTCGGGATCGAGTTCGCCGACCTCGACGACTCGTTCGGCCTCGACGATCGTGATGCGTCCCGACATGGCCGCAGGCGGGTTGAAATTGCGTGCGGCGGCGTGGAAGCAGCAGTTGCCCGCGGTGTCCACCACGGCTGCCCGGATCAGCGCGTAGTCGGTGATGATCGATTCCTCGAGCACCATCTGCTTGCCGTGGAACGTGCGCACCTCTTTCGGAGGCGACGCCAACGCCACCGAACCGTCGGAGTTGTACCGCCACGGCAGGCCGCCCTCCTCGACGGGTGTCCCCACGCCGGTCGGTGTGTAGAACGCGCCGATTCCGCTGCCGCCCGCGCGCATACGCTCGGCGAGAGTTCCCTGCGGGGTGAGTTCGACGGTCACCTCTCCCGCGAGGAACTGTCGGCCGAACTCCTTGTTCTCACCGATGTAGGAGGCGATCACCTTGTCGATCCGACGCGCCTCGAGCAGCAGGCCCAGGCCTGCACCGTCCACGCCGCAGTTGTTCGACACGATGGTCAGGCCACTCGCACCCTGCGCCAGCAGGGCGTCGATGAGGAACTTGGGGATCCCGGAGAGTCCGAAACCTCCGACCGCGAGACTCGCGCAGTCGGGGATGTCGGCCACGGCGTCCGCGGCCGAGTCGGCCACTTTGCTGTACCGCGCAGACGGATTCGCGTTGGTCATGAGTGCTCCAGGTGTTCGAGAAGAAGGGATGTGATCACTTGCGGCTGTTCGGCATTCGCCAGATGGGCCGCGTGCGCGACCACCTCCAGACGTCCGCCGGGTACGGCGTCGACGATCGCGGCGAGGCGCTCGGGCGGTGTGGCGGGGTCGTCGGTTCCCGCGACGGCGAGTGTCGACGCCTTGATCGAACCGAGGTCGTCGCGCACGTCGGCGGTTGCCAGCGCCTCACAGCAGGCCGCGTATCCCTCGGCAGGCGTGTCGGCGATCATCGTGCGATACCACGCGATCGACTCGGCGTGACGCTCGTCCGCGAGGTATTCCGCGGTGAACCAGCGGGTGAGGATGCCGTCGGCGATGGCGCCGACCCCGTCGGCGCGCACCGTCGCGGCCCGATCGATCCACGGTTGCGCGGGCGCGAAATGGGCTGAGGTACACAGCAGGGCCAGGTTGTTCACGCGTTCGGGATTGCGGATCGCCACTCGCATCGCGGTCAGCCCGCCCAGGGAGAGTCCGACGACATGCGCCGACGCGACGTCGAATCTGTCGAGTACCCCGACGAGGTCGTCGGCGAGGTCGTCGATGGTGTACGGCCCCGTCGGCACCGGCGACGCTCCGTGACCGCGCGTGTCGTAGCGCAACACGGCGAATCGCTCCTCGAGAGCACTCAATTGCGGGTCCCACATCCGATGTGTGGATCCCAGCGAATTCGACAGCACCACCACCGGTGCTCCCGGCTTACCCGAGAGGTGCGCGCTGACCTCGACGGCGCTCATCGGGTGGCCTCGAAGATCGCGGCGATCCCCTGCCCGCCACCGATGCACATGGTTTCCAACACATAGCGGGCGTCGCGACGCCGCGCCTCGTGAGCGGCCGTCGCGAGGATGCGGCCACCGGTCGCGCCGATCGGATGGCCCAGGGAGATGCCGGATCCGTTGGGATTGAGGCGGTCGTCCTCGGCGTCGACCTTCCACTCGGCGAGAACGGCGAGCACCTGGGCTGCGAATGCCTCGTTGAGTTCGATGAGGTCGATCTCGTCGAGTGTGAGGTCGGCGCGGGCGAGAGCGGCTGCGGTGGCGGCGACGGGCCCGATGCCCATCGTCTCCGGCGCGCAGCCGGTGACCGCCCACGAACGCAGGGTGAGCATGGGATCGAGGCCACGACGCTCCGCTTCGGCCCGTGTCGTGACGACGCACATGGCCGCGCCGTCATTCTGACCTGACGCGTTACCCGCCGTGACTGTCGCCTCGGAGTCGATGCGCTGTCGGATAGGGCGAAGTCCGGCAAGCGATTCCACGCTGGCATCTGCGCGCGGGTGTTCGTCACGATCGACTGTCACGTCGGGCTTGCCGCGCCGCCCCGGCACGGTCACGGCGACGATCTCGTCGTCGAACTTGCCGTCCTGTTGGGCGGCCACCGCACGATGGTGGGAGCGCACTGCCAACTCGTCCTGTTCGTCCCGACCGATCCGGTACTCACGACGCAGATTCTCCGCGGTCTCGATCATTCCGCCGGGCACGGGATGCGACTGCCCGCCCGCGGTCAGTCGTCCACGCTCGAGACGGTCCATCAGCTCGACGCCTCCCGCGCGCACACCGGTGCGCAGGCCGAGGGCGTAGTGCTCGACGTTTGACATCGACTCGGCGCCGCCCGCGATCACGAGGCCTGCGCCTCCGGTGGCGACCTGCGCGGCACCGTTCAGCACCGCTTGCAGGCCCGAACCGCAGCGTCGATCGACCTGCATGCCGGGGACTCCGACGCCGAGGCCCGCGTCGAGCGCCGCGATTCTGCCCAGAGCCGGCGACTCACCGTTCGAATAGCCCTGCCCAAGGATCACGTCGTCGACATCGCCCTCGCCGAGGCCGGTACGCGTGGTCAGTTCACGGAGCAATCCGGTGGCGAGATCGGCGACCGACATCGACGAGAGAGCACCTCCCATGCGGCCGACCGGCGTTCGCAGCGGGGAGCAGATCACGACATCTGTGGGGGCGTTCATGTCGTCAACCCTACGAACCGACAGCCATATTGAGAAGTATTCATTTGCGATCGAATAAGACTTCACAGATATCAATTGGGATAGCCTGAGCGCATGGAACTCCGCCACCTCAGGTACTTCCGCACCGTCGCGGAGGAACTGCACTTCGGACGCGCCGCCGAACGCCTGCACATCGCACAGCCACCGCTGTCGCAGCAGATCAGACAGCTCGAAGACGAACTCGGATTCCGACTGCTGGTGCGCACCACCCGCACGGTCGAACTCACCCCCGCGGGTAAGGCATACCTCGAACGAGCCGTCGCGATTCTCGACGCCGTCGACCACGCGGGCGCACATGCCAAGCGAATCGCCGAGGGCACACAGGGACGTCTCGCGATCGGATGCGTCGGATCGGCGACGTACTCACTGCTTCCCCGCCTGGTGCGAGCTCTGCGCGAGGAGCTTCCCGACGTCGACGTCAGTGTCCGCGGTGAGATGCTCGCACCTGCGCAAATCGCGGCACTGTTGGCCGGCGACATCGATCTCGCGCTGCTGCGCCCTCCCATCACAGCTCCCGAGGTCACCGTCACACCCGTACGTCGCGATCGACTCCTGATCGCCCTCCCCGACAGTCACGCACGCGCCGAGCAGCCCGCCGTCGCCCTTGCCGACCTGAACGACGACGACTTCATCTCCCATGCGGGACAAGGACGTTCGGTGATGCACACACAGTTGGCGGCGCTGTGCGCGGCGGCAGGTTTCGTCCCGCAGATCCGACACGAGGTGCAGGAGACCTCGACGCTGGTCACACTCGTCGCCGCCGGACTCGGCGTCGCGGTCGTACCCGCGCCGACCGCGGCGCTGGGCGTCGCTGGTGTCTGCTATCGCCCGCTGACACCCGAACCCGAGCCCGTCGACCTCGCCGCCGCCAGACTTGTGAGAGCCGACGCACCGCTCGTCGACCGCGCACTGCGCGTACTGCACGATGTCGCCGACGACGGTTCCTCGCTACCGACCTGAGCGTCGGGTCACCGCCCGGCAGCCTCCACGCGGGCGCGGATGGCGTCGACGAACACCGTCTGGATGTCGTTGGCCGTCTTCGCCACATACGACGTCCCGCCGGTCGCCCGCGCGATCTGCTCGAGCGACTCGGTGTCGGCGTCCTCGGAGATCCCGATGGTGAGCACGAGTACCGGACGGGCCGGGTCCTCGAGGCGCTTCAGCTGCGACAGCAACTGCCGGAGGGTGATGCTGTTGGGGTCCTCGTTCTGGCCGTGGGTCAGAATGATGACGCTGTTCGAGTAACTCGGGTCGTAGCTGTCCTGGACCTTCTTGAATGCCGCGAGCGTCGTGTCGTAGAGGCCGGTGCCACCTCCGAGTTCCGACGGTGCGAGACCGGCTCGCACCGCGGCGGCCAGTTCGTCGCGGTGAGTTCCCCCGCTTGCCGACGTCGCGTCGAGACGACGAATGGGCGAGAGTTCCTTCCAGTCCTGGCCCGGTCCGCCCTTGTTGACGCCGAATGCCCAACCACCGATCTCGGTGTTGTTGGGGAAGAGCTTGAGGCCCATCAGCGACGCGCCGATCGTCAGTTGGGCACGGGTTTCGTCGCCGTCCTTCTCGGCCATCGATCCGGATGTGTCCTCCACGACGAGCGTGCGGATCGGCACACCGAGCACCTGCCATTGGCGTAGCGCCTTGTCGACCTGTGAGGGGTCCTTGAGCGCCAACACCGTCAAACCCTTGGTGTCCCCGGGCTTTCGGAATCCCGCGTCGGTGATCGACGACGCGCCGTCGCCCGACGTGAGCGTGTCGGCGAGCTCTTTCCCGGCTGCCGTCGCAGTCTCCGAGCGCGACGACGGTGCGGTGTTCACAAGCGGATAGTCGAGCATCACGGTGCCGTCAGCGGGGATCGACGACGTGAGCTTCGAGCCTGGATGGGTTCGGGTGAACAGCGTCAATTGCTGCTCGGTGGTGACGACAGGCGTCGACGACGTGTTGGCCAGGTTGAGACGGGTGCCCTCGTTGTCGTTGGCGAGACGAGCGTTGTTCTGCTGGACCGCGAGGACGGTCATCGCGTCGACGAGATCGTCGTTGGTGAGCTTGCCCGCGTCGACCTCGGCGAGCGCGCCGACAATGGGTGCGTCTCCGGTGCTGGTGTCGATCGGGTTGCCTGCGCGCAGACCGTCGAGCTTCATCACCTCGACCCAGTTGGACAGGCGCCCGACCCGCGTTCCCGCCACGACCGTCGGTGTCGCGGCGATCGACGGCGACACGGTGTCGAGCTCTCGGCGCACCTGCGTGGTCACCCGCCGTGCCTGCTGGCTGGAATCGGGCACCCACAGGTCGGGTGTTTTGTCGCCGCTCGTCAGCAGCCCGGGGACGTCGGCGCCCGCCACCGCGGTGACGGTGTAGTCGTAGCAGGAATCCGACGACATCTTCGACGTCGCGTCGGCCACCGCGTCCCTGATCGACGGATCGGCTGCGATGTTCACCGGTGTCCGGTCGCCGCATCCGCCGACGACTCCCGACTTCCAGATCGCGATCCCGCCGACGATCGCGATGATCACCAGCAGCGCCGCAGCGCTCCACAGCCACACCCCGCGACGCCCACTGCGCGCCTCACGATGCTCGAATCCGAAGCCGTCACCCGAACCCGCCTTGCGCGTCGCCCTGTTACCGCGAGACGTCGACTGCTCGCCCCGGCCACCCGCGGCGGCTCGGCCCGACCCGGGCTGAGCCGCCTGCCGGCCCGACGGCGTCTGTCCTGCGCGTAGCCGGCTTGGCCCGCCCGGGCCAACCGTGCCCTGGGCAGGCGCACCAGGGCTCTGGCGTCGATCATCGGCGCCGTGCCCGGAGTCGCTCAGCCCAGAGCTGTCGGACCGAGAACCGTCGAACTCGGAATCGGAGTCGGAAAAATGCCGCCCCATGGTCGTGCGTCCCCCTGTGTCATCGGCGCCACCGCGCCGGGTCTGTGTGCGGCCGACCCCGTCCGGCCGCTACGCAAACACCTCACGAAACGTCGCCAGTGACTTGTTCAGGTCGCCCGAGACCGCCATGGCCGCGGCTTTACCCGCGGGTCCGATCAACGGC
Source organism: Gordonia otitidis (assembly GCF_020735545.1). Lineage (NCBI taxonomy): Bacteria > Bacillati > Actinomycetota > Actinomycetes > Mycobacteriales > Gordoniaceae > Gordonia > Gordonia otitidis. Next base: position 926,643 of record NZ_CP085974.1, read on the forward strand.
AGACCGCCCAGATCAACAGTGAAGACTACTGACGAACCGGCGTCCGTGGGAGAAATGGCGAGATCGAGTTTTGCTTTGATCCCACCCTTGCCACTGCCCTTGAGCCGGACCTGGCGGGTGGGTTCGAAGGCGTCGACGACCCAGTCGAATCGAATCCGGGTTCCCTTCACGATGACGACGGACGAGATCTCGGTGCCCTTCGCGAGTTCACCCGGCTCGGGAAGCGGCGAGCGCCAGGCGTCGTGCAGGATCAGCCACTCCGAGTACCGACTCAGATCCGATGCTGCTGACCAGGTATCTTCCGGAGAGAGATCGACCTCGATGGAGCCGCTCGTCTTAGCCATGGTTCGTCAGCCTAGCGTCACCACCGCAGCCCGGTGCCTACTGGGCCGATTTCTGCGCGCACACGACGTGACCATCAGGATCACCGAGGTCGAGGCTTACGCCGGCCCGCACGACCCTGCGTCGCACGCCTACGTCCGCACGCCCCGCTCCGAGATCATGTACGGACCGCCGTCGCGGCTGTACGTGTACCGCATCCATGGGCATCACTGCGCCAACGTGGTGACCGGACCAGACGGCGAGGCGTCGGCCGTGCTGCTTCGTGCGGGTGAGGTCGTCGACGGCCTCGACGTCGCGCTTCGCCGACGCGGCGAACAAATCGCGGCGTCGAAACTCGCTCGCGGCCCCGGGAATCTGACCCGGGCGCTCGGGATCACGATGGCCGATCTCGGCGTCGACCTCGACGCTGTCGGGTCACGCGGCGTCCGACTCCTCACCCCTGGTGAGATCGACGGCCCCGTGTCGACACCGCTCGCGATCAGCTCGGGTCCGCGCGTCGGGGTGCGACGCAATGCCCACGTCGCGTGGCGCTACTGGATCACCGACGATCCGACGGTGTCGGCCTACCGACGTCATCCCCGGGCCGACTAGAGCGAGCGCAGAGACAAAAGTTGCGGTTGCGATCGGTCACCCGTGGTGACACCGATCGCAACCGCAACCTGGTTCGAAGACGCTCAGCCGTTGGCCGGGGGCTGCTCGTTCGTGGGCTTCTGTTCCGCCGGGTTCTGCGGGGCTGAGTTCTGGGGGGCCGGACTCTGGGGGTTCTGGTTCTGCGGGGCCGGGTTCTGCTGCGCGGGCTTGTCCTCCTCGGCGCCGACAGCCTTGCGCGCTGCTTCCTGCGCCTTGTCGACCTTGTCGGCGTACTTGCCACCGGTCGCCTTGTCGATGGCGTCGCCGCCCTTGTCGATCAGGCTCGGGTTACCCCGCAGCGCTTCCTTGGCCTTGTCCACGAGTCCTTTGAGATCCATGTCTTCTCCTCGTCACCGCTCTGCGTCATCGCTCTGCGGGTCGGGTTCGCGCAGCCCGGTCGGCCACGTCACAGTGCCGTCGAGTCTAGGACCATCGAGGCGGCGAGGCTATGACCCCGCAAGGCTGCCCGCGGCGACCTCCTCGGCTTCCATACGGGCAGCCTCCTGTTTCGCGACGATGCGCGGCCCGATGCGCGACATGATCTCGACGGCGACGATGCCGACCGCCGCCGAGATGAACGCCACGGAGTTCATCTGCCAATTCGACGAGTCGAGCTTGAACATGTGCTGGGTGAACGGCCACGAGAAGATCAGCACGTAGGCACCCGCCGAGGCCGCGATGAGCAGCACTTTCCACCACGTGTACGGGCGGGCCACCACGGCAAGGACGTACACCGCGATCGCGATCAACGTGATCAGCGTTGCGGTCGCGGCCTGTGTCTGATGCGGCGACAGCTCCACCGAGTCGCCGCCGAGCGAGTTGCCCTCACCACCGGGATTGACGATCAGATACGTGACGAAGGCACAGAGTCCGACGATGATGCCGTTCGGCACCGCCTGCGTGAGCACACGCCGCACGAAACCAGGACGCGCCCGCTCGTTGTTGGGTGCCAGCGAAAGGATGAACGCGGGGATACCGATGGTGAACCACGCGGCGATCGTCACGTGGATCGGCTGGAACGGGTAGCTGATCGACGGTGTGCCGAACAGCTTCGCCCCGAGCCCGGCAATGCCGACGAACAGTGCGAGCAGCACGGCGTAGACGGTCTTGGTGAGGAACAGGTTGGAGACGCGCTCGATGTTGCCGATGACCCTCCGGCCCTCCCCGACCACGTACGGCAGGGTGGCGAACTTGTTGTCCAACAACACGATCTGCGCCACCGCCCGAGCAGCCGAACTGCCCGAACCCATCGCGACCCCGATGTCGGCGTCCTTGAGGGCCAGCACGTCGTTGACACCGTCGCCGGTCATCGCGACGTTGTTGCCGTCGGATTGCAGCGCGCGCACCATGGCACGTTTCTGGTCGGGCCTGACCCGACCGAACGTCACACCCTGTTCGACGGCGTGCGCGAGTTGGTTCGGTTCGGTCGGCAGTTCGCGGGCGTCGACGGAGGTGTCGGGCGAGCCGAGGCCGAGGGACTCCGCGACGGCCCCGACGGAGCGGGCATTGTCACCGGAGATGATCTTGACGGCGACGTCCTGCTCCTCGAAGTAGTCGAGGGTAGGTCGCGCGTCGGATCGCACGCGCTGCTCGAGAACGACGAGCGCGACCGGTGTCAGGTGGCCCGGAGTGGCAGAGCCCGACTCGGGTTCGGTGTCGACCGGGACGTCGAGGCGTGCGAGGAGCAGGATGCGCAACCCTTGCGAGCCGAGTTCGCTCGCGACCCGCGCGGGTTCGGATTCGTCGTCGAGCAGCACGTCGGGCGCACCGAGGACCCAGTTGCCCGCGTCGTGGCCGTCGGTATCCACGAACGACATGCCACTCCACTTCTTGGCGGAGGTGAACGGTTCGACGGCCGACGTCGACCACTCTGGGGCGTCGGCGTAGGCCTCGCCGATGGCCTGCATGCTCGCGTTGGGGCTGCGGTCGTTCTTCGCCAGTGCCGCGAGCGCCTGCTCGGCCCGGGTTCGACGCTCAGTGGGGGCCGTGCCGTCGTCGACGTGACCGTTCTCGTCGATCGTCCGCAGCTCGGACAGGCGCATCCCGTTCTCGGTGAGGGTGCCGGTCTTGTCGGCGCACACGATGTTGACGCGGGCCAGCCCTTCGATCGCCGGCAGCTCGTTGACCAGGCACTGTCGCTGGCCGAGCCGGATGACACCGACAGCGAACGCGATCGACATCATCAGCACGAGCCCCTCGGGGACCATCGGCACGAGCGCGGCCACCATGCCCAGCAGCGACGCGCGTAGTCCGTTGTTGCTGATGAACAACTGGTTGACGATGGTCAGCAAGCCGGCGGGAATCAGTAGCCAGGTGATGACCCGAAGGATCTGGTTGATCCCTGAACGCAGCTCCGACTTGACCAGCGTGAACTTCGACGCCTCGGACGCCAATTGAGCCGCGTAGGCATCCGAACCGACCTTGGTCGCGCGGTAGGCCCCGGCACCCGACACCGCAAAACTTCCCGAGAGCACCTTGTCGCCGACGGATTTGTCGATGGGATCGGCCTCGCCGGTCAGCAGCGACTCGTCGACGTCGAGGACATACGACTCGACGATCTCGCCGTCGACGACGATCTGGTCGCCCGCACCGATCTCGATGATGTCGTCGAGGACGACCTCGTTGGGCGGGATCTCGGAGACCTCGCCATCGCGTCGCACGCGTGGTTTGGCCTGTCCGACGATGGCGAGTTTGTCGAGGGTCCTCTTGGCGCGGATCTCCTGGATGATGCCGATACCGCTGTTGGCGATGATCAGCAGGCCGAAGAGTCCGTTGATGAGCGACCCGGTGAAGACGACGATCGCGAACAGCACGCCGAGGATGGCGTTGATCCGCGTGAAGACGTTGGACCGGATGATGTCGCCGACCGAACGTCCCGAGCGGTCGGGCATATCGTTGACCTTGCCGTCGGCGACCCGCTGCGCGACCTCGTCGGCGGTGAGCCCGCGCTCGGGTGTCGTGGCGCTCTGCTCGCTCACGCGGACCTCTCCCACCAGTTCGGAGTGCGCGTGCCCGTGCCCTCACGGTTGACGACGTCGACGGTGCCGCCGGGCTGCGGCACGACGACGGTGGTGCCTTGCCGTTGCGCGGCAGGAAGTAGGCGGGTGATCGGGTCGGCCCACGAGTGCCGGGCCAGACTGAACGTGCCCCAGTGGATGGGGAGGAACACGGAATCGGCACCCGCGGCCGACGACACCATGCTGTGCACGGCGAGAGCTTCTTCCGGGTCCACGTGGACGTCCGGCCAGACGGGATCGTAGGCACCGACGGCGATGAGCGTCAGGTCGAACGGACCGTGCTCGGCACCGAGTTCTTCGAATCGTTCGGTGTAACCGGTGTCTCCGGAGAAGAAGAAGCGGTGGCGCGGCCCCACGACTGCCCAACTGGCCCACTGGGTCATGTTGCGGACCAGCGCACGTCCGGAGAAATGTCGCGCGGGACCGCAGAAGAACTCCACATGCTCGCCCGACGTACCGCGCCGTACCGAGACATTCTCACCGACGTCGGCCTGCAGGATTCTCTCCAGCGGAATGCCCCATGAGAGGAGGTGGGCGCCCACACCGATCGGTGCGACGAACACGGCGTCGGGTGACGCCGCCGCCAGCGCGACCACCGACTCCATGTCGAGGTGGTCGTAGTGGTCGTGGCTGAGGAGCACGACGTCGATGACCGGGAGGTCGGCGACAGTGACGGGTGACGGGTGCATCCGCGCAGGTCCGACGAACTTCGTCGGCGAGCACCGCTCGCTGAACACGGGATCGGTGAGGATGCGCATGCCGTCGAGTTCGACGAGTGCCGACGCGTGCCCGAGCCACGTCACGGTGAGTGCGCCCGCCTCGGCGTCGAACCTGGGCACCGTGACGAGAACGGGACGACTCGGGCGGCCCGGACCGCGTGCCATCTCGAGGAACACATTCGTGTCGGGTGACACGCCGAATGCCGACGGCTCAGGATTCGCGAAGACGCCGTCGACGAGATGATCCGACGACGCCACGAACGGTGCGATCGCGTCACGGTCGGCACCGAGCGCACGGGCCGCGGGAAGGCCCGCCGCGGCCAACGCCCCGGTCGCGGTGTCGGCGACGCGGTTACCCGTCTCGACGAGGCGACCGATCATCGGACCACCAACCTACATACGCGGATGCCAACGCTCATCGAATCCGTCATCGGGCGAACGCTCCTAGCGACCATTCCGCCACACTATCGTCCGCAGACGCGATCCACGGGAACCAGACCGTCCCGACCTCCGAGGTCAGCGCTGGTCACCGGATTCACCGACCGCAGCAAACGGTGTCGACCCGACGACGTCACTGATAGGCTTCGGGACATCTATCCGTTTCAACTGGGGAGTGAACGGTCCGTTGGCTCGGATGTCCGTCGACGACAGACGCACAGCACTGGTCGAATCCGCGTATCGCGTGATCGCCGACCACGGCGTCGAAGGCGCAACAACCAGACGCATCTGCGCACACGCGGGAATGCCACTCGCCAGCTTCCACTACGCCTTCGAGAGCCGCACCGCACTGCTCTGGGCGGTGATGGAAAAGGCTGTGCCCGAAGATGTTTCGTTGATGCTGGAGTCGCTGCTGCCGGTCGGGGGGTCGACGGCGACGGGGGTCGACGCCATGCGAGCGAAGATGTTCGAACAACTCGACGCGTTCTACATGCTCCTCAAAGCGGACCCGGGACGACTGCAAGCCACCATCTCGCTCGGCATCTACGCGCACAATCATCCGGAATTGCAGCCCGCAGGCAAGCAGATGTACGAGCACCTCTATGGCCTTGCGGCGCAAGGACTGCGCGCGGCCGGCGAGCATGCGCAGATTGCGTGGCGGACTCCGGTGGAGCAGATCGCCCCCGCCTTCATCGCGAACATCATCGCAATCACGCTCGTCTACCTGTCCACAGCCGACGACAGCGCGCTGGGCACGATCACCGAGTCACTGGTGCGTGAGGTGATGACACACGTGGCACCTCGCTGAGTATTCCGCCGGTCTCGATTGGCGCAACGCCGTATCGACGCCGACACTGGAACGATGCGTGATGTGCTGGCGAGGATGCTCGACGGGCTGAGCCGAGGGCCGGTGGCCCTGGCCCGCATCATCAGCACGAGTGGACCGACTCCGCGGGGTGTCGGTGCGGCGATGGTCGTGACAGCCGACGGAGAGGTCATCGGGTCGATCTCCGGTGGATGCGTCGAGTCTGCGCTGGTGCACACCTGCACCGCCGTGCTCGACGATGGCGAAGCCGTCGTAGAGCACTTCGGTATCGCCGATGCCGACGGTATCGAAATAGGCCTGACCTGCGGCGGAACGCTCGATGTGCTCGTCGAACGGGTCGATGCTCTCCGTCGTCCAGCAGTGCAACAACTCGTCGGACACCTCGCAGCCGACCGTCGGGTGGCATGGGCGACAACTCTCGCAGCCGCGCCCGAGTGGCACTTCGTGACGTCGCCGACCAGCCCCCCGTGGCGTCGACTCGACCGCGACGTCGCCGATCTGCTCGCGTCGGGACGGAGCGGAATCATCGGCGTCGACGACTGCGATGAACCACCCGGAGAACCGTTCGAGGGCTCCCGGCCGCGGACGTTCGTACACACCTTCGCCGCCCCACCACGGCTTATCCTGGTGGGCGCCAACGACTTCGTGCGGGCGACGTGCGGTGTCGGTCGGGCACTCGGCTACCGGGTGACCGTCGTCGACGCTCGCCCCGTCTTTGCCACACGCGCACGCTTTCCCGATGCCGACGAAATAGTCGTCGACTGGCCGCACCGCTACCTGGAGTCCGAAATCCGTTCCGGGGCAGTCGATGCGACCACTGCAGTGTGCGTGATGACGCATGATCCCAAGTTCGACGTCCCGACACTGCGGGTTGCCCTCGCTGGTACAGACGTGGGGTTCGTCGGAGCCCTGGGATCACGTAGGACGGTCACCGATCGCAACTCGCGACTCGTCGAATCAGGAGTCACCGCAGCACAGTTGGCGCGTCTACGATCGCCGCTCGGACTCGATCTCGGTGGACACACACCTGCCGAGGTCGCCGTGTCGATCGCAGCACAACTGATCGCCGAGCGTCACGACGCCTCGACGAGAGCCTTGCACACGACGTCGGGTCCGCTCCATCGCTGAAGCGGACCCGACGTCGAGTTGATCGACAGCGCAGTGGTTCTACGCGTCTTCCTTCGGAGCCTCCGCGGGCGTGCCCGACGTCGACGATGTCGCACTCTCGGTGCTCGACGCCGGAATGTCGGTGGTCATCGACATCACGTCCTGTGCGGGCAGCACATGCTTACCGGTCTTGTCGCACGAGAGCGCAAGCGAACTGATGTATTGCTTCTCACCGTTCGGTCCCGGTACCGCCGAGGCGATCATGTCCGGACGCTCGAACTCGATGTTGGTGACGCAGCACAGCAGCTTCTCGTCGGTGGGGTTGCCGTGTTCGTCGTACATCGGGATGTCGATGCCGTCGTCGACGCGGCGCAGGTAGTACTTGCCCTTCGTCGCGATCGCGAAGATCGGAGGAAGAACGATCGCGAGCACCAGCGCCACCAGCGGCGAGTACGGCTGGATCGCGTCGCCGAACACATGGAAGTACACCAGGATCGACGCACCCGCCGAGATCAGGAGCGAACCGAATCCGACCGGGTTGACGCTGTAGATCATGCCGCGCCGGAACTCGGGCTGCTTGGGCGAGATGCCCAGGATGTACTTGTTGATCACGATGTCGGAGGCGACCACCGCGATCCACGCGATACCGCAGTTGGCGTAGAAGTTCAGCAGGTTGTTGAGGAAGCTGAACATGTTGGCTTCCATCAGGATGATCGCGATGATCACATTGAAGAACAGGAAGACCAGTCGGCCGGGGTAGGTCTTGGTGACGCGTGTGAACGCATTGGTCCATGCCAGCGAGCCCGAGTAGGCATTGGTCACATTGATCTTGACCTGGCTGATCACCACGAGGATGACGGCGAGGGTCAAGGCGAGCCAGTGCGGCAGGAAGTCCTGGTAGATCTCGACGAACTGATGGACGGGCTGGTTCGCGATGCCTGCATTGTCGACGCTGATGCCGATCAGGTAGACGGCGAGGAACAGGCCCACGATCTGCTTGAGAGCACCGAAGAACACCCAGCCCGGACCGGCGATGAGCGTTGCGGCCCACCACTTCCGCTTGTTGTCGGGGGTGCGGGGCGGCATGAAGCGCAGGTAGTCGACCTGCTCGGCGATCTGCGCGATGAGGGACAGACAGACACCGGCGGCAAGCATCGTGCCCGCGAAGCTGACGCCCTTGCCCGCCGGGTTACCGTCACCGTCGACACCGCTGAATGCGAAGAAGTCGCCGATGGCCGACGGGTGCTTGATGACCAGATAGATGAACGGCAGCACCATCATGACCAGCCACAGCGGGGTGGTCCACACCTGCAGTTTCGCAAGGGTGTTCATGCCGTAGATCACGAGCGGGATGATCAGCACCGAGGAGAGCAGATAGCCGATCCACAGCGGAATGTGCAGCCCCAGCTCGAGGCCCTGCGCCATGATCGAGCCCTCGAGGGCGAAGAAGATGAAGGTGAACGACGCGAAGATGACATTCGTCAGCACTGAGCCGTAGTAGCCGAAACCGCTTCCGCGCGTGATGAGGTCGAGATCGATGTTGTACCGCGCCGCGTAGAAGGCAAGCGGGTAACCGGTGACCACGATGACCACGGCGAAGAACAGGATGCCCCACAGGGCATTTCCGGTTCCGTTGGCGATGCCGATGTTGGCGCCGATCGCGAAGTCGGCGAGGTAGGCGATGCCACCGAGCGCGGAGATGGCGACGACGCCCGGTCCCCACTTACGGTAGCTGCGGGGGGCGAAACGAAGTGTGTAGTCCTCCAGGGTTTCACGCATGGCCGCGGCCTGCGCGCCTGTGGCGATGATGCTGTGTTCGGCGTTCTCAATCTCGCCGACCTCGTCGGCGACCTCGCCGACGGGTTCGTGATGCTTATCGGTGGCCATCGGCCCTCCTGCGTGATCCGAGTTACAGACCGGCCCAACGTACGGACGCCATGTTTCGGTGAGTTACTCGGAATGTTTCACGCAGGAAAACTAGACATCACACGCAGAACGCCTCCGCGGCACGACTTCGTGCACCGTGCGGAGGTCGCCCCTGTTGGCGAAACGTGTTGTCCGATCTACTTTCCCGTGAATCTCGGCTTTCTCTTCTCGGAGCGCGCGACGCGCCCCTCGGTGAGGTCTGCACTCTCCCACGCTCGTCGCATCGCGGCCTGGCGGTCAGCCGGCGCCTCGTCGCGGGCACCGTCGCCGTTGAGCACCAACTTGTAGTGCTGCAGCGTCAACGGGGCGAATTCGGCGATGGTGGCTGCCCAGTGCTGAGCGTCGGTGAGGTCACCGATCCGGTTGGCGAACCCGAGCGCGTGTGCACGATCGGCGGAGAGCGGATCGCAGCCGATCAGCATGCCGCGTGCCTGGCCGGCCCCGACGAGCGAGACGAGGCGTCGAATGGTCCACTCGTCGACGGCGACACCGAGTTTCGCGGCCGGAATACCCGCGAGGGCGTCGGGTGCCATGACGCGCAGGTCTGCGGCCATCGCCAACTGCAGTCCCGCGCCGAGTGCGGAACCGTTGAGCGCGGCGATCACGGGGACGGGAACCGACTCGATCTGCCTGAGCGTGGCGATGAGCTTTTCCAGGAAGCCCGGGTCGTAGACCGGACCCGACAGGTCGGCGCCCGCGCTGAACACACTGCCGCGGCCGGTGACCACGATGGCCCTACTGCCCGCGTCGACGGCATCGGCGAACGCCGTGGCGAGTCCGGAGACCATGTCCTCGTTGAGTGCGTTGCGCTTGTCCGGACGATCTAGCTCGATCGTCGTCACCGAACCTTCTGCATGCGAGTGGATCATGGGCGAAGAGTACCCACGACCGGCGCGACGCGGTGGACGTGGGCCGTCACGACGGGGTGGACGGCTGGCACGCGCGGCGTGCGGTGGACGGCTGGCACGCGCGGCGTGCGGTGAATGCTGTAACCCGAATCCGCCGATACGACCCAAGTACGGTCAGTGTGGTGAGCGCTGCATCGCATGGCACGGTCGTCGACGCCGACCACCTCCCGGACCCGCACTCCGACGCGCTGGTCATCGGCGGAGGGCAAGCCGGGCTGTCGGCGGCGTATTTCCTGCAGCGCTTCGGACTCGACGAGCGGTACCAACTCCTCGACCACGCGCCGGGCCCCGGCGGCGCCTGGCAGTTCCGGTGGCCCACGCTGACGCTTGCCGGAACCAACAGGGTCCACGATCTTCCCGGATACGGACTCGAGGAGGCGGTCGGCGATGGGCGCGGTGAGTACCCGGCGTCGTCGACGGTGCCCGAATACTTCTCGAAGTACGAGGAGAGGTTCGGACTGCGGGTGCGTCGGCCAGTCGACGTGCGGTCGGTCGAGTGCGACGGCGAGATGTTCCGGGTGACTCTCGGCGGCCGACTGCGCGGGCGGGAAATCACCACGCGCACGTTGATCAATGCGACCGGAACGTGGGAACGGCCGTTCATCCCGCACATACCCGGCGCCGCAGACTTTCGCGGCAGGCAACCGCACACCCACGATTACACGGGTCCCGACGAGTTCGCAGGTCAACGCGTGCTGGTCGTCGGCGCAGGGATCTCGGCGGTCCAGCTGCTGATCGAGATCGCTCGACGCGCCCCCGGTGTGCGGACGTTCTGGTGTTCGCGTACCAAGCCGCGATTCGATCCGCATCCGTTCTCGCCGGAGCTCGGACGCGAAGCCGTTGCGCGCGTCGAGCGTCGTGTCCGTGCGGGTCTGCCACCGACGTCAGTGGTGTCGGTGACCGGGCTCGCCCTGACGCCCACGATCGAGGCCGCCCAGCGCGACGGCATTCTCGACGGCTGGCGACCGATGTTCACCCGGATCACCGAGACCGGAGTCTGCTGGGACTGTGCGGGCGGGTCGGCGGGTGACGAGGTGTCCGCGGGCGAGCATCTCGAGGTCGACGTCATCTTCTGGAACACCGGGTTTCGAAGCGCGCTGGATCATCTCGCCCCGCTTCATCTCCGGGGTCCGGGAGGCGGGATCGTGATGACCGGTCGGCTCGCGACCACCGTGGCCGACGACCCGCGTATCCAACTGCTCGGGTACGGCCCGTCGGCGTCGACGATCGGCGCCAACCGAGCGGGCCGGGAGGCGGCGCGCAACGTCGTCAACCTCCTGGCCACCGGCTGATCGCGCAGAGTTTCATCGTGAATTCTTGACATAGTGTTGTGTTTTCACAACACTATGTCGTGTGAGCCCAGTGCGACGGGGAGAGAAGCTTCCCATCTACAACCGGATCGGCGTGCTCCGCGCCGAGCGCAGGATGTCGCGTGCGGACCTGGCAGCACTGGTCGGGGTCAACGTCCAATCGGTCGGGGCACTCGAGCGGGGCGACAACTATCCGAGCCTCGACCTCGCCTTCCGCATCTGCGACGTCTTCGGCCTACCGGTAGAGGCCGTGTTCAGCCGCACCGAGTTCACCGCGATGTCGGCGGAGTTGTACGGCCGCCCGGCAGACAGTTCGCGCCGGGGCACGGCCCCACCCGGACCCGATCCGTCCGCTTCAGACCCGTCCACTTCACACACGTCTACGGAGGTCTGACCGATGCACGACCCCAACTCCGCGATCCCCGACGACGCCAAACCCGCACTGTGGCTGCGCTACGACGAATGGCGAGGTGAACGGCATCGTCGTTTCAACGAACGCAATGCGCGCAAGCTCGTCGGCTGGCGCAGGCGTACTGTCTATCGCCGGCTCGTCGTCGTACAGGCCATCTGCGCTCTACTCGTTCTGATCGGCGCACTCGTCGCCTTCTGGTCACGCGAATGGTTCATCATCCCGCTGGCGACAGGGATCATCGGTGCACTCGTCTGCCAGCGGCTGCTGCGGATCGTCACCGGCTCTGTTGGTGACGCGCCCGTGTCCGCGCTCGACGAGATCCAACTGGCGCAGCGCAATTCGGCACGTTCCATCGCCTACTTCGCGCTCTTCACGCTGATGTTCATCCCGTACGCCATTCTCGTCACACTCGGTGGATTCGATCAGGTGCGTGGCCAGTACGTCTACGGGACCGGCATGTTGCTCATCGCACTGGTGCTCGGTGCGGTCTTCATCCCGTCGATGCTCACCGCGTGGTGGATGGCCGACGCCGACCCGGAGGATCTCGACTTACCCGGCGACACAGACCTTTACAGCGGCCCCGGATTTCACACCAACCAAGGGAGGACTTCGCCATGAACGCAGGAGCGCTCACGGTGGACAGATTGTCCAAGCGATACGGCGACGTCGTCGCGCTCGACGACATGACCTTCACCGTCGCCCCCGGCGAGATCTTCGGCTTCGTCGGCAGCAATGGTGCAGGCAAGTCGACGACGATGCGCATCATCCTCGGTGTGCTCGAACCGGATTCAGGTCGGGTAACACTCGGCGACGCACCGATAGACCTGCGCACCCGACGTCGAATCGGTTACATGCCGGAGGAACGCGGACTGTATCCCAAGATGAAGGTCGGCGAACAGCTCGTCTTTCTCGCGCGCCTGCACGGTATGAGCGCCGATGCCGCCGCAGACAGCGCACGACGGTGGACTCAGCGCCTCGGCGTCGACCAACGCTACGACGACAACGTCGCCGACCTGTCGCTCGGCAATCAGCAACGTGTGCAGCTTGCGGCCGCGCTGGTACACGATCCGGACGTACTCGTCCTCGACGAACCGTTCTCCGGACTCGACCCGGTCGCCGTCGACGTGATGAGTGATGTGCTGAAAGAGAAAGCAGCCGAAGGTATTCCGGTCATCTTCTCGTCCCACCAGCTCGATCTCGTGCAGCGATTGTGCGACCGCGTCGGCATCGTCGCCACGGGAAGGATGCGAGCGGAAGGCGCCGTCGACGATCTCCGCACGCGTGCCGGTGTCATCCTCGAAATCGACGGCCCCGATTCGACGACGCGCTGGGCCGACGACTGCCCCGGTGTGTTGGAAGCCGACTATCAAACCGGCGGTGCCCGGCTCCGCGTCGACCCCACTGCGCTCGATGACCAGGCGGTGCTCGGTCGTGCGCTCGACAACGGGCCGGTTCACCGCTTTGCCCGGACCACACCCGATCTGACCGAACTGTTCCGAGAGGTGGTGACGGCATGACCGCGCCCACGTCCAGCAACCACACATCTACCGACAGCACGCGGTCGTCGTCCGAGGGGGCCGGTGCGCTGCAGTCGATTCGGCTCGTGGCACAACGTGAGATCGCCACCCGCGCGAAGACCCGCTCGTTCGTCATCAGCACCGTCGTCCTGATGCTCGTCATCGTCGTCGGATTGATCGTCTGGAAGGCGATTGCCGGCGGCGGCACCGACCCCGAACGCGTGGGACTCTCCGGCGACGCCGCGCTGTCGTCGACCATCCAGCAGTCCGGTCAGGCAAGCGGCACACCGGTGACCGTCATCGCGATCTCCGGCGACAACACGCTGACGCAAGCGCGCGACCGCGTCGAGTCGGGCGACCTCGACGCCGCTGTGGTGCGCGGCGCTGGCGACTCGTACACGGTCGTCAGCAAAACGGGACTCTCGGATGCTCTCTCCGGTGTTCTCCAGGGATCGATTCAGCAGAATGCGTTGTCGGAGGGACTCGCCGCACGCGGAGTGGACGCGTCGTCGTTGCCGACGCCGAAGGTCGACACCGCCCAAACCACACCTGACAAACCGGACCAAGCACAGCGGATCGTGATCGCGCTCGTCGGCGCCATTTTGCTCATCACAGCGATCATGTTGGGCGGCAACATGATCGCGGTGGGTGTCGTCGAGGAGAAGACGTCGCGGATCGTCGAGCTCCTACTCGCGACGGTCAAACCGCTGCACCTGATGTGGGGCAAGATCCTCGGGATCGGTGCGGTCGCGCTGGGACAGGTGGTGATACTCGGGGCGACCGCGCTGATCGCCGGCCTGGCCACCGGGATGTTGACGATCGCGGGCACTGCCATCTGGATGTTCCTCGCAGTGCTGGTGTGGTTCCTGCTCGGTTACCTGTTCTTCGCGACACTGTATGCCGCTGCGGGAGCACTGGTTTCCCGACAGGAAGAACTCGGTTCGACGATCATGCCGCTGACCGTGCTGTCGTTGGCCGTGATGTACGCGGGCATCTTCGGGGTGCAGGCGCTGCAGTCGACGTTCATCGAGGTACTGACGTGGATTCCACCGTTCTCGGCGGTGCTGATGCCGATCCGGATCGCCACCGGGGACACCAACGTTATGCAGATCGTCATCACACTGGTCCTGATGCTGCTGGCCTGCGCCGCCGCGACCTGGTTCGCCGCGCGCATCTACCAGCAGTCGATCCTGCGCACCGGCAGCCGCGTCAAGTGGTCCGAGGTGCTGTCGATGGCGCGGTAGGGCGCGAGGCTCCGGGGCTTCGGGGCTCCGGGCGGGGCGTGGGCGGCTGGCTGCGGGGTGGGCGCGGGGCAGCTCTCGGGGCGGGGGCTCGCCGGCTCTCCGGCGGAGTCGGCGCGGGGCAGCTCTCGGGCGGGGGCTCGCGGGTCAAAGCCGGCTCTCCGGCGAGGTCGGCGCGGGGCAGCTCTCGGGGCGGGGCCTCGCGGGTCAGAGCCGGCTCTCGGCTAGGCGCGGGCCCGGGGCAGCTCTCGGGCGGGGGCTCGCGGGTCAGAGCCGACTCTCGGCTCGGCGCGGACCCCAGGGCGGCGCCAGAACCCGCGGAAAGAATCCTTCCCCGAGAATCTGACCCTTCCCCGAGAAACAACCCGCGGAAGGGTCAGAAACCCACGGAAGAGATCCCTCCCCTACTTTCTGCGGCCGGAGCCCGGCCCTCCCCTACTTTCTGCGGCGACAGCCGCCCCTTCCCCTACTTTCCGCAGCCCGAGCCGCCCCTTCCCCCACTTTCCGCAGCCCGAGCCGACCCTCCCCCCACTTTCCGCACCCAGACCCGCCCCCCACCTTCCGCCGCAGCTGGCGTAGGTCCCCACCAACACGTACGACGGCCCGGACGCGGGGCATCACGCGACGGCAGACACCCCGGCGCCCTCGCTCGACGAGTCGCCCCGGCCGTCGGGGGTCGGGGCCGGGCCGTGCGGTACGAAGTCGCGGCTGCGGATCAGCAGCAGTGCTGCCACACCCCCGATGAGCGCGACGGCGCCGCTGATCCAGAACAGCGTGTTGAGGGCGTCGGCGTAGGCAGCGTGCTTGCCGCCGGCGGGGTTCTCGCGCATCGAGGAGCTCAGCTGCGAGCTGAACGCCGTGCCGTACACCGCGATACCGACGGCGATGCCGATCTGACGGAAGGTCGTGTTGATGCCCGACGCCATGCCGGAGCGGTGCACGTCGACGACGCCGACCGCGGTCGCGGCGAGCGGTGGGTTGACCAGGCCGCTGCCGATACCCGCGACGATCAGGCCGGGAATCAGATGTGTCCACGACGAGTTCTGGTCGAGTCCGGCCATCACGAACAAGCCGACGCCGACGATGATCAGGCCGGGGCCGATCAGCCAGCGCACCGGCATCTTCTCCGACAGACGCCCGGCGATCGTGGCACTGACCATCGTGCAGCCCGACATCACGAGCAGGCGCAGACCCGTTTGCAGTGCGGAGTAGCCGAGGCCGTCCTGCAGGTAGAGCACCACATACAGCAGCATCGCGAACAGTGAGCCGTTCATCGCGAACGCGGCGATCAGTCCGCCGGTGAAGGTCGGGATGCGCAGGAGCGAGAGGTCGAACATCGGCTCGTCGACTCGCAACTCGATGACGACGAACACCACCAGCAACACCGCCGCGGCGATGAACGAACCGACCACCACGCCATCACTCCACGAGTGCTGACCGGCTTCGGTGAAGCCGTACACCAGAGCAACCAGGCCCGCGGTGAACGAGACGACGCCCGGCCAGTCGATCCGTCGCGCATGAGGCGAGCGCGATTCGTCAACCAACTTCCAGGTGATCAGCAGCGCGACTATACCGATGGGCAGGTTGACCAGGAAGATGGCCCGCCAACTGACCCCGGTGGTCAGCACGCCGCCGAGGATGGGGCCGAGAGCCGTCGACACGCCCGTGACCGCTCCCCACGCACCGAACGCGACGCCGCGTTCGCGACCGTGGAAGGTCGACGCGAGCAGTGCGAGCGACGTCGAGAACAGTGCCGCTCCGCCGACGCCCTGCAGCGCGCGCGACACGATCAGCATGACCGGGTCCTGGGCGACGCCACACAGCAGCGAACCGAGGGTGAAGATCACCAGTCCGATCGAGAAGATCCGCCGTCTACCGAACTTGTCGGCGATCGACCCCGACGTCAGCAGCAACGACGCCAGCGCGAGTGCGTAGGCATCGGTGACCCACTGCAACTGGCTGAAGCTCGCACCGAGTGCCGTCTTGATGTCAGGAAGAGCGACGACGACGATCGTCACGTCGAGCAGCAGCATGAAGGTCGCCGCGCAGACGACGACAAGCGTCCACCATTTACGTTCCATGAGTTGAGTCCCTTTCGAGAAGTTGGCCCGAAATCCGTGCGTCAGCGCACGTCGAGCGGCATGACTCAAGTGTGATCTCGACTCGGCGGTAAGTCGCAAAGGCACCTTGATTCCGTAAAATCATGGACGTGGGAGCCACAACGTCGCCGGAATCCTCCATCTTGGACAGCCTCGACACGAGAATCGCTCGCGCAATCCAACTGTCTCCGCGCGCGTCGTTCCGTGAGATCGCCGACGTCCTCGGAGTGGCGGAGCAGACGATCGCCCGTCGCTATCGGCGATTACGCCGCGACGGCCTCCTGCGGGTCACCATGGCGACCGATCCGCGCGCGACCGGCAACTCGACGTGGCTCGTGCGGGTCCGGTGCCGCCCCGAGGGAGCCGACGCGATCGCCGCGGCACTCGCAGCACGAGACGACGTGTCGTGGGTCTCGATCTACGAGGCAGGCTGGGAGATCGTCTTCAACCTGCGCGCGGCGGAACCCTACGGAGGCATGGAACTGCTGACCCGCACCCTCCCCAAGGCAGCACCCGTCCTCGACGTGCGCCCAGCAGTCGTGCTGCACACGTATGCCGGTGGTGCACCGACGGATTGGGAGGGCTGGCACGACGCACTGACCCGTCCGGAAGCGGATGCGCTTGCCGCGACGAGGATTCCACGAGGGCCCAAGGACGGGGCGTCGTCGACGACCATCGACCGCGCCGATCGCGCGATCATCGATGTCCTGAGCCGCGACGGCCGCACGTCGTAACACCGACCTCGCACGAGCAGTCGGTTCGACGCCGGGAAAGGTGACCCGCCGCGTTGAACGACTCGTCTTCGCGGGTATCGCCTACTTCGACGTCGACCTCGCCGCCGCCGCGATGGGGCGGGACGCCATCGCGATCTGGCTGACGGTCCAACCCCGACATCTGGCTGCCGTTGGCGAAGCGTTGGCAGCACATCCCGACGTTCCGTTCGCGGTCGCCGTGACCGGACAGGCCAACCTGTCGGCGAGCGTGATGGTGCGGAACACCGACGAACTGTACGAATTCGTCACCGACGTACTCGGATCACTCGACGGCGTCACCGGATACGAGATGCTTCCACTTCTGGCACGCGTGAAGAACGCCGGCTCGCTCGTCAGTGGGGATCGCCTTGCACCGCCGAAGGTGTCGACGTCTCAGATCTCGCCGAAGCGCCGAAGCGCCTCTTCACGTTCCGCCTTGTGATCGACGATGGGGTCGGGATAGTCGTCGGTCTCGAACTCCGGAATCCAGCGGCGGATGTAGTCCCCGTCGGGATCGAACTTCTTGGCCTGCGTTTCCGGGTTGAACACTCGAAAGTACGGTGCCGCATCGGTTCCCGTGCCCGCCGCCCACTGCCACCCGTGCTGGTTCGACGCCATGTCGCCGTCGGTGAGCTGATCGAGGAAATGCCGTGCACCCCACCACCACGGCAGATGCAGGTCTTTGACCAGGAACGACGCCGCGATCATGCGCACCCGATTGTGCATGAATCCGGTTTCGCTCAACTGGCGCATCCCGGCATCGACGAGCGGAAAGCCGGTTCGGCCTTCACGCCAGGCATCGAACCGTTTCTCGGCGGCTTTACCGGTGTCGAGCGAGATGTCGTCGAACTGATCATTCCAGTTGTGCCACAAGCTCTTCGGCCAGTGATAGAGGACGTCGGCGTAGAAGTCGCGGAATGCCAGTTCTCGGAGATACGCCTGCGCGGACTTGGACCTGCCCAGGTCGTCGGCCATCGTGCGCGGGTGGATGTTGCCGAACTTCAGGTATGCCGACATCCTGCTCGACGCGTCGAGATCGGGACGGTCGCGGTCGGAGTCGTATCCCGAGAGATCGTCGTCGACGAAGGCACGCCAGCGTTCAAGTGCCGCGTCCTCGCCCGCCGGAAGGTCGAGGTCGACGGGGGCGGCCGGAATCCTGATGCGGCCCGACGGGTGAATGTCGCTGGGATTCAGCAGATTCGACGGCGCGCCGGTCGTCGCGGGCGACCGCCATCCGTGGTCGCCCCAGGCGCGGAAGAACGGTGTGAACACCTTGTACGGTGTGCCGTCGGACTTCGTCACCCTGCCGGGCGAGACGAGGTAAGGCGAGCCGACCGGCTGCCACGACGCCCCTGACGCTTCCAGCGACTGCGCGACGGCATCGTCTCGGCGTCGACCGAAAGGCGAGAAATCCTCGCTGACGTGCACCGATTCCGCAGACACGGCGTCGACGAGTCGCGGGATCTCCTCGTCCGGTCGTCCACGTACGACAAGCAGGTTGCCGTCGAGCTTGGCGTCCAACTCGCGCAGCGAGTCGTAGAGGAAGGCGAGACGTCGCTCGCCCGACGACTTCTCGAGACGAGGGTCGAGCACGAAACACACGAGCACCTGGCGCTTGCCGTCACCGATCGCCTCGCCGAGTGCCGGCAGATCGTTGAGACGAAGATCTCGCCTCAACCAGCACAACGCCGGTGCATCGACATCCGATGCACCGGCGCTCTTGCGTTGAGAGGCGATCTAACCCACGCCCAGAAGGTCGATGACGAACACCAGGGTCCGTCCCGAAAGTCGGTGACCTGCGCCTTCGGGGCCGTAGGCGAGCGCGGGCGGGACGGTCAGTCGGCGTCGGCCACCGACCTTCATCCCCGGAATGCCCTGCTGCCAGCCCGGGATGAGCCGGTCGAGCGGGAAGTTGGCCGACTGGCCGCGATCCCAGGACGAATCGAACTCTTCACCCGACTCGAAGTCGACACCCACGTAATGCACGTCGACGACGTCGCTCGGCTTGGCCTCCTCGCCGTCGCCGACGATGATGTCGGCGATCTCGAGCTCAGTGGGCGCAGGGCCCTCCTGGAACTCGACTTCTGGCTTCTCGGTGCTGGTCACGGGACTCTCCTTTGAGTCGTCGGGCGGTCAAGTCGATGCGACGAACTCAGCGGTCGCCCATCGTGATGTAGTCGCGCTCGGGGTATCCGGTGTAGAGCTGACGCGGACGGCCGATCTTGGTTGCGGGATCGGTGTTCATCTCACGCCAGTGAGCGATCCAGCCCGGCAGCCGTCCGAGTGCGAACAGCACCGTGAACATGCGGGTCGGGAAGCCCATCGCCCGGTAGATGACGCCGGTGTAGAAGTCGACGTTCGGGTAGAGCTTGCGTGAGATGAAGTAGTCGTCGTTGAGGGCGACTTCTTCGAGTCCCTTGGCGATGTCGAGCAGATCGTCCTGGACACCGAGCGATTCGAGGATCGTGTCAGCCGTCTTCTTCACGATCGCGGCACGCGGGTCGTAGTTCTTGTAGACGCGGTGTCCGAAGCCCATGAGCTTCACACCGTCTTCCTTGTTCTTGACCTTGGTCATGAACGCCTTGGTGTCGCCACCGGAGGCCTTGATGTCCTCGAGCATTTCGAGGACAGCCTGGTTGGCGCCGCCGTGCAACGGTCCCCACAGTGCGTTGATGCCACCCGAGATCGAGGTGAACAGGTTGGCCTGCGACGAACCGACCAGGCGCACCGTCGACGTCGAGCAGTTCTGCTCGTGATCGGCGTGCAGGATGAACAGCATGTCGAGGGCCTTGGCGACCTCGGGATTGACCACGTAGGGCTCAGCGGGGAAGCCGAAGGTCATCCGCAGGAAGTTCTCCACCAACGACAGCGAGTTGTCGGGGTACAGGAAGGGCTGGCCCGCCGACTTCTTGTAGGCGTACGCGGCGATCGTCGGCAGCTTGGCCAGCAGACGGATCGTCGAGAGTTCGACCTGCTCGGGATCCTTGGGATCGAGCGAGTCCTGGTAATACGCACTCAGCGCATTGACCGCACTCGACAGCACGGGCATCGGATGCGCGTTGCGCGGGAAGCCGTCGAAGAAGCGCTTCAGATCCTCGTGCAACAGTGTGTGCCGCTGGATCTTGTTGTTGAACTCCTCGAGCTGGCTCGGTGTCGGCAGTTCGCCGTAGATCAGCAGGTAACTGACCTCGATGAAGGTCGACTTCTCAGCCAGTTGGTCGATCGGGATACCCCGGTAACGCAGGATTCCTGCTTCGCCGTCGATGTAGGTGATCGCGGACTTGCAGGCTGCTGTGTTGACAAAGCCGCCGTCGAACGTCGTGAGATTCGTTTCTGCGAGGAACTTACCCAGTGCAACCGAATCACTGCCCGCGGTGGCCTTGAGAATGGGAAGCTCGAGCTGCCCACCGGGGTAAGTAAACGTCGACGAGGCGGTATCCGATGCCGAGTCGGCGGGAGCTGTTTCAGCGGACACTCCAAAACCCCTTTACTCAGGTATGAGACCCACAGGTGCATGTGACGCACTGTGAGTCGGACTCTCCGTTACTAAACGTAGTCGGTTATCGACATGCGCGCCCACGGAGGGTCCAAAGCCGGGTCCATCGCCGGGCACCGGTTGCGCATCATCCGGGGCGCAGCACGGTTCACGTTTCCAGCACAACCACCCGTGACCTGCGAACGAATGCGAGCATGCCCGGCTCGGTCCTTCCCCTACTCTTTGCCCCTTCCCCGCGAAGAAACTCGCGGAAGGGGACGGAACCAGCGGAAGGATTGTTTCCCCTAGTTTCTGCACCGCACCGGAGGGTTTCTGCACCGCACCGGAGGCTCGCCGGACCGTCGGCGCCGAGGCATTCGCTGCCACTCAGGACGCGTCGAGCTCGCTCGACCATGGCGGGTCGGCGCCCGGACGGGAAACGGTCACCGCGGCGACCCGTGCTGCGTACTCGGCAGCACGCGTCCAGTAGTCGGCGTCGCGTGCACGGACTGCGGCGGCGGACAGGTCTCCCGACTCGTCGAAGAAGTGGAGCAGGCCGCCCAGAACGCTGTCGCCGGCGCCGATGGTGTCGACCACATCGGTCGCGGGAGCCGGGGCCAATACGCTGAATTCGCTTGTGCGCACGGAGATTCCGTCGCCTCCATGCGTGATCACGACAGCGCCCGCACCTTCGCGCAGCCAATCGTCGACCGACGACCCGTCGACGCCGTTGCCGAGCCAATCCACGTCCTCGTCGGAGAGTTTGAGGACGTCGATCATCGGCAACCAGTCGAGGAACCGTCGGCGATAGAAATCCGGATCGTCGATGACTGCCGGACGAATGTTGGGATCCAGTGCGATGAGCCGTCCGGCGTCGTGCGCTCTGCGCATCACCAGCTCGTACACACTCGCTCCCGGTTCGAGAACCATCGACAGCGTCCCGAAGCACACCGCGGAGACCGTGGCCGCGAAGTCGCCGGGCTCGGCGACCAGTCGGTCGGCCGTGCCCTCGACATAGAACGAGTAGTGCGCGCCGCCGTCGGAGCCGATCGTCGCCAACGCGAGCGACGTCGGTTCGGGCCGACGTTGGACCAGGGTGGTGCCGACACCGCCCGCCGCGAGGGCAGCCATGATCGCGTCACCGTAGGTGTCGGTGGACACCGCCGAGCAGAAGGAGACAGCGCTACCGAGTCGACCTAGTGTTATCGCGACGTTGAACGGGCCGCCGCCCAGTGCGGGCTGCAGCGGCGGAAGGTGCGCGGGATCAGCACCGGGAGCGGCTGTCGAGACGACGTCGACGAGCGCCTCACCGCAAACGACGATTTCTCTCACCGGGCGACTCCCATGTGTGGCACGCGCCCAGTGTGCCATCCCGACGCGGCATCGGCGGTAGATTCGATCGCTATGCAGGAGTTGTCCGCGGGCCCCGATGCGGTGCTTCTCGACTTCACCGACGAGGCCGATCCCGCACGAACTGCGCTCGATGTTGCCGCCGCGCTACGCGGTGCCATGAACGACGGGCATCTGGTCGGAGTCGAAGACCTGATCCCTAGCGCGACGTCAATCCTGGTGCAAGGCAGCACCGGTGGTGGCGTCGATGTACTCGGAATCCATCGGGTCCTTCGAGCGGCGGACCGACCAAGCACCGCAGACGAAGCCGTGCGCCACGTCGAAATACCGGTGCACTACGACGGCGAGGACCTCGACGACGTAGCCGCAACGCTCGGCCTGAGCGTCGACGACGTGATCGAGGCGCATCGCGGGTCACGGTGGCGAGTCCAATTCATGGGATTCGCACCGGGTTTCGGCTACCTGGTACCCGCCGAGGACACCACCAATCCCCTGCTGTCGGTCGCACGACGTTCCCACGCCAGGACGCGGGTACCGACCGGCTCGGTCGCGATCGCAGCGGGCTACAGTGCGATCTACCCACGCGACAGCCCCGGAGGATGGAATCTGTTGGGACGCACCGATGTCGAGCTCTGGAATGAATCTGGCGAACCCCCGGCGCTCCTCGCGCCCGGAACCGTCGTGCGCTTCACCGACGCCGAGATCGACGACGCTCCGCGCGCCGACGACACCGGGGAGCAGCGATGAGAGCCGTCACGATCGTGGCACCCGGTCCGCTGTCGACGATCCAGGATCTCGGTCGTCCGGGCTACCAGCACCTCGGCGTTCCACGGTCGGGTGCCGCGGACCGTTCGGCGATGACCCTCGCCAACAGACTCGTCGGAAATGCCGAGGGTGCTCCGACGATCGAATCGACGCTTGGCGGCCTCGTATTCCGTTGCGACACCGACATACTGATCGCCGTCACCGGCGCCCTGACGGACGTCGTCGTCAACGGCGTCGCCGTGGGCGTGAACACCGCGGTGGTGGCACACGCGGGGTCGGAGGTCTCAGTGGGTACCCCGTCGCAGGGATGCCGCAACTACGTTGCGCTGCGTGGCGGAATCGCCGCATCCCCGACTTTGGGCTCCTGTTCGACGGACACACTGTCGGGAACCGGCCCGGACCCGCTGTCAGCCGGCGATGTACTCGACGTCGGTGGGGAATTCGGTCCGTGGCCCGCGACACTGGTCGCGCCCACCGACAACCGTGCTCGCCCGGTCGTCGAGCTCGAGACATATCCGGGACCTCGCGCCCCTCGCCTCGTCGCCCCCAACAACCTTTTCGCCGGTACGTGGGAGGTGACCCCTGCCAGCAATCGCGTGGGCGTCCGACTTCGACGCCCCGACGACGACTCGTCCCCGACCCTCCGCCATCGCGACGACCTCGCCGAACTCCTCTCCGAGGGCGTTGCCCACGGCTCGATACAAGTGCCACCAGCGGGCGAACCAGTGATCTTCCTGGCAGATCACCCCGTGACCGGCGGTTATCCCGTCGTCGCCGTGCTGTCGGCGCCGGCAGTGTCTGGCGCCGCTCAACTCGTCGCAGGCAACCGGGTTCGCTTCCGCAGCGCCTGATCCCACACACGTGCCGTTGACACACTCGGTGAGACGAACCTAGTGTTTAGTCTCATGACGCACGTCACAGACACCAACACCGCGCCCCTCGACCCCGGCGCCCGCGTCGATCTCGACAACTCGAGCACCTCCGACCGCCTTGCTGTCGATGGTGATCCCGGCACAGGAGCGCACCCCCAGCGGCAGGAGTACCCGCCGCTCGGCCCCGACTCCCTGACCTGGCAGGTGTGGGGAACCTGGACCGGGATGATCCAGGGACTGTGGGCGGGGTCGATGCAGAACATGCACCCGAAGCTCGGCCAGGCCGTCTGGGATCACTCCGACTTCTTCGGCGAACGATGGCAGCGATTGATGCGGTCGCTGTATCCCATCGGCGGCGTCGTCTATGACGAGTACTTCGGTTTCGAGACCGGCAAAGAGGTCCGCGACTATCACCGCCAGATCAAGGGCACGATGCCCGACGGCTCTCGATATCACGCACTCGACCCCGATGTCTTCTACTGGGCCCATGCGACGTTCTGGTACGGAAATGTGCGTCTGTGTGAACGGTTCGGTCCCTGGCTCTCCGAGGACCAGAAGCGACAGCTGTTCGAGGAGTCCAAGAACTGGTATGCCATGTACGGGGTCAGTATGCGTCCCGTGCCCGACACCTACGAGGAGTTTCTCGACTACTGGGACCACATGTGTCGCAACGTGTTACGCGACCATGAGTCCGTACGGACCGTCCTCGACATCTCGACGCTGCCTGCCCCGCCATCCCTGTCCTTCATTCCCGACCGCATCTGGCGCACGGTGATTGCACCGGTGGTGGCTCGCAACCTCATCTGGCTCACCACCGGCTTCTACGACGAGGCCATCCGCGAGATGATGGCACTACCCTGGAGCGACCGCGACGAGAAACTCTTCCGCATTCTCGGCAAGGGCTACAACCTGGTCTTCCATCGGTTGATGCCCACGCGCCTCTGGCGACATCCACGCGGGCGGGACGCGTGGGACAGGGTCAATGGTCGCGTCCCGGTCGACGCTCCGCTGGTCGAAACGCCTTCACGCAACCTGCCCCCGGAATCCGAGCATGGGAAGTCCATGCACTACTGCCCAGTCCACGCCGCAAGGACCGCAACGTATCCGGGGCGGGTTACCCCCGCCGATTGAGTGCCGCCGACTGAGAGCCGCGGGCGGGACTCGTCGGGCGGGGTCGAGGGGCCTTGCCCGACGAGTCCCGCGTCCGGGCACTCACGCGGGTGGCAGGCGGAACGAGCCACGGGTGATTGTCGCTACCGAGATTGATCTCCCACCCGCGGTGATGCACGTCGTCGTGGCATCGTGGGCACAGCAGCGCCCCTTTGCCGCGGTGGTTCAGTGCCCTGACGCTGCGCCCGAGTGCAGAGCCAACATGGACGGCGTCGAGATGCGAGGTGAGGTCGTCACTTCGGGCTCTGCTAGATGTCGCTCTCGGCCATGTTCATCACCACGCGGCCCTCGATCTTCCCGTGTTCCATCTCGTCGAACACGTTGTTGATGTCGCCGAGCTTGCGCACCGAGTACGTCGGCGTGATCTTCCCCCGGGCGTAGAAGTCGAGGGCCTCGCTCATGTCCTTGCGGGTACCGACGATCGACCCGCGGACGGTGAGTCCCAGGAGCACCGTGCTGAAGATGTCGAGGGGGAACTGATCTGGCGGCAGGCCGACAAGAACAACGGTGCCGCCGCGCCGTAGCGATCCCACCGCCTGCGGAAACGCATGCTTGTTGACCGCGGTCACCAACGCACCATGCACTCCTCCGCCCGTTGCCTCTTGTAGTTCGGCTGCGGGGTCGGCGGCCGTTGCGGCGTTGACGGTGATCTCGGCACCGTGGTGTCGGGCCAGTTCGAGCTTCTCGTCGTCGACGTCGACAGCCGCCACCCGACGGCCCATCGCGATCGCGTATTGCACGGCGATATGCCCGAGTCCACCGATCCCGGAGATGAGCACCCACTCACCGGGTTTCGTGTCCGTGCATTTCAGACCCTTGTACACCGTGACGCCTGCGCAGAGGATCGGTCCCACGGCGGCCAGGTCGGCGCCTTCGGGGATGATCGGGCAGTAGCGGGAGTCCACCAGCATATAGCGACCGAAGGAACCGTCGACGGAGTAGCCGCCGTTCTTCTGGTAGGGGCACAGTGTCTCCCAGCCGGTTTCACACCATTCGCATTCGCCGCACGCACTCCACAGCCATGCGTTACCGACGACGTCGCCGACCTTGATGCGCGTCACGTCATCACCGACGGCCACCACCGTACCGACACCCTCGTGCCCGGGAACGAATGGAGGTTCAGGCTTGACCGGCCAATCACCATGGGCCGCATGCAAATCTGTATGGCAGACACCGGTGTAGTCGACACGGACAAGCGCCTCGTAGCCGGTTGGGCTCGGGACATCGATCGAGTCGACGCTCAGTGGTTTGCCGAAGTCGTGGACGACAGCGGCCTGCATGGTGGTGGGGGTGGTCTCCGACGGTGCGTTCATGATTCTCCTGCGCGATCTCGCGTCAGCGTCCGGACGTGGTGGCGTGGCCGTATCGTCCTGATCTCCCGCCCCAGAAGGTGCGCGCCGACCGACTATCCGGATCGGTGACCACCCGGTCACCAACTCACCCCGACGTGCGTAACCCTCGTGACCGTTATATCAGCCACAGGCACGACGCGAAGCCCTTCGGCAGGGTTCCCACCGACGATCGCAGGTGTCCGTCAACTCGGACTCCAGCAAGCTCTCACTGCTGCCCGAGTCCCCGCTGCATCGCGCGCTGCACTCGGGCAGCTTCGCGTTTTGCGTACGGATTAGCTTGTCCTGCACGCGATCCCGCAAGCTTGGCGCCGATGTGCTCGCCGACGGTGATCGGTGAGTATCGGCTACCGGCACCGACACACGACGGCAACGTCGAGATCGTCGCGTCGATGTTGCCGTCGTGGAAATACGCGGCGGAGCGTCGTCGTTCGATTGTGCCGTCGACGATCGGCGGTTTCACGCGGTGCAGCGTCGACATCCAGCGCTCGTTTGTCCAGCGCGCCATGAGGTCACCGAGGTTGATCAGCAACGCCCCCTGTTCGGGTGCGACGTCGTGCCACTGCCCGGTGCTGTCGAGGACCTGAAGTCCGCGGACCTGGTCGGCCCAGAGCACGGTGACGATGCCGTAGTCGGTGTGCTCCCCCATGCCCGTCAACTCACCGTCGATCTCCACCTCGCCGGGCGGGAGCGCGTAGTTGTTCATCCGGAGTACGTCGAGTGAGTGATCGGTGTAGCCGTCGAAGAAGTCGGGTGGAAGGTCGAGCGCGTCGGCGAAGATCCTGGTCAGCGTGTGTGCAACCCGACGCGCCTCGGCGAAGTAGGTCGATACTGCCGCCTGGAAGTGGTCGACCTGCGGCCAGGTGTTGTCGGCGTACTGGTCGTCTGGAAGCTCGAGATCCGGGTACTCCTTGGCCTCGACACCCACGTTGTATGCCTCGAAGAAGTCGTTCATGCGGTTCGCCGATTCGACGCCGAGCGACAACGACAGCGACTCCGACTTCGGCGGCGCGTAGCCGCGGTTGATCTCAGGCGGTGTTCGGTACGCCTTCTTCTCGTCGAGAGGGAGCGCGAAAAAGTCGTCGAGGACTGCGGTGAACTCGTCGATCACCGCAGCGGGGATCTCGTGACCGACGATCTGCATGAACCCGACAGAACTCGCCGCATCATCGATCTGCGCGGCGACGGCAGCCCGTTCGGCTGCGCTCCCGCCTGTGATGTAGGGCGTGATGTCGATCAGCGGAACCCGAAAGTCGCTGCGGGATTCCTCGACGGTGGCAGTCATGCGCTCCATCTTGGCATCGAAACCCCAGGTGCGCTGATCAGCGCACCGTCGGCGACCTCGGCGCTACTACTGTCCCGCGGCCTGCTCGGTGACCCGACTCGCGATGCGGTACCGAACGAATGCCGGAACGGCAAGCGCGGCAAGGACTGTGCCGATCACCACGAAAACGCCACCGCCGGTTGTGGTGAGTGAGACGCCGATCGAGACCGCCACCGCGCCGTGGACGACGTCGGCGATCCGTGGGCCACCCGCGACCACGACGATGAACACACCCTGCAGCCGTCCGCGCACATCGTCGTTGGCAGCGGCCAGAAGGATCGACTGCCGGAATGCGGCCGACGCCATGTCGGCCGCACCCCCGATCATGAGGAGGACGAGCGCGATCGGCAGCATGGGCAACGCGTGGCCATTCGCGAATCCGACGGCGACGCCCGCGCCCGCGATCGCGACACCCCAGATGATCACACAGACGATCACGGCAAGTCCTTGCCGTTGCACCCTGCTCACCCAACCGGAGAACACACCGCCGAGTACCGCGCCCGCGGGGATCGACGCGAACAGCAGCGCGAAGGCCCAGCCGCCATCGATGGGACCGCCGAAGTTCTCGTGCGCCATCTGCGGGAACAACGCCCGGGGCATGCCGAAGATCATGGCGATGAGATCCACCACGAACGACACCATGAGGATCTTGTGCGCACCCAGATAGCGGAGACCATCGACCACCGAACGCAGTCCGGGGACCTTGGGCGCGTCGCCGCTGAGCGGTCGCAGCGCCGGCAACATCACGACAGCAGCCAACGTCGGAATCAGAAAGATGGTGTCCAGCAGATACAGGAGCGGGTAGCCGAGGATCGGTATCAGCGCGCCACCGACGAGCGGACCGGCGATCGCTCCCGCCTGCATGACCGTCATGTTCAACGACAGTGCCGCGGGTAGCTCCTCGTCGGACAGCAGTCTCGGCAGAACCGCCGTCCGGGTGGGCTGGTTCACCGCGAAGAAGGCTTGCTGAATGGCGAAGAGTGACAGGATTATCCAGACATTTCCGACACCGAAGGCCGACTGTGCCCAGAACGCCGCGCTACAAGCGATCAAGCCGATCGTCGTGCAGATCAACAGGATTCGACGATCCAGAACGTCGGCAAGCGCACCGCCCCAGAGACCGAAGATGACAAGCGGTACCAGACCGAAGACTCCGGTCAGTCCTACGTACGCCGAACTTCCCGTGATGGCATAGATCTGGGCGGGTACCGCGACGATCGTCAGCTGTGCACCGATGACGGTGACGATGTTGGCCACCCACAGACGCCGAAAGTAGATGTTGCGCAAGGGCGCAGTATCGGCGAGCAGACGGGGCACCGAAGCAGTTTAGCGGCACGTATGACCGGAACAGAATCGAGGCGACGCTCGCGCTACGGCACAGCGGGAGCCTGTACCGCGTCGGCGAGCTCGCGCAGCGACACCCAGGTACTGGGCGAGAACTTCTCCTGCGCCGGACGACCCATGGACAGCCCGCTGGCGAGCACGGGCTCGTACTCGAAACCGATGACCGCCGCCACACTTGCGCCGACAGTGTCGATCACCAGCTTTCCCAGCGATCCCTGATCGGGGATGGGCAGAGGGTTGTTGATGACGACCACTGCCCGCTCGAGCACCCCCGCCTTGCGCCACTCTCCGAGGAAGGGGCGCGCGCGGTTGAGCAGATCGGGCCGCGGCCCGAGCACGATGACGGGAGTGACCGTGTTCGCCGTGAAGACCTCGTCGGTGAGGTCGGCCAACGTCGTGAGCAGTCGGGCACCAGCGTCGACGACCGGCGACGCCCCGACGCGCCAGACATCCTCGACCGTGTCGACCAGTGGAACGCCCTCGGGCGCCAGATGCAGCCCGGTCCCGAGCTCGGTACGAAGCAGAGCCGGATCGCCGCGACCCTGGAGGCGCAATTCGATGTCGCAGTCGTTACCTGATGCATCAACCCACCAGGATGCCGCGCCCAGTGTCGTCGCTGCGCGGTACTCCGCGAGGAGCGCGGAAATCACCGATGTGCCGACTCCACCCGCAGAACCCACCACGACGACTGCGCTGGATTGCGCAGCCGCTCGGGGTGTGGCTCCCTGCAGGTTGTCGGTCATGACGGTCAGTGGTCGGCTGCGTGCCGGCCCACCTTGGTGACGGTGGGAGCGGAATCGTCGGCCGTCGGTGTGTCTGCCTGGTTCGCGCCTGCAGGGAGATCGACGGCGACCGCTGCCGGAGTCGACTGCGGCGCACCGGCTTCCGTGGCCGTTGCATCGTCGGGCAGTGCGTGACGACCGGCAGCCTCCTGCGGCCAGACGACCTCAGAGCCGGGGACCTGCGCGTCGAGATCGCCGGTCATCTGCTTGGTCATCTCGCGGAAGTGCTGCTCGAGTTGCGCACCGAGCGGTCCGAGTGCCTTGTACGGAGCCTGCGCCTGCTCAGCCGACCACTTCGCGGTCTGCGCACCGACCTTGACAGTGACGTCGCCGCGGTAGTTGACGACGTAGTCGACCGAGGGAAGCCCCTTCTTCGACGCTGCCTCTGCGGGCACCGACAGCTCGAACTGGTTGACGCTGGGGTCGACGGGAGCAGGCTTGGCGTGCTTGGGCTGCCTGGGATTGCCGTTCTCGTCGAGCTTCCACGGTTCCTGCGGATGAGCACCGGGGTCGCCCGCGCCGAGCGTGTACGCGGCGATGCCACCGATCGTGCCACCGATCGTTGCGCCGAGTGCGGCGCCGCCAAGGGCGCCGGCCGCGGCTCCGCCGACTGCACCGACACCGAGTCCGATGAGCGCGCCGCCAGCAGTGGAGGTCGCGGCGGTAGGTGGAGATATCAGGCCACCACCGACGACAAAGCCAATTCCTGCACCAGCACCCGCGCCCACGATCGCACCGGGCAATACCCCGGCGATAGCACCCGGCACGGCGCCAACCGCGGCACCTGTGGCGCCACCGAGTGCAACACCGATGATCGTCGCAGCCGCCTGGCGGGACGCCTTGTCCTTGGGCACGCCGAGTGCGATCAGGTTCTGTGCGATCTTCGCTTCGCCGTAGGCCGACCACGCGTTGATGGAGTTGACGTCCTTGTTCGACATCCCCTTCGGAATGTCGGTGACGAAGTTGCCGACACGAATCTTGTTGGGCGGCGGCGCAATCGGACGCACCGGCGCAACAGGCTTCGGAGCCTGCAACGGAGCGTCCGGAACGGGGCTGTAGTAGGTCGAGTATCCGGGATCCGAGTAGCCGGACTCCTCGTACTGCGGCGCAGCGGTGTACGGCTGGTACGGCGCTTCCTGAGGAGGCGCGGGAATCGATCCCGGCCCGGGAACGTAGGCCGGTGCTGAAGGCTCCGAAGGCTCTGGGGCGGGAGTGGGCGCTGTGCCGCCTTGCTGAGCCTCGATCCACCGATCGGCTTTTTGATGTCTCGTGAAATGTGTTGTGTATGTTCGGGGTGGCGGTGGGCGTGGGTGAGTCGCCGATCTCTGGTGTCGGCGTGTTTCACTGGGTTTCGTGTCGGGGCCGGTTCTGGCCGATGGTTAGGGGTCAGGCTGAGTGTTGTCGTTTGATCGTGTTGTTGAACAACAGGTTCCACTCGCGTTCCCACGGCCATCGGGCGGGTAGATGCATCGTGATGCGCCGCGCTGAGGACGCGATTCGAGCGGGTATGCAGATCAGGGTGCGTCGGATGGTGGAGGTAGTCGCCTTCGCCAGACGCTGTCCACCGAGACAGGCTGCGGCGCGGGTCAGGTTGAACGCGATGACCGCACACACCAGCCATGCGGCGTTCGCGCAGAACTTTCCCGAGGGCAGATGCGCCAATGCGGAGGCTTTGAGGTCGGCGTGGACTTGCTCGATGATCGCATGACCGCGGTGAGTCTTGTCGGCGGTCACGGTGTCCAGGTCGCTGGTGGTGAAGAACGCATGAAACCGCCACACGTCGAACAAGCCGTCTCCCTCGGCTGCGAAGTCAGGGATACGGCGCACCACCAGCCGTCCGGATACCTGCAGGCGCTTGGCTTTGGAGGTGAACGCGGTGAACGGTACTTCGGCGACCTCGGCCCGCGAGACCCACTGGCCGCTGTCTTCGTCGAAGACGGCGTCGGTGTACTCGATCGGCGTCCATGCATCTGCCGGTACCTCGCTGATCGCTGCTCGGACGTGGGAATCCTGACGCACGGTGACCGACACCTGCGCACCGGCCCGGAGCGCGGTGGTGATCGCGCGATGGCCGTAGAACGCTGAATCCGCTCGCAGCAGTATCGGTCCCGACGCATCGGACGACCGTAGCCGCCGCACGGTGGCCAGGGTGTCGGCGATCAACCGATGCGCCCCGCGCGCGGAGTTACACGCCCCTTTGCGCAGGCGTTGAGCGGCGATCACCGGCGCACCGTCACCACAGGTGAGGGTGGTGATCGCCGAGTTCAGCCCACGCACTCGGGTGTAGCCGAATCCGACGCCCTGCTTGGCCGGGCCGTGGACCTCGATGATCGAGTCGTCGATATCGATCATCACCGGCCCGTCGATCCCCGCCAGCACCGGAGTATGGCGAGCCAGTCCCGCCAACAGCCGGGTGGCGATCGCATCGGCTTGGCGGACATGCCCGAACCGGAACTCGCGAAGAAACGATCCCAACGTCGACGGGGCGTAAGGATGGTCGAACACCTTGCCCATCGCGCCGTGTCGCAACACGGCCATGTCGTCGATGCTGTCGGCGCCCGCCACCATCCCCGCCACCAGGGAAAACATTTTCCGATCCGGATGGGCGCCCTTGTCGGTGGGCACGCTCAGATGCTCGCGGGCCAACTCCGACAGGCTGGCGCGTTCGGCCAGCGCCATCACCGGCACCACCCCCGCAGCGGCGAGGAGATTCGGATCGTCACAGGATGCAGACCGGACCGGGTGAGTGTGAGACAATCGCATCTACGACATGCCCTCCTGTGTGTGTGGATGGAACCCTAGAGAAGTCCCATTCTGTCACTCAGACAGGGCATTTCGTTTATCCCTCACCGACCGATCACAAGCAAATCGGTGGATCGAGGCTGAGGCGCAGTGTCCGTCGGCGCGGTGCCACCTTGCTGTGGTGCGGAGTCGTTGGGGTTGGTGCCGCCTTGTTCGACAGCCGCCGCCGAGCCCGCTCCCATCGCCGTTGCGATGGAGGCCACAAGAACCGCGGATGTCATGGCCGCCTTCATCGAAGGCCGACGTACGTCCACCGCCGTCTCACGAGCGCGGTTCTTTGCCGACCGTGTCATCGTCGTGTTGTCCCTTTCGTTCCGCTTCCCGGCCCCAAGACCGGGAAGCCCCTGGTGGCGTTGACGATCAGTTCTCGGATTTGATCGAGGAGATCCAGTACTTCCCACCGGCCTGCACAGTACTGATGGTCTGTTGGTACACGATCGGTGCCCCGCCGTTGGGCGGCGATTCCGTGAGTGTCACACCGTAAGTGTTGTTTCCACGGTCGGCGATCGAGAGGCAGTGGGTGGTTCCCACCCCGCGCTGGTTAATGAATTTCTGCATCACGTCCTCGGTGGCAACCGCATTCGGTGTCGTGACCGCTTTCGCCTTCGCCGCAGACCTCTCGACGTAATACGCGTAGTTGAACGCCTTGATCACGCCCGGGCCCGACGTCTGGCCGCCCGCATCCGCACCCGTCGTGACCGAGCCACTCACCGAAGAGGGACATTTCGCCGTAGCCGAACCGGTTTGCGTGGGCGCCACTGAGGACGGCTGCGCGACGGTCGACTCGGACGGGTCGGACCCGGAAAGTGTGACAGCGAGGACCGTGGCAACGACGGCAACCGCGGCAATCGCTGCGGCCGCCGCAACGAGTGTTCCCCGCCTGGTGTGCCAAGCGGCCGAAACATCTGAGTCCTTCCGCTTCTGACGGGTCTTCTCGCGCCAGAGCTCCGCCTGTGAGTCGAGAAACGAGTCGAGATCATCAGCGCCCGATGGGGATGCTGCCGACGGCTGCGGAGTCGCTGCGCTGAGCCGGGTCGTCTGCGCGTCCGGCGCAACTTCGGCAGGCCACTCGGTTCGACCAACGGCGTGTGATCCCACCAGCGCACGGGAGGACTCGCGGGCCAGATCATGCATGGGGGTGGTGCCCGGAGAAGGCCGGGGCGGGAGGTCGGCGAACCACTGCTCGACATCACTCTCGCTCAATCGGCCTCCTCTCCCCGCGCGCGCGCCTGATTCGTCGGAGTGCCGTGATCCCCTCAGCCACGCCCATCAGGGTGCGTGGGACCGCCGAAGTCTGACATCCCCGTCATGCTGACGGGAAGCTTAACGCATGCGAAGAACTTGCTCATGTGGACACGGTTGGATTGCCGACGCGGCTTCACTCTCGTCGTCCTATCGGCTACGCTCCGCTTCCTGTGAAGAAGATCATCGCAGGCGTCCTCGTCGGTGGAGCCTCGCTCATGGGCCTCGGACTCGGCGCCGGTCACGCCGAAGCCAAGATCGAGCCAGGTCACTACGTCATGCAAACAATCGTCTACGGTGCAGTCCCCTCCCCCGAATCCAACGTAAAAGTGGTGGGTAACAAGCTGTTTGCCGACTACTACGGCGTGGGGCCGCAAAATACCTACACCTACGGAATAGCCTCCACCAAGAATGGCGGCATAATTTCGTATGGCGACACCAATCCGGCGTCACAGTGGTTCACCCGCACGGAGTTTCGCAAGACTCGAAACGGTTACGTCGGACGCCAATTCGCGTATGGCGGCATCCCGACCGGCACCGTCTACCTCAAGAAGACAACCCGCCACGCAAACCAGCCGCGCTGAGCAACCCGCAGCATCTCACCAGCCAACCGCTACGGCTGCAGCCGAACCACCCGCCAACAGCCGTCAACCATCGTCACGCGCACGCGATTGTGCAGACGATTCGCGCGGCCCTGCCAGAACTCCACGAAGACCGGCTCGATGCGGTAGCCGCCCCAGTTCTCGGGCACGGGCACCGGATCGCCGTCGTCGAAGCCCCCGAACTGTTCGGCCACTGCCGCAGCCTTCGCCTCCAGGTCGGCGCGACTGTCGATCTCGCGCGACTGCGCCGACGCATATGCAGACAGTTGTGATCCCCGCGGTCGGTTGTTCCAGTACGCCAGCGTCTCGGCGTCACTCACCTTGTTGACGGGCCCCCGGAAATGCACTTGCCGTTCCAGAGCGATCCACGGAAATGTCACCGCAGCGAAGGGGTTGGCCTCCAGATCATGACCTTTGTCGGAGTCGTATCCGGTGAAGAAGACGACGCCCTCGGCGTCGACTCCCTTGCACAGCACGGTGCGCGTCGCCGGAAGTCCGTTGAGGTCCACTGTGCCCACGACCATCGCGTTGGGTTCGGGGATGCGCGCCGCGACGGCTTCCCGCAGCCACACCATGAACAACTCCAGCCAGGGCGGGTCACCCTCGAGCCAGCTCGGATCGAGGTTGTCGCGCACACCGTCAGCGCCTGCCGCGCGATCACCGTCGCCGACATTGGGTGGAATGCCACCGCCGTAACCGACGCGCATTCCGGGCAGGTCGATGGGGTCGTTGTCCACCCTGCAGACGCTACTCCGGAGACGATCCCGTCTCCCACCGATGGCTCAGACGCCCGGGTGCCCGGCACCCACGGGTGCCCTAGAGTGCAGGTGACGGCGCCCGCGCCCGGCGCCTCAGGTGTGGTGTGGAGAGAGGTGGGCTAGAGATGGCCAGCAGAATCCCCGACGACTTCGTACCCGGCCTCGAAGGCGTCACAGCCTTCACGACCGAGATCGCCGAACCCGACAAGAACGGTGGCAACCTGCGGTATCGCGGCGTCGACATCGAGGATCTCGTCGAGAACGGCGTCACTTTCGCCGACGTCTGGGCACTGCTGGTCGACGGACGATTCGGCGACGGCCTGCCTCCCGCCGAACCCTTCCCACTGCCGATTCATACCGGCGACGTCCGCGTCGACGTGCAGGCCGCACTCGCCATGCTCGCTCCGATCTGGGGCTACCAGCCGCTGCTCGACATCAACGACGCCACGGCCCGCGCCAACCTCGCGCGAGCATCGGTGATGGCGCTGTCGTACGTCGCGCAGTCGGCACGCGGCATCCACCAGCCCGCCGTCCCGCAACGCATCATCGACGAGTGCCCCACCGTCACAGCACGTTTCATGACGCGCTGGAAGGGCGAGCCCGACCCCAGACACATCGCCGCGATCGACGCCTACTGGGTGAGCGCTGCCGAGCACGGCCTCAACGCGTCGACCTTCACCGCGCGCGTGATCGCATCGACCGGAGCCGACGTCGCAGCCGCGCTCTCGGGCGCGATCGGCGCAATGTCGGGACCGCTTCACGGCGGCGCACCGGCACGGGTGTTGCCCATGATCGAAGAGGTCGAAAAGACCGGTGATGCAAGGGGTTTGGTCAGGGGAATCCTCGACCGCAAAGAGAAGCTGATGGGCTTCGGGCATCGCGTCTACCGAGCCGAGGACCCGCGAGCGCGCGTATTGCGCCGCACCGCATCCGAACTCGACGTTCCGCGGTACGAGGTGGCTTCGGCACTCGAGCAGGCGGCGCTGACCGAACTGCGCGAACGTCGACCCGACCGCGCGATCGAGACCAACGTCGAGTTCTGGGCTGCGGTGATCCTCGACTTCGCCGAGGTCCCGCCGCACATGATGCCCGCCATGTTCACCTGCGGCCGCACGGCCGGGTGGTGTGCGCACATCCTCGAGCAGAAGCGCCTCGGCAAACTGGTCCGCCCCGCCGCGCTCTACACCGGAGCAGCCCCGCGTCGACCTGAGGACGTCGAGGGCTGGGGAGATGTGGTCAAGCCCGGGTTGTAGAGAGCAGGGGCTTACGCGAGGCCAGATCGGCGCGCCGCACGGAGGCACCAGCAGCACGCGTAGCAGGGGCGCAGCGTAGTGGCCGAGGCCACAACCCTAGAATTGCGCCCATGAGCGACGTCGCCATCGAATCCATCACCATCCCCGCAGAACTGCTGCCCTCCGACGGCCGGTTCGGCTGCGGACCGTCGAAGGTGCGCCCCGAACAACTGCAGTCGCTGGTCGACATCGGCGCCTCGGTGATGGGTACCTCCCACCGCCAGGCACCGGTGAAGAACGTCGTGGGCTCGATCCGCGCCGGTCTGGCCGAGCTGTTCTCGCTGCCCGAGGGCTACGAGGTGGTGCTGTCCAACGGCGGTACCACGGCCTTCTGGGATGCCGCGGCGTTCGGGCTGATCAAGCAGCGTTCGCTGCACCTGACCTACGGCGAGTTCAGCTCGAAGTTCGCGACCGTCGCCAAGAAGGCTCCGTTCCTGGATTCCCCGGCCGTGATCTCGACCGATCCGGGCACCGCCCCGGATCCCGCCGCGCTGACGGTGGACGACTTCGGCGGCGTCGACCTCATCGGCTGGGCGCACAACGAGACGTCGACCGGTGTCGCGGTCCCCGTCATCCGTCCCGCAGGTTCGGACGACGCGCTGATCGCCATCGACGCGACGTCGGGTGCAGGCGGCCTGCCGGTCAACATCGCCGACACCGATGTCTACTACTTCGCGCCGCAGAAGTGCTTCGCCTCCGACGGCGGTCTGTGGATCGCGGTGATGAGTCCTGCGGCACTCGAGCGGGTCGACCAGATCGCACACACCGATCGTTGGTGCCCGGAGTTCCTGTCGCTGCCGACGGCCGTCGACAACAGCGCGAAGAACCAGACCTACAACACCCCGGCACTGGCGACCCTGCTGCTCTTGGACAACCAGATCCAGTGGATGCTGGGCAACGGCGGCCTCGACTGGTGCGTCGCACGCACCGCCGACTCGAGTTCGCGGCTGTACTCCTGGGCCGAGGCCAGCGAGTTCGCGACGCCGTTCGTCACCGATCCCGCACTGCGCAGCCAGGTGGTCGGAACCATCGACTTCTCTGACGACGTCGACGCCGCAGCGGTCGCGAAGGTCTTGCGCGCCAACGGAATCGTCGATACCGAGCCGTACCGCAAGCTGGGCCGCAACCAGTTGCGCATCGGCATGTTCCCGGCGATCGAGCCCGACGACGTCAGCACCCTGACCGCCGCGATCGACTACGTCGTAGGCAAGCTCTGAAATTCGCCGAACGCGGCTCGAGTCGGCAGACGCGGTTGGTACACCGACCGCGTCTGCCGGTCCGGGCCGCGTTTGGCGATTGACGCCCCGTTCGGGTACGACCTGCGGATTTGCCGCGTGTCCCGGCCGTCTCGGGCGGATGGGTGGTCTAACCTGACGACAATGCCCGCACTCATGGCCACCAGAGGAGGAGCAGATGATGCGTGAACTTCGGGTCGTCGGCGTTGATGTCGACGGCGCGCATGTCATCTGCCAGGACACCGAATCCGGTGAGCGATTCAAGCTCGACGCCGACGAGCGGCTCCGCGCTGCCGCACGCGGTGACCTCTCCCGCCTCGGACAGATCGAGATCGAAATGGAATCGTCGCTGCGCCCCCGCGAAATCCAGTCCCGCATCCGTGCGGGAGCGAGCGTCCAGGAGGTCGCGGCGGTCGCCGGAGTGCCGACGGACAAGATCGAACGCTTCGCCCACCCCGTGTTGCTCGAACGTCAGCGGGCAACCGAACTCGGAGCACTCGCACATCCGATACGCCACGACGGGCCGTCGACCGAGACGCTCGGCGACACCGTCACCGAGGGGCTCGCCGCTTACGGCCAGAATCCCTCCGACGCCACCTGGGACGCATGGAAGGGCGACGACGGCCACTGGGTGGTGCAGGTCAACTGGCAGGTCGGCCACACCGAACACCACGCACACTGGCGTTTCATGCCGGGCTCGCACGGCGGCACCGCCGATCCGCTCGACGACCTCGCCGAGGAGCTCATCCACCCGGAAACCATCGAACCGCGACGTCGACTCATCCCGGTCAGTACTCCCGTCATGACGTCGGCCGACGACGACCACGAAGAGGTCACCTTCGACGCCGACGCGTTGATCGGCGCTCAGCGCTCGCGACACGTCGAGGTGCGGGTGGAGCACGATACGTACACGCTCGACTTCGGGCTCGACGACGAGGCCGCGCAGGAGCCGATCGTCGTCGACGAGGCCCGGGAGCCGCACGACGACCGCGGCGCGCCTGCACCCCCCGAGCAGTCGACCGGGCAAGCTAGCGACGACTCCGATTCCTCGACGTCGAACGTCGACAAGACCGCAGAGCATCGTCGACGCAAGTCGCGCAAGCCCGCGGTGCCCGCATGGGAAGACGTGCTGCTCGGCGTGCGCAGCAACGGGAACAGCTGAGCACCGGCCTCCATGTCCGCACGCGCAGTCACCCTGTGGTTCATCGACACCGACGCCCCTGTTGACGTCCTCCGGTCCGGTGTCACCAACGACGTCGACGCCGCCAAGAAGATCTCCTCGGCGATCTACGGCGACAGCGTTCTCGTCCCGTCCGTCGACACCAATCTCGCCACCGCCATGGACTCCGACGACTCGCAGGTCTTCGCGGGCTCCTACGGTCCACTGACGGTGGTGTCGTGCTCACTGTTCGCGACGTCGAAGCCGTCCACCCTGACACGCACCGTGGAGACCATCCGCACCGCGGCGTCGATCCCCGACAGTGCGGCAGCAGTGCTGCTCTACACCGAACCCGACTCGGCGACAGGTGTTTTCGCACGATGGGAAGGCGGCACGCTGCGCCGGTCCTTCGCCGCAGACCCCGTCAGCATCATCGAGGACGAGGGGTTGCCGTACCCGTTCGAGAAGCCGTTCTGGGCGGGCGAACATCCGCTGCGCTATGCGCCGGGCGTCGCACCCGACCCGCTGGCGTTACCTTTCCATCCGCAGCAACTCGCCGAGCAGGGCAACCGCGAGTGGCTGGGATTCCGGTTCACCCGACCGCTGGCGCCCAGTGATCTGGAACCGCTCTCGATCCCCGTCACCGGTTTCGCCATCAGGCCGGCCGATTACGAACCGACCGACGCCGACGCCGAGCGTTATCGCGAGGCCAGTGCCACAGCTGCTGCTGCCACCGCCGCCGCCACCGCTGCAGCGGCGAACGCCCGGGAACAGCTGCAGCCGCCCGTCGCGCAGGCCGTGGTCGACGACCCGAGACCTGCGCTCGGAGACGACGCGGGCGAACCGGAACGGGCGCCGGAGCAGAGCCGGCCGTCGGACGTCGTGGCGCCACCTCAGGGTGACCAACCGGACGAACCCCCGTCGTCGTCACTTCCCGTCGACACCCCCGCGGTTCCCGTGGACACCCCGGCGGTCGGCATACCTGTCGCCGAACCGATCGACGCCCACGCCGACGACTACTCTTCCGACCCGGCCACCCAGCGGCCACCCGAGACCACCCTGAGGGACGAAGCAACGGTAAGGGAAGCGGTGACCGAGCCCGTGCCGCCGATCGCAGACGACAACGTCGGTGACGTCGATGAGGAATCGGTCGAGAGCGAATACGTCGAGACCGACCAGTCCGAGGGGTGGACGCGCCGGGTCGCACGGTACTTCGGGTTCGGCACCGGCACCTGAACCCTCGACTCGGGGTGCCGGTCACGCGCGGACTCAGGGATTGAGCACCGCGAGCGCGACCGACGACCCGACTCCGGCGAGGAACCCGATCAGCGCACCCCAGACGATCCATCGCCACACCGGCCGGTCACGCAGCGCCCACAGCGTCCAGCCGAGCCCGCCCGCGACGAGCACGGCGACGACGACCCCGATCCACCGGGACCCAGACGTCCACGGCGTGATGTCGGCGACGAGCGCCCAGAGGCCCACGAGCAGCAGCGAACAGTAGACGGCGCAGGCCGCCGCCACCAGGAGACCTGTGGCCCATGGCGTCGGCTCGCCTGTGGTCCCGACTGAATAGTCAGGGCTCCCGAGGTACTCGTCGTCGTATTCGGCGAAGCTCACCCGGTAATCGTGCCCGATCGGACGCGCTCGTAAAAGGCGATCGCCGCGGCGGTGGCCACGTTGAGTGAATCGGTGCCCCGGCTCATCGGAATGCGCGCGGCAATGTGCGAGCCGCGGATCGCGGCCTCGCTGAGTCCCGGTCCCTCGGCACCGACCAACACAGCCACCTTGTCGGCGGATACCGCGTCGGCCAGCGGGACCGCGGACTCTCGGGGGGTGAGTGCCACCGTCGTGAAACCGTGTTCTGCGAGAAGGTCGAGCGCGCCGCGCCAGTCGTCGAACCGTGCGTGCGGCACGAGGAGTGCGTGCCCCATCGACACCCGGACGCAACGGCGATACAGCGGATCCGCACAGCCGGAGCCGAACAGCACGGCGTCGACCCCGAGGCCTGCCGCATTGCGGAAGATGCTGCCGATGTTCTCGTGGTCGTTGACGCCCTCGAGCACTGCGATGGTTCGCGCGGTGGCGAGCACGTCGTCGACCTGCAGTCCGACCGGTCTGCGCGCGACGCCGAGAACTCCCCTGTTCAGGTGGAACCCGACGATCTGGGCCATCACATCGGCCGACGCGCGGTAGAACGGCACACCGGACAGGCCGGGGGCACGCAGATCGTCGGCGAGCTCGGTCAGGCGTTTGTCGACGCCGAGGAAGGCGTGCGGCGCGAACCGGGAGGCGATCATCCGTTGCGCCACGAGAACGCCCTCGGCGATCACGAGCCCTTTTCCGGGCCGGCCGCCCGGCAGGGTGGGAAGGTCGGGCCGACGGTCGACGGAGTTGAGGTCGCGGAAGTCGTCGACACGCGGGTCGTCGGCATCGTCGATGTCGATGACGTCGACCGACAGCGGGCGGGCGGACACGGGCTCGGGCACGCGGTCCAGTCTGCCTGCCGCGAGGTGCGAGGATCGACACGGGTGCTCGTGTGGGCGCGACCGGCGAGCACAGACCGACTCGACCCAGCGAACAACCTCATACCCAGGAGACACGGCATCGGGCGATGTGACACGGTTGTGAGGTGACCGAATCCGACACCCGCACCACCACACTCGAACTGACGCGAGGCACAGACGCCGACTGGGACGAGATCATCACCACAGATGCCCGGGCGTTCGCGATGAGGAACCCGATCTCCGACGACGAGCGCGCGGATCTCCGTGGCAAGGTTGCCGATTCCGACGTCGTACTCGTTCGCGACTCCTGGCACGACACCCATCCGCTCGTCGGGGTGTCGATGTTCTATCGGATGCAGATGACCGTTCCGGGAGGCACGCAGGTGCCCGCGGCAGGACTGTCGTGGGTGTCGGTCGCCTCGACGCACCGACGTCGCGGCATCCTGCGGCGGATGATCACCGAGTTGTTCACCCAATGGGAGGACGAGGGATTCGCGTTCGCGATCCTCACCGCCTCGGAGGGAACCATATACGAGCGGTTCGGTTTCGGTCCGGCGTGCTTCGCCGAGAGCGTGGAAATCACGCCGGGACAACCGACCCTGCGCGCGGCCGCCCCCGATCATCCCGAGGTCTATTTCGCCACGCCGGAGCAGGTCGCCGCTGCGATTCCCGACATCCACGCGCGGTGGGCGCGCACGCGTCCCGGCGCACTCGCACGAACCCCGCAGTGGTGGGCGCCCATCCTGGCCGACCGCCGATCCGAACGGCCTCCGGCCGCCAGTGGTCTGCACTACCTGCTGCACCCGGACGGATACGCCAGCTACCGGATCCACAAGAGTTCGGCCGGCCAGGTGCGCGGCGAGGTGGAGGAACTGTTCGCCGTCACCGACGCCGCGCACACCGAACTGTGGCGGGTGCTGACCGGACTCGACCTGGTGCCCTCGTTGACCGCGTCGATTCCGGTCGACGACCCGCTGCGCGCCAAACTCACCGATCTGCGGGCCGCTCCGGTCACCGGACGCGCCGACAAGATGTGGGTGTCGATTCTCGACGTTCCCGCAGCGCTCGCCGCGCGCCAGTACTCGGCCGACCTCGACATGGTTCTCGAGGTCACCGACGGTTACCGCCAGCGCGCTGGAGTGTACGACGTCTCGATCCGTGGTGGCGGCGCCATCATCGCACCGTCGACATCGAAACCTACTGTGCGCATGGATGTTTCAGTTCTTTCGAGCCTGTTCCTCGGCGGCGTGGCACCTTCGCTCTTCGCACACGCCGATCGCCTGTGGACGGACTCCGAGCAGACACTGCGTGCGCTGACGCAGGCTTTCGCGGTCGAGAAGGCACCGTTCTCCGGGACGTTCTTCTGACCGCGAGGCGTCAGCGATCGACTCAGGTCGGCTCGTCGGTCTCGCTGATCAGTTTCGCGAGCACCGGAATGGCCTGCCGCAGGGTGGCGCGCTCGTCGTCGGTGAGCGCGTCGATCTGATCGGACAACCATGCACGACGTGCGGCGTGCTCGGCGACGATCACGTCCTCGCCGGCGGGTGCGAGCGTGACGATCGCCTGGCGCCCGTCGGTCGGGTGCGGGGCCCTCTCGATCATTCCGAGATCCGAGAGCGAGGCCAGTACCCGGGTCATCGACGGCGGCTTCACGCGTTCGGCTGCAGCAAGGGCACCCGGCGTCATGGCTCCCTCGATGTGCAGCGTCGACAGGGCCGACAATTGGGTCAGAGAAACAAGCTGATTCTGTCGACGAAGACGCAATCGACGAGCAAGGCGCACGATCGCCAGCGCCAGGGCCCCCGACAACCCGTCGTCATTCGGTGTACTCACGACGACAACAGTAGTTCGCCCGACCACATTTGCCGATGTCGACAGACGTTTTGGTACCCGAACAGACGACAATCACACCCCCGCCGAATGTTACTCGGCGGTAAGGCATTTCCTTACTGCGCGGTCAGATCCGGGCCCGACGGACATCGTCAGAGGCCTGGACGTCAACCGATGAGGTTCGAGATGGGTTCACGCGCGAAGTAGAGGGCGAAGACGATCGCGATCCCCCACATCAGCGGATGCACCTTGCGCGCCTTGCCCGACGCGGCCGCCATCACGACCCAGCTGATGAATCCGACGCCGATACCGTTGGCGATCGAGTAGGTGAAGGGCATGGTGACGATCGTGAGGAACACAGGGAGTGCGTACTCGAACCTGGTGAAGTCGATCCGCGTGACCTGACCCATCATCAGCGCACCGACGATGACCAGAGCGGGCGCGACGGCCTCGGACGGGATCACCTCGTAGAGCGGCGTCAGGAACATCGCGACGATGAAGAGCCCACCGGTCACGATGTTGGCCAGTCCCGTCCGCGCGCCTTCGGCGATGCCAGACGCCGATTCGACGAAGACCGTGTTCGACGACGACGACGCCACACCACCGGCGATCGCGCCGGTTCCCTCGACGACGAGCGCCTTGCCGACGCCGGGCAGGTTGCCCTTGTCGTCGGCCAGACCGGCCTCACGGCCGAGTCCTGTCATCGTGCCCATGGCGTCGAAGAAATTCGACAGGACGAGTGCGAACACCAGGACACACGCGGCGAGCACGCCGATACGGGTGAAGGCGCCGAACAGGTCGACATTGCCGACCAGACTCAGGTCGGGCAACCCTCCGGCGGAGTCGGGGATCTTGGGCACCGACAGCGACCAGCCGCCCTGCTTCTGCGCGCCGGATCCCAGATGCAGCGTCGACTCGAGAATGATCGAGATGATCGTGGTGATGATGATGCCCAGGAGCAGACCACCCGGCACCTTCATCACCATCAGGACGCCCATCAACAGGACGCCGATCACGAAGATCAGGGTGGGCACCGTTGTGATCGAGTTGCCGAAGCCCAGTTGTACGGGCGTGGTGGTGTTCGCGGCGTCGGGGATGCGGCGCAC
Organism: Gordonia otitidis; assembly: GCF_020735545.1. Classification (NCBI taxonomy): domain Bacteria; kingdom Bacillati; phylum Actinomycetota; class Actinomycetes; order Mycobacteriales; family Gordoniaceae; genus Gordonia; species Gordonia otitidis. The sequence goes on from NZ_CP085974.1 coordinate 970,851, forward strand.
GAACCCGGCGTCGACGAAGCCGATGAACGCCACGAAGCAGCCGATGCCCGCCGCGATCGCCGCTTTCAGTTCTGCGGGGACGGCGTTGAACACCGCGGTCCGGAATCCGGTGATCGCCAGGATGACGATGATGATGCCGTCGACGACCACGAGCCCCATGGCCTCCGGCCAGGTGACCTCCGGGACGATGGTCACCGCCAGCAGGCTGTTGATCCCCAAACCCGTGGCGATCGCGAACGGATAGTTGGCGACGAGGCCGAAGATGATCGTCATGACACCCGCGACCAGCGCGGTGACCGCGGCGACCTGTGCGATGGGCAGCACGTTGCCGAGGACGTCGGCGTTCTTGGACTCGCCCGGGATCCCGCCGATGATGATGGGGTTCAGCACCACGATGTAGGCCATGGTGAAGAAGGTGACGAGGCCGCCGCGGACCTCGCGGCTCAGCGTCGAGCCGCGTTCACTGATCTTGAAGTAGCGGTCGACAGCACCCAACCGCCCCGTCGACTGGGCGCTTGCGGGCGTCGACTGGGCGCTTGCGGGCGTCGACTGGGCGCTTGTGGGCGTCGACTGGGCGTCGGTATTCGATGGCTGTGGCGGCTCACTCGAGGGATCGCTTGGCACAAGGGGGAAGTTACCCTGTCCTGCGTGGCCGATGAACCCGAGATCCCCCAACTGCCGCCCGCACTCCGCGCTCCCGAGCCGGTGATCGTCGTCGGCATGGTCGCGTGGCTCGTCGCGACGATTGTCGTGTGGGCGACCGGCTGGGGCGGCGGCCGCACTCTGGCGGTGTGCTTCGTGGGTCTGGCGGTCGGGGTACTGGGCACGGGGGTGTTCCTCATCCAGCGCGCCGCGTCACGGCGCGGCGACCGTACCGCCCAGCGCGGGCTGGACTAGCAGGCGGACAGGTTCGTCGCAAACCCCGCGCATCGACCAAGCAGTTGCTAGGTTCGGTGTTCATGCGGATTCGGGGATTCTCTCTGGTGGCCGCGGTCGCCGCGGTGCTCGCGGCGATCGTGGGAACGACGACAGCGGGAACCGCGTCGGCAACCCCGATTCCGGTCACGTTCAACTTCTTCTCGGGCATACCCGGGGAGTTGGCACACCACGGCGGCTCACTCCCGGGTTCCAACGACTTCTCCTGTCGTCCGACGCCGAAGCATCCCTACCCCGTCGTGCTGGCACACGGTACCGGCGGGTCGCAGCAAACCAATTGGGGCGCATACGTTCCGCTACTGAAGAACGAGGGCTACTGCGTCTTCGCGCTCACCTACGGCGCACTCGACGATCTGCCGTGGCCCGGTCCCGCGGTGGGCGGCATGGGGCTGATCGAAGACAGCGCAGCACAATTCGGGCGATTCGTCGACAAGGTACTCGCCGCGACAGGCGCGTCGAAGGTCGACGTCGTCGGACACTCGCAGGGCACCGTGGTGCCCGCCTACTACGCGAAAGTCCTCGGCGGGCGCGGCAAGATCGACAAGCAGGTGTCCATCGCACCCGCCTGGCGTGGGTCGAAAGTCGCCGGCGCCGACCAGCTGCTACCGACGGTCCGTCGGCTCGGGATCTCCGCGGCGCAGACCCCGATCTGCCAGGGGTGTGCCGAATTGGACCCCACATCCGAGGTCATGCGCATCATCGCGGCGGGCGGGTACTACTACCCCGAGATCACCTACACCAACATCGCGACCCGCTACGACGAAGCCGTCGTCCCGTACACACTCGGCCTGCCGCCGGGCGGGCACAACGTGCACAACATCGTCGTTCAGGACGGATGTCCGGCAGATCTCACCGAGCATGCGGGCATCGCGGGCTCGCGGCGCGCGGCGTTCTTCGTGCTCAACGCGCTCGATCCCACGCATCCACGGCCGGTGCCGTGCGACCGCGCGGCGCCGTTCAGCGGGAGCGCGTACTGACGCGCACCCCACGGGTCAGCTAGCAGCAACAGCCACCGAACAGAGGTGTGACCCTTGACACGCCCACGGGAGTGAATGTACGTTCATTCACTATGAAGTTCCGGTCACCGATCGGCAGAGTTCACCGCGAAGGAGCACCGACATGAGCCAGAGCACCGCAGCCTACGAGGACATCGAGTACGTCGTCGAAGGTCCGACCGCGATCATCACGATGAATCGGCCGCAGCGCTACAACGCATTTCGCGCCAAGACGGTCGAGGAGATGATCAACGCCTTCCGCCGCGCATGGGCCGACCGCAACGTGCAGGCCGTCATCCTCACCGGTGCGGGCGAGAAGGCGTTCTGCACCGGAGGCGACGTCAAGCAGCGTGCCGAGACCGGCGACTACGGACCGTCGGAGTCGGGCATGTTCGAGATCGGCAACCTGCACAAAGTCATCCGCGACATCCCCAAGCCGGTCATCGCAGCGGTCAACGGCCTGGCGATCGGCGGCGGTCACGTGCTGCACGTGCTCTGCGACCTGACCATCGCGGCAGACACCGCACGCTTCGGGCAGTCCGGCCCCAAGGTCGGATCATTCGACGCCGGGTTCGGCTCCGCATATCTCGCGCGCGTCGTCGGCGAGAAACGGGCCCGCGAGATCTGGTACCTCTGCCGTCAGTACGACGCCGCGACCGCCGAGCGCTGGGGCCTGGTCAACTGGGTGGTCCCCGCAGCAGACCTGCTCGACGAGGCCAAGAAGGTCGCAGCCGAGATCGCCGAGAAGTCCCCGACCACCCTCCGGTTCCTGAAGCAGAGCTTCAACGCCGACTCCGACCACCAGGCCGGGCTGTCCAACCTCGCGATGAGCGCACTCGACCTCTTCACCCACTCCCCGGAAGGGCTCGAAGGCGCACAGGCCTTCGCCGAGAAGCGCGCACCCGACTTCAACAAGTACGTCGGCGCCTGACGCCGTAAGCCACCGCGACAACCACCAGGAGCCACACACAATGAGCACCAACAACATCGCCGTCGTCACCGGCGCCGGTTCGGGCATCGGCAAAGCCATCACCCTCGCATTCGCCGAACAGGGCACCACCGTCGTCGCCGCCGACCTCGACCTTGACGCCGCCAAGCGCACCGCGGAGCAGAACTCCGCGATCGTGCCGATGGCCGTCGACGTGGCCGACCGCACCGCGGTCGACGCACTTCGCGACGCCGTCACCGCCGAGGTCGGCGTACCGGACATCCTCGTCAACGCGGCCGGTTGGGACCGCACCGACCAATTCCTCAATGCCAGTACCGAATTCGCGGAGAAGGTCGTCGCGATCAACTACCTCGGCCCGGTCCACATGGCGAGTGCGTTCCTGCCCGGGATGGTCGAAGCGTCGACATCCGATGGCTGGCAGGGTGGTCGCGTGATCAATCTGGCGTCGGACGCCGGACGGGTCGGCAGCGCGGGCGAATCGATCTACGCCGGCGCCAAGGGAGGGGTGATCGCACTCAGCAAGTCGTTGGCCCGCGAGATGGCGCGCTACCAGATCACCGTCAACGCCGTGTGCCCCGGCCCCACGGACACGCCACTGTTCCAAGCCCAGCCCGACAAGCTCAAAGAGGCTCTCGTGAAAGCGATTCCGTTCCGACGCCTCGCCCGTCCCGACGAGGTCGCCGCGCCGGTCCTGTTCTTCGCCTCGCCCGCGGCGTCGTTCATCACCGGACAGGTGATCAGCGTCAGCGGCGGACTCACGATGGCCGGATGACGGAGATCACGATGAGCACCACCGACTTCACTGCCGAAGCGCCCTATGTCTACGACGCTCACCAGTACCGTGCCTTTTTCGAGAACGAGTTCACCTACCTCAACGGCTTCCGCCGCAACGTGTCCCGCTACGCCGGGGCCACGGCGCTGATCGATCCGACCACCGACACCGAGTGGACCTACGCGGAGTTGGGTGCGGCGGTGGATTCGCTGGCCGCCGGTCTCGCCGCGCTCGGCGTCGCCGACGGCGACGTCGTCGGATACCAGTTGTTCAACGGCGTCGAGTTCGCGCAGCTGTATCTCGCGACGCAGGCAGCCAATGCGGTCGGGTCTCCGGTGAACTTCCGGTTGGCCGCGGGCGAAACGGCGGTCATCCTCGACGTCAGCCGACCCAAGGTGTACGTCTACGACACCGAACTCACCGACACCGTGACCGCAGCGATCGAGCGTGCCGACCACACTCCGGAGGTCCTGATCGGCGTGGGCACAGGCGAACTCGTCGGGCTAGGAGACTCCGGACCGAGGTCGATCCGGTTCGCCGACCTCCCCGTCGACGGACCACCACCGCGAGCGACACGCGGGGTGTTCAACGAGACCACCCGCCTCTACACCTCGGGCACCACCGGCATGCCTAAACCTCGATCCACCGATCGGCTTTTTGATGTCTCGTGAAATGTGTTGTGTATGTTCGGGGTGGCGGTGGGCGTGGGTGAGTCGCCGATCTCTGGTGTCGGCGTGTTTCACTGGGTTTCGTGTCGGGGCCGGTTCTGGCCGATGGTTAGGGGTCAGGCTGAGTGTTGTCGTTTGATCGTGTTGTTGAACAACAGGTTCCACTCGCGCTCCCACGGCCATCGGGCGGGTAGATGCATCGTGATGCGCCGCGCTGAGGACGCGATTCGAGCGGGTATGCAGATCAGGGTGCGTCGGATGGTGGAGGTAGTCGCCTTCGCCAGACGCTGTCCACCGAGACAGGCTGCGGCGCGGGTCAGGTTGAACGCGATGACCGCACACACCAGCCATGCGGCGTTCGCGCAGAACTTTCCCGAGGGCAGATGCGCCAATGCGGAGGCTTTGAGGTCGGCGTGGACTTGCTCGATGATCGCATGACCGCGGTGAGTCTTGTCGGCGGTCACGGTGTCCAGGTCGCTGGTGGTGAAGAACGCATGAAACCGCCACACGTCGAACAAGCCGTCTCCCTCGGCTGCGAAGTCAGGGATACGGCGCACCACCAGCCGTCCGGATACCTGCAGGCGCTTGGCTTTGGAGGTGAACGCGGTGAACGGTACTTCGGCGACCTCGGCCCGCGAGACCCACTGGCCGCTGTCTTCGTCGAAGACGGCGTCGGTGTACTCGATCGGCGTCCATGCATCTGCCGGTACCTCGCTGATCGCTGCTCGGACGTGGGAATCCTGACGCACGGTGACCGACACCTGCGCACCGGCCCGGAGCGCGGTGGTGATCGCGCGATGGCCGTAGAACGCTGAATCCGCTCGCAGCAGTATCGGTCCCGACGCATCGGACGACCGTAGCCGCCGCACGGTGGCCAGGGTGTCGGCGATCAACCGATGCGCCCCGCGCGCGGAGTTACACGCCCCTTTGCGCAGGCGTTGAGCGGCGATCACCGGCGCACCGTCACCACAGGTGAGGGTGGTGATCGCCGAGTTCAGCCCACGCACTCGGGTGTAGCCGAATCCGACGCCCTGCTTGGCCGGGCCGTGGACCTCGATGATCGAGTCGTCGATATCGATCATCACCGGCCCGTCGATCCCCGCCAGCACCGGAGTATGGCGAGCCAGTCCCGCCAACAGCCGGGTGGCGATCGCATCGGCTTGGCGGACATGCCCGAACCGGAACTCGCGAAGAAACGATCCCAACGTCGACGGGGCGTAAGGATGGTCGAACACCTTGCCCATCGCGCCGTGTCGCAACACGGCCATGTCGTCGATGCTGTCGGCGCCCGCCACCATCCCCGCCACCAGGGAAAACATTTTCCGATCCGGATGGGCGCCCTTGTCGGTGGGCACGCTCAGATGCTCGCGGGCCAACTCCGACAGGCTGGCGCGTTCGGCCAGCGCCATCACCGGCACCACCCCCGCAGCGGCGAGGAGATTCGGATCGTCACAGGATGCAGACCGGACCGGGTGAGTGTGAGACAATCGCATCTACGACATGCCCTCCTGTGTGTGTGGATGGAACCCTAGAGAAGTCCCATTCTGTCACTCAGACAGGGCATTTCGTTTATCCCTCACCGACCGATCACAAGCAAATCGGTGGATCGAGGCTAAAGCAGTTCCGATGAACAGTGCCATCGAGATCTTCTCGGCGCACGACGTCATCATGGCGTTCCCGCTCTCTCCGGAAGACCGCACGCTCAACATGACGCCGTGGTTCCATCGCGGCGGACTCTACTGCGCGGGGCCCAATCCCACGTTCTATCTCGGCTCGTCCTTGGTCCCGATGCGCACCTTCGACCCGGCGACCACCCTCGACTGGGTCGAACGCTACCGGTTGACCTTCCTCATCGGAGCGCCGACAAATCTCGCCATGCTCGCAGCAGAACAGCAACGGCAGCCGCGAGATCTCTCCAGCCTCAACGGCATCGTCACCATGGGCGCCCCGCTCGAACGCGACGCCGCCCTGCTCTATCAGAAGGTGCTCACCCCGCGGATCTTCAACGGCTACGGCAGCACCGAGGGATTCTGGAACACCTTCCTGCGTCCCACCGACCTTCCCGACCATGCGGGCACCGCGGGGCGGGCGTGTATCGACGACGACGTCCGGGTCGTGCACGTTCGCGACGACGGCCGACTGGCCGACCCCGACGACGTCGTCGCGCGCGATGGCAACGAGGTCGGCGAGGTGATCATCCGCTCACCCAAATGCGCTGCCGCATACTTCGATTCACCACAGCAGGAGAAGGCCAAGTACAACGGGAGCTGGCTGCACATCGGCGACCTCGCCACCTGGGACTCCGACGAGTTCGTCACCATCGTCGGCCGCAAGGACGACATGCTGATCTCCGGCGGAGAGAACGTGCATCCCGTGCAGGTGGAGGAGGCGCTCAACGGACATCCCCTCGTCGCCGATTCGCTCGTCGTCGGGGTACCGGACGAGCGATGGGGGCAACTCGTCGTCGCCTACGTGGTACCCGCAGAAGAAGGTGCACCGACACCGGATGAACTCGACGCCTATTGCCGAAACCATCCGATGCTCTCACAGTTCAAACGCCCACGCGCCTACCGCATCATCGATTCGCTGCCGGTATCGGCAACGGGCAAGAAACTCCACTACCGGGCGACCGAATCCGCTGCCGCCGATATGGCTGCGGGAGGATTCGACGCTCCCGCAACCCTTACCACCTCCACCCAGGGAGCCACGCGATGAGTGCCACCGCCACGACGAAGTTCACTGCCATCGACCCGCTCAACATCGACCTCGGATACTCCGACGACGAATTGGCCGTGCGTGATTCGGTGCGCGGCTTCCTCGCCGAACACGTCACACCGCACATCGCCGATTGGTTCGAGGAGGGCGGCATACCGATCGCCCGCGACCTGTTCAAGCAGTTCGGTCAACTCGGGGTACTCGGCATGCATCTCGACGGCTACGGATGCGGCGGAGCGTCGTCGGTGCACTACGGATTGGCGAGCCTCGAACTGGAGGCCTGCGATTCGGGTATCCGGTCGATGGTGTCGGTGCAGGGGTCGCTGGCGATGTTCTCCATCTACAACAACGGCAGCGAGGAGCAGAAGAATCACTGGCTCCCGTCGATGGCCGAGGGCACGACCGTCGGATGTTTCGGTCTCACCGAGCCAGATGCCGGTTCCGACCCGGCGTCGATGAAGACCCGGGCACGTCGCGACGGCGACGACTGGATTCTCGACGGCCGCAAGATGTGGATCACCAACGCTCCCATCGCCGACGTCGCCGTCGTGTGGGCGCAGACCGACCTACCCGACGGCGGCGTCGGAGTCCGCGGGTTCATCGTGCCGACCGACACACCTGGAGTGTCGACCCCGGAGATCAAACACAAAGCGTCGCTGCGGGCGTCCACGACCGGCGAGATCGTCCTCGACAACGTGCGCCTGCCGGCGGATGCCCTCATGCCCGGAAACGACGACCTACACAAGGGCAGAGGCATCAAGGCGCCGCTGTCGAGTCTGAGCGAAGCCCGCTACGGCATCATCTGGGGATCGATCGGCGCGGCACGCACAGCCTGGCAGGCGGCGCTCGACTACGCCACCCAGCGCACGCAGTTCGGCAAACCGATCGCCGGATTCCAACTGACGCAGACCAAACTCGCCGACATGGCCGTCGAATTGCAGAAAGGCCAGTTGCTCGCGTATCACCTCGGCCGCCTCAAGGACTCGGTCGGGCTACGACCCGACCAGGTCAGTTTCGGCAAACTCAACAACACCCGCGAGGCGATCGAGATCTGCCGTACCGCGCGAACCATTCTGGGCGGCAACGGTATCTCGCTGGAGTACCCGGTGATCCGCCACATGGTGAACCTCGAATCGGTCCTCACCTACGAGGGCACCCCCGAAATGCACCAGCTCGTGCTGGGCCAGGCCTTCACCGGTCAGAACGCCTTCCGCTGACACCCCGACCAAGGAACCTCATGAGCGCACTCACGCACGACCTCGAGCACAAGCAGTTCCGCGACACCGCAGCACGATTCGTCGCCGAGCAGATCACTCCCTCCCACGAGAACTGGGAGCAGGCAGGCCAGTGGGACCGGACCCTGTTCACCGAGGCAGGCAAGAACGGCCTCATCGGGTTCGAGGTCGACGAGACCTACGGGGGCCCCGGCGTCGACGACTTCCGCTACAACGCGATCCTGATCGACGAGATCGCACGGACCGGCGCGGCGGCCGAAGCGATCGCATTCTCGCTCCAGAACGACGTCGTACTCCCCTATCTCACCGAGTTGACCACCGACGAGCAGAAGGCCCGATGGCTCCCAGGGGTCGTCAGCGGTGAGACGGTGCTGGGGATCGCGATGACCGAACCCGGTGCGGGTAGCGACCTGACGGGCATCACAACGTCAGCCGTGCTCGACGGCGACCACTACGTGGTCAACGGGTCGAAGACGTTCATCTCGAACGGCCGCAACGGAGACCTGTTCGTGGTCGCCACCCGCACCAGCCCCGACAAGCACAAGGGATTGACGTTGCTCGTCGTCGACGCTGACACACCGGGTTTCGAGCGTGGCCGCAACCTCGACAAGATCGGGCTGCACGCGCAGGACACCAGCGAGCTCTCGTTCTGTGACATGCGGGTACCCGTCGCCAACCGTCTCGGCGAGGAGGGCGAAGGGTTCTACCAACTGGTCAGAAACCTTCCACAGGAGCGGTTGTCGTTGTCGGTGGGTGCTGTTGCCGCAGCGGAGGGCACGTTCAAGCGCACACTCGACTACGTCAGGGAGCGCACCGCATTCGGGTCGCCGATCTCGTCGTTCCAGAACACGCAGTTCGTACTGGCCGAGTTGGCAACCGAACTCGATATCGCGCGGACCTTCCTCGACGACTGCATCGCCGAACACATCCGCGGTGAACTCAGCGCCGCACGCGCGGCCCGACTGAAGTGGTGGGCGACCGAGTTACAGGTTCGCACTGCCGACCGGTGTCTGCAGCTGCATGGCGGCTATGGCTACATGCGGGAGTATCCGGTGTCGCGCGCCTTCATCGACGCCCGCATCCAGACCATCTACGGCGGGACCACCGAGATCATGAAGACGATCGTCGCCAAGGACCTCGGGATCTGACCCGCTACAGTGATGAACGGTGATTCACCGTTCGACCTAGGAGGACTCGTGGCGAAATCGGCAACGGCACGCTCGACGTCGGATCTGGCCGTCGAGGACGCCGTCCGCGCGGTCCGGGTCTCCTCGCGCAGGCGTCAGCTCCTCGACGCCGCGGTCGCGGTGATGGAACGCACCGGCTTCCACCAGATGTCGATGCAGGCGCTGGCCGACGAAGCCCAGGTCAGCGTCGGCCTGTTCTACAAGTATTTCGGCTCCAAGGAAGACATCCTGCTCGCCGCGATCGTCGACATCCTGGAGAAGTTCCGCGACCAGTTGCAGCCCGCGATGGACCTCGCCGGCGACGACCCCGTCGAGCAGCTCATCGCGGGCTTCCGGCAGTACACGCGGATCGTCGACGAGAATCGCGACGCCGTCGTGCTGACCTACCGGGAGAGCCGAACCCTCGACGCCCAGGGGCGGGACCGGATCAAGCAGTTGGAGGTGGAGACGTCTGCGCCGATGCGCGAGGCGATCACCGCCGGGATCGACGCGGGCGTGATGAACGCCGTCGACCCCGACCTCGCCGTCTTCGATCTGATGATGCTGGCACATGGATGGGCGCTCAAGCACTGGCATTTCGGGCCCGAGTTCGACCTCGAGAGTTACATCGACGCGCAGTTGCGGTTCGCGCTGCCGTCGCTGGTCGTCGCAAGCCGGCTACCGCGATACCTGGATGCGCTGTAGGCGCACAGTCGGCGGCATAGGGCGCACATCGGCGCCTACGCCCTGGACAACCACAGCGAGAGCACCCACGTGCACAACCCGACCCAGAGCGCTCCGATGATCCAGCCGGCGAGGACGTCGGTGGTCCAGTGCACCCCGAGGTAGATGCGCGTGAGGCCGACGAGGATCGAGATCACCGGAGCGAGTGCCATCGACCAGGGGTGTGCGCGCACCCACGGGATCAGTCGGTAGGCCGCAACCGCGATCAGCCCGTAGACGACCATCGTCATCATCGAGTGGCCGGAAGGGAACGAGTAGCTCTCGATGTGCAGCAGGCGGTCGTCGCGCGGCGGGCGAGCCCGCGCGAAGATGTGCTTGAGGATCACCATCAGCAGCGAGCCGGTCAGCGCACCCACCCCGACGTACACAGCTTCGGTGACGTGCCTGCGCGCAGCGAGTACGACGACCACGACGGTGGCGACCAACCACAGGGTGACGGTGTTGCCGAGCACCGTGACGATACGGACGATCGTCGTCAACGGTTCGACGCGGTGGTCGACCACCCATTCGGTGATGTGCTGGTCGACGTCGGTGATCTGCACGATCATCCTGGCCACACTACCGATGCCGGGTGTGTTTCAGCCGAGGATGGTGGTGGTTTCGGCAGGCTCAACCAGCGGGGCAGGCTCAACCAGCGGGGCGGGCTCAACCAGCGGGCCGGGCTCAACCAGCGGGGCAGGCTCAACCAGCGGGCCGGTTGGCGGCGAGTGCGCGGCTGATCACCAGGCGCTGAATCTGGTTGGTGCCCTCGAAGATCTGGGTGATCTTGGCCTCGCGCATGAACCGCTCGACGCGGAAGTCACGGGTGTAGCCGTAGCCGCCGAAGACCTGGACGGCGTCGGTGGTCACCTTCATGGCCGCGTCCGTGGCGACGAGCTTGGCCGTTGCGGCGGCACGTGAATACTGCTGCCCCGCATCCCGACGACGCGCGGCGTCGAGGTAGGTGGCCCGGGCCGAATCGACGGCCGCGGCCATGTCGGCGAGCAGGAAGCCGAGCCCCTGGTGGTCGATGATCTTGCGGCCGAATGTCGTTCGCTCCTGCGCGTAGTCGACGGCCGCGTCGAGTGCCGCCTGCGCGAGACCCGTCGCCACCGCGGCGATGCCCAGACGCCCCGAATCGAGTGCGGAGAAGGCGATCTGGAGCCCCTGCCCCTCGGCGCCGAGTCGACGCCCCTCGTCGACGAACGCGTCGTCGTAGGTCGCCGACGTGGTGGGCACGGCGGCGAGCCCCATCTTCTCCTCGGGCTTGCCGAAGTCGAGCCCCGCGGTGTCGCGCGGGACGAGGAAGCAGGAGATGCCCTTGGACCCCTCACCGGTGCGCGCGAAGAGGTTGTAGACGTCGGCGATGCCACCGTGGGTGATCCACGCCTTGGACCCGGTCACGGTGTAGCCGCCGTCGGTCGACGACGCCTTGCAGTTCAGTGCCGCGGCGTCGGATCCGGCCTGTGGCTCGGACAGACTGTAGGCACCGATCAGCCTGCCCTCCAACAGATCCGGCAGCCACTGCTGCTTCTGCTCGTCGGTCCCGAAGGTGAACAGCGGGTGGCACGCGAGTCCGTGAACACTCGTCGCGACCGCGACCGCCGCCCAGCGCGCACCGAGTTCCTCGAGGACCTGCAGGTACACCTCGTACGGCTGACCGCCGCCGCCCCACTCCTCCGGATACGGCAGCCCGAGCAGACCCGCCTCACCCATCTCGGCGAACAGGCCGTCGGGATACCGTTCGGCCTTCTCGTACTCGTCGACGATCGGCAGGAACCGTTTGTCGGCGAAATCCCTGGTCAGCGCGATGAGGTCGTGAGCCTCGTCAGTGGGCAGGAGTCGATCGACGGGCATGGGTCCTCCGAGGTCGGCGTGATCTGATCTGAGTAACAGTACTCAGGTACTGTTCCTAGTACTATTTTCTCTCGAACGCAATGCTGTCTCGAACCCGATGCAGGAGGTGCCCGATGACACGAGCCGAGCTCGCCACGCGGCGTCGCACGGAGTTGTTCGACGCTCTGCTCGCGCTCATGCTCGCCGAGGGCTTCGCCCACCTGCAGATCGCCGATCTCGCCGCGCGCCTGCGATGCTCGCGCTCCACGCTGTACACGCTCGCGGGCAGCAAGGAACAGCTCGTCACCAAGACGGTCACCCATTTCTTCCGGACGGCGACCGAGCAGGTCGAGGCACGGGTTGCCGACGCGCCGACGGGACGCGAGTCCGTCGTCGAGTATCTGATCGCCGTCGGCGACGCACTCTCCCCCGCATCCGCACAGTTCATGGCAGACCTGCACGCCTTCGCGCCGACACGCGAGCTGTACGAGCAGAACACCGCAGCTGCCTCCGGGCGCGTCCGCGAACTGATCGCCACGGGTGTGGCGGGGGGCGAGTTCCGCCACGTGGACGCCGCGTTCGCCGGAGACCTGGCCGCGAGCATGATGAGCCGCATCCAACGTCGCGAAGTCGCCGGTGCCACCGGCCTCGACGACGCACAGGCCTACCGACAGCTGGCGTCGATCCTCACCCGCGGGATCGACGCCGACCGGGTCGCGCCCGACGTTGCAGGTGGGTGACGCCGCGCTCGTCGATCCACCAGTCGACCGAGAACTCCGCTGAGTGCTGATCGTCGCCGTCGCGGGTCACGGCGATGCGCAGGTCGTCGTGCACACGGACTTCCCCCGCTGCGATCGTGCGGCCAGTCGCCGCGGTGAAGAGCACCGCCTCGGTACCCGCCTCCGTCGACGCCACCCCCGCGTCTACGACTTCCGTCGCGAGTACCTCTGACGAGGTCGGGAGATCGAGGATGTCGGCGAGCAGCGCGGCGTCGGCGGCCAGATCCGTGGTATCCGAAGGCAACACGACCATCGCATCGACGTCGACGACCTGCACGTGCCACGGCCTGTCGATCACCACCGCGTCGTCGACCGCGCGTCCCGACACGGCGCGAACACGTTCGGGCACAGCGAGATCCATCGGTTCGACGATGCCGCGTCGACACGCGCGCACGACCGCGGCGTACGTGGTCGTCGCGACGCCGGCGGAGATGCTGCGGGCAGGGTCGGCGAGGTTGTGCAGCAGGATGTCGGCATCGGCGGCCGATTCCGGTTCGCCGCCGCCGAGTGCAGCGCTGAGCGAGTCGGCATGCGGATGGTCGAGGACGTCACGCACCCCGGCCAAGGCGGTGTCCGACGGCGCGCGGTACCACCCGAGCCGGTGCCCGCCGACCTGCGCGTGATGGCGCAGCCACCACGCCGTGTAGCCGTCGCGGTCGGCCAGCACCGGTGTCAGCGACTCGTCCTGCGCGAGCAAGCTGAGCGCCTCGGACCAACGCTCGTCATCGACGAGATCGAGATCGCGCACAGCCGTGAGCTTTTCCGGTAGGTCGTCGAGCCCGTCCCACCACATCTCCTCGTCCGGGAGATCGTGGTCGGGTCCGGTCGGGAACTCATCGGAGACGGTCGTGAACCCCCAGCCGACGCCGAGCCTGCGCAGCAGATCGACGCCGACCCGCGCCACCGGTGCCTCGTCGACGATACCGAAGGGATGGTCGTCGACGAGTACCTCCAGCAGCGGGGCGTCGGGCAGCAGCAGTTCGTCGGCAGCGCGCCACTCGCCGTCGGCGGTCAACGGCAGCCGGGACAGCCAGTCGGGAACCGCCGCATCGGGATCGGCCTCGAGGAGCGCTGCGACCTCGTCGAGGAGCTCCGCCGACGGTTCGTCGGCCGCGTCGTCGACGAGCGCACGCAGCGCATCGTCTCTGAGCGCATCGGATACCGAGAGTCGCTGTGTACCAAGTCGTTCGAGGAGCGGATGGTCGGCGTCCGGATCGACGCTGCGAATCCAGCTCAACGCGCGCGGCACCGCGACGACGAACAGGCCACGGGCACCGATGTTCATGCGTCCGTCGGCGCGCGGGACCGGTAGTGCCGAGAGCTCCTCGACCTCACGCGAGGTCGGCACCAGCGGCATGAGTGCCCCGTAGAGTCGACGCCACCAGGCAGCGGGGCGGTCGACGCCGACGAGTCGATCGGCCAGCGCCGCAAGGCCGATCGACGTCACCCCGACCTGTTCGAGGGTGGCGAGCGATGTCGGCGTCGAAAGGTCGGGATGCACGAGATCGGCGAAGAGGTCGCCGAGAACGTCCGCGAGTTCGTCCGTCAGTCCCGGCAGCAGAACTGCCCGCGATGGCACGAGGGCGGATCCGTCCGCGCTCGGAAGCCATGGCGCGTCGCGGAGTTCGTCGAGAATGGCCTCGGTGAGTCGGGCGTCGTCGAGACTCGCCATCCGATGGGAGGTGGGCACCAGCGCAAGCCGATCCCGCGGGTCGACCGCGCGCATGAGATCGGCGTATCCGGCTGCCGCGGAGGCGATGTCGACGTCTGGGCTCAGGTGACGACGATCCGGGGTCGACGGCAGCGAGGTGATGATCCGTGCCGGAATACCGAGTTCGATGTCGGTGGCCGTCGGCGCGTACAACACGCCCCGTCCGCCCGCGGAAGCCGTCCCCTCGGCCGGCTGGTGTGCGAGCCAACGGTTCACGACATCGCCGTCAGTGTGCGTTACCTCGATCGCGGACGCGTGGACGCGGTACTCACCGTCGGCACCGACGAGTACACGAAGCCGTCGAACGCTACTCCCCGGACCTACGTCGCTGCTCTCGACTTCCTCGCGCTCGATGCGAAATTCCCTGTCCGGCATACTGATCGAGTCGAGGGATTCCAGCGACAGCAACAGGTCGGCCGCCTGCTCCGCAATGTCGGCGAGCAACGCCGCGGCATCGACCTCCGGGGCCAACGCCATGACGACATCAGTGTCGAAGCCGTCGGGAGGCGCAGTGTCGACGGGCCAGGCCAGCCGCAGCAGCGGCACCGACGAGTCGTCCCGATGCGACACCCCCGCATCGCGCACCGCCGCGAGGGTGTCGGCACGATCAAACCGGATGGAGCCCGTCGTCGAACGGATCTCGACGCTGTCGGCGACGGTGGCGGTCGCCGTGAAGCCGACTCCGTACCGGCCGATCACGCCCGAGCCCGCGCTGTCGCCTGACTTCGCCGACGCCCGCAGCGCCATCAGCGATCGCACCCCGTTCGCACTCAATGGCGCGCCGGTGTTCGCTACGTGCAGGTCGCCTCCGTCGACCCAGACGGCGACGCGTGCGCGCGAACCCGCCGCCGCGGCAGCGTCTGCGGCATTGACCACGAGTTCGGTGAAGAGTCGATCGCGATAACCGACGGTGACGAGGTCGGCCTCGGCATTGCTGTCCTCGATCAGCCGCGTTGGCGACGAGCGCCAGGCGTCGAGAGCCGCTGCCCGCAGCCGTCCCGTCCCGAACGGGTCGTTGCCGCTCCCGTCAGTCGTCAGGGCCGACCGTCCTCAGGAGGTCGCGACGATGTCGAGTACTCCGTCGTCGAATGCCTCGTATGCGGGCGAACCCTCTCCGCGGTGCGGTTCGACGTCGGAGTGCGCGCCGCAACCATACTCGGCGGAGACCACCCGGCCGTCTGCGGAGAGCTCGTTGGCGCACACGCCGAACGCAGCTCGGAGCGCACCGGAGAGCGGGATGTAGAAGCCACAGGTCGCGCACGAGAACGGAGCAGCCTGCGCCATCTCTGAGCCCGGCCCGAAGTCGCCGTCGTACCAGCGCTGCGCGGCGTCGTCGCGGCCCTCGCGGCTCAGCACCCGGCGTCGGCCGAGCCCGAGTTCACCAGCGACCTGCGCGATGTCGGCGGCCTCGTCGTCGGAATCGGTGTGGAACTCGTCGCCGGTGTCGATCTGGTTGGGCACCAGGCGCGGATCGTCGTCGTCGGCGGCCAGAACGTCGCCGGGATTGAGATCGCCGGACTCGACACGCTGCGACCACGGCACCCAGTCGGGAGCGAGCAGTGCGCCGTCGGCGGGCAACAGCGCGGTCTCACTGATCGTGACGTCGTCGACGTCGGGCGATCCGGCTACCACGACGCACCACTGCCACCCCTGGTACCCGGGGATGTCGGAATCGAAGTAGTGGGCGACAGCCCACTCGCCCTCGGCGATGGCGGCGCGGTGGTCGCCCGGATGCTCTCCGTCGGCCTCGAGCGCTGCACGAGCCGACTCGACGGCGTCGAGCAAGAGCTGGTTTCCGGTCACTGCGATCACGTTTCCAGTGTGCAATATCGTCGCCACGCTCGGCCAACCGCCCACCTCGAGACGCTGCGGCGCCCCGCACGACAGACGGTTACGCCACTTGGTCACACCGATGAGGAACAATTGGTCAGGTGATCCGATGGAGGCGGGCCGACGGGGGCCGATCGAACGACGACTCCCCGACGCAGCAGGTACCCGGCAGCGAAACCGCTGCCGCAGACGAATTCAGCCGCAGACGACCTGCGGCCCATCCGGGCAGCGCCAACTATCCGGCGGGTGACTCCCGGGCGCGCGGCCGCGCGCACACCTCGGTCGGGGACGCCTACCTCCCGCCCCGGACGCACAACCCCCACCTTCCACCTCTCGACGAGACCACAGCGGGCTCGACGCGCGCGATGCCCGACGACTCCGCAACCGAGAAGGCACGCCGCGATCGTGGCCCGAAGAAGATCACGGTCATGCGCGTGGCTGCGATGCGGGGTCGGGAACTGACCGGGCGCGGCGTCGACAAGATCCACCAGGCCGCGACCGCCGACGGCGCCGACAAGTCGGGGCTGACCGCGCTGACGCTGCCGGTGATCGCCAACTTCGCCGTCGACGCCGCGATGGCCGTTGCGCTGGCCAACACGCTGTTCTTCGCCGCGGCGACCGGCGAGTCGAAGACCAACGTCGCGCTGTACCTGGCGCTGACGATCGCACCCTTCGCGTTGATCGCCCCCGTCATCGGCCCCATGCTGGACCGTCTGCAACACGGTCGACGTATCGCGATGGCCGCGACTTTCGGGCTGCGCACCGTGCTCGCACTGCTGATCATCAGCAACGTCGCGTGGAATCCCGCCACCCAACAGCTGCAATACGACCCGTGGGTGCTCTATCCGTGCGCTCTCGGGCTGCTGGTGCTCTCCAAGTCGTTCGGCGTGCTGAAGTCTGCGGTGACACCACGCGTCGTCCCGCCGAGTATCGATCTTCCGCGGGTGAATTCGCGGTTGACGACCTTCGGGCTGATCGGAGGGACCATCATCGGCGGCGCAGTAGCGGCTCTGTTCGAGTTGGTGCTGGCCAAGGCGCTGCCGATCCACATCCCGGGCGCGATGGTGTGGTTGGCGATCATCTCGGCTTTCGGCGCCTACCTCTGTCTGCGCATCCCGTCCTGGGTGGAGGTCACCGAGGGCGAGGTGCCCACCACCCTGACCTATCATCAGCCGCACCGACCCTCCCCTGGATCGGGTGCGGGACGCACATCGCGAGCCAGACGCGGCGCACGAGAGATCGCCAAGACCATGCGACAGCCACTGGGCCGGACGGTGGTCGCAGGTCTGTGGGGCAACGGCACGATCCGCATCCTCACCGGTTTCATGACGCTCTACATCGCGTTCTATGCCAAGGCCCAGGGCTCCCACAGCGGGTGGATGCAACTCGCACTGCTCGGTGCGGTCGGTGCCGCCGCGGGTGTCGGCAACGCGATCGGCAACGGCGTCGGGACCCGACTGGAACTGAAGAACCCGCCGAAGGTGATCGTGTGGGCCACCACGGCCTGCTTCGTCGTAGCCGTTCTCGCCGCGATCTTCGGCAACGTGCTGCTCGCCGTCGTCGCCGGATTCGTCGCGTCGGGCACCAGCGCTATCGGCAAGGTGTGCCTCGATTCGTCGATCCAGGACGACCTGCCCGAACGGTCACGGGCGTCGGCCTTCGGTCGCTCGGAAACGGTGCTCCAGCTCTGCTGGGTGCTCGGCGCCGCGCTCGGCGTGCTCTTGCCGCCCACGCTGTGGATAGGCTTCACCGTCGTCGCCGTCCTGCTCGGTCTCGGCTTGGCGCAGACGGTCATGACCACGCGCGGTTCGACGCTGGTGCCGGGGCTCGGCGGCCACCGGCCCGAACAGGCGGCGCCCACCGTTTCATTCGCCGCCGCGGACACCGATCGCTTCACCCATCCGACCGAGCGCGCCTTCCACGCCTCCGGCGCATCACGCGGCGGGAACGCGCAACACGCAGGTGAACGGTACGAATCCGCGCATCGTGGACCCAGCGAGGCACCAACGCGTCCGCAACCGAGCCGACCGCCACATGGACCTGTCCACCCGACGGCTCACCACACAGGTCATCATTGAACCGTGCAATTCAACAGTGGTGAGAAGAAGGTTGTCGCGATCATCGCGATCGTCGCGGTGGTGTTCGTGGCCGTCGTCGGCGGCACGGTCAGTGCACTGGTCGTGGGTCACCATCACGACGAACGCGGCTATCTCCACGTCGCGATCGACGATGAGCTGATCACCGTGCGACCCACGGAGTGGTGTGACGTGCTGATGCAGCACTGCACCGCCGACCAGGATCAGGCGCTGCGCGGCCAGCACGTGCCACTGCCCGTCGGCCAGAGCGCGCTGGTGTCGGTGTCGGAGGAGATATCCGAACACCCGTGGCTGCTGTACGCGCTCTACGCCGACCGCAGCGGCAAGCTCATCGATCCCGACCCCGAGCCCATGTACAAGGCAAGCGGCTCGACCTACACGGTCGCGTTGCATTCGACGCCCGACCGTGTACTCGTCAACATCGAGGTTCAACCGCTGTCGGCCGTCGTCGTCGGAGGTCAGTTCCAGGTCGCGCGTGGAGTGCTCGCGCTGAACACCACTCCCGACGGCTTCAGGGTGCGCCAGTCCACCACGCAGAACGCCCAGCCCCAGCAGCCCGACGAGCCGTCGGCAACCGGCTAGCTGTCGAGTTCGCGGGCGACGGCCCGGACGACCTCCGAGATCCGCTGCGCTGTCTTGCGATCCGGGTAGCGGCCCTTGCGCAGGTCGGGTTGCACCTTGCCCTCGAGCAGCGTGATCAGATCGGCGACCATGCCGTGCAGTTCGTCGGGGCTGTGCCGCTTGGCCTGCTGTTCCTTGCGCGCGGCCTCGCGGGCGTTCTTCGAGACGCTCGGCGCGGGCTCGAGCACGGTGACCGTCAGGGCCTGCGGTCCACGTCGTCCGGCAGCCATACCGAATTCGACGCGCTGGCCCGGCTTGAGTGCCTCGACGCCGTCGGGCAGCGCAGATGAGCGGACGTAGACGTCCTCCCCATCTTCTTGAGCAAGGAAGCCGAAGCCCTTCTCCGCGTCGTACCACTTCACCTTGCCGGTAGGCACTGTGCTCACCTTCATCTTCGCTCGGTCTCGCTGCAGCAGTCTTCTGGCACAGCGGTCTTGTCACAACAACAGTCTTGTCACAACAAAAGACGCCCAACCCACGACAATCACAATGAGCAAGGCGCCTGGTTCGACCCAGTCTAGCCAATCGTCTGCTGCCCAGTCATCTCACATAACGGTCACCTCACACAACGGTCATCTCGCCTCACGTGCGGTGTGCTCTACCGTTGAGGTATGCAGAAGAAATCGTCCACGGGTCTTCTTGTGCTCGCGGGTGTGGTGTTCGGTGTCGGACTCCTGGCGCTGATCACGCTGTTCGTGATGCCGGTCGTCGACGATGGAGGCACAGCGCCCACGTGGGTCTATCTCCTCGCGATGTGTACGCCCATCGGCTTCCTGCTCGGCATCGTCTACGCGCTGCGCTCCGGGCGGCGCGTGCAATGACCGACCCGGCATCGGGCAGCTCGGACCGCCACGCACAGCTGTCGCCGGCGTCGGAGCCCGGCGCGCTCAAGCGCGCTTACAGTTGCTTTCCGACCGGCGTGGTGGCGGTCTGCTGCAGCGACACGGATTCGGAGCCGCTCGGCATGGCTGCGTCGGCCTTCACCACCGTCTCGCTCGATCCCCCACTGGTGTCGGTGTGTATCCAGAACACCTCGACCACCTGGCCGCGCCTGCGCGACGCGCGCGCACTGGGCGTCAGCGTGTTCGCACATACTCAATCGGCGTTGTGCAGGCAGCTCGCGGGCCCTGCAGAGCACCGGTTCGACGACGTCACCCCTCAGATCGCCGACGACGGCGCGCTGTTCCTTCCCGACTCCGCCGCCCGCCTCTCGTGCCACATCCACAGCGAGGTCGCCGCGGGCGACCACACCGTCGTCCTGTTGCAGATCGACGCGCTCGACTGCGACCCCGACGTCGAGCCGCTGGTCTTTCACGCCAGCACATTCCGTGCCCTCGAGGCGCGTCCGGGCCTCCATCCGCTACCAGGTGCGTCGTGAGTATCACCGACCTCGGGCTGCCCACCACACCGAAGCCCTCACGAGACGTCGACGCCCCCTCGTCGGGAACGCTGGTCGACACATTCGGTCGCGTGGCCACCGATCTGCGGGTCTCGGTAACCGATCGCTGCAATCTGCGGTGTACGTATTGCATGCCAACCGAAGGCCTCGACTGGCTGCCCTCCGACGATCTGCTGACCACTGACGAATTCGTGCGCGTGCTCACCGTCGCCGTACGCGATCTGGGTATCCGCCGCATCCGGTTCACCGGCGGGGAGCCGCTCCTGCGACGAGATCTCGAGGATCTGATCAGAGCGGCGTCGAACCTGCCGGAACGGCCGGAGTTGGCGCTCACCACCAACGGTCTCGGACTACGGCATCGAGCCCGTGCCCTGGCCGACGCGGGGCTGGATCGCATCAACGTCTCACTCGACACCCTCGACCGCACGCGCTTCGCGCAGATCACCCGCCGCGACAGGCTCGCCGACGTCCTCGACGGCCTCGCGGCGGCCCGCGACGCCGGATTGAGT
The DNA here is from genome assembly GCF_020735545.1 of Gordonia otitidis. Taxonomy (NCBI): domain Bacteria; kingdom Bacillati; phylum Actinomycetota; class Actinomycetes; order Mycobacteriales; family Gordoniaceae; genus Gordonia; species Gordonia otitidis. The sequence goes on from NZ_CP085974.1 coordinate 991,791, forward strand.
CCGGTCAAGGTCAACGCGGTGGTCCCGCACCGCGACGACCTGGAACGCCTTCCGGACCTGCTGCGGTACTGCCTCGACGAGGGCTATCAGCTGCGCATCATCGAACAGATGCCGCTCGACGCCGATCATCGCTGGGCTCGGAACGAGATGGTCACCGCCGACGAGATCCTGGCGACCCTGCGGTGCACATTCGATCTCGCCCCCGATCCTCGACCGCGCGGCGGCGCACCGGCAGCGACATGGCTCGTGCGCGGCTACTCCGATCCGATGGGGCTGCCCGCGCGGGTCGGGGTGATCGCATCGGTGACCCGTCCGTTCTGCGGCGACTGCGACCGCACGAGGCTCACCGCGGATGGTGCGCTCCGAAACTGTCTGTTCGCCGACGCCGAGACGTCTCTCATGCCCGCGTTGCGGAGTGGGCTCGCGTCGACGGACGCCGACGAGGAGATCGCTCGTCGCTGGCGCGGCGACATGTGGCGCAAAGAGGCCGGGCACGCGGTCAACACCACGGACTTCCGGCAGCCCGATCGCCCTATGTCGGCCATCGGCGGGTGAGCCGTCGATGACGCTGACCGTCCGATTTTTCGCGGCTGCACGCGCAGCCGCGGGCACCGAGCTGACCGAGATCGTCGTGCCCGACGACGCCACGCTCGGCGACCTCGAACGTGTCCTGAGCATCGGGCAACCCGACCTCGCACGCGTGCTCGCCCGCTGCTCATACCTGCGCGATGCCGTCGCCCTGTGCGACCGCAGCCGCACTCTCGGCAACTGCACGACGATCGACGTTCTCCCCCCGTTTGCGGGCGGATGACACGCTCCACGCTTGTGACCTTAGTCACATAACAGCCCGATAACGGGATGGACACGAACCGACCATCGTCGGGTTGAGCAGCGATGACGGGAAAATCGGGCCCAAAGTCCCACTCGCACCACGAGAATTCGGTTGCGGACGGGGATGATTCGGCGGCAAAGACGTCGTACTGTACGAACAGTCTCCTCCAGGGAGATCACAGGACAGCCAACAGAACACAACATTCGACCGGGCGCGCCAAGCCTCGTTCCCCCGATCGAATGACGAACAACAAACTCAGGAACGAGGACGGGGAACCCACCTTCTCCCAGGAGATAACGGACATCAGCAGATGTCCTTGGGGTTAAGTCCACCGGCCGCCACGGCGACCACGGACCGAGCAACCTCTCGTTCGAACCCGACAGCTGACTTCGTAGGCGCGTGGAGAGAGGATAGACAACTCATGGCCGGACGTCATCGCAAGTCGACGACCAACACGACCACCAGGACCTTCGCGAAGGTCGCCCTCACCGGTGCAGTACTCGGCGGCGGAGCCGCCCTTCTCGGAACCGGTTCGGCTCACGCAGCCTCCGACTCCGAGTGGGACCAGGTCGCTCAGTGCGAGTCGGGCGGCAACTGGGCCATCAACACCGGCAACGGCTACCAGGGCGGACTGCAGTTCAGCCCGAGTACCTGGGCGGCCAACGGCGGCACCGCTTACGCACCGAGCGCCGATCAGGCCTCCAAGGAGCAGCAGATCGCCGTCGCAGAGCGCGTTCTGGCGACGCAGGGCAAGGGCGCTTGGCCGGTGTGTGGCACCGGACTGTCGGGCTCGACCCCGCGGACCGCTCCCACCGACTCGCCCAAGCCGCTGCAGGCCCCCAAGCCTGAGCTGAAGCCCGAGGCGCAGCCGCAGACCCCGCTGGAGAAGACTCCCGAGGCCAAGAGCACCGACGACGTCAAGAGCCAGGTCGACACCGCCCTCGATGACGCCAAGGTCAGCCCCGAGGTCAAGAGCCTCTGGAAGGCCGCCAAGGACAGCGGATACCAGCTCACGCCGGATCAGCTGAAGCTCTACAACCAGAACAAGGGCCTGATTCCGCTCCCCTGAGCGATCTCGCCCGCGTCCCGGCAGTGATGACTGCCGGACCCCGAGACGAAGGGCCCCGCACGTAGCCATGAGGCCGTGCGGGGTCCTTTTCCATTTGTCAGGCCGATCCGACCCATTCGTCTGAACCGTCGGCGAATATCTGGTGCTTCCACACCGGCAGCTGCGCTTTCACCTCGTCGACGAGCCGCGCGCACAGTTCGAATGCCGGCGCCCGATGGTCAGCCGCGACGGCGACGACGAATGCCACGTCGCCGACGTCGAGATCGCCCACACGATGGGACACGGCAACGGCACGCACTCCTGTCACCGTCATCGACACCTCGTCGACCACCTCCGCGAGCACCGCGGGCGCGCTCGGGTGCGACGAGTACGACAGCTTCGTGACCGACGACGCATGCGTGCCGTCGTGGTTGCGGACCGCGCCCGCGAAGCCGACGATCGCGCCTGCGGTCCCCGCAGCGGCGTCGGCGACGAGTTGTTCGTGGGACGGAAGGTCGATCGGGTCGGTGGCGAGTGCGGCGCGGACGACCAGCACGGTCATCCGTCGCTCCGCTGGTGGTCGCCGCCGCTGATCTGATCGAGCGCGTGGGCGAGAACGCCGTCTAGCACGCCGAGTCCGTCGCGCACGCCGCCGGTCGACCCGGGCAGATTGATCACCAACGTGCCGGCGGCGACACCGGCAGTGCCGCGGGAGAGAACGGCGGTGGGCACGTCGGGCAGGCCCGCACCGCGGATCGCATCCGCGAGTCCGGGAATCTCGACGTCGAGCAGTGCACGTGTCTGTTCCGGGGTGCGATCGGTGGGCGACAGGCCCGTCCCGCCCGTCGTGATCACCAGCGAGTCGGACGCGTAGATCCCGGCGCGGATCGCCTCACCGACGGGATCACCGTCAGCTACCACGTCGACTTCATCGACGACGAATCCGCGCGTGGTGAGCCACTCGGCGATGATCGGACCGCTCTTGTCGATGTAGAGACCACGACTCGCCCGCGTCGAGGCCACCACCACACGCGCGACCGGTTTCGGTTGTGTCAAGGTGTCGACTCCCTCATCTCCGCACGCCCGCGGTCACCACGGGGTCAGTGCGACTCGTCGCGACTCCAGGTTCCCGAGCGACCGCCGGACTTCTCGAGCAGTCTGATCTCACCCGTACTCGCCCGCCGATCGACGGCCTTTGTCATGTCGTGCAATGTGAGCCCGGCGATCGCGACAGCGGTCAGCGCCTCCATCTCGACGCCGGTCTTGCCAGCGGTCTCGACGGTGGCCACGATGTCGATGTGGTCGTCGGAGATGTTGAAGTCCACGTCGACCGACGAAAGCGCCAATTGATGGCACAGTGGGATGAGCGCGTCGGTCCGCTTGGCCGCCATGATCCCGGCGATCCGGGCGGTCGCCAGCACGTCTCCCTTGGGAAGCGCTGCGTCACGCAGGAGATCGATGACCTCGGCGGTCGTGTGGAACGTGCCTGCGGCAACGGCACGCCGTCGCGTTGCGGCCTTGTCACCGACGTCGACCATGCGTGCTGCACCCGAGGAGTCGACGTGCGACAGGCGAGAAGGACGAGAGGGCTCGTCTTGCCTACGCTCGTGCCGGGGAGGCATCAGGTCTCCGAGACGTGGTCAGCGGTTGACGACGGTCTTCGGTACGACGTAGTTGACCTTGTCGGAGGGCAGCGGGAACTCGACGTCGCCGAACGGTGAAAGTGCACCGGGGATCTCCGCCGCGAATTCCGACACCGCATGCTCGGGAACGCTGCCGTCACCGTCGCGGGGCCAACCGTTGTCGACGTAGTGATTCTTCTTTTCCTTCTCAGCCACGCCCGTATTGTGCCATGCCTCCCCCCGTCGCACCGTGCGGTGTCGTGACTCGGCTGCCGTTTTCCCGCGACCACTAGACTTGATCGAATGAGCACGGACGACCAGCGGATCGGCCTGGCCGACGATCTGGCCGCGCGCACCGACGACGATCTGCGCGATCTGCTGTCCCTCCGCCCCGATCTCGCCTCTCCCCCGCCACAGGGAACCTCGGTCCTGGCGCAGCGCGCGCTGGCCGCAGCGTCACTTGCTCTCGCGGGTGAGCAACTCGACCTGTTGACCATGGCGGTCATCGAACAGTTCATCGCCTTGTCCACCGGACCCGACGTTGCGCGCGTACCGGCGTCCGTCGACGGCGAAGCTCTGGTGGGCGCTCTGTCCGATCGGGCCGAGGCCGGCGAGATCCGTGGTCGCGTCGACGACCTTCGCCGACGCGCCGTGTTGTGGGGCGCGAACGATGCACTTCACGCCGGCGCCCACCTGGCGTCGACGTTGCCGTGGAAGGCGCTGCATCTCACCGGACCGCTCGCCCACCTCGCCCCCGACGAGATCCGCGCACTCATCGACGGCGTCGACGATCGGCAACGGGACCTGCTCTCCACACTGTCGCGCGGGCCTGCTCTCGGACGCAGTCGCGATGCCGCGCCGGGCGCCGACCCCGACAGCCCCGTCGCGCGACTGATCGCGCTCGGACTTCTCGCACGCATCGACGACCAGACGGTCGAGCTACCACCGATGGTCGGCGCGCTCATCCGCGGGGAACCCGCTTTGCGCACAGACACTCTCGCCGCCCCCGCGCTCGCCGACGAGCTCGCGACCATGCGTTTCGGCGCGCACGCGGTGGATGCCGCCGCCGGCGGTGAGGCATTGGAGTTGATCCGCCACGCCACGCAACTTCTCGACGTGCTCGGTCGAACGCCTGCAGCGGTACTGCGTTCGGGTGCGCTCGGTGTCCGTGAACTCCGCAGGCTTGCAAAAGCCACCGGCCTCGAGCAGAAACGCGTTGCATTCCTCGTCGAGATCCTCGGTCATGCCCGCCTCATCGACGTCGGGTTCCCCGACCCCCCGCCTGCTGGGGACCGCGGCGAGCAGGCATTCGCACCGACGAACGCCGCCGATACCTGGCTGCATTCGGTACCGGAAAGGCAGTGGGCCACTCTGCTCGACGCGTGGCTCTCCATGCCGCGGCGGGCGTGGCAGGTCGGCGAACCCGATCGCGACGGCAACGCCCACCCTGCGCTGTCGTCCGAGCTCTACGATTCGGCCGCACCGGCTCAACGGCACCTCATCCTCGAGCTCCTTACCGAACTCGACAGTGCGACACCGTTTTCCACCGACACCGTGACGGCGTCACTGGCGTGGCGGTACCCGCAGAGGATTCGTCGGCTCTCGCCGCGCGTCGTTGGTGAAACCCTCGCCGAAGCGCAGAGCCTCGGAGTCACCGCGCACCAGTCGTTGACCTCCGTCGGTCGAGTGGCGTTGTCGGACAACGATCCCGACGCAGTGGATTCGCAGGTGCTCGCCGCCATGCGCAAGGCACTGCCCGAACCCGTCGACCACTTCCTCACCCAGGCCGACCTGACGCTGACGGTGCCCGGTCCGATGACGCCGGATCTCAGCGACCAGGTCGAATTGGTCGCCGACCTCGAATCCGGTGGTGCCGCATCGGTGTACCGGGTATCGGAATCCAGTGTGCGGCGCGCACTCGATGCCGGTAAGACCAGCAGCGAACTCCTCACCATGTTCACCGCGCACTCGTCGACGCCGGTCCCGCAGTCGCTGACCTATCTGATCGAGGACGTCGCGCGCAAACACGGACAGCTCAGAGTCGGCATCGCGTCGGCGTTCATCCGCTGCGAGGATCCGACCATGCTGGCTGCGGTGTTGCGCAGCGACGCCGCCGAGCAGCTCGCGCTGCGGGCGCTGGCGCCGACCGTCGCGGTGTCGCCGTCTGAGGTCAGGACCGTGATCGACCGACTCCGCGATGCCGGATTCGCTCCCGCAGGCGAGGATTCGTCGGGCTCGCTCGTCGATCTGCGCGAGCGTGGGAGCCGGGTGTCATCGAGCCGCGGTCGCCGACGCGCCACGCCGCGTCGTTCGAACCCCACCTCCGAACAATTGCTGTCGGTGGTGAGTCGCATGCGATCTCACGACCGAGCAACCCGCGCCACCCCCTCCGCATCGGGAAAGGCCGACTCCGCCCCGGTGCGCGCCGTCGGCGGCGGCGAATCCACCACGGCCCTCATCCAATTGGCGCTGCGCGCCAACCGCCGACTGCTCGTCGGCTACGTCGACGCCCACGGTTCGGCGAGCAGACACGTCGTCACGCCACGGCTGCTCGGCGCCGGGCAACTCGTCGGCACCGAGGAGGGTTCCGACGACGAGCAGCACTTCACCCTGCACCGCGTCACCAGCGTCGAGTTGCTCGACAACTGACCCGACGCCAGACGACCGAGCCGGATCAGTTGGCGTCCTGGTCGGCCTTGGTGAGAATGACGTACTGCGCAGACGCCTGCTGCTGGGCGTCTGCGAGGGAATCCCCGGCCACGAGTCCGACGTAGCGGCCAACACGAACTGCGCAGTTGTACAACGATTCTTTGGTGCCACTCTTCGCACACTTGGCGCTCGACAAGCCCGCCGGGGATTCGACGGGTCGGGCACCATTGTCAGTCCAGACCGCCACGAGGGCATCACGCAACTTCGCGCCGTTGTCGCTCGTGGACGCCCGGTAGACGAAGGATTTCGCCACTGCCGTGTGAACTGAACCGAACTTGGCTGCATTCGCATAGGTCTCGCGCTGGTGCGTCGTGAAGTGCGCGATGCCCTGGGGGCCGTATACCGCGGCGATGCCGTCGGACGTATCGGCGAGCGGAAGTGCGTAGATCAGAATGTTGTTCTGGTCGAGCTTGACCTTACGCGTGTTGTCGTCGGGATTCTCATCAGGTGTCGGTGTCGCCGGAAACTTGTCGATCATGCTTGATTGCGACGTCGTGGCCTTGAGTGCCGTATCGACGGCCCAGTCGGTGTCGTTCGATCGCGCAACCGATTGCGCATACACGAGATACTGCCCATGCGGCACGAATGCAGCAGCCGCGATGTCACCCGACACCGCGCTGACCACCGAGAAAGCTCCCGACTTCGTCGCAATGGGGTCACGCTTCTTCACGACCCCGGCCGGAGCGTCCTTCGAGACTGCTTCGCTGAGATCGGCTGCTGACTTCTTTGCGGCGTCCGCCGTCTTGTAGCGCACTGCAGCGATGGTGATCCCGCGTCCGGTGTCGGTAGCAGCAGAAGACTTCGCCGACGTCGAGAATCCATATACCGCACCGGCTTTCGCCGCCTCGGCAGCGCGACCGAATACGGTCTGCAGCTCGCGGTCACTCCTTATCGGTGTCGTCGGACTCGTCCCCAGATCAAGCGATTCGTCGATCTGGAAAGGGAGCACGACGAACTCGGCCATTCGCTGCGCCTCGACGTCGACGAGTTGTTCCGGATCCGCATAGCCGAAAGGCTTCGCGGGTTCGGTCGGATACGCACCGGTATCCAGAGCGGCGACGTCGACGCTGCTCTCGACCATGGACGCCGAACTGCCAGACGTCGGATCACCACTCGCCTGGCATGCGCTGATCAGAACAGTGGCCGCAGCCAGGATTCCAATCCCCATTCGGCCTCTGAGTCCGACGCTCGGCTTCACTGTGGTCCTCTCTGTTCTGCGCGCGGGTAGCGATCACGACACGGCGACCGACGCCGCTATGGTATTGATCGAGCACATCGAGGGTTTGTTCGGGTAACCATTTATTCGTACAGTTCGGGTGACCTGCGTGACGACGACTTCGAGAGACGATGACTTCGAGAGAGAGTATGGCGATTACTGACTGGATGTTGAGTATCGACTTCGGTACCTCCAACACCGCGGCCGCGCACTCGGGGGCGACGAGTGGAGCAGTCGAGACGTTGGCATTGACGCATTCATCGAATCTGATGCGATCGGCGGTCTACATCGCCAGTCGTGACGACATCTCGGTCGGCGACGTCGCCATCAACGCTGCTGAACAGGATCCGGTCGGGTTTCTCGCCGCGCCGAAACGTCTCATCGGTCAACCGGTCGTCGCGGTGAACGGAGGCCAGTTACCGTTGTCGGTACCCATTTCGGCCGTCTTCGCGACGGTCGTCAAACGTGCGGTCGCCGCGCACGGTGGCCGCCGACCCGCGCGACTGGTGCTCACTCATCCGGAGGCATGGTCCCCTCAACAGGTCGGAGTGCTGACCGAGGCCGCGCAGTCGATCGGGATGCGCCCGGAGCAGATCTCGACGGTGTCGGAGCCTCGTGCTGCGGCGCAGTATTACACCCGCAGTCACTCCATGCGGCCCGGGAGCCGCATCGCGGTCTTCGACTTCGGCGGTGGAACCCTCGACATCGCCGTCCTCGCGGCCGAAGCCCCCGCAACCGATCGCGGCGAGTCGGCGGTGAGGTTCACCGTCCTCGCTGCCCGTGGTGACAATGGCATGGGCGGTAAGAACTTCGACGCACTCGTTCGAGGCTGGGTCGATCAGCAACTCGCTACGCGAAACCCCGACGCGCTCGAGTTTCTGCGCGGGTCGGCGCCGACCAGCGTGAAGCAGGCCCTCGACGACTCGATTCGTCGGGCCAAGGAGCTGTTGTCGGAAGCGCCGTCTGCCACTATTTCGATGGTAGGCGGGGGATTTCACGAGACGTTCCACATCACCCGCGCCGAATTCGACGAGTTGATCGGACCGGTCGCCGACAGAGCCGTCGCACTCGCCCGCGCAACACTCGCCGATGCCGGGATCACCGACCCCGGTCAACTCGACGCCCTCTACCTGACCGGCGGGTCGTCGCGGGTGCCGCTCGTGCACCAGCGCTTGCAGGAAGTCGGCCCGGTTGCCACACTGGACGATCCGAAAACCGTTGTCGCGCAAGGCGCACTCGTGGCGGTGCAGACGCCTCGCCACTCAGAGGCGGCACAGCCGGTTGCCCCCGACCTCATGTCGTCCTGGCAGCAGGGAAGTACTGGCCAGGCAGCGCCACCTGTCGCCGGGCCCGCAGCCGACCCGGGCGCCGGACCGGCCCCCGCACCACAGACGACTGGCACGAGCCGGACCCGATACGCGATGATCGGCGCCGCAGTCGTCGTGGTTGCGGCTGCCGTCGCCGTCGGTGCGTACTTCGGACTGAGCGGCGGTAACGACCCCGCGTCCGATTCAGCCGCAGCGGCTCCGACATCAGCGCCTCCTACAGCCGGTGGCGATTCCGGGAATTCCGTTGAAGAGATCAAGGCGGGAATGCCGTCGGCACTTCGGAACTCGGTCCAGCAGTGCACACTCACGGAGCAGAAGACGTCGGCGGGGACCGCTGTGATGAATTGCTATGTCCGACCGGGCAGCGATGCGGGCACCGGGCTCTCGTCCTCAGTCCGGATCTCTGCGTACCTCAGCACCGCCGAGGCGCGCAACAACATCGATTCCATCCTCAACAATTCCGATGGGGAACTCGGCGATCAACTGGTCACCAACACGGCACGTACGGCAGCCGGCGAGATCGACGGCGGCGCGACAGCGGATATCACCTATGCCAATACGGTCAGCGGGCTCGGTGTGTCCACCAATGGCATCGCGGACGTCTCCGCCGCTCGACAGTTCCTGTCCAACAGCGGACTCATCCGTGAGTGAGAACGTCGCCACTCACGCCGGCTCGCGAGTCACCCCGCCAGCGCGGCCTCCGGCTCGGCGTCGTGTGCGTCGCCGATGGGTCGCTTGACGTTGATCAGCAGGCCCGTCAGAGCCGCGACGCCCGCGAGGATGGCTGCGGCAACGTAGAACCCGATGCTCTGCCCGTGCACGAGCGCCTGCGCCTGCATCGCTTTCGCGTCGGCGGGTCCGCGGACCGACGCCAGGTGAGCTGTCGCGTACGACGCCGCCGCGGTCGCCGCGATCGTGTTGAGCAGTGCGGTACCGATGGCACCGCCCACCTGCTGTGACGTGTTGACCATGGCGGACGCCACGCCCGCATCACGCGGTTCGACACCGTAGGTCGCCAGGTTCATCGACGTCATGAAGACCGTGCCCATTCCCATGCCGAGGAGGAACAGTGCGGGGAAGACCACACTCCAGTACCGCGTCGACTCGGCCGAGATCTGACTGAGCAGCAGCATCCCGCATGCGGCGAGCAGCGCGCCGGGCACGAGTAGGAACCGCGGCGGCACGCGCGTGATGAGCCGCACCGCGATCTGGGTGGACCCGACCAGCATGCCGCCGACCATCGGCAGGAAGGCCACACCTGCCATCAGCGGCGAATAGTGATGCACCACTTGCATGTACAGCGTGAGGAATAGGAACGAGCCGAACATCGCAACCACCGACAATCCGACGGCGAGGTAGGCGCCGCCACGCGCACGGTTCGCAACGACACGCAGCGGGAGCAACGGATGACTGCTGCGTGCCTGCCATGCGACGAACGCCACCAGCAACAGCACCGCGGCGGTCAGACAGATGACGGTCCCCGTGTCGCCCCAGCCCTCTTCTGCTGCCCGGCTGAACCCGTAGACGACGAGTGCGAGTCCGCCTCCGCCCAGGATCACACCGAGTACGTCCAGCCCGGGAGCATGGTTGTGAGCACGCGCCGGTTCCTTGATCTCGACGATCGCCCCGAAGAGCGCGATCGCGGCGAACACCACGTTGATGTACATCGTCCAGCGCCAATCGAGCACCTGGGTGAGGAATCCGCCGAGCAGCAGACCGACCGCAGCACCGCCGCCCGCAATCGCGCCGAAGATGCCGAACGCCTTGGCACGTTCCTTGGGCTCGGTGAACATCACGGTCAACAGCGACAACGCGGCCGGAGCCAGCAGTGCACCGAACGCTCCCTGCAGCGCGCGCGACCCGAACAGCATGCCCTGGTTCACCGCGGCTCCACCGAGGGCGGATGCCAGCGCGAAGCCCACGAGTCCGACCATCAGTGCACGACGGCGGCCCCACAGATCGGCGATGCGTCCGCCGAACAGCAGCAGACCGCCGAACGCCAACGCATACGCTGTGATCACCCACTGTTGGTTGGCGTCGCTGATCCCGAGATCGACCTTGGCGTCGGGCAGCGCGATCTGGACGACGGTACCGTCGAGCACCACCATCAACTGCGCGATGCAGATGAAGACGAGCGCCTTCCAGCGCCGGGGATCGGGTTCGGCTGATCGGGCCGTCGCCGACATCTCAGTGGTCGATTCGGTGGTCGATGAAGACTCAGAAGTGGACATCTGCTGGTGACTCGCTTGTCTCGAGGTCCGTGGAACTATCCGGAGGTCCGTACTCCGGATAGCCTACGCCGGGGCCCTCACCTGCGACAGTCGCGCATAGGGCGCATTACGGACATAGCGCCGGAGCGCGTGTACCGACCACCGGACCCGCCACCGCCGACGGCCGCGCGCATACAATCGACCGGGTGACTGATGGACCCCTGATCGTGCAATCCGACAAGACGCTGCTCCTCGAGGTGGATCACCCCGATGCCGCGGCAGCGCGCGGTGCGATCGCCCCCTTTGCCGAACTCGAGCGTGCTCCCGAGCACGTGCACACCTACCGGGTGACGCCACTGGCGCTGTGGAATGCGCGTGCCGCTGGCCACGACGCCGAGCAGGTCGTCGACGCGCTCGTCTCCTATTCGCGCTACGCGGTGCCCCAGCCGTTGCTGATGGACATCGTCGACACGATGGGGCGCTTCGGAAGACTGCAACTCGTGAAGAGTCCGGTGCACGGCCTGACCCTGGTGAGCTTCGACCGTGCGGTACTCGAGGAGATCCTGCGCAACAAGAAGGTCGCCCCGATGCTGGGTGCGCGGATCGACGACGACACGGTCGTCGTGCATCCCTCCGAACGCGGCCGGCTCAAGCAGGTGCTGCTCAAGGTCGGCTGGCCTGCCGAGGATCTCGCGGGGTATGTCGACGGCGAGGCACACCCGATCACTCTGGAACAGGACGAGTGGCATCTGCGTGACTATCAGGAAATGGCCGCCGACTCGTTCTGGGCGGGAGGTTCGGGCGTCGTCGTACTCCCGTGTGGCGCGGGCAAGACGATGGTCGGCGCCGCCGCGATGGCGAAGGCGCAGGCGACCACCTTGATCCTGGTGACGAACACCGTCGCGGGACGGCAGTGGAAACGTGAGCTGATCGCGCGCACGTCGCTCACCGAGGAAGAGATCGGGGAGTATTCGGGCGAGCGTAAGGAGATCCGTCCCGTCACCATCGCCACCTATCAGGTGATGACGCGAAAGTCGAAGGGCGAGTACAAGAATCTCGATCTCTTCGACTCGCGCGACTGGGGTCTCATCGTCTACGACGAAGTGCACCTGCTACCCGCACCGGTGTTCCGGATGACCGCCGACCTCCAGTCGCGGCGTCGACTCGGCCTGACCGCGACGCTCGTCCGTGAGGACGGACGTGAGGGTGACGTGTTCAGCCTGATCGGACCCAAGCGGTACGACGCCCCGTGGAAGGACATCGAGGCGCAGGGGTGGATCGCACCCGCTGACTGCATCGAGGTGCGGGTGACCCTGACCGACGAGGAACGTCTGCAGTACGCCGTCGCTGAGAACGAGGAGAAGTACAAGCTCTGTTCGACGGCGCACACGAAGGTCAACGTCGTGAAATCGATCCTGGCCAAACATGCCGGATCGCAGACGCTGGTCATCGGCGCGTACATCGATCAGCTCGAAGAGCTCGGTCGCGAGCTCGACGCTCCGGTCATCCAGGGCTCGACGAAGAACAAGGAGCGCGAGGCCCTGTTCGACCGATTCCGGTCCGGTGAACTACAGACGCTCGTCGTGTCGAAGGTCGCGAACTTCTCCATCGATCTGCCGGAGGCGTCGGTCGCGGTGCAGGTGTCGGGAACGTTCGGCTCGCGTCAGGAGGAGGCCCAACGTCTCGGACGCCTGCTGCGTCCCAAGAAGGACGGTGGTCAGGCGCACTTCTATTCGGTGGTCTCGCGTGACACCCTCGACGCCGACTACGCGGCACACCGGCAGCGCTTCCTTGCCGAACAGGGCTATGCCTACCGCATCACCGACGCCGACGACCTGCTCGGCCCGGCCATCGGCGAGGAGTCCGCGGGCTGATCCTGCTGGTGCAGATCTGCTCACTCACGCCAATGCCTCGAGGCAGTACCCGATCGAGCGCGGTTCGCTGAACTCCCACTTGGTGAGGTCGTCTGCGCATTCGACGCCGCCGTCGGCACGTTGCACCGTGCGCGCGACAACCGTCGCCGAGTGTGGTGTTGCGGCGCAGTCGACCTCACGGTAGTCGACGAGACGCCCGCCGGGTGTCGGGACCTGGTAGCACTGTCCGGTAATGAAATTCGGTGTCATACAGAGCTTCTGGTCGCCCTTGTCGAAGGTCAGACCTGCACTGTTCTTGCTCACGCAACCTGCATCGGACGGAACCTTCGCAGCGACATAGAACGTGAGATCGTCACCGCCACAGTCGGTGTGCGTCGCCTTCACGTTCCCGTCGTCGTCCGTGGACGCACCGATCGACGACGCCGCCGACGTCGACGTCGGCGGCGTCGTCGACGATGTCGTCACCGACCGTGACCCCGCACGCGGCGACGAGCGTGAGGCCCATGCAGGCACCGACCGCGCCGACGCGCCACCCTATGCGCCAGAGCGGACCGGGCAGGACGTGGGTGCTGGGGGGAGTGAACATCGCGAATCCTCTCGACGGTGACACCGACTGTCGGCGCCACGGCAACATTCGCTCCGTGAGCTTGCGGGGTTCTTGTCATCGACTTGGTGTTTGCGGCGTGGACTTGGCGTTCGAGCGTGGACTCGGCGTTCGAGGCGCGGGCGGGTGCATCGAACATCCGACGTGTGACAGCCTGGGACCATGACCGTCGAGCGCCTGAGACCGTTCTCCAGCACGATCTTCGCCGAGATGTCGGCTCTCGCCGTGCAACACGACGCCGTGAACCTCGGACAGGGCTTCCCCGACACCGATGGTCCCGCGTCGATGCTGACCGCTGCGAAGGACGCGATCTCGGCGGGGCGAAACCAGTACCCGCCGGGTATCGGAGTGCCCGAACTGAGGGCAGCGGTCGCCCGGCATCAGCGCGAACACTACGGACTCGACTACGACGCCGACACCGAGGTGCTCGTCACCGTCGGCGCGACCGAGGCCATCGCGGGTGCGATCGTCGGCCTGGTCGAGCCGGGCCGCGAGGTAGTGATGATCGAGCCGTACTACGACTCCTATGCGGCGACCGTGGCGATGGCGGGAGGCGTGCGTCGCGTCGTCCCGCTCGTCTCCGACGGACACGGCTTCCGCCTCGACCGGGAACGACTCGCCGACGCCTTCGGTCCGAAAACCTCGGTGGCGCTGATCAATTCACCGCACAATCCGACCGGGACAGTGCTCTCCGACGACGACCTCGCCGCGATCGCGAGCCTCTGCGTCGAACACGACGTCGTCGCGGTGACCGACGAGGTCTATGAACACCTGCTGTTCGACGGGCGCACCCACACGCCGTTGGCCACACTGCCCGGTATGCGTGAGCGCACATTGCGGATCTCCAGCGCGGCGAAGACATTCAACTGCACCGGCTGGAAGGTCGGGTGGATCAGCGGGCCTGCCGAACTGGTCGCTGCGGCGCGTGCGGCGAAACAGTTCATGACCTACGTCGGCTCCGGCCCGTTCCAACCCGCCGTCGCCAGCGCGCTCGACACGGAGATGGAGTGGGTGCGCAGGTCGGCAGCAGAGCTCGAAGCCAAACGCGACCTGCTGACCGGGGCGCTCGTCGACTCCGGATTCGACGTACACCGCAGCGAAGCAACGTATTTCGTCTGCGCCGATCCTCGCCCGCTCGGCTATTCCGACGGCGTCGAGTTCTGCTTCACGTTGCCGGAACGGATCGGCGTCGCCGCGGTACCGGTCAGCGTGTTCGCCGACGACAAAGAGCCCTGGAACCACCTGGTGCGATTTGCGTTCTCCAAGCGCGACGAGGTGATCACGGAGGCCGCGCGACGCCTGCGTCGACTGTGATGACGCGTCAGATGCGCACGACCATCTTGCCGATGTTCGCTCCGCGCATCATGTCGAGGAAGGCATCGACCGCGTGGTCGATCCCGTCGACGACCGTCTCGTCGTAGACGACCTCCCCCGAGGCCAGCCAGTCGGACATCTTCGCGGTGAACTCGGGCGCCTTGTCGAAGTGATGCCCGACGGTGAAGCCACGCAGAGTCAGTCCTCGGGTGATGATGTTGGACATGTTGTCGGGCCCGGGAATTCGCTCGGTGGAGTTGTAGGCGACGATCGCGCCACACAGCGCCGCACGCCCACCGTCGTTGAAGACGTCGAGCGCCGCCTCGAGGTGATCGCCTCCGACGTTGTCGAAGTAGACGTCGATGCCGTCGGTCGCCGCGGCGCGGAGTTGCTTGCGGATCGGGCCGTCCTTGTAGTTGAGCGCGACGTCGAATCCGTAACGCCCAGTGAGCAACTCGACCTTCTCGGCGCTACCGGCCGAGCCGATGACCGCCTTGGCGCCGAGTAGTCGTGCGATCTGGCCCGCGGCGGTCCCCACGGCGCCCGCCGCGCCGGAGATGAAGACGACGTCGCCCTGCTTCATGTTCGCGATCTCGGTCAGTCCGACATAGGCGGTCAGTCCGGTCATGCCGAGCACACCGAGATAGAGCGACGAGTCGAAAGCCTTGTCGCCGTTGGCGTCTGTGGGCGGCTCCGGAAGGACGGTGAATGCCGTGGCGGGCCCCTGCGCCACGTCGCGCCAGCCCAGCTGGTGCAGCACCAGCGCGCCCACCGGCACGTCGTCGGAACGCGAGTCGACGACCCGCCCAACCGCACCCCCGGTCATCGTCTCGTCGAGTTTGAACGGCGGAACATAACTGCGGGTGTCGATCATCCGCCCACGCATGTACGGGTCGACGGAGACGAACTCGTTGGCCACGCGGACCTCACCCGGCGCGAGGTCGTCGAGCGTCACCTGCACCGTGCGGAAGTCGCTGTCCTTCGGCCAGCCGACCGGGCGATTCACCAATTGGATCTGCGTGCTCGTTGTGCTCATATCTCCACTCTCCTCGTATTTCGGTTACATGGGTTCTGTTGGATGGGTATGGGACCAGACGTTCGGATCATGCGATGAGTGCCGCGGCCAAGAGGACGACCGCGACCAGCGGTGTCGCGAGTTGGGTCAGTGCGGCTCGCGCCTTCGCAGGCGACGACACCAGCAGGACCACGCCTGCTGCGACCATCGAGCCGCAACCTGCGAAGATCAGCGCAGCACCGACGTCGCGGTGGGTGAAGACGAGCACCGCACCTACCGCGGCGATCACGGCGAGGAACAGATTGTAGAAACCCTGGTTGAAGGCCATGTCACGAGTGTTGGCGGCCTCGTCGGCCGAGAGTCCGAAGGTGCGCCTGGTGGCCGGCGCCGTCCATCGCAGCGACTCCATGACGAAGATGTAGCAGTGCAGCGCGACGGCCACACCCACGAATATGACTGCGGCCACGATCATCCGACTCTCCCTGACTCCGATTATGTACTGGTCATTACACTATAAGCATAGTAGAATGGTCGTTGCAATAAGTTCTCGAACGAGGAGATCGCCGTGGGCCGCACCGCCACCTTCGACAAGGCCGAGCTCGTCGGCGTCGCACGCGATCTGTACTGGCGACGCGGTTTCGGAGAGGTGTCGGTGACCGACATCGAGAAGGCGACCGGGGTGGGACGGTCGAGCATCTACCACGCCTTCGGAAGCATGCGCGGACTGTTCGACGCCGCAGTCGAGGACTATCTGGACACCGTCGTCCGACCACGCCTGGCCGGCCTCGTCGACGACGACGTCTCCGCCGATGCGCTCATCGACTACCTCGCGGGTCTCCGCGATGCCATTCTCACGATCGCGCAGACGGGCGGCGCTCCGGCGGGATGTCTGATCCTCACTGCGTCGGCTACTCCGATCGGCTCCGATGAGACCGTTCACGCCGTCATCGAGAGTTATCGCGCCGAACTCGCATCGGCGGTTTTACGCGGCGTGCGGGCTCTGCTCCCAGATGCGACACCGAGCGACGTCGACCACCACACGCGGCTGACCGTGGCCGCGATCATCGCGGCACAGTGCTTGGCCCGCATCGACTCCACTGAGGCGGCGCGCACGCTCGACGCGGCAGCCGAGACCCTGAGAGCCGCGGCGCTAGACCGGTAGACCCGCCTCGAGGAGGTCGATGGCCTCGAGGAGCGTATCGAGCAGCTGCCCGTCGCGCGGGTCCTCGATGTCGTTGGCGATGTGGAACATCATCCCGCCCACAGCTGCGATGAACACCCGCAGCCGCCGGCTGTCACGGTCGACGCCGAGGTAGTCGCCGATGAAGTCGGCGGCCTCGGAGATCGCGCGGTCGGACTCGACCTGGTTGACCAACAGCAGCGCCGGCTCGGACTGGATGAGTTTCATCCGTGCCGGGTCCGAGGCCCAGTCGTCGGCGAGGACGAGTCCCACGAGCGTCCGCACCATCGCACGCAACAGGTCGAAGCGCCCGAGGCCTGGGGGGATCGATGTGAGCGCGTCCTGCCACACCTCGTCGAGGTCGTCGCTGACGACGACCTGCTCCTTCGACTGGAAATAGCGGAAGAACGTGGTGTGGGAGACCTCGGCCGCCTCGGCGATCTGGGCGACGGTCGTCTGCGCGTATCCCTGAGCGTCGAACAGTTCCATCGCCGCAGCACGAATCGCAGCACGGGTCCGTCGTTTGTGTTTCTCGCCCAAGCCGATCGGCCGGTCGGCGACATCCCCGACGTGCGTGACCGAGGCGGGTGCGGAAGCCACCGCTGCCGTACTCGACGCCTCGGTCATCGCAATCCTCTCTCGCGGTCAGCTCGACGCCGCGACGACCTCTCGGGACTCGGCGCTGCTCTCCTGCGGGATACCGCGGTCGCGCACCTTCTCACCCTCGATGTCGAGGTTGGGAACCAGCTTGTCCAGCCATCGTGGCAGACCCCACGCCCGATCGCCCAGCAATGCGATCACCGCGGGCACCACGATCATCCGGATGATGAAAGCGTCGAACAGCACCGCGATCGCGAGTGAGAAGCCGAGCATCTTGGCGGTCGTGTCCGGCGAGAGCATGAAGGCCGCGAACACGCTGATCATGATGATCGCGGCGGAGGTCACGACCCGGGCACCGTGGCGGTAGCCGGCGACGATCGCGTCCTTGGCGGTCATGCCGTGGATGTACTCCTCCCTGATGCGGGTCACCAGGAAGACCTGATAATCCATCGCGAGGCCGAACACCACACCGATCAGGAAGATCGGCAGGAACGACAGGATCGGCTTGGTGTTGTCGATCAGACCGAACCAACCCTCCTGGAAGATCGCGACCGTGACGCCGAAGGTCGCCAGGACCGAGAAGATGAAGCCGACCGTTCCGATGAGGGGCACCCAGATCGACCGGAACACCGCGATCATGATCAGGAACGCGAGGCCGACCACCACGATCAGATACGGGATGAGCGCCTTGTCGAGCTTGGCCGAGAGGTCGGACATGATGGCTGTCTGACCGCCGACGTGGAGCTCTGCACCCGCCCGCTCGGCGTCGGGGCTGAACGCGCGGATCTGTTCCATGAGGTCATGCGTCGCCTCGTCCGACGGTGCGCTGTTGGGGGTGACCGAGATCAGAGCGGAGTTCGCGCCGACGTTCGGCTGCGGTGTCCCGTTGCCGATCCACGTCAACGTCGACGCGTTGGCGACGTCGGGCAGCGTCTTGATGTGCGCGACGGTCTCGGTGGCCGCGTTCTCCACCGTGCCGCCCTCCGAGTGCAACACCACGAGCAGCGGCCCGTTGATGCCCTCGCCGAATCCGCGCTGCAGCAGCGCCTGCGCAGGCGCTTCGTCGTCGCTGGAGAGCGACAGTCCGAGTTGGAGCTTGCCGACCGGGATCGCCGCGAGTACCAGCACCGCAAGTCCGGCGACGATGAACGGGATCGGCCGTCGGACCACCATGCGACCGAACCGGACTCCGTTCGTGTCGGCGGTGTCGGACTCCTCTGCATGCTTGATCCACGGGATGCGCGGGGTGAACGCGAACCGGCCGACGGCACCGAGCAGGGCGGGAATCAAAGTCAGCGCCGCGAGAACAGCCATGAACACCGCGACCGCTGCGCCCGCGCCCATCTGCGTGATCAAGGGGATACCGACGACCATCAGCGCCACGACGGCGATGATCACCGTCAGTCCCGCGAAGACCACCGCGGAGCCCGCCGTACCGACTGCCCGACCGGCGGCGTCGGCCCTGTCACCACCGCGTTTCACCTCGCCGCGGTAGCGGGACACGATGAACAGCGCGTAGTCGATCGACACCGCGATGCCGAGCATCGTGACAATCGCCGTCGCGGTCTCGTTGACGGTCAACACCTCGGCCGACAACCGCAGGAGCATGATCGTGATCAGCACACCCATCAGGCCGGTGATCAGCGGGATGAACGCGGCGACCAGTGCCCCGAAGGCGACGATCATCACCACGAACGCGATGGCGAATCCGATCAGCTCGGCCTTGCCGCCTGCCTCCATCACACTCATCAACGAACCGGTGGCCTCGACCTGCAACCCGTTTCCGCGATGCTTCTCCAGGATGTCCGTCAACTGTTTCTTGTTGTCGACGGTGAGGTCCGTCAGCTCGATGTTCTGCCTCACCTGGATCAGCCCCACCTTGCCGCCGTCGCCGAGGACAGAGGACGCGAGCTCGGGTTTGGCGGCCGCAACGGTCACCGGGTTGAGCACCGTGGCCTCGTCGGTGAGATCGGGCAGCGTGTGCAGGTCGGCGACAAGGGCGTCGATCTGCGATGAGTGATTGGCGAGTCCGTCGTCGGCGGCGACGAGGACGCTCGTCGATGCCTGCGACTGCTGCTTCATCACCTGCGGGAAGTACTCCTCGACCTGCGACGTCGCGGTTCCCGAGTCGGTTCCCGGAAGGTCGAAGTCCTTGGCGAACTTGGGGTTCAGCGCACCGACGAGCCCGATCAACAGAGCGGCGATCAGCACCCAGGCGCCGATCACCCACCACTTGTGGCGGAACGAGAATCGCCCCACCCGGAACAACAACGACGCCATCAGCGATCTCCCTGGAACTGTCGGTGGCAAGAACTGTTAGTGACTAACACTTGTGCTCCGGTATACATACGGCCATCTCGACGCGCCACCTCCGAGCGGAGATTGTGATCGACGTCCTACGGTCCTCGCCTCCCCACGATCAACCGGATCCGGCATACGAACGCTTGTTCGATCAACGTGTAGACTTCGGGGCATGAGCGCAGGAGTCCAGGGATCGATTTTCGATCTCGACGCCGAGTCGCCTCGTCTCGGCGATCTCGGACAACACGTCGAACGACGCACACTGACCGACGGCGCGTGGGCGGATCTGCGACCGGGATGGATCACCGGCAGCGTCGACCTGTTCGACGCGCTGCGTACCGCAGTGCCGTGGCGAGCCGAGCGTCGTCGGATGTACGACAGGGTCGTCGACGTTCCGCGGCTGGTCTGCAATTACCGAGCGGGCGACGAACTGCCCGACCAACTCCTCGACGACGCCAGGTCGGCGTTGACCGCCCACTATCGCGACGAGTTGCCCGAGGGCTTCGCCACGGCGGGCCTGTGTCTGTATCGCGACGGGTCGGATTCGGTTGCGTGGCATGGCGATCGGTTCGGTCGCGGTGCCACGCACGACACGATGGTCGCGATCGTGTCGCTCGGTTCGCCACGTCCGTTGGCGCTGCGGCCGCGCGGCGGCGGGACGTCGTTGAAGTTCATGCTGTCGGCCGGCGATCTGTTGGTGATGGGCGGGAGTTGCCAGCGCACCTGGGAGCATGCGGTACCCAAGGTTCGCGGGGTCGGCGCACGGATGAGCGTGCAGTTCCGACCTCCCGGCGTCTGGTGATCCCACCCGCGTCCGTGCGCGGAACCTTTCCGGCTTCGTCTGCGTCAGAGTTGCTGCCGCCGGTGACAGCCGGCGGAGTCATCTGACCCAGGGGGCCTCCATGAGTCCGAGCGATCTCGTGCCCGACTTCGTGACGAAGACGGCCGACAGCATTCACGATCAGCTGCGATTCGGTGTCGACGCCGACGAGATCACGTCGATGGCGGCATGCTGGCGCGCGCAGGGCTCCGCCGTCGCCGACATCGAACTCGGCGCATTGTCGGCCGCCACCGGTTCGGAAAGCAGCGTCGTGGCCGCACTCCACAGCGCACACTCTGCGGCGTCCCCGACCCTCGCGTCCGTCGCGACGCGGCTACGCACCCTCGGCAACCACCTACGGACGTTCAACGACTCGACCACCGCTGGCGATGCCGCCGCAGCAGCATCGTTGCGCAGCCTCGCGGAGCGGTGATGTCTCCGACCATCTCGCTACTGCGCTCGTGGAGCACCGATTCGATGACGGCCGCGGGCGACGCTGCGCAGTCCGCCGCCGCAACTCTCGATGCCGCGCTCGATGCCACCGCCCGTGCATTCGACGGGGCGATGCTCTGGCGGGGTGCCACACACGATGCCGCCCATGTTCGCGTGACGCAGGAGCGCGATCACGCCGATGAGGTGCGCAACGTGTTGAACCAGATCGCCGACGAGGCCAAAGACGCCGCGGCCGACATCGCGCATGCCCGCGACTACGTCCTGCGCCAGGTTGCGAGCGCACTCGCCCAGGGCTTCACCGTCTCCGACACCGGAGAGGTGAGCCGCGTCGGGAACTCCGCGGAAGATGATTCCGCCGACGATGACTCGGCCGAGAACGACAAGGCCTCGAGCCTGCAGGCCCAGATTCAGCACGGACTGAACACGGTTGGCGCGTACGACACCGACTATGGGAGCCGGATCGCCGACCTCGCCAGTGATCTCGCCACGATGGTCAACGGGCAACCCGATGTCCGGCTCCCCGACGGCACGTATACCGACGCCGACGATCTGGTCAGGCGATTGTCGATGATGCGACCAACAGAGATACGCGCGACGCTCGAGGCCATGAGTCCCTCCGATGTGCGTCGGCTCGTCGCTGCCGACCCGATCGCGATGGGCAGACTCGACGGTGTGCCATTCCCGTTGCGTGCCAACGCAAACGAGGTCAACATCCGCAACGCCCTCGCCGATGAACGGCAAGCCGGTCGGGGGAACGGCCCCCGCGCAAAGAGACTGATCGAGTTCCTGCGTCAGATCCCCGATCCGCGTCAGGCCGCAGGCTTCGACGATCCGCGCGCAGGGGATGGCGCGGACGATCACCTGGTCGAGCGATCATTCATCGTCTTCGACAACACCGAGAACGGTCACTTCATCGAGATGATCGGTCAATTGGCGCCGGGCACACCCAACGCTGCGGTGTACGTACCGGGAACGGGAACGAACATGAACGACAGCACGTCGAACACGAAATCGGCGTGGAACCTGTCGAAGCGCACCGGTGGCCCCGTCTTCGTCTACGCCGACGGCGACCTCCCGCAGAAAGTGGGATACGAGGGTTGGCCGACGGTTGTCTCCGATGCTCTCGCTGGTGGGGCGGTGGGCGGACGCGCGCTCGGTCCGGCCGGAATCGTTCCCGGGGCAGTGCTGGGTTCGGTGTCCGCGGTGGCCTCGTCGGTCAACGACTCCGCTCTCGATCCGCAGCTCGCACGCGACATGGCACCAGGGTTGGTGGGTTTCAGTCACGCGCTCGACGCCGAGATCGAGGCCACATGTCCGGGCGCGAAGACCACCTATATCGGTCACTCCTACGGCGGATCCGTCGTCGGGTCCGCCGAACAGCTGGGGCTGCGGGCGGACCGCGTGATCTATGCGTCGTCCGCGGGCACGGGAGTGTTCGATACGCCGTGGAGCGACCGCGACGTCGAGCGCTATTCGCTGACGGCGCCGGGCGATCTCATCCAGGCGTCGCAGTCGCTACCCGGCAACCCGCACGGCGCCGATCCCGACACAGCCGAGGGCGTCATACGCATGGATACCGGCTTCTACGGCGAGCACAACTCGGAGAAACACGGGTTGGTGCAGGGGCTGAAGGGACACGGCGAGTACTGGAACGATCCCGATTCCGACGCCTTCGAGAACATGGCAAAGGTGGTCCGCGGCGAGACGCCGACGCCCTACGTCGAACGCGCGGCGGACATGCCCGGCAGCGACACAGCACACACCTACGCCCGGCGCGCCGCCGATGCCGCGGAGGTCGCCGAGACCGTCGTGCCGCCGCTGGTCGCACTAATCGACGAACTCCGCAACGGCCAGATCCACCTGCCACATGTTCCCGACGTTCCGCTGCATCTACCGCGATGAAGAACTTCCGGTCAGTTGCCGGAATGCCTCGACGAGCCGGTCGCCATTCGGATGGCGGGGCCGAGCAGACCCGAGATCAAGCCGCTGATCGACAGCGGCGTGTGCCCGTCGAGTCCGATCGGGGCGTACATCTCGGTGATCTCGCTACGTCCGCGCATGACGCGGCGGTCCACCGCTGTCCAGTGCTCGCTCTCCTGCTCCGACGCGTCGATCGCGGCGCCACTCGCAAGAACCGGGTAGCGACCGCTGCGCGCGAATTCGCACAATCGTGCACACTCGTTGACCGGATCGCCGATGACGGTGTACTCGTAGCGCCGTTCGGCTCCGATGTTGCCGGCGAAGACAGTGCCGTAGGAGACCCCGATGCCCCACCGGATGTCGAGAGCCTCGGTCAGCCCCCTGGCCAGATCACGCGCAGCGGCAAGCGCTGCCGCAGCAGGATCGTCGAGTTCGACGGGAGCGCCGAACACTGCGAGCGCAGCGTCGCCCTCGAATTTGTTGACGAAGCCACCGTGCCGGTCCACCACGTCGGCGACCACGGAGAAGAACGAATTGAGCAGCGCGGCGGTGTCCTGGGGTGCACGGTGCTCGGCGAACGAAGTCGAGCCGACGATGTCGACGAACAACACGCCGACCTGGCAGTTGGACCCGTGCATGCCCACGCCGTGTTCGATCGCCAGTCGCGCGACGGTGTCGCCGACGTGTCGTGCGAACAGTTCGCGCATCCTCTCACGCTCGTCGAGACCCTCGACCATCTCGTTGAACCCGTGCTGAAGCACTCCGAGTTCCGAGGAGTCGTAGACGTCGACGTGGGTCGTGAGGTCGCCGTCCTGTACCTGTTGCACGGCGTGCCGCAGTTCGGTGAGCGGGTCGATGATGGCCTGCCCGACCAGCATGATGACACGGACCCCTGCCGCGAGGCCGACTGCGGCGAGGACCACGGTCGTCCAGTCGATCCGGCCGACGGCCGGCGGCAGGAGTCCCGACCATCGTCCGATGTTGATGATGAGCAGTCCTGTCATCGGCACGAGGCAACTGATCGCCCACACCGCCGCCATCCGGGCACGCACACCTTGGACGGCATGCGTTGCGGGTTGATCCTGCAGCGCGATGATCAGCAGCGGACGGGCCGATCGTTCGGCGAAGAGGTAGGTGAGGCATCCGATCGACACCCCGGCGAGGGCGAAGGCGACCGCCACGCCGAGCAGGTCGTCGGCGGTGAGCTTGTCCAACGACAGCAGCACGTAGCTCAGCACTGCGAGCAGCCAGCCGACCATCGTCGCGGCCGCCTGCGCGAACGGGATCCGCTGCACGGAACGTCGACGAGCACGGTCGGCGAGATTGCCGCTGATGAACCACCGCAGCTGTGGCGTCATCACTCCGAGCACGAAGAAGATGTTGACGATGAGCCCGACCACGATCGCAGCGACGACCGCCGGGAAGTTGGGCGCGCCAAGCGTGGTGGCGAACGTCATCCGACCGCCGTTGTAGGCGAGTTGCACCAGCAGGAACGTTTCGAGACCGACGAGTACATTGCTGCCGACGATCGCGGAGCCCGCGATCAGGCTTGCGCGACGTGCGAGGCGGATCCGCTCGGCGCGACCGATATCTCCCCACTCGCGCAGCGTCGGCGGCCGCTCGACGCCCCAGACGAATGTCGAGTATCGACGCCGCGCGCGAGACCACTTGTCGTCATGGTCGCCCGAGTCGCGTTGCGGTTGCACCGTGACGCCTTTCTGCCTGCTTTGTCACAAAAGACTACTCATTGTGACAGCAGACAAAAGCCGGCGCCGTTCCAAGGGGACGGAGGAACAGCGCCGGCTTCGAACTCGCACGTGACGTCGATGATCCGACGATGAGCACGAGTGGTCTGACGAGGGATCAGGCCTGGGCCTTGACCGCCTCGATCTCGAGGTTGATGGTGACCTTGTCGCCGACCACGACGCCGCCGCCCTCGAGAGGCATTTCGATGTCGATGCCGAAGTCCTTGCGGTTGAGCACGGTGCTGGCCTCGAAGCCCGCGACCTCTCCCTGGCCCATGCCCGCGTTCGAGCCGTTGAACTCGAGTGCGAGATCGACCGACTTGGTCACACCGTGCAGCGTGAAGTCGCCGGTGAGCACGAAGTTGTCACCATCGGGGCGCACGCTCGTCGATACGAAGGTGGCCTTCGGGAACTTCTCGGCGTCGAAGAAGTCAGCGGACTTGATGTGGCCGTCGCGCTGCGGGTTGCCGGTGGTGATGGTCGTGACGTCGATCTCGGCCTGCACCGACGGCGTGCCGTCCTCGGCGACGGTGATGGTGCCGCTGAAGGTCTCGAACTTGCCGCGCACCTTGCTCACCATGAGGTGCTTCACGACGAAGCCCACGGTCGAGTGGGTGGGATCGATGTTCCAGACGCCGGCCTCGATGGGGGCCTTGACGGTGCTTGTGGTCATGGTGAAACTCCTCGGCTTCTTGTCGATTTCTCGTTGTGGTCCGTGGACCGTCTCTCCGGCCCATCAGTCATTCTAAACGGACCGCGGTCCGATTTCATTCCGATGGGTCAGATTTTTTACTTCCAGGCGAATACCGGCTGCTCAAAGCCGTCGACCCGAGTGTCCCTCCCTCGCAGCACAACTTCGACGAACTGATAGATCACTGCAGCGGTCGGCGCATGGAGCAACGCCGAGCGGCCGCTGGGCGAGTGGTCGTCGGGGTCGCGGCGCAGCCCTGGAATCGGGAGTTGGATCACCGGGCGGGGCGACTCGGGGATGGTGATGAACCGGGGTTCGTCGAGCAGGTCGTCGAGAGGTACGAAGAACAGCTCGGACACCTCATCCGGGCTAGGCGACGGAGCCGAAGCATCCTGTGCCCAACACACGACGGGCGTCATCACAAAGCCGGATCGCGTGGGGTAGTCGTCGAGTAGTCCGAGTACGTCGTCGGGATGGAGGGCGACCCCGAGTTCTTCCTCGAGTTCACGTAGTGCGGCGTCGATGACCCCTTCTCCCGGATCGAGTCGCCCGCCGGGAAGGGCGAACTGCGCGGCATGCTTGCGCATGGTCAGTGGGCGTCGCAAGATCCAGATCCCCTGCCTGTCCGCCTGACTCGAGATCACGATGGCGACGGCAGCGGGGCGCGCTTCGGGATCGTCGACGACGCGGCGCTCGAGCGCCGCCAGGCGATCAGTGGCAATCGTGCGATCGATGGATGTCACACATCCAGTTGACCATGACCCGACACTCGCTCACGATGGGCGGCTCCGGGCGCTGACGATACGCCGACGAGCGGTGGACGTCGTCGTTCGCACACGCGCGGCGTTCCTAGAATGAGGCGATGACCGATGTACGGACGGTTCGCGCGCGCAAGCTCGTCGATGCGATCGCCGTGGCAGCAGGCGTCCTCGTCGCGTTTGTAGCGATGCCCCCGCTCGCGAGAATCAGCCGCGACTGGCTCGGCCTCCCGGAGCCGACCGCGGCCCCGCTGGATTACCCGCAGAGCAGACCACTCATTGCCACGTACTGGCTGCCCTGGCTGGTCGCGTGGGTCGTGTTGATGATCCCTGCGATCGCGCTGATCATCCCGGTACGCACCCGACGCTTCGGCGTGGGATACGCCATCGCATTCGCTGTTGCCGGCGGCATGGTCGGCCTCGTGGCGTCCTGGTTCACCTGGGGACTCGGATGAGACCGGACGCTCGGATCAGACCGACTCGAGTGCCTGCATACCGCGGACTCCGCTACCGAGGGCAGTGCGCGGTATGACCGACCTCGGCAACTGGATCGGCGCGTCAGTCACCTACGACGAGATCGGCGCTACTCGCGGAACGCTCCCTTCAGATGCCCACGTGAGCCGCGCAGAACGCGTCGTCGGCCGAGGCGAATCCGACTTCAGGACCATCGGGGACGCGATTCTTCGGTACGAAATGCACCGAGGTGCTGGACTAACCGTACGGGCGAGCACCCCGTCGGCCCGGGTGGGCACGGTAATGATGTGCTCCGCATGGTTTCTCGGACCCATCCGCGTCCCGTGCCGAGTGGTGTACGTCGTCGACGAACCCGATTGCTCCGGATTCGCCTACGGCACGCTACCCGGTCATCCCGAAAGTGGCGAAGAATTGTTCGCGGTGGAATGGCGAGCCGACGACTCTGTGGTGGCGACGATCTGCGCCTTCTCACGTCCTGGTCGTTGGTATACCCGACTCGGTGGACCGATCGCGCGTACCGTCCAGGCGCTGATGACGCGGCGCTACCTAAACGCGGTGGAACATATAGCGGCGACGCGGCAACGCAGTGCCTGAATACAAGAAAACCACCTGTTGCCAGGTGGTTTTTCTCAGTGGCCAGGGCCGGGATCGAACCGGCGACCTTCCGCTTTTCAGGCGGACGCTCGTACCAACTGAGCTACCTGGCCGGAAGGTCCGGTGCGACACCGGAAACCTTTGGCGACCCTGACGGGACTCGAACCCGCGACCTCCGCCGTGACAGGGCGGCGCGCTAACCAACTGCGCCACAGGGCCATGTTCAATTTTCCTGCTCCCCCGTAGGGGCTCAGTTGTACCCCCTACGGGATTCGAACCCGCGCTACCGCCTTGAAAGGGCGGCGTCCTAGGCCGCTAGACGAAGGGGGCCGGTTCTCCGTTGGGAGCCGACTCAGCTTAGGACACCGCTCGCGCAATTCACAAATCGCCTGGTCAGGCCGCATTTCGCGCGAGAAGGCGCCCTGTGGACACCATACCCGGTTCGGGCGTGAAGGGCATCGACAATTCCATCCGGACCGTCAACGCACCGCTGCCAGGCAGACCTGTAAACTCACATCCTGCGTCGGCCACCGCGTCGAGGCACCCGCCCCTATAGCTCAGTTGGTAGAGCTACGGACTTTTAATCCGCAGGTCGTAGGTTCGAGCCCTACTGGGGGCACTCGTCATCGCGAGGCGCTCACTACGCCGGCGTTCCGCTGAACGCCCTCACGCCGCCAAGGTCCTCGTCGTCGAATCGTCGCGACTGCTGGCGGCCTGCTTGAACCTTCACGCGGCGTACAAGACCTCGGTCGTGTATCCGAGGTCGAGCCGTCCGGGGTTCTCGGGCACCACCGCGCCGTCGGCGATCGCTGCCGGCCGCCATCCCTGAGCCGCACTGATCGACGGCGCCCGCTCGATCACGGTCCCATCGACCTGCCGATGAAATATGAACTGCTGCAACGCATGCGCCTCGATCGAGAACTCGCCTCGGTGTAGCGCTCGGTGATGCGACGAACACAGCAGCACCAGGTTGTCGGGCGTCGTGGCCCCGCCACGCGACCAGAACCGGACGTGATGCGCGTGCAGGTGCCGTGTCCGTCCGCATCCCGGGTAGCGGCACCCGCCGTCACGGTCCAGAATCGCCCGCAAGGTCCGCGTCGACGGCACCCGCGTTCGACGCCCCCACGACGTCACCGTCCCCCTCCGATCGTGGCGGACGTCGGTCGTCGTGCCGGAGCACGACACCTCAGCCACCTCCACCGCCGACAGGGCCGGACCACCCTCGACGTGCGCATCGGGAGCGACTGCCGCGGTGCGGTCAGCTACGCCCTCGCCGCGCTCATGCGTGTGGACGACCACTTCGGCACCCGGCGTGAACGTGGGCACCTCGATCGCTGACTGCATCGTCTCTGCCATCAGCACCACCGCGGGTGCGATGTTCGCAGGCGTGTGGCGCCACAGCCGTCTATCCGCAGGCTCGAGACCGGCCTCCTCGATGTCGGCTTCGCGATCTGCCCCACCGGCTCGTTCGATCTGTGCGGCCACGAGATCGGCGACGGTCGGACCGCGGTCGTCGGACCCGGACGTCCGCGTGCGCTCGTACTCGGCGCGGACCGTCGCCGCCATGAACGACGCCCCGTCTACCGCCGACAAACGCATCCGCACCGACAGGGTGCCGTCGGAATTCCACTCCCACGACGCGGTTGATTCGACCTCACCCTCGGTGGCCTCGCGCTCCCGCTGATCTATGGAGCGGATAGCCCGGACCACCCGCTCGAGTTGGGCGGCGTCGGCGGACAACGCGACGTTGAGCAGTTCGTCCTCGCGGTCGGGTGTCACGACGCGAGTCAGTGCACGCACTTTCGAGTACGACAACCGCCCCTGCGCGAACGCCACACGTATCTTCGGCAATTCGTCGAGGGTGCGTGCCACCCGCACGTACTCCTGCGCGGTTCGCGTCGACAGCCCGGTCCGCAACGTCAACCAGTGTGCGCACGAGATGATCCCGTCACCCGACCAGCCGGTGCGTCGGTCGAATTCTGACACCAGGAGCAGGAACCGGGCAGTCATACTCGCGATCTGGCCCGCGTAGCCTTCCAGCCGGTCGGCGATCTCCCCCACCGCCAGCTCGCACGGATCAGCCTCGTCGAATATGTCTGTGCTGCCGCCGGCCATGGCCACCCCTGGAGATCGATGATGTGTTCGATAAGGGCATCGTATCGGCGGGTACTGACAGGGTTTCGGAGTGAACGTTCCGCTGAACGCCGACAAGGCACAAGCGTTCCGCTGAACGCCGACAAGGCACAAGCGTTCAGCGGAACGCCGCGACGTCGTAACGCGCGCAGATGAATCCGCGGTTACGTGCGACGTCGAGCAGTTCGAGTTCGCACCGCGCGGTGAAGAGCGGCCGTCCCGAACCGAGCAGGACCGGTGCGATCGAGACGATGAGTTCGTCGAGCATCCCGGCCGCGAAGAACTGGGCGGCGAGATCGCCGCCCCCGACGACCCACACATCGCGACCAGCTGCCGCGTCGAGAAGGGCCTGACGGTGAACGCCCGGTGCCCCGGACACGACACGAACACTCTCGGCGACGGTTGCGAGGTCGCGCGTGGAGAACACGAACGCGGGGATCTCGTACGGCCACGGATTACCCTGTTCCACTTCGTGTTCGACGACCCACTCGTAGGTGGTCGACCCCATCACCAGGCAGCCGATACCGCCGATGAAGTCGGCGTAGTTCATCGGACCGTCGTCGTCGATCGGTTGAGTGAGCAGCCAATCGAGTGAGTCGGAGGCATCGGCGAGGAAGCCGTCGAGACTCGTCGCCGTGTAGAAGCGAAACCGCGTTGTCGTACTCACTGGACACCTCCGAATTGCCTGCGCTGCCACATGATCGGGTCGGGGTCGAGTTCGGGCGCCGAGGTGTCGATCCCCACCCGGGCGAACATCGTTCGGGCAAGTTGTCGACGGTGAGCCGAGAACGTCAGCACATGCGCGACGATGTGGGCAAGCACGAAGGATTCCGGCGGATCGCACAGCGCGTCGACGATGCTGTCCGCCCACGCTTTGCGTCGGTCGATCTCACGGACCGTCGCCAGCCACCGCGGGGCGATGTCGTCGTATCGGTCGGCGAGTTCCGCCGCGCTGTACCGTATGTCCACGTCGGGTAGGTCGTCGCCGTCGATACTGGCCATCCACGGCACCGTGGCGAACACGAGATGGTGCAGCACATCGGACAACGACTCGTCGTGCCCGTCCCAGGCGATCGTCGTGTTTCCCGGCAAGTGCACCCGGTCGAAGTCCTCGTCACTCAACGACTTTGCTACGTCGAGCAACGCGGCTATGTCGTCGACGTCGTGGCGCACGAGCAGCGACACCAGGTCACCGCTCGACGCCGTGGTCCCATCGCCGAACGTGCTCGATCCCGCGACGTAGAGGACTGTCGGCGAATGGAAGTGGATTCCGTTCGGGGCAGGCAACCAGTGCCCGCGCCCCTCGACGCCCGACGGCATCGCGCTCGGCGGGTGACCGTAAGCGCGCCCGAACGCGCGGCTGAAACCCTCGACTGACTCATAGTCCGCGGCGAAGGCCGCATCGGTCACCGACGCTCCGTGTCGCAACTGCCATGCGGCCCGTTCGAGGAGGACGCGGCGTCGGAGCGCGGCCGGCGGCTCGCCGACGTCCCGTGCAACTCGTCGACTGAAGTGAAACGGCGACGAGTAGACACTTGCGGCCATGTTCCCGAGTGTCGAGTTGTCGTCGGCGAGCACTGCGTCGAGCAGTTCGCGGAGTCGATCCCGTCCTTGCGTAGGCATAGGGCCAGTATGGAGCCCGTCAGCTGCTCATCGCCCGACCGTTCTTGCGCTCCCGCTGGTCGCACGACAACCTCACCGCACCACCTCGCGGTGACCGGAGTCGAGGCGTCTCGTCCAACCGCGGGCATCGAGATGCTCGAGAAGCGGGATCGCGACACGGCGGGTGGTTCCCAGCGCCTTGCGGGCCTCGCTGGTGGTGAACGGTTGCTCCAGCCCCGCGAGCACCCGCATGGCCAGCGCCGGAGAGCGCGGCGACACCACGATCCCGTCGCGCAAGCGCAGTAACCGCCCCAGTCGCTCGGCCGCGGCCAACTGCTTGTGGCCCAGACCGAGCGCTGAGAGGTCGTCGGCCTCCGGTGCGGCGAAAGCGTTGTCGGCGAATCTGCGTTCGAGCGCTGCGACCGCCTCCTCCGCGTCGCCGAGTCCGGGGACCGCACCCTGCTTCGTGAGGTAGCCATCGGCATGATCGAGACCAGCGTCTGCGATGAGAGCGGCAACCAGCGCGTCCGATGGCAAGCCGACCGCGCCGACCACGCTCGCCCTCGGCAGTCCCCGCGACATCGAATCCTCCACGGCCACAGCGTCGACAGCAGCCCGGAGCCGCTTGATCCAGATCTCCCAGGCAGACTCGTCAACCCACCAGTCCCCGACGACCCGCACTCCGGCAGGCGCACTCTCGCCGGCGGTGGCGACCCCGAGTCGCGTGAGGTGGTCGACGGTCGCCGCGCCGCGACGCACCACCTCGTGGAGCGCGTCGCCGTCAGTGCGCATGTCCGACAACGCCTCTGCGCGACGCGCCGCATCACCACGCCGCCGCAACTCGGGAGGTTCCGCGTCCAGCACGACACCCCCGCCGATGAGTCCACTGCCCGGGTCACGCAGGACGATACGGTCGCCGACGATCAACGGCAACGCGCGGTCGAGTGTCATTCGCGCGTGCTCGGCGTCGAAGGGGCGCACTCGACCGTGCGGTGCGGCCGTGCCGACATGGACGCCGAGACCTGTTGGCACGGAGTCTAACCCGGGACCGCTGACCCGACGAACGTCGACGGTGTCGGTCAGCCGCCACATGCCGGGGGTGAGCAGCAGATCGCCGCGGGCGATGTCCGATGCGGACACATCCCTGAGGTTCACCGCCACACGACTGACCGGACCGACGCGCTCACGCGGCGCGTTCTCACTCTGCACCCCACGTATCCCGACGGACCGTACGTTGTTGTCGGTCACCAGATCGAGTGTGTCGCCCCGACCGAGTGATCCTGCCGACAGGGTTCCGGTCACCACCGCACCTGCTCCGGTGATGCTGAACGATCGGTCGATCCAGAACCGAACGGGCGCAGCGTCGGAGGGAACCGGTCCGTCCTCGAGGACGTCTGTGAGCCGGTCACGCAGGGCGTCGATCCCGTGCCCGGTGTGCGCGGACGTGACGACAACGGGAGCGTCGACCAGCCCCGTTCCGTCGAACTCGTCGGCCACCTGGGCGACGACCTCGTCGATCCGTCCCCTGTCCGCGAGGTCGGCACGCGACAGCACCACAAC
Organism: Gordonia otitidis; assembly: GCF_020735545.1. Classification (NCBI taxonomy): domain Bacteria; kingdom Bacillati; phylum Actinomycetota; class Actinomycetes; order Mycobacteriales; family Gordoniaceae; genus Gordonia; species Gordonia otitidis. Next base: position 1,024,394 of record NZ_CP085974.1, read on the forward strand.
ACCGCGGTCGATGCCGAGTGCGACGATCGCGTCGCGGTGGTCCGACGACTGCCTGCGCCACCCCTCGTCCGCGGCGACGACGAACATCACGACCGGTGTCGGCCCGAGGCCCGCGAGCATGTTGCCGAGGAAGCGCTGGTGACCCGGCACGTCGACGAAGGCCAGATCTGCGCCGGATCGCGTTGTGGTCCAGGCGAACCCGAGGTCGATGGTGAGCCCTCGTCTACGCTCTTCTGCCCATCGATCGGGCTCGATACCCGTCAGCGCGCGTACCAGCGCACTCTTGCCGTGGTCGACGTGACCGGCAGTGGCGACGACGTACATCTAATCGGCCGATCCCGGCCCGGCCGAATCGAGAGCACGTCGCACGGCTGCGGCGACGGTCGCGTCGTCGGCGTGCGGGATACAACGCAGGTCGACGAGGCAGGCGCCGTCGTGGACTCGCGGCAGCACTGCGGGAACACCTGTACGGAGGGCATGCGCGGCACGCTCGGGGAGTCGGATCGCCCAGCCGGGCAACGGCACTCCGGGCGCTCCTCCCCCACCGACCCTGCCGTCGTGCGGAACCACGTCGACGCCCCCGATGGCCGTCGCGACACTCTCGGTCCTGGCGCGCAACAGATCCGGGTCTGCGTGGAGGTATTCGGTCACCGGTGGCGTAGGCCCGGTCAGCGTCGCCTCCATCGCCGCCAGAGCCAGTTTGTCGGCGCGCACGGCCCGCGCCAGCGGATGCTTGGCCAACCGAGCGATGAGATCGACGTCGCCGAGCAGGATTCCGGCCTGTGGGCCGCCGAGTAGTTTGTCGCCGCTGGCGATCACCAGATCCGCGCCCGCGGTCAGCGCCGACGATGCGTCCGGCTCGTCCGGCAGCGTCGCATCGGGCACGAGAAGTCCGCTGCCGAGATCGGCGATCAGTGGAACACCTTGCCCGACAGTGATTTCGGCGATTTCAGCGATAGTCGCCTCCGCGGTGAACCCGCTGACACGATAGTTACTCGGATGCACCTTGAGTACGCACCCGACGTCGCCGTCGGCGATGGCCCTCGCGTAGTCACCCGGGTGGGTGCGGTTGGTGGTGCCGACCTCACGCAGGCGCGCGCCGGTCGAGTCGATGAGGTCTGTCAGGCGGAATCCCGCACCGATCTCGATCATCTCCCCCCTGCTGATGACCACCTCGCGTCCGGCGGCGAGCGCTGTCGTGGCCAGCACCATCGCCGCGGCACCGTTGTTCACCATCAACGCGTCATTCGCTGCGGGGCAGGCACGCAGGAGGGCGGCGCGCGTCGCTGCTCCGCGTCGCGATCGTGTCCCCGACTCCAGATCGAGTTCGACGTCGACGTAGCCGCAGGCGTCGAGAACGGCGTCGCACGCGGCACCCGAGAGCGGTGCACGGCCGAGATTGGTGTGGACGACCACCCCGGTGGCGTTGAGCACGCCCCGACCCGAACCGACACGGCGACGGGCAAGGGCTTCGCAGATGACCGACTCCACCTCGTCGGGGTCGAGTTCACCGCGTCGTGCCGAGTCCTGGACCTCACGCACGACGTCGCGTACCGACTGCTCGCCGAGTCGTGCTGCAGCCGACGCGATGTCGGGATTGCTCAGCAGTCGGTCGGTGCGCGGGATTCGACGTCGGGCATCCGACTGCTGCCGCTCCGGACGCGTGCCGTCGACCTGACTCACCCGCACCCTTCCTTTCCGCTGCGGTGGCGCTGTGGCGGAGGCGGACGGGAATCGAACCCGCCAGACCGAGATACTCGACCTCCTCGGTTTTGAAGACCGGGGGGACCACCAGGAACCCAGACGCCTCCTCGCCGACCCAACCGTAGCGAATCCCACCTCGGATGGCTCGAACCCCTGATTACCCTGTGTCAGATGAGCACCGTCGACACGAGCCCCTCGCAGAGCCCGACGATCAGGCTGACCGGGTACGCCCACGGCGGCGGATGCGCGTGCAAGATCCCACCGGGCGAGCTCGAGGCCGCAGTCTCCGGGTTGACCGGCCAGAGTGGCGAGAACATCCTGGTCGGCCTCGATGACGGCGACGACGCCGCAGCCGTGCGAATCCGCGACGACCTCGCCGTCCTCTCGACCGCCGACTTCTTCACCCCCGTCGTCGACGACGCTTACGACTGGGGGCGCATCGCGGCTGCCAACGCACTTTCCGACATCTACGCGATGGGCGGCTCGCCCGTCGTCGCGATCAACCTCGTCGGCTGGCCGCGCGACGTCCTGCCCATGGAGTTGATGACCGAGGTCTTGCGCGGCGGGCTGGCAGTCGCAGCACAAGCCGACTGCCCCGTGATAGGCGGGCACAGCATCGACGACCCGGAGCCCAAGTACGGGATGGCCGTGACCGGGATAGCTGCCCCCGACGCCCTCATCCGCAACGACTCCGCGACCGTCGGATCGCCCCTCACACTGACCAAGCCGATCGGCGTCGGAATGCTCAACAACCGACACAAGCAGACCGGAGAAGTGTTCGACGCAGCGATCGAGGTGATGACGACGCTCAACCGCGACGCGGCCGACGCGGCCCTACGCGCCGGAGTCCGCGCCGGCACCGACGTCACCGGCTTCGGGCTGCTCGGCCACCTCCACAAGCTCACCCGGGCGTCGGGCGTACGCGCGGTCGTCGACACCTCCGCGGTGCCCCTCGTCGACGGCGCCCGCGACGCGCTCGACGACGGTTACGTCTCCGGCGGCAGCCGACGCAACCTCGAGTGGGTTCGCGATCACCTCGACGTCGGCAGCGGCATCGACGAGAACGATCTGCTGATGCTCGCCGACGCCCAGACGTCCGGCGGCCTCCTGCTGGTCGGCGAAGTCCCCGGATATCCCGTGATCGGCGAGATAGTTGCAGGTGCAGGGATCGCAGTTCGCTGACATCGAAGCGCGCTCACTCTATTCTCGTGGACGACGGGCCTATTTCTAGGGGGGATGATGTCGCGTCAGCGCCCCGGCTTCGCCGTCTCGACGTGGTTTCGCGATCGGCAATCTCTGCAACGCCGTGTGCCCGTGTTCGAGCAACTGGGCGGCCGAACGCTCAAACGACTCGTCCTCACTCTCGGAACAGCCCTGCTCGGTTTCGCAGCCGGAGCGGCCGCGACGTCGTCGAACTCCGACTTCGCTCCGTATGTCACGCAGGTCTTGGTACTGACCACTCTGGTCACCGCGAGTCTCGTGGTGCGCTGGTGGGTGCTCCCGTTGCCGAGCAGGCTCGAGAGTCTGACGGTGCTCCTGTTCAGCGACGCGGTGATCGCTGTGGCATGCCTCGGGCATCACGATCACATGCTGGGCGTCGCAGGTGTCACGATCTTCTCGATCATGAGCGTGTTCGCGATGTTCTTCTGCACCTCGCGTGCCCACGTTCTGCACGGCGTGTTCGCCTCGGCCGTCACCGTGCTGCTGATCGTGTTGGTCGCGATCGATCGGGGGCAGGACATGCTGCTGGTCGCCCTCTCGAAAGGCATCGCGCCGTTTGCCCTTGTTCTGGTCATTCTCCCGACCGTCCACTACTTCCTGTGGGTGCTGGGCACCAATGCCTCCGACGCCGGGACCGACGCGCTGACCCGAATGGCCAATCGGCGCGGCCTGGAACGCTACCTTGCCGGCCTCGACGACTCCCGCACTGTCATGTCGGTGATCATCATCGACATCGACGGATTCAAGGCCATCAACGACACACACGGCCATCACATCGGTGACCTCGTGCTCGTGCGCGTCGGCGGTCGGATCACGCAGGCAGGTCATCGACTGGCGGGAATCCGCAACCTGGTCGCCGCCCGTACCGGCGGCGAGGAGTTCGCGGTCATCCTCGACGACGAACTACGCACGGCCCGCTCGCTGGCCGAACGTATCCGGGTCGGCGTCGCTGCCGACACCTCGCCTTCTGTCACGGTGAGCATCGGCATCAGCGCGGCCTCCGGCGGTGGCACGAAAGACGTCGACAGGCTTTTCGAGGCGGCCGACGCCGCAATGTACGCAGCGAAGCGCCAGGGCGGAAACCGGGTTGTCGTCGCCGATCTCGGAGACGATCGGCCGCTTGCGAGACACGCGCACCGCACACCATCCCGGCTGAGCAGACTCGGCTGACGCGCCGACCTGTCAGTCCGCAGTCGTGATGGAGTCGTCGGTGACACCGGCGGCACGACGAGCAGCGAGGCGACGCTTCTGTGGCTCTATCGTGTATCGCGGATCCTTGGCCGATTCGATGCCCGCGTGGAAGACACCGAAGCGGGTGCACGCCGACGCCGCGAGCAGGGCTGTCCCCGAGACCGCAGACGCAATACGTGAGCGGCCGCTGAGCAGCGCACCCACCCCTCCCGCGACAGCCAGACCTTCCGCCCAGCGCATCAGAGTGCCCGGGGTGCCGTGGTGGAGTGGTTCGGCGGCGACGGGGTCCATGCGCGATTCCATCACCCGGGTGGCCGCCACATCGCCCACCACGCCGAGTACGGCGAGGGTCCTGGCCGGACCGGCCTCGTCGAGCGGCGTGGTGACCAGAGCAAGTCCGCTAGCCGCAAGACTCGCCGAACTCACGAACACGAAGGGCAGGTCGCGGTGCATCGCGTTCCACGTCGGGGTTGCCGTGTCGCCGAGCAGTGCTGCCGTGTACACGGCGAGCAACGGCCCGAACGCCCCGCCGACGAGTCCGGCGGGCGCTTCGGCCACGCGCAGCACAGAACGTAGTGGCCCGAGCGGAAGTCGCTCTCGGAGAAGACGATCGACCTCCGCCGCGGCTGCCACGCCGATGCCCCCGGAGAAGCCGGACAGTATCCACGAGCCAACGCTCATCGGCGACGTGACCTTGAAGGTCCGCAGCATGTTGTAGAAGCGGTCCGGGCGGCCCAGGTCGGCGATCAGGGCGACCCCACCGAGTCCCGCTGCCGCCAGTCCGCTGATGCGGGCGTTGCGGCGCAACACTTTCCGTCCCGTCAACTGCGCCCCGGCAGCGAGCACACCCGACCCTCCCGCGACACCGCCGAGGAACAGATAGGTGGCCACCTTGTCGTCCCAGGGTGGAGGCTTGACGACGTTGTGCCCGTAGTAGCCCGCGTGCCCGTCGGCGTCGACCTTCTCGAACTCGACGTCGGGCACCATGGACATCTCGCGCCCACCGTCGCCCTGACCGAAGAAGTTACGTCGACGCCCCTTGCCGCCCTTACGCTTTCGACGCCCCGATGGTTCCGGTGGGCGTAGCGAATCGTAGTCGGAGGTCATCGCTTCCCACCGGTCAGGAAGGAGACCGCCGCTGCAGCAACCATGCCGAGGGCCGCAGCGCCTGCACGGCGGTACATCGTGGGTAGGTCGGCCGTGCACACCCGCGGATCCGGCGGGAGACCGTACACCTCGGGTTCGTCGAGCAGCAGAAACACCGAGCCGGTGCCCCCGACCCCGTCGTTGGGATTCGCACCGTAGAGGCGAGCCTCGGTCATCCCCTGTTCGTGTAGTTGCGCGACGCGCTCGCGTGCGGTGTCGACCATGTCGTCGTGATCGCCGAACTTGATCGACGTCGTCGGACAGGTCTTGGCGCATGCGGGTGTCTCGTCGTCGACGAGACGGTCGTAACAGAGTGTGCACTTCTGTGCCACACCACGCCTCGGCACGGGAGGCTGCTCACCTTTGCGTTGCCCTTCTCGTGTTGTCGGCTCGACGGTTCCGTCGGAACGACGTTCGACGACCCCGAAAGGGCAACCGGCAACACAGGTTCCACAGCCATTGCAGACGTCGTGCTGCACGACGACGGTCCCGAACTCGGTGCGGAACAACGCGCCTGTCGGGCAGACGTCGAGACAACCCGCGTGCGTGCAGTGCTTACAGACGTCCGACGACATCAGCCACCGGAACTCGGGGGTGTCGGGAAGAGAAGTATCGGGTGGGGAAGTATCGGGTGGGGAAGTATCGGGCGGGGTGGTGTCCACTTCGGGCTGTGGCTCTGCGCCGCCCGGCATCGTCGGCATCCCCAAACCGACAAGGGCGCGCCCGGCTTCACGTGCCTGCTCGATGCGTTCGCGATCCTGCTCGATGAATGCGACGTGGCGCCAGGTACTCGCGCCGAGCGCGACGGTGTTGTCGTAGGACATGCCGGTCAGTTCGAGGTCGCCGTCGCGCGGATTGTGGTTCCACTCCTTGCATGCGACCTCGCATGCCTTGCAGCCGATACAGATCGAGGTGTCGGTGAAGAAGCCCTTGCGTGCACGCTCGGCGTCGCCCCAGTGCGCGTCGGCACTCGGGTCGGTGGGACCGGACAGTTGATGGCTCATCTCGCACTCCTCACCACCGGGTGAATCCCTCTCCGTCGGTGTCGTCGGAATCGGTTGGCGGATAGATTGTTTCGTGCTCTGGGTCGGTGATGCGCACATTGTCGGTCTGCGGTGTCACGCCTGCGCGCTGCTGGTAGTCCCGCACAAGGTCGAGAAGTGCCCTGCCCTGCGGCCGACGGCCTGCGATCACCTCGCACGACCCGACCTTCGACTCCTGGATCTGCACGTTGGGATCGAGTGTGACGCCGAGAAGATCGTTGGCGGCGTCGCCACTGACCACCGCGTCACTGCCGATTCCCCAATGGTAGGGCAGGCCGACCTGGTGGACGTCACGCCCGTTGATCTGCAACGTCTTCATGCGATCGGTGACCAGCACACGCGCCTCGATCGCAGCGCGGGGCGAGATGATCGTCGCCCACCCCTCGTTGACCAGCCCGCGCTCTGCTGCCAGCGCCGGCGAGACCTCACAGAACATCTCCGGTTGCAGTTCCGCGAGGTACGGCGACCACCGGCTCATCCCGCCCGCGGTGTGATGCTCGGTCAGCCGATAGGTGGTGAACACGTAGGGATAGACCTCGGAGCCGGCATCGCCTGCGCTCGGAGCGTCGAGATTGTCGGTGCGCGCGAAGATGATTCGCGCGGGCGCCTGCTGCTGCGGGTAGAGCGCATTGGCCACCGGCGATTCCTGCGGCTCGTAGTGCGCGGGCAGCGGGCCGTCGACGAGTCCCTTGGGCGCGAAGAGCCAACCCTTGCCGTCGGATTGCATGATGAACGGGTCATCGCCCGCGAGGCCGTCCGCGCCACCGAGATCAGGATCGGGGCGGGCGTCGGGCGCCTTGTCGACCGGGAAGTCCGGCACATCGTCGCCAACCCACTTGTGCGCCTGCGCATCCCACCAGATGTAGCGCTTGCGTTCACTCCACGGCTTGCCCTCGGGGTCGGCCGAGGCACGATTGTAGAGAATTCGACGATCGGCGGGCCACACCCAACCCCACTCGTGCTGGCTCACCGAGTCGCCGCCGTGCGGGACGCGTCGCGCAGCCATGTTGGTCGCGTGAGCGTAAACGCCGGTGTAGATCCAGCAGCCACCAGCCGTCGAGCCGTCGGCCTTCATTTGTGTGTAGCTGGTCAGGTTCTCACCCGCGTGCTCGCCAGATGTGACGTAACCGTTGATCTCCGAGAGCACCGACTCCGGTTCGGGGTTGCCGTGCTCGTCGAGCGGGTAGTCCCACGTCATGTCGAGCAGCGGTCGGTCGCGCGGATCGTCGGAGTCCTCGAGCCGCTGCCGGATTCGCTTACCGAGCTCGTAGAAGAAGTCGAGTTCGCTCTGCGCCTGACCCGGCGGTGTGACCGCCTGGTGCCGCCACTGCACCATGCGCTGGGTCTGGGCGAACGAGCCTGCCTTCTCGACATGGGTGGCAGCGGGCATGAAGAAGACCTCGGTAGCGATGTCCTCGGTGCGCAACTCTCCGGAGGAGATCTCGGGGCCCTCCTTCCACCAGGTCGCCGACTCGATCATGTTCAGATCGCGGACCACGAGCCACTTCAGGTGACTCATCGCGAGGCGTTGTTGCCTACCGTTCGCCGACCCGACCGCCGGGTTCTGGCCGAGCACGAAGTAGCCCTCGACCTCGTCGTCGAGCATCGACACCGTTGTCTGATACGTCCCAGCGGGACCGTTCAATCGGGGCAGATAGTCGTAGCACCAGTCGTTGTCGGCCGTCGCGGCGTCGCCGAACCACGCCTTGAGCAGACTCACCATGTAGGTATCGGCGTAGGCCCAATAGCCTTTCTGCGCAGGCGAACCCACCGCTTCGAGGTACTGCTCGAAGGTGTCGTGCTTACCCACCGAGGGCATCGGCAGATAACCGGGAAGCAGATTGAACAGCGTCGGGATGTCGGTGGATCCCTGGATGCTCGCGTGCCCACGCAACGCCATGATCCCGCTACCGGGGCGCCCGACGTTGCCGAGCAGCAACTGCAGGACAGCGGCGGTACGGATGAACTGCGCGCCGAGGGTGTGCTGCGTCCACCCGGTCGCATAGCCGAAACACGTTGTGCGGTCGCGGCCCGAGTTGTCGGCGATCGACTCGGCGAGGTAGGTGAACTCGTCGATCGAGATGCCGCACATGTCGCGGACCATCTCCGGGGTGTACCGGGAGAAGTGCCGTTTCAGGATCTGGAAGACGGTGCGCTCATCGGTCAGCGAGTCGTCGCGCAGCACCTTCGCATGCTCGAGGGGAGGCCCTCCGGAACCGTGCTGGTCGCCGGCCGCACGCGCTGCCGCCGAGTCACCGTGCTCCTCACCGCCGGGCGACTCGATGCGACCGTCCTCGGCGTCGGCGTACGCCCACGTCGACGGGTCGTACTGTCCGGTCTCGGGATCGAACCCGGAGAACAACCCGCCGAGGTCTTCGGTGTCGCGGTAGTCGTCGTTGACGATCGTCGCGGCGTTGGTGTAGGCGACGACGTACTCCCGGAAGTACCGCTCGTGAGTGATCATGTAATTGATCAGCCCGCCGAGCAGCACGACATCGGAGCCGGCACGGATCGAGATGTGCTTGTCGGCGTTGGCCGACGTTCTCGTGAACCGCGGGTCGACGTGGATGACGCGCGCTCCGCGGGAGCGTGCTTCAACGACCCACTGGAATCCAACCGGGTGCGCTTCGGCCATGTTGCCGCCGATGAGCACGATGCAGTCGGAGTTCGCCATGTCCTGTAGTGATTGCGTGGCGCCGCCGCGTCCAAATGAGGCTCCCAGACTGGGAACGGTTGCGGAGTGTCATATACGCGCCTGGTTCTCGATCTGAATCGCGCCCGCCGCGGTGAAGAGTTTCTTGATCAGATAGTTCTCTTCGTTGTCGAGCGTTGCGCCACCGAGCGAAGCGATGCCCATGGTGCGACGCAGCACGCGACCCTGGTCATCTGTGTCCTGCCAGGTCCGACGCCGCGACTCGACGAACCGGTCGGCGATCATGTCGATGGCCGTGTCGAGATCGAGATCGGTCCACTCGGCCGCATACGGCGCGCGATAACGAATGGTGCGCTGCCGCATCGGGTTGTTCACCAGTTGTTCGCTCGAGGCGCCCTTCGGGCACAGCCGCCCGCGCGAGATCGGCGAATCGGGATCGCCCTCGATCTGGATGACGCGATCGTCTTTGACGTAGACCTTCTGCCCGCAGCCGACAGCGCAGAACGGGCACACGCTCTGCACCACGCGATCGGCGGTGGCGGTCCTCGACTCGGTGGCGCGGGTGCGCGGAGACTGTACGGCCGGACCGCGGCCGTACTTGTCGCCGGTGCGCAACTGCCGGAAGACCGGCCACTCCAATGGGCTGAAGGAGGGCACGATTCCGACCCTACTCCAGATTGCTCACAGCGAGCCTTTGTCGGGATCGCCGGCGAGATCCGCGTCGAAGGTCTTGTGGCCGCGGGCCGCCGACAGCATCGTCTGCCACGGCGTTCAGCGGAACGTTCGGACGCGCCGATCAGCCCCGACTGACGAGCACCGGAGACGCGAGGGCGGCCGCGTCGACGGCGGCGACGAAGGGCGGGAGGAACTTCTCGACGCCGATCACGCAGCAGGCGTGGCCGCCATCGACGTCGAATCGGCGTGCGCCAGGAATGCCGTCGACGAGCAATTGTTGTCGCTCCGGCTCGACGGTGTGGTCACGGGTCGAGACGACGACCGACGTGGGGACGTCGATCTCGCCGAGCCATGGGCGGGAGTCGAAGTTGCCGAGGCCTTCGCCGAAATCGCCTGCGTGCGACAGCGGCGTCGACAGAAATTGTTTGAAGGCCCACACGGTGGTGTGCTTCGAGGGCTGATCGAGGCTCTCCGACGATGGGCGCGGTAGCGATTCGTAGATCGGGCGCAGGATTCGTCCGATGCGGGCGTCGCGGCCGCGCCGATGCGGGTCTCGCTCACTGAAGAACGGCCCCGTCGAGCACAACACGAGCCCCGATACCCTGCCCGGGTGTCGGCGCCACGCGAGTTGCGCGATCCCGCCGCCCATGGAGAACCCGGCGGCGATGAAACGGTCGATGCCGAGGACGTCGGCGAGCGCGACGACGTCGTCGGCGCAGTCGCGCAGATCGAACCCGGCCGCCTGGATTCCGCGCCCGTGCCACCGCTGGTCGAGTGTGATGACCCGGTAGCGACCGTTCAGCTGCGGGATCGACGGATACCAACAGAGCAGACCCGTCGTGAGCACCGAGTGCAGCAGAAAGACGGCGGGAGCGTCCTCCGGTCCGGAGTCGGTGACGAATGTGGTTCCACGGCCGGGTAATTCGACCATCCGACCGACGGGCAGATCACGAACGGGATAGGGCGTGGCCACGTGGCGAACACCGCGGATGATCCGTTGAATCGACGACGGCGTCGAGCTCTGCGTTGCCGGGGAAACGTCTGCACTCACCCGAACAACGGTACGCCGTCACGCTGGCGTTTTCCGTCCGTGCGCGCTCAGCGAACATCCGTGCTGAACAGGTGCCGTTCGTCGGGTATGCCGGTTTCGGTCATGGCGAGCACTCGCGCGACGTTGTCGTGGTCGTACTCGGTCCACCGTTCACGATGCTGACGCTGATACTCCGACCACGACGGCACGATGAACTGCTCCACGTAGTGGTCGGGTTCGTCGGCGCTTCGGTACAGATGCCAGTTGCGCGCTCCGGTGCGTCGGCGTGATCTCGCCACCGCGGGCATGGCGGCGAGGAAATCGGCATGGCGGTTGGCCGGGACGTTGTAGATCGCACTGACCTCGACCGGCCCGTCGTCGGGGTCGGGTTCGAAGATCAACGTCGGTACCGGCCATGCCATCGACAGGTCGCGGCTGAGCTTGCCGGTGACCGGCGACGGCGGGAGTAACCGCACGCTCGCCGCGGTCAGCAGCAGACACACTCCTGCGATCACCAGTGCCCACCGCGTACCGATGGCAGAGCCGAGAGCGCCCCAGATCAGTGCGCCGATCCCCTGTGACCCCATGAACACCAGGAGATAGGCCGCCATCCCGCGTGCACGGACCCACTGCGGGAGCGTCAATTGCGCCCCCGCATTCAGGGTGGTCAGTGTCGCGATCCACGCGATTCCGGCGAACAGGAAGAGCACCAGACACGGCCACAGCGGCAGAAAGGCCGCGCCGATGGTCGCTATGGCGAACACCAGGGCCGACAGTGCGAGGATCGCCGCCGACGAAAGGTGTTGCCGCATCCACGGCATCAACGCCACTCCGATCATCGCGCCGACGCCGAGCACGCCGAGCACGAGACCGTACCCCGATGATCCGAGATGAAAGGAGTGCGCAACGATCAGCGGAAGTAAAGCCCACAGAGCCGACGCGGGGATGGCGAACAGCGCTGATCGCAGCAGGATTCGACGCACGATGGGCGCCGCCGCCACATAGCGCAGCCCTACCCACAGCGAGTCCGACAGACGTTCGGGAACGATGTCGGAGCTCTGTCCCGAGCGTTTCCACATCAACAGGGCGACCACGACGGCCAGATACGAGATGGCGTTGAGCAGAAAGACCGTGCCCGCTCCGCCCAACGAGAAGATCACGCCTGCCAGCGCGGGACCGATCGCGCGGGCGGCGTTGACCGACACGCTGCCCAGCGACGCGGCGTCGGGTATCTCGTCACGCGGGACGAGTTCGGGCTGGATCGCTTGGAACGCAGGTGACGAGAGCGCAGCACCCGCGCCGAGCAGGAACGTCAGGATCAGCAGGGTGGCGGGATTGAGGTGCCCGGTGAACGCCAGCACGGCCATCAGCACCCCGATCGCCGTCGAGTACACCGACATCACCACGAGAAGCCACTTGCGGTCGAGGCTGTCGGCCAGGACACCCGCCACCAGCGAGAGCAACAGCGTGGGGGCGAGGCTGGCGGTCTGCACCAACGAGATCACCGCTGGGCCGGCGTGCTGGTCGACGAGATACCACTGCGCGCCGACCGACTGCATCCACAACCCGATGTTCGACACGAGCTGCGCGATGAACAGATTCCGGAAGACCGAACTCTTCAGTGGTTGCCAGGCGGAGGCCATGGCTCAACCATGCCTGCATTCGTCGGAGACGGCACGCGTTAGATGCGAACGGTGTCGAGGACCCTGACGCCCACGGTAGCGTCGATCATGAGATCCTGGTCACATGATCGACGTCGATCGCCCGAAGATCGAGGGCTCCGTTGCAGTCGGAACATCATCGCTCGAACGCAAGAAGCGCCGCATCGGCTTCGCGGAGTTCGGTTCAGCATCGGGACGCCCGATCCTCTGGCTCCACGGCACTCCCGGTGCTCGTCGGCAGATCCCGATCGAAGCACGCGAGTACGCCGCGGCCCGCGGCGTCCGGCTCATCGGCATCGACCGACCGGGTGTCGGGTCGTCGACGGCCCATCCGTACGAGTGCGTGCGGGATTTCTGTGATGACCTCGTCGATGTGCTCGATGCGCTCGGCATCGACGACTTCGGCGTCATCGGGGTGTCCGGTGGAGGCCCGTATGCGCTGGCCGTCGCGCACGAGTTCGGGCCGCGCGTCCACGTCGCCGGAATCGTCGGTGGTGTGGCGCCGACAGTGGGGCCGGAGGCCATCGGTGGTGGCGCCGTGGCACTCGCCCGCCGCGCTGCACCCATCCTCCCGTTCGTCGGCGCACCGGTCGGGCAGGCGATCAGTACGGCGTTGCGATTCGTACGTCCGATCGCCGAACCTGCGATCCTGCTCTACGGCAGGCTCTCCCCCGCCGCCGACCGCGAGTTGCTCAGCCGACCCGAGTTCCGCGCGATGTTCCTCGACGACCTGCTCAGCGGCGGTTCACACCGCATGGAGGCGCCGTTCAACGACGTGCGGGTGTTCTCGCGCGACTGGGGTTTCCGAGTTGCCGACGTCGTCACCCCGGTGCGCTGGTGGCACGGCGATCACGACCACATCGTCCCCTACGCCCACGGCGAGCACGTGGTGTCGCTAGTGCCCGACGCCAAACTCTTCAGCCTGCACGGCGAGAGCCACCTGAGCCTGTTCGGAATGTCGACGGACGTGATGGACGAACTACTCGCCGTGTGGGATCAGGCGACCGTTCCCAGCGCGAATCACCTATAGGGGTTTCCTCACGGCCCGTGAGCCGACGGGTGTTTGTGGCGCTCGGTTGCGCCGTGGTCGGATGAGACGATGAGTACGTCGATCGTGGTCACCGGGCATCGTCAGCGCGAGGCGTGGGGTCGCAAGGAACTGCCGCCCGTCGAAGAAGTACGTCCTGGCCTCTGGTCGATTCCGGTGCCCATGCCCGGCAACCCGTTGCGCTACATCCTCGTGTACGCGCTGGCGACGGCGGACGGTCGACTGGCACTCATCGACACCGGGTGGAACACCGACGCGGGCTGGCAGATGCTGGTCGACGGCATCCACGCGACCGGGCACGACCTCACCGACGTCTCGCACGTCTTCGTCACGCACCTGCACCCCGACCACTTCGGACTCGTACCCCGACTCCTCGAGCACGTCGATCCGCAGGTCGCCATGCACACCGCGGACGCACGTCACCTGCGGTTCCACTCCGAGGCGGAGCAGGCTCGCGAGTTCGAGGCAGCCCAGGAAGACCTGCGCATCCTCGGCGCGCCGACCGACGTCGCCGACACCGGCCTACTCGAGTTCGTCCGCCTCCCCGACGGCCGCACGATGGATGTCGAACTCGACGACGGCTCACCGCTGGACGTCCCCGGCTGGAATCTGCGCGCGGTCTGGACGCCGGGACACACGGCGGGCCACCTCTGTTTCGCCGACGACGACGCCGGGGTCATCTTCACCGGCGATCACCTGCTCCCCCGGATCAGCCCGAACGTGTCGACCAATCCGTTCCAGACCCCGAGTCCGTTGGCCGACTACCTCACCTCTCTCGCGCGGACCGAGCACATCGGCGACCTCGAGGCGATGCCCAGCCATGAGTACCGGTTCCGCGGGCTCGCCGACCGGGTGACGGATCTTCTCTCCCACCACGAGGAGCGGCTCACCGAGATCACCGAAGCCGTCTCCGACCAACCCGGCGCGACAGCGTGGGAGGTGACGCGCACGGTGACGTGGTCGCGACCGTTCTCCGAGCTGTCGATTCCCCTGTCGCGCATGGCATTGCGCGAAACAAACGCACATCTACTCGTCCTCGAGGCGCGAGGTGTCATCTCGTCGGCGGGTCACGAGCCGATCCGCTGGACGATCACGGATCCCCTGCCCGATGACCTCGACGTCGAATCCGCAACCACGAGAGGATCCCTGCGATGACCCCGGTGCACACCGAATTCGCCGACGGCATAGCCGTTGTGACCATCGACCGGCCGGACGCGCGGAACGCCGTCGATCAGGAGGTCGCGCAACAACTCGCCGCCGCGATGGACGAATTCGAGCGCCGCGACGACATCACCATCGGAATCCTCACCGGCGCAGGCGAAACCTTCTGTGCAGGCATGGATCTGAAGGCGTTCACGCGGGGCGAACTTCCCAGTGTCCCCGGTCGCGGATTCGGCGGGATCGCCTCCGCACCGCCGAGCAAACCACTCATCGCGGCCGTCGAGGGGTGGGCGTTGGCAGGTGGCTGCGAGCTGGCGCTGTCCGCGGATCTGATCGTCGCCGCCGAGGACGCGAAGTTCGGTCTTCCCGAGGTCAAGCGGGGACTCGCCGCCGCCGCGGGCGGTCTACTGCGCCTGCCCAAGATACTGCCGTACCAACTCGCGATGGAGATCGCGCTCACCGGCGATCCGATCACCGCGGTCCGCGCGCACGAGTTCGGCCTGGTGAACACGCTGGCGCCGTCGGACGGAGCTCTCGACGCCGCGCGCGAACTCGCGGGTCGGATCGCCGCCAACGGCCCCCTCGCCGTGCGTGCGACCAAGCAGGTCGTCAGTATGGCCATCCGGTACACAGATCCGGAGCTGTTCGCCGCGCAGCGCGGCATCCTCGACCCGGTCTTCGCCTCCGACGACGCGCAGGAGGGTGCACGGGCATTCGCCGAGAAGCGTGCACCGACGTGGACGGGTCACTGACCCGGGCGTGACGCAGCTCGCAGACGCTCGCCTACGATCAGGTGGTGGATCTGCATCTCGCCACCTATTTCGTCGCGGTCATCGACCACGGCGGTATCACCAAGGCTGCGCAGGCCCTCTACATCTCTCAGCCGTCGCTCTCGCAGGCGATCCGTACCCTCGAACGCCGCCTCGGGGTGACCCTGTTCGACCGCTCGGGGCGTCGACTCGAACTCACCGACGCGGGAGCACGCGTCGAGGTGGTCGCGCGTCGTGTCCTCGCCGACGTCGACCGCGCACGCGACCGCGTCGCAGCAGTCCGCGAGTTGCGTTCGGGCACCGTCGATGTGGTCACCGATTCGATGTTCGCCGTGACACCGTTGGTATCGATCGTGCGTGACTTCCGCGCACGGTTCAACCAGGTCGCCGTCCGCATCCTCGCCGCCGACGGGCCCGCCGGCATCGTGAATCGACTCCGGCACGGTGAGGCAGAGATCGGTCTGATCGGTTCGGCCGCAGACCATTCGACCTTTGTCTTCGCCCCCCTGGGCACGCAGGAACTCGTACTGGCGGCGCCGCCGTCGCTGTCGGTCGACACCACAGACGGTGCGCTGGCGCGAGAGTCCGTTCGATCGCTACCCCTGGTGATCGATCTGTCCGACCAGACGATGGGAACTCAACTGACCGACGTCATCGGCGACGACGCGCGCAACGTGGTCGTCGACTGCGCGCATCCACCCACGGTGCGTGAACTGGTGAACCGCGGCGTGGGCGCGACCATCCTGCCGCGGGACTCCGTTGCCGAACAGATCCCCGGCGCCGTCGCCTACCCGATGACCCCACCGCTCCATCACGAGTTCGGCATGCTCGTCCGGTCGGGCCAACCGTCCCCGGCAGGGGCCGCTTTCATCGCTGTGGCGCGTCGTACCTGTGGCGCACCGGCACGAGTCGACGACGACGCGCTGAGCGCTGTCGACGCCACCCTCGACGCGGACGACCTCGGATAGGCGGACACCGGTGGAACTCCGTCAGATCGAGTACTTCCTCGCCGTCGTCGACCACGGCGGTATCGGTGGTGCGTCGGCAACGCTCGGCGTGACACAGCCGACCGTCTCACAGGCTCTGCGCGCCCTCGAGCGCGAGTTCGGGGTGCAGCTCTTCCACCGGATCGGACGCGGAATGGTACCGAGCGCCGCCGGTCGGGCACTGGTTGGTTCCGCACGTCAGATGGTCCGCGACGTCGGTTCTGTACAGGACGCGCTGGCGGTCGGTGCCGAGGAGATCACCGGTCGGATCGAGATAATGGCATCGCCCTTCATCGACGGTGCGAGCCTCGCGGATCTTCTCGCCGCGTTCGTTGCCGAGCATCCCGCGGCACGTGTCCGTGTCCGAGACATGCACGACGAGTCGGCGGCATCGGCCATGATCGAGGAGGGCCGTTGTGAGTTCGTCGTCACCCACCTCGGCACTCTCGACGCACGAGCCGACGGCCTCGAGGTGATCATGTTGGGAGAGCAGGAGTTCTGGCTCGTGTGTCCGCCGGGTACCGACCTGCCCGACGGTCCGATCGACATCGCGGACCTGCCGCGGATTCCGATGGTGTTCGTGCCCCGCGGGGGCAGCGTCGCCGACGAGATCGAGAGTGCGATGCGCGAGGCCGGGGTGCGACCACCGGTGGCGGTGCTTGCCGAGCATCGCGAGGAACGACTGCCGATGGTCCTGGCCGGCGTCGGCGCAACGCTCCTCGAACGTCGGGTCGCCGAATCGGTCGCCGACCGTGCAACCGTCCGCCCGGTCCGCCCACGCTTCGTCCGCTCACTCGTCCTGATGTACGACCCGACGGCACTGTCGGCGGCGGCCCAGGCCTTTCTGACGATCGCCCGATGCGTCGCGCCGACACCCTGACGGCCCAGGGGTCAGTGCACCCGTTCGAACACGGCGGCCAAGCCCTGCCCACCACCGATGCACATCGTCTCGAGACCGTACCGGGCATCGCGTCGGACGAGCTCACGCGCAAGGGACGCGAGCATTCTCCCGCCAGTCGCTCCCACGGGGTGTCCGAGCGAGATTCCCGAACCATGGATGTTGGTTCGCGCGAAATCGGCGCTGTCGGAAGAGAATCGACCGAAACCCCATTCGCGTGTCACCGCGAGCGCCTGGGCGGCGAATGCCTCGTTCAGTTCGATGACGTCGATGTCGGACAGTGTGATCCCGGCCTTGTCGAGAGCACGGGCGGTCGCGGGCACCGGTCCGATCCCCATGGTCTCCGGCGGCACTCCGGCCGATCCCCACGACACCAGACGAACCAATGGCTGCAGGCCGTACCGTTCCGCGATGTCGGAGCTGGTGACCACACACATCGACGCGGCGTCGTTCTGTCCGCTGGCGTTTCCGGCGGTAACGGTCGCGTCCGGGTCGCCTGCCGACATGATGGGAGTGAGGGCCGCGAGGGACTCCATCGAGATGTCGGGGCGGGGATGCTCGTCGGTGTCGACGAGAGTCTCGGATCTTCTGGTGCGCACCGTCACCGGGATGATCTCCTCGGCGAGGACACCATCTTTCTGCGCGCGCACGGCACGAAGATGTGATTCGACGGCCAACTCGTCCTGCTCCTCGCGGGAGATGCCGTACTGCTTGCGCAGGTTCTCCGCGGTCTCGATCATGCCGCCGGGTATGGGATGATCACGTCCACCTGCTGTCGATCGGGCACGAACAAGGCTGTCGTGCATGGTGATTCCCGTGCGAGCACCTCCCCAGCGCATGTCCACCGAGTAGAACGACGCATTGCTCATCGACTCGGTGCCGCCCGCGATGACCAGATCGTCGTCGCCACTGCCCACCTGGTAGGCGGCCTGGATGACCGCCTGCAGACCGGAACCGCAACGGCGGTCGACGTGCATGCCCGGCACCGTCGTCGGCAGGCCTGCGTCCAGTGCCACCACCCGTCCGATGGCCGGTGCTTCGCTGTTGCCGTTGCAGTGGCCGAGGATGACGTCGTCGACCGCGTCGTGCGGCAGGCCGGTGCGTTCGAGCAGTCCGGTCAGAGCAGCGACGCCGAGGTCGACCGCGGTCACCGAGCGGAACATCCCACCGTAACGACCGATCGGCGTGCGCACGGGTTCGCAGATGACGATGTCACGCATGACGAGCGGGCTCCTTCGATGTCGAGACCAGTTCACGAAGTGCGACCTTCTGGATCTTGCCCGCCGCCGACGTCGGCAGTGCGTCGACGGTGAAGACGTCGCGGATCTTCTTGTACGGCAGCACCTTCTCGGCAACGAAAGTCATCACAGTCTGTGCATCGATGTCGTGGCCTTCTTCAGCGACCACGAAGGCGACCGGTTCCTGACCGACAACGCCCGCATCGCGCGCCACGACGGCTGCCGACGCGATGTCCGGATGGGTGACGAGAATCTCTTCGAGTTCGCGCGGGTACACGTTGTACCCCTTGTAGATCAGCATGTCCTTGGCGCGGTCTGCGATGTAGACGTAGCCGTCCTCGTCGCGGTAGGCGATGTCGCCGGTGTCGAGCCACCCGTCGACGAACTGTTGCGCGGTGATGTCCGGGTGATGCGGGTAACCCGCCGTCACCTGGGGGCCACGAACCCAGAGTCCGCCGCGCTCACCCCGACTGACCGGGGTCGTGCGGTCGGTGAGCGATCGGATCTCGATCTCGGTGTCGAAGGTGGGTACACCGACACTCCCGAACCGATAGCCACCGAGCCCGTCCTCCTCGGTCGCAACGAGCGGTGCAGACGTGACCAGGCAGGTCGCCTCGGTCAATCCGTAGCCTTCGACGACCGATCCGTGCGGAAACGCCGTCGCAAGCCTGTCGAGGGTCACCCGATCGATCGGAGCGGCACCCGACGACACCACGGCCACGGAGCCGAGGTCGCGGGTGGCGACGTCGGGATGAGCGACGAGAGCTGCCCACATCGTCGGACTACCGGTGATGTATGTCGCCCTGTGGGTTTCGATCAGCTCGAGCATGCGGCCGGGATCGAACCTGACACCATGTCGACCTCCCGCGAGGACCTGGGTGGCACCGCACATCAGCAGAAACGACATGTTGATCAACGCGTGCGCGTGGAACAGTGGCGACACGACGATCGTCGCAGCCTGCCCCGGCACGACGCCCCGGTTGGCGCCACCGCGCGGTTCGAGTGCCACCAGACCGGTGCCGTTGTCCCGGACCGCGTGACCCGCGCGCCATGCGATCATCTGTGTCACGTTGGCGATCACGTTGCGATGCAGTACCGCAACCCCTTTCGACACGCCGGTGATACCGCCGGTGAACGCGAGGTGAGCGACGTCGTCGGAACTGATCGTCAGCGGGGTCGGTTCGGTTGTCGCGTGGCCGGTCTCGATCTCGTCCAGGGTCGTGTGCTCGTCGGGCGAGCCGTCGACGACGATCGTGAGGAGCGAGTCGTCGCCGAGCGCCTCACGGAGCACGTCGAGGTGCCCGCTGGAGGTGAACACCGCCGCTGCGTTCGTGTCGTCGAGTTGTGCGCGCAGGCCCGGCGCCGGCTGCGCGGGGTTGACCAGTGTGACCGTTGCACCTGCACGCAGAGCACCGTAGTAGGCCAGGACGAACTCGATGCTGTTGTCGAGGTGCAGGGCGATGACGTCTCGCTCGTCGACACCAGCACGGTACAGGCCCGCGGCCACTGCAGCTGTCCGGCAGTCCAATTCGGCGTAGCTGAGCACTCTGTCGCCATCGATGACGGCGTTCCGGCCGGGGTACATCGCCGCCATACTTGCCGGAAGAGCATCGAGCGTGATCTCGGGGTAATGCAGTTGTGTCATCAGCCGAGCAATTCGTAAACCGTTGCGTTGGCCATTCCCCCGGCCTCACACATCGTCTGGAGACCGTAGCGAATGCCGTTGTCGCGCATGTGGTGAGCAAGTCGGGTGGCCAGAATGGCTCCCGATCCACCGAGTGGGTGCCCCACGGCGATCGCACCGCCGAGCGGGTTGAGCGCCTTCTCGTCCGCGCCCGTTTCGATCTGCCATGCCAGCGGCACCGGAGCGAAGGCCTCGTTGACCTCGAATGCCCCGATCTCGTCGATCGAGAGGCCCGACCGTGCAAGCGCTTTGGCCGTGGCGGGGATCGGTCCGGTCAACATGATCACCGGATCATCCCCCGCGACAACGGTCGTGTGTATCCGCACCAGTGGTGTCAATCCGCGCGAAGCCGCGGTCTCACTCGACATCACCAACAATGCACCGGCGCCGTCGGAGATCTGCGATGCGTTGCCCGCGTGGATGACGCCGTGCTCGTCGAATACCGTCTTGAGCTTGCCGAGCGATTCCAGCGTTCCGCCACGGCGGATGCCCTCATCGCCTTCGAGAATGCCGGGCAGTGTGGCGAGCTGACCGTCGAACGCACCCGAATCCGTAGCGGCAGCTGCGAGTTCGTGCGAGCGTAACGAGTACTCGTCCAGCTGGGTTCGATCCAGGCCCCAGCGTCGCGCCACCTCCTCGGCACCCAGGCCTTGGCTGAAGCGGTCGACGCCGAATCGGTCGAGCACAGTGGCCGGTTGGCTTTCGCCGTTGGGGGCTGCGGTTCCCATCGGGACCCTGCTCATCGATTCGACCCCTCCTGCGACCACGACGTCGAGCTGCCCCGAGATCACGGCGGCCGCTGCCATGGCCAGCGCCTGCTGACTCGAACCGCACGCGCGGGTGATGGTGGTGCCGGGCACCGTCGTCGGCCATCCCGCCGCGAGCACGGCTGTGCGGGCGATGTTGCCCGCCTGCTCGGAGTGCTGGCTCACGCAGCCCCACATCACGTCGTCGATCGCCGACGGCTCGATCCCCGTCCGCTCCACGAGTGCCTCGAGCACGTGGGCCGACAGATCGGCCGGATGAATCCCCGACAACGCGCCGTTACGACGCCCGATCGGAGTGCGCACGGCGTCGACGATCACTGCATCTGACATCGGGGTGTCCCTTCGTTCCGCCGCCGGTGGTTACGTCCATCACGGGGCTCCTGCGGTCACTTCGAGCCGACCACTTCGCCTGTGTGATCACAAGTAGATTCGCGTTCACGGGGTCATAGCCGCGGCCTATGAGCCGTGACATTGTCTTGTCCTATCGGTCTGTTAGCCGATCTCCCCGTTCCTGCGCGCCGGGTCGTTGGTGCACCCTGGGACCATGGCACGTCTCGCTGGCACCCTCGGTCTGTCCGACACCCAGGAGGAGATCGTCGCCACGGTGCGGCGGTTCGTCGACACCGTGATCATTCCGACGGCGCAGCAGCTCGAACACGACGACACCTATCCGCAGGAGATCGTCGACGGCATGCGCGAACTCGGTCTGTTCGGATTGATGATCCCCGAGGAGTACGGCGGTCTCGGCGAATCGCTGCTGACGTACGCGCTCTGCGTCGAAGAACTCGCACGCGGGTGGATGAGCGTTTCGGGGGTGATCAACACCCACTTCATCGTCGCCTACATGCTCCGTCAGCACGGCACGGACGAACAGAAGCAACGATTCCTGCCGCGGATGGCCACCGGCGAGGTTCGAGGCGCATTCTCGATGAGCGAACCAGACCTCGGATCCGACGTCGCCGCGATCAAGACGAACGCCAAGCTCGCCGACGACGGTTCGTACACCGTCAACGGCGCCAAGATGTGGCTGACGAACGGAGCGTCGTCGACTCTTGTTGCGGCCCTTGTGCACACCGACGAGGGCGCCGACAAGCCGCATCGCAATCTGACCACGTTCCTCATCGAGAAGCCCGCAGGATTCGGCGAGGTGGTCACCGGACTGACCATCCCAGGCAAGATCGAGAAGATGGGTTACAAGGGCATCGACACCACCGAGATGATCTTCGACGACTATCGGGCGTCGGCCGACGACATCCTCGGCGGAGTGCCCGGCCGCGGCTTCACGCACATGATGGACGGTGTCGAGGTGGGGCGGGTCAATGTGTCCGCGCGTGCCTGTGGGGTCGCGCAGCGCGCCTTCGAACTCGCCATCGAGTATGCGCAGCAGCGCTCCACCTTCGGCAAACCGATCGCCGAGCACCAGGCGATCGCGTTCAGCCTCGCCGAGATGGCCACCAAGGTCGAGGCCGCGCACCTGATGATGGTGAATGCGGCGCGGCTCAAGGACTCAGGTGAACGCAACGACGTCGCCGCGGGCATGGCCAAGTATCTGTGCAGCGAATACTGTTCCGAGGTCACCCAGGCGTCGTTTCGCATCCATGGGGGCTACGGCTACTCGAAGGAGTTCGAGATCGAGAGGCTCATGCGCGAGGCACCGTTCCTGCTCATCGGCGAGGGCACGAGTGAGATCCAGAAGCAGATCATCAGCAAGGGACTGCTGCGCGAGTACGCCGTCCACTGAACGAAGCAACATACGACTACGGAGGGAAAACCGTGCAGCGCATCGTATTCAACGAAGACCATGAGACGTTCCGCAAGACGATTCGCGACTTCATCGCCAAGGAGGTCGTTCCGGTTCACCACGAGTGGGAGCAGCAGGGGCATCCGCCACGCGACTTCTACCGCAAGCTCGGCGAACTCGGGGTGCTCGGCATCGAGGTGCCCGAGGAGTACGGCGGCGGTGGTGTGCAGGACTTCACGTATTCGCTTGTCGTGTCGGAGGAAACCGCGCTCGCGGGCGTAACCTTCGGCAGCGAGTCGGTGCACACCAATCTGATTCTGCCGTACCTGATGGAGTACGCCACCGACGAGCAGAAGCAGCGCTGGCTGCCCGGATTCGCCTCGGGCGACATCATGTTCGCCATCGCGATGACCGAACCGGGCACGGGCTCCGACCTCGCCAACATCTCGACGACGGCCAAACTCTCCGAGGACGGCAGCCACTACATACTCGACGGCGCGAAGACGTTCATCACCGGCGGCGCGCTGGCCGACCGCATCCTCGTGGTCTGCCGTACCGCACCGTTCGATGCGGACAACCGTCGTGCCGGGCTGTCGATTCTCGTCGTCGACACCACCTCTGAGGGCTTCGCCGTGGGGCGGAAGTTGGAGAAAATCGGCCTCAAGGCGTCGGACACCGCGGAGCTGTCGTTCACGTCGGTACGCGTGCCCGTCGAGGACCGGCTCGGCGAGGAGGGCAAGGGTTTCTCCTACCTCACCCACAATCTGGCTCAGGAGCGGCTGAGTATCGCCATCGGAGCGTCGGCCACCGCGAATGCGGCTTTGCAGCATGCCCTTGCCTACACCCGTGAGCGCGATGTCTTCGGCAAGCCCGTCGCCTCGTTCCAGAACACCAAGTTCGTCCTCGCGGAGTGCTCGGCCGACGTCGCCGCGGTGCAGCAGTTCGTCGACCAGGCACTGATTCTGCACAACCGGGGCGAACTGTCGGTCGCCGACGCCGCGCGCGCCAAGCTCTTCGCGACCGAGACCGCGGGGCGCGTCATCGACAAGTGCCTACAACTCCACGGCGGGTACGGGTACATCACCGAATACCCCATCGCCCGGCTGTACGCCGACACACGCGTCTCCCGGATCTACGGCGGCACCAACGAGGTGATGAAGACAATCATCGCCAAGGACCTGGGACTGTAGGGCCGGCGGCGGTTTGAGCGGTGCCGTCGGCGCGAATGCCGGTGCCGTCGACGCACCGGCCCACCCTTCCCCTACTTCCCGCCCCTTCCCCTAGAAACAACTAGCGGAACGGGCAAAAACCCGCGGAAAACCCTTCCCCCTACTTTCGGCCTCCGGGGCGCGCGCCCCTGCCGCGTCTCACCGCGCCGCCGCCGGGCTTGGCGGTGCCGTCAACGAGCCTCACCGCGCCGCCAGCCCCACTCTCGGTGCCGTCGGCGGGTTCGGCGGTGCCGTCGGCGCGAAACCCGGTGCCGTCGACGACTTAGCCTCGATCCACCGATCGGCTTTTTGATGTCTCGTGAAATGTGTTGTGTATGTTCGGGGTGGCGGTGGGCGTGGGTGAGTCGCCGATCTCTGGTGTCGGCGTGTTTCACTGGGTTTCGTGTCGGGGCCGGTTCTGGCCGATGGTTAGGGGTCAGGCTGAGTGTTGTCGTTTGATCGTGTTGTTGAACAACAGGTTCCACTCGCGTTCCCACGGCCATCGGGCGGGTAGATGCATCGTGATGCGCCGCGCTGAGGACGCGATTCGAGCGGGTATGCAGATCAGGGTGCGTCGGATGGTGGAGGTAGTCGCCTTCGCCAGACGCTGTCCACCGAGACAGGCTGCGGCGCGGGTCAGGTTGAACGCGATGACCGCACACACCAGCCATGCGGCGTTCGCGCAGAACTTTCCCGAGGGCAGATGCGCCAATGCGGAGGCTTTGAGGTCGGCGTGGACTTGCTCGATGATCGCATGACCGCGGTGAGTCTTGTCGGCGGTCACGGTGTCCAGGTCGCTGGTGGTGAAGAACGCATGAAACCGCCACACGTCGAACAAGCCGTCTCCCTCGGCTGCGAAGTCAGGGATACGGCGCACCACCAGCCGTCCGGATACCTGCAGGCGCTTGGCTTTGGAGGTGAACGCGGTGAACGGTACTTCGGCGACCTCGGCCCGCGAGACCCACTGGCCGCTGTCTTCGTCGAAGACGGCGTCGGTGTACTCGATCGGCGTCCATGCATCTGCCGGTACCTCGCTGATCGCTGCTCGGACGTGGGAATCCTGACGCACGGTGACCGACACCTGCGCACCGGCCCGGAGCGCGGTGGTGATCGCGCGATGGCCGTAGAACGCTGAATCCGCTCGCAGCAGTATCGGTCCCGACGCATCGGACGACCGTAGCCGCCGCACGGTGGCCAGGGTGTCGGCGATCAACCGATGCGCCCCGCGCGCGGAGTTACACGCCCCTTTGCGCAGGCGTTGAGCGGCGATCACCGGCGCACCGTCACCACAGGTGAGGGTGGTGATCGCCGAGTTCAGCCCACGCACTCGGGTGTAGCCGAATCCGACGCCCTGCTTGGCCGGGCCGTGGACCTCGATGATCGAGTCGTCGATATCGATCATCACCGGCCCGTCGATCCCCGCCAGCACCGGAGTATGGCGAGCCAGTCCCGCCAACAGCCGGGTGGCGATCGCATCGGCTTGGCGGACATGCCCGAACCGGAACTCGCGAAGAAACGATCCCAACGTCGACGGGGCGTAAGGATGGTCGAACACCTTGCCCATCGCGCCGTGTCGCAACACGGCCATGTCGTCGATGCTGTCGGCGCCCGCCACCATCCCCGCCACCAGGGAAAACATTTTCCGATCCGGATGGGCGCCCTTGTCGGTGGGCACGCTCAGATGCTCGCGGGCCAACTCCGACAGGCTGGCGCGTTCGGCCAGCGCCATCACCGGCACCACCCCCGCAGCGGCGAGGAGATTCGGATCGTCACAGGATGCAGACCGGACCGGGTGAGTGTGAGACAATCGCATCTACGACATGCCCTCCTGTGTGTGTGGATGGAACCCTAGAGAAGTCCCATTCTGTCACTCAGACAGGGCATTTCGTTTATCCCTCACCGACCGATCACAAGCAAATCGGTGGATCGAGGCTTAGGCGGTGCCGTCGGCGCACCGGCCCACCCTTCCCCTACTTCCCGCCCCTTCCCCTAAAAACAACTAGCGGAACGGGCAAAATCCCGCGGAAGAATCCCTTCCCCTACTTTCGGCCTCCGGGCCCGCACCCACCACGGCGCGCCTCACCGCGCCGCCGCCGGGCTCGGCGGTGCCGTCGACACAATTCCCGGTGCCGTGGGCGGGGTTTGGCGGCGCCGCGGCCCAGCAGCCGCGCCCTCAGCGCCCGTGGAGCTGGTCGAGCCAGGTGCGGGCGGAGGCATCCGACGGCGAGCGCCAGTCGCCGCGCGGCGAGAGCGACCCACCCGAGCCGATCTTGGGGCCGTTCGGCATCGCGGTGCGCTTGAACTGGTTGCTCATGAACCGCTTGAGGAAGGTCGAGAGCCAGTGGTCGATGGTCGCGGCATCGTAGGCATTCCGACGCTCGTGAGCGATCAGCTCCGACCACGCGCCGCGTTCCCGGTCGCCCCACGCCTGCCCGGCCAGGTAGGCGATCTTGTCGGGGCGATAGCCGAAGCGGGTGAGGTAGTAGAGGAAGAAGTCGTGCAGTTCGTAGGGGCCGACGGTGTCCTCGGTGCTCTGGATCGCACCGTCTTCTCCCGGCGGCACGAGCTCGGGCGAGATCACGTCGTCGAGGATCTCGGCGAGGGTGTCGGTGGTTTCCCGGGAGTACTGGCCGGTGGAAATCATCCACCGAATCAGGTACTGGATCAACGTTTTCGGGACCGACGTGTTGACGTTGTAGTGCGACATCTGATCGCCGACACCGTAGGTGCACCAGCCGAGCGCGAGCTCCGACAGATCGCCGGTCCCGAGGACGATGCCGCCGTGGAAGTTGGCCAGGCGGAACAGGTGCGACGTGCGCTCGCCCGCCTGCACGTTCTCGAAGGTGACGTCGAAGACCTTCTCGCCCCTGGCATATGGATGGCCGAGGTCGGCGAGCATCTGCTCGCACGACGGACGGATGTCGAGCTCGGTTCCACTGACACCGAGCGAATCCATCAACACGTGTGCGCGACGCAGTGTCGCTCCGCCCGTCGCGAACCCCGGCATCGTGTACGCGAGAATGTTGGTGCGCGGCAGGCCGAGTCGGTCGAAGGTGTCGACGGCGACGAGCAGCGCGAGCGTCGAGTCGAGACCACCGGACACGCCGATGATCACCTTCTCGATACCCGTGGCACGCAGTCGGGCGGCAAGGCCCTGCACCTGGATGTCGCGCACCTCGCGGCATCGTTCGTCACGGTCGCCCGCGTCGGCGGGTACGAACGGGAAGCGTGCAACCGAACGGCGCAGGTCGTCGTCGACGTCGAGGTCGCCGAACTCGAAGTCGATGTGGCGCAACGACTTCAGTTGTTCCTTGAGGTCGCCCACCTGGTCGTGGAAGCTGCCCATGCGAATACGTTCCTGCCGCAACCTGTCGAGATCGACGTCGGCGACGATGAGCTGCTCGCTGGTCTCGAATCCCGTACTGCGAGCGAGCAGTCCGCCGTTCTCCGCAATGAGCGCGTCACCGTCCCACGCGAGATCGGTGGTGGATTCGCCGTAGCCCGCGGCAACGTAGACGTAGGAAGCTATGCATCGGGCAGACAAGCTGGTGCACAACGACTTCCGATACGACTCCTTCCCGATCGTGACGGGCGAGCCGGACAGATTGGCGAGCACCGTCGCACCACCGAGTGCGGCCCATGTACTCGGAGGAATCGGCACCCATGCGTCCTCGCACACCTCGAGATGCAGGGCAAAACCGGGTAGGTCGACGGCGTCGAGTATCAGGTCTGTGCCGAAGGGCACCGTTTGTCCGAGGACTGTCACGTTCTTGGTGACGGCGTCGCGCGCCGCGCTGAAGTATCGCTTGTCGTAGAACTCGCGGTAATTGGGTAGGAACGCCTTCGGCACGACACCGAGAATGCGTCCGTCACGCAGCAGTACCGCACAGTTGTAGAGCCCGGCGTCGACGACCAGCGGCAGTCCGACCGCCACCAGTGGACGCAGTCCCTCGCTCGCCGCCACCACCGCCGCAAGCGCCTGGAGGGCAGCGTCGATGACCGCATCCTGTTGCACCAGATCGTCGATGCTGTAGCCGGTGAGCCCCATCTCGGGGAACACGACAAGTGCCGCACCCTCGGCGCTCGCCTGCCGCATCAAGTCGATGGTGGCCTGCGCGTTGGCGGCCGGGTCGGCGATTCGGACGACGGGGACGGCGCCCGCTATGCGGGCGAATCCGTGGCGATAGATGGACACAGCGCAAAGCTTAGTGTGGCTCAGTCGCCGCACACCTCGAGCAGTGTCTTGAGTTGCTCGTCGAATGCGTGGGCGAGCACGTCGATATCGGGGATCTGGTCGGTGCAGCCGAGGATGCCGACGTTGAGCATGCCGTCGGCCGAGAACACGGTGATGTTCAACCCGAGGCCATGGAAGATCGGCCCGAGCGGATACACCCCGGTGACCCGTGCGCCGCAGAAGTAGACGGGGATGTCGGCGCCCGCGACGTTCGACACCGTCACGTTGAAGATCGGCGGATGCTTGAGCGACAGCTTGCGGTCGCCGTAGAACTTCATCAGCGTCGACATCGTGGTGCCCGGCGCGAACTGCGCCCACGCCCGCAGGATGTTCGCGTCGATGTCGGCATGGTGGGCCTTCGCCTTGCGCGAGAGTTCCGCGGCCCGCTCGATTCGTTCGACGGGATCGGCGACATCTGATGCCAGCTGCGTGAACATCCCCGACACCTTGTTCGTGCCCTGGACCATCAAACCGCTGTCGTCTGCTCCATGCACCGACACCGGCACCATGGCGACCAGGGGGCGGTCGGGTAGTTCGTTGTGCGCGAGCAGATACTCGCGTAACGCTCCGCCGGTGATCGCCAGGACGACATCGTTGACCTTCACGCCGAAGCGGTTCTTGACGCGTTTGATGTCGGCGAGGGAGAGCTGCGTGAGCGCGATCGAACGGTGCGGGCTGATCGGACCGTTGAACCGGGTCCGCGGCGCCTGGAACGGCGCGGGCATCGCCTCGTGCGATCGCGCTCGCCGGAACCAGGCGATCGGCACCGCGACCGTCTCCGGGAGCAGCCGGGCCATCGCGATCGGACGTCGGATCAGGTAGTGGACAGCACCGGTCGCCGCCAGCATCGCATGCGACGACCCGCCCGCGGACTGATTCAGAAGATCGGCCTCGAGGTCGGGTTGCTCAGGCGAGAGTGAACACAGTTGGGCCAGCACCTCGGCGCTGCCGACTCCGTCGACCGCGGCGTGGTGCATCCGGAGCATGATCATGATGCGCCCGTTGGACAGGCCCTCGATCACCCACAACTCCCACAGCGGCTTCGCGCGGTCGAGAGTCTGACTAGCCAAGTGGCCGCAGAGTTCGGTGACCTCTCCGATGCCGCCCGGTGCAGGCACGGCAACGCGATGCACGTGCCGGTCGATGTCGAAGTGATCGTCCTCGACCCACGCCGGATGGTCGATGTTGATCAACGAATTGTCGAGTCTGCGGCGGAACTTGGGCGTCGCGCGGACGAGTTGGCGCATCTGATCGCGCACGCGGCCGAACGAGTAGCCGCCCGGAATGGTCGACGGGTCGACCTCGATCAGACCGATCACCTGCATCAGTTGCGATCGCGTCTCCATGTACAGGAACGAGGCGTCCAGACCGCTGAGCCGTTCCATCGAATTCCTCCACATCCTCTGCCCGCCCGCACCGTCGCGGCGGCCCACGTGTCGATCATCCCCGTGGACGGTCGTCGACGCAGTCGAAGCGGGTGAAACGTTCACTCATCCCGCTCCTTGTGGATAACGCCTCGCGAACCCCTGATAGTTCCCTACGATCAGCCCGATGCGCACCGACAACGCCGGACCTGCCCCAGATGCCCGACTAGCAGATTCCCGCTTCTCGCCGACCCCCTTCTCGCTCGACGAGTTGTCCGAGGCCTTCGACGTCTTCGAGGCAACGGTCGCGGAGATCGCCGCGGAGGCGGCCGCCGATCGAGCGGCCGGGCCGTCGGCATGGACGCGGTTCGCCGACCTGTTCACACCGGACGCCGACTACATCGAGCACGCCCTCGGCACGATGCACGGACGGGAGGAGATCCGGCCGTGGATCGTGAAGACGATGACGCGATTCCCCGGCGATCACATGGTTGCCTTTCCCAACCTGTGGAAAGTGTTCGACGCACCCACCGGCCGCGTCATCTTCGAGGTCGACAACCCGATGTGTGATCCCGGAGACGGCAGCGTCATCACCGCAACCAACCTCTCGATCGTCACCTACGCGGGCGACCGACTCTGGCGCTGCGAAGAGGACATCTACAACCCGATGGAGTTCGGCGCGGCGGCGAAGCGCTGGTGTGACAGAGCGCGTGAACTCGGTACCCTTGACGACGACGCTGCTCAGTGGGCGTCGACGTTCGGCCGAGCGTTTCGGGGGTAACGCTCGCGAGCCAGGTTACGACACCGTAAGTACGTACTTGGGTAACGCCTGCTCGGTGCCGTACCCTAATTGACTGACTGCGTCCATGTCGGTGACCGAGCCAGGCATGACAACCAGAGAAGGCGGTCGGATCACCGATTTCCCACCCACCTTCTAATGTGGACCGTTCGGAGGAACGAACTATGGCACGTGAGCTCACTCAGCTCGATCTGCTTCGCGAGTTGGCACCGGTTGCCGAAGAGAACGTCAACCGGCACCTCAAGATCGCCAAGAACTGGAACCCCCACGATTACGTCCCGTGGGACGAGGGCCGCAACTACGCGGCACTGGGTGGTGTCGACTACGAGCCCGAGCAGTCGCAACTCGACGAGGTCGCCAAGGCCGCGATGATCACCAACCTGCTGACCGAGGACAACCTGCCCTCCTACCACCGGGTCATCGCCGACAACTTCTCGATGGACTCCGCATGGGGTTACTGGGTCGGTCGCTGGACCGCCGAGGAGAACCGGCACTCCATCGTCATGCGCGACTACCTCGTGGTGACTCGCGGCGTCGATCCCGCCCAGCTCGAGGCCGACCGCATGGTCCACATGACCAACGGCTATTCGCCTGAGGCCGCCGCGGGCGACCGCGTCGAGGAGATGATGGAGAAGGGCGGCGAGATGGGCCTGCTGCACTCCGTCGCCTACGTCACCTTCCAGGAACTCGCCACCCGCGTGAGCCACCGCAACACCGGTAAGGCCTGCAACGACCCGATCGCCGACAAGATGCTTCAGCGCATCGCCGCCGACGAGAACCTGCACATGATCTTCTACCGCAACATCTGCGGCGCGGGTATGGACATCGCTCCCGACCAGACACTGCGTGCCGTGACCGACATCGTCACCAACTTCCAGATGCCGGGTGCGGGTATGCCGAACTTCCGCCGTCACGGCGTGTTGATGGCCAAGCACGGCATCTACGACCTGCGCCAGCATCTCGAAGAGGTCATCCAGCCGGTCCTGCGCAAGTGGAATGTCTTCGACCGTGACGACTTCTCCGCCGAGGGCGAGCAGACTCGCGAGGAGCTCGCCGCGTTCCTCGAGCAACTCGAGAAGGACACCATCAAATTCGAGGAGATGCGCGACCGCGCCCTCGCCCGCGAAGCCAAGAAGCGCGAGCGTCAGGCTTCCTGACCCGATCGGTGTGACCCTGATTTGACCGCCACGATCCCCTCTTCAGCCGCACCGGCGCCCTCGACGTCCACCGGGGGCGCCGGTGCGCGCTCGGCTGCCCGCGCGACCCCACTGCGGATCGGCACGATCGAATTGGCAAGTCCCGTCGTGCTCGCGCCCATGGCAGGCGTCACCAATGTGGCATTCCGCACGCTGTGTCGTGAACTCGAGCTGTCTCGCACCGGCACCGTGTCCGGCCTGTACGTCTGCGAGATGGTCACCGCACGCGCACTCGTCGAACGGCACCCGGTCACCATGCACATGACCGCGTTCGGTCCGGACGAGAACCCTCGGTCGATGCAGCTCTACACCGTCGACCCGCGCTACACCTACGAAGCGGCGAAGATGATCGTCGACGAGAACCTCGCCGACCACATCGACATGAACTTCGGCTGCCCGGTCCCGAAGGTGACCCGCAAGGGCGGTGGATCGGCCATCCCCTACAAGCGCACGCTGTTCCGACGCATCGTCGCCGCGGCGGTCAAGGCGACCGAGGGCACCGACATCCCCGTCACGGTGAAATTCCGCATCGGTATCGACGACGAACACCACACCCACCTCGACGCCGGCCGCATCGCCGCGGGCGAGGGCGCGAAAGCCGTTGCGCTCCATGCCCGCACAGCGTCGCAGCGCTATTCCGGCGAGGCGGACTGGTCTGAGATCGCACGCCTGAAGGATCACGTCACCGACGTCCCGGTCCTCGGCAACGGTGACATCTTCGAACCGCGTGACGCCGTGGCCATGATGGCGCAGACGGGGTGCGACGGAGTCGTCGTCGGACGCGGTTGCCTTGGCAGGCCATGGCTCTTCGCCGAACTCGCCGCGGAACTCAACGGACTGCCCGCACCCGCCGCACCGAATCTCGGTGAAGTCGCACAGATCATCGTCAGGCACGGCGAATTGCTCGCCGACCACCACGGCGAGGACAAGGGCATGCGCGAGATGCGCAAGCACGTCGCCTGGTATCTGCGTGGATTCCCCGCCGGGTCGGAGATCCGTTCGCGCATGTCACTCGTGTCGACGCTCGACGAATTGCGCGAACTGGTCGGTTCCCTGCCCGCTGACACACCGTTCCCCGACGACGGGCACGGTCCGCGCGGCCGCCAGGGATCACCCGCCAAGGTCGCGCTGCCCGACGGTTGGCTCGACGACCCCGACGAGGACGTCGTCCCCGCGGGCGCAGAGGTGATGCACTCCGGCGGTTAGCGCCGGTGCGTCGAACCGCACTCAGCGGGTTCTTCTCAGGACCGGTCAGTACTATGTCCGAAGGTCCCGCACCGGGGGATCTCAGTTCTTCCTGCGCGCCGCAGCGTTCAGCCCCGACGGGCGGCAGCGTCCACACCGGGGTACGAGGATTTGTCACGTGAGTCGTTGGACACCCAAGCCGCACGGCGACGAGCCGGGCGACCGGGGCGGCGCACGGCCGACGAACGATTCCTCTTCTTCCGGCAGCCCCGACCGTAACGACCCCACGTACGGCAGGCTTCGCGAGCCACGCTCCACCGACCGCTACGTCCGCGGGCGCAGTCGGATGACCGTCCGCGAGCTCATGGAGCAGATGAACGCAGACCCGGATGCGCGGCCCGGACAGTCGGTCGACGACTCGTCGCCCACCGAAGCCATCCCCCGCATCACCGGTCATCGTCCGGGGCGTCGTCGAGCTCAACGCGGCGCCTCCGATCACGCCCCCCGCCCCGACGAACCCCGGTCACGGCCACGGCCACCCGAACAGCCGGGAGCCGGCGAGGTCACGCGCAAGATCCCGATCGTCGGTGCTACACCGGAGCCCGTCGTCGACCTCAGCGACAAGGCGACCACCGAGCGCGTCGTCGAGGAGTCACGGGCCCAGGGGTCTCACGTCGAATCGACGTCCCCCGCCGGCGAGAAGGACCCAGCCCCCGGCTCGACGACCGCCGAGCCGACGTCGGCCCCGACGCCCACCGCTGCGGCGCCGCCTCCTGCCGCCACCCCGATCCCCGACTCCGACGGGGCGCCCGACGGCCCGCCGCTCGAGCCGACACCCGATCTCACCGAGACGATCGCACTACGTTCGCGACCGCAACGTGTGGGACGACGACGCCGCGAACGCTCCCTGCGGCAGAACGCGACGTTCACGGGCCGCATCCTCGTCGCCATCGCCTGTGTCATGGCATTGGTCGGCACCGGCTTCGTCTGGGGCTACCTGAAGTCGTGGAACGGCAACTGGCGGACCATCGCCGCTGTCGATCCCGACGACGCGAACATCCGCAACAAGGACGCACAGTACGGCGACGAGAACTATCTGATCGTCGGCACCGACACCCGCAGCGGCAACAACGGCAAGGTCGGCGCCGGTACCACCGCCGACGCCGAGGGTGCCCGCTCTGACACGGTGATCCTGGTCAACATCCCCGCCAACCGCAGCCGCGTCGTCGCGGTCTCGTTCCCGCGCGATCTGCAGGTCAATCGCCCCGACTGCCAGCAGTGGGACAACAGCTCCGGCACCTACACAGCCGATCTCCCCGGTGCCGACCAGGTCAAACTCAACAGTGTCTACGCCGACGGCGGACCCAAGTGCCTCGTGAAGGTCATCACCGAGATGAGCGGTCTCAACATCAACCACTTCATCGGCATGGACTTCTACGGGTTCGAGAAGGTGGTGCGCGCGGTCGGCGGCGTCGAGGTCTGTTCGACCACGCCGCTCTACGACTACGAACTCGGTCAGATCCTGTCCAAGCCGGGCAAGCAGACGATCACCGGTCGCAAGGCACTCAACTACGTGCGGGCCCGCACCGTGTCGACAGAGGGCAATGGCGACTACGGCCGCATCAAACGCCAACAGCTGTTCATGTCGTCGCTACTGCGGTCGACGCTCTCGGGCAACGTCCTGTCGAATCCGTCGAAACTCAACAGCATCGTCAACACCTTCATCCAGTACAGCTACGTCGACGGCGTCGACACCCAGTCGCTGCTCAAACTCGCCGACTCGATGCAGGGCATCGAAGCGGGCCGTGTGACGTTCCTGACCATCCCGACGTCGGGTACCGCCACGGATGGGTCGAACAACGAGATCCCCCGCACCGACGACATCAATGCGATCTTCAATGCGATCATCGACGACCAGCCGCTCCCCGGCGAGCAGGCCGCGAAGAAGAAGTCGGGCAGCTCCTCGAAGAAGCAGACCACTGCCGCAGGCGCCACGACGACCAGTACGTCGGAGACGCCGACCGCGGTCTCGGCGACCGCGCAGAACCCCGGCAACGTCGGAGTTCGCGTGCTCAACGGCACGGGCAGGGCCGGCCAGGCCTCCGACGCCTCCGACCAGTTGACCGCGCAGGGGTTCGACGTCCGCGGCGTCGCCGACGCGTCCGAGAACCGCAGCGACACCGTCGTGCGATACGGCCCCGGCGAACAGGATTCGGCAGCGACCCTGGCAGCGATGTTCCCCGGCGCGAAGATCCAGAGCGACAAGACCGTCAAGTCCGGTGTCGAGGTGATTCTCGGCAGTGACTTCAGCGGAAGCGTGGGGACGGTCCCGGCAGTCGGGCAGACACTCTCGGCCGAACAGCTGCCCGCGGCGACCAACACCAGCAACCTGCCCAACGACCTCGCCGTGACCAACGCAGGCGACACCACCTGCTCCTGAACAACCCTCACCCGGCGTTCACGGTGTGTTCACCACGCTCGAGACGGTGATCTGGCGCACGCACAGTACCCTTGAGTACATGCGTACCGCGTATCAAGAACAGCTGCATTCACTCAATGCGGTGCTCGGCGAAATGTGCGATCTGGCGGGTTCAGCCATGGACCGAGCCACCCAGGCCCTGCTACAGGCCGATCTCGCCATCGCCGAGGAAGTGCTGTCAGAGAACGACCGATTGTCCGAGTTGTCCGCGCGCGCCGAAGAGCAGGCATTCGCACTTCTCGCGCTGCAGGCTCCCGTCGCCGGCGACCTACGCGGTGTCGTCAGTGGATTTCAGATCGTCGCCGACGTCGACCGTATGGGTGCGCTCGCATTGCACGTCGCCAAGGTTGCCCGGCGTCGCCATCCGGCCAAGGCACTGCCCGAAGAGGTCAACGGATACTTCGCGGAGATGGGCCGGCTCGCTGTCGCGTTGGCTGCCAATGCCCGCGAGGTTCTCGACACTCAGGATCCCGAGGCCGCAGCGCGTCTGCAGGAGGACGACGACGCGATGGACGATCTGCACCGCCATCTGTTCACGGTCCTCATGGATCGCGACTGGGAGCACGGCGTCGCCGCAGCCGTCGATGTCACCCTGCTCGGCCGCTATTACGAGCGCTTCGCCGACCACGCCGTCCTGATCGGTCGCCGCGTCGTGTTCCAGGCCACCGGCCAGACACCCGAGCAGTTCCAAGACGCTTCCTGACACACTCGACGCAACGACGTCGGCGGATCACACCCGGACTCGGGTTGTGATCCGCCGACGTTTTGCGTTGATGAGCTGCGCCTGACTTCACGGCTGACGGTCGGGCGGTCTAGGGTTGGTCGCCATGGGCGTGCACTATCCGGCGGAACCCGATTTCAACGCCGTACCCGACGACGAGGCCGAGCGACACTTCGGTCGGCGGCAGCTGTTCGTCTACGTCGGGGTGACGCTGTCGCTGCTGGCGCTCCTGGTCATCCTGTTGCTCAACATGTGAGCCCGCGCCACACGGCTCGCACTCAGCCGAAGCGACCGGAGATGTAGTCCTCGGTCTCACGCTTGGTGGGGTGCGTGAAGATCGTCTCGGTGTCGCCGATCTCCACCAGCTGACCCGGCTGTCCGACGCCCTCGAGATTGAAGAACGCGGTCTGGTCGCTGACACGCGCCGCCTGCTGCATGTTGTGCGTGACGATGACGATGGTGAAATCCTTCTTGAGCTCACCCATCAGATCCTCGATCGCCAGTGTCGAGATCGGGTCGAGCGCGGAACACGGCTCGTCCATCAACAGGACGTCGGGCGACACCGCGATGGCACGCGCGATGCACAGTCGCTGCTGCTGGCCACCCGACAGTCCGCCGCCGGGCTTGTCGAGACGGTCCTTGACCTCTTCCCACAGGTTGGCACCGCGCAGGCTGCGCTCGGCAACCTCGTTGAGCTGCTTCTTGTTGCGGATGCCCTGCAGCCGCAGACCCGCGACGACGTTGTCGCGTATCGACATCGTCGGAAAAGGATTGGGGCGCTGGAAGACCATACCGATCGTCGTGCGGACGCTGGTCGGGTTGACCTCTTTGGCGTAGATGTCCTCGCCGTCGAGCATCACGCTGCCCACCGCGTATGCGCCGGGGATCTCCTCGTGCATGCGGTTGAGCGTGCGCAGGACCGTCGACTTGCCACAGCCCGACGGGCCGATGAAAGCCGTGATGCTGTGCGGCGGGACGGCGAGCGTCACGTCCTTCACCGCGTGGAACTTGCCGTAGTAGATATTCAGATCTTTGATGTCGAGGCGCTTGGCCATGGCACTACTTTCTCGTGCTGGTGGGGGGCGTCACCTGGATTTGGGCGCCAGGTACTTCGCGAGCAGTGCCGCGATGATGTTGAGAACGGCGATGATGATGATCAGCGTGAGAGCCGCGCCCCAGTAGTAGAACGACGACGCCGGCTGGCTGGCCGCCCACATGTCCTTGATGAACAGCGGCAGCGAGTTCATGCCACCCTCGAACGGATTGGTCTTGACGAGTGAACTCGCCGGACCCGCGAGGATCAGCACCGGGGCCGTCTCGCCCATGATGCGCGCGATCGCCAGGAAGATGCCGCTGAGCATGCCCGACAGCGCGGTCGGGATCACGACGCGCATGATCGTCTTCCACTTCGGGATGCCGAGCGCGTACGACGCTTCGCGCAGTTCGTCGGGAACCAGTTTGAGCATCTCCTCCGACGACCGCACGACGATCGGGACCATCAGCAGGATCAACGCGAGACTCACCATGAACGCGCTCTGTCCCATGGAGAGTCCGATGACGAACACCGTGAAGATGAACAGGGTGGCCACGATCGACGGAACGCCGGCGAGGATGTCGACCATGAAGCTGACGGGTTTGACCAGCTTCGACGTCGGATACTCGACGAGGAGGACCGCGGTGAGCACCGCGATCGGGACGGAGATGATCGTCGCGACGAGCGCCTGGATGACCGAGCCGACGATCGCCGGGGCGATACCCGCGCCGTAGTCGGTCGTCGTGTCCACCGCATACGCATCACCGAACCACCAGTGCGGATCGGTGATGGCACTCGCGCCGTTGGAGATCACGGTCCACAGCAACCACACCAGCGGGATCACGCCGAGGGCGAAGCAGGCGAAGAAGGCGATGCGCGCTCCGTTGTTCCGGATTCGACGGCTCAGTGAGATCTCTCGGAACGCGGACGGGTGCTGTTTGACGGGTCCGCCGCCCGCGCCTTTGTCCAGTGCGATGCTCATCCGTTGACCTTTCCGCCTGCGACCACGCGGGCGATCGCGTTCACCACGAACGTCAGGAGGAAGAGCACCAGTCCGGCGGCGATGTAGGCGCTCTGCGTGTCCTGGCTACCGACGAACTCGCCGACGTCGCGAGCGATCTTCGACGCGAACGTGTCGCCACCCTCGAACAGCGACCATTTGAGACGACCGACCGCCGCACTCAGGATGATCATCACCGCGATCGTCTCGCCGAGAGCACGACCGAGGGCGAGCATCGCCGCGGCGATCATGCCGGAGCGACCGTACGGGAAGGACGTCATCCGGATGACCTCCCATTTGGTCGCGCCGAGCGCGAGAGCGGCTTCTTTCTGCCCCGGTGGCGTCTGCCGCAGCACCTCTCGGGTGATGGACGTGATGATCGGCAGCATCATGATCGCGAGCACGACTCCGGCGGTGAAGATCGTGCCTCCACCGCGCACCGACGTGCTCCCGGCGGAGAACAGGAAGAACCAACCCAGGACGTCGTTCAGCCATCCGGCGACCGGTGCGATGACGGGAGCGAGGATGTAGATGCCCCAGAGTCCGAAAATGATCGACGGCACCGCGGCGAGCAGGTCGATCACTGCCGCGAGCGGTCGGGCGATCTGTCGAGGTGCGTACTCCACCAGGAACACCGCGATCCCGATGGCGATCGGCGTGGCGATGACCAGGGCGAACAGCGAGGTCAGCACCGTCGCACGGAACAACTCCCAGATACCGAACCGCACGGTGTCGTTGTCGAAGTTCGACGAACTCACGTCCCAGTCGGAGGAGAAGATGAAGTTGCCGTGATTCGCCACCATCGCCGGTATGGCATTGATGATCAGCGCAATGCCGATACCGGCGACGAGGACGACGACGAAGAAGCCCGTACCCCGGGCGAGATAGGAGAAGATGCGGTCGCCCATGGCACCGCGGTGACTACGCAGGCCCGGGTGGATCTGCTCGTCGAGTTGCTCGTCGGAGTCGGCGGGCAACTGCTCGGGCGATTCAGGGGGCTGCGCGCCGGGTTCGGGCGGGGTCTCCGCCTTCCCCCGGCCCACACCGGTGGTGTCATCCACAGACATAACTCATATCGCTTCTCAGTCGGTGATCTTCGTGTGTTGCTACTACTGCAGGGCGTTGATCGACGACGTCAGCTTCTGCTGGAAGTCGCTCGGCAGCGGGATGTAGCCCGCGTTGATCAGGTCCTGGCCCTGGTTCTGAGGTGCAGATGCGACCGACAGGAACGTCTTGACTCCCTGTCCTACCGAAGTATCGGCGTACTTCGAGCACACGATCGAATATGTTGCCAGAACGATCGGGTAGGCGCCCGCGGTGGTCGGCTTGTAGAACGATTCGGTGTCGATGACCATGTTGTGGTTCTCGGGACCGTTCTTCAGCTTCGCCGATTCGATGGTCTTACCGCCGGTCTCGGCGTTCAGCGCGACACCACTCTTGTCCTGGTCGGTGATGATCTTGGCCATCGACAGCTTGTTGGACTGTGCGTACGCCCACTCGACGTAGGCGATCGAGCCGGGAGTCGGTTTCACTGCGGAACCGACACCGGGGTTGCCCTGCTTACCTTCGCCGACACCACCGTTGAAGGTCTTGCCCGCGCCCTTGGTCCAGCCGCCCGCGGCGGTCAGGTACTTCTGGAAGTTGTCGGTCGTTCCCGACTGGTCGGCGCGGTAGATCACGCTGATCGGGGTGGCGGGCAGGGTCTTGCCCGGGTTGTCGGCGGCGATCGCAGGGTCGTTCCAGGTCTTGGCCTCACCGCTGAAGATCTTGGACAGCGTCGGACCGGAGAGCGCGAGGTCGTCGACTCCGTCGATGTTGTAGGTCACGGCGATCGGTCCGAAGACGAGCGGCAGCTGCCACGCCTCGGAACCGCAACGCTGCGCGGCCTTCTGGATCTCGTCACCCTTGAGCGGCGAGTCGGAGCCGCCGAAGTCGGTGAGGTTCTGGGTGAAGTCGGACACGCCCTGACCCGAACCACCGCCGCCGTAGGCGAGTTCGTGACCCGGGCAGGTCTTCGCGAACGACGTGGAGAAGATCTTCATGGCGTTGGCCTGGGCTGTGGAACCGCTCGCCTTGAGCGACTGCTTGCCCTCACACTTGATGTCGGTCACCGCGGATGCGGGCGCCGCGCTGGTGCCCCCCTTGTCCGCGTTGCTGCTACACGCACCGAGAACGAGGGCGGAACTGGCCGCCATCACGGCGACAGCAGCTCCTGTACGACTCAATTTCACTTTCTGGTTCCCTCCAGCATCAGAACATGGCAGTTCCGCCGTGCGGCGTTGCCCGGTCGCACTGACAGTAGGGTGCGCTGGTGGACGGCCCGGACACCAAAGGTGAACGGAAGATGAATTGGACATTCGAGGCAGCCGCCCTTATTAGGTAAGGCTTTGTTAAAGTCTCCGGTAATGAGCTGCCCGGCCCCCCACCTCGAGACGCCACGCCCCGTGACCGGCGGGGCCATCGACGTGCACCACGCTGCTCGACGCAGTGCCATCGTCCTCGGCCCACTCGATCTCCCGGACGCCGGCACCGCGACCGCTCGACTCCTCCGCTTCGCCGAGATCGGCCCACAGACACGGATCGGACTGCACCCGTCGACCAACCGTCGTGGGTGGTTCTTCGCACCCGGAGGACTCGCTTCCGCCGTACACACGGTGCCCCCGACCGACGAACCCCGAACGCTGCTCGACGCGTTGTCGACGCTCCCGTCAGACCAGCTCCGCGTCATCCTCAGCGGCGATCACGTGGCCATCGACTACGATCACGGACTCGGCGACACCACCCTGCTCAACACCATCGTCGACGTCCTGCTCGGCGTCGCCGATCACGAGGACCTCGCGTCGTCGCGGCACCGCACATCGACGCGCGCATTGGCGATCGCCGGTGCGGCGACGCTGTGCGATCCACGACGGATCGTCGCGCTCGCGCGGATGCATCGGTCCCGCGACTACCGTGCGCCGCAGACCTGCGAGATGGGTCGGGTCGATCCGCCACGCGAGACCACGAGTGTCTTCGTACGGATCGGCGCCGACGTGGTGGAGTCGATGCGCGCGGCGCGGAGAGCACATGCCCCCGGTGTCGGGATGTTCACCATTCACACCGTCGCTCTGGTGCGTGCGCTGACGGCCGCGGGAGTGCGGGTCAATCCGATGGTCACACTGCCGTTCGACGCGAGGGCCTACCTGCCGGGCACCGTGCGCACGATGGCGAACTTCGCGGCCGGTCTCGACTTCGTCGTCCTCCCCGATACCCCACCAGCGGCCCTGCAGGCCCAACTCGCATCGGCGGCGAGGATGGGACGACCAGTGGCGAATTTGCTTGTGACAGCCCTGAAGTCGCGGCTCGAGCAACACCGTGGTCGTTCCGGGCTCCCGGACCAGCGATCAGTCGCGCCGACCGGAGAGGCCGCCGTCGACCTCCTGCACTCGTCGGGAGGAGTGGTTCCCGGGCGGGACGGCCGCTGGCGTTTCGTCGACGACGACCGGGCGTTCGTCATCGGTGTCGCCGACCCTCCGGCTCCTACCGGGCTGACCGTCACCAGCACGTTGGCCGCTGGGAGTCTGTGCCTGACCGCCACCTTCCGCCCTGATGTCGTCGCCAGGGAAGCGGTCGCCGCCGCACTCGCCGACCTTCCGGCGCAGACCCTGGGTGGTTTGGTTAGCCTTCCCTAATCCCATGGGTTAGGCTACCGGGGTCCGTTGCCCCGCATGCCGTCCGGAGTCGAAGTTGCCGCACCCGTACCCGCAGCACCCCGCCACGCCCTCTCTGTCGGCGATCATCTGCTGCTACACCTCTGCACGCAACGAGCTTCTCGACAGGTCCATCTCCGCGACACGTGCCCAACTACGCGACGGCGACGAGCTTGTCGTCGTTGTCGATCACAACGACGATCTGCTCGCCGCACTGCAAGCGCGACTCGACGGCACGGCTGTCAGGGTCACCGCGTCGTCGGGACCTCGTGGCCTGTCGGGGGCCCGCAACACCGGCTCGACGACAGCGCGCGGCGACGTCCTGGTGTTCATCGACGACGATGCCGAGCCCGCACCTGGGTCGTTCGAAGCGATCCGGACGAGGTTCGCCGATGACGACGTCAGCGCCATCGGTGGCGCAGTCGAGGCGAACTGGCTTGTACCACAACCGACATGGTTCCCAGATGAGTTCGGATGGGTCGTCGGATGCGACTACCGCGGACTTCCGGCCGACGGCGCGCGGATCCGCAATCCGATCGGAGCGGCGATGGCCGTGCGTCGTGATCGACTCGACGCGATCGGCGGCTTTTCCGCGCTCCTGGGACGTCGCAACGACCTACCCGCGGGCTGCGAGGAAACCCTGATGGGAATCGCCCTCTACCAGCGCTTCCCGGGTACGACGATCGTTCGGAACACCGGTTTCCTGGTGCATCACGCGGTCTCCACCGGCCGGGACCGGTTCTCCTACTTTGCCCGTCGGTGTTACGAGGAAGGGCGGTCCAAGGCGACGTTGTCTCGACTGACCTCTACCGACGCGGCACTGGCTGCCGAACGCGGATACGCGACCCGCACTCTCCCGGCGGGCATCTGGCGCTCACGCCGAACTCCGACACGCGTCGGCGCACTGGTTGCCGGACTGGTCGCGACCTGCGCCGGATTCGCCGTCGGTACGGTGGGTGCGCTTCGACGCGGCGCACCTGTGAACTCCAGCGAGCCCTCCAGAGAAGTGAGTCCCGTCAGATGAGAATCCTCCGACTCCTCGCCGACCCACGCATCACGCTGGTCGCCGCGTTGGTCGTGCTGCAGTACTTCGCCGCCGAATGGGTGGTGTCGGCCACGTGGCGTGGTCACTACTCGTACCGGACCGATCAGCTCGGACCACTCGGGCTCGAATTCTGTGGACCACAGGGGAGTTGGCCCTGCAGTGCGCTCTACCCCGTGATGAATGTGAGCCTGGTCCTCACCGGCCTCGCCATCTCGACCGTTGCGGCGAGTTGGGCGCTACGACGCATCGTCACGTTCCCCCACGCCGGCGCGTTGGTGATTTCCGGGGTCGGACTGGCGGTCAGCGGAATCATCACCGAGAAGGCCGACTATCAACATCATTCGGCCGCACTCACGACGTTCTTCGTCCTCGCGTCGGTCGGGATCGCGATGGTCGGATTCTCCGGTTCCACACGCTTGACGCCGGGTATCCGCGCGATCGCGGCGCTTGCCGGAACCGTCGCGACGGTCGCATTCGTCTCCTACGCAACGGGTCTCACCGGATGGTTCGGCTCGGGCGGCACCCAGCGAATGATCATCTATCCGATCCTCGTGGCAGTCGTCGTCGCCGGGGTGTCGAGTGGACGGGTCCGCGCTCCCCGAGATCGGTCGAGCGGCGCCGCGGGCGCAGAGCCGATCCAACCCGCGCCGGTGACCGGCGGATGAAACGCCAACTCGTGTGCGCGGTCACCGGCATGCTCGCCCTCTCGCTCACGGCATGCGCGCTACCGCGCGGAACCGCCGATCCCGCAACGGACACCGCCGATACGCACGTCGTCTCCGACGAATTCGACGGTCCAGCGGGCCCCATCGGCGGAGTGTGGACGGCCGAGACCGGAGGTGGGGGCTGGGGCAACGGAGAACAGCAGGTCTACACCGACAGCACGGACAACGTGAGGCTCGACGGCAAGGGTCATCTGCTGATCTCCGCGCGGCGCGACGGCGACACGATCACCTCGGCCCGCCTCACCACCCGCGGCAAGTACTCCCTGCTCTACGGCACCGTCTCGGCGCGCATCTCGCTTCCGTCCGGTCAGGGACTGCATCCGGCGTTCTGGCTTCTCGGCGACTCCCTCGATGAGGTCGGCTGGCCACGCGCAGGAGAGATCGACGTGATCGAGACACTGAA
Source organism: Gordonia otitidis (assembly GCF_020735545.1). NCBI lineage: Bacteria > Bacillati > Actinomycetota > Actinomycetes > Mycobacteriales > Gordoniaceae > Gordonia > Gordonia otitidis. Next base: position 1,068,092 of record NZ_CP085974.1, read on the forward strand.
CGCCGCAACCGATTACCACACCGGAATCCACACGCCTGCAGACTCCGACCCTCGCGGACAGAATCTCTCGGCTTCGGGTCCCGCACCTTTCCCGCTCGCCGACACATTTCACACCTACTGGATACGCAAGTCGCCCGGTCACATCGTCACCGGTATCGACGACCGCGAGCTGTTCTCCGTGACACCGTCCGATCTCGCCGCGGACTCCCAATGGGTGTTCGACGCCCCCTTCCACGTCCTCCTCAACGTCGCCGTCGGAGGCGACTGGCCCGGCCCGCCGTCAGCCGACACCACCTTCCCCGCCACGATGACGGTCGATTGGATTCGGGTGACCACAACCGAACGGAGCTCCGGCACATGACCGATTTGTTCACGGCGCCAGTCGAACTGCACCCGGTCATGCCCAGCACGGGAGGACCGCAATGGCCCGATGCGACCTGGATCGGGCAACTCGACACAGCAGAGCTCGCACACACGAGACGATCGGTCGGCGATACCGTCGTCTGTCGTCCGGTCGACGCCGAGGGGTACACCCGTGCGCGGATACTCATCCGTGATTCCGGTGTGCCCGTCCGTTTCGCGGAGACGCCGCTGCAGAACGGGCTCGCGACCGTGTCGATTCCACCGGCGACACAGGCGAGTATCCCCGCAGTGTCCGATCAACCCGTGTCGATCGTGGTGTGCACGCGCGAGCGCCCTGCGGATCTGCGATTCGCCCTGGAATCGCTCGCGCGCCTTGCGCATCCCTCACTCGAGATCATCGTCGTCGACAACGCACCCCTGACCGACGCGACCGCTCGGGTCGTCGAGCAGTTCGGTGACGAGCGTGTGCGGCTGGTCACCGAACCGGTGCCGGGTCTGTCGGCCGCACGGAACACAGGGTTGGTGGCGGCCTCTCACGAGATAGTCGCGTTCACCGACGACGATGTGGTGGTCGACCCCCGCTGGATCGCGGGCCTGCTGGCGGGTTTCGCACGCGCAGACGACGTCGCCTGCGTGTGCGGACTCGTTCCCAGCGGCGAATTACGCACGCCCGCACAGGCATACTTCGACTGGCGGGTCTCCTGGGCCGACAACATCACCGCACGACGGTACTCCCTGGACGATCCGCCAGAGGACGTCCCGCTGTTCCCGTACCAGGTCGGTATCTACGGGACCGGAGCGAACTTCGCCGTCCACCGGGATCGCATCGTGCGCCTCGGCGGGTTCGACGAGGCGCTGGGGGCAGGCACGAAGACGATGGGCGGCGAGGATCTCGACATGTTCCTCCGCGTTCTCGTAGCCGGGTACAGCCTGGTGTCCGAGCCGTCGGCGATCGTCTGGCACCGACATCGCAGCGACAACGACGCCCTTCTCTCCCAGGCGCGAGGTTACGGCGCCGGTCTCGGCGCCGTGTTGACCAAGATCGCGTGCGATGCCGCACACCGGCGACTTGCCTTCTCCGTACTGCGCAGGCGTTTTCGCGCGGTCTCACGCGCATCGGCTGCCTACGGCGGTGTCTGCCGCCCACCCGACAGCGTCCTCGTCGACATCTCGGCCTCGGTCGGCCGTGTCGAGGTGTTCTCGGTGTTACGCGGACCGCTGGCACTTGCGCGAGGCCGATGGACGCGCAGGAACGCGACACCGCTACTCGCGGGCGGCCGTCGCAGGACACACACCGGAGCGAGCACATGACACCGACAGCGGCGACGCCGACACCGACTGCACCGACTCCGAACGGGTCGGCATCGAACTCAGAAGCATCGAGCGCACGCACCGACGCCGTCGACTCACCGGCGCCGTCGACGACGGCGACCGAACGGAGACAGGCGGTCACGTATCGACTGTCCGACGTCGCGCTCATCTCAGCGCTGCTCGGCCTCCTCGGTCTCGTGCCGTTGCCGACCGCGGTGCGTGCGCTGCTCGTCGCAGCGTTCGTGTTCATCGGCCCCGGGGCGGCGATCGCCACCTGGGTGCAGGTACCACGACGTGTTCTTCCTGCCGTCATCGTCACGCTCAGCATGTCGGTGACGACCATCGTCGCCATCGGCGCGATGTGGTCGTATCGCTGGCATCCCACGTCCATCCTGGTCGTCGGATGTCTGGCAGTTCTGTGCAGCAGCCTCTCATCGTACGTTCGCACGCGTTCGGCACCGCCCCTACGTCAGTGGCCCGCCGATCTCGCGTCACGCGCGCTGAGTTCGTTGCGCAGCATCGGATTCGACGTGTCCGTCGTCTTCCTCGGTCTCGCGGTGATCCTCTGGGTGGTCGCGTTGTCGATCGGGCTTCCGGGCGTCGACGCCAGCTTCTTCGGTCTACTCTTCTCCGGCGCGGGCACATTACTCATCCCCGCGGTCGTTCTCGTCGCCACAGCATTCGTGATCGCTATCGCGCGGCGTCGAACACCGACCGCGGTGGCGGCGCTGGTCGCGCTGATCGTGATCGAGCGCGGTACCACCTGGCTCGGAACCGAAGTGCCGCTGTACGAATGGACCTACAAACACATCGCTGTCGTGCGGTACGTGCTGGCACACGACCTCATCCAGCCCAACGGCACCGACATCTATGCCCAGTGGCCGGCATTCTTCGTCACGACGGCCTGGTTCTCCGACGTCACCGGCCTCGATCCCATGACCCTCGCGCATGCCTTCGCGCCGGTCATCCACGTGCTCATCGCGGTCATCGTGTACTCGGCATCACGGACCATCGGGGCATCGAGGCGTGTGGCGGTCACCGCGGCATTCTGCGTCGAGATGGTCAACTGGGTTGCTCAGGACTACTTCTCACCACAGGCGTGGACACTGGTCATCGCCTATGGGCTGCTGACGATGCTGATCGCCTCACGGCACCACCGGCAGATGGGCGTTCTCGCCATCATCCCCTTCGCCGCGATCGTTCCCACACATCAACTCACCCCGTTCTGGGCGCTCGCCGCCGCCGTCGCGCTCGTCATCTTCCGACAGATGCGACCGTGGTGGGCGGTGGCGGTGATGATCGGTATAGCGGGCGCATACCTGGCCCTCAACTTCGACGCAGTGGCACCATACGGAATCCTCTCGGGAGGCAATCCGGTGAGCAATGCCACCAGCAACGTCACCGCTTCCGGGGTGCCTGCCAAGGAGATCACCTCGCTGGTCTGTCGGGCTCTGTCTGCCGGCGTCCTGCTCCTCGCTGGTCTCGCCGCCGTCGTCGGGTGGAAGAACAAACGTCCGTACGTGATCGCCTGCGCGATCGTGGCGTTCTCTCCTCTCGCGCTCCTGCTCGGGCAGAGTTACGGGGGTGAGGCAATCTTCCGCGTCTACCTGTACTCACTGCTGGGCTGCGGGTTGCTCGTCGCACCGTATGTCGTTGCGGCTCTAGACGGTTTTCGGGACGGTCGACGTCGTCTTCTCGCCGCGGCCGCTGCGCTCGCCGTCGTCGTGGCCGCACTCGCCGGCGCCTATTCGTACTTCGCCCTGTGGCCGACGGTGGTAGAGACGCGGGAGCAGGTGAACGCCATCGACCGCATCACCGCGAACACTCCGCCCGGCACGCGCATCATCATGCTGTACGGGGCGGGACTGCCCGCCCGGATCAACGACAACTACGCGCCGCTGACGCTCGCCAATCCCTACTTCGATTATCCGTTGTCGTACGAATTGGCTGACACCCGTGGCACTTTCCCAACTCCGGAGCAGCTCGGTTGGCTCGAATGGAAAGTCGGCGAGACCGACAAGCCGACTATCGTCGCGTTCACGACACAGTCGCGACGGGTCATCGAGTACTACGGAGAGTACCGACCTGGCGCGCCGGCCGAGTTCGAGGACATCATGCGTCAGACACCGGGTTGGCGGACCATCTACGAGAATTCCGACACCCTTGTGCTCGAGCATGATCCGACGGCCGCACCCCGATAGGCGGACTCGCGGCCGGGAAGCGGGGCTGTCCCGTCCTAGGCCGGGTCGGCGACCCGGGCGCGCCGCACCGCGCGGTGTGTTCGGCGCTCGTACTCGATGGTGCGGAGGACACGGAACCCGTCACTGAAGGCATTGAGGTTGCTGCGCCCGTGGATTCGGCAGCTCTCGTGGGAGCCGACCTCGCTGATGGACAGGCCCCCTCGTGCCATGCGCACGTTGATGACCGTCTCGATCTCGAAGCCGTCACCCCACTGATGGTCGACGAGCGCGGTGTCGGGGAGGTCGAGCACCACGAGGTGCCGACGCCAGAAGGCGTTGTAGCCGTAGCAGAGGTCGGCGAATGTGGTGCCGAAGATACGGTTGACGAGGAAGTTCAACCCCTTGTTGCCCAGTCGGCGGAACGTCGTGATGTCATCACTGCCACCGCCATGGGAAAAGCGGCTTCCCTTCGCGAGATCTGCACCGCCGACGAGTGTTTCGACGAATCGGGGGATCTCTGCAGGATCGGTGGAGCCGTCCGCGTCGATCATCACGATGATGTCGCACGTCGCGGCAGCGAAACCGCATGCGAGTGCGTTGCCCTTGCCCGCCCTGGTCTGGGAGATGATCACGGCGTCTGGCCAGAGCCTGCGCGCGACCCGCATCGTGTCGTCGACAGAGTTCCCGTCGACAACAACGATCTGGTCGACAGCGGGCATCCGCTCGGCGACGTAGGGCAGGTTCAGAGCCTCGTTGCGCGCCGGGATGACGACGGTCACGGTGGGCGCCTGAGGCGCGTCCGAACCCGGGTCGTCGGGCGCTTCCGGCTCGAATTCGTGCTCGAATTCGGTCATTTCATCGTCTACCGCGCGCGGAGTATCCCCGTTGTACGTGTCCGTCACCGATCTCCCCTTCGTATGAGGTCGTGGTCATCGTCGCGGTATCGGCACCAGACCGCACTCCGGTTGCCCGGCTCGCCCAACCGTACTAGATAAGGGTAGGCTTACGAAACCTGAAGAGAAAACTTGTCGTTGCGACCGTGCTCACAGTTGCCACCGATCATCCGAGCGGACGACACGATCAGACGTCTCAGAACGAGATGCGGAGGGGGACCGTGAGAACATCTGACACGCCACAACATTCGACGCGGACCCAGGTTGCGATCATCGGTGCTGGCCCCGCAGGCCTCACGTTGGCCCACATGCTCGCCGGTCAGGGCATCGACGCCGTGGTACTCGAGCGACAGACCGAGGACCACGTACGTTCACGAGTCCGCGCGGGCGTCATCGAGAACTCGACCGTCGACGTCCTCACCGAACTCGGCGTCGCCGACCGTCTCCACCGTGAAGCCATGGTGCACAACGGTTTCTATATCCGCCTCGACCGCACGACCCATCATCTCGACTTCCATCGGCTCAGCGGCCGCAACGCATACGTCTACGGCCAGGCCGAGATCGTGGCCGATCTCATCGACGGACTCCGCGCCGTGGGACGTGAGCCGGTCTTCCGCGCCGAAGAGGTGTCACTGCACGATTTCGACGGCACCGCGCCATCTGTCGAGTACATGCTCGACGACGTCAGACACCGCGTCGACGCCGACGTCATCGCCGCCTGCGACGGTTTCCACGGCGTCGGCCGGGCCACACTCGCGCCATACACGGAGACTCTCGAACGCACGTATCCCTTTGCCTGGCTGGGGATTCTCGCGCGATCCACCCCGGTCACCGAAGAAGGCATGTACTGCGCCCACCCGGATGGTCTGTCCGTACACAGCATGCGCGGACCACAATTGAGCAGACAGTACCTGCAGGTGCCCGCCGACACCCGACTCACGGACTTCACCGACGAACAGATCTGGACCGAGCTCGCGCGGCGCAGCGCGGCCGACGACCATCCGCCGTTGCAGACCGGTGAGATCATCGACCGCAGCCTCGCCCCACTGCGTAGCGTCGTGACCCAGCCCATGCAACTCGGCTCGTTGTTCTTGTTGGGCGACGCCGCGCACATCGTCCCGCCCACCGGCGCAAAGGGACTCAACCTTGCGGTGTCGGACGCGTGCGTGCTCTCCCATGCACTGGGCGCCTTCTACGCGACGGGCAAGCGTGAAGAACTCGACGCCTACACCGCCCGCGCCCTGCCGAGGATCTGGCAGGCGCAGTCGTTCTCGTGGAATCTCACGTCACTCCTCCACAAATTCTCCGACGACCCGTTCGACTGGGAACTCCGTCGCGCACGCCTATTGCGGTGGACGTCATCCCTCGACGAGCAACGCGCACTCGGCGAGGTCTACCTAGGCCTGCCATTCCCGACGTCGTGGCGGTTCTCGTGAGCCCCGGTGTCGCGGGCGGCCACCGGGTGATCGAGATGTATTCCGAACACGTTGCGCAACAGGGCGACCGATTCGTTCATCATCACCGGCTCGGTCACCCGCGTTCCGTCGGATCCGGTGGTCACCAGTCGGTATCCGCGCTCTCCCGGGCGTGCGGTCAGGGTGTAGCGACGCTCACCGTCGTCACGGGTGCAGATCACCGATCCGGTGAATCTCGACGCCGGGTCGGTGCTGTGCCACCGTGCCATCGCGGCGAACTCGTGGAGTGGTCGGACCGCCCCGTCGAGCACGTAGCCGCCGCCTGCACTTCGCACGTCCCACGTCCGTGGATCATCGAGGTCGATCTCCGCGGTGACCATGTCGCCACCGAAGCCGACGTCGACGAGATGGACGCGGTGACCGGTGCCGATGGCGACGGCCATGTGACCGAGTGGCAGACCGAATCCCGCATCCGTGCGCACCTGTGCTCCGACAGCCCGTGCCGGAACGCCGATCTCGTCGAGCGCGAGCAGAAGCACGCCGTTCAGTTCGTAACAGATGCCGCCACGATGTCGAGTGATCACCTTGTCGACGATGGCCGTTGGCGCCACGTCGACAACGTGACCGCGGTGGATGTCGAGATTCTCGAACGGTATCGACCGGTGCTGGCTGCGCGCGAGAGCGTCGATGGCACCGAGGTCACCGGGCTCGATCGTCAGACTCTCGACGATGTCACGGCCCACGCCGATGCGCCGCAGATATGCGTCGGTCGGGAATCTCACATTCAGCTTGGTCACAGCAAGAAGGATAGGCTACCCTCATCTTGATCAGCGGGGGTGGTCGATCACGCCGCCCAGCGTGATCAGTCATCACGATCGGAGTCCCAGCATGCACGACCGCCGTGGGGAAAGACGGGAAACATTGTCCGGCAAGGCCCTTCGCATGGCACGCCTGTTCTCGTCGGCATCACGCCGCGCGCTCGTCGTGCCGATCGACCATTCGGTCACGATCGGTCCGCTCGGCCACGCAGATCATGCCGACCAGACGGCCGCCATGCTCTCAGACGCGGGCGCCGATGCTCTCATCGTCCACAAGGGCAGAGCCCGGACCATCGATCCCCGCCGGTTCACCGGTCTCGGACTGATCGTCCACCTCTCTGCGGGAACCAGTCTCGCGAAGGACTCCACCGGAAAGGTTCTGGTCGGTTCGGTCGAGGAGTGTCTCGGTCTCGGAGCCGACGCGGTGAGCGTGCACGTCAACGTCTCGTCCGACACAGAGCCCGAGCAGCTGGCCGATCTCGGTAGGGTCGCGCACGAGTGCGAGCGACTCGGGATGCCGTTGCTGGCAATGATGTACGCGCGCGGGGCGACCACCTCGCCCGAGGCGACGTCAGGGCGCACCCTGGCTCATCTGGCGGCGATTGCCACAGACCTCGGGGCTGACGTCGTGAAACTCGACTATGCCGGAACCACGGAGGCGATGGATCAGGTCGTCGACTCGTGCCCGCTCCCGATCCTCGTCGCCGGTGGTCCCGCGGCGGCTTCCGACGACGCAGCGGTCGAACTCGGCTGCCGGGTCGCCGAATCACGCGTCGCAGGGCTCAGTTTCGGCCGCCAGATCTTCGACGCCGACGACCCGTCGCATGTCGCGACCGCTCTCGCGGCACATCTGCACGATCACGATCCCCGTGCCCTGCAGCTGGCCTGACCCGGTCGCACCTCGCGGATGAGATCCGACAACCGACGAGAAGCCCACTCCCCCTTCACCATCGAGGTAGAAAGCACATGAGCCACACCACCGACATCGTGACCGACGACATCACCCCCCTCGAGGCGACCGCCGAGCGCGCGTCGGACTCGCCCGAGAAGCAGCCCGCGCGGGAGCATTTCGCGTGGGTCGACCTCCGCACGGTTGCGTCCGGGTCTCTCGACGCCATGGTCGCCGCCGCCATCCATCAGCGCATCGACGGCATCGTTTTGGCCGACATCGACCTACTCGACAGTCTGCCGCCCACCGTGCGACGGATCTACGCACCGGGGCATTCCACCGTCGACATCTCGGGCGATCACGTGTCCGCCGACATCGTGCTCATCCCCCACGGCGAGTCGGGCGACCCGGCCCCCGCGACCGGCACCGGCGCGGAGACCGCCGTGCACGTCGTCGTCTCCGACGCCGACACACTGCGGGATGCGTGTGAGACGGTACGACGCGCACCGTGGACCCTGCTGACGTTCACCGATCCCACCAAGATCCCCCTCGAGATCGTGATCGCCGCGGCAGAGAACTCCGGTGGGCGCACCGTCACCGTGGTCAACGACATCGAAGACGCCGCGATCGTCAAACTGGTGCTCGAGCACGGATCCGACGGTCTGCTGCTCGCCCCGCAGAGCGTCGAGGACATCGCCACGCTCGCCGACGTGATCCGTCCGTCCGCCGATCGGATCGAGCTGACCGAGCTGACCGTCACCAAGGTCGAGCACATCGGTATGGGTGAACGCGCATGTATCGACACCTGCTCACTGCTCGCGCAGGATGAGGGATGCCTCATCGGCTCGTTCTCGACCGGGATGTTCTTGTCCTGCAGCGAGACCCACCCGCTGCCGTACATGCCCACCCGCCCGTTCCGGTGGAACGCCGGTGCCGTGCACTCGTATGTGCTGGTCCCCGACAACCGGACCCGGTATGTCAGCGAGCTCGCCGCCGGACAGCCGATTCTCGCGGTTCGCAGCACCGGTGAGGTCCGTGAGGTGCGCATCGGGAGGGTCAAGATCGAACGTCGCCCGCTCATCTCGGTGAGCGCAACCGCGCCCGACGGTCGCACCATCAACGTGATCGCACAGGACGACTGGCACGTCCGTCTGCTCGGCCCGGGCGGCTCGGTCAACAATGTGACCGATCTGGTTCCCGGCGACCGGCTCCTGGGGTATGCGCCGAGGGAATCGCGCCACGTCGGCCTGCCGATCACCGAGTTCTGCGACGAACGATGAGCGGTCCCGACGTCCTGTGGTACATCAATCCCACAGACGGTGATGTGCCGTGGGAGCCGGAGTACCGCATCGCGCCGACGTTCGATGCGCTCCGCCATCAGGCGCGCACGCTCGACCGACTGGGCTACCACGGAGCACTGACGACGGCGCGGGAGGCGATCTCGCTCGTCGGCGACACCGAACGCCTTCGGTTCCTCATCCCGGAGTACCCCGGTGTCAAGCCTCCGGTGTTGATGGCAGAAGAAGCACAGGTATTCGACCAGTACTCCGGCGGACGACTCATCTACAACCAGGTCAACGGGGCCGGCCCGGTGCTGCACCGATACGGAAGAGTCGAGTCCAAGGCCGAGCGCTACCGCATGTCCGCCGAGTTCTGGACACAGGTGAAACGGCTCTACCTTGACGACACCGAGGCCTTCGACGGCGAATTCTTCTCGTACGGACCGCGATACAAGCCGGCGATACCCGGCCCCCGACAGCCCGGCGGCATCGAGGTGTGGGGCACCGGCGCGTCGCCAGAAGGTATCGCACACGCAGCAGAGGTTCTCGACGTCTATCTGTCGTTCATGTCCGAACCCTCCTCCCTCACAACATTGTTCGACAAGGTCCGTGCCGCCGCAGCCGAGCGCGGACGATCGTTGCGCTACGGGGTACTCGCGAGTGTGATCGTCCGTGACACCGAGGACGAGGCATGGAGCCGGTTCTCCGAGCAACTCGCGCGTACACGTCCCGACACCGTCCTGGCGACAGCGGATCGCAACCTACGTAGCTTCGGATACCCGGGTCTCGACGAGATCACCAGCGCCGATCCCCAGGTGCAGGCACGCATCGACGCCCTACGCGCAGGTCGCATCCCGGGCCGGGAACTGCTCGAGTTCGCACCGAACATGGCTGCGGGACTGACGACCTGGACCGCAGCCGAACCACCGTTCGACATCGCGGGCAAGGGCACGGGCACCTACTTCGTCGGAAGTGCCGAGAACGTCGCGAGCGCGATGTCGTCGGTCGCACGGCGAGCAGGCATCGACATCTGGATCCTGTCGGGGTGGCCACTGGCCCGCGAAGCAGAGATCACCGCCGAGTTGCTGCTGCCGCTACTGGCGACCGACCACAGTTCTCCACTGGTCGACGCCGCGCCCGCCCGGTGACCGCCACCGACAGGCGAAGCCTCAGCCAGCGACGCCTCACCCTGTTCCGCGACGACGACACCGGTGTCGGGATCAACATCGTCGCGGTGATGACCTCGAGTGTCGCAACGGGCGCACTGGGATTCGTCTTCTGGACCATCGCGGCACGCGGCTATTCCACCGCCGAGGTGGGCAGGGCGTCGGCGATCATCACCTCCGCGACGCTGATGGCGACCCTGTCGAATCTCAGTCTCGGCAGTCTGTACGAGCGCTTTCTCCCGATCGCGGGGGCGAAGGCCCATAGGCTCATCACCATCGGGCGGTCGGTCGTCGTCGTGACCGCGCTGCTGTTCGGGCTCGCGTACGTCGTGCTCGGCCCCCGTGACGCACTGTTCACCTCGTCGGCGGAGCCGTGGCTCTATCCGGTGTTCGTCGCGATCCTGGGTGTCTTCGCCGTCCAAGACCAACTGTTGATAGGTCTGGGGAGATCGCGCACCGTCGCGCTCAAGAACGTCACGCAGTCGACCATCAAACTGATCCTGGTCGCCGCACTCATCCCGTTCGCGTCCGGATTCGGCATCGTCGCCGCGTGGGTCATCCCCGCTGCGCTGATCGCCTGTTGGATCGGGCTGAGCGCAGTGCGGCCCACCGCCCGGGCGATGACCGGTCCCGGAACCCTTCCCCGGCGCGGGGAGATCGCGCACTTCTACGCCGGCTCGCTGGCCATGACCGCAGTGGGAGTGGTTGTGCCGCTGGTTGTCCCACTTGTCATCGTCGCCCAGCTCGGTACCGAGATGAACGCATACTTCTCGGTCTGCTGGCTGGTGATCAGCACCGCGGCGATCCTGCTCAACGCCACATGCGCACCGTTCGTGTCGGCGTCGGCCGAGCCCGACGTCGACCTGCGCGCGACCACACTGCGTTTCATCGCACTCTGTGGTGGCGCAGCTGTCGTCGGATGCGTTCTGCTGATCGCACTCGCGCCCTGGATTCTGTCGATCATGGGGCCGCAGTACGCCCGTGAGGGCACCGGACTGATCCGTCTGATGGCCCTCACATTGCCCACCGTCGCATTCGTGGTGGTCTACGGCGGTCTCGCGCGGGTACAGCGAAAACTCAGACTCGCGGTGGCCACCCAGATCGTCTTCGGCGTGGTCGTGGTCTGCGGGATCGCCGCAGCCGCGGACCGCTGGGGAATCATGGGCGTCGCCTACGTCTATCTGATCGCCGACGTCGCCGTCGTACTGTTCCTCCTCGTTCCCGGGATCCGGCTGATCCGTCAGGCCACGGATCCGAAGACGACTCTCGCCTCGTTCATCGGAGCCGCCTCGTGACCACGTCTGCAGACCCCACAGTCGCCGACCCGTCGGCACTTGCGGCACGCTCGGTGCGCGCGGCGATCATCGCGAGTGCTCGACGCTTCCCCGACCGTTCCGCCGTACGTATGGCGCCGTACTCGGGGCCCGGCGCCGACGCGATGACATATGGCCAACTCGTCGACCGCGCGGGCATCGCCGCGAACTCGATCGCGGCGCGCGACGCGAACACGTCGAATCCCGTTGTCGTCCAGGTCGGTCTCTCAGCCGATGCGGTGGCACTGGTCCTCGGCGTGTCCTGTCCGGCCATCCCCTCGTCGCACTCGATCCGCAGCTGCCCGGCGAACGTGTGTCGACGATTCTGTCCGAGCTCGACAGGCACGGCCGACCCGCGCGCATGATGGTCGCCGACGCCGAACACCTCGACGCCGTGCATGATCTGGCCGGCGAGCGCGATCTACCGCTCGCAGGACTCGACGCGGTCATGACCGCGAGCCCCGGTGATCGACCCGCGCGTACCTTCAGCGAAGGACGTACCGAGACCACCGATACCGTCACATCAATCCAGTTCACGTCCGGCTCTACGGGAATACCCAAGGGTGTGCTACACCCGAACGGCATGTGGCTGTGCGACTCCGAGCTGATGCGAACAGGATTCGGTGTCATCCCCGGACGACGTGTCGCATTGTGTCTGCCGATCAGTTTCGGTGCCGGACTCAACGTCCTCATCGGATCGCTGATCAACGGCGCCGACATCGCGGCCATCGATGCGCGGAATCGCGCTCCCGGGACAGTACTCGACGCGCTCGCAGAGTCCCGAGCCGAGATCGCCTTCCTCGCACCGGCATTGCTCCGTGCCCTCAGCGGCGCGCAGGATGCCGCGAGCCACCCGGCGTGGAGGTCGCTGCGCCGCATCATCACCACCGGTGAAGCGTTGACCGCCGACGTCGCGCAGGCAGTGCTGGCCCACGCCCCCGACGCCACCGTGACCAACTGGGTCGGGTCGTCGGAGACCTCGGCACTTGCCTACTTCGATCTCCGCGCGGGCGACATCGTTGCCGCGGGTGCTCTTCCCGCGGGAAGTCCTGCTCCGCACAAGACAATCACCATCGACGACGACGGGAGAGTCGTCATCTCGTCGCGCTATCTGGCCCTCGGCTATCTGGACCCGAGCGCAGACCGGGGCCGCTTCACGCGTGACGCCGCGGGACTGTCGAGTTTCCGTACTGGAGACCGCGGAAGGTGGGACGGTACAGCGCTCACACTCACCGGTCGCGTCGACGACGCGGTGAAGATCAGGGGATACCTGGTCGAACCCGCAGAGGTACACCGCGCGATCATGTCTGACGGCGACCTCTCGGAGGCCGCGGTCATCGCACGGACGGACTCGGGTTCCGGACGCACCGAACTGATCGCCTACGTCGCCCCGATCCCGGGCGGCCGAACCCCGCCCGCCGCGGAGATCCGTAACCGTCTGCGAGAACGTCTGCCCGAGTGGATGATTCCCGCGCACCTCATCGAGCTGTCCTCGCTGCCGCGAACCGCGCGAGGCAAGGTCGACCGGTCCGCACTTCCGGCGCTCAGCCGACGTATCGATCCACCCACCGGAGACCTCGAACGTTCCGTCGCATCGATCTGGACGCATGCACTCGGCCTCGACGAGGTCGGCCGTGACGAGAACATCTACGCCATCGGCGCCGACTCGTTGACCGTTGCGCAGATCCTCGTCGGTGTCACGCGCAGGTTCGGTGTCGCGCTCACTCAGGCCGACGCCGCGGCGGCGCCGACCGTGGCGGAGATGGCCCGCACCTTGGACTCACGGCTGCGACCGGACAACTCCGCGGTGTGGCGCGAGGCGCTCGCACCGACGACGGTTCCACTGCGACACGGATTGGGACAGACTGTCTTCTGCTTCGCCGGTGCCGGTGCATCGGCGTTGGTGTTCGTCGCGCTCGCGGATCATCTCGCGCGGGACCCCCGCATCGGCGCGATCTACGGCTTCCAGCCGCACGGCCTGGAGAATCGCGGCTTCCCCGACTGGACGGTCGGTATCGCGGCGCGAAGGCATCTCCGCGATCTCCGTCGCATCCAACCGCACGGACCCTATGTGCTGCTCGGTCACTCGTTGGGCGGACTCATCGCCCTCGAGGTCGCACGGAGATTGCGCCATGCCGGCGAGCAGGTCGATCTGGTGATGACGCTCGACACGTTCGTGCCGCACACGATCGCTCGCGCCACCGAGTCGTCAGTTCGGTCGGGAGTGTCTGTGCCCGCCACCGAGGCGACACAGTCACGTTCACAGCTGTGGCGCAACCGGATTCAGTTGCTACGAGCCGGCTTCCTCACCGAGCGACCCGTCGACTCAGCACGTGCGATGGAGCAGGTCGGTTGGCGAGTCGGTAGGTTCCACCGGCCTGTTCCGTATCACGGGCGCGTACTCGTGGTGCTCGGTGCAGACAACCATCACGACGAACGGGTGTGGACAGAGCACCTGACGCCGGGCGACGTCTCGATTGCCCGATCGGCCGCCGACCACATGTCGATCGTCCGTGAACCGCACATCTCCGAGGTCGTGGCGCACTTCGTCGACGCCCTCCCGTGACAGCTCGTCAGTGGACGCGCGGCCAGATCACCAGTGGCGCAACATGTTGGAGTAGCGTCTCGGTGACGTCAACATCGCTGCGGCGAAGACGGCCGATCTCACCTCGCGCGCCGCCAGCAACGGGAGTATGTCGCGCCGAGATACGCGCTCACGCGCGACCTGCAGCAGCTCTTGCGTGACGGCACTCCGTTCACCGTCGTGCTCCGCACGCATCGCCATGTGCGCGGCGGGAATCAGTACTTCGCGGTACACGAACGACCGTGCCGTCGAACGCCATTGCCGGGTGTCGGGTACCGAATCGAGCATTTCGAGAACCTCGTCGCCCATCTCGAAGATGGCCCGGGTGTCGGCCGTGACCCGGTGCGATACCGAATCGGCGCGCAGCCGATACAGGTACAACGGCTGCGCCACGGTCGCCACCGTGCGTGAGCGCAACGATACCCGTGCGGCGGCTGACAGATCCTCATAAGCTCGTCGGGATCCCCACGGCTCGTCGCCGAGAATGTCGCGCCGGAACAGCTTTCCACTCGCATACGATCGAGCCTTGCTGCGCAACAGAAGCTGAGCGTAGCGTTCGCCCGTCACGGTACCGGCCGCCAACGCGGGGGTGAGGACGCCCGTCGGAGTCCCCGTCTCGTCCGCGAAACGAGTTGTGCAGGTGGCGAAATCGGCATCAGTTCCGATCAATGCGTCGAGCATGTCGGTGGTGAACTCCGGCTCGGCGATGTCGTCACTGTCGAAGAACCAGATGACGTTTCCGGATGCCGCCGCCAATCCGGCGTCGCGCGCGGGCCCTACACCACTGTTGTGCGGCATGCGCACGACGCGGTGGTCGACCGCGCCCCCCGCGAGCACTCGCTGCGCACGGTCGATCGAGCCGTCGCCGCCACGATCGTCGACGAGAACGATCTCGTCGACCGAACTCTGCTGTCCCAGAAGCGAATGCATGCACGCATCGATGTAGCGGGCGCTGCGATAGACCGGCACCACGACAGAGACCGACACGGTCTGCGCCGTCAGCCGTTCCCTGCCGGTGGCGGATTGATACATCGCGCAGCGCGCTCCCCTCACGACTCGTCTGCGTAAGGGTAACCTAACTACCGGTGGCCTGACTGCGCGGGGCCGTATGGGTCAGGGCCGGACCGACGCGATCACGCCGTCGTGGTCGGAACCGGGCAGTTCGACGCGACGGAAACTCGTCGGCATCGGACCGCCACGCGTCATCACGCGGTCCAGGGCGAGGACGGGCGGGAAGCGTCTGTTGGCGGGGTAGGTGGCGACGATCCCGTAGCCGAGGTGCTCCGCGGCGTCGACCAGGCCCGGCGGCGTGGCGAGCAGTCTGCGGAAGCGCGCGTGGTCGTAGGTCGAGTTGAAGTCGGCGCCGAGGATCAGCGGGAGTTGCTCCCCGCCGAGAGTCGACGAGAGGAGATCGACCTCGTACGCCCAGCGCCACGCGGGTTCCGGCCACGGCGGTATGGGGTGGAGTGCGTACACGGCGCGGCGCCCGACGCCGGGGATGTCGGCGACGGCGCGCAGATTCGACATGGCCATCTTGCCGATGCGGGATTCGTCCGACAGCGGGTAGCGCGAGAAGATGCCCGCTCCGCCCCCACCCGGTCTGGGCACGACGAACCGGTAGGGCAGATCGCCCGCGATGCCTGCGGCGTCGAATCTGCCGACGGCGTCGGTGGTGAGTTCGACGACGGTGAGTATGTCGATCCGGTTGTGCCGGACATCACGGACGATCGATGTGACGTCCGCCTGCCCCAGATAGATGTTCGCCTGCATGACGTTGATGTCGGTCGCAGCCTGCTTCTCGTCGGTGCCGATGTAGAGCGGTACCTGCGTGCCGATGCCGATGACAACAACCATCGCGCCGATCACGGCACACATCCACGCACGTGACGCCAGCACGAGCACCAGTCCGACCATGCCGATCACGATCAGTACGGGCGTTCCAGCGGCCAGTCGAGCCCAGGTGTTGCTGACGAACGGAACGGCGTGCGCGATCACGCCGAGGAGTCCGGCCGCTACCAGCAGGCAGCCGAGAACCGTCACCGCCCGGCGCGCCGCGCTCGACTCAGCCGTACGCGACGTCGACGGCGTATCGGGCAAACCCGAGCCTCTCGTAGGTGTGCAGCGCAGCGGTGTTGTCACCTTCGACGTAGAGCATGACGGTTCCGATGCGCCGGTCGGCGAAATAGTGCAGTCCGGCAAGTGTGAGCATCCGTCCGAGCCCACGCCCCTGGGCTGCCGGGTCGACACCCACGATGTACACCTCACCGAGGTCGGCATCCTGCCGTTTGGTCCAGTGGAAGCCGAGCAGGGTCGACGGGTCGTCGACGTCGTAGGCGAGGAACAGTCCGGCCGGGTCGAACCAGTCGGCGGAGGTGCGTTCGTCGATCTGCGCCGACGACCAGCCGCCCTGCTCCGGATGCCACTCGAATGCCGCGTTGTTGACGCGCAGGATCTCCCCGTCGTCGTCGGGTCCGGAGTATGTGCGCAGCTCGATCGACGGATCGACGACGAGCGGCGGCAGATCGGAGCCGTCCGCGGCTACGTCACGTCGTAGCTGCAGCAGTTCACGCTTTTTTCGCAGTCCCATACTGGCGGCGAGCGCCTGCGCCCCGGGGAGGTCGCCGTGCGCCCACGCCCTCGGCGACGGTCCGTCGGCGTCGGAGACCTCGCGTGCCTCGGCGAACGCCGAGTCGAGCAATGCCCTCCCGTGCCCGCGTCTGCGCAGTTCGGGGTCGATGACCGCCTCGATCATCGACGGCTCGCCGTCGCGTCCGGGTGTGATGTTCGCGTACCCGGCGGTCGAGATGACGTGTCGCGCATGCGCGGCGTCGTCGTCGGTGCGCTCTGGGGCGTCGATGGCGAGTACCGCTTGCTCGGACAATGGCGCGACGCCGTCGACGACGGTCGCGTCCGCGACAAGGCGATGCGCGTGCTCGACCCCGGCGGCGTCGAGTCGATCGAGGACGATCGGGGTGTTGCCGATCGCGTCAGCTTCCGCTGGCACTGAACTCCTCACCGACTCCCGAGGTATCGAAGGAGTCGCGGTCGGTCGGGGCGTGGCGGTCGGTCGGGGTGTCGTCGTCGGTCAGGTCGTCGTCGGTCAGGCGCTCGTCGAGATCGAGATCACCATCGTCAAGGTCGGCGTCGTCCGAGAGGTCGTCACCGATGTCACCCTCACCCACGAAGTCGCCGGCAGACTCGGCACCACCGTTGCGACCGCGCGTCGGGCGCACCGCCTTGTATCCGACGTTGCGCACGGTGCCGATCAGTGACTCGTGCTCGCTGCCGAGTTTGGCGCGCAGGCGTCGGACGTGGACGTCGACTGTCCTGGTGCCGCCGAAGAAGTCGTAGCCCCACACCTCCTGAAGGAGTTGTGCGCGGGTGAAGACCCGTCCCGCATTCTGCGCGAGGTATTTCAGGAGTTCGAACTCCTTGTACGTGAGATCGAGCGGGCGCCCGCGCAGTCGCGCGGTGTAGGTTCCCTCGTCGATCACGAGTTCACCGAGCGTGACCTTGCCCGAAGCCTCTTCGGTCCCCACACCCCTCGTCCGGACGACAAGCAGTCGGAGCCGCGCGTCGAGTTCGGCAGGGCCGGTCGCGGGAAGGAGGAATTCGTCGAGTCCCCAGTCGGCGTTCACAGCGACCAGACCGCCCTCGGTCAGGACAGCGGCAACCGGGACCGCCGAACCGGTGCTGCCGAGCAGGCGGCACAGTCCGCGTGCCGCGGCGAGGTCGGTCCTGGCGTCGACGATGGCGACGTCGGCGTTGCCCGCCTCCATCAACGAGGAGACCTCGGTCGGTGCGACGCGGACCGTGTGCGCGAGCAGCGAAAGGGACGGCAGCACCGCTTCCGGATTCGGATCGGCTGTCAACAGTAAGAGATCCACGTATTACTCCGATCTCGTCTTCCCACCCTGAACACCACAACCGCGACCGTCGGGGAGGAGTTCGCCGGGACGCCAGCTTCGCACACGAACGAACTCCATTGTTTACGTCGGCTTACCGCCATGTGCGCGATAGATGACAGAATAGCCCCAATGTCGGGTTCCGCTGTTAACAAGGCAGCCGATGGGAGCGGCGACGCGGCATCGGGCACGCCTGCACGCGGCACTTTCCGCGCCCGTCGCGCGGTCGTCGTCGGTGTCTGTGTCGTCCTCATGATGCTGGTCGTCGCGTTTCTCGCCGACATGGCAACCGCCGCTCGCGGCGAGTACCGCATGTCTCGATCGTTGCTGGCCTCGCCGCGGATCACCTATGACCCGGAGGTCACCCTCGGCGGGTTCCCCTACGTCACGCATGCGTCGCGAGGCGAGTTCTCCGGTGCGACGATCACCGCGCGCGGCGTCACGGTCGACGGCTGCCGCATCCGGCGGGGTTGCACGGCAGAACTGGGCGCCCGGTTGGGCACGCTGACCGTGCCGAACGGCTGGAACATCGGACCGTCGGACGCGATCCACACCGCATCTGTCGACGCGTACACACGACTGGACTCGGTGAACCTCGGGCGATTCCTCGACATCCTCGACCTGACCGTCAACACCCCCGCGCCCGAGGGCAAGGCGGGAGGCGGCGGCCCCCAGGATGGTCTGCTGCACCGATCCTCCGGGGTGCTGCTCACCGGAACCGTTGCCCTGCCGCCGTCCGCGCATCCACTGCCGTCAACGGGCTCCGAGACCACCCCGTTCCCCGCGGACACACCGTCGGCGTCGGAGTATCGGGGTCGCAGGGCGAAGGTGAGCGTGAGCGTCGACCTGTCCATCCGCGCCGGACGACTGCACCTGGAGGCGACGGGCTTCTACACCGGCCCGGAAGAACACGAGAGCGCACCGGAGCTCGACGGTGACGAGAACGCGGCATTGCGGGCAGCCGTGCTCGATCGATTCACGACGACCCTTCCGCGCCTGCCCCTGCCCTGGGGGATCATCCCGACCGGTGCCCACAGCGAGGGAAGCGACGTGCTGCTCGTCGCCGACACCGGCCCGCGTCAGCTACGCCCCAGAGACTTCTGAACCGGTCCCGCCGACCGTCGAACGATTGGGTGATGCCGGTATTCACACCCACCTACAGCCGAACGCAGGCCACCGTTGGGGGCCTGCAGGGTGCCTGTTGTACCCTCGGTGGCATGCAACTGCGCCGTGAGCTCCTGCTCACTCGTCGGCGGGCGATCGACTTCTGTCGCGTCGCCGACTGTTGCTGTCTCTAGTCCGGTGATCGCGCCGCCTCGGCACGTTCACCACAGGTGACGGCCGGTGTGTGCAGTGTGCGCGCTCGTGACATCGCAAGTCCGCATCGCTTCAGATGCCGCCGTCATCTTCTCGCCCGTCATTTGATCGACGTCCGGCCCGCTTTCTACATCTCTGGTGACCGGACAACTCCACCGAGAAATTCCACCTCTGGAAGGAACCAGACATGGCACGTTCCGACGTCCTGGTCAGCGCCGATTGGGCTGAGCAGAACCTCAACAACGACAAGGTCGTCTTCGTCGAGGTCGACGAGGACACCAGCGCTTACGACGGCGGCCACATCGAGGGCGCCGTGAAGCTCGACTGGAAGACCGATCTGCAGGATCCGGTCCGCCGCGACTTCGTCGATCGTGAGCAGTTCTCCAAGCTGCTCTCCGAGCGCGGCATCGCCAACGACGACACCGTCGTCCTCTACGGCGGCAACAACAACTGGTTCGCCGCCTACGCGTACTGGTACTTCAAGCTCTACGGCCATCAGGACGTCAAGCTGCTCGACGGTGGCCGCAAGAAGTGGGAGCTCGACGGCCGTCCGCTGTCGACCGACGCCGTCTCGCGTCCCGCGACCGAGTACAAGGCCGCCGATCCCGACAACTCGATCCGCGCATTCCGCGACGAGGTCGTCGACGCCATCGGCACCAAGAACCTCGTCGACGTGCGTAGCCCCGACGAGTTCTCGGGCAAGATCCTGGCTCCCGCACACCTTCCGCAGGAGCAGAGCCAGCGTCCAGGCCACATCCCCGGCGCGATCAACGTGCCGTGGAGCAAGGCCGCCAACGAGGATGGCACCTTCAAGTCCGACGACGAGCTCGCCGAGCTCTACTCCGAAGCCGGCCTCGACGGGTCGAAGGAAACCATCGCCTACTGCCGTATCGGCGAGCGTTCGAGCCACACCTGGTTCGTGCTGCAGGAACTGCTCGGACAGAAGAACGTGAAGAACTACGACGGCAGCTGGACCGAATACGGTTCGCTGGTCGGCGTTCCGGTTGAACTGGGAGAAGGTAAGTAATCATGTGTGCTGCACCCAAACAGGGACAGAAGTTGCCCGCGGGCGTCGACGTCGAGAAGGAGACCGTTCTCACCGGACAGGTCACCGACGGCTCCGGCAACCCGGTTGCGGGCGCGTTCGTGCGGCTGCTCGACTCCACCGGTGAGTTCACCGCCGAGGTCGTCGCCAGCCCCACCGGCGATTTCCGCTTCTTCGCCGCCCCCGGCACCTGGACGCTCCGCGCGCTCAGCTCGCAGGGCAACGGCGACGTGACCGTCAGCCCCGAGGGCCCCGGCGTGCATGACAAGGACATCACCGTCTCGAAGTAGCGCAACGCTCCTCGGGACACAAAGGCCCGGCACCCACGGTGGGGTGCCGGGCCTTTGTGTGCCGGCACCCAGAGCCCCTGAGCACAGCGTCCTCACGGAGGGCTAGAATCTATCCCGTGGTCATCTTCTTCGAAATCCTGCTGGTCCTCGCGGCCGTTCTGATCACCTGGTTCGCGCTGTACGTGCTCTACCGACTGGTCACAGACGAATCGTGACCTCCCCGGAGGACGGACAGCCAGACGACGCCGTCGGCGCCCGCAGATCGGGCGACGAGGCGATCAGCCAGGCCGATTCGCGCGCTGCCGAGTCAGGTAGCCGCGAGCGCAACGTGCCCGCGTGGGACGATCTGCCGCTCGAGGCGGACACAGCGAACCTTCGGCTCGGCGCCGATCTCCATCAGGGATTGCTCGCGTTGCTTCCGCTCGTGGGTGTCTGGCGTGGCGAGGGTGAGGGGCACGACCCGGTCACCGGCACCGACTACCACTTCGCGCAACAGATCGTCGTGAGCCATGACGGCCAGAACTTCCTCAACTGGGAGTCGCGGTCGTGGGTCATCGACGAGGACGCGAAGTTCCTCCGTCCCGATCAACGCGAGACCGGCTACTGGCGCATCACCGAGGACGATTCCATCGAGCTTCTACTCGCCCACGCCGAGGGCTGGGTCGAACTCTTCTACGGCCGCCCACTGAACCAGACGTCGTGGAATCTCACCACCGATGCCGTCGTGCGCTCGGAGACCTCGGTGCCCACCGGTAACGCCAAGCGGCTCTACGGCATCGTCCCCGACGGCGACCTCGCCTACGTCGAGGAACGTGTCGACCCCGACGGCGACCTGACCCCGCGCCTGTCGGCCAAGCTGCGTCGGTTCGTGGGATAGTCCCACCGCGATGCTGCGCGACCACACCGGCGCCCCACGCTCACTGCCGGTCTACTTCGCCCTCGTCTGGCTTCCGGTGCTCTCGACGCTGCTGTTCGGTCAGATGTCCACGACACTGTTCGCGTCGATCCTCGCCGCGCTGGTGATCGCCCTCGTCGCAGATGATGCCCGGGTCGGCGCGCGTACGCGTCGACTCATGGTGCAGGTCTTGACGATCCTGCGCTCGGTGCAGCCGCGAACGCCCCACTCCACCAGCCCTCCGCCACGCCGCGACGACACGAGAATCTCACTGCGGCAACATATTCACACCTTTGGCGCGGTAGCACCGCGCGCTCCGGCCGTCCTCTGACGGCCCGACGCCTCGCACGTCCGGGCCAGATCTGCCCGCCCTCCCCTACGTGTGAAGGATGTTCTCCCGTGCTGTCCATTTCGGGTGCTCGACGCACCCTCGGTTCCCAGACCCTGTTCGACGACCTCGATCTCGAGGTCAGGCCCGGCCACTGTGCATGCATCATCGGCCCCAATGGCGCGGGCAAATCGACGCTCCTGCGCTGCGTCGTCGACGACGACCGACTCGACTCCGGAACGATCGACGTGTTCGGCCTGCACCCCGACGATCGCTCGCCGCGGTTTCGCGGTCTCGTCTCCGCCGAGATCGGCGACGAGGCAACGTTCTTCGATGCAACACTGATCGAGCACCTCCACCTGCTCGCTCGTACACATCGCATGGATTCCGCCGACGTGGAGGCCGCACTCGACGACGCGGGTCTCGGCGATCTCGGTGACCGCTATCCGCACACGCTCTCGACCGGGCAGCGCCAACGATTCGCATTGGCGGCAGCATTACTTCGACCCGCACGCCTGCTCGTCCTCGACGAACCCGAGCGCGGACTCGATCTCGCAGGCCAGGAGTGGGTGGCCGATAAGCTGCTGACCGCCAGACAGTCCGGTCTCGCGATGGTGGTCGCCACCCACAGTCCCACACTGGTCGAGCGGTGCGCCGACATCGTCGTGGAGATCGGCCGATGAACACGAGTACCCGACCGCGCCGTGTCCCCGATCTGCGCTTCCGGTGGATGCGACGCTACGACTTCAGCTGGGTCGAGCTCGTCTTCTGCGCTGCGGTCCTAGGTGGTGGGGTGGTCACGCTGCTGGCCCCGTCACGGGTGTCGATGGTCGTCGAACTATCGGGAGCCGCGGCCGATCATCCTACTGCCGCACTGATCCTCACCGTGTCGGCGGTCGGCGTGCTCGTACATCACTGGTCGACGATCTGGGGACCGGTGCGCGTCGGCCGGGCCACGGCACGGTGGGTTCTGTCCGGTCCCGACGACCGCACCCGCCCACTCGCCCGACGCCTCCTCGCAGTCGGCGCTTCGATGGTCGTATGCTGCGCTGCGAGTCTGCGATACTGGCGACCCTGCATCCCGCATCGATCGCAGTCGTGGTGCCGGCCGGTGCGGCAGCGGGACTGCTGGCACTGGGTGCGGCGTATGCGCGTCAGCTGAGTGAGGATCGGCGACGGCTGCCGCGGGAACGGGCGCTCTCACCGAAGTGGCTGCACCGCAACAGCTTCGCACCCCATGACGGGTACGCGGATGCGCTGCAGCTCGCCGCGAGCATGCTCGACACCACGTGGCTGACCGACAACCGCGTGGTGCGGTGGCAGCGTCGACGCATGGCCGCACCGAGGCGAGCGCTGCCCGCGTCGTGGTTCGGTGCCGCCGTCGAACTCGATCGGCGACGACTGCTCCGGCATCCCGATGCCTGTGTCCGCTGGCTGATCTGCACTGCGATGATTGCTGTTGTGCCGCAGCTGGTCACCATTCACCACGGCGCGATACTCGTCCTGGCGATGCTGGTCTACAGCGCGGGCAACAGCTTGACCGGCGGCCTTCGTTCGGTGGCCGGCACCCCGGCGCTGCGACGGGCTTTCGGTCTCGCAGATCGACCGATCATGTTGGCACACATGGTGATACCGTCGGTCGGGGTCATCGTGACCGGCGGTGTTGCCGTCGTGGCCTGGCCGCTGCCGATGGCCTCCGCAGCACTCATGTTGTGCGGCATACTGTTCGCGGTCTATCGACGCGCGACCCGCCCGCCCCTTCCCTACGACTCGCCTGCCATGAGCGAGCCGTTGGTGACTGGTGCGGTCATTCAACCACAACTACTCACCTCGATGATGCGCGGAACGGTTGCCGTGCTCGTGACCGCCGCGATCGTCGGGTTGCTGTGACCGAGCAACGTCGAGTCACCAACGCGGTTGCGGGGACGGACCGTCGAAGAAGAACTGTGGGCCTCCTGGGCCGTCGTCGACGATCTCACCGACCAGCACGGGCCGCCCGTCGCAGCGCTCGCCCTGCACGATGTGGAACACGGTGTCGGGCAGGATGCGCGACGCACCGCTCGGCAGGAAAGTGAACAGCGTGCCGTCGGTGCCGCTCACACCTGGTGTCGAGAGAATGGCGAGATCATCGTCGCCGCCGTTGTGCAGCACCAGATGCCCGATCACGGAGCCCGCGACGCCGAACCTGCTGTACCCGAGGCGCTCGACTCTGCCGATGATCCAGTTGGTCGGACCGTCGTTCGTCCACTCGGGATCGTCCGGGGTGAGGTATCTGCGGCGTACCGCGACGGTGCGGTTCGACGAGGCGTGCATTCGTGAATGCAGGGTCCTGACCGCGCTGGCTGTTCTCATCGGCTCCGACCTTTCTGCAGGGCCCCGCGCTGTGCACGCGGTGTCGTCTGCCACCAAGTTCACCCGCTGGCGCCGATGTCCACATGCGTAGCGCGCTACTCGTTGTCGTCGATCTCCGGCCGCACCCCGCACTGGTACCCGTCCGCGACATGGAACGACCCCCGCACCACCCGTCTGGGACGGGCCGGGCGACCGGACTGGTCGGGTGCGGGGGTCGGGTGGCCATCTGGAATTCGCCGCGAAGCGAATCGGCCTAAGTCACAGGCGGTCCGCCGTCAGCGGATGGCCACCTCACGTGTCCGTATGTCATACAACTTCAGACCACCTCCTTTCCCGTGTACGAACGAAAGTACGCCCACTACCCGGCGCTCGGCAACGGGTTTTCGCGCAGTCCACTGATGGCCCGCCACCGACCGCTGCGTACACAACTGCGACGTCACAGCGAGGCCGCGACAATTATTGTCGCCGCTCTCCGCTGACGACCGGATTGTGTACGTACCCAGCTCCTCGGACCCCGCCGCACCGGGTGAACCGCGCTCGGCACGCTATCCGAGGGCGTCCAGCGGGGTCAGGTCGACGACGTCTGCGTCGAGTGCTCCGGTGCGAGCGCCCGCGGGCAGTTGGTGCGTCACGACCACCACGGTCCGCTCGGGACCAAACATGCCACCCACCGGCGTCAGCAGGCGGGCCAGCAACTGCTCGGCATCTGTGGCGTCGAGATGCTCGGTGGGTTCGTCGAGCAGCACCACCGGCGCTCGGTGCAGCAGTGCACGGGCAAGTAGTAGTCGACGACGCTGCCCACCGCTGATCGCCTCGGCGCCGCCGGTCAGTACCGTGTCGAGGCCGCCGGGCAGACCCGCAAGCCAATCGCCGAGACCGACGGTCGCCAGCGCCTCGCACATCTCGTCGTCGGTCACGTCGCCGCGCGCCACGCGCAGGTTCTCACCGAGCGTCGTCGAGAAGATGTGCGCTTCCTCGGCGAAATAACATGCGGCCGAGCGCAATGCGACCGGAGTGCCGTCCTGGTCGGTCGCAGTCACCGAACCAGCACGCGGCTCGAGCAAGCCGGCGATCGTCAGCAGCAGCGTCGACTTCCCGATGCCACTCGGGCCGACGACGGCAAGCCGCGATCCCGGCGGAAGAACCTGGGAGATGCCCTGGTCGGGTCCCAGCGTCCGCGGTGTGGCGTCGGCCGAGGCGGGCCACCCCCACCTCAGTTGATCGAGCTGCATCGTCACCGGCCCAGCGTGTACTGGCACGTCGATGTCATCGGCGCCATCCGCAGAAGCACCGACGTCGGCACCATCAATGTCAGCACCTTCGGCGCGAGCACCATCGACCAAAGCCATCACGCGTGATGCGCTCTGACGGCTGCGCTCCAATTGGATCCCGGCCTCGGTCAGCGGGGCGGTGGACTCGAATGCGGACAGGGGCAACAGGATCAGCACACCGAGGATCATCGGGGTCAGTCCGTGGCCGCTCGCGACGTCGGAGAGAGAACCGGATGTCTGTGCGGCCAGGTGTATTCCGATGAGGCAGGCCGCGATCAACGAGGCGCCGAGCGCGAGCGGTGTCGCGGCCGCCGCTGCGGACTGCACCCGCACCCCACGATCGGCGGCGGAGATGGCTGCCTGGTCGGCAGCCCGAGCGTCGGCGAGCACCGCATCACGACGCCTGCCGACGATCAACTCCGGCGCATGCCACAGTGCTGTGGCCGCGGTGTCGACGGCACGGGCGGTCGCGGTTGCACTATCGGCGATCGCGCGCGCCGAGCCGCGTGCGGCCAGCCACGGGGCGATCACACCGCTGACGATCAACGCGACAGCCAACACCAGCGCAGCCCACCCCGAGACCAGCGCCATGATGACCACCGCGGCGACCGATGTCGTGAATCCGACCCCGATGGGGATCAGTCCGCGGATCAACGCGTTTCCGAGTTCATCGATGTCGTCGCCGGTTCGGGTGAGCAGGTCGCCACGACGCAACGTGACCGAGTACGCGGGCGAACCGGTGGCCAACGCCAGGTACAGCCGTTCCCGCGCCGTCGACATCCCGCCGAGTGCGAGGTCGTGGGTGGCCAGCCGTTCCAGGTAGCGAAACAGGCCCCGTGAGATACCCAGCGCGCGTACCGCCGTGATCGCGACTGACAGGTACAGCACCGGCGGCATCTGCCAGGCGCGGGTGATGAGCCACGCCGACAACGCGGCGAGACCGAGCGCCGACATCGCCCCCGCGATACCGAGGAGCAGCGACCTCGCGACCGGACGCCACGTCAACCCGAGGAAACCGAGTGCCCGCACAAGGGGATCGTTCACGAGACCGTTCTTCATGTCAGCCAACGCCGATCACCGCCGGAAAATCGACAACCGAATCGGCATAAGCCCTGGCGATGGGCCGGTGCGCAACCACGATGACCGTGTCTCCGTTCGCGGCACGCCGCGCGATCGCAGCCAGGACAGACGCCTCCGATCCGGCGTCGAGGTGAGCGGTCGGCTCGTCGAGCAGCAGCAGCGGCGCCGGGGATGCCAGCGCCCTGGTCAACGCCAAGCGCTGACGCTGTCCGGCAGACAGCCCCACTCCACCCGCACCCAACTCGGTCTCGACGCCGTCGGGAAGACTCGACAGCACCACGTCGAAACCCGTTGCCGCAGCTGCCGAATCGTAGGCATCGGCGTTGAGCGTCCCGAACAGCGCGAGGTTCTCGGCGACCGTCCCGGGCACGATGACCGGTTGTTGCGGGAGCCAGATCACCTGCTCGTGGTAGGCGGTGGGGTCGAGTTCTGCCACCGGAATCGACCCGACGAGAACCGACCCGTTGTCTGGTGCGATCAGTCCGAGGATCGTCGCGATGGCGGTCGACTTGCCCGCCCCGTTGGGGCCTGTGAACAACGTCAGCTGCCCGGCCTCCACGGTCGCGGACAACCCGTACGGCGCCCAGCCGTCGCGGCCGTGTACCCCGACGTCGAGCAAGCGAATCGGTTGTCCCGCAACGGTGCAGGTCCGCGTGCGACGATGCACGGGCGTCGCGTCGCCTTCTCCGGTCTCGATGAGTTCGAGCACCTCACGTGCGGCGGTGACACCGTCGGCGGAGTTGTGGAACTGCGCACCCACCTGCCGCAGTGGCAGGTAGGCCTCCGGTGCGAGGATGAGCGCCAGAACTCCCGCGTAGAGGCTCATGTCCCCGAAGACGAGGCGGAGACCGATACCCACGGCGACGAGCGCCACGCACAGCGTGGCGAGGAACTCCAGCACACCGCCCGACAGGAAGGCCACACGGAGCGTCGCCATCGTGCTGCGCTTGTGTTCTGCGCCGAGGTCGGCGACCCGCGCGGCAGGCGCCTTGGCACGATTGAGAGCACGGAGCGTCGGCAAGCCGGTGATGAGGTCGAGCACCTGGGAATTCAAAGTGCTCATCGTCTCGAGCTTGCGTTCGGTCCTGTCCCGGGTCATCACTCCGATGAGGATCATGAACAACGGAATGAGCGGCAGCGTGATGATGATGATGAGCGCCGACGGCCAATCGGTCAGCCCGATCACGACGACCACCGTCGGCGTCACCAACACCGTCACGATCAGTGCCGGAACGTACCCGGAGAGATACGGGCCGAGTGCGTCGAGCCCGCGCAGCAACACCGTCGTGGCGTGCTCTCTGCGACGCAACAGTTCTCGCGTCGGCGTTCGGTCCGGATCGGTGAGCGCCCGCAGTGCACGCGCACGCAGTTCGGCGATGGTCGTCGCCGACGCACGGTGCGCGTAACGGTCATGGGCAAAGGATGTCCCCACTCGCACAACAAGAGCGACACCGAGAACCCACAGATGCGCGGACTGTGCCGACAACGACCGCGTGGTCGGATCGACGATGATCTCGGACAGGATCGACGCCGTCATCGCGGCCGCGACGATCATCGCGACAGTCGTGATGGACGCCGACACCGCGGTGACCGCAACGTATCTGCGGGTGGTCGGCGAGTACTTGAGCAGGCGCGGATCGAGCGGTGGTCCGCCTCGACGTTCGGTGACCGGGCTCGCCTGCGGGCCGCCCCGACCATCGGCCGGGGCGCCCACAGGACTTATTGCCACGCCTTCAGCGACGACAAGCCGATCGACTCGGGAATCTGGTCGACGGACAGCCGCTTGCGGAACACCCAATAGGTCCAGGCCTGGTAGGCGATGACGATCGGCGTGACGATGACCGCGGCGATGGTCATCACCGTGAGCGTGTAGTCGCTCGACGACGTGTTCTCGACCGTCAGGTTCCACGCC
This sequence comes from Gordonia otitidis, assembly GCF_020735545.1. Classification (NCBI taxonomy): domain Bacteria; kingdom Bacillati; phylum Actinomycetota; class Actinomycetes; order Mycobacteriales; family Gordoniaceae; genus Gordonia; species Gordonia otitidis. The sequence continues at coordinate 1,096,699 of NZ_CP085974.1, forward strand.
GCATTCGTCGTCGACGGGAGCACGTTGGGGAACAGGCACGCGAACAGCGAGGCGACCGTACCTGCGATTGCGATCGCGTTGGCGGTGAACGCGATGCCCTCACGCTCGGCCTGGGTGGCGATGACCATGACCACGGCGGCGACCGCCGCGATCAGCACCGGAATCCAGGTCCACCCGTTGCCGTACGCGAACTGGGTCCAGAGCAGGAACACCGCTGCCACGATCAGTGTCGGGATGGCCAGTGTCTTGGCGTACCTCTTGGCGTCCTCCTCGAGCACGCCTCCCGTTTTGATACTCAGGAAGATCGCGCCGTGTGTGAGGAACACCAGCAGCGTCGTGAGCCCACCCAGCAGTCCATAGGGATTGAGCAGGTTGAAGAATCCGCCGGTGTACTGATGCCGCTCGTCGATCGGAAGTCCCCGTACGACATTCGCGAACGCGACGCCCCAGAGGATCGCCGGAATCCACGACCCGAGTCCGATACCGAAGTCACACCACTGACGCCACTTGGGATTGTTGATCTTGCCGCGCCATTCGATCGATACGACGCGGGCGATCAGGCCCACGAGGATCAGGAACAGCGGCAGATACAACGCGGAGAACATCGTCGCGTACCACCCGCCGAACGCCGCGAACAACGCACCGCCTGCCGTCAGGAGCCACACCTCGTTGCCGTCCCACACGGGTCCGATCGTGTTGAGCAGCACGCGACGTCGCTTGTCGTTGTCGGCGGCGTCGTCCTTCGCCGACACCTTGCTGTCGCCACCGGTGTGGCTGCGGCCGAGGAACGGCATGAGCATGCCGACGCCGAAGTCGAAGCCCTCGAGCACGAAGTACCCGACGAACAGGATCGCGACGATGACGAACCAGAGATTTCCGAGCATGTCCCTTAACTCCTCAGTACGCGAACGACAGTTGCTTGGGGCCGTCGGCATCGGAGTCGGTGACATCCTCGTCGACGATGGGCGGAACGTCGTCGTGCGGTCCGGGGCCCTCGATGATGTAGCGCCGCTGCAGCAGGAACCACACGACGCCGAGCGCGCCGTAAAGGACGGTGAATCCGATCAGCGTCACCCAGAGAATCGGCGGCGTGTGATTGGAGACACCGTTCTGCACCAGCATGTGGATGCGAGTGGGATCGAGATCGTCGGCCCAGTTGGGCACGACCACCCACGGCTGACGTCCCATCTCGGTGAAGATCCAGCCGGATGCGTTGGCCAGGAAAGGCGTCGGGATCATCCAGAGCGCGAGCAGACCGAACTTGCGTGACGTGATCACCTTGTTCTTACGCGTCAGCCACAATCCGCCGAGCGCCACGATCACCGAGCCGAGCGCCCACGTGATCATCGCGCGGAAGCCCCAGTAGGTGACGAAGAGGTTGGGCGCGAAGTTCTGCCCGGGCTCGACACCCGGTGTCCCGGCGAGTCTCTGGGTGTACTCCTCCTGCAATTGATTGACGCCCTTGACCTCGCTGTCGAAGCGGTGATCGGCGAGGAACGACAGCATGCGCGGGATGGTGATGACGTGCTCGATGTTGTCGCAGTTGTTCTGCCGACCGACCGCCAGAACGGAGAAGCCTGCGGGCTGCTCGGTATCGCACAGCGATTCCGCGGCGGCCATCTTCATCGGCTGCTGTTTGAACATCAGTTGTGCCTGCATGTCGCCGGTGATGATGACGAGGACGCCTGCGACGATCGCGAACCAGCACGCGAACCTCGTGACAGGCCGCCACAACCGACGCGCGTCGCGTTCGAGATCCTGCGGGGTCGCGTCGATCTGACTCGGCGACGTGGTCTTCGGCATGTCGGAGGTGTCACCGGTCTCGATGGCAGCACTGAGCTTCTTCGCGCGGATCATGTTGCGTGTCATCCACCAGGCACCGATCGCACCGACGAAAGTGGCTGCGGTGAGCCAGGATCCGGCGATGACGTGCGGGAAGGCAACCAGCGTCGTGTTGTTGGTGATGACCGCCCAGAAGTTGTTCATCGCAGGACGCTCACGCACGTCACTCCAGGCGACCCCGACCGGGTGCTGCATGAAGCTGTTCGCCGCGATGATGAAGTAGGCCGACGCCGTCACGCCGATCGTGACCAACCAGATGGTCGCGAGATGCACACGCCGCGGCAACCTCGTCCACCCGAAGATCCACAGGCCGAGGAACGTCGATTCGAGGAAGAAGGCGATCAACCCCTCGAGCGCCAACGGCGCACCGAAGACGTCGGCAACATAGCGGCTGTATTCACTCCAGTTCATCCCGAACTGGAATTCCTGCACGATGCCGGTCGCCACACCGAGTGCGAAGTTGATGAGGAAGAGTTTTCCGAAGAATTTGGTGGCGCGTAGCCACTGCTCATTTCCGGTCCTGTGCCACACCGTCTGCATGATTGCGACCATCGGCGCGAGGCCGATGGTCAGTGGGACAAGAATGAAGTGATAGACAGTCGTGATTCCGAACTGCCATCGGGACAAATCCAGAGCGTTCATCGCGCCTCGAATCTCATAGCCGCGCCCCCGGGCTGGGAGACGCGTCTGGTAGCAGAGCGCGGACTTCTACGACGGCACGTAGTAGTCCGTTGTCGACGACGCTACGCTGGGCCGATCACGGGGACAAGCAGCCAAAGGTCCCGTCGTCGGGATGAAGTTATGAGCTGTGTCTCACGCTGTCTGTTCGCCTCACAAATCACTGTGACAGACGTGACTATTCTGTGTCATCGCCGATCGCCCGGTTCACCAAATCGGCGAATTGCTCGGTATTCGAAGCTACCGGCGTCACGTATCTGTTCAATGCGGTAACTCGCGCGGCCAGCGTGACGCTACTTGCCAGCCAGAAGGAATCCGCCGCAATGAGGTCTGCCGTGCGCAGCACACGGGTACTGGTGTCCCAGCCCTCTTTCTCGGCCAGCTCGAATGTCGCCCGGGCCGTTGTCCCCGGAAGGATGCCCACCTCGCTCGGCGGCGTGACGAGTGTCTTGTCGTACACCGCGATCACCGTCGACCGCGGACCCTCGAGCACGGCACCTTCTGCGCTCAGATAGATGACGTCGTCGAATCCCTGTGCCGTCGCGTGCCGCAGGGCAGCCATGTTGGTCGCGTAGCTCAGTGTCTTGGCTCCCAGGAGCTGCCACGGAGAACTCGACGCCGCATCGATCGAGTAACCGCGGTCGAGGGTGACCACCGAGACCCCGTCCCGTCGGACTGCGGTCACCCTGTCGGCGACAGGGCCGACCGTCAGATAGGACGTCGGCGACGCATCGTGACCCGCACTCTCCCTGCCTCGCGAATAGACGAGGCGCATGAGTCCCTCCGCGCCGCGCGGCGCGTCTGCCGTCCATTGCTTGCCCGCTACGTCGATCACCTCCCGCCACGCATCGGCATCAGGCTCGGGCAGGTCGAGCATTGCCGCGCTACGCGCGAGGCGTTCGAGATGCAGCGCCACACATCGTGCACGCCCTCCGCGGACGAGCAACGTCTCGAAGATCCCGTCGCCACGCACCGCGGCGAGGTCGTCGGCGCACAGAAACGGTGCGTCGGGGTCGTGGCGCTCACCGTCGAGGGTCATCAGGATCGAGTGCGACATACTCCAAGAGGCTAATGCGTCGGCTGCGTAGAATCTCAGGGGTGGCGCCCTCTTCGATCTTGACCAGGTATTCCACCATGGGCGCGGTTGCCGACCCGCACTCGCCCGACGACGATTCGTCGACGACCGTCGCGTGGCACTACGGCGATCCGCTCGGCGAACAGCGTGCGGCGGTACGTGGGGCGGTCATCGTCGACCGGTCCGATCGCTCGGTGATCGAGGTACCCGGCCCTGAACGCCTGACCTGGCTGCACAACATCAGCAGCCAGGACCTGCGTCAGCTGCCCGACCGACGCAGTGCGGAATCACTGTCGTTGGACATGAACGGTCGCATCGAAGACCACTTCGTGGTCAGCGACGTCGACGAGGTCACATGGATCGACACCGAGGGCTACCGCGGAGCTCCGCTTCTCGACTTCCTCACCAAGATGGTCTTCTGGGCCGACGTCGCCCCCGCGGCGCGGCCGGACATGAAGGTGCTGACACTCATCGGCCCCGACGTACTGCGCGGCCCCATCGCCGAGACTCTCGAGATCGATCCCGACGCGCTCCCCTACACGGCAGGCGATCTCCCCGAATCCCATCACGAGGAGGAACCTCTCGGCTTCTGGCGCATCATGCCGCCGCTCTCGGAGGGGCCGCACGCGTCCGGTGCCCTTCCGGTCGTCGACCTCGTCATCCCCGAGTCGCAGATCGTGAGCTGGTGGGACACCGTGATCGACGCCGGTGGGCGCGCCGCCGGAAGTTGGGCATTCGACGCACTGCGTGTCGCGGGCACGCGCCCCCGCCTCGGTATCGACACCGACGAACGGACCATCCCACACGAGGTGAACTGGATCGGCGGACCGCAGGAGTTCGGTGCCGTACACCTCGACAAGGGGTGCTATCGCGGGCAGGAGACGGTGGCGCGGGTCCACAATCTGGGCAAGGCGCCCCGCCGACTCGTCCTCCTTCATCTCGACGGCAGCGCCGACGACAAGCCCGAGCCCGGCGCCGCAGTGACAGCGGGCGGCCGCACGGTCGGCCGTGTGGGAACAGTCATCGACCACTTCGAACTCGGCCCGATCGCACTTGCCCTGGTCAAGAACGGAATCGGTCCCGACGTCGAGCTCGAGGTCGGCGACCGTGTGCCGGCGCGCATCGACCCCGATTCCATCCGGACCGACGCGCGGGTGCAGGCAGGGCGTGCCGCGATCGACAGGCTGCGTGGTCGGTGAGCGAGCAGTCGCCCTCACTCCTCGGCCATGTCATCGCGGTCTGTGTCGCCGACCACGACGTCGACCTTCCTTCGATCGGCGCCAGCGCGATCGACAAGCGACCCCAGCAGGGCAGGGTTATGGTCGGCGCAGAAGGACTCGTCACCGACCACGTCTGCGATACCAAACATCACGGCGGAGTCGACCAGGCCGTCTACGCCTACGATCACGCCGAAGCGCACCACTGGGCCGCAACCCTGGGGCGTGAGCTGCCTTACGGTTGGTTCGGGGAGAATCTTCGCGTCACCGGACTCCCGGTGACCGATGCACTGGTCGGGGAACAGTGGGCAATCGGCGACGACGGACTGCTGCTCGAGACGACGATCCCCCGCACCCCGTGCCGCACCTTCGCCGTATGGGCCGACGAGACCAAGTGGATCAAACGCTTCCACGACCGCGGCGATGTGGGCACCTACCTGCGCGTTCTTCGGCCGGGCACGGTTGGGGCAGGCGACGACATCCGGGTCGTGCATCGTCCGGACCACCGCGTCCGCGTCCGTCACCTGATCACCGGGACCGACGCCGACTCGCTGCGCGAACTGCTCGCCATCGACGACCTCGCCCCCAAGGTCCGCCGCGAGGCCACCAAGAAGCTGGCACGCGCGTAGTCGTCCCCGCCACCGCGTCGGCGTGGCAAGGCAGGGCAATCCACAGAATCCCTGCGGGCGCGCTAGACTGGTTGCACGACAGATTCACTACCTAGAGAACGGGGCCGCCACTTGTTTGGCCGCCCCGTCATTGTGCGAGGGGGTCCCATATGGGCCGCGGCCGGGCGAAAGCAAAGCAGACGAAGGTTGCTCGTCAGCTCAAATACTCCACTCCCCACACCGACTTCGACAGCTTGCAGCGCGAGTTGTCGGGGTCGAGTGATTCGGCAGACCGTCCGGATCCGGTGGACGAGTGGGCCGAAGAGGAGGAGTGGAAGCGCGCCTGACGCGCACCTTCTCCTGCGGTAACCCGCACGACCTTTGTTTCGTCGGTGGCGTGCCCGGCATTCCCGGACATGCCACCGACGAAACTCGTCTGTCGGCGTCGGGTCCGCGCGTTCGACTCACTCGGCGCGGCGCGCCGCGAGAGTTCAGAAACGCGGGTGTTCTCCGACGACGGTCACCTTCCCGACACCGTGGTTCTTGGGTTCGGGCGAGCGTTTGATCGAGCCGAGCACCCAGCTGTCGACGTGGCGCGCGGTGAGCACGGCCAGTGCACGATCGGTGTCCTCCGGCGCGACGATCGCGACCATTCCGACACCCATGTTGAACGTGCGCTCCATCTCCGCCTGTTCGACACGGCCGCGCTGCGAGATGAGTGCGAATATCGGTGCGGGAGTCCACGTTCCACGTTCCAGTTCGGCTACGAGGCCGTCCGGGATCACCCGCGCCAGGTTCTCGGCGAGTCCACCACCGGTGATGTGCGCGAAGATCCGTACGTCGGTTTCGGCAGCCAACGCCAGGCAATCACGCGCGTAGATCCGCGTCGGCTCGAGCAACTCCTCGCCGAGGGTGCGCCCGAACTCCTCGACATGTCCACCGAGATCCATGTGTCCCCACTCGAGGAGCACTTTGCGCGCAAGTGAATAGCCGTTGGAATGCAACCCGGACGATCCCATCGCGATCACCACGTCGCCTGCGCGCACACGTTCGGGCGACAACAGTTCGTCGTTCTCGACGATGCCGACCGCGGTCGCCGACAGGTCGTAGTGATCGGGCAACATCAGGCCCGGGTGCTCCGCCGTCTCGCCACCGAGCAGCGCACAACCCGCCGCCACGCAACCGTCCGCGATACCCGAGACGATCTCGGCCACGACCTCGGGAATCACCTTGCCGATCGCGATGTAGTCCTGCAGGAAGAGTGGTTCCGCGCCGCACACGACCAGATCGTCGACACACATCGCGACGAGGTCCTGTCCGACGGTGTCGTGCTTGCCGACTGCCTGGGCGACGGCGAGCTTCGTACCGACACCGTCGCTCGACGCAGCGAGGACGGGCTCCCGATAGTTGCCCTTGAGGGCGAACAGGCCGGCGAATCCGCCGAGCCCGCCGAGCACCTCGGGACGCGTGGCGCGTTTGGCGTGCGGGGCGAACAACTCGACGGCGCGTTCACCCGCGTCGATGTCGACTCCGGCAGCTGCGTACGACGCACCCGAGTCCGTAGGGGTCGTGCCGCGGTCGTTGGCTGCGGTTTCCTGGCCTTCAGCTGCCGAATCGCGGCCGTTGGCCGCCGTACCTTCGTCGGACATGTAGGCGCGTACCCCTTGCTCGCAATCGCTGATGGTCGGGTCACACGCTACCGGAGAGCGTGCGGGCAGTCGTCACAGGCGGGGAGTACTCACAGGGGTTGACGATCAGGGACGCAGGACAGCATTCGCGTTGTCGTTCGGCACGGTCAGCGGGTCGATACGCGCGTCCCCTGCCGCAGCGTTGGCGAGCATCTGCTCGAGGACCGCCTTGCCCATCGACGTCTCCTTCGGGAGTTCGATCGGGTAGTTGCCGTCGAAACACGCCGCACACAGCGACGATGCAGGCTGGTCGGTGGCAGCGATCATCTCGTCGATGCTGATGTACCCGAGCGAGTCGGCGCCGATGGCCTGCCGCACGCCCTCGACCAGGTGCTCCTCTGACTCCATTCCGTTGGCGATCAGCTCGGCGGGAGACGCGAAGTCGATCCCGTAGAAGCAGGGCCAGCGGACAGGGCTCGACGCGATGCGGACGTGGATTTCGGCCGCACCTGCCTCGCGCAGCATGCGGATCAGCGCACGCTGGGTGTTGCCACGGACGATCGAATCGTCGACGACCACCAGGCGCTTGCCGCGGATCACTTCCTTGAGTGGATTGAGCTTGAGCCGGATACCGAGCTGACGGATGGTCTGCGACGGCTGGATGAAGGTACGCCCCACGTAAGCGTTCTTCATCAGACCCTGGCCGTAGGGAATGCCCGATTCCTGCGCATATCCGACGGCAGCCGGTGTTCCCGACTCCGGGACAGGGATCACCAGATCACCGTCGGCGGGGAACTCCCTGGCGAGCCGTCGACCGATCTCGACGCGCGTCGAATGCACCGACCTACCGTGGATCACGCTGTCGGGTCGGGCGAGGTAGACGTACTCGAAGACGCAGCCGCGCGGCGTCGGCTCGGCGAAGCGGGAACTGCGCACGCCGTCGGCGTCGATCGCAAGCAGCTCGCCGGGCTCGATGTCGCGGACGAACGAGGCGCCGACGATGTCGAGCGCTGCGGTCTCGGACGCGACGACCCATCCCCTGTCGAGTCGTCCGAGTGACAGCGGGCGAACCCCGTGGGGGTCACGCGCGGCATACAGGGTGTGCTCGTCCATGAAGGTCAGGCAGAACGCTCCGCGCAGCGTCGGTAGCAGTTCCATCGCCGCCTGCTCGATCGTGCTGTCGGCTGCGCCGTGTGCCAACAGCGCGCCGACGATGTCGGAGTCCGACGTCGCGGCACCGCTGGCGATGCCCAGGTCACGCGCCCTGCTCGCGAGATCGGCTGTGTTGACCAGATTGCCGTTGTGTCCCAGCGCAACTCCGCTACCGGCGTCGGTGGTGCGGAAGATCGGTTGGGAGTTCTCCCAGGTGGTCGACCCGGTCGTCGAGTATCGGCAGTGCCCGATCGCGACGTGCCCGACCATCGCACCGAGGGTCTGTTCGTCGAAAACCTGACTGACCAGCCCGAGATCCTTGAACACCAGCACCTGGGAGCCGTCTCCCACCGCGATTCCCGCAGCTTCCTGGCCGCGGTGCTGCAGGGCGTAGAGACCGTAGTAGCTGAGTTTGGCGACATCTTCGCCCGGAGCCCATACGCCGAAGACGCCACATTCCTCGCGCGGTTCGTTCTCCGGTTCGTCCATCGCGTCACGTGCGGGACAGTTGTGTTGGGTAGGAGCCAACAAGTTGGTGCTTGTGATCGAAAGATCCGGCATACGACGAGCTCCCTGGGCTGGACGTGGCGGCGCTGGCCTGGTCGATGGCTTCGCGTGACGAAGAGAACCACCAGCGAGTTTACGTGCCGGTAGCCCTCTATTTCCACTTGTGCAGCGGCGCGGCACCTGCGGTTATTCCGGCTGTGAGCCAGCGCACTGAACCTACTGGAGTGGGATTCGGGCCCTCATACCCGAACGAGCGGCATCCACGATGCGACCTCGCCCGCTCTGCTGCCCGACGACGAGACCGCGCCGTCGGCGACCAGGGCGTCGAAGTCGGCGTCGCCCACGGCCAGGAGCAACCACGAGCGCGGATCGGTTTCGACGACGTTCGGCGGGGTTCCCCTGGTGTGGCGCGGGCCCTCGATGCACTGCACGGCGACGAACGGTGGCACACGCACCTCGACCGAGTTTCCGGGCGCAATGTCCTCGAGGGTGCGCGCGGTCAGCCGCACCGCCGCGGCGAGGTCGGCTCGAGCAGGGGTTGGCTGGGTGTCGTCGCGCAGCCAGGGCGTCACAGCGAGAACCGCTGCGCGCGCGGCTGCGGGATCGATCGGTTTTCGCGCGGGCACCCCGCAATGATGCCCGGACCCCGCGGCGTCGGGCACCATTGACCCATGGGAACCGACGTGCCCGATCAGAAGTTCACCGGCGCCGACCGGGTCCGTTTCCGACGCCAGGTCTCGCGTGGCACGGAGGCGATCGCGCGCATGCTCGCCGAAGGATTGTTCAGCGATCACGGTGCGCCACCGGAACCACTTCTGGGTATGGAGGTAGAGCTCAACCTCGTCGACGCCGCGATGAATCCCGCCATGGCCAACGCCGCGGTCCTCGACGCCATCGCCGACCCCGATTACCAGACCGAGCTCGGTCAGTTCAACATCGAGATCAACGTGTCTCCCCGCCCCTTCACCACCGACGACACCATCTCACTCGAGCAGGCCCTGCGCACCTCGCTCAATCGGGCGGAGAAGCGGGCCGCGGCCACCGACAGTCACCTCGTCATGATCGGCATGCTCCCGACATTACGATCCGAACACTTTGCCCACCACTGGATTTCGGCCAACCCCCGGTATGACCTCCTGAACCGGCAGATCTTCGACGCTCGCGGTGAGGACATCGAACTCGACATTACCGGCGTGCCACTCGACGAACATCACGACGCAGAACATCTGCACACCTCGACCGATTCGATTCTTCCCGAGGCCGCCTGCACGTCACTGCAATTGCATCTGCGCGTCGCACCAGAAGACTTCGCTCCGCATTGGAATGCGGCGCAAGCCATCTCGGGAGTTCAGGTCGCCCTGGCGGGCAATGCCCCGTTCCTCGCCGACACCGCCCTCTGGCACGAGAGTCGGATCCCGGTGTTCGAGCAGGCAACCGACACCCGACCGCTCGAACTGAAAAACCAGGGCGTCCGGCCGCGTGTCTGGTTCGGTGAGCGTTGGATCAACACCATTTTCGATCTCTTCGACGAGAACACCAGGTACTTCCCGGCGTTGCTGCCCGTGTCCTCCGACGAGGATCCCCTCGCCGCACTCGACGCAGGCGAGATTCCGGCGCTCGACGAGTTACGTCTGCACAACGGGACCGTCTACCGCTGGAACCGTCCGGTCTACGACGTCGTCGACGGTCATGCACACCTGCGCGTCGAGAACAGGGTGCTACCCGCGGGGCCGACCGTCGTCGACACCATGGCCAACGCGGCGTTCTACTACGGCCTCGTGCGCGGGCTCGTCGAACAGGATCTGCCGTTGTGGTCGCAGATGTCGTTCGACGCGGCTGCAGAAAATCTCCATGCCGGCGCACGGGCCGGCTTCGACAGCCAGCTCTACTGGCCGGGCGTCGGCTGGATACGTCCTGACGAGCTCACGCTCCGGCGCCTGTTGCCGTTGGCCGACGCCGGGCTGCGCTCGTTCGGGGTCTCCGACAAGGCGCGCTCACGGTATCTTTCGGTCATCGAGGGACGGTGTATCACTCGTCAGTCGGGTTCGGTGTGGCAGCGCCGTGCGGTGGCCGCCCGCGAAGCCGCGGGCGACACGCGCAGCGCAGCGCTCCACGGCATGCTCGCCGACTACGTCGCGTTGATGCACGAGGGCGAACCCGTGCACACCTGGCCCCTGTGATCACTCCCTGTGATGACCGGCCACTGATCACCACTCGGCGCTTCGTCGTCGACGGGTGCGGTTACGAGGACTCAGCGCGCGTGGACGACGTCGTCACCCACCGGTGTCGCCGACACCCCGTTCGCGCAAGCGACGAGCCCACGTCCGGTGACGAGCGGCAGATCGAGCGCGGTCGCGAGCCCCGCGGGTGCCGCGACGACCGCGGGCACGGCGTTGACCAGGCGCATCGCCGTCACGATCATGCCCGAGACGTTGTGGTCGCCGTTCTCACCGTGGTGACCGAACTCGACTGTCATCTGCGGCTCCCCGGAGATGACGACGCGGTAGGAGCCGTCTCCGCGCGCGGGCTTGGGCCACTGTGGGCACTGGTCGGGGTGTGTCCGCGTGACGTGCTCCAGCACGATCCGGTCGACGCCGTCGACCTGTCCCACGACCTCGAATCGCAGCGCGGCCATCGTGCCCCGCGGCACGTCGACGGACACCGTCGAATAGTCACGATCGGCAGCGACCCGCTCGACGCGCTCCACGAGCGGCTCGTCGAGCGTGATGCCGAGCCCCGCCGCGAGTTGACGTACGACGCTCCCCCACGCCATCCCGAGGACGCCCGGCGTCAGCAGGACCGGGGTGCTGTCCATGGGTTGACCGAATCCGAACAGGTCGCGCATGACCACCGGCTGGTAATAGGTGGAGTAGTCGGCGATCTCCATGCACCTGACCTCGTCGATGCGCTGCGCGAGACTCGTCATCGACAGCGGTAGGACGTCGTTGGCGAATCCCGGATCGATGCCGTTCACGTGCAGGGTCGCACCACCACTGCGTGCCGCCGCCTCGATTTGCTCGATCATCGAGGCGGGCAGGATGCCGTGCGGGAACTGCAACACCACCGGGCCGCTCGACACCACGTTGATTCCCGCCTCGAGGAATCTCGACAGATCGTTGATCGACTCGACCACGCGGTCGTCGGTCATCGCGGTGTGCACGATGCAGTCGGGAGCCGTTGCCAGCAGTTCGTCGACATCCGACGTCGCCACGACACCGAGCTCACGGCCTAGTCCGGCGAGCTCTCCCGCGTCGAGACCGACCTTGGCCGGATCGGACACCCACACACCGACCAGTTCCAGATCGGGATGGGCATCGATTCCCGCGATGGCGTGCTTTCCGACGGTTCCGGTCGACCATTCGACGACGCGCAGACTCATGCCATCAAACTAGAACACGTTCCATATCGGTGAGCACTGTTTCGCGGGTAACGTCGGCATCGATGTCGAGCCCCCAACCGTCCGCCGCATCCTCTCCGCCGCCGATCTCGGTGTCGCGCGATGGCCGTCGAACCACACTCAAGTGGCATCGCGCCCGCCGTCGGCCGTCGGACACGCCGTTCACCGCGTCGCGGATCGTCGAAGCGCTGCGGGTCGGAGCGAGCGTCGAGGTCGACCTCGTGATCCACGCCGACCGCGGCTTCGCCCTGCTGCACGATCGCGACATCGCGCAGGCGACGACGGGACACGGCAATGTCGCGCAGGCGTCGGCGTCCTACCTCCGCGGATTGTCGTTGCGCGATGCCACCGGGACGCCGACCCACGAGAAAGTCGTCCTCCTCGAAGACCTCGCGGCTCTGCTCGAGAACATCGACGTCGCCGACGACTCGATGCTGCAACTCGACTTCAAGGAGGACGCTGCAGCGCTCGACGAGGCGGCCGTCGAGGTGTTCGCTGCGGCGGTGACTCCCTTCGCGGACAACGCGATCCTGTCGTGCGGCGACGCCGACGCGGTGAGAATTCTGTGCGACGCCGCACCTGGGATCCACGTCGGCTACGACCCGTGCCACCACGGCGCGATCGGTCGGGTGTTGCGCTCGGGCGACTTTCGCGGTTTCGTCTTCACAGCGTGCCGCGATTCGCCGCGCGCCGAGATGATCTACCTCGACCAGAGCCTCGTACTGGCCGCAGCGGACAGGGGTGCCGATCTCATCGCGGCATTCCATGCGATGCAACGACGGGTCGACGCCTACACGCTCGGAAGTGCCGACGCGACCACGCTCGCGCAGTTCTGGCGCCTCGTCGAACGAGGTGCAGATCAGATCACGACCGACGATCCGGAGGGCTTCCACGCTGCCGGATCGGTGCAGCCGAACTGAGGCCGCATGAGTGTGGCGCCCGTGCGGACTCGCCGCGGTCAACGAGCTGTCAGCGCCGTCTCACCAGCGACGATTCACCATGGGCTGGCCGAACGAAACCTGTTGCGCGCGCGCACGATCGGCACACCACGCACCGGTGGCCGGAACCAGCGCGAGGATCGCGGTGGCAACGGGAAAGACGAGCACAGTCAGACTGACGAGCGTGGGAGTGATGTGAATCGCGGGTCCCGAGTAGCGGGACGACAGCGAGACGGCGCTGACCACCACATTGACAACGCTCACCAGAACTCCGACTGTGCACCCGCCGACGATCAGCCATCGGCCGAGTGCCTTCCGACGCAGCACCATGACTGCACCGGTCGCGAGCAATGCTGTACCGACGATCCCGAAGAGCAGATCGACGACGATCCACGCGTAGTAGCTACCGCTGAGGTACCTGGCGTTGTCGAAGAGCGCATCGGCCGTCGAGATGATCACCAACAGACCCCACGCGGCGCCGAGGATCGCCAGCACCGACGAGACGATGGCAGTGACCCCGGAAGCCGCGGCGCTGCGCTGCCCGTAGCCGGGCATCGGGTATCCGTACCGGGGCTGGCCATACTGGGGCTGCCCGTACTGGGGTTGGCCATACTGGGGTTGGCCATACTGCGGCGGCTGCCCGAACTGGGGTTGCCCGCGGTACGGGTCAACAGGATTCGACATGGATTCTCCGCGGTGGTCGGGCTTCACGGCGTCGACCACGGTCTCGTATGTGATGAGGACCCGGACAGTAGATCATCCCGGCCGCTCGATCCCCGCGGACGGGGGCATCAGCCCACCGGCCAGGGTCAGCCGAACGGGTCGGGCATCAGCCGAACAGCGCCGGCAGCGTCCCCTCGTACACGGCTCGCAGTTCGTCGAGGGTCACCTCGAACTGGTCCTGCACGGTCACCGAATCCGAGCCCTGATCGACGACGCCGATGCGCGTCCACGGCATCTGACGAGCGGTGAGCATCGAGGTGAATCGCGACTCCTCGGTACGCGGCACGGCGACCAGGACTCGACCCGACGACTCGGAGAACAACCACACGAATGGATCGGCGTCCTCGGGTAGCAGTATCCGACAGCCGGTTTCGCCTGCAAGAGCCGATTCGACGACGGCCTGGATCAACCCGCCCTCGCTGAGATCGTGTGCGGCAGAGACCAACCCGTCGCGCGACGCCGCGGTCAGGATGTCAGCCAACAGTTTCTCGTGATCGAGATCGACCGTCGGGGGCACTCCGCCGAGATGGTCGTAGGCGACCTCGGCCCAGATCGATCCGTCGAATTCGTCGCGTGTCTCACCGAGGAGGATCAGCGTCTCGCCCGGCTCCGTACCGAAGTCGGTGGGGAGCCGACGATGCACGTCGTCGATCACACCGAGCACGCCGACGACCGGTGTCGGCAGGATGGGCGTCGACCCGGTCTGGTTGTAGAAGCTCACGTTGCCGCCCGTCACGGGGATGCCGAGCTGTCGGCATCCATCGGCGAGGCCGTGGACGGCCTGCTGGAACTGCCACATCACACCGGGGTCCTCGGGCGAACCGAAGTTCAGGCAGTTCGTCACCGCGCGCGGTGTGGCACCCGACGCCGCCACGTTGCGGTAGGCCTCGGCGAGCGCGAGCTGCGCACCACGGTACGGATCGAGGAAGGTGTAGCGGCCCGAGGCATCGGTGGCCAAAGCTATTCCACGACCGGTCTTTTCGTCGATGCGGATTACGCCGGAGTCGGCGTGTTCGGCGAGGACGGTGTTGCCGCGCACGTATCGGTCGTACTGATCGGTGATGAACTTGCGACTGCACAGAGCGGGTGATGCCAACATGTCGAGCAGCGTCTTACGCAGTTCGACAGGCGTCGACGGTCGCTGCAACGCCTCCGTGGTCGACTCAATCACGCCGTCCTGCCACTCGGGTCGGGCAACGGGGCGCTCGTATACCGGGCCCTCGTGCGCGACGGTGCGCGGCGGAACGTCGACAACAGTCTCACCGTGCCAAGTGATCACGAGGTTGTCGCCGTCGGTGACCTCTCCGATGACAGTGGCGAGTACATCCCACTTGCGACACACGGCGAGGAACTCGTCGACATTCTCCGGCGTGACGACGGCACACATGCGCTCCTGCGACTCGCTGGAGAGCACCTCGGCCGGGGTCATACCCTCCGCGCGCATCGGCACCTTCTCGAGTTCGATCCGCATGCCGCCGTCGCCCGCCGAGGCCAACTCCGACGTCGCGCAGGACAGACCTGCACCACCGAGGTCCTGGATACCGACCACGAGCCCGGAGTGATAGAGCTCGAGACAACACTCGATCAGCACCTTCTCGGTGAACGGATCGCCCACCTGAACGCTGGGTAGCTTCTTGCGGTTGGGACCGGACTCGCCGGTGTCGTCGAACGTCTCCGACGCGAGGACCGATACGCCCCCGATGCCGTCGAGTCCCGTGCGTGCACCGAACAGGATGATCTTGTTGCCGGTTCCCGACGCGAACGCCAGTTGCAGGTCCTCGGTGCGCAACGCCCCCGCGCACAAAGCGTTGACGAGCGGGTTTCCCGCGTAGCTGGAGTCGAAGACGGTCTCGCCGCCGATGTTGGGCAGGCCGAGCGAGTTGCCGTATCCGCCGACACCACGCACCACACCGTCGAGCACACGACGGGTGTCGGGCGCGTCCGCGCGACCGAAGCGGAGCTGATCCATGACCGCGATCGGGCGTGCACCCATCGCCATGATGTCGCGCACGATGCCGCCCACACCGGTCGCAGCGCCCTGGTAGGGCTCGACGTAACTGGGATGGTTGTGCGATTCGACCTTGAACGTGACGGCCCAGCCGTCGCCGATGTCGACGACGCCCGCGTTCTCGCCGATTCCGGCGAGCATGCCCGAGCGCATCTCCTCGGTGGTCGTCTCGCCGAAGTACCGCAGATGCACCTTCGACGACTTGTAGCTGCAGTGCTCCGACCACATCACCGAATACATGGCGAGCTCGGAATCGGTGGGCCGACGACCGAGGATCTGCTTGATGCGCTCGTACTCGTCGTCCTTGAGCCCGAGTTCTTTGTAGGGCTGGGGCTGATCGGGGCTGGCAACAGCACGCTCGATTGAATCCACCGACACGGTCTCCACAGGATCGCTCACCCGCCAGATTCTACCGTCCATGCCGTGCCGACCTCGGACTGTGTCGAGCCACGCACCCGGCTCTGAGTCCACAACGAATACTTCACGCCCGATCGCCGTACGCACCCGCTACCGTGATTGATCTACGCGAAGCGGTTCAATCGGACTTACGCGAAGCGGTTCAATCAGACTGAGTGGGGGGATGATGGCCGACGTCCGCAAGGCGAGGCAGCTCTTCGAGTTGGGAGTGCTCTCGTTGGGCATTTCCGTCGAGGGCACCGATCCGGTGAACGATCCGGCGCAGGCCGCCAAGGCGTTCACGCGTGCCAGCGAATGGGATCCCGGACTTGCCGACGCCTGGCTCGGCCGTCTCGCCTGCGGCGACACCTCCAACGAGGTGTTCCTCGCGCTGTTCCGGCACCGCGACCACATCGGTGCGGAGCAACGACGACTCGGCCTGCCACCACGAACACTCGTCGGGCGGTGGTACACGGGCATGTTCATCGACTACCCCCTGTCCGACGCCGTCGAGGCCAGCACCGCATATGCGGCGACACTGATCGCGGGCGACGATTTCGCGGGCGCCCGCCACGTCCTCGATGCCATCGGGCCGGAGCGTCGAACGACGATCGTCTCGTTCATCGAAGCCGTGCTCTATTTCCGCACCGGGCGCTGGCCGGATGTCCTGTCGACGCTCGCACGTTCGGAACAGTGGCACGACCCCTACATGGTTGCCGTCGCCGACTACCTCACGGGCACCGCGTGCGCCCAACTCGGCATGACGGCCGAAGCCATCCGACGCCTCGAACGAGCGATGACGTGCGCGATCCCCGCATGCGCCAGTCGCGCGATGTACACCTACGGGCTCGCACTGCGCGGAGAAGGAAAGGAAGCACAGGCGACCCCGCTGCTCGAGCAGGCCTTCGCCAACGACCCCTCCCTCACCGCAGCAGCCGAGGCGCTGCGGACGCCGTCGATCCGGCTGACCATCACGAGTGCCGACGAGATCGCGGCACGGACGGACCCCTGGGATCCCGCCTCGGTGCCGTCGACACCGACCGTCCTCGCAGCCACCGATATCTCCGACGCCGAGGCAGACACCGCCGACGCCCTGGTCACGACGGCACAGGCGGAGCTCGAGGCGCAGATCGGCCTGACATCGGTCAAAGAACAGGTCGCCAAGCTCCAGTCCGCCGCAACGTTGGCGAGGATTCGCGCCGACCGGGGACTCTCGACCTCGGCGCGCAGTCTGCATCTGGCGTTCACGGGGCCGCCCGGGACGGGCAAGACCACTGTCGCCCGGGTGATCGCGAAGCTGTACTGCGGCCTCGGATTCATCAAGTCCGACAAGGTCGTCGAGGCCACCCGACGCGACATGGTCGGCGAGCACCTGGGCAGCACCGCGATCAAGACCTCGACCCTGATCGATTCCGCGATGGATGGCGTGCTGTTCATCGACGAGGCGTACACGCTTGTCCAGCAAGGACTCTCGGGTGGAGATGCCTTCGGACGCGAGGCTGTCGACACGCTGTTGGCCCGGATGGAGGACAACCGCGACCGCCTCGTCGTCATCATCGCGGGCTATGACGCCGAGATCGACCGATTCCTCGCGTCCAACGACGGCCTGGCCTCACGTTTCGCCCGGCGCATCAGATTCGAGTCGTACACACCCGACGAGTTGGCCCGCATCGGCGAGTACCTCGCGCAGCGTCGTGATTCGACGCTGACGCCCGAGGCAGTGGCGGCAATCGAGCAGGCCTGCACCCCGCTCTACCACGACGTGCGCGAGAACGACTCGGGCGTCCGCCGCGGCATCGATCTCGCGGGCAACGGACGATTCGTGCGGAACATCATCGAGTCCGCGGAAGAGGAGCGCGAATATCGCCTTTCCGCAGGCGATCTGACCTCACTGTCGCAGGAGGATCTGATGAGAATCGAGGCGCGTGACGTGCGCACCGCGATCACGAACCTGATGTCGGGGTTGGCGAGGTGACGCGGCCGACCACCAAGCGTCCCCGCGTCACTCCGCCGCGGTCACCGCGATGATCGTGTCCCGCAACTCGGGTCGGCAGATCACGAGGTCGGGCAGGTAGGTGTCGTCCTGGTTGTAGACGAGCGGCGATCCGTCGATTCGGCTGCACCACAGTCCTTGTGCCTGCGCGACGGCCACCGGCGCGGCCGAATCCCACTCGTACTGCCCGCCGGCATGGACGTAGGCGTCGGCCTCGCCTCGCACCACGGCCATCGCCTTGGCACCCGCCGACCCCATCTGCAGGACCTCACCGCCGAGGGCGTCGGCAACGGCCTGCGAGAACGCGGGCGGACGGGAGCCACTCACGACGACACGCGGCTTGTCGCCGCGCGGAACGTCTGCCAGCCCCTCGCTCGGCGCGATCGGCGTCGGATCGTCGAGGTAGGTGACGCCCAGTGCGGGCAGCGCCACAGCACCGGCGATCAACGTTCCACCGCCGGTCGACGACCAGAGCGCGACATGCACCGCCCAGTCCCTACGGCCTTCGCCGGAGTCGTCGACGTTCCCGTACTCCCGCGTGCCGTCGACGGGGTCGACGATCCACACGCGCGGCGCGATGAGTCGCGCTTTGTCGTCGGCCGACTCTTCCGAGAGCACGGCATCGTCGGGTCGCAACTGCGCGAGTCGGCCGAGGATGTAGTCGTCGGAGCGTCGATCACCGGCGTCGCCGAGCGCGCGCCCGCTGAGGCCGCTGTTGGCGCGGATGTCGAGGAGTAACTCCCCTGCCGCGGTTGCCAGTTCTCCGGCCAGGCTGCGATCGTCCACTCGTGTCCCCTTTCCCACTACACCTTCGGGCAGGCAGGTGGCCCGCACACGACGACGGTACCGATGCTCACCGAGAATTCTTCACCGCGGGGTCGTCGTGTTGCTCGCGGTGTCCGCACGTCACAAACCCAGCTCGGCGAGAACAGCGGCGGCGGTGTCCGCGGGCAAGCCGTCGGCGGGCCTGATCACCACGTCCGGCTTCTCCGGACGCTCGTAGGGCGAATCGATCCCGGTGAAGTGCCTGATCTCGCCGCGCCGCGCACGGGCGTAGAGACCCTTGGGGTCGCGACGCTCGCACTCCTGCAGCGAGGTGTCGAGGAAGATCTCGTAGAACGGGAGCCCGCGTTCCTCGTGGATCTCTCGGGCACGACGACGTTCGTCAGCGAACGGGGAGATCAGCGACACGATCGCAACCGAGCCCGAATCGGCGAACAGAGCGGCGACTTCAGCTGTGCGCCTGATGTTCTCGCGCCTGTCGTCGTCGTTGAAGCCGAGGTCGGAGTTGAGCCCGTGCCGGAGGTTATCGCCGTCCATCAGATACGCCGGGCGCCCCTGCGCAACCAGTCGACGCTCGAGTTCAATTGCGACGGAGGATTTTCCAGATCCCGAGAGCCCGGTTATCCACAGCGTGCCACCGCGATGTGGGCGCTGCTCGCGAGACACTTTGCTCGACTGCCACACCACGTTGCGGTCATCCATTGCCCGCCCCTTCCACGTTCCGCCGCCTACCGAAGGATCACAGTGGCGTAACGGATCGGTTTTCCTGCTAACGAAACGTCCGCTTTGCCCGGTGTAGTCAGTGAGTGTCGTCGAACACAACCAACCCGCCTGGTGGCACTCGCCTCTCGGATCGCCAAGACCACACTCGCGTCCGATCGACCTTCTACCGAAGGAGTACACCATGTCCAGGCGCTTCACCCACCCGACAACACACGACGCCGCCTCGACGCCCGGCCGTCGGCGCACGAGCAGGCTCGTCGGCATCGCCGCTGCGGTCGCACTCGCCACGGGAACGCTCGTCGGTCTCACCCACGGTGCAGGCACGGCGTCGGCCGACGGCGAGTATCCGCTGTCGCAGTGCTTCGGACCGAGCCCGAACATCGTCGACACCCCGTACATGCCCAATCGCATCTTTGTCGGCTCCTATCAGGGAACGAACTGGGTGACGGTCACCTACGGCAGCCTGTGGATCGGCGTCGGTTACGACTCAACCGCGTGGCTCGAGTGGCAGCAGGGGAACAAGCGAGGCACGAAGGTCTCGCATTCCAGAGTCGTGCCACCCAATACCGGTGTGCACACTTTCGTCTTCACACCGGGTGAGGCAGCGCCGGGCGCGGTCAAGGTCACGCTCCGGTCGGTCAACCGCAATGCGCTGTGGTCCATCCCGGCCACGTCGTGCAGCGGCACCCTGGTCCTCAGCTGACACGCTGCGCCCCTAACCCTCACGAAAGGAACACAGACATGATTCGCAATCGAATTCGCACCACCACCGCATGCATGGCCGCCGCGGCGATCGTGGCCGGAGGAGCCACCGGTCTCGCACACGGAGCGGGCACAGCATCAGCCGACTACAACCGCTCGTTCCCGCTCTCGCAATGTTTCGGACTGAGCCCGAACATCATCGACGTCCCGTTCGCGCCCCCGGGCATCAACGTCACCCAATACGACGGTTTCACCACGCTGCTCGTCACATTCTCGAGTGTGTGGCTCGGCGTGGGCTACGTCTCCGACGCCACCCTCACCTGGAAACACCTCGACAACGGGAAGCACGGCACCATGCGATCGCATGGAGTGGCAAAGCCTCCCAACACCGGGACCCTCGGATTCGGCTTCCCACGCAACGAACCCGGCAAAGGACGGGTGAAGGTGACGTTGAGCGCCGTGAACAGCAACGGTCTCTGGTCGATCCCCACGAACTCCTGCACCGCCACCATCAGCATTCCCTGAACCACGTGCGCCGGCCGGCTCCCGCAACCGGCGCCACCGGGAGTGGGTGCGCTCGCCGAGACGGTCGAGGCTACCAACCAAGCATTTGCTAGGTTAGGCTCGTGAGCATGAGCGATGCCGTGATCCCCACCCCGCTGGGCCCCGACGACCTCGGCCCGGACACGTCTCCCGTCGCCTACGAGGTCGGCGGACCCGACGGAGCCGTCGCGTACGTGACGCTGAACCGGCCCGAGTACCGCAACGCCCAGAACTCGGTGATGACGTACTCGCTGGACGCGGCCTTCCGCAGGGCTGTCGACGACGCCGCCGTCAAGGTCATCGTGCTGCGTGCCAATGGCAAACACTTCTCGGCCGGCCACGACATCGGCACTCCCGAACGCGACTTCGACACCTACTACGACAACGTCGCCGCCCTGCACTGGGATCACACGGACAAGACCGGGGCCGATCAGCGGCTTGCCCGGGAGACCGAGGTCTATCTCGGCATGTGCCGTCGGTGGCGGGAGATCCCCAAACCGATGATCGCCGCGGTACACGGCGCGTGCATCGCCGGCGGCCTGATGCTCACCTGGGTGTGCGACTTCATCGTCGCCTCCGACGACGCATTCTTCTCCGACCCTGTTGCACGCATGGGCATCCCCGGAGTCGAGTACTTCGCACACGCCTACGTGCTCGGACCCCGCCGCGCCAAGGAGATCCTGTTCACCGGTGAGCGGTTCACCGCCGCGCAGGCAGCGCAGTGGGGCATGGTCAATCATGTCGTCGAGCGAGATGCGCTGTCCGGCAAGGTCGACGCGATCTGCGAGCAGATCGTCGCCATGCCGATGCAGGGGCTGTTCCTGTCCAAGAAAGCGGTGAACATCTGCGAGGACCAGATGGGCATGCGCACCGCGATGGATTCGGTGTTCGGGTGGCACCACTTCGCCCACTCGGCGAACGCCGAATCCTCCGGTGGCGACTCCCTCGGCGGCATGGACGCGAAGTCCATGAAGGCGTCAGCCGGCTCCACGTCGAACAGGAGCTGACCGATGGACCTCACCTTCGACGCCGCCACGGAGTCCTTTCGCTCCGAGGTCCGCGCCTGGCTCGCCGATCACGTTCCGGCACAACCGCTTCCGTCGATGGATACCGCGGAGGGGTTCGAGGCCCACCGCGAGTGGGAGCGCACCATGGCAGCCGACCGCATGTCGGTGGTCAGTTGGCCGGAAGAGTTCGGTGGACGCGACGCCCCGCTGCTGCACTGGGTCGTGTTCGAGGAGGAGTATCACCGCGCAGGTGCACCGGGTCGAGTGAGTCAGAACGGTATCTTTCTACTCGCACCGACCCTTTTCGAACACGCGCATCCCGATCAGCTTGCACGCATCATGCCGCGAATGGCGCGCGCCGATGACATCTGGGGTCAGGCCTGGAGCGAACCCGAGGCCGGCAGCGACCTCGCGTCACTCAGGTCGACGGCCACCCGCACCGACGGCGGCTGGCTACTCAACGGGCAGAAGACATGGAGCTCACGATCGAGCTTTGCCGATAGGGCCTTCGGCCTGTTCCGCACCGACAAAGCGGCGCAGCGGCATCGCGGATTGACCTACTTCATGTTCGATCTCCACAGCCCGGGCGTCACCGTCCGACCCATCCCCCAGCTCGACGGTGAGCCGGGATTCGCCGAACTGTTCTGCGAGAACGTCTTCGTTCCCGACGACCCTGCCGACCCCGGCGCCTCCGGGGTCATCGGCGCGGTGGACAACGGCTGGCGGGTGGCGATGAGTACCGCCGCCAATGAGCGCGGACTGTCGCTCCGCTCGCCGGGCCGGTTCCTGGCCACCACCGACCGTCTCGTCGAGTTGTGGAAAACGCGACGCCGCGACGCGCCATCGAGTTCTGATGTCGATGGTCGTGTCGCCGACGCGTGGATCGGCTCGCGCGCCTACGAGTTGTCGACGTACGCGACGGTCAGTCGGCTCGCGGCGGGTGGCCAGCTGGGCATGGAGTCGTCGATCAACAAGGTGTTCTGGTCGCAATGGGATATCTCAGCACACGAAACCGCACTGGACCTGCAGGGCACCGAGGCAGAGATCGACGACTCCTGGATGGACGGCTACCTGTTCTCCCTGTCCGGGCCGATCTACGCCGGCACCAACGAGATTCAACGCAATGTGATCGCGGAGCGTCTCCTCGGCCTTCCGCGTGGGGATAGGTGAGCGATGGACTTCCTGCTGTCCGACATCCACGACGACCTCGCCTCGAGTGTCGACGCACTCCTCACCAAGGCCGACGCTCCTGCCCTCGCACGCGCGTGGGCCGCTGGTGACCGCGCACCCGCGAAGGGGGTCTTCGGACAACTCGCCGACATCGGGGTCTTCGGCCTGCTGATCGACGAGGGGCACGGCGGCGCCGGAGCCGGCGCGGTCGAGATGGTCGTCGCGCTCGAACAGGTCGGGCGTCACGCGCTGCCCGGGCCGATCGTCGAATCCGTAGCAGTGCTGCCTGTTCTGCTCCGCGACACCGACGCCGAAGAGCAGCTACGGGCGATCGCGGAGGGCGGCCTCGGTTCCGCCGCCGCAGCACCGATGTCACCGCGCGCCGCGGACGCCGACGTCGCCGATCGCATTTACGTGGCCGAGAACGACACCCTGTCGACTGCCACTGTGGAGAGCACGGCGCGGACCGTCGACCCAACGCGGACTGTCTCGACCGTGCGTGCCGCCGAGCCCGTCGCCGAGGGCGTCGACGGCGATCGCGCCGCGCAGGTCGGAGCGCTCGGCACAGCGGCCCAGCTGCTCGGACTCGGCGCGGCGATGCTCACGATCGCGTCGGAGTATGCGTTGTCGCGCACACAGTTCGGTCGCCAGATCGGTTCGTTTCAAGCGGTCAAACATCATCTCGCCGACGTGGCGATCGCGCTCGAGATGGCGCGTCCGTTGGTACACGCTGCGGCACTGGGCGTCGATGGCGCGGTGCCCGCGGGCGTCGTCGTCGATCGCGACATCTCCGCCGCCAAGGTCGCCGCAGCAGACGCCGCCTATCTCGCGTCGCGGCGAGCCCTTCAGGTCCTCGGCGCCATCGGCTACACCGCGGAGCACGACGTGTCGTTGTACATCACCAAGACCCGCGCCCTGATGACCGCGTGGGGCACGCCGGCGCAGCATCGCGCACGAATCCTGGAGTCGCTGTGAGTGCTACGACACACCTGCCGGATGCCACGATCTCGCCGAGTGCGGTCTCACCAGAAGACCGTGAAGCGCTCCGTGGTTCGGTTGCCGACCTGCTGACGAAGCGATCCGGTTCCGTCGAGGTACGAGCTGCGATGGGCGCGCCGGGGCGCATCGACAACAAGCTCTGGCGCACACTGTGCGACGAGATCGGCGTTGCCGCGCTCGCCGTTCCCGAAGAGTTCGGCGGGGCCGGGGCGTCGTTCGTGGAGACCGCAACGGTTCTCGAGGAGCTCGGTGCCGCGCTGAGTCCGGTGCCCGTCTTCTCGACGGCACTGGCAACCGGCGCACTGCTGCTCAGTGGTGACGCCGACGCGTGCGCGCGATTCCTGCCCGACATCGCCTCCGGGACACGAAACGCCGCACTGTGTTGGGCGGGAGCCACGGGTTGGCGTACCCCCGGCGTCGCGAGCGAGGCCGGGTTGCTGACGGGCACGGCGCATTTCGTCATCGACGGCGAATCCGCAGATCAGTTCGTGGTCCTTGCGGGCACACCGTCGGGCATCACCCTCCACGTCGTCGACGCCCACACCGACGGTGTGGAAGTGACCGCACTGCCCACCGTCGACCCGACTCGGCCACTGGCCCGTGTCACGTTCGACGACACAGCGGCGACTGCCGTCACCGCAGACGGCAACCTGGTGGCGCGCCTGCGCACACTGGCCTTCGCGCTGCTGGCCGCAGAGCAGGTCGGTGGCGCCGACCGTGCGTTGAAACTCGCCGTGGAGCACGCATCGTCGCGGACACAGTTCGGGCGGATCATCGGCTCGTTCCAAGCTCTGAAGCATCGCATGGCCGACATGTACACGCTGGTCGAGTCGTCCCGGTCCCTGGCCCGCGCCGCGGTCGACGCCGTCGTATCCGGCGATCCGGAAGCCACTGAGCTGGCGGCGTCGGCGCACGTCTACTGCTCGGATGCCTTCGCCACGGTCGCGGGTGAGTCGATCCAGATCCACGGCGGTATCGGGATCACGTGGGAACACGACATCCAGCTGTACTTCAAACGCGCACACGGCAGCGCGCAACTCTTCGGTCAGCCGCACGAGATCGTCGCCGAGATGGTCGAGTCCGTCCGCTGATCGAGTGAGTCCGCTGATCGGGTAAGCCGGAGGTGCCGGTCACTCCCGGCGCGAGTGCCTCAGCGCGGTAAGGATCTTGTCGGCAGGTCCCGCGAGGAACAGCACCACCAGCCACCAGGTCCCCCATTGCGGGACGACCAGCGAACCGACGAGTGCAACGACGAGCACCACCACGGTGCCCACGTCCGGTGCACTCGCCACCCACTCGTCGACGTCGGGCCCGGTCGCGAGAAGCGCGCGATGCCGTCTGCCCCACTCACCCATCGCGACCAGCGTCGTCACCGAGACGAACAGCACCGCGACGTAGAACGCGGTGGCCCACTTCAGTCCGTTTCCACTCAGCAGCACTGTTGCGAACGGGAGGACGACGATCGTCAGCAGCCACACCAGATGCAGATCGAACAGCACCCTGTCGTAGCCCTCGAAGTACTCGATCGTCCGATGGTGATTGCACCACAGCACCCAGATCACGAGGAAGCTGATGAGGAAGCCGATGATCTCACCGGAATGGTCGGAGAACACGGCCGGGACCGTCGTGTCGCCACCGAGTTCCTTGCCGATTTCGGCGAGGGGCAACACCAGCAGGGTCAGCGCAATGGCGACAACCGCGTCGGCGAACGCAATCAACCGTCGAAAACCCTCGGCGGTGCGTCGACCGTTGGGTACTGCCATGCCCAGACTCTAGAACGCGGCGGCGACCTCCGCCTGCGTGAATCCGTAATCGGCCAGGTCGTATCGGTGCTGTGGGCGACGTGCGCCGGACCTGCTCTCCGCGTCGAGTGCCACCATCGCCGCGCGTGCCTCGTCCGACATCTCGGTCCCCAGCGCCGCATACACGCGTTCGACGGTGCCGAGTGGATCGGCACGTAGATCGTCGAACTCGACGTCGAGGAACTGCGCGGCGTCGTATCGCGCTCGGGCCTGCGAGAACTGACGCAGGCCGCGCGACCACAGGTCGAGCTGGGTGCGCCCGATCGTGTCGCCGACGAACACCGTCGACCATCCGGGCGTGGCGTGCTCGGCGAGGCTGCACATCGACGCGATGATCGTCTCCGGGGCCCGGTGTGTCTGGATCACCAAAGCGTCCGGGTAGACGGCCATCAGCGCGTCGAGTGCGAACAGGTGACTCGGATTCTTCAGCACCCACCGCTTGCCCGGCTCGTTCGAGCCGATCAATTGCAGGTTTCGACGATGCCGCGCGTACGCCGGTGTCCAGTCCTGTTCGGCGAGCCACCTCGAGTACGTCGGCACGTAGGCGAGCGATTCGTACGAGATCGACATGATGCTCTGCCGCAACAACTGCCAGCACTCCTCGACCTCACCGGCGTCGAGATAGTGCAGACCCATGAACTCGGGGTTGTCGACGTGGTGCTGCGCGATGCCGGCGTCGATCTGCTGATAGACCGGATTGGACGCCCACTGTTCGCGCGGCGGCCGTGGCTGCGGAAACTCTGTCAGCCACATCTCGAGTCCCTGGTGTGCAGGGTCGGCGGCGAGTAACCGATGCAGGGCCGTCGTGCCGGTGCGGGGCAGGCCGGTGACGAAGACCGGTCGGGTGATCGCGACGTCGGCATACGACGGGTTGGCCTGCCACGACGCTTCACTCATCAGCCGTGCCACCAGCGCGCCCTTGAGGAAGTAGCGGAACATCTTGCTGCCCAGTTCGGTGAGTCCTGCTTCGTTCGCGTACGACTCGAGCAGCACCCCGAGTGGTTCGAGATAGTCGTCGTCGCCGAAATCGTCGAGACCCGTTGTCCTGATCGCAGATTCGTGAAGGTCGTCGATGGTTCCGACGTTGCGCCTGCCTGCACGGTCAGTCATGGTATTCCCCGCAGTTCACATCGAGGGTGTGCCCGGTGATCGCGCTGGCCGCGTCGGACGCGAGAAACACCACGGCCTCGGCGATCTCGTCGGGCTCGGGTAGTCGCTTGAGGTCGGAACGTGCAGCGGTCTGCGGATACACATCGTCCTCGCCGATGTCGTACTTCTTCGCGACCTCGCCGAAATACCACTTCAGCTGATCGTCCCAGATATAGCCGGGGGCCACCGAGTTCACCCGTATCCGCTTGTCGCCCAGCTCCGTCGCCAAAGTCTGCGACATCGCCAGCAGTGCCGACTTCGCCAGTTTGTAACTGCCGTAACGGGGCTCGGAATGCCGGATCACCATCGAGTTGATGTTGACGATCGCACTAGTCGCCCGCGGCGACCCCGCCTTCGACGCGGCGTCGGCGAGCGGACCGGTGAAGGCCCTGACCACGCGTAGCGTGCCGAGCACCGTGAGTTCGACACTCGCGGTGATCTGCTCGAAATCTGTGCGCGCCAAAGGTTTCATCGACGGGAGCGCAAAGGCGTTGTTCACCACGGCGTCCACCCGCCCGAACTCGCTGACCGTGGCCGACACGAGCTGCTCGACGGCGTCGTCGTCTGTGATGTCGGTGGGCACGACCAGCGATCGGCCACCGGCTGCGTCGATCTCGGCGGCGACCTCTTTCAGACGTGACTCTGTACGCGCGGCGAGAACGACGCGCGCGCCCTGCTGTGCCGCGTGCACCGATATCGATCTACCGAGTCCCGGGCCCACGCCGGAGACGACGACCACCTTGTCGCCGAGCAGTCCGTGACCCGTCATGTCGGTCACCCCAGCATCCTCTCTGCGAAACCACGCTGTCGCAGGGCAATTCGTGACGCCCATCCGGCGGCGTCGATCGTGTTGTCGACAAGGTACGGCAGATGGTCGGCGACGTCGCCCGCATCGATGATCTGTGCTGTCGGACCCTGCTCGGGTGGAATCGGCACATCTGTCCGCTGCCAACGGAATTGCATGATCCCGGTCTCGTGTCCGGTGGTCTCGATCCAGTTGGCGACGCCGGGATTGCGGTGCGCGACGACCATGCGGATCATACCGTCGGCGTCGACCTGCGCCTGGGAAGAGTTCAGACTCGTCTGGTGATTGACGTAGTCGAGCGAGATGTACCACATACTGCCGAGTTGGAAACCCTGG
Organism: Gordonia otitidis; assembly: GCF_020735545.1. Lineage (NCBI taxonomy): Bacteria > Bacillati > Actinomycetota > Actinomycetes > Mycobacteriales > Gordoniaceae > Gordonia > Gordonia otitidis. The sequence goes on from NZ_CP085974.1 coordinate 1,124,880, forward strand.
TACGGCGCTGCGGATTTCGGCACCGTGATGATCATCGCCTCGTCCGGACTCAGTCTGAAATGACCGACCGACGAGTACTGGGTCGACAGGCCGCCGGGTGTGAGTCGCGGAGGCGTGAAGGTGTTCACCGGCTCGTCGAGGTAGAACCACTTGGGAAAGTTGAACCAGGTGTTCAGCCGCGCCAGGAGCATCTTCCCCGCGGTGGCATAACGTCGACGTACCCGCTCGAGATCGAGGTCGGGCGGCGCAGTACCGACGGTGTCGACACGCTCGATCGCTATCTCGCCCCTGCGTTGCGACCAGTCCGAGTACACCTCGCGCACCGCCAGCATCGACGCACCGTCACCGAGGCCGAAGTAGTCGGCTCGCTCGGACGCCGCGGCCTGGTCGGGCCCGAACATGATCTCGAATGTGCCGTCGTCGCCGATCGGTATCCGACGGTCGTCGAACGCGTCGTCACCACCCGGAACCTGGCTGGGTGTGTAGTCGCCGCGGAGTACCTGGAAGCTCAGATCGGTTGTGCTGCCGCGCCGCCCCCAGACGCGATAGGTGGCGGTCGGCTCGATGTCTGCGTGCAGATAGAGGGTGTCGGGGTTGTCCAGACCCATCTTGGTACTCGGACCGGTCGAGGTCACGAAACCCGGATGGGTACGGCTGCGAGCCCTCGCCAGTTGCACCGTCGCGGCGATGCTCCCGGCCAGGTAGTCGAAGCCCTCGGCGAGGTCGGCGTCCGTGCGGACGAAGTCGGCACCGGCCACCAGCGCCTGCGCCCGGGAGATGGCATCGGTGAGAGGCCCGGTGACGTCGACGATCCGCTCCTGCTCAACTGTCGCGACCGACGCGGTACGCGGCGTCGTTGCCGTCACCGCGGTCTCGGCATCGCCGCTCATAGCCAGGTGTCCCCTCCGGTCCAGGTCAAGAAGTTCTCGAGTTCTGCTTGCGCGGGGGTGACCCGCGGGTGCTCGGTGGACAGGTATCCGCCGCGATAGAAGAGAAGCGGCTTGTCCTGCAACACTTCTCCGAGTGTCAGGGCTCGTCCGATCACGATGTGGTGGTCACCGCCGTCGTCGACACGTTCGACCGAGCACTCGACCCAGGTCAAGCCGTGTCTTATCACCGGCAGTCCCGCAGGTGACGGGTCCCAGGCTATTCCCGCGAACTTGTCGTCGCCCGGCGCACCGAATGCGGCACTGACATCCTGCTGCCGGTTGGACAGGATGTTCACACAGAACTTCCCGTTTTGCTCGATCACCTTCCAGGTCCGCGATGTCCTCTGCGGACAGAACAGCACCAGAGGTGGATCCAGCGAGAGCGCCGCGAAGGACTGACACGCGAAACCCGACGGCGCGCCGTCGGCCGTCAGCGTGGTGATGACTGTGACGCCGGTGCAGAACTGCCCCATCGCGGTCCGGAATTGACGTGTGTCGAAATCGCTTGACCCGTACGGTGTCTGCGCCATCTGGGCACTCGCCCTTCCGTTCACTGGTTCTTGAATCCGACGGTGAAGTCGTGGCCCCACAAACTCACCGCGGTACTCTCCCTGGCCACCCAGTCGCCGTCGTCGACCTGTCTTCCCTCGCAACCGAATTCGACGTCGAATCCGCCCGGCGTCTTCATGTAGAACGACAACATCAGATCGTTGACGTGTCTACCCAACGACGCCGACATCGGCACCTTCCGGCGCAGAGCCCGATCGAGGCAGAGCCCGACGTCGTCGGCGTCGCCGACCTCGACCATGAGGTGGACGATACCCGTCGCATTGGGCATGGGCAGGAAAGCCAGTGAATGGTGCCGCGGGTTGCACCCGAGGAAACGCAACCACGGGATCTCGTCGCCCTCCTCCCTGCCTACGGCCTGGGGAGGGAGACGCATCGAGTCGCGCAACGTGAAACCGAGGACATCGCGATAGAACTCGAGTGCAGCCTTGTCGTCATCGCAGGTGAGGACGACGTGACCGAGGCCCTGGTCACCCGTGACGAAGGAGTGACCATAGGGGCTGACGACACGTCGGTGCTCGAGTGCTGCGCCATGGAAGACCTCGAGCGTGTTGCCTGCGGGGTCGTCGAAGATGATCATCTCGTCGACCCGTCGGTCGGCGCACTCCTCGTCCTTGCCCTCGCGGAAGATCACACCTGCCGCTGCGAGCCGGTCACGGACCTCCTGCAACCCGTGCGCATTTCGGCATTCCCAGCCGGTACTGCTGAGATGGTCGCGATCGGACGGCACGATGACCAGCCGCGCGGGGAAGTCGTCCATACGCAGGTAGAGGGCGTCGGGCGTGGCACCCTGCCCTTCGATCATGCCGAGGACCTTGAGGCCATACTCACGCCACGCGGCCATGTCGGTGGCCTCGATGCGCATGTAGCCGAGGGAACTGATCGGACTGTCGCTCATCTGGACGCCCCGCTCAGACCATCGTGTCGCCGACGGGAATACCGAACTCCCCGTTGCCGAATGCCACGTATGCCCGCTCCGGGTCGTTGGCGGCGTGGACGCGGCCTGCGTGGGCGTCGCGCCAGAAGCGTTGGATCGGGGTGCCGTTCTCGAGCGCGTGGGCGCCCGAGTTCTCGAACAGCGTGTCGATCGACGCGATCGCCCGCCCTGTGGCGCGCACCTGGTCGCGTCGGGCGGCCAGGCGCAATTCCATCGGCACCTCCTCGCCACGCAGGATGTGGTCGTACTCGGCAGCGAGGTTCCCGGACAGTTGGCGCCATGCCGCATCGATATCGCTTGCGGCTCCGGCGATCCGGACCTTGGCGAACGGGTCGTCCTTGGCCTTCTCGCCCGCATACGCGGCGCGCACGCGCTTGCCCTGATGTTCGACGTGCGCGGCGTACGCCCCGTATGCCATGCCGACGATCGGCGTCGAGATGGTACTGGGATGAATTGTGCCCCAGGGCATCTTGTAGACAGGGGCAGTGTTGCGCTCGAGACCCGGCGCCTGGCCCATCCCCATCGTGCGGTAACTCAGCATGCGATGCCGTGGCACGAAGACGTCCTTGACCTCGATCGTGTTCGAGCCGGTGCCGCGCAGACCGACCACGTTCCAGACGTCCTTGATGGTGTAATCCTCGCGCGGGATCAGGAAGCTGACGAAGTCGACGGGCTTTCCGTCCTTGATGACCGGGCCACCGACGAACACCCAGTCGGCGATACCACTGCCCGACGACCACGCCCACGAACCGTTGACGATGTAACCGCCGTCGACCACCTGACCGGCACCCATCGGTGCGTACGAGGAGGAGATGCGCACCGACGGGTCCACACCCCAGACCTCCTCCTGCGCCTGCTGATCGAACAGCGCGAGATGCCAGTTGTGCACGCCGATGATGCCCGAGACCCACCCCGTCGATCCGCATGCACTGCCGATCCGACGCACCGCTTCGTAGAACGTGACCGGGTCGGCCTCGTAACCGCCCCACTGTGCCGGTTGCAGCAGTTTGAAGAAGCCCGCGTCGTCGAGGCTCGAGACCGTCTCGTCCGGAATCTGACGGAGATCCTCGGTCTGCTGGGCACGCTGTTCGATCTCGGGCAGCAACGCGTTGATCTTCTCGAGCACCTGTGCTGCCGCCTGCGCCGGGTCGTCGCGCCTCTGCGCGCCCGACGACATCGATTGTTGTGCTGACGGCTCATGTGCTGACATCTTGGCCCGGCTCCTACCCTGTCGATTCACGGTCGTGAGACTTCCGTTTCAGATCTGAGATTAGAACAGGTTCTAGTTTTTGTCGAGATCTTGGCGCAGACGGGACCTTGGCCCCATGTACTGGTGCGATCGTGTGACGCAGAGTCGATGTGGACACGAATACTGGAACCTGTTCTAGTATTCGAAGTACAGCGGACCGCTCAGCGGCCGCGCGGCTCGGCGCCACCGCCGGCCGCAGTCGAACAGCCCTCGATCAAGGAGCACCGGAGATGACCGTCACCCCACGACCCGCTGCGAACACCGGTTCATCCGGTGGTGCACGCGACAGTGACGTGCGCGAGATCGACACCGGGGTGCCACCGACGCGGTTCGCGCGGGGCTGGCACTGCCTGGGACTGCTCTCCGAGTTCGACGACGGCGAGCCCCACTCGATCACCGTCTTCGGTACGAAGCTCGCGCTCTGGGTACATGACGGTGAGGTCAACATCCTCGACGCCTACTGCAGACACATGGGCGGCGATCTCAGCCAGGGTTCGATACGCGACGGGAACGTCGCATGCCCATTCCACGGCTGGATGTGGAAGGGCAACGGGCGTTGCGCTGGCGTGCCGTATGCGAAACGCAATCCCAAACTCGCCAAGACCCGTTCGTGGCCGACGATGGTCCGTAACGGGCAGGTCTTCGTGTACAACGACCCCGAGGGCAACCCGCCGCCGGAGGATTGCATCATCCCGGCACTCGACGAGGTCGGGAGCGACGCCTGGACGGGGTGGACGTGGAATCGCCTCGTGATCGAGGGGTCGAACTGCCGTGAGATCATCGACAACGTCGTCGACATGGCGCACTTCTTCTACGTCCACTACGCGCTGCCCGACTATTTCAAGAACGTCTTCGAAGGCGAAACGGCCGCGCAGTACATGAATTCCCACGGCAGGCCCGACATCGACTTCGGGAGCGGCTACGCCGAGAGCCGACTCGAGTCGATGGCCGCGTATTACGGTCCGTCGTACATGCTCAACCCGATGGTCCAGTTCTACGGCGACTTCAAGATCGAAACCATCCTCACCAACTGCCACTACCCCATCGACGCCAACTCGTTCGTTCTCATGTACGGCGTGATGGCCAAGGTCCCCGAGGGCATGACCGGCGAGCAGGCGTCGCGGATGGCGCACAAGATCTCCAAGGGTGTCGAGGTCGGCTTCCTGCAGGACGTCGAGATCTGGAAGAACAAGACCCGCATCGACAACCCACTGCTGGTCGAGGAGGACGGGCCGGTCTACCAGCTTCGCCGTTGGTACGAGCAGTTCTACGTCGACTCCGCCGAGGTCAGCGACGAGATGACCCAGCGCTTCGAGTACGAGATCGACACCACCAAGGCTGTGGAGAGCTGGAACATCGAGGTGGCCGAGAACCTGCGTCGCAAGCAGGCGCGCGAGAGGGCGGAAGCCGAGTTGTCAGGGTCTTCTGTATCGGAGACGTCGTCTGATACCGACACGCGAGTCTGACCATGACGAGGGCCACCGATCGCATCGACACGGACGGGCTGCCGCAGCGCGACTCGCCCGCGCTCGCCGGGTGGTCCAAGGCTCCCGACTTCGGCGACGACCCGCAGCGCCGAGCCGCTGTGCACGAGTCGACGGCCCGCGACCGTGAGCATTACCTCCGCGGCGGGATGACCGAGATCGAGTGTCGCGGATGCCACGCGTGCGTGCTCGTCAAGAAGACGAGCGCACACCACACGAGCGTGCAGTGGAACCCCGACGCCCGCGAGCGGTGCACCGAACTCGCCCGCATTCGCGCGCAGGGCGGAAACCCGGCACTCGTCCCGACATGCTCACGGTTGTCGGCGAGCATCGATCACGGCGTCGCCGAGGGGATCATTCCGTCGGAGTCGCCGGAATCCGACCCCGACGGGTACTGGTGACGACGCCCGGTGGTGACGACGACGGCTATCACGCCGACGAACACGATGATCGCCACGACGAGCACCGCGATCACTCCGTAACCCGGGTGGAGCACCTGCTCGCCCCGGGCGAGATCCAGGGTGTTGGTCACCGCGGCGTCGAGTAGTTGACCGGAGGGGTCTGCGAGCACGATTCCCGCGGCGACGGCCGAGCCGACTGCCGCGAGTCCGATCACGGCCAGCGCTGTCCACCGCAGGCGAGGACGCCACCACCCCGCGAGCGCCGCGAGCGCGATCACCGCCCCCAGCACGATCGTGACCAGCGCCGGTCGTTGCGTGTGCGCCTCGAGGAACGCAACGTCCTCGGGCTGCGCACCTGGCACCGACACACGCCCGACGCCTGAGATCTTCGAGTCGATGCCCTGATCGGAGTCCCCCCACGACACCAGACTGAACCCGACGATCAGCAGAGCCGACACAGCGAACAACGGCCACGCGAATGCACGCACACGGTCTGTCATGGGTCAAGCGTGCCACCCGATGTGTCACTCCCGCATCGACCTCCGACGTTCGGCGACGCCACCGATGACTTTTCGCGAGGATGGAGGTCAGTACCGGCGTCTCACACCAGCACAGCAGAAGGGCCACTGTCATGACCGAGTACACCGCTCCGCCCGGGGCTCCCGTCTGGTTCGACCTGATGAGCAGCGACACCGCCAAGGCCATCGACTTCTACGGCGACCTGTTCGGCTGGCAGGTCGAGGAACCCAACCCGGATTTCGGCGGATATCAGAACTTCACCCTCAACGGACACCGCGTCGCCGGTCTGATGCCGGCCATGGGCGAAGGGGCAGTACCCAACGTGTGGTCGTCGTACCTGCGGTCCGACGATCCCGAGGCGACGCTCGAGCTGGTCACAGCCGCGGGCGGCTCGGTCATGCTTCCCCCGATGGACGTCGGCGAGGAGGGCACGATGGCCGTCGCGGTGGACTCTGCCGGCGCCGTGATCGGCTTCTGGAAACCGAACAGGCACAAGGGTTTCGCCGAGTGGGGCGTGCACGGCGCACCCTACTGGTTCGAGTGCGTGAGCCAGGACTACACGAAGTCGGTCGTGTTCTATCCGGAGGTCGTCGGCGCCCGCGTCGAGACGGTCATCGACAACAGTGCCGTCGAGATCGTCGAGCCGGGCAACCCGCTGCGGTACTCGCAGGTGTTCTTCGGCGACATGTCCTACGCGGGAATCATGGACGCCGTCAACCTGTTTCCGCCCGAGCTGCCCTCGTTCTGGCAGATCTACGTCTGCGTCGACGACGTGCCCGCCACGGTCAAGCGTGCCGAGGAGATCGGCGGGTCGGTCATGATGCCCGCGACCGACACGCCGTACGGAACACTCGCGACGGTGCACGATCCCAATGGGGCTCTGATCTCGCTGGGGCACCCGCCGGCAGGCATGTAGCGCGGGGCGTCGGCCCCCCGGGGCACGACCACGGCCAGACGCGGCTCGAACTTGTGGACGCGGTCGGTGTACCAGCCGCGTCTACCAGTTCGGGCCGCGTTCAGGCGCAAGGGAACCGCCGGGCGCTCGCGCGCGTCGGAGCTGTCATGACCCCGTTCATCGCAGACGACCACGGCATCATCTACCGCAAGAAGGCACTGGCCAACGGCTTCACCGACGACGACCTGCGACCGCGCTCAGACGCGGAGAGATCGTCCGCGTCGTCAGAGGTGCCTTCGCACCCGCCGACGTTCGTACACCCGAGGACGCGCACCGGCTCACCGTGATCGCGTCGGCAGTGCTCGGCATTGTCGCGGGTGTGGTGACCCATCAGTCGGCCGCCGCGATGCACAAGCTGCCGATGCTCAAGCCGAACTTCACACGCCTGCATGTCACCGACGGCACCGCCAACCACGGTTGCCGCACCGCCACCAGGCACACGCACGTCGGCGTGGTCGCGCCCGACGAGATCGTCGAGATCGACGGAGTCCAGGTCAGTTCGCTCGAGCGAACAGCCGTCGACATCGCATGCACGACCCCGATGGGCTTCGCAGGCGCACTCGCGGTGCTCGACGCCGCTCTGCGCATGGGTGCCGACCGCGAGGTCATGCGGAAGATGCTGCGGGCCACGCGGCGCGGCGTGGGACAAGCGCGTCGCGCGCTCGCCCACGCCGATCCGAACGCAGAGAGCCCGGGCGAGTCGTGGTGCCGCGCGCAGATGATCGAGGCAGGCCTGCCGATGCCACGTCTGCAGCACGAGTTCCGGGATCGCGACGGGTTCGTCGCACGTTCCGACTTCGACTGGGCAGGCAGGCTCGTCGGAGAGTTCGACGGAAAGGTGAAGTATCAGAAGTACTTACGCGAAGGAGAGGATGCCACCGACGCCGTGGTGCGCGAGAAGAAGCGCGAGGACAGGCTGCGCCGACTCGGCGTCATGGTGATCCGTTGGACCTGGGCCGACCTGGAACGCGGCACGGTCGCCGCTACGGTCCGACAGTGGCTGACCACGCTGGAACTGGGCGCCGCCTGAGCTGCCCCACACAGCGCCGGTCCCAGACGCGGCTCGAACTTGCACACGCGGTCGGTGTACCAGCCGCGTCTGCAAGTTCGGACCGCGTGTGCGAACGCCTACAACCCCTCAGACGCCGGCGTTCGCGTCGATCTTCTTCTTGAGTTCGAGGGCGATGTCGATCAGTTGATCTTCCTGACCACCCACGAGCTTGCGGTTACCTGCCTCGAGCAGGATGTCGGCCGCCGAGACGCCGTATCGTTCCGCATGCCCTTCGGCGTGCTTGAGGAAGCTCGAGTAGCAGCCCGCGTAGCCCATCATCATCGACGAGCGATCCACCAGGCACTCCGACGGCATGGCCGGTCGCACGACGTCCTGCGCGGCGTCAGCGATCTTCATGAAGTCGACGCCGGTGGTGATGCCGAGCTTGTCGCAGACACCGACGAATGCCTCGGTCGGCGTGTTGCCCGCGCCCGCACCGAAGCGCCGGATCGATCCGTCGATCTGCTGCGCGCCGGCTCGGACGGCGTTGACGGAGTTGGCCACCGCGATGTCGAGGTTCTCGTGCCCGTGGAATCCGACCTGGGCGTCGTCGCCGAGCTCTGCGACGAGCGCCTGCACCCGTACCGTCACATCCTCGAGCACCAGCGCACCCGCCGAGTCGACGACGTAGACACACTGGCACCCCGCGTCGGCCATGATCCGTGCCTGTGCCGCAAGCACTTCCGGAGGTTGACTGTGACTCATCATCAAGAACCCGACGGTCTCGAGACCGAGGTCACGAGCGAGTCCGAAGTGTTGGATCGACACGTCGGCCTCGGTGCAGTGCGTGGCGATGCGACAGATCTGGCCGCCATTGTCCTGCGCGGCCCGGATGTCGTCCTTGGTGCCGAGGCCCGGCAGCATGAGAAACGCGATCCTCGCGCGCTGGGCGGTCTCGGCTGCCGCCCTGATCAGTTCCTGCTCGGGGGTCCTGGAGAAACCGTAGTTGAACGACGACCCGCCGAGGCCGTCACCGTGCGTCACCTCGATCACCGGAACACCGGCGTCGTCGAGGGCGCCGACGATCGCCCGCACCTCGTCGACGGTGAACTGGTGTCGCTTGTGATGGCTGCCGTCCCTCAGCGACGAATCGGTGATCCGGATGTCGAGTTCGTCGGAGTACTTGCGCGCGTTCGCCATCAAATCCGTTGTCACCGTACTTGTTGTCACCGTGCTCGATCCTGCCGCGGTCATGCCGATACCCCTTGCTTCTGCACATCCATCTTGTGTCGCGCGATCTCCTCGCCGACTTTGGTTGCGGCTGCGGTCATGATGTCGAGGTTGCCCGCGTACGGTGGCAGGAAGTCACCGGCGCCCTCCACCTCGACGAAGATCGAGACCCGGGCGTGACCTCCGTTGAGCACGCTCGGTGGATCGAACTGCGGTTCCTGCAGCAGCCGGTATCCAGGCACGTACGCTTGAATGTCTTTCTCGCGCTGGTGGATCGACGCGGCGATGGCGTCGGTGTCCGCATCCTCGGGGATCGCGCAGAAGATGGTGTCGCGCATGATCATCGGCGGGTCGGCCGGATTGAGGATGATGATCGCCTTGCCGCGCTGGGCGCCGCCGATCGTCTCGATCCCTTTCGACGTCGTGCGGGTGAACTCGTCGATATTCGCACGTGTGCCCGGCCCGGCAGATACCGAGGCGACCGACGCCACGATCTCCGCGTACGGCACCGGCACAACGGAACTCACCGCATGGACCATCGGGATGGTCGCTTGGCCGCCACAGGTGATCATGTTGGTGTTCGGAGCGTCGAGATGCTCCCGCAGATTCGCAGGCGGGACCACCGCGGGCCCCACCGCAGCGGGCGTGAGGTCGACCGCGACGATGCCCGCTTCCTCGTAGCGAGGCGCATACTCGCGGTGAACGTAGGCCGAGGTCGCTTCGAAGATCAGGTCGGGCTTCTCCGACGACGCCAACAGTTCGTCCGCGCCACCACTCATCGTGATCAGTCCGTGGTCCGCGGCGCGCTTCATGCCTTCGGAGTCGGCGTCGATACCGACCATCCAGCGCGGGTCGATGACCTCACTGCGTTCGAGTTTGTACATGAGGTCGGTGCCGATGTTGCCCGACCCGATGATGGCTGCGGTCAGCGTTGCCGCCACGGTGCCTCCTGGGTGTGTGTGGTCATATTCCTTACGAAACTTGTTCCAACTCAGTCGAAGTCGAGCGTGACAGTGCCCAGACCCGCGAACTCCGCGACGAAGTGGTCACCCGGCGCGATGTCGAAGGCCCGCGTCGCGGTACCCGGGAGTATCACGTCACCCTTGCGCAGACGAACCCCGAACGCCTCCACCTTGCGCGCAAGCCAACTCACCGCATTCAGCGGATGTCCCAGCACCGCAGAGGAATTACCCTTCGCGACGACCTCACCATTGCGGGTCAGCTGCGCGTCGATATCGCCGGTGTCGATGTCGTCGATCGCCACTCGCTGCTCACCCAGAATCCACCCACACGACGACGCGTTGTCGGCGATGGTGTCGCAGAGGGTGATCTTCCAGTCCCTGATCCGCGAATCGATCAGCTCGATCGACGGAACCACCCATTCGACCGCGTCGATGACGTCGTCGTTGGTGCAGCCCTCGCCGGGCAGGTCTTGACCGAGGATGAACCCGACCTCCACCTCGACCCGCGGAAAACAGAGTCTGGCGGTGTCGATCGGGGTCTTCTCGTAGTACTGCATGTCATCGAGAAGGTGCCCATAGTCCGGTTCGTCGACGCCCATCATCTTCTGCATCGCCTCCGACGCGAGGCCGACCTTGTGCCCGGCGACCTTGGCTCCCCCGTCGAGGCGCTTACGAATGTTGATGAGTTGGATCTCGTACGCGTCGACGACGTCTAGTTCTGGATGGGCGTCGGTCGGCCGGTCGATCGCGGTAGCAGTCTGCTCCGCGGTCCACAGATCTGCGGCGATTCGCTCGCGAATTGCCTGGTCAACCGCCATGTCGTTGTCGCTTTCACTGTCGATCGTCGGGAGAGATCAGACACCTCACCCGGCCTGATTTCGTCTCAGTTTAGAACATGTTCCAGTTTTGTGGCAGACCCCGCCGACCCGTGATGTGGTCTATTCGCGCGACGGTCCGTTCATTCGATCACCGCCGGACTGAACGACGGCGGGTCGCCGAGCATCGCGCGATGCGATGGCGGTCGGCGCCCGTCGAGGTCGGCGATCCCGAATTCCTCGGCGAGCTCAGCAGCGATGAGGACGCGCCCGCTTCTCGACATCAGGTCCGCGTCGACGGCAAGCGCGGCAATCACCCTGCCTACGAACTCGGGCGATTCAGCACTCGCCGCCAATCCCTCGTAGGCGTCAGGATGGTCGGCAAAGGCGGCGCGGGTGCGCTCGGTCATCAGCAAGCCCATCCACAACGAGATCACCGAGACTTCGAAGGGCCGGAAGTCGACGGCCATGTCGTGTGCCATCTTGTCGACCGCGGCCTTGCCTGCGCCGTACGCGGGTCCGTGCATGTAGCACGCGCCGCCGAAGGACGACGTGTTCACGACGAGACCACCGCCGCGCTTCGCCAGAAGTGGTGCGGCGTAGTAACTTGCCACGTACGTCGAGCGCATGCCGACGTCGAACAGGTCGGTCAGCGACAGCGGCTTGCTCCAGAACGGCCCCTTCCGCGTCAGCGCGTCTGGCAGCGCCAGGGCGTTGTTGACCAGGATGTCGAGTTCGCCATCGTTCTGGTCGGCGACCCGATCGAAGAGCGCGGCCACGGCATTATCGTCTGCGTGGTCGCAGACGACCGGGATACCGAGACCGCCCCGCCGCGTCACCTCGTCCGCGGTCGATTGCACCGAGCCGGGCAGGTCGGCCTCACCGTCATGGCGGGTTCGTCCGGTCACGTAGACCTTGGCCCCGGTATCGCCGAGCGCGAGCGCGATACCTTTGCCCGCACCCCTGCTCGCACCGGTGACGACAGCCACCCTCGGCGCGGCTGTAGCCTCCGACACCACACTCACCATTACCGCCTCACTCACGGGTCAGGAATGACAACACCGTCGATTCGAATGCCTGCTTCTGCTCGATCATGACCCAGTGACCGCAGTCGGGAAAGATGTGCACCTCACCGCGTGGGAGCAGTCGCATCGCGATCACCGACATGTCGAGGGGGCTGACCCGGTCGTCCCGGCCCCAGGTGACCAGGGTCGGAGCCGTGACCGCCCGCAGATGCGCCCACTGAGGTGGTTCGACTGATTCGCGTTGTGCGGCAGCCAGACCGTCGACGGCCGCTCTGCCGTACATTCGCTTCGCGCTCGCCAACGTTGCCGGGTCCGTCGCCTGCTCCCACCGTTCCTGGATCAGTTCTTCGGTGACGAGCGCCGGGTCATAGACCGTAGCCTGCAGCCAGGCGATCAATCGCTCACGAGACGGATTCTCGGTGAACTCGCTGAGGAGCCTGATGCCCTCGCCCGGGAAGGGGCTGTACAGGTTGCCCCCGATACCTCCGATGGTGACGAGACGATCAACGCGATGGGGGTGCTTGATCGCGAAGTCAATTGCGACGCCTCCGCCCATCGAGTTGCCGATGATCGATGCCCGGTCGATGCCGAGTCCGTCGAGGAAGAGCGGAACTGCATGCTGGGCGGAAAGCATCGGATGCGCGTCGTCGAACGCGTCACTGACGCCGAAGCCGGGGAACTCGAGAATCAGCGTGCGAAAATGCTCGGCGAAGAACGAGATGTTCCCGCGGAAGTTTCGCCAACCGGTTACCCCCGGCCCGGAACCGTGCAGCAGGAGCAGGGGCGGCCCCTCCCCCGCTTCCCGATAGCGCAACACTCCACGCTCGGAACTGAGTTCGCGCAGTGGCAGTTCCGCCGGGGGCGCCGTCCGGCCTGAGTCTTCGGGCGCCCGATGCTGCGCTGCGGTCTCTGTCAACGTCGTGTCTCCTCGAAATGTGATGTGGTCGTGCGGTTCAGTGAAGGCGCGGAATCGCGTCGCCCACGGGCAGCTCGATCCGCGATTCTTCGATGCGATGATCGGCAACCGCGGCATCCACCGTCGATCGAAGTTCGACGCAAGTCCGGTCTGGTTCGCCGTAACCGTGATGCGCTGCGGAAATCATCGGGCAGTCGTCGGCATCCGACGTCCACTGGATGGATGTGTGTGCTGCACTGAATTTCTCGACGAGGAACTCGCAGCCGCAGGATCGGCAGGTCAAAGGTCTCATCGCCATCGACTCACCTCCCTGCAGCGGTACTTGTGTACTCGCCGTACGCGCCGCGGAAGAAGATCAACGGCGCGAGGGCGGATGCCCGGACGCGGCGCACCCTGCAGACAACAATGGCGTGATCACCTGCCGGGTGCTCGACCTCTGGGGTCACTTCCAAACAGGCCAGCGAGTCGTCGAGTATCGGTGCTCCGCTGGGAGACGGACACCACCCGAGACCACTGAACTTCTCCGGGCCGCGTGTCGACAATTGTCGACAAACGTGCTCTTGACCGTCGGAAAGGATGTTGATCGCCACGGCGTCGTTCGAGCGTAGACGCGGCCACGAGGTGCTGGTCCGCGCGACACAGAATGCCACCAGGGGAGGCTCGAGCGACACAGAGGTAAACGAGTTCGCTGCAAGACCGGTCGGCACGCCGTCGGCGTCGATTCCGGTGATAGCGACCACGCCGGTAGCGAAGTGCCCGAGCACTTTACGCATCTCCAGCGGATCTGCTTCTGTCAGATCCTTATCCAGATCGGTGAAATTCGCTGCAGTCGCCATGCATCCTCCTCGATATCGCACTGACCGTAGCGCGCTGTCGGATTGTGTCTGATCGCATCTCCCGGTGGCCGGGACAGAATCGTGTTGTCGCACGTCATTCCGAAGTTTGTTGTTGGACAATGCATTCAGAGAGCACGCGGCGCATCGAGTTCCACAGCTCATTGCGGGCACGAGCGGCCTGCGGTAGCGACGGGAGCGTCAGGAAGCCGTGGAACAGTCCGTCGAAGCGTTGCGTCAGTACTGGTACACCGGCGTCTGACATCCGCCGCGCATAGCGGTCGGCCTCGCTGCGGAGCGGATCAAGCTCTGCGGTGACCACAAGAGCCGCAGGTAATCCGGCGAGATTCTCGGCGCGAGCCGGGACCACGTCGGGGTCGTCCCGATCACGATCACCTGGTGCGTACTGGTCCCAGTACCAACGCATCGCGATAGTCGTGTTGTAGTAGCCGACGCCATATTCCCGGTATGACGGCGTGTCGAAGTCGGTGTCCACAACGGGATAGAACAGAATCTGTGCAGCCACCCGCGGACCGTCAGATCGCGCGGCGCGCAAGGCGACGGCCGCAGCCAGGTTGCCACCCGCACTGTCGCCGGCCACCGCGATCCGACTCGGATCGCCGCCGTACTCCTTGATCTGCTCAGCTGCCCACTGCACCGCCGCATACACGTCGAGCATCGCTGCCGGCGCTCGATTCTCGGGCGCGAGCCGATAGTCGACGGACACCACCACCACGCCTACCTCGGCGGCCATCGAACGGCAGAGCTCGTCATGCGAATCGAGGTCGCAGAATACGAAGCCACCACCGTGCGCGAACACCACGACCGGAAGTGATTCCGAAGCAGCGCGGTCAGGCACGTACACCCGCACGGGTACCCTTCCACCGGGGCCCTTGATGTCGAGGTCACGCACCATCGTCATGGCCGGTTTCGTCGTCGGCGATCCACGTCTCGATCGGAAGATCTGGCGCAGTTCCTCCGGCGGATACTGTGTGACATCAGGGAATCCGGCCTCGAGGGTGTCGAGCATCGCGGCAACTTCCGGTTCCAGGTCGGCGGGTCGGTGAGTCATATGTCTCCTCGTCAGGGCCTTGATGGCAATCAGTACTCGATCGAGATCTGTTCGGTGAGTTGCTCGGCCTGGCACGGGAGTATGTAACCGTCGGCGATGTCATCGTCCGTGAGTACCTCATTGGAAGCCATCCGCACCTCACCCGATCGAAGGGTGCACACGCAGGCGCTGCACGACCCCTCGCGGCACGAGAATGGCACCTCCACGCCTGCGTTCAAGAGTGCATCGAGCAGACGAAGCGGCTTCTGCCACTGAAGCGAAACGTGTTCGCCGTACAGGTCGACGGCGACCGTGGCGACAGTGGACGCGTCGACGCCTGCACCGCCATCGCCCTTGTCTCCGGTCAGCGGGGCGCACGCAAACGGATCGCCCGAGAGGGATACGAACCGCTCCGCGTGTAACCGCTCGCGCGGTATCCCGGCACCGAGTGAGACCGATTCGACCAAGTCCATGAGCGGCTCGGGCCCGCACACGTAGACATGCCGGTCGACAATCGGTGCGATCAGTGAGCGAAGTTGGTGTGCAACCGGATACCCTTGCACCGATTCGAGAATGTGCACCACGGTGATCCGCTCGCCGAACTGTTCCCCGAGAGCACGCAACTCGGCGGTGAAGATGATCGATGACTCATTGCGGTTCGCGTATACGAGCAGTACATGGCCGGTTCCGGCGTGGAGAATCGACTTGGCGATCGACATGATCGGGGTGATCCCGCTTCCTCCCGCCACCAACACCACCGAATCGTCGAGCGACGCCGGGGTGAACACTCCGGTCGGCGCCAGCACGTCGAGCCGATCCCCAACCTTGATCCGGTCGCAGATCCAGTTCGAGGCCACACCGCCGACGACACGCTTGACGGTGAATGTCAACGACCGCCCTCCGTCAGCCTCGGGCGAGCTCGACAACGAGTAGCAGCGCGCCAGACCGTCTCCGTACGGAACTCGAACCGTGATGAATTGCCCTGCTGTATATACGAACTGACTATCCGAGCACCGCTCGGGCTCTATCGTGAACGACCGGGCATCGACGGTCTCATCGACGATGGATGTCACGATGACACGACGAGTTCGGTCATTGTGTTCAATCTCGGGCACGATCGCGCTCGCTGCCGGCGCGGGCACCAGGCTCGCTGCGGATTCGCTCGACATATCACTCCTCATTCGATGGGCGAGGGGGCTACTGCACGTCACCGGCTGCCGACGACCGCGGGATCGGACCTGCAGGGGACTCGACGATAACGACGCCGCGATCGCCGCAGAAGGGCGTTGTGCCGCTGACCGGGAGGCTCGGGTTCGCGTGGCGATCCCGGTCTCAGCACTCACGTCCGCTGAGTGAGACATGTGCACGCGGTCACCCGCTGGACAGGACCGATTCCTCCACCGCCCTCTGTGAGCCCCCACGATCGACCACGTCACACCACATGTCGGCGCAGGGTTTGGAGGTCTCGATGCCGCACTCTCAGAATGGATTTACCCCCACCGGGGTAGAGACAGTCTCCTCGGGCACAGAAGAATTCAGGACAATCGAAGCCGGAGCGGCACCAACTCGGTTCGCCCGAGGCTGGCACTGCCTCGGGCTGCTGAGGACATTTCGTGATGGAAAGCCGCACGAGGTCAAAGCGTTCGGTACCACACTGGTCGTTTTCGCGTCCGAAACCAGCGGCGAACTGCATGTGCTCGACGCATACTGCAGACACATGGGCGGGAACCTGGCACGGGGGTCAATCAAAGGCGATTCCATCGCGTGCCCGTTCCATGACTGGCGCTGGGGCGGCAATGGTCGGTGCACCGAGATCCCGTACGCACGGCGGGTTCCACCGCTGGCCCGCACCAGGTCGTGGCCGACGCTCGAACGCAACGGGCAACTGTATGTATGGCACGACCCGCAGGGCACCAAGCCGACCGACGAAGTGACGATCCCCGAGATCGCAGGCTACGGCACTCCTGAGTGGACGGACTGGACGTGGAACTCGAACGCAACGGGCAACTGTATGTATGGCACGACCCGCAGGGCACCAAGCCGACCGACGAAGTGACGATCCCCGAGATCGCAGGCTACGGCACTCCTGAGTGGACGGACTGGACGTGGAACTCGCTTCTGGTCGAAGGCTCTCACTGTCGCGAAATTGTCGACAACGTCGTCGACATGGCGCACTTCTTCTACGTTCACTATGCCTTTCCGAGGTACTTCAAGAACGTCTTCGAGGGCCACACCGCCACGCAGTACATGCGGTCGACACCACGGCAGGACATCGAAGTCGGCACCAACTACGACGACCCCAATTCGACTCTGCGTTCGGATGCGTCCTATTTCGGACCGTCGTACATGATCGACTGGCTCTGGAGCGAAGCGCAGGGAATGACCATCGAGACGGTTCTGATCAACTGCCACTATCCGGTCACTTCGAATTCCTTTGTGCTGCAGTACGGAGCCATGGTGAAGAAGCCTGAGGGAATGTCGGACGAGATGGCCGACAGTATGGCAGCGCAGTTCGCGCGGGGCGTCGAGATCGGTTTCGAGCAGGACGTTGAGATCTGGAAGAACAAGGCCGCTATAGACAACCCGCTCCTGTCGGAGGAGGACGGGCCGGTTTATCAGCTTCGCCGCTGGTACGAACAGTTCTATGTCGACGCCGAGGATGTCACCCCAGAGATGACCAACCGGTTCGAGTTCGAGATCGACACCGAACGCGCCGTCGCGAGTTGGGAAGCCGAAGTGGCCCAGAACATCGCATCCGGCAAGACCCTGCAGACCAGCTGACCACCGCATAGGAGATACACCATGTCCCACGAAGTACTCGACAACCTCGCGGCAATAGCCGACGACATCCGCGCACAGGCTGACGAAGCGGAACTGTTGGGCCAACTGCCCGCCGATACCGCCAAGAAGCTGAAGGCGGCAGGGCCGATTCGCATGCTGGCGCCCAAGAAGTACGGCGGTTACGAGGCTCACCCTCGCGATTTCGCCGAAACCGTCATGGCCGCAGCCGCTCTCGATGGCGCCACCGGATGGGTCTGCGGCATCGTCGGCGTCCACCCCTGGCAGCTCGCCTTCGCAGACCCTCGCGTCCAGGAGGAGGTGTGGGGAGACGACAACGACACGTGGATGGCATCACCATATGCACCGACCGGTATCGCCGTCCCCACTGACGGCGGCTACGTCTTCAACGGCCGGTGGCAATTCAGCTCGGGTACCGATCATTGCGACTGGATCTTTCTCGGGGCCATGCTCGGAACACAGGACGGTGAGATCGCACAGCCACCGACCATGCTGCACATGATTCTGCCCCGCAGTGACTACGAGATCGTCGACGACTCGTGGAACGTGGTGGGCCTCAAGGGCACGGGCTCGAAAGACATCATCGTCAAGGATGCCTTCGTGCCTGCGTACCGCGTGATGAACGGCGATCACGTCATCGACGGCACCGCACAGCGCGAGTACGGGACCACGGAGACGCTGTACCGGATGCCGTGGTCGAACATGTTTCCTCTCGGAATCACCTCCGCCGTAATCGGTATCGCCGAAGGTGCGTTGGCCTGTCACCTCGACTACCAGCGAAATCGGGTGGGAGCACAGGGCACCGCTATCAAGGACGATCCCTACGTGCTGTTCGCGATCGGCGAAGCCGCAGCCGACATCAACGCGGCGCGCCAGGAACTACTTGCCAACGTCGACACCATGTGGGATCTCGTCGACTCAGGCGCCGAGGTCTCATTCGAGGAGCGCGCCACTGGCCGTCGCACGCAGGTGCGAGCCGCATGGCGTGCGGTGATGGCCGTTGATCAGATCTTTGCGCGCTCCGGCGGCAACGCACTGCGTATGGACAAGCCACTGCAGCGGTTCTGGCGCGACGCACATGCCGGACTCAACCACGCCATCCACGTGCCGAGCACCGTCTACCACGCGTCGGCGCTGAGTTCGCTGGGCATCGAGCCGCCCGAGAACCTGCGATCGATGATCTGACCCACCACTTCTCACCACTCACCGAAGGAACACTCATGACAGAGATCAAGGGTCTCGGCTACATCAAGATCCAGACCAACGACATGGACCGTTGGCGCACTTTCGCTTTCGACGTCCCCGGGTTTGCCGAGGGCAGCGGTCCCGACGAGAACGCGCTGTACCTGCGGATGGACGAGCGGGCCGCACGCATCGTCGTCGTGCCGGGCGAGAGCGACGAGGTCATCGACATCGGCTGGGAGGTGCGCGATGCCGCGGCGCTGACACGCGTTCAGGAGACCCTCGAGGGTGCCGGCGTCGCGGTGAAGCCGCTGTCGGTCGAGGAGGCCGATGCACGTCGCGTCGAGTCAGCGATCTCGTTCACCGACCCGTGCGGTGCCACCGTCGAGATCTTCCACGGACCGATCCTCGACCACAGTCCCGTCGTCACCAGGTTCGGCGCCCGGTTCGTCACCGGGGATCAGGGACTCGGCCACGTCGTGCTGCCGACCATGGATCCGGGCGGCGCGTTCGACTTCTACACCGACGTCCTCGGCTTCCTGCCCCGCGGCGCGATGCGGCTGCCCGCGCCCCCGGAGTTCGGCCCGATGCGCATCCGGTTCCTCGGCGTGAACGAACGCCACCACAGCCTCGCGCTGTGCCCCGCCCCGCACGGTGGCGCCCCCGGCCTCATCCACGTCATGGTCGAGGTCGATTCGCTCGACGCCGTCGGTCAAGCGCTCGATCGCGTCGTCAAGGACGGCTTCTCCGTCTCGTCGACGCTCGGACGCCACACCAACGACAAGATGGTTTCCTTCTATGTCCGTGCTCCCGGAGGTTGGGACATCGAGTTCGGCACGGACGGAATGCGCGTTGATGAGGCGCACTACACAGCCGAGGAGATCACGGCGGACAGCTACTGGGGCCACGATTGGTCCAGCAGCGAGCCCTTGGCTGCGATGTAGTCGACGAGGATTCTCGCCCGCTGAACGATCTGCCGAACGTCCCGTACCGCGCCAGCCGGTACGGGACGTTCGGCATAGTGCACATACGCAAAGGGGTTGTTGTGATGCCAAGCACATCGTATATTTCTAATCGGCATATGCCTAACAGTCATATCGTCCTCAGCCCTCTGGAGAACTCATGACCATCGACATCGAATCCGCGACCCCCAACAACGTGCTCGACCGAGCATCACTCGTGCTCGACGCCTTCGACGGCCCGGGACGACTCACACTCGCGCAGATAGTCCGCCGCACAGGGCTCCCCCGCTCCTCGGCTCACCGACTACTCGACCGACTGGTTGCACTGAAATGGCTACGTCGTCACGAACACGACTATGAGCTCGGCATACGCCTGATGGAACTCGGCTCGATCGCGGTACATCAGGACCGGCTACACCGCGCAGCAATGCCTTATCTGCACGAGCTGCATCGTGCAACGGGATTCGTCGTGCACCTGGCAATCCTCGACGGAGCGGACGTCGTCTACTTGGAGAAGATCGGCGGAGCACTGGGCGAAGCGATACCGACGCGCGTGGGAGGACGCCAACCTGCCCACTGTACCGCGGTCGGCAAAGCAATTCTCGCCTGTCGCGATTCGTCCAGCGCAGTCGATACTCAGACACCTCTGCCTCGTAAGACCAGGTACTCCATTGCCACCCACGCAGCCTTGCATGCGGAACTACAGAAGGTGCGAGCGCTCAATATCGCGTACGAACGTGAAGAGTCGGTTCCGAAAATCGGCTGTGTAGCAGCACCGATCGGCGACGTCGACGACGCGATAGCAGCCGTGTCGGTCTGTGGCAGGTCCGACCGGATGAACTTCGACTATCAATTGGCAGCCCCCGTCCGGATGACAGCTCTCTCGATCTGGCGGAGTCTCGATAGCGGATCAGCGCGCGTGGCACCGACATTGCAACGACCACAGCGACTGCGTCCGAACGGACTTCGCACCCAAGCACGAACAGCACCGATTTCTCCTCGGCCAAGCGAGCTGATCAGCTGAGCATGACTGAGCATCAATCTTCGTTGTCTGCGAGTTGTTTCTCCACCTCACGCCAGTGACCTGGCCGGGGGCGGGGAAACGTCTCGCTTCGTTCGCCAGACGCCAATCGCGCAGCGGCAGAGTCGATGTCATCGAGAAGCTCTCGAGCAAGTACCTGTTCGCTGGCATAGTAGCGCTGCGCCCAGCGCATGGCGATCTGCGCGAATGCCCACGCTGGCTCGGCATCCGCAGCTGCCGCGTCGATCGCGACGCGCCGTTCGAGTTCGCGCATCCTGTCGATGTGTTCGCGCAACACCGACTTCAGTTCGTCCGGGGTGCTCAAGTGCCCGAAGGCCACTCTCAACACCACAGGATGCTTCAGCATGGGCGGATCCACAGGCGCAAACAGCGCCCAGATACGCACAGCGCGCCGCCCGTCGTCGGTAATCTTATACACCCGACGGTTGCGTCCATCGCCATCAGCCATTCGAGACGTCGCATATCCCTGCTGCTCAATGCGTTTGAGCTCGGAATATACCTGACTAAACGACGGGCTCCAGTAGTAGTGCCGCATACTCCAGTCGGCCCACTTCTTGAGGTCGTAGCCCGAGACCTCTTCCTCGTATGCCAGCATGCACAGGACCGCCCAACTGGTCGGTGGCAGCGCAGGCAGATCCTCGAAACGCGAGGGGGTCGAGGTCACCCGGACATCGTATCAATCAACCAGGTCAAAGCCTCGATAGCCATCGGCGGCCACATCGAGCAGGATGTTCCGGTACGTACCGAAGCCACCGACGAATGGCATGAAAACGCGGGGTTTCCCGGGGATGTTCGCGCCGAGGTACCACGAGTTGGCAGCTGGCATGAGTGTCTTGGCGGCGCGTTGCGCGCACTCGTCCACCCACTCCTCGACTGCCTCGGGACGCGCCTCGATCGCGCGGACGCCACTGTGTTCGATCGTTGCGATGGCACCCGCAATCCAGTCGACGTGGAGTTCGGAGTGGAGCACCATATTCGCCAACACCGACGGGCTGCCGGGACCGGTCACGTTGAACAGATTCGGGAACCCTGACACACCGAGACCCAGGTAGGTCTTCGGGCCGGATTCCCATGCCTGCTTCAGTGACACGCCATCGCGTCCGACGATGTTGATTCTGTCGATAGCACCCGTCATCGCATCGAATCCTGTTGCCAGAACCAGTGAATCGAGCTCTATGAGCTCGTCCGCCAACACCACGCCCATAGAGGCGATTCGCTCAATGGGCGTACTGCGCAGGTCGACGAGGTGAACGTTGTCGCGGTTGAAGGTCTCGAAATAGTGGTCGTCGGTACAGATCCGCTTGGCCCCGATCGGATGATCCTTGGGAATCAGGAGTTCGGCGACACGTTCATCATCGACCACCGCGCGGATCTTTGCCTCCCAGAACTCCCGGGCCGTCCTGTTCGCCTCGATGTCGGTGAGTTGGTCGGGAAAGGTCTTACTGAACAACACGCCACCGAGTTGCCAGCGCCGCTCGTATGCCGCGCATCGCTCCGCCTCGCCGACTTCGAGGGCTGACTTCGGATGTGCCTGATGCGGTGACCCACCACCACTTTCCATCGAGAGACGGCGGCGCTCAGCGTAGTCGGATCTGTACTTCGCTCTGGTCTTCTCGTCGATCGGGACGTTGCCGGCCGGGATGCTGTAGTTCGCAGAGCGCTGGAATACGAACAAGTCGCTCGCCTGTTCTGCGATCTTCGGGATCGATTGGATTCCCGACGAACCGGTGCCGATCACTCCGACTCGCCTACCGGTGAAGTCGACACCGCCGTGCGGCCATGTAGCGGTGTGATAGACGGGACCGGAGAACGACCCGAGGCCGGGAATCTCCGGGACGTTCGCGCTCGAGAGCGGCCCAACGGCGAGGACCACAAATCGCGCGTTGACGGTCTCGCCGGTATCGGTCCGCACCGCCCAGCGCAACCCGGACTCGTCGAGCGTCAGGTCGACGACCCTGGTATCGAAAGCGATGTCTCGACGTAGGTCGAATCGATCAGCAACGTGCTCGAGATACCTCAAGATCTCGGGTTGCGTGGCATACTTCTCGCTCCACTCCCATTCCCGCTGGAGCGCCTCGTCGAATGAATACGAGTAATCCACACTTTCGACGTCGCACCGGGCACCGGGATAGCGATTCCAATACCAGACTCCACCGACGCCGCTGCCCGCTTCGAAAACCTGCACAGAAAGGCCGTCTTCCCGAAGCCGATGCAGCGCATACAGGCCAGCGATGCCCGCACCAATGACTACCGCGTCGACCTGCCGTGCACGGTCCGCGTCCGCTAGGGCAGACCAGCGATCCAACGCGCTCATGAATTCACCTTCCGACTTCTTCTCGACTCGGGCAGGACGACGTTAAGCAGACCGCCGCGCGCACACCAGGCGAGGTTCCCGCTGGTCGGCATGACCGAGCGATCTGGCGAGTCATGTTCCCGATCAACGGGATCGGGGACCTCGTCGCACGACATCGAGATCTACGGTTGCGGTCATCAACAGGAGGGACATGGCATGCAGGCAGAGGAAGAAGTCGATGTACTCGTGGTCGGTTCGGGTGGTGCGCTGGCAGGCGCCTACACCGCTGCCCGAGAGGGGCTGCGGGTTGCAGTGATAGAGGCCACCGACAAGTTCGGCGGGACCACAGCATATTCCGGTGGCGGCGGAATGTGGTTCCCCTGCAATCCCGCGCTGCGACGAGCCGGCACCGACGACACCATCGACGACGCGCTGCGCTACTACCACGAGGTCGTCGGCGACCGCACCCCGCGCGAACTGCAGGACACCTACGTCCGGCGCGGCTCGGACGTCATCGAGTACCTCGAGAGCGACCCGGACCTCTCGTTCGACATGTACCCGTGGCCCGACTATTTCGGCAAGGTACCCGGCGCTCGCCTCGACGGACAGCGCCACATCACCCCGACACCGCTGCCGGCCGACGAACTCGGCGAACTGCGCAACACGCTGCGCGGTCCTCTCGACACGGATCGTCTGGGCGCACCCCTACCCGATCTGTTGATCGGCGGTCAGGCATTGATCGGTCGATTCCTGAAGGCGCTGAGCCGCTTTCCGAACGCAGCCATGCACCTGAACTCGGCGCTGACCGAACTAGTGGTCGAGGATGGCAGTGTGGTCGGCGCGGTGGTGGACCGCGGCGATACGCGGCGAACCATCCGCGCAGACAAGGGTGTGCTGCTCGCAGCAGGCGGATTCGAGCAGAACCAGGCGATGCGCGATGAATACGGCGTCCCCGGTGCGGCGCGGGACACCATGGGGCCCTGCGGCAACCTCGGCAAGGCTCACACCGCAGCGATCGACGTAGGCGCCGACACCGACCTGATGGACCAGGCATGGTGGTCGCCGGGGATGACGCATCCAGACGGACGGTCGGCGTTTGCGCTGTGGTTTACCGGTGGCATCTTCGTCAACCAACTGGGCCGACGGTTCGTCAACGAATCAGCACCGTACGACCGGCTCGGGCGCGAGATCATCGCTGCACTCGACTCCGATGGCCTCGCATTGCCCTTCTGGATGATCTACGACGACAGAGAGGGAACGGTTCCGCCGGTCAAGGCGACCAACGTGTCCATGGTGGAGACCTCGAAGTACGAGGATGCAGGACTGTGGCACACGGCAGACTCGCTCGAGGAGTTGGCGGAGACGCTCGGCATCGATGCAGCTGGGCTCGTCGCCACGGTCGCACGGTACAACAAGATGGTGGCCGACGGTGTCGACAACGACTTCGGCCGCGGTGACGAGGCCTACGACAGGGCGTTCTCCGGCGGAGATTCACCCATGACGCCAATCGATGAACCGCCCTATCACGCAGCGGCTTTCGGAATCTCCGACCTCGGAACAAAAGGTGGTCTGAGAACCGACACGGCCGGTGCCGTACTCACCCACGAGGGCAACCGCATCAACGGACTGTACGCGGCCGGCAACACGATGGCCGCGGTCAGCGGAACGACCTATCCCGGCGGCGGCAATCCTATCGGCGCTTCGGTGCTTTTCAGCCATCTCGCAGTGCTCGACATGCTCGCATGCCGTTGATCGAGCAGCGAATAACACTGCCCAAGAGCCGAACCAGAGAGGACTGGCCATGACGTTGCAGGACACGATCCGCGAACGCGTCGAGGCATACCTTGCCGCTGTTGCAGGGGGCAAGGCCGCCGACATCGTCGCGCTCTACGCGCCGGAAGCACGAGTGGAGGATCCGGTTGGCTCCGGGGCTCGAATCGGTCATGACGCAATCAGTACGTTCTACAGCGCACTCGAGGGTGTGGATTGTGACACCGAGTTGCTGACGCTACGCGTCGCGGGCGACACCGCCGCGTTCGCATTCCGCGTCACCACCCGGACACCCGACCAACTCGTCATCATCGAACCCATCGACGTCATGACCTTCGACGACGAGGCACGAATCACCAGCATGCGCGCGGTGTGGTCTCCTGACGACATGGCTGTCGCACCCCGGCAGGAGCCCAACTGATGTCAACACAACCGCTGTGGGACCGCGAGGTCGACTTCCTCGTCGTGGGAAGCGGAGCAGGAGGCCTGACGGCTGCGATCACGGCCGCGGCGAGCGGTCTTTCGACCCTCGTCATCGAAAAGGCAGCGGTCTACGGCGGGAGCACTGCGCTCTCCGGCGGAGGAATTTGGATCCCCAACAACCCCACCCTCCGCCGCGCCGGTATCACTGACGCACGCGCTGACGTACGCGCCTACCTCGATGCCGTTGTTGGCGAACGGGTTCCGTCAGACAACCTCGATGTGTTCATCGACGAAGGCCCAGCGATGCTCGACTTCCTCGAACGCACCAGCGTCCACATGCGATTCCAGTGGTGCCCCGGATACTCCGACTACCATCCCGAGCAACCAGGTGGGCGCCCCGAAGGACGGTCGATCGAACCTCTCCCCGTCGATCTGAAGAAGCTCGGAGCCGACGAGCACCGGCTACGTCCTGCTGCCCTGGCCACTCCTCCGGGTTTGTTCATCACCTCCAAGGACTTCGTCGCCCTCAACATGGTCATGCGCACCTGGAGGGGGCGCCGAGCGGCCCTGATCGCGGGGATTCGCGCCGCTAAGGCAATCGTGTTGAGACGGCATATGGACACTCTCGGCAGAGCATTGATCGCTCGTCTTCGGCTGGCACTCAGTGATTCTGACGTGCCGCTCCTACTCGATACGCCGCTACAGTCGTTGGTCACCGACGACTCGGGCGCCGTTCTCGGAGTGATCGCCGAACACGCGGGACGGCCGTTGCATATCCGTGCCCGTCGTGGAGTTCTGTTGGCCACCGGCGGGTTCGAGCACAATCACGAGATGCGCAAGAAGTATCTGCGTCGAGGTGGCACCGACGATTACAGTGCCGCGTCCGTCGACAACACCGGCGACGGGATACGTGCTGGACAAAGGATAGGAGCAGCGGTCGACCTCATGGACGACGCATGGTGGATGCCCTCGTTCGAACGTCCCGACGGAATCCAGCAGGTTCTCGTGTCTGAGCGATCGATTCCTCGTTCTGTAGTCGTCGACAGCCGCGGGCGGCGCTTCACCAACGAGGCCGCGCCGTACGTCACCTTCGTCCACGCTCAGATCGCCGGGGATCACGACCCGGCCTGGTTCATCTTCGATCGCACCGCCAAGAACCGGTATCCCATCGGTGGCATCATGCCCGGACAGCCATTCCCCGCGGAGTGGATCAGCAGCGGATTGGTGCACACCGCGGAATCGCTTCCACTTCTCGGCGCATCGGTCGGCATCGACGGCGCAGAGCTCGCCGAGAGTGTCGCACGATTCAACGGTTTCGCCCGATCGGGGCGTGACCTCGATTTCGGACGTGGTGACAGCGCCTATGACAACTACTACGGCGACCCGAGTCTGCGAACACCCACGCTGGACGTGATCGATCGAGGACCTTTCTACGCGTTGCGGATTCGCGTCGGAGATCTCGGTACGAAGGGCGGGCTGGTCTACGACTCGTCCGCACGGGTACTTCGCGAGAACGGCTCAGTGATCGATGGTCTATACGCCACCGGCAACACATCGGCCGCCGTGATGGGCAACGACTATGCCGGCGCGGGTGCGACGATCGGTCCCGCCATGGTGTTCGGATACGTCGCCGCGCGAGTCGCCGCGGGTGAACTCCCCCGCCGACAGAGAGAATGATCGGGCACCGTAACCACGTCGAGTAACTCGACTCATACACTGATACGCCCCCGGTCTCGGCCGGGGGCGTATCAGCGATAGTCGGTCAGAGTTGTGTGGCGCCCGCATCGACGGGCAGTGTGACAGCGGTGATATAGCGCGCCTCGTCTGACGCCAGAAACAGTGCGGCATTGGCTATGTCGTGGGGCTCGACCCACGGGATAGCCAACATGTTCATCGTCCGCGCGGCGGCAGCGAACTCGTCTCGCGTCGGATCGGCCAGGTCGGGGCGGAATGATCGTCGCACCATCGAGTTCTGAATCATGGGTGTGTCGACATTTGTGGGATGCACCGTGTTGACACGGATTCCGTACGGTGCGACCTCATGTGCGAGCGATCGCATCAGTCCGACAAGCCCGTGTTTTGCGGCAGTGTAGTGGGCGACGCCAGGCAATCCTCGCCATCCGGCGATCGAACTCGTGAGGACGACTGATCCCCCACCACGCTCGATGAGATGTGGGATCGACGCCTTACAGGTGCGCCACACACCGGTGAGGTTGACGTCGAGCATGGTCTGCCACGACTCTTCCGTCAACTCGACTGCAGGACCTTTCGAGGTGATACCGGCTGTCGCGCAGACGATGTCGAGGCCTCCGAGTTCGTCGACTCTACTGATGACGGTGGCAGTCAACGCATCCCCGTCCCGCACGTCGACGACATCGGTTACCACACGAGCACCCTCCTTCTCGGCGAGTAGCGCGGTTTCCGCGAGATCGTCGACGGTGGACGCGGGGGTGACTGTTGTGTCGATGTGGTCGCAGACGTCCACGGCGATCACGTCAGCACCTTCTGCCGCGAATCGCACCGCCTGCGCTCTTCCGATACCCCGGGCCGCTCCGGTGATGAGGGCCACTTTGCCCGACAACCGCCCCGTCATGACGCCTTCGCCACAAGTCCGGCGTCGACCACGATATTGGCACCCGTGACGTAACGCGCTTCGTCGGATATCAGATACAGAACGGCGTTGCTCACGTCGACCGGATCCACCCATGACACCCCGAGAAGAGTGCGCGACGCCAATGCTCTGGCCGCATCCTCCTCGCCGGGCGAAGACAGGTCCGGTCGCAACTTGGCGAAGACCTCATCGTTGAGGATCATGGCCGTACCCACCGATCCAGGATGTACCGCGTTGACCCGGATACCAGCGGCACCCAGTTCATTGGCGAGGGTCTGAACCAGCCCGACCACAGCGTGCTTGCTCGCGCAGTAGTGCGATGTACCAGCGGTCCCTTTGAGAGCGTTGGTCGATCCGATGACAACAACCGCCGCGCCGGGTGTCATACGCGGCACCGTCGCTTTCACCGTGTGCCATACGCCCGTCAGGTTGACGTCGAGCGCGCGCTGCCAGAGCTCGTCGTCGAGTTCCCACGATCTCCTCGCAGGCGGATAGATCCCGGCGCTGGCGATGACGCCGTCGAGACCCCCGAACCTGTCGATCCCGCGCGCAACTGCCGCCTCCATTGCGGCAGGATCGCGCACGTCGGCGTGCGCGGTCACACACCGGGCTCCGACCCAGCCGACCTCTTCCGCGGTTCGCTGCAGGTCGTCGTCCGCGTCGGCGAGATCGACCGCGACCACCGAAGCACCTTCTTCTGCGAGGCGTACACAGTGGCTACGCCCCATTCCCCTCGCGGCGCCCGTCACGAGTACCACCCGATCGTGCATCCGATTCACCTCAAACCTCCATCGCGAGACCTTTCGAAGGTGTCAACGTAAGGCCATCAGAACGCCCTTGACACTGTCGGTGACCGACCAGCGGACACGGGACGGCGCCGATCCCGATCAGTAGGAAGGAGCCTCACGACCACTGCCTTCTCGCGGTGGAGTGGAGTTCTGCGAACACCCCTTTCCACCTAAATCTGAAACGTGTTCTAATTCGTATATAGAACACGTTCCACCGCGGAGCACGAAGGGAACCCGATGGCAGGCGAGCGCGAGCAAGGACAACCAGCACCCGAGACCGAGACGTACGACGTCGTCGTGGTGGGCGCGGGTGCTGCGGGATTGAGTGCTGCCATCACGGCGGCCGCACAGGGCCTGTCCACGGTGATCATCGAGAAGTCGCCGTACTGGGGCGGTTCGACCTCACGCTCGGGCGGGGGTGTCTGGATTCCCAACAACTCGGTGCTCGAGCGTGATGGAGTCGACGACACACCGGAGCGCGCACGCGAGTACGTCAAGGCGATCATCGGCGAACACGCCCGCGAGGATCGGATCGACGCCTACATCGACCGAGGCCCCGAGGCGCTCGAGTTCCTGATGAAGCACGCACCGCTGGATCTCGAATGGGTGAAGGGCTACTCCGACTACTACCCCGAAGCACCGGGTGGTCGGCTGGGTGGGCGCAGCGTCGAACCTCGTCCGTTCGACGCGCGCGCACTGGGCGACGACCTCGACACGCTTCATCCGCAGTACACCAAAGCCCCGCTGAACATGGTTGTGCTGCAATCGGATTACCGTTGGCTCAACACCGGGATGCGTCACTGGCGCGGACCGCTACGCATGGCGAAGGTCGGTGGGAGGTTCTTCTGGGCGCGCTCGCGGGGCAAGAAGCTCATTGCGATGGGTGCGGCTCTCGCTGCCGAGTTGCTGCTCGGCGTACGGCGGGCCGGGGTGCCACTTCGGCTCAACACGGGTCTGGTCGACCTCCTCACCGACGACGGCCGGGTGGTCGGTGTCACCGCGGAGTCCGACGGCCGACGGTTCGACATCCGCGCCGAACGGGGCGTGATCCTGGCGTGCGGTGGTTTCGAGCGCAATGCCGAGATGCGCCGGAAGTATCAGCGCGAACCGATCGGTTCCGACTGGACGACAGGCGCGCCGTCGAACACCGGCGACGGGATCAACGCGAGCCTCAAGATCGGCGCGGCTGTGTCGTTGATGGACGACGCCTGGTGGGGACCAACCATCCCACTCCCCCGCGGCCCGTGGTTCGCGCTCTCGGAGCGCTCGGTCCCGGGCACATTCATCGTGAACATGCGCGGCGAGCGATTCATGAACGAGTCACTGCCCTACGTCGAGGCGGTCCACCAGATGTACGGCGGCGAGTTCGGGCTCGGCGACGGTCCGGGAGAGAATGTTCCGTCGTGGTTGATCTTCGACCAGACATGTAGAAACCGATACCTCTTCGCCGGGGTGAATGCGCGACAGCCATTGCCCAAGAAGTGGTTTGAGTCCGGTGTTGTCGTCAAGGCCGACACGATCACCGAACTCGCCGACAAGATCGGCGTACCCGCCGACTCCCTGAACGCGACGACAGAGCGATTCAACGGCTTCGCGAAGAACGGCGTCGATGCAGACTTCCATCGAGGTGAGAGCGGATACGACCACTACTACGGCGACATCACCAACAAACCCAATCCGAGCCTCGGTCCTGTTCGTAAGGCGCCGTTCTACGCGGTGAAGATGGTGCCGGGTGATCTCGGCACCAAGGGCGGTATCGAAACAGACGCAACGGGACGTGCGCTGCGACCCGACGGCTCGGTCATCGAGGGCCTCTACGCCGCGGGCAACACCAGCGCTCCGGTCATGGGCCACACCTACGCGGGTCCGGGTGCGACGATCGGCCCGGCTCTGGTCTTCGGTTACCTCGCGGCACTCGACGCGGCAGCCAACGCCGGCGTGACCACCACATCGTCGACGAGCGCAGGAGCCTGACCGATGGCGATCGATCCTGCAGTCGCAGTCGGAGCCGAACTCCCCGAGGTCACCTTCTCGTGGTCGGCCTCCGACGTCGCGCTTTATCATCTCGCCGTCGGGGCCGCGCGCGATCCACTCGGCGTCGAGGGTCTGCGCTACGTCGACGACGCGAACCCCAAGGTGCTGCCGACGTTCGCGACGGTTGCCGCGTCCTTCCATGCGACGCAGGCGCCAACGGTGTCGTTTCCCGGTATCGACATCGACCTGGCGAAAGTCGTGCACGGCAGCCAACAGATCACCGCGCACCGACCGCTGCCGCCACAGGGCAAAGCGACGACCCGCAAGCGGATCGTCGAGGTCCAGGACAAGGGCTCGGCAGCGGTGATCATCTCCGAGGGCGTCACGGTCGACGAGACCGGCGAACCGCTGTGGACCGAACGATCGTCGATCTTCGCCAAGGGGGAGGGCGGATTCGGGGGCGAGCGCGGGGCGTCGAGCAAGGTCGTCTACCCCGACCGCGATCCCGACCGCAGACTGACAGTGCCAACCCTGCCGAATCAGGCACTGCTGTATCGCCTTTGCGGCGACCGCAACCCGCTACATTCCGACCCGGCGTTCGCCGCGCGTGCCGGGTTTCCGCGGCCGATCCTGCACGGGTTGTGCACGTACGGTTCGGTCTGCCGAGCCGTGGTGGACGACATGCTCGACGGCAACGTCACCGCCGTCGACGACTTCTCCGCAACGTTTGCAGGCGTCGTCTTTCCCGGCGAGACGCTCGACGTGGCGGTCTGGGAGGACTCGGACCGCCTGCTGGTGACGGCGGCGGTGGCCGACCGCGACGGGGCGCCCGCTCTCGCGAATGTGGTCCTCGGCACGCGGGGCTGACGGGAGCGGATGGACTCACGCGGGCATGAGGCTGCGTCACGCCGCCACCGCGCCGCGCCGGTCCGTGAACCGATAAGGTCACTGACGGTCATTCCCGCTACCTGTTGTCGTGGCCAGTCCACGGCCCATGAAGGAGATTCGATGAGCGATTCGCTGCAGTCACTGCTCGAGGCCAACCGCCCCGCAGTGGTCCAGGATTTCGTCGGTGTGATCGATGCCGAGGTGTCGGAGCAGAAGGGTCTGGGCGGCGCGGCCGTCAAGGCCGCATACGGCGCCGTACAGAGGATCAAGCCCGACATCGTGACGCGGGCAACCGATCAACTGCTCCCGGACTTTCTCGCAGCGTTGCAACCGTTCTGGGACAACAAGCCTGCCGGTGTTGCCTTCGGCGATCACCTCGCGGCCAACTCGGACGCGGCGGCCGAAGCCCTGTTGCAGGTGACCGACGATCAGGTCGCAGACGCGAAGCCCGCACTGGCGAAGGCATACAACTCGCTGCGCGGAAAGGCGAAAGGCTATGTCGCCGCTGCACTTCCGCGAGTCGGCGCCGTCGTCGACAAGTACGCGAGTTGAGTTGAGGTGACGGCTGGTCGCGCTAGGCCGCGGAGGTGAGGATGAGAACCAACACCACACCTACCGCGATCAGCGCGGCCAGCATCGACAGCACTCGCCAGATGTGCAGGCGGACCGGTGTCGGGTCGGTTGCTCGTGAAGATGCGACCTGGGATGAGGCCATGATCTCTCACTTTCGATCGTCCGGGACACCGTCCAACGGTCTGGTCGAGTGCTCCCAGTCTGTTACAACAGTGATAAATGTGTCACATGTTGCAGGAGTTTGGGGTGTTTCGCGGCAGCGTGTCGCCGATATCCTCGACGTGACCCCGACGAGGACCACATGGCTCGCATGACTCGAGAGAACGTTCGCGCCGCATGGCTCATCTTGATC
This sequence comes from Gordonia otitidis, assembly GCF_020735545.1. Classification (NCBI taxonomy): domain Bacteria; kingdom Bacillati; phylum Actinomycetota; class Actinomycetes; order Mycobacteriales; family Gordoniaceae; genus Gordonia; species Gordonia otitidis. The sequence goes on from NZ_CP085974.1 coordinate 1,157,401, forward strand.
GCCTGCGCCGCGGTCAGCATGGTGGTCGCCGCCATGGCAGCGTTGAACACCGCGCTCGCCGACATCGCGGTCGACATCGGCGCGGACTCGAGCCAGATGACGTGGATCGTCGACGGATACACACTGGCGCTCGCGGCACTGTTGCTCCCGGCAGGCGCGATCGGTGATCGGTACGGGCGCCGCGAGATACTCATCGTCGGCCTCGTGCTCTTCGCCGTTGCCTCGCTCCTCGCGATCTGGACCACGAACCCCACCCAATTGATCGGCACCCGCATCCTCGCGGGTGTGGCCGCTGCGCTGATCATGCCGACGACACTGTCGCTGATCACCTCCGGCGTCCCCGCTGATCGACGCAGCATCGCCGTGAGCATCTGGGCCGCGGTGGCCGGGGCGGGTGCAATCGCGGGCTTCTTCGTCACGGGTGTCCTGCTCGAATTCTTTTCGTGGCACTCGATATTCATCACATTCGCGGCGTCGGCTCTGCTGACGGCACTCCTGTGCCTGACGATCGGCACCTCTCGTGACAGCAATCCGGGACGCTTCGACTTCGCCGGGACCGCGCTGTCCGTCCTCGGCGTGACCGGCATCGTGTTCGGTCTTCTCGAAGCCCCGCACCGCGGCTGGAGTGACGCGCTCGTCCTCGTCGCACTGATCGGCGGGATCGTTCTGCTGGGCACGTTCTGCCTCGTCGAGCTCCGCATCACAGACCCGCTGCTCGACGTGCGTTTGTTCACCAACCGTGCGTTCGGCTCGGGCGCGCTCTCGGTCTGTCTGCAGTTCTTCGCTTCGTTCGGTGCTTTCTACCTCTTGCTGCAGCGGCTGCAGCTCGTGTTCGGGTACTCACCGCTGCAGTCGGCCTTCGCGCTGATGCCGATGGTGGTCGGCGTCAGCGTCTTCGCGCTGGTGGGCAACTGGCTCGCGGTGCGCTTCGATTCGCTGCGATTTGTCCTGGCCGGCGGAATTCTGGTCGCGGGCATCGGAATGCTGCTGTTGGGGCTCGTCGACTACGACTCCTATCCGACGCTTGCGGGGATCACCGCGGTCGTCGCCGTCGGTATCGGCCTCGCCACCGCACCGTCGACCACCGCCATCATGGCGAACACGCCGATGGACAACCAGGGGGTGGGGTCGGCGGTCAACGACACCGCGCGTGAACTCGGCGCCGCGATAGGAATCGCTCTCGCCGGCTCGCTGCTCGCCGCCGGCTACTCGGCGCGCATAGGGACGACGAGCACGCTTGCGCACGATCAGCTCGAAGCTGCGGGACGCCAGCGCGTCGCCGCCGGAGACACGGCGGGCGGTCAGGCGCTGCTCGCTCAGGCCGACGAGGTGTCCGACCGCATCGGCAGGTCACTCGCCGAGGCCACCGAAGTAGCCCATCGCCTGCCCTCGCAGGCGGGCGCTCTCTCGCGGACCATCCTCGACGGCGCGCAGGACGCATTCGTCACTCCGATGAACCAGGCATGTGTCGTCCTCGGCGTGGTCCTTCTCGTCGGCTCCGCGGTGTTGATCTGGCTGACTCCACGACGCGTGGTCCCGCTCGGCACCAACGGCGAGCCGTCCCATGTCACCGACGGCGGGCCGTCCCATGTCACCGACGGCGAGCCGGATCCCTCGACCGGTCGCAGCAAGGGCTGAGCAGCGTAGGCTCGCTCCCGATGATCGAGGCGAGCAGCGCACTCGGCACCGCGGTGGCGGTTGTCGTGTTGGTGGTGACGATCGTGACCACGGTGTCGGCCGCGCGGGTCCCGCCCGCCGTGGTCGCGGTTCCGGCCGCACTCCTCGTAGTCGCGCTCGGCCTCGTCGGCTGGCACGCCGCCGTGGCGGAGGTCGCGTTCATGCTGCCGACGATCGGGTTCCTCGCCGCGATGTTGGTGGTCGCCGAAATCTGCTCACGCGCAGGAGTATTCACGTGGGTTGGAGTCGCGCTCGCCCGATGGAGCCGAGGCACCGCGGTCGGGCTGTTGCGCATCGTGTTCGTGGTCGCCGCTGTCACGACCGCGGTGCTGTCCCTCGACACGACGATCGTGCTGCTGACGCCGGTGGCCGTACTGACCGCCCGGCACATCGGGGCCAGGGTCGCACCTGTCGCGTACGCGAGCAATCACATGGCCAACAGCGCGTCGACGCTTCTGCCCGTGTCCAACCTCACCAATCTGTTGGCGTTCAGCGCCGCGGGCGTGTCTTTCACACGCTTCAGCGCGCTCATGGCCGGCCCGTGGGTTGTGGCGATCGTCGTCGAGTATCTGGTCTTCCGATGGTTCTTCGCCGCCGAGTTGTCGACGCCGCGACGCGGGATCGACGTCGACGACAGGCCAGTCTCGGAGTCGCAGTCGCCTGAGGCTACGGCGCGGCACGATTCGCGCGCAGTCGGATCGACGATGCGGGCACCGGTCGTGACGCTTGCCGCCGTCGGGACACTGTTGGTGGGGTCCGTCGCTGCCGAACCACTCGGCGTGCCGCTGGCCGCTGTCGCCGGGATCGGTGCGGTGGTGATGCTGTTGCCGTCGCTGTGGCGCGCACCGCGCGTCGCGCTTGTCGGCGCCGCACGGGCCGTCAACGTCGCGTTCCTGATCTTCGTGGCAGCACTGGGCGTGATCATCCTGCCCGTGCGGAACGGACCGGTCGGTGATCTCTTCTCGACGTTGATGCCGTCGGGTACCGGGCTCGTGGCGCTGCTGTGCGCCGCGATCATCGCCGCGGTGGCAGCGAACCTCTTCAACAACCTTCCGGCGACACTGCTGCTGGTCCCGCTGGTGTCCGGTCAGCCCGCACTGGTTCTCGCCGTACTGCTCGGCGTCAACATCGGACCCAACCTCGCGGTGTTCGGATCACTCGCCAACCTGCTGTGGCGCGATGTGATGCGCCAGCACTCGGCGTCGACGTCGTCGCACGTGTACCTGAAACTCGGCGCCGTGTCGGTACCGCTGACACTGATCACCACCGTGCTCGCGCTGTGGGCGGGGCTGAGCGCGTTCGGCTGACCTCGACGGGTTGGATCAGCGGAACAGGTTCGCCACGAACGGGATCGAGTCGACCTTCGACGCGTTGACCGTGCCGCTGTGATCCTTGTCGGGGTAGAAGCGGAAGGTCACGGGCTGATTGTTCGCTTTGAGCCGCGAGACGAGCAGCAGCACGCCTGGTGTGTTGACGTCGGTGTCGCGGCCGCCCTGCCCGATGAAGAACGGTTTGTCGTATCCGTATTCGGGGATGCCCATGTACTCGGTGAGCGTGGCCTGGAAGCCGGGGATCTCGGTCAGCGGGCGGCTCAACAGCTTTCCGGGGTCGACCTTCTGCGAACGCACCAGCCCGCCGAGTTCGTCGTCGGAGTCGCAGAGCGTTTCGGCCTTGTCCACCCAGTAACGCCCGTACGGCGTCAGGAACGAGTTGATGTTCCACTCGGGGAACGTCGTTCGCAGGCCGGACAGGATGTACATCACGTAGATCGTGGTGTTGGGCGACACCCCGCCGAGCGGGACCGGCGACGGGCGCCCGAGCGCGGCGACCAGATTCTCGATGTAGGCGGGCACACCGGTCCCGACGGCACCGCGATAGTCGAGGTCCTTGCCGCCGAACTCGGTTGCGTACCGCGCTGTGGTGATCGCGGCACCGCCACCCTGCGACTGCCCGACGACCGCCCACTTCCGCGACAACTGCGGGTAGACCGCTCGCGCGGCCTTCACACTGTCGACGATGCTGTGTGCCTCGACCCGGCCGTTCAGATACGGATGGTTGCCGGGAGTACCCAACCCGACGTAGTCGGACGCGACCACCGCGTAGCCCTGAGACATCCACGAGTGCAGGTAGTCCCAGTCACGCTCGACCGCAACAGGTCCCCCGATCGAGTACGCGCAGTGGTCGGCGAGACCCGTCGTTCCGTGTGCCCAGGCGATGACGGGCCAGCCGCCCTTGGGAGGCGTTCCCGGCGGTAGGTACACGGCGCCACTCGACAACGCGGGCGCCTCGCGTACGCCCTTGGTCCAGTAGGTGATCCGCTTGGCGTCGACGGCACCGGGAACGGTGATCCGTGCGGGCAGCGGCGCGGTCGAGACAACGGCGCCCGGCGCCCCGGTTGGCGCTGCGTCCGCAGGCGGAGCACCCGTGACCGCCGCCGTGGTTCCCACGGCGATTGCCACGGCCGTCACCAATACGCCCACCCGACGTCCGACTCTGCTGCGTTCACTCACGCTGAACACCGTATACATTGACCGGGCGACGCGCAGCGGATGGCGTGCATTCACGAAAGCGGATCGGATGCACCCACGCCGAGAGTCACACCCCAGCCGATTCCGGCGTCGCGGGCGCGTCAGCGGCGGTCGCCTTCGCCCACTTGTAGTCGGCCTTGCCCGCGGGAGTCCGCTTGACCTCGTCCACGAACACGACGACCCGCGGAACCTTGTAGCCGGCAAGCGATTCGCGACAATGCAGCTGCAAGTCTTCGAGGGTCGGCTCGGGCTCGCCGTCGGCGACCGCTACCACCGCTCCGACTTTCTGGCCGTATCTGGCGTCCGGTACGGGAACCACCAACGCGTCGGCGACGGCGGGGTGTGCGTGGAGGGTCGCCTCGACCTCTTCGGCGTACACCTTCTCGCCCCCGGTGTTGATGCACTGCGAACCACGTCCGAGGAACACGATCGTGCCGTCGGCCTCGACCGTTCCCATGTCGCCGAGGATCGAGATGCGTCGACCGTCCGGCAGCGTCGGAAATGTCTTGGCCGACTTCGCCTCGTCCTTGTAGTAGCCGAGAGGGACGTTGCCGATGCGGGCGATGTACCCGACATCGCCCGAGCCGGGAACGATTTCGCTCAGTGACTCGTCGACGACCATCATCTTGTCTGTCGGCGGCACGCGGAGATTCCCGTCGTCGTCCATCACGATCTCGCCGTCGTTGCCCGATTCGGAGGCCCCGAAGTTGTCGCGCAGCACCAGATCGGGTTTGACCGCGGCCATTCTCTCCCGCACGTGCTGTGACCAGATAGCCCCGCCGGAGGTGATGGAGAACAACGACGACAGATCGACCTCACCCTTGCGTCGTTCGAGTTCGTCCACGAGTGGCATACCCATCGCGTCGCCCACGATGAGGATGATCTGGATCTGCTCCGACTCGATACCCGACACGATGGCCTCGGGATCGAAATCGCGCATCAGCACCAACCGCCCACCGAGCGTGAGGAAGGTGAACAACGAATACGACGCCGCGCCGTGCATCAGCGGTGCGGCGATGTTGAAGGCGATCGACGGGAAGTCCTTGACCGCGGCACCGATCTCGGCGAGGTCCTTGCGTGCCTCACCGTACGGGTTGCCGCCCGAGATCGGCTTGCGGAAGAAGTCGTCGTGACTCCAGATGACACCCTTCGGATACCCGGTGGTACCGCCCGTGTAGAGCAGGTAGTGCTCGTCACCGGTGCGCTCCTCGAAGTCCCTCTTGTCGGGGAGTTCCTCGGACTCGCCGAACGACACGATCTCCACTGTCCGGCCGTCCGGCAGGTCACGCGCGGCGGCACTGAGCTCGTCGATGATGTCTCCGATCACGAAGACCGTTCGCACCAGAGGTAATTCGGCGAGAAGAGTGGCGACGCTACGCTGATGATCCGGTTCCTCGACGACGATCCCCCGCGAGTCGGAGTTGTCGAAGATGTAGCCGAGCTCGGCATTGGTGTAGCGATAGTTGACGTTGACCGGGACCGCTCGGACCTTCAGCAGACCGAGCAGGCTCGTGACGTGTTCGACGCTGTTCTTGAGGAACAGCGACACGTTGTCGTCGAGTCCGATGCCGTGCGCGGCGAACAGGTGCGCGACCTGATTGGCGAGTCGGTCGAGTTCGGCATAACTGATCTGGCGCCCGCCGTAACTGAGGGCGATCCGCTCGGGGACAGAATCGGCGACCGTCTCGAAAACGTCGGCGAGGTTGAATTTCATTGCTTCTGGCTCCTCTTGCTGCACTGCTTGTCGACCCATGTCGTTGTCCGTCCTGCGTTCACCGCGCGGGCGCGGCGCTCACGCCGCCAACTCTCCTATGCCGCCGTCAACACCAAACCGCTTGTCGGGACGCCCGTTCCGGCTGTCACCACCACCCGCTGGGCTCCCGGCACCTGGTTCACCGACGTTCCCCGCACTTGACGTACCGCCTCCGCTATGCCGTTCATCCCGTGGATGTAGGCCTCGCCCAGTTGCCCGCCGTGGGTGTTGAGTGGGAGTCGACCGCCCACCTCCAACGCGCCCGGTTCGCGAACGAAATCCGGCGCCTCGCCGCGGCTACAGAATCCCAATTCCTCCAACTGCAGCAGCGTGTACGGCGTGAAGTGGTCGTAGAGGATCGCCGCGTCCATGTCGTCGGGTCGCAATCCCGACTGTGCCCAGAGTTGCCTACCCACCAGTCCCATTTCCGGAAGCGCTGCCAGTTCGTCACGGTAGTAGCTGGTCATGATGAACTGGTCGACCCCACTGCCCGACGCCGCTCCCGAGATCACCGCGGGCGGATTGCGCAGATCCCGGGCACGCTCGGCCGACACGACGACGATGGCCACACCGCCGTCGGATTCCTGACAGCAGTCGAGCAGATGCAGCGGCTCGGCGATGTAACGCGAATTCTGGTGATCGGCGAGCGTGATGGGCTTGCCGTAGAAGAAGGCCTCGGGATTGTTGGCGGCATGCTGACGATCGACGACGGCGATGCGTCCGAAATCCTCACTGGTGGCGCCGAACTCGTGCAGATATCGCTGTGCGACCATGGCGACGAATGCCGCCGGGGTCGACAGGCCATGGGGATAGCTGAACGCGTTGTCGGTCCCCGACGAGTTCTCCTGATTGGCCACAGCCGAGTTGACCTGTCCGAAGCGCAATCCCGACCGTTCGTTGAACGCCCGATATGCCACGACGACGTCGGCGACTCCCGTGGCCACGGCCATCGCTGCCTGCTGCACCGTCGAGCAGGCTGCACCCCCGCCGTAGTGGATGCGCGAGAAGTAGGTGAGTTCGGGGATTCCCACCGCTCGGGCGACCGCGATCTCTGCGTTGGTGTCCATGGTGAAGCTCACCAGACCGTCGACGTCAGCAGGGGTCAGTCCCGCGTCGGCGAGAGCCGACTGTACCGCCTCGGCCGCCAATCGCAGTTCGCTGCGCTCGGAGTTCTTGGAGAACTCGGTGGCACCGATCCCGGCGATCGACGTTGCACCGGACAGGCTACCCATCAGTGACCTCCCCAGGTGAGCGTGACCGTCGAGATCACGTGTTTGCCGAGCGCATTGGTTCCGGTGACGGCCACGGTGACCAGATCTCCGTCGACCTCGGTCACCTCACCGCTGAATGTCAACGAGTCGTAGGCATACCACGGCACACCGAGTTTGAGTCTGATCGACCGGATTCTCGACGTCGGACCCGCCCAGTCGGTGACGAAGCGTTCGACGAGTCCTGTGTCGGTGAGGATGTTGACGAAGATGTCCTCGGACCCCTTGGCCTGCGCCAGATCGCGGTCGTGGTGTACGTCCTGGAAGTCGCGGGTCGCCAGCGCCGTCGACACGATGAACGTAGGAGTCGCGTCGATCGTCAGCGGCGGCAACGTCGTTCCCACCTCGACGGTCGGAACTGCGCTCGTGGTCACTGCGTCTCCTCTGCTGTCGGGCGCCACGCATACAGCGTCCAGGCGTCGGTTCCTGATGCCTCGTCGGCGGGGAAGTCGAGGAACATCGCCTCGACGCGCTGGCCGATGTGCACGTCCGCAGGGTCGGTGTCGCGCAGCTCACCGAGCATGCGGATGGGCGCCGCGAGCGGCTTGCCCGCGCAGTCCTCGTCCCTGATGGCATCAGGTCTGTCGAGTTCGACGAGCGCGACCACGAAGGGGAGTTCACGTCCGGGCACCTTGGGCGCACGGTGCACCACGTAGCTGTACACCGTGCCGGTGCCAGGAGCTACCACGTAGTCCGTCGTCGGCACTGTGCCGTCGGAGTCCCGCGGCTTCCACGTCGCGGGGATCGGCGGATGACGCAGCGAACCGTCGGCCGTCTGTTGGATGCGCAGTTCGTGGGCGGCAACGCCCTCCCAGAAGAATGCCGTGTCACCGGACGCGCTGGGCCGCAACATGTGTGCAGGATCCAGATCTGCGGGTACGCCCTCGGCCCCGATCTCCGACGGCGCCGACTCGGGTGGCCTGAACTTCAGGATGCGGAAATCCATCTCGGCGACGACCTCGTCGCCGACCGACCACGTGTTACGCGTGGTGAAGAACCATCCCTCCCCGAGGGCTGTCTGCTTGGGTCCGGCGATGTCAACCAGCTCGGCCGACAACGAGACCTGTTCGCCCACACTCAGATAGCGGTGATAGGTGGTGTCACAGTTGGTCGCGACCACCGACGTGTATCCCGCCTCGTCGAAGAGCTCCGACGCCCGCCCCAGAGGATCGTCGTCGGCGCGCATCCCGTGCAGCCCGCGCATCGTCCACACCTGCGCCATGGCGGGTGGTGCGACGATCCCGGGGTGTCCGGCTGCTCGAGCGGCGTCGTCGTCGACGTAGACGGGGTTGGTGTCGCCGATGGCCTCGACCCAGTTGTTGATCATCGGTCGGTTCACCGGATCGCGCCCGTACACCGGGCGGCTCGCACCGGCATCGATGATGGCCTGCGCGGCGGTACGGATGGTCTCGACGGAGCGGTCGCCGGTCATCGCCTCACCCGTCATCGCCTCACCCGTCATCGCTTGGCCCTGGGCAATCCGAGTCCTGCGGTGCCGATCATGTCTCTCATCACCTCGTTCACCCCACCACCGAACGTGATCACAGCGTTCCGCTTCTCCTGCACGTCTAGCCATTCGACGAGTGCCGCGGTGTCGGGATCGGTGAAGTCGCCGTAGCGGCCGACGATCTCGTCGACCATCCGGCACACCTTCTGCACCCGTTCCGTCGCAAAGACCTTGGTCGCCGCCGCGTCGGCCATGGAGATCGCCTCGCCGGTCGAGGCGACCTGCCAGTTGAGCAGTTCGTTGATGCGCGCGTAAGCGTCGATCTCCGCCAGTGCGCGTGCGACGTCGGTGTGCTTGGCGATCACCGTGCCGTCGGGACCCGGCCGCGAGGCCCACTCCCGCACGCGGGCGGCAAGGCCTTCGATGCGCCCGGCGGGCCCCAGCATCACCCGCTCGTGGTTGAGCTGGGTGGTGATGAGCTTCCACCCGTCGCCCTCGTCGCCCACCCGCATCGACACCGGCACACGAACGTCGTTGTAATACGTGGCATTCACGTGATGCGCGCCGTCCGCGGTGATGATGGGCGTCCAGCTGAATCCGGGATCCGAGGTGTCGACGATGAGAATCGAGATGCCCTTGTGCTTCGGTGCCGACTTGTCGGTGCGCACGGCCAGCCAGATGTAGTCGGCGTCGTGGCCACCCGTGGTGAAGATCTTCTGGCCGTTGACCACGTAGTGATCGCCCTCGCGCACCGCAGCGGTGGCGAGCGAGGCCAGGTCGGTGCCCGCCTCCGGCTCGGTGTAGCCGATCGCGAAATGCACGTCGCCGGCGAGAATTCGGGGCAGGAAGAGATCCTTCTGCTCATCGGTTCCGTGTGCCTGCAGGGTAGGCCCGACGGTCTGGAGGGTCACCGCGGGTAGCGGCACATCGGCGCGCACAGCCTCGTTGGTGAAGATCTGCTGCTCGATCTCGCCGAAACCCTTGCCGCCGTATTCCTTCGGCCAACCGACACCGAGCCAACCGTCGCGTCCCATCTGTGCGATCACGTCCCGATACGTGGGTCCGTGCCGCTCCGTGAGCATGATCTTCGCGGCCCCCGGGCCCACCAGGTCGGCGAAGTACTCACGCAGTTTGGCGCGCAGTCGCTTCTGCTCCGGCGTGAGGTCTATGAACATCGGTTGCGTCCCCTGTGCGGTGTGTTCTGTACGACGTACGTGTGGTGACCGAATCCTGGTGGCATGGTCAGGAACTCGACGTCCCGGCGAGTTCGTCGAGGCGTGCGTTCGCTCCCCCGACAAGTCGGGCGAGGTCCTTCGCGATCGAGAAATAGCGATGCAGCGGATATGTGAGATCGACCCCGACGCCGCCGTGCAGGTGAGTCATCGTCCTCATCGCCGCGGGGATCTCTGCTGCCGTCCAATACGAGGCGATTCCCAGATCCTGTTGTGCGTCGAGACCTTCGGACAGTCGCCATGCTGCTGCGGTCGTCGACAACGTGAGTGAGCGGCCCACCACGTAGATGTCGGCGAGCTGCTGGCCCACCGCCTGGAAGAGCGCGATCGGCTTACCGAACTGGTTGCGGTTGGACACGTGGTCGGCGGTGATGCGGGTGGCGCCCGCGGCGAGGCCGTCGGCATACGCGGTCAACGCGAGGCGGAACCGGTCGCGCAGCGGTGCGACGTCGCTGCACAGCACATCGGTGTCGTCGATCCCGACGTCGTCGAAGCGCACGGTGTACTCGCCCCAACCGCTCGAGGCCGGTGTGCGCGTGATCGACACCCCGTCTGCGTCGGCAGCAACCGCAACCACCCCCGCATCACTCGCGGTCAGCAGTGTCGACGCACCGTGGGCATGCAGCACACCGGTCTTGGTGCCCGACAGCCGACCGTCACGCAGCGTGGTGCGCGGCGTCGACGTCAACGCGTCGCCCGGCTCGCCGATGGCGACGGCATGCCACGTGCCGCCGGCACACGTGGGTGAGCAGCGGTCGCGCGCGGCATCGTCGAGTGTCTGGAGGAACAGAGCCGACGTGAGAGTGCCGAGCGCGGGCGTGACCGCGGCTGCCGAACCCAACTGGCGGAGCAACGGCAACAGCTCGGCGACGCCGAGGTCGTCGCCGCCGAGAGATTCCGGGAGCGGCAGGGACAACAACCCGGCGTCGCGCAACGACGTCCAGAGCGGACGGTCGAAGTCCTCGCGCTGTGCGACCTGCTCGGTCGATTCGCCCGCAACGGCACGTCCTCCGAAGAGTGAGGTCCAGTCGGGCTCGTGTCGCGCGAACACGTCTCGGGCCACATCGGCGACCGCTTGTGCCGGGCTGTCCATGCCGAAATCCACCGACGATCCCTTCTCGACCCACCTACAAAACTAGAACTCGTTCTAGTTGTATCAGACTGGACCGTGCGCGTGGGCGAATTGGCAGTTGATCTGCTGATTCCCCGTAACGACGACCTTTCAGTGACGGGGCAGACCGAGAATTCGTTCCGCAGCCGCTGTGCGAAGGATCTGCGTGGTGCCGCCCGCGATCGACAGGCACCTGTTCTGCAGTAGCTGGTCGGCAGCGTCACTCGCCCCGACTCCATCGACACCGAGTAGATCGAGACCGAACTCGGGCACCGACTGGCGGTGCGCGACACCGATCAGTTTGCGCACGCTCGATACCGCACCGGGATCGTGGCCCGCCAACCGCCTGGCGACCGCGAGAGCGTCGAGGACGCGTCCGACGTGCGCGTCGGCGACCAACTCGCCGAGCCGCCGCAGCTCGTCGTCGGTCAGTTCCCGGTCCATCGATTCGATCTGACCGAGTAACGCATCCATCTCCTTGCCGAGACCCGACCCACCCATCGCCACACGTTCGTTGGCGAGCGTCGTCCTGGCCAGCCGCCAGCCACCGTTGAGCTCACCGACGACGCACTCGTCGGGAACGAACACGTCGTCGAGGAAGACCTCGTTGAAGTTCGCCTGCCCCGACAACTCGCGTAGCGGGCGGATGTCGATACCGCTCGAGGACATGTCCACGAGGAAGTAGGTGATGCCCTTGTGTTTGGGCGCCTCGGAATCGGTGCGCGCCAGACAGATCCCCCACTGCGCGTTGTGCGCCTGCGATGTCCAGATCTTCTGACCCGACAGGTTCCACCCGCCGTCGACGCGGGTGGCCCTCGTCCGCAGCGACGCGAGGTCGGAGCCCGCCTCGGGCTCGCTGAACAGCTGACACCAGACGATGTCCCCGACGAGGGTCGGGCGCACGAAGCGCGTTCGCTGCTCATCGGTTCCGTGTTCGAGGATGGTCGGGATCGCCCAGGCACCGATCACCAGGTCGGGCCGCTCGATGCCCGCGCGTTCGAATTCCGCATCGATGAGCAACTGCAGTGCCGGGTCGGCACCGAGTCCGTGCGGCGGGGGCCAATGCGGTGTGAGATAACCGGATTCGGCGAGTAGTTGTCGCCTCCCCTCCGGTGCGACCGCGGCGATCTCGGCGATCTCGGCCCGGATGGCGTCGCGTCGGTGTTCGACGGAGCTGAGGTCGAGTTCGAAGCGTCGTCGGCCGCCGAGCATGCCGAGACGGCCGAGGTGCTCACGCTGCGCCGACGCCGCCGCCGTTGCCGCACGCATCGACAATGCGGCGCGCAGATAGAGGTGAGCGTCGTGCTCGAAAGTGAATCCGATGCCGCCGAGCACCTGGATACAGTCCTCGGCGGTGGCGACGGGCAACGACGCGATCAGCACATCGGTGGCGAGTCGGCTGAACGCGAGTTGGTCGCGGACGGACTCCCCGGCATCCGCACCAGGTGGAGCCGCCAGCGCGTCGTCGACCGCACGCGCGAGGTCCCATGCCGCGGCCGTGACCTGTTCGCTGCGGCAGAGCATGTCGGCACAGATGTGCTTGACCGCCTGGAAGGAACCGATCGGCGCGCCGAACTGGGTACGCACCTTGGCGTAGGCGACGGCGGTGTCGAGCGCCCACCGCGTCACTCCGCTGACGTACGCCGCCGCAGTCGCCGACAACGCACCAGTGATCAGGTCACCGTCGTCCACGACGAGCAGATCGTCGGGGTCGACCCCGGTGATCCACAGACGACTCACCGATCCCCGACCGTCGACACTCGCCATCGGCACGACTTCCCGCTCGCCAACACCCGGCGGGATCACGTGCCAGCCGGCCTCGACGCCCGTGCCGGTGAGTCTCGTGAGCACCGCGCTGCCGTCCACATATCCAACGACGACGCCGAGATCCACCCCGCCATCGGACACGACCGCCTCGGCACCAGCCCGTGCGAGCGCCGGTACCGCAGCACCGACCTGTCCGGACGCCAATGCGTCGAGCAACCCCGCCGCGTGGGATTCCACCGACATCGACACCGCGAGTGCCGCCACCAGGGTCTCGCCGATGGGGCCCGGCACCAGACTCGTGCCACATTGCTCGACCATCGCGGCCACGTCGGCGAACGTCGCGCCGACCCCGCCCTGTGATTCGTCCAACAGTGCGGCGAACAGTCCCAGTTCGGCCAGCTCCGGAAACAGCTCGCGCCACTGATCGCGCGATTTCTCCAGGTCGGCACGTATGATGTCGGTGGTGCGGCGTCGTGTCGCCCACCCGGAGATGGCCTCGCAGACGGCGAGCTGTTCGGCGGACGTGGCAAGGCTCACGCTGAAATCCTCTGCATGTCGGTTGTGGCGAAGAATTAGAACCTGTTCTAATAGTCCACGGGGGTATTTGTCCACCAGGCTTTCGACACCCGCGGGCGTCGGAGGGTACGAGATGAGGATGTCGCCTACACATGACCCGGTCGTCCGAAGATGCCGTGCCACAGAAGTCGGCACCGAGTCCGAGCAAGGGAACCTCGTCGAAGGCGGCCCCCCAGAAGCCGAGCACTGAGCCGTCCGCACCCTCGGGCGGCGCGACGTCGACGACCGAAAGCGGTTCCGCTGCGCAACGCGACCGTCGACGGCGCATTCTCGACGCCACTCTCGCACTCGCCTCCAAGGGCGGATACGACGCCGTGCAGATGCGGACCGTCGCCGAGAAGGCCGACGTCGCAGTCGGCACCCTGTACCGCTACTTCCCGTCGAAGGTGCACCTGCTGGTGACCGCGCTCGCGCGCGAATTCGAGCGCGTCGAGACACGCGTCGACCGCTCGCAGCTGCAGGGCGACAACGCGATCGAACGACTTCGGCACGTGCTCGACATGATCACGTTCGCCATGCAGCGCGACCCGCTGCTGACCGAGGCCATGACCCGTGCATTCATGTTCGCCGACGCGTCGGCGACCGCCGAGGTCGACCAGGTCGCCTCGATCATCGACCGCCTCTTCGCCGGTGCGATCGTCGACGAGGGCGAGCCGAGCGACGAGGAACTCGCCATCGCCCGGGTGCTCTCGGATGTGTGGATGTCGAATCTGGTGCAGTGGCTCACCCGCCGCGCGTCAGCCACCGACGTCACCAATCGACTCGAGCTCACCGTGCGGCTGCTCCTCAAGGACAGGGTCGCCGCCGACGCCTGATCGGGTCGGTGCACGCGGGCGGCCTCGACCACGGCGCCCTCATGAGGGCATCAGCAGCGTCTGTCCCGAGACCAGCGTGAAGGGAAATGCCAGATTGTTCGCGGCGGCGACGACCTGCACCCACGTGTCGATGTCGTCGTCTGATCCGTACTGCGCCGAGCAGATGCCGAAGATGGTCTCGCCTCCGACGCTCACGCGCTGGTTGAGTCCCGGAATACGCAGGACCTGACCCTTCGACAGCTCTTGGGAGCCGAGACCATTGACCGCTCTGATGACGCCCGCCAGATCACCGTCGCCGTAGAACTCCTGCGCGACGACGGTCAGTGTCTGGTCGAACGGTGACGTGTACGTGGTTGCCTCGTCACCCAGATCCGGCATCCTCAGCCAGGCACGGTTCTCGATGGGATGCTGAGCCACCCCGTTGGCGATCTCCCACATCAGTTGAGTCGCGGGATCCGTGGTGCCGTAGGCCAACTGCGTGATCTCCTGCCGCAACGCCGGATGGTCGACGACGCGCACTTGAAGCCTGCGAGTCACATACGGGATGTCGAGGATCTGCCCAACCTCGATGTGGTCCGGATTCGCGAGCTGGTTCGACGCCGCGATGACCGGATAGAGATCAGCGTCGCCGTATTCGGTTTCGGCGATCCGGGAAAGCGTGTCGCCCGCGACGACCGTGTACTTCTTCATGGGTTCTCCTCGGTGTCACCCAGGCTGGAGTCGACCCCGCCATGGGAGGGGATGACGCACGTCGGCGACGTGGTCCGACTCACAGCGTGACGCGGCGACAACAGGACCGATCGGGTAGTCGGCTACTTGAATCGCGTCGGCCGACCTACCCGATCAGTCGAGGTCGACCGAGATCTCGCCCGCGGCATCGGCGCGTACCGGATACGCGCGCACACCTGCCCCACCGAACGCGACCTCGTCGCCCGTGGACAGGTCGTAGGTGTGATTGTGCAGCGGGCAGACGACGACGCAATCGTCGATCAGGGCGTCGGCGAGCGGACCACCGCGGTGTGGGCACACGGCGTCGAGTGCACGCAGCGAATCGTCGCGCAGTCGGAACACGGCCACCTGGGTGCCGGCCACTCCGAAGGCGCGCCCCTCTCCGCGTGGGATGTCGGCGATGTTGCCGATGCTGACCTCGCTCATCGGACCGGCACCTGCGGCAGCGGCAACAATGGCAGTGCAGAACGGAACTGGCCGGGTGTGGCGGGCTCTTTGCCGTCCTGCCACGGATCGCGGTAGGCGTCGACGGAGCGCTGCATGTTGGTATCGAGTTGCTGCGCAATGCCTTCGGCATCGTCGACGACGACGGCCCGGATCTTCTCGATACCGTACCGCGGCACCCAGGCGTAGGTGCGCTCGAGCCATTTCGCGTTCTCCCGGTAGTACTGGAGGAATCGCCCGGTCAGGGTCATCACCTCGTCGGGGCTGTCGACGGTCGCGAGCAGATCACCTTTGCGGATATGCGCGCCCGCGGCGCCGCCCACGTAGATCTCCCACCTGCCGCCGTCGATCGCGACGACGCCGAGGTCCTTGCAGAGGGCTTCGGCGCAGTTGCGCGGGCACCCGGTGACCGCGAGTTTCATCTTGGCAGGACCCGCGATTCCCTGATATCGCTCTTCCAGCGCAATTCCCAGAGCAGTGGAGTCGCCGACACCGAATCTGCAGAAGTCGCTGCCCACACAGGTTTTCACGGTCCGGAAACTCTTGCCGTAGGCATATCCCGACGGCATGTCGAGATCGGCCCACACATTCGGCAGATCCTCCTTGCGCACGCCGAGCAGATCGATGCGCTGACCGCCGGTGAGCTTGATCATCGGTACGTCGTACTTCTCGGCGACATCGGCGATCCTGCGTAGTTGATCCACACTCGTCACACCGCCCTTCATCTGCGGCACGACAGAGAATGTGCCGTCGCGCTGGATGTTCGCGTGCACCCGGTCGTTGATGAACCGCTCGGCGCGTTCGTCGATGAAGTCGGCGCCCCACATCATCTCGAGCAGCGACGACAGACCCATCTTGGAGTTGGCGTCCTCTTTGCCGTCCGGGGCGAGCGCGGCGAACACCGACCGAACCGAGTACAGCTTGAGTTCTCGGATGAGCCGCATCAGTTCCGGCTTCTCGTACGGAATACCGGGCACATACCAGTTCGCAGAAGGGTCCTCGGTGACCACGCCTCCGGCAGCCCATTCGACGACCTGCGCGACAAGGGATTTGCACGACCCGCAGCCTTTGCCCGCACGTGTCGCGGCCATCACGCCGGACACCGACGTGGTGCCGTCTGCGACGCAGGAGACGATCGTCGCCTTGTCGACTCCGTTGCAGTTGCACACCTGGGCGTCGTCGGACAGTTCGGCGACTCCTGTCGCGGCGTCCGGTGTTCCGATGTCGAACATGAGCGAGAGCCGTTCGTCTGGCAGTTCGCTGCGCTGGTCGAACGCCTGCATGAGGAACGAGACCTTGCTGACGTCCCCGACGAGCGTGGCGCCGACGAGCTTGTTGTCACGGATCACGACGGTCTTGTACACGCCGTGCCTCGGCTCGTAGAACTGCAGGAACTCGTCGTCGTCGAATTCTGGTGCCTTGACGCCCATCTGGGCCACATCGACCCCTGCGACCTTGAGTTTCGTCGACGTCCGCGAACCGCGATACGACGCCGACGCATCCGCTGCGGTGATGTGATCGGCGAGCACCTTCGCCTGCTCCCACAGCGGTGCGACCAGCCCGTACACCTGACCACGATGCTGTGCGCACTCGCCGACGACGTAGATGTCGTCGTCGTCGATCGATCGCATGTGGTCGTCGACGACGATCGCGCGTTCGACGGTGAGACCAGCACCACGAGCGAGACCGACGTTGGGACGAATCCCGGTGGCGAGAACCAAGAGATCGCAGTCGAGCCGCTCCCCGTCGGCGAATCCGACCGCGGTGATGGCGTTACCGGCGTCGGCATAGGCGTGTGTCGTACGTTTACCGGTGACCACCTCGAGCCCTGTTGACTCGATCGCGCTGCGCAAGACCGCACCACCGGTGTCGTCGAGTTGGGCGTTCATGAGGATCGGTCCCGAGTGGACGACAGTGGCGTCGAGTCCCCGACCGTGCAGCCCGTAGGCGGCTTCGAGCCCGAGCAGCCCACCACCGATGACCGCGGCGTGCGTTGCGTCGCCCGCGTGCTCGATGATGGCGTTGGTGTCGTCGAGACTGCGGAAGCCGAAGACCCCGCCGAGCAGTGTCGTGTCGTCGACCCAGAGTCCGTCGATCGGCGGGAAGAACGCCCGACTGCCCGTCGCGATGACGAGTTTGTCGTAGCCGACCCTCGAACCGTCGTCGGCCAACACGACTTTGGCGTACGGGTCGATCCGGACCACCCGCACGCCCGCCCGCAGGTCGATGTCGTTGTCGCGATACCAGTCGACGGTGTTCAGGTAGATGTCGTCGGGGGCATCGGTGCCTGCGAGCACATGCGAGAGTGCGATGCGGTTGTAGTTGCCATACGGTTCGTCGCCGAACACGGTGATCGCGAACTGCGACGCCCCGCCCCTGGCGATGATCTCCTCGATCGTCCGCGCGCCCGCCATACCGTTGCCCACGACGACGAGCGAGCTCATCGGCATCAGAACTCCACCAATCCGAGGTCGATGACGACCGTCCCCTGCGTCGACGCGGGTGCGGTCAGCGCCAGGGACAGTTCGGCTCCCTCGATGAAGTCCTCGACGAGTCGTAGGGGTACGTGGGTGGCGCCCTGTGCCGGAATCGGGAAGTAGCGCACCGGTTCACCGTTGTGCATCAGCGCCACCGTGATCATCGAGTCGGTGCTGTTACCTCCGCGGAAGTACACCGCCTGCAGCGTGGCACCGTCGGGAACCGTGATGGCCAGGGAGGCGTCGATCGCGTCGAGGGACTCGAACCCCTTTCCGACAAAGGGGAATCGTCCCTGGAGGAATCGCGGAGTGCTGGTGTCGCTCATGGGCGGAAGGTGCCTCTCTGGTCGGTAATGCTGTGGGGCTGTTCACGAACTGCTAGTACACGTCTCGGACGTACCGTTTCTCGGCCGCGAGCGCCTTGACGTAGGCCTCGGCACTGGGACCGGAGAGCTTTCCGTGTTCGGCGACGACGCGGGTCAGCGCGGCGTCGACATCGCGCGCCATCCGTGCCTTGTCACCGCACACGTAGAAGTAGGCACCCTCGTTGAGCCAACGCCACAACTGCGCACCTTTGTCGATCATGCGGTCCTGGACGTAGACCTTGCGCTCCTGATCCCGCGAGAACGCGAGGTCGAGGTCGGTGAGAAAGCCATCGGCACGGAAGGATTCGATCTCGTCTCGATAGTAGAAGTCGGTCGCCGCATGCTGTTCACCGAAGAAGAGCCAGTTGCGCCCGGTGTGTCCGAGCGCTCGACGCTCGTGCAGGAATCCGCGAAACGGTGCGATCCCGGTACCGGGACCGACCATGATCATCGGCGCGTCCGGGTCGGCGGGCGGTGCGAAATGGGCCGAGTGCTGCACCCAGATACTGATCGGGTCGCCGTCGGCGCGGTCGGCGAGATAGGTCGAGCAGACGCCGTGGCGCGCTACACCGTGCACGTTGTAGCGCACCGCGGACACCGTCAACTGCGCCTCGTTCGGGTTCTCCTTCGGGCTCGACGAAATCGAGTACTGGCGCGGAGCAAGGGGTTTGATGACATCGAGCCATTCGTCGACCGCCGCGCGGACAGGGAAGGCGGTGAGCAGGTCGGCAGACAGTCGCCCCCACATCCAGTCGTCGAGCACGTCACGGTTGTCCGGACGTAGTAGTTCGGCGAGGTCGGGTGACCGATGACGATCGGATACGAAGGACAACAATCCCGGGGTGATCCGTGCGATGTCGAGCCGCTCGTACAGCGCGCGGTAGAGCAGCATCTCCTCGTCACCGAGGGTGATGATCTGATCGCCGTCGAGTCCGGTGAGTGCGAGGAACTCCTCGACGTAGGCGGGACTGTTGCGTGGGCAGACGACCAAGGCGTCGCCCGCCTCATAGGTCAGGGTGTCGTCGGGGAGTGCGAATCCGAACTGACGGACGTCTTTGCTCGACCCGGGTCCGCTCAGTCTCGTGTTACGGATCAGAGAGGTCACCAGCGGGTTCTTGCGGCCGTACGGAATGGGCTGCGCACTCGGGGCGGTGTCGGCGGGTGTGGCCTCGGGCGCCGCGGGTGTAGCGACACCCCCCGATGCCGCGACCTCGGCTGCCAGTTCCCCTGTGACCGCGTCGAGCCAACCCTGCGCGGTGGTCTCGAAGTCCGGCTCGCAATCGGCTCGCTCCACCAGCCGGGTGGCGCCGAGCTGGGCGAGTCGATCGTCCAATTTCCTTCCGAAACCGCAGAATTCGTCGTAACTGGGGTCGCCGAAGGCGAGGACTCCATACCGCAGCCCGGCCAACGACGGCGCGCCGTCGCCGCTGAGAGCGTCCCAGAAGGCGCTGGCGTTGTCCGGCGGGTCGCCGTCGCCGGTGGTCGAGGTGACGATCAGGACGGTCCCCTCGGACGTCAGAGCATCGACACCCGCGTCGTCGAGCGTCCTTGTGACCGCAGTGACTCCGGTCGCCGCCAGCGAATCCGCCACGGTCGGGGCGAAGTCCTCGACCGTGCCGGTCTGCGATGCCCACAGCACCTCGACCGTCGGCGCCGACGCACCGGGTTCGTCGGCCCCCTCGGTGGCCGGACGCTGCTCCCCTGTGGTCCCCGCAACGCGCGAGAAGGCGCCGGCCAGCACGCCGTCGACCCACGCGCGGTGCTGCGTGGAGAGCGGTGCTTGTGCAGGCAGCACCGGTACTCCCACCACGGATTCGTCGCTCTGCAGACCGGTCAACACACCGGCCACGTACGCCTGCTCGACCTCGGACAGTTCCGGAGGAGCAGGTGCCGTCGATAGTCCCAGCGCCACGGCAAGGCTCGAATCGGCAGCGGGCGTCGCTTCTGTTACCTGCGCGGCGAGCTGCGTCGGCACCTTCTCGAGCGCCACAGCACTGACCTTGAACTCGGGTTGCAACGACGCCGGGTCGACGGCGTCGTTGGTGACGGCGTTGATGGCGACGTCGGGGCCGAACATGTCACTCCAGTGGAAGGGCGCGAAGCAGTTGCCCGGCCGTACCCGATCGGTGATCACCGCGGGAAGCACCGCCGCACCGCGCCGGGACCGGATGCGTACGGAGTCGCCCTCCGAGATCTGTTGCGCTGCAGCGTCGTCGGGATGCAGTTCGACGAAGGGTGACGGATTGAGCTTGTTGAGCTTCGCGACACGTCCCGTCTTGGTCATGGTGTGCCACTGGTGTGCCAGTCGTCCGGTGTTGAGGATCAGCGGGAACTCGTCGTCCGGCATCTCTGCGGGCGGAAGGAACGGGCGCGCGTGGAACACGGCTCGGCCACTGGGCGTGGGGAACACGAAGTCGGGGACGGAGCCGTCGGCTCGGGTCACCCTGGTCTGGCTCCGACCGTCGTTGAGATAGCGCACCGGATGACGGTCGGCGTCGTCGTCGGGTGGGCACGGCCATTGCAACGGCGTTTCCCGCAGCCGCGCGTAACTCGCGCCACGAATGTCCCAGCCGGTCTTCGGGTTCCAGAATCTCCTGATCTCGTCGAATACCTCTTCTGCCGTCTCGAAGGAGAATCCGTCACGGTAACCCATCTCGGCGGCGATCCGGCAGATCAACTCCCAGTCGGGCAGAGCATCTCCCGGCGGCGACACCGCACGTTGGAACAGGGTGAGATTGCGTTCGGAATTGATCATCACGCCGTCGGACTCGGTCCACAGCGTGGCGGGCAGAGCCACGTCGGCGTACGGCAGGGTCTCGTTCTCGGCGAAGACGTCCTGCACCACGACGAGTTCACATCGCTGCAGTGCTTCGATCACCTTCGACCGGTTGGCCACGCTGGCAACGGGATTGGTGCAGATGATCCAACACGCCTTGATCTCGCCTGCCGCCATCTGGTCGAACATGTCGATCGTGCCTGCGCCGACATCGGGTCGAATGGAGCCTCGTGGAACTCCCCAGACGTCCTCGCAGAAGTCACGGTCGGCTTCCGACAGCACCGCCCGTTGGCCGGGAAGTCCCGGCCCCATGTAACCCATTTCACGGCCACCCATGGCGTTGGGCTGTCCGGTCAGTGAGAACGGTCCGCTACCGACACGGCAGATCGCACCTGTGGCCAGGTGCAGGTTGACCAACGCGTTGGTGTGCCAGGTCCCGTGGACCGACTGGTTGAGACCCATCGTCCAGCAGCTCATCCAGTTGGCGGACTCGGCGATCCAGGTGGCGGCAGTGCGGATGTCGGACTCGGGGATGCCGGTGATCTCACTGACGTGCGCGGGCGTGTAGTCGGCGACGAACTCCTTGGTGGCGTCGAATCCCTCGGTGTAGTCGGCGACGAAGTCGTGATCGACCGCATCGGCCTCGATCAGCAGATGCAGCAGCCCGTTCAACAGTGCGAGATCGGTGCCCGGCGCCACCTGAAGGTAGAGGTCGGCCTTCGCGGCGGTGGCCGTGCGTCGCGGATCGACGACCACGAGCTTCGCGCCCGCCTTGACCCGCTCCATCATCCGTAGGAACAGGATCGGGTGGCAGTCGGCCATGTTGGAGCCGATGACCAGGAAAAGGTCGGCGTTGTCGAAATCCTGATAGGAACCTGGCGGCCCGTCGGCGCCGAGGGACTGCTTGTATCCGGTTCCCGCGCTGGCCATGCACAACCGCGAGTTGGATTCGATGTTGATGCTGTGCAGGAAGCCCTTGGTGAACTTGTTGGACAGATACTGGGCTTCCGTCGACATCTGACCCGAGACGTACACCGCGACAGAATCGGGGCCGTGTTCGTC
Organism: Gordonia otitidis; assembly: GCF_020735545.1. Classification (NCBI taxonomy): domain Bacteria; kingdom Bacillati; phylum Actinomycetota; class Actinomycetes; order Mycobacteriales; family Gordoniaceae; genus Gordonia; species Gordonia otitidis. Next base: position 1,179,428 of record NZ_CP085974.1, read on the forward strand.
GGCGATCGCGCGCATGCGCCGCGCCGCGAAGCCGATGGCTTCGTCGATGCCCACGGACTCCCGCTCGCCGTCGCGACTGGTCCGCATCGACGCCTTCTCCATCCGGCCCGGTGCTGCGAGCAGGTCAGACGTGGTCGAGCCCTTGGTACACAGCCGACCGAAGTTCGTCGGGTGGTCTTTGCGTCCGGTGGTCTTGGTCACCAGCGGCAGGTGATCGCCGTCGGGCGCCGACACGTGCAGGACCATTCCGCACCCGACCCCGCAGTATGCGCAGAGAGTGTCGACGGTGGTGGTCTCGGCCATGACTCCATGGTCGAACGCCCATGTTTCGAGGTCCGTGACAGCTCGTTACCGGTCGATCACATGGTTCTCACATTGCCTGGTCGCGCGTGTGAGGTCGCGGAGCCGTCCACGGCGGCCCGCACCCGGTCGACGACGAGATCGGCGATGCGAGGGTCGGCGCCGAGCGGTTCGCCCACGCCGTCGGCGCCGTACTCGGCGAGTCTGGAATGAAACAGACCGGGCGCCAACAGGTATGACGCGATGAAGACGCGTCGGCGCCAGTTGCGCACCTCGGCGACCACCTCGGGCACTCGCGGCGTCGCCGTCGCGATGTAGCCGACGGGCACGTCGTCCCCGATCAGATCGCTCAGGTAGGCGGCGGCCTTCTCCACCTCGCCGAGTGCCAGCGGATCCGACGACCCGGCCGCCGCCATCACCACCGCATCACCCGGTCGCCATCCTGCTGTCCGCAGACGGTCGCGCATCACCTCTGCCAGCACGGGATCGGGGCCGAGGTTGTCGCACATCGTCACGTCGCGATGTCCGCTCGCCTCGACGTGCGCGGGGATGTCGCGCCGCACGTGGTAACCAGCGGCCAGGAACACGGGGATCACCAGCGCGGCGTCGTCGGTCTCGGCGAGCAGCTCCGACGGCGACGGGCCGAGGACGTCGACGAACGCAACGCGGGTCTGACCGATGCGTTGGCCGACCAGGGCGGCGATGCGTCCGATGGTGTCGACTCCCGCCAGCGAGCGGGTGCCGTGCGCCACGAGGATAGGTGCCGCGCGGCCGCGGGTTGGTTCAGGTGTCATCGGAATCGTTCTCGTCGTATTCGAGGTCGACTGCGAGGCGATAGCCCCGCTTGACCACGGTCTGGATCATCTTCGAATCGCCCAGCGCGGTGCGCAGTCTGGTGATCGCCATCTCGACGGCGTGCGTGTCGGTTCCGCCGCCGGGGAGTTCGTCGAGCATCGCCTTGCGTGAAATAACCTGCCCCGGAACGCGATGCAGCACACGTAGCAGAGCCATGCTCGATCCGGTCACCTGCCGGTAGCACCCGTCGACCACCACACCCGATGCCCGAAGGCTCAGGTCGTGTCCGGCGACACGGAGCACGGTGGCACGTCGCGGGAGCTCGTCGGCGATGAGTCTGACCAGCGCACCGAGCCGGAATCTACTGGGCTGCAACGTCGGAACCTGCAGTGCGTGCAAGGGACCAGCGGTCACGTTGCCCACGCACATCGCGGGTACGGCTGTGCGCATCGCATGCAGCAGCGGCTCGAGTGCACCCGCGCGGTGTGCCTGTCCGAGCATGGATGCGACGGCCGGTGCGCTGGTGAACGTGACGGCGTCGAGGTCACGGTTGATGACCGCGTCGATCATCCTGCTCATGGGTTCGGTGTCGTCGGGTGGCGTCCACCGGTAGACCGGAACGGGCACGACGTCGGCGCCTGCTTCCCGAAGCACATCACACAGATCGGGCAGCGGCTCCCAACTGGTCGTGGCGCCGTGTAGTTGCACGGCCACCCGCAGCCCGGCCACCCCCTCCTCGAGCAGTTCGCGGATCAGTTCGCTCGAAGACTCACTCGGTGGAGACCACTGTTCGCGCAGACCTGCGGCACGGATGGCGCCCTTGGCCTTGGGCCCCCGCGCCAACAACCGGACGTCGCCGAGAGTGTCCACGAGATCGTCGGCGAGCCCCCATCCGTCGGCAGCCTCCACCCATCCGCGGAACCCGATGCCGGTCGTCGCGACGAGGATGTCCGGGGGTTGGTTGAGAATCGCCTGGGTTGCGCGCTCGAGTTCGTCGTCGTCGACCAGTGGGATGATGCGGATGGCGGGCGCATGGACCACCGTCGCGCCTCGCCGTTCGAGCAGCGCCGCGAACTCGTCTGCGCGACGTGCGGCGGTGACGCCGATGGTGAAACCGATGAGGGTCTTCTCGGGGTTGGCGGTCCTGTCCGGGGAGGTCGGGGGCGTCGTGGTCGGGTCGGACTGAGTCATCAGGGGGCGCAGACCTCGATCGTCCCGTCGACGACGCGAACCGGGTACATCCGCAGCGCACGGGACTCGTCGTCGAGGCAGACACCCGTGTCGAGCGAGAAGATCTGTTTGAGCAGCGGCGACGCAACCGTCGGCACGCCTGCCCTGTCGCCGACCAACCCGCGGGACATCACGGCAGCACGCCCGAACGGATCGATGTTGTCGACGACCCGCAGGTCGGGTTCGGGGCCATCGGTCAGCCGGAACACAGCCACCTGGGTGTCGCCGATCAGTGCGGCCACACCGCGGCCGACGCTGACCCGGTCGAGCGGACAGATGGCCACCCAGGTCTCCTCGGAACGCGCTGTGGTCGGTGTGGCGGGTGCGTCGTCCAACGCGGTCATGATGCTGTCTCCTTGACCTGGGTGGTGTCCCCGACGGGCAGGGTCGGTAGACCGAGAAGCACCGGGACCTTGCGCCCCGACGAGTCGTCGAAGGCGATGGTCGGGTCGGGTGTCTCGGGGGCGTTCACGAAGGAAACGAATCGGCGCAGCTTCTCTTCGTCGTCGAGCACTGCGGCCCACTCGTCGCGGTAGCCGTCCACGTGTCGGGCGACCGCGTCTTCGAGGTCACCCGCTATACCCAGGATGTCGTCACAGACGATCTCCCGCAACCGATCGAGCCCTCCGGCGAAGCTCTCCTGCCACGGTGCGGTGCGCTGTAACCTGTCCGCGGTCCTGATGTAGAACATGAGGTAGCGGTCGATGTAGCGCACGAGCGTCTCGTCGTCGAGCCCCGATGCAAGAAGCTTTGCATGCGAAGGACTTTGGCCGCCATTGCCGCCGACGTAGAGGTTCCAGCCCTGTTCCGTCGCGATCACGCCGACGTCCTTGCCCCGCGCCTCGGCGCACTCGCGAGCACATCCGGACACACCGAGCTTGATCTTGTGCGGTGAGCGCAGCCCACGATAGCGGTGTTCGAGGCGCACGGCCATCGCCACGGAGTCCTGCACGCCGTACCTGCACCAACTCGATCCGACGCAGCTCTTCACCGTGCGCAGGCTCTTGCCGTACGCATGCCCCGATTCCATTCCGGCGTCGACGAGTCGGCGCCAGATCTCGGGTAACTGCTCGACCCTGGCACCGAACATGTCGATGCGCTGGCCACCGGTGACCTTGGTGTAGAGCCCGAAGTCCTTGGCGATCTGCCCGATCACGATGAGCTGGTCGGCGGTGACCTCGCCGCCGGGCATCCGCGGAACCACCGAATAGGTCCCGTTCTTCTGCAGATTCGCCAGGAAGTGGTCGTTGGTGTCCTGCAGGGCCGCCTGCTCGCCGTCGAGGATGTGGTCGCTCGACGTCGAGGCGAGGATCGACGCGACGGTGGGTTTACAGATCTCGCATCCACCGCCGGCGCCGAAGCGCCCGATCAACTCGGAGAACGTCCGGATACCCGTCGCGGCGACGATTGCGAACAACTCGGCGCGCGACTGCGTGAAGTGTTCGCACAGCGCGGTGGACAGTTCGACACCGGAATCGGCGAGCAACCGGGTGATCGAGGGCACGCATCCGCCGCATGTGGTGCCGGCCGATGTGCAGGCCTTGATGTCGGCGACCGAGCACGCGCCCTCGCCGATGGCCCCACAGATCGCACCCTTGGAGACGCCGTTGCATGAGCAGATCTCGGCGTCGTCGGGTAGTGCCGACAGTCCGATACCGGCTCCCTCGGCGCCCGCGGGTGCGATCAGCGACGAAGGATCGCCCGGAATCTCGCGCCCCACCATGGGCTTGAGCATCGCGTACGCCTCGGCGTCGCCGACGAGGATGCCGCCCAACAGCGTCGACGCGTCGTCGGAGAGTACGAGCTTCTTGTACGTGCCCGCGACCGGATCGGAGTAGACGATCTCCAGGGCGTTCTCGGTGACTCCCATCGCATCGCCGAAACTCGCGACGTCGACGCCGAGCAACTTCAGCTTGGTCGACATGTCGGCACCGGGGAACAGCGAGTCGCAGGTGCCGAGAATCCCGTCTGCCGCAATCTCGGCCATCGTGTAACCGGGCGCCACGAGGCCGTAACAACGACCCTCGACGGCTGCCACCTCCCCGATGGCCCAGATGGACGGATCGCTTGTGCGGCATCCGGTGTCGGTGATGATTCCGCCCCGTTCGCCGACGTCGAGTCCGGCTTGGCGGCCGAGCGCGTCCTGTGGCCGGACACCGGCCGAGAACACCACGAGCGCGGCGTCGAGAACCGTTCCGTCCGACAACGTGACAGCGAGGAAGTCGTCGTCGGAGTCGGCGATCGCTGTCGTCGACACCCCGGTGTGTACGTGCAGCCCGAGGTCGCCGACGAGCGAGGCGAGCAGTGCGCCACCGCCGTCGTCGACCTGCAGCGGCATGAGGCGGGGCGCGAATTCGACGATGTGCGGGGTCATTCCGAGCAGCCGGAGGGCATTGGCAGCTTCCAGCCCCAGCAATCCTCCACCGACCACGACACCCGGCGCCCCCGGGGGCGCGGCTTCGGCGACCGCGCGGATCGCGTCGAGATCGGCCAGTGTCCGGTAGGTGAAGCTGCGCGGATTGTCGCGGCCCTCGACCGGCGGCACGAACGGATACGAGCCGGTGGCCAGAACCAGAGCGTCGTAATCGATTTCGTCACCCGACGACGTGATGACACGACGCTGCTCGCGATCGATCGTGGCGGCCGCCTCACCCACACGGAGTTCGACGACCTCGTCGCCCGCATAGGTGTTGTCCGGCAGCGCCATCGACAGGGGATCCCACGAGCCCACGTAGCTCGAGAGGCCCACCCGGTCGTATGCGGCAACCGGCTCCTCGCTGAGCACGATCACGTGGTAGCGATCCGCGGTGTCACGTTCGCGCAGTTCTTGGACGAACCGGTGTCCGACCATTCCGTGACCGACCACCACGCAGGTTCGGGTGTCGGTGATGTTCTCCGAAGTCATTTCGCGGCTCCCTGCGCGGGACTCGGGGACAGCTCGGTGTCGTCGACGGCGGGCTCGCCATCGGCAGGTCCGGACGTCTCGTCGGTGACCGGGATGTCGGTGGTTTCGCGCTCTTCGAGGACGATCTCGCTACGGGCGTAGAAGAACCAGGTGATGATCGCCGCGATCACGTAGAAGCCGAGGAACACCCAGAATGCTGCTGTCGCAGACTGATTGGCCTTGTAGCTCGACCGCAGGACGAGGTTGATACCGACTCCGCCGAGCGCGCCGACTGCGCCTGCGATGCCGATGAGCGCGCCTGACATCTTGCGGGACCAGATGACGCGGCCCATGGTGGTCAGACCGGTGAGGTTGCGGGCCTTGTGCTCGAAGACCGTCGGGATGATTTTGTAGACCGAACCGTTGGCGATACCCGAGATCAAGAACAGCAGGATGAACCCGACGATGAAGCCGATGAGTTGCGCGGTGCCGATCTTGTGGTGGACGTGGGCGTCGGCAGCCATTCCGGAGATCACCAGCAGTGCCGACGACGCGATCATCGCGAGGAAGCACACGAAGGTGATGCGGCCCCCGCCGAAGCGGTCGGCGAGTTTTCCGCCGTAGGGGCGGGCGATGGAACCGAGAAGCGGTCCGATCCATGCGATCTGGGCAGCGGCGAGTGCGGCGTTCCCGACACCCGATGACTTGAAACTGATCTGCAGCACCTGCGAGAACGCGAAGCTGAAGCCGATGAACGAACCGAACGTACCGATGTAGAGCAGCGAGATCAGCCACGTGTCACGGTATTTCAGGCAGTCGACCATCGAACGGTAGCTTGCGGTCTGATGGTCGAGGTTGTCCATGAAGATGGCTGCACCGATCGCGGCGAACGCGAGGGCGACCAGATAGATGGCACACACGATCTCGGGCTTGTCGGACGAGAGCCAGATCACCAGGAGACCGATCAACTGGATGACCGGGACACCGAGATTGCCGCCACCGGCATTGAGCCCGAGCGCCCAGCCCTTGAGTCGGTGCGGGAAGAACGCGTTGATGTTGGTCATCGATGAGGCGAAGTTGCCGCCACCGAGACCGGTGAGCGCCGCGACGAACAGGAACCAGCCGAACCCGAACTTGCCGGGGTTCATCATCAGCATCAACACGAGGCCGGTCGGGATGAGGAGCACGACAGCGGAGAAGATCGCCCAGTTGCGGCCGCCGAACTTCGCCGTCGCCTGGGTATAGGGAATGCGCAGACATGCACCGACGAACGTCGCCGTCGCGGTGATCGCGAACTTCTGGTCGAGGCTGATGCCGTACTTCGGCGACATGAACAGGACCATCACCGAGAACAGCGACCAGATCGAGAACCCGATGTGCTCGCAGATGATCGACCAGACCAGGTTGCGCTTGGCGATCTGGGCGCCGCCTGCGTCCCACGCCTGCCGGTCTTCCGGGTCCCACCCGGTGATGTGGTGTTTGCGGGTGTACGTGTAGCTCATGGGGGTGCTGCTTCCTGAAAAGTCGGGGCTGGCCGGTCGCGTGCTGCGCTGCCGCGATCCGATGTGTTCCCAACGGTAGGAAACCGCTATTGCAGGAAGTTTTCTCCGCGTGACCCTTCCGTCACAGTCTGCTCACCGGTCGAATGACCGGGATGTGAGAAGTCCGCGGTGCCTGTTCGGGGAGAGAATCCACCCGAACACGCCTTGTGGCGAACCTACTTCTTCGCGGGAGCCTTGGCCACCGCAGGCTTGGCGGCAGGCGCGGGCTTCGCGTTCAGGTCGGCCTCGATCATCGGCCAGGTGTCGTGGAGATCCTGCTCCCAGTATGCCCAGGAGTGCGTGCCGCCTGATCGGGTCAGCACCTTGTTGGGCACGTTGAGTTCCTTCATGCGCTGCGCCATCTGCTGGGTGCAGTTGTTCACGGCCGCCTCGATGACTCCGCCGAGCAGGACCTGATTGGCGAGCGTGACGGGGTCGCCGTTGATCAGCGGGGAATCGAGTCTGTCGTACTGGCCGGGCAGTCCTGTGCCGCTGGTCATGTAGACCTTGGTGCCGCGCAATTTTGCCGCGTTGAGGTAAGGGTCGTTCGCGCGCCATCCGGGACCGCCGGGGACTCCCCACATGTTGACGATGTTGCCGCGACCACGGTCGCCGACCACCATCCGGATGTACTGCAGCCCGAGTGGATCACTCGTTCGTGCACATCCGCTGTACGCCGCGACAGCCTTGTAGAGCTTGGGGTCGGCAATTGCGAGATTGAGCACGGACGTGCCCGCCATCGAGATTCCCGCGATCGCGTTCGCGCCGGTGGTCTTGAATTCCTTGTCGATCAGCGGGGGCAGTTCCTTGGTGAGGAACGTCTGCCATTTGTTGCGGCCGAGGACCGGGTCGTCGCGCTGCCAGTCGGTGTAATACGAGAACGCGCCGCCGATCGGGGTGACCACGTTGACGTTCTTGTCGGCGAAGAACTGCGCGTAGGACGTCTTGGCTGCCCAGGTGGCCGAATCCTCACCGCCGCCTGCACCGTTGAGCAGATACAGGGTCGGCACCGGCTTACTAGTGTCCTTCGGATGCAGGACCGTGACGGGAATGGCCTTGCCCATCGACGCCGAGTACACGATCAGCGTCGTCTGCAGCGGTGAGTCGTGCACGACGGTCTGAATGCTCGAGGATGCCGGGTCAGGTGCCACCGGCGTCGGGTCGGCGGCGGCCACCCCGCTCATCGTGGCGGCACCGACCACCACGGCCGCAAGCGCGGTCAGAGCCGACACACACCGAACTCGACGAAGTCGCACCATCAGCCCCTTTAGTCCCATAAATAACAACAGCCTCAGATGTTACTGACCTCATTCCCTTCTCACCAAATGCCCGCGGAGGTCGTTAGGCAGTTGTGACCACGGGATATAGCTACCCCGCGCCCATCCGGCCACATCGACAGGTGACAAGTGTCGGCAAACTCTATAGACTATTTTCCATAGACCTCAGTCGAAGGAGTCACCGTGACCACACTGTCCGTAGAAGAAGAAGCCATCATCAAGACCGTCAAGGACTTCGTCGACAAGCAGGTCCGGCCTGTCGTCCGCGAGTTGGAGCACTCGAACACCTATCCCGAAGACCTCATCGAGCAGATGAAGGAGATGGGTATCTACGGACTCGCGATTCCCGAGCCCTACGGTTTCGCGCAGGTGTCGATGCCCTGTTACGCGCGCGTCACCGAAGAACTCGCACGCGGCTGGATGAGTCTGGCGGGCGCCATGGGTGGCCACACCGTCGTCGCCAAACTGCTCCTCGCGTTCGGCACCGACGAGCAGAAGGAGAAGTATCTGCCACGGATGGCGACGGGCGAGATACGCGCGACGATGGCGCTGACCGAACCGGGTGGCGGCTCGGATCTCCAGGCGATGCGCACCGTCGCTGCCCGCGAGGGCGACGAGTACGTGATCAACGGCTCTAAGACGTGGATCTCGAACGCACGCAAGTCAGACCTCGTCGCACTCCTCTGCAAGACCGACCCCAAGGCACAGCCCGCCCATACCGGCGTATCGATCCTGCTCGTCGAGAAGGTGCCCGGCTTCGAGGTGTCCAAGGACCTGCCGAAGCTCGGCTACAAGGGCGTCGAGAGTTGCGAACTGAACTTCGTCGACGCCCACGTGCCCGCCGATGCGGTGCTCGGCGGTGCAGAGGGCAAGGGATTCGCACAGATGATGAAGGGCCTCGAAACCGGTCGCATCCAGGTCGCTGCTCGCGCAACCGGCGTCGCGCGAGCGGCATTCGACGACGCGCTGGCTTATGCCCAGGACCGCGAGAGCTTCGGCGTCCCGATCTGGAAGCACCAGGCCGTCGGCAACATGCTCGCCACGATGGGCACCAAGCTCGCCGCTGCGCGCAGCCTGTTGCTCGACGCCGCCGATCGCGTCGGCACCGGGCAACGCGCCGACATGGAAGCAGGGATGGCCAAGCTCTTCTGCTCCGAGACCGCGATGGAGATCGCACTCGACGCCGTCCGTATCCACGGCGGGTACGGATACTCCACCGAATACGACGTCGAGCGATACTTCCGCGACGCGCCGCTGATGATCGTCGGTGAGGGCACCAACGAGATCCAGCAGAACGTGATCGCCAAGCAACTGGTGAAGCGCGGCGGACTCGACATCTGATCACCGGCCCGACACCACTGGAGGTGAGCCCGTGCTTCCCCTATCCGGAGTGACGGTCCTGTCACTCGAACACGCAGTCGCCGCACCTTTCGCGACCCGACAACTCGCCGACCTCGGCGCACGCGTCATCAAGGTCGAACGACCGGGCACCGGCGACTTCGCCAGAGCCTACGACGAATCCGTCGACGGCCTGGCCAGTTACTTCGTGTGGCTCAACCGTTCCAAGGAGTCGATCGCGCTCGACGTGAAATCGGAATCGGGTGCGAAGATGTTGCGCCGGTTGGCCGATCACGCGGACGTCATCGTGCAGAACCTCGGCCCCGGTGCCGCGGAACGACTCGGGCTCGGTGCGCAGGATGTGCGCCGCCGCGATCCCCGAAAGATCGTGCTGTCGATCACCGGCTGGGGCAGCACCGGCCCATGGGCCGATCGCAAGGCCTACGACCTTCTCGTGCAATGCGAAACAGGCCTCGTGTCGATGACCGGAACGCCGGACGACGTCGCGAAGGTCGGCGTCTCCATCGCCGACATCGCCGCCGGGATGTATGGGTTCTCCGGCGTGCTCGCCGCGCTCTACCAACGGCAGGTCACCGGCGAGGGCGCAACCCTCGAGGTCTCGCTCTTCGAGGCACTCAGCGAATGGATGGGCCAGCCGGCGCATTTCACCGCCGGAGCGGGCCGGCAACCGGGACGCTTCGGTGCGGCACACGCCACCATCTCCCCCTACGGCCCCTATTCGGCCGCCGACGGACACACCTTCCTCCTCGCCATACAGAACGAGCCCGAGTGGCAGCGGCTCTGCGAGATCGTCTTCGACGACGCCGCGCTCGCGGCCGATCCGCGGTTCGCGTCGAACACGCTGCGCGTCGCCAACAGGGACGCGGTCGACGCGGCGGTGACCGAGCACTTCGGTCGCAGGACCACCGACCAGCTCACCAAACTGCTGAAGCGGGCGAAGATCGCGTTCGGCGGCGTCAACACGGTCTCGGAGTTCCTGGATCATCCGGTTCTTGCGGGACGCGACCGCTGGCGCAGCGTCGAGACCGAACGCGGACCGATCCGAGCGCTGTTGCCGCCCATCGGTTTCGGCGACGAGCCCCGCATGGACCCGGTGCCCGCGCTCGGCGCCGACAGCGTGACGATCGCCCGCGAGTTGGGTGTCTCTGACGACGAGATCGACGACCTCGTCGCGTCAGGGGTTCTCGGCACCCACGGTTCGGACCAGGTGCGAAGCACGAACGCACACGACACCAGCACAGTCCAGGGAGGCCCCCGTGACCGACACGACGACCACCACATTGAGCAGCTTCGTCGAGGACTGGTCGCCGCAACCCGTCGTAGAGCACGACGAGCTCGACCCGGCGCAGGCGACACGACTGGCAGCCACGTTCGACCTGAACGAGACCTTCTCTGCCGGTTCGCATGTGCCGATGACGTGGCAGTGGGTGTACTTCTCCGAGTGGCCGCGCAGCAGCGAGCTCGACGCAGACGGGCATCCATCCGACGGGCATTTCCTCCCCCCGATACCTGACCGCAGGCGCATGTTCGCGGGATCGTCGATGCGGATGACGCGCCCACTTCGACTCGGCGTGCCCGCACAGAAGCGATCGAGCCTCGAGTCGGTCACCGAAAAGCACGGCCGCACCGGAGACATGCTCTTCGTCACCGTCCGCAGCGAGTACTCACAGGACGGCGAGGTGGTACTCGTCGAAGACCAGGATCTGGTGTACCGCAGCGATTCCGGTGCTTCACGTCCGTTCACGCGGGAGGTCGAAGAACTCGGTCCGACCGACGCTCCGTGGACCGCTGAGCCGACTCCGACGACCCCACTACTCTTCCGCTACTCGGCGCTGACGTCGAACGCGCATCGTATCCACTACGACCAGCCGTACGTGACCGAGGTCGAGGGATACCCCGACCTCGTGGTGCACGGCCCGCTGCTGGCCACCTATCTCGCCGAGCTGGTCCGGTCACAGAGTGGAGGACGATCGTTGCGCGCCTTCGACTTCCGGCTACGCAAGCCACTGTTCCTCGGCGACGCCTTCCGAGCCGAGGGACGCCCGGATGGCGACACCGTCGACCTCCGGATCGTCAGCGGCGTCGACACCGTACATGTCAGCGGGCGAGGTGAATTCGCATGAACCTCGACGCGGTACGCACAGCCCGCACACTGCTGTTCGTCCCGGGAAACCGACCCGATCGATTCGCCAAGGCGCACGCCGCCGGAGCCGACCTCGTCGTGATCGACCTCGAGGATGCGGTGTCGCCCGATGACAAGACCTCGGCGCGCGACGCCGTCGCGCAGTGGCTCTCCGATGGGCACGAGGCAGTGGTCCGGATCAACGGGGCAGACACGGAGTGGTTCGACGCCGACGTCGCCATGCTCGGCCCGACCGGCGCCCCGGCGATGCTGGCCAAGGCCGAGGATCCCGCGACGATCTCGTCGGTGGCCGACTCGTCGACCTCGGTCATACCGCTCGTCGAGACGGCCGTCGGCATACTGCGCGCCGCCGAACTGGCTGCGGTATCCGGTGTCGCACGCCTCGCGTTCGGCGCCATCGACTTCGCGGCAGAACTCGGCGTCGACCCCGATGATCGCGAGGCGCTCCTGCTCGCGCGCTCCACACTCGTCCTGGCGTCGGCCGCGGCACACCTCGGCTCCCCCGTGGACGGGGTGACCACCGCCCTACGCGACGTCGACAAACTCTCGGATGACGTGGGTTACGCAGCACGAATCGGCATGCGCGGCAAGCTCTGTATCCATCCGGGTCAGGTCTCGACGACTCACGAGTGCCTTGCGCCGTCGACCGAGCAGATCGCGTGGGCACAACGGATCGTCGAGACGGCGCGCTCGGATGGTTCTGCGGTCGCGGTCGATGGCCACATGGTCGATCCACCGGTGGTCGCCCGTGCGCAGCAGATCCTCGCAGCGGCACGCCCATGACCGCGTCGCTCACCGACGGACCACTCACTGGAAGACTGGTGCCCGTGCAGGAGTACCACGAGATCTCACGAACCTCCGACGGCACGCGTCTGGCCGTGCAGGTGCGCGGTAGCGGTCCGGTACTGCTGCTCCTGCCGGGCCAGGCCAACAACCACCATTGGTGGGACCGTACCCGTAACGATTTCGCCCGCGATCACACGACCGTCACCTTCGATTACCGCGGCACGGGCGACAGCGACTCCCCCGACGGGGACTACAGCACGCAACTGTTCGCGAGAGATGCTCTCTCTGTTCTGGATTCGTTGTCGATCGGTCGATTCGACGTCTACGGAACGTCGATGGGCGGGCGCACGGCCCAATGGATTGCCATCGCCGCGCCCCATCGCGTCCGTCGACTCGTACTCGGCTGTACCACGCCCGGCGGACGTCATGCGCGCGAACGCGATCCGGATATCCGACGCGCCCTGGCCGGCCCGGACGCCACGCAGGTCATGACCGATCTGATGTACACGCCCGCTTGGCAGGCCACACATCCGGGCCCGTACACCGTGCTCGGCGATCCGACGATGTCGGCGCGGGCACGCCGACAACATCTGCGTGCCAGCGATTCCCACGACGCATGGGCACGACTTCCCGAGATCGCCGCACCGACACTGATCCTGCACGGCTCCGACGACCAGTTCGCACCGGTCGTGAACGCCCAGATTCTGGCAGATGCCATCCCCGATGCGACGACCCACGTGTTCGACGGCGCGCGCCACGCGTACTTCGACGAGTACCGCGCGCAGGCGAGCCCACTCGTTCTCGACTTCCTCGACGACGCGCCCGGGGTTCACACGACGGGCTAGGTGTCGCCGAGCCGGTGCACCAGTGCCGCCAAAGCATCAGCGGCCGAAACCAATTCGGTCCTCAGCGGCTGTGGGAGTTCATCGATTCCTGCCGCCAGTTCAGCGATGTGCGCATCTCGTCTCGCTTCGATGTATGCCGACCCGGACTCGGTGATGGCAACGATCGACGCGCGGCCGTCTGCGGGGTCGGCGCGTCGCTCGACCAGCCCGTCGCGCTCGAGAGAGGTGATCAACGCTGTCATCGTCGGCGCGGTGACACCCTCGATCGTCGCGAGGGTCGTCGCCCGTCGGGGACCACTGCGCCACAGCGTGAACAGCGTCGCCGCACCACCGATACTCAGCTCACGCGTTCTGCGTTCCAGGGTGTGGGTCAACAGATCGAACAGCGCAGCAGCGGCCTCGGCGGTCGGTTCGGCTGCGGACATGTCTGGCATCCTATGTGGATTGCACAGAGTCCGTAAATGCGCGGCTCTGCCGCCCGAACTGTCCTGCGGCTCTGCCGCCGTTCGCTGCTCAGCGCTGCGCGGCGAGAAGGTGTCCGGCGTTACTGATGTGGGCGACCATAGCCGCACGTGCTTTATCGGCGTCACGGGCGCGCAACCCGGCGATGATGGCCCGGTGATCGGCAGCCGACGCCTGTGGCCAGCCCTCGACCGACGCGAAGAATCGACGCGGCGCGTAGTTGAGCGAGCCCTTGATCATCCACGACAATTTCGGCGAGTCCGCAGCCGAATAGATCATCCGGTGGAAAACGTGGTTGAGTCGCTCCACCTCGTCGTAGTCGGCTGTGTCTGCTGCGTGTTCGAGCTCGGCCTGGATCGCGGCGAGGGCGTCGAGGTCGTCGTCGCCCATCCGCGACGTCGCGCGCGCAGCGAGTTCACCTGCGAGCAGCGACTGACCGGTGAACACGTCCTCGATGTCGGCGGCGCTCAACGGCGCGACCATGAATCCCCGACGTGGCTCGACGCGCAGCAATCCTTCGCTCTGCAGCGTCAACAGCCCCTCACGCATGGGCGTCGCGGAGATGTCGAGTTCGGCTGCCATCGTCTCCGGACGGATGAACTGCCCCGGTTCGAGTTGCCCGGAGACGATCAGTTCGCGTACATGCTCGGCCGCTTCGTCGGACAGCCGAGGGCGGCGTCTGCGGGAACGTGCGGGAACCTCGGCGCTCATGGAAACAATATAGTCTATTGAGTTCGACGCTCCCCCGACTCAGCGCCGCAATCTGGCGGCTCGTCACCATGCCTGCAGATGAGTCGACGCGCACGGTCGAGCAGCGCGTCCCTGATCTGCGCGGGTTCGAGCACCTCGACGTCGAACTCCGCTGACCACAGCACATTGATGGCGTGTCGTTCACCGATGAACGTCACCGTGGCGAGAACTGTGCCGTCGTCACCGACCTCGTGGACGACCGTGCTGTACGCCTTCGCCTGCATGGCGCTCAGCGACCTGTCGTCGGCACACATCAGCCGCACCGACACCTGTTCGAATCCGGCACGGAAATCGGTGCGTCGACGTTCCCAGATCGCGTCGAGATCGACGTCGTCGTCACGCTCGGCCCGTTCGTCGAGAACCTCGACGTCGGACATCCGGGAAACGCGGTACATCCGCTCCGCCCCTGCGGAATTGGCGACCAGATACCAGACATCTCCGGCGACCACGAGACCCACCGGGTCGACGGTGCGCTCGGTCGCGGCGTCGGCTCCCGGTCTCCGGTAGCGCATGCGGATCCGACGACCGTCGAAGACGGCCTGCTGCACCGGACCGAGCGCCGAGTGGTTCGGCCGCACGCACAAACCCCTCGGGTCGCACGAGCACTCGCGTGGCCGCGCGCATGGCGTCGGGCCGGTAGGCATCGGGGATCGCGGCGGCCACCTTGCGCATCGCACTGGCGAGTTCCGGCGAGTGCAATCGACCGCCGCCGGCGAGCAAAGACGCCGCCTCGGCGGGAGTCAGCCCGGTCAGATCGGTTCGATAGCCGGGGACGAGTGCAAAGCCCCCGTGACGGCCACGCTCGGCGTAGACCGGAATACCCGACACCGACAACGCGTCGATGTCACGCAGCACTGTCCGCTCCGAGACGTCGAGTTCGGCGGCGAGTTGCGCCGCGGTCATCCTGCCATGCGTCTTGAGCAGCATCACCACAGCGAGAAGTCGTTCGGCGCGCATGAAAGCCAATTCTCCGCCAAATCATGACAGAGGGTGTCGTGTATTCCTCGTGTACTCGAGCTGCGACGTCGCGCACGGCGACGTCCTCCGAACCGAGAGGCACGACATGAACACCCCTGCCGACACCGAGACCACCGACACCGAGACCACCGACACCGAGACCACCGACACCGAGAACACCGGTACCGCTTCCACGTCGGCGCCGGCCGACCCCCGGGCCGCCTACGCCGTAGCGACATCGTGGCTCACCGAGATCCTGCGGGGCATCCACCCCGATCAACTCGACGCCCCGACGCCCTGCACCGGGTTCGACGTGCGCACCCTGTCCGCCCACGTCGTGGGAACCGGGCGTCGAGCCGTGGCTCTCGCGAGCGGCGTCGACGTGACGACGATCCCGAGTGTCGCCGACACCCACGATCCGCAGGCGTATGCCGACGCCGTCGCAGAGGCGATAGAGCTCTGGCGCGATGATGCGAAACTGGCTGCGCTGGTGAAGGTTCCGTGGGGCGAGGTCCCCGGCGCCGGTGCGCTGTGGGGATATGTGAACGAAACCATGGTGCACGCATGGGATCTCGCGGTGGCGACGGGGCAGCCCGCCGAAGGCGATTCGGACGTGGCTGCCGCGGCGCTCGTCATCGCCCGGCAATTCATTCCCGCCCAGATCCGCGATCTCCCCGACGTCCCCTTCGGTCCGGTCGTCGAGCCACATCCGGACGCGGGACCCACCGAACAGCTCGCCAACTGGTCGGGCCGTCGCGCGTGGCGGCGGTAACGTCGATGGTGTGCGTCTGAAAACACTCCTCGTCACCGGCCTGGGCACCGCCGCTGCAGCGACCGTCGGTAGCCTCGCATCGAAGTCGGCACTGCAATCGTGGTACCCGAAGCTGACCAAACCGTCGTATGTGCCCCCGGACCTGGCGTTTCCGATCGTGTGGACGGCGATCCACGCCGACCTCGCTGTCACGTCGGCGATCAGCATCGACGAACTCCGCGACAACGATGCCGCCGAGGCGAAGAAGTACGTTGCGGCGCTGGGCGCCAACCTCGCACTCAATGCTGGTTGGAGCTGGCTGTTCTTCGGCGCACATCGCCTCGGCGCCTCGGCGATCACGGCGCTTGCCCTGACGCTGAGCAGCGCCGACCTCGCCCGCCGAACAGCGAACGTCAACACTGCCGCGGGTGCCGCCCTGGTCCCGTATCCACTGTGGTGCGCCTTCG
Organism: Gordonia otitidis; assembly: GCF_020735545.1. NCBI lineage: Bacteria > Bacillati > Actinomycetota > Actinomycetes > Mycobacteriales > Gordoniaceae > Gordonia > Gordonia otitidis. Next base: position 1,195,975 of record NZ_CP085974.1, read on the forward strand.
CGACCAAGCTGTCGACGGACGTGTGGCGGCTCAACCGCTGAGCTCACAGGCGGGGCTCCTAGACTGGCGTCGATGAGAGACGACGACGCGCGACCGCAGATGAGTACGGGCGCAACGTCGGACACGGTCACCACCCCGCAACCGGTCCAGTCGACCGGCACGTTCGCATCGCTGTCGGTGCACAACTACCGGCTGTACTTCGGTGGGCAGGCAGTGTCGCTGGTCGGCACGTGGATGCAGGCCACGGCCCAGGCATGGCTGGTGCTCACGCTGAGTGGCTCGTCGTCGATTCTCGGCGTGATCGTCGCACTGCAGGCATTGCCCATCCTGATCATCGGGCCGTACGCGGGCGTGGTCGCCGACCGCGTCAACCGACGACTGCTCATGATCTTCCTCCAGTCGATCATGGGTGTGCTCGCTCTGGTGCTGGCGATCCTCACGCTGGGCGGCTGGATCGAGGTGTGGCAGATCGCGATCCTCGCGCTGCTTCTCGGACTCAACAATGCGTTCGAGAACCCGGCGCGCCAGGCGTTCATCCATCAGATCGTCGGCGAATCGCTCATCCGCAACGCGGTCACCCTCAACTCTGTGATGGTGAACGCCGCCCGTGCGATCGGCCCTGCGGTCGCAGGTGTGCTCCTCGCCGCGGTGGGGGCCGGCTGGTGTTTCGTCATCAACGCGACGAGTTTCGTGGCCGTCGTGGTCTCCCTGCTGGCGATGCGGACCTCGGAGATCTCCCATGAGATCCCCGTCCCCCGCGCCAAAGGGCAACTCCGCGAAGGTCTGCGTTATGTGCGGAGCAAGCCCGTCCTGTGGGTGCCGCTGGTCATGATGGCGCTGGTGGGCACACTCGCCTACGAGTTCCAGGTGTCACTTCCCGTTGCGGCGCGCGATGTCTTCGACGGCGGTCCGCAGGCATTCGGGTTCATGACGTCGTCGATGGGCGTCGGTGCTGTGGTCGGCGGGCTCATCGTCGCCGCACGCGGTACGACCGGACTGCGCACCCTGATCCTGACCTCCACCGGATTCGGAGTCACCATCGCGGTGACCGCCGCGGCACCCACCCTGTGGATGGCGATCGTCGCTCTGTTCTTCGTCGGCTGGCTCAGCGTGTCGTTCATGTCGACCGGCAACGCGACGCTCCAACTCAACTCGCGACCTCAGATGCGGGGGCGGGTGATGGCCCTGTGGTCGGTCGCATTCATGGGATCGACGCCGATCGGCGGACCCTTGATCGGCGCGATCACCGAGGCGGCCGGGGCACGGACAGGACTTGCGGTGGGCGCGGCATCGTGTTTCATCGCGGCCGCCATCGGGCTCGCGGTGTGGCGCCGCACACGATGAGCGACAAAAGCCGAATACCACGTAATCCGGGCGCCGACGAGCCGCGACAGCGGTCTCACAGGAAGAATCACAGGAAGAATCACAGGATCAGGGAGTACCGTTCCCCGAGGCACTACACCATTAGAGCGACTCATGATCTATGAGCGTCGGGTTAACGGAGGGTGAGCAATCGTAAGCCAGCAGACGACGCCACGGCTTCCAGAACCCGAGGGACGCCCCGAAAACGGCAAAAGCGACACCGCCGTCGGTGCTGACGATTCGACTCAGACGGCGCCGGCGACCTCAACCGGCGAGATGAAGCCCCGACGCGACCGCCACCTCTACCAGATCGACCTCGTACGCCTGGTGACGTTCGGCGGCGTGATCCTCGATCACGTCATGATCGGCGTCACGGCCGCAACGAGCGTGGCCGCGGGTTCCGTCGAGGTGTTCCTGCGGTACACCCGCTACGGGTTCTTCGCTCTCACCGGTTTCGTGCTGACCTACCAGTACCGCAATCGCTCACTCGAACCGATCAGTTTCTGGCGCCGACGATTCAAACTCATCGGCCTCCCGTTTGTGGCGTGGACGCTGTTCTACTGGGTGTACGGGCGATACCGGATCGGCGGCCTGGAGACACTCAGAGGCATTGTCGCCGACCAGCATTCGATGGTCACGGCCGCCAAGAGCATCGCGTATGACCTCATCACCGGCAACGCGATGTATCACCTGTACTTCTTGTCGGTGAGCATGCAGATCTATTTGTTCTTCCCACTGATCCTCGCAATCCTCAAGCGCACGTGGGGTTCTCATCGCTACCAGTTGGTCGTGAGTTTCGCGATCCAGGTGGGGTTGATGTACCTCATGGTTCGTCCCCCACTCCACTTCTTCACACACGGCGCACCGGGTGTGGTGTGGACCCACCTGGTCATCACCATCCTCCCGTACCAGTTCTTCATTCTCGCCGGTTGTGTAGCCGCCATGCATTACGAGGCTTTCCAGGCGTTCGTGATCCGTTGGCGGTGGCCACTTCTCGCGGCATGTATCGCGACCATCGCGGGCACCCTCGTGTACTTCCTGCACATCACGTCGACCGGGACGAGCGTCGCCCGGGCCACCAACGTGTTCCTGCCGCACAACGTGTACGCGTTCATCGCGATCATCATGATGCTGTACTGCTTCGGCACGATCTGGCAGCAACGTCGAACTCCCGGTTCGGTCCCCGACAAGGTGCTGCGAACTGCGTCGGACCGCTCGTTCGGCATCTACCTGGCACATCCGCTAGCCCTGAGCGCGTTGCTGCCCACCATCGCCCCCGCATCGTGGCCGGGTTTCCCGCGGGTGCTGTTCGCCTATGCGATGACCGTCGCCGGGACGATCTTCGTGGTCGAAGTGTTGCGCCGCAGCCCGATCAGCCTGATCACGACGGGCCGCAACCGCATCGACTGGCGGTCACAGAACGCGGGCAGGTCGCTGATCGTGGCACTTGTCGCGATCGTCGGCGGCGTGATCGTGTCCGGGGTCTTCGACGTGTGGGGCGGGTACCTGTTCATCGCGACCGGTGCCCTGCTCGTGATCTCCGCACTTCTCGTCGCCTGGCACCAGTGGCGCAACCGCGACCACGAGTTCACCGAACAGCAGGTCTGACCAGCAGTTCACTGACGCGAGAAGGCCCCGACGATTCCGTCGGGGCCTTCTCTACCGGTGTCTGAAAAGATCAGAGAGCGGTCACGTTTGTCGCCTGGAGTCCCTTGGCGCCCTGCTCGACGTCGAACTCGACGCGCTGCTGCTCCTCGAGGCTGCGGAAGCCGCTGCCCGTGATGGCGGAGTAGTGGACGAACACATCCTGTCCCTGGTCATCGGGAGCAATGAAGCCGAAGCCCTTCTCGCCGTTGAACCATTTGACGGTGCCCTGTGTCATGCAATTTCTTCTTCCTATTGAAAAGCCGTCAGTTCGACGACTCGTTGTCCAGTGTGTCACACATTCGGCCGTCGCTGCGACCCCACGATCACAGGAATCTGAATTGCCTGTGCACACTCGCCGTCGTCGACGCGTGCGCGCCGTCAGCCTCGGATGCGGGGCGCTGTCGTCGGATCAGGCGGTGGGACCACCAAGCGAATCGACAACAAGATCCGCGACGCCGGTCTTGCCGCGCGTCGTCGGGTGATACGGAATCGGGGGCGCGAACCCACGGAGCCACGGTTGAGCTGAGCAGACCGTGTGGCCGGCGCCCGCGACCGAGGCCTGCACGAGGTCGGTTCCGGTCAACCGCGCGGCCCGTGCGGTTGCCGCAGCGAGGTTGTCGAACACGCGGATTGTCAGTTCCGTTTCCTGCTGACTCAATGGCAACAGATCGCAGGGTGTCTCGCCCGCGACCACGACCGGCGGATAGTCGACGAGCACCACCCGCGCCTTCGGCGCGCGGAGCCTGATCTCGAGCACCGTCTGGATCAGCGTACGGGTGACCCTGTCGTAGTCGGCAGTCGTGGGTTCTGGTGCGACGTGATGACCGAGGTGGCAGCTGCGCGCCGCGGGGCCGAGCGCCTTGTCGATCCCGGCGGCGACGTTGTTGCAGCTCATGGCGAGCAGACGGCCGATGTAGTCGACGTCGTTTCCACCACTGGTGATGGTCACCAACGACGTGTTGCGGGTGACGGAGTCGATCTGCTTGTGCGCGAGGAAGCGTTGCGGTCTGTCGACGATGTTCTCCGTGGTAGCCCCCGAACACGTCGCGTCCACCAACCTCAGACGCAGCGCCCGGGCAACCTGGTTCGGATAGTTGTTGCTACTGCGGAAGCACACGTTCAGCCGCGTCGGCACCGCGTCGGGGCCCGCCGCGTACGAACTCCCCAACGCCACGTAGGTCGCCGGGGTCTCCGCGGACGCACGCACCATGGGCTTGATCGTCGGGCCCGACGGGTTGTCGTCGCCGCCGACCCCCGGCACCACCACTGCGGCGGCAGCGATGAGCACCCCCACGGCAATACCCGCGCGGCGAAGGAGACGTCGAGACACGACTGCGATCTTCCCACATGCGCGGGTCATACCGTCAGATGCCGCTCGTCGACCCGATCACACGGACGACAGCGCCCGCCGTTTTCAGCGGTTACGGAAGGTCGGGTCACGCTTCGCCACGAAAGCGGCCATTCCCTCTGTCTGGTCCTCGGTGGCGAACGTCGAGTAGAACAGGCTGCGTTCGGCCCGCACGCCCTCGGTGAGTGTTGTCTCGAATGCTCGGTTCACGGCGTCCTTTGCGAGTCCCGTCGCGACGGACGACTTGTTCGCGATGGTTTCGGCGATGTCCTTCGCGGTGGCGAGGCATTCGGCGGCCGGTACGACACGCGAGACCAGACCTGCACGCTCGGCCTCGTCGACCTTCATCTGGCGCCCGGTCAGGATGAGGTCCATCGCCTTGGCCTTGCCGACGGCGCGGGTCAGTCGCTGCGAGCCGCCGATCCCGGGAATCACACCGAGAGTGATCTCTGGTTGGCCGAACACGGCATTGTCGCCCGCGACGAGGATGTCGCAGAGCATCGCGAGCTCGCAGCCGCCGCCGAGCGCATACCCGGTCACCGCGGCGATGGTGGGGGTGCGCAGTCGCGAGAGTTCGTCCCAGGCACCGAAGAAGGATTCGGTGACGACCTCGCTGAACGTCTTGTCGGCCATCTCCTTGATGTCGGCACCGGCGGCGAACGCACGCTCGGAACCGGTGATGACGATCGCACCGATGTCGGGATCCGTGTCGAATGCCGTGGCAGCGGCAACCACTTCATTCATCAGAGCGGTGTTCAGGGCGTTCAGCGCCTTGGGTCGGTTCAGTGTGATCACACCGACGCGTCCCGAGGTCTCGACGATGATCGTCTCGTGGTCAGACATTCGACTCCTCCATGATGTCGAGCATGAGTTCGGTATCCGCAGGCAACGCGGCGAAGACGGCGTCGATCGACGCGAGCGCCGGCTCGTGGTCTGAGGTCCACACCGGATTGCGGTCCTTGTCGATGACCTGCGCACGGATTCCCTCGGCCATGTCGGGGTGCTGCAGGAACCGCAGCGACACCCGGAACTCCCGACGCAGCGTGTCTGCGAGATCGGATTCCTTGTGGCGCAGCGAGTACAGGGTCGCCGCGAGCGCGATGGGACTCTTCGACGCGATCCTGTCCGCGGTGCGCTGCGCCGACTCGGTGCCAACAGCGCGACACCGCTCGATGATCTCCGACACCGTGTCAGCGGCGAAAGCCTCACGTATCCACTCGCGTTCGACGTCCAGCGCGGACTCCGGCGGCTGCACCGCGTGGGCCGCCAGCGCGGCGTCGACGCCGTCGGTGACCACGGCGTCGCGGAAGGAGCCGAGATGCTCCGACGGCATGTAATGGTCGGCCAGACCCATGACGATCGCATCAGCTCCCGACAACGTCCCGCCGGTGAGCGCTGCGTAGGTGCCGAGTTCGTCGGGCACACGCGCGAGCAGGTGTGTTCCGCCGACGTCGGGCACGAATCCGATGCCGACCTCGGGCATCGCCAGACGGGTGCGATCGGTGACGATTCTGGTGTCGCCGTGCGCAGACACTCCGACGCCGCCGCCCATCACGATCCCGTCCATGATCGCGACATAGGGCTTGGGGTAGGTCGAGATGTCCAGGTTGAGCCGATACTCGTCGGCCCAGAATCGGCCGGACGGACTGTCGGCGGCAGCGGCATCGCCGCCTGCACCGTCGGCCGACAGCGTCGACGCGTCGCGGTGGATGGCGGCGATGTCGCCACCCGAACACAGACCCCGCTCGCCCGCACCCGACACGACGACGGCGTCGACAGCCGGATCGCTCGCCCAGGCCCGCAGCGCCACGTGCATCGCACGCGCCATGTCATGGTCGAGCGCGTTGATCGCCGACGGGCGGTTGAGGGTCACCTGCCCGATCCGCCCGACCACCTCGGCGAGAACCGTCGGTTCGTCCGTCATGAGTGCCACTCCTCGCTCTTCTGCCCGGGACCTACGTGCGCGTCGACGCCGTTGGATACCGCGCCGCCCTCCCAGATACTTGCACATCCTAGTATCGGGATGCCAGCGAGGTCAGGGCACTCGATGCCCCGCGACGCGGAACAGTTCGTACCACTCCGGACGGGTGAGGGGAATGTCGGAGCCGGCCGCGGCAGCCGAGACGCGCGCCGGCGTGGTCGTGCCGAGCACCACCTGCACCTGGGCGGGATGGCGCGTGATCCACGCCGTCGCGATCGCGATCGGCGCGACGTCGTACTTGTCGGCGAGCCGGTCGAGCACGCCGTTCAGCTCGGGAAAGCGGTCGGAGCCGAGGAAGACACCGGCGGATGCCGATTGGAACGGCGACCACGCCTGGACCGTGATGTCGTTGAGACGGCAGTAGTCGAGGACTCCCCCGCCGTCGAGCGTGTACGCCTGTTCCTCGCCGACGATGTTCGCCGCGACACCCTGCGCGACGACTGGCGCGTGCGTGATCGACAGTTGCACTTGGTTGGCGACGATCGGCTGTGTCACCGACTTCCTGAGCAGATCGATCTGACGTGGCGTGTGGTTGGACACGCCGAACCGACGGACCTTGCCCGCTTGCGCGAGATCGTCGAAGGCACGGGCCACCTCGTCGGGTTCGACGAGGGGGTCGGGTCGGTGCAGGAGCAACACGTCGAGGTAGTCGGTCCCGAGTGCCCGCAGTGACCCGTGCACCGAATCGACGATGTGGTCGTACGAGAAGTCGTAATAGGGACCGTCTTTCACGATGCCCGTCTTCGACTGAATGGTGACCTCGTCGCGTTGCGATGGCGAGAGCCGCAGCGCCTCGGCGAATCGGCGTTCACAACCGTGCGCAGGCTCATCGCCGTAGATGTCCGCGTGATCGAAGAAGTCGATCCCGGCATCGCGCGCGGTGTGCACCAGTTCGCGGATCTCGTCGTCGGACTTGTGTTCGATACGCATCATGCCGAGCGCCACGTTGGGCACGGTGACATCGGTGGCGCCGAGCGGGATTCGTTTCACTCAGCCGATCGTAGGCGCACCGCGGGTCGCGCCCCGCCTACGCGTGGTAACTGGTGTCGGCGTACCCGTCGCCGTCGGTGTCGGTGTACTGCACGTCGACGTACCCGTCACCGTCGGTGTCGTAGGACTCGACGTCGGCGTAGCCGTCACCGGTGGTGTCGGCGTACTGCACGTCCGTGTAGCCGTCGCCGTTGGTGTCGCTCTCCTGCACGTCGGCGTAGCCGTCGCCATTGGTGTCGGTGTACTGCACATCGGCGTAGCCATCACCGTCGGTGTCCTGCAGTTCGACGTCGGCGTAGCCGTCGCCATCGGTGTCGGTGAGCTGCACGTCCACGTAGCCGTCGCCGTTGGTGTCGTAGCCTGCTGTCGTCATGATCTGGGTCCTTTCGAGGGAATCTGTGGTGTTGTCAACGCTCGTTCAGCGTTGTCATTACATTGGATGCACCCCGACCACCGCAATGTTCCCCCTCATCGAATGTATTTTTTTCGAGCGGGACACCACCGTCACGGCCGGCAGCGGCGCGATCACCACGCGCGGTCGACGCTGACACGGTCCATACGAAGAACCCGGCACCTCGAGGTGCCGGGTTCTTCGTATTCAGTTCTTCGGTCGGCCTGCGATCAGCTCGCGTCGCCCTGGCCTTCGCCCGCCTTTGTCAGCTCGACAGGAGCGTCGGGCAGTTCGCGGGGCTTGTCGGAGCCGGTGAAGGTGAACTTGGCGTCTTCGCCGTCTCCTTCGCCGTCCCAACCTTCGACGTCGACGAGCACGATCTGGCCCGGGGTCAGCTCGTTGAACAGGATCTTCTCCGAGAGCTGATCCTCGATCTCGCGCTGGATGGTGCGACGCAGCGGACGTGCACCGAGGACCGGATCGAAGCCGCGCCTGGCCAGCAACGACTTGGCCCTGTCGGTGAGCTCGATCGCCATGTCCTTGTTCTTCAGCTGCGTCTCGACACGCGCGATCATCAGATCGACCATCTGGATGATCTCGTCCTGCGTGAGCTGGTGGAACACGATCACGTCGTCGATACGGTTGAGGAACTCGGGCCGGAAGTGCTTCTTGAGCTCGTCGTTGACCTTCAGCTTCATGCGTTCGTAGTTCGACGTCGAGTCGTCGCCCTTCGTGAACCCGAGTCCCACGGCCTTCGAGATGTCGGAGGTACCGAGGTTCGAGGTGAAGATCAGGACGGTGTTCTTGAAGTCGACCGTGCGACCCTGGCCGTCGGTGAGACGTCCGTCCTCGAGAACCTGCAACAGGGTGTTGTAGATCTCCGAGTGGGCCTTCTCGATCTCGTCGAACAGGACCACCGAGAACGGCTTGCGGCGCACCTTCTCGGTGAGCTGGCCGCCCTCTTCGTAACCGACGTACCCGGGAGGGGCACCGAACAGGCGCGACGCGGTGAAGCGGTCGTGGAACTCGCCCATGTCGATCTGGATGAGAGCGTCGTCCTCACCGAACAGGAAGTTCGCGAGCGCCTTGGACAGCTCGGTCTTACCGACACCCGACGGTCCGGCGAAGATGAACGAGCCCGAGGGACGCTTGGGGTCCTTGAGTCCGGCACGCGTACGGCGGATCGCCTTGGAGACGGCCTTGACAGCATCCTCTTGGCCGATGATCCGCTTGTGCAGCTCGTCCTCCATGCGGAGCAGACGGGTGGTCTCCTCCTCGGTGAGCTTGAACACGGGGATACCGGTCCAGTTGCCGAGGACCTCGGCGATCTGCTCGTCGTCGACCTCGGCCACGACGTCCATGTCGCCACTGCGCCATTGCTTCTCGCGCTCGGCGCGCTCGTTGACGAGCTGCTTCTCCTTGTCGCGCAGGCTTGCGGCCTTCTCGAAGTCCTGCGCGTCGATCGCGCTCTCCTTCTCCTTGCGGGCGTCGGCGATGCGCTCGTCGAACTCGCGCAGGTCCGGCGGAGCGGTCATCCGACGGATACGCATGCGCGCGCCCGCCTCGTCGATGAGGTCGATCGCCTTGTCCGGAAGGAAGCGGTCGTTGATGTAGCGGTCGGCCAGAGTCGCGGCGGCGACGAGTGCACCGTCGGTGATGGACACGCGGTGGTGCGTCTCGTACCGATCGCGCAGACCCTTGAGGATCTCGATCGTGTGCTCGACCGACGGCTCGCCGACCTGCACCGGCTGGAAGCGACGCTCGAGCGCGGCATCCTTCTCGATGTACTTGCGGTACTCGTCGAGGGTGGTGGCACCGATGGTCTGCAGCTCACCGCGCGCCAGTTTCGGCTTCAGAATGCTGGCGGCGTCGATCGCGCCCTCGGCGGCACCTGCGCCGACGAGCGTGTGCAGCTCGTCGATGAACAGGATGATGTCGCCGCGGGTGTTGATCTCCTTGAGCACCTTCTTGAGGCGTTCCTCGAAGTCGCCGCGGTAGCGGCTGCCCGCGACCAGCGAACCGAGGTCGAGGGTGTAGAGCTGCTTGTCCTTGAGTGTCTCGGGCACCTGGCCGTTGACGATCGCCTGGGCAAGTCCTTCGACGACGGCGGTCTTGCCGACGCCCGGCTCGCCGATCAGAACAGGGTTGTTCTTGGTGCGGCGGCTGAGCACCTGCATGACGCGCTCGATCTCTTTCTCGCGCCCGATGACGGGATCGAGTTTGCCCTCGGCGGCGGCTGCGGTCAGGTTTCTGCCGAATTGGTCGAGCACGAGCGAGGTCGACGGTGTGCCGGACTCACTGGACCGACCTCCCGTGCCTGCTTCCTGCGGCTCCTTGCCCTGGTAACCACTCAGCAGCTGGATGACCTGCTGGCGGACCCGGTTGAGGTCGGCGCCGAGCTTGACGAGCACCTGAGCGGCAACACCCTCGCCCTCTCGGATGAGGCCGAGCAGGATGTGCTCGGTGCCGATGTAGTTGTGTCCGAGCTGCAGCGCTTCCCGCAGCGACAGCTCGAGAACCTTCTTCGCACGCGGCGTGAACGGGATGTGCCCCGATGGCGCCTGCTGCCCCTGGCCGATGATCTCCTCGACCTGGCTGCGGACACCTTCCAAGGAGATTCCCAAAGATTCGAGTGCCTTGGCGGCGACGCCCTCACCCTCGTGGATCAGACCCAGGAGGATGTGCTCGGTGCCGATGTAGTTGTGGTTGAGCATCCGCGCCTCTTCTTGGGCCAGAACCACAACCCGGCGTGCGCGGTCGGTGAACCGTTCGAACATTGTTCTCCCTCACATTGCTAGCGCCCCGGCCGTCGATGTCTTCAAGCCTCTTGGCGACAACTGCGGTGGTGCCGATAATCCAACTGGATATGCCAACCGGATAGACGACGACCAGCCTGGCTTCCACTGTAGTGGTCAACAGGAGTGCACCTGCACTTAACGTCTGCACAGCGTGCAACGAAAACGGATGTCGGCGGGGATCTGACAGCTACAACTCCGCAGGACACGAGCATGTTCCTGGCAGGGGTGACGTGGGCTACGCCGAGAGCGAACGAGATCCTGCCGACGGGCGGACCGGCTCGTAACGCAGCACGACGATGTCGACGTCGAGTTCGGAACGTTCGACCAGGCGCAGGTCGACGTGGTCGGAAAGCCCCTCGAAGATCCTCGGCCCGTGGCCGACGATCCGCGGATGCACGATGAACTCGTAGGAGTCGATGAGGTCGAGTTCGGCAAGGGCCAGAGGAAGCGTCACACCTCCGGTGACGATCCCGTTGCCCGGCTGTGCCTTGAGCTCGCGCACCGTCGACTCCAGGTCGTCACGACGTATCAGTCCTGCGTTCCAGTCGACATTGGTGAGCGAGTCGGAGACGACGAACTTCGGCGCGCGGTCGATGACGCGGGCGAAGGGCAGCATCCACTCGGGTCGGCCGTCGAGCAGCTCGTCGTTTCGCGCGACCTCACGCCAGCCGGCCTCCATCATCTCGTAGATCACCCGGCCGAACAGCAGCGCGTCGGCAGCGGCAAGGAGGTCGGCCGAATGGCGATGCATCGCCTCGGTCGGCGTGACGGCCGTGTGGTCGACGCAGCCGTCGACGGTGATGTTGATCGAGCAACGCAGGGGCCGCATGGCGCGAGAGTACGACGAATCCGGCGTCGAATGCCGGGTTGTCACCGGTCTTGCTCCATGAGTGCGATGACGTTTCCTGAGGGATCGGCGAACCAGGCGATGTCGGGCCCGATGCCATGGCCGTGCGCAATTCCACGCTCGTCCTGATCGAATCCGTCATAGTGCAGGAATTCGACGCCGCGCGCTGTCAGCTCGTCGATGCGCGTGGGGAGGTCGGGGACCGGGATGTTGAGGACGGTGTACGAGGCAGGTTGATGGTCGGGCTTCGGGTAGGCCAGGACTGTCGTGCCACGGTTGATGCGGATACCGAGGATGTCGCTGTCGCCCATGGGGAAACGCAGGACACGCATGCCGAGGACCCCGCGGTAGAAGTCCTCCGTCGCTGCCGTGTCGCGGACCGCGAACCCCGAGTACGCCGACGTCGGTCGGCTCATCTGTGCCTCGTGCTCGTCGGAGAGTCGGACGAGTTGTAGCCAGTTGCCGTCGGGATCCTCGACGGTCGCGAACTGATTGCCGTCGCGCTCCTCGAGCGGGCTGATCCAGGTGGCGCCCAGCGAGTCGAGCCGCGCAGCGGTTGCGGCCGGATCGTCGACCTCGACATTGAGCAGCATCCGCGCGCCCTGCGGAGTGCGCCCGGAGACGTCGTCGCGCTTGTCGAACATGAGGTAGAAGCCGTCGAGTTCGACGACGATGTAGCCGGGACTGCCCGGTGTGGTCATCGGCTCGGCCTCGAACGCCGTGGCGTACCAGTGCGCGAGCCGCTTCGGGTCGTCGGTGGACAGGAGCATGGAGGAGATCGTTGCTGTTGCCATGCGGATATCGACCCTCCGGGAGCGGAGAACTCATCGGTCGTCACGCGTCCCACCGATGAATGACCCTTGCTAACGACCTGTCCCGCCTTCTTCGATCACACCTACAGCGGGCCGATCGCACGGTCTGCGACCAGCATCGACTGGTTCCTCGATCGGAAGGCACCACCATGCACTCTCTCGCCACCCGAATCACCCACCGAACCCGACGTCTCGTGGTCCTCGCTCTGACCCTCACCGGTCTGATCGCGGGAACGCTCGGCGCAACCGCACTCGGAACCGGCGAGGCGTCGGCCGCCCCGCCCTACGGCAGCGGCCACGGCCTCTGCTTCGACATCAATTCCGGGCTGGCGCAGTCGTCGCTGTCCAAGATCGGTCGCGACGCCAACGGCGGCGGTTGGACTCCGGCCTCCGCGAGCGACAATCCACTCCAGAACGGGTGCAACCTCGACTGGATGTTGGTCAACGGCAACGGAATCGGCGATGCCACCTATCAGTCACGCGTCCTGCTGTTCAAGCACGGTCGATTCATCGGCACGGTCGACCCCAAGCCGTACTCGTACACCAGCGTCGCGAAGTACACCAAGAACTCGGTGACGGTTCGCTATCGCTGGCTCAAGCCGTCCGACCCGTTCTGCTGCGCAAGCGGCGGCCCGACCTATGTCACGGCATCCACGGTGGGCACTCACATCGTGCGGGCGGGTCACTTCCCGCCGCGGGCCTGATCACCGCCATGCTCTGATCAGCAGTCACCCAGACCACCTGGCCGATCCACCGCCCCGCAGCGCCTGCCGCCGCGGGGCGGTGTGCTGTCAGGCGGCCGCGTGGTCGACAAGAGGTCGCTCGATAACCGTCGGGTTTCGGCCACCGCCGACGATGATGACTGTGTGAGCGGCGAACACACCGGCCCCGAGGGCATTCTCGAGGTCTACGACGAGGCGCTACCCGCCGTCTACGGGTACGTTTTTCGACGCTGCGCGGATCGACGGATTGCCGAAGACGTCACCTCGGAGACGTTCTTGGCCGCGATGGACACGATGCGCCGCGACCAGACCGCGCCACCGAGCGTCGGCTGGCTGATCGGCGTCGCCCGGCACAAGCTCGCCGATCACTGGCGACGTGCGCAACGCACCCCGGAACCGGTCGACGAACCGCCCGAAGTCGTCGACGACGACTGGGACGCGCACCTCGACCGCATGGTCGCGCACGCGACGCTGGCTCAGCTGGCGCCGATCAACCGCGCGGCGCTGACGCTGCGCTACGTCGACGATCTCCCCGTCGCCGACTGTGCGCGCATCCTCGGCCGGACGGTCGGCGCCACCGAGGCACTGCTCACCAGGGCCAAGCGCGCGTTTCGCGAAGCCTATCCGTTGGACCGGTCCGCGAAGGGAGGGCTCTCATGAACACCGACGACACGGCATCGCCGCCGCACGATCCGTTCACCGTTCTGCGTGCCTCCTCGACGCCGGGCTGGGACGAGCCCATCGAGCCCACAACCGATTTCGCCGACAGACTGCGTCGACGACTCAAGCGTGGGGCCTCTCTACCCGAAGGAATCGAGATGGACACCATCGAACTCGAACACGAACTGACCCCGCAGGACTCGACCCATTCGGGAGTTCCGAGCGCGACGCCATCACTCGTCGAGCGTCCGGGAGCGCTGCCGTACCTCACGGTGCGCGACGCGCGGTCGGCGATCGACTGGTATGTCGAGCATCTCGGAGCGACGCTACGCGGCGAGCCGATCCTGATGGACGACAACAGGATCGGGCATGCCGAGCTCGAGATCGGCGGCGGCGCGATCTACCTGGCCGAGGAGTTCCCGGATATGGGAATGCGTGCGCCCGCACCTGGCGCGGTCTCGGTCAGCTTGATGCTGGCCGTCGGAGACACCGACGAGGCGTTACGCCGAGCACAACGAGGCGGTGCAGCCGTCACGCGCGAACCATACGAGGCCTACGGAACACGCACCGCGACCGTCGTCGATCCCTTCGGACATCGGTGGATGCTGACGGGACCGGTGCTGACGGCTGCGGCATCCCACAGTCGAATACGGCACGGCGACATCGGATTCATCTCGGTCAACACCACTGACGCCACACGCGCTCGCGCGTTCTACGGTGCGGTTCTCGGCTGGCGATTCGATGCCGACGACCGGCACGTGATCACCGTCGACCGGCCGCTGATCGTCTTCGAGACCGACGGGCCGCAGACACTGTTCTGCGGCTACGCCGTCGACGACATCGGCGAGGCGCGAGACCGGATCGTCGCAGCGGGAGGACGGATCAGCCGGGAGCCGTACGACCACAACGGCCGGATGACCCTCGATGCCGTGGACGATGCGGGCGTCGAGTTCTGTGCGTACGAACCGGCACCGGAGGAGACACGTCCCGACCAGCATCCGACCGGTGTCGGCGACATGTCGTATCTGACCGTTCACACCCCCAGTAGCGAGCGTTTCCGCCGGTTCTACGGCGAAGCACTGGGTTGGACGTTCACCCCGGGACGCATCGACGACGGCTGGGAGGTCGACAACGCCCACCCGCAGGTCGGTATCGCGGGCGGGTCGGATTCCGCTGTGGCCGTGCCGATGTGGAACGTCGACGACATCGGCACCGCCGTCGGACGCGTGCGCGACGCAGGCGGTCGAGTGATCACCGGACCCGATCGGCAGGCGTACGGCAACGTGGCACTGTGTGCCGACGACCAGGGAGCACAGTTCTACCTCGGACAGCTGTTCTGACCGTCCGAACGGAACTTGCGTGGGATCCACGGGTACAGAATCGCCCCCGTGGATCCCACGCAACTCGGCGACCACACCCGTGATTGACTGATCCGCATGTCTGTCCGCTCGGCCATGAGGCGCGTCCGTGCGCACGTCCCGTTCGGCATGGGCACGGTCACGGTCGTCTCGGCCGCACTGCTCGTCGCCTGCGTAGGGATAGTCCTGTCCATCGACACACCAACGGTGGCACGGACGTATGAGAATGCCCAGTTGCGTGGCTACGACCGCCAGCCAGAGGTCGCATGGACGGCGTCGAGCGGCACGCTGCCCGGCTACAACCAGCTCGGGGACATCGAGGTCGCCGACACCCACACCGATCAGTGGCTGCTGTCGTATCCGCGCGGTATCGGACGCGCGTATGAGATGGTCGACCGCTACACCGGACGTGCACTCTGGCCGGAGCCCGTGGTCGCGGGATTGGGCTCGTGCGCATTCGACGCCGCGGGGAACGTCGGGTGCGCACTCAAACTCGGCGACCAGCCGGACGGCTTCTACATGGTCGACGATGCGGGCAACCTCCACTCACGGTCGGCACTCGACGACACCGCTCAGGTCGTCGGGGTGGGGTCGAACTTCGTACGCGTCGATCAGGCGGGTTACGAGGTCTCGATGCGGACCGCAACCGGTAAGCGCGTGTGGAGCCGCACGTTCGCGTCCGCGGCGCACGCCACCTACGAGCACCAGATACTCGTCGTCTCCACCGCTGACGGCAGCCGATTCGTCATCGATTCGCGAGGCGCAGACGCACTGAGGTGTCAGGACTGCGACGTGTTGACCTATTCGTCGGGCCTCGCCGTCGTGCAGCGTGGTGACGCACGGCGATCGGTCGAGACCTACGCGGTCGTGGGCGGCACACCCACTCGAGAACCGACGTCGGAGTCGCCGTCGGCGCAGGTTGTCGACGGTCCGTCGACGCTGCCCGTGCTGACCACGGTCGGCGACGCCGCGATGCAGGCGACTCAGGGCTTCTACCAGGTCCGCGATCCTGCGCGCAGCGATGCGCTCTGGCAGATCACCGATCCACGGCTGTCGAAATCCAACACACGACCATGCGGCTCCATGGTGGCCTTCGCGCGAATGGACCGCTCCCGCGTCATCTACCGCCTCGACGACGGCAAGCGCGTAGGAATCCTGCCCGTACCGAGCATCGACGATCCCGACACCAACCTCGACCTGGTGCACTGCGTCGGATCGTCCGGCGACCACCTCGTGTTCGGCAGCAGCGGCCAACTCTCCGCGTTCGACGTCCCCTCGGGAACGGTCTCGTGGACCAGGCCGATCCTGGGGCGCGCAGCCGACGTCGACGGCTTCATCGTGCTCACGGAGGGCACCACGCTGTCGGTGTTGCGACCGAACTGACTCGCTGAGACGGGAGGGTCCGAGGACACTATGTGTCGGACGTCACAGGCGATGAAACATCCCCGTAACGACCAGCGATATCGCAGCGCGAATTCAGCGATCACACAGTTTTCGATAACGCTCAGATAACAGTAAGGACACGCCCACATGTACGGTCTCTTTCGGTACATCCACCGAGGTACGTGTGAGGATCAGTTTTGGGCAAGCATTCGAAGCCGCGGCAGACCATTCTGCCGCACGCGTTCACCAGGTCTCGGGGGCCGCTGATCGGGGCAGCCCTGATACCGATCGTCGGCGCCATGACCGTCGCAGCCGGCGCCAACGCAGACGAGGGCGCTCTCGGAGCCGCTCAGCCGACGCCGACCCACACCCAGGCCGCCGCCAGTCCCAGCACGGCCGATCAGGCGCCTGTGGCCCACACCGCCACCCACGCAGAACCTGTCGTCGCGACCCACGAGGTCACCGCGACGCCCCCGCCACCCCCGCCGCTGCCCGCCAGTGTCACCGACGGCGCGGTCCCGCAGGTGGCATTCGAGGCGTACCGCCACGCCGCGGACGCCATGGCGCACGATCAGCCGCAGTGCGGCATTCCGTGGACGCTCATCGCAGGCATCGGCAAGGTGGAATCGCACCACGCCAACGAGGGTGACGCCACACCCGACGGCATACTGAAGTCGCCGATCTACGGGCCTGTCCTCGACGGCTCGCTCGCGGGCAATCAGGTCATCACCGACACCGACGGTGGACGACTCGACGGCGACTCGACGCACGACCGCGCCGTCGGCCCGATGCAGTTCATTCCCTCGACATGGGAGAAGTACGGTGCAGACGGCAACGGTGACGGCAAGATCGACCCGCAGAACCTCTTCGACGCCGCGCTGACCACCGCCCGCTATCTCTGTGACGGACACCTCGACCTGCGCAACCAGGCATCGGAGGCGACGGCCGTGCTTCGCTACAACAACTCGATGGACTACGTGAACAACGTCCTCGGCTTCGCACGCAGCTACTGACCGACCGTTCGCCCCGCCGAGTGATCCGCGCTCGAGCCCACACCTCGTTGATCGAGCTTGTCGAGATCACTCCCCGCTCAGGAACGCCTGCAGCGCGGCGGAGTACATCGGCACATCGGCTGCTCCCATGAGTTCGCGTGCGCTGTGCATGGCGAGTTGCGGCGCACCGACGTCGATCGTCAGCAACCCTGTGCGCGTCGCCGTGATCGGCCCGATCGTCGAGCCGCACGGCAGATCGGCACGGTGGATGTAGCGCTGCATCGGTACACCGGCGGTGTCGCAGGCAAGCGCAAAGATCGCCTCCCCCGCCGCGTCCGACGCGTACCGCAGATTCTGGTTCACCTTGAGCACGGGGCCGCCGTTGACCGCGATGCGGTGCGACGGCTCGTGCCGCTCGGGATAGTTCGGATGTGTCGCGTGGGCCATGTCGCCGGACACGCACACGCTCGAGGCCATCGCCCTCAGATAGTCGGCGCGAGAACCACCCTGCGACAGCACGATCCGTTCCAGCGTCGTCGCCAGGAAGTCCGACGCGGCTCCGCGTTCCGAACCACTGCCGACCTCTTCGTGGTCGAACAGTGCGAGCACACGCGTGTGGATCGACGGCTCACCGTCGAGCAGTGCGTGCAGACCCGCGTAGCACGTGCCCTGATTGTCGAGCCTTGGCGCACTGAGTAACTCGTCGTCGACGCCGATCACCCGCGACGGCGAGACATCGTGTGTCATCAGGTCCCAGCCCAATACGGCATCCGGGTCGACGCCCGCGTATTCCGCCACCCAGTCGACGATGGGTTCGCTCGTCTCGACCCCCCAGATCGCGTCGAGGTGTCGCTGCGGATTCAGCGTCACGCCCTTACGGTCCTCGGAGAGG
The DNA here is from genome assembly GCF_020735545.1 of Gordonia otitidis. Taxonomy (NCBI): domain Bacteria; kingdom Bacillati; phylum Actinomycetota; class Actinomycetes; order Mycobacteriales; family Gordoniaceae; genus Gordonia; species Gordonia otitidis. The sequence goes on from NZ_CP085974.1 coordinate 1,214,158, forward strand.
TGAATCGCCAACTGCGGCACACGGAGAATCGGTTCGGTGACGTTCACCAGAACGCTGCTGACGCTGCGCCCGGAGCGGTACGCCAGACGCCCGGACACTCCGAGATCCCGATCCAGCCACGAGTTGAGCCAGGCTCCCCCGTACGGTTCGAGCGCAACTGTCGCGAGTCCGACCGACTCACGGTCGGGGTTCTGCTTGAGCCTGAGATTGGGGCTGTCGGTGTGGCCGCCGACGATCCGGAAGGCGTCGCCGTCGCCGCGGTCCCACGCGATGATCGATCCACCGCGAATGACGTAGAAGCGACGACCGGCGTCGTCGGACAGGCCCTCGAATGCCATGTCCTCCTGAGACGACCAGTCCTGATCCTCGAAAAGGCGTTGGAACCCCGCCAATTCGAGCTCAGCGGCCACGGTGGCACAGACATGGAACGGCGACGGTGAGGCGTCGATGAACTCAGCCTGCTCCTCGGCTGTGGCAGACGTTGCCAGCGACGGGGTCGGCATCGGCCTCAGACGTTGGCGAGCACGGCGTCGATCGCGGAGTAGAACAGTCCGAGCCCGTCGTCACTGGGTCCGGTCAGCGCTTCTGTCGCATGCTCGGGGTGTGGCATGAGTCCGACGACGCGCCCGTTCGGGCTGCAGATACCCGCGATGTCGAGCACCGAGCCGTTGGGGTTTCCTCCCGCATAGGTGAAGACGATGAGGCCCTCGCCCTCGAGTTCTTCGAGTTTGCGTTCCGGCGCGACGTAGCGGCCTTCTCCGGACTTCAACGGAATGAGGATCTCTGCGCCGGCGTCGAACCGCGACGTCCATGCTGTCGCGTTGTTCTCGACCTTCAGCCACTGGTCCTGGCAGATGAAGTGCAGCCCCTCGTTGCGGGTGAGGGCGCCCGGCAGCAGGCCCGCCTCACACAGGATCTGAAATCCGTTGCAGATCCCCAGAACCGGCATGCCCCGCTCAGCGGCCTCGATCACCGATCCCATCACCGGCGCGAACCTGGCGATGGCACCGGCGCGCAGGTAGTCCCCGTAGGAGAAGCCGCCTGGCACGATCACTGCGTCGACGCCCTTGAGGTCTGCGTCGCCGTGCCAGAGTTCGACGGCCTCCGCGCCCGCGATACGCACCGCGCGCGACGCGTCGACGTCGTCGAGTGTGCCGGGAAAGGTGATGACACCGATACGTGCAGTCATGTGGTCCTACTCGACTCGATCTCGGGCCGTCAGTCGGCGATACGGGAGATGTTGAAGTTCTCGATCACCGTGTTGGTGAGCAGTTCTTCGGCGATCCGTCCGAGGGCGACGTCGTCGACCGAGTCGTCGACCTCGAGCTCGAACCGCTTGCCCTGCCGCACCTCCGAGACGCCGTCGAAGCCGAGCCGACCGAGGGCTCCGACGATGGCCTGTCCCTGCGGATCAAGGATTTCGGCCTTGGGCATCACGTCGACCACCACTCGTGCCATCGGCTAGCGCTCCTCTTCTCATGGGATCCGCGCGTCACGCTCACACAGCGGATTTCCGACGGCTCTCACCTTACCGTTCAACCTGCAACCTGCCGCGACAGGTTGCAGGTTGCCCTTCAGAGGACGGCTTCGATGGCCTCGATGACGACCGGATCCGTCGGCTCGGTTCGCGGTCGGATGCGCGCCGTCACGGTGCCGCCGGAGTCGACCACGAACTTCTCGAAGTTCCACTGCACGTCGCCCGCTTCTCCGTCGGCGTCGGTCGCCTTGGTGAGCTCGGCGTAGAGCGGATGCCGATCCTCGCCGTTGACATCGGTCTTCTCCAGCAGCGGGAAGGTCACACCGTAAGTCGTCGAACAGAAGGTCGCGATCTCCTCGGCGGTGCCCGGTTCCTGTCCCATGAATTGGTTACACGGCACCCCGACGACGGTGAGGCCGCGGTCGGCATACTTCTCGGCGACCTCCTCGAGGCCCGCGTACTGGGGCGTGAGTCCGCACTTGCTGGCGACGTTCACGACGAGCAGCGGCCCGGAGAAGTCGGTCAGGCTCAACGGCGACCCGTCGAGCGCGTTCACAGGGATGTCCTTGATGCTGGTTTCCGCCATGGTGTCGACCCTAGTCACCCCGGCAGACACTGGACCTCAGTGTCGCGAATCACACACCTGTCCGCAGATGTTGCATCTCACAGACAGTTGCATTGGCGAGAAGGTTGCATGGTCGTTAGCATTTCCCAGTGTCCGCACCCTCCCCTGTCCAGAACGACGCAGCCTACGATGCGCTCGGTTGCTTCCTGGAACGTCTCTCGTGTCTCGGTACCGCAGAGGCGATGGACACCCTCGCGGCGTCGGAGCTGACGTTCACGCAGTTCCGAGCGCTGTTCGTCGTATCGATGCACGATGCCCCCATACCGGTGCACGAAATCGCTCATCGAGTAGACCTGTCGATCGCGACAGCGGGCCGGACCGTCGACCGCCTCGTCCAGGCGGGCCTCGTCGACCGCCGTGAGGATCCCGGTGACCGTCGGGTCAAACTCATCACGATGACCGACTCCGGCCATGTGGCGGTCGAAAAACAGTTGGACATCAAGCGCGACCTCATCGGACGATTCATCGACGGGTTGCCCGATGAATTCCGGGCCGCGTTGACGTCTGCACTACGAGACATCGTCGACGCCGACGTCGACTACTTCGATCTCGACCGCAGGAACCTCGACCGCAGAAGCACTGCTGCGCCACCGTTGACCTCCGAGATGTCCTCCGGGGCGTCCATCACCGAATCGTCCACCACCGAACCGAAAGCGAAAGCATCCTCATGACGAGTTCACCCGCCGGGGCGCCAACGCACGCCCCGGACACCAAGCTCGATCGCCACGTGCTGGTCATCGCCGGCGTGGTCGTGCTCGGCGCGATCATGTCGATCCTCGACGTCACCGTGGTGTCGGTCGCGCAGAACACCTTCCAGAACGAGTTCAACACCGACGCCGCAGGTGCCGCGTGGACCATGACCGGCTACACGCTCGCGCTGGCCGCGGTGATCCCGTTGTCGAGTTGGGCCGCAGCACGTTTCGGCACCAAGAACGTCTACATGATGTCGCTGATCCTGTTCACCATCGGATCTGCACTCTGTGCGCTGGCGTGGAACATCGGTTCACTCGTGGCGTTCCGCGTCGTCCAGGGCCTCGGCGGTGGTCTGCTCATGCCGATCGGCATGATGATCCTGACCAAGGCTGCCGGACCTGAGCGTGTCGGTTCCGTGATGGCCGTTCTCGGTATCCCGATGCTGCTCGGCCCCATCGCGGGCCCGATTCTCGGAGGCCTGCTCATCGAGAAGGCCAGCTGGCACTGGGTGTTCCTCATCAACGTGCCGATCGGTGTTGTCGCGCTTGTCTATTCGTGGTTCGCGCTGGGCAACGACGACGAGAAGTCGAAGCCGAAGATCGACATCGTGGGCCTGTTGCTGTTGTCCCCTGGCCTCGCGTTGTTCCTCTACGGCATCTCGTCGAGTACCGAGGCGGGCACGTTCATCGACACCAAGGTCCTGACCACGTCGATCATCGGGCTGATCCTGATCATCGGATTCGTCTGGCACGCACTGCACACGAACCACCCACTGCTCGACCTGCGTCTGTTCAAGAACAAGACACTCGCCATCGCCGTCATCACGATGACGTTCTTCATGATCGCCTTCTTCGGTGCGGCGCTGCTGTACCCGCAGTACTTCATCGGTATCCGCGGTGAAAGCACCCTCGCGGCAGGCTTGCTGTTGGCCCCGCAGGGTATCGGCGCGATGATCACCATGCCGGTGGCCGGCAAGATGACCGACAAGATCGGACCCGGCAAGTTCGTGCTCGTCGGCATCGTCCTGATGGCCGTCGGCATGGGCACGTTCATGTTCCTCGGCGCCGACACCCCGTACTGGCTGCTGTGTGGCGCACTGTTCGTCCAGGGTCTCGGCATGGGCATGACCATGATGCCGATCATGTCGGCCGCGCTGGCGACCTTGAGCAACAAGCAGGTTCCCGACGGTTCGACGCTGATGAACGTCGTCCAGCAGACGGCCTCGTCGATCGGTACCGCGGTGATCTCGGTGATCCTGGCGACCAACCTCAAGGCGCACGCGGAATCGCAACTGGCGATCGCGTCGAATGCCGCGCCCGAGAAGTACGACCTCCTGGTCAAGGCCGGGCAGGCGCCACAGGACCCGCCGGGCCAGTGGTTCAGTTGGGCCGCCGAGGCGTTCGGGGCCACATTCATCGTGGCGGTCGCACTGATCGCGGTGACGATCATCCCGGCGTTCTTCCTGCCGCGGAGGAAGATCGCCTCGCCGCTCGTCGAAGAGGACGTCGATCGCGCACCGATCGTCATGCACTGATCGGAGCCCCACCGATACAGGTTGCCCCTGGCTGCGATATCCGCGGCCAGGGGCAACCTTTCGTTCTGCGACCGCTAGTCGGTCAGCGCACCGGTCTGCTGCAGGATCCACGCCAGCTCGAAAGCGACTTCCTCCCACTGCTTGTAGCGCCCGCTGACGCCACCGTGGCCCGCCGACATCTCCGTCTTGAGCAGGATGGGGGCGTCGGAGGTGCTCAATGCCTGAAGTTTGGCAACCCATTTCGCCGCTTCGGTGTACATCACGCGGGTGTCGTTGAGCGACGTCTCCGCCAGGATCGACGGGTACGGCTGCGCGGTCACGTTCTCGTAGGGTGAGTACGACTTCATGTACTCGTAGACCTCGGGATCGTGCAGCGGATCGCCCCACTCGTCCCACTCGATCACCGTCAGCGGCAACGACGGATCGAGGATCGAGTTCAGCGCGTCGACGAACGGCACCGACGCCAGGATGCCGTTGAACAGCTCGGGCGCGAGATTCGCCACCGCACCCATCAACAGACCGCCGGCCGAGCCCCCCTCTGCCACCATCTGTTGCGGAGTCGTCCAGCCCTTCTCGACCAGATACCGCGCCGAGTCGACGAAGTCGGTGAAGGTGTTCTTCTTGGTGAGCGTCTTGCCGTTCTCGTACCAGTGGCGCCCCATCTCGCCGCCGCCGCGCACGTGCGCGAGCACGAAGACGACGCCGCGGTCGAGCATCGACAACCGCGACACCGAGAAACCCGGATCGAAACTCGCCTCGTACGAGCCGTATCCGTAGATCAACAGTGGCGCAGGTGTGGGCCGACCGTCGTCGGCGACTCCGACGCCCTTGCGCCGCACGACCGACAGCGGAATCCGCGTTCCGTCTGTTGCCGTGGCCCACTCGCGGGACTGCTCGTACTCGTCGGGGTCGTATCCGCCGAGCACGGGCTGACGCTTGAGCAGGGTGCGTTCACCGGTCTCGACGTCGAGCTCGAACAACTCGGCGGGCTCGATGAAGCTGCCGTAACCGAAGCGCAGGCGCGGCGTCGTCCACTCGCGGTTGCCCGCGAGCCCGAGTGAGAACAGCTCCTGTGCGACAGCGACTTCGATGAAGTCTTCTGCCACCGGCACTCCGTCGATCCGACGCAGGTCTGCGATCGAGACCCGCGGAAGCGCATCGGCACGGTAGGACAGCACGAGGTAGTCGCGGAAGGCGTCGATGTCCTCGATGCGTACACCGCGGCGATGGCCGATGAACTCGGTTCGGGCAGAGGGATCGTCGACGGGGGCGATGTCGATCGCGAAGTCCTCCGCCTTCTCCCCGTCGCGAATGTCGTTGTGCACGATCAGGAAGTAATCGCGGCCGGAGATCTCGGCGTGCTCCACCGAGTATTCGACACCCTCGACGCGCGGGGCGACACTGCGGAATTCGCCCGTAGGGTCGTCGGCGGCAAGCACGAAGCACTCGGAGGTGATCTTCGAGCCGGTCACGATCATCAGGTACTTGTCGCTGCGCGTGGAGCCCATGCCGACCCAGTAGCGCTCGTCGGGCTCGTGGAAGACCTTGACGTCGTCGGTTCCGGCGCCGATGTCGTGGCGCCACACCGTATCCGGGCGCCACGCGGCGTCGACCGTCTGGTAGAACACGTGCTTGGCGTCGAGTGACCACGACGCCCCTCCCGCCGTGTCGGTGATGACATCGGGAAGCAGGTCGCCGGTCTCGAGGTTCTTGAAGCGCAACGTATACCGCTCGTCTCCGACGACGTCGGTGCTGAACGCGAGCCACTTGCCGTCGTGGCTGACAGCGAGCGCTCCGAGGCTGAAGAACTCGTGTCCCTGTGCCTCGACGTTGGCGTCGAGCAGGATCTCCTCACCCGGCAGCGGAGCGTCGTCGGAGACCTCCGGCGGCGTCCAGTCGTCGACATCGCCGATGGGGCAACGACATTGGATGCCGTACTGCTTGCCTTCCTGCGTCCGGCCGTAGTACCAGTAGCCGCCACGTCGACTCGGCACCGACATGTCTGTTTCCTTGGTGCGCGACTTGATCTCCCTGAAGATCGTGGCCCGCAGGTCCGCGAGTTGCGCGGTGTGCGCCTCGGTGTAGGCGTTCTCGGCTTCGAGGAAGGCGATCACCTCGGCGTCGTCCTTGTCGCGCAACCACTCGTACTCGTCGACGAAGGTGTCGCCGTGGTGGACACGTTCGGTGCGTACCTTCTTGGCGGCGGGCGCGGTGAGCGCGGCAGCGTTGCCGGGGGTGGTGTCGGTCACGAGTCTCCTATGCGTGGTCGGGCCAGTCTGCGAACGACTTCTTCGAAATCAGTTCGTAGGCTTCGATGTACCGTGCGCGCGTGCGTTCGACGACGTCGGCGGGCAGGCTCGGGGGCGGGTCGTCCGACGATCGATCCCACCCCGAGGCGGCCGACGTCAACCAGTTCCGGACGATCTGTTTGTCGAAACTCGGCTGCACGTGTCCCGGCGTGTACGAGGCGGCATCCCAGTACCGGGACGAGTCGGGGGTCAGCACCTCGTCGGCGAGAACCAGCGAACCGTCGGGCGCCTGACCGAACTCGAACTTGGTGTCGGCCAGAATGATTCCGCGGCTGGCGGCGAGGTCGGCGCCCCTGCCGTAGATGTCGAGAGTCGCGGTGCGCAGCGAATCGGCGAGGTCGGCACCGACGAGCTCTGCGGCCTGCTCGACGGTGATGTTCTCGTCGTGATCACCCTGCTCGGCCTTGGTCGCAGGCGTGAATATCGGCTCCGGCAGCTTGTCGGCCTCGTGCAGACCCGACGGCAACACCACCCCGCATACCGCGCCGGTCTTGTTGTAGTCGAGGAGTCCCGACCCCGTCAGATATCCGCGTGCCACACATTCGACCGGCACCATCGGCAGCTTGTGCACCACCATCGACCGGCCGACGAGTTCGGCCGGGATGCGCTCGTCGTCGGGGCCACCGGCGAGATGGTTGGGCACGCCGAGCGCGTCGAACCAGAAGAAGCTCATCGCGGTCAGGATGCGCCCCTTGTCGGGAATCTCCGGCGACAACACGAAGTCGTACGCCGAGATACGGTCGCTGGCGACCATGAGCAGGGTTTCGGAGTCGATCTGATAGATCTCGCGCACCTTGCCCGAGGTCACAAAGGTGTACGAATCGAGAGCTGGACGCATACCTCGACCTTAGATGCTCCGGTGTGGCGACGACGCATGTGGGAGCGTAGAGGGATGGCCTCTCCCGCGATCACCATCACGTACTGCACGCAATGCAACTGGCTGCTCCGTGCGAGCTGGATGGCCTCGGAAGTGCTCAGCACCTTCGGCACCGACATCGGCTCGGTCACCCTGGTACCGGGAACCGGTGGGGTCTTCCGGATCGACGTCGACGGAACGCAGCTCTGGGAACGGAAGGCCGACGGCGGGTTCCCCGATGCAGCGGAACTCAAGCGACGTCTGCGCGATACCGCACTGCCCGACTGGCAGCTCGGGCATTCTGAGAAGAAGTGAGCGGTTTCAACCAGCAGGGCGTGAACTACAGGATCGGTGCGGGTACGTAGTTGGCGGCCTCGGGGTTGTCGGCGATCAGCTTCTCCGCAGCGGCGATGACGTCGGCGACCTGGCGACCCGCGGCACCGACGAACACCTCCTTGTCCTCGAGGAGCGCGTCGAGTTGGGCGCGATCGAGAGGGATGCGGTCGTCGGCTGCGAGGCGATCGAGCAGGTCGGGTTCGCGACCCTGCTCACGCATCGCGAGCGCGACGGCGACAGCGTTCTCCTTGATCGCCTCGTGCGCGGTCTCGCGACCGACCCCCGCGCGCACCGACGCCATCAACACCTTGGTGGTGGCCAGGAACGGCAGGTACCGGTCGAGTTCGTTCTCGATGACGGCCGGGTACGCACCGAACTCGGCGAGCACGGTCAGGAAGGTCTCCAGCATGCCGTCGATCGCGAAGAACGCGTCGGGCAGCGCGACACGTCGGACGACCGAGCAGAACACGTCACCCTCGTTCCACTGGGCACCCGCGAGCTCTGCGGCCATCGAGCCGTAGCCGCGCAGCACCACCTGCAGACCGTTGACCCGCTCGCAGCTGCGGGTGTTCATCTTGTGCGGCATCGCCGACGACCCGACCTGTCCCGGCTGGAATCCTTCGGTGACCAGTTCGTGGCCCGCCATCAGCCGGATCGTGTGCGCGAGCGACGACGGTCCGGCACCCACCTGGACCAGCGCCGACACCACGTCGTGATCGAGTGAACGCGGATAGATCTGTCCCACCGACGTCAACGACCGCGCGAATCCGAGGTGCCCGGCAACGCGGGTCTCGAGTTCGGCGAGCTTCGACGCGTCGCCGCCGAGCAGGTCGAGCATGTCCTGACTCGTCCCCATCGGCCCCTTGATGCCGCGCAGTGGATAGCGGTCGATGAGTTCGTCGACGCGCTGCAGGGCGATCATCAGCTCGTCGGCGGCCGAAGCGAACCGCTTGCCGAGCGTGGTGGCCTGCGCAGCGACGTTGTGGCTGCGTCCGGCCATGACGGTCGAGCTGTACTGCGCTGCGTGCTCGACGAGACGGGCCAGCACCGCGATCCCGTGCGCGTACACGTGGCGCAGCGACTGCAGGATCTGCAACTGCTCGACGTTCTCCGTGAGGTCGCGGCTCGTCATGCCCTTGTGGATCTGCTCGTGGCCGGCGAGCGTGTTGAACTCCTCGATGCGTGCCTTCACGTCGTGGCGGGTCACGCGCTCGCGCTCGGCGATGGACCCGAGGTCGATCTGGTCGATCACGGCCTCGTAGTCGGCGACCGCGCAATCTGGAACATCGATTCCCAGGTCCTGCTGCGCCTTCAGCACTGCCAGCCACAGGCGGCGTTCGAGTGCGATCTTGTTGGTCGCCGACCAGATCTCGGCGAGGTCGGCAGATGCATATCGGCTGGCCAGAACATTGGTGATGGCAGGTTTCGACACGTCAACAGTCTAATCGTGCGTGCGAGTGCCGCCTCCTACGGGCGCCGGGGTCTCACGATCGGCTCAGAGCGCGATGCACATCCCGCCGGATCCGTAGCCCTGGTGCACCCGCGCCAGCGTCAGCGTCGAACGGGCACCGTTCTGTTTCGTGTAGAGATACCTGTCGCCGGTCCGCCGCGGAATCCAACGCACCGTGGCCTGGCCGCCCGATGGCTCTGCACTCCCGATGAGCTGCGGCGTGTAGCCCTTCCGTCCCTCCCAGAACGTCACCGTTCCGCGGGAGTTCACGAGTCCCGTCAGCCAATAGGTGCACCCTGTCCCGTACACGACCGAGGAGAACGGCACCCCGGGGTCGGGGGCCTGCACCGGTTCGGCCGACGCCGAGCCCTGCGCCGACAACGCACCGACGAACACACCCACAGCGACCACGACGGTCACCGCGAGCCGCTCCAGCGAGCTGCATCGCGCAACGTCGATACTCCGGTCCTTCACCGATCTCCGCACGTCAGTTCCTCCCCACGGTGTCCCCACCAGCCATCCCATCGCATCATCTGAGCTCATCCAGCCGCGGGGCCAAGACGTCGACAACCTCCACGAGCGCATCGCACGTGGCGTCGACCGGCGACGATCCGCGTCCGAGCGCACCCAGAACCGCTCCGTCCTCGATCGCGATCAGGTTCTCGACGTGGCTCGCGCGCGCCGCACGCCCGGATTTCTCGAGGACCTGCAGGTGCACGCCTGCGAGAGTCGCGTGTCGCGCGGCGACGACGTCGTAGAGCCGCGGATATCTCGGCGTGAGGGCGATCATCTCGTACCGGGCGGCCAGTTCGTCGTTCGGCGTGGCCGACCCGACGAAGACGTCGGCGAGGGTCTCCGCCGTCGCGTGGCCGCCGCGCCGACGCCGGGCGACGGCGTCACCGCGGTCGATGACGGCCTGTTCGTCGGCCCGCGAGACGAACGCCGCCGCCTCGGCCATGAGGTCTTCGAGCGATCCGAAATAGTAGGTCGTCGACGCCAGCGGCAGCTGAGCGCGATCGGCGACCGCCCGGTGACGCACGGCGTCGAAGCCGCCTTCCAGCAACAACTCTCCGGCGGCCGCGATCAGGCGCGACCGTCGGCGTTCTCCCTTGGGAGTCGTCGCCGCCGTCATGGTCCCCATGCTGCCAAGCGACCGGCGATACGTGGTTGGCTTTCGCGAATCTCGGCCTCACGATCGCCATATACCCCCGGGGGTATGATGAGAGAAGACGAACGGCGCAGGTCCCGTCATCATCACGGCGATTCGGACACGGAGCGAGGAGAGTGACTTCATGGTCGGAGACGACGAGGCCATCACGGTGGTACTCAACAGACTGCGCCGCGCGCACGGACAACTCGCAGGAGTGATCTCCATGATCGAGCAGGGGCGCGACTGCAAGGACGTGGTGACGCAGCTCGCCGCCGTGTCGCGGGCACTCGATCGCGCAGGATTCAAGATCGTCGCCACCGGTCTGCGCGAATGCCTCACCGGCGACGAAGCGACAACCGAACCGATGACCGAGGAACAGCTCGAGAAGCTGTTCCTCGCTCTGGCCTGACACAGAGTCAGACCGCCACCCGAGAAAGGACTGCGCATGCAACTCGGCTACTCCACCACTGTGACCACCGACTTCGACGACGCGGTGGAACGCACCCGCGCCGCATTGGCCGATGAGGGCTTCGGCGTGCTCACCGAGATCGACGTCACGGCGACGCTCAAGAAGAAGATCGACGCCGACATCGAGCCGTATCTCATTCTCGGCGCCTGTAATCCCGGGCTGGCCCACCGCGCACTCGGCGTCGAACGCCAGATCGGCCTGCTGCTGCCGTGCAACGTGGTGGTCCGCGCGAACCCCGATGTCGACGGTGAGGTGATCGTCGAGGCCATGAACCCCGACATCATGGTTCAGGTCGCCGACGCTCCTGGGCTGCCCGAGGTCGCAGCAGAGGCGTCCACGAAACTGAAGGCGGCGATCGCCGCCATCTAGATCGCGCCAACTATCCTGTGAACTCGATGAGCACCGACCGCCCACCCCTCGCTTCCGAGTTCCCGTCCTCGCCCCGCACCACGCCGGACCGGGTCTCCCGGCGTGCCGTGCTCTCGTCGGTGCTGGGACTCGCGGCGGTCGGCGCCGTGTCGGCATGTTCGCGGTCGGACGCGGTGACCGTCGATCAGCGACGCGCAGCGCCGCGCTCGGCCGACGACGAACTGCCGAGCGAGACCTCGCCCGCACCCATCGCCGAGGGACCCGAGGTCGTCACCGGTAGCTTCGTCTCCGCCAAGATGGGCGGCCGCCCGACGCGCTGGGCACTCGCCCGACCAACCGGCGTGAGCGGGACGCTTCCGGTGGTCGTCGTGCTCCACGCACTGAACACCAACGAGCAGTCGATCTTCACCAGCAAGCTGAGTATCCAGAACGTGCTCCAGGAGTACGTCGACGCCGGCAACCCGCCGTTCGCGATCGCCGCCGCCGACGGCGCCCGCAACTACTGGCACGCACGAGCAGACGGAACAGACGGCGGCGCAATGGTTCTGGACGAGTTCATCCCCATGCTGGCCGGCAACTCCGACCTCGATGTGTCGACCGAACGCATCGGCCTCTTCGGCTGGTCGATGGGCGGCTACGGGGCGCTCCGTCTCGGCGCGATGCTCGGTTCCCCGCGGGTTGCCGCAATCGCGGTCAGTTCACCGGCGCTGTGGGCCGACCCGAGCAACTACCCGGCCCGCGCGTTCGACAGCTTCGAGGATTACCAGCAGAATTCGCTGTTCGGACAGCAGCGGGCATTCGACAAGATCCCACTGCTGATCAACATCGGTTCGAGCGACCAGTTCTACACCTACACGCGCCAGTGGGCCGCGGGGCTCCATCCGCCTGCAGCATTCGGCACCGCAGCGGGTGGCCACACCAACCGGTACTGGCGCAGCGTGCTTCCCGACCAGGTGGCGTTCCTCGGTCGAGAACTGGCCCGGTGAATTCAGCCGGGGTCAGATACTGATCTCGCCGTCGAGCGCGGCCCTGCCGATGTCGGTCCGGTGGTGCGCACCGGGCAACTTGATGGCCTCGATCCGCTCGTAGGCCTGCGCGCGCGCCTCGGCGAGGTCGGCTCCAACGCCGAGCACCCCGAGCACACGTCCACCGGATGACACGACCTGCCCTGCGGCGTCGAGGGCCGTCCCGGCGTGCAGCACACCTTCCCCGCCAGCGCCGATGATGGCGTCTCCGGTGCGCGGTTTTCCCGGGTAGTTCTCCGCCGCGATCACCACCACGACCGCAGCACCGTCTTCCCACTCCAGCGGCGGGAGGTCGGCGAGGGTCCCGGTTGCCGTCGCGTTGAGCGCCTGCCCCAGCGGGGACTTCAGCAACGCGAGCACCGCCTGCGTCTCGGGATCGCCGAAGCGACAGTTGAATTCGACGACAGCCGGTCCGTCTGCGCCGATGGCGAGCCCGGCGTAGAGCAGGCCGGAGAACGGGGTGTCCCGTCTCACCAGTTCCGCGGCAACGGGTTTCACCACATCGTCGACGATCTGCTGCGTGACGTCGTCGGGCAACCACGGCAGCGGCGTATACGCGCCCATACCGCCCGTGTTGGGGCCCGCGTCGTTGTCGCCGACACGCTTGTGGTCCTGCGCCGGGATCAGCGGCACGACGGTGTCGCCGTCGACGAGACAGAACAGTGAGACCTCCGGTCCGTCGAGAAAACTCTCGAGCAGTACGGGATGTCCGATCTCCAGGCATTCGGCGGCGTGGCTGCGCGCAGCGGCGCGATCAGTGGTGACCACGACACCCTTACCCGCTGCGAGACCGTCGTCCTTGACCACCCAGGTGGGTCCGAAACGATCGAGAGCGGCGTCGAGTTTCGCTGGGTTGTCGACGACCTCGCTGTGCGCGGTCCGTACCCCGGCAGCGGCCATGACGTCCTTGGCGAAGGCCTTCGAGCCCTCGATCTGCGCCGCCCGGGCCCCGGGACCGAAAGTCGCGAAACCGGCCTCCCGCAAGGCATCGGCCACACCGAGGACGAGGGGAACCTCGGGGCCGATGACCACGAGCTCAGCCGCGACCTCGCGCGCGAGTGCCACCACCGCGTCGGCCGACGCGACGTCCACGGCATGGTTGGTGGCGAGCGCAGCGGTGCCCGCGTTACCGGGGGCGACGTGCAGATCGGAGACCGACGGATCGCGGGACAAGCCGAGGAGAAGGGCGTGTTCACGGCCGCCCGAGCCGATGACTAGTACGCGCACGCCCACGACTCTAGTGGGTGGACACCGCGGCGAGCAGCACAGGTTGCGCAGGTTCTAGACCGCGGCGTCGACCCCCATCGCCAGCAACACTCGCGCGCGCCGGGGCACGCGGAACACCTCGTCGACGATCAAGACGAACACCGGTGCCAAGGTGACCACCACGATGGCGGCGGTCAGCGACACCCCGGCAAAAGCCATCCACACCCCGGCGACGAGTAGGACTGCGGTTCCCACCGCACACAACACTGACGTCGGATCGAACTTGACGAGATAGTCGTACATGCCGATCACGGACAGACAGTAGATTCCCAGCGGCACCGCGACGCAGGCGACGACGGCCCCGGCGCTGATGGTCGCCTCGTGTTCGGTCCACAGGGCAGCAACCTCGAGTCCTGCCCCGGTCGCCGCCGCCGCCATGAAGATGACCGTGTGTCCGTACCCCCACTCGAAGCACTTGGCCTTGTTGGTGTGCAGGGCGTCGCCGACGGGAACCGTGAAGTAGATCCACCACATGGCGAAGGTCATGACCATGGCAGAGAGACCGAAGACCGCCGACGACGTCGTCCAGCCCTCTTCCTCGACGACGGCTTGCAGTACGGCAACGGTCCCGACCACCCCCTCGCCGAGGGTGACTATCGTCAGCAGCGAGTACCGCTCGGCGATGTGGTGCGGGTGCCACGGCGTCGGTTCATCTTGTTCTCGGCGATCCACGGACCGAGCATCTCGACGAATGCACACACCAGGATCGCGACGATGGTGGGCCACAACGCGAGATCGACAATCGCAACGATCACCCACATGACCTGGGCGATGAAGATCATCAGCGCATAGGTCAGACACGTCCTGCGATACCTCGTGCTCTGCGAGGCCGCTCGCAGCCACTGCGTCAGCAACCCCAGTCGCATCACCACGTATCCGGTCACCAGGACCCGGATGTCGACGTGCTCGTTGTGGTCGATCGACGAGAACACCGGCGCGACGCCCAAGGCGAGGATCGCCACGCCGACCATCTGCACCAACACCATGACGCGGAAGAACCAGTCATCGGTATCGAAGGCCGACGAGAACCAGCTGAAGTTGATCCACGCCCAGATCGCCGCGAAGGTACACAGCACATATCCGAAGACGGCTGTACGCCAATGCCCTTCAGCCAGGTAGTGGGCGACCTGAGTCCCGGCGACCGAGAAGACCACCACGAAGACGAGGTCGAAGAACAATTCCAGGTTGGTCGCTGCGCGTCGCTCCTCGTGAGGGTCGCGGCCCGTCATCCGGCTCAGCCGATGTCCGATCGTCACTGCCACGTTGATGAACCTTAATGTCACCAGGCGGCAACGGCAGTTCGCACAACGGACACTGGAATGATTCCAATCTGCGCTTGTCGATCGGGCCCCGCTACTCCTGCCTGCCGTTAGTTATGTGCCGTCAGGTCGTACACGGTCACACCATCGACCGTCTTCGCGGTGAAGTTCTGCTCCACCCACTGTGTGATCTGACTCGACGGCCTGGTGCTGTCGGAGCGTCCGCCCGGGAAACCGCCACCACCGATGAAGTAGTGGATTTTCCTCTGCTTCACCAGATTCTGGAACTGCGCGAGCGTCGGCGACGGATCGGTGCCGTTGAATCCGCCGATCGGCATCACCGAATACCCGGATTCGAGTTGGTAGCCCGAGGCCGTGTTCGACCCGACCGCCGCAGCCACCCAGGTGAAGTCCCCGGCATCGGCTTTCAGCAGCGCCAGCATCTGCGCGCTGGGCTTCGATCCGTTGAGCAGCCCGCCGCCGGGGCCTCCCATCCCGCCCCGCGCGCCTGCAAATCGGGAACCCGTACCGTTCTGGGATTGCCCGGGCTGCCACGTCTGCCCCTGCTGGCCCTGTCCGGGTTGCTGGCCCACCTGACCCGGTTGCCCGGGTTGTTGGCCCGCCTGACCGGGCTGCCCGGGTTGCTGGCCCGCCTGACCGAGCTGGCCGGGACCGCCCGCCATGGGCGACATGCCGCGTGTCCCCCCGAAGCCCGCGCGACCCATGCGGATTCCCCCACCCGGGCCGAAGCCACCGTCGACGCGAGGTCCCGCGCTGATGATCGATCCCTGCTTGGCCGTCGTGATCGTGTCGACGGTGTAGGCGAACGGACCGGCCATCGCCGCGATCACCGACATCGTGATGGCGAGCGCACCGAGATACGCGCGGTGCGCGAACAGCATGGCCGCCCGCCCACGATCCCGAGGAACAACACCACATAGCGCAGCCACGGCACGAAGTCCGACGACCTCGCGAGCAGCGCGAACCCCCAGATCGCGGCGATCCATACCGCCGCGGCCAGGACGCAACGCACCCAGACGTGGTCTCGCGCACGCCAGGCGACTGCAGCACCGCCGGCGAGTACCGCTGCCACCGCCGGAGCGAGCGCCGCCGTGTAGTAGCTGTGGAAGATGCCCGCCATGAAGCTGAAGACACCCATCGTGACCAGCAGCCACAGTCCCCACACCACTATGTATGCACGACGGGTGTCCGTGCGCCTTGCGCGACCGATGATGAAGAGTGCGGCGATACCGAGCAGCAGCGCGGACGGGATGAGCCATGCGATCTGACCGCCCTGCTCCGATTGGAACATACGCAGCAGACCGGGTTGTCCCCACATGCCGCCGCGCCCGCCCGGACCGCCGGGGCCACCGCCGCCTGCGATGTCGGCGCCCATCCCGCCGGGCCCGAAGGCGGCGCCACCGTAGGAGCCACGCCCCATTCCCGGTCCGACACTCCCGGTCTCGTTACCGCTCAGGCGCCCGAAGCCGTTGTAACCCAGCGTCAGTTCCATCACCGAGTTGTGCTGGGAGCCACCGATCCAGGGTCGGGACGAGACCGGCCAGAGTGCGACGGCCAGCAGCCACCATCCCGCGCTGACGATCATCGCGCCGAGCGCGGCGAAGCAGTATGCGAGGCGTCGGCCCCAACCGCCGGGTCCGAACGCGAAGTAGGTGATGGCGAGGCCCGGCACGATCAGCATCACCTGCAGCTGCTTGGTGAGGAAGCCGAAGCCGACGAACACTCCGACGAGGATCATCCACCGAAGCCGTCCTGTCTCAACAGCTTTGAGGCAGGCCCAGACCGCGGCGATCATCAACAGGATGAGCAGCGCCTCCGGGTTGTTGAACCGGAACATCATCGCCGCGACGGGCGTCAGCGCCAGCGTCGCGCCCGCGAGGATGCCCGCCCAGTGCCCGAAGTACTTACGGGTCATCCAATACAGCAGCGCCACCGCCGCCACGCCCATCAGCGCGTTGGGCACCAGGATCGCCCACGAGTTCAGCCCGAAGACCCGCACCGACAGTGCCGGAATCCAGAGCGACGCGGGCGGTTTGTCGACGGTGATCGAGTTCGCCATGTCCGACGACCCGAAGAACCACGCCTTCCACGATTGCGAGCCGGCCTGGATGGCGGCGGAGTAGAACGAGTTGGCCCAGCCGTTGGCCGAGAGGTTCCACAGGTTGATGATCGTCGTCGCGATCAACAGCGCGCCCAGCGACAGTCGCTGCCAGAGGCGGGCGCGGACCGGCGTCGCAGCATGGTCGTCGACGCGGGCGTGGCCCCGGGAATCCGGGGCCGTCACCGATGCGGTTGTGGTGCTTGTCATCGTCTCGCTTCTCGCTCAGAGGTGCTCAGGTCTTGCGGTGGTTGGCGCTTGCGGTGACCGTTCATGTGCGGGGACATCACTCCGCTGCCTCGGCCGTGCGTCTCAGGTGCGCGCGGAACACCCAGCGCAGACCGACGAACCTGGTCGCGGTGGCTACGAGGTTCGCGACGATCAGCACGAGCAGTTCGACGTGCTTGGAGGCGCCGGGGGCGAACGAGTGCAGGCCCGCCAACGCACCCGCGGTGACCACCCAGCCGAAGAGGAAGACGCCGAAACCGAAGAGTTGGTGTTTGAGCGCGTCCTCGCGACCCTGCACCCCGAAGCTGAACTTTCGGTTGGCCGCGGTGTTGAGGACCGCGGTCACCGCCAGGGCGACGAAATTGGACACCTGCGAGCCGAGGATCGAATGCAGCAGCAGGTAGAGCACGGCGTAGGCGGCCGTCGACGCCGCGCCGACGACGCAGAATCGAACGAGTTGGCCGACCATGCCGTGGGGCACGCCCGCGATATCGGGACCGGCGGTCCGTGCGCGACCGACCGTCGACCTCATTTCCGCGATCGGCAGGCGGCCGCGCGCGAGCGCGTAGCCCACACGTGCGCACCCCTTGAGGTCGTCGACGGCTGTGGAGACGATGTCGACGGTGCTGTTCGGGTCGTCGACCCAGTCGACCGGGACCTCGGCGATGCGCAGGCCGATCCGCTCACCGAGCACGAGTAACTCTGTGTCGAAGAACCATCCGGTGTCCTCGACGTACGGCAGGACCTGACGCGCTAGATCGGTGCGCATGGCCTTGAACCCGCACTGGGCGTCGGAGAACTTCGCGCGCATCGTCGTGCGGAGGATGAGATTGTATGAGCGCGAGATGAATTCGCGCTTCGGTCCGCGCACGACGCGCGATCCGCGGGAGAGTCGCGAACCGATCGCGATGTCGGAGTGGCCCGATTCGAGCGGCGCGATGAGCGGCATCAGTGCGTTGAGATCGGTGGAGAGATCGACGTCGCAGTAGGCGACGATCCGCGCATCGCTACGCATCCACACCGCCTTGAGTGCCCGCCCGCGACCCTTCTGGTCGAGATGCGCGACGCGGATGCCACCGAGTTCACCGGCGAGTTCGGCCGCGATCGTGACTGTGTTGTCGGTGCTGGCGTTATCCGCGACGGTGATGCGTGCCGTGAACGGGACGTGGGCGCGGAGGTGGTCGTGCAATCGGCGGAGGCAGTCGGCGATGTCGGCCTCTTCGTTGTAGACCGGAACGACGATGTCGAGTACCGGAGCATCGGGCGAGGTGTCGGCGACGATCGTCACGGGTGCAGCGGCCTGCGGGAGGGCTTCTGTCGTCATGACTAACAGATTCGAGGGGCAAACTTCGTCCACTCTGCGTCAACCCTGCCAGCTTCCTGTGAACGTCTGGCCTGGGAAAAGGCTGTCGTCGGTACCCGTCACTAGATTGGCGGGCATGACGAGCACACCCCTCCAGCTCTCCGACGACGACCAGGCTGTCGCCGACGCCGTGATCACCAGTCTCGCGGGCGACGGCGCCCGCCTACGCGACGACCAGCTCCGCGCGGTTGCGGGGTTGGTGGGATCGACCGACCGGGCGAGCGGGCCACGAGTGCCCGGCGCCGGGAGCGAAGCGAGCGGGCCGCGAGTGCCCGGCGCCGGGAGCGAAGCGAGCGGGCCACGTGTTCTGGTGGTGCAGGCGACGGGGTGGGGAAAGTCGGCGGTGTATTGGACCGCGACGGCGATCCTGCGATCGCATCGGCGTGGGCCGACGCTGATCGTGTCGCCACTGTTGTCCCTCATGCGCGACCAGGTGTCCGCAGCTCAGCGGGCCGGGTTGCGTGCGGCGACGCTCAACTCGTCGAACGTCGACGAGTGGTCAGAGATCGAGGCCTCGCTGCGCTCCGGCGACCTCGACGTGCTGCTCGTCTCGCCCGAGCGTCTCGCCAATCCCGGGTTCGGCAGGCGGGTGCTCGACGCGTTGGCCGGTGAGATCGGGTTGCTCGTCATCGACGAAGCGCATGCGATCTCCGACTGGGGTCACGACTTCCGGCCCGATTACCGCCGGGTGTCCGACGTCCTGCAGTCACTCAATCCCCAGACGCCTGTTCTCGCCACCACTGCCACGGCCAACAGTCGGGTCACCGACGACGTCGCGGCGCAGCTGAGCGCGGGCGGCGGGCAGTCGGAGACGCTGGTACTGCGCGGTCCGCTTGCGCGTAGCTCGTTGCACCTGAACGTGATTGACGGTTTGTCGCCGATCGACCGATACGGCTGGGTCGCCCAGCACCTGCCCGAGCTTCCCGGTTCGGGGATCGTGTACGTGCTCACCGTCGCCGACGCGCAACGGCTCGTCGATGCCATCCGTGCAGTGCACGGCGACTCACTCGCCGTCGAGGCGTACACCGGGCAGCTCGACGCCGACCGTCGCCACCACCTCGAAGACGCCTTGCTGCACAACCAGGTGAAAGCCCTGGTGGCGACCTCGGCGCTCGGGATGGGATACGACAAACCGGATCTGGGTTTCGTGGTGCATGTCGGGTCGCCGCCGTCACCGGTGTCGTACTACCAGCAGGTCGGGCGTGCGGGCCGTGCGCTCGACGACGCCGTCGTGATGCTCTTGGCATCTCATACGGACAGTTCTGTGTGGGAATACTTCGCGACCGCGACCATCCCCGATCCGGCGAAGATGGACACCGTGCTCGACGCACTGCGCCGGTCCGACGAACCGATGTCGGTGCCATCCCTGGAGGCCGCGACCGGGCAGCGGCGCGGACGCATCGAGCTGATGCTCAAACAACTCGCGGTCGACGGCGCGACCGAACGCGGCCCCGACGGCTGGTCTGTGACAGGTGTGCCCTGGACCTACGACGCCGCGCACTACGACGGGGTGGTCGAGGTCCGGCGTCGGGAGGCCGACATCATGCGCGACTACATCGCAGGCCGTCGGTGTCTGATGCAGTTGCTCACCGAGTCGCTCGACGATCCGCAGGCGCAACCGTGCGGCCGGTGTTCGGTGTGCACAGGGAGCTTGACGCCACCGCTGACCGCCGATGTCGATCCTGCCGTCGTGCGCACCATCACCGGCGAACTCCGCCGCTCCGCACAGATCCTCGAACCGCGAAAGATGTGGCCTGGCGGCGATTTCGGGCGGCGAGGACGAATCGCCGACGACCTCGCAGCCCAACCCGGACGGGTACTGGCGCATGCCGATGCCCCGGAATGGGCTGATCTGTTGGCGGCAGCCCGCGACAACGACCGGCAGGCGTTGGGCGACCTCGGTGACGCCGCGGTGTCGACGCTCTCGGCGTGGGTACGCCAGTCCGGACAGCGGCCGGACATGATCATGTCGCTGCGTCTGACCGGCACGAACCTGGCCGACCAACTGGCAGAGCATCTGCGCATCGTCGGGAAGCGACCGGGCGGACATCTACCCGTTCGGCAGGGCAACCCACCCGATCGGGATGCCCCCGGCGCAGTCGAGGCGAGGTATTGGCGCGACCATCTCGGCGAACCTCCAGCCGAGGTCGCGGGTCAGAAGGTGCTGCTCGTCGTCGACGAGTCGCGGTCGGGGTGGGCGATCACCCTGGCCGCCGCGGCGCTGCGCGAGGCGGGCGCCACCGCCGTCATGCCGCTGCTCATCCACCGGAGCGTCTGATCCGCCCATAACGCGAAGTATGTGGGCGAGTGTGCCGACAGCTACTGCTGTGGCGCGCAGATACACGTGTTCCTGACAGATGCGCGGAGAACTTCACTCGCGTCTGTCGACAACACGTGTATCTGCAATCAGGTCGCCGACGCGCGTTATGCCACCGTTCGCACGCATCCCGGATGGCAGACGTATCCGTCGCGGTGACGCACGCAGCGCATCGCAATCCGACGGCTCGCGTCGCAGAAACTGTGCGCCAGTCCTTGTGCAGTCACCAGGACTCGTCGACGGACCTATCGGACCGTTGGCCGCGGGAGTTCGCGGGTACCGCACCGTAACCCTGCGCAGTCGCGCCGACGGATGTCGTTGCATGCGCCCGCGGGCGCCGTCACGAGCACGCCCACTACCGTTGCCGCACAAGCGATCAACGCCACCACGACACGACGTATCACATGAAATGGCTTCACAGCGATCGGCGCTGCGGCGATGTGATCGAGCCGCACAGGGTCGACGCCGCTTGTGGATAACCGAATTCGACGCTCCGAAAGTGTCATAGGCGGTCGCTACAATTGGTTGCGGGGCAAATGTGCGTGATCGAATCATGTTGCTGTGCAGTATTTTTCGCTGATATTTCTTGATCCGATCCCTTGACTCGAACAACCGTTCTACACATAATGGACATATGCCCTCGCTCCCCACTCTCCTCGAGAGACTCCGCGAGATCCGCCTCGACAACGACGCCTCCGGCCGCGAGATCTACGATGCGACAAAGACATTGATGACGATGCGCAATGTCATCGACTTCCTGATATCCACGCATGCTGCCGCCATGGACAGACTCAAGGTCGCGGGGCCGGGTGGCAGGACGCGCGTTCTGCTCATGGAGATGGGCGCGGCGCCTGCAACCGCCACGCGCTGGTTGCAGATCGGCATGGCGATGGCGACGTTGCAGCGACTGCCCGGTTACGTTGAAGACGGCGTGTTCTCGAGCGAGCACACGTCGGCGATGGTGTCCGGACTCGCCCACATCGAGAAGCGCTCTGCGGAAAGGCTTTCGAATGACGAGCGACTCGACCACGAACGCGCACTCATCGCACAGGGTTTGTCGGGGGCCACACCGCGAGAGATCGCGTTGGTCGCACGCGGTCGAGCAAACGAGCACGTGCGAGAGAATGGTGGCATCCCCGCAGCCGAAGACCGAACCATCAACACTCTCTCGATCACACAGAACGGTGAGGGGCGCACCGAGATTCGTGGCGACGTGGATGTGGTGATCGCCGAAAAGCTGAACACCGCAATCGATTCACTCTCAGCCGAACGCATTGAACCCGACGGCTCACCTGACAGACGTTCGGTCGGACAGCGACGCACCGAAGCCCTCGAACAGATCCTCGACCTCGCCGCAGCGATCGACACACCCTTCGTCACTGCGCCCCGAACCAACCTGGCGCTGCTCGTCCACGCCGACACCCCAGAACCGGCCCGCCTGCCCTGGGTAGGACCGATCACCGAACTGACCGCGCGAGCGCTCGGATGCGACGCCTCGCTCACTGAGGTCGTCATCAACGGCGAGACAGTGCCGCTCGAGATGGGCCACACCAAACGACTGTTCCCACACCACCTACGCAAGGCCATCGTCATCCGTGACGAATGTTGCGTGAAGTGCGGAGGCCCCGCCTCGTGGTCTCACGTGCACCACATCCACCATTGGATCGACGGCGGCGCAACCGATCTCGACAACGGCTGCCTACTCTGCCCCTCCTGCCACGCACACATCCACGCCAGCGACTGGGACGTCGTGATGGGCCACGACCGCCACTCTTGGCTCATCCCACCCGCCAGCGTCGACCCCCACCTCACACCACTACCCGCCTACAACCGACGAACCATGCGATTCGACGACGTCGCCGCCTGAACCCGCCGCCGGGCAGCACACAACAACCTCCGTCGCCTAACCTCATCGACCCTCACCTCATCGACCCCCCACCTCATCGACACTGCCCGTATCCCGCGTGCTCTACCCGGCACGTGACGCGTGCGCTCTCTGTAAGGCACCTACTGTCCGGCGTCACGTCGGCGCCGGACACACGACCCTTGAGAACTCCATACATCGCCTCGGATGCGGCGACACGACGGCACGCCTCAGCACGCGCAAGACCTCCAGGTCGACCCCACTGACACGTGTGCGCTGTCGCGCATCCACCGGCCTCGAGCCTGCGACACTACGAACTCGCAGAGCATCACGTGACGAGCGTCGTCAAGGAGGTGAGTGCTGGGTCGGCCAGGGCGACTCGTGTTCTATCACCGGCCGATGGGTGCAGTCATGGGCGGATCAGTCGGCGACGTACTCCCCGTACCCGGTGGCGCGCAGGGCTGCGCGGATCTTCTCGGCGTCGGCGTCGAGTTCCTCCGGGGTGATGTCTTTGCGGGCCTTGCTGAGGTCGAACGTCTCCATGCTCTTGGCCGGGAAGACGTGGAGGTGCACGTGCGGTATCTCGAGGCCCGCGATGAGCAGACCCATCCGCGGAGCGTCGAATGCCGCCTTGACGGCCCTGCCCACCTGCTGCGCGACGTCGGCGAGATGGGTGAACGACGCCGTGTCCATCTGCTCCCAGTGATCGACCTCTTTACGCGGTACGACCAGAACATGGCCCTCGGTCACCGGCTCGATGGTGAGGAATGCGACGGCCTGCCCGTCTTTCCACACGAAACGACCGGGTAGTTCTCCGTTGATGATCTTGGTGAATACCGATGCCATGGAGACAGTCTAGGTCTGATCGACGCCGGCCCCGACGTGTTGGCTGCGATCTTGTCAGTGCGGCGTGACATTCTTTTCCTGTGAGTCGTCGAGAGTTCACCGACGCCGCGCCCGCGACGCAGTCTGCACCCTCGACTGCAGCGTCGTCCGGGGCCCGGTCGATCGGTTCCGCAGAGGTGGTGGCACGCGCCCAACGCTTCCCCCGGTTGCGGTATATGGGCTCCAAGTATCGGCTCCTCCCGCACCTCGAGCGCACATTCGCCGACATCGGCGGCACGACCGCCGTCGACGCATTCTCCGGATCCGGTGTGGTCTCGTATCTGCTCAAGGCCCAGGGGTTTTCCGTCGCGAGTAACGACTTCCTGAACTTCCCGCACATCATCACCCGCGCGACGGTGGCCAACTCCTCGGTACGCCTGGAGCCCGATCTGATCGACGAGATCTGCGGTCCGCCTGCCGACGACCGCGACTTCATCCGACGGACCTTCGACGGCCTCTACTTCGACGCCGCCGACCGTGCCTTCCTCGACTCGGCGTGGTCGCACATCGCCCGGCTGCGCGGATACCGACGCGACCTCGCCATCTCGGCACTGGTGCTCTCGGCAGCGCGCAAACAGCCGCGCGGTGTCTTCACGTTCACCGACGCCACCCGCTATGCCGACGGCCGACGCGACCTACGCATGTCGCTGCGCGACCACTTCAAACTGCGCGCGGCGTCGGAGTACAACTCGACGGTCTTCAGCAACGGGTCCAAGCATCGCAGCACCTGCGGCGACATCTTCGACCTCGACGTCAGTCCCCTGTTCGACGCCGCGCCCGACCTCGTCTACCTCGACCCCCCGTACGCCCCGCCCACAGACGACAACGACTACATCAAGCGTTACCACTTCCTCGAGGGCCTGTCGGTCTACTGGGAGGGCATGACCATCATGGAGAACACCAAGACCAAGAAGCTACCGAAGCGGTTCACGCCGTTCGCCTACAAACGGACCATCGACGACGCGCTGCTGCGCACGTTCGAGCACTTCGAGGATGCGGGCGCGATCGTGCTGTCGTACTCGTCGAACGCACTACCCGGCGCTGACCGCATCGTCGACCTGCTGGGCAAGGTCAAGCCGTCGGTGGAGGTCATCGCCATCGACCACAAGTACAGCTTCGGCACGCACGCCGCCGCCACCCGGCGCGATGTGAGTGAGTACCTCTTCATCGGACGAGATTGAGCGACAACCCGTCTCGATGAGCGACGCACCCGACTTCGACGAGTACCTTGACTCGCTGGGACAGCTGACCCCTCACGTCGATCCCACGGTGGCCACCGAGGAATCGGCCCGAATCGCCGACGCCGTTGCGTCGCTCGGCGAGATGCTCGACACCGACCTCACCGGCCTGGCCGTGTGGGCACGGGAACACCCCGACGAAGACAGCATCCTGCGGCTCTCGGTCGGGCTGTCACAGGAGAAGTTGAACAACCTCCTGCGCCATCGGTTCGGCACGTCGTCGTGGCGGAAACTCGCACGCACCCAGCCCGTTGCGCTGGTCACGTGGATGGACGAGGAGTTCGATGTCGTCCGCGCATTGCACGCGCAACTGAACCGCACCTATACGTTCGCCGACATCCTCGTCGCCCGCTCGGGTACCCGGCAGACCGCCACCCGGGCGGGGGCGTCGGGTCGTCGAATCGAAGACGAGATAGAAGCCATTGCCGAGCAGCTCGGCCTGACCTACACGGTCCGGGGGCGCTTCGTCGGCCGGAACGGTCGCGATGCCCCGGCCGACCTCATCGTCGGCGACCCTCATGCACCCGACATCGTCGTCGCGGCAAAGGGTTTCGATTCGACGGGATCGAAACTGACCGATGCGGTCCGCGAGATCGAGGAGATGGCGGAGGTACGTCTGCCGAGACAGTTGGTACTCGCGGTGATCGACGGGATCGGCTGGAAGTCACGTCAGGCGGATCTGCGCCGAATCCATCAGCTGTGGGTTAATCGTCAGATCGACGGCATGTACACGCTGGGGACACTCGACCGTTTCCGCGACGACGTCACCGAGTTCGCGCGGCTGCGCCGACTGGTGTGATGCTCGGTCGACGCCAGGCAGTGCACGGTCGGCGGCAAGGGGCGCACAGTCGACGCCAGGCAGTGCACGGTCGGCGGCAAGGGGCGCACGGTCGACGGCAAGGGGCGCACAGTCGGCGGCAGGGGGCGCACAGTCGGCAGTCTCGGCTCAGGATGTGAGCCGGGGCAGTCGCACCCAGAAGCGCGCACCCTGGCCGGGCGTCGACTCGACGCCTACCCGACCACCGTGCGCGTCGACGAGCGCAGCCACGATCGACAGACCGAGTCCACTGCCGCCGCCCTCGCCGCGATAGCGCGAGCTGTCGCCGCGGTAGAACCGCTCGAAGACGTGCTCGAGGTCGGCTGGGTCGAGCCCCTGGCCCGTGTCGGCGACGGTGATCACCACATCGTCGTGGCTGCCTCCGACACCGACGGTGTCACCGCTGTCGACGTCGACGCCGACGGTGATCGATGCGTCCTTCGGCGTGTGCACCACGGCGTTGTTCACCAGGTTGCGGATGACCTGCATCAAACGCGAGGCGTCGCCCAGCACGATCGGCGGCTCGTCGGAGTCACCGAACTGCAGTCGGATACTCCGCTGCGGTGCCGCGACGCGTGCCGCCTGCACCGCGTCGGCGGCCAACGACAGGACGTCAACGGGTTCCGAGTTGAGTGGGCGGTGGGCGTCGAGACGCGCAAGGGTCAGCAGATCCTCGACGAGCAGCGCCATTCGGCCTGCCTCGTCGTCGATCCGGCGCAGAGCATCGCCTGTGTCGGGGAGCGCTCCGCTACGCGACAATTCGGCGAATCCCTTGATCGACGTCAGCGGGGTGCGCAGTTCGTGCGACGCGTCGGCGATGAAGCGCCGCATCTTCTCCTCCGACGCCCTGGCCTGCTGCTCGGAAGCGGCGGTCGTCGCGAACGCGTGCTGGATCTGTCCCAGCATCGTGTTCAGTGACGACGACAGGCTGCCGACCTCGGTGTTCGGTGCGGCCGACGGCACTCTCATGTTGAGATTTCCGGCAGCGATCGCATGCGCGGTCTCCTCGACCCGACGTAGCGGACGCAGCGAGGAGCGGACGAGCAGATAGCTGAGCACTCCGATCACGAGAACGATCGCGGCACCGATCCCGAATTCGAGCCACTGCAGACGCGAGATGGTCTTGTTGACGTCGGTCAGCGGGATCGCCACGATCGACTGTCCCTCCGGACTCGACCGTTTGATCACCCGCCACTGCGGACCGTCGTCGTTTGCCGACGTGACGGTGGCCGGGCCGTAGTCACCCGCTGGAAGAGTCGAGATCGCCGGCTGGTCGTCGAAGTCATTGCTGGAGATCACGCTGCCGTCGTACAAGGTGCTCTGCACGAAGTAGGGCGACGGCGGCCTACGCGGTCCCGGTGGAGGGCCCGGCGACTCGCTGATCCGCATCTTGGGCTTGGCCCAGGTGTCGACGGCGGTGACCAGGCCCGTGTCGGTGCGCGACATCAGGTCGCTCTTCATCGCCGACGTCACCGCGATCCCGGACACCAACAGTCCGACGGCCACGAGCAGAACCGTCAGTGCCACCAACGAAACACGTAGCGGCACTCCGCGCTTGGCCCTGGTGACCACAGCACCCGCCACCGGTTCAGACTTCTCCGCGGCGACAGCTCTTGCGGCGCCGGACTGCGCCCCGACGGCGACCATCAGGTGCGTGGCTCTCGCATCACGTACCCGACGCCGCGCAGCGTGTGGATGAGCGGCTTCTCGCCGAAGTCGAGTTTGCGACGCAGATAGGACACGTACGATTCGACCACATTGACCTCACCGCCGAAGTCGTAGTTCCAGACATGGTCGAGGATGCGGGGTTTGGACAGGACCGTTCCCGCATTCACCATGAAATAGCGGAGCAGGGTGAACTCGGTCGGCGAGAGCGAGACGAGCTTGCCCGCCTTCCACACCTCGTGGGTCTCGTCGTCGAGTTCGATGTCGGCGAAGGTGACCCGAGCCGAATCCTTGGCCTGCGCGTCGAATCCACTGCGACGCAACAACACCTGCAGACGGGCGACGACCTCTTCGAGGCTGAACGGTTTGGTGACGTAATCGTCGCCACCGATGGTCAACCCGTTGATCTTGTCCTCGACGGAGTCGCGGGCCGACAGGAAGAGTGCGGGGGCGTCGATGCCGTCTGCCCGTAGCCGGCGGAGCAGTCCGAACCCGTCCATGCCGGGCATCATCACGTCGAGGATCAGGACATCGGGTTTGTACGTGCGGCACCTGTCGATGGCCTCGGGGCCGCCCGCCGCCACCTCGACGTCGTAGCCCTGGAATTTCAACGACACCGAGAGCAGCTCGCGGATGTTGGTTTCGTCGTCGACGACGAGTACCCGGGGCCCGGCTCCGGTGCCCTTGCTGATCAACTGGCTTGTTCCCTGACCCATCTCGTTCACAGATACACCTTCTCCCTCCAGCCTGCCATCAGTCTGGAGATGAGCTGGCAGCTCCCTGTGAGCGTTGACCTGCGCGATCAGGAGAGTTGCTCGCCCGCCCCGACACTCGTGTGCCATGGGCTTCAGGCCCCGCGCACGTACACAACCCTGACGTCTGCGGGACGTCGCGACAATTATTGTCGTGGCCTCGCGCTGACGACCCGATTGTGTACGTAGTTCCCCGCGCTGCGGCCCCGCGATCTCCTCTGCGTGCACGCCCCCGGCGACTGCCCGGGGCCGTACGCATTCATCGAGGCGCACCACGCATGAACGGCGCAGGAAAGGCCGGCCGCGGAGTCACGTCGCCCAGCCAGGCGGCGAGTTCGTCTGCACGAGACGAGAGAGCCTTCGTCGCGGCACGCGGTAGCTTCTCGAACGGGTGGATCTGCACCGATCCGTCCGGGCGACGCGACCATCCACCGACGATCCGCCCGTTCCACCACGCGCTCTGGCCCCCATTGCCGTTGGAGTCGAAGACGTGCGCTCCGTGCTCCCCGAGGTAGAAGTCGCGCTGTTTGTGACCCATGGTCGTCGGGTCGAGTTCTGGCAACAGGAGCGCCTGCGGTTCGACTGGATCATCTCGCCCGATGTCGTCGGTGTGTACGTAGCCGACCGACCCGTCATCGAGGTCGACCTCGACGACGTCGAGCTGCGTCAGCGCGGCCCGCACAGCCGTTTTGGTGCTGCCGAGCCACCAGACGAGGTCGGTCTCGGTGCCTGGTCCGAAGGCTCTCAGCCACCGGTCGATCATGCGCACGTGGCCCGTTGCCACGTCAGGAGGATCGAGCGGTCGGCCTAGCCACTGCTCCATACCGACCCACAACGGCTTGGACCGATGCCAGGGACCGTCGTTGGTGCCGCGGACGATGTCACCTGCGGCACTCATCATGTTCAGTAGCCGCGGAGCCATGGACATGGTTCCGCCCCAGGACTTTCCCGCGCCGACGGTGACGCGACCATCGAGTTCCGGCAGGGCGACGCGCAGTTGAGTCGTGCTACGCGGGATACCGTCGCAGACCAATCGCGCCACCGCATCCCGTGCCGCGTCGATCCAGCCGTCGGGATCGGGAAAGTCGTTGCTCCGCCGGAGATCGCGGAGCATGTTGGTCCGCTCGGAGGCCGCGACGCGCGGCCCGACCGCACCGACGGCGTCGCGCAGTGTCGGCGTCGGCATCACGAACATGGTGCGGCGCATGGCAAGTTGGCGGACCAGACTGCGGTCGTCGTAGAGCGCGCGGTCCATGTCCACGGGCACAAAGCCGGGCACACGCGCCCAGGTCGACAGATACACCGTCGAGGGGCTGGTCGCGTGCAGTCCCACCATCGAATCGGCTGCCTCGAGTGGCGACGCCGCCCGGGCTCCCGGGGCCAGGCGATGACGGAGCATCAACCGCGCGCGGCGCTGGTCGTCGGTGACGTGAGGTCGCGCGCTGGTGGTCATCGACGCAGCGCTACACCGACGACGGTGCGGCGATCGCCTCGATCTCGACGACCTGCTGGTCGTAGGGCAACACCGTCACCCCGGCCATCATCGCGGGTGGCACCGATTCACCGAGCTCGGCCACGACGGCCTCCCACGCGACCGCGAGATCGGCCTGTAGGTGCTCGGCAACGTAGATGGTCAGCTTGACCAGGTCGGCCATGGTTGCGCCCTGCTCGGCGAGAAGCGCCCGCAGATTCTCCAGACAACGACGGGTCTGGCCGACCACGTCGTCGGCGGCGACGATCGCCCCCTGTGTGTCGAGTGGCGCGATGCCCGCGGTGAACAGCAGCGGCCCGGACGTCACGGTTGCGCTGTAGGGAAACCCGCCGTCGTGCAGAACCGACGAGCCGTTGAGCGTGATTCGGGTCATGAACCGATCGTATGCGTCACCGCACATGCGCAGCTACCTCATCTGCGTACAGCCACCTTCGGCACTGCGAAAGGTAGCTGCACACAGATGAGGTGGGAGTGACGACGCTGCCCTCGGTAGTCGAGTCGACGATCAGCTCTTCAGCCGCGCGTCGAGCCAGTCGATCGTCTGCATGCCGAACAGATCGGTACCCCAGCCGTACATGTTCGTCAGGAAGCGCAGCATGCTGCAGTCGGTGGGCTGATAGTCGACGCGGGTACCGCCTGCGCGGTACGTGGCGGCCAGCTTGCGTGAGTCGGCAGCGGGCACCAGCGACATCGGCGAGTCGTCCTTGGCGCAGGAGGCGATCAGCACCGGCGCCGACGGCGACTGGTGGCCGAGTTCGTTGTCGCGGTAGACGTGCTGGAATTCGGGGATGTCTGCGGGGCTCTTGCCGCCCTTGAACAGCGTATTCAACGGCAGGAACGGCGTGCCGAAGTACGCGGGTGTCTGGCACTGCGTGCGGAACACGTCGGCCAGCGCCTTACCCGCGGGGGTCAGTTTGTCGTCGATCTTCATCTCCGGGTAGCGCGGCTCGAGTCCGAGCAGCGTCGCGAATGCGAAGCCCGACCCCACCGAGCCGTCCGAGGTGCGGATGAAGTTGCGCTGATTGACCACCATGCCCTCGAGCACGGTGCCCTTGATGTGCAGTTCGGGTGCATAGGCAGCGGCCTTCTCGGCACCGAACGCCGCTCCGACGCCGCCGCCTGCGATACCGAAGATCGCCTTGGGCGCGTCCTTCGACAGCTTCGCCGGACGATGCGCGAGGGCAGCGCGCATCCCGTCGAGCAGGGCGTTCCCGCCGAACTTGCCCGCGAAGACGCCGTGCGGATTCGGATCACCGTCGTTGCCGACGTCGCTGATCATCACCGCATAGCCCTTGCCGAACATCTGCGCGAGCGGACCGAGCGCCGACCACGACGCCCCGTCGAGTGGATCGCCACCGGTCCACATCGTCGAGGGATGGCAGTAGGCGCCGACGCTGTCGTTGGCGAACTGGTATCCGACGAGGGGCCTTGTCGCGTTGTCGCGGCCGTCGACCGGCACCATGAGGATTCCGGTGCTGATCTCGGGCTCGTCGTGGAGTCCACGCGTGACGTACATGAGCTTGTAGGCGTCGAGGTTGCCGGGCCGGAAGCCGGTGAACTGCACGTCGACCCTCTTGGCCTTGAGCACCGTGCCGGGCTTCTCGTCACCGCGCAGCCGCGGTTCTGTGTAGAACGGGTCGCCGGAGGTGAGTGGCTTGATCACCTCTTCGGGACTTGCGAGCCTGCCCTTGCTGAACGTGCCCACGACGTAGCCGTTGAAGACCTCGTCGAGTCCCGGGGTCCGGTTGGGCGGCGCGGCGTGTGCGGCGGTCGCCGACAGCACGGCTGCTCCCAACGCAGCGACGGCGAGCACCACCCCGAGCACGCCACGTCGTCGATTGGGGCGCACTGTTTTTCGCGCGTCACTCGAAGAACTCATGAGTAGGTCACCTTCGTCGTCTCCAGGGCGGACTGCAGCATCGGCGCGATGTTCCACATCGGCCGGTGGCTTTCGAGCTGCTGATCGTAGGGCTTGCGCAGCGTCGCTTCGAGTTCCGGCCAGTGATTGTTGACCTGGTCCTTGTACTTGGGCAGCAGCTGATCGGTGATGTAGGCCCACCGTTCGGGATAGACCGACCAGTTCCAATCCGGCA
The DNA here is from genome assembly GCF_020735545.1 of Gordonia otitidis. Lineage (NCBI taxonomy): Bacteria > Bacillati > Actinomycetota > Actinomycetes > Mycobacteriales > Gordoniaceae > Gordonia > Gordonia otitidis. Next base: position 1,245,809 of record NZ_CP085974.1, read on the forward strand.
GCGGCACAGTCAATGTCGCGCGACGACCATCCGGTGCCGCCCCATGGACCTGGATCGACCGGAACGATCGCGGCGGGATGACCCCGGCAACCGAGGGCGAGCCCGCCACCGTGCTCGCGTAGGTCATCGCCTCCCCGACATCACCCTTGTAGGCGCGGGTGGCGTCCCACTGGTCCTTGATGACCTCGCCCTGTTCACGGCGCAGCAGTCGGGCATTGCCCGCGGCGACCGCGTCCGGCTGTTTCGACGCGATCTGCTTCCAGGCGTTCAGGATCTCGCCGTTGAACAGGCCCGCGCGGTACATTTCCTCGAGCGCAGGCACTCCGCCGACCATGTAGGCGCGGTGCATCGGCATCAGGTCGGAGAAGATGTTCTTCTGCATCACCAGGATGTCGCCCTGAATCGTGCGGAGGTCTGCCGCCGAGATGGTCGCGCCGACGCGGGCCAGGGCGCGCAGACCACGCGGGAGCTTGTCGACGAAGACCGGGCCGAGAGTCTTGTTGGTCTGTCCGACAATGGCGTTCGCGATGGGCTGTAGTCGGGCGAAGTCGTAGACGTTGGTCGCGAGCTCGAAATCGAGTAGCCCGCCACCGAAGTCGGCGCCGACCAGTCCACCCATCCCGGCCCACTGCAGTTCGCGATGCGAGAGTTGCAGGTTCTCGTAGAAGCGGTACGAGCGGACCAGATTCTGACGGTTGGCACTCACTCCCGCCCTCGGATTCCACGAGGCGAGGTCGATACCCGCGGCCTTGGTGGTGTCGGCGAGCCAGTACTGGAAGAGCAACGCCTGATACGACGACGGGTCGAGCGAGCGATGACGCGCCTCGGCGAGCAGCGAGCGCAGCACGGCCGGATCGGTGGGCAGTGTGGCATTCACACCACCGGGCCCCTGCGACGCGTCGCGGTTGACGAGCGGAAGGTTCAGATAGCGGTCGAGGCGATCACTCGCCGAGGCCTGCGGCGTCGCCACGAGCATCCCGACGAGCCCGAGTGTGATGACCGCTACGGCAAGCAGCGATGTACCCCAGAATCTACGCATTGTTCCCCTCCACGACACGAACTCCTTACCCGCGAGTAAGCAGAGCCTGAGACGGGAGGGTAATGCTGTCTCAACCGAGTATGCAAATCCGTTACGTTCTCGTGAACAATCGTTGACCTGACGTCGTGGAGGTCGGTCAGCGAAATCCGAGGACCTCGTCGCCCCAGGCCGTGCGCAGGTCGGCGTCGAGATCGTCGACGACTCGATCGTCGGCGTCGATCACAAGAGTGGCCCGACGATCCGAGACGAAGGCAGGCCACACGGGCGCGGACGAATCGAGGCCGGAGTTGGGATCGCCGTCGCGGATGAACGCACCCCACCGCGCCTGCATGTCGGCAGCGACGCGTTCGCCGGTACGTCGACCACCGAGCCAGAACTGGAAGCCCGCCTTACCCGTGGGTAGGTAGCCGAACAGGTACGGCAGTTCCGTGGCGTGGGAGGCGCCGATGCGCATGAGGCGCAACAGCGTCGTCGTCCAGTCGAATCGGTAGAGATGAACCGGCGCGACGGCCGCGTGGCCCTCGGCGGCCCACACCGTCGGCATACGAAATGCGATGTCGCGGGCCACACCGAGGCCCAAGGACTTGGGCTTGGTGCCGGGATACGCTGCGGCCACCCGCTCGGGGGTCGGTAGCGAGACCTCCGGATACTCCGTGGCGATCGCCGTGAACATCTGCATGATCGCGGGTTCGGTGATGGGCATCAGCGGTGACTTCATGAGCTTGAACAGCGACGCCTCGTCGCGGTTCGTGCCGATGAGCAGCGGCACCGGCAACGATTCGCCGTCGCGGTAGACATCGACCGGGTGCCGCGGCACCAGATCACCGTCGACGACGGGCGCGAAAGCGATGGTGCCGGGACGCGATTCGGGAACGCCCGCGAACGCCTTCATCGTCGCGGCGACCACATCGTCGGTGTCCGCCGCAGCGAAGCTCTCGACGTCACCGGACCCGCCGCCGAGTGCTGCGGGTAGTCGCTCGGCGACGTACGCGGCGCGCGCCCGGTCGTACACCGAGGTCACCGGCGAACTCTGCGCGATCGCCCGGTGGAACAGTCCCCTGGCCGCCGGCATGGTCACCAACGTCGTGACGATGCCGCCGCCCGCGGACTCGCCCGCCACCGTCACGTTGTCGGGGTCGCCGCCGAACGCGTCGATGGTGTCGGCGACCCATCGCAGAGCCGCCAGCACGTCGCTGAGCGCCGCGTTGGATTCGTACCGTCCCCCGGATGTCGTGCCATCGGGCGCACCGAGGTCGGCGAACCCGAGCGCGCCGAGCCGGTAGTTGACGGTCACCACGACGATGTCCTGTGTGCTCGCGAGGTGCGCCCCGTCGTACAGCGGCTGACTGCTCGCACCGAAGACGTATGCGCCTCCGTGAACCCACACCATCACCGGTCGTCTGCGGTTCTCGGCGGCGGCGCCCGCAGGCGAGAAGACGTTGAGGAACAGGCAGTCCTCGCTGTGGACAGCGCCCGACGGCAGCGGAACACCGGGATTGGGTTCTTGCGGCGAGACAGCGCCGAAGGCCGTCGCCGAGATCGTGCCCGCCTCGGGCTCGAGCATCCGCGCGCGCCGCCACCGCAGTGCGCCGATCGGCGCCTGGGCATACCGGATTCCACACCACGTGTCGACGCCACGCGTCGCCAGCCCTCGATACGTCGTGGCGCCTGACACCGCGTGCACTGGCTCTTCCCGGACTACATCGCTCACGCGGCAATGATAGGAGTCCCGCGGCCTGTCGACGACGGTGTGATCGGAACACCGAAGCCGCGCGTTGGGGCGCGGAACTGGCGGTTTGTGCCAGATGATCCTTCGACCCCACACTTACCGCGGGGGTGGGATGCGCGGGGCCCGGCGGCCGGGAGACCGACCGGGCGTCAGAGCCCCCTGTCGGGATTGAACCGACGACCGCTCGCTTACAAGGCGAGTGCTCTACCACTGAGCTAAGGAGGCATGCGTGCGTGAGTATATCGGGCGCGCTGTCCGACGCCTCACCGGGACGAGGCAGGCGACGATCGACACGATCGAACCGGGCAGCATCATGGTGGCGCCGCGTCGCCCGATCGACCGGTTCGACGTCGGCGCGATCACCGAGGTGCTCGACCTCGCGACGAAGATCGGCGCGGTACTGCTCGACTCCGGAACCGGCGCGATAGACACCTCGTCGCAGATCCGCTTCGTCGCGAGCGTCTACGGCGTCGAAGACGTCGACGTCGACGTCACGTACAACACGATCGTGGTCGTCGCCCGGCGCGGTGCGACCCTGCCCCCGATCACCACCATGCAGACGGTGCACTACCGGTCGCTGGACTTCACCCGCCTGGCGGCCGTCGACCGACTGGTCCGCCGCATCAGGGATTCGGCGATCACGCCGTCGACGGCGCATCGGATCGTCGACCAGATCATCGCCGCCAAGCATCCCTACCCGTACTGGGTGTCGACGTTCGCCTGGGGACTCATGGCGTCCGGTATCTCGGTGCTCCTCGGCGGTGACGTCGTCGTGGCCCTGCTCGCCTGGCTGACCACCGTGGTGACGGTCACGTTCAACCGACGCCTCAACAGAATCGGCACGCCGATCTTCTTCCAGCAGGTCGCCGGTGGATTCATCGCCGTCGTCCCCGCAGCCCTGGTGTACGAACTCGGACAGAAGACAGGTCTGCAGAGCCTGTCCATCACGCCCTCACAGGTCATCGCCGCCGGGATCGTCGTGTTGTTGTCTGGGCTGTCGCTGGTCGGTTCAGTCCAGGACGCCATCACCGGCGCCCCGATCACCGGCGTCGCACGGTTCTTCGAACTCCTGCTCATGACCGGCGGCATCATCGCGGGCGTCGGCATCGGATTGCGCCTGATGAGCTCGGTGGGCATCTATCTACCGACCATCACCACCTCGACGGAGTTCGCTCCGGTCGACGTCCCCATCCGCGTCGCGGCGGGCGCCGTCGCCGCCTTCGCGTTCGCGTTGGCGAGCTACGCCGAGCGTCGAGCCCTGCCGATCGCGTTCCTCGGCGGCCTGATCGGTGCGGGTGTCGCCTCTATCACGGTCTTCCTGCCGGTCGGCGACGTGATCGCCGGTGGCCTCGCCGCCACCTGCGTCGGCCTGGTCGGCGGCCTGCTCGCCCGACGCGCACTGGTCCCGCCTCTGGTCGTCGCCATCGCGGGCATCACCCCGCTGCTCCCAGGTCTGGCGGTCTACCGCGCGCTCTACGGTGTGCTCAACGACCAGACGCTCACCGGCCTGACCTGGATGGCGGCGGCACTCGGCGTCGGCTGTGCACTCGCCGCGGGTGTCACCCTCGGCGAGTTCGTCGCACGCACTCTGCGCAGGCCGCGGCTGCCCGTGGCGCCCGACTGGGCGCGCCGACGACGTGAGGCACGAGCTGCACGACGCCGCTGGTGAGCTGTTGCAGTACGGCTCGTCGCGAGCGGGTAAGATCGGGTGTTGCGCAAGACACAACCTCGCGCCACAACCCCGCACTGCGGCCGACGACCGGCCCGACGGCGGAGCACAACTCCGTTGCCCGACCCCGCCGCAGCAACCGAGAGGACGAGATGCCCCCGAAGACCACGGACACCGCCGACGAAGAACTGGAGCCGGTGGCCGACGAGACCGCCAACTCCGCGCGCCGCGTCGTCGCCGCGTACGCCACCGACGCCGACGAGTGCCGGATGCTGCTGGCCATGTTGGGGATCGCTCCGGGCGAGAACGCCTGAGTCGTGAACCCGGGATCCGAAGAGGTATCCGAGAGTTCCCACTCATCCGAGCGCATCGCAGCGGCCGATCACGCCGACCTGCCCGAGCGCTCCAACACCGACGCGTCTCTACACAACTCGGAAGCCACCTTCGGCGCCCGGCATTCCGCGTCGCCTGATCGCCCTGTCTCTCCCGACCACCCCGAAGGTTCGGAATTCGTGGTCGTCGCCAATCGACTTCCGGTCGACAAGGAGACCGACGCCGACGGAAACGTTTCCTGGAAACGCAGTCCCGGCGGCCTGGTCACCGCGCTCGAACCCATCCTGCGTAAGCACAAGGGCGCTTGGGTCGGCTGGTCGGGTTCGGCCGAGTCGGAGTCCGAGCAAGCCGAGGTCGACGGCATCAGCATCCGCTCGGTGCCGCTGTCGGCCGACGAGATCGCCGAGTACTACGAAGGCTTCTCCAACGCGACGCTGTGGCCGCTGTACCACGACGTGATCGTCAAGCCCGAGTATCACCGCGAGTGGTGGAACGCCTACGTCGAGATCAACCGACGATTCGCCGAGGCGGCGTCGGAGGTGGCCGCCCAGGGTGCGATCGTGTGGGTCCAGGACTACCAACTGCAGCTCGTCCCGAAGATGCTCCGCATGCTGCGCCCCGACCTGCGCATCGGATTCTTTCTCCACATCCCGTTCCCGCCGGTCGAACTGTTCATGCAGCTGCCGTGGCGCACCGAGATCATCGAAGGCCTTCTCGGCGCCGACCTCATCGGTTTCCATCTGCCGGGTGGTGCGCAGAACTTCCTCTATCTCGCCCGACGCCTCGCCGGGCAGGCCACCAGCAAGGGCACCGTCGGAGTCCGCTCACGCTTCGGCGTCGTGCAGGTCGGATTCCGGACGGTTCGCGTCGGAGCCTTCCCGATCTCGATCGACTCCGGTGACCTCGACACCCAGTCCAAGTCCAAGGACATCCGTGCCAGGGCCCGCGAGATCCGCAAAGAACTCGGCAACCCGAGGACAATCCTGCTCGGCGTCGACAGACTCGACTACACCAAGGGCATCGACGTGCGTCTCCGCGCGCTGTCGGAGCTGCTCGACGAGGGTCGTATCGACCCGCACGAGACGGTGATGATCCAGCTCGCGACACCGAGCCGCGAGCGTGTCGAGAGCTACGTGCGCATGCGCGCGGGCATCGAGCAACTCGTCGGCAACATCAACGGCCAGTACGGCGAGGTCGGCCACCCGGTGGTGGAGTACCTCAACCGTTCGGTGCCTCGCAACGATCTCCTCGCCTACTACGTCGTGGCCGACGTGATGCTCGTGACGCCGCTGCGCGACGGGATGAACCTCGTCGCCAAGGAGTACGTCGCATGCCGCAGCGACCTCGGTGGCGCGCTCGTTCTGAGCGAATTCACCGGCGCCGCGGCGGAACTGCGCACGGCATATCAAGCGAATCCCTACGATCTCGACGGTGTAAAAGACGCCATCGTCGCGGCCGTCGAGCAGAGCCAGGCCGAAGGCAAGCGTCGCATGCGCGCACTGCGCAGGCAGGTACTCACACACGACGTCGAGAAGTGGGCGAAGAGCTTCCTCGACACCCTCACCGCGACAACCGAGACGACCTCGTCGGCCAACCGCGGAGTACAGCTGGTGTCGAGCAGCAGCGACGGCTCGTTCGACAGCGAGAGCGACGACGGCCCGTTCGACAGCGAGAGCGCCGAAGTCCAGGACACAGCAGGCACGGACACCGGCAGCGCAGACGGAAGCGGGAGTGACAAGCAGTGAGCGAGAAGGGCGTTCCGGATGCACTGCGTGCGGCCGTGGCGCGGACGGTGACGGTGTCACGCCTGCTGGTGTCCAGCGACTACGACGGCTGCCTTGCGCCCATCGTGTCCCGCCCGCAGGACGCCAAGCCCAACGAGACGTCGATCGCCGCCATCCGGGAAGCCGGGACGCTGCGTGACACCGAGGCGGCGGTCATCTCGGGCCGTTCGTTGCACGATCTCCGCTCGTTGTCCGGTCTCGACGACGATTCGGTCACTCTGGTCGGCAGCCACGGAAGCGAGTTCAACAACGGCTTCCGTGAGAAGGTCACCGACGACGAGCGTGCCCTACTCGATCGGATCGTCGCGGCCTTCGAGGCGATCGCCGCCAGCCATCCGGGGGCGACGGTCGAGGTGAAACCCATCAGCGCCGCGCTCCATGTACGCAACGCCGAGCCCGACGTCGCCGAGGATGCCCTCGACCAGGCGCGATCCGGCCCCGCCACATGGCCGGGCGTCCAGGTCACCGAGGGCAAGAAGGTGATCGAACTCGCGGTCATCGAAACCAGCAAAGGCCATGCACTGGGCCAGCTGGAAACTGAATTCGGCTCGGACGCAACGATTTACATCGGCGATGATGTCACAGACGAGAAGGCCTTCCGCCACCTCACGGGCAGCAACGACGTCAGCGTCAAAGTCGGCGACGGCGACACCGCAGCGAACTATCGCATCGCCGACACCGACGATGTGGCAACGTTTCTCGAGTTCGTCGTCGAATCCCGCCGGAAGGCTCTCTGACCCCGCCTGCGCGACGATTCACGCGGGAGTGGGAACCGGATCGACGAGCGGGTCGTCGTGCGTCGAGCGCTTATCCGTCTCGCGGACGACCTTGTGGATGAAGCCGAGCTTGCCGACGACGGGCTGCGGGATGACGAACGGGTACAGCGGCCGCGCACCCATCGACTGGTTGACGCGATTGAACATGGTCCCCAACCACTTCCAGTCGTAGAGCAGCCGTTCGATGGGCTGATCTGCGTATGACTCCAGGGGGATGATGTCGCGGTCCATGGCGAAACGCACCTGCTCGTTGACCAGTCGGACGCCCGATTCACGTGCGGTGTCGATCGTTCCGGTGATGTGCAGGTAGTGAGCGAAGCACTCGGCAAAGTCTTCCCACGGGTGCATCGTTGCGTACTCGGAGATGTACGAGTCGGCCCAGTCCGCAGGCGCACCGAACTTGTAGTGCCGATCGATGGCGTCGCTGTAACTCGCGCGCTCGTCGCCGAAGAGCTGCCGACACCTGTCGAGATAGCGGTCGACGCCGTCGCCGTTCTCGACCAGGATGCTCTCGTAGTAGTGACCCACTTCGTGCCGGAAGTGGCCGAGCATCGTCCGGTAGGCCTCCCCGAGATCCACGCGCAGCCGCTCGCGGTAGGCATCCTGTGTCTCCGAGATGTCGATGGTGACGACACCGTTCGCGTGCCCGATCGTGACGGGTCGGCCGAGCGTCTGACTCGACAGCAGGTCGAATGCCAGCCCGCCCTCGCTGCGCCAGAACGGTTCGACGGGCAGCCCGAGGTCGACGAGCTGGTAGACGAGCATCCGCAGATCCGACAGCGCCGACGGTAGCTTCTCCCGCCCGATCGGGTCGTCGGCGTCCGGCATCCGACGCAGCAGCGAATCGGGGAAACACCGGCCGCGCATCCCCGCATTCTCTTCGGAGAACTCGGCCGGGGTCATCCAGTTGCAGCCGCTGGCCCAGTTGATGCAGCGCACCCATCGGGTGCCGTCGATGTCGACACCGTCCTCGGACGCGACGACGAGCGTTCTACTCGGCAGATGGAAGCCAACCGTCGTGCCGCAGTTGGCACATTGCTGCCCGAGGAAATCCGACAGCGCATTGCAGATGGGACATGTCAGCGCATGCATGAGTTCATCGTATGCTGATGCGCTCCTTGCCATCGTCAACAGGCAGATCTCCGCGGACGGTCGCGAGCACCTGGTAGTTGTCCAGAGAGATCGAGCCGCTGTGATTGTCGAGGAACGCCGTGTCGGCTGCGTCGCGGCCGGTCGCGATGCGCACGAGACTCTGCCGCGGAGACAGCCGTGTCGCGTCGACCACGACCCACTCCCCTTCGATGAGCGCCTCGGCGACGGCGTGGAAGTCCATCGGGTCACAGCCGGGTGCGTAGACCGCCACCAGCCGGGCGGGAATGTTCAAGGCGCGCAGCAGCGCGACGACGAGGTGCGCGTAGTCGCGGCACACACCCGCGCCGGCCAGGAGTGTGTCGACGGCACCGTCGATGGGGTCGCTGGCGCCGGGGATGTAATCGAGGCGGTCTTCGACGAAGGCGGTCACCTGGTCGAGCAGTTCGCCGTCGGGAAGGCCTGCGTCGAACTGTCCGGCGGCGAAGCCGAAGAACTTGTCGCACTCTGCATATCGGCTGGGCCGCAGATACATCGAGCGATCGGTCGGTTCCACCGCGACCGGATTGGCCGGAGCGGTCACCGCAGCGCTGTAGTTGATGGCGACGACACCCGATTCGACCTTCATGCGATGGATACGACCACCGTGCGGATCGATGATCTCGTCGGGTGTGATCTCGTCGCCGTTGACGGCGACGACGAGTTTCTCGTCGAGTTCGAGTCCTGGCATACGTGCCACGGCTATCTGCATCTCGAGTTCGGTGGGGGCGGTGACGGAGATCGTCATGGCTGCTGAGACGTCGCGCGGAAGCGTGAGGGGAGAAGTCGACATGTCGCTCACTGTAAGGGTGAATTGGCGCGGGCGCGCAATCGACGGTTGGACACGACGTGAACACGTGCGGTGTCGACACAGGCGGCGCGCCGTCCAAGTAGCCCAAAACCTCGGCTTCGGACGTGTATCGCCTACGTGAGCGAGGCGACCGGGTCGGCGTAGATCACGCTGAGCGCCACGACGATTGCCGCGCCCTCGGGCACTGTGACCCCGAAGAGCGACGGCGTGAGTTCCAGCGGCCAGCCGACTTTCGACGCGGCGTCGAACGCCGCCTGCACCGGGGCGAGTCCGTGCGGATGCGCCGCGAAGGCGTCGCCCGCGACGACGACGGAATCGGGGTTGAGCGCATCGCGGAATGTCGCGACCACCTCACCGAGGATGCGCGCCCGTTCGTCGACGATCGGCGACGCGTCGGGCGCGACCCGGAGCCGGTGCGCGGCACGCAGCGTCGCCTCGCTGCCGATGACGTCGGAGAGCGTCGCACCCGGGCCGGGACACAGCACCGGGGCGTCGACCCTGATGTGCGCGATACTGCCCGCGCCCCGTACCGGGATGTGCACACGACCGTTGAGAGTCATCGCCATGCCGGTGGTCTCGCGCGCGTAGAAGAACAGGCCCGACGCGGCGTCGACGATCGTCTGGCCGAGTAGCAACTCGGCGGCAGCCATGGCCTCGACGTGCTCACAGACCGAGACAGGTACCGCGAGCGCGTCGGCCAGGACGGTGCCGAGTGGCGCCCGACGCCATCCGAGGATCGGATGATCGACGTGGCCGGACACCGCGTCGACCGACCCGCCGATCGCCGCCCCACCCCACAGCAGGCGTCGTCCGGAGAAACGGTCGGCGAGTTCGCGCAGTTGTCCGCAGAGTTCGTCGAGCGCGGCGTCGGCGTCGCCCTGCGGGGTCAGGACGGCGTGGCTGTAGAGCGGACGTCCACCCATGTCCACGATGGTCAGCAGGGTCCGCCGCGCGCCGATGTGCATGCCCGCCGCACACAGAGCATCGCGATCGAGGGTGAGCGGGTTCTTCGGACGTCCGATGCTGCCCGGGCTGACGAGATCTGGTCGCTCGGTGATCAGCCCCAGTCCGGCGAGCGCTGTGACCTGCCGATTGATGGTTGCCGGTGACAGCCCGGTGATGTCGGCCAGCCGGTCACGGGTGACCGGCGCACCAACCCGGATCGCGTGCAGCACGGCCGCAGCGGGCGTCGAGCCGATCTGCAATGTCGCCGGGACGACTCCTCGCAGCATGCGCTGAATGTAGCAGCGGCGGGCGATCGACAAGGCACACCCACGCGACGACACCTGCTCACGCCACCGCTGCTGTCGTTAGGGTTGAACCATGACCACATCCTCCGACGACCCGACTTCTGTAGCGAGACCGAACGGGGGTGCCGACCACCCGGCGTCGACCACCGACGGCGCGAAGACCGCCGTGGTGACCGGCGCAAGCTCCGGTATCGGCGAAGCCGTGGCCCGCACGCTCGCCGCCGCGGGTTATCACGTGGTGGTCGGCGCGCGACGCGTCGACCGCATCACCGAACTCGCGACTGAAATCGGTGGCACCGGAAGACAACTCGACATCACCGACGACGAGTCGGTCGCTCGGTTCGTCGACGGCCTCGGCCACGTCGACGTCCTGGTCAACAACGCGGGCGGCGCGAAGGGACTCGACCCCGTCGCGACCGCCGACCTCGACGACTGGCGCTGGATGTGGGAGACCAACGTGCTGGGCACATTGCGCATCACCAAGGCACTCCTGCCCGCGCTCGAGGCGTCAGGCGACGGGCTGATCGTCACGATCACCTCGACCGCCGCGCTCGAGGTCTACGACAACGGTTCGGGATACACGTCGGCCAAGCATGCCGAGGGCGTGCTGCACCGCACGCTGCGCTTCGAGCTGTTGGGAAAGCCGATCCGGCTCACCGAGATCTGCCCCGGGATGGTCGAGACGGATTTCTCGCTGGTGCGGTTCGGCGGCGACAAGGAGCGCGCCGACGCGGTCTACTCGGGGATGACACCACTGCGGGCGGACGACATCGCAGAGGTCGTCGGATTCGTCGCCTCACGGCCGCCGCACGTCGATCTCGACCAGATCATCATCCGTCCGCGCGACCAGGCGTCGTCACGCCGGAACGTCAAAACCGGCTGACCGCCGACCCCGCACGGGTGACCCGGGATCTCAATCGAGTCAGTTCGGCGCGCCCACCGAGGTCGGGGCGCCCTTCGGTGTCGCGGGCGCCGACGCGGTTCGCGGTTCACCCTTGATCGCCGACATGGACTTCCACGTCGGCCAGTCGTAGGTCCAGTCGAAGATGTCGCCGTCGGCCTCCGACAGATCGATTCGGGTACCGGTCACCTCTACCGGATCGCCGTAGACAGCGGTGTTGAAGTATTGCTGCGCGTTCTCCAGGGAGAGGTTGATGCAGCCGTTGGTGACGTTCGACGCACCTTGCACACCAACGGTTTCCGGGTTGGCGTGGATGAACTCGCCGTTGTTGGAGATACGCACAGCCCAGCGCTCGTGGATGTTGAAGTACCCCGCGGCAGGATTGCTCATGTAGAAGTCTTCGTGCTTTTCGCTGACCACGTGGATACCGGAGCGGGTGACGTTGCGGTCGACGTCGCCCTGTCCGTAACTGCAGGGCAGCGTCATCAACGTCGCGCCGTCACGGACGACGACGATCTGGTGGCTTCCCGCGTCGGCCTTCACGATCTGCGACCGTCCGACGGTGTAGTCACTCGTGACGTCGGCGGCCCCGTAGGCGCCGTCGCCGTGGTCGAGTCCGTAAAGCTTCGCCGACATGTGGATCTTGGTGCCGGGTGCCATGTACTCCTTGGAGCGCCAGTGCACACGCGAACCGTTGTCCTCACCGAGCCACGCCCAGGCACCCTCGGTCGGCGGCTCGGTGGTCAACGTCAGCGCACGTTCGACGGCTTCCTTGTCGTCGACTGTGCCGTCGAACTTGAGGATCAACGGTGCCGCGATGCCCACCTCTTGGCCGTCGGCGATGTTGACGACGACGTTCAGCTGCGTCTTCGGGTCGAGAGTGGTGAACTTGCCCTCCACCGGTGTGCTGACCCGGTCGTATCCGGTGGCACTGCCCTGCCAGGTGTAGGTGGTGCCGTAGCCGAGTGCCTCGGTGATGGTGAACGTCTTACGGTCGTCCGACATCGTCCCGGCGACGGCCTTGCCTGCCGGGTTGAGGAGTTTGACGTCCGGGTTGAGCACCCCGTCGGTGGCCTTGACCTCGACCTTCGCGGTCGGATTCGGCGCTTTCTCGTCGGTCAGCGACGGCGTGTACTGGACGCCTACCGTGGGCTTCGCAGGGCCGCTGGCCTTCTGCGTGTCGTTCGACCGACCGCACGCGGCAACGACGAGTCCCGCCATCGTGGCGAGGCCGCCGGTGACGAGCACCGCACGACGAGTGGGCATTGTGTTCTCGGACATCGAATACACAATAGCGATCGCATATGAGGGCTCGCCGTCGAAGACCTGTGATCTCCCTCAGATTTCCGACGACCGTCGGGGTGTCCGCCCGTCGCGGCGAGCCCGACGAATCGGACCCAAATGGGCGCGTTCGCCGTCGTGGTCGAAGATCGACACGATCTCGGCCGGTCCCCCACGCGCGCCTATCGCATGGGGGATCATCGTCGCGAACTCCGCCGCCTGGCCTGCGGGAATCAGGATGACGCGGTCACCCAGCCAGAGCTCGACGGTGCCCGACAGCACGGTGAACCACTCCCTGCCAGGGTGCACCCCGAGTGCCTTCGGGTCGATCGGACGTCCGGGATCGATGCGCATCTTGGCGACCGAGACACCTCCGGGTGTGTCCGACCCCGACAGCGGCCACACGATCACACCGTCGGCAGCTGAGTGTGGTTCGGGTCGGATCACTACGTCCTCGTCGGCGGCGGGCTCCATCAGCTGGTCGACGGTGGTTCCCAACGCGCGGGAGATCGCCACGATCTGATCGAGCGCGACGCGTCGTCCACCCGTCTCGATGCGACTCAGGGTCGACGGACTCATGTCGCATCGGGAGGCGAGCGAATCCAGCGTCCACCCCTTCGCCATGCGCAGACCTCTGATGCGCCGGCGCACGACGTCGTCAAGCTCTTGCTCCATGCGCAAGAGTCTATGCCTCTCGCGCGTTTCGCTCATCCGTCAGGCCGACGACGATCCCACCAGGAGGCCACGGGACGACCGGCGCGAGCGCATCGACATCAGCAACCGCGGAAGCTTCGTCACGGGGAGACGACGTGGCCAGTCGTCACGGAGCAGAGCCTCGGTCCCGCCGTCGACGGTCAGGACGGCTCCCGCGATGAAATCGGCCTCCGGCGACAACAGGAACTCGACGACGGCCGCGAACTGTTCGGGATCGCCGAAGCCTCCGACGGGAACCGGAAAGGCGCGAACCCGACGACCCTCCGGCCCGTCGAGTTGTGCACGCAGCATCGGCGTCAACACCGGCCCCGGGGTCACCACGTTGATACGCACGCCGCACCCCGCCCACGCGGGACTCGCCGCCTGCGTGCGCGCCCAACGCGTCACCGCCAGTTTCGACGCCGCATACGCGATGGCGGCCGAGAGTCCTTTGCGCCTGCGGATCTGTGCCACGGCGGCATCGACCTCGCCGCGCACGAGTCGCCGCACCGCACTTTCGGGGACGAACGGCGTCGTCGTCGACGAATTCGAACCGAAGACGACGACCTTGCCTCCTCCGTCGGCACACAGGGCATCGCGCCAGCCCGACAACAAGTCGGTGACCCCGAGGACGTTGACCGTGGCAATCTGATCCTCGGCGCCTGCGCCGGGCCCCACGCCCGCCACCATCACGGCCCCGTCGAGGTGGCCGCCACACAGCGCCAGAACGCCGTCGATCGCAGCTCGGCGCCCCGACTGCGCCGCGAGGTCGGCGACGACATCGGCATCGTGGAGGTCCACACCGATCACGGTGTGGCCGCCACCGCGCAACCGTGCCGCGACCGCCGCCCCGATTCCCGACGCGGAGCCCGTGACGACGAATGTGGAACTCGCGTTCACCAATCAGCCTCGGCGTAGCGGATGACACCACGGATGTTGCGGCCGTCCAACATGTCGTCGAAAGCGTCGTTGATCTGTTCGAGCGTGTACGTCCTGGTGACCATGCCCTCCAGGTCGAGTTGTTGGTTCTGGTAGAGCGACAACAGCATCGGGATGTCGAACTGTGGATTGGCTCCCCCGAAAATCGATCCGCGGAGACTCTTCTGCATGAGCGTGAGCATCGACAACGTCAGTGTCACATCGGAATCGAGCAGATTTCCGACGCCGGTGAGCACGCAGTCGCCCGCTTTACTCGTGATCGACATCCACGAATCGAGTTCTGCACCCTTCACGTCACCCGCGGTCACGATGACCTTGCGCAGCATCCTGCCGTGGGTCAGCTCGACAACGGGTCCCATCGCCTCGGCCACGGAAGCGAAGGTGTGGGTTGCACCGAACTTCTTGGCCTGCTCCAACTTCCAGGGCACCGGATCAATGGCGACGATGTTTCGTGCGCCCGCCCGAACCGCCCCCTGGATGGCAGCGGCGCCGACGCCTCCGATGCCGATCACGCCCACGTCGTGCCCTGGCTGGATGTCTGCGGTGTGCACCGCGGACCCGAAACCCGTTGTGACGCCGCAACCGACGAGACAGGCGTACTCGAACGGAATGGTCGGGTCGATCTTGACCACCGAATCCTGATGCACCACCGCGTACGGCGAGAAGGTTCCGAGCAGCGACATAGGGTAGGCGTCTGCGCCGCGAGCCCGGATACGAAAGGAACCGTCGGAGATCGACGCTCCCATGAGCAGCCCGGCGCCGAGATCGCAGAGGTTGCGGTATCCCTCCTGACACGCGGGGCAGTGCCCACATGCCGGAATGAACGAGAACACGATGTGATCACCGGGCACATAGCGGTCGACTCCCTCGCCGACCTCGGTGACCACGCCTGCACCCTCGTGTCCACCGAGAATCGGGAACGCGGGCATCGGTGACGCACCGGTCACCAGGTGGTGATCGGAGTGGCAGATGCCCGCAGCTTCCACGCGTACCTTGACCTCACCCTTGCGCGGATCACCGATCTCGATCTCCTCGACCGACCACGGTTCGTTCAGGCCCCACAGGAGGGCACCTTTGGTCTTCACTTGTCGTGCCTTTCTTCGTCTTTCGTCATATCCCGGCGAGTCCTCGAGGCGTGGTGTCGCGTCGATGCCGCCTCAGCGGGTCGGAGCGAGATTGACTCCCGTCAGGAGCAGATGACCCGCCTCGACCGGAATGGTCACCCCGGTCACCGAGGCGGCGAGATCCGAATTGAGATAGAGGGCGGTATCGGCGATGGCCTCCGGCGGCAGGAAGGTCGTCGCCTTCAACGCGCCGTAGTGGTGACCGCCCTCCATCATCTGTTCGTGGGTTCCGCCCGATCCGCCTGCGAAGATGTTCCAGGTGTCAGGCTGGTCGACCATGGGGGTCAACACCGCACCTGGGCAGACGGCGTTGCACCGCACACCGTGCGGGGCCAACTCGAGCGCGATGTTCTTCATCAGCCCCAGGACACCGTGCTTCGCCGACGTGTAGTGCGCATAGGTCGGACCCGGCTCGATTCCGTTGACTGACGACGTGATGACGATGGACCCTGTCTGCCGTTCGATCATGTGCGGCGCAACGGCTTTCGCCGACCGCCACACTCCGCTGAGATTGACGTCGATCATGTCCCGCCACATCTGCTCGGTCATCTCGTAGAACAGTTCCCTGGTCCAGATGCCCGCATTGGCGATGAGGATGTCGATGTGGCCGAGCTCCGTGATCGCCGTGGCGACGGCAGCATCGAGCTGAGACTGCTCGCGGACGTCCGCCGTGATCGCGACGGCCTTGCGCCCCAACGCCTCGACCAGCCGCACGGTCTCGGCCATGTCGTCGGCGTCGGCCAGTGGGTAGCTCACTGTCGAGATCTGCGTGTCGATGTCGACGAGGACGACATCCGCACCTTCCCGCGCCGAGGTCACGGCATGCGCTCGTCCTTGCCCACGAGCTGCTCCGGTGATCAGTGCTACGCGATCGTCGAGGAGTCCCATACGTCTTCTCTCATTCGTGGTGTGTGTCTACCGAGGAGTGGCCATGAGCGAAACACGCTGTACTCAGGAGGGTTTGGGACCCAGGCAGTTGTCGGGGCTCCAGTCGTTGAGCATGCGTACGCCGTGATTGACCTCGACGAAGTGCGGTGCGATGAATGTCTTCGTCACGGCCATGATGCAGATGAGGATGCCGATGGTCGCGAAGCCGCTGAGCATCACGATCGACAGTGGGGTGCGTAGCCCCGGTTGAGTGTCGAATTTCGTGTAGAAGATCAGCGACGAAAAATGCCACGCGCCGTACACGAGGACGTTGAGTCCCCACATCCCTATCCCGTTGTCGAAGCAGTAGTTGTGCGGC
This sequence comes from Gordonia otitidis, assembly GCF_020735545.1. Lineage (NCBI taxonomy): Bacteria > Bacillati > Actinomycetota > Actinomycetes > Mycobacteriales > Gordoniaceae > Gordonia > Gordonia otitidis. The sequence goes on from NZ_CP085974.1 coordinate 1,262,512, forward strand.
ACCGCCGAGGTGTAGGCGAAGGTCTCCACGAGGGGCATCAGGGGCGCGAGAACCAGGCACACCAACCCGTGACGGAGGATGCTGTCACGACCGAGGTAGCCGGATGTGCGGTCGAGGAGCTGGGTGATCACCCGGTATAGCGTGCCGAGGATGACCGAGTAGAACCCGAAGACCGAGATGGTCATGAACAGCATGAACAGCGGGACGCCGTTGGGGTTGACCGCGGTGTTGAACGCGAAGTGCCCGTGGAGCACCTCGTACCAGGGATCGGTTCCGACGAATCCACCGAGCACCGCCCAGATGACGAGGAACACGCCCATCCGGAATCCATAGAGCTCAGTGAGTGGCACCCCCCTGTCCTGCGGTGCGCGAAAGATCAAGGGCAACAGTAGCGTTCCGAGGCCCATGACGAGCGACTGCGCGATCAACGCGACGTCGTTGTAGCTGTCGTAGCTCAAGGTCATCACGATGGCGCCCTGGATCGGCACCGTCACGAGGAACCAGATCAGGTAGATGATCTCGGTTCGTCGTTTACCGGGATTGGCCGACAACCAATGAAAGTCGCGCGAAGCGGACTCAGCCACCTCGGCACGCTCCTCGTGGGCAGGCGCCTGGGTCATGAATGCTCTCTTTCACGCGGTCCCGAGTCGAAGACAGACCGCCCGTCCCGTCCAGATGCGAAGGGCCAGAAGTGGCCACAAACTTTTGTATAGTTCTTAACAAAGAGTACACACGCACGCAAGAGGATCACCCGAACGAATCCAAGAACAGCAGGCGATGGAATGCCTCGCGTTTCTGGTTAATCGCCTCTAACTGCATAAACGGCCACCCCAAAGGAGCGCAAACCTATTGACACCCCTCGATCAATAGCACTAGCGTCCTTGATTAAGTTCCTTAACTATTGCGCCGACTCACCCCCCGCCGACGTGTCTGATTCGTCGACATCCGACGACCCGTCACCGGCTCCCATCACCGCCGAGAGGACCTCACATGGCCGACAGCATCGAGACGCTCACCGCATTGGCGAACGCCGACGATCCGTTCAACACGCCACACGCAGAACTCGAGGAGCTCTGGGTGGATGCCATCAACCAGCGCTTCCAGCAGTGCCGACCGAGAATCAAGATCCTCGACCAGCTCGCGGAACGCGCAGGGATCGACACGATCGGTTCACTCGAGGACGTCGTTCCGCTGCTCTTCGCGCACACGGCATACAAGAGCTACCCCGAGTCCTTCATCGACAACGGACGGTGGGACCGGATGAATCTCTGGCTCGACACACTCTCGGTCAATCCCGTCGAGGGAGTCGACGTCGACGGGATCCGGAATGCCGACGACTGGATCGAGAGGTGTCATGCCGCTGGACACCACGTCTTCGCCACGAGCGGCACCAGCGGCAAGAACTCGTTCCTCAATCAGAGCGCACATGACGTCGAATTTGCCAATGCCGCAACGATTCCGCCCGGTCTACCGACGGACAACTCACTCCCCATCTTCGTGCTGGGACCACGCCGGGCACCCAACCGGGCGTCGGCCACCTTCACCAACCTCGTGTCGGTGTGCGGTCGAGAAGATGCCGTGTACTTCCTGACAGATGCCGAGCTGACTATCACCGACCTCTCGCAGATGACGCGGATGCGACGCCGGATCGGCGACGGCACCGCGACACCGTCGGAGATCGCCGAGTTCGAGGCGAATGTGAAGCTACGCCAGGAGTTCGCCGACGCCATGACGGTCGACCTCGTCGACAAGGTACTGAGTTACCGGAACGAGCCCATGCTCCTCGTGGGCCTGACACCGCAGCTCTATCGCATCGTCGAGACCGCGCGTGAACGTGGTGTCCCCGACGGTACCTTCCACCCAGACACGCAGGTGATCAGCGGTGGTGGAGCCAAGGGTGTGAACCTGCCTGCCGACCACGTGCAGCAGATCATGACGTTCCTCGGCATCGATCTGAAGAATTTCACCCAGGGCTACGGCATGCAGGAGGCGAGCAGTGGTGCCCGGATGAACGAGTGGGGCCGCTACGAATTCCCCGGATGGATCGTGCCGCTGCTGCTCGACGACTCCGGGGAGAGACTCCAGCGCGCGTCGAGCGGCACCTCGACCGGACGCATGGCGCTCTTCGACGTCTCGATCGACGGTCGTTGGGGCGGCATCATCAGCGGTGACCGCGTCACAATCGACTACGACGCCAGTCCAACCGGACGCGCCGTACCCGCGGTGACCGAGATCGCCCGCTACTCCGAACTCGAGGGTGGCGACGACAAGCTCACCTGTGCGGGCACAATCGATTCCTTCGTCCGCGGCGCGGTGGGCGAATGACCTCCGTCAGCGAGTCGTCAGCAGACTCCTCATCAGCAGCCACCCGCCCGCTGCGCGTCATCCAGTGGGCGACGGGCAACGTCGGACAGGCGTCGCTGCGTGCACTGATCGGCAATCCGGCATTCGACCTCGTCGGCGTCTACGTCTACTCCGACGACAAGGAGGGTCGCGACGTCGGTGAGCTCGCGGGTCTCGCGCCCGCAGCCCTGCGGGCGACACACGACCGGGAGGCCATTCTGGCTCTCGACGCGGACGCCGTGGTCTACAACGCCCTCGGCGACACCGGCGATGCCGAACAATGCGTCGACGACATCTGCGCGCTACTCGCGTCGGGCAAGAACGTGGTGTCGACCGCGGTGAGCACCCACATCCACCCCGCGTCGATGCCGCCGGGTGTCGCCGATCGGATCTCGGCCGCCTGCGCTGCCGGGAACGCCAGCTTCCACAGTTCGGGCGTCAACCCGGGATTCGCCTTCGACATCCTGCCGGTCGTGGTGTCGACGATCGGAGACCGAATCGACTCGATCGACATCACCGAACTCGTCGACATGTCGGGCTACGACTCCGCCTCGGTGGTGCGGGACATGATCGGCATGGGTCTCTCCCCCGACACGCTCGCACCGATGGACTTCCTCACCGATGTCACGTGGAGTCCCTACTACGCGTGTATAGCACTGCTACAGCAAGCCTTTTCGGTCACATTCGAGGACTTCGCCATCACGTGCGAGAAGGCCACCACACCCGTCCCGGTGACCCTGCCGTGGGGCACAATCGACGCAGGCACCGTGGCTGCGCGTCGAATAGACATCGAGGGAATCGTCGATGGTACACGACGCCTCGGCTATCACATGGTATGGCGCGTCTCGGACGACGTGGCACCTGAATGGCCCTCCGGGGCAGCGCATTACGAGCTGTCCCTACAGGGAGACCCCCGCATCGACGTGCGACTCGACATCACGTCGCCGTCCGGTCGCGGCACATCCATCGCCACCGCGATGCACGCGGTGAATGCCGTCGAACCGGTCTGCGCTGCACCACCCGGGATCATCACACGACTGGATCTCGGACTGCACGCGGGCGGCTACCTTCCCGTGGCCGACAGCGTGGCGCGATCCGCAGTTCGAGAACAGGCAGGCGTCTGATGAATGCTCCGACCCACCTGAGTACCGCGACCGCGGTGCCGCACGTCATCAAGGGACGCACGGTCGTCGGGGCCGATGTCGACCACAGAGGATTCAGCACACCCGCGCTCGACATTGATGCGCTGGTGTGGCCGCGCCGCGAGCCGGGGCCAGCGTTCGACACCCCTGTCGCCGACGTCATCGACTTCCTCGTGGAGGTCGGTACGCGCCTGCAGTTCGATTCGAACCCCTATCTCCAAGAGGCACTTGAGCATTCGCTCGTCTTCAACACTCTCGAACGTCGTATCCTGGAGAACACCTATCGGGCGATGCCCCTGTTCTTCGACCGCACGAATCTGGAGTTCCAGATCGCCACCGACGTCGGCTGGGACGCCATCGACGGGTGGGCGCCCATCGATCGGCCACATGGACTGCCCGCTGCCCACGTTCGGGCATTCCCACCGCGGTTGGCCCACATCACCGCAGGCAACACCCCCGCCGTCGCGGTCACCACGATCGTTCGTGGTGCTCTCAGCAAGGGTGTGCACCTTCTGAAGGTTCCCGCGAACGACCTCTTCACCGCCGGCGCGGTACTGCGCACCATGGCCGACGTCGACCCCGATCACCCCACCACTCGATCGTTCTCCGCCGTGTACTGGCGTGGCGGCGACACGAGGGTCGAGAGCGCGATCTTCCGCCCGCAGTTCTTCGACAAACTCGTCGTCTGGGGTGCGGACTCGGCCATTCGCAGTGCGCATCGCTACGCCGGGCCCGGGTTCGAGATCGTGTCGTTCGATCCGAAGGTGTCGATGTCATTCGTCGGACGCGAAGCCCACGAGTCCGACGACACCCGCGCGGCCGCGGCCGCAGCCGCAGCGACCGACGTGTCGTTGTTCAATCAGGATGCCTGCGCGGCAAGTCGTTTCGTCTACATCGAGGGAGATGATGTTCAGGTCGATGCATTCTGCGGAGCCCTCGCCGACGAACTCCGTGCCGAACGGCCGCTCTCGTCGGCATACGCGACGCCGCTGGGCAACGAGATCCGCAACGAGATCGACGTGCTGCGCGGGCTCGAACCCGTCTACCGGGTCTGGGGAGACTACGACGGCTCCGGACTCGTGGTGCGCTCGGATGAACCGGTCGACTTCTATCCCACGTCGAAGACCGTGAATGTGGTCACCGTACCCAGCCTGGCCGAGGCCGTCCGGCATGCGAACGTGGCAACCCAGACGGTCGGCGTCTATCCCGCGTCCCGCATCACAGGTCTGCGCGACGCGCTCGCCTCGATGGGGGTGCAGCGAGTGGTCGGGCTCGGGGCCGTCGCGTCCAACATCGAGGGGCTGCCACACGACGGCTTCTATCCGCTACGTCGAGTGATGCGGTGGGTCCTCGATGACTCACAGACAATGTCCGGTCATTGACACTGCGACACAACACTATTCACCACTACATCAGTGATCTCACACACGAAGAGGAGTACACCCATGAAGTTCGGACTGTTCTACGAGATGGCGGTGTCGCCGGACGATCCGCACGCCGAGGCGCGCATCGTCCGGCAGACCGTCGACCAGATCGTGCACGCCGATCGGCATGGATTCGACTACGTCTGGCTTTCGGAACATCATTTCCTGCAGGGCTTCTCGCACATGTCGGCACCCGAGGTGATTTTCGGCGCCGCCGCCTATCAGACGCAACACATTCGTTTCGGTTTCGGTCTCGCACTGACTCCGCCCGCCTACAACCACCCGGTCAGGGTCGCCGAGAAGGTCGCGATGCTCGACTGCCTCAGCGACGGCCGGGTCGACCTCGGCTCGGGACGCTCGACGACGCCTGCCGAGCTGTACGGTTTCGGCCTCGATCCCGAGCAGTCACGCGCGCAGTGGGACGAGGGCCTCGAGGCCGTCGTCCACTGCCTCGCCTACGATCCGGTCAGCTTCGACGGCGAATACGTCAACATCCCCAGCCGGACGGTCGTGCCCCGACCGGTACAGACCCCGCACCCGCCGCTGTGGGTCGGGGGTGTAGGTCCGGGTAACGCCGAACGCGCGGCCGCGAAGGGTTTGGGAATGCTGTTCTTCGCCCAGTCGGTGGACTACGAACTGCTCAAGGCGTCGACGGAGGCGTACTACGCGAACATCGACAATGCCCAACCCATCGCTGGTGTGGTGAACAAGCAGACCGCCGGCTTCATCAACGGACTGTGCAGCCATGACCGCGACGCCATTCGACAACTGGCCGTACAGAAGGTCGTCGATCACACACTGCACGGGTCGGAACACATGCTCAACGGATGGCCCGACGGGAAGCCGAGCCCGAGCTTCGAACATCTCAACTCCGGCGTCACCAAAATGGTCAATGACCTCATCAAGACCGACCGGCACGCACTCGAGACCATGATGACCGAGGGTGGTTTCGTCATGGCGGGCAATCCCGACGACTGCGCGACGGTGTTCGATGCATTCGCGAAGAGCGATGTCGATCAGGTGATCATCCACATGCAGATGGGCGATACCCCGCACGACCGCATCATGGAGTCGATCGAACTGATCGGCAACGAGCTCATCCCGAGTTATCGGTAGGTGGACGTGGCAGACGAGAATCCCGGCTACGACCGTGACGCGACCGGAGCGGGGGTCGCAGTCGTCACCGGCGGCGCAAGCGGTATCGGATTCGCTCTCGCCGCGGCGCTGGGGGCACGCGGTCAACACGTCCTCATAGCCGATCGTGACGAGCAGGCGTTGGCTGCAGCGGCCACCCAGCTCCGTGATCTGGGCCTTCGGGTGCAGACACACGCCGTCGACGTGCGCAATCGGTCATCCCTTGCAGAACTCGCGGATTCAGCGCGCGCACTGGGACGGATCGACACCGTGTGCATGAACGCGGGTGTGACGAGTACCGGATCCACCCTCTGGGACACCACCGACGAGACGTTCGACTTCGTGATGTCGGTGAACCTCGGCGGCCTGCAGAATTCCATCCGCGCACTCGTGCCGCCGCTCGTCGACCAGGGGACGCCCGCCGACATCGTCATCACGGCATCGATGGCCGGCATCGTGGCGTCGGGGTACAGCGGCGCCTACGGCGCCAGCAAGGCGGGCGCAGTCGCACTGGCCAAAGCACTGCGCGCCGAGGTTGCCGTCGCGGCACCCTTCATCCATGTCGCTCTGTTGAACCCCGGGATGGTGCGCACCAACCTGATCCGCACCTCCGCGACGTCTGCTCCCGAATCCGCGGCCCTGCCCGAAGAACTCGTCGAAGGTGGCCATCGGGTGCTCAACGAGGCAGGTGTCGCGCCCGCAGCCGTCGCAGCCGATGTACTCGACGCGCTCGCACACAAGCGCTTCTGGGTGTTGCCCCACGAGGGCGATCCGTTCGTCACGATGCTCGACAGTGAGATGACAGAGCTCTCAGAGGCTCTGGCAGCCGACCGGGACCGATGACCGCCTTCCATGACGAGGTCGGCCTTCTCACAGTCGTTTGTGCTGGCTGATCTCGTCGTGGAAGGCTTCGAGGTTCCGCATCACTTTCAGGTATGCCGTGATCTCCGCGCCACTCACACCCTCGAAAAGCCTGCTGACCAACAACTCTGAATAATGGTCTGCGACGTCTGCAGCCATCTTGCCCTGATCTGTGAGATACAGACGCCGCCGCTTCGCGTCACCCGGGTGAGTCATGTCGACGACGAACCCACGAGCCTTGAGCTTCGAGATGACTTGTGACGTCGCTGATCTGGTGACACCGAGGAGCGTCGACAGTTCACCTCCGGTGATTCCCTGGTTGCGGTTGATCAGCGCGCACATCTCAGCCTCGACGAGCGTCATCGGAATGCCGTTCTCACCGTAGGAATGTGTGGTGCGGCGGCCGAGCTGGATCTTGTTGATGACGCGCAGCAGCGAAACGAGGACCTCTTCGGTGACATCGGGGGTCAGCTCGGCATCCGCCGCCGGACGTTCGGAATCATCGTCGTTCGAAACACTCTGCGCCACCACGAGTTACAACTATACCCACGCGTACGCGAGCAGGCGCACGCCTGGGACGTCGCTGAGGCGACAGGCCTCGCTCAGATGGGCTTGAGACTGTCGACGAGCCACGTGTCACCACTGCGCACGGCTGTCACGAGGACACGACTGCCTGTGGTCGACGGGTCGGGTGCCGCGGCAGACGTGGTCAACTGGTTGAGCATCATCAACAGTTCCGCGCGATCACGCTCGAGCGAGACGATCGAACTTCCCGCGACGATCACCTTGGTGTTGATCTGCTTCTCGCGCGCGCCTGGGATGACCGCATCGGCGACCAGTCTCGAGAATTCCGGTCGAAACTGCGGTGTGAGCCCGCTACCTGCGGCATCGAGTTGTTTCTGCACAGTGGCATGGTCATAGGACAGCATCGCCGTGACCTGGCGATCGACTGTGGACGTCACCTCGCCCGCTGCAGCGTTGACATCGGTCCGGCGCTGGTTCGCGACGGCGAGCACGGTGCCGATCGTCAGAGCCGCGATCACGACGACTCCTGTCACGGCCAGCAGCATCACCCTTGCCAATGGCCGAGGCCTCGATCCGGCCACGCCGCCGGACTCGTCCGCTGGTTCGTCACCCGATTCGGCTGAACCCTGTTCTGCAGTGCTCTCGACTGCACGCTTTACGTCGGTGCTGATGTCGTCGCGCTCGGCTGAGGGGGTCGCGTCTTCGGTGGGCGCCTCCTCCGTGGCAGCGTCGCCGTCGGTGTCGCGATTGGTGTCGGTGTTGTCGCGAGTGATGGTGATACGGCCGAATCGACCGAGATTCACTGAGCTCATGGGACGAAATCCACCTTCGTGATGGTCATGGGATCGCCGTTGGACACGACGACGCGGAAGCGGTAGTCACGCGGTTCCGGCGTCTTGGTTCCCTCGTTGGTCACCTCGGCGTGTGCTGCGACGAGCATCGTCGCCGACGTGTCGCTGATCTTCTCGACACCCACCGCGATGATGGTGCCCTTGGACGCGACCTGCGCTTCCTTCACGATCTGCGTGTACGACCCCGAGCGGCTCGTGAAGTCCGTCTTGAACGAGCCGCTCGACAGATTCGCGAGGCGCTTCACGTCGGCCTCGGCCGACGCCGAGCTGATGGTCGTCAGCGCGACGACCCCCGTGCGTGCGGTGTCGATGTACTGACCGCGCAGCGCATCGGCGCTGTCGAGTTCGCGGTGCTGCCAGAACTCGTACGACGCGAAAGCCAGGCTCCCCGCGACGAGCAGCACGGCGACGATGGGAATCCAGCGTGCGCGCACGGCGAGCACAGACCGCCGCGCCAGGCCGCGGTGCTCGTCGGTGGTGGCCTCGGTCCCGTAGACCACTGCGGAACGATCTCCGCCCTCGGACGAGTCGGCGGTTTCGGGTGAATCGACGGGATCGGGTGCATCGCCGGGATCGGTTGAACCCACCAGATCATCTGGATCGGTCGGCTCGGGTGGGTCGATGACACCCACGGCGCCGCGATCGCGTGCAACGACGGTCGCGTCCTCAGAATCTCGTCGGTCCGTCACGCGTGCCTCATCGGCACCCGTCACCCTTGTGGGGTGTTCAGCAGGCTTTGCCATCCGGAGCCTCCTTTGATCGTCTTGTACTGGTAGACATTCGCGTCGGGAGCGACGTAGTTGCCGCTCGACGGTTCATAGGCGGGCTGCGGGATCGCACCCGCCAGACCCTGCCTGTCGGGTCGACCGGAGCCGTCGATACTCGACGGCATCTCGCCCTTCGGTTGGTACGGCCGCGGATCGCGGCACGCCTCCGGGGTCGGCGCTCGTTTCCCGGGAACCTCCATGCACGGCAGATTCCGCGCACCGCGGACCACGACGGGCGAGTTCTGCGGTACTGCGCAATACATGCTGGCGGGCAGCGGAGCGTACGAGGTGTCGCCCGGGTCTCGTCGCTGATCGGCTGGGAGGTAGCCGGTGGTGCAGAGCGGGACCGCCATGGTGTGGAACTGAGCGGTGACCGCCTGGTCGGAAAGACCCCGGTTGACCATCGTCCGCACCGCTGCGACCAACGGAGGAGTCAGCACGAGCATCTGTTCGATGCCCGCGTTGTAGGTGACCGCCACCTGGCCCAGGCTCACGAGATCTCGCAGCAGGATCGGCATCGTGGGTGCGAGATCGTCGAACAGCTTCTGCGCCTGCGAGAGTGCCGCCGGTGATCTGTCGATGATCGAACGCACATGTCCGTCGGACTTCTCGAGTTCGACGACGAAGTCGGACAATCCCTTCGTCCACTGTTGGATCGCCTCCCGCGACTGTCCCTGAGGCCGCAGGAACGGACCCAGCCTCGTGACGAGATCGACGGTCTCGTCGGAGTTCTGGTTGGCCGCGTCAACGATCCGGCGTGCGGAGGACACCAGCTTCACGAGGTCATCCCTGGTTCCCACGAACGCGCGAAACGCACCATCGAGTGCTGTGCGCAACCGGTCCTGGGGTATGGACGCCAGGAGCGCATTGGCCTGGTCGAGTACCGGCCCGATCTGGGCGGGGATGGTGGCATTCGACTCGGGAAGCACAGTGCCATCAGAGACAAGCGGCCCGGAATCGCGGGTGGGCACCAGGTCGAGAAACTGCTCGCCGATCGCGGACATGCTGTGCACGTTGACCTTCAGACCGTCGCGGGGAATCTCGACGTCGTCATCGATCTCCATGCGCGCCGAAACGCGATCACCGTCGAGGCCGATGCTCTTGACCAGTCCGATGGTGACGCCGCGGTAGGTCACGTTGGACCGCTCGTAGAGTCCGCCACCGTTGGGTAGGAGTGCGGTCACGGTCATCTTCCCCACTCCGACGACGGACTGCACCTGGATGTAGGAGAACGTCATGATCGATACCGCGACCACCGCAACCACCAAGAGAACGGCGAGTTGGAACCTGACCAACGGCCTCATGTCACCGACCTCCCGAGGAAGCAGCAGAGGGCGCGGGCGTCTTCAACGGCCCCGTGATGGGATCTGACGCCTCTCCCCCGTTACCGGCGTTGCCTCCGAGCGCACCGGACGGGCCCGACACGGTGATTCCGAGCGGAGTACCGCGCAGGAGATCGGATCGCATGCGCGGGACCGTGAAGTCGAGGAGCGCGAAGAGATTCGCGTAGTCGCCTCGCACGATCCGGTCGAGGCGGGACACCGGGAACGGCAGGGTGAATGCCATGTCGAGCGACTTCGTGATCGAACCACCCGAGTCCGCCAGAGATTTCAGAAACGGAGCCACGTCGGACACGACGCTCCTGACGTTGGAAGCGCTCGCAGTGATGACATGTTCTGCACTGTCGGAGAACCGGTCGAGCGCGGTGAGTGCGTCGCTGAGACGCTGACGACGGGAGACCAGTTCTGTCAACGCGGGAGAGATCCGCGAGATCGCGTCGTCGAGTGTCGGCGCGTCGTCGGCGAACACGGATGCGAGATGGTCGAGCCCGTTGAGTGCAGTGCTGATCTGACCTCGCCGCGCCTCGATCGTCTTGGAGGTCTTGGTCAGTTGTGCGACGAGATCTTTCACCGTGTCGGTGCGACCGGCCAGCGCATCGTTCGCACCGTCGACGATGTCACCCAGTTGGGCGAGCCCACCGCCGTTGACGACCACCGACAGCGCCGAAAGCGTCTGCTCGGTGGTCGGATACGCCCCTGCCCGCTCGATGGGGATCACCGCGTTCGGCTCCAGATGGCCGATCGGAGCGGTACCCGGCGGTGGTGCGAGTTCGATGTGCTGGGATCCCAACAGACTCGTCTGGCCGATCGAGGCCACCGCATTCGCGGGCAGACTCACCTCACCATTGAGCGAAAGGTGCAGCCGTGCATGCCAATCCACCAGCGAGATGGACGTGATCCGACCGACTTCGACATTGTCGACCAACACGGGAGAGTTGGCGGTGATGTTGGTGACATCCGGCATGTCCACTGTGATGGAATACGCCCCGGCACCCGTCCCCTGACCGCCCGGCAACCGGACGGATTCGACGCCGTGCCATCCACAGCCGGACGCCACACACACCACCAACGCCGCCGACGCGGTGGCGATTAGTGCGCGCCACCGGATCGCTGGGCCGATGGGCCCACACCGGGCGATCGTTCTCATCGACTCCCACCTCCCGGCAACAACAGTGCCGACAGCGACCGCGGCACGGTGCGGTTCTGCGGCGGTGGGCCCGTGAGACCGGGCACGGACGTCAAAACCCCTGGCTCACTGGCGATCTGCTGTCCTGAGTCGGCGAACCCAGCTGAGGTCGGCGAGGTCAGGAAGTTGGGATACGACGTCTTGAGGGTCGTGAGGTAGGCGCCGAGATACTGAGTGCACAGATCCGCACCTCGTTGACTGTTCTGGGTTCCGATGGATGCGAACCCTCCGCAAACGGCCTGCACCGGATTCTCGAAATTGGCTGCGGTGAACACACCTGTCATGCCTCCGACGGACGGCTTGTAGATGTTGTAGAAATTGGCGAGTTGGGTGGGCGCCTGGTGGAGTATTCCCTCCACTGCCGCCTTCTGCGACTGGATCACGCTGGCCAGGTCCGCCGCTTGACGCAGATTCGACGACACCGCATCCCGGTTCTGCGAGATGAACGTCGTGACGTCGTCCATGGTGCGATCGAGAGATCGGAGCGCCCCGGCGACGTCGGTCCGGCTGCTGCCGAGCACCTGGGAGATGGTCGCGAGTCGCTGATGGAGTACGGCCACCTGGTCGTTGCTGCCCGACATCGCGCTGACGAAGACCTGAAGGTTGCGGACGACGGCGAACAGGTCGTCGCGCCCATCGGCGACGACCGTCATGGCTTGCGAGAGTTTGGTGATCGTGTTGTTGACGTCGTCGGCGTGCGGGGCGAGGTCGTCTGCTGCTGCGTCGACGAGTTTCTTCGCCGAGCCCGGATCTGTGGGCCCCTTACTCGAGACCTCGGTGGTGATGTCGCGCAGGGAGTTCTTGATGTCGTCCCATTCCATGGGAACCACCGTCCGCTGCAACGGGATGGTCCCGGAACCCAGCGTGGGACCACTGGTGTACGCGGGTGTCAACTGGATCGTGCGACCGGCCACGAGGCTCTGCGAGACGAGGGCAGCCCGCGCATCCCGGGGAATCCTGACCGAATCGTCGACCGACATCCGCACTTCGACGAAACCAGCTGCTGGATGCAGGGATTCCACTTTCCCCACCGGGACACCGAGTACAGTCACCTGATCGCCGGGATAGATCCCCGTGGCCGACGTGAAGCGGGCGGTCACGATGTTCGGTCCGTCTTCACGCGCGCCGTGGGCGACGCCTGCCCAGACCAGGGCTGCCACCACCACGATCACGGCGATCACGAACATGCCCTTCTTCATCGGGGACCACCGCCTGCGGGAGCTGTGGGACCGGCACCCGGTGGCGAGTTGGCGACGATCGCGTCGACGAGTGGCTGCAGGTAGGCAACAGGAGCCAGGTTTCCGACGAGTGCGGTGAAGAAGGGCCCCGTTCCGACACTCTCACCGAGTGCCATGGCGAAACTGCGCAGTCCCGGAATCGATTTGCTGATGTTGTCGCGATTCTTCTCCAACACCCCGAGTACGGTGCGTAGTTGAGTCAGAGCCGGACCGACCTGCTGCTGATTCTCGGCGATCGTTCCGGATAGCTGGTCGGCGAGATAGCGCGTCCCGATGATGAGCCGCTGCAGTTCGTCCCTGCGGGACTGTACTTCACCGAGTAGCGCGGTCGCGTCCCGGACCAGCGTGGTGAGCTGCGCACTCCGATCCGCGAGTACCCCGGACAGTGAATGGGTGCGGCGCAACAGCTCACGCAACTGTTGGTCGCGGGAACCAATCGTCTGCGACAGCCCCGACGCCCCTGCCATCGCATCGGCCAGCGAGGGGGATGCCGCGTCGAGGGTCGAAGTCGCCGCCCTGATCGCCGTGTCGAGCTGGGCACCACTGGTTTCCGACAGTGTCGAGCCCGCGTCGTCGAGTGCATCGGTCAACGAATACGGCGGGGTCGTCCGGCCGAGCGGGATCGGCGTGTCGTGCGACAGCTCGCCGACACCTGCGGAGGTCACCTTCAATCCCCTCTTACCGAGGACCGACGTGGTGACGATCGCGGCTCGTGTCGCGTCGCGCAGCGGGACCGGACCGTCCACTCCGAACGTGACGAGGACCCGATTCCCGTCGAGCGCGATGCTCGACACCTTGCCGACCTCGACACCCGATATCGTGACTGCGTCGCCGGGCCGCAGGTTGCCGACCTCCACGAAGTAGGCGCGATACCGGTTGTCGGAGAACAACCCCGGGATCTTGTCGTACGTCAACGACCCGACCACGAGTATCGCGACGAGCAGGAGTCCGATCGCCGCAACCCGCCGGCGCGACATCTCGCGGAACGTCGGGATGTCGAGCCGCCTCATTTGGCGCACCGCCCCGTGGTCTGGTCGAGAAGTGGGATGTCGATGTCCTTGCCGTCCGTACCGGTGAGTCGCAGAATTGCCTGGCACGCGTACATCTGGAAGGCCGCGCCACTGCCGCCCATGCGTCCGAGACGCCGATACGCTTCCGGCAGCTTCGAAAGCGTGCTGTCGAGCATCTCCTGCCCGTCAACGAGATTCGCGGTGGTGGTGTCGAGGTGGATCACCGACTCGCGGATATCGGGTCGGATGTTCCCCAGCAATCCGCCGCCGGCCAGCGTCGCCCCCTCCAGATGATCGATGATCTGGTCCATCGGATCGGCCTGATTCGCGAACTGACTCACTATCGCCTGGAGGTCGCCGATCGACTGCGAGAGTTCGTCGCGGCGCTTGTCCGCCACTGTCAACACGGTGTTGAGGTTGTCGACCAACTCCCCGATAACGGAGTCCTGCTCGGCCAGCATCGACGTCGACGATCCGACCGTGTCGAGCAGTGTGCGCACTTCACCGCCCTGCCCCTGCAGTGTCCCGATGAGTGCGGCGGTGAGTTTGTTGAGTTCGTCGCCGGTCACCGAGCGGAACAACGGCTTGAAACCACCGACGAGAGAATCGATGTCGAGCGCCGGTGACGTGCTCGCCTCCGGGATCACACCGCCGGGTGCGAGCGTCGATACCTGTTGCGTGTCAGCCCCCTTGCCGATGTCGAGGTAGCGGTCGCCGGTCAGGTTCTCGTAGCGGACCTGCGCGCGAGTCGCGGTGTCGAGAGGCCGTGTGGACGCGACAGTGAAGTCGACACGGACCGAGGCGTCCGACTGCAACTCGACGTCGGAGACCTTTCCGACCTCAACCCCCGCGACGCGCACCTTCTGCCCCTTCTTCAGCCCCGACGCATCGGCGAACACGGCCGAGTACGACTCGGTTGTGCCGGAACGGAAGTCACCGAACACGACGATCAGCCCACCGAGAATCATCAGCATGACCACCGTGTAACAACCGACCTTCAAGTAGGGTGCGCGGCCGGCGGCGTAGCTCATCGCCGACCTCCGTTGGTCTGGCCGAGCAGACTTGTCAACAGGTTCTCCGGTTGCACCGTCTGCGATTTCGGCTCGCCCCGGTAGGGATTCACACCAGTGTTGGTGACCAGATAGGGCGCGTTGGTGCCCATCGGGACGTCGGGGAGCCCGAAGCAGCGTGGACCACCCGATGCGCCGACCACGGGAAGATTGTCGGGATAGCCGTAGAGTCGGACCCCGGGCAGGAACCCGATGTCGAGGTGGATCCCCGGGTAGTCCTTGGACCCCAATGCCGGCAGCCCCGTCTGCAGAACGTGATCCATTCCGATGATCGTGCAGGTGAACGCCGGCGCATAGACGCGGAGCAGGTCGGTGGTCGGATTCAGTACTCGTAGCGCTTCGATTGTTCTGTCCCCGTTGTTCTTCAGGAAGTCGGTCCCCGTGCGCGTGAACCCCATGACACCGGCGAGCATCAGGTCGATCTCCGGGTTCTTGTCGGTGACCGTCGACGCCGTCGATCGAACGTGGCTGACGAGCGACTCCAGTTCGGGCGCGCTCGGCGCGTACGCCATGATCGCGTCCGCCGCGGCGTCGAGCGTCGGACCGAGTCGGGTGCGCGGGGAGTTCAGTCGGGTGAGGAGTGCGGTCACCTCGTCGATGGTCGTGCCGAGGCTCGCACCGCCACCGTTACCGAGTGCCCCCGACAGTGCACCGAGTATCTCGTTCAGCTTCTCGGGCTCCACCTGACGCAGGACACCTGTGAGGTTCTGGAACACCGTGTTGATCTCGACCATCACGTCGTCGGTGTTGATCGTCGCTCCAGGTCGGAGTGCAGAATACGACTGCTGTTGCGGAGCAATGAAATTGACATACTTCGCACCGAACACCGTGGAGGACGAGATATCGACGCGAGCGTTGTCCGGGATCTCGTCGAGTTCGTTCGCGTCGACGGCGAGGACGATGGCGACACCGTCGTCGTGGGACTCGACCGCCGCCACCCGTCCGACCTGCAGACCCCGGAATGTGACCTTGGCACCGGGATTCATCAGCAGGCCCGAACGCGGTGCGACGACGGTCACCGTCGACGAATTTGTGAAGCCACCGGAGAAGGAGATGGCGGTGATCATCACCCCCAGCGCGAGCACGACCACGAGGCCCAGCGCATAGAACTTCAACCGGAAACGTCCCATCCAGGTCACCCGGCGAGATGGAAGTTGCCACTCGCACCGTAGACGGCGAGCGAGATCATCAGGGTCACACTGACGACCACGATCAGCGAGGTGCGCACCGCGCGGCCGACCGCGCGGCCGACGCCGTCGGGTCCGCCACTGGCCGTGTACCCGTAGTACGTGTGCACCAGCATCACCGCCATCCCCATCGCGAGCGCTTGCAGGAACGACCACAGAATGTCGACGGGCTGGAGGAACGTCCGGAAGTAGTGATCATAGAGACCGCCGGATTGGCCGTACACCGTCACGGTGGCGAATCGGCACGCGTAGAAGGAGGCGATCATCGCCGCCGAGTACAACGGCACGACGACAAGCGTGCCTGCGATGATCCTGGTGCTGACCAGATATGGGAGCGGGCGGATACCCATCGAGTCGAGGGCGTCGATCTCCTCACTGATTCGCATCGCGCCAAGTTGTGCGGTAGAGCCTGCACCGATCGTGGCCGACAATCCGATTCCCGCGACCACGGGTGCGGCGACCCGGACGTTGATGAAAGCCGCCAGGAAGCCGGTCAGCGATTCGATACCGATGTCGCCGAGCGAACTGTAGCCCTGTATCGCGATGGTCCCGCCGGTGAACAACGTGAGCGAGGCGACGATGACCACGGTTCCCCCGATGACCGCCAACGTGCCTGTCCCCATGCCGATCTCGGCGATCAATCGGAGCACGTCCTTGCGATAGTGACGCAACGCCACGGGCACCGTGCGCAGCGCTTCGACGAAGAACTCGACCTCCGCTCCGACCCGGTCGACCGAGTGCGATGCCGCGGCGGCTCGTCGTCGAGTACGAATCGTCAGATCGGCTCCGGCCACCATCATGAGCCCGCCACCTTCACGCCGACCGCGGTGACGAGGATGTTCACCACGAACAGACCGATGAACGCATACACGACTGTCTCGTTGACCGCTTCGCCCACGCCTTTCGCACCGCCTCTGGCGGTGAGGCCCCGATAGCAACCGACCAACCCGGCCAACAGGCCGAACAGACCGGCCTTGACGACTGCGATCAGCAGTTGAGACAGCCCGGTCAACAGCGTCAGATTTCCGACGAAGGCTCCGGGATTGACGTCCTGGAACAGGACGGAGAAGGCGAAGCCCCCGAGGATACCGATCGTGCACACCAACCCGTTGAGGAGGACACCCACGAACGCCGACGCCCATACCCGCGGCACGACAAGCCTTTTGACCGGATCCACTCCCATCACCTCGAGTGCGGAGATCTCGTCGTGGATCGTTCTCGATCCGAGGTCGGCACACAGTGCGGTTGCGCCTGCACCCGCGACGATCAGCACGGTGACCATGGGGCCGATCTGCGTGATCGTGCCGAACGCAGCACTCGCGCCGCTCAGGTCAGCAGCACCCAACTCGCGCAGCAGTATGTTCAGGATGAACGTGACCAGCACGGTGAACGGGATGGCGACGAGCACGGTCGGGAAGGTCGACACCCGCGCGATGAACCACACCTGATCGACGAACTCCCGGTATTGGACCGGCCGCGCGAACGTGTAGCGGAAGGTGTCCAGAGTCATCGCGAAGAAGCCACCCACACCGTCGACACCACCGGATACCCTGCGTTGCAAAGAATTCCATCCGGATCGAGCTGTCGACGCGGCAGTACGGCCGCCGCCGTCGCGTACGCCCCGAGCGCCCGCAGCGCCTGAGACGGCTTCTTTGATCGCCATCAGCAACTCCACCCTCGATTGGTCCAGAGCATACAGTTAGCATCACACTGTGTGTTCAGATCGAGCAGGATTATTAGAACGTGTTCTCACCCGGAACGCAATGGGTCGAGACGACCGGTTGTGCAGGGACCCAACCCACTCCGGTGATCGATGGCGTCTGTCAAGGTGGTGACGTGGCACGAAGAAGCGGCTGGGGCGGTGCACTGCCCGCCGACGACGATGAGGCGGCGCAGCGCATTGTCGCGGCGGCGCGCCGCATCGTCGAGGAAACGGGTCGCGCGGCATCCGTCAGTGAAGTGACGCGCGAACTGCAGATCACTCGTCAAACCGTCTACCGCTACTTCCCGGGCGTCGAGGCGCTGACGAATGCCGTCGCCATCGACATCGGCACCGAGATCGGCGAGATGCTCACATCCCAGTTGGCGGGAATCACCGACCCCGTCGACGCGATCGTCGAACTCCTCGCATCCGCGATCGAGACGGTGCGTGCAAATCCTGTTGTCGCTGACGGTCTGACACGTTCGGCCCCAACCAATCCCGTGGTCGCGGTCACGGGCTCCGCGTCTCGTGAGTTCACCGTGGACGTCCTCCGGCATCTCGACGTCGACTGGGTAGCCAATGGCATCGACGACGATCGTCTCGACGAGTTGGCGGCGTGGCTTCTACTGATCTTCGAGGGATTCGCCAGTCGGCAACAGGGCGAATTCCCGGGCGGATCAGAGATCCGAGCGTTCCTGCGTACCTGGCTCGCCCCCTCGATCACGGCAATGAGTAACGGCACAGCGCACCCACCTGCCTAGGATGGGTACTTCGGTATTGCGTCAGACGCAAGAGTAGATGCGTAAGGTGCACAAAGCCGCTACCCTGCCGTTCATGCAGCACTCCGCGTACCATTCCCACCCGCACGAGCACGATCCGGACGACTCGGCTGTTGGCGACATGCTGGAACTCGACGCCGCGGTGATGGGTGCTTACCTCGACACCGCCATCGCTCACATCAGACACGCCCTCGACCGCGAGCCAACCGTGATCGTGGACGTCGGCGCCGGAACCGGCGTGGGGCTTCGCGCTCTGGCTCGAGCCTTTCCGGATTCTGAGGTGTTCGGCGTCGACGCCTCGCCCGAGATGGCCATCCGCGCGGGGTCGCAAGCGCCAGACAACGTCCGGACTGTCACGGCCGACGTCAACAACGGTTGGCCCGCAGGGGTTCCGACCGCCGACATCATCTGGGCGTCGTCCTCGCTGCATCACGTCGCGGCTCCGGAGGTCTTCTTGCGTGAAGCAGCCGCCTACCTCCGGACGGGCGGCGTGTTGGCGGTCATCGAAATGACCGGCCCGCCAAGGTTTCTCCCGGGCGACGACCCACTCGAAGTGCACATCGTGGCCGCAATGGACACTCAGCAGTGGAATTCATTCCCCGACTGGACCGGCGCCATCGAGAAGGCCGGACTCGACGTCGTCGACCGTGTCGACCTGACCGTCGAGGTGGATATGTTGTCCGACAACGTGTTCCGGTATGCGGACGCATGGTTCTCACGTGTACGGCTGGGACTTGCCGACGAACTCTCCGAGGACGACCGTGCGACGCTCGACGCACTGGTCTCCGCCGAGTCGCCCGGCTCCATCCGCCGCCGCACCGACCTCGCCGTACGCGGCGGTCGCACCATGTGGATCGCCAAGCCGCGGAACACCACCGAGCCGCGGGACATCACCGAGTACACCGACGACAGATCGGAGATCTTGCCATGAGTTTCGCTTCCACACCGTGCATCGACACCCTTGTGATCGGTGGCGGCCCAGCCGGACTTGCCGCAGCCATCGCACTGGCGCGGTCACTGCGCTCGGTGAGCGTGATCGATTCGGGACACCAACGCAACGCCTCTGCGCAAGGTGCGCACAATGTCCTCGGCCGGGAGGGCATCGCGCCGCTCGAACTGCTCCGAGCTGGCCGTCGAGAGGCGGAATCCTATGGCGCACAGATCGTATCAGGCGAGGTGAACTCCGTCACCCGTGTCGTGTCCGGCACCGACGTCGCGTTCGACGCGATTCTGGCCGACGGATCGACAGTGCGTGCCCGCCGCCTGCTGCTGGCCAGCGGCCTCGTCGACGAACTACCGGACGTCGATGGCCTCGCGCCGCTGTGGGGACGAGATGTCTTGCACTGTCCGTACTGCCACGGCTACGAAGTGCGCGGCACGCGCATCGGCATCCTGGGCACGGGTCCCTCGGCGATGCATCAGACGCTGCTGTTTCGCCAACTCAGCCCACGCGTGGCGCTGATCGATCAGGGCATGCCACCACTCTCCGACGACGAGCGCGCACAACTCAACGCACTCGGCGTGGATCTCGTCGCTGGTCGCATGAGGCAACTGGCGACCAACACGTCGGGACGTCTGCGTGCCGCGGTATTCGACGACGGGCGCGAACTCGAGCTCGACACACTTGTGGTCGCACCGCGATTCGTGGCCCGCGGCGAACTGTACGAGTCGCTCGGCGGCCGGCTGACGGAGACCCCGATGGGCCGGTTCATACCAACCGGTCCCGGAGGTCGCAGTCCGATCGACGGGGTGTGGGCGGCCGGCAATTCCGCAGATCTCGCTGCCATGGTCGGCGCGTCCGCTGCGGCGGGCACACAGGCGGGCGGCATGATCAACGCCGACCTCGCGGCCACCGACGCACGGGCAGCGGTGGCCCGTGAGACGACCATCAGCGCCACCTGAGGAGGCGGACGACGACGACCACGAGGCCACCGTCCTACTCGGGAAAGCCCTCCAGCACGGCCCTACTCCCGGAGAGTCCTAGCCTCGTCGCGCCCGCCTCGATGAGTTCGGCCGCGAAGTCGGCCGACCGGATGCCACCGCTGGCCTTCACGCCGACCGTCGGCCCGACAGTGTCGCGCATGATCCGCACGGCCTCGATCGACGCACCACCCGCCGGATGGAAGCCCGTCGAGGTCTTGACGAAGGCGGCTCCGGCGGCGACAGCGCGGCGGCACACCTCGGCAAGCGTCTCAGGGCCTGCGACATCGAGAAGTACCGCTGACTCCACAATGACCTTCAGCACCGCGGAGTCGCCGATCGCCTCGTGCACCGTGAGCACGTCGGTGAACACCTCGTCGAAGTCACCGGCGAGCGCGGCACCGACGTCGATGACCATGTCGACCTCGTCGGCGCCGGAGTCGACGGCCAGTCGCGCCTCTGCGGCTTTGACCAGCGAATGGTGTTTGCCTGACGGGAAGCCCGCGACCACACACGACTTCCGCTCACCCGTCCGGATCGGCAGCATCGAGGGAGACAGACATACCGCGTAAACGCCGAGGTCGGCGGCTTCGGCGACGGTGGCCTCGGCATCGGCACGGGTGGCTTCGGGCTTCAGCAGCGTGTGGTCGACGATTGCGGCGACGTCGGCACGTCTGAGGTCGGTGTTGGTCACATAGGCGAGCTTGGCACACTGTCGGTTGTGACTCTCGCAGACACCTCCGGCCGCCGTTACGTCCTGACCCTCGGCTGTCCGGACCGCACAGGCATTGTGGCACGCATCTCGACTTTCCTCGCCGATGTCGGCGGCTGGATCACCGAGGCCGCCTACCATTCGGACCCCGACACGGGCTGGTTCTTCACTCGCCAGGCGGTGCGCGCCGACTCCATCGCAAGCGGCATCGACGAGCTGCGCGAACGGTTCGCCGCGGCCATCGCCGATTTCGGACCGGACACGGTGTGGAAGCTCACCGACAGTGGCGCCCAGAAGTCAGCGGTGCTACTCGTCAGCAGAGAGGGGCACTGTCTCACCGATCTGCTCGGTCGCGCGGACCGCGGCGAGCTGCCCGCCCGCATCGCGGCTGTCGTCGGGAATCATCGCGACCTCGAGGGACTCACGACACGGTTCGGAGTGCCCTTCCACTACGTGCCCTTTCCGGCCGGTGACAAGCAGAAGTCGTTCGAGACCGTGGCGTCGATCGTCGACGACCTCGATCCCGACGCCGTGGTGCTGGCACGATTCATGCAGATCGTCCCGCCTCAGTTGTGTGACCGCTGGGCGGGCAGAGCCATCAACATCCATCACAGCTTCTTGCCGAGCTTCGTCGGAGCACGCCCGTACCACCAGGCATTCGCGCGTGGCGTGAAGCTGATCGGCGCGACATGCCACTACGTGACGGCAGACCTCGACGCCGGGCCGATCATCGAGCAGGATGTCACCCGCATCGACCACGGCGACACCGTGAGCGACATGGTCCGTCAGGGTCGGGATATCGAGACGTTGGTCCTCTCACGCGGACTGCGGTGGCATCTGGAGGACCGCGTGCTGGTGCACGGCCGAAAGACCGTCGTGTTCAACTGACCTCGCGCACAGTCGGCTGCAGAGAGCGCACGGTCGGGTGCACGGGGCGCACAGTCGGCCGCAGAGAGCGCACGGTCGACGGTCAGAAGTCGAAGCCCCCGAAGTCGCCACCACCGAAGTCGCCACCGCCCCAGTCGCCACCTCCGCCGAAGTCGCCACCCGAATCGCCGCCGCCCCAGTCGCCGCCGCCACCATCGCCGGAATCTCCGCCGAAGTCGCCGCCACCGTCACCGCCGTCGATACCTGACATGTCCGAGCCGTCGCCCGCCCCACTCTCGAACGCGGCTGCGTCGTAGGGAACGCCGTGCATGCCGGAGAACAGCGTCGAGAAGAGCAGCATCGAACCGACGCCCCAGGCACCTGCGACGAGCGCGGGCTTCCACCACGGCTCCGAATACCAGCCCGCAGGAACCGGACGCCCCGCGACACGACCGCCCGGGTAGTAGTTCGGGGTGCGTGACGACGGACTCGGCGACGCCTCGACCTGACGTCCGTCGAAATCGACCGTGCGGTCCTCTGTCACCGCGCCCGCGCTGCGCTGGCCGTCGAGTTCCGGAATGGCCGGCCCCGGGTCCATGTTCATCGCGGTCCGCGCAGCTCGGATGTAGTACAGCCCTTCGATCGCGGTCTGCTTGGCGAGCCGCGCCTGCGCGGGCGAGTTGGCCTGCTCGATCTGCGACCCGGCGGCCGTGTAACGCTCACCGGCGTCCGCCAACGCCTGCTTGGACGCGGGCGAGTCACCGACCAGCATGTACACCTGACCGCCGAGGCGTTCGATGACCTGACGGGCGTCGGCCTTCGCGTCGTCGAGGCTGCGGGCCTTGCTCGCGCCCGACCGCTGCTGCGAAATCACCACCACCCCCACCACGAGGACGACGACGATGATGATCAGGAGCAGCGCGCTCATGTTCTCCTCCAGCATGCGGGGACGTGATCGGCCCCGGGAAAATCGGACATTCCTCTTCGAGAGTACCGATGTCGGACGTGTCGGGTCGGCGACGACGCTGTCACCACCCGTCAGAGCACGTTGCAGGTCCCCGCGTTTCCGTCCGCACCCGTGGCGGAGTTGGTCAGTGAGAGATTCTCACCGTCGACCGCGAAGTCGACGCCGTCGTTGGTCACCTTCAGATTCTTGACGTTCACCTGGTCGAAGAATGGACCGAACATCGACTTGGACACTCCGTCGACGATCTGCTGCGCGTAGTCGGAGGGGATACCGAAGATGAACGCACTCGCCTTCACCACTTCGAACTTGATGTGTCCGGCGTCGACCGTTGGTTTGATGGTCGCGCTCACGGGAATCGGGATGATGCCCAGATTGAAGGACGTACTGACGTCGACGGTGCCGTCGGCCTCGTTGCCGGTGATGGATTCGATGCTCGCGCCCGCGATCGCGCCGCCCGCGCCGCTCTGGTCGGGCCCAGCACCTGTCCCTGTCCCGGACCCGCCACCACTCATCTCCTGCTTGCCCAGATCAACGACGTGGGAGAAGGGCACGTAGCCGGTGCCGTCGAGCGAGCCGACCTTCGTCGTGTCGCCGTCGGCGTCGATCCTGTCGGCACGTATGTGTAGTCGGGTACCGCCCGAATCGTTCTGCGTGTCGACCTGAACCCACGGGATCTCACTTCCGGTGGCTTGCAGGAGCATCGGCTTCTTGCTGAGCGAGACGCTCGTCGGCACACCGGTGAGACTGCTGAACTGCTGGTCGAGACAGTCGGTCACACGCTTGCGCAGGATCAACTCCGAAGCCACCGCTCCGATGACGAGCACCAGAACGAGTGCAGCGGCGGTGATTCCGATGATCTTGCCGGTACGACGTCGCCGCACGGGCGAGGTGAGGACCGGTTCGTTCGGGGGGTCGATGACCGTTGTCGCCGCACCGGGTTCGAATGACCGGGTGCCACCTGAGGTCGCCGAGTACGCCCGCGGTCCCGGCTCTGTCGGCGCCGCGGCGAAACGCTGCGTGGGCGAGTGATCGGTCGAAGGCAGATCGCCGGGCGCGGGCGACGGTCCGCCCGCGGGTGATGGTCCGCCCGCGGGTGATGGTCCGCCCGCGGGTGATGGTCCGCCCGCGGGTGATGATGTCGGTCCGGTCGGCTCCGGCGCCGGACCCCGGTCTGCGACCGGGACCCATTCGCTACCGGAATCCTGCGCACCCGCATGGCCATCGCTGCGCCCCGCCGTCGGCTCCGAGCGGGTCTCCGCATTCGACGGTGCTGCCGATTCTCGAGGACTGGCAGGGCCGTCGATGTCGCCTGGCCGCGAGTGCGGTTCGTTCTCGTTGTCGGTCATGAGCACCTTCAGTCCGTGGTCGTCGGTCTCTACCTCTTCGGTTCGTGTGCCGAGACCGGTCAGATGGATTTCCGGTTGGCGAGGACGGCGATGCGCGTCCGTGCCGTCTCCACCGCCGCTAGGTCGATGTCGTGAGCCCGGACACATTTTCCGGACCCGTACGCGGCGACCACCGTACCCAAGGGATCTGTGATTTGGCTGTGGCCCACCCCGGTTGGAGCACTGCCCTCGCGCAGATCCGGATCGTCGGGTTCCGCTTGTCCGACGGCCACCACGAACGACGAACAATCGAGTGCTCGCGCGGTCGCGAGTACCTCCCACTGCGCGACCTTGCCGGGGCCCGCACCCCACGACGCGGGCACGGCGATGACCCGTGCACCGTTCTCGGCGAGGGTGGTGAACAAGTCGGGAAAACGGATGTCGTAACAGGTTGCCACGCCGACCGTGGTGCCCCCGATCTCGACGGTCACCGGCTTGTCTCCCGCGGCGACAGTCCGCGACTCGAGGAACCCGAAGGCGTCGTAGAGGTGGATCTTGTCGTAGGAGTCGATCCGGCCGTCGGGATGCGCGATCAGCAGCGTGTTGAACACCCGGTCGTCATCGGCGGGGGTGAACATGCCCGCGATGATGGCGATCTTCTCGTCGACCGCGATCTGCGCGACGCGGGTCGCCCAGGGACCGTCGAGCGGTTCGGCGACTGGGCCGAGTGGAACCCCGAACCGGCACATCGTCGCCTCGGGGAAGACGACGAGGTCGGCGCCATCGGCCGCGGCCTGTGTTGCGGCTTCGGCGACGACGACGAGATTCGCACTCGGATCATCGCTTGAATTGATCTGTGCCATTGCGATGCGCATGCGGCAAGCCTAGTGGCGTCCTCGACCCCGAAACCACCTCGCGCAGGGGATCTCGTGCGCGTGCCGGGCCCACCTTCTATGTGGTGGGTCGAACGAGGGACCACGGAACCGTCAGCACGTTGTCGGTGGTCTGCTTGCGCGGTCGCACAACGGGAATGCCCGACTCTGCCATCAGCCGCAGCGTCTCCCTCCATCGCACCCGTGGACCGAACGGTGCGTGCGGCGCCGCCACATCCCAGCAGCGATCAGCGGCGACGAGTAGGTCGTGCACGGGTTCACCGTCGACGTTGCGATGAATGAGTGCCTTTGGCAGCCGTTCAGCGAGGTCGGAAGGTCGGCTCGTGTACGCGGGCGCCCAGCTGAGTGTGAGGCTGCGCGGTCCGTCGGCGTCGAGAAGGACCCAGGTGCACCGACGGCCGAGCTCGTCGCAGGTTCCCTCCACGATCGCCCCGCCGGGGCCCAGTCGTTCCATCAGCTCACGCCAGGCGGGCCAGACCTCGTCCTCGTCGTACTGGCGCAGGACGTTGAACGCTCGCACGAGTTGCGGTCGCAGCCCCGCCAGTTCGAACCCGCCGAGGCCGAATCGGACACCGTCGCGCGATTCCACCACGCGGTCGGGGTCGATCTCGAGGCCGACCATCTCCAGGTCGGGTGCCACGGTGCGCAACCGCTGCGCCATCTCGACAGTGGTATCGGGTCGGGCACCGTAACCGAGGTCGACGACGAGCGGCGCATCCGAGCTGCGCAACGCAGCACGCACGGTCGGGTCGTTGGCCATCCACCGATCCACACGACGCAGACGATTGATGTTCGTCGTACCGCGAGTGATTCGGCCTGTTGGCTTACCCGAGCCGGACCGGCTCACGGGAGGCTAGAGGTTCTTCTTGACCCAGTCCGCCGCATACTCCGCCTCGGCGCGGAACAGATCGACGAGATTGACCAGCATGAGCTGCTCGAGCTTGCCGTTCACGAACGGGATGAACACCTTGACCTCTGTGGTCTTGCGGATGGTGCAGCCGGTCTCCGTGGGAAACAGCTCCTGCCACCCGTTGAGGCTGCCCGGTCCGGCCGGGATCGACGCGGTGTAGTCGCCCTTGGTGTTGTCGGGATCGAACGGGCCGAACGATTCCTCGCGGGTGATGACCATGTCTTTCATCAGCACCGTCTGCGCCAGCGCGGGCAGTTGATCGCGTCCGATGGTCTGCTTGAGGACAACGCGCAGGCCGGTCTCGTCGGATCGGAAATCCTCGACCTCGCAGTGCGGCGAGATCATCTGGAACCCGGCCATCATGTCGTCCCAGTACTGCTTTGTGCTCTGCGCTTCGTACAGTTTCTCCACGGGATGGGAGTAGCGCGCTGAGTAACTGAGCCGTCGTGCCATGGGTTTCAGGCTAACCGAGCACGGTTCGGCCACCAAAAGCCGGCACGACCGCCCACCTGCACCGCAGCACTCACCGAGTGCCGGAGCCGCGTTCAGTGACCTGCTTTTTCCCAGGTGACGGTCTCGTCGTGCTCGGCGTCGAGCAGCTTGGTCAACTCGTCGATGACGGCCTTCTCGATCTTGCCGCCGACGAAGGGGATCGAGACGTTCGCGCTGCCGGAGTACTGCATCGCCGCCGGATCACCCGTGACCGACACCGTTGCCTCGACCGTCGCGGGTGCCCCCGTGACCGACGCCGTCATGGTCCCGCTGATGGTGTCGCCATTCCGAGTGAACTCGTTGCGTCGCGGGATCTCGAGGTCGCCCGGTCGGACCTTGGTGATCATCGACGGCAGCTTGTCCTCGGGGATTCCCTGCTTCATCTCGACGGTCACGGTGTCGCCGTCGAGCGCGAACGACACGAGCTCCCCGTGGCTCGAGTTGATGATCTGGAGCAAGTCACGCCAGTACTGCTCGTTGGTGATGATCTCCCAGTACCGCGTGGTGGAGAACGGGTAGGTCACGGTGTGGTTCAGCGTGCTCGCCATGACAGAGCAGACTACCCGAGCCACCACGCACCATCGGCCCCGGCGACGCGGGCTCGGTTACCGTTACACGGTGATCGACAACCCCTCCGCCCTGCAGTCCGCGCCACTCGCCGATCTGACCACCCTGCGGGTCGGAGGTCCGGCGCACGCCATCGTGCACTGCCGGGACACGCGCAGCGTCGTCGAAGAGATCACCGCGCTCGACGCCGAGTCGGAACCGGTACTCGTCATCGGCGGTGGATCGAATCTACTGATCTCCGACGACGGGTTCGACGGCACCGCGGTCGTCATCGAAAGTGAGCGGATCGATTTCGGCACGGGCCGCGAGTCGGGACGTCCATACGTCACCGCCGACGCCGGTGTCGTCTGGGACTCGCTCGTCGCCGCCACCATCGATGCGGGATTTGGTGGGCTGGAATACCTTTCGGGCATACCCGGCGCTGCGGGCGCCACCCCGGTGCAGAATGTCGGAGCCTACGGCGTCGAGGTCGCCGACGTCCTGCGCAGCGTACAAGTACTCGACCGGCGAGCGCGAACCCTGCGCTGGGTCTCACCGGGTGAACTCGGACTGGGTTATCGGACCAGCACCCTCAAATACCGGAACGACTTCGTCGTCGTCGCAGTTTCGTTCTGGCTGAACGAGGATCGGCTCAGTCAGCCACTGCGCTATCGCGATCTCGCTGATCGACTCGACGTCGCTCGGGACTCACGAGTCGACGCGAGACTCGTCCGCGACACGGTGCTGGGTCTCCGCCGCGGCAAGGGCATGGTGCTCGACGCCGACGACCACGACACGTGGAGCGCCGGTTCGTTCTTCACCAATCCGATCCTTGATTCCGTCGACGCGCCCGCGATCATGTCGCGCATCCGGGAACGTGTGGGTTCCGACATCTCGATGCCGTCATTCCCGGTGGCCGACGGCGTGAAACTGTCCGCAGGGTGGCTGATCGAGCGCGCGGGTTTCGCGAAGGGGTACCCCGGCCCTTCGTCACCTGCCCGACTGTCGACCAAACACACTCTCGCACTGACCAATCGGGGATCGGCCACCGCCGACGAACTCCTCGACCTCGCGCGCGACGTACGCGACGGCGTACACCAGGCGTTCGGCGTCACACTGCATCCTGAACCCGTACTCGTCAACTGTTCGTTCTGAGGTCAGACCTGGTGCCCGGCTGACGGACTGATCCGACTCGTGACGGCCGGAGCCATCACCTCGTCGACGATCTCGTCGAGCATGGCGTTGACCCGCCCGGCAGCCTCGATCGTCGACATGTGACCGACACCGTCGAAGACGATCTCATCGCGCAGAGAACCTCTGCGGCGCAGGATCTCCGACATCTCGTCTGCATGCCTGCGCGGAGTGAGCCTGTCATCGGTGCCCACGAGCACGGTCGTGGGCACCGTCAACGCATCGAGGCCCGCTGCGACGTCGAGACGCCCCATCGCGGCACCCCACCGCCCACGCGCGCGTGGCGGACACGACATGATCATCTTGTCGACGAACTCGACGTGTGATGCGCGCGCCGACGACCCGAGTGCCACGTACTGGGAGACCCGCGAGGTGAAGGGTCCGTGCGGCAACGGGGTCGACGCGCTGGTGACGAGCCGACTGACCGCGGGCACGAACGGTTTGCTGTAGCGCGGCAATCCCTCGGGGATGAGCAGATGATTCTGGACCACCGCCTGTGCCGCGGTCGATGCGAGCACCACCGCCGACACCGTCGTCGACACCTTCTCGGGATGCTGCTTGGCCCAGGACATGATCGTCATCCCGCCCATGCTGTGCCCGATGAGGATCGCGCGGCGACCCGGCGGGACGACGGCACCGAGCACGGCATCGAGATCCTGCCCGAGGGTGTCGATCGTCGGACGGCGACGGCCGAGTTCACTCAAACCGTGCCCGCGCTGGTCGTAGGCGACAACGGTCCGCTTCTCCGCGAAATGGTTGATCTGCGGATTCCAGTAGTGGGTGTTGCAGGTCCACCCGTGCACCGCGACGATCACGTCGCCGGTATCGGCAGCTGTGGGTTCCGGCCCGTAGATCTCGACGTTGAGGGTGGTGGCGTCGACGCTGGTGACCCGACGCTGTACCCGCGGTGCCGTGGGGTCGGCCAGCAGGTCGTCGGGTCCGTCGTCGACGGCGGGAGCAGAGGACAACACCCCGCGCGCGATCCCGGCGACATTCGTACCGGCCCCGACGGCCACGCCGCCGAGCCCGAGCGCTGCGGCACCGAGCGCCAGATTCCGCGTTTTCATACCTCTCCATCCGTCGCACTGTGGACCCACCGGTGACCGCCCGGTCGGGCGTCGCATCGTCGACGCGATGAGACCTAGTCGGTCAGATCCTCGCGGACACCGGACGACGACCGCCCCTCCCGGACGACATCATTCGATGTAACACTACCCGTTGTCACATCCGGGTCTCTTTCTGCATCCATCCGAGGAGCATCATCACCGGTCGACGCGACGTCGCCGCCAGCGCTCGGGACATCGGCGTTCGGGACATCAGCGTCCGGGACATCTACTGCGGCGTCGAAGTAGGTCGAGGCCTCGCCGATCGCCTTGGAGATCTCGTCGTCGAGCGCCTTGCGGAACGTGGTCTCGACGATGTCATGGGCCATGGGCCGGACCGTCTGGATGAGTTCGGCCATCTTGCTCACGTTGGCCTCGCCGAGTTCGGGCAGTTTCTCGTCGAAGTACTTGTCGGTGATGATCGAGACGAAGCTGCGCGCGGCGTCCTCCAGGTCGTCCTGCACGCGCACGAAGCGGTCCAGCAGGACGTCGATGTCGATGCCGCTCTTGACCAGTACTTCGGCGCCCTCGAGGACCTCGGGGTTCTTGATAGCGTAGTGCGCGCCGTCCTTGACCAGAAGTCCGAGTTTCTGTCCGAGCGCGATCGACTTGTCGGAGGCGTTGAGCGTCTTGCGCAACTCGGTGATCGTGATCGTCGCGGCGCGTTTGAAGTTGCGAAACCGACCGCCCCGGGGTTCAGCGCGCAGTACGTGCTCGACCTTCATCCCGTAGTGGGCGGCATGGAGCAACTCGCTGATCGTCGCGAACGTGTAGCCGCGTTCGAGCATGCGGGAGATCAGATTGAGGCGGACCAGATGCTCGTCGGAGTACCAACCCGTGCGGCCACGGATGGCAGGCGGCGGCAACAGCCCCCGGTCCTGGTAGACGCGGATGTTGCGGACACTGACCCCTGACGCCTCCGCGAGGTCGTTGATCCGATACTCAGCCACGGCGACAAGTGTATTCCCGAGGTATCCGCACCCGACGCAGCACCGACCGAAGAAGCCGGGGTGCGAGTGTGCTCGCGGGTTGCCGCGAACTCAGCGACGCTTGCTGAACCAGGACTTGCCCTGGATCTCGTCGACGCGCGGACGCACATCGACCAGGTAGACGAGCATCGCCACGACCCCGATCAGGTAGAACAACGACGGCGCCTGGAAGAACCAGATGAACAGGGTCGCGGCCAGCAATATCAGGACCCAGATGACCTTGGTCTGCTTGCCGACCGCGGGGAAGGCGTCCGCGCGCTGCATCGACGCATGGATCAGGCACACCAGCGAAGCGACGCCCGCGACGATCGTCAGTATCCAGAGGATCAGGCTTTGGCCCGCGGCCATGAAACTCACAAAGTTCACAAGTCACACTCTAATCGGGGTCGGCGTGCGAGGACTCGGCGCTGTTCTCGCGGTTCTCACGTTGGAAGGATTCGTAGATCTCGAGCAGCATCTGTTTCTGCCGTTCGCTGATCGAGGTGTCGATCAGCAACGCATCGCGGACCGGACTCGCCGGGCGTTCCTCGAGGATTCCCGCCCGCACGTAGAGCACCTCGGCAGACAATCTCAGACCCTTGGCGATCTGCGCCAGCACGTCGGCCGACGGTTTGCGGAGACCGCGTTCGATCTGACTCAGGTAGGGGTTCGACACTCCGGCGCGGTCGGCGAGCTGACGCAGCGAGACCTCCGCCGCCACACGCTGTGAGCGGATGAACGAACCGATGTCCTGCGCAGCGGTTGCGACCACGTCCTGTGCCGCATTGGCCACTGTTTCCACCGGATTGCTCGAGCCCTCAGGCTCCGTGGTCGATTCACCACCGCTGCCGTGTTCGTCGGCGCCCGGCGCCGCGTGGTCGTTCTCTGCAGACATGTCACTCCCGAAATTCATGGCATGCCCAGTATCGGCGCGCGTGCTAGCTCGTGCAAGCAGCCGAAGGCCGACGACCGGCCCAGCCTTCAGTCGACAACCGACACCCCACGTCAGCCGAAGATCAGCTCCGACACCGTGTAGATGGCCAACCCGGCCAGCGAGCCGACGACCGTTCCGTTGATGCGGATGAACTGGAGGTCGCGGCCGACCTGCAGCTCGATCTTGCGGCTCGTATCGTCCGCATCCCAGCTGCGCACCGTCTCGGTGATGACGGAGATGATCTCGCGGGCGTAGTTCGAGGCGACGTGGTGGGCAACGCGGGCCACCCACCCGTTCATCTTCTCCTGTAGCGGCCGGTCGTCGCGGATTCTGACGGCCAGTCTGATGACCGCGTCCGTCAACGTGTTGCGGAGCGTGCTGTTGGGGTCCTCGAGCATCTGGGCGATCACTGCCTTGCCGGTGTTCCACGCCGTCGACGCCGCGTCGGCGACCTCGTCGCTTCCGACCAGGTCGCGCTTGATGCCCTCGAACCGCTCGATCATCTGCGGGTCGTACTGCAGGTCGTGGGAGAACTGCTCGACGAACTGGTGCATCGAACGCCGCATGTCGTGATCGGTGTCGGTCTTGACCTTGTAGGTGAAGTCGACGAGTTCGCGATAGATCTTGTCGCCGACGAGATTGGTCACGAACTTGGGTTTCCACGAGGGACCCACATCCTGATCGACCACACGATCGATGAGATCCTGACTTCCCACGGCCCAGTCGTATGCGCGGTCGCACAGCAGCTGGAAGACCGGTTCGAGTCGGTCCTCGTGGATCAGCTGTTCGAGGATGCGCCCGATGGGTGGCGCCCACTCGGGCTCCGCGGCCCACCGCAGGACCGCCTGGATGAACTGCTCGATGTCTTCGTCGCCCAACATCTCCGACGCGAGCTTGATCGCGCGTGCGGCCTCGTCGGAGACCCTCGGCGTGTTGGCCGGATCAGCCAGCCACGTGGAGATCCTGCGCGGCATGTCGAGTTGTTCGGCGCGTTCGACGACGACGGCCGGTGTCATGAAGTTCTCTTCGATGAACTCGCCGAGTTGGTCGCCGATCTCGTCCTTCTTCTTGCGGATCAGCGCGGTGTGTGGGACCGGGATGCCCAGCGGGTGCTTGAACAACGCGGTCACCGCGAACCAGTCGGCGAGACCGCCGACCATGCCTGCCTCCGACGCCGCCCGCACATATCCCACCCATGCCGCGACGTCGGCTCCGTCGCGGTGTTCGAGGTAACGCATGCACAGGTAGACGATCGCGGCAACGACCAGGAACCCGGTCGAGACCACCTTCATCTTCCGGAGATCGCGGCGTCGTCGTACGTCGCTCGCGGAGTCGGTGGCACCGAACCCCGGTGCTGACCGCGTCGACTTCACGGGTTGCTGCTCCTCCGGGCCGGATACGTCCGGAATGACTGTCGACACTCCATAAGTTCTACCCTCTCCTGGGCATTAGGCTGGCCGGGTGATGGCCAATCGACCCAACCCGGCAGCCGCGGCGCGCAACGCGTTGTCTGCTGCAGCCCATGTGACACGAGGGGTCGAGCAAGCGCTGTTGAGTGCGGTCACCGACGACCCGGTCAAACCCGATGGTCGCCGCCAACGATGGGAGAAGCACAAGCGCGAGCGGCGAAGCGAGTTGACCGACGGCACGATCGACGCCGTGCGCACCCTCGGAGCAGACGCCGGAATGGACGAGATTGCCACGCACATCGGTGTGTCGAAGACCGTCCTCTACCGGTACTTCAGCGACAAGAACGACCTCGGCACCGCAGTGACCGTCCGCTTTTTCGAGACCACACTCATGCCACGACTGGCCGAGGCGATCTCCGACGACGCCGACGAGTACACCCTGACGAGAACAGTCATCGGCGTCTACGTACGAGCAGTCGCCGACGATCCGGCGCTGTACCGCTTCGCACTCACCAACTCGCCGACATCGTCGGTCGGGTCGGTCGAGTCGGAACGTCTCGTCGCCCAACTCCTGACCGCCGCCATCGTGATGCGCATGGAAGAACGGTCGGCCGACACCTCCGGCGCGAAGGTGTGGTCACACGTGTTGGTCGGCGGCATCCAGCGAGCCGTCGACTGGTGGATGACAGATCGCGACGTCTCGGCCGACGAACTCATCGATTACCTGACAATGATGGTGTGGAGTGCGATCATCGGGATCGCCGGAGCGAACGGGTCCCGGGAGGTGTTCGTCACCGACCCACCGCCGCTTCCCGAAGTCGCTGCACCGCAGGAGGTCAGGTTCGATGGCTGAGCACCAAGAGCATTCACCGTGGACCGAGCGCCCCTCGGTGGCGCTACGTCCGTCGAACACCGGCCCCATCGCCGACTTCGACGCCGGGTCGACACCGGGATTCGACGGCGACAAGTCGCTCGGCGAGAAGACACTCGTCGAGCGCGGCCGAGCGCTCGACGACCTGCAGGACATGTTGTACGCCAACGGTCGATCCGGTGATCACCGGTCGGTGCTGCTGGTCTTGCAGGGCATGGACACCGCGGGCAAGGGCGGCATCGTGCGCCATGTCGGTGGGCTCGCCGACCCGCAGGGGCTGTCCATCAAGGCTTTCGGTAAGCCGACGGCAGAGGAACTCGAGCACGATTTCCTCTGGCGCATCCGCAAAGCAGTGCCGCCCGCAGGTCATATCGGGATCTTCGACCGTTCGCACTACGAAGACGTACTCCCTGTCCGTGTGCACAATCTCGTGCCCGAGTCGGAATGGGAAAAGCACTACGAGATGATCAACGAGTTCGAGCAGGATCTGGTCGAGACCGGGACAACCGTGATCAAGTGCGCACTGGTGGTGTCGAAGGAAGAGCAGCGCAAGCGCCTCGCCGAGCGACTCGACCGGCCCGACAAGTACTGGAAGTTCAATCCCGACGACATCGACGAGCGCGCCTACTGGGACGACTACCTCGAGGCATATCAGGCCATCTTCGATCGCTGCGATACCGACTCGGCACCGTGGTACGTCATACCCGCCAACAAGAAGTGGTACGCCCGACTCACGGTCTGCGAGTTGTTGATCGAGGCACTCGACAGCCTCGATCTCGGCTGGCCCGCAGCCGACTTCGACGTCGACGTCCAGAAGAAGCGTCTCGCCGCCTCCGCCTGAGCTCGTTCACGTCGTCAGGTCGAGTCGTCGCGTCGTCGGAGCACGCCGTGTGCAACGAGTCCGACGACGAGCGCCCAGAATGCTCCTCCGATTCCCCAGAACGAGATCCCGGCTGCGGCGGTGACGAACGTGAGCGCGGCGGGCAACAGGTACTCCTCCTGCGACAACGCCCCGAGCAGCGCATGCGCGAAGGTCCCCAGTAGCGCCAGACCGGCGACGGTCTCGAGCAGTCCATTCGGCGCGATCGACGTGATGGTGACCAGCACTCCGGACAATGCCGCCAGGACCAGATACGAGATACCTGCCGAGACACCGGCTATCCACCGACGCGAACGGTCGGGTCCCGCCTCGCCACCTGCGGCGAGCGCTGCCGAGAGTGCCGCGAGGTTGATCGCGTGCCCACCGAAGGGTGCGCCGACAACCGTACCGGCACCGGTGACGTACATCGACGCCCGCCAGGGGGCGTGATAACCGAACGACTTCAGTACCGCGACCCCGGGCACATTCTGCGACGCCATCGTGACCACGTAGAGCGGAACGGCGATTCCGACGATCGCGGAAAGGTCGAAATGTGGTGTGGTCCAGGCCATCTGCGGGAACCACGCGGTATGCGCCTGTTTGTCGACGCCGTGCACCGCGAGGTAGACGCCGATCACGACGAGCGCGGTGACCAACGCGAGCGGGAGCGCCCAGCGCGGCAGCCATCGCGTCGCGACCAACCACACGACGAGGATGGGGATGGTCAGCAGAGGTTGCACGGCAAGGGATTTGATCGGCGCGAGGCACAGGGTCAGCAGCACACCGGCCAGCATCGCCTGCGCGATCGGCGTCGGAATCCGCGCGATCAGATCACCGAGCGCGGGAATGAGTCCGGTGGCGAGTATCAGCACACCGACGATCACGAACGCCCCGACCGCGGCGGGCCAACCCGAGTGGTAATTCGCTCCCATCGCGGCAAGCAGCGCCGCACCGGGCGTCGACCATGCGAGAGTGATCGGCATGCGGTAGCGAAGACACAACACGATGATGCCGACCGCGAACGTC
Source organism: Gordonia otitidis (assembly GCF_020735545.1). Taxonomy (NCBI): domain Bacteria; kingdom Bacillati; phylum Actinomycetota; class Actinomycetes; order Mycobacteriales; family Gordoniaceae; genus Gordonia; species Gordonia otitidis. The sequence continues at coordinate 1,298,064 of NZ_CP085974.1, forward strand.
ACAGTCAGTGCCAGCAGTCCCGACGCCGCCTGCGTCGAAGTCGCCCCCACTGCGCGCAGTCCGGCGACCACGACCACGAACGACGACGTGAAGCCGACGAGCGCGGTCACGATGCCTGCGACTATCGGCTCACTGTTCGCCGTTCGCTCCGGAGTGGTCACGACGGCCAGCATAGCGGTATCGTTCCGTAAACAGAACACCATTCGGGTGTCGTGACGACCCCGCGAAAGGTAGGTGTCGACCACGTGGTCGCAGAACCGGCGCGCGACGATCGGCGCAGAGAGGTCGGCGAACGGATCTGTGCGCTACGCACCGAACGCGGACTGAGCCTGTCCGCACTCGCTCGCGCTGCGGGAATCGGGAAAGGGTCGCTCTCCGAACTCGAAGCGGGGCAACGCAATCCCACGCTCGACACGCTCTATTCCGTGGCCGGGCCACTCGGTGTACCTCTGACTGCGCTTCTCGGCGAGGCGTCGGGAACCGAGGGCGACGGCACCCATCTCACCGCACGCCTGCTCCACGTCGAGCATCACGACGACGGCGCGACGACGGAAGTCTTCTGGCTTCACGTGACATCCGGCGGGGTGCGGCGGTCGCCCGCGCACGGGCCGGGCGTCGTCGAGCATGTCCGAGTGGTGCGCGGACATCTCATCGCGGGTCCCGAAGGCGACGAGAAGCCTGCGGGACCAGGAGAATCCCTGCACTGGATCAGCGACCGGCCACACTCCTACCGCACAGACGACAACGTCCTGGCCGTGCTGACCATCGACTCACCCGCGTAGCGCAGTGCCCGACGCGACTCCGCCACGCAGCCATGACCCCCACAAATGCGCATTCCCGCGAACCGTCTCCGTTGCCGCGACCGAGATTTCGGTCGCGGCAACGAAACGAGTTCGCGGGAATGCGAGTGGATGTAGCCAGAAACTAGCTGGTGCTCTTCTTGGCGGTTGTCGTCTTCTTGGCCGGGGTCGACTTGGTCGCAGTCGACTTCGACGCAGTGGTCGACTTGGTCGGCGTGGTGCTCGTCCGCTTCGCGGCCATCTTCTTGGCCGGCGACGCGTTGGCGGTGCGCGCCTTGCCCTCGACTGCGCCTGCCGCGCCGTCGATCTTGGCGGCGGCGACAGCGCTGCGCTCCTTGGCGGTCTTGCCTGCCTCGGTGACAGCTGCACTCGCCTCGTCGAGCTTCTCGTTCACCTCGAGCGCGGCCTCATCGACCTTGTCGCCGAGGTCGTCGACAGCATCGTCGAGGGCGTCGCCGGCCTCTCCGACGCGGGTGCTGACCAGCGTCGCAATCTTCGACGCCTGCTCGCCGACCGCACGCGTCTGATGCGAGACGACGCCGAGGGCGTCTTCGGTGAGATCGACTGCGTCGTTGTAGGTCTTCTCCGCGCGGGTCAGACCCTCCTGGACGATCGGCTGCTGCCACAGACGTCCGACAGCCTCTTCGCCACGCTCGGCGAGCGAGGTGTAGACGGTGGTGGCGAATTCGACGTAGCTGTCGGCGAGCTTGCGCAGCTCCTCCGGCGACAGCTTGGTGCGCAGGTCGTCGATGGTCGACTCGATGGTGCCCGGAAGCTCCTCGGGGAGCGCGTTCAGACGACCGCGTGTCTCCTCGAAGCGGGTCTGTGCGGTCTCGCTAGCAGCCTCGGTGCGCTCCTTGATCTGCGCGACGGCATCGCTCACCTGCTTGAGTGCCAGGTCACCCGCGCCGACCACGGCATAGAACGGGCTGGGGAGGTTACGCTCGGTGGTGGTGGTCATGGTGATCTCCTTAGTCAATTGGTCACCAGACGAAGTTGCGGCACACGGCATATCGAAGAAGCGAACCGCGCTGTCGCTCCCGCTCTCGATAGGTGCCGCACCAGCGTTCTAGTGGTTCCACAGACCAGTATGCCATGTTTGCTAGCTATTGCAAGCAATCTGCTAGCACTGGATTGCGCAGAACCTGTGATCCGCAACACGGTCAGCGCATCGCCGGCCGATCCGCCTCGACGTACCGGTAGAAGCCCTGCCCCGACTTCTCGCCGAGATGGCCGGCAGCGACCATCCGCAACAGCAGCGGGGTCGGCGCGTACAGCGGCTCCCTGGACTCCTCGTACATGCGATCGGCGATCGCCTTGACGGTGTCGAGCCCGACGAGGTCGGCGAGCCGAAGCGGACCCATCGGGTGTGCACACCCGAGAACCATTCCCCGATCGACGTCCTCGGCTGTGGCAAATCCGTTCTCCACCAGACGAATTGCCGACAGAAGGTAGGGCACGAGCATCGCGTTCACAACGAATCCCGAGCGGTCGGCCGACCGGATGACCTGCTTGCCGAGTACCACGTTGGCGAACGACTCTGCACGCGTGACGATGTCGGGAGCGGTGTGCAGAGTGGTCACGAGCTCGACCAGGGGCAGCACCGGGACCGGATTGAAGAAGTGCAATCCGATCACCCGCGAGGGATTCTGCGTCGCCATACCGAGCGTGATGATCGGTATCGCCGACGTGTTGGACGCCAGCACCGCATCCGGCTCGGCGACGATCTTGTCGAGGGCCGCGAAGATCTCGGTCTTGACGGCGTCGTCCTCGACGACAGCCTCGCATACCACCTGACGATCGGCGAGATCGCCGAGCTCTGTGGTGAAGCGCAACCGCAACGACGCCTGTTCGCGCTCCCGTTCGGTGAGCTTGCCGCTCGAGACCCCTCGGTCGAGCGACCGCAGAATCCGCGAGCGACCGTCGACGACGAGCTCGCGTGTGGGTTCGTAGACCACGACGTCCGCATCGGAGCGGGCGCACACCTCGGCGATTCCGGCACCCATCTGGCCCGCGCCGACAACGCCGACCCGCCACGCCTCAGACACACTCATCTCCGCTCAGATTCCATTACGTGACAACTGATTTCGCGAGCACATGGGTAACTCGTCGGGAACGCCCACGAGTGCCGAATATGCCAACAGGCGGCCCGCAACGTGAGTCGCGGGCCGCCTGCCGATTCGCTCAAACCCCGGAGAGGCGGTCTAGTCCGCAACGTGAGTCGCGGGCCGCCTGCCGATTCGCTCAAACCCCGGAGAGGCTGACTGGTTCCTAGTGGAACTGGCCTTCCTCGGTGGAGCCCTTCAGAGCGGCGGTCGAGGTGTTGGGGTCGACCGTGGTGGCGATGCGGTCGAAGTAGCCCGCACCGACCTCGCGCTGGTGCTTGGTGGCGGTGTAGCCACGAGCCTCAGCAGCGAACTCGCGCTCCTGCAGGTCGACGTAAGCGGCCATCTGCTCGCGGGCGTAGCCGTAAGCCAGGTCGAACATCGAGTAGTTGAGGGCGTGGAAGCCGGCGAGAGTGATGAACTGGAACTTGAAGCCCATCGCGCCGAGCTCGTTCTGGAACTTCGCGATGGTCGCGTCGTCCAGGTGCTGCTTCCAGTTGAAGGAAGGCGAGCAGTTGTAGGCCAGGAGCTGGTCGGGGTACTCACTCTTGACGGCCTCGGCGAACTGGCGAGCCAGCTCGAGGTCGGGCTTGCCGGTCTCCATCCAGATGAGGTCGGCGTAGGGAGCGTAGGCCTTCGCACGCGCGATGCAGGGCTCGATGCCCTTCTTCACGTTGTAGAAGCCTTCGGAGGTGCGCTCGCCGGTGATGAACGGCTTGTCGCGCTCGTCAACGTCCGAGGTGATCAGGGTTGCGGCCTCGGCGTCGGTACGTGCGACGACGACGGTCGGGGTGTTGGCGACGTCGGCAGCCAGGCGAGCCGAGGTCAGGGTGCGGATGTGCTGCTGGGTCGGGATCAGCACCTTGCCACCGAGGTGGCCGCACTTCTTCTCCGACGCGAGCTGGTCCTCCCAGTGGGTTCCGGCAGCGCCGGCCTGGATCATGGCCTTCTGCAGCTCGTAGACGTTGAGGGCACCGCCGAAGCCTGCCTCACCGTCGGCGACGATCGGCACAACCCAGTTGTCCACCGAGTTGTCGCCCTCCACGCGGGCGATCTCGTCGGCGCGCAGCATGGCGTTGTTGATGCGGCGCACGACGGCCGGAACCGAGTTGGCCGGGTAGAGCGACTGGTCGGGGTAGGTCTGCGCTGCGAGGTTCGCATCGCCCGCGACCTGCCAACCCGAGAGGTAGATGGCCTTGAGGCCTGCACGCACCTGCTGGACGGCCTGGTTACCGGTGAGGGCACCGAGTGCGTTGATGTAGTTGTCGCCGTTCACGCCCTCCCAGAGGATCTCGGCGCCACGGCGTGCGAGGGTGTGCTCCTCCACGACGCTGCCCTGGAGTTCGGCAACCTGCTCGGCAGTGTATTCGCGCTTGATGCCCTTCCACCGCGGGTTGGTGTCCCAGTCCTGCTGGATTTCCGCGGCGGTGCGGGGCTTTCCGACGTTGCTCATTAGCCACTTCGCTTTCGTTGTGCTGCTCGTCCCGATCGCCCGGAACGAATGCTTGTCCGGCTCTGGATGCCGGGGCCTTTCTGATCCCGACCGAAGCTGCCAGGGTGCGCACCCAGGCCGGGTGGTGTCAGGCCTCCGAGCTGCGTCGTGTCCGCCAATGTGATCCCAGCCACGGGCGAGGATCTCCTTTTGCGAACTCTTCGGCACTTCCCGGAAACGCCTGAACCAAGGGTGCCACACCGAAAACACGCAGGTCCAATCCCCTTTGGATGCAAAATCAGGCCAATCAGGTGGCGAGAGTTTGCTAATTTTGCAAATCTCGTGATGTGAAGAGTCGCACCGCCACTGCCAAAAAGTACGCGCGTACTGCGTTTTTTCGTGGCGCCTTGTGCCCACCCGTCACGCGTTCGAGCGCAAGCCTGCCGCCGATCCACACCAATCCCGACACCACGTATGTGGTGTGTTTCACACCCAGCCGCGCGGTTTGCCCCGGCTCCACAGCACTGCGCGGCGACTTTCCGATGGCATGCAACCACCGCTCCGTCACTGCGGACCGCGGCGCCGTTGTCGCCGACTACCTCGCGGCGGCTCTCAACGCGGTCCCGAAGAGGTCGACGAACGTGGCAGACGGCATCGGAACCACCGCGTCGGGCGCTGGATTCTGCGCACGGCTCGCTGGACCGTTGACCGTCAGGCTGACCGTGAACACCGTTCCGCCGGGACGCCTCACCAACGCGTACCCCGAGTACCCGATCTGTGTGCTGACCGTGGAGTCGGCCAGCGTCGTTGAGACGTCCGACCGGGACAGGAACGACCGCTCGACGCTGACCCCGCGACCCGCACCCTGTGCGACCTCAGGAGGGTCGGGGAGCGTCGTCGATTCCGTCCTGACGCTCGCGCCTGCGAGGGCACCCGACGCGACCATGGTCGTGGTGCTGCGGCACCGCCCGGTCCTGGTGCGGATGTCGTCGTCGATGTCACGTCGCACGGTCGACACCAGCTGGACCAACCCGATGTCGGCGGCACTCGCGGCGAGCACCGCGGAGTTCGACGCGGTGAGCGCGTCGACGAAAGCTGCGTCCGCTGCCGGTCGGCACTCGTCGGGAACCACCCGGTCGCCTCGGGCGACAGCGAGTTGCGCACGATCGGCGCCGGTGAGATCGGAGATACTGAGTTGGGTCGTCGCAAAGCCGGAGGGCAACTGCGCGGGCCGTAGCAGTAGGTCGGCGGGAACGGCGTCTGCCGCGGTCGGGGCGGCGGCGTCATCACCACAGGCGACCGGTAGGCACACCGTGCACGCGACCACCGCCGCCAGCACCCACCGTCGATCCCACCGCCCACGCACGGGGTCACCGTACCCTGAGGATTGTCCGACGAGACGTCGTCATTCCTCGACGGTCGAAACTGTGCAAGAAGGTGGCAGATGAGCAAGACCTACGTCGGTTCCCGCCTCCGCCAACTGCGCTCCGAGCGCGGGCTCTCGCAGGTCTCGCTGGCGCAAACACTCAACATCTCGGCGTCGTATCTCAATCAGATTGAGCACGATGCCCGCCCGCTCACCGCTTCCGTACTGGCGCGGATCACCGAGGCCTTCGGGGTCGACGGCGGGTTCTTCGACTCACAAGACGACGTCCGGCTCGTTGCGGAACTGCGTGAGGCGCTGCTCGACGATGACGTCGAGGCCCCACCGACGACCATCGACCCACAGGAGATCACGGCGATCGTCTCCGCCCATCCCGACATGGCACAGGCGATGGTCAATCTGCATCGCCGCTATCGGATTGCGATCGATCAGCTCGCCGCCGCAACCGACGAACGCAGCGACCGCGCGATGCGCGGATCGATCACGGCACCCCACGAAGAGGTGCGTGACTATTTCTATCAGCGACGCAACTACATTCACGCCCTCGACGTCGCGGCCGAGGAGCTGAACGCACGCATGCGTATGCATTCCGGCGACGTCCGACGAGAGATCACCGATCGTCTCGAACGCGTCCACGGCGTCACGATCGCGCCCCGCGTCGACCTCGGAGACTATCTCCTACACCAATTCGACCCCGCCACAAGGCGTCTCGAGGTCTCGGCGGCACTGTCTGCCGGACAGCGTGCATTCAAGCTCGCCGCCGAGCTCGCATTGCTCGAGTTCGACGACCTGCTCACCGAGCTGGTGGACGAGGCGAACTTCACCAACGACGAGGCACGGGCACTGGCCAAGACCGGACTGGCCAACTACTTCGCCGCGGCAGTGCTATTGCCTTACACCCAGTTCCACGGGGCGGCAGAGGATTTCCGATACGACATCGAACGCCTATCGGCCTTCTACGCCGTCTCCTACGAGACGATCTGCCACCGACTGTCGACGCTGCAGCGGCCGAATCTACGCGGTGTGCCGTGGTCCTTTGTTCGCGTCGATCGTGCGGGAAACATGTCAAAGCGTCAATCCGCCACGGGTTTTCACTTCTCGTCGAGCGGCGGAACGTGCCCGCTGTGGAACGTGTACGAGACCTTCGCCTACCCGGGCAGGATCATCACACAGATCGCCGAGATGCCGGACGGCCGCGACTATTTCTGGGTCGCACGCACCGTCGAGCGTCGCGCCGTGCGATATGGACAGCCGGGCAAGACATTCGCGCTCGGCCTCGGCTGCGAACTGCGCCATGCGGCACGAGTGATCTACTCCGATGGACTCGAGATCGGCCCGCAGGCGAGCATCACCCCCATCGGCGCGGGTTGCCGTGTGTGCGAACGTCAGAACTGCGCGCAGCGTGCATTCCCGCCACTAGGCTCGAGTCTGCGTATCGACTCGCACCGCAGCAGCGTCTCGCCCTACATGTCTTTCTGAACTCCCACGCCCCGTCGGGTACCCGCCGATCAGTAAACGAGTACTCGCACGGTCTCGGCCACGCAGGCAGGCTTCTCGCTGCCCTCGATCTGAACCGTGCTGCGCACCACCATGGAGATCCCGGCGGGACTGTCGTCGATCGACACGATCTCCGCGTTGGCACGAATTCTGGAGCCGACGGTGACAGGGCTGGGAAAGCGGACCTTGTTCAGGCCGTAGTTGATCACGAGTTTGGGGCCGTTCACGGTGAAGATGCCGCCGGCGAGCAGCGGGAGCAGCGACAGAGTCAGATAGCCATGCGCGACAGTCTTGCCGAACGGCCCGTCCTTCGCCCGCTCGGGATCCACGTGGATCCACTGGTGGTCACCCGTCGCGTCCGCAAACGCATCGATACGCTCCTGGGTGATCTCCAGCCAGTCGCCGTACCCGAGATCCTCGCCGATCGCCGCCGTCATTTCATCGACGCTGTTGAAGGTCCGTGGTGTGATGTCGGTCATGAATTCAGTAGTCTACCGTTGCGCCCATGACGAAAAGTGACGGTGGCTCGCCAGCGGGTCCGCGTGTTGCGCCAGGCACACTGGGCGAGCTCGGAATTCTCAACTGGGTGTTCGCCCGGGGCGCTGCCCGCGTGATCGGGGTTCGGGACGCGCACGTCTTCTCCACCCTCGGGCGCACGCGCGGCCTCTTCCGCTCGTGGCTGCTCTACTCCAGTCGGCTGATGCCCTTCGGTTCGCTGTCACGTCGCGACTCCGAAATGGTCATCATCCGTGTCGCACACCTGCGGGGCAGCGAGTACGAACTCGATCATCACCGTCGCCTGGGCAAACGCGCCGGAATCGACGACGCCGAATTCGCCCGCATCATTTCGGGCCCGGACGCAGGCTGGGGTGACCGCGAGAGGTGGATGCTACGCGCCGTCGACGAATTGATCGCCGACAAGGACATCAGCGACACCACCTGGACATCGCTTCGCAGGCACCTCGACGAGCGTCGTGTCATCGCATTCATCCTGCTGGCCCTGCAGTACGACTCACTGGCCACCACACTGCACACGCTGCGGGTTCAGCGCGACACCCGCGTCTGAGAGACGAACTCATCCACTCCGTCTCGATGCGCTCCGAGTGCGTATTCTTGCCCCGATCGGGTGAGCCCCGATCAGATGGCGCGGTAGTCGCGGACGGACATGCGATGTCCGCGACGCGGCGCCCACGTGCCATGTAGTTCTGCCATCCGCACGATCCGATAGCGATGTCCCGCATAGGGTTCGAGCAGTTCGAGCATTCCGGCGTCGTCGACGGGCTCGCCGATCAGCGTGTGCCCGATGAGTGCGGGTATGTGGTAGTCGCCGACGGGCACGGCATCGGCGTCACCGACGGCGCGTGCACGCGCTTCGGCAACCGTCCACGGACCAACCCCCCGGAGCACCTCTAGTTTGTCCGGGTGCCGATCGACGTCCATCGCCGTCGCACCTCGTATCGTCCGCATCCGCACGGGTTCGGCACCGCTGCGGTGCCACTCCCACACCGGGATCGCGGCCCACTCCCGCTGCGGCGGAGGCACACGCATGTCACGAGGAACGGGACCTGGCGCGGGCGCGCCGTACCGCCGGAGCAGATGACGCCATGCTCGCCACGCCTCGGTGCCGACCACTTTCTGCTCCAGAATCGCGGGCACCAACGCCTCCCACATGCGCCCGGTCCGCCCGATACGTAAGCCGCCCGACGACGCGATGAGCGAGGCCACGACGTCGTCGCGCGGCGTCAGTTCTTCCGGATTGTCGGCGGCGCCCAGCATGTCGGGCATCTGGTCGAGCAACCAGGATGCCCCTGCCCCCCAGGCGCGTCCGGTGATCGACGATCCGTCGGCCGAGACAGCCAACGTGCCAGGACCCTCCGGTGTGTGGACGGCGCGCCAGATCGAGCCGTCCGGTGCGTACCGGAACGCAGGGTCACCGCTGCCGCGCCGGTGTAGCCCCAGCGTCGAGCGGATGTCGACGGACCACGGCGGCGTCCATGACCGCGTCAGTTCTGTCCAGCCCATCGAGTTCTCCTAGGTCGAGCACGTCGACTCTAGTCGTAGCGTGTGACATGTCCGACCGGCCGTCGCCATCTCGGGACACGGCCGGCGGCTATCCGAGCGCCAAAACCTGCCGATCTGAGACCAAAATGCCTCCCCAGGTCGCGAACGGCCACCCGACCAGCGCAGCCAGGCCTAGTGTCAGATTCTGAGAACACCACATCCGACACCAAGGACATCGACATGTGCACACGTGTTATCTGGCCGGACGCCAACGGAGCGGTGGTCGTGGGCCGCAACATGGACTTTCACAGGGATTTGAAATCCAACCTGTGGACACAACCCCGCGGTATCAGCCGCGACGACGGAGTCAAGGGAGAGCTCACCTGGACGTCGAAGTACGGCAGTGTGATCGCCGCGGCATTCGACATCATCTCGGTCGACGGTCTCAACGAGGTGGGCCTTGCCGGCCACGTGCTGTGGCTGGCCGAGTCGACCTACGGCGAGTACGACGAATCACGCCCTGCGCTGAGCCAGGCGATCTGGCTGCAGTACTTCCTCGACAACTTCGCAACCGTCGCAGACGCAGTGGAGTGGATCGAGAAGACCGACGTCCAGGTCATCCAGATGCCAGACCCCACGGGCGGCACGCCCCCGACCATCCACCTCGCGCTCGACGACGCGGCCGGTGACTCGGCGATCATCGAGTATCTCGATGGGAAGCCGCACGTCTATCACAACAAGCGGTATCACGTGATGACCAATTCACCCACCTACGACCAACAAATCGAGTTGCTCAAGCAATGGGAAGGTCTCGGCGGCGACCAGACCTTACCGGGCGACACCCTGGCCGAGCACCGCTTCGCGCGGGCCGCCTACTACTCGTCGCGTCTGCCGAAGCCGAGTTCGCAACTCGAGTCGGTGGCAAGCATGTTCAGCGTGATCCGCAACGCTGCACAGCCGTTCCGCATCCCCGACCCGGGCAAACCCGATGCCTCGCAGACGATTTGGCAGGTCGTTCTCGACCTGACAAACAAGCGCTATGTATTCGAGTCGACGACACGGCCGAACATCGTGTGGGTCGATCTCGATGAGCTCGATCTGAAGGAGGGCTCGCCACAGCTCAAACTCGAGCTGACCAGCAAGCTCGCACTCGAGGGCGGCATCGCAGGCAATGTCGCAGGCGACTTCGAGGACCACGGTCCGATGACGTTCCTCTCGTTCGCACTGCTCAAGCAACTCGAGGACGCAGAGAAGACACAGCCAACCAAGAAGTGAATCGCGCGTCGACTCAGGCGAACTTATAGGCTTCCACCGGAAGCGTTGATGACGTAACGCTGGCAGCGGGCGCGTAGCGTCCGCGCGTCTCCGGAGGGCCGAACGTGAGCGACAACGCCATCGTCGACGAGCTGAACTCCATAGTCGGCTCTGCCAATGTACTGACCGATCCCGATCTCGTCGCGGGCTACGTGACCGACTGGACCGGCAATTGGATCGGACACACCACGGCGGTGGTGCGACCCGCGGACACCACGGAGGTGTCGTCCGTACTCGCGGCATGTCATCGCGCGTCGGTGCAGGTCGTCCCACAGGGCGGAAACACCGGACTGGTCGGCGGCTCGATACCCATGAACGGTGAAATCGTCCTCAGCACAACACGTTTACGCACGATCGAGGAGATCGACCCGGTCGGCCGCATACTCGCCGCGGGTGCCGGGGTCACCGTCGCACAGGCCGACGCCGCGGCTGGCGAGCACGGCCTGGCGCTCGGTACCGATCTCGCCTCACGCGACTCGGCGACACTCGGTGGGATCGTCTCGACCAATGCGGGCGGTGTCCGCATGATCAGATACGGCGGCACCCGAAGTCGTGTGCTGGGAGTCGAGGCGGTCCTCGCCGACGGCAGCGTGCTCCTGCGGTGGAAACACCTTGTCAAAGACAACGTCGGCTACGATCTCCCGGGATTGTTCACCGGCGCCGAAGGCACCCTCGGAGTGATCACCCGCGTGCTGATGCACCTGGTGACTCCCGCATCGACGACCGCCGTCGCACTGGTCGCGGTACCCGACATCGCGTCGGGCCTGACTCTGACCGACAGACTCGCGCACGCCGGACTGACGCTCGAGGCCTCAGAACTCATGGGTTCCGACGGGATCGATCTGGTTCGACGACACCATGACCTCCGCGCCCCGTTGGACGTCGACGCTCCGTGGTATTTCCTCGTCGAGGTCTCCGGCCCGGGACATCCCACCGACGCCCTCGTGGAAGTTCTTGCCGAATGCGGCGAACTCGTACTCGACGCCGTCGCCGAACCGGGTCCGGCCACACGCTTGTGGACATACCGGGAGAGCCATACCGAATCCATCAGCGCGTCGTCGACGACCCCGCCGGTGAAACTCGACGTGTCGACGCCGCTGCGCGAACTCGACGAGTTCGTCTCGGAGCTCGGCACAGAACTGCGTCGACAGTTCCCGACGGTCCGCCCGATCGTGTTCGGGCATGCCGGCGACGGCAACGTGCACGTCAACCTGCTCGACGTCGCCGCGGACGAGCGGGAGCGGGTCACCGACCACGTGCTGCGGCTGGTCGTCGCACACGGCGGGAGCATCAGCGCAGAACACGGCATAGGGAGAGCCAAGCTGGAGTGGATCGACTTGGCCCGCGACGCAACCGATCTCGCGGCGATGCGTGCGATCAGGGCGGCCTTCGACCCGAGTGGCATTTTGAATCCGGACGTGCTGCCCCGCTGATCAGGGGAGTTCTGGTGTGGGGACACCGACCCGGCCCCTATGGGACCTTGGCCCCGTTACCGCAGGCCGGCAGCGGCGCACACTCGATCCATGAGGTACTCAGAAGCAATAACCGTAGGCATCGACGGTTCATCGAATGCACTGGGCGCGGTCCGCTGGGCAGCACACGCCGCGACGATTCATCAGACCACCCTCGACATCGTGTTCGCGCTGGAGACCGCGGCGCCCCCACTCATCGACTATGCCGTGCCGGAAGTGTATTTCGACGCCGCGCGACTGTATGCGAAAGCGGCTGTGGCGACGGCAGTGCAGGTAGCCGAGACGGAGAGCCCCGACATCGAGATCCGTACCCACGTCGTCGTCGACTCCGCGCGCGGCGCCCTGCTGTCCCGGTCTCGCTCGTCGTCGATGGTCGCGGTCGGCTCGTCGGGAACCGGACGTCTCACCGCCGCCCTCATGGGGTCGGTCGCGACCGCGCTCGCCTCCCATTCGGTCTGTCCCCTCGCGATCATCAAGGACAACGGGGAACCGCCACGACCCACCGGACGCGTGACCGTGGGTGTCGACGGTTCTCCCGAATCGCTGGAGGCTCTCGATTGGGCGGCCCACGAAGCCACCGATCGGGCCGCACAGCTCTCCGTGATCTCCGCATGGAACTCGACGGGGTTCCAGCAGTCGGACCGGGCATTCGCCGACGCCGAACGCGAGATCGAGAGCGCACTGGCCGTGCATGTCAATGCGATCAAGCGACGACTGCCTCGCCTGCGGATCACGACCCAGGTAATCGACGATGCTCCGGTTGCCGCGTTGGCCAAGGCCTCCGACGATTCGGATCTGCTGATCGTCGGAAGCCGTGGCCGCGGCGGCTTCACGGGACTGCTGCTCGGCTCGACGAGCCAGGGCGTGTTGTACTCGGCGCGCTGCCCGCTGATCATCGTGCCCTGACGGGCTCTACAGATTGATCATGTGCCCGATCGCGCCATGGCCACCCCGACGAAACGCGCGTCCTACAAGTTGATCATGTGCCCGATCGCGCCATGGAACGTTTCCTGCATGGCTTCGCTCATGGTCGGGTGGGTGTGCACGTTGCGGGCGAGTTCCTTGGCGGTGAGGTCCCACTTCTGCGCGAGGGTGAGTTCAGGCAGCATCTCGGAGACGTTGTCGCCGACGAGGTGAGCGCCGAGCAGTTCGTCGGTATCGGCATTGGTGAGGAGCTTGACGAAGCCCGCAGTCTCTCCCATTCCGCGTGCTTTGCCGTTCGCGCTGAACGGGAAGGTGGTTGCCTTGACGTTGAACCCTGCGTCCTTGGCCTGCGCTTCGGTGAGTCCGAAGGAGGCGACCTGCGGCTGGCAGAACGTGGCACGCGGCATGAAGCGGTAGTCGCCGAGCGTCATGGTCTCCGCACCCGCGATGGTTTCTGCCGCAACGACGCCCTGGGCCTCCGCGACGTGCGCGAGCTGGAGCTTCGCTGTGACGTCGCCGATCGCATAGATACCGTCGACGTTGGTCCGCATGAAGTCGTCGATCGCGATGGCACCGCGATCGGTGAGCTCGACGCCGGTGTTCTCGAGGCCGAAGCCCTCGACACGCGGCGCGAACCCGACGGACATGAGGACGCGGTCGACGGTGACCTCGCCGTCGTTGCCCTTGGCGTCCTTGTAGGTCACCGTCACGTCGTTGCCGTTGTCGGTGACGGTCTGCACGCCTGTTGACGTCAGTACCTTCACGCCGAGCTTCTTGTACTGCTTGGCGATCTCCTTGGAGACGTCGACGTCTTCGTTGGGCAGAACGCGGTCGAGGAACTCGATGATCGTCACGTCGACGCCGTAGTTGGCGAGGACGTAGCCGAACTCCATACCGATCGCACCCGCGCCGACGATGACGATCGAGTCGGGCAGGTCACGGGTGAGGATCTGGGTCTCGTAGGTGACCACGTTGTCGGAGAGTTCGACGCCGGGCAAGAGCTTGACCACGGACCCGGTGTCGATGATGACGTTGTCGAAGGTGATCTCGCGGTCGCCGACCTTGATGGTCTTGGCGTCGACGAAAGTGCCGAAGCCCTCGATCTCGGTGATCTTGTTCTTCTTGTTCAGGTAGTGCACACCCTTGGCGCTCGCGTCGGCGACGCTACGACTGCGGTCGAATGCCGACCCGTAGTCGAAGCTCACATCTCCTGACATGCCGAAAGTCTTCGACTCATGGTTGAAGATGTGGGCGAGTTCGGCGTTGCGCAGCAGCGCCTTGGACGGAATACATCCAACGTTCAGACACACGCCACCCCAGTACTTCTCTTCGATGATGGCGGTGTTCATGCCCAACTGGGCGGACCGGATCGCGGCCACGTACCCACCTGGACCTGCTCCCAGGACAACTGTTTCAAAGTGATCAGCCACGACTGCCAGCCTACGACGCTGGTGATCGTGCGCGCAGAACGTCCCCCGTACTGGTCGGTAATCGCCCTACATCCATGGTTCTCCGCGAATCCTGCGCGAAGCCGTCACACACGGTGTTTGAATCGCCGTGTGATTGCGTCTCGATCAACGGGACCACCCGCTGGTGGTCAGGCTCCCCGGCCTGAACCATGACAGCTGAAGCAGTTGGATTCCCACACCCCAAGGATCAGACGTGACCTCATCGTCGAGCACAGACCCCTTCGCGCCGGCGCAACTCGGACCGCTCACCCTGCGCAACCGGCTCATCAAGTGCGCGACGTTCGAAGGCGCGACTCCCGACGCGCTGGTCACCGACGAACTCGTCGAGTTCCATCGGGAGGTCGCTGCGGGCGGCGTCGCGATGAGCACCGTCGCGTACTGCGCGGTCAGTCCCGAGGGTCGCACCGACCGACACCAGATCTGGATGCGTCCCGACGCCGCTGCGGGGCTTCGTCGACTCACCGACGCCATCCACGCCGAAGGCGCGCTCGCCGCAGCACAACTCGGCCACGCGGGACCGGTGGCGAACTCGGTGTCGAACGGCGCGAAAGCCCTCGGGCCGTCGCGTATCCCAGCCCCCATGGGAATGTCGGTCACCCGAAGGATCTCGGTGGACGACATCGCCGAACTGCGCGCGACGTTTCGCCGGGCGGCCAGGATAGCCGTGGACTCGGGATTCGACGGACTGGAAATCCATTGTGGCCACAACTATCTGATCAGCTGCTTTCTCTCGCCGCTGCTGAATCATCGCCGCGACGGCTACGGCGGTTCGCTGGTCAATCGGGCGCGTCTAGCGCGCGAAATCGTCGAGTCGGTGCGTGAGGAGGTCGGCGACTCGGCTGCCGTGTGGGTCAAGTTGAACATGTACGACGGCGTCGGCGGCATCGGGCGCATGCGCGGATTCGACGTCGACGAGGCGTGCGAGGTCGCCCGGCTCCTGGAAGCCGACGGCCACCTCGACGCCATCGAGCCGACAGCGGGCAGTTCACTACTGAACCCGATGTACCTCTTCCACGGCGACGCCCCCCGGGAGGCCTTCGCCGACGCTTTCCACGGCGCGATGCGCTGGGGCCTCAAGGCCGCGGGCCCGTTCTTCCTGAAGCACTACGACTACCACCCCGGTTATCTGATGCCGCTGGCCCGCCGACTTCGCGAGAGCGTCGATCTGCCGATCATCCTGCTCGGCGGCATCACCGACCGCACGACGATGGATGCGGCGCTGGGCGAGGGCTTCGATTTCCTCGCGATGGGTCGCGCGCTGCTGCGCGAGCCCGACCTGCCCCTGCGCATCGCCGACGATCCGACTGTCAGCTCGCAGTGCACACACTGCAATCTGTGCATGCCGACGATCTACTCGCGCACGCGATGCCCGCTGCGTGAGTCGGCAGAAGCGCGGCCATAGCTCACCGGCCAAGGTGGTCGGCGAGATAGCGCCCTGTCACCGACTCATCGTTCCGCGCCACCTGCTCCGGTGTGCCGGTGGCGACGATCCGACCACCCTGCTCACCCCCGCCCGGCCCCATGTCGATCACGTAGTCGGCGTTGGCGATCACATCGAGGTCGTGCTCGATGACGATGACCGTTGCTCCCCGCTCGGTCAGTCTGGTCAGTACAGCGAGAAGTGTGCGTACGTCGAGTGGATGCAGTCCGACGCTCGGTTCGTCGAGGACGAAAACCGTGTCGGACTGGTCGCGGTGCAATTGGTTGACCAGTTTCAAACGTTGGGCCTCGCCGCCGGACAGCGCGGGTGTCGACTCGCCGAGGGTCAGATATCCCAATCCCAGCTCGTCAAGAGCCTTGAGGCGCTTGGTTACTCGTGGCAGACCCGATACCTCGTCGACGGCGTCGCGGATCGTGTGTCCGAGGAGTTCCGGCAGTGAGATCCCGTCGCGGGTGTACTCGCGTGCCCGTGGCGCGAATCTGCTGCCCTTGCAGTCGGGGCACACGATATCGATGTCGGGGAGGAACTGGACGTCGAGTGAGACCTCGCCTGTTCCTTCACATCTCGGACACGACAACGAACCGGTGTTGTAGGAGAAATCCGAGGCCGTGAGTCCTGCTGCGCGTGCGGTGTCGGTATCGGCGTAGGCGCGACGCAGATCGTCCATCACTCCCGAATAGGTGGCGACAGTGGACCGTACGTTGACACCGATGGGCGTGGCGTCGACCACCTGTGCATGAAATCGCTTGCCCGCGGGATGGTCGGGAACGTCGAGAGCGAGGACGTGCGCCGGCATCCTTCCCGGAGGCTCGGTGGACGACGCGACGAGCGCCGGGACCAAGGATTCGAGGATCAACGTGGTCTTTCCCGACCCCGACACACCGGTGACCGCGACGAGGCGTCCGCGCGGGAGGTCGACCGTCAACGGTGCCACGGTGTGGATCGCGGAGGTCTCGAGATGGAACGTACCGAGTGCGAACACCTCGTCGGTCGCACACTGCTCGTGCACCACCACATCTGCTGCGCCAGTGAGGAATCCGGCCAGTCGCGAGTCCGGATCGTCCTCGACGTGCGGAACAGTGCCCTGCGCGATGACCCTGCCACCGTCACTTCCCGATCCGGGCCCGATCTCGACGAGCCATTGCGCCCGGCGCAGGATCTGTACGTCGTGGTCGACGAACACCACCGAGTTCCCATCGGCGAGAAGGTCGTTCATCACCCCGACCAATCCTTCGATATTCGCCGGATGCAGCCCGATCGACGGTTCGTCGAGTACGTAGAGCACGCCGGTTGTCCGGTTGCGCACGGCGCGCGCGAGTTGCACCCGCTGACGCTCCCCCGTCGAGAGGGTCGCCCCGGCGCGGTCGAGGGTGAGGTATCCCAATCCCAACTCGACCAACCGCCTGGCCATCCCGAACAGCGTGTCGACGAGGCCCGTGGCCATCTGCTGCATCTCGGGCGGGAGCGTCGTCGACACACTCGGCGCCCAGGCGAGGACGTCGTCGAGCGAGAGCGCGGTGATGTCGGCGAGGTTGCTCTCACCGATTCTCGGTGCGCGGGCCGCCTCACTGAGCCGAGTACCTTCGCAGGTCGGGCAGGTTCCGACGGTCAGAAACCGGCTGACCCGCGCGAGTCGCTTCTCGTTGTCGGCGCGTTTGAGTTCTTCGGTGACGGTGAGTCTCGCATTGCGGAAGGTGAAGTCGAGATCGTGCAGCCCCTTTTTCGACGTGACCGTGATGTGTTTCTTCTCCGCGGGACCGTCGAGCACGACCTGTCGCTCGTCGTCGGTGAGGTCGCGCCACGGGACGTCGGTGCGGACACCGAACTCGCGCGCGATGGCCGGCTGCACGTTGAAGCCGAACATGTTCCACGGCGCCACCGCTCCCTCGTCGAGAGTCTTCTCGGTATCGGGAACGAGCGCGGCGTCGTCGACGGTGCGAACCACCCCTGTGCCACTGCAGGTCGGGCATGCGCCGCGTGAGTTGAAGGCGAGGTCCTCGGCACCGGGCGCGTGGACCTGTGCGCCGCACACCGGGCACGAGAAGGGGCGTTCGGCGGCGACGTCGATCGTCGGTGGGACGTAGTGGCCGTTGGGGCAGCGATGCGACGCAAGCCGCGAGAACATCAGCCGCAACACGTTGAGCAGCTCGGTCGATGTGCCGAACGTCGAGCGCACGCCGGGCGGCGCTGGTCGCTGACGCAGGGCGAGCGCGGCCGGGACGTGCTCCACGGAGTCGACGTTCGCGCGAGCGGCCTGCGCCATGCGCCTGCGCGTGTAAGTCGACAACGCTTCGATGTAGCGGCGCGAGCCCTCCGCGTAGAGCACGCCGAGAGCCAGCGACGACTTGCCCGACCCCGACACACCGGCGATGCCCACGAGCGCACGCAGCGGGATGTCGACGTCGAGGTCGCGCAGGTTGTTGACCCGTGCGCCGCGCACCGAGATCTGATCCGGCTCGGCGTTGCGGGGCACGATGTCGGCGGGCACGGCACGGTCGGCGGTACGGCTCACCTGTTCGAGGGTATCGACGCGACGTCGGTCCGTTGCGTCGGAGACCGGCGGCACTCCGCTAGGTTGGCGAATGGGTCCGTGTGACCAGCAGACCCACTCATCGCCGACGGGAGGTTGCGCACGATGACATCCGATGCCACCACAGGTACCGACGATCCCTATCTCTGGCTCGAAGAAGTCACCGCCGACCGCTCCCTCGACTGGGTTCGCGAACACAACGCACCCACCGTCGAACGGCTGACGACGTCGAAGCGATTCGCCGAGATCGAGGAACAAACCCTCGAAGCCCTCGACACCGACGATCGAATTCCCTACGTCCGACGCCGCGGCGAGTTCCTGTACAACTTCTGGCGCGACGCCGCCAACCCGCGTGGCCTGTGGCGGCGCACGACGCTCGAGTCCTATGTCACCGACGCCCCGGAGTGGGACGTGTTGATCGACGTCGACCAGTTGGCGAAGGACGAGGACGAGAACTGGGTCTGGAAGGGCGCCACGGCGTTGCGGCCCGACTATCGCCGCGTACTGATCTCGCTGTCCCGAGGCGGCGCCGATGCCGCGGTGGTCCGCGAATTCGACCTCACCACACGTTCCTGGGTCACCGACGGCTTCACGCTGCCCGAGAACAAGTCCTCGGTGAGTTGGATCGACGAGGACAACGTCTACGTCGGCACCGACTTCGGCATAGCCCCCGACGGCCATAGTTCGCTGACCGACTCCGGGTATCCACGCATCGCCAAGCGTTGGAGGCGCGGCACGCCGCTGGACGAGGCCGTCACCGTTTTCGTCGGCGAACCGTCGGACATCTCGATCCGGGCCGTCTACGACGATACTCCCGGCTTCGAACGTCACTTCATCTCCCGTTCAACGGATTTCTTCAATTCCCTGCTGTACGAGAACCGTGCAGGCGACCTCGTGCTCGTGGATGTCCCGACCGATGCCTATGCGGGCGTGCGACACGACTGGTTGCTGGTCATGACGCGTTCACAGTGGTCGCCGACGGGGCCCGAGGGCCCGACGTACGATCCGGGCACGCTGCTCGTGTTCGACTATCCGAGCTACCTCGACGGCAACCGCGACGCCGTCGTGTTGTTCGAACCCGACGCCCACACGAGCCTCGTCGATTTCGCATTCACCGAGCACTACCTGATCATCACGACGCTGCACGACGTACACACCTCGATCGCCGTGCTGACCGCTGGAGACTGGACTCCCGTCGAGGTGAACGGATTACCCGACATGGCAACGATTTCCGTCCTCGACACCGATCCTGATCACAGCGACGAGGTGTTCTGGTCGGCCACCTCGTTCACCGAACCGCCGAGTCTGTTGCATGGCACCATCGGTGCCGGTGACGCCACCGTGATCAAACGCAGTCCCGAGTTCTTCGACGCGTCGTCGGTGACCACCGAGCAGTATTTCGCAACGTCCGACGACGGCACCCTCATCCCCTACTTCGTTGTCCGGCGTACGGACGTCACGCACGGACCGGCCCTGCTCTATGGATACGGCGGATTCGAGAATGCGCTCACACCGGGCTATCTCACCGTCGCGGGACGCGCATGGATCGAACGCGGCGGCATCTACGTCATCGCCAACATCCGCGGCGGCGGCGAGTACGGCCCGGCATGGCACACGGTGGCACAGAAGTCGGGACGCCACCTGGTCTACGAGGATTTCTCAAGCGTCGCAAGGGATCTGGTCACCAGACGCTTCACCACGCCAGCGCAGTTGGGTGCACAAGGCGGTTCGAACGGCGGTCTGCTGATGGGTGTCATGCTCACCCGGTATCCGGAGTTGTTCGGGGCGCTGGTCTGTCAGGTGCCACTCATCGACATGTACCGCTACCACCTCCTGCTCGCGGGAGCGTCGTGGGTCGCCGAGTACGGCAACCCCGAGGATCCGGCGGAGTGGGCGTTCATGGAGCCGTTCTCGCCTTACCAGAACATCCGGCGCGACGTGAAGTACCCACCGATCCTGGTGACGACGTCGACCCGTGATGATCGTGTGCATCCCGGCCATGCGCGCAAACTCGTTGCGCGACTGGAGGAAAACGGCCACACCGTCGACTACTACGAGAACATCGAGGGTGGGCACGGCGGCGCGGCCGACAACAAGCAGGCGGCGTTCAAGTCTGCGCTTGCCTACGAGTTCTTGTGGGAGACATTGGCT
This sequence comes from Gordonia otitidis, assembly GCF_020735545.1. Classification (NCBI taxonomy): domain Bacteria; kingdom Bacillati; phylum Actinomycetota; class Actinomycetes; order Mycobacteriales; family Gordoniaceae; genus Gordonia; species Gordonia otitidis. The sequence goes on from NZ_CP085974.1 coordinate 1,318,584, forward strand.
GACGACGTCGCCGAGTGATCGGATACCAGGCGAGTCCGACCAAAGCCGCGCTGAGATGCCCGATGTTGGTGAACGTGAGCTCGGTGATGACGGGCACGACGTAGTAGACGGTCACGCCCGCGAGGTAGAACCAGCGCCAGGGGCGGGCGATCCGGTACGTGAGCACCGCGGCGATCCCGGCGAAGAAGTAGCTCACCCCGACGTCCTGTACGTGGATCATGTCGAGGCTGCGCACCCCCTCGTGGATCGCGAGCGCTAACACGCCCTGGCTCACGTAGGTCGCGACCACGTGAGCAGACAAGCCAACGACCAGCCATCGCAGCGACCCCAGCCACCGTTCGGCAGGAACGTGGAAGATGCAGAAGGCCACAGCCCACGGAAACCAGAAGGCACCGTCGATCCAGAACAGGCTCGTCCACAGGACGTGAAACGGATCGTGCATGAGGTGTTCGAGATTGGTGGAACGCGCTCCGAGCACCCGATCGAGATCGCCGGGACTCATGTGCCGCTGGGCGATTGTCGTCCCCAGGAGAACGGTCATCCACGCGAACGTCAGTGGCGCACTACGCAGGCAGCCGAGTACTCGGGCGGCCACGCGTCGGCGCGGTCGATCTTTCGTCTCACCCGGTACCTGCGTCATCGTGGTCAAGTGTGACGCACCGCCGACCGACACGCGCATCCATCACGCGAGCGTGCTGGTCCTCCCAGCAATGTCACAGTCCATGCAGCCACTCGGTCACCAGTTGCGGCACGGCCCGATCACGCGCCCAACGGTTGTGACCGAGCGGTGCGGCGATGTGTCGATGGTCGACGGCGCTGTGAGTGAACTTCGCCGTCAATGCGCCCATCACCGGAGGCGGTGCGTCGGAGTCGGCTCCGATTGTCACCGCGAGCACCGGAAGGTCGATCTCGGCGAATGCCGCCTCGTAGTCGATGTCCGCACCACGAGGGCTGAACCGGCCGTGGCGATTCAGGTACGTCCAATCTCGGATGAGCACCTGTGACTGTCTGCCGTAGCCTTCGACGACGGTTCCCGGCCAAAATCCGACGGCACGCGAGATCCGGTGCATCGCGAGCGGCCCCAGGGAGGCCCGCAGGCCCGAACCGCCGTGGTACAGCTTGTGGAACGGGACGCCGGACGCGATCAGGATGAGTCCGCGGAGGCGGTGCGCGTCGTCGGCGCCGAGGCGGGCCTGTCGCGCGGCGTAGAGCGACACGATGTGGCCGCCCATCGAATGTCCGGCAAGGAACAGAGCCCCTTCGGGGACGTGGTGCCGCGCGACAGCGATCGCCGAGGGCACGTCGTCGACGACCATCTGCTGCTGACCAAACGTGCTTGAGCGCGACGGGCGGGGTCTGCTCGCGCCCTGCCCGCGCAGGTCGGCGCACGCCACCGACACCCCGGCAGCAGCACAGCGAGTGGCGAACAGGTCGAAGTAGCTCGCGGGGGTTCCCAGTCCGGGAAACAGGACAACCAGCGGCCCGGCGGTGTCGGCCTCGGCGCGGAAGATCCGCACCGGTGTACGGGTGCCGTCTGCCAACACCATGTCGTCGACGACATCTGGCGCACGCTGCGGAACGGAGAAGTCAATGGTGTTCGCAGTCACCACGCCGCCCTCGTCCGCCGAAGGCGCGCCGTCATCACCGTCCGCCGAAAGCGCGCCGTCATCGCCGTCCACCGAAGGCGAGCCGGATGATGATTCCGAACACCAGGATTCCGGCCCCCACGAGCATCGAGATGACGCCGGTCCACTGCAGTTCGTGCGAGATGGTGTCGATGACGACGTCGGCAACCGGTTTCGCGGTGTTACCCGACGACGAGAGGTCGTTTTTCAGATACGACCCGTAGAGCGCTGCGGCAGCCCAGCACACGAGACCCGCGACGACCGTCGCAATACCGAGCCATGCGATCACCGTCCCGCGCCGTCGTGCTACCAACAGAGCGATGATCGCGGCAACGATCCCCACGATCGCCGACACCTTGCCGACCGTCGTGATCTGCTCACCGGCACGGTGATAGGCGCCGGCGTGCAGACCCGTCTCGCCGTTGGAGACCGGAATCGTGATCGGACCCGAGACGCTGACGCCGACATTCGCGCTCGCCAACACTCGGTTGACCATAGACGTGATGTCGAGCTGCATCTCGGCGTTCGGGTCGGAGGCTTCGTCGAACAACCACTGGTGCTGCTGTCTGGCCACATCGGCGAAGTCCGCCGGGAACTGCGAGCTGTTGGTATACGCGTTGGCCAGCGGGCGGACAACAGACTGAGCTCCCGAGATCGGCGTGCGTGACGCGATCTCATCGGTGATCTGTCCTGCGAGGTAGTCCTTGACGGCCTGGTCGTGCCCCACCGGCTCGATCAGTGAGCTGAACCCGTCGTCGTCGACGATTCGTTCGCTGATCCAGACTGTCGGCACTGCAAGCACGATGGCCACGAACGCGACGATCGTCGCCAGACCACTGAGGAAGGTTCGCACGGCTACGACGCTACCGGTCGATGCTGACCTCTCGATGAGTGCTCAGCGCACGTCACTCCCCGACCAGATCGCGGGCACGCCCGACGATGAGGGGGTCGGGCTGACCCACGAATTCCTCGTCCTTGCCCTCGTAGTCGAACAGCGACAGTACGTAACGCATCGCGTTGATCCGGGCACGCTTCTTGTCGTTGCTCTTCACTACCGTCCACGGGGCATGGTCGGTGTCGGTGCGCTCGAACATGTTCTCCTTGGCCGCCGTGTAGGCGTCCCACTTGTCGAGCGAAGCGAGGTCCATCGGCGAGAGTTTCCACTGTCGCACCGGGTCGATCTGCCGGATCGCGAATCGGGTTCGCTGCTCGAGGGGGGTCACCGAGAACCAGAATTTCACCAGGCTGATGCCGTCGTCGACGAGCATCTTCTCGAAACCCGGGGCCTGCCGCATGAACTCTTCGTACTGTTCGTCGGTACAGAACCCCATGACCCGCTCGACCCCCGCACGGTTGTACCAGGAGCGGTCGAAGAAGATGATCTCGCCACCTGCGGGGAGATGCTGCACGTACCGCTGGAAGTACCACTGGGTCGATTCGCGCTCGCTCGGCTTCTCCAACGCAACGGTGTGGGCGCCGCGCGGATTGAGGTGCTCGTTGAAGCGTTTGATCGTGCCGCCTTTACCTGCGGCGTCGCGACCCTCGAACAACCACAGGTGGCGTTGTCCGGTCTGCTTGGACCACTTCTGCATCTTCAACAGTTCGATCTGCAGGCGACGCTTGGTGATCTCGTACTCACGGCGACTCATGCGCTCGTCGTACGGGTAGTCCTCGCGCCAGGTGTCGACGACGTTGCGCTCGGGGAGCGTCAGGAGGATCGGGTCGTCGTCGTCATCGTCGTTCACCGTGAACTGCGTGGTGTCTTTCAGATCGACGAGCTGTTGGAGGGCCTCCCGGCCGTTCAACTTGCTGAAATCGGGGCCGACGGCTTCGAGATCGTGTAACTCGGTCACTACCCAACGATATGCGTATCGGGCAAACACTGCGTAGCAATGAGGTGAACTGGGCATGGTCGACACCGTTGCCGAGGCCACATGACGATGTGCGCAGCGAACGAGGCACCCGAACGACGACTGCCGACGTTCAGTGTTCCGAACGTCGGCAGTCCTCGCAGCGATCACACGTCAGTTGCGCAGGCTGACCGACCCGGAGCGCAGGCAGGCCTTGCCACTGCCCGAGTCTGCTGCTGCCGCGAACCCGCCCGTGCACGCGACGCCCTGCGGTGTGGCGACGGCCTGGCCACCCCAGCCGCCGACGGCGACGGAGTTGCTCCCACGATGCGCCTGTGCGATGGACATCGCGCCCGGTCCGGTCGTCACCGAGTACGCGTTGCCACCCGAGTTCGCTCCCGCCAGGGCGGTGGAACCGGGCTGCAGGTTGTGTGCGCGGGCGTGGCCGCCACCGTCAGCGACGGCCACTGCGGTGCCGCTCGACGACGCGTCGGTGGCGCTGGCCGAACTGCCGGCGCCGGCTCGTGCGCCGCAGCCGCTCGTCCCGGAGATGTGCTGCACCGACTGTCCGTTCGCCGCATTGCAGTCGGTGGCCGCGTGCGCATCACCACCGCCGAGCGTGAACCCGGCGAGTAATCCGGCGCCTCCGCACACGACAGCGAAGACACGGACGGCAAAAGTGTTGATACGCAATTTATTTGGCCTCCAGGCGAAGTGATGGGGCGTTCCCGCGGACGCGGACAGCCCTGTCAGGGTACCCCGCGTTCGCCGCGACGAATACCGCGGAGCGCACGTTCTCAGGTAACGGATAGAAAACGACGCCGGAACCCGCGATACGGGATTCCGACGTCGTCGTCGAAGCGGCGAAAAGCCGTGCGGTTCAGGCTTTCGCGCGACGCTCCGCCTCTGCGGTCAGACCCTTGCGGGCGGTGTCGACGGCGACTTTCTGACCCCGCTTCACGATGAGTCCGGGCAGCTTGATCTTGAGGTCGACCTGCAACTCGAACTCGACATGGGTGCTGTCACCGTTGTCGGTCAACGTGTACTTTCCCTGTTGCTCCGACAGCGTCGTCGACTTGATCAAAGTCCATTCGCATGTGGTGTCGGTCCACGAGTAGTTGACGCTCTGGTCGTCGTTGATGCCCGCCGCGTTGACGGTCATCGACACCTCGTCGGGCGTGCCGTCATCGTGGGTACTCACGATTTCCGCTGCTTTGTGGGGACCGGACCATTCCGGAAGTGACTCGATGTCCATCAGGACTTCCATCACGACCGATAGCGGTGCGGCGATGTCGAATTCGGTCTTTGCTGAGACGGCCATGGTGAGCAACCTACCCTGTGCCCGAGGCCGAGACGACGTCAATCCTCATACGTCAGTCCTCGCGCTCGACGAGGTGCAGTGGCCAGGCCTCATCGGGAATGTCCCGTAGACCGCAGGCGACGTCGACCGCGGTGAACCAGCCGCGGAAATGGATGATCTCGCCGAGCACGGGATTGCGCACCGTGGCGTCGCAGCGGAAACGCTCGTGTTCGTCGTCCCAGCCCTCGATGTATTTCATCTGCGAGGCGAACAGGCCCTTCATGCCCACCTTGGGGCCGCGACCGAGCCATCGCATCGGCCCACTCTCGAGCAGGAGTTCGCCGGCGCGCGTCACCGACGGTTCGATGGGCCACAGAAGGTCGGGACCGTCACCGAAGTAGTCGACGAGCCCGGAGCGACCGTCGACGAGGAGTGAATTGAGCGCGCGGTCGCCGTTGGTGTACGAGAAGGTCCGGAGCACCGCCAACGATTCCCGACCGAGCTCGTCGACATAGCTGTACTGATTCTGGCTGAACGGCACCATGCGACTCGACCTCGCGGGGAACGCATTGCGTTTGGCGTAGAACCAGACGAGCGGAGGCGGCAGAGCCGACGATACGTAGACCGACTCGTAGATCCCGCTGCCGAGTTGGGCCACGCCTGACGTCGAGTCGATCGAGTAACGCCAGGCGATGTTGGGGTGCAAATTGTCGAAGTCGGAACCCAGCGCCTCCCGATACACCGGCGTCACGATTCCACCTCCCCTGGCCATGCCGACGGCAACCCCTGCCCCCGTGCTTGTGGGAGAACCTACTATGTGGCCCAGACCACCGTGTAGAGACCTCTTACCTCACGTGGTCATCACGGCGTCGCGGTCGCTGCGTCGCGGGTCGGTGATGCGGGCGTCAGCCGGCGACGACAGCGGATTCGCACAACCGAGCAAGTTCGGTGATCACGAGATCGAGAGGTTCGACGCTGCGCTGGGTGATCGACACGCTCACCGCCCCCTCGACAGCGGAAATGATCAGATTGGCCAAGGAGTCGGCGCGCGCGTCGTCGACCCCCTCGTAGACCAGGCGTGAGGCGATCTGTCGGCGCCAACGTCCGAAGATCTCGTCGGCTTCGTCGGCCACGGCAGGCTCCACGCGTCGGGCAAGACCACCTGCCAGCACAGGGCAGCCGCGCTGGAAATCGCTGTTGACCAGCATTTTGCGCCAGACGTCTCCGATGGACGCCACCGAGTCGGCTGCAGATCCCTCCCGACTGGCGGCGATACGGGAGGAGATGAAGTCGCCCGCGTAGCGCACCGCCTCGGTCATCAGTTCAGACTTGCCACCGGGGAAATGGTGGTAGATCGATCCCCTCGGCGCGCTGCTGGCAGTCAACACGTCACCGATCGACGTTCCGGGCACGCCGTCGCGACCGATGAGATCGGCGGCGTGCACGATCATCCGATCCCGTGTACCGAGCTCGACCTCGCGCGCTGTCGTCGAGTCGCGTTCGAACGACATCGTTGATCACACCTTCTGTCTTGACGTCACATCCACCATCGACACACACCCAGCACTCGACACCATCCCCTCCGTCGGAGCGGCCTCGCCGAGCCATGACTATGTTGGTCTTCATAATCTTCGTGTTCTATGCAAGGATACATAGTCATGGAGTCATCCACCGCACATTCCGCCGCAACAGCCGACACCTCTGAGTCGCCGCGTGATCCCACGACGATGTCGGGATTGGAACTTCTGCGCGCCTGGGCCGACAATCCCGACGACGGACGCCCGAGCATCGGACGGCTCCTCGGAATGCGCCCGGTCCGGGTCGACGAGGGTTCGGTCAGCTTCTCGGTGGCTCCGCAACCCGATTTCGCCAACCCGCTCGGAACCGTCCACGGCGGCATCTGCGCGACGCTTCTCGACTCCGTGATGGGGTGCGCCGTCCACACCACCCTGCCCGCAGGAGTCGGCTACACGACGCTGGAGTTGAAGGTCAACTACATCCGTGCCGTACAGACGAACGACGCCGAACTGACAGGTGTCGGAGAGATCATCCACCTCGGCGGCAGGACCGCCACTGCCGAGGGCAAGGTGTTCTCTGCCGACGGCAGGCTGGTCGCGCACGGCAGCACCACCTGCATCGTTTTTCGCTGAACGACACACCGTTTCGACGCTCCGGGCGTCGCCACCGTCAGTTGGCGACGAGATAGGTCTCACGGAGTGCGTCGAGAGCGGCGGCGTCCAATCCGAGCCCAGTGACGAAGTACCCCTCGATGTCCGAGTATTTCTCCCGGACTTCGTCGAACGCAGTGTCGAGATAGCCGGCGTCGACACCGAGGACCGGCAGCAACACGTCGGGATCGCCCCCCGCGGCGGCGAACTCGTCGAAGATCGGCTTGAGCGCCGGCACGAGTCGTTCGTTGGTCAGCAGATAGTCGTGATAGACGTCATCTTCATCGACGCCGAGCAACGTCAGCAACGACGCCGCCGCCCAGCCGGTGCGATCCTTACCAGTGGTGCAGTGGAAGAGCGCGGGCCCCTGGTGCTCTCCCAGGAGTCCCCGGTAATAGGCGCCATACGCCTCCTTGGCGCTCGGTAGCGACACCATCCCGCGATAGGTGGACGCGATAGCGTCCCTGGCCTTGCCGCCCGAGAGTTCCTGCGAGGCCATCCGCACGGTCTCCGGGTCGGAGAAGAATTGCGCGAGATTGGCCGGGATCGCGGTCTCCGCGTCGGCGAGCACGTCGAGATGGACGTCGGCAACCTCCGGCAGCGCCGGGTCGGGAAGCGCCGTCCGTTCCGCCTCCGAGCGGAGATCGTAGATCGTGCGCACGCCGAGTTTTTCGAACGACGGCAGATCCGCCGTCGCCATCGAACGGAAATCCGTCGACCGGAAGAGGCGGCCGGACACGACCAGTTTGCCGTCATATCCGCGGTAACCGCCGAGATCGCGCAGGTTGGGGAGGCTGACTACAGGACTCGGTGCACCGGGCTCAGTGGGCATGGGGCCAGTGTTCCAGAACTCTTGCCGCCCTCGCCGCGCAACGTCACCCAGACGCTCCTCCTCCCCGACAGGCCGCCCACCTGGTGGCCACTCAGTGGTGACCGGGCGCCTCGGGAGGATTCGTGTTCGCGGGAGCGAGATAGGGAAAGGTCCGGCTCGCGAGTTTCGTCGGGACATCGACGTGATCGCTGATCCGAGGCCCCTTCGCCGCATTCACCAGGTAGGTGTACAGGGTGTCCATGCAGTCGTCATTCAGCGAGCGGCCACCCATGGTCTCATGCGGCCGACCCTCGCGGGCGGCGCGCTCGATCTCGAGAAATGTGTTGTCACCGAACGGTTTCCACGGATCTACGATCATGTGGTCGGCGAGCATCATCGCCGCCAGCGGGTGATTCCCCTGTGCGTCGAGCGGCCAGTCGACGCTGCCGTCGAGGCCATCCCAGTAGGAGAGGTTGGCGTTGAGGCGCGCATGGTAGGCACCGAGGTAGTCGGGACCGAGGTCGAATGCATCCTCGGCGTTGAACAGGTCGCGGATCTCCAGGTCTCGGTTGACCGCGTCGTAATTCTTCATCCCGAGGATCGCATTCTCGAACTCGGGCCGCCCGAAGTGTTCCCAACGGACTGGGATCTTGCCGTCGATGACGCTCTCCCCCACCACGGCCACCGACCCCTGTCCACCCAGCAGTGACTCCAGGTCGACCTCGACGACGATACTCATCACGTTCTTGCCGTCGCCGAGGATCGTTCCGGGATCGGTGAACGCGAGCGTTCCCGTCGAAGTCGTCTTGACCAGTGCCGCGGCGTCGCTGAAGAAGGGATCCCACCGGGGGCCGCCAAAAGCGCGCAACCCGTCGACCGCACCACCGGCCTCGTCGTCGACGTCGAATGTGACGGTCCGGACCGATCGGCCGCCGACCGATGCCGTACAGCTTCCGGTCTGTGCGCCACCCGCCTCGTCGACTTCGGTGAAGGTGCAGTCGATCGTGATCTCGGCGTCGACGTCCGCCACCGCGAACAGTGCCGGTTCGCCGGTGGCGACCGTGATCGGTCGGATGCGGAAGCGGTAGATCAGCGCGTCCGAGAATCGGCCGTCGGGCGGTGTCCACGGCACGAGATTGAGAACGAGACCGAGTCGGCCCAGCGACTGCGGGACCGTGAACGCATACATGTCGGTGATGTCGGCTTCGGGTAGTTGATGGGCGCGTGGCCCCGAATTGTGGTGTGACATACGGGTTCCCCTCACCGGGCCGTTGATCGGCCTTCCGGGGCAACGGTACCCAGGGTTGTCGGCCCGAGTCGTCCGAACGGAATCGGTCCGAGGGATCGGCACCCCGGGAAACACCCTCCACCTCAAGATAGGTGAGGCTAAGCAAAGGGCTATCATCCGCTCATGAGAATCCTGCGCCGCCTCACCGCGATCGTCGCTTTCGCCGTCGCCGCCACCGTCGTCGCACATCCGACACCGAACGCGCACGCCGCACCCGGCGCCGAGCGCGGCACACTGCTCATCGTTCCCGGTCAGTCGTTCGGCGCGCTGCCCTACACCCCGATGGCCGACGCCCTGCGCGCGGACGGCTACCGCGTGCGCGTACTCGATCTCCAGGGAACCCGGCTGCGCTCGGACGCCCGCGCGATCGGACGTGCCGTCGACGCCGAGAAGAAGACGCGTCCGACGACGCCCGTCTCGCTCGTCGGACACAGCGTCGGCGGTGTGACCACGCGCTACTACGTGAAGAAGCTCGGCGGAACGTCGAAGGTGACCAACGTGATCGCCATCGGGACACCCGAGTACGGATCCCCCGGCGCCTGCAACCAACCCGGCACCGACGGTCAACTGTGCCCCGGCAGCGCTTTTCTGCGCGACCTCAACGCAGGCGACGACACCCCCGGCCCGACGAAGTACTACCGCATCCGCAGCGCCTACGAGTGGGTGACCGGCGACCTCGACGGCGGACAGTGCCGGGTCACACCGTTGCGCGCGTTCGTCGCGCCGACCGGTTACACCGAGCACACCGCCGAGGCGGTCAACCCCGACGTCTTCCGCGCGGTCTCGCGAGCCGCCGCCGGGCATTGCGACGGCGAGTTCGTCGACCAGCCCGACGGGCAGCTCACCGCGAAGAACTCACTACGCCCGCAACGCTGATCCGCTTCAGCGGGGGCAATTGACGGTGTAGTCCCACACCGTGCCGCTCTCCGGGCCGGTGACCTTGACCGTCACGTAGTTGGCGATGCCGGGAGGAACGTCGACCACGACACTGCCCTTACCCTTGTTGATCCGGTCCCCGACGTAACCGGTGCTACGAATCAGCCGACCCTGGTAGTACACGTCGATCTTGTCGGGCTGGATACGGGTGTCGTACGCGAGCGTGAACGACGTCGGTCCGGTGCGTCCGAGGATGTGCTTGGTCTCGGTCACGCCCTGGCCGCCGGACTTCGTCGATTGATTGCACTGCTGGATCTTCGGCGAACCGCCCCCGAGGCTACCGAGACCGAGTTGTTCGAGGACCTCCGGCGGAACCACCTTCAGCAGGTCGTCGGCAGAGCCCGAGTCGACGCTGCTCCCCGTCGAGGGGTCAGCGGCGGATACGCCGGGCACGCTCAGCGCGCCTGCGGCGGTGGCCAGTCCAATGATCACAGCGAGACGTCGAAATCCGTTGGCGGACATGAAACCCCTTCGGTGGAGAGTTGATGTCCACCCACGGTAAAGACCCGCAGCGTCGAGCCGTGTCACCCGAAGGTACGAAAGTGCGCCAAAGTGATTCGATCGGACTACATGGCGAATTGCCGTGTGGGGCCGGTGATCCTGCGAAGTCGTCAGGCCTGCGCGCGCTCGGCGCTTACCTGTCTGATGGCCTGGGCGAGCACCTCGGGCGGTTGAGCACCCGATACCCCGTACTTGCCGTCGATGACGAAGAACGGCACACCGGTGATGCCGTAGGCGGCAGCCTGCGCGAGATCGGCGTCCACCGCGTCGGCGTAGGTACCCGCACGCAACGCGTCTTCGACGGCGTCGCGGTCGAGACCGATCTCTGCCGCGAGGTCGGCGAGTTCGGTGACGCCACCGACGTACTTGCCTTCGGTGAAGTGCGCGGCGAAGAGTCGCTCGGCCATATCAGACTGCCGGCCAACGCTTTTCGCATAGTGCAGTAGCTCGTGCGCCTTGCGCGTATTGGCGTGGCGAGCGATATCGAAGTCGTAGTGCAAGCCGGCGTCGGCGGCCACCCCGGTGACGTGAGCGAACATCTGTCGCACCTGGTCGGCCGGCATCCCCTTGCTCTGCACGAGGAAGTCGATCTCGGGGGCGTTGGTGTCGGCAGGCGTGTCAGGCGCGAGGAGATAGCTGTGGAAATCCACGGTGACAGCTTCGGAGCCGGGGCGGGCGTCGCGGGGGTCGTCGTCGACGAGCGCGAGTGCGGCGTCGAGGTTGCGTTTGCCGATGTAGCACCATGGGCACGCGATGTCGGACCAGACGTCGATGGAAAGAGGACTCATGTCAGGTGCAACGTGCGGGCGTCGCCTCGGCATTCCGCCGCGCGATGCTCATGGGGTGGGAACGACCGCCAGATGAGCCCCGATGACGACGAGCCCTATCTGGATCAGACCGGCACACAGCGGAATCCAGAACATGGGCCACCGACGGACGGCCATGACCACCAGCGCGACGGTGGAACACAGGAACAGCACGACCGCCCCACCGTCGGTGACGAGGTAGGCGCGGGTGACACCGGAGGTGTCGCAGGGCGAACCGGAAGAGCAGACATCGGTCGCCATCGCGAAGAAGAGGCTGAACCAGACAGAAACGAATGCAACGAACAGATAAATGCACCCCAACACTGCAGTGAGCACGATGTCGACGGTGGACCGTTCACGCGGGCGGACCGGCTGCCAGATGTCGGGATCGGGATATGGATAGAACGATGGGCCGCGCTGCGGCTGCGGTGGCACGTACATGAACGCGACGATAGCCGTGGCGCGGGGCGTCGAGGACCGCGAAACTACTCACATTGCGGCGTTGAAACCCGCACGGTCGACGGCAGGAGACGCACAGTCGACGGCAGGAGACGCACGATCGACGCAGAAGGCCGAAGGCCGGCCATCCTTGCGGATGACCGGCCTTCGGGTGCTTCGAGAAACTGCTCGACAAGCGGGAGGGATCAGAATCCCATTCCACCCATCTCGTCGGCGCCGGGCATGGCCGGGGCCGGGTTCTTCTCGGGCTTGTCGGCGACGACGGCCTCGGTGGTGAGGAACAGGGCCGCGATCGACGCTGCGTTCTGCAGGGCCGAGCGGGTGACCTTCACCGGGTCGTTGATGCCTGCGGCGAGCAGATCCTCGTAGGTGCCGGTGGCGGCGTTGAGGCCGGTGCCCAGCGGCGAGTTGAGGATCTTGTCGGCGACAACACCGGGCTCGAGGCCCGCGTTGACGGCGATCTGCTTGGCCGGAGCCGACAGCGCGACGCGCACGATGTTGGTACCGGTCGCCTCGTCGCCCTCGAGGGTCAGCGAGTCGATGGCAGGCTCGGACTGCAGGAGTGCAACGCCACCACCGGCGACGATGCCCTCTTCGACGGCAGCCTTCGCGTTGCGGACGGCGTCCTCGATGCGGTGCTTGCGCTCCTTGAGCTCGACCTCGGTGGCCGCGCCCGCCTTGATGACTGCAACGCCGCCGGCCAGCTTGGCCAGACGCTCCTGCAGCTTCTCACGGTCGTAGTCGGAGTCGCTGTTCTCGATCTCGGTACGGATCTGCGACACGCGTCCGGCGATGGCGTCTGCGTCGCCCGCACCGTCGACGATGGTGGTCTCGTCCTTGGTGACGACGACCTTGCGAGCCTGGCCGAGCTGCTCGAGACCGGCGCCCTCCAGCGAGAGGCCGACCTCTTCGCTGATGACCTCGCCACCGGTGAGGATGGCGATGTCGGCGAGCATGGCCTTGCGGCGGTCACCGAAGCCGGGAGCCTTGACGGCAACCGACTTGAAGGTGCCACGGATCTTGTTGACCACCAGGGTCGAGAGGGCTTCGCCCTCGACGTCCTCGGCGATGATCAGCAGCGGCTTGCCCGACTGGATGACCTTCTCCAGCAGCGGCAGCAGGTCCTTGACGGTCGAGACCTTGCCCGAGACGAGCAGGATGTACGGGTCGTCGAGGACGGCTTCCTGGCGCTCCGGGTCGGTCACGAAGTAACCCGAGATGTAGCCCTTGTCGAAGCGCATGCCCTCGGTGAGCTCGAGCTGGAGTCCGAAGGTGTTGGACTCCTCGACGGTGATGACGCCTTCCTTGCCAACCTTGTCCATCGCCTCGGCGATGAGCTCGCCGATCGAGGGGTCGCCTGCCGAGATACCAGCGGTCGCAGCGATCTGCTCCTTGGTCTCGACCTCCTTGGCGCTCTTCAGCAGCGACTCGGTGACTGCGTCGACAGCCTGCTCGATGCCGCGCTTGAGGCCCATCGGGTTTGCGCCTGCAGCGACGTTGCGCAGGCCCTCACGCACGAGTGCCTGAGCCAGAACGGTTGCGGTGGTGGTGCCGTCGCCCGCGACGTCGTCGGTCTTCTTGGCGACCTCCTTGACGAGCTCGGCACCGATCTTCTCGTAGGGGTCCTCGAGCTCGATCTCCTTGGCGATGGACACACCATCGTTGGTGATCGTGGGGGCGCCCCACTTCTTTTCCAGAACGACGTTGCGGCCCTTGGGGCCCAACGTCACCTTGACTGCGTCGGCGAGGGTGTTGAGACCCCGCTCGAGGCCGCGACGGGCCTCTTCATCGAACGCGATTTGCTTGGCCATGGGTAAGTGATCCTCCGATAGGGGGTGACACTAGGTTTCTATGGCCGGACTCGGTGCCCGCGACGGACGACCGGTGTGTCATTCGGTACCGATCTCACCGTCCCGACCTAGCACTCACGATCCGTGAGTGCCAAGGTCCGTTTTAGCACTCGACCCGGGTGAGTGCAAGGTCGAGGGCGAGTCAATGCGCCGTAACCAGCAACGGCACCAACAGTTCGTCCGCGGTCCATCCGCCGTGGTGGCCGACCATGCGTGACTCCCCCGGCTCGGCGCCCGGACGAGTGAGGATCGTGCGGTCGCGTGCAACCACAACGAGGTCGCCGATGCGTGCCGCGGCCGCGCTACGCGTGCGCGGTCCGTACCAGCATTCGGCGAGCACCTGCTCTCGCGGCGCGACCAGCGCGTCGTCGCCGAGCAACTCCCGCCAGGTGTCCGCGACGTCGTTGACGGCGCCGTCGGCCGCGTAGACGTGTCGTACCCGCGCCTCACCCGCGATGCGGGCCACGCCGGCCTCCAGCGACGGCTCCGCATCGAGGTCGACGACATTTCCGGCCTCGAGCATGCCGTGATCGCCGGTCACGACGAGCGCGACGTCGGAGGGAAGGTCGGTGAGAATGTCGGCGACGAAGGCGTCGACGCTGCGCAGCGCAGCGCACCAGGGGTCCGAACCCGGCCCGTACATGTGGCCGGCGGTGTCGAGATCAGAGAGGTATGCGTAGACGAAGCGCGGCCATTGCGAGCGTGGCAGCGACCGGGTCAGCGCGGTGGTGATACCCGCACGGATCTCGGCAGGGGTCTTGGCGGGCAGGTGTCTGCCGGCGTTCCCGGACGAGACGGTGGTGAAACCGGTGTCCTTGAATTCGCCCGGCATGACCTCGAACACCCGCACCCCGGATCGTTCGAGCATCGAGAGCACACCCTCACCACCGGGGCCCACCGCGCTCGGCGGATAGACGTCGTAGGCCGACGGGCCGTCGGCGCTGTCCAAGGTCCAGCGCAGGATGTTGAGTGTGCGCGCGGGACCGTGCCGCCGCGCCGCGGCGTCGGGAACGAAGCTGTAGCCGATGATCCCGTGCTCGCCCGCGGGTTCGCCGCGCATCAGACTGGTGATCGACGTTGCCGTCGTCGTCGGGAAGCCTGCGCGCAGTACCGGTCCGCGCAGTGCGGCCAGCGTGGGCGCGAGGTGCGCGTGCGCGTCGAGTTGCCGATCGCCGAGGCCGTCGACGAGCAGCAGCACGGTCGAAGCGGCGTCGAGTTCGGGGAGAGTGCCCGACACCCTGCCCACGTCGACGCCCAGCGCGCGCCCGATCCACGGCAGGAGGTCGGCGAGTGTGTCGGGATGCTCACGCCATCGGCTCGGCGGCAGTTCTGTTATCACGACCGCAGCAGCCGCACCAGCACACCCGCGGCGTGCGCCCGGGCCGCAGCCTGCGCCCCCTCGGCGTCACCCGCCTCGAGGGCCGCGACGAGCCGCCGATGTTCGGTCACCGACAGACGCCTGTTCACATCGTGGCCCCACATGTCGGAGCGGTACAGGTGCGACTGTGTGTCGAGTTTCAGCAATGCGTCGCACAGTGGTTTGTTGCCCGACAGCGATCGCACCGCGGTGTGGAATTCCAGGTCGAGTTGGGCGTCGCGCTTGTGGTCGGCGGGGCCCGTGAGTAGATCCTCCTGCGCACGGATGCGCTTCCAGAGGTCGTCGATGTCGGCGTACGTGAGGCGTTCGACGGCCTGGCGGGCAGCCAGACCGTCGAGCACCTCACGGACCTCGAAGACGTGTCGGAGGCTGTCCTCGTCGAGCACCGCCACCTTCGCGCCGACGCGCGGCGTGTACTCGGCGAGTCCTTCGACGACGAGTTGCTGCACAGCCTCGCGGACCGGGCTCCGCGACACCTCGAGTCGCGCGGCGAGACCCGGCACGCTCAATGGGGTACCCGGCGCCATCTGGCCTGCGAAGATCTCGTCGCGCAGCCGGCGCACGACCGACTGTGTAAGCAATGCACCCTCGCCACCTGCAACCGTCACGGTCATCGAGCGTAATGCCCTACCGGCCCGAATGCGCCGAGGTCAGTCGCTGAGCCTCGCGCTGCGCATCCTTGGGTGCGATGCCCTGCTTCATGCCTGCGAGCTTGGCGTTGATGTTGTCGGCGATGGTGATCGGTGGGTAGCCGGGCTGGTCGGTCCGCGAGCAACCGGGAAGCGTCTCGATGACAGCGTCGTGATTGCCGTCGAAGAAGAAGGCCGCCGAGCGACGTCTGATGATGCGTCCGTCGACGACCGGCGGGTCGACGCGATGGATGGTCGAGCGCCACCGGTCGTTGGTCCACCGTGCCATCGCGTCGCCGAGATTCACGATCAGCGCACCATCGGCGGGTTGCACGTCGTGCCACACACCCTCATGGTCGAGCACCTGAAGCCCCGGGACCTGGTCGGCCCACAGCACGGTCACGATACCGAAGTCGGTGTGCGGCCCCATCCCGGTGAGTTCCCCGGCGAGCTCGATCTCACCTTCGGGCAGGGTGTAATTGTTCATCTTGAGTGCATCGATGGAGTGATCGGTCATCGTGTCGAAGTAGTTGGCAGCGAGACCGAGCCCTTCTGCGAAGGCGCGCAACAACACTCGCGACACCCCTCGCGCTGCGGCGAACCACTCCTCGACGGCTGGCCGGAAGGTCGCCACCGTATCGTCGGGCCACGTGTTGTCGGGATAGCTCGGTTCGGGAAGGCCGTCGGCCGCATACCACGAGCGCTCGGACCCGACGGTGAACGCCTCGTAGAAGTCGTTCATCTGATTGGCAGCTGCCACACCGAGACTCATGCTCAACGATTCGCTCTTGGGCGGACTGTAGCCCCGGTTCTCGCCGGGACGGGTGTAGTTCTTCTTGACCTCGAGCGGCAACTCGTAGAAGGCGTCGAGTGCGCCGGTGAGCCCGTCGATCACGCGCTGATCGATACCGTGTCCGACGATCTGCATGAAGCCGACGTTCGTCGCGGCCTCGTCGAGTTGTCGGGCGACCTCGGCACGTTCGTCGGACGTACCCTCCGGATTCACGTACGCGGAGATGTCGATGATGGGAACGCTGAACATGTTTCGACTCTTCTCTGGTGTGGGGCAGTAGGTCAGCGACGACGCGCGACTACCGAGTTGAGGACGCTGAACACCGCGAAGACGGCGATGCCGAACAACGAGGCGAGGACGATCGCGCCGATGAGATCGTCGGACTGCAGTCGTGCGCGATACACATCGAGCAGGGTTCCGATGCCCGGCTCGCCCTTGGCGAAGAACATGTCGCCGATGATCGCACCGACCACGACGAGCCCCGATGCCGTGCGGAACCCGGTCATCATTGCCGGAAGTGCCGCGGGGAACTCCAGTTTGGTCAGTCGCTGTATGCGGGATGCTTTCGACAGGGTGAACAATTCGTGCATGCCGCGGTCGACGGAGGTGAGTCCGAAGTGTGTGTTGGCGATGATCGGGAAGATCGCGATGATGACGCACACGATGGTCCGCGCGACCATGCCGTAGCCGAACCACAGGCCGATCAGCGGGACGATCGCGAGTACCGGAATGACTTGCAGCACAACAGCCCAGGGATAGATGGCTCGTTCCATCAACGAGCCACGACTCATCAACACGCCCACCGCGACGCCGATCAGCGCGGCGAACACGAATCCGACGAGGCTCACCTTCGCGGTCACCCACAGTGCATCGAGCATCGGGTTGACGTGGGCTTTGTCGAGCAGCGAATTGGTGAGCACCTCATGCGGCGGAGGCAGCAGAAACCTTCGCTGCGGACTCAGGATCACCATGCTGACCAGATACCAGAGGCCGATCGCCACGGCCAGTGACACCGCGGGCGGCACGACCATGCGCAGCACACGCCGCAGTCGGGATCTCGCCGACGACCGGTTCGTGCCCGGCGTCGACCCTCCTCCGGTCGGCGGGACCGTCGACGGGCGGGCGGCCGACGTCCCGGCCGCGGAAGCGCCGACAGCCTTCGACGTCGAATTCTTTGTCGTTACAGTCGATGTGATGGTCATCAGACACCTCGGAGGGTTTCGGAGATCGTGGCGACATACGACGTGAAGGTCGGATCGAAGCGCACTTCTGGCTGGCGGGGATAGGGCAGGTCGATTCGGATGTCGGCGGCAATACGCCCCGGGCGCGCCGACATCACGATCACGCGGTTGGCTAGGAATACCGCCTCCGACATCGAGTGGGTGATGAACAGTGCGGTGAATCCGCGATCGCCGTAGAGACGCAGCAACTCTGCCTGCATGTCGAGGCGGGTCATCTCGTCGAGAGCTCCGAACGGTTCATCGAGGAGCATGACTTCCGGCTCCTTGGTGAGCATGCGCGCCAACGACACTCGCATCTTCATGCCACCCGACAGGGTGCGCGGGAGTTGCTTCTCGAAGCCGGTGAGCCCGACCGCATCGATGGCGGTCTGCGCCCGTTCGCGACGCACCGACCGCGAGTCTCCGGCGAGCTCTGCGCACAGTTCGACGTTGGCCTGCACCGATCGCCACGGCAGCAGTGTGGGTTCCTGGAAGATCACTCCGACCGAGTCGGTGGCGAGGGCGACGCTTCCTGTCGTCGGTGCTTCGAGTCCCGCGGCCATTCGCAGGAGGGTCGACTTGCCACAGCCGGACGGCCCGACGATCGCGACGAAGTCGCCGCGAGCGATGTCGAGGTCGACATCGGCCAGGGCGACGGTGCCGGAGTCGAACTGCTTCGAAACGCCCGACGCCGAGATCATCACACCTTTGGTGAGATGCCTGGCGTCTGCGTCATTGACGGTGTCGATCAGGTTCATGGGTGTATCCATCGGAGCCGGGGCATCTGGGAGTGCCTACATGTAGAGGTGGACGGTATTTCGTATTTAGATTCTTGTTTACATGTATTGCGCTGAGGTGTCGCTGCGTAAACAGTGTGTGACATACCAGCGTCCGACGGCCGGTTTTGACTGATCAATACAGTAATAGACGCATGTCAGAAGTGTTTTTGACTACTCCTGCGGTTGTTTACGACTTACATGCAGACAACTCGCGCTCTCGCGTCGCAGCCCCTACATTTACATGTAATCCAGTCCACCCGGCCGACGCCGTCGGCTTTCGTTCACCGATTCCCAAGCAGGAGATCACCATGTCCCCACGTCCGTCATCACGTGTCTCGTCGACTCGTCGCACGCTGTCCGTGCGCGCCGCCGTCGTCGCTGCGACCGCATCTGCATGCGTCGCAGCCCTCGCAGGCTGTACCGATTCGAGTTCGACCTCGCAGTCGGCGACCTCACTCCCGCCGGCACCCGCCGAGTTCAACCTGGCGTCGGTGTGCCCGAAAGACGTTGTGGTTCAGCTCCAGTGGCAGCCGCAGTCCGACATGGCCGGCGTGATCGGATTGATGGGTCCCGGTTACAGCGTCGACGCCAACCAGAAGTCGGCCACCGGCCCACTCGTCTACGACGGCAAGGACACCGGAGTCGACATCACCCTGCGTGCAGGCGGTCCCGCCATCGGTTTCCAGTCCGTGCCGTCAGCGATGTACGCCGACGACAGCATCGACCTCGGGCTCGTCCACGGCGACCAACTCGTCTCCGCAGCGGCCAAGCAGCGAGTCGTCGCACTCACACCGCTGCTGCAGTACAACCCGTCGATCCTGATGTGGGATCCCAAGACGCATCCGGAATGGAAGACGATCGCCGACATCGGGAAGTCGAACGCGACCGTTCTCGTGTCCAAGGAGCAGGTGTTCCCGCAGTGGTTGGTCGCCAAGGGGCTGATCAAGCAGAGCCAGCTCGACACCGGATACGACGGCGCACCTGCGAGGTTCGTCGGCGACCCGTCCATCGCGCAGCAGGGCTTCGCCAACTCCGAGCCGTACACCTACGAGCACGAGACCCCGTCGTGGAACAAGCCCGTCGCCTACGCCATGGTGCGCGACGCAGGCTACGACGTGTATGCGTCGAACGTCAGTGTCCGGCCGGACAAGCAGGAGAAACTGGCACCGTGCCTGCAGAAGCTGGTCCCGATGATCCAGCAGACCGGCAAGAACTACGTGAACTCCCCGGATGCCATCAACAAGACGATCACCGACTGGGTGTCGCAGGACGTGTCGTTCACTCCCTACAGCGCGGGCGAGGCCTCCTACTCGGCGACGATCCTCAAGGACAAGGGCGTCATCGGACCCGACACCGCGGGCGTCTGGGGCGGATACGACATGACCAAGGCACAGACGTCCATCGACGAGCTCATCCCTGTGCTGAACAAGTCGGGCTCGGATCTGCCCGGACAGATCCCGGCGACCGAGATCTATTCGACGCAGTTCATCGACACCAAGATCCGCTGAGTCGCGGGAGGATCTGAGCCCGGCAGCGGGAAGTGTTTCGGGAGGCGCGGAGAGACAACTCGATCCGCGCCTCACCGATCCCGATGTCGCGCGCCACGTGGCGGCGATCCACGCGCCGCGGCCGGCACCGGTGATGTGAAACGACCGGATGACCTGGGTTCGCAGTGATCGGTCGCGGGTGGCGTCATTCGGTACGCCGACAGTGCTGACATGTCCGGAATGACCCACCCACTATCCTCTGAGCAATGGAATTCCTGCTGATCATCGTCATCGCTTTGCTGGCGATCATCGTCGTCGTGCTCGTCTTCAACGTCTTGAGTAAACGCAAGCGCGAGCAAGCCGAGCGGGAGGCGCTGTACTCACGGACCTACCAGCCACGCGATCCCTTCTCCTCTGCCGACGACGACGCCGTGCGCGGTGATCCGCGCCAACTCAAGCCCGGCGACCTCATCGAGATCCGGGGAGAGACGTTTGCGGTGCGCGGCACGCTGCGCTTGTCGCAGGACGGCTTCTCGTGGGCCGAGAACTTCCTCGACACCGGACTCGGCCGCAAGGTCTGGATCTCCGTGGAAGACGATCCCGACCTCGAGGTGGTCGTGTGGCAGGAACTCACCGGGGTGACGGTGGCGCCCGGACCCGCCTACGTTGACCTCGAGGGCCGAAGGTTCGTCAATGACGAGGCCGGAAGCGCCCAGTTCACGTCTTTCGGGACAACCGGGCTCGCCCAGGTCGGCCGGATGCGCTACCACGATTACGAGGCGGGCAACGACCGATTGTCATTCGAGGACTACGGCAGCGGCTGGGAGTGCGCGCGCGGCGAGGTGCTCTCGCATTCGGAGTACCGCATCTACCCGTCGAACCCCGGCCCGGAGCAGCGGTGAGCCCGTTCACCGACCTCGCTGTCGCGTTCACCGACTCGCGGGCGGGCGAGCTCGGATTCTCGCTGACCGCAGACCAGCGGGAGGCGCTGGCGACCGCCGACCACACTGTCGGCTCGCTGACGTTCTCGATCCGACTACTCGGTGCCAGCCACCAGGTCGTGGTGCACGACGACACCCATGAACTCTGTGAGACAGTCGCCTGCCTTCCCGACATCACCTCGGCACTGCCGGATAGTTTCCAGACCGACGGCTACGTCTTCTCGTCGCGGGTCATCGAGTGCACACCGGGAGCGATGGCCGACATGCTCGGGCAGATCGAGACGGAGATCGAAAGTCACGCGAACGCCGGGCTCCCCGCGCTGCTCGGCCGATTCCCCGGCAGCGCACTCGCGGTGACCGCGGTGACCGGCGATTTCGACGACGACGCGCTCACCTGGCGCACATGGCACACCTATCCGCAGGCTGGTGAAGTGGTCATCACCTCGAGCCGACTCGATCGCGGCGCATTGGCGGTGCTGTCGTGACCTACCCACCCCAGGGCCCCTACCCCGGTGACGACGGAGCCCAGGATCCGCGCCGGGGCGGCCACGGACAGGGCGGCCAAGGGTTCGGCCAGCAGCCACGCGGCGGATATCCGGGCGGTCAACATCCCGGCGGCGGATATCCCGGCGGCGGACATCCGGGGGGTTCGTCCGGTGGGGAACAGCCGACTGGCCCGGGAAAGCCCGACCCGGCGAGGTCGATGCGGCGGGTCCGCAACTTCATCATCGCCGTGATCGTGCTCGCCGCGTTGATCGCGCTCGGGTCGTGCGGGCTGAGTGCGCTCCGGGGGTCGTCCGGTGGTGACGCACGTGCGTACGTGAAGTCCCACTATCAGCGCGACAGTTCACTCGATGAGTCAGACGTCGATGCCTATGTCGCCGACGGTGATCCGTCGACCGTGTCGGCACAACTCACGTCCGCACAGAGCCCGACCGACCAGCGTGCCGGAGACACGTCGGGCGCCGGAAACGTTACGGGAACGCAGTTTCTCCAGTACCCCGACTATCTGATCGGGCTGTTCCCCTATGCGGCAGGCAAAACGAAGGTGATGGTGAGCCGTGACTACCGTTCCGGCTACAACCACTACCACAGCTATGTCGGCGGATTCTGGGTACCGACGCCCGACTACTCGGGGTCGGGCAGTTCCAACCGTGGCGGCGGCAGTGGCACCGGGAAATGACATCTGCCCGAACACGGCAGAACTACCACAGCAAGCACCAGACACGGGAGTACACACATGATCTCGGCCCACGCGATTGCCACCAACGCCTACTCCGCTGCTGCCTACGCGGGCGTCGGGGTGTTGCTGATGCTGATTTCATTCGCTGTCATCGACGTTCTGACGCCGGGCAACCTGCGGCACCAGTTGTGGGTCGACCGGAACCGCAACGCCGGAATCCTGGTCGGTTCTAATCTGGTCGCGGTGGCGATCATCGTCGCCGCTGCGATAGCGGCGAGCGAAGGCCGACTCGGCACCGGATTGGTGTACACCATCGTTTACACGTTCATCGGGCTCGCCGTGATGTGCATCGCGTTCGTCGTCATCGACCTGTTCACTCCCGGCAAACTCGGCGAGATCGTGATCGGCGCCGAGAGCCACCCCGCGGTCTGGGTTCAGGCTGTCTTTCACCTGGGCATCGCCGTCATCGTCGCCGCAGCGATATTGTGACGCTCGCCGACTCGGGGATTGACCCGGCCGACCGTTCGGAACCGAACGCCGACCGCGACGCCGCGCCCCGCTCACGACTCGCGCGAGTCGGACTCCTCGCCGTCGTGTTCGTCTGCGCGGCTTGTGGTCTCGTCTACGAACTGGCGTTGGTGTCGCTGGGTTCGTACCTGATCGGCAACACGGCCACCCAGGCGTCGATCGTTCTGGCCGTCATGGTGTTCGCGATGGGCATCGGTTCGTTGACCGCCAAACCGCTGCAGAAGCACGCGGTCACGGCGTTCGCGGCGATCGAGCTCGCGCTTGCGTTGCTCGGCGGATTGTCGGTGCTCGCGCTGTACGCCGCGTTCGCCTATGTCTCGCTCTACACCCAGGCGCTCGTCGTCGTCGCCTTCGTGCTGGGTCTGCTCATCGGTGCGGAAATCCCATTGCTCATGGTGATGCTGCAACGAATACGGAAGCAGGAGGCCGGTTCCGCGGTTGCCGATCTGTTCGCCGCCGACTACATCGGGGCCCTGATCGGCGGGCTCTGTTTCCCCTTCGTCTTGCTGCCCGTCTTCGGTCAGTTGCGTGGGGCGATCGTGGTGGGTCTGGTCAACGCCGTCGCGGGGTGCTTCCTCGTCTTCGTGATGTTCCGGAAGTCGCTGACGCGCATCGGGTTCGCCGCTCTCGGCGTGGCCGCTGTCGCGGTGATCGCCGTACTGATCGCCACACTCGTCTACGCCGACCGCTTCGAGGTGACCGCGCGACAGGCGATGTATCGCGATCCGATCGTCGCGGCAGAACGTACCCAATACCAGGACATCGTGATCACCGAGCGACGCGTCGGGTCCGGGCGCGACACGCGGCTGTATCTCAACGGCGACCTCCAGTTCGCGTCAAGCGACGAATACCGGTATCACGAGGCGCTTGTCCATCCC
Source organism: Gordonia otitidis (assembly GCF_020735545.1). Taxonomy (NCBI): domain Bacteria; kingdom Bacillati; phylum Actinomycetota; class Actinomycetes; order Mycobacteriales; family Gordoniaceae; genus Gordonia; species Gordonia otitidis. Next base: position 1,341,994 of record NZ_CP085974.1, read on the forward strand.
GCCATGGCCGACGCCGCGGCACTGAATACCGGCGCCGCCGGCGAGCGATCGCCGTTGTCCGTGCTCATCCTCGGCGGCGGCGACGGCCTCGCGTTGCGAGAGGTGTTGCGCTATCCCGATGCCCGTCCGACACTCGTCGAACTCGATCCCGAGATGATTCGCCTCGCGCGCACGGATGCCAGACTGGCCGACCTCAACCGTGGCTCCATGAACGATCCCCGCGCGCATGTCGTCACCGCCGACGCATTCACCTGGCTGCGGCACCAGCACGACAGATTCGACGTGATCATCGTCGACATGCCCGACGCAGACGAATCAGCCACGGCCAAGCTCTATTCGACAGAGTTCTATTCACTCGTCAGAGCGCATTCCGCGCCGGGCGGGCGGATCGTCGTTCAGGCGGGCTCGCCGTACTTCGCCCCGAAGTCGTACTGGTGCATCGGGTCCACGCTCCGTTCGGCGGGGCTCTTAGTGACGCCCTACCATGTCGACGTCCCGTCGTTCGGTGACTGGGGTTTCTTCCTCGCCGCGAGTGAGGGGGTACCTCCGCGCCTGCACGTCACACCGCCGGGGCCGATGCGTTTTCTCAGTGAACCCGAGTTGACGGCTGCTGCGGTATTCCCGCTGGACCGTCCGCCACTCGACATGCCGCCGTCGACGTTGATGGATCCGCGGATACTCCGTTACGCACAGGGAGAGTGGGCAACCTACTGATTCCCAGCGCAGTCAGCGAGGGTCGACGAAGATGTCGTACTCGACGGGCTCCTGGCCGCCGTAGACGGACAGATCGGTGACGCCGGCTTCGGCCAACGCCTCGACGTCGAGGTAGCACCGGCCGGTGTTAGTCGAGTCCTGTCCGAGTACGGCGACGGCCGCGTCGGCCATGATCTGTGGTGACCGCGAATGCGCGACGGCGTCGTCACCACCGAGCAGGTTGCGCACCGCCGCAGTGGCGATGGTCGATTCGGGCCACAGACAGTTGCTCGCGACCGCCGAGTCGGCGTATTCGGCAGCGAAACCCAGTGCCGCAAGCGTCATTCCGTACTTCGCCAGCATGTACCCCGGATGCTTACCGAGCCATTCAGAGCTCATGTTGAGCGGTGGCGACAGTGTCAAGACATGAGCACTCGGGGACTTGCGCAGGTAGGGCAGGCATTTCTGGGTGAGCAGGAAGGTGCCGCGTACGTTGACCTGCTGCATCAGGTCGAAACGCGACATCGGAAGGTCTTCCGTGGCCGTCAGATTGAGCACACTCGCATTGTTGATGCAGATGTCCACGCCACCGTAGGTGTCGACGGCGGTGTGCACAGCTCGGGTGACGTCGTCCTCGTTGCGTACGTCGCCCACGACACCCGTGGCCGTGCCACCTGCAGCCTCGATCTCGTCGACGGCCGTGTGGATCGTCCCGGGCAGCTTGGGGTGTGGCGCGTCGGTTTTGGCGAGCAGCACGATGTTCGCGCCGCGTGTGCCGAGCGCGGTGGCGATCGCCAGCCCGATCCCCCGGCTACCGCCTGAGATGACGGCGGTGCGCCCGGCAAATGTCTGCTCGGACCCTGTAGACGTTTCTGTGGCCACCGTGGCCCCTCTCCTGTGTCGATTCCGTGGGTCGGCGATCCCATGTCAGAAGCGCACTGTGTACACGAAATCTGTTGTGCGCCCTGCACAATCACACCCGAGCTCAGCTCGAAGCCATGCCGGGTTTCTCCCGAGAGCAGGCTCGCACATCCTCTGGCGAACGTCAAGACCGAGCGTTCGGTCGGCTTGGTCGGCAACGCCAAGCCGGATGTGTCGCGTACCGCTGCGTCACCAGCTCGCCGCAGCCACGCGCCGGAAGTTGCCGCCGGTCACCGCGACGACGTCGGCGTCCGACCATCCCCGCTGCGAGAGGTGTGCGCCGAGGGTGACAAATACTTCCGGGGCCATCCATTCGATCGGCCCCCAGCGCGTGTACGAGTCGTCGAACGACTCCGGGTGATCGCGGATCTCGGCCAGGAAGTCGTCGGCGTCGAAGGAATGGTCGGTGCTCACGCCGACGTGGTCGATCCCGACCAGTTCCACGGCGTATTCGAGGTGACGTGTCATCGCCTCGAGAGTCGGTGTGTTGGGGCCGAGGAAGATCCCCACGCCGGTGATACCGACGACGCCGCCGGTGCGGGCACATTCGCGTGCCTGCTCGTCGGTGATGTTGCGTGGATGGTCCCACACCGAGCGCATGCACGAATGGCTGTAGACGACAGGCTTGGTCGATACCTCGCAGAGGTCGAGCCCCGTACGTGCGCTGCAGTGCGACCCGTCCGGGACCACTCCCGCGGTGTTCAGTTCGCCGACGAGTCGTCGACCCCACGCGGTGAGGCCGGTGTCGGTGGTGTCGAGACAGCCGCTACCGGCGGGATTCGCGTGGTTGTAGGCGGGCAACATGGTTCGCACGCCGAGTTCGACGAGGCGGTGCACGTTGTCGAGGTCGCCGTCGAGAGGGTTGGAGTCCTCGAGGTCGAAGGCGACGGCGATCTGCCCGCGACCGCCGGCGGCATCGATGTCGGAGAGCGACGAGGCCACCGCGAGACGCGGGTGGGCCGCAATGGCAGACCTGAAGTGCTGCAACAGGTTCGTCGAGTCCGCGAAGGTCTGCGGCGAATATCCGACGTTGACCGACACGTACGTCGATCCTGGCCGGGAGAACCTGGTCAGATACCCGACGTCGGCATCGGGCTGCAACGGCAGACAAGCGTGCTGGTCCCAGAGAAGAGTCATCCGGGTTCCTTCCGGTCAAACAGTGGTTTCCGCCGCACGCGGGACGCGTCCTCGCGAGAATGGTCGCATGAACACCGACCTTCTTCGCGCACGCGATGCCTGACGGGATGGCGGTCCTGCTCGCGGTACTCGTGCTCGCCGCGGTGGCGGTGGTCGTCGTGCTCCTACGCACCAGGCGCGTCGTTGCATCACCGACTGAACGCGCCGTACACGCCACGCTGAACACCGCGTCACAGGCCGCTCGTCCGCTGCGCCGCGGCCTGACCGCCGAGTCTGCGTACCAGGCACTCGGGCCACTACGAGCACTCACCGCGACCGATGCGATCGCACTCTACGACGGAGACGGCACGCGTCTGGCCAGCGACGGCGAACCCCATGCCTGGGACGAGCAACTCCTCCACCGAGCCGACGAGATCGCCACCACTGCCGCGACCGAACTGCGTCGCGTCCTCCTGACCGATCCCGTGGGCGCGGACGCGAGGCTACGCGCACTCGTCGCCGAACCGATCGTCGTCGACGACCGCGGTGTCGGCGTGCTGGTCGTCGCGAGTACCAGGCGTCCGGGCCCCGGCATGCTCGGGGCGATCGCCGAGGTCGCCCGCTATGCGTCGAGCCAACTCGAACTCGCCGATCTCGACGCATCTCGTGCCCGCCTCGACCGTGCAGAGGTGCTGGCATTGCGCACAGATCAGTCCGCACTTCATCTACAACGCTCTCAGCACGATCGCATCGTTCGTACGCACCGACCCCGACCGTGCGCGTGAGCTCATCCTCGACTTCGCCGACTTCACCCGGTACTCGTTCCGCGCCGCGGGCGAGTACACGGTGCTCGCCGACGAACTGCGCAACATCGATCGCTACCTCACGCTCGAGCGTGCACGCTTCGGAGCCGCGCTCGATGTGCGGTTGCAGGTGGCCCCGGAGGTACTCGGCGTGGTGCTGCCCTTCTTGGCCCTGCAACCGCTCGTGGAGAATGCCGTGCGCCACGGTGTCGCAGCACGAGGCGGGGGAACGATCTCGATCGTCGCGCGTGACGAAGGCTCCGACTGCGTCATCACCGTCGAAGACGACGGCGTGGGGATGGATCCCGAGGTGCTACGCTCGGGAGACATCGATGCACTCGACGCGTCAACGACCGCACCGTCGAGTGAGACCTCGGGCGCGCGTGTCGGCCTGACCAACGTCGACCACCGCCTGCGCGCGGCGTTCGGCAACGACTACGGTCTTGTGGTCGAGACGGGAATCGGAGCGGGCACGAAAGTCGGGATGCGCGTGCCGAAGTTCCGCGCGGGCGTGCGCGCACAGCACTCCTCGCCCACGCCACCGAGACAGACAGAGGCTGCCGCACAGAGTCAGGAGGCGGGTCCGCGATGACCCTCACCGTTCTCGCCGTCGACGACGAGCCGCCAGCGCTCGACGAGTTGGCATATCTACTCGCTCGTCGATCCGAGGTCGGCGAGGTCGTCCGCGCAGGGGATGCCACCGCTGCGTTGCGTGAACTCGCCGATCATCGGGTGGACGCCATCTTCCTCGACATCAACATGCCAGGGCTGTCCGGCATCGAACTCGCTCGGGTTCTGGCCAGATACTCCGATCCGCCGTCGATCGTCTTCGTCACGGCACACGACGACCGCGCTGTCGATGCATTCGACGTCGGCGCACTCGACTACTTGTTGAAACCGATTCGCGAGGAACGCCTCGGGCAGGCAGTCGACCGTGTGGTCGCCGCGCGATCAGTGGCCCCGGCTGCTCGTCAGGATGCAGCAGACGACGTGATCCCGGTGGAGCTCTCCGGGGTCACCTCGCTGATTCGACGCGACTCGATCTCGTGGGTCGAGGCGGTCGGCGACTACGCCCGCCTGCATTCGGACTCGGGAGCACATCTGGTGCGGATTCCGTTGTCGACACTCGAATCCCGCTGGAGCGAACACGGTTTCACACGGGTCCACCGCTCTTATCTGGTGCATCTGCCGATGGTGAGCGGGATGCGGACGAGTGGATCGGCGACTGTCGTCTGCATACGAGCGAACGGTACGTCGCCGGCAGTGGAGCTTCCGGTGAGTCGACGTCAGTCGCGGGAGCTGAAGGAACGACTGGTACACGACCCGCTGCGCGCCTATCGGGCGTCCGCTGGTGAGGACGCATGAGTCAACCGTCGACTCCTCGCCGAGAACGGGTTGTCCTTGCACAACGCCGTGGTGCGCGCATGGTCCGCACCAGAATCGAGGTGCAGGAACAGACCGAGGTCGGCGATGCACTGGTACGAGGCCTGATGCGCGCACAGCTCGGGCTCGCGCTGCGGCTCGGTATCACGACGTCGCTGTTGATCGCGGTCATCCCGCTGCTGGGCATACTGTTTCCCACCCTGAGCACCGCCAGATTCCTGGGAATCCAACTGAATTGGCTGGTGCTCGGTGTGTTGATCTATCCGATGCTCTATCTGGTCGGGCGCGTGTACGTCCGGTTCGCCGACCAGGCCGAAGACGACTTCCTCGGACTCGTCGACGACGATGCCGAGAGCTCGGCCGAAGTCGACTCTGACGTCGCGAACGACGACAGTGACGGTGAGACTGTATGACCGACAACGGCATTCGTGTTCTCACCGCGCTGGCGCTGCTCGCTGCAGCGGTCGCGACGGTCGTCGTCGGCGCGTACGGCGGCAGGCGCTCACGTACCACCTCCGATTTCCTGGTGGCCTCGCGAGCCGTCGGAGCGCGACGCAATGCGGCGGCGATCTCCGGCGAATACCTCTCCGCGGCGTCGTTTCTCGGAGTAGCGGGACTGGTCGCGAAGTACGGCGCCGACGCGCTGTGGTACCCGGTGGGCTTCACCGCCGGATATCTCGGCCTGCTGATGTTCGTCGCGGCGCCGTTGCGTCGCTCGGGCGCCTACACCGTGCCCGACTTCGCGGAGTTCAGGCTCGGCTCGAGGACAGCACGGCGCACAGCGATGGTGGTGGTGGTCGTCGTCTGTCTGCTGTACCTCATTCCGCAGCTGCAGGGTGCGGGACTGACGCTCAACATCCTCCTCGGCGCCCCCGTGTGGGTGGGTGTCGTGGTCGTGGGGGCGATCGTCGTCGTCAACGTAATCGGTGGCGGCATGCGTTCCATCACCTTCGTGCAGGCCTTCCAGTACTGGCTGAAGTTGACCGCCATCGGCATTCCGACGATCGCTCTGGTGGCCGTGTTCTTCGCCGATCGGCCGGCGCTGGGCGAGCCCGCGCCACCGCGTGTCTCCGCGGCGACAACCGTGGAGGTGACCACCGACGTCGTCGTTGCCGTTCCGGAGACGATCGGCGTGGAGGTGACCGGCACTCTCGACGGCCGACCCGTACACGACGCCCCCTTCCCCACCGCGGGCGAGCACACCGTCTCGGCAGGCAGCACGCTGTACCTACAGGCAGGCGCGGCGACGCCGGTGGTGGCGGGCGCACCAACGACAGGCGAGCGCTGGCTCGCGTCCGGCGGGGGATTCGGCGGCCCGCATGCGCTCTACGCCGTCTTCTCGCTGATCGTCGCGACGTTTCTGGGTGTGATGGGGTTGCCGCACGTGTTGGTGCGGTTCTACACCAACCCGGACGGGCGCTCGGCACGCCGCACGGCACTGACTGTCATCGTTCTGCTCGCGGTGTTCTACCTGTTCCCGCTTCTGCTCGGCGTGTTGGCGAGGGTCTACGTACCGCAACTCCTGATCACCGGGACGTCCGACGCGGCCGTGTTGTTGCTGCCGAGCGCGGCGGTCGGCGGTATCGCCGGTGAGTTGTTCGCCGCACTGGTCGCTGCGGGTGCCATCGCCGCGTTCCTCGCGACGTCGTCAGGGCTGCTCATCAGTGTGGCCGGTGCGTTGTCGACGGATGTGCTTCCCGGGCGGGTCCGTGACTTCCGGCTGGCAGCCGCGATCGGTGGTGTCCTCGCGATCGGCATCTCTTTCGCGGCGTCGGGACTCGAGTTGTCGCGCACCGTCGGATTCGTCTTCGCAGTGGCCGCGTCGACGCTGTGTCCGCTTCTGATGCTGGGCATCTGGTGGCGGGGCCTGACCCCCGCAGGTGCCATTGCAGGTCTCGCGGTCGGTGGTGTGTCGTCGGGCGTCGCGACGTCGTTGGCCGTTGCCGGGGTCGTCGACGACGCTGCCGGTCACGGATGGCCGGCGGCGATCATCGGATATCCGGCCGCCGTGACGGTGCCACTGGCGTTCGCCACCATGATCTGCGTGAGCGCGGCGACCCGTCGAACCCGACCCACCGACGTCTCACGCATCTTCGCGCGGATGCATGTGCCGGAACGTCTCGGCATGGGTGTCGAACGAGTGCCACGCGGTCAGTGAGATCGCGTCCCACGCGGAGCGGCAACGGATACGGGACGACCTCGCCTGACCGCTCGTCTGCCCTGACCACTCGTCTACGCTGACTACTCGTCTGCGCTGACCGCTCGTCTGCGCTGACCGCTCGTCTGCGCTGACCGACCGTTCGGCGCACGATCAGCGAGCTTCGTCGTGTGATCCACGACACCCCATTGCGGGTGATCTACCTCTCTTTCATGGTTACCGGGTATCCACATCACACGAATTCCTTCGGAGGCACCGTGTCAACCACTGAACGAGTACCGCAGGCGCAGAATGCGCCGACGGGTGAACAGTTCCTCGAGATGCAGCACAGCGAACAATTCCAGGATCTCCGTCGGACGTTGCGTCGCTTCGTCTTTCCGATGGCCGCATTCTTTCTGGTCTGGTACGGCATCTACGTGGCGCTCGGCGCCTTCGCCCACGACTTCATGGCAACGCCGGTGTGGGGCAACATCAACGTCGGTCTGGTCCTCGGCCTGCTGCAGTTCGTCTCCACATTCGTCATCACGGGCGCATACGTCCGCTTCGCCAACCGCGAACTCGATCCCAGGGCCGCCGCTCTGCGCGCGGAGATGGACACCGAGGTGGCCAACGAGGAGGTGGCCCGGTGAGCTCGTCGTCGACCCTGCATCTCGCCGCCGGAACGGTGGGCAACCCGGCCGCCAACATCGCGATCTTCATCGCATTCGTCGCGATCACGATGTTCGTGGTGATCCGAGCGAGCCGCAACAACTCCACTGCCGCGGACTATTTCACCGGAGGTCGTGCCTTCTCCGGCCCGCAGAACGGAATCGCGATCGCGGGTGACTATCTGTCCGCGGCCAGCTTCCTCGGTATCGCCGGCGCCATCGCCGTCTACGGATACGACGGCTTCCTGTACTCGATCGGATTCCTGGTCGCATGGTTGGTCGCACTGCTGCTGGTGGCCGAACTGCTGCGCAACACCGGCAAGTTCACGATGGCCGACGTCTTGAGCTTCCGACTGCGGCAGCGGCCGGTGCGGCTCGCCGCAGCGATCTCGACTCTCGTGGTCTCGCTGTTCTATCTGTTGGCTCAGATGGCCGGCGCTGGTGGCCTCGTTGCTCTTCTGCTCGACGTCGAGTCGCGGACAGGCCAGTCGATCGTGATCGCGGTCGTCGGCGCATTGATGATCGTCTACGTATTGGTCGGCGGCATGAAGGGCACGACGTGGGTCCAGATCATCAAGGCCGTCCTACTCATCGCGGGTGCGGCGATAATGACCGCGATCGTGTTGGGCAAGTTCGGGATGAACTTCTCGGAGATCCTCGGTTCTGCTCAGCATGCGATCTCGGGATCGTCGAGTGAGAAGATCGCCTCCCGCGATGTCCTCGCGCCCGGCGCCAAGTACGGCGGGTCGTTCGAGTCGAAGATCAACTTCATCTCGCTGGCCATCGCCCTCGTACTCGGCACCGCAGGACTGCCGCATGTGCTGATGCGCTTCTACACGGTGCCCACCGCCAAGGAGGCCCGCCGGTCGGTGGTCTGGGCGATCGCACTGATCGGTGCGTTCTACCTCTTCACCCTCGTCCTCGGTTACGGCGCCGCAGCCATCGTCGGTCCCGATCGCATCATGTCCGCTGCGGGCAAGGAGAACGCCGCGGCACCGTTGCTCGCCTTCGAACTCGGCGGTGTGGTGCTGCTCGGAGTGATCTCCGCTGTCGCCTTCGCGACAATCCTCGCGGTGGTGGCCGGCTTGACCATCACGGCATCAGCGTCGTTCGCGCACGACATCTACGGCAGTGTCATCAAGCGCGGCAAGGCAAGCGAGGCCGACCAGGTTCGCGTGTCCCGGGTGGCGGCGGTGACGCTCGGCGTGTTGGGCATCGTTCTCGGCATCCTGGCGAACGGGCAGAATGTGGCATTCCTGGTCGCACTCGCGTTCGCGATCGCCGCGGCGGCGAACCTGCCGACGATCTTGTTCTCGCTGTACTGGAAGCGGTTCAACACGCGCGGCGCGCTGTGGAGCATCTACGGCGGACTCGGGCTGACGCTGATCCTGATCATCTTCTCTCCTGCGGTGTCGGGCAAGGCCACATCGATGCTCCCCGGTTCCGACTTCGCGTGGTTCCCGCTGGAGAACCCCGGCATCGTGGCGATACCCATCGCGTTCCTGCTCGGGATCGTCGGCACCCTCACTGCTCCGAAGGACCGCGGCACACCCGAACGCAACGCGGAGATGGAGGTACGGTCCCTCACCGGTATCGGCGCGGAAAAGGCTGTGGCGCACTGACCTCGACGGTGACAGCTCGCCGGGTACTCGAGACACTCGAGTGCCCGGCGGTCTCGTGTGATCGGCGGACGGGCGATCTCGACACTCGATTCAGCGGACGTCCTGGATTCGCGCGAACGGGCAGGCCGCCTCCAGTTCGACAGCCAGCTCGAGCAGTGTGCGCTCGTCGCCGAGGTCGGCACAAAAGTGCACGCCGATCGGCAGGCCCGTCGACGACTGCGCGAGCGGCAGGCTGACGGCGGGTGTACCGGAGGTGTTGTTGATGGGAGTGAACGAGACATAGCGGATGAGTCGATCGAAGATGACGTCGAAGTCGCCTGCGGGATCGAGGTATCCGATCTCCGGGGTGGTGTGCGCGAGCGTCGGTGACAGCACGACGTCGAATCGGGTGAACAGCTCTCGGAATGCTGTGGTCGATCGCTTCAACGCGCGCATCATCGAAGGTGTGTGCCACATCCGACGCAGGTACTTACGAGAGAGCCCGAGCGTGAATGCGTCGAGCTTCGAACGGTCGAACTCCTTGCCGTAGGAACGTTTTCCGAAGTGGTCGATGAAGAATGCCAACAGCGCCCAGTACTCGGTGAAGTCGTCGACGTAGCGCCTGTCCACCGGAACCGGCACATGCTCGACGCCGTGGCCGAGTGACTCGAGTAGCTGGGCGACGCTCGCGACCGCATTCTCGGTGTCGCGGTCGAGAAGTTGTCCGGTGATCGGTTCGGTCATCATCGCGACGCGCAGGCGACGACGAATGGGAGTGTCGGCCAGTCCAGTTCCCGGGAGATCTCGTGCGGGGTGGAATTTCTCGGCATCGGCGAGGAAGTGCGCGGTGTCCCGGACCGATCGGCTCACGATTCCGTTGGCGATGAGATCGATGGGCATCTGCTCGGATTCCGCCGTCAACAGCAGCCGACCACGGCTCGGCTTGAATCCCACCAGACCGCATGCTGCCGCAGGGATACGGATCGAACCGCCACCGTCGTTCGCGTGAGCGATCGGCAGCGCTCCCGCGGCGACCAGCGCCGCCGATCCGCCCGATGACGCACCGCAGGAGTAATCGGTGTCCCACGGATTGCGCGTCGGCTCTCTGTCCACGAATTCCGTTGTCGCAGTGAGCCCGAACGCCGGAAGGGTGGATGCACCGACAACGTTGACGCCGGTCGAGCAGAACTGCTCGAGGAGTGGTTCGGTCTCCGTCGCTGATCGATCAGGCGTCGCAGCAGAACCGTTGCGCGTCGGTATCCCTGCAAATCCGGTGTTGTTCTTCACGATCGAGGGGACACCGGCGAAGGAGCCCATTCCGAAGTCGGCATCGACGGCGCGCTTGCGGGCGCGCTCACGGTCGTCGAAGGCGACCGCATTGAGCGCGGAATTCACCGAGTCGATGCGATCGAGCGCGGCGTCGACCGCTTCGACCGCCGAGATCTCGCCTGCCGCGATGGTCGCGCCGACACCCACCCCGTCGAGTTCGCCGAGCGCGTCGTCGCGGAAGGCATGTACATGCTGCATGGGCCGAAGCCTAGTCATGGAGGGCGGCCCGCAGAGCAGGACCGACAGAACCGGTCTCAGGTGCGTCTACTCACCGCACCATAGCCATGACATCTGCAGCGAGGTCGGTGGCGTAGTCGTCGTCGATCGGCAGCGCGAAGACCGCATGGTGGTAGAGCGGGGCGATGATGTGATCGAGTACCTGCCGCACACTGGGCGTCTGTTCTCCGCGCGCAGCGGCGCGCTCGATCATCCGCGTCGCCTGCTCCCGCCTGATCTCCCAGCACGGACACGCTTCGACGATGCCGTCACGTGCCGACGCCATCGCACGCAGATAGGCCCGGCGCTTCGGCCGAGCGATGTCGGAAGCGATGATGCGTGACCAGTCACCGAGATCATCGGCGAGTATGCCGTGATCGGGCAGTTCCTCCCCCTGCGTCAGCGCAGCCACCGCGACTTCTTCGAGCAGGTCGCCGATGGTCCCCCATCTGCGGTAGATGCTGGTGGGGTTCACTCCGGCGAGTTCTGCGACCTGCGGGATGGTCATGGTCTCGCGTTCACCGCCACCGACGAGCTGACCGACCGCCGTGTACACCGCGCTCTGCACACGGGCACTGCGTCCACCCGGGCGCTTGCCGTGCGTGTGAGCGGTTGCCTGCGACGTTCCAGCCATGCGACCATTATTGCAAAGTTTGTTGCTTTTAGGGCAAGCCCCACATACATTGAGCTTAATGCAATCGGGATTGCTTTAGGAGGCACCGTGACGGCCACAGCGGAAACCGCTACTCGACGACGCCGCGGCGCTCGTCCGCTGCACCCCCACCGCGCATTCTGGATCGTCACGGCAACCATGATCACGGTGCTCTTCGCCTCCGCGGCGCCGTCACCGCTGTACCCCGTCTACCAACAGCTGTGGGACTTCTCGCCGTTCACCCTCACCGTCGTCTTCGCGGTCTACGTGGCGACGATGCTGGTCAGTTTGCTCACGGTCGGCTCACTCTCCGATCACATCGGACGACGGCCAGTCCTCGCCGTGGCCCTCGTCCTACTCATCGCCAGCATGGTGCTGTTCGTCGTCGCCGACAGCGTCGGACTCCTGATCGCCGCCCGCGCACTGCAGGGCCTGGCAACCGGCGCGGCGATCGGCACGCTGACCGCGACCGTCGTCGACATGCAACCGTCCCAGCGCCTCGGTTCGGCGATCACCGGAGCCGGACCGACGGTCGGACTCGCGGGAGGCGTCGTCGTCGCCGGAATACTCGTTCAGTACGCGCCCCAGCCGAGGTTTCTGGTGTACGAGCTGACCCTCGCGGCATTCGCGATCCTGCTCGTCGCACTTCTGATCGTCCCGGAGACGTCACAACGCGTCGGATTCGATTCGCACCGCCATATGTGGCGAACCCTCGTCCCCCAGGCGTCGGTGCCGTCGGCCCTGCAGCGTCTGTTCCTGACGGCGATCCCCGCGTTCGTGGCCACCTGGTCGATGGGAGGCCTCTATCTCTCCCTCGGGTCGTCGGTGGTGGCACGTGTGTTCGGCATCGCCAACCACGGCGCCGCCGGTGCAGTCCTGTTCGTGTTCTTCGCCTCGGGCGCGGTCACGTCCCTCACCATCACAGCCTGGGGTGCCGATACGAAGCTCACGTTCGGCTACCCGGCACTCGCCGGCGGCGCGATCATCTCCCTGGCAGGTGTGCTCACCTCGCTGCTCCCGCTCTACATCATCGGGTCGATCATCGCGGGGTCGGGCTTTGCCGGAACATTCCTCGGCGCGCTGGACAGCATCAGCGATCAGACGCCACCGCATCAGCGGGGGCAGGTCTTCTCTGCCGTCTTCATCACGAGCTACATCGCGTTCAGCGTGCCGGCTGTGATCGCGGGGCTCGTTGTGTCGCACATCGGGTTACAGGAAACCGTCGTCTGCTACGTGGCGTACGTACTCGTCGTCACGGTGCTCGGCGCGGGCGTCACCGCATGGACTCGGCGCAGGCGGGGCCAAGAAGGCGAGTGAGCGCAATCACATTGCGCCAGCACGGATCGACAGATCACCCCTGCGGGTACGGCGCCAGAGGTGAGCGCCGCAATCCGATGAACCACCAACGCGAGGTCGATCACCGAACAAGCTGTCACACAGCGTATTTCGAAAGCGCCCAGTAGGTCGACCGTCGCAGTCCAGACGACGACCTTCGTTCGACGGACGAAAAATACTGGCGTCTAATGTAACTCGCGTATACGCGCTCTGTCCTCCGTTCGTCCGATACGACCAAGTCCTGATGGCACACGCGTCTGATGAACGCTAATCTCGAGCCACGGGACGTGGGGGGCCACCCGCGACCGCCACCACGGTCAACGCCGATCGGCACACACGATCTACTCCCCCTCTTGGTCCGTCATCGCCAACGAGACATGCCGATGACCGTCCGCACTGCGCTCCGCTTGTCATCCCGGAAACGTTGTCATCCCGGAAGCGTCGTCATCCCTGAAACCGCTGAGTTCCAACTCATCCGGAGGCCATCCGCCATGCCCGAAGAACCTGCGACGTCCGTCGCGATGCCACCGGCAAGCCATGCCATGCCGGCCCCGCCGGAGCTTGCACGCCCGCCGCGTCACCATCATCGGCCCGCTGATGACGAGTCCGAAATCGAAGTCGTCGAGGCACTGGTCTCACATCTGGGCCAACCGGTGGTCTCCGACTCCCACAAACGGGAACGCCCGCGGTTCCTCGTCGTCCTCACTCCCGGTGACCACGACGAGTACGGCACACTGCGCGACCCAGCCCTGCTCCGCGCGCTGGCTCAGGGACTGCGCAGCGAGGTGGCAGCGAGCCTGCTTCACCTGGAGAACGTGTGGGTCGACACCGAGCAGCACATCGTCGTGGCACTGATGTCGGCGAAGAACGCTCGTGAACTGCGCACACGAGTCACGTCGATCTGCGATTCACTGACCAATGTCCCGTGGTCGCTCACCGACGGCAGCACTCATCGGGTAGACCTGGGAGCGGGCTACTCCCGGATTCCGGACACGATCACGGCCGACCGTGCAATTGAAATAGCCTCCACCACTGCCAAATCCGCTCAGCAGTCACTCACCCGGCGCGATCTGGTATGCCTCGGTCCGCAACGGACGGCACACCATTGGACGCTCCTCCCATCTCGCTTACGCCTTCCGCTGCAGATAATCGCAGTGCTCTGCCTCAGCACTGTGGGACCGTTCCTGATCATGCGATTGACCTATGCGTTCGGCTTCGACAGCGCGACATTGTTTTACGTCGGAGTCGTTGTGGCCCTTGCCTTCACCGCAATTCTCATCTGGACGGAATCGCTACACGCACTGACGCCGATGACGCTGCCACCGACTCCGGAGACCCGGCCGCCAGTGGCGACAGCCATCGTTGCGGCTTACCTCCCCAACGAGGCGGACACCATCGTCGAGACACTCGCACACGTCCTGGGACAGGACTACCCGGGTGAGCTACAGGTGATTCTCGCCTACAACTCCCCAGTAGAGCTCCCGGTGGAAGCGCAACTACGACAGCTGGTGCGAGTCCACCCAGAGCTCGAGATCCTCAAGGTAGGTGACAGCACGTCGAAAGCGCAGAATGTCAACGCGGCGTTGCAGATCGCTCGCGGCGAGTTCATCGGTGTCTTCGATGCCGATCATCATCCCGTCCCCGGATCGTTTACTCGCGCATGGCACTGGATCGCCGACGGCGCCGATGTCGTGCAGGGCCACTGTGTGGTGCGCAACGGAGACGACTCGCTCATCGCTCGTGCAGTGACCATCGAGTTCGAGCAGATCTACGCGGTCAGCCATCCAGGACGTAGCAGTTTGCACGACTTCGGCATCTTCGGTGGCTCGAATGGCTACTGGCGTGCGACAACGCTTCGCCGGGTGCGTATGCGGGTCGACCGGTTGACGGAGGACATCGACGCGTCCATCCGCTCGATCCTCACCGGCGCCAGTATCGTCAGCGATCCCGGGCTGATCAGTCGAGAACTCGCCCCGGTCACGCTCTCTGCGCTGTGGCGGCAGCGGATGCGCTGGGCACAGGGCTGGTTTCAGGTGTCCATGCGCCAACTCCCATCGGCGATGACGTGCCGTTCGGTGAGTGTGCGTCAACGGCTCGGAATGTTCGTGCTGTTCGCGTGGCGTGAGGTCTACCCGTGGATCTCACCGATGATCATCGGAGTACTCGCCTTCCTCTGGTGGCGGGACGGGAGCCTGTCATGGTCGTCGCCATTGTTCCTGTTGACCACCCTGTACACGCTGGCCGCCGGACCGATCCAGATCATGTTCGCCTGGCGGCTCTCGGTGCCGGAGGTACGAGAACGCAAGTGGTGGTTCGTCTGGTATCTGCTCATCGCGTCTCCGATCTACAACGAGTGGAAGAACCTCGTCGCACGCGTCGCACAGGTGAAAGAGATCATGGGAGAACACGAATGGCATGTCACTCCTCGAGGGACCATGCGGGCATTCGTACCGTCGACAGCCGGTGATCCGCAGTCGGGCTCGACCGGTGTGGCGCCACATCGCCAGATCATCGCAGGCGCGGTGACCGCACCTGTGACCGCCGACAGGAGCCTCGCATGACCCAGCATACAACCACGGACGCAACAGCTTTCGCTCGTCATCGGTCACCCAGGAGTGCGATACCCTTCGTCGCACGGTTTGATCCGGTCGCCCCGGCCCACCGCCGACGGTTCCCGCTCGATCCGGTGCGCGCGATCGCGGCCATGGTGGTGATCGTGACGCATGTGCACAGCAACCAACTGCTGACCATCACCCATCCGAGCGATGGTGAGGTCCGCCTCAATCACACGCTCGAAGTGTTCGCAGACGCGTCGGTGACGGTGTTCTTCGTCCTGAGTGCATTCGTGCTGTATTTGCCTGCCGCCCGCGCCGCGATGGCGGGCAGGAATTCGACGACGTGGAAGGACATGCTGCTGCGCCGAATCGTGCGTCTGTTACCGCTGTACTTCATCGTGGTGCTCGTCGTGTGGTCAGCAACCAACACCCGGCTTCCAGGGACGTGGCAGGACCTCCTGCTACACATGTCCATGCTGCACGTTTACAGCGACCGCTACATCTTCTGGACCGATGGCCCCGCGTGGTCGCTCGCCGTCGAGTTCCACTTCTACGTTCTCATGGCGATCGTGACGCCCCTCGCCACGGCATGGGCGATCCAGAGCCATTCGCCCCGTATTCGTATCGCACGGATGTCGGCATTCCCAGCGGTCCTCGCTGTCGCGGGCGTCGTCTATCTGATGTGGGCTGTGCGGACCTATTCGCACGACCGCTGGAGTGTGTGGTTCGGCCCACTGGGAATGATGTCCATCTTCGCCATGGGCATGGCCTTGGCGGTCGCGGTGGCAGGAGGCGTCGAATTGCGGAGCGCGTGGGTTCGTCGATCACTCGCCCTCGGAGCGCTGGGCGTGTTCGTCCTGGTCGCCACGCTCCGCGACCCGCTGAACACCTCCGACCAACTGTGGCGCCTCGCACTGGGAGTGGCGTCAGCAGCACTCATCTCCTCGATCGTGATGACGACCGGTCAGGTACCGCGGTGGTTGACCTGGCGACCGTTGGTCGCACTCGGCGTGTTCAGTTACGGGATGTATCTGCTGCACGAACCACTCATGCGATTCGCACGGTGGGTGGGTGTACTGCTCCCTGGCGACCTCGGGATCGGCGGTTTCATCGGTTCGGCTGCCGTCGTGCTCACTCTCACGATCTTTGCCGCGAGGTTCAGCTTCAACTACGTCGAGTCGAATGCGATGCGCATCCTGTCGACGTTCGAGACCGGCGGCAGGTTCCGCGAGTACTACTCCCGCACGCTTGACACGGCCGAACTACCGGACAACCGCAAACTCTCGACGGCCACGTCAGCCTCCGCCGGATCGCACGACTAGGGCACGATCGGGCGCCAACCATCGTGCCCGTACTTTCGCACGACAGGTGCTAAAGGGTAAGACTGGTTACATGCACTTGAAGTTCGATTCAGATGAACAGAAGTTCCGCGAAGAACTCCAGAGCTTCTTCACGACGAAGATCCCCGAGGAGATCCGTCAGCGTGCAGCAGCAGGCACGCTGAACCTGCCCGACGACATCGTCACCACACAGCGCATTCTCAACGCCGATGGCCTGGCGACGCCGGGCTGGCCGAAGGAGTGGGGTGGCCGTGACTGGTCCCCCATCCAGCGCAACATCTACCACGATCAGCTCAGCCTGAACTTCGTCCCCGATCCGCTGACGTTCAACGTCAACATGGTGGGCCCGGTCATCGCGACGTTCGGTTCACAGGAAATCAAGGAGCGGTTCCTCCCGGCGACGGCCAACCTCGACATCTGGTGGTGTCAGGGCTTCTCCGAGCCCGAGGCGGGCTCCGACCTCGCGTCGCTGAAGACCAGGGCGGTGCGCGACGGCGACCACTACATCGTCAACGGTCAGAAGACGTGGACCACCCTCGGGCAGTACGCCGACTGGATATTCTGCCTCGTCCGCACCAACCCTGACGTGAAGAAGCAGGCAGGCATCAGCTTCCTGCTCATCGACCTCGACACCCCGGGAATCGAGATGCGCCCGATCAAGCTGATCGACGGCAGCGTCGAGGTCAACGAGGTGTTCTTCAACGACGTCAAGGTGCCCGTCGAGAACCTCGTCGGCGAGGAGAATGCGGGCTGGACCTACGCCAAGTTCCTCCTCGGCAACGAGCGCACCGGCATCGCACGCGTCGGCTGGACCAAGACCAAGCTCGCCGAGGCCAAGAAACTCGCCGCCGCGACGAAGACCGCGAACGGCACTCTGCTCGAGGACCCGCTGTTCGCGGCACGCCTGGCAGAACTCGAGACCGAACTGCTCGCACTCGAGGTCACCCAGTTGCGCGTCGTCGCCGGTTCGGCAGACGGCAAGCCCAACCCGATCTCGTCGCTGGTCAAGTTGCGCGGCAGCGAACTGCAGCAGTCGGCGACGGAGTTGCTCGCCGACGTCGCGGGTGCGCGCGGCCTTGCCGTCGACGCACCCGGCGTCGGGACACCGGAATGGGCCCAGCTCGCCGTACCCGAGTACCTCAACTACCGCAAGGTCACCATCTACGGAGGGTCGTCGGAGGTACAGCGCAGCATCATCTCGTCGTCGATCCTCGGCCTGTAGTCGGCCCAGCAGAACCTGGAGTAACACAATGGATTTCGAGCTCACCGAAGAGCAGGCACTGCTGCGCGACACCGTCCGCAGCGTGTTCAAGAGTTATGACATCGAGAAGATCCGCGCGGTCTCGGAGACCGAGAGCGGATGGTCGCCCTCGATCTGGGCGTCGCTCGCCGAGATCGGCATTCTCGGGCTGCCGTTCAGCGAGGATGCCGGCGGAACGGGCGCGGGACCGGTCGAGGTCAGTTCACTGATGGGCGAGATAGGGCGGAGTCTTGCGCCGGAGCCTGTCCTGTACGGCGCGCTGCTTCCTGGTGTCGTCATCGACCGCGTCGCGTCGGGTGATCGCCGGACCAGTCTGCTGACCGAGGTGTCGGAGGGAAGACTGCTGCTCGGATATGCACACGCCGAGCCCGAAGATCGTTGGCCCGCAGCCGGGGTCACCACCACGGCGACCGGCGCGAGCGACGGAGTCACCCTCGAGGGCGTCAAGTATCCCGTCCTCGCGGGCGACGTGGCACAGAAGTTCGTGGTCAGCGCCCGACGTCAGGACGGAACCGTCGGACTGTTCCTCGCCGACGCCGACGCGTCCGGGGTGACTGTCGACGGTTTCCGCACCTACGACGATCGTCGTGGCGCGCGGGTCACGTTCGCGGGCACCCCAGCCGTCGAACTCGCCGACGGTGACCAGTCCGCTGCGCTCTCCTATGCGGAGATCTTCACGCAGACCGCCCAGTGCGCCGAGGCCGTGGGCGCGATGGAGCGTGCAATGGAACTGACGACCGACTACCTCAAGTCACGCAAGCAGTTCGGGGTTCCACTCAAGACGTTCCAGACGCTCACACAGCGTGCGTCGGACGTGTACGTGGCACTCGAGTTGGCGCGCAGCATGAGTTTGTACGCGACGGCATCACTGAACGACGGTGTCGACGATCCGTCGGTCTACAGCCGTGCGAAGCTCCAGATCTGCCGCTCCGCACGCAAGGTCGGCCAGGAGGCCATCCAGATGCACGGCGGCATCGGCATGACCGCGGAATACCCTGTGGGACATTACGTCGCACGTCTCACTGCGATATCACGCACGCTCGGCGACGCCGACGAACACGTCAGCGCTCTCGCGAGCAGGCTCGGCGAGTACGAGATGGTGACGGTCAACTGAGCTGACCGTCAGAGCGTGGCGGCGTGGGGGTTCACCGACTCGAGTCGGTGAGCCCCCATTCTGCTGCCAGGAGCTGGTGGGAGCGCAGCCTGTCCTCGAGATCGTATGTGACACTAGTGATCACCAGTTCATCGGCGCCGGTCACCCGGGCCAGTGTGTCGAGCCGTTCGGCGACCGTCGACGGCGATCCGACGAACTGGGTGCGGATCCGGTCGTCGACAACAGCGCGTTGTTCGGCCGTGAGCGGCGACGCTGTCGTCGGATCGAGATAGGGCTGCGCCCCGCGACCGGTGCGGATGTCGTGCACCCAGTGGCCGTAGGTAGACGCGAGATGTGTTGCCGCCGAGTCGTTGTCAGCGACGACCACGTCGGCGGACACCACCACGTACGGCCGCGACAGCCGCCCCGAAGGCCGGAAATGCGCACGATAGGCATCGACGGCCTCGAGAACGGTTGCGGGACTCACGTGATAGTTCGCGACGAACGGCAGCCCCTCGGCACCGGCGACCTGGGCGCTCTGGCCCTTGCTACTGCCGAACACCCAGACCTGCACGTCGGCCTCCTCCCCGGGCACTGCATGCAATTCGACGTCGCCGACGCGAAGTCCGCCGTCGAGGAATGCCAGGACGTCGCAAACCGCGTCACCGAAATCGGGTTGGATCGCACCGTCGAACTCCAGCGCTGCTGCAGTGGCACCGATCAGGGGCGACGAGAGTACCTCCGCGGCGGCGAACGGCTGCGGAAGGAGTAGCCCGTCGACGACACGTTCAGGCTCCGCGGATGGCCGCTGCGCCGTGGGTGTGCGTGCGGCGTCGAGCAATTCGGTACGACGCTGCCCCGAGCGGCCGAGTCCGAGATCGAGGCGGCCGGGAAAGACGGCGTCGACGGTCCCGAAGGCCTCGACGACCGATGCCTTGCTGTGATGACCGAGTTGGACCGCTGCGCTACCCACCCGGATCGACTGCGTCGCGGCAGCGACCAGTGCTATCAGGGTGGCAGTCGACGACGAACCCACCGCGACGAAATGGTGCTCGGCGAGCCAGAAGCGCCGATAGCCCCATTCCTCGACCGCGCGTGCGAGTGCGATGCTGTTGCGGATCGCCTCCACGGGCGACGAGCCCGCGCTGATCGGGGCGAGGTCGAGGACCGAGAGCGGCAGCGGCGCAGCCCGTCCCGTGCTCATCGGCCCGTCTCGCGGGTGGACAGAGCGGTGGCACCGTCGTACCCGTGAGCGGACGTGACGCCGGAGTCATCCGACCACGCGTACATCGCAGCAGACGATTCGGGGGTGAGACCTGCTGCTGCACGCAACAGCATCTGATGGTGCGTGTCGACCAGCTGCGACACCGCGCTCACCCTGGACAACCAACTCATCGTCACTCCCATGGCTTGATCCCCGACAGGTCGTCTTCCCGTCTGGTGCGGCCCAACGGTCTTCGAGCCGCGATCTCCCAGTAAGCACCCGTTCGTCGGTACGGAGAACCGTTGCACTCACGCTGATCTTTTGACCGCCGGTCGGGAAGATGTGCCGGCGACGCAGCCGTTAGGACTCCTCGTGAGTGATTCAACGTCGCTGTCGTTGGCCATCGGACTGCAAGGCGCTGGTCGACATCCGGCCGCATGGCGAGACCCCGAGGCGCGCCCCGACGCACTGTTCACCGCGCGATACTGGCGTGAGGCCATTGTCGCCGCCGAACGCGCCGGTGCCGACTTCGTGACCCTCGACGACGGCTTCGGGGTACGGCCTCCGCTTCCCCACGAGCTGTCGACCAGCGGTCGGCCGGTGCGGACGGACCTCGTCAACGGCAGACTCGACACCGTGCTGGTCGCGGCGCGCATCGCGCCGCTGACCACGCGGATCGGTCTCCTGCCCACCGTGACGGTCACGCACAGCGAGCCGTTCCACACGTCGAAGGCAATCGCCACGCTCGACTACGTCAGCAGCGGTCGCGCAGGAGTCCTGCTGGCCGTCGACGACAGTCCGGACAACGTCCGGCTGTTCGGACGGCGTGATGCGGAGACGATTTCGGACAGGTCTGCGCTACACCGCGAAGCCGCCGACTACGCCGAGGTGCTCAGTCGGCTGTGGGACTCGTGGGAGGACGACGCCGAGATCCGCGACGCCTCGACCGGTCGCTTCATCGACCGGGATCGGGTGCACCACATCGACTTCGACGGCGAATTCTTCGCTGTTCGCGGGCCGTCGATCACACCGCGGCCACCGCAGGGCCGACCTCCCATCGCGGCGACGGCGTCCGCCGGCGAGCGGTCGTCGCGTGAATTCCTCGATGGCAGTGCGGACATCGGGTTCTTTCCGAATGCCGAGGACCGCGCGGCGTCCGACACGACAGCCGGTGACAGTGACCGCGAGGGTCTGCGCCGCTACGACGATCTCGTGGTGTACCTCGACGACACGCAGCAGGCGGCGTCGGACCGTCGTGCGTGTTACGACGACTGGCTCGGTGCCGAATTCGACGACGTAACGCAGACATTCGTCGGCACCGCCACCGGACTGGCCGACCTGATCGAGGAGCGCAACGAGCTGGGGGGCCGACCGTCGGGAATCCGATTGCATCCGGCAGCGATCACCCACGATCTGGCTCGCATCGCCGACGACCTGGCGCCCGAACTCCTCCGTCGCAGCCTCGTCGTGGACGCGGCGTCGAATCCTGCAGGCCCACAAAGCCTCAGAGACCGGCTGGGACTCGTGCGCCCGGCCAACCGTTATGCACGCGCAGCCGTCGGAGGCGGTGTCCGATGACCAAACAGGTTCACCTGGCAGCACATTTTCCCGGGGTCAACAACACGACCGTCTGGAGTGACCCCGCCGCCGGAAGCCACATCGACTTCTCGTCTTTCACCCACTTCGCGCAGACAGCAGAACGCGGGCTGTTCGATTTCCTCTTCCTCGCGGAGGGGCTACGACTGCGGGAACAGAACGGACAGATCTACGACCTCGACGTCGTCGGCAGACCCGACACCTTCACGATCCTCGCGGCGCTCGCGGCGGTCACCGAGCATCTCGGACTCGCGGGCACGATCAACTCGACGTTCAACGAACCCGTCGAAGTGGCACGACAATTCGCGACCCTCGACCACCTGTCCGACGGTCGAGCAGCCTGGAACGTCGTGACCTCGTGGGATGCGTTCACCGGCGAGAACTTCCGCCGAGGCGGATACCTCGCGGCTGATCAACGCTACGTGCGGGCTCGAGAGTTCCTCGAGACCGCCGTCGAGCTGTGGGGTTCGTGGGAGAACGACGACGTGATCGCCGACCGTTCGTCGGGTGAGTTCCTGCGCCGACCGCAGGCCGGGCGGTTCGCACGCGTCGACTCGCAGTTCGACGTCAGCGGGACGTTCCCTGTGCCGCGGAGCCCTCAGGGACGTCCGGTCATCTTCCAGGCGGGAGACTCCGACGAGGGGCGCGAGTTCGCCGCGGCACGCGCGGACGCGATCTTCTCGCGGCACTCCACACTCGACGAGGGCCGCACGTTCTACACCGACGTGAAACGGCGTCTCGCGGCGTACGGACGTAGCCCCGACGATCTGCTGATCCTGCCCGCGGCCACGTTCGTCGTCGGCGACACCGACGAGGACGCGGCCCACCTCGCCCACCAGATCCGGCTCGCGCAGGTGAGCGGGCAGACCGCGATCAAGTTCCTCGAGCAGCTGTGGAATCGCGACCTGAGCAACCACGATCCCGACGGCCCCCTGCCCACCGTCGACCCCCTGCCCGGGGAGAACACCATCGCCAAGGGCCGCGCGAGTGTGCGCATCCGCGAGGATCCCCGCGACGTCGCAGCTCGCTGGCGAGCCCTCGCGGAGTCGAAGAACCTCAGCACGCGCGAACTGATCATCGAGGTCACCGGCCGTCAGGCGTTCGTCGGATCGGCGCGCACCGTCGCGAACGAGCTCAACCGCTTCGTCCAGCACGACGCGAGCGACGGATTCATCCTGGTCCCGCACCTCACTCCGGGCGGACTCGACCGCTTCGTCGACGAGGTGATCCCAGAGCTCCAGGACCTCGGGGTGTACCGGACCGCCTACCCCGGCGGGACACTGCGGCACAACCTCGGACTCGCCGACGTCGTCGCGGGTTAGGGTTCTCGTGGGTGTCGCGCCCGCGTGCACCTCTGAGTACCTCACCGACCACGCGTCGGCGACGAGGGGAGATCACAGGTGGACGCAGTGTTCGGCGACAATCTGGCCTGGGGCGCGTCGTTCAGCATCATGGGTGTTGCCCTGCTGGTCGTCGGTTTCGGCGCCCTCGATCTGGTGACACCGGGGCGGCTTCGGCAGCTCGTCTGGGTGGACAACAACCGCAACGCGATGATCCTCACGACGTCGATGGTCGTCGGTATCTCGTTCGTCCTCGTCGCGTCCGTCGTCGACACCGCAGGCATGGTGCTGTGGAAGGCACTCCTCTACTCGCTCGCCTACGTGGTGCTGACCATCGCGGTGATGATGTGGTCGTTCGTACTGATCGACTGGCTCACCCCCGGCAAGCTCGGGACGATCCTCCTCGAGAACGACACACATCCGGCGGGCTGGATCTCGGCGGCGGTCTTCGTCGGCGTTGCTGCGGTGTTCAGCACCGTGCTGATCGTGTGAGCGCTTATTGACTGTCCGACAATAGGCGTTCTAGGGTGATGCAGACCTGTGACCGGCGACACCGTCGACCGGTCTTCTCTGCCGCCACCACAGAACCCGGGGGAACCATGACCGCCGCACTGCTCGAAGAGTCCATCGACGTCGACGCGACGCCAGCTCAGGTCTGGGCGGTGATCTCCGACCTCGCCCGCATGGGCGAGTGGAGCCCGCAGTGCGCAAAGATGTTCATCCTCGGCGGCCAGGTCAAGCTCGGCACCCGCACCATCAACATCAACCGTCGCGGACCGCTCGTCTGGCCGACGACGGCGAAGGTCGTGCGGTTCGCACCGAATCAGGAGATCGGGTTCCGCGTCGCCGAGAACCACACGGTGTGGAGCTACACCATCGAACCGAACAAGGCCGGCGGCGTGACGGTGACCGAGCGTCGGGAAGCTGCGGGCGGGAAGACAACCAAGGTGTCGTCCACCCTGGTCGACGCCGTGTTCGGCGGGGCCGACTCGTTCGAGGAAGAACTCAAGGTCGGAATGGCCGAGACGCTAGGCAAGATCAAGCGCGCGGCCGAGTCGAGCTCCGTGCGGGCTGCCTGACCCGCACAGTCGGCGACCAGAAGCGCACAGTCGACGACCAGAAGCGCACAGTCGGCGGGGTCACTCGTCGAGTGGGCGCCCCCTGGCGTCGACTGTGCACTCCCTGGCGTCGAGTGGGCGCCCCCTGGCGTCGACTGTGCACCTCACGAGCCGTCGAGCTTCTCCATGAGGGCCGGTAAGTCGGCGACGGAGCCGATCACGTGATCGGGAACCGGACCGAACTCGTCGCGCTGCAGCGCCCGCAGGGCCTCCTCACGGAATTTGCCGGTCCGGACGAGCACGCCGATCAGCGCAGACGCCTGGGCTCCGAGGACGTCGTTGTGCATGTCGTCACCGACCATCACCACCTGGGTCGGTTCGAGATTCATCAACTCGACCGCGGCGCGGAATCCCAACGGTGACGGCTTGCCGATCGCACGGATCTTGCGGCCCGACGCTTTCTCCAGACCCTCGAGGTACACGCCGGTGTCGATCGACAGCCCCCGCTCGGTCGACCAGATCATGGACCGGTGCATCGCCACCACCGGCGTACCCGAGAGCATCTTCTCCAGCACGGTCGACAGAGCGGAGTGCGTGAAAACCGGACCGGCGCCCCCGAGTACGACGACCTCGGCCTCTGCCGGGTCGTCGGTCAGTGGGACACCGGTCATGTCCTCGGCGATCGGCCCCTCGTTGAGTACCCAGGTGAGCTTGCCCGGATAGTTCCGGGCGAGAAACTCGGCGGTGAGCTTGGCCGCGGTCAGGATCTCGTGCGGCTCGACGTCGAATCCAGTGTTGGCGAGCGCCTCGGCGATCTGTGAACGAGATCGTGAGGTGGTGTTGGTCAAGAACATTCGCGGATACCCACGCTCGGCGAGATCCTCGATCGCTTCGACGGCGCCGGGCAGCGCATGCCACGAGGTGACCATCACCCCGTCGATGTCGAGCAGCAGACCCAGCGCCATGCTCCGAATCTAGTGCGGGTCGAGCGCGAGCGCAGAGCGGGGAACGCCCCACCGACACAGCTGCTTCATCGGCGTCCGATTCGCGTGGCATGCTGAGCTGATGCGTTCCGTCGCCGACCATCGTTCGATCGTGTGGGAGTTGTTCGGACCACCCGAAGCAGTCCGGGTCGCAGTCCCCGACGCGCTGGGAATGCCCACCGTCCACGACACCCTTGCCGACCTCGCGATGCCCGCCTTCGACAATTCCGCGATGGATGGTTACGCGGTGCGCGCGGCCGACATCGCGACCGCAACGCCGACCGATCCGATCCGGCTGCCCGTCGCCGACGACATCCCCGCCGGCCGTACCGGGCGGGTGACACTCGCGCCGGGCACGGCGGCGCGGATCATGACCGGCGCACCGCTGCCCGACGGCGCTGACGCCGTGGTGCAGGTCGAGCTCACCGACGGCGACTTCGCCGTCGACGCCGCGGCGGAATCGACGGTCGGGTTCACCTCGGCCGTGGACGCGGGCAAGCACATCCGTCGAGCCGGCTCCGACATCGCGAGAGGTGAGATCGCTCTCCCCGCAGGCACGGTGCTCGGCGCCGCGCAGATCGGTTTGTTGTCGGCACTCGGCATCGCCGACGTCGAGGTGGCACGCCAGTTACGCGTCGTAGTGCTCTCGACCGGATCAGAACTGGTCGAACCGGGAAAACCCCTGCGGCACGGGCAGATCTACGAGTCCAACGGCGCCATGCTGACCGCGGCGGTCACCGAGGCCGGCGGACGAGCGCGGCATGTGCACTTCGTCGCCGACAACGTCACCGACTTCCTCGAGCGCCTCGACGAGGCGTCGGCAGACGCCGACCTGATCATCACGTCCGGCGGTGTGAGCGCCGGGGCCTACGAGGTGGTCAAGGACGCACTCCGTGGCACTGACGGAGGCGTCGAGTTCGTGAAGGTCGCGATGCAGCCCGGGATGCCGCAGGGGTGTGGCCATCACCGTGACCCGACCGGGCGTCCGGTTCCGATCATCACACTCCCGGGAAACCCGGTCAGTTCGCTGGTGTCGTTCGAGGTGTTCATCAGGCCTCCGCTGCGCGCGGCGATGGGCTTGCCCGCCCACCGGCCGGGATTTTCCGCCCGGCTCGGCTCCGACGTCCGCTCGCCGGAGGGCAAGAGACAGTTTCTGCGCGGCGTCGTCGTACACGATGCGTCCGACGTCCCACCCGTGGTCGAGCCGATCGGGCCCCCCGGCTCACATCACCTGCGATATCTCGCCGGGGCCAACGCCCTCATCGACATCCCTGCCGAGGTCACGTCGTTGCCTGCCGGTTCGGTCGTCGACGTCGTCGTTCTCTGAGAGTGGCTGCGTCGAGTCGGCCGGGTCGGGCGTCGCTAAGCTGAACGGACGCGACGGACAAGCCCGACGCGACCGACCCGGGAGGATGATCAGGTGGCCAGGCGCCCGCGACCGGACGCATCAGCGCAACATCCGGCAACCGAATCCGACGGCCCGTTGCGCTCCGGCCTGACCCCGACGCATCTACTCGCCCTTGCGCGCGAGACCCTTCCCCCGATCCATCCCGCGGGTTTGCCGTTCGTGGCGGCTGCGTCGGCGGTGGCGCTCGCCGGGCGACGGCGACGGTGGGTAGCCGTACCGGCAACCGCTGCGGCCGGTGCCTGCGCCGCATTCTTCCGACATCCCTCACGAGTACCGCCGACCGAGGCGGGCGTGGTCGTGGCCCCGGCCGACGGAATCGTCAGCCTCGTCGACGAGGCCGTCCCGCCACCGGAGTCCGGCCTCGGACTACAGCCCCGGCCACGCGTGTCGACCTTCCTGTCGATCTTCGACGTCCATGTGCAGCGCGTGCCCATCGGCGGCACGGTGCTGTCGGTGACCCACACGCCGGGGACGTTCGTCTCGGCCGACCTTCCGGAGGCGAGCTCGGCGAACGAGCGCACCACGATGGTGCTGCGACCCGACGGCACACCCTCGCCCGACGACCCCTCCCCGCGCGACACCGACATCGCCGTCGTGCAGATCGCCGGTCTGCTCGCACGTCGCATCGTGTGCGAGCCCGAGGTCGGCGACCACCTCGCCATAGGCGACACGTACGGGCTCATCAGATTCGGCTCGCGCGTGGACGTCTACCTTCCACCGAACACGCAGCAGCGTGTGTTGATCGGGCAGCGCACCGTCGGCGCCGAGACCCCGCTCGCGGTACTCGGTGGGTCGGGGACGACACCTGTCGGCGACGGCGGGTGACATGCCGAACACCAATCGAGTCGGTGTCGACCGCACGCCGCTGCACTACCGCAATCCGTCGATCCGATCGACGCGTCGTCGCACACCGAATCGCGCCGAGTCGGACGTCGAGCAGAGAAGCCTGAGACGCCAAGCGGCCGCCGGCCGCATGTTCGTGCCGTCGGCGCTGACGATTCTCGCGATCTGTGCGGGCCTGACGGCGGTGCGTGCTGTCATCGACGACAACGTCAACCTCGCCATGGCACTCGTCGTCGCGGCGGCCCTGCTCGACGGAATCGACGGGCGGGTGGCCCGACTCATGGGGGCGACCACCAAGATCGGCGCCGAGATCGACTCACTCGCCGACGCCATCAACTTCGGCGTGGTTCCCGCCCTGATCGTCTATCTCTACCTGCTCCGCGGGCACGACCTGGGCTGGGGATTCGCGCTCATCTACTGCTGCGCGATCGTGCTGCGCCTCGCTCGGTTCAACACATTGCTCGACGACACCGACGCTCCGCGCTACACCCGCGACTTCTTCGTCGGAGTTCCCGCGCCGGCTGCGGCACTCGTCGCACTACTCCCGATCGGTCTCGCCCAGCAGTTCGGCGACGGCTGGTGGACGTCACCGCTGATCGTGGGGTGTTGGCTGATCATCGTCGCGCTCATGGCGGTCAGCCGCATCCCGACGGCATCGCTCAAGACATCGTCGGTGCATCCGCGGATGCTCGCCGGACTGCTGATCCTCGTGGCCATCGGGGCTGCGCTGCTGTTGACCTACCCGTACGTGTTGATGATCGTGTTGGTTGCCGCCTACGTCGCACATATCCCATTCGCGTGGCGCAGTCGGCGTTGGGTACAAGCCAGGCCCGAGCACTGGGACGCGCTGCCGGCCGAACGTCGAGCCGAACGTCGGGCGATCGCACGTAGCCAGCCCCGACGTGTACTGCCGCCGCGGAAATCCACCGCCAGGCTCGGCCTGCACAAACCGGGAGCAGGGACGATCCCGGAGACGACGATCGGCGAGCCTCCCGCGGCCGGGGCGGGGGCAACCGACGACTCGGGAACCGGGGGTAGCCGGTGAGCGCGCAATTGTCGTTGACCGCGCGCCTCAACACGTCCGCCGCCGACTCGCGTCGGGGCATCGTCCGCGCACATCCCGAGGCGTTGACCGCATTGGGATTACGTGAATGGGACGCGGTGTCGATCACCGGCGCACGCGTGACCGCGGCCGTGGTCGCCGCAGCACCGTCGGGAACGCCCACCGGCACGTTGTTGCTCGACGACATCACGTTCTCGAATGCGGGCATCAAAGAGAACGCGTCGGTGGTCATCTCCGCCGTCACGGTCTCCGGCGCGTCACGGGTGATCGTGACAGGCTCGGCAGTCGCAAGCAGGGGCGTCGACGAGGCGACGCTGCGACGCGCGCTGCTCGGAAAGGTGTTGTCGGTCGGCGACGCGGTCTCGCTGTTGCCGCGCGACCTCGGCCCTGAACTCACCGCGAGCGCCGCGACGCGCGCGCTGACGCTGTCGGTCGGGATCACGTGGACCAACGAGCTGCTGACCGTGACCGCCACCGCCCCGGTCTCGCCCGTCAGCGTCCAACCCTCTACCGCTGTGCTCTGGGCGGATGGCGGATCCGACGATGCCCTCGGCATTGATCCCGGTGCCGTCGGCGCGAATCCTGGTGCCGTCAGCGCGAATCCCGGTGCCGTCAGCGCGAATCCCGGTGCCCTCGGCGGGAAACCCGGTGCCGTCGGCGGGTCAGGGCGGGGCTGGGGTACGACGCTGCCCGGCATCCCGTCACCGGGGCACGGCGTGCGGCCGGCCTCGGAGCTGGTCGGGGTCGACACGCAGGTCGCGAAGCTCACCGAGTGGCTCGACATCACGCTCGACGAGCCCGAGGTGTTGCGTGCTCTCGGCGCCACACCACGTCTCGGCGTGCTGATCTCGGGTCCGGCGGGATCCGGAAAGGCCACACTGGTCCGATCCGTCTGTGCCGCAAGAACACTGACCACCATCGACGGCCCAACTGTCGGCTCGCTGGAGGCATCGGCGCGCCTGCGAGCGGTGACCGATGCGATCGCAAACCTTCGTCGTACCGGGTCGGGCGTACTGCTCATCACCGACGTCGACGCGCTGCTGCCCGTCGAACCCGAACCGGTCTCGACACTGATCCTCGACGAGTTGCGTGCTGCGATCGCGCCGCCGGTCACCGCCGACGCTGGTGGTACGCAGCCCGACCACCTCGCCCTGATCGTGACCAGTGCCGAACCTGCGGGCCTCGACGAACGTCTACGCGGACCCGACCTGTGCGACCGGGAGCTCGTCATCGGCCTGCCGGACGCTGCACGTCGCGCTCGGATACTCGGCGTGATCCTCACCGGGGTACCCACGGACGGCGCGCTCGATCTCGATGACATCGCTTCTCGGACGCCGGGTTTCGTCGCGGGAGACCTCGCGGCCCTCGCGCGCGAGGCGGCACTGCGCGCTGCGGCCAGGGCAAGCTCGACGGACACGGCACCCACACTGACCGACGCCGACCTCGTCGGCGCACTCGACGTCATCCGTCCGGTTTCACGTCTTCGGACGCCCGAGGTGGCCGTCGGATCGATCACGCTCGACGACGTCGGCGACATGACCGAGACCAAACAGGCGCTGACCGAGACCGTGCTCTGGCCGCTCCAGCATCCCGACACCTTCACCCGACTCGGCGTCGAACCACCGCGCGGCGTACTCCTCTACGGGCCACCCGGGTGCGGCAAGACCTTCGTGGTCCGTGCACTCGCGGCGTCGGGCATGCTCTCGGTTCACATGGTCAAGGGTGCCGAACTGATGGACAAGTGGGTCGGTTCGTCGGAGAAGGCAGTGCGCGACCTGTTCGCCGCGGCGCGGGAGTCGGCACCCTCGTTGATCTTCCTCGACGAGGTCGACGCCCTCGCACCGCGCCGCGGCCAGTCGACGGACTCGGGTGTCGGCGATCGCGTGGTGGCCTCGCTGCTGACCGAACTCGACGGCGTCGAACCGCTACAGGATGTCGTCGTCCTCGGCGCGACCAACCGGCCCGACCTCATCGACCCGGCACTCCTGCGCCCGGGTCGGTTGGAGCGACTCGTGTTCGTGCCGCCGCCGGACGCACAGGCGCGCGCCGACATCCTGCGGACCTCGGGCCGCAAGGTGCCGCTTGCCGACGGTATCGACCTCGACGCGCTGGCCGACGACCTCGAGGGTTATTCGGCAGCCGACTGCTCGGCACTGCTTCGCGAGGCGGCGCTGGCGGCCATGCGCCGGGACATCGACGCGGCGACCGTCACTGCCGACGACGTCGCCGACGCGCGGAAACGCGTGAGACCGTCGCTCGACGCTGCCCAGGTCGAGAACCTACGCGCCTACGCCGACCGTCGTAAGGAATGATCGGTCGCCGCACGGCCCGCCCGGCGAACAGCCGCGATCAACTAGTCTGTGTGCCCGCCTGGCCGGTTTGACCCTGCTGGCTGGTCTGACCCTGTTGGCCACCGGGAAGCTGCCCGGTGGGCGCCTGGCCGTTGGGAAGCTGACCCGTCTGACCGTTGGGCGCCTGGCCCTGCTGTCCGAACGGTGATTGCCCGTTGCTCCCCATCCCACCGCCGTTCTGCCCCATCCCACCGCCGTTCTGCCCCATCCCACCGCCGTTCATACCCGGCATGCCGCCACCGTTGCCGCCGGGGCCACCCATCTGGCTCTGGCCGGACGAGTTGTCGTGGCCGACGACGTAACCCGCGCCGAAACCGAGGAGACCGAAGCCGACGGCAAGCCCGATGCCGCCGGCGATGATCGCGTTCTTGACCTTCGGCGGTACCTGCCGCGCGGCCGAGCCCGCGGTCACCGGCTCTGCGCCCTCCTGTACCGGCGGCTGACCTGCGACCTGCGGCTGAACGGGTGCGGTTGCGGCCCGGGCGCCCACGCGCTCGGTGTTCTCGAAATATCCGGGGCCGGCAGCATTCGCGGGACCGCCGGAGTTCTCGGGGTTGATCGAATTCTCGGGGGTGGTGGGTGCGGACATCGCGGGGTTCTCCCTCATCTCGGGTGCGCGGTGAGCGAGCACCGACCTCCGGCACGCGCTCACATCGCATCAACAGTGCCGTCCACGGTGCCGACGACGCCTTGCGCCCGACTGCGCGCCCTCTGGGAATCGGCTGTGCGGGTCAGCTGGTCGTGATCGTGTAGAACACGGACGACCCGCCCGACGCCGCAGCAGGTGTCACACCCGCGCTGACCCAGTAGGTGGTGCCACTCTTGTCCGCGGTCAACACCACCACGGATTGCCCGTTCTGCGATGTCCGCTGTGACTCCGTGTACCCGGCATCGGTGAGCTTCTTGACCGCGGAGTCCAGGACGTTCGAGTCGCTCGCGGGAGCCTGCACCGTCACAGACCATCCCTTTCCCGCAGCACCAGAAGCACTCAGCACAGTGCCGTCGATCAGCGGGACCTGATCGGTCGGAAAGTCAGACGGTAGTGCCACTCCTTTGAGACCGCTGTCCTTATCCGCAGAGCAACCGCCGATGACCAGGGCAAGCGCACACGTCAACAGGACGACGGTGAACCTGACTAAGCGCGACATGACTGCAACGGTAAGATAAACAAGCGGGCAGTTGCTCCGTGACACCCCGCCAATCGACGAAAGACGGAGTGCCCTTTGATCTCAGTGTTGGCCGCGTTGGCCGTGTGTGCGCTCATCGCACCTGCCATCGTCCGTACGCTCGGCACCAAGGGGTTCTACGTCCTCGCGCTCGCTCCGCTCGGCGCCCTCGTCTGGGTTCTCCTCAACTGGCCCCAGGCCCACCACGCTCCCCGCGTGGAGACCGTCTCCTGGGCACCGACGCTGAGCATGGACTTCGTCATGCGGTTCGACACCCTCACGGCGATCATGTCGGTACTGATCCTCGGTGTCGGCGCGCTCGTGCTGTGCTACTGCGCCAACTACTTCGACGACGCCCGTCCCCGCGTCGCCATCTTCGGCGGCGAGATGATCGCGTTCGCCGCAGCCATGTTCGGGCTCGTGGCCAGCGACAACATGCTGATGCTCTACATCTTCTGGGAGCTCACCACGGTGTTGTCGTTCATGCTCGTCGGCTTCTATCACGTCCGCGCCACCTCGCGGCGGTCGGCGACGCAGGCGCTGCTGGTGACCACCGCGGGCGGACTGGCAATGCTCGTCGGCATCATCATGCTCGGCGAACGGACCGGTTCCTATCTGCTCTCCGACCTCGTGGCGCACCCGCCGTCGAGCGGCGTCTTCGTCGACGTCGCGATCGTGCTGGTACTGATCGGCGCCATCAGCAAGTCGGCGATCGTGCCGTTCCACTTCTGGCTGCCGGGCGCGATGGCGGCGCCCACACCCGTCAGCGCATACCTGCACGCAGCCGCGATGGTGAAGGCGGGCATCTACCTGATCGGTCGCCTCGCGCCCGGCTTCTCGGGCCTCACCAGTTGGCAGGTCATGACCATCGGCCTTGGCTGTTTCACCATGGTGCTCGGTGGCTGGCGTTCGCTGCGCGAACTCGACCTCAAGCTCATTCTCGCGTTCGGTACCGTCTCCCAGCTGGGCTTTCTCGCGGTCTTGTTCGGCATGGGCGACGCCAACGTGGCGATGGCGGCGCTGGCGATGGCGGCGCTGGCGATGCTCGTCGCACACGCGATGTTCAAGGCTGCGCTGTTCATGGTCGTCGGCGTCATCGACCACTCGACCGGCACACGCGACATCCGCAAACTGGCAAGACTCGGTCATCGTCTCCCCTGGCTCGCGGCCATCGCAGCCGTCGCGGGTGCGAGCATGGCCGGTCTGCCGTTCACCATGGGTTTCGTCGGCAAGGAGACGGCATTCGCGTCGGTCTGGGACACCGGTTCGATGCAACACTGGCAGGCCGAGACCGTCGACTACGTGCTGGTGGCAGGCTCGATCATCACGATGGCGTACACGACGCGCTTCCTGTGGGGAGCATTCGGTCGAAAGGTACGGCAGTTCCCGAGTCGTGTCGTCGCGCAGATGCATCCACCGTCGGTCGCCTTCCAGACCCCACCTGCCATCCTCGCCGCACTCGGCGTCGTGACCGCTTTCCTGAGCCCGCTGATAGGCGAGGTCTTCGAGCCGTACGCGGAGAGCCTGCCGTCGTACGGTCACGAGATCGAACACCTCGGCATGTGGCACGGCTTCGGTCTGCCGGTGGTCTTCTCGATCATCGTGATCGTCGGTGGCGCCGCACTGTTCCTGCTCATCAGACGACTGCGCGATCTCCTGTTCCGCTATCGCCCACTCCTCAACGCCGACCGCATCTACGACGCGACGCTGCGCGCCGCCGACACGCTGTCGCTGACGCTGACCCGAAACACCCAGCGAGGCTCGCTGCCGATCACGCAGGGCGTGATCATGTGCACCGCGATCATCCTGCCCATCACCGTGTTGTTCCTCGGTTCCCGCGATCGACTCTCGGTTCGCGGATTCGACTCCGCAGTCGAACTGGTCATCGGCGGCATCATGGTCGCCGCCGCTGTCGCAGCGGTCATCCTGCGTAACCGACTCGCCGCGACACTCATCGTCGGCGTGACCGGCTACGGCTGCGGCGTGTTGTTCGCGCTGTACGGAGCTCCCGACCTCGCGCTCACCCAGTTCCTGGTGGAGACGCTCACCCTGGTCATCTTCGTGCTCGTCCTGCGCAAGCTCCCCGCCGAACCCGAACCCCGGCACGCGACGGGATTCAAGGCATTGCGCGCACTGATCGGCGCGGCCGTCGGCGTGAGCCTGGTCGTGATCGGCCTGTTCGCCGCGGCCGCGCGCAACTCCCAGCCGGTGTCGATCGACATCCCCGAGGCCGCCTACAAGTGGGGTCACGGCGCGAACGCGGTCAACGTGCTGCTCGTCGACATCCGCGCCTGGGACACGATGGGCGAGGTGAGTGTTCTCATCGTCGCTGCGACGGGCGTCGCGTCGATGGTGTTCCGCAACCGCCGATTCGGCGCGGCCCCCCGTGTCTCCGACGCCGCGCGCCTGCTCGCCAACGGACACGGCGACGAGGACGACGATCCGATCCCGCCCGACCGCACCACATGGCTTCGCGGCAGCGAGTTCCGCGATCCGCGCAACCGGTCGATGGTGTTGGAGGCGACGACGCGTCTGATCTTCCCGACGATGGTCGTGCTGTCGGTCTACTTCTTCTACGCAGGCCACAATGCACCCGGCGGCGGATTCGCCGGCGGTCTCACCATGGGCTTGGCGCTTGTGCTGCGTTACCTGGCCGGCGGACGTTACGAACTCGGCGAGGCCCTGCCCGTCGAACCCGGCAAGTTCCTGGGCGCGGGACTGCTCATCTCCGCGGGAACTGCCGCGACGTCGATGCTGCTCGGCGCCCCGGCGCTGTCGTCGGCCGTCCTCAAGGTCACCCTGCCGCTCCTCGGCGATGTCAAGATCGTGACCGCACTCTTCTTCGACCTCGGCATCTACCTGATCGTGGTCGGGCTCGTCCTCGACATCCTGCGCAGTCTCGGCGCACGACTCGACGTCGAGAACACGATCCCGGCAGGCACCACCCTGCCGGTCGTCGAGGAGGCGCGACGATGAGCGTCAACCTCGGACTCCTGGCGATCGTGGCGGTCCTCGCCGCCTGCGGCTCCTACCTCCTGATGGAGCGCAGCCTGATCCGCATGCTGTTGGGTCTGCTGCTGGTGGGCAACGCCATCAACCTGCTGATCATCACTCTCGCCGGACCACCCGGGAACCCGCCCATCATGGGCAGGACGTCGGATCACCGCACCCAGGACGCCGATCCGCTGGCGCAGGCGATGGTGCTCACGGCGATCGTCATCACGATGGGTGTCGGCGCGTTCATCCTCGCGA
Source organism: Gordonia otitidis (assembly GCF_020735545.1). Lineage (NCBI taxonomy): Bacteria > Bacillati > Actinomycetota > Actinomycetes > Mycobacteriales > Gordoniaceae > Gordonia > Gordonia otitidis. Next base: position 1,377,361 of record NZ_CP085974.1, read on the forward strand.
TGGTCTACCGGCTCTTCGTGCTCAACCGCGACGACGACGACGTCGAAGACGATCTCGAGGATCGCAAGGTGCTCGAGTCCAGTCTGAAGGACGCGCCTGACCGCGACCGCAGCGACAACCCCGAAACGGGTGCCGACACACCGCTGGGCGACCTCTTCGACGACGAGGGCAACCCGCTCACCCCGGAGGAGTACGCCGCGCTGCACAGGGCCAAGATCGAAACCGACCTCATGCCGGAGGACGACGACGTCATCGACGAGGTCTCGCGCGAGGAGGACGAGGTCGACGCAGCACTCGCCGAGGCCGACGCCGAGGTCGTCGACATGACCTGGACGCTCGGCAACGACCTCCAGGACCCCGACAAGCCCTACCCCGGTACCGCGGATCCGCGGAAGCCCCCGCCTGACGCGGGCCGCGACGAGCCGGGCCCGCCGGCGGGGCAGGGGGATGATCGATGACTCCCCAACCCTCATGGATTCCCGTACTCATCACCCTGCCGACGCTCGTACCGCTGCTCGGTGCCGCGATCTCGCTGCTCGCCGGACGCAGTCCGATCCTCCAGCGTGCTGTCGCGCTCGTGGCGATCGGCACCGCGCTCGTGGCATCGGGCATGATGCTCTACCTCACCGACGAGCACGGGACGTTCTCAGTGCACATCGGCGGCTGGGGGTCGAAGGGGTATCCGAACGGTCCGCTCGGGATCACGCTCGTCGTCGATCCGCTCGCAGCGTTGATGCTCGTCGTGTCGACGGTCGTGCTGCTGTGCGTCGTGAGCTACGCGATCGGTCAGGGTATCCGCGACGGAACGTCGCAGCAGCCGGTGTCGATCTTCCTGCCGACCTACCTCATCCTCTGCGCTGGCGTCTGCAACTCGTTCCTCGCGGGCGACCTGTTCAACCTGTTCGTGTCGTTCGAGATCCTGCTGTCGGCGAGCTTCGTGCTGCTGACACTGGGCGCGAGCGGCGAGCGGGTACGCGCCGGCGCGTCGTACGTCATGGTCTCGATGCTGTCGTCGCTGGTCTTTCTGTCCGGCATCGCATTCGCGTACGCGACGACCGGCACACTGAACCTGGCCGAGATGGCCCTGCGGCTCGACTCCGTCGCCGACGGCACCCGCAACGCGCTCTACGCGGTGCTGCTCGTCGCCTTCGGGATCAAGGCAGCGGTCTTCCCGCTCTCGTCGTGGCTACCCGACTCCTATCCCACCGCCCCTGCACCGGTCACCGCAGTGTTCGCCGGGTTGCTCACCAAGGTCGGTGTGTACGCGATCATGCGCATCCACACGCTGCTCTTCCCTGGCGGCTCGATGGATTCGGTCCTCATGGTCGCAGGGTTGCTGACGATGCTGATCGGTATCTTCGGTGCGATCGCCCAGTCGGACATCAAGCGTCTGTTGTCGTTCACACTCGTCTCGCACATCGGCTACATGATCTTCGGCATCGCGCTGTCGTCGAAGCTCGGTCTGTCCGCGGCGATCTACTACGTCGCGCACCACATCCTGGTGCAGACCACGCTGTTCCTCGTGGTCGGACTCATCGAGCGACAAGCGGGTTCGGCGTCGTTGCGACGCCTCGGTGGGCTCATCGCCAGCCCGCTGCTCGCGGGCCTGTTCCTGATCCCGGCACTCAATCTGGGTGGCATCCCACCGTTCTCCGGGTTCATCGGCAAGGTCGGTTTGCTCGAAGCGGGTACCCGCGACGGATCGGTGCTCGCGTGGCTCCTGGTCGCGGGATCGGTGATCACCAGTCTCCTGACGCTCTACGTGATGGCCCGTGTGTGGACCAAGGCGTTCTGGAGGCCCCGCGCCGACGCACCCGAGGGCGAACTCGCCGACAGCGCGCCGTCTGCTCTCATAGACGAGCGCTCGGACATCTCCTTCGACGACCGCGAGGATGTCGGCCGGATGCCGGTCTCGATGGTGATACCGACGGCGCTGATGGTTGCCGCCGGCCTGGTGCTCACGTTCTGGGCAGGGCCGATCCTGCGCTTCACCGACAGTGCGTCCGACAACATCACCGACCGCGGTAACTACATCATGAGCGTGCTGGGAAGTGACGACTGATGAGCGACGACAACCCCGATCCAGCCACACAGAACACCCGAGCCGGTGCGGTCCGTGCACCCGGGAAGGGGCCCGTCCGATCCTTCCTCGTCAACGCCTGGCGCGTCTCGTTGTTGTTCATCTTCTGGAACGTCGTCCGCGTGTTCGTATGGATCCGTGAACACGTCCGAATCCCAGGGCGTATCGCGGGCGACGGCCGCGAACTGGCCGTCCGACTGTGGGTGGTCGCGTGGCTGACGTTCGTGTGGGTGTTGCTGTGGGGAACGGTGTCATGGGCCAACATCATCGGCGGTGTGGTGCTCGCGCTTGCCATCTCGATCCTGCTGCCGCTGCCACGTGTGCCCGTCGAGGGCCGCATCCACCCCGTCTCGGTCCTCTGGCTCCTCGTCCGGCTGATCATCGACTTCTTCGTGTCGAGCGCGCAGGTGGCCTGGGCGGCGATCCGACCTGGCTATCGGCCACTCGGTGCTGTCATCCGCGTCAGGGTCGCGATCAAGTCCGACATGGTCCTGACGCTCGCCGTCGACTATCTCAATCTCGTGCCCGGCACGATGGTGCTCGAGATCGATCACCGTCGTCGACTCATCTACGTGCACGTCTTCGACGTCCGGTCCGACAAGAAGGTCCGCGCCTTCCACAAGCAGGTCGCGTTCGTCGAGCGCATGTTCATCAAGGCGTTCGAGCGTGACAGCGAATGGCACCCGAGCCCGTACCACGGCATCGACGACGACTACCACCACGTGCGCAACGCCGAACGCGCGGCGATCACCGCGGAGCAGAAGCGATGAGCGTCGTCTGGGTAATCGTCGCCGCGCTGCTGCTCATTGCGGCAGTGCTCACCGCGGCGCGTGCGCTGATGGGCCCGACAACGCTCGACCGTCTGGTTGCACTCGACACGCTCATCGCGCTGGCGATGTGCGGTCTCGCGGCCTGGGCGGCCTACAGCCGTGACACGACCGTGGTGCCGGGCATCGTCGCGCTCTCGTTGCTGAGTTTCGTCGGGTCGATCGCGATCGCCCGATTCCGTGTCCGGGACGACCAGACATGAGGGGGCCGCGATCATGATCGTCGACATCGTGAGCTCGGTGTTCCTCATCGTCGGTTCGGTGATGGCCTTCACCGCGGCTCTTGGCGTGTTCCGCTTCCCCGACACCCTGAGCCGAATGCACGCGGCTACCAAACCGCAGACGTTCGGGTTGTTGCAGATCCTCGTCGGCGCGATCATCCAACTCGGCAAGAATGTCGACGTCGGTATGCTGATTCTCGCCGGATTGTTCGCCATCATCACTGCACCTGTGATTGCACACCGGATCGGACGCCTCGTGTATCAGGAACAACGCGCACAGGACGGGTTGATCGCCAAGGAAAGAATGGATCGCGGCGACATCGACTGATGCGGTAGGAATGCGCCGGCGTTCTTCGGCAAACACCGTGTTCAGCCTGCATTGACGTCGGAACTTGCGGCTCGCGCGGAGTTCAGTGAACAGTTACATTTACCTGGAGCATTGTCGGGGGACATCTACGATCAGGAGCCCGCCTGTGTTTGAGCGTTTTGACCAACGTTCACTCGCGATGCTGTGCAGCCAGGTCGGCGCCGTCCCGCTTTTGGCACTCGGTCTGGCCTCGAACACCTTCATCTTCCCGGGAATGCACTGGGTCCTCGCGCTCGTCGGCGTCTACACACTCTTCTCGATCGTGGTCACGGTACGCGCCGGCAGGCTCGACGACCGTTGGTTCGCGCTAGTCGGTTTCGGCGGGATGCTCGGGGTTGCGGCGTCGGCGGCGGTCGTCGCCGACGACGCGTCGGCGATCGCCGTCGTGGTCCTCCTCGCAGCGATTCCGGCCCTCGCCGCGATGGCATCGCCGCAACGCATCGTCTTCAGCTTCCTCGTCGCCGCTGCGGTGTTCGCCATTGCGGTCGTCGCACCGAGGGCACATTCGATCACGGCTCTCGCGGTGGGCGGGGGCGCCGTGTTGATGTCCATCCTTGTCCCCACCGTGATGGTCACGATGCTGCGGCGCACACTGTCGACGCTCTTGGCAGATCAGGCGCGCCTGATCGTCACAGATCCACTGACCGGGGCCTACAACCGGCGCGGCCTGTTCGACGGGGCGCCGCTGATGTTCCGTGACGCTGAGCGGGCAGGTAAACGGACGGCGCTGCTGGTCATCGACATCGACAACTTCAAGCTCATCAACGACGCAAACGGCCATGCGGCAGGAGACGCCGTGCTCGTCGAGGTCACGTCGCTGCTGGAGAACAACGTGCCACGGGGCTCGCTGGTCGCGCGCACCGGCGGCGAAGAGTTCACCGTCCTGCTGGTCGTCGACGACGAGGCACAACTCCGTGACATCGCCTCACGCCTGTGTCTGACCGTTGACGCGAGCGCCGGCGTGACCATCAGCATCGGAGGTGTGGTCGCCTTCTCGCACGAGAACCCGGACGAGCGCGACGACCTGGCCTCACGCGACGGCATCGACCACCTCGTCGCACCGGCTGACCGGCTGCTCTACGCCGCGAAACACCTCGGCAGGAACCGGGCGGTGGTGAGCACGGCGCCCGATTTCACGTGGCGAGCAGGCCGTAAAACCTCACATGACGCATCGGGAGCGGCTGATGCAGGTGCGCTCCACGACGAAGTTCTTCCACTGAGCACCCCGGGTAACGCACAGAAACCGGCCGAACACCAGAGAGACGAGCAGATGGTCGAGATCCTTCACCCCTACCACGACACCGCGAGGATCGCCCAGCTCACCGACGGGCCGACCATGCAGCTCGTCGATCTGTGGCCGTACGCGGGCGAGGAACTGCGTACCCTCGACGCCCTGGAGCCTGTCGAGCCCGGCGTCACGCCCGCGCCTCGGCTCGATCTCTCCGACCCGGCAGTCGTCGACGCCCACACCCGGTATGTCCACTTCGAATGGCGGAACACGGTCGCACGTATGCCGGACGCCGAGTTGTTCTACCGGTTGAAGACGGCGCGAAACAGGTTCCTGCTGACCACGGCTGAACAGAATCTGTGGCGCGACGCCACTGTCGCCGTGGCCGGTTTGAGCGTCGGATCGTCGGCCCTGACCGCCTGCGCGGTGACCGGAGTGCGCAACTTCCACATCGCCGATGCCGACAGAATGTCACCCACCAATCTGAACCGCATGGTCGGTTCGGTGTGCGATGTCGGGGTGACCAAGATCGAACTCGCCGAGCGCCGCATCCTCGAGGGCGATCCGTATTCGTCGGTGTCACGGTACCCACAGGGCTATTCGACCGAGGTCGCCGACGACTTCCTCGGGATCTCGTCCGGTCGTCCGGTCTCGGTGGTCATCGAGGAGATCGACGACATCGCCATGAAGATCGACATGCGTAGACGCGCACGAGCAGCACGCATTCCCGTCGTCAGTGTGACGGACATCGGCGAGAACGTCATGCTCGACGTCGAACGATATGACCTCGAGCCGGACTACCCGATCTTCCACGGCCGGGGCGAGAAGTTCACTGCCGCCGACGCCGCCGATCCCGCACAGCGCCTCGAGATGGCGATGTCGATCGTCGGTGACAACCTCACCTCACGCATGGCGTTCTCGGCCAGTCAGGTCGGTCGCAGTCTCGCGTCGTGGCCGCAGCTGGGGTCGACTGCGTCGATATCCGGTGGGCTCGCCGCGGCAGCGGCCCGCAACATCGTCTGCGGACGAGGGCGCGTCGCCTCCGGGCGTTACGTCATCGACGTCGAGAGCATGCTGCTGCTGCCCAGCGAGTACGGCGAGTTCCAGTGGAACGAGCTCGCTCCGGACGTTTTTGCAGCGGTGTTCGGCGCCGACGGTTCCGAACAGTCCACCCCGTAGCGCACAGTCCACCCCGTAGCGCGACCGACTGGCACCCGGCCACCGGCGGGCAGGGCCGTCGATGGTTTCCGGGTGCCCGCCTCACGCAACGTCGGCCGACTCGCGCTCGACAAGGCCCCCGGCAGACGCGAACTCGGCACACATCGCTGCCCACACCTCGGGTTCGGCGAAACCGGCAAGAGTCTGCTGATCCCAGAACATCGCCTGCGTGCGGTACCTGTCGTCCGGATACGGGGTGAACGGGATCGCGGAATCGACGCGACCACCACCCGACTCCCAGCGCGCGAGCACGTAGTCTGCCGCGGTTGCGAGCATGTGTGTGGTCCCGGTCGCCGCCATGAGGATCAACGGTGTCCTGGCGAGAAGGCCTGCGCCCGCCGCGGCATCGTGTGACGCGGCGTCGATGAACGCAGATTTCACTTCGATCAGTCCGCTCGGGATTCTGCGACCGATTGCCGCGATCAATTCTGCTTGGCCGCGCTGGCCTTCCCACTCGCTGACCGCGTGGGATTCACGTGCCTGGGTATAGGGGCCTTGAACCCGCAACCCACCGACCACACGATCGGCCGCGTCGATCACCGCACAGAACACCCGGGTGCCCGTTCCGTCGCGGATGTCCTCGTACTGCAGGGCCTCCTCGACGCCGCGCGCGCTGTACGCGGCCCGCGCACCGTCGAGGTACTCGTCCCACAGACCGGGGATCAACTCCGGGGACGCCACCACAAGCGTCAGATCACTCACCGAGTCCGGCACAACGATCGGTGCGGCGTGATCGATGATGATCGGTGCAGGGCTGGGCATGGCGACGACAGAATTCATAGTGGGTCCTTCGACAAGAAAGTGAAGATGGAGGGGACATCTGATTGTGCAGGCAAACTACCCCGAATTGTCGAATAGACAATCGCCACAGCGCTAGCCCAACGACAATTACGCGATCAAACCGCTTCGTTGCGGAATCTCCCGCAACAGAAATCGTCGGGAAAAATCAGTCCAATTCGGCGACCACAGAGGCCACCACGGCACGCATGTCCCCGGTGCGGTCGTGTACCGAGCGCTGGCGCTGGTAGCTCGCCCCGTGATCGACGATGTCGACGACGCGCGCGAGGTCGTCGAGGCAGCCGAGATCTTCGGCGACGGGTTCGAGACGCTTGAGTAGGACGGTGAGATCGTCGGTGACAAGTCGTTCGTCACAGTCGGAGTCGAGGATGACGATCGCGTCGAGACCGTAACGCGCAGCACGCCACTTGTTCTCCTGCACGAGCCACGGCGCCATGTGCGGAAGTTCGTCGCCCGCCGAGAGTCGGCGGTCGAGGTCGACGACAAGACAGTGGATGAGTGCGACGACACCGGAGAGTTCGACGAGATTGGTCATGCCGTCGCACACCCGCACCTCGATGGTGCCCAGATGCGGCGAGGGCCGGATGTCCCAGCGGATCTCGTTGATGTGGTCGATGATCCCGGTCGTCTTCTGATCGGCGACGAACGCCTCGAATTCGTGCCACGTCTGGAACTGGAACGGCAGCCCCGCCGTCGGCAACTGTTGGAACATCATGGCGCGATTACTCGCATAACCGGTGTCCTGACCCGACCACATCGGCGACGACGACGAGAGGGCCAGCAGGTGCGGGTAGTAGTTGAGCAACGAGGTGAGGATCGGCAGAACCTTGTCACGCCGGTCGATGCCGACGTGCACGTGGACGCCCCAGATCAGCATCTGTCTGCCCCACCACTGGGTCCGGTTGATCAGTTCCGCGTACCGATGACCCTCGGTCAACAGTTGGGTCGACCATTCGGCGAACGGGTGCGTTCCCGCTCCGTAGAGGTCGACGCCGATGTCGTCGGTGATCGCACGGACGGCATCGAGCGTCGCCGACAGGTCGTCGATCGCCTCGCCCGTCGTGCGGCACACACCGGTCACCAGTTCGACGGTGTTGCGCAGCAGTTCCTTGTGAACCTTGCCCGCACGGTCGGGTGCGCGGTCGGCGACCCGTCCGAACAGTTCGGCCGCCGAATTCGACAGGTCACCGGTCACCTTGTCGGTGAGCGCGAACTCCCATTCGACCCCCAGCGTCGGTGTGGGCGACCCAGCGAATTCGATCGGGATGATCTTCGGCACAGCTCACGCCTTCCGTACGCGATCAGGTCGCCGAACGCTGCCACACCCTGTCGGCGGGATCGTTGCCTCCGTCAGCCCTTGACGGAGATGACACCGCACGCCAGGCGCGAACCCGCGTCGCCGGTCTTCATCGTCTCGGCGTCCGGTGCCGGCGCATACCTGGTGGGGATGTTGGCGAAGTTGTCGGCCTTCTCGTGGATGATGATCGACTTGCCCGCCACCTGATTGAGATTCACCGAGTCGGTCGTGGTCACGGTCTCGCCCGTGCCGTCGGCCAACACATTGATGGAGACGAGGTCGCCGCTCGACGGGTGACCGGTGTGCCCGTCGACCTGCAGGTGACCGCCTGCCGAGGAGAACGGTGTCGAACCGCTCGCCTGGCAGACGCCGTTCTCGTGGATGTGCATCCCGTGGAAGCCCGCCGGAATCCCCTCGGTCACCCGCACGTCGACGCGCAGCGACGACCCACTCGGCGTGAAGGTCGCGGTTCCGACGGTCTGCCCCTTGGTGTCCTTGAGTTCGGCGGTGGCCGACTCCTTCGTCGAGTTCGGGATGTTGTCGGCGTCGTCGACGCTTCCCGGAGGCGCCTGGTTACCGGTCACCACCGAGGGGGTGGTTCCAGGGGTGTCCGACCGTGGCTCGTCGGGAGTACAGCCCGCGAGGGCCGCTGCGATGGCGCCCGCAGCACCCAGCGCGAGCACGCTGCGCACGGTCTTCGAGCCGAGTGTCGAACTGCCGGTCATGAAACGCTCCTAGTGATCGGTTGGGCCGTCGGGGTGAACAATCTTGTCAGCGAGAACTCACCGGGTGACCACCACCACCGCGAGGCCATCGCGGCACTTGGTGAACGACGTGGGGCGTTGCTCGACGCTGGCGTCTGAGCCGAGTGCTGTCGCCACCTTCTGTGCCTCCGCCTTCTGCGACGAATCACGGTAGAGGATGGTGTTCTCTGTGAAACTGCCGCCGTTGTAGTTGGCGGGGTCCGCTGTGGTGAACCCCTTCGCCTTCAGCTCGTCGGTGACCTCGGAGGCCAGACCCGAGATGGAGCCGGCGTTGATCACGCACAGTCGGGCATCGCCAGCCGACGCCGTGGCCGACGACGTCGCAGGAGCCGACGTGGTGGCGACACTGGCCTCGGCGTCGCGGAGCCCCTCGTCGGGGCTCTGACCCGACGTCGCCGCCGAGTGCCAACCGAGTCCGACGAACACGACAGCCACCGCGAGGAGCAGCATTGCCCCAGCCCGCAGGGGAAGGCGATTGGGCTCGCGATCAGCATTCATCACCGATGACCTTAACGCACGCGCGGCGGGCAACCGCGCTCAGCGCTACGTGATGTCGAAGCCGAGTCGCCGCGCGGCGCGCGCCTTCTGGCGCGATGCACGCAGCCTGCGCAGACGCTTCACCAGCATCGGGTCGGCGGCAAGCGATTCGGGTCGGTCGACGAGCGCGTTGAGCACCTGGTAGTACCGAGTCGCCGACAGTCCGAAGAGCTCTTTGATCGCTTCTTCTTTGGCCCCCGCGTACTTCCACCACTGGCGTTCGAACGCCAGGATGTCGTGCTCGCGACGCGACAGGCCATCCGGACCCACCTCGTGGGGATCGACGGAATGTCCGGCCGAGTTCTGCGTCGGTTCGGGTGCGTTCTCGGGTTGTTCGCCGTGCTTCTGACTACGCGCTGCTGCGCCGTCCATCTTGCTCCCTCACGCTCGCCTCCGGCCCTACCCGAATCGACTTCTCGACCGGGTCAATCGGCGTACCACCGACGGCGGCACGAATGCGAGCGACGTGTGCGTGCGACGCAATCGAATGACACCGATGTGGTTCACGGACCATCTAACCACGCCGGGTACCCGACGACCGTGCGTGACTCGCCCGGTTCCGGCTTGCCCGTGACGGGCCAGCGCCGTCGGCCTTCACACCGCGCAGTACTCTTTTCTCTCATGCCTGTGCTTCCGATCTGCATCGTCGGCGAGCCGGTACTGCACCGGCCCACCGAGTTGGTCGAACTCGACGACAAGGGTCGCCCCTCGGACGAGATCGTCACCCTTCTCGACGACATGTACGAGACGATGGACGCCGCCCACGGCGTCGGGCTGGCCGCCAACCAGGTCGGCGTCGGCAAGCGATTGTTCGTCTACGACTGCCCCGACGGCGAGGCGGGACGGGCGTCGGCGCGACGTCGGGGCGAAGTGATCAACCCCGTCCTCGAGACGTCGGAGATCCCCGAGACCATGCCAGACCCCGACGACGACGAGGAGGGCTGTCTGTCGGTGCCCGGCGAGCAGTTCCCCACCGGACGCGCCGACTGGGCACGCGTCACCGGCGTCGACCGCAACGGCGACGAGGTGGTGATCGAGGGCAACGGCTTCTTCGCCCGCATGCTGCAGCACGAGACCGGGCATCTCGACGGTTTCCTCTACGTGGACGTCCTGATCGGACGTAACGCGCGGGCGGCGAAGAAGGCGATCAAGAAGCACAAGTGGGGTGTCCCGGGACTGGCCTGGGTACCCGGCGAGCAGGCCGACCCATTCGGCCACGACGACGACTGACCTGCCGCAGGATCGCGCGATGAGTGGGAGGCCTCCGATTCCCGATCTCCCGTCAGACGCATACCCGGGCGATCGCGTCGTCGTGCGTTATCTCCTGCACGAGGATGCGCCCGCCGATTGGCGTCGCGCACCCAACCCATCGCCCGGCCCGGCGGGCGCGCCGACCATGTCCGACATCACCGGATTCGTGGTCGAGCGAGGCAGCGGCGGCGAGAGCCCGCATGGCGACTCGACGGCGCTGCACATCGAGCGCGACGGAGTCATCGAGTCGGTCCCCCGCACTGCGCTGGTATCCGTCCGCCTGCTGTCGGCTCGACCCGTGCGCAACAGCGAGATCCGCGATCTCGAACACGCTGCGGCGCTCGCGTGGCCGGGCGTGGAGTCGGCCTGGATCGCCGGCTGGCTCGTTCGCGCAGGCGCAGGATTCTCGCGTCGCGCGAATTCGGCTGTACCACTGGACCGTTCGGCCAGGGCAGATGCGTCGACACTGCGCGACATCGCCGCGTGGTACCGCGCCAGGGACCTCCCCGTACTACTGGCACTGCCCGAGAGGCTGATCACCCCACGGACCGTGCAGGGCACACCGGCGAGTCCGACGATCCACGTGCTGACACGCGACCTCGACCCCACCGACGGCACGCGTGGGTCGATCGGCGTCGACATCGCACTCGACCCGACGCCGAGCACTGCATGGTCGCTGTCCTACGGCAGGTCGGGCACCGATACGCAGGAGGTGGCTGCGGTCGTCAGCGCAGCGCGCGGCCCTGTCACCTTCGCGACCGTCGTCGATGAGACCGCATCGGTGATCGCGACCGGGCGCGCAGCGGTCACCGTCGATCCGAGCGGCGTCGCATGGCTCGGCATCACCGCACTGTGGACCGCGACGGCGCACCGCCGTCGTCATATCGCCGACGCCGTGCTCACCCGGCTGATGGCGTGGGGCGCACACAACGGCGCACAGGTCGCCTACGTGCAGGTCGAGGCCGACAACGCGATTGCCGGACGCTGGTACCGCAGAAGGGGATTCGCTCTGCACCACACATCGCACTACGAGATGGTCGACTGATGTCAGCGCGCAGGCAGACGGTGACGCAGCGTCGTCGGCAAGCAGTACTCTCAGCGGCGGCGCTCGTGGTGATCGGGCTCGTCGTGGTTGCCACGTGGTTGATCAACGGGTCGTCCGACAACTCCACATCCACCCCGACGGCACGTCCCGGCGCCTTGAGCGCGGCCGCCGCGTCGACGTCGGTTCCGCCACGGGTGACGAAGACGCTGGCACGCATCGACGCGGGCACGTGGCCGCCGGCCGATGCGCCCGGCACGAAGGGCGGCACCAACTTCGGCAACTACGAGGGACGTCTGCCCACGAAGGCGGCGTCGGGCAAGCGGATCACCTACACGGAGTGGGACGTCAATCGTCGCGAACCGGGCAGGAGTCGCGACGCCGAACGTATCGTGACCGGCAGCGATGGATCGGCGTGGTACACCGCCGATCACTACAACACCTTCGTCCGAATCCGAGGTCCCAACCCATGACGCGCGACGACAGCCCCGGCGGCAGCCGACAAGGGCCCGCCATCTCGCTGAGCGAATTCCTCGAATCCGCCGGAAACGACGGCCCCGCTGTCGGGTTGTGGGTCGGACATCGGCCACCGCTCGCTCCCGTGGGTATCGAGTTCCGCGAGATCAGTGGTCGGGCGATGACAACGCTCGACGGCCTGTACGACACCTACGCGCGGGCCTGGGATTTCCCCGACTACTTCGGCCGCAACAGGGATGCGTTCGACGAATGCATGCGCGAACTCGATGAGAGCGGCATCGAGAACGATTCCGCGGTACCTGCGGGCTACCTCACCGCCATAGTCGACGCCGATCGGACACTCGGCGACGATCCCGAGGCATTCGAGTGGTTCGCTCGATCGCAGCTGCGCTACCGGGAGCACTACCGCGACGTCGCGGTGCCCCGCGGAATCTTCGCCGTGCTGCTCGAGACGTCGGAGAGCAGGCGACACGACCTGATCGCCCGGTGGCGTCGCGCGGGTGTGGCCGTCGCAACCGTCGCCACCGACCATCGACGCTGACGCGCCTCACGCCTGCGGCACCTCGTCGACGACGGCCGGTTGCCTCAACAGGACGACACGATCACAGGCGTGCAATTGCCGGTGTGTGCAATTGCCGGTGTGTTGGATTGCCGGTGTGTGCAATTGCCGGTGTGTGGATTTGCTTGGTACGCCACGGCACAGCGGGTTACGTTGGCAACGAGTCCCGCAACCGGTCGGGGCCGATACAAGGAGTCGATCATGACCATTCTCGCTGCAACCGAGGTACTCGCCCGATCGACGACGACAACGAGCGTCGGCTGGATCGGCTACGTCATCATCGGCGCAATCGCCGGCTGGATCGCCGGGAAGATCGTCAAGGGTAGCGGCTCCGGCATCCTGATGAACATCGTGATCGGGATCGTCGGTGCGCTGATCGGTGGTTTCCTACTCAGCTTCTTCGTCGACACCGCATCCGGCGGCTGGTGGTTCACACTCTTCACCGCGGTGCTCGGCGCCGTCATCCTGCTGTGGATCGTGGGACTGGTGCAGAGCAGACGCTAATCAAAGAGCAGACGCTGACATCGTCGTCGACGCCGAACCTACGCCGAGTCATCTACGCCGGGCCTGTGATGCAGGCCCGGCGTTCTGCTACTCCCGCCTGAGTCTCAGGCTGGCGCGAGCTGTACCACGCCGGGGTGACCGTCGAGGTAGTGCTTGGTGAAGGTGCAGACCGGTCGGAGTTGCGCACCCTGGCTCCGGGCGAAGCCGATCACACTGCGTGTGAGACCCGTTCCGAGTCCGTGGCCGGTGTACTCGTCGTAGAGCACGGTGTGCAGCACGGTCAGCGTCGTCTGGCCGTCGACTGTCTCGGTCGAGTAGCCGAGGACGCCGACCAGGTCGCCCGCGACCCACAGTTCGAATCGGTCCCGGGTCGGGTTGTGCACGACCTGCGCGATCTGTTGCAGTATCGATCGCGCCGATTGTGTCGGCCGTTGATGATTCTTCCGGTGCATGCCTCGTCCATCCCCTTCCAGGTTTCGTTCGCAGCGTCTGCGCAGCTCACGACGCTGCGTCCGGTTCCCCTCCGGGCACCACTGTATGTGATCGCAGTCACATCGTAACCTGCGGAACCGTAGGTTCGCCGACTTTGAGCCGACATCGTCGTAATCGTGACGGCGCCCCCCACGACCGTTCACCAGGGATTCATCGTTCCGTGATGTACGCCGCGCGCTCGTAGGCCCACATCACGACGCCGCCACTCCGACGGCCCGCCGGTATCCGCGCATCGCGCAGAACACCAAGAATCAACGCGAATCCTGCAGCCCAGCCGAGGGTCAGACACACCGGCGCCACTACAAGCAGGTGAAGAAGACGATCGGCGATCCCACCGCGAAGAACAGGAGTCCACTACGGGTTGCGGACCCGATGCCCCTCCGAGTGAGCACCGCGAACGCCGTGGATCGGGTCACCGATGTCCGTAGCGGCGGCGCATCGACCAGTCCGGCGAGCTCCGCGGCCGCGGTCATCGGGCAACTTCCTCAGCAGCAGAACGGTTCTCGTCCGTTAGTTGGAGGAACACCTCGTCGAGCGAAGGCCGACGGAGCGCGATATCGAACACCGCAAGCCCCTCACTGCACAGCGTCGATGCGACCGCGACGACCGTGTCGAGTTCACCCGGCGCCCCGACGACGAGGACGGGCCTCGGTTCCGCCGAGGTCGGCGCGTCGAGGAAAACGTGATCGCGCAGCGCGCCGCGGGCCAGCGAAACATCCCCGGCGTCGAGCAGAGTGATCTCGCAGATGGCCGATCCCGCTTGATGTTTGAGTTGTTCTGGCGTGCCGCGCGCGACCACTGTGCCCGGTTTCGTGACCGACGGGCGTCGAGCCAGTACAGTGAGGAACGCACGACAACCGAATCAACGCGGGGGCTCTCACGTGACCGAGGGCTGAGATGGCGGCAGGCGGCCGCCGACCGCATGAACCTGTCCGGGTAATGCCGGCGTAGGGAGAATCTCATGGGCACACCTGTATCCACGCACACCGTCGACACCGACATCCTGACCACCGGCCCGATCGTGGGCAGCACCAAGCACTACCTCTCCGTCGGCGACCTCCGTGTCCCACAACGACGCATCGCTCTCACCAACGGCGAACACCTCGACGTCTACGACACCTCTGGCCCGTACACCGACGACACAGCAATGATCGACGTCGAGGCAGGACTCGCACGCACACGCGACGAGTGGCAGCGGCCCGAGCCGGTCGACGGGGCGTCGACGCAGCTGGCCTGGGCACGGGCCGGAATCATCACCGACGAGATGCGATTCATCGCCGCCCGGGAGGGCGTCGATGTCGAGTTGGTGCGTACCGAGGTTGCGGCGGGTCGAGCGGTCATACCCGCCAACCATCGCCATCCCGAATCCGAACCGATGATCATCGGCAAGGCATTCGCGGTGAAAGTCAATGCGAACATCGGGAATTCGGCAGTCATCAGTTCCATCGCAGAAGAAGTCGAGAAGATGGTGTGGGCGACTCGCTGGGGTGCCGACACCATCATGGATCTGTCGACCGGCGACGACATCCACCTCACCCGCGAGTGGATCATGCGCAACTCCCCCGTCCCGGTCGGTACCGTCCCGATCTACCAGGCACTGGAAAAGGTCAAGGGTGATCCGACCAAGCTGACGTGGGAGATCTACCGCGACACGGTGATCGAGCAGGCCGAGCAAGGCGTCGACTACATGACGGTGCATGCGGGCGTGCTTCTCCGCTACGTCCCACTGACCGCGCGTCGGGTCACCGGAATCGTCTCGCGGGGCGGTTCGATCATGGCCGCATGGTGCCTGGCCCACCACGAGGAATCGTTCCTGTACACGCATTTCGACGAGCTGTGCGAGATCTTCCGCCGCTACGACATCACCTTCTCGCTCGGCGACGGACTGCGGCCGGGGTCCATCGCCGACGCCAACGACGAAGCGCAGTTCGCCGAGCTACGTACCCTCGGGGAACTGACAGGGATCGCGAAATCCCATGGCGTGCAAGTGATGATCGAGGGCCCGGGCCACATTCCGATGCACAAGATCGTCGAGAACGTCCGTCTCGAAGAAGAACTCTGCGAGGAGGCCCCGTTCTACACTCTGGGTCCGCTCGCGACCGACATCGCACCCGCCTACGACCACATCACGTCAGCGATCGGCGCCGCCATGATCGCACAGGCCGGAACGGCGATGCTCTGCTACGTCACGCCGAAAGAACACCTCGGCCTGCCCGATCGAGATGATGTGAAAGTCGGTGTGATCACCTACAAGATCGCAGCACACTCCGCCGACCTGGCGAAGGGACACCCACGCGCACAGGAACGCGACGACGCACTGAGCAAGGCGCGCTTCGAGTTTCGGTGGACCGACCAGTTCAATCTCGCACTCGACCCGGATACGGCACGCGATTACCACGACGAAACGCTGCCCGCCGAACCCGCGAAGACCGCGCACTTCTGCTCGATGTGTGGTCCGAAGTTCTGCTCGATGCGCATCTCCGCCGACGTACGGGCCTATGCCGAGGAACACAATCTGGTGACGGCAGAAGACATCGAAAGGCGACTCGAACAGGAAATGGCTACGAAGTCAGCCGAGTTCGCAGAAGCTGGGAACCGTGTCTATCTGCCGATCGACGCCGCATCGGGAGCGCCGGGCAGATCATGACAGCACCACTGCTGCCCACCGCGGCGCCGGGTGTCGCACCGGTTCGCGTCATGACCATTGCCGGATCGGATTCCGGCGGTGGTGCCGGGATCCAAGCCGACCTGCGCACATTCGCATTGCTGGGTCTGCACGGTCTCGTCGCCGTCACGGCCGTGACCGTACAGAACTCGGTCGGCGTCAGCGGCTTTCAGGAGATCGAGCCCGATGTCGTCGCCGCCCAGGTGCGCAGCGTGGTCACCGACATCGGTACCAGCGCCACCAAGACCGGCATGCTGGCCTCGGGAGCCATCATCGACGCCGTTGCCGACGTCTGCAACGAGGTCGGAATCGGGAGCAGCGGACACACACCTCTGGTCGTCGATCCGGTCTGCGCGTCGATGCACGGCGATCAACTACTGGCCGACGACGCACTGGATGTGTTGCGCAACCGCCTCTTTCCACTGGCAACGGTCGTCACACCCAACCTCGACGAGGTACGGCTCTTGACCGGCATCGACGTCGTCGACGAACAGTCGCAACGCAAGGCAGCTCGCGAACTGCACGCGCTCGGACCGCAGTGGGCGCTTGTCAAGGGCGGCCACCTGCGTTCCAGCGCGAGCAGCCCCGATCTTCTCTTCGACGGCACCGATTTCCTCGAGTTCTCCGGAGCACGCGTCGACACCCCGCACGATCACGGAGCCGGCGACACCCTGGCAGCGGCCATGGCGTGCGCGCTCGCACACGGACACGAGGTGCCCGGCGCCGTCGACTTCGCGAAACAGTGGGTCACCCGGGGCCTGAGCTCTGCCTACCCGCTCGGCTCAGGACACGGCCCGGTCAATCCGCTGTGGCGGGTCGATTCGAGCGAGAACACTGCGCGTGCATGACGTGACGTCGCGGTCACGGAGGATGTCGCGGACGAATAACAGTCCGCACCATCCCTCGATGAACATCGCAACACGCGCCGTAGGGTGAAACCCATGGGCTGGACGTATCTCATGGACATGGACGGCGTGCTGACGAACGAGGAACACCTCGTACCCGGTGCAGACGAGTTCATCGCGGAATTGCGCAGCAAGGGTATTCCGTTCTCCGTCCTCACCAACAACTCGATACGGACGGCACGCGACCAACACGCCAGGTTGCTGCAGATCGGGCTCGACATTCCCGAGGAATCGATCTGGACGTCGGGAATGGCGACCGCCGACTTCCTCGCGTCACAGGACCAGGGCGACACCGCGTTCGTCATCGGCGAATCGGGCCTCACCACGCCGCTGTACGAGAAGGGTTTCGTTACCACCGAAACCAACCCCGACTACGTGGTCCTGGGCGAAACCCGCATGTACTCGTTCGAGGCGATCACCACTGCGATCCGGATGATCGAACGCGGCGCGAAGTTCATCGCCACCAACCCGGACGTCACGGGGCCGTCGCATGACGGTTCCATCCCGGCGACGGGCGCCGTGGCCGCGATGATCTCGAAGGCGACCGGCCGTGAGCCGTACTACGTGGGCAAGCCCAACCCCATCATGATGCGGTCGGCACTCCGGCGTCTCGGTGCTCATTCGGAGAACACCCTCATGATCGGCGACCGGATGGACACCGACATCATCGCGGGCCTCGAATCGGGTATGCGGACCATTCTCGTGCTCACCGGGATCTCCAGCCGGGGGTCCGTCGAAAAATATCCCTACCGCCCGACCCTCATCCGCGAGTCGGTCAACGATCTCGTCGGCCACACCGGCGATCCCTTCGACGAGGCCGACACGCAGGACACGGCTGGCTAGTTGTACTGACCCGGGACGTTAGGTACGGCGTTCGGCGAGTCGACGTGACATAGGGAAGACCTCCGAGTGAGGTGTGGAGCTGTCTAGGAACCGCTCCTCAACCCGGAGGTCTTCGTGTCTCACCGTAATTCACCGTTGTCCCCGACTGGCCGGTTGCGTCTGGCTCGGTGTGTTGTCGAAGATGGGTGGCCCTTGCGCCGCGCGGCTAACCGGTTCAACGTGTCGGTCACCACGGCCAAGCGATGGGCGGATCGCTACCGCGAATCGGGGCCGGCCGGGATGGGTGATCGGTCCAGCCGGCCCCGATCGTGTCCGCATCGCACCCGCCGGCGCCGGGAACGCCGAGTCGTCGGGTTACGCGTCTCCCGTCGCTGGGGGCCGGCCCGGATCGCGTTTCACCTGGGCTTGAACGTCTCCACGGTGCACCGCATCCTGACCCGGTACCGATGCCTGCGGTTGTCGTGGATCGACCCGGCGACCGGGGCGCCGGTACGTGCCCGCCGGCGCGAGGTCCGCCGGTATGAACGTGAAGCGCCCGGAGACTTGATCCACGTCGACATCAAAAAGCTCGGGAGAATCCCCGACGGAGGTGGACATCGCGTACACGGCCGCGCCCAGGGCGCCCGCAACTCCAGTGCCCACCGCGAGCCTGGGCGAACCCGCAAAGTTGCTGGCCGCCCGAACCTGGGGTACGCGTATCTGCATCACGCCGTCGACGACCATTCCCGCTACGCCTACTCCGAGATCCTCGCTGATGAGAAGAAGGAAACCGCGACCGCGTTCATGACTCGGGCGTTGGCGCACTTCGCCTCGATCGGTGTCACCACCGCGCGAGTGATGACCGACAACGGCTCTTGTTACCGGTCCCGGGTATTCCGGGACTTGTTGGACGAAAACGGGATCAAGCACAAGTGGACCAGACCGTACCGGCCGCAAACCAATGGCAAGGTCGAACGATTCAACCGGACCCTCCAGGAGGAATGGGCCTACGCCCGTCCCTACCTCAGTGAAACCGAACGCGTCGCAGCCTTCCCCGAGTTCCTTCGCATCTACAATCACGAACGCGGCCACACCGCACTCCGAGGCAACTCACCCGCCGACCGCGTACCCAACCTGGCGGGTCAGTACAGCTAGTCGGCTCGGACAACCGGCATTCGCGCACGCGAACTGCCCGCCCCCTGGGGGACGGGCAGTTCGCTGTATGTGCTTGTGCTGTCGAGAATTCAGTGCACTCAGTTCGAGGCGAGAGCCTTCGACTTCAGTTGTTCGTATTCTTCGGGGGTGATCGCGCCGGAGTCGAGAAGCGACTTCGCGTCCGCGATCTGCTGAGCGGGAGAGGTACCCGCGACGTCGCGGATGTACGTGTCGGATTCCTTCTTGTATTCCGCGGCGGCGGCCTGCGCGCGCTCCTGCATTCCCCTGCCCTTCACCAGCAGATACACGATGGCCGTGATGTAGGGGAAGATGATCAGGAAGATGACCCAGGCTGCCTTGGCCCACCCCGAGGACTTATGGTCGCGGAAGAGGTCGGCGATGATGTACCACAACACGATCAGGTAGGCGACGAACGCGAAGATCACGACCATCGTCCACAGGAAGTTCCAGAAGCCTTCCCACATTTGGTTTCTCCTAGCTTGGCGGGAACCGACTATTTCGGCCGTGCCTAAAGGTACAGGCATTCGTGGATGGCTGAGGGCCGGCGCAGTGGATTCGTCCGCGTAGTCGGGCAGGATGGGACTTATGACCCTCCAACTCGGACTCGACACCTTCGGCGACGTCACCGTCGACGACTCCGGCGACACCGTCTCCTACGCGCAGACGATCCGCAACGTACTCGAGCAAGCCGTCCTCGCCGATTCCGTCGGCGTCGACTTCTTGGGACTCGGTGAGCATCACCGCGACGACTACGCGGTCTCGGCACCGGATGTCGTGCTCGGCGCGATAGCGGCGCGTACCCGACGCATACGACTCGGATCGGCCGTCACCGTGCTCAGTTCCGACGACCCGATCCGGGTGTTCGAGCGCTTCTCGACCGTCGACGCGATCTCGTCGGGACGCGCCGAGGTGATTCTCGGGCGCGGTTCGTTCACCGGGTCGTTTCCGCTGTTCGGGTTCGAGCTCGACCAATACGAAGAGCTCTTCAACGAGAAGCTCTCGCTTTTCGCCGAGCTGCGGACCGGTCAGCCCGTCACCTGGAGCGGCACTCTGCGGCCTGCGCTCGATGACCAATCGGTCTACCCACTGCTGGAGAATCCCCCGCTGCCCACGTGGATCGCAGTGGGTGGGAGCCCGGAATCGGTGGTTCGGGCCGCGAGCTACGGCCTCCCGCTGATGCTCGCGATCATCGGTGGCGATCCGCTGCGGTTCGCACCGTACGTCGACCTTTATCGTCGTGCCCTCGAACAACTCGACAAGCCAACCGATCTCCCCGTCGGAGTTCACTCCCCCGGGCACGTCGCAGACACCGACGAACAGGCACGCGACGAACTGTGGCCGCATTACCGCGTCAGCGTCGGTCGCATCGGCGCCGAACGCGGCTGGCCGCCACCCACACGCATCGAGTTCGATCAGTCGACCGGACCCAACGGTTCGCTCTACGTCGGGTCCACGGAGACGGTGGCGCAAAAGATCGCGAACACTGCGAAGGCGTTGGGACTGAGCCGGTTCGATCTCAAGTACTCACACGGCACACTCCCGCACTCCGCGCTCATGCGTAGCGTCGAACTCTATGGCACACAGGTGATCCCGCGGGTGCGCGAGCTGTTGGAGTCCTGAGGGGCCATCTCATGGGAGGTGCCGCCACCTGACTCCGTGTGTCGACGGTCCGCTTATCGACGACTCAAGGTCACCTGGAAGTCGTCGGCGTCGTCGGTCCACGTGGTCACGACAGGTAACTCTGCCGCGGACAGTTCGTCGGCGAGTTGGTCGGGTGCGAACTTGGTGCTGATCTCGGTGAGGATCTCCGCGCCTGCGGGCAGCGACCAGTCGCGATCCAGTGCCCCGAAGTGAGCGTCGACATCGCGCCGTGCGCGTAGCCACATCTCGATCCTGTGCTTTTTGGGGTTCCAGCGGGCGATGTGGTCGAAATCGTCGACGAACAGACCTGTCGCATCAAGACCCCGACGCAACACTTCGATCATGTTGCGGTTGAAATCTGCTGTGACACCGGCCTTGTCGTCGTATGCGGCGACAAGTCGACCGGTGTCCTTGACGCGGTCGGCTCCGAGGAGGAGGTAGTCGCCCGGGCTCAGCGCTTCGGACAGTCGGGCGAAGAACGCGTGGCGCGCGGCGTCGTCGAAGTTCCCGATGGTTCCCCCGAGGAACGCGGCGAGTCGCGACCCGTCTGTCTCGGGTAGGCGAAGTCCCGGTTCGGTGAAGTCGGCGAGCACCGGTTCGATGACGAGTGACGGATAGTCGGTGGCCAGGACGTCGGCTGTGCTGCGCAGCATCTCGGAACTGACATCGACGGGTACGTAGGTGAAAGTGCGCCCGCGCTCGGCGGCGTTGGCGGCAAAAGCGTCGAGCAGAAGTCGAGTCTTGGTAGAGGTTCCCGAGCCTAGCTCGACCATCATCGTCGCGTCCGTCGTCGACGCGATGTCGGCGGCGTGGCGTGTGAGGATCGCCGTCTCACGACGCGTCGGATAATACTCGGGCAGGAAGGTGATCTCGTCGAACAGTTTGCTGCCGCGTTCGTCGTAGAGCCACTTCGTCGGCAGCACGGGAGGGTCCTGCCAGAGGCCTTCTGCTGCATCGGCTGCGAGCGCCGAGTCGGCGGTGGTCGAGGTCATCGGGCCAGACGCAATCCCGAGAAGACCCAGCGTGAATCGGCCGGGAAGAAGTTGCGGTAGCTGACCCGTTCGTGGCCGGGCGGGGTGATCGCGCTGGCACCGCGAAGGACGTGCTGATCGCACATGAACTTGCCGTTGTACTCGCCGACGGCCCCGTTCGCGGGCGCGAAGCCCGGATAGGGCAGATAGGCACTCGACGTCCACTCCCAGACGTCGCCGATCATCGCCGAACCAGCTCGACGCGGGTGACATCGTGCCGGATCGAGCAGCTGTCCACGCGCGCCGCCGACTCCCGCCGGGTTCGGGCCGCCCGGCACGCTCGGCGCGCCGGTTGCCGCGTACTCCCACTCGAATTCGGTCGGCAGACGAGCGTCTGCCCATCGTGCGAAGGCGTCCGCCTCGTAGAACGACACATGCATGACCGGTTCGTCGGGCACCACGGCCCGACGCCCCGACAGTGTGAACGTCGTCCACTCTCCGTCGTCGAAAGACCAGTAGCCGGGTGCACGCCAGCCTGTTTCGTTGATATGGGCCCAACCGTTGGACAACCACAGCTCGTGTCGCCCATAGCCGCCGTCCGCCATGAACTCCAGCCACTCGGCGTTCGTGACCGCCCGCTCGGCGATCTCGAAATCCTCCAGGAACACGCGATGACGCGGTCCCTCGTTGTCGTAGGCGAATGTGTCGGGCGTGGTGCCTGAGCCCGCGAACGGTGTTCCGACTTCGACGACACCGCCCGCAACGGCTCGCCAGGTCAGGGACTCGGGCGAACCCGGCACGTCCACCGGCCGGTCGACGTAGACCGGGTCGAAGTGGTGTGTGGAGAACAGATGCTTGAGGTCCATCAGGATCAGTTCCTGATGCTGTTGCTCGTGGTTGCACCCGAGTTCCAGTAGCGCGAGCGTCGATTCGTCGTGGTCGCCACGCTCGAGCAGATCGCACATCGCCGAGTCGACGTACTCGCGGTAGCGGGTGATGTCGGTGATGCCCGGACGGGTCACCAGACCGCGGTCGGGTCGGGGGTGCCGCTCGCCGACCGTCTCGTAGTAGCTGTTGAAGAGGTAGCGGAAGGCCTCGTCATAGACCACGTACGACGGGTCGCCGCGCAAGATGAATTCCTCGAAGAACCAGGTCACGTGCGCGCGATGCCACTTGGTCGGGCTGGCAGCGGTCATCGACTGCGGGGTCTGGTCCTCGGCCGACAGTGTGGAGGTCAGTCGATCGGTCAACGCCCTGATGTCGAGGAATCGTCGGGTTCTCGACGCTTCGTCTGTGGGTGCCGAAACCTGCTCGGCGGACATGCGATTGGTGATGCTCACTGGAATACCTCCGGTGGCTGATCGTCGGGGGACGGGCGACCGAGTGGTCGCGCGCCGACAACACCATCGTTGCCAGGGTCTCGGATCCTGTCAACGCCGCACGCGCCGAGCAGGCGGTTCACAACCCTTGGCCCAGTCCAGCACAGGGGTCTGACATCGCCGGCCGCGAAGCGGGGAACCCGACGCCCTGCAGTCCCAGGCCGGCGGCGCCCTGTGCTCAGCGACCCTCTTCTTCGTCCTCCCACTGCGCGTCGGCGGCGTCCTCACCCTCGTCGACCACATGCACCGCAGCCTCTTCTGCGCTCGCACCGGCACCGTCGATACCGCAGTCGCTGGCCACGGCCTCCGATTCCGAGTCGACGACGCCACCCTCGTCTGGGGCGAGGAGTCGGCCTGCGCGTCGGTCACCCACTTGATCGTCCTCGACGAACTCCGGGCTCGAATCGCTCTCGTGCGCTTGCCAGTCCTCATTCTCGTCGCGCTCGATCTCGTCGAGCGGATCGTCCTTCTGCCACACGTCGGGCTCTTCTTCGGAGAGCTTCTCGTCGAGCGACTCGCCCTCACGCATCTCTTCGGCGGTGAGCCCGCGCATCGCGGCCTTGGGCTCGTAATCGGGCGGTGAGTATCCCTCGTCGAGAACGTCTTCGACGCCCCGATCGTCGAGCGTGTCCTGCGGTTGCAACTGATCGTCGGGGTCGAGTGCGTACTCGCTGTCACCTTCGATGATGGATTCGTTTTCGTCGCTCACACCTCCACGATAGGCGCAGCGTCGGACGTCGAAACGGCAAAGACCGCACGTGGCGACGCTCGATCGGGGAAACTGTGGAGATGTTGGCAGAAATGCAACAGGACGCCGAAGCGCACTACGCGGCCGGCGAGTACGACCACGCCCTCGCCGAGTTCTCGGTCCTGCGCGAGATGCGATCTCGACGCGAGGGACCGTATTCGGTGTCGTACCTCGCGAACGTCCACGACTGCGTGCGCTGCATGTCAGCACTCGAACTCTGGGCCGACTCCGATCCGCTGTGCCGTGAGTTGTACGGCAAATACGTGCACACGCACGGGCGTGGAGAAGCAGCAACAGTCGACGTCGCCAAGCACTGGGCGTGGGCGCTGGTGCACCTCGCCGACTACGCCCACGCCCTGCGCCTCTACCTGCTGACCGCCGACGCGTTGTGGGAGACCGATCCGGTTGCGGCCCGCCGATTGCTCGGCGCGGCAGCCGCGCACCGCAACGGGAGCGACCCGACGACTCTGCTGTCGGACGAACGCGTCGACGGCGTCGCGATTCGCCACGCCAGAGCGTTGGGGACCGCGCTCGCCGATCTGGTCTCGACGACCAGATCGGCGGACGCACATCGCTGGCCGCAGGTCACGATCGACGGCCTGATCAGCTGAGCTGACGCCGCACTGACCGCGGGTCAGTCGGCCACGCGGTTCCGGCGTCGGAACACATGGGTATCGAACGCCAGACCACCCGCCGAGGCGAAGCCGACAGCGAGAAGGCCCGCGATGAGTGCAAGCGGGAACTCGTAGCCGCCGTCGGAGGCCCAGAAACCCTGGTCGATGTGTGCGACGAAGATCGCTCCGATCATGTCGATGATCAACAGCACCGACACCAGCGGGAGCAGCACACCGACGATCAGCAGAATGCCGCCGATCAGTTCCACCCAGGTCGCGTAGTAGGCCGAGAACTCGGGGAAGGGCGCGCCCATCTTGCTGAAGCTCGCCTTCGTTCCGTCGAGACCCCAGGTGTGCAGCTTCTGCCAACCATGGGCGATGAAGATGATGCCGAGGATCACTCGCGCGGCGAAGAGTCCGAGACTACGGATCGGGTACATGCTTCAACCTTTCACGGGGCGGTCACCCGCCCCTGCTGTGTATGTGTCGAGATCAATCTAACCGGACCATGGTCCGGTTACAACATGGCGCGCCTCACGAAGCCAACGCTACGGGTAGGGTGAGTTCTCGCGTCCGGATCGAGGAAACGGCGCCGAGAATGCGGCGCCGAGAACATCCGTCCGAGAGAATTCGACAGACACGTAGAGCAAGAGACAGGAGCCGTTGAGTGCCGGGAAAGTCGGGGAAGAGTTCACGGCAACCGGTACTCGGGACTCCCGCCGACAGCGTCGACCCTTACCTGCCCGACAACGGCAACCTCGGCTACCGCATCTCCCGCTACGATCTCGACCTCGAATACAAGGTGTCCAGCAACCGACTCGAGGGCACCGCGACATTGACGGCAACGTCGTACATCGAACTGCCGCGCCTGAGTCTCGACATGGCGTCGACCCTCAAGGTGAGCAAGGTGACCGTCAACGACATGCGCGTCAGGTACAGCCACCGACAGCGCAAACTCGTCGTCACGCCGTCGTCGCCCATCCCGCCCGGCGGCGCGATGACGATCGTGATCCGCTACAGCGGAACCCCTCGTCCGATCCGTGGTCCGTGGGGCACCGTCGGGTGGGAGGAACTCACCGACGGTGCACTGTGTGCCAACCAACCCAATGGCGCAGCGTCGTGGTTCCCCTGCGACGACCACCCCAGCGCCAAAGCGCCCTACCGCATCTCGATCACCACCGACAGCCCGTACTACGCCCTCGCGAACGGCGTTCTCGAGTCCAAGCGCGTGCGTGCAGCACAGACGACGTGGGTGTACGAGCAGATCGAACCCATGTCGACCTACCTCGCGTCGATCCAGGTCGGCCCGTACGAGCAGCTCCGTCTCGCATCCAAACCCGTTCCGGTGGAAGCCGTTCTGCCACCGCGGTTGAAGGAGAACTTCCGCATCGACTTCGGCAGGCAACTGGAGATGGTCGAGGCGTTCACCGAGATGTTCGGCCCCTACCCGTTTGCCAAATACACCGTGGTGGTAACCGACGATCCGCTCGAAATCCCCATCGAGGCACAGAGTTTCTCCACTTTCGGAGCCAACCACTGCGACGGCAGTCGCAATGCCGAGAGACTGATCGCACACGAACTCGCACATCAGTGGTTCGGCAATTCGGTGACGCTGGACCAGTGGCACGACATCTGGCTTCACGAGGGATTCGCGTGCTACGCCGAATGGTTGTGGAGCCAACGGTCGGGCGGTCGAAGCGCCGGTGAGTGGGCCAAGCACTACTACGCCAAGCTCGCCGCGAACCCTGTCCGGGTTCCGCTCACCGAGCCGGGGCCGCGCAAGATGTTCGACGACTGGGTCTACAAGCGTGGCGCAATCACGCTGCACGCCTTACGACTTCGGATCGGTGACGGCAATTTCTTCGCTCTGCTGCACCGCTGGACCGACAAGTATCGGTACGGCACCGTCAGCACCGAGGACTTCATCGCACTCGCGGCGAACTATTCCGACACCCCGCTGCACGACCTGTGGCAGGCCTGGCTGTTCACCCCCGAGCTGCCGGCCTTCCCGGAACCGTCCTGACACGCGGCAATCGATGTGTCGATGACGTCCGGGTCTGAACCCGAGTCCACGGTCGGCAGCCGCGGGGCCGTCGGCCGCGTCACCATCGCGACGGTGATCGCGGCGGCGTCGGGATATCTGGTCCTACTCCTCGCGGCACGCCAGCTCGGTGCGACGGGCTACGCCGTGTTCGCCGTGTTCTGGGCGGCGTACGGACTGGTGACCGGCGCGCAGAACGGGCAGCTGCAGGAGACGACCAGGACGGTCCGCGCCGCATCGGAATCCGTAGTCGCCCGGGGAAGACCGGTGGTCGTCAATCTGGCCATCGGGGTCGGGCTGGCCGCTGTCGTAGCGGCGTCGTCCCCGCTGTGGGCGGGTCACGTCTTCGACGAGTACCGCACACTCTCGGTGGTACTGCTCGCCGTCGGGGTTGCGAGTTTCGCTGTGTACGCGCATCTCTGTGGCGCACTGTCGGGTTCGTTGTCGTGGTCGCCCTTCGCCATGCTGCTGAGTATCGACGCACTCATCCGACTGTTCGGCGCGGCGATCGCCGTGGCGTTCGACTGGGGTGTGCCGGCCTTCCTGATGATCACGGTGCTCGGCTCGGTCTCGTGGATCGTGGTGCTTTCGCTGTCGGCGACCGCTCGACGCGTGGTCGGTCTGCCCGGCGACGTCGACGATCGACGACTAGCCTCGAACACACTCACGGCCATGGCCGCCGCGTTGGCGTCGGCCGTCGTGGTGATGGGCTTTCCGGTCCTCATCAACATCACAGCACGACCCGGCGACGACTCCCGCGTGGTGGGTGCCGTCATACTCGCTGTCACGCTCACGCGGGCACCACTCCTGGTGCCACTGAACAGCTTTCAGGGAGTGTTGATCACCCGATTCGTCGCCGCCCGCGCAACGCTGATGCGGTCGCTGGCTGTGCCGCTCGCAGCGGTGGTGGTGGTCGGGGCCGTGGGCGCGATTGCGGCGTGGGCGATCGGATCCTGGCTGCTGACACACATCTTCGGTGCAGATTTTGCCCTCGGTGGCGCGGCGATCGCACTGTTCATGCTCGGTGCCACGGCGCTGGGGCTGCTGACCGTCACCGGCGCTGCGACGCTGTCCGTCGGGGCGCATCGCTGGTATGCCGCCGGCTGGTGGGCGGCAGCGGTCGCGTGTGCGGCGTTGCTCGTCGTTCCGATCGAGGTGACCGACCGGGTCGCGCTGTCGCTCGTCCTCGGGCCGCTCGCTGGCGTCGGAGTTCACCTGGCCCGTCTCGTGCGGGTCTGAACCCGGGCCGACACCACAGTCGCCGCGCCGCCGATCCGCGCCATCGCGTGGTGCAGCCGCGATGTGAGGTGCAGTCGTGCCGCGCGTGCGGCACGAGGCCAGCCGCGGGCGCTGCACCGAGCGGCTTCCGCGGCGAAGAAGGCGTTCTCCTCCGCAAAACGCCTGCCATCCACCGCCTGCACCGAGCTGACCGATGCCTCATGACGTCGATAGCGGAAGACGACTCGCGGGTCGTAGGCAAGCGCTTCCCCCGCGAACGCGAGGTCGACGAGGAGTGCGAGGTCGAGGACGACGTCGAGTCCCTCCCTGAATCCGACCTTCCGCACCGCCTCGGTGCGCCACAGCAGCGAGGGAAAATAGGTCCAGTTACCGCGGTAGAGGCTGGTCGCCATAGCCTCACCCTGCAAGACCGTCGACGACGACGGCGCGAGGACAGCCTTGATCCGGTCCCCGAGCGGACGGACCACGCGGTCGTCCGTGTCGATCACCTCGACACCCGGCGCGATCACGGCGGCGTCGGGATGCGCGGCCGACAGCGCACGCACGGCGGCGAGGTACCCCGGCAGCATCACGTCGTCGCACCCCATGACCACGAAGCGGTCGGCGATGACGAGTTCGGCGCAGCGTCGAAAATTGCCGTTCACCCCGAGGTTCTGCACGTTACGCAGGTACTGCACGCGGTCGTCGGCGAGGGCGGCCAACCATTCACGCGGCTCGTCACTGGGATAGCCGTCGTCGACGACCACCAGCCGAAAGCCGCGATCGGACTGCTCGAGAACACTCGTGACCGCCTGCTTGAACTGATCGACGTCGCCGTAAAAGGGCATCATGACGTCGATCGGCACCCCAACAGGCTAGACGCCGGCGATCCGGCTGCGTTCGGCGACCTGACACCAGAGCGAGCCCGTGACGTCGAAACGGTCGCCACCCCCGAGCGTCCACTCGCCGGTGCTGCGCACCTGCTCCGATAGGGTAACCCCCATGACGGACCGCTCGACCAACGACGACGTGTGGTTGGTGATCCCCGTCTACAACGAGGGGGCGGTGATCCGCGACGTCCTCGTCGAGGCCGCGAAGACCTTCCCCAACATCGTGTGTGTCGACGACGGCAGCTCCGATGACTCCGTCGCCCGGATCAGAGAAGCCGCAGCCGAAGTCGATCGGGCACGTGACGGTTACGAACACACGACATCCACCGGTATTCACGTCGTCCGCCATCCGGTCAACCTCGGGCAGGGTGCAGCGATCCAGACCGGCGTCGAATATGCGCGGTCACGGCCCGGCGCCAGCTACTTCGTCACCTTCGACGCCGACGGCCAGCACCGCGTCGACGACGTGGTGACCATGATCGACCGACTCCGCTCCGAGCCCGTCGACATCATCGTCGGAACCCGCTTCGCCGACGGTCGCAGCGAGTCGGTTCCGCTCCTGCGTCGCATCGTGCTGCGGACCGTCGTCTTCCTGAGTCCACGCACCCGCAGACTCGGGCTCTCCGACGCGCACAACGGGCTGCGGGCGTTCAACAGGACCGTCGCCGACCAACTCGACCTGCTGATGGCGGGCATGAGTCACGCGTCGGAGTTCGTGGCACTCATCGACCACCATCACTGGCGGGTGGCCGAACAACCGGTCACCATCCTCTACACCGACTACTCGCGCGCCAAGGGGCAGTCGCTGATCAACGGCGTCAACATCGTCGCCGACGGTCTGCTGCACGGACGCATGAGGAGATAGCCCATGATCGTCATCCAGATCCTTCTTCTACTCGCGGCCCTCGGACTGGTGTGGTTCTTCGTGACCAACCGCGGTAACGCGAGATCGTCTGCAGGCGTGAAACTTCTGTTCGTCGCGTTCGTGGTGTTCGGCGTCTACGCGATGTTCCGGCCCAATGACCTGACGACCGTCGCGGGTTGGGTCGGCGTCGGGCGCGGCACCGACCTCGTCCTCTACTGCTTGGTCATCGCTTTCGCATTCACCACTGTCGCAACGTATCTCAGGTTCCGCGAGCTGGAGATACGCTACGCACGTCTCGCCCGCGCCGTCGCGCTGCAGAACGCCGAGATCGAGAACAGTCGAGACTGAACCCCGCGCAGACGCGGCCCGAACCGGTGAACGCCGGTGGTGTACCGGCCGCGTTCACCAACTCGAGCCGCGTTTACGACGCCGCTTCGGCGAGGGACCGCAGATATGCCGTCACCTCGGCGTGATCGGGCAGCAGGCCGGACTCCCGCGCCGCGGTCAATCCCGGTGCTGCGGTGTCCTTATCCGACAGTTCGTAGGTCAGCGGCGAGCCGTCGCGCGCGAGCGTCGGCCAGTCGATGCCCAGTTCCGGGTCGAGCGGGTTGATGCCGTGTTCGGCGCCGGGGTTGTAGCCGGTCGAGCACAGGTACGTGACCGTCGACCCGTCCTCGAGTGCACAGAACGCGTGCCCGAGCCCTTCGGACAGGTACACCGCGCGCCGATCCGAGTCGTCGAGCAGCACGGTGTCGTACGTGCCGAAAGTCGGTGACCCGACGCGGATGTCGACGATGACGTCGAGTATCGCCCCCTTCGGACACGTCACATACTTTGCCTGCCCGGGCGGAACGTCGGCGAAATGCACCCCGCGCAGCACCCCGGCAGCCGACACCGACAGGTTCACCTGGGCGAGGTCGAGGCGGTGACCGATCACCTCCGCGAGCACGTCACCCTTGAACACCTCGGCGAACAACCCGCGCGGGTCACCGTGCTGAACGGGGGTGAATTCCCATGCCCCGTCGATCGACAACGGACGAATCGTCACGCCAACTCCCCCACCATGCTGTTCACTCGAGACCCCTGTTGTTCACTCGAAACCCCTGTTTTTTACTCGAAACCCCTGTTTTTTACTCGAACCCCTGTTTTTTTACTCGAAACCCCTGTTTTTTACTCGAAACCTTTGCCGCGCGCCAGCACGTCGAGTAGGTAATCGCCGTATCCTGACTTGCGCAACTTCTCCGCGCACGACGCCAACTCGTCGTCGGACAGATACCCCTGCCGCCACGCGATCTCCTCTGGCACAGCGATCTTGAGCCCCTGCCGCTGTTCGACGGTGCGCACGAAATTACCCGCGTCCAGCAACGAATCGAACGTCCCGGTGTCCAACCACGCCGTCCCACGCGGCAACACCTTCACCGCGAGCTTTCCCTGCTCCAGATAATGCGCATTGACATCGGTGATCTCGTACTCGCCACGCGCACTGGGCTGCAGACCCTTGGCGACCTCGATCACGTCATTGTCGTAGAAGTACAGGCCCGGCACCGCATAGTTCGACTTCGGCGCGGTCGGCTTCTCCTCCAACGACACCGCCCTACCCCGGGCGTCGAAGTCGACCACCCCGTATGCCGACGGGTTGGCCACCCAGTACGCGAAGATCGCACCACCGTCGATCGCATCGAACCCCTGCAGCTGTGAACCCAGACCGGGGCCGTAGAAGATGTTGTCGCCCAGCACCAACGCCACCGAGTCGTTCCCGATGTGATCGGCACCCAGCACGAACGCCTGCGCCAGACCATCCGGCGACGCCTGCGTCACATACGAGATGTTCACCCCGAACTGACTGCCGTCGCCCAGCAACCCCGAGAACGCCGCGGAATCCTGCGGTGTCGTGATCACCAAGATGTCGCGAACACCTGCCAACATCAACGTCGACAACGGGTAATAGATCATCGGCTTGTCATAGACAGGCACCAGCTGTTTACTCACACCCTGCGTGATCGGGTGCAACCTCGACCCCGTTCCGCCGGCGAGAATGATTCCGCGCATGTCGAATAGGGTAGACGCCGACGGCGAGGCGGCAATTCGGATCGCACGCCACAGATGAGAGGTCACGAGCGCATGCGGGTTCTGGTCACCGGTGGAGCCGGGTTCATCGGCGCAAACTTCGTGCTCCGCACACTCGAGCAGCGGCCTGACGTGCAGTTACGCGTTCTGGACAAGCTCACATACGCGGCTAGTCCGTCGACCCTTGCACCCGTCGCCGACAGCATCGACCTCGTGGAGGGCGACATCGCCGACGCGGCGCTCACCGACCGTCTCGTCGCCGACGCCGACCTCGTCGTGCATTTCGCCGCGGAGTCGCACAACGACAACTCGCTTGCCGACCCGTCGGCGTTCGTCCAGACCAACCTGGTGGGCACGTACACCCTGCTCGAGGCGGTGCGGCGCCACGACGTGCGGTATCACCACATCAGTACCGACGAGGTCTACGGCGACCTCGACCTCGACGACCCGGCGCGCTTCACCGAATCCACCCCGTACAACCCGTCGAGCCCGTACAGCTCGACCAAAGCGGGCAGTGACCTGCTGGTGCGGGCGTGGGTGCGCTCGTTCGGCGTGCCCGCGACCATCTCGAATTGCTCCAACAACTACGGGCCGTATCAGCACGTCGAGAAGTTCATCCCCCGCCAGATCACCAATGTGCTCTCCGGGGTGCGCCCGAAGCTGTACGGCGACGGACGCAACGTGCGCGACTGGATTCACGTCGACGACCACAACGATGCCGTCTGGACGATCGTCGAGAAGGGGCAGATCGGCGAGACCTACCTGATCGGCGCCGACGGCGAGGTCGACAACCGGACCGTCGTCGAAACCATCCTCGAACTGCTCGGGCAGCCCCGGGACGCCTTCGACTTCGTCACCGACCGGCCAGGACACGACCGCCGATACGCCATCGATTCGACGCGCCTGAGGACCGAACTGGGCTGGTCACCGCGTTATACCGACTTCCGGTCCGGCCTGTCGGCGACGATCGACTGGTACCGCGACAACGCAGGCTGGTGGCAGCCGGCCAAGGACGGCGTCGAGCAGAAGTACGCGGTCACCAAGAAGGTCGTCGGCTGAGACTTCGACGTCGCCCCGCCAGAGGCACATTGCCCTTCGGTCACGAACACCCGACAGGTGACCGTCGCGGATTGCAGGTTCGTTTCATTGGGTCGGCGAGGATGACAGTTCTGCAGTCCCGCGACACTCTGGACAGTGAGGGAGGACCGCCGGGGGCCACCGACCAACGGAGGTCTGCATGGGCTCGGTTCGCGTCCCGCGCTCCCGTCGATGCGTGTGCCGCGGAGTTCGCGGTCGCATCGTGGCGGCACTGATCAGCGTCATCGTCGCCTGCGGCGCGGTGTCGGCCTCCGTTGCCGCCAGGGCCGACGCAACACCGCCGGCACCGACCGAGGCGTCCCTCGTCGACGACCTCGCCAACCTCCCCTACCAGGCGCTTTTCGCCGCGAACGTGCAGGTCTACGAGTTCGCGGGTATCTACCGCCAGGACAGCCCGTTCAGCGCACCGTACTTCTTCACCGTCCTGCGCAAGCTCCACAACGCCAACCAGGGCACACCTGGAAACAGGCGATATGCCTTCGTGGGGCGGGGGCCAGGGTCCACGCTGCCCGAGGCATTCGGCATGTATCCCGGTCGTCGCCCGTCGTCTGATCTCCACCTGCGCTGGACGTTCCAGTTCGACCCGCGCACCCTCACGCCCACGCTCGGCGGCGTGATGCAGTGTCTGTCGCCTCCGACGGTCGGGACGGTGGGCACCCTCGTCGGCGGCGCCGTGGTGACCCGAGCCTGTCCGACGTGATCGATACGACGCCACGCTGCTCGGTCGCCACACCGTCGGTCACGCGCGGCTTGCGTGCAGTTTCCGCCCCACGTCGCGCGGCAGCAGCACAACTCCGAGTGCGGAAGCCTGTCTCACAGGGCCTGAGACCACGTCGTCGAAGGCATCATCGACGTAGGTCCATCAGGCGCTCGTGTCGTCGTTGACGAGCGCCTCGATGCGACTGGCCATGTGCGGTGCACGACAGCGGCTGTGTCATGCGCGATAGCAGCGCTCGCGCTTCGCGGACGCCACACAGGTCCCCGCTGGTGGACTCCCAGGCGCGCACTTTACCGTGGTCGTCATGCGCGTACTCGTCAGCGGAGGAGCCGGCTACATCGGCTCACACACGGTGATCCGACTCGTTGAAGCCGGACACGACGTCGTCGTCGTCGACGATTTCAGTAATGCCAAGCCGACGGTGGTCGGCAGGCTCGAGGGACTGACCGGCACCCACATCCCCGTGCACTCATTCGACCTCACCGACGTCGACAAGACCGAGAAGTTCTTCGACGACGAGGCCGTCGACGCCGTGATCCACTTCGCGGGGTTCAAGGCTGTCGGCGAATCGGTGGTCAAGCCGCTCGAGTATTACCAGAACAATCTCGGCAGCACGTTCTCGCTCCTCCGCGCGATGCAACGCCACAATGTGCATCGGCTGGTCTTCTCCTCGTCCGCGACGGTGTACGGGGCGGAACCGGTGTTGCCGATGACCGAGAACTCCCCGACGTCGGCGACCAATCCCTACGGCTGGACCAAGGTGATGATCGAGCAGGTGCTGCGCGACGTCGCCGCCAGTGATCCCGCGTGGCGGATCGCCGCGCTGCGCTACTTCAATCCGGTCGGCGCACATCCGAGCGGACAGATCGGCGAAGACCCCAGCGGCATTCCCAACAACCTGATGCCGTTCGTCGCGCAGGTCGCCGTCGGGCGTCGGGAGAAGCTCTCGATCTTCGGCGACGACTACGACACCCCGGACGGCACCGGCGTCCGCGACTACATCCACGTCGACGACCTCGCCGCGGGACACGTCGCAGCCCTCGAGCGCATCAGCGCCGGCAGCGACCCCATGTCGACGTGGAACCTCGGTACCGGGCAAGGGGTTTCGGTGCTCCAGGTGGTGCAGGCCTTTGAACGCGCCAGCGGCCGCCCGATCCCCTACGAGATCGCACCGCGTCGCGCAGGCGACATCGCGGCGTCGTACGCCGATCCGACCAAGGCCAACAAGGAGCTGAACTGGTCCGCGGGCAAGACGATCGACGACATGTGCGTCGACACCTGGCGCTGGCAGTCGAACAACCCGGAGGGCTACCCCGACGCATGAGCCGGGCGCAGGGTCCCGCGTCGGCCGCGGGGTCTTTGCCTCGTTCCTGCGGTGTTTCTGCGGCGGTCGCGGGCTCTTCCCCTGGTTTCTGCGGCTGGTTTCTGCGGCGGTCGCGGAGCTTGTCAAGATGTCTGTGTAAGAACGTAACTCCTGATTTCTTGGGTTCGCTTTCGGTGTCTAGTTGAGGTGGGGTTCGATGCGGTCGGGGTAGGCCAGGGCGAGTTGTCCGAGGGCCTGTTTCCAGCTGGTCACGACTTGCCCTTCGACGAGTCGTCCGGGCGCTTTACGCTGACTGGCTGGCTTGCCGCGTTCCTTCTCGCGTTGCCTGGCTCGTTTGTCCTCGATGTCGCAGATAGCCAGCCAGAGCAGTTTGCGGACCGCGACGTCGTTGGGGAAGTGTCCCCTGTTCTTGATGACCTTGCGGAGTTGATAGTTCAGCGACTCGATCGAGTTGGTGGTGTAGATGACCTTGCGCAACTCGGGTGGGAAGGCCAGGAATGGGATGAATCTGTCCCAGGCGCGGTCGAAAGCCTGTGCCGCACTCGGATATGTGACACCCAACGCCGAATCTCGGAAGATCTCCCATTCTCGGCGCGCGGTCTCGGCGTCGGGGGCGGTGTAAATCGGTTTGATCGCCCGGGCGACCTGTTTGCGGTCTTTGTAGTTGATGAACCGCATCGCGTTGCGGATCAGGTGCACGACGCAGGTTTGTACGGTGGCCAAAGGCCACGTCGCCTCGATCGCCTCGGGGAATCCGGTCAGCCCGTCGCAGCACACGATCAGCACGTCCTTGACGCCGCGGTTGGCCAGATTCGCGCACACCCCGGCCCAGAACTTCGCGCCCTCTTCAGCCTGTATCCAGATGCCCAGCACATGCTTGACGCCAGCCATGTCGACACCAATAGCTATGTGGGCGTGCTTATTTCGAACGTGAGCACCGTCTTTGACCTTGACCACCAGGGCATCGAGATAGAGGACGGGATACAACGCTTCCAGCGGCCGGCTCTGCCATTCATCGACCGCGTCGCAAACCTCGTCGCAGATCTTGGAGATCGTCTCATGCGACAGATCGGTGCCCACCGTGGCGGCCAGATGATGTTGGATGTCGCGTAACGTCATGCCTCCGGCGTACAGCGAGATGATGATGTCATCGAGGCCGCCGAGCCGACGCGATCCCTTCGGCACCAGACGTGGGGTGAAGGTGCCGTCACGGTCACGAGGGACCTTCAGCTCGACCGGCCCCGCCTCAGACGCCACCGTTTTCGGGGTTGATCCGTTGCGGGCGTTGGGCAGTTCCCGGCCTGCCGGGTCGCCCTTCTCGTAGCCGAGGTGATCGGTCAGCTCGGCCTTCAAACCGCGTTCGAGGGCGAGTTTGATCAAGCCCGGAATCAAGCCACCGTCCCCGGTGACCTGCACCTGACCCGAATCGATCTGGGCCAACAACTCATCGACCATGCCCGAGGCCTGCAACGCTTCGGCCACCTCCGCAGTCGAACGCGGCTCTGCGAGCTCAGGCAGCTGCGGGTGGTCGTCGTTGTCCTGCTGCTTGTCGTCTAACGCCATGCTCATAAATCTTCCTCTCACTAATGAGCACTGGACTTACACAGACCATCTGACACCCCCCGGTCGCGGGCTCTTCCCCTGGTTTCTGCTCGGCACGCGGGACCTGCCCCTAGTTTCTGCAGCGACTCCAGCCACTTCCCCTGGTTTCTGCGCTGGTCACGGGACCTTCCCCTGGTTTCATCCCCTTCCCTCAGAAACAACCCGCGGAAAAGACCAAAAGTAGGGGAAGAGTTCTTTCCCCCACTTTCCGCAGCGCCGGATCAGTCGAGCGCCGAGCGTGTGCACCCGGCACCGCACACCCGCCCCGCGACGGCCTCTCCCGGCTTTTCCGCACCTCCACCGGTTCCTTCCCCCACTTTCTGCGCCGCCCGCTGACTCTTCCCCTTGTTCCATCCCCTTCCCCCAGAAACAACCCGCGGAAACGACCAAAACCCGGGGAAGAATTCTTTCCCCCACTTTCTGCGGCCCCCGACCACCGCGGCGCAGGACACTTCTGAAGTACCCCGCACACATCCGCCCCCGGGCCTCTTCCCCTACTTTCTGCGCCGCCCACGGACCCTTCCCCTAGCTCCATCCCCTTCCCCCAGAAACAACCCGCGGAAACGACCAAAACCCGGGGAAGAACTCCTTCCCCCACTTTCTGCAGCACCCCCAGCCCCCCGACCACCGCGCCGGAGGCCGCAGCCTGCGCACCACCGCACCCGGCCCGTCGCGACTCACCCGCCGGGCCGCAGCACGCTCTCGTTCACTCGATAGACGGTGGCGGTGCCCTGCCGGAACACCTCGGTCAGCCCGGGTGCGCCGTGTTCGCGCAACGCGAGGAACGGATCGCCCTGCACGCCGTGCTCCGGATCGGGTACGCCGTTCTGGAACGGCCAGTAGCTCGGCGGACTGTCGACCACGTAGTGCACGTTCATGTCCCGCACGATCTGATCGACGTGAGGATCGCTGCCGATCTGCGCGGTGCCCCAGAACAGATCGCGCTGACGTGGCGAGAAGTCGTTGGCACGGTAGAAGGAGAACAGCGGCGTCAGTCCGGTGACCGGATACAGCCAGCCGGTGCCCTGATCGAGGTTGTTCAGGATCAGCGCACCGTGTGCATCAGGTTGGCGCTCCAACCAGTGGTAGGCAGCCAGGTCGTCTCGACCGACGAGCTTTTCGCCCCGTTCCTTCGACGCGATCTGCGCATTTGGCGGATAGCGCCAGACGCCGGCGCCCGCGACCAGAACCAGCAGTACGGCGAAGACCGCCGGTACTGCCCAACGACGTTGCGTCGCAACGGAATCAGCAGAGCCGGCGTTCGCGATCCGGCAGGCGACAGCGAGCGCAAGGATACCCAATGCGACGCCGACCGCAGCAGCCGAGAACAGTGACACCACGAACGTCAGACGGTGCGGCGAGTTGTAGAAGTAGCCACCGATCACACCGAGTGGCCCCGACAACGGCCCAAGCGAGACAACCGAATTGGCGGTGACCAACACGAACACCGCCCAGGTCACCAGGCCACCCCAGCACCGCAGCCACAACAACGCGGCGGCACCGAGCACGGTCAAGATCACCAGCCCCCACACCGGGTAGTCCTGCGTCTGCAACGGCACCGTGCCGTTGAACAGGGCTTGCGAGAGCCCCTCCAGCACGCCGACCGTGTCGACACGGAAGTCGAAGAAGGGCAATTCGTTCGTGTCTGCGACCTTGATCGTTCCCAACACCACCGGGAAGACCAGCACCACCGTCACCAGACCCGCCACGACCAGCGTGAGGAAGTCCCCGACCCGGCTGTGCACAGGTCGACGCAACGCCTCGAACAACCACCAGAATCCGACGATCACCCCGACGAGGATCAGCCCTGACGGGTGCGTCGCCGTCACTCCGGACACCGCGACCGCCGCGGGCAGCACCCGCCGGCGATCCCGCACCGCACTGATCGTCAACACCGCAGCGATCGGCGCCATCGACACACCCACGGCGTTGGGCACCGACGTCAACTGGACTTCAACGTAGGGCAGCGACGGGAACAGCGCCGCGACCGCACCGGCGACCCCGGCGATCAGCGCCGACGCGGAGGTGTCGAAGCGGTGCCGCGCGAACCAGTAGGCCAGCGAGGCGACGCCGAGTGTCACGGTGACAGCCAAGGTCGCGGGCGAATAGGTGTTGTAGAGCTGCACCGGATTCGCACCGGTCAACGGGATCTCCAAGGCCCCGAGCGCGTGCCAGGTGTTCGGGTAGTAGTTGAATCCGTGCGTGTCGTAGTTCATCAGTTCGCCCATGCGCAGCGACGATCCGACGCCGGTGTCGTGAATCCAGCGCAACGAACTCGCATGCCAGAGTGAGTCCCACACCTGCGGGATGTTGTCGAGACCCGCGAATGCGGTCTTCGCAACGGGGCGGATGCAGGTGATCGCGATGATGATCGCCCCCAGTGCAATGCCGATGCCTCCCCGCAACGCAGCAGCACGACCGAGCGGGGCGTCGACTGTCTCATTCGTCGACGTCGCAGCAGGTGCAGGTGCGATTCGACGTCCCGCCCGGGTACCGAGCAACGCAGAATAGATCCAGGCGAGTGCGTAGGAGATGAGCAGCGCGACAAGTGCGCTGATGACGTTCCATTCGAAGCCGATCGCACCGAAGAGCACGGTGAACACGCTCACGATGGCGAACGTGATGGGCGCGCCCGCGGCGATGGCCACCGGCCACGTCAACGTCATCCGACGCCCGACGACCGCTCCGGGGACAAGGAGTAGGAGGACGGTCACCACACTCACCCACGCCCCGAGCAGCACTGACAGCCGTCCTTTCACTCATCCGATGACGGCATGCGTCGGAAACGTCCCGCGCCCACATACCGGTCGACCTCGTGCAGGTTACCGCGCCCACACGATGTGACCCTCGTCCCCGTAGCCGCCCGTCACCGTACTCACCCGGGCACAACCCTGGACGCCAGATACTTGTAGTTCTACAATCTTTGTATGTCCACAACCACTTCTGTCGAGCTGACGCCGCGCAGGAAGATGGCGATCCTCGCCACCTGTTGCATGAGCCTGCTCATCGTGTCGATGGACGCGACGATCGTCAACGTCGCACTTCCCGCGATCCGGAGTGATCTGAACGCGAGCGTGTCGTCGCTGCAGTGGGTCATCGACATCTACACGTTGGTGTTGGCCAGCCTGCTGATGGCGTCGGGCGCCACCGCCGACCGCTACGGTCGACGACGGGTGTTCCAGATCGGACTCTTCACCTTCGCCATCGGGTCGCTCGCCTGCAGCCTCGCACCGACTGTCGGCGTCCTCATCGCCGCCCGCGCACTGCAGGCCATCGGCGGGTCGATGCTCAACCCCGTCGCGATGTCGATCATCACGCAGATCTTCGTCG
The DNA here is from genome assembly GCF_020735545.1 of Gordonia otitidis. Taxonomy (NCBI): domain Bacteria; kingdom Bacillati; phylum Actinomycetota; class Actinomycetes; order Mycobacteriales; family Gordoniaceae; genus Gordonia; species Gordonia otitidis. The sequence continues at coordinate 1,417,097 of NZ_CP085974.1, forward strand.
ATCCGCGCGAGCGTGCCCGTGCCATCGGAGTGTGGGGTTCGGTGGTCGGCATCTCCATGGCGGCCGGCCCGATCGTCGGTGGCGTGCTCATCGACACCGTCGGATGGCGTGCCGTGTTCTGGATCAACCTGCCGATCTGTCTCCTCGCGTTCGTGCTGACCGCCATCCTCGTCCCGGAATCGCGCTCGCCCATCATGCGCACTCTCGATCCCGTCGGCCAGGCTCTGGCGATGATCGCCCTGGGCGGCACCGTCTACGGTCTCATCGAAGGCCCGGGCCACGGCTGGGGATCGACCCGAACCATCACCGTGTTCGTAGTAGCCGCAGCCGCTTTCGTCGGTTTCCTGATCTGGGAGCGGCGTCACGAGGATCCCTTCATCGACCTCCGCTTCTTCGGTAGCGTGCCCTTTGCCTCTGCAACCGTCATCGCGATCTGCGCGTTCGCGAACTGGGGCGGCTTCCTGTTCCTGATGTCGCTCTATCTGCAGGAGGACCGAGGATTCAGCGCGGTCGGCACCGGCGCCATGCTCGTGCCTCCGGCCTTGGCCGTGCTGATCTGCTCACCGCTCTCCGGACGAGCCGTTGGCCGCTGGGGCACCCGACCGTCGCTGGTGATCGCCGGGATCGCACTCCTGGTGAGTTCGTCGATGATGCTCTTCATCGACGATGCCACCCCGATTCCGTTGCTCGCCTTCATGTTCTTGATCTACGGGCTGGGCTTCGGGATGATCAACGCACCCATCACCAACTCTGCCGTCGCAGGCATGCCCCGACACCGAGCGGGTGCCGCGAGTGCCGTGGCGTCGACGAGTCGCCAGATCGGTGTCAGTCTCGGCGTGGCTCTTGCCGGTAGCGTCACAGGGCTGGCCGCGGCGCACACCGCCGTCGACTTCTCGACCGCCATGACGGCGATGTGGTGGATCGTGATCGCTTTCAGCGCAGCGATTCTGGTGCTCGGCATCATGTCCACGACGCCCTGGGCACTGCGTACCGCGAGCAGGGTGTCACAGCGACTGATCGAACCGGAGATGGCCGATGCCTGATCGAGACGACCCAGCCGACCGCCTGACAGCAGCCGAATCGACGAGCCACGACGAGCTCGTCACTCAGGTCTGGCGCGAACTGACGTCGTTCGTCACGGATTCCCGCGACGCCTGGCGACGCGCCGTCGTCGCCGCAACCGGGCTGCCGTTTAGCAGGATTCGCGTGTTGAAGCGACTACGCAACGGTCCGCTGACGATCACCGAGATCGCCCAGGCCGCGACGATCGACGCCCCTGCCGCCTCGGTAGCGGTGTCCGACCTCGAAGCCGCGGGATATGTTGTGCGCGAAGCGTCGTCAACGGATCGTCGACGAAAGCAGGTGTGTATCACCGACGCCGGAAGATCGGTGTTACAAGAGGTCTGGTCGGTGGACGATCCGGCCCCGGACGTCCTCACTCGGGCATCGACGTCGGAACTGCAACTGCTACACGACATGTTCTCCCGACGCCCACCGAACGAGTGACGCTGCAAAGCACCTGACTGGTGAACCGGCGCCCTCACACAGCTGCGGTGTGCCTCCGATGTCCGTACATCGCAACGGCGAGACAGAGCAGCGCCGCGACGATTCCGAAGATGAACATGTGGGTATAGGTGACGGCGTGCCAGAACTCCGTGATCACCGCGAGCACCGCAGGAATAGCAAACCCCAGGTAGGTGACGCTGTAGAACACCGCCGTCAGACCGGCGAGGTCATTGCGGCCCGTATTCGCGCTGGTCTGCGCGGCGATGCGCTGGACCTCGAGCAGTCCCGAGATCATCGCCATGCCGTAGCCGCAGCCGAGAACGGTGGCCGCTATCAGCGACATCCAGATCGTCAACATGTGCGCGGCGACCGCGGCGAGTGCCATGCCGACGGCGAGCACCGTCAGAGCTGTCACGACCCCGCGCACCCCGTCGGGATTGTCGATCCGACGGCCGAGTGATTGGATACCGAAGCCGGCGGCCAGCCCGAGCACACAGCACAATGCCGCAAACGCGATCGGCGCACCCGCGGTCCGTGCAGACATCAATGCGGGGATGATCGCGTACGCAGACGCACACGCACCGAACACCCACGGCGCGACCGGCAACACCACGAACAGGAACCGACGATGGCCCGCCGACGGTATCTTCAGATCGTCGACAAGACGCCCGGGAGTAGCACTGGCCGAACGCGTTTCGGGTGCACGGAGCAGAAGCAGAACCATCGCGAAGGCTGCCAGCGAGATGTTCACGACATAGGCCAGAACATGCGGCCACGGAGCCCACTGCGCAAGCACACCGGCCACACCTGCGCCGATCCCGAACCCGGCCGTCAAGCTCATCGCGGCGCGGCGCGCACCGGATGCCGCAGTGTCACCGCCACGGACGGACAACTCGGTGATCCAGCTACCGCCGACCGCCATCGACAGACCGAGCGCGATACCGCTGAACACCCGACCGATGGACAGCAGCACTATGGAATTCGCACCCAAAGCCAGGAGCAACGACCCCACCGCCGCGAAGACCGGCGCGGGAAGCATGAGTGGGCGACGTCCGATCCGATCCGAGAGCGGACCTCCGATCAGCAACGACGGCACGATGCCCACCACGTAGAGGAACAGCAGCGCGTCGACCGCGACGGCACCGAAATTGCCGGTCTCGCGGTACATCACGAGCAGCGGGGTGAATTCGTTTCCACCCCAGGCGGACGCGAACACCGCGAGTGCCACGGCGATCCACGCGGTACGACGGACCGTCGAGCCGGCTGCTGTGGATGGTGCGTTTGCTGCGGTGGTCGTCACTGTTGTCCTTCCAGAGCTGAAGTCATCGAAGCTGTGCCGGCCTGAACGTGTACGGCGTGGACGTCGTCGATCCGGTGCACGCCCGCGACGTGATCCACGAGCAACGTCGCAAACTCGTCGGCGTCGCAGCGTTCGATCGAGTCGGCGAGCGCGGTGTGCTCGGCGATGATCCGCGGGGTGACCGTCGGCTCGCGATGCACACTGGCAGTCGTCATCCGCCGCTGGCGTTCGGCGAGACCGAGGTAGAAGTCGGCGAGCACGCCGTTGTGTCCTGCCGAGACGATGAACTGATGGAACTCGGCGTCGAGCCGGGCGAAGGTCGCGATGTCGTCGGCGTCCACTTTCGCGTGCAGGGCCACATTCCGGCGGAGGTTCGCGATCAACTCTCCGGTCACCCTTCCGCTGGCCACCACTGTGCGAACCGCGTGGGTTTCGATGAGGATCCGCGCGTCGACGACGTCGCGGGCCTCGGTGTCGGTGACCGGGAGGACCAGGGCGCCTCGTTTGGGATAGAGCCTCATCCAGCCTTCGGCCTGCAGCCGCAGGAACGCCTCACGGACCGGGGTGCGGCTGACCTCGCAGCGCTGGGCCACCTCGCCCTCGCTGATGAGCTCGCCCCCGGCAATGGCGTTGGTCAGGATCAGTTCCTTGACCTCGCCGTATACCCGATCGGCCGCGGACGCAGCACTCAGATCCAACATAGATACAAGTTGTACACCGGTTTGCTTAGCGAGTCGAATCTTTGTGACGAGATCGGCGGCGTCGCCGAGCGGGAGCCGACCGCGCGGCAATAAGGCCTCGCCCGTTTTCAGTCGTTTCAGCCCAAACCTTCGCCTCCGGTCTCCGGTGGTCAGGCGCCGACGAATTCCTTCTCCGCACGCTCCTGCCAGGTGCACAAGCACACCTCGTTGCCCTCCGCGTCGGCGAGCACCCACCACGAAGGGGCGAACTCGTCGCTGACCAGGGTGCCGCCCGCGTCCTGCGCGGCCTTCAGGCGTGCGTCGACCTCGTCGTGCGGAACCCATAGATCGATGTGAATGCGGTTGCGCTGTGGCCGCTCGGTGTCCATCTGCTGGAACCAGACCGCCGGCAGGCGGCCCGCCGGGTCGACGAGATCCGCGGCTTCGAACTCGCGCGCCTCGCCGTCGAGCTCCGTGTAGCCGAGCACGGCGATCCAGAAGGGTCGGATGCTGTCGATGTCGAGGGCATCGATGGCGACGTCGAAGCGCGCTTCAGGCAGGGAGAGCGGTTCGAGTTCGAGTTCACGCGCGATCTGTGCGATGAGGTTCGCCAGCGCGACGTCGGCTTCGGTGATGCGATGGCTACTGTGCGTCGCGATGGTGAGATGGATTGTGCCGTAACGGAGATCGATGTCGGGATGATGGTCGGCAATCTCGGCTTCCTGTGCTATCCGATGCAGAAAACGCACGCCGCGCGCCATCGATCCGGTGTCGTACCCGGCTCGGACGCTGTTGCCGATGACCCGCCAGGGATCGGAGAGTCGGGCGGTGGCGTCTGCTGCGGTGACGGGCTTTCGCGGAGAGGGTGCCATACGCCGACGGTACGGCCGATCACCGCTCCTGGCTCATGCTTTGTGCCCGATCGAGACGAACCGGTTGTCAGGTGTTCATGCAATTGTCTCGTCATCTTTCGCGTGGTGCCCGGTTCTGGGAAGATCGACGCATGCGCAGACGCGTACGCGCGGCGCTGGTGCTCTCGGCAACTCTCTTGGGGATGACGTTCGGCGCCGGTGCGGCTGTCGCCGCCTATCCGGTCACCACAGATGTGGTGGCCGCGCAACGTGATGGGCTGACCGGCCCCGCCGATGCCGCCCCCGCCGGGGCGAATCGGCCCGGCTGTGAGGATCGCTACGCCCGTGATCCGGTCATCCTGGTGCACGGCACCGCGTCGAATCAGGCGTCGGCGTGGTCGTTTCTCGCGCCGACCCTGGCCAACGCCGGTTTCTGTGTTTACACGTTCACCTTTGGTCAGGTGCCCGGCAGCGGATCGGTCGGCGGACTCGGCCCGAGGGTGACGTCGACCCAACAGTTGGCCGACTTCATCGACCAGGTGAGGAAGACGACCGGCGCGACAACCGTCGACCTGGTCGGCCATTCCCAGGGTGCGGCAGTCGCACAATCGGTCACCCAGTTGCCCGGAAGAGCCGAGCAGATCGGCACCATGGTCAACGTGTCAGGAGCCAACCGCGGCTACTCGTTCGGTGGAACACCACCACCTCCGGGCGAAGGCGACAACGGGCCCAACCACCCGAACATCCGCTACGTCAACCTGGCCACGACCCACGACGAAGTCGTGTTCCCCCTGCACAACGCGCTGATGGAGCCCGCATCCAACGTGACCAACACCGTCGTACAGGATGTGTGCCCCGCGTCGGAGGTCGGACACCTCGGCATGATCTACTCGCCGACGGTGGCCGCGCTGGTGCAGAACGCGCTCGATCCGAGCTCACCCGTCGCAGTTCCGTGTGGCCGGGACTTCCCGTTCTGAGGTACAGACTCCGAGACATCGACGACGCCCGGTTTTGGTTCCTCCGAGCTCGCTCGCTACACTCGTGAGCGCTGCCTCGCGCAGCACGCCGCCTTAGCTCAGTCGGTAGAGCGATTCACTCGTAATGAATAGGTCAGGAGTTCGATTCTCCTAGGCGGCTCCGCAGGGCGGGGGTTTGTTCCCCCGCCATCTCACCCGTAGTACGCGAACTCGCAGGTCGGATTCGTCTCGGTCTTGTAGGACACGAGGTTGCTGCCCATCATGATCGTGCAGGTGACCTCGCCGCCGGTGACACTGACGCTCGACGACACCTCGTTGTAGACGGGGTAGTCCTTGCTCCACGGCAGGGTCACCGAGGTCTCGGTGGTTTCCGGTCCGCCGTTGATCCGGTAACGGATGGTGACAGGGGCCGAGCCCCCCAGGACCTTCATCGTCGCGGTCCCGACCGCGGGGCCGGTAGGCTGCACGGCCGCCGTACTCTCGGGTGCCGCTGGAACAGAATTCGACGCGCCGCCGGAATCCCCCTCGGCCACAGGCTGGCCCGACGACGAGCAGCCCGCAAGGGCCAGCACCGCGAGGGCACCACAACAGACTCCGAACTTCGCGCTCATCGACATGCGGAGGAGTTTAGTGCGACAAGTCCGTCACGCCACCCACGTCATCCACAGACCCGGCGACGCGATCCGTGGACGCACGATGCGGCCGGACCCAGTCCATGGTCCGACCGCATCTCGCGCTCTCCGGACGGTGTCCGGCAGGCGGATCAAGCAGCGAAGGCGCGCAGTCGCTTCGAATCCTCCACCGAGGAGTAGTGCGACGCATCGCCTTTGAGTACCTGACTCTGGTGACCGTTGATGTCGACGGGGATGTCGCCCGCAAGCGTGATCCGATGCAGCTGACGCTTCTGGTTGCCGAAATCGGCGATACCGTAGTGCTGGGTGGCACGATTGTCCCAGATCACCAGGTCGCCGTAACTCCAGTTCCAGCGGAAGGTGTTCTCCAGCTTGGTGATCCGAGCCTGCAGCAGCTGGTACAGATTCGCGAACTCCGACGCTTTCAGGCCGCGGAACTCCTTGGCGAAGTGTCCGAGCAGCAGGCTGCGCTCACCGGTCTCCGGGTGCACACGGACCACGGGATGCAGGGTCTCGTACTCGGAGCTGGTGAACTCCGCGTAGTGCTCGGCCTTCTGCGCGACGTCGACGCCGCCCGACGGTTCCTTCTGTCCCACATAGTCGTACAGGTTGGAGTGTGTCGCCCACAGATCGTCGACCAGCGAACGCAGCGGCTTGGGCAACTGCTGGTAGGCGGCGACGGTCGACGCCCAGGTGGTGGCTCCGCCGTACGTCGGGAGCACGATCGGCCGCAGCAACGACGCCTTGGGGATGCGATCGACGAACGTCACGTCCGAATGCCAACTATTTGCCGCACCTTCGATGGTCAACAGTTGGTCGCCACGCGATGTCACGGTGGGGTGCGGCGCAGTGGGCTCACCGAGCAGTGAGGCGAATGCGTACTGCGTCTCGTCGTCGAGGTGGTCCTGTCCGGTGAACGCGACCACCTTGTTGACCGCGAGAGCAGTGCGGATGGCCTCGATCTGCTCGTCGGCGAGGTCGCCGCCGAGCCGAACGCCGTCGATCTTCGCACCGATGTTCTCGCCGAGCTTGGTCACGGTGATCGATCCGGCGTCGTAGATCTGTTGTGCCGCAGTCTCGCTGTCGTTACGTTCGTCGATCTGTGTCAGTGTCACTATTGCACTCCTTGAGCTGATGTCGTCTTTCGATTTCCTCATCGATCGGCGCGTGCGAGAAGCTTCACGCTCACGACGATCACAACCTTGCGCCGATCAATCGGCGTGGTACTCCGCGCTTTCGTCGATCTCACGACGAATGCCCGCGGGCACACGCACCGCACCCGGCCGATAGTTCACCGCCCGCAGCGCAGGACCGAAGCGGAACACTCCCCGCCGCGCCCGCAGCTCGACGTCGACTGGCCCGCGCGCATCGAGACCAACCGAGATGCCCGTCCATGGGGCCATTCCCACGAGTTGGAACTGGTTGTCCAACTTGGCGATCACCTCGACCTGACCACCGGCCGACGTCTCTAGTACGAAATCCCAGCGCACCTGAGGTGTGGCAACGGCACGGAGCACTATCGTGTCGACGCCCGCGGGCAACTCGCCGGACGCGCGTGCGATGCGGCCATAACTGTTGAACACGAAATGCGCCGTCCCATCCTCGACGTACAACACGTACCCGCCCTGCGGATCACCGTGCGCGACCAGCACGCCTTCGTCGCCGACAGTCCAGTCGCGCAGTTCGACCTCGATGTCGAAGTCTCGGTAGGCGATCAGTTTGCTCGAGCGATACCGCTCGAGTGTCGGTGTACCCGCGAGGATGCGCACGGGGTCGCTGTAACGGTCTTCGTCTGGTCGTCGACGTACCTGATCGGCGGGCGAATCGTAGAGCGGGAAAACGGTGTTGCGCCAGGCGGCCTCGTCCCACGCGCGCGCCAGTTCGGCGACGAGTTCGGGATTCTCGGCAGCCACGTCGCGCGTCTCCGCCGGGTCGGTGGTCACGTCGTAGAGTTCCCACTCGGGATCGTCGACGCGATCCGGTGCCCGGTGAAGGGACAGCAGTTTCCACCCGTCCCGGTAGTACCCGCGGTGGCCACCGAACTCCGCGTACTGCTCGGTGTGGTCCGAGCTCGCCGCGGGATCGCGCAGAAACGCTGCAGCACTGAGGCCGTCGCGCGACTGTGCCGGCTTGCCGTGCCGCTCGTTCGGCGCCTCGACCCCTGCCAACTCGAGCAGCGTCGGCACCAGATCCGTCACGTACGCATACTGGCGGCGGACACCGTTGTCGGCAGCGTCCCGCGGCAGGCCCTGCGGCCACGACAGCACGAACGGCACCCGCACACCACCAGCGAATGTCTGCCCCTTGTAGAAACGGAATGGCGTGTTCGACGCCTGGCCCCAGCCGCGCGGATAGTGCACCCCGAGAGCCGCGCTGCCGATGAGTTCCTCATCGTGCGGAACGTCGCGCTCCCAGTCCGACGGCACCGGTCCGTGCACGAATTGGCTGAAGTACGAACGGGTTCCGACCGGTCCGCCCTCGGCGGTACCTCCGTTGTCAGAGGTGAAGACGATGATCGTGTTGTCGAGCTCTCCGAGTTCGGTCAGCGTGTCGACGATTCGCCCGACACTCTGGTCGACCGAATCGACCATGGCCGCATAGACCTCCTGGTACTTCGCGAACCGCTGCTGCTCCGACACATCGAGTTCATCCCAGGGCGGCGCGTCGTAACCGGGCTCGGTGTTGCGCTCGGCGATCGGCGTATCCGGGTCGAACAGTCCTTCTGCGACCTGGCGGTCGAATCGTCGCTGACGCAACACATCCCATCCCTCGGCATATCGTCCGCGATACTTCTCCAGATCGGAGTTCTTGACCTGGTGCGGGCCGTGCATGGCGATATGCGCGAAGTAGAGGAAGAAGGGCTTCTCCGCATCGTGCGCGCGCAGCGACTTGATCTGCGCGACAGCATGTTCGGTGAGATCGTCGGTGACGTAGTAGTCATCGGGGTACTCGTCGACGTCCACGACTGAATTGTCGGCGATGAGCTGGTTGGGGTAGAAGAACGAGTTCAGCCCTTCGAGCGAGCCGTAGTACGAGTCGAACCCGCGCTGCAGCGGCCACGAGTCGCGGGTGCGACCCGGACTCATGTTCGCGTCACGCGCGAGATGCCACTTACCGACGGCGTAGGTCGCGTAGCCGTTGGCGCGCAGGATCTCCGGCAGCGAGAGCACGTCGTCGGCGAGTTCGAGACGCAAGCCGGGATAACCCGGATCGGAGTTCGCCACACTGCCGTAGCCCGCGCGGTGCGGGTTGAGTCCGGTCAGCAGCGCGGCGCGGGCCGGCGAACAGACCGGCGTCGTGTGGTAGTTCGACAACCGGAATCCACGGTCGGCGAGCGCCGCGATGTTGGGTGTGTCGATCTCCGCACCGAACGGCGAGATATCGGAATAGCCCATGTCGTCGATGAGTACGACGACGATGTTCGGCGCTCCTGCCGGTGCACTCGGTTCGGGCTTCCACCAGGGTGTCGATTGCGACGAGGTGCGACCAACTCGACCCCCGAATCCCTCGTATCCCCGTGCATAGTCGGGTATTTCGCCGCTGCTTCCGGTCATCACCTACTCCTTGGATGTCGCACGGTCATCGCTGTCCGCGGTTGTGCCCCACACACCATTGGCACGACGGTCGGGTCTGTCAACCCTTTCTCCGACGCTGCCGGGAAAGTCGCGTTCGGCTTGAATTCGTCGCCCGCAACCCCGCACAGTTGCTGCTATCCGACGCCGTACGCCGACCAGGCCACACGTCGTCCGGTCGACGCCTCGGCCCCCGCTGCGGCACGAGCGACCCCCACAGTCCCTCGGACGGAAGAGACTCCGAACACCATGCCCATACGCACACGAGCCGCGCTTCTCGCTGTCGTCGCACTGTTGACGATGGGTACGGCGACAGCCTGCACCTCTGCCGTGGCCCAACAGGACAACTCGACGGCGACCGCGCTGCCACCGGGACACAAGCCCCCGCAGGGCGGGACCCTTCGGGTAGGCGTCCTCAACGATCTGAGCCCGAAGACCTTCCTGCAGATCGGTACGGGCAGCATGAACGGTCATGTGGTGTCGAACGTCTTCGACACCCTCATCCGGTACTCGCGCGATGATCTGACCGTCCGGCCGTCGCTGGCGACACGCTGGCAGCTCGCTCCGGACGGTCGCTCGCTGACGCTCGATCTGCGCGACGACGTGCGCTACCACGACGGTCGCGCCTTCACCTCCGCCGACGTCGAGAGCTCGCTGAAGGCCTACACCGCTGGACCGTGGACTCCGCAGTTCAAACGGACCGCCGCGGCCATCACCGGCTACGACACCAGCAACCCGCATCGCGTGGTCTTGACCTTCGACCACCCGCTGAGCAACATCTTCGACCTGCTCGACTCGGCACCGATCATCGACGGCAACACACTCGACGGATTGCGCGCAGGCAAGGTGTTCAACGGAACCGGTCCCTTCAGATTCGCCTCGTGGCAACCCAACTCCGACGTTCACCTGGTTCGCAACGACTCCTACTGGGGTCCGCGCGCCAACCTCGATGGCGTCGACCTGGACATCATCACCGACCAACAGGCCCTCTACACACGACTGCGCACCGGCCAGATCGATCTGGCATACGGCCTCAACAACCACGACCAGGAGCTGGCGACGCGTCGATACGGCTTCAGCGCCATCACGTACACCGGCGCCGAAAGTCAGGAGTACGTGGGCATCAACGTGTCGAACCCCGCGCTGTCCGACGTTCGCCTTCGCAAGGCGATCGCATTCTCGATCGACCGCGAACGCATCATCAACGACGTCTTCCGCAAGAGCGGCTACGTCGTGAACCTGCCCTGGCCCAAGTGGTCCCCGGCCTACGACGCGTCGAAGAACACGACCTACACACGCGATGTGACCAAGGCACGACGACTCGTCGCCGAGCACGGACCGGTTGCGCCTATCACTCTCGACTACTCCACCCAGGGCGTCGATCGCGTGGTGGCGCAGATCGTGCAGTCCAACCTCAAAGACGTCGGCATTCCTGTTCAATTGCGTCCCAACGACAACACGGTGCAGTCGTCGAAGCTGATCGGTGGCAAGTTCGATGGAATCTGGTTGCTGCAGCATGGGTTTGCTCAGTTCACACCGTCGACCCTCGCAGTCTCCGCCTACCCGTTCAACGCAGCGAAGAACTCGTCGAACTACGTCAACCCCGACTACGCCAAGGCGGCCAACGCTGCCTGGAACGCTCCCGACCCGACGTCGCCCGCAGCCCTCGCCGCCTATCGGCAACTCGACGACATCTGGTTGAACGATCTGTTCCTCGTCGAGATCGGCGTGGTGTTCCAGCAATCCGCGGCGTCACCCGCAGTCGGCAACATCGACTGGGACAGGCGTGCTCAATTGCATCTCGGCGAGACCTACCTCAACACACAAGGACGGAACTCCTGATGACCGGATATCTGTTGCGCCGCATACCCACGGCGATCCTGGTGCTGTTCGTGGCGTCGGTATTGATCTTCGCCATTGTCCGGCTGATCCCGGGCGGACCCGAATCGGCGCTGGCCGGTCCGGACGCCACACCCGAGCAGCTGGCGGCGATCCGACACGACCTCGGACTCGATCGTGGCTTCTTCGCCCAGTACGCCACGTGGATCGCGGGCATCGCGACCCTCGATCTCGGCAAGAGCTATCAGGTCGGCGGCGACATCGGATCGCTCGTGTCCTTCGGACTCGTGCACACCGTGTTGCTCACCGTCACCGCGTTGGTGCTCGCCGTCCTCCTGGCACTTGCACTGAGTCTGGCAGCGACGATCGTCGACAACCGGTTCGTCAATGCTGCTGTCACCGGCGTCAATGCGGTCGCGATCGCCGTGCCGACGTTCGTCGTGAGCACGGTGCTGATCCTGCTGTTCGGGGTCCACTGGCGACTGCTTCCCGCCGGCGGGACACCACCGGAGGGCCTGTTCACCGATCCGGGGATCACCGCCCAGTATCTGTTGCTGCCTGCCGTCGCCCTGGCCCTACCCGCGGGCGCGACTCTCGCTCGATTCCTCACCGAGGCGCTGCGGACCGAGTTGCGTCAGCCGTATGCGACCACCGCACGGGCACTGGGAGTACCCAAGCGCGACATCGTGATCCACAGCGCACTGCGCAATGCTCTGCCGCCAAGTCTCACCGCGCTCGGGCTGGTCACCGGCGGACTGCTCGGCGGTGCAATCCTCGTCGAAGCCATCTTCGGCTGGCCCGGCCTGGGACTGCTGACCGAACAAGGCATTTTCGCCCGCGACTACCCCCTCGTCCAGGTCCTTGTCCTGCTGTCGGTCGCGGTGTTCGTCGTACTCCAATTAGTCGCCGACGTTCTCCACGCCTGGCTCGATCCCCGAATCCGCCTGAACTCATCGAATTGATTGGCAGGACATTGATGACAACCTCGCTGACCACCTCGACCGGCGCAGCGTCGCCCACCGCCGCCGACATCGAGCCCGGCCTCATCCCCGAGTCGCCCACCGATCGTGAGCGGCGTCGGGTCAGACCCCCGCTCTCGCGGAGCCTCTTCACCGGAGTCGGACTCGTCGGAAGCATCCTGGTGCTGGGCATCGTGGCCCTCGCACTGGTCGCGCCGGTACTCACCTCGTACGGACCGGACCAGCAGATCGACGGCGCATACCTGCTGCCGCCAAGTGCCGACCACTGGTTCGGCACCGACGATCTCAACCGCGACGTCGCGACACGGGTGCTGTACGGCATCCGGGTGGATCTGTTGATCATCTTCATCTCGGTACCCATCGGCGCTGTCCTCGGCACCCTGATCGGCGTGCTCACGGTGTCTCACCCGGTCTCAGATGTGATCGCCCAGCGCACATTCGACGTCATCCTCGCGTTCCCCGCCCTCGTCCTCGGCATCGCACTGACCGCCGTACTGTCGCCCGGGGCGAGCACGATCGGGATCGTCATCGTGCTCGCCGAGATCCCCATCTTCGGCCGTCTCGCCCGCACGTCGGTGCTCCGGGTCAGGGAACTGCCCTACGTCGAGGCGGCGCGGGTCAGCGGTGCGCGAAACATCTACGTGCTGCGTCGGCACGTTCTGCCCAACTCGGTGGAGTCGCTCGGCGTCCAGTTCGCGCTGTCACTGTCGCTTGCGGTGTTCGTCGAAGGCGCACTAAGCTTCCTGGGCATCGGCGTCACACCACCGACGCCGTCACTGGGCAGCATCCTGTCCTCCGGCAACAGCTATCTGGAGACCAACCCCTGGTTCTCCGTGGCGCCACTGATCGTGATCTCGGCACTAGTCCTCGGTTTCTACCTCATTTCCCAGTCCATTTCGCGTAGCAGGAGGCAGTGAGATGACCAACGCTGCACATGACCACAGCACCGACGACACCACGGCGTCGACGCCGGTCCCGGCTCTGGAAGTCGACTCCCTCCGGGTCACCTTCGACTACCCCCGACCAGCGGTCTCCGACATCAGCCTGCGGGTGAACCGTCGCGAGATCGTCGCTCTGGTAGGCGAATCCGGCTCGGGCAAGACGATGACCGCACGTGCGGCGATAGGCTTGCTCCCCGAGCACGCAGTCGCGACCGGCTCGGTCAAGGTCGACGGCGTCGAGGTGTTGAACGCCTCCGAACGCGAACTCAATGCGATCCGTGGCACCGGTGTCGCGATGATCTTCCAGGAGCCACAGACCGCGCTCAATCCTGCGCAGACCGTGGGATGGCAACTGCGGCAGGCTTTACGGACGCATCAGTCGATCTCACGAAGCGATGCTCGACGCCGCGCCGTCGACTTGTTGTCTCTCGTCGAGATCCCCGACGCGCAGCAGCGCGTCGACTACTATCCTCATCAACTCTCCGGCGGCCAGAAGCAGCGTGTGGTGATCGCGCTCGCGTTGGCGAACGATCCGGCCCTGCTGCTCGCCGACGAGCCGACGACAGCGCTCGACGTCTCTGTGCAGCGCGAGATCCTCGACCTGCTGCTGCGCCTGCGGGGCAGGATCGACGCCGGAATCCTGCTCATCACACACAATCTCGGCGCCGTCGCAGACATCGCCGACCGTGTCGTCGTCGTGCAGCTCGGTGAGGTCGTCGAACGCGGTACGGTTTTCGACATCTTCGCCCGCCCCACACAGCCGTACACGCGGCAGTTGCTCGCCGCCGTTCCGAAGCTGCCGTCCGGCGACAGCGCACACGGCGAGGCGGGCGCGACGACCGGTGCCGCCACCGCCGACGACGACGAGGAAGCTGTTCCAGTGGTCGCGGTCGAGCACGTCACCGCGGTCCATCGTGGCGGTTTCGGACGGAAGCCCGTTGTCGCACTCGACGACGTCTCACTCCAAGTCGGCGCAGGCGAGGTGGTCGGCGTCGTGGGTGAATCAGGTTCGGGTAAAACAACTCTCGGGCGGTCGATCGGCGGTCTCACTCATCTGACCGGTGGCCGAATCCTCATCGACGGACACGACCTCGACGCCGTCGACCGCGCACGGTTGCGCGCGCTGCGACACAGCATCGCGTTCGTGCCGCAAGACCCGACCGCCTCCCTCGACCCTCGCTTCACCGTCGCGGAGTCGATACGGGAACCACTCGACATCCAGCACATCGGCACGCGCGCAGAGCAATCAGAGCGAGTAACCGAGCTGCTCGACGCCGTGCACCTGCCGCAATCCTTCGCCGACCGGCTTCCACACGAACTGTCCGGCGGACAGCGTCAACGCGTCGCGCTCGCACGTGCGCTGTCGGTGCGGCCCAAGCTCCTCATCGCCGACGAGCCGACGAGCGCACTCGACGTGTCGGTGCAGGCCCGCGTTCTCGACTTGTTCGCCGAACTCCAGCGCGAGCTCGGCTTTGCCGCGCTCTTCATCAGCCACGACCTCGCCGTCGTCGAACAGGTCTCCGACCGGGTCTACGTGTTGCGTAACGGGAGGGTCGTCGAAAGCGGGCTCGCCCGTGACGTACTCACGAGACCGAAAGAGGACTACACGCGCGCTCTGCTCGACGCGGTCCCCTATCCCGATCCGCGGCGCCGCAGGGCAGTCGCGCAGGTGTGAGCGATCGGGGCACGTGCGACAGGCGCTGCAGCCTATGACTTGTCGCCTGCCTCGGACTCCTCGGCAGCGGACTCGGGCTTGTCGCCTGCCCCGGACTCCTCGGCAGCGGGCTGCTGCTTGTCGTCGTCCTCGTCGGCCAGCGGATCGTAGCCGGGGACGCCCTCGAGCACGGTCAGCTCGTTGTCGATCGCAGCACCGACGGCCTTCGCGTCGTCTTTGATCTTCTTGATGAAGTCCGACATCTCGCTCCTCGTCCCGACGTTGTGCGCGGCTCGTCCACGGCCACGCGCTGTTGACCACCTTACAAGGGTCCGGCCCGGCCACAGACGCCGCTTGTGACCCGACGTCGTAGCGCCTAGCGTCGTCGACATGCCAGCCCGTCGCCTCCCGGACATCGCCGCGCTGGAGGTGGTCGTCGCCGTGGGCAGGCTCGGCAGTATGGGCGCCGCGGCCCGCGATCTCGGACTCAGCCAACAGGCCGTCAGCTCGCGCGTGCGGGGCGTCGAGCACGGACTCGGCGTCGAGATCTTCGTGCGCTCGCCCGCCGGCGTCGAACCGACGGAGAACGGACGGCTTCTACTCGAATGGGCCAGTGCGCTGGTCGATCGCGCCGGGGAGTTCGTCGCAGGCGTCGACACCCTGGTCGGCAACAGGCACGCGACGCTGGTCGTCGCCGCGTCGATGACCGTCGCGGAGTATCTCGTTCCCGGCTGGCTGACCACCCTCACCACACGTATCGGGACACGGATCTCGGTCCGCCCCATGAACTCCGCAGAGGTCATCGAGACCGTCCGTTCCGGCGACGCCGACCTCGGGTTCATCGAGAGTCCCGGTGAGACAGCAGACCTCGACGCCGCGCTCGTCGCCACGGACGAACTGTATGTCGTGGCGGCTCCCGGCCACCCGTGGGCGCAGACGGGCACGGTGTCTGCCCGCGAAGTGGCATCGACACCACTCATCCAGCGCGAGCCGGGTTCGGGTACGCGCGTCACCTTCGAGAATGCACTCGCCGAGCTCGGCCTGCGGCCCGTCGATCCCCTCATCGAGCTGCGGTCGGTCACCGCGATCCGTTCGTCTGTGTTGACGTCGAACGGTGCGACGGTGCTGTCACGCCTGTCGATCTCCGACGACATCGCGGCCGGACGACTCAAGCGCATCGAGGTCGACGGCGTGTCGATGATCCGGCCGCTCCGAGCCGTCTGGTCCTCGCACATCACGGTGCGCGGGCCTGCGCGTGAACTTCTCGAGGTGGCACTCGCGTCCACCACATGACTGTGCGATCGCACAGCAGATGGCCACACATTGGGTGGATCGCACCGTGATTGTGATGCAGAACGCGTGGATTCTGACAAACAGCTCAGTAATCCAGCCCGCGTTCAGGAGGTACATCATGGCACTGGAGGCCAGTGGCACCGTCGCCGATGGAAGCACCGAGAGGTGGCGCGACCGCAAGCGCTACCTTTGGCTCATCGGTCTCATCGTCCCGTCGTTTGCGTTCATCGCGATCGGCGGATACGAACTCACCGGTTGGAGCGTCTTCCTGTGGACCGGGCCGATCGTCGTGCTCGGCGTCGTCCCGGCAATCGACTTCTGCATCGGATTCGACCCGACCAATCCCCCTGACGATGTGATCGAGGAACTCGAGAACGACAAGTACTATCGGTACGTCACGTTCGCGTTCCTGCCGGTCCAGTACGCAGGCTTCATCTGGGCGATGTATCTCATCGCGACCGGTGACTGGCCCGTCATCGACAAGGTCGGTCTCGCAGTGACCCTCGGCTTCATCGGCGGTATCGGAATCAACACCGCACACGAGTTGGGACACAAGAAGGAGAGCCACGAGCGCTGGTTGTCGAAAATCGCACTGGCACAGAGCTTCTACGGCCACTTCTACATCGAGCACAATCGCGGACATCACGTGCGCGTCGCGACCCCGGAAGACCCTGCCTCGTCGCGACTCGGTGAGAACTTCTATCGTTTCTGGTTCCGTACGGTCTTCGGATCGTTGCGCAGCGCATGGCAGGTCGAGGCAAAGCGCTACCGCCGCAGGAACACCCACCCGTTCCACATCGGCAACGACGTGCTCAACGCCTGGCTGATGACGATCGCACTGTGGGCCGCGCTGACCATCTGGCTCGGTGTCGGCATCCTGCCCTATCTGGTGCTACAGGCGGTCGTCGGGTTCTCGCTGCTCGAGGTGGTCAACTATCTCGAGCACTACGGAATGCTGCGCCAGCAGACCACCTCTGGGCGCTACGAGCGTGTGCTGCCCATGCACTCGTGGAACTCGAACAACATCGCAACCAATGTCCTGCTCTATCACCTCCAGCGGCACAGTGACCACCACGCGAATCCCACGCGCCGCTACCAGACGTTGCGCGACTACCGCGAATCGCCCTCGTTGCCAACCGGTTACGCAGGAATGATCCTGCTCGCACTGTTCCCGCCGCTGTGGCGTCGCGTGATGGACCACCGGGTCGTCGAACACTTCGACGGTGACGTCCGACTCGCGAACGTGGCACCCGGCAAACTCGATCGCCTGACGCGGCGGTTCGGACTGCCCGCCGATGCCGTCCTCGATGAGTCGCCCCTCGAGGACACCACCCCCGGTGCATGCGACGACGACGTGCCCGCTGCACGCTGCCCGGGGTGCGGCTACACCTACGAGGTCGCCGTCGGCAACGAACTCGAAGGCTTTGCCGCGGGAACGGCGTGGAAGGACATTCCCGACGACTGGACCTGCCCCGACTGCGGCGTGCGGGAGAAGGTCGACTTCATCCCCCTCACCGAGACCAGCGCCTGAATCTCCCCGATTCATCCCGCGCGGCTTTCACGTGAGGAACGCGGTGAAGTAATCCAACGCCAACACCAGATCGCCTGCTCGCTCCCTGATGGGGTGTCCGAGCAGGCGTTCTGCTTGCTGGGTGCGGTATCGCACGGTGTTCTTATGTATACCAAGCGATTTCGCGACCTGGTCGGCACTGTCGGCCGTGGTGAGGACATGGCGCACGGTGTCGCGGAGCTCGGCGAGTTCTGTTGCGGCCAGTCCGCGCAGGACCGTGCGCGCGAACCGCTCGGCGGCGTCGGGGTCGTGGGTCAACAGCGTCAACGCGGCCACGTCCTCGTAGGTCGTGACCGCACTACTTCGACGCGGTGCGAGCGCGACGCGTTGTGCCGCCCTGGCGTCGCGGTGCGACCTGACGAATCCGTCGATACCGTTGGCAGGCTCACCGATCGCGAACCGGATCTGAGCGGGATCGGTTCCACGCGAATTCCATTCGAATGAGTCGACCGAGTCGATCGTGGTACGCACGGCCAGCCAACCCCACAGCTCACGGCCACCCGGCCGAACCACGGCGAGCCGTGCACCGGCAATCGACGACGCGAGGCGCACGAGCGCCGGTTCGAGGCCCTCGATGGAGTCGGCATCCATCGCATGCGCGATCACTGCGACCTGTGCGACACCCGCAATCGGATGACCACCGAGTTCGGCCGACAGCTCCGTCGAGCCGACGCTACGACCGGCGAGCACGTCGGCGACGAGCTCGTAGCGGCGCGCATCGCCGCGTCGTCGAATCCGGTCGACCTCCTCCTGATACAGCGCGACCGACAGCTCGACCGAGGTGGCGAACCAGCGGTTGGCCTTCGTCCAGAACCACACCAGCAACGATTCGTGGTCGAGGTCGGGCGGAGCGTGCCCGACCACGTCCACGGCGAAATCCCACGACGCCTCCTGTGCGCTCTGATAGATCTTCAACAGCACCGGAAGCCCGAGGTGGTGGCGGGCGATCTGCACCGACAGATCCCCGGCGGCGGGCACGAGTTCGGTGGCCCCGGCGTCGTCGACCGCGACACCCCCGAGGAACGCGAGCCAGTGCTCCTCGATGGCGGCGATGAGGATGGGCCGGATGTCATCGGGGAGCTCGACGTCGCCGATGATCGCGTCGGCGGTTGTCGACACCCAGTCGGTCACCGCTGTCGGGCTCTGCTGGTCCACGACGAACCCCTGCAGCCAGTCGACGATCTCGGTCATCAGCCAAACATGCCAGAAACTGTGTGATCACACAGTCGAGTGCACCGATTTGGGGCCAGATGCCAGTGAATGTGACCCATGTCCCGGTCAAGATGACAGGAGATCGTCATCGACAGCCCGCGATCAGAGGAGAGCATCATGAGTCACATCCAGGCCGACCGCCGCACGTGCGAGGGGATCGGCATGTGCGAAACACAGGCCAACGAGTACTTCCAGATCGGCGACGACGGCCTCGTCGAGGTGGCGACACCGGACGTTCCCGATAGCGACAAGGCCTACGTCCGTGCCGCAGTCGACTCCTGCCCGGTGTCGGCGCTGCGCATCGTCGACTGACTCGCCGACACCCTCACCACACCGATCCATCACCGAACGGAGCGATCATGCCCGAGCACTCGGCACGTGCGGACGACCCCCTCGTCATCGTCGGCGCGTCCCTGTCGGGGGTGCGCGCCGCCGAGGGTGCCCGCGCGCAGGGCTGGACCGGTCGCATCGTGATGGTCGGCGAGGAGCCCCACCTTCCGTACGACCGTCCGCCACTGTCGAAGGCGCTGCTCGACGCCGAGACGGAGCCGGCCCTTCCGCTGCTGCGGCAGGCTGAGGGGTGGGAGGCACTCGACGTCGAGCTGATGACGTCGACGGCCGCCACCGCGGTCGACGTCGACCGAAAAATCCTTCTGACCACGTCCGAGCCGATCGGTTACCGGGCACTCGTGATCGCCACGGGCCATCGTGCGCGCAGCCTCGACGAACTCGCCGGATTCGACAACGTGCACACGCTCCGACACTTCGACGATGCACTCGTCATACGCGAAACATTGTGCACTGCAACCCGTCTCCTGGTGATCGGGACAGGGTTCATCGGCTCCGAGATCGCCTCGGCAGCAGCCGCACGTGGAATCGACGTCACGCTCATCGGAACCACTACCCATCCTCTGGGCCGCGGCATCGGCCCAGTGGCAGGAGCGATGCTCGCCGCTCTGCACGACGACGCGGGCGTCACCCTGCTCTCGGGGTCCGGTCTGTCCGATGTGACGTCACGCGACAACAGGATCGGGTCGGTGCGCACGTCCTGCGGACGCGAGTTCCTCGTCGACGCCGTCGTGGTCGGTATCGGCTCGTCGCCGGCCACCGAGTGGTTGTCGACCAGCCGGATCACTCTCGACGCGTCGTCCCGAGGTGTGGTCTGTGACCCCACGATGGCCACCAGCGCACCTGCGGTGTGGGCGGCCGGCGACGTCGCCGTCGTCTCGGGCGCGGCCGGTGCCCATTGGACGTCGGCTGCCGCCCAGGGGTTCATAGCCGGGTCGAACGCTGTTGGAGGACAACAGAAGTACTCAGGAGTGCCGTTCGCGTGGTCGTCGTGGCACGGCCACCGTATCCAACTGGTCGGTACGACGACCACCGACGCACGGGGAACGATCAGCGAGACCGTCGACGATGGCGTGGTGCTCTACAGCGATGGCGGGCGTGTGGTCGGAGCGGTGGGAATCGACGCCCCGGGGCGGATCGCCAGAATCCGTCGCACGCTGTCGGCAGAGCTCGTTGCCACGGGCGTCTGACCCGACGGCCCTGTCGGAGCCGGATGACACAGGTCGGGGGCGGTCAACGCGTCGCGCGTCACCACCCCCGACCGGTGTATACCGGTCTCACGCCTTGATGAGTCCCGGATTCTCCTTGTAGACCTCGTTGATCAGCGACATGTCGAAGATCTGCTCGGGCTTGATGGAGTAACCGGCCTTGCCGAGGGCCTCGATGTTCTGCGCGATCAACGCGTCGGTCATCGTCAACAGCCCGTTGCGCTTGGTGTCCTCGGACACGACGAGGCTGTTCTGCGCCGTCGCCTCCTTCACCTGCTCGTCGAGGTTGAGGTTCAGGTCCTTTCCGTATTTATCGACGGCCAGCTTCGCCGAACCGGCCGGGTCGGCCACAGCGTCGTTCCATCCCTGGATCTCGGCCTTGAGGAAGGCCTTGAGCTTGTCGCGCTCGTTGTCGATGGTCTCCTGTCGGACCACGAGCGTCTCGGCGACAAGCGGAAGACCGAAGTCGGCGAAGAGGAAATTGCTGTTCGCAAAACCGCTCTCGGCCAGGGTGATCGGCTCGTTGGTGACATAGGCGACCCACCCGTCGACCTCACCCTTGGTGAGTGGGGTGGGGTCGTACTGGACCGAGATCTTCTGGACGTCGGATTCCTTCATGCCGTTGGCGGTCAGCAGCGCCTTGAAGACGTTCTCGTTGGATGCCTGCACGCCGATCTTCTTGCCCGCCATGTCCTGTGGAGTCTTGATCGGCTTCTCCGCGGACGAGACGATGCAGAACGGGTTCTTCTGGTAGGTGGCGGCCACGGTCATCAGCTTGGCGCCCTGCAGGATGACCGGCGCTGTGAGCTGCGGTGCGGTGGTGCCGATCCAGACCTTGTTCGACGTCAGCCCGGTCTCCACGCCGGTACCCGCGCCGCCGCCGGTGATCAGCTGCGGTGTGCCGAGGCCCCCGTCCTTGTAGTAGCCCTTCTCCAACGCCCAGTACTCACCGGCGAATTCGATGTTCTTCTGCCATGACAGCTGCACCTTGGGATCGGTCGACGACGCCCCGGACGACGAGTCACTGCCGCTGCTGCAGGCCGCGAGCGCCCCGGACACACCCAACGCGCCCGCGGCGCCGCCGGCAAGAAGCGTGTACCGCAGGAACGAGCGGCGATCCAACCCGCCGCTACGCAGGGAATTGCTCATGAATGTTGTTCCTTTCACGTGGATCGGGCGGGAAACCACCCGATCGGGCTGACCCCGACCAGCAACTCAGTGCTGCTGCATACCCATCTGGGCGAGGACGATTGATTCGATTACGCCGACGATCGCGTAGAGGATGATCGATGCGACGGTGATGACCAGCACGGACGCCCAGAGTTCGTTGTAGGCGGCCGCGGGTAACGCCTGCTGCAGTGTGGCGCCGAGTCCCTTGTTGGTACCGAGCCATTCGGCGACGGTCGCACCGACCAGTGCTCCGGGCACCGAGATCTTGGCGGCGCTGAACAGCGACGGCACCGCCGAGGGAATCGCCGCGCGCCGCAAGGCGGTCCACCGATTTCTACCGTAGACCGCGATGACGTCGTTGATCTGCTTGGGCGCGTTGGACAGTCCGGTCATGATCATGACGAGTGCGGGGAAGAAGACCACGATGCCGCCCATGACGGCGACCACGCCGACACCCCGCCCGACCACGAGAGTGATCAGTGGCGTCATGGCGACGAGCGGCACCGAGCGCAGCAGCATCGCGATCGGCATGAACGTCTGGGCAGCCGGCCGCGAGACGACGAACAGCGCTGCGGTGATCAGTGCCGCGGCCATGCCGACGACGAACCCGATGGCCGCGTCGGTCAGCGTGATCCAGAGATTCGAGAAGATCTCCGACCGCGCGTCCGCAGCACCCGGTTCGGTGAACAGGTACTGGAAAACCTGCACAGGTGTGCGTCCGATAATCGGCCCGATGTCGGGGTAGGCCAGTAGGAACAGCCACCAGATCACCAGGATCAAGACGAACGACATGAGCAGCGAACCGAGGAATTTGGTGATCTGCCAGAGCAATCCGGTGATCTCGGGACCTCGTGACGTGGTGGCGGGTTGCCCGGGGCCCTCCGACTCGGTCACGACGACGTCGGTCGTCGACACCGTTGTGGGCGCGCTCATCCCAGCACCTCCTTGCCCGCCGCCCACCTGGTGGCGAAGCGTGCGATCACGGCGACGATCGCGTAGCCGATTCCGGCGACCGCACCACAGATCAGCGCGATGGCCCAGACCTGTGGGATGTCGCCGCGCTGCTGCGCCACGATCATCGCCGGTCCGGCACCCTTGTCGGGCATCGCCAGGAACTCGCCGAGCACGGCACCGAGGACCGCGGCAGGGGCCGCGATCTTGATGGCGGCCAGCGTGTTCGGTAATGCAGACTCCAGCCGCACCCGTCGCAACTGCGACATACGGCCCCCGCCGTACACCCTGATCAGATCCAGACTCGTCTTGTTCGGGGAACGAAGACCGCTGAGGGTACCGATCATCGTCGTGAAGAAGACCGAGATGGCCGCGAGGAACACGATCATCGTCTGCACCTGGGCGAAAGCGACCTGGATGATCGGTGCCACGGCGATGATCGGCGTGCAGTAGGAGATGATGGCGAGTTGCGTCGCGAGACCTTCGATCGGCGGTATGAGAATCACCAACAGCGCCAACAGGATTGCCAGGAGATTTCCCCACAGAAAGCCACGGAACGCCAGTCCGATCGTCGCGGAGAAGTTCTCGGAGTAGTAGCTCCATCCGGTGTCGGCAATGGTGGAGAGTACAGCCAACGGAGTGGGGATGGTTCCGTGAAACCATTGCAGCACACCGGCAATCGTCCAGAGCGCGAGTACCGCGACGATGCCGATGACACCGGCGAGCCACCGATCGGCACCGAGAGGGATCCGCGGGGCGGACGTACGCTCCACGGCGACGCTAGCCACTCGTCGCCTCCGAGACGGCGTCGGCATCCTCGGTGTCGGGGACGTCCATGTCCGGCTGCGCGGCGTCGGCGTCGGTCTTGGTGCCGCCGAACAGCAGACCGGAGAGGTGATCGTGCAGCGCGTGGAACTCCGGTGTGCGCATCATCTCCGGAACGCGCGGTCGGGGAAGGTCGATGGGTACCTCTTCGATGACGCGTCCCGGGCGCGGACTCATCACCGCGACGACGTCGGACAGGAAGACCGCCTCGGCGATCCCGTGCGTGACCATCAGGGTTGTCGCCGGCTTCTCGGTCCAGATACGGAGCAGTTCGACGTTGAGCCGTTGACGTGTCATGTCGTCGAGGGCACCGAAGGGTTCGTCGAGCAGCAGTGCGGTGGGCCGCACCACCAGAGCGCGCGCGATCGACACACGCTGTCGCATACCGCCGGACAACATCGCCGGCTTCGCCTTCTCGAAACCCGTCAGGCCCACGAGTTCGATGAGGTCGGACACCAGCCCGTCGTCTGCGGGCATGCGCCCGACCTGTAGCGGCAGCTTGATGTTGGACTCGACGGTCCGCCACGGCAGCAACGCGGAGTCCTGGAACGCGATTCCCAGCGAGTGGTGGCGCTGCAGTTCACTCGGCGATTGACCGTTCATGAGCGCGGTACCCGAGGTGGGCTCCTCGAGACCGGCGAGGATGCGCAGCACCGTCGACTTCCCGCATCCCGACGGGCCGAGCAACGACAGGAAGGAGCCTTCGGAGGTCTTCAACGACACGTCGGAGAGCGCGGTGACCGTGCTGGTCCCGCGCACCGACCTCGTGGTGAAGGTCTTGGTGAGCCCGGAGATGTCGATGCCGGTACCCGGCGGACGTTGCGACGCGCGAGACGTCTCCCCCTGTGCAGATGTCATGGGTTGCCACGCTAGAAGCGTTGTGTTTCACCGTGATTACCTCACGGTTACCCTGAACGCCACCGACCGCGGGTCGCGGCCGGCCGGATCATTGCGAGCGCATGACCTCTCCGATGGTGGCAACCATCGCGTCGACAGCGAACTTCGGCTTCACATTCTGATCAAGGACTTCGCGACATTCCAATACTGCTTCAACGCAGCGGAGCAACTGCTCGGGCGATGCATAGGTCGCCATCGGCACGGCGATGTCGGCGGCCTTGTCGGGGTGCATCGGCGTCACCTGCGCACCCATCGAGACCACGAGTGCGTCACGGTAGAGCGCCGCGAGGTCGACGAGCGCACGGTCGAGAGTGTCGCGACCGACGCGGGTCGCGCGCGACTTCTGCCGCTTCTCGAGTTCCTTCAACGCTCCTGCGGTCCCGCGGGGCGGGCGGGCGGTGCCCTTGCCGGTACCTCCCGCGCCCAGAGCGGTCTTCATCTCCTCGGTCTCGGCTTCGTCGCGTTCGGCGCTGATCGCCTTCGCCGCGGCATCCGCCGTCTTCACCAGTTCCTCTGCCGCCGCGTAGGCCGTCGAATCACGCGTCGCGGCCCGGGCGAGCGCCAGCGCCTTGTCGCGCTGCTCGCGTGCCTCTGGGTCGGTGGCGAGACGTCGGGCACGCCCGATGTGTCCGCCACAGACCGATGCCGCCCAGCGAGCGGCGTCGGCGTCGAGTCCGTCGCGGTCGATGAGGACGCGTTCGATGTCGGCGATGGTCGGGGTCGTCAGCGGCACGTGTCGACACCGCGAGCGCAGGGTCACCGAGATGTCCTCCGGGTCGACGGAAGGGGCACACAGGAGGAACACCGTGCGCGACGGCGGTTCCTCGACCACCTTCAGCAGGGCGTTGGCGGCCTGCTCGGTCAGTCGGTCGGCATCTTCGACGACGACGATCTGCCAGCGTCCGGTCCCGGGTCGACGGGCGGCGGCTTGCACTATCTCGCGCATCGAGTCGACCGAGAGGCTCAATCCCTGCGGCACGATGTGCCGGACGTCAGCATGGGTCTGAGCCATCACCGTCACGCATGCGCGACACTCACCGCACCCCACGATGTCGGGATGCTGACACTGCAGTGCAGCCGCGAAACACGTGGCTGCCACCGACCGACCACTTCCCGGCGGCCCGGTGAACAGCCACGCGTGGGTCATCGACGCACGCGACTCGGGTGAGCCCGATGGTGCGGCGTCGCCGAACTCGTCGGGAAGCCCTGAGGCCGTGGCGTCGAGTCGTGCCGCGAGCGCTCTGGCTGCCGTCGCGGCGTCGGTGAGCTCCTCGGCCACCGCATGCTGCCCGGTCAGCCGGTCGAAGACATTTGTCACACCGCAAGCGTAATCCGCAGTTCGGACACCCCAGCTTGTGGATGAACGTTTAACAATTGCAAGCAGCCAGATACCTTTGAGTGCGTGGTTGAACGTCGATCCAGGCTGTCCTACGGCTTGCACCTGGCCAAATGGCTGGCGCACACTCCGTGGCCGATCCTCGCTCTCGACCTGCTGCGCGCCAATCTGGTCGGCGCTCTGTTCACCTTCGCGTTCCTTCGATTCGGCATGCCCTCGCAGGACTCGTTTCAGTTCGACGACATCACCGCACTCAACCAGGGCATCTTCCTCACCTACCTCATCCTCGCGATGATCGTGGGCGGTGCGCTGAGTATCAAGCTCTCGCTGCCGGTGCTCGTCTGGCATCGACGGCGGACCCGCCTCGACAACGGTCTCGCCCGCAAGCGAGCGCTGCGGCTGCCGGTGACGTTGTCGCTGGTCAACATGGGGCTCTGGGTGATCGGGGGCATTCTCTTCACGGCTGTCAATCTGACCGTCTCCCACAAGGACGCCTTCATCGTCGCTGTTGCCAGCGCGATCGGCGCACTCGTGACCTGCGTGCTCAGCTTCCTGCAGTCGGAGAAGGTGCTGCGCCCCATCACGGTCGCCGCCATGGCCAACAATCCCGATTCGGCGATCGCTCCGGGTGTGACGACGCGCATCGCCGTGTTCTGGGTGATCAGCGTCGTCGCGCCGATGGTGGTGATCGTCGGACTGATCCTGCTGCAGCGCATCCACTTCATCTCCACGGACGCCGTCGGTTTGCTGCGCCCGATCCTGTGGATGTGTCTCGCGTCATTGGCGTTCAGTCTGCTGGCGATCGTGCGCGTCGTCCGCGCCATCAACGACCCGATCAAGCAACTCCGTGGCGCGCAGACACGAGTCAGCGACGGTGACCTGAACACCTCGGTCAAGATTTACGACGGCTCCGACCTCGGGCTTCTACAGGCCGGATTCAACGACATGGTCGCCGATCTCCGCGAGCGACAACAGTTGCGCAACCTGTTCGGTCGGTACGTCGGCGAGGACGTAGCACGTAAGGCCATAGAGACCGGGACCGAACTCGGCGGCGAGGAGCGCTACGTCGGTGTGCTGTTCGTCGACATCGTCGGGTCGACGCGGCTGGCGGTCAATCGTCCGCCACGAGAGGTCGTCGACCTACTGAACCAGTTCTTCCGCGTCGTCGTCGCGGTCGTCGGACGCCACGGTGGATTCGTGAACAAATTCCAGGGCGACGCCGCGCTCGCGATCTTCGGCGCGCCCCTGAATCTCGACGATTTTGCGGGTAAGGCACTTGCCGCAGCCCGGGAGATGCGGCAGGAACTCTACGAGACGCTGGGCGACACCGACATCGGCATCGGGGTGTCGGCGGGCAAGGCGATCGCGGGCCATATCGGCTCGGAACAGCGCCTCGAGTACACGGTGATCGGTGACCCGGTCAACGAGGCCGCCCGCCTGACCGAACTGGCCAAGGACGAACCGACCCGCGTACTCGGTTCAGCCCGCGCGGTGTTCCTCTCATCCACGGAAGAGGCGAAGAACTGGGACATCGGCGAGGGCGTCGAACTCCGCGGACGGGGCATCGAGACGCTGCTGGCCCGCCCACACCTGTCGCCGTACCGGCGGTAGCGGCGTGGTTTCGACACGGCAGCTCGCTGCGCTCGCGGCCTGCTCAACCAGCGGGGGTACCCGTTGATCGAGCCCACCCGTTGATCGAGCCCCACCCGTTGATCGAGCTTGTCGAGATCAGTCCTCGGCCGGCGGTGCTTGTTTCTTTGCCGCAGTCTTCTTGGCCGTTGTCTTTTTCGCCGTGGTCTTCTTTGCCGCGGTCTTCTTTGCCGCGGTCTTCTTGGCAGCAGTCTTCTTGGCCGCAGTTTTCTTGGCCGCGGTCTTCTTCGGTGCCGCCTTCTTCTTCGTGGCCTTCTTCGCCGGTCCGCGGGCGCGACGGTCGGCGAGCAGTTCCATCGCCCGCTCAGGTGTGATGGTCGCGACGTCGTCGCCCTTGCGAAGGCTGGCGTTGGTTTCACCGTCGGTGACGTACGGTCCGAAGCGGCCGTCCTTGATCACCATCGGCTTGTCGCTGACCTCGTCGTTCTTCTCGAGATCGCGCAGCGGCGGCGCGGCTGCCTGCCGTCCCCGACGCTTCGGCTCGGAGTAGATCTTGAGCGCCTCGTCGAGCGTGATCCCGAAGATCTGATCCTCGTTGGCCAGCGACCGTGAGTCGGTGCCCTTCTTCAGATACGGCCCGTAGCGGCCATTCTGCGCGGTGATCTCGTCACCCGACTCGGGATCGGCACCGACGACACGCGGCAATGAGAGCAGCTTGAGCGCGTCGTCGAGCGTCACCGTCGAGATGTCCATCGACTTGAACAGCGAACCGGTCCGCGGCTTGGGACCCGCCTTCTTGGCAGCCTTCTTCGCGGTCTTTTTGGCAGCGGTCTTGGTCGCGGTGCCCCCGCCGCCCGCTGGTGCGTCGTCGAGCGGCACCACGCCACCCTCACCGCCGTCGCGTGGGGTCGGACCCGCAGGGATCGTGGCAGGCGCAGCCCCGCCCGAATCGCCGTCGTCCTCATCGGGGAGGATCTCCGTCACGTACGGGCCGAAACGCCCCTCCTTCGCGACGATCTCGTGGCCGCTGACCGGGTCGACGCCGAGCGACCGGCCTTCCTGAGGTGTCGAGAACAGCTTCTCGGCGACCTCGAGCGTGAGCTCGTCGGGAGTCATGTCCGCGGGCAGGTTGGCCCGCTGCAGATCCGGCTCCGCATCCGACGCCGTGGCGGTGGCATCCGCCCCGCTCCCGGCGGTGACATTCGCTCCGCTCGCTGCGCTCCCGGAGGCGAGATTCCGTTCGAGGTAGGGCCCGAATCGACCGACCCGCACGTACACCGGACGTCCCTGCTCGTCGTCGAACAGCTTGATCGAGTTGACCTGGCGAGCATCGATCTCCTCGAGGTTCACCCCGACGAGCTTCTTCAAACCCCCGTGCTTGGCGATGTCGGAGCCTGAGATTTCTGGTTGCTCGCCCTGCGTGCCGGTGGTCGATTCGTCTGCAGCCTTGTCGCCGAAGTAGAACTCGGTCAGCCAGCGGGTGCGGTTCTCGTTGCCGTTGGCGATCTGGTCGAGGTCGTCCTCGAGCGACGCCGTGAAGTCGTAGTCGACGAGGTTCTCGAAGTACGCCTCCATCAGCCCGACGACAGCGAACGCGATCCACGACGGCACCAGCGCGCTGCCCTTTTTCACGACGTAGCCGCGGTCCTGGATGGTCCCGATGATCGACGCGTAGGTCGACGGTCGGCCGATCCCGAGCTCTTCGAGCACCTTGACCAGCGACGCCTCGGTGTAGCGCGCGGGCGGGTTGGTGGAGTGCCCGTCGGCCTCGAGGTCGGTCGCGGTGAGGTGCTGTCCCTCGGTCAGCTGCGGCAGGCGCGTCTCGGCGTTGTCGGCCTGACCACCGGCCTGCTCGTCGACGGTCTCGACGTATGCCGAGAGGAAACCGGGGAACGTGATGGTCCGGCCCGACGCCGCGAAGGTGCAGCGCTCACCGTTGCCGCCTGGACCGCTCGCCGTTCCGGCGATACGAAGGCTCAACGTGGTTCCGCGCGCGTCGGCCATCTGCGATGCGACGGTCCGCTGCCAGATCAGCTCGTAGAGGCGGAACTCGTCGGCCTCGAGCTGGCCGGCCACCTGCCCCGGGGTTCGGAATGTCTCACCCGCGGGACGGATCGCCTCGTGCGCCTCCTGCGCATTCTTGACCTTGCG
Source organism: Gordonia otitidis (assembly GCF_020735545.1). Taxonomy (NCBI): domain Bacteria; kingdom Bacillati; phylum Actinomycetota; class Actinomycetes; order Mycobacteriales; family Gordoniaceae; genus Gordonia; species Gordonia otitidis. The sequence goes on from NZ_CP085974.1 coordinate 1,446,580, forward strand.
GTTGTACTGCCGCGGCGTTGCGTGTACGAACTCGGCGCCGTAAAGGTCTCGGGCCTGGGCACGCGCAGCGTTGATCGCCGACTCACTCAACGTCGTCGAGTCGGTACGCATGTAGGTGATGTAGCCGTTCTCGTACAGCCGCTGTGCGATGCGCATCGTGCGATCGGAGGTGAAGCGCAGCTTGCGACCGGCCTCCTGCTGCAGCGTCGAGGTCATGAACGGTGCATACGGCTTGCGCGTGTAGGGCTTCTCCTCCACCGACGTGACCGTCATGTCGGCGCCGTCGAGGGCCGTGGCCAGCGCGGTCGCCCGCTCGCGATCGAGCACGACGACACCGTCCGCGCGCTTCAGGTTGCCTCGCGAATCGAAGTCGCGGCCTGCCGCGACCCGCGCGTCGTCGACGGACACCAACCGCGACGAGAAGGTGCGCGGCGTCGTCGACTCACCGGCGTCGAGCGTCGCGTCGACGTCCCAGTACTCCGCCGACACGAAAGCCATGCGCTCCCGCTCGCGTTCGACGATGATGCGCGTCGCGACCGATTGCACGCGGCCCGCCGACAGCTTCGGCATGACCTTCTTCCACAGCACGGGTGAGACCTCGTAGCCGTAAAGGCGGTCGAGGATGCGCCTGGTCTCCTGAGCGTCGACGAGGTCGATGTCGAGGTCACGCGGGTTCTCTGCCGCAGCGCGGATCGCGGGTTCGGTGATCTCGTGGAACACCATGCGCTTGACCGGGATCTTCGGCTTGAGCGTCTCGAGCAGATGCCAGGCGATGGCCTCGCCCTCACGGTCGCCGTCTGTGGCGAGATAGAGTTCGTCGACGTCCTTCATCAACGACTTCAGTTCGGAGACCGTCGACTTCTTGTCTGCCGAGACCACGTACAGCGGCTCGAAATTGTCGTCGACGTTGACACCGAGTCGCGCCCACGGTTGACCCTTGTACTTCGCCGGTACGTCGGCAGCTCCGCGCGGCAGGTCACGAATGTGTCCGCGCGACGACTCCACGACGTAGTTGCCCCCCAGATACCCCGCGATCTTGCGCGCCTTCGTCGGCGACTCGACGATCACGAGTCGTCGGATCGCGTCTCCCGTGTGGGGTGCTGTGGTGCTGGTCTCGGCCAACGGGTGTCCTTCGCTTTGGACCTGCCCGTCGTGTGCCGGTCGGCCGACGGGTGAGGTCTCGTCTCGTCTGAGGTTTGTACCTTATGTATAGCGCCATTTGCACATCAGAATTTGCGATGAGCGACCATTCGGCCCCGCACTCGACGACGCCGTCCATCAAAACGCCAGGTCAGTACCGAATATGCCGAGGGCGAACGAATGTGGCGTTCGTCAGTCCCCGCTATCCGGCCACGCAGCGCGTGCTCCCGGATACGAGGGCGCCTCACCAACGTACTCACGGAGGCGGGCGAGTCGACGCCGACCCGAGATCCGCAATGCAGGCGAGTGGATTCGTGTGCCAACCAGAGTAGGGGCAATACCGGTTCGCATCAGCGCAGTCGCGAGCTGGGCGTGAGTGTCCGGCGCGTGCGGGTCGAGTCCGAGTTGGTAGTGCCCGGCGTCGTGGGAGCCTGCCGCGATGGTCCAGAGCCGCAGCGCACGCGCACTCGGCACCCATCCGTTCGGAACGGCCTTCACCGCACCTCGCGACCATGTGGCGTGGAGGGCGTCGAGGAGCGGGGTGACCTGACTGCGGGCGAGCGGGTTTCCCTCGTCGGATTCCGAGACCTCGGTGTCGAGGCCGCATGCGCGCATCTCCTCGACGACGGCGCCGGCCCGCCACGGTGCGGAGAGCACGATCGATACGCGCGTACCACCCACACCGGAGCCGCTACCGGCAACGCGCGACGACTGTCCGTGCGCTGCGAGAAGGCCGCCGAGGTCGTCGAGTGACGGCTCGTCGAGTTCCGCCGAGAAGAACGCCAATTGGCCCACGGCACGAGATTACTGTGCCGCACCGGCGCCGGTCGGGAGGTGCGCAGAACTCGGGGTGGGACTGCTGATGGATGTGCGGGTCAGGACAACGCAACGCTCCCGCCCTCATGAGAGGACGGGAGCGTTGTGTCGATCAAGCTCGTCAGATGAGCCGAAGTCTCAGACGGCGCGGACGCCGGTCGCCTGCGGACCCTTGGTGCCCTGTCCGACCTCGAACTCCACGCGCTGGTTCTCCTCGAGGGTACGGAATCCGTTGCCCTGGATCTCCGAGTAGTGGACGAACACGTCGTCATTGCCCTCGTCGGGAGCAATAAAGCCGAAGCCCTTCTCCGCGTTGAACCACTTCACAGTCCCCTGTGCCATTCCTGCAATCCTTTACATACATTCAAACTGTCCCGACACGCTGGTCACGTGTCGCGGCCGGTCGTACCGCCATACCTCGGAGAACGCGGATGGGAGAGTTCGTGGACGAACACCGCTCCGCCTGACAACTTCAGTACCACGGCTGCAACCCGATCCCGCGCGATCACCGCAATGAGCGATGGCCGCCCGGGAGCTGCGGCCGAGATCAGTCAATCATGTTCGTGGCGACTTGGATAGTCGTCGCAATCACTCTGAGTCAAAACCACCCGATTTTCGGCGCTTCGAGACCGAAAGGTAACATCAGGTGCACTGAAATCCGGCCGCCCATAGGACATAATCACGAGCTCGAACCCGTTGGGTCCTCGGACACCGAGATCGCCCGGTCACCACGACATTTCGTCTATGCACCACTCCACTTTCGGCACCGAACTTCTTCGGCGCTCGCTCGCCGGTACCGATCCGGACTCCAGTCCGGTAACCCACCTCTCGGTAATCGATTCCCGCCCACCGACTTTCGCGCCATGGCCTGAATGGTTGTCAGACGAGGTACGCAGCGCACTGATCGATAGTGGAATCACGCAACCGTGGATTCACCAGACGGTGGCCGCGGATCATGTATTCAAAGGTCGGCATGTATCGATTGCCACCGGAACAGCATCTGGCAAATCATTGTCGTACCAGATGCCAATTCTGACGACTCTTCTCGCCGAACCACAGTCGACCGCACTGTATCTGAGTCCGACCAAAGCACTCGGTGCCGATCAACTCAAGGCACTCACGTCGATCATCTCCGGACGCCGAGACTTTGTTCATCTTCAACCGTGCGCCTACGACGGCGACACCGAGACCGAGATCAGGCAGTGGGCGCGAGCGCATTCACGGTGGATCTTCACCAATCCCGACATGCTGCACCTCGGCATTCTCACCGGCGTCGCCACGCCCGGCACGCACACCGGCGGCCCGTCGCGTGGGCAGTGGCGACAGTTCTTCGCGCACCTGCGCTACGTCGTCGTCGACGAATGTCACCACTACCGCGGGGTGTTCGGGTCGAACACGGCGATGGTGTTGCGTCGATTGCTTCGTCTGGCACGTGCGTGCGGGTCGGAGCCGACGGTGATCGCCGCCAGCGCCACCGTCGCGGATCCGGCCGCAGCGCTCGAACGACTCATCGGCGAGCCTGCCGTCGGTGTGACGCACGACGGATCGCCGCGGGGCGAACGTACCGTCGCACTGTGGGAGCCCGACTTCCTGCCGGGCGTGACCGGCGAGAACAACGCTCCGGTACGCCGATCCGCGGGCGCCGAGTCGGCGCGCCTGTTGGCCGACTTCGTCATCGAGGGCGCGCGCACACTGAGCTTCGGACGAAGCAGACGCGGCGTCGAGATCACAGCGTTGGGTGCCCGTAATCTACTGGCGCACAGCGCTCCCGAGCTCGTGGAGAAGGTCGCCGCCTACCGGGCGGGGTACCTGGCGGACGATCGGCGTCGGCTGGAGACGGCCATCTCCGACGGAAGTCTTGTCGGAGTCGCCACCACCAATGCACTCGAACTCGGCGTCGACATCACCGGACTCGACGCAGTGATCATCGCCGGTTACCCGGGCACCATCGCGTCGTTCTGGCAGCAAGCGGGACGTGCTGGCAGACAACGTGAATCAGGTGACGCCCTCGTGGTGCTCGTCGCCCGCGACGATCCGCTCGACACCTATCTGGTGCATCACCCGCACGCACTGCTCGACACCCCGGTCGAAGCACCCGTCATCGACCCGACAAATCCCTACATCCTCGCACCCCACCTGCTGTGTGCGGCAACCGAGTATCCGTTGGGCGACAACGAGATCGAACGGTGGGGAGCGAGCGAGGCAGTGGCCGAACTCGCCGCGGACGGCCTGCTCCGCAAACGCAAGGCGGGCTGGTATCCCGCGGCGGGCGTGGAACCCCACGGCGACATCGACATTCGCGGCGGCATCGGCGGGCAGGTACTCATCGTCGACCAGTCGTCATCGGAGTTGCTCGGCACGGTCGACGCCGGTCGCGCACCGGCGACGGTGCATCCGGGTGCCGTCCACATCCACCAGGGCGAAAGCTACGTCGTCGACGAACTCGACCTCGAGGAGGGGCTTGCGCTGGCGCACCCCGAGGAACCCGACTGGACCACGTCGGCACGTGAGACCACCGAGGTGTCGGTGACATCGGTGATCGAATCGAGGTCGTACGGGCCACTGTCCGTCGCCTTCGTCGCCGTCGACGTGAGCCATCAGGTGGTGGGTTATCTGCGGAAGCTTCCGTCCGGCGAAGTGCTCGACGCGGTCGAACTCGACATGCCGCGGCAGACCCTGCACACGCGCGCGGTCATGTACACGTTGACCCCGGAGACCCTCGCCGACATCGGCATCGATGCGACGCGACTGCCCGGCGCCCTGCACGCCGCCGAGCACGCCGCCATCGGCCTGCTCCCCCTCGTCGCGACGTGCGACCGGTGGGACATCGGCGGACTTTCGACCAACCTGCATCCCGACACGGGACTACCGACCGTTTTCGTCTACGACGGCTACCTGGGCGGCGCCGGCTTTGCCGAACGCGGGTTCGGCGAGTTCGCGACCTGGATCGCCGCGACCGCGGATGCCATCGCCGATTGCGGCTGCGAGCTGGGCTGTCCGTCGTGCGTGCAGTCACCCAAGTGCGGTAACGGCAACGAACCGCTCGACAAGGCCGGCGCCCTGGACGTACTGCGATCTATCACACACCTGATCCGGGGTATGACTCACCTCGCAAGCTGAGTCATTCGTCCACGCGCTTGCGGCGATTCGTCCTTTCTGGCAGTCCGCCGTGCACAGTCATCGGCGGTGAGGCGCCGGGATGTGGCGACGGCCCCCCAACCTGTCGGCGTCCGCATCGAGACGTCGACGTCTCGACTGCACGCCACCGGTTTCAAGGAGTGACAATGACGAACGCTGCCGTTCGCCCTCGGGCGAGCATGATGGCCCTCGCCGGGGTCTCCGTGGCGAGCGCCGCGGTGATCGGGGCCGTCCCATCGATGAGCCAGGCAGCCACATACGCCACGGCCTCGCCCGCGGCCACGGCGCTGAACACCGCCACTACGACAGCGGCGGCCACACTCGCCGGCGCAGCACCTGCGGCCGCCACCAATCCGCTCGCGATTTATCAGACGGTGCTCGCCAAGGCTCAGACCGCCATCGACAAGCTGCAGAAGACAGCCCCCAAAGACGAGTACCCGATTCTCACCCAGTTGCTGGCGAACCAGAGTGCGCTTGTCGACGGAGTCGTCGACGGTGCGGTCGCCGGAGAATGGACTCACGGGGCGGCTCCGGACTTCTCGTCACTGCAAACCCAGATCCAGGCGGTTCTCGACGGTTTCGACGTCGCTGGCACCGTGATCAAGGACAACGTGACGAAAGCACTCGGGGAGCAACTCCCCAAGCTGCTCGACGCTGTATCGACGTCACTTGCCACAGGTGACATCGAAGGAGCGATGAACAACCTGATGATGGCGGTCATCACGCCCGTATACGCACTGATCAAGCCGGGAGTGAACGGCGGTGCGACGGCGTCGCTCCTACAGATCCTCAACATCCCGCTCAACGCCGGGCTTCTCGCGGCCGGCGTGATTCCCAACGCCGACATCGCCGGCGCGGTGTCACAACCACTGAAGAACGCGTCGAAGGTGCTCGATGTCGTGCTCAAGGACGACTTCAACTACATCGGCATGGGCCTCATCAGCCCGGTGGCGGGCGGACTCGGCGGCTTCGGTCGTGGTGTGCAGAACGTGGTGAACGCGCTGGGAGACAACGACCTCGATGCTGCGCTGAATGCGCTGATCCAGGCGCCCGCCATCACGCTCGACGGCTTCCTGCACGGTGGCTACGGACCGAGTGTCGCCGGCCTGGTCGGCTTCGGCGACAGCCTCCGCGTGGTCAGCGGTGGTCTGCTCGGCGGACCGATGCAACTCTTCGGCAAAGACGCGGACGGCAACCGCGCGGCCATCCTGCCGGGCACCGGATGGGTACTGCAGAGGATCCAGCAGGACATTCTGAAGGCCATCACGCCGGTTCCGCCCAAGACCGTCAGCGCCGACATGGGCGCGCTGGTGAAGGCACAGACCGCCGACAACACGGTGCTGCCGACGGTGACCGTCGCCGATGCACCCGGCACTCCCGGCAACGCCGCCGACGAGTCCGCAGCTACGAGCCGATCTGCCGACGCCACAAGCGATCACACGGATTCGACCTCGCAATCATCGAGCGCCGACAAGTCCAACTCACCGGCCTCCACCGCCACCGCGCCGACGACCTCGACATCCGAGTCCGGTACGAACTCCGCGATAGGCGGCGACGTGAAATCCCCGGCCGTCGAGTCCCCGAGCGGCGGCAGTTCGTCCGATGCTTCACCGTCGACGTCGAACGACACGTCATCGAGCAGCACTCCACCGAGCAGCACGTCGTCGAGCAGCACGTCGAACGACACGTCGGTGAGCGGTACACAGTCGAGCAGCACGTCGGTAGGTACCGCCTCGTCGTCGACAAGTGGTTCCGCCACGAGGAGTTGATCGCACCCCCTCTATCAGTATCTCGGCGCCCGCGACCTCTTGTCGTGGGCGCCGAGTTGTGGGCCACAAGCTGAGTCATACGGCTACGCGCTTCCAGATTCCGACTCAATTTGTTGCGCTAACGATGCATTCTCGACGTCGACGCGTCCGGGTGGTGACGGGACGCGGTGGAGCGGCGGACGGTCGGGGGCCGACGCGGATCAGACCTCTGTCACCGCTGACTAGGAGTGAGCATGAGAAACGTTGCCGTTCGCCCGGGGGTGGGCGCACTGGCCCTCGCCGGAATGTCCGTCGCGAGTGCGGCGGTGATCGCAGCAGTACCGACCATGAGCCAGGCGGCGACGATCGCCGACAAGCCCGTGACAGCGTCGTCACCGGCTCGCATTGCTCTGTCCGGGTCCACGGGCATAGCGGCGCTCGCCTCCGAGGCCGCGGTCGACCCGGCCGGGATCTACGCCGACGCCGTCGAGCGGGCACTCGCGAACATCAAACAACTGCAGGCCAATTCGTCCGACAAGGCATTCCCGATCCTGAGCCAGGTGTTGCAGAACCAGCTCAACCTGATCACCGGCGTCGCCGGCGGGGTCGCCGACGGCAAGTGGACGACAGGCAAGTCGCCCGACTTCGCTGCCCTGTGGAAGGAAGCAACCGCATCGGTCACCGACCTCGGCACGGGGCTGACGGGCGCGGGACAGGACGTGGCCGACGCACTGCGCGACGACGTTCCGCCGCTGCTCGAGGCGGTCACCGATGCGCTACGGGCGGGCGACATCGAATCCGCGATGAACAACATGCTGATGGTCGCGGTGGTTCCGATCTTCGCGGCGATCAATCCCTCGTCGGGCCCGTTGCTGCCTGCGCTCGGGAAGATCCTGGACGTGCCGCTCGATCTGGGTCTGGCACTGGCCGGAGCGGTTCCCAACGATCAGATCAGTGCGGCATTGTCCGAACCGTTCAACGCGGGCAAGCGGGTCGTCGGCCAACTCCAGGAAGTCGCTCTGTTCGCGGGCATGGGCATCATCAGCCCGCTCGGTGGCGGCATCGGTGCCCTTGGGCACGCCGTCCAGACCGTCGTCGACGGCGTTGCTGCCGGGGATATGGATGCTGTCGCCTCTGCACTGCTGCAGGCGCCGGGAGTCATGCTCGACGGTCTCCTCAACGGCGGCTACGGCCCGAGCGTCGGCGACATGATCGGCCTCGGCGACTACCCGGTGGTCAACGGCGGCCTGCTGGGTCCGAAACTGAACATCACGTTCGACGACGGCGAGATCAAGATCTTCCTGCCGGGCACACTCGGTGCGCTGCAGTACATCCAGGGCAGAATCGCCGACGCCCTGGCGCCCCAGAGCTCGTCGACGTCCTCGTACACGGTCGACGCATCGGCCGTCGCAAGCTCACCCGTCGTCGCGACGTCGGGTGAGAAGTCACACGAAGCCGCCGACTCTGCCTCAGCAGCATCGGATTCCGCAGTCACTTCGGATTCGACAATCACATCGGAGTCGACTTCCGTACCGGAATCTGCCGTGCCGTCGAACTCGCCGTCCACAACGTCGACATCCGACGATCCGGCGTCGAACGATGCCGACCGGGAACGCACCGACTCGAGTAGCGCCGAGTCGGACAACGCCACATCGCAGACGGCGACCATGCCAGAAACTGCCGCGACGGACACCCCGGACGCCGGCATCTCCGAGACCGGGCAGTCCTCCGCCGGGGATTCCGCGAGCGAGAAAGCTTCGCCCGAGTCTGCTACCCCGGCACCCAGCGATTCGGCGGACGCAGGGTCGGCGTACCGCGGAGCGGCAGAGAGTGGCCGCACTTCGGCGGAGCCTCCCGCGTCCTCGAACGCATCTCCCACCACGGCTAGCTGTACTGACCCGCCAGGTTGGGTACGCGGTCGGCGGGTGAGTTGCCTCGGAGTGCGGTGTGGCCGCGTTCGTGATTGTAGATGCGAAGGAACTCGGGGAAGGCTGCGACGCGTTCGGTTTCACTGAGGTAGGGACGGGCGTAGGCCCATTCCTCCTGGAGGGTCCGGTTGAATCGTTCGACCTTGCCATTGGTTTGCGGCCGGTACGGTCTGGTCCACTTGTGCTTGATCCCGTTTTCGTCCAACAAGTCCCGGAATACCCGGGACCGGTAACAAGAGCCGTTGTCGGTCATCACTCGCGCGGTGGTGACACCGATCGAGGCGAAGTGCGCCAACGCCCGAGTCATGAACGCGGTCGCGGTTTCCTTCTTCTCATCAGCGAGGATCTCGGAGTAGGCGTAGCGGGAATGGTCGTCGACGGCGTGATGCAGATACGCGTACCCCAGGTTCGGGCGGCCAGCAACTTTGCGGGTTCGCCCAGGCTCGCGGTGGGCACTGGAGTTGCGGGCGCCCTGGGCGCGGCCGTGTACGCGATGTCCACCTCCGTCGGGGATTCTCCCGAGCTTTTTGATGTCGACGTGGATCAAGTCTCCGGGCGCTTCACGTTCATACCGGCGGACCTCGCGCCGGCGGGCACGTACCGGCGCCCCGGTCGCCGGGTCGATCCACGACAACCGCAGGCATCGGTACCGGGTCAGGATGCGGTGCACCGTGGAGACGTTCAAGCCCAGGTGAAACGCGATCCGGGCCGGCCCCCAGCGACGGGAGACGCGTAACCCGACGACTCGGCGTTCCCGGCGCCGGCGGGTGCGATGCGGACACGATCGGGGCCGGCTGGACCGATCACCCATCCCGGCCGGCCCCGATTCGCGGTAGCGATCCGCCCATCGCTTGGCCGTGGTGACCGACACGTTGAACCGGTTAGCCGCGCGGCGCAAGGGCCACCCATCTTCGACAACACACCGAGCCAGACGCAACCGGCCAGTCGGGGACAACGGTGAATTACGGTGAGACACGAAGACCTCCGGGTTGAGGAGCGGTTCCTAGACAGCTCCACACCTCACTCGGAGGTCTTCCCTATGTCACGTCGACTCGCCGAACGCCGTACCTAACGTCCCGGGTCAGTACAGCTAGCGCGGCGAGCACCAGCGGATCGTCTGGCGGATCTGCGTCGGACTGACCCGCGATCTGGTGCCCACGACCTGCTCGGGAAGGTCGTGGGCACCGTCGCATGTCTGTCCTGCCCGCACGGTCACCAACCCGGACAATTCGCCACCGTCGCTGTGGTCTATCTTGTGATTCGTACTGACAAGTAACTTGACTCACATGCACGGGTGGTGATCGGTGGAGTCACACGGTCTCGTCGGGCGCGACAATGTGCTGGCGCAGTTGGCCGAATTCGTCACGTCCACGACGGACCACTCCGCAGCACTCGTCGGCGTGGCGGGGACCGGACTCACCACCCTGCTGCTCGCGACGGAACGTATGGCAGCCGACGCGGGGACACGCGTCGTACGAATCGACGCGAGAGAGGGTTCCCACGCGGCGCTGACAGCGGTGGCCGCGGAACTTCGCGACTCCGCCGATCCTGTCCCGGTGCAACCCACGCGGTGCGGGGACGACTCGGACGCAACCGACATCACATCGCGCCAGATGCTCCTGAGCCTGGCACGCACGACACGTTCTGATCGCCTGATGATCTGTCTCGACGACGCCGACAGGCTCGACGACGCTGCCGCGCAGACCCTCTCCTATCTGAGTCGCCGACTTGCGGGAACCGGGGTCAAACTGGTCACGGCATGCTCGCCCGGTGCCGTCGGCTTGCCCAGACACGCAGTCGACGTCGCGCTGCCGATCACTTCGCTAGACGGGCATGCGTCAGATCTGTTCCTGCGACAGCATTTTCCTACAATCGACGCCCCCACGCGACGTTCTATCACTCGCCGCTCCGACGGCCTTCCGCGTGAACTCGTTCGTGCCGGTTACCTCGCGATCGCAGCGACCTCGTCGGCGACAGTCGGGAGCGAACACGCCGGTGTGGGACTCCGCAACGATGGAAGCCCCGACCTGCTACAGCGCTGCGCAGCGCAAGCACTGCGACACGGCGATTCCCACACCGCCGCAAAGACGTTCAGACTCAGTGCCGCCAGCACCGTCGATCCTGCTGCGAAGGCTCGGCGACTTGCTGCTGCGTCGGCGCTCGTGTCCGCCGCGAACGCCGACATCCCCACCGCCACATCTCTTCTCGAGCAGGCGCTCCGTGTCGACCCGAGTGCGACCCGGTCACTCGAGGCGGTCGTTGCACGCTCATATCTGTCGGCGAAGGCCCCCGAATCCATCCGTGAGGCGCAGCGCACGTTCGCGACAGCGATCCGCGCGCACCCGCCGGGCCCCGGCGATCGCATGCTCGACGACGCGCTCTGGTCACTTCTGCAACTGTGCCATCTCGGTGACCGGCCCGAGTTCTGGGCGGACTTCGCGGCACTCGTCGCACAGCATGAAGCTGTGGCGCCCGAGTGGGCACGCGTTGCGGCACAGATGTGTTCGAGTTCCCCGGCATCAGCGGACCCTCTCGACAACTGGCTCGATCGACTCATCGCCACACTGCAGCACACCGCGGACGCGGCCGACATAGTGCGCAGTGCGTTCGTCGCCACCTCCCGCAGTAGTAGCTACTGGTGGCGTGCAGCACTGCACAGGGTGTGGTCGGATCCACGGTCATCCGTGACGTCGTCGGTGTGCGCAGCATGGATGCTCGGTTCGCACTATCTCGGTGCGGGTCGCTGGGACGAGGCACAGCGAATACTCGACGACGGAATGGCCCTGTGCGCGGCGTCGGGTCTGCAACTGTACGCGCACGCCTACCTGGCACGATCGCGCCATCTGTTGGCTGCCTACCGCGGTGAACTCGACATCGCACTGCTCACGAGCACCGCCCCCGGTTGGATGGCCAACGGTGTCGGCGTCATGCGGCATCGAAACCTTCTGTACGCCGCAGCAGCGATCGGTACCGGCAATCCACGACGAGCACTACGACTGCTCCGCGCAGGAAAGGACGGGCCGGTCGACATCATCGCCCGCGGCGACCGCGGAATGATCGATCTGGCCGAAGCCGCGCGGGAAACCGGATCACAGTCGGCCACGCGGGCAATACTCGCAGGGCTGAGCGACGTCGCCGACACCGCGGACCCTCGCCTGTCCTTTCTGCGCTTGTGTTCGTCTGCGATCCTCACCGACGACAGCGAGGTGGCTGCGCGCGCTGTCGGTACTCCCGGCGCCGATCGCTGGCCGTTCGACCTCGCGCGAGTGCGTTTGCACCTCGGTCACCGGTTGCGCATGAGCGGCGATGTCCGAGCCGCGAGAGAGCAACTCCACCAAGCGCTCTCGACCTTCACCGTGCTGGGAGCCGGACACTGGTCGGCACGCGCGAGCGGTGAACTGCGCCTGCTCGGCGAGCCGGTTGCCGCCATCTCGTCGGTTGGCTCGTCTCCCCAGATCTCTGCGACCGCGCGACGCATCGCAGAGATGGCGGTGTCGGGAATGTCGAACCGCGCCATAGCATCCCGGATGGGCATCTCCCCGAGCACGGTCAGCAGTCACCTCTCACACGTTTACCGTGCCGTGGGCGTACGGTCTCGTACCGCGTTGCGTGACTGCGCAGTGTTCGCCTGATCTGGCGACACCGAATCACCCGGCCTCTCGCGCCCTGGGCCGTCGTTTCGCCGGCCTACCTCGACGCGGCAAGAGCGTCGCGCAACTCCACGCGAGACGCGACACCCAATTTGGCGTAGATCCGGTACAGGTGGTTTCCGACCGTTCGGTGAGAGATGTCGAGGCGCTCGGCAACCTCCTTGTTCGACAGCCCTGACGTCACCATCGACGCGATACGCCGCTCGTATGCGGTCAAAGCAGGCTCATCCACGGATACGTTGCGCGTGGGGGCGGTGGCGTCGAGCTCCGCCTGCGCCCGCGCAGCCCACGAGGTCGCACCGAGCGACTCGAACGTCGACCGCGCAGCCTCGAGGTGGCGTCTCGCTGCGACGAGCTCTTGTCCACGACGCAGCTCCATGCCGTAGGTGCACTGGATGCGCGCGTACTCGAACACCCACTGCTCCGCCCCGGGAACTGCGAGTGCCTGCTCGAACAACCGACGCGGGTCGCTGCTGCTGACGAGTGCTCGGCATGCGAGGTGGATCATCGCCGTCCGGGACGAGATTCGCCACAGCTGCATCTCGTCCATGGCAGCGACATGTGCTCGCGCCTCGTCGTCGCGGCCTGTGCGTGTCGCCGATCGAACGACATCGAACGCTACCGTTGCCGACATCGTGACGTAGGGGTCGAGCTCTGCGACGGGGCTGACAGCAGTCGCATGGATGTAGACCGAGCCCACATCTCCTTGCCCACCGGCGACCAGCGCCCGCAGGTGTTCAGCGAGTCGGATGAACACGAATGCGCGTCGCGGAAGGGCCCAGGAGCACATGCGAGCGGCCAGATCCTCCACCTCGTCGACGTTTCCTCGCGCGGCGGCGACCGTGCCGAGCACATAGTCGGCGAGCCATCCGAGATAAGCGCGCCGGTCGACATCGCAGACATACCTGGCCTGCTGCGCCAGTTCCGTCGTCCTGTCCCATTCACCCCGGTGGAAAGCGTCCTGCGCGAGCAACAACATCGCCCAGACGGCAGCGATCGACGCGCCGACAGGAGTGCGAAGATTACTGCGGATACCGCTGTCGACAATGCTGACTAGGTCTTCGAGCACTCCGCGGCATTCGTCGATCCGATCGAACGTCGCCGCCATCTCTGCAATCCCGGCGATCCGCAGTGGCGAATCCTCAACCGACAGTCGGGCTATCAGCATGTCGAGGGACTTGCGACGGTCGGTCGACAGCGTCGCCGGCCCATTCCAGATCGCCGACCACAAACTCGACGACGAGGCACCCACGACCTGTCGGTATCCCTCCCACAACGACGTCCGCCCACCGAGCCAGCACAACTCACGAAGAGCTTCCACCGCCTCGACGACGAGCGGATCGTCGGGGTCGTGCGGGGCAGTGCGTTCGAGTGCCTCCCGCAGCATCCGATAGGCGGTGTCGACGTCGCCGTCGTCGTCGGTCACGATGATCGCCGACGCTGCGAGTGCGTCGGTCATCGAGTCCTCGAAGTGTCGCTGCCCTGTCTGCATGTCGACGAACATCCGCTGTGCAGCAGCGTGATCGACGCGCGCGGCAATCTGCGTGGCACGCGCGAGTCTGCGATGACGTTCGCGAGGGTCACTGGTCAGCTCGCTCGCACGTCGCAACCGGAACAGGCCTCGGGACCAATTCCCTGTCCACAGATCGGCTTCGCCGTCGCGCTCCAGCCGAGCAGCCGACGCGTCGTCGAACCCCGTGATCACACAGCTCTCGAGCTCGTCCAGGTGCGTCTCGAACCCGTCCGTGGTGGCTCGTCGCGCGCACCGTGCGAGCGAACGATAGGCAGAGGACCGCTCGTCGTCGGTGGCCGCACTCATCAGCGCTGCGCCGAGGAGCGGTCGCCGGAAACGGAATTCGGCTGCACCCGGCCCCGCGGTCGACGCCAACCCGTGCGCCTCGACGAGTCCTGCGCGCGCGGCTGGCGCGATGAGCTCCGGCAACGACGCCCCGTCGAAGGCAGTCACGAGTTCGTCCACTGGCAGAGCAGGGTCGATGACGTGCATCAGGAGCATGCGTCGCGTCGCGCTCGGGAGCACCGGGGTGTCCGGAAACAGTCTGGTGCGCAATGCAGTCGACATCGGTAGCACCGTGGGCAACGACGCCGAGCCGTCGAGCTGATCGTGGCGTAGCTCCGCGGGTAATGCGCGAAGTGCCAGCGGGTTGCCTCCGGCGCTCAGCAGGATGCGGCGCCGAACTTGCGCAGCCATGAGCGGATGAGCTCGGCGCAGCACGACAGCCGCCGCATCGTTGTCGAGCGGTCCGACGTCGATATAGGTGCTCGGCCCTGTGGCGCATCGAATGTCTGTCGACGCCGCGGCCAGCACACCGACCCTCGCCAATCGTGCCGACAGGATGCTCTCGAGGACTACTGCCGACTCCTCGTCGGCGTGGTGCAGGTCGTCGACGACGATGAGAACCGGAGTATCGGAGGCGATTTCGGTGACCAGCGAGAGGACTGCAGACCCGGTCTCCGCTGCGGACGGAACCCGTCCGACGTCGAGTCCGAGTGCGAGGCGAATGGTCGAGACGTAGTCCGGTCGCACATCGGGTCGCCGGGCGTACGCCGGTCCGTCCACATGCTGCAGCAGCAGCACCTGGAGCACTGCGTAGGGCAGGCTCTGTTCGACAGCGACCGCACGCGCATGGAGAACCATCGCACCAGCTCGTCGTGCTTCGTGTGCGGCGGCCGTCACCAGCGCCGTCTTTCCCGTACCGGGCGCTCCCCGGACGAGTGCGTCGCACGGATCGCCGGCGATCACAGCTGCGACGAGATCGGCGAGCGCCGCCTGCTCACCTTCACGACCGATCAGTGACCCGAGCCGCCTCATCTGGCCGCACGCACCTCGGGCGACAGCGTCGGCGACGTTGCCGGACGACTCTGTGACGGTTTCGGTTGACACCCCGTTCATCTCCCGCAGGCCAGACGACATCGACGAGAGCGGACCGGGACAGGCACTCCCCGCAGAGCACCCGACCGCTGCTCACGCAGCCTATCGCGGACATATCGGACCACCCCCGCCGCCTGCGTCATCGCCGGTTGGGCCACTGCCCGATCGAACGGGTGGGGATCTCACCACCCTCGCCGTCGCCACCGATGACCAGCGTATTCGCGGTCTTCGCGGTCTCGGCAGACCGATCGATCCGATTCCTGTGTGGTCGCGCGAAGACTCGAAAAAGACCGAATCCCGCCATGACCTCCTGTCACAGGCTGTTCTCAGGGATACTTGAACGATGCATGAGGGGACCCCCGACCGCGTGACACCGTCGCCACTCATTACCCGTGCGCGTCCCGCGTTCTTCCTGCTGGCGCGCCCGACGGGCTCCGCCGATCAGCTGCCTGCGTCGATCGGCGAGACCGACGTCTTCTTCTCAGAGGCTCAGGCCCTCGACGCGCTCGATATCCACTTCGCGTGGTGCACGGCACGTTTGGATGCCGACCTCGTCGACAACGCGCAGTGGTACCTGCAGAGTGCGATGGTTGGTCCGCGAATCGCCACCGCACTCGGCGAGGTCTACCTCGCTGCCGACAGCGATTCCGGCGACGTCCACGCCGCCGCGGGCGCCTTCCTCACCGAAAGCGAAGTGGTGCACTGGGCGCCCTTTGTCGACGCCGTGCAGCCACGCATCCCCAACACCAGGGGCGAGCGGTTGCGCCTCGCCTATCGGGGTGACGCCGAGGTCTCGTTCTCCCATGTGTGGTTCGCCCCGATGGATTCGACGCGGGTGTACCCCAAGCGCATCCACATCGGCGACGACGCGCTCTGACACCACCATCCCCCTCACGTGTCGGTGCTGCAGATGTCAGGCTTCGCGGCCGCGGGACACTCGCTCACCTGGTGCAACCAGGACGTCTACGGGTCATCGACCGGCCCTGCCCGGGCGCGGGCGGACGCGGCGTGGATTCCCAAGGCCCCCAACGAGACAGATACCCGAGCACCGACAACCACGTCGTCGCCGACGACCTTGCACTCGAACACCTCGGCGCGCGGTCGTTGCTCTCCAACGACCGATCTGGCAGTAGCACACGGATCAGCCCGCGCCGCAAAATGATCGGCCGCGGCAGCCAATGCCGCGAGGTCGGCCGCCGACTGCGCTCGGTGCCGCGCCAAGGTCGCGGCGCCGACATAGATCACCAACACGAGCAGCGCCGCGATACCGGCGATCGCACCTGCCGCTGCCACGGTCGCGTAGCCGTCGTCGTCGCGAAGCAGCCGGATGTGTCGTATCGACACAGGCAGTCGCTCGGCACACATCCTCTCCGCGCATCGGGGTGACAGGCAGCGACGTGGCCACCTCACCGCGACACTCCGGGCGCGATGATCACCTGATCAGTGCCCTCGGGTTCGGGCACCGCGACCGCCCGCGCCGACAACGTCAATCCCGGCATCATCGGAGCGCTCCGGCGGACGTCGACAACGACCCGGTCGGCCTGCACCGCAATGGAGATCTGCGCACCGGGCACGATCTGCTCACCCACAGCACGCGCGTGATCATCACCGGCAGCCGTCAACCGGGCCACCTCACGCGCAGCATCGGCGCAGCGAATCTGCGCCGTCACCGCGGTGATCACGCCGACCGCCAGGATCACGACCCCACGACAGCCGAAATCGCATACGCCCCTTCGATGGTGACCATCCCCGACTCGTCGTCGACCATCCGTCGCAGACGCATCTCAGCCCACCGACGTGTTGAGCGCCTTGGTGATGATTCCGGTCAACGCACTGACGATGTTGTCGCCGCTGACCACCGTGTACAGAATCGCACCAAAAGCGGCGGCAGCAATCGTGCCTATCGCGTACTCGGCCGTGCTCATCCCCTCGTCGTCGGTCATCAGTCTGGTCAGAGTGGCATTGGTGCGGGTGGTGAATCGTTGCGCCGCGGTACGGGTGGCATCGTTGATCTTCATGGGTCGACCTTTCATTCGGGTGGAACTGATTGGTGTGGTGGTGCTTTGACGTTGAGACCCCGGCGAGAGATCCATCGGGTTGGAAAAACCTGGCGACGTCTCGACGGAGTGCATGTCTAGAGCCCGGCGAGCGTGGTGCCTGCCAGACCGATCACCACGGGCACGATGCCGAGACAGACGAACGCGGGTAGGAAGCACAGACCGAGCGGACCGCTCACCAGCACACCGGCGCGCTCGGCGCGTGCATGCGCATCGTCGTGAGCGCGACGCCTGGTCTCCGTGGCGAGTTCGGATACCTGCACCGACAGCGCCGACCCCGCCCTCGCCGACCGGCGCGCGAGCATCGACAACTGCTCGAAATGATCCGCCGCGCCTTTTTTGCGACGAGCACCCTCACCCACCGGTTGCGTCGACCACGCGCGCTCGGGTTCGGCACCGAGTTCGAGGAGTTCCGCGGTCTCCGTCAGCGGCCGCGCCAATGCCGCAGGCGCTGTGTGCGAAACCGCGACCGCCGCTGCTGGCACCGTGAGCCCCGCACGCAGGCACACCGCGAACAGGTCGAGCGCCGCCGCCACGGCGAATGGGTCGTCGACGTCACGCGATGCACCGAGCCACCGTGGTTCACCTCGCGGGCGCACGGGAGGCTCGACCACCCGATACAGCAACCAGCGCTGGGGCGGCAGAAGCCATGCTGCGGCGGCGAGCAGCATCAACGCCAGCGATGTCGCCGTCATCCGCGCACGACCTTGTCGGTGATGCGCTCGGTCCAGATCATGCCCGCAGCCACCAGTGCGGTCCCGATCACCAGCAGCGCACCACCGAGACCTCCGCCGAGAAGCACCTGAACGGGCTGCGCGCCGGTTGCCTGACCCAGACCGATTCCGAGGAGAGGCAATCCGGCCAGCACAACCGCAGTCGCCCTCGGCCCGGCGAGCCCGGCGCGAGTGCGCTCGGTGAATGCGCGTCGCGCGACCAGATCGGCTCGTAGCGCCTCGAGCAGGTCCGCCATGGGGACCCCCGATGCTCAGCGGTCTGCCACGCGACCGCGATACGCCGCCATGACTGCAACGTCGACGTCGAGGCGGACTGCCGGGACCGTGAAACGCCATGCGCGTCGTCCTGGTCGACGACGATGCGACCGCCCAGCTCGGCGCGAGCCGCCAATACCGTAAGCCCCTCGGCGACCTCGCAGGTCGCACCGCGCTGACGCGAGAGCTCCTGTGCTGCCTCAGCACACGCGCGAGCCGGGGGTGCCCCCACGGAAAGTTCGGCGATCATCAACCCCAATGCGGTCAGCATGTCGTCGCGCTGTTCCTCGTGTTCGGCCGTCCGACGCCTACGCCGACGCAGCCAGACGACAAGTGCCACGACGATCGACGACGCCCCTGCGCCTGCGAACCCGCCCACCGACAGCGCCACGATCGGCGCGCAGAGCAGAACGAGCACGGCCGGGGACACACGGATTCGTTGTGCACCAACGCGTCCGGCCACCGACTCCATGCGACTCTCGATCCGACTCGCCGGCCACCACGTCACAGCGATCGCGAATGCCGCGAGCACGAGACTCACAGGCGCTCCTCGACGAGTGCGTCGAACTCCGCACGATGCTCGGTGAACCCACTGCTGCGCAACCAGATCGGCAGAATCGTCACCCAGCCCTCGGTGTTGCGCGAGACGAGACCGACCTCGACGACGCCCCGCGCGCCACCGGCGGTCCGACTGACCCCGACGACCACTCGCACCGCCGCCGCGAGCTGCGAGTGCAACGCCTCTCGATTCATGCCACCCAGAGCCGCAAGAGCTTCCATGCGAGCGGGTACCTCCGACGTCGAGTTCGCGTGCAACGTTCCGCCACTGCCCTCGTGGCCGGTGTTGAGCGCGGTGAGCAGATCGATGACCTCCGCACCGCGAACCTCACCGACGATGATGCGGTCGGGCCGCATTCGCAGCGCTTGGCGCACCAGTACCCGCACCGGGACCTCACCTCGCCCTTCGACATTCGACGTCCGTGCGACGAGACGGACCACGTGCGGATGTGCAGGCGAGAGCTCGAGCGCGTCTTCGACGCACAGCACACGATCGGCCGGATCCATTGCGCCGATCAGCGCGTTCAACAGCGTGGTCTTGCCCGAACCCGTGCCGCCGACGATGAGAAAGGCCAGGCGCGCGGCAACCATCGCCTCGAGCACGCCGACCAGTTCGTCGGGGATCGCACCCGAGGTGATCAGGCCCCGCATATCCATTCCCGCTGTACGCAACACTCGTAGCGATATGCAGGTGCCATCGGCCGCCAGAGGTGGGATGACAGCGTGAAGTCTCACTGTCAGTCCACGCCGACCCAGCGAGGTCAACTGGGCGTCGACCCACGGCTGTGCATCGTCGAGTCGCCTTCCCGCGCCGAGTGCCAACCGTGCGGCGAGTCGTCGGACGGCCGCATCGTCGTCGAACGTGACGTCCGTGGGTTCGAGACCGCTGCCACGGTCGACCCACACCCGCGTCGGCCCCACGACGAGCACGTCAGCGACGCCCGGTTCGGAGAGGAGTACTTCGAGTCGTCCGGCGCCGGTGAGTTCTGTCTGGAGATGGCGTAACGCTGCGAGCAGGTCGGTGTCGCCGAGTACTCCACCCGACTCGGCACGTATGGCTTCGGCGATCACCGCGGCAGTCGGCTCGGCCGACTCAGCCGCGAGCCGTTCACGCACGCGGTCGATCAGGGCTTCGTCGGAGGGCGCGGAACCGTCCTGAGGACGCAGTGGTCTCTGTGGCGCTGCGCTACTCACAGGCCCACCGCCCTGGCGTCAGCTAACCGGGCGTAAACCGACCGCGCTGCTCGACCCAGTGGGCTGCGCGGTGCCACCTGCATTCGACCGGCCTCGAGGCGGGCGGGCAATCGCGGATCAGGACGGATCGTCGCGATCAGCGGCACACCGACGGTATCGGCGACATGGGCCGCACGCAGTCCGCCGGGAGCGGGCCCTCGGATCACGAGTTCGACCCGTGCACACGTCGTCAACAATCGATCGATCAGCAGTCGGGCGGCCGCGGTACCCGCGACCGTCGGTGTCGTCACCACGACAACCAACTCGGCAGATTCGGCAACGGCACGGACCACGGGAGTGTCGGCGCGCGGGAGGTCGGCGATCACGAGGTCTCCGTGTGCGCGGCCCGCATCGACCGCGGCAAGCACTGTGCTCAGGGCAAGTGGTCGGGAGCCGTCACGTCGCCCCGTCACCACCGCGAGCATCTCGTTGTAGCGCGGTAGTGCGTTGCGGAGTGACTCACCGTTGACCGCACCATCGTCGAACGACAGATCCTGCCAGCGCAGGCCCTCCCGCCCTTCCAGTCCGAGCGTGAGGTCCAATCCCGCGCCGAGGTCGTCGATGTCGAGCAGCAACACGCGCTCGCCGCTGTCGACCGCGGCGAGGGCACTCGCGACAGCGAGCGTCGACGCACCGGCCCCTCCGTGGGCGGAGATGAATGCGAAGGCCCCGGCCTGCTGCGGTGCCGGCAACCGCAGTTCAGTCAGGATGCGGACGAGATGTGCTTCGTCGATCGGCAGAACGGCGGAGTCGACGGCGCCGAGGTCGAGCGCATCGCGCCAGGTGCGCGACGCGGGTTCTACGTCGGAGATGAGCACGACACCACCACGCCGGGGCAGTGGTCCTTCGGCGAGTACTGCGACCGCGGGCGGGTCGACCAGGACTGCTCGTGCTGTCAACCAGTCACGTCGGCAGTCGTGGGCGTCGCCCGAGACGATCCTGTACCCGGCCGCCGCCGCACATCGTGCGACGTCGTCGAGCAGAGGGTCTTCTACGAGGGAGAGCAGGTGGTCGGACATGCATGTCAGCATGTGCGGCGGGTACCGGCTCCGGATCTCGACGCGCTCACTGCGCCCGAATCTGTGGACATACCTGCCACTGTGGATAAACTTGCGTGACCGACAACGTATGCTTGTTCATCGTGATGGTCAGCACATTTTCCCACGCACCGCGCTTTGGTGTGGTGAATAGCGGCTTCAAAGGGGTAATCTCACAGAGTCGCCGCGCAGACACCCACGTCGGACGCGGAAGGCGCTGATCTGCAGAAGAAGTTGAAAAGACAAACGACCCCCAGACAGAGTACAACCCCGGCCAGGGGGGGAGGGGGCCGGGGTTGTCGCGTTTCAGCCCCGGGGGGTCGGGCTGAAAGGCACCGGCTCAATCAAGAACCGGGTGATACCGACTATACACACTCCAACCGCAGGTGAGAACACTCATCGCGCGCATTTACGATATTTGGTCATGCGCTGGCGTCGCCAGTCCCCGAACTGCGACACACACCGCCCTGAACTGCGAAAACACTGAGTGCGCGAAGCGTTGCACACGACGCAGTTAAAGATGTCTAACCGGATGTCACCCGAGAATCGGGCTGATCGCGCGCCCCGGCGGGTCTCGCCGGCGTCGGTCATTGCTGTCGGATGTTCATTCGCGTCAACGGGAAGTCGCCTCACGAAGCTGCCCGACCACACGCGCGGGATGGTGCGCTACAGCCACGGGATGGTGCGCCACAGCCACGGGATGGTGCGCTACAGCGCACGGCCGGCCGATGGCGCACTACTGCGCAGACGTGTCGCCCACACCCCGGCGCACACCGCGTCGAATCCCATCCGCGTTGCAGTGCCGTCGATCAGTCTGATGAGAGGGCTTGATGTGACGTCGATCACGGTGTAGAACGTAAATCACGGAAACCTCGTCGAGCAAAGTTCGAGCCGGAAGAGAAGGACCGAACCCCCCGACGAGCACTCCCAGCACGGGCGGCAAGCACCCACGCGGAGCACGCCGCATTAGGCACAAGTGTTGTGCGCCTGCGACATCGCGGCTACGAGCAACAACTCCGACACCTGCAGCGCCACGCCTGGTCCGAGAGTTCGTCCGGCACCGACATCGACGGATGCCGTGAGCGGACCAGAGAGCAAGGGCAGCGCGACGAAGGAGACCTGTTCTCGCGGAAGCGATTCCTCGCCGAGGCGGTGACCACAACCCACCGCAGCACGCTTGGTAACTTGGGTCCGTGCTACGCGGGCGGCAACCTGTCGACAGACAGGTGGGCCGCCCGCAGTGCTGTCCGGGGTCGGGCCCTCGGACCCAATCACCACAACCGGATTCAACGCCTGAAATCGACTGCGGGGGAGTTCATCCCGCGCGAGCGGCGTCGGCGATCGACTTCGCCTCGGTCGCTCCCGCCACCATCGCCTCGCAGCAGAACACGATCCATGCGGCCAGTGCGGCCGGATCACCGGAGCCGAATGCCGTTGCCAACGAACGATATTCGCCGACCTTCTTGAACCACGTCACCTCGGGAACCCCGAGGTTGTGTGGATCCAGTCCACTCGACGTCGACGTCAGTCTCGATGCCGCACGGGCGACAACACCGCTGGCGCTACCGAATGCGTCGAGCGTCAACAGTTCGCCGTGGACCACTGCGGCCACCACCGGTGCAGGCGCCGACGTCGCGCCGGTGATCAACTGGCCGAGCAGGTCGAGCCGCGCCGCCACCTGCGCACCGGGCCGAGGCCGTCCGAGTAGTTCCGGGTCCTCGACCAGATCGCTGGCGGCGAGCACGTGCAACCGCGCGAATGCCTGCGCGGGCGCACGGCGGAACACCGAGGTCAACTGCTCGAGCGAATCACCGTCGAGCGCCTGGGCCACGCGCATCGCGCCGGCAAGGATCGGGTCGTCGAAGTCTCCGTCGCGCCTGAGTTCGACGCTCCCCCCGTCGATCGCCGCAGACGATCGACCCGCTCGCCACGACGCCTCCGTCGCGGTGTTGTTCCAGCCGCGCAGGTTCGCCGGATGCCGGTGCACGGCGCCGAGCGCATCGCGGGCACGATCGGCGGCCTCGCGCACGCCGGGCAACTCCACGAGCGGCGCGAGAGGATCGGTGGTCACAGGTCGCCACGGTAATCGATCACTCGCACGCGCCCTGCCGACCCCCATCCACGGGTTGGCGACGCACTGTCGGTGCACACTGCCCCACGACCGCTCGTCGCAGCGAACCGACACCTCGGCGCAGCCGCCCCCCGGGCCGGTGCAACGCCACCCCAACGTGACTACCCTCACTATGAGACCCCGGCCCGTCTCACCTCACGTCGGCAGGCCACACCGAACGCGTACCGAGAGCGAAAGGCACTGTTCAAAGATGTCCACCACTGCACAACCCACTGCCAAGGCATACCCGCCGTCGCCTGAGTTCGTCGCCCAGGCCAACGGCACGGCGGCGCTGTATGACCACGCCAACGCAGACCGTCTCGAATTCTGGGCGGAGCAGGGACGTCGACTGGACTGGGACACCGATTTCGACCAGGTCCTCGACTGGTCGGACGCGCCGTTCGCCAAGTGGTTCGTCGGCGGAAAGCTCAACGTCTCGGTGAACTGCGTCGACCGCCACGTCGCCGCGGGCAAGGGCGACCGCGTCGCGATCCACTGGGTCGGTGAACCGGGCGATTCGCGCGACATCACCTACAGCCAGCTCAAAGACGAGGTCTCCAAGGCAGCCAACTACTTCGCCTCGATCGGACTCGTCGCGGGCGACCGGGTCGCCATCTACATGCCGATGGTGCCCGAAGCGCTGATCTCCATGCTGGCGTGTGCGCGTCTCGGCCTGACCCACTCCGTGGTCTTCGCGGGCTTTTCGGCCGGTGCGTTGCGTTCTCGCGTCGACGACGCTGAAGCCAAACTCGTCATCACCACCGACGGCCAGTTCCGCCGCGGCAAGCCCGCACCTCTCAAAACCGCGGTCGACGAGGCACTCGGCACCGGCGACGACGCCGCGAAGTCCGTCGAGAAGGTCCTCGTCGTGCGCCGCACCAACCACGATCCCGATCTGAACTGGGTCGACGGCCGCGACGTGTGGTGGGAGGACACCGTCGACGAGTCGTCTGATCACCACGAACCCGAAGCCTTCGACGCCGAGCATCCGCTGTTCCTGCTCTACACCTCGGGCACCACCGGCAAGCCGAAGGGCATCGTCCATTCCTCCGGCGGATACCTCACCCAGGCCAGCTACACCTTCCACTACGTCTTCGACCACAAGGAAGGCCGCGACGTCTTCTGGTGCGGTGCAGACATCGGCTGGGTCACCGGGCACTCGTACCTCGTCTACGGGCCGCTCTCCAACGGCGCGACCGAGGTGGTCTACGAGGGCACCCCGAACTCGCCCAACGAACACCGCCACTTTGAGATCATCGAGAAATACGGCGTCACAACCTATTACATCGCCCCGACGCTCGTCCGCACCTTCATGAAGTGGGGACGCGAGATTCCCGACGCCCACGACCTGTCGTCGATTCGTCTGCTCGGTAGCGTCGGCGAACCGATCAACCCCGAAGCGTGGAAGTGGTTCCGCGAGGTCATCGGCGGCGACAAGGCGCCGATCGTCGACACCTGGTGGCAGACCGAAACCGGCGCGATCATGATCTCGCCGCTGCCCGGCGTCACCACGACCAAGCCCGGTTCGGCGATGGCTCCGCTGCCGGGCATCTCGGCGAACATCGTCGACGACAACGGCAAGCCCGTCGGTGCAGGCGAGCAGGGATACCTGGTCCTCGATCAGCCGTGGCCGTCGATGCTGCGCGGCATCTGGGGCGACGAGGAGCGTTACCGCGACACCTACTGGTCACGGTTCGCCGAGCAGGGCTGGTACTTCGCAGGCGACGGTGCGCGCTACGACGAGGACGGTGCGCTCTGGGTCCTCGGCCGAGTCGACGACGTCATGAACATCTCCGGCCACCGCATCTCGACCGCTGAGGTGGAATCGGCACTGGTCGGGCACTCCGGCGTCGCCGAAGCGGCGGTCATCGGTGCCGCGGACGAGACGACCGGCCAGGGCATCGTCGCCTTCGTGATCCTGCGCGAAGGTGTCGAGAACACCGGCGACGCACTGATCGCCGAACTCCGTGAGCAGGTCTCGGTCGAGATCTCCCCGATCGCCAAGCCGCGCGAGATCAACGTGGTTCCCGAACTGCCCAAGACCCGCTCGGGCAAGATCATGCGACGCCTGTTGAAGGATGTCGCCGAGGGCCGCGAACTCGGCGACACCTCGACGCTCGTGGATCCGTCGGTGTTCGAGGCGATCCGCAGCCGACGGGTCTGAGCGCACACCGAATACGACGACATCCCGACGGCTCGCCCGATTCCAGTCACTCTCCACAGCGCCCACCGGCAAAGGACCAGGTCGGCGCCGTCGGTGAGCAAGAAAATGAGTGGAAACGGGCGAGCCGCTTCCGTGGGATCGGCGATCACGGCGATTCCGGGCTTGACCCTGACACGATGACAGGGTTTTGACTGGATTCCGGAGGTGATCGCGATGACTCACACACTGATCGACGCATTGTCGGCGCCGGATTCGTCGACTCGGCTACGGGCCGCGCTCGCAGCGGGGACCGCACCCGCCACAACCGACACCACGGTGGTCGACGAGCTGGTCAGACGCAGCAGTGTCGAGCCCGACTTCTTCGTCCGCGACATGCTGACCTGGGCGATCACGAGGCAGGCGGCGGCACTCACCGTGCCACGCGTCGTCGCGGAGCTCGATTCCCCAGCGCCGCAAGCACGCAGTCAGGCGTTGCACACACTGTCCAAACTCGGCGATCGCGCCGTGTACCAGCGCGTCGCCGCGCTACTGCACGATCGGGACGACGAGGTCGCGCGGACCGCGTGGCGCACCGCCGTGACGTTGGTGTCCGAAGAGGGCGCGCCCGACCTCGCCGCGGAACTGGTCACCGAGCTGGGCCGTGGGGATCACGAGGTCCGGCGCAGCCTCAGCCGCGCCCTCGCCGAACTGGGAACCGCTGCGGAGGATGCGCTCGCAGTCGCGGCGTCGAGCAACTCCGAAGCCGTCCGCGTACATGCCCTAGCGACCAGACGGTTGCTGGCCGACCCTGACGCCGACTTCTCCGCCGCGGTCGAGCAGGCACGCAGGGCTGCGACACTTCAAGGCGCACCGATCGAGCACCCCGATGCTCATCGGTGAGGTGTCGCGGCGTTCGGGCGTGAGCGTCCGGATGCTGCGGCACTACGACCGACTGGGCCTGGTGAGCCCGACGACGCGCACGTCGGGCGGCTATCGCGACTACTCCCCCGACGACATCGCACGACTGTTCCGAGTCATCGGATTGCGCGCGCTCGGTGTGCCGCTGGCCAGCATGGCAGCGCTGTTGGACACACCGGAATCCACGGAGCCCACCGCGATGGTCGACGACCTCATCGATCAGACCCGCCGACGACTCTCGCGCGACACCGAGTTGCTCACCCTGCTGACCCGAATCGCCGACTCCGCACCCGCAGACTGGCTGGACGTGCTGCAAACGGTCCGGATCCTGCAGGACCTCGACTCCGGGTCGGCCACGCGCCGTCAACGCGCAGCACTGGCCGCGAGCGATGGTCGCCTCTCGGCGGAGGCGCTCGCGAAAGCCGTTCTGGCAGAGACGGATACCAATGTCGCGGGCGCTCTCCTCTGGGCCCTGGCCGACGCCGCCGACCCAGCAGCCGAGACGGCACTCGCCGCAGGCCTCGACTCACCGCAGCCCGAGGTGCGGCGCCGCTCGGTCGAGGCAATCGCGAAACTGCACACCGACTCCGCCGTCGAGGTGTTGCGGAGCGCGCTCACCGACGCCGACGTTGCGGTCCGCAACACCGCGGCTCTGGCTCTCGGAGCCCGAGGACACCTCGAGGTACTCGAACCACTCGTGACGATGATCGTCGAAGGCGCACACGACGTCGACGCCGCCGACATCCTCAGCGAGCTCGCGCAGACCGCGTCGGTGTCCGACTCGATCGCGACCCGACTCGGCCGACTCCTCGAGAACGGGAACCTCGAGTCATCGGCGCGCAGCAGGGTGGCCCAGGCGCTCGTGGAACTGCCAGGTCCGGTCGCAGCGAGCATTCTCGTCGCCCACGTCGACGACGTCGAGCCCGCCGTCGCCGCCCTTGCCACGCTGCGACAACGGCGTTCCGAGGCGGACGCCGGCACCCCGTGACCCCGGAGACTCATCCAACACACGCCACGTCGACGCGGCGGCGGGCACAACCGTTGCGAGCCGCGCATGGCAACATATGGCAGGAGAACCCAAAGACGGAGGATGCTGTGAGTGGAAACGAGTCCGGCCGGTCCGACTACCGCAACGCCGGGGGGAAGACACCGTCGATCCCGCTGAGTGATGCCGACCGCGACTCGTCTGGTGAAGCCAGCGTCGGCAGTCTGGTCAAGAACGCCACCGCGAGCGTGTCGACGCTCTTCCGGTCCGAGGTCGCTCTGGCCAAGGCCGAGTTGGTCGACGACGCGAAGAAGGCCGGCACCGGCACGGGGCTGCTGATCGTCGCGGGCGTGATGGCGCTCTACGCAAGTTTCTTCTTTTTCTTCTTCCTCGCAGAACTTCTCGACGAGTGGGTTCCGCGCTGGGCGGCATTCCTGATCGTGTTCGGCATCCTCGTTCTGATCACGCTCATCGCGGCGTTCGTCGGCTACGTGGTGTTCAAGAAGGTCCGCGGGCCGAAGAAGACCATCAACAGCGTCAAAGAAGTGCAGACGGTCCTGCCGGGTCGTCACGAGGCCGGTGCCGCACAGGACGGCAGCCATCCGGCGATACCCCCCGCGCGCGAGGCCTGACATTTGGCCGCGGCCCCCGACCCGTCCAGCGTCCGGTTCTCCGGGCCCTGGCGTCACCTCGACGTCCGCGCCAACGGCGTGCGGTTCCACGCGGTCGAGGTCGACGAGGGCGCCGCGCAGTCGGATCCCGACCGCCCGCTCGCGTTGCTGCTCCACGGTTTCGGAGAGTTCTGGTGGAGCTGGCGACACCAGCTCGTCGACCTCACCGAAGCCGGGTACCGCGCGGTCGCGGTGGATCTGCGCGGCTTCGGCGACAGCGACAAACCCCCGCGGGGATATGACGGCTGGACCCTCGCGGGCGATACGAACGGTCTGATCCGCGCACTGGGCCACACCCGCGCGACGCTCGTCGGCCACGCCGACGGCGGGCTGGGGTGCTGGGCAACAGCCACCCTGCACCCTCGAGCGGTGCGCGCAATCGCCGTCGTGTCCTCACCGCATCCTCGAGTGCTACGACGAGACGTCCTGCGTGACCCCGACCAACGGTCGTCGTTCCTCGGTAACTTCCTGAGCAATCAGGTGCCCCGCCTGGCGGAGCGTCGCCTGACGCGACGCAACGGCGCATTCGTCGCCGAGTACTTCGCCGAGCGCTCCGGACCGCTGTGGCGCGACACCGCCGACTACGCCGACACCGTGGACAAGAACAGATCGGCAATCCAGATACCGGGCGCCGCGCACTGCAGTCTCGAGTACCAGCGCTGGGTGTTCCGTTCGCAGTTCCGTCCGGATGGCGTCAGATTCATGGACCTCATGGAGAAGCGGTTGTCCATCCCCGTGCTCGCGATACGCGGCGTCGACGATCCGTACATCACCGACGAGTCGGTTGCTGCGAGCGCAGAGTGGGCGTCGGACTTCGACTACCGTCCCATCCCGGTCAGTGGCCACTTCGCCCACCAGGAACGTCCGGTGGAGGTGAGCAAATTGCTCGCCGATCTGCTGGCTGCACCAGGCGACAACTGACGCCGCCCCTGGCCTGTCACGAGTGCACGCACTCCCCGGTGCTCACACGAGCGGTGCGCTGCTCCGACGCGTCGAGGTCGGACTTCACCTGCTTGGCGGTGAGGACGAAGCCTGTGTCATCCGCGGTGTCCTCCGCGGCGCCGAACACGACGCCGAGCACGTCGCCGTCCGAGTTGATCATCGGCCCACCGGAATTACCCTGCCGGATGGAGCCACGCACCGTGTACACCTCACGCAGCACCTGGCTTGTCCGGTAGATGTCGGGTCCCGAGAGGTTGATGGTTTCGCGCACGCGCACCGCGGTGGCGTTGAACGGCCCGGCTTCGGGATAGCCGAGCACGATGGCGTCCGTGCCCGGTTTCGCTGACGAATCGTCGAACTGCAGGGCACTCGCGCGAAGTCCGGGGACGTCGAGTACCGCGATGTCGTTGCGGCTGTCGAACAGGACCACTCTGGCGGTGAGCGAGTCGCCCGCCTGGGTCTCGACCTTCAGTCGACGCGTACCGGCGACCACGTGGGCATTGGTCATCACCCGTTCGGGCGAGACGACGAAACCGCTGCCCTCCAACGCCTGCTGACAGCTCGGGGCGACACCCTCGATCTTCACGACACTCGGCTGCGCCTGCGACACCGCGGGCGAATTCACGAGCGTCACATCGGGAGGATCGACGCTGGCGACCGGGGTTTGCACGAACGGACCGATCACCTCGGGAAGCCCCGAGTCGTCGAGCATCGGGCCGAGTTCTCGCGTCGGGAAGTCGCGCAGCCACGTCGGTGCAATCGAGTCGACGCCGCCCAGGATGGTGGATCCACGCACGGCACTGGCGATCTCGGGTGACGACGACCGACCCAGCGGGATCGCCAGCAGCCACGCCGCGACCAACACCGCGATCACCTGCAGCATCAGCCCGATCACGCTGTCGACGTGTCGCAGTGCCGTCGACCTGATGCCGCCGCGCGCTGCTCGTCCGAGCACCATTCCCGACGTCTCGCCGACGATGACCAGCACCACGAGCAGTGCGACTCCGACGACCAGCCGCATCCCGTGATCGTCGATGCGGGAAAGCACATGTGGCGCAATCAGAATGCCGGCGATCGCGCCGAGGATCACGCCGACGACGGCCAGCCCCGAAGCCACCGCACCTTGACGCCAGCCGCTCAGCGCAGCCAACAACGCGATCGCGATGACGATGACGTCGACCCACGTCGACCCGCTCACCGTGAGGTGTCCTCGGAGGTCTTCGCACCCCGACCGTCGTCACCGGCACGCGACTCGTCACGCACCGTGGGGAAGCCGCTGAGTTGCTGCGACCCCGCTCGCTCGATCATCTCCTCCAGCGGCCGGATGTCGTTGTGGTCCCACCCGACATCCCACCCCGACGCGTCGCTGACCGCCGCGATGAGTCCACCGGTGAAACCCCACACCAGCAACCCGTCGACGAAGAACGCGGGACCGCGGTAGGCACGGGCCCCGAGCACCGAGCGCTGTACCTGGAAGCGGTTCTCCGGTGCCAACATCTCCCGCAGGTTCACGCGAGCCACACGCGACGTCTCCGCACGGTCGACGACGCCGACCGGTCCGGGCTCTCGCCAGTGCGCGACGACGGGTATCACCTCGAAGTTCGACACCGGCACGGGAAAGCTCGGCAAATTGGCCAGCACGTCGACGCCCCGCGGGTCGAGTCCGGTCTCCTCCGTCGCCTCCCGCAACGCGGTGCCGACGGGGTAGTCGTCGCCCGGATCGAACGAGCCGCCGGGGAAAGCCACCTGCCCGCTGTGCTGACGCAGCGTCGGCGCACGCTCGGTGAGCAATACCTCGGCGTCTGCCGGCAGTCCACCGGGGTAATCGGGGTCGGCATCCCACGAGCCGGAGAACAGGATCAGCACCGACGCCGCACGGCGGTCACGACGCAGCATCGACGCCCACCGTGTGCGATCGCCGCCGCGGCCGAGGACGCTGTCGGTCACGGCCGTCACGTTGCCGGTGAGCTGCCGTAGCCACGGCGGAACCTGCTCGGTGTCGACGAGTTGCCCCACATGAGGTTCCCGCGCGGGATGATCGGTATGGGTCACGTGGCAACACCGGTGGCGTCGCGCACGGCATCGGCGACCTCGTCGGCGCTGCCGAACTCTTTCGGGAGGGTCGTGGCGATGGTGCCGTCCGGCCGGATCAGGATGGTCGACGGAAAGACCCTCGGCGCCCGCAACGCGGCGGCGACCTTGCCGTCGACGTCGAGGACCGTCGGGAGATGGACGCCGATCTCGCGCAGGAACGTCAGGACCGCGTACGGATTGCCCGCCCCCTGTTCGGCATGCACGGTGAGCACCGTAACCCGATCGCCTGCGCGTTGCGCGTACTCAGCGAGAACCGGGAGTTCACGGCGGCACGGCAGACACCACACCGCCCACATGTTGACCAACACGGGTTTGCCCGCGGTTCCGGCGCCGAGATCGTAGGCGCTCCCGTCCGACAGACATGGAGCAACGACTCCTGCGAGCGCCGCGTTGTTCGACGCGGGCAGCCCGGTGTTCGGGCATGGCTGCACAGCTGCCTCAGCGCGCGCCCTGGCCAGTGCGGCGTCGTCGACCTTGGCATCCGGCACCGCGGCGACGCCGGGGTCGGCAGTCGGCGAGGCAGTGCCGTCAGAACCTGAATCGCGTGGCCAGATGGCGACGATCAGCGCGATCATCACCACGAAGAACACGAGGGTCCAGCGCAGTGGCGTGGGAAAACGGCTTCGACGGCGCTCGCTCGACGGCTCGTCGTCCGGCGGTGTCGGTGTGTCCGGACCGGACGTGGTCGCTGAAGAACTCACTAGGCGGATATCCCTGCGAGTTGGAGGATGTGGTCGGTCTCCGGTCCCTTGACGAGCTTGGCCGCCTCGGCTTTGTCGAGCGGGCCGAGTCCGACCGACGGACAGTCCTTGGCCAACACGCACACCCCGCACGCGGGCTTGCGCGCATGGCACACGCGCCTGCCGTGGAAGATGACGCGGTGCGACAGGTTGGTCCACTCCTTGCGCTCGAACAGCTCGCCGACCGCGTGCTCGATCTTCACCGGATCGGTCTCGGTGGTCCATCCCCACCGTTGGACGAGTCGCGAGAAGTGCGTGTCGACCGTGATGCCCGGGATGTCGAAGGCGTTGCCCAGCACCACGTTGGCGGTCTTGCGGCCGAAGCCCGGCAGACTGACGAGTTCTTTCAGGGTGTGCGGAACCTCGCCGTCGAAGCGTTCGACCAGCGCCTGGCCGAGGCCGATGATCGAGTTGGCCTTGTTGCGGTAGAAGCCGGTCGTCCTGATCATCTCTTCGAGCTCGGTACGGTCGGCGCCCGCATAGTCGGCAGCAGTGCGGTACTTGGCGAACAGGGCGGGGGTCACCATGTTGACGCGCACGTCGGTGCACTGCGCCGACAGGATGGTCGCCACGGACAGTTCGAGTGGGTTGGTGAAGTCGAGCTCGCAGTAGACGTGTGGGAATTCGACCTTCAGTTCACGGTTCATCCGGCGAGCACGACGCACCAGGCCCAGATGGGTTTCGTTCCTGAACTTCGACGCAGGACTCTTCGACGACCTTCTCGTCGACGCCGGGGGGGTCGACACCGCGTCCGCTGCCCCGGCCTCCCGCGGAGCCGCAGCTCCGGCAGCCGATTTACGTGCACTCACACGTTTCAGGTTAGCGATCGACTGCGACCGGGTGGTTCGCGACGGCTTGATAACAAGTCAGTGAAGGCGACGATTCCAGTTAGGAGCCTCCTCGGCGATCGGTGTTTACTGATCGGTATGCAAGGACTCGCCGCACTGCTCTTCCCTGCTGTGTTGATGCTCTTCGCACTCGCGATGGAGAAGGTGCAACACCACACGGACCGACTCAGCGTCTCCCGTGACAACGTCGAGGAGTTCCTGCAGTCCGCTGAGTCCCAGCACGTCGACACGCTGGCCAGGGACGGTTTTCCCGCAGCTCTCGACGAGTTGCGGGAGCGCCGCGCGAGCTGATCGCACGCCCGGCTCGTCCGCACCGGACGACTCTCCCGAGCCTTCTCTGATCGAACTCTCCTCGACGACACAACCGCCGCAATCGCGGTCGGCGCGGTTCACGCGAATGCATCGAAACGTCGATTCCCCACACGCAACACGGACCGCAAAGTGGCGCCAGTGACCCATTCAACACATATGCTTCAAGCGAGAGTAGCGTTGCGGAGTGCGTGTGCCGTTTCACGCGGACGATGAGAAAGGTTCCTTAGGTGGAGGAAGTACTGGCGCGGGCGGGAATTTTCCAGGGTGTGGAGCCCTCCGCTGTCGCGGCGCTGACCAAGCAACTACAGCCCGTTGATTTTCCACGCGGGCACGTCATCTTCCATGAGGGAGAGCCCGGCGACCGCTTGTACATCATTCTTTCGGGCAAGGTGAAGGTCGGGCGACGCTCACCCGATGGACGCGAAAACCTGCTGACCATCATGGGACCGTCGGACATGTTCGGCGAACTGTCCATCTTCGACCCGGGGCCCCGCACCTCGTCGGCCACCACGGTCACCGAGGTTCGCGCCGTCTCGATGGATCGCGACGCACTGCGCGCATGGATCAAGGATCGTCCCGAGATCGCCGAGCAGTTGCTGCGCGTGCTGGCCCGACGCCTGCGCCGCACCAACAACAACCTTGCCGACCTGATCTTCACCGACGTCCCCGGGCGCGTCGCCAAGCAGCTGCTGCAGCTCGCACAGCGCTTCGGCACCCAGGAGGGCGGCGCACTGCGCGTCACCCACGACCTGACCCAGGAAGAGATCGCCCAACTCGTCGGCGCATCCCGCGAAACCGTGAACAAGGCCCTCGCCGACTTCGCGCAGCGCGGCTGGCTGCGACTCGAGGGCAAGAGCGTCCTCATCGCCGATTCGGAGCGCCTCGCCCGACGGGCACGGTAGCTTCCCGAGCAGCTTGACAGGTCCCGTACGCAACGCAGCGTGCGGGACCTTTTTTGCGCTACTCAGTGTACCTACGTCACATATAACGTACGTTTATTGCGACGTACGTCATCCGTGACGTAGGCTTCGCCCATGCGCCCCCTCTTCCCGAACCCCGGCGGTGTGGTCGATCCCGACGACCTCGTCGGTCGTGACGCGGAACTACTCAAGATCAACGAGGCGATCTCCAGAAGCGGCGGCGCGTACGTCACCGGCGAGCGTCGGATGGGCAAGACTTCGATCCTCAGAAAGCTCCATTCAGAACTGGAACAGGCAGGACGGGTCGTCATCCGGCTCAGCGCAGAGACCGATCGGATCGACACCTTCACCGAACGACTACTGCAAGAACTCCGCACCCACCGCCTTATCTCACGCGGCATTGCGAAGTGGGAGAAGGAGCTCGGCGGCGAGTTCGCACTCAAGTTTCTCGGCAGTGGGCTCAAACTGTCAGGCAAGGCGAAGAGGGGGCACGACCAGCCAGTCGAGCTCGACCTCATGCAGCTACTCTCCGCCACCTCAGGCCCCAGAGGAGCGGTGTTGATCATCGACGAGATCACTGTGCTGTGCAACGCCCTTGGCCCCGAAAGTGCAACCGCCTTTCTCGGCGACCTTCGCGCCCACAGGCAGAGTGAACGACCGCTTGCCGTCGTCATCTCCGGCTCCATCGGGCTACACCACGCGCTTCCAGACACCCGCGTGATCAACGACCTCTGGCAAGTGAACGTCGGCGCACTCAGCAGTGAAGAGGCGTCCGAACTCGTCAACCGACTGATACTCGGGGTCGGCGTCGAGTGGACACACGCACTGGAGGCCGAGATCCTCCAGGCCACGAGCGGCATCCCCTACTACGTCCAAGCTGTCGTACAACAGCTTGCCGACGACCCTGATCGCACCGTGAATGACATCGTCGACTATTGCATCAATGAAAATCTCTGGAACACCGAGCATTACGACTCACGACTTGATGACTACTTCAGTCGCGACGACGCCCGGCTGGCCCGAGCTGTGCTCGATGAATTGGCAATGAACGACGCACTGGATGTCGACTCTCTGACTGCGCCGCTGAGTGCGGTCCTCGGAGCTGCCCCCGATCGCGATGATCTCTTGCGAATGCTCCGCCTGCTCGAGAAAGACCACTACCTGACGCGCGAATCGATGACTGATCGCATGTCCTCCCAATTACTACAACGCATTTGGCGGACGCACCGGAGGTTGAGATGACTCGATCGCACCCGCGGCCCTTCACGCCGGCACAAGAAGACCCGGCCGTCCTCGACCAACGGACCGTCGGTCGAGGTCGCCTCCTGGACACGTTGACGCAACGCCTCATAACAGCTGCGACCACGCGATCGCGCCCCCACACACTTCTCGTCGGGCCACGCGGTTCGGGAAAATCCCACCTGCTCCGAGTGGCATTGCACCGCATGGCACAGGATTCGGAGACCGCCGCGCGATTACTTGTGGCCGAGATACCCGAGGATGCCATGGGCATCACACGATACGACGACCTGTTGTACGAAATCGGTGTGACCATCGGCCTACAGCTGGCGCGAAGGAGCAACACCACCGACCTCGAAGGACAGATACTCGACGCGACCGCCGATCGCACGCTCGTGTTGGTGATCGAGAACCTCGACCGGGTGTTCGCGTCGATTTCGACTGCTGGTCAACGCAATCTACGTTCTTGGGTCGAAACATCGGGCCAGATACTGCTTTTCGCGGCAACGCCGTCCCTCTTCGTGGGAGTGCATGACCGCACGGAGCCGTGGTTTGGTGGGCTCATCACCACTCCACTCGACGGTCTCTCCACAGAGGACGGGCGCAAGCTGCTCACACGCCTTGCAGAGGATAGGGGCGACACCGCACTCGCAACATTCCTCGATTCAGACGTGGGTGCAGCTCGCGTCAACGCCGTCGGAACACTCACCGGCGGTTCTCCGCGCATCTGGATGGTCCTATCGGAATGTCTCACTGTCGACTCCCTTGACCAACTGATCCCTGCGGTCGAGGACCTGGTCGAAGGGCTCGTGCCTTACTACCAGCAGTTGCTCTGGGATCTTGCGCCGAACCAGCAGGCGATCGTGCGCCAACTTGCGGAAGGGGCGGCTGCCGCGCAGAGCACGAAAGAAATCGCCGACGCAACAGGACTCACCCAACAGACAGTCAGCAAGGCACTGGAATTGCTCCGGAGCGGTCGATGGGTGTCAGCAGAGAAGGTGCCTGGTGGCGACAAACGCAAGACCTGGTACTCCCTTCGAGAGCCGATGCTGAGGCACCATTTCCAGTGGCGTAGCGGTCGCGGCGAACCTCTGGCGCTCGTCGTCGAGCTACTGCGCGAGTGGTATCAACCCGGAGCACTCCGAACGCAGCTGGCGGGCGCTGCACCCAATTCGCCCGCCGAGCGATACCTGGTGCAATCGCTCAAGTCTCAAGTACCGACGTTCGACTTCGGCTACAGCACCCTTAGCCTCGTGGATCTTCTCGCCGAAGCTCGGCGGTGGATCGATGGCGAGGACGATGTCTACACCGCCGACTGCGGGCGTTACGTCGAACTCTGCGTCCTGATGTATCGCGGCGACGACGTGTTGCCCGCCGAGCACATGGGTTCTCGGCCACCACTGGCGGCCACTGACAGTGCCGTAGCGCACTGCCTCGACTCCACCAACAGAGAGTCGCTGGTCGGCCTCTTGGCTGCCGCATCCGAGTCGACCACAGGGCCGACCAAAGCCGGGCTGCTGCTGGTTGCGGGAGGCTGGTTACAGAATATCGACCCTAGCGCAGCCGTTGAGTTGCTGCACTCCGCATTGGCGGAGACCGGGGGACACGCGCCACTTGACTTCGCAATCCGTCTCGAAATTGCCGGATGCAGCGGACGCGCATCAGCTCGACAAGCGCTTGACGAATTGACGCAGATGCTGGACGAGGTCTTGGAAGTGCTGGGAGAAGATCACCTCATCACCCTCACCACCCGCGGCTTGATCGCCTACTACACCGGCGAAACCGGCCACCCCGACACCGCACTCACCCTCTACCAACAACTCCTCGACGACCACACCCGCATCCTCGGCCCCGACCACCCCGACACCCTCACCACCCGCAGCCAGATCGCCTACTACACCGGCGAAACCGGCCACCCCGACACCGCACTCACCCTCTACCAACAACTCCTCGACGACCGCACCCGCATCCTCGGCCCCGACCACCGCAACACCCTCACCATCCGCGGCTTGATCGCCTACTACACCGGCGAAACCGGCCACCCCGACACCGCACTCACCCTCTACCAACAATTCCTCGACGACCACACCCGCATCCTCGGCCCCGACCACCCCGATACCCTCACCACCCGACAGTCAGTCATCGCGATTCTGGTCGACTCCGATGAGCCCGAGCACGCGCTGGACATTGCACTGCGGGAGCCCCCGATCATGCCGGCGCACCTGCTTATCGCGCTGATGCGCCTGCCGTCGGCGCCGACAGGATTCGACGTTCTTTGGCACGCCGCGCATGGCGACGAGGAAGCATATGTGAGGCTTCCGGATGAGCTGAAAGATGTCGCAGCAAAGCTCAAAACCATCGTCGCCGAAGCCCCGTCGGTCACGCCTCCCGCAGGTACTCCAACTGCGCCTTGACCGACATCCTCGCGGCAGGCCAGAGCTTCTTGTCGACGTCGGCGTAGACCTTGCGCACCACCTTCATCGGCTTCGCCTTCTTCGCCGAGACACCCATGTCGTCGAGCGCGGCGACGATCTGGTCGAGCCGGTCCTCACGGTGCTTCTTGTAGTAGCGCGCCACCGGACCCAGGTCGGGATGATCGGGCCCGTGCGCGGGCAGCAGAGTCGCACCCTCGCCCTCGACGATCAAGCGGTTCAACGAGTTCAGGTAGTCGCGCAGCGTCCCGTCGCTGGGATCGAGCACGGTGGTACCACTTCCGAGGATCGTGTCGCCGGTGAGAACTGCGCGCTGCCCCCGCCAGTCGACGAGGAAGCTCACCGAGTCACCCGTGTGGCCGGGCGTGTGCAACACCGTGATCGTCAACCCCGCGACATCGATCACCTCGCGGTCGGCCAACGGCGCAGCACCCCGCGAATGCTCGGCCAGCCGCGCCCGCGTCGGAACGCCTGTGTGCTTGTGCAGCGACTTGATCGCGCCGGTGTGGTCACCGTGGCGGTGGGTGATCAGCGTGAGCGCGATACCCGGTTGCTCGGCGATCCGCTTGACGTGCTTCTTGTGCTTGCGCGGCCCGGGGTCGACGACCACGCACTGGTCGCTGCCCGGTGCGCGGAGCACCCACGTGTTGGTGCCGTCGAGCTCCATCATCCCGGGGTTCTCGCACAGCAACACCGACGCGAACGGCGTCACCTCACGCAGCACCCCGTAGGCCGGATGCGTCGCGGCATCGGATGTGGTGTCGGCAAGGTCATCCCGATCGCCTGAACTCATCATGGACACAGGGTAATGCGGCTCACATCAACCACATCGCACCGCCCGTGGCAATGTGCTCCTACTGCACCGAGCCGTTCGGGCTCTGTTCGACGACGGGGCCCGCCTGAAGCTGCTCCTGAAGGCTCCGCAGCAGTCCGGCGCCCTGAGTGATCACCCCGGTCATGATCTCGTTGACACCCTCCGCGCCGTTGAACACGGTGAGGTTGGCAGAACCGAGTCCCTTGGCGACCTCGGCGACGAGCTCGGGCAACTGGTCGATCAACTGCTGGTCGAGAGCGATGCGGTTGTTCTTCGCCGCGGCCTCCGAGGAGATCTCGACAGCCTTGGCCTCGGCTTCTGCGAGGATCTGAGTACGTCGGGCCTCGGCCTCGGCGGGCTTGACGACCTCCGAGATCAGTTGCTGCTCACGGA
This sequence comes from Gordonia otitidis, assembly GCF_020735545.1. NCBI lineage: Bacteria > Bacillati > Actinomycetota > Actinomycetes > Mycobacteriales > Gordoniaceae > Gordonia > Gordonia otitidis. The sequence goes on from NZ_CP085974.1 coordinate 1,485,325, forward strand.
GATCGGCCTGCGCCTGCGCCAACACCGACTGCTCGCGGATGATCTCCTGGTTCACGCGCGCCTCGGCCAGCGGGCCCGCCTGCGCGGCCTCGGCGTTGGCTTTGTCGGTCTCGGACTTGATCTCCGCGCGCTTGATCGACGTCTCGCGCTCGTAGTCGGCCTGGTTTCGCAACGATTCCTGCTGCGCCTTGGCCGCCTCCTGATCGGCGCGGGCCCGCTCGACCGCAGCCTCACGCTGCACCTTGGCGATGTTCGGCGCCGCGAGAGCATTGATGTACCCGGAGTCCATGTCGTCGATCGACTGGATCTGGAACGAGTCGACGACCAACCCGATGGATCCCATCTCCCGCTTCGACGCCTCGAGGACCTGGCGGGCGAGCGTGTCCCGCTCACGGATGATCTGCTCGACGGTCATCGACCCGACGATCGAACGCAGATGACCGGAGAAGACCTGCCCGGTGAGCTGATTCATCTCGGCTTCCTGCTCGGAGATGAAGCGTTGGCCCGCGTTGACGATCGACGCGACGTCGCCGCCGACCTTGTGTGCGATCACCGCACGCACGTTCAACTGGATGCCCTGCGTCGTCACGCAGACCTCGCGAATAGACGCTTCGTGCAACGCCATCGACAGATAACGCACCTTGCGGAAGAACGGCATCACCCATTTGCCGTGTCCGACGACCACCACGAACGGAGCGCCTTCGTCACCGGACTTCTTGCCCGAGATCAACATCGCTTCGTCTGGTTCGGGTACGTGATAGCCGAGCATCGAACACTCCTCCTGCGTTGGGACGGGTACAGCATGACGTAGTCGAAGTCGTTGCGTCGGTCTCGTCGTTCCTTCGTCCGACTCGGCGCGGGTCAGGTTCTGTCGGGTGGTGCGATCCACCGTTCGACGTCGACAACGCGCCCGGGCAGCACACCGATGACGAGTATGTCCTCGCCTTCGTCGATCGGTTCGCGCGCCTGCGCGAGATACCGCTCGGTTCCGCCGGCGATACGCAGCTCGACCTCGCCGAGCGAGTCACCGCCGCCGATGCCCAGTGTCACCACACCGATCGCGCCGACCACCGCATTCACCCCCGACTTCGATTCGGTGCACCGACCCTATCGGAGCGACCCGACAACCCGGCACGGTGGTTGAGGGGCATTCATTCGTTCCACAGGTCGTACCCGAGCTTCGCGACCATCACCACGACGACGGCCAGCAGCACCCACCGCACGAACGAGCTCCCCCGGCCCAGTGCCATGTGCGACCCGAGTTGCGCGCCCACGATGTTCCCGACCGCCAGCATCAGCCCGAGTAGCCACAGCACGTGGCCCTGCGCCGCGAACACCGCGAGGGCGCCCAGGTTGGTGCCGGTGTTGATGACCTTCGCCATCGCGGAGCTCTCCAGAAAGCTCGTTCCGACAAGCGCGGTCAGCGTGATGATCAGAAACGTCCCGGTGCCCGGGCCGAGCACGCCGTCGTAAAAGGCGATGACGACACCGCAGACCACCAGCCCGAGGATGACGGACCACCGCGACTTCCCCGCCACGTCGTGCGAGCCGAAACGCGGATTGAGCGCGACGAACAGACCGACCGCGACGAGCAGTACAAGCACGATCGGAGTGAAGACCTCGGCGGGCAACAAGCCTGCGACGAATGCACCGAGAGCCGAGAAGATCACCGCGCAGGCGAAGACCGGAGCGAGGCGTCGAACATCCATCGGCACCCGACGGGAGTAACGCCAGGCAGCCGAGGACGTCCCGAAGATCGCCATCAGCTTGTTGGTCCCGAGCGCAGTCGCTGGCACCAGTCCGGGGTTGGTGATCAACAACGCCGGGATCATGATGAGGCCACCGCCACCGACGACGGCGTCGACCCATCCTGCCGCGACCGCAGCGACGAGCAGCGCGACGACGTCGACGCTCACCGACCGCGAGGCCCCGGTACGAGCGTCGTCGCAGACCGCGACCTCACGACTCGGGCGCGACCTCGACGATCAGCTCGACCTCCACCGGCGATGCCAATGGAAGCTCGGCGACGCCGACCGCGGAACGTGCGTGGACTCCGGCGTCGCCGAAAATGTCGGCGAGGAGATCCGACGCGCCGTTGAGGACCTGCGGTTGACCGGAGAAGCCGGGTCCGGAGGCGACGTACCCGGTCACCTTCACGATGCGGGTGATCGAGTCGAGGCCGACCAGCGCGTCGATCGCCGACAACGCATTGAGCGTGCACTGTCTTGCGGCACTGATCGCCTGATCGGGGGTCACGGTGCCGTCTGCGCCCTCGTGGACCTTGCCCCGGAACTCGAGTGCGCCGGAGACGAATGGGAGTTGTCCCGACGTGTAGACGAGGTTTCCGACGCGTACCGCGGGCACATAATTGGCCACCGGCTTGGCAGCGGGGGGCAGGACGATGCCGATCTGCGGCAGCCGTTCACTCCAGCTCATGGATCGCCCCTCAGCCCTTCGGTCGCTTCAGATATGCCACATGTTGCTCGCCGGTCGGGCCCGGCAGCACACTGACCAATTCCCAGCCGTCGGCTCCCCAGGTGTCGAGAATCTGTTTCGTCGCGTGCGTCAGCAGCGGCACCGTCGCGTACTCCCAGGCGGTCACTTCAGTCATGGACCCACCATATCCCGAGGGGTGCAGTGTCTAAGGTGAACCTGTGGCCGACAGAACAGCCGACGGGGGCACCCACCAGGAGACCGCCGACGTAGCGGACAACACGTGGCCGGAGAGCGCTTCGCGAGCGCGTCTGCACTTCGTCTCCGGTAAAGGCGGGACGGGTAAGACGACCGTCGCCGCGGCACTCGCCTTGGCGCTGGCCGCAGACGGCAAACGGGTGCTGCTCGTCGAATGCGAGGGGCGTCAGGGAATCGCCCAACTCTTCGACATCCCGCCGCTTCCGCCCAACGACACACGGATCGCGACCGCGGAGGGCGGTGGTGAGGTGTGGGCGTTGGCCATCGACATCGAACACGCTCTGCTCGAGTACCTCGACATGTTCTACAACCTCGGGTTCGCCGGTCGCGCGATGAAACGAATCGGCGCAATCGATTTCGTCACGACGGTCGCGCCGGGCCTGCGAGATGTCCTACTCACCGGCAAGATCAAAGAGCGCATCATCCACACCGACAAAGCCGGGAACCGCGTCTACGACGCCGTGGTGGTCGACGCCCCGCCGACCGGCCGGATCGGCAACTTCCTCGACGTCACCACCGCCATGGCCGACCTGGCCAAGACCGGTCCCATCCGCAATCAGAGCGACGGGGTCGCCCGGCTGCTGCACTCCGACGAGACCGTCGTGCACCTCGTCACGCTTCTCGAGGCCATGCCCATCCAGGAGACGGTCGAAGCCGTCGGCGAATTGCAGTCCAAGAACGTCAAAGTCGGGACGTTGATCATCAACAAGGTCAGCCCGGTGTACCTGCCCGCCGACCAGATCGACGCCATCGCCGAGGGGGTCATCGACGCTCCACGGATCGCGAACAGTCTCGCCGAGGCTCAGCTGCCCGTCTCCGACAGCGACCTCGCCGGATTGCTCACCGAGAGCATCGAGCACGCAACCAGGCTGCAGGCGCAACAGGTCGCCAAGGCGCAACTCGACGAAGTCGAGTTGCCGACGCTCGAACTGCCACTGCTCGACGAGGGCATCGACCTCGGCTCACTGTACGAATTGGCCGACCTGCTGCAGAAAGCCGGTGCATGATGCCGCTCGATCTCAAGATGGGATCGGTCCTCACCGACCCCGAGACCCGCGTCGTGATCTGTTGTGGCGCAGGCGGTGTGGGAAAGACCACCACCGCTGCGGCCATGGCCGTCTACGCAGCCGAGCACGGCCGGAAGGTCGCGGTCCTCACCATCGACCCCGCCCGACGTCTTGCGCAGTCGCTCGGCATGACCGAACTCACCAACGACCCCCAGCCTGTCGATGTCGTACCGCTCGTCGAGGGAGGCTCGCTCGACGCGATGATGCTCGACATGCGCCGCACCTTCGACGAGATGGTGCTCGAGCATTCGACGCCCGAACGCGCCGCCGCGATCATGGAGAACTCCTTCTATCAGACCGTCGCGTCGTCGTTCTCCGGCACGCAGGAGTACATGGCGATGGAGAAGCTCGGGAAACTGTTGGAGCAGGACCGCTGGGACCTCATCGTCGTCGACACACCGCCGTCGCGGAATGCGCTGGACTTCCTCGACGCCCCGCAGCGCCTCGGCTCGTTCCTGTCCGGACGGCTCATGAAGGTGCTCGTCGGCGGCGGACGCGGCGTGGGCCGCATGGTGACCGGCGCGGTGAGTCTCGCCATGCGTGGCGTGTCGACGATCATCGGCGGTGACATGCTGCGCGACGTCGCGACATTCGTGCAGTCACTCGATTCCATGTTCGGCGGTTTCCAGGAACGCGCACTGCGCACCTACGAGTTGCTCAAACAGCCGGGCACCCGGTTCGCGGTGGTTGCGGCGGCAGAGCCCGACGCACTACGCGAGGCGGCGTTCTTCGTCGACCGGCTCAGCGAGGAGTCGATGCCGCTGGCCGGGCTCATCCTCAACCGCACGCACCCGAATCTCACGAGCATCTCCGAAGAGGCGGCCCACGTCGCGCTGCAGAAGATCTCCGACGACCTCACGGCCGGCGTCCTGCGCCTCCACGCCGCGCGGGCCGCAACCGGAAAACGCGAGCTGCATCTGCTGCAGCGGTTCACCGCAGCTCATCCGACGGTGCCGATCGTCGGCGTCCCGTCGCTCCCGTTCGAAGTGGCCGACCTCGACGCATTACACGCTGTCGCAGAGGAGATCACCGGAAGGGGCTGAGCAGCAATCGGTACTTCGTTCCTGCGCAAGGGTTTCCCCGTACGTAGGAGGACCGAGGGATATCCCCGGTCAGCCCGCTGACACCTCGCGGCGTCGACGCTGCGCGGCGAAGAACTCCGCCCACGAGGTCACCTCGGGATGCTGACGCAACAACGCCCGACGCTGACGCTCGGTCATGCCACCCCACACACCGAATTCGACGCGGTTGTCGAGAGCGTCGGCACCACACTCGAGTTGCACCGGGCAGTGACGGCAGATGACCGCGGCCTTTCGCTGCGCCGCGCCACGAACGAAGAGCTCATCGGGATCCTCCCCGCGGCAGCGTGCCCGCGACACCCAGGTCAATCGAGTTTCGTTGGTCGATACCGCCGATGTCGCCATGAGCCGACCCCTGTCTTTGTGTTGTTGCGCGTCGTGCGAGGCCGGTGCCCTCACGACGCCCCTGCGTCGTTGCCGTCGAATGCTCAGACCCACTCCACGTCGCCGAATCCGTGAGGACGAGCCACTCAGAGATGCTCGTACCACTTCTCGACTCTGTTGTTATGTGAGTCACATTCTGCACTCAATCTAAGGATCTGTGCATTCCTCCGCAACCCCTGGCGCGCAGAAAAATGGCACAACCGTGCAAACCCGCAGGGAAACCGACAAAATGCTCCAGCGGCGGTCACCCGCACCCCAATTGGCAAGCGAATCCGCGCGCCGGCCCCGACCATCCGGGACCTCACCGGCGGGCCACGCTGATGTCTCAGAAATCACACGTATCCTGTCCGGTGTGCCGAAGTCGAAGAAGCTGTGGTCGCTCGCAGGGGCATGCGTGTTGGCCGGCGTGCTCGTAGCCGGATTGCTCTATCCCGCGGCCAGCGGCGTGGGTATCGCGTCGAATCGCGCGGCGTCGGCAGTCGAGAATGTCTCGTCGGAATTGTTGAGCGGAACGCTGCCCGAGGTCACCACCATGACCGATGCAGCGGGCACTCCGATTGCACGGCTTTTCGACCAATACCGCTATCAGGTCGGATACAACGACATCTCGCCGGACATGATCCGAGCGATCATCTCCATCGAGGACAGACGCTTTCTCGAACACGACGGCGTCGACTGGAAGGGCACGATCCGCGCATTCCTCAAGAACTCCTCGTCCGGCGAGGTCCAGCAGGGTGCGTCGACGTTGGATCAGCAGTACATCAAGAACTACCAACTGCTGGTTCTCGCACGCACCGAGGCCGATCGCCAGGCAGCCATCGAGACCACCCCGGCGCGCAAGCTGCGCGAGGTGCGCATGGCACTCACGATGGAGCAGTCGCTGCGCGACGAGGCCAAGCGCAAGGGACTCGACGACGCCGCGGCCAAGCAAGAGGCGAAGAAACAGATCGTGACGCGTTACCTCAACGTCGTGCCGTTCGGAAACAACGCCTACGGCATCGAGGCTGCTGCACAGACGTATTTCGGCAAGAGTGCCAAGGACCTCGACGTCGGCGAGTCCGCCCTGCTCGCAGGCATGGTGCAGTCGAGTTCTGCGCTCAACCCGTACAGCAATCCCGAGGCCGCGACAACGCGTCGCAACACCGTTCTCGACACGATGATCACCAATTTCCCCGAGCGCCGGACTGAACTCGAAGCAGCCAAGAAGGCGCCTCTCGGCGTTCTGCCTCAGCCGAGAACTCCGGTGCAGGGCTGCATCGGGGCCAACAACAACGGTTTCTTCTGCGACTATGCGCTGCAGTTCCTGGCCGAGAACGGGATGTCACGCTCGTCTGTCACGCGTGGCGGCTACATCATCCAGACCACTCTCGATCCGGAGGTCCAGCGCAACACGGTTCGGTCCGCACAGGCCAACGTGAGCCCGGACGCCGACGGGGTCGCGGGCGTGATGAGCGTCATCAGGCCGGGCCAGACGTCGCACGACGTCCTGTCCATGGCCTCGAGCCGCGACTACGGACTCAACGCCAACGCGTCGCAGACCGTGCAGCCCCAACCGTTCTCCCTCGTCGGCGACGGCGCGGGGTCGGTCTTCAAGATCTTCACCGTCGCTGCCGGCCTCGAGAAGGGACTGCCGGGCAACTCCAACATCCCTGTCCCGGGCAGCGTCGCCGTCGAGGGCATGGGTGACAGCGGCGGGGCGTTCGGCTGCCCGGCCAACTACTACTGCGTCAAGAACGACGGCAGGTACCCGGCATCTATGTCGATCACCCAGGCGCTCGCCCAGTCACCCAACACGGCGTTCGTCAAGTTGCTCCAGCAGGTCGGCGTGAAGCCGGCGGTCGACATGGCGGTCCGGCTGGGCATGCGCTCGTACACGGTTCCCGGGTCGTCCGGTTACGGGGACAAGAGCATCGCGCAGTACGTCAAGGACGGCAACCTCGGTTCCTTCACGCTCGGTCCGTGGCCGGTCAACGCGATCGAACTCTCCAACGTGGCCGCGACACTCGGCTCGGGTGGCATGTGGTGCCCGCCCAATCCGATCAAGTCCATCAGCAGGATCAAGCGCGATCAGTACAGCAACCCGGTGATGGACCCCGACGGAAAGCCTGCGACCACCCCGGTCGCGTTCAATCCGCCTGCCTGCGAGCGCGTCGTCGAACCCGGCATGGCGAACACGATGGCCAACCTGATGAGCCAGGACGACAAGGGCGGCGGCACGTCGGCAGGTGCAGCGGGCGCAGCGGGTTGGAACCTACCGGTCTCGGGTAAGACCGGTACCACCGAGGCGCATCGCTCGGCGGCGTTCGTCGGGTTCACGAATCAAATGGCTGCGGCCACCTACGTCTACTCCGACGGCCCCAACCCCTCGGGCGTCTGCTCGGGACCTGCCCGGCTGTGCGGCGAGGGCGACATCTACGGCGGTATGGAACCTGCGCGGACGTGGTATTCGGCGTTGACGCCGATCGCCACCAAGTTCGGCCCCGTCAGCCTTCCGCCCGTCGATCCGCGGTACATGAACGGCAACAACAGCGGCCGAATACCGCAGGTCACCGGCCTACCGGCGAGTGACGCGACCTCACGCCTGCAGGGTGCCGGTTTCAAGGTGAACCAGCTCGAGGTCGACAGCAGCCGCAAGCAGGGGACGGTGGTGTTCACAGCGCCATCCGACTCCGCGATGCCCGGCAGCACGATCACGATTTACGTCAGCAACGGCCGCAAGGGCGACAACGGGGACGATTCCGGTCCGACGCAGACGACCGTGCAGGTGCCCGGGGTCGGTCCGGTGGTCATCCAGCTTCCCGGCTGAGTGGGGCCGCCGACGTCGACTGGCTGAGATGGCAGCCTTCGAGGTGGTAGCGCTCCTGCGCTGGCGAGTATCCTGGGTGAATGTCTGATGTCCACTCGGATGCCGCATCCAGATTGCGGGCCGCGTTTTCCTCCGGGTCGGTTCGCCGGCCGCTGACGTCGCATCGCGTCGCACGTTCCGTCGGCGCGGCGGCAGGCCTCGCTGCAGGCGGGCTCTTCTATTCGACAGTGATCGAGCGCAACGCCTTCACGTTGCGGCACGCCACCATGTCCGTTCTCGAACCGGGCGCGGCACCGCTGCGTGTACTGCACATCAGCGACCTGCACATGATGCCCAACCAGCGACTGAAGCAGGCGTGGGTGTCCGAACTCGAGTCACTCGAGCCCGATCTCGTGGTCAACACCGGCGACAATCTCGCGCACCCCGGTGCCGTGCCCGCGGTGATCCAGTCGCTCGGCGGCCTGCTCTCGCGCCCGGGACTGTTCGTGTTCGGCTCGAACGACTACTTCGGCCCCAGTCCCAAGAACCCGCTCAAGTACTTCAAGACCGACCACGAGCGCACCCACGGGACTCCGCTGCCGTGGCAGGATCTGCGCGCCGCGTTCATCGAGCGTGGTTGGCTCGACGCGACGCACACCGTCCGCGAGCTCGAGGTCTCCGGAGTCCGGGTGGTGGCATCGGGTGTCGACGACCCGCACATCGAGCGCGACCGCTACGACACCATCGCCGGCCGACCGAACCCGCTCGCGCATCTGCGTCTCGGACTGACACACTCCCCGGAGCCGCGTGTCCTCGATCGTTTCGCCGACGACGGCTACGACCTCGTCATGGCCGGCCACACGCACGGTGGACAGCTCTGTCTGCCGGGCGTCGGCGCAATTGTCACCAACTGCCACCTCGATCGGTCGCGCGTCAAGGGACCGTCGAATTGGGGAACGGCGATGAAGTTGCACGTCAGTGCGGGCCTCGGCACCTCCCCGTGGGCGCCTGCACGTTTCTGCTGTCGTCCGGAGGCGAGTCTGCTCACACTGACGCCCGTCTCCCACGGCGACGCGGAATTCGACGAAGACCACTCGTTGCCGCAGTTGGCATCCGAAACGAGCTGATCAGCTCGCCGGGGCCGCAGACGACGAAGCCTCTCACAACAAGGAAGCCCTGACCTGGATTTCTCCGGGTCAGGGCTTCTACTGCTTCTCAACCACAAGAAGTACCGAGCGGATGCGATACATGCCGTCATCCTCAGTCGGGGTGGCGGGATTCGAACCCACGACCTCTTCGTCCCGAACGAAGCGCGCTACCAAGCTGCGCCACACCCCGTGTGCAACCTGCGATAGCTTACCCCCGCGAGCGCCCAGCCACTAAATCGCCTGGTCAACACCGCCGACGAGGTGCACATCCGATCGCTCGGAAGTACTGCCCACGACGCCGGACTCCGATGCGGCCCCGGCCAGCGTGACCAAACACGCATCCCGACCACAAGGACTCGGAACAACGGATTCTGAGACAAGGTTTGGCATCACTGTTCCGCAAAAGAGCACATGCGTCCCGCTGGTCACTAATGTCCAATTCAGAACGACATCTTTTGACCAGCGCGACCAGTTCATCGGAATCGACAGTGGGAAAGGTACGGGCACATGAGTAGTGAGTTCGAAAAGTACGAGGCAAAGCAAGGTACCGCATTCGGAATCACCGTCGTCGCCGCCGCATTGCTTTTCGTCGCCGGCATTGTCGGCGTCTTTGCCGGAATCTCCGCGATCGCGGGCGACAACGTCTACGTCGCCACCCCTGACTACATCTACAAGTTCAATCTCTCCACGTGGGGCTGGATCCACCTGATCATCGGCATCATCGCCATCGTCGTCGCAGGCGGCCTGGCGGTCGGTTCCGGATGGGCGAGGGTGTCGGCGATCATCATCGCCTCGCTCTCGATCATCGCCCAGTTCCTGTGGTTGCCCTACAACCCCTGGTGGGCGATCCTGATCATCGTCCTCGACCTCGTCGTCATCTGGGCCGTCTCGACGTGGGAACCGGACGTCGTCTGATCTGTTGATCTCGACGGCCAGGAGCGGACGGTCCCTCGAGGGTCCGTCCGCTCCGACATGTCAGCAGGGTCGTCGACCGGTGGGTCGCGCCGCGTGATGGCGACCACCCATCCACGGTGGCGTCGGCGTCGAATCCTGGATCGTTCCGCGCTCACAACACCGACACCAGGAGTTACCCGATGCACACGCCCCGCGCCGTTCGGATCCTCGTCGTGGTCGCCGCCTCACTGCTCGCAGTCACGACAGCACTTCTGTCGGCGACGACGCCTGCACGGGCCGACACCACACTGCAGCCCGTCAAAAACCTCGACGTCGAGCGCTATCTCGGAACCTGGTGGCAGCAGGCCACCATTCCGGCGTTCTACGGTCTCCGCTGCGCGAAGGACACCAACGCCACCTACACCCTGATCAATCCGACGACGGTCGGGGTCGACAACAAGTGCACGAGTTTCACCGGCCAGCCCGACGGCATCAAGGGGAAGGCAACCGTCGTCGATCCCAAGAAGAGCAATGCCGCGCTGGCGGTCTCCTTTCCGGGAATCCCGAACACGATCAACACCGGCTCTTTTCCCAATTACGTGATCGCCTGGGTTGCCGATGGCAAAGACCCCTCGGGCCCGTATGAATACGCCATTGTCGGCGATCCCTTCCGGTTGTCGGGTTTCGTTCTTTCCCGTGAGAAAGTCGTGAGCAATGCGCAACTGCACATGCTGCGCCTGAAGACCGAATCGTTGGGCTTCAATTCGTGCACGTTCCTGATCTCGCCGATCACCGGCGGCAGGTCGGACTACTCGCCGCAGTGCACCGTCTGACACCACTGCGGCGCCGCGTCTCGTGACAGAGTCGTGACGCGATACCGCGGTTAGGCTTGGACGAGTGGACACTCGGCCAAGCACGACCGCGCTCATCGACTCCGCCTACCGCATCGCCGACGATCTGCTGTTTCCCGACGCCGCCGAAGTCGACCGAACCGGCGAGATCCCGGCCAACCACTGGACCGCTCTTGCCGACGCGGGACTGTACGGGATTGCGGCGCCGGAGACCGCAGGCGGGCCGGGACTCGAGTTCACGCAGGTCATCGAGATCATCGAGACGCTGACCAGCGGCTGTCTCTCCACAGCGTTCACCTGGTTGCAGCATCACGGTGTGGTCATCTCGCTGGCGCACACGTCGAACCAGGCCCTCCGCGACGAACTTCTCGCGGAGACGGTGACAGGCCGCACTCGTGCAGGCGTCGCCTATGCCGGGGCTGTGCCGACGCCGCCACGCATGAGCGCGACCCGCACCGAAGCCGGGTGGGTGTTCTCCGGCTACGCGCCGTTCGTCAGCGGGTGGGGCAACATCGACGTACTCCAGATCTCGGCACGCGACGTCGACACCGATGACGTCGTCGCCGCGATCGTGCCCACGCACCCGATGTCGGCCGCGATCACCGTCTCCCCCATGCGTCTCACCGCGGGCAATGCCTCACATACTGTCAGCCTGCGGATCGACTCCCTGCCCGTGCCGAACGCCCTTGTGGTCGGCCAGGTGGCACTCGACGACTTCTTCGCCACCCAGAACACCGGCATACGGCTCAACGGCGCCCTGCCATTCGGAATCCTCCGCCGCTGCACGGCACTGCTCGACCGTACGGGTGCGACCGCCCAGGCACGCCGACTGCGTGAGCGGGGGAGCGAGATCCGTACCCGTCTCGACGGTTCGCTCGACGACGCCGACGCTCTGCTCGCGGCCCGCGCCGACGGCGCACAACTCGGGGTCGACGCTGCCGCAGCCCTCGTCGCCGCCGACGGCGGGCGCGCCCTCATCGCCGGCAGCGACGCCGACAGGTTGTCGCGCGAGGCCACGTTCACTCTCGTGGCCGCGAGTAGACCGGAACTGAAAGATCTTCTGCTACAACGTTTCAGCGGCCTGAACGACGACGGCTGACCGACTGAGCGCCTGCGTGTCGGGGAACCAGTGATCGATCACATCGAAGGGAAACATCGATGACCACAGTCCGGGACGCGACCTACCAACTGTTGCGCGAACTCGGGATCACCACGGTGTTCGGCAATCCGGGGTCGACAGAGGAAACGTTCCTGCAGGACTTCCCGGACGACTTCGACTTCGTTCTCGGACTGCACGAGGAGACGGTGATCTCGGCCGCCGACGGTTACGCGCAGGCGATGCGACGCCCGGTACTGGTCAACGTGCACACGGCGGCCGGGATCAGCAACGGGATGGGCGGTCTGCTCACCGCTGCCGCCAACCACACCCCATTGATCGTCACCGCGGGTCAACAGACGCGCGAGATGCTGCTTCTCGAGCCGTGGTTGACCAATCCCGCACCCGAGGCGCTGACGCGTCCGTGGACCAAATGGGCATATCAGCCCGTACGCCCGCAGGACATCCCCGCCGCCTTCATGCGGGCTATCGCCACCGCGCTGCAACCGCCCGCGGGCCCGGTCTTCCTGTCGCTGCCGCTCGACGACTGGGATGCCGAAGTCGCTGCGCCCGCGGTGATCCGGCAGGTGACCACGAGAGTCGCTCCCGACCCGACACTCATCGCCGAGTTCGCGCACGCTCTTTCGCATGCCCAGAATCCAGTGTTGGTCTACGGCGCCGACATCGCGCGCGGCGACGGATGGGCGCAGGCCGTCGCGCTCGCCGAACGCGTGGCAGCGCCGATCTATGCCGCACCTGCCTCCGAACGTGCACCGTTTCCCGAGGACCACCCGCTCTACGCAGGTGGCCTACCATTCGCACAGGGACCGTTGTCCACCGCACTCTCGGGCCATGACGTCATCGTCGTGGTGGGTGCTCCCGTCTTCCGCTACTACCCGTGGGTTCCCGGCGACTACATCCCGGCGGGTTCCCGGCTGCTCCATATCACCTCCGATCCGGACGAATCGTCCCGAGCACCGGTCGGCGACAGCCTGATCTCCGATCCGGTGCTGGCTCTCGAATCACTTGCCGCACTGGTCACTCCGCGCGAGACCACCGCGTCGATCACCTGTCGCGAACACCGGATGGCGCCGCACCGCTGCGCCGAACCACCTGTCGAGGGCAACCTCGACGACACCACGCCGCTGACGCCCAGGGCACTGTTCTCGATAGTCCGCGCACACGTTCCCGCCGACACGGTGCTCGTCGAGGAATCGCCGTCGAATCTCGCCGACCTCCATGCAGAATGGCCGATCACCGCGCCCGACTCGTTCTTCACGTTTGCCAGCGGGGCCCTGGGATTCGGACTGCCGGCGAGCGTGGGAATTGCTCTTGCAGAACGGGATTCGGGACGCAATCGACCTGTGCTCGCGATGATGGGCGACGGGTCGATCCAGTACACCATCCAGGCGCTCTACACCGCGGCACAGCACTCACTGCCGCTGGTCATCCTCGTTCTTGCCAACGCCGAGTACGCCATCCTCAAATCGTTCGGCGCACAGGAGAAGTCACCACATGTGCCCGGCCTCGATCTGCCCGGCCTCCACACCGCGCGCCTGGCCGAGGGCTACGGCGTCACCGGCGTGGTGGCGTGCAGCGCCGCCGAGGTGCGCCGAGCCCTCGACGACGCCGCAGACCGCACGGGCCCCACGCTCATCGAGGTCCCCGTGGATCCGACTGTTCCGTCACTGCTCTGAGCGGCTACTTTTTGACGTAGTCCCGCAGGAACAGCGCCTCGGCAAGCGCGAGATTCTCGATCTCCGACGGATCGACGCTCTCGTTCGGAGCGTGGATCAGACACGACGGTTCCTCGACGCCGAGCAGCATGATCTCGGCGTCGGGGAAGGTCTCCTGCAACACGGTGCACAGCGGAATGGAGCCGCCCTGCCCCTGCATCACGACCTCGCGCCCGTAGGCGGTCCCCATCGCGTCGACCAGTGCGTCGAAGGCAGGCCCCTCGGTCGAACCGGAGAACGGCGCCCCGATCGCCTCGCGCTCGATCGACACCTTCACGTGCCATGGCGCGACCTCTTCGAGATGCGCGATCAACGCGTCCTGCGCGGTCTTCGCGTCCATACCGGGTGGTACCCGGAGGTTGATACGGGCCCGCGCTCGCGGCGTCACCGCGGCGGACGATCCGGCAACCGGTGAGCAGTCGATTCCCAGTACGGTCGCCGCGGGCCGGGCCCACACCATGTCCGAGATACGGCCGGAGCCAACGATGTCCACGCCGTCGAGGACGGTGGCGTCACGTCGGAAATTCTCTGCGGGATAGTCGATGCCGTCGAACTCCTGGGTGGAATCCAGACCGCGCACGGTGGTGTTCCCGTGCTCGTCACGCAGGCTGGCCAACATGGCGATCAGCGCGGCCAGCGCGTCGGGTGCCGCGCCCCCGAACATTCCGGAATGCATCGCAGATTTTAGTGTCTCGACGCTGACGACCACGTTCGCGATGCCCCGCAGACTCGTCGTCAGCGTCGGTTGCCCGACAGCACAGTTGCCGGAGTCGCAGATGAGAATGGCATCCGCTTCGAGTAGTTCGGGATGTTCTGGCACGAAGTTCTCGATGCCCCCGGAACCCTGCTCCTCCGACCCTTCACCGATGATCTTGATGTTCACCGAGGCTCCACCCGCGAGTGCGCGCAGGGCCGTCAGATGAACCGCGATGTTGCCCTTGCAGTCGGCGGCACCGCGCCCGTACCACCGTCCGTCACGCTCGGTGAGCGTCCAGGCGGGAGACTTCCACTCGCCGCCGTCGTCCATCGGCGGCTGCACGTCGTGATGGAAATAGAGCAACACGGTCGGCGCATCAGGCGGACCGGGGATGTGCCCTGTCACCGCCTTACTGCCGTCGGAGGTCACATGCGCTTCGACGTCGTGCACACCGAGGTCGGTGAACGCCGCGATCAGCCAGTCGACCATCGCATCGCAATCCGGCGGCGGCTCACCCGCGGGATCGAAGACCGACTTGAATGCGACCATCTCCGCGAGGTCGCTTTTGGTCTGCGGCATCAGGTTACGTACACGGCTACGCAGGGTTTCGAGGTCCGTCGATGCGGTCATACTTCGAGTAACTCACATCCAGGCGTGTGTGTCACGCCGACGAACTCCGTCCTCACCCTCCGTGACATCCAGCCGGTGCTGTCGGCTCAGCTGGTACTCGCGCAGACTCGTGCCGAACTCCTGTCGGAAGCGATTGCGCAGCGTGGCCGACGAGGTGAATCCCGACCGGCGTGCGATGGCGTCGACCGTCATTGCGGGGTGGGTGTCGACCAGATGGCGAGCGTGTTCGAGGCGCCGGTCGGAGATGCACTGAGCCGGCGTCTGCCCACTACCGGAGAAGTGGCGGTACAACTGACGCCGCCCGATCTCGAGCAGCTCAGCCAACGAGTCTGCGGTGAAATCGGGATCGGCGAAATGTCGGTCGATCGCCTCGCGCGCCGCGGCGAGTACGGCACGCGAGTTGTGCGTCGGTAGCGCCGTGTCGTGCCCGAGAGTGTTGCGGATCAGGCTGATCGCGGCGAGTTCGTCGTCCTCGTCGATCTGCCTGCCCTGCGCCGCCGCTTCCACAGCCAGCGCCCGCACGAAACCTGCTGTCGCCAAACCGAATGTCGAGGTCGCAACCGATGGCAGCACATGTCCTGTCGTCGAGTTCAGCTCAGGCGCCATCCTTTCAGCCGGGATCATCAGCATCACCGACTCGCACACCGTGTCGAACCTCCCGACGAATGGGCTCGCAGTACTGGTGAGTACCAACTGGTCGGACCCGTAGCGCTTCTCGGTCCCATACTGCGTGAGGTGAAGTGTCCCACGCAGACGATGGACCGCCGCTATGACGAGAGGCTGGTCGGCTTGGGCCGCAACATCTTCCGCGGTTCGCTCGGTCCGACGCGGTGTCGACAGCTCACACAGAGTGTGGATGATCGACAGCGGCCGGTAGAAGACGGTGACACTGAACGCCTCGGGATCGCGCACTGTGGCCCGCCCGAAGGCCCTCGAATACTGCTCAATACCCCGCTTACCACGAAGCGTCATCGACGTGTCGGGCTCGGCAGCACCGAGCGCGCGCTTCCACGCCGCAATCACATTGTCATCGAGACCTGTCGGGGCATCAGCGGTCATGGATGAGCCGCCTTCTGTCGAAACTCGTTGGGTGTCATTCCATAACGCGCTCGGAAGCGGTTCCGCAGAGCACCGGTCGAGACGAATCCCGCATATTTCGCGACATGGGCGACGCTGAGTCCATCGGTGTCGGCCAGCATGCGATGCGCCAACTCCAGACGCCGTTCGACGATCGATTCCGCCGGCGAGAATCCTGCCGTCGCCAACTGCCTGTACAGCTGGCGACGACTCATATAGAGCCGCCGGGCGATCTCATCGACGTCGAAATCGGGATCGCGATAGTTCTCGTCGATCAATCGCATGGCCGCCTCGCGAACGAAACGTGCGTTGTCACCAACCCGCAGCGCCGTCAGAGTGTGTTGGCGTATCACGGTCCGTACCAGGTCGACGGCGCCCAGTTCGGTCTCCAGATCGATGTCGGCACCGCGGACCGCTGACGCGTAAGCGAGATTCATGATGAACGCCGCGACTGCGCTGGCGAACGGCGACCCGGAGATGATCGGGCCCAACGCCTGTTCCCCGGGCTCCAGTTCGCTTGCGAGAAGTTCGGTCGGCACCCAGATACCCACCGGATCGGCCACGACCGAAGAGCTGTACGTGTACGGAGCCCTGTTGTCGGTGATCACCAGCCGGTCATCGGCGCCCAACGAACAGTGTCGGCCGTCTAGGTCCAGGGTCGCGGACACCGGCAGTCGCTGTGTCGCCACAATCACGAAATCCGAAGGGTAGTCGCCGATGAGTCGCTCGGACCTCGCGGTCGCACACGGCGTCCGCAACAACGCGAACGCCATGAGCACCGATACGGGCGCCAGTAGGCGTACTCCTCCCACTCGACATCGGTGAGTGGCGTGACCTCCAGAGCTGGTAGGTACTCCGCCAATCCTGCCGCACCGACGCGGTGCAGCCGTCTGGTCGGGTTCGGACCGGGTGTCTCGGACACACCCGCGCGGCGACGCCACGCAGTCACCACGTCTGGCGTCAACGACTCACTCATTCAGGCAGTCCCCTCCAATCTCGCGGGGTTCATTCGTACACGTCGTCCTCGACGGGATGGCCGTGATTCACAGGACCTGAGCAGGCCATCCCGGCGGCTCGCTGGGCAGTGATGCTCTCGCGGTACTCCCGGGGGGAGAGGTCGTACTCCGCCCGAAAGCGGCTCCGCAGCGTGCTCGCCGAGGCGTAACCCGACCGTAGCGCGATCTGCTGCAGAGGGGCAGGTACTTCCTCCGCCAGCAGTTCCCGTGCCCTGGCCAGGCGACGGGTGGCGATGAGCCGGGCGGGTGTCGACTCCTCGGAGTCGAAGTGTCGATACAGGTGGCGTCGGCTCATGAAGAGTTCCCGCGCGAGCACATCGGCGCAGAAGGCAGGGTCGGAGTAGCGCTTCTCGATCAGGTCACGTACGGAGTCCTTCACCGACCGCGCGCTGTCGATCAATCGTCGCGAGTCGAGGTCTTGCCGGCTCAGTGTCGCGCGTATCAGGTCGATGACCACGCGCTCGGTGTCCGCATCAGGGGCGGGGTGCAAACCGACGGCGGCGTCGACGACGAACCGTCGGAGAAACATCGCGGTTCCCCTGGCCAATGGTCCGTTGGGTACGCCGAGGAGCACTTGATCACCACAGCGTTGTGACACACCGATCTCGGCTTCCGGTATGAGCACGGCCGTGAAGTCCGAGACAGACGTCGTCCAGTTCGTGAACGGCACATCCATGTGGATGATCGCCGCCTCACCCGGTCCGATCGTGTGCACCCGACCGTGCTGCTCGATATGACTACAACCGGCCACCCCGTTCAGTACGACGGCGACCAGGCCGCTCCTCGACCGCTCGACGGAAGCTTCCGAACGACAGATCCGGCGCGCCGTCGACAACTCCGCGCGCACGTGCACGCTCGACAACGCACGTCGGTACACCAGTGCTTCGAACACATCCGCACCGGCGGCGCCGGGGATCGCGTTTGCCGAGTAGCGCATGAGGCCGGTCCTGCCGGCATAGGCTTCCGGCGCCGGCACCGCCCGCGACAGTCCGAGTTTTGATCGCCAACGAGCCACGTCCGACGGTGCCAGACCGCCGGTGGCAACGGGATGGGTTGTCCCGGAGTATCTCCTCCGAGTCGAACCGCTCGCCGACTCGCGACACAGTCCACCAGAAGGTGCTTCAGTCGTCATCCGAGCCCAGCCTGCTGTCTGAATTCGACAGGGGTCATCCCGTACCGCGCCGTGAAACGGTTGCGCAACGTCGCCACGGAGGAGAACCCGGATGCCCGGGCAACGGCTTTGAGTCCGAATGTACCTGCACAGGAGAGCAACTCGTGCGCCCTGTCCAGGCGTCGCTGCGCGATCATCTCGGCCGGCGACTCGTCGAACCCCGAGAGTCGCCGATAGAGTTGCCGACGGCTGAGGTGCAGCATCGCCGCCAGGGTATCGGCGTCGAACGCGGGATCCCGGTAATTGCGGTCGATCACCTCCGAGACGCGTTCACGCAGGATCGACGGGCTGTCGAGCGCACTGGCCGTGCGGGCACGGTGCGGATTGAGAGTGGATCTGAGCAGATCGATTGCCGCCATCTCCGTGTCGACGTCGACGTCGGCTCCACGCACCGCGACGTCGTGAGCGAAGTTTCGCAGGAAAACCGCGGTTGCTCGTGACAGCGGCGAGTCGGGGATCACGGGATCCGATGCCGCGAGGTCGTCCGGGTCGACCATCTCCGCGGGCACCCAGACGCTGGAGAACTCGGCCACCGAGTCGTTCGTGACCGAGAAGGGTTGCGACATCGACAGCGCGGCAAGCGGATTGGGCCTCGTGTATGAGTGCTCCCGTCCACCGGTGATCACGTGCCCGTGCACCAGAGTATCGGCCGTGCCGAACAGGACGTAGGGGGAATGCCGCTCGGTTATCCGTGCCGACGTGCGGCTCATGGTCGCAGGGGTTCGCAGTAGGACATAGGTCACGACCAACGAGAGTGGGCGCCAGAAGAGATACTCGTCGAAGTCCGCGGGGTCGCCGTCGGGGTCGAGGGTGAAGGTCGGCATGTAATTCTCGGCGCCGGAGATCCCCTGGCGGTGAAGTCGTCGAGAGCGGTTGCCGCCCAACTGGTTCGTCTTGCCGACGCGGTGATGCCAGTCGTGCACTCGCTGCGAATCGAGACTGCCGGGCAGATCGTCGGGTTCTGTCATGATGGACCCGCTCCCCCGGTTGTCGACGAAGCGCTATGTGCCGAGTTGCGCGGCAGCACGATCATCGACGACACGAAAAAGCAGACAGCGCCGATGAACGTGCAGCTGTTGGCGAGCACGTTGTCGACCGTGTTGCCGTTCGGCGTGATGTAGGCGCCGTACGCACTCACACCGAAGGCGATACACCCCACCATGTTGATCTGTACCGACCACCAGTTGACATCGCCGGGTTGCCAGGCCTTGTTCACCCGGCTGTAGGCGATGATCGCGAACGCGCCGCTGATGAGGAACGCCACCGAGCCGCCGGCATCCGGCGACCACACGAGATGCTTCTCCGATGCAATCGAGTGTGCAGCGAGCGCAGACCCGGTGCTCACGTTGAACATCAGGGTGCCGAAAAACTGTGTTGCAGCGCATAGCCATTCGGCACGCACCATGGTTCCGGGCGAGTAATCGACGGGTACCGTCACCGGACCACTGAGCATCAACTGCACGAAAGCCGCGGCGGTGAAGAACCAGGCGCCGATGAAATAGCAGATGTTGGCATTGGCGGCGCCCATCCAGATGCCGAGCCACGGCGCCGATCCCAATGCGAACAGTGCCGATCCGATCATGAAGCCCCAACACTGTTTTCTCAGCGTCGGTGTCAACAGCGACCGGCGCCAGTCGCTGTTGTCGAGGACAGTCGTGCTCACGACGGGTACCCACTCTTCGTAGACATGCAGACATCGATTCGGCGATCACTGCGGACTCCGGGTGGACGGCGCGTCGCCGCCCACCCGGATTCACGCATCAGTGGCTGAAGCCCGGGTGCTGACCTTCCTTGGGCAGCGGGCCTTCGAGGTCGTCGAGGTAGGCGACCTGCGTCTTGATCTCGGTGAGGAGCGCGGTCGCGAGATCGTGGCTCATCCCGTTCTTCACGACGATGCGCTGCAGCGTCAGATCAGACATGTCGTCGGCCATCGGATACGCGGGCACAAGCCACCCCGACAGGCGCAGGCGGTCGGCGAGATCGTAGAGCGTCCACTTGTCGGTGTAGCCGTCCTTGAGCTTCCAGGCGAACACGGGAATGGTGTCGCCCTTGCTGATCAGCTCGAACGGCGCCATCTCGCCGATGTGCTTCGACAGATATTGAGCGACGTCCAGAGACTCCTGCTGAACCTGCCGATACCCCTCGAAACCCAGACGTAGGAAGTTGTAGTACTGCAGGAGGATCTGTGCTCCCGGCCGCGAGAACGGAAGTGCCAGGGTGGGCATGTCACCGCCGAGGTAACTCACGTGGAAGACGAGGCTCTCCGGCAGAGACTCCTTGTCGCGCCAGACAACCCACCCGATTCCGGGGTAGACGAGGCCGAACTTGTGCCCGGAGGTGTTGATCGACACCACACGCGGCACCCGGAAGTCCCACTCGAGTTCCGGCTGGCAGAACGGTGCGATGAATCCGCCTGATGCACCGTCGACGTGGATCTTGATGTCGAGCCCCGTCTCCTTCTCGATCTCGTCGAGCTTGGCTGCGATCTTCTTCACCGGCTCGTAGAGTCCGTTGTAGGTGACTCCCATGATCGCGACGACCCCGATGGTGTTCTCGTCGACGTACTTCTCGAGATCGGTGCCGTCGAACAGCACGTGCTCCGGGGTGCACGGGACGAAACGCGGCTCGACATCCCAGTAGTTGCAGAACTTCTCCCAACACACCTGCACTGCAGCGGAGAGCACGAGGTTGGGTTTGTCGGTCGGCTTGCCCTCGGCCTTACGCTTCTCCTGCCATTTCCGCTTGAGTGCCAGACCACCGAACATGCAGGCGTCCGACGATCCGACGGTCGAGGTGCCGATCGTGCCCTCGGGATCGGGTGCATGCCAGAGATCGGCCATGATCTTCCAGCAGCGTTCTTCGATTGCGGCGGTCGCGGGATACTCGTCCTTGTCGATCGAGTTCTTGTCGTAGGTCTCCGCGTAGATCCGGTTGGCCTGATCGTCCATCCAGGTCGTCACGAACGTCGCCAGGTTCAGGCGTGCGTTGCCGTCGAGGATCGCTTCGTCGTGAACGATCTGATAGGCGGTCTCCGGCAGCATCGGCTCTGCCGGGATCTTGAACTTCGAGATCGTGGTCGCCTCACCGTTCCTCGAGAAGACCGGCAGAGCCAGCGAATCGTTGATATTGGTCTTGAACCGGCTGTGGGTGTGATGTGTTTGGAACATCGCGATTCTCCTTTGATGACGATTGGGATGAGTTTTTTTCAACAGTGTTGGTGCGGCATCGGATTCGTACGAACCCGAGGTGCCCTCAGACGTATGGCGTTGATCCGTCGATCCCTCCTCAGACCTCTACCGGCGGATACAGGCGATCCATGTTGTATTGCCTGTCCCGACGTGCCGCCCAGGTGGACACCGCGAGGAAAACCAGGGTCAGCGCCACCACGACGACCAGCGACACCCAGAAGCGGGAGTCGACGCCCCCCACCGTCAACTGTCGTAGCCCGGTGACGGTGTAGGTCATCGGATCCACCCAGTGGATGTATTGGAAGGGTTTGGTCGTGGTGGGCACCGGGTAGATACCGCCTGCCGACGTCAGCATGATCATCAGGAATGCCAAGGTCACCACGCGTCCGACCGCCGGCCCGAACAATGCGTTGAACATCTGGATCATCGCCAGGAACATCGCGACCATCAGGAGCATGAACCCGAAAGTCGCCCATGGATGTGTCGGACGCAGCCCGATCGCGAACACCACGACGAGATAGAGGATCGTCGCCTGCAGGAAACCGACGAAGAATGTCGGCGCATAGGACGCGAGCACCACACGAAACGAGTTGAGTCCCTGGGCGATCGGCCGTGACTGCAGCGGCGTGAAAAGCATCCAGGCGATGATGCTTCCGACGAACAGCGCCAGGCCGAAGAAGAACGGGGTGAAGCCGGTACCGAATGTCTTGGCCTCGTTCAGGGTGTTCTCGTGCAGCGCGACGGGCTGCGACAATGCGTTCGCGAACTCCTCCTTCTGTTTCTCCGACCATTTTGGGATCTCCTTGACCCCGTCGTTGACCTTGCCGGCGAGCTGTTGTGTGCCTGCCGCGAGCTGCGTTGTGCCGGAGGCCAATTGGTCGGCACCGTCACTCAGTTCCACCAGCCCGGAACTCAGTTGATCGGCACCACTGCTGAGCTCGTTTGCCGCAGTCCGCGCTGCGATCACGTCGTTACGGAGCTGACCACTCTCTAGTAGCGAGAGCGCCTGCCGCACGGGACTCTGCGGATTGTTCATCTGCCCCGAGAGGAGTACGGCGTCGGATTTGACCTGGGTGAGCTGGTTGTTCGCGTCGGGCCCCAGTCCTTCGGTCCGCAAGTAGGTCTGTGCCGGCGACAACGCGCCCGCGAGTGCTCTCAGGTTCGGGTCACCACTCATCTGCAGTTGGGCAACAACGCCGTCGAGGGCTCGGCTCGCCTGAGACTGTGTCGTCGCAGCGTTGACCAATTGGGTCGACACGGTCTGCGTGTTGGTGCCGAGGCGATTCGCGGCCGCGGCCAACTCTGCCGACGAGATACCGGTACCACCGGAGTTGTCGAGCGCCGCGAGAATGGGATCGGTCGCGCTGGTGACCGCGGAGTCGAGCTGATTGAGTCCGCCGGCGAGTTGCCCCGCACCGTTCTTCGCCGTGACGAGATTGGTCGAGAGCTCATGTG
This sequence comes from Gordonia otitidis, assembly GCF_020735545.1. Classification (NCBI taxonomy): domain Bacteria; kingdom Bacillati; phylum Actinomycetota; class Actinomycetes; order Mycobacteriales; family Gordoniaceae; genus Gordonia; species Gordonia otitidis. The sequence goes on from NZ_CP085974.1 coordinate 1,508,290, forward strand.
CGCCGGAGTTGGCGGTCTTCATACCCGCATTCAGTTGGTTGACACCGGCCTGGGCCTCTTTGAGTTTGGGAATCAATTTGCTGACGTCGCTCAGCACGATGTCGAAGGTCTGCGCACCGACCTGGGCGCTCACCTTGTTCACCACCTGCTGTGCCGCGTCCTGTCCCATCACCGTGGACAGATAGTTGTTCGCATCGTTGTAGGTGAAGATCAGTCGTGCAGAGTGCGGATTGTCGCCCGTGGGAGAGGCGACCGACTCACTGAAGTCCTTCGGCAACGTGATCGAGAAGTAGTACTTGCCGTCGCGCACGCCCTCAGCGGCCTCTTTCTCTGAGACCTCATGCAGATCCAGCTGTTTGGAGTCGATCAACCCCTGCGCGACCTGGGCTCCCGCGTCGAGTTTGTTTCCCTGCACCGTGGTGCCGACGTCGGCGTTGACCAGCGCCACCGGGATCTTGTCGACGGCATTGAACGGATTCCAGAAGGCCCACAGGTACAGCGCGCCGTACATGAGCGGCATCAGGATGATGACGATGAGCGCCAGGCGTGGCATCCGGCCGCGGTAATAGCGTTTGAAATCGCTACCGGGGGAAAATGCAGCGAGCATCAGGTACGGTCCTCGGTCTCGAGTTCGACGAACTCGTGGTCGGTCAGGTTGTGTACATCGATGACGTCACGCACGCGAGCACCGGGAAAAGTGCCGTTCACGTCTGCGGTGACGACCGTCTGGGTCTCGCCCAGAGCGGCGAGACGGTCGATGAGTTTCTGGGCGCTGTCGATCCTGGTGAGCCTGTCGACGCCGCCCACCACGAGCAATGGTGGCCGGCGGATGTTCGCCACCGCGATGCGCAGCAGCGCGGCGGTGAACTCCGGGAGCTCCTCGACGAAGTCGTCGATGTCCGGAAGCGAGTACGGTCCGAACACGGGCCGACAGATGCGCTCCATGTCGGCAGGGGTTGCTCGGGGCACCCACTTGTACCACTTTGCCGCCCAACGGATCTGCTCGGTGATGACGTCGCGGACCCGGATGGTCTGCTCGATACCGTCGACCTCGTCGATCCAGGCGATCGCGGCTCGGGAGAACAGGTACTGGGCATTGTTCGTCTTCCCGAAGGCGTGCAGTTTTCCCGACGACGGCCGCATCCGGCCACCGAGGGTGAGCAGCAGCGCAGTGCGGCCGCGACCTCCGGACCCGACCAACACCGTGAGTCCGCCCTCGCGGATGGTGACGTCGGTCGGACCGTAGATCGGCCCCCACGATGCCCGTACCCCTATCCCCTCCGCCCGGACGAGTACATCGCCGTCGGGCGCACTCTGGACCGCGATCGGAGCCGTTGCCGGATCGTCCGGCGACAACCTGGCGTCGTGCGCTGACTCAGACATGTCGCCGACTCACTTCGCCGCAGCGGTCGGATCATCGACGGGCAGCGTGTTCTTGACCACCCGGCCGTCCTTCATGATCAGCGAGAAGTTCTTCGCCGGATCCGAGATGAGTGAGATGTCGGCGATCGGGTCGCCGTCGACGACGATCAGGTCCGCCCACGCGCCTTCCTTCACGACACCGAGAGGTGCCGAACCGTAGGGGTCACGCTCGCCCGACATCGCAAACAGCTCCGCGTTGCCCGAGGTGAGCATCTTGAGAGCATCGACATTGGAGTAGAACTCACCGAGGCGTGCGGCCATCTCGCTCTGTCGGGGTGCTGATTCCGGCTCGAGGAGCAGATCCGTGCCCCACGCGGTCTTCACGCCGTACTTCTTCGCCCACTCGTAGACGTTGCTCGTCCCGTTGCAGATCTCGCGGTTCTTCTCCGCACGGTTCGCGTCGGGGTAGCTGTGGTCGTGTTCGAAGAAGGGTTGCATCGACAACCACAGCCCCTTTTCGCCGATGAGGGCCACGGTCTGTTCGTCGGCGAGGTGACCGTGCTCGATCGAGCGAACTCCGGCGTCGATGGCCCGTCGGATGCCTGCGACGGTGTACACGTGGGTCGCGACATACGTGCCGTAGTCCTCGGCGGCCTGCACCGCGGCCCGCATCTCCTCCGGAGTGAACTGCAGCGTGTACAGGGGGTCGTACATCGACGCCGCGCCGCCGCCGATGGTGAGCTTGATCTGCGAAGCCCCCTTGCGAAGCTGTTCGCGCACCGCCGTCAACACGTGGCTCACGCCGTCGGCAACCCGGGTGAAGCCGATCGAATCCGTGCGACTCGGGCCGCCGTCGAACTCATAGGGGGTTTCATAGACGAAGGCGAAGTCGCCGTGCCCCGACGTCTGCGAGATCATCGCCTGGCTCGGATAGATCCGCGGCCCCTCGAACTCACCCTTGTCGATGAGAGTCTTGACCGGTGCGGTATCGCCGCCCATGTCACGAACGGTGGTGAATCCGCGCAGCAGCATCCGTCGCGCTTCGGCAATGGTGTTCCCGAAAAGGAGCCCCGTTGCACCCATCACGAAATCGAGATAGTTGTTCGCGTTTCCCATCAGGTGCACGTGAGCGTCGGTCATGCCCGGCATGAGGAAACGACCCGAGCCGTCGATCACAAGGGTCGAACGTCCCGGTATCTCACCCACGGGATTCGACGAGATTGCGCTGATGCGACTTCCTTCGATGACAACGTCAGAAGGACCCGAAATAGAATCAGAGAAACCGTCGAAAATCTTCACATTGCGTACGACAATTCGTCCGCCGCTGTTTTCTTGACCACACATGCCGCTGAGGCTAGCGACCGTTTCGTGCGGTTGTCCATCTGCGTGACACGCCGACACAGATGCGCTCTCATCCGAGATCATCTGCCGTACAACCACTTTCAGAGCACCTTCGCAGCCACGTCGATGGCATGCAGCGGCGGCCCGACCGTAGTTGGGTCAGGCTGAAGACACCTCACATCGACACGCGACGCGCGGCACGGAATCTGGGTTCATCGATTTGCAGTTTTACTGTAACCCGCGGAAGCAGGACAGTGTCTGCTTCTGGGCATCCCGTCACAAAATGTGAGTCATCGCGTCACGATTCGTACGCACGCGGAGAACGATCATTGAAACGACACGAAGAAGGGTGTGGGTTTCACCTTCATTGTCTGTGCCGGGGTGAGCATCGGGGTGTCCTCGGTGTAGAAGTTCTTCCACCCCATCGCGACATTCGGCGGCAGGTCGACGAGAATACGATTCCAGGTGTCCATCTTCACCGAAGGAATGCCGTGTCCGTCAGCATGGATCACGGTCTGCAGTTCTGGATGCGTTGTCACGATCTGTCCGCGGTTCGCGAGCATGTCGGTGTCGAACTCGTGCAGCACGAACAGTTTCTGCGGCAACCGGCGCTCACGCGTCAGGCGCGCGAGCCACTCCGATGTCGTGTTCACCTCGCCGGCACTGACAGAACCGATCTGGGTCAGATGCACCTGATCGGGCTTGAGCCGCCACTCCGGATCGAGTGCGAGACCCACATGGGGCATCGCGAGGAGGTCGGCGTATCGCTTGGCCTGGGTGAGGAAGTCCATCCTGCCGGGTTGTAGATCGAGGGTCACATAGACACCTGCCCGCCCCGCGGCTTCGACCCACGGCCTGACCTCGGCGGGGTCGATCATCGACGTGTACGCACCGCCATCTCCCGGCGATGCCGACGCCACGGTCACGATGATCTCGAAGGCGGGCACCACCTTCTCGCGACTCACGCGCTGATACTGGGCGGCAATGCCCTTGACGCGAGCAATCGTCGCATTCAGATCCTGGCGGCCGAGCGGCCCCAGCGACGGCGAACCCGGTGATCCGTACAGTGCCACCATCCGTCGGCCGGCCGCGACGAGTTGACCACCCCCGGGTACCTCCGGAACCGTGATCGCCTGCTCGACGTTGCGCGCCAATTCGGCGGTGTCGCCGAAAGTCCGGCCGAGTGCGAGCACAGGCACCGCGCCGCGCGTCTCACGCAGCGCACGCACCGAGTCGCTGCTCGCACGCGGGTCGGGCACCGGAACGTCGACGAGCCGCGTTCCACCGGCCCCGGCCGTGGCGACCAGGTCTCGGTCGGGCTGCCCGGCTACGAGCACGACCGGACGCGGTCCGCTCGGCGGCCGGTTGCCCTGCACCCGGCCGAGGTCCGCCGGGCGCGTCGCCGTATGGAGGCCGGTCGCGCCGGTACCGACGACCCACGCGGTTCGCACACCGAGTCGCCGGAGTTCGCCGTCGACGGCCGAACCCGTTGCCGGTCGCGTGGCGAAAACCGGCACGTGTCGCGCAGCCGCGACGTCGGAGACCTGCGTCCACTCTTCCGGCGTGGCCGAATCCGTGACCACCACGGCATCATTCGAACGACGGAACAGCTTGCTGCTCAGGGCGATCGCGGGGGAAGAAGGGGTGTCGACGACCTGTGCCGTCGCAGCCGGTGTCGCATACACCGCGACATCGGCGACACGAGGCAGCGTCGACGCCGTGGTCAGTAGCGCGAAGACGACGAGGGCGGCGACGAGGGCAACCATTCGTCCTCGTGACACCACCGACGCGCCCCTCCCTCACGAGTTCTCCCGAGCGTGTGTTGCGTGTGTCTCCGACGCATGTGCCCGATGCGTCTCCAACCTAACAATCACGGCGGCTTTCATGGGCGCGGCGCTCATGTCCGTGTCGGAAACGTTCACGCGCAGTCTCGTCGATGCAGGTAGAGAACTGACAACTCGTCCGCGATGCGCTCTGTGTCGGCGCCGCTCGACCGCGTCGTCGATCCGCCCATACCGTCGATGTGTCCGCCCGCGTGGTCGAAACCGAAAGGAATGACCGGAAGCTCGCGATCCCAGTGAACGCGGACCACGGCCCAGACCGCAGGAGTCACGAAGACCAGGATGACGAGCACCAGGAGCAGGATCTCTGAGAATGTCATGTCCGAAATCATCCGTGCGCGCAGATTCAGCCACCAGTGGCACCAAAGCCAACATCCGACAATTTCCTGCCATACTGGTCGGGTGCTCAGCAAAGTGGCAGCGATCCTGCACGCCGACGTCGCGCTCTTCGAGTTCGGCGTGCTCAACGAGGTTTTCGGTCTCGACCGGACCAGTTATGGAGTGCCGCCATTTGACTTCCGGGTCTGCGCGCCCGACCCGACCCAGCCGTTGAGCATCGGCAACGGGGCCAGCATCGTGGCATCACACGGGCTCGACGCCGCGCACGACGTCGACCTCGTCGCCATCCCCGGTGGCAGCACCAGCGGCGACTATCCCGAGGAGATTCTGGAGACGCTGCGATCGGTCGTGGCCAACGGAGGACGGGTGCTGACGGTGTGTTCGGGCGCTTTCGTCGCCGCGGCAGCGGGATTGCTCGACGGACGACGCTGCACAACGCACTGGGCCTACGGCGAGAAACTCGCGCGCATGTACCCCGCGGCCCTGGTCGACACAGACGTGCTCTTCGTCGACGACGGTCCGATCACGACCAGCGCGGGCACCGCCGCCGGAATCGATGCGGCTCTACATCTCGTGCGGGAAGAATGCGGGCACGAGGCCGCGAATATGATCGCCAGAAGAATGGTCGTCCCGCCGCATCGCGACGGCGGTCAGCGCCAATTCGTCGAGACGCCGGTCCCGGTGTGCGGTTCCGCGGGATTCGCCGAGATGCTCGACTGGCTCGTCGAGAACCTCGACCGGGACATCCGGGTCGACGACATGGCCGCACGGATGCACATGTCGTCACGCACGTTCGCGCGGCGATTCGGTGACGAGGTCGGGGTGTCGCCGCACAGATGGCTCACCGAGCAGCGCGTCGCCCACGCTCGCCGACTTCTCGAGACGACCTCGCTGTCCATGGACCACATCGCCACGCAGTCGGGATTCGGCTCGGCGACGCTGCTGCGACACCACTTCGCCTCCGCTGTCGGCGTGTCGCCTGCAACCTATCGCCGACGCTTCGCCGCAGATCAGGCCGGTTAGTCGGCTTTCGTCGACGCCACTTCGGCGCTTGTCGACGCGTCATCGCTCGGTTCGGCACCGATCGAGCCGGCCGCGGGCGCCACCGCATCGCTCACCACCGGTTCCTCACCCGTCGATGCGTCCTCGACCGAGTCGCGATAGGACTCGCTGAAGGACACGCGTGGCGTGGTCGCGACATGAATCACCGCGAGCACGACGTAGACGATCGCGGCGACACCGAAGAGCACCGCGAGCACGATCGCACCAATGTGTACCGCGCTGATCACCAAGCCGTCGCCACGCGAGGCAACCGCGCCCGCGGCGGCCAGCACGGCCGCGAGCAGGGCCCACGCCGCACCACGAAGTCGCGGCGTCACCGTCGACGAGTAGAACAGCCGCTGATACAGCGAGACCTCGTACTCCTCGACCGCGGCGAGACGGACCGGATCGCCGTCGGCGAGTTCACGGAGATCACGCGCCAAACCCGCGGCGCCGGCCAATCTGTCGGCCTCGCGCTCGCGGGTTCGGACATATGCAATGGTCGCGACCGTGGCTGCAACGAGCCCCAGGCCGACCATGACCCCCAGATCATTCACGCACTAGACGCTACCGTGCCGCTGATTCTGTGCCGCACGTTCTGGGCAGACGGTTCAGGCGATCTGCGCCTGCCACATCCAATGGAGTTGTTCCAGCTTCGCGGCGAACGAGATCAGCAGGTCCTGGGTGACCGGATCGGCGTCTTCTGTCTCGTCGATCCGCGTGCGCAGACCGGCGATCACTGCCTTGAGGTTGTCGACGATCGATGTGATGACCTCGGTGTCAGAAGTCCATCCGTCACCGAATCCGGTGGTGCCCGCCGTCTTGGCCACGGTTTCCGCCCGGCCGTCCGGCGAGACCCCGATGGCCGTCGCCCGTTCTGCGGCCTGATCGGTGAACTCGCGGCTCACCGTGACCAGCTCGTCGAGTTCGAGGTGAACCGAGCGGAAGTTGCGCCCGACGACATTCCAGTGCGCTTGCTTGGCGACGAGGGACAGGTCGATCAGATCGACCAGCGTCTGCTGCAGCGCATGACCGGTGATCGCTTTCTGCTCATCGGTCAACGTGCTCGTGATCGGAGTGTTCGTCATTGTGTGACTCCTTCTCTCATGTCTGCCCGCCGGTGGGCGGGTCGTGACGTACGTCCGGCGCCGGGCTGTGGCGCCGGACTCGCAACGGTCGCGTCAGCTGCTCAGACGCGGACCGTTAGGTTGTGGGCGATGTTGCCCTTCGTTGCCTTCGAGTACGGGCAGAAGGCGTGCGCGCCCTCGGCGAGTTCCTTCGCCTTCGCCTCGTCGACGCCGGGGATGTAGGTCTCGATGTCGGCGACGAGTCCGAACCCTCCGTCGGCCGGGTCCTTCCCGATACCGATGGTGACGGTGACCGTCGACTCATCGGGGACGGGCGTTCCAGCATTCTTGGATGTCGCGCGTAGCGCGCCGAGAAAACAGGCTGCATATCCGGCCGAGAAGAGCTCTTCGGGGTTGCTGCCCTCTCCGCTACCGCCAAGCTCCTTGGGCGGACGCAGATCGAGATCGATCTGCCCGCTCGCCGAGACGACCTCACCGTCGCGACCACCTCCGGTTGCTGTCGACGAGATCGTGTATGCGGGTTCGATAGCCATGGTCATCTCCTGGAAGTGTGTGAGAACTGTTGTCGTGGTTGAGCTGGTGTGTGACAGATCAGCGATCCGGCTCCGACGGCGCGGTGGCACGACAGGCTGGACACTGACCCCAGAACGTCACCTCGGCCTCGTCGATCGAGTAACCGTGGTCGGCGTCCGGCATGAGACACGGTGCCGATCCGACGACGCAATCGACATCGACGATCTCGCCACACGTGCGGCACACGAGATGGTGGTGATTGTCTGCGGTGCGTGTCTCGTAGCGCACCGCAGAACCTGCAGGCTCGATGCTACGGAGCAATCCGCTCTCCGTACATGAACGCAGCACGTCGTAGACGGTCTGCTTCGACACGCCCCCGAGCTGCTCCCGCACTCCGCGGGCGACGAAGTCGGCCGTCGAATGCGGATACGCGGCCAAGACCTCGAGCACCGCGAGACGAGGGGCGGTGACCCGCATCCCCGCGTCACGGAGCTGTCGTCCGAGGGCCTGTCGATCCTGCATGGAGTTCATCGTAACAGCCAAATTGGACTTGGTCTAGTTTTTAGATCATGTCCAATTTTGGTCATTCGGTGCAGTGAGACGATGAAGCGATTTCTGAATCCGCACGGCAACTGGCATGCTCTCAGGGTGTCTGGGCTCTCTGAGGGATTGATCCGCTCGCTCGTCGTCAGCGCGCTTGCCGTACTACTGGGCGCAGTCGGCGCGGTCGTGGCGCCACCGGCGCATGCATCCGACTCCAGCACGGTGACAACACTGCATTTCGACGTCGCACACGACTCGGGCCCGCGCTGCGACGTGATCGGTGATCTCTATGTCCCGCACGGTGTTTCGTCAGCGAAGCGTGCACCTGCGATCTTGACGACCAACGGTTTCAGCGGCAGCAAGGACGATCAGGCACCGCTGGCACGCATGTTCGCCGCGCGCGGTTACGTCGTACTCGCCTACTCCGGGCTCGGGTTCGGCGGATCGGGTTGCCGCGTCACGTTCGACAGTCCGACCCCGGACGGCGACGCCGCGTCGCGACTCGTCAGCTATCTGGGCGGCACGAACGGCATCGCCTTCCGCGACGCCGCACACACGACGCCCGCACCCGTACTCGACGTCGTCGAGCGCGACAGCGTCGACCATCGGGGCGCCCACAGCTCCCACGATCCGCGCGTCGGCATCATCGGTGGCTCCTACGGCGGCCACATCCAGTTCGCCGCCGCCTCTGTCGATCCGAGAATCGACACGATCGTGCCGATGGCGACCTGGAACGACCTCTCGTATTCGTTGTCGCCCAACAACACCGGCCAAACGGTCGGTGTCAGTACCCCGACACAGGGTGCGGTCAAGCTCAACTGGAGCGCCACCCTGGTCGCCGGAGGACTCGTCTCCGGTGTCCAGCACGCGGCTGTCGAGCCGCAACGACTGGCAGGGTGCCCCGACTTTCCTGCGGCGGTGTGCGACGCGCTCGTCCAATCGGCCACGACCGGAACAGTCGACCCGTCGATCCTGGATGGATTCCGACGGGGCTCGGTTGCCTCGTTCCTCGATCGCATCACCATTCCCACACTGCTCGTGCAGGGCGAACAGGACACCCTGTTCACTCTCCGAGAAGCACTGGCCACCCACCGCGGACTGCTGGCGAGGGGCGTCCCCACGTCGATGATCTGGTTCTCCGGCGGACACTCGGGATCGCCCGCTCCCGGCGACTTCTCGTCTGACAAGCCCGACCCCGATGGCCAGTACGTCATGCATCGCGCCACGGCGTGGCTCGACCACTATCTGAAGGGAATCGGTACCGGTACCGGCCCCGCCTTTGCCTACTTCCGCAACTGGATCGACTATCGGGGCATCGCGACCCCCGCCTATGCGACGGCCACAACTGTCGACGTCGGCGACCGCGAGGAGTTCGCCCTCTCCGGGGTGAACGGCCTGGTGCCCTCCTCGTCGATGCCGAGTCGGGGCACCGCGCGGCTGACCACGCCACCTGCAGGACTGCCGACCTCACACGACAAGCCCGACGCGCTCGGACTGATCAGCGCCCCCGAACGCGATGTCGCGGGCACCTTCGCACAGTGGGACACCGCTCCGCTGCCTGCCGCCCTCGATGTCGTCGGAACACCGACACTGCGGTTGCGTGTGCGAGCACCGAAGACGAGCAGCGCGGCTCTCGCCGACCAACTCGTACTGTTCGCCCGGCTTGTCGACGTCGATGCGGCGGGAGTATCGACAACGGTCGGCAATCTCGTTGCTCCGGTGCGGATTTCGAATCCCGACCACCCGCTGACCATCACTCTTCCCGCAGTCGTCCATCGCTTCGGCCCCGGCCACCGGCTACGGCTCGTGGTCTCCGGAGGATCGACGAACTATCGCGGCGGTATGCGCCCGACCCCGGTGTCGATCGATGCGGGCCCCGAGCAGACCCTCCGACTCCCGGTCGTCTGACCTCGCCCGTCGCCGGACTCTCGAGTGGCGCAGCCGCTCCGCCTGTCGTATCGTTGTTCCCACGAGATCACGTGTAGCAACGGGGAAGAGTCCCGATGTTCGCGTCCGTGACGGCCCTTCTCTCGGGTCCCGCGTCGAAAAGCGCACGCGATCTCATTCGTGAAGAGAGAACACACCATGAGCAACACCACTTCGGCAACCGCCGCTGCATCCTCCCCGGAATCCGATTCCTACGGAATGACCGAGCTCAACCGCGAAGCGCAGATGGGTGGATTGGGCACCGAGACCACCGATCGCGAGGTCCGGCGTATCAGCCTCGCCGACTTCGAACAGCGTCGCGAGCAGATCGCCGACGAACTGTGGTCCGCTGCAACAGACATCGGATTCTTTCAGGTTGTCGACCACGGCATCGACATGGCCGAGGTCAACCACGCCTTCGAGATGTCGGCGAAATTCTTCGAGCTCCCGCGTGAGATCAAGGAGCAGTTCCCACTCAAGAAGGGGCAGAACGCGGGCTGGGAGTTCTCCAGCCAGGTTCGCCCGTCGGTGGGCACACCGGACCAGAAGGAGTCCTACCAGCTCACGCTTCCCCGCATGGAGGGCCTGTGGCCGTCCGAGGAGGAGCTCGCTGGCTTCCGCCAGACTCTCCTCGACTTCGAGCACAAGTGCTGGAAGCTCGCTATGGACATCCTCGGGTGCTTCGCAGACAAGCTCGGCTTCGACCGCGAATTCTTCACTCGCGCACATGATCCCAGCACAGCGACCTACCAGAGCACACTACGTCTGCTCCATTACTACGCCTTCCCCGACGCCATGCTCGATGAGCCGAACGTCTGGCGTGCGGGCGCACACACCGACTTCGACGCGTTGACGCTGCTGTTCCAGCGCGCGGGCCAGGGTGGCCTGCAGGTACTGCCGGGAGCCGAGGCCTCGTCGCAGGCCTGGACGCCCGTCGAGCCCTCCGATGAAGCAATCACCTGCAACATCGGCGACATGCTGATGCGCTGGTCCGACGACCGTCTGCCGTCGAACTTCCATCGCGTGCGCGCACCGCGTCGTGGCGAGTACACGGGGCCGCGATACACGATCGCGTACTTCGCGCAGGCGAACACCGATGCCGTGATCGAAAGCGCCGCAGGCAAGTACCCGCCGATCACCGGCGGCGACTACATCGCCCAGCGCATCGCCGCGAACTTCGCCAAGTGACGACCGGAGTGACCGTCGGAGGACACCGGGCATCGGTGTTCTCCGACACCTCGGTCTACAGCGGGGGTATCTGGATCGAGCACCAGGACGTACGCGTGGTCGACGGCGTCGTCGAATCCATCACTGCTCATGCGTCGTCGGAACATGCTCCAGGCGAATCGATCTCGACCGGTGGTTACGTCATCCCCGGCTTCGTCAATACGCACACGCACCTGCAGCAGTCGCTCATGCGTGGCATCGCCGAGTGCACCCCGCTGCTCGAATGGTTGCTCGCGGTTGGTGAGGAATCGGTCGCGATCACGCCGGAGCGCGCCTACACGGCGGCGGTCGCGGCGAGCCTCGAGATGCTTCGATCCGGCACCACGACCGTTGTGGAGCACATGTGGCCACATCCGTCCGATGAGGTACACGGTGCGGTCATCCAAGCGTTGCAGGACACAGGGATCCGCGCGGTCCTCGGGCGCGGTGTCGCCGACAGGCCGGATGCCACCCGCAAGTGGGGTTTCGAGCCGCGCCTCATGCAACCGCTCACCGACGTGCTCGATCACGTCGACCATCTGCGTAATCAGGTCGCCGACTCCCCGATCACCGTCGCGCTGGCCGTGCCGAATCCCCGATCGGTCACCGAGACCGGAATGATCACGCTGCGCGAGTTCGCACAGCAACGCGACATGTCAGTGATGATCCATCTACTCGAGACGCCGACCGATGACGTCATGTGCCTCGAGCACGCGGGGCTCGGTGCTGTCGAATACCTCGACTCGAACGGTTTCCTCTGGAACCGGGTACTCGCCGTGCACTGTGTCGAGCTCGACGACGTCGGACAGTCGATACTTGCCGAGCGTGGAGTTGCCGTGTCGCACAATCCGTTGTCGAACATGCGGCTCGGCAGCGGCATCGCACCTGTCCCAGCGATGCTCGACCGCGGCCTCGGCGTCGGACTCGGCGTCGACGGCGCAGCCAGCAACGACACCCAGGACATGCTCGAGACCTTCCGGGTCGGAGCGTATCTACAGCGTGCGGCGCACAAACGCGCCGACCTCATGGGTTTCGAGACGATGCTCGACATCGCCTGCGGCGGAGCGAATGTGGCGCTCGGGCTGCCCGAGGTGATCGGTGGCGTCAGCGTCGGGTCACCGGCCGACCTGACGCTTGTCCGGTTCGACCGCGATTACGCGACGTTGCCGGTGCGTGATCCGGGGGCATCACTGCTCACGACCGGCTCGCGCTCGATCGTCGACATCGTGATGGTCGACGGCGACGTAGTGATCTCCGACGGTCGTAGCGTTCGAATCGACGAGGCCGCGTTCACGAAGGAAATCGCAGCCCTGTCCTGAGGATCGACACCACCCTGCGGGCCGGCGTTTCGGACGAAGGGAGGGAGTCGACGCCGCCGCGTCTGACTCCCCTCCCTTCGTCAGCAGAACCGGGTCAGGATGCTGTGGACCGCTTGTGTCACGGTGAGTCGGTCGTAGGACTGCACGAAATCGAAGCTGCGTTCGAGGTCCGCGCAGTCGTCGTGCAGATCGCGCGCCGAGAGCAATGCCGCGAAGTGCGGGCCGAGCACAGCGACGGTCCACTCGTTGACGAGATCGTCCGCCGGATCGAGTGGCGCGTGCCGGATGTTGCCGTCGACCATGTGCGACAAACCGACCCCGTAGACGCCCGCGAATCCGGTGACATCCGCGAGTTCACGCCAGCGCGAGGCTGTCACCTCGGTGAAGTGCTTGGCGTGCTGGAATGTCCCGACCACGATCATCGCCTGCCCTGCCGACGCCGCTTGCGACTCCAGGGATTTGCTCATCTCCACCAGCAACCGCTTGGTTCCCCGCCGCGGCTCGGACAGACCGGACGCCAGCCCATAGGGCGTGTCGGCCGCCGGGGCGGGACTCGACCAGACCGGCGCCTCGGGGAAGGGCACGACCTCATCGTCAGGTAGTTCTGAGGGATTGGCTACCGCCGGATACAGCTTGCCGGTGCCGTGGGTCGCCCCGATCGTCAGGGCCGCTGATCGCGACTTCTCGTCGTCGATTCCCTCCGCGACAACGACGGCGTGGCTTCGTTCGACGTGGGCGGCGAGTGCGTGCGCCACCTCGGCCATGTCGGGTTCGGTGGTCACCGAGAGCAGTTCCGGTCCAGTGATGATCACGTCCGGTTCGATGAGCGGCAGCATAGAGATCGCATGCGGGTCAACGCCTATGCCGTCGACGCAGATCACCCTGCCGCGACTGCGCGCGGCCGCGACGGCGGCGAGCATCTCGTGCGGACGCGAGAGCAACTGTGCTGGTGAGACCGAGAACACCAGTCGTTGCAATGTCGGCGGGGTCGGGAGCGCCTCGAGGTCGTCGACCGCAATGGAATCCATGTCGATGGCGATGAGGACCGGGAGGATCTCGGCGAGCTCGTCGGCCTGCGGCGACTCGGCGAAGACCATCTTCTGCTTGTCGAGTGCAGCCTTCTGCTCCATGAGTCGAGCTGCGCGACGCAACGACTCTGCCGTGCCCATCGCGCTTCCGGCAAGACCACGGACCTGCAATTCGACAGCCGCGAGCGCACCGTCCGAGAGACGGCGGACCGGGGCGAACTGCATGACGACCTCCATCGACAGATCTTCGGCAGACAGCACCGACGAGTGGTAAGTGGATCGTCGAGAAAGACGCTTCATCTTCTTAGCTAACCATCCATTTACGAGATATGCGAAAGTCAGTGGCTTGTACAGGGTCCCCGGGGACCTTGTGATCGGTTCGTTACCAAGGGTTGCTGTTGAGGTATCAGAACTCTTTCGCGCTGGTCAGCGATGTGCGCTGAGACCTACTGTCGACCACAGAGCGTCATGGCAGCCGTTTCGTGACGACATCTGGAGTGAGGAGACGCTCATGTCGGTGGTCACCACGGACGTTCACCCTGGCAGCGCCCCCGGCCCATCTCAGGACCAGCCGCTCGCCGGAACGACGACAACCGCCGAAACACCCGAGGCGGCTCCACTGATCGCGTCGGCCAGGTCCGGAGCGGTGATCGTCGGGCTTCTCGCAGCGAGCACCGCGGTGACGTTCGGTTCGCTGTTCTTCGCTGGGTGAGTTCGTGCCCGCTGGTTGAGCGGGCCGATTCCGCCGCCCGGGTCGGGAACCCCCTCAGCTACCCCGCAGCATCCTGGTCGGTCGCATCCGCGTCAATTGTGGCAGCCACCGATTGACGGACTTCTGGATCGTGCACAGCGCAGAGACCACCAACAGGGCGAACTGCAACCACCCGATGATCGGCATCGCCGACCACAGATCGGGGTAACGGAACAGAAGGTCGATGCCGCTGGGGATGCAGAGCAGATTCACGACGACGGCCGCGAGGTAGAAGTTCCGGCAGTTGCGGCTGTGGTGACTCGCCGCTCCGACGAGCAGTGCGTACTCGACGACGAGGAACACGACGATCATGACCAACATGAACACCGGGAAGAAGTTCGCCAGCGAGTCGATGCGATCGGCGGGCGCCGCGTTGCGTGGGTCGCTCGCGACGCCCTCTCGCAACCGATCGCGAAGTAAGCCCTTGATCGTGCCGATATTGACGAGGCCGTAGACGAACGAGACCATCGCTGCGACGGCCGCGCCCCAGAACGCGACGCGCGCATGGACCGTCAACGCGCGCGGCGGCGGACCGGGATCGACCGGCCGCGAGGGGTAGAGCATCGCCTCGTCCTTGTCCTTCGATCGACGCTCGATCGCTGCCAGGTCCTCGGCGTCGAGCTCAGCCTGGGTTGGTACGCGATCTGGGTCGTCGGGGTCGGTCATGGTCACGATTGTCGCACTGCCGGCACAGCGCGATCCTGAGATCCGCGCCCCGCCGTCAGACGACGGGATCGCGGCGCGGTGACCGCTGCGAAGCCGGTCCCGCGCCGCGGGGCGGTCGACGCAGCCCCGCGCCCCGACAAAACCCGCGGAAACAACTCTTCCCCTAGTTCCTGCCCCTTCCCCGCGAAACAACCCACGGAAAGCGACACAACCCGCGGAAAGACCCCTTCCAGCACCCGCGCAGCCAGGCAGTCAACGCAGCCCCGCGCCCCGACAAAACCCGCGGAAACAACCCTTCCCCCAGTTCCCGCCCCTTCCCCGCGAAACAACCCGCGGAAAGCGACACAACCCGCGGAAACAACTCTTCCCCCAGTTCCCGCCCCTTCCCCGCGAAACAACCCACGGAAAGTGACAAAACCCGCGGAACGAACCCTTCCCCTAGTTCCCGCACACCCGCGCCGCGCCCGGCAGATCCCCGAATCGGTCCACCACCACGACGCGGCCCGCACACACGTGTTCCGGAGCCACGCCTCGCACCTCAGCGCGGTGCGACTTTGATCATCCGTGTCGCCGTGGCCTGCCAGAGAGCGCCGTCGGGACCAATGGTTCCCGTCAATTCGAGCGGCTCGTCGACCGGACCTTCTCCGACGTGCAGGGTCCGCACACGGGCGCCGGTCGCGAAGTCGGTGGCGATGTAGTCGATCGGCCCGACCTGTTGGATCGCACCGGGACGGTACGGCCCGTAGCCGAGACCGTGGATGAGTCCGTCGGCTCGTGAGAGCCGGGGCAGCGACGCCAGCCGGTCTCCGTTCTCCCACACCCGACGGCAGCCGGCGGCCGTGACGTCGATGCGAGTCGATCCGCCGACGAACGGTGCGTCCCCGGGAATGCTCGCCCCGGTCACGGCCATGGGTGGGTACTGGTAGCCGTATGTGCTCGGGATGATGAGCGAGTTCCCCCACGCCATCGGCGAGTTCTCTGTGCCCTGACCCGACGAGCCGAATGCGGGGATGCGGCAGACTGTTTCGCCGTTGTTGCTGTCGTAGACGATCAATTGTGGTCGGGAGGCGTTGTCGACGATCGCGACCCATCCGTCGCCACCCGGTCCGAAGTAGGTGGGCGTCGTTCCGGATCCCCAGGTCAGCTGGCCGGGCCTGCGTGCCGGGCCGCGGTCGTATTCTCGGCGCCACAACACTTCTGGCGTTCCGTCGGCAGCGGCACGCATCTCGTACAGTGCGTGTGTCGATATCACCGACACCCCTGTCGCACGTACCGACAAACCGTTACCGAGATCTTCACCCGCCGGCAAGTGCATCGATCGAACGCGCCGAGCGTCATCGACCGTTCCCACGACACCGTGTGTGGTCACGAACCACGTTCGGCCGGCGAAGTCGGGGGCGAGAGCCGTGACCGAATCTCCCGCAGGCACATGAGCTGCCAGATCGATACGGTCGTCGACATACAGTTGCCACCCTTGCGACGAATGTCTGTGTGCCACTCGCAGAATCGCACCGGAACCGTCGGCGACGACGACCCTGTCCCGGTCGTCCAGATACCCGTACACACCACCGAGAAGTCCACCCTTGGTCAGCTGCCTACGGGCGATGGGGGCCGCGGTCTTCGGGTCGAAGAGGGTCACCGTCGCCACCGCGACGCTGAGCGGAGCCGTACCGACGTACTGGGTACACAGCGACACCGGAAACCCGTCACCGCCGATGAATGTGGCCGCACATGCGCCGCCCGGCACCGACGACGCGGCGACGTGCGCGCTCACCCCGGGCCCGGCGAACGGCGTCGAGTCCGACGACCAGAGATCGCCGTGCATCAGCGACGTCCCGACGGGACCGAGGCCCATCGTCGGGCCGGGAGCCGGTGCCGCCGAACCACTCGGCCGGGGAGCCGCGAGCGCGATTCCGGTGGACACCGAAACCACGCATACCGAGGCAACGAGCAGGCCGATGAGAACAGCAGTCCACCGACGACGCAGCAATGTCACCGGGTCACTGTAGACAGATAGGCGACGATGGCACCCACCATTCCCGCACGGGCGTCGTCAAGGTTGCCGTATGTGCCCAACGTGTGCTCGGAGATGAGTCCACGCATCGCTCCCGGGATGAGGGCTGCCATCTGGCGAACCTTCTGCGGGTCGAGGTCGAGATCGGCGAAAGCACGTTCGCACGCTGCATCCCAACTCGGTTTCCACGATGCCAATTCTGCTGCGGTGAGCGGGAATTCGCGCTCGAGTTCGGCGTGCTCGCGCGGTAGGGCCGCGCGTAGTGTCTCTATCGCGCGTGCCTCGGGCGTCGTCAGTCCGTAGAACATTGCGTCGATGAGGGCCGACACCCTCTCCTCCAATGTGCCACCGGGTTTGACGTTCGCCGGCAGATCGCCGCGTTCGTCCGCCGTGTGCCGAAGAACCGCCGCCCACAGACCGTCGATATCGCCGAACTGATACTTGACCACACCCCAGGTGGCGCCGATCTCGCGGGCGATGCGGTTGCCCGACACAGCGGTCGGATCACCTGTCGCCAGCGCCGCGATGGCGGCCCGGATCATGCTGTCGCGCGTCGCCTGACCGCGCTTGTTCGCGCGTCGGGGGGTGGTCGTCGCCTCGCTCATGCTGACCGAGTTTAACCGCCCGGCGATATTTACACAGAACCCTCTTGCATTCTTTCACAGAGGGTTCTACGGTTTTGCACATGGCACAGACCCCGTTGTCGATGGAACCGACCGGCTGGTATCAGGTCGCCTGGTCGAACGAGATCGCGATCGGCGACGTCCACACCATGAAGTACTTCTCACGTGACATGGTCGCGTGGCGCGCAGCGTCGGGGAGATTGTCGGTGTTCGACGCCTACTGCGAGCACCTCGGCGCGCATCTCGGATACGGCGGTCGGGTCGAGGGCGAGAATCTGGTGTGCCCGTTCCACGGATGGCAGTGGAACGAACAGGGACGCAATGTCTGCATCCCGTACGAGAAGCGCCCCAACAAGGGCAGGCGCATTCGCAGCTACCCCGTCGTCGAGCGCAACCATGCGGTTTGGATCTGGTTCGACGTCGATTCCCGTCCGCCGTACTTCGAAGTACCCGACATGTTCACAGCCTTCGGCGACGACCCGAGCGACGCCGACAACTATTACCCTCCGATCCCCGGCGGCACGTTGTTCCACAAGCAACGCGAGCTCCATCCGCAGTACATCATGGAGAACGGTGTCGACTTCGCGCACTTCAAGTTCGTACACCAGACACCGTTCATGCCCGAGTTCACGCGGCACGATTTCGACGGCCCCGTCTCCTATGTCGACTTCACCATCGCTTTCGAAGAGGGCGTCACACTCGAAACAGCCTCCAGCGGCGTTTATTCCGTCAACGCTGGACTGGGTTGTTCGATCACGAAGTCATGGGGCATGGTCGAGAACCGGACGATGCCTGCGGTGACGCCGGTCGACGAATCCACCTGCGACGTACGCTTCACCGTCTGGATCGGCAAGAAGCCGGGTGAGGAACAGGCCACCGAACTGACCAAGTACGGCAAGGTGATGACCGACCTCGTCGTCGAGCAGTTCGACAACGACGTCGAGATCTGGTCGCACCAACGCTATTCCGACCCGCCCGCACTTTCTCAACGAGAGTTCAAGGGTTTCACCGCATTACGCAACTGGGCAGTGCAGTTCTATCCCGGGGGCGATTCCTCGTACGGCCGGGATCCCGCCCGGCCTGAAAGCGGCGCGATCGTTCCGCTGCATCCCTCGGCCATTGCCGCAACCGCCTGAGCACTACGTCCACACGAAAGGACCATCCATGAGTACCTCCCCCGCCATCCGCGTATTCCAGGTCGCCACAGGTAATTTGGGAACAGAGATGATCGGAAGAATCCAGAACCATCCCGACCTCGAACTCGTTGGATTGCACTGTTACACGGCCGACAAAGTCGGCCGCGACGCGGGCGAGATCGTCGGGCTACCACCGCTCGGCGTGACGGCCACCGGTACGGTGGAGGAGATCATCGCGGCAAAGCCCGACGTGCTCACATTCCACGGCGTCTTCCCCGACGAGGACCTCTACGAGAAGGTACTCGAGGCAGGAATCAACGTCGTGACCACCGCCGACTGGATCACCGGGTATCACCGAGACACCAACTGGCAGCACCCTTCCGGACGCAAGGTCAGCGAGGTCATCGAGGCTGCGTGCCAACGCGGAGGTTCCACGTTCTACGGCACGGGCATGAATCCCGGACTCTGCCAGATCCTCGGTATCGTGCACAGCGCCGATGTCGCCGAGATCGAGAACGTCACCGTCACCGAGTCGGTGGACGTCTCATGCCACCACTCTGTGGACACCTGGAAAGCAGTGGGCTACGGATTACCCGTCGATGACCCGTCAATCCCCGATTCGCTGTACAAGTACACCGCGGTGTTCGCCGACTCGGTGTATCTCATGGCCGACGCATTCGGTCTGGAGCTCGACGAGGTGAAGTACTCTTACGAACTCGGCGCATGTACCAAGGACGTCGATCTCGGGTGGTACTTCCTACCCAAGGGATCTCTCGGTGCCAACTACATCAAGTATCAGGGGATGGTCGACGGGGTGCCGCGCGTCGAGACCCACCTCGAATGGCAAATGACCCCGCACACCGATCCGGCGTGGGATATCAAGGCCTGTTACATCACTCAGATCACCGGCGACCCGAGCATCTACAGCAAACACATGATCTTCCCCAGGGCGGACATGGACCTGTCCAAACCCGAGAACTTCGCCTCCATCGGAATGACCGTGACCGGGCTACCCGCTCTGAACTCGATTCGGTCTGTGGTCGAGGCGCGGCCCGGCATCATCACGAGCAACGATCTGCCCCTGCGCGCGTTTGCGGGGAGTTTCAAGATCTGAGCACTCCGGCCTCGCACGCGGCCATCCACCTCTGCAGCGCGTCGACGTTCACCAAATGGCGTCACAGGTGCGCACTCAGGAGAACGATGGCCGCGTGTCTCCGAATGAACGGCCAGCCCGACGACAGCGCAGCAACCGCCACAGGCAGATCGTCGGCGTCGATCGGATACATCTCGGCGGGTGTCAGTCGGCTCATCAGTCGATCGTGAAGTCTCGGGCGCTCGAAGAGAATCCGCTCCAGGGGCTGATATGTCAGTCGCCCGTTCTTTCGCGTACCGAGGTATGGCCCGGCGATCGCGGCGAGCGCTTCACTGTCGGTGAACGACGCCAGATCGATCGAATCCAGCATCGAAAACGACACCGGTTCCGTGTCCACCCCGACGGTGACGTCCTGCTGCGCGACGACCCTACCGCCTCGGGCGGGCTCGATCGCGCCGATCCGCGTGGAACCGTGCCGACGAGCCGCCACCGCCGGAAACTCTCTGTCCAGGCGGGCGGGCGTCAGGCATGCGGCGACGAGCTCGTCGTCGCCCAGCGCCACCGCGACGAATTCCTCTGCGACAAGGTCCGATTCGATCAGTTCGGCACTCGCGGCACGACATCCCGAAGCGATGCCCTCGCGAAAGCCGTGGATGACATCTGGCCAGCCCGCCCAGCCCGAGCCCGCGTGGGCAGTCAGCCGCGCCGCCCACCGATCGGCCTTCCGCGTCGAATCACGTTGCGATGCCCACTCATCCGGCGACCACACGTCCTCGCCGGGTTTGGCCACTGCTATCGTCGGAAACAGGATCACCAGCCCGTCGGTGTGAAGGTCGTGAATCGCCGCGCGCTGTGGACGACACCCCGGCTCGTCCGCGACGAAATTCTCGACAGCGTCGACGATTTCGTCACGCACGAATTCTGCGAATCGCGTCCAATCAACCGCCATGACGCTCGCCTACGACAACGCCGGAGAACTTGCCGAACATGACTAGACACTAACCCACATCGGCGTATGGTCATCATCAGACAACCTCCGAGGAGGATTCACCCGATGACCACCAGCCCCGATGTCGCCACGCAGCCGACGCAACTCGATTGGCAATTGACCGGCCGCGCACTCGATCTGGCATTGTCTCAGACCACCGACATGGCCCCGGACATACTGCGGGTACCGCTCGACTACTACAGCGACGACACACTTCGCGATCTGGAGGAATCGAGCATCCTTCGGCGCGTGCCGATCGCCGTCCTCGCAACGGCCCAGATCCCCAACCCCTTCGACTATGTCGTGCGTTCGGTGATCGGCGACTCTCTTCTCATCACCCGCGATCGCGAGGGCACGGCACATGTCCTGCTCAACTACTGCCGCCATCGAGGGGCGATGCCTGCATGCGGGTCGGGGAATGCGCGCAGGTTCACCTGTCCCTACCACGCTTGGGTGTACGACAACACCGGCAGACTCAAGGGCGTCCCGGGGGCAGCGGGATTCGAGTCGATGAACCGTGATCAGTACGGACTCGTCGAGCTCCCCAGCGAGGAACGCCATGGCTTCATCTGGGCCGTGCTGACAGCCGAAGCCGAGATGGACCTCGATGCTCACCTGGGACCCATGGACTCCGAACTGGCACAGTGGAATTACCAGGCCTTCGGCTATCACGACGAGCGACTGTTGACCTCAGAGGTGAGCTGGAAAGGGGCGCTGGAGGCGTTCGCCGAGGGTTACCACTTTCCTTTTGTCCACGGCAACAGCGTGATCGGCATGAACACGTTGGCCAACACCCATGTGTACGACGAGTTCGGTGTGCATCACCGAATCGGTTTCCCGTTCAACTGGATCACCCAGCTCGAGGGCACCGAGCCCGCCGACAACTGGGACCCCGTTCAACAGATGGGCATCATCTACTGGGTCTATCCCAATCTCATCCTCGCGAATAGCCCGGTCGGAGTCGAAGTCATCGACATCCTACCCGCAGACTCGGCGACGACCTGCACGGTCCGACACAGCTGGATGGCCCGCTACCCCGCGACAACCCCAGAGCAAACAGAGATGTACGACGGCATCTTCGCGCAGGTGCACGCAGCAGTCAGAGACGAGGACTTCACCATGTTGCCGCAGTGCGGCGAAGGCGTCCGGCGTGGCCAGCACGACCACATGGTGCTGGGCCGCAATGAGATCGGCGTCCAGCACATGGTGCGGGTGATGGCCGAGAAGCTCAAGATCTCATTGCCCTGAGGATCCTCTCGACAGCGGCCTACCGCGCGGGTGTGCCGTCTGCGGGCCCGAAGTCGACTGCGGGACCGAGCCAGCGTCGAAGATAGGCACGCAGTTGCTCCGGGCTCCGGGGAGGATCAGAGGGATATTGCAGAAAGGACATGAGTACTCGCAGCATGAACTCTGCGAGACCGTCGAGCTTCTCGTCGTCGTCGAATCCTGCTGCAGCCCAGTCGATCGGGAAGCGGCGCAGTACCGATGTCCCGAACTCCATCGCACGTGACGACGTCACTCCCCGGCTGAAGAGTTCGTTCTCCCCGACCTGGACGAGCAATCCGATGTACGGCTCCTCCGGCAGTCTGCCGAGCGTGTAGACGATTGCCTCGGCGAGGGCATCGCGCGGCTCAGTGATGTCGGCGACGTGATCAGCGAGTCGGTCGAGGAACTGATCAGCGCCCGCCTCGCCCACAGCGGTCAGTAGATCCGCTGTCGTCGGAAAGATGCGATATACGGTCTGTCTGGTGACCTGGAGCTCAGAAGCGACGTCGGCGAGTGTCGCCTTGGCCGGACCGGATCGATCGATACACCGCATCGCGGCAGCCACGATACGCTCGCGCGCTTCGTCTTCGGTGCGCGGTAGGTTCCCGCCCCACCCTCGTGTCCTCATCGGTCCATCGTCGCATGTGCTGTTCCACGAGAATTCGCGAAACCGGTCATACATATTGCACACACTCGTATGATCGGGCTGTCGGGTCACGACACCACCAATCCTGAGGTGCACGATGCAGACATGTACAGCCGAGTACGCACGATTGTCGGCCACTCTCCACGGCGTCCGGTGCGACGGTAACCCGTTCATCACCATCACCAACCCGGCGGACCTGGACAACTGGACCCTGCCCGTCATCGAGGCGACCCTTGTGATCGGACTCTTCGCATGCTTGGTCCACGCCGTACGCTGGTACCGGTCGCAGCACGACGCGTCGAACCTCGTGGTGTGGTGCAGTGGCATCCTCGCGCTACTCGTAGTCGAGCCGATCGCCTACTTTCCGCAGTGGTTCGGTATCGAGGACGAGCTCGGACTCACGTTCGCCCACAACCTGTTCACCGTGCAGTTCCTCTACGACCGTCTGCCGCTGTACATCATCGCGATGTATCCGGTGTATCTCTACGTGGCGTACACGCTCGTCCAGCGGACCGGGATCTTCTCGCGCAACAACATCTTCGTGTCGGCGGCGTGCGTGGCCTTTGTCTTCCACTGCCTGTACCAAGTCGTCGATGGTCTAGGGCCGCAACTGAAGTGGTGGGTGTGGAACCAGGAGGTCTCGACAGCTCACCCGTCGCTGAGTGGCATCCCTCTGTTGAACATGAGCGCGTTCAGCGTGATGCTCCCATTCGGCATCGCGTTGGTGACCCGGTGGCTGTGCGCAATTCCCCACCGCGGCGGGTGGTATATCGTCCGCGACGTCGTGGTGACGAGTGTGTTGGTGTGGCCCGTACTGTTCGTCGGATCGATTCCCCCGACGATCGTCGACCTTCTCGGCGGTTCACTGCTGGTCGGCCGCGCTGCCTCGGCGTGGGCCTATGTCGCGATTCTGGCGATCATCACCGCTGTGGCCTTCTATCGCGCCTACCGCGCACGCCGGACCGATCCTGCCGCACTACCCGAAGCCCTTGCACGCGAATGGTTTCCGGTCATCTGCTGCGTGATCTACCTGCTCGTCGCAGCAGTTCTCTGGATCAGTGCACTTCCCGACTACTTCGCAGCGGTCGACGGCGTGGCCCCCAGTGGCGGTCGGATCGGACCCCTGCCCTACGCGCTCGCCGCGTACGTTGCGAGTGTGCTGCTGGTGATCGGGTCGTCCATCGGGGTGCGGCGTCGTCAACCTGACCGCGTCGCTGAACACCACGCCGACCATGAAAGGGTCGGGCCTCGCCACCAGACCTCATCCACGGCATAGTCTCACGGCTCGATCAACGACGATGCCCCCGGCCTGAGCGGTCGTGGGCATCGTCGTGTCCGTCGTCAGATCAGTTGTTCAGGTGCGCAAGAAGGAAGTTCGTCGCGGGCAACAGCGTGGCCACCATCGGCAGCGCATGGTTGACGACGAGTCCCGGGAAGATCGGCGGAATCGTGTTGCTGATCATCTGGACATCGGCGCCCTGCGCCCGCCAGTCACGATCGAGTTGCGCGACCTGACCGTACGGGATGACGTCATCGTTGATACCACCCTCGAGCAGGACCGGCGCATTGGGCTTGAGCCGTCCGATTCGCTGCTCGTCGACGATCTTCTTGACGTTCGCATGCCTGTTGATGACCGCCGAGAGTGGCTTGCCGTCACGGGTCCACGCACTGGTTCGCTGGAATCCGAAGGCCAGTCCGGTGTCGGCGATGCACTGCGTCGACAGTTGCTTCAGCGCCTGCCGCCCCCGAGGATTCGTCTCCTGGTCGATGACGCTCTTGAGCTCCGGATACCGGGCCTCGAGACCGTTGATCGCATATCCGATACCGCCCACGATGAATGTGCCGTCGATCTGGTTGATCACCTTCGACAGATCGGCCGGCGGTGCACCGGCGTAGCTGGCCTTCACATTGAGCTCTGGTGCATACGTCGACGCCAGCTCGGCCGCGGACGCCGACGCCCCGCCACCCTGCGAGTACCCGGAGAAGGCGATCGGAGCGTTGGCCGGGGCCTTCTCGACCTTCAATGCCGCGCGAGCAGCGTCGAGCATGGCCTGTCCGGTCTCGACCCTGTTCACGTATGTGTGGATGCCGGGCGTGCCCATCCCGATGTAGTCGGTGATCGCGACGCGCACGCCGTTGATCAGCAGGAGGTTCATCTCGAGCGCGGTGTAGTTGATCGCGAGACTCGGCTTGGCGGGATCGATGGCCACGGGCAGGTTCATGAGCTTCGATCCCGCGCACTGATCACCCTGGCCGATGGTGCCCGGTCCGAGGACGACTGTGGGTCGTGGCCCCTTACCCTTCCACGGCGCGGTCGGCTCGACGACGGTCCCGGTCACCGCTGCAGGCAACCCGTTCTGATAACGAGAGGTGTACATGATCCGGGTCGCCGTTCCCGGCCACTGATTACTCAAGCCCGGAATCTGCAGCAGTAGCGGGCTGGGCTCGCTGCGGATGATCGCCCCCGGGGTCGCCGAGAACTGTGCGGGTGGCGTGTAGAAGTCGGCCGCGTGGGCGGGGCCGACCGCCGCTGTCGCTGCTCCGAGAGCCAGCGCCCCTGCCGTGAGCGCCACCGTGGACCGTCGCGTCGCACGACGAACCCGCCAACCTGAGATGAATCCCCGAATCCGTGTCATGGCCAGTAACCTACCGCACAGTAATGTGGGCGTGTGAGCCAGGACTCCATCGCGGACCGGTATGCCGGAATTGCGCATACGCGCTCATAGTCATAGTTCTCGCCGTGGCGTCGCAGGGCGGACTGTTTTCAGCGCGCCCTGCCGAGTGTGAAAGTGCCCGCCGACGAGGCGGTTTAAGCGAAGCGGACGTTCATCGTCGCCAGGCCGAAGATCTTCCGTCCGCCCGACTTCGCCACGACCAGAACGACGCCGCTGCGGGTCTCGGGATCGAGCGACTTGATCCGGCCGGTGAACTCGATGTCGCCGCCCTCCGCGGCCGACACCACAGCCACCTGCGAGAGTCGGACCGAGTAGCGGGTCACCGCACCCGGATCTCCCGACCACGCTGACACGAACCCCGCGCCGAGTCCCATGGTGAGCATCCCGTGTGCGATCACGTCGGGAAGACCGGCAAGCTTGGCGATCGACTCATCCCAGTGGATGGGGTTTCCGTCTCCTGACACCCCGGCGTAGTTGACCAGGTCTCCACGCGAGAGGCGAGCGTGACGGACAGGCAGTTCATCGCCGACGCTCAGTGAATCGAAGTCGAGTGCACCGGACGACCGTTCGATACCCGCAGTCGAAATAACCTGCACACCTTCGGGTCTCACTGTCTTCTGATATGCGGCATCCGACGCGTCGGCGGATAGGACGTTCACGTCGTGCACCATGATGTTGCGAACCGCGTCGTTGATCGACGGGTCGACCTCGTCGGCGTTCACCCCGACGACGGTCGTGTGCATCGTGTGCACCACCTCCCCTGCCGCATCGGTGAACGTGTTGGTCACGGTGATCAGATCGCGCCCGGCAACGCGCCGGATGGACGACAACTCGACGTCGGTGGTCAGTTCGTCGCCGGCAACGATGGGTCGGTGCTGCTCGAAGACCTGCTCGGTCTGTACGTAGGTCTCGTACCCTACGACGACCGATTCGAACAGATCCCGGTTGGCCGCCATTGCCGGGATGGCGGTGAACGTCAGTGGCGCAACGAGTCCCGAGTAGCCGAGCCCATGCGCGGCAGCCTCGTCGCGGTGTGCGGGATGGTGGTCCTGTACCGCACGCGCGTACTCGCGCACCTTCTCGCGACCGACCTGATAGGGCTCGTCGATCTTGTAGTAATGGCCGAGCCTGTCGGCAACCGCTGGGGTGTCTGTGGGCGTGGACATGAAATGACCCCAATCGGGCGGTTGACGGCCTCGGACAATCCGGACCGTGGGTGGAAATCGACTATCGGACGAGTAGCTCGGCGATCTGGATAGTGTTGAGCGCCGCACCCTTTCGCAGGTTGTCGCCGGAGACGAACAATGCGATCCCGCGACCCTCCGGCACACCCGGGTCCTGCCGGATACGGCCGACCAGCGAGTTGTCCTTACCTGCAGCCGCCAATGGGGTCGGTACGTCGACCAGCTCGACTCCTGCTGCGCCGGAGAGGATCTCGTTTGCCTGTGCAGGGGAGAGTGGTTGTGCGAACTCGGCATTGATCGACAGCGAGTGCCCGGTGAAGACCGGAACACGCACACACGTGCCGCTGACCAGCAGGTCGGGCAGACCGAGGATCTTGCGGGATTCGTTGCGGAGCTTCTGGTCCTCGTCGGTCTCACCCGACCCGTCATCGACCAACGATCCCGCCATGGGCAGGACGTCGAAGGCGATGGGCGCCACGTATTTGTTCGGAGCCGGGAAGTCGACCGACGAGCCGTCGTACACCAGCTTCTCGACGTCGTCGATCACGGCACGCGACTGCGTCGCGAGTTCCTCGACACCTGCGAGGCCGCTTCCCGAGACCGCCTGATACGACGACACGATCAGTCGTTCCAGTCCGGCGGCGTCGTGCAGCGGCTTGAGGACCGGCATCGCTGCCATGGTCGTGCAATTGGGATTGGCGACGATGCCCTTGGGCGGATTCTTCGCGAGCTCGCCGTTGACCTCCGAAACCACCAGCGGCACATCGGGATCCTTGCGCCATGCCGACGAATTGTCGATGACGGTCACGCCTGCGGCGGCAAAGCGCGGTGCCTGCTCACGCGACATCGTGGCACCGGCGGAGAACAGTGCGATGTCGAGTCCGCTCGGATCAGCCGTCGCGGCGTCCTCGACGACGATCTCGCCGTCGCCCCACGGCAACTTCTTACCGGCCGACCGCGGTGATGCGAAGAAGCGGACCTCGTCAGCGGGAAAGTTGCGTTCCGCCAGCAGGGTTCGCATGACGCCGCCGACCTGACCGGTGGCTCCGACAACTCCGATACGTACACCCATCAGTCACATCTCCCGTCGCTTCGTGGTTCCTGAGCTCCGTCGAAGGGCTCGCCCATGTCAGCGCCCCGTTCCTGCGTAGACAACAGCTTCTTCATCTCCGCCGAGGTCGAATGCCTCGTGCAGTGCGCGCACGGCGTCGTCGAGTTCGGTGTCGCGGCACAACACCGAGATACGGATTTCCGACGTCGAGATCAGCTCGATGTTGACCCCTGCGTTGCTGAGCGCCTCGCAGAATGTCGCCGTGACGCCCGGATGGCTCTTCATGCCGGCGCCCACGAGCGAGACCTTGCCGATGTGGTCGTCGTAGAGGACTTCGGTGAAGCCGATCTCGTGCTGCAGCTTGGTGAGCTTCTCGACGCCGAGCGGACCGAGTTCGCGCGGGAGGGTGAAGGTGATGTCGGTCTTTCCGGTGTCGACCTTCGAGATGTTCTGGAGCACCATGTCGATGTTGATCTCGGCGTCGGCCACCGCGCGGAACACCTTGGCCGCGTATCCGGGCTGGTCCTCGAGGCCGACGACGGTGATCTTGGCCTCGCTGCGGTCGTGTGCGACACCGGTGAGAATCGCTTCTTCCACGGGAATGTCCTCCATAGAGCCGGCTACGAGCGTGCCGGGTTTGGTCGAGTACGACGAGCGCACATGAACGGGAACGTTGTATCGGCGGGCGTATTCCACACACCGGAGCATCAAGACTTTCGCGCCACAGGCCGCCATCTCGAGCATCTCCTCGAAGGAAACGGTCTCGAGGCGACGTGCGTCGGGCACGATGCGCGGGTCGGCGGTGTAGACACCGTCGACGTCGGTGTAGATCTCGCAGACATCGGCCTCCAACGCCGCCGCGAGCGCGACGGCTGTCGTGTCCGAACCGCCACGACCGAGCGTGGTGATGTCCTTGGTGTCCTGTGAAACGCCCTGGAAACCCGCGACGAGCACGATCTTTCCCTCGTCGAGCGCACTGCGCACACGCCCCGGCGTGACGTCGATGATCTTGGCCTTGCCGTGACTACTCGTGGTGATCACGCCAGCCTGCGAGCCGGTGAACGACTGTGCCTGCGCACCCAACGAGCTGATGGCCATGGCCACGAGCGCGTTGGAGATCCGCTCGCCCGAGGTCAGCAGCATGTCCATCTCACGGGCGGGCGGCGCGGGGTTGACCTGCTGCGCGAGGTCGAGGAGTTCGTCGGTGGTGTCACCCATCGCCGACACCACAACGACCACGTCGTTACCTTGCTTCTTGGTCTCGACGATGCGCTCGGCGACCCGACGGATGCGCTCAGCTGTCGCAACCGATGATCCACCGTATTTCTGCACGACGAGTGCCACGTAGATAACCTCCCAGCAGGGTTCGACGTCGGGTTTTCCGCTTCACTGCCGAGACAACCTTACCGACGACGCTCCGCTGGCCCACGGCGTGGTGGCGACGGGACGCCTTACCCGTGCTGCAGACCACACATGTCACCTAACATCGCTGTGGTGACCAGCGAGACCGAGGTCGGGAAGGTGCGCACGCACCGCAGGACCCCACGCATGCCTTCCACTGGTCGAGCCGACGCAACCCTCGACGCCGGTCGCGCCGACGCACCCCCGTCGACTCGATCCGACGCACCCTCCGCTGGACGAGCCGACGCGACCACCGAGCGTCGAGTTGAGACCACCGACGGCCGCGGCTACGACGATTCCCTGCCCTACTGGGTCTCGGCAATCGGGGTCTTCATCGCTATCCGGCTCGTCGGTTTGCTGGTTCTCGCCCGGTTCGCACAGCTACGCGACACCACGGTCGGCAATGCACTCTCGGCGTGGGACGGCAAATGGATGCTCGCGATCGCGGAGCACGGTTACGGCGACGTCCCGTACACGCTCACCGACGCCCGCGGCTTGCACACCGCCGACACCGCATATGCCTTCTTCCCCGGCTACCCCTACCTCGTCGGGTGGATCGCCAAGCTGCCGTTCGTCACGCCGTTCGGTGCGGCGATCTCGCTCAACGTCGTGCTCGGTTGCCTGACCGCCGTCGGAGCCGCGCGCCTCGGCGCCGATTGCGTGCGCACCATGGGCAACCGTTCACCGCTGACGCGCGGGGCGTCGGTCAATCCGGAGCGGGTCGGCCTGTATCTCGTCGCGATCCTGGCGGCCACGCCGATGTCGGTGGTGCTGAACATGGCCTACACCGAGACGCTGTTCTGCGCGTTGACGGTCTGGGCGTTGGTGGGCGTCCTCGAACGCAACTGGCTGCTCGCGGGAATCGCCGCGTGTCTCGCGGGCACCGTCCGCCCGACCGCCGTCGTGATGATCGGCGTGGTCATGGTGGCCGCAGCCCTGACACTGCTGCGCGATCGTGACGCGAGGTCGTGGCGATCACGGCGCGGCAGCGGTGTCTACCTCTGGTTGGCGATCGTGATCAGCCCGCTCGGGTACCTCGGGTATCTGGCCGTCGTCTGGGCACACACGGGATCTCCGACGGGCTGGTTCCGCATCCAGACCGAAGGGTGGGACACCCGGATCGACGGCGGAGTGGTCACCTTCAACTTCGTCAACGACGCCCTGGTGAACTCCGGCGAGGTGGCGTCGGTTGCGACGGCGTGGATCATCATCACGACGCTCGTCATGGTCGTCGTCGCGTTCTGGGCCCGCCTGCCGTGGCCCGTGCTGGTCTACGGAACGCTGATCGTGGCGTCGATCGTGTTGTCCAGCGGCCTGATGATCAGTCGACCACGATTACTGCTCCCCGCTTTCGTCCTGCTGTTGCCGCTGGCCATAGCGCTGGCTCGGCAGAAGACCTCGGTCGCCATGGCCGTCGTCGTCCCGATGGTGATCGGCAGCGCATGGTTCGGCGCGCACATGCTGACGGTCTACCCGCACGCGATGTGAGGGCGGGGTTCCGGGCGGGACTCTTGCGGCGCTGGTGGTCGTGGGTGGTCGTGGGTAGCCGCGGCGCGGTGCGGTGCGTTTCCGCGGGCTTCCGCACGCCGGCGCGGGCTTTCCGCGGGTTTCTGCACGCTGGCGCGGGCTTTCCGCGGGTTTCTGCACGCTGGCGAGACTCTTCCGCGGGTTCCTGTCATTTCCCCGAGAAACAACTAGCGGAAGAGCGCAAAAGCAGCGGAACAGGCCCTTCCCCTACTTTTGGCGGGTTCCAGCGCCGCGGCGCTGTCGCGGCGCTCAGCCACGCCACGAAGCCCCTTCGCGCGTTCAAGCACATTCGGCGCAGCTCTTCCGCGCATTTCGGCGCGCTCGGAAGCTGTTCCGCTAGTTTCGTCGCGCACCCTGCAGCCGTTCTGCGAATCTCGGCCGAGCAGCAGTGTCCTTTCCGCGGGTTTCTGCACGTCGGAGCGACTCTTCCGCGGCTTCCTGCACGCTGGCGCAACTCTTCCGCGGGATCCTGCACGCTGGCGCGGCTCTTCCGCGAGTTCCTGTCATCTCCCCGAGAAACAACCAGCGGAAGAGCACAAAAGTAGCGGAAGAGGCCCTTCCCCCACTTTCGGCCGCACCGCGAGACCCTTCCGCGACTCCCAGCCCCGCGCCGCAACCCTTCCCCCACTTTCGGCCGCACCGCGAGACCCTTCCGCGACTTCCAGCCCCGCGCCGCAACCCTTCCCCCACTTTCGGCCACGCCAGCGAAGCCGACCAGCACCCCGAGCGAGCGCGGGCCCAAGTCCCTACGACGACGCCGCTCTCGCCTCGAATCCGGCGCATAGATAGTCGATGCCCGCGTCGAGCAGCGCGCGCGGATCGTTGAGGCGTGCCGCCTCGGGGGCGTCGGACAGCGTCGAGAGATGCGGCAGGCGTGACGCGACCCGACCGTCGATGAGGTCGGCGAGCCCACTCGGACGCTCACCCGGCGTTGTTTCGAGCAACTGCTCGCTGACCTGCGCGAGCGCGACGCCGTTGACGTAGTTCCACACCGCGAGCGCCATTTCCGTTGCCGTCGCGATGTCGACGCCGAGTTCGGTGAAACCCGCGGCGAGCCAATCGAGTCCCTCGAGCGCGTCCACGCCGAAGCTGTACCTCGGCGCCGAGTAAGCCTCGATCCACCGATCGGCTTTTTGATGTCTCGTGAAATGTGTTGTGTATGTTCGGGGTGGCGGTGGGCGTGGGTGAGTCGCCGATCTCTGGTGTCGGCGTGTTTCACTGGGTTTCGTGTCGGGGCCGGTTCTGGCCGATGGTTAGGGGTCAGGCTGAGTGTTGTCGTTTGATCGTGTTGTTGAACAACAGGTTCCACTCGCGTTCCCACGGCCATCGGGCGGGTAGATGCATCGTGATGCGCCGCGCTGAGGACGCGATTCGAGCGGGTATGCAGATCAGGGTGCGTCGGATGGTGGAGGTAGTCGCCTTCGCCAGACGCTGTCCACCGAGACAGGCTGCGGCGCGGGTCAGGTTGAACGCGATGACCGCACACACCAGCCATGCGGCGTTCGCGCAGAACTTTCCCGAGGGCAGATGCGCCAATGCGGAGGCTTTGAGGTCGGCGTGGACTTGCTCGATGATCGCATGACCGCGGTGAGTCTTGTCGGCGGTCACGGTGTCCAGGTCGCTGGTGGTGAAGAACGCATGAAACCGCCACACGTCGAACAAGCCGTCTCCCTCGGCTGCGAAGTCAGGGATACGGCGCACCACCAGCCGTCCGGATACCTGCAGGCGCTTGGCTTTGGAGGTGAACGCGGTGAACGGTACTTCGGCGACCTCGGCCCGCGAGACCCACTGGCCGCTGTCTTCGTCGAAGACGGCGTCGGTGTACTCGATCGGCGTCCATGCATCTGCCGGTACCTCGCTGATCGCTGCTCGGACGTGGGAATCCTGACGCACGGTGACCGACACCTGCGCACCGGCCCGGAGCGCGGTGGTGATCGCGCGATGGCCGTAGAACGCTGAATCCGCTCGCAGCAGTATCGGTCCCGACGCATCGGACGACCGTAGCCGCCGCACGGTGGCCAGGGTGTCGGCGATCAACCGATGCGCCCCGCGCGCGGAGTTACACGCCCCTTTGCGCAGGCGTTGAGCGGCGATCACCGGCGCACCGTCACCACAGGTGAGGGTGGTGATCGCCGAGTTCAGCCCACGCACTCGGGTGTAGCCGAATCCGACGCCCTGCTTGGCCGGGCCGTGGACCTCGATGATCGAGTCGTCGATATCGATCATCACCGGCCCGTCGATCCCCGCCAGCACCGGAGTATGGCGAGCCAGTCCCGCCAACAGCCGGGTGGCGATCGCATCGGCTTGGCGGACATGCCCGAACCGGAACTCGCGAAGAAACGATCCCAACGTCGACGGGGCGTAAGGATGGTCGAACACCTTGCCCATCGCGCCGTGTCGCAACACGGCCATGTCGTCGATGCTGTCGGCGCCCGCCACCATCCCCGCCACCAGGGAAAACATTTTCCGATCCGGATGGGCGCCCTTGTCGGTGGGCACGCTCAGATGCTCGCGGGCCAACTCCGACAGGCTGGCGCGTTCGGCCAGCGCCATCACCGGCACCACCCCCGCAGCGGCGAGGAGATTCGGATCGTCACAGGATGCAGACCGGACCGGGTGAGTGTGAGACAATCGCATCTACGACATGCCCTCCTGTGTGTGTGGATGGAACCCTAGAGAAGTCCCATTCTGTCACTCAGACAGGGCATTTCGTTTATCCCTCACCGACCGATCACAAGCAAATCGGTGGATCGAGGGTAAGCCAGCACCACCCAGGGGTGACGCCGATACAGTTCCCAGTCGACGTCGACCGCGATGGCCACCCGCTCTCGCCACGTCCACGTGCCGGTCTCGTCGACGGGATACGGAAAGCGCCGACCAATCTCCTCGGCCATGGCCTCGAGTAGCGCATCCTTGTCCGCGATGTGTCGATACAGCGACATCGCACCCACGCCGAGCTCCTCGGCGATACGTCTCATCGAGAGCGCGGGGAGGCCGTCGCGGTCGGCGACGGAGATCGCGGTGTCGACGATGAGCGAAGCCGTCAGCTTCGGTGCACGCTCGTCGGACACCCTCGCTCCTCTATCTGCGGGAATAACTCACTTGCGTACAGCGTACTCATGACCGTACCGTCGATGCGTACGGCGTACGCGAGTGCCGCGATGGCCACCACGCGTCGATGCATTCATTACCTATTCCGAGGAGAGCAGTAGTCATGTCCGTCCGCATCCGTCCGTCCGAGAAGCGCACCCGCGAACAGCCGGGCGCCGATCGACGTGCGTGGTGGGGACTGGCCGTGCTGACGCTCCCTGTGCTGCTGGTGTCGATGGACTTCTCTGTCCTCTACCTCGCGATCCCGGCGATCACCGATGCACTCGATCCGAGCGCAGCACAGCAGTTGTGGATCCTCGACATCTACGGCTTCCTCATCGCCGGCCTGCTCATCACGATGGGCAACGTCGGCGACCGCATCGGCCGCAGGCGCATACTGCTGGCTGGTGCCGGGCTGTTCGGTATCGCCTCAGTGATCGCCGCATTCGCCCCCACTGCGGGCATCCTCATCGCGGCGCGCGCTCTGATGGGCATCGGCGGTGCGACGCTGATGCCGTCGAGCCTGTCGCTGATCGCCAATATGTTCCCCGACGCCAAGGCGCGGGGCCGTGCAATCGGCGTGTGGACCGCGGCGTTCGCGGGCGGATCGGCCATCGGCCCGGTCGTCGGAGGCGTTCTGCTGCACCACTTCTGGTGGGGCGTCGTTTTCCTGATCAACGTGCCGGTGCTCGCGGTGCTGTTCCTGCTCGCACCAAAACTCATTCCGGAGTATCGCGCAGGGACAGGTGACCCGTTCGACTTCGTCGGTGTCGGTCTCTCACTGCTCGCGATCCTGCCGGTGGTGTACTCCATCAAGACCATGGCGTCGGAGGGCGTCACCGCTCCCGTTGCCGCCGTCGGCGTGGTCGGCGTCGTGATGTTCGCGATCTTCCTCGTCCACCAGCGCAGCATCGCCGCACCGCTGCTCGACCTGAAACTGTTCAAGAACGTGCAGTTCAGCGCAGCGGTGTCGGTGGCGCTGGTCGGGATGATGGCACTCGGCGGCATGTCGTACCTCACGGGCGTGTACCTGCAATCGGTGAGAGATTTCGATGTCCTCGACGCCGCGCTCGCCGGACTGCCCATGGCGATCGCAGTCGCGGTGTTCTCCATCGGCGCCACCCGAATCGCTGTCCTCGTGGGTATGCGCACCGCGTTCGTCGGTTCGGTCGCGCTGGCCGCCGTCGGCAATCTCGGCCTGCTGTGGCTCACCACGTCGAGTCCGTTGTGGATCTATCTCGTGTTCACCTCGATCGCGGGCATCGGTTACGGCATCCAGTTCTCGCTGGTGTCCGACGTCGTCGTCGGATCGGTACCGGCGGAGCGTTCGGGAGCGGCGTCGGGCATCTCTGAGACGAGTTTCGAGTTGGGCACTGCTCTCGGGTTGGCACTTCTCGGCTCGCTCGCGACCTTGATGTTCCGTGAGCACGACAACGGTTGGTCGTTCGGCGACACGCTCGGCGAGACGCTGCATCGATCCCACGACATGGGGTCCTCGGGCGGAGCACTGGCCGACGCCGCCAAGGAGGCGTTCGTCAGCGGCATCCACGCGGCGTCGCTGGCTGCGGTGATCGCGCTCGGCGTGCTCGGCGTGATCCTCGCGGTGGTCATGCGTACTCCGCGATCCGTCGGCCAACCGGAGCAGGATGCGTCGCCCTCGGCGTGACCTCGCCCGCCTCTGACCGATCCACCGCACCCCGCCGTCACCGCACCTCGACAAGCCCCGGCCAGTACCGTCGTCACGGTGCACGAACTGATACGGCAGCGCTGGAGCGCCCGCGGTTACGACCCTGTCGCCGCGGTCTCGGCCGACGACGTCGTCGAGATCCTCGAGGCAGGGCGCTGGGCACCCACGTGGGGCAGCATGCAACCGGTCCGTTTCGTCGTCGGACTGCGCGGCGACGAAACGTTCGACGCCTTGACCGCCGTCCTCAACCGAGGGAATACGACGTGGGCGCCCGCGGCGGGTGCGCTGATCTTGTTGTGTACCACCGACGATCCGTCCGACCCGAAACCCGACCTCTACGGTGGCGTCGACCTCGGTTTGGCGTTGGCGCAGATGATCCTGCAGTGCGGGGCACTCGGTCTCAACGGCCATCCGCTCGCGGGGTTCGACAAGGGCGCCGCGAGAACGGCTTTCGACATCCCCGACGACAAGAAGCCGCTCGCGATGCTCGCCGTCGGACAGCTGGCCGACCGATCCACCCTGCCCGACGAGATCCGCGAACGTGACGAGCGCCCACGTGAGCGGCTACCGCTCGACCAGATCGCGTTCGGTAGACGCTGGGGAGACCCGTTCGAGGCCTGACGGATCGCTGTCGATACACGTGTTTCTGACGAATGCGAGCGAAGTTCGCCGTGCGTGTGTCAGAAACACGTGTATCCGCGTGCTCGGCTATCCGCTGCAGGCCTCCAAGGCCTTCTTGATCGCTGCCCGGTGAGCGGTGCGGTCCTTCTTGGCGAGACCGTGGTCGCGAAGAAAGTTCTTGATCTGCGCACGCTCGGGGTGTGACTTGTGCATCTCCTGACGGCGATGCTTGCGCTGCTGCGGTGTCAGGACGATCGTCTTCTCGAACCGCTCCTTGGCGCGTGGATGGGACTCGATCTCCTTCCACAATGTGGGGTCCTCCTTGGCCAAGGCCTTCTCGACCCCGGCCAGCGTGCACTTGGTACCGGGCACCGGCGTCGTCTGGGCCGGAGCCTGCTTTGTCGGTGCGGGCGCTGGCGCAGCCGTTGCCACACCGCCCGTGGCGATCGCGCTCGCAACGCCGACGCCGGCCAGCGCCAGGGTGATGCGACGTGCCGCCGCTCCGGTGAACAAACGTGACATGTCTCTACCTTTCTCGGCACACACTCGCAGTCGAGTGGGGGCGACCGGCTTTCCGGCGACCACTCGAAGCAAACTCGCAAATACTAAGTGCCAGCTGAGAATTCACAGTGCTAATACCCAGTAATGCTCAGGCAAAGAGACTTTCAGCCGAAAGGAATGTACTATTCGTCGCTTCCGTAATCCGACATAAGGGACTTACGGATTCTGGCTGTTGGGCAACGACATCCATTCGTCAGGTTTCCTGCCGCAGGTGAAATCGACCTCGTCGAGCACTCGAGGCGCCGCGATGGATGTTCGACGAGCCCACATGTGCGATTCTCAACCTCGCGGTCGGCGGCGGGTGGCCTGGAGCGACCGAACACTCGACACCGAACCCGGACACGCTGGCTGCCGACTGGATGCGCCGCACCCCCCTGGCCGCTGGAATCGTTGCCGCGCGACGGCACCACGACGCCGCCTAATGTGTGAGCGGTGAACGCCCCGCTGCCACCACCACGACCTCGGGCCACACGGATCCTGTTCGCAATTCCCGACGTGCGCGGGCGATGGCCCGCCGCGATTCGTGCAGGGCTTGCGTTCGCCGTACCGGCAGCCGTGTTGTTCGCCGCGGGCTTCGAGCGCGATGCCCTGCTCGCGGCACTCGGCGCATTCGCGGTGCTCTACGGCGAGAAGCGTCCTTACCGTGTGCGCTGGCGGGTCATCGCGCTCGCAGCCGTCGTGCTGATCGCTGCCGCGACGATCTTCGGATTTCTGGGCGATCTCGCCGGTGCCCACCCGAGTACGACCGCCTCGCTGATCGTGGTTGCCGGACTCGTCGTCTGGGCGTCGGCGTCGGTGTTCACCGTCAACGCCATGCGTCTCGGACCACCTGGGCCGTTCTTCTTCGTGCTCACCGCCTGCATCTCGTCGGTGGTGACCAGACATGGCGTCGACGTCTCAGACCTGGTGATCGCGACGTGTGCCGGCGCCGTGGGTTCACTCGTGGTCGGGATGGCGCCTGCGCTCTGGCGACCCGACGGTCCGGAAACCGCAGCGACACTCGCCGCGATCGAGACGATCGACGCCTACCTCGCCAGCAATCAATCCACCGACCCCGCCCACCGACACGGTGTGGCGATGTCGACGCTCAACGCGTGGACCGTGCTGCACGACGCCGCTGCCACCGACACACCGCTCGCGCAACGTCTCTGGACCTCGCTACATCAGTTCCACGTGGCGCCGCCGGGTCCGCTGTCGCCACCGATGCGTCGACCGTCCGTGCGACACCGGATGGCTGCTGCACGTCGCAAGTACAGCCACGCGCAGGTCACGACCGTGCGGGTGGCGGTGACAGCGCTCGCGGCGGGTGTCGCCTCACTCGCGGTGGGACTCTCACGACCCGACTGGGCGATCCTGGGCACCGTTCTTGTTCTCCAACTCGGACCGGATCGAATCCGCGGAGTCGTGCGTGCCACCCACCGGCTCGCGGGCACCGTTGTCGGCCTGGTGATCTACGTCGGCCTCCATCAGCTCGGTCTGACGACCGCCTGGCTCATCGTGGTGATCGCGGTGCTCAACGTGCTCATCGAACTGACCATCGTCGGCAACTACGGTGTGGCCGTCTCCTTCATCACTCCGCTGGCCATGCTGATGGGCACCCCCGACTCCGACATCACCATCCCTGTCCGCGACCGTTTCCTGGAAACGCTGCTCGGCGTCGGCTTGGCCGTCGCGGCGCTCTTCTGGCTGCTGCCGCACGCTCACCGCCACACGTGGGCACGGGCAGACACCGACGTTCTCGATCATGTCGACCGTCTTCTCGACCGCTCCGCACGCGCGCCGGTCGGTTCTGCACCGCTGCTCGCGATACGGCGGGACCTGCAGTGGGCGCTTCTCGAAGCGGAGATGAGCGCAACGGACAGCGCCAGTGACGAGCCTCGCTGGTCAGCGCCACGCTGGCCACGACACATCAGACTGTGCCGCGTGGGCTACGAAACGCTCGACTGGTGCCACCGCACCGACCAGTCGTCGCCGATCCCCGCCGACATTCGCGCGACACTGTGCACTCATCGCGCTGCGGTCCATGCACCCACAGAGCCCTGACATGCGGGTTCTCCCCGGCGCGCACGTGCCCCGTCCGTTCGACCCTCATTTGATCGACGACCGGCCCGGGGAGTACATTCATTGCCATGCAGCGTGCACTCCTTCTCGGTTGCCGCGGCGGGGTCTGATCGACCGGCCCTCCGTCGCGGGGCCTCATCACGCGCCGGTCACTCCCCTCGATATCACCTTCGGAGATTGACCATCATGGCACCAGCAGACACTTTCACCTCGGGCGCGAGCCGCATCGTCGAACCGGCGGGTCCGATCCCCGCAGACCAGCCCTCCTGGAATCCGCAACGCAATTCCGCGATGCCTGTGCATCGCTACCGGCAGTTCGCCGACGAGGTCGAGAAGATCTCGCTCCCCGACCGCACCTGGCCCGACAAGGTCATCACCAGGGCTCCGATGTGGTGCGCTGTCGACCTGCGAGACGGCAACCAGGCACTGATCGACCCCATGAGTCCCGCCCGCAAGCGCCGGATGTTCGAACTGCTTGTGCGCATGGGCTACAAGGAGATCGAGGTCGGATTCCCCTCGGCGAGCCAGACCGACTACGACTTCGTCCGCGAGATCATCGAGGACGGCGCCATTCCCGACGACGTCACGATCCAGGTGCTCACCCAGTGTCGCGACGAACTGATCGAGCGCACCTTCGAGGCGTGCCGCGGAGCGTCGAATGTGATTGTGCACTTCTACAATTCGACGTCGGTACTGCAGCGGCGCGTCGTGTTCCGCGCCGACAAGTCGAAGATCACCGAGATCGCAACGCACGCCGCGCACAAGGTGCTCGAGGAGGAGAAGAAGTTCCCGGACACCAACTGGCGCTACGAGTATTCACCGGAGTCCTACACCGGCACCGAGCTGAGCTACGCCAAGGAGGTGTGCGACGCAGTCAGCGAGATCATCGCCCCCACACCGGACAAGCCGCTCATCATCAATCTGCCGGCAACCGTCGAGATGGCCACACCCAACGTGTACGCCGACTCCATCGAGTGGATGAGCCGCAACCTCGAGCGTCGCGACTCGATCATCCTCAGCCTGCACCCACACAACGATCGTGGAACTGCCGTCGCCGCAGCAGAACTCGGCTACCAGGCAGGTGCCGATCGGATCGAGGGCTGCCTGTTCGGTAACGGCGAGCGCACCGGAAACGTGTGCCTGGTGACGCTGGGCATGAACATGTTCAGCCGCGGCGTCGACCCGCAGATCTCGTTCTCCGACATCGACGAGATCCGGCGCACCGTCGAATACTGCAACCAGCTCGGCGTACCCGAGCGTCACCCCTATGGCGGCGACCTGGTGTACACCGCATTCTCGGGCAGCCACCAGGACGCGATCAACAAGGGCCTCGACGCGATGAAGGTCGACGCCGACGCAGCCGACTCCGATGTCGACGACATCCTCTGGCAGGTGCCGTATCTGCCGATCGATCCCAAGGACGTCGGCCGCAACTACGAGGCCGTCATCCGCGTCAACAGCCAGTCGGGCAAGGGCGGCGTCGCCTACATCATGAAGGCCGACCACGGCATGGACCTGCCGCGACGCCTGCAGATCGAGTTCAGCCGCGAGATCCAGAAGATCACCGACGGCGAGGGTGGTGAGGTCTCTCCCAAGGAGATGTGGGACGTCTTCGCCGACGAGTACCTGCACCCGATCCGTCCGCTGGAGCGTATGCGTCAGAAGGTCGACGCCTCCGAGGTCGACGGCGGCGACGACCACATCACGGCAGTGGTGAAGGTCGACGGCGCCGAAAAGGAGATCTCGGGCAGCGGCAACGGACCACTTGCCGCGTTCGTCGACGCACTCTCGACCGTCGGCTTCGATGTCCGCGTGCTCGACTACGCCGAGCACGCTCTGACCGCAGGTGGCGACGCGAGTGCTGCGGCCTACGTCGAGACCGAGGTCAACGGCGAAACCGTGTGGGGTGTCGGCGTCGCGTCGTCGATCACCACCGCGAGCCTGCGTGCCGTGGTCTCGGCGGTCAACCGCGCCTACCGCGTGACCGCACCGGCGCCCGCTGAGACCGACACCGCGCCGCGCACCTGGGCGCCGTAAACCTCTCTCACCGAAGAACTCACGGGACAGCGGGTAACCCCTGGTGTTCGGCGTGACTGGCATGGGCCGGAATCCCTTGCTGTGAGCGGGCGATCCTCGCTTCGCAGGGGTTCCGGCCCATTCTGTCGTTCACGAGAATCTACCTGGGCCACGCCGAGAACGTGTCACCCGTACCATTTGTGAAACTGGCTACCTTACGCCTGGTCAGCGCGACGGCACGGAAATATGGGCGGACCATTGGCGGTATGCAAACAGTGGTTCTCCTGGTCTCTGTGCTCGTTGCGCTGCCGCTCATGGTCGCGGGGATCGGGGTTGTCATCGGTAAGGCAGTGAGCGTGGAACGCTGACCTCCGGCACACGGATGCTCGCTGAACGCGGGTAGCGTGACGCAGGTGGAACGTATCGTCGTGGTCGGCGCAGACGCCGCCGGCATGAGTGCTGCTCACCAGGCACTTCGGACCGCAGAGGTCACTGGGCGCGGCGTCGAGGTGATCGCACTCGAGCAGACGTCGGACACCTCCTACTCGGCCTGCGGCATTCCCTACCTCGTCGGCGGCCTCGTCGATTCGGACACCGACCTCATCGCACGGAGCGCGCAGCAGCACCGAAAACTCGGCGTCGACCTCCGCATGAGAATGACGGTCACCGGCATCGACCGCGAGCGGAAGCACGTCTCGGCGACGTCGGAGTTCGACGAATCGTCGGAGATCTCTTATGACCAGCTCGTATTGTGCACCGGTGCGCAGGCCATCGTCCCAGCGTGGGCTCGCGACAGCACCGGCGCGTTGATCGAGGGCGTCCACCCGGCCAAAACCCTTGACGACGCACGCTATTGGCTTGATCTGATCGCAGGCTCCGGTCGTCGAGGAGTGGTGATCGGCGGCGGCTACATCGGCGTGGAGATGGCAGAAGCGTTGGCCGAGCGTGGATTCGACACGACCCTCGCCACGCGCACCAGGGTGATGAGCAAGCTCGATCCGGAGATGAGTGATCGCATCGAGGACGGCATGCGAGCCGCGGGTGTCACGGTCCTGACCGACACGGTCATCGCGAGTGCCGAATCCTCGAGTGGGAGGATTCGCTCTGTCACAACGGTTTCCGGGAAGACAATCGAGGCTGACGTCGTGGTGCTGGCATTGGGCGTCCGACCGTCGACGTCTCTGGGTGCAGCTGCGGGACTACCGATCGGAGTCCACGGCGGATACCTGCCCGACGACCATCAACGCCTTGCCGACGGTATCTGGGCAGCGGGCGATTGTTGCGAGTCCGTCGACAGGATGACCGGGGAGCGTATCTTCGCGCCGCTGGGCACACACGCCAACAAGCAGGGCCGGGTCTGCGGCTTCAATCTGGGCGGCGACGAGACCAAACGCTTCGCCGGGGTGCTCGCGACCGCCATCACGCGATTCTCCGCGGGCCCGACCTATCTCGAGATCGCGCGGACGGGAATGAACACCGAGGTCGCCGGACGATTCGGCCACGACGCTCTCACGTTGATCACGCAGAGTGACACCGCAAGCGGTTACATGTCCGAGGCCGCACCGATCACCGTGCTACTCACTGCGGACAAGAGCACCCGACGCATCCTGGGCGCGCAGATCGTCGGCGGAATGCAATCGGGTAAGCGCATCGACACCGTCGCCGCGGCACTGTGGGGTGAGATGACCGTCGACGATCTCGCCGAGATGGACCTCGCCTACGCGCCACCGTTCGCAACGGTCTGGGAGGCAGTGCAATTGGCGGCCCGCCGGGTTTCCGAACGGATGTGAGGCCGGGTTTCCGAACGGATGTAAGTCAGCCGCTCACCGCACGTCAGTACTTCGCGCCACCACGAAGTCACGGAACCGCGATGCGACGTCGCTCAGTGGACGGCCACGAAACCACGTCAGACCGATCTCGCGCGATTCTCCGGCGAGCGGGATGAGTTCGACGCCGGGGTGTCGCACCGACTCCTCGACGGGTACCACCCCGACGCCGAGGCCCGCGGCGACGAGCCCGGACACCGTTGCCAACTCCGACGACTCGAACGCGATCGCGGGATTGAGATCGTGTGCTGCACAGATCTCGTCGAAGATCCGCCGCATGCCGTAGCCGTGCTGCATCACGATGAACTCCTCGTCGCCCGCCTCGACGATGCCGATCTGATCACGCCCGGCGAAGCGGTGCTCGCGCGGGACAACCAGTGCGAGCTTCTGTTCCGCGACACGCGCCCACGCCATATCGGTCCGCATCGGCCGGGGCGCGACGA
Organism: Gordonia otitidis; assembly: GCF_020735545.1. Lineage (NCBI taxonomy): Bacteria > Bacillati > Actinomycetota > Actinomycetes > Mycobacteriales > Gordoniaceae > Gordonia > Gordonia otitidis. The sequence goes on from NZ_CP085974.1 coordinate 1,551,163, forward strand.
TCGCGAGGTCGGCCTCGCCGTCGACGACGTGTCCGACGACCGTCGCCGCGGCATCCTGGGTCAGTGTGAATCGGGCTTCGGGATTCTCGATGCGGAAGCCGCTGATGAGTTCGGGCACCAGTCCGAGCCCGAACGAGTGCAGGAACGCCAGACGCACGGCGCCGCGTGCCGGGGCGCGCATGTCGTCTATCTCACGTCGCCCGGCCTCCAACTGTGACGCGGCGCGGCGCGCGCGGTCGAGGTAGACCCGCCCGAATCGATTGAGAACCAGGCGTCGACCATCCCGATCGAAGAGTGCTACCCCGAGGTCGCGTTCGAGTCGTCCGAGGAAGCGGGAGAGAGTCGGCTGCGAGGAATGCACGCGGTCGGCCGCCGCGGTGAGGTTCTGCGTCTCTGCGATCGCGATGAACCAGCGGAGGTCGTCGTACATGGAATCGATCCTAGCTGCTGTTATTCACATATGAATTGATATGTCGCTAAACATTCATTTCCACATAGCTGCTTACCCGGCCACAGTGGATCCGGTGACAACCACCGCCCTGCGCTCCACTGCCGCCGACCTCGCGCCCGTCAAACACGTTCCCGGTTCCCCCGGTTATCGACGCGCGACGCTGTCGCTGTTCGCGGCGGGCATGACGACGTTCATGGCCTTGTATTACGTCCAAGGGCTGCTACCGCAGCTGTCGTCGCACTTTCAGGTGTCGCCGACGACCTCGGCGCTGGCGGTCTCACTGACGACCGGCCTCCTTGCCGTCGCGATCATCCCCGCGAGCGCGCTATCGGAGCGGTATGGCCGTGTGCGGCTGATGGTCGGCTCCGCAGTGGCCGCGTCGGTCATCGGGCTGCTGCTCCCGTGGGCGCCCTCGATGGAGTTCCTTCTCGCCGGTCGCGCGCTGCAGGGCCTGCTGTGTGCCGGGGTACCCGCGGTGGCCATGGCATATCTCGCCGAGGAGGTCGACGGCGGCTCGCTCGGTGGGGCAATGGGCAAGTACGTGGCGGGCACGACGATCGGCGGACTGGTCGGGCGCCTCATCCCGGGGTTCGCGGTCGACGTGGTGTCGTGGCAGTGGGCGCTGGAGATCGCGGCCATCGTCTCGCTCGTGTTCGCAATCGCGTTCTGGCGCATGGTCCCTCGCTCACAGTTCTTCACCCCGCAGCCCGTCTCGCTGCGTGCCACCGGACGCAATCTCCTTGGGCATCTACGTGATCCGGGCCTCCTGTCGCTGTTCGCACTGGCCTTCGTGCTCATGGGCGGTTTCGTCACCGTCTACAACTTCATCGGCTACCGGCTGCTCGGTGGGCCGTTCGGTCTGCCCGCGGGGGTCGTCGCGGCGATCTTCCTGATGTATCTCGCCGGAACCGTGTCATCGGCGTGGGGTGGCCGCCTCGCCGACCGCCTCGGACGACGGCGCGTCCTGGTGGCTTCGACGTCGATGATGTTGACTGGCCTGCTCATCACACTCCCCGATCACCTCTGGTCGGTGGTCATCGGGCTGTTCCTGTTCACCGCAGGGTTCTTCGCCGCGCATTCCGTGGCGAGCGGTTGGGTATCGGCGCGGGCGACCGAACACCGCGCAGAAGCGTCGTCGCTATATCTCTTCCACTACTACCTCGGCAGTTCGGTGGTCGGAGCGCTCGGCGGGCTTACCTACTCAGCCTTCGGCTGGGCCGGGATCACCGCCTACGTGGGGGTGCTGGTAGCCCTCGGCATCCCGCTCGCAGCGATGCCTCGAGGGCGGCGAGCTACCACGGCCTGAAATCGAAGGGTTCATTCCGCAAGGTCGGCTGCCGCAGCCGCAAGGGTGTCGACCACCGCCGCGACTGCTCGACGCGGTCGAGGCCTCGTCAGCGCCTCATAGACCCGTGCCGCTCGAACACCCTCCAGGACAAGCGGTTTCACGCCGGGGTGCCGTGACGCGTGCCGAGGCATCAACGCAATCCCGTGTCTGGCCGCGACGAGCGCCTCGATCGTGGTGAAGTCGAGCATCCGTTGTGTCACGCGCGGAGCCACGCCTGTGACCGCCGAGATCGAGAGCAGCACGTCGTCGACAGGGAATCCTCCCTCGACACTGATCCAGTCGTGGTCGGCAAGCTCGGCGACCGACACCGAATCACGCTGTGCAAGAGACGACGTACGGGGGACGACGACATCGAGGGGCTCGCGCATGAGTTCTGTGACGCGCACCCGCGGTGAGGCGACCGGAGCCGTGCGCTCATCGCGGTGTGTCACCACGACGTCGAAATCGGCCAGCGCAGGTGGGGCATCGGGATAGCCGACGTCGAGGTGCGAGGCGTCGACCGCGATCTCGTTGTCGGCAGCGCGGTCGAGGACGGCGGGCAGCAGGAGCGTCGAGCCGGACGGGAACATTGCGAGCCGCACCCTCGACCGGCCGGAGCGGTACGTGGCCATCTCTTCCTGCGCACGCTCGACCGCGGCGATCACCTCGTCGGCGCGCAGGACGAGCGCCTGCCCCGCGGCGGTCAGCCGCACCCGCCTGCCGTCCGCCTCGAGTAGTTCGACACCCGCCTCTCTGGCCAGGACCTTGAACTGCTGGGAGACCGCCGACGGCGTCATGTGCATCGCGTCAGCGACCGCGCCCACCGAACCACGGTCGGCAAACTCACGCAGCAGCCGCAGGCGCTTGACATCCATGAAGTGATGCTACGACGATTCCGCAGATCGGGGTCATCCGGCTTAACGGTCTGGACGAAGCGCCGACGGCACCGCGACGAGCGCCGACAGCACCGAAAAACCCGCCCACGGCACCGAAATCTGCGCCGACAGCACCACGGAAGACCTTTACCGCCGGAATAATCGGACCATGGTCCGGTTGTATATCACATGACCAAGAAAATCGGCTTTTTGTCCTTTGGGCACTGGTCGGCGTCTCCGGGTTCGCAGGCCCAGACGGCGTCAGATGTCTTGCATCAATCCATCGACCTCGCCGTGGCCGCCGAAGAGCTCGGCGCCGACGGCGCGTACTTCCGCGTGCACCACTTCGCACGCCAACTCGGGTCACCATTCCCGCTGCTCGCGGCGGTAGGCGCGCGAACCAACAGCATCGAGATCGGCACCGGCGTGATCGACATGCGCTACGAAAACCCCATGTACATGGCGGAGGACGCGGGCGCCGCCGATCTCATCTCCGACGGTCGGCTGCAGCTGGGCATCAGCCGGGGATCCCCCGAGCAGGTGATCGAGGGCTACAAGTACTTCGGCTACGTACCCGCCGAAGGCGAGACCGACGCCGACATGGCACGTCAGCACACCGACGTGTTCTTGAAGGTGATCGAAGGAACCGCCTTCGCGCAACCCAACCCGCGGCCGATGTTCCCCAACCCGCCGGGATTGCTTCGCATCGAGCCCTATTCGGAGGGGCTGCGCGACCGCATCTGGTGGGGCGCCGGTAGCCGTGCCACTGCAGAGTGGACCGCCGAGAAGGGCATGAACCTCATGAGCTCGACGCTGCTCACCGAGGACACGGGCATCCCGTTCCACAAGTTGCAGGCCGAGCAGATCCAACGCTTCCGTGACGCGTGGGAGAAGGCAGGACATGACCGTGAACCGCGAGTTTCGGTGAGCCGCAGCATCTTCCCGCTGACGACCGACATGGATCGCGCCTACTTCGGACGTGACCGCGACGACCAGGACCAGGTCGGCCACCTCGAGGGCGGACTTGCGAGATTCGGCCGTAGCTACGCGGCCGAGCCCGACAAGCTCATCGAGGAGTTGCGTGAGGACGAGGCCATCGCCGCCGCCGACACACTGCTGTTGACCATCCCGAATCAACTCGGCGTCGAGTACAACGCCCACGTGATGGAGTCGATTCTTAACGACGTCGCTCCTGAGCTCGGCTGGCGCTGACACATCGCTCGCTGACAGCACCACATTTAGCGTCGACGGCACCGAACCACGGTGCCGTCGACGTTCTTTTTGATGCCGTCAGCGCTGTTCCCGGTGCCGTCGGCGTTGTTCCCGGTGCTGTCGACGAACCTTCCGGCGCTGTCGACGCGACCTGAGCAGCAGGATTGTGCAGATCTACTACATTGTCCATCCAGTTAATTTCGATTGTGCTTCACGGATGAGACCTCGACGATAGACACATGACAACGCGTGATCGCATGCTGGCACTGACCGTCGTGGTGCTATGGGGATTGAACTTCATCGCGATCCGTCTCGGACTCGACCACTTCCCGCCGTTCTTCTTCGCCGCGCTCCGCTTCGCCGTGATGGCGGTTCCGGTGGTGCTGTTCGTCCGTTTCCCCCGCATGCAGATCAGGTGGTTCTTGTTGTATGCGTTCGGATTCGGCGTCGGGCAGTTCGCGTTTCTCTTCCTCGCGATGAACATCGGCATGCCGACCGGCCTGGCATCACTCGTGTTACAGACGTCGGCTCCGTTCACGGTGCTGCTCGGCGTCGTGTTCCTACGTGAACGCCTCGTTCCCGCGCAGGTCATCGGCATTGTCATCGCAGTCGCAGGAATCGTGCTCATCGGTGTCGACAGAGCGGGTCACAGCGCGCTCGGCATCGGAGTCGTGGTGCCGATCGTGCTCACCGTCCTGGCCGGACTCTCGTGGGCGTTCGGCAACATCGGGAATCGCCTCGCGCTGCCACCTAATTCGGGCGACGCACTGCGTATGACCCTGTGGATGACGGTGGTGCCGCCCATCCCGTTGTATCTGCTGAGTCTGGTCGTCGAGGGCCCCGCGGCGGGCTGGCACTCGATTGCAACGGTTGGTTCGGCATCGGGCCTCGTAGCACTGGGCGGTCTCGCGTATGTGGTGCTACTCGGAACCATCGCGGGTTCGGGCCTCTGGACGTCGCTGATGCAGCGCTATCCGGCCAGTCGCGTCGCGCCGATGTCACTGCTGGTTCCGGTCGTCGGAATCACCGCGGCGTGGCTCTTCCTCGGTGAGCAGCCCACCTACTTCGAACTCGGTGGGGCAGCCCTCGTCATTGCCGGGTGCGCGGCCGGTGTGCTGGCGACGCCTCGATCACGCGCGCGCATTTCGCCGTCTCCCGCTTCCAGCGAACCAGGCACCACACCACCGCCACGAGCCCAGCTCGCTGCGAGCGTGTCCGATGTCGACTGACAAGGGCGCGACGCTCCGGCGATTCAGTACGCCGGCTCGGGGATCGGGCTCTTTCCGACGCTCGCGGTGAACTCGACCTCGCCGTTGCCCTGCACGTTGGTGGCCGTCACGTTGACCGGAAGCCAGCTACTCCCGGCGCGGAGGGCACACGTCTGCGTTGCGCCCGGCTCGGCGACCAGCATTCCCTCGCATCGGACCTCGTCTGGTGTGCGCCCGGTGCTCTTCGTGAGCTCTTCGGACACCGACTTTGCGAGGAGCTGCTTGCTCATCCCCGACTTACCATCCATGTTTCCCTCCGGAGCGGTGGATGAGCTACCAGTGGTGTCGATCTGCGACGCGCTGCCCGTCGTGGTTGGCTCGGCCGTCGACGATTCGTCCGACGAAGAGCACCCCACCATCGATACGCACGCCACAGCACAGAATCCCGTCAGGATTCCGACCTTCATTCCACCCTTGCGCATTCGTTCAATCCTCACTTCGTTGTCTCCGCACAGTGACCGAAGACCTCCCGGCCGCCTGCGATCGTCGGGCGGGCACACGCCTCGGGCTCCGGCATTGTGCAGAGATGCGGGCACAATACGATGTCCCGCGTGAACATACCCGAGAACTCAGCGGCAGCCATCCAGCGCCTGCTCAGCACCCAGCACGTCACACCGGGTGTCACCATCGAGCAGCTCGCCATGAACGAGATCGCGGCCCGCGTCAACGACGAAAGTGCGCTCATCACCTTCGACGACGACAATCATCAGTTCACCATCTCCGATTACGACGGCCTCGTCCAACGCGTCACCAGTGTCGGGGACGACTTCGCGGGCGGCTACGCCCGAGTCGGCGACTTCGGGTTCGCACGATCGGTCATCCTCGCCGGGCACGGAACCCAACTGTCCACAGCCATCGTGCGAGAGCCCGCCACCGGTAAGTGGGAGATCCAACCCACCGGGCCGCTCTCGCAGTACTTCTACGACAACCTCGTCCTCCGCGGGTGGCACCTGCACTCCGAGAACCACCCCGCCCGCACGCTCAAACTCGTCATCGGCATCTGGGCCGCCATCATGATCGGCGGTTCGCTGCTGGTGGCCGGCATCGTGAGCATCGTTCTGCTGGCGTCGTAGCCGACCGCGACGACGCCACAGCGACCCGCCACGCGGAACGCCCTACTATCAGTGGTCGAACCGCACAACGCACGTCTTCGGACACCTGAGGGGATGATGAACGAGATGTCGCATGCCGAACACTCGCAACCAGCGTCGTTGCAGACAAGCGGCAACACCGATCATCGGATCGGCCCCCACATCAGCGAGAACCAGGAGCAGGCCGAGCCACTCTCCTCGCACACCTCTCGAACCGCTGATGACGACCGGGTCGCACCGCCCTGGATAACCCCGCAGCCTCCGGTCACCGGGCCGTCATCGCCAGAATCTCAGCCATCGCCACACTCGACGCCGCAACCGCCCGTCGAGCGTGACTGGTATACGGGCAAGACCAGCGGAATCCAGCAGCCGGCAGGTGCTCCACCTGCAGCCGTCGGCCAGTACACCGCACCGCAGCAGCCACCACCCGGTCCCGCCGTCGCCGACCGGTACCAGCCGGGGTCCGCAGCCCCGTACCCATCCGGATCGATGACCCCACAGGCCGGTTATCCGGCACAGGAACACTTCGCCACGCAACCACCTTCTGGCCAGTACCCGATCGCCGGGCAACGGGCCGTCGGGGCGTACCCGGGAGCAACTGCACCGGGATACCCGAGTTCCGAACCGTCCATACCATTCTCGGCACGTGGAGCCGGATGGCGTCGAGCACTCAGTACCGTGTCGGGCGGTCTGATCAACCTGGGTCAGAGCAAGTCGCAGCAGCAACTCGACGACATGATCGCGCGCATCCGCCGACCGATCGCGGGCGACTTCCGTCTGGCCGTGCTATCGCTGAAAGGTGGCGTCGGAAAGACCACCACCACAGTCGGGCTCGGGTCGGCGTTCGCATCGCTACGCGGCGACCACGTGATCGCGGTCGACGCGAACCCCGACTTCGGTACGCTCGGGCGGCGCGTCCCGCAGCAGACCGGCTCGACGGTCCGCTCGCTGCTCAACGATCCGAGCATCACGCGGTACGCCGACGTCCGGCGCCATACCTCGCAATCCACCAGTCACCTGGAAGTACTTGCGTCCGAACGTGATCCGGCCGTGTCTGAATCGTTCAGCGCCGATGACTACCTCGAGGTCATCGGGATCCTGGAGAACTACTACAACATCATCATGACCGACTGCGGGACCGGACTGATGCATTCGGCCATGGAAGGCGTCTTGAGTTCGGCGACCGCCATCGTCCTTGTCACGTCACCCGCTGTCGACGGGGCCGAAAGCGCTGCGGCCACGCTTGATTGGCTCAACGCTCACGGCTACCAGCGACTCGTCCAGCAAGCCGTGGTGGTGGTCTCGGCGTCGAAGCCGGGCAACGCCCCCATCGATCTGGACATGCTGACCCAGCACTTCCTGGGTCGCACTCGTGCGGTCCAGATCATCCCGTTCGACGACCATCTCGCATCTGGCGCACAGATCGATCTCGATCAGATGAATCGCGATACCCGAAATGCGTTCCTGGAACTCGCTGCGACGGTGTCGGATTCGTTCAATCCGGGACAACCCGGTCCCGGCTTCCCCGGGTTCCAGGGCCCACCGCCGGGGTATCAGGGGCCGCCACCCGGCTACCAGGGACCACCGCCCGGGTTCCAGGGCCCACCGCCCGGCTACCAGGGCCCACCGCCGGGGTATCAAGGACCGCCACCCGGCTACCAGGGACCACCACCCGGCTACCAGGCGCAGTCACCCGGGCTGCAGGAATATCCGGCGACAAGACTGCCCGACGGGCTTCCCCCGCAGTATCCTGCTGCACCCCAATATGATTACGAGCCGGCGCCGCCGGAGGCCATACCACCGGCCGACCACCGTTTCTGAACTCAGTTGCTCGGCGTGACGCCGCTGAGCTTTCCGATCTGGTCTGGACAGTAGGTCTGTGTGGCGAGGCCGACTACCTTGCCGGAGTCGGTCTCGTCGAGGCCGTTGCCCACCTTGCCGATGGCATCGACGAGCCCGTCTCCCGCAGTCAGGTTCGTGCACACCTGCTTGCCCGCACCGACTGCTGCCTCGTCACTGGGAAACCGCACGTTGAGTTGCTTGAGCCCCGCCAGGTAGAGCTGATCACCCTGCAGCGGGACCGCCGCCGCAGTGTCGGGCGCGGGCGGACTCGACTGTGTCGAATCCGAATCACTGCCGCCGCCACCGCATCCCGTGAGTCCCACAATCGCCGCGGCCGCGGCGGGGACCATCGCCCACCCGATCATCACGCGCCCGCTTTTCAATCGACTCATTCCATCCCCCAAACGTCACACGTGTGGTCGCACCCCGAACCGTTGATCACTCTACTGAGGTACGACACCGCGTCACCGCAGGGCGTCGGACACCACGCTGGTGAACCGCGAGATCGCTTGATCTGCAACAGGACTGAACCCGGCCATGTTGGCGAAACCGTGGATCAGTGCGCCTTCTCGCTGCAACGTCACAGGCACACCGGCACTACCGAGTGCGTCGGCGTAGGCGATGCCCTCGTCACGCAGCGGATCGAACCCGGCGACCACCACGTGTGCCGGCGGCAGACCTGAGAGATCCTCTGCCAGTAGCGGAGAGACACGAGGATCGGCCAACTGCGCCGGATCGGGCACGTACACCTCCGTGAACTGGTCGATTCGCTCGGCCGTCAGGAAGTATCCCTTGCCAAATTCGCGGATCGAACCGTACTCACCGACGGAATCGACCTTCGGATACAGCAGGAGCTGTAATGCGGGTGTGACCTCCTCGCCACGAACCTGCTGGGAGACGACCGCTGCGAGATTCCCGCCCGCACTGTCACCGGCGACGACGATCCGATCGCTCGGCACACCCCAACCCGGCGCGGCGTCGACCACACCGCGCCACGCCGCCAGAGCGTCGTCGACAGCGGCGGGAAACGGGTTCTCCGGTGCGAGTCGATACTCGACAGAGACGACGTCGGCGCCTGTGTCGACGGCGAGCCTGCGCGCGAGGGCGTCGTGACTCGCGCGGCTCCCGGTGGTGAACCCCCCACCGTGGAAGAACAGGATCAACCCCCGGGTGTCGACACCCGCGCGGTAGCGCGTCACCGGAAGCGGGCCGGCCGGGCCGTCGAACTCCAGATCCTCCTCGACGGCGAGTACCGGCAGCTTCTCGGCAACCAGCGCGCTGACCCGCTCGAGTCCGGCGCGTGCGCTGCCGATTGTCGCTCCGCCCATGTCGGCGTTGGGGAGTACCGCCGTGACCATCGCCGCCGTCAACATCTCGATGCTGACGTGCTCGCCATCGGCATTGACCGGACACCATCGCGACACTGCACCGAACAACTGCGGCGGTGCGTGGCCGATGACCCGCAACAGCGACCGGACGGGACGTAGCGGCGGGGACAGGTTGGGATTGGTGGCGCGACTCACGGCCGCGAGACTACCCGCACGCGGGTCACTGCCGATCCGGGCGTCGCGGCGCGGAGGTGGCTGCTGTGACAGACTCTCCCCATGCCCGACCGCGTACCCGCCCCGGGTGGCTCGACCACCCGTGTCCCCCTTCGTACGTCGCTCGCCCTCTCAGCTGCGTCGGCCGCCCGCTGGGCGTCGCGTACCGCGGGGCGCGGCAAGGGATCGATGATCGGCGGACTGGTCGCCGAGAAGATCGACCCGAACATCATGGGACGCCTCGCCGCGGGAAAACGGTCCGCGCTCATCACCGGTACGAACGGTAAATCGACCACGACACGCATGACCGCAGCGGCCCTCGCCGAACTCGGCGAGGTCGCTACCCAGGCCGACGGCGCCAACATGGATGCGGGGATCATCGCGACGCTGAGTCTGCAGCGCTCGGCACCGGTCGCCGCACTCGAGGTCGACGAACTGCACGTGCCGCACGTGAGCGATGCCGTCGACCCCGAGGTCGTCGTGATGCTCAACCTGTCGCGGGATCAGCTCGACCGGGTCGGCGAGATCAACATGATCGAACGACGGCTCCGCGAGGGCGTAGCGCGGCACCCCGAGACGACGGTGATCGCCAACTGCGACGACGTTCTGGTCACCTCCGCCGCGTTCGACGCACCGAAGGTCGTCTGGGTGGCGGCCGGAGCGAGTTGGGTTGGCGACTCGGTGAGCTGCCCACGCACCGGTGAACCGATCGCTCGTAGCACGGGCGACCCCACGGATCCGTCGATCCAGAGCGGCGTCGACTGGTATTCGACCGGCGATCCCGAGTTCCGTCGGCCGACGCCGCAGTGGTGGGTCGACGACGAAAAGATCTACGGTCCTGACGGATTCGTGGCACCCATGACGCTGAGCGTGCCCGGACGCGCGAATCGCGGCAACGCCGCCCAGGCGGTGGCGGCCGCGGTGGCTATGGGCGCCGATCCCGGCAAGGCTGTCGCCGCAGTCAGCACCGTCGGTGAGGTCGCCGGCCGCTACGGCATTCACCAGGTCGGTAACCACTCCGTTCGCACGCTGCTGGCCAAGAACCCGGCGGGTTGGCAGGAGGCGCTGTCGATGATCGACCAGGACGCCGACGGGCTCGTCATCGCCGTCAACGGCCAGGTACCCGACGGCGAGGACCTCTCCTGGCTGTGGGACGTGCGGTTCGAGGCGTTCGAGACGATGCAGGTGGTCGCCGCGGGTGAACGCGCAGCGGATCTCTCGGTACGACTGCTCTACGCGGGCGCCGAGCACACCACCATTCCCGATCCGATGAAGGCCATCGAGTCGTGTCCGCCCGGGCGCGTCGAGGTGCTGGCGAACTACACGGCGTTCCGCGATCTCAACGTCGCGATCGAACGCGCCGAGCGCGCACGGAAGGGGCAGCAATGAGCACCTCGACGCTGCGCATCGGCCTGGTGCTGCCCGACGTCATGGGCACCTACGGCGACGGCGGCAACGCATTGATCCTCCGGCAACGAGCGCGAATGCGCGGTATCGAGGCCGAGATCGTGCAGATCACCCTCGACGACGAGGTACCCGACTCGCTTGACGTCTACACGCTCGGCGGCGCAGAGGACTATGCGCAGCGTCTCGCCACCCGACACCTCACGCGGTACCCGGGCCTGCAGCGTGCCGCCGCTGCAGGCAGGCCCGTACTGGCTATCTGCGCCGCGATCCAGGTGCTCGGTCATTGGTACGAAACGTCGGCGGGCGAACGCGTCGACGGCATCTCCCTGTTCGACCTGACCACGTCGCCACAGGCGACCCGCAGTATCGGCGAGGTCGTCACCGAGCCGGTGATGGCCGGACTGACCGATCCGCTGACCGGATTCGAGAATCACCGTGGCGGCAGCACTCTGGGATCCGACGCCGCTCCGCTGGCGAAGGTCACGCACGGCGTTGGCAACGGTGTCGGCGACGGCACCGAGGGGGTGGTGCAGGGATCGGTGATCGGCACGTACATGCACGGCCCCGCGTTGGCGCGCAATCCGCAGCTCGCCGACCTGCTCTTGGCGCGCGCGATGGGCGTCGAGGAGTTGGCGCCCTTGGAGTTGCCCGAGGTGGATCGGCTGCGGCGGGAACGCCTCGCCGCGGGCCGTCGCGGCTGACCCGCTCGTCGAGCCTAATCCGCTGATCGGGATAACCACGCCCGCCGGAATCGGGGACATTTCTCCGGCCCGCAGATGGCGCAGTCGGTGCCTGACCGGAAGTGTTCGTGCGCCGCGCGGGGGTGGCCACAACGGCACGGCGAATCAGGGGCACGCCCGGCGACACGTCGTATCAGGTCGCTCATGTGGGCCGTCACTTCCGTTCTGCAGCACGCCGCTTCGTCGCGGACACCGTTGTTCAGGCAGATCGTATCCGTAGGTTGGGCGGGTCGGAAACCAAGGCTGACCTCAGTGGGCACCGCTGGTCAGTCGTCATCGACCACCGGCAGCCCCGCGTGGCGTCCGGCTGCGCGGAGTACCTCTCTCAGCATCGCGGGCGTGAGACGGCCGGTGAACGTATTGTGTTGACTCACGTGGTAACTCGCGAAGAGGGTCAGTTCACGGTCCCCTCGTCGGATCACGGCCTGCGCACCGTGGCCGAACTTCGGCCTGGGGCGTGGCACCTCCCACCCGAGATCGGCGAATCCCGTCAGCGCGGCGCGCCACCCGAAGGCGCCGAGCACGAACACCGAGCGCAAAGTCGGTGCGAGCAGGTCGATTTCGTTGTGGAGCCAATGCGCACATCTGTCACGTTCGGCCGGCGTCGGCTTGTTCTGCGGAGGCGCGCAGTGCACGGGCGCGGTGATCCGCACGCCAGTCAGTTCCAGGCCGTCGTCGATCGAGACCGCGGTCGGCCTGTTGGCCAGCCCCACGTCGTAGAGCGCGCGATAGAGCACGTCCCCGCTCTGGTCACCCGTGAACATGCGACCTGTGCGATTCGCTCCGTGCGCTGCCGGGGCGAGGCCGAGAATGAGCATCGACGCGTCGGCCGGGCCGAATCCGGGAATCGGCCTACCCCAGTAGGTTTGGTCAGCAAACGCCGCACGCTTCTCGCGCGCCACCTGTTCGCGCCAAGCCACCAGTCGAGGGCACGCCCGACACTCGATCAGTGCGGCATCGAGGGCTGCGATGCTCCGATAGGCCATGGGTTCACGCTACGCGCGTCAGTCCAACACCCGACACCGCTCGCGGGTCCGATCGACGGCGAACCAGCCGCGCTCGAACTGCTGCCACTTCTCGAGATGTGCCCTCGACGACTCGCCATCGCGCGCAACCGCACGGTCCAGACGTTCGCCAGCGCTACCCCCGTCGAGCCAGAGTGAATAGGTCAATCGGTCGGCTACTCGACGTCGCGCCGCCGACACCCCTTCGATGATGAGCAGCGGCTCCCAGCGATACCAGACCCGCTTACCGATCCTCGGCTCGCCGTCGACCCACTCGCGTGGTCGATATCGGTAGTCGCGACGTCGGATAAAGGCATGCAGCACATCGCTTTCCATCTCCGGCCACCATGCAACGGGGTCTTCCCAGGTGGCGAAGTCGTCGGTACGCACCAGGACGACGCCGGTTCCTCGTGCACGTAGCCTGTCGACCAGAGCATCGGCGACGGTCGTCTTACCCGACCCCGACGGCCCGTCTATCGCGACGATCCCCGAGACCATCTCCGCGGCCAACTCGTCGAGCTGGACGTCGAGTTCGGGCGTCAGCGAGCACGGCGCATGGGCACCGTTTCCCAGAGCGCTGGTGTCAGGCAAGGACCCGCCGCCCCGACAGTGCCCTGCCGAGTGTGAGCTCGTCGGCAAACTCGAGGTCGCCGCCCATCGGCAGACCCGACGCCAGGCGTGTCACCGACAGTCCGGGGAAGTCCTTGAGCATGCGCAGCAGGTAGGTCGCGGTAGCCTCGCCCTCGGTGTTGGGATCGGTGGCAACGATCACCTCGGTCACGTCGACGCCGTCCTCCTGGTTGGCCAGTCGTCGGAGCAACTCGCGAATACGCAACTGGTCGGGTCCGATCCCCGACAGCGGATCGAGCGCACCGCCGAGCACGTGATAGCGGCCGTGGAACTCCTTGGTCCGCTCGATCGCGTGGACGTCCTTCGGCTCCTCCACGACGCAGATCTTGGTGGCATCCCGTCGGGCGTCGGCGCAGATGCGGCACAATCGCTCAGCCGAGACGTTGCCGCATTCGGCGCAGAATGTGACGTCGTCGCGCACGTGACCGAGCGCCGCGATGAGGCGGTCGATGTCCGACTTCTCGCCCGCGAGTAGGTGGAAAGCGATGCGCTGCGCACCCTTCGGACCGAGTCCTGGCTGCTTGGCCAGCTCGTCGATCAGATCCTGGATGGGGCCCTCGTACATGAGGCGTCAGCCGAGACCCGGAAGTCCGCCGCCGAGACCGCCGGCCAGCGGACCCATCTTCTCGCTCGTCAGCGCGTCACGCTTGGACGCGAGGTCCGACAGCGCCCCGAGGACCAGATCCTGCAGGGTCTCGACGTCGTCGGGGTCGACGACCTTGGGATCGATGGTCACCGCGGTGACCTCGCCGGTCCCCGTGCCCGTCACCGTGACGAGCCCATTGCCCGCCGAGCCGGTGACCTCGGTTGCCGCGATCTCCTCCTGCGCCGCAAGCAGCTTCTCCTGCATCTGCTGTGCCTGGGCGAGCAGGCCGGCCATCGGATTCTCGCCGCCGTCACCGCCGCCGAACAGGGAACTGGGGTCAAAAGGTTGAGTCACGGGCTCCAGGGTAGTCGGTGTGGTCAGCGCAGCAGACGCTCGACATGCTCGACGATCTCGTCGACGCTCTCCTCGCCCGCGGGCGTGATCTCGAAGGAGAGCACGTTGTCTCCGAAGAGTCGCCCGGCCTTCGGGGTGAGCGCGAATTCCAGCCTGTCGTCGCCGACGCGACGCCATTCGACGACCCCTCCGTACACGGGCGCGCTGGCACCGGTGGTGACGCAGTACCCGTCACGGGCAGCAGTGTCGGCGTTGACCAGGTCGCGCTGGATCTGGAAGCACCCCATCGATTCGTCGTCGATGAAGACGACGGCCTCGCACCCCAGGTCGGGGTGGCGCTCGTAGGAGGCGTGGATGGTCACGATTCCAGCCTAACGATGCGACTGCAGCTATCCCACGGCCGCGGGCCCCGCTTACGTACACAACTCGTACGTCAGCGAGAGGCCATCACAATTATTTCGATGGCCATTCGCTGACGCCACGGTTGTGTACGTATCAACCTCTCACGACGGGTCAACCCCTCACGACGAGCCTTCGGGGCGCCGTCCGCTGACAAAGCTGCGCGATTCGCCGGTCAGCGGGTCATCGAATTCCAACGTGTGGGCGAGAAGGCGTAACGGCCGGCTGAAGTCGCCGTGATCGGGTAGCTCGGCCAGGTCGGGCCGGACGTCGGGGTAGAGCGGGTCGTCGACGATGGGTACGCCGAGCAGTGCCATGTGCAGGCGCAGTTGATGGGTACGTCCGGTCTGTGGTCGGAGCCGGTAGAGCCCCACTTCGTCACCGAGTTCGTCGAGGAGCTCGATGTCGCTGACCGCATTGACGTCGCCGTCGACGACGAGTGCGCGCAGATCACCCGCGGTCTTCTCGATACGATTGCGCACCGTGACCGGGGTACGCAGAGCGAGGTCGAGCGGCGCGACCGCGCGGTACTCCTTACGCACGAGACGCCGCGCGAAGAGATCCTGGTAGGCGGCGCGCACCTGCGGCCTCACGGTGAAAAGCAGCACGCCCGACGTCAACCGGTCGAGTCGATGAGCAGGCGCGAGGGCGTCGTTGCCCAGTGCACGACGCAGCCGCACGAGCGCGGTCTGCGTGACGTGGCGCCCACGGGGCATGGTCGCGAGGAAGGGGGGTTTGTCGACCACGACGATGTTGTCGTCGACGTACAGGATCGGCAGGTCGAATGGAATCTCGATCTCGTCGGGCAGACCCCGATAGAGGTAGTACGACGTGTTGACCCGGGCAGGGGCGTCGAGGTCGGCGGTGGCGCCGGCAGCATCGACGAGCTCGCCGCGGGACACCTGCTCCTGGAGGTCCGCGACGGTCAGCCCAGTCAACGACGGGCTGGCGAGCAACGCCTCACCGACCGTCCGCTCTGCGCCTTCGGTGCTCCCGCGCAACACCACCCGGGTCGCGTCGACTCCATTGCGCGGCGGCAGCGGGGACGGCCGGGCACGGCCGCGGCGACGAGGCTCATCGCCCCTGGTCACCGCGCGAGGTCCCGGAAACCGCTATCGCCGCTGCTCTGCTGTATTACTTCTCGACCCGCTTCTTGAGGTTGGCGAGCAGCTGCGCCTGGATTTTCGCGAGACCCTTCGGCGCAAATGTCTTCTCGAAGAATCCGCCGATACCGCTGGCGTTGGAATTCCACGTGGTCGTGGTGGTCACCTTCGATCCGCTACCGGCCGGAGCGACCTTGTACGTCGTCACCATCGAGGAGTTCTCGTCGCGCTCGGTGATCGTGTCCGGAACCACGGTGACCGTCGCCTTGACGTCGCGCTGACGCTTGGAGGTTGCCTGCAGAATCCAATGCACCACGGTCCCGTCGCCCTGACCTCCGCTGATCACCTGGTAATCGCGGTATTGTTCGGGCAGGATCGCCGGGCGCGCGTCGACGTAGTCGGCGAGCACTCCGATCACCTGGTCGGGACTTGCGGCGACATCGATCGACTGGCTGGCGGAAATCTCACCCACGACGTGTACTCCTTCATGGCAGATTGGCGGGCGTGCTGACAAGGTCCTAGGCTAGCCAAGTGAGCTCTGGACAGTTGGAGATGGGGGCAGAGGCTTTCGACGACGGGGTTGCCACCCTCCTGGCCAGCTATCGGGCGATTCCGCCCGGTGCGACGGTCCGTCTGGCGAAAAAGACGTCGAATCTCTTTCGAGCACGAGCGAAGAATCCGCATCCCGGACTCGACGTGTCGGGTCTCGACCGGGTTGTCTCCGTCGATCCGGCAGCCAGGACCGCCGACGTGGCGGGCATGTGCACCTACGAGAATCTGGTGGCCGCAACGCTGCCCTATGGCCTGGCGCCTCTCGTGGTGCCCCAGCTCAAAACCATCACACTCGGCGGTGCCGTCACCGGTCTCGGGATCGAGAGCACCTCGTTCCGTAACGGTCTGCCGCACGAGTCGGTTCTCGAGATCGACATTCTCACCGGCGACGGCGAGATCGTCACCGCCACGCCCACCAACGAGAACGCCGACCTCTTCTTCGGATTTCCCAATTCCTATGGAACACTGGGTTATTCGGTTCGGTTGAAGATCGAGCTCGAAGAGGTCCAGCCGTATGTGTCGTTGCGCCACATACGATTTCACGATCTCCCGACGTTGCAGACCACCATGAACGCCATAGTCGAGGAGCGTAGCTACGAGGGTGAGCGCGTCGACTATCTCGACGGTGTGGTGTTCACCGCTGACGAGGCATACCTCACGGTCGGGAGACAGACCGACGAAGCGGGCCCGGTGAGCGATTTCACCGGCATGGACATCTACTACCGGTCCATCCAGCACGAGTCAGGCGTCAAGCGCGACCGCCTCACCATCCACGACTACCTCTGGCGGTGGGACACCGACTGGTTCTGGTGTTCGCGCGCCTTCGGTGCGCAGATCCCGAAGATCCGACGTGTCTGGCCGAAGAAGCTGTTGCGCAGCAGTTTCTACTGGAAGCTCATCGGCTACGACCAGCGTTTCGACATCGCCGACCGCCTCAACAAGCGCAAGGGGCTACCCGCCAACGAGCGGGTGGTGCAAGACATCGAGGTCCCGATCGAGAACACCACCGCATATCTCGACTGGTTTCTCGAGAACATCCCGATCGAACCGGTGTGGTTGTGTCCCTTGCGCTTACGCGAGCCTGCACTGCCCGTCGCCGACGCCGTTCGTCCGTGGCCGCTGTACCCGCTCGAACCAGACCGCACCTACGTCAACGTCGGCTTCTGGTCGGCGGTGCCGGTGACGCCCGACGATCCTGGCCACGCGAACAAGCTCATCGAGCGGAAGGTGGCCGATCTCGACGGCCACAAGTCCCTGTATTCGGAATCCTTCTACTCCCCCGACGAGTTCGACGAACTCTACGGCGGCGAACACTATCGGCTCCTCAAGAAGCGGTACGACCCCCGCGGGCGGCTTCTCGACCTCTATGCGAAAGCGGTGAAACGGCAATGACCACGTTCAAGGACAACGCGCCCGCATCTTCCCCCGACATGTCGCAGGGAAAGATGAGCCTCGCGCAGATCTTCGAGTCGCTCGTCGGCGGGAATCTGAGCATCCGAATCACCGCCTACGACGGCAGCTCGGCCGGCCCGGCCGACGCCGAGTACGGCCTGAACCTCAAGAACTCGCGCGGCACAACATATCTCGTCACCGCGCCCGGCGATCTCGGCCTGGCGCGCGCGTACGTGTCTGGCGATCTCGAGCTGATCGGCGCCCATCCCGGCGACCCCTACGAGGCACTGCGCGCGCTGGCCGCCGACCTCGAGTTCAAGCGCCCCTCACCCCTGACACTGGCGCATGTGGCCCGCTCACTCGGGATCGAACACTTCAAGCCGATCGCACCCCCGCCCCAGGAGGCACTCCCGCGGTGGCGTCGATTCGCAGAAGGTCTGCGGCACAGCAAATCCCGTGACGCCGAGGTCATTCATCATCACTACGACGTATCGAACACCTTCTACGAGTGGGTCCTCGGACCGTCGATGACCTACACGTGCGCGGTCTACCCCGACCTCGAGGCGTCGTTGGAGACGGCTCAGGAGAACAAGTACCGCCTGATCTTCGACAAGCTACGGCTCAAGCCGGGCGATCGCCTCCTCGACATCGGTTGCGGCTGGGGCGGAATGGTGCGCTACGCCGCATCGCGCGGAGTCAAGGCACTGGGCGTCACGCTCTCCGCAGAACAGGCCGAGTGGGCGCAGAAGAAGATCGTCGATGAGGGGCTCGGCGACCTGGCCGAGGTGCGGTTCAGCGATTACCGCGATGTCACCGAGAGCGAGTTCGACGCCGTCTCGTCGATCGGACTCACCGAACACATCGGCGTGCACAACTACCCGGCGTACTTCACCTTCATCCGCGACAAGCTCCGGGTCGGCGGAATGATGCTGAACCACTGCATCACCCGCCCCGACAACTTCAAGAACGCGCGCGCCGGGTCGTTCATCGACCGCTACGTGTTTCCCGATGGGGAGCTCACGGGCTCAGGGAAGATCATCTCCAAGATCCAGGACATCGGCGGACTCGAGGTACTGCACGAGGAGAACTTCCGCCCGCACTACGCCATGACCCTGCGTGACTGGAACCGCAACCTCGTCGAGCACTGGGACGAGGCCGTCGAAGAGGTCACCGAAGGCACTGCGCGGCTGTGGGGCCTGTACATGGCCGGATGTCGAATCGGCTTCGAGCGCAACATCGTCCAGCTGCATCACGTGCTCGCCACGAAGCTCGACGACAAGGGCACCAGCAACCTCCCGCTGCGCCCGTGGTGGGCCGCGTAAGGGCTGCACGCCGGTGCCGTCGGCGGTGATTCCGGTGCCGTCGACGGAAAACCCGATGCCGTCGACGGATCGCGGGTCACTCCAGCGGCCGGGCGCCCAGTTCGGTCTGCAGTAGCTCCATCGCGACCTTGTTGGGGTCGAATCGACCTTCGGGCGTGGCGTTCTGCACCTCGGCGACCATCTCGGCGCGTTCGGAGTCGGGGATCTCGTCGTCGGAGCGGGGCGGCTCGGGCTCCTCGGGCTCGTCCGGAACCTCCGGCGCCGCGGCCGCTTCTGCCTGACCGTCTGACGTCGAGCGTGCACGACTCGGCCGCGCGAACGTCTGAGTCCGACGCTGCTGTCGATCGGGTTGCGCAGCAGCGTTCTTCGCCGGCGCGCTGACGTCGACGACCTTGTGCACTGTTGCTACGTCGAGATCGGTGCCGAACACCTCGGCGAATGCCTCGCGCATGATGCCGACGGCGTGCGGTGCCGACAGCCGACCAACGAGCACCTCGATCGGATGTGCGAGCACGACTGTGTTGTCGCGAATCTCGTCGATCACCGCATTCGACAGCATCGGCTCGAGGCTCTTCGAACGTTCTCGAACCGCAGCGCGGACTTCCTGGAAACGCTTGCGCGCCGACTCGACGTCGAGGCCCGTCTGGGGCTCGGGTTCTGACTGCGGTTCGGGTTCGACCGTCCGCGGCGTCGCCGAACGACCATCGTCGGGGATGGGTGCCTCGAAATCGTCGACGGGCTCATCCGGCAGTGGGATGTCGTCGTCGACGATCGATACCGGCGGTGTCTGCGCCGGCACCACAGCCGGTTCAGGCGCAGTCACCGTGTCAGCCGCAGGTTCAGCTGCTGCAGGCGATGTGGAGGTAGGCGCATCCTCGCGCTTGGGTATCGGGCGCGTCGGCTCGGCGACGACGGGTCGTTCCTGCGCAGCGGGCGGGGCGGTCGGGGCAACCGGAGTGGTCGGGTCAGTCGGCGGCTGCGCAGCGGCCGGAGCTGCCGCAGGCGTCGGGGCAGCCGCGCCGGTCGCGCGGGTCGCGCCGGTCGGCGTCGCGGCGGCCTGAGTAGGCTGCGGCGCCCCGTCGGTTGTCTTTCGCTGCGAGGGGCGCACGTACTTGGGCGGATCGACCGGCGGCGGGGCGGGCGCCGCAGTGGGGGCACCCTCGGCGCGCGCGGATGCCGAAGGTGTTGCACCACCGGCATTACCACCTGCCGGAGCGACGCCCGACTCGAGTCGTTCGAGGCGCTGGAGCAGCGCGGCGTCGTCGGCGGAGACGGCGGGGAGCAGCATCCGCGCGCACATCACCTCGAGGAGCAGGCGAGGCGAGGTGGTGCCACGCATCTCGCCGAGCGCCTCGTGCACGATCTCCGCGAAGCGGGTGAGGCCGCCGGGACCGAGATGCTCGATCTGGCCCTGCATTCGTGCGAGCTGATCGCCGGGCGCCTCCACCAGGCCGCGCTCGGCGGCATCGGGAACTGCCTGCAGCAGAATGAGATCGCGCAGTCGTTCGAGTAGGTCGACAGCGAAGCGCCGGGGATCGTGTCCGGCGTCGACGACTTTCTCGACCGTCGCGAACAGCGCGGAGCCGTCGGAGGCGGCGAGTGCGTCGATGGCGTCGTCGATGAGGGCGATGTCGGTGACGCCGAGGAGTGCGAGGGCGCGGTCGTAGGTGACTCCCTCGTCCGATGCTCCGGCAAGTAGCTGATCGAGGATCGACAGCGAGTCACGTGGCGAACCACCGCCCGCACGGATGACCAGCGGGTAGACGTCGGGTGCTACGACGACGCCCTCTTTGGCACAGATGTTCTCGAGCAGCCCGCGCATCACCGGCGGCGCGAGGAGCCGGAACGGATAGTGGTGTGTACGTGAGCGGATGGTGGGCAGGACCTTCTCCGGCTCGGTGGTGGCGAACACGAAGATCAGGTGCTCAGGCGGCTCCTCCACGATCTTGAGCAACGCATTGAAGCCCGCGTTGGTGACCATGTGCGCCTCGTCGACGATGAACACGCGGTACCGCGACTCGGACGGGGCGTAGAAGGCGCGGTCGCGCAGCTCACGGGTGTCGTCAACGCCGCCGTGACTCGCGGCGTCGAGTTCGATGACGTCGAGATTGCCCGGCCCGCCCGGGGCGAGGGCGACACACGAGGAGCAGACACCACACGGCGTCGACGTCGGGCCCTGCTCGCAGTTGAGCGAGCGCGCCAGGATGCGAGCCGACGACGTCTTGCCACACCCACGTGGCCCGGAGAACAGGTACGCGTGATTGATGCGGTTTCCGTCGAGAGCACGGCTCAGCGGATCGGTGACGTGCTCCTGACCGACGACTTCGGCGAAGGTTGCCGGACGATAGGTGCGATACAGAGCCACGCGTCGAGAGTACCGGCGGACACCGACAGCGCGACCCGCTGCCCCACCCCTGTGCACAGCCCCCACACCGCGGCCAGACGGAGCCGGCAGAAACCTACGGTGCGCACGTACCGCTACAGGTCACGGGCCCCACAGCCGTCACTGTCGGCGCATGCGCCCCGCCAGCTCAGACGACCGGGGAGGCGGACGGGCTCTGCGCGCCCAACTCCTCGCGCAACTGGAACTTGAGCACCTTTCCCGACGGATTGCGCGGCAGGGCGTCGACGAACTCCAGGCGCAGCGGGAGCTTGTAGCGGGCGAGTCGGTCGGCCGCGAACTCGCGCAGCTCTTCCAGCGTCACGGTCTCCCCGGGCGCCGTGGCGATGACAGCGGTCACCGCCTCGCCCCACTTGGCGTCGGGGAGTCCGACGATGGCGACCTCCGCGACCGCGGGATGGCTGTAGAGCACGCTTTCGACCTCGGCGGGATAGACGTTCTCGCCGCCGCTGATCACCATGTCCTTGACCCTGTCGACGACGTAGACGTAGCCGTCGTCGTCCTCACGCCCGACGTCGCCGGTGTGGAACCAGCCGTCGTCGTCGATCGCGGCGTCGGTGGCGGCCGGGTTGTTCCAATAGCCGACCATCACCTGCGGGCCGCGGACGCAGATCTCGCCCGGCTGCCCTGCCGCGACCTCGGTGTTGGTCGCGTCGACGAGGCGGACGTCCGACAGCGGCAACACCTTGTTTCCTGCCGCACCGATCTTCTTCTCCGATTCGTCGATGCCCATCACGAGGGCCAGTGGTGCCGTCTCGGTGAGGCCGTAGCCCTGCGCGAAGGTGACACCCCGGTCGGCGTAGGCACGCATCAGCGGTTCGGGGACCGGCGCCCCGCCGCAGATGAAATAGCGCAGCGACGACAGATCGGCGGTGGCGAAGGTGGGCACCTGGCTCATGAACAAGAACATCGCCGGCACACCGAACATCGTTGTGACGCGATACTTTTCGATGTCGGAGAGTGCTTGCGTCGGATCGAAAGCACCCGACAGGATGACGTGGCCGCCCTTCTGGAGCGTCACGAGCGTCGTCACATTGAGGCCGCCGATGTGAAACAGCGGCGCCGCGGTGTAGGTGACGTCGGAGGAGACGGTGTCGAAACTCAGAAGCGCATTGATGTTGTTCCAGAACAGATTCCCGTGTGTCAGCATCGCCCCCTTCGGGCGACCGGTGGTACCCGAGGTGTACATGATGACGGCGACATCCGCGGGATCGGCGAACACCGGCTCCGCGATCGGCGTGCCGACAGCGAGGAGGTCGTCGAAGCTCTCCCACCCCGATGCCTCCCCCACCGCGACGTACCGCGCGATCGACAGGTCGGAGCGCACCTCGTCGACGACGCTGGTGAGCGTGGCGTCGGCGATCAGTGTCGTCGCACCGCAGTCGTCGAGGATGTAGGCCAGTTCGGGCCCGGTGAGTCGGAAGTTGAGTGGCACGAACGTCGCGCCCGACCGCGCACAGGCGAACAGCGAGATCAGAAAGGCCGAGTGGTTCGGTCCGAGGTAGGCCACCCGGTCACCCGACCCGACACCACCGGCGACCAATTGGTCAGCGAGACAATCGATTCGGTGCTGGAACTGTGCGTAACTGAGCGTCTCGTCACCGTAGGTCACCGCCGGATGGTCGGGTCCGATCGCGGCGCGTCGTGCCGTCCACGAGCCGAGATCCATCGAATCGGGTACCGCCACTCGTCCGGCCATCACAGACTCCCACCGTCGGTGCGGAGGCACGGTGCACTCCGCCGAGAATGGCATCAGCGTAGGACGACGAGGTGTCCGAGTTCAGTGAATTGGCGATAACCGAATAGTCGATCACTTCAGGTCGGTCACGGCAGAGCACTCCGGCGCACGCAGGGTGAGCAGTCCGTGGTCGACGGCGTTGATGGTGATCTTCACTTTGCCCCGGCCTGGGATGCCGTAAATCTGGTAGCCACTGTTGTCGCCGATCGAGTGGGTCCAGTGCCGGTAGTAGGTGTGCGTCGGCCCGTTGGGCAGTTGCGTGACGGTGATCCTCGTGTCCGACGCGTAGGGGAAGAAGCTCTTGCTGTCCCCGGAGAGCCAGAACGTGTTGTCGCCTGCGTCCCGCTGCACGTTGACGCCCTGAAATGACGGGAAGTCGAGGATATTGGGGTTGAGGCTGTAGCACCGCATTCCGAGTTGGTCGTTGACCGTCTGGTCGGCTGCGGCAGCCCCCGCTGCGATCGTGCTGGCGGCGAGTGCCCCCGCACCGACAAATCCTGCGATCAGTCTGCGAAGCGTCGAACGTCGAAGCATTGTGATCCCCTGGCGTCGGGCGGCCCCGGGTTGAGCCCGCTACAGGTGACGTCGACGACGGCGAAGTGTCTGTTAGCTCAGCTAGCCGATCGTGTCCCGCACGTGATCAGACTCGGGCACAACGGACACCCGTGGTCTCCGATAGACGACGATGGTCGCGATGGTCGTACAGAGAAAGACCGCGTTGTAGGGGTAGACAGTGAACCACTCGAGCCAGACGATGCCGTGTTTGAAGAACAGTCCGATGAGGTAGGCGTCGGGAACCGTCTTGTTGACGAACCAGATCGGGTGCGCGAGATAGGTCCGCCACGAGAAAGACACCAGGACGAGGCACACCACTGACACGCCCGCCATGACGCGGCGAAGCGGTGAGAGGTCGGTACGCAACACGAGGTTCACGCAGATCACCATGATCGGCACGAACCACACCCAGTGGTGTCCCCACGACATCGGTGAGATCGCGCAGGCTGTCATTCCGACGATGCTCAACGCGAGCAGTTCCTGGCCGTTGCGATGCGCGAGGACCGCCGCGAACATGCCGAGGGCGAGCGCAGCGAGCACCAGCACCAGCCACAGCAGCGAGTTAGGCGCATCGGTGTGGATGAGATTGGCCAGCCACCCGCGAATCGACTGGTTGCCGACGGTCTGCGGCGCCCCGACCCGGTTCGAGTCGAAGATCTTGTCGGTCCAGTACGCCCAGGATTCGCGGGGCAGCGCGATGAATCCGATGACGATGGTGCCGAGGAAACCTGCCACGACGCCGAACATCGCCCGCCACCGTCGCAGCACGGCCAGATACAGGATGAAGATCAACGGGGTCAGCTTGATGCCCGCGGCTATGCCCGTACCGAGCCCCATGCCGCGACTGCTGTCTCCCCGCGGCCCGTCGACGCGCAGCAGGTCCGCCAGGATGATGAGCAGCAGGAAGACGTTGATCTGGCCGTACCAGACCGTCGTGCGTACCGGCTCGAGCAGCAGCGCGACGGCAACCAGCGACAGCGCGACGATGCGCAGCGGCCAGCTCGCCTGTCTTCCGAGAGAGCGGAAGCACAGCATGATCACCAGGTACAGCGCGATGAAAATGCCTGCGGTCCACACGATTCGGGCTGCCTCGAACGACATCAGCGCGAATGGGATGAAGATGATGGCCGAGATGGGCGCGTAGGTGTAGTCCATCTGGCCCAGCAGTTTGGCGTCGTAGAGACTGCCGCCGTCGAGTACGGTCTGGCTGCCCGCGCGGTACACGTCGAGGTCGAGCTGATTGTCGAACAGTCCCCAGAACGGCGTCGTATAGGGAACGATCACGTCCTGCAACCACAGGGCCAACACGGCGAGCAGCAGGAACCCGACGGCCACGACCCAACGTCGCGGGACCCTCACCATGGCCGAACTGTCACACGCGCGCCATTCCGTCAGGATTCGACGTCGGCGAGGAGCTTCTCCGTCGCGGCAAGGAGTACGCAGGTGGCGACGCCGTCCATGGCGACACGAAGGTCGTCGGTGCTGGGGAAGGTCGGCGCGAGTCGGATGTTGCGGTCGTACGGATCATGCTTGTACGGGTAGGTCGATCCTGCTGCCGTCAGCGCGATGCCCGCATCTTTCGCGAGCTCGATGGTTCGCTTCGCCGCACCGTCGAGAACATCGAGGCTGATGAAGTAGCCGCCCTCCGGCTCCGACCACGCGGCGACCTTCGACTCGGCGAGCCTGTCCTCGAGGATCTCGAGCACCAACCGGAACTTGGGCGCGAGGATCTCACGATGCTTGGCCATATGTGCACGCACGCCGTCGGCGTCTCCGAAGAAGCGGAGATGGCGGAGCTGATTGACCTTGTCCGGGCCGATGGTCGTGAAGGCGAGGTTGTCGGTCAGCCAGGCAACGTTGGCCGCCGACGACCCGAAGAATGCGACGCCCGCACCAGCGAACGTGATCTTCGACGTCGAGCCGAACACGTACACCCGATTCGGGTGTCCCTCCTCGGCAGCGATGTCGACGATCGGCAACGGCGTGGGCGGGGCGTCGACCAGCGTGTGGACGGCGTATGCGTTGTCCCAGAAGATTCGGAAGTCGGGTGCCGCGGGCATCGCCATCAGGGCGCGTGCCACCTCTTCGGTGTACGTCGCACCCGTCGGATTGGAGTAGGTGGGCACTGCCCAGAGACCCTTGATCGACGGATCGTCGGCGACCAGCTGCGCACACACGTCGACGTCGGGCCCGTTGGGGAGCATCGGTACCGGAATCATCTCGATGCCGTAGTGCTCGGTGATCGCGAAGTGGCGGTCGTATCCGGGCGACGGGCACAGGAACTTGATGGTCTCGCCCGTCGACGCCCATGGCTGCGACGAGTCGGGGGTGCCCTTGAGCAGCGAGGTCACCACTGCCTGGTGCATGAGGTCGAGGCTGGCGTTGCCGAACGCGATCAGATTCTCGGCGTCGACGGCGAGGAGCTCGGCGAAGATCGCCCGCAACTCGGGCAACCCGGCGACCCCGCCGTAGTTGCGGCAGTCGGTTCCGGCGGCGTCACGGTAGTCGTCGGCGCCGGGCAGCGAGAGCAACTCGTTGGAGAGGTCGAGCTGTTCCGGTGACGGCTTACCGCGGGTCAGATCCAGCTTCAGCCCCGCAGTGAGCAAGCCCTCGTAGAGCTTGTGCAGGTCGTCCTGGGTGGCGCGAAGTTCGTCTGCACTCATCGAGTGGTAGTTCAACGGAAACCTCTCGCCGAACCGACGCCAGGCTCGATGGCGGCTTTCGGCACGCTTGCGGATCTGAACAGATTAGAGGACCCCGCGCACCCGAGAGAGCCCGTTGACCCTTGCTGCCTTCCGGCCCTGGGGGAGTTCACAGGATGCACGCCGCGCGGGATCCGTCGTCAATTGTAGCGAGTCACCGCGACGGAGCGACAGCGGGTCGATCAGCGCACCAATCGCGGCACCAGCGCGAGTCGCGCCGCGGTGTCTCCGCGATCAACGCACCAATCGCGGCACCAGCGCGAGTCGCGCCGCGGTGTCTCCGCGATCAACGCACCAATCGCGGCACCAGCGCGAGTCGCGCCGCGTAGTCGCGGGGAAGGTAGGCGGCGCGGCTTCGTGTCCAGTCCTGGCCGGACTGCGGATCGTAGGTCGACGGCATGGCGATCTCTGCGGGTGCGTAGGCGTCGAGTCCGTTGGCACGCGTCGTGTAGACCGCCCGCCAGAGGTGGTCGGAGAACGCCACGACGCCCGCGACGTCCGTGTGTGCAGACCGTCCGCGCAGCGCGGCGACCTTGGCTGCGACCCCATCGGTGGACAGGTAGACCAGGGTGCCGTCGGGCTTGCGGTCCGGTGGGATCTCGACGACGCCGGTCGCGTGGTACTTCGAGGTCAGTACCCGGGCGATCTCGGTCTGGGCGTAGATCGGGATGCTCCGATCGCCGCGCGTGCGGACAGCGGCGTCGGCGAGCGCCTCATTGACCGGTCCCGGCTCCCCGACTGTGCGTGTCGGGTCGACGCCCGACGGGATTCGGTTGCCGAAGCTGTAGGCGATGAGGAACGTGAAGTCGGTGGCTGCGCGGGTCGGGGTGTGCACGGGATCGATTCCACGCTGCGCTGGGGGCGCCGAGTGGGCCGGGGCTGCCAGGGACAGACCCGCCGCCAGCACGAGCGCGACCACTGACACCGCCAAACGCAGTGTCGGCCACCTCGTCGGTTGTAACGGACGGTTGGGACGCGGCCGCGACGCTTCCGGCCTACTACTACTGGGACACGCTGCCATGACACTCACTCCAACCGGTCGTCGATACATAGCGAGGGACACGCTGCCTGCCGCAGGTGTCCGGCGGGTGAACACGGGAGCGGCGTGAGGAGAAGTCCGTGGACCGTCGTCGACGGCACCCCATCGGGTGCGTGGAGACGACACGAGCCCGGCGCATGTTCTGCGAACCGGGCTCGTGTCTGCTGCGGAGGATGGGGGATTCGAACCCCCGAGGGCGTTAACCCAACCCGCGTTCCAGGCGAGCGCCATAGGCCACTAGGCGAATCCTCCAGGCTTGGCGATGATAACGGTCCCGCGACGGCATACCCAAATCTGAGGCCGACGCCGGGAGGTGGCGCAGTAGCGTCGAAGGTGCCCCCACTTGACGGAAAGGCCAACCGAGATGCCCTCACCAGAATCCCCCTACGTCGTACTCGGCGCGACCGGTAACCAGGGCGGTGCCGTCCTGCACGCCCTGCAGGATGCGGGCAAACCCGTCCGCGCGGTCGTCCGGTTCACCGACTCCGACAGATCACTGGAACTCGCCGACCGTGGTATCCCGCTGGCCGTCGCCGACATCGCCACCGGGAAGGGCCTCGACGACGCCTTTGCCGACGCTTCCGGTGTCTTCGCGTTGACGACGCCGTTCGAGTCGGGCGCCGACGCCGAGGTCGGTCAGGGCGACAACATCATCACCGCGGCGACGAGCGCAGGCGTGCCCCATCTGGTGTTCTCGTCGGTCGCCAGCGCCGATCGCAACACCGGCATCCCGCACTTCGATTCGAAATACGAAGTGGAGAAGAAGCTCGCGGCGTCGAGTCTCTCACACACCATCGTCGGACCCACCTACTTCTACGACAACCTGCTCGGCGGCCTCGACGCACTCAAGGCGGGGGTCATCCCGATGGGCATGCCCGCCGAGAAGCCCCTGCAACAACTCTCTCGCAGAGACCTTGGACGGTTCGTCGCAATGATCTTCGACGCTCCTGCCGACTTCGCCGGCCGACGCATCGACCTCGCGTCCGACGAGATCACCCCGAATGCAATGGCCGAGGCCGTCAGTGCCGCCACAGGCGACAAGGTGCAGGCAGAATCCTTTGATCCCGAACGCATTTCGTCGCCCGACATGCGAGCGATGTTCACCTTTCTGGCGACCGAGGGATACAGCGTCGACGTCGCGGCGCTCCACGCCGCGTACCCGCAGATCGAGTGGGAATCGTTCTCCGACTGGGCTCGGCACGCGCTGGGCTGACGAGAATGTGGGTCTGATCGGAGAATGTGGCTGCTGCAGCACACACATTCAGGGAGTCGACCGACATTCTGTGGCCACCTACGGCCACTCCCCCAGACGGGCTTCGGCGTCGAAGGTCGACTGCAGGAACTCACGCAGGTGAGCGTCAGGGTCGGCTGCGGTACGAACCGCGGTGTAGGGCAGCAGGTATTCACCGAGCGCGGCGTCGTAGCCGGCACCCTTGGGGTGCACGGGCGCATCGGCGGAACCGTCATACACCGGGTAGGAGTACGAGTAGAACGACCCCTCGTCGGCCCCTCCGGGCCAGAACCCGGCAGACGACACCTCCTCGCAGTACGACTCGATCATCACGTGGGCCGGACAATTCGGCACGGCGCCGGAGAACTGTGGCGCAGGCCGTCCGGAGAAACGCGTGACCGCGAGATCGAATGAGCCCCAGAAGAAGTGGACCGGACTGCACTTGCCGCGCCACTTACCACGGAACTCCGCGAACACTCGCGCGGTGCTCACCAGCTGCGTCCAGAATGCGTGAACGGCGTCTGCGTCATAGGACGCATGCTTCGTGTCCTCCGGAAACGGAATCGCTTCGGCCACTTCGACCGGCCGATCGTAGATCGGGACATCGATATCGAGCGACTGCAGCTGCGCCACATAGTCGGCGTAGAAGTCGGCGGTGGTGCGCGGTTCGAGACGGACCTGCCGTCGCTGCCCCTTGGTCGTGGTGATGTTCAGAACGTGGTCGACGAAGTCGAAGACGACCTCGACGCCGTAGCCGTCGTACGGCATCAGGGATGTGGTCAGTCCCACCGAGTTCACGTAGAGCGCGATGTTCCACCAATGGTTCTCCGGCGGCGCCAACGCGAGTCGCGTCTTGCCGACGATCTGGCTCCACATGTGTACGGTGTCGCGCGTCTGCTCCCAGTCGGCGACCCGCAGCTCCGGCCACGACTCGAAGGTGGTGCGTGTTGTCATGTGCTACTCATTTCCTGTGTGCGGCGCCATCGTCGGCGCTCAGGGCGGACCGATCCTGTTCCCCTCCGCGTCCCAGTGGGCTCCCACCTTCTTGCTGGGCTGCACCCGCGGCGGCTCACCCGGCATCTTCGGGTAGCTCGGCGGGTACGGCATGTCCCCCAGACCCTGTGCGTCATCCCGTTCGACCATCTCCAACAGCGGTTCGAGACCTCGACGGTGCGTGGCGATGTCGGCCATCGGATCACCACGTCGCGCAACGAGTTCGGGGACCGTGGCGATTGTGCAGTCGTCTGGCTCGACGTCGGCGAGTTCGGCCCAGGTCACCGGAGTCGACACGCGTGCGATGGCGGTGCGTCGTACCGAATAGGGCGCTGCCATCGTGCGGTCACGCGCATTCTGGTTGAAGTCGATGAAGATCCGTTCGCCGCGATCCTCCTTCCACCAGGAGGTGGTCACCGCGTCGGGGTCACGACGTTCGAGTTCGCGTGCGAGCGCGATACCGCAGCGCCGGGTGGCGATGAAATCCCAGCGCGGCTCGATGGGGACGAAGACGTGAATTCCCCTGCCACCCGAGGTCTTCGGGTATCCCGCATAGCCCAGCTCGTCGAGCAGCGGCGCGAGGAGGTCGACGGCAACGCGTCGCACGTCGTCGAAGTCGGTGCCGGGCTGCGGATCGAGGTCGATGCGCAGTTGGTCGGGGTGATCGTTGTCGGCGGCGACCGTCGGCCACGAGTGGAACGTCACGGTCCCGAGGTTGGCCGCCCACACGATCGACGCCGCGCTCGTCGGACGCAGTGCGTCACCGGTGCGGCCCGACGGGAAGGTGATCCGCGTCGACTCGACGAAGTCGGGACGTTTCTTCGGCAGGTGCTTCTGGTAGATCTCGTCGCCGTCGATGCCGTCGGGAAAGCGCTGCAGAAATGTCGGGCGGTCGCGCAAGGCGGTCAAGACCGGCCCATCGGAGCCATCGTCGCGGGACTGCGCCATGCGCTGGTAATAACCCACGAGATTCCTCTTACGGCCACCGTTCTCGCCCAACTCGGGAAAGTAGATCTTGTCGGGATTGCTCATCCGGACGGCCACGCCGTCCACGTCGAGCTCCTCTGCGGGCGAGCGCGATGCCATGTCAGCCCTCCCCCTCGAGCACATCGTGGAGATCGTAGGTCAGCGGAACCTCGAGTTGGTCGTATCCGCAGCTCTGCGGATCACGGTCGGGGCGCCAGCGCAGGAACTTCACGGTGTGCCTGAAACGATGGTTCTCCATCTGGTCGTAGGCGACCTCGGCAACCAATTCCGGTCGGATCGGAATCCACTCGCCGGACTTCTCCGACCTCCACCGCGTCGGCTCGCCCGGTGCGGGCTTGTCGGGATCGGTGCGCATCGGCGAGAACATCTCTTCGAGTTCGAGTCGCTTCTTGTCAGTGAACGCCCCGGCGCCACCGACCATGTGAAGGTCTCCCGAATCGTTGTAGAGGCCCAACAACATCGAGCCGAGCCCGGTGCCGCTCTTGTGTACCCGGTAGCCGATGACCACGCAGTCGGCGGTCCGTTTGTGCTTGATCTTGAGCATCTCGCGCTTGCCCTGCAGGTAGTGGGCGTCGAGGCGTTTGGCGACCACACCGTCGAGTCCCGCGCCCTCGAACGCCGAGAACCAGGTGCGCGCGGTGGCGGCGTCGGTCGTGACACGGCTGACATGGAATCGACGATCGGCGCCACTCGGTCCGACAGCCTTGACGAGGGTGTCGCGTCGAAGCGCGAACGGTTCGTCGACCACGCTGTTCTCGCCGAGCGCCAGCGCGTCGAATCCGATGAAGATCGCCGGTGTCTTCTCGGCGAGCATCTGTACCCGCGAATCAGCGGGATGGATGCGTTGCGCGAGCGAATCCCAGTCGAGACGCTGTACATCGTCGATGGTCGACGGAACTCCGATCTCGCCGTCGAGCACCACCTTCTCGGGTAGCTCGGCACGCGCGGCGTCGACGATCTCGGGGAAGTACCGGGCGAGGTCTTTGCCGCCGCGCGAACCGATGTACACCTCGTCGCCGTCACGAAAGAC
Organism: Gordonia otitidis; assembly: GCF_020735545.1. Lineage (NCBI taxonomy): Bacteria > Bacillati > Actinomycetota > Actinomycetes > Mycobacteriales > Gordoniaceae > Gordonia > Gordonia otitidis. The sequence goes on from NZ_CP085974.1 coordinate 1,582,935, forward strand.
CAACGCGCGAAAGCCATCCCACTTCGGCTCGTATGACCACGTCGGCGCAGATTCGGTGTCCGGTTGATCGGGCACCGCTGTGACAGCCTTGGCGAGCATCGGCGCGACGGGAGGCATGACCGGTAGGTCCACGCCCCCATACTCCCCATTGCGCGACGATCCCGCAATGATGATGCGACGCCGGCCCGGCCGCTCACTCGGTCGACCGGGACCGGATCGATCAACCCGTCGACCATCGGCGGTAGTGTCGTCGACGATGTGCGCGCACCACTCCCCCGTCGACCCGGCGGTCCCGGCCGGGCGGTATGCGCCGTCGCCATCGGGCGATCTGCATGTCGGGAATCTGCGCACAGCTGTCCTCGCGTGGCTGTTCGCACGGACCTCGCAGCGCCGTTTTCTGCTCCGGATGGAGAATTTGGACCGCACCGCGGTCGGCTCCGATCAGCGACAAATCGACGATCTGCATGTCCTCGGGATCGAGTGGGATCCGCCGGTGCTCTATCAGACCGACCGGATCGAGAGGTACCGCAGCGTCATCGACGACCTGACCGCGCGGGGCCGGACCTTCGAGTGCTTCTGCACGAGACGTGAGATCCTCGAGGCGCCGTCGGCGCCGCATTCACCGCCGGGCGCGTACCCGGGCACCTGTCGACATCTCACCGTCGCGCAGCGCGATGAGAAGCGGGCGTCGGGGCGCCCGCCCGCGATCCGGATTATCGCGGATGTCGACGAGTTCAGCGTGCTCGACGTCCTGCACGGTGAGTACACCGGCACCGTGGACGATTTCGTCATCCAGCGCGGCGACGGCACGCCGGCCTACAACCTCGCGGCGGTCGTCGACGACGGCGAGCAGGGCGTCGACCAGGTGGTGCGGGGCGACGATCTACTGTCGTCGGCGCCCCGCCAGGCCTATCTGACGACACTCCTCGGGCATGCTCCCCCGGTGTACGCACATGTTCCGATGGTGCTCAACGACAAGAACATTCGACTGTCGAAGCGCGACGGAGCCGTGACACTCGCCGATCTCGCGGACCGTGGGATCGACACCGCCACGGTCCTCGACCACATCGCGGTGTCGCTGAACCTGGCCGATCCAGGCGAGCGGGTCACCCTCGTCGATCTGGCGCGACGATTCGACCCGACCCGGCTGCCGACGCAGCCGTGGATTCTCACCGACGATGAATGGCGTTGACCACCCTCAGATTTCACGCGGTCTTCAGGACGCGGTGACCAACAGCCTGGCCAGCAGATCGTCGAGGGTCAGGACGCCGAGAACCTCGTCGCCGGCGGAGACGAGCGCGATGTGTGCGCGACGGTCTCGCATCCGCGCCATACCCTCGTAGGCAGGCAACTCGGCTGGCACGATCAGTATGTCGCGCGCGAGGTCGGCCGCAGTGACATCGTCGGCGGCGTCGAGGCTGTCTCGGACATGGACAACCCCGATCACCGAGTCGGAGGTGAGATTCTCGTCGACCTCACCGCCGCGCACGACGAGGAGTCGGGAGTGTCCGGTCTGACGCGAAACCTGCTGAATGCCAGCCGGAGACGCCTCCGCTGACACTGCGTCGAGCGCGCTGTCGCCGACGACGTCGCCGACGGTGAGTGCCTCGGTCGCGAGTGCCGCACTGAGGCGATGGTGGTACTCGTCGTCGAGCATCCCGGTTTCGGCGGAGTGATCGACGAGCTGTCGCAGCGTCGCGGAGTCCTGGCCCGACGACATCTGGTCGACCGGCTCAACACCCACCCGACGCAGACACCAGTTGGCCAGACGGTTCAACATGAGCAGAACCGGTCGCACCGCCCACATGAACGCGCGCATCGGAATCGCCAACAGCACAGCCGACTTCTCCGGATGTGCGATGGCCCACGACTTGGGTGCCATCTCGCCGACCACGAGGTGCAAGAAGGTCACGATGATGAGCGCCAGCACGAATCCGACGACGTCGGCGATCCACAGCGGTGCGCCGAGCGCCTCGATTCCGGGTGTGATCCAGTGATGCACAGCGGGTTTGGTGACCGCACCGAGCGCAAGCGTGCACACGGTGATACCCAACTGCGAACCGGCGAGCAGCACCGACAGTTCCGACGAGCTGCGCAGCGCGGCCCGCGCGGCACGGCTGGTCTGCGCAGCGTCTTCGATGCGGTGACGGCGTGCGGCGAGCAACGCGAATTCGACGGCGACGAAGAACGCACTCGCCGCGATCAACACGATCGTGGCGGCGAGTACGACCCAGGGGTTACTCATCGGCGTCGCCCTCCTCGGCGATGGCCAGATGCACTTGCGCGGGAACGCGGCGGCGGAGCTGCGTCACGGTAGCGGTCACCGTCGGGGTCGATGCGCCGAAAGCCGTGTCGGCGAGCGGCACTTCGACACTGTCGCCGACCTCGGGCAGGTCGCCCGACGTCGCGATGACCAGTCCGCTCAGCGTTTCGTAATCGCCGTCGGCCACGTCATGGCCGATCAGTCGTGACACCTCGTCGAGGTGGGTGTCACCACGGGCGAGCCAACCGTCGTCGGCCCGCTGGATCGGCTCCGACGATGCGACGTCGTGTTCGTCGTCGATCTCGCCGGTGATCTCCTCGGCGATGTCCTCGACGGTGATGATTCCCGCGATGCCACCGTATTCGTCGATGACAACCGCCATTTCGTCGTCGGTTGCCGGATCGAGACGGTCGAGCACCGCCGGGAGCGGCAGCGTGGTGGGAACGATCGCGGCAGGTCGGGCGAGATCCGCTGCCGTGAGACCTGTGTCGTCGAGTCGCTCCAAGAGGTCGTGCAGGTGCACGATCCCGACCACGTCGTCGGGGGTGTCTCCGATGACGGGATATCGCGTGTGCCCGGCCGCCATCAGTGAGCGGATCTCGGGCAACGCGGTATCGGCGGCGAGGAAGTCGACGAGCGGTCGGGGAACCATCGCGTGTTCTGCTGTGCGCGTGGGGAAGTCGAGCACGCGATCGAGGAGCGTCGACAATTCGGCCGGGAGTTCGCCGACCTCCCGCGACTCGGCGACGATGTGTTCGAGGTCGCGCGGTGAGGCGGAGTGTTCGACGTCGTGCACCGGCTCGATGCGCAGGGCCTTGAGCAAAAGGTTCGACGCGGCGTCGAACAGCGTGATGACCGGTCCGAAGACCTTCAGATAGACCGAGGTCGAGAGTGCGAGTCGACGAGCGACCGGCTCGGGACGAGCGATCGCGAGGTTCTTCGGGAACAGCTCGCCGAACACCATCTGCACGACGGTGGAGAAGAGCACGGCGAGCACGGTACCGATCGCCACACCGAGCGCGACCGGGATTCCCACATCGCCGAGTAGTTCGCCGACGCCACTGCCGATCAATGGTTCGGCGACATAACCGACGAGCAGACCGGTGACCGTGATGCCGAGCTGTGCACCCGAGAGCATGAAGGACGTGCGGCGGGTGACTTTGAGGGCGTTGGCCGCCGATGCGTCACCGTCGGCGGCGAGCGCCTTGAGGCGTGAGCGATCGACCGCCATGTAGGCGAATTCCTGTGCGACGAAGTACCCGGTCAGGGCGGTGATGGCGAAGACGACCAGGATGCCGAGCACGATTCCGAGGACGATCATCATGCGAACACCTCGTCGCGAACCGTCGGGGTGGGCACCGACCGGTCAGAAGTGGTGAATGCCCCCGAACGGGGGCAGGATCGTCGAGGTCTCCGTTTTTTGCGCCGAGCGCGGTTCATCATGTCTTTCTGCTGCGGGGATGGACGAATACGTCCAGGATACGCGAATCGAACGAACCGGACTCCGCGTCGGTTCCCGGCGGTCTCGAACCAGTGGTGACCGGCTCGGCCGGCGTGCGCTCAGTTGTCGCGGTTGCCCGCGTAGTAGCGGCCGAGAAACTCGTCGCGGTAGGCGTAATAGTCGCCGGATTCGATGGCCCGGCGGGCACCGTCGACCATCTGCACGACGAAAGCGACGTTGTGCAGTGTCGCCAGTGTCGCGGCGAGGCCTTCCTTCGCCTTGAACAGGTGATGCAGGTAGGCACGCGAGTACTGCGATGTGTAATTGGTGATCTCGGGATCCAGCGACCGGAAATCGTTGCGGTAACGCGCGTTGGTGATGTTGTAGCGGCCGTCGAGCGAATAGATGGCGCCGTTGCGGGCGACGCGGGTCGGCGACACGCAGTCGAAGGTGTCGGCGCCGTTCTCGATGGCGGTGAAGATGTCGTCGGGCTCGCTGATCCCGAGGAGATGCTTCGGCTTGTCCTCCGGCAGTTCGGAATTGACCCATCCGACGATGGTGCCGAGGTTGGCCTTCTCCAGCGCACCGCCGATACCGAAACCGCCGAAGCCCTTTCCGCCCGCATCCTGGTCACGGCGCGAGAGGTCGGTCAGGTCGCGCGCGGCTTTGCGTCGGAGATCCTCGTACTGTGCACCCTGCAGTACTCCCCACAGCGATTGCTGTGGCCGGTGGCCGCGCTCGACGGAGAGCCGGTTGTGCTCGGCGAGACACCGAATCGCCCACTGCCTGGTTCGCTCGAGCGAATTCTCCTGATAGCCACGGGTGTTCATCAACGTCGTCAACTCGTCGAAGGCGAAGATGATGTCCGCACCGAGTTGGTGCTGGATCTGCATCGACAGCTCAGGAGTGAACCGGTGCGACGATCCGTCCAGGTGCGACTTGAAGGTGACGCCGTCGTCGTCGACTCGCGAAAGTCGTTCGCGCCCCTCGGCGATCTTCTCGTCGTCCTGTTCACCGGTCACGTCCATCGAGATGACCTTCTTGAAACCGGCGCCGAGCGACATCACCTGGAACCCACCGCTGTCGGTGTACGTAGGACCCGACCAGTTCATGAACGCGCCGAGCCCGCCCGCAGCGTCGACGATGTCGGGTCCCGGTTGCAGATAGAGGTGGTAGGCGTTGGCGAGCACGGCTTGCGCACCGAGCGCTTCGACCGCCTCGGGCAGGACGGTCTTCACCGTTGCCTTCGTTCCGACCGGCACGAAGGCAGGTGTCCGGATGTCGCCGTGGGGCGTCGTGATGACCCCGGTGCGGCCGAGCGAACCGTCGAGGCGCGTGCCGACCGAATACGAGTGGTCGGGACGCAGGTGCAGGCCGGTCGAATTGGTGTCGGCGGTATCGGGCGGGGTCACAGCCCGATCTTCGCAGTTCGAGCAGCCTGAGCTCAAATGAGCTCCCGACGAGCCGACCGGGACTCGACAGCCGATTCGCTACGGTGAGTCCATGATGCGCGGAACGAATCTCAAGGTACCCACCCGGATCGTGCTGGCCTGCTGCGGAGCCCTCGGAACAGCTTCGCTGGTGCTGACCGGCTGCGGCTCCGAAGAGCAAGCGGACACTGCGAGCCCGGCAGCGACGTCGGTGAGCGAATCCACCAGTCCCGCCGTGGTCGGTGGCCCCCGTCCGGCATCGCCGACGACGTCGATACCCGACGAGACCGCCGCAGGGACCAAGGTGTGCGACAAGATCTCCGGACCCGACGGCGCGCTGCGGGTGCAGATCCTCGCCGGTGACCTGAGCTGCTCCGAGGCCATGACGCTCGCGAAGTCGTACGGCCCGAAGATCGCCAGCGGTGAGCCACAGGACGTCGACGGCTGGACGTGCGCGCCTGCCACCGGCAACGGACTGCTCGCGGCATGCGAGAAGGGCTCGGACCGGGTCGGCTTCGCGCCCTGACGTGCACGCCGACTTGACCCTCACGCGACGTCAGGCAGCAAGGTCATCGGTGTGAGCGAAGGAAATGCCCCGAGGTCGGGCGACCTCACCGTCGGTGTGGTCGCCGGGCTCGTCGGCGTCAGTGTCCGCACGTTGCATCACTACGACCAGATCGGGCTGGTCGCGCCGTCGGGCAGAACACTCGCCGGTTATCGCGTGTACGACGACGCCGACGTCGAGCGTCTTCACCAGGTGCTGATGTACCGGGAGCTGGGCTTTCCGCTCGAGCAGATAGCGACCCTGCTCGACGATCCGGACGCCGATGCGCTGAGTCACTTGAGTACCCAGCGTGATCTGCTCACCGAGAGGATCGCCCGCTTGCACCGAATGGTTGCAGCTGTGGAGGACATGATGAAGGCGAAGAAGAACGGCATTGCGCTGTCGGCTGCCGAACAGACCGAGATCTTCGGCGATGACTGGCTCGGCGAGGAGTACGCCGACGAAGCGCAGCAACGCTGGGGCGGCACCGAGCAGTGGAAGCAGAGTCAGCAACGGGCCGCGCAGTACGGCAAAGACGACTGGAGACAGATCAAGGCAGAGGCGGACGCGCTCGAATCACAGCTCGCCGAAGCGATGCGGCGCGGCGTCGAACCCGGTTCTGCCGAGGCGAACGAGCTCGCCGAGGCGCACCGCGCGGGTATCGAGAAGTTCTACGACTGCAGCTACGAGATGCAGGTCTGTCTCGGCGACATGTATGTCGACGATCCTCGATTCGCCAAGCACTACGACGACGTCGCGCCCGGTCTGGCCGTGTTCTTGCGCGACGTGATCCGCGCGAACGCGCAGGACAGGTAGGTTCAGCCCAGCTTCTCGGCGACCCGTTCGAGCGCGGCGACGCGACTGCCCTTGACGAGCACCGCGTCGCCGTTGCCGAGTCCGTCGAGGGCGGCAACAGCGGCGTCGATGTCGGCGACGTGGGTGGCGGTCGAGCCGTATGTCGGCTCGCCGACGGCGATCACCTGTACACCGAGTGAATCGGCCTGCAACGCGATCGCCTCGTGTTCTGCGTCGGAATCGTGCCCCAACTCGGCCATCGTCCCCAGCACGGCGAAGCGTCGTCGAGCGTCGAGCGCTGCGAGGGAGCGCAGCGCCGCCGACATCGAGGTCGGGTTGGCGTTGTAGGAGTCGTTGAGTACGACGACGCCGTTCGGCGTGGTCGACAGTTCCATCCGGAGACCGGAGAGGGTGGCACCGAGGAAACCCGCGGGCATGTCGTCGACGGGAACCCCGAGTCCACCTGCGGCGGCGGCCGCCGCGAGCGCGTTCGACACCTGGTGCTCACCACGCGCCGCGAGAGTCACGTCTGTGCTGCCCCAGGGCGTGTGCAACCGGAACGAGGCGCGGAGTTGATCGTCGACGGTGATGTCGGTGGCCACGACGTCGGCCGACGGGGCCAGCCCGTAGGTGAGCACCTGCGCCGAGGTCCGGGACGCCATCGCGGCCACGTGCTTGTGGTCGGCGTTGAGGACGGCGATCCCGTCGGCGGGAAGTGATTCGACCAGTTCGCCCTTGGCTCGCGCGACGGCCTCGATGCTGCCGAAGAGTTCGAGGTGAACACCCTCGACCCGGGTGATGATGCCGACGGTCGGATGCGCGATCGAGCACAACAACTCGATGTGTCCGACGCCACGCGCACCCATCTCGACCACCGCCGCCTCGGTGTCGTCGGGCGCGTTGAACAGTGTCAGCGGAAGACCGAGTTCGTTGTTGAACGACTTCTCACTCGCCGCCGTGCGGTACGTCGTGGAGAGCAACCCGGCCAGAAGATCCTTCGTCGACGTCTTGCCGACCGACCCGGTGATCCCGACGACCCGCTCGGGGAGTCGACGCCGCGCAGCACGCCCGAGGTCGGCGAGGGCGAGAGCGGTGTCGTCGACCGTGATGGCGGGAACGTCGACGCCGCTCGCCGGTCCCGTCGAGGTGAGGTACGCGCTCGCGCCCGCCGATACAGCGCTCGCGATGAAGTCGTGGCCGTCACGAGCCGCGACGAGCGGGACGAACAGTTGTCCCGCCCGCACCGCGCGCGAGTCGATCGTCGCGCCGTCGACCGTCACGTCGTTTCCGACGAGTTGACCGCCGACCTCGTCCGCCAGCTCACTTGCCTGCATGTGCACGCCTCAACGCTAGAGGAAGGCACGAAACACCACGCACGCCGGGGAGAGTGCGGCTCGGCGTGGCCGTATCGTGTGACCCATGTCGACTCCCCTGCTGCGCCTGGTTGTTCTCTATGGTGGCGTGTCCGCCGAGCACGATGTGTCCCGTGTGACCGCAGCGCACGTGCTGGCAGCCGCCGACCCGGCCAAGTACAGCCTCGTCCCGATCGGTATCGCGAAGAACGGCAGTTGGGTACGCAACGACAAGGTGATCGCGTCGCTGGCCGACAACACCCCACTGCCCGACGCCCTCGACATCGCGGGCACCGTCGTCGACCCGCTGCGCGAGCTGCAGGCCCACTCCGAGGAATCGATCACCGTCGTCCTCCCGCTGCTGCACGGCCCGCACGGCGAGGACGGCACCATCCAGGGGATGCTCGAGCTGTTCAAGCTGCCCTACGTCGGAGCCGGTGTGCTCAGCTCCGCCGCCTGTATGGACAAGGGCATGGCGAAGATCATCGCCGCCCAGGCGGGAATCCCGCAGTGCCGCTGGGTCGAGTACCGCGACGGCGTCGACGACCCGCGCACCGTGGCGTTCCGCGCTATCGAGGAACTCGGCCTCCCGCTGTTCATCAAGCCGGCCAATCTCGGGTCGTCGGTCGGAATCAGCAAGGCACACAACGCAACAGAGCTCGATGCGGCGATCAACCTCGCCCTCCGCTACGACGACGTCGTGGTGATCGAGGAGTTCGTCTCGGGCCGCGAGGTCGAGGTGGCAGTGCTCGGCAACGAGCATCCCGAGACGTCGGTACCCGGCGAGATCCGCCCGGGCAGCGAGTTCTACGACTACGAGGACAAGTACGTCACCGGCGCAGCCAAGCTGGTGATCCCGGCACCGCTGAGTGAGGAGGCGACGCGCGAGGTCCGTGAGCTCGCCGCCGCGACATTCCTCGCGATGCGGTGTGCAGGCATGGCCCGCGTCGACTTCTTCTACGAGGAGTCCGGACGCGGCTGGCTGCTCAACGAGGTCAACACGATCCCGGGATTCACCCCCGGCTCGATGTACCCGAAGCTCTGGGAGGCCAGCGGCATCGCGTATCCGGACCTGATCGACCGCCTGGTCACCCTCGCGCTGGAAGCGCACCGTCGGCGCGTCGGGTTCTCGACGGAGCACTGAGGGGCGGGTTCCCGGCCCCGGGGCGCGGGGACTGGGCGGCGTCGACCAGGGTGCCTGCGACGGGCGGCGGCGCAGGGGGTGAGGGGCAGGCGGTTGCCGCGCAGAAACTAGGGGAAGGGCTCCTTCCCCGGGTTTCGCACCCTTCCCCGCGAAACTTCACGCGGAAACGTCGGGAACCAGGGGAAGGGCTCCTTCCCCGGGTTTCGTACCCTTCCCCGCGAAACTTCACGCGGAAACGTCGGGAACCAGGGGAAGGGCTCCTTCCGCGACTTTCTGCGCGCCCGCCTCCTGACCACAGACAGCGAAACACCCCCTCACCTGAGCAGATGAGGGGGTGTATCTGGCGGTGGCGGAGGGATTTGAACCCTCGGTACGGGGTTACCGCACACAGCATTTCGAGTGCTGCACCTTCGGCCGCTCGGACACGCCACCGCGGAAGACTGTACCGCAGCTGGCGTCTGACACTAAATCAGCAGGTCAGCGGAGGGTGGCAGCTCGAAGCGCAACGCTCAGTGGCCGGTGAGCTTGTCCTTGATGTTCTCGACGCCGTCCTTGACCTTGTCGGCAACCTCAGAGACCTTCTGCTTGCCCTCGGCAACAGCCTGGTCGCCCTTGCCCTCGTCCTTGAGGTCGTCGTTGTTGGTCAGGCTGCCAACGGCTTCCTTGCCCCGACCCTTGAGCTCTTCTGCCTTGTTCTGAGCATCATCACTGGTTGCCATAGAACTCTCTCCTTCGCGTGTGCGAACCAGAGCGCGGTTTTCGCGGCTCCTGAAATCCACCGTACACATCATCGAAGTGGCAGTGACAGATCTGAATCCCTGGGCTCAGAACTCTCTCAACGATCGAGATGGCGTCCGACGTGCAGCGACGCCGAAAAACTGAGCCAGGCTACCGCCTCAGTTTCCGAGCAGTTTGCCCTTGAACTCGTCGAACTTCTCTTTCGCTGTGTGCAAGGTCTCCTGCACCTTCTCGTTGTCGGCAAGCTCGCCCAGCTTCTCCTTGGCTGTGCCGACGGCGTCCTGCACCTTCTCGCTCTCGGTGAACTCGGTGAACTTCTCCTTGGCCGTGCCGACGGCGTCCTGCACCTTCTCGTTCTCGGTGAACTCGGTGAACTTCCCCTTGACCGTCTCGACGGCCTCGTTGATCTTGTCGCTCGATTCAGACATGGTCTCGACTCCTCGCCATGCAGAGCCGGATGCTCCGCGCTCGATTACCAACCTGCCACAGCAGGTCGACGCTGTCTCTGGGTGAAGACCCTGAGTACACAGATCGGGACGTAAGACCTCACGAATCGACACGCAGAGCGTCGACGACGGCCTCGAGGTTTCGTTCGAACCGCTGCTCACGGTCCCCGAAGAGGATCTTTCCAGCCTCGACAACGAGGGGGACGTCGTCGCCGAGCATCGCGGTCCGCTCCGCCAGCGAGTAGCGCGGCTCGCCGGACTGTAGCCGCTCCTGCTCTTCGATGACGAACCCGACGACGAACGCGGTCACGAATTCGATTGCACGAACCGCCTTTTCGAGTGCAATCCCCGAGTCGACGATCTGCTCGAGCCACGGTTCCTGCGCGCGCAAGACGTCGGGATCGGTCAGCCGCGTTCCGCTGAATGTCCGCGCACCGTCGCGATGCGCGAGGTACTCCCGACGGAGCACGCGCGCATAGGCCGCCACCGAGTCCGGCCACGCCTGCATCGGTTGATCGCGCAGTCGATTGATGACCCGACGCTGTATCTCGGTGCCCATCTCGTCGAGCAGCGTCTGCTTGTTCTCGACATGCCAATAAAGCGCGGGCGCCTTCACCCCCAACCGCGTCGCCACCGCGCGAACGGTGACCGCGTCGATCCCCTTCTCGTCGAGTAGATCCAACGCTGTTTGCACGATGTCGGCGCGGGTCAACCCCTTGGCTCGTCCTGGCGGCACGGTTGACAGCTTAACAAAGTTAAGGGACGCTTGAGCCGTATCTGATTTAACTAAGTTAAGGAGAGCACCCATGAGAGCACCCATGAGCGCAGCGATCATCAGCGAAGCCGGGCAGACACCGACGCGGGGAACATTCGACGAACCGCAGGTCAGCGAGGGAACCGAGCTCTTCGAACTCGTCGGCGCGGGTCTGCACCAGGTCGTTCGGTCACTCGCCTCAGGTCGCCACTACGGAAGTTCCGGCGTCTATCCGCAGGTGCCGGGCATCGATGCGGTCGTCCGATCCGCCGACGGGTCGCTGCGGTACACAGGCCGTGTCGCGGCACCGTGGGGGACGATGGCCGAGCGGATGGCAGCGCAGGCCGGGTTCGCGGTCCCGCCCCACGCAGATCCTCTCGCGGTCGCCGCCGGGGTCAATCCCGCGGGTTCGGGATGGCTTCCGCTGCACGCTCATCTCGATGCGCGCGGCGCGCTGGGCACCGTGCTGGTCCTCGGCGCGACCGGGATGTCGGGTCGGCTCGCAGTACAGAGCGCGCGACTGCTCGGAGCCGAACGCATCGTCGCGGCGGGACGTAATCAGGCAGTTCTGAGCACCCTGCAGGCACCCGACGTCGAGGTCGTCGGACTCGACGTCGACGACCCCACCGACGCACTGGCTGCGGCGATCTCCACGTCGACGCCCGATCTCGTCCTGGACTACGTCTGGGGCCCGGTCGCCGAAGCAACGTTCGCGTCGCTGGGACGTCGGGGTCTGCACGACGACGACGCCCAGATCTCGTACGTGCAGATCGGTTCCCTTGCCGGCGCCGACGCCTCAGTTCCGTCGAGCCTGTTGCGCTCACGGAACATCACGGTCTCCGGTAGCGGAGCGGGATCGGTGACGGCAGCACAGCAGATGCGTTCGATCCCCGCGGTCATCGACGCGATCGCCTCGGGAGACCTTCAGGTGCCCTACGTCGGGTTTGGGATCGACGACATCGAGAAGGCGTGGTCGTACGACGGACCCGAGCGGGTCGTCGTCACACCCTGACAGCGTCACACCCTGACAGCACTGCGATGCGCGATCGGCGCTCGACGTGGGAGACGATCAGCCGTCGCGACGAGTGTCGAAGAAACCGATCATCAGCTCCCGACATTCCGTTTCGCGCACCCCACCACGCACCTGTGGCCGGTGCGTCAACCGCGGGTCACGCACCACGTCCCACAGCGACCCGACGGCACCTGTCTTCGGTTCCCACACCCCGAAGACCAGTGCGTCGACGCGGGACAGCGTGATCGCGCCCGCGCACATGGTGCACGGCTCGACGGTCACGGCGAGTGTGCAGCCGGGCAGTCTCCATCCGTCGCCGTAGGCGTGGGCGGCAGCGCGCAGGGCGAGGATCTCGGCATGGGCGGTCGGGTCGGCGTCGAGCTCGCGACGATTTCCGGCCCGCGCCAGTTCGACGCCCGCGGGATCGAAGACGACCGCACCGATCGGGACGTCGTCGGGTCCGGAGGATTCGACTGCCGCAGCAAGCGCTTCGCCGATCATCTGATCCCACACGACGGGCCCCCAGTCGACGTCGCGGTGCCGCTCCATGAATGCCCGTCCCGTCCGTCGGACGACTCAGTGACCCAGCGAGTCGAGCACCTTCGCCAATTCGTCGGCGAAACCGAGTCGAGCGGCGATCATCCCGATCTGCTCGTCGGCGTAGAGATCGGTGTCGCCCACGATCACCCCCATCACCGCGTCCGGTAATCCGAGGTCGGAGAGCACGCCCAGGTCGCCTTCCTCCCAGGGGTCGATGTCGTCGAGCTCATCGTCGTCGAGGTCGGGGACGTCGACGTTGATGGCGTCGAGCACGTCGGCGGCGATGTCGTAGTCGATCGCGGCGGTCGCATCGGAGATCAACAGTCGGGCACCGCCCGGTGCGGGACGGACGACGATGAAGAACTCGTCGTCGATGTCGAGGAGTCCGAAGATGGCGCCTGCGGCGCGGAGTTCACGGAGTTGGGTCTCGGCGGCAGACAGATCGCTCAATGCAGAAGCGTCGAGTGCTTTGACTTTCCACACGGCGTCCTCGCGGACCACGGCTACCGCGAAGCCTTCGATGTCGTCGTTCGCTTGCTGCTTGTTGGAGCCCGAAACCCCAGCGCCGGCACCTGCCATGACGCTCACGGTAGTCCAGAAGTGACGCCCGCCCCAATCCCCTCCCGACTCCGACCGTCCGGCACCCTCACCACGGCGGCCGACGAGCGAGATGTGCGAATCTGGACGTTGTGACCGCAGACAGCCGCGACAGCAGCTCGCAGACCATTCCGGAATCGCAGACGTCCGCCGACGACCGTCGACCGGTCTGCATAGTCGGCCTCGGACTGATCGGCGGGTCGCTCATGCAGGCGCTGGCCGCGGCGGGGCGGGACGTCTACGGATACAACCGATCGACGACGACGGTCGACGCTGCGCTCGGCGCCGGATACGACGCCTCGAACGACCTGGTGTCGACGCTGCGCCGCGCAGCAGACGACGACGCGCTCATCGTGTTGGCCACGCCGGTCACCACGATCGATCCGCTGCTGAGTGCCGTCGCACAGACCGCGCCGGACTGCCTGCTCACCGACGTGATCAGCGTGAAGCAGGCGGTGGCCGAAAAGGTCTCGCGCCTGCATCCGCATGCGCGCTACGTCGGCGGGCACCCGATGGCCGGAACGAGCCGCTCAGGATGGACAGCCTGCGATCCGACCCTGTTCGGTGATGCGATGTGGATGGTCACCACCGAGGATCACACCGATCCCGCCGACTGGACCACTGTCGCGCGACTCGCGCTCGAGGTGTCCGCCGTCGTGGTGCCCGCAGCACCCGACGCACACGATCGGGCCGTCGCGGCGATCTCCCACGTTCCGCACCTACTGGCAGCAGACACCGCGGCTGTCGGCGCAGGAGAGAGCAGGCTCGCCCTGCGTCTCGCGGCGGGCAGCTTTCGGGACGGGACACGGGTGGCCGCGACCGAGCCCGCTTTGCAGCGGGCGATGATCGAGGCGAACGACGTGGCCGTCCTCAATGCGCTCAGCGAGGCGATCGACCGGCTGACCCAGGCACGCGACGAGCTACGCGACTCGGGAAGCGTCGCAGCCCTGATCGACGACGGCCACCGCGCTCGCATGGCCTACGAGGAGATGGCAGCGCGCGGTCGGGAGCCGATCGTCGGAGTCACCGTCGGCGCGCACGGCTGGGCGTCGGAGATGCGGAGACAGGCGCACGAGGGCAGGGTCTGGCTGGGTTGAGCACCGAACCCGCCGGGGCGGTGGTTTCGACGGTCACAGCCAGCCGCCGCTGATCGAGCAGGCCGCCACCGAAGCGAGCAGCCGTGCCGACATCACACGCGTTCGGCGAGTCCGGAGTAGTTCACGACGAAACCGTTCTCGTCGACGGCGATCTTCGCCGTGGCGACCGGCGAGACGACGTCGATGCCGTCGGGCCCGGACGTATAGTGCATCCGCGCGGGCTTCACGTCGCCTTCGGGCAGGTAGACGTAGGCCACCGGGATGTCGATGTCGGTCGGCTCAGTGCGCATTCCGAATCGACGGATGGGCAGCGCGTTGAACATCGGCGACATGGCGAGGTCGACGTCTTGCGCGCCGTCGAAGTCGCTGCGGATCGTGTCTCCGTCGGAGCGCACGAGCCACAGGTTCTCGTCGTCGTGGGAGAGACCGAGCTGGCTCTCACCGCTCTCCCGAAGCAGATGGATCGAGAGTCGTTTGGTCACTCCGACCTCGTTGGTGATTAGCTCGTAGGAGGCGGAGAACGCCTCACTCTCGTCCGTGGCGGCCGCGATGATCCGACCGTATGCCTTGATACGAAGCCCGGACACGTGCATGCGCACCTGCTCGAGCCGATCGACTCCGACACCGCGCCAGGTGATCATCGTCTTGTACTCCCGCACGGGAGCGGTGTCGACCGCTCCGCCGCTCGACGCGGCGTCGTGGTCGGGGGCTGGGGTTGTACTCACGCGTCTACGGTAGCGATCGAGCGGCCCGGGCACACATCGGACGGCGGTCTCCACCACTTCGTTACGGTCACGCGCGGCATGTCGCGGTTCGACGAGTGGACTCGGGACCCACACGATCGGTCGACACGGTCTGCCCGTCGACTCGGATCTCACACGACGCAGAGCTGTTCACCCCGGCGAGAACCAGCAGGCGCAACGGCGCCGACCCGGCGGTGAACTCGAGATGCCACGTCGGAGGCGGGGTGAACTCGCTGCGCAACCCGACGTCGTCGACGTAGAGGATGGTGCCGCTGCCCTCGATGGTCGCGTCGTAGGTCACCGCTCGCCCCGTCGTGTCGCTGTCGCGGGGTGCTCCGGTGGCGCCCGGCGGCGGCATCGGGTTGCCCGGCTGTTGCTGTCCGTTCGGGATGTCGGGTGTGGTGGGGTCGACGATCGTCAGCGTGGTGGGGGCGTCCTGCGACTGCGCGCTGGATTGGCGAATTAGCGAGAACCCGTAGAAGACGAGCCCGACGACGACCGCGGCGACCAGCGCGAACACCAACCCGACGCCGAACCTGCCTGGCGACTGCGGCTGACGCCGCTGCTCGTCTGGCGCGGCGTCGTCGAATGGCGCATCCGGGGGCACCGGAGGAGCCGTGCCGTCTCCCGGGTATGGCATACCGGCGGGATCGTTCGTCGATTGGGGCCACTCGGCCCGCGAAGTCTGCGTCGTCGAGGGCTGTCTTTGGTCTGGTCGGAAGAGCGGCGTCCCATCGGGGGCGAATCCGAGCGGCGGGTAGAGCCCGGGCATCAGCGGTGCGCGATAGAGGTCTTCGGGCCGCGGCCCCGCCTCCTGCTGTCCCATGCCCTACTCCTGTCTCGCCGACGGTGCGGCCAGCATCACGGCCGTCCCGATTCCGACGATACGGACCGACGCAGACAAGCGACGACCGGCCACGGGCATTACCCGGGTCGGCCGTCGCGTCGAACGCCGTTGTTCGACGTCGCTGCGATGTGAGGATCAGCCTGCGGTGTGCGGGTCAGACAGTGTTCTGCACGGGCATGAACTTGAAACGTCCGTCCTCGAAGAGCAGCGGGTAGAGCAGCCCTCCGATGATCCCGCCGACGAGTGGCGCAACCCAGAACACCCAGAGCTGGCCGGGCGCCCCGTTGCCGTTGAAGAATGCGACACCTGTCGAACGTGCGGGGTTGACCGACGTGTTGGAGATCGGGATCGAAATGAGGTGGATGAGGGTCAGCGTTAAGCCGATTGCCAAGGCTCCCATCCCCTTTGGGGCACGGACGTCGGTCGCGCCGAGTACGACTATCAGGAAGAACGCCGTCAGCAGGATCTCCGCGACGATCACCGCGGCGAGTGTGTAGTGGCCGGGACTGTGCTCTGCGTACCCGTTGGCCGCCATGTTCCCTTCGCGTGTCCAGCCCGGCTTGCCGGTTGCGATCCCCCACAGCGCCAGACCCGCAAGCAGACCGCCGACGATCTGCGCGACCCAGTACCCCGGGAGGTCACGCCACGGTGTCCGACCGCCCACGCACGCGCCCAGGGTGATGGCGGGATTGAAGTGGGCGCCGGAGATGTGTCCGAGTGCATACGCCATGGTGACCACGGTGAGACCGAAGGCGAGCGCGACGCCGAGATACCCGACGCCGACCTGAATCCTGGTGCCGGTGTCGTCTCCGACAGCAACTTCTTTCGCAGCGAAGATGGCGGTACCGCAACCGCCGAACACGAGCCAGAACGTACCGAACAACTCGGCAGTTATCTTCGCGATGGGTGAGGGCATGGAGTTCCTTCCGTCGTGCGATTCGCGGGGGTTCGAATGTCACATCAGAAACTTGTGCAACTTCAGCAAACACCATTCATCGCCGAGAAACAGCCCTTCGATTCGGAACAGTGACCTGGGCGAGACCGGGCGCAGACCTCCGCGCGGACCCTCTGACTGTGCAATCCACCCCGGGCGACGGCTCCTTCCGCGGGTTTCTTCCCCTTCCCCGCGAAGCAACACGCGGAAACGTCGGAAACCAGGGGAAGAGGCCTTTCCCCTGGTTTTTTCCGCTCCGCTCACGCACAACAAGACACCCCGCTACCTGAGCGAACAGGTAGCGGGGTGTCTGCGAAGTGCGCCCGTAGGGATTCGAACCCCAAACCTTCTGATCCGTAGTCAGATGCTCTATCCGTTGAGCTACGGGCGCGTGCGTTATTCAGTTCTCCGCGGTCGAGGCGACTGCGGTGGCGGAGGCGAGAGGATTTGAACCTCCGGTCCCGTTTTAGCGAGACAACTCATTAGCAGTGAGTCCCATTCGGCCGCTCTGGCACGCCTCCTTGGCGGAGTCCTTTCGAACTGCCGAGTGGAAAGGTTACACACGGTGAGTAGTCCGAAGCAAACCGCGAGCTCGCAGATGCGACGACCTGCACGAATGGCTCTCGGACGACGACACTCCACTCCGATCCTCGACGACGCTCTGCGCGCTCGCCACCGGGAGTCGATTTCGGTCGAGGAAGACCCGCGTCCTACATTTGACGTGTGAGTTTCCGCCTTCGCCTCCATCTCGAAGAACTGCCTGTCTACGTGCCCGGTGCGACGTTCCCGGGTGCCATCAAGCTCGCAAGCAACGAGGTGACGTTCGGGCCGCTCCCCAGCGTCCAGCGGGCGATCGTCGATTCGCTCGGAACCATCAACCGCTATCCCGACAACGGCATGGTCGAGCTGACGGCGTCGCTCGCGAAGCGGTACGGCGTGACCGAGGACGAAATCCAGGTCGGCTGCGGCTCGGTCAGCTTGTGCCAGAACCTCGTGACCATCACCTGCGAGCCCGGCGACGAGGTGCTGTTCGGCTGGCGGTCGTTCGAGACCTATCCGCTGGCGACCCGGCTCGTCGGCGCGGTGCCGGTGCAGATTCCGCTGACCGACGAACTCAGCTACGACCTGCCCGCGATGGCCGACGCGATCACCGACCGCACGCGCCTGATCTTCGTCTGCAACCCGAACAATCCGACGGGGACCATCGTCGACGCCGACAGCCTGCTCACCTTCTTGGCAAAGGTTCCCGCCGACGTGATCGTCGCGCTCGACGAGGCGTACTTCGAGTACGTCCGACCGACGGAGACTCAGGCGTACGACGCGATCGAATTGCATCGCCAGTTCCCGAATCTTGTTGTGCTACGGACCTTCTCGAAGGCGTACGGTCTGGCCGGGCTGCGTGTCGGGTATGCGATCGCACACCCCGAGATCATCACCGCGCTCGGCAAGGCCCACGTGCCGTTCTCGGTCAACTCCGTGGCGCAGGCCGCCGCCGTTGCCAGCCTCGACGCCGACGACGAGTTGCTCGCACGCACCGATGCGATCGTCGGGGAGCGCACCAGGGTCGCAGACGGATTGCGCGCCATGGGTTACCACGTCCCGCAGAGCCAGGCCAATTTCGTCTGGATCGAACTCGGTGATTCGACAACCGATTTCGCCGACGCCGCGCGCGATGCCGGTGTGATCATCCGACCGTTCGCAGGCGACGGAGTGCGCGTGACCGTCACCGAACCCGACGAGAACGACGCCTTCCTGGCCTTCGCGGCAGGCTGGGCCAGCGCACAGTCGACCGCCTAGCACGCACAGCCGCCGACACAGAACGCACACTCGGCGGCACGTGGCGCTCAGTCGACCGCCTAGCACGCACAGCCGCCGGCACCGGGCGCACTCTCGACGGCACAGGACGCACGGTCGGCGCAGAAGAGCGCCCGGGCGGAGGTCAGTACAGCCCGCGCGAGACCGTCCGCCACGCCGCGGGTAGGTCCTGTTCCCAGTAGGCCCAGGTGTGCGTGCCGATCAGCCGGAAGCCGTCGGTATACGGAACGTTGTTGGCGCGCATCGTCGCGGCGAATTCGAGCGAGCAGCGGTAGGCGCCCAGTTCGAGAGCCGACGACGACGCCGTCACGGCTTCCGGTGGGCCCTCGTCGGGCTCGATGCGCCGCTGCAGGTCGAGCGGGCCGATCGCGCCTGATCCGGCGGCCAGGAAGATGTTCTTGCCGCGTAGTGCATCGAGATGCTTGGCGGGATCGTGCGCGTCCCAGCCGGCAGAGCCGAACGGCCCCCACATGTTGGTCGCATCGCCGCCGTCACGTCCGACGGTCGTGCGCACATAGGCCTCGTTGGCCGGTCCCGAGACCGGCGGGCAGCCCGACAGCGAGGCGAGTCCGCTGTAGACCGACGGGTGTCGGATGGTGAGTGCGAACGCCGCCTGCCCGCCCATCGACAGACCGATCACAGCGTTGCGGCCGTTGCCGTCGAACCGCTTGTCGATCAGCGGAGGCAGCTCCTTGGCGAGGAACGTCTCCCACATGGGTTGTCCCACTTTGGGATCGCGCTTCTGCCAGTCGGTGTAGAAGCTACCCTTACCCCCGGTCGGCAGCACGACGTTGACGTTCTTGCCAGCGAAGAAGCGGCCGGCGTGGCCCTTGGTGATCCAATCGCTGACGTCACCTTCGGCGCCGGCGCCGTCGAGCATGTACACGGTAGGACGCGGGCCCGCCGAGTCTGCGGGGGTCAGGACCGACAGCTTGATCTTGGTCTTCATCGCTGGCGAGGTGACCCAGATGTCGGTGCGCAGCGGTCCGAGTTTCTGGGTTTTCGCTATCTTCGCGACGGGGACCGGTGCGGCATCAGCCGCGGCGGGAACTCCCGCGAGCAAGCCGGCGAATCCGACGAAAGCGGTCGCGAGCACCGTCGAGCGACGGACCACCGATCCGGTGTCTCTCGTACGTCGACGCACTCCTGCGATCATGCAACGCACACCCATGCACGCTCTCCTCGAATTACCTTCACGCACACGGAACCATCGGATCGTGCACTCATCGACCACGCCCACGGCGCGTTGTCAGCTTCTCGACGGCCTGCATCGGCGAGTTCCCCTCTCGCCGCGACCGGTGTCGATCACAGGGTACGTGCCGAGCACGGCGCGCGACATCCCCGAATCACGATCCCGCGTCGTCGACATAAGGTTGTTATTCGTGACGACACCAAAGGATCCGGACAGGTCGGCGAAGTCAGCAGGTGACGGCGCTCTCGGTGCCCGAGACTTCGCTTTTGTCGCGCAGGTCCCCGTGAGATGGTCGGACATGGATGCGTTTGGTCACATCAACCACGCACGGATGGTGACGCTCATGGAAGAGGCCAGGATCCAGTGGTTGGTGATGGCAGCCGATTTGGCTGCGGACGCCGACACCCCTTCGGAGTCTCAGGCCGAGCTGATCAAGAGCGCGATGATCGTGCACGTCGAGATCCGGTACCAGAGCCAGCTCCGGCACGACGATTCACCACTGCGAATCGGCATGTGGATCAAAGGTTTTCGCTCGGTCGACTTCACCATCGGCTACGAGGTCCGCAGCGCCCGTGCACCGGACGATTCAAAACCCGCCTGCGTGGCGAGCACCCAGATGGCCGTCGTCGACGTCGATGCGCACTCCCTGCGGCGGCTCACAGCCGTCGAGAAGGATCACCTGCGCGCTTGGTCACGCGCCGGTTGAGCTGCCGAGGATACGGGTTTCCACGCCCGCCGGTCAGGACGGCTCGTAGCGCGCGGGGAGTTCGCGCGGCACCGCAGGCGAGATCCGGGCGATGTTGCCGTCGAGTACGTCGCGATAGATGCGCAACTGCTCCTCACCGCTACGTACCTGCTCGCTCAGGCGCTTGGCGTTGTCGACGGAGATCTCCCTGTCGCCCGACCTGGCGATGAGCGCGTCGATGCGATCGTCGATCGTCGCGGCCCTGTTGTATTCGGAGAGGATCTGCAACTCGATAGCGGCCGACTCAACGACGTGCGCGACGTCACCGATCGCCTGCACACGATCGATCAGTTCGGTCCACACGGGCCGCAACGCCGTTTCACGACGATCGATCTGGGCTGCGAACGCGGCGTCGAATCCGCCGTTGCGCTTGGCGCGGTCGAGGTCGATCCTGACCGAACGCAGCGCGATGACGTCGGCGACGATCTCCGCGAGCTCGGCGTGGAGGTTGACCTGCGTGCGCTGTACCGCGAAGTGATCCGACCGCCAGGCAGGGTTGCGCATGATGCGGTCGTAGTAGTGCGCCGCGAGGAACATCAACGTCTCGTAGCCGTCGACGAAGTTCGCGGTGCCCGTCAGCGGAGTTGTCGACGCAGCCCGCACCGAGACCGCCGCCGGGTCGGTGGCTGCGACCCGGCTGGCCCACTCCCCGGCTTGTGGATATCCCGACCGCGCGGCCACCTGTCCGACGACGCCTGCGATGCGCTCGACAGCCGCCGTCCCGGCCCTGCGCATGGGGTTCGACGTGTTCACATTCGGGGTCGGCGTGCAGAGCAGCCCGGCGAACAGCCGCTCGCGCTCCTCGATCTCGAGGTACACGTTCTCTCGGCGTTCCCGTCGGATGGCGCGAGTGCTCCCGGCGAACACGCCCTTCGCCGTCACGATCAGCTTGCGGGCGTCGTCACGGCGACGCAGCAGCCCGTTGAGGCGTCCGCGCATCAACGTGGCGACCATGCCCGGGACCATGGGGGCCTCGAGTTGGCTCTCCAGCTGGGCAATGGCGCGCTGCAGTCGGCGCAGCTCACCGAAACCCGCAGGTAGCGTCGGCACCGGAAGGCCGGAAGAGATGCGGCGGACCAGGATCGCACGGCCGGCCGGGGTCAGATATCCGGAGGCCACGAGCAGCGCTGCGGTATCGGAGAGTTCGGGACGTTCGCCCGCTATCGCCGACCGATCGCACCACGCGCGGATCTGCGCACTGCTGTCGCCACCTTGCTGGGCCGAACGCTTGTCGATCATCGTTGCAACGCCTTCGATTCGGGACTGTCTGGCGAGCGGGATGTTCTCGGCACTCCCCCTCGCCCGGAGCACAACGACGATTCTACCTGCGCAATTCGTGTGGTCTGGGCGTCGGAGCGCGCCACAGCGGACGGGTTACGCGGTGCAACAACCAGGCGATCGGAATGCTGATCGCCGTCGTCGCCGCGAACACCACCACCACGTTTCCCGTGAACACGTGATAGTCCAGCAGGTCCATGACGACCTCGAGCACGAGTACGTGGACGCAGAAGAACTCGTACGAGATCTCGCCGAGCCACACAACAGGTCGGCTGCCACACAGCCGAGTCCAGACCGACGACTGATCCGTGGCGGTGAGTGGTCCCACCATGCCGACCGCGATCACGAGGTAGAGCAGGTGCTTGACGATTGTCGCCGATGCCGTACTCGGCGTGATCGTCGGCTCCCCGGCCAGCGGCAGGCCCGACACGACGAATGCGAGCGCCGCGGCGCCGAGCCACCACCAGGTGTTCCACTTCCGGATCAACGGCGCGCACACCGCGAGAACCATGCCTGCGACGAACCAGCCGAGAAAGGCAGGCGCCCACAGCCGAGCCGTGGGATCCGCGTCGGGGTTGCCGTCGACGAGGACCGCCCACACCGGACTGACCAGACCGACGACGAGCAGACCACCGATGAGCAGGTCAGGCCGCCAGCGGCGTCGCGACACCACGACGATCAACAGCCAGGCGATCAGCGGGAGCAGCAGATAGAACACCACTTCTGCTGCGAGACTCCACATCTGGGTGAGTCCGGCATGTAGATGTCCGACGCCGTAGACCTGTGTCAGGGTCATGTTGCGCCAGAAGCCCGACCAGCCTGTGCCTGTCACCACCGCCTCACCGCCCGGTGAGTACCAGCCGTACACGAGGTAGACGGCGATCACCGTGATCCAGTAAGCGGGCAGGATGCGTCGTGCGCGATGCCAGAAGTAGCGCCGACTCGATGGCAACTCCTGCTTCTGTCGAAGGGGACGTATCCACTCCGAGAACAGCAGGAATCCCGACAGCACGAAGAACACGGCGACGCCGACCTCGAATCGTGAGAACAGTCGCCCCACGTAGTCGTCGGTGTAGTGGCCGGTCCAGAACGCCGCATGGGTGAGACACACCGCGCCGGCCGCGAATGCACGCACGCCGGTGAGCGACGGGATGCGGTGGGCCATGGGCCGATCCTGCCAGGCCGGGTGCGCGAGGCGGCGTCGAGGACCGCGGCCGCGTGGCAGGATGACGCCATGGGCGACGAGCAGATCACCGGCCAGATCTGGCGACACGGCGAGAAAGTCGACGGGTTCTCGCTCGCGTCGATCTCCAGTTGCATCGGCGAGTCCGACACGCTCGTCTGGGCCGACCTGCAGTGCCCGAGCCACGAAACGCTCGGATCACTGGCCACCGAACTCGGTCTCAACTCGTTCGCCATCGAGGACACGATCTCCGCGGCCGAGCGTGTCAAGACGGTGAGCTACAGCGACCACACGTTCATCATGGTGTACGCGATAGAGATGAAAGCACGTGCGCTGCAGGCGAAACGTCAGCCCGACGACGACTCCGACGACGCGCCGCCGCCGACATCGGGCACCATCGAAGGAAGAAAACAGGACAGGCGGGCGAACTCGTTCACACTGCATCGCATCTCGATCTTCATCAAGGACAACGCGCTGATCACCGTGCGGATGCATCCGGACGACGGGATCAAGACCGTGGTGGAGCGCTGCGACGACACACACGCGGCGTCGTTCGGTGTCAGTGGACTGCTCTACGTGCTGCTCGACGTCGTGGTGGACGGCCACTTCAACGCTGTGCAGGTGCTCGATGACCAGATCGAAGAGCTCGAGGACTACCTGTTCGACGACTCCGTTCCCAACGTGCAGTTACAGCGGCGCACCTACGACCTGCGCAAGGATCTCGTCGTGCTGCGGCGAGTGGTGCTTCCGATGCGCGACGTGGTCGGCACCATCCAGCGACACCGCTATCAGGACCGTGACGAACACGCGAAAGAACTCGACCCCAACTACTCCGACCTCTACGACCATGTGCTGCGTGCCGCCGAATGGACCGAGTCGTTACGCGACATGCTCAGCAGCGCGTTCGAGACCAACCTGTCGCTGATGGACGCCAGGCTCAATACCGTGATGAAGAAGCTGACGGCGTGGGCGGCGATCATCGCGGTGCCCACACTGATCACCGGCTACTACGGGCAGAATGTGCTCTTTCCCGGATACAACTCGTCGTGGGGTGTCGCCGTCAGCGCCATCCTCATCGTCGGGTCTGTGATCGTGCTCTACATCAACTTCCGCAAACGCGATTGGCTCTAGGCCGGTCGACCTCGCGCGACACGCTCGAATTGGATCTCGAAACCTCTTGTCCCGTATTGTTTTCGAACGTGCTCTCCAGAACTGCCGATGCTCTCGTGACCGAAACCACTGCCACCGCGTGTGTGTGGTGCTCCTCCACCGACGACGTCGCGGACTTCCGTGACGAACCGCGCTGCAGCAAGTGCCGCGATCTGGAAGAAACCATCACCGAAGCTCGCAAGTTTCTCGGGTTCTACGGCCTACGACCGCTCGGCGGATCTGTCGAATGCGACGACGAGGAGGAGCGTGAGCACCGCGTCGGCGCCCGCGACGCCTACGCGGAACTGAACCGGATTCGCACCAGCACGCCAGTCGCGCGGCCCAAGCGGTCGACGTCGGCGCGGAAGGCCACCGCCGGATCGGTCAGCGCGAGCACCCCCAAGCCGGTGGGCGCCAAGGCCTCGCGCACCACCAGCAGTCCGGCGCGCCAGGCCGACGTCTCGCGCCCCGATCGGGACGAACTCGTCAGCAGGGCCGAAGCATTGCTCGATGAGTTGACCGACATCGACGCCCGTCTCACGCAGGCCGAGCGCGAGGGCGGACTGTCGGCGAAGGCACGCGTGGCCGACCTGACCTCGCGACGGTCCTACGTGCTGCGGACGCTCGCCGCCTTGGAAAAGGCCCAACGGGCCATGGCTTCGGCCTGACACTCGCTCGTGTACGTACACAACTCGGTCGTGAGCGCGAAGGCATCGAAATAATCTCCTCGGCGATGCGCTGAGGGTCGAGTTGTGTACGCACACCGAGCGCGACGCTGCGCCCCTGCCAGCAAAGCCCGCAGGTCGCCGATCGCGCGTCCCGATCGATCATGTCTGCTGATCGATAGCGTCGACAATCACGCCCCACACTCCGGGGTTCCTGCAGACGACGCGCCGCACCACGTCAACGGACCGCCGGTGCTGCCGAGACCGTTGGTCAGCAGGGTCGCACCGCCGTGTGCGCCGGCCGAGAGTTCTCCGGTGACGGTCTTTCCGGAGTACAGACCGTCAACACCGTCGCCTGTCTTCGAGATCTGTGAGCCGAGGGTCATGCTGATCTCGTTCTGCTTCGGGCTCCACCAGGTGACGGTCCACGTCTCGACATCGACGGCGCCTGAGCCCATGACAAGGGTGCCGGTCAGATCCGACGTCAGTTCGAGATGACTCGCGTGCCGCGTCCACGTCCCGAAGAACACCGATGCGTCCACCCCGCGCTCACCGGTAGGCGCTGGTGCGGCGGTGACTGGGCGGCCCTCTACACGCGGGGGACTCTGCTCGGTTTCGGGTGCACCCGCATCGTCAGCTACCCCGGAATCGGCGGCCGACGCCCCGCTCGGCTGTAGGTGAGACGACGGTGCCGTCTTCGTGACGACGACCGACGGTGTCGACGTGGCGGCCGACGACGCGTCGTCGTTCGCATGGCAGCCCGCCAGCGCGAGCACCGTTGCGGCGGCGGCCAAAGTCGTTGCAGTCCAGCGGTATCGCATGATGACTCCTTCTTCGGGGCTGTCGGACGACCAAGCCCTCATGCTGGCCTATTCGACCCGCACCCCCGCACGGTTACCGCCCTCGACCGCGCGAATGACGCGCACACGTAAAACCCGCTCGCACGTCCGCGCGCCTGCCCCGTACCGTTTCGACATGCCCGTCGTCGGTTCACGTACACGCGATCTGCCCGCGCCACCGTCGGTCGTGTTCGGCGACCTCGTCGCTCCGAACCGTCAGCCCACCCGGCCATGGCTTCTGCTGCTCGACGACGAGGTGCCGCCCCGCGTTCTCCGCACTGACGAGTTCACGTACGTCAGCTGGTCGTCCTTGTGGATTCGACGGCCCGACGCGGTTCTCGAGATCGAACTCGCCGAGCGCAGGGGCGGAACCAGCCTTCACTGGACGCTCACCACCGACGACCCGGTACCCGACGACAGCCTGACCGGACATCTACGCAAGCGCACCAATCACGTGTTCTTCGCCGACCTGCGGTTCAGCTATGGCGCGTGACCTGAACCATGCCCCGCGGGCGGCCGGACGCACTGCACCCAGTTGGCCAGCAGAACGACGTGGCAGACGGTAGCCACGAGCAGTCCCAGCGATGTCTGGTGCTCTGCGGTCTGATCCGACCAGTAGCCCAGGATCGAAATCGGGGTGCCGACAGCACTTGTCGCCGCCGCGAGCCAGCACGCTCCGAAGCGTCGTAGACGAACCGCCACCAGCGAAAACACCACGGCGGCAACGCCGAAGGCCTCGGCCAGTGCGGAGAGCGGCGTCGACGCCCCTGTGAAGGCTGTGACGATGCTCATGCATGCCAAGACCAGCATCGCCACCCAGATCACGAGAACCGAACGTCTGCGCAGGGGGACTTCGGCGAGCACTCTGCGCTCGATCTTGCGCAGCGAACTCGCCAATGTGGGGTCCAGTTCGGGTCGCGGCACCTTTCTCCGATCGTCGAGCACGACGTCCAGTGTCCTCCGACGCACCGAAAGTGCGACCACGCGGGTCATGTCGGTAGTCGAGCCCTGGACACATACAACTGATTGGTTGTACGTTTGGAACGTGATCGCCACCACAGAGGATCAGGCAGACGCCTTCTTCCACGCCCTCGCCGACCGGACGAGGCGCGACATCATGCGCCGAGTCCTGACCGAGGAGCATTCGGTGTCGACATTGGCGGCCGGATACGACATGAGTTTTGCTGCCGTCCAGAAGCATGTCGCCGTGCTCGAGCAGGCCGGACTGCTAACCAAGCGGCGCCACGGCCGCGAACAGTTGGCGTCGGGCGAGGTGACTGCGGTGCACGCGGTGGCACAGCTGCTCACCGACCTGGAACAAATCTGGCGCAGCCGTATCGACCGAATCGACGAACTGATCGCCGCGGACTCGCCGCACCCGAGAACCAATCAGGAGAAGTGAACATGCCCGTCATCGACGTCACCAAGGATCTGGACGACCGATCCCTCACCATCACAGCCGAGTTCGCGGCTCCCGTCGAGCGGATCTGGCAGATCTACGCAGACCCACGCCAACTCGAAAAGATCTGGGGGCCACCGGAGTATCCCGCCACGTTCGTCGACCACGAACTATCACCGGGCGGTCGTGTCACCTACT
Source organism: Gordonia otitidis (assembly GCF_020735545.1). Lineage (NCBI taxonomy): Bacteria > Bacillati > Actinomycetota > Actinomycetes > Mycobacteriales > Gordoniaceae > Gordonia > Gordonia otitidis. Next base: position 1,610,075 of record NZ_CP085974.1, read on the forward strand.
ACATGACCGGGCCCGAGGGCGAAAAGTACGCGGGCTACTGGCTCGTCGATTCCGTCGACGAACCGAACAGCTTCACGTTCCGCGACGGCTTCGCCAATGAGGACTTCACTCCCATCGAGTCACTCCCGTTGTCGCACAACGCGTATTCCTTCGTCGAGAAGGACACACGAACCGTAGCAACCTACGTGAGCACCTACGAAACCCTCGAGGCACTCGAGAAGGTCATCGAGATGGGAGTCGAAGAGGGAGCTACCCAGTCGATCAACCAGATCGACGAGTTCCTGACGAGCTGACCACGATTGACTCAGCGAATACGCCCTCCCCCATGTCGACGCACTCGTACCTACCGATCAACGCACTTGCCATCAGCGTCTTCACGGAGCGAACTCGTGCCAGACGTCGGCTACCCAGTTCTTTTGGACCTGCGGACTCCTAGAACCCGAGCGCCACAAGCCATATTCCGACGACGAGAGTCGTCATCAAGTACGTCACGGCGAGGACCGAAGCGTCAATTGTCCCACGCAACAGCGCCGTCCAGTTATTGATCGGGTATAGAACTATGAATAGCCCCGCCGCGATGCGGAGCATCGAGAACGCCTTCGAGTTTTCCTGCGGTCTGGTTCGCAACGAGTTCGCTCCTGACTGTCCGTGAGGGCGGCGTGAGCCTCATGGCCGAGATTCGGTGGAGCGCCGTCACGCACTGCCCGTAACCTGCCACGCGTGCGCCTGTTTGTCGATGATCTCCGCGACCCACCCGACGACAGGTGGACAGTAGCGCGCACCTCTGACGAAGCGTTGGCGATCCTGCGCACCTCGGTTGTCATCGAGGAGCTCAAGCCTCGACCACGACCTCGGTGTCAGCCGCTGATCGTGCGCGCAAAGCTCTCACCCGTGTGGACAAGTGAGTGCCTGCTGCGGAAGCGGAGGGATTTGAACCCCCGGTGGTTTTACCCACGCTCGCTTTCAAGACGAGCGCGGCATATAACGCATTTTCGAGGCAGTAATTTCGCTGGTCAGCTAGTTTCTCACGTCTGAGCGACGGAGTCGCAGCTCTATGGCAGAGTCATGCGTGTCAGATTTGTGTCAGGTGTCGCCGAGGGGCGGCCCGACCGCGATATTCGCCGGACCCCGCATCCTGCACAGCCCAAGGGCATGGATCTGGCGCACCACCGTGACGCTTGCAGACCGTCACTCCGCCACCACTGGAGCTTCACCGTGCCCGAAACGCCCCCGCCTAAACCTCGATCCACCGATCGGCTTTTTGATGTCTCGTGAAATGTGTTGTGTATGTTCGGGGTGGCGGTGGGCGTGGGTGAGTCGCCGATCTCTGGTGTCGGCGTGTTTCACTGGGTTTCGTGTCGGGGCCGGTTCTGGCCGATGGTTAGGGGTCAGGCTGAGTGTTGTCGTTTGATCGTGTTGTTGAACAACAGGTTCCACTCGCGTTCCCACGGCCATCGGGCGGGTAGATGCATCGTGATGCGCCGCGCTGAGGACGCGATTCGAGCGGGTATGCAGATCAGGGTGCGTCGGATGGTGGAGGTAGTCGCCTTCGCCAGACGCTGTCCACCGAGACAGGCTGCGGCGCGGGTCAGGTTGAACGCGATGACCGCACACACCAGCCATGCGGCGTTCGCGCAGAACTTTCCCGAGGGCAGATGCGCCAATGCGGAGGCTTTGAGGTCGGCGTGGACTTGCTCGATGATCGCATGACCGCGGTGAGTCTTGTCGGCGGTCACGGTGTCCAGGTCGCTGGTGGTGAAGAACGCATGAAACCGCCACACGTCGAACAAGCCGTCTCCCTCGGCTGCGAAGTCAGGGATACGGCGCACCACCAGCCGTCCGGATACCTGCAGGCGCTTGGCTTTGGAGGTGAACGCGGTGAACGGTACTTCGGCGACCTCGGCCCGCGAGACCCACTGGCCGCTGTCTTCGTCGAAGACGGCGTCGGTGTACTCGATCGGCGTCCATGCATCTGCCGGTACCTCGCTGATCGCTGCTCGGACGTGGGAATCCTGACGCACGGTGACCGACACCTGCGCACCGGCCCGGAGCGCGGTGGTGATCGCGCGATGGCCGTAGAACGCTGAATCCGCTCGCAGCAGTATCGGTCCCGACGCATCGGACGACCGTAGCCGCCGCACGGTGGCCAGGGTGTCGGCGATCAACCGATGCGCCCCGCGCGCGGAGTTACACGCCCCTTTGCGCAGGCGTTGAGCGGCGATCACCGGCGCACCGTCACCACAGGTGAGGGTGGTGATCGCCGAGTTCAGCCCACGCACTCGGGTGTAGCCGAATCCGACGCCCTGCTTGGCCGGGCCGTGGACCTCGATGATCGAGTCGTCGATATCGATCATCACCGGCCCGTCGATCCCCGCCAGCACCGGAGTATGGCGAGCCAGTCCCGCCAACAGCCGGGTGGCGATCGCATCGGCTTGGCGGACATGCCCGAACCGGAACTCGCGAAGAAACGATCCCAACGTCGACGGGGCGTAAGGATGGTCGAACACCTTGCCCATCGCGCCGTGTCGCAACACGGCCATGTCGTCGATGCTGTCGGCGCCCGCCACCATCCCCGCCACCAGGGAAAACATTTTCCGATCCGGATGGGCGCCCTTGTCGGTGGGCACGCTCAGATGCTCGCGGGCCAACTCCGACAGGCTGGCGCGTTCGGCCAGCGCCATCACCGGCACCACCCCCGCAGCGGCGAGGAGATTCGGATCGTCACAGGATGCAGACCGGACCGGGTGAGTGTGAGACAATCGCATCTACGACATGCCCTCCTGTGTGTGTGGATGGAACCCTAGAGAAGTCCCATTCTGTCACTCAGACAGGGCATTTCGTTTATCCCTCACCGACCGATCACAAGCAAATCGGTGGATCGAGGCTAAAACACCCCCGCTCGCCTACTTGATCCGGCAGCGAGTCGACACGCTGATCGAGCAGACCGACGACGACCCCGCCGAGCTCGCCGTGACCGGCGCGGCACCTCTCATCGCCCACGCCGCCCGGCAGATCGCCGACGCCGACGACCCTGCGGCGACCATCGAGCAGCTGTTCGCGTGGCCGCTCCAATCGCCGCACCTGGGCGTCCTGGTCTCCGAGCTCGCCCTCATCGCTCCCGACCGCGTCCCACTCGTCCGCGATGCCGCCGCCCGCACCCTGGCCGCCGCCGGTTACGGCCTGCTGCGCCGCCAAGCCCACGAGCTCGAGATCGGCGACATCCTCCTGGACCTCGGTCCCGACGTGTCCGGCCACATCGTCGGCCGCGAGGCGCTGGTCGACGGCCGCCTCCTGTTCCACCTACACCTCACCGACCGCCGCAGCAACGGTCCGCTCTCGATCATGACCTGCGCGCTGGCTCGCCCCGACGATGTCCGCGTCATCACCGATCCGGAGATGCTCTGATGAGCGGCCTGACAGTGATACTGCGCCGAATCACTACTGCCGCAACCGAAGACGAGAAGGACCGCATCGTGGCCGAAGCCGAGCAGGATCTACCGCTGTTACTGGACCTGGCCACTCTCGTCGACGTCGACCACAGGCGGATCATCGTCGCGCATGTGATCGGCACGGTGATGGCCACGACCGCCTCGCACCCGACGACGGTGCATCTCGAGCGATGCTTCCGGTGCGGCCGGGCCGCAATCTATGACGCTCAAGAGACGTGTCGACGGTGCAGGTTCGAAGCACTCGATCGGCTCATCGACGCCGAGAATCAAGCACTCGAACTCGAGGCACGCGAGCGGGACGGAGAGCAGGCGTGACCGACGATCCCGACCTCAGTGGTCCTCCGGCACCGCCTGCGGCACAGGCACTTCTGCACTGCGACAGGTGCGGCCAGCGCACCGCCCACGATCGCCTCGGCTGCCGTACCTGCCGGGCCCGTGCGAGGTTGGCCGCGATGACGCCTGAACAGCGCGTCGCAGACTTGACCGCCCGCCTTAACCTCTACGACCAGGCCCACAGGGACCGCAAGCCCTACGATCCGTATCGCGACTTGATCGGACCGAGCGTCGGCGTCGACATAGAGCAAACCGTGCAGCACCTGCACCCGCATCTCGCCGAAGATGCCCAACCAGGCTCGCCCGACAATCCTGACGACGACACTGAGTTCGTTTCTGCCGACGGTCAATTCGTCGTCCGGCGCGAGAACAGCGAGTGGCAGTGGTCGCACCATCCGAACCACTGCACCGACTGTGAGCCCACCGAGTACGACGACGAGGACCACGGCGACTTCGAGCGCGACGAGATCGGCTTCGAGCCTCCGGCTCCCGAACACCCTTACCTCGAGATCGAGCCGCGCGCAGATCCTTACGCCTTGCCCATCGATCGGGCCATGCGCCAGGCCGCAGAGGCGTGGGCGGCGACGGCTGATGGCCCGGCAACCTTGATCGGCATCTACCCCGACAGAGAGTCGGCACAAGCCGCGCTGCGGTACCGGGACATGGACCCGTCGACGGTCACGATGTGGGAGGCGTCGGGCAGTGCACACGTGCTGGTGTTCCATGCTGGCGACTGACACGCCCCCGACGATCCAATTCCGTTGACACCCATTTAGATAGGAGCCTCATGGACGAGCGCGCCCGAAAGATGCAAACGAAGGTCGCCAAGCTGCTTCGTCAGGCAGAAGACGTGGCCGGGACGCCCGAGGAGGCGGTGTTTCAGGCCAAGGCTTTCGAGCTGGTCGCCAGGTACGGGCTCTCGATGATCGCCATCGACCAGGCCAGGAACGGTCTGGACGTGACCACCGAGAGACCCCGAGCGGTCGAGTGGGCCGTCAAGATCGACGGCAAGTACATTCCGCAGCAGTCGATGCTGCTGTTCGGGATGATCCAGAGATTGCACTGCGATGTCGTCTACATCCCGCACCGCAGTCACTACGAGGTCTTTGTCTACGGGCTCCCCCGCCACCTCGACCGGGTGCGCTTCCTCTGGGAGATTCTCCAGCCACAGATGCTGCGGCTGGTCGAGCACGTCCGTCCGGCGGAAGAGGGCCGCACCAGGTTCACCGCTACCGAGACGCTCCGGTACCGACGTTCGTGGGTCGCCGGGTTCGGCGAGAGAGTGCGGACGCGGATCGAGGACCAGGAGGAGAAAGTGATCGACTCCGCGGGCGGAGCCGCGCTGGTGCTCTACCGGCGCGATGCCGAACTCGCCACCGCCGCGCTGGAGGCGGCGAACCCCCGCACCTGCAGAAGATCCGGATCGGAGATGTCTTACAACTCAGCCGGCTACGCCCACGGTCAGCGCGACGGCGCGAGCGCCGCGATGAACCGCTCGCTGACCGACTAGATCCTGGCCATGACGACATCAGCCGGTGCCGTCGTTTATTCGCACGGATGACCACCCGCTCAACGCGAGCATCGACGGTAGGCTCCACCTGGCGATATGCTGGCCGTCGAACCGTCCCCGGGGGCCACCATGTCGACGACTTTGCCGATCCCGGCACTCGCGAGTGCGCTACCGCACCTCGCGCGACTCGCCGCGCCCCCGCCGCCAACCGTGCCCCTGGACCTGCCCCGGCTGCGGGTCACGACGCTCGGCCCTGCCAGCGGGGGTTCGACCCTGGCAGACGTGCACCATGTTCTCGGTCGGGGTGCCAACATCATCGACGCCCAGCATCTCGTGTGTTTCCCCGGCTACGAGTTCTGCACCTACGAGCCGCAGATCATGACCCTAGCTGCGATGGTGGACCAGGCCCAGCATGTGGGTCGGGGCGGTGGCCAGGGTCACGTCCTGGTGGTCTACCGCGGCGGAGGGATCGACTACAGCCGTTCACTGCGATCCATCGACGCCGACCGGAATGCGCTGCTGCAGTTGGCGATTCAGTTGACGAACCTCGGCGTGATCGTGGTCTTCGGCATGGGCCACGCGAGCGACTCGTGCTTGCCGCCGGGATACCTGCCGCTCGGCATCATCGAGGAGATCACGCCGTCCTCCGCGTGTGAGCGCATCCTGCGCGATCTCGTATCGGCGGGTGAGTCCGCTGCGCCGATCGCGCCAGGCGGCGGTTGAGCTCGGCGGACCAGCCGGCGACCTCGTGAGCAGCGCCTCGATGTAGGCGCGCCGCTCTTCGGGCGTCATCTCACAAAGTTCTTCGATCGGTGCTGTATCTAGCGGCTTGTTGATAACCAACTCCATAACTAACACTCCGCGCCGTCCGCGTTCCGAGAGAACGATCCCGCCTACGATGACCACATGACTACACGGCTGAAAACCGTCTCGTTGTTCTCTGGCGCTGGAGGGCTCGACGCTGGCCTAGACTCGGTGGGCGCTTTCGACCTCCTCGCGTGTATTGAGGTTGACTCACAGTTCTGCGCCACGCTGGAGCGCAATCGCGACGACGGCCTGTTCGGTTCCAGGGAGACCCAAGTCATTTGCGCGGATCTGTCCGAGCTCGATCCGTTCGATCTCATGGACCGCTTAGGACTTGAACCGGGTCAGCTTGACCTCCTGGTTGGAGGTCCGCCGTGTCAATCGTTCAGTACTGCTGGTCGCCGAGGGACTGTAGAAGACCCTCGCGGTCTTCTGCTGTGGGACTTTCTTAGGTTCGTTGACGCGTTGAAACCCCGGTACTTCTTGATGGAGAACGTGAGGGGTCTACTCTCTGCTGCGTTGCGCCACAGGCCAATCGCAGATCGTCCAGAACGGGGCGGTCCGCCGCTCGCAGATGACGAACTGCCTGGTTCTGTCATGGACTCATGGATCACTGATCTTCTCAAAATCGATTCGTCGGCGTACAGAGCGGACCTGTTCGAAGTCAACTCGGTCAACTACGGGGCCCCACAACTACGCGAACGGGTGCTGATCTTCGGCAACCGACGGTCACAGGTGCTCGATTTTCCTGCACCAACGCACGGAGAGGACGGGCAGCCGTACCGTAGCCTCGCCGACGCTCTCGACGGATTCACCGAGGAAGAGCAAGTGCTCATGGACTTCAGTCCACGTAAGAAGAGCTTCTTGCGTCAGGTTCCGCCGGGAGGTAACTGGCGGATGTTGCCTGATGAGGTCGCACGCGAGTCGATGGGGAAGGCGTACTTCGCTAAGGGTGGTCGGTCCGGTTGGTGGAGACGACTGTCATGGGATCTTCCGTGTCCCACCATAACCACTCTCCCGAATCACTCAAGCACGAGTATGTGTCACCCTGCCGAGGTGCGCGTTCTGTCCGTGGGCGAGTGCGCCCGCATCCAGGAGTTTCCAGACGGGTGGACGTTCGTTGGCTCTCCCCAGCAGCAAATGAAACAGGTCGGCAACGCCGTTCCTGCGCGTCTCGGGTCAGTCGCGGGGCAGGTGCTGGTCGATGCCGCAGCAAAGGATGATGGCGGAGCCGAGGAGATGCCGCCATTTCGGCGGACGTACTTGAAGTCGCATGTCCGCACCCGCCAGTGGTATAAGGCGGGTCAAGCATTCGTATGGGACGGTGCGGGTGGATCGGCGGAGTACTCAGCGAAGCGACCTGTCCAAGACAAGTTGTTCTAGTTCTGCACGTCGTCAAAGAACGCATTGATCGCAGCCGCCAGCCAGGTCAGTTCAGTGATGCCTAATTCTCGTCCGATCCATGACGGCAGTGCGTCGCCCTCGGGAAACCTGATCTGCTTCATCGCATCACCCAGCAGGTCTAACCGCTCGTTCAACGCAGCACCGATGTCTGCCTGCGTGTTTGCCCGTCGGAGTGCCACCGCGAGACCCAGAAGCACTTCAAGGAACGCATGTTGTGTCAGCGACGGATTCTCGGGGTTGGCCACGTAGGCCCAGTAGTCCACACCGATCGACCGTGACACACGGACAGTGCCATCCGGGTTTGACAGCACACCTGGTCGATTCTGTCGGTCGACCTCCGCGAATCCCGCCGTCGTGAGCTTCTGAAGAATCTGGTTCTCTTTATTGTTCGTGGCTCGGTCGGTGCCATATGTGAGCCCTATTACAACATCGATTCCATCGACGCCGTAGTTGTCGACGCTGGCCCGCAGCCATTCTCGGTGATTGTCGCGGATCGCGGTAAACATCCCTCCGACCTGAGTGTCATTGATGGTCGAAGTGCCGCTCTTGATTGTGAGCAGGTGTCGCCGTCCGCCATCGACGCAGGCTGCATCGATCTCGCGCCAAATCGAATCCACGCGCTTCATCGACTTCTCTTCGTTGGACAGCCCTTTGAGTAGGGCGAACTCGGCGAGCTTCTCTTCTGGTTCCGCCCATCGCGTCGCACCGGTCAAGTCGGTCGGATACTGACGCATCACGACCGATTCAATAGACTTACCGAACGAAGTTTCGAGTCCCATATAGAGCTTGATGTCGACCAAGAACTTCGAGAGAGCGTGTAGATCATCTAGCTGGAGCGCACCTGCGGTGGCCATCAACACGTAAGGACTGGTTCGATAGTCCGCGAGCTTTGACTTGCTGCGGATAGCTTTCGGTAGGTTGAGTGAGATGTACGTCTCCATCGCCGTCGCAATTCGTTCGACTGTGTCGGGATTTACCGAGTGGAACCAGCGGGATACCTCATCTACGTCATAGGTTCTTGTCTTCTTGATCGCCTTGTAGAAGCCGCGTGGGGAAGTCATATGGGCAAGATAGACCAGCTAACAGGGAGCCTGCGGCATACTCGTCAGATGAGCGATTCGTTCACACTCGACGGCTTCGAGCCCGAGCACGTCTGGACAGCCGTGCGCTACGGCCGTCCCTGGAACGGCTGGGCCACGCCGGTCGTCACCCGTGAGGTGCTGGAGTCGGTCATCGCCGCAGCCGAGGGCGAGACCCTGCACTTCATCGACACCACCGCCGTGATCTCCGGCGACAAGCTGCGCCCCGACGCCGACGGCAACTACGACCTCGGCCAGATTGGCTGGTGCTTCATCGAGACGGATCGTTGGGGGTGACCATGAACTTCCACCCGCTCACCCCGTTGACGAGATCGTGCAGGAGCTCGCCTCGAAGCACCCCCTCGATTAGGGGCTTGACGACCGCGGGAAAACTTCCGCCGTAGATCACCTTCTCTGGGCCCACCACTTCGATCCCCGGGTTCCGCGCGGTCACCGCGTCGACGTACTTCTTCGTCCCACCGAAGCATAGGCTCAGGACAATCCCGCGGGCTGAGATCACCGGTTGGCCGAGCTCGATGCCGTTCGCGACGCCGCTGTCGAAAGTTGCCGGACTGTCGTCGTCGCCATTCCCGTGCCCGTCGAGCACGACCAGGTCGTACGGCTCCTCCCCGCGCCGGTCCAGTTGCGTGATGGCGGTTTGCAGGCTGTGCGGCGAGTTGCCGCGTGCCACGACCTCGCACCCGGCCGTGGATGCGGCCCACTTGTACAGTCGCGAACTCGATGCCGCGACAACCAGAACGCGCTTACCGGGGTACACGTCGAGCACTATATCGATCACCCCGAGCGGCACCACGTCCGCAAGCCGGTCGGTGAACGGACACTCCTGACGACCAAACCCCGACCAGCTATGAATGGTGTCCGTAAGCCCCATCCGATGGCGTGTCGCACTCAGGGAGCTGCCGAGGGCGAGACGCTGCACTTCATCGAGACCCCCGCGGTCATCTCCGGCGACAAGGTGAGCGCTCCGACGCCGAACGGCAACTACGGACCTCGGCCAGATCGGCCGGTGCTTCATCGAGACAGACCGGTGGGGGTGACCCGGTACGGCAGCTTATGTCAGCCCGGCCCGGTCATTCCTTGAGCACCGAGACGATCGATAGGTCAACGCCCCGTGACTTCAGCGACCGGTCCTGTCGTCCCAGATTCACCTGCGTGAAGGTGAACAACGACTCGGCGTCTATCACCGCACCCTCCTTCGCAAGGACGACCACGACCCTCTTCGGTTTGGACTCGTACCGCGTTGAATCCTTACCCTGCTCGCGAATACGTTTGCGTAGATCGCCACGGGCTTTCTTATCGTGTGTGAGGACCTCCGTGGAGACGAGTGCCTGTGCCAGTAGGTGACTGGCCGGAGCCGACGACTGGACGTGCTTGACGTGGACGAACGTGCCGTGGTCCAGCAGGATGTCGCACGCCTCGAACCGCCCTTTCGTCGTCTCACCCTTGATCAACTTCCGATCGAGCAGGAGTCCACCGACGGCCTGGGCAACTCTCTCGTTGTAGCCGGCCTCATCCATGCCCGATTCCCAGCGCGGCAGGTTCGCGATCGGAGTCGGTCTCGCGAAAATCTCACGGGTCCGTTCGGCGACCGTCTCCGCGTAGCTCTGGTCCATCAGGTACCAGCGCCCGCTGTGCAGGAAGTATCTGCGGTCGTCCCTCTCCACCTCGAACGTCAGCCACTTCCTCACCGGCATTCGGGAACTCACGAGGCTATCGGAGTCGGCGCTCTCATATAGGTACACGCCGATCTCGCCGAGTCGCTTGCCCCAGACGCTCTGGTCCGACTTCCTGACAGGGGTTAGCAGGTCGTCGAGCGTGGGCAATCCGTCCTGCACCTCGCGATAGCCGGAGTGCGTGACCTTGAATCCCTGCGCCAGTCCGAACTCGTCGACGGCCTCATGGGGCCAGGCGATGCCCAGTCGTTTCGGCGCTTCCTCGGCGATCGCCTCGACGAGTGCGTTGTCGAGACTCTCGATCAGAGGCTTGTCCTTGATCAAGACCAACCTCTCCAGGTCCGCCAGTTCCTCGCTCGCGGGAGCCTTGTCGAGAATTGCCACGAGCTTGTCGAGATCGGCTATGAACTCGTAGGGCTTCTTTGACATCGGGATGCTGAGCGCGTCGGCGCCCCGTATCGTCACGGCCTTTCCGCCGGACCCGATTCCCGCGACCGCTCCCGACGTGACGATCCGTGTGGCCAATTCACCGATGTCCTCGAAACCGAAGCTGCGCAGTGACGCGCCAACGGGTATCGACGACCGATCCGTCTTCGCGGATTCGTCCAATGTCACTTTGGTGATCGAGTTCAGCCGAGTCGGGTCGGCGCCCCGGATAGCGACCCTCTGGCCGAAACCGGCGTCCACGTATCGCTGATCGAGTAGTTGGAACCCCATCCCGAACGTGACGGCCCACGCGAACGGCTCAGCCGACTCGTTGTTCGACCCCGGTATCACCAGCACAGCGGCGGGAACCCCGGTCGTCAGATCGACACTCGCCCCCGACAGGCCCTTCACGGTCTCGGCCCACTTCACGGTTTTCTCCGGCGTCTGGCCCCAGTGGAGGACGGCCTGGCGGTCGCCGACTACCACCAACTGCTCGCCGAAGTTCGAGTACTTCTCACGGATCACCTTGGCCAGGGACGGATAGCCGATCAAGCGGTAGAGGGTCATGCGTGTCTCGGTGCTGTTCTTACGCGCCATGCTGTCGCTCCGTGCGCCGCATCATGACGCGAACTGTACGAGGCGTGAGAACCGCCGCACCCCCGCCACGCGGGGGCGTCTGGGAATCGAACCCGGTGATCACTCGATCGAGCTACATCCAGGAAGCCGGTGAGACACCGGGCGCCCCGAGCGCGCAGACCCGTGCCGTCCAAACGTACGAATCCGCGACTTCGGGCTGGTGGCCCTACGGTCCTCGTGCGAGGCTTTCTCCGAATGGCACATCTTCCCGAGGAAGGGTCTCGCTCAATGGCGCGATTTAGTCTGCATTGTTTGTTTGCGATCACGATGCTGGCGTCGGCGGTGGGCGCGGCTTTGGTTGCGGCGGCGCCAGCGGCCGCATCGACCATCGCTCCGTTCAAGGCGTTAGAGGGCAAGATCACCGTTGAAATAACCGACGACGGATACCTTCAGGTGACCGGGGAGGGTTTCCGCCCCGGAATCGGGGGACCTCGCGAGTGCCAACTGACGGTGCGGAACGGGTTCGGCTATTCAACGGCCGCGCGAGCAAACGTATCCGCTAGCGGTACGTGGTTCGCTCGCCACCCGGACAAGCTCTCCACTGTGTACGAAACCGGAGCTTGGATCAGCTGCTTCCTGCCCGATAACAGCGGTGGTGCGCAGGTTGTTGAATACAACAATGACACCATTCTGAGGTTGAAGTACGACGGGCAGCCGCTGAAGGTGTCGTCGGAGGCGGCGGGGTACGTGCCGACCAACCCGAGCCCGACACCAACTCCGACACCCACTCCAACGACTCCGACGCCCACTCCAGGTGCGCCGCAGACTAAGAAGTCGTGTTACAACCCGAATTCTGGTGAGGAGTTGGCCGACATCATCTACATAGGTGTGCGCGGTTCAGGCCAGACCTCCGGCATGGGAGAGCAGGTGTGGAACTACTACCAGCAGTCGTTGCAACCTGCGGCCAAGCGAGCCGGGCGCACCACCGTCTTCAAGAATATCGACTACTCGTCAGCCAATGTGGCGGCTATGCTTCCGAATCCAGCGGTTTACAAGGGAAGTTACGACGCAGGGCTACAAGTTTTGAGATCGAAACTTCGCTTGATCTTCAACGAACTCATCTGGGCCAGCGAAAAGGGAGTCAACTGTCGCAACGCCAAGGTCGTACTTGGTGGATACTCGCAGGGCGCGCTGATTGTCCACCGATTCTTGCAGGACCCTACATGGCTCGAGGAATCAGGCCATCGACTCGCTCTGGGCTCGTATTGGGGTGGTGCAATTCTCTTTGCCGACCCTGATCAGTTTCGTGGCGATGGTCTGAACAAGAGCCCCTCCAGCAGTCTTGCCATGGGCATCGCGCAAGAGTTCCCGGGAACTGGAGCGTCTCGGAAGAAGCCGACTGGTGCGTACGCCAGCAACTCGTACTCGATCTGCGTGGCGGGTGACGTGGTCTGCGACTACTCACTCGTTAAAACAGTCGGGACTTGGGCGGGACCAATTGCTGCCCCTGGGCTGGTCGCCCAGCTTGTGGCCGCCGGAGTCGCCATCCACACCAGTGCTTACAAGTCGCAGGCTTCTCCGCCCTACTACGGCGTTGCCGCGGCCGATCTCACCCGAAAGGTGGTCGCTAACTCGGCCCCGAAGTGACCGGTCACTGCAGCTTGGACATCCAAGATCGAGCTCAACGATCGGATACTTTGCAACCGTCCGTGGGCCGGTCGGTGACAGTACATTTCGACGTGCCGAAACCACCTTTGGAAGGCGTTCGCAAGCCCAGTTCGCGCCAATGCTCAGCGATGGGAGGGTGACGGCAACTCCCTACTGGCGCCCTGGATTCGGCAGCGTCACCCGATAGACCATCGGGACGGCCGCAGCTGAACTTCGCGGTCCCGGCTCTCACGTATCAGTATTCGCATGCGCCCTAACCCGTCTCGTGGTGTGCTCTCCCGCTGGAGTCACGTCACGGACATCCCATAGCGCCGCGATTCATGTGCTCACGCGACCACTGGCAGCGTCAGAGCTTGTAGCGGAGCGATGATTCCGTGGTGAGGCTCTCCATGAGTTTCGCCCTTCGCTGTACCCAGTCGTCGAGACACTTGCGCGACCAGCCGCGCACCGGCCTCGGCGAGCCTTCGCCTATCACCACGTCGGCAGGTGGGAGGCGCCCTCGCCGCTGCATCGACCGCGCCGTCTCGACTGGCACGCCGAGGTACTCGGCGACCTGGGAGATCGAGAGCCCATAGCTGACCATGCACGACATGCTAGCACCTTTACCGGTGCGCTTCATGTGCGTCTAACTGGTCAAATAGTTGACAGTGAACCGGTACCGGTGCATTCTTGGAGATGCCACATACGACGATGGCGGACGACACCGAGGAGCACGACATGCGTGACGACAAGTTCTTGACCCGAATCAGCGGGCTGCTGCGCCAGGCCGAGGGGACCGACAACGAGCACGAGGCGCAGGCCTTCATGCAGGCGGCCCAGCGACTGGCGACCGCGTCTTCGATCGATCTCGCCGTGGCGCGTGCCCACGACCCGGCCGCGCGCAAGCGCTCGGCCCCGTTGTCGAGGCGGATCGCCGTAGGCGAAAAGGGCAAGCGCGGGCTGCGCACCTTCGTCGAGTTGTTCTTGGCGATCGCTCGCGCCAACGATGTGCAGGTCGACATCGCCCACGACTCCACCTACGTCATCGCATTCGGGTTTGAGGCCGACATCGACGCGGTCGAGGCGCTCTACTCCTCGCTCGTGGTGCAGATGGTCGCCGCCAGCAGCGCCTACCTGCGTTCGGGCGAATACAAGTCGGAGACGGTGCAGCGCCTGGTCACCAAGCGCAATGATTGGGGCCGTCCGTACCGGGTGGTCGAGGACAAGCCGGTGGCGGCGAGCACCGCGCGCATCAACTTCCAGTCCGCGTTCGCCGAGCGGATCGGCGCCAGGCTGACAGACGCCCGGAATGAGGCACGGGAGGAGGCCGTCGCCCGCGAACGAGCCGACGCGGCGCCGGCATCGACCGCCATCGCCTTACGCAACAAGGAGATCGAGGTCGCTAATTTCCACAAGCAGACCTCCGATGCCCGGGGCTCCTGGCGCGGCTCTCGCGCCTCGGCCGGCTACTCCGACGGCGCCCGGCGCGCCGGGGACAGTGCCGGTCGCAGTGCCCGCATCAGCGGACAGGGTTCCTTCGGTGGCGCTCGCGGAGCGATCGGATCATGACCGCCACGACGCTGCTGGACGTTGGCCGCGCGCGTCTGTACGCGGCAGAGGACATGGCGCTGCGCCTCTTCGACCACGGCGGCACCGTCCAGCTGGCAGGGGCCGAACTGACGCTGCCGCCCGAGGCTCGGTTCGCCTCGGTGGACTCGGTCGACGACTACGTCCGCCGAGTCCTGGCGATGCCTACGGTCGCCCAGTCGTGGCCGCGGGCATCGGTAACGGTGCGTGTGCGGCCCCGGCGCGGTCACCGAAAGGCCCACTACGAGCCTGATACCCACGTCATCGCCGTCCCGGACTCGCCGTCCGGCCGGTGGGCGCTGCGGGAACTGGTCGTCCTCCACGAGATCGCCCACCACCTCGACGACTCCAGCGGTGCCGGGCACGGTCCCGGGTTCGCTCGCACGCTGATCGAGCTCGTTGGCCTCGTGCTCGGTCCCGAGGCCGGGTTGGTCTACCGAGTGATATTCGCCGATGGCGGTGTCGCTTGACCATCAGTCAGGACCACACGAACGCGCCCGGCCGCGAGACGCCCCGAGTTACGAATCAACCTCACATCCCGCAAGAAAGGGCAGACGCAATGAAGAAGAAGACGATCCCCGCCGGCACCAGGAATCAGTACGGCTACATCATGGGCAACAGCGAGCGGATCAACGCCGAGCGATGCCCCACACCGCTTGACCGCTGCCTGTCCGTGCACGACCACCAGGGAATGACCAAGAAGGAACTCGACGCATTCATCGGTCCCGAAACGCCCGACGAGCACCCAGTGCTAACCGAAGAGCAAATGTTGATCGCCATCAGTGGCTCACGTTCGCTCGACTACGCTGCCGTCGGTCCCGGCGCGACTTCACATGACGAACCGGTACCGGTCGCCGACGCCTGGAAGATCCCCGACGGACTCTCACCGAAGGGCCGCGCGGTCGCCGAGGTGATCGCTCAATTCCTGGCCGAGCACGATGCTACGGATGACGGCGGCGGCGGCTTCCGCAGCCCGCAGGAGTGGGCCGAGCGCGGCGAGCGATGGGGAACAGGGTCGCTGTTAATCCTCCTTCACGACGGCGGCGAACATGCCGGGGCCTTCGACGAAGAGCAAGACTACGAGTCTGGCCTGGGTGGGCCGATGTACCGCCTGCTGTCCTCGATGGGCGTCTACGCAGAGCTTTGCGACACGTGGTACTCGGCGATCTACCCGAAACGTGCGCGTAAGCGGCGGTAGACCGCTGCCTCGTGGCAGCAACGAAAGAGATGACTCTACGGCATGGCACACGCCGAGAGGGATCGACTGGAGCGCGCAGTCGACCCCTCTCTCGGTCACCTCGCTTATGGTCGCGAATGATGTATTCGACGGCGATTCATCGCATGACTGACCGCGTGTTGACGACGCCTACGCGTAATCGAGGTCATCGCACTGGGGTACACCCACACGAGACGGCGAACTCGCCTGCGTATCGCGTCAAACAGTGCCGTAGACACTACGGTTGACATCGTCTGGCGGGCCTCGTAGGCGCGAACGAGACCGGCGACGTCAGTCAGCGTTGGTCGATGCCGAGTACCACTGCACGAAGAGCCGGTGGGCACAGCTCGCGAGGCTCTCAAGCTCATCCGGCGTGGCCGGCTCCGACTTGGGACCGAGCGACCAATCGAAGTATCCCTGCGCGAGCCACGGATCATCCGGCAGGAACTTTTTGACGAGCGGTAGCTTGTTCTTCCCCACCCCCTGTCGGCCATTGCCGGCTCGACCTTGTCGGAGGCGGAATCGCGCGAGGTCACCTTGGATGACCTCGTCGCGAAGGACTATCAGATGGTTCAGCCACTCCGGCGCGACGTCTGCCGTATCGGCGGCGGGGAAGTCCGCGGCCGTCGGCCTGGTCTCGATGCCGACGTGGAACTCGAACTGAAGGTCCCCTGAGTTCGTGGGCATGCCGCGCCCAACTACCTGGATCTGTCCACGCAGACGTCGACTGTCGGGCAGGTGTGGGCTCCAGACCGTGATTGCCGACATCCCGCTTCCGCCCCGGCCGACTGCGACCTTCCACTCGGGTCCGAATTGCTCACCGAGTGACTGGGCAAGCGGCCTCAACATTCGCTCAACAGTCACCTTCTGGATAGGTACGGCCTCAATATCGTCTAGGCGCAATCGAGGAGCCGTGAAACAACTGATGACCTCAGTCCAGGTGAGTACGCCTTGAACGTGTTCCTCGTATACTCCGGCGTCGGCCTTGTCGAGCACCAGTAGGAAGAGATAGTCGACGGCGCGGAGTTGCTTGGACATCTGCGCGTCGGAGAGTTCGTGGTCGAGCTTCGCCTCGATCCCGATCGTCCGGCCTTCGTCGAGGTGCAAGACGATGTCGAGGCGGGCGGTGCTCTCGCACTCGACTCGTTCAACCTCGAGATGCGCAACGTCGTCGGGCAAGTCTCGGGCGAGGCGGTCGAGAAGTCGCTTTGGATCGTGCCGTATTTCGGCGGCGAGCGCCCGGGTGATCATGGGTTCGGTGGTGAAGATGCCCGTCGCGTCCGTGGCGTAACGCCGCTCGAAGCCAGGCAGCGCCATGCACACGTCCTCTACTGTCGCATCGCTTCGCGCATTGACAGCTGCCGCGATGTCACGCACCTGCGGGTAGTCCTCTGTGAACGGCCGCCCGTACCCGCAGAAACGCCATTCACGCGCGAGGTAGAACGCCCACCCCCTTAAAAGATCGATACCCGCCCACTCCGGAATCTCGCCGTCGCGGTCATATACCTCGACTAGCGGCCGCAGCACAGTGATGAGTTCTCCGGGACTACCGGAAATACGTGTGTACCCGTTGTATCGATGCGCCCACTCGAATACATCGTGGTCGAACTCTTCTGCTCTAGTGCCGTCCATAGCTGGAAAGATAGCCCGCAGGTACGACGTTTAGCTCTGCTTCGAAGAGGTGCCAGCTACTTAGTAGGGGCGTGACTAGCGTCGTCCGGTTCACTGGGTCTCGGAAGACCCGTTCGGTTCGGTTGGCATTTGTGGCCCCCTACTGGACAGCACTACTGCCGGCGCGGAGAGGAGCTACCTGCGCGGCCCCAGGCGCAGGCTCGAACCGACCCCCAGCCGCATCCCAGACTAAGAGTCCCGCGTCGTAGGCGCGATGATGATTCAGGCACATGGGGCGCATGTTGTCGACGCTCGCCGCACCACCCTGCGAATCGGCGATGAGGTGTGCAGCCTCGATGATCTGCGGGACGTCCAATCCGCAGTACGCACAGGCGGTTCCGTAGTGCGCGAGCGTCTGTCTGCGAAGCTCTGGTTGATGAAGTCGTTGGGCCACGACACGTTCGGCATAGCGACGCTCTAGATCTGCGAACTCAGCCCCATCAGCCTCGGCACCACTCGCGTCCAAGTCCCTCACGGCGGCAGGGCAGTCGACATCGCCGAAGTCGGGGCTGTGTTTGTCGTTCGACCACGAATTGTCGCGCCGGGCGGCCGCGTACGTTCTCGCTTGCCCGGCGCATTCAACACCCTCGAACACCACGCTACGACCTGTGATCGGCGTGGCCTCGCTGGTGCCTGCCACTGAGACCGCGTAGTAGCGAGGAATCCAGTGCCCACCGACCTTCTCGGCGATCACGCCTCGCGTTGCTTTGATCGCCTTCCTCGGGACGACACCACTGTTCGCTTCTTTGCGGAGGGTTACCCAGTAGGCGGCGAGCTCCCCGGGATCGTCACTCTCAGCCTCGGGTATCCAATGCTTCCAGCAGAAGTGCCGCGGGGAGTTCCACAGGCCGTAGTGCCGCGCGAGGTCGACCGGGTCGTTGGCATCATTCCTTATGGCCACGGACATAATGTGCCACGGAGTTCCGACGACCAATGACCGTTCAACAAACGGTCGGTTGCCGACGATCTGAACATCGCACCGCTCCCACCGGTCAGTCGCGCCCGAACAGTCCTCAAGCGTTCGAAAACCCGTTCATTTACTGGTAGTGTCGAGTGTGCCGCCGAAGCCATCGGTGAACACCTTTGATGAACAGGAGGCCTCGTGATGGGCGATCTCGTCGGACTCGTCCGGGTCAGTACCAAGGACCAAGAGGTCCAGCGTCAGCACGACGCGCTCGACCCGATCTGTGTGAAGGTGTTTGAGGAGAAGGTCTCGGGCAAGCTCAACGTCGACCACCGACCCGGCCTGAAGGCGGCTCTGGACTACCTACGTCCCGGCGACATGCTCACGGTGCTGGAGGTCGACCGCCTCGGCCGCAACCTGCCGGAGGGGCTGAGCGTGCTGGCCGACCTGTTCGCCCGCGGCGTCGGCGTGAAGGTCCTCGAAGGCATCGCGGCCGGCGAGCACACCGAACGCAGCTTCGTGCTCGACATGGCCCTGGCCATCGCCGAGGACCGGCGCCGCGACATCGCCCGCAAGACCCGCAGTGGCCTGGAGGCCGCACGCCGGCGCGGCGTGGTCGGTGGCCGACCCAGCGTCGTCGACGACGACAAGCGCGCGGCCATCCTGGCCCGCCGCGACCGCGACGAGTCGATCCGTGAGATCGCCGCCGGAGTCGGGGTCTCGGTGGGGACGGTGCACAAAGTGCTCATGGAGAACGGTGCGGCGGCGTGACAGGCGCACCCGTTGGTGAAGGAAAATGGCCCTCCATAGGTGACCGCGTCGTGGAGGTGCTGGGTGAGGTGAGCTACGAGTTCATATACGACTCGAAGGCCCGGGACTACGACGAGCAGTTGAGGAAGCAGGCTGAACAGATTCGCGAACTCGAAGCCAAGCTCGACGATTGCCGCGACGAGTGGGAACGGCTTGAGGACTACCGACGTTACGACGAGCAGCTCCGTCAGTTGCGGGTGGAGTCGGGAGCGGTGGCGTTCGACAGAGCAAACCGTATCAAGTCTCGGGGTGCCTTCGACCGCGAGCTGGCACAGTACGAACTCGAACAGCATCGCCTCGCGGGCTTGGCCTCGCAGGCCGTTCACCGTGACCTGGATGACAAGCTCACGCGATACTTCAGGGATCGTGACCACGTCGCCGCCGAGGGTTCCACGGACGACAGAGTGCTGCCCGGGTCGATTGTCACTATCGTTCACCCGCGCGGTCGGCAGTACACGTTCGTGCTCACCGCCCGAACGACCGACTCGACATATCCGACCGAGGGGTACTCCTCAAAGATCGGTAAGGCGGTGATGCGCAAGCGCGTCGGGGACACAGTCCTTGAGCACCGGGAAGGTTTCTCCAAGATCACCGCTATCACGCCGGGCTTCCGCCTCACACTGTCGGAATAGACCCCAGCTTCGCCCTAAGTCTTTCCGCGACATCCTCGAGCGCCGTGTGGAATGCCTGCCGTCGGTCTGGGTCGGCGAGGCCGCGCTGCGAGCAGTGCGGCACCTTGCCGCCTGGGACGAATTGGTCCGGTCGGTACAGGACGCGTTGGATGCCAGCTCGGTCCCAGCCGTCGCGGGCCGCGTATCCGAGCAGCAGCACGATCTCGAGATGCGGCAGCCGATCGACGAGTTCGCGGGTCCACCGGGCACCGCGGCCGCGCTCTCCGGGGGTCGAGCCGCCATTGGTGTCCGCGACGGGAAACGGCACGACGTTCCAATGCACGACGTCTGACCAGTCGATGCCGTGCTCAGCGTAGGCCTCTCGGCAGTTTCGCGCGGTCCGGTCATCGTTGTCGAGACTCAGTAGCCCCGACCCCGTGCCCGCCTCGGCTCTCGATGACGGGTTGTCAAGCAGCACCAGCATCCTGGCGTTGACGCCACCGACATCGGGATCGACGTAAGGGACATGGCCACGCGGAATATCGAGATAGTCAGCTATCTCGTCGGCAAGCGCATTCAGCGGCGCAACGTGCGGATCGCGGATGCGCGCCATCTTCTCGGCTACGACAGCAGGGTCAGCGTTTCGTCCAAACACGTCCGCTAGCATCGCATCCGAATGCACCCAGCGGTGCCCTAGCGAAGCAGCCTGCGCTCGTTTCGTCTAGTCGATCGACACGTCTCGAACACTAAGTCCTGGGAATCATGAGTTCGCACAGCATGTCCTCGATCGAATGCGCGAGATCGCTGATGGGAGCGAGGGTGTCGGCGCCGTCGCCCCAGCCGGTGTTGTCGGCTCGTCGCTGGTCGACTGCCCACGCTCGGTTAGTCGTGCCCTCGGCGATGACTCGCAGCTGCGAGAAGTCCGGCCATTGTTCGCGCGGCACTGCGGCCTGGTAGTCGGCCTCGCGGTGGACGTACATCATCTCCGCGTCGGGGTCGACGTAGTCGATCCATAGCTCGGACATTGTCGGCATGTCCGGAATCGCGAGGAGTCCCTGCTCCCACGAGTCGAGCATGAAGCCGTCGTGGAACTCAGTCGCGAGATCACCCAACACTGACCGGACCGAATCCCACCACGCTGGCAACTCCTGTCGAAACGGTTGGCGTCCGATCCAGGCGTTGAATGGCACGACGTGGTCTAGGTCCCGAGTGATGTACACCAGCGCGATCTCGGTGGTGTCATAGCCGGCACGGTCGCCCAGCTGGAAGCCTCGAACTACGTGGTGCGGAGTCGTCATCCGTGACAGCCCGACTTGAATCAGGTTCTCCTCCAAGAAGTCTGCGACACGAGGAAGGCGCGGGCACAGCTGCCGCCACAGCGAGGCGACGGCTTCTCCCGCTTCATCGCCAGAGGTCACCAACTCCCGCCAGATCGCGGGCATGCCCCGCGCCTCCTGAGCAGTCAAGTCGTCGAGCGCCTGGTAGGTCGCGTGCCACGTCCCGTAGAAAGACCTGCGAATCTCATCGAACTTCACACGCACATCCTCCGAACTCGCTTACGTGGGGCCATCGTTGTTCAGCTGCGCCGTCACTCGGAAGCAGGTGCCCCGTGTCCCATGCGCGAGCGGCCTACGAGATCGCTTGTTCACCCTGCACCAGCCCGCCAGATCACGAGTTCGGGCGATACTCCGGTGCGTCGTCGAAGACGATCTCGAACGTGCCCGCCTCCGCCGATCGGATGAAGTCGTCGATGCTGTCGGCCTGCACGGTGGTGCCCTCCCAACCGTCGTAGCCAGGGTAGAAGGACACGACCGGGCTGTCGTCGCCGACGCGCGTATCCAGCATGAGCCGGCCCGAACCCCCGTCACCGGCGATCATCGCCGCACCGATGCGTGGCACCCACTCGTAGTAGGCGTTGGTCACATCGGCGATGTCGGCGGGAGTGAAGATGTCCAGGTACTCCTCGCCCTCGGCGAACTCGAGGACGCTCGGCCCGGTCAGGTAGGCGACCCATCGCGGCGGCAACGGCTCACCGAGTGCCTCCTCGGCCGCTCACGCCGACTAGCACCCCGACGATGAGTAATGTGCGCCGCTGAGACGACTGTGCCGACGACGCGGCCAGTGGGGTTGTATGCGCTGACCACGACTGCCCGTCCCACCAACGCATCTGGGTTCTCGACTGTGGATCGGGATACCAGCCTGGGGGTTGGTTCATGCTCAATCCGCACCTTTCCGCGAGGAGCACTCATTGTGAACGAGAGCGCGACCACGGCGCAGCAAAACGCAACGACCGGCGAAACGCCGCCATGCCATTCACCTGACCGACCGACGCGTCGCTGGTGCCTACATCCCCGATGATCGGACATACTGTGTCTCTGTGTCGCTAGCGACACAGAGATTGCAGACACCGAGGGAGACATGCAGCAGACCTGCAGCGACATGGGACGATCATCGGGTGCCAGTGCCCGACGACGCCCTCACGCCAGACCAACTGGCGGTGCGAGCTGTGCGTAGGAACGCGCTGGCCCAGGCGTTGGTCGCGGCCAGGCAGCGAGCGGGCCTGACTCAGGAGCGGCTCGCAGAAACGAGCGGTCTATCGAGGTCGGCCATCGCCCGGCTCGAGGCAGGCGAGGCGAGCATCAGCAGCGACCGCATCTGGGATTTGGCCAAGGCGCTCGGCACCCGACCGAGCGAGCTCTACGCTGCGGCCGAATCCGATCAGGCTGCTGCCGAGACACTCGAATAGCCGCACAACCCGCATGCCCTCCCTCTGACGACAACGAGGGGACGACACACCATGCCCGATATAGATCTGTACGTCATTCACCGGCTGGACCGGAGACAACCGCCGGAGGCTCTCGCCGCACAGCTGACGGATGAGCTGTCTCGCACCGATCCACGAGACCAGCTGGCGCGCAGCCGAATTGAGACTGCGCGCGTGATCCTCGGTGACCCGCAGCGGCGCGCACGGTACGACCAGCAGCTGGATGATCCGGCTGCACCGCCCATCACCGAGGCGACTCTGGCTGCTCTATCCGGTCGGCCTGCGCCGACCGCACCTCGCCGAGTTCTATCGAAACCGGTCGCGGCTCTGGTCGCGATCACCGCGGTCGTGGTTGTTATCGCGCTGGTAGGCATCATCGTCGCGCTGACCAGTGGTGGTGACGACAAGAGCACAACGAATGCCGCCAACCCGGGTGCAGGACAGAGTTCAGCGTTCAGATGCTGGGTCGACGAGACCAGCAGCAGGTATGAGAACATCGACGGTCTGCGCCAAGCCAAGTGGGATGAAACCTGGACCCGCAACGGGTCCAGGCAGCCGACGCGAGTTGTGATGCTCACCGACCAATACGATCTGCCGCCGCAGCTGTCGGCGCTGGTCACGCAGGTTGCCGACCTGTCCGACCCGATCGACGCAGTCCGGCTGACTCAGTACGCCGACAAGAACGTCGGCGTCGGCGCGGGCCGGTTGGGCGCCAACTCTGTCAACGCGCCCGCGAACGAGACACTGTCCATCTTCGACCAATCTGGCCGAGTCGTCTCCACCGCTACCTACAGCGGCCAAACCTTCGGCAATCAGCCCGCCGCAGAGGCGACCGCCAACGACTACGGCTACTACCGCATCGAGGCCAAGAGCGGCATCGACATTCCCGCCGCGGCGAAGGGCCAGCAGAAGAACCAGACCGCGGCCCTGAGCATCCTCCGCGATCAGTTCGACAACACGAAGCTATGGGTTCTGCTGCTCGGTGGGACCAAGCTGTATCGCGCCACCTTGTTCGCATCTGATGATTGGACCAAGTTGGGCCAGTCCGCAGATGTGAGCCACTGCGAACCGAAGTAACTGGTAGAGAGACTATTTCGTCGGTCAGGGTTTGAACGTGCGCCGTTCGGATGGCCTTGTGCAACGGCAGAGTCGCGCCGCGACGACGAAGTGCGGGAGCGAGCTGATCGACGCGCTCTGCGAAGCTCGGCTGCTTACCAGGCCAACGTAACCCGGGCCGCACTCATCAACCAGCGGAGCTGGCTGCCTCGTCTCGCGAATGCCTGCCCCGGGTCTGCTCCTCGTCATCGCCAGCCTCGGACGCCTCCGAGAACGCCGGGTGCTTGAGCAGCATGCCCTGCATGGTAATGAACGGAAAACGTGGTGGACGTTCGTCGACCTCCCTACACATGCGGGTGAACCCGCTCTCGACGTAGGGAAGTAGGAACGGCAGCACGTACTCCGAACCGAACTCTCGCAACTCGTCAAAAGTCAATTGGAGATCGGTATCGAGCACGACTTGCGCAGCCTCCTCGAACTCGACGAGATGGCCGGGGAGCTTCGAGGACGCCTTGAGTGAGATCACGAACCAATCGCCCTTGTTCTGGCCGATGTAAGGCGTGAGGGCTATGCCGCCGGTGTCGTTGTCATTTGGTGCGTCATCCCGGTCCGCGCGGTAGGCGCGAGCAACCGCAACGAAGGTGTGGTGATCAATGGAGGTCGTTTTGTCCCAAATCTCGCCAGGGGGGCGATGCTCGGTGCTGTTACTGATAGGCACAGAACTGCTCACCAGATTGATCAGTGACACGATCAGAAGAGGCCATCGGTATCAGCCTGAACTCGCATCGAGCCGGTTCGGGCAGTGCGCCGTCGGCCTCCTCGTGCGGGTTCCACATGAGGAACACCTTCCGAGGATCGACTGCGTGAATATGGTCGTGGAAGGCGGGGCTGAGCATGACGAAATGCCGGTACTCGGCACCGATTGAGGCCGCGTACCGCCGAATCGTAGACAGACGTGGGTCAGCGCCGGGGCGTTCAAACTGGCTGACAGCTGTCTTGTGCCGCCCCCAGGCGCGGCCCAACTCTTCCTGTGTGTAGCCCGCCGCGTGCCTGAGCGCGACGAGCTGAGTCAGAAACAGTTCGTCGGCGCGAGCCAGGTCGGCAGCGAGGTCGGCTTCGGCGGAGTCTGGGCCCAAGCCGAATTCATCGGCAAGTTCCTCGAAGATTCCCATGCGGTAGAGAATAACCTCTACTCGCTCAGCGTGTAAGTCGGTTGCCAGATCGGGCATCGCGCCACTTGGAGAACTCGGCCTTCGACTGGCCTATGTGGACAGACTGAATGTCGCGCCATTCGTCGGAGACTTTGCCAGAGGGTTTACGCGCGAAGACCAGCCACAACAGCAAGGCGGGTTCGACCAGGGGTGCGGCGAAGTACATGCGGAACTGCCACCCGAAGATGTCGGTCTCACCCTCGCCGTCGATGGTGACGGGGTGCCGAAGCTCACCCAGTTGATTTTCGTTGCCTTCGAGCGGGAAACACCACTCAGAATCCCGGTCGCCCCGTAGTCCGCTGCCATGGACACAACCTTGCTTGGCGCGGTTCTTCAGGTCGATCAGGTCACGGAACAACGTGGCCACAAGGCGACGCCGGATCTCGAACTCATTCCCCGACAGCGCGACGCCGTTATCGTCGGCGGTGAATTCGGCGCGGACCTCCTCCAGCAGTCGACGCGCCTGCTTCTTGAAGCACTCAGTCTCCTCGTCCATGGTGCGCCCGCTGAAAGTGCGACGGAATGGCTCATACAGCCGGAGATCCCCATCGTTGTCACCACTCACAGACAAGTCCCATCCGTCGTTTCGCCTGATCGGCAAGCTTACTGCGCACCTCCGACAGCCCTCGCGGCTATGCGCGAACGCCGCTCGAGTCCTGCCAAGCTCGTCACCACCGTCGAGGATGACCGTCGGTTCCTGTTAGCGATCAGAGGCGGCCACGGGTGAGCACTGTCTCGGCAACCCGCGGCCCTACTCCGTATTCGGGTACCGAGAAACGCACCGAACGCCAGCTCCAGGCACCCACTCAGTGGTCCATCCAGTTGAGCGAACGCGTTAACCGGCTAGTGCTCGCTCGAGCAAAGGGATGAGCGAAGGCTCAAAGTAGACGGCCGGGACATCACCGCCGATCACCTCGATCGAGTTGGGCGGAAGCTGTTGCGCCACAAAGTCGACCAAGGCGAGATGATCATCGCGGGCGAAAGCCACATATGCAGGGCATGTGACCCGTCGCTCCCACATCACCCCACCCTGGCACGAGAACCTGGTGATCCAACCACGCTCGAAACAGCTCTCGATGATCCGCACCATCTCCACGTCGACGCTGAATCCGCGGTCGAGCCTGACCTGTGGGTGCCAGACATTCGGACCGGTCATGACGGGAGAAGCCCCCGCTCTCGGGCGAGCACGATCAGGTGATCCCGCAGCTCGTCGATCTGGGCCAACGTGTAGACACCGTCGATGCGGCCATCGACGGCCATCGCGTAGATCCGACGAAGATCGGCTTTTCGCATATTCCAACCGATCCCGTCGATGACGGCGAGCACGGCCTGACCCGGTAGCCGCACCGCTGCCACCGCGGCGATCTCCCTCTCAGCGTCGGTCAACTTGCTGCCAGTAGAGTCGAATCCCTTTGCCGGGATGACGATTTCGCGTCCCGATCCGAGTTCGCCGATGATCAGATCGGCGGGTGCGCTAAAACCGTCACGGCCGATGAAGCGGCTGCGAACAACGTAAGGCAGACCGAGTTCGCGCACCAGATCCTCGATCTCGTCCTCGATATACCTACCCGCGTGACCGGCACGGATCGCGGTGGCTCGGGTGCCAGCGCGGGCCACGAGCACGTCGGCGAGCGTGTAGTCGCGAGACGCCTGCGCGTCAAGGGACGCGACCACCTCGAACTCCTCGTCGAGCCAGGCGATAAGGGCCTCGGGCTGCTCGCGCGCGATCACGGCCCATGCAGGCGTGCCGAATTGATGACGCAAGAGGTTGATGAGCTTTTCGCGCGAGAGGCCGACTGTTAAGCCGAGGACGGGAACATCCCTCGGATGCGCCACCACCCACGCCACGAGGTCTGCGGGGGTGACATGGGTGGTGGGCAGCGTCGCCGCGGCGGCGACGATCCGCTCGGTTTCAGGCGTGGGGGCGGTCGGGTCGACATGTGGCGTCAACCTGCGCATCGAATGTAGGAGGTCGTCGAAAGATGTTGTGGGCACTGGATTGCTCTCTCTCTGAATGTGCGCGAATGGTCACCCCCGCCGCCAGAGTGGCGTCGGGGGCTGTCCAGTTATCGCGGCTCAGAGAGTCCACGCGGGTGTGTCACCAGAGTCGACGGCTTAGCACGCTCTCGCAACATCTGTTGAAAATCTCCACCGCTTGAATGACGCGAGCCCCGTGACGGAAGGTCCGTCACGGGGCTCGAATACTGTTGTGCGCCAAGCGTCACCGATGGCGCAGGTAGATGGCGTTGGCCACCGGACCGACATGCACCGTGTAAGCACCCGGGTCGGCGTCCCCCATCGATTCGACGACCACGGGCACCCCGGCAATCGACCCCCGCGCACCGTCTGCGGTCGGGGTCAGGTGACCGCTCTGCCCGCCGATGGTGATCACGTCGCCGTGGATCGACGCCGGGACATGACCCAGCGGGATCGGCGCCAAGCCCAGGACTGCGTGAACTTCGGCGTCATAGTTGCCGGGCTGCACGTCGGCCGCGGCGGTCCCTGCGCCGATCGCTCCGAGACCAGCGATGGCGGCGGCTCCGGCGAGAGCGACGGTGGCGGTCTTGATCTTGTTGGTGTTCATTCTCTGACTCCTTGCATTGATGCCTGATTTGCGTTGAATACGTTGTCTAGCTAGCTGTTTCGATCTGCCTACCGTGGCGTCAGCGTGATGGTCACCCCCGTTGGTACTCCGAGGATCAGGGACGGGCCGCTGAATCCGCGGCCCCGCTGGGTGAGTCGGTAGGTGATCGCATCGCCCGCCACGTCGACCGTCGCGCCGGCTCGCGTCGGGTGCATCGGCAGGTCTTGGCCGAGGTAGTGGAGATGACCACGGGAGATGGTGGCGGGGGCGTGGGCGCCTGCGCTGCTGGTGAAGACGTAGCGGCCGTCGGGGATCGAGGCTGATGCGGTGCCGACGCCGAGACCTGCCAGTGCAGCTGCTGCGGCGACAGTGCTGGCGACGATGCGTGACTTCGTGTTCATGTCGTTGTGCTCCTTCAGTTTTCGGGGGTGGGTGCAGGACTCGAGCTGGCAGAGCCGTCGTGCTCGAGGGTCAGTTGGGCCAACTTGGTGCCGACGATGGCCCAGGCGGTCGTGCTCTTCGACTCACCACTGGCGATGACCGCCGCGAGTCGGGTGCGATCGCCGGTCGAGCCGTTGCTGGCGACGTTGTAATCGCCAGGCTGGAAGTCGGTCCGACACGCACCGCGCATCGGCTGATCGGTGCCGGTGCCCGGGCCTTCACCGGCGATGCGCACCGGGGAGGTGGAAGCCGTTGCCTTCCACCAGCTCCCGCCTTGTTCAGTCGCACCTCCGCTGCCGGTGTAAGCACCGATCTGATCCGTGGTCAGCTGCAAGAGCACTACGCGGGGGCCGGTACCGCCGTCAGGCCCTGCACCCTGTGAAGGGTCTGCCCAGGTCGAGATCGGTGAGGGCTGCGATGCACCACCTTTCAGAAGATCACCGGCGCGGCTGGTGAATCCTGATGGGAGATCGGTGGTGCTCGTAACCTTCAGCCGCATCGACGGCCTGTCGGAGCCTGTCCATTGCGCTGAGGCCAAGCCCTTGCCGGTGTATTCACCACACGACGCTGTCGGTGCGAGTTCTGCACGCTCGGCTTCGGCGCTACCGCGCACCGACGCCGACTCGGACTGGTAACGGGATTCGAGCTCGTCCTTCTTGCTGCTCGCCGCCGCCTTGATGTCGCCGGCAGTGTTTTGTGATCCGATCGCGTGCGCGCCGTAGACCACGCCGCCGAGGACCAGCGCCACAACTGCTGCACCGACAGCGAGCAGAGCTTTCGGCGCTTTCGGCGTCGGGCCGGTCGATGTCGGAACTTCCGTCATCGGTGGTGCCGCAGGATGATCCGACGCCGCGTCGGCGTCATCGACGATCTCGTACCCACCAGCCTCGAGTTCAGACGGATCGATCACGTTGCCGTCTTCGTCGACGTACAGTTCCTCTTCGTCGCTCATCGCTCACCCTCCCCGGTTGCCGGGGTGGTCGAAACGGACGCGCTCGACGAACTCGAGGCGCTCCCACCACTGGCCCACATCAGTTCCGTCTTCAGGAGCTTGTCGCGAGCCACCGCCCACACCACCTGCGGTGCGCCAGCTTTCAACGACGACGCATCCACCTTGAGCGCGCTGAGCGGAATCTGGCCGGGCTGATCCGCCTGTGCCGCTCCCGGGACGCCGCTCCCGACGACGAGGTACGTGTCTGGCTTGAAGAACGACGTGCAGGCTCCCGGGAAGTCCTTGTCGCCACCGGCGCCCCTGCCCTCGCCCGCGACCACGGGGCGGCCTGAGCCCGTCTCGACGCTGACCTTCCACCAGCCGGAGCTCAGCGGCGAATCGCGCTCGTCCCAGTAGATTCCGAGGCCGGTGTCACCGGTTTGGAGGATCTGCACCCGGTGCATCTGCTCGGACAGCTGTGCGCCCACCCGACCTGAGAACGAGGGCGGGAGCTGGACCGAATCGATGACCTTCAACATTGCGTTCGGACGTGAGTCACCCGCGGGCCACGCTGCCTTGTCGACTCCGGACTGGCAAGCGAGCAGCGGCGGCTGAACCGCGTTGACACCGTTCGCCGCTGCGGGTACCAAGCTCGACGGGCTGCTCGGTGTCGACGACGGGGCCACCGACGACATATTCGACGATGAGGTCGCCGCGGGCGCCGGAGCGTCGTTGTGTCCACTGGTCAGGACATAGGCAGCACCTCCGCCACCGGCCAACAGGGCGATGACCGCGGCGCTGACGGCAACGACTCTGCGGCCCTTGTGCTTCGGTGCCGGGTTGGCGGTAGCGAGTGCGTCGGCGGCGGGTACATCATCGACTACCTCGTAGCCACCGCTCTCGATCTCACTCGGGTCGACGATGTTGCCATCCTCGTCGCGAAACTCATGCTTGGACATCGGAGTTCTCCTTTTTATTGGTCTTGCGCACGACCGTCACCTGCATGGACTGTTCGACCTTGCGGACCCTGCGGACCTTCTTGGGTGCGACGGCGGGAGCGGGTGCGGCCGGTTGTTCGACGGCCTGCGGAGTGGGCGTGGGTGCGGAGGCAACCGGATGCTCGACGACCGGTGTCGATGTGGGCGCTGGTGCAGGTGCGGACGGTTGCTGTACCGCCACCGCCGCAGGCTGAGCCGAACGGATCACGCCGTTGCGCCGCAGGCTCGCGATCATGTTGGGCCACAGCGCCGGCATGACCACCACCGATCCCAGCAAAAGCGAAACACCAGCAGCGATGTATAGGTTCGAGAAGATGTGCAGAAGAATCGAAATCGCCTGCCGCACTCCGAGGAAGCCGACCCCGTATCCAACCGAGGCCACAGCCAGGGCCGCGACGTTGCACCGCTGCAGATAGACAGTGGCTGCCTGGGCCGCCCACCGGGCGACGGCCAGCACGAACTCCTCATCACCTTGGTCCTCGCGACCTGCCATCACAGCCGCCCAGGCGGGCGCCTGAGTGGCGGCCCCGGTGGTGCGAGCACGGCGGAGTATCTGGCCGACGAAGAAGGTAAGCGCCGCAGTGATCGCGATGCTGGCGTAACCGGCGACCGGTCCCCCGGTGATCGGTCGCAACCCCACCGCGATCAGCTCTCGCGCCGCGAGGAACGCACCGCCGTACAGGACCGAGATCGCGAGTAGCGTGGGGAGTTTGGTCCGAGCGAGACGGCCCTGCGCCGCGCCCGACATGGCGTCGGCGACCACCCAACCGTCGCTTCCGGTGGCCGCCCTGGTCGGCAGCCCGATCAACCGCCGCCCCCAGAGCTGTCGAACGAAGAACACCAGTGCGGCCGTCGACGCGACGCTGATGTAGGGCGCCCACGATCCCTGGCCAAAGGCCCAGGCCACCATCCCGATCCCACCGAACGCCATGATGGTTCCGACGATGCGCAGGACTTCCCCCGTGCCGGTCTGGACGTGGACCGTGATTGGCTGTTGGTTGCTCATATCAGCTGCCTCCCTTGCTGTCTCGTCCGCCCGCCACAAACCCCGCGACTATCAGCGCCGCACATGCCGCCCCCGCGCCCGCCCCGGCCCAACGCCACCCGCCGCCGAGCACGGCGCCGGTGACGATCAGGGCCAGGAGGCCGAGCACGACGAGGAGGGCTGCGATGCCGATCAGGCGTCCGCGGGTCATTGGAATCCCTCGTCGTCTGAGTCGGCGTCGTGGTCGATCAGGAACAGCGCGAGCTGCAGAGCTTGCAGGTTGTCTACGGCTGCGGTGTCGGTGGTGGTTGCGGTGTCACTCATCGGATTTCCTCGTCGTCTCGTTCGTCCTCGTGGCTGAACTCCGGCTCATCGTCGATGTCGGTCGGCATCTGGTCGAGAACGTCGGGTTCGCCGGCATGACCGAAACCGAGGGATTCGTCCATCACGGCTTCTTGGGCCGCGATTTCGTCCGGCGTCAATTCCGGCAGCTTCGGCACCACGACCGGTTCCGGTTCGACAGGCACGGCCTGGGCTTTCGGAGCCTCGAGCTGACGTTGCGGCTCCTCGGACTCCTTCGCTTCCTCGTCCGGCTCAACGCCGGGATCGAGGCGAACCAGGTCTTTGTCGTCGATGCGCTCCCAGGTGCCGTCCGGAAGCTGCTTCGCCGCGACCAACTTCTTCTTCGGTACGCCCGCCCAGCCCCAGCTATAGAACAGCCAGGTGGCGAACAGGAGGCCGATCACCAACTGCCACCCCCATGAGGAGATCGAGTTCAACTCGAAGAAATTGCTCGGGAAGTAGCGATCGACGTGCAGCTTCACGAACCGCATTGGAACGTCGAAGAGCCACAGCGTTGCTGCCAGCAATGCGGCCGCACCCGCCATACCCGCTGCGACACTGGGCCACATACGCGGCCGCGTGATTCGCGGTGAAGCGAGCCAGAGGACTCGATAGATTCCTGCGCCGATGACCAGGCCGGGTAGCACCGTCACGGCCGCGACGACCGCGACGATGACGGTGACGAACATCCGGTTCGACGTGAACGCATCGCCCAGCAGATGCACCTTGATCCAGTGACGCTCGACTTCATCTTGACCCGCGGGTTGGGCGACGCCCGCTCCGTCGAGCTCAGCGCGGCGGGCGGCACGATCGAGAATCTGGCTGTGGCGGCGGAGTACGCTGCCGTCCTTCGAGTGACGAGCGAGCCAGCTCGCCCGTTCGCGCTCGTAACGGGTGGCCCTCACTTCGCACCGCCCAGGCACGCGGCCAGCTGTTCGGCCGTCTGAAGCGGTAGGCAGTGCTCAATCGTGACTCGCTGCCGGTCCGCATCCTTGCCACCTTCGTCGCCGACCAGGCTGCCGCCGACAAATGCACCGGCGATGAAAACTACTGCGGCGACAATGGTTTTGGCGTTGACGATCATCCCGATGATGCTGCGACCGGACTGCGTCTGCACCATATCTGCCTCCTCTCGATTCCTATGGCTGTACTGCCGATGCCGGTTACGTTACGCTCAGCACGTGACGCACTGCAAGCACGAATTATGTTGCAGCACAACGGAATAATGCATATGAATAACTACATTCCAGGAATCGGCAGACCGAAAGGTGCAGGTGGAGAACATGATTCGAGTACATCGAATAACCAAGGGAGATAACCGATGTCGGACTCGTTGACCACCAGGCAGGGGGTGCCGCTTACCGTCGACGAACTCGACGGACTCCGGGGACTTGCGCGCGAGCACGGCATCACGCCCGGGCTGTTGGCAAGGGCGCTGTTGTTGTGGGCGAGCCAGACCATCCCGCCCGACGATCTCGCGGCCGTCGTCGATGACGCCCGCGATCAAGCAGCCGACAGGGCCAGCGCCGCAGGCGCCACGGCCATCGCGGCCCGGTGGGCCGCGACACCGGGACATACAGAGAAGGAGCAATGATGAAGAAAATCATGAGCAGGAACGCCGCGGGCACGACGCCACCGGCACTGCCGGACAATCCGTACGTGGGCATCATCGATCTGCCTGATGGCCGACCGGTGGTGCGTGATTGGCGCAACCGCGGGCGAGTCGATGGTGATCTCGCTGCGGGTCCGCCACACGTTCTGGTGGCGGGCGAAACGGGCGCTTCGAAAACTCGTTCGATTTTGGCACCCAATGTGCTGGCCTGGGGGCCGCGGCCGGTCGTGGCTATGAGCTCAAAAGGTGACTTGTGCGAGCTGACGATCGAGCGACGCGCCCGCTACGGCCCTGTCTACGTCATGGATTTGGCCGGACGGGTGCGCCCCAGTGAACTGCGGGGTATCGACGTCACACCCGTCTCCGCAGATCCCTGCGCCGCCCTGACCTGTGACGATGACGCGATCCGCCTCGCTGACCTGTTGCTCGAGATGGGCGACGGCGGTGACGGTGGGGGCGGCGGGGATTCATCATTCTGGAAATCGTTGGCGCGCAGGCGATTAGCGTGTTTCCTGCGGGCCGGAGGCTACTACACCGACCCGTACACCAAGCAGCGCGTGTGGGGCGGCGGGGTCGCTTGGGCGCTGGATGCCTGCGAGGACGTGGGACCTGCTGCAGCTGATCCGATGGAGGGCGTCGAACAGGTCGGCGTCGGCATCACGCAGGAGGGCGTCGACGCGACCGCTGCCGCCGCACCCGAACCGCGCGACATGGACAGCGCGAACTGGAGCGTCGCAATCCGGAGGTGCTTGGTGCTCGGATCACGACACACGAAATCCCTTCTCGCGGCTCGATCGATGGACGCGAAACAGCGGGATTCGATCGGGATGAATTGTCAATCCGCGATGTCGAGCTGGTCTTCGGACGCCGTCGCAACCGGGCACACACCGTTCGAACCGTCGATGCTGGCGACCAAGGGCGCGACGCTCTATATCGTCGCGCCGAGCGATGGAGCCGCAGCACCACCCGCGTCGATTACGCTTGCGCAAATCACGCAGCACTGGAGCATCCACTACGACGATCTGCGCACTGTCCTTTATGTTTTGGACGAGCTCGCCAACGCGGCCGCTCCGCCCGCTCGACTGTTTGAGAGTTGGGTTTCACAGGGGCGCGGTTGGAAGATCAGGTTGCTCGGTGGGCTGCAAAATAGTTCTCAGTTCAAACGAGTTTGGTCTGACGCGTCGTGCGAAATCTTGCGCAACACGTTCCCCGCTTTTCTGTTACTGCTTGGCTCGAACGAAATCGAGCTACTCGAACGCGCAGTCACGCTAACCCCAACCGAAGAGCGCGGCACTGCGTCGCGCACCGGCGCCCAGGCCAGTCACGCGCGCGAACGCGGAGCCGCTCTCACTGTCGCGGATTTGAATGCGGTCGAACCCGGATTCGGACGTCTGTTGCTTTCGGGGATGGCCGGCGTCCGTGTTCGGCTGCCCGACCTGGATGCCACCGACCTCCGTCGGTGACGCCAGCGACGACGAGACCCCCGGAGCAAGCGGCTCCGGGGGTCTCTTTGTGGGTTCTCGTGGCGGCGGGGTCTGCATTCCGCGTCACCGTGATCGCGACAGGCCGCGATCCTGATCGAGACCGCGCGACCGGGCAGCGGCCCGATCCTGCTCGGCCATGGTCCGTTCAGCCGCCTCGATGCGGTCGATGGCGTCTACGTCGACGCCGGTCGCAGCGGTCGAGGCCGTCTTCATCGGGTCCTGTACCGCCTCGTTCGCGTCCTTGATCTGCTGCCGAACGCGGGCATTCACCGTCGCCTGCTGCTGCTTGACCAACCGGGCTTCCGGCGAGTTCATCGCGCCGTCGCCGAACTTCTTCTTCACCGCGGCCTCGCCGCCAGGGCGGCTCAGCAGATCGCGCATCTCATCAAACCGCTCCTTGTCGATGTCGGCGGTGTCGCGCTTCTCCTGGCCGGAGGCGGCGCGGATCGCCTGATCGGCCTCACGCTGCTCATCGAGCTCATCGCTCGCAGTCTGCTCCTCACGCTGGTGTCGGCGCGCCTCGGCTTCCCGCTGGGCCTCTGCTTCACGCAACCGCGCAGTGGCGGTGCCGTTGTTCTCGGGCATCGGTTCTTCCTCTCTCTACCTACATCCCGACCGGGCGGTCGGGAAGCTCTCAGATCCAACGCGGTAGCGCGGCCCGCCGCCGCACCATGCGCGCCGTCAGGTCGCGGATGTGGTCGAAGCAGGCGTAGTCGTCGCAGCGCAACAGGGGCCAGTCGCGGCCCGGGGGCCGGTCGTACACCGTGCCGACCATTACGGCCAACTCGCTGCACCAGCCGCAGCGGTGTTCGCCGTGGGCTTTGGCGCGGGCGGCGGCGAGTTGTTCGCGAACCGAGGGCGTACCGATCATCGGCGTGCCGTATCCCGTCTCGTCGGTCGCCATCACCGATCCTGTCCTTGGGACTGATCCGGCGGGTCGAGCTCGCGCGCACGGTCCTGCTGAGCCATCGTCCGCTCGCCCTCCTCGATGCGGGCGATGGCGTCGGCCGTAGAGCCGCCGTTTGTTCGGCGCTCGAGCTCGACACGAACGTCGCGGTCGGCCCGGCGCACCTGTGCCGCAGCCTGGCGGTCCCGTTCGGCCAGCGCCGGTGCCAGCATTCCGGCGACCTCCAACGCGGTGCTCTTCACCGGCTTGCCGTCCGGCCCGCGTGTATAGCCAGCGGGCGTCTGCTCGAAGGCTGGGATTATGGCGAGCGCGGTCCGCATGTGCGGGTCAGGGATAGCCTCGGTCGCCGCGCCATGGTCGTAGTCCGCCCACTTCTCAGCCCGGCTGGCCAAATCGTCGACTCGGTCCAGGGTTTCGCCGATGGCCTGTCGCTCGGCGGCGGCGGCACGGCGATCATCGGCCGCCGCAGCACGATCGACCTCGGCCTCATCGGCAGCTTCCCGCTGGCGCCGTTCGTGCTCGGCAGCGGCTGCACGGGCCTGCTCAGCCAAGTCCTTTGCCGCAGTTGCCGCAGCGAGCTCCGTCGCCACCTCGGCGCGACCCGCTTCGCGGCCTTCAGCGCGGCCCTCATCGACGGCAGCGGCGCGGAGTCGCGGAATCTCTGCAGCCAGCTCATCGAGCGCGGCTTCGCGCTGATCCAGCTGTGCTGTACGCGCGACCGTGGCGGCGTCGATCTCCGCGACCCTGTCGTCGAGGGCGAGGCGGATCGCGGCGGCCTCTTCACCGAAGTTCGTTTCCCGCATCGATAGCTCGATCTCGTCCCGCCTCACCTCTGCCGCGGCCTCGTGAGCATTGACCAGCGCATCAACTACTGCATCGCGGTGATCCTCGATCTCGCTCGCGGTGGCCGCAACGAACGCGAGGTCCTCGGCAACAACGTCCTCGTGCTCAGCCTGCGCGTCCAACAGCGCCTGGTAATCCGCGTGATCGAGGCGGCGCATGTGCCGGTCCACGTCAATCTCGGACTCGATGTCATACCCGAGAGCGAGCATGTGCTCGCGCAACTCCTCGTGGTACCGCGACATCTTGCGGCTGCCAGCCTCTCGGACCATCTTCGGGTCACCGTGCTCGTCGAACAGCGGCGTCCCGGTCCGGCGATCCGTCGACTGCACCAGCCGATCGCTGCGATGCGATCCGAATGCCCTCTGGTAGCCGGACTTCAACCCCTGTGGGTTCTTCTTGCTGATGTCGTCCTCGAACACGTCGCAGAGCATCTGCACGTGAGGTCTTCCCTCGTCAAACTGCAACGAGTAGCAGTGGATCGACTCTTGGCCGCCGGGGAGCAGCTGGGCCTGGAACGCGACAAACGCTTCGAAATATCGCACCGCCTGGTCCATGTCCTTGGCGCGATAACGCGGAAGCATAATGGGCTCACCGGCCTTGGAGCCCTTGGCGTACACCTTGCCGCGGCCGGTTTTCGGATCGCGCGGATTGAAATAGGTGCCGTCGGGCTCGCACATTCCGAGCGGCAGCTGCCCCACGATGGTGTCGCCGATCCGTTCACCCGTGCCCTCACGAGCATCCCGCGTCTTGGCGTCGGGCTTCGGCGTCCCGGCCTTGGGAGTCTTCGTCAACCGAGCTACCCGGGCGTCGCCGTACTGCAACGCTTCTTCGATCGACTGCATCGGCTTGAAGCCGCCGTCGCCATCGTTGACCATGTCGACGTTCGCCCACGTCATCTCCGGATTGATCGCCGGATTCAGCGCCGCCTGCTTGAGCGTCTCCTCCATGCCCGCGGTCTTGCGCTCAGCCTCCTTCATGATCGCCGCACGGCGGCCACGATCCTGCCCCGCCCCGCGTGAGCGCAAACCCCAGTGATCCATCGAGGCGCGCGATGCACGATCCGTTGCCATACCCGCGCCTCCTCTCTCTCGACTCGATCCCGGGCGGCGGTCCGGGCCCCTCGCTCCGCTCCCGGACCACCGCCCGAGCTGCTGCATTCTTATGCGACTATGCGGATAACTATACAGTCTCAAACAGGAATCCGCATCGGTGTCATAGGGCCCCATAAGACAGGACAGTCGCTGCGCTCCTTCTCGCTGCGCTCGCCTGTCTGATGCCGCCCTGCGGGCGGCCGGTCTCGCTGGCGCTCGCCGGGGGCTGGACCGGGCTTGCGCCCGGATGGCGCTGCGCGCCAACGTCACCCACGCACCGCCTCCGAACACTCGCTCGCTCGCGTCCTGTCGCCGGGTGGTGGATCGGCCACCACGTGGCCGATGTCAACACGGTGCCCGCGCCCGCGCGGGAGAGAGCTCTGTGACAGGGCACCGCTCCGAGAGCCCTGCCACGGGACTCCGCGCCGTGAGGATGGCACGGCCGGATGGCTCGACGGGTACACGGGCCTCGCGCACGCGCTCGCCCCGCGTACGCCATCCCGGAGCCGTGGACTGTGCCAGGGATGTTGGCGCAGAGGTAGCGGATCGGATGTACCCCGTCGGCGAGTACCGGATCGGGGTCGACGCCGAGCGCGGTGCCGTGGGCGATGATGCGGCCGTGATGATGCGAGGGGTACCGGGCCCTCTTTGGGGTCGGAGCCGGACCGAGGAGGCTGTGACCGCGTGGATACGGGGCTCTCGGTCGGGAGTGATGGCCCGTCAACTGGCCCGGTTTGGTGTAGGCATCAGGAGCCGCGGGGAATATCGAAATTGAATATCGCACATTCGGCCAGATCGGGCCGAAACAATAACGCAGACAATATGTTTGCCTGCGTTCCGCCTTCAGTATCGACCATGCGGAAGGCAGACAGAAGGCGTATTGGAGGCAACACACGGGCAGATGGAAGGCAGACGGAGGGTATGACACCGTTTCGGGCACACGCGAAGGCAGGCTGAAGGCAGAGGGAAGGCGGCCACGCCGTCGAGATGCCTTTGGCGTAGCCATGTTTCGCCGTCGGTACGGCCAATCGTGAAGGCACAGAATGTACTAGCACGGGCCGCAGATAGAGGAAAGACCCCGCCGGTGTGGTCCGGCGGGGTCTTCCCAAGCGGTCGTCGCGAGCTATCCCACGGCAACCAAGCCCGGCTCCCGGGGCCGCCCGATCGCGGCGGCGTAGGCGGGATCGAGGTCGGCGGCCGCGTCAGCCCACCTCTTAACAGTGTTGTGTGATCCCACGCCGACCTGATCTGCCACCTTGCGACGACTGATGCCCTCGGCCAACAGACCGAGCGCCTCGGCGAGCACGTCGACGGCGACGTCGAGATCGCGTTCCTCCCGCACACGTTCGGCGACGGATCGGATGTCGAGGGGGACGGTCACCGGTTGGTCCGTGACCGGCTCGGTGGCCTCCTCTCCCGCCGTGGTCACCGTGTGGTCCGCGACAGCGGTCAGCTGGTCAGTGACCACCTGGTCATCGTGGTCAGTGACCGGTCCGTCGAGCGTGGTCACCCGGTCCGTGACCACGCGGTCACCGTCATGGTCACGGTGGTCCGTGACCGCAGTCGGACGGTCACTGACCACGGATTCGACCAGCTCAGCGGCGGTGACCGGGGCATGATCACCCCGGTTCGTCGCGGTGGTCACCGCCCGATCCGCACGGCTGGTCACAGGGTGGTCCACCTGGTCAGTGACGAGTACGACCGGCGTGGTCACCGCCTGGTCCGTCGCCGTGGTCACTGGGTTGGTCAGCTGGTCATTGACTGACTGGTCCGTGTGGTCAGTGACCACGGCGACGGGCCGGTCCGCGACGTGGTCACCCTGGTCAGTGACCAACGTGGTCCGTGGGGCGGTAACGGACTGCCGATCCGCTCCGTCGACCGCATGCTCGTCCGACCGCATGGCGTGCGTCGCGAGCAGCACGCCGAGCGTGGCCACCCCCGCCGGGATGTCGAGCAGCAGTGGCAGCGTCCACGAATATGCACCCCAGCCCATCGTCGCCGCCAGGCCGGTCAAACCCTCGAACGAGACGTAGAGAGCGATCGCCGCCACCGCGGTCACCGCCAGGACGAGCGGCACGACCACGATGACCGACGACCAGTCGACGTGGCGCTCGCCGTGTTCTGGTCGCGGCCCGGGCCGCCTCATCGCTCCACCGAAGCTGTTGGCCATGACGGCACCCAGGTGGACCATGAGCGCGAACACCAGAGGCGGCGCGCCATGGCTGACGGCGACAACCCACGGCGGCACCGTCGGGGCCACGCCGTACAGGACGTTGCCGGCCACCGAGAGGGTCGCGAATCCCACGAGCGTCGCGAAGTAGTAGCGATAGCCGTAGGTCTCGACATCGGTGTCAAGACTTAACGGATTGACCATCTTCATCGTGGTCCTCCTTTCGTGCTGGTGCCCATCGCGGCAACTACCGCGACACCTTTGATCCGGTCCACGCTCCGTGCCGTCCGGTCGTCGCGCCCGGCCGGCCCGAACGCAGCGTCGAGGAGTTCGTCGACGCCGGCCTTGGTGTCGACCACAGCGACCCGGGCACCGTGTCGGATCAGCTCGGCGTGGCAATGGAGTTGGGATGGCCGCGGCCTGCCGCCGGGTCGCTTCACTTCGATGAAGAGGGTGACGGGCTGGCCGTCGGCGTCGAGTCCGAGCAGGACTCGGTCAGGGACGCCGATGTGGCCTGGGGACACGAATTTCAGGCAGAGGACGTTGCGGGCTTTGCAGGCGTCGCGCAGGTATGTCTCGATGACGCGCTCGCGGGGTGTGGTGGCGGTCATGACTCCGCACCGATCACCACGGCGGGTTGTCCGGAGTGCGGTAACAACAGGCCGTCGAGCTTTGTGCCGGCGACTGCGGCCCGGACCTCAGCGTCTAGTTGTGATGCGGTTTGTCCGGTGTTCTCTGTGTTCTCGGTGCTGGTCTGGTTTTCCTCACCGACAGGATTGGATTCAGCGTGGCTCGTCGCGGTGGCGCTGCCACCGATGCCCGCCGACGGGCGGTGTCCGGCTTCGTTGGCGATGGCCAGCATCGGGTCTTTCTCTCGACGAACGAGGCCGCGGTAGCTGGCCTTGAACTGGTCAGAGCGCAGCGTTGCGCGCAGCAGCGGCTTGCTCTGCGGGGCGCTCTGGTTGACCCAGTCAGTCAGATCGAATTCGACGATCATCGGCTCGGCCCGGATCATGCTGGCTCCGGGGCGGTGGCTAACGCCGCGGTCCTTGCACTCCCATGGCCCGGTCTCGTCGGCGTTCACCAGGGTGACCAGCTCGTCGATGAACTTGTTGCGCCCGATGGGCTTGCCACTCGGGACATTTCTCGAGAACCAGCCCCGGTAGAGGTCGTAGAGGAACTGGAAGGGCAGCAGGTTCCAGGCGAACTGCCGGTTCACGTCGTTCCAGAAGGCGCGTACCGGGTCGTTGAACTCCTTGAAGTCCTCGAGGAGCAGCTTGGTGGCCTCGGGCTCGGCGAGCTCGTAGTAGCGCATGGTCAGCACCCGCTTGAGCACGTACTCGAGAACCTCTTGCCGCTTGAGGTAGTCGTCCTTGATGTACTTGCGCTCGGCGCCGGTGAAGCACTTGGTGAAGGGCACGAACAACTGCCGTCGGTAGATCGAACCACCTTTATCCTTGAAGATCGGCTTGTCGTTCAAGCACTGCACCATGAATCCAAAGTGCTGGTGGGCAATCACGGGTCGGTTCTTCCGGTTGATCGTGATCACGTCGTTGGTGACCACCGCCTTGAAGTTGGCCGCCTTCTCGACGAATGCGCCCACGTCGTTCTCGTCCACCAGGATCGCACTGGTCCGAGTGAGCGGCTCGAGCCTGAACTCCTTGCCGAAGTCATCGAGCGGGATGGAGGCGTAGTTCCCGCCGCCGAGCAGGTTGCGCATCAGGCTCAGCAGCGTGCCCTTGCCGTTGTTGCCCTGGGTGGAGTACAGGAACGCGGCCTTGTTCCAGGACACGTACGGCCTGGTGGCGGCGCCGATGATCTGCCAGAGCAGCTCGATCATCTCCTCGTCGGCGGCGATCTCGTTGCCGTCGGCATCCACGCTGTTGTGGAAGCCGCGCATCCAGCTCTCGACGTCCCAGTCGGTACCGTCGTCGTCGTTGTGGATGGTGACGTTCTCGGCGTCGGGGTTCCAGTCGGTGTCGAGCTTGGCCAGGAACACGTAGTCGGGACTGAACGGCTTGAAGGTGGGCATGGTGATGACCCGGTTCGGGTCGTCGAAGGGCAGCGAGTCGTCCACACGCAGGGTGGAGTAGTCCACGATGCCGTTGCGCACCGCGATGAGGTTCTGGTTCTGGCCGCGATCGACCGGCGACCCGGCATCACGCAGCACATTCAGCACCTCGGCGAACTCCTTGGCGGTCAGGTCCGGGCAGTACCGCCGTGCGACCAGCCGCAGTTCCACATGTGCTGTCCGGTAGGTGCCACAGTGCGGGCTGTTTGGGTCGCCGTCATACACGATCGGGTAGTAGGTATCTGGATCGGACGCACTCGACCCGGGGCGCAAGACGCGCACGGTATGCAGAGCCAGCACCAGGCGGGCTACCTCGGCGAATCCGAGTCGTTTGAGGGGTACCAGCTTCAGTCCGACGAGCTCGTCGGCCTTGAGAGCGGCGTTCTGCAGCGCGATCGCGTCGTTGATGCGACCGAGCAACCCATCGGTGACCTGCTCGGGATCGGCCTCGCGCAGTGCGGCCAGGTTGGCCTGAGCCAGGTATTCCGAACAGACACGCTTGGCGATGATCGCGGTGGTCGCGGTGTACTGGCGACCGTCGGCGTCGCGAAGGCAGTCGGCCACATCGACTCCGACGGAGTCGAGATCCTCGTACTCGAGGTCCGCGGCATCCTGGGCGGCGAACTCTTCGTCGAAGTGGCTGTCGTCGGTGAAGTCGGTCATTGCGGCTCACCTGCCCGAAGCAGTTGCGACGAAGATGACGATGTAGCATGGTTATTGCAGGGAACAGTTGCAGACATACCCAGTCCTAGTTCTCGAGTTTGATCAAGACGCCCCGGTTGCAGCCGGGGCTTCTTGCTTTCAGGCGGCGGCGGGAGTTCGCGCCGCGGTTGCGGCGCGGCGTTCCTCAAGCCACGCCTCTAGATCTGCGACGAGGTACACGACGCCACCCGCGTCGTCGGTTTTGATGTATGCCGGCCCCGTACCAGCACTGCGCCAATTGGCCAGGGTGCGCGGGGCGCGGCCGATCAGGGCACCCGCCGTATCGGTATCCACCGCGAGAGGCCGAATGACTACGGACACGACGGGCGCGACGGGTGGGCACAGCGTGGCCGCACAGGCAACAGTCACCCGCGGTGGCTGTAGCTGTGTCGGTTGCAGCATCGACATTGCAGATCCTTTCCTTCTTTCGTGATCTCTCGGGAACCACATTACGCAGCTCAGACACCAAATCGCATGCCGCACAACGCATCTGACAAACTCAAGCGAATAATGCAGGATGCGCTCAAACGAGGTGACATTTCGCAGGTGGAAGGCGCGATCCGAATAACCAATCCGAATAACCAAACGTCACTCAAAATGTGATGCAGATCACTTTTGGTACGGGTGGGTGCCGTGATGCGGCCGGATCGGTAGCTGTAGCACTTTTTCGTGTGTGTAGCACTTTTGAAGCCAAAAGTGCTACTGCATCATCGCAGGTCAGAGGCATATCGGAGACGTGTAGCATTTCCGCTTTTTGGAAGTGCTACAGCATCGCCGCAGGTAGAGGGTGCTTTTTGGCGGAATGTAGCACTTTTCGGCCCGCGGTCCTGGGTGGCATAGATAACGACGATGCAGCGGGCATACCGCAACACGGTCACGGAGGGGGACCGAGAGTGGCGCAGAACGGCGACATCAGAATCCTAGTAGCAGGGGTTGCTAAAAAGTGCTACAAATCGGCATCAGTAGACATCAATATCGCTGTGACCAGCGGAAACAGCGCAATGCTATGTAGCACTTTTCAAAATCAATCAAAAAAAGTGCTACAAGACAATTTGCGAAAAGGCTGTGACCAGCGGAAACAGCTTCGAAGCGTGTAGCACTTTTCAGAACGGAAAGTGCTACACACACGAAAAAGTGCTACATCCGGCGTTGCGGAGCGAACACACAGGAAAGGTGCAACCGGGGGCTGCATCTGTCCGATGTGGTTCTCGCGAACAGCCCTGCGGTGAGCGTTGCGGAGCGAACACACAGGAAAGGTGCAACCGGGGGCTGCATCTGTCCGATGTGGTTCTCGCGAACAGCCCTGCGGTGAGCGTTGCGGAGCGAACACACAGGAAAGGTGCAACCGGGGGCTGCATCTGTCCGATGTGGTTCTCGCGAACAGCCCTGCGGTGAGCGTTGCGGAACGAACACACAGGAAAGGTGCAACCGGGGGCTGCGGACAGCCATGCATCTGTCCGATGTGTTACTTGCGACCCGCCCTGCGGACGAGCGTGCAGCACCCCCACCAGCCACCCCCGGAAACCACCCCAAAGCAGTACAAATGTCGCGAAATACCTTGTGCCACAACGTATTTCGAGGTAGAATGGACACAGAATCGATCCCCAGCGACAAGGAGCTGATCCCCATGTCCATCACCGTCTACACCCGCCCGGCCTGCGGGCCGTGCCGCGCCACCCGCAGAGCCCTCGATAAGCAGGGCATCCGCTACGAGGTCGTCGACATCAGCACCGACGCCGACGCCCGCGACTTCGTCATGTCGCTCGGCCACCTGCAGGCTCCGGTCGTCATCGCCGGTGCCGAGCACTGGTCCGGATTCCGCCCCGACCGCATCAAGGCGCTCGCAACCACGGCTGCTGCGTGACAGGAAGAGGCGAATCATGTTGGCACGCAAAGAAACCTACCGGCTCGATCCGGATCGCATCATCGACGGCGAGCTGTACGACGGTCGGTACTTCGACGTAATCCTCATCCAACGAACCGACC
This sequence comes from Gordonia otitidis, assembly GCF_020735545.1. Taxonomy (NCBI): domain Bacteria; kingdom Bacillati; phylum Actinomycetota; class Actinomycetes; order Mycobacteriales; family Gordoniaceae; genus Gordonia; species Gordonia otitidis. The sequence goes on from NZ_CP085974.1 coordinate 1,653,974, forward strand.
CGGAGACCGGAGAGGTCCGCTACTACATCGACGAGGATGACCTGACCTACATCCTCGGCTTTGTGATTACCACCACTGCGACCATCACGGGTGCCGGCGCGGACAGAGTAATCACGGACGAGAGCATCAGCTATCAGCTCGGAGGCGAGCGGATCGACGCCGACGAGGCCCGCCGGGCGGGGCTCACCTCCGCTGGATTCGGCCCGGGCGGCAGCGCGGTGTGGTTGCGCCCCGACGGCAGCATCCGCTCCACACTCGAGGGCGGGTGGGACGAGAAGGTCGCCCGGAGAATCTGCGGCTACGTCGATTGAGTCGACGGGCGCCGATGCCGATAGGAAATCATCCACCGTCGTCCGGCCGCCCTTCGGTGTGCCACCGCCGCCGCGTGACGGGCTACTACTTCTTGTCCTCGTCGTTGCCACCGCGATCGAACACACTCGCGGCAGCAGTAAGTTCCGACCCCGCAACATGTGTATAGGTGCGCAGCGCCAGGACCCCGCCGTCGGAATGCCCCAGCCACTCCGCTACTTGGGCGGCGCTGAGTCCCGCCGCGAACAGCCTCGATGCCGCCGTGTGGCGACTGGCATGCAGCCGCCGGTGCGTCACGCCCGCGAACACCAGCGCCTCAGTCCACCAGTCATCCAGCGTCCGTGGTGCCACCGGTCGGCCGTCCACGGCGTGCAGCAACACGTGACCGTCACGGCCACTGCCCCACTGTCTGCCCTCGTGCATCGCATCCCGACGCCACCTGCGCTGACGCTCCCGCGTCGCCCGCAGCACCGCCAGCGTCGATGCTGGCAGCGGCAACACTCGCGTCGATGACCGCGACTTGCCGCGCTTGCGGTCGATGATCGGCGCACTCACCCCGTCGACCTGGCGTCCGCTCACCACAACGCGTGTCCGCTCAGCCACGCGGATCGTCCCCGCGTCCAGATCGACGCTGCCCCAGCGCAGCCCAGCGATCTCGCCGCGGCGCAGCCCCAACAACGCCAGCTCGACAAACGGTGCCCTGGCCACCGCCATCACGACCTCTGACCGGGGTCCACCCACAGCCGCCGCCAGCTCAAGCTCCTTGGTCAGCATGTGCGCGTCAAGCAGCTTCTCGACCTCGGCATCGGAGAGCCGGTCGCTGACATCCATCGCGCCCTCGGCCGCTTCTTCGTCGTCACGCTTGCGCAGCGGTTCGATCCACTGGATGGCATCCCGTTCGATCACGCCCCGTCGCTCAAGGTCATGCCAGACGCTCTTCAGTTTCGTGAGCATCGGATTGATCGACGTCCGCTTCCATCGACGCTCACCCGGCCCCTTCCCCTGCTGCAGGTCGGCGATCAGCTCCTCGACGTCGGCCGCCTCGAGCACCTGTACCCTCGTGTCCCCGAACCTGTCGACGACAGGTGCCAACGCCGCCGTGTACGCGGCCCGGGTGGTCTCGGTGATCCGGCGGCCGGCCAGCCAGGACTCCACAGCATCCTTCACCGTCATCGAGCTCTTCGGTGTCGCAGCTGCCCGTGCCGCCTCCTGCGCGTCGGCCAGCCAGTCCGCGGCCGCCTTGGCCGTGCGGAACCGCCGCTTCTGCTGCCTGCGGCCGCCGTCGGGCAGCGGCATGTCCAGCCGCGCCTCATACCGAATATCGCCGGAATCCAGCGTGACTTTCTCTACGCCTTTGCGCTTCGCCATGGTTTTAGCGTAGCTATGCGTGTCAGATTCGTGTCAGATGAACCAGAAAGGGGCGGCTCCCGGCTAACCCAGAAACCGCCCCTGACCTGCTGCGGAAGCGGAGGGATTTGAACCCCCGGTGGTTTTACCCACGCTCGCTTTCAAGGCGAGTGCATTCGGCCGCTCTGCCACGCTTCCCTGCCGAAGAGGGTACGTGAGCGCTCGCGCGGCGTCGTCATCAGCCCACCCGCAGCAGCACCTTGCCGATTGCATCGCCGCTGTTGAGGCGCTCGTGGGCGGCCTGGGCGTCGGCGAGTTCGAACACCGAGTCGGTCACCGGAACCACCGAGCCCGCCTCGATCAGCGGCCAGGTGCGCGCGTAGGTCTTCTCGACTATTACAGCTTTGCCGTCGGCGCCCGTCACAGGTCGTGACCGCAGCGCGGTGCCGTACACCGAAAGGCGCTTGGAAATCATTGTGCCGATGGGCAATTCACCCTTGACTCCACCTTGCATGCCGATGATGACCAGTCGACCTCCGGTCGCGAGCGCCTTGACGTTCCGCGGCAGGTACGCGGCGCCGATGATGTCGAGGACGACGTCGGCGCCACCGTGCTCAGAGATCACCTCGACGAAGTCCTGCGACGAGTAGTCGATGAGGATCTCCGCGCCGAGTTCCGCTGATCGGGCAAGCTTTTCCTGTGTGCGTGCGGTCACGGCGACCCGCGCTCCGAGCGCGCGGCACAACTGCGTCGCGTGCGTGCCGATCCCACTCGATCCGCCGTGGATCAGCACCAACTCGTCGAGCTGCAGGTGCGCGGTGAGCAGCAGATTCGAGACCACGGTGCAGGCGACCTCGGGCAGACCGGCCGCCTCGATCAGATCAACGTTCGACGGTTTGGGCAGCACCTGCGCAGCGGGCACGGTAACGAGTTCGGCATAGCCGCCACCCGCGAGCAGCGCACAGACCTCATCGCCGACCGACCACTGCGTGACCTCCGAACCCAGCTCAACGATCCGCCCCGAAACCTCCAAACCGAGAATGTCCGACGCCCCGGCGGGCGGCGGATAGAGACCCTGCTTCTGCAGCAGGTCGGCACGGTTCACCCCGGCGGCCGCGACCTCGATGAGGACCTCGCCAGGTCCCGGCGTCGGGTCCGGCACGTCGGCGACGAACAGAGAGTCGGTATCGGGCTCGACACTGATTGCACGCATGTCACCGATGCTGCCTCAGTCCGCGCAGAAAGGCACACGGCACAGGCTTGCACGGCCGGCATCATGTCCAGGAGGAGCGAACCTTCCGCATCGCGAGGCAGACCTTCGTGAAGTCGTCGACACCGAGCACGTCGACGACGTACTCGCGAACCACGTGATCGCGGACGGCTGCGATCCGAGACAGGGTGGCGCGGCCGTCGTCGGTGATCCGCACGAGACGGTGCCGGCCGTCGAGGTCGGAACGCACACGGACGACGTCGCCGGTGTCGATCATCCGACCGATCTGGCGCGAGACGGTGCTGACGCCCATGTGCACGGTCGTCGCGAGTTCGCTGATCCCGAACTGCTGACGCGACGCGAGGACCTCGAGGATGCGCAGATCGGTCGTCGTCCATCCATGAGCACTGAACACGCTGTTGACCTGGGCCATCAGAGCCCAGCCGCCGTCGACGAACGAGTGCCAGAGAGCGGTCTGCTCGGGGGTCAGGCCGTCGTCGGAAGTGGACATCGGGGCGCTCGGCACCTGCGATCCGGGGAGCGGCCAAGAGCTTGTGCGTGATGCACGCGGCGACAATCCGGGATCGTTCACATTGGCCAACTTAGTATGCATTGTCGCGTAATGCGAAACCGTGTGGATCGACCGACCCACATCGCCCCGTCGCAGAAATCGACTAACCGAACGACCCGAGCGTCCTGACCAGATGGTCAACTTCGTACGGCGTCGAGTAGGGCCCCAGACCGATACTCACCGCACCCCCGAAGTCGCTCGCGCCCATCCGTGTCAGCGATCGGCATGGCAGGTCGGCGAGCGCACATATCCCGTTGTCGGAGAGGCGTCGGACGACCTTGTCGGCCGACACCTGATCGACGGTGAAGCTCAGCGTCGGGACGCGGTTACCGGGCGATCCGACCACCGACACCTGGCTGAGCTGCTCGAGTGTGGTGGTGAGGTAGACCATCAGCCGGTCCAGGTACTCGCTGACCGCGTCGAGGGAGGCGACGAGCCGTCGACGCCGCTTTCCGATGGCACCGGCATCCAGTGAGGCCAGGTGCTCGATCGACGCGACGAGGCCGGTCAGTAATCCACCCTGTAGCGGTTCGAGTTCGAGGCGCGCAGGTCCGACTGCACGCGGATCGACCGACATCGGCACGAGCCGTTCCATCGTGCGGGGGTCCCGGAACGCCATGGCGGCGACCCGCGGACCGCCCCACCGTTCCGCTGACACGACGAGGACGTCTGCGCCGAGTTCGTTGATATCGAGAGGCATGTACGGCGCAGCATTCGTCGCGTCGACGACCAGCATCGCGCCGCGTGTGCGCGCCATCTGCGCGATCGCCGGGATGTCGGTGATCGCACCGAGCGTCGACGACGCCAGTGTCACCGCGACCACCGCGGTCCGCGCACCGATCAATTTCTTGTACTGCCACACGGGCAACTCACCCGTCTCGACGTCGAGCTCCGCCCACCGCACCGACCCGCCATAGCGTCCGACGACGCGCATCCACGGCACGATGTTGGGCTCGTCGTCGGCATGACTCACGACGACGTCGCCGCCGAGCCAGGTGTTGGGCGCGATCGACTCCGCCAACGCCCAGATGAGCGCCGACCGCGACGGTCCGAGCACAATGCCCGCCGCCCGCGCACCGACGAGGTCAGCCACCGCTCTGCGCGCACCGTCGACCGCCTCCGCGGTGTGGACCGCTCCCGGATAAACACCCCCGGGGGCCGCACCGAGCTGCCGGAATCCCGAGGACACGGCGCTCGCCACTGCGTCGGGGATGAGCATGCCCGCCTGGGCGTCGAAATGAATCCAACCGTCGCCGAGCGAGGGGAACAGTCCTCGCACCGCGGCGACATCGAGACTCATGCCAGCCACGATAGACGGCGCGGTCGGCGAGTTCGGACAGGTCGTCGGATCGACGTGTGGACATTCGTGCCGCCGCTCGGCGCCGTCAATACCCACGACTCGCAACGGGCGTCAGAGGCTTTCGGCACAATGGGACGCATGGCTAGCGAAGGCACATCGTCCGGAGCGTTCGATCCCCGCGGTTTCGGTTCCCCCGCACACGACGACGTCGAGGTTGTCGGTCCGGGTGACCACGCACATCAGAAGGACAACAACGGCGAATCGAAAGACAGCGTCGCCGACATGGTCGAGCAACCCGCCAAGGTCATGCGCATCGGCACCATGATCAAGCAATTGCTCGAAGAGGTCCGTGCGGCTCCTCTCGACGAGGCGTCTCGCAATCGGCTCCGCGAGATCCACCAGACGTCGATCCGCGAACTCGAGGACGGCCTGGCACCTGAACTGCGCGAAGAACTGGAACGCCTGGCACTGCCCTTTTCGGACGATTCGACGCCGTCGGACGCCGAACTGCGAATTGCGCAGGCCCAGCTCGTCGGTTGGCTCGAAGGACTCTTCCACGGAATCCAGACGGCACTCTTCGCCCAGCAGATGGCGGCGCGCGCCCAACTCGAGCAGATGCGGCAGGGTGCGCTACCCCCGGGCATCGTCGCTCCTGGAGGCCCGGGAGGCCCCGGCGGCGGGCCGAGCACCGGTCAATACCTCTGAGCATCGGTCCAGATCCGGTCCCTGCCACGGCGCCCGTTCCGGAACGTCAAACTACTCGCTTGTATGCTGAATCCCCGTGTCAGCGGTAGTCAGCGAGCGGAAAGTTCCGCCACCACCCACGACGTCGGATTCGAGGTCGTTTCGGCGGGCGTTCAAGGACCTCTCCGACGGACTGCGCGCGCGGGAACTGTGGGCGCTGCTCGGCTGGCAGGACATCAAGCAGCGGTACCGGCGATCCGTCCTCGGGCCGCTGTGGATCACCATCGCGACCGGCATCACCGCCGTGGCGATGGGCTTGCTGTACTCGCAGTTGTTCGACGAGGACATCACCACCTTCCTGCCGTACGTGACCCTCGGCTTCATCTTCTGGGGCTTCATCGAGGGCTCCATCCTCGACGGTTCCGAGGTGTTCGCGAAGAACGAGGGATTGATCAAGCAGATCCCGTCCCCGCTGTCGGTGCACGTCTACCGGCTCGCGTGGCGACAGCTGATCATCTTTGCGCACAACATCGTCATCTACCTCGTGCTGCTCGCGATTTTCTGGAAGCACATCCACCTCAGCTGGACCGTCGTGCTGATCATCCCGGCGATGATCCTGTTCGTGATCAACAGCGTGTGGGTCGCGATGGTCTTCGGCATCCTGACCACCCGCTTCCGCGACATCGGTCAGTTGCTGACCACCGCGGTACGGCTGGTGTTCTTCATGACGCCGATCATCTGGAGCGCGCAGTCGCTGCACAAGGTCGCAGGCGAGGGATCGTCGCGTGCACGCATCGTCGAGATCAACCCGATGTTCCATTACCTGGAGATCACGCGCGGGCCACTGCTCGGTGAGTCGGTGGCCTTCTACCACTGGGCGATCGTCATCGGCTGCACCGTCGTCGGATGCCTGCTCGCCCTGTTCATCATGCGCAACTACCGCGCCCGAGTTCCGTATTGGGTGTGAGCATCGTGTCCGACTCCCCGAAAGCCATCTCCAAGAACGATTCCGTCCGCGTCGACACGTGGGATGCCTGCGTCGACTTCCCCATCTTCGACGCCAAGACACGGTCGCTGAAGAAGTCCGTGCTCGGCGCCGCGGGAGGCGTGATCGGCGCCAACGCGTCGAACGTCGTGGTGGTCGAGGCGCTCAAGAACATCAACCTGCACCTCGAACACGGCGATCGCATCGGCCTCGTCGGCCACAACGGCGCCGGCAAATCGACGCTCCTGCGGCTGATGTCGGGCATCTACGAGCCGACCCGCGGATCGTGTCGGGTCAAGGGCCGGGTGGCTCCGGTCTTCGACCTCGGTGTCGGCATGGACCCGGAGATCTCCGGTTACGAGAACATCATCGTCCGAGGCATGTTCCTGGGTGTCAGCCGTAAGGAGATGCTCGCCAAGACCGACGAGATCGCGGAGTTCTCCGAACTCGGCGACTACCTCAACATGCCGCTTCGGACGTATTCGACCGGTATGCGCGTCCGGCTCGCGCTCGGCGTCGTGACCAGCATCGATCCCGAGATCCTCATCCTCGACGAGGGTATCGGCGCCGTCGACGCCGAGTTCATGAAGAAGGCGCGTACCAGGCTCCAGTCGCTTGTCGAACGGTCGGGCATCCTCGTCTTCGCCAGTCATTCCAACGAGTTCCTCGCGCAACTGTGCGACCGTGCTCTCTGGATCGACCACGGTGAGATCCGGATGGACGGCGGCATCGAAGAAGTGGTCGGCGCCTATGAGGGACCGGCCGCTGCCGCGCACGTGCGCGAGGTGCTCGACGAGATGGCGCAGACCGACGGCACGTCGGCATGAGTGGTTCGGCGGGCACGGCGTCGCGGGTCATCGCGGTCGTGGTGACGCATCGTCGGGCGCAGTTGCTGGCCGAGTCGCTGGCCGTGGTCTCCGCGCAATCGCGTCCCGTCGACCACCTCGTCGTCGTCGACAACGGGAACGAGCAGCAGGTGGCCGATCTCGTTGCTACGCAGCCTATTCCAACGACGTATGTGGGTTCGGAGCGCAATCTCGGCGGTGCGGGCGGATTCGCCCTCGGCATGCTGCAGGCGTTGGCGCTCGGGGCCGACTGGGTGTGGTGCGCCGACGACGACGGGCGCCCGGAGGGTCGTGAGGTGTTGTCGACGCTGCTCGACTGCGCGGCGCGGCATCGGCTCGACGAGGTCTCGCCGGTGGTCGTCAACATCGACGACCCCGACACACTCGCCTTTCCATTACGCCGCGGAGTGGCGTGGCGGCGCAAGCGGTCAGAGTTGTTCGAGGGCGACGGCGAGCCCGCCGGCGACGACGACCTGCTCCCGGGTATCGCGTCGCTGTTCAACGGCGCGTTGTTCTCGGCGCACGCGCTCGACGTGGTGGGCGTCCCCGACCTCCGGTTGTTCTTCCGCGGCGACGAGGTGGAGGTCCATCGACGCCTCGTACGCTCCGGATTGCGCTTCGGCACGTGCCTGACCACGGCGTATCTCCACCCGTACGGGTCCGACGAGTTCCGCCCGATCCTCGGCGGCCGCATGCACACGCAGTACCCCGACAACGCGGTCAAACGGTTCTTCACCTATCGCAACCGCGGCTTCCTGATGAATCAGCCGGGTCTGCGCAAACTGCTGCCCCAGGAATACGCACGGTTCGGCTGGTACTTCCTCGTGCAGCAGCGCGACGTCGCGGGCTTCCGCGAGTGGTTCCGCCTGCAGCAGCTCGGGCGTCGCGAGCGGTTCGTGCGGCCCGACTGAAGGGTCGACTGTGCGCCCCGTGCCGCCGACTGTGCGCTCCCTGCCGCCGACCGTGCGCTCCTTACTGTCGACTGTGCACCCCGTGCCGCCGGCCGTGCGCAATTCGCGGTCCGCCCACACCAGAACTAGAACGTGTTCTAACCTGTGAGAGACATCGATCCACACAGGGAGAGACATGCGGTTCACCTTCGCCGAAGCGATGACAGATCCCAACTTCTATGCACCACTCGCCCAGGCGGCCGAGAAGGCCGGGTACGCAGGCTTCACCATCCCCGACTCGCTCGCGTATCCCGAGGAGTCCGACGCCACCTATCCGTACACGCCGGACGGCAATCGGGAGTTCCTCGACGGCAAGGCGTTCATCGAGACATTCATCGAGGCCGCTGCGCTCGGAGCAGTGACGTCGACAATCCGCTTCACGCCTTTCGTTCTCAAGCTGCCCGTACGACCGCCCGCGCTGGTCGCCAAACAGGCGAGTTCCGTTGCCTACCTGACGAATAACCGGCTCGCACTCGGTGTCGGTACCAGTCCGTGGCCGGAGGACTACGAGTTCATGGGCGTCGACTTCGCCCGACGCGGCAAGCGCATGGACGAATGCATGGACATCTTCCGCGGACTGACGTCCGGCGAGTACTTCGAGTTCCACGGCGAGTTCTACGACATCCCACGCATCAAGATGACCCCCGCTCCGACAGAACCGATCCCGCTGCTCGTCGGAGGGCACGCCGACGCCGCGCTGCGCCGAGCAGTGGTCCGGGGCGACGGCTGGATGCACGGTGGCGGTCCCGCTGAAGAACTCGACGCCCTGCTTGACAAGATCACCGACATCCGCAAGGCGGAGGGGAAGCTCAACGACCCGTTCGAGATCCACGTCATCTCTCTCGACGCGTACACGGTCGACGGATGTAAACGTCTAGAGGACAAGGGCATCACCGACGTGATCGTCGGTTTCCGGCTCCCGTACGTCATGGGCGACGACACCGAACCGCTGCAGACCAAGATCGACCATCTCAACTCCTACGCCGACAACGTGATCGCCAAGGTCAACCGCTGACGCACAGCCGACGACACGGAGCGCACTGTCGGCGGCACGGAGCGCACACTCGGCGTCAGCGGCGCATCTCGACGACCTGCGAGTTGTTGAACGGAGTCTGCCGCACGACGTGGAGGCCGGACGCCGAAAGCTGTTGATACAGCGCAGTCGAGGTGAAGTGGTTGGGCGAGAAGACCCAGTACGCGGTCGCCCCGGGATAGGTGACGTAGCCGCGATCGCGGTCTTTGTCGGTGATCACCCACATCACGGTGCAGTTCTCCGCGAATCGTCGATACGCGGTGACGGGTTTGTCGCCGTCCCAGAGCGAGTCGGCGCGGATCGCATCGACCGACGGTCCGACATCACGCAGACCGACGAAGTCATCCGGCTTGGCGCGTAGGACCACCCGTTGCGACACCGGACTCCATGTCGGTTGCGACGAGAATGCAACACAGTCGCCGGGGCGGGCATTGTCGCCGACGTAGTCGGCTGCTTCGGAGAAGTCCGTGCCACCCAGCCGGCCGTACGGGCTGCGGTCGGCAAGATACGTCGGTGCTGCGGCAGCGGCCAAGGCCACAACGAGAAGCGCTGCGGCCCACATGCGGTCGCGGGCGATCTGTCGTACCGCCCACGCGAGGATCAGCGCCACGCCACCGGCGGTGAAGATGAGATAGCGGGGCGTGTACACCGCGTCGACCAGCCACGAGAAGACGAAAACCAATACTGCAGGCACCGCCGCCCACAGCAGACCGACACCGAGGATCGACCATCGCCCCCGTGCGCCCCGAACGGCTGCGACGGCAACCCCCACCACGGTGACAACGGCACCGAGGACGAGGAAAACGGTTGCGCCGTCGAAGAACTCGTATCTCGCGTAATTGGCGAGCATCCGCGGGGTCATCTGCTCCACCCACGAGATCTGGCCCCGCTGAGAGATCACGACCTGGGCGAACGGCGCGATGACCAGACAGACGGCGAACGCCGCGATCACGAAAGCGATCACACTCGAGAACCGTCGAGGCCTCCCTGCATCCCCGCGGGCCCGTGCGCAGACGATCATCAGGTGCGCGGCGAGCAGTGTGATGGTGAAGAAGAACCACATCACGCCGACAACACACACGATCACGTACGCCACCCACCAACCCCAACGTCGACGCCGCGATGCAGTGACGTCGACGTCCAGCGCGATCAGCAGGATCAAGGTCATCGCGATCGCCAGCGCGATCGTCCCGGCATACGATCGGGCCTCCGAGCCCGCCCAGGTGGTCCGCGGCAGACAGAGCAACACGAGTCCGGCGATGACGCCGAAGCGCGTGTCCCACAACCGTTCACCGAGGACGACGAACAGGCCGGCCGCGACCCCGATCGCCAGTGCGGACGGGAACCTCAGCGAGAACTCCGACAGTCCGAACACCTTGGTCCAGACATGCATGCACAGGTAGTAGAGGGCGTGCACAGCGTCCGTCCGCGCGAGCAGGTCGACCATCGCCGACAGCGGGCGATGTATGGCCGAAACCGTCGCAGCCTCGTCGTACCAGAGCGAGGGACGCCAGGACCCCATGGCGGACAAGAACACTCCGAGGATCCCGACCGCAAGCGCGGGCAGGACAGTGCGGAGTCGTTCAGTCGCCGTCAAACAATCTCATCCAGTTCTCGCGGCTGGTCAGTTCGGGCATGGCGCGCTGCCACTGGTCCGCCACGTCAAGTCCCTCGCGACGCAGTCGCACGCACAACTCGGCGAGGTCGCGACCGAGCCGCACCGCGGTCTGCTTGTCGCGCCGCCTGACCCGCACCCCGGTCTGCGACGAGTCGGTCACCACGGCCGACGAGAACAGTCCGACATGCCACCAGCGTCCGTCGTCGGCGGAGATGGAGACCGGCGCTGGTGAGACACGCCCGAGCCATTGCTGCACAGCACGTTTGACCAGGACGCGGGTTTCCTTGTCCTCGTCGGGCAGTGGTCCGCGTCGCGAGATCCTGGTGTTCGGGTCGGCGTCGAGTACGACGTCGGCGCTGTCGCGGATGACGGTGTCGGGATACTGCGCGCGCAGTTCCTTCAACTCCGGCAGCTTCGACACGCCACCGTCGGCCAGTATCGATGGCCCGCTCAGGAAATCTCTCACGGCGAGCAGGAAGGTCGCGGCCAGTCCGTAGCGCATCGACACGATGTGCGAGCCGATCTCCTTGGCGACGACCGCGGCCACGTGTTTCGGATCGTAGGGTCCGTGGATCGCCGCGACGACGAGCGCGTTACGCCAACTGAAGTAGCGCGACCAGTCGTCGTAGTCCTTGAGGTGGAAGTCGGCGTGCCAGACACCGGCATTGGGAAGTGTGACCGTCGGAAAACCGTTGCGGCGCGCGCGGATACCGAATTCGATGTCGTCCCATTGGAAGAACAGCGGCAGCGAGAGTCCGGCGGCATAGACCGCTTCGACCGGAAGCAGGCACGACCACCAGCCGTTCCAGCCGGCGTCGGTCCGCGCATCCTGTTGCTTCTCGAGAGCGTTGAGGCCCTGCTTGCCGTAGGCGCCCGGCCGCCCAGCCTTGAGTTCGTCGAGTGCCTCCCACTCCCCGGTCATGTGCACGCGGTACGTCTCCGACGCGAGCAGCATCTGCGAGCCAACGAGCATCGGCCGAACCGTGCTGTTGGCGAAGGAGGTCAGTCGCAGCACGGATTCCGGTTCGCAGGTGATGTCGTCGTCCATCACGACGATGTCGGTCTCGTGGCTGCCACCCTTGGTGACCTCGTGGATACCGCGGTTGAATCCGCCGGCGCCCCCGAGGTTGGGCTGGGTGATGTAGTGCAGGCGGTCACCGAGGACAGTGGCCACCTCACTGAACCGCTCCTGGTCTGCGACGCGGTCAGTGCCCTGGTCGACGATGTACACAGCTGCAACCCGCTCGAGCACGACGGGATCGGATGCGAGCGCCATCACCGTCGCCACGGCGTCTACCGGCCGGTTGTGTGTGCACATGACCACCGACACCGGGCGATCACGAACCCGCGAATCCACACTCCACTCGACGTCGGAGATGCTGGCGGGACCGTCGATGGCTGTCAGCTCGAACCAGAGCGCACCGCCGTCGACGAAGCGCTTGACGTCGAGGTCGAAGCTCGCATGACCCTGGCCGGAGACCTCCGCGGTCTGTACGGGCCGTTCGCGACCACTGATATCCGACGCCCGGATGTCGATCCGCAGCGTCGTGCCGGGTGCGCAGTCGTGGTCGAAGTCGAGGCGGACCGACCGCACGCGGGTGTAGCTCTGCCAGAACGACGCGGGGAAACGTCCGAAGTAGGTGTTCACCGACAGTCGGGCGCCGGGCCCGAGGTGTGCGCGACGTCGATCGAGTCGAACCCGGGAGAGATCGACGTCGGCGTACATGCCCGGCTCGATCCGTGTGTCCGGGCCGGTGAAGAGCGTGCGCTGGACCAGCAAGCGATCCGACGACGAGCCGGTCTTCGGCGACAAATCGGACGATTCGGCCTGCTCGGTCGTTGTAGTGGTCGGCTGTGCTGCTGTCGACATTGCATCCCATTCGTCTCTTCGGGGGCTCCACGCGGCACGTGTCAGCCCCGACGGCCCCACACTAACCCACTTCCTGTGAGCGCCCCGGCACCGGCACCCGACGAGCTCACCGCTGGTGGGCAACGCCGACAGATCACTGCCGCAACGCATTCGGTCGGAATACCGCATTGCTCCCGAACCGGTGCACGCACGGCTGTGCCGGAGCGCGCACACTGGGTGTGTCGGTGGTTACACCTGCCGGCGTTACCAGTCGGTCGTTCACGCGCCCGACAGTGCAGCCAAAGCAGCCTCAGCGGCGTTGAAGCCACACATCCCGTGCGCGCCACCACCCGGTGGGGTCGCGGCCGAGCACAGGTAGACACCACGGACGCCGGTCGCGTACGGCTCCGGGGTGAGTCGTGGGCGGGCCACCAGATGGAGGAGGTCGTTGCGTCCGCCGCCGATGTCGCCTCCGGGATAGTTCGGATTCGCTCGCTCGAGCTCGGCGGGCGTCGTCGCACGTACAGCGACGATCCGGGTGCGGAAGCCGGGTGCGAATCGCTCGATCTGCGCGGTCACATACTCCGTCGCGTCGCCCGAATACTCCTGCGGCACATGGGCATACGCCCACAGCGGCTTGAGTCTGCCCGGCGCTCGACTCGGGTCGGCCACCCATTGCTGTCCGACGAGGGTGAACGGACGGCGAGGCATCCGTCCCGCGGCGACGTCGGCTTCGGCCTGCACGATGTCCGATGCTTCGCCGCCGAGGTGCACGGTGCCCGCACGAGCGCAGTCACGTGCCGTCCAGCCGACCTCCTCCTCGATCACGTAGTCGACCTTGAAGGCGGCGGGCCCGCGGTGCCATCGCCGATACGACCGTGCGACGCGGGCGGGTTGACGCGCGCCGAGGATGTCGGCGGCTGCCTGCGGCAGCACATCGAGGATGACGACGTCGGCGCTGACCTGCGCGATGTCGGAGACGGTCTGTCCCGTCTCGATGCGGCCGCCGAGCGAACGCAACAGACCTGCGAGCGCGCAGGTGATCGCCGACGACCCGCCCACCGCGACCGGCCAGCCGCCGTGGTGGCCCGCCGCCGTCAGCATGAGGCCCGCTGCCGACGAACCGGGCAGGTCGAGTCGGGTGAAACCGTGCGCGGCCATGCCGGTGAACAGCGCGCCCGCGTACGGACCGAGGAACCGGGCGATGCTCGTCGCCGGTGCCAGCGCAGGCAGTCCGAATCGGGCCAGCGCGAACGGGTGGCGCGGCAGCGAGAGCATCGGCGAGAGCACGTCGTCGGCGATGTCGGGAAACCGCCTGGAGACCGCGCCGAGAAGCGAGAGCCACCTGTCCCCCGCCCCGGGATATCCGGCGTCGGCGAATCCGGCGGCGGTCTTTTCGATGTCGCGGAAGAGGAACGCGGAGCCACCGTCGTCGCGTGGGTGTGCGCAGTCGATCTCCGGCCAGGACCAGCGCAGACCGTGCTCGGCGAGAGGGAGTGTTCGCAGATACGGCGAGGAGACGCCCAGCGGATGAAACGCCGAACAGTGGTCGACGACGATCTCGGGGTGCGCCTCGTCGAAGGGCCCGGACCTGGTGCCGCCACCAATCGTCTCGGCACCCTCGAGGACCGTCACGTCGAGTCCTGCCTGTGCGAGTCGGACCGCCGCCGCGAGTCCGTTCGGACCTGCGCCGACGACGATCGCGGTCGACACGACTACGTGACCCGGAAGATGACGGTGCGCTGCACCACGAAGTTGATGACCGTAGCCGTCCCCTGTGCGATCACATATGCAATGAGACTGTTGAGGAACGTGTGCTCCCAGACGTGGGCGAGCCAGGTGTAGATGCCGACGTTGACGAAGAACGTGCAGCAGTACAACAGCGCGACCGCGATGAACCGAGCGGTACTCGGTGATGCACGGAAGGTCCAGCGCCGGTTGATGATGTACGCGCAGGTGGTGCCACAGATGAAGCCGATGGCCTTGGACACCACCGGAGGCAGCCCGACCCCGAACTGCAGGATCGTCGTCAAACCGAAGTCGAGAATGCCCGAGAGGACGCCGCTGATGACGAATCGGAGGATCTGCGTCGCGAGCGGGACGTCGGTCGAGGCCTCCGCGTCGTCGACGGGGAGCTCGATCGGCGTCGGGGCGTGGCGCGTCGAGAAGTCTTCGTGCCGTGACTTGTGATCGTGCTCGTCGTCGGAGGTTGGGTCTTGCACCCTGCCACCCTAGACGGTGCGCCGAAGCGCTGAACTCAGAACTCCTCTTCGACGTCGGAGTCGCGGGCGGCCTTCTCGCCACGGTCGAGCGTCGAGAGTTCGGCGAGGTCGGCGGCGTCGAACGAAAAATCGAAGAGGTCCGCATTCTCGAGTTGCCGACCGCGGTGTGACGACTTCGGTACCACCGAGATACCCTGCTGCACCGACCACCGCAGTGCGATCTGCGTCGGCGATTTGCCGTACTTGCGTGCGAGTCTGATGATCACGGCATCGCCGAGCATGCCCTCCTTGCGCCCGGTGGGATGCCACGCCTGCGCTGCGATTCCCCGCTCGGACATGAACTCACGCAGCTCGTCGCGCGCAAGCGCCGGTGAGCACTGGATCTGGTTGACCTGCGGCCACACACCGGTCTCGTCGTAGAGCATCTGCAGTTGATGCGCCTTGAAGTTCGACACCCCGGGCACGGTGATGAAGCCCTCCTCCGCGAGGGTCAGCAACGCGCGCCAGGAGTCGACGGTCCGGCCGAGACTCGGACACGGCCAGTGGATGAGGTAGACGTCGATGTGCGCGATACCGAGTCGGCGTGCGCTCTCTTTGGCCGCGTTGATCGCCTCGTCGAACCCCTGGTCGCCGCCTCCGAGCTTGGTCTGGATCGCGACCTCGTCCCGGTCGATGCCGGATTCGCGCAAGCCCATGCCGACGCTGAGTTCGTTCGAGTATCGACTCGCCGTGTCGAGCAGGCGATATCCCGACCGCAGCGCACTCGACACCGCTTCGACGCACGGCATACCGAGCATGTCGTAGGTTCCGAGGCCCACCAGCGGCAAACGGTAACCAGACGTGAGTTCGACCGAGGGGATGTCCACGTACTCAAGGATATGTTTGCGACGGACGATCGTGCCCGGTGAACAACCTGCGTCGATGACGCATCGTGACCATGGGGCCCCGGCATGCCTCGCCCGTTTCCAGTCATTTCGGAAACTACCCCGAGATCCGACCTGGACTTTTACCTCGGAGTATCGACGAAACCGACTGAAAACGGGCGACGGTGATCACCGCAGCGGCAGGTGGGGCACCCCGGCCCTCGACAACCCGCCGTGGCGATGGTCTGCTCGATACATGGAGCGCTTCGACGACATCATCATCGGCGCAGGTCACAACGGGCTGACGGCCGCGGCGTACCTCGCGCGCGCAGGCCGCCGAGTGCTGGTGCTCGAGCGTGCCGATCACGTCGGAGGTGCGAGCGTCTCCGCGGCGCCGTTTCCCGGAGTGCCCGCACAGCTCTCCCGATACTCCTACCTCGTGTCTCTGCTACCACGCGAGATCATCACCGACCTCGATCTCGACATCACCCTGATCCGACGCCGCTACTCGTCGTACACGCCGGTCCCGTCGGACCCCTCGCGCGGCCTGCTCGTCGACAACGCAGACGAGCAGGCCACCGCGGAGTCGTTTCGACGAATCACCGGCGATGACACCGAGTTCGCGTCGTGGCAGTGGTTCTACGGGCGTATGGGCGAGATCGCGCGCCGCGTCTTCCCTACGCTCATCGAACCCCTGCGCAGCGCCGAGGACCTACGTGATCTGGTGACCGGTGTGGCGGGTGCGTCCGGGCTCGACTCGTCGCTCGCCGAACTCTGGGAACTGCTCACCGAACGGCCCCTCGGTGAGCTCATCGAACGTTATTTCGTCGACGACGTGGTGCGCGGTGTCGTCGCCACCGACGGGCTGATCGGCACGTTTGCCGATCTCCACGACGCTCGGCTGCGCCAGAACATCTGCTTTCTCTACCACCTGATCGGTGGTGGCACCGGGGACTGGGATGTTCCGGTGGGAGGAATGGGTGCGGTGTCCGGCGCTCTGTACGAATCCGCTGTCGCGGCGGGCGCACAGATCCGCACCGGAGTACAGATCACCGGAATCGATCCGAGCGACGGCACGGTCGAGGGTTCCTCTTCGCCGTCCGGGATCCTCGCCCGCGGATCGATGCTCTACGTCGCGTGTGCGCCGCAATCGGTCAACTCCTGTCTCGACGATTCGCTCGACGTCGAATCAGACACGGCCGGGTCGCAATTGAAGATCAATCTGCTGCTGAATCGGCTCCCCGCTTTGCGCGACGGCTCGACTGCCCCCGATGCCGCGTTCGCGGGGACGTTCCACGTCAACGAGACGTACGGCCAACTCCACGCGGCATGGCAACAGGCCCGTGTCGAGAGGGTGCCCGACGTACCTCCGTGTGAGATCTACTGTCATACCCTGTCCGACCGGTCGATCCTCGGTCCGGAACTCGAGGGGGCACACACGCTCACGCTCTTCGGGTTGCACATGCCACCAACCGTGTTCGACGCCCCTTCGGCTACGGGCGTAGCGGTCGAGGCCACCCTGGCGTCGTTGAATTCCGTTCTCGCAGAACCCATTCAATCTGTCATCGCGATCGATGCGCATGGCAATCCGTGTATCGAGGTCAAGACGCCACGTGACCTGGAAACCGCACTTGGTCTCCCCGGCGGCAACATCTTTCATCGGAGTCTGCAATGGCCCTGGGCTCCGGATCCCGATGCCGTCGGGCAGTGGGGCGTGGAGACACGGCATCCGCGCGTCCTGTTGGCGGGTGCGGCAGCGCGTCGCGGCGGAGGCGTTAGCGGCATTCCCGGACACAACGCGGCGGCCTTCACATTGCGCTCCTGACCACCGCCGGCCGACGACGGTGCGGCGTCGTCGGCCGAGTCTCACGAAGTCACGACGAGGGGGCCGAGCCGCGTCGGGCACATGTACGCGCGCGGTAGGATCGTCGGCGATGTCTACTGAAGAGCTGTTGCCGATCACCACGCGCACGCTGGCCGGATGGTCACGTACCACCCCGATCACCGGGCATGTCCTGTCGACGCCGTACCCCGAGGTCATCGCCGATGCGGTAGCTCGGGTTGCCGACGACAACGCCGACAAACCGGACTACCTCAAGCGTGGGGTCATCGCCCGCGGCCTCGGCCGCTCGTACAACGAGTCGGCGCAGAATTCCGGTGGCCTGACCGTCGACATGACACCACTGACCAGGATTTATTCGCTCGACGAAGAGACCGGCATCGTCGACGTCGACGCAGGCCTCTCGATCGATCATCTGATGAAGGTGGTCGTGCCGCGCGGCTTCTGGGTGCCGGTGATGCCCGGCACTAGGCAGGTGACCATCGGTGGCGCCATCGCGCACGACATCCACGGCAAGAACCACCACGCGACTGGCGCGTTCGGCGATCACGTCACCGAGATGCAACTCCTTGTTGCCGACGGCCGCATTCTCACCCTGACTCCCGACGGCTCGCCCGACGACCCCGACGGCTCGCTGTTTTGGTGCACGGTGGCGGGCATCGGTCTGACGGGCATCGTGCTGCGGGTGAAGATCAAGCTCAAGCGCACCGAGACGGCCTACTTCAAGGCCGACACCTTCACCACCAACAACCTCGACGAGACCATCGCGCTGCACCTTGAGGACAACTACGAGGACGGCTACGAGTACGCGTCCGGCTGGTTCGACACGATGAGCGCCGCCCCGAAGCTCGGTCGCGGTTCGTTCAGCCGCGGCAATCTGGCAACGTTCGACGAACTGCCGGACAAGCTCAAGAAGGATCCACTCAAGTTCAACCCGAAGCCGCTGATCACGCTGCCGAATATCTTCCCGCGTGGACTCGACAACAAATTCGACTTCGGGCTCATCGGCGAGCTCTACTACCGGGCCGGATCGAACAAGCGCGGCATCATCGAGAGCCTGCCGCAGTTCTACCACCCGTTGGACCTGATCGGGAACTGGAACAACGCGTACGGACGCCCCACCGCATACGGCAAGGGCGGCGGTTTCACCCAGTATCAGTTCATCGTGCCGAAGGGCAACGAGGACGAGTTCAAGAAGATCATCACCGACATCCAAGCGTCGGGTCACATCAGCTTCCTCAACGTGATCAAGCTGTTCGGCAAGGGCAACCCCAAAGCGCCGCTGTCGTTTCCGTTCGAGGGCTGGAACGTCTGCCTCGACTTCCCGCTGCGCGCGGGGCTCGCGGAGTTCCTCAACGACATGGATCGCCGGGTCATGGAGATCGGTGGACGGCTCTACACCGCGAAGGATTCGCGGACATCGGCCGAGCATTTCCACAAGATGTACCCGCAGATCGACAGGTGGATCGCCAAGCGTCGTGAAATCGATCCGACGGGCGTGTTCTTGTCCGACATGGGCCGCAGACTCGAACTGAACTGACCAGCTCGGGCCGAGCTCCGTTGCAGCCGAATCGTAGTGCAGCGCAGAGCACGGTGCCGGTCCTACGTCCAGACCACCACCAACTTCTGACCCATCCGAGGAGACACCACCCATGTTCAACGCCGTCGATGCGCCGCAATCGATCCTGATCCTCGGTGGCAGCTCCGAGATCGGGCTCGCCATCGCGTCCGAGTTCTTGCAGCGCGGCCCGGCGCGGGTGATCCTCGCCGTCGTACCGGGTGATCCGACCGCCGACGCCGCAGCCGACACCATGCGCAAGGCGGGTGCGACCTCCGTCGAACTCATCGACTACGACGCCACGAAGCCCGAGACGCATCCCGAGACCATCGAAAAGGCTTTCGCCGGAGGCGATGTGGACCTGTCGATCGTCGCCGCGGGCGTGCAGTTCGACGACGAGCAGGTCTGGCAGGACCAGCAGAAAGCAGTCACCGAGGTCACCATCAACTACACCGCAGCGGTCAGCGTCGGTGTACTGCTGGGCCAGAAGCTCAAGCATCAGGGCCGGGCACAGATCGTTGCGATGAGTTCGGTTGCGGGCGAGCGCGTTCGACGCAGCAATTTCGTGTACGGATCGTCGAAAGCAGGACTCGACGGCTTCTACCTCGGTCTCGGCGAAGCACTGGCCGATGACGGCGTGCACGTCCTGGTCGTCCGTCCCGGCCAGGTGCGCACCCGACTGTCGGCGAACGTCAAGGAAGCGCCCCTGACCGTCAACAAGGACGTCGTCGCCAAGGCCGTCATCAAGGCCGTCGACGAGAACAAGGAAATCATCTGGGTGCCGGGCACTTTCCGCTTCATCATGACCGTGCTCCGCCACATCCCACGCAAGGTGTTCCGCAAGCTGCCGGTGTAATTCGACGCCGCGTCATCCTCACCATTCCGTCCCGCTCAGCCGACTCGGCGAGCGGGACGGAGTTGTTTGGGGGTGGCAATCACGCGGCGTCGGAGCGCTCGCCGTGCAAGCCCCATTGGCGCGCATAGGAATTGACAAGCGGCTGCCCGGTTCTGGTCGCAATTGTCCGCATCAAGTCGTCGGTCGCCGCTCTGACGCCGAGTGCCCCGTCGGCACGGTAGTCGTCTAGTTCCATCGGTTCGAGGATCTCGATGCGTACCCTTCTCCTCCACCATGGCCGACTCCCGGGTCTGGTACCCGTGATCGCGACGGGTATCAATGGTGCGCCCGTGTCCATAGCGACTCGAACAGCCCCCGTCCGGCCACGGTAGAGCCGACCGTCAGGGGATCGTGTGCCTTCGGGGTGGATTCCCCACGCGCCACCGTAAGCCAGAATCGATCTGGCAGCCTCCAATGCCAACGACGACGCGTTTCCGCCTCGACGGTCAACGCTTATCTGCCCGACGGCACTGAAGAACACGCGTTGCATCCATCCGAAAACACCTGACCTGTCGAAGTATTCGCGCTTAGCGAGAAACGCAACATGTCGCCGTGCGGCGAGCGTCAGATAGAACGAATCCAGGACTGCCAGGTGGTTGGCAGCAAGGATCACCGGACCGCGCCGGGGTATGTACTGGCGTCCTGTCACTTCAGGCCGGCCGAGAACGTACAACACGGGCCCGATCACAAGATGTCGGCACACGCGGTACACGACGGGAGTCGACAAGCGCATAGACAGTGTCTACACCAGTTGGGAGACACTGTCTACGTGACGGTCGAAAACACCAGAGCCGCGCTCGTGCGCGCGGGAGTCGAGCTACTCGAGGAAACCGGTTCGCCCGACGTCGGATTGCGCTCAATCGCCAGACGCGCCGGCGTCTCGCATGGCGCGCCGCGACGGTGGTTTCCGACGCATCGCCTGCTCCTGGCCGCGATAGCCGAAGTGGGCCTACAGGACTTGGCCGACGCGCTGGAGTCGGCAGCCCGAGCTTCCGACCACGATCTGGTGGAGATCGGACGCGCCTACGTCGATTTTGCGCGACGTCGACCCGCGATGTTCACACTGATCTTCCGCCATGACCTACTCGAGGACTCGGGGGCAGACCTACGGAGTTCGTCGCGCCCGATCTTCGCCTGGCTCGTGTCGATCGTCGAGAAGTCGGGTGGCACAACCGAACCGGAAGCGGCTGCCGCCTCTATCTGGGTCGCGATACACGGCCTCGCAGTCCTGTTTTCGACCGGCGCACTTGAATTGACGATTCCGGGAGTCGACGTCGTCGACATGATCCGACGCGCCGTGCACAGCAGCGGCGGCTGGCTCTGACACCAGACTTCGTCACATCGTGCACACACGTCAATGAGTCGCAGGCACCCAGCCCGGTAAAGGGATGGCTACGCGGCCTGATGAGACGCGTAGGCCCGACAGGGCATGACGAGGATGGTGAAGTCGCCGTCGACTGCGGATCGGACGATTCTCAGGTCGTTGCCGAGGTTATGACTGGTCTCTTGGGCATCTGGGCTGCGGGAGGAGTCCACTCCCGACGACCACGCCGGATTCGTGACGGGGCAGAATTGTCAGACCTCGAATGTATGTTCTGGTTATGGCACCAGACGAGCCCGCCGATTCCGGGCCTCACGACGCCGCATTAGCGCGGTCGCTAGAGCACACCGGCGTCGAGACTCTGTTGGCGCAGTTAACAGACGACGAGCGTCTCTACTCCCGCGAACTCGTCGAGGTGCTGTTCCAGACCAACGCCCTCAAGGCCTGCGCCGACTACCGCATGCTGCAGGCGGCGATTCTCCTGTACGAGGAGCGCGAAGCCGACTACCTCCATCGCATCGACACCGAAATCGGTTCCGGTGAGGTCACCATCCCCGAAGGCTGCACCGACCCCGAACAACTCGCCGCTCTCCTGACCCGCAAAGGCCAGAACCCGCTGGCGCGATTCGGACCCGACGGTCTGACCACATCGATCGCCGAACTCGGCGCCACCCTGTGCCTGACTCCCGCCCAGGCCAAGAAGATGATCGAAACCGGCGCCGCCCTGCGCTACCGGGTACCCAAGACCGCACAACTGCTCGCCACCGGGCGCATCGACCTCCCCCGCTTCCAGGAGATCGTCGCCCGCACCGACAACGTCGACGACTCCCACCTCGATCCCGTCGACACCGCCCTCGCCACAGCGATCGCAGCGCGAGAACCCATGTCGATGACCAGGTTTCGCGCCATGGTCGACGCCATCGTCGAGCGCGTCGATCCCGACGGCGCAGCGCGGCGTCGTGCCACTGCCACCAGCCGCCGCTACCTCAGAATCCGACCCCACCGCGACGAACCCGGTCAATCACGAATCGACGGTCAACTACCGGCCACCGCGGCAGCCATCCTCGACGCTCGCCTAGAAGCGATGATCGCCGACATACATCTCGACGACCCCCGCACCCGCGCCCAACAACGCGCCGACGCGCTGACCGCACTCGCCCAGGCACTACCCACCCTGCCCTGCGACTGCCCCGACTGCCGCAGCGCGCTCATTCGCCCCCACGCGGAGACCGACACCGGTTCGGCCGACGACGCGGCGCACGACGTCACCGGCGTGACCATCCCCGATGAGCGCGACAGCGCTGTCCCAGCGCCGTCGGACCGTTCTGCACTCGCGCCGAGACCGTTGTTCCACATCGTGATCAACCTGTCGACGGTGCTCGGCCACGACAACGACCCCGCCTTCCTCGACGGCCACGGACTCATCGACGCCGACACCGCCCGCACGCTCCTCGCCGAAGCCCGGCGTAACTACATCCACCCCGACCACGAGAACTCCGCCCGCGCAGCCCTGCGCTACCCCATCCCCAAGAAGCTCGCCGCGCTGGTCAAGGCCAGTGAGTTGTGCTGCGCGTTCCCGGGCTGCACCAACAAGGTCTTCTCGGCCGACATCGACCACCGGAAACCGTTCAACCACGCCCGGCCAGCGTCCGGTGGCCTGACGGTACGTCGGAACCTGCGGCCGCTGTGCCGCTTCCATCACCGCCACAAGACTTTCGCCGTCGGGTGGCGCGATCATCAGACACCCATGGGACGCGCCGTGTTCGTCTCCCCCGACGGCTATCACTTCCTCGGCAACGCCTACAGTGGCCGCGACCTCTTCCCCGCCATCGGCGAACCCGACCGTCCACCAGACACACGCGTACCGCGACGACTCGCGACCGCCCACACCGCACGCATCGACCAAGCACGCGCCGACACCCACGCCAGGCTCCTCGCCAACGACCACTTCACCGGCGACCCGCCTTACTGAACCTGCCACACCAGGACGCCTGCCCCCAGACTTGGTCTCGGGGGCTGGCCGTCGTGCCCGACGCATATCGGGACCCCTGCTAGAAATAGACGCGTGACGTCAACGCAGAGCCCGGCCATCGACGACTCCGGTCCACAGGTCTCCGGGACTCCGCAGCGTCGGGTGAGCCGGCACGTCCGCACCCTGATCGACCTCGTGTTCGCGGTGATCGTCGCCGCGATCGTCGCCTTCGTCGGCCTCAAGGCCATCGATTCGGTGCAGTGGCCTGCGTTCAACTCCTCGAATGTCACCCGCGCGCTGACGACGACGGGCCAGGTGGTGGCTGTCGTCATTCTGGTGGTTGCGGCACTGTTGTATCGCTACGGCAGGCCACGGTGGGTGGTGACGCTGCTGTCGACCGTCGGGATCTCCGGCCTCGTGACCGTCACCCTCGGCATGCCGCTGGGCGCCACCCGCCTCTATCTCTTCGGATTGTCCGCCGACCAGCAGTTTCGCACCGAGTACCTCACCCGACTGACCAGCAGTCCGCGTCTGGCGGACATGACCTATCTGCACCTCGCGCCCTACTACCCGGCCGGATGGTTCTGGGGTGGCGGTCGCTATGCGTCACTGATGGGGATGCCTGGCTGGGAGGCGTTCAAGCCATGGGCGATCCTGTCCATGGCCGTGGCTGCCGCGGTCGGAGTGGTCCTGTGGGCTCGGATGGTGCGCACCGACAGGGGCATTGCGGCGGCACTCGCCGTCACCATCGTGACCCTGATGTATGCCGGACCCGAACCCTACGCAGCCGTTCTCATCCTGATCGGCGTCCCGATGCTGATCCCGATGCTCTATGGCCTGCGCGGACGTTCGCGCCACGCCGACGGCCCGACGTCGGATCTGCGAGGAGGCACCAGCTGGGCAGCCGTCATCGCCACCGGCCTCTTCCTCGGGCTGAGTGCCACGTTCTACACGCTGTACACCGGCTTGTTCGCGGGTGTTGCGATCCTCATGGCAGTGGCGTTGATCGTGCAGGGTTGGGTTGGAGCGTCGAACAAGGCACTGCCTCGCGACGTCGTGTCGAACACCCGACGCCGCACGACGCTGGCAATCCTCGGGCGCCTCGTCGTGATGGGAGTGATCGCGGGTCTCGTCGCCCTGACGGTGTGGGCGCCCTACCTTCTCGCGCGTGCACGTAGCCAACCCGCCAGCGGCGGAACAGCCGAACACTATCTACCGGAACGCGGTTCGTTCCTACCGTGGCCGATGTTCCACCTCAGCCTCGTGGGGGCGATCACCTTCGTCGGCCTCGTCTGGATCCTGCTGCGCTTCCGCCAACGAACGATCGCGGCGGCACTCGGGATCACCGTCATCGGCATCTACCTGATGAGTTTGCTGTCAATGCTTGCGACGGCAGCGGGTACGACGCTTCTCGGTTTCCGACTCGAGCCCATCCTCGTCGCGGTACTCGCCGCAGCGGGAGTATTCGGGGTCGTCGAACTCGCACACTGGGCCGTCAGCAGGTTCGGTGATGTCCGTACCGTGATCGGCATTCTCGCCGCACTCGCAGCGATCGCGGTGGCACAAAGCATCCCCGCATATCTTTCCAACGAGATCGCCACCGCCTACACCGACACGGACGGCTACGGCGACCGTGCAGACAAGCGACCAGCAGGTGCTGAGTCCTACTACCCACAGCTCGACAAACTCATCAGCGAGCAGACCGGCCGCCCGGCCACAGACAACGTCGTTCTCACCGCCGATTACGGCTTCCTCTCCGTCTACCCGTACTGGGGCTTCCAGGGATTGACCTCGCACTACGCAAACCCGTTGGCGGAGTTCGACAAACGAGCAGCCACGATCGAGACGTGGTCCAAGGCGACATCAGCTGACGATCTGGTCCATCAGCTCGACACCGCTCCATGGACACCGCCGAACGTCTTCCTGTTCCGGTATTCGGCAGACGGCTACGCACTGCGACTGGCCCAGGACGTCTACCCCAACGACCCGAACGTGAAGCGCTACACCGTGACCTTCGACCCCAATCTGTTTAACGACCCCCGATTCCAGATCACAGACGTCGGACCCTTCGTTCTCGTGGTCCGCAGGTGAGCACCTTCGAGATCAGCAAGGTCGACGCCGCATCGTCGACCGCCTACCTGGTGCACACAACTGGGGTGAATTGGGTCATCCTGCAAGATGATTCGGGTATCACCCTGATCGACGGCGGGTACCCGGGCAATGTCGACGACGTGATCGGATCGATCGAGCAGATCGGAGCACGTCCGTCCGACCTCCGTGCTTCCCTGCTCACCCATGCCCACGTCGACCACCTCGGCGGACTACAGAAGTTGCTGCAGCGCTTCGACTTTCCCGTGTACGCCGATCCCGACGAGGTCGCCCACGCCCACCGTGACCGCCTGCAGCAGGCAGGACCCCTCGACATCGCTGCCGTCGCCTGGAGTCCGCGCACGTGGCGCTGGCTGGCGATGGTCGCACCGCTTGGCGTGCTGAGCCGAACCGGGATCGATACCGCACAGTCATTCCCGACGGCCGGCGCACTCGACCTTCCGGGCCTGCCGCGCCCGGTGAGCGCACACGGGCATACCGATGGACACAGCGCGTTTCTCGTCGCCGACGGCGAAGTACTGGTCTCCGGCGACGCACTGATCAGCGGTCACCCGCTCTCCGGACACCGCGGACCGCAACTACTCCCGAGATTCTTCAACCACGACGACGCAGCAACCAGGCGGAGCGTCGAGACATATGCAGAGCTGACGGCGACGGTTCTGTTCCCCGGCCACGGCCCGCGCCTCGACGGTCCGATCGCAGATCTGGCCCACGCCGCTCTGGCGCGCTGAGCGGTCCGTCGGCGGTGCCCTCGCCGAAAAAACCGGTGCCCTCGCCGCAAAACCCGGTGCCGTCGCCGCGAAACCCGGTGCCCTCGCCGCGAAATACGGTGCCGTCGCCGCAAAACCCGGTGCCGTCGCCGCAAAACCCGGTGCCGTCGCCGCAAAACCCGGTGCCCTCGGGCTCCGGCACCTCAGGAGCGGTCGATCGTCCCGTGGCCGCGTTGGCGTCGCACGCCCGACAGGAGCGTCCCGGACTGTTCGGAACCGGTCGGCTCCGCGGACTCCCCGGAACTCGACCGGCTCGACGACCTCCCACGCGCGGCAAGAACCTCCCCTGCCGTCGTGACCTCGCAGTTCCACCCAGCGGCGTCGAGCATCGACGCGATGTCGGCATCGCTACGCCAGAGCGCGCGCACGTCGGCGAACGGGTCGTTCGCGGCAGGCGGTGCTGTCCGTCGTGAACGAACCGTCACGCCGATCCGCGAGCCGGACTCCGCAGCAGCCGTAGTCCCCTCGATCACGCGCTTCACCATGTCATCCGAGAGGTAGACGAACAGTCCCTCGGCGAGCCACGCCGACGGCAGGTCAGCTCGGAAACCCTTGTCCTGCAGAGCGCGAAGCCAGTCGTCGGCGAGATCGCAGGCGACGACCCGACGCTCGACCGTCGGCTCGAGCCCCGACTGCGCGACCAGATCTGCCTTCACCTCGGTCACCGACGGCCTGTCGACCTCGAACAGCTTCGCCCGCGAGCCGAGATCGAGCCGGAAACCCCGACCGTCCAGCCCTGAGCCGAGTATCACGAACTGCGTGATGCCGTCGGCCACCGCACTCGTGAACACATCGTCGAGAAACAGCGTGCGCGCCACGATCCAGTGGTACATCGACCGCATCTCGGCCGAACCAGCGCCGTGTACGACATCGCGTCCGCCGAACTCCTCGGACCGCGGTCGGATCCGTGCGATCGCCTCGGCCAGGGGATCACGGAAGAGCGAATCGTCTCTCGACGACTCGACCGCCCGAGCCCACGCGACGCCCAGCGCGGTCTGTCCGACGTCGTCGAGATCAGCCATCAGCCGAGAACCTCCACCAGGCGTCGAATCGCAAACTCATAGCCACGGATGCCGCATCCGACCACGATCCCGGACGCCAGCGGCGACACGTAGGAGTGGTGCCGGAATGCCTCACGCTGGTGCACGTTGCTGATGTGGACCTCGATGATCGGCACCTCCGGGATCACCAGCGCATCCGCCAGCGCGACCGACGTGTGGGTCCACGCCGCAGGGTTGATGACGATCCCACTGATGTTGCCGCGCGCCTCGTGTAGCCAGTCGATCATCTGGCCCTCGTGGTTGGTCTGCGCCGCGCGCAGGCCGTACCCGAGTTCGCCTGCGGTTCGTTCTGCGAGCTCGACGACGTCGGCCAGCGTCGCCGACCCGTACACCTCTGGCTGTCGGATGCCGAGCGTGTTCAGGTTAGGGCCGTTCAGCAACAGAATCGGTGCAGGTTCAGAGCCCGCGGCATCGGTCGACATAGGGCAAGGGTAGTCACGTCACGCAGCGAGCCCACCGCTCCCGCGCCGACACAATGCCGCAGGCACGCGCGCGATGCCGTTGGTCTCGAACGCCGGGACTGCGGTTAGGATCACTGCTTGTGCCATCGCAGACCGTGAGACGAGCGAAACTCATCGCCATCGTCACCGGGCTGCTCGGATTCATCCTGGCTCTGGCCACACCGTTGATGCCGGTCAAGCAGACCACTGCCGAGATCAACTGGCCGTCGAACTCCAGCGTCGAATCCGTCTCGGCGCCGCTCATCTCCTACGTTCCGATCGATCTCGACGTGTCGGTTCCGTGCTCGGCTGTCGACCGTCTGGGCGCCGACGACTCGGTGTTGCTGTCGACGACGCCCAGGCAGGCCAGCAAGTCACCCGAGCGCGGCCTGTTCATCCGACGTACCGGCAACCCCGCGGATCCCCCGGACAAGCAGAGCATCGAAGTCGTCGTCCGTAATGTCCCGCTCGTCTCGGCAACCCTGGCCGACATGCGTTCGCAGGACTGCCGCGACATCGTCGTCCACGCCGACTCCGACGCTGTGACCGCCGAATTCGTCGGCATGACCGCGTCCGCGAGCCAATCCGACTCCGGCAGTACCGCACTGATGGGCACCACCAAGGGCCGGGAATCGCAGACCTACAGCGCTGACCAGCGTCCACAGGTCACCGGACTGTTCACCGACCTGTCGGGGTCGGCCTCGCAAGTGCCCGGCCTACGCGCACACGTGACCATCGACTCGCGCTACTCGACGGCCCCGACGATCCTCAAATGGCTCGTTCTCATCGTCGGCATCGTGTGCACCCTGCTGTCGCTGTCGGCATTGGCGGTCCTCGATTCGACGGACGGCCGCAAGCATCGTCGAATCTTCCCCGCACGCTGGTGGCGACTCAACGCCCGCGACTACGTGGTGATCGGCGCACTGATCATCTGGCATTTCATCGGCCCCAACACCTCCGACGACGGCTATCTGCTCACGATGTCGCGAGTCGCGCAGAACAGCGAGTACACCGCCAACTACTTCCGCTGGTTCGGTGCACCCGAAGCGCCGTTCGGGTGGTACTACGAGGTGTTCGGCCTGATGAGCCACATCTCGTTGGCCAGCCCGTGGGTGCGGATTCCCGCACTACTCTGTGGCATCGCATCCTGGTTGATCGTCAGCCACGAGGTGCTGCCACGACTCGGACGAGCCGCGATAAGTCGGCCGGTCGTCGGCTGGACCGCGGCCTTTGTCTTCCTCGCCTCGTGGTTCCCGTTCGACAACGGTTTGCGGCCGGAGCCGATCATCGCACTCGGCGCCCTCCTGACCTGGTGTTCGGTCGAACGCGCCATCGCGACCGGCCGAATACTCCCCGCAGCCATCGCATGCCTCATCGGCGCGTTCAGCCTCGCTGCAGGCCCCACGGGTCTACTCGCCGTCGCCGCGCTCATCGCCGGTGCCAGGCCCATCATTCTCGCGCTGATCAAACGCGCACGGGCGATAGGCGGTGGGTTCTGGTCATACGCAGCGCTGCTCGCGCCGGTGCTGGCCGCAGGCACGTTCGTGATCTTCGTCGTCTTCTCGAACCTGACGCTGCGCGCCTTCTCCGATTCGTCGAAGATGAAGACCGCGCTCGGACCGTCGGCGCACTGGTACAACGAGATCGACCGGTACTCGTCCCTCTTCGCGTTCTCCGCGGACGGTTCGATCGCCCGACGCTTCGCCGTGCTGGCCATGATCCTCGGCATGGTGGTGTCTGCGGCGGTCCTCATCCGCAAGTCACGCATCCCCGGTACGGCTGTCGGGCCCGCACGACGCATCGTCGGGATCACCTTCGCCTCGCTGGTGTTCCTGATGTTCACACCGACCAAGTGGACGCACCATTTCGGTGTCTTCGCAGGCCTCGCAGCAGCCCTTGCGGCAATCGCGGCCATCGCAGCCAGCAATCAGGCGATGCACTCCCGACGCAACCGCACGTTGTTCGCAGCTCTGGTCCTGTTCATCGCGGGTCTGGCATTCACGGCACCCAACTCCTACTACTACGCCTCCGCGTGGGGCATGCCGTGGGGCGTCGGCCAGGTCAACGTCGGATTCTCACTGAGCAACGCACTGCTCTACGTCTCGCTCCTACTGCTGCTACTCGCGCTCTGGTTCCACTTCCGCGAACCGTTCACGGGGACCGACCCACACGATCCCGACGACATCGCAGACAGCAACACGAGAACCGATGGCACCGGGAACGTCAACGGTGAAGCCTCGCAGGCCGATCGCCGTTGGTACCGCAGAGCTGCCGGATCGGTCGCAGGCGCACCACTGGCCTATGTCGCTGCGGCCGTGGTGATCTTCGAACTCGTCACGGCGGCGTTCGCAGCGGTCAACCAGTCGTCGTCGTTCTCGGTCCCGAGATCCAACATCGAGGCACTCGCCGGCAAGCAGTGCGGCATGGCCGACAAGGTCTGGGTGGAGCGCAATCCCAACGACCACATGCTCTCGCCCGTCGATCCCACCCTGCCGAACCCGCTGGCAGGACCCTCCACGGCGCCGTCCGACGCATCTCGACCCGCGACAACGGGATTCACGTCGACCAGCGTTCCCGACGACCTCACCACGCAGGCCAGCGCCGGATCGTTGGGCGTACTCGCCGGCAACGCGACGTCGACCAACGACGTGCTGACCGCCAACAGCGGCGGCACCGGCGGCGGGGAACTCGCGACCGCCGGCGTGAACGGAAGCCGCGCGCGCCTGCCGTTCATGCTCGACCCGGCCCGCACACCGGTCGAGGGCAGCTATTCGACCACCGATCAGGTACCGGCCAAGCTGACCTCTGCGTGGTATTCGATGCCGGCGGACTACAAGAACCAGCCGTTGCTGAGCTTCTCGGTAGCCGGACGTTACGACAATCCAAACCTGCTGCTGGAGTACACAACCGATCCGATCACGTCGACGACGCGCGACGGCGATCTGAAGGTGACCGGCGAGACCGAGATGATCGACCCGGGCCCGCAGCCGTCGTGGCGCAACGTCCGTATCACGACGTCGTCGCTCCCCGACGACATCACCGCCGTGCGGATCGTCGCCAACGACGACAATCTCTCTGCTGACCGTTTCATCGTGGTGACCCCACCCCGACTGCCTCACATGCAGACCCTGCAGGAGGTCGTCGGCAGCGAGGACCCGGTCCATGTCGACTGGACGTCGGGACTGGTGTTCCCGTGCCAGCGGCCGTTCACCCATCACTACGGGGTCGCCGAGATCCCGAAGTGGCGGATCAGGCCCGGCGCCGACCTCGCCGCCGCGGTCTCGGCGTGGCAGGACTCCTACGGCGGCGGGCCGCTCGGCTGGCTCGAGGTGTCGCAGGAACCGGAAACCGTGGCGACCTACCTGAAGGACGACATCGGTCGTGACTGGGGAGCGCTCGAGCGCTATCACCCGTACGGCGACGTGACCACCCCCGCGCCGATCACCACCGGCACCGCGACACGCAGCGGATTGTGGAGTCCCGCACCGATCCGCCACTGAGCGTCGCGCGCCTGCGACACCACGGCCGACCGCCCGCTCTGATCGCCTAACATCAGTGATCGTGCCTGCGACAGCCCCGCCAGTCGAGTCCGATGCTCAGCCACCGGCCGACGAGTCGACGACGGCCCCGCACCGCACACTTCGACTCGTCGCCACCGTCTCGGGACTGCTCGGCGCGGTGCTGTGTGTGCTGGTCGGGTTCCTGCCCGTCCACAGCACCGACGCGTCGTTCTCCTGGCCGCAGGGCCAGCAACTCGCGTCGACGACCTCGTCGGTGACCGCCCCACTGATCGCGCAGACCTCACAGTCACTCGACGTCCGGATACCCTGCTCGGTTCTCGCCGACGCACCGCCGGGACGTTCGACGCTGATCCTTTCGACGATGGCTGTCTCCGCGCAGGACTCCAAGGCCTCGGCGCTCTACGTCACCGCGGGCGACGCCGTGACCGCGACTTTCCGCAACAGTGTCGCGGCGTCCGCACCTCGAAGCGACCTGGGACGCTGTTCGACGCTGCACGTCTGGTCATCACCGAGCGGGCCCGGCGCCCAGTTCGTCGGTCTCGGGGAGGCGCGCAGCCTCGACCCCGACAAGCGCCCCCAGATCGACGGCGTATTCAGCGACCTCACTCCGGAGCAGGCGCGTGCCGCCGGTGAGTCGGGTATGCGGGTGGACATCCGCATCGACAATCGATACGAGAGTTCCCCGTCGGCACTCAAAACGATCGTGATGGTCGTCGCGGTGCTCGCCGTGGTCGTCGCCCTCACGGCCCTGTTCCTCCTCGACCGCGTGGGCGACGTGCGGCGCCGACCCCGCCGGCGGACGAGTTGGCTCAGGCTCCTGCGTCCGCGCGCCACCGACCTCACGGTGACCGCGGTGCTGGTGATCTGGTTGTTCCTCGGCGCGGGCAGCCCCGACGACGGATACATCCTGAACATGGGCCGCACCGCGTCGTCCTTCGGCTACCTCGCGAACTACTACCGCTGGTACGACATCCCCGAGGCGCCGTTCGACTGGTACTACTCGTTCCTGGCCCACTGGTCGTCGATCTCCCCGTCGATCCTCTGGATGCACATACCGGCGCTGGTCGCCGGACTCGCGTCGTGGTTCGTACTCAGCCGGGTCCTGCTGCCACGCCTGGGTTCCGCTGTGCGCGGCAGCGGGTGGGCGCAGTGGTCTGCGGCGCTCGTCTTCACCGCGTTCTGGCTCCCGTTCTGCTCGGGGCTGCGACCCGAAGGGATCATCGTCCTCGGGTCGCTGCTGACCTGGTGGGCGGCCGAAGATGCATTGGCTACTCGACGCCTGTTCCCCGCCGCCCTCGCAGCGGGGTTCGCGACGCTCACCCTTGCCCTTGCGCCACAGGGCATCATCGCGGTGGCGATCCTCATCGCGTCGTCACGCGCCCTGCTGCACGTCGTACTCGTGCGCAGACGCTCGACGGGTCTGCTGCCGCTCGCCGCGCCGATCGCTGCCGCCGGACTGCTGGTACTGGTCGTGGTGTTCCGCGACCAGACCGTCGCGACCGTCGTCGAAGCGATCCGCATCCGCTACGTCGTCGGACCGGTGATCGGGTGGTATCAGGAGTATCTGCGCTACTACTTCATCTCCGTCGTCACCGACGACGGCGCGCTGACACGTCGCGTGCCCGTTCTGCTGCTGCTGGCGGGAATGGTCGTCGCCGTCGCGGTCATGTTGCGGCGCGGGCGGATCGCGGGCGTGCATGCCGGGCCGACGTGGCGCCTGATCGGTGCCATCGGTGTGACGCTCGTGCTGTTCGCGTTCATTCCGACGAAGTGGACGATCCAGTTCGGCGTGTTCGCCGGCCTCGCCGCGGCGATCGCGGCCATCGCGACTCTGGCAGTGGCGCAATCGGCTGCGCGGTCGGCCCGTAACCTGACGGTCTTCGTCTCCGGACTGTTCTTCGCGCTCGCCGCTGCGATGGCGGGTTACAACGCCTGGCCGTTCGCGTACGAATACGGCATCTCGTGGTTCGACCGCGCACCGATCATCGCGGGGCGACCGGTCTCCACGCTGTTCCTCATCCTCGCCGTCATCGCCGCCGCACTCGCCGTATGGCAGCACCTTCGCCTCGACTACGTTGCGAACAAGGGACTCTCACACACCACAGACGGGCCGGGCGAGACACGAGCGGATCGCCGACGTCTGTTCCTCGCGTCGTCACCCATCGCGCTCGTCGCCGGCCTCATGGTGATCGCCGAGCTACTGGTGTTCGCCAAGGCCGCCGTATCCCGCTACCCGGCGACCACCGTGTTCGCCGAGAACGTGAACACGGTGCGCGGCAACGCCTGTGGCATGGCCGACGACGTGCTCGTCGAGTCAGATCCCAACACCGGGATGTTGCGGCCCGCAGACGGGAAGTCGGCGACGCAGGCGCTGTCGGGCGCACCGACCGGCCCGGATGCTGCTGTCGGCTTCTCCCCCGACGGGATTCCCGACGATCTTTCTCCCGAACCGGGCAGCCAGCGACCCGGACAGATGAACGTGGCAGCAAGTCCCGCACGACCATTCGCGATCACCGGCGGGCTCGGCGCCGGCACAACCGGCGGCCGGGGCCCCGAGACCGTCAACGGTTCGACTGTCGCACTGCCCTACGGACTCGATCCGGCAACCACGCCCGTCCTCGGCAGTTATGGCTACCCGGGCGAAGCACGACTGACCACCGACTGGTACGACCTGCCGACCGATCGCGCTGCGACACCGCTACTCGTCGTCTCCGCAGCGGGCGCGATCTCGACCGTCGACACGTTCGGCGTCACCAACTTCGGACAGAAACTCGTCGTCCAGTTCGGCACCAGGGGTCCCGACGGCTCGTTCAGCCAGATCGGCCCCGACGTCTTGCCCATCGACCCGGGACCGGTGATCTCCAATCGCCCCTGGCGCAACCTGCGGGTACCGATCGGCGCAGCACCCCCGCGTGCCACTGCGATGCGAATGTCGTTGCTGGACAACAACCTCGGTCAGTATCAGTTCATCGGCATCACTCCTCCGCGCGCACCGCGCCTGCAGACGCTGCAGCAGGTGGTCGGAACGCAGAGCCCCACCCTGATCGATTTCATGGTCGCGGCGCACTTCCCCTGCCAGCGGCCGATGATGGTCACCAACGGTGTCGCGGAGATCCCCCGCTGGCGCATCCTGCCCGACTACCCCTTCGCCAATTCGCAGTCCAAGACGTGGCAGGCAGGCGTCGACGGCGGCCTGCTGGGCATCTCGGAGACGACGACGTCGGCGCAAGCGGTTCCGACCTACCTCAAGGACGACTGGGCCCGGGAATGGGGTGCGCTGGAACGACTCTCGCCGCTGGTTCCCGACGCACCGTCCGCGCGCGTACAGACCTCGCAAGCGACCCGTTGGGGTTGGTCACACGAAGGTTCGATCAGGGTGGAGCCACAATCCGATGACAACTGATCCCACCGCCCCGAGCACCGATGTGCCTCGCGCCGACGACATGTCGACTCCTCGTCGGACACGCAACCACCGTCCGGCCCAGATCGTCGCCGCTGTGGCGGGCATCCTCGGCTTCCTGCTCGCCGTCGCCACTCCGCTGCTGCCGGTGAACCAATCGACCGCGGCACTGACCTGGCCACAGGGCGAGGGTGTCGGAAACGTCGCGGCCCCGCTCGTCGCGTTCGTCCCCGTCGACATGGACCTCACCGTTCCGTGCTCGCTCGCGCGCGACCTGCCCGCATCCGGCGGCATCCTGATGGCCACGACACCGGCGGGCGGGCAGGACGCCAGCGCACGCGGGTTGTTCGTCCGTGCCGATGCGTCGACGCTCACCGTCACCGACCGCGACGTCGTGATCCTCTCGACCGAACGCGCAGCCGCCCAGGACAATCCGTCCTGCAGGGTCGTCTTCCGCGCGAGCGAGAGCGGCGTCGACGCCAGGATCGAGGGCGTGCCGAGCACGCCGGGTGGCCTGCTCACGTACTCGACTCCCGACCACGAGATGCGCCCGCAGATCGTCGGCGTCTACACCGATCTGCCCTCGTCGGCGTCCCGCGACGGACTTTCGATGCACGCGACGATCGACACCAGGTACGTGAGTTCCCCGACGCTACTCAAGCGTGCTGCGATCGTCGTCGGCATCATCGCGACCTTGCTGTCGCTGATCGCGCTCGGCGTTCTCGATTCGCGGGATGGCCGGGGCCACCGCAGGTTTTTGCCCTCGGGCTGGTTCACCATCCGGGGCCCCGACATCGCGGTGTTCGTGATCCTCGCGTTCTGGTGGCTGGCGGGCGCCAACACGTCCGACGACGGCTACAACTTCATCGTCGGTCGTATCACCGGCGATGCGGGATATGCCGACAACTATTTCCGCTATTTCGGTGTGCCGCAGGACCCGTTCGGCTGGCATTTCCAGGTGATCGCGGCGATGACGCACGTCAGCCTCGCCACACCGTGGATGCGTCTACCCGCATTCCTCCTCGGCCTGCTCGGCTGGTGGTTGATCTCGCGTGAGGTGATTCCGCGGCTCGGTCGCGCTGTGCGCACCAGCACCCCCGCCGTGTGGTCGGCAGCATTCGTCTACCTCGCACTGTGGTTGCCGTACAACAACGGTCTGCGTCCTGAGCCGGCCGAAGCGGTCGGCGCACTGCTGACGTGGTGCTGCGTCGAACGCGCCATCGCGACACGCAGACTGCTGCCGTACGCGGTGGCCGTCGCCGTCGCCGCATTCACCCTCGCACTGGCGCCCGGCGGCCTCATGGCCGTTGCCGCGCTGCTCGCAGGCATCCGACCCATCGTGCGCACGGTCGTGACGCGGCGCAGACGCGACGGGTTGCTCCCGATGCTCGCGCCCATCGTGGCCGCGGGCACCCTCGTGCTGTTCGAGATCTTCGCCGACCAGCCGCTCGCCCCGCTCATCGCCGGCAACAAGGTGGCCACCGACGTCGGCCCGACACTCGAGTGGTGGCAGGAACCGATCCGGTACTACTACCTGATCCTGCCCACCGCGGACGGAACGCTCGCACGCCGCTACGGGGTGCTGATCATGATCTTGTGCCTCGTGGTCGTCCTGCTCCGATTGTTGCGCAAGCAGCACCCCAACGGCATTGCGCGCGCACCGATCTGGCGCCTGATCGCCGTCACGCTCGGCACGATGTTCTTCATCGCGTTCACCCCGACCAAGTGGACACACCACTTCGGTGTGTACGCCGGAATCGCCGGCGGCCTCGCCGCGGCAGCAGGGGCGATGATGGCTCCGGCCATCCTGCGCTCACGGCGCAACCGCGCATTCTTCGCTGCCGCCGTGCTCGCGGTCACCGGAATCTCGTTCGCGGGGACCAACGGCTGGTGGTTCGTCGGCAGCTACGGCATCCCGTGGTGGGATCGACCACCGTCGATCGGTGGGGTCGACCTGTGGTGGTTCTTCCTCGTCGCCGCTGTGCTCACCGCCGCGGCCGGCCTGTGGTTCCACCTGCGCGACGACTACACCGACGAGCAGACACGCACCGGTCACTCCGATCGCTGGTACAGCAAGCTGAAGTTCTCACCGCTGCCGGTCATCTCGATGCTGATGGTGCTGTTCATGGTGGCGTCCTTCGCGAAAGCCGCGTATGTGCAACGTGATTCGTGGTCGTGGTTGAACTCCAACGCCAGGGCACTGACGGGCAACGAATGCGGACTGGCCAACGACGTTCTCGTCGAGGCCGACGCCAACGCGGGGATGCTCGCACCCGCAGCCGTCGAGGGACGACCGGCACCGAACGTCTCCGACGCTCTTACAGGCGCCGGGAGCGCGGGTTTCACGCCGAATGGCGTGGCGAACAAGCTGTCCGTCGACGCCACCGAGGACACGGACTCCACGTCGGGCTCGTCGGGCGCGGTGAGCTCTGCCCCGACGACTTCCGCACCGACCGATGCGGGCGCCGACGACCGCAACCAGGCAACCGATGCCTCCCAGGGCGGTACCGAGGGCGGTCAGGGCACACGCGGCGTCAACGGCTCGACGGTGCGTCTACCGTTCGGCCTCGATCCGGCAACGACCCCGGTTCTCGGTTCGTACGGCGCGCCGTCGGGCACGGGCTCGGTGACCACCGATTGGTATCAGATGCCTGCGCGTAGCGCCGAGAAGCCGCTTCTCACGATCGCCGTTGCGGGCTCGGTGGACGCCGTCGACGGTGACGGGCTGCGGACCGACGGACAGGACGTGACGGTCGAGTTCGCGCGCACCGGAGCCGGGGGTGCCGTGCAGCCGATCGGGTCGATGTCGCCACTCGACGTCGGGACCGCCCCGACCTGGCGCAACCTACGTTTCCCCTTGGCCGACGCTCCCGCACAGGCGACGCTCGCGCGGATCGTCGTACGGGACACCTCGGGAGCGCCATCGGAGTGGGTGGCCTTCACGCCGCCGCGGGTGCCGACACTTCGCACGCTCAACGACGTCGTCGGGACGACCGATCCGGTCTTCATCGACTGGGTGTCTGGCCTGGTGTTCCCATGCCAGCAGCCGATGAAGGTTCGCAACGGCGTGATGCAGGTGCCGCGCTGGCGCATCATGCCCGACGCAGAGGCCACTCAGAAGAACAGTCAGACGTGGATGTCCGGAACGGCCGGCGGGCCACTGGGCATCACCGAGGCGATGCTCGTCCCCACCCTGCTACCCACCTACCTGCGCAACAACTGGGGTCGTGACTGGGGCGGACTGCAACGATTCACCGAGGTCGACCCAGCGCCTCCCGCACACCTCGACCTCGGTACTGCCCGCCGGTCGGGACTGTGGGACCCGGGGCCGATCCGCTCGAGCGGGTACTGATCACACGGACCGTCGGCGGCTGAGGGCACCATCACCTTGCTTGCGCAGACGCCGTGGATGCGCATCATTGGTGCTCATGAGCGTCGACGATCCCGCACCCGAGCGCTACGGACATGACGGTCCTGGCCACGACGGTCCTGGGTATGACAGTGCTGGGCCTGACAGTGCTGGGCATTACGGTTCTGGGCGCGGGGAATCAGGGCCCACTGATCCCGGGCACGACGAGACCGTCCCGGACGCGTCCGGGCAGAGCGAGCACGTGCACGCACACCGCGACGAGCCCCACTCCGGCTCGCTGGCGAATCGCCTGAACTGGTTGCGCGCAGGGGTTCTCGGCGCCAACGACGGTATCGTGTCAACCGCGGGCATCGTCGTCGGCGTGGCTGCCGCGACCACCGATCGTGCACCCATCTTCACTGCGGGCATTGCCGGACTGGCGGCAGGAGCGGTCTCGATGGCGCTCGGCGA
This sequence comes from Gordonia otitidis, assembly GCF_020735545.1. Classification (NCBI taxonomy): domain Bacteria; kingdom Bacillati; phylum Actinomycetota; class Actinomycetes; order Mycobacteriales; family Gordoniaceae; genus Gordonia; species Gordonia otitidis. Next base: position 1,692,467 of record NZ_CP085974.1, read on the forward strand.
GTATGTGTCGGTCAGCACCCAACGCGACACCGAGCGCTCACTACTCGCCAAGGAGGCGCGAGAACTCGCCGAAGCGCCCGAGGCCGAGTTCGAGGAACTGGTGGGCCTGTACGAACAAAAGGGTCTCAGCCATTCGACCGCATGCCTGGTTGCCCGCGAGTTGACCGCGCACAACGCATTCGATGCACACGTCGACGTCGAACTCGGTATCGATCCGCACGAGCTCACCAATCCGTGGCAGGCTGCGGCGTCGTCTGCGGTGTCGTTCACGACGGGCGCCGCGCTACCGCTCATAGCAATTCTCACCCCGTCCGCGTCGATCCGAATTCCCGTCACCTTCGTGGTCGTCCTCCTCGCATTGGCGATGACCGGAGCAATTGGTGCAATTCTCGGCGGATCCACACCGTGGCGACCGATGATCCGTGTCGTGATCGGTGGAGCGATCGCCATGGCGGTGACGTTCGGCATCGGACACCTTGTCGGCCATACCGTTACGTGACAGTTGTCGACGAGTACCCCCGCGCTGCTTGTGAATGCCTCGTACAACTGCAGTAACCTGCATATTTACCCAAAAGTCTTGACGTCTCGCTGACTGACGACATGCGGGCGCTCCGGTCCCGAAAGGGTCACATTTGCATTAACAAAGCTTTCCTTCGCCGCACGTAACATGCCCGTGGGCCTACCGTTGAGTGCGTAAAAAGAAAACCGCAAGAATCCGCAACAGAAAAGGCTTGTACGTCCAGCGAACCGATTTCTGTCGAACCGCTTCCGCCGTGGACTCCTCGGATCCGAGTCCACCCATCCGATTGGAGCGTCGATGAGCATCCTGGACAACGCCCCGCGATCAGCGAGCCCGAATCCGGCCGGCGACCACGGACCTGAGATCGAGACCTCGCAGCTCGAGACGCCGGAGCGAACCGACACCGGCGATTTCCCAGTGCTCGACGCACCCGTCGGCGAGACCGTGCCCAGTGCGGACAACCACGAAGAACACAGCACCCTGCTCATCGCGGGCCTACTACCGCTCGGCTGCCTGTGGGTCGGCATCACCGTCGACAGTCTCTTCGCTTCTCTCGCGCTCACCGCTACCAGCGTCGCAGTGTTTGCTACTCTCACGCTCGGAGTGCTCGTCGCATCGGCACTTCACGACGGTGAATAGCGCGGGTGCTGCCGCGCCGTGAGTGTCGGGGCGTGGTGAACGCTTCGACAGAGAGCGTGAGGGATGAGCCAGGGTCTGACGAGTACCACCGGCGGGGATGCGGCATCGGTCTTCGAGGGTATGGAGTTGAGGACTCAGTTCAGTCCACTCTTTCAGCTGTCCGACGGCGCTGTCGTGGGTGCCAGTCTCGAACTCTGTGGCCCGCAGGGGACCAACTTCGACACACCACGCGCACTTCGGCGCACCGCGACGCTCATGGAACAGCGCGCGGTTCTCGATTCACGAAAGTTCGAGTTCGCCGACACCGCCGCGGCACGACACGTCGCTGACGCCATACCGCTGTTCGTTGCCGTCGACATCGACGTCTACGACTCGGCTCGCACCGTCCCGTACGGCGAGATCCTGACGTTGATGATCGAACCGCGAAGCATCCTGCGACGCCCGCAGTCACGGATCGCCCAGGTGGCCCAGGCGCGTCGGAACGGGACGCCGATCGCGCTCGAGGGAGTGACCGCCGATCGCCGAACCGCGACGCTCCTCACCCTCATCGAACCCGACATCGTCCTGCTGCACCCGGACACCCTGAAGTCCGTTCCGTCGTCGGAGATCGCGCACCTCGCACACATACTGGCCGCACACACCGAGCGCACCGCGGCGATCGTCGTCGCTGCGGGAGTCGACACCGAAGACGACCGACGGACCGCGCTGACCCTCGGTGCGCGACATGGTCTCGGCGCACTGCATCCGCCCGTCGCCGACGCCGACGATCGCCTGCTCGGTACGATCGCCGCGCTCCCGACGCTGCCTGCGCGGACAACACCCGAGTCCGACGAGAAGACGCCATTCGCCATCGCGTCGAAGTCGGGCATCCCGAGGCCGGCGGACAAACGGCTGCTGCTCGAGATGAGCAAGGACCTCGAACGCACGGCGACCGAATCAGGCGTCGCAGTAGTGCTGGGCACCTTCCAGGATCAGCGCAACTTCTCGACACCGACCTCACAACGCTGGCGCGCGCTTTCGGAGAAAGTGGGGCTCGTCGGCGTATACGGCGCGGGGATCCGTCCGATGAGTGACGGCAACATCCACTACGCACCGCTGAGCGCAGACGACGCGCTCGTCGACGAATGGAATGTCGCCGTACTCGGAATGCACTTCGCCGCACTGATTTCCGCACGCCAGATCCGTGATGCCCGAACCAACGGCCACACCGAGTACATGTTCGTGCAGAGCTACGACCGCACTATCGTGACCCAGGCCGTCCGCTCGATCCTGTCCCGCTTCGCCTGAGCACACCGCATCCGCGGTCCGCTCCGCGGGAGCCGAGAGACACCTCCGTCAGATCGGCATCAGGAGGTGCTTGCGCGGTGTGCGCATCGTCTCCTTGTCGCGCAACTGCGCCAACGCCTTTCGGAGCTGCAGGCGCGTCTCGGCGGGCTCGATGACCGCGTCGATGTAGCCACGTTCTGCAGCCAGATACGGCGTGGCCATCATCGTGTTGTAGAAGTCGATGAAGTCGCGCCGCACCTTGTCCGCGTCATGGGCCGACATACCCTCGGTCTGCTTGCGGGTCAGCACCGCAGCGGCCGACTCGGCGCCCATCACAGCGATTTTCGCTGTGGGCCAGGCGAAGTTGAGGTCGGCACCGAGCTGCTTGGAACCCATCACCGCGTACGCGCCGCCGTACGCCTTGCGGAGCACCACGGTCACCTTCGGGACGTCGGCCTCGACGTAGGCGAACAAGAACTTGCCCGACCGGCGGATCGTGCCCTTCTGCTCCTCCACCAGCCCGGGCAGGATTCCGGGGGTGTCGACCAGGAACACGAGCGGAATACGGAACGCGTTGCAGATACGCACGAAACGCGTTGCCTTCTCGGAGGAATCGGTGTCGAGGGTCCCGGCCATCACGCTCGGCTGATTGGCGACGACGCCGACACTGTGTCCGTCCACGCGCGCGTAACCGGTGAGGATGTTGGGTGCGAACAATTCACCGACCTCGTGAAAAGCGCCGTCGTCGAACAGCTTCACGATGATGTCGCGCATGTCGTACCCGGCGTTGTCGCTGTCGGGCATGAAATCGTTGAGCGCGAGGTCGGAGTCGGTGATCTCCGGCTCGAGACCGGGGTTGATCACCGGCGGCTGTTCGAAGCAGGTCGACGGCATGTACTGCAGATACTCACGCACCCATTCGAACGCCTGCTTCTCGTCCGGCGCGACATGGTGGATGTTGCCCCAGCGCGCCTGATTGTGCGCGCTGCCGAGATCTTCTGCCGAGATCTCCTCGCCTGTCGTCTGTTTGATGACATCCGGTCCGGTCACGAACATGTACGACTTGTCCTCGACGGCGACGAGGATGTCGGTGTTCGCAGGCGTGTAGACCGCGCCGCCCGCACACTTGCCGAGGATGACCGACACCTGCGGCGACAAACCGGAGAGGAGATCGTTCCGTCGCCCCATCTCCGCATACCAGGCGAGCGATGTGACGGCATCCTGGATACGCGCACCCGCCGAGTCGTTGATACCCACCATCGGACAGCCGATCTTGCCCGCCCACTCCATGAGTGCAGACACCTTGCGGCCGAACATCTCTCCCACCGTGCCGCCGAACACGGTCTGGTCGTGGCTGAACGCTGCCACCGGACGCCCGTGCACCAAGCCATGACCCGTCACCACGCCATCGCCGTATCCGGTGTGGGCAGCACCGGGCATTTTGGCGAGCGCACCGATCTCCACGAACGTTCCGGGGTCGAACAGCATGTCGAGACGCTCACGCGGAGAGCAGATCCCCTTGCGCTCGCGCTTCTCGATCGCCTTCTCGCCACCGGGTTCGCGGGCCTGCTCCAGCCGGACGCGGAGATCGGCGAGTTTGGCTGCGGTGGTGTCGGTCACGTGGTTCTTCTTCCTCGATATCGGTGCGGCACGCGTTGGGCTCCTGGCCCGCGGCTAGTTGGTCGCTTTCGCCTCGATGGTCGCCAGTCGTGCGCTCAGATCGGCGCCGATCTTCGCGATGTAGGGCTCGTCGACGATCGAGAGATGATCGCCGCCGATGTGGATGATCTCGAGGTCGTCCACGACCTCACCCCACCTGCCGTCCTCGTCGATCTCGGCCCACTGCGGTTCGAGTTCGATCGCGCCGTCGTGCATCTTGTCGGCGCGATACAGCACCACCTTGCCGTCGTAGGGCAACGGTTTGATGTTGGTGAGTGCCCGGTTGTCGACGAACGACGTGCGCTGGTGTTCGATGATTCCGCCCGGGATCTTGGTACCCGACATCGAGACCATCTCCATGATGATCGCGAACTGACCCTCGTCGTCGGCATCCACAAGGCGATCCATCGGGATCGGGACGTCGGGATCGAGGTCGTAGTTGCGGATCGCGAAGTCCTTCCACCGCTCGAGCCGGGCCCGCTTGTTCTCCGGGGTGTCGGGCACGTCGTGCCGCGGCCGGACGACGTCGATCAGTCCGACGAAGGCGATGTCCTCACCCTCGTCGCGTAGCGCCTTGGCGCACCCGTACGCGAGTGCTCCACCGAGTGACCACCCGATCAGAACGTAGGGGCCGTGCGGTTGGATCTCGCGCAACCGCGGCAGATACTGCGCGACGCGCTCCTCGATGGTGCCCTCGACACGATCGAATCCGATCACCGGCTGGTCGGCGGGCAGCCGCTTGAGCAATGCCTCGTACGCAGACGTGTTGCCACCCGCGGGATGGAACAGCAACGCAGGCACCGGATCCCCGGCGCTCGGGTCGTACGTCTTCTTTCCCTCCGGCACCAGACGCAGGTATCGGACGAAGCCGTCGGTGTCGGCTGAGGCGTCGAGGAAGTTGCGGACGTAGTCCGACATCTCCTCGATCGTCTCGGAATCGAGGATGTCCTCGACGTCGATGTCGCCGCCGGTGCGCTCGTTGAGCTTGTCTGTGAGTCGCTGCGCGACATCCTCTTCGAGTACGGGCAGCTTGTTGAAGATGCCGCCCGCCGACTTGCCGGTGATGACCGCATAGACACCGAACGTCAGGCGCTCGGCGGCATCTCGCGGTGGAACGTCGGAGCCCGCGGCCTCTGCCACCGACTGCTGACTCATGAGGTCAGCGGCCGGCGGTGTGTTCTGGTTCGCCGCGGGCGGGGTGCTCGTCGGCTGGTCGTTGTTCGGTTGGTCGGCGTCGTTGTTCTTCCGCTGATCTGCGTCGCCGACCGTGGCAGCGACCGGCGCCGCCGCCGACGCCGCTGCGCCACCGGCGGGCGCTTCGGCGTCCTTGGCGAGCTGCTCGTCGATGTAGGAGTTCAGCGCAGCGGTGTCGAGTTCACCCTCGCCCGCTGCCTTACCGGCGAGGTCGTCGAGCTGGTCGCGGTGCGTGACGGCGAAGGCGACGAACTTCTCGACGTCGGCGAGATTCGCCTGGCGCATCGCCTGCAGCTGCAGCTGCGGGATGTCGAACTCGTACTCGACGCGGTTCTTGATGCGCACCGCCATGAGCGAGTCGAGTCCGAGTTCGATGAGCGGGATCTCGCGTGGGAGATCCTCGGGGTCGTACCCCATCGACTCACCGACGATGATCGCGAGCCGATCACCCACGGATTCGCCGGATTCCGGATCCCATTTGTTGCCGATGTCGTCGACGACCTCGTCCTCGACCGTCAACGAGGTATCGGTGTAGCCGACCTTCGCCTGGTCGATGGTGCCATCGGAGAGATCCTCGGTGCCGTCGGCGGCAATCGCGGCGCCATCGGCTGAGTGTGCGGTGCCCGTGACGACTGCCTCGAACAGGAGGTGGAAGTTCTTGTCGCGCTTGCCGTGGATGGTCACCGACGCACCACCGGGGTGCGGACTGAGCGTGGTGGTCACCGTGCCCGTCGTCGGGAACTCTCCGTGCGACGCCGCAGCACCGACACGCGCGTCGTCGAAGACCTCCACCGCAGCGGCGCGGACCAGTTCACGCGGGTCGGTCACCGCCGCAGCAGTCACCTCCCAGGCGTGTCGGCCGTCGGGCAGGGCGACATGCGAGCCGGGGATCCTGCCGGCCGAGCCGCCCCCGGAGATCTGCGCGGAGAGCCAGAACGGCTTGCGATCGAAGCGGGTGCGCGGGATGTCCGCGTAATCGCCTACGCCGAACAGTGATCCGACGTCGACGGAATGCCCGTGGACGTACAGCTTCATGAGCGCGTTGATCACGCCGAAGCTCTCGTCCTCCTTGCGTCGCAGCGTCTCGATCAGCTCGGCGTCGTGCAGACCGGCCGAGAACGTCACCGCTGCAACGGAGATCAGTACGGCAGGGTTGGGGGAGAGCTCCAGGAAGGTGCGGTGGCCGTTCTCCACCGACTTCGCGATCGCCTGGCTGAACCACACACTGTGGCGCAGCCCCTTGAGGAAGTAGTCGATGGTGTGCACGGGCTCGTGTCCCGCACGGTAGAAGGCCTCACGATCGACCGAACTGTAGAAGCCGGTCTCGAGTCGCTTCGGCTCGATTCCGGTGAGCTCGTAGGACAATTCGCCGAGCAGCGGGTCCATCTGCGACGTGTGACTTGCACCCTTGGTCTGCAGTTTGCGGCCCAGCTTGCCCTCGGCCTCCGCACGGGCGACGATCGCGTCGACCTGCGGTTCGGGACCACCGATGACCGTGTGCGTCGGCGCGGCGTACACGCAGATCTCGAGATCGGGGTAGTCGACGAGGACGTCGTTGATGTCGTCGGCGCTGTACTCGACGAGAGCCATCAACCGGATGTCGTCGCCGGTGAGCGTGGCCTCGCCCTCGCCCATCAGCCGCGAGCGCTGACAGATGACCCGGGTGGCGTCCTCGAGTGAAAGTCCTCCGCTGATGTAGGCCGCCGACGCCTCGCCCATCGAATGCGGCACCAGCACACCGGGTTCCGCGCCGTGATGACGCAGCAGGTCGGCCAGCGCGACCTGGATGGTGTAGATGCCGACCTGCGCGGTCTCGATGCCGTAGGTCTGCTCGTCGTCGACGAAGATCTCGGCTATCGAGTAGCCGAGCTCGTTTTGGACGTACTCGTCGACGCGGTCGACGTACTTCTTGAAGATCGGATTCTCGAGGTAGAGCTGCTTGGCCATCTTCCGATGCTGCGAACCGAAGCCCGAGAGCAGCCACACCGCCGACGCCGCATCCGGCGAATCAGCCGAGTAGACAAGCGGAGTGGCCTTGCCCTCGGCGATGGCACGCACACCCTTGACCGCATCCTCGTGCGTTCGGGCCATCACCACCGACCGTGACCGGCCGTGGTTGCGGTGAGCCAACGCGCGCCCGATGTCGGCGAGCGGCGTCGAGCGTCCCTCATCGGATTCGAGCCATTCGAGCAGGTCGGCGGCGGCTTTGCGACGTCGCGACGGCAGGAACCCCGAAAGCACCAGCGGCACAACCGAACCCTCGACCGCGCACGGCGCGAAGCCGTCGGCGGGATCGGCGTCGACGGCCTCGGCCGGAGCTTCGTCCTTCGCGGCCTGAGCGGCGAGGACTGCGCGTTCGGCGTCGGTGAGGAAGTCCTCGTCATCGGTTTCGACAGGCTCAACCAGCGGGGACGGCTCAACCAGCGGGGACGGCTCAACCGCCTCGCTGGTCGAGCTACCTCCGCTGGTCGAGCTACCTCCGCTGGTCGAGCTACCTCCGCTGGTCGAGCTACCTCCGCTGGTCGAGCTTGTCGAGACCACTCCCGACAGATCACTCGGCAGCACCTCACGGACGACGACGTGGGCATTGGTGCCGCCGAAGCCGAAGCCGGAGACACCCGCGACCGCGTGACCGGAGTAGCGCGGCCAGTCGGACGGCTCCTGGACTACCTTCAGGTGCCCGGCGTCGAACTGGATGTAGGGGTTGGGGCCGGAGTAGTTCAGCGATGCGGGCAGCTTGTCGTGCTGCATCGCGAGCACCACCTTGGCGAGTGCACCGGCACCCGCAGCGGATTCCATGTGCCCGAAGTTCGTCTTCGCCGAGCCGAGCAGGGCGGGGGCGTCGGCCTGGCGACCGCGGCCGACCACGCGGCCGAGTGCGTCGGCCTCGATCGGATCGCCGAGTACGGTGCCGGTGCCGTGCGCCTCGATGTAGTCGACGCTGCGCGGGTCGAGGGCTGCGTCGGTGTACGCCGAGCGCAACACCTCCACCTGTGCCTCGGGATTGGGCGCGGGCAGGCCGTTGGAGCGACCGTCGGAGTTGACCGCCGAGCCTGCGACCACGGCGAGCACGGTGTCGCCATCGCGTCGGGCGTCGGCCATGCGCTTGAGCACGAACAGCCCGCCGCCCTCGGCGCGGATCATGCCATCGGCGTCGGCAGAGAACGCCTTGATGTGACCGTCCTTGGCCTGCGCGCCGATGCTGTCGAAGCCGAGCGTCGCGGCGGGAGTGATGATCATGTTGACGCCACCGGCGAGCGCGACATCGGATTCGCCCGACCGCAGGCTACGCACGGCCTGGTGAACCGCGACCAGCGACGACGAGCACGCGGTGTCCATGGCCACCGACGGGCCGTGGAAGTCGAAGAAGTACGAGACGCGGTTGGCGACGATCGACGTCGACGTTCCGGTCAGCGCGTAGGCGGCGGTGTCGTGTGCGCCGTCGTCGAGGCCCATGGCCGCGAGCAGCTGGTAGTCGTTGGTCGACGTGCCGATGAAGACACCGACCGGTGCGCCCTTGAGGTCACTGGCCGGGATGTGCGCGTCTTCGAGTGCCTCCCACGCCAGTTCGAGCGCGAGGCGCTGCTGCGGGTCGACCATCTCGACCTCGCGGGGGCTCATCTGGAAGAAGTCGGCGTCGAAGCTCTTGACGTCGTCGAGGTAACCGCCCTTGACGTTGGATTCGTCGATGACCTTGGCCAGGCGCGGGTCGGACTTGAACTCGGCCCAGCGGTCCTCGGGCAGATCGGAGATGCCGTCGCGCCCGGAGATCAGTGCCTCCCAGGTGGAGTCGGGGGTGTGCCCTGCCTTGGGGAAGCGTGTCGAGAGGCCGACGATCGCGATGTCGTCTGCCGCGTCGCGTTCACGAATCCAGAAGGTCTCGGCATCGAGGTCGAGCCCTTCGTCGGGGTCGCCCTCGATGATGCGCTTGGCCAACATCGCGATGGTGGGGTGGTTGTAGGCGACCGTTGCGGTCAGCACCACGCCGGTCTTGTCCTCGATGTCGGCGGCGAGCGCCACGGCATCGCGCGAGGACAGACCGAACTCCTCCATCGGACGGTCGTCGGAGATCTGTTCGACAGAGATTCCGGTCGACGTCGCGACCCACTCACGCAGCCAGTCACGCAGCTCCTCGACGGTCAACCCGCCTGCGGTTTCGCCATCGGTGGACTCGCCGCCGGTGGACTCACCGTCGGCGATCAGAGATGAATCCGGCTCGGCTGGCTCCGTTCCGTGCGGATGAGCCCCGGTGCCGTGTGCATTCGCTGCGTTATTCAGTTCAGACATCGCTTCCAGACTAACGAGTGCGGTCCGTCATTCCGACGACCCCGCGGGGGTGGCCCGACGCGGCGTCGGCGATGGCCGATGCCTGCGTCGACTCCTGATGAATCGGGTTGCCTCTCAGTGGCCCGCATCGGGGAAGGCGTCCTGCTTGTATCCGCCCCGCAGTCGGCCGTCGATGTAGGCAGCCTTGGTGGCGCGTCGCGCGATCTTGCCGCTACTCGTGCGCGGGATCGAGCCCGCGGGAACGAGGAGCACGTCGCGCGCCATCACGCCGTGCCGCTGGGCGATCGCGGCGCGCACGGTGTCGGCGATCTCCTGCGGATCGGTCTTCTTTCCCGGACCGCGCTCGGCGACGATCACCAATTGCTCCGACGCGTCGTCCGCGTCGAACTTCAAGCCGCTCGCCGCGTTCTCGAACACTTCGGCAGGCAGCTGGTTCGCGGGTACGGCGAAGGCAGCGACGAAGCCCGGCCGCAGCGCGGCGCTGGCTTCCTGTGCACTGAACTCGAGATCCTGCGGGTAATGGTTGCGGCCGTCGACGATCACGAGATCCTTGACACGGCCGGTGATGTACAGCTCGCCGTCGAGCCACACGCCGTAGTCGCCCGTGCGCATCCACTGCGCATCGGACGGCGCGCCGTCGGTGTGGCTGCCCTCGGCGAGCGGCGTGGAGATCGTGTTGTGGAACGTCGCGGCGCTCTCCTCCGGCTTGTTCCAGTAGCCGGCACCGATGTTGAGTCCGTGCAACCAGATCTCGCCGACCTCGCCGTCGGCCTTTTCGACGCCGGTCCCGGTCTCGTCGTACTCCGCGGCGTCGACGATCGCGGCCCACTGACTCAGTGCAACCTGCCCGCAGGAAACCTGCGCGACAGCGTTCGGTGCATGCTGGTCGACGATCTTCATGTGGCCGGCGTTGAGCTCGTCGCGATCGACGTAGATGACCTTGGCCTCGTTGTTGCGCTGAGTGGCGGAGACGAACAGCGTCGCCTCGGCCATGCCGTAGCAGGGCTTGATCGCGGTCTTGGGCAACCCGTACGGACCGAACGCCTCGTTGAACTTCTTCATCGAGCTGACCGTGACCGGTTCGGAGCCGTTGATCAGTCCGATGACGTTCGAGAGGTCGAGGTGCTCGCCGTCCTTGGGCAGACCGCGGACTGCCGCATGCTCGTAGGCGAAGTTCGGGGCCGCGGCGTAGGTTTCCGCACCGTCGCTGGCGGCAGCGAGTTCCTTGATCCAGCGGCCGGGCCTGCGCACGAATGCCTGCGGGCTCATGATCGTGATGTAGCGGCCGCCGAGCGCAGGCAGGATCACGGTGAGCAGTCCCATGTCGTGGAACATCGGGAGCCAGGTGACACCGCGCGCATTGCGGTCGATCTCGATGCAGTCGTAGATCTGCAGGCAGTTCGCGGCGACCGCCTCGTAGGTGATCTCGACACCCGCGGGCACACGGGTCGAACCGGAGGTGTACTGCAGGTAGGCGACGGTGTCGCGGTTGTGGTCCTTACCGGCAACCGGTGCGACCCAGCTCGACCCGACCGAGTCGGGGACGGCGTCGACGGCGATCACGCGGGGACGTTCCTTGGCGGGAACGCCTGCGAAGAAGTCGCGCACGGCCTCCGCCGATTTGGTCGATGTCAAAATCGCCGTCGGCTTGCAGTCGGCGAGCACCGCGGTCAGGCGGTCGGTGTGGCCGGGTTCGTCGGGGCTGAAGAGCGGCACCGCGACGTTGCTCGCATACAGCGCGGAGAAGAAGCCGATCACGTATTCGAGCGACTGCGGGGCGAGAATCGCGACCCGGTCGCCGGGCTTGGTGACCTGTTGCAGCCGGGCGGCGACAGCGCGCAGACGCTTGCCGAACTGCGCCCACGTGAGGTCCTGTGCCTCTCCGTCGCGCTCGCGGCTGTAGTCGATGAAACGGTACGCCAGCGTGTCCGCCTGATCGCGCACGTTCTGCTCGACATAGTCGACCAGCGTCGCGTCCTCGGTGAAATGCAGGTTGCCGTTCTCATCGAGGAACTGCTCAAATTCTGTGTTCAGCATCCATCACTCCTGTGGCCCCCTCGCGGGCGACCACGTCCGTGCGCCGTGGCGGCGCGGTGTCGTGGCACTCCCCGCAGGTACCACGTCTTCTCGGGCGTCATGTCCGCGTCGTCGACGCGTGACACGGTAGCGCACACGCGACTACCCGTCCGAATCTTGGCGTATGGTGAATTGCGCCTTCATGACGCCGGAATTCCGACATATGCCGGGGTCATACACGGGCGAATTCACGTCAGCCCATTTCGACTGAGGCGAAATGGGCCGTCGACAATCCTACTCCCCCTTCAATTGGGCCAGAACAGGCGCAAAAGCGTCCATCTGCGTCGGGAAGACTCCCACGTACGACATCGTCGTGCGGCGACGCACCTCGCGGATCTGATCGGCGATCTCCTCGAACGACCCGATGGCGATGTAGGGCGACGTCAGCACGTCCTCGACGGTGAACTCGGTGTCGTGCGCGATGTTCGGCGGGTACCCCTGCGCGAGCGCCTTGAGCGCCATCTCCGCAGTGGCCTCGCGGTCGTCGGTGATGACGATGACCGCGATGGTCCAGTTCAGCTCGATGTCGGCGAAACGGTCGCCCGCCGCCTGACGGATCCGGTCGACGCGCGCAGCGGTCTTCTCGATCGTCATGTCCGACAGCTTCATCTTGCCGTCGGGGGTCGTTCCCGGGGCGACCGAGATGATGTCGGCGTGTTTGGCGGCCAGGGCGAGCATCTTCGGTCCACCACCACCGACGGCGATCGGCGGCCGCGGCCCCTGGCGCGGTCGCGGGCTGCCCTCGAGGCCGTGGATCTGATAGAACTCGCCGTCGAAGTCGACGGTTTCGCCGCGCATCAACTTGTCCAGGATGGTCAGCGACTCGTCGAGTTTGCGAATGCGCACGCCGGGCGTCTCGAACTCGATACCCGCCTTGTCGAACTCCTCTTTCATCCAGCCAGCACCGATTCCGAGCTCGAGTCGCCCCTTGCTCAGCACGTCGATCGTGTTGGCCTCCTTGGCCAGGATCGCCGGATGACGGAACCCGTTGGCGAGCACCGAGGTGCCCAGGCGGATGGTGCTCGTCGCCTGACTCAACGCACCGAGTGCGGCGAGGGGACCGACCTGGTTGCCGAGGTGATCGGGCACGGCGAACGTGTCGTAGCCGTACTCCTCGGCAGTCTGGGCCAACTTCACGAACTTGCGGGCTCCGCCCTCGTCCTTGTTGCCCTCGCCACCGGCTCCGAATCGGAACTTGCGCAGTCCCCCGGGGTCACTCATCGTCGCCTGCTTCTCCTCACGCATCGCTGCGGTCACCGGTGGTGATGCCGGTTGGTCTGATGGGCGGTGTGCCCGACCGCACCACGGTAATGCAGGTCGACGGTGCTACCCAAACACGGCCGCGACCGCTCCGAGCGGGACAAATGACCTAGCGGAGAGACGAGCCCGATGCCGCGCGCGGGCGGTCACCCGGTGCGCGGGGCACACCGGCGACGAGCGGGGGCTGATCAGTTGTGCGCCGGATGGGGGGCGTCGGCGATGACCTTGTTCGACCACCCGTACATCCACTGCGTCGCACTGCTCCCGTCGAGCTGCCAGTACCGCTTGGTGGCATACATCGCGTGCACGGGGTTGTTGATGGCACCGGCGAGCTGCCCGACGGCGCCGACCGGGTTGGCGACTGTGGGCGAATCACAGATGAGATCGCCTGGAGCACAAATGGATTGAACCCGATCGCGCAGTTCTCCGAATCCACCGCTGCGTGACCCGGTCATCGTGATGCCCGGCACGAGCTTGCCCATTCCGCCGAGTGCGACCTCGGCGCCGACGCCATCGGGATCGGGACCGATGTCGTTCTGCTGCCCCTTCTCACGGCGGCCGTCGGCGATCAGTCCGACACCGAGCACGAGGTCCTGATCGGAGGCGTCGATCGGCCCACGACCATTGCCGATGTTGCTCGCGAGGTCGCCGCCGATGACGGCACCCTGCGAGAAGCCCATGATCACGTACCTCGTCAGTGGACACTTCTTGTTGGTGTCGCGCAGCTTGGCCGCGGCACGGTCGTAACCCTGTTGACGTGAGACGTTGTAGTCGGCCTGGCGATCGCTGAGGTTCGTCGGGTTACGGAACTGCGCGATGTAGGGCACCGTGTAGACCTCGGTGCGCGACGTCGGGTACTGATCCTGCAGCGCCGTCGACACACGCCGCATCAGCGACGCCTTGTTGGCCGTCGGATTCATGGGGTCGTCGTCGGCGGACGATTCCCAGGTACCGGGGATGACGAGTGTGAGCACGTCGGGGCAGTCCGCGGACTGCGCTTGCGGTCGTTCTCCCGACGGGGCGCTCGTCGACGGCCCCTGACCGCCGGGAATGTTCGGCGGTCCGGGCTTGAGCAGAGTGATCACCAGGATCACGATCAGCACGATCGCGACGAGGGCGAGAAGGGCTAGGAACAGTGCGATCCGGCCAAGTCGACGACCCTTACGACGACCGGCGCCACTACGCTTGGCGCTCACGCCTAGCAGTAGTTGTCACGTGCGGCTTTGATGACCTTGTCGGCCCTGGAATTCGCCTCGGCGGCGTTCTTCGAACTCGGACCGATCATCGCGGTCACAAAGGCCTTCACCGTCGTCGGATCGGCTCCCTTGGCCTGCTGAGCGCAGACGTATTCGGCGCTGTTGAGCGCGACGGAGTTGTCGGAGTCACCGGCGAAGCTGATGTTCTGGTCCTTGAGCGCCTGCAGATACTTCTTGCCCTTGTCGCTCACCTGCTCGCCGCCCGGGCCGGGGAAGTTCTCCGGCACCTTGGTGGTCGTGTTCGGTGCTGTCGCAGGCAACGTCGTCGAACCGGAGACCTTCGTACCGCCTGGTGCGGCAGCGGCCGACGACTCCGTCTTCTCGGTCTCCGACGCCTTCGCAGAGGACGACGCGGGCGAGGAGTACATCGACGTGGTGGTGACGGGATCGCTCGTGATCGGCGCGCTGGCCGTCGAGTCGTCCGAGCAGGCAGACAGCCCACCCGCGAGAGCAACTCCCGCCATGATCACACCCAACCCGAAGAACTTCCTCATCATCACTTCCTCATCACACCCGACCCGGCCATTTCAGCACCGACGCAAGGCTACTCCGCCGTCCGACCCGCGCCGACCACCGCGTGGGCGCCACCTGCGGGAATGCGTTGATTCCTCAGCGAGATCTCAGCGCGGGCACACCCGGCACCGAGTATGTGTCGAACAATCGACCAGACTGGGCGCCGGGTGCTGCGTGCGGTGATCACTTACCGATGACCGTCCCGCCCTTGGCCGTCCACGAGATCTTGCCGCGCTCGAACGTGTTGAACCGTCCCTTGCCGTCGCGGGTGGGCAGTTCGTCACTGGTCGGCAGTCCGAGTTTGCCGCCCGGCCCACCGATCGACGCGTACGCGCCGCCGATCGCGCCGGTGACCGCCTTGGGCCCCTTCGGTCCGGTGATCACACGGCCCTGCGCGAAGTCCTGTGCACGCCCGCCGGGCACCGCGTACTCGGGAGTCAGGCAGCCCCCCAGCTTGTTCGCGTCGGCGACCTTCTTGAACGGGGCGGACGGACGGCACGCGACCTTGTCGCCGCCGAGTCCGAGCGCCGCAGCGGCCTGGGGCCACGCCTGTGCCATCTCGAATTCCCAGTAGGCCCACGTGTGCGTTCCCGACGGCCGGTACACCGCCTGCCCCGGTATACCGAGTTCGTTCAGTTTGATCGCGAACTGCTGCGAGGTCACGCGGCTGAGCAGCTCCAGGCCGACGCCGGAGTAGTTCGTGGCGAGCAGTGGGATGTCCGACGGCTTGTCGTGCGGCCCGACGAGTCCGTTGCCCGACGAGACGTAGAGTCTGGTGCCCCGCAGCTTGTCGGCGATGAGGAACGGATCGTGTTCCTTCCACGCGGGATCGCTCGGCGGCCCGAACATGTTCATCGAGTTGTAGCCGCCGCCGTCGCGCTGTGCGAACTGGATCGCCTGCGGCATACCGGTCGACGTCAACTGCAGGATGCCCGAGAACGACGCCGCGAACTTGTAGAAGCCCGGGTTGCGGGCGGCGAGCATCATCGCTCCGGTACCGCCCATCGACAGCCCCTCGATGCCACGCACGTCCGTCGAACGCCAGTCGCCCTCGATGATCGGGGGCAGCTCGTGGATGAGGAACGTCTCCCACTTGTAGGTCTTGCCGCGATCGGGTTGCTTCCAGTCGGTGTAGAAACTCGACTCCCCACCGATCGGCAGGATGACGTTGACGTTCTTGTCCTTGTAGAAGTCGACGATGTTGGTGTTGATCACCCAACCGCTCTGGTCGTCCTGGGCCCGCAAGCCGTCGAGCATCGTGAGTTGCGGGAACTTGGCGTCCGGGTGTGCCCACCAGTCACGCGCGAGCAGGATCTGCACCTGGATGTCGGTGTTCATCGCGGGAGAGTGCACCCATAGTGCGACCCGACGGTCGGTGTACCAGAAGACCTTGGTCACCCGCGCAGGCTGTGCTGGTGCTGCGGCTGGGGAGGGCGCGGCCGCAGGCGGCTGCTGCGCAGGCGCCTCGGGTGCGGGCGGCGCGGGTTGGGCAGGCGGGCCGGGTTGGGCAGGCGCTGACGGCTGCGCCGGGGGTGCTGCGGGCGGATCGGCGGGCGCAACCGCCTGCCCTGCGACTGTCAGGCCGGCGGTCACCGCAACGGTCGCCACCACCGTCGCAGCAACCCGAACCATCCGATGTCCACGATGCCCGCCCCGTGCCGGCCGGTCATCACTTACCGCTGGACGCATCCGTCTCCCACTTCCTTCACACCGTGGGCAAGGGTCTCCGGCTTGTTCACATTCACACCAGAGATCACACAAGTCCCACTAGCCACGTTTAGCCTCAGGTGTTTCTTACCCTCTCCGACGCCGATTCCACGCGCGACGCGCTGAGGCGGGTGAGATTTCTGTGACTTGTGATGCGTATGGGATCTGATACGGATCACAGTGCAGACGACGCGACCCCGACCGGAATACCGGTCGGGGTCGCGTGCACGTGCCTGCGCTGATCAGATCAGCGGAAGAAGCCTCGCTGGTAGGCGTTCCACACCATGTCCTGCCAGTAGCCCCACGCGTGGGTGCCGTTGGCGTCGTAGGTCATGAGGTTGATGCCCTGGGTGAACGCCGCGACCTCGAAGGCCTTGCGCTGCGCCAGTGCCAGCACCTCGAGCGTCGACCCCTTGAACAGGTCGTCGAAGACGTTCGGAAGCGCGTTGTAGCGGCCGAAGAGTCCGTTGCCCGACCCGGTGAACACCTTGAGGTGATGCATCCGGTTGATCAGCATGAACGGATCGTTGTCGTACCAACGCTGATCCCACGGCGGTCCCCACATCGCGTCGACGTTCCACGGCTTGGGATCGACGTCGAGCATGGCCAGACGGAGCATCGTGTGCATGCCGGGAGCGCTCAGGAAGTCGTAACCCGACAGCGAGCCGGCCGCGTAGTACAGGTCGGGACGCTTGGCAGCCAGCACGAGGGCGGCGTTACCGCCGGACGAGATGCCCATGATGGCGAACTTGCCGCCCTTGCCCTTGAAGCCCTTGCTGCGCAGAGCCGGAACCAGACGGTTCTGGATCACGCACTCCCACATGTACCGGCGCTGCTGGCCGTTGAAGTTACTGGGCGCGTTCCAGTCGGTGTAGAAGCTGGCGGGTCCGCCGATCGGCTCGACCACGTTCACGCCTTGATTGACGAGCTCCTGGACGTTGGTGTTGATCTCCCAGCCCGAGAAGTCGTACTGGGCACGCATGCCGTCGAGCAGGACGACGGTGCGGGTGTTGCCCGGCTTGAACCACGAACGCACCTTGACCTTGCCCGGGGCCATCGACTTGTTGCCGAAGGCGCCATTGGTGGGCATGCCACAGGCATCGATCCACCACTCGCTCTTGCCCGCAGGCGTGCCGTTGACGCGTGCATCCGCAGTACCTGCACCGCTGATGACCGACGCCAGGCCCGCCACAGTCATCAACGCGACGGTCACCGCCACCAACCGGCTACGAAGCCGGAATCTGCCGCGCGTTCCGGATACGGATGATCCCGACCTCACCGCTACTCCCATCGACCAAACTCTCCTCTGTTACCAGTCCCCATGCGTCCCACAGGACACACCAGGCACCAGATCGTTACGTGCGCGATATCAACCAATCGGCGCGGGTTCCCCGAAGCAACAACCATCCACCTCATGCGCGACACATCGCACACGGTGCGTGGAGCACACCGCTCGTATGCAATGCACAACGATTCGGGAGCCTATTGCATAGGCGAACACACTGACAATCAGTGTGACCGCCACCACATCTCACGTCTCTCGACGTCGACGCGGAGCCGATCGACCTCTACCGCCGGTCTCATCTCTCATCGCTTTATCAGGGTTGGACGTTACCTATCCGATACATAACAGGACAAATCGCCTGTATCCCGCACACGGGATCAGACGCGTGAGCTGCACAGAAGTCGCTCGACGATGCGCGCAACTGTGACGCTCATCTCGGGTGGAGTCGGGGCGGAATCGGTAGACCGCAGCGCTGCAGCTCGTACTCCGGATTGCGTTGAATCCGATAGTCGGTGAAGCCGAACGACTCGGAGAGATTCTTCTTGAATCTCTCCATCGACCAGGTGTCCTTGTACGACTCGATCCTGTCCACGGTCTGCTGACAGGTGAGCGCCTCGCGCGCCTGGGCGACGACGTCCTCGTCGAGGAAGCCCGGCAGCACCGGCCACCTGGGATAGGCGCCGGCCTCCGCGACGACCCACTCCGCGGGGAGATTCTTGTCGTGTCCGATCCGGCCGTCCTCGAGACGCTCGGTGTGCGCGGCGATCGGGTACGCGAGGCCCATCTGATCGATCACTCGGACATCGAGCGGCGCGTTCATGCTCGTCATCCCCAGGTTGAGGAAGTACACGGTCGCCTTGCGCTTGTCCTGCGGAGTGTTGTCGGGCAGCTTGGCCACGTACCACTCGTCGTAGTTGTTCGACGGGAGGATCACGCCGCCCTGGGTCCTGTACTCGTCGATCCGCTCGACCATCGCCCGCATGCGCGGATAGTCGAGGTAATCGGCAGCGGTGACAGGGTTCTCGTTGCCCATGTTGGTCACATAGAACCGACGTTCGTCGACGATCCCGCTGCGACCGATGTCGATGCCAGCGTTGGGCAGGACCTTCTCGTGGCAGACGATCGCCCAGACGAGTGTGGTGACCCACAGTGCGGCCATCACGACCGCGCCACCGAGTTGGACCCACGCCCGACGACGTCGGTCGCGATCTCGGGCGGCGTCGACGCCGCGGCCGACTGCTGCGCGCATGTCGGCGAGAGCGGGCACCGACAGCGGTACGACCATGACCGGCAGCAGAAGCGTGAACAGCGGCGTGAGGAGTACTCGGCCGTGCATGAAATCGCCGCCCTGGCGCAGCCAGTAGACGCCGACCACGAGCCCTCCGAGAACGACCGCGACCGTGACGGTCGTCGGGGTCTGGAGTCCACGGGACCATCCGGCCAAGCGCTCGCGGACGGTCGGGCGGCCGGTCGCATCAGCCGAACCGGTTTTCGTGGCGACGTCGGCCTGTCGACGCCTGGTCGCCCGCACGCCGACGGTCACCAGCACTCCCGCGAGGATCGCCATGATGACGGGAAGCACGAGCGTGTACGGCCCGAAGAGGTTACCGAGATAGATGAAGCCCTGATGCCATTTGGAGCCGCTCGCATCTTTTGCGACGGCCGGGTTCGGCACGAGCAGCGCGTAGTACCCCATCCGGAATATCTGGTAGCCGACCGGCAGCACCGCGGCGCAGAGTACGACGCCGACGCGCATCCGCCACGACAGCGGCGCCAGGAACACGAGCACGAGCGCGATGCCACCGATCACGGTCAGTTCGGGACGGATCAGCGGGGCGAGCCCCGCCCAGAAGGCGAGGAACAGCGTTGCCGCCGTCCCTCGATACCTCGTGCCGGGACGCTCTACGGTCTCGGCACGAGTAGCACTGTCCGGCCGTCGTCGACTCCACGCGATCAGCAGGCACCACAGCACCGCGACCCAGAAGATGCACAGTCCGTTCTCCAGACCACTCGTCGCGAAATCGCGAGCGGGCGGGATCGCGATGTACACGATCGCGCCGAGCGGCAACAGCAGCGTGATCCCGCTCGCGGCCGGACCACTGATGCGCGGACCGAGTAGACGAGCCGTGCCGTACATCGCGATCGGGATCGCCGACACCGACAACACCAACGCCACCCAGAGCGCGACGTACTCCAGCTGACCGTCGGTGACCCACGCCCAGAACCACAGCAGATACGTCCACGCCGTCGAGGTGTTGGCCTCGACACGCTCGCCCGCGTTGAACACCGGGCCGTTGCCTGCGAACAGATTGCGCAGGGTGCGCAGCACGATCAGACCGTCGTCGGCGATCCACCTGCGTTGCCAGGCACCGATGGCGAAGAAGGTCGTGACCGCGACGGCACCGATCAGGAAGCTGATCGACGCGGTCCACTCGCGGGGGCCCCACGACGACAGAAATCGCCGACGGCCACCGCCCGGGGGCGGCCCGTCGCCGACAGCACCCGGTCCCCCGGCCACGGCACCCGATTCCGCGTCGAGGGCACCCGATTCGGCGCCGACGGCATCGGATTCCCCGTCCAGGGCATCGATGACCATGGTGTCGTCCATGTCGACAGCACCGATGACCGTGGTGTCGTCCGTGCCGAGATCCCGCGCAGTTCTGTCGGCTGGGCGGATGCCGGCGACGTCGTGGTCGGTGATGTGTGCGGTGGGGATCTCGCGAAGTCTGTGCCTACCCGCGCGAGCGGGCTCGTCGCGAACGTCAGACGGCATAGACCGCGACACCCACGCAGACGATCCAGGCCAGAGCCAGGATCTGCAGAATGCGGTCGCCGAAGGCGATCTCTTCCGGCTCGCCGGCGGTACCGCCGTCCACGACCACTGCGTACCGCAGAATCGCGATGGTGAACGGAACCATCGAGATGGCATACCAGACGTTGGTGTCGTGTCCGGAATTCTTGTCGAATGCCCACAACCCGTAGAACGCGACGACGAGCGTTGCCGAGAGCGTCCACACGAAGCGCAGATAGCTGGTGGTGTAGTACTGCAGCGACTTCCGGATCTTGGCGCCGGTGCGCTCGGCGAGCACCAGTTCGGCGTAGCGCTTGCCCGCAGCCATGAACAGCGATCCGAACGCCATGACCAGCAAGAACCACTGCGAGAGCTTGATGTCGGTCGCGGTACCACCGGCGATCGCGCGCAACAGGAAGCCCGACGAGACTATGCAGATGTCGATGACGGGCTGATTCTTGAGCCCGAAGCAGTAGCCGAGCTGAATCACCAGATAGACGGCGATGACCACCGCGGTCTGCCAGTTCGCCGAGTACGCGATCAACAGCGACGCGATGCCGAGCACCACGGCCAGCACGTACGCCAGCTTGACCGGCACGACGCCTGCCGCGATCGGGCGGTACCGCTTGGTCGGGTGATTGCGATCGGAATCGACGTCGATGGCGTCGTTGATCAGATAGATGCACGACGCTGCGAGGCAGAAGGCCACGAAGGCGATGGCCGCGCGGCCGAGCACGTGGACGTCGGTGATGCTGCCCGCGGCCAGAGGCGCCGCGAGGACCAGGACGTTCTTGACCCACTGTCGTGGGCGCAACGCCTTGATCAGCCCGTCGACCCTGTTCTTGGGTGGGCCGACCTTCTTGTCGTGCTCGATGGGCTCCTCGCTCATGCCTCTCCTCGGTTCCTGATCACCCACGCGGCCGCTGTGCGTGCGGTCTGCCCGGGCAGGAGCGCAAGCGCGCCGGCTCGGGCCGCCACACGCGCGGTGCGAGTGGCGCGCGGATGCCCGGCAACCGTTCGCGATGCACGCTCGAGAAGTGTGTCACCGCCGACGACGGCCCCCGCACCCAGTGCCCCGAGCGCAGCTCCCGCGGCGACATCGCTCGGGTAATGCACTCCGAGCACAAGTCGCGACGTGAGCATAGGTGGCACCAGAACCGCGGGTAGCAGGTAGGGCGGCAATCCGGCGGCCCGACCGATCAGGATCGCGGCGGCAGTGGTCGACGTCGCATGCGACGACGGGAAGCTCAGCTTGCTCGGCGTCGAGACACCGATACGAATCCTCGGATCGTGCGGGCGGGGCCTGCGGACGATGCGTTTGATGATCACCGACGCGGCGTGCGTTCCGAATGCGCCGACACCTGCCTCGACCCAACGTCGCGTCGCGACCGAGTCACCACGACGGCGGGCCACAACGTAGCCGATTCCCGAGATCGCCAGCCAGCCGAGGGAGTGCTCGCCGAAATGCGAGAGAGCGCGTGCCGCGGGAAGTACTCCCGGTCGGTCGTAGAGCGCGTCCTGGATCGCGATCAACGCGTCGACCTCGCGACTGTCCAACGCGTCACGCTCGGCGACCTCACGATCACCTGGTGCAGCGCCGGTCGGTTCCCCCGTGCTGCCCGACTCCGCGCTACTGGCTTCGCCTGGGTCACTCAATTCCGAAGACACCCGCCCAGCTCTCCTTACTGGTCAGTTCCTGATGAGCGGCACGGTAGCGCTGTGCCATCTCGGGGAACCTCTCGTTGAGTTCGCGCACCAGCGCGGCCGATTCGCGTGCGAGCGCGATCATCTTGTCGCGATCGCGTTGCCGATAGACCACTCCCCGGCCGTCCGCGGTGGTCACCGTGACGCCGTCGACTCGGCCCAGCGAGAACCAGCGGGCCTCGATGGGCGGGTAATTGGCTTGCGGCACCTCGTGATGACGAGGGTCGGCCGGGCGCAGGTTGTTGACCACCGACGCCGCGAGCGCCTTGAGCTTGCTCACCGGGTTGGTCGGCACGTTGACACCGAGATGCGTTGCCTCGCCGCTGGTTCGGGGCAGTTCGGTCGCCGAGGGCAACACGACCGCGTCGGGGTACTGCTTGCGCATCTCCGCGATCTTGGGGAGCGCGGTCGGCAGTAGGTCGCGGATGTGGTCGGGTCCGGCGAGGAAATCGCGGATCGCTTCGTTCTGAATCGCCACCGTCGAATATTCAAGGCTCAGAAGATGTTTTGCAGTCGCCTTGACCATCGACTGCAGAATGCCCTTGATCGGTCCGTCGTGGTGGACAGCCGCGACCACCAGTCGATTGCGCAGATGGAAGTAGGCCTGCCAGTCGATGGCGTCGTCCTTGTCACTCCAGGCCATGTGCCAGATCGCGATACCCGGGATGGTGGCGGTCGGATATCCGGCCTTGGCGGCGCGCAGCGCGTACTCCCAGTCGTCCCACTTGATAAACAACGGCATCGGCAGACCGATCTGCTCCGCGCACTCGCGCGGGATCATGCACATCCACCAACCGTTGCCCTCGACGTCGATGCGTCGGTGCAGGTTCTTGGAGTTCTCCCGGTCGCGGAGAGGGTATCTCGCGAAATCGTGGTCGTAGTCGACGAACGGGGCGGCCGTCCACATGAACGTGTGGTGGTTGATCACCTCACCCATCGAATGCAGGTGACTGCGGTCCTGCAGATTGAGCATCTGCCCGCCGACGAGCATGGGGGTCTTGGCAAATCGTGACATCGCCAGAGCGCGCAGGATGGAATCGGGCTCGATCGCGATGTCGTCGTCCATGTACAGGATGTACGGGCTGTCGGTGAGCCGCAGCGCCTCGTACATGATGCGTGCGTAGCCACCGGAACCGCCGAGGTTTCCCTGGTCGAAGATGTGCAGCCGGTCGCCCAGCGCGGCGGCGGCCTCGTCGTAGCCCGGCTCGTCGACGACGTTGCGCGTACCCTGGTCGGGCATCAGCACCGCGTCGATCACCCCGTCCACCAACGGATCCGACGTGAGCGCCGAGAGTGCATTGACCGCGTCGGTCGGCCGGTTGAAGGTCGGGATGCCGACGGTGACGCGCTTGGTCTCCGGGCCGGTCGCGGCCGCTACTGCCGAATACCACCCCGCCGAGACGATCTCGGTGTCGGTATCGGTGGTGACGTCGAACCAGATCCAGCCGCCGTCCTCGAATGGCCCCAGGTCGAGTTCGAATTCGAGGACGCCATAACCGTTTTCGTCGGTGGGCACCAGATCACCACCGATGCCGATGCGCGAGCCGTCGACCTTCGAGCGGTACAGGTCGACGCGGCACGTACCACGGACCTCGACGCGCAGCACCACCGACTTCAGGACCGACCAGCGTCGCCAATACGACGCCGCGAACGCGTTGAAGTACGTCTCGAAGCTCACCTCGGACTCGGCGGCGAGCAGCACCGACGTCCGCGTCGGGGCGTGGGCGCGACGTGTGTTGTTGTCCGATTCCACCTGATAGAGCGAGCGCACGTCGATGGGCTCACCCGGACGCGGGAAGATCACCCGCTGCAGCAGTTCGACGGCCTTCGAGTCGGGTTCGGTCGGCGCCTGCGCCGTATCGGTCACCGGGGTCGCGCCGAGCTCGGTCGTCTCGTTCGAAACAGTCACGCTCATCTACTCCGCCTCCGCCAGCGGCGCACCGTCGGTCAGGTGCGGCGCCAGCGTGTTCTCGTACATGGTGAGCGCACTTGCGATCGCCATGTGCATGTCCAGGTATTGATAGGTGCCGAGCCGACCGCCGAACAGCACCTTGGCAGACGCGGTCTCGGTCTTGGCCAGTTCTCGGTAGGCAGCGAGCTTGTCGCGGTCCTCCGGGGTGTTGATGGGGTAGTACGGCTCGTCGTCGTCGTTCGCGAATCGGCTGAACTCGCGCATGATGACGGTCTTGTCCGTCGGGTAGTTCTTCCGCTCGGGATGGAAGTGCCGGAACTCGTGGATACGCGTGAAGGGGACGTCGGCGTCGTTGTAGTTCATCACCGGGGTTCCCTGGAAGTCTCCCGTGGGCAGGACCTCGGTCTCGAAGTCCAGGGTGCGCCAGCCGAGGCGCCCCGCCGAGTAGTCGAAGTACCGGTCGAGCGGACCGGTGTAGACGACAGGGGCATCGGGGTTGGCGGCGCGAATCTCGTCACGCACAGCGAACCAGTCGGTGTCGAGGCGCACCTCGATGCGCTCGTCGGCAGCCATGTTCTCCAGCCACGCGGTGTAGCCCTCGACCGGCAGTCCCTCGTAGGTGTCGTTGAAGTAGCGGTTGTCGAAGGTGTAGCGGACCGGCAGCCGCGTGATGTTCGACGCGGGCAGGTTCTTCGGGTCGGTCTGCCACTGTTTGGCCGTGTAGGCCTTGATGAACGCCTCGTAGAGCGGTCGACCGATCAGGCTGATCGCCTTCTCCTCGAGGTTCTTGGCGTCCTTGGTGTCGATCTCGCTGGACTGCTCGGCTATGAGTTCGCGCGCCTCGTCGGGGCTGTAGTACCTACCGAAGAACTGCGAGACCAGTCCTAGTCCCATGGGGAACTGGTACGCCTGGCCGCCGTGCATCGCGAAGACCCGATGCTGGTAGCCCGTGAAGTCGGTGAACCGGTTGACGTAGTCCCACACCTTCTTGTTCGACGTGTGGAACAAGTGTGCTCCGTACTTGTGCACCTCGATGCCGGTCTCGGGTTCGGGTTCGGAGTAGGCGTTGCCGCCGATGTGTGACCTGCGCTCGACCACCAGGACGCGCTTGCCGAGTTGTGTCGCTGCACGCTCGGCGATGGTCAGGCCGAAGAACCCGGACCCGACGACGATCAGATCGACGGCAGGGTTCGACGCGACGTTGCTATTGGTGGCCACGGGTGTTCAGGGTAACGGACACAGCGACGAGCTCTTCGACACACGCGGGTCGTCGCGCCACGACCCTCGATGGGCATGCGGGACTGTGATCTGCAGCGACCGCCCGATCAAGGCTGGCCAAGGGCCGTATACTCCGAGTATTGGGCTGTAGAGATCGGCTCGCTGAATCTTGTGCAACGCCACCTGTACGACGACATTTGCAACGCCACCGTGCACGCCCCTGTACAGCGAAGATTGCGCAACTCCCGGCAGGAGTCCGCCAATGACCCCACCCAGCGCCACCCCCGTCCCCATCCAGAACTCCGACGTCCCGATTCCCCCCAGGACGCCGATGACGCGCTTCTTCCCCGCACCGAGTTCGCGTACGGTTCCGACGTCGTTCGGCACCGCCGAGCCGGAGTGGCTGGCCTGGTTGTCCGGTCAGGCCTGGCCGGAGGTGATGTTCGACATCGATCGTCTGGTCGTCGTGGCCGCTCATCCTGACGATGAGATCCTCGGCGCCGGCGGCCTCGTACACGCTGCAGCGTCGCAGGGCATCGACGTGGTGACGATCTGTGTCTCCGACGGTCACGCCGCGCATCCGGGGTCCCCCGAGCAGTTGGCCAACCGCCGCCACCTCGAACTCGACACCGCGTCGGTGCTGTTGGGCCTCGATCTCCCTCGGTGGGGCGGTCTGCATTCGGGAACGCTGGCACAGCACCCCGATTGCCTCGACGCGATGATCCGCGACACCCTCGATGAGAGTCCCGACGTCCGCAACGGCGTGCTGGCGGTGTGGGACCACGACGGGGAGGCCGATCACGAGGCTGTCGGTCGGTCCGCGATGCGAGTGGCCAAGCCCCGTGGACTCCAACTGTGGATGTATCCGATCTGGCTGTGGTACTGGGCTCACCCGGGCGACGAGACCATTCCCTGGCACCGAGTGCAGACGGTCCCGGTCTCGTCGACCGTGATGGCCGTGAAGAATGCTGCAGCGCGCTCGTTCGCCGACCAGAAACGCCCACGCGGCCCGAGCGACAGTCCACAACCGGTCCTCGGCACCTCCATCACCTCTCACCTGCTGCGGGGCACGGAGTATGTTTTCGGCTGAGGACCACTTCTCGAAGTGAAGTGCGGCTGGAAGGAATGCGGCATTGACTGACGTCACCTCCGAGGCGAGTTCGCAGACCACGTGGACGGGCTCCGACATCGCCCGTAAGAGTTCCGAGGTCGCTCGCCTCGTCGCGCAATTGCAGACGGAGAGCAGCGACAGCGACATGCTGCTGCGCCTGTTCACGAAGGCTGCCGCCGAGACGATCGGCTCCGACTACGCCAGCGTCACACTCGTGTCCCACGGCCAGGTGGAGACGCCGGTGATGATCGGTGAGATCGCCGCGGCGTCGGACGCGTTGCAGCAGGAACTCGGCGAGGGTCCCTGCATCCGGTCGGCGACAGACGACACGACGATCTGGATCGACGACATGCGTCACGAGGAGAGGTGGCCGAAGTTCTGCACCGCGGCAGCCGACCTCGGGATCGGATCGATGGCCTGCTTCTGCCTGTACATCGCTGGTGAGGAGCGCGGTGCCCTCAACTTGCACAGCACCACACCTAACGCCTTCGACGACGAAACGCGCGCGCTCGGCCAGCTGTTCGCCGCCCATACCGCGACGGTGTTCTCCGCGGTCCGCGAGAAGGAGCAACTCCGGACGGCACTGAGCTCGCGTGACCTGATCGGCCAGGCCAAGGGAATGCTGATGGAGCGCTACGGGCTCGGCGCCGATCAGGCGTTCAGCCTGCTCGCACGCCTGTCCCAGGACTCCAACACCAAGCTCGTCGACATCGCTCGCCAGGTCGTCGACGCCGGACCCGAGTGACACTCGCGCATACCTGCTGAGGTCACCTCAGCCGATCGGCGCGCGGGAATCCGAGCACGGGTACTCCGCCGCGCTCCTGAAAATCGGACAGGCCCTTTCCTGCAAGCACGTGCGCACCGGTCTGCTGACTGAAGAACATCATGCCCTTCTGGAACAGCTGTGTGACTCCGGCGCCATCGGGCGTGAGCGTGGGAACGCCGATGGCCTGACCGAGCGGACCGGTCACGCCGCCGAGGTCGCCGAATTTCCCGTTCATGGCGTCGGTCGCGATTCCCAGCAACTTCGACGATCCGGGCACCAGGTTGTCGGCAAGGCCGGTCAGCGAGTCCGGGATCAGCGAACCGAGGTCGGCCGAGCCGAGTCCGGCACCACCACCGGGCGACGTCGGCGGTGTCACGATCTTCGGCTTACTCGTCTGCCCCTTCACCGAGAACCACGACGACTTGAGTTGCAGTTTGGTCCGGACGTCTTCACCTGTCGCCTCAACCGTGCCACCCGACCCCGATACCCGCACGCGCAGCGCACGTCCGTTTTCCGGGCCGAGTCCGTTGGCCTCGATCACCTCGAAGCTGCGGAGCGCACCGACACCGAAGGCCGATGCGATACTCGACGCACTCACGTCTGCGGTCCAGTTGTGTTCGGGCGCAATCGAATCACCCTCGTCGATGACGGCGGGAAAACGTCCGCCCGCGGTGTACCCACCGGTCGACGCGGAGAACTCCGTGAAGGCGGGTTGTCCGTTCTGACGCAGTATCTGCCCAGCCGTCTCGTCGGCGGCACGATTGGTTCGTGGGTCCTCACCCGCGACCCCGCCATACATCTGCGAGTTCTGCGTGTCGTCGATCTTCTTGCCTCCGGCGATGGCCGCCAACGCGTAGCTACGCGCGACGACAGCCTGCGCCTTGAGTGCTTCCATGCCGCCCGCGTCGCCCCAGCCCGGGATGCTCTCCTTGGCGATCACGCCCTTGACGTAGTCGTCGATGTTGAGCTTGTTCACGACGCGCCCGCCGTCGAAGCCCAGCGAACCGCGATACGCGGCATTGGAGCCGCAGAACTTGAGGAGCTCGTTGCCCGTGCGCCCGGGAGCCGGGTTCGCGGGATCGACGAATGTCGCAGGCACCGTCCGCACGACACCGCCGCCGCAGCCGTTGGTGATGGTCGCGGTGCCACCGGAGATGCTGACCGCTTGGCCAGGGCTCACCTGCACAGTGCCCACCCGGGCACCTGCGTCAGCCCGGACGTTCACCGCCGACTGCTGGCTCAATCCGACGGTGATATCGGGCTTGTCGGTCTTGCCGAGCGTCGTCCCACCGTAGAAGTGCTGCAGGATCTTCGCGGCCGACCAGCCCTTCTTCGCGTATCCGTACGCGCCCCACTGCCCCATGCCGCGGCCATGCCCGTGTCCGTGACCGATCAGGGTCACCGATGACTCGGCAACGAGGCCGATCTCGGAGCGGTGCGAGAGACCGTCGCCGGCGAACGCCCCTCCGACCAGCAGCGCAGGCGCCACCGCACACACGACCAGGGACGATGTTCGACGACGTCGACTCCCTGGCCGCGCCCGGGAGACGAACGGATTCGACAGTCGGATGTTCACGGCTGTCCGCACCTCCAGCGCGCAGTTGGGCAGACACTCCTCGATGAGGCCTGTTACAGATGTTACTGATGGGACTTATGTGACCATAGTGATTCTTCTCCCGAATACCAACCTCAGGGCATAACAACCCCGTCACGAATCCCGCGCCCCGCGCCGCCGACTGTGCGCTCCCTGCCGCCGACTGGGCGCTCCCTGCTGCCGACTGGGCGCTCCAAGCGGTCGACTGTGCGTGCCCTGGTTGTGATCGCAGGTGTTCTTAACCTGTCGGCAGCGGACGCCGTTCCCTAGCGTTCGACGCACCGCAGTGGAACACCCGCCCGACACCGACACCGACACCGACACCGACACCGACGGATTCGACGCCGACGGCACCCGGTTTCACGCCGACGGCACCACGGTTCACACCCACAGCACCGCACGTTTCGCGATCCGCCCACACGACAAGGAACAGCTGATGACCGACACGCTCGACGCTTCTCCCCGCACCCAGATCTCGCGCCTCACGGTGCCGGAGATCGATGCACTGCCCGACGATCTCCAACGGCAGATCCGTTCCATCGAGCGGCAAGTGGGCTACATACCCAATTGGGTGCGCGCATTCGCCCTGGGCGGAGCCCACGCGGCGCGTTTCAACGCCTACATCCTCGGACTGCTCGATCCCAGTTCGGGGCTGCTCCCCTATCCCGACCGTGAGTTGATCGCCACGGTGAGCTCCGCCGAGAACGGCTGCTCCTACTGCCGCCTCAACCACGCGGTCAGCCTCGGCGAGGCTCTCGGAGACAAGAAACTCGGTACGAGGATCGCCGTCGACTACCGCGAGGTCCGCGAACTCACCCCACGCCAGCGGGTTCTCGCCGACTTCGCCGCCACCCTCTCGGCTCGCCCGAATGAATTCTCCGACGACGACCTGGACAGGCTGCGCAACCTGGGACTCGACGACGCCGCCATCTACGAGGCCATCGAGGTCGTCGCAGCGTTCGCGGCTGCCAATCGCTTCAGCATCGCGCTGCAAGTGCGTCCCGACGACCAGTTCTTCGACTGACCGCGCCGACAGCACCGCACCCGACGCCAAGGGCACCGCATTTCGCGCCGACAGCACCACCCCCGACGCCGAGGGCACCGCATTTCACGCCGACAGCACCTCACCCGACGCCGAGGGCACCGGATCTCTCGCCGACAGCACCAACGCACACCGAAGGAGCAGCCATGACAACCATCCAGCCCGTCGACACCTGGGTGATCCCGGAGGACACCCTCGAGCGTTTCCGTGAGCGCGCCGTCGCCCACGATCGCGACAACACCTTCTTCGCCGACGACCTCGCCGACCTCTCCGAACTCGGTTACCTGCGCGCGGCACTGCCCGTCGAACGCGGCGGGCTCGGCTTGTCACTGCACCAACTCAACGCCGAGCAACGTCGACTCGCGACATTCGCGCCGTCCACAGCACTCGGGATCAACATGCACCTGTACTGGGTCGGCCCGATCACAGATCAGCTCGCACAGGGCAATTCGAAGGTCTCCTGGCTTGCCGACGAAGTCGCGGCGGGCAAGGTCATCGCGGCAGGACACGGCGAACCCGGCAACGACCTCGTCATCGACGATTCGACGACGATCGCGACACCGGTCGAAGGCGGCTACCGCATCAGCGGCCGGAAGATCTTCACCTCACTGTCCCCTGCCTGGGATTGGCTCGGAGTGCACGCCCGCGACGACTCCGACCCGCAACACCCGAAGATCGTGCACACCTTTGTCCCGCGCGGCGAATCCGGCGTCACGACGGTCGAAACCTGGGACACCCTCGGCGTTCGAGCCACGGCCAGTCACGACACCCTGCTCGACGATGTGTTCGTGCCACACGAACGCACGGTCGGCATCGTCGACCTCGGTCAGCAGCCAACGGGATACATCGCGGGTATCTTCCCCTGGGTACTACCCGCGCTCGGCAACATCTACGCCGGAATAGCGCGTCGTGCACTGGATCTCGCCATAGCGTCGGCGACGTCCAGGAGTGCACTCAGCCTCGACGGTGAGACGGTGGCACACAAGCCGTTCACGCAATATCACGTTGCGGAGGCAGAGCTGGCGCTCGAAGCCGTGACCGGAGCACTCGACGACCTCACCAAATCACTCACCGCGGGAGAGGATCTCGGTGACCGTGCCCTCCTCCGCCTGTTCGCAGCGAAGGAGAACAGCACCCGCGTCGCACGCCAGGTCACCGACCTTGCGCTCGAGATCGCGGGAGCCGGTGCGCTGCATCGTCGTAACGAGTTGGAACGGCTCTACCGTGACGTCCGCGCGGGCAGTTTTCACCCGCCGAACTCCGACGCCGTCCGCGCCTTCATCGGAGCGTACGCACTCGGACTGAGCTGACACCGCGGGTCGGGTGAGCACGCACGGTGTCGCTAGTCCGGCAACCGTCTCAACCGGGCCGGAATCGGCGCGGCCGCAACGTTGGTGAACGGCACAGCCATCGGGAAGTCGTCTCCGACGGAGCTGATGTCAAACGATCGCACGATCGACGCCAAGACAATCGTCGCCTCCAGCATGGCGAAATGGCCACCGATGCACGAGCGGCGTCCCGCTCCGAAAGGGAGGTACTGCCATCGGTCGATCGATCTGTGCCAGTCTCCAGTGAAGCGATCAGGGTCGAATGTGGTTGGCTGATCCCACAACTTCGGATCTCGCTGAATCGCGAAGACCCCGACCACACAGTTCGATCCGGCGGCCACACGATGGCCATCGACCTCCACATCCTCCATTGCCAGTCTGGACACGAGAGAGGCGGGTGGGCACAAACGCAATGCCTCGTGCAGCACCCGGGCGGTCAACTGCAATGCCGGAATATCCTCGACACTCACCTCGTCAGCACAGGCGAGAGAGACCTCGGAACGTACAGCTTCCTGTAGTAGAGGATTCCTTCCGAGCTGCCACAGTGCGTACGTCAGGTTGGTCGCGGTGGTGTCATGACCGGCTACGAGGTAGACGAGTAGTTCGTCGGCAACGGCAGCGGCGTCGAGCGGTTGGCCGGTCTGAGCGTCAGTTTCACTGAGCAATCGGCGAACAAGGGGTGCGTCGACCCCGCCATCGGCCACACACTGCGACACGATGCCTGAGGCCAAGGCTCGCAGCCGATCACGCGCTTTCTTTGCACGGCGCTGTGCGGACGAAGGCGACCACATCGGCGCGTTGACGGGTCGCACCGCACGAGCGGTGGCCCGGCTCAATATCGTCCGTATATCGCGTTCGATCTCGGGGGTGGCCTCGAAATGAGTGCCGAGCACTGCGCGACTGAGAGCATTGATCGTGATCTGCCGACATTCGCGGTCGAGGTCGATCACGTCGGCGTCGACCCACTGGTGTTCAACCGCCGACACGGCAGAAGTCATGTGGCATGCAAACTCTCGCACGCTCTGCTTGGTGAACAGCGGTTGTACCGTTCTTCGCCGGGGTAGCCACTCATCATCGGGAAGGTTGAACATGTTTTCGCCCATCCACTTTCGCCCCTCGACAAAGATCGGCGCGCGCTTGTCCATGACGCCGGGACCTGCCCCGAGCACATCACGCGCCCCCTGCGGGGACGTGACGAACACTGCGGGCGGATAGATCCTGGCGGGCACGAACTTCATCTCGACCACCGGCGCGCGTTCGCGACACACCTCCGACGCGGCGTTGAGATCACTGAGCAGTCGGAACTGATTCAGACGGGGCATATTGAGCGCAGCCGGAGGTGGCAGGGTCGAAAGCGGGGCGCCAACATGATCCATGGCGGACTTCCAATAGCGAGAGGTACCGGGCACTGCCACTCTAACGTCCAGATCATTCGCGCTAAAAGGGTAATGCGGACACCTAAATTGCTGGCGTACGCCGTTCGACGGACACTCCGCGATACAGCGAACGTGTGCGACAAACTCTCCTCAGGCGAACCACCGCGCCAGCACCCGCGCGACGCCGTCCTCGTTGTTTCCGACTGTGACCTCGTCGGCAGCAGCAATGGCTGCGGGATGTGCATGGCCCATCGCGACTCCGTGCCCGGCCCAGGTGAGCATCTCGACGTCATTCGGCATGTCGCCGAAAGTCACTGTGCGCTCGCCGGAAAGCCCTGCGAGGTCGATGAGTTTCTGCAAGCCCGATGCCTTGTGCGTGTCGGGTACGGACAGTTCGATGAGTCCGTTGTCGGTGGAGAAGGTGACCTGCGCCAACCCTCGGACCTCCGCACGCAGACGCTGCGCCATGTCACCACTCGTCAGATCAGGCTGCCTGACAAGGAGTTTTACCACCGGCTCGGAGTAGACCTCATCGTCACCGACCTCGACGTGATCCGGGTTGAGCCACGCATGTCGATACCCTGCGGTCGCGACGAACGGCGGTGTCGCAGCGTCGAACTCCGACGATCCGACGCGCTCGCCCGCCACACCGGCGTCCGGTAGCCGACGGGCGATGACTTCACGCAGCACGGCGAGTTGATCGGTCTGGAGCAGCGACGAGTGCACGATCCGATCGTGCGCGACGTCGTAGATGATCGCGCCGTTGGCGCACACGGCGTACCGCACGTTCACCGCGGATCCCGGGAACTGGTCGGTGATCTCCGCGATCCAGCGTGGTGGACGCCCGGTCGCCAGGACGAACTCGGCACCGGCAGAACATGCAGCCCCGAGAACATCGATTGTGAAGGGCGACACCGTGTTCTGATCGTCGATCAGGGTCCCGTCGACATCGCTGGCGATCAGGGTCGGCTGCCCGTCGAATCCGATGGGCGTTTCGCCGTTCGTCACTGCGGATGCGTCACTCACCGTTGGCCTTTCGTGCGCGGGCCGCAGCCTTGCGCTCTGCTTCTTCTTTCTCGATGACGGCCGCCTCCTCGGGAGTCGGCGCCGAACCGCCCAGTCGGTGCGGCACCCAGAACTCACCCCGCGGATGAGGACCGTACTCGTCTTGCACGCGTGTCAGTAGCTCGCGCATCGCGTCTCTCAACCGGGTCGTGGCCTGCTCCGGATCGGCGTCTGCCGCGACAGGCATCGGCGTACCGAATCTGACAGCGACCGGTATGCCACTGCGTCCGATGTCACGTTTGCCGCCTTTGGTCCACTGCCGCTGCGCTCCCCACACGATGCTGGGGATCAATGGCACCCCCGCTTCCGCTGCCATACGGACCGCACCGGTTTTGAACTCCTTCAGTTCGAAGCTCCTGCTGATCGTCGCCTCCGGATACACCGCGACGATCTCTCCGTTGCGTAGCGACGACACCGCAGCCCGATAGGCAGCCGAACCCTGCGACCGGTCGACGGGCACGGTCCCCGTGTGGGTGATGAGGAAGCGCATGATCCTGATGTCCATCATCTCGGACTTGATCATGAAACGCGTGCGACGGCCCGCACGGTACACGCCATAGGCCGCCGGTAGGAAGTCGACGTAGCTCGTGTGGTTGATCACGAGCACGGCACCTCCGTCGGCAGGGATGTTGTCGAGGCCATCGAGTCGAAGGTCCATCTTCTGGCCGCGGATGATGCCCGCTGCAATCAACTCGAGGATGCGGAAGACCGGTTCCCGACGTCGCCCGGTTCGCGAACGCACCGTCGCATCCGACGACGAAGCACCCGAGACCTCAGAACTCACCGGTCCAGCGTATCGGGCCGTCTCATCCCGCCGACCTCGACCGCGCCGATGTGAACGCGCTCGTGATCGGCGTGTACGAACTCGATCGAGGTCGGTCGTATCTCGCTTGGGCGCAGTACCGCATGCTTTCCGAACTCGTCGAGCGCCTCGTCGACAACACGACCGGCATCAATGGATCGGCAGACGGCTTCGCCGATCTCGCCAAACGCATCGCCCGCACGCGCGGGATGACGCAGCACAGAGTAGAAGCGCTTCTCTCGAGCACTGTGTTCACGTGCGATTGCGGACGCGACGACTGCAGCGCAACCATCCCCGAGCCCGGCGACGGACCGGACATCAGCATCGTCGTACACGTGTAAGAAGGGACTGCCCGATCCCCGACCTGGGCGCATCGAACCCGATCAGGGCGAACCCACGACTGAGTGCCGTCGAGCCCAGTTACGAGGAAGGCGTGTCGCCGCGCTGAGCATTGCGCGCGTCCCGCCGCGCTGCCTTCTCCTCGGCGTCGAGGCGGTTGGCTTCTTCGAGTGTCGGAGCCGATCCACCCAGCCGCGCAGGCACCCAGAACTCACCCTTGGGGTGTTCGCCGTAGGCGTCCTGCAGTTCGAGCAGCTTCTCGCTCATCGACTTGTGCAGTTGTGCCGTCAATGTCTTCGGGTCGCCGACCGGTTCGATCGGTTCGGCGACGCCGACCATGATCGTGAAACCGGTACGACCGAGGCGCTTGGGGAATCCCTTGGTCCACACGCGCTGGGCTCCCCAGATCACCGTCGGAATCAGCGGGGCGTTCGCCTCCAACGCCATGCGCGCTGCTCCGGTCTTGAACTCCTTGAGTTCGAAGCTCCGACTGATCGTCGCCTCGGGGTACACCCCGACCAGTTCGCCCTGTTTGAGGTAGTCGACGGCGGCGTGGTAGCTCTCGGCGCCATGCGAGCGATCGACCGGGATGTGCTTGAGCGCGCGCATGATGGGCCCGGACACCTTGTTGTCGAAGACCTCCTTCTTCGCCATGAAGCGCACGTACCGCTTGCCCTGCAGGTATGCCGGGATGCCCGCGTAGGTGAAGTCCATGTAGCCCGTGTGGTTGAGAGCGACGACGCCCGGGCCGCTCTTCGGAACGTTCTCGACACCGGAGATCTTGAACTTCAAGCCCTCGGCCAGCCACAACAATCGCGCGGTGGTGATGACGGAGGCGTACACGGGTTCCATGTGATGAGCTTAGCGAGGGCCGCAACCGCGGCCGCGAGGGTCACATTCGGACGACGCGACTGTCTCCTCGGAACTCGGCCACGACGGTGTCGCCACACGACACGGACACGTCATAGATGCCGTTCCGCCCGAATCGTCGAAGCTCGGTTGCCCGGGCGACGAGGACGTCGCCCTCCCGTGTCGGTTGGAGATAGCGGATGTCGCAGCGAGCCGCGACCGCAGCCTCGTCACGGCTGTTGCAGGCCAGCGCGAAGGTCGTGTCGGCGAGCGCGAACACAAAGCCGCCGTGCGTGATCGCGTGCCCATTGACCATGTCGGCCGAGACGGTCATTCTCGTCGTCGCGCACCCGTCGCCGAGTTCGAGTAGTTCGATACCGAGCCGACGCGACGCGACATCGTCGGCGAACATACGACGCGCGATCGCGTGCGGAACGGACTCGACCGCCGCCGTCGACATCTGATCAGTCACCGAGAACCGACTCCTCGTCATGGGTGAACATGGTCGCTCCACCGGTGGCGAAGTTCTGCACGTCGGCTCCCGCCACCCGCATCTCCTCCGAGACAAGCCCCGCGCGCATGGTGTCGGCATCGGGAAAGTAGAGACTCGCAATCGCGTAATAGGGCGGCTCCGATCCGTCCAGTGACGCCGCCTTACCCCACGTGAATCCCGACAGTCCGGGAATCTTGCGAGCGAGCGGGATGTGGACTCGCCGGTAATAGTCGTCGAACGCTGCCGGGTCGGTTGGCGCGCCGTAACACACCGCAACACGTACTGTCATGACCTCTCCTTGCTGGACGGTTCTACAGGCTGCCTGAATCGTTCAGGGCTGCCAGGTGATTGTCAGGGTTTCGCGACCAACGTCAGGACGTCATAGCTCGCGACCGGGTCGTCGTTCTGGTTGGTCACCACGGCGTCCCACCGCACCTCACCGTAGTCAGCGTTCTGCCTCGGGGTGATCTGTTTGGCGGTCAGCGTGACGGTCAACGAATCGTCGGCCTTGACCGGCGTGAGGAACCGGAGGTTGTCGACGCCGAAGTTGGCCAGGACCGGCCCCGGTGCCGGGTCGACGAACAACCCGGCTGCCAGCGAGACGACGAGGTAGCCGTGCGCAACGATCCCACCGAACAGCGGATTGGCCGCTGCCGCTTCGGGATCGGTGTGAGCGTAGAAGGTGTCGCCGGTGAACTCGGCGAAGTGATCGATGTCGGCGCGGGTGACCTTGCGGGGGCCGCCGACGATCGTGTCACCGATCATCAACTGACCCAGATCTTTTCGGAAGGGGTGTACTTCGGAGGCGATGCGCTGAGATCCCGCGACCCAACGGTTGCCGACAGCGGTCACCACATCCGGCGAGCCCTGAATCGCCGTGCGCTGCATATGGTGGAACACGCCTCGGATACCGCCGAGTTCCTCACCGCCGCCGGCTCGGCCCGGTCCCCCGTGGACGAGTACCGGCAAGGGTGATCCGTGCCCTGTCGACTCACGGGCATCCTCTTCGTTCAGGACGAGCACGCGTCCGTGGTACGGCGCAAGTCCACGCACGATCTCGGCGGCGAGCGCGGCGTCCTTGGTCACCACCGAAGCGACCAGACTGCCCTTGCCGCGCGCCGCCAGCGAGACAGCGTCAGCAGGGTCGGTATACCCGATCACCGTCGCGACCGGACCGAAGGCTTCGATGTCGTGCGGCTCTGGCGCCTCTTTGTCGTTGGCGCGCAGCAGGATCGGCGACATGAAGGCACCCTTGGCGGGGTCTGCACCCACTACGTCGACGTGGTCCGGGTCGCCGAACACCACCTCTGCCGACTTGGTCAGTCCTCGAAGCGATTTCAGCACTTCGTCACGCTGCTCCACGCTCGCCAGAGCCCCCATGGTCACACCCTCGGACACGGGATCACCGACGACAACGCGACCAAGTCTGGTCGACGCCGCACCGATCACCGCGTCGACGAGGGACTCGGGCACGAGCGCCCGACGGATCGCCGTACACTTCTGACCCGCCTTGACCGTCATCTCCGTGACGAGTTGCTTGACGTACAGCTCGAACTCCGGATCATCTTCTGACACATCGGTTCCCAGAATCGATGCGTTCAGCGAGTCGGCTTCGGCGGTGAAGTGCAAACCGGTCCCCGTGACCGCTGGGTGCGCACGGAGCATCGCAGCGGTGTCGGCAGAACCGGTGAACGCGACCGAATCCTGGCCACCGAGGTGGTCGAGAAGGTCGCGCGCACTGCCGCACAGCAACTGAACAGAGCCCTCCGGGAGAATCCCACTCTCGACGATCCGTCGGAACACCAACTCGGTGAGATACGCGGTCTGACTCGCAGGCTTGACTATCGAGGGCACGCCCGCGATGAATGCCGGTGCGAGTTTTTCCAGGAATCCCCAGACCGGAAAATTGAAGGCATTGATCTGTACCGCGACTCCTCGGCGTGACGTGTAGACGTGTTGGCCGACGAACGTTCCCCCCTTGCCGAGTGGTTCGACATCACCGTCGAGGGCGATCGTGTCGTTGGGTAACTCGCGACGTGCTTTGCTCGCGTAGCTCAGCAACGTCCCGAACCCGCCGTCGATGTCGACGCCCGAATCACGGGTGCTGGCGCCGGTGTGACGCGAGAGTTCGTAGAACTCGTCCTTACCCGCCATCAGCATGAGGCCGAGTTGCTTGAGAAGGGCAGCCCGTTCGTGGAAGGTCAGCGCGCCCAGAGCCGGACCTCCGACCTCTCGTGCGTAGTCGGTCATCGCCTGCAGATCCAGACCGGTCGACGAGATGCGGGCAACCTCGTGAGCGTCCACCGCACTCAGCAGTGGGGTGCCCTCATCCTCCGCCGAGAACCACTTCCCACACGCATAGCTTTTCAGCACACCGCTCACGCTTTTCTCCCTCTACCGTCCATTCGGTCGGTTATTACCATCTCCAGAGGGCACGCGAGTTGTCAAGAGCGGCACCAAAACGGCCACGGGAGACCCCGCTACTTGCGTCGCAGTCCGTCGAAGGTCATCGCCACGACCGCGTCGGCGAGCGCCTCCGAGGAGATCCCGGCCCGCGGGCGATACCACTCGATGAGCGAGTTCACCGTGCCGAACAGCAGGCGCGACACCAACGCGGGGTCCGTTCCCTCTGCGATGTCACCCTCCCGCGCGGCCGCGACGACCAGGTCGCCGACGAACTCGTCGAATTCTCGACGCCGAGCGAGTGCACGCTTTTCCACCGCGGTGTTCCCGCGCACCCGCAGCAACAGGGTCACGTACGGCAGCTCCGTCGAGAGAATGTCGACGCTGCGCCTGACCAGGTATTCGAGTCGGTCGATCGCACGCCCCTGCGTGGCTCCCGACTCCGTGGTCGCGGCGAACAGCGCATTGAGCGCGCGATTGAGCGCCAACTCGAGCAGCTCCTGCTTACCGGAGACGTGGTGATAGATCGACGACTTCGACAAGCCCAGGCGCGCAGCCAACACATCCATGCTGGTGCCGTCGTAACCCTTCTCGTTGAACACCTTGACCGCCGCAGCCAGCAGCGAATCCAGGTCGTAGCCCGGGCGGCCGACCTTCCCGGCCCGACGCGCAGTTCGTGAGGTCGTCATGAATCCATCCTCTCAGGAGCAGGGTCCGGTTTCGGCAAACACTTGCGAACCGACCAAATAGTCGGTTATTAATGAAGATGTCCACAACGTGAGGGAGATTCCGTATGTCACAGCAAGTGACTTGCGACACGCACGAGACTTCGGCCTCTGACTTCTCGCTGATCCGGGTAGAAGCCACCCGGGACCGCTATGTGGTGACACTGACACGACCGCAGCAACGCAACGCGATCAGCGGCGACATGATCGACGAACTCCACAGCGCATGTGCAGTCATCGAGCGCGACCCCAAACCGGTCATCGTCGTCGGCGATGGTGACCATTTCGCGGGGGGTGCCGACATAGCCGAGTTGCGCGCACGCAATCGTGATGACGCACTCGCCGGTATCAATCGTCGCCTCTTCGACCGTGTCGCTCGGCTCCCGTTACCCACGGTCGCGGCGGTGTCGGGCTACGCACTCGGTGGCGGTGCAGAACTGGCGTACGCCTGCGACATCAGGATCGCTTCGTCCACCGCGGTGTTCGGCAACCCCGAGCCCGGTCTCGGCATCCTCGCGGCGGCGGGGGCGAGCTACCGCCTTCCCGACCTCGTCGGCATGTCGGTGGCGAAGCAGGTCCTGCTCGGCGGGCGCAACCTCGATGCCGACGCCGCATTGCGGTTCGGCCTCGTCATGGACGTCGTCGACGATCCGCTCAATGCGGCACACGGCGTAGTCGATCGAATCACCCGTCAGGCCCCGCTCGCGGTCCGCTTGTCGAAAACGGTCATCGACGCGCCTGGCGATCACGCCTGGGCCACCGACGTCGCGCAGGCAGTGCTCTTCGAAACCGACGACAAGCGCACGCGCATGACCAACTTTTTGGAGAGGAAGAAATGAGCTCGCCCACCCCGTCTCGTGTCGCAGTGATCGGTGGCGGCCGCATGGGCGCGGGAATCGCCCAGGTCTTCGCCACCGCCGGCTCGTCGGTGACTGTCGCCGAAGCCGCCGATCGCGACGCGGCAGCCGAGCGTGTCCGCATCGGTCTCGATCGCGCAACCGAGCGTGACGCCCTCGGCGGACAGCCGGCGGCCGAGGTGCTCTCCCGGGTGACGTTCGTCGGCGCACCCGAGGACATCCCGTCCGACGCCGACCTCGTCGTCGAAGCAGTGCCGGAAGACCCGGTACTCAAGGTCGAGGTACTCGGCATCGTCGGCAAGACGGTGAGTGCCTCGACAATCATCGCCAGCAACACCAGCTCGTTGTCCATCAGTGAGCTCGGGACGGCACTCGAGGACCCCGCACGGTTCATCGGCATGCACTTCTTCAACCCGGTGCCGGTATCCGATCTCGTCGAGATCGTGCGAGCACCGGCGACGTCGGAGTCGACCACCGCCGCGGTTCGTACCTGGGTCCAAGGTCTCGGCAAGACCGCGGTGGTCGTCAATGATTCACCCGGCTTCGCCACCAGCCGACTCGGTGTCTGCCTCGGACTCGAGGCGATCCGCATGGTCGAAGAAGGTGTTGCCGACGCCGAGTCCATCGACCGCGCCATGGAACTGGGTTATCGGCATCCGATGGGCCCGTTGCGTTCCACCGATCTCGTCGGTCTCGACGTCCGCCTGGCGATCGCCGAACATCTCGCGACGACGCTCGGCGATCGTTTCGCACCGCCACAGTTGCTGCGCGACAAGGTTGCTCGCGGCGAGCTTGGCCGAAAGTCCGGAAAGGGATTCTACGAATGGAACAGGTAATGACCACCGAGACCGTCACCACGTCCGTCGACGACGGTGTGCTGACCGTGACCCTCGCCCGGCCCGGTGCGCACAACGCTCTGGACCGCTCCACCAAGACGGCCTTGCGCGCGGCACTCGAATCCGCCGCCGACGATGACTCCGTTCGTGCACTACTTCTCCTCGCCGACGGAAAGAACTTCTGCGTCGGGCAGGATCTCGCGGAACACGTGAGCGCCCTGGAGGCGTCGCCGGCGTCTGCCATGGACACGGTCGTCGACGACTACAACCCACTGGTACGAGCACTCACCGCGATCGACGTACCGGTGGTCGTCGGCATCCAGGGTGCTTGTGTAGGTGCGGGATTCGGTATCGCACTGGCCGGCGACATCCGCGTCGCAGGAGAATCGTCGAGCTTCGCCACCGCATTCGCGGGAATCGGCCTGGCCGCGGATTCCGGCTTGAGCTATCAACTCGTACGACTTCTCGGCCCGAGTCGCGCAACCGGACTGCTCATGCTCGGCGATCGCGTACCCGCAGCGCAGGCACTCGATTGGGGCCTCGTCCATCGAGTGGTCGAGGACGACGCGGTACGTGCCACCGCAACAGAGCTCGCCAATCGGCTCGCGTCCGGACCCACGGCCGCATTCCGCGAGATCGTCCGCCTGGTTCACGCACCCGATACCGGTCTCGACGATGCGCTCGACCGCGAGGCAGCAGCACAACGCATGCTCGGTCAGACCACCGATCATCGGGCGGCCGTGGAGGCGTTCCTCGCCAAAGAGAAGCCCCGGTTCGTCGGCCACTGACAGCACCACGATCCCGACCCGAGAACACCGTTCGACTCCAGCCCAAGGAATTGCCACCCATGACCACATCGCACGCGGACAGCCCGACAGAGGACGAGCTCCTCACCGTTTTCGACCAGACGATCGCCGACGACCAGCGGATCGAGCCGCGCGACTGGATGCCTGACGGCTATCGCAAGACCCTCATCCGCCAGATTGCCCAGCACGCGCATTCGGAGATCATCGGGATGCAGCCGGAAGGCAACTGGCTGACGCGCGCACCATCGTTGCGGCGCAAGGCAATCCTGACCGCGAAGGTCCAGGACGAGGCAGGCCACGGGCTCTACCTCTACTCTGCCGCCGAGACACTCGGCGCCGACCGCGACGATCTCGTCGACAAACTGTTGTCGGGCAGGCAGAAATACTCGTCGATCTTCAACTATCCGACGCTGACCTTCGCCGATGTCGGTACCATCGGCTGGCTCGTCGACGGTGCGGCAATCTGCAACCAGGTTCCGCTGTGCCGCAGCTCTTTCGGTCCATATGGTCGCGCAATGATCCGGGTCTGCAAAGAGGAGTCCTTCCACCAGCGTCAGGGTTACGAACTACTGACCGTCATGATGGGGGGCACCGACGCCCAACGGGAGATGGTGCAGGAATCGGTCAACCGGTTCTGGTGGCCGGCGCTGATGATGTTCGGCCCGCCCGACGAACAGTCGCCGAACACAGAACAGTCGATGGCCTGGCACATCAAGCGTCACAGCAACGATGAACTACGCCAGCGCTTCGTCGACATGACCGTGCCGCAGGCACAGGCGCTCGGCGTCACACTCCCCGACCCCGACCTCACCTGGAACCCCGACCGCGAGTCCTATGACTTCGGTGAGCCGGACTGGAGTGAGTTCACCGCCGTGGTCAAAGGGGACGGGCCGCTCAACCATGAGCGCATCCGCGTACGTCGCGCAGCCCACGACAACGGTGCGTGGGTCCGCGAGGCCGCCGCGGCCTTCGCTGCCCGCCAACACCGCACCGACCACGAGCAGGAGATGAACAAATGAGTCAGATCAAAGCAGAATGGCCGCTGTACGAGGTGTTCGTGCGGGGCAAGCGCGGACTCAACCACGTGCATGTCGGTTCACTGCACGCTGCAGATGATGAGATGGCCCTTCGGCATGCGCGCGACGTCTACACCCGCCGCAACGAGGGCGTCAGCATCTGGGTGGTCAGGTCCGCCGATATCACCGCGTCGAGTCCGTCGGAAAAGGACCCGTTCTTCGCGCCGAGCGGCGACAAGGTCTACCGGCATCCCACGTTCTACGACATCCCCGACAACGTCCCGCACATGTGAGAGCGATACGACGATGACAGATCACGACAACGCTTACCAGGGACTCGTCGACACACACGACATCCCCGAAGACCAGCATGGACAGTGGGCTTTCGGCACGAGCTTCGACGACCCGCTCGCCGGTGTGGACACCACGGTCCCCGACGATGTCGACACCGCGGCCCTGGGCCGATACTGCCTCATGCTCGGCGACGACGCCCTCGTCGCCGCGCAGCGATTGACCGAATGGACCACCCACGCCCCGGAGCTCGAGGAGGAGGTGGCCATCGCCAATGTGGCGCTCGACCTCCTCGGTCAGACCCGACTGCTCTTCGCACGCGCAGCAGCGGCAGACGCCTCGCTCGTGCCCTTCGTCACCCCGACATCGCCCGCGCCACCCGAGGACGCATTGGCGTTCTTCCGCGATGAG
This sequence comes from Gordonia otitidis, assembly GCF_020735545.1. Lineage (NCBI taxonomy): Bacteria > Bacillati > Actinomycetota > Actinomycetes > Mycobacteriales > Gordoniaceae > Gordonia > Gordonia otitidis. The sequence continues at coordinate 1,735,864 of NZ_CP085974.1, forward strand.
AACGACTTCCGCAACGTACGCATTGCCGAGATCGAGAACGGAGACTTCGCACAGTCGATGGCGTGGCTGACAATCCTGTCGGCCTGGCGCCTGGCGCTGTTCGCCCGACTACGCGACTCGCGTGACCCCGTACTGGCGGCGGTCGCGCGAAAGGGCGTCAAGGAGTTGACCTATCACCGCGACTACGCAGCGCGATGGATGGTCACGTTCGGCTGCGGTACCGACGAATCGCGTCGTCGACTCATCGAAGGGCTGGAACGGATCTGGCCGTACGTGAACGAGTTGTTCGAACCCACCGCCGACGAGCTCGAGCTCGCCGCGGTCGGCGTCGGCGTCGACCCGCGCACTGTCCGAATGGAATTCGACGACGTTCTCGAGCACATCTTCTCCGCCGCGGAAGTCGATGCTCCTGAAACCGCCACCGCGGGCAGACTCGGAGGACGTGCCGGTCGAGACGGCGCGCACACCGAGTTCCTCGGCCACCTGCTCGCCGAAATGCAGAGCGTTGCCCGTGCACATCCCGAAGCGTCGTGGTGAGATGACAAGCGCCACAACGGCTGACCCATACACGTCGACACCCGCGGAGGTCGTCGGAGCTGTCCTCGACCCGGAGATGCCGATGGTCACTCTCGCCGACCTCGGTATCGTGCGCGACGTGACAGTGGCGGACGACCTCGTCAGAGTGCTGATCACCCCTACCTACTCCGGGTGCCCCGCCATGGCGACAATTAGATCCGACATAGAATCCGCGCTTGCCCGTCACGGCTACCGTGACGTCGAGATCGTCACCCAGCTCGAACCGGCGTGGACGACCGACTGGATCACTGCCACCGGGCGCCGCAAGCTCGTTGCCGCCGGCTACTCCGCGCCGGGACCTGCCCCACGGCGCACCACCGGACCGATACCGCTCACGTTGACCACTCGCCCCCGCGACGTCGAATGTCCTCACTGCGGCTCGGCTGCAACGACACTCGTTTCCGAGTTCGGCGCAACACTCTGTAAGGCGCACTACCGCTGTATCGAATGCGCGGAACCGTTCGACCACGTCAAGGAGATCTGACGATGTCCACCACCACCATGGCCACCGGGTCGACACAGAGCAGGCCGTCGGCACGCTCACGAGACTTTCACACCCTCACCGTCGCCGACGTCGAGCAGCTGTGCGACGACGCCGCCGCCGTGACGTTCGAGGTCCCCGCCGACCTCTCCGAGCACTTCGCCTTCCGACCCGGCGAGTCACTCACGCTCCGTCGGGTTGTCGACGGCGTCGAGCATCGCCGGTCCTACTCGATCTGCGCACCCGTCGGTACCGCGCCACGAGTCGGTGTACGCGAGATCGATGGCGGCCTCTTCTCCTCGTGGCTCGTCCACGAGGTCCGCGCGGGCGATCAGATCGACGTGATGGCACCGAGCGGAACCTTCTACGCAGACCCGCATGCGGGTGGTAGACATCTGCTGATCGCGGCAGGTTCGGGCATCACACCGATGCTCTCGATCGCGTCGTCACTGCTGGAGCGCTCCGACGCGCAGGTAACCGTCATCTACGTCAATCGCCGTACGCGATCGGTCATGTTCGCCGAAGAACTCGCCGATCTCAAAGACGAGTACGGCCCGAGGTTCGACATCATCCACGTGCTGTCCCGGGAACCGCGTGAAGTCGAACTGTTCAGCGGGCGTCTCGACCGTGAGCGCCTCGACTCGATCCTCGACACCGTGGTTCCCACTGACGATGTCGATGACTTCTGGCTCTGCGGACCACTCGACATGGTCGAGGGGGCCAAGCGATCTCTGGCCGAACGTGGCGTCGACGCCGTTCGTATCCACAACGAGCTGTTCTACGTCGAGGCAGTTCCACCACCTGTCGCCCGCCACCGCGAGTCAACCGGTTCCGGACCCACGAGCGAGGTCACCCTCACACTCGACGGACGATCGGTCACCGGGACACTCGCTCGCGACGAGACCATCCTCGAATCCGGAGAAACGCTGCGCGCGGACCTCCCGTTCGCGTGCAAGGGAGGCGTGTGCGGCACCTGTCGCGCAAAGATCACCTGCGGCGAGGTCGACATGGTGCGCAACTACGCGCTCGAGCAGTCCGAGGTCGACGCGGGGTTCGTCCTGACCTGTCAGACCTATCCGGTCAGTGACACCGTCGCCGTCGACTTCGACAGCTGACCCACGCCACTGTTCTCGCCCGGCCCCGCTCGGCTCAGCACGATCCCACACAGTCCACAATCCTCACCACGGAGCCCACGATGACCACCACACTTCCTACCTCCACCGGCGGACACGACACGTCCGAGATCGAGTTCGCTTCCCGCGACGAGATCAGCGCACTCCAACTCGAGCGCCTGCGCTGGACGCTGCAGCACGCATACGACAACGTTCCGCACTATCGACAAGCGTTCGATGCCAAGGGTGTTCACCCGAACGACCTGAAGAGTCTCGGCGATCTCGCGCTCTTCCCGTTCACCGCAAAGGCCGACCTGCGCAACAACTATCCGTTCGGCATGTTCGCGGTTGCGCAGGACGAGATCTCCCGCCTGCACGCGTCGTCGGGAACCACCGGACGACCCACCGTCGTCGGCTACACGAGTCGGGATCTCGACAACTGGGCCGACCTGGTTGCGCGCAGTCTGCGCGCGGCGGGAGTCAGACCGAGTGACAAGGTGCACGTCGCCTATGGCTACGGGCTGTTCACCGGCGGGCTCGGTGCCCACTATGGTGCAGAACGTCTGGGCTGCACGGTGATTCCGATGTCGGGCGGTATGACCGAACGGCAGATTCAGCTCATCGAGGACTTCGAGCCCGACGCGATCATGGTGACGCCGTCGTACATGCTGACCATCGTCGACGCCATGCAGCGCCAGGGCATCGATCCCGCGAAAACCTCGCTACGCACCGGGGTGTTCGGCGCCGAGCCGTGGACCGAGCAGATGCGGACGGAACTCGAAGCCACCCTCGCGATGGACGCCGTCGACATCTACGGCCTGTCGGAGGTGATGGGTCCGGGCGTTGCGCAGGAGTGCGTGGAAACGAAAGACGGGCTGCACATCTGGGAGGACCACTTCTACCCGGAGATCATCGACCCCATGACAGGTGAGGTCCTGCCGGACGGCGAGGAGGGCGAACTGGTCTTCACCTCGCTCACCAAAGAAGCCATGCCAATCATCAGGTACCGCACCCGCGACCTCACCCGGCTGCTCCCGGGTACTGCGCGCACCATGCGGCGGATGCAGAAGGTGACCGGCCGAACCGACGACATGATCATCCTGCGTGGCGTCAACCTCTTCCCCACCCAGATCGAGGAATTGATCCTCACCGAACCGGCACTGGCTCCACAATTCCAGTGTGTACTCGACCGCCCCGGTCGCATGGACACGTTGACCGTCCGCGTCGAGTACCGGCCCGATGTCGCCGAACACCACCGAGCCCCTGCCGCGGCAAACCTGAAACGACTCATCAAGAATCGCATCGGCGTTACCGTAGACGTCATGATCGCCGAGCCGGGCTCCCTGCAGCGTTCGACAGGGAAAGCGAAGCGACTGGTGGACAACCGACCCAAGGACTAGACGACGATGCGGACCACTCGCGAACCTTCGCCCCAGATACTCCGGGATGCGGGGTTCGATGAATGGCGCGAGGCGGTTTCGTCGGCGTTCGTTCCGCTTGATGCCATCCCGCTCCAGGGCCACGGCGAGCCCTTCCGCGGCGCGCTCTCCAGCGCGGACCTCGGTGAGCTCCAGATGTCCGGAGTGATCGGCTCCCGAGCGCGTATTCGGCGTTCGCCGATCACCATACGTCGCTCCGACCCCGGCGTGATCAAGGTCGCCCTGCAGGTTCGTGGTCATTCGACCGTCACACAGCACGGCCGTGTCGCAGCGCTCGGCCCCGGGGATATCGCGGTCTACGACACCAGCCATTGCTACGAGCTGTCGTTGAACGATTCTTTCGAGATGCTCGTCGCAGTGGTCGGCCGCGCCGCGATACGCATCGGAGAGAACGAATTGCGCGATGCGACAGCCAGAACCATCGCATCGTCGACCGGAATCGGTGCACTGCTGCGGCCCGTACTCACCTCGCTCGATGAGCAGGTCCGACAGCCGCATTCGGATGCCACCGACAATCCGCTTGTCACCGAAGCAGTCGCCGACCTGGTCAGTGCGGCACTACGCGCGGCCACACCCAACCACCTCGGCAGCGGAGAAACAGTGTTGATGTCGGCACGCTCCTACATCGAGAGCACTCTCGGCGACATCACCTTGTCGCCGGCCGCGGTGGCTGCGAAACATCACATCTCGGTCCGTCAGCTACAGAAGCTGTTCGCGCACGATGGCCAGACGGTGTCCGGCTTCATCCGGCAACGGCGGCTGGCGCGCAGTCGACGCGATCTCGCCGATCCCCGTCAGGCTCACCGAAGCATCGGCGACATCGCTGCGTCGAATGGACTGGTCGACGCAGCCCACTTCTCCAAGCTGTTCAAAAGCACATACGGGATGAGTCCGCGGGAGTATCGCGACAGGCAGTAGAGCATTGGTCGCACGCCGCGGTATGACTTCGTCATCCGCGGTGTGAACGGTCTGTTCACACCGCGGATGAAGCGCACGGCTGTATGGGATACCGACGAATCACGCCGTTACACGCAGTATCTCGGCGCTGACAGCGTTGGGATCGTCATACATGGGTACATGCCCGACCCCTGCGATGCTACGACGCTCGGCCTTCGGCACCAGTTCGGCAAAACGGGTGCCGAAGGCCGATTCCGGAATCAACACGTCCTCGGTCCCCCACGCGAGTGTGACCGGCACATCGATCGGCCCCAATTCCGGAAGCGGCTCGGTGCGGAATGCTGCGATGAGCGGGTGGAAGGCGCGACAGGCGAGGTTGTCGTCGATGATTCCTACCGCCGACACAGAATCCAGTTGATCGGTTCTGTGTATCACTTTGCCGAACAACATCTTCCGGGCAGTCCGTGACCTGGTCACGGCTGCTCCGACCGGGCCGACTGCACGGTACACCCGCCGACCCACCTCGAAACCCCGGAACACGGCCTCGACGTGTGCTCCTTTCGACCAACCGAAAGCAAACGACAGACACACGACCGATCGGGCTCTCCCGCGCGCCGCGAGTTCGAGTGCGAGCCAGCCGCCGAGCGAGTTCCCGACCAGATGCGCGTCACCGACACCGGCCGAATCCAGCTGCTGTTCGATGCCGTCCGCCAGCACGTTCACTGCCGAGACACCCTCACGCGCAACGAAGTCCGGTCCGTCGCGGTGACCGGGAATCGTCGGCGTGACAACCCGGTGGTATTCCTCCACCGACTGCCGAATCGAATCCCAGTTCCGTGGACTTCCGGTCAGTCCGTGGAGACACACCAGCGGAGTGCGCAGTTCTGACATGAGAGTCTCCCGCTCAGTACATGATCACGCCGCGGATGTTCTCCGCTCTCCGCATGGCCGCGTATCCCTCGTTGACCTGATCGAGAGAGTAGGTATGCGTGATCATCTCGTCGAGCTTGAGTTGGCCCTCCATGTACAGCCGCAACAGGTGCGGGATGTCGAACCGGATGTTGGCGTTCCCGAACCACGCGCCCTTGAACGTCTTTCGCATCGCAGTCAGATCGAAGAGGCTCATCGTGACATCAGTGGCGGTCAGGTCACCGACCGACACCTGAACGCAGACACCACCTTTCGCGACGAGACTCATCGCCTGGCCGACGAGCTCGCCACGGGCGACGTCGACCGTGATCAGCACCTTGTCGGCAAGCTGACCCCAGGTGATCTCCTGCAGGAGTTCGAGCGCCTCGTCGACCGTCGCCACCGCGTGGGTCGCCCCGAACACCTTGGCCTGCTCACGCTTGAAGGGTGACGGATCTACCAGAACGACGTGCCGTGCGCCCGCGAGCGCCGCTCCTTGCACGGCACCGCAGCCGACGCCGCCCATTCCCAGCACCACGACGGTTTCACCTGCAGAGACACCGGCCGCGTACACCGAAGAACCCCAGCCCGTGGTCACACCACAACCGACGAGTGCAGCCTTGTCGAGCGGGATGTCGTTGGTGAGTTTCACGCACGAGGCCTCGTTGACGACGGTGACCGGCGCGAACGTGCCGAGCAGACACATCAGCCCCGCATCCTGCCCGTTGACGTGATGGCGTGCGGTGCCATCGGAGAGCTGGACCCCCGCAAGGAGGTTCGCACCGAGATCGCAGATGCTGGACATGCCCTTGGCACACGACGGGCAACGCCCGCACGCGGGGATGAACCCCAGCGCGACGTGATCGCCGACCTCGACGCTTTTGACACCCGGGCCGATCTCCGTCACGACACCGGCCCCCTCGTGACCGCCGATGTAGGGGTACATCCCGACCGGTACGCTGCCGTCGCGGACGTGCTCGTCCGAGTGACACATGCCCGATGCCGCGAGCTCGACCTTCACCTCACCCCACCGGGGAGCGTCGAGTTCGAGTTCCTCGATCTGCCAGTCCTGACCGGGCTCCCACAGTACTGCTGCTTGCGTTTTCACCGCTATTCCTCCCAGAAGTGTTGTTGCAGTGTGTATTACAGAAATCTATCGACGTCGACCTGACGTCAGAGGACGACGGTGACAACCTTCTCCTCGGTATTGGCGAGGATGCCCGCCCATCCGAGTTCGCGGCCCACCCCGCTGGTCTTCATCCCTCCCCAGGGAAGCGCAGGATCTATTGCAGCCCAGCCATTGACCCACACAGCACCGGCACGAACCCTGCCCGCCAGCGAGTGCGCGAGTGAAACGTCGCGAGTCCAGATCGACGCCGCGAGACCGTAATCGGTGTCGTTGGCCATCGCGATGGCGTCATCCACGTCGTCGAAAGCGATCACGGTTCCCACAGGACCGAAGATCTCCTCACGAGCGATCTTCATGTCGTTGGTCGCATCGGCGAATATGGTTGGGCGCACGAAGAATCCATCGCCCTCGGCCCGCTCGCCACCGGCCGCGAGTCGCGCGCCCTGCTCCTTGCCGCTCTCGATGTAGGAGAGCACGGTGTCGAGTTGCCGCGCATTCACCAGCGCTCCCATGGTGGTCGCAGGATCGAGCGGGTCGCCGACCACCTGCGCAGCCGCCGCCGCGGCCAATCCTTCGACCACCTGGTCGTACACAGACCTGTGCACGAAGACCCTCGTGCCCGCGGCACACACCTCACCCTGGTTGAAGAACAGACCCATGGCCGTGCCGTTGATCGCGGCCTCCAGGTCGGCGTCGGCAAGGATGATCTGGGGCGACTTTCCGCCGAGTTCGAGAGTCACACGCTTGAATGTCTCCGCTGCTGCGCGGGCGATGTGCTTGCCCACGCGTGGGCTGCCGGTGAAGCTGACCTTGTCGACGTCGGGGTGGGTCACGATCGCTTCGCCCGTCACGTCGCCGAGTCCGGGAAGTACGTTGACCACGCCGTCGGGCAGTCCGGCCTCCTGCAGGAGACCGGCGAGGTGGAGAATCGACAACGGCGCATCCTCCGGCGGCTTGACCACCATCGTGTTGCCCGCCGCCAACGCCGGTGCAATCTTCCATGCCGCGATCATCAGCGGCGTGTTCCACGGGATGATCGCACCGATCACACCGACCGGTTCGCGCACGGTGTACGAGTGTGTGGGCTGACCGAAATAGCCCGCCGTCGGGATCGTCTCACCCGTGATCTTGTCGGCCCAGCCGGCGAAGTGACGGAAGGTCGCAGCCGCGTTGGGCACATCGAGCATCCCTGGCTGGCCGACGGGCTTGCCCACGTCGAGCGCCTCCAGGTGGGCGAGCGTCTCGGCGTCACGGTCGATCAGATCCGCGACCCGGTTGAGGATTGCACCGCGTACCGCACCGGGTGTCGCACCCCACTCTTCCTCGAGACTCGCCCGCGCAGCACGCACCGCGTCGTCGACATCGCGCGGGGTTGCCGCCGCGATACTGGCCAACACGGTCGCCGTCGCGGGGTTCAGATCCTCGAAGGTCTCACCTCCGGCCGCGTCACGCCAGGTGCCGTCCACGAGCAGTTGTGTTCTGGCTCCTGCCGACAGCTCGGGCCGGATCGTCTCGTCAACTGCGGTCATCGCGCATCCCCTCTGGTCGAACTGCATCTGGGCCGGCCACCCTCCAGCGGTGTGACCGTTGACACAATCCTCTCTGGGCAGAGGTGTCACTTACTTGCACTGATGCGCATGAATAGTTGTCAGATCGCGACCGTCGATGGTCGGGCCTTGAGGCCCACGACGCGACTTGCGCCCACTCGATAGATTGGATGGTCGAGAGCTCCGCCGCGCGCACCAGCCACCGAGAACAGCCCGCGCGAACACGAAAGGCCCCACGTGCAGATCACCAGCATCGGACACGCCGGTTTCCACCTCCAGACCAACGCCGGTTCGATCCTCTGCGACCCCTGGACCAATCCGACGTACTTCGCGTCGTGGGTGCCGTTTCCCGACAACTCCGAGCTGAACTGGAAGGCACTCGGTCAGTGTGACTACCTCTACGTCTCACACCTGCACCTCGACCACTTCGACGAGCGCAACCTGCGCGAGAACGTCAGCAAGGACGCCACCGTCCTGCTCCCCGACTATCCGGTCCCCGACCTCAAGCGCGAACTCGAGAAGCTCGGCTTCACGAAGTTCGTCGAGACCACCGATTCGGTCAAGACGACGGTCTCCGGCCCCAAGGGCGACCTCGACGTCATGATCATCGCGTTGCGCGCACCGGCCGACGGCCCGATCGGCGACTCAGGGCTCGTCGTCTCAGACGGCGAGACCACCGCCTTCAACATGAACGACGCCCGGCCCATCGACCTCGACGTCATCGCCGACCAGTTCGGGCACGTCGATGTCCACATGCTGCAGTACTCGGGCGCCATCTGGTACCCGATGGTCTACGACATCCCGAAGCGCTCCAAGGCCAACTTCGCCGCACAGAAGCGTCAACGCGGCATGGACCGCGCCCGCTCCTACATCGAACAGGTCGGAGCCACCTGGGTGATCCCCTCGGCCGGCCCACCGATGTTCCTCGACGACGACCTGTTCGCCCTGAACGACTTCGGCTCCGGGATCGACGATCCGTCTCAGAACGCCCGCCCGGGCGATGTGACGTCGATCTTCCCCGACCAGGAGACCTTCCTGGAGCAGATGCGCATCCACGGCACCGACGACGGTGAGCGTCATCGCGGTCTGATGATGGTGTCGGGCTCGACCGCCCGCTTCACCGGTTCGACGCTCGATGAGGTCAGCCACCCGTACGCGCCGCACGACGTCTTCGGCGAGAACAAGCAGGCCTATCTCGAGCGGATGAAGGAGAAGTTCGCGCCGGTCATCGCGGCGCAGAAGCAGACCTGGGCCGTCGACGACGGCGAGTCACTCCTCGAACCACTGCGCGAATTGTTCGAGCCGATCATGGCACAGTCGGATCTGATCTGCGACGGCATCGGATACCCGGTGGGCCTGGTGATCACGCCGGACTTCCACGGTAAGGACGGCGCCGACCACCCGCAGGCGCAGACCGTCGTACTCGACTTCCCCAATCGCATCGTGCGTGAGCCCAAAGAGGGAGAAGGAAAGTACCGCTACGGTTTTCGGATCGCACCCGAACTGGTTCGCACGGTGCTGCGGGATCAGGAGCCCGACTGGGTCAACACCATCTTCCTGTCGACGCGCTTCACCACGTGGCGCATCGGCGGCTACAACGAGTACCTCTACACGTTCTTCAAGTGCCTCACCGACGAGCGGATCGCCTATGCCGACGGCTGGTTCTCCGAGGCGCACGACGACTCGGCGTCGATCGTCAAGGACGGCTGGGAGATTCAGCGCCGCTGCCCGCACCTCAAGGCCGACCTGTCGAAGTTCGGGGTGATCGAGGGCGAGAAGCTCACCTGCAATCTGCACGGCTGGCAGTGGGACCTCCCGTCGGGACGCTGCCTGACGTCGAAGGGCCACGAGCTTCGGGCCAAGCACCTCGACGCCCCGACACAGTGACGCCCGAACCGTGCCAACCGAGCCGGTGACGACTGAACGGGCCCAGCGCACCTACGCCGGGCGTCCCATTGCCGATCGGCTCGCCGAGCGTCGTCGACGCTTCCTCGACGCCGCACTCGACGAGTTCGCCTCTACCGGTTACGCGGGGTCGTCTGTCACCTCGATATGTCGGGCCGCGGGGCTCTCCCGCCGTCAGTTCTATGAGTTGTTCTCCGACAGGGAAGAACTTCTCATCGCCGTCTACGACGAGATCCAGGGCGCAGCGCGCGATGCCGTCGCGTCGGCCTTGGCACAATCGCCATCGCAGGAGGTCCGCGAACTCTCCAACGCCGCGATGAGCGCGTACATGCAGTCGGTCGGCACCGATCCACGCCGGGCAGAAGTCTCATTCGTACAGGTCGTCGGCGTCAGCCCGCGTGTCGAGCAACACCGACTCGAGGGTCGTGACGACTGGGCGGACTACTTCGTCGCCGCGATGTCGACCTTTGCCGGACGCCCCGAAGACGCCCGCGGCCGACAACTCGGAATCGCTTTCGTCGGCGCCCTCACCGCAGTTGTCCACCGCTGGAGCCTGGCGCCCGAGCCTGATGCGCTCGACACAGTGGTCGACGTCCTCACCGATATCCTGCTCGCATTCGCCGAGATCTGAACCTTTTCACTATCGTCCTCTGACCTGTTCACTATCGTCCACGTATGATTTGTCGCCGCGAACGACCTGGCTTAGCCTCGATCCACCGATTTGCTTGTGATCGGTCGGTGAGGGATAAACGAAATGCCCTGTCTGAGTGACAGAATGGGACTTCTCTAGGGTTCCATCCACACACACAGGAGGGCATGTCGTAGATGCGATTGTCTCACACTCACCCGGTCCGGTCTGCATCCTGTGACGATCCGAATCTCCTCGCCGCTGCGGGGGTGGTGCCGGTGATGGCGCTGGCCGAACGCGCCAGCCTGTCGGAGTTGGCCCGCGAGCATCTGAGCGTGCCCACCGACAAGGGCGCCCATCCGGATCGGAAAATGTTTTCCCTGGTGGCGGGGATGGTGGCGGGCGCCGACAGCATCGACGACATGGCCGTGTTGCGACACGGCGCGATGGGCAAGGTGTTCGACCATCCTTACGCCCCGTCGACGTTGGGATCGTTTCTTCGCGAGTTCCGGTTCGGGCATGTCCGCCAAGCCGATGCGATCGCCACCCGGCTGTTGGCGGGACTGGCTCGCCATACTCCGGTGCTGGCGGGGATCGACGGGCCGGTGATGATCGATATCGACGACTCGATCATCGAGGTCCACGGCCCGGCCAAGCAGGGCGTCGGATTCGGCTACACCCGAGTGCGTGGGCTGAACTCGGCGATCACCACCCTCACCTGTGGTGACGGTGCGCCGGTGATCGCCGCTCAACGCCTGCGCAAAGGGGCGTGTAACTCCGCGCGCGGGGCGCATCGGTTGATCGCCGACACCCTGGCCACCGTGCGGCGGCTACGGTCGTCCGATGCGTCGGGACCGATACTGCTGCGAGCGGATTCAGCGTTCTACGGCCATCGCGCGATCACCACCGCGCTCCGGGCCGGTGCGCAGGTGTCGGTCACCGTGCGTCAGGATTCCCACGTCCGAGCAGCGATCAGCGAGGTACCGGCAGATGCATGGACGCCGATCGAGTACACCGACGCCGTCTTCGACGAAGACAGCGGCCAGTGGGTCTCGCGGGCCGAGGTCGCCGAAGTACCGTTCACCGCGTTCACCTCCAAAGCCAAGCGCCTGCAGGTATCCGGACGGCTGGTGGTGCGCCGTATCCCTGACTTCGCAGCCGAGGGAGACGGCTTGTTCGACGTGTGGCGGTTTCATGCGTTCTTCACCACCAGCGACCTGGACACCGTGACCGCCGACAAGACTCACCGCGGTCATGCGATCATCGAGCAAGTCCACGCCGACCTCAAAGCCTCCGCATTGGCGCATCTGCCCTCGGGAAAGTTCTGCGCGAACGCCGCATGGCTGGTGTGTGCGGTCATCGCGTTCAACCTGACCCGCGCCGCAGCCTGTCTCGGTGGACAGCGTCTGGCGAAGGCGACTACCTCCACCATCCGACGCACCCTGATCTGCATACCCGCTCGAATCGCGTCCTCAGCGCGGCGCATCACGATGCATCTACCCGCCCGATGGCCGTGGGAGCGCGAGTGGAACCTGTTGTTCAACAACACGATCAAACGACAACACTCAGCCTGACCCCTAACCATCGGCCAGAACCGGCCCCGACACGAAACCCAGTGAAACACGCCGACACCAGAGATCGGCGACTCACCCACGCCCACCGCCACCCCGAACATACACAACACATTTCACGAGACATCAAAAAGCCGATCGGTGGATCGAGGCTTAGGCTTCCGATGTGAGACATACGTGTCTCACAGATGAGAGGCTCGGCCTCGCCCCCTCGCGCGCACGCTCCCCGCCCCCGGGAAGAGCGTATGCCTCGGGGTCGAGCTTCTCGTTCGACCGGGTCGCTGTCGCCACCGAGTGACTCACCTGACGATTCCCCACTCTTGTGTCTGACGCCACAACCCGATACTGTCGTCGAAATTATGAGACATACGTGTCTCACATGAGAGTCGTCGACGAAAGGTGTGCACACGTGGGTCGGGTAGAGGTGCACTTGCAGCGGACACACAACCAGCAGTCACGCGATCGGCGAGCCAGAACCCGGTCACAGACACCCCTACTCGGAGTCGTCACCGCCGTTCTCCTCGTGCTGTGTGCGCTCGTGACCACCGGCGCGGGTAGCGCAGCTGCCGTCCCTGTCGCACCCGCGCCCCCCTTCCCCGTCCCGCCCGCGATCCCCGAGTTCGACAAGGCCTTCTATCAGCCGCCCGCCGCCACCGTCGCCGCGAAGAAGCCCGGTGAACTCATCGCAGCACGCCGCGTGAATCTCGCTGCGCTGTCCATCTTTCCGCTGAACGTCGACAGCTGGCAGTACTCGTTCCGCTCGACCAACACGCGCGGCGAACCGATCGCATCGGTCGCCACCGTGCTCAAGCCCCGCGGACCGGTCAAGCCCGGACCCTCGAAGCTCGTCTCCTGGCAATCCGCGGAGGATTCGACGGCACAGTATTGTGCTCCGTCCTACGCGCTACAGCAGGCATCGATTCCGGGGAACCTGACCGGATCGGTCGACTCCACCTTCGAGCTCCTACAGATCACATCGCTTGTCGCAGCTGGCTATTCGGTGGTCATTCCCGATCACCAGGGACCTGATTCAGCATTCGCGGCAGGACCCCTCGCCGGACGTATCACCCTCGACGCGATCCGCGGCGCGCGGAACTTCCGTCCGCTCGGGCTCAAGAATGATCTTCGCGTCGGGCTGATGGGCTACTCGGGTGGTGCCATCGCCACCGGTTGGGCGTCGGAACTCCATCGTTCCTACGCACCCGAGCTGCCCATCGTCGGCGCTGCGGAAGGTGGCGTTCCCGCGAACATCCGGGCCCTGGTCGACCTGGCGAACAACAACGCTGCGTCGGGCCTGATACTCGCAGGTGTCATCGGCGTGAGCCGCGCGTATCCGGAACTGGCGGCTTTCCTTCGGGCACACATGAATCCACTCGGCAAGGCGTTGATCGGAGCCAAGAACCCGCTCTGCCTGACCTATCAGGCCGCGCTGGCACCCTTCCTCAACATCAAGGGCCTGATCAATGTGCCAGGCGACCCACTCGACTATCCCACGCCCCGAAGAGTTTTGAACGAGTTGAAGATGGGTCGCACCACCCCCGACTTCCCGATGTTCATCTACCAGTCCAATCCCGACTGGATCGCACCCGTCGGACCGGTGAACACCCTGGTGAAGACCTACTGCAGCAGACCCGACGCAGACATCACCTACACGCGCGACCACTTCAGCGAACACATCACGCTGGCCGTCGAAGGCTTTGCTCCTGCGGTGGTCTGGATGGCCGACAGACTTGACGGCAAGCCGGTTCGACGTGGCTGCAGTACCAGCGATCAGGGGACGATGGCGCTCAATCCCGACACCTGGCCCGCGTTCGTCAACCTGGTGGGGAACAACCTCGCTGCACTCGTCGGCCAACAGCTGGGTCGAATCCCGGTGCATCCCTGAGTGATCTGACACCTCACCGCAGGTCGAGCGCACAGGTGCTCGGGTCCTGTCCCCCGAATTGCGGTCATTCTCAGTGCCGCGGTCACGCGATGTGAATCGCCTCCACACGTGACAATGAGAAGCGGTGTTGCCAGCGCGCACACCAGATCACTTCTCGACGGGATGGACACGCGATGACCGAGGAGCACGGCACCAGTACGCGTTCGGCCGACTCACGACCGGAGCCACGCCCCCCGAGCATGGCCGACGCCCTCGTACCGATCATCGCGCTCGCCGTGTTGATCGCCGGGTCGCTGGCGCTCTTCGGACTCGATGCGCTCGACGGACCTCTCCAGGTCGCGCTCATCCTGTGCTGCGCGATCGTGACCCTGATCCTGTTCAAGAACGGGTATCGGTGGGACCACGTCGAGGAGGCAAGCCGCGGGGCCCTCTCGTCGATCACATCAGCGCTGTTCATCCTGCTCGCAGTCGGCGCACTGATCGGTACCTGGAACCTGTCGGGCACGATCCCGACGTTGGTGTACTACGGCATCCAGATCCTGTCGCCGGGCTATTTCTACGTCGCGGCGGCACTCGTCTGCGGCATCATCGCCATGTCCATCGGGAGCTCGTGGACCACCGCGGGCACGATCGGAGTCGGCCTCGTCGGCATCGCGGGACTTCTCGGAGTGTCCACAGCGATCTGCGCCGGGGCGGTGATCTCAGGAGCCTATCTCGGTGACAAGCTCTCACCACTCTCCGAAACCACTGTTCTCACAGCGCAAATGGTGAAGGTCGATCTCTACACACACATCAAGAACCAGGCGTGGACATCGCTACCGGCCTTCGCGATCGCCTGCATCGTCTTCGCCATCCTCGGTGTGGCCGGACCCGCCGTTTCGCCGACGCCCGGAGAAGAGGTCGAACTGGCGGGCCTCAACGGCGTGTTCTGGATCAATCCGCTCAACCTGCTACCGCTTGTCTTGCTGATCGTGCTGTCGGTCCGGAAGTGGCCGCCGTACCTCGCGCTCCTCACCGCGTCGCTGTTCGCCGCGATCATGGCGCCGTTCACCCAGCACGACGCGCTGACCGCATTCGTCGCGGGGTTCGACGGGTCGACCAATCCGGTCATCAGCGCGCTTCAGGCCGGGTGGAAGGCGATGGCCAACGGCTTCGAGGCAAGCACGGGGGTTGCAGACATCGATCGCCTCGTATCCCGTGGCGGCATGGACAGCATGCTGCTGACGATCTGGCTGATCATCGGCGCGGTGACCTTCGGCGCACTACTGGAGAAGTTCGGCCTCATCAATCGCATCATCGACCCGCTGATCGCAGCAGCCAAGACCCGCGGGCGACTCTTTCTGACAGTGTTCGCCACCTGTTTCGGCCTCAACGTCGTGGCGGGCGACCAGTACATCGCGCTTGTTCTCCCGAGTCGCATCTATCGGACAGTGTTCATCCAGAGACGGATTGCACCACAGAACCTTTCACGACTGTGCGCCGACAGCGCAACGGTCACCTCTCCGCTGATCCCTTGGAACTCCTGCGGCGCCTTCATGGGCGCGGTCCTCGGAGTCGCCACGCTCTCCTATCTCCCCTTCGCCGTGTTCTGTTACGCGAGTCCGATCCTCAGCGTGATCTACGGTTTCACGGGTTTCAAGGTCAAGACACTCTCCACCGACGAAGCCGAGGCACTCGAAGCGTCAGCATGAGACCTGCGGTCCATCCCTGGGGATGAAGCCGTCATCGACTGCCGCACTGTAGAGTTCGGATCTGGTTCGTGCGCGGTGCCCGAGCACCTCGTACTTGTGTCGTACGCGATCGATGTACTGCTTGGCAGTACTGGGCGCGATGCCCATCCGTCGCGCAACAGTGTCTAGCTTCATGCCACACGCGTACAGGCGTAACGCCTCGATCTCCTTGCGCGACAATTCAGGTCGCCCCGCACCGCGATCCTCGAGAAATGCTCTCGCAAGCGTCGGCGTCATCCACATGTCGCCAACGAGCGCGGCGTCGACGGCGGACTGCAGATCGGCCAGCTCGTCCTGCTTGGACACCACCGCACAGCAACCGGCACCGACCATGCGTCGCACGTGACGCGCACTGGCCAACGCCGACAACACGATCACCCCGACACCTCGGTTCACGACAGCCGCCACAGCCGCGTCGTCGGCGATACCGGCGACACCCAGGTCCAGATCGAGCACCACCAGATCGACGTCGTCTCGCGCGATCACCTGATCGAGGTCGGGTCCGCTCATCACCACCTCGTGTCCCCACCCCGTCAGCCGAGCAGCCACCGCCTCGCGGACGAGCGTGTGGTCGTCGACGAGTGCCAGACGCGCCATCTCACACCCCTCCCAACTCGACGATGCCCCCGCTGAGACTGTCGGCGACGACGGTCACCCGCACAGGTAAATCCTCGGCGAAAACCCCCACCGTCACGCGTTCGCCGGCTCGCGCTGCCCCGACGCTGTCGACGACTGCGCCGATGACCTCGTCGCCCACGTCCTCGTCCGCCTGCCGTCCGCCGCCGCCGAAGAAGTGCAGCGTGAGCAGGACGCCAGCTGATCTGGCCATCTCGATCACCGGCATCCATCGGGACTCCTGTCCGACCGGAATCGTGATCAGGGCTCGTAGACAACTCTCCTCGTGGCGCGCCGCCGCGCGCGTCTCGTACTCCGCGGAACGCTCCGGCGCCGCGATGAGCTCGGTCAGCAGGGCTCTCGCCGACGACAGCAACGACGGACCCTGTACCGCATGAAAACTCGCCTCGACTGCGGACCGCTCGAGCTCCTCACGCCGGAGCAGTTCACGACGATGCAGATTCTCGATCTCCGCGGCCATGTCCGCCATCCGAGTTCGCACGACCATGAACACCGCGATCAGCAGAGCGTCGGCGAACAATGTGACGACCGCCGACGTCGCCGCGCGTCCGGAGATCATCATCGTGACGGTCAGACCGGCCGCTCCGATCACCAAGGGCGGCAACACCACGGCACGTCGGCCGTCGACGAGGATGAAACAGATGCACACTCCTGCCGCCGCGTCGCCGAGCCACGACATGTTCGACGAGATGAATCCGTTGCCCGACGACGTGGCTTCGATGAACGGTCCCGCCACGGCAACGACTCCTGCGGCGACCATTCCGAGGTAGCCCGCAGTGACGACGAGTGCGGACAGATGCCCGTCTCGACGCGGCGCGACGGTGAGCGTGACCAGCACCGCCGCAACGATCATCCACGCCACGAGCGCCGGGATCATGGCATGCATCGACCATCCGGTCCGAAACGCTGAGGCAAGTGCGGCGACAGCGAGAAACTCGGCGAGCAGCACCGGCACGAGTCGCACGGTGATCCCCGCGACGGCGTCGGCCAGAACGTTTCGGCCCTCGACGCTCTGCAACGGCGGCACGGTGAGTGTGACCGTCATTCCCGCGCCGGGAGCCGACTCGACGTCGACGAGCGTCATCCCATCTCGCGCGCGAAGATCCAGTGCCGCAACGAGGGCCGCGGTGTCTGCGGTTCCCACCCCCTCGTCCCTGATGGCGACCTGTCCCGCCAACCCGTCGACCGAGACACTGACGCGATCGACTTGCGAGTGCTTGGCGGCGTTGGTGATCGACTCGCCGAGGAGACCCACGATCTCTTGTCGTCGCCACAGCGGTTGTCGTGCGATGAGTGCGTCGAGCGCAGCGCGGTCGTGCACCACGAGGTCGATGTCCAGAGTCCCCGCATAGCTGATGAGGTCCGAGACCGTCGCAACGCCGGGTATCCGGAACTCTTCGAGGGCATCGATTGCAGCGACATCAGCACGGCACCGCTCACGGAGACCCTCGCGATCGCTGACCACCGCACCATTTGCCACCGCGCCGAGGGTGTTCACGACGGTGTCGTGCAGGACGCGCGATTGATGACTACCGAGTTCGGCCTTCGCGATTCCGCGGACCATCGCGCGCTCACTGTGCTCGCGAGACGCGCGATGACGGTCGGTCAACTCGGCGATGTCGCGCCATCCTGCGGCCAGAAGAGCGACGGCCGCGGTGGAACACACCGTGTACACAGGTATCGCGAGCGCGTAGTACTGCGCGACGCGGCCGAGCCCGGTCTCCGGAGTGCCCTGGAGCGCCAGGTAGTTCACCGCGATGGCAACCGATGCCGCTCCAGACAGCGCACCGGCCACGGACAGAGCCGTCCGTTTCGCTCCCACGAGGGCAGCGACAATGCCGACGCAGAGGCACACGTTCAGCACGATGCGCAGCGCGGCGACATCGGTGGGCTCCGCCGACACCGCGAGCCCCACGCAGATCATCGACCAGGTCATCACCGGCGCCCACATTGTCGACCGAGTGGTCAGAGTTGCCACCCAGCAGAGCGCGTGCGCGACGAACAACCCGCGGATCAGCATCGCGCTGTCGAAGGAGTGCACCGAATCGGAGTAGGCGATGAACTGGGCCACCGGCATCACACCGGACCAGACAAGAGCCGCCGAACGCAGCACCCCGGTCACCCCGACCGAATAGGACGCGGGCGGGGTCGGGACAGACGAGCGGGCAGTAGGCCTGTCGGCGGCACGATGTGCGGGATGACGCGCAGCCGGGTGCCGGTGACGCGAGCGGGCAGACGCCGCACCAGAAGGCGGGTGAGCGGCGCCGGTGGCGTTCGGCGACGGCAGGGGCGTCCGCTGCGTGAGCATCGAATCCACCATGAGATGCACCTCCGCACTACTACGTGCACAGATGATCCCAGAGCACGCGTGTTTCTGCTGGCCGGACGGGAGAAGTAGAGACCTACGCCCCGTGTCCGAATCGGTCGCTGTCGCGGACTGGGTGGCCCGCACGGGACCTGCGAATCGAAGGAACCGGCTCAGAAGACAAGGCTCAACAGAATCACCGACATGGGCAACACGATGAACACGACGACCAGATAGGTCGCCAGGAATCTCTTGCTGTCGACCGATCGATCGGCGAGCCACGCCGCGCAGCCGAGCGGGATTCGGCGCAGGAACGGAATCCCGAATATGACCGCCACTGCGGCGACGTTGTAGACGACATGCACCAGGGCGGTCTGCAAACCGGTCTTGGCGTTGGAACCGGTGACCGCGAATGCCGCGAGCAGCGCTGTCAGCGTGGTGCCGAGGTTGGCACCGAGCGTCACCGGGTAGACCTGCTTCGGAGTGATCGCTCCTGTCCCGACGAAGGGCACGAGAATCGTGTTCGTCACGGTCGACGACTGCGTCATCACTGTCACACCGAATCCGGTGAGCATCGCGCGCAGCGGACCTCGATCAACGGCGACCATCAGTGCGTCGCGAGCTCGCCCGACCATCAGAACCTTGAGTAACCGCGACAGGAATCTGATCGCGACAAAGATCATGGCGATCCCGACGACAACCACGAGAAGTGCACCGACATATACGGTTCCGATTCGTCCGACGACATCGACGACGAGTGTCACCACCGGCCGCGTCAACCAGCGGATCACATTCATGTTCGACGGATCGGGAAGACTGCTGCCATAGAGCAGATCAGTGAGCCACCCGGAGATTCGCGCGAGGGGATGGAAGATCAGTTCAAGTGGAAAGAAGATGACGAGCGCCAGCACATTGAAGAAGTCGTGAATCGTCGACGCCATCAATGCTCGACGAAACTCCTCGCGCGAACCGACGAATCCGAGTGCGACGAACGTACAGGTGACCGTCGTCCCGACATTCGAGCCCATGATGATGGGAACCGACTCGTTGACTGTCAACGCGCCTGTTCCGACGGCGGTGACGACGATGGCCGTCACAGTTGTCGACGACTGGACGATCACCGTTGCGAGCACCCCGACGGCAAGCCCCACAAAAGGATTCCCGGCGAAAGCGAAGAGTTGATGCGCGCGGTCGTCGCCCAACAGCCTGAATCCTCGTCCGATGACGCTCACCGCGCTGATCAGAAGCAACAGCGCCAGCACGACGGCGAGCCAGAGCACGGTGACGCGAAGAACGGAACGTCGAGCGGTTGGCTCGGTTCTGTGATTCGGCGTGACAGCCATGGGACAACGGTAGAAATGCACCTCGACGCGTGTGGTGAACATTCGGTGCACGGCACGCGAACTGAGGACTGCGACCATCACTGACCTGCGATGTCGGCGGACTCCAGGCCCCCGTGACCCCCGAAGTGCGGACACACGTTCGGCCTACCCCTGCCGCCACCAGGAGGCACTATTGACCCGCCGACATACTGAACCCAGGAGCAGGCATGGCGACTACAGGATCAGCCACCACGACAACTGACGCGGACCAGAAGGTCAACCTGCCGACCCTGACGGCGATGGTGGTCGGTTCGATGGTCGGGTCGGGAGTCTTTCTGCTTCCCAGGCGATTCGGCACCGAGACCGGCGTGCTCGGCGCCCTCATCGCGTGGGCGATCGCCGGTACCGGAATGCTGATGCTGGCCTTCGTCTTCCAGCGCCTCGCAGTGCGCAAGCCAACACTCGACGCCGGCATCTTCGCTTACGCCAAGGCCGGATTCGGCGATTACGTCGGCTTCAATTCCGCGTTCGGCTTCTGGGCGTCCGCGTGCGCGGGAAACACGTCGTATTGGGTGCTGATCATGGCGACAACGAGTGCATTGTTCCCCGCACTCGGCGACGGTTCGACGGTCCTGGCCGTGGTCCTGTCCTCGATCGGATTGTGGCTGTTCTTCTGGCTGATCAGCCGCGGGGTGCAGCAGGCAGCCATCATCAACCGCATCGCCACGATCGCCAAGGTGGTGCCCATCCTCGTGTTCATCGTGCTGGCACTGATCATGCTCGACGCGGGGTACTTCTCCGACAACTTCTGGGGCGGCAACGGCATCGAAGTAGGGTCGCTGTGGGAGCAGGTCAAGGGGACGATGCTGATCACGGTCTTCGTGTTCCTCGGCATCGAGGGTGCCAGCATGTACTCGCGCTTCGCGCGGAAGCGTGAAGACGTGGGTCGTGCAACGGTTCTCGGTTTCGTCGGGGTTCTCGGTGTCTTCGCACTGGTGACACTGGTCTCCTACGGAGCGATGCCGCAGGGAGAGCTTGCGAACATCGACCAGCCGTCGATGGCTTCGGTGTTGGAATCACTTGTGGGCGAGTGGGGTTCGATATTCATCCGAATCGGCGTCATCCTGTCGGTACTCGGCGCGTACCTCGCCTGGACACTCATGGCCGCCGAGGTCCTCTACATACCCGCGCGTAGCAACGACATGCCGCGGTTCCTCGGACGCGAGAACAAGGCCGGCGCACCGGTGCCCGCGCTGATCTTCGCAACCGGACTAGTACAACTGCTGCTGATCCTGATCCTGTTCGTCGACGACGGCCTCGACTTCATGCTCGATCTCACCGCGGCACTGGCGTTGCTCCCCTATCTACTGGCAGCCGCATACATGTTGAAATTGACACTGACCCGCGAAACCTATGGCAGCCGCGAACGCGAGATCGACGGCAGCACCCGCGCGGTCGACATGGTGGTCGCGGCCGTCGCGGTGATCTACACCGGTTTTCTCGTCTGGGCCGCAGGGTGGGACAAGCTCCTGCTGTCGTGCATCCTCTACGCGCCGGGCACCATTCTGTACGTCATCGCACGCCGTGAACAGAAGCTGCGTGTCTTCCGGCCGGCGGAAGCAGCGCTGTTCGGAGTGTTCCTCGTCGGCGCGATCGGCGGAATCATCTATCTTGCAACGGGTTCGGAGGACATCTTCGACGAGCCAGAACACGAACGACATTCGTACTACGTCGACGACCCCACTGCGCACCACCATCCGGACCACACGAAAGGCACATCATGACGACACCCGCATCGCACTACGGCGTCCACTCCGAGGTCGGCAAATTGCGCAAGGTCCTGGTTTGCGCTCCTGGTCTCGCACATGAGCGTCTGACACCCTCCAACGCGGACGAACTGCTCTTCGACGACGTGCTCTGGGTGCAGAACGCCAAGCGCGACCACTTCGACTTCATCACCAAGATGCGTGACCGAGGCGTCGACGTCGTCGAACTGCACAATGCACTGAGCGAGACGATGGACATCCCGGAAGCACGGACGTGGCTGCTCGACCGAAAGATCGTCGCCAACGAAACCGGGATCGGGTTGATCGGTGCCACACGTCAGTTCCTCGACGAGCTCCCGTCCCGGGAGTTGGCAAAGTTCCTGATCGGGGGACTGTCGACCGTCGACCTGCCGATCGAGC
Source organism: Gordonia otitidis (assembly GCF_020735545.1). NCBI lineage: Bacteria > Bacillati > Actinomycetota > Actinomycetes > Mycobacteriales > Gordoniaceae > Gordonia > Gordonia otitidis. The sequence goes on from NZ_CP085974.1 coordinate 1,758,122, forward strand.
TGCGACCGAAGTACGTGGCCCTCGTCGACGAGGCCAACGGGCGCGGTGAGTACCTGATGCCTCCGCTGCCCAACACCCTTTACACCCGCGACACCACCTGCTGGATCTACGGCGGAGTCACCCTGAACCCGCTGTTCTGGCAGGCCCGCCACGACGAGACACTACTGATGAAGGCTGTCTATCAGTTCCACCCGGACTTCGTCGGCGCGACAGTCTGGTGGGGTGATCCCGAACTCTCCTGGGGCGCAGCGACGATCGAGGGCGGGGATGTTCTCGTACCGGGAGACGGTGTGGTTCTCATCGGCATGAGTGAGCGCACCTCACGGCAGGCGGTCACGCAGGTCGCGCTCGAACTGTTCGCCAGCGGCGCGGCGCACAAGGTCGTCGTCGCGGGCATGCCCAAGCTGCGTTCTGCCATGCATCTCGACACCGTGTTCACCTTCGCCGATCGCGATCTGGTGTCGGTGTATCCACGCATCGTCGACGCCATCCGGCCGTTCACACTGCTTCCCTCCGACAGCGAGCCCGGTGTCGAGGTGATCGCCGAGTCCGATCACTTCCTCAAGGTGGTGCAGCAGGCGCTCGGCCTCGACGGCCTGCGCGTGGTGGAGGCAGGTGGCAGCGCCTACGATTCCGAACGACAGCAGTGGGACAGCGGCAACAACCTCGTGGCCGTCGAACCCGGCGTCGTGTTCGCCTACGACCGCAACACCTATACGAACGGGCTGCTACGCAAGCAGGGCGTCGAGGTCATCATGATCGTCGGCGCCGAACTCGGACGCGGACGCGGCGGCGGTCACTGCATGACCTGCCCCCTGATCCGCGACCCGCTTCCGTCGTGACCCGCGGCTGGTCAGTCGGCGTGCCGCTCAGCAGACGCTCGCGGGTCGCCCGGCGAAGCGGTCGTTGAGATAGGCCAGCGCGTCACCGGTCCACGGCACGAGGGCTTCGGCGTGCGTGAGTCCGTGATAGACGTGCACCGTGGTCGGTAGTCCACGCGCGCAATAGGTGTGGGCCAATCCGACCACGTCAGCGGTGAGCATCACGCCGTCACCGCGACCGTCGGCGTCACCGACCCCGAGCATCATCGGTGCCCGCGGTGTGCCGACGGTACCCATCACGTTCTTGCTCATCGCAGCCCGAATGCCTGGCACGTCCAGCAGCGACGGATACCGGGGCAACAGCAGGGACGAATCCGTGAGGTTGGGATACTTACCCAGGAAGTTGTTGATGCACTCGCCACGGATATCCGAGAGAACCTGGGTGCCCTTGGGTGACAGGAATTTCTCGATACCGAGATCGTAGGTTTCGTCGTACACGCTCATCAGCGCCGGTATGACCGCAGACCACCGCGGGGCGCCGTTCACGTAGGCCAGGTTGTTGCGGGGGTTCACCAACACCCCACCGGCCGTTGCACCGATCAGATTCAGTTCTGGCGCATACGTCGGCGCCAGTTCTGCCCCGAAGCCGGTGGGGATGGAGCCGCCCGAGTAGCCGTACAGGCCGACGGGCGTCGACGCGGATATGCGCAGGAACCGTTGAGCCGCGCGGATTCCGTCGAGCGCCGCGTGCGCCGATTCCTTGCCGATCGTCCACCTCAGATCGGGGCCCTCGTAATCGGGAACCACCACGGTGTAACCCGCGGCCACCATGGTCGCGATCATCGTCGTGTCGACGGCGCCTGCAGACGACCTGCCGCCGCGCAAGGTGTACGACGGATCGCACTGGCTGCCGAGCGCGTCGTAGAACTCGTGGTAGGAGATCATGCGTCGCGGGGTGCCGCGCTTTGCGCCAGGCGGCGAGATGATCGTGGTGACCGTCGACGACGGTGCTCCGAAGGCGTCGGTGGTGCGGTAGAGCAGCTGGGTTCCGGTGGCGGGGAGACTCGTCCCGTTCGTACCGAGCGTCACAACCCGCGAGCCGATCACCGCGCCGGGCGCCAACCCGCCGATCGGAACTCGCGGCGTGTAGAACGGATCGTCGATTGGCAGAACGCGTGGCGCCGCAGCCGGGCTCGGTGGTATCGACTGTGCCGGAGGGGCCGCGGACGACACGCCGGCCGATACACCGAACAGCGCCACACACATGGCGATGACGCCGAACGCGACCCGCAGGCCCCCCGACCGATGAGTCACATCTGCTCTGCGCACCCGCTCAAACTAGACCAGCGCTCTACCGCACGCAGGGCATTGTCCCGAAACCGTCCCGTCAGACCGCTCCTCCGCGCGTCACCTCGAGGGCCCGCTGCTCGATGTCGGAGTCCGTCGCAGCCGACAGATCGATGGCTGCCACACCCAGAATGTGGCTGTAGACCGACTCATCATGCTCGGCGAGCCACTTCGTGAACTGCTCAGCCACATCGGCTTTACCCTTGCCGTGCCCGAGCAGCACGAAAGACCTGTCGCCGAGATCGAGCTTGATAGACCCGGAGAGCTCCTTGAAGAAGGTGTCGAGTTCCTTCTCGTCGTCTTTTCCGGTCGCACGTTCGACCGCACGCAGGTGCCGCGCCACGGGCCGCTTGTCGCGCACCTTCTCGCTGGAGTCGGTCACCTTCGCCTCGTCGAGATCGAAGGTCAGTATGCGATCACCCTTGGCGTCGACGGTCACCACCGCGAGCGAACCGTCGCCCTGGTCCTTCGGGGTCTCAGCGAGGAGATGGCGAGCACGCTCGATGTCCTCGATCGAGACACGCCCGTTGTGCGGCCGGTGGAAGACCTCACGATGCCCGTTGAGCGACACCGACAAACGGTCCCCGTGTTCCTGCTCGACGTCGTCGGCGACGTCCTCCCACATGTTGATGAACTGCGTCCACTCGATGTCGCGGGGCGCCGGGTGTCCGAGGATGGCGTCGCGGGTCTTGCGGTTGTGTGCATTCACGTGTGTCAGTTCTCCTCAGCTGCAGCCGATGCGGCGTGCGGTTGGGAGTCGGTCGGCGCCTCGGCCAGTTCATCCGCAGGTTTCTGTGCTGCCGTGTCCTTCTCGACCGACAGCGTCAGTCTCGGCTCCCCGGCGTCGACGACGACAGTGTCACCCGGCTCGACGGCTCCCTTCAGGACGAGGTTCGACAGTTCGTTGTCGAGCTGTTTCTGGATCAGGCGGCGCAACGGACGAGCGCCGAACTCCGGCTCGTATCCTTCTTCGGCGAGTTGGTCCTTCGCCGCGTCGGTGACCTCGAGAGCGATGCTCTGCGACTTGAGCATACGGCGCGTTCCGTCGAGGGTGAGGTCGACGATCTGCCGCAGTTGTGTCTTGTCGAGTCGATCGAACACGACGGTCTCGTCGATGCGGTTGAGGAATTCGGGGCGGAACCGTTGGCGCAGCAGATCCATCACGTCGGGGACGACCTTCTCGACATCGCCATCCGGCGCGTTGAGGATGAGGTCGGAACCGATGTTGCTCGTCATGATCACCAGCGTGTTCTTGAAATCGACGGTGCGACCCTGGCCGTCGGTCACCCGACCGTCGTCGAGCAGCTGCAGCAGGACGTTGAACACATCCGGGTGCGCCTTCTCGATCTCGTCGAAGAGGATCACCGAATATGGCTGGCGACGAACCTTGTCGGTGAGCTGCCCTGCGTCCTCGTACCCGACATATCCGGGAGGAGCGCCGACGAGCCGCGCCACGTTGTGCTTCTCCTGGAACTCGCTCATGTCGAAGCGGATCATGCGGTCCTCGTCGCCGAAGACCGCTGCGGCGAGTGCCTTGGCGAGTTCGGTCTTGCCGACACCGGTCGGTCCGAGGAACAGGAAAGATCCGATGGGCCGGTTGGGATCGGAGAGTCCTGCCCTGGCCCGACGGACCGCCTCGGCGACCGCGGTGACCGCCTTGTCCTGTCCGATCACCCTGTCATGCAGCGTGTTCTCCAGCCCCAGGAGCTTCTCGCGTTCCTCGGTTGTCAACTCCGACACCGGAATTCCGGTCTGACGCGACACCACCTCCGCGATGTCCATGACGGTCACCTCGGGAGTGGGCGACTGACCTTCCGCGCCCGCGTCGGCACGCTTCTCGTCGATCTCGCTCTTGAGTTGATTCGCCCGCTCGTAATCCTCATTGGCGACGGCCGATTCCTTCTCGCGTTCGAGTCGTGCGATCTCCTCTTGGAATTCACGCGTCTGCGGGTCGGGAGTCTTGGTGCGTAACCGAACTCGCGCGCCGGCCTGGTCGATCACGTCGATCGCCTTGTCCGGCATGAACCTGTCGGTCACGTATCGATCCGTCAGTTCCGCCGCGGCCACGAGGGCTTCCTTGGTGTAACGAACCTGGTGATGCTCCTCGTAGACGTCGGCGAGGCCTTCGAGGATCTGAATGGTGTCATCGACCGATGGCTCGGAGATCATCACCGGTTGGAATCGACGTTCGAGTGCCGCGTCCTTCTCGATGTACTTGCGGTATTCGTCGATCGTGGTCGCGCCGATCGTGTGTAGTTCGCCGCGGGCGAGTGCGGGTTTGAGCATGTTGCCCGCATCCATCGAGCCCTCGCCGCCCGAACCCGCTCCGACGATGGTGTGCAACTCATCGATGAACAGGACGAGCTCATCGGAATGCTCACGCACCTCGTCGAGCACCTTCGTCAATCGTTCCTCGAACTCGCCGCGATACTTGGCGCCCGCGACCATCGAACTCATGTCCAACGCGATGACGCGGCGGCCTGCGAGCGTCGACGGCACGTCGCCGTTGACGATTCGCTGCGCAAGACCTTCGACGATGGCCGTCTTGCCGACGCCGGGGTCGCCGATGAGCACCGGGTTGTTCTTGCGACGTCGGGAGAGGATTTCGATGGTTTCCTCGATCTCGTCGTTGCGCCCGACCACGGGGTCGACGTTGCCCTCCCTGGCCTCCTCGGTCAGGTCACGTCCGTATTCGTCGAGCGTCGGTGTGTCGGTCTGGGCGGGCTTGGCGGCCTCGGTCTTGCGTCCCTCGTCGATACCCGCGCCGCCCTTCAGCAACCGGGCGGCAGGAATGTCGGACGGCAGCATCGCGATGCCGAGCAGCACGTGCTCGGGTCCCACGTAGCCGACGTTGGCGCGCGCGGCCTGCTGTTGGGCATTGCGTAACGCCTGCCTCGACGCGGGGCTCAGGCCCGGGCTCTCGTCACCCGAGGAGGCTCCTGAGTCGACTCCGGAGATCGCCTGCATCTGGGAGGCAACCGTGTCGGGATCGAGCCCGGTCTGTTCGATGATCGAACGTGACGGCTCCACCTGCGTCGCGCCATACAGGAGATGTTCCGGCGTGATCTCTGCGTTTCCCCACTCGACGGCTGCCTGTGCTGCCGTCGACACCAGGCGTTTGGTGTCGTCACTGAACAACCGGTTGACGTCGACGCGCTGCACCTGCGGGCGGCTACCGCTGCTGCCGAAGAATTGGTTGAAGATGTCGCCGAAGGCGTCATTGCTGAAAGGGTCGCTACCGAACCATGACTCGGACAAGGTTTCCTCATTTCACTTGAGCACGCGCAGTTTTCCTGTGGCCATGCGGGCATTGTCGAGGGCGGCGATGACAGGAGCGCGACATCACCGACGCCAGAACAACTCAACTTCCGGGACGTCGCTCGTCTGTCCCGGTCACGCGAAGAGGAACCTCTCTTTCGACCGTAGCCGCTATGCCGAAGGTTCGCCACGAGATCTGCAATGCGCTCGACACCAACGCATATCAATCCGATCTCGGCAGTGGTCGGTGGCCGAGGGACTCACACCTCAGACGTCGGCAAGCGCTCGACGCACCGCCGACTGCCATCCAGCAGCCTCACGACGTCTGCGCTGCGGGTCCATCGACGGAGCCCACGATGCGGCCAGGTGCCGGTTGTCGCGCAGTGAGTCCAGATCGTCCCAGTATCCGACCGCGAGCCCAGCCGCGTAGGCCGCACCGAGCGAGACTGTTTCGGAAACGAACGGCCTGACCACGGGAACGTCGAGAACGTCCGCGACGTGCTGCATGAGCAGGTTGTTGGCCGTCATTCCACCGTCGACCGCCAAACGCTGCAGTTCGATCCCGGCGACATCGCGCATCGCCTCGACGACGTCTGCGGTCTGCCACGCAGTGGCCTCGAGGACGGCGCGGGCGAGATGCCCCTTGGTGACGTACGACGTCAGCCCGGTGACGATTCCGCGGGCCTCCGAATTCCAGTGCGGCGCATACAAACCCGAGAACGCGGGCACGACGTAACAGCCGCCGTTGTCGTCGACGGTACGGGCGAGTGTCTCGATCTCCGGCGCCGAGTCGATCAAGCCGAGCTGGTCACGACACCATCCCACCAGCGATCCGGTCACGGCGATCGGCCCCTCCAGTGCGTACACAGGCGCCTGGCCGGGAAGGCTGTAGGCGATGGTCGGAACGAGACCGCGCGCCGACGGAACGATCGAGGTTCCCACATTCATCAACACGAAAGCACCTGTGCCATAGGTGCATTTGACATCACCAGGGTCGAAGCACGTCTGTCCGAACAGTGCCGACTGCTGATCACCGAGCGCACTACCGATCGGTACACCGGGGAGCACTCGAACACACTTGGCATACACCTCACTGCTTGCGACGACCCTGGGCATCATCGACTCGGGGATGTCGAGGAGACGAAGCATCCGTGAACTCCAGTCACGGCGTCGCAGATCGAGGAGCAGGGTGCGGCTCGCATTGGTGACGTCGGTGATGTGGATACCGCCCTTCGGCCCCCCGGTCAGATTCCAGATCAGCCACGTCTCCAGGGTCCCGAACAGCACTTCACCGTGCTGGGCTGCGGCCTCCGCACCCCCGATGTTGTCGAGAAGCCACCGCAGACGCGGTGCGGCGAAGTAGGTCGCGGGGTCGAGTCCGGTCACATCGCGGATCTCACTCGCGTGCTCCCCGAGTTGGTCGACCATCGGCCCGGTACGCGTGTCCTGCCAGGTGATCGCGGGGGCAAGCGGGCGGCCGGTGCGGCGGTCCCAGATCACCGTCGTCTCACGCTGGTTCGCGACACCGAGGGCGGCGACGTCGGAAGGCGTACGTCCCGCGAGAGCCAATGCCTTGGGAACGACCTTCTGCACGTTGACCCACAACTCGTGAGCATTCTGTTCCACCCAGCCGGGGCGCGGGAACGACTGCTTCTGTTCGAGTTGGGCGATCGACACCATCCGCCCGTGCCGATCGAACAGCATGCACCGCGACGACGTCGTGCCGACGTCGATGGACGCCACCACAGCTCCGTCGTCCGACGACCTGCTCACCGATGAACCCCCAGTTCACGGTCTATCGAAGTGGCGGCCTGGCGCATCTGATCGATGACCTGATTGCGTGGCAACGAACCCGACCGGAAGACCGACGACGGCGGTCCCACGACCACGAGCGCCCCGATCTCACCCGGCCGACGCCCGTGCAGGGGTACCGCTGCGGCGGCGGTGCCGTGTTCGTACTCACCGTGTTCGATGGCGAGTCCGGTCTGTCGCACGGTGGCGATCTCTGCAGTGAGGTCGGTGCGTGACACGACGGTCTCGGACGTGAACCTGTCGAGGATCATGTTGCGCAGCAGTCTGTCCCGATCCTGGGAGTAGGCCAGCAGCAGCTTCCCGCCCGCCGAGGCATGCAGTGGCAGTCGCTCACCGACCCGCATCCGCTGCGGCGAGTCGTCCGGCCGGAAAACATGGTGCACCACCTCTGCTGCGTCGACGTTGAGCACCTCCAGCCAGACCTGCATGTCCAGCATCGACGCCAAGGTGTCGCACCAGCCCATCGCCGCCGACCGCAGCACGTTGCCGTCGAGAACCGATGCGCCGCCGCTGTGGCGGACCCCCGGCGCGTACGAGCCGTCCTCCTCCTGATCGACATAGCCGATGTGTGCCAGTGTGCTGAGGATCCCGTGCACGGTTGCCTTCGGCAGCGCCAGTTCAGCTGCGATCTCGCGCAGGGAGAGCGACCGAGGACTGCGCTCGAGCAGGTCGAGCACGGCTGCAGCACGCTGTATCGACTGGATCGGTCCCGGCACCCTGACCTCCTCCCATGAGGTGCGACGTTGCTCGTCTCGGCCGACTCTACGGTGCGCTACACCTGCTGCAATCAAGAATGGCCGACGTTCGTTCGACATTGTCGAACGGTAATCATTGATCTGGGTCACACCTGCGCCCTAGTTTTTCCTCCATCCGGCAGTCACCGACAACACATCGCGACATCGGGCCGGTCACAAAGGAGTGAAACCATGACGAAGAAAATCCCGCTGGTGGGTGAACTCTCCGCCGAATGCCTTGGCACGATGATCCTCATCCTGTTCGGCTGCGGAGTTGTCGCCCAGGTGATCGGTGGCGGATTCCCCAAATCGCTCGGAGCGGGCGACCACAATTCGATCGCCTTCGCGTGGGGCTTCGGCGTCGCCCTCGCGGTGTACGTCGCCGGACGCCTCAGCGGCGCCCACCTCAACCCCGCGGTCACGATCGCGCTCGCGGTCTTCAAGGGATTCGACCGGCGTAAGGTGCTTCCGTTCATCGGCGCACAGATGGTCGGCGCGTTCATCGGCGCACTGATCGTCCGATTCGCCTACGCCGACCAGATCAGGGCAATCGATCCCGACCACACCAAGGCCACGCAGGGCATCTTCTCCACGTCTCCGGGCGCCGGTGTGTCGATGACCACGGCGTTCATCGACCAGGTGATCGGCACCGCCATCCTGGTGGCCGTCATCTTCGCCCTGACCAACGCGGTCAACAATCCACCGCTCGGCAACATGGCGCCGCTCATCATCGGCATCCTCGTCGTCGCGATCGGCATGGCGTGGGGCACCAATGCCGGCTACGCCATCAACCCGGCCCGCGACTTCGGACCTCGCCTCGCCTCGCTGCTGACCGGCTACGGCGACGCGATGTTCTCGGCGAACGGTCCCGAACTCTACTTCTGGGTGCCCATCGTGGCCCCCATCATCGGCGGACTGCTCGGCGGCGCGATCTTCGTCTTCGGTATCGAGCGCTTCCTGCCGTCGGAGTCCGACGACAGCCAGGAGATCGGAGTCAGCGAACCGACTGAGTCCGAGCACGTCGGCGCGAGACACTGACTTCACACACATTCACCGATCCCAACCCACTCGCGTCCGTGGACGCACACAGAACGAGAGACACCCATGCCAGAATTCGTCGGTTCCGTCGACCAGGGAACCACCAGCACACGCTTCATGATCTTCGACCATTCCGGAAACGAGGTGGCACGTCACCAACTCGAGCACGAGCAGATCCTGCCCCGCGCGGGCTGGGTCGAGCACAATCCCGTCGAGATCTGGGAGCGCACCTCGGCGGTCATCCAGACCGCACTGGGCAAAGCCGGTTTGGCGTCGTCGGACCTCGCAGCGCTCGGCATCACCAACCAGCGCGAGACCAGCGTCGTCTGGGATCGACGAACGGGACGTCCGTACTACAACGCGATCGTCTGGCAGGACACCCGTACCGACAAGATCGCCAGCGCACTCGAACGCAACGGGCACGGTGACACGATCCGCCACAAGGCCGGACTACCGCCCGCCACCTACTTCGCAGGCGGCAAGATCCAGTGGATTCTGGAGAACGTGCCCGGCGTCCGCGAGGCGGCCGAACGCGGTGACGCCATCTTCGGCACCACCGACACCTGGCTCACCTGGCATCTGACCGGCGGATATCGCGGCGGCGAGCACGTCACAGACGTCACCAACGCCAGCCGCACCATGCTGATGAATCTCGAGACCCTCGACTGGGACGACGAATTGCTGGCGCTCTTCAACATTCCGCGAGCGATGCTCCCCGACATCCTCCCGTCGTCGAGTCCGAAGGCATTCGGCGTCACGGAGTCGACGGGTCCGCTCGCCGGCGAGGTTCCGATCACCGGCGTGCTCGGCGATCAGCAGGCGGCAACCGTCGGTCAGGTGTGCTTCGCCCCGGGCGAAGCAAAGAACACCTACGGCACAGGCAATTTCATGCTGCTCAACACCGGCACCGACATCGTCCGATCCAAGTCGGGACTACTCACCACCGTCGCCTACCAGCTCGGCGACGAGAAGCCCGTCTACGCGCTCGAAGGATCGATCGCGGTCACCGGGTCTGCGGTGCAGTGGCTGCGCGACCAGCTCGGAATCATCAGTGGTGCATCGCAATCGGAAGCCCTCGCACGTCAGGTCGAGGACAACGGCGGCGTCTACTTCGTGCCCGCGTTCTCCGGTCTGTTCGCACCGTACTGGCGCTCGGATGCGCGCGGTGCGATCGTCGGGTTGTCGCGGTTCAACACCAACGCACACCTCGCACGGGCAACGCTCGAGTCGATCTGCTACCAGACGCGCGACGTCACCGAGGCGATGGTCGCCGATTCCGGTGTCTCGCTTGATGTCCTCAAGGTCGACGGCGGTGTGACCGCCAACGAGCTGTGCATGCAGATCCAGGCCGACGTCCTCGGCGTACCGGTCAGTCGTCCCGTCGTCGCAGAGACGACGGCGCTCGGCGCCGCCTACGCCGCCGGTCTGGCCGTGGGATTCTGGGACAACACCGACGAGCTACGGGAGAACTGGAACGAAGCGCGCCGGTGGACCCCCGAGTGGGACGACAAGCAGCGCGAGTCGGGCTACAAGCAGTGGCGCAAAGCCGTTGAGCGCACCCTCGACTGGGTGGATGTGGACTGACGACATGACTGCGTCCGGCTGCCATCACTCACCCGCGCTCAGCGTTGCGGTGGATGAGCAGCCGGGCAAGGTTCTCGTCCAGCACGATGTCGGTGATGAGGCCCGCGGCGAACGCTCCCTCGGTCGCCGCGGCCTTCGACTCTCCCGACACGACACAGATCCGACGCGGGACCGCACGGATCACGTCGAGATCCGGTCCGGACGACCGCTTGTTCAACTCGATTCCGGAGTCGCTGCCGTCGTGACGGAAGAACACGGTCGCGACATCGCCGACGACCGCCTCGGCACGCAACGAGTCGAAGTCGTCCGGCTCGAGGTAGCCACCGGTGTAGACGTGGCTCGGCACGTCGGCGGTAGGGGCGCCGAGACCGAAGAGCACGACATCCATCGACCGCTGGACGTCGAGGACCCTCCTCGTGCTCCGCTCGCGCCAGAGTGCGACCTTGGTGTTCGGGTCGTCGAAGAAGGCAGGCACCGGAAACTGTTCGACGCGAGCCGAATAGGCGGTGGCAAAGCGGCGCAGGATCTCGCTGGCGTAGTCGATTCCGGAACTCGTGGGATTGCCCGCGCCGTTGAGTTGCACGATCTGGGTGTTCCACAACTCCTTGGGCACGACGTGTCTGCTGACCACGCTGACCGTTGCACCCCACGCGACACCGAGCGTCGTGTTGGCGTCGAGCGCCCTGCCGAGCACGCGAGCGGCCTCCTGTCCGACCCTTTCGAGACGGTCGGCATCGGACATCTGCGCGGTCGTCGGCACGACGGAGGCGGTCACACCGAATCGTCGCCCGAACTCGTCGGCGATCTCACCCGTGCGTCCCGCGGGGGCATGGATGTGAATGTCGACGAGACCGCTCGCCCGCGCGAAGCTCAACAGTCGCGAGACCGACGAGCGCGACATACCCAACTCACGTCCGATCGCGGCCATGTCGAGATCCTGCATGTAATACAGGTGCGCCGCGCGTACCGCGAGTGCGGTGCGCTTCGGATCAGCCGCCGTGAGTCGTTCCACCCCACACGTTCTACCAGCAGAATCCACCACTGCACATACGTGCAGATCTATTGCGCTTATGTGCACGAGTCGACAGGATGACATCATGACCGAAAATCTCAACAAGATCGCTCCGTTGCGGCCCGGCGTCGCGGCGCTCACCGAGCGCCCGTCGGCGCAGGTCCTGATCATCGGTGGCGGCATCAATGGCATCTCCACTTTCCGCGACCTGGCCCTGCAGGGCGTCGACGTCGTTCTCGTCGAGCGCAACGACTGGGTCAGCGGCGCATCGTCGGCGTCGAGCCACATGATCCACGGCGGTATCCGCTACCTCGAGAACGGCGAGTTCCGACTCGTCCGTGAATCGGTGCACGAGCGTAACGGCCTGCTCGAGATCGCGCCGCACTACGTCAAGCCGCTCGAGACGACGGTCCCGATCTTCTCGACGTTCAGCGGAATCCTCAACGCGCCGCGTCGTTTCCTCACCCACAACACCGGAAAGCCGAACGAGCGCGGCGCCGCGCTGATCAAGGCCGGGCTGGTGATGTACGACGCCTTCTCCGGCGCGGGTAAGCGTCGCGTACCGCGGCACAAGTTCCGTGTGGGCAACAAGGCCCGTGCCGACATGCCGCGCATGAACTCCGGAATTCGTTACACCGCAACGTACTTCGACGCATCGGTGCACGATCCCGAACGACTCGCACTCGACGTCCTCAAGGACGGTCTGGCCACCGGTCCACATGCGCGGGCAACCAACCACGTCGAGGCCGTGGCCATCCGCGACGGCGAGGTCGTGCTGGCCGACCGCGTCAGCGGTGAGCAGTTCACCGTCTCGGCCGAGGTCATCGTCAATGCGAGCGGCCCGTGGACCGACCTCACCAACGACGCACTCGGCGGCGACACCCGATACATGGGCGGCACCAAGGGATCCCACATCGTGCTCGATCATCCGGATCTGGTTGCCGCGACGCGCGGACGAGAGATCTTCTTCGAGCACTCCGACGGTCGCATCGTGTTGATCTACCCGCTCAAGGATCGGGTTCTGGTGGGCACCACCGACATCGACGCCGATCCCAGCCGGCCGACACACTGCACCGACGAGGAGATCGACTACTTCTTCGATCTCATCAAGCACGTGTTCCCCGACATCGCGGTGTCGCGTGACGACATCGTGTACTCCTTCTCCGGTATCCGGCCGCTGCCGCGCCACGACGACACGACGCCGGGCTTCGTCTCGCGTGACTACAACGTCGAAAGCACACAGCTGCCCGGGGTCTCGGTGCCGGTGCTCAGCCTGGTTGGCGGCAAGTGGACCACGTTCCGCGCCCTCGGCGAGCAGCTGTCCGACCGGATCATGGAGCTACTCGGCGCGGCCCGTCAGGTCTCCACTGTCGGCCTGCCCATCGGTGGCGGTCGCGACTACCCGACCACGGATGCGCAGCGTCGAGCTTGGGTGGCCAGCCGCCGCGGCGACGTCCCGGCCGACCGTGCCGAGGTGCTCCTCACCCGCTACGGCACCCGCGCCAGCGACGTGATCGACGCGATCTCCGCCGGACCCGACGCACCGCTGCCCGCCAGCGGGCTGTCGACGGCCGAGTTGCGGTACATGATCGAGGTCGAGCAGGCGGTCCACATCAGCGACATCTTGTTGCGCCGTACGGATCTGGCCTTCGTCGGCGGTGTGAGCGGCGCAGTGCTCAGCGAGCTCGGTGATGCGATGGCGCAGATCTGCGGCTGGGACGGCCAGCAGCGCGCAGCCGAGATCGAGGCCGCTGTCGACACGTTGCGCGACGATCACCGCGTCGAGGTGACGACGACCACCGCGACCGTCTGAGCGGCCCGGTTACAGATACCCGATCTGTGCACGCTTACCTTCGGCGCCGTCGAAGGTGAGTGTGCACAGACGAGGTGGTTCCGTTTCGAAAGGTCAGCCCGCGGACTCCGTCACTTCGACGGCCGACGACGTCGCAACGACGACCGCGCCGATGACCGCGGCGACGAAGGCGAGCACCGTGACCACTCCCCATCCCGCGCGCGTCGTGTCGCCGAGAAGCGCGATGCCCAGCGCGCCGGGTATCACGGTCTCGCCCACCACGATCGACGCGGCGGCTGCGCTGACCGCGCCCGTCTGCAGCGCGACGGTGAACAGGTAGAACCCGCCGACGCCGCAGATCACAACGGCGTACAGGGCAGGGTCGGTGAGCATCGCACCCGGATCGAAGGGGTCGAGTCCGTCCAGGACGCGGATCGCGACGGCCATCAGCCCGAACAACGCACCTCCACCGAGACCCGCAACGACCGCGACCCCTTTGCGGATCACGCGGGTCACAGCGGTGATCAGAACGAACAGTCCGATGCCGACGACGAGCAGCACCCAGTGAAGCCATGCGCGGTCACGGTGCCCCTCGTCGCCGGCGCCGAGCCCGAGAACGACGAGCGCCACCACGACGACGATCACCGCGGTCCACTCGCGACGACTCAACCGCGCATCGAGGACGATGGTGGCGAGTACGGCCGTGACCACCAGGTTCGCACTGACGATCGGTTGAGCCAGGAACAACGGTATGAGTCTGTCCGCGACGAGGTTCCCGGCAAACCCGAGCCCGTCGAGTGCCAGACCGGTGAGAAACGAGACGGTCAGCATCGCTGTGACGGTCGAACGCAACGTCGGCGCCGCTCCTGCGGACTGGTCGTCGACGCTCTGCGCGCCGCGCGCCTGCAGCACCGAGGCCGTACCGTACGCGAACGCCGCCAGTACTGCCGCGACGATGCCGATCACCATGGGAACAGTATTCAGCACTGTTCCGCCAGCCGAGCCGACTGACCCGCCCCGCACACCAACCGCTGGTTGAGCCGGCCCGCGAGTAACAGCCGCTGGTTGAGCCGGCCCGCGAGTAACAGCCGCTGGTTGAGCCGGCCCGCGAGTAACAACCGCTGGTTGAGCCGGCCCCGAGCGCAGCGAGGCGCCGAGTCGAAGCCACCCCGCACACCAACCGCTGGTTGAGCCGGCCCGCGAGTAACAGCCGCTGGTTGAGCCGGCCTCGAGCGCAGCGAGGCGCCGAGTCGAAGCCACCCCCAACACCCAACACCGCGGACCCGCATTCACGCCGGTGCCTGTGGATAGATGCCTCGTGTTCTGTCCGGAACACTGGGTAAACATAGGAATGTCCGGTTTCATGTACATCTTGGAATGCGCTGACGGCAGCTACTACGTCGGAAGCACTCGCGACGTCGAGAAGCGCGTCGACCAACACAACAGCGGTAAGGGCGCGGAGTACACCAGCCGTAGAAGGCCCGTCCGTCTGGTGTACTGCGCCGAGTTCGCCACGATCGCCGAGGCCTACGCGTTCGAGAAGCGTGTGCACGGATGGTCGCGGGCCAAGCGTCGTGCATTGATCGACGGGAACTTCGATGCGCTGCGCGCGTACTCACGGCGCGGTTATCGGCAGTGATGTGGTTGCTCGCTGGCTGGTTTCGACACGGCAACTCGCTTGCGCTCGCGCCGGCTCAACCAGCGGGGCCAAGTGAGCCGGCCGACTCAACCAGCGGGGCCAAGTGAGCTGGCCGGTTCAACCAGCGGGGCCAAGTGAGCCGGCCGGTTCAACCAGCGGGGCCAAGTGAGCCGGCCGGCTCAACCAGCGAGGTTCGGTGCGCTCAGCCGCCGTGCCCGTACCCCGCGGGTAGATTCACCGACTCGGCCTTCTCGACGGCCGTAACGGCCCCCGACGACGCCAGAATCACGCCGCCCACCACCGCGGCGACGAAGGCGACAATCGCTGCCGGGCCCCAGCCGGATCGCGTGACGTCACCGAGAAAGATGATGCCGACGGCGCCGGGGAGTACCGTCTGGCCGACGACCAGCGCAGCGGCCGCGCCGTTGACAGAACCCGTCTGCAACGCAACGGTGAACAGGTAGAACCCGCCGATCCCACTGATCAGGAGGGCATAGAGCGCGGGGTCGGTGAACAGCACACCGAGATCCAACGGCGACACCCCGGTCAGAACACGCGACGCCACAGCCATCACTCCGAAGATGGCACCGGCGATCAAACCGGCGAACGCTGCGATCCGACGCTTGAGCACACGCGCTCCGGCGATACCGATCACGATCAACAGTGGGCCCGCCACGAGCACTGCCCAACTCATCCAGGCGTCGTAGTCGTTGCCCTCACGGCCCGCCGAGATCGCCAACAGGACCAGCGACATGATGACGACCGCACCCGAAACCCATTCTCGCCAGGTGAGACTCACCTTCAACACGATCGCGGCCAGCACCGCGGTCGCGACCATCCGCGCGGAGATGATGGTCTGCGAGAGGAAGAGCGGGATCAGACGTGCAGACACAATGGTCGCGACGAAACCGACGATGTCGAACACGAAGCCGACGAGGAACGGCACCGTCAGCATCGTCGCAGCGGTCGAGCGCAGCGTCGGATGTGGTGTGGTCGACCGGAGTTCGTCACGGTGTTCGGCGCGTTGCGCCACACGCTCGGCACCGAGGGCCTGCAGGACCGATGCCGCAGCGAACGAGAGTGCACCGATCACCGCGATGACGATTCCGAGTGTCATCCGACCACCCGGCCCCATCGCGTAACGAACGCAGGCCCACCACGCGTCATACGACGGACGCTACTGAGTCTTGAGCGCGTGGGGCTTGAGCACGTCGGTGCCGACGTACCGCGCAAGTTCTTCGGGCAACACAACCGAACCGTCGGCCTGCTGATGATTCTCCAGGATTGCGACGATCCATCGTGTGGTCGCCAGCGTCCCGTTGAGGGTCGCAGCCACTTGCGGCTTCCCCGCCTCGTCGCGATAACGAATGGAGAGGCGTCGGGCCTGGAATGTCGTGCAATTCGACGTCGAGGTCAGCTCACGGTAGGTCTGCTGCGTGGGAACCCATGCCTCACAATCGAATTTGCGAGCGGCCGACGATCCCAGGTCGCCGCCGGCGACGTCGATGACCCGATACGGGACGTCGATCGCGGCGAGCATCTCCTTCTCCCAACCGAGCAGTTTCTGGTGCTCAGCCGCGGCATCCTCGGGTTTGCAGTAGACGAAGCCCTCGACCTTGTCGAACTGGTGCACGCGGATGATGCCGCGGGTGTCCTTGCCGTAGCTGCCGGCCTCGCGTCGGAAACACGTCGACCATCCGGCGTAGCGCTTCGGACCGTCGGAGAGGTCGATGATCTCGTCCATGTGGTAGCCGGCGAGCGGTACCTCAGACGTTCCGACCAGGTAGAGGTCGTCGTCCTTGTCGAGGTGGTAGACCTCGTCGGCGTGCGCACCGAGGAAGCCTGTGCCGCCCATGACCTCCGGCCGGACCAGCACCGGCGGGATCATCAGCGTGAACCCGTTGGCCGTGGCCTTCTGCGCGGCCATCGTGAGCAGGCCCAGCTGCAGCATCGCACCCTGACCGGTGAGGAAGTAGAACCGCGAACCCGACACCTTGGCGCCGCGCTCCATGTCGATCAGCCCGAGGGATTCGCCGAGTTCGAGATGATCTCGAGGATTCTCGATCTCGCGCGGCTGCCCGACGTGTTCGAGGACCACGTAGTCGTCCTCGCCACCGGGAGGCGCCCCCTCGACGATGTTGGAGATCGCGCGTTGCGCATTCGACGCCGCGTCGTCGGCCTCGTTCTGGCGGGCGACAGCGGACTTCACCTGTTCGGCGAGTTCCTTGCCCTTGGCCAGCAATGCGGCCTTCTCGTCGCCCGACGCCTTGCCGACCTGCTTGCCCAACGCCTTCTGCTCCGAGCGCAGCGAATCGGCTTCGACGATGGCGGATCGACGCGCGGTGTCGGCGTCGAGCAGGACGTCGACGAGGCCGGGGTCTTCACCGCGGACGCGTTGCGAGGCACGGACGAGGTCGGGGTCGTCGCGGACGATCTTGAGGTCGATCACGCCTGTCAACGATACTGGAGCGCCGATCGGTCGGATCGTCGGACGCTGTCAGGGGGCTACTGCCAGTACTCCAGGTAGTCGGCCCTGCCGAACATCGACGCGGCGTCGTGTGCACTCGGTGTTCCCGCACGCGGATCCGCGCCAGCTGCGACGAGCGCGGTGACGACGTCGTCGAATCCCTTGAACACCGCACCCGCGAGGGGCGTCTGGCCCTTGTCGTTCGCGAGGTCGACGTCGGCGCCGTGTTCTATCAGCGTCGCGACCGTCGCCGCATCGCCGTGATAGGCCGCGAGCATCAGCAGCGAATCACCAGCCTGATTCCGCAGGTCAACCGGCACTCCAGCGTCGAGGTAGGCGGCCAGTGTCGCGGCATCCCCGGCGCGCGCCATGTCGAAGAGTCGACCAGCCAGTTCTTCGAGGTCAGCGCTCGGCTGTGCGTCGTTCTCACTCATCTTGTCGAGTCTAGGCAGAGGTATCGGCTCACCGGGACCGGCGAAAAGTGCATGATGGATGCCGATGAACGACGATCCTGACAAGGTGTCCGACGCCGACGAGAGGCCCGAGTCCGCGGCGGCCGGCAAGACACCCGACGTCGCCGGAGCCGAGAGCGCGACCGATGACACCGCGCACACCACGGATGATCGCGAGGGCGTCGACCTCGGCGACAACCCTGCCGGTGACGACTCTGCGGACTTCCGCTCTGTGGACTCCTACCCTGCGGGCTCCGACTCTGTGGACTCCTTCCCTGCGGACTCCGACTCTGTGGACTCCTTCCCTGCGGGCTCCGACTCTGCGGACGACGCCGCGGCGCGCTCGCGGCGTCGCGGCGTGAGCGGCACGCTTGCGGCGAACCCGATGCGGGTGGTGCTGGCCGCGGTGGTGATCGGTGCGCTCGTCGCCGGTGGTATCGCGTTCGCGCTCGGCGTCTTCACCGACAACGGAAACGTCGGGACGACTGACATCGGCGAGAACGAGAGACTCACCGAGAACGCCTTCACGCGGTCGGTCGCGGGCGACTGTCTCGATTGGCCCGACGGCCAGCCCGGCCAGCCGTCGAAGGTGGGGTGCGACCAACCGCACCGCTTCGAAGTCGCAGGTCCCCTCAATACGGCGGTACTGCCGGGCTCGGAGTTCGGCGACTCGGCCGCGTGGCCGGGGGCCGAACGGTTCGCGGCGATCCGCGACGAGCAGTGCCCGGTCATCGTCGACGACTATCTGCAGGGCAAGCTCGATCCGCAGGGCCGCTATTCCGTCGGAATGATGTACCCGTCACAAGCGCAATGGGACAAGGGCGCTCGCGAGCTACGGTGCGGTCTGCAGCAGACCGGCAAGGGCGGTCAGCCCGAGCAGGTGGCCGGTCGCGTCCTCGACAACGATCAGTCGTTCTCCTGGCCCCCCGGCACGTGCATCGGGATCGACCAGCAAACCCGACGGCCCACCGTGCCCGCCACGGTCGTCGGTTGTAGCGAACCACATGCTTTCCAGACGACGGGCATCGTCGACCTGTCGGCACGCTTCGGCAACCGTACGTCGGGCAAGCCCTGGCCGGAGATCGCCGACCAGAACAAATTCCTCGCGGGGATCTGCCCCGGCCAGGCGCAGCGGTTCCTCGGTGGCAAGGAGAAACTCGACGCCACGACGCTGAACACGCAGTGGTCGGTGATCAGCGAGCCGAGCTGGCTCGCCGGCAGCCGAAAGGTGGTCTGCTACATCGGACTGCCTGATCGCGGCGGATTCGCGACGTTGGTCGGCGACGCGCGCCAGACGCTCCTGATCAACGGCAAGCTCCCGGTACCGCCTCCGCAGGCACCGCCCGGCCGCGTACTACCAACCCCGGTGCCGCTACCGCCCGGCATCCAACCGAACCCCGAAGAGGTTCCGGCCCCCGCCGGCTGATCAGGAGACGCACCCATGCCCGTCGCCATGTCCGACGACGAGTTCGAGGGTTTGGTATCCGACGCCCTCGACACCATCCCCAAGGAACTGACCGACGCCATCGACAACGTGGTGATCCTCGTCGAGCCGAACAATCCCGAGTCCCCGAACATCCTCGGGCTGTACTCCGGCGTCGCGCTCACGAGCAGGGACCACGACTACGGCGGCTTCCTTCCCGACACCATCACGATCTACCGCGAGCCGATTCTCGGCATGTGCCACTCCCGGGAGCAGGTGGTGCACGAGGTCGCGGTCACGGTGATCCACGAGATCGCCCACCACTTCGGCATCGACGACGCCTGGCTGCACGCCCACGGCTGGGGCTGAGGGGCGTCGGGGTTTCGCACGCGGCGGGCGCTGGGTTTCTGCGCGCCGGCCGAGGCTCTTCCCCTAGTTTCTGCCCGCTGGCGGTGCCTTTCCCCTAGTTTCTGCCCGGAGCCCGGGGTCCTTCCCCTAGTTCTGCGCACTTCCCCGAGAAACAACCCGCGGAAACGCACAAAACCCGGGGAACAGATCCTTCCCCTAGTTCCTGCACGCCGATGCTGTCCCCGCCCGGGAGTCTCTGCCCGCAGGCCGCGCTTCTCCCCCAGTTTCTTCCCTACGGCCGCGCCCTTCCCTCAGTTTCTGCCCACCCGCGCAGCCCTTCCCCCAGTTCTGCGCACTTCCCCGAGAAACAACCCACGGAAACGCACAAAACCCGCGGAACAGATCCTTCCCCGACTTTCTGCACGCAGGCCGGACCCTTCCCCGGGTTCCTGCACGTCGGCCGGACCCTTCCCCCACTTTCTGCACGCCGACGCTGCCGACCCCCGATCCAGCCGCAGTCCGCACCCCTCCGCCGGGCCGCTTACCCCATCGGGTCGGCGACGAGCGGTTCGTCGACGAGTTCGAACGGCGCGCGGGTGGCGCCCCAGCGCTGCGGGACCCATAGCCCGTCGGTGTACTCCAGCTCGATCGACCCGGTGTTGGCCAGATGTGTCGCGGCGGCAAACTTTCCGTCGATGCCCGCGAGATGTGCGGCGACCAGCCGGATGGCGGCGCCGTGACTGACGAGATAGACGTCGCGTGCGTCGGGGCCGGAGAGGTATCGCTGTGCCAGATCGGTGACGACGGGCAGATAACGCTCCAACACCATGGTGAGCGACTCCCCGCCGGGGATCGGCGCGTCGGGATCACCTGAGTACCAACGGTCGAGGATCTCACGGAAGGTGCCGTGCGCCTCGTCGTCGGTGCGGTCCTCGAGCTCGCCCGCCTGCACTTCGTGAACCCCCGCGACGACGTCGGCATCGGCTCCCCACACCGATGCGATCACCTCGGCGGTCTGCTGTGCACGCGTTGCCTGCGAACTGAGCAGCACCCGACCCGCATCAGGTTCGACGCCGCGCTCAGCTACCTGGTTCTCCAGTCCGTACCGAACGGCTTGTCGCACACCGAAATCGGTGAGCGATGCGCCGGGTAGCGCCGTGTCGAGTCGACGCATCACATTCGACGTGGTCTCGCCGTGGCGGACCAGATACAAGCGGGCCATCAGTCATCACCGTCCTCGACGTCGTCGACATCTCCTGTCCCCCGACGCATCGCCGACACCCACTCCGAGCTTGCAGCCTGGTCGGGCGGCGGCGATCCGATCACCCCACGCGCAGTCCACGATCCGAGATACACGATGCGGTCGGCCTCACGGAAGAGCGCCTGCAATGCCTCGGCCACCGCGTCGTCGTCGATGTGGCCGACGGCGTCGAGGAAGAATCGGTACTGTCCGGGGTTCGATTCGCCCGTCGCCGGATCCCGTCGCGGCCTGGATTCGATCCTCGTGAGATCGATTCCGCGCGAGGCGAACTGGTTCATCGCCGACATGAGGCTGCCCGGCTCGTTGGGCAGTTCGAGAATCACGGCGGTGCGGTCGGTCCCGGTCCGCGGTGGCGGAGACACCGGTCGCCCGACGAGCAGGAACCGCGTCGTGGCATCGACGGCATCCGACACCTCGTCGGCGATCACGGTGAGTCCGGACAGCTCCGCAGCGAGCCGGGTGGTCACCGCAGCGTCGGCCTTACCCTCCGACACATCCTGCGCAGCACCGGCATTCGACGACGCTATGACGAATTCCGCCCCGGGATAGAGCTTGTCGACGGACAGGCGGACCTGGGCAGACGCAACGGGGTATGCGGCAATACGTTTCACCTGGGCGGCATCGATCGCCGTCGGGGCGGCAATGGCGAAAGCGACGTCGAGCACGGTCTCGGCGACCACTTGCACCCGGCTGACCCCATCGGGTACGAGCGCGTCCATCGTGGCGGGAACCGACCCCTCGAGCGAACTCTCGATGGGCACGCACGCGAAATCGGCCTCGCCGGAGCGCACCATCGCTATCGCCGCGGCAGGACTGGCCGCCGCAATCTTGCGCACGTCATCCTGATCGTCGCGGCGAGGTACTCCAGCGGCACCCGTCTCGGTCGCGAGGATCTTGTCCAACGCCATCTCGGTGAAGGTCCCTGCCGGACCGAAGTACGCGAACACTGACACGACAAGAGCTTAGTCGACGCCAGATGAACATCTGTCTGACCTGCGCGGACGACCCGGCGAAGTGAAACCCCGCCTGAGTTGAACCATTGACGGATCGCTCGCAATCACTTTAGGTTAGGATTACCTATTATGAGCTGGACTGCATATCAGCCGAACGGGAGTGAGCACCGCATGACACGAGCCGTCACCGACCGACCGACGGAGGCAGAGGTCATCGCCACCGCATGCCGGAGGGCCGGTAGCGCGATGCTGGCCGTCGAGCCCTCGCAGAACGCGCGGACACCACACGACACCGCAGCGGATCTCGCCACCCCGACCCAGGTCGACCTCGTCCATCTCTTCGATACCCAGGCGTTTCTCCTGGTGCCGACGGCAGGTCCGGCGATGCGAGCCGCTGCCGACAGCACCGGCGGCCTACCCGCGATGGTCGAGATCACCGACTGTGCCCCCATCGACCTGCGTGAGCGGGTCCGCTCGCTGATCTGGCTCAACGGACGCCTGCACCACATCCCGGCGAATCTGGAACGCGACCTGGCCGTCGAGATCGCCACCGAGCACCCCGACGAAGGGCTCCTCGACATCGGACACGGACGGTCGATGATGCGCTTGCAGATCGAGACCGCCGTCGTCGCGTGCGGCGCGGGTGCGGCGTCGGTACCGGCCGACGAGCTGGCCCGCGCAGAACCCGACCCGTTCTGGGAGTACGAGAACGAGTGGATCAGCCACCTCGACGCCGCGCACGCCGACATCGTCGGACAACTGGCACGCCGGCTTCCTCGCCATCTGCGGCAAGGCCGGGTGCGCCCGCTCGGACTCGACCGTTTCGGGTTGCGATTCCGCGTCGAGGGCTCGGCAGGCGACTCCGACGTCCGGCTCCCGTTCCCGCATCCGGTGAACGACGTCAGCGAACTGTCCCGGGCACTGCGCAACCTGGCAGGCTGCCCGTACATGAACAGCCTGCCTGACTGACCGAGACCACCCCCGCCCAGTCGGATCGGATGACCCCTCGTCCAGATCGGCTGGACTGCCAGGGCGCGCGGTCGGGAGGGCTGCCCGACCGCGCGCCCGACTCTTTCTCCGACGTGCAGCGTCCGCCCGGTTGGGTACGCCGAAGCGTCCGCGCCCGGCGCAGATGGCGATCCGATCAGCCGTAGGCTGTCGGCCATGGCCGAGGTGAAGCGCGGACTCACGACGCTGCTCAAGCCTGTTGCGCAACGGGTCGTCGACGTCGTCACCGACTCCCGCGAGCGACGCGCGCTGATCCTCGAGCTCGCCATCGTCGGCGTGCTGACCTTCGGGTTCTCGGCCATCTCCGCGATGCTCTCGCTGATCGAACTGCAACTGACCAGCGGTATCGGCAACGCGACTGTCGCGCTGAACCCGAGCCGGTCGTCGGTGGGACTGATCGATTTCCTGCGCCAACTGATGAGTGCGGTCCGACTGTTCGCCATTGCCGGGCTCGGCGTCTATCTCCTGTGGCGCTCGGGGCTGAAGCCACGCGCGATCGGACTCACCCGTCCGGCAGGCCGCGACGTCCCGCCGGGGCTGATACTCGCCGCCGTGATCGGGCTGCCCGGTCTGGCGCTCGTCGCCGCTGCTCGGGCGCTGGGAATGAACGCACACCTCGTTCCGAGCGAGGTCGACGGCCCGTGGTGGCGTTGGCCGGTCCTTATCCTCATCGCCGTCGGCAACGCCGCCGCGGAGGAGATCATCGTGGTCGCCTACTTCATCACCCGGCTGCGCCAGCTCGGAGCGTCGGAGAACGTGTCGCTCGCGGCCAGCGCCGTCCTGCGTGGCGGTTATCACCTCTACCAGGGCGTCGGCGCAGGCGTCGGGAACCTCGTGATGGGGTTGGTCTTCGGCCGCTACTACCAACTCACCAACCGGGTGTGGCCGCTGGTCATCGCCCATGCCGTGATCGACGTCGTCGCGTTCCTCGGATACGCGCTACTGCATGACCATCTCTCGTGGGTGGGCTGAGAATCCGCACCAGGTGGGCGACGACCCGGCCACCGTGCATCCCGTGAATGACGCTCCCGCGCAGGGCGTTGCGTACATTTGATCTGATGAACGAGCCAGATCCGCGCTACATGCGCCGCCGCGGTGGTCCGCCACCGCGCGACCAGCAGCCGCGGAATCCGGCACCCTCACCTCCGGGTCGGCACGTTGCTCCCGCAGGTCAGAGACGCAATCCGGCCCCTGCGCCACCTGGCGGACAACGGCCCCACAACCCGTCCCAGCAGCCGCCCGGCCTGCGACCCGATCCGCGATCACACGGACAACAACCCCGACGCCCCGCACCGCCGGATGCCAACGATCCGACCCGCCACGTGGCCGGTGCCGCCCAGAACGACCGGGCGCGACGGGTCGGGGAGTATCAGCCACCCCTGGCATGGTCGGCGACCCCGGACCGAGCGCAGCCGGGACGTCCTCGCCGCCCCGCACCGACCAACGCCCCGCGCCCCGCGCCCGCCCAGCGGGACCGGGATCACGCCGGTCAGCGGGACCGAGACCACGCAGGACGTGCACCCGCAGCCCTCGGAGCCGTAGCGGGCGCGGACGCCGCCCGGGCGTACGCACCGACGCAGAAGCCGGAGCCCATCTCCCGCGACAACCAGCGGCCGGGTCGCGGCGGCGCATCGTCTCCACCTCGACGCCCCGATCGCGGCCGTGGTGAGGCTCCGGCGTCTCCACCCCGACGACGCATTCCACGCCTGCGTCGGCCCAAGCTCGGACGACCCCGACGCATCGGCAGGATCATCCTGGTCATCCTCCTCGTGATCGTCGTCGGATCCGTGGGGCTGCTCTTCTACTACGACAGCAAACTGCACCGCGTCGACGCCCTGCCCGGCTATGCCGGACGCCCGACCGATACTCCCGGAACCACCTGGCTGATCGTCGGCAGCGACTCCCGCGAGGGCTTGACCCAGCAGCAGAAGGACAATCTGGCCACCGGCGACAGCGACGGATCGCGCACCGACACCATCATGCTCGCCTACAAGGCACGCAGCGGTAAGGCCGCGCTGATCAGCATCCCGCGCGACCTCTACGTGCCCATCCCCGGGCAGGGCAACCACAAGATCAACGCCGCCTACAACTTCGGCGGTCCGCAACTGCTCGCCAAGACCATCGAGCAGCTCACCGGCATTCGGATCGATCACTACGCCGAGATCGGATTCGGCGGTTTCGACACCCTCGTCGACGCCGTCGGCGGCGTGAACATCTGCATCGACCAGTCGCTGAACGACCCCAAGGCGGGACTCAGGCTGTCGAAGGGCTGCCATGACCTCAACGGTCAGCAGGCGCTCGGCCTTGTCCGCACCCGCGCATTCCCCAACGCCGACCTCGAGCGCGTGGTCAACCAGCGAAAGTTCCTGTCGGCGTTGATGTCGAAGGCCACCAGCCCCGGCGTGCTCCTCAATCCGTTCCGGCTGTTCCCGTTCATCAGCGGAGCCGTCGACGGCCTGACCGTCGACAACAGCACCCATCTGTGGCACCTCGGCATGCTCGCCTGGTGGCTCAGTGACGACCCGATCACCACCACGACGCCGACGGCGGGGTCAGAGCAGACCGACGACGGCGACTCACTCGCGGTCGGCGACAACACGACACAGTTCTTCGACGCCATCCGGAGCGGCAAGGAGATTCCGAAGGATCTGCTGTCGAATCAGGGTGGCGCAATCGGGTGAATGACAAAGGCCCCTTCTCACACCCTTGCGATTCCGCACCGCCACTGGCCCGGCTGTATCGTCAGGGCCGAACTTCGACATTACGAGGATGTACCGTGACGGCCGACAACAACCGAGCACCCAGCGTTCCGCCATGGCTGGGTGGTTCACCCACCCCAGTCAATGAGGCACCATCTCACTCGGCCGCGGCTTCCCCGGACATGAGCACGTCATCGGAACGCACCGAGCCACGTTCGGAAGGACAACCGCTGCCGAGTTGGATTCCCGCCGCCGGACACGACCGGGCAGATCACGATCCGAACCAACACGATGCGTCCCGGCACGATGCCATCCGGCACGATTCGGACGTCCCTCCCCCAGCGACGCCCCCGCATGCGCGCGCACACGGGTTCACCGCGCCGCCCCAGAGTGCTCCGCCCCAGAGTGCGCCACCCCAGGCCGCACATCCTTTTGCCGGACCGCCCTTCATCGGGCCCCCGTTCGCCACTCCACCGCAGAACGACGCCCCACCGCAGAATTCCTCCACTCGGCAGGGTCCACCACCGCAGGGGAGCGCGCCCTACGAGTACGGGCCGCCGCCACAGTTCGGCGCGCCCCCCGCTCAGCACGAGCAGGGCGCACCGGGTCTTGATACCGGAATGCTTCTACGCAAGGCGCGTCGACCACCGCGGTCGGGTTGGCGCCGTACGGTGCACCGCATCACCGGGGGCACGATCAGCCCCGGCGAGTCGCGCGCAACCGTGTACCACGATGAACTGGTGAGGCAGTTGAATGCGCCGGTCGAGGGCGACTTCCGCATTGCGGTGCTGTCGCTCAAGGGCGGCGTCGGGAAGACAACCACGACTGTCGGGCTCGGCTCGACGTTCGCCAGCCTGCGCGGCGATCGCGTGATCGCCGTCGACGCCAACCCCGACCTCGGCACGCTGTCGCAGCGCGTACCCCAGCAGACGTCCTCGACGGTGCAGGACGTGCTGCTCGACGAGCAGATCTACCGATACTCCGATATCCGACGACACACGTCGCAATCTGTCAGCCGCCTGGAAGTTCTTGCCTCCGAACGCGATCCGGCCACTGCCGAGACGTTCGACGAACAGGACTACCGCACGGTCATCGGGGTCCTCGAACGCTTCTACAACATCATCCTCACCGATTGCGGCACCGGACTGTCACATTCGGCGATGGATGGCGTCCTCGACCTGGCGCACTCACTGATCATCGTGTCGACGGCAGCCCTCGACGGTGCGCGCAGCGCCAGCGCGACACTCGATTGGCTCGAAGCGCACGGTTACGGCCATCTGGTGGCACGGGCGGTCGTCGTCCTGAGCGGACCGCGGCGGGGCAGCGCCAGTATCGACCTCACCCAACTCGCGCAGCACTTCCTCGCGAGAACCCGCGCGGTACAGGTGATCCCGTTCGACGAGCATCTGTCCGAGGGCGCCGAGGTCGACCTCGATCTCCTCGCAAAACCGACTCGACGCGCATTCGTCGAACTGGCCGCGACCGTTGCGGAGGATTTCACACTCGTCGGCGGACCGAGAACTCAATCCGCAGAGCGCAGATGAAGAATCCTCACTGAACTTCCAGGCGCCCGCGCAACAACTCGGCCAACTGGGTCCGTCCCCGGTTGAGCCGCGACTTCACCGTCTGCACGCCTACTCCCTGGTGCTCGGCGATGTCGGCATAACTGAAGTCGCCGAATTCACGCAGAACCACAGCCTCACGGATGTCGTCGGAAAGCTGTTGTAGCGCTTCGCGTAATGCGTCGCGGAGGGCGATCTGCTCGTCGAACCGGGGTGCCGACTCGTCGGCGTCGAGTGTCACCGGCTGCTCTGGATCACTGAAGTCCGTCAGGGTGGTGTTCGCCTTGCGCTTGCGGATCAGGGCGAGCGCGTTGTTGGCGGCGATGCGGTGCATCCACGTCGAGAATCTCGCCTCACCACGGAACTTGTCGAGGTTGCGCCAGGCGGCGAGAAGCGTTGCCTGCAACGCATCCTCGGCGTCGTGCTGGTTTCCGCAGATCTGCAGGCACACGGCCCAGATCTGGTTGCGATGGCCGTTGACGAGGTCGGCAAAGGCACGCTGGTCGCCATCGCGCGCCTGCATCACCAGTACGGCTTCGTCCACAGATACTCCCGATCAATCATGCACCGACGCGCCGGTGACGGATTCGTCACCGGCGCGAAGACTCTGTGCGATCTTCAGTACTTCACTCATTCAATGCTCACAGGTGGTAGCCGCTCACAGGTGGTAGTCGCCCCCGTCGTGGAATCCGCCACCGTGGTGGTCACCGCCATCGTCGTGCTCGGCGAGGTCGACGTCGTGCCCGCCGGTCGAGTCGTCGTGCTGCAGGGTCGGGTCGTCCTCGCCGTGCAGAACCGCGGGGTCTGCCGCGATCGCGCCCTGATCGTGATCGGCGCCGTCGTTGTGACCATCGTCGCCGTGCGCCTCGTGGTAGAGGCCGTCTTCCACGACGACGTCGTCGGCAGGCACGACCGGCTCGTCGTCCATGTCCGGGACCGTGCTGTCGTCTGCCGGCGCGTCGGACTCGAACGCGACGGACAGTGCATGCTCGAACGCTCCAGGCGGAGGCGGCTGCACGTCGTCGGGCGAGATGCCCAGCGCAGTCAAGACGGAGTCGTCCTCAGCGCTCATCCGTGTCTCCTTCGTCAGTGGCGGGCGGTAGTTGATGTCACCGCTCGCCCGCCTTCTCTCTTAGATGCTGCCAGGTGTGCCTCAGCCGGTGTACGCCGCCATCGACGACACCGCTGACGCGATCACCGCGACATAGAGCACGATCGAGATCACGAACAGCACGGCGAACACGATCAGCGCGTACTTCCCGAGCCTCTTGGCCTGGTCAGACGCGTGCTGGGCCCCTGCCTGGTCGCCGGAGAGCCACAGCGTCGCGACGCTACCCGCGTGTCCGAAAGCAGCGAAGGCCAGCGGCCAGAAGAAGATCACCGCCGCAGCCGCCCAACCCATGTTCGACGGCGGGCAGGTGACCGGTACGGCCGACGCCGGAGCGCTTGCCTGCTGCGACGGGCGCTGGCCGGGAGTGGCGTTCAGCTCACGACCCGAGGTTCGCATGACGGTCGTGCGGCCGTCGGGTCCGGCGTGGTTGGCACGGAAGGCGGGCATCGGCTGGTTCTGATTGGGGTACATCTGATCTCCTCGTTGTGTCTGGAGCGCTTCTCACGCTGTCAGAGATTGGATGCGGCCGGACCGTCGGAATGTGCCCGCGGAGTCGTACCAATTGTGTGAGGTGGATCACTTATGGTGCGCTCAGCGCTTCAACTGGAGCTTCGACGCCGTGTACGCGATGAGCACCACGCCGAGCAAGGCCAACACGCTGGTCACGAGGAGCGTGTTGCCGAAGGCAGGTTCCCACAGGTGTGTACCGCGTGTCTGGGGGGCCAGGGGGGCGATCGATCGCAAGTCGACCGCCATCGCCGCCCCTGCGTACCCCCAGTAGGAGGGGAACAGCCACGCGAACTGGGACAGCACCGGAGCGTCGAGCCGAAATAGCCCGCCGCAGAACACCAACTGCGAGATGACGAGGACGACGAGCGGCGGCATCGTCTGTTCGTTGGACTTCACTGTCGCTGAGATAGCAAGTCCGACAAGTGCACTCACGCATGCGATGGTCGCCACAGCACCGAGCAACTCGAGCGGCGCCGCTCCCAGGACACCTCCGGACGGAAGGCCTTTACCCAGATAGCAGATCACCACCATCACTGTCGACTGCACGATCGCCACACCGAAATAGACACCGATCTTGGCAGTCAAGTACGACGTGGACCGGAGCCCGACGGCTCGTTCCCGCTCGAAGATGTCGCGTTCGCCGACCAGATCGCGCACTGTCAGCGCGGTGCCCATGAAGCAGGCGCCGATCACCAGGATGACGAGAATCTGCAGCGGCTCTCCCGCGGTGTCCTGGGCCGTGTTGACGCCGAAACCCGCAGTGCCGGGAATCACCAATGTGAGTAGCCCCAGCACGATGGGCATGACCGCGAGAAAGGTCAGGTATCCCCGATCGGCGAAAATCAGCCTCAACTGCCGCCGAGCGATGGTGCTCGCCTGCTGTTGCGCACTTGTCTGCGGCGGGGTGTGCAGGACCGGAGCATTCGGCCTCGACCGACATCGATGCGGGGTACGCCCTTCGGCTCGTGCCAGGTGTCGGCGGTGCGCATCATCAGGATGCTTTGCCACGTAAGCGAATATCTCCGCCCACTCACTGCTGCCCAGCGCCGACGTCACGTCGGCCGGGCGTCCGCAGAATGCGGTCTTGCCTCCTGGCGCGAGCAACAACACCTGATCACAGAGCGCGAGGTGTGTCAGCGAATGGGTGACGACGATGACGGTGCGGCCGGCGTCGGCGAGTCTGCGCAACGTGAGCATCACCTGGCGGTCGAGCGCCGGGTCGAGGCCCGACGTCGGCTCGTCGAGAATGAGGAGCGACGGTCCGGTGAGCAACTCCATCGCCACCGATGCGCGTTTACGTTGTCCGCCGGAAAGTGCGTCGACACGGGTGTCGAGGTGCTCTGACAATTGCAATTCGTCGAGAACTCCCGCGATCACACGGTCACGCTCGGATGCAGGCAGATCCTCGGGCAGACGCAATTCTGCCGCGAACCGAAGTGCCTGGCGGAGAGTCAGTTTGCGATGCAGCACGTCGTGCTGGGGCACCATGCCGATACGAGTGCGCAGCGACTCGTACTCGGCATGGACGTCGTGGCCGTCGAACAGCACACTTCCCGACGTCGGAGCACTGAGACCTGCGACGATCGACGACAGCGTCGACTTCCCCGCACCGGACGGACCGATGAGTGCGGTCAACGTGCCGGGGCGAGCGACGAGATCGACGTCGTGCAGGAGTTCCTTGCCGCGCTCGACGACGAGGCCGACGCCTTCGGCGAGCAGGCCTCCCCCTGCGACGGACGCCCCGGCAGTGACGAGGTCACTGCCGCGAACAACGAGGTCGGTGTTGCCGACGGTGACCACGTCACCGTCGACAACTGCGACTCGGCCCACCCTGTGACCGTTGACGAATGTGCCATTGACACTGCCGAGGTCTTCCAGATGCAGCGTCCCGGGTCCGACGGTGAGCCGCGCATGTCGCCGCGAGGCCAGCACGTCGTCGACGACGAGGTCATTGGCCGGGGCGCGGCCGATGAGCGTCACCAATCTCGTGGAGGCGTCCGTCTCGTGCTGATTCCGTTCCTTCGGAAGCGGGGCGTCGACGCCGGTCGACGACGACATGCCACGGTCGGGCGGAGGTGTCGCCGACTCGTGTGCGGCGAGTGCGACGACGAGAACGGGCGCCGACATCGGCGGCCCCAGGTGCACTGCGGTCGTCGATGCGATCGGGAGGTCGACGACCGACGCGCCCGACGTGACCAGCAGCGCCTCGCCGACGCTCACGAGATGCCATGCGTCAGCGCGCCATTCGATGACGAGATGGTGGGCGTGTACGTCCCGGTGAACGACGACGACGTCGTTGTCGGGGGCTGAACCCACCGTGATCCGCGTCGTTTCCCCGAGCGCATACACGCACGATTCGACGCACACGGTTCCACGTGTGGGGACAGTGGTGGTCATGGCCGATCCGCCTTCTCAAGAGAGCGCCGCTCGTACACGGGCCGCAACGATCACCGGGCGGCAGCCTCCGCGATCTGCGGTTGAGGCTGCCGCCCGGTATGGGTTCAGCAATGCTTGTTACGCGACTGATGCGATCAGACGGAAGCGATCAGATGGAGGCATCTCCGTGCACATCGGCATGTGCGTCGTGCGCACCATGGTCTTCGTAGGCATCCGCGTCGGTTCCGTACGTCTCCTGCGGGACGGCCGACTCGTCATGCGCGGACGGGTCGGTGGTTCCGTCCGGGCCGCCGTAGACGTAGCTCACGGTGTCTGCGTTGCCGTCGCCGTCCGTGTCGGTGAGCACGGTGTCGGGCACACCGTCATGGTCGACGTCGAGGACCGTGGTGTCGAAGCGCCCGTCGTGATCGCTGTCGATGAGCTTGACGTCGGGAGTGCCGTCCTGGTTCACGTCCAGCGTTGCGCTGGTGACGTTGCCGTGTGCGTCGAGAGTGTCGACCTCGCGGACCTCGCCGGCGGGGTCGAGGATCGCACGCAGATCGGCGTGCCCGTCGCCATCGGAGTCCGATTCGACGACGGTGGTGCCGTCCTGGCCGGCGTAGGCGACGGTGTCCATCTTGCCGTCACCGTCGGCGTCACCCTCGACCAGCGTGACGTTGCCCGAATTGTCGAGGTAGGCGTTGACGTGGTTGCCCGCATCGTCGGTGAGATGGACGACGTCGGCGTCGCCGTCGCCATCGGTGTCCACCGCGGAATCCGCGTGCAGGCCACTCTCGGACTCGGCGGGCGTCTGCTCGGGCGCCGATGTCGTCGTGGGTGCTGCAGCCTCGGTCGGAGCGGGAGCCTCGGTCGGGGCAGCAGCCTCGGTCGGAGCGGCAGCCTCGGTCGGGGCAGCAGCGGGAGCCGACGCGTCAGCGGGCGCAGCAGCCTCGGTCGGAGCGGCAGCCTCGGTCTGCGAGTTGTCTGAGTGCGCGTCGGCGGGGCTCGCCTGGTTCTGCTGATCCGACTTCTCTTCGTAGGGCTCGTCGGGGCTGATGCTCGGCTTGGCATCCTGATCCGACGCCGGGGCCTGCGGCTGAGCGTCGGCGGGGGCCGAGTCGTTCTCCGGGACCTGCGTGCTCGTCGGCGCCTGTGCGTCGGCGGGGGCCTGGCTCGCGTCGGCGGTGGATGCGGACGGATCGGCTGCGGCGGGATCGGTACCGGTCGCGGCCGCGCCGACGTCTTCGCCGCTGACGGTGCCTGCGGGCTTGCCGTTCTCGGTGAAGGTCACGTCGCCGTTGTCGCCGATGACCGCGTCGATCTTGTTTCCGGCGTCGTCGTGCATGTGGACGGTCTCGGGAACGCCGTCGTGGTTGGTGTCCTCGACGGAATCGGTGGTGAGGTTGCCTTCGACGTCGAGTCCTGCGAGCTCCGGGTTGGGTGTTCCGCTCATGTCACTCTTCTTTCTCTCCGTGCCCGTCGGACTTCGTTCGCTCCGGCCGATCGGGCTTGCTTGTTGCGTTCGGGAATTGGATGCGGTGGGGTTCGGGAAATGTGCCCCGCGTCAGGAAATCAATCCGGATCGGCTCAGGAAGGTCTTGCCGTCATCGAGTGACTTCACCTTGAACACCGTCAGCTTGAGCCCCGTGGATGTGTTGGCGTAGTCGATGCCGTAGCCGTCTCCGAGATCCTTGTCGATCTCCGCAGCCGCATCGCGAGCAGTGTTCTCGACCAGAGTGCCCTTGCCATCGCTGTACGTACCTTTTCGCAGATCGGTGATCGTCGACTGCGCGGCACTCGTATCCGACGAGAAGGTGATGAAGCCCTGGGACTTGTCGCTGTCCGAATACGCCAGGAACAAGGAAGCCAGCGAGCCGTCGGACTTGACGGAGCACATCATCTCCAGCGCACCGGAGTTGGCAAAACTGTTCTTCCGGCAGTTCTCCACGCCGTTCTGCAGGGACGCGGGCAGAGTGCTGTACAGCTGCTTCTCGTCAGTGATGATCGTGCTGCCGTTCGAAGCCGTCTGCCCCGCGGCAGCCGAGCTCGTCGCGGTGGCCGCCTGATCGTCGCTACCACCACCGCCGCCCTTCGACAGCGTCACGGCACCTATCGCGATGCCGACCACAGCCACCGCGGCGACGCCGATCAGCGCGATCCTGCCCCAGCGTCTGCCGCCCGCCGTCCGCGACGGCACCGTACCCGCCGCACCGCGTTGGTCAGCCGTAGGCTGTGACGGTTCCGGCCGGTACTGCGGGGACCTCGGCGGCTCTGTGCCGCCCTGTGGCATCAGTGCCGCCGCAGTCGGCGCCGGTGGTCGCTCACGGGTATCCGCGCCCCGGTCACCGATCGCGGTCACCAACGCACCCTGCGCGACAACTGTTTTGGGGTCGTCGAGCGTGGCGACCGGCCCGACCTCGGCGAGACGCTGCTGGATGAGCGGGATGCGCGACGATCCACCGGTGAGGTACAGCGCCGTCAATTGCTCGGGATGGGTGATACCGGCGTCGAACAGGGTGGCCCTGGTCAAGCGAAGAGCCTGCTCGGCAGCGGGCGTGATCAACTCGTCGAACTCATCGCGGGTGATCTGGAGCGTCTGCCTGCCCTGCGGGGTGTTGTTGATCGTGATCGTCGCCGACGGCGCTTCGGACAGCAGTTCCTTGGCACTGCGGATCGACTCCTGCAGGCTCTGCATGACGTCGACTGTCGCCGCTGATCGCAGCCACTCCACCAGCGCCGGATCCCGGTCGGAGAGGCGCTGTTCCACCCAGCGCTGGATCGCGGCGTCGATGTTCTTGCCGCCGAGTCCGTTGTCGCCCCGCGCCGCGATCACCTGGAAGGCGTTGCCCGCGGTGACCGTGAGCACCGCGACGTCGAGGGTGCCGCCACCGAAGTCGAAGACTGCGATCCGGGCACCGGGCTGCATCGAGTGTGATCGACTGTAATGCGCTGCAGCAGCGCGTGGTTCAGAGATCGTACTGATCCGCGATCCGTCGATTCCGGCGCGCATCGCCGCTTCCACCAACACGTGGATCTGCGCAGGGGCCCACGCCTCGGGATGCGTCAGCACGACCTGTGTCGGGAGCTGTCCGGCGTGTGCCGCCTTACCGCGACTGATGATTGCCGACATCACGGCGGCAACCGGAAGCGCCGACGGCAACGTGTAACCGGCGACCGTCGTCGTGGGGGCTCCCGTGATGAGTCGCTTCGGCGAAGCGACGAAACCCACCGGATTCTGCTGGGCCAGGTTGCGCGCGGCGTCGCCGACCGAGATCCGGTCGGGCGCGGCGATGTACACACTCGATGGCATCAGATTGCTGGCATGCGAGAGCGAGAGCGTCTCGATGGTGCCGCTCGTTGCGCCCGAATGCGCAGCGGCCGAGTTCGAGGTACCGAAGTCGATGGCCAGAATCCAGGTCGATGACATATGAGTGTGAGTGTCCTGTGTCGGGTGCGTGAGCTGCGCGCTCACCGATTATCGGGTGTGGTCAGGGTCGTATAGCTTCGGATCAGTGTGACGAGCGCAGCATCCTCGGCCGCCGAACTCGTGGCGAGCGACCGCTGATGAGCCATTGCGAGTCGACGCTGCGCCTCGGCGGCGACCGCATGCTGCGGTGCGTCTGCCGGCAGTCCGACACGGCCGGCAGGCGACGTCGCACGCAGGATCGTGCGGAGTTCCTCTGTCACCGCTGCGCGCGGATCGGTACGGAGCATGCGCTGGTAGTCCTCCAGAACGGTGACCAGATGCAATTCGGGTGCGTTACGAAGCCCCACCGCGAGCGTCCGGATGTGGTCCCGGGCCGGATGGGTGAAAGCCAACTGATCGAGTCGGGCAAGGATACGGTGTGCCCGGTGCAGGACCGCGAACCGGGCTGTCGACGTGCCCAGTGCTCGACGCAGTTGGTCGACACCCGACAACGACGTCAACCACGAATTGAGCTCCGCGGCACCGCGGGTGGCGATCTGCCTCCCGTTGAGGACGCCGTACTCGCCGAGCAGGCCCAACAGTCGCGCACGGAGCTGCGGCGCGAGCACGCCATGGACGTCGTCGTTGTCGAAGGTGCGCACCACGTCGAGCCGTGACAGCGGGGATAGCAGGGCGAGCGCCGCCGCCAGCTCCTCGGTCAACATCCCCGTGTGGCTCGTCTGCGCCATCAGTCCAGAAATCGGTAGGACGTCGCTCACCGTCTCCGACAGTTGCTTCGCGAGAACCCGCGCGTGCTCGGCGGCGTGCGGAATCGGGTCGCGCCTACCCAGCGCACCCTCACCGAACGAATCGGCACGCGAGAGGACACCAAGCATGTTGAGCGGGGTGAACGGCAATTGCGAGAGGAACTCGATCTCGTCGGTGCGGGGCGCGGCATCGAACAGGAAGACAGCGGCATCTGCGTCAACCGACGCAGTGCGCGTCTGCTCGAAACCGTCGATCACCGCACGCCTCGTGGCCGTGTCGTTCTCCGCCGTCAACGTCGACAACCCCGGTGTGTCGATGAGCGTCAGTTGCCGGAGCGAGCCCGAGGGCATCCACCGTTCGACGAACTGGATTTCCGACGAGGGCAGCGGCAGCTCGACCGGCTGATGGGCGTGTACGGCCACCCGATGGCGTCGGCCGTCTACCCCGACGACCTCTGCACGCGATGGGCTGCCGTCGGAGTACACGGTCACCACGTTGGTTGCCTCGAGCGCGGCGGTCTCGGCGACGGGTGCGCCGATCAACGCGTTGACCAGCGTCGACTTACCCGCCTTCAACCGACCGACGATCACCACGCGAGGTGGCGACCACAAGATCGCCCCGATCGAGTTCGCATGCTCGACGAGGTCGCCGCCGAGGCCTGCGAGTTGTCGCAGCCCCCTGTCGAGAGCGGCGTGCACCGGGTCGTTCCCAGGGGCCACACTCATCGGTTGACCCCGGCGAGGTATTTTTCGGCCGACGCGATCCGTTTGTCGACGACCTCGAGATTCGACGTCAGCCGGGTCACTGTCTTCTCCCGTGACGCGGCGTCGGCCTTCGCGGTCTTCTGGACCTCGTTGATCGTGTTCTGCAGGGTCTCGATGTTCTCGCGCAGATAGTTGCGGTACCGGATCACGATCTCGGGACGCGCCTGCGCGACTGCACTGTCGAGGAGTCTGCCCGTCGCCGCCTTCGTCGCGGCAATGGTCTCGCGCAACCAGGTGAGCAGATTGGCCTTGCCCGCCCGGATCGCTCGGAATCCGAGATTGACACCGACCCACACCGTGCCGACCACGACGCCGACGCCCATGAGCGCGCTCAGTCCGAGTATCCCGCCGAGGGTCGACGATCCGACGACACCCATCGTGAGCAGCGTCGGATCGAGCAGGCCGTGCCGCTTGCTCGCGACCTGATGCGTCTCGATGCGCTTGTCCTGCATGGATTCGACGATCTGGGTACGCAGCTCTTCCCACACCGTGGGATCGTCGGCGAACCGAGGCGCGATCACGGTGTCATGGAGACGCTGCAAGAATTCGGCGAGTGTCTGCGCCATCGCCAACTGCAGATCAGCGTGCATGTCGGCGGTGAACTTCTGCTCGCTGCGCCGCAGCACCTGCATGCCGTGCTTGTTGACGTAGAGCGTCCACTTGTCCCGCACGTCGTCGAGACGGCGCTCGAGATCGTCGACCGCCTGCTGTCGGAGCAGCGTGATATCTCGCGCGAGGTACTGCTCCCATTCACGTGCCTGCTCCTGCAGTTCGGTCAGTCGATCGCGCTCGGCGGTGAGGTCCGGAAGCGCCTTCGCCCCTGCCTGAACTGCGTCGAGTTCTCGAGAGATCTTGCCGCGCACCACTTTCAGACCTTCGAGACTGGTGCGGACCGCGTCCGCCTCGGGCAGGTCGGCGGCTGCGTCGAGCCTGCGTGAGAGTTCGGCACGCAACGTCGCGATGCCACTCTCCTGCTCGAGGCGTTCGCTTTCCGCGGTGTCCGGCAATTCCGCTGCGATCGACGCGAGCAGACTCGACACCCCGAACACCGGGAACGGGCGGCCGATCTCGCGGGAGATCAAGCGCTCGTCCTCTGCGACGATCTCCCGCCATTTGCGCAGGTTCTTGTCGGTTTTGGTCACCACGACCACAACCGAATCGACCGTCGACGACGCTTCGCGGACAAATGCCATCTCGGGCGCGGTGAGGGGGGACGACGCATCACACACCAGCACCAGCACGCACGCCTGCTGCGCGGACTGCGATGCGAGCTTCGCCAATCCGACGTCGAGTCCACCGACGCCGGGAGTATCGACCAGGGTCACATCCGCGACACGGGCTGTTCGGATCGCGATGGCCGCGGACGTGGGGAGTTCGTCGACCTGCGGGTCGAGGACCTGCTCACCGTCGGTGGTCACCCACTGCGCGAGCTCACCGACCTCGACCTGTCGCTGGGTTCCGGACGGGAAGAACAGTTCGGCGGCCTCGTCGACGTCGAGCGCGGAGTCGACAGTCACCGACACCGCGGTCGACGACGTCACCTCGACGCCCACCGGGCACAGGTCGCGCCGACCGACCAGGGCGTTGATGAGTGAACTCTTGCCGCGCTGCACCTCGCCCACCACGACAACAGTGCGTGCCTGCCGATCGCGGGAGAGTTTCGTCGCCGCGAGGTCGGCCACAGCGTCCATCTTGTACGCCCGCAGCACAGTCAGTGCTGCCTCGACAATTGCGGACGCGTCCGCGCCTGCGGGTTTGTTCTCCCCCGCGGTGCGTGTCTGTGCGCCCATTTCTGTCCACTTCTGATCGTCTCGGCGGGCGAAATGTAGCAGTTACCCGCACTCGTGTGGCGGAGCACTGTCACGCCGTACGCCCTGGTTCTTTGTACGAGTCCAGACCTCTGACGAGCTCGACTCCTCCTGCCAGGGCGTGAGTCTAGTGCCGTTCTGCCAAACCGCCATCAGCCGGACGCCCAAATGACGCGCTTGCCCATAACTGAGCGGCATGTAATAGCCTGCTGAGCGGGGAAACGGCCGTCACGACCGGACACGACAATTCCTCGGCAGAGGAGAACCACTCCTCAGCGACCCGCCGACGCGGGAGTAGTGGAAAGGAAATTGCTCACCATGCAGAAGCCGATCGGGAAAGCCGTTGCGGTGGCGGCGTGTGCGCTCCTGGCAGGCGTGTTCTCTGCATGCTCGACGGACGGCCACGCCGTGAGCGACGCCGATCCCGCCGCGCAGGCAGCCGTCGACATCAAAGCGCTCGACACCGGCAAGTACCCCACCAATCCGCGACCCCCGTTCGGCAAACCAGGCACCGAGTACATCCTCGAGTACGAAGCCCAACGCATGGCGCAGTACATCGTGGCACCCTTCGAGATCGACCAGGACCTCACGCGCGTCAGCAATCCGACGTACGCGTTAACCGGCACGAATGCACTCAAGGGGGTCCTCACCGAGGATGTGGCGAGCGTCGACGTGAACAAAAAGGCCATGCTGTATGGCTACGTCGCCACCGCGGGAACCCCCGACGTCAACCTCCGCCAGGGCAACCGGCGATCAGTGGTCAACATGGTGCTGCGATACATGACCCCTGACGACGCCGCCGAGGCGGTGAAGCAGATGGGCGATCTGAACGCCAAGCAGCCGAGGAACACCGAGATCCATCCCGCCGGGATGTCCGGAAGCCGCGTCATGTCCTACGCCGGATACGACGACACGACGTCGGTGTCCGCCTACACGCAACACAACGACTACGTGCTCTACACGTGGTACCAGGCGTCGAATGCGCAGAAGGACACGATCGAACCCGCTATCAAGAAGGCGATCGCGCTCCAGGGTCCGTTGATCGACCAGTTCCCCGCCACGCCCACCAAGGCGGAGGCCAAGGCCAAGAACCTGCCCCCGTCGAACACGCTGATGGACCAGGATCACATCCTCATCTACGCGCTGCCCTACACCGACGAGGAACTCAAGGAGGGTAAGACGCGAGAGGTCAGCCAGGGCAGTACCCGCGCCGTCTACGGCCCGCGCGGAATGGCGTTGCGCAGCACTGATCCGCCGACCACGTTCAAGCTGCTGACCGATGTGGGTTCCACCGCGAACGCGGTCGAGAGAACGACGGTCTATCGAGCCAAGACCGATGACGGCGGAACGCGGATCTTCAACGAGTGGTACAGCGGCCAGATCAACGACGGGTGGAAGGCAGAGGCTGCGCCGCCGAATCTGCCCGTGGCCAAATGCCTTAGCAAGAACGACAACGAGCTTCTCTATTACTGGTGTGAGGTGAAGGTCGGTCGGTATGTCGGCGAAATCTCAGGGACCGACAAGAAGGACATCTACCAGCAGACCGCGGCCCAGTACGTCATCCTGACGAAGGCCGATCAGAAGGCCAACTGATCGGTCAGCGGATCGTCACCTGACGGGTCCGCAGGCCGTCACGCGAGCTTCGCTCCTCGATCGTCAGATCGCCTGGCTCACCGAGAGCTTCGGTGAGCCAGGTGTCGAACCGATCGAGGCCTTCGTACCACTCCTCGTGGTGCATTTCGTTGTCGAGATCGAAGACGGGCACCAGTAGTCCGTGTGTGCGGAACGAGCCCGCGAAGCGCGAGCCCTCACCGAGCGTGAGCCGCCCCGCGGCGTGCAGTCGCGCCAACGCGTTCATCAGTTCGTCCTCGGACTCGGGGCGCACCCAGCGCAGGTGCGCGCGATCGCCCGCGTCGACCCACCACGGCGCGCCGATGCCGCTCTTGGGGTGCAGCCGCGCCGTCGGCAGTACGGTGTCGCTCGCGCGCTCGACCATCGGCGCGATCTCCGCGGGAACCTCGGCACCGTCGGGGAACCACCAGGAGAAGTCGTCATACACGATGATGTCCAGCGGTGCATCGGCTTTCAGTACGTCGGCCAGGGTCTGTCCCGATTCAATACCCGGTCCCGCGTACTCGTCGCCGATCTTCGCGTGTGCAGCCCACGAGATCGATTGCGCGAGAGCGGAGCTGACGTCCGCCGGTTCGGGATCGGTCTGTGTTGCCGCGACTCCCTGTGGTGCACCACGGAATTCGCGAACCAGCGCGGGGATGGCACCGGGGAGGATCGTCGCCAGAAGCACCTCGTTGCGTTCTCCGGCTTTCGGCGCGGGGCGAGGGGCGTCGTCTGGCATCACCGACGTGGGTTCGGGAATCGTGGGGCCGGGCTCGACCAGGTCGAGTACCGCGGTCGCGGAGCTGACGAACGACCTCAGCGCGAC
Source organism: Gordonia otitidis (assembly GCF_020735545.1). Taxonomy (NCBI): domain Bacteria; kingdom Bacillati; phylum Actinomycetota; class Actinomycetes; order Mycobacteriales; family Gordoniaceae; genus Gordonia; species Gordonia otitidis. The sequence continues at coordinate 1,798,515 of NZ_CP085974.1, forward strand.
GAGATCACACTCGGCAGCGAGGCCCGCGAACGGTCGGGGGGAAGGCTCGAGCGTCGCGGCGGCGCGCGCCTTTCGCGCGGCAACGCGCTCTGCCCGGTTACTACCGGGACGCGGACCTGATCCTCGTTTGCTCTTCTTGGCCATTGGTCCACCCTCTCACGTACCGGTCAGTCGACGGTCACCAGCCAGTCACGCACCTTGGCGGGTCGGTTGGTGGCCACCCACCGCACGCCGAGGTCGGCGCAGAGCTGGACGTCGGGCTGCTCGTCGACGGTCCAGCAGTAGGTGACGCGTCCGGCTGCCGCCGCCTTGTCGACGATGTCGGGATGCATGCGCAGCGTCTCGACCGAAGGCCCGATACCGGTGGCGCCGACTGCTGTCGCCGCCGAACCGCCGAGCACCCGGGCGGTGTCGCCGAGCAGGATCGTCGGCAGCATGGGCGCGTGTCGACGGATACGCCACACACCCGCGGACGAGAACGAGATCACCACCGCGCGGCTGTGATCGGCCGAGGGCGGTGACGCGACACCGAACTCGTGCAGCAATTCGAGGAGCTGTTGCTCGACGAGACTGCCGTAGCGGACGGGATGTTTGGTCTCGATGAACAACCGCACCGGGCGTCGCCAATCGAGGGTCAACGTCAGCAGTTCGCGCAGAGTGAGGACCACTGCCGGGGTGTCGGTGTCGTGCCAGCTACCGAAGTCGAGTTCACGGAGTTGCGCGAGGGTCATCTCGCTGACGATGCCCGAGCCGTTGGAGGTGCGATCGACCGTTCGGTCGTGGATACAGACCAGCTCATGATCGGCAGTGAGCCGGACGTCGCATTCCAAGCCGTCGGCCCCCTGGTCGAGGGCCAGTTCGTAGGCTGCCAGGGTGTGTTCGGGCGCCTGTGACGACGCGCCACGATGCGCGACGACGGCGGGCTTTCCCGATCGCGAGACCTTGTCGTTCACGCTCATGCGACCGCCACCCACCGCTTGGTGACGGTGGGCTCGGAGTCGGAGCTCAGTACTTCCGGGAGATGCCGGGAGGCCCACAACGCGAAGACTGCAGAGACTGCCGCACTGATCGTGATCAGCGCGAGGGCGTCGGCACCGGTCTGGATCGACCCAGAACCCACCGAGACCGCCCAGGTGATTGCCGCCCAGATCGCCAGTGCGTTGACGAGGGCCCACGCGATCCAGAGGCGGTCCAGCGCGGCTCGCGTCACGCCGTCGACGCCGCGCTCACGCCAGTCCGCTGCCGCCGCGTTGGCCGCCTCGTGCAGGAGCAGAGGAGATCCGACGACATTGACGACCGGAATGCCCGCCAGGACGACGATCTGCCACCGCGGACGGGGATCGCGGTTGCCGCGCCGTCGATATGCCCGGTCGCGCACTGCAGCGAGCCACCGCACCGAGACGACGACGGTACCGAGAACAGTGATCAGCGCGAGAACTCCCGCGAGAATCACCAGTGCACTGCTGACGACGATCAGCCACGCCGGCAGCGGCGTGCTGCGGTTGATCACCAGCAGGATATAGCGGAACAGATGCATCAGCGCCGACGCCGCGAGCGTTCCCGCGCACGCCAGCAAAGCCGTACGCAGCGCATCAGCGGCGTGCGTGACCGGTGCGTCGATCCGGTTCTCGTCGATCGGCTCGTCGCGCAGGCCCCAGCGCGGAAGGTAGGTGTAGCGCGGGATGAGACGCGGTCCGCGATACGCCTGCGGTCGGCGCGCCGGGAACGACTCCGGTGGCCGCCGCGCCACCCAACGAACGTTGCGGCTGCGGTACATGCGTGGAGCCTGCGCTGGCCGCGACGGCGCGACCGGTCGAGGCGTCGGCTGCCGGAACGGTACCGACCCCTGCAGCCCCCCGGACCGCTGCGTGATGTGAGCGGGGACCGGCTGCGACACGCGCGGCACACGGGCAGCCGCCTGCGCCGACTCCACCACAACCAGGTTGCCGCCACAGCGCGGACAGTGCTCACGCCCGTCCCGGTGCGGCGCCTGGATGCGGCATCGCGGACACATGTCGTACATCGGCGTCGCTACTTCGCGTCCCCGGCCGACCCCGCGTCGGACGATCGCGAGTCACCCGACCCTGTCTGGACCGGCTTCTCGTTCTCGAGCCAGGCGAGCATCCCACCACGCACACACGACCCGTCGACGCCGACCTGCTCGAGGTACTGCAGTACCCGCATCGAGCGGCCACTGGAGTGGCAGATGACGAGGAGTTCCGAGTCGAGGTCGATCTCGTCCAAACGAGCGGGGATCTCGCCGAGGGGGATGTGCAGCGCTCCCCGCACATGCCCTGCGTTCCATTCGTCATCCTCGCGGACGTCGAGTAGGACGCGGCCGGGCTCATCGGTGAAATCGTCCGGCAACTCGGTCACCGGTACCTGTGGAATGTCGCCCATACTCACGTTCCCATGGTGGCACATCGCGCGAGTCGACCACTGCCGCCTCGATGAAGATGACCACCGCCGCCGCGGCCACCGGCGCGTCGCCCCGTCGACCTTGCGCATGGAGTCGATCCATTGCGTGACGCGCGATTTGACACTGCCCGGGACCTACGGGACCTCACGCAGACATCTATGTATGTCGTCATAACGCTATCCACATGCTGGTTTGACAAGCAGCGCTTGAGGCAACTCGCGGGAGTATCAACCTGTGAATGAGGCTGTGAATTTGTGGACAACTTGTCCGATCACGGCCTCGACATGTGATGCCGGTCACCGAAACGTTGGTCAACCACTATATTCCCTTTGCGATCGTGCATATGACGTCGCCGTAACGGACAGTGTCGCCGACATCACAAAGGCTGTGGACAACCTGGGGACAACTGTGGATGGCCCTCAGCGGAAGTCGATGCGCTGTGCCTTCTGGGCAGCAGAGAGCATGCCCGAGACGATTGCGTCGGTGAGCGCTGCAGCACCGGTCGGACCGTTCAGCAGACGCGCCAGAATCGGCTTCGGCGCGGAGATCACCGAGATCTCGACGTCGGGATAGCGCTCGGCCACCACCGATCGCATGACCCCGATACCGTCGACGAGGCCCACATCGCGGGCTCTCTCCCCGATCCAGATATCACCGTTGAACAACTCGGTGTCGGAGCCCGCCAACTTCTTGCCACGACGCTGCTTGACCCACGCGATGAACGCCTGGTGCAGCTCGGACTGCATGCCTTTCAGCCACGCGACGTCGTCGGGATTCTCCGGCGAGAAGACGTCGAGCCGAGCCTTGTTGTCGCCGGCCGTGTAGAGCCTGCGCTGCACACCGATCCTGTCGAGCACCTCGTTGAAGCCGAAGCCGGACGAGACGACGCCGATCGAACCGACGAGCGAGGTGTGCGCGGCGAAGATCTCGTCGGCTGCGCACGCGATCCAGTAGCCACCCGACGCCGCGACGTCCTCACAGAACGCGAGGACCGGTACACCCTTCTCCGAGGAAAGCTGCCGAATGCGCTCGGCGATGTACTCCGACTGCGCGGGCGACCCGCCAGGCGAGTTGATCACGATGACGACGGCCTTGACGTGCTCCGTCTCGAAGGCACGCTTGAGGGCGGGTTCGACCGACTCAATGGTCATTCCCCGTCCCGCTCCCACATGACCGATGACACCGTCGAGACGCACCACGGCGACTTTCTCGGCACGCGAGTGCTGGAACTTCTTGACGATCTTGCCGACGGCCCCGTTCATTGGATCGAGTCTAGACGTGTCCACCGGGCTGTCGGGCGAACCGTAGACTCACGTCCGTGGACATCCGGTGGCTCACCGCGTTTCTGGATTTTCCGGCCGACACGTTCGGTGACGAGGTCACGTTCTGGCGCGCGATCGCGGGCAGCACCGTGTCGCCGCCGCGCGGCGAGCAGCGTGAGTTCGCCACTCTCGAACCGTTCAACGGCGATCCCCACCTACGCGTCCAACGCATCGGGAGGGGGCCCGGTGGAGTTCACATCGACCTCCATGTCGACGACCCGCGAACCGCGGCCGTCGAGGCGGTCGGGCTCGGCGCCACGATCCGCAACGACAACGGCCACCTACTCGTGCTCGAATCACCGGCGGGATTCGTCTTCTGCCTCGTCAACTGGACCGGCGAATCCAGACGATCCCGACCGATCCGCTGGCCGGACGACACGATCAGCATCATCGACCAGGTGTGCATCGACGTGCCCACCGGCCTGTTCGACCGTGAGGTCACGTTCTGGGCACAGCTCACCGGATGGGAGACACAGAGGATCTCGCGGCCCGAATACGTTCGGCTGCAACGCGACCCGCAGCTGGCCGTCGGCATTCTGCTGCAGCGTCAGGACTTCGGGGTTGTGCCCACAGCCACCGGTCATGTCGACCTCGCGACCAATTCGGTCGCCCAGGAGGTCGCGCGGCACGAGGATTGGGGAGCCCGACTGGTTGAGAGTCGCGAGCACTGGACCGTGATGTCCGATCCCGTGGGGCGGCCCTACTGCATCACCTCGCGCAATCCGCGCACCGGCGACTGAGCCCGAGGTCGAACGCTCAGTGCTTCGCCCGAAACGCGCGCAGTAGTTCGATCTCGTCGTCGAGTTCTGCTCGCTGTGTCTTCGTCACGGTGCCGAACAGTTCGACGTCGACGCCGTCGCACCCGGCCAACCGCCACGTACCCGCAAGCCACCCGTCGACCAGCACGAAGCCGGGCGACCGCCCGTTGGGTGTGACCGTGCGCTCGAAGAAGTCCTTGTCGGCGATTCGATACCGGTCGGCCTGCGCCACCAGGACGTGATCGAACGGACCGACAAGTCGCACGGGCGCGGGAGTGTCGGGGTCGGCGAGTCCGAGACCATCGAGGTCGAACAGCACCTCCCCGGACGGTCCCTCGAGACGTTCCAACTCCCAGTCGTCGACCATCGCGTTCAAAATCGGTTGTAGTCGCGTCAGGCCCGACCAGGTGCTGATCGCCTTCGCCGACGCCGGACCGAAACCGCGAAGATACAGGCGTATCAGCTCTTTTCGCGCTTCGTCACCGACAACGGCCGGCTCCCCGGGACCGATCCAGTCGTCGAGGAGTTGATAGGTCGGAGCACCTCCTCGCCTCCACAACCCGCGGGGCGGCACCTGCACGAGCGGCAAACCACACCTCGCGTGGGTGGCCAGCGTCGCTGGGTTCTCATCCGGATGTCGACGCTGCAATGCCTCCTTGAGCTCGGCGAGCCCGAGCGCGCGTCCGGCGAGCAGTTCCGCGGCGTCGGCGACGACCCGATCCGGCGTCGACGACGCCAGGTCGTGCCGACGGTTTGCGCGCACACCGGCGTCGATGGTGTCTTGCGCCAGCGCCCTGATCCACCGGGCGTCCTCGCCATCGATCAAGAAAACCGTGTTGCGTAACAACGCGATTCGCACCACCTCACGCTCGTTGAGCAGTGCGTCGAGTTCGTCCGGCTCGAATCCCGCTATCCGCGACGCGAGGCCGTAAAAGGCGCTCGACGGATCCTGCGACTGCATCCCGACGATACGGTCGATGACCTCGATGGCATCCTCGTCGACACGTTGTGTGAGGTGCTGACGCGCGAGCAGTGTTCGATTGGCCTGCCGCGCCGTGATCCGCTCCGTCACCGTCTGATCGAGCCGTCCGCAGCCAGCTCGGAGTCGTACCCGGACGCGCGAATGGGCAGGTCAGAGGGCATCATGACCACGACTGTACGTGAGCCCTCGGTGCGCACGACCATGGTGACTTGAGTCATAGCCGCACCTGTGTCTATTATTCTGGCTAAACGTAGCCCCTGTGACACCGGTCACTTTCAGCCCGACGACGGCGTCGCCGTCGTCCACTCGAGACGGGAATCGGATGGCATTGAATGCATCGCGCCAGCCGCGACTGATGTCGACCCGCCCGGGTGTACCGAGCGCCGTTTACAATGTGCGACACTCGTGCCTCACGATCGGACTCAGCATCGTGGGGCTTCTCGTCCTCTTACTCGTACTCATGCTCGTATGAGCGACTCGGGATGCACCGCAACACTTTTCACGATCGCATTCGCGCCGGACACGGCCGCGAACCTCAACAGGACTTGAGGTTAGTTGGCGCGAGTTTGTTGCATTCCACCACTGTCTGCGGAAGATTGGAAGTACCCGCGCGGTAGTACTCCACCTCCGGGAAACAGGCTTCCGCGCGTGACCAAGAGCAGTATCGAACGCAGAGCAGTACCCGAACGCAGAGCCCGACGGTATGAGCGCTCGAAGGTTGAGCACAGACTCGAAGGCTTGCGCAGAGAGAGGAAAACCGTGGCTGAATACACCTTGCCGGATCTTCCGTACGACTACGCGGCACTCGAGCCGCACATCTCCGGCAGGATCATGGAACTCCATCACGACAAGCACCACGCGACCTATGTGAAGGGCGCCAACGACACCCTCGCCAAGCTGGCAGAGGCCCGCGAAGACGGCAGCATCGCCGGAAAGGTCTACGGGCTGTCGGCGACGCTGGCCTTCCACCTCGGTGGTCACACCAACCACTCCATCTTCTGGAAGAACCTGTCGCCGGACGGCGGCGACAAGCCCGAAGGTGATCTCGCCGCCGCGATCGACGCACAGTTCGGCAGCTTCGACAAGTTCCAGTCGCACTTCACCAGCGCAGCCACCACCCTGCAGGGCAGCGGTTGGGCGATCCTCGGATACGACACCATCGCAGGCAACCTGGTGATTCTGCAGCTCACCGACCAGAGCGGCAACATCCCCGCAGCGATCATCCCGATCGTCATGCTCGACATGTGGGAGCATGCCTTCTACCTCGACTACCAGAACGTCAAGCCCGACTACGTCAAGGCCTGGTGGAACGTCGTGAACTGGGCGGACGCCGCCGAGCGCTTCGCCACCGCAACCAAGCAGGGCCCGGGACTCGTCGTCTCCGCCTGAGCGCAGACATCTCCCTACGCCGATGCGGCGGTCACCCCCGGCGACCGCCGCATCGCGCGTTTCCCCGTACGAAATACCTCATCGGTGCACATCTACCTTTAGCGGTGCCGAAGGTAGATGTGCACAGACGAGGTGGATCGGGCGCGTCTACAACACCATCGACAACGTGATCGCGACGGCGCACACGATCACCAGAAGACCGAGCGCGATCGCATCCCGTCGATGCGGTCCGGACTTCGTAGCTGTCAGCCGGCCGGTACCGCCGCGCGCAGTGATCGCTTCCGACATCTCCGAACTCCGACGCAGCGCCGACGACATGGCTGCGATCACCATGTCCATGATCCCCATCTCGGCCGACGGGTGATCCGAACGTCCCGAGGTCGGGCGCAACCGGTGCACTGCGACGAGCAGCCGGATCTCCTCGATCAACAGCGGCAGCCCGCGCAGACACAGCGCGATACACACCGCCCACTCGTCGACGGGCATGCGTAGCTTTCGTAGCGGCCACATCAGCCGCGCGAGAGCTGGGGCCACCTCGGCCATCGGTGTCGTCCAGATGACGAGCACCGAGCTGGCGACCAACACGAGGGCGAGCGCGATCGCGCGGAGGAAGACGATCGCGGCGGCGAGGCCGAAGGACGCGTTGACCGCGACGCCGATCGCGATCAGGCCCCAGAACCACCAGGGTGGCCGCGGCACCGCGCCCAGCGGGATCCCGGCGATGACCGCGGTGACGAGCATGACCCCTGCGACCAGAACGAGCGACGGCCAGGTCGGCAGCACCACGGTCATCAGTCCCAGCACGAACACCCCGATCAGCTTGGTACCCGCCCAGAGCCGATGGATCGGTGAGTCGCCGGGCACCTGGCGCAACGGGACGGTGCGCATGCTCATGGCGTCCTCCTCGGCATCGGGTTGTCTGCGGATTCGGCGTCGGGAACCAGCGTTCCGCCGGCAAGCCGTACCCGTCGTGTGCACAGTTGGCCCAGGGAGGCGAAGTCGTGCGAGATGATCACGATGGTCATGCCATCGGCACGGAGTGTGGCCAGCAATGCGATCACCTCGTCGCGCGCCACGGGATCGAGTCCGGCGAGCGGCTCGTCGAGGATCATCACCTGCGGGGCTCGCGCGATCAGCCCGGCCAGCACGACGCGCCGCATCTGACCGCCGCTGAGCGCATCGATCCGACGGATTGCCATCGTCCGCGGTAGCCCGACGGACTCGAGCGTGCGCGCCACCTCGGTCGTCCCGATCTTGAGGCCACCGACCGCCATGATGTCGTCGCCGACGTTCGGCTTCTGCAATTGCAGACGTGCGTGCTGGAATGCGAGCCCGACCTCACCGACATGCTTGCTCACAGGCTCGCCCAGACCCTGCCGCTCGGGCAGGTGGAGCAGACACGTGCCGTCGGTCGGTTCGATGAGCCCGGCCATGATCCACGCGAGAGTTGTTTTGCCCGAACCGTTTCCGCCGACGATCAGCAGTCCCTCGCCGCGATGGACGGTGAGGTCGACGTCGTGGAGGGCGTTGACCTCCCACGGGGATCCGAGCAGGTACGTGTATCCCACACCACTCAGTGACAGCACGGGCTCGCTCGTCGGTTCCGGCCCCGACATCACGTCGCCGCTCGACGCCTCATGCCACGACGCGTCGAGTTCGTACCTGCTGGCCGCCCCGGCTTCGGCCTCGTGTAGTTCCGACAACCAGTCGGGGCTGTAGGGCACGATACGACCCGCGACCAGGTGCACGATGCGGTCGGCGGCGACAGCCTCGACCGCGCGATGGGTGATCATCACGACGGCGATGCCGCGGGTGCGTGGCAGGTCGCCGAGAACCTCGAGGATCTCGGCACGTCCCGCCGGGTCGACCATCGACGTCGCCTCGTCGGCGATCAGCAGCGCGGGATCGCGCGCGAGTGCTGCTGCGATGGACAGGCGTTGCTGCTGGCCGCCCGAGAGGTCGGAGGTCTCCCGATCACCGAGCCCGGCCAACCCGACCTCGGCGAGCAGCGCGTCGACGTCGACATCGGTTCCCTCGGGAAGGCCCCACACCACGTCGTCGGCCACGCGTGCGCCGAGCATCTGCGTTTCCGGACGCTGCAGCACCATCGCGGTTCCGCCGTGCCTGCCGAGCCCGGCCGCACCCGGCCGGTGGACGGCGCCGGTGGTCGGTCGCCGACCGGCGAGGATCTTCGACAGTGTCGACTTACCCGACCCATTGGCTCCGACGACGGCGACGAATTCGCCCGGCGCGATCCGCAGGTCTATGTCAGAGAGGACTTCCGGTCCGTCGGACTGGTAGGAGAATCCGACGTGGTCGAGTTGCAATGGCAGCGGGTTGACCTGCCTGCCGTCGTTTTCGGTGGCGGCGTCGTCGAGAGTGTCCTCGCTCGGGATGTCGGCGAGCCGATCGATCACTGCGCCGAGAATCCACCAGGCGACCACCATCGTGAGGAGGGTGCCCGCCGCACCCATCGACCACATCCACGCCCACCAGTACGTGACGACGTTGTCGCGCAGGCCGTCGATGCCGTCGGCCAACGATTGCGCCGACGGGATCTTCCCGACCCACTTCGCAATCCCGCCGAGCGTGTTCGACGTCGCTTCGAGCGCCAGCTCACGCAGCGGTTTCAGGATCAGCAGCGCCACAACCGACACCCCACCGATCAGTGGCGACGCGACCGCGGAGACGACGAGCAGCGTCGGCCAGCCGCGTCCACGCCGCTTGATCTCGCCGACGACACCTCCGACCACCGCTGCACCGAGCAGGGCGAGCGCAGCCCGTGACCCGGCCATCGCGAAGCTCACGGCAGCGGTCGAGACGGTCGCGGCGACCATTGCGCGCGGACGCGTGCGCGCCCCGATCAGCGCGAGTGGAACGGGCGCGAGCAGACGAACCGCGCCGGCCAGGGGAATGACAGAACCGATGACGACCGCCGCAACGGCGAGTCCGCCGAAGATCGCGATCCATGCGATCTCGAGCGGACGTAACGCGCCGCGAGTTCGCGCGCCTGACATATCGGACGGGGAGTGCACGTATCCATAGTGCCTGGTGACCCCGACCACCCCTGGTCGCGTCTGTCGTTACACCGTGTAAACGAAGCGTCACAACACGGCGCTTCGGCTGGACGGCGAGCACCGGCGGGTGGATATTTCTCTCACGTTCACTCCACACGGAGACGGAGGTCAACAGATGCAGTCGTCGATCCCGATCGGACTCACGCCGGTTCATCAGAGCGGACACCTCAACGGAATCCTCATCTCTGGACGCTGGCCGGAGTCGACACTCGAATGGACCCAGACCCTCGTCGCCTCGGTACGCATCGCCTGCCGACCCGGCTTCCTACCGACGACCACGATATTCCGGGTGGTCGAGGAACGACCCGAGGACCTCGACGAACCCGCGGTCGGAATGATGGTCGCCATCGGCAATGTCGTCGACGACAGCTTTGTCGAAGCCGGCAAATTCGACAGCAACCCACCCGCTCTGGTGATGCTGCACCCACCCTCGCGCACGCGCCCGTCACTGCCCGAGTGCTCCGACGTCGCGTCGGGCTGCGTATTGCTCCCAGGGCTGCCCGAGCTCGGGCTCGAACACCGCGCAGGGTGGGCTGAAGCCGAGGCCGACGGCACGGTCGTCAATCTGCGCAACAAGGTCGGAATCGACCCCAATGCCGACCCCGACACCGCAGTCCTGGCCATGTTGTTGGTCGCCTGAGATCATCCGAATCGCCGTTCTCCGGGTACCCGAACTTCCGGATTTGAGCCCCCTACCAGCACAAATGCGGCTCTGCGATCTGTTGCAACTGTGAGTGAGGTCTGACTAACCTTGCGTTCATGATTGCTGCCCTGCTGTTGAGTTTCGGCGTGATCTTCGTCGCCGAACTCGGCGACAAGTCGCAGCTGATGGCTATGACCTACGCACTGCGTTACAAGTGGTGGGTCGTCCTGCTCGCGATCACCGTCGCCACCACTGCGGTGCACGCGGTGTCGGTGTTCTTCGGACACTTCCTCGGCCTGTCGATCCCATCGAACGTGATGTCCATCGTCGCGGGCATCGCTATGTTGGTCTTCGGCCTGTGGACGCTGCGCGGCGACAGCCTCGACGACGCCGAGCAGGGCAAGGCCGACCGCGTCGGCAAATCGGTGTTCTTCGCGGTGATGTCCTCGTTCTTCCTCGCCGAACTCGGCGACAAGACGATGCTCGCCACCATCACACTGTCCGCGCACAGCAATTGGCTGGGTGTGTGGATCGGCTCGACACTCGGCATGGTGGCCGCAGACGCGCTGGCGATTGCGCTCGGTGCCCTGCTCGGCAAGCACCTGCCCGAGCGGACCATCGCGATCGGCGCGTCGGTGCTGTTCTTCGGTTTCGCCGCGTGGTTGCTCTACAAGGGCCTGCGCGACTCGTCGTCGATCACCGTCGTCGCGACGCTGTCCGTGGTGGTGGTGCTAGTCGGGGTCGGTTCCTACTACATCCACAGGGTTCACCGGGCAAAGCTCGATGACGACGCTCCCCATGCCCATCCGGTCCGCACCGGTTCCGGTCCTGACCTGCAGTGACATTCGTCGATAGGGGCATTTCCCGAGCGATCGGTCGGTTTTACTAGGGGTTCCTCGTATTCGGGTGGCGGTCCCCATTTATGGTGATGCAGACCGACCGCCAACCGAAAGGAAATCCCGCCGATGGACATCTCCGGCTCCTCAGTGCTCGTCACCGGTGCAGCGTCAGGACTGGGCGCAGCGACCGCCGCCCGCTTCGCGGCTGCCGGGGCTCAGGTCTTCGGTCTCGACCTGGCTCCCTCCATCGACAAGGCCGCCCCCGCCGGCGGCGTCACATTGATTCCGACCGATGTCACCGACGAGGCACAGGTGCAGTCGGCCATCGACACCATCGCTGCTGCGGGGGCTCCGCTGCGCGTCGCCGTCAACTGCGCTGGCGTCGGATGGGCCTCGCGCATCCTCACCAAGGACGGGCCACACGACCTCGACCTGTTCCGCAAGATCGTCGACATCAACCTCGTCGGCACATTCAACGTGATGCGACTGGCGGCCAACCAGATGAAGGACGAGCCGGAGGTCGACGCCGACGGCGCGCGCGGCGTCATCGTGAACACCGCATCCGTCGCGGCGTTCGAGGGGCAGATCGGACAGATCGCATACGCGGCGTCGAAGGGAGGCGTGCATGCGATGACCATCTCCGCGGCTCGCGACCTCGCGCGCGTGGGCATTCGGGTCTGCACCATCGCGCCGGGAACGATCAGCACACCGATGCTCGCGGGCATCACACCCGAGTTCCAGAAGACCCTCGCGGAGGCGATCCCGTTCCCGCACCGGCTCGGAGAAGCGGCTGAGTACGCCGAGCTGGCGGAATTCATCGTCACGCACAACTACCTCAATGGCGAGACCATCCGCATGGACGGCGCGCTACGAATGGCTCCGCGCTGAGCTGCAGATGCCCGGTGTAACCAGATGCCCGGTGTAACCCCCGAGACCCTCGTGAGCGCCGCGCGTTCACGAGCGCGGGGCCCCTCGTGAGCGCTGCCCCCTCGAACGCGCCATCGGCGCGCCGCGCGCTCGCGAGGGGTCATGCGGCCGAATCGACGCTCGCGTCCTCGAGTGCGACGAAGCGGGACAGCCGGATGAGGGGTGCGGCCTCGGCGTCGAGCCCGCCGCCGTCGGCGGGGACCATCGGCCGCACCGGACCCGACGCGCCACCTTCCTCTCGGTAGGCCTCGACGGCATCGCGCAACATCGCGACCTTCACCTCGTCGTCGACCTCGTCGAACTCGTCCGGCACGAGAGGGCTCAACTGGGTCAGCGCGTCTCTGATCTCGACGACCTCGCGATGCAGACGCTGCGTCGGCGAGTTGCTCTCTGTTGGCAGCACCACCTCGGGGATCGCGGCCGTCACCAGCTGCCACAGCGGCTCGAGTGCGGTCGCATCACGTCGATGGCGGCGCCGCGCGGCGATTCCGGTCCAGCGCGAGTGCAGCATCGGAAAGCTGATGCCCAGGAGAAAGACAACGACCCCGACGATCTCGAGAGTGCGCACTGCGATCAGCGAATTGACCGCCCCCACAAGGCCGCTCGCGCTTCCGAGAACGGCAAGGACCTGCAGGATCGAGGCGATGGTGAGCAGCGCGAACCCGATGACCAACAAGCCGAGTGAGAACCGGAGATACCCCTGCGCCATGCGATAGAACTTGCGCACGTTGTACAGGCACGCGCCGAAGCCATACGCGAGGTACGCGCTGGCGATCACGTAGAAGAGCGCGAACCCCCAGTTCTTGAAGCTCCATTCGCTGACCGACGACGCGCGCAGCGAGGTCGGCGTGACCAGCAGCGCTACCTGCAGGCCGATCAGGGCGACGACGAGCGGTAACGCTTCGTGCCCCGCACGGCGTTCTCGGGTCGAATCCCCGCTGGGAAAGAAGAACACGACGATCAGCGCCGCCACACCGAGTGCGAGCAGAGCGTAGAAGAGCCATCTCGAGACGCCGACGTAGATGTGTTCGTCGAGAAAGTGTGCGCCTGTCTTGGCGCTCACCACGAAGGCCAGTGTCAACGCGGAGATCGCGACCGTCATCGCGATGGCCTGCAGACCCCCGTCACCGCGTCTGATGCGGTCCAACCGCCAGCACAGCGCGAGCACGAAGACGACGAGTGCTACGAGATTGATGATCCCGGGCATCTCCAGTCACCTCACAGCCAGCCTTTGTGCCCTCCGAGGAGACGTTGGAGGCCACGTACCTCTTTGTTGTCGGCGGTCACCCCGACACTGTTACCTGCCGATTGGGCCCACGTCAGGATCATAGAAGCCAACGTCTCGGCTTCCCACTCGCGCACGTCGGAGTAGCACGTTCGACGCAGTGCGGCGTCGGATTCGTCTCCCGCAGCGGCGGGCGGAGCCGTCAACGACGCCTCGCCGAGCATCTGGTGCCCGGCGATGAGGTGCCCGAACTCGTGCACGATGATCTGGTCTCGGTGAAGCGGCGACGTGTTCTCCTGGTAGAAGAAGTAGTCCGCGTCCCTGGCCGCGAGCCACACCCCGTTCGGCATGCCCGCGGGAAGTGCGTACGGGAGCGGCTTGATGGGACGACCACGCCGCTGGCCATACCGCTCACAGAGCTGCTCGACGTCGAGCGGGAGGTCGAGGTCGAGTCCGTCGAGAGAACGGCGAACGAAGGCCCACAGAGACCGCTGGCTGCGGCGGGGGCCCTCGTCGGTCGATCCTGACGATGTCACAGAATGCAGGTCCGTGCGGTTCTAGTCGTCATTGGCCAAGCCGACGACTCGCAGCCGGGCCTCGATGGCCTCGGCCTCGTCGTCGGTCAGGCCCGCAGCCACCACGTCCGGCGGGTCCTTGGGCAGACCCTGCTGCTCGCGGAGCACCTTGATCAGTTCGTTGACCACGGTGACCGAATCACTGGACAGTCCAGCGAGGCGGAATGCGGCCAACTGGACGTCTGTGTCGGCCTGCAGCCGCATCAGATCGATCTCGTCGCGCGTCCGTTGCGCGGCCCTGTCCTCGAGGAAGTAGTGGACATCCACCCCGAAAGCAGCGGCGATTCCCTCTACGGTCCGAAACGACGGCGACTTGGCCTTACCCGAACGCAGCTGGCTCAGGTACGACTCCCCCAGCCTGAATCCCCGCTCCGTACTACGGGCAGCTATCGCCTTCGCGCTGTATGCGCGTCCGTTCGGGCCCGGCACCGTCCGAAAAAGCTCTTCGAGCCGTCTAGCAAACAAACCTGGATCAACGGACCCGGAGCGCACGTCGGACCCACCCCTACCGGCGTCACCCATGGGCTTATCCGTCCCTTGTGAAGTCATTCAACTCTCCGAAAGCCGACATTTGAACTTGCAAACATTAAAGCTCGTCACGCATCCCCGATGCAACGATGACCGTGCTAAGTGAACACTGCATCCCCGCCGACGAGCTGGTAACCAGCCACGATGTCGTTACCAATCCATGGCTGTGGCATTATTCACAGTTTGATCACGAACACCTCCCCGTGGGTGAACATTTCATCTCGATCTGATTACAACGTCCTCTATTATGCGGACCACGGTACCGTTTGCACGGATATCGAGGTCAAGAAACGGTCAGGAGTGCAGAATGGCGCATCGCGTCAGCGACAATCGCCGCCCGGCGCGGGGGCGCGTGTCTGCTCTGATTCTCGCACTGTGTGCCGTGGTGTTCCTGTCGATCGGCAGTGGTATCGGTTGGGCCGACGAACCCGAGACCGGCGGCGGCACCGGACAGGGCGGGTCGTCGCACGGCGGCGGCAGCTCGGGGCACGACGGCTCCGACCACGGCGGCGGCCACCACGGTTCTGGGCACGGCGGTTCTGGGCACGGGGGGCACGGGTCGGGTCACCACCACACCGGTACGCCGGTCCCGACGCAACCGACCAAATCCGAAACCCCGACCAACACCACCGCCGAGCCGTCGGAAACCACCGGGCCGTCGGAAACCGGCTCGGTGGCGCCGAGCACCGGCTCAACCAGCAGTGACGATTCGACGACGAAGGTGGAATCCAGCTCGACGACGACGCACTCGGGTGCGGCGCCTGTCGTACCGCCCGTCGGGCCGTCAGCCGGTACACCGCCGGGCCCCGGGGCGGGTTCCGGAGGCAATGCCGCACCTGCAGCGCCCGGTCCGCCGGGCTCGGCCTCACCCGGCGGTTCTGCGCCCGTCCCGGCCGCACCCCCGGCAGCCGCACTGGCGGTGCCGATGGCGCCGCCGCCTGCGGGTGCACCACGGCTCTCGGCAGCCCAGCCACAGGACTCCTCCCCCGCCGCAGGCGGCGCGCAGCCGTCTGTGCCGAGCGGTTCACACTCGGCCCCGTCGCAGGCGTCCGCTGAGAAGCACGCGGCGTCGACACCCACCAGGTCCCAGGGCATCACCCTGAGCAGTGTGACGGGATTCGTCGCCGACATCGCCCCCGGCGCACTTCTTCTTCTCGGCGCTGTCGCGCTACTCGGGAGCGGGTCGTTCCTCGATGCTCTCCGCTCGACTCGCGCCTGAGCGTCGGAATGCAAGCAAGTCGGCGGCCAGCGGTAGTTGCCCGACCCCGCGACCATCCATCCACTCGCGCAGCACCTTGGTCGCGCGCACGTCGTCCTCGTTGTATTCGAGCAGTCGGTCGCGCTGGCTGAGGTCGACGTCGACGCCACCGATCCCGACGGCCTGCCGGTACCAGTCCATCGACGCCTCACCGCCGGCCTCGGCATCGCGCCACGTGAATCCTGCTACCGGAGCAACCCGCTTGAGTCCCTTGCCGTTCGGTGCGACGAAGTTGCGTCCGACGGCTTCGAAAACGTCCACCCACTCCGGAGAGGCGATGAACTGCTCGACCTCGGCTCGGGACGGTACGCCCTGCTGGTCGCCGAACCGGTCGGCCGACGCCCGCAGCCACCGGTTCTCTGCCTGCTCCGAATAGCAATAGGCAGCGAAGGTCTTGCCCGCTGCGTGCGCGTCGGCGCGTTGGGTCATCAGCCACGTCCAGAACTCCGCGAAGGCACGACCCTCGTCGGCGGTCGGCAGCGGTGTCCAGGTGGCGAATCCCCGATAGATCACCTCACGGTCGGGGTCGGTGGTGTCGGTCAGCAGAGTGCCCCACAGATACGCCCCGTCCTCCCCGAAGCTCTCCATGTCGACGTCGACCTCGACGTCGGCCCGTGCGACTGTCGGGATCTCGACCCGCCGGATCAGCGCGATGTCGGCGAGCCACGCGATCGCGCCGACCACGGCGTCGTCGAAACTCTGATTGGCAGGCCAGTCCGCGGGCGGATCGCCCTCGAACCGTGCGAGCTGGTCGATCGTCGTGATCCCCGCTGCCCGGAGTGCATCACCCTGATTGCCGTTGGCGACCAGGCTGACGTCGCGTCGTGCCTCGAGTTCGGGACCGCAACGCCCCCACCACGGACATCCGCGGCACTCGCCTATCCTGCGCGGCGTCGTCGCGATCTCGCCCGCGGCGATGAGCTGTCTGCGGTCGAAGACCTCGCGATACTCCGGCAACGACGTCCCGATGTGATGGACGACGATGCAGTCGGCGTCGAGTCCGATCACGCCCGCACGCAACTCGTCCTCTGCGACGCCGGGCGCGAGGCCTTCGTCGAGCAGCATCTGCGTCAGATGTGCCAGACGCAGCTGGTCGCGCCGATTGCTGCGGGGTGAGCGGAACGGATCGGGCGCCGGAATCCACCCCCACAGCGGACTGGTGATCAGTTTCGGCGGTTCGATGGTGTTCAGGCGGGGTGACCGGGCCGGATACGTCACGCGATGGTTGACCACGATGATCGGGATGTAGCCCCACGCGGCATCGTCGGGTCCGCCGACACGCAACAGCAACTCCGAGTGGCCGCGCCTGCCGTGCTCACGGTCGGTGGGCAGCGTCGCATTCCAGATCCACGTCGCCCCCGCTGCGCACGCCGCACGCGTGGCAGCGACTCGCTGCGCATGCGGACCGTCGTCGACGACGACGAACGTCCCTTCCGGCTCGCCGCTGTGGAGTCCGATCAACAGGTCGCGGACCCGCTCACGACGGAGTTGCGCTGATTCCTTCCGGCGGGCCGCCTCGGGGGTGTCGGCGCGGTCGCGGACGAGGTCGGGGTGGCCGAAGTCGAGCGCGACCCGGTGCTCGCACCCTGCCAGGTCGCGTGGATGCAACACGGCCGCAGCCACACCTCACCTCGATTCTCACCGGCTCATCGGACACATGGGCTGTCGATCGCACCGCCGGTGTGACGGATGTGATCGGTCTGTGTCGAGCCTATGCAATGCTTGTAGCAAACTGGCGCAGGGAAAGGTGCCCGCATGGGATTGTTCTCGTCCGACGGTAAGACTCGTGCACAGCGACGCGCGGAGACCAAAGCGCTCAAGGCCAAGGCGAAGGTCGAAGCGAAGCTGGCTGCGAAGGACAGGCGTAAAGCGTCCAAGGAATTGCACAAATCGCGCACCAAGGTCGTCGAGAAGCAGCTGAAGGCCCAGCGCAAGACAGTCAAGGCCGAGGCGAAGGCTGCACAGAAGATCGCGAAAGCCGAAGCCAAAACCGTTGCCGCGAAAGCAAAAGCGACTGCCGACGCCAAGCCGTTCAGTCCCGCGAGCGTCAAACGATTCCTCACCGTGGCACGTTTGGTGGCACCGATCGCGGTGCCCGTGGTCTACCGTGCCGCCGTCGCGGGGCGCGGCAAGGTCACCGAACTCCAGGCCAAGCGGATCGGCGTGTCGCCGTCGCAGTTGGTGAAGTACTCGGGCTACGGCGCGCCTCTCCTGGCTCGGATCGAGGCGCTGCGCACATCGTTGCAGAAGGTGTCCGCGCAGGACACGTCGTCTGACACCAAGCAGTTCGTCGACGCCATGACGGCACGCCTGGACAACCTCGCGATCGCGGTCGACGCTGCCGAATCGATGGCTGCTCCGCAGCGCAAGACCGCACACAAGGCAGTCGACAACGAGTTGAGCGCCATCGATGCCGACGTGATGGCCCGGCTCGGGGTGCGTACGTAATCGCATTCGCTCGATCGCGCACGGCGTCGAGAGCGTCTGACACGTAGTCGACGCCGTGCTTACGATGAGGACTCATCCAGACCGACCTGCAGGGGGCGTCCCGACATGACCGACCCGACTTCTGGCGACACACCGTCCGACGACACGTCGCAGAAGGCAACGACTGGCGAGACGACCGAGCCCGCCGAGAAGCCTGCCGCGGCCAGAAAGTCCGCTCCCGCCAAGAAGTCCGCCGTCGCAAAGAAGACTGCGGGCGCAAAGAAGACCGGGGGCGCAAAGAAGACGACTCCGGGGAAGAAGTCCACTGCCACGAACGGGCCTGCAGCCGGTGACCGGTCCCCCGCAGCAAAGAAGGCCCCCGCCAAGAAGGCGAATCCGTCGCCGGCGAAGAAAGCCCCGCCCACGAAGGCTGCGGAGAAGAAGGCACCCCCGAAGGCCACTCCGCCCGCGGCCACGGGGGAGCCGACGTTGTTCGAGACCGCCGACGAGCCGACGCCAGCGCGGCTCGCCGCGGCCTCTACGACCTCGGCCCCTGCCCCACAGTCGCCGGCTACGCCCGCACAGCGCGACCCTGTCGCCGAATCCGACGCTCGGAGAGCCGGTTTCGCACGAGTCAGTGCCGGCGAGACAAGAGTCCCCGCGATGAACCCCGCAATGCCCATCGCCTTCGGTGCGATCGGTGGAGCTCTCGCCGCTCTGGCTGTCGCACTGCTGATCGTTTTGCGTTGGCGGCGACACCGACGCTAGCCCTTCGGCGTGGCCGATGATTCAACTCGGTCGGCGACGTCAGCTCGGCTGCGACTCCACGCGTGCGACGACCGCGTCGGCGACGAGTTCGGGGACACGTTCCGGCATCCAGTGATCGACGCCCTCGGCAACGATGAACTCGTATGGCGCGTCGACGAAGGCAGCACAACCGCGTGCGCCTGCCTTGCCGAGGAACGAGTCCTTGTCACCGTAGACGTAGGTGGTCGGCACCCGGACGATCTCGTCCGCGAGCGAGCGCACCGACTGGTAACGCATCGCCCTGTACCAGTTGAGTCCGCCGGTCAGCGCGCCGTCGTCGACGATCTCGCGCGACAGCCGCTCCGAGTAGCCCGGATACAACTCGAAGCGGCCGCCGGGGCCGCCGCCACTCCTCGCGAGGTAGGTGAGCGCCCGCTCGGGCAGTCCGGGGAGTTGGAAGAACGCCATGTACCACGACTTGATCGCCTGACCGTGCGGCATCGCCCGGAGGAAGGCTGCCGGATGCGGAACGGCCAGGGTCGTCAGCGTCGCCACACGGTCGGGATGTCCGGCAGCCACCAGATATGCGACGGACGCGCCCCAGTCGTGTCCGACCAGATGGAAACGCGGGGCGTCGAGTGCGTCGGCGAGCGCGATCACGTCGTCGACGAGCTCATCCATCCGATAGGCGCGGATGGGTCGTGGCCGAGCACCCCGTGAGTATCCGCGCTGATCTGGCGCGACGGTTCGTAACCCGCGCTCGTTGAGTAACGATGTCACTCCCTCCCAGCACGAGGCGCGCTCGGGAAAACCGTGCAGCAGAATGACCGGGAGTTCCGACGCCGTCGGTGACTGTGGGCCGGAGTCCGCGACGTCGAAGAGCAATCCGTCTCGCGTGAACTGAGTGATCTTGTCGGACATGGCCTCTCCGATTCCGGGTCGACTGGCGCTCGCATCAGAACCAGCGGCGGCCCCCGCTCACGGAAATGGGCCGCCGCTGGTTCCTCGACGATACGTGTCGACGCCTCGACCCGGCATCGCCGCTCGGTCAGATCAACTCGTACACCGTCGTGCCTCCGACCGTCGTCGCCGTGAAGTTCTGCGCCACCCAGGTCGAGATCGCCGAGTTGCCGCCGGGACCGCCCTGACCACCGCCGATGTAGTACGCGATCTTGCCGTCCTTCACGTACTGCTTGAACTCGTCGAGCGTCGGCGCGGGATCACCGCTCCACCCGCCGATCGCCATCACGGCCTTGCCCGATGCGATCTCGATGGTCGACGCCGACTGCGACCCGTTGGTCGCTGCCGCCCAGGTGGTGTTGGTGTTCTTCAGCAGCTTCACCAACTCGGCGTTGGTCGACGACTCGCCGCCCGGACCGCCCATTCCCATACCACCACCGCGTGTGCGGTCGCGCTGGGCGCCACTCTGGGCCTGCGCTGTTCCCGACTGCGCTGTCCCCGACTGCGCTGTTCCCGACTGCGCTGTTCCCGACTGCGCGGTTCCGCTCCCGTTCGGTTGCGCCACACCGTTGGGCACCGTGCCGCTCTGAGCGGTGCCACTCTGGGCCGTGCCGTTCGGGGCGCTACCGCTCTGTGCGCCACGGGTTCCGCCGGGTCCGCCGCCGCCCGGGCCTCCCATTCCGCCCTGGACGCCGTTGGTCTGCACAGCCGTCGGAATCGAGCCGTGGTGCGCTGTCGCTGCGGTGGCGATCGAGAACGCCGCCGTCCCAGCGAATCCCGCGATCGCGCCCGCGATCACCGAGGCCACGAACAGCTTCTTGAGTCCGAGCGCACCCCCTGCGAGCACACCGATCACTGCGAACACGGCGACGACACCGATGATCCACCGGCACCACAGCGGTCCCCACTCGTTGCGGTTGAGCAAGACGATCGACCACCAGGCGGCGAGTCCGATGATGACACTCAACGCAATTCGTCCGTCCCAGTTGGCGCGGCGTCGCCATGCGAACACCCCACCGAGAGCAACCATCGCAGCGACGGCAGGCGCCAGGGCAACGGTGTAGTAGGGATGGATGGTCCCGCTCATGTAGCTGAAGATCATCGCGGTAACCAGCAGCCAACCGCCCCAGGCAACCACGGCGCCGCCTTCGGTGCGGTGAATTCCGTTGCGGTAGCTGAAGATCGGGAAGCTACGGATCATCAGATAGACACAGAAGGTGATCGCGAACAGCGATACGGGCAGCAGCCACGAGATCTCATTACCCATCTCCGAGCTGAAGAGCCGACTCAGGCCCGTCGAGCCGCCGAAGGAGCCGCCCGCACCTCCTCCGCCCGGTCCGCCACCTGAACCACCGCTGATGCGGCCCACGCCGTTGTAGCCCAACACGAGGTCCATGAAGGTGTTGTTCGTCGACCCGCCGATGTAGGGGCGCGAACTCGCGGGAGTCAGAATCGTCGCGACGACGAACCACCCTGCGGACACGACGAGAGCCACAGCGGCACCGAGCAACTGCGCAATCCTCCTGAGCCACCCGTTGTTTGCGAAGAGCAGGTATGCGAGTCCGAATGCGGGCAGCACCAGCAGGCCCTGCAGCATCTTGGTCAGGAATGCGAAACCCAGTGCGACACCGACCAGTACAAGCCACCGCCCGGAGTTCGTCGCGATCGCCCGTGCAAGGCAGTAGCCTGCCGCGACCATCAGTAGCACCAGCAGGGCGTCGGGGTTGTTGAAGCGAAACATCAGCGCAGCTGCGGGCGTGAAGGCGAGCACCGCACCGGCGATCAGTCCCGCAACGGTCCCCTGCCGTGGATCGGTGATCACCCGACGCATCGTCACGTACATCAGTGCCACGGCCGCAACCCCCATGAGCGCCTGCGGCACCAACACGGCCCAACTGTTCATGCCGAAGATGTGCACCGACAATCCGGTCACCCACAACGAGGCAGGGGGCTTGTCGACGGTGATGAAGTTCGACGGGTCGAGCGCGCCGAAGAACCACGCTTTCCAGCTCTCGGAGCCCGCCCACGCCGCGGCCGCGTAGAACGTGTTGCCGTAGCCGCTGGCCGACAGATTCCACAGGTAGAGCGCTGCGGTGGCCACGAGCAACCCAGCGAGTGCGAACGGGCTCCACCGCACGGGCCGTCGCGCCCGGCGTGCGCGCTTGTGAGTCGGCGGCGAATCGTCGGCGGGCGGCGACACGTCCGGCCGCTCCAGAACTGCGGTCATCGTTCCTCCAGAAGTCTCGGTTCGGTTCGACTACCAGAGTCCGAGACCCCGCTACCGCGACCCTGGACCCTCACTGGGAGAAGTCTGTGAGCGCGCGGGTGCGTCAGTCGGCGACAAGGCGCGCGAAATGCACGTGTTCCTGACAGATGCGCACAGAACTTCACTCGCAGATGTCAGGAACACGTGTTTCTCACGGTCGGGCCCGTCGCGTCGCCGTGCTTCCCGCCGAACTACCGTCCCGGCAAGAACTTCAGCGACCGAACCGCCAGCGGCGTCACCGCGCGGTAGACGTTCTTCGGCACGCCGGGAGCCTTGTCGATGCCGATGAAGCGCTGCTCGGCGATCGTCTGCGGCTCGGTGTACTTGAGCAATCCCTCTTCGCCGTGTCGTCGGCCGACCCCCGAGATGCCCATGCCGCCCATCGGCGCAGCGGTCGACGCCCACGCGGCGGCGTAGCCCTCGTTGATGTTGACGGTCCCGGCACGCAACTGCTCGGCGATGGCCTGCGCTTCCTCACTGCTCCCGGCGAACACGCTCGCGTTGAGTCCGTAGTCGGTGTCGTTGGCCAGCTTGATCGCCTCGTCGGTGGAGTCGACGGGATAGACGGACACCACCGGCCCGAACGTCTCGTTGCGGAAGCATGTCATCTCGTCGGTGACACCCGACAGCACCGTCGGCTCGAAAAAGAACGGGCCGAGGTCGGCACGACGCTTGCCACCGGCAATCACCGTTGCACCCTTCGCTACGGCGTCGTCGACGTGCGCTTCGGCCGTCTCGACCTGTGCCGCCGAGGCCAGTGATCCCATGTCGACGGTGAAGTCGTAGGTGGCGCCGAGCTTCATGTCGCGCACGAAGGCGCCGAACTTCTCGGTGAACTCGTCGGAGATCGCCTTGTCGACGTAGAGCCGCTCGATCGAGATACACAGCTGTCCGGAGTTCGAATAGCACGCGCGCGCAGCGCCTTCGACGGCGTGGTCGATCTTGGCGTTGGCCGTGACGATCATCGGGTTCTTGCCACCGAGCTCCGCCGAGAAACCGATGAGTCGACGACCCGCCTGCTCGGCGAGCGACGCGCCGGTCTCCGACGAACCGGTGAACATCACGTAATCACAATTGGCCATGATGGCTTGTCCCACAACGCTTCCCGGACCCGGAACCACAGCGAAGAGCGCAGGCGGCAAACCAGCCTCGTACAGCAGTTCAGCCAGGGCGAGGGCACAGTACGGCGTCTGGCTGTCCGGTTTGATCACCACCCCGTTGCCCGCGAGCAGAGCGGCCACCGCATCCGAAACCGCCAGGGTCAGCGGGTAATTCCACGGACTGATGACACCGACGACGCCCTTGGGTTGATACCGCACCCGCACCTTGGTGGCGCCGGGAAGCATGCCCTGGACCTTCCGCTCGGCGAGCATCTTCGGGCCGTGCGTCGCGTAATAGCGCGCCGTCAGTGCGACGTCGATGACCTCTTCCTGCGCATAGGATCGGGCCTTACCGGTCTCGGCCTGCGCGATGTCCATCAACGACGCCGCGTTGGAGTGCACAAGTTCGGAGAACTTCTTGAGCACCTTGGCGCGCTCGTCCGGGGACTGCTTCGCCCACCCCTGCTGCGCGGCCCGCGCTCGCGACACCGCGGTCTCGAGGTCTTCTGCGGTACCGACCGGGATGGTCGCCATCTCGACGCCGCTGAATGCCTCGAGAATGGAGCGGGTGGGGCGTGCAGCCGCGTTGTCGATCGCGACCAAGGCGCCGAGGCGGTCGAAATAGTCGGGAGTTGGCTTGGGCATCGGGGCCTCCTGGTGCGTGAGCGAGTAGTGACGGAAGGATCAGGTCAGGGCGCGACGAGCACGATGCCGTCGTCGTCGGAATACACGGTGTCGCCGGGGGTGAAGGTGACTCCACCGAGCGTCACCGGCACGTCGCGCTCGCCCGCTCCGGACTTGGTGGACTTGCGCGGGTTGGTTCCGAGCGCCTTCACACCGATCTCCATTCCGCCGATGGTCTTGGCGTCGCGGATAGCGCCGTTGGCGATGATCCCGACCCACCCGTTCGAACGCCCGAGCTCCGCGATGATGTCGCCGACCAGCGCGGTGTGTACCGACGCATCACCGTCGATGACGAGCACCCCGCCGGGATTCGCCTCACCGAGGATGGATTTGAGCAGCGCGTTGTCCTGGAAGCACCGGACGGTGGTCACGGTGCCCACGAACTCGCGCACCCCGCCGTACTGGGTGAACTGGGTGTCGCAGCTTCGGACGTCTGCACCGATCTCGTCGACGAGGTCGGCTGTGGGCGTGAAGGTGAGCTCTGCCATGACGTACAGCATAGGTGTGACGCACAGTCATGGGTACCTGCGGTTACCGGCGGGTAGCGAAAACAACCCTTACCCACACCGGCACGGGCGGACGGCTACCTCGTCGCTGTTACCTCGTCGTTGATCCGATGCGGCGACCCGGTGTCAACGGCCCTGGTCGCCGTCTGGGTTCAGCAGACCCGCGACGTCGACGGCGCGCCGTGCGGGTTCGCTGATCTCGAAGTACTCGGCGCGCGGTACGTGATGCACCGAGGCAACCAGCGACGCGGGCATCGACTCGATCCGCGTGTTCAGCGCACGCACGTTGCCGTTGTAGAGCCGACGCGCCGCAGCGATCCGGTCCTCCGTGTCCTCGAGTTCTCGGCGCAGTGCGTCGTAGCCACGAACCGCCTGGAGTTGCGGATACTGCTCGGTCAACGCCTGCAGTCGCGACAGCGCGGCCGACAACAGATTCTCGGCGGACGCGATCGCGGCGACGTCGGCGTCCTGACCGAGATTCAACGCCGCGGCGCGCGCACTCGTGACCGATTCGAGAGTCGTCTGTTCGAAAGCAGCCGACGCAGACACGGTCGCTACCAGGTTCGGCACCAGGTCGTGCCGCCGCTGCAGTTCCACATCGACCTGTCGCCACGACTCGTCGACCAGATTACGCAGGCGCACAAAGCTGTTGAAAGACGAGAAATACCAGGTGATCATGACGAGCACCGCCACGACGACCACCACGATGATGACCCACGTACTCACTGCCACGCCCCTTCGTTCTGGCCTCGATCAATCCACAGGTAGCGCGGAATACCGTCGGCGATGATGCGCATCACCTCGAATACCGCGGTGATTGCCTCCGGTCTGCTGGCCATCGTCGAGGTCGCGACAAGCTCACTGCCCGCGATCTCGATCTTGGTCACCAGCAGCGCACCACGCGCCTTGCGCAACGACATCAAGGCGTCGATCGTCCTGGGCGTGAACACCGCATGCGCGAAGCCGGGGTCGGTCGAGTGGACGAAGAACCTGCTGTTGAAATCCTCGGACTCGAACTCGACGCGTTTCCCGGTCGACAGGTCCATGGTGGTTCCGAGGGTCAACCGCGGAAGAGCCGTCGGTAGCCGCAGCACGAACACGCTGCGCTGATGCGTCGTGATCTGCACTCGATTGTTGTTGATCCAGGTGTATCGAAAGAAGGTGGCCGGATGGGTGCCCACCATTCCGCTCATCCCGTCGCGGACACGCTTGGCACGTGCGCGTCCCGTCGAGAAGGGCGGGAAATCCCATGTCGGAACCGGCCAATTCGTTTCCGGAAAGTACGCGAATCCGTTGGCCTGCGCCCATTCACGCGCCCATCGACGTTGCGACAGCTTGGCGATCACCCCGGCAGGCAGGAATGCGAGAAAGGGCGTGCCGAGTAGGAGTATCCACGCCACTGGCTTTCCATGGCCCATCCACCACCAGACGTGAAAAGCGACCAATCCGACAAACGTGACCGCTGTGATCAGCGAGGTGAACCAGGATCTCGACCAGAACGGTCCCGCCGATGTCATGCGGATACCCTAGCGATCGAACTCTTCGACCACCGGAGAGCCGTCAGTCAGGTGAATGTCTCGGCGTCGCTTCGCGCTCCGCAGCACCGAGATCGTCGATCACGTCGGCGATCTCGTCCGGTATCTCCAGCACCACGAAGTGGCTTGCAGCCACCGGCACCAGTCGACCGCCGAGCATGCGGGCATAGCGTGACTGTTTCCACAACCAGAAACTGCGCCACGGCTTCGGCCCCGACAATGCGGCGACGACGACATCCGGAACGTCGGGCATCGGACTGTGTTTACGCATTCGACGCAGCGAGGCGTTGAGCGTCGGGAACGCCGCGTTCTCGACCATCGTGGCCAACAGCATCGGCCAACCGCCGAAAAACCGTCCAGCCCAGTAATGTTCGTGGTCGTAGAAGCCCTCCGGCGGCGTCGGGAGCACCACGGTGCGCATACGTGAGAATCCGCGCCGCGGGAGTCGGAGACGCTTGGTGATCGCACGACCCGCACCGACAGCCCTGTGCGCGTTGTCGATTCGCGCGCCGAGCGGCAGGAACCGCCAAGGTAAGAGCACATACGACCCGTCGAGCATTGCGATACCTGCGGTGCGTGCCGGGTGTAGACGCGCAAAGGCCTCCACATAGAGGGTGGCAACCGAATGTCCGACGACGGTGACCGGCTCGACGACGCCGAGTTCGTCGAGCACCCCGACCATCCACGACACCTCGAGCCGGAGCGTCAGGACGCGACCTCGAGGAAGCGGCTCCGACAGGCCGTATCCCGGCCGGTCGAAGCGGATCACCCGCCAGCCGCGTTCGACGAGTCGGACCGCGAGATGATCGAGATCGAACCAGTTGCTGCCCATCGCCGCCATCAACAGCAGCGGTGTGCCCGACCCTTCGTCGACGACGTGGACGCGCTGGCCCTCGACGTTCACGAACCGCCCTGGTGGCGGCCGATCAACCTCACCCTGACCGCCCTGCACAGCTAGTTCTCCTGCGGCTTGGCCAGCGGGAAGGCCAACGATTCGCGAATCGACTGTCCGGTGATCAGCATGACCACGCGGTCGACCCCGACACCGAGTCCGCCCGTCGGCGGCATCGCGTACTCGAGCGCCTGCAGAAAGTCCTCGTCGAGCTCCATGGCCTCCGGATCTCCGTCAGCGGCCAGGATCGACTGCGCGGTAAGCCTTTTACGTTGCTCGACGGGATCGGTCAGCTCGGTGTAGGCGGTGCCCAGCTCGACGCCCCATGCGACGAGGTCCCAGCGCTCGGCAACCCCTCGTTCACTCCGATGCGTGCGCGTCAACGGCGACACCGACGTCGGGAAATCCTTGTAGAACGTGGGAAACGTGGTGCGATCCTCGCCAAGATGCTCGTAGAGTTCCTGCACAATGGCACCAGCGTCCCAATCGGGGCGGATGGCGATGCCGAGCCGGTGGCAGACGTCCCGTAGCTGATCCACCGTGGTCTCGGGGGTGATCTGCTCCCCTGCACCTTCGGACACCACCCCGTACACGGTTTTCACCGGCCAGCGTCCTGAGATGTCGATCCGCTGCTCGGTGCCGTCCTCGTCGTAGCGGATGATGACCGGTTCGCCGTATGCGGCGGTGGCGGCGTACTGGATCATCTCGCGCGTGAGGTCGAGCATCTTCAGGTAATCACTGTGCGCCTCATAGGCTTCGAGGCTCGTGAACTCCGGGTTGTGACTGAAGTCGACTCCCTCGTTGCGGAAGTTCCGTCCGATCTCGAAGACCTTCTCCATCCCGCCGACGCACAGCCTCTTGAGGTACAGCTCGGGCGCGATACGCAGATAGAGGTCCAGGTTGTAGGCGTTGATGTGCGTGGTGAACGGAGTCGCATTCGCGCCACCGTGGATGCGTTGGAGGATCGGCGTCTCCACCTCGAGATAACCGCGTGCGGAGAGGAAGTCGCGCAGCGCCTTGACGACGACGCTGCGCGTCGCCAGCAGCTCGCGCGACCGCGGGTTGATTGCGAGGTCGACATATCGTTGCCGCACACGGGCTTCCGGATCGGTCAGGCCCGCCCATTTGTCCGGCAGCGGGCGCAACGACTTGCCGATCATCGCCCATCGGTCAACCAGCACGGACAGCTCGCCCGTGCGGCTGGTGCCCATCTCGCCGTGCACCTCCACGAGGTCACCGAGGTCGACGTCTGCGGCGAAGTCCCGTGATCCGGCGTCGAGCCGGGAGGTCTCGACGAGGATCTGTACCTGTCCCGACCAGTCGTGGATATCCGCGAACACGACCTTGCCGAAGTCACGTAGACGAGTGATGCGTCCCGCCACCGACACCGGCGTCCCCGCAGCCACCTCGAGGGCCTGCGCGATGGTGTGTGACGGCGGGTCTGCGGGCGGGTACGGATCGACGCCCTCGTCGATCATGGTGTCCAGCTTGGCAAGTCGCACCCTGACCTGCTCGGGGCGATGCGCGGCGACGGAGTTCTGCGCCGCCGCCTCGGCGTCGAGCTCTGCGATCAGTGCGTCGACGTCGATTCCCGCGGGTACCGACGACTGCCCTGCTGCGTACTGTTCCTTCCGGCCGATCCGTGGAAGCCTGACGAACCCCTCCGTGACGACGGCTGCGAGTCCGGCCCGGGCGATCATGCGGTTGTCCTCGAAGCACAGGAACCTGGGCTGCCAGTCGGGTAGGTACTTGGCGTTGGACCGGTACAACGACTCCATCTGAAAGAACTTGGAGCCGAACATCAACACCGCGTAGCTGGCACGCATGACCGGCCCGGCTCCGATCTCCTGTCCCTTCTCGAACACCGCGCGGAAGGTCGCGAAGTTCAGGGAGATCTCGGTGATGCCGAAGTTCTCGGAGTCGCGGCAGAGGTCGGTCACCATGGTCTCGACCACGCCGTTGATCCCGCTGCGGTCGCGGCGCATCAGGTCCAGCGAGACACCGCGTCGGCCCCAGGGCACGAACGACAGCATCCCGACGACCTTCTCGTCTGGTCCGCCCTCGTCGAGCACCGCCTCGACCAGCAGGCAATCACCGTCGGCGGGATCACCCAGCCGCG
Source organism: Gordonia otitidis (assembly GCF_020735545.1). Taxonomy (NCBI): domain Bacteria; kingdom Bacillati; phylum Actinomycetota; class Actinomycetes; order Mycobacteriales; family Gordoniaceae; genus Gordonia; species Gordonia otitidis. Next base: position 1,827,693 of record NZ_CP085974.1, read on the forward strand.
ACAACGCCATCGCGAAGCCACGCTCCTCCTCGGTGTCGCGCCACGCGTCGGCCCGTGCGATCACCTGTGCCATCTCGGCGGGCGGGATGTCGGCGTGTCTGCGGATTCGCGTGGTCACGCCGGCACGACGGGTGCGGGTCACCGCCTGCCGTACGCTCTTCATCGTCGGGCCGCTCAGTGTGAACTGGCGTGTGTGCAGGATCGCTTCGTCGCCGATGTTGAGCGACGTGAAGCCCGCAGCCTCGAAGGCCGCCGCCCCACGCTCACTCGACCCCATCGCCGCCGGATGCCACCCGTAGCGCTCGCACAGCACCAGGAACTCGGCTATCGCGTCCGGCCACGAGTCGGGGTCGCCGATCGGGTCGCCACCTGCGAGACCGACCCCGAGTTCGACGCGGTAGGTGATCGCGGCTCGGCCATCACGAGAGAACACCACCGCTTTGTCGCGGCGCGTCGAGAAGTACGCCAACGAATCGTCGTCGTTGAATCGTGCGATCAGTGCGCGGATCAGGCGCTCGTCCGTGGCCGTCATCAACGACTTCAGGCGTTGCGAGCGGAACAGAACAGACGCCGCGACGATGAGCGCGAGCGCGCCGAACAGTCCGAGCGCGCCGTTGACCGGCGGATACGTGTGGTGGCCGTCGAAGGTTCGCTGGTCGATTGCCGCGAACGCGACCACCCGGTTGAACGCGTAGGGCAGCCGCTCGGATCGCTCCAGGCTTCCGGGGAACAGCCAGACGAGTGCGAACCCGACCGCCGTCGCTATCGCCAATCCGACCACCAGAACCACGAGAGCGCGCAGTAGGGCCGCGCGCCGAACCCGTGTGTAGAACTGCCGGTAGGTCACGAGCAGGAAGACCAGCGCGATCAGGTCGATCCCCAGGCCGATCACGATGTTCATGCGCTCGGTGTCGTCGACGTCGAAGTCGTCAGCGACCGGCTGCCACAGCAACAACGCGTTTCCCGCCATGAACAGCAGCAGGTAGATCACGCAGATCCACCATGCGATGCGTTTACGTGCTGTCAGCGCGATGGCGACCAGGGCGAGGACGAACGACCACGCGAAGCTGGTGTCCGGCATCGAGATGATGAAGTCGTCGACATAGTCGCGCGGCACGTGGATCCAGTGACGGAAGAACGGGAAGATGCTCGACAGCAGCGCGATCGTCGCCATGATGCCGACCACGAGTCCGGCGATCCGTGGTGCGTGGCTACCGAACCCGCGCGGGTGCCGGATTCGCTCGAGGAGGTCGGCCGACCTCCGGTCCGCATCTGCCCGCTCCACCCGCTGCGCTGCGGTGTCGGGGTGCGTCGGAGCGCTTCGGGGTGTCTGGGATGGGGTCTCGACCGCCATGGATCAAAGGTAGATCACCGGAGGTTCGACGGTGCGTGGAGTCCGGCCGCCACGCAGTATCTTCGACGCATGGACGACGCATTCGATGTCCCGGTGCGCGGCGACGGGATCAGACTCGGCCAGTTCTTGAAGCTGGCCAACCTGATCGAGTCCGGCGCCGAGGCCAAGGAAGTGATCGCCGACGGCATGGTCACGGTCAACGGGGATGTCGAGACGCGTCGCGGCAGACAACTGGCCGTCGGCGATGTGATCTCGCTGGGCGGCACGTCGGCGCGGGTCACCCTCGGGTGACGAGCCGTCGAGCCAGGGAGATCAGGCGGTCAATCGCTTGAGTTCCGCGGGCGTGATGAGGCGCTCGGCCTCGGCGGGGAACCGATGCGCCACGCGGTGACGGCCGAACCGGCCGCCGGTGATGGCACTCAGCATCGAGTGTCGACGGGGTGTCTGGAACGTTGCTGCCAGCTTCATGACGATACGTTTCCTGCGTCAGAACGGATTCAATCTTTACTATCTTGTATTGCCGAGTTCCTCGGCGCAACTCACCCTTACGTATCGATCGTCACACACGGTTCGTTACCAATCAGCGACCGACGCGCTGCTCAGCCCAACCCGGCGAGGAATTGATGCGCCCACGCCACAGCTGTCACTCCCGGTTTGACCTGGAAGCTCCCGTAGTCGCCGTGTGAGCCCGACTGTAGGAATCGGTTGAACTCGATGATCTGCTGTCGCGCTCTGGCGTTGCTGAGCTCCATGACGACGTTGCCCGGCCCGCCCCTGGTCAGCATTTCGTTGACGATCGCACCCGCTTCAGCCTGGTACTGCCCGACCTGGCTCGGCGTGGGATCGCTGGTCTCCGCGAGATATCCGATCACGCGTGTCACGTAGTACTCGCGAGGCACGTTGCAGTAGAGGTCCTTGGGCGCACAGATGGTGAATGCGCGAGGAAGCACATATCCCATGCCGTCCAGTCGCGGCCCACCACTGCCCTGACCCGCCAGCGGCGGACCCACCAGATTGTCCTTCGATGACCGCCGTGGGTCGGCGATCAGCACCACGCCCGCGACCTGCTGCGGACGGATCTTCTCCCTACCGGTGCCGATCTCGGACGCAACGTCGCCCGCGGCGTCGGCGCCCTGGCTGTAGCCGGTGAGCGCGATCTTGGTGCCTGGGCAGCGCTTGAGCATCGTCGACGCAAGACCCTTGGTGTTCGCGACGGCCTGGGCTTTCGACTTCCCGTACACGGTGCTCTCCCACGGGAACGCCGTGGCGTCGTAGCCGACGTAGGAGACCTTGACGTCCGGCCCGAGTCCCGACGTCACGGCACCGAGAAGCCCCGGCCCCTCCGACCATGTGCCCGGGATCGCGAGCACGTACACCTTGGGGCACGCTCCCGGCGCCGCCGATGCCGACGGCGCTGCCGCGACACCGATCCCGCACGCGGCCAGCACTGCCGCCACCGTCATTCCGAAAAGCCTGCGCACGGACCCACCCTCCACGACCGTTCGCGACGAACCCGCCGCCTACCGACCCAGTGAGTGTAGGCAGGCCTCGACCCATCCGTCAGCGTCACTTCACCGAACTCTTAGAGAACGTTCGTCACGGCAGCTGAGCTGCCCCACACATGAGCAGCCGCGCTGTCCAGCACATGAGCAGCAGCGCTGTCCAACACATGAGGAGACCACGGTGGTCGACGTCTCACGCACCTTCACCGTCCGACAACCACGAGAGGTGATCGTCGCCTACCTGCGCGACTTCGCCCACGCCGAGCAGTGGGACCCGGGGACCGTCGAGTGCACGCAGGAAGACGACGGACCCATCGCACTCGGCACCCGCTGGCACAACAAGTCCAAGCTGTACGGGATCTCGACCGAACTCACCTACGAGCTCACCCGCGACGATCCCGACCACATCGTGTTCTCCGGGTCGAACAAGACTGCAACGACGTCCGACGACCTTTCGTTCACCGATCGAGGCGATGGAACGACGAGCGTCACCTACCGTGCGCTGGTCGAGTTCCACCGCTTCAAGCTCATCGGTGACCCACTGTTCGGCTTCATCTTCGGCAAGCTCGCCGACTCGGTCCCTGAGAAGATGACGAGCGTCCTCGAGAAGCTCTGAGCCCACGGCCAGCGAACAAGCCCCGCCCGCCGGTCGAATGTGTACCGGTGAGCGGGGCTTGTGGAGCTGATTGTGCCGATGGTCGGCTCAGCGTTGCGCGACCTGCGTGGGCACGATCGGGGCAGGCAGATCCGACGCTCCCGCGAGGTAGCGGTCGGCGGCCGCAGCAGCAGAGCGGCCCTCGGCAATCGCCCACACGATCAGCGACTGACCGCGACCGGCATCGCCCGCGACGAACACGCCCTCCTGGCCGACGGCCGCGAAGTCGTTGTCGCGCTTGATGTTGCCGCGCTGGTCGTACTCGACGCCGAGCTTGTCGAGCAGATCGGCGCGCTCGGGGCCGACGAAGCCCATCGCGAGCAGCACCAGGTCACACTCGAGGTCGAAGTCGCTGCCCTCGACCTTCTCGAATCGACCGTCGCGCATGACGACCTCGTGCGCCTTGAGCGCGGTGACCTTGCCGTTCTCGCCGACGAACTGCTCGGTGTTGACCGAGAAGACACGCTCGCCGCCCTCTTCGTGGGCCGACGAGACCCGGTACATCAGCGGGTACGTCGGCCACGGGGTCGACTCCGCACGCTCGGTCGGTGGCTTCGGCATGATCTCGAACTGATGCACGATCTCCGCGCCCTGACGCAGTGAGGTGCCCAGGCAGTCGGCGCCGGTGTCGCCGCCACCGATGATGACGACCTTCTTGCCGCGAGCAGTGATCTGGTTGTCGACGGTGTCGCCGAGCTGGACACGGTTGGCCTGCGGCAGGAACTCCATCGCCTGGTGGACGCCGTCGAGTTCGCGACCGGGAATCGGGAGATCGCGACCGATGGTCGAACCCATGGCGAGGACAACAGCGTCGAAGTCCGCACGCAGCTGAGCGACGGAGATGTCGACGCCGACGTTCACGCCGGTCCTGAAGACGGTTCCTTCGGCCTTCATCTGCTCGAGACGACGGTCGATGTGGCGCTTCTCCATCTTGAACTCGGGGATGCCGTAGCGCAGCAGGCCACCGATGCGATCGTTGCGCTCGTAGACGTACACCGTGTGACCGGCACGTGTCAGCTGTTGCGCCGCAGCGAGTCCCGCAGGCCCCGATCCGACGACCGCGACCGACTTGCCGGTCCGCTCGCTCGGCAGAACCGGCTGGACCCAGCCGCTGTCGAAGGCGTTGTCGATCAGCTCCACCTCGACCTGCTTGATGGTCACCGCAGGCTGGTTGATGCCGAGGACGCACGACGCCTCGCACGGCGCAGGGCACAGACGACCGGTGAACTCCGGGAAGTTGTTGGTCGCGTGCAGGCGTTCGATGCCCTCTTTCCACTGATCCCGGTAGACCAGGTCGTTCCACTCAGGGATCAAGTTACCCAGTGGACAACCGTTGTGGCAGAACGGGATACCGCAGTCCATGCAGCGGCTCGCCTGTGTCTGCAGATCCGCTTTGTCAAAGTCTGTGTAGACCTCTTTCCAGTCGAGCAGCCGCAGGTCGACGGGACGCCGCTCGGGCAGTTCGCGCTCGGTGTGCTTGAGGAATCCTCTGGGGTCAGCCACGTGCGGCCTCCATGATCGCTTCGTTCACGTCTCGTCCGGTCTTCTCCGCGGTGTCGATCGCGGCCAGCACGCGCTTGAAGTCGCGCGGCATGACCTTGGCGAAAGCCCGCTGGGTGTTCGCCCAGTCGTCGAGGATCGCGGCGGCGACCGGAGATGCGGTCTCGCCCCGGTGCTCGCCGATGATGCCGGACAGGAACTCGATGTCGTCGTCGTCGAGCGGCTCGAGGTCGACGAGTTCCGGGTTCAGGTTGCTCGGCAGATTGTTCTCCGGGTCGTACACGTAGGCGATACCGCCCGACATGCCGGCCGCGAAGTTACGCCCGGTCTCGCCGAGGACCACCACTCGTCCGCCGGTCATGTACTCACAACCGTGGTCGCCCACGCCTTCCACCACCGCGGTGGCGCCGGAGTTACGGACGCAGAAACGCTCACCTACGACGCCTCGCAGGAAGATCTTTCCCTTGGTCGCGCCGAAGCCGATCACGTTGCCCGCGATGATGTTGTCCTCTGCGACGAACCCGTCGGCGGCATTCGACGGCGGCCGCACCACGATGCGCCCGCCCGAGAGTCCCTTACCGACGAAGTCGTTGGCGTCGCCCTCGAGACGCAGCGTGATGCCCTTGGGTACGAATGCACCGAAGCTGTTGCCCGCCGACCCGGTGAAGTCGATGATGATCGTCCCCTCGGGAAGCCCCTGTGCACCACGGGTCTTGGTGACCTCGTGGCCCAGCATCGTGCCGACGGTGCGGTTCACGTTGGTGATCTTCGACGTGAACGACACCCTGGTGCCGTGGTCGATGGCCTCACGGCTCTGCGCGATGAGTTGCTGGTCGAGCGCCTTCCCAAGTCCGTGATCCTGCACGCCGGAGCAGTAGAGGTCCTGGTTCATGAACGGCGACTCAGGCGTCGACAGGATCGGCGACAGGTCGAGCTTGCCCGCTTTCGACGACTTCCAGTGGGCCAATGCCTTGGTGGTGTCGAGTGCATCGACGTGTCCGACGGCCTCCTGCAGGGTGCGGAAGCCCAGCCGTGCCAGGAGTTCGCGTACCTCCTCGGCGATGAACATGAAGAAGTTCTCGACGAATTCCGGCTTGCCGGTGAAACGCTCACGCAGCAAAGGATTCTGCGTGGCGACGCCCACGGGGCAGGTGTCGAGATGACAGACGCGCATCATCACACAGCCCGACACGACCAGGGGCGCGGTGGCGAAACCGAACTCCTCGGCACCGAGGAGCGCACCGATCACCACATCGCGGCCGGTCTTGAGCTGGCCGTCGACCTGGACAGAGATGCGGTCGCGAAGTCCGTTGAGCAGCAGCGTCTGCTGCGTCTCGGCCAACCCGATCTCCCACGGCGCACCTGCGTGCTTCAGCGACGTGAGCGGCGATGCACCGGTACCACCGTCGTGTCCGGAGATCAGCACGACATCGGCGTGTGCCTTCGACACACCCGCGGCAACCGTGCCCACACCGAGTTCGCTGACGAGCTTGACGTGTATGCGCGCCTGCGGATTGGCGTTCTTCAGGTCGTGGATCAGCTGCGCGAGATCCTCGATCGAATAGATGTCGTGGTGCGGCGGCGGCGAGATGAGGCCGACGCCGGGCGTCGAACCACGCACCTCGGCCACCCACGGGTAGACCTTGTGCGGCGGAAGCTGGCCGCCCTCACCGGGTTTGGCACCCTGCGCCATCTTGATCTGGATGTCGGTGCAGTTGCTCAGGTAGTGCGAGGTGACGCCGAAGCGTCCCGACGCGACCTGCTTGATCGCGCTCCGTCGCCAGTCACCGTTCTCGTCGTGATGGAAACGACGCGGATCCTCGCCGCCCTCACCGGAATTCGAGCGTCCGCCGAGGCGGTTCATGGCGATGGCCAGTGTTTCGTGCGCCTCGGCCGAGATCGAGCCGAAACTCATCGCACCGGTCGAGAAGCGCTTGACGATCTCGCTCGCGGGCTCGACCTTGTCGATCGGAATCGGGTCGCGGTCGCCGAAGTTGAAGTCGAACAGCCCACGCAGAGTTGCCATTCGGGCCGACTGGTCGTCGACCATCTTGGTGTACTCCTTGAACACCTTGTATTGCCCGGTGCGCGTGGAGTGCTGGAGCTTGAAGACCGTGTCGGGGTTGAACAGGTGGTACTCACCCTCGCGACGCCACTGGTATTCGCCACCCACCGGCAGCTCACGATGTGCGCGTTCCGAGGGACGCTCGTTGAACGCCAACGCATGTCGGGCGGCCACATCCGCCGCGATCTCGTCGAGCCCGACACCGCCGAGCTGGCTGTTCATACCGCTGAAGTATTCGTCGACGCACGCCTGGTCGAGGCCGATGACCTGGAAGAGCTGTGCGCCGGTGTACGAGGCGACGGTGGAGATGCCCATCTTGCTCATCACCTTGAGCACACCCTTGCCGGCGGCCTTGATGTAATTCTTGCGCGCGGTCTCGAAGTCGATGTCGCCGAGCATGCCGCGCTCGACCATGTCCTCGATCGACTCGAAGGCCATGTACGGATTGACGGCTGCGGCACCGAATCCCACCAGCGTGGCCACATGGTGTACCTCGCGGCAATCGCCCGACTCGATGATCAGGCCGACGCGCGTGCGCTTGCGCTCACGGACGAGGTGATGGTGCACCGCCGCGGTCAGGAGCAACGACGGAATCGGCGCAAGGGTCTCGTCGGATTCACGGTCGCTGAGCACGACGAGCGACACGCCGTCGTCGATGGCAGCACTGACCTTGGCGCGGATCTCGTCGAGCGCCTTGCGTAGGCCGGCACCACCGTCGGCGACCGGATAGAGGCCGTGGATCTGGATGCTGCGGAAGTCCGGCAGCGACTCGTCGTCGTTGATCCGTACGAGCTTGGCCAGCGTGTCGTTGTCGAGCACCGGTGAGGAGAGCGCGATCTGGCGGCACGATTCCGGTCCGGGGTGCAGCAGGTCGGCCTCGGAGCCGATGGTTCCGCCGATGCTGGTGACGATCTCCTCGCGGATCGCGTCGAGCGGCGGGTTGGTCACCTGCGCGAAGAGCTGCTGGAAGTAGTCGAACAGCATGCGCGGCCGGGCCGACAACACGGCGATCGGCGTATCGGTGCCCATCGAGCCGATCGCTTCCGCGCCGGTCTTCGCCATCGGCGCCACCAGGAGGTTGAGCTCCTCGGTGGTGTAACCGAAGACCAGCTGGCGCAACGTGACCCGGTGATGGGACATGTGCTCGTGCGGCAGCGCCTTGACCTTGTCGATGTGGACGAGACCCTTCTCGAGCCACTCCGCATACGGGTGCTCGGCGGCGAGTTCGTCCTTGATCTCCTCGTCGTCGACGATGCGGCCCGCCGCGGTGTCGACGAGGAACATGCGGCCCGGCTGCAGCCGCATCTTCTGGACCACGTCGGCCTGGTCGATGTCGAGGACACCGACCTCCGACGCCATCACGACGAGGCCGTCCTTGGTGACCCAGATGCGGCTGGGACGCAGGCCGTTTCGGTCGAGCACCGCACCCACGACGGTGCCATCGGTGAAGCACACCGACGCCGGTCCGTCCCACGGCTCCATGAGCGCCGCGTGATACTCGTAGAACGCACGGTGCTCGGGTTTCATTGCTTCCTGACGTTCCCAGGCCTCCGGGATCATCATCAGCACGGCGTGCGGCAGGCTGCGGCCGCCGAGGTGCAGCATCTCGAGTACTTCGTCGAAGCGTGCGGTATCCGACGCGCCCGGCGTGCACACCGGGAAGATCTTCTGCGCCGCCCCGTCGCCGAACAGCGACGTGTCGATCAGTGCCTCACGGGCGCGCATCCAGTTCTCGTTGCCGGTGACGGTGTTGATCTCGCCGTTGTGCGCGACGCGGCGGAACGGGTGTGCCAGCGGCCACGACGGGAAGGTGTTGGTCGAGAAACGCGAGTGCACGAGGCCAAGAGCGCTCTCCACACGGGAGTCCTGCAAGTCGAGGTAGAACTCGCGCAGCTGCGGGGTGGTCAGCATGCCCTTGTAGACGAATGTGGTGCCCGACAGGCTCGGGAAGTAGACGGTCTCGCGGCCGGGGCCGTCGGCGCCCGCACCCTTGTTGCCGAGTTCGTGCTGCACACGCTTGCGCACGACGAACGCCTTGCGCTCGAGTTCCATGCCCGACGCGCCACCGAGGAACACCTGACGGAAGGTCGGCATCGCGTCGCGCGCGAGCGCTCCGAGGCCGTTCTCGTTGGTCGGCACCTCGCGCCACCCGAGCACGGACAGACCCTCGGACTCGATGATCTTCTCGACGCCCTCGGCTGCGGTCGCCGCATCGTGCGAACCCTGCGGCAGGAAGGCGATACCCGTCGCGTAGCTACCCTCCTCGGGTAGCTCGAAGTCGACGACCTCGCGCAGGAAGCGGTCGGGAACCTGGATCATGATGCCCGCACCGTCGCCGGTGTTCGGCTCGGCACCCGCGGCACCGCGATGCTCGAGGTTGATCAGCGCGGTGATGGCCTTGTCGACGATGTCGCGGCTGCGCCGACCGTGCATGTCGACGACAAACGCGACACCGCACGAATCGTGCTCGTTGGCCGGGTCATAGAGCCCGACGGGGCCCGGAGCGTGCTTCATGTATTCGCCTCACTAGGTGCGCGACATTGCGCAGAGCTGTCACCCGTATTCGTCGTGGACAGCAGCTCGCCCGAACCAACAGAATCGACCCTCATCGTGGGCTGACCTGGGCTGATCCTGTGATCGCTCGGCGGCTGCCTCGTGCCAGCGCCGTTGCTGGCGGGGGTGCGCCGACCCTGCGATCGCGCTGACACCCCACTGCTTCATGAGCATTGTCAGATATTTTCTCACGGGGGGTACCCAGTATCGAAATCCGGCTACCACATTGCTGCTGAATGTGCAGGGTACGCGCGACAAATGCGAGTTCTCCGGCCGATATGGGTATCGCAGACTCGTAGCGACGACGGGCGCCTATTCTGGGCCGGTGGAATCGCTGGTGACGGCCGTGGTCGTCGATGATCACCCGTTCTTTCGTGACGGCATATCCCGCGGACTCACCCAGAGCGGGCGCGTCCGTGTGGTCGGCGAGGCGGGTGACGGCACCACGGGGCTCGAGCTGATCCGCGATGAGCAACCCGACGTCGCGGTCGTCGACTATCAGATGCCGGGGCTGACCGGAGTCGACGTCGCGCATGCCGTCACCCGTGACGGGCTGCCGACGCGCGTCCTGCTGCTGTCCGCAGTCACCGACGCCCCGATCGTCTTCGCCGCACTGGAGAAGGGTGCTGCGGGATATCTGAGCAAGGAGTCGGGACGCGACGAGATCGTCGGAGCCGTCACACGCGTCGCCAAGGGCGAGACGGTGGTCCCCGCCGAGCTGGCAGCGGGACTCGTCGGTGAGATCAGGGCACACGCCCGGGGAGACGGACCAGCCCTGAGTGAGCGCGAGCGGCAGGTACTCGAGGGCTTCGCGCGCGGTTTGTCTATTCCGCAGCTTGCGGGGGAACTCTTCATCGGCGCGTCCACGGTCAAGACACATGCGCAGCACCTCTACGAGAAGCTCGGGGTGTCTGACCGCGCCGCTGCCGTCGCCGAGGCGATGCGTCGCGGCCTGCTCGAATGATCATGCGGGGCACACGTGGGACGACGACCGCGGGCCCGCTCCTGCACCTGACCGAGTTGGTCGACGAGCCCGACATCTCCGAGATACTCGTCGACCACGCACTGCGCGGCATTCGCGTGCAGGTGGTGCTGCGCATGCTGCTCGCGGTGTTCGTGCTCGCAACGGTGTTGCTCGACCCGCCCGCCGACGGAGCCGCGTTCTGCATCGTCGTCGCCGTGCTCTATGCGATCTGGTGCGCGGTCGGACTCGTCGCGGTCTCGCGCATCCGGATCAGGATGATCCGGTTCGCGTGGCTCGCGCTCTTCGTCGATCTCGCTGTGCTGGTGGTCCTCGCCGTCGTCGCGAGCCGCTCCGACCAGACGAGTTGGACCTCTGACGTCCTCGTCAACGGGTTCGTCGTCGTGCCGATGATCGCCGCGACCCAATTGCGGCCGAAAATCTGTGCGCTGGTTGTCATCCCGACCGTCGTCGTCTACTTCGTCGCGAGCGCACTGGCCCGTGTCCCCAACGGGGAGCCGTGGTCTCTGATCGCGATGCGCACATTGGTCGTCGCGACTCTCGGTCTGGGTGCGGTGATGCTCTCGACGGTTCAGCGATCGAGGGTCTCGACCATCGGAACACTTGCGGCACAACGTGCTCGGCTGCTCGACGACACAGTCCGCATCGAGGAGCGAGAGCGTCGAGAACTGGCAGAGCATCTCCACGACGGCGCGCTGCAGTACGTGCTCGGAGCACGACAGGAGCTCGACTCGGTGCGCAACGGTAGCGACCCCGACGCACTCGACAGAGCTGACGACGCGCTCCGAGAAGCGTCGCGACTACTGCGCTCGACCCTCGGCGAACTGCACCCCGCCGTACTCGAACAAGCGGGGCTCGCCGCCGCGATCACCGACCTCGCGGCGGCGGTCGAACGCCGCACGGCGCTGCGTATCTCGGTCGACACAGTGGGCTGGCCCGCGGACCTGCGCACCACGTCGGACCCGATGCTGTTCGCCACCGCACGCGAGTTGCTCACAAACGTGGTCAAGCACGCCGACGCGCGCAACGTCGAGCTGTCCGTCGAATTCGACGACGGGATGGCCAGGGTCGTCGTCGTCGACGACGGGCGCGGCGTCGACGACGCAACGCTCGACCGCAGAGTCGCCGAGGGACACATCGGGCTGGTGTCGCGGCGTGTGCGCCTCGAACAGCAGGGCGGCTCCTTGACGGTCACCCGACGTCCCGGTGGTGGCACCGCCGCGATCGCCGAGGTACCGGCAACCAACGCGTAGGTCGCGGTACGTGCGCTCACTCGAGCGTCGAGCCGCGCTCCGACCCGTAGCCCTGTCGGTCCGATTCCGATGCCAGACGGCGGTCCAACGCGATCGGCCACTCGTGGCCGACCTGCTCATCGAGCGCCTCGAGCCGCGCGGCGATGGGCGGCTGCTGATCAGCAGAGCACTGTCGGGCCACGGTGACGAACAGTGCCCGCAGCCGACGGTGGACCTGTGCCTGCCCGTGACTGTGTCGGCGGATCTCGTCCGTGCCGATCGCGACGTAATCCGCCCAGGTGCGCCGGTAGCCACGCACCGCATTCGACCGCGTGATCGCGTCTGCGTGGACGCGCGGCGCGAGCATCAACAGCAGGTCCTCGATGTGGTCGAGAGCCAGGACGACGGTGCTCGGATCGTTGCCCGCAGTGGAGATGGCCTTCAGCGCGATATCCGAGATGGCCTGCAGCGCGGCGACCGGACTCACCGACGGCTGATGCAGATCGCCGAACAGCAGGCACCGCAACACTTTGTATTCAGCGACCGGACCGCCGCGTGGTTGCCCCACCACCGCGATCACGCCGACGTTGTGCGGCACGTTGTCGCCGACCATCACGAGCAGATCGAACCGCACGCCCCACGTCGCGGCGTAGCGTTCGAGCATTGGCACGTTGACTGCGAGAAGGACTCGGCCTCTGGACCCGAACTCGCGCAGCGTGATGACGTGCCTCGGTTCGTCGTCGAAGGTCCTGTCGCGCGTCGTCCGCGCTGTCGCCACCCGGGCGTGTGTCGCCGGATAGAGGCGTCGAATCGAGGCCCGGCCGTCAGCCGCAATCCATCTCATCAACTGTGCGACGTTGAGAACCGAACCGACCTTGGCGATCAGCGCGATGAAGAGGATCGCAGAGACCACGGTCAAGAAGGCAGCGATCGCGGTCGACGCGCCGGGAGTCCCGTCGTCGGGGCCCGACAGTGCGAGATCCATCGCGACGATCACGCTGAACACGAATGTCGCGAGAAAGAACCCGATGGACCAGCGCATCACCGGTTCGCGTTGCAGCATGGGGATGACACGTACCGAGATCTGCGACGCACCGAATTGCATCGCGAGCGTCACCGCGGTGAACACCAGACCGGTGAGAGTGGCCGTGGCACCAGCGATCACGCCCAGCACGGTCGCCAGTGTTCCCGAGTCGACATCGAGGCCGAGATTCTCGTCGATCGTGATGCACAGCACCGCCGCGACGATCGCGCACACCACGAGTACGACGGGAAGCCGCCAGGTGGGAACGACCCGCAGTCGACGCCGTGTCCGTCGCCACCGCACCGCTGTCGCAACCCTGCTGGGGACGGTGACCTCTGCAGGTGTGGTCACAGGCGATTCCGTGCCGATGCCTTCGGTCAGCACGTCCGGCGGCCGGTCGGGCACGCCGAATCTGCCCGCGAGCGCCTCCTGCACGACGATCTTCCATCGAATCAGCGGTTCACGAAGTCGCTGTTCACGACGTACCGCCTTGTCGTACTTACCCTCTCGAGTCCCGTAGAACCACCGGGCCCACGGGGAGGAAGGTCGTGCGATTCGAATGGCGCCTACCACCAGGAGAACCGGGATGAACATCCCGACCAGACCGGTCCACAGCTTGCCCTTTGCGAGCGTGATGGCCGCCAGGACAACGTTCACCGCGATACCCGCGACCACCACGATCCGTGCCGCAACGTTGGGATCGTCTCTGAATTCGTCTGCGGCCGAGGTGAGATCGAGTGGGCGGAACCCCATCAGAAACAGCGCCCCGATCGCGATGGCGACGAACACGGCGTCGACCGACGCCCTGCCCTCCTTCTCCCAGTAGACGTCTCGCAGATGCAGGATGAGTGCGAACTCGTCGAGGACGAGAGCGCACCCCACCCCGAATACTGCGGCCAGCACGCAGTCGGCGATCGGGGTGTCGAAGCGCGCCACAGCGATCAGGCCGAAACCTGACAACACCATGACGATCACGCCGAAGAACTCGTGGTGCAGATGGAGGCCACCCGGGGCGACATTGCCGGGCCACCAACTCACTTCGGCACGGATCAACCGCACGCTGATCCTGATGAACACGAAGGTCACGATGAACGCGATGAGGAATAGGAACAGCGGAAGACGGCCCGGCTCAACGATCGAATGATGGAACCAGGCCGTCATCGCAGTGCCTTCGCCTGCGCCCACAACGTCGTCTCGATGTCGATGAGCCTACTGCCCATGCTGCCGGCTGCAGGGGTGATCACCGGCAACCCGACAGCAAAACACGACGGCGAACAGAACGAGGGCCGCGACCACAGTGGTCACGGCCCTCGTGCGCTCGAGTCGCTCAGGCTGCCGAAGTGATCGTCGCCGACGAGCCGCTTGCAGTCGTCGGGGTCGACGGCTGAGCAGGCGAGACATTGTTCGTCGGAGTCGACGGCACAGCAGGCGAGACATTATTCGTCGGAGTCGACGGCACAGCAGGCGAGACATTATTCGTCGGAGTCGACGGCACAGCAGGCGAGACATTATTCGTCGGAGTCGACGGCACAGCAGGCGAGACGTTATTCGTCGGAGTCGACGGCACAGCAGGCGAGACATTATTCGTCGGAGTCGACGGCACAGCAGGCGAGACCGTACCCGTGCCGTTGGACGGCTGGGACGATCCGCCACTCGTCGATGAGGATGCGCTGTACGGCGCGGTGGCGGCGTGCGTCGAACCTCCGTGGCCGACCATCAGCGCTCCGGCGATGACGGCGATGACGAGGGCCAGGCCTGCGACGATTCCCACCACCAGCTTCCGGCGGCGGATGGGGTTCGTCGGAGCCACGGTGCCAGCGGTGGGGTTGATGCGGTCTTGAGCGGTGGTGAACATGGTGACTTCCTCGAATCTCGGTCCCGCGACCGATGCTGTTTCCTTGAACACCATTGAGTCTGCTGCCGAAATCCCCTGTCCCCCATCCGCTGTGCGGTTGATCCGATGGATGAGCGGTCATCCACCGATCAGGGGATGCGCGAGCGTGGATCACTGCAGCATCCAGACACACGACCTGAGATGCTGGAGGGCGTGAGCACACTCGTCTTCGTCCACGCCCACCCCGACGATGAGGGCACCGCCACTGCGGGAAGCATGATCCGAGCAGCGCGTGAGGGCCACAGAGTAGTCGTCGTCTACTGCACCGACGGCGATCCCGGCGACGTCCCCGACGATCTGGCGCCCGGCGAAACGGTGGTGAGCAGACGACGCGGCGAGGCGGAGGCCTCGGCGGCGATCACCGGCACCGCACGCGTGGCGTGGCTTGGGTACGGCGACTCAGGAATGACCGGCTGGGCACAGAACGACGCCGACGGCGTCTTCTCGCGAGCACCCCTCGACGAAGCGGCTCGTCGTCTCGCCGACATTCTCGACGAGGAGGACGCCGACGTCGTCGTCGGCTACGACTGGCACGGCGGCTATGGCCATCCCGATCACGTCATGCTGCACCGCACCACCCGAGCCGCGACAGAGCTCGCACACAAGACCCCTCGGTATCTGGAGGTCACGATGAATCGTGACCTGATGCGGCATTTGGTCGTTCTCGCGACTGAGATGGGCATGACCACCGGGATGGATCCCAGCGAATTGAACCCGGACACCGCCGGGGACGACGGCAATCCGATTGGAACGCCCGAGGCCGAACTGCACTGGGCTGTCGACCTCGGCGACGACGTCACAGCCAAACGCGAAGCGCTCGCCTGTCACGCCAGCCAGAGCGACGTACGTCAACTCCTGGCCCTACCCGCCGAGGTGTTTCCGTTCGTGTTCGGCACCGAGCACTACATCGAACCCGGTCGGCCGCCCGGCATGGTGCGGGGTTGGTGGCTCGACCGGGTCTGATGTCCGGCCAGGTGACCCGTACTGTGGGGCGCCCGGAGACTAGGAGGAGCCGAAGCTCGGCAGCTCGAAACCGAGCGAACCGTTTCCGCCCTTGGATACGGCAAAGTTGGTGGTGCAGCCGTGGAAGGTCACCTGGTCGACGTTCACCTTCGCGTCAGCTGTTCCACCCGGTTGGCTGGAGATTCCGTAAAGATCGACGACAGCCTTCTTGCCGTTCGAGTCCGCGGCCGCGATCAGATCGCTCAGGGTCGCGTTGTGTCCACGCGCAATACCGGGCAGGTCCCGCGTCGCCCACCATTGATCCGACGAGGCCGCATCCACCTTGCCCGCATTATCGGGCGCCGACCACACCAGCGTCGCGAAGCCACTGGGCTCACCGGTGTTGGCGCCGGTGATGCGGATCTGCCAGTTGGCATTGCCTGCAGACTTCTCGAAGCTGAGCGGCGTGTTCGCGATGTCGGCCAACGGCAAGTTGCCAGCCGAGTGATACGACGCCCGCCGTTGCTTCGATGCCGAGGTCGCCAACTCCAACGAGCCGTCGTTGTCGTTCACCTTGGCTGAGGTGATCCTGCCCGATTACGAAATTGGACTCATCGGGCGGCACAAACACGCCCACCTGAGCGATCAGACGTCGGCGGTGGCCCCGGTCAGCGGCGGGTTGGCGGCGAGGAGTGCGTTCTCCTCCTCAGTGAAGGCCCTTGCGCGAGAGAGGAATCGCACCCCTTCGGGAGCCTCGAGACTGAAGCCCGCGCCGCGCCCCTTCACCACGTCGAGAATCAGCTGAGTGTGCTTCCACAACTCGAACTGATCGCCGTTGATCCAGACCCGCACATTCGGCAGCGGCTCGGGCAGATCAATGGTTCCGACGAGGACATCGCGCTGGCCAACACGGTAGTCGCCTACCGGGTAACACATGGGCGCCGACCCGTCGCAGCATCCGCCCGACTGATGGATCATGAGCCCGCCGTGCAGCTCCGACAACTTGGTCAGGAGCTGCACGGCGGCGTCCGTGGCGATCACTCGATCAGGAACTTCCGCGTCAGCGGCTGGCGTGCTGGACTCTGCACTGCTCATCGTCTACCTCTCACTGTGATCTGAACCACAGACTAGTCGCTTTCTGGTTGCAGGCGCGTTGCACACGACGAACGCCGCCGCACAACCCGGGAAAGGGTTGCGCGACGGCGTCGATGTGTCGTCAGGGATCAGAAGAAGCCCTTGGCGTTCTGCGCGTAGCCGACCAGCAGGTTCTTGGTCTGCTGGTAGTGCTCGAGCATCATCAGGTGCGTCTCGCGGCCGATACCCGACTGCTTGTAGCCACCGAAGGCGGCGTGGGCCGGGTAGTCGTGGTAGGTGTTTGTCCACACTCGGCCTGCCTGGATCTCACGCCCCGCACGGTAGGCGGTCGCACCGTCGCGGCTCCACACTCCGGCACCGAGCCCGTACAGGGTGTCGTTGGCGATGTGGATGGCGTCGGCGTAGTCCTTGAAGGTCGTCACGGCCAGCACCGGGCCGAAGATCTCCTCCTGGAAGATGCGCATGTTGTTCTGACCGGCGAAGACGGTCGGCTTGATGTAGTAGCCGCCCTCCAGGTCGCCACCGAGGTGTGCGGCCTCGCCGCCGATGAGCACCTTGGCGCCCTCTTCCTTGCCGATCGCAAGGTACGACTGGATCTTCTCGTACTGATCGTTCGACGCCTGGGCGCCCATCATCGTCTCGGTGTCGAGCGGGTTGCCCTGCTTGATCTTCGAGACGCGGTCGATCGCCTTGTCGATGAAGTCGTTGTAGATGTCCTCCTGGATGAGTGCGCGACTCGGGCAGGTGCAGACCTCACCCTGGTTGAGCGCGAACATCGAGAAGCCCTCGAGCGCACGGTCGAAGAAGCCGTCGTCGGCAGCCATCACATCGTTGAAGAAGATGTTCGGGCTCTTGCCGCCGAGCTCGAGGGTGACCGGGATCAGGTTCTCCGACGCGTACTGCATGATCAGACGGCCGGTGGTGGTTTCGCCGGTGAACGCGATCTTGCGGATGCGGTTGCTCGACGCGAGCGGCTTGCCCGCCTCGACACCGAAGCCGTTCACGATGTTGATGACACCGGCGGGAAGCAGGTCGGCGATCAGGCTCATCACGTAGAGGATCGACGCGGGAGTCTGCTCAGCGGGCTTGAGGACGACGGCGTTGCCTGCGGCGAGGGCCGGGGCGAGCTTCCAGACAGCCATCAGAATCGGGAAGTTCCACGGGATGATCTGGCCGACGACGCCGAGCGGCTCGTGGAAGTGGTAAGCGACGGTGTCTTCGTCGACCTCCGAGATCGAGCCCTCCTGCGCACGCAGCGCACCGGCGAAGTAGCGGAAGTGATCGATCGCCAGCGGAATGTCGGCGGCGAGGGTCTCGCGGACGGCCTTGCCGTTGTCCCACGTCTCGGCGATGGCGATCTTCTCGAGGTTCTCCTCGAGACGATCAGCGATGCGCAGCAGCACCAGCGCACGCTCCGCAACGGGTGTCTTGCCCCACTCGGGAGCAGCCTTGTGCGCGGCGTCGAGCGCGAGGTCGATGTCCTCGGCCGTCGAGCGCGCGACCTCGCAGAAGGTCTTGCCGTCGACCGGCGAGGGGTTCTCGAAGTACTGCCCCTTCACCGGCGGGACCCACTGTCCACCGATCCAGTTGTCGTAGCGGGACTCGAAGGACATCACCGAGCCGTCGGTGCCCGGCTTTGCGTAGACAGTCATTGTGTAGCTCCTCAGTGCCAGTTTCTCATTGCCACACATGCCTCAGACAGGGCCTTGTGTGATCTGGTGCACAGAGTATGAGCTATGTGGTTGCAGCCACGTTGCAGTTGCGTTTGCAACGTTGCAACTCAACAAAATCCCAGCTCAGAAGCCTGGGGGCGAGCCGGTGTCGCGAGAATCAGACGCCGTACCGGCGGTCGAGGAGCCTGATCCGGCCCCCGACGAGCGCCCGATCCGGATGTCCGACCGGCAGCCGATGTTCCAGCCTGCGCCAGGCGACCAGATCGTCGCGGCCGTGCACCGACGACGTCCAGGCACGCAACACCGGGACCTGGCCCTCGGCGATCACTCGCGAGCGGACGTCCTCGCGGATCTCCTCGAAGATCTCCGTGATGCCGGGAGCGTTGGACTCCACCAGAAGTCCTCCGCGGCCGATCGCCTCGATCACCGGAACCAGATCGCCGTGGTTGGCGATCTGGTTCCGCAGGTCGCCGACATCCGACGACAATTCGACGGTCAGGCGGTACGGGCGCGATTCGATCACGTCGGTTCCCAGATCGCGACGCAGGCGGGAGATCTCAGCGCGGACGGTGACCGGGTCCACGCCGTCGTCGGCCAGCATCAACGCGAGCTGTTCGGTGTTGAGACCCTCGGGATAGTGCTGCAACAGCAGCAGGATCTCCGCGTGCCGCCGCGACAGTGCCCGGCCGCCCGGCGCACCGACACCACGCTGCCATCGATATGAGTTGTCGGCGAGCACCGTCAGCCGAGCCCGTGAACCCGTGTCAAACGTCGACGACTGCGACAGGTCGACGGCTCGCGCCTTCAGTTCACGTTCGACCACGGCGACCACCGACCGCACCGCGGCGAGCGCGAACGGGGCCGCAACCTCGCGCCCACCGGTCACGTCGATGACACCGATGACGTGCCCTGTCGCAGGGTCGTGCACCGGTGCGGCAGCGCAACTCCACTCCTGCACGGGGCTCGAGAAGTGTTCCGGCCCGACCACCTGGACGCTCTTGCCGGTGGCAAGGGCCAGACCCGGCGCGTTGGTACCGACGACCTCTTCACTCCACACCGACCCCTCGACGAAGTTGATGTGGCTGGCCCGATCACGAGCCGACGACTCGCCTTCTACCCACAGCAGCCTGCCGACGTTGTCGGTCAGCGCCAGTACGACGCCGGAATCAGCGATGTCGTCGAGCATCAGGGACTGCACGACTGGCCGCACTGCGGTGATCGGGTGCGCCTCGCGATAGCGTGCGAACTCCTCGTCAGTCATCGCCAATGACGAGTCGACGCCGGCCCCCGGGTCGATTCCGCGTTCGAGCGAGCGTGCCCACGAGTCGCGGACGACCGATCTCACCGTCTCGGGCACAGACCCGCCCGCCAGAAATTCTTCGTACGCACGACGGATCGACGAGGACACAGCTGCAGCATCTGTCATGCGCGCCCTCCGATGATCACCCCGATGTTCCCCCGATTGTGCCGTGGAAGGTGTGATCTCAGCAACAACGGGCCGCACAATGCGGACCGGAGTCCACGAGCCTGATCACAGAAGACGCCCGTTCCGACGGGGATATCGCGCCCGAAGGTAGCTGTAGAGGTAGGTGCTGACCAGGAGTGCGGCGGCCGCGACGATCGCCGGGATGAAGAACATGTTGTTCCAGGAGTCGCGCACCATGGCAATGACCCACGCGATCACGCACACAGCCGTGACCAGCACAGCGAGGAAGCGGACGACGAGGACGAGCGCGGTCACCACCGACCACAGCACAACGCGAGTCTGCTCCGACGAGCTGGCATTCACCGCACCAGCGTATCGATCTTCGATGCCCTGAGCAGGGCTGGAGAAGTTGGCTGTCCGATAGGTCCGATTTCGTGAATCTGTCTAACTAATCAAGCCGTAAGGTCAGTGGGAATGTCTACAACACCATGACCCGGGGGAGGCTCGTTTGCGACGCCGACATCGTCCACGCCGGCACGTCGCGCAGGTCCTGTTCGTTCTGGCTTCGGCGACCGCACTGGTCGCCACGGGCTGCAGCATGGACGGCGCACGTACGGTCAACACGACCGGACCGAACGCGATCATCAGCGTCAACGGCACCGAACCGCAGAACGGTCTCGTCACGACGAACACCGCAGAGAACGGCGGCGGCCGCGTGGTGGACGCGCTGTTCACCGGCCTCTACGCCTACGACGCCGACGGCAAGCCGCAGCTGGCGAACGCGGAATCGGTCGATTCCGCCGACAACCAGAACTACACAATCCATCTCAAGAGGGACTGGAAGTTCACCGACGGTACGCCTGTGAAGGCTGAAAACTACGTTCGCGCATGGAATTTCGGTGCCGCAACCAAGAACGCACAGTTGCAGCAGAGCTTCTTCGAGCCGATCGACGGCTACGACGTTGTCGCAGGCGAGAATTCGACCGCCGACGAGATGTCGGGTCTGAAGGTCGTCGACGACTACACCTTCACGGTTCGGCTGACGCAACCGAACATCGATTTCAAACTGGGCCTCGGGTTCACGCCGTTCAAACCGCTTCCCGACGTCTTCTTCACCGAGGGCGCAAAGGAATTCGGTGAACACCCGATCGGCAACGGCGCCTACAAGATGGCGGGCTCCGATGCCTGGCGACACAACGTCCAGATCAACGTGGTGCGCAACGACGACTACAAGGGTCCCGACAAGGCGCACAACGGCGGAATCAACTTCGTGCTGTACTCCAGCCTCGACACCGCCTACACCGATCTCACCTCGGGCAACCTCGACGTCACGGACACGATTCCGGTGAGCGCGCTCAACTCGTACAAGAAGGCGCTCGGCGCACACGCACTGACCAAGCCGACGGCCTCCAACCAGCAGATCGCGATCCCTTACTACCTGCCGCATTTCGCCGCGGGCCGCGAGGGACAGTTGCGTCGAGCGGCGATCTCGATGGCCATCGACCGCCCTGAGGTCACCAAGGTGGTCTTCCGCGGCGCGCGCACGCCGTCGAGAGACTTCACCGCGCGGTCGCTCCCCGGTTGGAGCGGCGACATCCCGGGCAGCGAGGTCCTCGACTACAACCCCGACAAGGCGAAGCAACTCTGGCAGGAGGCCAACGCCATCGCTCCGTGGAACGGCTCGTTCCAGATCGCCTACAACTCCGACGGTGATCACCAGGTCTGGGTCGACGCAGTCTGCAACCAGATCAAGAACACTCTCGGCATCGACTCGCACGGGGCGCCGCAGCCGACCTTCAAGCAGATCCGATCGGAGATCACCGCGAAGACGATCAAGACCGCCGCGCGAACCGGGTGGCAGGGCGACTATCCGTCGATGTTGGAGTTCCTCGCGCCGATCTTCGTGACGGGTGCAGGTTCCAACGACTCGCAGTACGTGTCACCCACATTCGACTCAGAGCTGAACGCCGCACAGCGGGCACGCTCCGACGACGAGTCCTACAGACTCACCAATGTCGCCCAGGAAACCCTGCTGCAGGATCTACCCAACATCCCGCTGTGGGACTACATCGGCGCCGGCGGAACAGCGTCGGAGGTCACCGCCCAACTGTCGTGGAACGGCCTGCCCGACTACCCGGGCATCACCAAGGAAGCGAAGGAGTGAACCGGTGACGAGATATCTCCTTATCCGACTTGGCCAGATGGTGATCGTGTTCTTCGGCGCCACCTTCCTGATCTACGCGATGGTCTTTCTGGTGCCGGCCGATCCCATCGCGGCGCTCGGCGGCGGAAAACCCATGTCGCCCGCGCTCATCGCGCAACTGCGCGCCCAGTACCACCTCGACCAACCGTTCTACGTCCAGTACTTCAACTACATCGGCGGGGTGTTCCACCTCGACTTCGGCACCTCCTTCTCCGGACAACCGGTATTCGACGTGATGAAGCGCGCATTCCCAGTCACGGTGAACCTGACGCTGATCGCGCTGGTCGTCGAAACCATCGGCGGTGTGGTGTTCGGTGTGATCTCCGGGCTGAACAAGGGTCGCTGGTACGACACCGCGATCCTGATCGTCACCCTGATCATCATCGCGATCCCGATCTTCGTGCTCGGCTTCGTCGCGCAGTATCTACTCGGCGTGAAGTGGCACCTGTTCCCGGTCACCGTCGGCGGCAACCTCGACTTCTACCACCTGATACTTCCCGGATTCGTGCTCGGCGCAGTCTCTTTCGCCTACATCGTGCGCCTCACGCGCTCCGAGGTCGCCGACAATCTGACCGCAGACTATGTGCGTACAGCGTCGGCCAAGGGGTTGCGCCGCCCCCGGGTGATCACGGTGCACGTCCTACGTAATTCGTTGATCCCGGTCGTCACGTTCATCGGCACGGATGTCGGCGTGCTGATGGGCGGAGCCGTCGTCACCGAGGGCATCTTCAACATCCCCGGCGTCGGCGGGACGATCTATCAAGCGGTCATCCGTGGCGAGGCGCCGACGGTCGTCTCGTTCGTGACAGTGCTCGTCCTGATCTACCTCGTCTGCAACATCGTCGTCGACTTGCTCTATGCCGCACTCGATCCGAGGATTCGCTATGCCTGACACACCACGCACCGATGCACTCAAGAGGGGCGAGGTTCCCAACGCCGCCCGGAGTGTCTTCCCCGGCCAGGACCGGTTCGTCGCCGACGTCGACGACGTCGAGCTGCGCAAGGTCGACGAGTTCGTCGACGACGTCGACCCCGCCGGCTTCTGGAAGTCGGCCTGGCAGGAGATCCGCACCAAGCCGGTGTTCATCATCTCGATGATCCTCCTGGTCATCATCTTGCTGATCGTCGCGTTCCCCGGCCTCTTCGCACACCAGGACCCGCAGTACGCGAATCTCGAGGATTCGCTGCTCTCACCGAGTTCCGCGCACTGGTTCGGCACCGACCTCCAGGGACACGACATCTACTCGCGAGTGATCTACGGCGCCCGCGACTCGGTACTCGTCGGCATCCTGACCACGTTGGCTGTCGTGATCGTCGGCGGACTGCTGGGCGTCTTCGCGGGTTTCTACGGCGGTTGGCTCGACTCCGTCATCTCGCGCCTCGCCGACATCTTCTTCGCGATCCCGCTCATCCTCGCCGCCGTGGTAACGATGCAGATGGTCTCGGCTCGTACCGTCTACACGGTTGTGGTGGTGCTCGCCATCTTCAGTTGGCCCCAGATCGCCCGCATTGCACGCAGTTCGGCGATCTCGGCTCGCAACGAGGAGTTCGTCGACGCCTCACGCTCACTGGGCTCGACACGACTGCGCACGCTGTTCACGCACGTCATACCCAACTCACTCGGCCCGGTCATCGTGATCTCGACGATCTCGCTCGGCGTCTTCATCGTCACCGAGGCGACCCTGTCGTACCTGGGTATCGGCCTGCCGTCGACCGCCGTCTCGTGGGGCATCGACATCGCCGCGGGTCAGCAGCTGCTGCGTGAGGGCCAGCCGATCCTGTTCTACCCCGCTGCCGCACTTGCCATCACGGTGCTGGTGTTCATGATGCTCGGTGACGTACTGCGCGACGCGCTCGACCCGAAGGCGAGGACCCGCTGATGACGACCGACACACGGTACTCCGAGGACACCTCGGAGAACGAGGCCGCCGCATCTACGCCGCTGCTCGAGATCAAGGACCTGCGAGTCGATTTCCACTCACGGGGCCGCGACGTCCCCGCTGTGCGCGGCGTCGGACTCACGGTGTATCCCGGTCAGACCGTCGCGATCGTCGGCGAGTCCGGCTCGGGCAAATCGACGACGGCCGCGGCGGTCCTCGGCCTGCTGCCGGGCAACGGTGCGGTGACCGGTGGCCAGATCCTGTTCGACGGCAACGATCTCGCACATGCGTCGCGGCGTGAGTTCGAGAAGGTCAGGGGTAGCGGGATCGGACTCGTGCCACAGGATCCCAATACCAACCTCGACCCGGTGTGGCGAGTCGGCTTCCAGGTCCGCGAGACGCTCGTGGCCAACGGTGCGGCCACCCGCGGCGAGGCCCGCACTCGCGCAGTCGAAGTGCTCCGTCAGGCGGGCCTACGCGATCCCGAGAAGCGCGCCGCGCAGTATCCGCACGAGTTCTCCGGCGGTATGAAGCAGCGCGCGCTCATCGCCATCGGCCTCGCCGGTAAACCCAAGCTGCTCATCGCCGACGAACCGACCTCGGCACTGGACGTCACGGTGCAACGCGAGATCCTCGACCACCTCGAGTCGCTCACCGACGAACTCGGCACGGCCGTCCTGCTGATCACCCACGACCTCGGCCTGGCCGCAGAGCGCGCCAGTCACCTCGTGGTGATGTACCGCGGCCGCATCGTCGAATCCGGTCCGGCGCAAGAGATCCTCACCAATCCGCACCACGAGTACACCAAACGTCTCGTCGCGGCCGCGCCGTCACTGTCGTCGCGCCGCGCCGACCGGCACACTCCCGCCGAGCCGACCGCAACCTCCCCGCTGGCCGAGCCGACCACAACCTCCCCGCTGGCCGAGCCGACCACAACCTCCCCGCTGGTCGAGCCGACCGCAACCTCCCCGCTGGCCGAGCCGGCCACAACCTCCCCGCTGGTCGAGCCGGCCACAACCTCCCCGCTGGTCGAGCCGGCCACAACCTCCCCGCTGGTCGAGCCAGCCACAACCTCCCCGCTGGCCGAGCCGGCCGCGAGCGCAGCGAGCAGCCGCGTCGAGGCCACGCCCGACTCCGCAGTGGTCGTCGCGGCGAACCTGGTGAAGGACTTCCCGATTCGCAGTTCGGTGCCGTTCCGCAAGGCAACGCCGTTCCGCGCCGTCGACGACGTGAGTTTCACACTCGACCGTGGCACAACGACGGCCGTCGTCGGTGAATCCGGGTCCGGCAAGTCGACCGTGGCGCGCATGGTCCTCGGTCTGATCGAACCGACGTCGGGCACCGTGCACTTCGACGGCGACGACGTGACCTCGTTGACGGGCACGCGTGCGAAGGCTTTTCGACGCCGTGTGCAGCCCGTGTTCCAGAACCCCTACGGCTCACTCGACCCGATGTACTCGATCTACCGCGCGATCTCCGAGCCGCTCGTCGTGCACAAGATCGGTGACAAGAGCTCGCGCATCGCCCGGGTCCGCGAACTGCTCGACCTGGTCGCGCTGCCGTCGTCGGTGATGCAACGATTCCCGAACGAGCTCTCGGGTGGCCAACGTCAACGAGTCGCCATCGCCCGCGCACTCGCACTCAATCCCGAGGTCGTGGTGTGCGACGAGGCGGTGTCGGCGCTCGACGTGCTCGTCCAGGAGCAGATCCTCACCCTCCTCGACGACCTGCAGCGCGAACTCGACCTCACCTACCTGTTCATCACGCACGACCTCGCCGTCGTCCGGCAGATCGCCGATCGCGTGCTGGTCATGCAGAAGGGCAAGGTCGTCGACAGCGGCACCGCCGACGACGTCTTCGACAATCCGACGTCGGACTACACGCGTGAACTGCTCGCGGCGATCCCGGGACGGGATCTCGAAGTTCACCAGTAGTCCTCGCCTCTGCCTTCGGCGAGGACCACAATGGTGTTCATGAAGACGTTGCTGAACATCATCTGGTTGGTGCTGTGCGGGTTCTGGATGGCGTTGGGCTATGTCATCGCGGGCATCATCTGCTGCATCCTGATCATCACCATCCCATTTGGTATCGCGTCGTTCCGGATGGCCAACTACGCGCTGTGGCCTTTCGGACGCACCGTGGTCCGCGATCCCGAGTCGGGTGCGTGGTCGGTGATCGGCAATGTCATCTGGATCATCGTGGCCGGGCTGTGGCTGGCCATCGGCCATCTGACCACCGGCATCGCGATGTGCCTGACGATCATCGGCATCCCGCTGGGTATCGCGAGTTTCAAGATGATCCCCATCTCGCTGATGCCGCTCGGGGCGAGGATCGTGCCCAGTGGGTCGACCTCGATCGATTCCGTGATGGCCGCTCCGAGAGCGGCGTGATCCGGTGACCGCGATGCGGCCGAGACACAGTGTTCGATCCCACCCATCCGCACCGGTGTCCGGATCCGAACACCGGGCATGACACCGCGCCAACGTTCCACGCCACCGTCGACAGTCGCCGTCGTCGGTAGTGGAGTGGCCGGTCTCACCGCGGCGCATGTCCTGTCGACGCGCGCACGCGTCTCACTGTTCGAGGCCGACGACCGGCTCGGCGGCCATGCGCACACCCATTCCGTCGCGATGCCCGACGGCAGTGCCGTCGGCGTCGATTCAGGGTTCATCGTCCACAACGACCGCACCTATCCGACGCTGCTGCGGCTGTTCGCCGAGCTCGGCGTCGACACGCAAGAGACCGACATGTCGATGTCGGTCTCCTCGCGCGTCAGCGGCCTCGAGTACGCGGGTGCCCTCGGACCCTCCGGACTCTTCCCGACACCGCGGAACCTCACCCGGCCCCGATATCTCCGCATGCTCGGGGAGGTCGTGCGGTTCCACCGCGCGGCACGCACGCTGCTCGACACGCCGGACTCTGACGAACCACTCGACGACTTCCTCGATCGTGAGCACTTCTCGACCTACTTTCGTGAACACTTCATGTTGCCTCTCGTCGCGGCGGTGTGGTCGTGCGACGCCGCGTCCGCGAGTCGCTACCCGGCGCGCTACCTGTTCACGTTCCTCGACCACCACGGCATGCTGTCGGTGTTCGGTTCGCCGACCTGGCGCACGGTGACGGGAGGATCGAGGCAGTACGTGCAGGCGGTCGCCGACGGGATTCGACGCCGGGGTGGCGACGTGCACGTCGACACTCCGGTTCGCCACATCGCAGAGAAAGAAGACGGGACGGTCGAACTCGTCACCTCGGCAGGTCCCGCTCGGTTCGACGCCGTCGTACTCGGCACCCATCCGCATCAGGCTCTGCGACTACTCGACGCACCGACAGCCGAGCAGCGTCGAGTGCTTTCGGCAATCGAGTACTCGCCGAAACCCGCAGTGCTGCACTCGGATACATCGGTGATGCCGCGAGCCAGACGTGCCTGGGCGTCGTGGAACTATCAGATCCACGACGACGGGTCCGGCGTGGTCGACGACTCACAGGTCGCCGTCACCTACGATCTGACCCGCCTCATGCGACTCGATCCCAATCATCCACGCATGCTCGTCACGCTGGGACGCACCGATCTCGTCGACCCGACGACGATCATCGCGTCGATGACATATGAGCACCCCGTCTACACCACGGAATCGGTTGCAGCACAAGCACTCCTACCTGACATCGACACCGACTCGGTGGTCTTCGCGGGCGCCTACCACGGCTGGGGTTTCCACGAGGACGGCGCACTGTCGGGTACCCGCGCCGCCGCACGTCTCGGTGTCGTATGGGATGCACCACAACCGGTCAACGCCGACGACGAACGGGAGCCGGCATGACGAACTCCCCCACATCCGGCTTCACCGCACAACTCGTCCGCACTCGGATCACGCACACCCGCACCACCCCTATCCGGCACGCGTTCACCTACCGCAGTGTGTCGTGGCTGGTCGACATCGACGATCTCCCGACGGTTCCGGCCCCGCTGAGAGCCTTTGCGCGGTTTCGTGCGGCCGACCACTTCCCTGAACCGATGATCGACGACCAGACCCTGCGCGACCGGCTGACCGCGCATCTGCTCAGTGTCGGCGTCGAACCGCCAAACGGCAGGGTGGTCGCACTGATGTCGCCGCGGGTCGCGGGATACGTCTTCAATCCGCTGAGTGTGTTCTGGTGTCACCACGCCGACGGCTCGCTCGCGTTCGCGGTGGCCGAGGTCCACAACACCTACGGCGGACGTCACTGCTACGTCGTCGATCTCGACGACCACGGGCGCGCCGAAGTCGACAAGCAGTTCTACGTCTCGCCCTTCAACGACGTCTCCGGGCACTACCGACTGCGGATGCCGCCGCCCACCGGCGATCGGGTGGCCGTGTCCATCGTCCTCGAACGTGCCGGACATGCGCCGTTCGTCGCCTCGCTGTCCGGACGCACCGAGCCGGCGACGCCGCGCGCCGTGCTGGCGACGCAGGTCCGCACGCCACTTGTCCCCCTGGTGGTCTCGGCTCGTATCAGGTTTCAGGGAATCCGACTGTGGGCCAAGCGACTTCCGATCGTTCCCCGTGACGGCCTTCGCGGCCACACCGTTCCACGTGAAACCGACCCCTCCGACGGCCCGCTGGTCGAGCATCCCCAACCGCTGGCCGGGCGGGCCGCGAGTGCGGCGAGCAGCCATGTCGAGACCACCCACTATCCGAAAGGTCACCGATGAGTAGTCCCACCACCGACTCCGATTCGTCGGGCACCGAGTCGCGTGCACTCGGCACCGACCTCTCCGCTGCCGACGCACGCCGCTGGCCCGACGTCGCCGCGGTGCCAACCGGAACGGCGGCCCGCATCCGCGGCCGAGCTGCCGCATGGTTGTTCCGCCATGCCACGGCCGGAATCGGCGTGCGCATCGAATTGCCCGACGGGTCACGACGAGGATCGAAGACCGACGAGGTGTTGCCCCGCATGATCGTCCGACGGCCTGTGGCGTTCTCGCGTCGGGTCGGCTCGCTCGGTCTCATCGGGTTCGGCGAGTCGTTCATGGCGGGCGATTGGACCACCGACGACCTCGTCGGAGTCCTCACACCGTTCGCCGAACGAGTCGCGCGACTCGTCCCCAAGCCGCTGCAGACGCTGCGGTCGCTGGTCCTTCCCCGACATCCCGCTGACGAGGAGAACACGACCACCAACACGCGCACCAACATCGCACGGCACTACGACCTGTCGAACGACCTGTTCGCGACCTTCCTCGACGAGACGATGACGTACTCGAGTGCACTGTTCGAACCCGGACTCACCGCCGCGGACGCACCTGCTGCACACCCTCAACCCAGCCTGGCGACCTGGGATGACCTCGCCGACGCTCAGCGACGCAAGATCGACCGCCTTCTCGACGCCGCAGGTGTCGGCGCGGGCACCAGGGTTCTCGAGATCGGCACCGGCTGGGGTGAGCTCTGTCTACGTGCGGCGGCACGCGGCGCCACAGTCAGATCGGTGACGCTCTCGAGTGAACAGCGCGCCCTCGCCATGCAGCGCGTCGAGCAGGCGGGCTTCGCCGACCGCGTGCAGATCGACCTCCTCGACTACCGGCACGTCACCGGAACCTACGACGCGGTGATATCGGTGGAGATGATCGAAGCGGTCGGCGAGAAGTACTGGCCCGTCTACTTTTCGACGATCGACAGGGTTCTCGCACCAGGCGGACGAGTCGCCATCCAGGCGATCACCATGCCGCACGACCGGATGCGCGCATCCCGGAACACCTACACCTGGGTGCACAAGTACATCTTCCCCGGCGGACAACTCACCTCACTGCCTGCCCTCCGCGACGTCACCACCGAACACACACGACTCCGCCTGCGCGACAACCTCTCCATGGGCGCGCACTATGCGGAGACGTTGAGACTGTGGCGTGAACGCTTCACGGCGCGTCGTGCCGACGTCGCAGCGCTCGGATTCGATCCGACGTTCATGCGGATGTGGCAGTTCTATCTCGCTTACTCGGAGGCGGGCTTTCGCGCCGGGTACCTCGATGTCCACCAGTTGGTGTTCACCCGCGACGAACCCCAGGACGTGCGCCCGTGACCGGGCTGACCGGCTGGGCCGGGTTCGGAGTGGTCACCGGAGCGTCGCTGCTCTTCATCCTCGTGCTGCAGGCCATCACGTTCGCCATCGGCCGACGTCTGGGCCACTACAACGTCGTCGACGTCATCTGGGGATTCGGCTTCGTCGGCATCGGCTGGCTTGCGCTGATCCTCGGTGGAGGTGATGCGACGAGGCGCTGGATTCTCGCCATCGCCGTCAGTATCTGGGGCCTTCGACTGACCTGGCACATGGTCGGCAAGGTCCGTGGCAAGGGTGAGGACCCGCGGTACGCGAAGATCCTCGGCGAGAACCCCTCGGCTGGCCTGGTCATCCGCAAGATCTTCGGGACCCAGGCCGCGGCGCAGTGGTTCGTCTCCCTGCCGCTGCAGGTGTCGTCGGTAACCCATGCCACGCATGGGATCTGGTGGATCGTGCTGATCGCGGGCGTTCTCGTGTGGGCTGTGGGTATCACCTTCGAGGCCGTCGGCGACGCGCAGATGAAAGCGTTCAAGGCCGACCCGGCCAACAAGGGCACGATCATGGATCGCGGGCTGTGGGCATGGACCCGTCACCCGAACTACTTCGGCGACTCTGCCGTGTGGTGGGGCATGTGGCTCATCGCCGCGTCCGCGTGGCCGGGCGTTGTCACGGTGCTCTCGCCGGTCGTGATGACCTACTTCCTGGTGTATGCGACCGGCGCACGGCTGCTCGAACAGTCGATGAGCAAGCGCGACGGCTACCCCGAGTACCAACGACGTACCTCGTATTTCTTCCCTCTGCCGCCGAAGAAGGGTGAGGGGGCGGGTAGTCAGGGATCCACCCCATGACCGCCCTGCTCACCGCGCCTCGATGGTCGGCGACAGACCCCGGCTGGTTGAGGCCCGACACGTCGCCAATTAGGGTGAACTGCGATGAACGCAGAGGCCTGTCGGTGACCGCTGACCACGACGCCGGCACCCGGCTGCCCATACTTCTGGAGAAGATCGCATCCGGCGACGAGACGGCGTTCTCCGAGTTCTACGACCTCACCAGTCACCGCGTCTACGGCATGGTGCTGCGGGTGCTGCGCGATCCCGGCTACAGCGAGGAGACCACTCAGGAGGTCTACCTGCAGGTCTGGCGCTCGGCGTCGACGTTCCGTCCCGAACTCGGCTCCGCGTTGAGCTGGTTGATCACGTTGGCGCACCGCCGCGCCGTCGACCGTGTCCGGTCGGAGACTGCAAGCGCACGCCGCGAGGAGACCTACGGGGCCGAGGACTACACCGCGATGTTCGACGAGGTCAGCGAAGCGGTCGACAAACGTGAAACCAGCTCGCAGGTCAGGGGGTGCCTCGAGACGTTGACCGACGTCCAGCGCGAGTCCATCGGCCTCGCCTACTACGAGGGCCTCACCTATCGCGAGGTGTCCGAACGACTGTCGGTGGCGCTGCCCACCATCAAGAGTCGGATCCGCGACGGACTCGCACGCCTGCGCACCTGCCTCGGGGGTGCCGATGTCTGACGAAAGACAGACGGAGGCACCGTCTTCCGACGACAACCTGGTCAGCCTCGCACCGATGCTCGGCCTCGACGCACTCGGCCCGGCCGAGCTGGACTCGGTGGAACGACGCCGCGCGAAAGCGTCCGACATCGACCGCACCGCATTCGACCGGGATGTGCGACGCACGCGCGAGACGATGGCGTCAGTCAGTTCAGCCACCTCGGCCGCTCCCCCACCGGAGTTGCGCGCACGTCTGCTGCACCTGATCCAGAACGAACCGCAAGAGCAGACCCCGGTCACCGACGAGCACGACGACCCACCGGCGAGTCCCAGCGGAGAGGTCGTCACCTTCCCGGCGCGCCGTCGTATCGTCTACCTCGCGGCGGCCGCGATCGTGGCGGTCGCGATCGGTGCCGTGGGCTGGGCCATCGGCGCCAACCTCTCGTCGTCGGACGACACGCCCCAGCAGACCACGGCACAGCAGGTGTTCGACGCGAAGGACATCCGCACCGCGTCGGGGACGGTCGCGTCGGGCAGGGCGACGGTCGCGTACTCCGAGAGCGCCGACGCCGGCGTGCTCGTCATGAACGATGTGCCGCCACCCAAGTCGGGCACGGTCTACCAGATGTGGCTGGTCGGGCCCGAGGGCGCAACGTCGGCGGGGACCATGACCGACAAGGACGTCGCGCCGTCGACGACGGCGGTGATCCAGCACATCGGTGGCGCGAGGTCGCTGGCGTTCAGTGTCGAACCACCGGGCGGTTCGAAGACACCGACGGGGAGCTTTGTCGCAGAGCTACCGCTGACCTGACGAGAGCAAGCATGTTGTGTGGGATCCACGGGGGCATTTCTGTACCCGTGGATCCCACACAACTTCTCAGATCAGATGCTTCGGATGCACACGCCTCGGTGCCAACTGCAACAACGCCAACTGGCCGGCCATCTGCCACCGGTTCTCGACGGTCTCGGAATACAGGTCGTCGAGCGCGGCCCTGCCCAGCTTGTGCGGTCCGACGATCCGATAGCACGACTGGTTGAAGCTGCCGAACCACAGCTGGATGAACAGCCTGGGGTTCAACATCATTCGCCATGCGGGTACCAGGCAACCGATCTCGCGGGCGAGCGCGTCCAGATACAGCACCTGCGACGGGATCGCCTCCGTGTGGCCGGGACTCAACGCGGTCCAGTGCTCCTCCCACTCCTTCTCGCGACCGATGCGCTCGTCGATGTTCGACGGCAGCGTCAGCTTCCCGCTGCACAGCCGGGCGAAGTAACGCGCCTGCATCTCGGCACAGATCGGGATTCCACCGGAGAACGGACGAACGAACCCGATGAACACCGCGGTGCCGTCGTGTTCGGGATGGACGAAGTGCTTGTAGAGGTTGCGCACGTTGCCGTCCTTGACCTGGAGGTCACCGATCGACAGCTTCTCCGTGGTGAAGCCGGTACACAGCACGACGGCGTCGAACTGGCCGGAACTGCCGTCGCGGAAGCGTACCGTCGACCCGTCCGATCCGATGATCCCGCTGTCGTTCAACGACACCCGGCCGTCGACGAGGCTCGGAACGAAACTCACGTTCTTGCAGAAGATCGTCCGCTGCGCCCAACTCCCGTCCGGATGCGAGCGCCGATTCCACGTCCTGATCATGTCCCAATTGGCGGCGTTGTCGAGTGTGTCGATGTCGATCTTCGCGGGTTCCATCGGCTGGCCCAACGGATTGACGTCGGGTACGACGGTGCGTCGGCCACCTGGTGCCCTGCCCGCGAAGGCTCGCACCACACCCGTCGCCGTCGTCAGGATGCCCAGCACCACCGACACCGTCAGGAACACCGCCTTCACCAGGGAGTTTCGCCCCCACACGGTGTCGAGGACGAATGGATACTCCGACGATCGGCGGCACATCTCGTGGGCGTGGGCGCGCACGGTGCCGTTGTCGGTCGTGCGCGTGCGGTTGAACACACGCGGCAACAGGTAGGTATACGAGCGGATCGCAAGCGTGCATTCCGTTGCCGCATCGCCGATCTCGCGCACCAGGTCGGCACCCGACTCGGCCATACCGACTATCAGTACCCGTTTGCCCGCGAACCGATCCCTGTTGCGGTACTCCGACGAATGCACGACCTCGCCGGTGAAGCTCTCGAGTCCCGGAATCTGTCGGTTCGGAGTCTTGAACGGACCCGAGCAGACCGCTACGGCATCGAACGTCTCCGACGACGTCACTCCCTCGCGCACGGTCGTCACGGTCCACCTCCGCCCCTCGCGCCTGATATCGGTGACCTCGGCACCGAAGCTCACGCACTCGGCGAGACCGAAGCGATCCGCGTAACCATGCAAGTACTCCAGATACTGTGCACGCGTGTAGAAGACGCGGCCGTCGCCGAACGGGTGGTCGGAGTACGCCATCAGTTTCATCGAGATCGTCAGCATCAGATTGTCGTACGCCTTCATCTCGTCGGCGTCGGTCTGCGGGTCTTCGTGACGCAACCACAAGCCACCGAGATCTGCGTTCTTGTCGAAGCAGACGACGTCATGCCCCTCGTCGCGTAGTTGCTTGATCGTCGTCAACCAGCACGGGCCCGCGCCCACGACACACACCTTCATCGCCATTCCTTTGCGTCCGCGGGGCGTTGTTGTGTCACCCGACTGAGATTTAGGTTTATTTAGGTAAGGCTAACATCACCTGCTCGCTCGCGTGGCACCGAGATTCGCTGGTGGGACGGCATTTTCTTGTTCTCCGCGAAACCGTCCAAACGGACACGTCGGCGAATGTTTGTGTCTCGCCGTATTGACAGCGCCTCTTATAGCCCGCAGACTTGTTGCATCACGTGCGCATCGTTGCGTAATGAACAACATCACCCGCCCCCTTCCTCACCTCGACGACGTCGGCATGCACCCGCGCCGACGTGTACGCGACGCGGCTGCGAACCGAGAAAGACACCGAGCGCCGATGGCCACTGACGCACACCACGAGACGCCTTCTGCAACAACTGCTTTCGTCGGTCTCGGCACCCCGATGCGTACGCTGATCACCTCACGCATCCCAGGCGAGAGCCTCGTCGGCGAGTGCTACACCCATCAGGAGTGGTTCGACCTCGATCTCGACGAGATCTTCGCCAAGCAGTGGATCTTCGTCGCCACCGAACCGGAGATCGCCGAGCCCGGCGACTTCGTGACCGTCGGGTTCGGCACACGTTCGGTCATCATCACGCGTGACAGTCACGGCGTCGTCCGTGCTCACCACAACGTGTGTCGGCATCGCGGCGCACGGCTGCTCACGCAGCCGAACGGCTCGACGGGCACCATCGTGTGCTCGTACCACTCGTGGACCTACGGCACCGACGGCAGACTCATGTACGCCGAGGCCCAGGCGCCTGGCTTCGACAAGCGGTGCTACTCACTACGGCCGGTCGCAGTCCGCACCATCGCTGGCCTCGTATTCATCTGTCTCGCCGACGATCCGCCGGCAGACATCGATGATGTCGCGCGCATCGTCGAGCCCTACCTCGCCCCACACCGGCTGGCGGAGGCGAAGGTGGCCAAGCAGACCGACCTCGTCGAGAACGGAAACTGGAAGCTCGCGATGGAGAACAACCGCGAGTGCTATCACTGCGGCGGGCATCCCGAACTCCTCAATGTCTTCTTCCCGACATGGGGATACGACGATTCCGACGCCATCCCCGACCGCCTCGCCGCCGTCGTCGATCGCTACCGACGGGCGACGACTGAGCTCATCGACACCTGGACGCGGCTCGGCCTGCCCTATCCGCGCATCGCGCAACTCGACACCCGCCCCACGGGATTCCACATCGAACGCGAGGCGATGGACCTGGCAGGCGAGTCGTTCACGCTCGACGGCACCATCGCCTGCACCCGCCCCCTGACCGATACGCTCCCCGATCGCCGGCTGGGTCGCCTGTCGATGCACCTGCAGCCCAACATGTGGTTGCACATCACCAGCGACCACGCCGTGCTGTTCTCGGTCATACCGATCAGTCCCGGCGAGACACTGGTGCGAACCACCTGGTTGGTCAACAGCGCCGCGACCGAAGGCGTCGATTACGACATCGATCGACTCACCGGCGTCTGGGAGATCACCAACCAGCAGGATGCCGATCTGGTGCAGCTCGCACACCGGGGGATCTCGGATCCCGCATACGTTCCCGGCCCGTACGGGCCGTCGGAGTTCCAGGTCGAGGCGTTCATCAACTGGTACATCACCCGGCTGCGAGCGAACCTGGGTCTCGACGTCGAACAGCAGGCTGCTACCGACCAAATCGCGGAGAGTGCGTGATGAGCACCGACCACCTGCTCGTCTGCGTCGACCGCACCGAACTGACCCGCGACATGGCCACCTTCACGTTCCGCACCGTCGAGCCCTACACCTTCGTCTTCAATCCGGGACAGTTCCTCTCGGTCGGTGTCGAGATCGACGGCCGCACGGTCGAGCGTTGCTACTCCATCTCGTCGTCGCCCACCCGACCCGACACCCTGTCGATCTCGGTGAAACGCAAAGCCGGCGGCCACGTGTCGAACTGGTTGCACGACAACATGTCTCCCGGCCGGACTCTCACCGCATCAGGTCCGCTCGGACGGTTCAGCTACATCGACAAACCCGCCACCAAACTGCTGCTGATCTCCGCGGGCAGCGGCATCACCCCGGTGATGTCGATGCTGCGTGCAGCCACCGATTCCGACGCAGCGGTGCGCGAACACGACGGCTCCGTCCCCGACATCGTGTTCATCCACAGTGCACGCACACTCGACGACATCCCGTTCCGCACCGAACTCGACGACCTCGCAGTCCATCACCCCGGGGTCACCGTCGCCTTCGCCTGCACGCGACTCGTCGACGACGACACGAGCGCCTCATGGTCGGGGCACCGTGGCCGCCTCGATGCGGCGACGCTCACGCGTATCTGCCCCGATCTCGCAGAGCGGGAGGTGTTCCTCTGCGGTCCGGGGCAGTTCCGTGCCGGTGTGCGTTCGTCGCTCGTCGCCTCCGGCGGCACACTCGCCCACATCCACGAGGAGAGCTTCGGATTCCGGCTACCCACCGTCGACGACGGCGCGCCCGGCGAGACGCCCGAGGGCGTCAGCGTCGACTTCACCCGACGCGCACGTCGCATCCACGTCAGCGCGGGCACCACGATCCTCGCGGCGGCAGCGGCCGCGGGCGTCACGCTTCCCTCGTCGTGCGGCGTTGGTCTGTGCGGATCGTGCAAGGTCACCAAGACCTCGGGCGACGTCGTGATGAACCACCAGGGCGGAATCCACCGCCGCGAGATCGAACAGGGCAAGATCCTGCTCTGTTGTTCCGAGCCCCTCTCACCCGTAGTGATCGATCTGTGAGGACCACCATGACCAGCCCGCACCCCGACTTCCTGTGGCGCAACCCTGATCCTGCGCCCACCTACGACGTGGTGATCGTCGGCGGGGGCGGGCACGGGCTCGCCACCGCCCACTACCTCGCGCGCAACCACGGGATCACGAATGTCGCGGTGCTCGAACGTGGTTGGCTCGCGGGCGGCAACATGGCGCGCAACACCACCCTCATCCGCTCGAACTACCTGTGGGACGAGAGCGCTGCCATCTACGAGCACTCCCTCACGCTGTGGGAAGGACTCGAGGACGAGCTCGGCTACCCGATCCTGTTCAGCCAACGGGGAGTGCTCAATCTCGCCCACACCGAGCAGGACGTCCGAGATTCCGTCCGACGGGTGGAGGCCAACCGACTCAACGGAATCGATGCAGAATGGCTCGATCCCAAACAGGTTGCCGAGGTGTGTCCCATCGTCAACACCTCCGCCGACATCCGCTATCCGGTGCTCGGTGCCACATTCCAGCCTCGCGGCGGTATCGCCAAACATGATTGGGTCGCCTGGGGATTCGCCCGCAGCGCAAGCGACGCCGGGATCGACATCATCCAGAACTGCGAGGTCACCGGATTCGAGACCGACGCCGGTAGGGTCACCGCGGTCAACACCAGCCGTGGGCGGATCGGTGCGGGCACGGTCGCCCTCTGCGCCGCGGGCCACACCTCGACGCTCACCGATCAACTCGGCATCGACCTCCCGCTGCAGAGTCATCCACTGCAGGCGCTCGTGTCCGAACTACTCGAACCCGTCCACCCCACTGTCGTGATGTCCAACGCCGTGCACGTCTACGTGTCGCAGGCCCACAAGGGCGAACTGGTGATGGGAGCCGGCGTCGACTCCTACAACGGATACGGCCAGCGTGGCGCCTTCCACATCATCGAACGTCAGATGGCCGCGGCCGTCGAACTGTTCCCGATCTTCGGTCGCGCACGCCTCCTGCGGACCTGGGCGGGCATCGTCGACGTCACGCCGGATGCGTCGCCCATCCTCGGAGCCACACCGTACGACAACCTGTTCCTCAATTGCGGATGGGGCACCGGCGGTTTCAAGGCAACCCCTGCTGTCGGCTGGTGTCTCGCGCACACCGTGGCGACCGGGGCACCGCACGAGATCAATGCACCCTTCACCATCGACCGCTTCACCACCGGCGACCTCATCGACGAACACGGCGCCGCAGCGGTGGCCCATTGACCACCGTGTCCCCCGAACATCTGGAGATCCGTTGCAACTCATCACCTGCCCGTACTGCGGACCGCGCGAAGAAGTCGAGTTCCACTACGGCGCTGCCGCCGGTGTCGCCTATCCCGACAATCCAGCAGAACTCGACGACGTCGCGTGGGCGCGCTACCTGTTCTTCCGCCCGAACCCGAAGGGCGCACTGCGCGAACGCTGGTGCCACAGCGCGGGCTGCCGCCAGTGGTTCACCGTCGAACGTGACACCGTGACCTACACGATCTCGCCGCAACCGGCTGCGGAGGACGTACGATGACCCGGTCCCACCGCGCCACGACCGGCGGCCGCATCGATCGGAGCGTGCCGATCGAGTTCGAGTTCGACGGCGTCGCGTACACCGGTCATCCGGGCGACACACTTGCTTCTGCACTGCTGGCCAACGGGATTCGCACGATCACCAGCAGCGTCATCCTCGGCAGGCCCCGCGGTGTGACGGGTTCGTGGGCCGACGACGCCACCGCGCAGATCGGCATCGACGCCCCGTACAGCGAGCCCATGGTGCCCGCGACGACCGTCGAGTTGTGCCCCGGTCTCGTCGCGCACGGTGTCGCAGGACTCGGTGCACTGTCGTCTGACGTCGACACCGCACGATATGACTCGCTGCATCATCATCCGGACGTGCTGGTCGTCGGCGCCGGAGCCGCAGGGCTCATGGCGTCACTCATCGCCGCCCGCGCAGGTCTGCGAGTGCTCCTCGTCGACGAGCGCACCGAAGCCGGAGGCGCGACCCCGCGGGCGCCGTGGGTCACCGAGGCGGTTGCCGAGTTCGACGCGTTCGACACCACCTCACGGCTTGTTCGGACCACCGCGTTCGGCGCGTATGACGACGGCTTCGTCCTCGCCGTCGAACGGCGCACCGACCACCTCGGACTTGCTGCTCCGCGACAGGTCTCGAGACAGCGAATCCATCGCATCCGAGCTCGCCACACCGTTGTCTGCGCGGGCGCACACGAACGCCCGATCATCTTCGGGAACAACGACCTTCCCGGCGTCATGCTGGCCGGCGCGGCTGCGGACTTCCTCCGCCGCTACGGGGTCGTCGTCGGAACCAGCGCCGTCGTCTTCACCGCGTGCGACGCCGCGTACGACGCCGCGTTCACACTCGCCGAGGCGGGTGTCGACGTCCGCGCGATCGTCGACGTCCGCACGGATGTGGCAACTGATCTCACCGAACAGGCTGCGGCGCTGGGCATCACGCTGCACACCGACAGCGCGGTGGTCGGGGCCCTCGGGACCGACGCGGTCAGCGGCGTCGAGCTGCGTGACGGAACATCGATCGAGTGCGACACGGTCCTGGTGTCCGGGGGCTGGAATCCCGCAGCGCACCTGTGGAGTCAGCTCCGTGGGGCATTGACCTTCGATGCATCCGCAGCCGCCTTCCTACCGACAGGAGAGCTGCCGACAACCGACATCGCCGGGGCCGCAGCCGGAATGCTCACCGTCGCCTCGTGTCTCGCCGATGGGCGACGGGCAGGACTCTCCGCCGTCCGCGCGCTCGGAGCAGTGGCTCCCGAACTGCGCGCGGTGCCGCACGTCGGCGAACGCACGCCGGCCGCGACCGACGTGTGCTGGCGTGTTGCGGAAGCCGACGCCTCGATCTCCTTCGTCGACCTCCAACGCGACGCGACACTCGCCGACGTCAGCCGCGCTCTCGGCGCCGGGATGACCTCGGTGGAGCATGTCAAGCGCTACACCACGATCGGCACGGCACACGACCAGGGCAAGACGTCGGGCATCGTCACGTCGGGCATCGTCGCGGAACTGCTCGGCGTCGACGTCAACGACGCCGGCACCACGACATTCCGCCCTCCCTACACCCCCGTGTCATTCGCGGCGCTGGCCGGACGTGACCGTGGCGATCGCTTCGACCCGGTGCGTCGAACTCCCATGCACCAGTGGCATGTCGACCACGGTGCGGTGTTCGAGGACGTCGGGCAATGGAAACGTGCCCGCTTCTACCCGCGCGGCGGCGAGGACATGACGTCTGCCGTTCTACGCGAATGTGCCGCCGTCCGTTCAGGGGTCGGCATTCTCGACGGTTCGACACTTGGCGTCATCGACGTCGCCGGCCGCGACGCGCCCGCCTTCCTCGACATGCTCTACACCAACATGATGAGCACCCTGCCGGTCGGCAGTATCCGCTACGGGGTGATGTGCGGACCCGACGGCATGGTGAAGGACGACGGCACCGTGATGCGTATCGCCGACGATCGCTACACGGTCTACACCACCACCGGGAACGCGGCGGCAGTCCTCGACTGGATGGAGGAGTGGCATCAGACCGAATGGCCGCAGCTGCAGGTGTTCACCACGTCGCTGACCGACCATGTTGCGACGTTCCCTGTCGTTGGTCCGCGGTCGCGCGACGTCGTGGGAGCCGTCTTCACCGAGCTGGACGTCAGCAATGACGCCTTCGGCTTCATGCAGTGGCACGACACCACGTTCGGCGGCGTACCTGTCCGAATCGGGCGTGTCAGCTTCTCCGGCGAGCTCGCGTTCGAGGTCAATGTGGCCGCGGAGTACGCGCTGGACATCTGGCACGCACTACTCGACGCCGGAGAGCCTCACCAGATCGCCCCCTACGGAACCGAGACCATGCACGTTCTGCGCGCGGAGAAGGGGTATCCGATCATCGGCCAGGACACCGATGGCACCGTGACGCCCCATGATCTCGGCATGAGCTGGGTGGTGTCGAAGAAGAAGGCCGACTTCATCGGCAAGCGTTCGTTCGCGCGGGCGTCGAACACCGACCCGTTGCGCAAGCACTTCGTCGGACTGCTCCCCACGGATGCGTCGACCGTACTGCCGGAAGGATCACAGATCGTCGCGCTCAGCGTCGACGGCACGCTGCCGCCCCCGCCGGTGCCCATGCTGGGCCACATCACGTCGAGCTATCGCAGCGCAGCGCTCGGGCGTCCCTTCGCGTTGGCCCTGCTGAAGGGTGGACGCGACCTCGTGGGTACGCGGGTGTCCGTACCCGTCGGTGACCGCCTCGTCGAAGCGGAGGTCACCTCTCCCGTGCTCGTCGACCCGGAAGGAACCCGACGCGATGGCTGACACCTCGCTCGCACCACGCTCACCGCTGGACGGCTGGGCGTCGACGTTCGATGCGCTCGCGCCGGCGGTGTACCTCGCCGAAACCCCTGTGGCCCAAGCGATCGTCCGCACCACCGATGCCGATGCCATTACACACCTCGCCCTACCGGGCGTCTGCGCGATGCGTCGCCACGACGACGGTGAGGTCGCCGTCTGGCTCGGACCCGACGAATGGCTGCTCTACCGCGCATACGTCAGCGGCCACGAGTTCGCAGCAGACATCGCTGCCCGCGGTCGCGACGGCGCATACGTCATGGACGCGACCGGGCAGCGTACCCGCCTCGTCCTCGGCGGACCCCACGCGCGCACGATAGTGGCCCACGGGTGCGCCATCGATCTGTCGGACACGGCAT
Organism: Gordonia otitidis; assembly: GCF_020735545.1. NCBI lineage: Bacteria > Bacillati > Actinomycetota > Actinomycetes > Mycobacteriales > Gordoniaceae > Gordonia > Gordonia otitidis. Next base: position 1,869,262 of record NZ_CP085974.1, read on the forward strand.
TCCCCGTAGACCGCGCCGTCTCGACCCTGCTGGCGCAGACCGGCGTCGTCATCCATCGGTCGACTCACGAATCACCCGATGGACTCGCGTTGTTCGTGCGCTCCTCGTTCGCCGACCATCTCGCCCAGTGGCTCGTCGACGCCGCGACGGAGTACGTGGTTCTCGACTCCTCGGCCCCATAGCGAAAGCACAGCCCATGCCGTCCACTTTCACGCTGACCCTCCGCTGCCCGTCCCGCGGAGGCATCATGCACGCGGTCTCCTCGTTCCTCTACAGCCACGGTTGCGAGGTCATCGACCACCGACAGTTCGACGATCCGACCACCCACACGTTGTTCGTACGAACCGAATTCGTGTCGGCGCGGCAATCGAGCGCCACCGACATCACTCGTGCGTTCGAGCATCTCGCCGCCGGGATCGACGCCGAGTTCGAGATCCACGACCAGACGCCGGCGCGAATCGTCGTCATGGTCTCGCGACTCGGGCACTGTCTCAACGACCTGATCTTCCGCTGGCGTGCGGGCACACTCGGGGGTGAGCTCGTCGCCGTCGTCTCCAATCACGTCGATCTCGAACCGATGGCCACGTCCGCGGGACTGCCGTTCCGGCATCTACCGGTCTCACCGGACACCAGGGCCGACGCCGAGACACGGCTGTTGGCCACGATCGACGAGTTCGACGCCGACCTCGTCGTCCTCGCCCGCTACATGCAGATCCTGTCCGACGAGACCTGTGCGAGACTGCGTGGCCGAGCGATCAACATCCACCACTCGTTCCTGCCCGGCTTCAAGGGCGCCAAACCGTATCACCAGGCACACGAACGCGGTGTCAAATACGTCGGCGCCACAGCACATTACGTGACCGCAGACCTCGATGAGGGACCGATCATCGAGCAGGAGGTCATCCGCATCGACCACACCCACGACCCGCACCGACTGGCCACCGTCGGCAGCGATGCCGAAGCTCTGGCACTCTCCCGCGCGGTGCGTTGGCACAGCGAGAACCGAGTGTTGATGAACGGCACCAGCACCGTGGTCTTCAGCTAGATCCGCACGTTCACACCAGATCCCGCAGGGCACCGGATCCCCACAAGCGCCAGATCCCCACAAGAAGGAAAAGCCTCATGCCAACACCCACAGTCGTCATCGTCGGCGCGGGGATCGTCGGGACCTCACTCGCCGACGAACTCACCGCGCGCGACTGGACCGACGTCACCGTCCTCGACCGCGGTCCGCTCTTCGCCACGGGCGGATCGACCTCGCACGCACCGGGACTCGTCTTCGCGACCAATCCGTCGAAGACGATGACCGAACTCGCCACGTACACGCTCGAGAAGTTCTCGGCGCTCGAGCACCCCGACGGCTGGTGTTTCAGCCATCTCGGCGGGCTGGAAGTGGCGACGACCGAGGCCCGGCTCGACGATCTCCACCGCAAGGCGGGATGGGCGGCCTCGCGCGGCGTCGAACACGAAATCCTTTCTCCCGAACAATGTCACGCGAAGTACCCACTCCTCGATCCCGACCGGATCGTCGGCGGATACTTCACGCCGCGAGACGGTCTCGCCAAGGCATTGCGCGCCGCGCAGGCACAGGCTGCGCGCGCGGCATCGCGCGGTGCGCGGTTCGTCGGCAATACCGACGTGATCGACGTCGTCGAACAGAACGGCGAGGTGCGCGGGGTGCGGACGTCCACCGGGGTCGTCGACGCCGACATCGTGGTGTGCTGCACCGGGTTCTGGGGCAGAGAGTTCGGGAGTCGTGTCGGACTGACCATTCCGCTTGTGCCGATGGCCCACCAGTACGCGTACACGACACCACTCGAATCGCGCCGTGGCGTCAATTCCGAGCTGGCAGAAGCGTCGTTGCCGATCCTGCGCCACCAGGACCACGACCTCTACTACCGCGAACACGGCGACCGACTCGGTATCGGCTACTACGGTCACCGGCCCATGCCAGCCGACGTCGGCGCACTCGACTACGACACGACGATCTCGCTCGAGGAGATGCCGTCGAAACTGATGTTCACGCCGGACGACTTCGCCGACGCGTGGGAACAGACCGTGTCGCTCATCCCCGAACTGTCCACCGGCAAGGTCGACGACGGCTTCAACGGCATCTTCTCCTTCACACCCGACGGGCACTCGGTGGTCGGAGAGCATCGGGAACTGAAGGGGTTCTGGGTCGCCGAGGCGGTCTGGGTCACGCACTCCGCGGGTATCGCGCGCACGGTCGCCGAGTGGATGGTCGACGGGACGCCCGGCGTCGACACCCACGAGTTCGATCTGTATCGCTTCGAGAAAGCGGCCCTCACCGACGACTACATCCTGACGAGTAGTTCGCAGTCGTTCGTCGAGGTCTACGACATCATCCATCCGCACGACCAGCCCGCCGCACCGCGTGGCGTTCGCACCAGCCCGTTCTACGACCGCGAGGTCGACCTCGGCGCGCAGTTCTGGGTCGGCGGGCTGTGGGAGCGACCGGCATGGTTCGAGGCCAACGGTCCACTGCTCGATGAGCTCGTCGCCGGCGGCCTGCAGGTTCCGCAACGCGACGACTGGTCGGCGCGGCACTGGTCGCCTATCTCGGTCGCCGAGGCGTCGTGGACCCGCAGCCACGTCGCGATGTACGACATGACGCCGCTGACACGCTACGAGGTCTCCGGGCCGGGTGCGGTCGAATTCCTGCAACAGCTGACCACCAACGACGTCGACAAGTCGGTGGGATCGATCACCTACACACTGATGCTCGACGACGTCGGCGGCATTCGCTCGGATCTGACCGTTGCCCGGCTCGGCGTCGAACTGTTCCAGGTGGGCGCCAACGGACCGATCGACCTCGACTGGCTGTCCCGACATCTGCCGGCCGACCGCAGCGTGACCCTGCGCGACATCACGGGTGCCACCTGCTGCATCGGGCTCTGGGGTCCGTTGGCCCGCGAGGTCCTCGCACCGCTCACCCCGACCGACCTCACCAACGACGGGCTCAGATACTTCCGTTGTGTTCGGACAACGATCGGCTCCGTGCCCGTGACGCTGATGCGGGTTTCCTACGTGGGAGAACTCGGCTGGGAGATCTACACCGACGCCGAGTACGGCCGGGGTCTGTGGGACCTCCTGATGATCGCGGGGCAGGCGCAGAAGATCATCGCCGCGGGACGAATCGCGTTCAACTCCTTGCGGATCGAGAAGGGGTATCGATCAGCGGGTGTCGACATGACCACAGAGCACACGCCTGCGGCCGCTGGACTCGATTTCGCGGTGCGGATGACCAAGGACGATTTCGTCGGCAAGAAGGCGCTCGCGCACCGAACCTGCTCGTCGCGCCTGCGCACGCTGCGCTTGGACGACCCCGCCGCGGTCGTACTCGGAAAAGAGCCGGTGAGCGTCGACGGAGATGTCGTCGGATATGTCACGAGCGCGGGGTGGTCGCCCACTGTCGGTGCCTGTCTCGCGTACGCGTGGCTTCCGTCGGATCTGCCCGATTCGACCGCCCTTGAGGTCGATTACTTGCGCACGTCGTATGGTTCCTTAGTGATCTCGGATCCTGTGTTCGACCCCGAGATGGCACGAATCAAGCAGTAAGTGTCGACCGCTACCTGCGAAATGAGGCGCCATGGCGAACCTGAACGAAGTGCGAAAACGCTACACCCTCGACCCTGTGGTCTTCGGGGTGACCGCAGCACTCATCATCGCGTTCCTCATCTGGGGACTGGTCAAACCTCATAATCTCTCGTCCGTCTCGTCGGACGTCCTGAACTGGATCACCGACAACCTCGGCTGGCTGTTCATCCTCACCTCGACCGCCTTCGTGATCTTCGCGATCTGGCTGGCGGTCAGCAAGTACGGTCGGATTCCGCTCGGCAAGGACGGCGACAAACCCGAATACCGCACCGTGAGTTGGATCGCGATGATGTTCAGCGCGGGCATGGGCATCGGTCTGATGTTCTTCGGTGCATACGAACCGCTGTTCCACTTCGTCAAGGCACCACCGGGTTATTCGGCGCGCGACGTCCAGGTCGCCATGGCAACGACCATGTTCCACTGGGGATTCCACCCGTGGGCCATGTACGCGGTGGTGGGTCTGGCCATCGCGTACTCCACGTATCGCCTCGGTCGCAGTCAGCTCATGAGCGCGGTGTTCGCTCCGCTGCTGGGCAATTCGGCGAACGGCCCCATCGGCAAGATCATCGACATCCTCGCGATCTTCGCGACGCTGTTCGGCACCGTCGCCTCGCTGGGGCTCGGTGCGCTGCAGATCGGTTCCGGCCTCGACAAGGTGGGCTGGGTCAAGAGCCCGTCGACCATGGTGCTGGTCACGATCATCGCGGTACTCACCGCGGCATTCGTCGCCTCGGCTGTCTCCGGCATCGCCAAGGGCATCCAGTGGCTGTCGAACATCAACATGGTGCTCGCGCTGATCCTCGCGGTCTTCGTCTTCGTGGTCGGCCCCACCGTGTTCATCCTCAATCTGTTGCCCACCACGATGGGCGCGTACGCCAACGACGTCCTCGGCTTCTCGGCGCGGTCGGGTGCCACCGTCGACGCCGACGGCGAGAGCTGGTTGGCCTCGTGGACCATCTTCTACTGGGCGTGGTGGGTGTCCTGGACGCCCTTCGTCGGTATGTTCCTGGCGAAGATCTCCAAAGGCCGCACCATCCGCGAGTTCGTCGTCGGAGTCATGATCGTCCCGACCGTCGTGTCGCTGCTGTGGTTCTGCATCTTCGGCGGGTCGGCGATCCGGCAGTTCACCGACGGAAAACTGCCCTTCGATCCCGACACGAGCGCGAGCGAGGACACCCTGTTCGACGTCCTGGCGAACCTGCCGTGGACAGCGATCGCCTCAGCCCTGGTGATGATCCTGGTGGCCATCTTCTTCGTCTCCGGAGCCGACTCGGCGTCGTTGGTGATGGGCACGCTGTCACAACGCGGGTCACCCGAGCCGAGCCGGTGGGTCACGATCTTCTGGGGTGTCTCGACCGGTGCGGTCGCCGCGGTGCTGCTGGCCGTCAGCGGCGACGACGGGCTCAACGGCATCAAACAGATGGCCATCATCGCTGCCCTGCCGTTCGTCCTGGTGATGGTGGGCATGTGCGTGTCGCTGTACATGGACCTGCGTCGCGATCCCTTGATCGTCGCGCGGACCATGCTGTCCGAACGCGTCGACGAGCACATCCGCGAAGAAGCAGTCAAGATCGAGACCAGCGAGTTCGCCGCACTCGATCCCGAGTCCGGCGATCCGATCGTCCCGCCCGTCAACGACACGGTCGAGACGAACTTCACCGGGGCACGCGTGCCCGGGGCGAAAGGCGACAGAAACGAATGACCACACCGCTCGCAGGGTTGATCGGCACGCACCAGCTCTACATCGACGGCGCATGGCGCTCGGCGTCCGACGGCGGTGTCCGGGCACTGATCAACCCTGCGACCGGAGCGGAGTTCGTCTCCGTCGACGAGGCCACCCCTGAGGATGCACGAGCCGCCGTCGCCGCGGCGCGCGCGACATTCGACGCGGGCGAGTGGTCGGCGACGACCGTGGCCGACAGGGCCGCGCTGCTGCGTCGCATCGCCGACCTCCTCGTCCGCGACAAGGCCGAACTCGCCCGCATCGAGACGCTCGACACCGGGAAGACCCTGGCGGAAAGTGAGATCGACATCGACGATGTCGAATCGGTCTTCCGCTACTACGCGGCGCTGATCGAGACCTCCGCCGACCGGGTGGTCGACGTGGGCAACCCAGCGGTGATCAGCCGCGTGGTGCGTGAGCCGATCGGCGTCTGTGTCCTCATCGCGCCGTGGAACTATCCGCTCCTGCAGATCTCCTGGAAGATCGCGCCGGCACTCGCCGCGGGCTGCACGATGGTCGTCAAACCCAGTGAGGTGACGCCGCTGTCGACCATCGCGTTCGTCAGGCTGTGCGAGGAGGCAGGCGTCCCGGCCGGTGTGCTCAACCTCGTGCAGGGTTCCGGTGCTGCTCTCGGCTCCGCGCTCACCGACAATCCCGAGGTCGACTTCATCTCGTTCACCGGTGGACTGCAGACCGGCATCGTGATCTCCGAGACCGCGGCCAAACACGTCACCAAGGTCGCCGTCGAACTCGGCGGGAAGAACCCCCACATCGTCTTTCCCGACGCCGATTGGGGGTCGTCGGTCGATCAGGTGCTCACTGGCGTCTTCCTGCATTCCGGACAGGTCTGCTCGTCAGGCACTCGCCTCATCGTGCACTCGTCGATCGCCGACGACTTCGTCGACGCCCTGGTGGCCGGGGCCGGCACGATTCGCATGGGCGATGGGCTCGACCCGACCAGCAAGACCGGCCCCCTGGTGTCGCAGGCACAACTCGACAAGATGCACGCCTACGTCGCAGCCGCCAAGGACGAGGGCGCGGTACTGCGTTGCGGTGGCGGTCGACCGGACCGCGATGACCTCGATCCGGGAGGATACTTCTTCTCCCCCACCATCTTCGACCACTGCGATCGGTCGATGGCGATCGTCCGCGACGAGACGTTCGGACCGATCCTCACCGTCGAGCGCTTCGACACCGAGAAGCAGGCACTCGCCCTCGGGAACGACACCTCCTACGGGCTCGCCGCAGGCGTCCGGACGTCCGACGCCGCGCTCGGCGAACGCATGGTGCGCGGCCTCCGTCACGGAACGGTGTGGCTCAACGACTTCGGCTACTACACACCAGCCGCCGAATGGGGAGGATTCGGCAAGTCCGGTAACGGCCGAGAGCTCGGGCCAACAGGGCTCGCGGAATATCAAGAGACAAAGCACATCTGGCACAACACCGCGCCGTCGGCGTCGCGGTGGTTCGGACCGGAATGATCACATGATGAGGAACCATGGCCACAGAGTCCACGCCGACATCCACGCCGTCGACGACACCGGGGGCCGACGGCCTCGAAGACTTCGGATACAAACAGTCACTCGACCGTAGTATCGGTAAGTTCGCGAGCTTCGCCGCCGGCGTCAGCTACATTTCGATCCTCACCGGCACCTTCCAACTCTTCTATTTCGGTTTCGGCACGGCAGGACCCGCCTATCTGTGGTCGTGGCCCATCGTCTTCGTCGGACAGCTCTGCGTCGCACTGTGTTTCATGGAACTCGCGGCCAAGTACCCGGTGGCGGGGTCGGTCTACAACTGGGCCAAGCGGCTGGGCACCCAACTCGTCGGCTGGTCGGCGGGATGGCTGATGCTGACGGCGTCGATCGTGACGCTCGCCGCCGTCGTACTGGCACTACAGCTCAATCTGCCCCGACTGTGGAGCGGCTTTCAGATCTACGGCGACGGCACCACTGCGACGTCGTATGCGGTGAACGCCGTCATCCTCGGTGCGATTCTCATCGCGATCACCACCGCGATCAACGCGTGGAGTGTTCGTCTCATGGCGCTGATCAACAGCGTCGGGGTGTTCGTCGAGTTGATCGCAGCCGTACTCATCGCAGTCATCCTCGCGTGCAACGTCACTCGCGACCCCCAGGTCTTCTTCTCCACGCACGGCTACGGTGCCGGCGAGAGTGGCGGGTATCTCGGCGCCTTCCTTGTCGCGTCACTTGCCTCCGGCTACGTCATGTACGGGTTCGACACCGCCAGTTCTCTCGGCGAGGAGACCGTCGAACCTCGACGCACAGCCCCCAAGGCGATCCTGCGCGCGATCCTGGCATCGTTCGTGATCGGCGGCGCGATACTGGTGTTCGCGATCATGGCGGCCCCGGATCTCGACGACCCGAAGCTCGGTCGGCCTGACGGCAGCCTGCAGTACATCGTCGAGGCGGTGATGTGGGGCCCGCTCGGCAAGATCTTCCTCGTCGCGATCGTCATCGCGGTCATCGTGTGTTCGCTCGCGGTGCACACCGCCGCGATCCGCCTGATGTTCGCGATGGCGCGCGACAACGCACTGCCATTCGGGGCGCACCTGGCGAAGGTCGATCCCAAGCGTCAGACACCGGTGATTCCGGCCTTCGTGATCGGCATCCTCGCCGTGCTCATCCTGGTCGTCAACATCGGCCAGCCGAAGATCTTCACGGTGCTCACGTCGATCGCGATCATCATGATCTACCTTGCCTATCTCTTGGTGACGATGCCCATGCTGCTCAAGCGGTTTCGAGGAGAGTGGCCGCCCAAGGATCTCGCCGAGGGCGGGTACTTCACGATGGGCCGCTGGGGTCTGGCGGTCAATCTCCTCGCCGTCGTCTGGGGCATCGGCATGGCGCTGAACCTCGCATGGCCGCGCTCAGCCGTCTACGGCACACCGTGGTTCAACACGTGGGGCGCCTTCGTCTACATCGGGATCATCCTCGGTCTCGGGTTGCTCTGGTACTTCACGGTGGGGCGTCGCCACATCGGGACCCTCGCGTCGCATGCGAGTTCACCCGCAGACGTGATCGGTGGAGGTCTCTGACATGAATCCTTCGCACGCTGTCTACGACTACGTCATCGCCGGCGGTGGTACCGCGGGATGTGTTCTCGCTGCGCGCCTCTCGGAGGACCCCGGGGTTACCGTCTGTCTCATCGAAGCAGGTCCGAGCGACGTCGACGATCCCGCCATCCTCGTGTTGACCGACTGGATGCACCTGCTCGATTCCGGCTACGACTGGGACTACCCCGTCGAGCCGCAGGAGAAGGGCAACAGCTTCCTGCGGCACGCGCGTGCGAAGGTTCTCGGTGGGTGTTCGTCGCACAATTCGTGTATCGCGTTCTGGCCCCTGGCGCAGGGTCTGTCCGACTGGGAGGCGATGGGCGCCACGGGGTGGGGGCCCGAGGGAGTACTGCCGTATGTATCGCGCGTCGAGAACAACGTGGCGACGGGTACATACCAGGGCTACCCGCATGGTCACAGCGGGCCGGTCGAGTTGCGCGACGTACCACCGAACGATCCGTGCGGGCAGGCAGTGCTGGATTCCGCGGCCAAGGTCGGGCTGCCCACCGTCGCCTTCAATCGCGACGACTGGCAACTGAATGCGGCCGGCTGGCTGCAGATCAACGCCAACGCGCGCGGCGAACGGATGTCGTCGTCGCATGCGTATCTGCATCCGATACTGGGCAAACGGCCCAATCTCACCGTGCTGACCGAGAGTTGGGTCAGTGAGATCGTGATCGATGACGCGCTGCGCGCGACGGGCGTGCGATATCTACGACCGGATCTCACTGGATACGACACCGCCGATGCCCGTCGTGAGGTGATCGTGACCGCCGGCGCCATCGATACGCCGAAACTGTTGATGCTCAGCGGTATCGGACCCGCCGCGCACCTGCGTGAGGTCGGGGTTCCGGTGCGCGTCGATTCGCCCGGCGTCGGCGAGAATCTCGACGATCACGTCGAAGGTCTCGTCTTCTGGGAGGCGTCGCGGCCCATGGTCACCGAGTCGACGCAGTGGTGGGAGATCGGGCTGTTCGCGACCACGCAGGACGGTCTCGACCACTCGGACCTGATGATGCACTACGGCAGTGTGCCATTCGACATGAACACGCTGCGCTGGGGCTATCCGACCGCCGAGTCGGCATTCTGCCTCACTCCCAATGTGACGCAGGGCCTTTCACGTGGCACGGTCACGCTGCGGTCGCGCGATTTCCGTGACCGGCCGCGCGTCGACCCGCGATACTTCACCGACCCAGACGGGCACGACGAGGCCATGATGCTAGCCGGAATCAGACTCGCGCGTGAGATCGGTGCGCAGAGCCCTCTGGCCGAATGGGTCGAACGCGAACTCGCACCGGGGCTCGACGCCGTCACCGACGACGAACTCGTCGACTACATGCACAAGACGCACAACACCGTCTACCATCCTGCGGGGACGGCGCGGATGGGCGCGACATCGGACCCGATGGCAGTGCTCGACCCCGAACTGCGTGTCAAGGGCGTCACGGGGCTGCGGGTCGTCGACGCCTCGGCGATGCCGAAGCTCCCCGTCGTCAACCCGAACATCACCGTGATGACCATGGCCGAGAAGTGCGCCGACCTGATCACGACGGCGCACCGCGGACGATGACAGCCAGCAGAGCGACGGGGCGCGGCGGTACGTACACAACTCGCACCTCAGCGGGGTGTCGAGGAGATTATTGTCGTGGCGCCCCGCTCACGTCCACATTGTGTACAGAGACAATTGGGTGTACGGAGACAACCGACCCGGCCGGTCGAACCGCAAAGGTAGGCTCATGAGCATCATGAGCACAGACGACGCACCCGGCAATGATCGGGCTGCGGCCGCTGACGCGCCCGACGGTGACCGGGCTGCGGGCGGCGCCGTGCAGTCCGTCGACCGCGCCCTACGGATCATGGAGCTCATCGCCGACGCCGGTACCGCGGGGATCACCGAGCTGTCCGTCGCTCTCGGCGTGCACAAGTCGACAGTCTCGAGAATCGTCGCGTCGCTGGAGTCACGCGGCTTCGTGGAGCAGGCCCCTGGTGGTCGGAAGTACCGCATCGGATTCACGGTGGTCCGACTCGCCGGCTCGACCACGGCCACCACCGACCTCGCCAAGCTCGGGCAGGACGTCTGCGACGAGGTCGCCGAGAGAACCGGCGAGACAACGAATCTCGCTGTCCTCGACGCCGCGCAGGCCATCAACGTCGTCGAATCGCAGGGATCGTCGAGCGTCGCGTTGAAAACCTGGATCGGCCAACCGTCACCGGCGCACGCCACGTCCTCGGGAAAGGCGCTGCTCACCGGCCTGAGTGAAGCCGAACTGCGTGCGCTCTACCCCGGCGGTCTGCCAGGTTTCACCGACAACACCATCACCGACGTCGACGAGCTCGTCGCCGACGTCGCCACCTCGGCCGCACGCGGTTGGGCACTCGCCGACGAGGAGCTGGAGGTCGGGCTGGTCGCGCTGGCCGCCCCCGTCCGCGATCACTCGGGCGCTGTCGTCTCCGCGCTCAGCATCTCCGGACCGCGCTACCGCCTCGACCCCGCGGACGCCCCCGAACTGGCCGAGGGCGTGGTTCGGGCGGCGAACACGGTCAGTCGGCGCCTGGGCTACCGCGGCTGACCACGCGGCTCGATGTGGGGCCGGTCGGGTCCGGCCCCGCGTGTTCACCGCTGGACTCGATTCACTGGCCGGGCAGCAGTTCTCGCACGGTGTCGATCGTGTCGGCCTCCGCGGCGGTCTTGTCCGGCCGGTACCGCAGCACACGCGCGAACCTCAGTGCCACGCCACCGGGATACCTCGAACTCCGCTGAACCCCGTCGAGTTCGATCTCGACGACGATCTCCGGCCGCAGGAACACCGTGTACTCGGTGCGCGACACCTCATGCAGTGGGAACTCGTCGGTCTGCCAGCGGAGGATCTCGTCGGTGAGCCCCTTGAACGTCTTTCCGACCATCACCGGCGGTCCGCCGTCGGGGTCCCGCGCGCCGAGATGCAGATTCGACAGCCACCCTCGTCGACGCCCCGATCCCCACTCTGCGGCGATCACCACCAGGTCGAGTGTGTGGACGGGCTTGACCTTCTGCCACGACCGTCCTCGACGTCCCGCCGCATAGACACCGCTGCGCGACTTCACCATGACGCCCTCGTGTCCGGCGGCGATCGCGGCGTCGAACTGGGCCTGTGCCTGCATCGGCGTCGGGTCGGTGACCGAGGGGATGCGGAACTGCGGCGCAACGGAGTTGAGCGCGTCGAGTCGCTGTGTGAGGGGTAGGTCGATCAGATCGACCCCATCGAGATGCAGACAGTCGAAGAAGAAGGGCTGCAGCAGACGCGGGTTCTGTTCGTCGACCGCCGAACCGAACCTGCTCATCGTTTCCTGGAACGGCCGTGGACGTCCATCGTCGCTGAGCATCAGCGTCTCACCGTCGAGAATGACGGTGTCACAGGGAAGATCGCGCACCACGGCAACGATGTCCGGTACGCGACTCGTCACGTCGCGCAATGTGCGTGTGAACACTTTCACGTCATCATCGTTGCGGTGCACCTGGATTCGCGCGCCGTCGAGTTTGAAGTCGACGACGACGTCCGGTCCGAGATCGGCGACCGCCGACGTCAGGTCGTCCGCGGGGGTCGCCAGCATCGGCGCGATGGCCCGACCGACTTCGAGGCGCACGCCGGTGAGTGCCTCTTCGCCGCCACGGGCTGCGAGGACCGCCGTCTCAGACAGCGACCCGGTCAGCATGTGCGCCTTCCGAACCAGATCGACGCGCTGATCCGTCGCGGCAGCAACGGCGTCGACCATCAATCCTGCGAGAGAACCCTGCCGTAACTCGCCGGTCAGTAATCTTCGCAGGAACCCCTGCTCGTCATCGGTCGCACGCCCGAAAAGCCCTGCCAGATAGTCGGTTCGCGCGGCTGCCGAACCCGCGCCCCGCGCAGCGGCCAGCAGCTCGAACACGTCGTCGACGTCCACGACGTCGAGCATCGGCTCCGCGACAGGTGCGACGTCGAGTGCCGCTAATGAGCGCCATCCGACGCCGAGCTTGCCCTGCGGTACCTCGCCCGACAGCCATGTGACCACGATCGGCATCTCATCGGCCGAGGCGGCCCGCAGCAGTTCGACGAGCTCGGCGGTCTTTCGTTTGCGCGAGCGTGTGGCAGCCATCGCGGCCGACGCCGTGACCACACGAGTGAGCTTCACGAGGCACCCCCGCCGTCGGCAGCCCCCGAGGATGCACGGCCAGATCCAGCGGTTCCACCCGAGTCATCGCCCTCCGCCGGCGTCTTCGCCGACGTCGAATCCTCTCGGCGCGCAGCCTCGACGGCGTCGGGGTAGTCGGCCTCGTAAGCCCGCACAGCGGCGCCGACGGTCGCGAACACGTGGTCGGGATTCAATCCGGCGAGCACTCCTTCGGTGAGCAGGTCATCGCCGAGTTCGGGGTCGACGCCCGCCAGCACGAAGTGCGCATTCCGCTTGTGCACGAAGGTGATCAGATCTTTCAGCATCGTCGATGCCGTGTAGTCGACATCGCTGATCACCGTGCAGTCGAGCACCATCCATCGCACCGGATGCGGTGCCGCCTTCACCAGGGCCATGACCTCGTCGGCGAATCGACTCGCATTGGCGTAGAACAGGTCGGCGTCGTAGCGGAAGACGATCAATCCCGGCATCGATTCGGCGCCGGGCGTGGCGGACTCGTACCGCCGGTGACGTCCGTGGTCGGAAACGCCCACGACGAACCGCTCCGGCCGATACTGACGCCTGACCATCGCCAGCAGCGACGCCCCCATCGCTGTGATGACACCGGTCTGCACTCCGAACACCAGCACGACGACCGCGGTGAGTATCGCGATGGTGAATTCGTACCTGCGTACCCGCCACATGCGGCGAAACTGCGAGACGTCGATCAGCCGGACGGCGACCACCGCGACGATCGCCGACAGGACAGCATGCGGGAGGTAACCCAGCGCGTCGTCGAAGAAGACCACGACGATCAGCGCCACCACCGCCATCGTCACGTTGGCCACCTGGGTCCGACCGTGTTCTTCCTCGACCAGTTGGGTTTTCGTCGGACTGCCGTTGACGACGAACGTCGACGAGAAGCCCGCGACGATGTTCGCCGCCGACAGGCCGACGATGTCGCGGTTGACGTTGGCCTCCTCACCGTGACGCTGCGCGAAACTCCGCGATGTTGCCGCGCTCTGCGCGAGAATCACCACCGCGCAACCGATCGCCACCGTCGCAGCCTTCGGGATGTCGACCCAGGAGACACCATCGGGGAGTCCGAACTGTGGCCACCCTCCATGCAGAGTGCCGATCACCGGGACGTCGTCGGACCAGCCGAACGCGTAGACCACGACGATCGACGCGACAACGACGACGATCGGCATCGGTATCCGCGTCAACCAGCGCCGCCCCACCGCGAGCAGCAGCAGGGTTGCGACCGCGAAAGCCACTGCGGCCCAACGGATCGAACCAAGTTCCTGGAGTACGTGCTCCCATCGCTCCCAGATCCGCCCGTCGCTGCCCGAGATGCCGAGCATGCCAGGTATCTGCCCGGTGAGCACACTGATGCCGGTACCCGCGAGAAACCCGACAAGAACTGCGGTGGAGAGGAAGTCGCCGAGGAAGCCGAGTCGTGCGAGCCGCGCCACCGCGAGCATCACACCGGTCACGATCGCGATCAGCGAGGCGAATCCCAGCCACTCCGCCGAATCCGGTTGCAATCCGGCCACCCCGATGCCCGCGATGCCCGATCCGAGTATGGCCGCCGTCGCGGAGTCGGCTCCGACGACCATCAACCTCGACGATCCGATGACCGCGAAGACGACGGTCGGCAGGATGATCGTGTAGAGGCCGGACACGACCGGCACGTGAGCAATCGTGCTGTAGCCCATCGATTCCGGTATGGCCACAGCGGCGAGGGTGACACCGGCGAGGATGTCTGCGCGCAGCCAGCTGCGTTGGTACCCGCGCAATGCCGGTGGCAGTGTCCGACGCACCGTCGCCGAGCGCGTCTCCGCCGCGCTCACGCCCGCTGCCTGCGACTCGACGGTTCGCTCACCCCGCCGAGGTTACCCGGCGCGGCACCCACGACGCCCGCCTTGGCGCCGCAGGTTCGTGACGCAGCGCTACTTCGTCACTCAGCGCTGCTTCGTCATGCAGCGCTGCCGATGGCGGCGTCGCCACGGGGATCCCGCTCGGCACGCTTGCGTCCGAACCCGGCGGCGAGCACCGGTCCCAACGCCGGTCGGACGGGTCCGAGGAACACCAACAGCAGCAGCGACCAGCAGAACAACGCTGCCGCTTCGCCCTCGTTCTCGATGGGGAACAGCCCGTCACCCTGGTGCTTCCAGAAGTACGCGATGGCCATCGCCCCGGAGCCGATGAACGCGGCGATCCGGGTGCCGACACCCGCAATGATCGCCGCACCGCCGATCAGTTCGATCATCACGACCCATCACGACGGCCAGGCCCCGAATTCGGCGGTGACGCCCGAGTACGGCGGGATCGGCCATCCGAACAGCGTCGACGTGCCGTGGCACAGAAACAGGAATCCGACAACGATGCGGAACACGCCCAGTGCCCACGGCGCAGCCCTACCGAGTGAGGTAAGCATTACCTTACTATCAGGCAAGGATGGGCGGTCCGCAACCCGTCACACCTCGGAGAGATCCACCGTCCGCGTCTCACGCACCGACCACGGCGCGATCAACGTCAGCACGCCGGCGACCGCGAGGTACACACCCATCCAGGCGACACCGAAATCAGCGACCGTGTCGGGAACACGAGCACCGCAGTTTGCGAGGCCCGTACCGCCGTATCCCGGTGTCATCGGGTGACACCGGGATACGGCACAGAAGAGCACGGCGCTGAAGGTCCGGCGCTGGGACAGGCTGGAGGGGTCAGCTACCCCGTTTGATCCATTCCTCGAGGTGCGGTGCTTCGTCGCCGACCGTCGTGCCGTCTCCATGCCCGGTGTAGACCTTGGTCTCCGGATCGAGCACGAAGATCTTCTCCTTGATGGATTCGATGATCTTCGGGAAGCTCGAGAAGGAACGACCCGTCGCGCCCGGTCCGCCGTTGAAGAGCGTGTCGCCACTGAAGAGCACGCCGAGTTCCGGCGCGTAGATCACCGACGACCCCGGTGAATGGCCCGGCGTGTTGATGATTTTCAACGACGTCCCCGCGACCTCGATCTCCTGGCCGTCGTCGAGGTTGCCGGGCGTCACATCGGGGTGGGTCTCGTTCCACAACATGTTGTCCCCGGGATGCAACAGGATCGGCGCACCGGTTTCCTTCGACAATTCCGGTGCCACAGTGATGTGGTCGTTGTGGCCGTGTGTCAGCACGATCGCCTTGACGGTCCGGTCTCCGACAGCGTCGAGGATGGGCTTGGCGCTGTGCGCGGCGTCGATGATCACCACCTCGCTGTCGTCACCGACTATCCAGACGTTGTTGTCGACGTCCCAGGTACCGCCGTCGAGCGAGAAGGTGCCGGACGTGACCACATTGTCGATGCTCGCGTTGCTCATGACTTCAGCTCTACCACCGAGCGCAGTACCTTGCCGCCCTTCATCGCCTCGAACGCTGCCTCGACGTCCCCGAGTCCGACGCGTTCGGTGACGAACTTGTCGAGAGGGAGTCGGCCCTGCTCGTAGAGATCGATGAGCATCGGGAAGTCGCGCTCGGGCAGGCAGTCGCCGTACCACGACGACTTGAGCGACCCGCCCCGCGAGAAGTAGTCGACCAGCGGCAGCTCGAGCTTCATCTCCGGCGTCGGAACACCTACCAGCACAACGGTTCCGGCGAGGTCACGCAGGTAGAACGCCTGCTTGTAGGTTTCCGGCCGACCGACGGCGTCGACGACGACGTCCACGCCGTTGCCGTCGGTCAGGTCCTGCACAGCGGTGACGACGTCGTCGACCTCTGCGCCATTGATGGTGTGGGTCGCCCCGAGCTCGGTTGCCCACTCCAACTTCGCCGGGTCCCGGTCGATCGCGATGATCTTCGTGGCGCCCGCCAGTCGTGCGCCCGCGATGGCGGCGTCGCCGACTCCGCCGCAGCCGATGACCGCGACGGAGTCGCCGCGTCCGACATTCCCGGTGTTCATCGCCGCGCCAAGCCCGGCCATCACCCCGCACCCCAGCAGACCGGCGACAGCGGGATCGGTCTCCGGATTGACCTTGGTGCACTGCCCCTCGTGGACGATCGTCTTCTCGATGAAGGCTCCGATGCCCAGCGCCGGGGTAAGTTCCGTTCCGTCGGTCAGCGTCATCGACTTCGACGCGTTGTGGGTGTTGAAGCAGTACCACGGCTTTCCGCGCTTGCAGGCGCGGCACTCGCCGCAGACAGCACGCCAGTTGAGGACGACGAAGTCGCCGACCTCGACGTGTGTCACCTCCGACCCGACGGCCTCGACGATGCCCGCTGCCTCGTGACCCAACAGGAACGGGTATTCGTCGTTGATGCCGCCTTCCTTGTACGCCAGGTCGGTATGGCACACGCCGCACGCCTCGATGTCGACGACGACGTCGTTGGGTCCCGGGTCGGGCACGACCACGTCGACGAGTTCCGTGGCCGCGCCCTTGCTGCGCGAGATGACTCCCTTGACCGTTTGCGACATTCCGCTTTCAACCTCTCGATGGTGAGAACCTTGTACTCAACACAGTCTTGTGGCAGGCCACGAGACATGCATCCATCCGAATGGATGGTTCTACCTGGTCGAAAGTACAGGAATGTCGCCCCTTCGTTGCTAGTGATCCAGCGACCGGTAGAGCGCGGTCTCGAAGTCCATGTACTTCGTGAATGACGTCGGATCACCGAATGGCAGGATCTGCGTCGCCCAGTATCCGCCGTAGCCGTTCTTCCGATCGATCCAGTAGAAGAGATTCGCCAACCCAGCCCAGCCCAGCGAACCCGCTGGACGTCCGGTCGGCGCCTGTTCATTGTTGATCATGAACGGAAGCGACCACGACTTCGATTGGCCGGGAAAGAATTCCGCATCGTTCGACAGCGACGGGATCACACCCGGAAGCATCGTCACCGGTAGGTCACCGAGATGGTTCTGCACAGCCATCTCGACGGTCTCCTGCTTGAGCACCCGGCCGTGCTCCCCGGCCCCGTCGTTGAGCCACATCCGGATGAACGTCATGTAGTCGCCCACGGTGCCGTACAGTCCGTGACCGCCGAAGTCGACCTCCGGCGGCGACGGCAACTCGAAGTCCATCGGGGTCAGAGACCCATCGGCGTTGCGCGCGTGCATTTCGGCGAGCCGCGGGCGGAAGTCCTCACGCAGAACGAAACTCATGTTCTCGATACCCAATGGCGCGAAGATCCGCTCCTCGAATACCTCTCCGAGCCGCTTGCCGCGAAGTCGCTCGACGACCTGCCCGACCCAGTCGAGGTTGGTGCCGTACTGCCATCGTTCGCCCGGGTCGAAGAGCAGTGGCGTGGTCAACGCGGCCTTGGTCGCCGTGATCACACTCGGCTGGCCCTGCTCGTCGGCGAGCCGGGAGTAGACCTCATCGAAGAAGTCGTATCCGAAACCTCCGGTGTGAGTGAGGAGTTGCCGCGTCGTCGGAATCGACTTCGGTGGCCGTAGCCTCGGTGCGCCATCGTCGTCGAAGCCCTCGATCACCTGGAGTTCGCCGATCTCGGGTGCGTAGTCGGATGCCGGACGGTCGAGGTCGAGCTGACCCTCCTCCACGAGCTGCAATGCCGCGGTCGCGGTGATCGCCTTGGTCGTGGAGAAGAGCGCGAAGACGTCGTCGGTGGTGATTGCGGCGTCGCCGTCGATGCGACGCTTACCGGCAGCCCCCTCGTAGATGTTGCCGCTGCGATCCGTCACCATCGCCACGACACCCGCCACGGGCGCCTCGGCGTCGATCGCCGACTTCAGAACGACGTCCTCCGACCGGGTGAGCGTGCCCCGGTCGACACCGGTGATTGAACTGGTCATCTGATCTGTCCTTTCGATGAAAAACTGCGATTGTCAACGTTTTTCGTCATACGGTTGGCCGCTTCACGACAGCGCGAATCCCTTGTAGCCTGCTGCTGCGGCCTCCAACGTCGCAGCCCGGTAGGCCCCCACTCCGCCGACGTAGGACAGCACTCGCCTGGGCTTGCCCGGGACGTTGGAGCCGACATACCACGAGTGCGTCTTCGAGATGAGATTCGCATCGGCCAGTTCGTCGTGGTGGGCCACCCACGCGTCCTGACCCTCTTCGGTGGGTTCGATGACCGACTTGCCGTTGGCACGCAGGTACCCGATGGCGTCGCTGATCCACTCGGTCTGCTGCTGCAGGCAGGTCGTCATGTTGCACAGCGCAGCCGACGGCGCCAGCGGTGCACCGGTGGTCAACAGGTTCGGATAACCGTGCACCATCAGGCCCATGGTGGTGCGGATGTCGTGGCCCCAGTCCTCGCGGAGCGAGCGTCCGTCACGCCCACGTATGTCGATCCTGGTCAATGCGCCGGTGCCGGCGTCGAAGCCCGTCGCCATGACGATCACATCGAGTTCGTACAGCGTGCCGTCCTCGAGCACGATCCCCTCGGGGACGATTCGGGCGATCGGGTTGTTCTTGACGGGCACAGCCTGCACGTTGTCGCGGTGATAGACCTCGAGATAGCCGGACTCCAACGGCACCCGGTGAGTACCGAAACCATAGTCGGAGGGGATCAGCAGATCGCACAGTTCCGGATCCTGCAGACGGGCGCGCATCTTCTCGCGCACGAACTCCGACACCTCTTCACTGACCTGCTCGTCGGAGAAGATCTCGGCAAACGACGCCAACCACAGCTTGAGCGAGCCGTTCTCGTAGTCGGCCTCGAGACGCTCCCGACGCTGCGCGGGCGTGAGGTCGGCCCACGCGACGTCGAAGTCGTACTCGAAGCCGGTGAAGGTGTTCGGCAGGTTCTCCCGCAGCTCGTCGTAGCGCGCTTTGTAGGCCTCGACGTCGTCGGGACCGTAGCTCGGATTCTTCATCGGCAACGCATATTGGGGCGTCCTGATGAACACCGTCAGTTGGTCGACCTGATCGGCGATCGTTTGGATGACCTGGATACCCGTCGCCCCGTTACCGATCACGCCGACGCGCTTCCCGGACAGTTCGACGCCGTCGCGTGGCCACCGTGCGGTGTGGAAGATCTCGCCGGAAAAGTCACTCTGTCCCGGGAAGATGTCGGACATTGGCGCCGAGAGCATCCCGCAGCAGGTGACGAGGTACTGGGTGTCGATCGTTTCGCCACTGTCGGTGGTCACCGTCCAGCGGTTGGTCTCCTCGTCGAAGACCGCACTGGTGATCGTCGTGCCGAAGGAGATGTCGCGCCGCAGATCGAGCGCATCGGCGACGTAGTTGAGCCACTGTTCGATCTCGCGTTGTCCGGGGAACCTGCTGCTCCAGCTCCAGCCTTTGTAGAGATCCTCGTCGAACAGGTACTGGTAGATGTAGGCCTCGGAATCGAACTTCGCACCCGGGTACCTGTTCCAGTACCAGGTGCCGCCGACACCGGATGCCGTGTCGTACGCCCTGACGTCAAGACCCTGTTCACGAAGCTGATGCAGTTGATAAAGACCGGCGACCCCGGCTCCGATCACGACCGCGTCGAGTGTTCTGTCAGACATTGTTCTCCTCCATTGATGTGATTGTGATCACCTGGAGGTGAATGTTTGACCTGTCTCACATATCCGACGTGTCCCAAATTGGGACAGCAATCCTGTCCGATCGGTGGTGGTCGCCGGATGGCCACTCGATGAATAATCGGCTGTGCCGTGCGTCACAACGATGCGCACAGGGCGGGAGGGAGCAGCACATGCGTGACAGACGAGATGAGCAGCTCCGTATCGCTGCTGCTCGTGCAGACTTCCTGGAATACGGCCCGCAGGGAGCAGCCGGCGTCGGCGACGTCGTCGCGGCGTCGTGGTCGAGAAGCGCGTCCGCGGGGCTCGACGCCGACAAGTACCAGGTCGCCTACCACGACGACATCGACTTCGATTCGCGGTTGGCGCGCTGTGCCCGGCCGGTTCTCGAACGACTCACCGGCGACATGTCCGACGTCCCTGTCACCATCGCCCTCACCGACGCACAGGCCAGGATCGTCGACCGTCGCGATTGCTCGACAGCGGTTGGACGGGTGCTCGACCGCGTCGACTTCGACCGCGGATTCTCGTTCGAGGAGAGCAGTATCGGAACCAACGGGGTCGGCACGTTGTTCGAGGTCGGGGCGCCGGTGAGCGTCGTGGGCTCCGAACACTTCAACCAGTCGCTGGTCCAGTTCGCCTGCACAGGTGCGCCGATTCTAGATCCGCTGACCGGGCGGGTCGTCGGGGTGCTCGACGCGAGCATGTTGGCGGAGAGTTGGAACAGCCTCGTCGACGCACTGGTGCGTTCAGCAGCGACCGACATCAGCCGCAATCTCCTCCTCGACCGGAGCCAGGACACCCGCGCCGTGTTCGAGACGTATCTTCGAGCTTCCGCCCGACCCGGTCGCGCTGTGATCGCCCTGGGCGAGACGATCATGGTGAACGAAGCTGCCCGCGCACTGCTGGATCCCGACGAACAGGCCACCATCGGTCAGTACGCCGAGTACTTGATGTCCAAGCACGACAACGCTTTACACACGGTGACCCTCGAGGGTGGCCGACAGATCCGGATGCGGACCACACACATCACCAGCCGCGGCGATGTCGTGGGAGTGGTGGCGGTTCTCGACGAGGATCGAGGCCGGCAGCCGGAGACGGATGCCGCCGAAACCGTCTCTCGGACGGCGGCGCTGCCGCCCTCTTCTGCTCACGGAATGCGCAGTCCGACATGGGTTCACGCGTACAACGAGGTCGTGCAGTCACTCGCGTGCGGTCGCGCGGTGGTCGTGGTCGGCGAGCCAGGCAGTGGACGCCTGTCTGTACTGACGGATGCTTTCCGTGGTGACAACCCCACTGCACCGGTGGTCGTCGTCGACATCGCACAGCCGTCCACGTGTAGCGCTCACCCGCCCCCTCCGACCGACGGGAACGGACTGCTGGTACTTCGTCACGTCGATGCCATCGACGGTCAAGTGCCCCCGATGTTGCGCTCTGCCATCGACGACGCCACTGCCGCGGGATACGTCCTCGCGGCTACCGCATCACCTCCGCGGGAGGCAACCGTCACAGACTTCGGAGGGCTCCTCGGATTGTTCGAGCACTCGGTCACGCTGCCGCCACTGCGCCTCCGCGGGCCAGACCTGCAACCGTTGGTGCACCGCATACTCAGGGAGCTTGCACCACAACGCACTACCCGCATCAGTCCGCAGGCCATGCGCATCATCGCCGCGTACTCGTGGCCGAAGAACCTGACGCAATTGCACTCGGCACTCGAGTCAGCTCTTCGACGACGACCCGTCGGAGAGATACAGCCCGAGGACCTGCCCGGTTTCTGCCGTACCACCGCCCATCGGGTCCTCACCACGCTGGAGGTCACCGAGCGCGACGCCATCGTCCGCGTTCTGGACGAATGCGGCGGTAACCGGGTTCGTGCCGCGCAGGCGCTCGGCATGTCCCGCAGTTCGATCTACCGCAAGATCCACAGCTACGGAATCACCGGGATCTGATCCCCCACCGCTGATCGAACAGGCCGGGGCTACCCCGCCGTGATCCCTGCACCCGCGGCGAGCAATCCAGCCTCCCCGCGATTGGACACCTGCAGCTTCTGCAGGATCGCCGCGACGTGGAACTTGATAGTGCTCTCGCTGACCCCGAGCTCGGCTGCGATCGCCTTGTTGCGTCGACCGAGCGCGAGATGGCCGAGCACCTCGACCTCGCGCGGGTTCAGCGAGGCGAGCAGGTCCTTCTCCGGTCGAGACACGGGTGTTTCCAGTGGTATTCGTGCCGTGACCCGGCTTCCCCACCCGGCGAGCGATTCGACGTCGAGCACCCCGTCCACGGCTCGCAACCGTCCCGCCAGCTGTCGGGTCAGGCCATCGCCGTCGAGCTCGCCCTGTCCCTGGTCCCGGACGTCGATCACGAGGTCGTCGCCGCGACGCCCCCACGCGATCCGCAAGCGTGTCACGTGGGGTTGAGCGGCGACTGCGACGGCCACCGCCCGCACGATGGCCCGTGCCGCGTGGGCGATCTCGCCGGGCAGCGTCGCATCACCGTCGGGTTCCACGAACTCGACGTCGGCGTCGAGGTCGCGCAGCACCGGCTCGAGCTCTGCGCGCAGTCGGCGGAAGGCCACACCGCTGGCCTCAGTGGCGAGGGCCCGGTTGGTGTCTCCGACGGAGCGCAGCGCGATCAGAGCGGCCGACGCCGTCTCCGCCGCGACTGTACGAGCGGCCCCGTCGTCGAGGTCGCGCGAGCGCAGCGTCCCGAGTATCGACGCCAGTGTGTCCTCGTGTTGCTCGGTCAACTGCGTGATCGTCCAGGCCCGTTCTGTCGACGCGGCGCGAGACTCGGCGAGATAGTCGGGACTCGCCTGGGCCACCTGCTGCCGGATCGACGTTGCCACCAGGGCGAACCACGCAGCGAGCAGATCATCGACGACGTGGGGCGTGCTCTTGGTTGTCGCGGTCGTCTTGGTTGCCCTGGTCGTTTTCGGCACCATCACCAGCAGTGTGTCGCTGACGTCGCGCACCGCGAGCACCCTTCGTCGCGAGCCCCCGATCACCGCGTGTCCGTGCAGGACGTTCCCGCGCGCGACCGACTCCTTGATCGCGTCGAGTTCGGCGATCGTGGCGCGCTCGACGATCGCGGCTGCGCCGGCCACCTTGCGGGGTCGGCCGGTGCACTCGCGGGTGTAGATGATCAGCGCGTCGTGCGGATGCGCCGATAGGAGGAACTTGGAGAATCGCTCGGCGATCCGCGGCAACGGGCCATTCACCACACCGACGAACTGCTGCCACCGAGTCGACGACAGCGTCGTCGTCGCATCGCTCGAGCGCTCGGACTGTACTTCCAGGGTCACTTCACCATTGTCACCCGTTGCTGATGATCACCTTCAGTGCGTGCTCGTCGGCCGCGTTGGAGAACGTGTCGTAGGCGCGGTCGAACTCGTCGAAGGTGAAGTGATGCGTCACGAACTTCTCCGGGGAGATGATGCCCTGCTCGATCTGGGTGAGCAGTTCGGGTGCCGTGGTTGCGTTGACCAGGCCCGTCGTCAGCGTCAGGTTGTTGATCCAGTCCCGGTCGATCGGCAATTCGACGGAACGGCCGTGCACTCCGACATTAGCGAGGTGCCCACCGGGACGCAGACAGTCCAGTGACGTGCGGAACGCGGGTCCGAGACCGACCGCTTCGATCGCGACGTCGACGCCGAGTCCACCACGACTGAGTGCCTTGATCTGTTCCACGGTATTGCCACCCGCGAGGATGTCGATGGTGTCGGTGGCGCCGAAGTCGAGTGACCGCTCGAGGCGAAACTTGTTGCCGTCCACCGCGATCACCCGCGACGCCCCACTCGACCGGGCGGTCATCACCGACGCGAGACCGACCGGCCCCGCTCCGACGACGGCAACGACGTCGCCCTCCTTCACGGCACCGTAGAGCACACCGATCTCGAAGCCCGTCGGCAGGATGTCGCTGAGCATGACACCCTGCTCTGCGGTCACACTCTCGGGCAGCGGGATGAGCCCGTTGTCGGCGAACGGAACCCTGACGAACTCGGCCTGCGTGCCGTCGATGAGATGGCCGAAGATCCAACCGATTCCGCCGACCGTCTGACAGTGCGACGGCATGCCCGCCACGCAGTATTCGCACCGACCACATTTGGTGACGCACGAGATGATGACGCGGTCGCCGACCTTGACACGAGTGCATTCCGGTCCGACCTCGGTGACGACGCCGACACCCTCGTGCCCGAGGACGCGCCCCTTGGTGACCGCTGGCACGTCGCCGGACAGAATGTGCAGATCGGTGCCGCAGATCGTCGTCGTCTCCACTCGGACGATGGCGTCCGTCGGATCCTGGAGTACGGGATCGGGAACGTCCTCCCACGCCTTGCTGCCGGGACCGTGATAGACGAGCGCTTTCATACCTGGCCTCCTTCGGGCCGCACAGCGGTGCGGCATGTCCCCCGGAATCCCCTCCCCAGTATGGGCTTCACCGCATCAATGGAGGCCGAGTTCGCGAAGCCGGTCTCAGGTTGAGACGGGCTGGCTCAACCCGCAGACCCCAGGGCCGCCTGCAGTTCCGCCTTGGACATCGACGAGTACCCCTTGACGCCCTTCGCCTTTGCCTGCTCGCGCAGCTGCTTGACCGTCGGTGATTTGGCCTTGGCGGACTTCCCCGCCGTCTTCGTTTTGGATGCCGACGACGTCGTCGCAGACTTGGTCCCGCCGGGCTGCTTCGCAGCACCGGTCGATGTGGTCGATCCAGCAGACTTTGTGGCAGCGGGCTTGGGTTTCGTTGCCGAGGTGCTCGGTGTGGGTTTCGGCGCGACGACGGCCCTCGCCGAGTCCTTCGTCGATGAGTCGCTGCCCTTGTTCTCGGATTCGCCGGAGACGGCACCGATTCGCTTCAGCAGTTCCCGACGCAGTGCGTCGGTTTCGCTCGCTGCCTTGCCGATCTGTTTCTCTGCCAACTTCCGCACATCGTCGAGGCTCTGTTGGAGCTCGCCGATCTGCTTCTGCAGACGTTTGATTGCCTTCTTCTCGCCCATGCCTTGTGCCCTTCGTCGTCTCGTACGTACAGGACCCCCGTACCCGAGAGTAGGCACTCCGCTCCTGATGGAGGCGGATTATCGACGAGGTTGCCGTGTCGCGAGCGCGAAGACATCGTCGAGGTCGCGCCGGGCGCGTAGCGTGGGAAGTGTCGCACATCTATCGATCTCAGTCCGACGAGGAGGCGTCATGCCAGAGCGCGATCCGGGCCCGTCGATCAAGGACGACGAGCTCTACGAGAAGCTCCGAGACGAGGGCAACTCCAAGGAGAAGTCCGCACGTATCGCCAATGCGGCTGCCGCACAGGGGCGTTCGAAGGTCGGCGAGAAGGGCGGCGAGTCCGGGTCATACGAGGACTGGACGGTCGACGAACTCCGCTCGCGGGCAAAAGAACTGGGTTTGAGCAACTATTCGGACCTCAAGAAAGACGACCTGATCGACAAGTTGCGTGAGCACTGATCGCCTCGCCGTCACGCGAGGAGAAGTACCGCCAGTGCTGCGTCGCGCGGCACGGTGATGTCGAGGCCGGTGAGATTCTTGAATCTAGCTATCCGATTGAGAACAGTGTTGCGATGACAAAAGCTATGTCGCGCGGCCTCGTTGACGCTACCGGAGTCGAGGTAAGCGCCCACCGTGTCGAGAAGCGCCACACGGTCGGGCTCTGACAGCTCGTCGAGTTCAGCACGGACTGTGGCCGTGAATCTCTGCCCACTGTCAAGATGAGCTTTGCTCAACTGGGCCCAGCGATCCTCGACAGTCCGCAGGCCTGGAGTGCTCGAGTCAGTCACCCGCAGAATATCCACTGCAGGCTGCACCGCCGCCGGAACCTGAGCGAGACCGTCGACCCTGAGGAGTAGTCCTCCGTTCACCCCGTCCAGCGCCGTCGTCTGGCGTTCGACGAGATGCCCCTCACGGCTCACATCGTCGGCTGGCCAGAACACGACGACATGGCCGGGGCGGCGCACCACATACATCTGTGCGTGCGATGCCTCGGCTCTCCGCGCCGCTCTGTGAGCCGCATCCGAATCGGTTTCGTCGAGTGCCGCGACACGAAACAGGGCGTGAGGGTCGACGTCCAGCGCCCGCGCTATACGCGAGATCCGAATCGGGAGCGAGCCTCCCGGGGCGAACAGTTCTGCGAGATAGGCCTGTTGTTCTTCGCGCATGCTTGCCGACATCACAGCCCGCTCCTCATGATGACTGTTCTGCACGCTTCGCGCATACTCGTCGACGACGGCCCACAGCTCGTCGACGTGCAACGCCAGCACAGCCATATCCGGCACAGTCGCCTGCCACAACAGTGCTGACCAGATGACATTGAAGTCGATGCGCACGGCGGCCACGAGATCGTCGGCGGGCACGCCTTGGCGCGCACGGCGGCGACCCAGCTCTGCGGGCACCGGGCCCAGTTCACTCACTGGGGTTTCCGACGACACAGCACGGAGGATGAGCCCGATCGACGACACCGCCGTTTCGCGCAGTTCCTCGTCGTCGATGAGTCCTGTTTCGTAGGTCGACGCCGCGCGAACCTCCGCCAAGAAGGCGTCGACGAGCTCGTCGAGCCTTGCTGTGGTCGCTTCGACCAGCGCCAACCAGCGTCGTCGCGTGTCCCGCCGCCGCTCTGCGAGATTCTGCATCAACCAAGCTCGCGGTTTCGGAGATTACGTCCCTGTGACGGGCACGTACCGCCCGATGACGGCGCAGGAACATCAGCGGTCACCGCCACAAGCCGTCGAGCTGCGCAAATACGGCACCCAGCGAGCTGGACGTCGTGAAACACGAACAACCGTGGAGTGTGCATATGCACATTCTAGTGTCGCCAATCGAGGGCGAGTGGCGATTCCGCATCGACCTGGACCGTGACACCGTTGTGTGAGACGACAACGACGTCTGCGAGACCAGCACGTTCGTACGGATGAGGACAGCACATGACACTCTCGACATCACAGCCGCAAGCAAGCGATGCCGACAAGGTCGACACCGCACCGATCGACCCTCCCCCCGCAGGGGCCGTGACTTCCGATATACCGGTCTCGTCTCTGGAGACCACCAAGAAGGTCGCGCTCGCCGCATTCGTGGGTACCGCAATGGAGTGGTACGACTTCTTCCTTTTCACCACCGCCGCGGCGCTGGTCTTCAACGCACAGTTCTTCGTCTCGGGAAGCGCAGCGGCGGCCACGCTTGCGTCGTTCGCGACCCTCGCGGTCGGATTCGCCGCCCGGCCGTTCGGCGGGTTGCTCTTCGGGTGGCTCGGCGATCGAATCGGCAGACGATCGGTACTTCTCACCACGATCGTGGGAATCGGAGTCTCGACGGTCTTGATCGGGTTGCTGCCGAACTACTACGCCATCGGCGTGGTAGCACCGATCCTGCTGGTCACCCTCCGCGTCGTCCAGGGTCTGGCCATCGGCGGTGAGTGGAGCGGTGCGGTTACTATCGCCGCCGAGAACTCGCCGACTGAAGAACGGGCGAAATGGGCGTCGGTCCCGCAGCTCGGTTCACCGGTCGGCACGATTCTCTCGTCGGGTGCATTCTTCATCACTGCGGGACTGATGTCAGAGAGCAACTTCGACGCGTGGGGCTGGCGCATTCCCTTCCTTCTCGCGCTCCCTCTACTCATCGCGTGCGTCATGCTTCGCTCGAGGCTCGAAGAGTCGCCCGCATTTCTGGAACTTCAGGAGGAGGGAGAGGTAGCGAAAGCCCCTGTTCTGCAGGTCTTCTCGAACAGCTGGCGCCAACTGCTCGCAGGAACCGCCGTCGGTCTGCTCGGTGTCGCGGGCTTCTACCTCGTCACTACCTTCGTGATCAGCTACGGCAAGCGTGTTCTGGATCTTCCGGCGAGTCTTCTCCTGTTCGCGACGCTGATAGCGGCCTGTGTCGAACTGCTCGTGATCTGGACAGGGGGCCGCTGGGGCGTCAAGTTCGGCGCGACCAGGGTCGTGATGTGTTCGGGCATCGTCACTGCGCTCGTCGCATTCCCGGTCTTCCTCGTGATCGGAACCGCCAACCCGGTGGCCGTGGTGATCGCCATGACTGTTGCAGTGGCGACGCTCTCCTACGCATACGCGGTGCAGGGGGCTATCGTTACGAGCCTGTTCCCCACCAAGATCCGATACAGCGGCGTAGCCATCTGCTCCAACCTCTCTGGAGTCTTCGGCGGCCTCGTCCCCTTGATCGCCGCATCGGTCCTCACGATCACCGGCGACACGCTGTGGCCCGCAGCAGTGATGCTGATAGTCATCTCTCTGCTCACGGCTCTCGGAGCTCTCGTTTCGCGTCGACTCCACGTGGCCGAGGAGGGTTTGCGGATCTGATCACACCCCCGCCGTCCCGAGCAGCACAGTCCCGAGAGGAGTTCACGATGTCCGTTGTATCCGTTCCCGTCACCCCCACCGAGCAACAACTGCGGGAGGAACTCGCCGCGGTATACCGCCTCGTCGATCACTTCAAGATGACTGACTTGATCTTCACTCATATCTCCTCGCGCCTCCCGGGAGACGAACCTAGATTCCTCATCAATCCGTACGGGCTGATGTTCTCCGAGATCACCGCATCTAGCCTGGTGGAAGTCGATCTGCAGGGCAATCTGGTTGCGCCGTCGCACTATCGGGTCAATCCGGCAGGGTTCGTCATCCACAGCGCGATCCACGAAGCACGCCGGGATGCACACTGTGTACTCCATACGCACACTCGTAGCGGATGCGCGGTCGCCGCTCAGGCCGATGGCTTACTGCCGCTCAATCAGATGTCGATGGAGTTCTACGAGCGCGTCGGCTACCACGACTATGAAGGCATCGCCCTCGACCAGGACGAGAAGTCTCGACTGGTAACCGACCTCGGCGAGCACAACGCCCTGATACTACGAAACCACGGACTCCTCACCACCGGGGAGACCGCCGGTCGAGCCTTCATGCGGATGTTCTACCTCGATCGCGCGTGCGAGATCCAAGTGGCCGCGCAGGCTACCGGTGCACAACTCCTTGTTCCGCCGGCAGATGTCTGCGAGCACACCGCGAGGCAGATCAATCACGAAAGCTCGGACACCTCCGGCAACGATCTCGACAACAGCGACAGTTGGGATCTCGCGTGGGATGCGTTGCTACGCATGGCCGATCGCATTGCCCCTGACTACCGCGACTGACGTCCCGCCACGCCCAACCACGCTCGAAACAATCCTGGAGATGCAATGACCGACATCATGCCCACGATCGAGTCGACACTCGACACCGATTTCCTCGTCGATTTCGCAACCCTGTCAACGTTCGGCGCGACGCCACGAGGCGGCGTCGATCGGCAGGCAGGGACGACCGCAGACGGGGAACAACGTGCCTGGTTGCACACTTGGCTTACCGATCACGGATTCGACGTCAGGTATGACCTGATCGGAAATCAGTTCGGCCTGTACACTTTCGATGCCGATGCACCGTACGTACTCACCGGATCGCACCTCGATAGTCAACCCCTCGGCGGTAGGTTCGACGGCGCCTACGGTGTTCTGGCATCGGCACACGCAGCCACTCGCGCGATCGCCCGATGGCGGCAGTCCGGTGAGCGACCCGCGTTCAACATCGCCGTTGTGAACTGGTTCAACGAAGAGGGCAGTCGCTTCACCCCCAGCATGATGGGGAGTTCGGTCTTCACCGGCAAACTCGCTGCGGCAGAGGCACTGTCCACCGTCGACTCAGCGGGTGTGAGCGTGCAGACGTCGCTGACATCGATGGGTACCGTCGGAGATTTCGAGCCACCGAAGCTCAGCTCGTATGCCGAGATCCACATCGAACAGGGTCGCATACTCGAGAACACACGCACGACAATCGGTCTCGTTGCCGCCACGTGGGCGGCGCGCAAGTTCCGAATCACCGTCATCGGAGATCAGTCACACACCGGCGCCACCGTGATGGCCGACCGACGTGACGCTCTACTTGGTGCCGCCCACCTCATCGTATTCGGTCGTGAACTTGCCGACACCTACGCCGAAGCTCCTCTGCACACCTCCGTCAGCCAGATCGTCGCCGAACCGAACTCGCCAGTTGTCATTACACGTGAAGCCGTGCTGCATCTAGATCTGCGGTCACCCGACGACGAGGTACTGGAGAAGGCTGAGCACGATCTGACCACGCGTATCGCCGAAGTCGAGGACCTGGCGCAGGTCGACATCCGTATCGAGCGAACCCACGCCTGGAACGTCGACTCGTATCAGCCCGAAGGCGTCGCACTCAGTCGCGCCGTCGCCGACGATCTGGGACTTTCCCACCGGACCATGTACACCGTGGCAGGTCACGATTCCACGAATGTGAAAGATGTCGTACCCACGGTCATGCTGTTCGTTCCCAGTGTCGACGGCATATCCCATAACGAGGGTGAGTACACGCGCGACGAGGACTCGACGGCGGGAGTCGCCATGCTCACCGAGGTCGTGTACCGCATGATGGCGGGTCGTCTCTCGGATCGGCGGTGACACGCGATCGGCACGATCAGCGCATCCGTCACGCGGTGATCGTGGACGGCAAACAGATCCTGACGACGGATCATCTCACTCCTCCGCGGGGGTGGTCGTGGAGTACAGCGCGGACCGTACCCCGTGGTGAGGGAATCCACGCGTTGGCAATCAGCCCCGAATCGGGGACAGTCGGACCCTCCACACTCGACGCTCTACCCGATCTCCAGATCCTCCACGCCACCTCAGTGGGCACAGATCACCTCGACGAGGTTGCGGCAGCTGCTCGCGGTGTGATCACCAGCAACACACCTGCGTACTGCACTGCAGAAGTAGCTGACCATGCTCTCGCACTGGTCCTCGCATCAGTCCGACACCTTCCGATACTCGACCGCGAAATACGACGAGGACAATGGGCATTGCCGACTCGACCACCGTCGCTTCTTGCGGACACCACACTGGGTTTGTGGGGATTCGGCCCAATCGCACAAGCGCTGGCACATCGCGCAATCGCACTAAAAATGAAGGTCCTCGTCCACACGCGACGCCCGATCGACGACCACAGTGTGCGCCAGGTCTCCTGGGAGGAACTTCTGTGCTCCAGCAACGTTCTCTCCCTTCACGTCCCACTGACATCAGCCACGCGGGGACGACTCGATCGCGATGCCCTGTCACGCATGCCCGCGCGTGCACATCTGGTGAATGTCGCGCGCGGCGAACTGATCGACGAGGTCGCCGTCGCAAGGGCTTTGCGCGACGGCGACCTCGCGTCAGCGGCGCTCGATGTTCTCTCGACCGAACCGCCACCGGCAGACCATCCGCTCCTCTCAGCGCCGAACGTGTTGCTCACACCGCACGCGGCCTGGTTGTCGGACAGGAGTATTCATCGACCGGTGCAACGATTCGCCGATGTTCTCGCGGCGTCGATCAGAGCCGGATCACCGGTTTGATGGTCTTGCCGTGGTGCATGTCGTCGGTGGCGGCGTTGATCTCGTCGAGCTTGTAGTGCGCAACGATCGACCGCAGCGGGAATGATCCGCTGCGGTACAGGTCGACGAGGACCGGCAGGAGGGTCTCGGGTTCGCTGTCCCCCTCGGTGATGCCGATGACCTTCTTGCCCACCAGCATGTCCTGGACGCCGAGCGACACCTCCGCGCCCGCGACCGATGGTGCGCCGATGACACCGCAGGTACCGTCGACTCCGAGAGCGAGCACCGCGGTCTTGAGGACTGCGGGCACCCCGGTGGTCTCCACCGCGTAATCCAGACCGAGACCTCCGGTGAGCTTGCCGAGTTCTTCTGCGACATCCTGAGTCGACGCGTCGATGGTGTGGGTTGCGCCGAATTCCTTCGCCGTCTCCAGTCGCTCGGCGACCAGATCGATCGCGACGATCGTGGCGTCGGGAGTCTGCGAGGCCGCGTAGATCGCCGACAAGCCAACAGCACCGTTCCCGAACACGGCGATGGTCGAGCCTGGTTCTGGCTTCAGGATGTTCCAGATGGCACCGATACCGGTCTGCACACCGCAGCCCAACGGCGCGATGATCGACAGGTCGTCGTCAGACAGGTCGTCGGCGACCTTGACGATGCTGCGCTCGGTCACGAGCGCCATCTCAGCGAACGACGACTGACCGAAGAAGCTGCCGCCGATCTCCTCGTCACCGCGATGCAGCGGTGCGCTGCCATCGGGCCACGTGCCGCAGATGAGGTTGCGCGGCACGAACTCGAGGCAGTACGCGGGATGCCCTGCACGGCACTTCACGCATCGGCCGCAACTGGTGAAGCTGAGCAGAACCCTGTCGCCCGGCTTCACCTTGGTCACGCCGGCGCCGACGCGTTCGACGACGCCGGCCCCCTCATGGCCGAGGACACCCGGGAACTTGAATGGAATGGCACCGCCCTGTACTACCAGGTCGGTGTGGCACAGGCCGGCGGCGACGATACGGACCACCACCTCGTCTGCGCGAGGTTCGTCGAGGGTGATCGTGTCGATGGTGAACGGCGCCCCGGTGGATTCGATGACGGCCGCACGTGTTTCGGTCATGGCTTTGGTTCTTTTCTTTCTCGGAGGGTGACGACGAAGGGATGTGTGGGTGAGTGACGTCAGGAGATCCGCACCGGAACGGAGGCGAATCCGCGTGTGACATTGTTGAGCGCCCGTACCGGTTCGCCGGTCAACTCGAACCCACGCACACGCGGAACGAGCGCCTTGAACACGGCGAGGGCCTCGAGTCGGGCCAGGTTCTGCCCGGCGCAACCGTGATTCCCGAGGCCGAAGCCCAGGTGGTCCATGGGATTTCGATCGACGTCGAAGACGTCCGGGTTCTCATAGTGGCGCTCGTCGCGATTGGCTGACCCGTAGCTGTGCAGCACGCGGGCGTCCTTCGGGATCACGACGCCTTCACCGAGGTCGACGTCGCGGGTCGTGGTCCGGGAGAAGTACTGGATGGGACTCTCTAGTCGGATGATCTCGTTGAACGCGGCCGGAACCTTCGAGGGATCGTCGCGCAGCTTCTGCCACTGCTCGGGATGCTGTGCGAACAGCCATGTTCCAGTCGACATCGCGTTGATGGTGGTGTCGAAGGCGGCGACCACGTAGGCAAGCAGCAGGCCGAGCGCATCGTCTTTGGAGATCTCGCCCTCGTAGGCGGCGTCGGCGATCGTCGCGCCGAATGTCCCGGGAGCGAGTCGTCTGGAGTCGAACATCTCGGTGACGTACTCGACCGAGCCTGCCAGCTTGGGCATCGCATTGGCCATGCGTTCGTTCTGCGGCCCGCAGCAGTCGAAGCTGCCCGCTGCGAAGTCGAGGAGTTTGGCCCGTTCGTCGGCAGGCCAGCCGACGAGATCCATGATCACATTCACCGGCAGATCCTCGGCAAGGTCTGTGACACCGTCGAATTCGCCCATCTCGACGAGTCGTTCGGCGAGTTCGTCCGCGCGCTGATCGATGGTCTCGGCCAGCGGACGGAGCTGGCGTGGTCCGAGGCGATCGGTGAACAGCTTGCGCAGCTTCGTGTGGACGGGCGGGTCTACCGCGATGATCGCGTGTGCCCACGCCTCGTTGATGACAGGGTTCAGGCCGGGGCCTGCCGCCGACGAGAAGGTCTCCCAATCGCCGAGCGCCTCGCGCACGACGTCGTAGCGGGAGAGGAACCAGATGTCATGGGCGGTCAGACGCGTCGCGGGACCGAGATCGCGCAAGGTCTTGTACAACGGAAACGGATTGTCCAGTGCCTCATCGGTGAACAGATCGATGTCACTGTCGACCGAGATCGGGGCTGTTGTCATTGTGACGGTTCCTTCCTCATTGAAATTGAACTGTTGGGACGTTCTGGGGTCGGCGTGCCTGCCTCCGCAGTTTGGCGACGGGGATGCGGTGATTGACTGCTGCGACCGTCGTTCCGGCCGCGCCTGCCCACCGAACGAGTGCACAACGGTCGTCGAGATCACCCTTGATGACCTCTGGTTCGCCCTCTGGTGGAATCGGTCCTGCGATCTTGTAGGCGATGCCGAACGCTTCCGTCCAGAAGTAGGGGTCAGGTGTGTACGTTTCCCTGGGACCGTCGACGAGCGTTCGAGCGACCGCCTTCGCCTGGCCGATGGCGTTCTCCCAGTGCGGCATTCGCCGATACTCACCAGACTGCGGGAGCAGGGCGACATCGCCGGCGGCGAGGATCTCACCGGGCGCGAAGCCGTCACCGTGCGCCCTGGCGTAGTCGTCGACGACGACCCACCCCTGTGCGTCGAGAGCAACGCCGCTTCCGCGCAACCATTCGGTGTTCGGCATGTCGCCGATCGCCGTGACCACAACGTCTGCCGGGAAGGCACGTCCATCACGCGACGTGACACGACGAACCTGCCCCGACTCCTCGCATTCGACGACGACCCCGGCGGGACAGACCTCGACCTTCACCCCGTGCTCGTGCGCGGCGGCCAGAGTCAAGCGGCCCAGCGTCTCACCCAGGACCGGCACGAGCGGAGTCCTGACGTCGATGACACGCACGCGTGCCCCGAACGAGAGAGCGGCAGAAGCGACCTCCATGCCGAGGAAACCACCACCGATCACCACGACGTCAGCGGCATCACGAAGCGCGTCCCGTAGCCGGAGGGTGTCGTCGATCGTGCGCACGACGTGCTGTCCGGTCCCGTCGCCGAGTCGTCGTGGGCGTCCGCCACTGGCGATGACGAGGTTGTCGTATCCGATCACCCGGCCGTCGGCCAAGGCCACCTGGCGCGCTGCCACGTCGAGCCCGATCACGGCACTCGACACCCGAACCCTGATCTGGCCGCTGGGAGAATCGGGCAGCAGCACCGAGTTGTCGGCGTCCGTGCCTTTCAGCACTCCTTTCGACAGCGGTGGGCGTGCATATGCCTGGTGCCTCTCGTCCCCGAGAACCGTGATGGGGTGCGGATATCCGAGGTCGACCAATTCACTGGCAGTCGTCATGCCCGCGAGACCGCCGCCGACGATCACGACACCGCGTGCGCTCATCGCTGTGTCTTCGCGAGCTTGAGAGCCGCCACCGGGCATGCGCGGGTGGCCGCTTCCACCTTGTCGGCGAGCTCGTCAGGTATCTCATCCATCAGAATGGTGAGCATTCCCTCGTCGTCGGTCTCGAAGACCTCGGGAGCGACTTCCTCGCAGAAGCCGAATCCATCGCAACGCGGTTCGTCGAATTCGACGCGCATCGTTCCTCCTCCGCTCGTGGACGTGATGTACCCCACTGAGGATGTACTGATGCAATGGTGGTCACATCCGGGATTCGGGGCGTCCGTAGGACTACTGCAGTGCCTACGGCAGTGGAGGTGCCGCAGGTGGGCTACCGCCGAGGACGACTCCACGGCGCTTACGACCGCTGCCGATGCGCTATCTCACGCGCTCGTATGCGCGGCGATGTACCAGGAGGCGAGTTCGGTTCTGGTGTGAAAACCCAGTCGCACCAGGGCTCGTTCGACGTGGCTCTCGACGGTGCGCACCGAGACCACGAGCCGCTCGGCGATCTGCTTGTTGCTCATGCCGCGTGCAACCATTGCGGCGATCTCGGTCTGCCTGCTGGTCAGTGGATTGTCGAGTGGCTGTCCTGCGACCGACTGTGCGGGCGGGGAGTCGTGCGCGTCTTCGGCGCACTCGTCACCACACAACGGACAGCACCCGCCAAGCGGTACGGAGACCGACGTCCGACCGTCCTCACCCAGCACACGCGTGTCACCCAGTACACGCCCGACCAGTTCCGCGTGTGAGCGATCGGCGAACATCCGGAGGTGATCTCGCAACCTGCTGGGCGACAGCTCTGTTCGAACCCCGATCTCGCAGCGGGCGTGACGTTCTGACAGGTCGGGACCGAACGCTGCTATCGATGTCCCCGACCGGTCCCACAGCGCTCCCGCTGCGCCCAGGAGTTCAGCCGAACGATCGGGGTCACCTGCCGACTGTGCGATCCACGCGAGCAGTTCGGTCATCAGCGCGGTACCGACGGAGTGATTGAAGATCACATGAAGCGCCACGGCCTCCCGCCCGAGCGTCTGCGCACTCTCGAGGTCACCGCACAACCAATGATCCAGCGCACGCACCCATTGGATGTAGGACCGGTCCCACCGCTCGTCGTGTTCGGCGCACACGGCCAACGCATCGGCCGTGACGGCCCGACACTCCTCGCTACGCCCCACCAGTGCCAACGCCAACGCGTACTGGAACGAGGCCGACAGGTAACCGGCCCACTCACCACAGCCGCGCAATGCCGTGGTGGCGACACGGTAGTTGTCGATGGCGAGATCCAGTTCTCCGGTGAAGAGCGCGGTCAGGCCCCGCAGCTTGTGCACGTAGCCGTCGATCAGCGGATCGTCGAGTTCGAATGCCAGACGCGCACATTCACCGAGTCGACGGTCGGCAGCACGCTGCTCCCCCTGGAGCAGACAGACCCAGGTGGCGACCCAGAGTGCGTTGGCGCGAATGCGCGGTGCCACGTGATCGGATGCCGCGTTGTCGAGTAGTTCGTCTGCCCGACGTCGCCCTTCCGCGATGTGGCCGTCGGCGTACCACCGAAATCGCAGGGCGCTGAAGATTTTCAGCGCCGTCTCGTAGTCATGACGTGCAGTGCACCAGTCCATCGCCGCGCGCACGTTGCTCCGCTCGTCGCGCAGGCTCTCGACCGCCACACGCTGATCCGGGCCACACCAGTTCTCGGTGATCGCCTCGGTCAGCTCCAGGTAGTACCGACAGTGGCGGCGTGCGATTTCCTGCGCCTCGCCGAGCAGAGCCAAGCGCTCCGCGCCGTACTCCCTGATGGTCTCGAGCATCCGAAATCGTCTGGTGGGGCCGGTCGTGTCCACGTACAGCAACGACTGATCGATCAGTTCGCCGAGCAGATCCACCATGCCCGACTCACTCGGCACCGCGTCGTCGGACTTCGCCTCGTCGGATACGACGCCGGCGCACACCCCTTCGGCCGCAGTGAGATCGAATCCACCCGCGAACACAGACAGACGGGCCCAGAGTCGACGCTGCGAGGGGGTGCACAGCGCGTAACTCCAGTCGATCATCGCGCGCAGGGTCTGCTGACGCGGCGCGGCGCAACGACTTCCCTTGGACAACAACGCGAAACGATCGGACAAACGCGCTACGAGCTCCGACAACGTCAGGGTGCGTAAGCGTGCGACGGCGAGTTCGATCGCCAGCGGTGACCCTTCCAGCCGGATGCACAGTTGCGCCGCGTCGGCGGCCGTGGCGTCGTCGAGCCTGAACTCCGGCGCTGCGGCGGCAGCCCGCTCGGTGAGCAATCGCACCGACTCGTACTGCGCGACCGAAGCGGCGCTGTGGTGTTCGTCGTCCGGCGGGATCGTCAGATGCGGGACGCAACACAGGCGTTCCTCGGTGATTCCCAACGAGATCCGCGACGTCGCCATGATGTGCACGCGGCTCGACGACCTCAGGATCGCGTCGGTGATCGCTGTGCTGCCCTCGAGCACGTGCTCGCAGTTGTCGAGCACCAGCAGCATCTCGCGAGCGTAGAGATGGTCGATGACCTTCTGTACCGGATCTCGCGCAGATTGGTCGCTGATTCCGAGGGCGTGGACGATCGCCGCCGGAACCTCAGCGTCGTCGGAGATCGAATCCAGCTCAACCAACGCGACGCCGTCGCGGTAGAGCCTGCCGACCTCGCGCGCCATCTCCACTGCGAGACGGGTCTTTCCGACGCCGCCCGGACCTGTCAGCGACACCAGTCTCGATGCCCCGAGCGCCGCGCGGATCTCCGACATCTGTCGCCGACGACCCACGAAGCTGGTCGAGCGGATCTCGCCCCGCCGCACACCGTTGGGCACGTCGATACCCGCTGCGCCGGCGACCGACGACGCCGGAGTCACCCCTGTTGTCATGCACAGCCCTTCGTTGCACTGTGAAGATCGTCGACCTATGTGGGAGAACCCGTGTCGAGGTTTGGGTTGGACGCGCCCGGAACCCCCGACACACCAACGGCGGTCGTCGACATCGGCGGTGTCGACGACCGCCGAGTGATCAGGCGTAGATCGATTTGTAGACGAGGTAGGAGTCCAGCGACTGCGGCCCGAGTTCGCGTCCGATACCGCTGTCCTTGACGCCGCCGAACGGTGCGCCGGGATCGGGGAGGTAGCGATTGATCCCGATCGTGCCGGTCCGCACGCGACGTGCGACGTCGCGACCACGATCGGGATCCGACGTCCACACACTGCCGCCGAGACCGTAGTCGGAGTCGTTGGCGATCGCGATCGCGTTGTCGACGTCGGAGTAGCGGATCACCGACAACACCGGCCCGAAGATCTCCTCCTGGGCGATCGTCGACTTGTTGTCGACGTCGGCGAACAATGTCGGCTCGACGAACCATCCGCGGTCACGGTCGCTTCTGCCGCCGCCGACCACCACGCGCGCACCGTCGCCCTTGCCCTTGTCGATGAATCCCTCGACACGGTCGCGGTGTGTGCGGCTGGCCATCGGGCCGATCATCGTCGACGCGTCGAGCGCGTCACCCACGGGCAAGCTGGACATGAACGCGGCGAGCGTGTCGACCACCTCGTCGTACCTGTTGTCGGGGGCCAGGATTCGGGTCCCCAGATAGCATGTCTGACCATTGTTGACCAACAGGCTCTCGAAGAGCCGCTCCCCCATCACCGACAGGTCGAGGTTCGCGTCGTCGAGCACGATGGCCGCCGACTTCCCGCCGAGTTCGAGCGTGACCGGGCGCAGCATCTGCCCGCAGGTGGTGGCGATCTGCCTACCCGCTGCCGTCGAGCCGGTGAACGCCACCTTGTCGATGTCGGGGTGGGCAACCAGGTAGGCGCCGATCTCCCGTCCACCGGGGACGATGTTGACCACCCCCTCGGGAATGTCAGTCTCCGCCACGGCTTCGGCGAACAAGAAGGCGTCGAGGACCGTCTCCGGAGACGGCTTGAGAACGATCGCACAGCCCGCCGCCAAGGCGGGGGCGTGTTTGAACGCGGCAAGTGCTTGAGGGTAGTTCCACGGAGCGATCGCACCGACAACGCCGACCGGCTCGCGGCGCACGTAGGTCTTGCCGCCCATGAGATGGTCCTGCTCGACCTCGAACTCGAAGCCACGCAACAGATTCGCGTAGTACCTCAACAAGATCAACGGGAAGCCCGCTTCGAGCTGCGACGAGATGGTGATCGGCATACCGTTCTGCGCCGACACCCGGCGAGCCATCTCCTCCCCCTTGGCCTCGAGCTTGTCGGCGAGCTGATCGAGTGCATCCGCGCGACGAGCAGGCTCCCAGTTCGCCCACCCCTGCGGATCGTCGAATGCCCTGCGCGCGGCGGCGACCGCGGCATCCACGTCGGCTTCTGTGGCCGCGGGTACCGAGCCGATGGGCTCCTCGGTGCTCGCCGAGGTGACGTCGATGCGCTCGTTCGACGCGGGTGTGGTCCATCCGCCGATGAAGAGCTTGTCGTAGGTGATCATGTCGTTCTTCTCTCTGTTGTGGACTGGATGCGGGTTGTGGACTGGATGCGGGTTGTGGGCTGGATGTGGACCGCAGATGTCAGGACACGAGCGCGATGGGAAAGTGTTCCCACGCACGCAGCGTGTTGTTGTGGTGTCGACGGGGGACCCCGACGACGTCGAGTCGTCGGAATCTGCGCACGAGTGCGGTGAGAACCGCCTCGGCTTCAAGCCGCGCGACGTGCTGTCCGACGCACTGGTGAATGCCCATCCCGAAGCCGACATGGCCCGAGGGATCACGGGAGAGGTCGAAGGAGTCGGGGGCACGCCACCGACGCGGGTCCCGGTTCGCCGATCCGAGGAACATCAGGATCTTCTTACCGTCCGGCACCAGATGGTCGCCGACCATGACCGGATGCGTCGCGGTACGGAAGAACGTCTGCACCGGCGACTCGAGACGCACAGCCTCGTCGAATGCGATTCGGGCCAGAGATGGGTTGCGGCGCAGCATTTCCCACTGATCGGGATGCGTGGCGAAGCTCGCGAGCACCGCTCCGATACCGAGCACGGTGGTGTCCACGCCCGCCGACAACAGCGAGCGCACGATGGTCGGGGCCTGCTCGGCGGTGATGTCACCGCGGTCGGCTGCGGCCCAGATCTGTCCACCGAAGGTGGCCTCGCCGTCGTACACGGTCGCCGACAGCGACTCCCGCGCACACTGCTCGTTCACCCACGCCGAGATCTCGCCGATACGTGGAAGTCCCTTCTGTACGAGTACGTTCGACGGCCCGAACGCGTTGAACAGATGGTCCCCGTAGGGCAGCAGATTCTCGCGGCCGTCGAGGCCGACGCCGACCGCGTCGGGAAAGACGCGCAGCGGGAACTTCTGTGCGATGTCGGTGATCGCGTCGAGTTCGCCGTCGGGCAGCGAGTCGACGAAATCCTCGGCGTCGGCGAACCAGTGCTCACGCAGTCGGCGCAGCGCACGGGGGCTCAGAATCGACGACAACACCGACCGAGGTGCGTCGTGGACTGGAGGATCGCTCTCCAGCAGCAGACTCGGCGGGCGCCAGGGCTTTTCGAACCGGAAGTTGCTCAGGCCGACGCCGGCACCGGACTGGAAGGACTGCCAGTCGGTGAGAGCAGCATGGACCTCTTCGTACCGTCCCATCGCGTAGACGTCGTAGCGGGTGAGATGGACCAACGGTCCGGCGTCGCGTAGCGCCGTATGGAATTCGCCCGGGTCTTCGAGGATGTCCGGACCGAACGGGTCGGCATCGGTCTCCGGGAGACCGGCGTCCACGCCGGACGGTTGCGTATCAGGGTGGGTCAGTGTCATGGGGCCGCCTTTGTCGATGAGTGATGACCGAAGCTGTGGAAGCGTAGGGAGTTTCGGTTGCGTTCAGAGATCAAGTACGAGCCTGTCGGACCGCGAGCGGGACACACACACGAACATGCAGGAGTTCTCGGCCCGTTCGGTGTCGGTCAGGAGCGAATCACGATGGTCGGGAACACCTTCGAGGACGTCGGCTTCGCACGTTCCGCAGATGCCCTGGCGGCACGACGAGAGCATCGGAACGCCTGCGGCGTTGATCGCTTCGAGTACCGATTGGTCGGGCGCGACGGTCACGGTCGTTCCACTTCGTGCGAGGTGCACGTCGAAGTCGCAGGTTCGGGCAGGGGCGGGCAACTCGGCGGCGACGAACCTCTCGATACGCAGTCGACCAGGACGATACCGCTTGGCCGCCGCGGTGACGGCCTCGAGCAACGGGGCGGGCCCGCAGCAGTAGATGGTCGTGTCGGCGGGCGTTGCGGCCAGCGCCTCGTCGAGCTCGAGCAGTCCGTGCTGGTCCTGGGGAAGGACCCTCACGCGGCTGTCGGCGGCGAGTTCGTCGGCGAACGCCATCGACGACCGGGTTCGCCCGCCGTAGAGCATCGACCAGTCGGTGCCGAGCAGGTCGGCCTGTCGGGTCATCGGGATGATCGGCGTGATCCCGATGCCACCCGCGATGAACAGGTAATGCGCTGACGGTACGAGCGCGAAGTTGTTTCGCGGGCCACCGATCGGGAGCACGTCGCCGACATCGAGTGAGTCGTGCACGTACGCCGATCCACCGCGTCCCGAAGGTTCCAGCAACACCGCGATGCGGTAGCGGAACGGGTCCCAGCGGTCGCCGCAGAGCGAGTACTGACGGACCAGCTCGCCCGGCAGTATGACGTCGATGTGCGAGCCGGGCGCCCAGTCGGGAAGTCGGAATCCGTCTGGGTGGGCGAGCGTGATCGCGCAGACGCCATCGGCGACCAACTGTTTGTCGACGACTCGCAGGGACAACCCATCGGCGGCAGCAGACGGAACGAGACGGGGGATGTCGGCAACGAGTCCCGGGGGAGCCGAGGGCACGGTCGTTGTGGTCATGGTCACACAGGGTGGCGCGGTGCGCTCGGCGCCACAATGCCATTTCCATTCAATGGAAGCGTCTCGTTCCTCGACGCTCGCTCAGCGCTCCGGTGGCGCGGGAACGAGCGGGCGGCCGAGTTCCCGACGTATGCCGTGAGCAGCCGCCTGAAGTGCCGGGATGTGGGCCATCGGGTTGTCGGCGCACGGGACGATCACCGACAACGCCGCGGCCACCCCACCTGCGCTGTCCTTCAACGGGACCGCGATACCGAGCGCGTCGTCGTGGATGAATCCGGGACAGACGGCGACGCCGGTGCGCCTGATCTCGGCAAGCACGGTACGCAACGTCTTCGGGTCGGAGATGGTATTCGCCGTATACGAGGTCAACGGACGCCGAAGAATCCGATCCTGCAGGTCTGCCGAGGCGTTGGCGAGCAACACCAGGCCCGACGACGACGCGTGCAGCGGCAACCGTCCGGCGATGCGGGTGACGTTGATGACCGCCCCTGGATTGGACAGCCGCTCGATGAAGAGCAGCTCGTCGTCCTCCAGGACGCCGAGCTGGACGTGGTGACCGACCACTGCATGGAGATCCTCGAGGAAGGGCATGGCGGCGTCACGGAGGTCGCGGGTCGGCGACGCCCGAGACGCGAGTTCCCAGAGGCGAACCCCGATTCGCACCCGCCGCTGCTCATCTCTGCGTAGTAGGCCATGCGCCACCAGTTCGTCGACGAGCCGCGACGCCGTCGACAGCGGGAGGTCGGCCTGCTCGGCGATCACGCCGAGCGGGATCGCCACGTTGTCGGGATCGAAGACCTCGAGAATGCGCACGGCACGGGTCAGGACCGACTCGCCGGCAGAAGATCTCGCCATGCTGCGACGGTGACAGTTTCCGACGATCGCTGCTGCCGATTCGGCAGTCCTGTGCTCTTGTTTCTCACTCAGTGAAAACACCTGCTAGGTTCTGTGACTCAGCTCTCCCTATGGTTCATTCAGAAGGGAGGTCACAGATGACCAACTACGTGAGCACGACGCGCACCCGGGTCGCCATCGTCGGTGGCGGCCCCGCCGGCCTCGCGCTGTCGCATCTGCTGCACGTCGCCGGGATCGACAGCGTCGTCATCGACAACCGGACCTACCACGAGATCGAGACCACCCATCGCGCAGGCATTCTGGAGCGCGACAGTGTCAGACTGCTGCTCGACTCGGGTGTCTCCGACAGGGTTCTCCGAGACGGACACGAACATCAGGGCATCGACATTCGCTTCGGCGGCGTCAGCCACCGCATCGACTTCCAGAAACTCGTCGGGGCGTCGTGCTGGCTCTACCCACAGACCGACGTCTTCATCGATCTGCACGCGGCACGCACCCGCGACGGCGGCGATCTGCGGTACGGGATCTCCGACGCTGCGGTCACCGACCATCGCGACGAGCCGCACGTCACCTACACCGATGCCGACGGCACGCGCCATGAGATCACCGCCGAACTCGTCGTCGGCGCGGACGGTTCGCGCAGCATCTGCCGCGACCTCGTCGCCGATCCGCAGCGCTACTTCCGTGAGTACCCGTTCGCCTGGTTCGGCATCCTGGCCGAAGCACCGCAGAGCGCCCCCGAGCTGATCTACACCCGTTCCCCGCACGGCTTCGCGCTGATCAGCCAGCGCACCCCGACCGTGCAGCGCATGTACTTCCAATGCGACTCCGACGAGAACCCCGACGACTGGTCCGACGACCGGATCTGGGCGGAACTGCAACGCCGCGTAGCGGGCGACGACGGCTTCAGCCTGAACGAGGGCCCGATCATCCAACGCTCGGTACTGCCCTTCCGCAGCTTCGTGCAGTCCCCGATGCGCGACGGGAAGCTCCTCCTCGCGGGCGACGCCGCACACACCGTGCCCCCGACCGGCGCGAAGGGTCTCAACCTGGCGCTCGCCGACGTACGCGTGCTGGCCGACGTCGTCGAGCGTGCCCTGGTCAAGAACGACGACGCGGCGCTCGACTCCTACACCTCACGTGCCCTCACCCGTGTCTGGAAGGCGCAGCATTTCTCCTACTGGATGACGACGATGCTGCATCGCTCACCCGACGCCTCTGATTTCGATGAGCTCCGACAGCTCGGTGAGCTCACCACCCTGGTCTCGTCCGAGGCCGGTTCCACCTATCTCGCAGAAGGTTACACAGGATGGCCACACCACTGATCCCGCGTGAGGCACCGACGGTGCCCGACGTCGACGCCACACCACCCGTCATCTCCTCCGATGCCGCAGCCGGTACCCAAGCGCAGATCAGCGCCGAAATCGGCTCGCTCTCAGCCGAATACCAGCGTGAACGGCAGGCGGGAGCGGCCGAGGAGATCCGTCCGCGACTCGACTACGCCCCCTATCGGTCGAGCATCCTGCGCCATCCGACCAAGGATCCGCATCACGCCGACCCCGAAGGCATCGAATTGTGGGCGCCCGCCTTCGGCCAGCGCGACGTCGACCCGCTCGAAGCCGACCTCACGATTCAGGCCAGCGGCGATCCTGTGGGTGAACGGCTTGTCCTCACCGGCCGTGTCCTCGACGCCGACGGCAGGCCTGTACGCAACCAGCTGGTGGAGATCTGGCAGGCCAACGCCGCAGGACGCTACATCCACAAGCGCGACCAACACCATGCTCCGATCGACCCGAACTTCACCGGCGTCGGCCGATGCCTCACCGACAACGAGGGCAATTACCACTTCACCACCATCAAGCCGGGCCCGTACCCGTGGAAGAACCACCACAACGCCTGGCGGCCCGCACACATCCATTTCTCGCTGTTCGGAACGGATTTCACGCAGCGGTTGGTGACCCAGAT
Source organism: Gordonia otitidis (assembly GCF_020735545.1). Lineage (NCBI taxonomy): Bacteria > Bacillati > Actinomycetota > Actinomycetes > Mycobacteriales > Gordoniaceae > Gordonia > Gordonia otitidis. The sequence continues at coordinate 1,913,867 of NZ_CP085974.1, forward strand.
GTACTTCCCCGGCGATCCGCTGTTCGATCTCGACCCGATCTACCAGTCGATCGTCGACCCTGCGGCTCGTGAGCGACTCGTCGCCAGCTACGACCACGACCTGACCCAACACGAATGGTGCACCGGCTACCGCTGGGACATCGTGCTCGACGGAAGCGCACGCACCCCCATGGAGGACGACGCATGAGTCTCACCCCGACGCCCGGCCAGACGGTCGGCCCGTTCTTCCACTACGCCCTGCCCTACGACGGTGACAACGAACTCGTACCGTCGGGACATCCGGATCGGATTCGGCTGCACGGCACCGTCTTCGATGGCAACGGAATGCCGATCCCCGACGCCCTGATCGAGATCCGCCAAGCCGACACCAACGGATCAGTACCCACGATGCCCGGATCGCTACGCCGCGACGGGTTCACCTTCACCGGTTGGGGACGCGCCAAGACCGATCGTGTCGGACACTATTCGTTCAGCACGGTCACACCGGGCGCCACCCGAGACGGCGAGGCCCCGTTCTTCGCGGTGTGCGTGTTCGCCCGCGGACTCCTCGATCGCCTGCTCACCCGCGCCTACCTCCCGGAGTCCCCAGCGCTCGATGACGACGCGGTGCTGTCCGGAGTCGAGTCGAGCCGTCGAGCGACACTCGTTGCGGTTCCCGATTCAACCGGCTACCGCTTCGACATCCACCTCCAGGGCGAATCGGAAACGGTGTTCCTGCAACACTGGAAGTCGTGAGCGATCTGTTGTGGCCCGGCGACCACCGGGCAGGCGACCTTTTCACCGACACCGCCATCCGCGACGCCATGCTGCGCGTGGAGGCGGCGTGGTCGGAAGCGGTCGTCGCGCAGGGAGTGGCACCGGAAGACTCGCTGGTGACGTTCGACCAGTTATCCGCTGCCGCTTCAGATCTGGACCTCGATCAGCTCTCCATCGACTCCGAGTCGGGCGGCAATCCGGTCATCCCACTCGTGTCCGCGTTGCGACTGCGGCTCGACGCTCCTGCCGCGGCGTGGCTGCACCGCGGCATGACCAGTCAGGACGTCGTCGACACCGCACTCGTGCTCGAGTCGCGGCGTGCCCTCGAGACGATCGCGGACCAGCTACTGGCACAGGTGGAGACGCTGGCGGCTCTCACCGAGGCCCACCGCGAGACTCCGCAGATAGCGCGGACGCTGACCCAGCAGGCGGTGCCGTCGACGTTCGGGATGAAAGTGGCGCACTGGCTCGACGGTGTGCTCGACGCACACGACGAGGCCGCAGCGCTGACCTTTCCCGCCCAGTTCGGCGGAGCGGCCGGGACGCTCTCGGCACTCGTGGAACTCGCTGGCGCGCAGCCGAATCCACAGGAGTGCGCACTCGCGGTCGTTCGACATGCCGCACAGGCGTTGGGACTCGACGCCGCGTCGCCGTGGCACGTCGTACGGACACCGTTCACCCGGTACGCGGCGTCGGCCACCACCGCGACGACCGCGTGGGGTCACATCGCCAACGATGTGTTGACGCTGAGCCGCTCGGAGATCGGCGAGGTCACCGAGGGTGCAGGCGGCGGGTCGTCGACCATGCCACACAAGGCCAACCCGGTGTTGTCGGTGCTGATCCGACGCACTGCGCTGACCACACCGCCACTGGCGTCGACGCTGCAGTTGGCTGCAAGCGATGCCGTCGACGAGCGCACTCCAGGAGGCTGGCACGCCGAATGGGACAGTTTGCGAATGCTGCTGCGGCGCAGCGTTGTTGCGGGTTCACAGGCCACCGACCTGGTTCGCGATCTCACCGTCCATGCCGATGCGATGGCGTTCAACCTCTCCGCTGCCGGCAGCGCAGTGTTGTCGGAGCAACGATCGATGGCTTCGCTCGCCGGCCACGAGCCGGGCGGCCAACCTCTCGGTGCCGCACCGCTTCTCATCGACGCGACCCTGCGTCGCGCCCAGGCTGTCCACCGAAGCAACGCACCCGCAGAGAGGACCCGATGACCACCTACGACGACGGAATGGTTGTACGACGCGAGGTTCTCGGCGACGCCCATGTCGACCGCGCGACGGCCGCCGCCACCGATCTGACCCGCGAATTCCAGGAGTTCATCACCGAGTACGCGTGGGGCACCATCTGGACCCGGCCCGGCCTGGATCGCCGCAGCCGGTCGATGATCACCCTCACCGCCCTGATCGCCCGTGGCCATCACGAAGAACTGGCGATGCATCTACGTGCCGCCCGCCGCAACGGCCTCACTCTCGACGAGATCAAAGAGGTCATCATGCAGTCGGCGATCTACTGTGGTGTCCCCGACGCCAACACGGCCTTCCGCATCGCACAGCAGACGTTCGCCGAAGAGTCCTAGCCTAGGCCGAGTCTGCGACCCCAGCTCTGCCCGGCGGAACAGGTCCGGGGGCACCCAGCTGCCGCCCGATACCGCGCGCCGCGACCTGCAGGGCCGCGAGCAGTCGCGGACGATTCCCGCGCAGTGTCCCGACCACCACACCCAACGCTGCGACCACGCCGTCGGGTCCCCAGACCGGGACCGCGATCGAGCAAGCTCCTGCGGTCATCTCTTCGGCCGTCGTCGCATAGCCCTCGTCCCGCACCCGCCGCAGCTGTTGCTCCAACAGCTGCGGGCTGATCAGCGTTCGCGGGGTGACCCGCGTCAACGACGCCATCACCTCGTCGCGAATGTCCTGGGGAGCGTGCGCGAGCAGCACCTTCCCCACCCCGGTCGGCGGCATCGGCAGGCGGCTACCCACCTTGCTCACCACCGGTACCGACTCGTTGCCGGAGATCCTGTCGATGTAGAGGACGGACGTCCCCTCGCGCACCGCGATGTGCACCGTCGCCTTGGTCGCCGCATAGAGGTCGTAGACATACGGTTCGGCTATTTCGCGGACACCGGTCTGGATCGGCGCGAGAAGCCCGAGGTCCCAGATGCGCCGACCGATCACGTACCGGCCGTCGGGGCGTCGGACCAGCGCCCCCCACCGTTCCAACTCGCCGACGAGCCGGTGCGCCGTGGGAACCGCGAGATCGGCTCGCTGCGCCATCTCGCTGAGTGTCTGGGAGCGATGCGATTCGTCGAACGTGCTCAGCACAGCCAGGGTTCGAGCCGCGACCGACGCGCCCGGGATCGACGTGTTTCCTGCCATCGCTACGGGAGCAGCCCTGATCGTCGAGCGATCACGACAGCTTCCATGCGACTCGACGCCCCCAGCTTGCGCAGTACGTCTTTCATGTATCCCTTGGCCGTCTGTGTTCCGATTCCGAGTTCCTCGGCGATTCTCGCATTCGTGTAGCCGAGTGCTGCCAATGCGATCACATCCTGCTCGCGCCTGGTCAGCGCTGCAGCTGCCCCCGTTGCTGCGGCATCGCCGGCCGCACCGTCGAGCAGGAGGTCGGAGATCCGTGCGATCTGATCAGCGACCTCGGCGTCGTCGACGCCCCTGGCCAGAGTCCGCAGCTGTGCGTACGCCTCGGTGATGCGGTCGCGAAGAGCCCCTTCCGTCGAGGTGGCGCCCGCGGCAACTGTGGCGCGCGATGCGACGATCTGTTGTTCGAGTTCACGCGCCTCGATCGCGAGCATGTCGAGGGTACGGTCACCGATCGCCTCATCGGTGCGTAGCGCACCGTAGATCACCGCGACGGGCCTGCGTCCGACGACGACCGGCGCGGCCGCCATCGCACGCAGGCCCTCGGCCGCGATGATCGCGTTGTATCGGTGGGTGATCCGCGGAGTACGCAGATAATCGTCGACGACCATCGGGCGATTGAGCGCGATGACCTTGCCGCCGAGTCCGTGCCCGGCATCAACGGCAACGCCGTTCAACGCACCGTAGGTGTCTCCGACGAAATGTCGCAGACGCAGACCGCGCGAGCCATGCACAACTCCACCGAACGCCAGCGACACCCCCGTGCCGCGACGGAGACGACGCAACGCATCGGTGACGGGCGCGGTCAACGACTCGGCCATGCCACCACCTACCTCCTGACCCCTCTTCGGGGGGTTCTGCCCATGCGACGTCGCATTCGAGAATCACTCCTCGAATGTGACTCAGCTTACTCTGGCCGCAAAGGTGTGGAAATGACACAGACGCCCCTAGTCGGAGACCGCGCTCGGCGCGAGTCGATCCAGGCAGAACTGACCCCCGCTGTCTCGGCAGACCTCGACGCCTGGCTCGAGACCTTCGGCTCCCCCGACGCCAACGCCGCGTCGTTGCTCGTCGACCGCCACGACCCCGAGGCCATCGCCTTCACCACGGTCTCGCTGCGGGATTCTGCGCCGTCCGCGAAGGCCGGGCAGCCTCCCCAGGCCGAGCAACCCCCGCTGATCGAGCACCCCCCGCTGATCGAGCACCCCCCGCTGATCGAGCAACCCCCGCTGATCGAGCACCCCCCGCTGATCGAGCAACCCCCGCTGATCGAGCAACCCCCGCTGATCGAGCTTGTCGAGATCACCTACGGCCAGCTCGCCGCCGACTCCCGACGCTTCGCCGCTGCCCTCGCGCGGTTGGGCGTCGGGCGCGGCGACCGCGTCGGCGTCCTCATGGGCAAGCGCTCCGAACTCGTCGTGTCGCTGCTGGCACTTGCTCGACTCGGGGCCGTGTACATTCCGCTGTTCACCGCCTTCGCAACCCCCGCGATCGAGATGCGGCTGCGCGCGGGCGACGCGACCGTCGTGATCACCGAGCCGAGCCAGGCGAGCAAACTCGACGCGATCGACGGCCTCACGACGATCGTCGCCGGAGAGCAGTTCGACGCCCTCGTCGCCGACAACGAGCCGCTCGACCATTCCGTGGCCATCGGCGGCGACGGCACGCTGATCCTGCTGTTCACCAGTGGCACCACCGGAGCGCCCAAGGGCGTCCCGGTGCCGTTACGCGCGCTCGCCTCGTTCTCCTGCTACATGCGCTACGGCCTCGACGTCTCCGATACCGACGTCTTCTGGAACGCCGCCGATCCCGGCTGGGCATACGGGCTCTACTACGGGATTCTGGGCCCGATGGCGATCGGCCGACCCAACGTGCTGCTGCAGGCCGGATTCACACCCGAGGTCACAGCCACGGTCCTCACCGAACTCGAGGTCAGCAACTTCGCCGCCGCCCCCACCGTGTATCGCTCCCTGAGCAAGAACCCGGCGATCAACGGGTTCTCTCTCCGCCGCGCATCGTCGGCGGGCGAGCCGCTGACCCCCGACGTGATCACCTGGGCGCGAACAGCTCTCGGCACCGAGGTGCGCGACCACTACGGCCAGACCGAGCACGGCATGTTCATCAACAACCACTGGGCCGACGATCTGCGTCGCAGGCTCATCCCAGGTTCGATGGGGCAGCCCATGCCCGGATTCGCCGCGGGCATCGTCGACGACGCCGGGCAGCCGGTCACCGAGCCCAACGTCACCGGACAGATCGCGATCGACGTCCCGGCCAGCACCGGCTACTGGTTTGCCGGATACCTCGACGCCCCGGAGAAGACGGCATCGCGCTACACCGAGGACGGCCGCTGGTATCTGACCGGCGACACCGGCCACACCGACGCCGATGCCAACTTCTACTTCAGTTCCCGCGACGATGACGTCATCATCATGGCCGGCTATCGGATCGGACCGTTCGACGTCGAGAGTGTCCTTATCACCCACCCGTCGGTGATCGACGTCGCGGTCGTCGGACGTCCCGACGACCTACGGGGCGAGGTACTCGAGGCGTTCGTCGTGCTCGCCGACGGTGCGGTCGGCGACGACGCCCTCGAAGCCGAGCTGCAACAACTGGTCAAGACCGGCTTCGCCGCGCACGCATACCCGCGCACCGTGCACTTCGTCGACACACTTCCGAAGACCCCGAGCGGCAAGATCCAGCGGTTCATTTTGCGGCAGCGCTGAGTTCGGCTGGTCGAGACCGGTTCACCCCACCAGGGCGCGCACGGACGCCGGGACGTCGTCGGCGTCGCCGGTGTAGGTGATGGGGTCGTCGAACACCGTACGTACGGGCACGACGCCCGTCCACGCGTCGGTGTCGGCGCCGGGGCCGCCCGTGCGTGCCTTCGTGATCCACTCGCCGTCGACGATCGGGAGTCGCAGTGCGGTCGTCGCAGCGATCTCCTTCCGGGTCGTCGTCGGAGTCTCCGCCACACGGCCCGGGATCAGCTTGTCGCTCAGCGCGTCAAGGGCATCCGCGGGGATCTCGGCATTGCGTGCCACTCCACGCACCACAGCAGACCGATAGTTGGCGGAGTGGTCGAACAGCGTCTCGGCGACGACGATCCCGTCGAGCACGAAAACACTGAACGCGACGGGCGCGCCCGACGCCACCTGACGCAGTGCGCCGGCTCCGGTTGAGCCGTGCAGGATGATGTCGTCGCCGACGCGCGCGAACAACATCGGCACCGACCACGGCCAGCCGTCGATGACCGTGGAGAGCGTCCCAACCTGCGCCGTGTCGAGGATCTCGTCGAGGAGCGCGCGGTCTCCTTGACGATCCGGCTTGCGGGTCAGTGCGGTCAGTACGTCGGGCTGGTCATCGGAGGCTGCAGACATACACCCATGGTTGGCCAACTCTGCCCCTCGCGCCACTCGATTACGCACTGTCGCAGTTCAACCGATTCGACGTCGCATCCCGCAGTGCACGCTGCCCGATGTCGTACGACGTGTGTAATCCGAACATGTGAGGTTCTTGGCCCGAACGGGTGAATTCACGATCAAACAGTTGATCCGCGATACGGCCCTTCGAATACTGGACCGGTCTGACATCGGTCTCGGGAACCGGTGATGCATGCACGCTCGCAAGTCTGCACACCAGGAGAGTATCCAATTGTCTTATCCCCCCTCCGGAACCTTCGGCGCTCCGGCGATGCCGCCCACCGGTCCGTTCCAGCAGATGCGGGACCAACAGAAACGACGCAACCGCACCATCGCTCTGGTGGCAGTCGTCGTGGTGTTCGCATTGGTCCTCGCGTCCGTTCTCGTGATCGTGTTGCGAGACAAGGATGGTGGACTGAGGATTCCCGGCCTCAGCCTGCTCACCAGTGGTGAGGCCGGGCCGGATCCGTTCGGCCCGAACGTCGCGTTGACCAACAAGGAACTTCCGAGCAACGTCAAGCTCGCCAGCCAGTCGGGTGCACCCGACAACGGCGCGCGGGTGGTGTCGGGCACCCAGCCCGGACTGTATGCCGGAGGCGAATCGACCTGCGACACAGCCGCTCTCGGCAACTATCTGGCCAACAACCCGAGTCAGGCCAGCGCATGGGCAAGTGTCTTCGGCATCAGCACCGCGTCGATCCCCTACTACCTGAACACGTTGACACCGGTCGTGCTGACGGCTGACACCTGGGTGACCAACCACTCGTACCAGGGTGGAAGCGCCTATGCGTTTCAGTCGGTCTTGCAGTCGGGCACAGCCGTTCTCGTCGATGGTGCAGGTGTCCCCCGTGTGCGTTGTGCCTGCGGCAACCCGCTCGCTCCGCCTGCCGCGACACCGATCGGCGGATACCGATTGACCGGGCATCCGTGGCACGACTATCACTCCCACGAGGTCACCCGGATCGCTTACAACACGCAGAACGTGACGGTCGTCAACAACACCACGACCGTGATCAACCAGGCGCCACAGAACAATGCCACGCCCGCGGACGCCGTGCTGACGCTCCTCAATCTTGCGACCGGCCAGCAGTTCGAACGTCCCGTCGGCGGGATCATCGACGTGAGTGGCTTACCGCCCCTGACGACAGCACTACCGACACCCGCTGCGCTGAACACACCGTTCGTCGCCAAGTCCGACGAAGCTGCCGCCGAGAACGGGCTCGCCCGCGCAGGAAGCAGCGAACCCGCCACCGAAGTCGCCGAGCGTGCCACCTCGAACGGCGGCGTGCCCGAGGGTGCTCCCGATTCATCACAGGCGCCGGAGCAACAGCAGAACGCTGCCGCGTCAGGGACTGCCGGAGCGCAGTCGGAAGGGTCAGCGGCGTCGTCAGCTCCCAGTTCATCCAGCAGCGCCCAACCCAGTCCCACACAGTTCTCCGGAACGGGAGGCGCGATCGGTGACTTCACTTTCCGCGTCGACGATCGGAGTGTGAGCTGCCAGGTACCGACCTCAGCGTCCACTGGCAGCGTCGATCTCACCTGTAGCGACGGCGTCATGCGCACGGTGTCGTCGTCATCGCTGGAGAGGTCGTCGGTCTCCTCCTCGACCGACCCGACAACGCAGGTGTGGAAACTGAATCTGACCGAGAACCAATCGAGTTCGGTGTCCGTCGACGTCGAGTCGGCAACGTGGCGCACTGCTGAGACTTCGAGCACCACGACAACGACAGAGGCCACGACCACCGAGACGACAACTCCGGAAACGACAACGGAGACCACCACCCCGGAGACGACAACTCCGGAAACCACCATCGAGACAACGACTCCCGAAGAGACGACCACGACAACAACGACGACCGAAGAGGTTCCCGCGAACTGAGAAGGTTCGTCTGGCGACGTCGGGGGCGACCACGCTCCCGACGTCGCTCTTTCGGGTCAACCGCCACTGGTCCACAGCCTGGCAATTCCGGCATACGAACCACCCTCCGACGTGGTTAACTGTCTGGGCGCTGACGACAGTTCTTCTGCGAGGGGGTAAGGACATGACCGACTTCTTCACCATGCCGGGCGGAGTCGTGAACCCGCCCGACAGTTCCAGAAGCACGATGTCGTACTGGCGTGTCCCCCGTGAACCGGTCCGGTTCACGGGGGACACGCCAAACTGACTGGACCGGTTATCGGGGACCTGCCAGTACGCCCAGCCACCCGGCAACACCGTGCCGAAGCCCGACGACGGCGGCATCGTCTGGTTCAACACCGTCGACTGGGAAGCCCGCGCCAAGGTCGCCGCCGACGGGGCGGAGGGGTTGCGGGAGGCGCTTAAACAGCTTCAAAGCGTCGCTGATAGCAACTACTTCGGCGACTTGGTAGAGGGCGTGGAGGTGTATGAGCGATTAGTCAGCCTTATGGCAACTGCCCGCATAGAGTTCGCCTCGCATGCGGCTAAGCTACAAGAACTATCGAAACTTTGCATAGCGGCTAACGCGGATCTCAACAGCGCCGACGACCAGATCTCCACAAGCTTTTAGCGGCAATGGGAACCCGCACCCGGAAACTGGCTCGACACTTCGCACTATCAGCGCTAGCGCTCTCTTTGCTTTGCAGCTGCGAAACTTCAGGAGCAGCCCAACCTACCTCTATCGCGACGGCAGATCGTTCTGCACTGCAGCCTACCGTGCGACAGTCGGATGATTCTGGACAAAACCTCCCGTTCGCAACACGGTTTCCGAGGAGGTGGAACTCCGGCAACGACGGCACTCCGTATGAACCGTGCACCGCCGCCGATAGCACCTTACTTGAGACTGCAGGTCTACAGGCGTCAAGCGTCAAAGATGCTGCCTCCGTCGACTTTCAGACCGCTCGCGGATGCACATGGGACTATAAAGACTACGAGCTAGCCAGTCTCAGTCAAACGGTTGGCGATTCACGTGGCCTCGATGTCTATAAGCAGAATCGGAGAACCGACACTACTTGGCTCGGCGATATCGAAGTCAGTACGCGCCCCGTGGCATTAGGAGTGTCGAGAGACGAGACAGGTTGCGGCACATATCTTGAGTCTGGAAATTCAATTGTTGCAACATCTGCGTTGTTCATCTACAAGCCCCCACCCATCTCCGAGATCTGCGACAAGGCAATCGCCTTCACTCGCGCGACCATCGACCAAATGCCCGAGTAGCCCCTGCCGTCGACTGTCCGCCGCTCGCCCCAGCACTGGCCCCGCAGATACACGCGTAACTGACACCTGCGAGCGAAACTTTCGGTGCATCTGTCAGAAACACGCGTATCTACGGCACGGCCCGTAAAAACCACGTGTATCTAGGGCACGGCCCGTAAGAAACACGTGTTTCTTACGGGCCGACGCTCCACTCCCTCAGCCGACGGCCGACTCCACGGGCTCGGAGTCCGCGGCAGGTTCGGAACCCACCGACGACGCAGCCTTCGAGAAGCGCAGGTTCTCGAAGTCCGCGACGTCGACGCCGAGTGCCTTGCGGTCCTTGTAGAAGCTCATCGACATCAGCCACGGCGCCTGGGCACCCTGCCTGGGTAGCTGATCCTCGACGCGCTTGATGTACCCGGCGCCGAAGTCAAGTGCGGGCCGCGTCTCCATGGTCGGGTCGGCGACGGGCTCCACCTCGCGGTAACCCCGCGCGTCCATGTACGCCATCAGCCTGCACCAGTACTCGCCGATGAGTCCGATCTTCAGCGTCCACGACGAGTTCGTGTACCCGATGGCGAGCGCGAGGTTCGGCACACCGCTGAGCATCATGCCCCGGTAGATGACATGATCGCGCAGCACCACCGGCTCGCCGTCGAGTGAAAGGTCCATGCCTCCGAACAGTCGGACGTTCAATCCCGTTGCAGTCACGATGATGTCGGCCTCGAGCTCGCGGCCGCTCTCGAGCAGGATGCCGTTCTCGGTGAATGACTTGATGCGGTCGGTGACCACCGACGCCTTGCCCGATCGAATCGTCTTGAACAGGTCGGCGTCCGGCACAGCGCACAGACGCTGGTCCCAGGGGTTGTACGGCGGGTTGAAGTGCGTGTCGACGTCGTATCCCTCGGGCAGCAGCATCTGGTTGACCTTGCGGATCACCTTGCGCGATGTCTTCGGAAAGCGTTGCGCCGCTTCGTACAGCACCCGCTGCTGCAGGATGTTCTTCCACCGTGCGACGGCGTATCCGCGCTCGTCACCCAGGATGCTCCGCGCGACGTTGGCAAATGGGTCGTGCTTGGGTAGCGGGAGGATGTAGGTCGGTGTGCGCTGGAGCATGGTGATGTGCTCGGTGTCGCCCGCCATCGCCGGCAGCAACGTGACGGCCGTTGCGCCGCTTCCGATGACGACGACCTTCTTGCCTTTGTAGTCCAGATCCTCCGGCCAGTGCTGCGGGTGCACCACCTGCCACTTGAAGGTGTCACGTCCCTCGAAGTATGGCGTGAAGCCCTCGTCGTAGTTGTAGTAGCCCGACCCGCAGTAGACCCAGTTCGCCTTGATCTGGACGTGCTCGCCGGTGTCGAGGCGATCGACCTCCGCAGTCCACAGCTGTTCGTCCGACGACCAGTTCAATGCCGTCACCTTGTGCTGCAGCCGGAGGTGCTCGTTGATCTTGTCCTCGTCGACGGCTTCGCGCAGGTACTGCATGATGCGGTCCGCATCGGCGATCGACTGCTTGTCGACCCAGGGCTTGAACTCGAATCCGAACGTGTGCAGATCACTGTCGGAGCGGATGCCCGGATACCGGAACAGGTCCCAGGTACCGCCGAGTGATTCCCGACCTTCGAGCAGCGCGTACGTTTTGTCAGGTAGTTCCGTGGTCACGTAGTGGGCTGCACCGATCCCGGAGACACCCGCCCCGACGATCAGGACATCCAGCGTCTCTACAGGTGTGGCTGTTGTAGGCACCCGTGCCTCCTCAAATCGTGTGTCGATCACGCCGACGGCGAATATGACACCATGCGTTGTTACATTCCAGAATGCGCCTCTGCAGCGCCGGATGCCAGGTGACTATTGCACATAGTTCGTGACTCCAGGGGTGCATACTGTTCACATGTCCGAGCCGTGGCCCGCCGCGTCGCCTGAAACCATGAGCCTGATCCGACGTGGCGCCGAACTCATTCTCGACCCACCGGAAGAGTGGATTCAAGCGATCCACGAAGCCTCGCTGGGCGGTCTCCGCATGAAAGCCATCGCCGACGACCCTGTGCTCGCCGAGGCCACCCGACGCACAAACCTGGCCAACACCATGCGCTGGGCCAGGAGCAATGTGCTTCGTCCCGGACAACGTGTACCCGCCGAACTCACCCCCGACATCCTCACCGCCGCCCGCGACCTCGTGCGCCGAGGACTCGACGAGTCCGCACTCGACGCCTTCCGCACAGCACAGAGCGTCGCGTGGCGGCTGTGGATGAAGGTGTGTTTCAGTCTCACCGACGACCCCGAGCAACTCCGTGAACTTCTCGACGTCTCGCTGGTGTCCATCTCGACCTTCATCGACGACACCGTCGACGCCATGAGCGAGCGGATGCGCAGCGAGCGTCACGAACTCACCCGCGGTACCCATGCACAGCGTCGAGAAGCAGTGGCTCTCCTGCTCGAGGGCGCGCCCATACCGATCGACCGCGCCGAAATGCAACTCGGGTACCGACTCCGCGGACCCCACACCGCGCTCGTCCTCTGGACTCATCATCCCGATCAGGCCGCGACGCTCGAATCCGCCGCCGACACGCTCGCGACGTCGGCGGGCTGCGGGAGCAGGCTCACCGTCGTGGCCAGCGCCGCATCGCTGTGGGTATGGCTGCCCACGGACGAAGCATCGATTGATCGGATGTCGCCGTCGCCGGGGATCGACGTCGCAGTCGGCAGAACAGGTGACGGTGTCGACGGCTTCCGCGCCAGCCACTTCCAAGCTCTCGCCACCCAGCGCATCGTCGCACAGCTCGGCGGCTCGCACGGAATCGTTCGATTCGACGATGTGCGTCTGGTGTCGCTCCTGATGTCGTCGCCCGACGACACCGCCGCCTTCGTCGACGAGACACTCGGCGAGCTGGCGCACGCCGAACCTGCTCTGCTCGACACACTGCGGACCTGGATCGCGCTGCAGTGCAACACGTCCCGCACTTCCGAAGTGCTCTACACACACCGCAACACCGTGATTCGACGTCTCGCCCGCGCCGAGGAACTGCTGCCCCGACCGCTCGACGAGAGTCTGCTCGACGTCGGCGTCGCGTTGGAGGTGCTGCGCTGGCGCGGGTGATAATTCCAGGACTTGATAAGCAGGACCCTCAGGTGTGCGCGGCGACCCTCGACGAACGTAACTCCCGCAGCGCAGACCGCAGACCACGCCGACGACCGGTCGCCGGATCAGCGCCGAAGTGCGTCTTGGTGCCCTCGATGATGTTGAACCGCAACTCCGATGCTGTCTCCGGTGCGTCGTCGGCACTCGCCTTGAGCATCGCGTTGGGCACCGACAGTTTCCCGATCGTCCGGAACGTCAACCAGTACTGATGCAGCAGTGAGCCGGTGGTGTACGGCAGGTCGTACTTGTCGCACAGCTCGCGCACCCGCACACCGATCTCCTCATAGCGGTTGCTCGGAAGGTCGGGGAACAGATGGTGCTCGATCTGATGGCTCAGGTTTCCGCTCATGAAGCGCATGACCGGGCCTGCATGAAAGTTGGCCGAGCCCAACATCTGTCGCAGATACCAGCGCGGCTGGTCCTCTTCCTCGTACTCCTCGACGGTGAACTTCTCGGCGCCGTCGGGGAAGTGCCCACAGAAGATCACCGCGTACGCCCAGTAGTTGCGGATGAAGTTCGCGGTCGCGTTCGCGGTCAGCGTGGTGAACCAGTTGGGTCCGGCGAGTGCGGGGAAGATCAGATAGTCCTTGGCTGCCTGTTTCCCGACCTTGCGCCCGATCACGCGCAGATCCTTCAACGCAGCGCGGTACGACTTCTCGCCCTTGCGCAGCTTCTCCGCCTCGAGGTGGTGCAATGCGACGCCCCACTCGAAAAACGTTGCGAGAAGGAAGTTGTACACGGAGTTGCCGGCGTTCCACCACTCCCACGGCTGGTCCCGGGTGACGCGCAGGATGCCGTAGCCCACGTCGTCGTCCATGCCGACGATGTTGGTGTACTTGTGGTGCACGAAATTGTGGGAGTGCTTCCACTGCACGCTCGGACACGTGGTGTCCCATTCCCACGATGACGAGTGGATCTCGGGATCGTTCATCCAATCCCACTGGCCGTGCATCACATTGTGGCCGAGTTCCATGTTCTCGATGATCTTGGCGACGCCGAGCATCCCGGTACCGAGTAGCCATGCGGGCTTTCGGTTGCTGAACATGAGCACGACCCGACCGCCCGCCGCCAGCGTTCGCTGGAATGCGATGGTGCGTCGAATGTACTTGGCATCGGGGACCCCGCGGGACTCCTCGATGTCACGCCGGATGGCGTCGAGTTCGGCACCGAGTGCTTCGACGTCGGCTTCGGTGAGATGGGCGTACCGATCGATGTCGGTGATGGCCATGGATTCTCCCTACAGGTCTAGCGTGCATTCACCCGACACGGTGGAAATACATGTCTGGATGCGGTCACCTTCACGTCGTTCGTCTCCGCTGCGTAGATCGCGGACGTAGCCTGCCGCGAGCGGAACGACGCAGGTCTGGCAGATGCCCATGCGACAACCGAAGGGCATCTGGATTCCCAACTCCTCGCCTGCTTCAAGAAGTGTGGTGGCGCCGTCGATCTCGGCGGATTTGCCCGACGTCGCGAACGTGACGGTACCGCCTTCGCCACCGATGTCGGTGCGCGCGATGGCGAATCGCTCGATGTGCAGCTGATCCGAGAGTTCGTTCTCCTCGAAGACCTCTTCGATGTCGTCGAGGAATTCAACCGGCCCACATGCCCAGCACGACCGTTCTCGCCAGTCAGGCACGGCGGCGTCGAGTTGAGTGACGTCGAATCGCCCGTCCTCCGAGCTGAGTCGCAGATCGAGTGTGTAACTGGGGTTGTCGTCGTCGAACTGTTCGAGTTCGTCGAGGAAGATCACCGACTCGCGCGACGGCGCGGCGTGGATGTGCACGATGTCGGGACTCTGATCGCGGTGCTTCATCGAGCGCAACATCGCGATGACCGGGGTGATACCGCTGCCTGCTGTCAGGAATAACACCGCGTCGGGGACCGGCTCCGGCAGATGGAAATCGCCCTTCGGTGCCGCGAGACGAATGATGGTGCCCGGCGCGACGCCGTCGACGAGGTGTGTCGAGAGAAATCCGTCGGGGTTCGCCTTGACGGTGATCGATATGGTCTTGTCGTCGTTGCTACCGAATGACGTCAGCGAATACGAGCGCCAGTGCCAGCGTCCGTCGACGTCGAGTCCGATACCGACGTACTGACCGGGCCGGTAGCTGTCGGGAAATCCCCAACCGGTGCGGATCACGACCGTGGCGCTGTCGGCGGTTTCCTTCACCACGTCCTCGACACGGCCGCGCAGTTCGCGAGCACTCCACAGCGGATTGATCAGGTGGAGATAGTCGTCGGGTAGTAGCGGGGTGGTCGCTCGTGCGATCAGCCCTCGCAAAATGTTGACCTCGGGCCGCGTCGCGTCGACATCGGCCGCAGGCCGCTTACTCCACTTGAGAAGATTCACCAGCCTCCCTCCGGTAGCTCGTAGTGCACAAGTGTACACACGACTGGTGACGCTGGTCACAGGCTTGTCGCACAGGCCGGAAAGCATCCGTTTCGTCGGAAATTCGCGAGAGCGATGTGACTGTTGTGACGCTGCGCGATAACAGTTCACTTTCGAGGTGAGTCGGCTGACGCCTGCGCTGGTAGTTCTGTTCAGCGGGGGCCGAGCGCATGAAGCCATAAACGAAAGGCCGCCCGACGATGACAAGAGCGTTCCGCAGCGTTGTTCTGATTACCTCCGCTCTGCTCTGCGTGATCTGCATGAACGTGGCCACGCCGCCGCATTCCGCGGCTGCTCCACTCGACCCGACCGCGCGGCCGGGCCGACAGACGCATACGACCGTATTGACCTGCGAGCCGCTCATCTTCGGAGCTGACGGCATTCTCCACATCATGAACACCACCTTCAGTCGGTACGCGCCGACTCACGGCACACCGGTACGTGTGCCGACGGTGGTCGATCTGCGGTGGGCCGGATTGCTCCGGGGCCGTGACCTTCTCAACGACTACATCCGACGCACGCCCGGAAAGAAGATCGTGTTCGGATACTCGAGGGGCGCGCAGATCGCGTCGGAGTGGCTCCGCACCTACGCGGGCCGAGCCGACGCACCACCCGCGGCCGACCTGTCGTTCGTGCTGATCGGCAATCTGCAGCGCAGGTTCGGTGGGAGCATGGGGCGCACTCTCGACGGCCATCAGTTGGAGCCGACACCGGACTACACCCAGTACAAGGTCGTCGACTTCTCGCGCCGCTGGGACGGATGGTCGAACGCAGACAACTGGCCCGGCGGCGCCGACAACGGTTCTGCAGGCTCCTCGGGCTCCGCGGACGCCAGTGCGCAGCTACGCCTGCAGGGGCGCGGCAAGTGGGTCACGCACTCGAACTACCAACGCAATTCGATCAGCGATCCGCGCAACCGGGTGCGCACCACCGTGGGAAACACGACCTATCTCGTCGGCCCGTGACATAGGTACGTCGGCACCGGAGCGAGTCCGATGCCGACGTACCCACCGAGTTCACCCAGTCTTCGGACGCAACGTGAACAGTTCCCAGACTTCCTTCTGGTCCTGTGCCCACGGGTCGTAGACGAACGGCGCGTGCCGCATAGCCATCCCCGCCTGGCGCGGAGTCCGGTTGGCCTTGAAGCCGTTGCACGACTTACACGCCGCCACCTGGTTACCGAAGGTGCTCTTGCCGCCCTTGGAGACCGGCACGATGTGGTCGACGGTGTCAGCGGGTCCGTCGCAGTACGCGCAGATCCATTGATCGCGACGCAGGATGGTCGCCGTCGACGCGTATGAGTCCATCGACTTCCCCGCAAACGGGCGATACGCATTGCGTTTGATGGCGACGACCTTGTGGATCGGCAGCGTCACGGTGGGCGAATGCACCACACGCACGACCGGCGTGCCCTCGACGTTGCGCGCGACCTCTGTGGTCAGCAGCACCGCCGCGCGGCGCCAGGTGACGCGAGCCAGGATCTGCAGCCCCGCATTGGTGACGAAGATGGTCATGACAGTCCTCCCGATGCCGCGTGCGGGCCGTCGAGATCATCTGTATGCCGTTGGATCGGTGCTGGAATTCGCGTTGAGTTCCGCAATGGGGTCCGCATGGGGCACCTCCTCGTCGCCTATCGGACCTTTCTGCTCGGCTCTGTGTGGGCGCCATGACCTGCTCGGACGTGGCGCGCTCCACGCTAATGCCAATACACCGATCTCGCGAGGCCATTTCATCGGTGGCGGCGAAATACCAGCCGACGTTCACTTCGACGACATATTCGACTCCCGGCCGAGAATGCTGCGGAATCGAGCTTCGACGGATGTGCACTTTGGTCGTTCCGCGGGCGAACTGCACACGATCGCGTCGCCATGCACCCCGATTCTCCGAACTCGACGCCGCCGGCCGACGCGCGTGCAACGCTGCAGTGCAGTTGTCGACGACGAGGAGGTCACGGCGGTGTCGGTGTCTCGCACTTGTGCGCGCACACGCAACAGGCGCGTGGTTCTTCTGGCCGGAGTGGTGCTCAGCGTCCTGGTCGCGAGCCTCACGTTGACTCCCATTGCCAGCGCAGCGCCCACACAGGTCCGCTGCGATCTGCCCGCGGGCTCCGCTGCCCCCGCCTCCGCCGCGCCGTCGAGCGTCGGGATCGACAAAGCGAAACTCGACGATGCGATTGCTTTCGCGGCGTCGAGGATGCGGACGCACATCGAGGTGTACCGCAACAACTGCCTCATCGTGCGTGGGCCGTTGAACGACGTCACGGGCAATGTTCCCTGGAATCTGTTCAGCTCCACCAAGAGTGTGGTCTCCATGCTGGCGGGAATAGCCTACACGCAGGGCAAACTGGATCTCGGCGCCTCGATCGCGAAGTATCTGCCCGCAGGCGACGTCGACCGCGCGCACGCAGCGATCACTGTGCGTGATCTGCTGACTCAGTCGTCCGGGTTGCGCCAGTCGATCATCACCGAAGCACTCACCGCGGGTCTCGACGTCGACCCCGACATCGCGAAAGAAGCACTGGCCCTTCCTGTTCAACACACACCGGGGACGTTCTTCGAGTACACGCAGCACGGACCCGACCTGTTGGCATTCGTCGTGCAACGCGCCGTCGGCGAAGATCTGCAGCAGTTCGCGCAGCGAACCCTGTTCGGGCCGTTGGGAATCGATCAGCACGACTATTACTGGGCGCGCGATCGCTCCGGCCACACCTACGGATACGCATTCTTGTTCATGCCGCCAGTCGACTATTCACGACTCGGGCTCCTCATGCTCAACGACGGCGTCTGGGGCGGTCAGCGGATCATCTCGTCCGACTACATCCGGCAGGCGCACACGCCGTCGTCGTCGAATCATTGCTACGGATATCTGTTCTGGGTCAACGACTCTCCGTGCACCGGCCCGTCGTTCCCGTCACGTCAGACCATCTCGCAGGCACCGCTGGCGGGGCTGCCATCCGATGCCTACGCCATGGTCGGGTTCCTGCAGCAGAACAACTTCATCGTGCCGAGCCTCGGATTACTGGTGAGTTGGACCGGCATTCTCGGCGACGTTTCGCCCGACCCCGGCACACTGCTGAGCGCGAGCCTCAACAGTGAGCTCTACCGCGAGTTCTTCCGCAAGCTCGTCGCAGCGTTCCGGACGCCCCGCATTCCCGACCCGGGACCGTACCGGCCGACCATGAACCTGGACTTCGATCCGGTGCAGTTCACGGACCCGAACATCGCATTGGGTGCGTTGGGTTTCGGGCCGTATGCTCCGTCGGACTGCACCGTCCTACGATGCGGTTCCACTCCACTGCGAGCGCCGTTCCAGGGCAACCCCGGGTGCTTCGCGATCACCTGTGTTCCGGGCCTGCCGGAGTCACCCGGAAAGCGGTAGCCGCCGGCAGCACGGAATCAACTGGCACGGTGTAGTTGATGCAGGATCCGCAGCGCACCACACGGTCGACCGTGGGCCTGCTCGTCGGAGTCACGCTGGTGACCACTATCGCCTCCGGCATGAGCTCACTCACGAAACCGGTTCATGGCTGGGACATGCCTCCCGCAGAAATGGCTGAGACCGAACGATCGCTGTCGGTCATCACCGCGATTCTGCTCGCGATGATCGCGATCTCGGCGATCATCGCCGCGGTCGGATTCGTGTCGACGATGTCGTTGACAGTGATCGGTCGGACGCGCGAGATCGGCATGCTGCGTGCGATGGGGTTCACGGGGCGGCAGGTTCGGTCGATGGTGGTACGAGAGTCGTTGGCCCTCAGTGGTACCGCTGTGCTCGCCGGACTGGTGCTGGGCATCATCTTCGGCACCGTGGGGAGTCAATCGCTCATCGGCAAGGCGACCTCGGGCGTACCCATCGGCCTGCCCTGGTACGCATTGGTGGCGATCGTCACGGGTATCGCCGTCGTGGTGGCAGCTGCCTCGCTGCCGCCGAGCAGGCGGGCTGTCGCCGTGGCGCCCGTGGACGCGCTCGCGGTGGCGTGACGCAGCCGGTCAAGTCGTGGTGTCGCCGGTCCAGCTTGGCGAAGTACGGGAACTACCAGGGCACCGTCTGACCTCGATAGTCCAGGAACTGCAGCCCGCCTGCTCCGGACTGTGCTTCCAGGACATCGGCTACACCGCCTGTGCTGTCTTCGACGGTCAGCGCGGCGTCGGAGCCGCCCAGATCGGTCTTGACCCATCCCGGTGCGATCAAGAGCAGCGTGCGTGGGTCGTCGGAGTTCCTCGCCGCGAAACTCCGCATCAACTGGTTCAACGCCGACTTGCTCGCCCGGTAGATCTCCCAGCCCGTCACGCGCGTGTTGTTGGTGATGCTGCCCTGCCCGGATGACATCACGCCGATGGTTCCGGACGATGGGACGAGGTCATGGAACCGTTCGACGAAGCGCATGGGGCTCAGTGCATTGGGGACCATCACACGGTCGAACGTTTCCGTCGAGACGTCGGCGACGGTCTCCCAGCGGTCGTGCGTGATCCCTGCGTTCACAAAGATCAGATCAAAGGTGCTGTCGGAAAACCGGTCGTGCAGCTCGGTCACCGAGGCGGCGTCGTTGATGTCGACGCTCTCCACTGTCACAGAGCCTCCCGACCCCGTGGCAAGTGCCCAACTCGCCGCCGGAGTGCCGGCTCGTCGCCGTCACCTGCCAGCCGCGTTCAGTGAGACGCGTGGTCAGGCCAAGGCCCAAGCCCCGTGATGCCCCGACGATCAGAGCCTTCTTGACTGCCATGCGTGCGTCCTCTCTATCCGAACCGCTCGGTCCTGATCCTGTCGGCGGGGTGCCCCGCGTCGAGCATCGCCCGAGCGCAATGTTCGACGAAGCCGTTGGGTCCACAGATGTAGACCACCGGTTCACGCTCGGGCGCGATGGTCACTGCGGTGAGCTCGGCCGCGGTGACGCGCCCGGGCATGCGCAGATCGTCCTGCTGCGCGACCCGCGTGTGAAAGAGGCTGATGGGCAGCCGGTCGTGCGCGGCGAGTTGGTCGAGCTCTGCGGCGAAGTAGCGCCGCTCCGGAGCACGGAGCGAGTACACGAGGTTGAACGGCGTCGACGGTGCGGCCACCTCACGCTCGCGGATCATCGACATGAGCGGCACGATGCCCGACCCACCACCGATCAGCTGCACCGGACTCGTGCTCGCCGGATCCCAGGTGAACCATCTGCCATTCGGTCCGCTGATCTCCAGCGGCTCACCCACCTCGACGACGTCGACCAGGTACGGCGATACCTCGCCGTCGTCCACCTTCTCGACGGTCACTTCAATCGTGCGCGTCTCTCGCACGTCGGACAGCGAGTACGGGCGGGCCGTCGAATATCCGTCCTCGGCAGTGAGCCGGATGTCGACGTGGGCTCCGGCGTCGGCGCTCATCGGTTCACTCAGCGCAAGTCGCAGCGACCGCGCCGTCGGCGTCTGCATCTCGGCGCCGACAACGGTCGTGATCTGCCAGTCCACAGCCGTCAGTCTTCCTGCGTCGATTCCCCTGGCGCTAGGCCCGACTGCCTCACGCGTACCGCTGCTCTCGCCAGGGATCGCCGTATATGTGGTAGCCGCGTTCCTCCCAGAATCCGGGCGTGTCACTCGGCATGAATCGAAGGCGGCGAACCCATTTCGCGCTCTTCCAGAAGTAGAGATGAGGCACCAGCAGCCGGACCGGTCCTCCGTGCTCTGGCGCGAGGGGCTCACCGTCGAAGGTATCGGCGAGCCAGGCTTTGCCGCCTGTCAGGTCGTCGAGCGGGACGTTGGTGGTGTATCCGCCGTAGCAGTGCGCCATCACAAAGTCGTCGGGTTGCCAGGGAAGAGTTGCCAGCAGATCGTCGAATGACACACCACGCCAGCGCGTGTCGAACTTCGACCACCGTGTGACGCAGTGGATGTCGGTGGTGACGTCCTCGTGCGGCAGCGCGGTGAACTGCGCCCAATCCAGACTGTGCGCACGATGATCAGACGACTGAATGGTCAAGCGCCACTTGTCGTGTAGCAGCGCAGGTGTGGGCTCGGCGGAGAGCACGGGAAAGTCGAGCGTCGAGTACTGCCCTGGTGGCAGACGATCGGCCATCCGGTCACGGCGTCCGACGAACCCTCGGTTGACTATCGCCATGTCTGCAAGTGTAGATCTGCCGACGCTTTGCGCAGGTCATGGGCGTATAGTCTGATTGAAAGCTGATGCGCACTCATAGCCGACGTAGACGCCTGGTCGTGTGTTTGTCACCGATGAATGCGGCGTGATCGCCGGTCAGGAGAAGTGCAGTGCTCGGTAACGCGGTTTTGGGTCCGACGCGTGTTCGTTTCACCAGCGATCGTGACGCTCGTGTTGCGGGCGCCTGGTATCCGTACACGGCCAATCTCGCTGGAGAGCTCAGCAGTCTCTCGGCGGCGGTGACGCCGCTCCTCGGGGAGATCACCTCGATTTCGGTGCACTGGCAGAGCTATCGTCGCTACCCCGGTCTCGACTCCGAAGACGCTCCGACGATCCCGCCGCTGATGACCATCTCCGCCACCGACCGTGACGCGACGCTGCTGGTGATCCCGTGTCGCACGTCGTCGTCGCTCGCGGCCATGCTGCTACGCCTCGCAAGTGACACCGAGTTACAAAGCGCCCACACGTACTCACTGGAGTGCAACAAGGGGCGACGCATCCTGTCCCTCGCTGAGCAGTACATGTCCGAACTCGACGACGACGCGGTTGTTCGCTGACGTCAGAAGGTACTCGGCGGATTGACCGTCGACTTGTCGACACGGGTGTCCGGGACGCCCCACTTGTCGAAGATCTTGGCGTAGTCGCCGGTCTCGATCAGCTTGTTGACCGCGTCCGTCAGCGGCTTGGCCAGACCTGAATCCTTGGCCGTGACGAATCCGACCGGCGTTGAACTGATCTCGCCGAGGAACTTGGTGCCGGGCAAATGCTTCTCGTCGTACTTGAGGCTGAGTACCGGCCCGAAGTACAGGTCCACCTTGCCGTTTCCGAGTCCGAGGAAGATCGGTGCGGTGTCGTTGAAGTACTGCACGGTCCACGGCTTCTTACCGACCTTGGCGCAGTCGTCGACGTGTGAGCTGAGCAGGGTCTGGAAGGTCGAGCCGGGCGTCGTGGCGATCGAGTACCCACAAACGTCGGTGATGGTGTTCACCTTCTGCAGGTCGACGCGCGACGACCCGAGGAACCCCTGACCGTCGTTGAGGTAGGTGGAGAAGTCGAGTACTTTCTCACGCTCGGCCGTGACACCGAAGTTGGCTTGTCCGACTTGGTATTTACCGTTCTGCACGCCAGGAATGATCGAGGCGAACGTGCCGTACTGCACGTTCCAGTTGACTCCGAGGACTTTCCCGATGGCATTGCGTAGGTCGAGATCGAGGCCGACATTCTTGTCGTCGACGACGCCGCCGTGCGGTAGTGACGACGTTCCCGGTGTCTGCGTGGTGCCGACCGTCAACGTGCCGAACGATCGCACGCTCTCCGGCAGTTCCGCACTGAGTTTCTCGTCCTTGACGATACCGCTCGTGATGTCCTGCGTCGGAACGGCCGACGCCTCGGCGGAGCCTGCGGTGTCGTCGGACGAGCCGCAACCGGTCAGCGCGACGCTGCCGATCACCGCCAACGACGCCAGCAGGGTGACTATGCGTTGTGGGTGTTTCATCGGTGAATCCCCCGTCGTGAACGTGTGGTGTGGGCAGTGGTCCGGACGTACTGTCACAGGACCGCGGACAGAAAGGCTTTCGTGCGCTCATGCTGCGGATCGTCGAGAATCTCTGTGGGCGGACCGGATTCGACAATGCGCCCGCCGTCGAGGAAGATGGCCTGGTCGGCGACCTCGCGCGCGAAGCCGATCTCGTGGGTCACGATCACCATCGTCATGCCGCGGCTCGCGAGATCGCGGATCACCGACAGCACTTCGCCGACGAGTTCGGGGTCCAGTGCGCTCGTCGGTTCGTCGAACAGCATCAGACGCGGTTTCAGCGCAAGCGCGCGGGCGATCGCGACTCGTTGCTGCTGGCCGCCGGACAGCTGTCGTGGATAGGAGTCCTCTCGGCCCGCCATGCCGACACTCTCGAGCAGTTCACCCGCTCTCACGACGGCGTCGCGACGCGGTACGCCCGAAGCCAGTGGACCCTCGATCACGTTCTGCAGCACCGTCATATGCCCGAAGAGGTTGAACTGCTGGAACACCATGCCGATGGTCGCGCGCTGTCGGGCGATCTCGCGGTGGGAGAGTTCGTGCAGCTTGCCGGGCGACGGCCGGTAGCCGATGATCTCGCCGCCGACCTCGACGAAACCGCCGTCTGGCTTTTCGAGGTGGTTGATGCAGCGCAGCAGCGTCGACTTTCCCGAGCCCGATGGCCCGAGCAGAACCGTCACGGTGCCGGCCGGAACGTCGACGTCGATCCCATCGAGCACCTTGTGGAGTCCGAAGCTCCTACGTAGTCCGCGGATTCGGACAAGGGGTTGCTCGCCGGCGGATGTGTGGTTATCTCGCGAGCTCGCCGTCGAGGAGGTCATACCGTCACCCCGTTCCTGCGGCTGCCGATACGTCCGAACAGTGGCAGGTTCTCGTGGACCGTCGTCCAGAATCTCTGTGGCGGGCGGCGATTGCCGCGCGAATAGTGGCGTTCGACGAAGTACTGTCCGACCGACAGCACGCTTGTGACAATCACGTACCAGATCGTCGCGACCAGTAGCAGCGGCAGAATCAGGTAGTTCTGCTGGTAGATGAGTTGCGTCGAGTACAGGAGGTCCTGCACTGCGATCACACTGACGATCGACGTCGCCTTGAGCAGTCCGATCAATAGGTTGCCCGACGCCGGCACGATCGCGGGCATGGCCTGCGGCAGGATGATCCGCCGGAAGATGCGGTATCGGCTGAGTCCCAACGCTTCTGCTGCCTCGGCCTGACCTCGGTCGACGGCGAGGATGCCGCCGCGCACGATCTCGGCGGCGAACGCTGCGACGTCGATCGTCAAGGCCACGAAGGCGGCGAGCACCCCGGAGAAGAGGTGTGCCGTGTCGGCGGTGACGAACTCCGGCCCGAATGGAATACCCAGTGACAGTTGCGGATACAACGATGCCAGCTCGTACCAGAACAGAAGTTGGACCAGCGGCGGGATGGATCGTATGAGCCACACGTATCCCGCGCTCAGCGTCGACAGGATGGGGTTCGACGACAGCCGCATCACCGCCAGGACGATGCCCAAGGTGAACCCGCACACCATGACCGCCGCGGTCAGCCACAGCGTCAGTCGCAGGCCGCGCAGGATGGATCCGTGCAAGAAGTAGTGGCCGACCACATCCCACTGGAAGCGCGGGTTGGTGATCAGCGTGTGCACCAGCATCGCCGCAAGCACGAGGACGACAGCGCTGCTCACCCACTGGCCGGGCTTGCGCGCCGTGACTAGCTTGGCGGAGAGCAGCTCGGCGTCGTGCGGCTCGCTGGACAGCGACGCACGCTGCGGCGCTGCGGACAGTTCTGCGGTCACGGGAATCGGTGTCGTCCTCGGCTTGGTAGATGGTCGGCATGTCGATGGCGGGAGCGTCTATGACGAGAGCGGCGGCGCAGCTCTCATAACCGAAGCAACGGTAGTTCTGCTTCGACGGTTGTCCGAGAGTATGAATCTGCCGGATTCTTAGGGTCGCAAAGCAGGGTGGGAGATTGTTTCGGCCGTGCAGTGCCTCCGAGCGCCTACCGTGGTGTGCGACCGCCGACACCGAGGAGAGCCTGATGTCCGAACTATTCGAGATCACCCGTCTGATCCACGCCGACGCCGCTGCGGTTTTCGCACTGCTGACCTCGCCCGACGGCCATGTCGCCATCGACAGCTCAGGGATGCTGCAGAGCGCCGAAGGTGCGCCGATCGGTGCGGTCGGCGACGAGTTCGTCGTCCACATGGATCGGGAGTCGCTCAACGATCTGCCGATGGGCAAGTACGACGTGCGGGTGCTCATCACCGGTTTCGAGCAGGACCGGTGGATCGAGTGGACCATCATCGGCACCGTGAAACCGCCGCTCGATCATCGCTACGGCTACCGCCTTGAACCGACCGACGACGGCACGCTCGTCACCTCGTACTACGACTGGAGTCGCGTCACCGACGCGGACATCAAGGGCCGGTTCCCGATCATCCCGGAGGCCGGGCTACGCGCCACGCTGGGGATCTTGGCACGGACGGTCGAGCAGCACTGAGAGAGGGGCATTCAGTCGTGACACCATGCATCACTTCAACGACGCGTCGTCGCCCATCACAGCACCCTCGCGGCGCGGATCTGCCCCGCCGAGCCAGCCGTCACCCGCGCGTTGCAGGGCACTGAGTCCGCTGGACTGGTCCTCGACTGACACCTGCTCACCCCGCTCGCGCAGCCCCTTGACGAGCGGGTCGTCGGCGCCGTCGTTCGTGGTGTTGACCATCGGGTGCTCGCCACCGACGTTCGACGTCGGGGTGTTGGCCGTTCCGAAGTCGATCATCGAGACAGCTTGCTGTGGGTTGAGCTTCCAATCCAGCATTCCGACAAGGGTTTTGACGACGAACTGGATGATTACTGATCCGCCGGGCGATCCGAGGGCTGCGGTCAAGGTGTCCGGGGCGCCGTTGGTGCCGGGCTGCATGACCAGGGTCGGCGCCATCGACGAGCGCGGTCGCTTACCGGGTGAGACGCGGTTGGCGAGGAGCTGTCCGGAGTCATCGCGTGGTTCAGCGGAGAAGTCGGTGAGCTGGTTGTTGAGGATGAAGCCGTCGACCATGTGGAAACTGCCGAATGCCGACTCGACGGTCGTGGTCATCGACGCCACGTTGCCGTACTTGTCGGCGACGGTGATGTGGCTGGTGCCGTGCTCTGTGCCGGTGTAGGAGCCAAGCGGGACCTCGCCGAGATCGCCAGGCTGTGCCTTGCCGAGCGAGGTGTTCGGTTTGATCAGTGCCGCACGTTGTTTCAGGTATGCGGGATCGAGCATTGTCGCAACACCCTTGCCGGGTAGCGGGATGAAGTCGGGATCGGCGATGTACTTGTCGCGGTCGGCGTAGGCGAGGCGCTCCGCTTCGTTGATCAGGTGTACCGCTTCTGGGTTGGGGTGCCCTCCGTCGCGGTCGACGCCGGTCGGTGCCATCGACGGGATGTCGAAGTTGGAGAGGATTCCCATCGTCGCGGCAACAGTGATGCCGCCCGACGATGGTCCTGGCATCGCGACAATCCGGTGGCCGCGGTACTCGGTCGATACCGGTTCCCGCCGCATCGCCTTGTAGTTCTTGAGGTCGTCGGTGGTCATCAGACTCGGCGTCATGTCGTTCGACGTGGAGCCGGCCTTCGCGACGATTGCGGCGGCGATAGGTCCTGAATACAACGCTTGCGCGCCGTCGGTTGCCAACGCGCCCAGTGTCTTTGCGTAGGCGGGATTGGTCAGTCGTGTGCCGGCCGCCTTCGGTGTCCCGTCGGGGTTGAGGAAGTACGAGCGCGCATCGTCGTCTGCCTTGAGGTCGTTGGCGGATTCGGCGATCGCAGTCGCAAGGCGCGGCGAAATGTCGAAGCCGTTGTCAGAGAGGCTGATTGCGGGGTCGAAGAGATTCTTCCAGGCCGTGCGTCCGTGCTCGTTGTGGATCTCCTCGAGCATCCGCACCGCTCCCGGTACGCCGATGGAGCGACCCGAGGCGCGTGCGCTCGGGATCGGTGCACGGTGGTCGGTGGGGCTGATGTAGCGCAGGTAGTCCTCGGTGACTGCGGCGGGTGCGGTCTCCCGGCCGTCGAACGCGGTCACCTCGTGGGTATTGGCGTCGTAGTAGAGCGCGAATGCGCCGCCGCCGACTCCCGACGACTGCGGCTCGACAAGTCCGAGCACCGTCTGCGCCGTCACCAAGGCATCGGCCGCGGTACCCCCGTCGCGAAGGACCTCACACGCCGCCTTCGTGGCGAGCGGATTCGCCGTCGCCGCGGCGTAGGTGTGGGTCTGGACCGGCTGCATCCCGGTGCGGTATCCGGTCGCCGCCTCGGGCCGGGTCGAGATGTCGGCGGACGACTGCGCGGTGGCACTGGAGTCGATCTGCGTCCCGGTGTGCAGCTCGCCGCAGGTCATGCGTGCCTGCGTGTCGTCGCTCGACGACGAACAGGCGGTCAGGATCAGGGCCGGCGCGACGGCGAGTGCTGCGGCGCGGAGGAGCGTGCTTACGTGCGGTGGACGGCGCATGCGGATTAAGGGTAGGGCTTTCGCGTCGTCAACGTCGGCGATCTCCAATCTAGCGGCACGCAGCCTAGCTCGTTTTCGCCGCACAGCATCCTGGCTAGATCGCGATGCTAACCGATAGAGTTCTGTGATGGCATCTAACCGCCAACGCACACCTTCCAAGGGAACCCCCGAGTCGAAGGCAGAGGTGCTGGCTAATGTCTGTGCCGAGCTGAGCACATCAGGTGTTGACGCAGCCGCTGAGACTCTACGAGCTAATTACCCATTCGTCGCCGAATCCCGAGTTACTCGTCGCTATACTGAACGTCAGTGCCTTCGAGTATTCTTCGGTGACGGCTTCATCGATAGGTACTCGGGCACGCAGCTGGTCAACCCGGCAGTGCTGCGGACCCTTTCCGTAATATTCCCCGAAGCTTTTCCAGCTCACCCGAATTGGAAGATGTCAGATACGCACTTCGCTTTCTGGGAGCTATTCCCTACGATCGACCACCTGATTCCGGTTTCGCGAGGCGGTGTCGACGATGAAACCAATTGGGTGACCGCCTCGATGCTGCGCAACTCAGCTAAGCCTCGATCCACCGATTTGCTTGTGATCGGTCGGTGAGGGATAAACGAAATGCCCTGTCTGAGTGACAGAATGGGACTTCTCTAGGGTTCCATCCACACACACAGGAGGGCATGTCGTAGATGCGATTGTCTCACACTCACCCGGTCCGGTCTGCATCCTGTGACGATCCGAATCTCCTCGCCGCTGCGGGGGTGGTGCCGGTGATGGCGCTGGCCGAACGCGCCAGCCTGTCGGAGTTGGCCCGCGAGCATCTGAGCGTGCCCACCGACAAGGGCGCCCATCCGGATCGGAAAATGTTTTCCCTGGTGGCGGGGATGGTGGCGGGCGCCGACAGCATCGACGACATGGCCGTGTTGCGACACGGCGCGATGGGCAAGGTGTTCGACCATCCTTACGCCCCGTCGACGTTGGGATCGTTTCTTCGCGAGTTCCGGTTCGGGCATGTCCGCCAAGCCGATGCGATCGCCACCCGGCTGTTGGCGGGACTGGCTCGCCATACTCCGGTGCTGGCGGGGATCGACGGGCCGGTGATGATCGATATCGACGACTCGATCATCGAGGTCCACGGCCCGGCCAAGCAGGGCGTCGGATTCGGCTACACCCGAGTGCGTGGGCTGAACTCGGCGATCACCACCCTCACCTGTGGTGACGGTGCGCCGGTGATCGCCGCTCAACGCCTGCGCAAAGGGGCGTGTAACTCCGCGCGCGGGGCGCATCGGTTGATCGCCGACACCCTGGCCACCGTGCGGCGGCTACGGTCGTCCGATGCGTCGGGACCGATACTGCTGCGAGCGGATTCAGCGTTCTACGGCCATCGCGCGATCACCACCGCGCTCCGGGCCGGTGCGCAGGTGTCGGTCACCGTGCGTCAGGATTCCCACGTCCGAGCAGCGATCAGCGAGGTACCGGCAGATGCATGGACGCCGATCGAGTACACCGACGCCGTCTTCGACGAAGACAGCGGCCAGTGGGTCTCGCGGGCCGAGGTCGCCGAAGTACCGTTCACCGCGTTCACCTCCAAAGCCAAGCGCCTGCAGGTATCCGGACGGCTGGTGGTGCGCCGTATCCCTGACTTCGCAGCCGAGGGAGACGGCTTGTTCGACGTGTGGCGGTTTCATGCGTTCTTCACCACCAGCGACCTGGACACCGTGACCGCCGACAAGACTCACCGCGGTCATGCGATCATCGAGCAAGTCCACGCCGACCTCAAAGCCTCCGCATTGGCGCATCTGCCCTCGGGAAAGTTCTGCGCGAACGCCGCATGGCTGGTGTGTGCGGTCATCGCGTTCAACCTGACCCGCGCCGCAGCCTGTCTCGGTGGACAGCGTCTGGCGAAGGCGACTACCTCCACCATCCGACGCACCCTGATCTGCATACCCGCTCGAATCGCGTCCTCAGCGCGGCGCATCACGATGCATCTACCCGCCCGATGGCCGTGGGAGCGCGAGTGGAACCTGTTGTTCAACAACACGATCAAACGACAACACTCAGCCTGACCCCTAACCATCGGCCAGAACCGGCCCCGACACGAAACCCAGTGAAACACGCCGACACCAGAGATCGGCGACTCACCCACGCCCACCGCCACCCCGAACATACACAACACATTTCACGAGACATCAAAAAGCCGATCGGTGGATCGAGGCTAAACCTCCGTGTCGTCTCCGTCTACCGCCACGACCAGCGGGTGAACCCGCGTTTCGACCCCGCGAACTACACGAGCATTCCCGTCGACGGCTGCGTTGGGGACCCAGTGTTCGGCTGGAACGGCGAGTTCGACCGGTAGTTCTAAGCGGACCACACACTGAGGCCGGCTCAACAAAACAGCAGGTCACAGCACTATCTAAGCGGACTAGTCTCCGCAAACCTATTTGAAAGTGTTACCAATATGGCTCTCAATCTTGAAGCACACGACCACCAGCAACTTGCCGCAGTTGACGCCCTCGCTGACCCCCTCGAACACGTCGGACTGGTCGCTAAGAAGGACGCCGAGACCGCTCGTAGCGCAGCTAAGCGCGCCCACCATGCACTCACCTTGGCGGCGACGTACACAGATCATGTGACCCGTACGGCGACCAGTGCAGGGGAAGCACTCGCAGACCGCGACGACCTCACGATTGATGCTGTGGTTGCCTCCGCGATCCTCCCCAACCCGATAGTGGTGGACGCAACCCTTGCTGCGACATGGCAAGCCAACGTCGACACTGCCCGTGCAGCCGCTTTCAAGCGTGTACGAGAGTTCCCGACCAAGCTCAGCGAACTGTTCGACAACGTTTCCGGCCAGGTGATCGACATTGCTGCCCAACTCGGGGACGTGGACACTCCGCAAGCTGTACTCGATGCTGGACTGGGCGAACCATGGCAAAAGCTCATGGCGCTTAAGCAAGAGATGAACGTGCTCATTGAACTGCGGACCGAACTGAGGAGCTTCGGACTCATCCCGGAGGCACAGCCCTACAACTCCGGGTGGCACTGGGACCTACGCCACGAGTACCCGGCAGGACGGTTTAAGCCTCGATCCACCGATTTGCTTGTGATCGGTCGGTGAGGGATAAACGAAATGCCCTGTCTGAGTGACAGAATGGGACTTCTCTAGGGTTCCATCCACACACACAGGAGGGCATGTCGTAGATGCGATTGTCTCACACTCACCCGGTCCGGTCTGCATC
This sequence comes from Gordonia otitidis, assembly GCF_020735545.1. Classification (NCBI taxonomy): domain Bacteria; kingdom Bacillati; phylum Actinomycetota; class Actinomycetes; order Mycobacteriales; family Gordoniaceae; genus Gordonia; species Gordonia otitidis. The sequence continues at coordinate 1,944,493 of NZ_CP085974.1, forward strand.
CTGTGACGATCCGAATCTCCTCGCCGCTGCGGGGGTGGTGCCGGTGATGGCGCTGGCCGAACGCGCCAGCCTGTCGGAGTTGGCCCGCGAGCATCTGAGCGTGCCCACCGACAAGGGCGCCCATCCGGATCGGAAAATGTTTTCCCTGGTGGCGGGGATGGTGGCGGGCGCCGACAGCATCGACGACATGGCCGTGTTGCGACACGGCGCGATGGGCAAGGTGTTCGACCATCCTTACGCCCCGTCGACGTTGGGATCGTTTCTTCGCGAGTTCCGGTTCGGGCATGTCCGCCAAGCCGATGCGATCGCCACCCGGCTGTTGGCGGGACTGGCTCGCCATACTCCGGTGCTGGCGGGGATCGACGGGCCGGTGATGATCGATATCGACGACTCGATCATCGAGGTCCACGGCCCGGCCAAGCAGGGCGTCGGATTCGGCTACACCCGAGTGCGTGGGCTGAACTCGGCGATCACCACCCTCACCTGTGGTGACGGTGCGCCGGTGATCGCCGCTCAACGCCTGCGCAAAGGGGCGTGTAACTCCGCGCGCGGGGCGCATCGGTTGATCGCCGACACCCTGGCCACCGTGCGGCGGCTACGGTCGTCCGATGCGTCGGGACCGATACTGCTGCGAGCGGATTCAGCGTTCTACGGCCATCGCGCGATCACCACCGCGCTCCGGGCCGGTGCGCAGGTGTCGGTCACCGTGCGTCAGGATTCCCACGTCCGAGCAGCGATCAGCGAGGTACCGGCAGATGCATGGACGCCGATCGAGTACACCGACGCCGTCTTCGACGAAGACAGCGGCCAGTGGGTCTCGCGGGCCGAGGTCGCCGAAGTACCGTTCACCGCGTTCACCTCCAAAGCCAAGCGCCTGCAGGTATCCGGACGGCTGGTGGTGCGCCGTATCCCTGACTTCGCAGCCGAGGGAGACGGCTTGTTCGACGTGTGGCGGTTTCATGCGTTCTTCACCACCAGCGACCTGGACACCGTGACCGCCGACAAGACTCACCGCGGTCATGCGATCATCGAGCAAGTCCACGCCGACCTCAAAGCCTCCGCATTGGCGCATCTGCCCTCGGGAAAGTTCTGCGCGAACGCCGCATGGCTGGTGTGTGCGGTCATCGCGTTCAACCTGACCCGCGCCGCAGCCTGTCTCGGTGGACAGCGTCTGGCGAAGGCGACTACCTCCACCATCCGACGCACCCTGATCTGCATACCCGCTCGAATCGCGTCCTCAGCGCGGCGCATCACGATGCATCTACCCGCCCGATGGCCGTGGGAACGCGAGTGGAACCTGTTGTTCAACAACACGATCAAACGACAACACTCAGCCTGACCCCTAACCATCGGCCAGAACCGGCCCCGACACGAAACCCAGTGAAACACGCCGACACCAGAGATCGGCGACTCACCCACGCCCACCGCCACCCCGAACATACACAACACATTTCACGAGACATCAAAAAGCCGATCGGTGGATCGAGGCTAAGTAGCGCTTGGCCTAGGCGCGTGGGGACGTAAATAGACTGGCGTGGCCTTTCGGGATCGGGAAGTCGCATGACAACCCTGGTTGCCGTTGCCCAAAATCGAATAGCCTCGACCATGTTCTTGCCCACACCGAGTTTGACCGGCGCGTCGACCTCGCTGAACGCATTATAATCATGTTCGGCCGCGTCGTACCCCTTCTTTATCCAGCCGAACCGGGGGTGAAATGTTTGATGATTAGCAAACAATGGCTGAGCAGCCTGCTCCAATGTCACTATTGTTCCTTACCTATGCCGCGAGTTCGCGAACCCGGCTGACGGCGGCGACAATCGCCCTTGTCGCATAATCAAGTTCTGACTTGGTGGTTGGCCGACCGAGCGATATACGGAGCGACTCCGATGCAGCCTGACTTGTTAATCCCATTGCTTGCAGCACGTGTGACTGAGTAGGCGTTGCAGACTGGCAGGCACTTCCCGAAGAAACTGCGATGTCGGGCATTGATGCCATCACCGCGTCTGCGTCAGCATTTGCGAAACGGAGGTTGAGCGTGTTGGGCACACGAGGCGCTTCATGGCCGTTCAGCTCCACAGAGTCGAGGGCGTCGTTGAGGTTCTTCCAAAGTTGCCTAGTCATAGCGCTCAGACGCACGCTATCCGCAAGAAGTTCCACATCGGCTATCTCGGCAGCGTGTCCAAATCCTGCGATTGCAGCTGTGTTTTGGGTTCCCCCGCGCAGTCCCCGCTCTTGTCCACCACCGGCCAAAAGCGGAACGATACGCGATTGCACACGGCGATCTGCTACCAGCGCACCTGCTCCCTTTGGTCCGTAAATCTTGTGACTACTCATCACCATCGCATCGGCCAACCTCGAGATACCTCGGACCTCAGCCTTGCCGGCGAGCTGGGTTATGTCACTAAAGAACAGTGCCCCCGAGGGCGCTACAAGCTCCTGCGCGGCCGATACGGGATTCAGTACGCCCGTCTCATTGTTCGCTGCCATCACGATGACCAGGCCGACAGAGTCATCGATCAACGTCGTCAAGTGATCGAGGTCGATTTCTCCTGATAGGAGCACACGAAGACTACGCACTTCGCCCTGTGTGAAGCGCGTACCCAGCTCCGCTGCAGCGAGGATCGCCTTGTGCTCAGTTGCGCTCACGACGACGTTGGGACGGTCAGCCAAGCCCAACATAAGGCCCACGATGCCGATTGCGGCAGCCTCACTGGCACCGCTCGTAAATATCACATCACGAGCAGGGCGGCCGACGAACGCAGCCACGCGTTCTCTAGCTTCCTCGATAGTCTCTGCGGCATCCTGTCCCGCACCATGCTGAAGGCTTGACGGGTTCGCGTACGTTGAGCTAGCACTCTCGACGGTCTTCGCAACCCGGGGGTCAACGGGAGTCGATCCGTTGTAGTCGAGATAGATCATGATCCTCCGATCGTAGCGCGTGGGAGATGCTCGTTCGATGTGCCGCGCAGACGCATGTCCACTTCGATCCAGCTCGTCACCTGCCTGGATGCAGATGAGCCTCTGATCGGGGTCTATCTGCGCCAATAGGCCATCAGCGCAGCTAGCATCCTTACAACCACTCAATGCCGCAGGTCTGTGATCCACCAGGGAGGCTATCGCTCATGTCCGACAAGATTGATAGCTCAAATGGGACACCGGTGGGGTGGGGGACGTCACGCCAACTCACGGCAATCCGCAGAGCCGACATCTCTATGCCGCTGAGAGTGACGATCCGAGATCAGGTGCTCACAATCAGCAACTCGTTACTCGACTACGGTTGCGGCCGCGGAGAGGACCTCCGGCGGCTTCGCCACATGGGTTACGAAGCACAGGGGTGGGACCCGCACTACGCGCCCGATGGCACCCGTACGGAATCCGACGTCGTTATGCTCACGTACGTTCTCAACGTCATTGAGAGCCCGGCCGAGCGCGAGGAAGTTGTCACCTGTGCTTGGGGCCTGACAAAGCGAGCTCTTGTCGTCAGTTGCCGCCTGACATGGGAAGACTCACAGGTCAAGGGCTCGAACGTCGGAGACGGTGTCGTTACCTCGCGCGACACTTTTCAACATCTGTTCACCACGAAAGAGATGAAGTCGCTGATCGAAGGAGCGACCGGGACACGCTGTGTTTCCCCAACGCCCGGCGTGGTCTACGCGTTCCGACGCCCTGAGGATCAGTTGCAGTACCTAGCGCGCACTACCTTTGCTAGCCACACATGGGCTGAGAGCAGTGACCGCGGCACCGCGCTGGCGGGGGTGGTCGCATTTGCGGAGGGTCGCGGCCGACCTCCCCTCATCGAAGAGATCCCCTCAGAAGCCGCAGCGCTTGTTGCCGAACTCAATCGATCTGAACTCGCACGTGTTGTCCAAAAGATGGCAGATCCGGCGAGGCTATCCGAAGGCACCAAACGCTCGACACTCGACACTCTCCTCTACTTGGGAATCTCGATTTTCAGTGGAAGACCGCAGTTCACGAATCTCCCAGTGACCGTCCAAGCCGACGTGCGGCATTGCTTCTCGAGCTACAAGGAGGCCTGTGCCCGAGCAGACCGCCTACTACTCAAGATCCGCGACGACACATACATTCGCGGGGCCATGAGCAACTCCGTTGGAAAGCTGACCGCTACCGCACTGTATGTCCACACTCGAGCCTTTCGAGACCTTCCAGTGGTACTACGCCTGTACGAGCATTGTGGAGCTGTCGCGGTTGGCCGCCCCGACGGATGGAACATCCTGAAGCTCGACCACCGCGGACGAAGGGTGTCGTGGTCGAGCTACCCCGAGTTCGACACCGACCCACACCCTAAGCTGGACTGGACCCTCGGGATTGACATGTCGACCCTGGAGAGCAGGCGGCAAGTCTTCGGAAACAGGGAGAACCGCCCACTTCTGCACCGTAAAGAAGAATTTCTGAGCCCGTCCGATCCCATGGCAGCCAAATATCGACGCCTGACCGCCTCTGAAGTGCGTCACGGCCTGTACGCCAACCCGACGCTCATTGGACTAGAGCGCGGATGGGATTCAGAGCTCAAGCGGTGTGGGGTCATGCTACGAGGGCACCGGGTTATCCGCGTATTCTGAACCTTCGAGAATGCGCTTGGCTCCGATTCTCATCGTGATTAGATCGCGGTAACGAACGCGAATATCTGTAACAATTCTGCTCGCTTGGTCTATGACAATTGGGCGTGGACGCGACTATTGGACCGGACTGCATAAATAAGCCTCGATCCACCGATCGGCTTTTGCGGTGTGGTGAAAAGTGTTGAGCACGTTCGGCCTGGGTGGCGGGCATGAGTCAGTTGCCGATCTCTGATGTCGGCTTGTTTCACCGGGTTTCGGGATCGAGGCTGTTGGGCCGGGGTGGTTAGGGCCAGGTTGGCGGTCTTCGGTGAATAGTGTTGTCGAACAACAGGTTCCATTCGGTTTCCCACGGCCATCGGGCGGGTAGGTGCATGGTGATGCGCCGGGCTGAGGACGCGATACGCGCCGGAATGCAGATCAGGGTGCGGCGGACCGTGGATGTGGTGGCTTTGGCCAGACGCCCGCCGCTGAGGCTGGCGGCAGCACGAGTCAGGTTGAACGCGATGACCGCACACACCAGCCAGGCGGCGTTCGCGCAGAACTTTCCCGACGGCAGATGCGCGAGCGCGGAGGCTTTGAGATCGGCGTGAACTTGTTCGATGACCGCGTGGGCGCGGTGGGTCTTGTCGGCGGTGACGGTGTCGAGGTCGCTGGTGGTGAAGAAGGCGTGGAATCGCCACACATCGAACAGGCCGTCGCCCTCGGGTCGGAAGTCGGGGATACGGCGCACCACCAGCCGCCCGGGAACCTGCAGCGCTTTGGCTTTGGAGGTGAACGCGGTGAACGCTATCTCGGCGACCTCGGCACGTGAGATCCACAGTCCGGTGTCCGCGTCGAGAATCGCGTCGGTGTACTCGATCTTTGTCCACGCATCGGCTGCGATCTCGCTGATCGCCGCACGTATCCGCAAGTCTTGGCGCACGGTGACCGATACCTGGGCGCCGGCACCGATCGCAGCACTGACGGCGCGGTGACCGTAGAACGCTGAATCCGCCCGCACCAGCACCGGCCCCGACGCGTCAGTCGACCGCAGACGCCGCACGCTAGCCAGTGTGTCGGCGATCAACCGATGGGCTCCGCGGGCGGAATTGCATGCTCCTTTGCGTAGTCGTTGAGCAGCGATCACCGGTGCACCGTGGGCGGTGCTGATGGTGGTGATCGCCGAGTTGAGCCCCCGTACCCGGGTGTAGCCGAACCCAGCGCCCTGTTTGGCCGGGCCGTGGACCTCGATGATCGAGTCGTCGATGTCGACCATCACCGGCCCGTCGATCCCGGCCAGTACCGGGGTGTGGGTGTGCAGGCCAGCGAGCGTGCGGGCGGCGATCGCATCCAATTGCCGGACATGCCCGAACCGGAACTCGCGCAGAAACGACCCCAACGTCGACGGGGCATACGGATGGTCGAACACCTTCCCCATCGCACCGTGCCGCAGTACGGCCATGTCATCGATGCTGTCGGCACCGGCCACCATGCCCGCGACCAGCGAGAACACCTTCCGATCCGGATTGGCGCCCTTGTCGGTCGGCACCGTCAGATGCTCGAGAGCCAACCCCGACAGGCCCGCTTGCTCGGCCAACGTCATCACCGGCACCAACCCCGCCGCGCCGAGGAGATTCGGATCATCACAGGATGCAGACCGGACCGGATGACTGTGAGACAATCGCATCTACGAGATGCCCTTCTGCGTGCACGGATGGAAACCTAGACAATTCCCATTCTGTCACTCAGACAGGGCATTTCGTCTATCCCTCACCGCCCAAACGAATACGAATCGGTGGATCGAGGATAAGACGTAGAGGCGGACGCAGGTCTGTACTCTGTCGAATACCAAGTTGAACCAGGTATTCGACTGCTACCCGGTACGACGACTCAGCGCCTGCAAACTCTAGCCCTGGCCAAAAGGGCCAGTAGGCGACCGTCCGCGGCGCAACTACTTGCTGTCCAACGACCGTTTCGGGCAGTATGTCCGACTCGTGTGATACACCTCATTGAGCTCTGAATGAAGGTGGACTGTGAAGCGCACGAGAAGTAACCAGATCCTCGACCAGCTAGCGAAGATACTGGCCGACGGCCCCATCGCGGACAGCGCCGTCGTGGCAGAACTCGGTCGCCGCGGGTTGCGGTCTACCAGCGGCGAGCTGTTCCTGCTGTGCAATGAGCGCCCCGTTGCCCAGTTCGACCAGACAACCTCCGAGTGGATGCTGCCGGGCACCCGAGTAATCGAAGACCAGGTCAAGCCGCGCAGTGGATACCGCATCGGCAAGCGCGGAACCCCCGCGATGAAGACGGAGGTCGCGGAGCTCAGACGGCAAGCCGGGCTCAATGCGCCGACGCGACCCGCGGCGAAGACCTATCCACTGCACCCGCAGTGGAATGAACTCGGACAGCATGCGGCCGACGCGATCGCGGCTGAGATCACCGCCTCCGTGAAGCAGGTAGCTGAGAAGACAATCCGACTGAACAACGGCCAACGCCATCAGGCGACGGACATCCACGATCTCATGGTTTTCGAGATGGAAGAAGATACCGAGGTTCGCGAGGGAACTGAGGCCACGCTAGTCCTCGGCTACGGAGGAGCTGCAACTACACATCCCGTCGAAGTGGTCAGCCGCTTCGGAATCCGGCTCACGTTAGTAGTTCCAAACGACCTTCCTGACACCGCGCGAGGGCAGCTACGTATCGACCTGACCTGGCTCTTACGGTCGCAACGGCGACGACTCATGTCGTTACTTGATAGCCCAGATGGTTTCAACACCAGTGCCGCACTCGCTGTCGCGATGCGCAGCGATGAGCCCGCGCGTCACTTCCCCAACCGCGAGCCGGACAGTCACCTGAACCCTGAGCAGAACGATGCCGTTCGACTCGGGCTCTCTCACGGTCTCACCTGGCTGTGGGGGCCACCCGGTACCGGCAAGACCACCACACTGTCAGTTCTCGTCCGTGAGCTGTTGGCAGCGGGCAAGCGAGTCTTGGTGACTGGCCCTACGAATACTGCAATTGACGTTGCGCTCTCCGGAATTTTGGAGCAGTGCCCCAGCGTGGCCCCCGGTGGGATAGTTCGCGTTGGCAGGCCAGTCGACATGTTACTTGCCGACAATCCGCATCCTGTGCTCGTCGACGAAGTCGCCGCAACCCGTGGTGAGCGGATCGCTCGGCGGTCCGTCGAGCTGATGCACCGCAAAGCGACACTTACCGAACGTCTGCATGCGCAGTCGTTGAGCAGCGAGCCGACGATGTCGGATGCCGAGCAGCTACACGTGCACAAGCAGATCGCGGAAGCTTCGGAGTTGATCAAGCAACTTGACGAAGCGCTTCGTGATATCCGACTGCAAGTCGTATGTGACGCACAGTTGGTCGCGGCGACAGCACACCAGTGCGTGCTCGATACGTTGGCGAACCAGACATTCGATGTCGTCGTCATCGACGAGGCCAGCATGCTGCCCACCACGCTCGCCATGCTGGTCGCGGGTCTCGGCAGCGGTCACACCATCGTCGCTGGCGATTTTCGCCAGTTGAGTCCTGTCGTGCTCTCCGATACACCCGATGCCCGACAATGGCTGGCGCAGAGCCCTTTCGAAGCTTCACAGGTGTCAAGCGACGTTCTACGGGGACGACCACCGCGATCACTGGTCGCGCTGACAACACAGCACCGCATGCGTCCAAACATCAGTGACGCGGTCAGCGCAGGCTATTACCGCGAAAGTCCGCTCGTCACAGCAACTTCGGTAACCGATAGGAAACCAGTTAGCGGTCTTCCCTTCGACGGGGCTCCAACCGTAGCAATCGACACGTCGCAGCTGAGGACATGGGTCGCGCGACGCGGTGGGGTGAGCTCGCGCTACAACCTGATGCACGCCCAGCTCGCGGCAGCCATCGTGGCGGCGATTCCGCCATCAGCATCGGCAGCGTTGATCACCCCGTTCAATTCTCAATCGTCTCTACTTCGAGCATTTGCCAGGGACAGCAAACGATCTGGCTCGACTGTCCACAGGTTCCAGGGCGGCGAGGCGGATGTTGTGCTTTTCGACTGCGTCGACGCCGACGGCAGCAATTTCAAGCTACATCCGTGGTTTGGCAATGGTGAAGCTGGCGGCGAAGGCGCGCGGCTGATCAACGTTGGAGCCAGCAGGGCACGCGAGCAATTGATACTCCTTGCGGACTTCGGTCGCGTTCACCGCCAACGCCGGCGGCCCGACGCCAACTACGAGTTCTTCCGGAATTTGCTCAAGACCGCGAACGTCATCGGCATCGACGAGGTTTTTCGCCAGCGCCAGAGCGCACCGACCGAAGTCGTCACCGATTTGGATCGCCTTCGTACCGACATTTGCGAGAGCGCAGGACCGATCGAGATCCGCAGTGCGACTGTTTCTCCGGACGTCCTTCATCCACTCACCGAACCGCTCGCCTACGCGGCGCAACACCAACCAGTGTCGCTGTGGTTCTCTCCAGAACCGGATGGCGATCTCCCCTTGGCGGTCACACGGCTCACCACTTCGGATGTGTTTTTGCGACCCGCGAAGCCACTGAACGAGTCACTAGCGGTCGTCGGTGACGTTGTCTGGTCGTCGGCAACACCGCTACTTGGAGAACGCATCGGAGGGACCTGGCTGCGGACCGAAAGCGCGGAGTTCGCCGACGCGGTACGGATGATGACCCGACGCCGAACTGAAGGCGGCGCCCAAGGCAGCGACCAATGGCCGGACAAATGCCAGTGCGGCCGCCCGTTGGCGCGAATCGAGAACCTCAAATTCGGCACCCGCGGGTGGTGCGTGTACTGCGACAAGTTCGCGTCGACACGACCCGCGTAGCGCGCAATGTCCGGGTTCCTGCAACCCTGTCGTACGCCCGTCGTACTGTCTTCTCAGCGCGACGCCCCGCCAGGGGCGATGGAGGATGATCAATGAGCACGACGCCGGTCGAAACCACCCACACCGTGGAACAGGATGGTCTTCGAGTTTCGATCCACGCACTGCCGGCGGTCAACCTGGCACTCGTCCATAACGGCGTCCCGCTGATATCGGCAATCGAGATCACCAACGCTGCCGACGTCGAGCTGACCGATCTCACGGTCACCGCTCACCTCTTGAGCGGCGAGGCGGAACTCACTGCCCCGATCACTCGCACTCACGACGGCCGAATAGCGCCCGGAGCCAGCGTCGTCTGGGACGACTTCGCGCAGTTCGTGCCCGCTACCGAGTTCCTCAAGACCTTGAACGAAAGTCAGCGCGGAAGTCTCACGCTGTCGGTATCGAGCGTGTGGGCGACACCAACTCAGATCACCATTCCGATTCGCGTCCTCGCGCACAACGAATGGTTCGCCCAGCCCGTCTTCTACGACTCTCTCGCTGCATTCGTGCAACCCAACACGCACTCCGTAACAGCGGTCCTCAACGAGGCTGCCGAGATCCTCCGCGTCGACACCGGCGACTCGTCGCTCGGCGGCTACCAGCGCGGTCCGCAGCGCGCTGCGCTCATCGCCGCCGCCATCTACGAGGCGCTACATGTCCGCGGGATCAGATATATAGACCCGCCTGCGTCCTTTGAAAACACAGGCCAGAAGGTTCGCACCACGTCGCAGGTCCTCGAAGAGCGCTTTGGCACCTGCATCGACCTGTCGGTCGCCTACGCAGCATGCCTCGAAGCCGCGGGATTGCGCCCTCTCCTGTGGATCATGGACACCCATGCATTCGCCGGATTCCTGCGCGACGACTCGACGTCACTCCCTCAGCGCTCCATCCTCGAAGAGAATGCGATGGTCAATCTCGTCGAGTCCGGGATCGGTATTCCCGTCGATGCGATCTTCTACGCGGGCGGCAAAGAGGGTTCCTTCGCGTCGGCAGTGTCGTCGGGCCGTAGGTTCTTCGGTGACCCGTCGCGGCTGAGGGGCGTGCTCAGTGTCGCAGCCGCGCGTCGCGATGGGGTTAGGCCGCTGCCCAGCGCCGATGAAGTCGCGCCACCGCAACCAGCACACGAGGTGTCGAGCCCGCGCCCCGCGCTGTCGCTTCCCCCGGAACTGCTCACGAGCGTGGCGGACGATCCGATCCTGGCCACCGACGACAACGCACCGCGACGCGTGCAGAACTGGAAAAGGTCCCTTCTCGACCTCAGCACGCGCAACCGGCTCCTAAACCTGCGGGCTTCCGCTGAGGTTATCGACCTTCACGTACCCAGTGGTGGCCTCGCGCTACTTGACGACCTAGCCCATGCAGGAAAGCGGATCACATTCACGCCGAGCGATGAACTCAGCGCCATCCATCAGCTTCAAGGTGCTCGCCGGGCGGCCGACATCGAGCCGTCACTACTTCTCGAATACCTGCAGGGCGACCGCAATGTGTACGTGGCGCTGAGCAAGGACGCGTACACGCGCCGCTTCAAGCAACTGTCACGCACAGCCCGAACGATGTTCGAAGAGACCGGCAGCGCGAACCTTTACCTCACGCTCGGCGCCATCATCCACAAGGTGTCCAGCGGGACTGAGGCGCGGGCACCCTTGTTCCTCCTACCAATCAAGATCGTCGGCGGGACGGGGAGGAGTCCGTTCGGAATCGAGATCGACTCGGCCGGAATCGCCACTCCGAACCACTGTCTCGTCCAGTGGCTCAAACTCAAGCACAACGTCATCATCGACGCACTCGAGAATCCCAAGACCGACGCGTCCGGAATCGATATCTCCCATGCATTGCGGTCCATCCGAGAGGCTCTCGTCTCCGAGAAGCTCGACCTACGCATCGACGAGGTGGCGACCGTGTCGATCTGCCAGTTCGGCACCTTCGGCATGTGGAAAGACCTCGAAGATAGCTGGGAGATCCTTGAACAAAGCCCTATCGTCGCGCACCTAACCCACAATGCGGGCTCCTCCTTCCACGACCCACAGGCCGACGATGACACCCTTCTCGAACAGATTCCTGTCGACGAGACACAGGTTCCGGTGCCTATCCCGGCGGACGGGTCGCAGCTGCGCGCGATCGCGCTCGCAGCGGAGGGACGCTCATTCGTGCTGGAAGGCCCTCCCGGTACCGGTAAATCGCAGACAATCACCAACTTGATCGCCCACGCGTTGAGCAAAGGCAAGACCGTCCTCTTCGTGGCCGAGAAACAAGCGGCACTGGACGTCGTGAAATCACGTCTGGCAAAAATCCGGCTCTCCGATTTCGCTCTAGATCTTCACGGGAAATCGCTGCGCCCGAACGAGATACGCGAGCAGTTACGTCGCGCAATGGACAACTCGACCGCGTACAACGAGTACGGGTGGAGCGCCAGGCTTGCCGAGTTCAGGTCGAAGGCGGCGCCGCTAGAGGACTATCCCAGCAAAGTGCACAGCCGCAATGGCATCGACGAATCGCTCTGGCGCGCATACGAAGCCGTCGTCGCTGTCGGTGATGGACCGTCGGCACCCGTTTCCAAGGCGTACGTCACGCAACCACAAGAACCGCAATCCACCATCGTCGACGCGTTGGAACAGTTCTCTCGTGCGGCTCGTTCTGTGACGTTGGCCAAGGGAAGTCCATGGGCTATCGCCGGTCCTGAGTCAACCTCTTCCGCGGATGAGATCTCTTCCGCTACTGCTCAACTCTCGCAGTCGCTGCGGCTGGTCAGCGAGCATTCGCTGACCGACCTGCTGCGACAGCTCGAGGGTCCCGAGCGAATCGCGCGGATACTCCCCCAGGCACGTCGTCAACTCGGCCGACCGATACCCAAGAGAGAGATCGTCCAGTGGTGGCAAGGACCCCAGTTCACATCGACGAAGGCCTCACTGTTCGCCGGGCTGACGGCGCTGCAGAGCAGTAGCGCATCCGTCGTCGCAGCACTGACTCCTCTCTTCGTGGAGTCCGGCGACGTCGAATCGTTGATTGCCCAAGCCGTGGAGGCGTCGAAAGGGGTCTTCGGAAAGAAGAAGCGCCACGAGCAATTTCAACGCGATCTCGCTCCATTCACGCTAGATGGCAATGGACTTGCCCCCGAGAGCGCACTGCCATTGCTCCGCGCTATCCCCACCATTCGAGATGCGTCGATGCGCCTGCGCTCCGACGTCGCTCAGACCCTCGGCCCCTACGCGCCGGCCAGCTGGAACCCGCTGTCGCCGGACGCGCAAGCCGCGCTGAGTGATTCGTTCACTTACGTCGAGGCAACAGCCGCATTCGCCCAGTCCGAGGCTGCATCATGGAACCTGCTGGTCTCGGTTGGCTTCCCCGACGAACCAAGCATCGGCGTCCTTGAGCACGTCGTGTCGGCATGGGAGGCATGGCACAGGCGTCTGCGTCCATCCACCGATGATGCAAAGCGCTGGCTCAACGGCCGTGGCTGGATCGAGAGTTGGACTGAGTCCCAGGAGGCGTGGGATACCGATGCTGCCGAGTCGGGCTCGCGACACATACTCGGGTGGTCTCGCGCATCAGCGTTCCTCGAGCCCTTACGATCGGCCGGGATGGACGATGTGGTCAGTTCTCTGCTCGACGGCGAGCTGCCAGCATCCGATGCCCCTGTGGCATTCATGAGGGGCGCAGCGAAGATGTCGGTCCGAGAGCGACTCGACACCGAGGGACTGGCGATCTTCGACGCCGCACTACGAGACGGCGAAATCGACGACTTCGCTCGGGCGTCCGCGGCACTACGCGACGAACAGACCAAAGCCCTTCCGGCGCAACTACTCGCACGTCGCCCCTTCAAGGAGGGCGGTCTTCGCGGCGAGGTTGGCGAGCTTCGTCGTGCGCTGGACAGGAAGCGCGGCGGCGCGTCGTTCCGCAGTCTTGTCAGCAGGTACGGCGAGCATATCCAGGCTGCAACCCCGGTGATGTTTGTAAGTCCCGCCTCGCTGGCGCAGTTCATACCCCCTGGCTCGATTACGTTCGACCTCGTTGTATTCGACGAGGCGTCGCAGGTTACGGTTCCCCAGGCGATTGGCGCGCTTGGACGTGGACGGACGGCCGTCATCGCAGGCGACTCGCAACAGATGCCTCCGACATCGATCGGTCAGGTGACTGCGAATGATGACGATACCGATGACGATGACGTCGTCGTGCCGGCCGACATGGAGAGCATTCTTTCGGAGTGCGTCGACTCCGGGGTTCCGCGTCTCTGGCTTTCTTGGCACTACCGCTCGCAAGACGAATCGCTCATTAACTTCTCCAACCAGAAGTACTACGAAGGCCGTCTGGCGAGCCTCCCCTCTCCCGGTGGTGACGACACCGCGGGAGTCGAGTGGCGGCGCGTGAACGGTCAGTTCAATCGCGAAGATCGCAAGACCGAGTTCCGGACCAACCGCGTTGAAGCGGAGGAGATCGTCGCCGAAATTCGTGCGCGATTGGCATCCCCGAGGCTCGGCGCTCAGAGCATCGGTGTCGTCACTTTCAACAAGCAGCAGCAGACTCTCGTTCAGGACCTGCTTGAAGCGAGTGATGATCCCCTGGTTCGCGCGCACCTTCGGCCCGAGCTGGACGAACCGATCTTCGTGAAGAACCTAGAGAACGTGCAGGGCGACGAGCGTGACGTCATCCTATTTTCCGCTGCGTTCTCGAAGCGGCCGGGCGAGTCCAATCTCCCACTGAACTTCGGCCCCCTATCGCAAACCGGAGGCGAGAAGCGATTCAACGTCGCGATCACGCGGGCCAGGCGCAAGGTCGTCATTTTCACCTCCTTCGACCCCTCCGATATCGATCTCGCGCGTACCCGTTCTGTTGGGCTTGCACACCTTCGCGGATACCTCGAGATGGCGGGGCACGGAGTGCAACCGAATCAGTCGCGCAACGACTCGCGCAGCGACGCTCCCAGCGCAGTACAGGAAGCGGTCTGTGCGGCTTTACGTGAACGCGGCTACGAGGTCGAACTCAACTACGGATTGTCCGACTTTGTCCTTGATCTGGTGGTGCGAGAAACACATTCACCGAAGTGGCAGGTCGCCATCATGCTCGACGGGCCGCGTTGGGCGTCACGTCCAACGGTGGCCGATCGTGATCTGACACCGCGTCTACTGGAACCGATGATGCATTGGGGTGCGGTAACTCGGATATGGCTCCCCGAGTGGATCGAGTCACCCGACGCTGCAATCAAGCGCGTCGACGAAGCCGTGGCACGCGCCAATGAACGACAAAAGGCACTCGAAGCGAAGATCGAAGAAGAGGCCGCGGCTCAAGCAGCGGCAATCGAGCAAGCCAAGAGCACCAACAACGAAGACACGGAGGATTCCGAGGCCGAAAGCGTTGACACAACTGAGCATTTGGAACTGCATTGGGAGAAGCGGCGCGGAGAACTGCACACGAACAGCCCATCTGTCGTCGACAGCGATTCGCGCGACTCACCTCCTCGTGTAGCTACGACCTTGGCACCTCAGCAAGCAGGTGCTGCTGAGGCACTGATCGATACTGATGCTTCGTCTCAAGCTCAACGCGATTGGGACAGTTGCCCGGCGGAATATGTGTCCGGACCGTCCACAGTTCTTGGCTCTCGCGACGACCTCGACCGAGTCAATTCGAAGTCGGTCCGATCCACCATCACCGAGGCTGCACGCCGCACGGTGGCCGCCGAGGGTCCTATCGAACTCGACCGCTTGGCGAAGGACATCGGGAGGCGCTTCGGGTACGACCGTGTCAGCGCTGCACGTAAAGAGTTCATCACCTCGTGCGTGCCGGACTCACTTGTCCGAAAAGGACCGCTGGGGAAGTTCGTGTGGCCACACGACGTCGACATTGACGGCTGGCGCGGCTTCCGATCGACCCCGGCCGACCTGACCCGCCTTCTTCCCGACATCGCACCCGAGGAGATTGCCAACGCAATGGCTTTCGCTTGTCGGGGGTGCGAACTTGACGACGAGACACTGATGCGCGAGACACTCGCGCTGTTCGGTCAGAAACGACTCACGGAGCAGAATCGTGAACGACTGCGCGCGTGCATTGTTTACGGGATCGAGTCGGGTCGCTTGCTGCGCGTCCGTGGTGCGATCAGAGCGGGGGCGTGACGCTGCGGATCGTCCGCCAACCATACCCTCACTTATGTGACAACCGACGGTAAGATGGGGCTATGCCGTCAGATCTGCCAGACAACGGATGGCCTGCCCTCGACTTCGAATCCGTCGACTGGTCGCCGACCGTTCCCGTCGATCTGCTGACTAGGGCGCAGCGTGAGCGTTACCGGGGACCGTACTCCGCAGCCGTCGTACCGGCCATCGCCAAACGCTCCCCTTCGCTTCCCGACGATGTCGTCACACTGGCCTCTGAAGCCGCGCTGACCCTCACCCGGTTCGACGCCGAACTCGGGCGTGACATCGCACCGTTTTCGTCCATTCTGTTGCGTTCGGAGTCGGCGGCATCGTCCCAGATAGAGAATCTCTCGTCAGGCGCCAAGCAGATCGCACTCGCAGAGTTGGGCAGCCGCGACAAGCGCAACGCATCGGCCATCGTCGCGAACGTCGCTGCAATGTCCGCCGCGGTCGAGCTCGCCGACCACCTCGATCCTGCAGCCATCCTTTCCATGCATCGTGCCCTGATGGAGTCACAGGACCCGACAATTGCTGGGCGCTTGCGCAGAGATCAGGTCTGGATTGGCGGCAGCAGCATTGGCCCGCACGACGCAGATTTCGTGGCGCCTGTCGCCGCGAAGGTGCCCGGGCTGATTGACGATCTGATCGATTTCACACACCGCGTCGACCTACCTCCGCTTATCGTCGCGGCCATAGCGCACGCGCAATTCGAGACAATCCATCCGTTTCCAGACGGCAACGGGCGCACGGGGCGCGCTCTCCTGCAGTCAATGCTGCGCAAGCACGGCGTCACCCGCAACGTCACCATCCCGGTGTCTGCTGGATTGCTGTCGGACACCTCCAGCTACTTCTCATCACTGGACGCCTACCGCAACGGCGACGTCTCGCCAGTAGTCGAAAGGATCTCGCACGCAGCGATTCTGGCTGTGGACAACGGACGAGCATTAGTCGCCGACCTACACCGAATACGGGCTGGCTGGGACGCCCGACTTCGCGCCCGGCGCGGGTCTGCGGCCCAACGACTCCTCGACGTCCTGCCGCGGCGCCCAGTCATCGACAGTAAGGAGGTTGCGGCACAGCTGGACATCTCCGCCGACAACTCTGGCAGAGCAATCCGACCGCTCGTCGATGCCGGGATTCTGCAGGAGTTCACTGGGTTCAACAGGAATCGAATGTGGCAGGCCGTCGAGGTTACCGCCGCACTCGATGCCTTCGCCGACAGGGCTGCGCGTCGCAGTCGATAGTCATCCGAATCACTAGCCACGGATCAACGAGTCTTAGACGAACTCAGTCCCGTTTGTCCGCGACTGTCGAACCACAGCTGGACCGTCTCGCTAATCCGACGTCTGTTCCAGCGGATCGGGCATCGATGCGGATGGACTTTGAATCCGCGCTTTTTCGCGTGAGTCCGAAACTCCTTGCATCCACTTCCCGGCGCGGCCCATTCCCATGAACCCAAAGTCGACTGCCTTTGCGCCAATTGCGAGTGCGCTGTCGGCTGCGAGCTTGGCCCGGTCACCGACCTCAGCGAGAGCATCTTGGATGCTCGGGTCTTCCTTCTCGGCCCATCCCATGACCTGACTGCGCCGTGCAACGGCGAATTGGTCAAAGTCACTACGCAGTGACTTCATGTCGGACTTGAGCTGGTCGACAGACATGAACCTGACGATCTCGAGCGGACGAACCTGCGCGAACTCGACAAGACCCTCTCGCGCCTGACCAAGGATCTCACCATCGCGAGTGAGCTGGGTTCTCAGAAGATTCCGCGAATCCTGAATGACATTCTCAAGGTGTTGCGGTTCCGTAGCTTGGACCCGGGCAATTCGCAGACGTTGCCACTGATATAGCGCGTCTTCGGCAATCACCATAAGCCTTAGCGTCTCGCCGATTCTGCTTGTGCCGACCACTCTTTCCAAATACGCGGCGCGATCCTGGACCGGCTGTTCGGAGTCGAATCCATCCAGCGCGTCTTTGATGTGTGAACGCAACTTCTCAATAGTGATCTCGAGTTGCGGACCAAGGGCGGCAATCGCATCCCAGTCCGCGGATGTCACTGATCCGTATTTATCGAGATATTCGGCCAGGCGCGACACGCTTTCGTGCTGCCCGACGACGTCTCCTGCCCTTTCGGCCTTGGCGAGGGCAAGCAATTCGTCGACCTTGCCCTCCACTCTCTCGACAGCCTCCTCAACCGAGGCGATAGCCGACTTGAGTGCCATCTGCACCGCGAACATCTGCAGCGCCATCGCCTGCGATGGACCCAGCGGAACCCGCTGCCATTGCAGCTGGCCCGCGAACTTTCCACCAGAGTTCACCACCGTCATCCGGTTGTAGCCGTCCGTGCCCGGGATGACCTTGTGCATGCGCAAGAGCTTCATACTCGCCGGCGACAGTCTGACGAACTCTCCGGCCTGAACGGCAGCGTTGCCGATTCCGGCCGCAGTCGCTGCTGCGTTCGTGGCGCTGCTCTTGGAGAGATCCACAACATCTGAGGCTTCACCTACGAAACTTCGTATGTGTGCGACATATCCATCGACACTCTCCCGATCCCCCGCCAGCACCAAGCCTTCTTCGTCGACCAACAGTGACAACTCGCCATCAACCCGTGCTGTCGCGCCTTGTACTTCGTCCCCAGTCATGTCCAAATCCTCCCATTCTGCACTGACATGCAGCGTAGATAGAGGCTCACGGATCCGCACGCGAACCGAAAGGCCCGCAAACGCGGCGATAGCTGGGGCCACTGCTCCACACGCCTGTCCGATTCTGCATAATCGACACCGTGACCGGAGTCACTCCGCGACCCTGAACCCCAGGACACCACACCGAGCCACGCGAGACCCAGGAGCACCCATGCAGAGCACAATGCAAGACGCACCGCTGCAGATCGCGCAGATCCTGCGCCACGGCAGCACGGTCCACGGCGATGCCGAGGTCGTGACCTGGACCGGAGACGGCTCGCGGCGTCGTAGCTACGCCGATGTCGGACGACGTTGCGCACAGTTGGCACACGCCCTGCGCGGGCTCGGCATCGACGGCGACCAGCGCGTCGCGACCTTCATGTGGAACAACGCCGAGCACCTCGAGGCCTACCTGGCCGTGCCGTCGATGGGCGCGGTCCTGCACACCCTCAACATCCGACTCTTCCCCGAGCAGCTGATCCACGTGGCCAACCACGCCGAGGATCAGGTCATCATCGTCGACGCGTCGCTGCTGCCCCTGCTCAACCCACAGCTCCCGCAGCTCACCACCGTCAAGCACATCGTCGTCACCGGCGACTCCGCCGACGGCGTCGACGCTCCCGACGGCGTGCAGGTGCACTCGTACGAGGCGCTGATCGCCGAGCAGCCCGTCGACTTCGACTGGCCCGAGGTCGACGAGCGTTCCGCCGCTGCGATGTGTTATACGTCGGGCACCACCGGCGATCCGAAAGGTGTTGCCTACAGCCATCGTTCGATCTACCTGCACTCCATGCAGGTCTGCATGACCGACGGACCGGGGCTCAGCCAGGGCGACCGCGCACTCGCCGTCGTGCCGCAGTTCCACGCAATGTCATGGGGTCTGCCTTATGCGGCGTTCATGATCGGGGCGTCGCTCATCATGCCCGACCGCTTCCTGCAGCCCGAACCGCTCGCCGCGCTGATCGCCGCCGAACAGCCGACCACTGCCGCAGCCGTCCCGACCATCTGGCTCGGCCTGCACCAGTACCTCACCCAGCACCCACAGGACATCTCCTCGCTGCGC
Organism: Gordonia otitidis; assembly: GCF_020735545.1. NCBI lineage: Bacteria > Bacillati > Actinomycetota > Actinomycetes > Mycobacteriales > Gordoniaceae > Gordonia > Gordonia otitidis. The sequence goes on from NZ_CP085974.1 coordinate 1,963,786, forward strand.
GACGTGCTGATCGGCGGCTCCGCGGTGCCGCCGTCGTTGATGCACATCTTCGAGGACGAGCACAACGTCGAGGTACTCCACGCCTGGGGCATGACCGAGACCTCGCCGCTGGGCTCGGTCGCCCGGCCGCCCGCCGGCAGCGAAGGCGACGAGAGGTGGCGCTACCGCTACACGCAGGGTCGCTTCCCGGTGTCTGTACAGGCGCGACTCGTCGGCGACAACGGCGAAACCCTCCCCCACGACGGAAAAACCGTCGGCGAACTCGAGGTCCGCGGCCCGTGGATCACCGGCGCCTACTACGGCGTCGACGCTCCCGACAAGTTCGACGACGGCTGGCTGCGCACCGGCGACGTCGGCTCGATCACGCCCGACGGCTACCTCACACTCACCGACCGCACCAAGGACATCATCAAGTCCGGCGGTGAGTGGATCTCCTCGGTCGACCTCGAGAACGCTGTCATGGGCCACCCCGACGTCCTCGAAGCAGCAGTCATCGGCGTCCCCGATCCGAAGTGGGACGAGCGGCCCCTGGTCGCCGTGGTGCTGAGCGAGGGTTCCGACGCGACGCCTGAGTCGCTGCGAGAGTTCTTGTCCGACAAGGTGGCCAAGTGGCAGCTCCCGGAGAACTGGACCATCATCCCCGAGGTCCCCAAGACCAGCGTCGGCAAGTTCGACAAGAAGCGCCTGCGGTCGACGTTCCACGACGGAGGCCTCGACGTCACACGGTTGTGACGACGCGAGCCCCCGGTCGCTGTTGTCGATCTACGAGAAGAACTCGACCGATCCCCAGCTCCACGGATTGGGCTTCGACTTCGGAGCATTCTTCTTGGGTTTCGGCTGTGGCTTAACCTGCGGTTTCGGCTGTGGGCGAGGTTGCGGCTGAGGCTGTGCCTGCGGGGCGGATTGCGGTGCCGGCTTGGATCGCGACCCACCCTCGCACGCAACGCCATCGCCGTCCCGGTCCAGTGCGGATCGGTACCCGTCCTGTCCGCGATAGATGGGCGCGACGCCCGCATCACGCGCTGCCTGGCAGTTCTTGTAGTAGGCAACCGGAGTCGGAGCAGCCGACGCTACGGGCGCCACTGCCAGAAATCCGGTGACCACGCCACCCGCGATCAGACCGGCAACAGCCGAGTACTTCTTGTTCATCTATAACCCGTTCTCTCGAATCGATCAGTGACAGTACTGAAAGGTGTAGGCGCCGTTGGCTTGCGCCTGCTTGCGGCTGACCAACAGCCCGTTGACCCGAATCACGCACATGACTCGTCCTCCACGGTCATCGGTGATGAACGTCGACACATAGGTAGAACTCGACGTAGCCCTGTATCCGTAGTCGCGGCAACCATTACGCATGTTCACGAATTCATCTTGCGGCGCGCCTTTGCTGTCCCAGTACTCGAGCTCTACGGGCCCTGACCCGCACCACGTGTACTGGACGAAATCACCCGGATTCACGGCGCGAGCGGATGCCTTGCCAGCGCCCATCGCGCTCAAGGCAATCGCCGTCAACGACACAAGCACGCCTACGAATGCGGCAATTCTTCCGTTCACTGGCCCCCCGATTCTGGTAACTATCAGGCCGCCTCACGTCGAGGCGCCCGGTTCACTACTGCGTTACAACAGCCGCTCAATTGTGTCGCGCTCGGTCGACGTCCATGGGAGATTAACGTCCACCAATCAGATGAATTTCTCAGAGCACCACAACAGCCGCGTGACGAGAATGCGGAGGCAACTCTGGCCCTTTCGAGGCCAGGATCGATAGCACTGTCGGGCGCCGCAACCTCCTGCAACCCTGTTGCCGCAACGCACCTCATCCCTAGCGTGTGACCTGTTACACATCAACGAGGATGGAGTGCATCATGAGCGTGGCCCATGTGACAGGTGCAGCTCGCGGCATCGGTAGATCGATCGCCCTACGACTCGCACAGGACGGACACGACGTCGCGGTATCGGATCTGCCGTCGATGAGCGCGGAACTCGAATCGACGCGCGGCGAGATCGAAGCTGTCGGAGTCAAGTCAGTCGCATTGAACGGTGATGTTTCCCAGCATGATTCGGTCACACAACTCGTGGTCGACACCGCGGAAGCACTCGGCTCGCTCGATGTGATGGTCGCGAACGCCGGGATCGCGCAGACGAAAGCACTGCTGGACGTCAGCCCCGACGAGTTCGACGCGGTGCAGGCAGTCAACGCCCGCGGTGCCTTCCTCTGCTACACCGAGGCAGCACGACAGATGATCAAGCAGGGACATGGCGGCAAGATCATCGGCGCTGGTTCGATCGCTGCGCACAAAGGCTTCCCACTGCTCGGCGTCTACTGCGCGTCGAAGTTCGCTCTGCGGGCCCTGACCCAAACCGCAGCCCAGGAGTGGGCGGTCCACGGCATCACCGTCAACGCATACTGCCCTGGAATCGTTGACACGATGATGTGGGAGGAGATTGACCGCGACCTCGGCGAGATCAACAAGGTGGGTAAGGGCGAGTCGATGAAGGCAATGGCGGCCGGCATCACCCTCGGCCGCGTGTCCACGGGGATCGACGTCGCGAAACTCGTGTCCTTCCTCGCCGGACCCGACTCCGACTACGTCACCGGCCAGGCAATTCTCGTGGACGGCGGCATGGTCTTCGTCTGACGCCGCGTCGCGGATCGCACCCACAACCGTCACCCCCCAGACGCCGCCCGACCTCGCAGACGCGGCTGGTGTACCGACCGCGTCTGCGAACTAGGGCCGCGTTCGGGACGGGCGCAGTCCTACACTCACCCCATGCCCTCCGACCCCCTGACGCTCGGCCAGCAGCTGGTCGCGGTGCTGGAGGGTGGCAGGCGCACGTCGACGTACAAGCTCGCGGTGATGGTCGCGCTCCTCGACCTTGCCGTCGAATCCGTTCCCGACGACCCCCCGGCCGAGGTATCCATCGACCTCGACGACCTGACCGACCGCGTGATGGCACTCTACTGGACCCAGTTGCGACCACTCAGCGAACGAGATCAGCTGGTGCTCCGACAATCGCGCGACGGCCGCGGCGTCATCTTCTCCGCACTTGAACAGCTCCGCGCCGAATGCCGCTCCCTACGCGAAGTCCCCATCGAGACCGCGAAAATGGCTGCTCCACAGCACTACTCCGCGGCGCACGACACCATCAAGAAGACTCTCGTCCGCTACCCGCTACACCTGCTGCAGCAGGTCGGCACCCACACGCACGAGTGCTTCCTCTACGACGACTCGTGGATGGGCACCGACTCGACCCGCGTCATCGCCGACCACGGCAACCGACTCCTACTCTTCGCCGGCGTCTGCCACACACTCGCTCGGCTCGCACCACTGGTGAAGCCCGCATTCCAGCTCGCATGGGTCGACGACGTGCGGCACATGAACCGTGACGTCCTCGACAACGGCCCCGACATCGCCGACCACCTCTTCGGCACCGAACGCGTTTCGCTGATCAGACCCGCGGGCATCCTCGCCGACCAGTTCGGCAACGACTGCTTCTACTGCAACGCCCGCCTGCGCGCCGGACGTCACGTCGACCACGTCCTCCCGTGGTCACGTACCGGGATCGACGGCCTGGCGAACCTCGTCCTGTCCTGCCATCCGTGCAACACAAGCAAATCCGACGTCCTGCCTGCACCCTTCTACGTAGTCCGGGTCCTCGATCGCGGCCGCGACGTCATCGACACCCTGGCCGAGAGCATTCGCTGGCCCAGCCAGTACGACCGCGTCCGATCGGCATCACACGGCCTGTACTCAACCCAGCCCGACACCACACCGGTCTGGCTGGGCCGCAAGCACATCGAACCGTTGAAACGCGTCGACGTCGAGTTCGACGAACACGATATCGATCTGTGAGTTGCACGCCGCCCCACGACGACGCACACAGTCGGATATGACCGATTTACGCACTATTGCAACACGTTTCGGCCGCAATGGACTCGTTCCAGCAGTCCGAAGGCACCTCGGCGGTTAGGTTGGCTCAAGACCACAGTGCCGTAACGGGGAGGCGAGATGACTCAAACCAATTCGGACTCACCAGAAGCAGCCAAACACACGCTGCGTCGCGACGTCGGGCTCATCGGACTTCTGTTCGCCAGCGTCGGATCGATCATCGGCAGCGGCTGGTTGTTCGGCGCCATGAACGCCGCGCAGAAGGCCGGTCCCGCCGCGATCATCTCGTGGGCGTTGGGCGCCTTCATGATCCTTCTGATCGCACTCACGTTTGCCGAACTCGGGACCATGTTCCCGGTGTCGGGTGGTGTGGTGCGCTTCCCGCACATCGTCTTCGGCTCGTTCGCGAGCTACACCGGTGGCTGGATCCTCTGGATCGCCTGCGGCACTGTAGCTCCGATTGAGGTCGAGGGCGCACTGCAGTACGCCACCAAATACGCGGCGTTCACAGAGAAGAGCACCGTCGACGGCAGTACGGTGCACACACTTACCGGACTGGGTTACATCGTCGCATTCGTGCTGCTGGCACTGTTCGTGGTCATCAACTACGTCGGCGTCCGATGGTTCGCCCGCATCAACAACGTGCTGGTGTGGTGGAAGCTCGCGATCATCCTGATCGTCATCATCGCCTTCCTGGCCACCCAGTTCCGCACCGACAACTTCACCTCGCAGGGCTTCATGCCCAACCACTGGCAGGGCGTCTTCGAGGCCATCGCGACGTCGGGAATCGTGTTCTCCTTTCTCGGTTTTCGCCAGGGAATCGAACTCGCCGGAGAAACGTCGAACCCACGCAAGTACGTGCCCATCGCCGTCATCGGCTCGGTGGTGCTCACCGGCGTCATCTACGTGGCCCTCCAGGTGGCGTTCATCGGCTCACTCAATCCCGCCGACTTCGCCAGAGGCTGGTCGGAGATGGGCTTCAAGAACGACTTCGGTCCACTGGCCGCCATCGCCACCGCTCTCGGACTGGCATGGCTGGCCACGCTGCTCTACATCGACGCGATCGTGTCGCCCGCCGACACCGGCCTGATCTACACCACTGTCACCGCGCGCGTCTCCTACGCCATGGCGCGCAACGGCAACGCGCCACGACCCCTGGCCAAGACGACGCACCGCGGCGTCCCACTCGTCAGTCTGCTGGTCGCGTTCGTGCTCGGATTGATCGTGCTGCTGCCGTTCCCGAGTTGGCAGCAGCTCGTCGGGTTCATCACGTCCGCGACCGTGCTGTCCTTCGCTGCGGGACCGGTGGTTGTTGCCGCGCTGCGTCGTGCCGCACCAGAACTCGACCGCCCCTTCCGTGTCCCGGGTGGCGACGTGATCCCGGTACTCGCGTTCGTCTCGTCGAATCTCATCGTGATCTGGTCGACGTGGACGATCAACTTCAAGCTGTTCATCGCGGTCCTCATCGGCCTGGTGTTGCTCGCCGTCCTCGAGATGGTCTACGACCAGCCGGTGCTCGAGATGCGTTCGGGCTCGTGGATCATCATCTGGCTGGCCGGCCTCGCCCTGATCTCCTACCTCGCAGGCGATCTCGACGACTCCGCCATCCTCGGGTTCTGGCCGGCCAACATCGTGACTGTGGTGTTCAGCATCATCGTGTTTTACGTCGCCGTGCATTACCGGCTGCCGGAGAAGACCATGCGCGAACACATGGAGCAGGTGAAGTCCGACGCCGCGCTCGAAGACGAAGAACTTGGCTGAGCGCCCTCAACCGGCGGGCACTCAGTCAGCAGAGGTCACCACTGCGGCACGCGGAGGCGCCCGAACCGAGCGGGATGTAGGGCCCCCGAACCCGGACAGTCCTCACGCTAGCCGCGCAGCATTTCCCTGGTCCCGTCAAGAAATGCTGCAACGTCGAATCGTTCGCGCGCACCGAAACAAACTCCCTATGCCCCGCCACCTCATGTGGTGGCGGGGTGGGCTTCGCGCGACGACTCGGTTGAGTTCCCGCGGCGTGTGTCAGGCCGCGTCGGGCAGAGACGGTGGGTCGGTCCCGCCCGGCGAGTCGACGCCGCTCGCAGGGCCCGGTGGATCCGGCAGACTCGGCGGCTTGGGCGGATCGGGGGCGTCGGGGCCGGACGGGGGCCAACTGAAGTCGACTCGTGTGTCGCTGACGAGGACGAGCCCGCTCGGCACTGCCGAGGTCAGCGAGGCCTCGACCGAACTGCGCGCGGCATCGGTGTTACGTCTCGAGTCTCCGGCGTTGTCCGTACCCTCGCCGTCCGCCATGCGTGAAGGGCTCACCGAATGGGAGGAGTAGCCAACGTCGGTGCCACTGACATGACCTGTGACAGACGCTGAACGGTGAGCGAGGTAGTCGCGCAAGTCAACGGCGACGTCGGCAGCACGGTTGATGTGCTCAGGGTTGAGCGGCATACCCGGCGCGGAATTGAGTCGCCACGCGACTCGGCCGGTGTCTGGTCCGTCAGCGATGATGCGCGTGGTGTACTGGCCGGGCTTCGGCCCAACCCGGCGATTGTGGATGGCGCAGGCCGGCACCAACTGATCGATATCCGTCAGTCCACCGTCGGCCCAATCTTTTGCCGCGTGATGCATCTGCACCCGGGAGGCTGGTTCCGTACATCCCGGAGCCGAACACATGCTGCCTCCGTCGGAGGCGAACGACGCGAAGCGCTGTCCCACAGTGGCGATCCGTTTGGACCTACCCAGATACAGCGGAACCGTGGTGTGATCGGCGAAGACCGCCAGAAAAGGCTGGGCGCCACTGGAAGCGGCCATCTCGACCACATCGGCGATCGGCAGCAGCGACCCGGTCGCGGTCTGCGCCACCCCGGCGCCTGCTTCGAGCTCAGCCAATGTCGTTTTCACGATCACCTGGATCGGCAGTCCCCGGTGGGTGTTGCCAAGCATCCCCGACGCCAAGACGCGCTCCAACAGCGCTGAGAGCGCATCATGGTTGCGCTGCGCACGCGAGCGGGTGTCACGTTCAGCTGCAGCCGCCACGTCTTCGGCATTGGCGGCCGTGGCCGGACCTGACGGCGAGGCGGGATCGTCGGGATTGTTCATCCCGGGGGTGGCCCATGCCTCCAACACCACATCGAGACGGGCCCGAGCCACCGGATCGAGATCGGCGGTCAGGCGCGACATCAATTGTGCGTTCTGACGATTCACCCACAGACGACGACGTCGTTTGCGATCCTTGTCGTCGGTGATTGAGCCGTCCGGGTCCAGATGAGCCAACAATCGCATGCCCAGGTTGGTGACCTCGGCTGGTGTGAACTGTGTTGCGTAGTCGGCCATCTGCGCCTCGGCGGCAACCTTGGTGTCGTCGGGGATGTCGTGTGGGATTGCTTTCAGGATGTCCAGCACGGCCTGGGCATGCGCACCGGCAATCGTGCCCTCGACAACGTGCTCGGCCAAGCGGGGACAGGTAGGCGCCAGCCGTTCACCGCCGTATGAGGTGAATGTTCCTGTCGCCGTGATCAATCGATGACGTGCCGCCGGGTCTCCGATATGCAGATGGTGTGACAAGAAGGCACGGACATCGCGGTATCCGAGCTTGCGGGGTACATCTCGATCGGATGCCTCCACCACCAACCGATCGGTAACCGCGCTCGACGTCCGCCTCGCCAACCGCTCAGCGTGAACTGCGGCCTCCGCCACGGCGGCATCCGACAATGTCGACACGTCGACCTGTGCCAACTCGTCGAGCACAACCGCCAACTGGCCCAGCTTCTCGGCGATGGCAGCATCCGGGGAACCTGGGAGGGCAGCGTCGAACACGGCCGAAGTCATCGACCCTGATCCCAAACCGACACGCCCGCTTGGGACTTCGTCATCATTTCCTTGCACCTGGCGCCACCCCCGCCCCCTAACCTGTGCCGTCGACAACTGTTGATCGGTGAACAATGCTGAGTAGAGAACAATGCTGAGTAGTTAAGCAAACACGCCGGTGATTGGCCGACGGTTGATCGAATGTGTGTTCTATGATAGCGGACTAATCCGACATCCTCAAGGATTTGTCGAACATGTTTCGGCTCATCGTCTGAGTCCGTACATCGCCCGCAATGTCGGACTCGCCTGGCACACTTACTCGACGCGCCATGCATCACGGACGCACTGCGCATCACCACAGTCGAGAGGGTTGACGCATGCCGCACACGATCCCGCAGGCACCTCGCTTCGCATCGAATGCCGAAGAGGCGATCTGGGAACGGCTGAACGAGCAACTCTCCGACGCCGACCTGCTCATCGCGAATCAACGAGTTACCGACCATGACAAAGACCACGAGATCGACCTGGTGGTGGCGATCGAGGGCGCGGGAATCGCCTGTCTCGAGGTCAAGGGCGGCGAGGTGTGGCACGACGGCGAGTCGTGGTGGCAGACGCGTAGCGGCCGACCACCGAAACGGATAGCGCCAGTCCGGCAAGCGTTGGAGGGCTGCTATTCGCTTCGCGATTTCATCGAGGCCGATCCGCGGTGGACGCAGGGCCGCCGACGCTGGGATCATCTCGTCGTCTTTCCGCACTCGCAGGTCCCCGCCGATTTCGCGCTACCGGACTGCCCACGGTGGAAGATCATCGATCGCACCCAACTCGACGAGGTGATGCCGCTGGTCCGACGGGTGCTGTTGCAGAAGACGTCCGATCTACCGTTCCTCGACAGCAGCGGTATTGAGCAACTCATGGTGGCGCTCGGCGGTCGGGGCCTTCCTCAACGCGACGTGGTCGCACGCGCGATCGACAACGAGAACGTCGCCGATGCACTCACAGCAGATCAAGCGGTCATCTTGCGCGCTATCGACGCGTTGCCGCGCGTCGAGATCCGAGGCGGCGCCGGGAGCGGAAAGACCTTCCTCGCACTGGAACAGGCGCGTCGCCTCACGCGAGCGGGGCAACGCGTCGCGTTGGTCTGTTACTCGCATGGTCTCGCGTCATACCTCGAACGCATCACGTCGGCGTGGAACCGCAAAGACAGACCGTCGTACGTCGGCGAGTTCCACGACCTCGGGATGCAATGGGGTGCCGCTGCCGGACCGGACGAGTCTGTGCGCAGCGAGGCTGCGTCGCAGTTCTGGGAACACGAACTGCCGCAACAGATGCGCGATCTGGCCGACACGCTCCCACCCGGCAAGCGATTTGACTCGATCATCGTCGACGAGGCGCAAGATTTCGCAGACGAGTGGTGGCCGCCTCTCCTCGCAAGCCTGCGCGACCAGGAAACCAGCGGAATCTACGTGTTCAGCGACGAGGCACAGCGCGTCTTCGACAGGCAGGGTTCACCGCCGGTCCTGCTCGTACCCATCGTCCTCGATCACAACCTCCGAAACACGCGCCAGATCGCCAGATCATTCAGTTCGCTTGTCGGACAACGCATGCTACTCAAGGGTGGCGAAGGGCCCGACGTTCGATTTGTTCCGTGCACCGCAGAAGAGTCACTCGAGGCGGCCGACGACCAGATCGACGCCCTCCTCGACGACGGCTGGCGTCCCGAGGACATCGCGCTACTCACCACCGGTAGCCGCCATCCGGAACAGATCGAACGGCAGGCTGAGGGCAACAAGTCGTACTGGGCCACGTTCTGGGACGACGACCAGGTCTTCTATGGCCACGTACTCGGCTTCAAAGGGCTGGAGCGTCGAGTAATCGTGCTCGCACTCAACGAATCACAGCCGAGAGACAGGTCGACGGAGCGCCTCTACGTGGGGCTGTCGCGGGCGCGGGACCAGCTCGTGGTGTGCGGTGATCCAGAGTTCGTGCGCACCGTCGGAGGAACGGAGGTTGCGCGTCGACTCGGCGTCGACTGATTTACGAGTCAGGCTCTACCAGACCGTCAGAGGTCGACCGACTTGTTGCTCGCGACGTCGGGCTGGTCGCCGGACACGATCGCCTTGGCGTACTTCAGTAGCGCAACGGGTTTCGGGCTGTCGAGAGTCCAGTACTCGGCGGAGTCTGCGTGCACCTTCAGCAGCGCGACGCCCGGGTCCTCCCGACCCTTCTCGAACCAGGCTTCTGCGTGAGGGTTCCACAGCTCGTCAATGAGCTTCTGGTCGTGGGTGACCGACGCCGTTCCCGCGATCGACAGGTAGCTGTCGTCGGCTTGGAGACTCACGTTGACGTGTGAGTCCTCAGCAACCTGGCCGGTCTTGGGCGATGGGTCGACGGTGAAGAAGTACAGATCGCCGTCGAACTTCCTGTCCAGCACGGCGAGCGGCCGACTCAGCAGCCGGCCGTCGGACTCACTGGTAGTGACGAAGGCGACGTTGGCCTTGGAGATCAGTTCGCCGATGCGCTCGAATTCGGTGTTGTCAGCAGTCATGGTTTTCACGCTACGCGCAAGTGCTCACTCCGCCCACCGTCGTACAATCCCCCTGCCCACGGGGCGCCTGCAGGAATCGACAGCCGCGTACCCCCCGCCATCGCACCGTTCGCACCTACCCTGAAACCATGCGGTTCGTCATCTACGGCGCAGGAGCCATCGGCGGCGTCATCGGTGCTCACCTGGCACTTTCCGGAGCCGACACAACTCTGGTCGCACGTGGTGAGCATCTGCGTGCAATGCGCGAACACGGACTCGTCCTCGACACCGCGGACGGGCGACAATCGGTTTCAACCGCCCTTGCGTCGAATGCCTCGGAGGTCGGCTGGGACGACGACACCGTCGTTCTCCTCGCCGTCAAATCACAGCAAACCGCCGCTGCGATCGATGACCTCCGCGCGCACATGCCCGTCAACACTCCAGTCGTCTCCGCGCAGAACGGCGTCGCCAACGAACGCGAACTGCTGCGCGTGTTCCCGCACGTGTACTCCCTGTGCGTGATGCTGCCCGCGCTCCATCTCGAACCGGGCGTCGTGGTGCAGGCGTCGTCGAATCGTCCCGGAATCCTCGACGTCGGCCGCTATCCGTCGGGTACAGACGAGGTGGCACAGGCGATTTCGTCGGCATTACGGACCGCGACGTTCCTGTCCGAGCCGCGCTCGGACATCATGGCGTGGAAGTACCGCAAGCTGATCATGAACCTGGTCAACGGCATCGACGCCAGCTTCCGCGACGACGGCCAGGCGTTCAGCGAACTCGTGCGGCGTGCACGGGCCGAAGGCGAGCAGGTCATTGCGGCGGCAGGTATCGACATCATTTCGGATGCCACCGACAAGCAGCGCCGCGGCGACGCCATCGTGCGCCGCGACACGGGCGAGGACTCGCTGGGCAGTTCGACGTGGCAGAGCGTCGCGCGTGGTTCGGGCAGCGTCGAAACCGACTACCTGTCTGGCGAGATCGTGCTGCTCGGCCGGTTGCACGACGTCCCGACGCCGGTCAACGCCGTCGTCCAAAGCGAAACCAACCGGCTCGTGCGCGAGGGACTGCCTGCAGCGAGTTCGGATGCGCAGATCGCACTTTCGGGCCTGGCGTCGAGGTAGTCTCTCGCGCCGCAGCCGAGTCCCGGGGCGCATTGGAGTCCTCCGGTGGACTCGCGATCGGCCTGTCATCGGCAGCCGGCGGCGAAACGAGCGGTCCGGGTGCGCCTTTCTCGATCTCCTTCAGGATCTCCTCACACGTAGCGACCGCGATCCCGCACAGTTTCCGACCACGAGCGGTGAGTGCAGGATCGGTCGATCGGTCGCGCCACACCTGCAGCATGCGTCGCGCTGTCGCTGCGATCTCGCGCGGGTCGCTGTCAGGCGAGAGACCCAGGCGCAGCGCAGGGTCGGCTCCGTGTGAACCGAGCAACGAGACGAGTTCGTCGCGTACGGGTTTGGGAAGATCGTGGTCCTCACGCAACTGCGGGAAGCGCTCCGTGCGAGTGCTCGGTCCGACTCCGCGATGCGCCGTCGGAACCGCGAACATCTCCGTGGGCGAGTTCGGATCTGCCTGTTCCCCGCTTTGGCAGGACTGCGGGATCGGTCCGGAAGGTGTTGCCATGTGCATCTCCTTGCTCGTGCCGCTGGCACTACGTCTAGGGAAGGCAGCGACCCCGCCGCGACATTGTCGTCTACGACGGGGTCACATCGCGAGGGTGTGGTCTATCGACGAGGTGATCTTGTCTCGTTCACGTCGTCGACTCTGCCAGTCGACCCTTGCCACTCGATCAACACGACCTGAGAGCAGCCTTCGGATCGGCTAGCCACCCGCCTCCCGCCTCCCGCCCCGTTGACATCCGCCGAGGCAGCTGTCGCTTCCGTGAGAACAGGCATGAGCGCGCTGATCCGCCTCCGCAGTTACACCCAATCCTGCTGTGTCTCAACGTCCTCACTGCAGGAGATGATTCCGGTGTCGAGCGCGACGAGGTATTCAACGCAGATGGCGGCCCGCGCGCCCCGTGACGAGCTCACCGTCACGGAGGCGCGGGCCGCCGAGAATCCGCTGATGCGGGTTGCTCTACTTGAACACCCCGAGCTTGCCGAACTTGTCGGCCAGCTTGTAGTACACCGCCAGCCGGGGATTGGACTTGCCGTCCTTCATTTCCTCGAGAACATCCTTGATCGCGTTGTCGAGGTAGGCATCGTTCTCGGTCAGACCGAGCTTCTTCTTGAGGAAGTTCTCGCGAACCGTCTTGAGCTCCTCCGGATCGCTGGCCGAGACGAGCGCGGCGTCGGCGTTCGACAGGGCAAGGCGGTAGGTCGACGCCATCTTCTCGACCACGGCGGGGTCGGCGTCGGGTACGTACTTCTTGACGGTTTCCAGGGCATCAGACATGGGACACTCCATTGGGTTGTCACTGGTACAGGCGTCACGGTACGCCCGCACAGACCATCAGGCCGGACGAATCGCGGGTTGTCGGGAATGTCCGTACGCGCAACGGCGGACCACTCCACCGAAGGATGGCGCGCCCACGGCAGGGCGCCTACTTTAGATCCGTTCGTCTATCACTCCGACCCCGCCCGCGGTGGTCACTTCGCACCCTTCGAGGTACCCGACAGCTACGCCTCGGAACTACGTGCGTTCTTCCGTTCGTTCCGCTGACACGGACGGATAGCTCGAAACCCAACCAAGCATTCGCTTGGTTTGTTACGGTCCAGGCTGCGGCAGCGATAGGCAGCGAGGCGAACATGGGGTTCTTCAAGCAAACCAGTCCCGAAGTCGACTTCCCGACGTGGAGTCAGGGAACGCGAGCCGAGAAGATCCGCCCCATGGCACGGCAGTGGGCCGAGGTCGGGTTCGGCACCCCTGTTGCTCTTCATCTCTTCTACGTGGTCAAGATCCTCGCGTACATCGCCGTCGGTTGGGCCATCGTCGCAGCGACGCCCGGCATCGGCGGATTCTTCGACGTCGCGTCCTGGTACAACGAGCCGGTCGTGTTCCAGAAGATCGTTCTGTACACGATGCTCTTCGAGGTCGTCGGGCTCGGTTGCGGCTTCGGACCGCTCAACAACAGGTTCTTCCCGCCGCTGGGATCGATCTTGTACTGGCTGCGCCCCAACACGATTCGCCAGCCACCGTGGCCTACTCGGGTACCACTGACCCGAGGCGACGTACGCGGACCCGTCGACATCGCGCTCTACGCCGCACTCCTCGTCATGCTCGTGGTGGGCCTCGCGAGTCCCGGCAGCAGACCGCTGCCCGACCTCGACACGGCAACCGGTGCGCTACCGGTATGGGAGGTCTGGACGATTCTCGCGCTCCTCGCCGTGGTCGGATTACGCGACAAGACAGTCTTTCTCGCCGCACGCGGTGAGGTGTACGGCGCGCTGTGTGTGACGTTCCTGTTCACCGGTGTCGACATGATCGTCGCGGCGAAGATCGTCTTCCTGGTGATCTGGCTCGGCGCGGCGACGTCGAAGCTGAACAAGCACTTTCCGTTCGTGATCGCCACGATGATGTCGAACAACGCGGTGATTCGATCGCCGAAGATGAAACGTCTGTTCTTCGAGCGCTTTCCGGACGATCTGCGGCCGGGCAGACCGTCGCGGTGGATAGCGCACTTCTCCACCGCGGTGGAGGGCCTCGTGCCGATCGTGTTGTTCTTCTCGCACGGCGGGTGGCTCACCTGGGTCGCCGCGGCTGTCATGCTGATCTTCCACTTCGGAATCCTCAGTTCCATTCCGATGGGAGTTCCGTTGGAGTGGAACGTCTTCATGATGTTCGGGGTGCTCGCACTGTTCGTCGGGCATGCCGACCTCGGACTCACCGACCTCGAGCATCCATGGTGGGTTGCGCTGCTGTTCGTCGTGGTCGCCGGCACCGTGGTCATCGGGAATCTGTTTCCGCGCAAGGTGTCGTTCTTGCCGGGGATGCGCTATTACGCAGGCAACTGGGACACGGGCATCTGGTGTATGACGCCGTCGGCGTCGGAGAAGCTCGAGAAGAACGTGGTGGCCATCGCGGCACTACCGGCATCGCAACTGCAGCGCATCTACGGCACCCCGGAAGCCGCCCAGGTCGCGCTCTACATGGGATATGCGTTCCGCGCCTTCCACAGTCATGGCCGCGCCTTGTTCACCCTTGCGCATCGAGCGATGGCGGACCACGACGAATCCCAGTACATGCTGACCGACGGTGAACGCATCTGCTCGACGGCGATGGGCTGGAACTTCGGCGACGGCCACCTCTCCAATGAACAGCTGATCGCCTCGCTCCAGAAACGATGCGGGTTCGAGCCGGGTGAGGTACGGATCGTGCTCGTCGACGCCCAGCCCATACACACCCAGACTCAGCAATACCGGCTGATCGACGCCGCGACAGGCGAATTCGAGAGAGGTTACGTACGCGTCGCCGATCTCGTGACCCGACAGCCGTGGGACGACGAGGTCCCGGTCAGCGTGACCTGGACAGCAACATCCGCTGACCGGCAATCGCAGTGATCGTCTTGTCCTCGCCCGGCCGACCGTCGAGTCGATGCGTCAGCCAGCTGATCGCGAGCGGCCCCGAGAGCGGCAGTAGCGAATAGTGTTCTGTCACAAGGTCGCGTACGTAGGTGACCGGAACACCCAGGTCGCGGTACCGCTGTGCCTGGGCGTCGACGTCGTCGGCGTCGATCACCTCGTCGTGCACGGCCTGCATCACCAGTAGCGGCACGCTCGGCGGGTGGGTGCCGAGTTGCAGATCGTCCATCATCTCGACGATGCCGGGGTCGGCGAGTAGGTCGGCGAGCGGAATGTCGAAGTAGTCGTCGAGGTCGTGATTGCGGAAGCGCCGAATGGCAGCGAGCGTCGGCAGCCGGGTCGCCTCGTCGAGGTTGCGTGCACCGAAGTCGGTCGCATGCTCGTTGATCATGCGATCGAGAGCGGGATAGACCCGACGCAAACCGGCAATCACGAGAATCGGTAGCCCGGCATGCAGACCGCCGTTGAGTCGCAGCAGCGTCGACGCCATGTCGCCGACCGGTGAGCCCAGCACGGCCCCGACGATGTTGAGTTCAGGTGCGTAGTCGGGTGCCACCTCGGCAGCCCACGACGTTGCCAGCCCGCCACCCGAGTATCCCCACATGCCGATCGGACTCGTGGGGTCGAGCGCGAGGGGTTCGAAGGAGAGTGCGGCCCGAATCCCGTCCAGCGCACGGTAACCCGGCTCGCGGGGAGCGCCCCAGGCACCCTTTGCGCCCTCGTGGTCGGGAATGGAGACTGCCCAGCCCTTCGCAAGCGCGCGTCGGACCACCATGAACTCGAACGGAGCAACCGCACGCGAGGCGTCGGCGCCCTTCTGCAGGGCATAGGACGGAAAACACTGTGACGTCACCGCGTCGATCGCACACTGAAAGGACAGCACTGCGGGATTGGGATGCTTCGACCGATCGGGTACGACGACCGTCGTGACGGTCGCGTCGGGTTTGCCGTCGAGATCGGTCGACCGATACAGCAGTTGCCATGCCTGGTGATGGGACACCCAGAAGTTCTTGAGTTCGACCTGCCGAGAGCGGATGACCTCCCCCGGACCGTACGAACCCAAGTCGGACGGAGCGTCGTAGAAGCTGTCCTCGGTGGGCAGCAGTGGGCCACCCGCGACATCGGCGACCGGTGCTGCGGTTGTCGACGGCACTGTCAACATCTCCGCTGTCATGTCACTCTCCTCATTGCTACTTGTATTTGCCAACACTCACAGGCGGAGGCGCATTCCGTCCGAGACCGATCGGATGATCCAGATATCGCGTCATTACTACCACTGAACTGCGCAAACGTCGGATGTCATACCCCTCACATACCGTTCTCTTCGAACACACATTCGTACTACGGGCGCTCAGGCGGCCGACAGGAGAGATGGGGAACAGCATGTCCGACCTCAGCTTCGACGATCTCATCGAGGATGCCTGGCGCGAGTTCGCCAGCACGCTCGCGCTCCGGCTGCCCCGCCTCGAAACCGGGCAGTACATCGAGGTCACACGGCAGGACGGACAGCGTCATCGGGTACTGGTTGCCTTCACTGCGGCCGACTCCGGGAAGATCCGCTGCACGCTCGACAGCGCGCTTCTCCGATCGTCAGATCGAGCCGAGTGGATCCGTACGCGCGGCCAGTTGGCCCAGCTCGGCTGGCGATTCCTACCTCGCAAGGACAACCACATGGCGCAGGCGGGACACGGCGACATCCCTCGCCTGACTCAGCTTGCGGTCAGCACACTGCGGGAGGTCTTCGGTCACGCCCACCCCGTCTTCGTCATGATCAATGATCCGTTCCGACCAGCCGCACGCACCTCCTTCGGCGAGCTTCATGACCTGACCGCTGCACTCGACGCATTACCCGACTGTGTCGCCACCGGATACGTCGTCGAAAGTGAAGCCGAGCTCCTCGCCATCACGCGTGACGTGGTGGCCACACTGTTGGGATCGCAGGTCGCGATCGTCGACGGATGCATCGAACTACCCGCGCTCGACGTCGTGCCGTGGCGCATCTTCGCATCACCTCAAGGGCCGAGCCTGGTGTTCACGACGACCCTTTCGCACCGGTTGCTCGACTCCGCGCTGCTGGGCCGGCTCGTGGTCGACCACTCGGCTCGCTGGCCAGACATCGCGCTCACCGTCGATCATGACCACGTCTATGCGCAACGTGTCGTCGACGCCGCCGTGCTTCAACCGCAGAACGTCGCATCGGCACTCTCGACGTGGCGGAGGTTTCTCGCCGACGCCGCGCGTCGACTGGTCGAGGTGTTGAACTCCGGCGGGCCGGGCGCACACAACTGCGGTTACAGCGCGGTGCCCGTGGGGCTGCAGACGTTGTTCGATCTCGCTATGCGCGACAACCTCTCATCCTCACGCATCGTTCATCTGGCCAACGGCAAGACCGACCGCCTTCGCGAGTACCTGCGGGTGTGCCGCGGCCTGGCCACCGACGCAGCCGAGTCTGCGACTGCAGCACGCGAACGTGGTGCCGATCTCGGTGAGATCCGGCTACACAGCGACGCAACCGAGTTCTACCGACACTTCTGCGCTCTGTTGGAGGAGGCGATAGACCGCGCAACCCCGAAGGGCGCGTGACGTCGTGCGCCACATATCGTCGAGGGCGTGGCGAGCATCCCCGATTCCGACCGTCGAGTCGATCCGGCTGCTGACAGCGCGGTTCTCGACAATCCCGCCCACTCGGCACTGCTCGGACCGCATGCGCGCTTCGCCGAGAGGTACGGCACTGCGCTCCGGTACCCGGTCGATGTGTCGCCGTGGGTCGCACTCCCCGACGATCCGTCGACAGCCGACTGGGATGACGCCGCCGAGCTCGTCGGCCGCAACGGGACCATCACGCTCGCCACCGTGACCGTCGAGCCGCCCGAGGGCTGGATCAGCCGCATGCGCATGGCAGGCGTGCAGATGATCGGCGACACCGTGCGTGGACAGTCCGACGCCGAGGTCGTCGAGTTGGGTGCGAACGACGTCGACGACATGCTCGACCTCGTGCAACGCACCCGCCCCGGGCCTTTTCGACGCCGCACCGTCGAATTGGGCACTTACCTCGGTATCCGCCATGGCGGCACCCTGGTCGCGATGGCGGGCGAGCGAATGCATCCGCCGGGGTGGAGCGAGATCAGCGCGGTGTGCACCGATCCCGAGTTTCGTGGAGAGGGGCTGGCGAGCAGAGTGATGCTCGCGGTCGTCGAGGCGATCCGCCGTCGCGGCGACCTGCCGTTCCTACACGCGTCAGTCGACAACGCCGCGGCAATACGGCTCTACGAGAACCTGGGATTCACGCACCGACGGGAGGCCGTATTCCAGTCCGTGCAGCGGCCGTGATGACCCGCCGGGCAGGATGGACATCATGGACGATGCCGAGCTTTTGACCCTGCCGAAGGCGGAACTGCACATCCACATCGAGGGCACTCTCGAACCCGAGATGGTGTTTGCTCTCGCCGCTCGGAACAACGTCGCGCTGCCCTACGCGTCTGTGGATCAGCTGCGCAGCGCACACGCCTTCGCCGACCTTCCACACTTCCTCGACCTGTACTACGCCTGCATGGCTGTGCTGCGTACCGAGGATGACTTCGCCGACCTCGCGGCGGCGTACCTGCGCAAGGCCGCGACACAGGGAGTCACGCACGCCGAGGTCTTCTTCGATCCGCAGGCGCACACGTCGCGCGGCGTCGACCTCGGCGTCGTCGTGCGGGGGCTGCGTCGTGGCCTTGACGCGGCGTCGTCGGAAACCGGTGTTCACGCCGACCTGATCGCCTGCTTCCTGCGTGACAAGCCGGTCGCCGATGCCATGACAACCCTCGATGCTCTGGAACCGTTCTTCGACAGCATCATCGGGATCGGACTCGATTCCGCCGAACTCGGCTTTCCCCCAAGCCAATTCGCACCCGCCTTCGACCGTGCCCGTGATGCTGGACTCCATGTCGTGGCGCACGCGGGCGAGGAGGGGCCTGCGCAGTACATCTGGGAGGCACTCGACGTCCTCGGGATCGAACGTGTCGATCACGGTGTCCGCGCTCTCGAAGATCGCGCACTGCTCACACGGCTGGCGGCCGACCGTATCCCACTCACGACCTGTCCTCTCTCGAACGTGCGCCTGCGGGGCGTCGAAAAACTCTCCGACCATCCGCTGCTCGATCTACTCAACGCCGGACTCGTCGTCACCATCAACTCCGACGATCCGGCCTACTTCGGCGGGTACGTCGGCGATGCGTTCGTCGAGGTGCGACGTGAGTTGGACTTGAGCGACGATCACCTCCGCGCCATCGCACAGAATTCGTTCGACGCGTCGTTCACGGCACGCTCCAGCCACGAGCACTAGCCGGGACGACGGCACCGGTCGGACGGCGCTTGCGTGGACGGTTCGACCTCGCCTGTCGAACCGTTCACGCTGGAAATGGCGGCGCCGAGATCACTGCGCAATGCAGAGACTTCCGAGGTTCAGCCCGGGAACGACGAACACGTCGGCTGTCCGGGTCATCACGATGTTGCCGACGAACGTCTGCGAAGCAGTGAGAGTGCGATTTCCGGTCTGGTTCGGCGTCCACCTGAACACGACCTTCGAGTCGTTCGGTTGCGTCGGCAGTGTCCCTACCAGCTGGTTGCCGTCCTTCAGGGTGACCGGTCCCTTGAATGCACCGGGGATCAGCGGGACTGTCACGTTGTACTCGCAGGTTGTTGCGACTTTGCCGTCGATACCCGGTGTGACCACGGGATTCTGCACATTTGCGGACGCGGGCGCTGCCAGCGCGATGGTGAGCGCACCCGCACCGGCGGTCAACGCCGCCACCACGGTGGCACGGCGGGTGCGACGCCCGGGTACTGCTTTGCGGATTGTCTTGTCGGACATGGTTCCTCCAGTGCTTCGATGTCGGGAGCAACGGGCTTGGAACCCGTCGACACCCAATCTCGCAAGCGCGCGGAGGAATCGAATCAGCATGCCGGTACGTGAGTTCGCAGCACAGCACTACCTGCCCGCGCGATGACTACTCAGTCAAAGCATTTCGATCCTGGTGACGCCAGGTTGCTGTGGCTTTGCGCGCGAACTCCGTGATCGCGCGCACCACGGACGCTGGTTCGGACAGCTGCGGTGCGTGGTCGCTGCCGAGGGTGATGACCTCCGCGCCGGGAACGAGTTGCTGCATTCGCCGTTGTGCGGCCACTGGGACCGAACGGTCGTCAGTGGCCTCGACATAGAGTCTCGGGATTCGTCCGAACCGCTCCGCGGTCCAGTGCGGGGCGATGAGCCGTCCCGATTCCCGTTGCGGGCACAGAGATCTCGACGCCGCGATGGCGTCGGCCGGGTCCGCCTTCTGGAAGAACACGCTGGCCGCGGCCTCCGGCGGTACGGACGTCGTCTCACCGTCGTCGCTCACCGTCAGGAATGCGGCGATACCGACGGGTGCGGGCAGTCCCGCCGCGTCGCACAGGTCGCCGAAGTTCCAGTCGGACGGCAGCATCATCCCGGCGATGTAGGCGACACCGCAGACCCGTTCGCTGATGCGCTCGGCCACCTGGGTTGCAACGACTCCCCCTCCCGAATGACCGACGAGCAGCAGTGGTCCGTCCACGTCGTCGATCTGACGCAGCACCTCGTCGACGACCTCGCCGAGGCTTGCGGGTCTGTCCAACGTAGGACCGACGCCCGGCAGCCGTACCGGAAGAGGCCGCATTCCGGCCAGGTCCAACGGTTCGAGAAGTCGATCCCACACCCAGGTGCCCGCCCACGCGCCGTGGATCAGAACGATGGTGGGCGAGCCCCCGTCGTCGGGCGTGGGCACTGCAGCGGGCTCGGTCATCTCGCCGCTTCCGCTGCGGAACGAACGCGCGCTGCTTCGCGGACGGCGCTCGTGTTGGCCTTGCCCTGTCGGGAGCCTGCGAGCTTCGCGGCTATGTGCTCGCGGACGGTGATCGGCTCGTATGCCAGACCATTGTCGGATTCGAGATGGCTGGGCAGCGTCTCGATCGTGGCGTCGATGTTTCCGTCGTGGAAGAAGGCGACAGATCGGCGGCGTTGGATCGTCCCGTTGACGATCGGCGGCTTCACGCGGTGCAGCGTCGACATCCAGCGATCGTTGGTGAGCCGGGCGGTCAGGTCGCCGAGATTGATCAGCAGCGCACCGTCGATGGGCGAGACGTCGTGCCACACGCCATCGCGACCGAGCACCTGTAGGCCTGCGACTTGATCCGCCCACAGAACCGTGACCAGCCCGAAGTCGGTGTGCTCACCCATTCCGGTCAGATCGCCGTCGAGGGTCACCGTGCCCTCGGGCAGCGCGTAGTTGTTCATGCGCAGCACGTCGACCGAATGGTCGGTCAGATACTCGAAGAAGTCCGACGGCAGCGACAAGGCGTCGGCAAAAACGCTGGTCAGCACCCGCGCGACCCGCGCAGCGTGCGCGTAGTACTCCTCGATCTTGGGTCGGAAGCCGTCGAGATCAGGCCAGACGTTGATCCCGTAGTCATCCTCGGAGAGGTCGAGTCCGGCAAAGGACCGCGCCTCCGTGCCGACGTTGAACGCCTCGAAGAAATCGTTCATCCGGCTGGCCGCCTCGATACCCAAGCTGAGGCTCAGAGACTCGCTCTTGGGCGGAGAGTAGCCGCGATTCCCCTGGGCCACATAGGTTTTCTTCTCCTCTAGCGACTGACCGAAGAAGTCGTCGACCGCCTCGCCCAAACCACGCCAGACGTCGTCGGGGACCGCGTGGCCGAGGACCTGCACGAATCCCACCGTGGAGCACGCGCGATCCATCTCCTCTGCGACCCGGGCACGATCTTCGGCCGTGCCGTTGCCGGTGTACGGGCTGATGTCGATGACTGGCACCTCGAACGCGGTGCTGCTGGACTGTGTGGTTGACATGATGAAACGGGTCCTCGTGATGTTGTGAGAGATCGCCTCTAGGCGTGGTGAAGCCGCCGAGGCGATGGCATACTGCAAGGCGCGAGCTGCACTACATATAGTGCTGATTAATCTTTTATTAGCTGTGTCGATAGTGTTGCGGCACGGTTTCGATCTGTTACGCCTGCGTTAACCGCGGCCATTGCGCCGGTCACTCTGACGGATCCTCGCGCCCAGACACATCGCCGAGACGCTGTGGCAGGCCTGCTACCTTGCAGACGTGGACGACGACCAGGCCCAGATCGCCCGCGCGCTCGGCGCAGCAATCAGAGAGACGCGAAAGGGTCTCGGACTGACGATGTCCGAGGTGGCCAGGTCGACCGAACTGTCACAGCCCTTCCTCAGTCAGATCGAGAACGGCAACACGACGCCGAGCGTCATCAACCTCCACAAGATCGCCCAGACCCTGGGAACGACCGCGCACGCCCTGCTCGAACAGAGCAACAGGCTGCCAACCGTGGTGTCGCGCGCCGGGGAGACCAACGGGTACAGCCTCGGGCCGGACGCACGTGTCCGATTCTGTATCTCCGGCAGACGGCTTCTCGACTG
The DNA here is from genome assembly GCF_020735545.1 of Gordonia otitidis. NCBI lineage: Bacteria > Bacillati > Actinomycetota > Actinomycetes > Mycobacteriales > Gordoniaceae > Gordonia > Gordonia otitidis. The sequence continues at coordinate 1,985,965 of NZ_CP085974.1, forward strand.
CAACGAAGTGACTGCGGGACCGCGCTCCGAATCCGAGGCGGCCACCTCGCACGCAGGAGAGGAGTTCGTCTACGTCATCTCGGGTGAACTCCGCATGAGCATCGAGGGACGCGACTACCTTCTGCATCCCGGTGACACCATCCACTACGCCGCCACGGCAACACACCGCTGGCACAACGACTCCGACGCCGAGACGGTCTTCTTGTTCGTGAGCACGCCGCCCAGCTTCTAGCGGTTTGCCGGGACGCCGTGTTCCGGTCTCGGATCGAGGTCGGATACCGGCAGACCTACGCGCGGCGTACCTCGCTGCACGGTGACGACCCTCCTCGACCATCTTCCTCGATCTTCTCGAAAGCAGCTGTGGTGGAGACGAGTTCACTCGGAGTCGCCCCATGCATGATCACGCCGTCGACGCCGAGGTCGAACTGACGACGTACGAGTTCGGCGCAGCGTGTGGGCGAGCCGGTGGCAGCGCAGTCCAGCCATTCCGCAGGCAGCACTTCGCGAAGTCGCTCGAGCGTCTCCTGATCGCCAACGGCGTCGGCCCAGCCGTCGAGTCCTGACACCACATTCGAGGATCGGAAACGTTCCAGCAGCGCAGGATCCCAGTTGTTGGTCTTCACGAGAAGGTCCCCGTACACCTGTAGATAGGTCGCGAGCCTGCCGACGGTCTTCTTGATGAACGTCTGGTCGTCCACCTCGTCTGTGACCGTCGCGTAGCACGACCAGATCGTGACCGAGCGTGGGTCGCGACCCGCCTGCTCAGCCGCGGTCCGGACGGTGTCCACCGCACGCACAACGGTGTCGTCGGCGAAGAAGGTATGGAGAACCACCACGTCGTATGCGCGCCCTGCCATCGCCAGGGTGGCGGGGCCGAATGCTGTTGTCGCCAGCGGGATGTCCTCATGGAATCCGGGATCGAGCTTGAGCGCTGGGAAGTTGCCCAACCTGCCCTCGTAGTCGAGCACGGTTTCACCGTGCCAGAGCCGACGCATGAGGTGCGCGAACTCCTCCAGTTCGGCGGTGGTCGTCTGTGGCAGGCCCATGGCAGAGATCTGTGGGCGCAGACCCCTGCCTACACCCAGAGTGAACCGCCCGCCGGTGAGGCGGTGCATGGTGGTCGCGAAGGCTGCGGTGATCGCTGGATGACGGGTGTTGATGTTCGTCGCGGCGGTCGTGATGCCGATCGTGTCGGTGACTGCTCCCGCAGCTCCCGACAGTGCACACGCCTCCTTGACATTGAGGCGCTCCGAGATGAACGCCTGGCCGAGACCCATCTCTTCCGCGAGCGCCAGCTCGTCGAGCATCTGTCGGGGGCTCTCGACGTGTCCACCGAGCGCATAGAATCCCAGTCTGTCGGTTCCGATTCGCGGATCCCGCGGCGTGTGAAGCCCGACAACAGTCTCAGACATGAGCCACCTTGCTCTGCGCGGTAGGCCCGTCAGAACTGATTGTGGAAGCATGCATGAGGGCTCCTCGTGGGTGTGCGAGACGATGGGCGCTGGCACGCGTACTGCGCGGACCCGATCTGTGAGTGGAACCTGATGTATCTCAAAGGTTTACGGCACGTGGAGTCTGCGCCCTGGATTCGCTCGGGCCCGGGCCATCGCTGGCTTCCGGACCCGAGCGAAGACTGTGCGCTACAGGATGGTGACGGTTCCCGCGGTGCCGTTGACCTCGACGGTCGCACCATCGGTGATGCGCTTCGTCGCGTCTGTCGCCGATACGACACACGGGATACCCAACTCACGACTCACGATGGCTGCGTGTGAGAAGGGTGCACCGACGTCGACGATCACGGCCGACGCCGCGACGAACAGCGGGGTCCAGGAGGGATCGGTGATCGGAGCAACCAGGATGTCACCCGGCTCGAGAGCGGACGGGTCGTCGGGGCTGGTGATCACGCGTACGCGGCCGGTCGCTGTTCCGCCGCATGCGGGTACGCCCGAGATGACGTCACCTGATGACGCCGCTTCTGCCGTCCGATCGGCGCGCAGAGCCCACTCCGTGACGGGCGGAGGCGTGCCGTCGACGACGAATGGCGGTGTGCGGTCGAACAAGTCGAGGTAGCTTCGCTCGCGGTCGGCAACCGTGTCCGTGTAGTTCTCCGGGTTGTTCAGGAAGTCGTCGAGCTCGCTGTCGAACAGCATGTAGATCTGCCGCGGCGACGCGAGGGCACCCTTCTCCGCATATCGCCTACCGAGTTCGTTGGCGCACAGGCGGAGTTCGTGCATCAGCATCGCGGCCGTGGTGCGTCCTCTTTCACGACCGCGCATCCACAGCGCCGACGCATTGAGCACCGCCTCGAACTGGGCGGACGCCTCGGCGTCGGCCGCCAACATCTCCCTGATCGCCTGCGCCGATGCATCACGCTGCGATGATCGCTCCGCTGACTTGCTGGCCGGCGCTTCGCTCTCGGCGACATCGCGCATGCGGTCGATCGTGGCCAGCGCGAGGTCGGGATCGACGCCCCACGTGATCGCCCGGATCTCCCACTCGGCCGGACCTCGGAAGTCCCAATCGGCGAGGAATCCGTCGAGCGCCTTGGTGAAGTCGACGACGGCGGGCACCGTCGAGGTCTGCAGCCGCTCGTAGAGTCCCTTGGTTCCTGCGTCGAACAGTGCCGCGACATCGGGGTCCTGAGCCGCTCGGCTCAGTTCCCACATACGCAGCGACGGTCCCGCCGAGTCGACATTGCCCAGTCCGGCAACCAGCGTGAGCGCTTCTTCGGGCTTGCCCACGGCCTCCGCGAGCTGCGCGATGGCACCGAGCCCCACGCCGCTCTTCAGGCTCGCCTCGATGTGATGTTTGAAGAGTCGTCTCAGCAGCAGTTCGAAAGACCGCATGCGCGTGACCAATTCGGTATCCGAGAGCGTGCTGATGTCGGGGCGGTTCGACCTGATCTGCTCGACCTCGGCGCGGTCGGTGTCGTATGCGGCGAGATCGGTGGCGCCGAGAACCTGCTCGGCGAGCCATGCGCCCGCCTTCTCCTCGTACTCGGGGTTCTCGTCGAAGTCGCGCTTCTCGCTCTCGTAGCTCGGGATGCCCGGCATGTCTCCGAAGTACTGCAGATCGACGGCCTCGGCCGACATTCCCGGCACGCGAACGCCGAACAGTCGCATCAGCGACATGTTGATGTACAGGTAGCTACCGAAGGCAGGGAGGACGTTGAACGGAACGGTCTCGTCGTAGAGGTCGTCGTCCCAGACGCGGCAGGCGACGAACGCGTCCCGCCAACCCGGTTCCAGGCAGTGCTGGAAGCCCACCGACGCGTTGAGCGGCGTGATCGGGTCGGGAAAGATCTCCCCGACATTCGCACGTGAGTACAGGGGGAAGAGTTTGGAGGTCTCGTCCATGAGCGGCCAGTCGGTCATCCGGTGGCCTCCTTCCGGTTCGGATCGGGCGGCGTCGTCATCACTCAGTAGTCTGCGATGACTCATTAGCGAATGCGTCGTCACATTATTATGTGATGGCGCTCACTGTGTCAACGGTTTCTGAGCAGCCATGTCACGCAATTCGAGTGAGATTGGCGCTGTCCTGTTCACCGATCACTGGACATGTATGTGATCATTGAGTCACTATTTGTTGGGGCACCGATTCTCGGCCCTGTTCGATGCCCGACGCGGAAGGGAGTGCAGCATGCGCGTGCTGGTCACCAACGACGACGGCGTCGACGCCGAGGGATTGATCGTTCTCGCAACAGCTTTGGTCGACGACGGGCACGACGTCGTCGTCGCGGCGCCCACCACGGAACGTAGCGGCAGTGGGAGTTCGATCGGCACCATCGAGCACGGTACGCACATCGCTGTGCAGGAAAGGCACATCGACGCTCTCGGTACGACGCCAGTGTTCGCAGTCGACTGTCCGCCCGCGCTCGCCGTCATCGCCGCATGCGCAGGCGCATTCGGACCCGCCCCCGAACTCGTCGTCAGCGGGATCAATCCCGGCCACAACACCGGCCGCTCGATCCTCTTCTCCAGCACGGTCGGGGCTGTCCTCGCGGCACGCGTGACAGGTGTGAGCGGCGTCGCGATCAGCACCGCGTTCGAGCCGCACCATCGCTACGACACTGCCGCAGCCGTTGCGCGATCTGTGGTGCGTTGGATGTCCGACCGTGGCTCGCCTCGCCTCACGCTGAACGTAAACGTCCCCGCAGTCGACCTCGCCGATCTCGACCGCGCCGTCATCACCACCCTCGCCGCGCAAAGCATGTTCTCCCTGCGGATCTCGCGGACCGAGAACGATCTGGTGTTGCACCGCGAGGAACGCGACGGCGGATTCCGGCCCGGCACAGACGGTGCCGCAGTGGTCGACGGTCACGTGTCGATCACCAGCCTGAACACCGTCGCGGATGCAAATGGCGTTCTCTCCGAAGCCGATGCCCGCGCATTGGCGCGCGCCCTTGATCTGACGCCGACGAGCATCTGACGCCGACGAGCATTTCGCGCCGACAAGCATCCGACCACGCCAGACACCGAGGTGCCCGGCGCCTGGCCCACGTCGGCCTGAAAGAACCAGGACCTGGCGTGGGCCAACCGGGGCGCGGCCGTCACCCCTCGTCGTCGGCCCCGCGCTCACGCCCCGTCGTCAGCAACAGGTCTTGGTGCAGTTCCATCCAGATGTCGTGATAGCTGTCGTACATCGGTCGCGCGAAGGCTGCGGTATCGCCCTCGTGCACCCGCTCGAGGGCACGGGCCAGACGCTCGTCGTATCGATGCAGACGTGCCACCACGGCCGCAGCCAGTGCCAGGACCCCGACGATCTGCTCGTGTACCCGGTCGAGATCGGAGATCACCGCGGCGTCGTACGTGGTGTCGGAGTGGTCGTTGGGGGTGACGTCGTCCTTCATCTGCCACGCGGCACACACCCGTTTGAAGTCACCGTTGACCGGCAGGAACGCCGCATATGCCGCGTCTATCGCATCACGTTCCTCGGGTGACAACGGTTGTGCCGTACGGAGTTCCGCAAGGCGTTCGCGGCCCTTGGGCGTGATGAGTGTGCCCGACACGCGTCCTTCACGGCGGAGCACGAGACCGTCGTCGAGCGCCGCGGTGATCACCTCGGTCAGCGCGGCGTCGTCGAGGCCGGTCATCGCCGAGAGCACGGCGTCGGACGCGAGCCCCTTCACCGCCAGAGCGTGCAGCAGTTCCAATACGGTCGTGTCTGTCGTCGTTGTCATACCTTTTCTCCTTCGAGGGTTGGCGTCTGACCATAGGTGTCGGCGAGCGTCTTCTTGTTGAGCTTGCCCGTTGGCAGCCTGGGCAATTCGTCGACGAAGTCGACGACCCGCGGGGTCTTGTAGTGGGCCAACCGATCTCGGCAGAAGTCGATCAACTCCTGCGCGGTCAGGGTTGACCCGGGGGTGCGCTGGACGACGGCCTTCACCGACTCTCCGAACTCGGGGTCGGGCACTCCGAGAACCGCACCGTCGAGGACGTCAGGGTGAGAGAGCACCACCTCTTCGACTTCTTCGGGATAGATGTTCACTCCGCCGGAGATGATCATGTGCCCGGCACGGCCCACGAGGTAGAGGTAGCCGTCACGCAGGTACCCGATATCGCCCATCTGACGTCGCGCCGGGCGCGGACCGGCGTTGTCGTAGGCGGACGGCGTCGTCTGCTCGAAGCACACGCGGCCGCGTTCGCCCTCGGGAACTTCGTGTCCGTCGTCGTCGACGATGCTGATACGCGTGGCGCCGAGCGGCCGACCAACCGAACCGGAATGGCTCGCAGCCTCGTCGGGACCGATGTAGGTGTGCCCGTATCCCTCCGAGGCGCCGTAATACTCGTGCAGGATCGGACCCCACCACTGCGCGAGCTGCTCCTTGACCTCCGGCGGACACGGCGCGCCGGAGGTGAACGCGGTCCGATGCGTCTGCGAGAGTTCGACGTCGGAGCGATCGGATAGGCGAAGAAGTCGGATCAGCATGGTGGGCACCCACTGGGAATGGGTGACGCCGTATCGCGTGATCGCATCCATCGCCGCGCGCGCGTCGAATCGTTCCATGCAGATCACCGTCCCGCCCGCGGCGAGGGTGATGAGTCCGAACGTGAACGGGGCCGCGTGATAGTTGGGTGCCGGGGACAGTAGTACCGTGCTCTCGTCGATGCCCAGCTTCTGGACGAGCCCCGAATGTCGTTGTGGTGCTTGTGCAGGGTGTACGTCGAGCAGTTGCTGGGCGAACCGCTTCGGACGGCCCGTCGTGCCGCCGCTGTAGAGCACTCGCGCACCGAGACGCTCGTCGGCGATCGGGGTGGTCGGCTGTCGCTGCAGCGCATCGGCCATCGACATGTGGCCGGATGCCGAGCCCCCGACGACGGTCACGTCGACGTCACTGCCTCCAACGTCGCCCAGCCCGGCGAGCCGCAGCGCTTCGACGACGTCGTCGGCGAGCATCGCACTGGTGACCACAGCGCGTGGTCGCGCTTCGGCCAGCAACGCGGCGAGTTCGGCGGGCTTGAGATGCCAGTTCACCGGCGTCACGTACAGCCCGCTGCGCATTCCAGCGGCGACGGCGACCGGCCATGCCAGGTTGTTCTCCATGGCGATGACCACCGAGGCCCCTGGACCGACTCCCCGCGTTCGCCAGTGGTGGGCTAGTTGGTTCGACGCCGCGTCGAGCTGCCCGTAGGTCAGCGACTCCCCAGAATCCGCCATCACATAGGCCTGTGCGTCTGGATGGTCGCGAGCGATGGTCGGTGGATACACGAACTCCCCTAGTTTGCGAACTTCTGGTCACATTGCAAAAGGTGCTGGTGAGCACGCTTTGTGCGCGCGATCAGGTTGGTTGCTGGTTCACTTTTGATCGTTGCTGTGGTTCACAGCACACGATAGTCTATGATTTAGTGAAATTGCAGTCGCAAACCAGATCCAGTTCGTACCACTTACGGGAGTCGACATGACGACGGTCGAGAACCTTGACCTGATGGACCTCCGACCCTTCGCGGAAGGCAGGGACGCGGCGTTGTTCGCGCACCTTCGCGACGAGGATCCGCTCCATTGGAACGCCGAGCCGGGCGATGGCCCCGGGTTCTGGTCGGTCACCAGGTACGACGACGTCAAGACGGTGGCCTCGGACTATGCCACCTTCACCGTCACCGAGGGCACACAGATCCCGAGTCGTCGCGCCGAGGGCGAGGGTGCGCGCAGCATCCACCACCTCGATCCACCTGAACACGACTCGCTGCGCAAGATCGTCACCCCGCATGTGCGCGCGGTCAAACTCAAGTCTCTCGAATCCGATATCGCCGCGGTGGTCGACGATCTCCTGGACAGTGCCGTGGCGGCGGGCGACATCGATTTCGTCGCCAAGGTGTCTTCCCAACTGCCCCTGGTGATGATCGGCCGTCTGCTCGGCGCACCGCTCGAGGACTGCCCCAACCTGCTGCGTTGGACCAACCAGATGGCCAGCGAGGATCCCGACTACTCCGAGGGGCCCGAGACCGCCGTGAAAGCGCGCGACGAGGTCTTCGGCTACTTCCGTGCTCTGGAGAAGTTGCGACGCGAATGCCCGGCGCAGGACCTCGTGAGCGTGCTGACCGCAGCAGAACTCGACGGTGTCCCCCTGTCGCGGGGCTACCTCGACGCCTACTACCTGATCCTGATGGTCGCGGGGAACGAGACCACCCGAAACCTGTTGTCCGGCGGGGTCAACGTCTTGGCGGAGAATCCCCAGTGGTGGGATTTCATGCGCGAGAATCCGGCGAAGATTCGGGTCGTCGTCGAAGAGATGGTCCGCTGGGTCTCGCCTGTTCTCTCGATGCGTCGCACCGCCACGCGCGACGTCGAGATGCATGGGAAGACGATCTCCGCCGGCGACAAGGTGGTCATGTGGTTCTGCTCGGCCAACCGCGACGACCGCATCTTTGACGACCCCGAGACATTCATCGGTAACAGATTCCCCAACGAGCACGTCGGATTCGGGTGGGGCGCCCACGCGTGTCTCGGCGCGAATCTCGCCAAGATGGAGGCCAGGCTCTTCTTCACCCGTGTGATCGAACGCGGTCTGCAGATCGATGTACTAGACGCCCCGAATCGACTGCAGAGCAACTTCTTCCGCGGTATCAAGACGCTCCCGGTTTCGGTCAGGGCAAGCCGGTGACGGCACGTCGGACGGCGCCGGCAGCGGCCATCGGCAGCAACGAATTCCGGTCGGACGACCGGATCGACGTTGTCGACCCCTATCGGGGCGACCTCGTCGGCACCGTCGAATGCGCCGATGCCGAAGCGGTGTCGGAAGCGGTGTCGGTCGCCGCCGACGCGGTGCCCGCGTGGGCAGATACTGCGGTGGCCGAACGGGCTGCGGTACTGCGTCGCACCGCAGCGCTCATCGAGGACGCGCGGCGCGGGCTCGCCGCGACCGTCACCCGTGAGATGGGTATGCCGACGACGCTCGCCGCGGCCACGCAACAGGTGATGCCTGCAACGGTGCTCCGCGCAATGGCCGACGCCGCAGGAACATTCGACTGGCAACGAACGATCGACGGCGCCACGCTGCGTCACGTCCCGGCCGGAGTCGTCGCGGCGATCACTCCGTGGAACATGCCGGTCCACCAGATCGTCGCGAAGGTCTCCGCCGCATTCGCCGCAGGCTGTGGCGTGGTGCTCAAGCCATCGGAGCTCACACCCTTCGACGCCCTCGACGTCCGCCGATGCTTCGTCGACGCCGGTTTGCCACCCGAACTCTTCGCCGTGGTCAACGGACGTGGATCGGAGACCGGCAGCCTGCTCACCTCGCATCCCGGTCTCGGCCACGTGTCGTTCACGGGGTCGGTGGATGCGGGCCGAGCCGTCGCGCGGTCTGCGGCCGGAAACCTGGTGCGTGCCACACTCGAACTCGGCGGTAAATCACCCGCTGTCGTCCTGCCCGATGCCGATCTGACGACGGTGATACCCCGCGTGGTCGCGAGCGGAATCGTGAATTCGGGCCAGGCATGCAATGCCACAACACGTTTGGTACTCCCCCGCAGCCACCAGGACGAGATCGAGCAGCTTCTCGTCGACGCCGCGCAGGCGTCGGTGCTCGGAGACCCCGCCGACCAGTCGACCACGATGGGTCCGCTCGCGTCACGGCTGCAGACCGACCGGGTCCTCGACCACATCGAGAAGGCGCGCGCCGATGGCGGCCACCTACTCACCGGAACCGGCCACACACGACGTGTCGATTCCTGCGACGGGTTCATCGCGCCCACCATCATCACCGAACTCGGACCCACCGCACGAGCGGTACGGGAAGAGATCTTCGGCCCCGTACTGGTCACCCAGTTCTACGACACAGTCGACGAGGCCGTCGAGATCGCCAACGACTCCGACTACGGACTCTCCGCGGAGATCTGGTCGGCGGACACCGATGCCGCACGCGACGTCGCCACAGCACTCGAGGTCGGCCAGGTGAAGATCAACGGAGTACGCACCCGGGAACGTCCCGCTGTGCCGTTCGGCGGCATGAAGCAGTCGGGATACGGACGCGAACTCGGCGCGACCGGGCTGGCCGAGTTCACCGAGATCCAGGCGGTGATGTCGTGAGTGCGAATACCACGAAAACGTACGTGATCTCCGGTGCGGCATCGGGAATCGGCCTGGCGCTGGTGACCCGCCTCCTGGGATCGCACGGAAACATCCGGATCGTCGGCATCGACCTCACCGACTGCCCCGACCCCCGCGTGGAGTCGGTGCGCTGCGACCTGTCCGACCCAGACGCCATCGCGTCGTTGGATCTGCCCACCCGTATCGACGGACTGGCCAACGTCGCAGGCGTTCCGGGTACCGCGCCTGCCGAACTGGTCCTCGCGGTCAACACCCTCGGCGCACGAGCACTGACCGCGAGAGCGCTCGGATCGATGGAGTCCGGCGCGTCCGTGGTCAACGTCTCGTCGATCGCCGCGCACCGGAACACACTGCCGTCCAACGCCATCGACGAACTGCTCGCCGTCACCGATCGGAACGGACTGAGCGGATGGCTCACCATGCATCGACTCGACGGCCCCGCAGCGTATGACACGTCCAAGCGCGCACTCACCGACTGGACCGTGCTGCTCAGTGCCGACCTGCTGTCGCGCGGTATCCGCGTCAACTCGGTGAGCCCCGGTCCGACGGAGACGCCCATCCTCTCCGATTTCGAGGAATCGATGGGGATCGACGCCATCGCCCGGTCGGCAGGCGCGGTGGGTCGGCACGGCACCGCCGCCGAATCGGCCGCTGCCGTCGACTTCCTCCTCTCCGACGATGCGTCGTGGATCAACGGCGTCGACATCCCGGTCGAAGGCGGCCTGACCGCACTTCGAGCTGCCGCGCAACGACCCGCTGTGGTCGCACCCGACAACACATCCACCCCCGTGAAGGGAGCACTCCGATGACTTCTGGAACCACACTTCCCGCACGAACCGCTCTGTCGGTGCTGACGCTGGACGGCACAGCACCCGCCGATCGCGAGCTTCTCGGCGGAAAGGCGTACAGCATCAACAAGATGCGGTCCCTCGATCTGCCGGTGCCACCCGCCTTCGCGCTGACCACCGCGGTGTGCAGACGCTTCCACGACGAGGGCGGAACACTGCCCGACGACGTCTGGGCCGCTGTTCTCGATCATCTGCGTGAACTCGAGACGACGACCGGAAAGCGGTTCGGCATCGGACCGTTCCCGCTTCTCGTCTCGGTACGCTCCGGCGCAGCACAGAGCATGCCGGGAATGATGGATACCGTGCTCAACCTCGGACTGACCGAGGAACTGGCGCGAGAACTCGGTGACGCCACCGGCGACGTCGCATGGGCACAGGACACGTGGCAGCGCTTCTGCGTCGGATATGGGGAGATCGTGCTCGGCGACGCGACGCTCGCCCCACCCTCTGATCCCTACGACCAGCTACGCGAAGCGATCGGCGCGGTCTTCCGGTCGTGGACCAACGAACGGGTGCGCGCCTACCGCGACCGTCACGGTCTCGGCGAGGGCGGCGGCACGGCAGTCACCGTGCAGGCCATGGTCTTCGGTAACCGCGACACGCACTCCGGGACCGGCGTCGTGTTCAGTCGTGATCCCGGCACCGGGGAGTCGACCCTCTTCGGGGAATGGCTGGCGATGGCACAGGGCGAAGACGTCGTCTCCGGTGAGCGCACGCCCGAGAACATCACGCAGTTCGGCACGCACGACCCGGAGCTGCACAGCGAATTGGCCCGTATCGCAACGGTCCTCGAACGCGAGCACCGCGACCTCGTCGACATCGAGTTCACCGTCGAGAGCGGCACCCTGTACATGCTGCAGTGCCGTTCCGGCAAGCGGTCGGCGCGAGCCGCCGTGCGCGTGGCCGTCGAACTCGTGCGCGAGGGGCTCCTCACCCCCGACGAGGCATGCGCACGCATCAGCGCCGACCAGGCACGGCTGTTGGCCGACGAGGTAGGGGTGACCCACGACGCGGACGAACTCGCACGAGGGGTGGGCGCAGGACCCGGCGCCGCGTCTGGTGTGGTGTTCACCGACACCGACGAGGCGTCGGCTGCCGCGGCGGAGGGCACCCCCGTCGTGCTCGTCCGGCCGTCGACCTCGCCCGCAGACGTTCCGGCGATGTTCGATTCGGTTGCCGTCGTGACCGAGGTCGGCGGTACGACGAGCCACGCAGCGCTGGTGTGTCGAGAGATCGGGCTGCCGTGCGTGGTTGGCTGTGGGCCAGGAGTGACGACCGCACTCGCCGGGTCGACGGTCACCGTCGACGGGACCAACGGAGTGGTGTACGCGGGGGATGCCCGCGGTGACCAGAATGCCACCGACCCCCATCTCGACGAACTGCTGTCGTTCCTTCCCGAGACGGTACCCGACGACCATCCCCTGAGCGTCCTGCACCAGCGACGGGCGTTGCGTGACTGACGCATTCGACAGACGTGGAGACGACATGAACAGCGATGGAATCGATGCGGTGTACACCGCGGCCGGACTCCTCGACGATTCAGCAGCCACCCCCAAACGCCCCAACAGGCGTGGCGAGCAGACACGGGAGAAACTGGTGCGCGCCGCGGTCGAGTGCTTCACCGAGTACGGCTACACACGCACTCGTATCTCCGACATCACCAACCGCGCCAACACCGCTCAGGGCAACTTCTACCGTCATTTCACCGGGCTCGACGACATCTTCCTCGCGGCGCTGCGTCCCTCCCTGGAGGAACTCGCGGCCGCGCGGCTGCGCCCTGACCACGCGCACGGCGAACGCGAGTCCCTGATCAAGGTGAACACGACGTATCTGCAGGCCTATGCCCGCAACCGCCACATGCTCCGATTGCTTCGTGAAGCGGCAGCGGCCAGTGAGAACAAGGGGTTCCAACAACTCTGGCTCAACCTGCGCGCCGACTTCGTCCGACGAACGGAGCGGTGGCTCGACCGCCTCAACCACCAGGGTGTGATCGACGAGGCGCATCCGCACATGCTGGCCGAGACGTTGGGGTGTGCGACCGAGCAGATGGCCTACGTCCATGTCGGCCTGCCCGTCAGCACTCCACGACCCGAGGAGATCACCGAATTGGGTACTGCACTGGGCGAGTTCTGGTACCGCTCACTGCCACTCGTCAGCGTCAAGGGGGTTTCGCGATGACCGTGCAAGCGAGCCGCCGGCCCTCGGCGACAACGCTCGGCGTCGACGTCGTCGTCGACGAGGTCCGTGCCGAGACCGCCGATTCGCGGACACTCGTGCTGCGCTTCCCCGGCGAGGTCTCGTACCTGCCGGGTCAGTTCGTCACGCTACGGATACCGAGCGAACGCACGGGCTGGGTGGCGCGCTGCTACTCGCTGAGCACGGCGCCCGGCGTGGATGACCTCCCGGCGATCACCGTCAAGCGCACCAAGGATGGCTACGGTTCCAATTGGTTGTGCGACAACGTCACAGCAGGGACCACGCTGCACGCGCTCTCGCCCTCCGGGGTGTTCACCCCGTCGCAATGGCACGGCACACTTCGCCTGTTCGCGGCCGGTAGCGGTATCACACCCGTCATGTCGATAGCGAAATATGCTCTGGCGCACCAGCAGTGCTCGGTCGAACTGTTCTACGCCAATCGTGACCGCGAATCCGTGATCTTCGCCGGGGTTCTCTCCGACCTCGCGCGCCGTCATCCCGACCGGCTGCGGATCAGCCACTGGCTGGAATCCGAACGTGGTATGCCCGACGCCGCGGCCGTCGACGAACTGTGTGACCTTGACGACGACGATGAGGCATTCATCTGCGGGCCTGCACCGTTCATGGATCTCGTCGAGGCCGCCCTGCGTCGACGCGGTACACCCCACTCGCGGATACACGTCGAGCGCTACGTGTCGCTCGAGGGCGACCCGTTCACGCTCGACCGGACCGACAGCGACGATGCATCCGTCGACGTGAGTGTCAGCATTGACGGGGAGACGACATCGGTGGCATGCGGCCGCAGCACCCCAATTCTCGACGCACTCCTGTCGCACGGCGTCGACGCACCGTACTCGTGCCGGGAGGGTGACTGCGGATCGTGTATGGCGCGTCTTGTCGACGGCGAGGTCATACCGGGCGACGGCGTGGCACTCGAGCCAGAGGACATCGACGACGGCTACATCCTCACGTGTCAGGCGACCCCGTCATCGGGATCGCTCGCGATCGAGTTCGACTGATCTGCAACACTTTTCGGGGCGTCGGAGGGTGATCCGTACATCGCCTGCCAGAATCCACCGGCGAGAGCCGCGGCGAAGTCGGCGTCGCGTTCTTCGGGAGCATTGATCAGATCGAGCAGACTACCCCGTGTGGTGACCGTGATGAAGCGTGCGGTCTGCTCCGGATCCATGTCGGCGGGCGCCACGCCCTCGTCCCGATCACGCCGGAGACGGTCGGCCATCTTGGCGGTGTAGACCTCGAGAAAGCTGCCGAACTGGTTCCGCAGGCGCGCGTCGGCGTCGACCGTTTCGAGAAACGCGCGCCAGACGGGTCCGTGCTCGCGACCGAGTTGGAACATACGCGTGATGATGTCGGCGAGGTCGTCGGGTCCGAGAGCCTCCGTGCGCATCCACCACTTGTCCGACACATCCCAGAACGCTGCGAAGAAGGGCTCGGCCGCGCTCTCGATGAGGTCGCCCTTGTCGGCGAACCATTGATAGAAGGTCGAGCGGGAGACGTTCGCGGTAGTCAGGATCCGCTCGACCGGAACGTCGGCGTAACGCACACCGGACTCCAGGATCGTGGTCACCGACTCGATGATCCGTGCCCGTGACGAGGTTCGACGCTTGACCGGGGCACGTGACATGCAGGTCAGACTACTCGCCACCACCGTACGTACCGGCCCGATCGTGACGCTTGCCGACTGCCCGTGCTGAATTGACGAACTCTTAGCGGGCCGAAGCCTTCTCGTCGCTGTGTGGCCGGCGTAGACCGAAGGAGTGACGCTATTCGACGCACTGCCCTCCTTGAAAGGGGTCACCGTGGCCAGATCCTTCGATTCGACGATGTGGCGCTTGCCCATTCGGTGTGCCGGCACCGACATCCGGGTCAACGACCTCTCCCTGCGGCAGGAATCGCTGCGGCGAAAGGTCGCCTCCTTCCTCGATGAAACCGGGGAACCCGTCAGCCAGGCTCTATGCCCCGAAGCGCTCTGGTTCCCAGTGCTGGTCACCAGGATCAGCAGCGCCCACCTGACCGCCGATCGCGCCGTACTCCACGTCGACGCCGCGCTCCCGCTGACGACGGCCATCGCCGACGTCGCGTTTCCTGGCAACGAACTCTCAGGTGCACGACTGGCCGACATCACGATCGTCGACACCTCCGGTCACCGACGCACCGTGCATGCCGAACTGCCACCGCATGTATCGGTCACCGGGACCATTGTGCTGGCGCTGCGTCGGGTCTCCACGCCGTCGCGACGCGAGAGACCCCGCCTTGATCAGGCGGGGTCTCTCGTGCAGGGGTAGGGCCGGTGCAGGCCTGAGTGGGAGGGTCGGATCAGTAGTTGACCCACACCCAGTTCCACCGGCGGGTGCGTGCGTCGAAGCGACGGACGCGACGACGACGCTGCGCCGGAGCGGGGTTCTGCTGACGGGGCTGGTTCGGTGTGGGCATGGTGTCCTCTTTCTTCTCGGTGGAGCGCTCCTCGGTGAGTGCTCGCTCTGACATCACCGACAATGCCAACGGGGACTTGCAGCTCTCTCGACGTCGACTGGGAGGTCGCTGAATACCGTTGGCGCCCGCTGCATCACGCGTAGCTGTCCGCTTCGACGGTGCTCGGGGTCGTTCTCGCCGCGTCGGCAGGGCTGGCCTTCGGCGCGACTCAACACCCTGGGCGAGTTCGCCTTCACCTACGGCACCGGCGCGGATCAAACTCCCCGCAGGTCAGGGCCTACTGCCTGCGTTTTGGCTGATGGGCACCGACATCTACTCCGCGGGCTGGCCGGACAGCGGCGAGTTCGATGTCATCGAAACTCCCTCGGTGACAACCTCATACACGAACCACCTGCACGGACCGACAACAGCTGGCGGGACGTGGCAGCTCGGTAACTCCGGTGCCGTGGCCGACCTCTCGGCAGACTTCCACACATACTCGGTCACCAAGTCGAAGGACGCCATCACCGTGTCGCTCGACGGCCGAACCGTCGGCAGCTACAGCGCTTCCCAGTTGAACGCCAACCAGAAGTGGGTGTTCAACAAGCCGACGTACCTGCTGCTGACACTGGCAGTGGGCGGCGACTGGCCGGGCGCACCCGATCTGACGACGCCCAATCCGTCGTACATGACGCTCGACTGGATCCGCGTGTACTCGAGCTGAGGGGTCTCGACAAGCTCGACCATCGGGCCTGGTCAGATGGCCGAGTCCGGGAATGCGATCACCGAGAGAAAACGGATCGGCAGCTCGACCAGTTCGACGGGGCCGTGCGCGCCCTCACCGTCGAGCTGCAGCGAGTCGCCCGGGCTGAGCCGGTACACCGACCGCGAGTGGGCGTAATCCATGGAGCCGTCGAGCATGTAGATGAACTCGGTGCCCGGATGTTGGAACAGCGGCTGGGTCACCGACTTCTCGGTGAGCGTCACGAGCAGGCACTCGAGCCGCTTGTGTTCGCCGCGCAGCGAGCCGAGCATCTCGTACTCGTGCCCCTCGCGGGAGCCCTCGCGCACGATCTGCGAACCCTCACCGGCCTTGACGAACACCGCCGAGCGTTCGAGGTCGGCGCCGCGGAACAGCGAGGTCACCGAGACGTCGAACGCTGTGGCCAGCGCCGCGAGAGTGCTCAGACTGCATGAGGTCTGGGCGTTCTCGATCTTGGAGAGCATGGCCTTGGAGATCCCGACCTTGGCTGCCATGTCGCCGATGGAGAGCCCGACCTGCCTGCGTAGCCGACGGACGTTGTGCGCGATTGCCGAT
Organism: Gordonia otitidis; assembly: GCF_020735545.1. Lineage (NCBI taxonomy): Bacteria > Bacillati > Actinomycetota > Actinomycetes > Mycobacteriales > Gordoniaceae > Gordonia > Gordonia otitidis. Next base: position 2,002,306 of record NZ_CP085974.1, read on the forward strand.
TCGAGTTCGAGTTCTTCGACCGGTTGGTCGACGGGGCGTTCACGCGCGGTCCCCGACTGGTTGCGGATCAGAGCGTCGTCGGTCACTCCGCCAGCATATCGGTAGACGGACTTCACTCCCGGTGAACGCCGTGGCCCGGCAGGGATTCGCGGCAACGACGCCGCCCCGACGGGCGTCCCGCCGTGCAGTGCACACATCGGCTACCGCATCTCGCCCGCACCGACATAGGGGAACCGCGTGGTGAGCAGGTCTCCCTCGGCGAAGCGGGACAGTCGGAAGTCGGACTCGGGGATGCGGGGGTCGTTGCTGCGGCCGTCGACGACCAGGTCGGCGACGAGACGACCGACCGCAGGCGAGATCTTGAACCCGTGACCGCTGAAGCCGGCGGCGATGACGAGACCGTCGAGGGGCCCGCGTGAGATCACGGGATTCCAGTCGGGTGTCACGTCATAGCAGCCGGCGTAGCTGCTGGTGATCGATGCGTCGGTGAATGCGGGGAAGCGCGTGCCGACCTTGTCGACGGTCAGGTCGAGGAACGCCTCGTCGGCACGGTTGAGGTAGCCGTCGGGATCGGCGATCTCGAGTTCGGCGAGGTCGGAGTTGCCGAAGAGGATCTCTCCGCGGACGTCCGGCCGGACGTACTGCAGCGACACCAGGTCCGAGAACACCGGTACGGCACCGAGTTCCATCCCGGGATGGATCATGACGATCTGCTCGCGATGAACTCGGATCGGTACGTCGATCCCGTACTCGTCCAGGAACGGCTTGGTCCACACTCCGGTCGCCACCACGACCGTGTCGGCGGAGATCGTCGAGCGATCGGCGAGTTCGACGCCGGTGACGCGGTCACCGTCGGTCAGCAACCCCTTCACCGTCGTGCCCTGTTTGATCGTGACCCCGGCGGCACGCGCCGACGCCGCGAACGCCTGTGCCGTCTGATAGGCGTCTCCGTACCCGCCACGCTCTTCCCAACCGAACGCGGCGAAGGGTGCGAGATCGGCCGCAGGCCAGAGCTTTGCGACTTCGGAGACGTCCATCTCCTCGGTCTGCACGCCGACCTCGCGCTGCGCGGCAAGACTTCTCCTGAGGTTGTCGACGTTCGCCTCCCCGACACCGACCACGTAGCCGGTCTGCCGGAAGCCGATGTCGGTCCCGAAGATCTCCTCGGCCTTCTCGAAGACCTCGAGGCCGGTCGCGGCCATCGCCGCCAGGGAACTGACCCCGTAGTGGCAGCGCACGATGCCCGACGACTTGCCGGTCATGCCACCGCCGACGGTGTCCCGTTCGCAGACAACGACATCGGTGATACCGCGCTGCGCCAGGGCCCACGCCGTGGCGACGCCCTCGAGACCGCCACCGATGATGACGATCGACGCGGTCTGGGTGCTCATAGCCCGGCCCCCGTTCCCGGAATCCAGCTGGTGCCCGCGAGCGGGACACGAGCCATCGCCGACGCCTCTATCGTGATGGCGACCAGGTCCTCGGGCTCGAGATGCTGCAGGTGCGCCTTACCGCAGGCACGCGCGATGGTCTGGGCTTCCATGGTCATGACCCGTAAGAAGTTGGCGAGGCGTCGACCGCCCTCGACCGGATCGAACCGCGCCGACAACTCGGGATCCTGGGTGGTGATGCCCGCGGGATCGCGTCCATCCTGGAAGTCGTCGTAGAAGCCCGCGGCCGATCCCAGCTTGGCGTACTCGTCGGAGTATCGGGGATCGTTGTCGCCGAGCGCGATGAGCGCCGCCGTTCCGATCGCGACGGCGTCGGCGCCCAGTGCCATCGCCTTGGCGACGTCGGCACCGTTGCGGATGCCGCCCGAGACGATGAGCTGGACCTCACGGTGCACACCGAGTTCCTGCAGCGCCTGCACGGCCTGCGGGATGGCCGCCAGGGTCGGGATGCCGACGTGTTCGATGAAGACGTCCTGGGTCGCGGCGGTGCCACCCTGCATGCCGTCGACGACGACGACGTCGGCGCCGGAGTGCACGGCGAGCTTGACGTCGTAGTAGGTGCGTGTGGCACCGACCTTGACGTAGATCGGCTTCTCCCAGTCGGTGATCTCGCGCAGCTCGTTGATCTTGATCGCGAGGTCGTCGGGGCCGGTCCAGTCGGGGTGACGGCACGCGCTGCGCTGATCGATGCCCTCGGGCAGCGTGCGCATAGCGGCCACGCGCTCGGAGATCTTCTGCCCCAACAGCATTCCGCCACCGCCGGGCTTCGCTCCCTGGCCGAGCACGACCTCGATCGCGTCGGCCTTGCGCAGGTCGTCGGGGTTCATGCCGTAGCGCGACGGAAGATACTGATAGACAAGGTTCTTCGACTGCCCGCGTTCCTCAGGCGTCATGCCGCCGTCACCGGTGGTGGTCGACGTGCCGACCTCCGACGCTCCGCGGCCGAGAGCCTCCTTGGCCCCGGCGGACAACGCGCCGAAGCTCATTCCGGCGATGGTGACCGGGGTCTGCAGGTGCAGCGGGAATTTGGCGTTGCGGGTGCCCAGCTTGACGTCGGTGTCGCAGCGTTCGCGGTACCCCTCGAGCGGGTAGCGCGACATGGATGCGCCGAGGAAGAGCAGGTCGTCGAAGTGAGGCAGTTTACGCTTGGCGCCCCACCCGCGGATGTCGTAGATTCCGGTTTCTGCGGCGCGCTGGATTGCGGCGATCGTGTTGCGGTCGAAGGTCGCCGACTCGCGCAGGCCGCGCTGGGAGTTGCTGAGGTTGGTCATGGGATTCTCCTTGTGCTCGTCGAGCCGCCACCGAGGGCGTGCAGCGCGACCGGCTCAGTAGGCCGAAGAGTTGTCGACGTGGAAGTGGTAGAGCTCGCGCGCTGAGCCGTAGCGGGTGTACTCGGCGGGGTCGTCGTCCTTGAACCCGGCGGCCTTGAGTAGTCCGGCGAGTTCTTCGAGGTGTTCGGCCCGCATCGGTTTGACGATGCAGTCGGCGCCGAGCGAGGCAACCGAACCGCGTACGTAGAGACGTGTTTCGTAGATCGAGTCACCAAGCCCCTGGCCTGCATCGCCGCGGACCACCATGCGCCCGGCTTGCGCCATGAACGCACTGTTGTGGCCGACGTTGCCGCCCACGACGATGTCGACGCCCTTCATCGAGATGCCACACCGCGCTGCGGCGTCGCCCTCGATGACGAGCAGCCCACCGTGTGCGGTGGCGCCGGCGGACTGCGACGCGTTGCCCTTGACGACGACGGTGCCGCTCATCATGTTCTCGGCGACGCCGGTGCCCGCGTTGCCGTTGATGATGATCTCCGCCTGCTGGTTCATGCCTGCGGCGTAGTAGCCGACGTGACCGTTGACGGTGATCTTGACGGGGGCGTTGACCCCGGCGGCCACGCTGTGTGCACCGTGCGGGTTGTCGATCACCACCTCACCGGACACATCACCGTGCAGAACCGAGTTCACGTCACGCAGTGGAGTGGTGTCGAGGTCGAAATGCAGGTCGCTCATGGGGATCTCCGTGGACGGGGGTGTGGATGGGGTGGCTGTCAGCGTGTCCATGCGTAGACCACCTCGGGCTCTGGTTCCCAGATGCGGGCATCGTCGACGCCGGGAAGATGGGCAAGGGCGCGATACTCACTGGCCATGGCCACCCAGTCGGGTGTCTCGGCGATCACGGCAGGCTTGCAGGCAATGGCGTCACGGACCACGGCGAAGGAGTCGCGGTTGGAGACCACGAGGGTGTAGAAGCCGTCGAAGGTCGCGCACACCTCCTTGAGTGCGGTCTCGACATCCTTGCCCTGCGCTAGTTGGTAGGCGACGAAGCGGGCGCCGACCTCGGTGTCGTTCTCGCTGTCGAAGTGCACTCCCTGCGCGCGCAATTCGCGTCGGATGGTCGCGTGGTTGGAGAACGACCCGTTGTGGACGAGGCACTGTTCGGGGCCTACGGCGAAGGGGTGTGCACCCGACGGGGTCACGGCGGACTCCGTCGCCATGCGGGTGTGTCCGACGCCCTGCCAGCCCTGCGCGGACGCGAGGCCCCACTGCTGCGCGAGGTCGCGCGGCGCACCGACACCCTTCAGGACTGTCAGATCCGAACCGAAGCCTGCGACGAGCGCCGAGGGGAATGCGGCCCGCGCGGCGTCGAGGAGGTCGCCGGCGTCGATCGGTGCCGAGAGGACGAGGGTGTCATCGACCAGCTGGGCTGCGACGTCGGTGCCGAGCGCATCGGTCAATTGCGTTGCAGCCTCAGCGGGTTCGACGTCGATCTCGAGCAGACTGACGCAACCGTGTCCTGCCGGCGCCCATGCTTCGTTGCCGTAGACGGCCATTCCGGCGGAGTCGGCTCCGCGGTCTTGCATCTCGCCGAGCATGCCCGTGAGCAACTGGCCGAGTTGGGGATACAGCTCTGGGTTGCGCAGGTGCAACCCGACGATTCCGCACATGATGTGTGCCTTTCCGTGTAGTGGGGTGATCTCGACGAGCTCGATCCGCGTCATGCTGATCGCGGCAAGCTCGATCTGCTGGGGGTCAGAAGGCGGTCAGGTACTGCTCGACCTCCCAGGGCGAGACGGCCGAGTGCCAGGCGAAGAACTCCTCGCGCTTGAGGTGCGAGAAATACTGCGAGACGCGCTGCGCGTCGTCGGGCCACTCGTCGGGGATCGCGGCGTCGAGTGTTGCGGTGACCACCGCGTCGGCTTCGAGCGCCTCGACAGCGTGCAGCAGTGTCAGCGGCAGCGAGGAGATGTGACCCGGGCAGGTGCCGAGGGCGCCGGGGTCGAGGCTGCGCTTGATGCCGTCGAGGCCTGCGCCGAGTGCCGCAGCGATCGCGAGGTACGGGTTGGCCGAACCGTCGCCGCCACGGAGTTCGACACGCTGCTCGTCGGGGATGCGGACGTAGTGGGTACGGTCGTTGCCGCCGTAGGTCGGAACGCGCGGCGCCCAGGATGCTCCGGAACGGGTGGCCGTTGCGCCGGTTCGCTTGTAGGAGTTGACCGTCGGCGCCATCACAGCCTGCAACGCGGGGGCATGCTCGAGAATGCCGCCGACGAATCCGTATGCGGCGGGCGAGAGCCCGAGGCCGCGTTCGTCCTCGTCGGTCGAGCTCGGGAAGACCGGATTGCCCGCCGAGGTCAGCGAAAGATGCAGGTGCAGACCGGAACCGGTGCGTTCGGCGAACGGCTTGGGCATGAACGTCGCGACCATGCCGCGCTCGGACGCGAAGGTGGAGAGCAAGTAGCGCAGGGTGATGACGCGGTCGGCGGTGGTCAGGGCGTCGGAGTAGGCGAAGTTCTGCTCGAACTGTCCGTTGCCGTCCTCGTGGTCGTTGGCGTAGTTGCTCCAACCGAGCTGATTCATCGCCGTCGACACGGTGGTGAGGTGGTCGTACATACGGGTGAGTCCGCGGACGTCGTAGCAGGGCCGGTCGGAATCGTCAGCCGCGTCGGCGGTGATGAGCTTGCCGTCGGCGTCACGCTTGAGCAGGAAGTACTCGACCTCCGCACCGACCCACGGTTCGAATCCGGCGTCGGCGGTCTGTGCGATCAGCGACTTGAGAATATTCCGCGGAGCGAACGGCCACGGTTTGCCCTCGACGTGGGGATCGCAGTGGACGATCGCCAGGCCCTCCTTGATGAAGGGAACCGGCAGGAACGACGAGACGTCGGGGATGGCGACGAGGTCGGGGTCCTTGGGTTCCTGGCCGATGGCGCCGACCGCGTAGCCGGCGAAACCGACTCCGTCGTTGGCCAGTTCGTCGATGGCTTCGACCGGGACGAGTTTGGCGCACGGCTTGCCACGCAGGTCGACGAACATGGCGAGGATGAACTTGGTGTCGTTGGTCTCGCAGAGTTCCGCGAGGGTCTTGGTGTCAGTCATGGGTTGCTCCGGGGTGTTCGGGGGAGTGAGTCCAGTATGTCTACTCGTGTGAACCGTTGTCTAGTCCTAGTAGACACTCGGTTTATTGCGGTTCCGTTAAGCGCGCGTGAGGTGGTGGTATCGGCCGTGCCGGATGCACGGTCGGCGGCAGGAGACGCACGGTCGGCCGCAGGAGGTGCACGATCGGCCGCAGGAGGTGCACGGTCGGCGGCAGGAATACAGAACGCCCGTGAGTGCGCGGGCGTCGATGCGTACTCACGGGCGTTCTGTGGGCAGGTGATGGATTCTGCAGGGCTACGTCAGGACTACGTCGTCGTGGCGGGAGCTGCCGCAGGGGCAGCCGTGCTCGCTCCTGCTGCCGCTGTGCTGGAGGGCAATTCGCGTTCGAGACTCTCTGCGGCGCGCTCCGGGTGCAGGCCGGAGAAGCCGCCTGGCGCATGTCCGACGCCTGCTGCGGGGATCTCGTAGGCGGTCTCGGCGTGGATCGTGGAGTCGAGTCCGAGCGTCTCGGTCTCGGCGTCGACGCGCAGACCCATCGTCTTGTCGATCGCCGTCGCGATGAGCCACGTCATGACGAACGAGAAGACGCACGTGATCACGATGCCCGCCAGTTCGCGCCACAGGACATCGATGTCACCGCCGAACAGGATTCCCTGGACGCCGGCCGGTGCCGACGACGCCGCGAACAGCACGATGCACAGGGTGCCGACGATGCCTCCGATGCCGTGGACGATGAACGCGTCGAGACTGTCATCGACCTTGAAACGGGACTTGATGCTCATCAGGAACGCCACGACCGCCGAGGACAGGAGTCCGACACCGAGCGCGCCCAGCGAGCTGACCGCGTTGGCGGACGGCGTGATACCGACCAGACCCGCAACGACGCCGGTGATGACGCCGAGCGAGGTGACGTGGCCTTCACGGATCTTCTCTATGACGGCGAAGCCGATCATGCCCGCGCTACCGGCGAGCAGGGTGTTGAGAATGACGAACTGGGTGAGGAAGGTGGCACCGAACGCGCAGCTACCGTTGAACCCGAACCAGCCGAACCACAGGATACCGCCGCCGAGCAGCACCATCGGCAGATTGTGCGGACGTTCCATGCGCTTGCGTCGTGCACCGAGCACCAACGCGAGCGCGAGCGCTGCGACACCTGAATTCATGTGCACCGCAGTGCCTCCCGCGAAATCATGGATGCCGATCCTGTTGAGCAAGAAGCCGCCCTTGGCGTCGGCGGTGTCCGCGGTGAACACCCAGTGTGCGACCGGGAAGTACACGAGCGTCAGCCAGATCGGCACGAAGACGAGCCACGCAGAGAACTTCATCCGACTGGCAGCACCACTCGCGACGATTGCGACGGTGATGGCGGCGAACAGGATGAACCATGCTGCGTAGTACAGGACCTGGGTGCCGCCCGACCCGTCGTCGGTCTGGTGGTTGATGAGTCCGATGTAGTCGGTCGGATTACCGATCAGCCCCCAACCCTTGACCGACGGGCCCGAGACGAGTCCGTATCCGTACAGGACATAGAGCACGCTGGTGATGCCGAGGGTGATGAGCACCATCGTCATCATGTTGAGTACATTGCGTGACCCCAGCATGCCCCCGTAGTAGAAGGCGAGTCCGGGGAACATGAGCAGAACGAAGACGAATGCGGCAAGCATCCACGACAGATCCGCATGTGCGGCGAGTTGTTCCATGGGTGTTCCTTGAGTTGGTGACGAGTTCGATCAGCGGGGCGGACAGGGCTAGACGGAGACGAAGGCTGGAAGCGTGGACGAGGGCTGGAAGCGTGGACGAGGGCTGGAAGCGTGGACGAGGGCTGGAAGCGTGGACTAGTCGGAAACGGGTTGGCGGAGATATGCGACGACGTCGTCGCGGTAGTCGAAGAACCCCTTGTACGTGGCGATGCGCTCGTCGAGGGTCTCGATGACTGTGGCCAGCTGGGCCGACCACTCGGGGATTCGTCGCACCTCGTCGAGCGACGCCATGAACGTGCGGATGTTGAAGGTGACGGCCCCCGACATCGGCAGGCGGATGAAATGCTCGAGTTCGATCCGCAGACGGGCGGAGCCGAAGTCTTTGTCCCGCACCATGGCCGGGATGTCGCGGCCCCACTCGGGAAGCTCTTCGAGGCTGACGTCGAGTTTGTGCGAGTCCGACGCCGAGAGCGTCCAGTTCACGCGCCGGTAGACCTGATCGGCCGGGAGTCTACGCAAGAACTGCTCGGCGCGTGCCACGATCCCGTCGCGGATGAGACCTGGGACCGGAGCGTGGATCTCGTACATGTCCATGCCGACGTCGAACGACACCGACCACGCGGCGGCGAAGGTCACCACACCGGCATCGAAATAGAGTCTGCCGTCGCGTTCGACGACAAGGAGCAGATCGTCGGGAACCTCCCGCGCAAGGAACTCCATGGGGCCGCCGGGCAGCGTCTCGCCGTCGCCGAGTGTGAACGCGGCATCGGTGCCGAGAAGGTCGTTACGCCAATGGAATCGGCCGGCGCCGAGTTCGTCGAGTCGCATGAACTGCGGGTAGGCCAGCGCGAGGTCGCGCAGGTAGTAGAGCAGCAGATCCCAGCATGCGATCTCCATGCCGGGGCGGATCCGCACGCGGGAGGGATCGGCGTCGAGAATCCGCCTGCGCTCGGCCATGATCGACAGGTACTCGGCTCCGCCGAGGTCGACGAGGTTGCGGCCCCACTCGCCGCCCCGGGTGCGGTGGGGAACCCGGGCCGGTTCGACGTTGACGGAGTAGCTGAATTCTGCGAGCTCGTCGGGGAACGGCCATGGGATGTTCGACAGATGGTCGACAGGCTGGGCGAGGAATTCGGCGGCCGCACCTGTCGGTGTGTGCGCGGCTGACTGGTCGGTGGTGAGTGTCATGTGGTCACCTCGAAAGCGTTCGGATGTCGTCGGTCGGGGTTGGATCAGCGGTGAGAGCGGTTGGTTCAGTCAGCGGAGAGGTCGAGCACGAGGTCGCCTGCGCCGCGGGAGACGCAGCAGAGCATGCTGTCGCCGGATGCTCTCTCCTCGTCGGACAGGACGTAGTCGCGGTGCGTTATCTGTCCGGCACGCACCGGGATTCGGCACTCTCCGCAGACCCCCTGGCGGCACATGTTGGTGACCTCGACGCCGTTGTCGACGAGTCGTTCGAGCAGCGAGACACCGGGCGGCACGTCGATGACCGTTCCATCGGCAAGACTGACCGAGAACGGGTCTCCCGGATCCTGTTCTGGCGCGGTGAACCTCTCGAGGTGTATCCGCGCCGACGGCCAGCCCGCCGATGCAGCGATCCGCTGGTAGGTGTCGAGCAGCGGCGCCGGGCCACATGCATAGGCGTGCGTGCCGAGTGGTTGCGCTGCAAACCGCTGCGTGAGCAGAGCAATAGTCTCGTCGACTCCGGTCACCTCGTGCAGTGTGACGTCGGGTTGTTCGGCCAGTGCCCGCAGATCCTCCACATGCGCGCTTTGACCGGGACGGTAGGAGTACACGATCTCGATGGTCAGACCGTCACGTGCCGCGGCGCGTGCATGCGACAGGATCGGTGTCACCCCGATACCTCCGGCGACCAGCAGGGCGTGCCGCTGGTCGAGGACGGGCGCGAACATCGGTCGTGGTCCCTCGACCTCGATCAGCTCGCCTTCCACGAGGTTGGCGTGCAACCACTCCGATCCTCCGCCGGTGTCTTTGCGCAACACCGAGATCCCGTACGAGTCGGGATACATGCCGTCGTCGACCAGCGAATAGGCGTTGCGGGTGGCGCCTGCCTGCACGATGAGGTGACTGCCGGGTTGGTAGGGGGTCAGGGCGCCGTCGAGTGGTGCGAAACGGAAATGCGTGATCGCGTCCGTGAGTGGGCGGACCTCCACGACTCGCATGGTGCGCGACCCCGTCCGATAGCCGTCGTGCAGGTGTCCGCCGACCTCCGTTGCGGCGGTCATGACAGTTCCTCGAGGGTGCGCGCGTCCACGGCGGAGGCCAGGAAGCTGCCGCGCGAGGCCGAATGATGCTCGTGGATCTCCAGACGCCGGGTGCAGCCGGGACATTCGACGATCCCGCCGGGGGCGCCCATAGCGCGGAAGGTATCGCGGCAGTGGGCGCAGTACACCGGCAGGTCGGCGGTGTCGGTCACGAACGCCGACAGTTCGTCGGCGATCGCTCCTGCCGAGCGGGCAGCACCGAGAGCCGTCAGCACGTCGTACTGGCCCCCGGTCACCAGAATCCTCGCCCCGGTGTGCGTTGCCGTGAGCGCTTCGTCGAGTAAGGCCCGGTCGTCGTCGTGTGTCAGTGAGTCGAGGACGAGAAGGCGCGTGGGGCCGACACTCTCCGCGACACGTACCCACGCGCGCGCGACGTGTGCGGTCTCGTCGTGTGGGCCCACTGCGACGATGAGGAACTCCGATCCTGCGGCGTCGACCTCGGGGGGCCGTGACGGCCAGTCGGGCAGTCCGTGCACGGGTTCGGTTGGCGCAGAGCCAGTGTCGATCTGCGGTTCCGAGATCGGCGATTGCGGCGCCTCGTACGAACGCAACCACTGCGCGGCGCGCGTGCGGTACTTGATGATGCCCTTGTAGTCGGCCATGTCGTCGGGTAGCTCGGCGAAGACCTCTGCTGCGCGTGCACGCCACGGGTCGACGGTCGCCACCGCTTCGAGGGGCAGAAGGTAGGTGCGAATCAGGAACATCACCGCGCCGGAATCGGGCAACCGGATCAGATGCTGGACCTCGACCCGCAGATGGACGAGTCGCCCGAACTCGGCGTCGTCGACGTGTTGGATCATCTCCCTGTCGGGTCCCCATTCGGGGTAGCGCTCGGTGGAGACATCGAGTCGGCGTCCGATGGTCATCGTCCAGTTGGTACGACGGTAGGGCTCATGTGGTTGGAGCCGCTTGAGGAACTCGTGGGCCCGGGTGATGACACCCATCTTGCGCACACGCGGAACAGGGCCGTGGATCTCGAGGAAGCTCATCCCGACGTCGAATCCGAAACTCCAGTCGGCTGCGAAGGTGATGATGCCGGCATCGACAAACAGCTGCTCGTCGCGCTGGTCGAGCAGTGCGATGTCTTCTTGCACCTGGGTGGAGATGTAGTGCAACGGGTCGTCGCCGAGGCTCGACTCGTCACCGTAACGGAAGGTGCGTTCTTCATCGAGAAGGTCGTTGCGCCAGCGCCATTCGTCGCCTCCGAGTGAGGTGAGGTGCATCGTCTCGGGATACGCCTGGGCTAGCTCACGCAGGATGGTGAGCATGGCGTCCCATGCCGCGGGGCGCATGTGTGGCAGCACTGCTCGACGTGTCGGGTCGGCGTCGAGGATCGCAGCACGCTCGGCAAGCTCTGCGTGGTATTCGGAGTCGACGACGACCACCGAATCCCCCCATTGACCAGCAGGTGTGCTCACCTGTGCTCCGGCGGGTTCGACGTTGGTGCTGTACCGGTAGATGTCGTCGACGAAGGGAAAGGGGAAGTGCGCGATCAGATCTGGTCGCGTGGCTGCCGTGGTCACAGCGGTACCTCCAGGGTGCATCCGTCGCCTGCGCGTGAGACGCAGGGCATGATCGCGGTGCGCGACTGCTTTTCCTCCTCGGTGAGGAACAGATCGCGATGAATGGGTTCGTCACCGCCGCACAGGTCGATACGGCATTCGCCGCACACGCCCTGTCGGCAGAGATTGGGCACTGCTATCCCGTTGGTCTCCAGCGCTTCGAGCAGGCTGGTCCCCGACGGGACGTCGAGGGTGCGTCCACTGCGCGTGAGTGTCACCCGGAACGGGTCGCCCGCGTCGAGGGCGTCGATACCAAAGCGCTCGGAGTGCAGCCTAGACGCCGGCCAGCCGGCGATACTCGCGGACTCGAGAACGTGGTCGATGAAACCTGCTGGGCCGCAGACGTAGAGATGGGTGCCAACGGGTTGCTCGAGCAGGGTGTCGGCGAGACGTACGGCGAACTCGTCCCTGGTGGTGAACAGCTCCGCATTGCCGCCGGCCAGGCGCGAGACCTCGTCGACGTGGGCGGCGTATCCCGGTCGAAACGCATAGAGCACCTGCACGTTTCGCCGCCATCGCGCGGCTGCTCGCAGATGCGACACGATGGGTGTCACTCCGATACCGCCCGCGATCAGCAGGTGTTTTCCGGCCCGAGCCGCTGGCGCGAACGCGCTTCGAGGTGGCCGCACCTCGAGCTGGTCACCTTCGGCGAGGACGTCGTGCAACCACCGTGACCCACCGTTGCCGTCGGTCACCCGCAGTACCGAGATCGTGTACTCGGTGGGATGCGCTCCGTCGGACACGAGACTGTAGGCATTCGAGTACTCGCCCGCCTGGACGACCAGGTGGCTGCCCGGCACGAACCCGGGTAGCGGAGCGCCGTCGGGTGCTGACAGCGTGATGGTTCGTATTCCGTTGGCACTGTTGACTATCGACGTTACCGTCAGTACCAGCGTTGTCGGCCGCCGAGGTGCGGGCGTCGCCGGGACGCCGGTGTCGGCCAGTGCGGTCATCGCGTTGCTCCTCCGGAGGGGGCCGTCTCGGCGTCGACCATGAAGCCAAGGAAGGCGCCGGTACGTCGGGATACGTGGTAGTAGACGAGGAGGTCACGGTCGCAGCCGTCGCAGCAGATCACGTCGTCGACAGCCGCGACGGAGTGCGTCGTGGTGCGACAGTGTGAGCAGAAGACGTCGACGGGGCCGGTACCGACGGGGACAACACTGATCTCGTCGTCCTCGAGTCCAGCGTCGATCGCGGTGGCTCGCAACCGCAGGCACGATCCGACCGGTCCGGCAAGCACCACACGCACACCGACTGCACTGGTGCGCAACGTGTCTCGCAGCTGCGCTGCAAGAGTGTCGACTTGATCACCGAGCAACACCGATCGCCCCACACCGGGGTCCAGGGTCTGCGTCCAGCCGCGGACAAGATCGACTGCCGAGGGGTCGTCGGACGTTGACTGCGACTGAACTGACGGGGCGTGAGGGTCGCCCACGCCGACGAGCACGTAGAAGCGACCCGTCGTGTCGGGGAGAGCGGTGTTGGTCGGTGTGGACCGGCCCGGCGTGCGTGCCCACGCCGGCACGCTCGAGTATGCGAGCTGCGACATCGGATCTACAGGAGCGTCGAGTCGCGGTGGCCTGCGTAGAACGCGAGAGCGTAGTCAGGAGTGCTGAAGTAGATCTTGGAGCCCTTGGGGAAGAAGATCGCGTCCTTGGCCTTGGCGACGGTCTTCTGTCCCGTTTCCTTGTTCTCGAGAAGGAACTCGCCCTCGAGGACGACCTTCATCTCGTCGTACTCGTACTCGTAGTAGAGCGGGGCGTCGGTGTGGCGGAGTTCGAAGTAGCCGCTGCACATCTCGCTGCCGTCCGGGTTCTCGTAGACGTCACCGATAAAACCCTCGGTACCGGGATATTCGGCATCGGGCATCTTCGGAAGGTTCTCCCAGGCACCGGGCGTGACGCGGAATTCGAGGGCACTCGTGCTGTCGATCGACATGTTTTCTCCTATTCTGGTGAGAGATAGTCCGTTTCACCCCGTTCGCCCCGAGTGGGCCGATCCGGCGAATCGTGGTGGTGATTCATGTGAGTGGACTTCGTTCCCTTATATGAGACCGCTCGAGTGTTTCGGCTGGATGACATCAACGTTGACGTGTGTGACACTTTGTCTACTGCAGTGAAACTTCGGCGTGAAATGCTCGGATGGTAACCCGAGCACCCAGCTTCCGCGTGCCGACTGCGTGGTAACGAGAGTCACAGCGCGACATGGCATTTGCTCGTCGCCGACCGGTTTACGCCAACCGTCGGGTAGCTGACAATCGGTGCATGACCCGGGGGTTTGTGCTCACACGCACACGCATTCTCTGCGCCGCTGCTGCGTTCTCGGCAGCACCGTTACTGTTGATCGGCGCCGGCCACGCCCGCGCGGACGAAACGCCCACAGCGGTGGGGACCCCCACGGGCTCACACATGACCGCGCCCACTGCCGACGCTGCCTCACCGGCACCGCCGAGTCCAGCTTCACCGGCACCCGACCCGGGCACGACTGCGGAAACATCCGTGGCGCCCACGCCTCCCGAATCCTCACCGCCTCCCGAATCCTCATCGTCTTCCGAATCCTCACCGTCTTCCAGTTCCTCACCGTCTTCCAGTTCCTCACCGTCTTCCAGTTCCTCACCGTCTTCCAGTTCCTCACCGTCTTCCAGTTCCTCACCGTCCGCGCCGTCCCCTGCGACTGCGGCCCCACCGACCTCCGCGACAGTGACGCCACCTGCGACCGGTACGTCCGATGCTTCGTCTGCTCCGACGTCCCGCGCCGACTCGGCTCATCAGAATGTCTCGCCCACCGCGCCGGAGTCGTCGACGAACCCGATGCCGTCACCGACGACCACCGATTCTCCGAGCGCTGTCACCACCCCTGATGCCGAAGCGAGCGCGGACGACGTGCCGAGCGGTTCCGCGTCCGCTCCGGAGGTCGCGGTGCTGTCGCCCGCTTCGATCGCACCCGAAGCCGTCTCGGCGCGGGCGTCGCTGGGCTCGGAGGGTTCGTCGACGACGCTGTCGCTCGCCGCCCTGGCGCAAGCCGCACTCGCGGGCTCGGCACAGTCGCCGCGATCGGGCACGGCGTCGTCCGGTCTACTGGCCTGGCTCAACATCCCGACGGTCGAATTCCCAACGAGCACGGCACAACTCCTCGACCCTGCATGGGAGAAATCGTGGGAGTCGTTCACATCGTCGGCCTTGGTGCTCATTCCCGGTGCAGCGCGCGGTGTCGCCACCGTCAGCCTCGTGATCGACCTCTATCAGTTCTCGCACGCGGTCTCGACTCATGACGCGACAGATGTCGCCGACGAACTGAGCGATCTGACCGGCGACTGGTTCACGCTCGATTACGGCGCCGCGATCGGAACCGTCGCGAGCGACGTCGTCCGTGACTACGTCGCCGACGGTCTCGCCCGGTGGATCGTCACGATCAACACCTGAGTCGCCCCACTCCAAACGAACGCTGGCGCGATATCCGTTCACGACGCGCCCGACAGCGTCCCAGACTCTTCCCAGGTTGTCTCGATACGGTGAGCCGGTGAGTTTTCCGTCCGCAGCGCGCCAGGCACGTGGCCACCGACCCGTCGGGTATGTGGTGACCGCTGTCCTCGCAGCGCTGCTGGCGTTCGCCGCCGCCGGCGGCATATTCGTCTTCGCTGTCAGGACATCGGTCGGGCAGGTCATCGATCAGCGTCTGCTGGAATACGGACGCGAACTGCCTGCCGCGTCGCAGGTGCCCCACTGGTTGTCGATGAGTGTTGTGTCGAACCCGCTGACCTGGATCGTCGGAGCGGCGATCGTCGTGGGATTCGTTCTTCTCGGTGCGGTCCTACCGTCGGAGCGCGGCCAGCGCGGTGTTGGATCGCGAATCGCCACGACCTCTGCTCTGCTGCTGTTTCCGCCGGTGACCATCATCATCGTGCGTGCACTTCGTGACGGTACGTATCGTCCGCACTTCCACGACTGGATCGAGGAGACCAACAATTCCGCGCCGAGTGGGCACGCTGCCGCCATCGCCGCACTGGTCGTCGCGGTCACGCTCGCCGCTCCCCCGCTGCTGCGCCCGTGGATCGCTGCGGTGGGCGGTACGTGGGCGGCGATCATCGACTTCGGCCTCGTCGCCGCCGGCTGGCACCGACCCAGCGACGTGGCCATCTCGACGTTGCTGATCGTCGGTGCGGGGGTTCTGCTCCCTGATCCACACCGCGGGTCGACGACGGTCATCCCGCGGGTCGTCGGCCTCGGCGTGAGTGCGCTGATCGTCGTCGCGGCATCCATCACGGTTGCCGTGTACTACCCGCGGATCGAGCAGGTCGTGATCGCCGCGCTCGTCGCCGCTGTGGTGGGAGTCTGTGTCGGGATCCTGGTCGCGTTCAAATCGGGAAACCGTACTGCCGCCGCACGCAGCCGTGACGGCGACCGGTGGGACGTCGAACAGCGTCGCGACCACCACCTCGTCGGCTGACCCTTCGCGCACAGTCGGCAGCAGGAAGCGCACAGTCGGCGGCAGGCAACGCACGCTCGACAGCAGGAGACGCACAGTCGACAGCAGGGAGCGCACGGTCGGCGGTCAGGCCTGAGCCAGGACCTCCGCGCCCAGGAATTCGCACACGGTGAGGGCGAGCGCGAGGTCGAGGCGATCGGTGGTGCGGGTGTCGCGCATCGCCTTGTCGACGCGATATTTGACCGTGTTGCGATGCAGGTTGAGTCGTTCCGCAGTGTGCAGGTGACTCTCGCCCGTGGCGAAGTACACCGACAACGTCTCGCGCAGGACTGCCGCGTTCGCCGAATCCTCGGCGAGCGGACCCAGGATCTCGTGCACCCACGCGCGGGTGAACTCCAGGTCGCGGGCCAGCCGAGAGACCACGGCCACTCCCCGATCACCGAAGCCGACGACATCGGCGACCAGACTGCCCGGCATCGTCGCGAGGCCCCAGGCGGCGAGTGCTTGCTCGTGGGAGCGTCGAAAACCTGCGATGCCGGACCCGTTGAGTCCTAGCGCGACGCGCACACCGGCCGGGAGGGTCACCCGCTGCGCGACGTCGGACGTCTCGACGACGCGGTCGCTGCGCCCCAGCGGCAGCCATACCCAGGCGGTGCTGCGATCGATCGCGGTGATCAGCGGGGGTCCCTCGGCGAACAGCCTCGTGGCCATCATCCGCGCGGCGCGGTCGAGCACAGCGAGATCTCTCGAGCCCTCGTCTGCCGACCACATGATGGCCGCGACGTGATGCTGGTCGAGCGGGTAGCCGGACTCCCGCTCGAAGGAGTCGGTGTCGACATCGGGCGTGCGGAGGATCTCGTGGATGCGCGACGACAGGACGTTGCCCTCGGCGCCGATCCAGCGTCGACGCTCATCCTCGTAGGCTTGGAACACGTAGAGGGTGATCCACTCGATGTACTGCGAGATGACGTCGGAGATTCGACGCATCACCACGAGGCTCTCGTGCTTGGTGAGATCGAGCTCGTCGACGTAGCCGAAGATGATGCGCAGCATCTCGTTCTGCCCCATGTGGTACGCACGCACCAATGAGTTCGACGGTACGTCGCGCTGGGCGAGGCGCAGCGCGTACTCGACCGCGGCAGTCGTCGGTTGGAGGTGCTCGACGGGGATGTCGTTGCTCAGCACGTGCAGGATCGTCGAGACGTTGCCGTGCACGCTCGCTTCGAGCATCTCCACCAGGGCGGGATCGACGTCGAGCTGATCGATATCGCGAGTCATCAACGAGGTGAGATACCGAACGATCTCGGACTCGTTCTCGCGCAACCGCTTACCCACCTGCGCCACTGCCGCGCGCATCTCGGGCGTGATGGACGGCGGCAACTGCGGATCATGCAGGGGCAGCCCCGGCGTCAGTCCGGGTATCGAGGCACTCACCGCTTGCGACCCAGCCTCTTCAGCGCCGACGTGGCGGCGTTGACACCGCACAGCCCGTGCACACCGGCGCCGGGCGGCGTCGACTGTGAGCACAGGTACACGCCGTCGACGCCGAGCCAGTACGGGTCGATGGCCACACGCGGGCGCATCAACATCTGCAGCCCGTCATTGGCGCCGCCGATGATGTCGCCCGCGGCGAAATTGGCGTTGTAGTCATGTAATTGGCGGGTTCCCGTGCTGCGCGTCGCGAGGATCCGATCGCGGAAACCCGGTGCGAAACGCTCGATCTGCTGCGTGACGAGGTCGGTGGCGTCACCCTCGTAGCCCCTGGGAACGTGCGCGTAGGCGTAGACGGGATTGACGTTGCCGGCACTCCGCGTTGGATCGGCGACGTACTGCTGACCCAGCAACACAAAGGGATTCGGCACCATGACGCCGCCGGCGCGACTGGCTTCGGTGGAGGCCACCTCGTCGAACGTTCCGCCGAGGTGCACAGTTCCTGCACGACCGCAGTCGGGGTTGGTCCACGGGATGTCGCCGTCGATTGCGTAGTCGACCTTGAACGCCGACGATCCGACGCGGTATCGCCGATATGACCGCGCGATCCGCGACGGCATCTCGTCGCCGTAGATCGCCAGGGCCTGCTCGGGCGAGAGGTCGAGGAGGACGAGATCGGCGTCGGGTATGTCGGTGCGCGCGCTGACCCGGACACCGGTCTCGATCTTGACGCCGTACGAGCGCAACACCGACACGACGGCGTCAATGATCGCGCCCGAACCGCCTTCTGCCACGGGCCATCCGTAGCGATGGCCGCTCGCGGCGATCATCATGCCGAGAGACGCCGTCATCGGACGGTCGAGGCGGTTGAACGCGTGCGCAGCGATACCTCCGAAGAGCGCGCGTGCCCGCGGTGAGCGGAACACGCGCGCAACAGCGGAAGCGGGAAGCAGTGCGCGCGGCCCGAATGCCGCCAGCCGCAAAGGATGTCGAGGTACGTTGATGATCGGGCGAAGCAGGTCGGCGGACAGGTCGTCGAATCCGCTTGCCACATCACCGAAGAACAGTCGCCAGCGTCGACCATCCTCGCCGAGCCCCGCGGCAGTCTCGTCGATGGACTGATAGAGCAGGCCTGCGTCTCCCGAGTCCAGCGGGTGGGCGCAATCGATCTCGGGCCACCGCCAGACGAGTCCGTGCTGCTCGAGTCCGACGTCTCGCCAGAACGGCGAGCCGACGGCGAGCGGATGAAATGCCGAGCAGTGGTCGTGGATGACGCCGGGGAGCGTCAGCTCTCCCGACCGCGCGCCACCGCCGACGGTGTCGGCGGCTTCGAGCACGGTGACCTCGACGTCGTTGCGAGCAAGGTGCAGGGCGGCGGCGAGCCCATTGGGCCCGCCGCCGACTATGACCGCAGAGGTCACCGGCTACACCTGCTCCTGCGCGTCGGCGCCGCGCATCTTCGGTTCGGTCATCACCTCAGGATCAGTCAACGCACGGGCCGCGTCAACGTCGAGCGTCCATTCGACGTCGATCGGGATCGGCCCGTTGGGCAGCCACGGCTGCTCGGCGATGGCATCGGTGACCCGGTAGGAACCGCGCTCGATCACGCCGAGTGCCGCATCGATCACCTGGTACTGCTGGGTGCCCTTGTGGATGGGCTGCGACTCGATCCACGCGACGAGGAACTCGCCGGGAGCGAAGTTACAGCGTCGCTGCAGTGCGGCGATCATCTTCGCGTCGTGCAGGTGTCCGTCACCGAAGTTGAAGGCTACCAACGAGTTACATGCGAACTCGCCTTCACGCAGGGTGTAGGTGTTGATGTCGTCGCCGAGGTGGCGGCTCATCAGCGAGTACAGCGCGCGACCCTGGCTGTGCATCGACCGCCATGCGAGCATCTGATGCATCACGACGTCGGCGACCTCCGGTGGGTAGGACGCGAGCAGCTGCGTGCGGGTGTTCGGCGAGGATCGGACGATGTGCTGCTCGAGTTTCTCCTCGGCGCCCGGCGCGAAGGCCCAGGTGGCCGATGCCCAGTTGCCGGCGTACTGACGCATCGATGGCAGGAACGACACCAGGTCCGGGCGCAGGTTGCCGAGCACCGGGAAGAAGCAGAGCGCGATCGCGATGAGGACCAGTGCCCACGGCATCGTCGTGTCGCTGAGTGCGAAGCCGTCCCATGCGGGGTAGCCCCAGAAGAGGAAGATTGCTGCATAGGCGAACAGGAGATTCCACTCGAGCGGAACCGCGAGGGGGAACGTCGAGAAGATGAACAGGTGGAAGCCCACCATCAACACCACCGCGGCGAGGGTGAGCCACTTGTTGGTGGAGAACAGCAGGACCAGGGGTGTCGCGACCTCGACGATCGTGCCGAGCACGTGGCCGATACCGCCTGCAACCTTCGACGGGCGCAGGTCAGTGGGGAAGTCGCGGTAGTTGGCGCGCTTGAGTGCCTTGATCGTCAGCCACGGCGTATTCGACATCATCGGCGGGATGACCATCGAGAAGTGGTGTCCCAGCTTGGAAATACCCGCGCCGACCCACACCGACACGATCAGCAGCTTCAGCGCGAGGATCATGTCGACGAAGGGAAGGAAGCCGAAGAAGACCAGCGCGGGTAGGTATTGCTCACCACGCGCGGCGATGAAGATGACCTTGTCGCGCAAACCGATGATGACCAGCAGCGCGATCACCGGGTAGATCAGAGCCGGATTGACCAGGCCGTGCGAGGTGGGTGCCACTTCGTTGAGCCAACTCGACTGCACACCTGGAAGCACCACAGCGACAGCGGTAGTGATCAGCAGCAGCGCGTAGATCGCGACGTCGAACACCGTGCGCGAATCGCCCTTGGTCAGCGGCACCTTGCCAGGCCACGGTGGGAGCCGGATCGTCTGCGGACGCAGCCAGAACAGCAACCCGCCGGTCATCGGCTTGAAGTGTCCTGCAAGCGGCCCCCAGGAGCCGCCGAGTCCGAGGGCCTCGATCAGCAGGGTCCACAGGATGGCCTTCTGATAGATGATCGGCTCGTTCCACCATTGCGATACGTGCAACACGTTGAGTCCCGACGTGAAGGTCGCGATGGTCAGACCGATGCCCAAGTAGAGCACGATGATCTTCACGAGGTAGATGACCTGCAACATCTTCGGGGTACCGAAGCCGTATTCGGCCCAGTGCGTGGACAGCACGCGCATGCGGTCGAAGAACGGTTTCTCCAGGAAGGTGTCCGGGTCGACTGGTGGGAAGTCGGGTTGTACAAGACCCATGGTGTTTCTCCTTTAAACGGGCTCGTGTGGGCGTGCGGGGTCGGCCCGACGTGGCGTCGGGTGGTGGTTGACGGTGCTGTCGTGTGCTCGGCGGTGGACTGGGTCGCGCGGACCCGTCGGCTCGGCTCTACGTCGGCTGGGGTTCGCGGACGCGGCGTCGTAAACCGGGTTTGTCGATCTTGCCGACCGGATTGCGCGGAAGCTGGTTGACGAGGTTGATTTCGCTGGGGCGCTTGGCCTTTGTGAGGATGCCTGCGACGTGGTCGGCGAGTTCGGTCTCGGTGACAGGTTTGTCGGGGTAGGCGACGACGAATGCGACGGGAACCTCGCCGTAGACCGGGTCGGGGGCTCCGACGACTGCGCATTCCAGCACCGCCGGATGTGTGGCGAGTGCGTTCTCGATCTCCTTGGGATACAGGTTCTCTCCGCCGCGGATGATCATGTCCTTGATGCGGTCGACCAGGGTGAGGTAGCCGTCGGCGTCGAGGGTTCCGACGTCGCCGGTGTGCAGCCACCCGTCGACGACGGTGCTGGCGGTCGCTTCGGGCCGGTTGAGGTAGCCGCGCATCACGCTCGCTCCGGAGATGAGCACCTCACCCGGCTCGCCGGTCGGTACCTCGGCGCCGTCGGGACCGACGATGCGGATGGTCTGGCCAGGTAGCGCCGGCCCGACGGTTCCCGACTTCCGTTCTCCGTCGAGCGGATTGCACGCCGAGGCGCAGGTGCCTTCGGTCAGGCCGTAACCCTGCAGGATCGGGATGCCGAACGTCGACTCGACGTGGTCGAGGAGTTCCTTCGAGATCGGTGCGGCACCACAGATCGCGAAGCGCAGTGACGTGAAAGCCTCCGCGCTGACGTCGGGGTGGGAGACGAGAAGCCCGTAGATGGTGGGAACGGCCGAGAAGTAGGTGGGGCGCAGCGTGTACAGGTCGGTGAAGAAGCGTGAGGGTGAGAACTTCCCGGTGATGCTGAGCTGGCCGCCCGCGAGGATCGGCGCGAGGAAGCTGACGCAGATCGCGTTGACGTGGAACAGCGGCAGCACTAGAAGCGCGTGGTCGGCTGTGGTGAGCGACAGTAGTTCTTTCATCGTCGACGCCATGTAGTGCAGGTTCTCGTGGGCCAGTCGCACACCCTTTGGCCTGCCGGTCGACCCGGACGTGTAGATCAGCAGAGCGTCGTCGGACATGGAAGGGGACGTTGGCGGTGTCCAGGACGAGGTGTTGGTGGCGAGATCGTCGACGTGCACGACCGCGCGGTCGGGTGTGGCGCTGAGTGCGGCGTCGTCGACGACGACCAGACGGGCACCCGAATCGGCGAGTTGGTACTCGGCCTCCGACGCTGTGAACGCCGGGTTGACCGGGGTGGCGACGGCGCCGAGACGCCACGCCGCGGCGAGGGCGATGAGCAGTTCGACGCGGTTGGGCAGGAACGTCGCGACGACGTCGCCGCGTCGTAGGCCCAGGGCCTCGAACTGCTCGGCCACGGCGTCGACCCGATCGGCGAAGCCCGCGTAGTCGAGGGTGGTGGAGTCGTCGCGGACGCACGGGGCGGTGCCGCGGTGGGCAAGTTCCCAGGGAAAATACGACGTGGCGCTCACTGTGAATGTGTCCTCTGCTCGGTGGATGTGAGCTAGAACACTAACGGCGAAGTCTGTGACGGAGAACGGCCCCGCGCACCAGACTTTCACGGACCTGTTGTGCTCGGAGCACAGAAGCAGCGCCGGCTTGCGGAATCTTCGCAAGCCCTGCCGACAGGCGCCGTCGAAAGTACCATCGGATGATGGTTTCGCCCAGGTTCATGCTGGTCACGGCGGTCAGCGTGCTCGTGTGCCTCACCGCCGCGGGCACGGTCGCCGGATCGGTGTCGGCCGCGCCGCCAGGCCGCCCCGACGTCACGCGCGCCTGTGGCGACCCGCTGTCGGCGAGCGATGTTCGTCGGATCGTCGAGTTGTCGGACACCGCGGGCGATACCGGCTCGGCACTACCCGCGCTGGAGCGACAGGTCGGGAAGCTCCGGCAGATCACCGACATCCTGACCACCCATCGGGACCGGCGCGGGTTGTTCGCACTCGGATTGGCGGCCGTCGAACGCGACGCGGTGATGCCGCTGCAACGACGACCCGCGACGTTCCGCAATCCGCGCTGGGCACCGGTGATCAGTCTGCGGTTGCTCGACCGATTCCTCGACGCGACGCACGCCGAGTTCTCCGGCGAGCACGTGCCACCGCAGTGGGCGCGGTACTTCGGGCTGACGCGGGACTGCGGTGTCTCCGGAGCGCGGGCGGCGCTCACGGGGTACAACGCGCACATCACCGTCGACCTCGCGTATGCCACCGCAGATGCACGGACCACACCCGACGATGCGTCGGACTTCTTCCGTCTCGTCGATGCCATTGCCGCGCATGGTGATTCGATAGTCCGCGAAACCAATCGGGTGTATCACGTCGATCTCGGACCGACCTTCCGGTTCTACTTCGTCGGCGACGGCCTCGATCGGCTGGTGGGTGCCGGGAAGGCGACCGGGCCGATGCTGCGCGCCGCCGACGTCGGATACAACGTGCTGACCTTCGGCAACGGCCTCGCACTGCAGGACCGTCGCAGCCACGATGCGTCGGTCGCGGACATCACCGCACTCTGGACCACCGGCGATGCCGCGCTGTCGGCATTCGAATCCCTCGGGGTACTGCCATGACTCGGACATTCGCGACGTTGCGGGATTCCTGCGTGCGGCAGCGCGGCGTTCCGTAGGGTTAGCCGTCGGTAACTGACATACCCACACACATCGGGTCGTCATCGTCGCCCCACACCATCGGGCGCACCGCCAAACAAACAGCACCCGCACCACATCGGGTCAATACCGTCGCGAAGGGACGTCGCAGGACCATGGCAACCACCAAGCCGGACACATCCACGGAGGAAGCACCCACCTCCCTGGGGTCGAATCTCAAACCCCGCCACATCACCATGATCTCGATCGCCGGAGTGATCGGCGCGGGTCTGTTCGTCGGGTCGGCGAACGCCATCGAGAAGGCCGGGCCCGCGGTCCTGATCTCCTACGCATTGGCGGGCACACTCGTGGTGCTGGTGATGCGGATGCTCGGCGAGATGGCCACCGCCAATCCCGACACGGGTTCGTTCTCGGTCTACGCCGACCGCGCGCTCGGCCACTGGGCAGGTTTCTCCGTCGGCTGGCTCTACTGGTGGTTCTGGGTGCTGGTGATCCCGGTCGAGGCGACGGCCGCAGCGAAGATCCTCACCGACCTCGTCGGCGGCCAGCAATGGATCTGGGCATTGGCGGTCACGTTGCTGCTGACGGTGACCAACCTGGCGAGCGTCGGCAACTACGGCGAGTTCGAGTTCTGGTTCGCGCTCATCAAGGTCGTGGCGATCGTCGCGTTCATCCTCGTCGGTGTCGCCGCCATTCTCGGCTGGATCCCTGATTCGACGGTGAGCGGCGTGAACCATCTGTGGGAACCGGATGGCTTCATGCCCAACGGATTCGGGGCGGTCATCGCAGGCATGTTGATCACGATGTTCTCGTTCATGGGCACCGAGATCGTGACCATCGCTGCCGCCGAATCGCCGAACCCGGAGAAGGGGATCACCAAGGCCGTCAACTCGGTGATCTGGCGGATCTCGTTGTTCTACATCGGTTCGATCTTCGTTGTGGTTGCACTGATGCCGTACAACAAACTCGACGACGGCTCGTATCAGTCGGTGCTCGAGGCCATCGGCATTCCGGGGTCGCGGATCATCATGGACATCGTGATCCTGACCGCTGTGGCGTCGTGTCTGAACTCGGCGCTGTACACGGCGTCGCGCATGATGTTCTCGCTCGGCACCAGGCACGACGCCCCGCAGGTCGTGCGCAGCCTGACTCCGAAGGGCGTGCCGTGGGTGGCTGTGCTGATGTCGATGGTCGTCGGATTCCTCGCCGTCATCGGCAACTACGTGTTGCCGGACAAGATCTTTGCGTGGCTGCTCGCGACGAGCGGTGCGATCGCACTGTTCGTCTACCTGACCATCGCCGCAAGCCAGTGGCGGCTGGGCCGGGTGCTGCGCGCCGAGGGGCAACGGCCGCCGGTGCGGATGTGGCTGTTCCCGTACCTGACCGGTGTGGTGATGCTGTTCATCCTGGCGGTGCTGATCCTGATGGTCTTCGACAACGATCAGCGTCAGGCGATCATCTTCTCCGCGATCTCGGCGGTGATCATCATCGGAGCCGGGATCATCGTCCAGAAGCGCAGTCGCTACCACTCGGACGACGAGGGTACGCGGCAGCGGTATCGAGAAGGCGCGCCATGACGTCGACGAGCGGGACCGCCAACTCATCGACGCCCCCGACTTGCCTGAGTGAACCGAACCTTCTCGATACCGCTGGTACTGGTCACCGTGGTCGATAATGTCCCGATGACAGCGGAATCGTCAAGCTCCACCACCTCCGACGCCGGGACGGAGGTCGACGACCAGCCGAGACGTCGTCCGAGTCGTGCGGACGTGCAGGCCGATATCCGAGCCGCCGCACGCGACGTGTTTCTCGAACGCGGCTACGCGAATACGTCGTTGGAGATGATCGCGGGCCGTGCCGGCTACTCCAAGGGTGCGGTGTACTCGAACTTCGCGAGCAAGGGCGCCTTGTTCATGGACCTGACGTCGTCGGTGTTCACCGAGCGGGCAACGGGTTTCACCGGTCCGGGGCTGGTGCCGCCGACTGACGACGCCGACGCCGAGCGCGACATGCGAGTGCTCGCTCTCGTGCTCCTCAAACAGATACGGGACACATATCGCACCAACGTCGTGTTCGCCGAGTTCCGTTCCGAGGTCGATCGCGACCCGCAACTACTGAAGGACTACACCGCAGCGCGCGTCCACCTCGCGGAGTCGCTCGCGGCGAACATCGAGGACGTGGTGGCTGTCAGAGGTTTACGGCTCAACGTGCCGGCGCTCGAGGCCGCCGTCGTGGTGCTCGCGTTGATCAACGGACTCTCGCTCGAGTACATCGGGCGCGACGGCGAGCACGTGCTCTCGGTCGACACCATGGCGCGGGTGTTGCGGGCGTTGGTGTCGTAGGCACGCATGCAACTTCTCAGCGTGAGCGCTGTTTGGTCGATGACAGTGACCAGCCGTCACGCGTCCAGCTCATCCCCGATTCTGCGTCAGAGTGCTGCTTGATCGCCACCACTTGATGGATTGTGACGCGCCCTCGGTGAAATGCCAACGCGCACACAGCTAGATACAGCAACCAGGTGCGGGTCACCTCGACCCCCGCGAGTTCGACCGCCTTCGCCCAGTGAGCTTGCAGGTTGTCGACCCAAGCCCGCAGGGTCAGCGCATAGTGCTCCCGAAGCGATTCGGTGTCACGAATCTCCAGCCCCGCCTTCTCCAGCGATGCGGCAACCGTACTGAGCGGCAGGATCTCGCCGTCCGGGAAGATATAGCTCTCGATGAAGCTCGGGGCCCAGCGACGGCGTGCGGCGACAGGCCCGATGGCGGCGATGGCGTGGTTGAGCAGTCGTCCGCCAGGGACGAGTAGTTCGGCGAGATGCTCTGCGTAACCGTCCATCTGAGCTGCTCCGACGTGCTCGCTCATTCCCACCGATGCGATCGCGTCAAACGGACCGTCGTCGACATCCCGATAATCCTGCAGTCGGATCTCGACGCGGTCGTCAAGCCGAGCGTCGTGCACGCGCTGCTTGGCCAGCAGCTGTTGCTCCTCGCTGAGAGTCACGCCGACGACGTCCACGCCATAGTGCTGCGCGGCGTGAATGGCCAAGGAACCCCAACCGCATCCGACGTCGAGTAACCGCTTGCCCGGCGCGAGGTCGAGTTTGCGGCAGATGAGGTCAAGCTTGTCGCGCTGGGCTGCCTCGAGCGTGCCTTCGCGGCCGTCCCGCCAATACCCACACGAGTACACCATGCTCGGTCCGAGAACGAGTCGGTAGAAGTTGTTACCCACGTCGTAGTGATGCGAGATGGCCGCCGCGTCGCGGGCGCGGCTGTGTCGTGACCCTCGTTGAGTTCTGACCTCGGTGCGCGGCGGAAGGGGTCGACGCCCGATGCCGCCGAGTCGCGCCAGCGTCGCGAACAGTTTCAGCATCGAACCGAGCTCGACGTGTGCCAGCTCATGATGTCCGAAGCGGTTGATGACCTCCGGGCGGTCGAGGACGTCGACAACGGGACCCGTGATGTCGAGGTCGCCGGAAATGTACGCGCGGGCGAGTCCGATTTCGTTGGGCGCCCAGAGGATGTGGCGGAGGGCTCGACGGTTCTCGAAGACAACCTCGCCGGGCACGTCCGAAGACCCCGCCGTACTCCCGTCCCAGGCTCTGACACGAAGGCCTATCGGGACCCCGACAAGGGATTCCGCCGCAGAAAGAATGCGATCTGCTACTCGAGTGCGCAACGTCATCTCACATCACCTCAGCTACTGAAGTTAGCCAGCCTTACGAGTGATATTAGTCCTGCTCGGTGCGACTACTCGTCGTCGGGCCCGGACAGAATCGAGCGCGTCGAGTACAGCGCGAGTTCGCTCATCGCGGCGGGCAGTGAGGCGGCGGTAGTTCTCCTCTCCCACCCCCTAACTCCGTGTGAGCATTCTGTCTACTCGACTCGGGCGCGGGCTCAGAGGTCGAGAACAAGCCGTTCCGAGCACGACCGCGACACACAGATGAACATCGTCTCCTGAGCGTCCTTCTCGTCCTGCGTCAGCAGCGAGTCCCGATGGTCGGCAGTCCCTTCGAGAATCGGGGTCTCACAGCTACCGCAGGTTCCCTCTCGGCAAGACGACACCACCATCGCGCCCGCTGCCTCGGCAACGTCGAGGATCGACAGTCCAGCAGGTACCGACACGGTCACTCCGGTAAGAGCCAGCTCGACCTCGAATTCGGTGTCCGACATGTCCGGGGTGGGGCGGATCGCCCGGAAACGCTCCGTGTTCACCGAGCCGGAAGGCCATGTGGCGCAATAGGAGTCGACGGCGTCGAGCAGTGGGCCGGGACCGCACGTGTAGACGCGCAATCGGGGCCTGGGTTCGCCCAGAATCGTCGGCAGATCCAAGTGGCCGACCTCGTCCTGAGGGCAGATCGTGACCTCGCCCGGATACCGCTCGCTCAGCTCTCGCGCATACGCCATCGACGACCGGGATCGCCCTCCGTAGAACAGGCGGAACGGAATCCCCTGTGCGTGGGCCGCGGCGATCATGGGGACCAATGGAGTGATGCCGATGCCGCCGGCCACGAAGACGTATTCGTCGGCGTCGACCAGAGTGAAATTGTTGCGCGGGCCTCGTGTGGCGAGCTCGGACTCGACGGCAAGAGTGTCGTGGACCGCGACAGAGCCGCCGCGGCTCTCTGGTTCACGGAGGACTGCAACCCGGTAAGACCCGCGTTCGGCAGGATCGCCACACAATGAGTACTGACGTACCAGGTCCGGCCGCAGGATCAGGTCCAGATGTGCACCGGGTGTCCATTCGGGAAGCGGGGCGCCCTCGGGCGAAGCCAAGGTCAGCTCCACGACACCGTCGGCGACTACTTTCCGTTCAGTGACGGTCAACGTCATCTGCGTGTCCGCCACCATCGGCGGCGCGACCGTATCGGTCGAGGCATTCGTGTTCATGTCGTGGTCCTGTGTCGCTGAGGAAGAAAACGGGTAAGGCTTACTCGGTGACCGACTCGTGGGCGGCGTCAGCTGGATTCCAGGTCGCGGCAAGGCTGCGCCGGATCGGGAGCATGATCAACGGCAGGAAGTCCTGCTCGAAATCGGGAGCGATCCGCAGACTCGGCAAGCGCTCGAAGAGCGTGCGGACCCCCGCGGTTCCCTGGGTGCGTCCGAGTGGCTGCCCGAGGCAGGTATGGCGACCTTTGGTGAACGAATAGTGATCAGTGGGCTCGGCACGGTGGATGTCCCACTTGCTCGGCTCCTGGTAGTACTCGGGATCGTTGTTCGCGCTCGCCAACGCGAGCCACACCATATCCCCGGCCGGGATGGTGACTCCCGACAGCTCGACATCGACGGTCGCCTGCCGTGAGGCGAATGGTGCGGAAGGTCGTCGTCGCAGAGTCTCCTCGAAAACCCGCGGCCATAGAGTGGGGTCGGACTGCGCCTCGCGGAGCTGATCTGTATTGCGCGACAGGAAGATGACTGCATTGGCCATTCCCTGCGCCGTCGTATCGGTGCCCGCGGCGGAGAATTCGCACAGATGCAGTGCGACACGCTCCACCGACAGGACTGGCTCGCCGTCGCGATTGCGAGCCGAGGACATCACCGAGATGAGATCAGTCGCCGTGCTGTCACGGCGCTCGACAACAAGCTCACGCAAGGCCAATTGCGCAGCGATGTACCTGGACCACACCTCGGTACGCCGGGGCTCCTCCATGGGTTCTCGCCCGCTGGCCAGCACCGCGAAATGGTCGTCGCGTAGCTGACGCATCATCGGCTCGTACGAATCCGGCAGATCCATCAGCGCCATCAGCGTCTGGGTGGTGAGCTCGAGGCAGTAGTCTTCCATCAGTTCGGCGGATCCCCGTTCCGCCCAGCGGTCGATGATCCGGTTGGCACGCGCAACGATCTGCGGTTCGAGTGCTTCGATGACGGGTTTGAGGAACCCGCGCTGGGCAACGCGGCGCATCTCGGTGTGCACTGGTGGATCCATGCTGACGGAGATGTGCGCCATCAGCTCAGAGGTGACGACGGAGGCGAACTGGTCTGGTACCGGAATGCTGCTGCCGTTCCCTTTGCACGAGAACGTCTTCCAGTCCATCAGAACTCTGTCGACGTCAGCTCGGTCGGTCACGACCCATGTCCGCAATTGGTCATGCCAGAACACGGGCTGTTCGGTGCGGATCCGGTCGTACATCGACGCCGGATCGCTCAGCGCAGTCTCACTGAGGGGGTCGAAATCCGCTGGTGTAACCGGTCGTTGGTCAAAGATGCTGGTCATTGTCGGGATTCCTTCTCAGAGGGCGGAGGCGCTGGCCATGGTGGACAGGCGCTGGAAGCGGGCGAGATTGTCGCCTTCCTCCATCACCCCGGCGGTCAGACATACGAAGGTGAGGTCACTTTCGGGGTCGACCCAGAACAGCGTGGACCCTGCGCCGTAGTTGCCATGTGTACGCGGACTGGTCGATGCGCCGAAGAAGCTCGGGTAGACACCCTCCCCGCGCAGCGCGAAACCGAGACCGAAGTTCCCCGGGGGCACTTCCCACCCACGGGCCTGACACAGCATCGCGTACAGATCGTTGGGTGCCGTGCCGGTCTGCAGGGTGGTGGCGAGGTCCAGAATGCGTGGTGACAGAACACGCACTCCGTCAAGTGTTCCTCCGCACCTGATCATTTCGGCAAAGCGCAGGATGTCTCCGGTGGTTGACACTGCACCTACCCACGGCATCTCGGCGCCCTCGACGACGATCTCCTGCATGATCTCGATGTCGGCAGCTTTCAGCCAGCCACCGGGCGGATAGCTGGCGGTGATGGGCACCATGCGCGAAGCCCAGGCCTCGGGTGCTCCCAGCGCGGTGTTGTTCATCTGCAATGGACTGAGGAGTTCGCTCCGAAGCAGTTCTCCGTAGCTGCCGTAACCGGTGGCGCGGCGGACCATCTCGCCGAGAAGCGCATGATTGAGCGTCGGCGAGTAGTTGAAGGTGCCGCCTGGTTCGCCGACGACGTCGAGTTGGCTGATCGCGTCGATCACAGCGTGGAGGTTTCCCAGTTCGGCGTAGGGAAGCGGGGTCGGTGTCACCACCAGTCCGGCCCTGTGGGTGAGCAGGTGACCGACGTTGATGCGGTCCTTCTTCGCCGCCCGAAACGGATCACGACCGACGAACTCGGGGATCACGTCGACCACGCGGGTGGTCAGATCCAGCTGTCCACGATCAATTGCCTGCAGAACCAGAATGTTGGTGAACGCCTTGGTCATCGAGAAAATCCAGAAGACGTCGTCGAGGTCGGCCGCCCGACCGGTAGCGCGGTCGGCGTAACCGATCGCCTCATGTATACCGACTTCGCCGTGCCGGGCGATGGCTATCACCGCACCGTCGTATCTTCCGGCCTCGACGTCGGAGCTGATGGTTTCGCGGATTCGATCCAACGCGGAGTGGTCGAATGATGTCGGTCGGGTCAGGGTTGTGCTCATGATGTGGCTCCTTCTGGTGGGCTGAGTCCGGTGGTCACATGTACAGGCCGCCGGACGGCGACAGGGTTTGACCGGTGTAGTACTTGCTGTCGTCCGAGGCGAGGAAGAGCATCGTCTGCGCGAGGTCTTCTGGCTGTGCCAGGCTCGGAATGGGTTGTACGCCTGCGATGGAATCGACGATCTCGTCCGGCTGTGCCCGCAGAAGCGGAGTGTCGACGGCACCCGGTGCAACAGCGTTGACCCGAATGTTGTGTGGCGCCAACTCGCCGGCGGCGGCGCGGGTCATCCCCAACACACCGGCCTTGGAGGCTGGGTAATACAGGGGCATCGGAGTTCCGACGAGAGCGGAAACACTGGAGATGTTGACTATCGAGCCACCGCCCGACCGTCTCATCAGCGGAACCGCCTCGCGAATCGTGAAGAATGGACCCTTGAGGTTCACGGAGAGCACTCGGTCGAAATGCTCGTCCGTGACACCCGAGAGGAAGTCAGGGTGCAGGGTCTCCCCCCGTTTGTGCGCGGCGGCCACGGCCACGTTGACATCCACCAGTCGCTGGTTCTCCTCACGGGTGGGTGCGTTGATTCCCGCCCCGTTCACCAGTACATGCAAAGCGCCGTAACGCTTCTCGACGTAGTCGAACGCTTCTCTCACAGCCGTGCTGTCGGCGACGTCGAGAGCGATTCCTTCACCCCGTTCGATGTCCGACATCACCTCTTTGACATTCGCTTCGGAAATGTCGGCTCCGATGACCGTCGCACCCTCCTCGGAGAACAGGCGAGCTGTCGCGGCGCCGATTCCGGAGCCCGCTCCGGTGATGAACGCAATTCTTCCGGCAAGTTTCACGGGGAACTCCTCGAGTGGAATTGGAGAGTGAGGTGACCGCGATCGCGGTCGGCAAGTGGTGTAGGACACATATTACCCAAAACTAGATCGCTGTCTAGTTTTTTTCTGGATTCGAGTCCAGTTTCTAGATATCTGCAGTTCAGCGCCCCGATTACGATGGTCGTATGAGCGACTCCGAACCGACACCGGGCACGGATGGATCGTCCCCGCGCACCGGACGTAAGAAGCAGGCCACACGTGCCCGTATCGTCGACAGCGCGATTCCACTGTTTTCCGAGGCCGGTTACGACACCATCACCATGGATGCGATAGCGAAAGCGGCCGGCGTCAGTCGCGCCAACCTCTACTTACATTTCAGCGCGAAAGCAGAGTTGGTCGCCGCCATGCTCGAGCAGCTCAGCCCAGAGGTTGTGAAGTCCTATGGCGCACTGGACTCACTCGACGCCTCCGATCATGATGCCATTCGAGAATGGGTGGAGACCACCTCGATTCTCTGGACTCGACGACGGAAACAGTTTGAGACACTCGAGCATGCATTGTCCGTCGAACCCCTTGTCGCACAACGGTGGTATCAGACTCTGGGTGAATCCGCGGACGCGATGGTCGGCTTCCTGAACCGCCATCCGATCGGTCCTGAACGCGACCGGGCACGTCTCTTACTCATCACAACGATGCTCGGTTTCGAACGCACGCTCTATTTCGTGTTCGTGCGTTCTGCACCGTCGGACCCTGCTGCGATAATCGATGTCGTCACCGCCCAATGGCAGGCAGTCCTCACGGGAGCGGTCACACCGTCGACACAACCGCTGAATTCAGCTGTGCGCCAATGACCACCGTGTCCAGCGCCGTACCGACCGGGTACTGATCGCCGAACAGTGCCACACCGGGCTCGGCGAGGTGCGCGTCGAATACCTGTGTTGCCGAATCCGATTCAGTTCCGCGCCCTACCAATCGCGCCAACACGATTCGGCGGTTTCCGGCAGGCCACGACGCAGGATCGACGACGGTCAGTTCCACCCCGGAAACCGATCGCTCCACCCACGGATCGGCGATCAGCAGGTCAAGCAGTCCGCCATGGCCGCCCATTCGAATGGTGCCGGAGAAGCGTCGAACGGACGGCGCACCCGCGCACTCGACCTCCGGGAACGTGAAATAGCTCGACTCCCCCAGGTAGGCAGCGCCTCCCAGTGCGTACTGACCGTCTGGCAGCGTGGCGATGTAGCGGATGAAGCTGCGCTTGATGCCCCAGGTCAATCCGGTTTGGAGATCCACACGCGGCGTCGTATCGGCTGTCATTGCACGTCGAGGGTCAGGCGGCCGGCTCCCGGGGAGTCAGTACACACCACACGGGAAACGCAGGCGCACATCTTCTTCGCAGTAGATTTCTGGTCATCACTGAAGAACACGTCACGGTGGTCGACAGTGCCCGCGACGTCGACGATGTCGACCTGACACAGTCCGCACTCACCCTTCCGGCAGTCGAACATCATGTCGGCGCCCGCACGTTCGAGCGCATCGAGAAGTGAATCACCGGATCGGACGGTCGTTTCGACGCCGAGTGCGGGCACGCTCACGAGGAACTCCTCGGCCTTGAACCACCCACTGTTCCCGAAGGTTTCATAGCGTAGGTTCGGCATGGGCAGCCGATGATCGATCCAGCTGCGGCGCACGGCATCCATCAATCGGATGGGACCGCACATATAGAACTCGGTCTGCTCGTCCGCTTCGGACACGAGACCAGCGACGTCGAGTGTCGTTTTCTCCGCGTCGAGGTGGACCTCGAGCCGGTCTCCGTGCACAGCGAGCAGTTCGGGAAGAAAAGCCATCGCCGATCTGCTGCGTGCGGCATAGACGAACCGATAGTCGGCCCCCACACGACGAAGTACCGCAGCCATACCGGCCATAGCGGTCACCCCGATTCCGCCCGCGAGCAGGATGTACCGCGGTGCACCAACGCGCAGCGCGAAGTTCTGCAGCGGAGCCGTGACGTCGAGCTTGTCACCCACACGGAGAGCGTGCATGAATCGGGATCCCCCGCGTGACGTGGGCGAGAGCCTGACTCCAAGGGTGATCTCGCGGCCGTCGGAGGAACCGGAGACGACAGAATACGAGCGGACGTCCCCGCTGTCTATACGCACATCGATGTGGGATCCCGGTGGTGCCTTGTGTGGAGCGTCGGTCGAGATCACGATCCGTGCGATGTCGTCAGCCACCAGTCCGACGTCGATGACCTCGCCCCTGTGCCAGACGATCTGGTTGTCGGCCATGTCATTTCACCGGTTCTGCTGTGAGTGCGTCGATGTTGGTGGTCCGGGTGCGCTCATTCTCGATCATGCGCTGAATGATGCGACGCACCCACATTCCGCCTGCATCGATGTTGAGGTTGTAGAACTCGTGGTCCGGATTCGCCTCGATCGCGGTCTGCTGAGCAGCGAGCATTGCCTCGTCTTCACCGAAGACCCCGTGTACCCCGTCGCGCAGCTGGGTGGTGATCACTTGACTCTCCAGACGGTAGTTTCGCTGAAATGCCCAGAAGTACAGGGCGGTCTTCTCGTCGACGGGTGAGATGGTGTTCATGACGAAACCGTTGACTCCCTGACTACGGTCGCCTTCGGGCGCTCCGGTCCCGGCTCTTGCCACGCCCACATCGATCCGGATAGTGCTCGGGGCCTGAAACTCGATGATCTGCCAGCGGTCGACACGACCGTCGAATCCGGGGAACTTGTCGCGCATGTTCTTCAGCCAGAAGGGAGGCGCGTCGATATCGCGCATCCAGCGGGTGACAGTGACAGTGCGGTCGTCGTGGGTGACCTCAAAGTCCGACTCACTGAGTTCTTCCTGCCCGATCGAGGAGGAGTGCACGAACTCTTCGTGGGTCAGATCCATCAAATTGTCCAGTACCAGTTGATAATTGGCCTCGACCTCGATGGTGCGACCGTCACCCGCCCACTCAGGTGAGTCCATCTGGAACATGTCGGGGATATCAGCAGGATCAGCGAGCGTCGGGTCCCCCGGCCACACCCACACGTAGCGGTACCGCTCTTCGACGGGGTACGAGGTGACCATCGCCGAGGGATTGATGGTCTCCTGGGCGGGCATTTTGGTACAGCGGCCAGCAGAGTTGAATCGCAATCCGTGATAGGGGCACTGCACTTCGTCCGCGCCGATTCGGACGCCCTTCGACAACGGCGCGAGCCGATGCCAACAGGCGTCGGCCAGTGCGACGGGTCTTCCATCGCTGGTGCGATAGAACGCCAGCGGTGTATCGGCAATCCTGCGGGCCAGCAGATTCGACGAGGTCACCTCGTAGTCCCACGCTGCGGCGTACCAGGCGTTGAGGGGGAATGCCATGTTCTTGGCGGTCGCGCCGCCAGGGCCGAGATCGGTCATGTGAAGTCCTTGGACATGTGACTGTGTGATCATCGCCGAATAACTATGTTGATAGGTAGTCGGTGATGTGACGCACACACTATCTATCGATATAGTGTTTTGCAACACACCCCCGATCCTAGGGAGACATGAGTCTTCGCTACGCACTTCTCGCGCTGCTCACCGCGGGCCCACTCACCGGTTACGACGCAGCAAAGCGTTTCGGAGCGTCGGTCGGGCATTTGTGGCAGGCACCCGACTCGCAGATCTACCCCGAGTTGCGGAAGATGCAGAAGTCCGGCCTCATCGACGGCGAGGAAGTCCGCTGGGGCCCCAACAGCACCAAGACCCAGTACCGGATCACCGAGGAGGGTCTTGCCGACTTCCGGGAATGGATGAACACACCGCACGGCTTCGCACCTGAGCGCGATGCCCATCACCTGCAGGCGGCGTACTTCGAATGGGCGGAGCCCGATGAAGCGCGCGAGATACTGCGCCGCCATATCGAACACCACACGTCACAGGTGCAGTTGCTGACCGCTGTTCGCGATGGGATCAAAGCGGCTACAGATCCGGCGATCATTCGTCGGCTCGCAGCCCGACCCACACACGAGCATGAACGGATCATCGCGTACAAGGCACACACCTACGAGGGCATGATCGCCCGCAGCAACTCCGAAATAGAGTGGGCGACTCGTGGACTGGATCTGATCACCGAGCTCGATGGCCCACCGGCACGGCAACACCCGCCGGCTGGGCTCGCGACTGAACTCGGATGAGTACTGCAGACGGAACGACAAAAGGTCAGGCTGCACTTCCGCAACCTGACCTCATGTACCGCCTTGAGCTGAACTGCTCGTGGTGGTGGGCGAAGGGGGACTTGAACCCCCACGTCCCGAAGGACACTGGCACCTGAAGCCAGCGCGTCTGCCATTCCGCCACTCGCCCGTGGCCGCCGAAGACTCGGCGGGCAAGCCGTCGAACTGGGTTGCCCGACGACTGGAGAACGATAGCAACAATGCGGCGTCGATGTAAAACTCGATGCTGCGGGGTGCCTCGACGGGCTCGACAAGCGAAGACGGGCTCGCCAAGCGAAGACGCGCCCAGTAAGCGAAGGCGCGCCCGGCGAGCCAACCCGCTCGGGAAGCGGGAGGACGGCGACTGGTGCTGCCCTCTGAAAGTTCTGGTGTTGATGGTGCAGCAGTTGATCTGAGACGGTGTTAGCCGTAAGTATCGGTATCATCAATCAAGGTCACATGCACGACGACACGCCACCACTGCTGCGAAGGGAGGTCGACGGTGGGAATCCTGCAACGCTTTGAGCGCAAACTAGAAGGAGCTGTCGACGACGGCTTTGCGCGCGTTTTCGGTGGTCAGGTGGCTCCGCAGGAGATCGAGAACGGTCTGCAGCGCGAGGCGGAGGAGTCTCTGGAATCACTCGGCGACGGCACGATCCTGGCTGCGAACAGCTACTCCTTGCTGTTCAGCCCGACAGACCATGACCACATCGCAGCCGAGTACGAGCTGAATCGCAAGACGTTCTCCAAACACTTGGAGAACTTCATCGCCGACAATGGTTGGCAAACGTATGGGAAGGTCGTCGTAGAGTTCGACCAGTCCCCCGCGTTGCACACCGGTATCTTCCGTGCGCGTGGTCGCGTCGATCCGGATGCGAGACCACGTCCGGCTCCGACCGCGTCCGACCAGCTTGGCGACGTCGGGCAGCCACCACAGTCCACACGTGGTCGGCCCCAGGTGCCGCAACCGCTACCGCCGACACCTGGTCCGCCACCACAACCACATGCATCACAACAAGTAGGAGTCCCAGCCATGACGCAGAATCCCGGTTACGACCAGCGGCGAGGCGCAGAACCCGCCTACGACGACGCCCGGGGCTACGGCCAGGGCCAGCAGGAATACGGTCAGGAGTACGCCCAGCAGGGCTACGACTACCAGCAGGGCGGTTACGGCCAGGGATACGAGCAGGCTCCCGGCTACGGGCAACAAGGCGGCTACTACCCGGCGCAGGGCCAGCAGCCCGGCTACGGATACGACCAGGGCTACGAGCAGCAGGGTTACGGCCAGCAGGGCTACGACCAGGGCTACGCACAGCAGCCCGGCTACGGCCAGCAGGACTACGACTACGCGCAGAGCTACCCCCAGCAGGGCTACGACCAGGGCTACGCACAGCAGGGGTACGACCAGGGCTACGCTCAGCAACCCGGCTACGGATACGACCAGGGCTACGGCCACCCCGGCGGCTACGCTCCCGCGGCGATCACCCTGCTTCTCGAGGACGGCAGCAACCGCACCTTCCAGCTGCGTGAGGGCTCCAACGTCGTCGGCCGTGGCCAGGACGCGCAGTTCCGCCTCCCCGACACCGGTGTCTCGCGTCGACACGTCGAGATCCGCTGGGACGGCAGCACCGCGATGCTCACCGACCTCAACTCGACCAACGGCACCACTGTCAATGACGTCCAGGTCAATAGCTGGGAACTCGCCGACGGTGACCGGATTCGCATCGGCCACTCGGACATCACCGTCCGCTTCCAATAAGACCGACAAGACCAGCAACGTTCGCCGGATCGACGCCCGTGGCATCCTCGTGATGGCCGGGCGTCGATACACAACTGTCACTTCCGAATGACGGCGATCGCGACTCTGGCCCATAAGATGCAGT
Organism: Gordonia otitidis; assembly: GCF_020735545.1. Lineage (NCBI taxonomy): Bacteria > Bacillati > Actinomycetota > Actinomycetes > Mycobacteriales > Gordoniaceae > Gordonia > Gordonia otitidis. The sequence continues at coordinate 2,039,814 of NZ_CP085974.1, forward strand.
CGGGATCCGTTGTGGCGCGCTAAGCGTCGGCTCGCGACCCACGTTCACAGACGAGATGGCATAGGGAGGTGAGGACCAGATGCAGGGCTTGGTTCTGCAGTTGACCCGTATCGGGTTTCTGGTCCTCCTCTGGTTGTTCGTCTACGCAGTGATCCGCGTCGTCCGTGCTGACATCGCGACGGCGTCGGGTTCGACACTCTCCCGCTACACCGGGGCCGACCGTCGTCGTCGGAAAGCCGCCACGGCCAGGGGATCCGCGCGCTACCTCGTCGTCACGCACGGCGCACTCGCCAACACTCGCATCACGCTCGGCACCCAACCGGTCCTCATAGGCCGCGCCGACGACTCCACACTGGTCCTGACCGACGACTATGCGTCCGAGCGCCATGCGCGACTCTCGCGCCGCGGCGACGACTGGTACGTCGAAGACCTCGGCTCGACGAACGGCACCTACCTGGACCGGTCCAAGGTCACCACCGCCGTCAAGGTCCCGCTGAACACACCGATCCGCATCGGTAAGACCGTGATCGAGCTGCGCCCGTGACACTGGTGTTGCGCTACATCGCGCGGAGCGATCGTGGGTTGGTCCGTGCGAACAACGAGGACTCCTTCTACGCAGGACCCCGACTTCTCGCACTCGCCGACGGCATGGGGGGCCACGCGGCGGGCGAAGTTGCCAGCCAGCTCGTCATCCAGGCACTGCGCACCCTCGACGACGACGAGCCGGGCGGCGATCTGCTCGCCGCTCTCGACCGTGCCACCCACCGCGGCAACGCGGCGATCGCCGAACAGGTCGAGCGCTCCCCCGACCTCGACGGTATGGGCACAACCCTGACAGCGATCCTCTTCGCAGGCAGCAGAATCGGACTCGCCCACATCGGCGACTCACGCGGTTACCTGTTCCGCGACGGCGAGCTGACCCAGATCACCCGCGACGACACCTTCGTGCAAACCCTCGTCGACGAAGGCCGCATCACCGCCGAACAGGCACACACCCACCCACAACGTTCGTTGATCATGCGTGCGCTGACCGGCACCGAGGTCGAGCCGACCCTCACGATCCGCGAGGCCCGCGCAGGTGATCGATACCTGCTCTGCAGCGACGGACTGTCGGACGTGGTGAGCGAAGAGACGATCGCCGAGACCCTGGGCTCGATCGAGGACGAGAAGGAGTGCGCCGACCGTCTCATCGAGCTCGCGCTGCGCGGCGGTGGCCCTGACAACGTCAGCGTCGTGCTCGCCGACGTCGTCGACACCCAATACGGCGAGTCGCGGCCCATCGTCGGCGGAGCTGCGGGCGACGACGCCGAACAGAGCTATACCCCCGACCCCGCCACCGCAGCCGGCAGGGCCGCGGCACTGCGCCCACCAGCCGCAGCACCGCAGCGCCCGACGATCCTCACCGACGACCCCGATCCGCAGCCACGCAAAAGCCGTTGGCGCCGTTGGATTTTCGCTGGGATCGTCGCGCTGGTGATCGCCGCGCTGATCGCGGGGTTCTTCTTGACGCGCGGACTGCTGCGCAGCACGTACTACGTCGGCGAGGACAACGGAAAGGTCACCATCTTCCAGGGTTCGCCCGACAAGATCCTGTTCTTCTCATCGAGTAGCGCCGCCGAGAAGGTGTGCGTCACCAACGCCGCGACCGACGCCCCCACGGTGAGCTTCCAGTCGTTCGACGACAAGAACGAATGTCGTCGACTCGCGCTCTCCGACCTCGACTCGGCGAGCGTGAACACAGTGCGGACCTTCGGGGTGAGCAAGGTCGACCTCGACGACGCCCGCAACCGGGTGCGTCGCCTGACGTTCCTTCCCCTGTGCACTCCCGCGCCGTCGACCAGCGAACCGGCACCCCAGACACCGGGCCAACCCGGACAACAGACACCCGGCGCGCCGCCTCCTGCGAGCCCCGCGCCCAACACCGCGCTGCCCGCCAGGTACCCGCTCGAACCGCTTGCCGATCCGTCGAGTCCTGCGACGTCGGCGCCGCCGTCCACCCCAGCCGAATCCACGCCAGCCCAGCCGGGGTTCGACGACGGACCGTGTCGGGAACCGTAGATGTCGCACCCGTCGAATCCGCAGGCGAGCGCCACCCAGCACGCTCCGCCACGTGAACCCGCCCGCCAAACCGGTCGCACCGCCGAGATGATCCTTCTCGTCCTCGCCATCGGGATAATGACGGTCGCGCTGATCATCGTGCAGGCCGCGCAGGAGCAGTCACTCACCTGGGATCTGCTCAAGTACGTGGCCGCCTACACAGCACTGTTCGCGATCGCGCATCTCGTCGTACGGCGGTATGCACCGCACGCCGATCCCGTGCTGTTGCCAATTGTGGCTGCGCTCAACGGGATCGGACTCGTGCTCATCCACCGTCTCGACCTCGGGTCGGGCCCGCGTGGTGAGGAGATCAGCCCGACGGAGCAGACGAACAATGCCGACCAGCAGTTGCTCTGGGCATTGCTGGGCGTGATCGCGTTCGCAGTCATCCTGATCTTCATCCGCGATCACCGGACACTCTCGCGCTACGCCTACACGCTCGGTCTCGGGGGTGTGATCTTCCTGGCGATCCCGGCGATCCTGCCCGCGTCGATGTCGGAGATCAACGGATCGAAGAACTGGATCCGCACCCCGATCTTCAACATCCAACCGGGTGAGTTCTCCAAGATCCTGATCATCATCTTCACCGCGGCTCTGCTGGTGTCCAAGCGTGACCTGTTCACCACGGCGGGCAAGCACTTCCTCGGTATGGACCTACCGCGTGTCCGCGACCTCGGACCACTGCTCATCGCCTGGATCGTGACGATCGGCATCTTCGCTCTCGAGAACGACCTCGGCGGCCCGCTGCTGATCTTCTCGACGATCCTCGCGATGCTCTACGTCGCCACCGGCCGTGCGGGTTGGGTCGCGATCGGCGTCACCCTGTTCGCCGCAGGAGCGGTACTGGCGTACCAGTTGTTCCCCCACCTGCAGGTCCGCGTGCAGGTGTGGCAGGACCCGTTCGCCACCTTCGACACGACCGGATATCAGGTGGGCCAGAGCCTGTTCGGGCTCGCGACCGGAGGATTGTTCGGGACCGGCCTCGGTTCCGGACGACCCAACATCGTGCCGTTCGCCAACACCGACTTCATCATCGCCACCATCGGTGAGGAACTCGGCCTCGTCGGATTGACCGCGGTGATGATGCTCTACCTGATCTTCGTGATGCGCGGCCTGCGCACGGGCGTGGCGGTCCGCGACAGCTTCGGCAAACTCCTCGCGACAGGCCTCTCGTTCACGATGGCCGTGCAGATCTTCGTCGTCGTCGGCGGCGTGACCAAGCTGATCCCGCTGACAGGCCTGACAACACCGTTCATCTCGTACGGCGGGTCGTCGTTGCTCGCGAACTACATCCTGCTCGCCCTGCTGATCCGTGTGTCCAACGCTGCTCGTGAACCCGACCCGACGAAGCGTCGACCCACGCCCAAGCCCATCGAGTCCCTACCCACCCAGGCGGTGCGGCAGGCATGAACAATCCGATCCGCCGGGTGTCCATGGTGGTCATCGTGATGATCGTGGTGCTGCTCGCGAACACCACCTACGTCCAGGTCTTCAAAGCCGACGCGCTGAAGTCCGATCCACGCAACAATCGTGTACTGCTCGACGAGTACTCGCGCCAACGCGGTGCGATCACCGCGGGCGGTGAGGTGATCGCCGTGTCGGTGCCCACCGACAGCCGACTCAAGTTCCTGCGCAGCTATCCGCCGGAGGGCGCCGAGGCGTTTGCACCGGTGACCGGCTACTTCTCCTACCAATACGGGAGCACCGAGGTCGAGCGCTACGAGAACTCGTTCCTCTCCGGCAGCGACGACCGGCTCTTCGGACAGCGCTTCACCGACATGTTCTCGGGTCGGGATCCCCGTGGCGGAAACGTCGTGACGACCATCAACCCCCGACTGCAACGCGTCGCCTACAACCAGATGCGCAACGGTTGCCAGGGCGGATGTCGCGGTGCGGTCGTCGCGATCGCGCCCAACACCGGCAAGATCCTGGCGATGGTCTCGACGCCCAGCTTCGACCCCAACAAGCTGGCCAGCCACGACCAGTCGGTACGCGAGACGGCATGGGCGGGGTGGAACGATCCCAACGGCAACGAGCCGATGCTCAACCGGGCGATCAACCAGCTCTACCCGCCCGGCTCGACGTTCAAGGTGGTGACGTCGGCGGCTGCGCTGCGCGACGGTGTGTCGCAGGATGTCCGACTCACGTCTGCCTCGCAGTTCCCGCTGCCCGACACGACGATCTCACTGCCGAACTACGGCGGTGAGACGTGCCCCGACTCGTCGGGCGGCACTGTCTCGATGGCCACGGCGTTGAAGTACTCGTGCAACACCGCCTTCGCCGATCTGGTGACGAACAAGATGCCCGACGCGACGTCGAAGTTCAAGGACACCGCTCGACGCTTCGGCCTCGACGAGTCGGGACCGGAGATACCGATGCCCGTCGCGGATTCGACCGTCGGAGCCATCCCCGACCGCCCGGCCCTGGCGCAGTCGGCGATCGGACAGCGTGACGTGCGCCTGACCCCGCTGGAGAACGCGATGATCGCGGCCACCGTCGCCAACGGAGGGGTGCGGATGCAGCCCTACCTGGTGGATAAACTGCAATCGGCAGATCTGCGCACGTTGAGCACAACTCAGCCGACGACGATCAACGAACCGATCACCTCCGACCAGGCAGCGACGCTCACCAGCATGATGGTCGAGTCGGAACGGGCGACCGCGGGAGCGGGTGGTCCGGTCTCGATCGCGTCGAAGACCGGCACGGCCGAGCACTCCGACACGAGCGCGGGTGGCGACTCGGAGACCCCGTACTCCTGGTACATCGCGTTCGGACCGTCGTCGAATCCGCAGATCGCCGTTGCCGTGATCGTGGAGAACGGCGACTACGGTGTGAATTCGGTCGGCGGAACCGTTGCCGCGCCGATTGGACGAGCTGTGATCAACTCACTGGTGGGAGGTGGACGATGAGCCTGCAGAACGGCACGATCATCGCCGACCGGTATCGCCTGATCAGGCTCATCGCGACCGGCGGAATGGGACAGGTCTGGGAGGCCATCGACACACGGCTCAATCGTCGTGTCGCGGTGAAGGTACTCAAGGCCGAGTACTCCGACGACCCCGAGTTCACCGCCCGGTTCCGCACCGAGGCGCAGACCACGGCCAAACTGAACAACCCCGGGATCGCGAACGTCTTCGACTACGGCGAGACCCCCGACCGCGCGGGCGGTGGCCCGCTGGCCTACCTGGTGATGGAACTCGTCGACGGCGAGCCCCTGAACTCGGTCATCTCCCGACTCGGCCGACTGTCGCTGACCAACACGCTCGACATGCTCGAGCAGACCGGACGCGCCCTGCAGGCCGCGCACAGCGCCGGACTCGTGCACCGCGACGTGAAGCCGGGAAACATCCTCATCACGCCCGCGGGTCAGGTGAAGATCACCGACTTCGGTATCGCCAAGGCGGTCGACGCCGCCCCGGTGACCCAGACGGGCATGGTGATGGGCACCGCCCAGTACATCTCGCCCGAGCAGGCGACCGGTGACGAGGCGACCGCGGCGTCGGATGTCTATTCGCTCGGCGTCGTCGGCTACGAGGCCCTGACGGGGCGTCGACCGTTCCTCGGGGACGGCGCGATCACCGTCGCGATGAAGCACATTCGGGAGACACCGCCACCGCTGCCGGCGAACATCCCCGCGTCGGTCCGTGAACTGATCGACATTACGCTGTCGAAGGATCCCAAGCAGCGGTATGCCAACGGCGGTGAGTTCGCCGATGCCGTCGCCGCCGTCCGCGCGGGACGTCGACCTCCGCCGCCCGGTGGGATCGGTGCGGCGGGTGCTGCCGGAGCCGCTGCTGCCGGGGCCGCCGGTGGTGCCGCTCTCGCTCGTGGCACTGGTGCGACCCGCGCGATGACAGGCGGTGTGCCGCCCACCGCGACCGCGCGAACCGCCGGTGTCGCGCAGGGAACTGGCCGTACACCGACCTCGTACACGCAGACCACCTCGACGCCTCCCGGTAACAACAACGGATGGACCACCGGCCAGAAGGTGCTGGCCGGTATCGCCGGTGTGCTGCTGCTCGGCGCGATCGGACTCATCGGTTACTGGCTGGCGAACCTCGATTCCGGCTCGGCGCAGACGCCGGTGCCGTCGACGACGGTTACCCAGACCACCACTGCCGAGCCGACCACCGTCGAACGGCGGGAGCCGCAGACGACGACGCGCGAGCGCACCACCACGACGCGTGAACGCCCCACAACGACCGAACAACCGACGACCGAGGAACAGACGACACAACCGGAACCGGAGGAGCCCACCACGACGGCGGGCGACACCGGGGCGCCGACCGTCACCGGGCAGTTCTGTCCGCCCTTCTGTCTGCCGAGCCGATGACCGCGACACCGCACCATCTCTCCGACCGCTACGAACTGGGCGAGACGCTCGGATTCGGCGGCATGTCGGAGGTGCACTTCGCGCGTGACCTCCTGCTCAACCGCGACGTCGCGATCAAGGTGCTGCGCGCCGACCTCGCGCGCGATCCGTCGTTCTATCTGCGTTTCCGCCGTGAGGCGCAGAACGCGGCGAAACTCAATCACCCGACGATCGTCCAGGTCTTCGACACCGGCGAAGCCGAGACGGCCGACGGGCCGCTGCCGTTCATCGTGATGGAGTACGTCGACGGCGAGACGCTGCGAGACGTGTTGCGAGCCAACGGTCCGGTCTCACCTCGTCAAGCGATGACGTGGATGGCCGATGTCGCCGCCGCCATGGATTTCAGCCACCGCAACGGGATCGTGCACCGGGACATGAAGCCCGCCAACGTCATGATCGACAAGGCGGGCGCGGTGAAGGTGATGGACTTCGGCATCGCCCGCGCAATCAGCGATTCGACGTCGACGATGACGCAGACGTCGACCGTGATGGGCACCGCCCAGTACCTCTCGCCCGAGCAGGCGCGTGGCATCAAGGTCGACCCGCGCAGCGACATCTACTCCATGGGCTGTGTGCTCTTCGAGCTGATGACCGGCGAGCCCCCGTTCACCGGGGATTCGCCCGTGGCCGTCGCGCACCAACACGTCCACGAGGATCCGCCGTGGCCGTCGTCGATCCGACCGGAGATCCCACGCGAGCTGGATTCCGTCGTCCTCAAGGCGATGAGCAAGAACAAGGAGAACCGATACCAGTCGGCCGCGGAGCTACGCGCCGACCTGATCCGGGTACTCGCGGGCGGCCGCCCGTCCGCACCGCTGTTGCTCACCGACGAGGACCGTACCGAGTTCCTCGACACCGGGCCTCGTCGGGCCTCCCGTGACGGGGGCGGCGGCAGTGGCCGCGACGGCTCCGGGGGCGGTACGGGCGGCTCCGAGCCCGGAGACACGTCCGACAACACCCCTGTTCGACGACGCTCGCGGGGTCTGATCCTCGGATCGGTTGCTGCGGTCGTGTTGCTGCTTGCCGGACTGTTGCTCTGGTGGGCGCCGTGGGCGACGGAGAGTGCACGTCAGATCGCGGTGCCCTCGGTGAGTGGACTGTCGTCACAGGACGCCGAGAACAATCTGCTGCGCGCCGGGTTCAAGGTCAAACAACTTCAGGAGCCCAGTCTCGACGTGAAGGCGGGCACCGCGACCCGATCGGCGCCGGGTGCCAACGTGCTCGCGCCAGACGGGTCGGAGGTGACCCTGTACGTGTCGTCGGGTCCGCCGCGGCATCAGGTGCCGTCGATGGAGGGCAAGACGCCCGAGGAGGCGACCGAGGCACTGAAGGTGCTCGGGTTCACCAACATCCGCACCGACACCGTCGACTCGACTGCCGCACTGGACGGCAAGGTCGTGAACACGACCCCGGCGTCGGGTACGAATGCTGCCGTCAACAGTCCGGTGGTGCTCCACGTCGGAAGCGGTCCGCGACAGGTCACCGTGCGCGACGTGGTCGGTATGCGTGAGGACCAGGCGCGCAGTCTGCTCGAGCAGTCGAACCTGAAGATGGTCGTCGTGCAGGGTGACTCCGACCGCCCGGTCGGCGAGGTCATCAGCTCTTCGCCGTCGGCGGGAACGTCCGTCGACGAGGGCAGCACCGTTCAGGTGACCGTCTCACGCGGCAACGAGTTCACCATGCCCGACCTGCGCGGACAAACCCCGGAACAGGCACGAGCCACGCTGCAGTCGCGCGGATGGTCGGATTCGACGCTGACGCAGTCGACGAAGGGCGTGCCGCTCGGCAGTCCCGACATAGGCAAGATCGTCTCTCAGCAACCGGCCGCCGGGTCGCAGATCTCGCGCGACGACGCAGTGTCGGTCACGGTCGGACAGCTCAGTTTGCTGCCGAACTAGTCACGCCGCCGACCGAGCGCGCCGTCGGGCAGGGTTACCGACACTGCCGCGCCCCGCGTCACCCGAGTGCGGCGGCCATCTCCGACTCGAGCGCGTCGACCAAGCCGGCGTCGACGTCGATACCGGCGACGGCAAGCCAGTTGGCGAGCATCCGATGCCCGCCCTGGGTGAGCACACTCTCCGGGTGGAACTGGACCCCATGGATCGGCAGCTCGCGGTGCCGCATCGCCATGACGATGCCGCTGTCGGTGCGGCCGGTGACCACGAGTTCGTCGGGAATCGTCTCGGGGAGCACCGTGAGCGAGTGGTACCGGGTCGCGGTGAACGGATCCGGCAGTCCGGCGAGGACACCATCGTCGTCGTGGATGACCTGAGACGTCTTGCCGTGCAGCAGTTCCGGGGCGCGATCGACGGTCGCGCCGAACGCGGCACCGATCGCCTGGTGTCCGAGGCAGACCCCGAGCAGCGGAATGCCGTCCGACGCCGCCAGCTGCACCATCGGGATCGTGGCGCCCGCGCGCTGCGGCGTTCCCGGTCCGGGGCTCAGCAGCACGGCGTCGAATCCGTCGACCGCCTGCCGCAGCGACTCCTGGGTGATCTCGCCGTTCTCGTCCGTCAGTGCGGGATCGTCGTTGCGCCACACCGTGACGTCGAGCCCGCCCGGTTGCCCCGCGGCGGAGCCGCCCAACTGACCAGCGGAGCCGCCTAACTGTCCCGCGGCGGAGCCGCCCAATTGACCCAAGTACTGGACCAGGTTGTAGACGAAGCTGTCGTAGTTGTCGATGACGAGAACACGGCCGCGCGCTGGCGCGGACTCATCGTCGGGCTTGTTCACAGACGACAGATTACCCGGGCGTCTGGGAGGCTGGTCCCGACCAGCGGTGGCACGGGGGCCCGGCCCCGGCCTGCGGGGGCGCGACGGGCACCACCAGGACGTGGGCTCTGGACCGCCCCGCGAACGAACACAAGCTCGACCAGCGGGGTAGCACGCTCGACCAGGTGAGATACCGTAGGTGTCGAGTGATCTGCACCCAACAGAGGAAGTCATGCCGAAGTCTAAAGTCCGGAAGAAGACCGATTACACGATCAATCCGGCGTCGCGTACGCCGGTGAAGGTCAAGACCGGGCCCTCCAGCAGCATCTACGTGGGCGTCATGCTCGGGCTGATGCTCCTCGGCCTCGCCTGGCTGATCGTCTATTACCTCGCGGCGAGTTCGACCACGTACGGCGGCGAGGGCCAGGTTCTCCACTGGATGGCCAACCTCGGATCGTGGAACTTCCTCATCGGTTTCGCCTTGATGGTCGCCGGTCTGTTGATGACGATGAGATGGCGCTGACCTGCGTCAACAGCTGTATTCACCTCGTCGCGCATGCCAATGACATGTGTGTAATTCATCCCCACTGTGAGTAACTCCTGTGGATAACCATGCCGACTTGTCCACAGGTGAATGGTCGACGCCCCGCTCGGCCGCTGCGGCCCTGGTGGTAGGTGGGGCGCTGCTCGTGGTCCTGGGTGTGGTCGCGGCGTCGGATCCCGCCGGAATGGTGCTGATGTGCCTCGCGGGCATCCTGCTTCTCGGGTTCGGCGCCTATGCCTGGACGATCCGGCCACGACTGTCGGTGAGCGCGGGGCCGATCCTGCACATCAGAACCCTCTCCGGCACTCGGCACTGCGCGCCTGCGCAGATCGAGCAGATCAAGGTGCTCGACATTCGACGCATCGGCCGACGCAGCGGGCAGCTCGAGATCGACGTGATCCCCGACGACGGCCCGCCCCACGACCCAGACGACCCGGCTCTCCGACTCGACACCAAGCTGTATGTGTTCGGCCGATGGGATCTCGGCGCAACACCCTCATCGGTGGCCGAGCAGCTCCGTCGAGCCGGATTCGACGTCGACGACGCGCGCTGAGCGCCTGCTTTCATCTTCACGTCGCTCGGCGTGAACAAGTGAATTACATGTGTGTAATTCATCCCCACTGTGAATAACCCCTGTGGACAACTGCGGTCCACAGGGGTTTTCGATGAAAAAGTACGCGTCTCAGCGAGGTCGGCGTCAGACCAATCCCGACACCGAGCTGCCGGCAGCCACACCGAGCCCGATGGCGATGACGAGCAGAACCACGAGGGCGATCCAACCAACGCGCGACGCGTTCTGTTGGGTGCGCGATTCCCGGCTCAGCACAACGCCCGGGAGATAGATGATCGCTGCGGTTGCTGCGGCACCGAAGACGAGTCCGCCGACGTGGGCTGCGAGGGAGATTCCCGGCATGGTCACCGAGAACACCAGATTGATGACGATGATCGTGATGACCCCGGTCGGTGAGACCTTAGCCTTGAGCACCACCACGAGCACTGCGCCCATGAGCCCGTAGATGGCTCCCGACGCTCCCGCGCTGCGGACGTTGGCGGCTTCGAAGAGCATCACCGCGGCGCTTCCACCGAACAATGCGATGAAGTAGACCATCAGGTATCGGCCCAGGCCGAGAGCGGCTTCGAGATCGCGTCCCAGAATGTAGAGCGAGATCATGTTGAGCGCGATGTGAGCGACGGTGAAGTGCAGGAAACCCGCGGTGAGCAGCCGCCAGTACTCACCGTCGGCGACGTAGGCACGGACCAGATCCCCGTGCTGGAACAGCGGAGCGAGGCCGGCGTCGAACGACTTCGCCTGGATCACGCACAGTGCGAAGATCACGACGTTGACCGCGATCAGTGCGTACGTACCGATCGGTGATCTGCGAGCGACCGCAGGCGAAGAGATCGTCTGCGCGCCGACAGCCGCCGGCGCCGCGCGCTGTGTGCCGTCACCACGGCGGCACTCGACGCAGTGCTGCCCGACCGCGGCAGGTTCGAGACACTCCGGACACGCCGACCGCCCGCACCTGCTGCAGGAGAGCAGGGTCGGGCGGTCGGGGTGCCGGTAGCAGACCTGGGTGGTGTGCGCCGGTTGCTGCGGTGCGTTCAGTTGATCTCGATCTTCTCGATGACGACCGGCTCGAGCGGTCGATCGGCGCGGTCGGTGGCGGTCGTCGCGATCGCGTCGACGACCTGCTGCGACTTCGGATCGGTGACCTCACCGAAGATCGTGTGGCGACGGTTCAGGTGCGGCGTCGGACCGACGGTGATGAAGAACTGCGAGCCGTTGGTCCCCGGCCCGGCGTTGGCCATCGCGAGGAGGTACGGGCGGTCGAAGGACAGTTCCGGATGGAACTCGTCCTCGAAGCGGTACCCGGGGCCACCGCGGCCGGTACCCGTCGGATCGCCACCCTGGATCATGAATCCCTCGATGACGCGGTGGAACACCGAACCGTCGAAGAACGGTCCCGAGTTGCCCCCGGATGCGTTGGGCTCGGAGTAGTCCTTGCTGCCGTCGGCGAGGCCGGTGAAGTTGGCAACGGTCTTGGGTGCGTGATTTCCGAACAGGTCGACAACGATGTCACCGCGGTTGGTGTGGATGGTCGCGGTCTGCGTTTCAATACTCACGCCCTCCATACAACCACCTCAGCAGCGGCAGGTGTCAGAAGTGGCATCCGCCCGCAGCGAACTGGCACGCTGTGCACATGCAGAAGAAGCAGGTGCTTGCCGTCGCGGGGGGACTCGTGCTGCTCTCGGCCGTGGTGGCCGTCGTTCTCGTCGTGGTGCGGCGTAGCCGTCAGGAGCCGCCGCCCATCTCGGCGACGGTCCCCCGGATCGACGAACTGCCCACGACGATCAGCGTGGATTCCGACGCCGGATAAGCCGCAGTCGAGTCGCTGTTGTCGACGGTCCGTGCGGTCACACGACACCGGTGCAGGTAATTTGGACCCGTGAACTCCGACGACACCCGAGCCGACGACGCCGACAGCGAGTCCGGCGCGCATCGAGCGTCAGGGTGGTCTGCTCCCGCGTCGGGCGACGATGCGCAGGCCGCTGACAAGCCGTCACAGCCGGAATCCGCGCTGCCGCCACGGCCGGCACCTCCGACAGACACCCCACAGCGTGACTCGGCGGGACGAGACACTGCCGCACGTGAATCGGGGCCTCAGCGTGATGTGGCGCCTGCTTCGCCGGCCCCCTGGGAGCGTGCCACCGGCCCGTCGAGCACAGCTGGATGGAGCGCGACCCCGGACAAAGCAGGTGCCGACACGTCGACGCCTCGCCCCACCAGCGGTGGACCGTCCCGGCCGACACAGGAGGGGCGACCGTCGCAGGGCCCCCGCCCGCCACACGGTGACCAACCCTCGCAAGCCGATCGTCCACTGCCGCCGAATGCGGGGCCTCGACCGGGTTGGCAGGTCGGGCCGCCGTCGCAGCGGCAGCCCTCGCGAGGCCCCCACACCGGCCCCCGACAGCCGGCAGGCAAGGGACAGCCACCGGGTACCGGACGGGCCGCGGGTCCTGCGCAGGCGTACGGCGCAGGACAGCCATCGAACAGGCCGGGCACATCGGGTCCCGGTGGTCCTCCCCGGCGCCCCGGCGCCCCGCTACCCCCGCCGCCGGGCATGAGAGGCCCGAACACCGCCGCTCCGGCAGGGCTCCCGCCGCGCTCGGGTGACCGCACCAGCGCACCAGGCCGGCCTGTCGGCCCGCCTGGGCCACACTCTCCGGTGGGGCGGAACCCGTCGGCAAACACAGACAACCCGACCGAAAAGCGTTCTGAAACAAACGATTACGGCCAGTCTGGACAGAAGTTGTTCGTGCCGCCCAGGCGCCCCGAGCCGTCGAACGATTCCGTCCGTGGTGGGCAGCAAGCTGCACGAGCGGAATCCGCGACCCAGGCATACTCGGCCGTGAAAGAACCGTCGAACCGGCAGACCATCGGTTCTCGTGTCGAAGACCAGGAGGAGCCCGTGGCCCCGCCTCGGACCGCAGGATCAACGTCGTCGCCGACGATGAATCGCACAGCGATCTGGGCTTTCGTGTTGTCGCTGCTGGGTATCACGTCGCCCGTCGGGATCTACCTCGGATACAAGTCGCGCGACGAGATCGAGAAAACTCGACAGTACGGCGCACCGTTCGCGACAGTCGCCATTCGCCTCGGCTGGGCCTGGATCGCGGTCGCGGTGGTCGCGGTGCTGGTGTATCTGTTCATCTTCGTGTTCTGACGGGCTGAACGAACGTCGAGGGTCTTCCGGTGAGCGGCGACGGCATCCTGCTCACGAGTTTGTGGTCTGATCTGCGCGCAGTCCCATCCGGAGCCGCACATCAGCCGAATACCGTGAGTACTCTCATCCACAGTCGGCTGTGCTCGACGTTTGCCGGCGAACGACCTCCGCAAAGGATCTCCATGCCGAAGTTCGCTCTTCCCCGCGCACGTTCTGACCGACCAACCTCTCGGGACCACGGTGTTCCGACTGCTAGAACCCTGCGTGCCGCACGCCGGGTTGCAGTGCTCGCAGGGTCGTTGTTCGTCGCCGCAAGTGGGGCTCTTGTTGCCGCACCTCAGGCCGCCGCAGCTCCGTGCCCCGACGTCGAGGTGGTGTTCGCGCGCGGGACCGCCGAAACGGCACCCCCGGTCGGACTGACGGGTTTGTCGTTCGCGCAGGCGCTGCGCAGCCAACTACCGGGCAAGACGGTGTCGGTGTACGGAGTCGACTACCCGGCCAGCAATAACTTCAACAATCGCGTTGCCTTCGTACGCAACGTCGTCGACGGCATCACCGCGGCACAGGACCACATCAAGGCCACCGCGGCTCGCTGTCCGAACACCGGGATCGTGCTCGGTGGCTACTCGCAGGGCGCTGCCGTCGCCGCCTACGCGGCGAACAGTGGGATCGCAGTGCCCGCCCGCTACGCCGAGTACGCCTCCCAGGCTCCCAAGCCCATGCCCGAGTCGGTCGAGCCGCGCGTGAAGGCCGTCGTCTTGTTCGCGCCGCCGTCGGATCGCTGGATTCGCGACATCGGCGCACCCGAGATGAATGTCGGGCCGCGGTACCGACCGAAGACCGTCACGTACTGCATCCCCGGTGATGTCGTATGCGACGGTGCACCCGTCGGCCAACCGAACGCACTACATGTCCTCTATGGCGTGAATGGGATGAACGTCCAGGCTGCGCAGTACGCGGCCGCGCGACTCTAGTCGGTGCGCGTGCGTGACGCGGCCTGCGCGGCCGCGTCACGTGCCAGTTCTCGTCCTGCGACCGACGCGCCACTGGTCAGCAGTGCGCGTTTCCACGGAACCACGCCTTCGATCTCTATCTGAATCGACATCGACAGCACGGTCCGGATGAGCACGATGATCCCCAGGATCACCGCATCCTCTATGGACGGTTTGGAGGTGATCGTCCGGATCAGGTCGGCGGCGACGAGAACCTCGAGACCCAACAGGATCGCGGCACCAAGGGTGTTGCGCAGCGTCGAATACGCGATCTGGCCACCCTCGCCACGCCGTAGCGCTCGGACTGCGAGCACCAGCGACATGACGAACCCGACCACCATGGTCAGCGCGCCTATCGCCTCGAACCCCACGGCGACACCGTTGAACACGTCCTCGAAATGCATGCGATGAGAGTACGTGCTGACAGCCACTTCCCGGCTCGATGTCGACGACGCTGTCCTCTGCCGTGTGACCGCCGTGACGAACGACGCTGCTACACGGGCACGGGGCGGTGAAACGACGGCTGCGGATGCGCGGATCCGGTCGAGATCGCGCTCTCGGAGAAGTCCGGGGCGCCAAGCCTGCATTGCGCTCGGCGATCAACGGGGACATTTCTGGAATTGAACTGTGGAGCCTAGGAGATTCGAACTCCTGACATCTGCCTTGCAAAGGCAGCGCTCTACCAACTGAGCTAAGGCCCCGTGCCGAGATCACCCGGCGTGGGTTGCGAAAAAGGGCTGAAGCAAGTCAACCACTCGCAGTGGGCCTAGGAGGACTTGAACCTCCGACCTCTTCGTTATCAGCGAAGCGCTCTAACCGCCTGAGCTATAGGCCCGTGAACCGAGGATTGAGGTTACCCGACGAGGTCACCAACAACCAAAACGGCTGGTCAGAGCGGTTGCTTGGAACGCGACCACGCTAGGACGGCGACCGGCGAAACGTGAGCTAATCCAGGTCGGCGAGAGTCACCTCGGCGCCGCCGACGAGGTCGGCGCAGAGGTTGTAGATGTAGGCGCCGACCGTGGCGAGGGCTGTCAGCAGAATCGCGTTGATCGCGCCGAGCAGCACCGCGTAACCGAAGATCGTGCCCGCCCCGATGATGTCGCCTTCGCTCGACGACCCGTCCGCGGTCACCAGTGTGCCGAACGAGCTGTTGATCTGATCCCACACACCCATGCCGTCGAGGATCAGGTACAGCACGGCCACGGCGATCATCCAGACGAAGAAACCGACGATCGAGAGCACCGCGCTTATCTTGAATGTGGCCCACGGGTCGATACGACGGACCTGGACCGCGGCACGCAGTGCTGTTGCCGGACCGACCTGCGCCGGCGCCGACCGTGGGGCCGGCGCTGCGACAGCCTCGGCGGGCTGGCGGACCTCCGCGGTGTGGTGGATCTCGTCGAGGTCGGGCAGTTGATCGTCCTCGGAGGGATCCCGCACGATCGTCCGCGTCGGAGACTCGACGAATCCGGTGCGAGCGCCCGTGCCGGAGTCCCCGGGGCGATTCGGCGCCGACGGCCGAGGCGTGTTGCCCAGCTTCGTGACCGGGGCCTGACCCGACGCGGGATCGGAGCTCACCTGGCCACGCGGCGGTCCGCTGCGTCCGTTGGGCCCCTGCGCAGGGCCACTCGACTGCCCGTTGACCGGCGCTGCACCTGACCCGGCGACCGGATTGCCGCCCTGGGGCTTACCCGCCTGCGGGGGTACTCCGCCGCGCTGCCACGGCGGAACCAGACCGCGCTGCGTGGGACCTCCGACCGGGCCATGATCCTTCGACGGCATGGACGGATGAGCGACGGGTTCTGTCTTCGGGGATCCCGACAACTGCGCGCCCGAAGAACCCGGACCCGACGACCGCGCCGCCCCACCGGGATTACCGGAGTCAGTGGGCCCCGCGGGCCGGCCGGTCGTCGACGTCTTGTCGTCCGGGTCGTTCGGTGTGCTCACTCGTATTCCTCACTCCATTACGCGTGCACTTCCAACCAACTGCACTTCGCTGACCACACCGCGCTGTCGAACACAGCGGGGTCACCGAGCACAACGAGGCTGGCGTTGCACACCACACTAACGGGTGAACCGCGCTCGTCGGCTGAACCTCTCACCGCGGAGTTGCAACGTCACGCCGCGGTGAGCCGTTACTCCGAGCTGTCGATTTCGGGTTCGTCCGCATTACGTGCAATGGCGATGACCGTGGTGCCCTCGTCGAGGTTCATCAGACGGACGCCCTTGGTCTGTCGCCCTGCCTTGCGCACCTGCTTGGCCGCTGTGCGGATGACACCACCACCGGAGGTGATCGCGTACAGCTCCGAATCGTCGTCGACGATGATCGCGCCGATGAGCTCGCCGCGCCTGCGGTCGTGCTGAATGGTCAGCACTCCCTTGCCGCCACGGCCCTGGACCGGGTAGTCGTCCATCGGCGTGCGCTTGGCGTAGCCGCCGGACGTCGCGACCAACAAGTACGTGCCCTCGCGCACGACGTTCAGCGAGAGCAGTTCGTCATCGCCGTTGAAGCGCATGCCCTGGACGCCGGAGGTCTGACGACCCATCGGTCGCAGTGTCTCGTCGTCGGCGTGGAACCGGATGGACTGCCCCTTCTGGGACACCAGCAGCAGATCGTCGTCGGAGCTGCACAACTGTGCACCGACCAACTCGTCCTCGCCACGCAGGTTGATCGCCGCGATACCGCCGGAACGATTGGAGTCGAAGTCCTCGAGCTTGGACTTCTTCACCAGGCCGTTGCGGGTCGCGAGCACCAGATACGGCGCATCCTGATAGGTCTTGAGCTGGATGACCTGTGCAATGCGCTCCTCCGGCTGGAAAGCCAGCAGGTTGGCGACGTGCTGACCGCGGGCGGTGCGGTTGGCCTCGGGCAACTCATAGGCCTTTGCCCGATAGACGCGGCCCTTCGTGGTGAAGAACAGGATCCAGTCGTGCGTGGAGCTGACGAAGAAGTGCTTGACGATGTCGTCTTGTTTGAGTCCGGCGCCCTGCACACCCTTGCCGCCGCGTCGCTGACTGCGATACAGGTCGGTCTTGGTGCGCTTGGCGTACCCGGTCTCGGTGATGGTGACGACGACGTCTTCGCGAGCGATCAGATCCTCGTCGGTGACGTCCCCGTCGGCGGCGATGATCTTGGTGCGACGCTCGTCGCCGAACTTCTCGACGACGACCTTCAACTCGTCGCGCACGATCGCGCGCTGACGCTCGGGCTTCTCGAGGATGTCCTTGAGGTCGGCGATCTCGAGCTCGATCTCGGCCAACTCGTCGATGATCTTCTGTCGCTCGAGGGCAGACAATCGACGCAGCTGCATTGCGAGGATGGCGTCGGCCTGGATCTCGTCGATCTCGAGGAGCCCGATCAGGCCCTGTCGCGCCTCGTCGGTGTTCGCCGACGCACGGATGAGTGCGATGACCTCATCAAGGGCGTCAAGGGCTTTCACCAGTCCGCGCAGAATGTGGGCGCGCTCCTCGGCCTTGCGCAACCGGTACCGGGTCCGACGCACGATGACGTCGATCTGGTGCGCCACATACAGCCGGATCATCTGGTCGAGTCGCAACGTGCGCGGCACGCCGTCGACGATGGACAGCATGTTGGCGCCGAAGCTCGTCTGCAGTTGGCTGTGCTTGTAGAGGTTGTTCAGCACGACCTTGGCGACGGCGTCACGGCGAAGCGTGACAACGATGCGCATGCCGTCGCGGTCCGACGACTGGTCCTCGATTCGACTGATTCCCTTGAGTTTTCCCTCGTTGACCTGTTCGGCGATCGACGCGATCAGGTTGTCGGGGTTGACCTGGTAGGGCAGCTCGGTGACGACGAGGGTTGTGGTGCCCTTGTTCTCCTCGATGTCGACGACACTGCGCATACGGATGCTGCCGCGACCTGTCATATAGGCGTCGCGGATACCCTGACTGCCGACAATCAGTGCGGCCGTGGGGAAATCGGGTCCCTTGATGGCCTCCATACACGCTGCGAGGGTCGTCTCCTCGTCGGCCTCGGGATTCTCCAGCGCCCAGAACACTGCGTCGGCAACCTCGTTGAGGTTGTGCGGCGGAATGTTGGTGGCCATACCGACGGCGATACCGCCGGACCCGTTGATCAGCAGGTTTGGAATGCGCGCAGGAAGAACCGTGGGCTCGTTGGTCTTGCCGTCATAGTTCGGCGTGAAATCGACTGTCTCCTCGTCGATGTCGCGCAGCATCTCCATCGCGAGCGGTGTGAGGCGGGCCTCCGTGTACCGCATGGCTGCGGCGCCGTCGTTACCGCGGGAACCGAAGTTGCCCTGGCCGTCGATGAGTGGATAGCGCATCGACCACGGCTGTGCGAGGCGCACCAGGGCGTCGTAGATAGCGCTGTCACCGTGCGGATGGTAGTTACCCATCGTCTCCGCAACGGGTTTCGCCGACTTCACGTATCCACGGTCGGGGCGGAAGCCGGCGTCGTAGGACGCGTAGAGCAGCCGGCGGTGGACGGGCTTGAGCCCGTCACGCACCTCGGGTAGTGCGCGACCGACGATCACGCTCATCGCATAGTCGATGTAGCTGTTCTGCATCTCCTGGCCGAGATCGACCGGCTCGATGCGATCGCCCGCTCCCCCGCTCGGCGGGAGTGTGGTGTCAGTCATCTGTCATCCTTTTCGAATCTATGGGTAGACGTCGCGCGTCCCTCACTCACGTGAGAGATGCGTCAGACGTCAAGGAAGCGAACGTCTTTCGCGTTGCGGGCGATGAAGCTGCGGCGCGCGGCCACGTCCTCGCCCATCAGCACGGAGAAGAGTTCGTCCGCGGCAGCTGCGTCGTCGAGGGTGACCTGTCGGAGCACGCGCACAGCGGGATCCATGGTGGTTTCCCAGAGTTCCTTCGCGTTCATCTCACCGAGACCCTTGTACCGCTGGATGCCGTCGTCGGTGTTGATCTTCCAACCCTTTTCCTTGCCTGCCTCGAGCAGACCGTCACGCTCACGGTCGGAGTATGCGAACTCCGGCTCGCGCTTCTGCCACTTCAGCTTGTACAGCGGGGGCTGCGCCAAGTAGACGTGCCCGTTCTCGATGAGGGGCTTCATGAAGCGGAACAGCAGGGTCAGCAGCAACGTCGAGATGTGCTGACCGTCGACGTCGGCGTCGGCCATGAGCACGATCTTGTGATACCGGAGCTTGGCGAGGTCGAACTCGTCGTGGATACCGGTACCGAAAGCCGTGATGATCGACTGCACCTCGGTGTTCTTCAGAACACGGTCGATGCGAGCCTTCTCGACGTTGATGATCTTTCCGCGGATCGGCAGGATCGCCTGGTACATCGAGTCGCGGCCGGACTTGGCCGAGCCGCCTGCGGAGTCGCCCTCCACGATGTAGACCTCACACTTGGTGGGATCGTTGCTGCGGCAGTCGGCGAGCTTGCCGGGAAGGCCACCGATATCTGTCGCGGTCTTGCGACGCACCAGCTCTCGCGCCTTGCGGGCAGCCATACGCGCCTGGGCGGAGTCGACGGCCTTCTTCACGATGATCTTGGCTTCGGCCGGATTCGCTTCGAACCAGTGTCCGAGGTGCTCGTTGCACGTCCGCTGCACGAAACTCTTCACCTCGGTGTTGCCGAGTTTGGTCTTGGTCTGTCCCTCGAACTGGGGGTCGGCGACCTTCACCGAGATGACAGCTGCGAGACCCTCGCGGATGTCGTCGCCGGTCAGCTTGCCGTCCTTCTCCTTGAGGAGCTTCTTGTCGAGCGCGTACTTGTTGACCGTCGACGTCAGCGCGGCGCGGAAACCTTCTTCGTGAGTACCGCCCTCATGCGTGTTGATCGTGTTCGCGAAGGTGTGGACGGACTCCGAGTATCCGGAGTTCCACTGCATCGCGATCTCGACCTCGTGTCCGGGACCCTTCGCGGTGAACCCGATCACCGACTGGTGGATCGGGGTCTTGGTGCGGTTGAGGTGCTTGATGTAGTCGACGAGACCGTCCGGGTAATGATAAGTCCTGGTCCGCGGCTTGCTGACGGCCGGAGCGGAGGTCTCCTCCTCGGCGGTCTTGGGCTTCTCGGCCGTATCCTCGTCACCCTCGACGACAGCATCTGCGGCTGCGGTCTGGGGTCGACGATCGGTGAGCGTGATGGTGAGGCCCTTGTTGAGGAAGGCCATCTCCTGCAGACGTCGCGCCACGGTCTCGGCGCTGTACGTCGTCGTCTCGAAGATCTCGGGATCGGCCCAGAAGCGCACCGTGGTCCCGGTCTTGCGGGTGGCGTCGCCCTTGATCAGCGGGCCGGGCTTCGCGTAGTTGTACGTCTGTTCCCAGTGGTAGCCGCCGTAGTTGATCTCCAACTCGACCTTGGTCGACAAGGCGTTGACCACCGAGATGCCGACGCCATGCAGACCGCCGGACACCGCATATGCGTCGGAGTCGAACTTGCCACCGGCGTGCAACTGGGTCATGACGACCTCGACGGTGGGCACGCCCGTCGCGTGCATGCTGGTCGGGATTCCACGACCGTCGTCGATCACCTCGACGCCGCCGTCCTCGAGGAGCGTCACGTCGACCTTGCTGGCATAACCCGCCATGGCCTCGTCGACCGAGTTGTCGACGACCTCCCAGATCAGATGGTGGAGGCCCCGCTCACCCGTGGAGCCGATGTACATGCCGGGCCTCTTGCGGACTGCTTCGAGACCTTCGAGGATGCTGATCGACTCGGCACCGTATTCGCCCGGCTTCTTCCGGCTCTTCTTGTCATTCGTGTCGGCCACGGGGTGCGTCCGCTCCTCTTCTGCTCTCGGCTGCGCTGGTCACGACGCGTGTGCGCTGTACTCAGCCTCAGGGCTGGCTATAACCTGATGCGCTCACACAGTTGTGCGCTGCCTCGGTCACGGCTGGGGTTCCAGTCGGTCACGGTCGGCAGGGGGTCGAGACCAGGCGGCGACCAACGAGCACACGACGAGAACGGGGCCTTCGCCCGCTCCGATGTGTGACCGCCGGCCACGGCCGCTGATCTCCCCTGCCGGGACAACTCTCCTCAGTGTACTGCCTCAATCACCCAGGAAGCACCATCTGGGGCCGCTAACGCGCGCTCAGATCGATTTTTTCCACATCTTGCGCGATCGGCGGTGGTCTGAGGATAAAACTCGGCTCACAGGGGCACCGGACCAGATTTGTCGGTGGCGTCGACCATGATGTCGACTCGACCACCCGGACGAGCATCACCCGTATGTGTCGCGGGGGCCTCGGCCCGGCACGTGTCGGCGGCCTTTCTGCCACGAGGGAGCCTTGGGTCCCGAGATCCGGAGCGACGTCACGACGCCGTCGCCGACGGCCGCCGCGATCTTCGCGAGGATCTGTCGTTGCACGTAGCGAAGCTGAGTCGCCCATGCGGTCGACTCAGCCTGCACATGAAGTACTTTGTCGCGCAAAGCTTCTGGTTGGGCGTGCGCAGCGATGTCGGGTCCGACGATCTGCAGCCACTGCCCGAACAAGGTGCCCTCCGCGATCTGAGGCTCCCATCCGCGGTCCCGGGCGAGACTGCCGACGAGCCGTCCGAAGGGTTGCGGGTCGCGTGAGTCCGGGCCCGCTCCCGACCAGCGACGCCGACTCGACGATCCTCGAGGCCGCCGGACGGGCGAGGCCCTTCCGTGACCGACGGACTTGCCAGCCGCACGCGCAGAAGCCCGTGCCTCCTCGAGCGCGCGCCGCGCGCGCTCGTAGCCGCTGGATGACTCGGCCGGCACGCCGGCGGTCGGCGAACCGCTGTTGTGCTGGTCACGCCCGATGTATTCGCTTCCGGCCCGGTCATATCGGTCTGAGTCCCTGTCGGGCTCTCCCGTGTTCTGCGCTCCGACGGGGTTCGTCATGAGTCCATGCTCTCAGTCACGTCGGACATCAATTCGGAATGGCGTGTGCCGTCCGGCTCGTCGACCACGTCCACGCCTATCCGTCTGCCGCCGATTCCGTCGGGGATGTCCTCTGCGACAGCTGCGGTGATGAGCAATTGTTCGGCGCCGGCAGTGAACTCCACGAGTTTCCGACGTCGCGCGGCGTCGAGTTCGGCAAAGACGTCGTCGAGCATGATAACCGGTTCGATGCCCTCGGCGCGGACCAGTTCGACCGACCCGAGTCGTAGTGCCAGGGCCAGCGACCACGACTCGCCGTGCGAGGCGAAACCCTTCGCCGTTTCCGAACCGAGCACGATGTCGATGTCGTCTCGATGCGGCCCGACCAGACTCACACCCCGTTCGATCTCTTTCGTGCGGGTCTCGGACAATCGCTCGAGCAGCTGCGTCGCCATCGCCCGGGCATCGGGTTCGACATCGAGTGGTGGAACCATGTCGGGTCCTGCCGACGATCGGTAACGCAACGCTGCCGGTCGGGAGTGAGGGGCGATCGAGGCATAGGACTGTGTGAAGTGGGGTTCGAGTTCACGCAGTACCTCGACACGGGCAGCAGTCACCTGTCCACCGAGGTCGGCGAGCTGGCCGTCCCAGACGTCAAGGGTGCTGACCACCGACTCGGCGTCGGATCCGCCGCGACGCAGCGAGGCACCGGCTGTCTTCAACAGCGCCGAGCGCTGTCTGAGCACACGGTCGTAATCCGAACGTGCTGCAGCCCAACGTGGTCCGCGTTGGGCGACGAGTTCGTCGACGAATCGACGTCTATCACCCGGATCACCGCGGATGAGCAACAGATCTTCCGGGGCGAAAAGGACGGTTCGCAGCACGCCGAGAATCTCGCGAGGACGTCGACAGGGGGATCCGTTGAGCCAGGCCCTGTTCGATCCCTCGGTGGCGATCTGCAGACTGACACTCAACTCGCGCCCGGAATTCTCCACCGTTGCACCGATCGACGCCGAGCTCGCACCCGAACGCACAAGGGGCGCATCCGAACTCACCCGATGCGACCGTAACGTGGCCACGTAGAAGAGAGCTTCGAGGAGATTGGTCTTACCGAAACCGTTACGTCCGGTGAAGATCGTCGGTTCCGGACCAAGCGTCAGATCAGCCGAGGGCCACGACCGGTAGTCACGCAGATGCAGTTCACGAACAAACACAAGAGAGCCGAAATCAGTTGGGCGGCGAGGTTTTCGACTGATCCGACACGGGTGATCCGGTTTCGCCGACATTCTTGCCCGCCGTGTTGTGCATGGCGTGGCCCCCGAACTGGTTACGCAGTGCCGACACGGCTTTCAGCGCGGGTGAGCCGCCCTTCTCCCTCGACGCGAAACGGGCGAACAACGCCGCAGAGATCACATTTGCCGGGACCGCGTGCCGAATCGCTTCCTCCACCGTCCACCGTCCTTCGCCGGAATCCGGTGTGTAATCGGAGATCTCGGTGAGCCCTGGGTCTTCCTTGAGCGCTCGAACCAACAGGTCGAGCAGCCACGACCGGATGACGGTGCCGTGAGTCCACGCTTGCATCGTGCCTTCGACATCCGTGATGAGCGGCTCGGCACTGAGCAACGCGTACCCCTCGCCGTAGGCGTGCATCAGTCCGTATTCGATGCCGTTGTGCACCATCTTCGCGTAATGCCCTGCCCCGACGGGCCCTGCGTGGACGAAACCGTCGGCACGTTCGCCTTCCGGTCGCAATGCATCGAAGATCGGCATCAGACGATCGATGTCGGCGTCGGATCCGCCGGCCATGAGACCGTAGCCGTTCTCCAGCCCCCACACACCGCCGGACACACCGCAATCGACGTAGCCGATTCCCTTCTCGCCCAGGGTTTTCGCGTGCGGAGCGTCGTCGGTGAACCGCGAGTTGCCGCCGTCGACAACCACATCGCCCACGGCGAGAAGACCGGCGAGCTCCGCGACGCACTGCTGAGTGGGTTCGCCGGAGGGCACCATGATCCAGACGGCGCGCGGCGCGTCGAGTGCGGAGACCATGTCGGCCATCGACGCGACGTCAGACACCTCCGGTCGCGGGTCGTAGCCGACGACCGTATGACCCCCACGTTCGATCCTTGTGCGCATGTTCGCGCCCATCTTGCCGAGGCCGATCAGTCCGAGCTGCATGGCTTCCCTTCGCTTGTGTGCGTGAAAGATCAGTGCTGGCTTGGTGGTTCGGAGCCGTCGTGTGTCGACTCCTGCGCTTCGACGCCGGCCCGATGCGTTATCCGGGTAGTCGAACGGGCATCAGTAGGTAGGTGAAGACGCTGTCAGGAGCAACGAACGCACCGGACTCGTCGGCAACCGGCTCATCGCCGGTCGACGGCCGGAGCACAGCTGGACGACTCGGCGTCGTGAAACCGAAGTCGACCGTAGCGACCCCGATCGCCGACAGTCCGTCCTGCAGATACGTGGGATTGAATGCGATCGTGAGCGGCTCACCATAGAACTGCACCGGGAGTTCTTCCTCGGCACGCCCGGCTTCGTCACCGCCCGCGGTGAGTAGCACGGATCCGTCGCGGAACTCCATGCGCACCTGGGCGCCGCGTTCGGCGACGAGGGCCACACGCTTGATGGCCTCGATCAACGGTGCACTCTCGATGGTTGCGATCGCCGTGTGACTGGCAGGCAGAAGCTGGCGGAACTTCGGGAACTCCGCATCGAGCAGACGTGTGGTGTTCTGCTTGGTCGCACCGACGATGCCCAGGATCCCTTCGCCACCGAGAGCGGTGCCGCTGCCGAAGGCGAGCTTCACGTCGCCGGAGTCCGAACTCGCTGTTCGTGCGCTGTCGGACAGTGTCTTGGCGGGGACGAGAACCGCACCCGACGCGCTGGTATCGGCTGGCTCCCATTCCAATTCACGCACGGCCAGACGAAAACGGTCGGTGGCGGCGAGGACGACGGTCTTCCCGTCGATCTCCACACGGACACCGGTCAACATCGGCAGCGTGTCATCGCGACCAGCGGCGACAGCGACCTGGGAGATCGCCTCGGCGAACACCTGCGCCGGGATGACCCCGGTCACGGCGGGCACATCGGGAAGCTGCGGATAGTCCTCGACCGGCATCGTGGGCAATGAGAACTTCGCACTGCCGCAGGTGATGGCCACGCGGGCGCCGTCGAGCGAGACGTCGACCGGCTTGTTCGGCAGTGCTTTGGTGATGTCTGCCAGCAGCCGACCGGAGACCAGGACCTGGCCGGGTTCTGCCACCTCTGCAGCGATCTGCTGCTGGGCGGAGACCTCGTAATCGAAGCCGGAGACGGTCAACCCTGCGTCGTCGGCGAGCAGAACCACACAACCGAGCACGGGAACAGGCGGGCGAGACGGCAGACTGCGCGCCACCCAGGCGACGGCATCGGCGAACTCGTCACGCGCGACACGGAACTTCATGCTCGGTGGTTGCCCTTCTCTCGGTATCCGCCAGGAGTTCCCACTCTAGAGCGCGATCGCGTGACGGGGAGTCGTTGGGGTCAAGTCGCCACGCCGCTGACGTCGGCCGGCATGCGACGGCCGCGCCCGCTGAGACCCGGCCTTCAGGGCGAGTGTGCACAAGGGCTTCTTAAAAGAAGTTCTTTAGAGAAAGGGATCCATATCAGTTGTAGGTCCTGTGCAATCTGTGGACAACACGTCGGATCCCATGTCAGAGCACTGCGACGCTGTGCATCGAGCGTGCACCGATTGGTCGTCCGCGAGGATGGTTGTGCACATGTCGGATTCTGTTCGAGCGCGGTCCACGTTCTGTACACATCTGTTCGTCTGTTACTCACAACCCATCCACAAGACTTCGAGTGGATTGCGGCGGCCCGAGTCGACGTCACCCGGCGGTGTGAATCGAGGTGAAATGACCGTCGAAGACCCTTGGGCTGTGGTTGAGGGTTGCTGTAGTTGAGAGTTACCGAAGCACGCCGCGGACACCGGGCCTACTGACAGCGTGACGGGTACGGGTATGAGGTGTCGTGAGGATGCCATCTCCCCTTCGCCCAGATGGGAGATGGACGAGACGAGGCCACAGAGACAGGCATCTGCGCGGTGGCAGACATGCAAGGGTCCGTCGTCGACGGCCGGGCTGGGTGGAGCGGGTCAGCCGTCGGCGCGCTGTTTGATACGCGCGGTGAGCTCTTGGACGTGGTCGTAGACCTTGCGGCGCTCAGCCATCTCCTTGCGGATCTTGCGCTCTGCGTACATGACCGTGGTGTGGTCGCGATCGAACGTCTCGCCGATCTTCGGCAGTGAGAGGTCGGTGAGTTCACGGCACAGGTACATGGAGATCTGACGAGCCTGGGCGATGGCTCTGGTCTTTCCGGGGCCGCGGAGCTCGTCGACCGAGATGTCGAAGTACTCGGCGGTGATGGCCAGGATCGACGCCGCGCTGACCTCCAGCGTGCCCGAATTCGGCAGCAGCGCTTGGAGAACGACCTCGGCGAGTGACTTGTCGAGGTCGGCGTTGTTCAGGGATGCGAATGCGGTGACACGGATCAGAGCACCCTCGAGCTCACGGATGTTGCGTTCGATCTTCGACGCGATCAACTCGAGCACGTCGTCGGGCACCGCGATGCTGTCCATCTGCGCCTTCTTGCGCAAGATTGCGATGCGCGTTTCCAGATCGGGCGGCTGGACGTCGGTGATCAGACCCCACTCGAACCGTGTGCGAAGTCGATCTTCAAGTGTCGCAAGCTGTTTCGGTGGTCGGTCGGAGGAAACGACGATTTGCTTGCTCGCGTTGTGCAGCGTGTTGAAGGTGTGGAAGAACTCTTCCTGGATACCTTCCTTGCCGATCAGGAACTGGATGTCGTCGACAAGGAGCACGTCCACGTCGCGGTAGCGACGTTTGAAGGCGACCCGGCGGTCATCACGCAGAGAGTTGATGAAGTCGTTGGTGAACTCCTCGGTGGACACGTACTTCACGCGCATGCCGGGGAAGAGTCGTTGCGCATAGTGGCCGGCCGCATGCAGCAGGTGTGTCTTGCCGAGGCCGGACTCGCCCCAGATGAACAGCGGGTTGTACGCGCGCGCGGGTGCTTCGGCAACGGCGACCGCCGAGGCGTGTGCGAAACGGTTCGAGGCGCCGATCACGAAGGTGTCGAAGGTGTACTTCGGGTTGAGGTTGGCGCCCGAGGGTGTCGGCGCCGCGGTGGGTCGCTCGGCGAAGTACGACGGCCAGTTGGCGGAACCGCTGCGTGTCGCGGTGTCCTGTCCGGCACCGCCGACACCGTGCGAGGTGAACGCGGGATTCGGTTGCTGGCCGACGAACGAATCGCCCCCGAATTGGTTGACGCCGAATCCTGCGACTTCGACAGAGGGTGCCGCGGCGGCAGACGTCGAGGTCGCAACCTGCGTGGTCTGCTCGACTGGTGTTTCGGTGGTCGGTGGCGGGGTCGCGATCCGAACCCCGAGGTCGACGGGCTGTCCGAGGTGGCGTGACAGGGCACTGCGGATGGTGTCGCGTAGCGTGCGTTCGATCTGCTCCTGGACCAGCGGCGTCGGCACCGTGAGGAGGGCGAATCCCTCCGCGAGGGTCAACGGCTGGACAAGTGACAGCCACGCCTTCTGCTGCCGTGTGAGAGGCTCGTGGTCGCCACCGGCGGAATCGTTGTTGAGCTCTGCGACGACCTGTTGCCAGACCTCGCCGAACGAGTCGCGATCAGAAGTCACGGTCAGGCCTTCCCACCCGGAGAAAATTACCACCGATCAGATACCGGGGACTCACGATGCCGGGACGGGAACCGACTTGTCCACACACTTATCCACAGATGTGTACAACCTGGGCAGAAGAGGTGACGCCGTGCACGCGTCGTGGTGATGTGAATGGCGGATCGGTCGCCGTCACTGGGAGTCGACGCTAACAGACCGCTTCCGAAGGCGACAACGCAAGTGTCGAATTCGCTCGTGTCGATCCCAAAGGTGGTGATTTCGCGCGAGGATGCCACGTTCTGAGATGTGCCGCTCAGCTGCATCGATGCACATGGTGGCGCCTGTCACTGCTGGTCACGGGGTTGGTGAGGATCCGCTCGTTTGATTTGAATACGGCCGGTCCAGTAGTCTCGACTGGTCATCCAGGTATGCGGATTTGCGTGGTGACAATCCCGTCGCTGATCGGCGGCCCACTCCGGGCTCGTCGGTGGGGCGGGGCCACCTAACCGGCACGAGTCCGGCACCGCTGCCTTGATAAGCAGACCACTCAGGATCGTGGGTGCGCGTGTATTCGGCGTGCTCACGTACGAACACAAGGAGTACCAGCCGTGGCCAAGGGCAAGCGGACTTTCCAGCCGAACAACCGTCGTCGTGCTCGCGTGCATGGTTTCCGGTTGCGTATGCGTACCCGCGCGGGGCGTTCGATCATCAACACCCGTCGCAGCAAGGGCCGCGCAAAGCTCTCGGCCTGATCTGCGCAACACCGCAGGTCTCGACTCCGGCAACGCCGGTCGTCGGAACCCTTCGGTGGCGATTGGGTCGGTGATGGCGTCAATCCATCGGATCTCCACACGATCCGACTTCTCCCGCACGCTCAAGAAGGGCGTGCGGGTATCGTCGCGTGACCTCCAGCTCACGGTGTCGGTGCTGCCGGCACAGTGGCCGGATCCGACGGGTCGTCGAATCGACATCGCCAGCTCCGGTGGACCGTGGCTAGGCATGATCGTCAGCAAATCTGTCGGCAACGCCGTGATGCGACATCGGGTGGCCCGCCGGATCCGTGCTGCGTTCGACGAGGTCCGTGACGAGTGCCCGACAGAGACGTCGGTCGTCGTGCGCGCCCTTCCCAGTGCCGTGAGTGTGTCGAGTGACGAACTCGCTGCGCAACTCCGCAAGGCGCTTCGTAGTGGAAAGGTCCGTCGGCTCGTCGACACGGGTGCCGAGAGCACCACCACAGCACAACCGTTGACGGGTGTCGAGTGCCGGACCGGGGCGTCGTGATGTCGAATCGAATGTCGACCGAAGCGTTCATCAGGTTCTGCCATCTGTTGCCACGGCGTACGGTCATCTTCCTGATAGAGCTGTATCGGACCTGGGTGTCGCCGCTGCGGTTACCGACCTGTCGTTTCGAACCGACGTGCTCGGGCTACGCCGTCGAGGCGCTCGAGCGACACGGATTCTTCTACGGCGGCACACTGGCAGTGGTTCGGCTGCTCAAATGCGGACCCTGGCATAAGCCGGGTTACGACCCGGTGCCAGAGGAATCGTTCCGCTGGCCGTGGTCGGCGCGTAGCGGTGAGCAGGACCGGGATCAAGATTTTTCATCATCGCGCGACGAGTCCGCTGACGGCGGTTCGGATGTGCGCGGACGTGTAATCACGGAGAACACCACGACCAGCGTGGGTGTCTCCGCGAAGAGTGAGGGGTAACCAGCCCGTGCTGAACTTCATCTATTGGCCTGTCTCCTGGATCATGTGGGTCTGGCACTGGGTGTTCGACCACATCACGCCGAACACGCCGGGCGGCAACGGCATCGCCTGGGCGCTGTCGGTGATCTTCCTCGTGTTCACCCTGCGCGCCATTCTCTACAAGCCCTTCGTGAAGCAGATCCGCACCACGAAGAAGATGCAGGAGATCAATCCTCAGCTCCAGGCGATCCGGAAGAAGTACGCGAAGGATCGGGTCAAGATGACCGAGGAGATGCAGAAGCTGCAGAAGGAGCACGGGTTCAATCCCCTGCTCGGCTGTCTGCCCATGCTGCTGCAGATCCCGGTGTTCATCGGCTTGTTCCACGTGCTGCGTTCGTTCAACCGCATGGCGACCGGTATGGGTCAGCTGCACATGACCGCCGAGCAGACGCGTAGCACGGGCAACTACGCCTTCAGTGCCGAGCAGGTGCGCAACTTCTTGGATTCGCGTCTGTTCGGGGTTCCGCTGTCCTCCTACATCACCGAACCGACGACCGAATTCCAGGCGTTCGTCGAAAAGGGTCATGCGATCGACTTCACCCGCATGAACATCGCGATCGTGGTGATCCCGATGATGATCATCGCGTCGATCGCAACGCACATGAACTCCCGCGCATCGGTGGCGCGCCAGCCCGAAGCCGCGCTGGAGAACCCGCAGACCCGCATGATGAACATGCTGGCGCTCTACGTCTTCCCCCTGGGCATCCTCGTCACGGGACCGTTCTTTCCTGTCGCGATCCTTCTCTACTGGATGAGTAACAACATCTGGACCTACGGTCAGCAGCACATCGTCTTCGGACGAATCGCCAAGGAGGAAGAAGAGGCTCGCCTGGCGAAGCAGGAGAAGCTGAAAGCGAACGCTCCGAAGCCGGGGGCACGCCCCGACCGGGCCAAGAAGAACAAGGGCGGTGGGACCGCTCAGAGAGATGCCGTCGCTCTCGACGGTGCCGCACCAGATGCCGATGTGACCGATTCAGGGGATGCTTCGTCGGATTCTGCTGCCGGGAATGGCACGAAGGACGCAGGGCAGTCGTCGACGCAGCACGTGGTGGGGAGCAAACCGAAGCCGGGCGCGAAACCGTCTGGCGGGGCGTCGTCGAAGAGTACGAGCAACTCGGGGTCAGGTCCTAAGAAACAGGGATCGAATCAACGCAACAAGAGGGGCGGGAAGAAGGGTCGACGGTGATCGGCCCGGCCGCGCGGTAGCGGCGACCGAGCACAGCGCGCCGGGAGTTTCCCGTGAAGGCGCGACCCCTCCCCTCCCCGACCGAATACTTCACCGATGAATACACAGCGAGGTGCAACTGAAATGACAGCCGAGACTGCAACACACGCAGACGCCGAGTCGACGGAACAGGACTCGACGCTCGATGCCGGCTCCGAGGCCACAGGTGCAGACGACAGTGCCGTCGAGACGACTGCTGTCGGCGTCGAGGACACGGATGACGTCGCCGCGGATGAAGTCGACGATGCGGATGACGAGGATGAGGACGAGGAGGATCGACTCGTCGAAGAGGGAGAGATCGCCGGTGACTACCTCGAGCAACTCCTCGACGTCTTGGACTTCGACGGCGACATCGACCTGGATGTCGATGGCGATCGCGCGGTCGTGAGCATCGATGGCGGTGACGATCTGACGAAGCTGGTGGGACGCAAGGGTGAGGTGCTCGACGCACTGCAGGAGCTGACTCGCCTCGCGGTGCAGCAGGCAACCGGTGACAGGAGCCGCCTGATGCTGGACATCGCTCGATGGCGCGCGGATCGTCGCGAGCGCCTGGCGCGCCTCGGTCGGGAAGTAGCTGAACGTGTCCGGGATTCTGGTGAGCGCGAGCAGCTCGACCCGATGACTCCGTTTGAACGGAAGATCGTCCACGATGCCGTCGCGGCGGTCGATGGTGTGATGAGTGAGAGCGAAGGCGCCGAGCCCAAGCGTCGCGTCGTCGTCATCAAGAACTGAACAGAGGCACGAGGATCCAACGATCCGCGTGCGAGGCGGTCCGTCCGACCAACCCGGGAGGACCGCAACCGACAGAGTCCCGGTCATGGCCGGGACTTTGTCATTTGGGGCGAGTGAATCACATTCATGTAGTTCGCGGGTCGGTGGTTTCACGTGAAACACAGGCCTGGCGGTGCTGGACGGAAAGGCGTGGTTTCACGTGAAACACGACGGTTCGGGAGACGAAGCTGGCACGACACAGAACCCAGACGTAGATGACGCCGAGCGCGCCGCGGTGGCGTCATCCCCTCCCCCACTTGCGGCGGCTGTGTTCGGCGATCGACTGGGACTCGCCCAGCGGTACTGCGCGATCCTCGCCACCGAGGGCATCGATCATGGACTCATGGGCCCGCGCGAAGTTCCGAGACTGTGGGACCGCCACATACTGAACTGTGCAGTTCTGGGTGAGGCCATCGACGAGGGGCAGTCGGTTATCGATATCGGCAGCGGGGCCGGACTCCCGGGAATCCCTCTCGCAATAGCGCGACCGGACCTGAGGATCACTCTCGTCGAACCCCTTCTCCGTCGCAGCGATTTCTTGCTGCGCACGGTTTCCGCATTGGGTCTGACGGTCGACGTCGTCCGGGGACGTGCGGAGGAGAAGGCGGTTCGGTCGGACGTGGCTCGTGCAGATGTGGTTACGTCGCGGGCGGTTGCACCGCTGGAGCGATTGGCGAGATGGTCGGCACCGCTGATCAAGGACGGCGGACGGCTGATCGCGCTCAAGGGATCGTCGGCTGCTGATGAGATAGAGCGGGATCGCAAGGCTGCCGAGCGGAACGGAATCGTGGGTTTGCGCGTCGAATCCGTAGGTGAGTCCATTGTCGACCCGGCGACGACGCTCGTGATCGGTGACAAGCGCGGAACTCCTCAGCGCCGTCGAGTGAAGTGAGGGCGGGGCCCGGGTATGCCTGACGTGTGCGGTTGGTTCGGGATGCCATGAGGGAGCAAAATGAACGAGAGTATGGGTGTGCGAGCGAGGGACCGTGTGCCATGCACGGGTGGAGGGGCTAGACGATTGTGGACGCCGACGAAGCTTACGAGATACCACAGAGGAGCCAGAGCGTGACCGACCCACAGCCGGAGGTTTCACGTGAAACCATCCCGCCGTCCGCGCCGACAGCGGACCAGTTCGACGACACGCCCATCGCTGCTGCAGCAGCACGAGCCAGTCAGGTGCTGACTCCTGGCGGAGCAGGCCAACTCCCCCGGCCCCCACAGCCCCGCGTCATGACGGTCGCGAACCAGAAGGGTGGCGTCGGTAAGACGACGACTGCGGTGAATCTGGCGTCTGGGTTGGCACTGCACGGGCTCCGGGTGCTGGTGGTCGACCTCGATCCTCAGGGCAATGCGAGCACCGCCCTCGGCATCGACCATCGTGCGGACAACATTGCGTCGGTATACGAGCTGCTGCTCGGCGAAGTCTCGTTGAAGGAGGCCGTCAAGCAGAGCCCTAGTCACGAGAACCTCTTCTGCGTTCCCGCGACGCTCGATCTAGCCGGGGCCGAGATCGAACTCGTCTCGCTGGTGGCGCGCGAGAATCGACTGCGCAATGCACTCAACGACTCGGCGGTCGAGGAGTTCGGATTCGACTACATCTTCATCGACTGTCCGCCGTCGCTGGGTCTGTTGACCGTCAACGCAATGGTGGCAGCCCGCGAAGTGCTGATTCCGATCCAGTGCGAGTACTACGCCCTGGAGGGTGTCGGCCAACTTCTGCGCAACATCGAGTTGGTCCAAGCGCATCTCAACCCCAAACTGCACGTCTCGACCATCTTGCTGACGATGTACGACGGCCGTACCAAGCTCGCCGATCAGGTCGCCGACGAAGTGCGCCGACACTTCGGGGACAAGGTGTTGGGCACCGTGATCCCGCGCAGTGTGAAGGTCTCGGAGGCTCCCGGATACGGGATGACCATCATCGAGTACGACCCGGGCTCGCGCGGCGCGATGAGCTACCTCGACGCGGCACGAGAACTGGCGATGCGCGCCAAGGACGAATTCCCCTCCCCCACGGATCTGTCGAGAGGACAGCAGTGAGTCAACGAGACACCCAACGACGCGGAGGGCTTGGCCGCGGTCTTGCAGCCCTCATCCCGACCGGTCCCAGTGAGAGTGATTCGACGCCCCGCCTTGGCTCCGCAGCTGCCGATGTGGTGATCGGCAAGGGCGGGCCGGGAGGCAACGGTGCGGGTTCCACGGGAAACAACGCCACGCCTGCACCTTCTGCTCCGACATCGCCGACGACCGGACAGACTCCTACTGCTCCCGAGACCTCCGGCGACAACTCCTCGGTGGCCGGATCTGTCGATGAGGTGGGCGCGGTGTATCGCGAGATCGCGCCGAAGGAGATTCAGCCGAACCCTCATCAGCCTCGCAGCGTGTTCGACGAGGAGGCTATGGCTGAACTCGTGCACTCGATCAAAGAGTTCGGCCTCATGCAGCCGATCGTGGTGCGCAAGCTCCCTGCCCCGACCGCCGACGGCGTCGTCTATCAGATCGTCATGGGAGAGCGGCGCTGGCGGGCAAGTCAGGAAGCCGGCCTCGAGGCGATTCCCAGCATCGTGCGCGAGACGCCGGATGGCGACATGCTGCGCGATGCGCTGCTGGAGAACATTCATCGGGCGCAGCTCAACCCCTTGGAAGAAGCAGCTGCCTACCAACAGCTTCTCGAAGAGTTCGACGTCACCCACGAAGAACTGGCCAACCGGCTCGGGCGATCACGACCGGTGATCACCAACATGATCCGTCTGCTGAAGCTCCCGATCCCAGTCCAGCGTCGAGTCGCCGCGGGCGTGCTGTCTGCAGGACATGCCCGCGCACTGCTTTCCCTCGAGACTGGTAGCGATCAGCAGGAGGCGCTTGCTGCGCGAATCGTCGCGGAGGGACTATCGGTTCGCGCCACGGAAGAGGCGGTGACGTTGGCCAATCGCGGGGACGGTCCGTCGACCCCCGCCCCCGCCGCCAAGCGGCGACAGATGCAGATGCCGGGACTCCAGGATCTCGCCGAGCGATTGTCCGACGGTCTCGATACACGGGTGACCGTCAGCCTCGGAAAGCGAAAGGGCAAGATCGTTGTGGAGTTCGGATCGGTGGACGATCTCGAACGTATCGTGGGACTCATCGACCCGAAGACCTAGCGTCGGCCGGTGCGCCGGAGCATGATTGCGTCCGGAAGCGCCGACATTGCCGAGATTTCGACACCCACCCACACCCGAAAGTTTCGTCACAGTGACAGCCGAGCAACACAGCGACCGCAAGAACAGTGAAACACAGTGCGGTGCATCAGATTTCACGTATAGAGCTGCTCGCGCTGCACTCCGGGATCGAAATGCGGCGGTGCTGAGGCGCGCGGCCACCGAAACACAGGTCGGTGTCAGATGAACTTCACGATTTCCGGCCTTGATCTCGAGTCCTTCGAGTCGCTCCCCCCGCATACGCGTCGGTGTGTGTTCTGGGAAGTCGATCCCTCCTTCACCAACGCACCACCTGCACGGCCGGACGAGGACGCAGCTTCTCTGCGCTATTCTGGCTCGAGTATCGAGTCACCGATTGCGTCGGGACTCGCTGACTTCGAGAGCGAGTTCGACAAAGAAGCGTGGATCTCCTCGGTACTCCTGGAGTGGGGTACCTGCGGTCAGATCGCGATCGACTCGTCGACAGGGGTGGTAGTGGGCGCGGCACTCTACGCGCCGCCGAGTCGCGTCCCCAGGTCGCGTAGCTTTCCGACATCACCCGTCAGCGCAGATGCCGTCCTGCTGACATCGATTCGTACCGAACCCGGATTCGAGGAAGCCGCGGATCAACTCATCGATGCCGTCGTGGCCGACTTGATCCGACGCGGTGTGCGGGCCGTCGAGGCCTTCGGACTGGTCAGGCATGGTGGCTCCCGATACGGTGCGTCTCGATCTTCTGCCGACCTTCGGCGCGATGTTGACTCTCCTGCAACAGATCTCGGCGACCAGGCGCCGGGTGAAGGTCGAAACCTCTCGAGCACAACAGATTTTGGGGACCTCAGTACCTGGTCGGACGATGCAGTCGTCGAGATCGCTCGCGAGATCCTCGACGGACCGGGCCCCGATCTGTGCGGTCAGTGCATGATCGACGCAGGACTGCTGAAGGAATCGGCATTCGACGTCATCTCCTCACATCCACGGTTTCCGCGATTCCGACTCGAGCTCGACGAGGGGCTCGGCTGGAAGTTCGAGGTCGAGAGCGCGCTGGAGAAACTGGTCGTGATGGCGGCGATCGATCTGGTGGGGCAGGAACGTGCGGCAGTGCCCACCGCGCGTCGCAGCGGGGCGCGAACCCGCTAGCACCAAAGCGCAGCGAAGTGGCAGATGCCCGGGTGCGAGCGGCGAATCTGTTGAATCAGAACCCGGAAATACGTTCGGCCGCAAGAAGTTCGGCAAACGTGTAGGTACCCGTGGGTCGGTCGTTCTCACCCAGCAGGTACAAACGCTTGACCGCGACGAGGATGGCCTCGGTGATCACATTGCGGTAGTGCGGGTCGTCGAGGACCTTCGCGTCGTCGGGGTTGGTGATGTACCCGACGTCGATCAGCGCGACCGGCATGCGGGTCAACCGCAGAATGTCCCAGGTGCGTTCGTGGACCCGGCAGTCGGTCAGCGGCGTACGCGCGACGATCTCCCGCTGGATGAAGTCAGCGAGATTGCGTCCGATGGTGGAGTACGAGCCGCGGTTGTTGCCGAAGTAGAAGGAGGCAACGCCGTTTGCTGCCGGAGTGTCATAGTGTCCACAGCGCAGCGAGATCATCATGTCGGCGTCGACGAGGTTTGCGACTCGTGCGCGCTCGTCGTCGGAGGCGTGACCGCGGCCGTCGTGCGACAGGAAGGTCTCCATGCCTGCCGCAGCCATCCGACCCTCGAGACGTGCGGCGAGATCCCACAGCACCCTGGACTCGAGTTCAGCAACGGATCCTGTTGAAAGCGCATGCAGCCCAGCGGTTCCCGGGTCGATGACGATGCGCTTGCCAGATAGTTGCGGTCCGGAGCGTCGAACGTGCTCTTCCTGTCGGATGGCGTACGGCGAGCCGCCTGTGACACGAGTGCCGAGTCGGTCGAGCGCTCGAAGTGTGGCGGGCCCACAGATTCCGTCCGCGGAGAGGCCGTACTCGCTCTGGTAGAGGCAGATCGCGTTGTGCGTGCTTTCGCCGAATACGCCGTCGACGAGACCGGTGTAGTAGCCGAGATTCTGGAGCCTGCTCTGCAGTGTGGCGACGTCGTCGCCGACCATGGGTGCGGACAGACGGTAGAGGAGCACACGCGCGCCGAGTTGATACGAGGCCTCGCGCAGTGCTCGATAGGTCGCCTGGCCGACGATGCCGTCGACGATGAGGCCGCGCTGCTGCTGAAAAGCGCGCACGGCGTGGTCGACGTCGGTGTCGAAGAGGGCGTCCTCGGTGCTGTGGATGACCCGGCCTGCTGCGCCGAGCCCGTTCGCAGGTGCTGTCGACGATTGCAGTTGTGTCGTGTTGTCGACGCTGGCCGGACGGTCGCCCTCGGCGGCCGCATGTCGACCCGGCGTGGAGGTGAGCAGACCCTGTCCGGAGAGGATCGATCGAATCTCGGCCACTGCCGACCCGCGATCTCCCAGTCGGAACGTTGGCATCTCATCTCCTCAAATGGACATGTCGCCTGTTGGGGGCACGGACGACAGTGAACCAAAGTGAATTGTCTCAGGTGACGGCACCCGAACAAAACTCATCGGCTCTGTGCGATCACACCGAGGCTACCGTCCGTAGCCGACTGGCCGACGAAGGCTCTTCGCAATGGTGAATCCCCAGTACAAATCACCGTCGAACACCAGCTCGGTGTTCACGGTGATCAAGACGAGTGCCACGGGTGTGGCTGTTCTCACTGACAGCGGGTCGGTCAGGCGTTCGACCCCACAACGGAATCGAGGTCGCGGAGAAGCGCTGCCTTGCCCTTGACGCCGACGATGGTCTTGGTGGGCTGTCCGTTCTCGAACAAGATCATGGTCGGGATCGACATGATCTTGTAGTCGCGGGCCACGCCGGGGTTCTCATCGACGTCGACCTTGGCTACGGTCAGCTTGTCGCTGTGGTCGCGGGCGATCTCTTCGAGCACCGGCGCGATCATGCGGCAGGGTCCGCACCAGGTGGCCCAGAAGTCGACGAGGACCGGTCCGCTGGCTTCCAGTACCTGGTCTTTGAAGGTGGCGTCGGTGACGGCGACGGTGTTTGCTCCCATGATGTGTCCTCCTCTGGACGTGGTGCGGGGTAGCGGGTTGGGTGAGATTCGGCAGGTCAGGCGGTCTGCGGCACGGTGGCCACGACGTCGCCCTCGATCGGCATGGGTTCGATGTCGCCCTGCTCGGCGAGCCACCGCTCAGCGTCGATCGCGGCCGAACAACCGCTGCCGGCTGCGGTGATGGCCTGCCGGTAGGTGTGGTCGACGAGGTCGCCCGCCGCGAACACACCGGGAATCGATGTGTAGGTGGTTCGGCCCTGCACCTTGACGTAGCCGTCGTCGTCGAGGTCGACCTGACCGCGAACGAGCTGACTGCGCGGGTCGTGGCCGATCGCGACGAACATGCCGGTGACGTCGATGGTGCGCTTGTCGCCGGAGCCCGTGTCGGTCAGTTCGAGGCCGGTGACCGAGTTGCTACCGATCACGCCCGTGACCGCGGCATTGGTCACGAATTCGATCTTGTCGTTGGCACGAGCACGTTCGAGCATGATCTTCGACGCCCGGAACTCGTCACGTCGGTGGATCAGCTTCACGCTGCGTGCGAACTTGGTCAGGAATGTAGCCTCTTCCATCGCGGAGTCGCCGCCGCCGATGACCGCGATGTCTTGGTCTTTGAAGAAGAAGCCGTCGCACGTGGCACATGCGGAGACTCCCCTGCCGAGCAGTTCCTGCTCACCGGTGATCTCCAGGTATCGGGCCGCGGCGCCCATCGCCAGGATGACAGCGTTGGCGCGATAGGTCTCGCCCCCTGCGTCGACCTCTTTGACCGTGCCGGTCAGCCGAACGGCTTCGACATCTTCCATGCGCAGATCGGCGCCGAAGCGGATGGCCTGCTCCCGCATCTCGTCCATGAGTGCCGGACCCTGGATGCCGTTCTGGAAGCCGGGATAGTTCTCGACCTCGGTGGTGGTCATCAGGGCACCACCGAACTGGGTCCCCTCGAAGACGATCGGAGCGAGTTCGGCGCGCGCCGCGTAGACGGCTGCGGTGTAACCCGCCGGTCCTGACCCGATGATGATCAGGTCGTGGATCTGGTCGCTGTCTGTGGTGCTCATCCATCCTCCGTGCTTGTGGCGACGCGCTGTGCTGCCGGTTCTCCGGTACGCGTTGTCGGCTCGTTCAACACAAGCCTAAGGGCAGATGTTCCCGCTGCTCGCGGCGCCGCGTCGCTCAGCCGCCGAGCCGGGTCCGTGACACGGTGGCCGGATTGCCGGTATCGCAGTCCCGGTCGACCACGAGAGCGTCGAACCGACCGGCGACACCGGTGCCGAGCAGAATGACGGCTTGGGTCGAGCCGCCGACGGTGATCTCGCCGGAGCCGAGCACCGGGGTGGATGCGGGGACGCCGTTGGCTGCCGTGCAGCGTCGCAGCGCCGCGTCGGAGTCGAAGGGTGCATGTGTGCGCTTCCCCAGCACCGACAGTGCGGCGGCCTTCTCGACGCCGTCGAGACCGGAGGCGGCCGTCGAGGCCGTGGATTGCTGTGCCTGCACCCCGCGGTCCGGCGCATTGTCGGTTGTCGTCAGTGCTGCCGTGACAACTCCGACCAGCAGTGCGACCGCCGCTGCAGTCCCGACGACTATTGCGGCGATTCGCGCACGTGAGGGCGACCGACGCCGCCGACGTTGGGCGAGGTCGACGACGCGCTCTGGTGACGTGTGTGCAGTTGCATGTGACGCCGCGGGCACTGACTCTGCCCGGATGGCGGCCAGCGTCGAGGTGATCCTGGCGTCGACGTCCTCGGGAACTCGTAACGGCTCCAGCGGGCGTGCATGGAGCGCGTCCGTGGTGCGGTCGAGTGCGGCGAGCACGCGCAGTGCAGATGGATCGTCGGCGATGCGTCGGCGTAGGTGTGCGGTGACGTCGTCGGGTAGCGCGCCGGCATGGAAGTCGGCGAGCAGCTCCTCCGAGTAGGGCGGTTCGGGATAAGACTGGTTCATCGCGACGCGGACCTACTCCCCCAATTCTTGCGGTCGACAACGTTCGTTGCCAGATAAGACTTCGTTGCCAGATAGGACGTCATTGCCAGATAAGACGTCGGCGGCTGTCGAACGGTTCCCGCCATCTCGCGACATGTCTCATTCATGAGTCGTCTCTCAGATGGCCCAGCAGTTTGGCCAGGCGAAGGCGACCCCGCGACGAGCGGCTCTTGACCGTCCCCTCGGCAACACCCAGACGTTGCGCGGTCTCTGCGATGCTGAGGCCCTCGACGTCGAGCGCGACCACGACGGCGCGCTGCTCTGCAGGAAGCTGGGCGAGCGCGGCCCCGATACTCATCGACAGTTCCACCGCAGCATAACGATCCTCGCGGCTGGCCATCGCCGGGATATCGAACTCGGGCAGAGAAACCGTGGGACGCAACTTATCTCGCCGGATTCGATCGAGGCAGGCGTTCACGACGATGCGGTGTAACCACGTCGACACCTGTGCGTCGGCCCGGTACGAGTGTGCCATTCGGTGTGCGTTGAAGAGTGCGTCTTGCAATGCGTCTGCGGCGTCGTCGGGGTTGTTGAGGGTGCGGTAGGCCACGGCCCAGAGGCGTTCTTGGTGGCGTCGGATGAGGGTGGAGAAGGCGTGGAGGTCGCCGTTGATGTGGGCGGTGAGCAGGTGCTCGTCGCTGCGTGTGTCGCTGATTTCCCCCGGCATGGACTGAGAGTAGTGCAGCAGGGTGTCGGGTATGTCGGGTTGGCGCAGGGTTGTGGAGGGAGGTCGGGGTGGGGATGGTGGGCTGGGGATCAGAGGTTGGCTGAGCGTGCTTGTGTCGGTCCGGGCGACCAATGGGCTGCCCAGTCCATTGCGACTCCCGACGACCCTCAGGTTCCAAATCTCCACGCCAATGCCGCTCCGACTGCGCCGATCCCGTTGACTGCCCAGTGCAGCGCGATCGGCGCGAGAAGACTGTCGCTGCGTACCCGAAGCCAGCCGAAGAGCACACCGGAGGCGGCCGTGATGGCAACAGCCCCGACGACCCCGATGGCTTGCGCGAACACGCTGTGGCCGAAGAGATCGGAGAGCCCCGCGTTACCCGCAGTGAGACCCAGCGAGGTGATGACATGCCAACAACCGAAGAGGAACGCCTGGATCAGCAGGGCGCGCATGGGAGTCGTGAGGCGACGCAGTGACCCGAACAGGACGCCGCGGAAGAACAGTTCCTCAGGTAGCACGGTCTGGAACGGGATGACGACGAATGCCGACAGCAGCGCGTGCCCGAGGTCGCGATAGGCGTCGTTCTGGAACAACTCGCGAGTCGGTGGAATCGCGACAGCGATCACCACGATGACCGCCACCGCGAGGACGATAACCAATGCGAAGCGGGCACCAGTACGCAGTCCTGCGCGGCCCAGCCCCAGATCCTCATGTGTGAGACCTGCGGAAAGTGCTAGGGACACCGACAGCACGGCGGCCACCGTCACCAACCAGTCGACACCCGGGAAGTGGAGGAAATGAGCACACATCTGCGCGGCCAGCATCAGGGCCGCTCCCGCGACAGGTACCAACCAGAGCCGACGTCGCCCCCGCGAATTCGACGCGTCGGCGGCGCCGGCTGACGCAGTATCGTCGCGGCTCACCACGGTAGCGTCGCACAGGTTTAGGATTCACGAGTCACATCGATGTCCGACGACCCTGAAGGGTGCCCAGGTGCCAGACAATTCAGCGACCGGCTCCGAGCACGATCCGTCGGCTACCGACAGCGCGCCCGACACGGCACAGACCGAATCAGGTCCTGGCCGCCACCCAGGCGACACCAGCACTGCCCACGCCGAAGCCGCCCCT
This sequence comes from Gordonia otitidis, assembly GCF_020735545.1. Taxonomy (NCBI): domain Bacteria; kingdom Bacillati; phylum Actinomycetota; class Actinomycetes; order Mycobacteriales; family Gordoniaceae; genus Gordonia; species Gordonia otitidis. Next base: position 2,081,495 of record NZ_CP085974.1, read on the forward strand.
CCCGAAGCCGCAGACACGGAGGCCGCCGGAAAGAAGGCCGCGGGGACGAAGGCCGCGGGGACGAAGGCCGCGGAGACGAAGACCGCTGGAGAGAAGACAGCGGAGACGAACACCGCCGGAAAGCAGACCGCGGACACGAACACAGCGGACACGAACACCGCTGGAGAGAAGTCCGCAGACGCCGATGTCGCCAAGCCGTCGAAGTTGCGGCGCGCGGCGACGGCCTACGCACATCGGATCAGCTTCGCCGGTCTCGTCTTCGGGACGGTCTTCCTGTGGCTCTCGACCACGCCGTCGCTACTACCCCGTGGCCCCTTGTTCCAGGGCGTCGTGTCCGGCGGCGCTGCTGCCGTCGGATACTGCCTCGGTGTCTTCATCGCTTGGCTGATCCGCTACATGCTGTCTCGCCCGCAACGGTGGTCGTCGCCCAAACGCAATTACTGGATCGCGCTCGCAGTCGTGTCCGTCATCGGGACCGTCGTGATGCTGTACTGGTATTCGCGCTGGCAGACCGAGATTCGCAATCTGATGGGCGTCGAGAACCTGTCGTGGACCGCCTACCCGATCATCGTCGTGTTCGCCGTGCTGGTGTGCGCGCTTCTCATGGTGATCGGCCAGGCGTGGGCGAGCCTCGTGACATGGCTGGTACGACAGCTCAACAAGATTGCGCCGCCCCGTGTTGCAGCGGTCGCGGGCCTGCTCGTCGTTGCGTTGCTGACAGTGTTCATCCTCAACGGCGTCGTCGCCAAGTACTCGATGAAGGCGCTCAACAGCAGCTTCGCCACCGCCAACGACGAGGTGCGACCCAACACCGCTCCCCCGACCTCCGGGTTGCGATCGGGTGGTCCGGGGTCACTGGTGACGTGGGAGTCGCTCGGCCGCGAGGGTCGTGTGATCGTGTCCGGTGGTCCGGATGTCACGATGCTTTCGGACTTCAACAAGCAACCGGCGATGGAACCCATCAGGTCGTTTGTCGGTCTGGGCTCGGGTGACAACCTCCGGGCCAATGCACAATTGGCGGCCGACGAATTGGTCCGAGTGGGCGGACTGAAGCGCAAGGTGATCGCAGTCGGATCGACGACGGGTTCCGGATGGCTGAACAAGGTGACCATCGACTCGCTGGAGTACATGTACAACGGCGACGTCGCCACAGTGGCGATGCAGTATTCGTATCTGCCGAGCTGGATCTCGTTCATCGTCGACAAGGAACGGGCGCGCCAGGCGGGCGCCGCACTGTTCGAGGCGGTCGACGCCAAGGTGCGTGAACTTCCCGAGGCCGAGCGTCCGAAGCTCGTCGTCTTCGGTGAAAGTCTCGGATCGTTCGGCGCCGAGGCAGCTTTCGGTACCGTGCCGACGGTTACGGCACGCACCGACGGTGCACTCCTGTCAGGTCCCACGTTCAGCAACACGTTGTGGAACGACGCGACCGCCGGACGTGACAGGGGTTCACCTCAGTGGCTGCCGATCTACAACAACGGCAGGCAGGTGCGGTTCATCGCAGAGAAGAAGGATCTCGCTCGCCCCGACGCGCCGTGGGACTTCTCCCGCATGGTCTACCTGCAGCACGCTTCCGACCCGATTGCCTGGTGGTCACCCGAACTCATTCTGCGCGAGCCTGATTGGTTGAAAGAGGCACGTGGACGCGACGTCATCGCCGCGACGCACTGGATTCCGTTCGTGACGTTCCTCCAGGTGTCTGCCGACATGGCGGTCTCGGTCGACGTTCCCGACGGCCACGGGCACAACTATCAGTCCGCCATTCCGTACGCGTGGTCGCGCATATTGCAGCCGCCCGGCTGGACGGATGAGAAGACCGAGCAACTCGAGCCGCGCCTGCATCGCGACGGGTAGGGCGCGAGAGGCCCCGGCGCAGCGGCTCGTCCGCCCGGACGGGTGACTCGATCAGCGCGAGTCGTCGGCGGGAACGTAGCTCAGTCGGCGACGTCGAATGCGGCGATGACCTTCGTGGGTGTGAGCCGAACGAGGGCCTCGCCCGGGACGGCGTTGCGTGTGCCGAACTGTTCGGCGAGATCGTCACCCATGTATCGGGCGGCGATTGCTGTGGCGGAGCGGAGCAGGTCGGCGGGGTCGTCGTCGAAGGTGACGGTGCCCTGTACCTGAACGAAGGAGAACGGGGGGCGCTCGTCGTCGACGACGATGGTTGCTCGCGGATCACGTTGCAGCGCACGGCCTTTTGAGGTGTTCTCCCCCGTGTTGAAAACCAGGGCACCGTCTTCGACGATGAACCAGATCGGGGTCACCAGAGCCCGGCCGTCCTTCGACACCCAGGCGATCTTCCCGGTGCGCGTACCCGCGGACAAGAACTCGACGACCTCGTCGGTCAGCTCGGCTGTGGACATGGATCGGACCTTTCGTCGGAGACTCGCCTTCTCGGTGAACTCTTTTCAGGCTAGGCGCTGATACGTGGCGATGAACATGTCGACGCACACGTCGCGGATGTCGGCGACGTCGGCCGCCGGGCTGCGGACAGGTCCGGCTCCCGTGTCCCCAGTCCCGGTGGCCACGTACCAGTCCACCAGAAGCTGCGTCAGGGCACCGATCAAACCGACCGCGGCGAGCCGGAATCGCGGTGGCCGCGGAGCGTCGCCGAAGGCGATCTGCATGGCAAGCTCGGCCCACGCGTGGATCGCGTCCATCCGGAGTCGTTCGAGCGAGGCATCCACACCGACGACCTCGACGAGCATGACCCGTGCCATGCGTCGGTCCGTGGTGAGGCAGCACAGCAGTGCGTCGAGTGCCGCGCGCGTCAGTTCGACGAGTCGCTCTTCGTGCGTCACATCATCGCCGACGTCTGGCACCTTTCCGAGGCTCTCCCCCACGGCCGTGCGGCAGATGTCGACGCAGTGTTCGTAGACGGCGGCAAGCAACGCGCTACGGTCGGAGAACGATTCGTAGAAGTAGCGCTGCGTGAGACCTGCCTCGGTGCACAACTTCTTGACCGACACCTGACGGAAACCCTCGCGGCCGAAGAGGTTCAGTCCGGCGTCCACAAATGCGGCCCGACGTCGAGCCTGCCGCTGCTCCGGCGCCGTACCGCCGTAAAGACGCCCTGCGGTACCGGAGTGGGAGGTCTCGAGTGTCATGTAATCCCTTCTCGTCATAATTCGCGTGCCGACGGCATGGACACCTCTCATCTGACACGATACTGTGTCAACATGAATCTGACACACTGCCGTGTCAGATGCCCGGACCGGAGGTGATACCGAGATGCTCGACCTACTCCCCGACCCCATGAGGGAACCGACGGTCCTCGCGATCCCGTTCTTCGTCGCGATGCTGGCCATCGAGTGGTTCGCCGCGTGGAAACTCGAGGACTCCGACGCTGACGGCCGAGCACCCAGGGGCGGGTATGAGAGCCGCGACGCCCGCGCGAGCGTGTCGATGGGCATCGTGTCGATCGCGACCAGCGCGGTGTGGAAGTTGCTCGGACTGTTCGTCTACACCGCCGTGTTCGCCTACCTCGCACCATGGCATCTCCCCGTGACCGCCTGGTACACGTGGGTGATCGCCTTCCTCGGCGTCGACTTCTTGTTCTACTGGTCGCACCGGGTGTCGCACCGGGTCCGTCTGGTGTGGGCGACACACCAGGCGCATCACTCGAGCGAGTACTTCAACTTCGCGACGGCGCTCCGTCAGAAGTGGAACATCAGTGCCGCACTGGTGATGTGGCTCCCACTCCCCTTCCTCGGCGTACCGCCAGCCCTGGTCTTCGCCTCGTACTCCCTGAACCTCGTGTACCAGTTCTGGATTCACACCGAGCGGATCGACAAGATGTGGCGCCCTTTCGAGTTCGTGTTCAACACTCCCTCGCATCACCGGGTTCATCACGGGAGCGACCCGGAGTACCTCGATCGCAACTACGGTGGCACGCTCATCGTCTGGGATCGGTTGTTCGGATCGTTCCAACCCGAAACCCACCGTCCGACATACGGTCTCACCAAGCCGGTCGGTACCTACAACATCGTGAAGCTGCAGACCCACGAGTACGCGAGCATCGCACGCGATGTGCGCGCGGCAGCGGGCTGGCGTGCCCGTCTCGGTTATGTGTTCGGCCCGCCTGGCTGGACGCCGAGCAGCCCTGTGCAGAGCCAAGCGGGCGAAAGCCGTTCGATCGCAACAGGATCGAAGGTCGGGGGTCGGTAGACGCCAGACCGAAGGCGGTCAGTTTGTCATCGTGACCTGTCCGATTTGTACCTGGTAGCTGCCGTTGCTCGACGCGGGCAACGAGGTGAGCCACACCATCACGTAGCGGCTCGGCTGCGGGTCGGCGATGGTGAGGGTGGTGCTGGGTTGGTCGACGGTTCCCGACCCCACGGTCGACGTCTGCGCCGCAGTCGGCGTTGCAGACGGTGCGGTACGGATCTCGACGTTGAACCCGGGAGTCGGCGTCTTGACGGTCACGGTCTTGACGTTCTGCTCGCTGCCGAGGTCGAACATCAGGCCCATGCCGTTCTTGAGACCACCGAAAGCCGCTGAGCCGCGGTAATTGTCGCTCCGCCACGGGGGCGCCGCGCCGCTGATCACATTCTGCAGGTTGACGGAGTTGTCCGGCGGCTGCCCGGAGAAATCGACGATCGACACGGCGTTCAGAGGGATCGCGGTCCCCGCGGCGGCTGCTGGCGGAGCGGTTGTGCCCGGTGAGGCAGGCGCCGACGTCGTCGGAAGGATCGAGTTGATGTTTGTGTCGCCATCATCACCGCCGAACACGCCTGTCGCCCAGACGATCAGCGCGATGACCACGAACAATGCGAGGAGCGCGGCGCCGGCAAGCAAGCCGACATTCCGTTTCCGCGTTGTCGCCGCGGACGGCTCGTGCGCACCGATCCGAACGGGTTCGGCGGTCCCGTCGCCGATCGCGGGCAGCATGTCGGTCTGCAGATCGACGACGGTCGCCTGGTCGAGTACGTGCTGCACGGTGCCCGCGGTGCGAATGCCACGCGCTCCGTCGAGCGCGCGCGAGGCAACAGCCGAGATCTCGAAAGGTATGTCGGACTTGACTTCTCGCGGATCGATCGGCTCGCCATCCGGTCCAGGGGACGCGATGGGGAGCCCGCCGACGGGTGTCGTCGTGTCGGCGGTGGTCACCAGGCGATGTCCGGTCGCACCGTCGAGGGGCCAACGTGCGAGCAGGAGTGCGTACAGCACGGCGCCGAGTCCCCGAACGTCCGACGATTTGTCGTCGCCCGCAAGGGTTCCCGGGAAAGCGAGCACTGCGTTGCCGTCTGTGCTGATGCGAATCCGGTCGGGATGATCGATCGAGAGCGCTCCGCCGGACCGGTGGGCGGCTTCAGCTGCAGCGGCGAGGGCGCGGACCGCGCGGGCAGCACCGATGGGGGAGGGACCCGAGCGTGCGACGTCGGCCAATGACGACCCTGGCACCCATTCGGTGACCACGATGCCGCCGGAGGAGCCGCGCACGACGTCGAGGACGCGCGCAACGCCTGCAGAGCTGATCTGGCCGAGGCGCAGTGTGCGGGTGAGCACGCCCTGGGGCCCGGAATCTGTTGCGCTGAGCTGATCGCCACGAGCGGGCGGGGGAGTGAGCTGCTCGGCGTCGACGAAGGTCAGGCCGACTTCGCGGTCGAGGTTGATGTCCTGTGCGCGCCAGAACTGCAGTCCCCGGGTGCCGCCGTGGCTGTCGAGGAGTCGGTAACGCCCACCGGCAACCGCCGCGCCGGGTACGAGACGAGGACCGCGACGTATCGACGGCACGACCTCGGGACGGTCGGGATCGGGAGCGGGACCTCCCCGACCAGGCGTCGAATCTCCGCTGCGCTCACCAGAACTCGGACTCGATGCAGAAGTCTGCGAGGATGTCGTCGGGTCTGACGAGCTCGATGCGGGGGCACCGGAGGCGTCATTGCCGGTCGCCGGCGAGTCCGATGAGGACGAGGACGAGACCGGACCGACTGTCTGCTCGGTCGGTGACCCGGGTCGGTGGGGAGTCTCGACTCCGCTGTCTGTCAAGCCGCTGTCTGTCAAGCCGCTGTCAGTCACGCGTCGGACTCCTCTCCTCCGATAACGAATATCTCGTGGTTCACGCGTAGGCGATGCGACCTCGAGACCCCGACCACCGGCCGCCCCACCGCTGTGCACCGCATACGACTGCCATGTCGCGGTACCGCGGTCGAAACGCCGGATCACCTGTACCTGACCAGAGTACGGGAGCGATTCGTCAGCAGTGACCCGCGGAAACTGAACCGTGATGGTCGGCGTCGAATCCGTTACCTCGCCCGCTGCGGGCGCGAGGGCGGGTACGAATCGGCCGAGGAGGCGTCGTACCGAATTCCCGATCGCGACGACGTCGGGGAGTCCCGCTGCGGAGAGTCCGGCGTAGGTCACGCCGAGCACCACGACGGCGGTGAGCAGTAGGTAGACAAGCGAGCCGAACTTGCCCTCGGCGGTGCCGAGATAGTGCAGGCCGGACAGTTCGGCCACCACCCACACGATGGCGGCGACACCGATCGACACGATGAGCGTCACGATCGTTGTGCGCGCAACACCTTCGAGGCGTCGGTAGGCGAGTCGTTTGCGGAGGAGGAAGTGTCCGACGATGGCGCCTGCGAGATATCCGAGTCCATTCGACAGCGAGAGCCACCGGATCACCAGGTGCGGATCGGAGAAGAGCACCGGGCCCAGATACGACGACGCGATCTTGACGACTGTGATGCCCAGCGCGATCCAGGTCGGAGTCCACGCGTCCTGCGCAGCGTAGAACACGCGAAGCTGCACGAGCGTGATGGCGTAGGGGATCAGCGTGAAGGCGCCCCAGGCGAGCACCGAACCCAGCTGCGAGGAGATCGAGGCGTCGAATTTGCCGAAGTTGAAGATCGCGATGCCGATGGCCGGACCGAAGAACGTCATGAACGCGACTGTCGGCACCAGCGCGACCATGGTGAGACGTGAGGCGAGGGAGAGATCGTCGACGACGGCATCACGGTTGTCGGCAGCTGCGTTGCGTGACAATCGCGGCATGATCGCGGTCAGGATCGTCACACCGAGTACGCCGTAGGGCAGCTGGAGCAGCTGCCAATGCGTCGCGTAGACCGAGATGCCCGACGAATCGGCGTGTGACGCGATGCGATAGGTGATGACGAGTCCGACCTGCAAGATCGCCACGTAGCCCACGATCGCGACAGCCTGGCGGCCGAAGGAACGCAGCCGGGCGTCGATGCCCCACTGCAGCTTCAGATGTACGCCCGCGCGACGAAGCCAGGGGAGAAGGATCGATGCCTGCAGCACGACGCCGAGCGTGGTCCCGACGCCCAGTACCAGCAGCTTGGGCTCGGACATGCGGACCGGGTTGAGGGTGATCTCGCCGGGCATGAGCGCGTACAGGATGAGCGTCGCGATCTGGACGACGTTGTTCAACACCGGCGCCCACGCACCGGGTTTGAACAGGCCCTTCATGTTCAAGATTGCGATGAACAACGCGGAGAGGCCGTAGAACAGGATCTCCGGAAGCAGCAGATAGGCCAGTGCCGTGGTCAGCGGCCGGTTGACGTCGCCGTCGCCCACGTTGAGGTAGGTGAGCAGGGGAGCGGCGATCAGTGCGATCACCGTCGCGGCGCCCAGTGTGCAGAGCGCCAGGGTGAAGATGCGGTTGATGAATCCCCGACCGCCGTCGGGGTCCTCGGCCTCCGCGCGGACAAGTGTCGGGATGACGATGGCGGTCAGCACTGCGCCGAGCACCACTTCGGCGATCATGTTCGGCAGCACGTAGGCCGCCTGGAACGCCGAGGCGATCGCCGGTCCGAGCATGGCGAGCACCAGGACGGTGCGGACGAATCCGGTGATCCGGCTGGTCAGCGTGGCGAGGGCGATCGAACCGGAGGTCTTGACGATGCTCGCATCCGAGTCACGTGAGAGCCCCGTCGGCGACGCCGCGTCGGCGTCGGTGGTGTGGGTGTGATCGGTGCTCGCACGTGTGCTCGTTGCGGCCGACGCGCGCGCTGACGCAGCGAGGGGCGTCGAACGCGTCGATTCGGAGGGCGTCGACTGAGCGGACCCACTGAATCGGGACTGGTCGGAGCGCTGTGCCCCGGGTGCGGGTCGGGTTCCGCGCAGCGGTCGGCCCGGGCGGGGCGAGGCTCGGGGCGGCTCGGGAGTGCGGGGCCGCATCGGCTTACCGTCGCGTTCCGGGCGTCGGCCGTTGCGCGGGGCAGGATCGTTGCGCTTGCGGGGGTCGCTGCGCTGGGTGGGATCGCTGCGCTGGTCGGGGTCGTTGCTTTGCGCGTGGTCGCGCGATGGGCGGGGCTCGCGGGCTGCCGACGACCGCCGCGGATCAGAAGGGGTTGGAGCTGATCGGGGCGAACCGTCCCGGCCCGCATCCGAGTGCCCGGCATCCGGGCGGCGCGAACCGGGACGAGCGGATCGTCGAGCATCGTCGGGGGCCGGCGGAATCACACGAGGGGTAGCGCGGCCGGACAGCGGTGGCCGTGCACCGACGGGTCCGTTGAGCGGAGCGGGGCCGACGTCGGAGTCCCGGCCGCGAGGGTTCCGTGCGGCGGATCCGCGTGACGGCGCCGGCGGTTCGTGACGTGACGCAGATTCGTGACGCGACGGTGGTTCGTGACGTGACGCAGTTTCGGGGTGCGACGAGGGCTCGTGGCGAGGTGCGGAGTCGTTGGGGGACCGGCTGTCGCGGGGCGGCGTGTGTTCGCCGGGTGGCATGCGGCGCGGCGTGGCTCGCCGCGGTGGCTCGCCGCGGTGTCCTCGATCGCTCATGCGCCCGTCCTGTCTGTGCCGCTGTCCTTCGCTGTACTGGTTTCCGCGCCGTCGCCGTCGGATTGTGATTGCGGCGCATCGCCTCGACCGCTCGGCGGAGCGTCGTCGACATCAGCAGGGCCAGGCGGTCGTTGCTCCGCACCTGCTGCCGTCTCGGCGAACGGTCCCTCCTGTTGGAGGGTACGGCGCCGTTGTTGGTATGTGGTCGCAGCGAGCATCCGTTCGAGCTCGTCGGGCTCGGGACGATCCTGGTCTGCGGGGTCGGGCCTGCCGTGGAATCGGCGCCAGAGTCGGCGTGCCGTGAGAAGGATCAATGCGACCGCGGCGCAGATCGTCACGATGAACAGCGGTTTTCCGTATGCGTTGGAATACACCGACAGCTTGATGGGTGTCCCGAGTGTGACGCCGGTGACTGTCGACATCCCGATGGTCACCGTCATCACCTCGGATGACTGTGCGTGGGTCGGCAACTGAATCTGCCGCGTTCCTCGCGCGGGAATCTCGACCACACCGACGTCGCCTATCTCGAGATCCTTCGGCGCGGTCGTGGTGATCCGGACGCGGATCGGGAGCGCGAGATCGTTGCGGACGACGAGCAGGAGCGGACTTCGCTCGGAAGCCAGCGTGTATCTGCCGCCGGGGTCGAGGATGGTCACCGATCTGTGCATCCGGTTGAGCGTCGATTGCACCGCGCCGATCCGCTGCTGACGTTCCCGGGCGAGCCGGGTTCTGGTTGCAGCGTTGTTCTCGTCGGGGGAGCGGATGGCGCGGAGCAGATCCTCACGCAACTGGGAGACGTAGCGCTCCGGGCTGGCGTCGACGTCTGTCGAGTCGACCAGCGCACCCTGGACTCGCCACGAGTCGTCGGCTGCCGATCGGATCGCGTCGACGTTGTCGTCGGACAGTGCTGGTCCGATCCGCGACACCGGACCGATGCCCGGGGGGTCGATCAGGCGCGCGGGTGCCGACGCCGCGCCGATCCTGGTCACGAGGTCGTCGAGTGGCGCGGGGGTTGCCGCGCGCGAGCCGAACAGGACAGTGGCCGTGCTCATCAGCGCGTCGGCGTCGTCGGTGGTCGCCGACCAATAGGTCGGCGGCATGACCACCTCGGCCCTACCGGTCGTGTTCGTGACGGCCGCGTCTCCCGAGGTGCCCGTCGACGACGAGTCGGAGTCGGACGTCCGTGCACCGGGTGTCTGGATCGACCGGAATGCCAGTGCCGCGACCGCGGCCTGACGTCGGCTGACCGGGGATTCGTCGGCGAGGTCGACCCGCTGACTCGGCGGGGTGAGCGCCGTGACGAGTGGGCCCGTCCCGACCGCGCCCAGCGCGGCGCTCAGCGACGGGTCGTAGGTCTGGGTCGACAATCCTCCGACGTCGTAGAGACCGGCGGCGTTCGGGCTCTCGGCCGGATCCACCGACGACGCCGCGGCGAGGACGCGGGTGTGCCCGGAATTGCGCAGTAGAGCGCTGCCCGTCTGGTCGACTGCGCCGAGAGCTGGAATCGTGAGTCCACGCACGCTGCGCACACCGAGGATCGCGTCGACGACGTCTGCCGGGGTGTCGAGTGTCGCGGCGGTGAGGCCCGAGCGGTCGATCCGGGCCAGCGAGGTGATGTCGGCCTGGCTGAAGGGTAGGGCGACCACGCAGGTTCGCGATGCGACTCCGCGGAGGTCCGCCAGCCACTGGGTCGCAGCGTCGCTTCCGGTACCCGGCGTCGTGCGCGACGTCGGGTCGGACGGATTGCTCGACACTACGTAACCCAAGGACATCGCTCGTACCGTCACCAGCAGATCCGGGTCGACGGCAAGACAGATGCTGCGCTGGAGGTCGGAGGTCGTGGGCGCACCGGGTGCTGATGTGCCCGGTGGCGACGACGATCCGGTACCACTCGGCGGCGTGCCCGCAGCGCTTTCGTTGCCGCTGTCGCTCGTGGTGTCGTTGTCGGCGCTGCCCTGTGCGGTGGTCGCGTCGGGAGCCGAAGTCCCGACCACGGTGCGGACCGAATCGAGGAGTTCGTGCAACCGACCGCCATCGCGCAACGAGCGCGCCATGTCGTCGCTGATCAGGCGGACGGGTTCGGTACCGCCGCCGACACCTCCCGGAGCGAGCTGTGGGGGTGCGGCCAGGGGCCAGAGCATCGTGATGCGAGCGGGATCGGAGGTGTCGGCGGATACGGCCCCGTCGGCGCCCAGACCGCCGCTTCCGGGGGCGGGCGTCCCCGAGTCAGTGCTCGGATCCGAGGTGCCCGAATCGAACCCAGAGGAATCGAACCCAGAGGAGTCGAATTGCGCTGCCCGGTTCTTGTCCGGCGGTAGCGAGAGCACGGGAAGCAGCGTGCGCGAGCCGGCGACCTGCGCCATCGATCCGTAATCGGGTACGCCGTTGACGTTGACCTGTAACGGATACACGCCCGTCCGAGAGATCTGCATGCCCTCCTCACCCGACAGGGACATGGTGATCCGGAACGACACCTGTGCGCCCGGCGCCAACTCGTCGGTGAGAGCGCGGAACGGACCCGCGACAGCGATCGGCGGGTGGGCGACGGCCAGACTGCTCCGCAGCCCTGCCGCATCACGGACGGCGTCGCCACGTTCGAGTCGGATGCTGAGATCTTTGATCGTGCGCGAACTGGTATTTCGCACATGACCTTGGACCGTGAGATCCGGACCTGACGTCGTGGTGACCAGCGACGGGGTGAGTGTGTCGATCACCACGGACGCGAACCGCTGATCGCCGCCATCCGACGTTCCGCCATCCGACGGCGTGCCCGGTGCCGCCGCGGCGGGCGCGGCACACAGTGCGGCGACGATCACCACTCCGACGAGGGCGACGAGAACGCGCGCACGCGTGACAAAGGAGGCGCCAGAGCGCCGGGAAACACCAGTGCGCAGGACGTCACGCATCCCCGGACGCAGGTCGCCGGGGACGCCTGCGTCGTCGACGCGACCGAGACTGGGGCTGACCGTCCGTGCGGCGCTTGACCTCCGAGCGGTGCCCGACGTCATTGCGTCGCTGATTACGTGCGGCTGCGGCTTTCTCATATGCGTTCGGTTCGGTGCGGCTGCTCTCGGCCTCGGATTGGGCCAACCGCGCGGGGTCGGCGGCGAGATCGGCGATCACGCCGCGTGCCATCCGGGCCAGTCGCCGCTCGTCAGAGTACGTGAGCTTGCGCGGCAACTCGTGCAACGGCACCCACGCCACCTCACTGACCTCGTAATCGGCGTCGGAGAGCTCGCCTCCGATGCTGCGAAGCAGATAGTGGTGCACGGTCTTGTGGATGCGTTTGCCCTCGCTGACGAACCAGTAGTCGATCTTGCCGAGCGGCGCCACGACGGTGCCCTGGATGCCGGTCTCTTCGGCGACCTCGCGGATCGCCGTCTGCTCTGCGGTCTCCCCGGTCTCGATGTGGCCCTTGGGTAGTGACCACATCAGCCGTCCGCGCCTGTCCACACGTCCGATGAGTGCGGCAGACAACTCGTCGACGGGGAGGTCGAGGTCGGAGATCACCAGTCCACCAGCCGAGGTTTCCCGGACGGTCTGCAGTCGGTCAGGGCTGCCACCACGTTCGCCGGTGCGCGCGCGTCGTCGATTGCGGTTCTGTCCGGGCTTAGGGCCGGTCGACCCGTGGGCCAGGCCGGTCTTGGTGATCTTCGCGCTCACGACAGCGATGTCCGACGGTTTGGGTGGTGTCACCTTGGCGCGCGCACCCTCGATCGAGGTCTCCGCGTCGCATTCGGTGCTCTCGGCGTCGACGAGTCCCGGTTCGGCGCGGTGCGGCCGTGCGGTGGCGCGGGCGACGTCGGCTGGAGAAGGCGCGCGTTTGCGCTGTCTGTCGCGCTGGTTGTCGGTGTTCTTGCTGGTCAGCGAGGAGTCGCTACCGCCGCGATGATCGTTGCCGCCACCGTCGGCGCGGCGATTGTCCTGGGCGCGTCGTCGGCGTCGGCCGCGCCGCGAGCGACGTGACGCATTCGGGTTGTTGCCAGCGGGATTGCCACCCGAATTGTTCCCGTGACCAGCCGACGAGACGTCGCCGGAGACGTCTGTGCGATTGGTCGGGGACTCGGTGGACACAGACTCGATGCTAGCCGCTGGTCACCTGCCGTTTGCCCAGTGCCGCCAGGTGCGCCCGGAACATTACCGGTCAGTCGGCATGCGGTGCTTCTGTCGAGCGCCGCTCCGTCGACGTCTCGGCGACTGGTGCGGCTTGTGCTGTAGCGGCAGGCGAGATGTCTGTCCGGCACGTACGCCGGTAGGCTGGCGTGCCGTGACCGACCCGACCGCATCGCATGCACGCATCGAGCGCCGAACCCGGCTACTCGCCGCCGCGGCGGTCACGCTGCAAGGGCTCTCGGACGTCCTGGCGCCGCTCGGGGAGCGGTTCGCCGCGGCCGATCACGAGTTGTATCTGGTCGGCGGTTCGGTCCGAGATGCCGTGCTCGGTCGGCTCGGCAACGACCTCGACTTCACCACCGACGCCCGGCCGGCGGAGATCGTCCGTCTCCTGACCGGGTGGGTGGACGCCATATGGGATACCGGCATCGAATTCGGCACCATATCGGCGCGCAAGGGCGATGTGATGATCGAGATCACGACGTTCCGCGCCGACCAGTACGACCGGCTAAGCCGGAATCCGGACGTCACCTTCGGCGATTCGCTCGACGCCGACCTCGTGCGTCGCGATTTCACCATGAACGCGATGGCCGTCGCCATCGGTCCGAGCGGACCCGCCGAGTTCCACGACCCACTCGACGGGATGACCGCGCTGCTCGCCGGGATCATCGACACCCCGGCAACGCCGCAGGAGTCCTTCAACGACGACCCGCTACGGATGCTTCGCGCGGTGCGGTTCGTCTCGCAGCTCGGGTTCCGTCTCGCGCCGCGGGTGTTCGACGCAATCACCGAGATGGCCGACGAGATCGACCGCATCACGGCCGAGCGCGTGCGCACCGAACTCGACAAGTTGATCCTCGGTGAGCATCCGATCGAGGCGATCGACGTGATGGTCGAGACCGGGCTCGCCGAGCGCGTGCTGCCCGAGGTCCCGGGCATGAAGCTCACCATCGACGAACACCATCAGCACAAGGACGTCTACCAGCACTCGCTGACAGTGCTGCAGCAGGCGATCGACCTCGAGCAGGGCGACCCCGACCTCATATTGCGGTGGGCGGCGCTGCTCCACGACATCGGCAAGCCCGCGACCCGGCGCCACGAACCCGACGGCGGCGTCAGCTTCCACCACCACGAGGTGGTCGGCGCGAAGATGGTCCGCAAGCGTATGCGTGCCCTGAAGTATCCGAAGGCTGTCGTCGAGGACGTCGCGACGCTCGTTTTCCTACACCTGCGGTTCCATGGGTACGGGGAAGGTCGGTGGACCGACTCGGCCGTTCGACGCTATGTGACCGATGCCGGCCCACTGCTCGATCGACTCAACAAACTCGTCCGCGCCGACTGCACGACCCGCAACAAGCGCAGGGCCCGACGGCTTCAGGAGAATTACGACAGCCTCGAGGAGAGGATCGCCGCGCTGGCGGCGGCCGAGGATCTCGAACGGGTGCGGCCCGATCTCGACGGCAACGCGATCATGGAGATCCTGCGGATACCGGCGGGGCCCGTCGTCGGACAAGCATGGCGGTATCTGAAAGAACTGCGCCTCGACCGCGGTCCGCTCTCCCACGAGGAGGCAGTGGCCGCGTTGCAGGAGTGGTGGGCCGAGCGCGGCGAAAGCTAGCCCTGCACAACGAGTTTCGTCCCCGCCGATGACTGGCGTCGCTGTCTCGCGAAGGTTCGGTGCGGGCCGCAAGCGCCCAGCACGGGGTCGGGTTCAGCGCGGCGCGAAGACGTCGATCGCGTCGGCCACCACGTCGAACACGGTGGGAAGTGACCCGACGATGTCGCCGTCGAGTGACACGTCTGCGGGCGGATCGCAGTACAGCTCGACCTCGCGTCCGTGCAGCTCTCTGAACAGCGGATTGTTCTCGACGTGCCCGCAGATCACCTGCACCAGACCTCGCAGAAGCGACAGTCGCGGCAGATGCCGGGGATGGGTGCCCATCACGATGTCGAAGACCCCGTCATCCGCACTGGCGCGGGGAGCGATCCGCATGCCTGCGCCATAGGTCGGTCCGTTCGCGATGGCAGTGAATGCCGCGTCGGTCTCCACCTCGACGTCGTCGACGCGTACCTCGTAGTGGTGGCGATTCAACATCGGTAGTTGTCGGAGCGCGGCGAGTGCGAACAGCGCTCGTCCGCTCGGCCAGGAGAGATCCTGGGCGCGCTCGGCGACGGCGGCGTCGAACCCGGTCGCCGCGATCGTGGCGAACAGTTCGTCGGTCCCGTCGGAGAAGGAGGCACGACCGAGGTCGATGCGCCGGGTGCGTCCGTCGAGGATGATCTGTACCGCGCGCGCGGCGTCGTCGAGCGGGATGTCGAGCATGCGCGCGGTGTCGTTACCACTGCCCGCCGGGACGATGCCGAGCGGCAGATCGTGGGTCAGGACCGATCGGAGGACCGGCTGTACCGTTCCGTCTCCGCCGATGACGACGAGCGCGTCGGCGCCACGTTCGGCGGCCTCGTGCGCGAGTTGCGAACTGTGCTCACGGGAGGTGCCGACGTGAACCTCGTGACTCACGCCGCGTCCGCGAAGAATGGCGGTGGCGGCGCCGAGGGTGCGTTCTCCCGCGCCATGGCCCGACGCCGGGTTCGCGATGACGGCGAGGCGACCGACGGTGTTCGTGCTCTTACGGCTCGAGGACATTGAGCACAGTCTGACACATCGCATCCCAGCAAAGTGGCAGGTCACACAGAGGGTCGCGGAACGAGTTTCAGGATCTGCAAAATTGGATTCGACGACTGCTCACCGGCCGGGCAGGCTGTACGGAATGTCGCATCTAGCAGTAGTCAGTAGCCCATCGTGCGGAGTGCGTCGGCGAGTCTGTCGAGCTGTTCGCGTGTCACGTCGAGGTGCGGGCTTATCCGCAGGACCGACGTCTCGCCTGCGAGTGGGGCCCGCCAGGAGTCGGCAGCGGTGACCAGCAGTCCGAGTTCGAAGAGCTTGTCCCGCGCGTGATGGACGTCTGCGGTTTCCCATCCGGGGGGTGGGGCGAGGGTGACGATGGCAGACGGCTCGTCGACCGGTTCGAGTACCTGCCAACTGCCGATGCCGTCGAGCCGTTCGCGGGTGGCCCGGCCTATCCCGGCGAGTTCGCGGAACACCCGCTGCTGCCCGATCTGGAGCACTTCGGCGACAGCGACGCCCAGGCCGAGCATGCCCGCGATGAACGATTGTGAGGCGTCGACCTCGATCGGGCGCAGCGAATCACGGCGCACGGCAAGGAATCCGACGCCGCGCGGGCCGGTCAGCCATTTGCGGCTGGTGCCGTAGACGACGTCGGCGCCGGTGACCGTCGGTACGTGACCGACGGCCTGTGCCATGTCGGCGACGACCGGCACCCCGACCTGATGGGCGATCTCGACGATGCGGGCCACGGGCTGCACGGCCCCCGACATGGAGCCGACGTGGCAGACGTGGATGAAGTCGGGCTGCTCGAACTGCAGCATGTTCTCGAGGGCGTCGGTGTCGACGTGTCCGTACACGTCGCCGTCGGGGAGCGGTCGGACCGCGTAGCCGCGCCGCTCGAACTCCACGAGGTTGGGTCCGAACTCGTTCTTGGCCACCCAGACCGTCGACGCGATCGGCAGGCTCCACGAGGTCAGGAGCGTGCGGAGAGCGGCACGAGCGCTCTCGCGGTAGGTCAGTTCGTCCGGGGTGTGGCCGAGGAGTTGCGCGATGTCGCGCTTGTCCCGCGCGATCTCCGCAGCGCGGTCGTCGGCCGCGACATACGATCCGCGCTCGGCCTCGCGCCAGAGGTGCGCCGACACCGTCCCGATGACGGCGTTCGACGAACGTCCGGCCGACGCGGCGTCGAGATGTGTGATCGCCGGTTCGAGACGAGCGCGGTGGAACTGCTCTCCCAGCTCGCTCACATACATGAACAAAACGTACCGTGCTGCGAACTCGGAAATGATCGCGGGAAGTGCGAAAGAGGGAAGTCGGCACAGCGGGCGGGCGACGATTGCGGGCTGGCGGAACCCACGTGCGTCCGGGAACGTCTGATGACGCGTGGATCCTCTGATCGAGTACGTGTTCGGCCCCGGTGATGGCACGTTGAGCCGGTGGTCGAGTCCCGCCGACTTCGATCTCGATTCCGACGGCACCCCCGACGCGGTCGCCGTCGACTTCGACGGCGACGGCCGCGCCGACGACGCCCTGTGGGATGTCGACGGGGACGGCCGCGCTGATATCGCAGCTCTCGACGTCGACGACGACGGCCGACCGGAACGTCTGTACCGCGATTCCGGGCGCGGTCTGTGGGACATCGCCGTCGCCGATGACGATGTGGCCGGGAAGAGGGTTGCCGGCGGGGAGAAGGCCGAGGCTGAGCGCGATGAGGGGGCGGGGGATGCCGAGCGGAACGAGCCCGGCGCGGGTGACGGTGGTCCTCCCGCCGGAGGTGAACAGCCGCAATCGCGCGAGTCGTCCGAATCATCTCGATCCCCCGACCCACCGCGAGCGGGACGGCAGCCGTCACCGCAACGTCTCGACCTCGACGGTGATGGTCGGGTCGACGGCGAGGTCGTCGGTTCGGGGAAGCAGCGTCGGCTCTACATCGATCAGGATGGCGACGGCGCGTTCGACACGGTTCTCGTCGACTCCGACGGAGACGGCATCGCCGACGCCGTCTACGGCGCGGAAGCGCCGGAGTTCGGAAGATGAGACTCCGAGGCTCGGGATTGGTCCTCGCGCTCGTCGTCGTGCGCGTGCTCTATCGCGTGTTGACTCGCACCGACGAGTTCGTCGCGGCCGGGGTGGACGAGCCGCACGACAGCGATTCCCGCGAGGTAGATGACCACGGCGACCACGACGAGCGCGGGCGTCCGGCCATCGGGCGCGACGGTCGATGCGGCGATGGCGATGGCGGCGACGTACGCGACGTTGAACACCGCGTCTTGGACGGAGAAGACCTGGCCGCGCACGGTGTCGTCGATGTCGACCTGCATCGAGACGTCGCCGCACAGCTTGGCGACCTGGCCGACGAGTCCGAGTACCACCGCCGAGATGCAGAAGACGACCAGTGAGAACGACAGCAGCGACAGTTCGGCGACCACGCCGACCGACAGGGCGGTGATGAGTGTGGCCTTGCGGCCGAAGCGGTCGACGGCGACAGGCGTGACGAAGGCCGCGACGAGTGCCCCGGCGGCCGTGCAGGCGACCACCATCCCCACCTGGCTGAGCCCGTCACCGGATCCCATGTGTCTTGCGAGCACGAGCAGCATCAGCGTGTTGATACCGAACACGACACGATGAGCTCCGATCGCCGAAAGTGCGGCGGCAACCGGGCGACAGCGCGCAACTGCTATCGCACCGTGCTGCAGTCCGACGGCGACAGCGTGCACCGCGGAGCGTCCGGGATCGTCGGGACGGTCGGGTCCCAACTGCAATCGGGGGAAGCCACGCGCCAGGAGAGCGGCGCCAAGCGCGATCACCACGGCAGCGATCATGGTGACGGCACTGCCGGAGTTACCTGATCCCGCGAGCAGACGGACACCCATCGCGATGACGGCACCCACCGACAACATGAAGCCGCCGAGGGTGGTGAACAGCGCGTTGGTCGCGACGATGACGTCCTGCGACGCGACGTGGGGAAGGCCTGCCGACAGTCCGGACGCGACGAAGCGGCTGGCGCCGGTCACTGCGAGCGCGCCGACCAGCACGACGCTGTCCGGACTTCCCGTCGCAATGGCAACTGCGACCAGGGTGATCATCAGACCGCGAATCAGGTTGGCGTACAACAGAACTGCTCGACGATCCCAGTGATCGAGGAGCGCTCCCGCGAACGGCCCGATGACCGAGTAGGGCAGCAGCAACACCGCCATACCGCCCGCGACAGCGAGCGGGTCGGCATGGCGCTCGGGATTGAACAGCACGCCGCCGACCAGTGCTGCTTGGAACACGCCGTCGGTCAACTGGCTTGCAAGGCGCACGGAGAGTAGTCGGCCGAGCCCCGGCGATCGGCGCAACGAGTCGAGGAGATCGCGCCACGCAGCACGCACAGAACGGCCGTCGCGTGCAGTAGAGCTCACCGATCAAGAGTACCGACCCACGCGCATCAGGCATGAGATGATGGTCACCGTGGGTGGTGACAGCGCGGACGATTTCTCACCCGAGAACTCTGACGGAACCGAGGGCGGCAGCGGCATCCCCGGTGCCCGTGACATGGAATCGGCAAACAGTGTGCGACCCGGCACGCTGCTGCTCGCGTCCACGGACCTGATCGAACCCACCTTCGCCCGTTCGGTCATCTATGTCATCGAGCACAACGACGGTGGCAGCCTCGGGGTGATCCTCAACCGGATGAGTCAGACCGCGGTGCACAACATCCTTCCGCAGTGGACCGATCTCGCGGCGTCGCCGCAGGCACTCTTCATCGGGGGGCCGGTCAAGCAGGACGCCGCGTTGTGCCTCGGTGTCGCGAAACATGGCGTGGAGATCGAGGCGTTCGAAGGGCTGCGTCCGGTCGACGGTCGAGTGGTTCTCGTCGACCTGGACGCCGATGAAGAACTCCTTGCCGAAGTTCTCGAAGGCGTTCGTATCTTCGCCGGGTACGCAGGTTGGGGGATCGGGCAGCTCGACGCCGAGCTGGCGCAGGACAGCTGGCTGCTGGCTTCGGCTCTGCCGCGTGATCTCCTGGCACCTCCCACTGTCGACGTGTGGGCCGACGTGCTGCGTCGCCAGCCCTGGCCGATGCCCTTGCTCGCGACGCATCCGATCGACGTCGAGCAGAACTGATCGCCTGCGCGGAAGCTTCCGGACCTGCGGAGGCCTGCGACGGAGCCCCTTTTCGCGACCGTAAGTGACGTGTGCCACAGCAGGCTGATACTCTTCGACGGGTTCGTCTCACAATGCGTTCAACGGTCAGGGGTCCCGGTGGTCGGTCGGTTGCGAAGTGTGTCAGGTTCGACAGGATGGGGTGCGGTGATCGCCGTTCTCTCGGCGGTTGTGCTGGCGATGGCCGGGCCGGGTGTCGCAGACGCGTCGACGCCCGACGGCGGCCAGGCGGCAGCCCGCTGGCAGGCGTCCCACGACGGCGCCCATCCGTACGCTGGCGTGGCAACGCAATGGGACGTCCCGATTCGCATGAGCGACGGCACCGTGCTCCGCGCCAACGTGTATCGGCCCGCGAATGCTCGTGGCAGGGCCGTCGCGACGCGGACCCCGGTCGTGGTGAACATGACTCCGTACACCAAGCTCGTCACCGCCGTTGCCTCGGAGGCGCTCCAGCACCCGGTGCTTGCCCCCTATGCGATGCAACTCGCTAAGGCAATCAATCTGCGTGGAACTCCGATCGACGGAATCAACCAGTTGGCGAGAACCGTCAGCGACGGCGGGACCCGCAACTTCTCGGCCGACTTCGATCTGGTTCGCAGCGGGTACACAGTGGTGGTCGTCGACGTCCGAGGCACCGGCTTCTCCCAGGGCGTCTGGGACGTGTTCCAGAGTCGTGAGCAGCAGGACACGACCGAGGTGATCGACTGGGCGGCCAAGCAACGCTGGTCGAACGGAAAGATCGGCATGGCGGGCGTCTCGTACTCGGCGATCAACCAGATCCAGGCTGCCAACAAGCGCCCCGCGGCGCTGAAGGCTATCTTCCCCGTCGAGCCCGGCGGCGACCTCATCCGCGACATCGTCGCCCCGGGCGGAGCGCTCGGAGCGGGCTTTCTACCGTTGTGGCTGACCCTGGTCAATGGCACCAAGATGATTCCCAACGTTGCATCGATGCTCAACGGCACATTCGACTGGAAGTGGCTGGCGGACAGGGTAAAAGACCCGCTGACCTTCTATCCCGAGCTCATGGCGGCGCTCACCACCCCCGATATCCCCTCCATTCCCCCGTACTTGAAGGACTTGCTGAGAACCGGCTCGGAGCCGCGGCAGTCGTGGCAGGACCACGCCGAGCGGATCACCACGCCCACGTTCATCTACGGCGGATGGTTCGATCTGTTCACCAACAGTGAGGTGCGGATGTACAACAAGATTCCGCTCTCACCTGGACGCAAACAGCTCGTGATGGGCGACGGTTACCACATGACAATCGGCGGCGGGCAGGGCCGACCGGGTACCCCACCGCGACTCGACGTGTTGCAGAAGGCGTGGTTCGACAAGTGGCTCAAGGGAATCGACAACGGGATCGATTCGTACGGGCCTGTCAACCTGAAGCAGGTGGGCGACAGCTGGATCAGCGCGTCACAGTTCCCGCGTGACGGTATGACCCGGCAGCGGTTGTATCTGTCGAATCGTCGCAGTGGAACTGCCCCGCACGCGCAAGGCGACGGAACCCTGACGCCTGCGGCCACCAAAGCGCGCGGATCGATGACCGTGTCGCCGACATTGTGGACGCTGTGTTCGCGCGACTCCGCCCAGCAGATGGCGGGTCTGACCGCTGTGTTCCAGGGCTGCTCGGACGACGCAAGGATCTCGGAGCGGGGTGCACTCTCGTTCACGACTGCTCCGCTGAGCAGCACCCGTCAGGTGTCGGGCTACAGCAACCTTCACCTCAATACCGTCATGGATGCCACCGACGGCTACTGGACGGCGACGTTGAACGACGTTGCACCGGACGGAACGTCGAAGGTGATCAGTTCGGGTCAGGTGATGGCGTCGCTGCGTGGTTACAACCGGGCGGAGTCGCAGTTCGCGTCGAACGGTGACGTGATCGACCCGATGTACACGATGACTCTTGCTGCTCGAGAACGGGTCACACCGGGCAAGCCGGTCACACTCGACGTCGGACTACTGCCGACTGAGGCGCGAATCCCGGCCGGTCATCGACTGCGGATCGACGTCTTCGCCATGAATATGCCGCGCGGTCTTCCCCTCCGTCCGTTGTTGAACGAGTCGGGCCTCAAACCGCAGCACATCATGCTCGACCCTGCGCAGCCGAGCTTCGTGAACCTTCCACTGTCGGACGGCATCTGAGGCTCGCATCGGGCACGACATGCGGCCACCACTTCTGCCCCGCCACCTGGCGCGGTGGCGGGGTGTGGGGTGGTCCGTGACCCGATGGGGCGGGCCGGGTCTGTCAGGCGGCGTCGGGTAGAGGCGGGCCGACGTTGCCGGGTGGTTCGCCATCGGGCGGTGGGTCGGGGTCGAGTGGTCGGGGTGGGTTCCAGGTGATGTCGACGCGGCGGTCACCCGCGCGCTCGGGTGTGGTGTCGAGCAGTGCGGTCAGGATCTGGTGATCGACGATGCTGATCGAGTAGGGCGTTGGCGGGTTGCCGGGAGTGTCACGCGCGTCGCGCTGATCGGCCGAGGCGGTCACGTCGCCGCGGTCGACGCCCTGCCGCACAGCACCTGCACCATCTGTGCTTGTGCTTGTGCGTGTGTGTCGGCGGCGTCGGTCTGCCAGGTGGGTGATGGTGCCGGTGGCGGCCGACGTTTCGGCGCGTGTGGTGGCGAGGTGGTCACGGAAATCGGCGGCCACATCCGCGGCCCGGTTGACGTGTTCGGGGTTGGGCGGCATACCGGGGGCGGCGTTCAACCGCCACGCCACCCGCCCGGTATCGGGGCCGTCGGTGATGATGCGGGTCGTGAACTGACCAGGGCGCGAACCCACCCGTGAATTGTGCATGTCGCACGCCGGTGCCAACTGGTCGATATCGGTGCACCCACCAGCAGCCCAGTCCTTGGCGGCGTGATGCATCGCCACCCGCGACGCCGGCTGGGTACAGCCGGGTGCTGAACACACGCCGCCGCCCTCGGCAGCGAACAACGCCAACCGCTGCCCTGGCGAAGCGAGTCGTTTCGACCGGCCCAGATATAGCGGGACGGTGGTGTGCTCGGCGAATACCGCCAGATACGGTTGCACCCCGCTCGCCGACCGGGTGGCCATCGAGATCAGATCCGGTATTGGCAACAGGGTCCCGGATGCGGTCTGTGCCACCCCGGCCTGTGCCTCCAACTCGGCCAGCGTGGTTTTCACGATCACCTGGATCGGCAACCCGCGGTGGGTGCCGCCGAGCATGCCTGACTCCACCACCCGCGCCAGCAACGCGGAAAACGCATCATGGTTGCGTTGCGCTTGCGACCGCTGATCACGCGCGGCTGCCTCGGCGACCTGTTCGGCGTTCGCCGCGGTGACCGGCCCGACAGGCGAGTCGGCGTCGTCGGGATTGTTCATGCCGGGTTTCGCCCAGGCGTCCAACACCACATCCAGGCGGGCGCGGGTCGCCGGATCAAGATCGGCCGTCAACCGTGACATCAGATCCGCACCCTGCCGGTTCACCCACAACCGGCGACGCCGTTGACGGTCGGTGTCATCAGTGACCGTCCCATCCGGATCCAGATGCGCCATCAATCGAGTGCCGAGATTGGTGATCTCTTTCGGCGTGAAGTCGAGACCATAGCCAGCCATCTGCGCCTCAGCCGCCGCCCGCACATCAGCAGCAATCTGATGCGGGATCTGATCCAACACCTCCAGCACCGCCCGCGCGCGGGCCGGCGCGATCTGACCATCAACCCAATACCGTGCCAACGTCGGACATGCCGGTTCCCGCACCTCACCCACAATCGAGGTGAACGAGCCGGTCGCGGTGATGATCTGCGAGCGGATTGCCGGATCACCCACCCCCAACCGGTCCGCCAGAAACCCGCGGACATCCCGGTACCCCAACGCGTGTGGCAGATTCCGATCCGACGCCTCCACCACCAGCCGGTCAGTCACCGCTGCAGCCGTCCGCCGCGCCAACCGCTCGGCCACCGCGGCCGCTTCCACCACACCGGCATCCGACAGCTGCGACACATCACAGCCGGCCAACTCCTCAACCACCGACGCCAACCGCGACAACACATCCGCCACCCGAGCATCCACCGACCCCACCACCGCAGAACCCAACCCAGCAGCATCCAACAACGAAGGCGCGCACCCGGTTTCAGATCCAGTGTCACCAGGTGCCGGGTCGTCACGACGGACACCACCCCGACCATCGGCCCCGCCGCCATGATCACTGTTCACGCTCTGTCACCCCCGCCTGTCATCTCCACCACTACCACCTGGATCGAATATGTGTTCTACACTAGCCGACCCCACCGACAAGTTCGGGCGGCATCTCGCGGAGACATCGGCGAGCTCGGCACCGAGACGACCGGGTCTCCTCTGCGGCGTGGAATCCCGGGCTGAACTAACCTCGGGCAGGTGCATTCCATCGCCGACTGGCTGATCGATTTGATCAGATCGGTCCCGGTGTGGGCGGTCTATCTCATTGCCGGTGGCGTCGTGTTCTCAGAGACCGCGGTCGTCTTCGCGGGGCTGATCATGCCCAGTGAGGCGTTGCTGTTGGCGTCAGGGGTGGCGGCAGCTGTCGGCGACACCAACATCGGCGTCTTGATCGTGGTGGCGTGCGTGTGCGCGATCGCAGGCGATGCGGTCGGCTTCTCGTTCGGACGAATCGGCGGACCGCGCCTCATGGAATCGTCGCTCGGGCGGCGATTCGGCGAGCAGCGGTGGGAACAGACCCGCATCCGCCTCGACGAGTCGGGCATGGTGATGGTCGCGGCGAGTCGCTGGGTGGGGTATGTCCGCACGCTGATGCCCCGGGTCGCGGGAATGAGCGGGATGCGGTTCGCGAAGTTCGGTGTCGCCGACATCGTCGGAGCGGTCAGCTGGGTGACTGCGGTGCTGCTCGTCGGCTACTTCGCGGGCGCTGTTCTCGGCGCGACGATCCTGCTCTACGTGGTGATCGCGCTGGTCTGCTGTGCGGTGATCTACGTGCTCGTCATGTTCTACGTTCGGCGGCGACGCGTCGCGCAGGCGTCAGGCGGCGTCGACGGCGTCGTGGGTGCGACTGTAGCGGGTGGCCAGCCAGGAACAGAGGATGAGCTGGATCTGATGAAAGATCATGAGCGGCAACACGATCAGCCCGACCACTGAACCGCCGAACAACACCGTGGCCATCGGCAGTCCCGTGGCGAGACTCTTCTTGGTGCCACAGAATTGGATCGCGACGGCGTCGGCGCGGTTGAAGCCGAGACGTCGGGAGCTCCACCAGGTGAGTGTGAGCATCACGATCACGAGCACGGCGGCGATGACCGCTACCGCGACGACCTGCCACGCACTCACGATCGACCAGATCCCGTTGCGCACGCCTTCGCTGAACGCTGCGTAGACGACGAGCACGATCGACGCCCGGTCGACCAACTTCGTCGGCTCGGCGTACCGCTTGAGAAATGGCGTCACCAG
Organism: Gordonia otitidis; assembly: GCF_020735545.1. Taxonomy (NCBI): domain Bacteria; kingdom Bacillati; phylum Actinomycetota; class Actinomycetes; order Mycobacteriales; family Gordoniaceae; genus Gordonia; species Gordonia otitidis. Next base: position 2,106,538 of record NZ_CP085974.1, read on the forward strand.
CGGCCTGCAGAGCTGGCCCACGATGAAGGGAACCAGGACCTGCAGCAGGATCTCCACCACCGACGACGCGGTGATGTGTACCCCGTTGGTTCCGCTCATCAGTGCAACAACGAGCAGCGGCGTCAGCACCACACCGATCAGATTCGACGCCGAGGCGCTGACGATCGCTCCCGGTACGTTGCCGCGGGCGATCGAGGTGAAGGCGATCGATGACTGGACCGTCGACGGCACCAGGGTCAGGTACAACAGGCCGGTGTAGAGGTCGTGGCCGATCAGTGGTTCGACGACCGGCCGTAGCGCCAGCCCGATGAGCGGAAACACCAGGAAGGTGAACGCGAGGATGGTCAGGTGCAGACGCCAGTGCGCAAGCCCGTTGAGTGCCTCCCGCGGGTGCAGTCGCGCGCCGTACAGGAAGAACAAGAAGCCGATGGCGATCGTGACCACCCAGTCGAGCACGTCGGCGAACGTCCCGCGTGCGGGGAAGATCGCCGCCACGAGCACCGCTGCGAGTATCGCGAGGATGAACCCGTCGATCGGGGAGCGGGCAAGAAGGTTGCGCAGCACGTCCTAGCTGGTCGGCGCGCGACGGTCGGAGTGTGCGGAGGTGTCGTCGGTGCTGCACATGCCGCGCAGCGTGCACGACGCGCAGCTGTCGGTGCCGCAGTCGGCGGCCGGATCCGAACCCGATTCCGCAGGCGTAGGGGCTTCGTGCGAGTGGTCGGAAGCGCCGTGATCAGACGAGCAGCAATTGCAGCCGGCGTCGTCGGCGGGTGCCACGGCGTCGGCTGCCCGCACGGCATAGCCGCTGACCGCGCCGACCAGCAGAATGCCCGCCAGGAGTGCGATCAGCCCGAACACCACAGACCACGCACTGTCGACGGCCAGTGTCAGTGCGCCACCGGCGATCAAGATGACCGCGGCGCCGAGTGTTCCGGGCGCCGCGATGCGGTTCGCCAGTGCGAATGCCTCGGGTGAAGCCATCGTCGAGTCGGTGCGAACCCCGAAGTAACGGTTGCGTGGGAGACGGCCGACCAGGCCGGTCGCTCCCACGATCAGCCACACCAGGGCCAACGCACAGACGCATACCGAGACCACGATCGACACCACATGCACCCGACCACCATACTTTTCCCGTCCACCCGACGTCGATTTCAGGGCAGCCGAAGCCACGATTTACCCTGGTGAGGTGAGCACCGCCGACATCTCCACCCCCGAGGGCGCCGCCAATCCGGCGAGCACCGACCCAGCTTCCGCGACGCCGGGGCACCGCTACACCGCTCGACTCGCGGGCGAGATCGAGGAGCGCTGGCAGCGCGAGTGGACGCAGCGCCGCGCCTTCGAGGCGCCCAACCCGGTCGGACCGCTCGCCGGCGACATGAGCGCCTTCGACGGCAGCGGGCCCGACGCTCCCGACAAGCTGTTCGTCCAGGACATGTTCCCGTATCCGTCCGGATCGGGACTGCACGTCGGGCACCCGCTCGGGTTCATCGCCAGCGACGTCTTCGCGCGGTTCCAGCGCATGACGGGCGCCAACGTGCTGCACACGATGGGTTTCGACTCGTTCGGTCTTCCGGCTGAGCAGTACGCGGTGCAGACCGGTACCCATCCACGTACCACCACCGAGGCCAACATCGAGCGCTACCTCGGCCAGATCCGACGCCTCGGCCTCGGACACGACGAGCGTCGTCGTATCGCGACGACCGACGTCTCGTTCTACCGATGGACACAGTGGATCTTCCTGCAGATCTACAACGCCTGGTACGACGACGAGGCGGGCAAGGCGCGTCGTATCGACGAGCTGATCGCCGAGTTCGACAGCGGCACACGCACACTCGCCGACGGTCGGGTATGGGCCGACCTGTCCGCGACAGAGAAGTCCGACGTCGTCGACTCGTATCGTCTTGTCTACCTCAGTGATTCGTTGGTCAACTGGGCGCCCGGTCTGGGCACGGTGCTGGCCAACGAGGAGGTCACCGCCGACGGTCGCAGCGACCGCGGCAACTTCCCGGTGTTCCGCAAGCACCTGCGGCAGTGGATGATGCGCATCACCGCCTACTCCGACCGCCTGCTCGACGACCTCGAGTTGCTGGACTGGCCGGAGAAGGTCAAGACCATGCAGCGCAACTGGATCGGACGTTCTCGCGGCGCGCAGGTGCAGTTCCCCGTGCCGGGAGTCCCGGCGCAGGCCGACGGCGATGCGGTCATCGAGGTCTTCACAACCCGACCCGACACCCTCTTCGGCGCCACCTACATGGTGCTCGCCCCGGAGCACCCATTGGTCGACGCTCTCACCGCCGACGCCTGGCCCGACGGTGTCGACACGCGCTGGACGTACTCCGCGGACTCGCCCGCAGCGGCAATCGAGAACTACCGCGCGTCGATCGCCGCGAAGTCGGATCTCGAGCGCCAGGAGAACAAGGAGAAGACAGGCGTCTTCACCGGCTCGTACGCGACGAATCCGGTGAACGGAGAACAGGTTCCGGTGTTCGTCGCGGACTACGTCCTGATGGGCTACGGCACCGGCGCGATCATGGCCGTGCCCGCCCACGACTCGCGCGACTACGAGTTCGCCACGGTCTTCGGACTGCCGATCGTGGAGGTCATCGGATCCGAACAGGGCGTCGCAGAGCAGGCCTACGTCGGTGACGGCCCGCTGGTGAACTCAGGCTTCCTCGACGGCAAGAACGTCGAGGACGCGAAGGCCGCCATCGTCGAATGGCTCGAGAACCAGGGCAAGGGCAAGGGCACCGTACAGTACAAGCTCCGCGACTGGCTGTTTGCGCGACAGCGGTACTGGGGTGAGCCGTTCCCGATTGTCTACGACGAGGACGGTCGCGCACACGCACTGCCGGAATCGATGCTGCCGGTAGAGCTTCCGGAGGTCGAGGACTACGCACCCGTCGCGTTCGATCCCGACGACGCCGACAGCGAACCCAGCCCGCCGCTGGCGAAGGCAACCGACTGGATCAACGTCGAACTCGATCTCGGTGACGGACCCAAGATGTACAAGCGGGACGCGAACGTCATGCCGCAGTGGGCCGGAAGCTCGTGGTATCAGTTGCGCTACATCGACCCGACGAACGAAGAAGAGTTCTGCGCCAAGGAGAACGAGGCCTATTGGATGGGTCCGCGGCCGGAGCTGCACGGACTCAGCGATCCCGGCGGACTCGACCTCTACATCGGCGGAGTCGAGCATGCCGTGCTGCACCTGCTGTACTCACGTTTCTGGCACAAGGTGCTCTTCGACCTCGGGTACGTCACAAGTAGCGAGCCGTACCGAAAGCTGTTCAACCAGGGCATGATCCAGGCGTATGCGTTCACCGATTCGCGCGGGATCTACGTGCCCGCTGACGAGGTGACCGAACTCGACGGCGAGTTCTTCTACAACGGCGAGAAGGTCACCCAGGAGTACGGCAAGATGGGCAAGTCGCTGAAGAACTCGGTGACACCCGACGACATCGCCGCCGAGTACGGCGCGGATACGCTGCGGCTCTACGAGATGTTCATGGGTCCGCTCGATCAGTCGAGGCCGTGGGCGACGAAGGACGTCGTCGGCCTCCAGCGATTCCTGCAACGCGTGTGGCGCCTCGTCGTCGACGAGGAATCAGGCGAGGTGCGGGTTGCCGACATCGATCCCGACGACGAGACACTTCGCCTGTTGCACAAGACGATTGCCGAGGTTCGCGAGGACTACAACGGTCTTCGAGACAACATCGCCGTCGCCGCACTGACCAAACTGACGAGCCATCTGACGAAGCGCTATCCCGACGGCGCTCCCCGTGACACGGTAGAGCAGGTCGTGCTCATGTTGGCGCCGCTGGCACCGCATATCTCCGAGGAGTTGTGGTCACGTCTCGGGCATGACGAGCTGCTGGTACGCGGACCGTTCCCCGTCGCCGATGAGCGGTATCTCGTCGACGACACCATCGAAATCCCGATCCAGGTCAAGGGCAAGGTGCGCAGCCGCATCACCGTCCCCGCCGACGCCGACGAAGCGACCATTCGCGGAGCAGCACTCGACGACGACAAGGTCGTCGCGCTGCTCGACGGCCAACCGCCGCGCAAGGTGATCGTCGTACCCGGACGGATGGTGAACATCGTTCCGTGATCGCCGATGATGGCGCGACGCCCGGTGGTGGCTCGAAAGACGATGAGTCCCGCGACGGTGCACCCGCTGACAACAACCCGCGCGACGACGTGCGCGGGCAGTCGGGACCGGCCCGTGTCGGAGAGTTCCTCAGTCGCGCCGACCGCACGCCGTCGCTCATCCGGGCCGCACAGCTGCCAAGGAAGCTGACGCCCGAAACGGTTCCCGAGCTCGATCTCTCGCGCCCCACCCGACTGTCGGACCGCATGGAGCGGCTGCTGACCGGCGCCGACCGGTCGCCGAGCGCCTCGCGTGAGCTCGCCCTCACGGTGGTGAAGGTGTGGCAGGCCCTCGTCGACCGCAGATCTGCGAACAGCCCGCACACCGGCGACGTGACGGTCGTGTTCACCGATCTCGTCGGATTCTCGTCGTGGGCGCTACGTGCCGGTGACGACAGCGTGCTGTCGCTGATCGGTGAGGTGAATCGCGTGAGCAGCGAGATCGTGGCCGCGCACCGGGGTCGGATCGTCAAGTCGCTCGGCGACGGCGTCATGGCAGTGTTCCCCGACGCGGGTGATGCCATTCTCGCCGCATTCGAACTGTGCGGCGCCGTCAGCGCGATCACCCACGATGACTACCGTGCGCAGCTGCGCGCCGGAGTGCACACCGGAACTCCGCGTCAGGTCGGTGACGACTACCTCGGCGTCGACGTGAATATCGCGGCACGCGTCGCCGATGCCGCCGGAACCGGCGAGGTGCTCGCCACCAGTGATGCCCTGCAGTCGGCAGAAGGCCTCCAATTGCTCAGCCGAAAGCGACGCTTCAAGGCGAAGGGCACGCCCCGCGACCTCGAAGTGTTCGCAGTAGTGCCGCTTCTCGACGAATGAGCGGGCCGTCAGAGGTAGAGCTCGTCACTTCGGCGGCAGCGATCGTGCGTACCCGACACCCAGGCTGACCCACTTCTCGAGCTGACGCTTGGTGCGGATGCCCTCGGCCGAGACCCGCAACCAGCCACGCGTCTCCCGGCCCGACATGACCACCGGAGCGGTGTGCGCCGCGCTCAAGTAGGCGTCGGTCTCGTCCGGCGGCACGCGCACCATCAGTCCACCGTACCCGCTCGCCGCAACAGCCATGTTGCCGTCGACCAAGAACGCGAGACCGCCGAACATCGCCTTCTCTCCGACGCCGCTCTCACCAGACAGCAACTCGCGGATGCGGTGGGCGAGGTCGTCGTCGTAGACCATGTGGCCAGCGTAAACGGTCTCCAGGCTGCACGGAGCGGTACTGCTGACCGACGACTGACCGACGACGCCCCGCGGGACCGGCACGCGGTTACGGTGGGGGCTGGAAATCGATCTTACCGCGCAGTAAGATACCGGCATGGCAATCAACCTCGAGCTCCCCCAGAAGCTCGCCCCGGTCACCGAGCAGGCGCACCTCGCCGCCGAGCACATCTTCCGGCCCATCTCGCGCACGTACGACAAGGCCGAGCACACCTACCCGCAGGAGCTCGACGAGCTGGGCAAGCTCGCTCGCGAGGCCACGCGAAAGGGCCGCGAATCCGACGCCGCAGACAAGTCGTCGGCAAAGAAGTCCGACGTCGTCAACGGCGGCAACATGCGGGCTGTGCTGCACGGCGTCGAAATGGGCTGGGGCGACGTCGCGCTCATGCTGTCGATCCCGTACCAAGGTCTGGGTAACGCAGCGATCGCCGCGGTCGCCAACCCTGAGCAGCTCGAGAAGTTCAAGGACGTCTGGGCGTCGATGGCCATCACAGAGCCGAGCTTCGGCTCCGATTCGGCTGCGGTCAGTACCACCGCGACGCTCGACGGCGACGACTACGTCATCAACGGAGAGAAGATCTTCGTGACCGCTGGGTCACGCGCCGACCACGTCGTCGTCTGGGCGACGGTCGACAAGTCTGCCGGTCGCGCGGCCATCAAGAGCTTCGTGGTGCCGATGACCACCGAGGGCGTCTCGGTGGTGCGTCTCGAGCACAAGCTCGGTATCCGTGCCTCCGACACCGCGGTTCTCCGCTTCGAGGACGCACGTGTCCCCGCCGAGAATCTGCTCGGCTCACCGGAAGTCGACACCAAGAAGGCCTTCGCCGGCGTGATGCAGACCTTCGACAACACCCGTCCGCTCGTCGCGGCCATGGCGATCGGACTCGGCCGGGCTGCGCTCGAGGAGCTGCGCACTGTCATCGAGGGTGCGGGCCTCGAGATCGACTACGATCAGCCCGCAGCCAACCAGGCTGCCGCCGTGCACGACTTCATCCGCCTCGAATCCGATTGGGAGGCTTCGTGGTTGCTGGCCATCCGCGCCGCATGGATGGCCGACAACAAGCAGCCGAACTCCACCGAGGCGTCGATGTCCAAGGCCAAGGCCGGGCGTATGGTCACCGAGTTGACCAACAAGGCTGTCGAGATCGGCGGAACCGTGGGCTATTCGGAGGTAGGCCTACTCGAGAAGTGGGCCCGCGACTCCAAGATCCTTGACATCTTCGAGGGCACACAGCAGATCCAACAGCTGATCATCGCGCGCCGCGTGCTCGGCAAGTCGAGCAGCGAGCTGAAGTAGGTTCCGCCGCAGGGCTCGACGCCGATTGCTCAGCGCAGCAGACCGCGTCGAGGGTTCTCGCCACGTAACGACGATGCGCGGCAGAGGAATCCGCGGATCAGCATGGCCTCGTGGTCGGTCAGGACACCGATATCGGCATTGGCTGCCCACTGCTCGAGGTCGCCAGCGTCTCTTCCCGTGAAGTCCATTGTGGGGGCGGACCCATCTGACCGCGGACGGGCAAGACCGGGGTGTCGGTTTCAGCGATGAATGTCGAGGCCGGAGGAATCGCGAACGCCACCATCTACGAGCGGGTCGACTGATACTTTGTCTCCAAGTAGAACACGTTCTAGAATCGGAGACGTAGATGACCGTCGAGCAGGACCAGACCGAGCTGTCGAGCAGGATCGACGCCACCGTGCAGGCGTACATCGACCTGCTCACCAATGGGACCGCCGAGCAGATCGCCGATCTCTTTGCGGCAGACGCCACCGTCGAGGACCCGATCGGTGCCGACATCCGCGACACCCGCGAGCAACTCGTCGAGTTCTACGGGATCATCACCGGGATGGACGAGCACGTCGCGACCCTGAACTGGAAGAAGATCGCCGGTGACACCGCGGTCTTCGAGTTCACGCTGGTCACCGGTACCGCCGACATGCGTTTCGAGATCACGCCGATCGACATCATGGTCTTCGACGCCGACGGCAAGATCTCCTCGATGCGCGCGGTGTGGGAGCCCAGCGACCTCAAGCAGCTGTAGGAGGTCATGCCCGACCGGTCGGGCGCAGCACAATCTCTGTCGGGTGGGCGTCTGCCGGCGTCTGGATCGCCGTGACCACCGCGCCCGCCACGGTCGAGGGCGTCAAGAACTTCGACCCGTCGTAGTCGTCGCCCTCGATCGCGACCAACTCGCGTTGCATGTCGGTGTCGATGCGGCCGGGGAACACTGACGTCACACGCAGTGACGGCTCCTCACCGCGTAACGCGTCAGCGAGGGCGCGCAACCCGAACTTGCTCGCCGCGTAGGCGCCCCACCCGGGATTGGCGCGCATTCCGGCGCCGGAGTTGATGAACACCACGTGACCCCGCGCTGCGCGCAGTGCGGGCAGCAGCGTGCGTGTCACCTCCGCGGCGGCCACCAGGTTGACCTCGAGCACGTGCCGCCACTCGTCGGCAGTCGTCTCCGCGACGGGGGACAGCGTCGAACCGACACCCGCGCTGTGCACGAGAACATCCAACGACCCGATCGCTGCCGCTGCGGAGGCCACCGCGTCGTGGTCGGTGAGTTCGACGGCGAAGGTCGTCGCATCGAGCTCTGCGGCAAGTGCATCGAGCGTGTCCGACGGCCTGCCGCCCAGTACGAGAGAGTGCGTCGGTGCGAGCTGTCGGGCGATGGCGGCGCCGAGGCCGCGGCTGGCGCCGGTGATCAATGCGGTTGGCATGATTTCAACCGTACGGCTGCCGACACCGTCGGCTCGAGTGTCGCAGCCCGCGACCTCGCGCGGCGAGGACAGACCAGGCAGTGCAGAATCAACGCGTGGCCAGGTACGGATTCACCCCAACGCAGTTGTCGGCACGAGCCGCGTATCTGCTCCGCGGAAACGATCTGGGCACGATGACGAGCGCGGCACCCCGTCTGTACCCGCACATGTGGAGTTGGGATGCGGCGTTCGTGACCGTCGGTCTGGCGCCGTTGAGTGTCGAGCGTGCGGTCATCGAGATGGACACGCTGCTTTCCGCGCAGTGGTCGAATGGCATGATCCCGCACATCGTCTTCGCCAATGGACGCGACGGATACTTTCCCGGCCCGGGACGCTGGGAGTGTGCGCGCCTGGCCGAGTGCGCTCCCGACTACCCCGAGACCTCCGGCATCACACAGCCGCCCGTGCATGCGATCGCAGTGCAACGCATCCTGGATCACTCTCGGCGACATGGCCGTTCGACGCGAGCAGTCGCCAACGAGTTCATCGATCGACGCTGGGGCGCCCTCGTGCGGTGGCACCGGTGGCTCGCGCATGCCCGCGATCCGCTCGGGCGCGGCCGCATCACCATCTACCACGGCTGGGAATCGGGTATGGACAACTCACCGCGGTGGGACGGCCCGTACTCGCGTGTGGTCCCCGGTGAGGATCTGCCGCCCTACACCCGCGCCGACCTCGAACACGTCGCCGACCTGTCGATGCGACCGACCGATCTCGAATACGACCGCTACATCTGGCTCGTCGAGGAGATGAAACGCGCCCACTACGACGACGCCGTGCTGCCCAAGGTCATGGACTTCATGGTCGAGGACGTCTTCGTCAGCGCGATCTTCTCCGTCGCATGCGATGTGCTCGCGACGATCGGGGAGGACTACTCCAAGCCGCGTTCGGACGTCCGTGATCTGCGTGCCTGGTCTGACCGTTTCAAGGCCGGTGTCGTCGCGGCGGCGAACGATCGCAACGGCGCTGCGCGTGACTACGACCTCCGGGCCGGGCAGTGGATCAACTCCGAGAGCATCGCGGTATTCGCGCCGCTGCTGAGCGGCGGACTCTCGCGCGATCGCGAACGGGCACTTCTCCGACTCTTCGACGGCCCGCGGTTCTGCGGCCACCCGGACCTGAGGTTCACCGTTCCCCCGTCGACGTCGCCGATCTCAGCGGACTTCCGTCCGCGCGAGTACTGGCGAGGCCCCGTCTGGCCGGTGATGACGTGGCTGTTCAGTTGGGCCTTCGCACGTCGCGGCTGGACCGAACGCTCGGCGCGACTGCGCGAGGAGGGTCTTCGCCAGGCGACCGACGGCGCGTTCGCCGAGTACTACGAGCCGTTCACCGGCGAGGCGTTGGGCAGTATGCAACAGAGCTGGACCGCGGCAAGCGTCCTCGACTGGCTCGACTGAGAATCGACCTCCTCCGGAGGACACCCGTACCGCAGATACGACAATGCCCGCCGATCCAAGTGGATCGACGGGCACTGCGGATTCGGGAGCGCTGTCAGTTCGGGGAGGTGGACTCAGAATTCCTCGGCGCCGACCAGGGCGGCGTCCTCGTCGACGTGGTGCGACTCGGCCTTCTTCGACTTCACGAATCCGACGGCGATCACAGCGACGGCGCAGTAGCCGACGGCGAACCAGAACGGGGCGGAGGGGGCGAACCACTCTGCGAGGTAGGCCACGAGCACAGCCGACGCCGCGCCACCCATCCAGCGCAGGAAGCTGTAACCGGCACTGGCCACCGACCGTGGCTTGTTCGGGTCGGCCGACGACATCGCGACACCGGTGAACAGCGTGTTCAGGATGCCCGACGGCAGGCCGGAGAGCACGATCGCCAGGCCGGTCAGCCAGACCTGGTCGGTGGCGACACCGACGGCAGCGAGAGCCATCACGATGCCGTAGCCGGCGATGGCGGTCATCACGCCGCCACGTTGGCCGATCTTCTCGGCGAGTTTCGGCCCGACGAACACACCCGACAGAGCAGTCAACAGGCCCCATCCGAAGAACACGATGCCCGCGGGAATGGGCTTGAGTCCCATGGCAAGTGGTGCATAGGCGATGACGGTGAACAGTGCGCCGGTGTAGAAGGCCGAGCCGATCGAGGTCAACAGCAGCGTGCGGTTACGCAGCGCCTTGAGCGGATCGACGATGCTGACCGACACGCGTTCGCTGCGCGGACCGTCGGAGGGGAGCATGAACGCACACAGAACGGCACCGATGAGCATCAGAACCGCGGTACCGGCAAACGGTGCACGCCAGGTCCATGCGCCGAGCAGCGCGCCGAGCAGCGGTCCGACCGCCAGACCGACGCCGAGCGCGGCCTCGTACAACAGGATCGCGCCGTGCTGACCGCCCTTGGCAGCACCGACGATGAAGGCCAGCGCCGTTGCCATGAACAGCGCGTTGCCCAGACCCCAGAAGACGCGCATGGCGATCAGGTGGTCGATGTTGCCCGCGAAGGTGGAGATCCCGGCGGCGAGCACGATCAGCACGAGCCCGACGGTCAGGGTGCGCTTCGGGCCGTACCGGTAGGCGGCCCACCCGGTGATGAGCATCGCGATCACCTGGACGCCGAGGTACACGGCGAACAGCAGCGTCAGTTTCGACGGCGGCGCGTTCAATTCCTCACGAATGGTGTTGAGGATCGGATCGACCAGACCGATACCCATGAAGGCGATGACGGCTGCGAATGCCGTCACCCACACAGCACGTGGCTGGCCTTTGAAGGCCTCGGCGAGTGAGTGGTGTTCCTCTTCTGCCGGCAGCGTCGGCTTCTCTGTTGTGTGCTTCTCCGTTGTGGTTGTCACGTCTACCTCGTGTTCATTTCGAGTAGTGGTTGATACGAATGTCGTCGAGCGAGAACGGCTACTTTTCCCCGGCGAGGGATGTGGTCCCCTCGAGTTCGGCGTGCAGCGCCCGCAAGGCGGGGGCTGCCGCTGCCAGTCGGTCGCGGTCGTCGTCGGAGAGTCGTTCGAGTGCGGCGGCAAGAGCGTCCTCGCGTTGCCCGCGAACCCGCTCGAGAACCTCGTGCCCGTGCTCGGTCAGCGCAACCAACACGGCGCGACGGTCCTCCGGATCGGGAGCGCGGACGACGAGCCCGTTCTTGCACAGGCCGTCGACGAGTGCGGTGGCCGTGGGCATTCGGATGGACTCGCGCTCGGCGAGTTCACCCATCCGCATCGGCTCGTGGTCGACGATCGTGGCCAGTGCCGACGCCTGAGCAGCGGTGTACTCGGGGATCGGGGTGTGCCGACGCAGTGCCAGGTAGAGCCGCGTCACGGATGGGCGGAGCGCTCTGGCGATGTCTGCGGTCTTCTCGGTCACGTTTAGTAAGTCTAATACTTAGGCTTATGAAATAAAAGCGAGAAGGTAGCCTGATCGTGTGACTCGTGACACGAAGAAGTCCTCGAAGCTCTCACCGGCCAAGCGGGTGGCTGTCAGCGTCGCCGCCGTGGCCCAGTTCGCGCTGCAGGGCTACGCGCTACGTGATCTCAAGAAGCGTCAGCCCGATCATGTCCGCGGTCCCAAGAAGCTCTGGGCTGCAGCGAGTTTCATCAACTTCGTCGGACCGATCGCTTATCTGGCGGTCGGGCGGAAGTAGTCACCGAACGATCTGCTTGCCGCGCGGTCGCGGTGCACCGCAACTACACTCACCGCGCATGGCCGTCCCGACATCGCCCGAGCCCGGCGTCTTCGCACCCGATGACGTCAGCGGACTCGCAGACTTCTACCGTGCCAACGGCTTCGCGACGATCCGCGGACTACTCGACGAGTCGTCGACCATCGCCATCGAGCAGGAGTGCGTCGACGCCCAGCAGCGCGTGGTCGCGGGAGAGCTCCCCGAGCGTCACGGGTCGACGGTCTTCCTCGACGACGTCGCCAAGGCAGAGAGGTTCGCCAACTACGTCGAGTTCGTCAACGAGCTGTCGCCCGCACTGCGCGCCACCCTTGCCGATGCGCGTCTCCTGGCGGCGGTCCGCGCGGTGATCGGCGACAGCGCGTGGCTGCGGGAGAGCAACGGTTTCGGTGTCGTCTACCAGGACGCACGTCCGGGACGGGAGTCCGGCTACTCACGAATCGGCTGGCACTCCGATTGGCAGGCCAGTCCCAGTATGGACATCTGGCCGTCGACGGCCTTCACGATCCACATCGACGCCACATCACCCGCCAACGGGTTCCTGCGCGTGGTACCCGGCAGCCACCTGTGGGCAACACCTGCACCGTACCGGAACGTCAACAACGTCGACGTTCCTGACACCGCGCAGCCTGCGCGTGGTTGGACCGACACCCCGCCTCCATTCGAGATGCCGCTCGGCTTCGAGAAGGTACCTGGCGAGATCGGTGTGTACCTCGAGCGCGGCGACATCCTGCTGCACGACGCCTACCTCTGGCATTCCGCCGCACGGGCAACCGACGATGACACCACGCGCCGACATGTGCGGGGTGGCTTCTTCGCTGGGAGCAAGCCGGCGATCGGCACGCCCGACGAGTTCGTCAAGAACGCCGCGCGCTGAGGGGAGCTGGTCGCCCGAATCCTCCCCGCTCAGAACCGCCCGCCGACGCCGATGCGCCCCGAACTCGACGATCCGCCGAACGAGCCGGGACTGCGCCCGCCGCCGCTGGTGTATCCGCCACCCCCGAAGCCCCCACCGAAACCACCGCCGTAGCCCCCGCCGCGCATCGATCCGCGCAGGAAGCTGTCGACGAGAATTCCACCGAGCACTGCGCCCGCCGCCGAGCCGCCACCCGAGCGCGGCTGCTGACTCTGCTGCCAGCTCACCACATCGCCCTGGGCCGCCATGAGGGCCTGGTCGGCCAGCGAGCCTGCTCGACGTGCCGCGTCCGTGGCGCCGGTCGGATCGCTCTGCGCTGTCGTGTTGGCCGTCTCGAGCAGCCGCTGCGCCTCGGCGAGACGCGTACGCGCAGTGGAGCCGATGGCTCCGCGTCGGGTCGCCACGAAGTCCGACGCCGCCGTGACCTTGGCCTGAGCGTTGGTCAGTGCGGCGGTGAGCACTTCGGTACGACGCTGACGCTGCGCCGACGTATCGCGTGCCGCGTCGAGAGCGCGATCGAGGTCGGCGTCGGCGTCCACGAGTGCGGTGAACGCGCCGAGTAGGTCGCCGTGTTCTCGAGACGCCGCATCGTCGTCGCCTTCCGAGCCCGGCGTACCAGCCGCTTCCGACTTGGCGCGGGCGAGCGCCGTGGTGGCCGACGCCACCGCGGTCGCCAACGCCGATCCACCGTCGAGAGACAATCCGGCGGCCTCCCGCAGTTCGCCCTCCACTTCTGCGATCAGTGCCGGCAACTGCGTATGGGCGGCGGTGATGTTCGCGTCGGCGTTGTCGATCGCGTCGAGCAGTTTGTCGGCCTGTGCGATCGCCCCCTCGGCCGAGCGGATGGCGGCAACCGCCGCACCCTGCTCGCCGACGGGGCGCGCGATCGCCGCACGGCCCTGGTCGGCGCTGCTCTCGGCGAATCCGATCTCCTGGGCTGCGAGATCGACGTTGTGCTCGATCGAGCTGAGGGTGGGAGCACCGTACTTCTGCGTGAGCGACGCCAACCGGGTCGCGGCACCTTCGAGTCGGGCACGCAACGCCACAAGCTGTTGCGTGATCTGCTCGAAGCGACTGTCAGCGTTGATCAACAGGTTGCGCATCTCGTCGAACGCCGACACCTGCTCGTCGAGTGCGGCGTCGACGTCGGTGCAGGTGGTGATGATCTGCACCAGCATCGAGCGCTGCTCGTCCGGGGTCTCGGGGATGTCGTCGTCGAGTCGCTGTCGAAGTGAGAAGGAGGTCGCGAGTCCACGTTTCGCGGCGTCGAGTGCTTGCGTGAACGGTGCGGTCTGTGCCGGACCGAACTCGTCGACGGCCAGTCGGAGCTCCTCCTCACTGGTGCGGATCGCGTTGTCGGTGTCGGTGAGCACTTCCCGTGACCACGGCTCGAGAACCTCGATCGGTTGTGACAGCAGTTCGTCGCCGGTCAATTCCTGCCCGCGGACGGTCTCGAGTTGGGACTCGAACTTCTGCTTTCGGCGACGTCGTGAGTACAGGTAGGCGCCGCCCCCGCCGACGACGACCACGCCACCGACGACGCCCGCGGTGATCGCCCCTGCGTGTGACGGTGTCAGCGCCGAGCCGAGGCCGTTCGCGGCACCCACTGCCGCACCAGCCCAATCCGACCGTTTGAGTGCAGGCACGATGTCGTCCTGCGCGATCGAGTCGAGAGTGGACCGATCGAGTCCGTCGACCGAGTCGGGCGCGTCGAACCGGTAGGCGCGGTCGTCGGTGGCGACGGCGAGCAGGACGTCGTGCTCGCCGAGGTCGCTCATCTGCACGGTCTGGCTGCCCCACTGTTCACTGCTCATGCCGTTGAACGTCTTGACGTAGACAACCCACAGCTGCACGCCGTGGTCGCTGAAGAGCGTCTCGGCCGCTTGCTGGACGCGGTCGCGATCCGACGTCGAGAGCGCATCGGCTGGGTCGTTCACCTGGGCGGGTAGCCGCATGGGTGCTTCGGCACGAGCGGTGGCGGTCAGCGACGTCGCGGCGAGGCCGAACATCAGCAGAGCACCGACGATGAGCACGCGGACAAGGCGGGTCACCGTGTTCGGTTGGCTGTTCTTTCCAGATGCGGACCGTCTGAGCATGACATCAAATCTAGGCGGTCGGTCACCATCCGCGGACCGCTGCCACACGCCGGGCACCGACGAGTCGTTCGTTCGACGCGCCGCGTCCGATCTCTCAGGCTGTCGCAGCGCGTCGCCGCTTCGGCGGCAACGGGATCTGCGCTGACGTCGTGTGCTGATACTCCGCGTATTCGGGATACTTCGCCAGTGTCAGCGACTCGGTGAACTTCGTCGAGCCGACGAACAAGAGGGTCAGGAGGATGGCTCCGACGATCGTCGGTTGCAGGATCGAGCCGGCCGCGACCGCGCCGAACAGATAGATCACCCACCACTGCGCCTGCTCGAAGAAGTAGTTGGGGTGTCGGGAGTACCTGAACAGGCCTGTCGTGCAGAAGCGGGTCGACGTCTCGCCCGCAGCCTTGTGCGCGTGGAACTCCCACTGCTGCTGATCGGCGACGGTCTCGCCCGCGAGAAACGCCAGGAAGGCCACCGCGAGCACGACGTCGAGCACACCGAACCCGCCGGGATGGCGTTGCGCGGTGTAGCCGGGCAAGGCGATCAGCACCAGCAGGAGGTTCTGGTAGGCGACGATGAACAGCAGGTTGAACAGCCAGAACTGCCACCGTGTCATGCGTGAGCGCAGCACAGCCCAGCGATAGTCCTCGGTGCCGCTGTAGCCGCCGCGCCGCGCGAAGTTGAACGTCAGGCGTATGCCCCACGCGGTGACGAGCACCGCCATCACGGTCACCCGGGCGTCGAAGTGACTGAATCCAGCGAACACCCACAGGTAGATCACCGGTGCAATCGACCAGATCCGGTCGACCCAGGAGGTGTCTCCGGTGATCAGCGACGCCACCCAGCAGCCCAGCGAGATCACGCAGGCGATGATCGCCACCACGGCGAGGCTCGACATGTCGGTCAGCTCATCCGCGCCAACGACACAGCGCCTCGACGGCCGTCAGGTCGTACTCCGGGCCGGTCGTGCCGACGGTGATGAGCGAAACGCCCTCGGCGCTGATCGCGTCGGCAGTGCGTACGAGCTCTTCGACGTCGCCGGTGAACGGAATGCCCGCCGACCGCTCGATGGTCTCGGGATCGCGGCCGTGTTCCTCGCAGTAGCCCGCCAGCACCTTCGTCTTGTGGCGGTAGGTCTCGACGTCGTTGAAGCCGTGCCACACATCGGCGTACTGCGCGACGAGCGGGAGGGTCTTCTTCTCGCCGCTGCCGCCGATCATCATCGGGATGTGGCGCGTCGGGCGCGGATTGAGCTTCTCGAACCGCGAGGTGATCCGGGGCAGGGCGTCGCCGAGGTCGCCGATACGACTGCCCTTGGTGCCGAAGTCGTAGCCGTACTCGTCGTAGTCCTTCTCGAACCAGCCCGCGCCGATCCCGAGGATCAGTCGGCCGCCCGAGATGTGGTCGACGGTGCGCGCCATGTCGGCCAGAAGGTCGGGATTGCGGTACGAGTTGCACGTGACCAGTGCGCCGATCTCCACGCGTTCGGTCTGCTCGGCCCAGGCGCCGAGCATCGTCCAGCACTCGAAATGAGCACCGTCGGGGTCGCCGTAGAGCGGATAGAAGTGGTCCCAGTTGAACACGATGTCGACGCCGAGGTCCTCGGCCCGCAACACCGCGTCGCGGATCAGCGAGTAGTCGGGCGCGTGCTGCGGCTGGATCTGGACTCCGATGCGAATGGGAAATGCCATGCGTCCCAGTCTGCCCCTCGACGCGCGCCGCGTCGACGATCCCGGGCGAACCGGGTCGAGGAACGCCACCGCACGCGGTAGACACGTAGGTGTGACCCAGCGACCGACCGCGCCGCCACTCGACGTTCTGCGCCGACGCACCAGCGCCAAGTGGCGCACCTATCCCGACGACGTGTTGCCGCTGTTCATCGCCGAGATGGACTACCAACTCGCGCCCGTCGTCGTCGACGCATTGACCGCGCAGGTCGCCGCCTCCGACCTGGGGTATGCCGCCGAACCGGAGGTCCTCGGCCGGTCGTTCGCCGACTTCGCGCAGAGACACTGGGGATGGACCGTCGCACCCGACGACGTGCGCTCCACGACCGACGTCTCGGTGGTGCTCGTGGAGGCGCTGCGCGTGCTGATCGAACCGGGCGATGGCGTGATCATCACGCCGCCGATCTATCCGCCCTTCTTCGACATCGTGCCCGAGGCGGGTGGCACGGTCGTACAGGTTCCGCTACGCGTGGTCGACGACGAGGCGCTTGGTGGCCGACGGGCCAGCGCCGCCGACGTGTGGCGCCTCGACCTCGACGGCATCGCCGCGGCATTCGCTGCCGGGGCGCGTGCGATCCTGCTGTGCCATCCGCACAACCCCGTCGGTCTCGTCCACCCCCGAGCCGACCTCGAAGCCCTTGCCGACCTCGCCGCCGAGCATGGCGCGGTGGTGCTCAGCGACGAGATCCACGCGCCCCTAGTGCATCGCGGAGTGGAGTTCGTGCCGTTTCTGTCGGTGTCGGAGACGGCACGGGAGGTGGGGATGGCAGCCCACTCCGCGAGTAAAGCGTTCAACCTCGCCGGAGCGAAATGCGCTCTGACAGTGGTCGGTTCGAATCCGATGCGCGCTGCTGTCGACCGTCAGCCCGAGGAGGTCACCTACCGCACGAGCATCCTGGGACGGACGGCGGCCGAGGCCGCCTACGCCGAGGGGGACGAGTGGCTCGCCGCAACCGTCGTCGTCGTCGAGGAGAGTTTCGACCTGCTCGAACGTCTGCTCGCGCAGCGGCTGCCGACGGTCGGGTACGCACGGCCCGCGGCGTCGTATCTGGCGTGGCTGGACTTCAGGCGTACGGGTCTCGGCGACGACTCGGCGGGCCCGATCCTCGCCGACGGCCGGGTCGCGCTGCACCGCGGACCGGCGTTCGGTGCCGAGGGCAACGGCTTCGCACGTCTCAACGCCGCGTGTTCGCCGGAGGTGCTGACCGAGGCCGTCGACCGGATTGCGCGGGTCGTCGAGGGTTAGCGCGTCGCTGGTCGAGTGGTGTGCGAGGGTTGCAGCCCAGCGGGTTTTTGCTTCGCGCGCAAGGCCGCTCGACGTCGCGCTGGGCCCGTGTCACGCTCGACTCATGAGTACGACACATGGGCACCACGACCAGAACCCCCACACCGCAGCCGAATGGGATGCCAGGTACAGCAGCGCCGACCGGCTGTGGACGTCGAACGTGAATCCGTCCCTGATCGCCGAGGCCGCCGACCTCGTGCCGGGCACCGCGCTCGACGTCGGCAGCGGCGAGGGTGCCGACGCCCGTTGGCTCGCCGAGCGCGGCTGGCAGGTGACGGCCATCGACATCTCGCAGGTGGCCGTCGACCGCGCCCGCGAGATCTCACCGGGACCGGAGATCACCTGGCTGCAGGCCGATCTCACCGTCGACGACGTGCCGGGCCGCGACTTCGGTCTCGTCACCGCCCACTACTTCCCGATACACGTCGAGAACCGCAGTGTGGCAACGAAACTCGTCGACGCTGTCGGCCCGGGCGGCACGCTGCTCGTCGTGATGCACGCGCCGGAGGGGGTCCGCGCGCACGGCTTCGACCCCGACGACTACGTGCAGCCCGACGACTTCGCACAGCTTCTCGGCGACGGCTGGGACGTCATCACCCACGAGACCAGACCGCGCGGTATCGCCGCCGGCGGCGGACACCACGTCGACGACACCGTGCTGCGGGCCCGCCGCTCGGCGTAGGGCGGGTGGGGGGCCGGGTGCCGGGTGGGGGTCGGGGTGGGTGCCGGTGCCGGTGCCGGTGCGGAAAGTAGCGGAAGGGTGTGCCGCGCAGGCGTCGGCCGGTGCGGAATCTAGGGGAAAGGGTCCTTCCCCGGGAAACTGTCCTTTCCGCTGGAAGAAACTAGGGGGAGGGTCCGAAACCCGGGGAAGAGTCTGTTCCCCGGGTTTCTGCAACTGGCCTGCAGGTGCAGTGCAGGGCGGAACACGGGGGAAGGGTGTCGCGGCGGCGCCGGCAGGTGCGGAAAGTAGCGGAAAGGGCGCCGCTCGGGCGTCGGCCGGTGCGGAATCTAGGGAAAAGGGTCCTTCCCCGGGAAACTGTCCTTTCCGCTGGAAGAAACTAGGGGGACGGTCTGAAACCCCGGGAAGAGTCCCTTCCTCTACTTTCTGCAGCGGCCGCGTACGCTTCCCCTAGTTTCTGCAGCGGCCGCGTACGCTTCCCCTAGTTTCTGCAGCGGCCGCGTACGCTTCCCCTAGTTTCTGCAGCGGCCGCGTACGCTTCCCCTAGTTTCTGCAGCGGCCGCGCACTCTTCCCCTACTTTCTGCAGCGGCCGCGTACGCTTCCCCTAGTTTCTGCACCGGCCGTGCACTCTTCCCCGACTTTCTGCACCCGCCGCGCACCCGCGGCAGCGCACCCCGCGGCCCATGACACCACGCCCGCGGCCCAGGTTCGACGCTCCGTAGCGGCCGAGACCCCGGGATGCAGAACCGAGAGGCCCGCGGCTCCTCTAGCTCCAGCTCCGCTGCGAGCGCTTTGCCCAGTACTCGGCGGGCGGTTCGGGGTGCGCGAGTAACTCCGACACCGTCTCGGACGTCAGTCCGAGTTCCTCCGCCGCGACATTGCTGTCGACCTGTTCGACGGTCACCGCGCCGGACAGCACATGCGCGGCCCACGGCTGTGCGAGTGCCGCCGCCAGCGCGACCTGATCAGACGACAAGTCCAGTTCGTGGGCGACACGGTCGACGACGCGTCGGGCCTCGCTCTCATCCTCGACGCCCGGCGCCAGTCTGCCGTTGGCCATGCCCTCTTTGATCACCACCGAGAGTCCGGCCTCGGCGGCTTCGGCGAGCGCCGGACCGACCGACGTCTCCAACGGATTCCAGGTGGACTGCACCACCCCGAACAGCGGCTCGCCGTCGACCTCGATCGACATCGCTTGGCGAACGACGTCGGCCTGCGCGGGACCCGACGTCGAGAACCCGACCGTGTAACCGTCGGCGCGCAACCGAGCGAGCGCCCTGTGCAAAGCATTGTTCGTCAATGCCGGGCTGTCGGGAGTCAGCGAGTGGATCTGATAGATCGCGAGCGGATCGCCGATGATCGAGCGGCTGGCCGTCGACTGGTCGGTGAATGCGCCGAGGCTGTGGTCCTTGACCTCGTGCACCTCGGCGTCGACCTCCCACTCGCCGACGTACCGGTATCCCCATTTCGACGCAACCGTCACGTCGTCGACCTCCGGGTGCTCGCGCAGCCAGTCGGCGAGGAACTGCTCGCTCAATCCGTACGAGCGCGCGCAGTCGAGGTAGCGCACGCCGTCGGCGTACGCGGCGTCGAGCACGTCGAACGTCCGCAGGCGCATCTCCTCGATGCTCCGCTCGTCACCGAGATCGTCCTCCCGCGTCGTGGTGATGTATGCGGGCCGGCCGACGGCGGCCAGTCCCAGTCCGATGGTTGCGCCTGTGCTGAGGGTGTTGCGGGCAGTGTTCATCAGGTGTGAGGGTAGTTTCGCAAACCCGCGCGCACCGCGGCAGCGTCCTCGGCTTCGACGCTGCGCTCGACGAGGCCCGGGTTCGACGTGACTGCGACGCCGCGCACCGACTCCTTGACCAACGGCACCGCGCGCGGGGCGACACTCAGCTCCCGCACGCCCAACGCGATCAGCAACTCCGTTGCGGTTTCGTCCGCGGCGAGCTCACCGCAGACCGCGACGAGACGGTCCGGGCCCGCTCCCCGACATACCGCGTCGATCAGGGCGATCACACCGGGGTCGAGTGGATCGGCAAGCGCTGCAACGGATGTGTTACCGCGCTCGGCGGCCAGAGTGTACTGCGTCAGGTCGTTGGTGCCGATGCTGAAGAAGTCGACGTGCGGCGCGAATGCCGCCGCTTTGAGTGCCGCCGCGGGTACTTCGATCATGATGCCGACCTGCAGATCGGCAGGCATACCGCGCCCGACCGCATTGATGGCTGCATCGAGGCACCCACGCGCCGTGAGCACTTCGTCGACCGTGGTCACCATCGGGAACATGACACTGACCGGAGTCTCGTGCGCGACGGTGATGATGGCGCGCAGCTGATCGTCGAACAGTGTCTTCTCCGCGAGCGCGAGCCGTAGTCCGCGCAGCCCGAGGAAGGGGTTCTCCTCGACGGGTTGCCGCGCGAAGGGTAGCGGTTTGTCGCCGCCGACGTCGAGGGTCCGCAGTGTGATGCGCTCGCCGCCAAGCGCATTGGCCATTCGACGGTAGACATCGATCTGCTCGTCGACAGTCGGCGGTTGCGTGCGGTCGAGGTAGAGGAACTCGGTACGGATCAATCCCGAGCCGTCGGCTCCGGCGTCAGCCGCCGCACGCGCGTCCTGCACGGAGCCGAGATTGGCCGCCACCAGGATTCGCGTGCCGTCGCCGGTCGTTGCGGGTTGGTGCGCCGCCTCGCGTGCACTGTCTCGACGTTCGTCGGCGCGGGCGGCGGCGGCACGCAGGTTCTGGAGCGTCGCTTCGTCGGGGTCGACGACGATCTCGCCTGTCGAGCCGTCGAGAGCGACGGTGACCTGGGGATCGACCGCCAGGACGTCGGGTCCGGCGGCGACCACCGCGGGTATCCCACGGGCGCGGGCGAGGATCGCGGCGTGGCTGGTCGGGCTGCCACCCGCGAGCACGATGCCCGCGACCTTGTCAGGATCGAGGACCGCGGCCTGCGCGGGAAGGAGATCAGCGGCGACGAGGATGCCGGTGCCGTCGATCGTCGAGTCCGCAGTTCCGGTGAGCCGACGCAGCACCTGTTGACCGACCGCGTGCACGTCAGCGGCACGTTCACGCAGATAGGGGTCGTCGAGGGCGCTCCACTCCGCCTCGACCTCCGCAACGGCCGCCGCCCACGCACGTGCCGCACTGACACCGGAATCGATGGTCGCGCGAGCACGCGCACGCAGGTCGGGATCGTCGAGCAGCAGCAGGTGGGCGTCGAAGATCTCGGCATCGGAAGCGCTGTGGTGCGCGGTGTGGTCACGGATCCGTTCGATGTCGGTGTGGGTCTCGGCGAGGGCGTCGCGCAGGCGTGCGAGCTGAGCTTCTGCGGAGTCGAACGGCTCGTCGGGTGCCTCGACGTCGACGACTGTCGGTGTGAATGCGGGTCCGATCGCGATGCCGGGCGATGCCGGTAGGGCCGTGTGATTTCGACGAGCTCGACCTGCGGGTGCCGCCTCACCGGGGGTGTCGGCAAAAGCGCCGGACGCCTGTCGATCTGCCGGAACTGCCGGGACCGTGTCAGCGTCGACCTCCTCGCCGAAGCGGTCGCGGGCCAACGAGGCGAGATGGTCGACGGCCTTGCGCGCCTCGCGACCGCTCGCGAGGATCTCGAGGCGTTGCCCGCAACGTACACCGAGGCTCGCCACGGCGGAGATGCTCACCGCAGACGCGGGACCTGCGCCGTTGTCGAGGTTGATCAGGGTGATGTCGGCATCGAATTGCCTTGCCTCCGTGACCAACCGGGCCGCGGGTCGGGCGTGCAGGCCGTGCGGATTCTCGATCTCGACGACCGCGGAGACAGCGCCGGCATCGCCCGTGTCGACCGAAGCATCGTCGGGCACCGGCGTCTCGCCGGTCGCCGCCGGCGCGTCTTCCCCCTCGCCCAGTGCCGAACGCTTGGGGGTCAGCGACGCCGCTGCCTCGGCGGCCACATCCGCCGGTGACGCCCCCGACGCCGCGGTCACAGCCGCCGACATGAGTCCCTCCACGAGCGGTGCTGCGGACAGAACGGTTCGTGCGCGAAGCGCCGGATCGATCAGCTCCAGCGCCAGTTCCGCCGAGAGCACGGCACTGCCGAGATCCATCAGGACGACGACGCCCTGGCCGTCGTCCGCCGCCTCGATGGCTGAGACGATCGCGGTGGCGTCGGTACCGAAAGTGTCGGCGTCGAGACCGGCGGCGACCTCGATCGTCATGTCAGAACCGGTGATCATCTCCGCGGCGAGGGCCACCGCGGCGTCGCCCAGCGCCCTGCTGTGCGAGACGACGACCAGCCCGGTCATGGTTGCCGAACCTCGTTGGCTGCGCGCGCGAGTGCGTTGATCAGCATCGCCGCACTGGTCGCGCCGGGATCCTGATGTCCGACGCTGCGCTCACCGAGATACGACGCTCGGCCCTTGCGCGCCACCATGTCGACGGTCGAGTCCCGTCCGGCCGCGGCGGCGTCGGCCGCGGCGCGCAGTGCCTTCGCGAGATCTGCACCGTCGGCGAGTGCGGCGTCGAGCGCGTCGCATGCCGGATTCAGTGCGTCGAACATGGTCTTGTCGCCCGATTGTGCGTGCCCGCGTTCGACGACGCCCGCCAGTCCCGCGCGTAGTGCGGCGGCAAGCATCGGGGCGTCGATCTCGGTGGTGTCGCCGATCGTGCCCGCCATGCGCAGCATCAGGGTGCCGTAGAGCGGGCCGCTCGCACCGCCGACCTTGCTGACGAGCGTCATGCCGGCCTTCTTGAGAAGCGGACCAGGCTGGGCCGGGCCGTCGGCGAGTCCGTCGACGACAGCGGTCATGCCACGTTCCATGTTCGACCCGTGGTCGGCATCGCCGATCGCGGCGTCGAGTTGGGTCAGTTCGTCGACGTTGGCCACGACGTCGCTGGTGAACAGGCGGAGCCAGGTGGCGATGGTGTCGGTGGTGATCATGGTGTGTCCTTCGGGGTGGCGTGGTGGGAACAGGCGCCGCGGTTGGTGTCAGACCCAGTGCAGGGCCGGAGTGTCGACGGGAGCGTCCCACAGGTCGAGTAGCTCGTCGTCGAGGCGCAGTAACGAGACCGAACATCCGGCCATGTCGAGGCTGGTCACATAGTTGCCGACGAGTGTGCGCGTGGCCGTGATGCCCGCGGCGTCGAGTAGTCGCGTGAACTCTGCGCACATCAGGTAGAGCTCGATGAGTGGCGTGCCGCCGAGTCCGTTGACCAGCAGCACGACCCCCTGCTCGCCGACCGGGAAGTCGAGATCTCCGAGGACGGGATCGATGAGCATGTGTGCCATCTCGTTGGCCGTTGGCAGCTGCACGCGCTTGCGGCCCGGTTCGCCGTGGATACCGACGCCGAGTTCGATCTGGTCTTCCGGCAGATCGAAGGTCGGATGTCCGACGGCGGGCACCGTGCACGACGTCAGGGCCAGCCCCATCGTGCGCGCGTTGTCATCGGTTTTGCGTGCGAGTCGGGCGACTTCGGAGAGGCTGGCTCCTCGCTCGGCCACCGCGCCTGCGATCTTCTCGACGAAGACAGTTCCCGCGACTCCCCGTCGACCCACCGTGTAGCTGCTGTCCTGCACGGCGACGTCGTCGTCGACGATCACCGAGACGACCTCGACGTCCGCGAGTTCCGCTGCCATCTCGAAGTTCATCACGTCGCCGCTGTAGTTCTTGACGATGTGGAGTACACCGGCGCCACCGTCGACGCCGCTCGTGGCGGCCAGGATCTGGTCGGGCACCGGTGAGGTGAAGACCTCGCCGCAGGCAGCCGCGTCGAGCATGCCCGTACCGACGAAGCCGCCGTGCAGCGGTTCGTGACCGCTGCCGCCCCCGGACACGAGCCCGACCTTGCCCTGTCGCGGTTCGTCGGCGCGGAAGATCACGCGAGCGTCGTGGTCGACGCGCAGTCGGGGGTGGGCGGCCGCGACGCCACGCAGTGCGTCGGCCAACACGTCCGCCGGATCGTTGATGAACTTCTTCATGGAAAGACTCCTCGTGGCAACGGCGTGGGCACCTCACGTCATTCATTCGACATTATCGAATGACTTAGGACACTACGGCATGCAATATGTGACGATCAATACCCGGCGAGGCGTTCATTCCGGAATGCCCACCACCGCTTTGTTGGGAGAATGTCCGGATGATCCAGTCGGTAGACCGCGCGCTTCGTGTGCTCACGGTGCTCGCGGGCGACCACAGGATGAGTCTCGGTCAGATCGCCGAACGACTCGAGCTGCCACCGTCGACGGTGCACGGGATCGTGCGCACCCTGCTCGCGCACCGGATGGTCGTGCAGGAGCGTGACTCCGGTCGCTACCGCCTCGGACCCGCGGTGCTCACCTTCGGCAACGTCTATCTCGACAGCCTCGAACTGCGGGCGCGGATCGCCCCGTGGGCCGAGGACCTCGCGCGGCGTAGCGGACTCGCCGTCCGTACCGCGGTCATGCTCATCGACGACGTCGTGGTGGTGCACCACCAACCACGGCTCGACGGTTCGCGCCAGATGCCCGAGGTGGGAATCGTCATCCCCGCGCACGCGTCAGCGCTCGGCAAGGCGATCATGGCGTTCGACGCGAAGATCACCGACGACATCCTCGGTGCCGACCTTCGTGACATGACCGGAACAACGGTCACCGACCCGCACGCGGTGCGTGCAGGCCTCGCCGACGTGCGCGCCACCGGCCTCGCCGAATCCGTCGAGGAGGCCGTGCTCGGCGAGTGTGAACTCGCGGCGGTGCTGACCGATCGGATGGGTGGGCCCATCGGCGCCGTAGGAGTGGTGGCGACGGCCGAGCAGTGGCCGCTTGATCCGTCGGTGTCGTCGATGCTGCGCGACGTCGCCCGCAACACCTCGCGCGAACTGGGTGCGAGCAGTTGGCCTCCGGCCGTGCAGGACGACCGCGCCACCGACAAGGACGCGTGGCGTCGACGGTCGCGCACGGGCTGAGCACGACCGACAGAGCCCGGGTGTCACACCCGTGTGCGAACATATGTTCTATGAGGATCGATCGTCGGGAACGCGCGGAGGCGTCGATCCTGCACGCAGATCTCGACTCGTTCTACGCCTCCGTCGAGCAGCGTGACGACCCGTCGTTGCGCGGGAAACCCGTGCTGGTCGGCGGCGGCGTGGTGCTGGCTGCCAGCTACGAGGCCAAGGCATTCGGCGTCCGGTCGCCGATGCCGGGACACGAGGCGCGGGCGCTGTGTCCGCGAGCGGTCGTTGTGGTGCCCCGCTTCGACGCCTACGTCGAGGCCAGCCGCGCGGTGTTCGAGATCTTCCACGACACCACGCCTCTCGTCGAGGGGATCTCGGTCGACGAGGCATTCCTCGACGTCGCAGGGCTTCGTCGGGTGTCGGGCACGCCCGTCGAGATCGCCGAACGGCTGCGCAGGCGCGTCCGCGACGACGTCGGCCTGCCGATCACCGTCGGCCTGGCCCGCACCAAGTTCCTTGCGAAGGTCGCCAGCGCCGTCGGCAAGCCCGACGGTCTGCTCGAGGTGCCGCCGGGAACCGAACTCGAGTTTCTGCACCCGCTGCCCGTGCGTCGACTATGGGGAGTCGGGCCGGTCACGGAGGCAAAGCTGTACGACGCCCGGGTCACCACGGTCGGCGGCATCGCGCGGCTCGGTGAGCGATCCCTCACGCACATCGTCGGAGCAGGCGCGGCCCGACATCTGTTCGCGCTGTCGATGGCGACCGACCCGCGTCGTGTCGAGACCGGCCACCGACGCTCCTCGATCGGATCCCAGCGCGCGCTCGGTCGTCGACCGAAGAGCGAGGCCGATCTCGAGGCGACTGTCGTCGCGATCGTCGAACGGCTCGGCCGTCGGCTCCGAAACGCTGAAAGAGTATGCCGCACAGTGGTTCTCCGACTCCGCTTCGACGACTTCGCGCGTGCGACCCGGTCACGCACCCTTTCCGATGCCACCGACCGCACCGACGTCATCATGTCGTCGGCGCGCGGGCTGCTCGCCGACGCACTGCCACTGATCCGCGACCGCGGCTGCACGCTGATCGGACTCTCCCTGTCGGGGCTCGACGATCGCGACTCGGTCCAGCTCACCTTGCCGTTCGACCAGCCCGACCCAGCCGACCGTTCTGTGCGCGCGGTCGACGTGTCGAGTCCGCTGAGCAGCCGTGGCGCCCACCTCGACACCGCGATGGACGACCTGCGCACGCGGTTCGGCCGCGACGCCGTCACCCGCGGCGTGCTCCTCGGGCGCCATCACGGCGACGATGCGCCGATGCTTCCGGATTGAGTGCTGTGAGCGGCAGACGCCGCGCGCGAAATGCGCAAAACGAGTGTTACGCGCACAAACTTCACTGTGATCTGAGATACGTCGAGACTCAACTACGGAACCACCGGCCGTCCACGACAGGTCTATCGGCTCCCTGAGTGAGTTCGCCGAACGAAGAGCACGGCGCTCGCACCGCCTCTTGGGTAACACTCTGGGCGAATAAACGGTGAAGATGCGCCCGCGCGGCATGGTTGCCGCGTAGAAATGAAGAAGGGGGAGTGGACAGAGCACCATCAGGAGTCGACGAGTTCGAAGGGAACCCGCATGACCGAGGTCTCCACCCAGCAGCGCGCATACCAGCAGGCGGATCTCGACGCCGACCTGCGATGGTGGGCGGCGGCGAACTATCTCACCGTTGCCCAGATCTATCTGCAGGAGAACGTCCTGCTCCGCGAGCCGCTCACACGCGATCACATCAAGCCCCGTCTGCTCGGGCACTGGGGAACCAGCCCGGGACTCTCGGCGATCTACACGGTGCTCAATCGCATCATCAAGGAGTCGGAGACACCGTGGCTCTACATCACGGGTCCAGGCCACGGTGGACCGGCGCTCGTCGCGAACACCTATCTGGAGGGGACCTACACCGAGATCTATCCACGCATCTCCCGTGATGCCGAGGGTGTTCGCGCACTGTGCAGGCAGTTCTCCACTCCCGGCGGTATCCCCAGCCACGTGAGCGTGCAGACCCCGGGAAGCATCCACGAGGGCGGCGAACTCGGCTACGCATTGGTCCACGCCGCAGGCGCCGCCTACGACCATCCCGACCTCACGGTCGCGTGTGTCATCGGTGACGGTGAAGCAGAGACCGGGCCGCTGTCGGGGTCGTGGAAGATCCCGGCGTTCCTCAACGCCGCTCGCGACGGCGCGGTGCTGCCGATCCTGCACCTCAACGAGGCCAAGATCGCCGGCCCGACGGTGCTCGGACGCAGCACCGACGGCGAGGTCACCGACTACCTGCGCGGGCAGGGGTGGGTACCGACCTTCGTCGAGGGCGACGATCCCGCACAGGTCTTCACCGATCTGCGCGCCGCGATCGTCGAAGCGCGCAGGCGGATCGTCGAAATCCAGTCGGAGGCGCGGGGTTTCGGTGCTGATTCGCCGCTCCCGGATACGCACTGGCCTGCCATCGTGATGCGCACGCCCAAGGGCTGGACGGGTCCGAAGGAGGTCGACGGCAAGAAGATCGAGGGAACACATTGGGCTCACCAGGTGCCGTTGTCGGGGGTCCGGGAAAACCCCGAGCACCTCGCAATCCTCGAGAGGTGGCTCAAGTCGTACAAGCCTGAGGAGATCTTCGACGAGGACGGGGACATCGTCGAATCGATCGCATCACTGGCGCCCCCCGGTGATCTGAGAATGGGGTCGAGTCCGTACGCGAACGGCGGCAGGCTGCTGTCACCGCTGCGACTGCCCCCGATCGAGCAGTACGCGCTCGACATCACCGAGCCCGGCGACGTTCTGTTCGAGACGACGCGCGTACTCGGCGAGTTCATGCGCGACATCTACACACAGAACTCCGACGACGACGGTGGCGGCACCTTCCGGTTGTTCTGCCCCGACGAGACGGCCAGTAACCGGCTGCAGGCCGTCTTCGAGGTCACCGATAGAGCGTGGCAGCTCCCGCTCAAGGACTTCGACGACAATCTGTCGCCGTTCGGACGTGTGATGGAGGTGCTCAGTGAGCACCTGTGCCAGGGCTGGCTGGAGGGATACACGCTCACCGGCCGACACGGGCTGTTCGCCACGTACGAGGCCTTCGCCATGGTCAGCGCGTCGATGGTCGTCCAGCACACCAAGTGGCTGCAGCACGCGACCACGCTGCCGTGGCGCGAACCGGTGGCGTCGTTGAACATCCTACTGACCTCGACCTGCTGGCGTAACGACCACAACGGTTTCTCCCACCAGGGCCCGGGACTCATCGACCTCGTACTCCCGCTGTCACCCGAGATCGTCCGTGTCTGGCTGCCACCGGACTCCAACACCCTGCTGTCGATCTCGGATCACTGCTTCCGCAGCCGTGATCACGTCAACCTGATCGTCGTCGACAAACAACCCCACCTGCAGTACCTCTCGCTGGAGGAGGCCAACAAGCAGGCGGCTGCCGGAGCGTCGATCTGGGAGTGGGCAGGCACGGAGAACGTGCCGGGCGAGCTACCGGACATCGTGCTCGCCTGCGCGGGCGACGTGCCGACCCAGGAGATCCTCGCCGCAGCGCAGCTGCTGCGCGAGTGGGTTCCGTACCTGCGGGTACGTGTCGTGAACGTCATTGATCTGATGGTGCTGCTACCGCAGAACGACCATCCCCACGGTCTGCCGGAGGACAAGTTCGTCGACCTGTTCACCCGCGACGTCGACGTGGTCTTCGGATTCCACGGCTACCCGCGTGCGATCCACCAGCTGGTGCACGGTCGGACCCATCCGGGTCGTTTCCACGTGCGGGGCTTCTCTGAGCAGGGCACCACCACGACGCCGTTCGACATGGTCGTGCTCAACAAGATGAGCCGCTACCACCTGGTGATCGAGGCGCTGCGTCGTGCCCGCCGTGCGCCGGAGAAGGCCGAGGAGCTGGTCGAGTTCTGCAACAACCAGCTCGCACGCCACCACGACTACGTCCGCGAACACTTCGAGGACCTGCCCGAGGTGCGCGACTGGAAGTGGTCGGAGCCCAGTGGCTCCCGGGACTGACATCTCCTGACGCGAGGCGGGGATCGGCGACGACGCCGGCCCCCGCCTTCGTCGTCGGGGCGGCGTCGCCTCGGGCTTCGGGGCGCGGGTCGTGGGTGCGGTAAGTGGCGGAAGGGTGTGCCCCGCGGGAAGGTTCTGGGGGAAAGTGCGCGCGGGCCTGCCGCGGACCTGTGGGCGGCTGCAGATAGTAGGGGAAAGGGCGCGCGGGGCCTGCGGGCCGGTGCGGAAAGTAGGGGAAGGGTTTCTTCCGCGGGTTTCTGTCGTTTCCGTGGGTTGTTTCTAGGGGAGGGGTCAGGAAGTGGGGGAAGGGTGTGCTCGGCGGGAAGTTTCTGGGGAAAGGGGTGCGCGGGGTGCGCGGCGGGCCTGGAACCGGCTGTAGAAACCAGGGGAAGGCGTGCGCGGGGTCCGCGGAGGGCTCGGGACCGGGTGCAGAAAGTAGGGGAAGGGTTTCTTCCGCGGGTTTCTGTCGTTTCCGTGGGTTGTTTCTAGGGGAGGGGTCAGGAAGTGAGGGAAGGGTGTGCTCGGCGGGAAGTTTCTGGGGAAAGGGGTGCGCGGGCCCGGAACCGGCGCAGAAACCAGGGGAAGGACCTCTTCCGCGGGAAACTTCCCGAGCAGAGTCCGCCGCCGAACTCCGCCGAACTTCGCCGAACCCCACACGCCGATCCCCGACCCCGACATCGAGCAGCAAAACCAGCCCGCGGGCCGGGGAGAGCGCGGTCTACAGTATTCGCATGACGATGCACGTGGACGCCAGCAACCCGGACCTCATCACCGTGGACGTGCCGACGCACTGGTACAACCTCGCGGCGGAACTGCCCGAGCCGATCCCGCCGCACCTGCATCCCGGTACCAAGGAGCCAGTCGGCCCCGACGATCTCGTCGCGTTGTTCCCGAGCGGACTGATCGCACAGGAGGTCTCGACCGAGCCGTATATCGAGATCCCCGAGCCGGTGCGCGAGATCTACAAGATGTGGAGGCCCTCGCCGCTGATCCGCGCGCGACGTTTCGAGGAGTCGCTCAACACCGGCGCTCGGATTTACGTGAAGTACGAGGGCGTCAGCCCCGTCGGCTCGCACAAAACCAACTCGGCTGTCGCGCAGGCGTATTACAACAGCGTCGACGGCGTCCGCAAGCTCACCACCGAGACCGGAGCCGGCCAGTGGGGCTGCGCACTGGCGTTCGCCGGCGCGCAGTTCGGCATCGACGTCGAGGTCTGGCAGGTGCGTGCGTCCTATGAGTCGAAGCCCTACCGCGGCTACCTGATCCGAACCTACGGCGGCACCATCCACTCCAGCCCGTCCACGCTGACGGAGTCGGGCCGCGCGATCCTCGCCAAGACACCAGATACCACCGGCAGCCTCGGTATGGCGGTCAGTGAGGCCGTCGAGGTCGCTGCCAATGACCCAGATGCACGCTACGCGCTCGGCAGCGTGCTCAATCACGTTGTGCTGCACCAGAGCGTGATCGGCCAGGAGGCAGTCGAGCAGCTCGTGGCCGTCGAGCCCGGTGGCGCCGACTTTGTGTTCGGTTGCGCGGGAGGCGGTTCCAACCTTGCCGGGCTGTCGTTCCCGTTCCTCCGCGAGAAACTGCACGGACGATCCGATGCGCGTGTGATAGCCGCGGAACCGTCCGCGTGTCCCTCGATCACCCAGGGGGAGTACCGCTACGACCACGGCGACGTAGCCGGTCTCACGCCACTGCTCAAGATGCACACTCTCGGAATGGATTTCGTGCCGGACCCCATCCACGCGGGAGGTCTGCGCTACCACGGCATGGCGCCTGCGTTGAGTCACACCGTCGAGCTCGGTCTGGTGGAGGGTGTCGCGATCGACCAGCACGACGCTTTCGCCGCCGGGGTGCAGTTCGCGCGCACGCAGGGCATCGTGCCAGCGCCTGAGTCCACGCACGCCATCGCAGCATGCGCTCGACAGGTCGCCGACAATCCTGCCGAGCAGGTCGTCGTGATCGGGCTGTCCGGCCACGGCCAACTCGACCTTCCCGCGTACGCCGAGTTCCTCGACGGGAACATCTGAGCGTGCTCACCGCAGGCGTCGACCTCTCGGCGTCGCCTGCGTCGACCGCCGTTGCCGTCGTCCAGTGGACTGAACACCACGCCCGACTACTCCAATTGGTCACCCCCGCAGACGATTCGACGATCCGACAGCTTGTCGACGGTACTGATCGATGCGGCATCGACTCGCCGTTCGGATGGCCGGACGGCTTCGTCGAGTTCGTTGCGCGCCACCATCGGGGCACCACACCCACCGACTCCCGGCTCGACGACATCGGACGACGGCGCCCGCTGGCATACCGACGCACCGACCTGTATCTCGTGGAGCACGGACTCGGCCGCCCCTTGAGCGTGTCGGCAGATCAGATCGCGCATGTCGCTTTCCGGTGTGCGGGGCTGCTCGCGGATCTCGACGTGACCGATCGCGTCGACGGCTGGGCTGTGGAGGCGTATCCGGCTGGTGCGCTCAAACATTGGGGGCTGACGTCACGCGGATACAAGCGGTCGGGCAATCGAGCTGTGCTGCAGAGTCTCTGCGAGGATCTGCAGGCGGCGGCACCGTGGCTGGACCTCGGAGCATACGTCGACCTGATGTGTCACGACGACAACGCCTTCGACGCCGTCGTCACCGCGCTCATCGCGCGGGCAGCGAGCCTCGGTGCGACGACGTTACCCGACGAGTTCGACATGCCGGTCGCACAGCGTGAGGGCTGGATTCATGTCCCGAACCGTGCCTTCGACGATCTGCGCTGACTGTTCATCGCAGGTCGAGTCGCATGAGGACTCGCGGGAACCCGTTGAGGACGGACGTGGTGTCGGCGACCTTCCGGAATCCCGCGCGTTCGAACATCATCCGAGTGCCGACATAGGCCATGGTCAGATCAACTCGCTCGCCGTTGTTGTCGACGGGATAGCTTTCGACGACAGGCGCTCCGCTGTCCCGGGCGAAGTCGACCGCCCCGGCGATCAAGGGCGAGGTGATTCCCTGCTTCCGATGACCGGGCCGCACCCGGACACACCAGAGCGACCAGACCGGTAGATCGTCGACGTGTGGAATCCTTCGGTTGCGCGCGAATGTCGTATCTGCTCGTGGATGAATCGCCGCCCACCCCACCACCTCGCCGGCGGCATCGTAGGCAAGCACACCCGGCGGGGTGCGCTCCGCACAGAGCGCTCGGACGCGATCGCCACGAGCAGGTCCCCGAAGTTGCTGGTTCTCCGCGCCGGAGATGCGGTAGCTCAGACACCAGCACACATTGGCGTCGGGATGCTTGGGCCCGAGAACCGCGGCGACGTCGTCGAACTCGGTGGCAGGCCGGACGGTGACCGGCGATGGACTCGTTCTCTGGACTGACATGGCGCCAGTATGGCGTTGAACGAGGACGGCGACGGTCCTCTGACGAGAACCACGCCACCACTTCGACGCAGCGTCCCGGGTGGCGGAACGGCGCGGTTCTGCCAACCGCGGGCTGCGTCACCAGCCTGTTCACGCGCGACGAGGTGGCGTAACACGCAGGGTAACGCCGCGACACGGAAGGCTTGGCAGCATGGCGACATGCTCGTCGACACACCTGTACCCACCACCGCGTCCGCGCGAAAGAACATGGCCTACATCCCCGCCGGCATCTTCTGGATGGGATCGGAGGACTTCTACCCGGAAGAGCGGCCGGTGCACCAGGTCGCGGTCGACGGGTTCTGGATGGATGTGCACCCTGTGACGGTTGCCGAGTTCCGACGCTTCGTCCGCGACACCGGATACGTGACCACCGCTGCGCGCGAGCCCGACCCGGCCGATTACCCAGATGCCGATCCGACGCTCCTGCGAGCGGGATCGATGGTGTTCACGCCACCGCCGGGGCCGGTGCCGCTCGACGACTATCGCCGGTGGTGGTCGTATGTTCCCGGCGCCGACTGGGAGCACCCGGAGGGTCCCGGGAGCAATGTCGGTGCCAGGAACCGACACCCTGTCACGCATGTGTCCTATGCCGACGCCCAGGCGTATGCCGCATGGGCGGGCAAGGAACTGCCCACCGAGGCGGAATGGGAGTATGCGGCCCGTGGGGGCCTCGACCGTAAGCCGTACGCCTGGGGCGACGAACTCCATCCGCACGGGCGACCGGCGGCCAACACCTGGTACGGCGAATTCCCTTGGCAGAACACCGAAGAGGACGGCTACTCCCGCACCTCGCCGGTCGGGCGCTTCCGTCCCAACGGGTATGGACTCGTCGACGTCATCGGCAACGTGTGGGAGTGGACGTGCGACCATTACACCACCGATCACGCTGCGGGCGACAAGAACGTCGCGCCTGCGAGCACGTGCTGTATACCCCGAAATCCCGTGCAACGCGCGGCCGTCGACACCGGGCACGGCGTCGAGCGCTTTGCACGCCGCACCATCAAGGGCGGATCGCATCTGTGTGCGCCGAATTATTGTGTGCGGTACCGGCCGTCGGCACGACAGAGCCATACCGAGGACGCGTCCACCAGCCACATCGGCTTCCGCTGCATCGTGCGCGAGGGCTGACACGTGACCACCACCATGCGCCCCGAAAACACCATGCGCCCCGAAAACACCATGCGCCCTGAACGCACCATGCGTCCACAACAATCCATGCGTCCAGAACACGACACACCGGCCGACGACGTGGCCTACGGAGCCGACTCGATCACCATTCTCGAAGGCCTCGACGTGGTGCGGAAGCGCCCGGGCATGTACATCGGGTCGACGAGTGCACGCGGCCTGCACCACATGCTGTGGGAGGTCATCGACAACGGCGTCGACGAGGCGATGGCCGGCCACGCGACGCGCGTCGAGGTCACGCTCCTCGCCGACGGAGGCGCAGCGGTCACCGACAACGGGCGCGGGATACCGGTCGCCGTGCACGCCACGGGAATTCCGACCGTCGACGTCGTCATGACCCAGTTGCATGCCGGTGGCAAGTTCGACGTCGAGGGCGGCGCATACGCGGTGTCCGGAGGCTTGCACGGGGTCGGCGTATCGGTGGTGAACGCACTGTCGACACGACTCGAGGTCGATATCAGCCGGGACGGCTACCGATGGTCGCAAACCTACGACAGATCGGTGCCCGGGACGCTGGCGCGCGGCTCGGCGACACGTGAAACCGGTACTACCGTCCGATTCTGGCCGGACCCCGACGTCTTCGAGACCACCGAGTTCAACCGCGACACGGTAGCCAAACGCCTGCAGGAGATGGCCTTCCTCAACAGTGGGCTCGAGATCCTCCTGCTCGACGAGCGCGACGGAGAGCGCAGCCGCTTCTGCTACCCCGACGGACTCGTCGACTTCGTTGCGCACGTCAACCGCAGCAGGACCCCGCTGCATCCGTCCGTCATCGGGTTCACCGGCCACGCCCCTGGACATGAACTCGAGGTTGCACTGCAGTGGAATTCGGGGTACTCGGAGTCGGTCCACACCTTTGCCAATACGATCAACACCCATGAGGGTGGAGTCCACGAGGAGGGCTTCCGCGCGGCGTTGACCACGGTGGTGAACAAGTACGCCAGGACGCTGAAGGTCCTCAAGGAGAAGGACTCCAATCTCACCGGCGACGACATCCGCGAAGGACTCGCAGCGATCGTGTCGGTCAAGGTCGCCGACCCGCAGTTCGAGGGTCAGACGAAGACTCGACTGGGCAACAGCGAGATCCGCTCGTTCGTGCAGCGAGTCTGTCACGAGCAACTGGCCGAATGGTTCGACGCCAACCCCGCCGAAGCCAAGACTGTTCTCGCCAAGGCAGCGGCGTCGGCTCAAGCACGTACCGCGGCCCGACGAGCACGGGAACTGGTGCGCCGCAAGACAGCAGGAAGCCTCGGCGGACTCCCGGGCAAACTGGCGGACTGTCGCAGCAGCGACGCCGAGCGCGGTGAACTGTTCATCGTCGAGGGCGACTCGGCAGGCGGCAGCGCGAAGTCCGGACGAGATTCGATGTACCAGGCGATTCTTCCGTTGCGCGGCAAGATCATCAACGTCGAGAAGGCCCGCATCGACCGTGTTCTCAAGAACACCGAGGTGCAGGCGATCATCACGGCGCTCGGCACAGGCATCCACGACGAGTTCGACCTGTCGAAACTGCGCTATCACAAGATCGTCCTGATGGCCGACGCAGACGTCGACGGACAACACATCTCGACGCTCCTGCTCACCCTGCTGTTCCGCTTCATGCGCCCGCTGATCGAGCAGGGTCACGTCTACCTGGCGGCACCACCGCTCTACAAGATCAAGTGGCAGAAGGGCCAGCCCGACTATGCCTACTCCGACCGCCAGCGCGACGAGATCCTGGCACGCGGGCGGGATGCGGGAAGAAAACTGCCGTCCGACAGCGCAATCCAGCGCTACAAAGGTCTCGGCGAGATGAATCCGTCCGAGCTCTGGGAGACGACGATGGATCCCCAGACGCGAATACTGCGACAGCTCACACTGTCCGACGCCGCGCTTGCCGACGAGCTCTTCTCGATCCTCATGGGCGAGGACGTCGACGCTCGCCGCGGCTTCATCGTCCGCAACGCGAAGGACGAACGGTTCCTGGACATCTGATCCACCAGCTGCATCCACACCAGCTGTATCGACCCCGGTCGCGCGCCCAATCAGGTGCGCACCGGGGTCGAGTCGTGTCGACGTCAGCGCACAAGTGGCGTTTCTCATCGCTTGCGCCGCGGAAAAGCCGCTGGCCAGCACGTTGGGGCTGGAAATACTGGCGTAACAAACGGATAATTCCATGGCAAATCATCCGGAATGAACGAGCCGCACCATAGTCACATGCCATCGAGACCACGGATAGCTCCGAAAGACTTCCCGCGCCCGCAGGTGCGGAAGTACGCCGGAACGCGCGAGGATGCTGCGCGCTGGGTGCGTGACGTGTTGCGCACCCAGATCCTCGACGGCGTGTTCGGCGGACTGGCGGCACCGCGGCCGCTCCTGCCACCAGAGAACCAACTGGCCAAAGAACTCGGGGTCAGCCGCAACGCCATTCGCGAGGCACTCGATCTGCTCCGCGCCGAGGGGCTCATCACCCGCGTCCAGGGCGCCGGGACCTTCGTCACCGGAGCCAAGCTCCGGCAGCGGATCGATCGACTCGAGGGACTAGCGGAATCGCTTGCCGGCCATCAACTCACCGTGGAGAACAAGGTGCTCTCGGCTCGCGAGTCGGCGGCAACGCCGTTCGTCGCAACCAAACTCGCGATCCCCGAAGGGAGTCCGATCCTGTTCATCGAGCGACTTCGCACCGTCGCGACGGTGCCGTTGTCGCTCGACACCACGTCGCTGCGCCCCGAGGCGATCGACGCCCTCGAGGGAGCCAACCTCGTCGAGGAGGACGTGTTCGGGCTCCTCGAGGAGCGCCTCGGCGTACGGCTCGGACAAGCGGAGAACACCGTCGAAGCCGTTGCGGCCGATACGGGAACCGCACGTCTGCTCGACGTCCGTCCCGGCTCACCAGTGTTGTTGATGCACCGTCTCACCTTTCTCGAAGACGGCACCCCGTTCGACCTCGAATCCGTGCGCTACCGCTCGGACCGGGTCTCGCTCACGTCCGTGACTCCGCGCCTGCAGCGCTGACAGTTACCCGCCTACCAGACCGACTGACCATCCCGCGCCTGTGTGGGACGAGTCGAGAACACCCAATGAAAGAGAAATGAGGATCACCCATGTCCGAATCACCCCAGAAGCAGCCGAACATCGTCTACTTCCACGTCGACAACCTCGGGCTCGGCGAGCTCGGTTGCTATGGCGGCGGCATCCTGCGCGGCGCCGACACCAAGAACATCGACTCCTTTGCGGGCGACTCGCTGAAGCTGTCGCACTTCGTCGTCGAACCGCAATGCACCCCAACGCGTTCGGCACTCATGACGGGTCGCTATCCGATCCGCTCGGGTAACCACACGATCGCACTGGGCGGCAACGCGGGCGGCCTCGTCGCCTGGGAACGCACCATGGGCGACATCCTGTCGGACGCAGGCTACGCAACCGCCTGCTACGGCAAGTGGCACATCGGCGCCGAGGACGGACGCTGGCCGACCGATCACGGATTCGACGAGTTCTACGGTCCCGCACGTACCTACGACGAATGCCTGTGGCCCGACGATCCCTGGTACGACGGCGACCGGGACGGCTGGTCCTACATGTACGACGGCACCAAGTCGGGCGGCGTGATCGCAACCGACGAGCAGCTGACCGTCGAGCTGAAGGGCCGTATGGACGCCGAATACGACCGCCGCGCAAAGAACTTCATGCGCAAGGCCGTCGCCGATGACAAGCCCTTCTTCCTCTACCACAACCACTCGCTTCTGCACTTCCCCATCGAGGTGCGCGAGGAGTTCAAGGGCAAGAGTGACAATGGTGACTGGGGCGACGCCCTGCTGATGCTCGACCACGACTTCCAGAGCCTGCTCGACGAACTCGACGAGCTGGGTATCGCCGACAACACCATCGTTGTCTTCGCGGGCGACAACGGGCCGGAGGATCACCTCGCGGGTCGCGGCACCGCAGGCTTCTTCGACGGCTCCTACTTCAGCTCGGCCGAAGGCGGAATCCGCACTCCGGCGCTGATCAGATGGCCGGGGCGAGTCAAGCCACGTGAGAGCAACGAAATGGTCCACGTCACAGACATGTTCACCACATTGCTGCGTTTCGCCGACTGCGAGATCCCCGACGATCGACTTATCGACGGGATCGACCAGCGCGAATTCTTCTCCGGCGCAGACAAGTCCGCACGCGAGGCGAGCATGGTGTGGCTCAACGACGAACTGCATGCGGTCAAGTGGCTGCAGTTCAAGATCAGCTTCGTGCGCCAGCAGCACTTCCACGACCCGGAAATCCCGCTGGGCTTCGCGCGTATCATCAACTTGCTCGAGGATCCCAAGGAGCGTGAAGCCGTCAACCAGACCTTCGTCCGGTGGTGGGTCATGCAGCACGCGCACCGGGTGATCCGTGAGTACAACGAGAGCATCGAGCGCGAAGAACTGATCCCGCCGGGCGCACCTCTCGACTTCGTGCCCCAGCGCACGTTCGAGACGGTCTCGGCCTGACGTCGACCGCCGGTGGAGTCCCGCTGATGGGACTCCACCGGCGTTCGCGTGCCGTCGGCGATGGTCGACGCCGCAACGGCAACGCCGCCCAGACCGCTCGCCCAGCACGGCGATCAACCAGACGAACGATCAACCACACGAACGAACAACCACACATGAGCCAGATCGACCACATCGAGACCCGAGGAGGAGCCGGCGATGTCCGTGACCGATGACCAGGCATCAACCGTGCCGCGCCGGGAAACCGAGCACCGCAGGCCGCAGATCACGGTGATGGCCGCTCTGCGCGATCCGCGACTGCTGCGCACCGAGGTCTTCGCCGGCCTGGTCACCGCGCTCGCCCTGATCCCCGAGACCATCTCCTTCTCGATCATCGCGGGAGTCGGACCCGCCGTCGGGCTGTTTACGTCTTTCATCTTCGCGATGACGATCGCCGTCGTCGGGGGTCGACCCGCGATGGTGTCGGCTGCGGCCGGTTCGGTCGCGCTCGTCGTCGCGCCGGTGGTACGCGATCACGGCGTCGACTACCTGATCGTCACGGTCATCGCCGCCGGAGTCCTGCAGATTCTCCTTGCATTCGCAGGCGTCGCCAAGATGATGCGGTTCATCCCGCAGAGCGTGATGACCGGCTTCGTCAACGCGCTGGCCATCCTCATCTTCAGTGCACAGATCCCACATCTCGTCGGGGTGCCGTGGCTGGTCTATCCGATGGTCGCGGCGGGTCTGGCGCTGATGCTCCTGCTGCCCAGGATCACGACCGTGATCCCGGCACCACTGATCGCCACCGCGTTGCTCACGGGCGCGGCCGTCGTGTTCTCACTGAGCGTCCCGCGGGTGGCGGACGAGGGCGACGTCTCGTCCGGGCTGCCGATACCCGGGTTGCCGAATGTGCCGATGAACTGGGAGACGGTACGCATCATCGCTCCCTATGCACTGGCGGTCGCGCTGGTCGGACTGCTCGAATCGCTGATCACCGAGCGCATCGTCGACGAGATCACCGATACTCCGTCGAATCCGCGACGGGAGAGTTGGGGGCAGGGGGTGTCGAACATCGTCGTCGGATTCTTCGGCGGCATGGGCGGCTGCGCGATGATCGGGCAGACCATGATGAACGTCAAGACCTGTGGCGCGCGAACACGCCTCTCCACATTCGTGGCGGGAGTGGCTCTGCTGTGCATGCTCGCCTTCTTCAGTCCGGTGCTCGCCGCGATCCCGATGGCCGCTCTCGTCGCGGTGATGATCATGGTGTCGGTGGCCACGATGGACTGGCGCTCGATCGCGCCGAGTACCTTGCGCCGCATGCCGATCGGTGAATCCGCGACAATGCTGATCACCGTCGTCGTGACGGTCGTGACGCACAATCTGGCGTTGGGGGTGATCGCGGGCGTCGTCTGTGCCTGCGGGATCTTCGTGCGACGGCAGTCGACGAGCGCCGTCGTCAGCGATCACGAGCATCATGAACCGTCCGACGAGTCCGGCGGCGCGCGGTGTGTGCACCGTCTGACCGGATCACTGTTCTTCGCGTCGAGCAACGTGCTCACCGACAGATTCGACTACGCGTGCGCAGCGCCGGATGTCGAGCTCGATCTGTCGCAGGCGCACATCTGGGATGCGACGAGCGTGGCAGCCCTCGACGGTGTCTGTGAACGCTTCCGGCGCAACGGCAAACGCGTCAGCCTGACCGGACTCAACGACTCGTCGGCGCTGCTCCACGGTCGGCTCAGCGTGCCGGATCCGTCCAACTGAATCCAACCCCCGCCGGGCTCACAACAGCGCCGCGGTGATGAGCACGATGATCGTGACCATCACCGCGGCGCCTGTCGTCGTCATGGCAACGGTGTCGGCCCGGTGCAGGGGCACGGTTCGCTCGGAGAGTGCGCGACGGCGTCGTCGGCCGATCACGGCCACCACGAGGGCAGCCGCGGCCGCGACACCCGCCAGCGCGTAGACCAGCGGCGTCGGCGAAGACTCCGGACGCAGCACGTCGCGGCCGGCCACCAGCAGGCCGTTGACGATGATGGCGATCGAAGTCCTGCTCCACGAGAGATCGGTGCGCTCGGCTTGTAGGCCACCGTCGGCTCCGTAGTCGGGGTCGGTGCCGGACTCGGGGTCGGTCATACCAACGCGAAGATCAGAGCGGTGACGACCGCGACGACTCCGATGACCACCAGCGCGATACCGAGGATCGCGATGAGCGGCGTTTTCGGCAGTGGGCGGTCGCGGCGGATCGCGTAGTCGTTGGCCCACCAGCGGCGCATGCCGCCCGCAGAGACGATGACGGCGAGAACCCCGAGCGACAGACCAAGCCCGTATCGAAACGCGGGATGGGTCGGATCCGGTAGGAACTGCAGCGCTGCGACAGCGGCCGCGAGGAGTCCGAGGGCGGTCCGCTGCCACGCCAGGAACGTGCGCTCGTTTGCCAGCGTGAATCGATAATCCGGTTCGTGCGACGGCTGGTCGGAACTCTCGCTCATGTCATTCTCGGGCACCTCTCCACTCTCGCGCAGGAACACGTCTCCGCGCCAACTCAACCCCCTGCGTAATCGTGTTGTCCGCCTGCGTAACCGGCGAACACCCGCTCAGGTATGGATTCGACATTGATGCGAGATGAACTGTGTACCAACGGGTTCGGGTAAATGGCGATGCCTGCCATCCGGGTTGACGTAGCGGCGCAACTCGCTGACCTGGTGGCTTAACCGAGGTGCAATGGTGAGTCGCCCGGTTGTAACAGAATCCTCAGAGTCTTGATGCATGTCCAAGAGCACCACTTCGCAAGGCCGC
The DNA here is from genome assembly GCF_020735545.1 of Gordonia otitidis. Classification (NCBI taxonomy): domain Bacteria; kingdom Bacillati; phylum Actinomycetota; class Actinomycetes; order Mycobacteriales; family Gordoniaceae; genus Gordonia; species Gordonia otitidis. The sequence continues at coordinate 2,147,788 of NZ_CP085974.1, forward strand.
AGCAGTACCGCATCGGCTTCCCGAGTCCGTAGTCGCGGTCGCCTGACGGTCGCCGCAGTCACCGTCGGCGCTGCCCTGTCGGGCATGCTCTCCGGCTGCGGCGTGGTCGGCGGCGACACGGTCACCGTCAATGTCGGTTACCAGTCCAAGACCATCAACACCGTCAATGCAGGCACCCTCATGCGCGACCGCGGGGAGTTCGAGAAGGCTCTCTCCGGCGCCGGCAAGAAGACCGGGACCAAGTATCGCGTCGTCTGGCAGGACTTCTCCTCCGGCGCCCCGCTGACCGCGGCGATGATCGCCACCCACGTCGACATCGGGTCGATGGGCGACTACCCGTTGCTGACCAACGGCTCCAAGACCCGCAAGTACGACGACGCCGCGACGGAGTTCGTCGCCACCACCGGATACAACCTGCGCGGCTCGCTCAACCAGGTTGTGGTACCGAACTCGTCGAAGGCCACGACGCTGGCAGACCTCAAGGGTGAGAGCGTATCCACCAGCCTCGGCTCGGCGGGCGACGGAATGTTCTCCACCGCGCTGCAGAAGGCGGGCATGTCGACCGACGACGTGCACGTGGCCAACCAGGATCCCTCGATCGGTGCGGCGGCCATCGAAGGTGGGCAGGTCGACGCCCTCACCCAGTTCGTTCCGTGGCCACAGCTCGTCGTCTTCCGCAACCAAGGCCGGTTGCTCTACGACGGCGGCGACAACGGAGTCCCGACCTTCCACGGCGTCGTCACCCGCAAGCAGTTCGCCGGCGCCCACCCCGAAGTGATCTCGGCGTTCGTGACGGCGATGTCGAAGACCAACGACTACCTGCGCACACAGCCTCTGCAGGCGGCCCAACGCCTCAGCAAGATCACCGGCATCGAACCCGAGGTCGCCTACCTCTACAACGGGCCCAACGGTCTCGTCTCCTTCGACCTGCCGATCAAACAGCAGTTCCGCGAATCCCTGCAGCAGGTCAAGAAGTTCCTGGTCAAGCGGAAGTCCGTGACGAAGGACTTCGACATCGACGGATTCATCAACGAGTCGGCCGTTCGTCACACGCTCGGAGCGTCGTACACCGCCCACCGCGACAACCTGGCCAACCCGACGCCGCTCACCGGCACCGACGAGCTCTGCAGGCTTCCGGTCGGCGACCCGGCAACGGCCTCCGAGGTGTGGTTCTCCGGCGACGACCACACGGTGCCGGCCGCCACGCCGAGCTGCCTGCTACGCCGAGTCGCCGAAACGACGTCGCGCACACCGCGTGCCGTCTACGTCCCCGACGCCGTGACCGGCACCAAGCTGTTCGCCGACCACGCGACGTGGCTGGTCGATCCGGCAGCACCGGTCACCGCCCGCTATCTGCCCTTCGCCACCCAGGCCGGCGCAGCTGACTACCAGCGCAGCCACCCCGGGACCACTCCCGTCGACTATCGGACCGCGGTGTCGCAGTCCACCACCACCGACTGACCGCGCACGCACCGAGCGCCCACACCTCCAGGAAGGAACCCACACCATGGCATCCTCAGCCCCCACCACAACACGATCTGCCAGCGACGAGGACAACACGTCACGCCTGGCATCCGCGTCGTCCTCGGCCCCGGTCGAGCCGCCGACAGGCCGGCGCAGCATCGTCGACGCCGTGCGAGCCCGCAAGCTCGCCGCCTCGATCCTCCTGCCACTCATCCCCATCGCCGCGTTCATCGCCGTCTGGTACCTGCTCACCGAGAATCAGGTCGTCGCCTGGTTGCGTTTCAACCGGATGCCCACCCCGGGCGCCGTCCTCGACAGCTTCGGCGAGCGGCTCGGTTCGAGCGCGTACTACGAGGATCTGCTGGCCAGTCTGCAGCGCATCCTGCTCGGCTTCGCGCTGGCCGCGGTTGTCGGCGTCGCCCTCGGCATGCTGATCGGCCGCTCCGAGATCGCCCGAAAGACGTTGCGCCCGTTCATCGAGATCGTCCGCCCGATCCCGGCCATCGCACTCGTGCCGCTGACGATCCTGCTCTTCCCGTCGAGCGAACAGGGCATCGTCTTCATCACCTTCTTCGCGGCATTCTTCCCCGTGCTCGTCAGCACCATCCACGCGATGGACTCGCTGCCCAAGGTGTGGGAGGAAGCGGCGTACACCATGGGGGCCAGCCGTACGACGATCCTGCGGCAGGTCGTCCTGCCGGGTGCCCTGCCAGGCATCTTCTCGGGGCTGTCGGTCGCGATGGGCGTCGCCTGGATCTGCGTGGTCAGTGCCGAGATGATCTCCGGGCAGTTCGGCATCGGCTACTACACATGGCAGGCCTACGGGCTGCTCGACTACGCGGGAGTCGTCGTCGGCATGCTCTCCATCGGGGCCCTCGGTCTGATCACCGCATGGATCGTCGAGATGATCGGCCGTCGCATCAACCACTGGCTGCCGCGCGCCAAGCACTGAACCACAAGCACTGAAGCACCAGCACTGAACCACGCAGCACTGAATCACGCAGCCACACTCCCGAACACAAGCCACCACACAGGAAGCGCAATCCCATGGCACACAACACTGAAACACGACGCCGCTCGGCCGCCACCCGCGCCGCAGCCATCCAGGCTCGGTTCACCAGTGACATCCCCGTGAGCAACGACGGTCCCGGCGCCGCGGTGAACCTCGATCGACTCCAACTCGGTTTCGACGGCAAGGTGGCCGCCAACATCACGCTCGACATCGAGCCCGGTGAGGTCGTCGTCTTCCTGGGGCCGTCGGGCTGCGGCAAGTCGACCATCCTGCGCGCCCTCGCCGGGCTCCTCACCCCAATGGGCGGCGAGGCGACCGTCAACGGACGACCTGTCACCGGCAACGACGCCCACTGCGCGATGGTCTTCCAGGAGGACGCGCTCTTCCCGTGGCGTACCGCGGCCAAGAACGTGCAGTTCCCGCTGCGGTTGCGCGGACTGGGACGCTCGGAGTCGAAGCGGGAGGCCGCGAAGTACCTCGACCAGGTCGGCCTGAGCGCCTACCTCGACCATCTGCCGAGCCACCTGTCCGGCGGCATGCGCCAGCGCGTGCAACTCGCACGCACACTAGCCTGCGATCCGCTGGTCATGCTGATGGACGAGCCGTTCGGCGCCCTCGACGCACAGACCAGGCTCGACATGCAGCAACTGCTGATCTCGGTCTGGGAGCAGACGCGCATGACCATCCTGTTCGTCACGCACGACGTCGACGAGGCCCTGCTCCTCGCCGACCGGGTCGTACTCCTGACCCACCGGCCGGCGAGCGTCGCCGACGTGATCACCATCGAGAATCCGCGCGACTCGCAGGCCCAGTTCACCGAGGAGTACCAGCGCAGGCGCCAGTCGATCCTCGAGTTTCTCGGGCATGCCCCTGTCGGAGCGCACTGAGCAGCGCACACTCGACGCACACGAGCGCCCAGTCGGCCCGTCCACGGTGTCGACTGGGCGCTGTGTGGTGTCGACTGTGCGCTGTGCGCCGTCGACTGGGCGCTGTGTGCTGTCGACTGGGCATACCGCAGCGTCCGTATGGTGGAGTAAACGGTACGGAGGGTGATCGTGTCGCGGCTCTTCATCAAGCAGAAGGTCTTTTCTGTCGGCGAGAAGTTCACGGTGTTCGACGAACTACAGCAGCCCCGCTACTTCGTGCGCGGGAGCTTCATGCAGATTCCGAAACGGTTCACCGTCACCACGGCGTCGGATGTACCCGTCGCGCAGATCACGAAGACGGTGTTCAGCTTTCTGCCACGGTTTACCGTCGAGATGGAGGGCGTCGGGCTGGTCGCCACGATCCGCAAGGAGTTCAGCTTCTTCAAGCCGAAGTACTCGGTCGACGGCGCTGCGCTGAGTGTTTCCGGCGACTGGTGGGACATGAACTTCTCGGTGTTCCGCGCGAACCACGAGGTGGCGCGCATCCATCGGAAACTGTTGAGCTGGGGAGACACTTACGAGGTCGATATCGCCGACGACGCGCTGGAGGCGATGATCATCTCGCTTGTCGTCGCCATCGACCGCGTGCGGTCCGAAGAATCGAGCGCCAACGCAGCCACGATGTGACAGAACATCGCCGACGAACTCCTCTCAGTCGCCGAGCAGTTTCTTCTGAACCTTGCCCATCGCGTTGCGGGGAAGGCCATCGACGCGTCGGATCTCCCTGGGCCGTTTGTGATGTGACAACTCGGCGGCCACCAGTTCGATGAGTTCGTCGTCCGGCACGGCATCGCCGACCACGTATGCGACGATTCGTTGCCCGAGGTCGTCGTCGGCCACACCGATCACGGCGACCTCGTCGACGGCGGGATGCCCGAGCAGGACCGTCTCGATCTCGCCGGCGCCAACACGGAAACCACCCGACTTGATCAGATCGGTGGATGCCCGCCCGACGATCCGGTGCATGCCGTCGGGATCGATGACCGCGACATCGCCGGTTGCGAACCAGCCGTCGTCGAGCCAACTCTCCGCAGTCGCTTCCGGCCGATTGAGGTACCCGGTCCCCACCATCGGTCCGCGAACGTGCAGATCCCCGACGGTCTCACCGTCGTGGGGTAGGTCGGTTGTGCCGGAATCGATCTCAGCGCTCCGTAGCCGTGTCTCGACGCCGCGCAGCGGAAGTCCCACCCAGCCGGGTCGACGCTCGCCGTCGAACCGGGTCGACACGGTGATCATGGTCTCGGTCATGCCGTACCGTTCGACGATCTCGTGTCCGGTCAGGTCTCGGATTCGTTCGAACACCGGCACCGGCAGCGGGGCGCTGCCCGAGACGAGCAGTCGCGCGGACGAGAGCCGTTGAGCTGCTGCGGGATCGGAGCCGATCCGCGTCCACACGGTCGGCACGCCGAAGAGCATCGACGCACCAGCGGCAGCGGCTGCGGCGTAACCGGCAGGTGTCGGCTTCACGGTGTGGATGAGGCGACCGCCGCGTCGCAGGGGCCCGAGTACTCCCAGGATCAGTCCGTGGACGTGGAACAGCGGGAGGCCGTGGGCGAGTACGTCGTCGGCAGTCCAGGCCCAGGCGTCGGCGAGAGCGTCGAGTCCGGCTGCGATGGCGCGCCGAGTGATGGGGACGCCCTTCGGAAGTCCGGTGGTTCCCGACGTGTAGAGGATCAGCGCGGTCGACTCGCCGGGCGGTTCGGGATGCGAGTGCCACGACCGGGCGAAACGTCGGATCGGGATGCCCGGCAGCGTCGTCGACTCGGGTGCGGCTCCGAGCCACGCCTGTGCGCCGGAATCGGTCAGGATGTGGTCGAGTTCGCGGGGCCCCGAATCCGGTGGAACCGGCACGATCGGCACACCCGCGATCAGACCGCCGACCACGGCGAGCACGGTCTCGATCGTCGGATGAGCGAGGACTGCGAGTGTGCGGGCGCCGCGGATGCGCTCGGCGACGGCAGTCGCAGCACCGACGAGATCTTCGCGCGAGAGTGCGTCGTCGCCGACGGTCACCACGTCGGGAACTTCGGGAGCAGCGGGTACGAGGTAGGGCAGCAGCACGTCTTTCACTGTGTCACGTCTGCGGCTCCGCGATCACGGGAGCCGCGATCACTACACCGTGAGCGCGACCTTCCCGCCCGCGTGGCCGCCGGAAACCAATTCCAGCGCGGTGCGCGCCTGCGACAGATGGAAGGTCTGCGCGATCGGCACGACGAGATCACCCGCTGCCGCGTGTGCGATCAGGTCCGCGCGTACGGAGTCGCGGTAGGCGGCGCTCTCGGGCTGTGTTCCCCCGAGCGCGACGAACCCGTCGCGCTGAGCACGGTCGCGCGCCACGATGGTGACGATGCGTGATCGGTCGGCCACCAACTCTTCCGATGTGTCGACGGCTTCGTCGGTGCCCGCGGCGTCGAGTGCTGCTGCGATGCCATCGGGGGCAGCAGCACGGACGCGGTCGGTCAGTCCCGGCCCGTATTCGACTGGGAGACCGCCGAATGCGGCGACCCGCTCGAAACCATGACGGCTGGCCGTGCCGATCACGGTGATCCCGCGTAGGCGTGCGAGTTGCAGGACCGCCACGCCCACCGCACCCGACGCCCCGTGCAGCAGGATGGTCTCGCCGGTCACCGCACGCGCTGCCCTGAGCATGTCTGCCGCCGTCGTCCCGGCCAGCAAGAGGTTCGCGGCCTCGGGGAAGCCGACCGTCGACGGCTTGGCGAACACCTTCTCCGCGGGCACCGTCAGTGCGGTCGCGTACCCGCCGTACACCCGGAAGGCGAGCACGTCGTCGCCGGGAGCTGCTGAGCCGGAGGCGATCTCGGTTGCGGGACCGAGCGCTGCGACAACGCCCGCCACCTCGTAACCGATCGGGACGGGAAAACTCGACGCTGCCTGCGCGTGCTTCAGGTCTGCCGGATTGACCCCTGCGGCCAGGACCTCGATGCTCACCTCGCCCGGCCCGGGTGGGTGCAGTTGATCGTCGATGAAGGCGAAGTCGTCGAGACCGCCCGGTCCGGTTGCCACCCACCGCTGCACACGCATGGTCCAAGCCTACTGACCTGCGTGACGTGTCCAGCGTTCGTCAGCGCCCAGCACGTGCCGACGGCTCAGAGTTGTTCCGGCCGCACCCAGCCGTCGGCGATGAGGGCAAGCAGCAGTTCCGCCTTGTTGGCGACGGGCCGCCCTGCGTCGAGGTAGCGCTGCCGCACCCGGCGGTAATGCTCGCGGGCGGTGCTCTCTGCGATGAAGAAGCGGCGTGCCGTTTCGCGCAGCGTTGCGCCGAGGACGTACGCGGTGAGGACCTCCCGCTCCCGTTCGGTGACGTGGACGCGGGGAATCCGAGGATGACCCGGCTCCGACCGGCCGGCCAGCCCCGTCAGCACGTCGAGCGCGTGTCCCGGATCGGTGATGTCGACGGTGCGCGGGTCCGACACCGGTACGCCTACGGTTCCGATCATGCAGCCGTTCAGCGCGCGAATGGATCGGACCTGCGCGATACGGCGCTGTGAACGGACGATCGTGATGGCGGGGGAGTCGAGGCCGCCGAGGGAGTCGGTGGCGTGATCGAGGTCGATGATGACTGCGTGTAGGCCTGCGTCTTCGACGAACACCGCGAGCGCGGAGTCGATGACGTCGTGCTCGGCGATGATGACTGCAGTGGCGACTGTTTTCAGAACAGGCGTCGGATTGTCGATCTCTCTGACGAAGTCGACGGTCATGGTTCTCCCCGGGTAATGCGCGCTGCCCTGACGGAAGCGCGAATCTGACGTGATGCGGCCGGTCTCACCGGTTAGGTGAAATCGTGCCCCCGACGCGCGCGCAAGTCATCACTTGTGATGACATTGCGGTGTGGCAATGGCGCGCGAAAACGCCCAATTGACCGAGCGTAGTACTAAATCACGCACGAACTGATCACATGTGGACGTGATTACGCATGAAGGTGTGAACGAACGAGGAGTGCCGTGGAAGGCATGCGCATCCTGATCGCGTCTCCGCTCGGAGATGTGGTGGCTGAGCCGATTCGAGCGACGATCGAGTCTGCGACGGTAGTGGTCGCACACGACCGAGACGAGTTCGTCCGTAGCGTGTTCGGGCGAGTCAGATTCGACGTCGTCTCCGCCGACCTCATCTTCAACCGCCCTGACGCCGAGTGGACGTTCGACGGCCTCGACGTGCTCGACGGCCTCGGGCAGGCGGACCGGCTTGCGCCGGTCCTGCTGGCAACCCAGGGGCACTCGATGGAGACCGATCACCTGGAGGAAGCGCGATTGCGCTCAGACGTCTGGGGTGTGGTCGCCAAGGCTGACGGGTTCGGTCCCCTCGTCGCCGCGCTGCGCACCATTGCGCACGGAGAGAAGCTGGCCGACAACACGCCCTCGCCGCGCTATCCGCCGCTGTACGAATTGTTCACCGGGAGAAGAGGTATCACCGCCGCCCGGATGGCCGGCGCCATCGCCGCGGGTAATGCCTCCGACAACGCGACGCTTGCATCGATCGCCAAGGTGTCGCCGAACACTGCGAACAAGGTGACCAGCCACTATCTCGGACCGATGATGCATGAGCGGAAAGAACACGACGACCGACTCACGCTCACTCAGGCCTCTGTGTACCGCTGGTGCGGCCTGCACGCCCGCTACATCGTCAGCTGGTGCCGCAGGCACGGGCACGAGGACGTGCTCGCGCCGCAGGCGTGACGAACACGCCCGTCAGAGGTGGTCGAGCTGCGTGCGATGGTCGACGACCTCGCGAGCCGGCGAGGTCAGTGACACCTTGTGCAGAGTCCACCAGAAGATGAGCGCAACACCGGTCGATCCGGCTGCCGCCAGCATGTTGGCGCCGAGATAGGAATTGTCTTCGACGGTGTCGGTGCTTCCACCACCGAGCCACGTCGCGGCCCACAGCACGATCCCTAGTCCGGCGAAGACGACGAACGCGAGCGCCATGAGTGCCGCGATGATGCCGCGACCGAGGGGGTCGACGCTCGACGCGTGTCCCTCGACGTCAAGCCACCCCACACGTACGGCGACCAGACACACGAGGCACGCCACGGCGAGTGCCACACAATCCGCGGCCAGTGTGTCGGAGAACCGGTGCCATTTCGCGGTGATCGTGTACGCGCCGATGCTGATCGCCCATGGGGTGACGATCAGGATTGCCAGACCTCGTACGCGGTACGGGACCACGAGCATGATCGCGAAGAGCACGGTGATGGCAATCGTGGTGTGACCGCTTGGCAAGCTGTTGTGAGCGTAGGGTCCGCTCGTGTCGACGAGATCCGGCCGGGTCAGGACGAATCGCTTGAGTGTCTGCGTGACGACTTGTGCTCCGCCGATGATGGCCACTGCCACCACTCCCACCCGCAGTTGCCTTCGCAGTGCTGCGACGATCAGGACGATCAAGGTCGCGATGGCCAGTGACACCACGGTGATCTGGCCCAGCGCGTCACCTGCCTCGGTGTACTCGCCGTGGGACACATGGTCGGCGCCGCGTAAAGCCGCGTTCTCGATCCGCTGCCCGGTGGTGGTTCGCACGGCGAGGAGATACGTCGCGATGCCGACGCAGATCGCTGCGATAGCCACGATCGTCCACCTACGAGTCGCACGAGTAGTTGCATCGATCACTAAATCCATCGTAGAGACCGCCGCGCCGCCGAAACGCGAGCCGACGAGCGCTGAACGACGTTGCCCCTCGGTCCGAGATCGAATCGAGGGGCAACGTGCGCGCTCCGGCGCGGAGGTGAGGTATCAGCCCTCGATGAACGTCTCCAGCTGCTGGCGTGCGACGTCGTCGGCGAGCTGCTCGGGCGGGCTCTTCATCAGGTAGGCCGAGGCCGGGAGGATCGGTCCGCCGATGCCGCGGTCCTTGGCGATCTTCGCGGCGCGCACGGCGTCGATGATGATGCCTGCCGAGTTGGGGGAGTCCCAGACCTCGAGCTTGTACTCCAGGTTCAGCGGAACGTCGCCGAAGGCACGGCCTTCGAGGCGAACGTAGGCCCACTTGCGGTCGTCGAGCCATGCGACGTGGTCCGACGGTCCGATGTGGACGTTCTTGTCCTCGACCTTGCCGGCGAGCGAGCCGGTGAGGTTCGACGTGACAGCCTGGGTCTTGGAGACCTTCTTCGACTCCAGGCGCTCACGCTCGAGCATGTTCTTGAAGTCCATGTTGCCGCCGACGTTGAGCTGGTAGGTGCGGTCGAGTGCGACGCCGCGGTCCTCGAACAGCTTGGCCATCACGCGGTGGGTGATGGTCGCGCCCACCTGGCTCTTGATGTCGTCGCCGACGATCGGCACGCCTGCGGCGCGGAACTTCTCGGCCCACTCGGGGTCGGACGCGATGAACACGGGCAGGGCGTTGACGAAGGCGACGCCCGCGTCGATCGCGCACTGCGCGTAGAACTTGTCGGCCTGCTCGGAGCCCACCGGCAGGTAGGACACCAAAACGTCGACCTCGTTGTCCTTGAGTGTCTGCACAACGTCGACGCCGTCGCCGTCGGCCTCGGTGATGGTCTGCAGGTAGTACTTGCCCAGACCGTCGAGGGTGTGGCCGCGCTGCACGGTGACACCGGTCGGCGGGACGTCGGCGATCTTGATGGTGTTGTTCTCGCTCGCGAAGATCGCGTCGGAGAGGTCGAAACCGACCTTCTTGGCGTCGACGTCGAAGGCGGCGACGAACTCGACGTCGCGCACGTGATACTGCCCGAACTTGACGTGCATCAGGCCGGGGACGGTCGAGTTCTCGTCGGCGTCCTTGTAGTACTGAACGCCCTGGACCAAGGATGAAGCGCAGTTTCCTACGCCCACTATGGCCACGCGCACCTTATTGGGCTCACCCATGGTCGGGTTCTCCTTCTTTTTCTCTGGGACCGCGAACGTCGCTGGACCCTGGAACGTGGGTCACCGCCGGTGAATTCTGGGGCACCGGGGCGGTGTCGAGCGCAGCCGGTTCCGGCGGCTCGGGTGTTTCTTCTGTCCCGTCGCGGCCCTGCTGTGGGCTCGCGTCCGGAAGTGTGTGTTCTGCGGCGATGAGCTCGTTGAGCCAGCGCACCTCGCGCTCGCTGGATTCGAGGCTCAACTCGTGCAGTTGGCGGGTGTACCGGTCCGACGCGCGTGTCGCGCGGGTGACGAGTTCACGCAGTCCCTCGCGCCGCTCCTCGACCTGACGACGACGCCCTTCGAGGATGCGCATCCGGGCCACCGCCGGAGTCCTGGAGAAGAAGGCCAGGTGCACGCCGAACCCGTCGTCGGTGTAATTCTGCGGACCGGTGTCGGCGACGAGCTCGTTGAAGCGGGTGCGACCCTTCTCGGTCAGTTGGTACACGCGCCGACCGCGTCGAACTTTGACGCCCGCCGGCGCACTTGCCTCGTCGATCAGGCCGTCGGCCTGCATCCGACGCAGCGTCGGATACAGGGAGCCGTACGAGAACGCGCGAAAAGCGCCCAACAGTCCGGTGAGGCGTTTGCGCAGCTCGTAGCCGTGCATCGGCGACTCGAGCAGCAGTCCGAGAATGGCGAGCTCCAGCATGGTGCGCACCTCCTCGGGTGTGTGAACTGTTGATCGCGAACGCCGCGCATCTCCGATGGGACGGCACAGCATGTCGCGCCGATGTTGTTCTCAATGTATCGCACCGATATAACCGTGTCGACGGGGGAGTGTCGTAGACGTGTCCCACAGGTGTCCGGTGGACGACTCGGAGCTGGCTGGAGCGTCACAGAGACGCCGCCGATCGCGACGACGTACCCTGAAACACGTGCGCCAGATCGTCGACTACGCCTTGCAGCGTCGGTCGCGGCTGTCCGATGTCCACTCCGGCCGGACAGCCGTGGCCGACGTGTGCGATGCGAATCCCTACCTGTTGCGCGCCGCGAAGTTTCACGGGCGCCCGTCGTCGACGCTGTGCCCGATCTGCCGTAAGGAGCAGGTGACACTGGTTTCGTGGGTGTTCGGCGACCGGCTCGGTCAGGTGTCGGGGTCGGCCCGTACCTCCGAAGAGATCGCGAGACTCGACGCGACTGCCGAAGAATTCACCGTGCACGTCGTCGAGGTCTGCCGTACCTGCAGCTGGAACCATCTCGTGCAGTCGTACGTTGCGGGTCTGCCGCCGCGATCGACACGACGTCGTCGGCGGGTGGCCGAATAACGATTGTTCCGCGATCGTCGACGAGAGATGTGACGCTCGTCGACGATGAGACGTGTGTGGTGTGTGCCGCAGGTTTTTGCCGCGTAACCACCGCGTACGTCACAGTGGAGTGGGTTACATGCGATGGAGAAGTACTGTGAGGAGCGGCAAACCGACCATGGTGGCGGTTCTGACCTCGGACAACACTGTTCGAACACGCGTGAGCGGGTTGTGGGTAGCGGTGCGGAAAGGTGATCGATGAGCGGGACGGAGTCGTCGCGCGGCACGGGTAAACGACCGAGTGGATCGGCCAAGAACGATGCCGAGCAGACTACGCGGTCGCGGCATCGGGTTATCGCCTGGACGCTCGGCATTCTCGGCGGGTTGGTCCCCGCCGTCATTCTGATCGGCATCCTCGCCTTCGCGATCGCTTACGCGACCGCGAGCGTGCCCAGCCCTGGCGACATCAAGCAGAACCAGGTGGCGCTGATCACCGACTCGTCGGGCAAGACGCTGGCCAAGGTCGTGCCGCCCGAGGGCAATCGCACCGACGTCAAGATCACCGACATCCCCAAGTCGATGCAGGACGCCGTCATCGCGGCGGAGGATCGCCAGTTCCGGAGCAACGAAGGCTTCTCGGTGACCGGCATCGGTCGCGCAGTGCTGGGTCGTTTCACCAACAACGCCGACGCAGGTGGTGGTTCGACCATCACGCAGCAATACGTCAAGAACGCACTCGTCGGCGACGAGCACAGTTATGAGCGCAAGTTCAAGGAGCTCGCGATCGCGACCAAGATGTCGGGGCAGTGGTCCAAGGACGACATCATGGCGGCCTACCTCAACACCATCTACTTCGGGCGCGGTGCGTACGGAGTGTCCGCGGCATCGCAGGCGTACTTCCGTAAGGACGTCAGCAAGTTGACCCCCGAGGAGTCGGCGGTGTTGGCGGCGGCGATCCGTTCGCCTTCCTACTACGACCCCGCGGTCGACAAAGTCGCGTCCGAGGGGCGGTGGAACTACGTCCTCGACGGCATGGTCCAGATCGGTTCGCTCAAGCAGTCAGAGCGCGCGTCGATGCAGTACCCCAAGGTCTATCCCCAGCCGGCAGCCGCTGTCGAGACGCCGGGACCCAACGGGCTGATCAAGCGTCAGGTGATGGCCGAGCTCAACAAGCTCAACATCTCCGAGCAGCAGGTGCGGACCGAGGGCCTCAAGGTCACCACGACCATCGACCCCAAGGCACAGAACGCCGCGGTGCAGGCGGCGTGCCGGGAGAACAAGATCTACTCGTGCGACAACGGCGTGCTCAACGGGGAGCCGGACAAGATCCGCGACGCCGTCGTGTCGATCGATCCCAAGACCGGTGGCGTCCGCGGCTACTACGGCGGCGACGACGGCCAGGGCTGGGACTACGCGCAGGCGGGTCTGCAGACGGGATCGTCGTTCAAGGTCTTCGCCTTGATTGCCGCACTGCAGCAGGGTATCCCGCTGTCGAAGGTCTACAGCTCGGCCCCGTACACCACCTCGAGTGGGCTCACCGTCGAGAACTCCGACGGTGAGAGCTGCGGTTCGTGCAACCTCGCGACCGCGATGAAGATGTCGCTCAACACCGTGTACTACCGCCTGATGATGGACCTCGACGGTCAGGCGCGCGCCGTCGCCGACGCCGCGCACAAGGCCGGCGTCGCGGAGTCGTTCGGCGACATCCAGAAGACGCTGCAGAACCCCGACGGTCAGGTCGAGGGCGGCGTCGTGCTCGGTCAGTACCCGTCGCGGGTCATCGACATGGCGTCGGCGTACGCCACTCTCGCCGCATCCGGCGTGTACCGCGAGCCGTACCTGGTACAGAAGGTGGAGACCTCGACCGGCGAGGTGCTCTACGAGCACCAGCAGAACCAGGGTCAGCGGGTCTTCCCGGCCAAGGTCGCCGACAACGTGACCTCGGCTCTCGAGCCGATCGCCGCGTACTCGAACGGCAACTCGCTCTCCGACGACACCTACGGTGCACGTCCGTCGGCCGCCAAGACCGGTACCGCCCAGCTCGGCGACACCGGTCAGAACAAGGACGCATGGATGGTCGGGTACACCCCGCAGTTGGCCACCGCGGTGTGGGTCGGTACCGACAAGGGCACCGCGCTGACCAACTACGGCGGGTCGCCGGTCTACGGCAGCGGGCTGCCGTCGCAGATCTGGCGGAAGACGATGAACAACGCACTCGAGGGTGACCAGATCGAGCAGTTCCCCGAGCCCGCGGCTGTGGGAGGCCAGGCAGGCGCACCGGCCGACGCACCGACCAGCACCTACAACCCCGACTACAACTACAACTCGCCGCGCACTCGTACGCAGCGTGAGGACACCCCGCAGGCACCGCAGATTCCGGGCGGTGGCGGTGGTGGCATCACCCTCGCGCCCGGTGTGACCATCCCGATCCCGGGCAACCCGGCGCCGGGGAACTCCGGAAACGGCAACACCGGTAACGGGACCGAGAACGGCAACACAGGCGGAGGCACCGGGGGCACCGGAGGAACGGGCGGAACCGGTAACGAGGGCGGAGACACCCCTGAGCCGCCGGTCGGCTGATCGCCACTCGTTGGCGCGAGCAGCCTCCGACGACGCCGCGGCGTCGAAACCGCCGGGATCGCGGGATGTGATCGCCGACGGCGTGATGAGCCCGGTCGCCCTGTCCGAAGATCCGCGCAGCGACGATTCGCGGGTGATCCTGAGCCGAAGCGACGTCGTCGTCCGCGACGCCAGCCGGGTGATCGGCGGTCCGCTCGGAGCGCACGGTGCGGTCGGGCGCAGTCGCAGATGGACACCGATCCGAGTGCTGTTCTTGTTGTCGCTGTGCGCATTGGCGCTGAGTTGGTACGGAAAGGCCGGGTGTCTGCAGCAGGCCCCGGCGACGTCGGAAGCCAACGACGCCGGGCACTCGATGCGACTCGACTGGGACAACCAACGTCAGTTCACCGACCTCTGCTACTCCGACGTCATCGCGCTGTACGGCGCAGAACGTCTGGACAAGGGCGCCTTCCCCTATCGCGCCTACTGGTTCCAGGAGGACCAGAACGGCAACACCATCAAGCGGTACATGGAGTATCCGGTGCTCACCGGGCTCTACATGTACGGCATGGCGCAGGCGGCGCACGGGTGGCAGTGGCTGCACGACAACTGGGGTGTACCCGCGGCGCTGAGCGTGGTCCTGTTCTTCGACCTCGTGGCGCTCGGGCTCGCCCTGTTCTGGCTCGTCGTGGTGTGGGCGACGGCGCTGACCGCTCGTACCCGCATCTGGGCCGCGTGGCTCGCCGCACTGTCACCGCTGGTGATCGTCCACGCGTTCACCAACTTCGACGCCATCGCGGTGGCGATGGTCGCGGTCGCGATCCTCGCGTGGTCACGCAACAAGCCGTGGTTGGCCGGACTGTTCATCGGGCTGGGCGTCGCGTCGAAGTGGTACCCGATCCTGCTGCTGTTCGTTCTTCTCGTCCTGTGCCTGCGAGCCAGACGCGTGAGCGACTTCTTCGCCGCGGCGTCGGTGGCGGTGCTGACATGGGTCGTGGTGAATCTCCCGATCCTGCTGCTGTATCCGCGCGGATGGTATGAGTTCTTCCGCTACAACGGCGAGCGTGGTGCCGACTCCGACACGGTCTTCCACATCCTCGCCAAAGCAGCTGGTTTCACATGGAACATCACGCTGCTGAACGCGATCACACTCGGCCTGCTGGTCGTGATCGCCTGTGGGATCGGGTACATGGCGCTACGCGCACCGACACGGCCACGACTCGCGCAGCTGGCGTTCCTCATGGTCGCAGGCTTCCTTCTGGTCAACAAGGTGTGGAGCCCGCAGTACTCGCTCTGGCTGGTGCCCCTCGCCGTGCTCGCGATTCCCCATGCGCGTCTGCTGATGACCTGGATGGTGATCGACGCGTTGGTGTGGGTGCCGCGGATGTCGTTGTTCCTCGACCCGTCCCGGCGATGGCTGCCCGAGGGCTGGTTCACGCTGGCCGTGGCACTACGCGGGTTGATGGTGGTCGTACTGTGCATCGTCGTGATCTGGCAGATCTACCACCCCGAGGACGACCTGGTCCGACGGGACCGGCGGGGACGACCCCTCGACGATCCCGCGGGCGGCCCGCTCGACGGTGCCGCGGGCGCTTATCGGCCGGACGCGCTCGAACCCCGTGCGGGTATGGCCGAGAATTCGAGCGGAACCGCTCGGAGACTCTCGACGTCATAGGTTGAATGACAACCCCTGACCTCCAACCGCCCACGGAACTCGTCGAATGGGCCGCACACAGGCTCGAGCAGTACTACGGCGATGATGGTCGTCGCGCGCGGATGTCCTACTAGTGGGATGAGATGCGCCGCAGTAGAGCACTTCTCGCTTGCGGCCAGTCGTCGTCGACCATGGCGTACTGCGCTGTGGTGCGCCAGCCGTCGCCCCAGCGGCGGTGCTTGCGGAGAAGGCCCTCGAACGTCGCACCGAGTTTGGCGATCGCAGCCCGCGACTGAGCATTGTTCTCGTGGGTGTGCCAGACGACGCGGATCACTCCGCAGTCCTCGAAGGCGTGGTGCAGCAAAAGGTATTTCGCGGTCGGGTTGACCGCAGTGCCCTGTGCTGAATCGGCGTAGAACGTGTAGCCGATCGCGACCGAGCGGTTGGCCTGATCGATGTCGTAGTAGCTCGTCGATCCGACGAGTCGGCCGTCGGTGTTGTCGATGACGGCATAGGCGATGCGTGCATCGTCGGCCAGGGCCGTGGCGATGTAGTCGCGCGCCGACGCCTCGTCGTCGGGGACCGACGTCCACGCGAAGCGCTGCGGGTCGTCGACCACTCGCGCGAGCGCGGGAGCGTCGTCGAAGGTCAACGGCCGCAGGGTGACCCGCTCGCCGACAAGCGTCTCGGTGCCGAGCCATTCGTTCATGCCGACTCCTCTACGACGAGGTCGCGAGTACCGGCTCGGGATCGCCGGACGGTCGCGGACGGGGAGCGACGATGGTGGCCAACGGTTCTCGCAATGGGGAGCGCACGAACGCGAAGATCAGATACAGGTGGATCGCTGCGGTCACCCAGACGCCGACGTTCACGCCCGCCATCACCCACCACTGCATCGGCGATCCCGACGTGTAGATGCCGAACAGCCGGAAGATGGTGGTGTCCAGGATGAAGTCGGCGACGAGGTAGGCGACGATGATCGGCCAGCGTGTCCTGAGGAGGACGAAGAACGGCAGAATCCACAGGGTGTACTGCGGTGAATGAACCTTGTGGAACAGCATGAATCCGGCGAGCATCGAACCCGAGACGCCGATCCACGGGTAGGTCCCGGAGTCCAGGTACACGCGCCAGCCGAGATACACCGCGAGCGCGAAGGCGCAGATTATCAGCAGGGGCGACAGCAGTCCGACGAGTGAGTTGTAGGTGTCGGTCTGTCCGCCCGTGAAATGGCGGAGACCCCAGTACCAGATCGAGTTGGTGTCGACCTCGGACTTGCGTTTGCCCTGGAACGAGAGCGCAGCTTTCCACCCCTCGAAGCCCAGGATCATGAACGGCAGCTGGATCGCCACGACCGTCACCGCCGCGGCGACCGCGGTCATGGCGGCACCTGCCCAGTCGAGATCGTCAGTCCCGCGTCGACGGACCGGACCAGCGATCTCGCCGCCGCGCGTCAGTACGTACAGCGCCAACGGCAGCGCGAAGAAGCCCGGATAGAGCTTGAGGCAGAAGCCGATTCCCAACAGGACGGCCGCGAGTATCGCCGACGTGCGCAGCGTGAGCCGTCTGTCTCCGGTGCGTGGACTGATCGACGCCCCCCACGCCATCACCGCCACGGCGCCGACCGCCGTCGCGACCACCGGCAGCTCCCAGTTGTGGAACGCGTAGAGCACCAGCGGCGGAGTGGCCGCCCACAGCAGCACCCACCAGCGGGTCATGAGCGCGAGCATGATCGTGATGGCGAAGGCGAACGGCATGAGGATCAGCGCGGAGTGCGTGAAGAACTCGGTGTCGTTGTGGGCGCCGATCGCACCGAGATACATCAACAGTCCCGACAAGACCGGGTACTCGACGGAACCGCCGAACAGGTGCCCGTCGGCCGTGATGCCGCCGTGGATGAACGGGAAGACATGGTTGTTGATGTCGCGCCCAACCCACAGGTACATCAGGTCGGAGTAGCAGGGGACCACGGCGTTCACATCACCGACGGGGAAGTGGTGCGAGCGTCCGTCGGGGTAGAAGGGTTCGCCACCGCACTTCAGTTTGATGACGTATGACCAGTACAGAGCCACCGAGGTGAGAAGCAGCGAGACCAGGAGGATCAGCGCCGTCTCGCCGCGGCGCGACAGCGTGTACTGCCCGAAGCCCATGGTCGGAGAGAAGCGGAGCGCGGGCATGGCCTACAGGGTAGGAGATCGGGGTGCGGTGGGCTGCGTCACCTACCCGTCGATGTCGGTGGTCTCCACGAGGTCACTGGGCGAAACGTGCCTGCGCGTCGTCCGTCGCCGGACTGAACAGATTGACGAGGTTTCCGTCGGGATCGCGGAACAGCAGTGAGCGGTTGCCCCACGGCATGGTCGTGGGTTGGTTCACGAAGTCGTCGACGACGCCCTGCAACGTGGGGTAGAGGGCGTCGACGTCGTCGACCAGGAAATCCAACGTGACCGAGCGGTTGGCTCGCGGCTCGAGTGCGTTCTCTCCGAGCAGGCCGATGGTCTGCGAACTCGCGATGGCAAGTGTTCCGGTCGGCGTGGCGAACTCGGCGAACAACGGATGCAGGCGGGTGGCCGTCAGGCTGGTGACCTTCTCGTAGAACGTCACCAGGGCGTCGACGTCGTCGGTGATGATTCGGGTGGCTGCCAGATTCATGTCGCGACCTTTCCGTGGCGGGAACGGTGACCTCGTGATCACCGACCACTCACGCTAGGTCCGATACCGGACAGAATCGGTCCAGTATTGATGAGAAGATCAGGGGCATGACGGCTCCCGTCTCCCGCATGTTGATGCTCCTCGAACTGCTGCAGTCGAGCGGAGTGCGCAAACGTGGGGAACTTGCCGAACGACTCGACGTCGACGAACGAACTGTGCGGCGCTACGTGGCGCAGCTGCGGGAGCTCGGCATCCCGGTCGAGTCGGTTCGTGGGCGCAACGGTGGCTATCGGGTCTCGGCCGGCTACCGCATGCCACCGCTGATGTTGTCCGACGACGAGGCGGTGGCGGTGACCCTCGGATTGTTGCGTGCGCAGTCGACGGATCTGTCATCGGACACCGCGGTGCACACCGCGCTGTCCAAGCTGCGACGAGCGCTCCCGCCCCACGCGGCGGCACGGGTCGACGCACTTCTGCACACCGCGATATTCGCGGGAGAGCGCACACCGGAGGTGGCCGACGCTGAGGTCCTGTTGACGATCGCCGACGCGGTGGCGCATCGTCGACCGCTGGCCATCACATACCGCGGGGCGTCGGCGTCGCGCACCGCGCAACCCGGCGCCATGCAGCGCCGCACGGTGCACCCCTACGACCTCATCGCCTACAGGGGTCACTGGTACATGGTCGGTCTCGATCTGCGCAGGGGTGCCGAACGCACGTTCCGGGTCGACAGGGTGCAGACGATCCGCACTCTGGATGGCGAATACACCTCACGCCCCTTCCGCGACGAACGCGGTCCGCTCGACCTCGCGCATCGCTTCGCCACCGCGGAGCGCGCCTGGCAGGTGTCGCTCCGTATCCAGGCCGACGAGGACAGCATCCGGGCACACCTGCCGGCGAGTGTTGCCCTCGTGGAACGACTTTCGACCGACGACGGCGAAATCTGGTGCAGGGCGTCGATCTCGGCCGAGCGACTTGAATGGATTCCTAGCGTGCTCGTAGGACTCGGATGCGCCTTCGTGATCGAGTCGCCTGAGGAGTTGCGCAGGGTTGTCGACGACGCTGCTGAGCGACTGCGTGAGTCGGCGCGACGCTGATTTCGCTGGTCAGGGGTGTCCCGTGTATGGTGGAGCGGTTGCCGACGCAGGCGACCCTCCTGCCGCGGACAGTCCGTGGCCGATGAGCCCATAGGAGGTGATGTGGTCTTATGCGTCACTACGAATTGATGGTCATCCTCGATCCGAATCTGGACGAGCGCACCGTCGCCCCTTCACTCGATACCTTCCTCAATGTTGTCCGTAACGACGGCGGCAAGGTGGACAACGTCGACATCTGGGGCAAGCGCCGACTCGCTTACGAGATCCTGAAGCACAGCGAAGGCATTTACGCCGTTATCGATCTCAACGCCGAGCCCAAGACGGTCAGCGAGCTCGATCGTCAGCTCAAGCTGAACGAGTCGGTTCTGCGCACGAAGGTTCTGCGCAAGTAACCCACAGATCCCTGATCGACCGAACGAATCCATCGATCTCGTCGGTGTCCACACCTAGGGTTGAGGTCAACTCGCGGTGCACATCGACTTCGACGAGTGCCCACACGTAGACCTAAGGGGAAACACATGGCAGGCGACACGGTCATCACGGTCATCGGCAACCTCACGGCTGATCCGGAACTCCGGTTCACTCCGTCGGGTGCGGCGGTGGCCAACTTCACGGTGGCGTCGACGCCGCGCACATTCGATCGTCAGACGAACGAGTGGAAGGACGGCGAAGCGCTGTTCCTGCGCTGCAACATCTGGCGCGAGGCCGCGGAGAACGTGACCGAGAGTCTGACCAAGGGATCCCGGGTCATCGTGCAGGGTCGCCTCAAGCAGCGGTCGTACGAAACCCGAGAGGGCGAGAAGCGCACGGTTGTGGAGCTCGAGGTCGACGAGATCGGCCCATCACTGCGCTACGCCACCGCGAAGGTCAACAAGGCCTCGCGCGGTGGGGGCGGCGGTGGTTTCGGCTCGTCCGGCGGCGGAAGCCGCGGCGGCGGGTCGGGATCGGGCCAGCAGGTGGCCGACGACCCGTGGGGCAGTGCACCCGCGAGCAGCGGCGGAAACTTCGGCGGCGGGGACGACGAACCCCCCTTCTGATTCGCGACGGCGGCACCTACACATGCTGTCGCGCAACAACTTTGGAGTAACACATGGCAAAAGCTAAGAGCACCCGGAAGGTGCGCGTCGAGAAGGTCACCAAGACCAAGGCGTGCTCCTTCTGCAAGGACAAGAAGGCCGATATCGACTACAAGGACACCGCACTGCTGCGTCGTTTCCTGTCCGACCGCGGCAAGATCCGGTCGCGTCGCGTGACCGGCAACTGCGTCCAGCACCAGCGCGACGTCGCTGTGGCCGTCAAGAACTCGCGTGAGGTGGCACTGCTGCCCTTCACCTCGACCGCCCGATAAGCCGGAAGGGGATACAGACATGAAACTCATCCTCACCGCCGCCGTGGAGAACCTCGGCGAAGCCGGCGACACCGTCGAGGTCAAGGACGGCTACGGCCGCAACTACCTGCTGCCCCGCGGCCTGGCCATCAAGGCCACCCGTGGCGCAGAGAAGCAGGTCGAGACCATCCGACGCTCGCAAGAGGCTCGTGAGATCCGTGGCGTCGAGCACGCCAACGAGGTCAAGCAGGCGCTCGAGAATCTCTCGGGAATCAGCCTGACGGTCAAGACGCACGATTCGGGCAAGCTGTTCGGCTCGGTCACCGCAGGCGATGTCGCCGGCGCGATCAAGTCCGCAGGTGGCCCCGCAGTCGACAAGCGCAACGTCGAACTGCCCAAGGGACACATCAAGTCGACCGGCACCTTCCCGGTCGTCGTGAACCTGCATCCCGACGTCACCGCGACCGTTCAGGTCGACGTCGTCGCTGCCTGATTTCGCAGTAGCGTAACTCGGTCACCAGAGCCGGGCGGGGTTCGTTCCGCCCGGCTCTTGGCGTCTCTGGAAGTCGTTGGCATGACTCATGATCCGAGTACCCGCCGCAGCCCGGCACACGCGCGCCGACGCAAAAGGAGTAGTCGGCTACGCGCGGCGTCGGCGGTGTGCACTCGTAGCGTCATCGTCAAGCGAGCCCCGACCGGGTGAACCGGGGAAGTACTTGAACCGGGGAAGTACGACGACGTGCGGCCGCAGATCTGGGCTCGTCCGATCACGATACGTACTGCCTCTCGGAGTCGTCATGAAACGCACACTCTTCGGACACCACATCACCCACCATCAGGTCGCAACCATCCCGCTCCGTGGTGGGACTCCACTCGCGTCAGATAGCAGGTGCACTCCTACACCG
Source organism: Gordonia otitidis (assembly GCF_020735545.1). Classification (NCBI taxonomy): domain Bacteria; kingdom Bacillati; phylum Actinomycetota; class Actinomycetes; order Mycobacteriales; family Gordoniaceae; genus Gordonia; species Gordonia otitidis. The sequence goes on from NZ_CP085974.1 coordinate 2,169,494, forward strand.
GATTCGGCGCCGGACGGCCAACGACCCATCGTCATCGGGGTCTGCGGCACCGACCGATCGCGGTGGGCCGTCGAGCACGCGGCACGAGCGGTCGGCGACACTGCACCGCTGTATCTCGTCAGCGCGGTCCGTCCGACGTCGCCCGTCAGCTATCAGCGTTCCGGTAGGGGGTCTGCCGAAGAACGTCGGCTGCGGGACGCTCTCCGCGACGAGGGATATCTGCTCACAGACCTGGCCGTGATCCACGAGGTGCAGCGCCATGCGCGCGAGATCGCGCATGCTGCGGGAGCTCGGACTGTTCACGGACTGGTACGCAGCGGTGCACCGGCGGTCGTGCTCGCGCGCGAAGCACGAGACATCGGCGCTGCAGCCGTGGTCCTCGGCTGCGGGTCGATCCCGACGCAGCTGGCCCGAAGGCTTTGCGCCACCGGTGATCTGCCCGTCGTTGCTGTCCCGTACGGAATTGATGCCAGTCTTCTGATGACCGCGACGCCGCGTCGAGTGCACGTTCGTCGGCACCGCTCGACGTCGACGGCAGTCGCGTCCGCTGCGGCGAGCTGAGCGATCGCTCATATCGACGCGGCCGTGCCGTTTACATCGGTGGCGCGGGCAGATTCGGTAGCTGATCAGACGATCGCAACGACACCGGTAGGTAGCGTGCCGCAGGGTTTCCGTTGTGTGCGGTGTCGGCTGCCGGGTAATAGAACTTGTGGAACCCGGGGGCGAAGATGAGCGCCCGCTCGCCGGTACGGCACGCGACCTGAGTGCTGGACGGCACGGTGCAGGTGACACCTGCGATCGTGACCCGTGTACCGACGCCAAGACGCGGCGGGCGGAAGCCCGACGTCGAGCCGAAGCGGTAGGTGGTCCCGGTCAGCCCACCGGCGCTGGGGACCCACCACGGACCCTGGGCGTCGGCGGTGATGGCAGCGCCCTGGATGCCCGGTGGCGCGGTGGCAGGACGGCCCTGACAGCCCACCGAGCGGAACGTCGGACCTATCTGGCAGTTCCATCGGCCGGTGGTGAAGAACGATCGTCCGTTGTCGTCGTAGGCCAGTGAACGGAATTGTGTCGGGTCGACGGTCCGGAACCGAGAGAGGTCGAAAGCCGCCGGGAGAGGGGGCGCTGCCGTCGCGGGCGCCGCGTGAACCACAGAAGCGCAGATCGCTGCGAGACCGACGAGCGCGGACGCCAGCCGAATGCGCGACTGTCGTGAACGACTACCCAAAGGCGACACGCGCCCAGTCCACCACAGTGGGCGGCGCGGAGGTGGCGGAATCGGGTCACCGAATGCTGTCGACGAGTGGCCCGGCGTCGAATACCGAGGTGAACGGGAATGTCGCCCACGTCACACGGAGTGTTCACAGCTTCGTCGCTCTCCGCTTGTTGCCCGAGATGGAGAACACGCCCGAATGCGACTTCACCGTGACACGCCGAGTGAATACAAGTTCTTTGCTGTGGAAATCGCGCACAGTCCCTGACGTGCACAAACGCGTTTGTGCACACACAAACTCCCCATGTTGTCCACAGGGCCTGCACAACGGTCGCTGCGTTGTTCGCGCATCGTCCACAGGTCATCCACAGATCCGTACACAGGAGCATTTGAGTGCGGCGTCGTCGCCCCCTAATGTCTCCGAACAGTGCCCGACAAGGTCGCGACCGGAGTCCGTCGAGTCGACGTGTCAGACCTCGAGGGTATGAACAAAGACGGCTCTGCCAACCTGCTGCAGCTGACGGTGGAATCGTCTGCGCACCGCCGTGTTCGACGAATGTGACGGTTGGGGGACGTCGATCGTCAGGGTTTCGAATTCGAGAGGTTGGCACAGGGTGGCAGTTGTCGATGATCGCGGCCATGACGCGCCGCGGGATTCCGGCCGAGCAGATGAGCCCGACATCCCCGTCGAGGAGTTCGGGAGGCAACCGCCGCAGGACATGGCCGCAGAGCAGTCGGTGCTCGGCGGCATGATGCTCTCGAAGGACGCAATCGCCGACGTCATCGAGAAGATCCGCACCAACGACTTCTACCGGCCGGCACACCAGGCTGTGTACGAGGCGATCCTCGAGCTGTACGGAAAGGGCGAGCCCGCCGACGCAGTCACCGTCGCCGCCGAGCTCGAGCGCGCGGGAGAACTGCGCCGCATCGGCGGCGCGCCCTACCTGCACACGCTGATCTCGACGGTCCCCACCGCCGCCAACGCCGGCTACTACGCCGAGATCGTCGCAGAGAAGGCCATTCTCCGACGCCTTGTCGAGGCGGGTACGCGCATCGTGCAGTTCGGCTATTCGGGAGCCGACGGTCAAGACGTCGCGGAGGTCGTCGACCGCGCCCAGGCCGAGGTGTACGAGGTCACCGAGCGCCGCACCGCCGAGGACTACGTGCCGCTCGAAGAGTTGCTGCAGCCGACGATGGACGAGATCGACTCCATCGCCTCGCGTGGCGGCATCTCGCTCGGGGTGCCCACCGGCTTCGCCGATCTCGACAAGCTCACCAACGGACTGCACCCCGGCCAGATGATCATCGTGGCCGCGCGTCCCGGTGTCGGCAAGGCACTCGCCCTCGACACCCCGCTGCCGACGCCGACCGGCTGGACCACGATGGGCACCGTCAGCGTCGGCGACCAACTCATCGACGCCAGCGGTGCCCCGACGCGCGTCGTCGCGGCGACCGACGTCATGACCGACCGGCCGTGCTTCGAGGTCGAGTTCAGCGACGGCACCGTGCTGGTCGCCGACGAACAGCACCAGTGGGTCGCCGAGATCGACGACGAGAAACGCACCCTCACCACCGCCGACCTACGAGTGCACGTCGGCTGCGCCATGGTGCGCAACACCGCGCCGCTCGACCTGCCGCGCAAGAACTTCGCCTACGGTCCGTATACCGTTGCGGCGCTTGCGGGGATGGCGTTCGACGATCCCGAGATCGGTATCCGCATCGACGCCGAGGGCGATGTCGACGTAATGGCGCTGATGTCGGATCTCGGCGGCCGCATTCCTTACGAGTACCTGCGCGGGTCGATTGCGCAGCGCCGAGCACTGCTCGCCGGACTTCTCGATGCCCGCGCCAGCGTCGATGAGGACGGGTGGATCATCGTGCCCGCCGCCACCCGACACATGACCGCCGTACTCGCCGACCTGGTCGCAGGACTCGGATACACCTACAAGCGGTCGGCGACCGGCTGGCTGCGCGTCGACACCGGCGACGATGATGTGTTCACCGTCTACCACAAAGCGTTGCGCCACAAGGAGCTTCGACGCCGCTCCGGAGTCCGACGACTTGTCGCCGTGCGCCCTGTGCGCAGTGTCCCGGTCCGGTGCGTGCAGGTCGACAACGACGACCACATGTATCTCGCAGGCGAAGCCATGGTGCCGACACACAACTCGACGCTCGCCATGGATTTCATCCGGTCGTGCTCGATAGGCCACCAGATGACGGCCGCGATGTTCTCGTTGGAGATGAGCAAGGTCGAGATCGTGATGCGACTCCTCTCGGCCGAGGCGAAGATCAAACTCGGCGACATGCGCGGTGGTTCCATGTCCGACGATGACTGGACCCGTCTCGCGCGCCGCATGGGTGAGATCTCCGAGGCGCCGCTGTTCATCGACGACTCGCCGAACCTCACCATGATGGAGATCCGCGCCAAGGCGCGACGCCTCAAACAGCGTCACGACCTGAAACTCGTTGTGGTGGACTACATGCAGCTGATGACCTCGGGCAAAAAGGTCGAGTCGCGCCAGCAGGAGGTCTCGGAGTTCAGCCGCCAATTGAAGCTGCTCGCAAAGGAACTCGAGGTTCCGGTCGTCGCGATCAGCCAGCTCAACCGCGGACCGGAGCAGCGCACCGACAAGAAGCCGCAGGTGTCGGATCTTCGCGAGTCGGGCTGTCTTCCGGCATCGACGCGGATCTTGAGGGCCGACAACGGTTCCGAGGTGACGCTCGGCGAATTGTTGGAGTCCGGTGAACAGCCACTCGTGTGGTCGTTGGACGAGCGTATGCGCATGGTGGCTCGCCCGATGGTGAAGGTGTTCCCGAGCGGACACAAGGAAGTGTTCCGGGTTCGGATGGCTTCAGGCCGCGTCGTCGAGGCGACGGGGAACCATCCGTTCATGACGCTCGATGGCTGGATCCCGCTGTCGGACTTACGGGTCGACGATCGCGTTGCCGCACCACGTTGGGCGCCCGAACCGCGTGACACCAGCGTCATGGCTGAAGCCGAGATTGTGATGTTGGCGCACATGATCGGCGACGGATCATGTGTCAAGCGTCAGCCGATCCGGTACGCGAGTATCGACGAAGACAATCTCACGGCTGTGGCCGCTGCCGCCGAGCATTTCGGGATCACGGCCGTGCGGGACGAGTACGCCGCGGCCCGCGTGACAACTCTGCGACTTCCGGCGCCTTATCGGCTTACTCACGGCAGGCGCAATCCTATCGCAGCGTGGCTTGATGGCTTGGGTCTTTTCGGGTTACGGAGTTACGAGAAGTTCGTGCCCTGTGCGGTATTCTCCCTGCCGAACGACCAGATCGCGTTGTTCCTGCATCACTTGTGGTCGACGGATGGGTCGGTGCGGTGGGACGACAAGGCGAGTCAGGCCCGTATCTACTACGCAACTACCTCGCGTCGCCTGGCGGACGACGTCGCCAATCTACTTCTGAGATTCGGCATCTATTCGCGTACGGTTCGGACCGAAAAGTCGGGCTATCGCGAGTGTTGGCACGTCACCGTGACTGGCGTCGAGAATCAGACGACGTTTTTGGCGAAGATCGGAGTCCATGGCGTTCGCGGGGTCCTTGCGAAGCGTGCGTTGGAGAAGCTCAACACGGTCGAGGCGAACACCAATGCCGACACGGTACCTGCGGCGGTGTGGACGCAGGTTCGAGAATTGTTGCGGCATAACGGAATGACGCACCGAGCATTCGCTGCAGCGATGGGATCGCGTTTCTGTGGGGCGACGATGTGGAAGCACTCACCCAGTCGTTCTCGACTCGCTCGGGTAGCCGCGGTGCTCGACAGTGCCGACATCGAGATGCTGGCCACCAACGACGTCTACTGGGATCGGATCGTCGATATAACCAGCGTCGGTGAACAAGACGTCTTCGACGGAACCGTCGCGGAGACACATAACTTTGTCGCAAACGGCATTTCGGTCCACAACAGCCTGGAGCAGGATGCCGACATGGTTATCCTCCTGCATCGGCCGGATGCCTTTGAACGTGACGATCCTCGCGCGGGCGAGGCCGACATCATTGTTGGCAAGCATCGAAATGGGCCGACCGCCACGATTACCGTTGCGCACCAACTACATCTGAGCCGCTTCGTTGACATGGCGCGAGGGTAGTTGTTGTTGTTGTCGGATCTTGTAGGTTCCGACAGAAGTTGGCAGATTCCAGGCTCGGTGTCAGCGGATTTGTCAGTAGAATCGGGCATTCCGGGATCTCGTGACAGCGAATGACATCGATGGCCGGAACCGATTCCGATGCGGTTGTCAGCTTCCAAGCCCGATGTCAGTGAGGGTAACTGTCACTGTGACGAATTATTCCTATGGTTCTCTGAGGAGAATGCTTTGCGGGTGCGCGCCGTAATCGCCTTCTGGTCGAAAGGTGTATGGCATTCTGTATCCACAACAGGGGCTTGACCCCTGATCTTGGACACGCTGATTCCAGCACGATGCTGGGGAAGCGAGAATCTGAGGGATGGCAAGGAAGAACTACACGGACGAGTTCCGGCAGCGTGCGGTGGATTTGTACGAGTCCACGCCGGGCGCGACGCTGAAAGCGATCGCGGCCGATTTGGGGATCTCCCGTGGTGCGTTGAAGGAATGGGTCGACAAGCTCGGATCCGGGACCGCTGCGGCCGGTTCGGTGTCGCCGCCGGTGTCGGTGCGGTCGGAGTCGCAGGCGGCGAGGATCATCCGGTTGGAAGCCGAGTTAGCGGTCTCGAGAGCGGAGCAGGTCAAGCTCGAGACGGAGCGGGACATCCTCCGTCAGGCGGCGAAGTATTTCGCTGCGGAGACGAACTGGTGAACCGCTTCCAGTTCGTCGAGGACCACAAGGACGCCTACGGCGTGAAGCGGTTGTGTGAGGTCATCGAGATCGCCCGGTCCTCGTTCTACGCGTGGCTGGCCGCAGCCCCGGGACGGGCCGCGCGAGCCGCGGACGACGCCCGGTTGGCGGCACGGATCCGGGTGCTGCAGGACCCCGCGCAGGGTGGTGACCGCACCTACGGGGCACCGAGGATCACTGCCGACCTCAACGACGGCGTCCCCGCCGCCGGGCGGGTGAATCATAAGCGGGTCGCTCGGGTGATGCGGGAACACGCGCTCGCGGGATCCGACTGCGCCGCCGGGTGAAGACCACGATCCCGGACCAGTCCGGACGGAAGTTCCCCGACCTGATCGGGCGGGACTTCAGCACCGGGGAGCCGAACCGCAGGTATGTCGGCGATATCACCTACCTCCCCATCGATGACGGCAGCAACCTGTATCTGGCGACCTGCATCGACCTCGGGTCGCGCAAGCTCGCCGGCTGGCAGGTCGCCGACCACATGCGCACCGAACTCGTCGAAGGCGCTCTCCGCGGCGCGCACCGCGACCGCGGATCGCTGGCCGGCGCAGTGTTCCACAGCGACCACGGCTCGGTCTACGCGTCGAAAGCCTACGCAGCACTCTGCGAGCAGCTCAAGGTGACCCAGTCCATGGGCGCGGTGGGCACGAGCGCCGACAACTCGCTGGCCGAGAGCTTCAACGCCGCGCTCAAACGCGAGCTCCTCCAAGGCGCGTCGGCGTTCCCCGATCAAGCCACCGCCCACCGGGCCGTGTTCCGGTGGACGAACCGATACAACACGCGCCGACGCCACTCCGCGATCGGCCAGATCACCCCGAACAGCTACGAGAACACCTACGCGGCCGCGAGATCAGCTACCCTCACGGAAGCGGCATAACCGAAATGACATCGTGTCCACGATCCGGGGTCAAGGCCCGTCTTGGGCTCACCCTCTACGATTGACAGCCCCTGGTTCAAGAAGTCGCGGACTTCTTCCTCCCTGCCGGGCAGTGCTTCGAGGCGCACCAGAAGCGCTTTGCTGACCTTCTATCCTTTGCTCGGTTTTGCGTTCTCTGGGATGGATTAGAACGCCGCTACAGCTGCCTCGGCGACCGTCTGATCCTGCTCGCCGCTACCCCCGCTCACTCCTACCGCGCCGACGACCAGGCCGTCGCGGCGCAGCGGGATGCCGCCAGCGAAGACCATGACCCTGCCATGGTTCGAGTTCTGGATGCCGTAGAACTGCTCACCGGGCTGAGCATTTTCGGCCAGGTCCTTTGTGGCGATGTCGAAGGCGCGCGCCGTAAAGGCCTTGTTGATCGAAATGTCGACGCTGCCCACCCACGCGTTGTCCATGCGAATGTGGGAAACTAAATTAGCACCCGCGTCGACCACCGCAATGTTGCTCGGCGACCCGATCTCTTCCGCCTTAGCCTGAGCGGCGGCGATCACGCGCTGAGCGTCCTCGAGCGATACGGATTCGAGCCTGATGGTCATGAGTACCTCCTGGTTGTGTGCCACATGCCAATCGCGTCGACCGATGGGCGAGGGCTGTCTCGCCTAAGTTCGACGTCATGCCGGTGTTTTCGCCGAGCATACCCTGTCGGCTCGCGCTCGCGGAGAACGTCGTCGAGTTGCTGCCTGCTCTTCAGGGGGGTCGCTCCCTGGCTGCGCCGTAGTGACCTCAACGCCGTGCTTGGCACGTGCATGGATCTCGACCGTGGCGTTCCCGACGTGCAAGGGGCGGTGGTGTCCAACGCGCGCATTCGCTTCTCTCGCCGCGGACACGAGGTCACAATCGATCAGGCCCGACAACTTGTTGCGATCTGCTTGCAGTACCTCGACCGGTGGCACGGTGACTATGCCTTCGACGAGCGCGACCTTTCAGGGATCGGTCACCGGTACGCTGCGCTGGCGCACCGTCGCGCGGTACGCGCAGAGAAGGGCCGGTTCGCGGGCAACGCTACGTCTCAAGATCGGAGAGGCAGCGCAAATCTCGCTTCAGGCTGCGGTCCTGGTATCGGCTGGTGGGCCAGTACGGAACTCGCGGTGACATGGTGGTTCACGAGTCGCGACCCTCCAACGCCGAGAGTGGTCTGGCGGCGCTCACCGAGGTGCCTACTCCGACGGACGCGTTCTACGTTCGCGGACACGGCAAGGTGCCAGAGGTGGATCCCGCAGTGACGGATCCCGCTGCGGCACCTCCGCGTACCAATCCTCACGATGAAGACACCCCATGACAAGGTGGTTGAGACTGTGACTGCTGTCCAGCCGCGACTCTTGGGTTGACCCAGGGCGGGCTGCCGTTGTCCTCGACGAGGAGACGTTTACCCATTGAGTGCGTCCGTACTGGGGTCAGGCGAACTATCGCAGGGCTTCGCCGAGGCGAGCGGCGGGCGTGAGGTCGGCGGCGAGACCGCCGCCGGTCGCAGCCCGGGCAAGAGCGCGACCCAGCGCAGGTGCCTGCTTGAACAGATTGTGACCGGCCACAAAAATGACAGAGCCTGCCTCCCACACGGCCACCCCGTCCTCGCTCCATGGGAGGTCGGTCACCCAGCAGTGAAGAAAGTCGCGCGGCTCTGGGTGGAGACCGGGCAGCGCCCGTGTCACGTACTCGCGCGCGCGTTCGTCCAGCGATCGAATCGCCGCAGGGTCGATGAACGTTCCGTCGTCGCGGACGCCGACGGTTTCGCTGAGTCCGACCGAATAACTGCTGTTGCCCGGTAGCGGCGTCGCGTACACGCCGACTTCGCCGAAGACGCCGCTGCTGTCCTGCAGGCACGCGACTCGAGCCGGGGCGGCGGCTTTCACGTCGAAGGTCAGCCGGACGTGTGCGGCAAGGCGAACCGGCAGCGACAGGCCGACGCTGCGGGCCAGGCGGGCGGTTTCGCGGCCGGCGCACACGACCACCTTGGAGTAGACAGCCCGGTCGGTGACGCTGCGCACCTCGACCGTCCCATCGGCACGGGGATCGATGGAGATGACCTCTGCGGTGGTGACGGCATCTGCGAGGGCACCCGCGAGTGCCGTGATCGCGGTGCGGGTGCGGATCGCGCCGCCCGACTCGTCGAGCACCGCTGGCCCCGAGTACCCAGCGAGCAGCGGCATTCGCTGGGCGAGCTCGGCTGCATCGATCTCGTGCGCTTCCACGCCGCCGACCTGGTCGAGCACCCGCAGCCGCGCCAGGGCGCTCTCGCCGATCGCCACGACACCGTCTGATGAGACCAGCTCGACGTCGAAGTGTTCGGCCCACTCATCCCATACGCCGCGGCTTTCGCGCGCGAAAGCGACGAGTCGCGGGTCGTCGTGGGCATGCCGGAAGATCCGCGACTCGCCCGCGGACTGACCCGTTCCGGGCAGACCGGCCTCGTACAAGCGCACCGGCACGCCCTGCTCCCGCAGCGCGTACGCCGTCGACAGACCGACGATCCCGCCCCCGATCACTGCTACCTCGGGTGAACGCGTCGGGGCAACGTCGTCGTCAGTTCCTGTCATCGCGGTTCCTCGATCTGTTAGGGATGGGCGATAGGCCGCAAGAGAAGGGGCCGCTGCCACGACGTCAACGGGCTGTGTCAGCCCGAAGTCACCGCGCGCAGCGACCCCTCATATCGGGGTCAGTACTCCCGGTCTGTGGTGTCAGGCGGGGAGCTTGGAAGCCAGGACGTCGAGCTTCTCGATCGTGGGTTCGGAGAACAACGTGCCGGCGTTCTCGCCGAGCGCTTCCGCCACGGGTCCGGACAGGTGGGCATCACGTCCGGCGTCGTCCGGAAAGACGTCGAAGATGCCGAACGAGGTCGGCCCGAGGCGGATCGCGAACCACGCGGTGGTGGCCTGCTCTCCCTCGACAAGCCCACGGCCGCTGTCGAGGAAGTCCTTCACCTCGTCCTCCTTGCCGGGCAACGCGTCGAACCTGACCAGCAATCCCTTGGTCACACTCATGATGTCTCCTATTCCTTTGTCGTGGTGCCGGCGAGTTGGGACACGAGCGCGTCGCAGAACGCCGACAGATCGTCGGGCGTGCGGCTGGTGATGAGATTCTTGTCGACCACGACCTCCTGGTCGACGACGTTCGCGCCGGCGTTGCGCAGGTCCGTGCGGATGCTCGGGAAGGACGTCAGGGTGCGACCAGTAACCACACCGGCCTCGATCAACGTCCAAGGCCCGTGACAGATCGCCGCCACAGGCTTGCCACTCTCGACGAAATCGCGGACGAACGCGACAGCGTCCTCGTCGACCCGGAGCTGGTCGGGGTTCACCGTGCCGCCGGGAAGCAGCAGGGCGTCGTAGTCGCCCATCGAGGCGTCGGCGACCAGCCCGTCGACGGTGAACGTGCCCGCTTCATCCAGGTCGTTCTTACGGGCCTTGATCTCGCCGTCGTGGATCGACAGGACCTCGGTCCGGGCGCCGGCCCTGTCCAGTGCCTCGCGGGGTTGCTCGAGCTCGACGCGTTCGACCCCGTCCGCGGCGAGGATCGCGACTCTCCTGCCCTGCAGATCTGCTGCCATGTCAGTTCGCCTTCTTTCCGCTGGACGTACCTGGCTTGATGACGACCTTGGTCCAGCCCTCGGACCGGGCGTCGAAGTTCCTGTAGGCGTCGGCGGCCTCTTCCAGCGAGATCTCGTGGGAGACGATCCAGGACGGCTTCGCCTTGTCAGCCGCGATCAGGTCCCGGAGCCGGCGGTTGTACTTCTTGACCGGGGCTTGACCGTTGCCCATGGTCTGCCCCTTGAACCAGTGGGTGCCGAAGTCGATGGCCGCCTTGCCCTGCTTGGCCAAGTCGTCCTCGGCACCCGGATCCTGGGGGACGAACACGCCGACGGTGCCGATCCCGCCGGTGAAGCGCACCGCGTTCGTCGCGGACAGGGCAGCCATCAGCCCCACCGGTCCGGCCCCGGCGATCACGACGCTGTCGCCCGGGATCACGCCGGCCATCTCGGTGGCGTGGTAACCGGTGGGGAAGATGTCGGAGAGCATGACGTAGTCGTTCTCCTTCTCCTGCGCATCCTCACCCAGGCGCAGCGCGTTGTGGTCGCCGAAGGGGACCCGGAGCAGCTCCGCTTGGCCTCCGCCGTACGGGCCCATGTCCGCAAATCCGTATGCCGCACCGGCGGCGGACGGGTCAGGCTGCGTGGTCAGGCAGTAATTCGTGAGACCGCGCTCGCAGTTCTTGCAGAACCCACACGAGATGTTGAAGGGCAGCACGACCCGGTCGCCCACCTTGACCTTCTCCACGCCCTGACCGACCTCCACCACCTCCCCCATGTTCTCGTGGCCGAACGTGCGGCCCTGCTCGAAGGAGGTCCGGCCCTCATACATGTGCAGGTCCGAGCCGCAGATATTGGTCGTTGTCACCTTGACCAGCACATCGGTGGGACGTTCGATCTTCGCGTCCGGAACATCCGTGACCGCGACATCTCTGGGCCCCTGATAGACGACAGCCTTCATGGCGAGTCTCCAAATGGTTGTGCTTGGCAAACCTCTGACTTCCTCACACTCACACTGGGACGACGCCGCGTCAAGTGAAGAATCGCTATCTACGGGCCGCAGCGTTCTCCGCATTCGCTGTTGCCATGACCGTCGGCACCGTGATCGCCTACCGCTAGTGTCCTGAGTCATTAATTGTCATTCGGTTGATAGACTGGGGAATGGCAACCCGGGGTCCGCGAGCAGTGGATATTGTTCTGACCGATGACGAGCGCCGTGAGCTCGAAGGGTGGGCGCGTCGGCGAACGACGGCCTCGGGTTTGGCGATGCGATCACGAATCGTTCTCGCTGCCGCTGATGGCGGGTCGAATACCGAAGTGGCACAACGACTCGGCCTCAACCGAGGTACCGTGCGGCGATGGCGAGGCCGGTTCGTCGAGCACCGCTGCGAGGGGTTGCTCGACGAACCCCGGCCCGGGCGACCTCGAACCGTCGACGACGAGCAGATCAAAGACCTGATCACCGCAACTCTCGAGACCACGCCGAAGAATGCGACACACTGGTCGACTCGGTCGATGGCTGAGCATCTCGGCATGTCGCAGTCAACTGTTTCGCGTGTATGGAGAGCGTTCGGATTGGCTCCACACAAACAGGATTCGTGGAAGCTGTCGAAAGATCCCATGTTCACCGAGAAGGTCCGCGACGTCGTCGGGCTCTACATGAACCCACCCGAACGTGCCCTGGTGCTCTGCGTTGACGAGAAGACCCAGATCCAAGCTCTCGATCGCACCCAGCCGATCTTTCCCATGCTCCCGGGCACCCCGCAACGGGCCAGCCACGACTACGTGCGCAACAGCACCTCCAGCCTGTACGCGGCGTTGGACATCGCGTCGGGAAAAGTCATCGGTTCGCTTCACTCACGGCATCGCGCAACAGAATTCATCGGATTCCTCCGCAAGATCGACGCCGAAGTACCCGACGAGCTCGACGTCCACCTGGTCATGGACAACGCCTCCACCCACAAGACACCCGCGGTCAAACGATGGCTGACCGCGCACCCACGGTTTGTTGTCCACTTCACCCCCACCAGCTCATCCTGGATGAACCTCGTCGAACGCTGGTTCGCCGAACTGACCACCAAGAAACTCCAACGCTCCACCCACCGCACCGTACGAGCACTCAACGCCGACATCAGAGCGTGGATCGAGACCTGGAACGACAACCCCCGCCCCTACGTGTGGGTCAAGACCGCTGACCAGATCCTCGACTCCATCGCCCACTACTGCACACGAATTAATGACTCAGGACACTAGGACTTCGAACTCGCCGACCTGCAAGAATCCACGCCGAACTCACACATCGGCTGTCACTGAGGACAGTTTCACCGCGGGGCCGTCATTCGACATCATCCGACGCGGAGGATCTCCATGCACCCGAATCCCAGATTGCCGCCATCCTCTCCCTGGCCTCGGGCTAAACGGGCGTCTAGTCTCAATTGCCCGCCTCACCGCCTGCTCAAGTACATCAAGAACCTCGAATGGAATAGGCGTATGTCCGTCCGTCGCGGTGCGTGCGGCACCCAGTTTCTCGGCGAGGCCTTTGCACACCTCGGTGATATCCAGCACACTCATCCTCAGCACAACCTGCGCCAAACCGTCTGCTGCAAAATACCTTTCGACGCAACCAGGGCTCCGCAAACCGTTCGAGCGTGTGGCCTGTGGCGTGGCGGCCGACCGGTCGACACCTCGTTGACCTGGGGTCCTGCCCCCCCCGGCTCAGCCAGGCCCGGTCGTGAAGACGAGGTGGCGCAGGGTCTGGGAGAAGCACCACTCTCCCTCGACCGAGACGTCGACTGCGCCGTCCGGGAGCGCCGATGCGCGGTCGGTCGCCTGGCGCCATGCGCCTTCTACCGCGCCCCAGGCCCCGCGCAGTCCCTCGGCGTCCTCGGCGCGCCGCTGCGTCCCGCAGGCTCCTGCCGACAAAGCGGGCACCCTCGAGCTTCAGCGAGTGGGGACCGCGGACACGTCTTCGAAGGTGCCAGCCGACCCCTGGATTCATTGTCAGACACGCCCTAGGCGTTCCGGCCTCAGTGGACTTGGCCGGCGGCTGCGGGACCGATCCGCGGCCGTCGCACGAGTTCGCACGTCAGGCGCAGGGCGCCGACCGCGGTGAGAACCGTCAACACTGACCATGCGGGCATGATCAGTGCTGGCGGGATGATGAGCAGGGATGCGGCCGCCGTGAGGAGGCGGTCCGGCACGAGCTGATGGTGATCGCGCCATCGGTAGGCGACATCGGCGGCGTAGAACAGACCCACCCCGCCACTGAGGGCGATGGCCGGCAGCAGCGGTAACGGGTCGAACACGTGCTCGAGCGCCACGCTGGCGCCGAAGCCGAAGAAGGCGACCCCGGCGACCAGGGGAAGGTGGAGGTAGCTGTAGGCGTCGCGGGCCAGTCGGGCGCGTTCGGGCCCGTCGGCGTCTTTGAGGCGTTGCTCGGCGCCGGCGGTCAGACCGAAGTAGGTCCACCACAACGAGGCGGCGATCAGGACTCCGAGGACAGCGGCGGCGAGCACGACCGGTTGCTGCAGGTGCTCGCTGGCCCGGTGCCCAGCCCGACGACGGCTTCACCGAGCGCGATGATGATGATGTTGCCGTGGCGCTCGACGAAGTAGGAGGGCATTACCCGGAAAACCTCGACCCCGGCGACCAGGGGTCCGCCGAAGTCGATGATGGCTGCGCCGATCCAGAGCAGCTCTCGGTAGGGGGCTGGGAAGGCGGCGGCGACGGCGATCAGGACTGGTGCGATGAGCAGGCTCGGGGCCAGCCGCAGGAGGCCTGCACGGAGGTGTTCGTCGTCGTGGGAGGCGTCCACGACGAACAAGACCAGGTGGATGACGCGGATGGCGAGCAGGGCAAGCCCGAAGACGAAGGCTCCGGTGCTGAACGCGGTCGGGAGTGCGCTTACGGCCAGCAGCATCGCAGCCATGGCGGCGATGACCAGGCAGCGAAATACCACCCGATTCGTGGTGAAGGTGTTGGTGAGCCAGGTGTAGCAGACCCAGGCCCACCACACCGCCAGTAGGCCGAGCACACCATGACCGAAACCCCGCCACGAAACGTCGTCCCGCACCAGCTCGGTCAGCTGCGCCATGGCGTACACGAACACCAGGTCGAAGAACAGCTCAAGGTTGCCCACCGACCCGCTGCCGCTGTCCCGCGCGTCGGCCTCGCTGCCCGGCTCAGAGTTCTCTGACATCCGCGAAATCATCCCCTTTCAAGCCCGGCAACTCCCACCCTCACCGACGGTGCTGCCGCGCTGCCCGGACCGACCGGGCTGCGCCCTTGGTCAGGGTCACAGCATTTCTAGTGGTCGCGGTCCGCTCGGGGGCGGGAACGCACGGTCCAGAGCATCCAGGTCTTCGCGGGTCAGCTCCACGTCCAGTGCTGTGGCGTTGTCTCGCACGTGCTGCGGGCTGCTCGCCTTGGGGATCGTGCAGAGCGAGTCGCGGCGCAGCACCCAGGCGATGCCCGCCGCCGCGGCGCTGACGCTGTGACGCGCCGCGACGTCGTTCAGCGTCGTGTCGTGAAGGATGCGGCCCTGCTCGATCGGCGAATACGCCATGACCGGCAGCTGGTGGTCGGCGCACCACGGCAGGAGGTCGTACTCCGGTCCTCGCCGCGACAGGTTGTACAGCACCTGATCCGTGGCCAGCCCGCTGCTGCCCGGCACGTCCTGCAGGTCGGCGAGGGCCCGGTGGTCGAAGTTGCTGACGCCCCAGTATCGGATTTTCCCGTCCTCGACGAGCTGTTGGAAGGCCGCGACGGTGTCCTGCAGCGGGTACCTGCCCTGCCAGTGCAGCAGGTAGAGGTCGATCCGATCGGTGCCCAGGCGTTTCAGGCTGCGTTCGCAGGCCGCGATCGTGCCGGAACGGGAGGCGTGGGACGGAAGGACCTTGCTGACCACGAATGCCTCGTCGCGGCGACCCGCCAATGCTTCACCGACCACCTCCTCCGCGCCGCCGTCAGCGTACATCTCGGCGGTGTCGACCAGCGTCACGCCCAGCTCGAGGCCGGCGTGCAGCGCGGCGACTTCGTCGCCGCGGCGGCCGGGGTCCTCACCCCAGCCCCAGGTGCCCTGGCCCAGCACAGGGATGGACTCCCCGCTCGGCAGCGTTATCCGTCGCATCCGCGATCACTTCCTTCTGGTTGTCCTGAGGTGGGACGTGGGCTGAGATCCTCGAAGGGCCGGCGCGTCCGCGACCGGTGCTGGCTTACTGCTTGGGTCATCGGTCGAGTTGGAAGACGGCCCGGACGCAGCCGTCCTGCTTGTACTTAAACATCTCGTAGCCGTGGGGTCCTTGGTCCAGCGGCATCATGTGGGTGGCGAGGTGCTCGGTAGAGAGGTCGCCGTCGGCGATGTGCTGCAGGATCTGGGGGATGTAGCGATGGCCGTGCTGCTGGGCCCCGCGCACGGTCATGCTCTTGTTCACCATCGCACAGAGAGGGAATTTGTCGACGAACCCGCCGAAGACTCCGAGGATGAAGAGGCTGCCGCCTTTGCGGCAGGCGTAGATCGCCTCTCGGAGGGCGGTGGGCCGGTCGGACTGCAGCCGCAACTGCTGCTTGACCTGGTCGTATACGTAAGCCGGGCCGGGAGATGTGCAGGCGTTCACAGACGACGAGCGGGCCAACGCCGATGACTACGCGGCGACGACAGGTGGCGTCGTCGAGCAGCTCCGCAAATAGGTATACGTCGAGCTGCCTGACCACAGACGAAAGATAGTCACCGACGCCCTCGATGTGCTCGACTTCGGCTCACCCGCCCTCGTCGCCCAGCGGTTGGGCGCGCTCACGCAGCAGCAGGTACGCGGGCAACCCCACCGATGCCCCAAGTAGAGACGCGATCGCCACAGCGGTACGAGATCTTGTCGGCAGGCCGTCGTCGATTGCGGCCAGGGCGAGCAACGGCCTCCGATGTCGTCGCCGAAGGGTTTCCGGAGCTGACGCGAGCGCAGTTTGTCGAGTTCTTCTGCGCCACCCATCGCGGCGTGAGCCCCGATAGCGAGATGACTCGCATCGAATGGGTCTACCCGCGCCTTGACGGGGACGATCCCGCTACGGTCCAGTGTCACCGTAACTGAAACGGGACACGCTCACGCCTTGGCCAAAGCCGGTGTCAACACCCGGGATTCCGTCGGCGCGACCCTGATGCAAGCTCGCTTTGGGGCGCGCTCACGTCGGGAAACCAGGCGGCGTGCATGCTGGTTCGGTTAGGCGAGCGGGGGAGACGACTGCGTGGCCGGGCGGCTAATGGAACTGTTCGCGGTAGTCGTTCGGCGTCATGCCTGTGATGGTTCGGAAGGTGCGGTAGAACGAGCGTTCGTCGTTGAAGCCCGCTTCCCGCGAGATGTGAGAAATAGACTTTGTGGGGTGGTTGCGGAGCAGGTTCTGTGCGGCTTCAACGCGGGCCCTGCGCAGGTAGTCCATGAGCGTGTAGTCGGTGTCGTGAAAGAGTCGGTAGAGGCTTCTGCGGGACAATCTCACCGCATCGGCGATGCGGTCGGCGTCGAGGTCAGGGTCGGTGAGGTGTGCATGAATGTAGGCGATTACTTGATCGCGACGAAGGAGCGCGGGTATCTCGGCCGGCGGGCGTAGGGGGCTAGTCAGCCGTAGCAAAGACACGGCTAATGAGGCTGCGTGCGGTTCGAGTCGGGCTGCTGCGACGGGGTCGTCGGCCTGGTAGTGGGCCAGTTGGGTGAAGAATGCAGACACAGCGGAGAGAACTCCAGAACACTCCATGGGTGTGGCGAGGATATCGGTGGTGCGGTCCATGCCGGCTAGTGCGAAGGCGCGATCGGCGCCCACCTGGACGACCACCTGCTCGTAGGGTCCATCGGCGCGCATGCGGAACGGCAGGGAGCTGTCGTAGATGAACAGCGATCCGGGTGCGGCGAGGTGGGTGTGGTCGGCCTGCTCGATCAGGCAGCTACCACGGATCTGGAACGTTGCGAAGAGATACTCATCGGCGTCATGTCCCCGCGCGATGCGGGTTGCCGAGCGACGGGCGTCCTCGGCGTTGGCGCGCTTGGTCGACAACGTGAAATTGGTGTATCGGCCAAGAGCAACGTCGCCGTAGAAGCCTGGAAGAACGGGATCGGTAGCGACGTCGGTGTAACTGTGTCGACGGATCTGCGCCCATCGGTCGCCAATAGTGTCGTCGGTGGTGTCGGCCGTAGACCAATGTTCGAACACTGGGAGTTCAATGTCGTGTGTATCGACCATCTCGTGATCACCGCCAGTGGGTTAGGTTCTCGCTTTAGTAAACCATCGGCCCTGTGTCTGCGCTTCTGTGCAGACACAGGGCCGACCACGTCTAGGTAGCTGGTAGCGCTCAGGCTGAGAGCATCCCGTGGGGGTCGATGATGAATTTGTTCGGCGAGCCCTGGTCGAAGGTCTCGTAGGCGGCGGGCGCCTCGTCGAGGCTGATGACCTGGGTGTTGAGCATTGCGCTGAGGTAGGGCATGCGGTCCCAGAGGATGGCCATCATCAGTTCGCGGTTGTAGTGCATGATCGGTGCCTGCCCTGCCGTCACGCGTGGCGACTTGATCCAGGCCTTACCGAAGTCGATCGGATAGGTGCCCTGTTGCTCATCCTTCGACGCGGCAAGTGGGTCGGGCCCGTAGACGCCGATAACGCCAGTAGCTCCGCCGGCCCTGGTGGCGTCGAGAACCTGATTGATCGCGTTTGCGGGGTCCATGGACTGCGCGTCAGCACCGATACCGTGAGCTTCGGTGCCGACATAGTCGACGGCGCAATCGACCATGGGCTCGCCGAGGATTGCCTCGATCTGATCGGTGAGGGGGATGTCTTGACTGAGATCAATAGTCTCGCAGCCGTTGCTTTTGACCAGGTCCAACCGGTCTTGATGGTAGTCGCCGACGATGATGCACGAGGCCCCGAGCAGTCGTGCCGCCGCGGCTCCGCAGCGCCCGACGGGGCCAGCGCCGGCGATATAGACGGTGGATCCTGGTTTGGCGCCCGCTTCCATGAGTCCGTGAAACGCGGTCGGCAGAATGTCCGAGAGCAAGGCGAGATCTCGGATCTTCTCCATGGCCTGGTCTTTGTCGGGGAAGCGCAGGAGCTGGAAGTCGGCGTACGGCACGAACAGATATTCGGCCTGTCCGCCGTCCCAGTTTCCGAGATTGAAGCCGTAGGCGGCGCAACTCACATCTGCGTTGGTCGTCTCGCAGACCTCTGTGCGACGCGCGCGGCAGTTTCGACATCGTCCGCACGCAACGTTGAACGGTACCGAGACCAGATCGCCCTCGGTCAGAAACTCCACGTCCGGGCCGACCTCGACGACCTCGCCGGTCATCTCGTGTCCCATGACCATGCCCTGGGGAACGGGAAAGGACCCACGGTAGATGTGTAGGTCGCTGCCGCAAATGTTCGTCGCGACCATCTTCAGGATGGCGCCATGTGGCGCCTTCTTGCCATTCGGCATCTCCAACTTGGGGAAGTCGAGTTCCTCGACTTTCATGTGTTTCGGGCTGTCGAACAGTACTGCACGATTGCCGTTTGCCATGTCGATCTCCTCGGGTTGGTGGTGATCTCGGGCGGCCATCGGCCTAGAAAGCGCTTGTGTTCCAAGACGGCTGGCCGTATCCCATCGTATGCACGCCCGCTGATGAGTGTCGCTGACATGCAGTGCCAACAAGATGTCAGAATGCGCCGGGGCTTGACCCCTGATCTTGGACACGCTGATTCCAGCACGATGCTGGGGAAGCGAGAATCTGAGGGATGGCAAGGAAGAACTACACGGACGAGTTCCGGCAGCGTGCGGTGGATTTGTACGAGTCCACGCCGGGCGCGACGCTGAAAGCGATCGCGGCCGATTTGGGGATCTCCCGTGGTGCGTTGAAGGAATGGGTCGACAAGCTCGGATCCGGGACCGCTGCGGCCGGTTCGGTGTCGCCGCCTGTGTCGGTGCGGTCGGAGTCGCAGGCGGCGAGGATCATCCGGTTGGAAGCCGAGTTAGCGGTCTCGAGAGCGGAGCAGGTCAAGCTCGAGACGGAGCGGGACATCCTCCGTCAGGCGGCGAAGTATTTCGCTGCGGAGACGAACTGGTGAACCGCTTCCAGTTCGTCGAGGACCACAAGGACGCCTACGGCGTGAAGCGGTTGTGTGAGGTCATCGAGATCGCCCGGTCCTCGTTCTACGCGTGGCTGGCCGCAGCCCCGGGACGGGCCGCGCGAGCCGCGGACGACGCCCGGTTGGCGGCACGGATCCGGGTGCTGCAGGACCCCGCGCAGGGTGGTGACCGCACCTACGGGGCACCGAGGATCACTGCCGACCTCAACGACGGCGTCCCCGCCGCCGGGCGGGTGAATCATAAGCGGGTCGCTCGGGTGATGCGGGAACACGCGCTCGCGGGATCCGACTGCGCCGCCGGGTGAAGACCACGATCCCGGACCAGTCCGGACGGAAGTTCCCCGACCTGATCGGGCGGGACTTCAGCACCGGGGAGCCGAACCGCAGGTATGTCGGCGATATCACCTACCTCCCCATCGATGACGGCAGCAACCTGTATCTGGCGACCTGCATCGACCTCGGGTCGCGCAAGCTCGCCGGCTGGCAGGTCGCCGACCACATGCGCACCGAACTCGTCGAAGGCGCTCTCCGCGGCGCGCACCGCGACCGCGGATCGCTGGCCGGCGCAGTGTTCCACAGCGACCACGGCTCGGTCTACGCGTCGAAAGCCTACGCAGCACTCTGCGAGCAGCTCAAGGTGACCCAGTCCATGGGCGCGGTGGGCACGAGCGCCGACAACTCGCTGGCCGAGAGCTTCAACGCCGCGCTCAAACGCGAGCTCCTCCAAGGCGCGTCGGCGTTCCCCGATCAAGCCACCGCCCACCGGGCCGTGTTCCGGTGGACGAACCGATACAACACGCGCCGACGCCACTCCGCGATCGGCCAGATCACCCCGAACAGCTACGAGAACACCTACGCGGCCGCGAGATCAGCTACCCTCACGGAAGCGGCATAACCGAAATGACATCGTGTCCACGATCCGGGGTCAAGGCCCAACCTCGGTCGTTAGTTCTTGCGAACGTAAACACAGGAACGTTCGGATTTCTAATGTCAAGCTCGACGACGAATACGTGAAAGCGATGGTCACGTCGTATTGGTCCCGCCATGCCATCCCCTACTAATACTCGAAGTACACCGAACACCGACACCGAGGATGTCGAGCGGGCATCAGAACTCCCCCGGGGAACTCATCGTCGAGATCCACCTTCACTCCATCAAGTGGAGCGCACTGATTGCAAGCACCTGCGAGGGCTTCCCATATCTTCTTCTTCGCACCGGTCTCCCGCGCGTAGTTCGTTTGACCGACACTCCACGCGTTCACACTCTCCGTCTGCGCGATCATCTCAGCTCGCACTGGGTTGTTGAGCGGCAAGAAACTCGACCAGGCAGTCGACAACCTCGCTCCCCTGTTTCGCAGCGGATTCACCCTGACCACCGACGTTCACGACGTCGACGACTCTGATGACGATCCCCGGACGCTAGTGAGCTGACACGCCTCACCACAGGATCGATGCTGTGATCGGGTGCGCGTCAGGCTCGTTTCGTCTTGACGGGTGTGCGAAGCCTGTGGGCATAGCGCCGGTAGGCGTTCTGACGCGCGATGCCCAGCGCCTCCCCGATGAAGTCCCATGACCTTCCTGCGTCGCGGGCAGATTGGACGGCAGCGAGCAGGATTTCGTCACTGGCTGCGGCGAGTCGCCGCGACGTCGCCAGTGCCGCCAGCAGGTCGTCGTTGCGACCTCCCTGGGAGTAGTACCGGCCTTCGGCGGCGAGCCTCGCCAACTCATCCAACGACTCGATCCATCCGGCGTCGCTGTGGTCGATGGCGTCAGCGTATGCCCACAGCGCTTCGTACAGATCCCGGTCCTCGAGAACGGGCTTCCCGGCCCGGTTCCAGTGCCCGTAGGTGTCGATCGCGAGGAGACTGGCCGCTGTGACCTGATCTGGCAGTACTCCGTACTTGTCCACAGCAGCACGGATAGCTGCCTGGACGTCGATGTCGTTCTCTGCACTGAGCGCCGCCATGAGGTCGGCATGGTCGGAGTAGTCGCGGGGCATATCGGCCGGAGGACGTGTCATCATGTATCCTGAGAGTCCCCCTTCGTGGTCGCGGCATCGCGTTGATGGCCGTATTGAGCGACGCTGTCACCACGTCGACCGGCGACGAGGGAACCACCGTTGTGCTGCACTGGCAGTTGCGTTCCTGAGTGCGCGTTTCCGACACCGCTGACCAGCAGTGCGGACTGCGTCTCAGGTCTGCTCACCGCGTGACTCGCGCAACGCGCGAGCACGTTTCACGAATTTCTTGTCGGCATGCTCTTTCTTGTCCGCCGCTCGCGTGTCGCGGGGCGGAAGCTGCAGGTGTTCCTCGGCCGGCAATCCGGCCTGGAGTTGGCGGCCTCGTTCGAGCTCGGAATCAAACTCCGCGCCGAAAAGCAGAGCGAGATTCGTGAGCCAGAGCCACAGCAGGAACACGATGACCCCCGACAACACGCCATACGTCTTGTTGTAGTTGCTGAACTCGGACACGTAGAAGGCGAACAACGCCGACGCGGCGATCCAGGTGACGATCGCCAGAACCGCGCCCGCGCTGACCCACCGGAACTTCGGCTGCTGCACGTTCGGGGTGACCCAATACAGGATCGCCACGATCAAAATGACGAAGACGAGGACCACCGGCCACCGCGTGACACTCCAGACCGCCTGCGCTGTGTCGCCGACACCGATCACATCGCCGAGCGACTTCGCTACCGGACCACTCACGGCCAGCATGAACGCGACAGCCGCAGTCATGATCAACGCCACCAGCGTGACCAGCAGCATGAGCGGCCGCAGCTTCCAGATCGGCCGGCCCTCATCGATCTCGTACATCCGGTTCATCGCACGACCGAACGCGCCGACGTACCCGGATGCCGACCACACCGCGCCAACCAAACCGATCACCAGGGCGAAGCCCGCACTGGGCGCAGTGACTATCTGCTCGATCGGCCCACGAAGCGTGTCGACCGCCGATGACGGGCCGAGATCGTCGACCATCCTCAGCACGGCATCAGTTGTCCGTTGCCCCTGCCCGAACACACCGAGCAGCGACACCAACACGAGCAGAGCCGGGAACAAGGACAATACCGAGTAATAGGTCAGCGCGGCCGCCAGGTCCGTGCACTGGTCCTTGGAGAATTCGCGTGCGGTCTTACGTAACACGTAGACCAACGACGGTTTCGTCAGATCGGTCAGCGAGTCCGGCTTACGCGGATCATCGGGATCCGCTGAGTCAGGATCGTCTCGGATGTGGTCGTCGCATGGGAAACTCATCGTCCCAAGGTAGCCTCAATGTGGCCGGTTAAACCTCGATCCACCGATTCGTATTCGTTTGGGCGGTGAGGGATAGACGAAATGCCCTGTCTGAGTGACAGAATGGGAATTGTCTAGGTTTCCATCCGTGCACGCAGAAGGGCATCTCGTAGATGCGATTGTCTCACAGTCATCCGGTCCGGTCTGCATCCTGTGATGATCCGAATCTCCTCGGCGCGGCGGGGTTGGTGCCGGTGATGACGTTGGCCGAGCAAGCGGGCCTGTCGGGGTTGGCTCTCGAGCATCTGACGGTGCCGACCGACAAGGGCGCCAATCCGGATCGGAAGGTGTTCTCGCTGGTCGCGGGCATGGTGGCCGGTGCCGACAGCATCGATGACATGGCCGTACTGCGGCACGGTGCGATGGGGAAGGTGTTCGACCATCCGTATGCCCCGTCGACGTTGGGGTCGTTTCTGCGCGAGTTCCGGTTCGGGCATGTCCGGCAATTGGATGCGATCGCCGCCCGCACGCTCGCTGGCCTGCACACCCACACCCCGGTACTGGCCGGGATCGACGGGCCGGTGATGGTCGACATCGACGACTCGATCATCGAGGTCCACGGCCCGGCCAAACAGGGCGCTGGGTTCGGCTACACCCGGGTACGGGGGCTCAACTCGGCGATCACCACCATCAGCACCGCCCACGGTGCACCGGTGATCGCTGCTCAACGACTACGCAAAGGAGCATGCAATTCCGCCCGCGGAGCCCATCGGTTGATCGCCGACACACTGGCTAGCGTGCGGCGTCTGCGGTCGACTGACGCGTCGGGGCCGGTGCTGGTGCGGGCGGATTCAGCGTTCTACGGTCACCGCGCCGTCAGTGCTGCGATCGGTGCCGGCGCCCAGGTATCGGTCACCGTGCGCCAAGACTTGCGGATACGTGCGGCGATCAGCGAGATCGCAGCCGATGCGTGGACAAAGATCGAGTACACCGACGCGATTCTCGACGCGGACACCGGACTGTGGATCTCACGTGCCGAGGTCGCCGAGATAGCGTTCACCGCGTTCACCTCCAAAGCCAAAGCGCTGCAGGTTCCCGGGCGGCTGGTGGTGCGCCGTATCCCCGACTTCCGACCCGAGGGCGACGGCCTGTTCGATGTGTGGCGATTCCACGCCTTCTTCACCACCAGCGACCTCGACACCGTCACCGCCGACAAGACCCACCGCGCCCACGCGGTCATCGAACAAGTTCACGCCGATCTCAAAGCCTCCGCGCTCGCGCATCTGCCGTCGGGAAAGTTCTGCGCGAACGCCGCCTGGCTGGTGTGTGCGGTCATCGCGTTCAACCTGACTCGTGCTGCCGCCAGCCTCAGCGGCGGGCGTCTGGCCAAAGCCACCACATCCACGGTCCGCCGCACCCTGATCTGCATTCCGGCGCGTATCGCGTCCTCAGCCCGGCGCATCACCATGCACCTACCCGCCCGATGGCCGTGGGAAACCGAATGGAACCTGTTGTTCGACAACACTATTCACCGAAGACCGCCAACCTGGCCCTAACCACCCCGGCCCAACAGCCTCGATCCCGAAACCCGGTGAAACAAGCCGACATCAGAGATCGGCAACTGACTCATGCCCGCCACCCAGGCCGAACGTGCTCAACACTTTTCACCACACCGCAAAAGCCGATCGGTGGATCGAGGTTAAACCAGGCGCCGAGTGCGCCCGAACGAGACGACGGGAAGGCGTGACGCCGAGTGCGCGTCACCAGGGGAGGGAAGTGCGATGTTCGTCGGCCTCATGGCGCCGCTTGTTCTGATGGCCGTGGCCATGTCACTGGATCACGTGCAGCGGTGGTCGGAACATCCGGACCCGGTTTCCGGGTCCTCAAGGTGCTGTGGCACAGGCTGCGCGCGACGCCCCGCCCTCGGTGGTCGGGCCGTCACCTTGCAAGTCAATGATCAACGCGGGGAACGGCAAGTCACCGTCCGCAGACTCACGATTCGTTGAGGCGGAAACCCGTTTTGGGGTGACCTGGAAGTGGGCCACCGTGCCGTTGTCGATATGACCTCTAGTCTCGACGACCTCGAACCACTCGAGATTCTGAACAGTCGTTCGCCCGTGAGATCGTGCCCTTGATCGCGTCGTCAAACACTCGACGTCGTCGACCTCGGCAGGCATTTCACTTCCCTGCACCCTATTAAGGGTGATCGAACAAGTAAGAACGCGATGCCGCCGGCGCTCAGGACCTCAATCTGGCCGTTGACATCAAGGACGAAGGCAAGGGCGATTAGGCATCGTCCGCGGTCAAGGGCGGCGTCAGAAGCGTGAAGGATGCTGCAGGCAAGGTCAAGGACGAGATGGCCGGGCACTAAGCGGGACGGGTTTGGGTGTCACCGTGAGTGGTTATTGTTAAACCATGAGCAATGACGAACCCACCCTGGATGACGTGATGGTCCCGACTGAGACGGTGCACCCCGATCATCGGGAGCACGCCAAGTCTCCCAAGCATCTCGACAGCGAGGAACTCGACCAGCGCGCCGAGCACGAGCACGAGCTGGTCGAGGACACCGAGAAGAACTCCTGATCGAGCTCGTCACCCTGTAGACCCCGTTCTCACCCCCGGGGCACTGCCGGTGGTGAAAATGTGTCGGCGTCGGCAGCTGCCCAGTCGCCCGCCACGACGAGAGGGCGTCGTCGATGAGTTGGCCTGTGCCAGCCATTCGTGGAGATCGGCGTAGGAACGTTGTCGCGCACAGGCCGTTTACGCAGGAGGTGCGGCGACAACTGGGCGTGGCGGGAGAGTCCCATGGATGCCATCGTGCGCATGGCTTCGTCAACGGTGGCTGCGTTCACCACTCTCCAGAACCTCACCGCCGGACTCGAATCGGCCGCCGGACTCGAATCGGTGGTCGGAACAGAGCCCCCTGCAAGACATCGAAACGAAACGCTCTCGACGAGCTTTGGTTGCGTCTGTCGTTGGTTCGACTGATCTCCCGTGTGGGTCCAGGCGTCGCAGAGCGCTGCTTTGTACGAGCAGAACTGACACCGGTTGTCACGCAACTGCGCCCCGTCGCCGTAGCCGATGCCCCCGGGCAGGCGCTGGGTGTCAGGGCGTCATCGGGATCATGCCGGATCTTCGTGTGTGACGGCTTTGTAGCCGCGCGCTCCGGCGCGATCGACCGCCGCACGCACGAGTCCGAAGATTAGCCCTTGCAACGCGGCCGCGGTCAGCACTTCGGAGTTGGTGCGCTGTAGATCGGTGGGCGAGGGGGCATCGGGCTTGTCGGAGACGCGTTTCCAGATCTGGTTGAACACTGCCCCGGCGGCGATACCGCCCAAGACGCTGGTCGCCAGCGACAGCGGTTTGTAGAAGGCTTTGGACACCGTACTCATGGGAAACTCCTATCGACGTCGGCGACGAATCGCCAGGATCACTCCGATGGCCATGGCTGCGACGACGGCGCCGCCGATCAGTGTCTGCTTGTTGTCCTTGGCTGTGGTTGCGGCGTCATGCGCTTTCTGGCTCGCTGCGGCATTGAGGCGGGTCGGGACGTCGAGCTTGTCGGTCAGCGCATCCACTGTGCGGGCCAGCTCTGCCCGTTGCTCTTCGACCCGTGGCGACTCGTCCGGAACAACGGGTGGTGGGGTAGCTGTCGAGTCCGCGTCGCGGGGCTCCTCGGGTGTCGTGGTCACAGATGCTCCTTGATGGTCTCGACGTCGCGTTGCACGCTTGCCGCGGTGCGTTCGGGGGCGGGTGGCACCGCTGCCTTGGCCCGTAGCGCCCCGATGGCGGTAGCGACGCCACCAATGGCGACGAGTGCGGCACCGACGATGAGTGCCGACAGCCACGCCGGGACGGCGATGGCCAGGCCGATGACGGCGGCCGCTACCAGAGTGGCGAGCCCGTACAGCACCAGCAGGGTGCCGGCACCGGAGATGCCGACTCCGATTCCCAGTCGGGTCCCCTTGGTCTTTATTTCATCCAGGGCGTTACGGATCTCGGTGGTGACCAGGGTGGTGGTCTGTTGTTGCAGGCGTTCGACGAGTTGCACGGTCGACAGCTCGTCGGGGGCTTGTTCAACCACGGGCCGCTCCTCAGGTCGAGGGGTTATTCGTGCTGAATACCTTACCCGGTCGCCGACGCGGGTCATGGCAGTACTCCCGTTCTTCCACATCTACGGGATGAACACCATCATGAACCTGACCCTGTATCGCCGCGGAACGCTGGTGACGATGCCGAAGATGGAACTGCCCACGTTCCTCGACCTCGTCCAGAGCCGGCGCGTGACATACCTATACATCGCCCCGCCCATCGCGGTCGCCCTCGCCAAGCACCCGATCGTCGACGACTACGACCTGTCGTCGATCCGCCGGATCGATCCAGCCGCGGACTCGGCTTGTCGAGCCGATCGACACCGGCGAGCCGGTGAGGTCTTTCGCGACCGTTTGCTCGTCGTCAACGTGAACCAGCACGTCCGGAAGTGTTTCGGCGTCCACGACAACGGTGGATCGGACAGGCAAATGGCGCACTACCCGGTCAACGTGCTGGTCGTGGAGGGGATCGATCCTGCAGCGGTCAGGTCCGAGACCTCGGGCTGGGTCGCAAGGTAGAAGAGTGCGACCTCCATTAACGCCGCAGTGGTCTCGTGGCCAGCAACGAGGAACGTGAGTACTTAGTCCCGGATGTTGTCCCGTGGCAGCTGCTTTCCTGTCTCGGGATCGGTAGTGCCGAGCATCAGGGACAGCAGGTCATCGGCGCGTTCTGAGCTGCTGCTCGCTCGCGCCTCAACGATGGAGTCAATGTACGAACGAGCAAAGTCGATATCACGTCGTCGCTGCTGAGACGTCAACGCCTCACGCAGGCCGCCGATGATCGGCAAGTCGTTGGTGGATGTGCTCGCCCATTCCAGTGTCCGCGACAAAGCGGAGAGGAACCGGGCCGTGTCTCGATCGCCGACACTCTTGGGCCCAAGGAGTCCCATGTGCTCCGAGAAGCCCGCACGCCCAATCACCTCGAGGGTGGCCGCAGTCATGTCGTCGTGAACAGATATGCCAGTCTGCGCGTCCATCCACTTATCTGCGAGGTCATCGGCCACCGACTCCATTGCGACGTGATAGGTCCGCATGGCCGCCGCACTGAACCCCTGGGTCGTCACCCGTCTAAATGCAGGTAGCACCTGACATGAGTGGCGCCGGTGTTCCCGGCCAGGTTCGGGTCGATACAGCACGCTGAATCGCCCCGGGTTTGCTGGGGGCTCGGTTAGTTGGTTCCAGCGGTTGCCGGGACCGGGTTCTCACGGTAGCTGGTGACTGTGTGGGTCGACCAGTAGGTGGTCTCGTACTCGACGGGTGGGACGTGCCCGATCTCGCCGTGCAGGCGGCGGTGGTTGAACCAGTCGATGTACTCGGCGACGGCGATCTCGACCTCGCCGACACCGCCCCAGCCACCGCGAGGGCGCATGACTGGGTTACGGATACACTCGGCCTTGAACAACGAGTTGAACGCCTCGGCCATCGCATTGTCGTACGAATCACCCTTGGAGCCAACAGAAGTCACTGCGTCTGCTTCGGCGAGACGTTCGGTGTAGCGGATGGCTCGATACTGGGCGAGTTCAACCGGTCGATGCAACACCGGGCTACTGCAGGGAGCGTAGCTGCTCGGCGAAGACCTCGGCCGGGGTTCGCCAGCCGAGGACCTTGCGTGGCCTGTTGTTGATCGCCAGAGCGACGGCCTCGAGGTCCTCGGCGGACCACCGGGACAGATCGGTTCCCTTCGGGAAATACTGGCGCAGCAGGCCGTTCGTGTTCTCGTTCGTCGGTCGTTGCCAGGGCGAGTGCGGGTCGGCGAAGAACACTCTCGTGCCGGTCTCGAGAGCGAACCGGGCATGACCGGACAGCTCCTTTCCGCGGTCCCAGGTCAAGGTCTTGCGGAGCTGCTCGGGAAGCGTGGTCATCGATGTCGTCAGCGCGGCGTTCATCGCGACGGCGCCGTAGCCACCGAGGGACGGACCGTTCTTCACAGGCGGCCTCTCGCCCCACCCCTCCAATCGAGGCAGGTGCACCAGGATCGTGGAGCGGCTGCTGCGCTCGACGAGCGTGCCGATCGCGGACCGGCCGGTCCCGATGATCAAGTCGCCTTCCCAATGCCCTGGGACAGCACGGTCTTCGGCTTCGGCGGGGCGTTCGCTGATCACCACGTCCGCGGTGACATGTCCCTGCGGCTTGTTCTGCGATCGGCTACGGGGCACCCGCAGTGCCCGGCCGGTGCGCAGGCATGTGACCAACTCCCGTTTCAGGGCGCCTCGACCTTCGATGTACAACGATTGGTAGATCGCCTCGTGACTGATGCGCATGGACTCATCCTCCGGGAAATCAACTTTCAGCCGGTGCGAGATCTGCTGCGGGCTCCATGCCGTCGCCCACCGTCGGTCCTGCCGATGCGGCTTGTTCAGTCCTTTCCACGCGGGCGTGTCGGGGCCTGCGACGGCGGTGCCGTCGGGCCGGCGGACGGCCCCGGAGAGCCGCTCCTGCACATACTCACGCAACCTGTCGTTGTCTACCAGCTTCGCCGTTTTCGGGCGTTTCGCGGCTTGCTGCGCTTTCCACTGCGCCACTCCGGCTCGGTAGACCTGCGTGCCGCTGCGGGTCGCCGCGTTGCGGCGCAGCTCGGTGAGATCGTCCCCGGGTCGCGTCCGATCCGACGGGCGATCTCCCGCACGCCGACATCCTGGGCGCGCAACAGTGCGATCTCCTCACCTCACGCTCGGTGAACGACAGGTAGCGGCCCGTGGGCTCGTCCAGGCTGATCGGCGGCATGCCGCCAGCGTGACGGAACCACCGGGACCCGACCGGCCACGACACGCCGACGGCCTCCGCGGCGTCGGCAGTCGTCGCTCCTGAGGCGATCCGCCGCCAGAAATCGCGCTGCACCGCACGCGAGGGTTCCGGTCTCCCCGGTGACCGCATCGACGGGCGCAACGCCCGATCCGCCGCCCACTGCCGGCGGGCACCCACCGGCGCCTGGCGTGTCTGCTTGTTGCTGCGTCCCATCGCACACCTCCGTCATCGAGGTGTTGCGACGACCGATTGAATCCACCCTGCACTCCGCGGTCGGAGTGGTGAATCAGCCCGGCCACGCCCTGGCCGGCACGCGACCGCGCCCACAACCCCATATCCAAGGCGTCGAGCGCGAGGTCGGTGTGCATGGTGGTCGAGACCTGCCAGCCGACGACCACGCGCGAGTACACGTCGAGGATGAACGCCGCGTACACCCACCCGGAGTGGGTGCGGATGTAGGTCAGGTCCGCCACCCACAAGGTGTTCGGCGCCTCGGCGGTGAACTGCCGGCCGACTCGGTCGGCCGGTTGCGGGGTTTCGGCGCCATCGCTGCGGGTGGTCCTGCGTGTCTTCAACCTCGGTATCCCTTGCAGTCCATCGGCTTTCATCAATCGTTCGACGGTGCAGCGCGCCACGTCGATATCCTTTCTGCGTAGTTCGGCGTGGACCTTGCGGGCACCGTAGACGCCGAGATTGTCGGCGTGCACGGTGCGGATCTCGCCGAGCATCTCCCGGTCACGCACCGTGCGTGGCGCCTCGGTCTTGTTCGCACTCAGGTGGGCTCGTACCGTGGACGGAGCGATCTGGGCGGCCGTGTCGCGTAGGGCCGCGCAGATCGGATCGACTCCGTGTTCGTCGCGAGAAGCGGCGACGAACTCCACGATCAACGCTGTGGGCGGTCGATCTCCGCGGCAAAAAAAGCCGACGCCTGCTTCAAGATCGTGTTCGCCCGCCGCAGCTCGCGGTTCTCCCGCTCGAGCTGCGCGATCCGCTCGGAATCGCTGCTCGTGGTCCCCGGCCGCTGCCCGCCATCGATTTCGGCTTGCTTGACCCAGGTGCGTAGCGCCTCCGGGTGCACACCGAGTTGATCGCCGATCCGTTTGAACGCTCCCGGCCGTGTGGCCGGGTCCTTGCGGGCTTCCACCGCCATCCGCGTCGCTCGCTCCTTCAGCTCAATGCTGTACTTCCGAGGTGCTGCCATGCTCTCCATCCTTCACAGGTTCGAGAGCCTCCGACGAACCCGGGGCGGTTCAGTCCGGTTAGCTCGTGCAGTAGCTGCCGCTTGTGATTCATCAGATCAGACATGACATCTCCGTTGGACGACCAGAATTCGTCGTGCAGACGTGAACTGTCCGCGCTGCTGGTGTAACACCGTGGGGCGTCGCTGGACGGAATCGAGGGGAATACATGCCTAACTGTACTCCCTGGCGAATGAAGTGCGTCGTGTTCAGATTCCGACTCACTCGCGAACGGGCCTCCTCGATTCTGATCTTCAGGCCGTCGGCGGTGGAAACCCCTCCCTTGGACCGACGCACACCCGGCGTGGGGGTCTTCGAGGTGATCAGTACCCGTTCGTGCAGGGGTGGCAAGAGGTCAACGCCCACTCGAAAGACATGCGGATTTGGTTGCAGTGGGTCGTTTCGGTGGCTGCCGGAACCACCGATGAGGAACTTGATCCGGTACACCCGTCGCTGGTCGTCGGCAAGAACGTCGATTCCGGTATCACCGCCGCGTCCGTCCGGTGCTTGCAGGGTGACAAGCCCACCCATCGACGCCTCATCCCTACCTGGACAACTCGGGAGAACTGCTCCTCACCAAGGCTGGCCCAATCAACCGAACCTGTTTGCATGACGTACCTCCGCTTCGTACGAACAGGTATCGAACTGCGCGGCGGGTCTCGGTGAAGTTGGCAGCATCGCAGTGAGTGTCTGCGTAATGAGCTAAGCGTGGAGCGTGCTTCACATCTTCGTAGTGGCCGGTTAGCCTCCGTATCGCGCTAGGTGCCAGCGCACGTGTTTGAGGCGCTCGGTGAGATCTTTGTGTTCCTGTGTTCTTGGTTCGAGTGAGGCAAGTGCTTTGTCGAGTCTCTCGGCTTCGGTTCTAAGCCGACGGCGGTTGGTGTGGTAGTCCGTGGAGCAACCTTGACTGCAGAACATTGCCTTTCTGCCGGGCTGCCCGACCGCGTAGGCCACCTTGTTGACGCAACTCGGATTCAAGCAGAAGGCTTCGATGGAGTGGTTGCTCAGTGGCGAGCGGATCGTGGATGCGTGCCGTTTCGACCGTGGTTCGGCGCGCACGTGTGGTTCCTTTGGTGTCACTGCTGCCTTGCGCATGGCAGGTTCCCCTGTGAGTGATGGCTTCGATGTATGCAGGAAATTGTACGCGGAGGGTGTGCTAACGCACTGCTCATAGGGCTGCTGCGACCAAGGACTATTTGTCGTTTTGGGCTTGACGCGTCGCTGCCACGGGCTTAGCGTGGGTGGACGCTCGCTAGGAGCGGGACGACCGGTGAGGCTGCGCCAACAGCCTGCGACCCGATCGCCCCTTGGCGGGTCCCGATGAGAACGGAAAGAAATCCGAAGGAGCCCACCATGGGTGATTGTATCGACGTGTCTTTGTCGTGCCCACAGTTGTGTCCGCGCAGTCTCTCCCTGACCCATCGAGTGCGACGATCGTATGGCGCTCCGGGGTCGGGGGGTGCGGACCGATGCAGGTACTGACTGAGTCCGAGTTGTGGCGGACATCATCCGATCCGGTGCATGTCGCCCGGATGGAGAGTGGCGCGGGCCTCGACGGCGACGCCGTCGCTACGCGGACGCAGGTCACCTACACCCGTCCCAACGGCCATGAGGTGTGTGTGCCGTTGCTCGAGGCGGACGCGGGCGATATCGACGGCGCTCGTATGGCCAGACCAATACCGAAATATCGTGGGCGGCGCAACTATTCGGGTTTTGATGTTGTCATGACGGGCGGCCGCACCATCGAATTCGAGTCGCGACTTGAACATGCGCGGATCATGATCGCCGACTTCGACCCAGCGGTCACCGCAATCACCTCGCAGCCGATGCGTTTGACCTACACGCCGAGGGGCGGCAAGGCAGTAAACCACTACCCGGACCTGCTGTTGCTGACGACGAGCGGTCCGCTACTCGTCGACGTCACCAGCGAGAACGCCCTCCACAAGGCGAAGCGAGTCGCGATATTCACCTGGACGGCGGCGGCAGTGAGGGCTGTGGGATGGCGGTATGAGGTGTGGAGCGGTGCGGACCCGATCGCGATGGCCAACCTCACGCTGTTGAGCGCGTGTCGGCGCCCAATGGTCGTGGACAGCGAGATCGTGACACAAGCCTGCGCGTTCGCACGGTCGACCCAGATGAATGATCTGGTCGATCAACTGTCTACCCGGTTCCCGCCGATGCTCGTCAAACCGGCTGTGCGCCATGCGTTGTGGCGGGGCATGTACCGATCCGACATGTCGGAGTCGTTGCAGGGAGATTCGTGGTTAACCTACGTGCCGGGAATGGTAGTGCAGTGACTGTCGCGGAGGCGTCGAGCAAGGTGGGGCCGGGTTCGTACGTCCGCTTTCGTGGCGATGTGTTGCGTGTGGAGGAGATCGATCCGACACGCGTGGTGGCCGCTGACCTGGGACGGCAGGTCGTGCGCACAGTGTCGCTGGCAGCGTTCCTTGCCGAGTCGCATCCGTGTAGCCGGGCGGGTGAAGTCTTGTCGATCGAACAGGATCTGCAGTGGGAGCTCACCGCCGACGCTGAACGCCGCCACGCCACTGCCTACATGCTGGACTTGCTGTGGGTGATCTATGACCAACGCCTAGAATCGATCACCGACTATGAGACTGCGACGCCCAAGCGTGGCCGTTCACGGCGCGTCACCGAGCTCGCGGCTCGCCTGAGTAGATCAGAGCGACAGATCTGGCGAGACCTGACGGATCTGAGCGCTGCGCACGGGCCGTCCGGACTCGTCCGACCCAAGGCGACCCGGCGACGCCGTAGCGCGATCGACCCCCGGTGGGAAGACAAGATCGCCGAGATCGTTGCGCGCGTCACCCCAAAGTCCACTCTCGACCGTGGCATCGTCCTAGAACTGGCGGCAGCCGAACTGAATGCCGAGTTCGGCAAGGGCGTAGTGCGCATACCAGGGAAGTCGACCGCCTACGAATACCTGAAAGCCAACTATGACGACCTGAATGCTTTTCGGGGGTCGGCGAAGGGGCGCCGGTCGATCGCCGAGCGCCCCAAAATCTCTCTCCGGCAACTGAAACCGACCCATGCTGGCGAGTACGTCATCATGGACACCCAAACCCTCGACCTCTATGCGATGGACGCCGCCACGTGGCAGTGGGTGCGGTGCCAGTTGACCATCGCGATGGATCTCTACACCCGCAGCATCGTGGGACTGGTCGTCACCCCAATCTCGACCAAAGCTATCGACGTCGCCTCCGTGCTGTTCGAGACGTGTCATCCGAAACCGATCAGACATAGGGTCGCCGAGACCGCCCGATGGAACTACCACGGCGTCCCCGAGAACCTCGTGTTCAC
This sequence comes from Gordonia otitidis, assembly GCF_020735545.1. Classification (NCBI taxonomy): domain Bacteria; kingdom Bacillati; phylum Actinomycetota; class Actinomycetes; order Mycobacteriales; family Gordoniaceae; genus Gordonia; species Gordonia otitidis. Next base: position 2,203,734 of record NZ_CP085974.1, read on the forward strand.
CGAGAAGAGCCATCACTGGGGGATGCCGCTCATCGCCGCCGAGAACCTCATTATCGACAACGGTCGCGCATTCTTGTCGGCGCATGTGTTGGAGGTGTCGCGGCGTAAAGGTATCAATGTGTGGCCCGCCCAGCCATACAAACCGACCGACAAACCGACCGTCGAACGGTTCTTCGGGTCGTTGCGGCGAGACCTGATCATGCGACTGCCCGGATACTCGGGACCAGACGTCTATTCTCGTGGTGCCAATCCAGAAGGTGATGCCTTCTTTTTCGTCCACGAGATCGAAGACATTATCAGGAACTGGATCACCCGCCGGTACCACAAAAAACGTCATGCCGGGCTCGTACATCCACGCTGGCCTCACCAGCGCCAGAGCCCCGACCGTATGTACGAACTGTCCGTTGAGGTCCACGGGCTCCCACGAATCCCCCATAGCCCCTACGCATTCGTCGATTTTCTACCGGTGAAGTGGCGCAAACTGCACCACTACGGTTTTGAAGTCCGTCAGCAGCGTCGCTACCGTGGCGACATACTCGCCACCTTCAACGGGCGCGAATCACCCTATGCCGGGCCGCACGCAGGAAAGTGGCCGATACGATATAACCCCGACGATATTACCATCGTCTATATTCAAGATCCGCGTGATCTGAAATGGCACGAACTGGAATGGGAACATGCCCACAAAATTGATGTGCCGTTAAGTGAAGACACCTACGCCTTTCTGCGGCGCAACGCACGACGTCACGGAATACCCGCAGAAAAGACCAGCGACATCATTGTCGACTGGCTGACCACCATCGAGATGGGCCGCCGAGACCGCAACGCGCTCATCCGCACCCTGCATGTCGCGCGCGCGAAGCAGCAGGACTCCGTCCCCGCCGACCCCGGCTATCTACCCGACTTCACCGCACCCACTGAGCCTGTTCCGTCAGAGGAACTCGCCGAAGAGTCGGCGTGGGACGACACCGACGATGAGGACGCGGCAGGCGTGGTGGCCGACTGTGTAGCTGCCGCACGCGGGGACACCACGGCTATCGCTCAGGCCGACCTCACGATCGACTCCTCGCAGCCGTCAGACCGCACTACGCCAGCGGAGGAGCCACTCTCGCCTGCGGCAGCCGCCGACGGCGACAGCAACCTGGGTGACAGCGACGAGGAAGACGACGATGACGACTACATGCCGGCCGAGCTGCTCATCCGTTGATACGCAACATAGTTGATACCTAACACAGTTGATAACCAACACACGAAGGAGATTGGGACATTGGACACAGTGAGTGGCGCGCGGCGCTGGGATTTGACCAGGCGCGAAGGATGGCGACAATTCGTGGTGTCTGAGCGCCGCGCCATGCCGCAGAGACTGAGCATGAGTGACCTCGCTCGACTCTCGGAAAGGGAACGGGACGACTACAACAACCGACGCGGCGATCATCACGCCAACTTCGGCGTGATCCGCACCCCGCAGCTCGTCCGCGCCCACGACCTGATGAATATGGTGTTCGACACCGGCCTGCGCGTAGACTCCGACCGCGCTAAACCGTCGGTGGTGCTCGACGCGCAGCCCGGAGTCGGCAAAACAACGGCCGTGAACGAGTACCTGCGCGATTTCGAACGCGCCCGGATACGGCGGCTCGGTGATCGAACAGATGCCGGACACCATCGTGTGCCGGTATGCCGGATCGGCATGACGGCGAAATCAGGGCTGCGGCCTCTCGTGGCGAGTCTTTTGCGATTCTATGGTGGTCCCAAATCCGATAGCGACTCCTACGTGCGCAGTGAACTCTACGAGATGCTCATGGACTATGTGCAGCGCACCGAGACCGAGATCATCGCGGTCGACGACATTCATTTCCTCGACCCAGCCTCGAAAGACGGCCAAACGGTTTCCAACTTTGTGAAGGGGTGGTCGAACGATCTCGGTGTCGCGCTGATCATGACCGGTGTCGACCTGGCCAGCCGTGGCCTCTACACCGACGGTAAGGCGCTCATGCACACCGCCCAGAATGGCCGGCGTTGGACGCCCGTGGAAATGCCGAGCTATATCAACAAGGGAAAACAAGCAAAGCGAGAATGGAAGGACCTGCTTGCTGCTTATGAGTCGACACTTGTTCTTGCCCAGCATGAGCCGACCGACCTGATTTCGCAGTCAAAGCTGATTCACGACCGTACTCAGGGATATTTGGTGTCGGTCAATCATCTGATCACCCGGGCGGCCTCACACGCCATCCGTAGCGGTAGCGAGCGGATCACCAGCTCGATCCTCGAAATGGTGCCGTTGGACTTTGCCGCCGAACAATACTGGGAGAATCGTGTGGAACGGAATCTTGCGGCATGACCGATCCGCATAGTGTGCGAGCATTACCGTTTGTGTTCGAGCTGGTGACGGGACAAACGATCGAATCGGCGTTGGAGTCACTCGCATTGGACTATCGCGTCAGTGTGAATACGATGCTGCGCCGCCTCGACGCGAAGGCCCCGCGCACTGTCCACGCACTGTTCGACGCCGATCGTGCAGTGATCGAGCATCTCGCGGCAGCCACCGGATACGATATCGATGCGCTTCACTCTGCGACACCCGCGTACTACCGGAAGATAGAAGCCGCGGCGTTATGCGCGTCGCCCTCCCCGGCGCGAACGTCCGACACGCGGCTCCAACTCGTCCGGCGTAGCGGTACACGGTGGTGCTCCGCATGCCTGACAAAGCATCCCTGCGTCACACCGCTGTCCTGGCACCTGCACTGGAGCTTCGCGTGCACGGTTCATCGCACGGTGTTGCTCGACAGATGCCCGCAATGCGGTCACATACCCCGCTCAGGAGAGAACCGACGGAACCCTCGCGTGCGACCATGGCAATGCCAGCATGCGCAGCGCCCATCGGCCGCCGGGCCACGCACGATCTGCGGGCACGATCTTCGGTCCGCGGATGCGGTGAGCCTTCCCGCCGGGCGCCCGATGCTGACCGCGCAGTCGTGGCTTGACCGCCTGATCGGATCGCCATCGACACCATCACCAGACGTCGTATCACTCTGCGGAATCAGCGTCCCGCGTCACGAAGTATTGATCGGTCTGACGCAACTGTTTCGTCGCCTCGTTATACTGCATATCGATACCACCATCGCGATGGTGCACAACCTCGGTACACCCCGCCGCGTCAGCTGCGGAATCGACCGCCCATCACAACCGATGCCCTCCCAATCGATCCTCGCCGCCACCACCAGTGACGCCGCATTGTTCGGCGAGATCGCAACAATGGCGGTGGATTGTCTGGCCGCACCGACGTTGTCGGCGGCAGCCCACAACATCGAACGCTACACAGACCTCGGCCAGCACAACGGCGCACCGCCAACAGGGCCTGCCGACGAGCTCTACGAGTGGCGCCACGACACACCACGCGTACAGACCCGCGCGTCCAGTGGACTGATCGAAGCGATCGACCTGTCCGGCCGGGACGACTACACACCGACCGACCAACTCACCTTCCGCGTCTACAACCCGGTACCGCGGCGACCGCGCCCAGCCGGAGCCACCGGCACGAAATGGCCCCACACCGACCAGCAGCCACCCACCCCGAGACACATCCCGCAGCGCCTGTGGACCAACGTGTACGCCCAACTGCCACAACACAATCAACAAGACACCGGTGCGCTACCAATCGTGGCAGCCATGATGCTCGCCCGACTGGGCACCTACACCCGGTGGAATCCGCTCGCACTGCAGTTCGCGCTCCCGGCCAGCTTCTCGCGCACACCGCAGTCAGTGATGGCCTCACTATCCGCACACGACATGTTCGCCGAAACAGTGATGGTCCTCGACGCGCTGACCGAATGCCTCATGACCGAACCACCACCTATCGACTATGCGCGTCGCCGGTGGACGTTCCGCAACGTGATCGATCCAGGCCGCGGGTGGCGGCAAGCATGCCGAGACGCACACATCATCGCCACCGACCGCCGCCGACTGTTCCTTGGCCACGCACTCTACGAACTCCTGACCGGATCCGACGCACGCTTCCGCCTCGACCACGCCCTTCCAGCCGGAGAGCAGCGGAGTGCATACAAACAATTCTGCGCGCTCGAAGCACCGAAACTTGAGGCGTTCCTACGGCGCAAAGCCGAACGACTTCTCCTCTTTCACCGCATCGACGAACCCGTCTACTGGCAGCCAGAATTCGACTACGACGATGGCTGGACCTCACCGCCACCATCACTCGATCGCCAACTGCCCGGGTGGAACTCGCCAAGCCGCCGCGACACCCTGCGCCGCTCCAGCCGAGATCACACCACCCATCACCTGCTGCACACGTTCGCGACAACAGCCGATGCCGACCGCGTCATCGCCGACCTCATCTCGTACGCACGGACCAACAACATTGCCCTCGGACCGACCCTCGATATCGCGATCGAGGGCCTCTACCGAGTCGACAACGACCGCTGGGTACTCGACGACCTCGGTCTCGAGCTGCTCACACATCTACAGCACGCCTTCGGTGCCGATGTGGACCTCACCAAGTGGGATCCTCCTCAGACGCTTGTGACAGACGAGATCGGAAAGCAGAGCGCATGACGACCGATTCACTGTTCGCGACGATCGACCCCATGGCAGTACTCGCCGACTGCGCAAGCGCCGAGACACGCCGGTCCTACACGGCCAAGTGGACAGTGTTCGCGCAATGGTGTGCAGCCGAAGGCGTCAATTCGCTACCGGCGACCACGCAAACCGTCACCCGATTCCTTTGGCACCTCGCCGGAGTCGGCGGCATCGACGCGATACCCACCCGTTCCCGCTCGAGTGTGAACGTATACTACTCGGCGATTGTGTATGTCCATCGCAACGTCGAGGCCGTAGCCACCGATTCCGCGACAGCCGGCGTTGCGAAGCCTCTGTGGGATGACACCGCCATGCGTGGTGCGCTCACTGAACTCAGAGCGCTCTATCCCACAGAGCCACAACCGAAACGCCCGCATCGGCCGTTACGCAGAATTTTCCTCACGCAGATGATCACGGTAGCCAGAGGCAGCGCAACCACCTGGCAGGACCGCCTCGAGGAACGACGAGACAGCGCGCTGCTGCTACTGCCCTCGATGACTGGTCTCGGCGGGCGTGAAGTAGTCCAGCTACGCGTCGGCGACGTCTACCGCCGCTCTGACCACTGGTGGGTGCGCGTCAAAGACCTGCGCCACAACACGCAGCTGGAACCTCTCAGCGTCTGTGACTCCGACGAGTTTGTTCTGTGCGCGCCATGCGCGTGGATCCGCTGGCTGGAAGTGCTCGACGTTCACGCCGACCTCGGCCGCGCGGGCGTCATCAAACTCCTGGCCCGACCCGACAGACACCGCTACCACGTGTGCAAGAAGAGAGCGACACACCTCAAACTTCAACGCAATTGGCAGGCATTCCCCCCAGGCCGGCGAGCACGATTCGGGCCTGGACACGTGACTGACGATGTCGTTACCGGGATCGTTAGGCGTCGCCTCACCGCGGCGTACCCGAACATCAGCCACCGGGGGTACCGATCACGCAGCCTTACCGACGGATACCTCCTCGAAGAGGTCGAAGCCGGTAGCGACATCCGCACGGTCGCCACACAACTGGGACTGGCATCGATCAGCGTCGATCACCTCAATAGACTCACTAACTCCCACCTGGAGGACAGCCATGTTCATCCACATTGACGACGACCCAGTACACACCGTTGAAGGTCCAGCCCGCATGTGCACCATCGGTGATGACCGCACCAGAACCATTCTGGCGACGTGGATCGTGATGGGATCACGCACAATCGTTGCGCCACAACACATCGACGACAGTTCACAACCTTCCGCGAAACCAATCACCGTGCCCGCCCGCTACACCAACGAGTGGCGCTACTTCGTCGACTGGGCGAGAGCATTCGACCACCCCTATCTACCCACGTCTCCGCACGTGGTTGCCGAGTTCCTCACCTTCGAGAATCCGTCGCTGTACACGCGACGAGCAGCCATCTCGGCGATCAACGCAGTCCACCGTGACAACGGGTTCGATCCACCAGCCCGCAGCACCCGCATCCGCGCAATGATGTCAACACGAACCGTCGACGCTGACAGCATCACAACCATCATCGCGAACCTCCCCACGGATGGGCATCTTCTAAATCAGAATCGTCGCGACGCCCTACTGCTCTGGCTCAACAAAATCCTACGCATACCGTCAAAGGACCTCGCATACCTCAGAACCGACGACATCCAGATCGATGACCAAGGTGCCATCTACATCCTTCCGCACGACCTGACCGTGCCAGCAGACACCACCGACCCGAATGGCCTATACCAAGTCCTTGCCCGGTGGATGCAGGTTTACCTTCGTCAAAACTCGGACAAGGAGAGAAAAGTCGCCGACAACACCATTTCGTGCGTTCCTACCCCCCGCGACCTTGAACGCCTGCTCACCGAAAAATCACTCCCATTGATTCCCCAAATCAACAAGGCGGACCGCATCACACACAACGACGAACCCGACGCGCAAGGATTGTCAATCTCGGCAGTACACGCTGCGATCATGCGAGCCACCGCACGCGCCCAAAACCCTTCAGGCCCGCCGCCGGACGCTCAGAAGAAAACCGACGACCAGAACGATATCTAACTCGTTAGAGCGACTCGTAGTTCACCGCAACACGGAAACTTCGAGACATCAGAAAAGTGCAGCGCGCGCCGCGAAGTTCAAAGACCGCCGTCATCGTGATAAGGAGTGACAACTGGTCATGGAAGATCCACAAACTATTGGGAACGATAGTTCGTCCGGCAACCATCCTCGGATTAGAATCGATCGCTAACGAGCGCCCTAAAGAACCCGACAAAAGAGGGGTTTCATGACTGAGGTCCTGTCACTCCTCAGCCTCGGACGCACGACTCGTCCCGCACATATTGATCTGCATGCCGACACGGGGATGATATGGCAACACACCCCGAGGGCGGAACACTGTCCCTCGCTACTGGGAGCATAGTGTACCGTGATTACGGCAAAGTCGAAATTGAGAGCTGGATACCTCGAGAGTAACTCGACGGCTTCGGCCGACGGGGGAGGCCAAAATATTGGTCATCTCTTAACTACTTTTGGGTAATCAAATAGAGCTGCTTACGGCCCACGCAACGCACTGTGCGCTCGAGGCCTCGCCGTTGCGTGAAACTGCGCCAGTAGATCTCGCCTGTGCCCTGCACTTCGGCCGGCAGGTATGTAACGATCCGATTTCGCAAAAGGTCCCTGCGCGGCTTGGAAGACTCTAGGTGGCGAGCGAGCCGCTCCATTGTCTAAGACGCGGTAGGCGAGCATGAGTCGGCGTCGACCACGACTTGGAGGTGGACACCCACCCGATCGGCCAAAGCGAGCAGGGTATCGAGACTGAACTCGGAGATGTGCCCATCCAAGAGTTCCGAGACACGCGGTTGCGTGATACCGAGGTTGGCGGCAACAGTACTCGGGGACCAACCCAGAACACTGATCCGTTCACGTACAGCACGCATGAGGGCAGCGCGCACGCGCATATTTTCAGCCTCGGCCGCAGTGTTCATGATGGAGTGCCAAATACTCACCGAGCCCCCTTAGCGGTCGGACGCCTGCGACGCAGGGGATTTGTCGTCAGCACGAGCACGGACAGTGCTTATCGTTGCACACGAAGCGTCCGATAGTCGACGCCGACTGATGTACGGGCAGCGTTCGAGTGAAGTTGCGCGCCCTTTCACTTGCAGCGCACAGCTGGTACACCGTTCTGGGTTATCGTTTGGTGCGGTTGCGGATGGCCAGCACCGCCAGCGCGAGGAGGGCGGGCCCGAGGATGCGGACGGCGAGGTCGACGGCGACGCCCGCCCCGACGAGGGTGACGCCGATGGTGCCTGCTGGCCGGAACAGGGCAACGGTTTCCTGGGCGGCGAACGCCCACGGCCATACCCGGCTGTCGGGGTCGAGCACAGGTGTCGTACCCGCCGGTGATGGCCGGACCCACGCACTGTTGGTGAAACACCAGCCAGCGACCGCGATCACCACGAGCAGTGTGGCCAACGCCCGCCACGCGCGCAGCCCGTATCCGGAGACCAGCCAGTAAGCGGTGAGCAGCCACCGCTCCACCGACCACGAGGGCGCGGCCAGACGCCGCATGTCCATTTCGCCGTAGTAGAAGTCGGCGGCGCCGGGCTCGTCCTTGCTGTCCTCGAGCGCTTTACGCAGCGCCCGATAGGCGGCTGACACATCCCGCAGCGACAGCGGTTCCACCAACCCGGGGGCGTCGGTGGCGGGTTGGTCGGTGGCGGGAGCGTCGGTGGCGGGTTGGTCGGTGGCGGGAGCGTCGGTGGCGGGTTGGTCGGTGGCGGGGGCGTCGGTGGCGGGTTGGTCGGTGGCGGGGGCGTCGGTAGCGGGGTCGTCGGTAGCGGGTTGTGTGGATGCTGGTGTGCGGGCGTCGAGTTCGTCGCGGATCACCCGCCGATCCGTGCGCCACCATCGGCGGCCACGGGCTGACCCGCGTCGTGTGTGGTCGCGGTTGCTGGCCAGCACATCGGTGCCGGTGATCACCAACTCATCGAGTCCGTTCACGGCGGCGAAGGTGCACTCACGCAGGTCCAGTCCGGACAGTGTCACGCCAGCCACATGCGCCCGACGCAGCGAGCTGATCGACGCGCGCCGGTCCGGGGTGAGGGTGGCGGTGAGTGTGCGGTCCAGGCGCTGCAACGCAGCAAGAAGTGTGGCCCCCACCTCCTCGGGCGCTCCCCGGGGACGTGCTGTGGTGCCGTCAGCGTGGCCGGTGGCCGGGATAGGAACCCACCTGCCACCGCCGGGCACGATGACCGGTACGGCTTCGATCAACGACCCCTCCGCCAGGTCAGCGTCAGTGAGTTCCACTGCGGCGCCGGCAACGACCAGGTGCAGCCGTTCCACCGCCCGCAGTCCCTTCGCTGACACCGCGCCAGCTGTCACGTCTAGACGGACGGTGGACCCGAACGCCGCACGATCAAGCACGAACCGCTCAGCGGCCAAGCCTGTCGTCGACACCCGAGACGTCGACCACCACGTACCACTCCAATCCAGTTGTCCGAACGTCGCCCCGTTGAAGCGGGCGGGTCCGCTGAACGTCACCTCGTCAAAGCTGGCGTCCCCCTCGATCGTCACCTTGTTGAAGCTGGCGTCCCCCTCGATCGTCGCCCCGTCAAAGCTGGCGGGTCCGGTGAACGTCGCCCCGTCGAAGCGGGCGGGTCCGCTAAACGTCACCTCGTTGAAGCTGGCGTCCCCCTCGATCGTCGCCCCGTCAAAGCTGGCGGGTCCGGTGAACGTCGCCCCGTCAAAGCTGGCGTCCCCGGCGAACGTCGCCCCCTCGAACCTGGTTTCTTCGGCGAAGACGCACTTCGGCATGCTGAGGATGATGCTCTGGTCGGACAGGTCGAGGTGCCCGTCGATGCGGGCGCACGTCAGGTGCACGGGGAGATTCCGGTCGCAGACGAGGTGGCGTAGGAATGCGGCGTGTACGGTGCGGCCGTCACCCCAGCCGACGGCTTCCTCGCCGGTCGGTGACCACCGAGCATCGTCTTGTTCACGGGTGCTGCGCAGATCGCAATGCTTACGATTTTGGGCGGTGGCGAGTAGGGCGCGTTCGGCGCTGGTAGTGGGGTCCACAGGCGAGCTCACTCCTCGCGGTCTAGGGAGCAGACCCGGCGGGGCGGGGCGGGCGGCGTGCTAACGCTACCGCACTGCGGCACAGCAGGACACGCATGAACTAGTCAGAAGGGTGGCGGGTCGTCGGCGGGTGCGCCGGTGCTGGCCCACCGGCCCGTGGTGACGGTGTCCGGCCGGTTGCCGGCGGGGGTGGGTGGGGTGAACGCGGCGAGGGTGTCCGCGGCGACACGGCGGGTGCGGCTGTCGAGGTGGCCGGTGTGGGCGGCGCTGACCGCGTCGCCGGCAGCGGGCCGTGCCGGTAGCGCGGTTGCCTGGCCGCCGGTGTCGCCGGCCAGGCAGGCAGTGCAGGAATCGGGCGCGCAGCGCGGTGATCCAGGAGGTGTTGGCGGCCAACCAGTCCCGCGGGTCGGTGCGCTTTGGAGGGAGGCGGGCCTAAAGGGTTCGCACAGACGCATCCTCCGACCCCAGTTCCCGATACAGTCCCGCAGTTGCATAGGCGAGTACGACAGCCGCAACCAGGCCTGCGATGCGGACCTCATCCAGCTTTTACCGCCGCCACATGGTAGGTCCCGATCGTCGTACGGCGCATGGATGTCGTGCCCGGTTTCCGGCCCTCGTCGATATCGGCGCGACGTAACCACTTCTGCAGGGTCATCTCATGGATCCCGAAGTCCTTCGAGATCTGCGCGAGCGTCACCCCCGACTCTCGCTCGCGGGCAGCCAGACTGAACGTCACTGGCGCACCCAGAACCGCCAGTAGCAGTTCGTCACCGCGACCGAGCATAGTGCCGGGGTTTGAAAATGGGCGTCGTCAAAATCGTAGGCGAGTATGACCATCGTTGGCCGGGGCATCGACGATCCGGCCGGAGCAGGCGTCTGTGATCGCGCAGAGGTAGAGCTTGCCCTCGTCGGTCGAATTCTCGGTGATATCGCTGAGCCACAACTGGTTCGTGGATTCGGCGGTGAAGTCGCGTTCAACGAGGCCGTCGTGCACCGGCGAGCCGGCTTTCTTCCCCTTCCGGCCGCGTTTCTTTCCGAACCTTGACCACCAGCTGTTCGCGGAACAGTTTCGCCACGCCGTCCGCGTAACTCGATGGCTGGAAGCTAACGCGTGAACTCGTCAATAACGTTGAGCAGCATGAATTGTCGTCCGTCGGCGAGGGTGTCGAATTGGAGATCCTTGGTGATCGCCGCCCTGGATGGCGAGTGCCACTGACAGCACGGCCGACGGCGGTGATAGCGGTCGACGACACGTCAGCATTCGTGACATCCGGGGTAACCGACTGCGCAACCACGCGGGCTGCGGCAAGCCGATAGGACTTGGCGTTCACCGCCAACCCTTTCAGATCGACCGACGCCTTGTTGTCACCCTCAGTGACGGTCGCATGCGAACACTGCGCGATCCATTCATCCACTGCGCGAACAACATCGAGCGAGTTCTTCGCCAACATCACAGTCGCGCGAGCCTGTAGTGACAGACTGACGAACTCGGTCCCAGCCCATGGCTCGCCCTGCACCCCCAGAAGCTGCACCGCACGCTGCGACTCTCCGCCGGGCACGCATTCGGCAGGCTGTGCCGTCACGCCGGCTGCTTTCGTGGCCGGCGCGGGTTGAGCGTCGAGCGCTTTCTGCGTCCAGCCCGTCCATCGTGGGGCGGGCAGGTCCGTATTGGTGACCAGCACCGGTCGCAGTACCTGAGTTGACGTCTCATCATCGCTGTCGGGCAGCAACACCACGACGGCCACCGCGACCACGACCACCACCGCGATCGCAGCAGCAACCAGGCCACCGCGCACCCGCCAGGACGAGTACTTCACCGCATCCCAGCCATCGCGTGCCCTGTCCGCAATCGCACTGCCCGCATCACCCACACGACCCGGCACGTCACGTGCTCCCATATCGCGATCTCCTCGCCTGTGTCCTTCGATTGCGGACACGTTCGCATACGCGTTTCAGCGGGTACCCCCGGTGAACTGGGTGCGGCAGGGCACCCCTGGTGCGGGCGTGCCGACGAGGGCGGCGTCCGATTTATCTCATCAGTGCTGAGCGATCGTGCTAGCGTGAGGTCACCACACCATTCATCCGGAGGGTCACAGGCCCTCGCTTGACCCGTCGAGGCGAATGCCTCCGGGTGAAGCTGCGCACAGATAAAGCTGCGTGCGGAGTTCTCATCTTGGGTCAGGCACCCCAATCCAATCGACCAGACAGCTTCATTCGAAGCTGTGCGTCAGGAGTGTCATGAGCGACCAGTTCCCACACCGCAAGCAGGTCCAAGTCGGTGACCAGCTCATCTTCATGGATGTCTACCGGCACTCAATCCTCTGCTACAGCACACGGCCCGAGGCGTTCCGTCAGGGGCTTGACGGCCGATACGTTGGAATCATCACCTGGCCCGATGGGCAGGAATATCACATCGGCAATATCGAGATTATGAACGCGAGCTACCGAGGTATCGGGCTCGGGCTCGAGATGCTCAAGGCCGCTGTCGACGCTGGTGCCACCCCCGACATGCTCGACCGCGGGGCTCTGACATGCTCTGGCGCCTACCTCATCAATCGCTTCATCAGTGAGTGCTCTCTGGGCCTGGACCCGGTGCTTCCGACCCCTAGAAATGAGCACTGGGAGTGCCGCCGTGGCAGTGGGTGCGCCTTCAGCAAAGTGAAAGGCCACCCGGAACACTGACGCGATCGTCGCCGAGAGCGCGTTCGGTCGGATCGGCATCATCGCTCCGACGGCGACCCCGATGCCGGTCAACCGCTTCTTCCTGCGGCGCTGGGGAACTCGCAATCCTTCCATACGCCACAACCGTCGGATACGTTTGTCGTTGACCGACCAGCCGGAGTCGCGAGCCATCTTCGCCGCACGCCCCCACCCCCCATCGGGACGATCGGTGGAAAACGTGCGCAGCCAGGCCCGTAGCCGGGTGCCCTCGTGGCAGCGTCAGGCGCATGGTCGAGCGGTGCGGCCCGGCCACCGAACACGCCCGACGCTAAGCCTCGATCCACCGATTCGTATTCGTTTGGGCGGTGAGGGATAGACGAAATGCCCTGTCTGAGTGACAGAATGGGAATTGTCTAGGTTTCCATCCGTGCACGCAGAAGGGCATCTCGTAGATGCGATTGTCTCACAGTCATCCGGTCCGGTCTGCATCCTGTGATGATCCGAATCTCCTCGGCGCGGCGGGGTTGGTGCCGGTGATGACGTTGGCCGAGCAAGCGGGCCTGTCGGGGTTGGCTCTCGAGCATCTGACGGTGCCGACCGACAAGGGCGCCAATCCGGATCGGAAGGTGTTCTCGCTGGTCGCGGGCATGGTGGCCGGTGCCGACAGCATCGATGACATGGCCGTACTGCGGCACGGTGCGATGGGGAAGGTGTTCGACCATCCGTATGCCCCGTCGACGTTGGGGTCGTTTCTGCGCGAGTTCCGGTTCGGGCATGTCCGGCAATTGGATGCGATCGCCGCCCGCACGCTCGCTGGCCTGCACACCCACACCCCGGTACTGGCCGGGATCGACGGGCCGGTGATGGTCGACATCGACGACTCGATCATCGAGGTCCACGGCCCGGCCAAACAGGGCGCTGGGTTCGGCTACACCCGGGTACGGGGGCTCAACTCGGCGATCACCACCATCAGCACCGCCCACGGTGCACCGGTGATCGCTGCTCAACGACTACGCAAAGGAGCATGCAATTCCGCCCGCGGAGCCCATCGGTTGATCGCCGACACACTGGCTAGCGTGCGGCGTCTGCGGTCGACTGACGCGTCGGGGCCGGTGCTGGTGCGGGCGGATTCAGCGTTCTACGGTCACCGCGCCGTCAGTGCTGCGATCGGTGCCGGCGCCCAGGTATCGGTCACCGTGCGCCAAGACTTGCGGATACGTGCGGCGATCAGCGAGATCGCAGCCGATGCGTGGACAAAGATCGAGTACACCGACGCGATTCTCGACGCGGACACCGGACTGTGGATCTCACGTGCCGAGGTCGCCGAGATAGCGTTCACCGCGTTCACCTCCAAAGCCAAAGCGCTGCAGGTTCCCGGGCGGCTGGTGGTGCGCCGTATCCCCGACTTCCGACCCGAGGGCGACGGCCTGTTCGATGTGTGGCGATTCCACGCCTTCTTCACCACCAGCGACCTCGACACCGTCACCGCCGACAAGACCCACCGCGCCCACGCGGTCATCGAACAAGTTCACGCCGATCTCAAAGCCTCCGCGCTCGCGCATCTGCCGTCGGGAAAGTTCTGCGCGAACGCCGCCTGGCTGGTGTGTGCGGTCATCGCGTTCAACCTGACTCGTGCTGCCGCCAGCCTCAGCGGCGGGCGTCTGGCCAAAGCCACCACATCCACGGTCCGCCGCACCCTGATCTGCATTCCGGCGCGTATCGCGTCCTCAGCCCGGCGCATCACCATGCACCTACCCGCCCGATGGCCGTGGGAAACCGAATGGAACCTGTTGTTCGACAACACTATTCACCGAAGACCGCCAACCTGGCCCTAACCACCCCGGCCCAACAGCCTCGATCCCGAAACCCGGTGAAACAAGCCGACATCAGAGATCGGCAACTGACTCATGCCCGCCACCCAGGCCGAACGTGCTCAACACTTTTCACCACACCGCAAAAGCCGATCGGTGGATCGAGGCTTAGCCGGCAGTCCAGCGTTCGACGGCCAGGCCGTCCGCCGGGTATACGGCGCAAACCGATAGCACGGGCACCTCGCGACTTGGGCCTATCTCCCGGAGTGGATTTCGCGTTGGACAGGACAATTCGGGTCCGTCGAACAACGGCGTTGACATAGCACCTCGACGCGCACGAAGACCAGTCAGAACTCTCTGCCGGAGGCGCGTTCGCCCAACGGCAGGCGCTCTGAGGCCCTTCTCGGGTAGCGCGGATCGCGTCCCCCTGATTGCTGTCAGCTTGTAGTGCGGACCGCCGCGCATTTCAGAAGGATGGTGGCGTGCCGACGAAGAGGAAGACGGCGGTCTCATCGGTGTCGTTGAACCATTGATGCTGCACGCTCGCCGAGTAGTAGACGGTGTCGCCGGAGCGAAGCACGACACTCTGCCCACCAATGTTGAGGCGGACCTCGCCCATCACGACGTAAACGAATTCTTCCCCGGCGTGACTTGTTGCTGCCTCGGCGGAGCTATGCGGCTCGGCAGTCACTTCGTTGCAATCCATAAGTCGCGTTCCGCCCACGCAGAACCGGACCACGGCGTCGGGCCCGAGGTTGTAGCGTCGCGCTTCCCCGTTCCGGACCACTTTCACAGGTATGCGGTTGCTCTGTTCGAGCAGATCATGGGCTGTAGTTCCCAGTGTCTGAGCGATCCTGTGCAAGTTGATCACGCTTGGGGTTGTGTTGCCGTTCTCTACTTGGCTGAGGAACGGCTGCGAAAGATCAGTGCTGGTTGCAAGTGCCGACAGGGTCAATCCCGCGCTCTTGCGAGCGGCTCGAATCGATGAGCCCAGGGATCGCGCAAGTATTGCCTGATCGTCGTCATCCACACACGCAAGGTAGCAGTCTCCGAGCTGTCTGAACCACGGCAGATCGCGGACAGGTAACGCAACGGCAACCTCAGAAACACCAACGAAACTATACTGATAGAGAGAATGAAATATTCGTGTGGAGAATATTCCAGGTAAGCATCTGCCTCCCTATTGGAGTATCCCATGCCCGCTCTCACAGCGCCGCAGTCCCCGCCGGGCGCCAATCCTGTCGACCTCCGCCCACCAATCTCACAGCTCGTGATGTTCGGTATCCAGCACGTCCTGATCATGTACGCCGGATGCGTCAGCGTTCCGCTGATATTCGGCGCAGCAGTCGGACTCGACGCCACCGATATCGGGATCCTGATCTCAGCAGACTTGCTCGTCTCGGGAGCCATAACTGTCGTTCAGAGTCTCGGTATCGGCAGAGTCATCGGTGTCCGCTTGCCGGTCATCTGCGGAGGCACATTCACTGCGCTGACACCAATGATCCTCATCGCTCACGAGTACGGGATGCCAGCGGTCTACGGCTCCATGATCCTCGGCGGCATTATCGGAGTTCCGCTTGCCTGGGCTTTCGCCAGGCTTCTGCGATTCTTCCCCGCGTTAGTTACGGGTGCTGTACTCACCGTTGTCGGACTCTCGCTGATCGGCGTCGCCGGCAACCTCATTGTTGGAGACGACTCTAAAGCAGCGGACTACGCCTCACCTGGGAAAATCAGCCTCGCAGTTGTCGTCATCGTGATAGCCGTCGCGGTACTTTGCCTAGGCCGTGGTATGTGGCGCCAACTGGCCATACTGATTGCGCTCATTGCCGGTACTGCGATTGCTCTACCTCTTGGGCTCTACAACCTTGATGCTGTGCGCTCCAGCTCGTGGTTCGGAATTCCTCAACCATTCCATTTCGGGGCCCCCCAGTTTCCGCTCACTGCCGTGGTTTCAATGACCATCGTGATGGTTGTCGTATACGCTGAGTCAACCGCCAGCATTCTGGCCCTCAGTGAGATTACTGGAAAGTCGATCAGTCGTGGCGATCTCGCGCGTGGACTCACTGGTGATGCCGTCTCGGGCGTGATTGGCGGCATCTTCAATGCATTCACAGATACCGTTTACACCAACAATGTTGGTGCCGTGGCGACTACGCGGATGTTCAGCCGCTACGTCACTGCCTTCAGCGGGCTTATCCTCATCGCTCTCGGAATGGTGCCGAAGCTGGGAGCCTTCGTAGCAGGACTACCGGGTCCCGTCATTGGCGGGGTCGGATTGATCATGTTCGCCGTCGTGGCGATAGTGGGCATCAACACTCTCCGCCATATCGATCTGGGTGATCCTATCAATATGACTATAGCCTCGGTCACTGTCGGTGTCGGTATGTTGCCCACCTTCGTACCAGGAATATTCGGAAAGTTCCCGAACACAATTCAAATTGTTCTCGGCAGCGGCATCACCCTCGCTGCCATCACTGCATTCACACTGAACCTCATTCTCAACCACACAGCACTCGGCGACAGCGCACGCAGGGCAATGTCCAACATCAGCGCAGACGCACGCGCAACCACAACCGACGGAGAGAATCAACATGCTAACCCCTGACACCAACGATCATTTTGAAGTCCCGATCGTCGACATCACCGCCTACACCACAAACGGCACGCCTGAAGCCAAAGCTGAAGTGGCAAATCAGCTCGACCAAGCCTGCTCGACTGTAGGTTTCATCCAGGTTCTCGGACACGGAATCCCCAACGAAGCGATCGACGGGTTGCGGAATGCAGTAGACGCCTTCTTCGCCCTGCCGATCGATGAAAAACGAACCTACCGAGTCGATGGCAACAGGGGATACACGCCGCCTAAAAGTGAATCGCTGAGACTGAGCCTCGGCCTAGAATCAGCAACCCGAATGAACGACTTCTTCGAGGCCTTCAACGTCGGTGCCGAGGCCAGATCATTTCCGGAACTCAACCTGTCCGAAGACGATTACGGCATCAACGTTTGGCCGACCTTGAGTAGCTTCAGATCCAATGTAGAGGCGTACTACGCGCACGCATCCCGAGTCGCCCGCACCCTGACCACAGTCTTCGCCGATGCGCTTGGCTTGCCCAGCGACTACTTCGAGTTCCTCACCGACCATTCTGTCGACGTTCTCCGAATGAACAACTACGCACTGCCCGAAGGCACTGTCAACCTGGACGGTGACCTAACCGGCATGGGCGAACACACAGATTTTGGCCTCGTCACAGTCCTCTGGGCCGATCAAGTGCCCGGTTTGCAGGTACTTGACGGAACTGGAAACTGGCACGATGTTCAGCCCATGGATGACGCACTTCTGATCAACTTGGGCGACCTCACCGCACGCTTGACCAATGACCGCTGGATGTCGACGCTGCACCGCGTGAAGCCGCCGATCGTCGACGGAACGATCAAGCGTCGACGCTCGGTTGCGTTCTTCCACGACGGCAACATCGATGCCACCATTGTCACTCTGCCCAGTCATCTCGAAGCAGACAACGGGCTTGCCTACGAGCCGATCCTCGTGCGTGACCACATTAAAGCCAAACTTGCCGGTTCTCAGCAAGGAAAAGCCAACACCGCTGCAGTTCGCGAAGCATCGCGCGTCCTCGCCGCAGTAAGCAAGGCGGATCGCTCCTAAAAACCGCATTGATGCAGAAACGGCACTCACTCACCACACTCCTACTCTCCAAAAAATCGAGGAACCTCCACATGAACGCACCGCTCATACCACTCGTTGATCTGAATTCCTGGCAAACCGGTGACGCCGAGACTCGGCGCTCGGTCGCCGCAGAGGTCGACCAGGCGCTCCAGCAGTCCGGATTCTTGCTCCTGGCCAATCACGGAGTCGCACCCACGCTGGGAACCGAGCTGCGTGCTGCTGCCAAAAAGTTCTTCGCCCTTCCGGCCTCAGTAAAAGCGCAGTATGAGACTTCAGTCGGCGGCCGCGGGTGGCTGCCGAGTGGCAAGGAAGCCAATTCCTTCGACGGCGAGGACTCGGACTCCAACAAGCCCGACATGAAAGAGAGTTACACCATCGGGCGCGATTACCTTACTGGTGACCCCGCCCTCGACAAGTATTGGTTCCGGCCCAACGTGTGGCCAACGGAAGTCCCCGAACTCCAACAGTGCGCTACCCGCTACATGACTGAAATGTACCGACTGTACGACGACCTGCTTCGCATCTGCGGTGAAGCGCTCGACCTTGGTGCAGAGTGGTTCATCGAACGCACCTCCAGTGGAACCCGAACCCTCAACATCAACCGCTACCCCTCGCTTGAGGAGGCCGGTGCGCCGAAGGAAGGGCAGTTCCGCGTCGGCCCACACACTGACTGGAGCATTTTCACCCTCCTCGACCGCCAAGTAGGCTACGGCGGCTTCCAAGTCGAGAGCAATGGAGAGTGGTTCGACGCGCCCTTTGTCGAAGGAGCACTCGTGATCAACATCGGTGACCTAATGGCCCGCTGGACGGGCGACCGCTGGCGCTCGACCCGCCATCGGGTCTTGCCGCCACAAGACCAAGCACCAAAGGAAGAACTCATCTCGCTGATCCAGTTCTGCGACGCCAACGTTGACGCCGTCGTAGAGCCGATGCCCGCACCCGTCGGAGTCAACACAGACCTGCCCGCGATCGAGGCCGGCGAGTATCTCCGTCGGCGTGCTCAAGCCGCGACGGTCAGCTGATCAAGTACCCACTGCTCTCTATACCCGACCGAATCTCGCCTTCGTTCAGGTCAAACCGCTTGTGCGCGGCCGCCAACGCGGGAGCGCCCGTCAGCTAGGAGACTCATGACTACACAGAACATATCCCTGTCTTTTGTCAGCATCATCTGCAGCGACTTCATCTCGCAAGCATCGTTCTATGGGACCGTATTTTCTCTGCCAGAAATCGAAGAACTCGCGTCAGAGCACTTTCGAGCGTTGCGCGTAGGCGGCACTACTCTTGGGTTTCACACTCCGGGGGCACTCGAACTTCTCAGTCTGCCTCCGGAGACGATCATCGGTGACAGCTCGGCCTCATTCTGGACGTTTGAAACCGCTGACGAAGCGGCAGTGGACACGCTCGTAGCTGACGCGTTGACCGCTGGTGCCACGCTAGTCAAAGCACCGTATCTGACCTACTACGGTGCGCGGCAGGCAGTTCTGCGTGATCCAGAAGGAAACGTGTTTCGGATCAATAGGAGCGGTGTCCAATAGTTCCGGTGCGAGCCGAGGGGTTAAAGGGGGTAGGAATGCCGAAAAGGCGTTGTTCGGTCAGTCCCAACTCGTGCATCGCGTCGGGTTGAAATGTTAGCCAAGTCCCCGATCGAATGTATACGACGAATTTATCGTCGGCGTGGAATAGCTGACGCACCCAAAGCCAACGAGCCCCGGTAAATCGTTATAAAAAAGGTTTTCGCCGAGCTCGCCACCGAGAATTATCGCAACAAGCTGATCAAGGCTTGCGACTGGCAAGCGTCGCACTGCATTTCAGATTGCGAGCACTCCGCCACCGAGAACGGTCGTCGAGCGGGGATTGTGTTTTCGCATGCCGTCTAAGTCGCTGCTGTCGCCAGACACTATGAGAGTGGATAGCACAGGCATCATTCCCGTCGTGCGTCCGAAGTTGCTCTGACCGAAACGTCCCGCGAACTGGATCGGGGCTGCACCGCCGTACAGTGGTCGCTGCCCGGTGCCTGTTGGAACGGACCTGGACAAACGTGGATTCTGACAGAATTAGCTGGAAAATCTCGCTGACATAACTTGGAAAATACCTGGTCAAAAGACGGAGAGTTGAAACGATTAAATGGAACCTACAGATCTCGCATAGAACTGCAAAATCTCGACTTGAGCTTCATGCGATTTCAGATTTGAAGCTGGGTGTTGCAGGAGTTAACTGCTGTTGTTATGGCTTGGGATTGCTTGGCGGTTGGCCTACTGGTCTTGCGGCTATTGCGCTAGATTCCGTCACTGTGACGGCGATGTATCTGGCTGCACGTGAGATCAGGCAAAAGGTACGGCCAGCGTCAGATGGGTCTGCTGATCACCCAGGCGCGAAAGCGCGAGGACCTCCAGTTGAATACGAGCACGGCTTGTCCGTATTCAACTGGAGGCCTTCGCTGGGGCGATTTGCGACTGTCGCTTACAGCAGAGTGGATCGTTCGATTGCGTCCTTGCAAGTCTCAGGCGTGGTCATGAATCTCGTCGCGATGCAACGCCTTCGATGCCGACTCTGCCTCCTCGAAGTTCTGGCCGCGACGGGTAGTGATCGTCGTTGTCTGCTCTGTTGTCATCGGGTCAGTGTCGCTATGGGCCGCATCGCGATTGCGTGGGATGGCGGCGGCGATGAGTAGGGCGATGAGTGAGACTGCGGCGCCGATGATGAGTGCGGTGTGGAATCCTGTTTCGGATGCCATGGTGTGGCCGCCGAAGTTGATGGTCATTTGTGCGAGGACGGCTCCGATGACTGCGGCGCCGATTGATGTGCCGAGTGAACGCATGAGGGTGTTGAATCCGTTGGCGGCGGCGGTTTCTGACAGTGGTACTGATCCCATGATGAGTGCGGGCATTGCGCCGTAGGCGAGTCCGACGCCGCTGTTCATGATCATGAGCGAGATCATGATGCCCCAGGTGCTGGCTGAGAGGGGCAGTGAGAGAAGGTAGCCGGCGGCTAGGACTGTGGCGCCGCACATGAGGGTGATCTTGGGGCCGCGTGCGTCGGTGAGTTTTCCGCCGAGGGGGGAGATGAGCATCATCATCAGGCCGCCGGGCAGCATCCATAGGCCTGCGGCGAGCATTGATTGGCCGAGCCCGTATCCGGTTGCCTGGGGTAGTTGGAGGAGTTGGGGGAAGACCAGCATGCTCGAGTACATGCCGACGCCGACGAAGATGGATGCGATGTTGGTTGTCAGCACGCGCGGTTTGGCGGTGGTGCGTAGGTCGATGAGTGGATGGCGGGTGCGTAGTTCCCAGGCGCCCCAGGCCAGCAACGCGATGATGGCGCCGCCGAAGAGTCCGATGACGGCCCCGGAGGTCCATCCCCAGTCGGCGCCCTTGGAGACTGCGAGTAGCAAGGCGACCAGTCCGGCGCCGAGGAGTACTGCGCCGGGAGCGTCGAAGCCTTGGCCGCGGCTTGCGGGCGCGACGTCGGGGATGAGTGTCCACACCAAGACCGCGATGACTACTGCGAGTACGGCTGAACCCCAGAAGAGCACGCGCCAGTTGGCGTATTCGGCGACTGCTGCGGCCAGGGGGAGGCCGAGTCCGCCGCCGATACCCATGGATGCGCTGACCAGGGCGATCGAGGAGCTGAGTTTTTCCCGCGGAACCGCGTCGCGCAGTAGTGCGATACCCAGTGGCACCATGCCCATGCCCATGCCTTGGAGCCCTCGACCGATGATCATGGGCCACACCGAGGTCGACAGTGCACAGACGACGGAGCCGGCGAACAGTGGCACGGTTAGGGCGAGTAGGACGCGCCTTTTTCCGAGTAGATCTCCGAGGCGTCCGGTCACCGGGACACAGACCGCGGCGACGAGCAGTGTCACGGTGATCAACCAGTTCGAATTCGACGGCGTCGTGTGCAGGATCGAGGGCAGTTGGGGAAGTAGCGGCGTGACCAGGGTTTGCATGATCGCCGCGACGGTGCCCGCGAAGGCCAAGGTGGCCACGACTCCCGCGGAACGGGTGTCTGATCGAGGCATGTTCATGACTACGTACTCCTTGCTGTGAAGTCTGAGAGGTCGATGGTCGAAGTGACCGGGGGTGAGGTGCGGCCCCTGACCTAAGTAAACGTACGATTACTTAGCAAGGGTACGTCGGAGCTGTAGGCTAAGTCAACGACTGATTACTCGGTGTGTGGTTCGCGGCGCGCAGGCCCGCACCGGTGGCTGGCGTCATCGGTCCAGCCACGACGAATCGCTGATCAGGAGATGAGAGATGTCCGAGTCTGAGGCTGTGGTGCCGCGGCGGCGTGATGCTGCTGCGACGCGTGTGTCGCTGGTGGATGCCACGCGAGAGTTGCTTGCTGACCAGGGTGCGTCGGTCACGAGCCGGGATATCGCTGCCAAAGCGGGGGTCAACCAGGCGTTGATCAACCGATACTTCGGTTCGAAGGAGAACCTGTTTGTCGAGGCGGTTCGTAGGCACACGTCTCCGGCGACTGAGATGGTGGCCACTGTGCCTTTGGAGGCGTTGTCCGATGCAATACTGCGTGAGGTGTTGGCTGCCAGTGGGCCAGACGGGGCGATGACCGGTCACCTCGTGGGCGTGGTCGATAGTGAGACGGTCAACGAGGTCATCCGCGAGGCGATCGAGGACACGTTCACCACGACGCTGGGTGATCGGCTCGACGGTCCGGATGCTGCGTTGCGCGCAGAACTGGTTAACGCTCTGGTGATCGGTGTGAGCATCCTGCGCAATCGCATAGGTACTCGCGAACTGGCGACGGCCAGCATCGACGACATCGCCCGCTACGTGCGACTCATGATCGCGGCGATACTCGAGAATCCCGCATAGAGTCACGGCCTTGTATGGCCACGCCTACTTCGGCGAGCGCGAATCGGATACGAGCTGCCTTCTGGCTCGTCCGGAGCTCTCGGAGAATCGACGTTTCGTTCTCGGTGAGTGGTATCTCGATGATCTCTTGGAGTCCCTCGCCCGAGGCGGCCGAAAACGCCAGCGAAATGCCGTCGAGACCATACTCGCCGTCGATTCGGACCACTACCGGTAGAACACTTCGGTCGTCGCCAACAATGGACTTGACCATTGTGGCGGCAGCCATAGCCGGCGCATAGGAAACGTCCACTTGTGACAAGGCCTCACAGCTCTTGGGGCGTATCGAGCCACGGGAGTGGCTATGTCGATACGCCCCAACAGCTGATCGGGCGGTGTCTGGTTCATGCTGGCGAACTCGCAACTACCTGCACGGGTCCGGCCAGCGTCCGAGATCAAACAGGCGAACCCGCTACTGCACGGGAGTGATCGATCTCTTCGGGGATGTTCGCCTCAGCGCTTTCGACCGCCGGGGGCTGCTCACCTGGACCGAAGTGCGCGAACTGTTCGATGTGTTGATCGAGGGAGAGCGGGCTCGGGGTGCCATAAGTGAAATAGGTTTCCCAGGGGAGTTTGGCTCCGCCGACGGCCAGTCCGGTGTCGATCTCAGCCATGTTCCAGGTCTTGGTCTGCGCGTCTGGGTCCATGTGGAGGTAGCCGGCCTCGCCGAACAGTTCGATACGGTTGCCACCTGGTTCGAACACGTAGAGGAACTGGCCCTGGGTGATGCCGTGGGTGTCAGGGCCAGCTTCGATCTGAATGTCATACTCGCGGAACATTTCCGCGGCGTCGGTATTGTGCTGGCCGGTTCCGTAGTAGAACGCGAGATGGTGCAGCTTGCCTCGCCCGCCAGTCATATCCCGCATGCACGCCACCTCGTGGCCGAGCAAGTTGGAGCTCATCCAGGCGCCGATCTCCACGTCGCCGTCAACGACACGTTCGGTGGTGCGAAAACCGAGGTGGCGTTCGAACTCGTTCTTCACTGGCGTGACGTCGGAAGCCATGAGGTTAAGGTGATCTATCCGCTTGACCGGGATGCCTTGCAGGGGCTTCTTCGAGGGGCGGGTAAGAATCTTGCTCTGCAGTTCTGTCGGGGCGACGTACTTCTCGGCTTCCCACAGCAGAGCGAAGTTGTGTCCGTCTGCTGTCGTGTACGACAGCGTTTTACCGTAGCCGAATTCATCCTCGTGCCAAGCGCTCTCGACGTTGGCGTCCTTAAGCGATGCTGCGCGCCGTTCGAGTGCTTCCGGGGAACTGGTGCGTAAGGCGGCGTGGCCCATACCGGGTTGATGGGACTCGGTGATTTTGAGGCTCCATTGGTAAGGGTCCTCGTAGCCGCGTAGGAAGACCGACTGCCCCTCACGCTTGGTGACATACATGCCGAGAAAGCGCGTGAAAAAGTCTTCGGTTTCCTGCGGCTTCGGGCTGAAGAGTTCACACCGTGCCAGGTGTGCGATATCGAAACGGGCGGGGTTCTCGCTCATCGGTTCTCCTGTGGTAAATCGTAGTGCCCCCTGGCGGCGGGCGGTCCATCGTGTGGATGGTGACAAGAATGGCGCCCATTGTGACCGTGGTCACGCGCGTTCGGCATTGTCGAACAGAGACCTTCCCAGGGGGCTGCGCGTCCGGGTACGTCGGCGATCGGCCCCTTGGCACTGCCAAATGCCTACGGTCTTGGCTATCGCCAGCGAGTGGAGGAGAACTATATGAGTCAGTTGGTGGCCGCGATCGTTGGATCGGGCAACATCGGTACAGATCTGATGTACAAGCTGCTGCGTTCGGACAATATCGAACCGAAGTACATGATCGGGATTGACCCGCAGAGCGAAGGCATTGCACGTGCCCGCGAGGCAGGACTGGAGACATCTGCTGAAGGCGCAGAGTGGCTTCTGGCTCAGTCGGAACTACCTGATCTCGTGTTCGAGGCCACCTCGGCCAAGATTCACGCCGCAGCCGCACCGCGGTATGCCGAAGCGGGTATCACAGCTATCGACCTCACGCCTGCATCTGTTGGCCCGTATGTGGTTCCTGCGGTCAACCTGACCGAGCATCTCACGGCACCGAACGTGAACATGGTGAGTTGCGCGGGGCAGGCGACCATTCCGATTCTGTACGCGATCAACCAGGCCGCCGACGCAACGTACGGCGAGATTGTCGCCGCGATTGCGTCCAAAAGTGCTGGACCGGGCACCCGGCAAAACCTCAGTGAGTTCAGTGAAAAGACCGGGCGTGCCCTGGCGCAGGTGGCCGGCGCAGACCGAGCGAAAGCGATCTCCGTAATCAACCCGGCCGAGCCGCCGATGAACATGCGCGACACCGTCTACGCGAAGGTGCGCAACCCGGATGCCGCTGCGATCGAACGCGCAGTCGTCGACATGGTCTCCGAAGTCCAGAAGTATGTGCCCGGCTACACCCTCAAACTCGTCGACATCGACGGCGACCTCGTCACCGTGATGCTCGAAGTCGTCGGCGCAGGCGACTACCTCCCAACTTATGCCGGCAACCTTGACATCATCACTGCTGCCGCCGTTCGCGTCGCTGACGTCATGGCACAGCAGAATCTCGTGACAGGAGCAGCACAGTGAACGCCAATGCAACCACGTCAGAACGCAAGGTCACTCTTGTCGACACCACCCTCCGCGACGGGATGTCGAGCGTCTCGCACCAGTTCACCACAGACAACGTCGCCGCCATCGCCGCCGGCCTCGACAAGGCGGGTATCTCCACAATCGAGGTTGCGCACGGCATCGGTCTTGGCGCGTCGTCGATTCAGTACGGATTTGCCGCGGCCACCGATCCCGACTATGTACGGACAGCCGTCGGTGCTGTACAGAATGCCGACATCGCCGTGCTCTATGTGCCAGGTATCGCCACGTTGAACGAGCTGCAGGGCGCCATCGACGCCGGTATCAAGACGGTCCGCGTGGCGGTGCACTGCACTGAGGCCGACTGCGGCCAGCAACCCATTGAGTGGGCAAAAGACAAGGGACTCAACGTGATGACGTTCCTGATGATGAGCCATAAACTCGAGCCTGAGGCGCTGGCTGAGCAGGCGGTCAAGCTCGACTCCTACGGCGCCGACGTAGTCTACGTTGTCGACTCCGCGGGGGCCTTGGTGCCCGAACAGGCGGGTGCTCGCGTCAAAGCACTCCGATCGGCGATCTCCGCCGACATCGGGTTTCACGCCCACAACAACCTCGGCGTCGGGATCGCGAACGCGCTCACGGCCGCCGAGAACGGCGCCACTTTCATCGACGGTTCATTGCGTGGCCTCGGCGCTAGCGCCGGAAACGCGCAGACCGAGGTGTTGGCTGCCGCGTTCGAGCGTGCCGGCTGGGACACCGGGGTTGATCTGTTCCCACTCATCGACACCGCCGAGCACGTCGTGGCGCCACTGATGAAAGAGCCGCAGATCGTCGACGAGACAGCGTTGGTTCTCGGCTATGCGGGTGTGTATTCGACGTTCTTCCACCCCACCAAGCGCGCGGCCAAGAAGTTCGGGATCTCAACTCGGGAAATCCTTCTCGAACTCGGCCGGCGGGGTGTGATCGGCGGACAGGAAGACATGATAATCGACGTCGCATCCGAACTCGCCGGACGTACGTACGAAACCCCAGAGGTGGCAACGGTATGACCCAGACAGACGCGCCGCTGGAAATCCGGCATCTGGTCGGTGACAACTGGCAGACAGCCTCCGACGGAGCGACATTTCAGTCTCGCGACCCGCATGACGGCACCTTGCTCGCGAACGTCGCGCGCGGCACCGCCGCTGATGGTAGCGCCGCCATCGCTGCCGCACGACAAGCCTTCGACGAGGGACCATGGCCGAGCATGTCTCCGAAGGAACGCGCGTCGATCCTGCACGCAGTCGCTGATGCCGTCGACGATCATCGAGAAGAGCTGGCGCAGTTGGAAACCCGCGATGGTGGCAAGACCATCACGCAGTCGCTGCATGCCGAGATCCCGCGGGTAGCGCACAATCTCAGGTTCTTCGCCGACTATGTATCGATGGCCGCCAATGAGGCGTACCCGGATGGCGACCTGCTCTCCTATGTGCTCTACCCGCCCGCTGGGGTGGTGTCGGCGATCAGTCCATGGAATGCCCCGCTGATGCTCGCCACCTGGAAGATCGCTCCGGCTTTGGCTTTTGGCAACACGGCTGTCCTGAAACCGGCGCCGCAGACACCGCTGACGGCCAACCGCTTCGCAGAGATCGCACTGGAGGCCGGTCTTCCGCCGGGAGTACTCAACGTGGTGCACGGCTTCGGCGGCGAGGCTGTTGCCGGTCCGTTGACGTCTGACCCGAGGGTTGACCGCATCACCTTCACCGGGTCCAGCGCCACCGGTGTCAAAATCCTGCAGGCAGCAGCGGTCAACCACACGCCGGTGTCCGCCGAGATGGGCGGAAAATCCGCGAATATAGTGTTCGCCGACGCAGATCTCGATGTTGCGGTACCGATGTCGATTCGCGCGATATTTGGCGGCAACGGTCAGGTGTGCTTATCCGGGTCACGCTTGCTGGTGCAGAACTCGATCCGCGATGAGTTCCTTGAGCGGTTCTCGGAGGAAGCACGCAAGCTCGCAATCGGTGATCCGAAGGATCCAGCGACGTTCATGGGTCCGTTGATCGAGCAGCGACATCTCGAGAAGGTCTCCGGCTACGTCGAATTGGCACAGGAAGAAGGCGGCAAGGTCATCACCGGGGGTGAACGTCTCACCGACGATACGCACGCGGGTGGCTTCTACTTCCCGCCGACGGTCATCACCGGCCTGACCAACGATTCCCGCACCGCGCGTGAGGAGATCTTTGGTCCGGTCGAGACCGTACTCGGGTTCGATACGGAGGAGGAGGCGCTGCGGATCACCAACGATTCACCGTACGGCCTCGCCGGAATTTTGTTCACCCAGAACCTCGATCGCGCTCACCGGCTCGCTGCTCGATGGAAAGCTGGCACGGTGTGGATCAATACCTTCTTCGAGCGAGATCTGAGACTGCCGTTTGGCGGGGAGGGCATCAGCGGCCTCGGACGTGAAGGCGGGCAGTATTCCCGCGACTTCTTCACCGAACCACGCGCGGTGACGATTCGCCTACGGGGCTGATCGGATGACCGCGGACGAAATGTGCGTGGTGGTCGGTGCCACGGGTGCCATGGGAGCGGTTATCACCGGGCGACTCGCCGCCCGGGGGTACCGCGTCCTTGCAGTCGCTCGGTCCGCGGATGAGCTGGAAAAACTTGCTGCGGACAATGATCGAATTGTCGGCTGTCCGGCGGATATCGGCCGCGACGAAGCCGTCGTCCAGATCTCTGAGCGCTTGGAGGGGCCCGTCCGGCTTGCTGTGTTCGCAGCCGGACTTCCGGTCAAAGGGTCGGCGGACAGTATCGCGCCATCCGCGCTGGCGACGGCAGCCAACGTCAAGGTTGCCGGCCCGGTCCGGCTGCTACACGCAGTGCGCGATCACTTCATCGAGGGCTCGCGCTTTGTTTCGATCGCGGGCTCGCTCGGATTGGAACCCGGACCGCTCGACGCCGGACCTGGCACCGCCAACGCGGCCCTGCTCAACCTGATGCATCAGATCAGCGAACTGTACGGACCGCGAGGTGTCACGGTGCACACCATTGCACCGGGTCCGATCGATACTCCGCGCCTACGCAAGTTCGTGGACACTGAATCTGCAGAGACCGGACGGCCACGGAGCGAGATCTGGGACCGCTACCACAACAAAACATCTCTGGGGCGACTTCCCACGCTTGATGAGATCGGGTGGCTCGTGGAGATATTGCTCGAGCCCGCCGCGGCGGTGCTGCACGGAAGTGTGTTGAACGCCGATGGCGGCACACGGCACGGGATCAGTTGACAGAAGGAAGTTTCCAATGCCAGTCGCGCACTTTCACGTGCCGCAGGGGATCGCCGACGACCACCAGAAGCGCTCGCTGCTGATTCAATCCAGCAAGTCCTATTCGGCGATTCTGCAGTCACCCATTGAACGGGTACGAACCTTCTTCGTGGAGTACGATCCGAAATCGGTTGCGGCTGCCGGTGAAATAGTTGCCGAAAGTGGCTTATCTGCGACATATTTCACGGCAATCGTACTTGCGGGACGTCCGGTTGCGCAGCGACGAGAATTGCTGGCCGCATTCACTGATCTCCTCGTCGACATCCTTGAGGTCGAGCGCACTCTGGTCCGTGGGCAGATCATTGAAGTATCGCCGGAGAACTGGGGAATAGCGGGCATTCCTGCAAGTGCAATGCGCTCAGCAGAGATTTCAGAACGTGAAGCGCGAGCAAACTCGAATTATCCGTAGTACAGGACTTTTCAAGAATCAGACGATCGAAGATCGTGAGACGGACTCACCCCGAACTCGGATCGGTAGTCGCCGGCAAACCGGCCGACGTGGGTGAAGCCCCACCGTCTAGCTATCTCGGTGACGGAACTGTCGTGGGGATCAGCACCGTGTAGATCGACCCGCACGCGGTGCAGGCGGATTGACTTCAAGTGGCGCATCGGGGTCACGCCCAAGGCTTTCTGGAAGCTGATCTGCAGTGTCCGGACACTGACTCTGACAGCGCCTGCAATGCACGCAACAGTCAGCGGATCGCTCGCGTTCGCCTGCATGTAATCGATGGCGAGTTGCACGACACGTGGGAGTGGCGGGGTCGGTTCGTCGAGCATGCTCCGGTAGTCATGACTAGTTGCGAGCAACAGTCCGGACGTAAGTACTTCGGCCATCGGCTGCGCCACCATGGGTTCGAGCGCCAGCATGTCAGTCGCATCGAACTGTCGACATACATTATTGACAAGCGTGAGCCACTGACGCCCGTACGCGGAGTCGAGGTCGAGGTCGAGGTCGAACACGATTGGATCGTGGATCTCGACGCCCAGCTGCGCTGCCAGTTGCGCCTCGACGGCGTGACGTTGGAACTTGATCGCGAGGACTGGCGCGCAGCCGTGCACGCCCCAGCCCCGGAGCCGCGTTCGCTGGTCGCAAGGGCCTGGTGCACGGATAGGTGACAGGGTTAGTCACGCGGCCTGAGGGGCCTCGTGGTTGATGATGGTCTCGAATTCAATGGGGGTCAATCTGCCGAGGCGGTCCTGTCGTCTGCGGCGGTGGTAGGTCCGTTCGATCCAGTGCACGATGGCGGCCCGGAGCTCGTCTCTGGTGGCCCAGGATCGACGGTCGAGGACGTTGTTCTGTAGCAGCGAGAAGAAGCTCTCCATCGCCGCGTTGTCACCACACGCACCGACCCTGCCCATCGACCCGAGCATGCCGTGCCGGGTGATGGCCTTCTGCATCTTCTTCGAACGAAATTGAGACCCTCTATCGCTGTGCAGAACGCAGCCGGCCACGTCCCCTCGCCTGGCGACAGCGCTGTTCAGGGCGGCCACGGCCAGGCGGGACTTCATTCTCGAGTCGATCGAGTACCCGACGATCCGGCCCGAGTAGACGTCCTTGATCGCGCACAGGTACAGCTTGCCCTCGGCCGTCCAGTGCTCGGTGATGTCGGTCAGCCACAGCTCGTTGGGGCCGGGCGCGGTGAAGTCTCTCTTGACGAGATCGTCGTGTACAGGCGGGCCGGCCTTGCGGTGCTTGCCGCGGCCTCTCTTGCTGATGGTGCTGGTCCAGCCGCCGGCGGAGCAGATCCGCCACGCCGTCCGCCGGCACATCTTCTCGCCTGCGGCTTCGGCCTCGTCGGCGAGGTAGCGGTAGCCGAACTCCGGGTCTTCGCGGTGGGCGTCGAACAGGGCGTTGGCCCGGTACGCCTCGGCGAGCTCGGCGTCGGTGATCGGGTTCTTGCGCCACCGGTAGTAGGGCTGGCGAGCGATCTTGAGTACCCGACACGCCACCGTGACGGGGATGCCGTCAGCGGCCAGCTCACTCACGAGCGGGTACCACCTTTTCCCGGCAGATTCGCTTGGGACAGGTACGCCGCCGCCCGGCGTAAGACCTCGTTCTCCTGTTCAAGCAGGCGCACACGCCGCTTGGCCTCGCGCAGCTCACGCGATTCGGCCGACGTGGTGCCGGGCTTGATCCCGGCCTCCACGTCGGCCTTGCGGATCCACTTGTTCAGGGTCATCGGGTGGATACCGAAGTCGGCAGCGATCTGTTCGAGAGTCACACCGTCTTCACGGTTCTGGGCGACGCGGACAACGTCGTCGCGGAACTCCTGGGGATAGGGCTTGGGCACAGCTGGCATCCTTCCAGGCCGCCCGGCAGGGCAAGCCAGATCAGATGTCACCTACTCGTGCACCAGCCCCCAACGGTAGACGGCGCCTTGGTGCGGGGTCGCAACTGTATGGGCCGTGCCGCACCTTGTCTCAAGGTCGCCCATTATTGGAATGTTGACCTGATAGGCATCGCCTAACTCACTAGTTACTATCTCGACTTCACTTGAGTACTCAAGGCGCCCTATGGTCACTGGACCAATCGATGCAGCGGACAAGCTCATTGAAAATGACGCCTCATCTCCAATTACGTGAAGCTCATGTGGATAGAACAGATCGGCGCCCATGTGGCGCGCTTCCTCAATATCCGACGATGCAACGGAAATAGTCTTTTTTTCGCGAATGGGTTCTGAGCTCATGACCACTGATGTCTTTCTCCCCGCTTGCGCGTCACTGAACGACGCGAGGGCTGCGTCAATTGGATCGAACGGTGCGCTTTGCGGATGTCTCCCGTGTGATCCGAATCATACGCTGGCTAGCGAGCAATCCTCATCACGTTCCGATTCTTCGCGGAGGTACCAATGACTGTCGATCATGCGAGTGAAAAGTTGTTAAGTCCTACCGGATGCCCGGTTTCGGGGATGGCCGCAGCTTTCGACCCATTCAGGGGCACCTACCAGATAGACCCGTCGTCGTCGTTGCGCAACGCACGCGCAGAAGAGCCGGTGTTCTACAGCCCACTCCTCGATTACTGGGTGGTCACGCGCTATGACGACATCAAGCACATCTTCAAGAATCCGGGAGTGTTCTCGCCGCGGATCACTCTCGATCAGATCACACCGATCAGCGACGAGGCACTTCAGATTCTTGGCAGGTACCAATTCGCGCCCGGTCCGACCATCGTCAACGAGGACGAGCCGATTCACACACAACGCCGCCGACTTCTGATGCAGCCGTTCGAGGCCGATAGCGTCGCGGTGTTGGAATCGAAAATTCGAGAGGTGGTCAACACCTACCTGGACCGCATCGTCGAGAGCGGCAAAGCCGACCTGGTGGGGGACCTCCTCTATGAGGTGCCGTGCATCGTGGCATTGATCTTCCTTGGGGTACCCGACGAGGACATCGAGACCTGTCGCCATTTCGGTATGCAGCAGACATTGT
This sequence comes from Gordonia otitidis, assembly GCF_020735545.1. Taxonomy (NCBI): domain Bacteria; kingdom Bacillati; phylum Actinomycetota; class Actinomycetes; order Mycobacteriales; family Gordoniaceae; genus Gordonia; species Gordonia otitidis. The sequence goes on from NZ_CP085974.1 coordinate 2,235,718, forward strand.
TCACCTGGGGACATCCAGATGGTGACGAGCAGATCCGGGTTGCCACGGGGATGGGGAAGTTCTGGGAGTTTGCCGGCGGTCTCGTCCAGAAACTCAAGGCCGATCCGACAGCACGGGGCTGGATTCCTCATGCGATCGAGATGCAGCGACAGCACCCCGACCTGTTTGACGACAACTACCTGCAGAACATCATGATGAGCGGGGTGGTGGCAGCCCATGAGACCACCACTAACGCGACCGGCAACGCGTTTCGCACCCTCCTGGAGAACCGTCATGCGTGGGAAGAGATCTGCGCAGACCAGACGCTGATCCCGAAGGCGATCGAAGAGTGCTTGCGGTATAGCGGGTCGGTGGTTGCGTGGCGGCGGATGGCGGTCGAGGACACCACGGTTGGAGATGTCGAGATACCCGCAGGCGGGCGCCTGCTGATCGTGACCGCGTCGGCCAATCGCGACGACGAGGTGTTCGCCGAGCCCGATGAGTTCGACATTCATCGCGCTAATGCACGTCGGCACTTGACCTTTGGTATCGGCTCCCACACCTGTTTGGGTGCCACCCTTGCGAGGCTGGAGATGAAAGTCTTCCTCGAAGAGGTCACCCGTCGCCTGCCCCATATTCGATTGGTCGAGGGTCAGCAGTTCAGCTACTTGCCCAACACCTCTTTCCGCGGGCCGGAGCACGTTCTCGTGGAGTGGAATCCCGCCGACAGTCCGGTCGGCGACGACCGTCAATAGCCAGAATCTTCGATCAGCTCAAGGGAGTTCATCCATGCCAAGTATCACCTATATCCACTGCGACGGAACCAAACAGCAGCTCGAGATTCCGGCGGGAAAGCGCGTCATGCAGGCCGCCGTCGCCAACGGGATCGACGGGATCGTGGCTGAATGTGGCGGCCAGGCCATGTGCGCCACCTGTCACGTCTATGTCGACGATCCATGGGTCGACAAGTTCACACCGATCTCTGATGAAGAAGAAGAGATGCTCGAGGAGACCGTGAGCGAACGCACGGCCACCAGCCGACTTTCGTGCCAGCTCGTGGTCACCGACGATGTGGACGGCCTTGTCGTTCGACTACCCGAGGCACAAGTATGAACACGGAACGTGTCATTGTCATCGGCGGTGGCCAGGCCGGTTTCGAGGCGGTAACACGACTGCGCGCCAACGGTTTCGCGGGACGCGTCACCCTCGTCAGCGACGAGTGCGAGGCGCCGTATCAACGCCCACCGCTGTCAAAAGCGTACTTACATGAGCACGACAACGATGCCCTTGCACTTCGTCCGTCGAGCTTCTACGCAACCAACGACATCGGATTGGAATGCGGACGGGCTGTTACCGCCATCGATCGTCGTCGGCAACTCATCGAACTGTCTGACGGCGCCACCATGGCCTACGATCACCTTATTCTCGCCACCGGCGCCCGCAATCGACCGCTACCGACACCCGGAGCGAGTACGGCAGGCGTTCACTATCTGCGTACCGCCGCAGAAGCAAGCGAGCTGGTGGGTGCACTCCGCAGCTGCACGTCGCTCGTCGTGATAGGGGCGGGCTTCATCGGACTGGAAGTGGCGGCTGCGGCACGCAAGAAGCACATCGGTGTGACGGTCATCGAAGCGTTGGATCGTCCTATGGCTCGGGCCCTTTCGAAACCAATGTCGGAGTATTTCGCAAACGAACATCTACGTCACGGTGTCGATCTGAGACTCAACACTTCAGTCTCCGACATCCTTGCCATTGACGGCCGCGCGAGCGGGGTCCGCACATCCGATGGCGAGATCGTGCCAGCAGACGTCGTCGTCGTCGGCATCGGGGTGCTACCCAACTCCGAACTCGCCGATCGCGCAGGATTACCGACACACAACGGCATCATCGTCGATCGGCATCTGCGGACTCCTGATCCGCATATCTGGGCTATCGGTGACTGCGCGGCTTTCCCGCTCCAAGATTCCGACGAGCTGGTGCGACTGGAATCAGTGCAGAACGCCGTTGATCAAGCACGTTGTGTTGCTGCGCAACTCACTGGCGTGCGCAAGCCGTACTGCGAGGTTCCGTGGTTTTGGTCCGAGCAATACGAGTCGAAGCTCCAGATGGTCGGTTTGATGGCGGCGAGCGACACCCACGTTGTGCGCGGATCGCTCGCCGAACGCTCGTTCTCGGTCTTCGGATTCAGGTCAGGCCAACTCGTGGGAGCGGAGTCTGTGAACATGGCCCGCGACCACATGGCCGCCCGAAAGATGCTCGGTTGCGCGATGCCCCTGACACCTGAGCAGGCCGCAGACCCCACGTACGACCTGAAGGCGGCTGTCAAGGAGTTCAGTCAACGCGAAGCACTCGCGCGGAACTGACTTGGGCTACTGCCACAGTGGCGACTGAATGCGCGGCTGAAGTGTGAGGCGTCGCGGAAGCCGAGTTGCCGACCGATCTCAGACGCACCGAGCTCAGTCTGTCGCAGTAGGTTCTTGGCTCGATCAATTCGCCTGCCGTACAACCACGCTCGAGGGGTCGTCCCCGACGAACTGAACAGCTTGTGGATATACCGCACCGACATACCGAGTTCCGCACCGACCTCGGCAACCGTCCGATCAGGATCGGACATGTCACGAATCATCACCGACTGGACCCGATGGAGGTCATCGACATGCACGCGCTCTGTGAGCGTCAGCCCTCCCGCCTGCTGGTTGACGGCGGCCGACACCACGTCCAGGACCGCGGAGGACACCGCGTTCAGCGAGGAGACGTGCAGCTCGTCGTCGTGCATAGCGACATCCACCAGGAGGTTCGAGGCCAGGCGACCGACGCCCGACTCGGCCGAAATTGTGTGTGCCACAAGCATGTCAGTCGGAACGCCGACGCGCGTCGCGAACAGAGCGCGTGGGGAGCGAAGCACAACCTGCTCGAACTCGGTCAGCCCACTCACCACGAACGGGCGAGAAGAATCGACGAGACCGAACGAACCGTGCGCCAGGACTGCGGTCCGGGAGTCCTGCGAGATCGTTGCCGAGCCCTTCGCGATCAGACACAGGATGTAGTCGTCGCCGGGATCAGATTTGATCATCGCTGGTGTTCGGACGACGGTGTGCGGGTCCGCACGGACCACACTCACCGACAGATCGCCCACCGACCACGCTCGGATGTCGGCGGCGAACGACGTCTCCGTAGAGGGCCAGTCGACCGACATCTCGCAATAGGTCGAGTCCAAGGTCTCCGCCCAGACGGCTCGCCCTTCGGTCGAGGCCAACTCCCGAGTACTGAGCGCCACCGTGCTGTTCGTCGCTGTGCACTCCGGATCAAGAAACCGTGCATTCTCGGTCATTCTCTCCCGCCACCTCCGGCCATAGTGTCCCAAATCACAGTGATCGTGCGCAGCCTGTAGCGACATTGCCGAACAACCCCATCCCATCAACAGACCCCATCCGACCATCCCGACGGAGGACAACCATGACCACCACCCAGCAATCCCTCACCCCGAAGTGGATCGAGGACGTGACGATGGCCGAACTCGAGGCTGACCCGCGACCGACCTACGAACGTCTCCGTCGCGAAGCGCCTGTCGCCTTCTTTCCGCAGCTCGGACTACATATCGTGTCGACCCGAGAACTTTGTATGGAGATCGCGAAGGACTCTGCGAACTGGCCCGCGGTAATTTCTCCTGCCGGTGGCCGCACTTTCGGGCACGGCGCCATTCTCAACACCAACGGTCCCGAGCACCGCGACTTGCGGGACATGGTGGAGCCCCATCTACAGCCTTCTGAGGTGGATAAGTACATCGACCCGCTGGTGCGGCCATTTGCCCGCGAGTGTCTCGCCGCCATCGAAGACGCCGGGTCGGCAGATATCGTCGCCGAATACTGCGAGCCGGTCAGCGTCCGAGCTCTAGGTGACCTGTTGGGGCTCGACGACGTGTCCACGGACAAGCTGCGCGAATGGTTCCACAAGCTCAGCGTGTCGTTCACCAACGCGGACATGACTCCCGACGGCGAGTTTGCCAACCCCGACGGCTTTCTCCCCGGCGACGAGGCTAAAGCCGAGATCATCGCGCACGTCGATCCGAAGATCGACCACTGGATCGAACATCCCGATCACACCGCGATCTCACACTGGCTGCACGATGGAATGCCGGAAGGCAAGACCCGCGACCGAGATGTCATCTACCCGAATCTCTATGTCTTCTTGCTTGGCGCGATGCAGGAACCGGGTCACGCAATGGCCACCACGCTTGCGGGTTTGTTCAGTCGCCCCGAACAGCTTGAACGGGTCATCGACGATCCCGCCCTCATTCCGCGCGCCGTCAGCGAGGGCATGCGGTGGGTGGCACCTATCTGGTCGGCGGCGGTCAAGGTTGCGACGAGTGAGGTCACCGTCGGCGGGGTCACCCTACCCGAGGGCTCGCTGGTGATGCTGTCCTATGGTTCGGCCAACAACGACGAAAACGCCTACGCCGCGCCCACGACGTACGACCTGGACCGACCGGTGATCCCGAACATGACTTTCGGTGGTGGTGTCCACGCGTGCGCAGGAACCTACTTCGCCAGCGCTGTGGTCCGAATCGCCCTCGAAGAGCTCTTCGAAACCATTCCGAACATCGAACGCGACACGACACGCGACGTCGACTTCTGGGGCTGGGGCTTCCGCGGCCCCAAGGAACTCCACGTCACCTGGGAGGTGTGAGGTGACTGCGACGGTCCCCGAACCCGATCTCGAGGAACAAACCATGGAACAGTCACACCAGGTGACGATCGCCGGCCAGGACGAATCACTGACGGTGACCGAGGATCAACCGATCCTGGATGCCGCTCTACGCGCGAACGCGTGGATTCCGCATTCGTGTACTCAGGGCACCTGCGGCACCTGCAAGCTCAAGGTTCTCTGTGGAGAGATCGACCATCGCGCCTCGCCCGAATACACCTTGACCGCCGAAGAACGTGAGAACGGGATGGCGTTGGCCTGTATGGCAAGTCCACGGTCAAACCTTACGGTCGAACCGATCGGGGCGGTCGACGACGGGGTGCCGCACCATCCGCTCAAGGACTACTCGGGCACCGTCATCAGCCTCGACGACATTGCCGCCAATACGCGTCGCCTGGTGGTGGAACTGGACTCGGACATGACGTTCAACGCCGGGCAGTACTGCGAGTTGGTGGTGCCGGGTACCTCAATCGGCAGGCAGTATTCCATGGCCAACCCGCCTGGCGAACCCCGGCATCTCGAGTTTCATATCAAACTCACTCCCGGCGGATTGGCCACCGAGGGCTGGATCTTCACCTCGCTGTCCGTCGGCGATCCAATCGGGTTACGCGGTCCGCTGGGCCAGTTCAATCTGGTTGCCGAACAGGCTGAACCGGCGATCCTCATCGGGGGAGGCACCGGGCTGGCGCCGTTGAAATCGATTGTCCGCCATGGCCTTGAACACCGACTTTTGCCAGAGATCTTCCTCTACCACGGTGGACGGCGTCGGGAGGACCTCTACGACGGAGACTACTTCGCCGAGTTGGCACAGAGTCACAGCAACTTTCACTATCGACCCGCACTGAGCGAAGAGAACTGGGACGGCGCCACTGGCCTAGTGACCGACGTCGTGCTGGACGACTTCGCGTCATGCAAGGGCATGAGCGCGTATCTCTGCGGACCTCCGCCCATGATCGCAGCGTCGGTGAAGGCGCTGAAGCGACGCCGGATGGCGCCTCGCCTGATCTTTCGCGAAGAGTTCACACCCGCAACGCGATAGCCAGAACAATCCACCCCAACCTGAACGGAGCATCAACCATGTACCACATCACCATCATCTACAACCAACCAACTGACACCGCGGCGTTCGACGACTACTACTCGACCAAGCATGTACCGCTGGTTGATGCCATCTCCGGCGTCGACGCTTTCAGCTTCGACAAGTGCGAATCCCTCGACGGCAACCCCCCTGCCGCGTATGCGCTCGCCCGACTGACCTTCGAATCCAAAGACACTGCCCTGCAGGCGCTGTCCTCACCCGCGGGCCAGACAGCGGCTGGCGATGTCGCCAACTTCGCCACCGGCGGCGCCATGATGCTCTTCAGCGGCGACTCGTGATCCTCCTTCTACATAGGCGCTGCGGGTGAATGGCGGGACTCTTACACCTGTACCGGTCAGCGGCACACGTCGTTGGACAGTCCGCCAGAACAAGCACATAGTGGCAGCCGATTCGCGCTCCACAGAACCTGAGAAAGGTTGGTCATGGCCGCACTGCAGACGGTCCAGAAGATCGGTCCGGTTTTGGATCTCTTCACGGTTGCGCGCCCCGAATGGGGTGTCTCGGAGGTGGCGGCCGAGGTCGGTGTGCCTCGGTCCAGTGCTCACGCGCTGCTCGCTTCTCTTGTCGACATCGGACTGCTGCAGTGTCGTGCTCGTGGTCGATACCGGATCGGCTGGCGGGTGGTTGAACTGAACCAGACACTGCAGGGCAGTGTCGACGTGAGAACCTGCGCCGCACCAATCCTGCAGGCCCTGTCGCAAAAGTTTGGCGAGACAACTCACCTGGCGGTAATGGAGCGCTACCGCGTGATGTATGTGGACAAGGTTCTGGGGAATCACGTGATCAACGTGACCGGCGCCCGCATCGGGGCACACCTCGACGCGCATTGCAGCGCCGTCGGAAAGGTGCTTCTGGCGCAGTGCCATCCAGAGGAGGTCGACCGCAATGTCACCAATCAGCCCTTGCGACGTCTCACCCCGTCGACCATCAGCAATCCTGCTGCGCTGCATCGCGAATTGAAATCGGTGCTTCGCCAGGGCTGTGCCTTCGACAACGGCGAGGCGGTAGCCGAAGTGCACTGCGTGGCCGCTCCCATCCGCGACGACATGGGCGTCGTGGTGGCCGCGATGTCGATCACCGCACCGGCGAGTCGCTTTGTTCCGGCGCAGCAGGAGTTCCGGCACGCGGTAATTGCTGCGGCAGCTGAGGCGTCGCGGGCCCTGAGTGTCGCGTTGCCAGTGACAGTCCCGACCGGACTCGACAACCCGACTTTGCACGTGATCGCGGGTTGAGGCTCAATGACCGGTGAATTGACGCGACAAGCTCAGGGCCGCTGTTCGCACCGCGGTCGCCGACTGCTCGAGGTTGATGCGGTTGTGCCATCCCGATACCGAGATACCGGCGACGACCTGGCCATCGCTGCCCACCACTGGGCTGGCAACACAGACGACACCGGACCTCGACTCTTCGAGGTCGTAGCTGACACCCCGCACGCGGATACGTTCGAGTTCGGCGGTGAACAACACGGGATTCGTGATGGTGCGTTCGCTGAGACGTTGCAGGCCGCCAGAAATGACTTGCTCGACGACGTTTGCGGGCGAAAACGCCAGGATCGCTTTTCCGATCCCAGTGCCGTGCGCGGGCCAGCGCCCGCCGGCCCGGGTGGGCAGCGGTGGCGCGGTCGAGCTCCGCAACACATCCAGGTACAACACCGACGTGCCATCGAGCACGGCCAGATGCACGGAATGTCCGGTGGCCTCCAACAGGTCGTGCATGAACGGAGCCGCAGCGTCGCGAAGATCGCGACGTCGCGGCACTCGCTGTCCGAGTTCGAAGAGGTGCAGGCCCAGTCGGTACCGCGTGCCAGTGCGTTCCAGCAAACCGTTCTCAACCAACTCGACCGCGATGCGTTGAACACTCGACTTGGAGATCCCTGTATGTCGGGCGATGGCCGACACGCCGATTCCGAGTTCGGCTGCGGCGACAGCTTCGAGCACACGTACGGCACGCGAGATCGAACCAGGCTGTGCGGCATGCAGATTCGCAGACATATGGATCCGGTCTCCACTACGGCGATCGTTGGCACATTCTTCGTGCACGGTTATTCATCGTGCCGCATGGTGACCAGGTTAGGCAATGCGCGGCAGACGAGTTCTGCGGTGCCCGAACAGAAAGAATGTGCGGCTCATGGTCGATGAAGTGCAAGAAGCAGCCGAGGCCCTTCTCGGTGTCTACCGGTCGATGGAACCCATCGACCCGATCACACCACGATTCGCCGACGCGCCGCTGTCCATGGCGTACGAGATCGCGCTCGCGCAGGTGCAGGATTGGGAGAAGAGCGGGGACACCGTCAAGGGGCACAAAGTCGGCCTCGCATCCCGCGCGATCCAGCGTCAGATGGGGGTCGACCAACCCGATTTCGGCCATCTGACCGCGACTATGTTCCACCCCGAGCACGCTCCGATCGCGGCGGACACCTTCATTCAGCCGCGGATCGAGCCGGAGATTGCGTTCGTACTCGGCAAGCCACTGACGGGGCCGGGCGTCACGGTCGCCGACGCCATCTCCGCCGTCGATTTCGTGCTCCCGTGCCTGGAAATAGTCGATTCCCGGATTCGAGACTGGAATATCGGCATCTTCGACACCATTGCCGACAACGCCTCGTCTGGCGGGGTGCTCCTCGGCAGTCGGCCAGCGAGTTTGTCCGACGTCGATGTGCGGCTGACCGGCTGTAACCTGCACGTCAATGGCCAGCTGATTGCCACCGGCGGGGGTGGTGCCGTTCTGGGTTCACCAATTAATGCCCTCGTGTGGCTGGCCAATACGGTTGGACCGCTCGGCGTCACACTGGAAGCAGGCCATGTGGTGCTGCCCGGCTCGATGACCAAGGCTGTACCGATCAGGCCGGGCGACACGATCGTTGCGACCATCGGCGGTTTGGGCAGTGTCACCGCGATCATGGAAGAGGACAACCGATGAGCAACGGCAACATCGACGACGAATGGAACCCGGCGCGGGTCGCCGAAATCCTGCTGACCGCGGAACGGTCCCATACCGCACGGACCTCCATTCAGGACGAGTGGCCCGGGCTGACCCTCGACGTCGCCTACGCCGCGCAGGACATCGCGTTGGCCGACCGGAAGTCCCGGGGTGAAGTGGTGACAGGGGTGAAACTAGGCCTCACCTCACGCGCGAAACAGCAGCAGATGGGGGTCAACGAGCCATCAGTCGCCTGGCTGACCGATGCGATGGCACTTCCCGCCGGTTTACCCATACCGCGCGATCGCCTCATCCATCCGCGCGCCGAGCCCGAGATCGCGTTTGTCCTCGGCAAGCCACTTTCAGGACCGGGAGTGACTGCCGCCCAAGCGTTATCTGCGGTCGACTATGTCGTCGGTGCCATCGAGATCATCGACAGCCGCTACGCGGGATTCAGGTTCACACTGGCCGACGCCGTAGCTGACAACAACTCGTCCGGGGTCTATCTGACCGGGCCGGTCACCCGAAGCATCGCCGACGTCGACTTATCCATGGAAGCATGTCTGATGGAGGTCGACGGGGACATTGTTGACAGTGCTACCGGTTCCGCGGTGCTGGGTCACCCTGCGGAGGCGCTGGCTTTTGCCGCCAACACCTTTGGCGCCCGCGGCGTGTCCTTGCAACCAGGCTGGGTGGTGTTGACCGGCGGAATGACCGACGCGATAACCGTCGAACCAGGAAGTCGTGTCGCGGCACACTTCACCTCACTCGGCTCCGTGACAGTAGCAGGAGGCTGACCCATGCCGTTCATCGATGTCACTGTCGCGCAAGGTCGTTCGCCCGAGGAGATCCGTGCGCTCATGCATGAGCTCACGGAGGCAACCCACCGAGCGATAGGTGCGCCGATCGCGAACATCCGGGTTTGTGTGCGGGAAGTGCCAAAAACACACTGGTCAGCTGGTGATGCCACCGTCGCCGAACGAGAGTCGGGCGCCTCCAGATGATCGAACAACACGGGGCGTCAGCCGCCGAATCGTCGGAATAGCCGATCCTTGGTTGGTCCGCATCGTGATTGCGCGTACACCCAAGTTATCTGTCAAAACAATTTGGGAGCACCCGATGACCTCGACGATCACGACCACACCCGACGCGCATCGGGCGGCGGAGCCGCCGCGGCTAGCGGACACGATGTATCACGACCTCCTGTCGCCGCCGGAGATCACGAACGTCCGGGCACGTGTGCGCGCAACCGCACAAGCGTCGATTGCACCTTTGGCACAGCGGATCTCTCGCGGTGACGAGCGACTAGACGGATTCCCACGTGACGCGTTCGATGCACTGGCTGGCGACGGGATCTTCCGGATTCCTTTCGCGGGAGACGTGGGCGGCGACGGATTGCGTCATCCCGCCACTGCCACCGCAGTCGCAGTGGAGGAACTCGCCTACTACTCTAACAGCGTCGCAGCGATTTTCGATGTGCATTGCATCCTTGCCGGCAACGCGATCAATCAGGGCACTCCTGAGCAACGGCAGCGATGGTTGGCGCCGCTGGTGAGCGGAGAAATAGTCGGATCGTTCGCCACCAGTGAACCCGCAGCGTCCAGTGACCTGTCTCCAGCCGCGGTCGCGACGATGGCTGAGCGACGCGGAGACGCGTGGGTCCTCAACGGCCGCAAACGCTGGATCACCAACTCGGTGATCGCCGCCTTCGTGGTGGTGCTCGCCCGTACCGGAGAACGGTTGAGTACCTTCATCGTTCCCACTGAAACACCAGGGGTGACTATCGGAGTGCCGGACCGCAAACTCGGCAACAACGGACAGATTACGGCCGACGTGATTCTCGACGGCGTCGAGCTCGACGGTGGCGCGCTACTGGGAGAGGAAGGCGGAGGTCTGAAGGTTGCGCTGCAGACCCTCACCTACGGCCGAATTGGTATAGCTGCGGCTGGTGTCGGAATGGCGCAGGCGGCGTTTGATCACACCGCCGCGCAGCTAAGTCGCCGACAAGCGTTTGGTGAGCCACTGGCTGCAAAGCAACATTGGCAGTTCCTGATGGCCGACCGCGCGACCGAGATCGCCATCGCCCGGGATCTGTATCTCAAAGCGGCACTGCGTCTAGATTCCGGCATAGCTTTTCCCGAACCGGAGGCTGCGATGGCGAAGCTGCGCGGCACCGAAATTTCGGTGCAAATGGCTCGTGACGCCATCCAGGCGTTCGGAGGATTCGGCTTTACCCGCGAGCTAGGCGACGACGACTCGTCGAGCCCCGTTGAGGCGATCTACCGAGACTCCAAGATCGGCGAGATCTACGAAGGTGCGAATGAGATTCAGCGATGGGTGCTGGCGCGGCAGATCTTCGGCCGTGAAATCACCGGCTGATATTTCGTGCCGGATCAGGCGAACACTGTCGGCACTGTGCATCTTCGCACTGCTGGCCCTTCTGTAGCGACTTCTTGCCCTCAAACGCGCCTCGGTCGAGGTTTTGCGAACCAGTGCGGTTATGGACGTCATGGCGGGTGGCAAGGCCACATGATGTCCATAACCTGGTGACTCCGGCGTAATCGCGGTCATGACCTACTAGTGGGGCAGACTTGTTGGCATTCTGCGCCGTAGATGGATGGGTGCCAACTCGTCCAAGCCAGACCGACCTACGCCGGGCGGAGGCATGAGCAGCTCGTCGCCGGGAGGTGGGTGGCCGATATGTATCTGGACACGGGCAAGCCCCGAGCATGAACGCCTCGATGTTGCCGGAGTTAGCGGATTCTCGGCTCGGGAACGGATCGAGATAAACGTAGATAGGATAGCGAAAGACGGAAACCTGTTGAAATAGTTTGGAAACTATCAGCTAGAGGCGTTAAGAAGTGTCCGAATTTTGGACCCTACACTGTAGGTCCAATGGAAGTTGGCAAATTTCGAGCTCGGCGTCAGACTATTTGTCAATAGAGTGTTGCATTTGGGGCTCAGGCGACGGTGGGTGAAGTCGATGGTCGGGCCCGATTCAGGTACCACTATCACTGAGGGCTATTACGGCAGTCGCGAATTGGTTCTCTTTGGGAGTCGATCCCGCAGAGGTGCGTGACGAGCATGATTCCCGGCCAGAAAGTCGGCGCGGGGCTGACGCAGCCCTCGGAAGCCCCGCGGTATATATGAGCGTGCATGCTTGGCGGCGAAAATGCCCGAGTACCAGCGATTGCTGGTAGTACCGCAACAGTGCGACGTGCGGGTCGCTGATGCGCATTGCCTTTTCGGGGACGACAGTGGGGTCGGGCGTTTCGTCCAGACATGCCAGCGCCGCCTGCGATGGCGCCTAGAAGCGTCGAACTGACGCGGTCCGCGTTCGCTTCGTCAACTCAATCGACTCTGGTCTCGACCACTACGTCCTAAGGATCATGAGTTCGCACAGCATGTCCTCGATCGAATGCGCGGATCGCTGACAGGAGCGAGGGTGTCGGCGCCATCGCCCCAGCCGGTGTTATCGGCTCGTCGTTGGTCGACCGCCCACGCCCGGTTAGTCGTGCCCTCGGCGATGACTCGCAGTTGCGAGAAGTCCGGCCATCGATCGCGCGGCACCGCGGCCTGCCAGTCGCCCTCGCGGTGTACGTACATCATCTCCGCATCAGGGTCGACGTAGTCGATCCATAGCTCGGACATTGTCTGCATGTCCGGAATCGCTAGGAGTCCCTGGTCCCAGGAGTCGAGCATGAAGCCGTCGTGGAACTCAGTGGCGAGATCGCCTTCACTTGCGAAGTCCTCACCCCGCCAGCGTTCACGCCCCCAACTGCGATCAAGGCGGTGATTCCGCCCGCCTGAATCCGTTGCGGAAGCGCTTTTCGTGCGCCATCTCCCATGTCGCTCAACCTCGTTCGACTCGACAATGCTGATCCCGCAGCTCTCCCGAACATCTTCGCAGGTATCCCGGCGCGGCTTCTGCACCCGCCACCGGTGCGCCGCCAGCGATACCCCCAGGCTGCTGGACCGCACGCAACAACAGTCACGCAGGCTCGCGCCGCTGATCGTCACGGACACGTTAGGGCCGACCGAGAACCTCAATCCGAGGGCGGTGACGTCGACCTGGCAGCCGATGACCAGGGACTGTTCGAGGATCGCGGACAGCATCGGCTCGGCCGTGATGGCGAAGTCGACCTCAACCCTGTCAAAGACACGGAACGCTATCGACCGCTGACCCGGCGTCGTACCCGCATCGGTAGGCTGCCGCCGTGACGGACCACAGCGCGCTCAGAACCTCGTACTCCGCCCTGTCCGCGGAGTATGTCGATGCCTTCGGTTCGATCGAGCACACGCATCCGGCGGACCGATCACTTGTAGCTGCGTGGGCCGGAGGCCTGATCGGTACCGTGCTCGACGCCGGGTGCGGGCCCGGTCAGTGGTCTCGCTTCCTGGCGCGGCAGGGATGCGATGTGCAGGGAGTCGACCTGGTACCGGAGTTCGTCGACTATGCGCGGTCCACCTATCCTGGGCTCACCTTTGATGTCGGCGACTTCAGCGACATCGACGTTGAAACCGGTTCTCTAGGTGGAATTCTCGCGTGGTATACGACGATCCATCACGAGCCGGAGGAGCTCCCGGGCGTCTTGGCTGAGTTCGCTCGTGTCCTGCGCCCAGGCGGCGGACTCCTCGTCGGCTATTTCGAGTCGGAGCATGTGGAGGCGTTCGAGCATCGGGTGACACGAGCGTATCGGTGGCCAACGGACGCGCTGAGCGACCTGATAAGAGCAGCGGGATTCGTGATCGTCGAAACTCACTCAAGGAAAGAGTTCGACGCGCGCCCCCATGGTGCGATTGTCGCTCGACGTATCGAGTCCCGATGAACACGGGGTGCGTCCCCAAGCGCCCGGAGGGTTGCTTCGACAAATGGCCGCTCGACTCCGACTCCTTTGCGCGCGTCTGCCCTGACGTTGAAGCCAACACGCGTGACGGGAGACGCTGACGTCTACAGTGTTTTCCGTGAGGACGACGTGATGGCATATGTTCTGCTCATCGGCGCCATTCTCAGCGAGGTGGTCGCGACGATGTCGCTCAAGGCGTCCGAGGGTTTCACCAAGCTGACGCCGTCGATATTCGTCGTGATCGGCTACCTGCTGAGCTTCGTGCTCCTGGGGTTGGCCCTCAATCGCGGACTACCCGTGAGCACCGGGTACGCCATCTGGGCCGCGGTGGGGACAACGGTCGTCGCGGTGCTCGGAGTCGTGATCTTCGGCGAGTCGCTGTCTGGTGTCGCCATCGTCGGCATCGGACTCATCATTGCCGGCGTTGTTCTCGTCAATGTCGGAGGGGCCGAGCATGGTTCGAGCTCCGGCGGTGAACAATCCGGTCTCTCCGAGCGACCTTGAACGCATGCGGATTCGCGGAGGTCGACGACGGATCATGTGGCGCTGATCGTCGAGTGCTTCCGCGCGTCGCAGTGACTACCGCCGAAGGGTGAAGGTGAGTGCCGGAGTGTTCCCTGCGACGCCGACGCCGTTGTAGCCGCCTCGTCCGTCAGAGGTGAGTTCATCACGGATGCCGGGAAGTCCCGATCTTGCATAATCGACGACGATGACCGGCCGACCATTGACCACCGAGTTGGCGCGGTACACATCTGCGGGGACAATCTTGCCGGCAATCGTGTCGTTGATGACCGTCGCACCGCTGAAGTCCTTGCCGAACCAGATGGCATTGGCAGGCGCCGACCATCCGGTCAGCTGCCCGTTGTAGTGCCCGCTGGGAAACGGTTGCTGCGGTGCCGCGTGAGCGTCTCCGGTCAGCGCACCGGTGAGGGTGAATGCGGCGGCGGCCGTCGTGGCGACGACTGCCGTGCGTAGAGCTGTTCTCATTGGTCTTCTCCTGATTGGCACGGCGCTCTCTACTCAGGGTTCGACACGGCGGAAGATTCGGATGGGGACTGACGCGGGACGACCACGCGGCGCAGTGGGCGGCGTCGCGGTGATCGTTGTGCGCTAGTGCCTTCGACCAGCGGGATGCCGAGGTCTGAGCAGTGCCTTAGGTTGATCGGCGATCGCGGTTGGGCGCGCGGCTGCTTCTCACCGGCGACGACCGATGAGAGCGTCGGCAACCATGCTGATCTCGCTGGTCGCGTTGAGCTCAGCTGAGCCACGCCGGAGTAGACCCTGGGTCACCCGCCTGCTGCGATGATCGCGGCGATGTTGCGTTCGGCGACCGCGGTGATCGTCAACGACGAGTTGGAGGCCCCCGCCGATCCGGGCATCATCGCGCCATCGTTGACGTAGAGGTTGCGATAACCCTTGACCCTCCCGTACTCGTCGCACGCGGTGCCGAGAGTCGCACCACCCATGCAGTGGGCCCACGTCGTGTCGCGCTCGTAGACCACGTTCTCGACCGGCAGGTCGGACTTCTCGGCCAGCCGACGTCCGATGCGTAGACAGTTGGCGACGACGTCGGCGTGGCCCGCAGCCGGCCAGTTCAGAATCACCCGACCGTTGTCTCGGTGATAGGTGAACTCACCGCGCGAGTGATCGACAGAGGTGATTCCCATCCGCACCACGGACTTACTCGTTGCCGCGGTGACCGCATCCAACGGTCCCTGCGACGACGTGCCGTTGACCACCGACCGCGCGAACGGGCCCTCGGTGTCGAAGAAGCCCTGGCCGCCGATCGACGGCTGGAGCTTGCGGGTGCCGCCGATCCCCACCTCGATGGTGCCCGCACCGTTGTTACCCCATCCGGTACCGATGTGCTCGTTGAGATTCGGCAGCGTCCCGGTGTCGCGGGCGGCAACCAGGAGCCGATTGGTTCCCAGGCAGCCGGCGGCGACGACCAGGCGATCGGTGGTGAGTGCGCGTGTGGCGAGGACGTCGCCGTAGGGACTGACATAGTCGACGTCGAGGACGTAGCGTCCAGAGCGTTCTCGGTGAATGCCGTTGACCTGGTGGCGAGGATGGATGGTCGCCTTCCCGGTCGCCTCGGCTCGTCGGAGGTAGGTGAAGTCCAGCGAGTTGAGTGAGCCGTTGGAGTTCGCGATGGCTCCGGTGGTTGCCATGGGGGTGGCGCGACCGGCGATCTCGTCGCGCACCACGTTCCACCGCCAGTTACCGGGAACGGCTCGCGGTCGGTATCCGGCCCGGGTTGCCAGCCGACTGAAGTCGCGGTGATTCTGAAAGGCATTGGCGCGGTAAACATCCGGCGGTATGGTCGTTGCTCCGAGTCCGGCAAGTGCCTTGGGATACCAGACCTGCACCATCTCGTCGTAATCGACGGTTCCCGCGAACACCTCCTCGAACGGCCTTCGCTCGGACGCGACGGTGATGCCGAGGTACACGCCTGATCCGCCACCCACCGCCGCTCCGCAGATGATCGCAGCGTTCCGGTGCCAACTGAACTCGAAGATGCCGCCGAAGTCGTCGATCACCGCAGCCTCGCCGAGCGTTTGGGTGTAGGCGGGCACGGCCAACGTCGAATCCGGAGACCTGTCGGCCAGTGACCGATGCACGTGCCACAGCATGCGCCCGTCGAACCCGAAGATCTCGCGCCGCGGGTCGTGTGGCCAGCGTGATCCACGCTCGAGAACTGTTGTCCTGATTCCTGATTCGGCCAGGCGTAGCGCACTCACCGCTCCGCCGAAACCGCTGCCGATCACGATGGCTTCCGAGTGCTGCGGAGGGGCTGCAACGGGGCGGAAGATCTCTGGCACCACGCGCTCGTACGCACCGCGACGCGGGGGAAGCGCCCCCGCCCGACCTGCAAAGCCCCACGCGGCGCTCGAAACGCCGGCGGCCGTCACCCCAGCGGCGGACAACTTCAGAAAAGAACGCCGGTCCATGCTTCTCCTTCCACCGAGTTCCGCGACGCGGAGAGCGCAGGTCTGCCCAGCAATCTCGAGATGTCGCGCGGTCGAGTGGTTAGCGGTGACCCTACACGCA
Source organism: Gordonia otitidis (assembly GCF_020735545.1). Classification (NCBI taxonomy): domain Bacteria; kingdom Bacillati; phylum Actinomycetota; class Actinomycetes; order Mycobacteriales; family Gordoniaceae; genus Gordonia; species Gordonia otitidis. Next base: position 2,252,317 of record NZ_CP085974.1, read on the forward strand.
GCGCTGCGCATTGCAGGGTGATCGAGCGGCTGCGCGGTGGTCACCCCAGGTAGCGAAGCTCGGACCACAGGTGGGCTGGGTCGTGAGGCTTTACACAGAGACCCACCGGCGTGCCCTGCTCGTCGTTGTCGACGCCGAGCCCGTTGTCGAGTGTCGCGAGTACAGTGCACGACCGGAAAAGTGTTGTGACCCTGTCGAGTTGATTGCCGACGACGAGGACCTCACCGGTATCGGCGGGCAGGCGTCGTTGATCGGCGAGCGCATTGTGGCCCGAGTAGGGGGCCGGAAGGCCGAAGGCTGGACCGTAGCGTTCGAGCGCTCCGGCAAGGCCGTAGTCGGATGCGAGAATTGGCGGACGCGGCTGCGGCAGAGCGTCATAGATCCGGGCGACCTGTGCTGTGTACTGGGCCCAGCCGATCTGATCGGCCACCATCGGACCGGCGTGGACGACGGGGGTGCGGCCTACGACGCGCAGCGGGATGATCGGCAACGCCAGCAGTATCGACACCACGGCATTGACCGCTACAACGCAGACCACGAGCTGTCGTCGGAGCCTGTGGCCCGACAGCCATTGCGCCACAGGCACACAACCGGCGGCGAACATCACCGACAACAGATGCACGGGATAGTGCGGCTGCGTACCACCGACGAAGGTGAACACCACCACGACGACGAAGCCGACGACGAGCCAGCCGTCGACAGCACGCCGATCGCGTTGCAATAGCCAGACGATCCCGGTGCTCCACACCGCTACGAGTGGCGGACCGATCATGACGATCAGCATGAGGACCATCCCGCTGCGCACGTCTGCGGCATTCAGCGAGCCGAGGGCCGAGCCCATCGCGATCTGTGGCCAGCCGTGACTGGCCTGGTAGATCAGATTCGGCAGTCCGACAACGGTCGCGATCAGTGCCGCCAGGTACGGATACGGAGTCCGGAGCACCCGTCGCGGACCCAACAGCAGCAGCCCGAGCACCAGTCCACCGACCATCACCACGACCACCCACCGGTTGTAGGTGGCCAGGCCCGCCACCAGACCGGCCACCAACCACCATGGTCGACGACCCCCGACCGCGAGCAGCATGGCGTACACCACCACCAGCAAAAGCAACAGATCGATCGTCGACGTGAACAGGACGTGGCCGAGCATGAGGGGCATCATCGCGGTCGCATAACCCCACGCGGCCAAGGTCTGGGCGCCTCGACCGCCCCCCAGCTGCCACGTGATCATCGCCAATACGACGACGGACAATGATGAAGCAAGGGTTGCCGGAACCCGCATCGCCCAAGGGGCGTCCGCCAGATGCAGCGTCAGTCGCGCGAGGGCCGGGGTCAGCGGTGGCTGGTCGACGTAGCCCCAGGCAGGCCGAAGCATCCGATAGTAGAGCTCGTCGCGCTGGTAGTCGTAGGCGTTGGAGAATGTCGTCAACAGCACCGCCTGTGCGAGCGCGGCGGCCATCACCGGGCCTCGAGCGAATCGCGCGACAGGCATCGTCATGCGCTTACGCACTCCCTCGGCGTGCCGCTCGCGCGCGACGGACGAACGGTAGGCGACATGCGCGAAGCGTAGTCGAACCGTGACGGCATGAGTGTGTGACGATCGTGCCCACCCAAAGTCCGTTACGACGTAGCGGAGTGAGTGCGCCCTGCTCGTCTGGGATGTGCCTCGTACACTTGACAACGGTTCACCACGACAAAGGACACACATGCAGGGCGCACTCACTCCCGACGCCGAACGGGCGATCACCGACATCTCCAGCCGCTACGGGCTGTCGCAGGATGCCGTCCTGGCGATGCTGTACGCCGTCAACAGTGGTGGCGGCACGATGGCGCAGTTCTCCATCCCCGAGCTCGGCGGCTCGGGACAGTGGATGCGCGGTGGCATGACGATGGTCGGCAACATGTTCGACAACGCTCTGAAAGCGCGGGTCGACGGCCTCTGCAACGAACTGTCCCAGTTGCTCGCCACGACGGTGGTGTTCCCGCCCGCCGCGGCATCCGGCTCGTCGTACGGCTTCGCCACCGCGAACAACTGGTGGCCAGCCGATCTCGGCGTGCCGAGTTCTACCGGTGGACAGAACGACTCGAAGTACGCGGTCTTTCCTGCGACACGGCGTCTTGCCATCCAGCAGAACGGCGTGACTCGCGTGTTCGACACCGGTGAGCACCAGATCGGCGGTGTCCAACAGCAACAGGGCGGCTATCCCGGTTCGGTGAGCTTCTCGAGCCAGTTCGGCACCTTCGACGTGTCGAGCCTGACTGAGCTGACCAACCAACAGGTGGAGGCGACCCCGGTCGCGGCGCCCTCCCCTGACCAGTCGCAGTCGGCCTCGACTCCCGAGCCGTCCACTTTCGTACCGTCGCAGCCCGCGCCGTCGATACCGGAGCAGGCCCCGCAGGCACAGACCCCGCCGTCGGCGGGTGGTGACGATGTGTTCGCCGCCATCGAACAGCTCGCTGGTTTGCACGACCGCGGCATCCTCACGGACGAGGAGTTCGCAACGAAGAAGGCCGAACTCCTCGCGCGCCTGTAACTCGCGCCGCGCGAATCCTGGTGGTCCGCGCTGGTGAAAACGGCTCCATCGCGCCGCGCATGGGAGGAAAATGATCTCCGTGAGCGACGACGTCGTCCGGATGAGTCAATCGGACATGTTCACCTGGCGGATGGAGCAGAACCCGGTTCTGCGTTCCACCGTGGTCGTCGTCATCCTGCTCGACGCCTCTCCTGACTGGGAGCGGTTCTGCGCGACTGTCGCGCGAGCTGTTCAGGTGCTACCTGCTATGCGTCGCAGGCTCGTTCCCGATCGAGGTCTCGCACCGCCACGGTGGGTCGACGACCCGGATTTCGACGTGAGTTGGCATCTCCACCACCTCGACGCCCCGCACCCGAGGAACCTCGCCGGGGTGCTCGACGTGGCGCGCACCGCGGGGATGACCGCCTTCGACCCGGCGCGGCCGATGTGGGAGTTCACCCTCCTCGACGGCCTCGATACCCGTTACGGCGACACCCATTGCGACGACACCGATTCCGACGCTCCGGCAGCGGCGGTGGTGATGAAGTTCCACCACTCGCTGACCGACGGCGTGGGTGCCGTCGCGATTGCGGCGGAGATCATGGACCTTGAGCGAGCAGGCACACCGCGCCCGCCTGTACCCGAGACGGCGAGCGCTGCGCGCGCACCATCGATCTTCTCCACCGCGGGCTGGTACGCGACGACCGCCACCGGACTGGTGCGCGGTGTGGTGCGGACGACGAGTGGCCTCGGCGCCCGCATGATGTTGCGTCCCATCCGGGCGCTGCGCGAGGTGGCGGGAACCTCGGTATCGGTGGTCCGGATCGTCGAGCCGGTCATGCGCACGGCGTCACCGGTGATGACCGAACGCAGCACCCGGCGCCGGTTCGCGACGCTCGACGTACCGGTGAAGTCGCTGACGGGCGCGGGACATGCTGCGGGAGGAACCCTCAACGACGCCTTCCTGGCGGGCACGGTGCTCGGCATACGCGCTTACCACCGGCGCCACGGCACCGATGTCGACCACCTGCGGGTCACGATGCCGCTGAATCTCCGCGCCGACGATGAGGCGGCATTCGGTGGAAATCGAATCACGCTGCTGCGCATCGCGATTCCATGTGATGCCTCGACGCCGCACGATCTCATCGAGCGCATACACGAGGTCATCGAGGGATGGCGTCACGAGCCGGCCGTGCCGCTGGCCGAGCCGATCGCCGGAGCGCTCAACATACTGCCCTCGTCGGCGGTCGGCGCGATGCTCGAGCATGTCGACTTCCTCGCGTCGGACGTGCCCGGTTCACCGGTACCGCTCTACCTCGCGGGTGGGCGGATCACTCGGCAGTACGTCTTCGGTCCGACGATAGGTGCGTCGTTCAACATCACCCTGCTCAGCTACGTCGACGATTGCTGTCTGGGAATCGATGTCGACGTTGCTGCAGTGCCCGATATCGACGTGCTCGTCGAATGTCTCGCCGCCGGGTTCGACGAGGTGGCCGGACTCGCCCGCTGACCAGATCCCGGACGACGCCTGTGATGCTCCCGCCTCGGGCCGAGCACCCTGTGCGTCGCACTCGGTACCCTGGCGCCACAACGCAAGGAGGCGTCGAAACCGTATGCACTCACCCGTCCGTGACTATCTCACCGAAGTGCTCGACTCCCTGGCCGACGACGACGGCGGAGCCGTCGCCGACTACATTCCGGAGCTCGCCACCGCCGACCCCGACCGCTGTGCCATCGCTCTGACCACCGTCGACGGCCGGACCTACAGTGTGGGCGACGACGAGGTCGAGTTCTCGATCCAATCGATTTCGAAGCCGTTTGCCTATGCCGCCGCGCTCGCCGATCGCGGTTTCGAGACCGTGTCGGCAACAGTCGGGGTCGAACCGTCGGGTGAGGCATTCAACGAGCTGTCCCTCGAGGGCGACACCTGCCGACCGCGCAACCCGATGATCAACGCGGGCGCTATCGCCACCCACGGCCTGCTCGTCGGAGCGGACGCGACCGAGGAAGCGCGGGTCGAACGCGCTCGCAGCTTCTTCTCCACCCTCGCCGGACGGGAGCTGCGGATCGATGAAGCCGTCTACGAGTCCGAAATCGATTCGGCCGACCGCAATCTCGCCATCGCACACATGCTGCGAAACTACGGCATCATCACTGCTACACCGCACGAGATCGTCGACGGTTACACCCGCCAGTGCTCGGTGTTGGTGACGGCACGCGATCTCGCGATGATGGGTGCGTGCCTGTCGAACGGCGGGATTCACCCAACGACCCGCGAACGCGTCGTCGACAGAAGGGTCGCTCGCCAGGTCATGTCGGTGATGGCGGGATGCGGCATGTACGACGGTGCCGGTGAATGGCTTACCACCGTGGGCATCCCCGCGAAAAGCGGTGTCGCAGGCGGACTCCTGGGCACGCTGCCGGGCCAGTGCGGCATCGCCGTCTTCTCGCCGCGACTCGACGAGCACGGTAACAGCGTCCGTGGTGTCGCCGCCTTCCGGCGACTCTCGAACGACATGAACATGCATCTCGTCGACGCCGAACCCTACGGCACGACGGTCCTGCGGGACGTCGTGGTCGCCGATGACACGACGACGTTCCACATCCAGGGTGTCATCCAGTTCAGTGGCGCGGAGTACATCCTCGATGCGCTCGACTCCGATGAGACGACCACTCCCACAGTCATATTCGATGTCTCCCAGGTGAGCCACTTCAGCGACGTGGGACGTCGGATGGTTCTCGAGGGCATGCGCCGCGTACGACTCGACGGCCGACGCGTGGTGCTGATCGATCCCGACGACGCCCTGCCCGACCCCGACCTCGGCGACGGCAGCTACCCGGACACGCAAGCGTAGGGCCGCACACTGTCCTCACCCACGCGGAGCCGCGGCGCGCGCCTTGAGTGCCAGCCACAACTCCATCCGGTCGTCGCCGTTGTCGAGATGGCGGCCGGTGAGTGCCGCGATTCGCTCGATCCGATTGCGGACGGTGTTGCGGTGCACCGAGAGTCGAGCAGCCGCTGGATCCCACGAACCGTTGACCCGCAGCCACTCCTCGAGCGTGCGTAGCAGGTCGATCCGCTCTCGCCCGTCGAGTTGGTCGAGCGGGGCCAACACCGAGTCGGCGAAACCGCGGAGCACTCTGGGCTCTGCCACACCGAGCAGGAGCCGCACCGTTTCGCCCTCAGCCGACGTGACGATGCGCCCGACCTGTTGACTGACGAGGACGAGAGATCGTGCTTGTGTCGCCGACACCGCCAGCGCGTCGACCCCCACCGGCGCCCCGACGCCGACAGGAAGACCAGCGGCGACTGAGCCGATCGTGTTGATGAGCTGATCCGATTCGGGATGAGCGATCTCGACGAGGCCGCCGTGTACCCGGATCAATGCCGGAGACAACGACGCCCGCAGGCGATAGACGAGCGCGTCGGTCTCCGCCGGGCACGGTTTGACGACAGCGACCTGCACGAGTGTCGATCTCCATCCGACGCTCTCGGCCAACTGCTGCGCGTGTGCCGGCTTGATCGCCGGTCTCATGAGTTGACCGAAAATCGTTGCCCGACGCTGCCGTTCGGGTTGCGCCGCGACATGTCGACGCTCCACCTCCAGCGCGAGTAGCGACACCAACACGGTCGACGAATGGCGCGCAACGGGATTCATCTGCGCGCCGAGGATCACGTAGGCGAGCGGGACGTGGTCGCCCACCGTGTGGATCTCGAACCGACCGTGCAGCGACCATCCGGTCAGTGATCCGCCCGCCTTCTCCACCGCGGTGTGCAGGACGTCGGACGCCTCATGGGCCACCTGGTCGGACGTGTGCGGCGTCCGCGCCAGCACGCGCCCGACGCCGTCGGTCACCACACAGTCGTCGTCGCTGATCTCGGCCCAGACGTCGAGCAGTGCTGCCAGCGGGGTCGAGGCGGTCGCGACCTGGGTCAGGCGGCGGTTCGCGCTCATCGCCGCGTCGAGATCACGACGCTCCTGTTCGGCCATGGTCGCGAATACCCACTTGGTGACCGCGATGAAGGGGACTTCTGCCGGCACCTCGAGCAGTGGAACTCCGACGGTGTCGGCTGCTCTGCGCAGCGGTTCGGGACACTCCTGGTAGGGAAGTCGGGGCCCGAGGCCCAGAGCGACGGCGGCTACTCCTCCGGCCCGGCAGTCCTCGAGGTATGCGATGCAGCTCGTCTCGTCCATGTCCAGAAGGAGTCCGACCGTCATCAGCAGCTCGCCGCCGCGGAGCCACTCGCGCGGTGTCACCAGTTCAGAGACGTGGGCCAACGTGATCGGGACCTCGAGCAGCTCGTGTCCGCTGACCACGCGTAAGCCGAGTTCAGGGGCCTCGACCGCGTCGGCGACCGTGATCATCGGCGCACGCTGACGACATGGTTGTACATATCATCCAATCGTAATAGACGGTTTGGATACTTCGTCGATGTCCATGCTGGTCATCGGTGCCGCACTCTTGACGGACCGCAACGATGCGTAATCGAGGTCACACCCAGAGCAAGGACAATCATGATGACGGCATCTTCGAACGCGACGGCGGGCAGCGCAGCCAGCCGCGCGACCGCCATTGAAACCCGGTCGATCGACTACGTCCCCGACAGTGAGCGACACGGCAAGGTGTCCGAGCAGGGACCCTTCTGGTTCGTAGGAAACTTCCAGCCCTTTACGCTGGCTCTCGGTTTCGTCGGCCCGGCGATGGGACTTTCGCTGTGGTGGACGATCGTCGCGGGACTCTCCGGCATCGCATTCGGCACGCTCTTCATGGCTTTCCATGCGACACAGGGTCCGGTGCTCGGGCTTCCGCAGATGATCCAGTCGCGCGCCCAGTTCGGCTACCGCGGCGTGCTCCTGCCGTTGATCGGCACCCTGTTCACCTTCGTCGGATTCAATGTGGTCGACGTCGTCATCATCAAGACGGGCCTCGAATCGATCTTCGGATGGAACTCTGTGCTGGTCGCGGTGGTCATCTCGTTGGGTGCGGCCGCATTGGCGATCTTCGGACATGACCTGCTGCACAGATCGTTTCGCGTGCTCTTCTGGGTGTCGCTGCCGCTGTGGGCGATCCTGACGTTCGGCATCTTCGCCGGCGGGGTGCATGGCTCGATCGGGCCTGCGGGGCCGGGTGGATTCACACTCGTCGCGTTCATGGTGCAGTTCTCGGTTGCCGCGTCGTACAACATCACCTACGCGCCCTACGTGTCGGATTACAGCCGCTACCTGCCCCGCGACACCAAGCCCGCCTCGATCATCGCTTCGGTCTTCATCGGCGCGTTCGCCTCACCGGCCTGGCTGATCCCTCTCGGCGCGTACTTCGCCACGTATCTGGGGGCGACCGATGCGCTCTCCGGCATCTACGCGGGTGGCAATCAGGTATTCAGTGGCCTCGGCGGTGTGCTCGCACTCGTGGCGGCAGCTGTGCTGGTCGCGACCATGGGGCTCAACGCCTACAGCGGGATGCTGACGGTGGTGACAGCCATCGATTCGGTCCGTTCGATCACGCCCACCAGGCGGTTGCGGGTGACCACCATCATCGGCCTGACCATCGTCTGGTTGGTGCTCGGTCTTGCGCTCACCGACGCCACCGAATCATTGAACACCGCACTGCTGATCATGCTGTACCTGTTGGTGCCGTGGACGGCGGTCAACCTCACCGACTACTTCTTCATTCGGCGCGGCCACTACGTGATCGCCGACCTGTTCACCCCGCACGGTGTGTACGGCTCGTGGCCGTGGCGCGGCATCGTGGCATTCCTCATCGGCATCCTCGCCGAGATCCCGTTCATGGATCTGCCGTTCTTCGTGGGGCCGGCGGCCACGGCGATGGGCGGCGTCGACATCGCGTTCATCGTCGGACTCGTCGTCTCCGGTCTGGTGTACGTGGTTTTCTCCCGTAGCCAGGACCGCAGTGCGGAGTTGGCGCTGATGTCCGCTCATCCCGAGGTCACCGATCCGCGGGACACCAGCGAGATCCGCGCCGAGATCGCAGCAGAAGAAGTCGTCACAGAAGAAACGGATAAGCACTGATGGATGACAATTTCACAGCCGCAGCAGGTTTCATCACCTCCGAGGCCGGTGTCGCCGGGCAGGTCGACGCCGCCCGCGTGCCGCGATACACAGAACCGGGCACCTTCGCGCGGCTCCCGCGTGCCGACCAGGTCGGCGCGGCAGACGTCAACATCCTGGGAATACCGTTCGACACAGGTGTGAGCTACCGGCCGGGTGCGCGTTTCGGTCCCGGTCACATCAGGGCGGCGTCGAAGTTGTTGCGGCCCTACAACCCTGCGATGGACGTGTCACCGTTCGCCGCGCAGCAGGTCGTCGATCACGGCGATCTCGCGGTCAACCCGTTCGACATCGAGGACGCCATCGCCACCATCGACACCTCGGTGACGGCGCTCGGCGAGGACGGGGCATCGCCTCTCGTGCTCGGCGGCGACCACACCATCGCACTGCCCATGCTTCGGGCCATGCGTAAACTGCACGGACAACCGATCGCTGTGTTGCACTTCGATGCTCACCTCGACACCTGGGATACCTACTTCGGTGCGCCCTACACTCACGGCACTCCCTTCCGGCGCGCATCCGAGGAGGGACTGATCGATCTCGAACGGTCGCTGCACATCGGTATCCGTGGCCCGCTCTACAGCCGGCAGGACCTTGAAGACGATTCACGTCTCGGCTTCTCGATCATCCGTACCGACGACTATCAGGTCGACGGAACCCGCAGCGTGATCGAACGGATGCACCGCAGGCTCGCGGGAGGCCCGGTCTACGTGTCGGTGGACATCGATGTTCTCGACCCCGCGCACGCGCCCGGCACGGGCACGCCGGAGGCGGGCGGCCTGACGTCGCGAGAACTGTTGCACACCCTGCGCGCACTGTCGGGCTTGCACGTCGTCGGTGCCGACATCGTCGAGGTGTCACCGTCGTATGACCACGCCGAGATCACCGGTATCGCCGCGGCTCACGTTGCCTACGAGCTGCTTTCGGTGTTGGCGGTGAACCGATGAGCCGCGCGGGGTCGACGCTCACCGGACATGCGAATCGCGACGCGCCCACGCCGACGCACGCGGCGGTCGTACATGCGTCAGGACAGCCGCTGAGCGTCGAGGAACTGCAGCTGCGTCCGGTCGGGCGCGGCGAACTGGGTGTCGAGATCAGGGCCGTCGGGGTCTGCCATTCCGACCTGCACCTCGTCGCGGGTGATTGGCCGGTCGACGAGATACTCGTCGGCGGTCACGAGGCGAGTGGCGTTGTCGTCGACGTCGGCGATGGCGTCGAGGACGTCAATGTTGGTGACCACGTCGTGTTGTCCTGGTTCGTGGCCTGCCGTCGATGCCAGAACTGTCTGTCCGGCAGGGCATGGTTGTGCACGAACACCAATGCCGTTGCGAATCGGCTACCTGACGGTTCCACCGCGACGACCACCGCCGACGGTGATCCGGTGTGGCCGTTCCTGGGGCTGGGAGCGTTCTCCGAGCGCGTCGTCATTCCTTCGACAGCGGCGGTCGTTGTACCCGACGAACTCCCCTTTGAAATTGGCGCGCTGATCGGCTGTTCGGTCACGACGGGCATCGGAGCGGTGACGCAGACGGCGAAGGTCCCCTACGGCGCGTCCGCTGTCGTGTTCGGCTGTGGCGGTATCGGCCAGTCGATCATTCTCGGTCTGCAACTCGCGGGTGCCGAGCCGATCATCGCGATCGATCTCGACCGGGATCGTCTCGAACAGGCCGACAGGCTCGGTGCGACAGTACTGCTGGATGGGGCCGAGCCCGATCTCGTGGACGTGGTCCGCGAGCTGACGTCCGGTGGTGCGGACTATGTGTTCGAGGCGATCGGAAAACCGTCGACCATCGAACAGTGTCCACCCATGCTGCGGGCAGGTGGAGTGGCGGTCCTCGCGGGGATGACGGCTATCGGAGCCCGTGCCTCCATCGATCCCTTCGATCTCGCAGACCAGGGCAAGAGCATCCTCGGATGCAACTACGGCTCGAGCGTGCCGGCAGTCGACTTCCCCAGAATCGCACGGCTCTATCTCACGGGGCGCCTTCCGCTCGACGCTCTGATCGGTCGGACACGCCCTCTCGTCGAAGTCAACGATGCCTTGGCGGATCTGAGTGCGGCAGCGGGCCTTCGCACGGTGCTCATCCCATGAAGCCTGCACTGTCTTCACCTGAGACCTCACATTTCACGAACAGGAGATCACATGCCCTCGCCTGACACTTCGTCCGCACGTGCACTGGCAGCGCTCGACCGCCTCGTCGCTGCGTTCGCGTCGAACGACGAGGCAGCCTACTTCGGATGCTGTGCCCCGGCAGCACGATTCGTGCTGCCCGACACGCAGGGAGTAGCGCTCACCGTCGACGAGTACAGGGAGCTCTGGCGCGGCTGGCGTGCAGAGGGGTGGGGCGTGGAGAAGTGCGTGAGCAGTGAGCGCGGTGTGCTGACGGTGGGCGAGGTCGCCGTGGTCACTCACAGGGTCGCGACGACTCTACGCGATGGCACCGAACTGGTCGAACGGGAAACGGTGGTATTCGATCTCGGTGCGGTCGGCGGACCGTTGGTGATCCACGAGCATCTGTCGTCGTGAGTACCTGACACAGTTCGCGATCGCGTAGTCACTCTTGTGCAGCGTTGCGGACCGCGTAGGGGATTCCCACCGTGAGATCCTCACGCCCCTGCTACGACTGGAGTACACGACGTGAGGGGCGGCGGTCATCATCGGGACACACGCGGGTAAGCAAGCTGTTCGAGACGCGACGGACAGCGGATGGTTCGAAGCACTCGCGCGCGGCGGTCACGTGGTGAGCGGTTTGTTGCATCTGCTCATCGCCTACATCGTGCTGCGCCTGGCGTTCGGCGATGCGGGCAATGCGGATCAGTCCGGGGCACTGGGAATCTTCGCGTCATCACAGGGCGGTCGTATCGTGTTGTGGCTCGCCGTCATCGCGTTTGTCGCGATGGCTCTGTGGCGGGTGGCTGAGGTCATCCTCGGCCCGCACCCCGCCAATCCGAAGGCGGGTGAGGACGACGGCTGGTTCGATCGCGCACAAGCGGGTGCACTCGCAGTTGTCTACTTCGCATTCGCCTGGACAGCAGCACAATTCGCGCTCGGGCACGGTCAATCGAGCGGGAAGCAGAATGCAGGCCTGAGTGCTCGGCTGATGGGTTCGGGCTTCGGGAAGTTCGTGCTCGTGGTCGCCGGACTGGTGATCATCGGCGTCGGTATCTACCACGTCTACAAGGGTGTCACGCGTGCGTTCTTCGACGACCTCACCATCGACGAGAAGGCGGCCGTCCAGATCACAGGCATCGTGGGCTACACGGCGAAGGGGATCGTCTTGGCCGGTGCGGGAATTCTCGTGATCGTCGCTGCGGTCACCGCAGATCCGTCGAAGGCCACCGGTATCGACGGTGCCATGAAGACTGTGGCGGGCTGGCCGGCGGGACAGTTCCTGCTGGTCATCGCGGCCCTGGGGCTGGCGGCCTACGGCATCTACTGCTTCGTGATGGCGCGGTACGCGCGGATGTAGCTGCGGGGTAAACGTGACGGCCCCGACCTCTCGGAGTCGAGAGGTCGGGGACCGGTGCGGGCGTCAGCGCGGTGTGTTGGCGCGGATGCTGTTGATGATCTTGAGGAGCTCACCGCGCTTGGATGGCGGGCCGTCGAGCTGCGCGAAGGCGATGCCGGCCTGGCCGTCGGCTGTGGTGAACACGTGGCGGATGGCCACGCGAACCTTGCGGACGCCGTCGATGGTCCCGGATTCCTCTGCGTACCAGGTCGTGTCGTCGATAACTCGCCACGACCCGCGGCTGACGCGGATCTGGTTGCCGAGTTTGTCAGCGTCGACGATGGTGCAGCGTTCTGCGGCGCACTTCTGGTAGCCGACGATACCGCCGGCACGCGTGGTGGTGGTTGTGCGCTCCTGGAAGCACGTGGCCTTTCCGGTGGTGGAGACGACCGACGATCCCGAGCCGCACGACCAGTCGCCAGGGATGCCGAAGGCGTACCGGATTCCTGCGAAGTCGGAGACGACGTAGGGTCGCTCGGCCGGGCTGAAGTTGTTACCCGCGACCGGACCGGGTCCGCCGTCGACGCCGCGCAGGGGGAGCGCGGGGTACCGGGTGTCGGCGTGAGCCGTGGCCGTGACACCGGCGGTGCCGACAAGCGCTGCGAGGCAGGCGAGCAGGGCCATGATCGTGCGGCGGATCGTCGTCGGCGACGCGGCGCGGGTAAGCGAGGTCTTCACAGTTTCGGTTCCTCTCGGTTACTGCGTTGAGCGAGTTGGGGTGAGCAAGTACCGATTGGATGCCCCCGAACCCTCGGAATGTTCCGGGCTGGTGGGAATCGCTCTGCGAGAATGGAAGGCGATGTCCAGTCTCATCCCGCCCGTGCCCGCCGACCTGCGCCTGGTCGTCACCGACCTCGACGGCACCCTGCTCGACGACGCCAAGCGCATACCCGACGAACTCTGGCCCCTTCTCGACGAGTTGGGCCGCCGGGGCATCGCGTTCAGTCCGGCCAGTGGACGCCAGGCGGCGACGCTGCTACATCAGTTCGGTGAGGCTGTGCCGGGACTGATCGTGATCGCCGAGAACGGGGCGGTCGTGGCCAGACAAGGTGAGATCCTGCGTACGCAACCGTTGGCGACCGACACCGCGCGGGCCGTACTCGCGCGTGCACGTGAACTGCAGTCACAGGGCGCCGACCTCGGCGTCGTGTTGTGCAGCCCGGAGATCGCCTACGTCGAGCGGTCAGACGAGCGATTTCTCGAGCAGATCCGTCCCTACTACTTCGCCAACAGCGTCGTCGACGACCTCGACGCGATCGACGCAGAGCTCGTCAAGGTCGCGGTCTACGACTTCGCGGGCATCGAGGAGCGCACCGCCACGTCGATCTCGGCACTGACGATCGATGCGGAAGTCGTTGTGTCCGGGCAGCATTGGCTTGACGTGATGACCCGGGGCGTCGACAAGGCCGAGGCTGTGCGAGCGGTGCAACGTAGATTGGGCATCCGACCCGCCGAGACCATGGTCTTCGGCGACTACCTCAACGACCTCGGAATGCTCGGAACAGCCGACTGGTCGTACGCCGTCGCGAACGCGCACCAGAAGATCCTCGACGCCGCGCGATTCGTCGCCCCGTCGAACAGCGACAACGGGGTCGTCCGTACCGTTCGGGCCGCGCTCGACGCGAACTCGTGACCCGTGCGATTTCGCACGATCTCCGGCGCAAGCACTCAGTCCGACTGCGTAGTCATACGCATCCGGCGGCGGGCGCAGGTTGAGATGGTCGACGCATGTCGTCTTCCAGAGAGATTCCCCAGACCCCCACCACCGTCGCCTATTTCATCCAGTCTGCGATCGCCTTCGGTGTCAGCCTCGCGACCGCGTGTATCGGCATCCTCTATCTCCCCATCGACCCCTGGCAGCGGGGTTTCCTGGCCATCACCCTGCTCTTCCTGACGTCGAGTACGTTCACCCTCGCGAAGGTCGTGCGCGACCGGCAGGAGCTCACCACCGTGCGGGCGCGCATCGACGAGGCCCGTGTCGACAAACTCATCGCCGAACACGATCCCTTCAACAAGGTCGCCTGACCAGCCCACTTCCCTGACCGCCCCGACGTCACCACGACGCCGGGGCGGTCGTCGTTGTCGGTGCGGCAATCGTCAGCAACACGTCAAAGCTTGTCGACGCCGCGTCAAAGTCTCGTCAAAGTGCCGCACAGCCACTTCACGACGCGATCCGTGCGGCGTAGCACTGTCGGAATGACCACGATCAGTTCATACGGATCTCCGATCGATCCGTTTGCGCATCCTCCCCGGAAGCACCGGTCGTCTCCCGAGGCACACGTGCGTGCTCCCCAGGGACGAGCGGATACCACCGGCTCGGACCTAATCGACCGGCTGGCCGAGGGGCCGTCGGTCTGGGGATCGTTCAGTGCGGGATCGGGCCGCTACGGTGTGTGCCGGTACCGCCTCGTCGTCTTTCCTCCTGGAATCAGCTCGACGCAGCGTCGTCGACTCCGACTGTGGCGCGGCTGGCCGATCTGGGGTGCGTGTCTGTGGTTGACGGCCGCACTCGTGCTCGGGGTGATCGGTACGCCGGCAGTGGCAGCTCTCTGGGCGGCGACCGCGCTGTTCGTCATATCGGGGGTGATCGCACGCCGGATCGCCGGGCATCTTCCGGGCGAGGTGCGGACCATCGACCTCACCACCATCCCCGGCTACGACCTTCCCGAGGGGATGCCCACCCCGGCGTCGATCGCGGACACACTCGGCGAGTTGCGCTGCGCGGACGCCCGCATGTCGCGGGGAATCATCACGCCCGTCGAACACGAGGTCATCTGGCAGCACGTGTACGACTCCATGCCGCACCGTCGCAGTCGATGGTCTCGCCGTCGTCCGTTCCGGACAGCTCGGCAATGACCCGAGCCGCGTCCACCGCACCCGACGCGCGAGCCTGCCTCATCATGGTCGACGGCAGTGCGGTCCGACCGTCGCGATCCCGCTTCCACCTCGACACGATCCATATGCGCGTCTCGTGATGTGAGGGTAGACCTGAGGTGAGGGAGGGCACGGGGACATCTTCGATCCGAAAGGCGAGTGCAGATGAAGGCCGTGCAGATGATCAAGGCGGGCGCCCAACCGGAACTCCGCGACGTCGAGACGCCCTCACCGGGGCCCGGGCAGGTGCTCGTCAAGGTGACCGCTGCAGGCGCATGCCATTCCGACGACTTCGTACTGAACATGCCTGCCGAGTCGTTTCCCTACCCGCTCCCCATGACACTCGGCCACGAAGGTGTCGGCGTGATCGCCGCACTCGGCCAGGGTGTGTCGACGGTGAGCGAGGGAACCGCGGTAGCCATCTACGGCCCCTGGGGCTGCGGTGTCTGCCACTTCTGCTCGCAGGGACTCGAGAACTACTGTTCGCGCGCCGAGGAACTGCAGATCACGCCCCCGGGCCTTGGACACAACGGCGCGATGGCCGAATACGTGGTCGTCGACGACCCGCGACATCTTGTGCCCATCGGCGACCTCGATCCCGTCACCACGGTGCCGCTCACCGACGCAGGCCTCACGCCGTACCACGCGATCAAGCCGTCGTTGAGCAAACTCGTCGGCGGTACGACAGCCGTCGTGATCGGGTCCGGTGGTCTGGGACATGTGGCGATCCAGATGCTGCGCCACCTGACCCCGTCTCGGATCATCGCGCTCGACGTGACTCAGGAGAAGCTCGACTTCGCCAAGCAGGTCGGCGCTCACGAGGCCGTGCTCAGCGACGCCGACGCCGTCGACAACGTTCGCAAGATCACCGGAAAAGACGGCGCCACAGCGGTCTTCGACTTCGTCGGTTATCAGCCCACCATCAACACTGCGATGGGAGTGGTCGGCACTCTCGGTGACGTGACCATCGTCGGACTCGGGGACGGCAAGTCGGTCGTACACGTCGGCTACTGGGCGCAGCCACACGAGGTGTCGGTCCGGTCGCCCTACTGGGGATCACGCTCGGAACTCATCGAAGTCCTCGACCTCGCGCGCGACGGGGTTCTCGACGTCGCGGTCGAGAAGTTCAGCCTCGACGACGGTGTGGCCGCGTATCGCAAACTCGCCGCGAATGATCTGCGGGGACGCGCGGTCGTCGTACCCGACTAGGTCTCGCGCACAGGGCTCTTCGAGGTCACTCGAGTGCGATCGTCTGCCACATGTCCACGGTCGCGCCGGGTTCGACGGTGAGCAGATTCGGGCCCGCGTTGGCGGTCTCGACGCACACGAACTCACGCCAGTGCTTGCCGACGTCCGCCATCCCGGCGGCGACGTCGGGTCCCGGATTCCAGACGACGGCGGTGCGTGCCCCGACGCCCTCGACACGAACGGTGCGGTCGAGCCCGTGGTCGACGAGCCGATACGTACCGCCCGCGTCGGGGTACAGGCGGTCGCTGCGCTGCTCGTCGTCGGGAAGATGCCAGTCGCCGTCTTGTGTCTTGACCGCGAGGTCGTCGAATTTGTCCTCGTAGGAGAGGCCGGAGAGTCCGTCCACCCGCACAGTCGTGGCATCGGAGACGTGCAGGTAGTTGTGCAGCGCCTCGGTCAGGATCTCCTGCTGCTCACCGATGTTGGTGGTGTGCAGCCCGATCCTGAGCGTTTCCCCGACGTGGACGGTCAGCGCGACCCGCAGCCCCAACCAGTCGAGTCCCTCCGGCGCCAGTTGCAGCTCGACGGAGCCGTCGGCCAGCGTTTGCGAGCCGGTGGCGCGCCACTGCGCGGTCCGCGCGTAACCGTGCGACGGGACGTCACTGTCGGTCTGGTTCTCCTTGCCGAAGTACGGCCAGCAGATGGGTATGCCACCCCTGATCGGCGTCGGCGGTGTCGCGACGAGCGGCGAGACCCACAGCACGTCGCTCTCCTACCGGCCGGCCGGTAGGAGAGCACCTGCCCGCCGAACATCGAGATTGCCGCCGTCGCCGCCGGCGTCGTGACGAGCCACGCGTCGAATCCGTGAGCTGTACCCGTACTGACACCTGAGCTGCCTGAAGTGGTCACTGAACAACAGTGGCACAGTCGTGCGGCCTAGGGTGGGCCCCGACCCCGCGAACTGTCGATATCGAGGAGATGTGATGACACGAGGCACATGGGAGTTCGGTCCGGGTAACGGGACTGTGACCGTGCACACCGACGTGACAGGTCCCGCAGCCAGGACAGGACATCGTCTGACCATCGACATGGAGCAGTGGTCGGCCGAGCTGACCGTCGCCGATGGAGTTCCCGTCGGAGTGACCGCGTCGATCGACGTCGAGTCGCTGCGCGTGGTGTCGGGCGAAGGTGGCGTCACGCCACTGACCGGACCCGAGAAGGCAATCGCACGCGGTAACGCCCTCAAGTCGCTGAACGCATCCAAGGCACACACGATCACCTACGACGCCACGTCGATCACGGCCACAGAGAATGGCTTTCGCCTCGACGGCACGCTGACGATCAACAACAACGAGCACCCCCATCCCCTCGACGTCGAGGTGTCCGGTCCCGACGACGCACGTCAGGCGAACATCGAAACCGTTGTCTCCCATCGAGAATTCGGCCTCAAGCCCTACTCGATGATGATGGGTGCCCTGAAGGTCGTCGACGATGTCCGGGTGGTCATCACCCTCGACCTTCCCCCGGCCGGGTAGACAGGCACTCTCGCGCCGGGCGCCCTGGATACGGGTACAGCGCTCACGCCCAGAGTTCGGCGATGTCGACGTCGCGGCCGAGAATGTTCGACGCCGCGCGGCGCCCCGACTCGAGTGCGGCGGTGACCGTTGCGGGATCGTCTGTCCACGTCGCCTCTCCCGCCAGCTGCAGCACGCCACCGCCGAGCGGGGTCGCCAGGTCGTCGTGGTCGGCCGTTGTCGACCCGACCGTCATGTACGCGTACGAACCGCGGGCGTACGGGTCGTCCTGCCACCGGGTCACGTCGCTGCGAACCGGATCGGTGACCGCGGCGCCGTAGATTTCGCGTAGCGAGTCGAGTACCGACGCGACGATCTGTGCGTCGGACCAGTCGCGTATCGCCAGCGCACACGGCCCCGCGGCGAACGTCAGCAGCGTCGGCTGGCCGTGCAGGGCGGTGAGGTCGTACCACGAATGCCACCACCTCGCGGCCGGACCCTGTCTGCGAATCGCGTACACCCCGTCGTCCCAGAATCGGGCACCGAACCTGAGGAACACCTTCTCGAAGGTGTTCATCTCCAGCCGATCGAGCGCTCCGGCGACAGGTTCGGCGAGCGGCGGTTCGAAGGCGACGGCTCCGGCCTTGAGTACGCCGACGGGCACGGTCACGACCGCTCGCACAGCCGATACGGAGTCGCCGCGCGTGGTGGTCACCGTCGCACCGTCCTCGGCGGACCACGCGACGCGCGACACGGTCTGGTCGAGAACCACGTGCACACCCTCGGCCAGACGAGTCGCGAGCTGGTCATAGCCGTCGGGGAAGACGACCTCGTCGCCATCGGTCTCGTCGTCGTCGAGTCCGTGCGCGTCGAGATCGTCGATCCACACACCGTACTGTTCTTCGGTGCGGTGGCGAACGAACTCCCGAACCCGTTCTGTGCGAGCGGAATCCCAGCCTAGCCCGGACAGCGTCGTCTCGGTCGCCGCGCCGTAGGACACCCCGGCGCCGATCGATGACACGTACGTCGACAGCGCGTCGTCGAAGGCATGCACGTCCGCCGCGAAGGACGCGGCGGATGCGTCGTCGAGCCGGATTCCATCCGGAGCGTAGTAGGCGATCGGTCGTCCGTCAGGTTGGTAACTGCCGACGGTGAACTCGACGGTGCGCATACCGAACGCCTCGGTGGTCGCGTGCAGCGGGGCGTCGGCGATTCCGTGTATCCACGACGCGCCACGATCGGTCACGGTGCCGTCCGACCGGTCGGAGTGCACGCGTCCACCGACCCGGTCTCGTGCCTCGAGTACCACGGTGCGTGCACCTGCCCGCGTGAGTAGTCGCGCAACGGTCAGCCCGGCGATCCCAGCGCCGACGACGACAGCGTCGTAATCGGATGCCGCGAAGATCGGTGACGATTCCATGTGCTCGGTCTACACCCTCAGCAGTGCAGCGCGGCCGACAGTTTCTCGGCGTATCTGGACATGACGTCTTGATCACCGGCGACGCCCGGTTGCCACGGAAGCGACAGGCGGTCCTCGGTTCGATCGGCGTAGCGGGGGATCACATGCAGATGGAAGTGGAACACCGTTTGCCACGCCGGAGCCTTGCAGCAGTTGAGCAGGTTGACGCCGTCGGCCCCGAGATCGTCGACGACGGCCAGCGCGATTCGCTGTGCCTCGAGGGTGACAGCGGTCAGGTCGTCGGCGCCGATGTCGAGCAGGTCGGTGCTGTGCTGCTTCGGAATCACCAGCAGGTGACCGTCATTGGCCGGATTGATGTCCATGAACGCGTAGGTCGTCTCGGTCTCGGAGACCTTCGTGCTGGGTATGTCGCCGGCGATGATGCCGCAGAAGATGCAGTCACTCATGCAGTCGGAGATTACCCGGGGCGGAACGTCGCAGCGGCGTCGGACCTACTTCTTCGACCCGACTCCACCGGCATACAGAGCCCCGGCGATCAGGGCGGGTTGGAAGAACAGACGGACGAGGCGCTTGCGGTCGGTGTCGAGCCCGAAACCGTCCTTGTGCTCGAGGTACTGGGCGATGTTGCCGGGGAAGATGACGACGTAGAACAGGGCGAGCAGGATGCCGATCACACGCTTGTGCTTCGGCAGTGCGAGGAACGACGCACCGAGGCCGATCTCGGCCACGCCGGAGGCGACCACTGTGACGTCGGTGTCGATGGGGAACCAGTCGGGAACCTGAGCCTGGAATTCGTCACGAGCGAATGTCAGGTGCGAGATTCCGGCGAAGGTCATGAAGGCGCCGAGGACGATGCGGACGAGCGTGCGAGGTGACATGTCTCCGAGGGTAGGCCGCTGAGAGCGCCGTCGTCCATGAGTACACTCATTTTTGAGTCCGCTCATTTTTGGAGGTGGCATGAGCGCAGGGACACCGCTTGCCGACGGCAGGCGTGCTCGCAACATGCGTGACAAGCAGGATCGGATCTTCCGGGCTGCCGCCGATCTGTTCGCCGAACGCGGCTTCGAGTCGGTGTCGACCGGACAGGTCTCCGATCGTGCCGACGTCGCGGCGGGCACGGTCTTCCGGTACGCATCGACCAAGGGCGAGTTGCTGCTGATGGTGCTCAACGACGAGTTGCGCAGGGCGCTCGACGTCGGTGCTGCCCGCGCCGAATCGACAACGGACACCGCCGGTGCGATCTACGAGATGGTGCTCCCGCTGCTGGAGTATGCGCAGGCGAACCCGGAGAACGGCAACGCCTACCACCGTGAGCTCCTGTTCGGCGGCTCCAGCGATCACTACCGTGCGGAAGGTCTCGCCCTTGTCGCCGAGTTGCAGGACCGCATCGCCGCACGTCTCGTCGCGGATCGGGTTGACCGTCCCGCAGGCTCGGGCCCCGAGCGAACCGCCGCCGAGCGGTCGCACGCCGACATGGCGGTGCTCACCGCCAACATGATCTTCGCCGCAACCGCCCTGGCCATCACTCGTGCATCGACAGGCGCGCATTCGGACCGTGATCCCTTCGACGATGTGCGCATGCAGGTGCGCGTCGCCGTTGACGGCTACAACGCGTAACCGATTCGCGCACAGCACTACCGACCGTTCATCTGCCATTCACACCATTGAGGTAATCCGACCATGCTCATGACCGAAGCCGGACCACTCTCGTTCGGAAACACGTATCGACGCCTGCTCCTGGCCGTCGTTGTGCTCGGTGCGCTCGTCCAACTCGGGCTGGGCAGCTTCTATCTGGGCGTCGGGCACTCACCGTCGCCGAGGAACGTGCCGATCGGCATCGTGGGTCCAGCTGCGCAGACCGAGAAGCTCACGGCTGCTGTCGAAGCCGACGGAAAGTTCGACGCACGCGCATACGAGTCCATGGATGCGCTGCGCGGTGCGATCTCCCGCCGCGAGATCGACGGCGGACTGGAGCTCACACAGCAGGGCATCGTTCCAGTCGTCGCCAGCGCGGGCGGCGCTCTGCCGGCGACCGCGCTCAAAGCGGTCGCCTCACAGGCGAACGTCGAGAACAAGCTGCCGCAAACCCTCCCCGTCGACGTGGTCGAGCTGTCCGACGACGACATCAACGGCGCGTCGATCGGCTATATCCTGCAGGTGATCTCGCTCGGCGGAAGTATCGCATCGCTCGGCCTCGGGCGACTGATGCCACGTGTCCCGCAATCGTTGCGGCGTGGTCTCGGCCACGTCGCCGCGTTGGTCGCCTACGCCGCGGTGTCGTCGGGAATCGTGTTGCTGTTCTCCTGGTTCTACGGTGTCGGGAGTTCGGCTGACCAGTGGCGGTTATTCGGTACGTACACGCTGATCTCGTTGGCCATCGCGGGGTCGACCGCCGGGCTCGTGACGCTGTTCGGGCCGATCGGCTCCCTGGCGGGTGGCTTCTACTTCCTCATCGGCGCGACACTGTCGGGAGCGTCGATCCCGTGGAACTTCCTACCCACCTTCTGGGCGAAGCTCGGCGAGTGGCTGCCCACCGGCGGTGGTGCGCAACTGGTCCGCAACTCGCTCTACTTCCCCGACGCCGGCTGCGGCTCGGCACTGGTGTGTCTCGCGTTGTACGCCGGACTCGGCACGCTGACGGTGCTGATCTGGAACATGATGGGCAACAGAAGTTCTCGCACCTCGGCGGTGGACGTCGACATCATGTACCCGATCACGCATGAACATCACCACCATCTCGGGGACGCGCCTCGCGATTGACGGCGCGGAGTGCTGCGTCGACAAAGGCGTCGATGGTGGCGTTGGGCGTTGCCGTGAGGTATGCGAGTTGCAGCATGGTCGGCGGGGCGTCGGGAATCGGGATGAACCGGACGTGCGAGTGGTTCACGCGTCGGGCGGCGATCTCGGGTACTGCGCCGACTCCGCGAGCAGCAGCGATCAGTTCGAGCCATTCGTCGAAATTGGTGCATTCGACGACCTTTCGGTTCTCCGCACGATCGGCGCCGCGCCACGAGCGGGGAACCGTCGTGCCGGTGAGTGTGTTGACAACCAGCGGCAGCTCACGGAGCTCGTGCCAGGTGAGATGCTCGCGTGAGGCCAACTCCGACGACGCCGACACCGCCGCGACGCGCGCCTCGTTGTACAGCGCGCGATAGGTGATCGACGACCAACGACCCCGTCTGCGGACCACGGCGACGTCGATCTGACCTTCACGCAACGCTCGCAGCGGATCGTCGAATCGGGCGATGTCGACGGTGACTCCGGTGGCCCTCTCGAAGCCGGCGACCGTTGCGTGTGCCCAGATCGAACAGCATCCGCTTCGCTGCAGTGACGAAATCCGTTGCGGACTCGGCCAGTTCGACGCGGCGGCTGGTGCGGTCGAACAGCTGTGTCTGAAGGATGCGCTCGGCCTGTTGGACGGTACGGGTCAGCGCAGGCTGGGACACGCCGAGCTGCACCGCCGCTGTCGTGAATGATCCATGGTCGGCCACGGCGACGACAGCACGCAGATGGCGCAACTCCAGATTCATAACCACAGAGCATAGTTCATGCTCAGAAGGTATTTCCCCGACCGTGTTCCGGTGGGTAGCCTCGATGATGTCGACGATCATGCGGGCTCCGCACGCGTGGGCGAAGGGAGCAGGAGATGACCGAGAATCCTGGAATGTTCGACTTGATGAGCGTGCGCGTGCCCATCCTCGTGGCGCCGATGGCAGGTGGTCCGACGACTCCCGCCCTGGTGATCGCGGCAGCCGAGGCGGGGGCGATGGGCTTTCTCGCCGCCGGGTACAAGTCCGTCGACGCGCTTGCGGCCGAGATCGACGAGGTGATCGCGTCCGATGTGGATGCATACGGAGTCAACCTGTTCGTCCCCGGCAGCGGCGTCCGTGACCCTGCAGCGGTGCTGCGATTTCGCGACGAACTGGAGCCGGTGGCACGTCGGTACAACGTAGACGTCGGGCGCATCGTCGACTACGACGACGATGCGTATGCGGACAAGATCGACCTGGTGATCGAGCGACGAGTTCCCGTGGTGTCGTTCACCTTCGGGCTACCTGACGAGGGTGTCGTATCCCGGCTGCATGATGTGGGGATCGTCGTGGTGGCAACGGTGGCCGATGCCGACGACGCGGTTCGCGCTGCGGCGCGCGGCGTCGACGCGCTCTGTGTGCAGGGTGTCGAGGCGGGTGGTCATCGTGCGACCTTGGATGTCGCGGCCGAGCCGTCGGACATCAGGACCGTCGATCTGGTCAGGCAGGTTGTGGCGATCGTCGACCTTCCGATCATCGCCGCTGGTGGAATCGCGACCGGGGCACACGTCGACGACGCGCTCGCCGCAGGCGCCGTTGCGGTGCAGTTGGGCACGGCGTTTCTCGACAGCGCAGAGGCGGGTACCAAGCCGACTCACCGTGCAGCTCTGCGTAATCCGAGGTTCTCCGAGACTGTGGTGACACGCGCGTTCTCCGGTCGGCCGGCACGCGCGCTGCGCAACGAGTTCACCGATCGCTACACGCCGCTCGCCCCTGCCGAGTATCCGCAACTGCATCATCTGACGAGTCCCCTGCGCTCGGCTGCCGCGCTCGCCGGAGATCCCGAGTTTCTCAACTTATGGGCTGGAACGTCTTTCCGCGACACAGATTTCGGTCCCGCGAGTGAGATCGTGGCGCGAATCTGGTCGGAGACCGCCGCCGCCACGCGTGTGACGGAACAGCAGGGCTGATCGCATGGGAGCGCGCTACCACCACATGGCCTACGGCCCGCACGCGTTGGCACGGCAGCAGCGGGCGGGGAGCAACGTCGTGTACGGAGATGTTGCCGCACAGCCTGATTCGGGTCCCGATGAACTCGGCGATCGCGAACTGACTTTTCTGTGCACGATGTTCCAGTTCCATCTCGCGACAGTGACCGAAGGCGGTTGGCCCTACATCCAGTACCGCAGCGGCCCGCGGGGTTTCGTGCACCACCTCGGTGGCAACCGTATCGGCTTCGCCGATTTCCACGGCAACTCGCAGTTCGTGTCGGTGGGCAACATCGACGACAACCATCGGGTGGCGCTCTTCTGCGCCGACTATCCGCGACGGATGAGGCTGAAGCTTTTGGGCCACGCGACGGTCGTCGACGACGATGATCAGCTCCTGCGTGAGTTGATGACCGTTCCGGAGGGGCGGGTGTCGGCGCGAGCCGAGCGCAGCATCCTGATCGACGTCGAGGGTGTCGATTGGAACTGCTCGCGAAGCCTGGTGCCGCAGTACGACCGTGAGTACATCCGAGAGCTCAACCAGGCCAACGCACGCCGAGTTGCCGAACTCGAAGAGCGGATTCGCGTGCTCGAGCAGGAGAAGCGAGCGTGACTGGCCGGAACCCGTCGGCGCGACCGTGCGCGGCGTCGAACAGTGGTGCGCGGGTCGGCGGGAAGCAGGGGAAGGGTTTCTTCCCCGGGTTGTGTGCTTTTCCCCGTGATTTTTCTAGGGGATCAGCACGAAAGTAGGGGAAGGATTCCGGCCCGTACCCTTCCCCGACTTTCCGCGCCGCCGCGGCACCACCCTTCCCCGACTTTCCACGGCGCGCGGCGTTCTGCGCTCAGCTCGACGCTGCGCGCAGGGCGTCGGCGAGTAGGTGGAACGCGATCGTGGTCGAGCGCTCACGCACCGCCGCGCGGTCGCCGGGCAGGTGCAGCGTGCGGGTCAGCGTCGGCGATCCGGAGATACCGATACCGAAACACACTGTGCCGACCGGTTTTCCGGGAGTCTCGCCACCCGGGCCTGCGATACCGGTGGTGGAGATCGCTGTGTCGGCGCCCAGGCGAGCCATCACGCCGTCGGCCATCGCGGCGGCAACCGGCTCGCTGACCGCGCCCAGCTCGTCGATCATCGACGCGGGCACACCCAGCGAATTGATCTTCACGTCGTTCGAATACGAAACCACCCCACCCTGGACATAGGCCGACGAACCGGCGCGATCTGTGAGCCGGGCGGCGACCATTCCGCCGGTGCACGATTCGGCCGTGGCGATTCGACGTCCGGTCAACAGATCCGCGAGCTGGTCGTCGATGGTCGTGCCGTCGGTGGAGAAGGTCTCGGTGGGATACAGCCCGGTGAGGAAGTCGGAGAGCGCCGTGTAGTCGTCGGTGGCAGAGACCGGGTAGCGGGTGACGATCTCGAGCTCGCCGCGTCGCAGGCAGGTGGTGATCTCGAGCTCGTCGTATCCGGCCACCTCGTCCTGTGCGGCGCGCAACCCCGCCGCCAGATCTGCTTCGGGCAGTCCGAACATGCGGATCGTGTCCTGACGCATGTCGGGGTGATCGGCGATGGCCTCGTCGATTGCCGGTGCGTTGATCGCGGCGGGCCACATCATCTGCAACTCCGGTGGCGGGCCGGGCAGCACGAGAATTGCCGGCAGTCGGCGTCGTGCGCGGGGATCCTGGCCTGCCGGAACGGCAACCCCCGGAGCGGTCCCTGTCGGTGGAATCGGTTGTGCACCTTCGGGAACCATGGCCTGCTTGTCGATGCCGGCCGCGGTGGCCGCCGACGCCGACTCGCTGCCGCCGCGCCCCTGCCAGCGTCGGATGATCTCGGCGATGTGATCGCGCAACGGCTCGTCGAGGTGGAGCGCCCGGCCGGTGAACTCCGCGACGGTCGCGACAGTGAGGTCGTCGGCGGTCGGGCCGAGTCCACCGGTGGTCACGATGAGTGACACGCCCTCGTCGGCCAGGAAGCGCAGCTCGGCGGCAAGGTCTTCAGGTCGGTCGCCGCAAACGGTGATGTGTGCGACGTCGACGCCGAGCGCGAACAGTCGTTCGGCGACCCATGGGCCGTTCCGATCGGTGATCCGTCCGGTGAGGACCTCGGTCCCTGTCACCACGATGCCCGCGCGTACCGTCACGGTGCAAAGCCTATCGCCGCCCTCGCCGTCGGGGCATCTGTGCTGGTCACAGCCGTGATGCGGCAACCTCCTCGAGAACGGCCTCGGAGGCGACGTGCGGCGGTGTCTGCCGTGGCCAATGGATGATCACGTCGGTGAAACCGAGCTCGGCCGCGCGACCGGTGAGCTCGTCGAACATCGCGACGCTCTGCAGCGACTGGGCCGGGCCGGAGTCGATGCTCAGGTAACGGGCGATGTCGCCACCATCTGATCGGTCGGCGAGTGCGGCATCGAGGATCTCGCAGTTGCGTGCGATGCCCGCGAACCACTCGTCGGTGGTGGTGGCCGTGGTGTCGCCGGTGGTCACCCACCCGTCGCCGAAACGCGCGGCGTAGCGCACCGATCGCGGTCCGTTACCCGCAAGCAGCAGCGGTACCCGCTCCCGTACCGATCCGCCGACGAGACGCATGTCGCGGGCGGTGTAGTACTCGCCGACTACGTCGACGTGGTCGGCGCGCAGGGTGCGGTCGAGCAGCATGGTGAACTCCTGCAGCCGGTCGACGCGCTGGCGGGCGGTGAGTTCGGGCTGTCCGAGCAGTTGGTCGTCCGGGGTGCCACCGGCTCCGAGTCCGAGAAGGAATCGTCCGTCGGAGATGTCGACGAGGGTCTGGACCTCGCGTGAGAAGGCAACCGGATGCCGGAAGTTGGGCGAGACGACGAACGCGCCGAGCTCGATCGTGGTGGTGACCGTTGCCGCCGCGGTGAGGGTCGGCATGCACGAGAACCAGCGGGAATCGGGGAGACCGCCCCACACGAGGTGGTCGTAGGTCCAGGCATGGTCGAAGCCCAGCTGCTCGGCACGCTGCCACAGCGGCCGCGCGTGCTGCCAGTCCAGATCAGGGAGAATGCAAATACCGAAGCGCACCCGGTCAGCCTAGTGTGCGCACCCGGGCGAGCTCCCCATCCGGACGCGCAGCGGCGTCGAAGACCTGGTGACAGAGCACGCCGACCTCGCGCGGGGTCGGCGCGTGAGCCCTTGCGGAGGCGCGAACCGTCTTCGCACCGGACAATCGAGAGGTGTGGGGTTTGATGGACGAGGACCTGGTGGTGCTCGTCGACGACGACGGCAGTCCGCGCGGCACCGCGGACCGACTCACTGTGCACGGCCCGGACACCCCGCTGCACTTCGCGTTCTCCTGTCATCTCGTCGACGACCACGGACGCATCCTCATGACCCGTCGTGCGTTGAGCAAGAAGACGTGGCCCGGGGTGTGGACCAATTCGTTCTGCGGGCACCCACGTCCCGGTGAGAGCGTCGAAGCCGCGGTCGCCCGCTACTCACAGCGCGAACTCGGACTCGACGTCGCCGACCTACGGCCGGTCATCCCCGGCTTCCGCTACCGGGCGGTCGATGCGAGCGGGGTCGTCGAGAACGAAGTCTGTCCGGTCTTCGCGGCTCGCCCGGTCGGCGACGTCGACCCCAATCCCGACGAGGTGATGCAGTACACATGGGCACCGGTCGACGACATCTGGGAGATCGCGCGGCGCACACCGTGGATGTTGAGTCCGTGGTTCGTCGACCAGATCTCCGAACTCGGGCCCGCCGTGGGAGCCTACGATGCGACGCGCGTCGAGTACGACGGCCGAGCACGCGAGGACGTCCGATGAGCCGACGTTCACGCGTCGACCTGCATGCGCCGCACGACCGTTACGACGAGGTCGCCGACGCCAGTGCCGCACTGGTGATCAACTCGTACTCGTCGTCGTTCGGGCTCGCTTCGCGCCTTCTCGGCGAGCCGGTCCGCTCGCACGTCCGCAACATCTACGCTCTCGTCCGTGTGGCCGACGAGATCGTCGACGCACCCCGACCGGGACAGGGGACCGATGACCGGCACGTCGCGCTCGATCGCCTCGAGTCCGAGACCAACGATGCTCTCGAGTCGGGTTCGAGCAGCAACCTCGTCGTTCACGCGTTCGCCCGCTCGGCACGCCGCGTCGGTGTCGACACCTCACTCACCGCCCCGTTCTTCTCGTCGATGCGTATGGACCTGACTCTGCAGACACACGACGAGAAGACTCTCGCGGAGTACATCTACGGCTCCGCCGAGGTGGTCGGGCTGATGTGTCTACGTGCGTTCGTCGCCGACGAGCCGCGAGCAGATCAGCGCTACGACGAACTGAGTAGGGGTGCGCAGCATCTCGGGGCGGCGTTTCAGAAGGTCAACTTCCTACGCGACTTCGGCACCGACAGCGGCGATCTCGGCCGCCGATACCTCGTCGGACTCGATCCCACCCAACCGTCGGCAGTAGCGTGGACACGCTGGCTGGACGAGATCGACGGCGATCTCGCGATTGCGGCGACGACGATCCGTGAGCTGCCACGAAGCAGTCGCATCGCAGTCTGCGTCGCACACGATCTGTTCGCAGAGCTCAATGCCAGACTCCGTGCAACCCCGGCGAGTATGGCTGCGCGACATCGCGTTCGGGTGCCCACCGCAACCAAGACCCGGATTGCGGCTACCGCTGTGCTGCGCCGCGGACAGCCTCGTGCCTCCGTCTCGGAAGGGGCGTCCGCGTGAGCGCCACGGCCACGCGCGTCGCGATCATCGGCGGAGGGGTGGCGGGGCTCGCGACCGCGGCTCTGCTCGCCGACGACGGATACGACGTCGACGTCTACGAGCAACGCCCGCAGGTCGGGGGGCGCGCGGGTTCCTGGGAGGCCGAGGGCTTCCGGTTCGACACCGGGCCGTCGTGGTGGCTCATGCCCGAGGTCTTCGACCACTTCTACGAGCTGCTGGGTACCTCGACCTCCGAACAGCTCGAGTTACTCCGACTCGATCCCGGATATCGGGTGTTCTTCGAGGGACATGCCGATCCGGTCGACGTGCACAGTGACGAGCAACGTTCGGTCGAGCTGTTCGAGAAGATGGAAACCGGTGCAGGGCAAGAGCTCTCCGAGTATCTGGCGTCCGCACGACACGCGTATGACATCGCTGTCCGACGCTTCCTGTACACCAACTTCGACACCCCGCGCGCCTTCGTCGATCCCGAGGTCCTACGCCACGCGAAGACGCTCGTCCAGTTACTCGGCACCAGTCTCGACACGTTCATCTCGCGGCGCTTCTCCGACCGCAGGCTCAGGCAGATCCTCGGCTACCCCGCCGTGTTCCTCGCATCGTCGCCGGAGCGGGCGCCCGCGATGTATCACCTGATGAGCTGGCTCGACCTCGACGAGGGAGTGCGCTACCCCGACGGGGGATTCACCCGGTTCGTCGAATCCCTTGCCTCAGTCGCGCAGGAGAAGGGCGCCAGGCTGCACCCCGGCACGACGGTGACCGAGATCCTCACGCGCCCAACGGAACCCTCCGAAGGTCGACTACGCCGACGGTTGTCTCGACGCCGCGCCGACGTCGCCGGTCTGCGTATTCGTGGCGACGACTCGGTAGAGCGGACTGTCGACGCCGACATCGTGATCGGGGCCGCCGACCTCCACCACGTCGAGACGCGCCTGTTGCCGAGGGCATTACAGACCTTCCCACAGCGGTGGTGGGACCGGCGTACCTCCGGCCCCGGGGCCGTCCTGGTCTTCCTCGGCTTACGTGGACGACTACCGCAGTTGCAACACCATTCACTGTTCTTCACGGCTGACTGGGCCACCAACTTCGACGACATCTTCGAGACTCCGACGGCGGTACCCGACCCGGCGTCGCTGTACGTGTGCACACCGTCGAGAACCGACGAGTCGGTGGCGCCGGACGGCCACGAGAATCTGTTCATGCTGATCCCCGTACCTGCCGACCCGGAACTCGGACGCGGTGGAGTGGACGGCGCGGGTGATCCGGTCATCGAGCAGATAGCCGATCGCGCCATCGAACTCGTGGGCTCCTGGGCAGGGATCGACGATCTCGCGGAGCGGGTCGTCGTACGACGTACCACCGGTCCGGGTGACTTCTCCGCCGATCTCAACTCGTGGTCGGGTGGTGCACTCGGTCCGGCTCATACTCTGTGGCAGAGCGCATTTCTGCGAGCCAACAATCGTTCGGCGAAGGTCGGCGGTCTCTACTACGCAGGAGGCACCACACGCCCGGGCATCGGTTTGCCGATGTGTCTGATCAGCGCCGAACTCATCCGCAAGCGCCTGCGCGGCGAGCACTCTCCGGGACCCTCGGCGGTCTGACGCCGGGCGCTCACGCCGGGCCGATCAGTCGCGCAACGATGTTCGCCGACAGCAACACCAGGGGAAGCCCGCCACCGGGATGCGCCGACCCGCCGACCAGGTAGAGGCCGGGAACACCAGATGCATTGGCGGGCCGTAGGAAAGCGGCACGTACGCCGTTCGACGACGACCCGTAGATCGACCCACCCGGTGTCAGTGTGCGTCGCTCCAGGTCGGCGGGAGTGACGAGAATTCGGTGTCGAATCCGATCTCGGATGTCGAGACCGCGTTCGGCCATGAGTCCCACGATTCTGTCGGCGTAGTCGTCTGCCACTCCCTCTGCATCCCAATCGGTTCCACCGACCGGATCGTGCCGAGGAGCGTTGACGAGCACGAACCAGGCTGCCGTGCGGGGGCCGGGACTCACCGCGGAATCATCGGCCGCCGAGACGTAGATCGTCGGGTTCGGTACGGGCCGCGGTGGCCCGCCACGACCGAACACCGAATCGAACTCGTCGTCGTAGTCGTCGGCGAACAGGATCTGATGGTGGGGTTGGTCGGGTGCATCGTCGAGTGCCAGCAACAGGACGAAGCCGGAGAACGACGGGGCTACCTTGCGAAGTCGGCGCGCGGTGCGCCGTGCCGGACGAGTGGCGATGAGTGACGAATAGATTTGTGCGGCATCGGCGTTCGCGACGACGAGGTCGGCGTTGTGGCGTGCGCCGTCGCTCGTGCGGACTCCGTCGACGCGACCGGAACTGGTGGTCAGTGCTGTCACCTCGACGCCGAGTTCGATGGTGCCGCCGAGGTCGACCACCCTGTCGCGCAGCGCCCTTGCGATGACGCCGAGCCCCCCGCTCACGTACCACGATCCCCAGCGTTGCTCGGCGTACGGGACACTCGCGAGTGCAGCAGGCGCGCGGCGTGGATCCGATCCGGTGTACGTGGCGTAGCGGTCGAGCAGCATGCGCAGTCGCGGATCGTGCAGATAGTGGTCGCCGAGTCCGCGTAGTGTGCGCCAGGGCGCCACCGTGACGAGATCCCGGACATCGAGCGCGCCGGAAGCCATGTCGCGCAGAGTGATCGGCGATTCGAGAAACGGCCCGTGAGTTGCGTTCCAGATCTGTTCGGCACGGTGCAGGAACGCCTCCCACTGGGCTCCCCGTCCGTCACCGAGTGCGTCGTCGAGCGCGGCGGGGATCTGTGACATCTCGCCGGGCATGTCGAGTGTCGTCCCGTCGGGAAAGCGGTAGCGCGCTGCCGTCGAAAGCCGTTGCAGTGTCAGGGAATCGCTCAGCGGCGCGCCGGTGTCGGCAAAGAGTTCCTCGAGGATGTGCGGGAGCGTCACCAACGACGGTCCGGTGTCGAAGACGAAGCCGTCGTGCTCGATCACGCCGAGTTTGCCGCCGACATCGTCGGACTGTTCGAGCACGGTGACGTCGTGCCCAGCCGCACACAGGCGGATGGCGGCGGCGAGTCCGCCCACACCGGCCCCGATCACGATGATCCGACTCATGCGTGCACCGGTCTGCCCTTCCAGCGCAGTTCTCCGCGACTGCGAGCGCCGATCGAGTCGGCGGTCAGCACGGCGAGCGTCACCACCGACACCGGGTGAGCCAGCGGGTCGGGCCATGCCCGTCCGCCGGTTCGCCGCGCGGTGACCACCCGTGACGCGACGCCCGCGAGATATCCCACGAGCCCGGTCCGTGATCCGCCGATCGCCGCGACGGCAGGCACGACGTACGACACGATCATCATCGTCATCACCACGACGGCCCCGGCAGGGGAACCGAACGCCGCCCACAACGACTTCCGATACCCGGCTCGCACCTCGCGCCACCCGTCGTACATCCGGCACGTGGCCACCGAGCTGCCCTCGCCGACCACCCCATGACCTCCCGCTGCCTTGACCGCGCGGAGCAAGGCGATGTCCTCGAGCACCTCGGAGCGCACCGCACTGTGCCCACCCGCCCGCAGATACATCGTCGCGTCGACTGCCAGTAACTGCCCGTTCGCGGCGGAAAGACTCGGCCGTGCCGATCGCTCGGCGATTCCGAGCGGCAGCGTGCTCATCCATGACCACTGCAGCAGCGGCTGGACGAGTCGCTCGCCGATCCCGCAGACGTCTTCGCGTGGGTAGGGGCAGAACAGGTCGAGACCCGCCTGTCGCATGGTGGCCACCGTCGCGGTCAGCGCGTCGGGGTGCAGGCGCACGTCGGCGTCGACGAAGACGAGGACTCCCTCGCCCGTCGAGTCACCCGCGGCGACTCTGGTGAATTCGCCCAACTGCGCACAGGCCCAGGGCTTTCCGAGCCAGCCGTCCGGACGCGGTGCCCCGGACAGCACCGTGACGGTGTCGTCGCCCGAGACGATGTCGCCCAGGATGTCCGGCGTCGCATCGGTCGATTCGTCGTCGAGGACCACGATGTGTGCCGGCCCCGGCCAGCGAGCCGTCGCCGCTTGCAGGGACTGAACACATCCGGCGACGTCGGCAGCCTCGTCGCGGACGGGCAGCAACACCCATAACGGCTCTGCGGCGGGTCGGTGCCGAGTGTCGGGAACGCGGATGCGTCGTGCGTTGTCGAGCGTCAGGACCAGGCAGCCGAGCGCCAGGGACGTTCCGATGCGCACGACACCGCGCCACAGCCGCACGCGCCTCTCACCCGGCGTGGACACTGTGCCTCCCTGTTCGCGTCGCTCGGATCTCACATGCGACCGACACCGCCAACGGAATGGCGATCACTCCCATGAGTACCGCGCCGGTCACCGCGACAGGTGGACGGCCGAAGAACACGGCGTGGGCGATGACCGACGAGAAGTAGGTCCACAGATACGCGGTGACGGGCACCGCGTCGATCCGGAGCGTCGACGCCCGCGGGTCGCGGCCGAATGCCGCGTCGAGCACCGCCATCATCAGCAGCGACACCAGCAGCCAGCCGCCGAAGTTGCTGAGCGGGATGCCCTCGACCCCGGGCAGCGCCGGTGTCGTCGCCTCCCAGCGCCAGTGCCCTGCGTCGACCATCTGTGGATCGAGAAAGACGTCCCACGCGGTCAGCGCCCATGCGCCGACGACGATCGTTGCCAGACGCCCGTACCGCCCGACGAGGCGTCGGGCGACGTTCCATGCGGGCCAGGCCATCATGATCCACGCGAGGGGTACGAGGATCGGAACACCCGCGATCTCGAACCCGAGGGTGCCGGTGTAGTCGTAACGTCCGAACGGAACGCCGGTGTGCACGCCGATGGTCTCGGCCAGCAGCCCACCACCCCCGGCGACCACCAGCAGCACGAGTGCGGCCGCCACGCCGTGCGTACTGGCGGCGTCGACGAGCATTGCCGCGGCGAACAGCAGCACGGAGGCGGTGGTCAGCGCCGGGGTGCCTCCGGACGTCAACGGGAAGCAGATCTGGACGAGGATCGTCGCTGCGAGCAGCAGCCATGCGAGCCGCGAGGTCACGGCTCGACCTCGGCGTAGGTTCCGTCGACATCGAGGACTGCGAACCGTGCGAACAGATCCTCGGCGTACCACCGTTGGGGTCGGGTCTCTCGTATCGCCGTCGCGTGAGCCGGCGAGCGGTAGGCGAAGTCGGTGAGCGCACGCGAGTCCCGCCACAGGGAGAACGTGCCCTGCAGACCGATCGGGGATTCTCCGACCCCGACCGCCAGCCGAAGCCCCTCACTGCCCGCCAGTTCGCCGACTACCGGTGGCACTGCGCGCCAGAATGACAGGGCCCTGGTCGGTCGAAGGCGTGCGCGTGTGATGGCCGCAACAGGGCCGTCCCAACGTCGCCGCCCGGACGGGTCGTCCACGGCGAACGGTTCACGCCGCGACCACCGCCCCTTGGTCGCGAGCGGTCTCATGCGCACGGTCAGCTGCTCATCGCTCACCGCCGA
Organism: Gordonia otitidis; assembly: GCF_020735545.1. Taxonomy (NCBI): domain Bacteria; kingdom Bacillati; phylum Actinomycetota; class Actinomycetes; order Mycobacteriales; family Gordoniaceae; genus Gordonia; species Gordonia otitidis. Next base: position 2,286,317 of record NZ_CP085974.1, read on the forward strand.
CCAGCCGTCGATGACCTTCGACGCCGCGCCTGCCGCGGCCGCGGCCTCGTCTTCCCAGACCGTGAGTAGTGCCCAGTGGTGGGGGTCGGCATCACGCATGGTGAAAGTCTCCCCCGAACCGGTGCCCAGGAGCTTGGCGAACTCGAGGCCGGGCGTCGCGCGCAGCCCGAACCTGCCGCTGGCCATACGGGTCAGAGCAGGCGCGATCCGCTCGGTACCCCAGATACGCAGCTCGACGACCTGTCCCGTCACGTCGCGCACCCGCGAACCCCCACACCGAATCTCACACACGGTCTTCGGAGTGGCACGCACGAGGGATGGGTGACCCCGGCGACGCGGGCAGCGGGAGCGGAAATGAACATAGGCTACCCTCACTAACGAGCCCGCAGATCGCAGACGGAAGGTCGAGACAATGGTCGAATCACCCACCAAGGGCAAGTCGCGGGGCTGGCAGGGAGCGGTACTCAAGCTCTTCGGCGCCGACGACTACGAGCTGACCGTCACCGGCACGAAGCAGATCACAGATCACTATGTCCGTGTCGACTTCACCGGCGGCGGACTGCTCGAGGAGCGCCCCGTTCACCCCACCATGTGGATTCGAATGTGGTTCATGAACAAGCACGACAAGATCCACCAGCGCGGCTACACGCTGGTCGATCCGAACCCGGCGACCGACACGTTCTCGATCGAGTTCGCTATCCACGACGGCGCCGCGCCCCGCTGGGCGCTGGCGGCACAACCGGGCGACAAGATCAGTGCGACGTTCATGGGATCGAAGTTCGCGCTGCCTCAGCCCGCACCCGCGGGGTGGCTCATCGCCGGCGATCCCGCCGCGCTTCCTGCGATCAACTCGTTGCTCGCCGCGCTGACCGAATCGACCCCCGATGTCCCTGCGACGGTCTGGTTCGAGGTCTCCCACGACGACGACAGAGAACTACCGATCGCCGTCCGAGACCACGACACCCTGCATCTCATCGACCGCGGGGTCGACGGCTCCGCGATCGTCGACGAGGTGCGATCGGCGGCGTTCGACGCGTCGGACCACTTCGGCTGGGTGGCGCTCGACATGCAGGCCACCCGAGCGATCGCGGCGCTGTTCAAGACCGAATACAAACTGGACAAGAAGTCAATGAAGGCGCAGGCGTACTGGCGCGCCGGTGTCGAGCCGTCCTGACACGCATCACCTCCAACGACCATCACCTCCAACGACAACGCGGCGTCGAAGCATGTGCTTCGACGCCGCGTTCCGCGGAGATCGGTGATCAGCCGTTGCGGAACCAACCGTTGTTGTAGATGTTCCAGATCGCCTGCTGCCAGTAGCCCCACGCGTGGGTACCGGTGATCGGGAAGTCGGTGCGCAGGTTCACGCCGAACGCGGGTGCGGCGAGCGCGAAGGTGCGGCTCTGTTCGCCGGCGACCGACTCGATGGCCGTCGAGTTGAATCCGGTGATGTAGAAGTCGGTGTTGTTCGCGCCGGGGGGCTGGTGGTCGCCCCACACGCCGGTGCCCGCGTACATCCACAGGTGCAGGCCGCCCATCGACGGCAGGTTCTCGGTCGGCGAGTGCGCAAATGCCTGGGCATTGGGGAACCAGCCCCACATGTCGTTCAGGTTGTAGTGGCCCGCGTCCCACGCTGCGGCGCGCAGCATGGTCTGCATGCCCGTCGCGACGAGGTTCATGAAGCCCGACATCGAGACGACGCGCTGGTAGAGGTCGCGGCGCTGGTTACCGACGATCACTGCCTGGCTCGCCGACATCGACAGTCCGACGAGAGTGCGGTTGCGGAAGCCGTGTCGATCGAGGAACTGCGGCAGGCTGCCCTTGAGCACGCTCTCCCAGCGGTACGGGTTGCGCTGGCCCGCGCTCGCCGACGCCTGCTGCCAATCGGCATAGAACGACGACTGGCCGCCGATCGGCATCACCACGTTGTACCCGCGCTGCGACAGATAGGCGACGTTCGTCTCGCGTTCCCAGCCGTTGTAGTCGTTGGTGGCGCGCAGGCCGTCGAGGAAGATCACCGTGGGAGCGTCACTCGGCTTGGTCGTCTGCGACGGCCAGGCGCGGACCGATACCGGGTGGTCCATGCCGTAGTTGTAGATCTGCTCGTTGATGAAGCCCTTGACCTGCTTGGCGGGCGGACCCCATGCGTGCGCGCTGCCCGCGCCGGAGATCAGACCGACCACCAGGGCCAGCGCCACCATCAGAACTGCAACGGGTAGGGCAGGCGAGAACGGGGCCCGACGTGTATGCGACACGAGCGATCACTTCCATTAGGAGAACGTGAATCCGAGACTGGCCCGATCGTCCGATCGGTCGCGCGGATTCTTCGAATCGGGATAGAGCCTACAGCGTGTCGTTATCAATTGGTAATACGAGTTTGGCGATATCCAAGCGGCTGTCACGTGCATACTTCGCGAATCGGGCACTTGTCCTCGTGATCGTTTCGTGATGATCACGTGGCGTTTGCCCAGCGTGAGTCGGGTCGACGCGTAGCGTTGGAGTGGAGTCCGTGTAACCACACCAACCGGGAGGTATACAGCCGTGACAACGATTGCGATAGTCGGGGGAGGACTCGCGGGGGCGAAGGCCGCGGAAGCGCTGCGTGAGCAGGATTTCGACGGCGACGTCGTGATCTTCGGCGTCGAGAACGAGTTGCCGTATGAACGGCCGCCGTTGTCCAAGGAATTCATGCAGGGAAAGCAGGATCTGCCCGAATTCACAGTGCACGACACCGACTGGTATCTCGACCAGCGCGTCGAATTCCGACCCGGAACGCGCATCGACAAGGTCGACGCCGCGGCGAAGACGATCACTCTTCCCGACGGTTCGACGCTGATCTACGACAAGCTGCTCCTGGCCACCGGGTCGTCGTCGCGGCACATCGACCTCCCGGGTGCCGACGCCTCGGGTGTGCACTACCTACGGACCGTCGACGATGCGCGTGCGATCCGGGACGTGTTGACCGAGGGCACGCGCCTCGCGATCGTCGGCGCCGGCTGGATCGGCATGGAGGTCGCGGCGTCCGCGCGTGAGCGCGGTGTCGAGGTGACGATTGCCGAATCGGCGAAGCTCCCCCTGCTGCGCGCACTGGGGCCCGAGGTGGCGCAGGTTTTCGCCGATCTGCATCGCGAGCACGGCGTCGACCTCCGTACCGAGGTGAAGGTCGAAGAGATCACGACGGACAACGGCGCGGCGACCGGACTACGGCTCGAAGGTGGCGACACGATCGAGGCCGACGTCGTGCTGGTTGCTGCGGGTGCCGTGCCCAACCTCGAGGTGGCCGAGTCGGCGGGTCTCGACATCGACGGTGGCGGAGTGCTGGTGAACGCCGGCCTGCGCAGCAGCGACCCCGACATTTACGTCGTCGGCGACATCGCGAATGCCGAGCATCCGATCCTCGAGCGGCGGGTTCGCGTCGAACACTGGGCGAACGCGCTCAACCAGCCGACCGTCGCCGTCACCAACATGCTCGGCGGCAGTGCGGAGTACGAGAAGCTGCCGTATTTCTTCACCGACCAGTACGACCTGGGTATGGAGTACAGCGGACTCTCCGACGGCTACGAGAAGGTCGTCTTCCGCGGTGACGTGCCGGGCCGCGAGTTCGTCGTGTTCTGGCTCGACGGGGACGATTCCGTACTTGCAGGCATGCAGGTCAACATCTGGGACCAACTCGACGCGATCAAGGAACTCATCGTCTCCGGCGACCCCGTCGACCCGGAGAAGCTCGCTGATTCATCTGTAGAGCTGTCGGAGTTGTCCGGATAGCCACCGCGGCCCTCGGGCAGCGGCTACGTTGCGCGTGAATTCTGCTCGCGCACCGGTCATTTCGGGCACCACTGCAGCGTTCGACGGCGCACACTGTCTGTCGTGCATCCGTCGATCGCCCCACTGACACTCGAGGTCGCGCTCACCTCATGGCGACTCGACACCGTCACCACCGTTGTGGTCGTCGTCGTGCTTGTCGCATACGTGCTCGCATGGCGCAGGGCGTCGTCGCGCGGTGGGTCGTCGGTGCCGCGATCTGCCGTGGTGGTGTTCGGTGTGCTCGGCATCGGAGTGTGGCTGGTTGCCGGTGTCAGTGTGGTCGGCGTCTACTCCGACACGCTCTTCTGGGTCCGTGCGCTGCAATTCGTGCTGCTGTTGCTGGTCGCGCCATTCGGGTTGGCGCTCGGGAGGCCGGTGACGGTCCTGCGGGAATCGCTTGGCGGCCGCGGGTGCGCCCGGTTCGACGCCGCGCTCGACAGCCGTGCGGCGCGCCTGCTCCTCGGCCCCATCCCGACCTCGGCATGCATGCTCGCCGTGCCGTGGTTGATCTACTTCAGCGGCTGGTACGAGCTGATCCTGCGGGATGCGTCGGTCGACGTCGCGACGCGCCTACTCCTGGTGGTCATCGGCATCGGCTATTTCTATGCGCGCCTGCAGGTCGATCCCGTGCCGCGCCGCTATCCGCAGGCGCTCTCGTTGGGTATCACCACGGCAGAGAGCATCGCCGACGGATTGCTCGGCATCGTCCTGTGGCAGGGCTCGCTGGTCGCCGTCGACTACTACACGTCGCTGCACAGAACGTGGGGGCCTGGTCTGCGCACCGACCAGACCATCGGCGCCGGTGTCCTCTGGATTCTCGGCGACGTGGTCGGACTGCCCTTCCTCATGGTGCTCTTCCGCAGGTTCCGTTCCGACGAACGCGAGACCGAAAAGAAGGTCGACGCCGCGTTGGAGTCGGGCGCAGAACTACCCGCGCACGACCCCACCGAGACCGGAAGCGGATTGTGGTGGGAGTCCGATCCCAACCTGCGGGACCGATATCGTTGAGCGATGCGCACGACGATCGACCTCGACTACGCGACCGCGATCACGCTCGCAGCGTCGGGTCTGGTGTTTCTGCTCGCTCTGATTCTCGGGGTGTGGAAGTACGAGCAGATGCGCAGCTCGGATAATCATCTGGCGCACCCCTACGTCGACATCGCCCACCGTTCGGCGCTGCTCTACGCATTCGCGACCCTGCTCGTGGCGGTCTTCGTCTACCTCAGCGCGTGGCCGTCGTGGCTGAACCTCGCCGCGGCCATGGTGATGGTGGTGTTCTTCGTCGGCGCGATCGGCAGCTACATCGCGCACGGGCTGATGCGCGACACCACCAATCAGTTCGCCCGAGAGGATCCAGCGCTACGAGCGTCGATGATTGCGCTGATGACCGGCGAGATCGGCGGATTCGTCGTGCTCTTCGCCGGTTTCGTCGCGGGACGGTTCTGAGAACTCAGGAACCCTGCTGGTTGTCGCCCTGCGCGGCGTCGGCAGCGGCGATCTCCGCTCGCACCTGATCCATGTCGAGGTCGCCGACAGCGGTGATCAGCTGCTCGAGCTGGGCAGGGGGCAGCGCGCCCGGCTGATTGAAGACCAGCACACCGTCGCGGAAAGCCATCAAGGTCGGGATGGACTGGATGCCGAATCCCGCTGCCAGTTGTTGCTCCGCCTCGGTGTCGACCTTGCCGAACACGATGTCGGGATGATCTTCCGACGCCTTCTCGAAGGTCGGCGCGAACTGTCGGCACGGACCGCACCAGCCCGCCCAGAAGTCGACCAGCACGGTGCCGCCGGCCGAAATTGTGTCCTCGAAATTGCCAAGCGTGATCTCTTGTGTGCTCATGAGTCCACGGTACGCAGAATGCGCAGAACCGTCAGGGCGCGACGTCGACCCAACCGGTGAAGCCGCTCGGATCGTGCCTGCCCAGACAGAAGTGTTCGAACATGCCCCATCCTTCCCGGGTCGTGCCGTCGGCCTCACGGCATTCCGCCCGCGCGACGTGGTCGGTGGCGCCGAATGCGATTCGGCCGACGACACCCGGATCGGTCATGTCATAGGTGACGCGCTCGGTGAACCCCTCGCCCCGCCACATGCCGTGCTGCCACTGTGGGTCGCCGCCGTACCCGCCGCCGACGTGCAGCGGCGCCGCGAGTAAGGAGGTGACCTCGATGGTGACCGACGACCCGTCGGCAGCGGTGGCCGCGATCGTCGCGCCGCTGACCTCCCGCGTGCCGGAGCGGTAGTGGATGTCGAATCTGGGCCAGCCCAGTTGTTCGACGCGGCCGTCCTTCCACACCCGAGAACAGTCGTTGAGCGTGCGGATGCCGTCCGGTGATTCCTGGACGATGAGCACGAGCTCGAAGTCGTCGAATGCGATGGGCACATACGTCCACCACATGCCGTCGAACGGGGGATCGGCAGGACGTCCCGCAGGCTCGGCTTCTCCGACCGGCCGGATTCCCCAGGACCGATCGCGACTCCCGATCCACGTCGACGGTTCGACGGTGACCTCGGTGTCGTCGATGCGAATCCATCCCGACCACGAGCCGAGCTGGGCGAAGCGTTGCGCGTCCAGGGTGATCCGGTTGCCGCTGCGCATCACGTGCGGTAGCTCCTGCACGACGTCGAACAGCCCGTTCCAGGTCAGGTCGAAGGAGATCCCGTCGGTGGGTTCGAGGGTGAGTCGGATCGTGTGGAGCGGGTCGATGACCTCGATGCGGTAGCCGCCGACGTGTTGGTCGAGGCGGTTCTGGTCGATGGCGTCGGACAGGTGCACTGCGGTCTGCTCGTCCCCACGTCGGATCACCACGAACGCGTCCTTCACGCCGAGGTTCGGGTAGTAGCCGAGCCCGGTCACGAGAAAGATGTCGCCGGTTCGGTCGTGTGCGTTGAAGTAGCACCGGTCGTAGAAGTTGCGGTCGGATGTGCCCGGCCACGCGATCGGTTGGGGCAGTTGATGAACGGGGTACTCGTCGAGTGGTCCGAGCATGGGGTTCCTCTCCGGGGAAGGGACTCAGGTGCGGTCGTCCAATAGCCGTTGCAGTAGTGGACGGTGGTAGAAGAGCTCGGCCTCGATGTCGGCGGGTGGTGCCATCTCGCCGAAATGGATGCGTCGCGACGCGGTGCGCATGAAGATCAAGCCCCACAGCACGGCCGAGTACAGGTAGAACCATCCCAGGTCGCCGAGGTCGACGCCGGTCCGGTCGCGGTAGGTTGCGCGGACATCCTCCTCGCGGAGCACGTCGGGGAGACCCGGCATGTTCGCGAGTCCGACGAGCTCCTGGAAGACGTTGTGCGCGAAGATCAGCCACGCGACGTCGAGTTCGCGCGGGCCGAGCGTGGCCATCTCCCAGTCCAGGATCGCCGCCGGTAGGAAATCCTGGTAGATCACGTTGCCGATACGGGCGTCTCCCCAGTTGAAGACGGTATCGCCGGATGCGATGTCGTCGGGGAAGTTGGTGTCGAGCCAGATCATCGCACGGTCGAGGAGCGGTGACCGGCCCAGATCGGCGGCGGCGAAGTCGTAGAACCGCTGCAGTTCGTCGAGGCGTCGACGCAGGGGGGTCGTCGAGGTGTCGGCGTGTGGGTCGAGGAATCCGAAGGTGGTGCGGGCATCGGGGATGGCATGGAGTGTCGCTATGACATCGATCGTCGCGTCCTGCAGTTGGCGACGCTTGTCGGCCGGGGCGTCGAAGAACCAGTTGCCACCGAAGGTGTAGGGCATCACGTCCGGTGGCACGAACCCGTCGACGCGGTCCATGAGAAAGAACGGTGAGCCGAGGATGTCGCCGGTCGGTTCGAGCCATCGGGTCGTCGGGATGGGGAGGTCGGTGAGTTCGGCGGCCAATCGCATCGCCTCGAATTGATGGTCGAGGTGGTACTCGGCGAACACCGGGACGTCGGCGGGGCGTGGCTGCATCCGCATGACCCATTGTTGTTCGCGCGCAGTACCGTTCTCGGTCCAGCGGCCGGTCAGCATGACGGTTTCCGACGACATGCCGTTGGCGTCGATGCCCGCGTCGACTGTCACCGTGGGATCGGCACCGGCGGGTAGGAGGTCGGTGAGCCAGGACGCGAGAGCAGACGGTATCGACGCGGTGTCACGCTCCGAGCGCTGCAGGTGGTCGAGTTCTTCGAAGGTTGGTCGGGTGGCCATGGCGAGTCCTTCCGCCGTATTACGCTACGCTGAGTAGCGTTATGGAATCAGATGTGACGACGGTTGGCAAGGTTTTCGGAAAAGGTCGTCCACGCGACGGCGCGATCGACGTTGCCGTTCTTGCCGCTGCGCGAGAACTGTTGGTGGAGCTGGGATATGCGCGTCTGACGGTGGCGGCGGTCGCCGACCGAGCTGGGACGACGAAGACGGCTCTCTACCGCCGCTGGTCGGGCAAACAGGACCTTGTCCACGACGCGACGTTCGCCGACATGACGGCGCTGTCGGCGCCGACCGGGCACACCGACGACGATCTCGTGGTGATGGTGGCGCGGGTGCGCGAGCTGTTCAACTCGCCGGTGACCCGTGCCGCGCTTCCCGGACTGGTGACCGACATGGCAGCAGACCCCGAACTGCATCGTCGGGTGATCGCAGGATTCGCAGGCGTTTTCGCCGCGTTCCGAGAGCGTCTCGTCGCTGCAGTCGCCGACGGTGAGGTCCGTGCGGGGACCGATCCGGACCGCGTCATCGAGATGATGGGTGGCGCTGCGATGTTGCGGGCGTTGCTGTTCCCCGGGGAGCCACTCGACGAGGAATGGGGTTCGGAGATTCTCGCGGTTCTCGAACACGGGACGCTCGCCGACTGAGGGGTCGGCATTACTCGGCGGCGCAGCTCATTTCGCGTCGGGATGCGGTGACGGGTCGGTCTCCTCGCTGCGCTTGGCCAGGATCTCGGTCACCTTGTACATGCCGAGGACGACGATGACGAATGCGATCACGCCGACGATCTGGGAGCCGTTGGCCCAGCCGTCACCGACGATCGAGAGCACACCGTCGTCGCCTGTCGACGCGACGATGGCTGCATAGACCACGTTCCAGAGTGCTTCACCGACGATGAGCCCCGTCGCGACGAGTACGCCGATCCGTTTCTTCTGCCCGACGTCGCCGCCGACGCGTTCGCACCACTTGTTGTAGATGTGACCGAGAATGGCGCCCACCGTGATCATCAAGGTGACCGACATCGGTAGGTACATCCCCATGCCGACAGCGAGCGGCGGCAGCGCAACCTTCTTGTTCACCCGGCCACTGAACTCGTCGATGACGATGACGACGGCGCCGATGGCCGCCCCGGTGCCGAGCATGCTCCAGTTGAGGTCGTTGCCGAACACACCCTTGGCCAATTCGGAGATCAGACTCGCCTGTGGGGCAGGCAATGCGTCTGCTCCAGCGCCCGGCGCGCCGGCGAATCCGAAGGCGGTGTTCATGACGCCGAGGATCGGTGGGATGACCAGCGACCCGAAACACACGCCGACGATCAACGCCACCTGCTGTTTCCACGGCGTCGCTCCGACGAGCTGGCCGGTCTTGAGGTCTTGGAGATTGTCATTGGAGATCGTCGCGACGCCGAACACGATGGCGGTGGCGAACAGGGTGAAAGCGACGAGGACGGTCGACTGTTGCGGGTCGGCCGCGCCGTACACGAACTTGATGAGCAGTGCGGCGATGATGACGGCGAGAATGCCGACACCGGAGATCGGGGAATTCGACGACCCGATGAGACCGGCCATGTAGCCGCACACGGCTGCGATGACCATGCCGATGACGAAGATGAAGAGAACCGTGGCGGCGATGATCCCGCCCGCGCTACCGGAGAGTGCGGTTCCGTGGACGAAGTCCCACAGCAGGAGGCCGATCGGCAGCAGCATCACGACGATGGTGCCGCCGACGATGGGGAAGGGGATGTCGCGCTCGGTGATGTCGACGGTGACGCCCTCGCGGCGTGCGCGTGCCGACGCCATGGCGTCGACGATGCCCTTCACGATCGGTGCGATCAGCTTGAGCAGCGTCCAGATGGCGGCGATGGCGATGGCGCCTGCGCCCACGAAACGGACGTCGTCCTTGAACACGGTGCTGACGACGTCGGCGACGTCGGAGTTCGCGGCGAACTGCCCCGCGGACTTGATCGGGAGAATGATCCCGTAGGAGATGATCACCCCGACGAACATGGCGATGCCCACGCTCAAGCCCACGAGATGTCCGATACCGATCAGCGAGAGTTGCAGTCCGGCACCGATCATGGTGCCCCCGGAGCCGACCCGGAAGGCGGTCGAGACGTCGGTGCTGATCAGTTTGAGATTGCCCAGGAGTGCGAAGATCGCCGACGTGATGCCACCGATGGTGATGGCGCGCAGCCCGATTCGATTGCGTCTGCCCCCTTCGTCGGTGTTGCCGACCTTGAGTACCTCCGCAGCGGCAACACCCTCGGGATAGGGCAGGTCGGATCCCGTGACCAGTGCGCGACGCAGCGGGATGGAGTACATGACGCCGAGGATCCCGCCGACCAGACACACGGCGACGGTGATCCAGTACGGGAAGCCGGTCCAGTACCCCACCATCACCAGGCCGGGGATCACGAAGATGATCGCCGACAGTGTGCCGGCAGCCGACGCAATCGTCTGCACGATGTTGTTCTCGACGATCGAGTGGTTGGCGAAGCTGCGCAGTACCGCCATCGAGATGACCGCGGCGGGAATGGCCGTTGCGAAGGTGAGGCCGACCTTGAGGCCGAGGTAGACGTTGGCAGCGGTGAACACCAGGGTGATCACGCCACCGAGGATCACTCCGCGGATGGTGAGTTCGCGAAGACCTGTCGGGCGGTCGGGAGCCGTCACTGACATCGAGTTCCTCTCGCTTCGGAGGACACCCTCGTGCCCCGAGCCTCTCGTGATGGATCTCGTCAACTCTAGAGCCGACTACACAAGCGTGTGTGGTGTTGCACGCGCACGGCGAGATGTGGCGGGGGCGCGTTCGTGCCCAGTAGGTGTGTCTGCGTGCAATCCCGCGGCGAGGCGTACGGATTTCACTCAGGCATCACCGTGAGGTGGTAGGGCTGATGGTGGGAGATATCAACGGCGGGGGTCGATCGACCGAAAGGCAGTGTGCATGTACTACAGCAGCGGCAACTACGAGGCGTTCGCCCGGCCACGGAAACCCAAGGGCGTCGACGACAAGACCGCATGGTTTGTCGGTGCGGGACTTGCGTCACTGTCCGGGGCGGCGTTCCTCATTCGCGACGGGCAGATGAAGGGTGACAAGATCACGGTGTTCGAGCGCCTGAAGTTGCCCGGTGGCGCGCTCGACGGCATCAAGGAACCCAAGAAGGGCTTCGTGATTCGCGGTGGCCGCGAGATGGAGAACCATTTCGAGTGTTTGTGGGACCTCTTCCATTCCATCCCGTCGATCGAGATCGAGGGAGCCAGCGTCCTCGACGAGTTCTACTGGCTCAACAAGGACGACCCGAACTATTCGTTGTGCCGCGCCACCATCAACCGCGGGCAGGACGCGCACACGGAGAACAAGTTCACTCTCAGTGACAAGGCGCAGAAGGACATCGCGCGTGTCTTCCTCGCGACGCGCGAGGAGATGGAGAACAAGCGCATCGACGAAGTCTTCAGCGACGAGTTCTTCGAGAGCAACTTCTGGCTCTACTGGACGACGATGTTCGCGTTCGAGCGCTGGCATTCGGCGCTGGAGATGAAGCTCTACATTCACCGCTTCATCCACCACATCGGTGGTCTGCCCGATTTCAGTGCGTTGAAGTTCACCAAGTACAACCAGTACGAGTCGCTCGTGCTGCCGCTCTACACCTGGCTGCTCGATCAGGGCGTGACATTCCACTTCGACACCGAGGTCACCGACGTCGATTTCGAGATCAGCGGAGATCGTAAGCAGGCCACGAAGATTCACTGGACCGCTGGGAAGGACAGCACGGTGCCGGACAGCGCGGGCAAGGACGGTGTCACCGAGCTGGGTGAGAACGACCTGCTGTTCATGACCATAGGGTCGCTGACCGAGAACTCCGACAACGGCGATCACGAGACGCCTGCGAAGCTCAACACCGGACCGGCGCCTGCCTGGGATCTGTGGCGGCGCATCGCGGTGAAGGACCCGTCGTTCGGCCACCCCGACGTCTTCGGCGGCAACATCGACAAGACCAAGTGGGAGTCATGCACGGTGACCACGCTCGACCCGCGCATCCCGTCGTACATCCAGAAGATCACCAAGCGTGATCCGTTCTCGGGGCGCGTGGTGACCGGTGGCATCGTCACGGCCAAGGACTCCAACTGGCTGATGAGCTGGACGGTCAACAGGCAACCGCACTTCAAGCAGCAGCCGTCCGACCAGATCGTGGTGTGGGTGTATGCACTGCTCGTCGACACCCCCGGCAACTACGTGAAGAAGAGCATGTCGGAGTGCACGGGTGAGGAGATCACGCAGGAGTGGCTGTACCACCTCGGAGTGCCCGAGGAACAGATCCCCGAGATGGCTGCGACCGGCGCGAAGGCGGTTCCGGTGATGATGCCGTACGTCACGTCGTTCTTCATGCCGCGACAGGCGGGTGATCGTCCCGACGTCGTACCGAAGGGATCGGTGAACTTCGCGTTCATCGGACAGTTCGCGGAATCCAGCCGCGATTGCATCTTCACCACCGAGTACTCGGTGCGTACGCCGATGGAGGCCGCCTACACCTTGCTCGGCATCGAGCGCGCGGTGCCCGAGGTGTTCAACTCGACCTACGACGTTCGCAGCATGGTGGCGGCGACGAGTCGTCTCCGCGACGGCAAGATCGCCGACCTTCCCGGCCCCAGCAAGATCCGCGAAGCCATTCTCGGCAAGCTCGAGGGCAACGAGATCGGCCAGCTCCTCGCCGAGTACGAGTTGATTCCCGCGGCCGGCTCGAAGCGGACCATCCGCAACGATGCGATCGACCTGAACGGGTCCATCGGCGATCACGCGCCGGCCGAGGCGCCCACGGGTAAGCATCCGGGGAGCAAGGAACTCGACTGAGCAGGTCGTCTGCCTCTGTGTGAGCGGCGGACGTGTCGGCGGTCGTAGTGTCGGGTCATGGCCCGAAACATTGCGACCGCCGACGCCGTCGATCACAGCGCACTCCTCGAGTTCCTCCGCCCGCGTCACCGCATGTTGCTGGTCACCCAGCGACGTGACGGCTCACCACAGCTTTCCCCGGTGACCGGTGGGGTCGACGATGAGGGACGGATCGTCATCGCGACGTACCCCGGGCGGGCGAAGACGTCGAATGCCAAGCGGCACCCCGACGTCAGTGTCTGCGTCGTCTCCGATGAATGGAACGGCCCGTGGGTGCAGGTCAACGGCACCGCCGAGGTGTTCGACATGCCTGAGGCAGAGGACGTCCTCGTCGACTACTTCCGCTCGATCTCCGGTGAGCACCCCGACTGGGAGGAGTACCGCGCCGCGATGCGGGTGCAGAAGAAGTCGCTGATCCGCATCACGCCGACGTCGTGGGGCCCGGTTGCCACCGGCGGCTTCCCTGCCGACATCGCTGCGGAGCTCGACGCTCAGGACTGAGTGTGTCCTAGTTCGTCACCTCGCTCCGGCCGAACTCGGCGACCAGGGCAGCGTCGAAGACTGCGAGGTCGTCGGGCTTGCGGCTCGTGATGAGGGTGTTGGGGCCGTCGCGGTCGACGACCAACTCCTCGTCGACCCAGGTGGCGCCCGCGTTGCGGATGTCGGTCTGCAGGCTCGGCCACGAGGTGAGCGTGCGACCGCGTACGACGTCGGCTTCGACGAGCGTCCACGGGGCGTGGCAGATCGCCGCGACTGGCTTGCCCGCGTCGAAGAAACCCTTCGCGAAGGCCACCGCCGATGCGTCGGTGCGCAGGAAGTCCGGGTTGGCGACGCCGCCGGGCAACACGAGCGCGTCGAAGTCGGCTGCGCTGACCGAATCGGTTGTCGCGTCGACGCTGAACTTGTCGGCGGCGTCGAGGTGGTTGAATGCTTGCACCTCGCCGTCGCTGGTGGATACGAGTTTCGGTGTGCCGCCGGTCTCTTCGACGGCGCGCCACGGTTCGGTCAACTCGACCTGCTCGATTCCTTCCGGTGCAACCAGGAAGGCCACGGTGATTCCGTTGAGTTCGTCTGCCATGTGACACGGCTCCTCTCGTTTCGGTCCCCGCTTTCGACGGTACGCGCCGAGCGCGCGACGTCACGTGTCACGCGGACGTACGGTGGGCACATGGCACTGACGTCAGACGTTGCGGTGATCGGCGCTGGAATCATCGGGCTCTCCACCGCGTATCAACTCGCGCAGCAGGGATCGACCGTCACGGTGTACGAGACGGGCACACCGGGTTTCGGGCAGTCGGCGGGCCAGTCACGCATCTTCAGACATGCGCACGACGATCCGCGGATGGTCGAACTGGCCGTCCGTGCTCGCGCGCACTGGCGGCGATGGGAGGACGAGTTGGGGGCGCCGCTCGTCTCCGGTGACGGAGGTCTCGCGCTCGGCGACACCGCGGTGCGCAGACTTCCTGCAATGCAACAGTATTCGGAGATCGGTGCCCGCGAGATCGACTCCGGAGAACTGCGTACACTGCTGCCGCAGTTGGCCGACTACGACGGCCCTGCGGTGTTCGATCCCACCGCAGGCTCCATCCACACCCGCACCGCCATCGAGTTGCTGTCGGCTGCGCTGGGTGACCGGATCGTTCGTGAACAGGCCATTTCGGTGCGCATCGTCGACGACAGCGTGCAGGTGCGGTGTCCCACGCTTGTCGGCGATCACGGTGCGGCCGTGGTGTGTGCCGGTAGAGGCACGGCGGCGTTGGCCCGCTCGGTCGGCATCGAGATCCCGGTGCAACTCGGCGCACACGTGCGAGTGTCGTTCGCGGTGCGCGACACCAGTATCGGCCGTCTGCCGACGTTGCAGGACGGCAGCGGGGAGTTCGGCTTCAGTGGAATTTACGCGGCCGCATACCCGGATCGTTCGGCTTATGGTCTGGGACTCTCGGATACGGTCGATGCTGACCCTGACGGGACGATCGTCGACGGTGATACGCTCGCCCGCTACGCGCATGACGCAGGCGCGTACGTCTCCCGCGCGCTGCCGGGACTCGATCCGACGCCGACCGGAATCGTCCACTGCTGGGTGACCACTCTGCCGTGGGGCGACGACGGTGTCGCCATCTGGCAGAACGGACCGGTACTGGCAGTCGCCGGACACAACCTGTTCAAGCACGCACCGACGATTGGCGAAACGCTCGCGTTGTCGGTCGACGTCGGTTCGGTTCCGGACCCGTTCACTCCGGCCAGTCGGCTGGGATCGGCCGCGGACTGAGTTCAGGCGTACTCAGAAGGGCGGGGGATTTTCCGAGTTCCACTTCTTGACGACGCGCATGACCTCTGCGCGACGGGTGTCGTGGATGGAATCGATTGCGCGGCGCGCAGGGTGACCTGGGGGTTTGTCGGGGATGCGTCCTCGGAACAGGTCGAGTCCACTGAACGAGTTGCCGACGAAGGTGTGGCCGGTCGGCGAGACGAAGAGCGCGGTCTTGAGATCGGGCCGATAGTCGCGCCAACGGCCGAAGGTTTTGATGCGGTGGTGAAATCTGCAGAGAGGCTTCAGATTTCGCCGTGTAGTCTTCCCGCCGTCATGCGGATTCCGGTGATTGAACGGTTCACCGTGGTCGACATCGGCGGTCCACACCGGGTTGGTGCAGCCGGGGAACGTGCAGCACAATTCGCCCGACCGAACCAGCGCCAGGAGTTTCTTGCTGGGGACATAGCGCAGCGCGGCACGCGCGGTCGCCTCGTGGTCGGGGCTGCCGGGGTCGACGTCACCTGCGCTGCTGTCGAGATGATCGAAATGAGCGTCTGCCGCGAGCTCGCGGACCGTGTCGGCGTCGATGATCCCGTATCCGTCGAGGTAGCCGGGTGTGTCATCGTCGCCGTCGAGGGTGGACTGGTTAGCCACCACGTGGATGATCGCTCGAGAGCCACCGGGCAGCGGTGCCGGTGCCGCCGTGGTGGCGTCGGGGTCCGTGGGTTCTGGCCGAAAGGCTTCGCGGTCGCCCTCCTCGCGCCCCACACACGCCTCGCATCGGCAGTCGAGGGTGGTCTGCCCATCGGCGAACGCGGTGAGGGCGTCGGCTCGACGCTGCGCGCGGGTGCGCGGGTCGGCGTCGTGAACGCTGCCGGCGAGCATGTTCAGCCGCTGGTTGATCAGCGCGCCGGACGCTGCGGGGACGGTTCCGGTCAGTCGTGACTGACCGGGAGTGAGCCTGTCCGGTCGGACCCCAACATTGCGGTCGGCGTCGACGCGGGCGCGGCGACGTTTGACGGCCTCCACATCGACCCGGGCGACAATTGAGTCGACGAGAGCAGCGAATCGCGTCGTCGACATGTGGTCGCGTGCGGAGAGTGCTGCCGCGAGTAGCGCGTCGACTTCGTCGATCGTCTCCGGACCGCAGAGGCTGGTGCGTGCGACGGCGATGTGGAAGCGCTGCAGATTGATTCGACCGGATGCGAGCAACGACGACGTGTACGGGAGCCGATAGCGCAGTGCATGAGCGTCGATGATCAGCTCACGCGCCCGGCCGGGCGGCACCGTCAGCACAGCGCCGACGTCGGCGATGGTCCGTTCGAGTCCGGTGGGTCCGTACTGTGCGCGTGGATTCTCTCCGGCCCGTCCGCGAAGCGCGAACTCGTCCACGGCGTCTGCTGACCCTGCTTCACCGCTGGTGAGCTCGCCGAGCTCGGCGCCGTAGTCTTCCTCGTGCTCTTCGTGGATGAGACTGATGGCCTGCAGCATTCGAAACTGTGCGGTGGACACGGTCGATGCACAATGCGCGATGACCTCGACGAGGTCGGTCTTCGACAGCGCTTCGTCCTCGGCGACACGTGCGAGCACCGGCGGCGAGACGGGTGCACCCGCCGCGTCGCCGACCGGGCGAGAGTGGTTTTCCAAGGACATATCTCGAACATACAGGCGAGGTCTGACAATTCTGATCCGTCCATCGGTCCGACAGGGTCATGGTGTGGACAACACCGATCCGCCTTGTGGACAACGACGTTCGCAGCCAAAACGAGTAACCCGATCCCGACGACCGTACGCACTGTCTGTCACGGTCTTCGTGCGTCCCGCACTCGACCACACCCCATCACTTCGCGGCGACGTGATCGGCCGACG
Organism: Gordonia otitidis; assembly: GCF_020735545.1. Lineage (NCBI taxonomy): Bacteria > Bacillati > Actinomycetota > Actinomycetes > Mycobacteriales > Gordoniaceae > Gordonia > Gordonia otitidis. The sequence goes on from NZ_CP085974.1 coordinate 2,303,279, forward strand.
CCCTGGTCGCTGACCGGGCGGCGTCGAGAAGTGTTGTCCCACCGGCGAGATGGGCGGCGAGAGTCCCCGCGAAGACGTCGCCTGCGCCGGTCGTGTCCACCACGTCGACCTTCGGCACGTCGAGGATGTCGAATGACTCACGAGTGGCCACGACCACGTCGTCGCCACCTCGCGTGATGATCGCGGATCGACTCATGCTCAACAGCGCTCGCGCCAGCTCTGTGGGTTCGGCGTCCTCCGACGCCTCGGCGTAGTACGCCGCCTCGATCTGGTTGACGATCAGCGGGTCGGCGCCGGAGAGGATCGACGGGCCGAGGTGCGCTGTGGGGCTGGGATTGAGTAGGAACCGAATCCCATTGGCGTGGCACCACTTCGCAGTCGCTTCGGTGGCCTCCCGGGGCGATTCGAGCTGGGTCATCACAACAGTCGGCCGGAGGGCGTCGAGTGCCGATACGACGTCGTCGGCGGTCAGCCGGCCGTTGGCCCCGGAGATCACGATGATGCTGTTGTCGCCACTGTCGTCGACCTCGATCACGGCATGTCCGCTGGTATCAGACGCCCTGCGCACATACGTCACGTCGACACCCGCAGCGGCGAGGTCGGAGACCATCCGGTCGCCTGCGGCGTCGGTGCCCGTGGCGCCGACGAGTGCGGTGGTGCACACCGCGGCAGCCGCGCGCGCCTGGTTGGCGCCCTTGCCGCCCGGTCGTTCGGTGAGTGTTCGCCCGAGTACGGTCTCACCAACGGCCGGTCTGCGGGCGAGCGTGACCACAAGGTCGAGATTCAACGTTCCCACGACGGCCACGACGCCTGATTCTGTTGCCTCCACACCGACGAGTATGCCGTCAGCGCCGTCACGTAGATTGCTCTTCGATCATCGGAACGAAGGAGAGCAGATGGCCGCGTCACGGTGGAAGCGGGTGCAGACACTGGCGCGCCTGTTGGCCGGGCATCAGGTCGCGCCCGACGTCCAGACACCACACGTCGTCCTCTTCGACGACCCGCAGCGCACGCTGCGCCGCTACGGGTCGCACGAACAGCTGCAGGCCGCGCGCGCCTCGGGAAAGCCCCCGATCCTGCTCGTCCCGCCACTGGCGGTGCCCGCACGCTGCTACGACCTCGGACCGGGACAGTCGGCCGTCGAGTACCTGCTCTCGATCGGACGTATTCCGTACGTCGTCGATTTCGGCGACGTGGGTCAGCAACACAGGCACGTCGGCTTCGAGACCTACTTCGACGACATCGTCCCGCAGGCTCTCGACCGTGTGCTCGCCGATTACGCCCACTCGCAGGCGGACATCGCGGCGTGGAGCCTCGGCGGCACGGTCTCGTTGCTGATGGCGGCTGCGCACCCGGAACTCCCGATACGCTCGATCACCGCAATCGGCACGCCCCTCGACTACGACGCCGTGACCCCCTACCCCCTCGTCAAGCAGGTCATGAAACCTGTCGGCGGGGTACCGGTCACGGCTGCGCTGTCGGTGATGGGCGGCATCCCGGCACCATTGGTGCGCGTCGCCTACCGTGCGTTGGCCGCCGACCGCGAGCTCAAGAAGCCCGCGTACATCATGCGCAACGCCGACGACACCGAAGCGCTCGCCCGCATGCAGGTCATCGATCGCTTTCAGAACTCCATGCCCGGATACGCGGGCAAGGTGTCGATGCAGATGTGGCGCAACTTCGTCTACCGCGACGAATTGGCCTCGGGTGCGGTTGATTTCGACGGCCGCATCGTCGACATCACGACGATCGCGAAACCCGTTCAGCTCTTCGGTAGTCATCGTGACGCGATCGCGAGCTGGCAGTCGGCGCACCACGGCGTCGAATTGCTCAGTGGCTCCGCCGATGTCCACTTCATGACCGTGGAGGCGAGTCACCTCGGTCTGATCGCGGGCGACGCCGCAGCCACGCAGACCTGGCCACGTGTGGCGGAGTTCCTGGACGACCTGGACGACAGCAACCAACGATCGGTTTAGTCGCCGGGGCCGGCTGCGGGCGTCCTCTTCGCTGCGAGCCATGCGTGCACCATCGGCACAGCGCTCGCGCCTTCCCCGCTGGCCGCGGCGACGCGCTTCATCGACTGTGCCCGGATGTCACCCGCGGCGAAAACCCCTGGCGCGCTGGTCGCGAGGTTCGCGGGCGGCAGCTCACCGTGCCACCGGGCCCTGGGCACGTCACGACCGGTCAATACGAATCCGCGCTCGTCGCGTGCCACGGCGTCGGGCAGCCACTCGCAATGCGGCTCAGCCCCGATGAGCAGGAAGAGCCCACCTGCGCCGACTCGCTCTGTTGCGCGAGAAACGGTGTCGCACAACTCGAGCCATTCGAGTTGTCCGTCACCACCACCGTCGACGACTTCGGTGGTACCGCGCACGCTGATGCGTGGATGGTAGGCGATCTCGCCGATCAGATACTGCGACATCGTCTCCGAGAGGTCCGCGCGACGCACGATGATCGTGACCGAGCGTGCGTAGCGTGCGAGGTGAATCGCAGCTTGTCCAGCCGAGTTGCCGCCACCGACGACGAAGATGTCGCGTCCGTCCATCTCCCGAGCTGCCGACAGCGCAGCACCGTAGTTCACGCCCGCGCCGACCAGTTGCTCCAACGACTCGACTCCGAGTCGTCGATAGGCGACACCGCTTGCGACCAGGACGCTCCTGGCCAGCACGTCGCCACCCTCCGTGCAGATCCGGTGCGGGGCATCGTCGATGCCGAGATCGAGCTTCTCGACCGGCCACCCGGAGTAGAACCGCGCTCCGAACCGGACCGCCTGCGTACGTGCGCGCTGCGCCAGTCGCATACCGGAGATTCCGCGCGGAAAGCCGAGGTAGTTCCGGATCATCGAGCTCGTACCAGCCTGCCCGCCAACGACATCCGACTCCACCACCACCGTCGACAGACCTTCCGACGCGCCGTACACGGCGGCGGCCAGACCCGCGGGTCCGGCTCCGACGATCGCGAGGTCGACGATCTCGTCCTCGTCGACATCCGACGGCCGACCGAAGATCAAGGCCGAGACGTCGCGCACACCGGCCGGAGCGATGACACGATCATGGAGCTTCGGCGCCATCGAGTGGACGAGCGGGAACGGCGTCGGCTCATCGTGGGAGTCGTACAGCGCGATCGCCGCTCGCCCCTCCGGGCTGTCCGGCGAGTACATGCGGTTGGGCATGCCCATTCGGTCGAGAAGATCCCGGATACCGAGCGTCAGCGCCGACGGCGAGTCGGTGATGATCCGGACCGAGTCGACGACGGGCGTCGCGACCGTCGCGCCCCAATCCGAGAGCATCTCGGTGATCGCGTAGTGGAACTCCTCGTCGCGCGCACCGCGTGGCATGAGTAGAAATGTGTCGAATTTGCCCTTCTGCAGTGCCGGTCGCAGGCTCGCGGAGTGCGCACCGAAGTTCTCCCACGAGATGACCACGACTCGTTTTGCCGTCGGGACGATGCTGCGGAACGTGCCGAGCGCTTCCAACACCGACATGTCCGGCAACTCGGACTCGACGACGATCTGCGCGATCGGAACGCCGTCGCCGACCAGGCTTCCGAGCAGCACGATCGCACCGACTGCCGACTCTGCGCACTCGACGCGGTAGTCGCGGAGGTAGCGGCCGAACTCGCCACGTAACTGGTCGGTGTGGCCGGATGACACGAGGACGATTGCGGGTTGATCACCCATGCAATCCAGTGTGGCAGCAAATCGTGATGGGCGGCGTTTCGGCCGCACACGTTGCCCGTCGTCGATTGGTACGCTGACCGGCATGCGTGTGGATCCCACGGTCGGTGTCGCAAGTGTCGGTTTGATCGGTGGGTATGCCACTGCTCGCTACACCGGACAGCGTCCACTCGGCGGGGTCGTGCTCGGCCTCGCGGGCGCGTGGTGCACGCAGCAGTGGCTTCGTAGGGGCCCTGGTCCCGCGGCGGGCCTGCTGGCGGGGTATCTCGCCGCGTTCGGCCTCTCGCACCCGCTGGCCAAGAAAATCGGGGCCTGGCGGTCGGTCTTCGCGGTGACCGGCGCGTTCGGCGCCGCGACCTACGCTGTCACCTCCCGGACATCGGAGAACTGAGATGGCGACCAAGCCCCGTGTGGTGATCGTCGGTGCGGGGTTCGCGGGGGTTCACGCGGCGCGTCGGCTCAAGAAGGAACCCGTCCAGGTGACCGTCGTCGACCGCGGTACAAGTCACCTTTTCCAACCGCTGCTCTACCAGTGCGCGACCGGCGTGCTGTCCGAAGGTGCCATCACCAGCCCCGTGCGTCACCTCCTGCGGCGCCAGCGCAACGTCAACGTTCTGCTCGGCGAAGCCGACGACATCGACGTCTCGGCAAAGGTTCTCACCGTGCTCGGAGCCGACGGCAATCCGATCCGCCTCGACTACGACTATCTCGTCGTAGGGACCGGGATGCGTACGGCCTACCACGGGTGCGACGACGCCATCGAGAACGCGATCGGGATGAAGACCCTCGACGACGCACTCGCGATTCGGCGACAGGTATTGGGGGCCTTCGAGATAGCGGAAGCGCTCGACGACCCGGAGGATCGCCGGGGCTGGCTCACCTTCGCTGTGGCCGGTGCGGGTCCGACCGGCGTCGAAATCGCCGGGCAGATACGCGAATTGGCGACCCTGGCGCTCGGCCGTGAGTTCGACTCGATCGACCCGACCGAAGCACGGGTGCTGTTGTTCCACGGTTCCGACAGGGTGCTGCCCTCGTTCAGTCCGTCGCTGTCGCGTCGCGCGCAGCGCACTCTCGACAAGATCGGCGTCGAGACACATCTCGGCGTCCACGTCGTCGACGTCGGTGAGGACACCGTGCAGACCAAGGACAAGAAGTCGGGGGAGCTCACCACCTACGAGGCGCGCACGACCCTGTGGACCGCAGGTGTCGAGGCCGTTCCATTCGCTCGAACGCTCGCCAAGGCGCTCGGCGTGCAGCAGGACCACGGCGGTCGTATCCCCGTCCGCGACGACCTCTCGGTGGAAGGACATCCCGAGGTGTTCATCGCTGGCGACACCTCGTCGCTGCGCGACCTGCCCGGCGTCGCAGAGGTGGCGATGCAGGGTGGCCGCCACGTCGGGGCGGTGATCGCAGATCTCGTTGCAGGACAAACGGAACGCAAGCCGTTCAAGTACCACGATCTCGGCAACGCCGCCTACATCGCGCGGCGGAATGCGATCGTGCAGAGTGGACGACTGGAACTGTCGGGAACCCTTGGCTGGCTCGCGTGGGGAGTGATCCACGTGGCGTTCCTCGCCGGTGTGCGCAATCGTATGGGAGCTGTGGTGACGTGGTCGGCCACACTGATCACCGGTACGCGTGGCGAGCGGGCCATCACCTACGGCGATCCGAGGAGAGCGCACCAGCCCTACCCCGATGAGTGACATGTTCGTCATCGGTATCGTCGCGGCCTGTCTCGCCGCGGTGGCATACGGGCTCTCGACCGTGCTGCGCGCCATGGGTGCACAGGACGCCGCCCGAGCATCCGGCAACAGCGGATCAGCGGGCGGTGCGCTCGCGGCCTTCGCCAATCCGACGTTCCTGCTGGGCACGCTCACCGTGATGCTCGGTTTCATCGGAGGCGCAGTGGCTGCGCGATTCCTGCCGTTGTTCCTCGCGCAGTCGATCGTCGCGGGCAACCTTATCGTGACGGCCCTCCTGGGCACCGTCATGCTGCACACGTCGCTGCGCGCGCGGGACTGGGCGGCGATGCTGCTGGTGATGTTCGCGCTCTGCGTGCTCGGGGCGTCGGCGTCCAAACAGGCGACAACGAACGCGGACAGGGCATTTCACTGGGCGCTCTTCCTCATCACGACGGCGGTGGCGGTTCTCGGGGTCGCCGTCATGCGCGCGCTCGGCACCCGCGGAGCCATCTTCGGTGGCGCCCTCGCAGGCATCATGTACGGGGCGCTCGCCGTCGCAGTGCGTGTGCTTGACGGCGTCAGCCCGTTCGACCTCGTCACGTTGCTGACCGACCCCGCGGCCTGGACCATCGCGATCGCCGGTGCGATCGCGTTCTATGTGCAGACCCTCGCGCTACAACTCGGCCCGGTCAACGCGGTGACGGCGGTGCTCGTCGTCGGCGAGACCGGACTGCCCGCCATCGTGGGTGTGGTGTTCCTCGGCGACAGAGCGGTCGACGGACTGCAGTGGCTCGCCGTCGTCGGCTTCCTGTGCGCGATCGTGGGAGCGTCACTCGTGGCATGGCTGACCAACGACGCGGGCAGCAACGACGCGGGCAGGGCGAATGCCGCCGACGGGCAAACCCCGCACACCGGGCATCCCTACACTGGACCGGCATGAGCACAGACGATGTGGCCGCCGAGATTCTGAGTACCTTCGACACGATCACGGTGGTCGGCGCGAGCGCGAACCCCGCGAAGCCCTCGAATGAGGTCCCGGCCGTCATGAAGGCGTTGGGCTGGCGCATCATTCCCGTCAACCCGACCGCGACGACCATCGTCGACGAGACCGTCTACCCGAGCATCGCCGACGTGCCCGAGCAGGTCGGATTCGTCGACGTCTTCCGTCCGTCTGCCGACTGCCCGGAGATCGCCCGCCAGGCCGTCGCCGCGGGCGCCAGGGCACTCTGGCTGCAGTTGGGCATCACCTCGCCGGAAGCCCGCGCGATCGCCGAGGATGCGGGCCTGCTCTACGTCGAGGATCGCTGCCTCAAGATCGAGCAACGACGCACCGGGATCACGCCGAAGCGATGAGCCACGGTCCGGCGGGACTGCCACTTGCGTTGTTGTTCGTCGCGTTCCTGCTGACGTTCGTCATCACCCGCACGATCACGCGACTCATCCGCGCGGGCAAGGGCCCGTTTCGCAACAACGTCTCCGGCGGGGTGCACATCCATCACGCGGTCCCCGGCATCATCCTGCTGATCATCGGGGCGGTCACCTCCGTTGCGGCCGACGGCTCGTCGCCCGCGGGTGAGATCGCGGCAGTCCTGATCGGCATCGGGGCGTCGTTGGTGCTCGACGAGTTCGCGCTGATCCTGCACATGCAGGACGTCTACTGGTCCGCGGAGGGACAACTGTCGGTACAGGTGGTGTTGTTGACGGTTGCGGCGCTGGGACTCCTCGCGCTGGGATTGACTCCGCTCACCTCCGACGAGGGGGGCACGCGGATCGGGTTCGGACACGTCGCATTGCTCGCGATCCTCGTCGTCCACGTCTGGGCGTTGCTGATCTGCGTGGCGAAAGGCAAGTACTCGACCGCCGTGATCGGCGCCTACATCGCGCCCATCGCGTGGATCGGTGCTGTTCGCCTCGCACGGCCGGGATCGCGCTGGGCGCGCCGACACTACTCGAGCGACAAACAGCACCGTGCGGAATACCGGGCCGCGCACTTCGACGCCCGATTCGGCAGATACGGTCTCGAACTCGCCGACCTGGTTGCCGGTAAACCGTCGAAACCCGACCCCGGTGGGGCCGCGGCCGCAGCCTGAGACAGCCGACCGACCAATCGATCGCGAACGATTGAATATGACACACTGGATGGGTGACGTCGCAGGACACAGACATCAATCCGCTACTCCTCGAGCGGCAGGTCTGTTTCGCGTTGGCTGTCGCCAATCGATCCGTGCTCCGTATCTACCGCAGACTCCTCGAGCCCCTCGGGCTCACCCATCCGCAGTATCTGGTGATGCTCGCGCTCTGGGAATCCGAGCCGATGGCGGTCAAGGACATCGGCGCCGCGCTGCAACTCGACTCCGCGACACTTTCTCCTCTGCTCAAACGACTCGAGACCGCCGAGCTGATCGTGCGGTGTCGACGTGGAGACGATGAGCGCAACGTCGACGTCGCACTCACCGAGGCGGGGCGCGCCCTTCGGGAGAAGGCGCTGACGATTCCGGGATCGGTCGTCGACGCACTGGGCGTCGAGGTGACCGATCTCGAGGAGCTACATCGTGCACTCACGCGCGTCAACTCTGCCGCGGTGGCGGCGGTCGGCGGACACAGCGCGAAGGGATAGCTTCCGGGGTCCGATAGTGCCAGGTAGATAATGGTGTGATGGGCCTTCCGATCATCGACCTCTCGACGGCAGCCTCCGATCCCGTCGAGTTCGAATCAGCACTTCTCGACGCGGCACACCGGGTCGGCTTCTTCTACCTCGTCGGACACGGTGTGCCGCAGCAACAGATCGACGAGATCCTGGTCCTGGCACGACGGTTCTTCGCACTGCCGGCCACTGCGAAGGACGAGATAAGCCAGCTGAAGAGTCCACAGTTCCGCGGTTACTCGCGACTCGGTGGCGAACTCACCAACTCCGAGATCGACTGGCGAGAGCAGATCGACATCGGACCCGAGCGCGAGGTCATCGACGACGCCGAGGGCTATTGGAATCTGCAGGGGCCGAACCTGTGGCCATCGGCGCTGCCCGAACTGCGACCCGCATTCGAGAAGTGGGACGCGGCGCTGTCGGAGGTCGGACTGCGACTGTTGCGGCACTGGGCGCATGCCCTCACCGGTGCGCGCGACATCTTCGACGACGCGTTTGCCGCGGCGCCTGCCACCCTGATCAAGGTCGTGCGCTACCCCGGCACCGACACGACCGCGCAAGGTGTTGGTGCACACAAGGATTCGGGAGTGCTGACGCTCCTCCTCGTCGAGCCCGGTTCCGCAGGGCTGCAGGTGGAATCGGGACCGGACGAGTGGATCGATGCCCCGCCGCTCGACGGAGCGTTCATCGTGAACATCGGCGAGTTGCTCGAGGTGGCGACGGGCGGATTCCTCCGGGCCACACGGCACCGAGTCCTTGCGCCTGCACCGGGAACCGACAGGATCTCGATCCCCTACTTCCTCAACCCCGCACTCGACGCCACGGTCCCGACACTCGCGTTGCCGCCGGACCTCGCGCAGCTCGCGCGCGGCGTCGACGACGATCCCGCCAACCCGCTGTACTCGACATACGGCGAGAACGCCTGGAAGTCGAGGACCCGCGCGCACCCCGACGTCGCGGCGCGGCATCACGGTATCGGTGTCGAGAGCGCAGGCCCGGGCTCCGCGTACTGACCTCGCGGTGCCCCGACGCCGGGCGCCACACTGGCAGCCGAAGGTGCCTGAGCGGAACCGTCGAGCGGCTACAGTCGAGGTATGTCCGTATCGGGTGAGATGTGGGTGCAGGGAGTGGGTTCATGAGCGCGGTCGCGTGGATAGTCATCATCGTGACCATCGCGGTGGCGCTGATCATTCTGGCGGGAGCCGCGTGGTTCGCGTTCGATTCCGACAAGCGGGTTCGACGCTTCGCCCGCTCCAACGACCTCATTCCCGGACAGCCGAGTCACGCTCCTGACGACTGGACGACGTCGACGTCGCGCGAGGCACGGATGCATCGCCGAATCCGGTATGCCATTGCCGATATCCACCAAAACCCTTGGATCGCTGATGATTCCGGACTCGTCGCCGAACGCGATCGGTTGGACGCCGCGGTCTTCGATCTCGATGACAAACTGATCAAGGCGTCGACGTTGCCCGAGGAGGAGCGTGATCGATCACTCGAGGCGATCGACGCTGCGATCGCCGAGCTCGAGGAGCTTCCCAAGAAGCTGTGGGAGACCCCTGCCGACCAGCAACGCACCGACATCGACTCGATGATCAGCACCATCGGGAGGGTGTGAGCTGCCTGGCGTGAGCTACGCGGTCATCTCGATCAGCTTGCGCACCGTCCGCAGGTTGCGTCCTGTGCCCTGGACGCCGAGCCCTCGCGCGATCACAGGTGCGGTCAGCTTCGAGGTACCCGCACCCTCGGCGTAGCGGATGTGGAGATCGGAGCCGATGACCTGGTACACGTCGTCGCCGAAGGTTTTGTCCGAGAACGCTTTCAGTCGGTCGTCCGGTGGGGAGTCGACAAGGAAGTAGACATAGGAGAACTTGTCGTCGACGATGTCGAACGGGTGCCTGTCCAGTGCTTCGATCAACTCGGCACGGGAGCGACTGATCACTTCGCGGAAGAACCCGTAGCGCTGCTCGATCGCTGCTTCGAGTGCGCGGTCGAAATGGTGCGACGACGCCGGTGGCGTACAGATCAGGTTGCCCGAAGCGATGTACGTCGCCACGTCGGTGGCTCCGAGATCACGTGCGATGGAGCGCAACTCCTTCATCGGGACCTGCGCACCACCGACGTTGATGGCTCTGATCATCACTGCTCGGCGTGTCATCTCTTCAGTCTCGCACCGACTTTGACGCTCAGGTAAGCATCTTTGGTCCCGACTGAGCGGGTTCGAGTCGGGTCAGATGACCACGGGTCGTTCCGGAGGTTGCGGTGACGGCGGGGCCGGGCCGGGATCGGGGGCGGGCGGGGTCGGCGCAGGTCCCGGGAACGGGTCCGGCGTCGGATTCGGGAACGGATCCGGCGAGGGATCCGGGCCCGGCCCCGGCATCGGTTCGGGCTCAGGCACCGGAATCGGTGGTTCGGGTGGCGGCTCGGGAATCGGCTCGGGCGCAGGTGTCGGCGTCGGCGGTGTGGGCGGAGGTGTCACGGGCTGGCTCATGCTGCGATCCTTCCGCGGACCCGTGGGGAGTGGGCCCACTGTCTCTCGACGGTACGCGCTCGTTGCGGACAACAGTGGAGCTCGGCTGCGGGCCGTCGCGTCAGAGCGCAGCCGGCGGCGGCCCGACGTAGCGCGCGGCGGGGCGGATGAGCTTGCGGCTCTTGGCTTGCTCCAGAATGTTGGCGCACCAGCCGACCGTCCGGCTCACGGCGAAGGTCGGGGTGAACATCGAACGTGGGATGCCGCAGGCGTCCATCACCACACCGGCGTAGAACTCGACATTGGCATACCGGGGGTGGTCGGGATGTGCCTCGCGCAGCGCGTCGACGATGGCCTGCTCGGCGCCGATCGCTGCGTCGACAGTCGGTCCGCCGAGGCCCTGCGCGACCTCGCGCAACAGCAACGATCGGGGATCCTCGGTGCGGTAGACGGCGTGCCCGAACCCCATGATCCGACGACGCTGAGCCACCTGCTCACGGGCCCACTCGAGGGCATCGCCGTGCGCGACGATCTCGTCGAGGGAATCAAGCGCACGGTCAGGGGCGCCGCCGTGCAGCGGACCGGAGAATGCGCCGAGTGCTCCGCACAGCGCTGCGTGGACGTCGGCACCGGTGGACGCGATCACTCGCGCAGCGAAGGTCGAGGCGTTGAACCCGTGGTCCATCGTCAGGATCAGGTACTGCTCGACGGCCCGCGCGTGCGCGGCCGACGGTACCTCCCCGGTGATCATGAAGAGCCAGTTCGCGGCGACGCCGAGGTCGGCGCGTGGGGTAACCGGGGACTCGCCGGATCGGACGCGGTACAGCGCGGCGAGCAGCGTGGGGGTGAGCGCCGTCGCGCGCAACGTATCGGCGCGACGCGTCTCGTCGTCGGAATCCCACAGTGGCGCAACGCCCAATGCGGGCCCGAGTGCAGACATGACGGTACGCAGACCGGTCAGCAGTTGCCGCTCGCCGCCGAGTACCGCCGACGTCTCGAGGATGCCCACGACCTCGTCCGGGATCGCCCGTAGTTGCCGGGTCCGGGCGACGAAGCGGTCGAGTTCGGCCCGGTCGGGGAGATGCCCGTGCACGAACAGAAACCACACCTCTTCGAAGGTGCGGGCCCGCGCGAGCTCGACGGCGGAGTACTCCCGGTAGTGGTAGAAACCCTCGTCACCCCGGACATCACCGATCTCGGTGTCGGCGACGACGACGTTCGCGAGGCCGGGCGGCGCGATCAACACAGCAGTCATGGCTGCAACGATCACCCCTTGATTGACCCTCGTCAATGTTGATTCAATCAATATGTGGAGCGCATTCATCGCCGCCGGTGGCCGACACCGATCCAGCACGACGGCCGCGACTATCTGACCACCGAGCAGGTCGCAAAAGTGTTGGGAGTCAAGGTGTCCACCGTGTATGCGTATGTCAGTCGCGGTCGATTGGAGAGTGCACGTATCGACGGCGTCGCGGGAAGCGTCTTCGGGGTGGACGAGATCGAGAAGCTGCTCTCGACCGGCCGCGCGCGACCACCGGCGGGCATCGTCGAACGGATCCGGACCCAACTCACGTACCTGCACGACGACCGCCTGTACTACCGCGGTCGTGACGTCGCCGAGCTCGCGCGCACCACGTCGTTCGAACGGGTCGCAGAACTGCTGTGGGAGCAGCCCTGGCGCACGTCACGCTCGCCGGAACCTGCCGACGTCAAAGCACGTGTCGACGCCGCGCTGCCGCGGACGGCCCGGGGCGTCGACCGCATCCGGCTGACCGTCGACCTGCGCGGCGCACTTGACCCGCTCCGCCACCGGATCGACGCCGCGACGGTCGCGAGCACGACGTCGTCGATCCTCGAGGTCGTCGTCGGGGCACCCGCCGGGGAGCCCGACGGCGTCGGCTTCGCCGAGCGGTTGTGGCCGACACTGACCGACGAACCGCCGACCCCGGAGCGGATCTCACTTCTCGACGCCGCTCTCGTGCTGCTCGCCGACCACGATCTGGCCGCCGGTACGGTCGCGGCGCGCGTGGCGGCGAGTGCGCGAGGCAGCATCTACGCCGTCATTGGCGCGGGGCTGGGCGCGTTCGACGGGCCGATGCACGGCGGCGCGACCACCCTCGCGCACCGGTTTCTCGCAGAGGCGCTCGACGACCCGAACACGGCGATCGCCGAACACCTACGCGCCGACGACACCGTGCCAGGTACGGGTCACGTGGTGTACCGACACCGTGACCCCCGCGCCGCGACTCTGCTGGAGTTGATGTGCGAGCGTGACGCGCGCGATCCGGATGACGCCGCCGACGCGCGGGTGATGCCCGCCGTTGCCGCGTTGATCGAAGCGGTCGAACCCGGCACGTTTCTCAACTCCGACCTTGCACTGGCCGCCCTTGCACTGCGATATCGCATGCGCCGAGACGCCGCAGAGACGATCTTCGCGCTTGCACGCATCGTCGGCTGGACCGCGCACGCACTCGAGGAATACGGCGAGAAACGGTTGAGGTTCCGGCCGGAGGGCGTCTACAGCGGCGTACGACCGACGAGCGGGTGACCTCGAGTCGCTCGATCAGCGGGGCAGGACGGCGACGGCGAAGGTGCGTCGATAGGGCAGCACGGTGCCCCACTCGCGGGCGGGGTAGGCCGCGCGCAGACGACGCTTGAGCTCCTGACCGAATTCGTCGCGCAATTCATCGGGCAGGGCTTCGAGGAAGGGGCGGGCGCCGGTTCCGGAGATCCAGTCGAACACCGGGTCCTCGCCCTTGTCCTTGAGGACGTGCAGGTACGTCGATTCCCAGGCGTTGACCTCGTAGCCGCGCTCGGCGAAGAAGTTGAGGTAGAAGTCGGGTGCGAGCCACGGCAACCGCCGGACGTCGCCGCAGTACTTCGCGTACGGCTCCTCCTCGGCGAGTTCGTTGAGGCTGCGGTAGGTGGCGGCACCGGTGTTGTTGGGGACCTGGATGGCGAACGCGCCACCGTCGTTGAGGTGGGGGAGCAGTCGCTCGATCGCGACCTCCTGGTCGGGAACCCACTGGAAAACCGCATTCGACAGGAACAGGTCGACGGGTTCTGGTGGTGTCCACTCGGTGAGGTCGGCGACGTCGTAATTGGCCAGCCCATCCATGTTCTCGCGGATCGCCTCGGCGATCATCTCGGTCGACGCGTCGATACCGAGGACCAGCGCTTCGGGCCATCGCTCGCGGAGATGCTTGGTGTGCTGCCCCGGGCCACACCCGAGGTCGACGATGGTCGACGGATTCGTTGGCACTTCGGCGATCAGATCGAGGAAGGGGCGGGCACGAGCGTCGGAGAATTGTAGGTATCGACTCGGATCCCAAACCGGCATACCTCAACTCTATGCAATTCACACCGATCATGGCAGTGGGTAACCTCAGAGGAGTGTCAGAGACTCTCGTGAACGACGGTGACAGTGCACTGGTGACGCCCACATCGCCCGCGGCGGAGGTCGTCGAGATCTCCACCGACGGCGCGTGCCTCGGCAACCCCGGGCCGGGTGGTTGGGGTGCTGTGCTGCGCTACCGCGGTCACGAGAAGCAGATCTCCGGCGCCGAGGCCGACACCACGAACAACAAGATGGAGCTGACCGCAGCCATCGAGGGGCTCGCCGCCCTCACGAAGCCATCGACAGTCGTGCTCTATACCGATTCGAGCTACGTCCGCAACGGGATCACCAAATGGGTGAGTGGCTGGCAGCGAAACGGATGGAAAACCGCAGACAAGAAACCCGTCAAGAATGCCGACCTGTGGCGCCGCCTGATCGAGGAGGAGAAGGTGCATCAGGTGACCTGGAAATGGGTGAAGGGCCATGCGGGAGACCACTACAACGAGATCGCGGACACGCTGGCGACATCCGCGGCGAAGAAGCTGGCTGGACGTGAGTGATGACTTCGACGCAGACACATGATGATTCGGCTCTTGCCGTTGCCGTCCTTCCCGAGCCGGATCGATACATCACCGACGCGCTCGAGGATGCGGGCGCAACGCTGACCGACCTGGACGACGCACGGGTGCTCGTCTGGCTCGGCGGTGCCGCTGGGTTTCCCGACCTCCCCGACGCCATCGAGTGGGTGGCGCTCAAGACCGCGGGGATCGAAGAGTTCGTGTCCGCGGGCGTTCTCGACGACAAGCGTGTGTGGACCAACGCCTCCGGCTTCTATGCGGAGAACGTCGCCGAGCACGCTCTTGCCCTGCTGCTCGCAGGACTGCGCCAGATCAACACCTCGGTGCGGTGGGGTTGGGACAAGGACCACATCGATCCCGCCGTGCGCACACTGCGTGGCTCCACCGTCGCCATCATCGGCGCGGGCGGTATCGGGCGATCACTGATTCCGCGCCTGAAGGCCTGCGGCGCTTCGGTTCTCGCGGTCAACCACTCGGGCCGTGAGGTCGACGGTGCCGAGCGTACGCTGCCGTCGAAGCGGATGGATGAGGTGTGGTCGGCGTGTGATCACGTGATCCTCGCCGCACCGTCGACACCGGAGACCCATCACCTGATCAACGGGAAGGTGCTGGCGCAGTTGCCTTCTCATTCCTGGGTGGTCAATGTCGCGCGTGGGCCGCTCGTCGACCAGCAGGCGCTGTACTGGGCGCTGAAGGGGCATGAGATCGCAGGTGCGGCACTCGATGTGACCGATCCCGAACCGCCCGCACGGAACGATCCGCTGTGGTCGCTCTCGAATGTGATCATCACGCCGCACATCGCCAACCCGGCGTCGGGCCTGACGCGTGAACTCGCCCCGTGGATCGCGGAGAACATCCGCAGGTTCCGCGACGGGGACGAGCTCGTGTCGACCGTTGCAGCGGGTCGCGATTACTGAGCGGGACGCACCACCGCCGGGGCGTCGGACACCGATCGTCGTGTGCGGGGTGTCGGGGTGTGGCAAGAGTACGGTCGGCGCGGCACTCGCGGCTCGTCTCGACGCTCCGTTCGTCGACGCCGACGATCTGCACCCGCCTGTGAACATCGCCAAGATGGCCGCGGGACATCCGCTGACCGACAGCGATCGAATGCCCTGGCTCGACACGGTGGGTGTGTGGCTCGAACACCACGAGGGCGGTGTGTGCGCATGCTCTGCGCTGCGCCATGGCTATCGGGACCGGTTGCGCGCCTTCGCTTCCGACGTCCGCTTCGTGATGCTATCCGTCGAGCACGACGTCGTCGCCGCCCGTGTACGGGCACGACACGGACACTTCATGCCTGCCACGCTCGTCGATTCGCAGTTCGCCGACCTCGAGCCGCTGGGACCGGACGAGCCGGGGATAACGCTCGACGCGACGATGCCGCTGGAGGCGATCGTCGAGGAGATCGTGGATCGGGTCTTGCGTTAGAGCGCGCTCGAAGGCCTAGCGTTGCTGGCATGAGTACCGATCACCTCATGGGCAAGGCGTTGGCTGCGCTCAACGAACTCGACGGACCGCTGTCGGTCGAGGTCATCCACCGACTTGTCGAGCTCGACGAGATCGATGAGCCGCTGACGGTGGCGCAGGCCGCAGACATGCTCGACGTCTCGGCTCACACGCTGCGCTACTACGAGCGGATAGGACTGGTCACGGTGCCGCGGGACGGCGCGGGCAACCGGGTCTACGACGACGAGGCAATGCGCCGCCTTGTGTTCCTCACACGGATGCGACTGTCGGGCATGGCTATTCGAGATCTACAGCACTACGTTGCGTTGGTCGACGAAGGTGACGAGACCGTTCCCGAACGGCTCGAGATGCTCCTCGAGCACCGCGACACGATAAGACGGCAGATCGCCGAGCTCACACTCTCCCTCGCAGCAACCGAGTACAAGATCGCCACCTACGGCGGAAGGACACAACCATGACTGCACCCACCGACCCCGTCATCACCGACCATGCCGCTCGTCGACGAATCGGCTCGCTGGAGGTCTCGCCTCTCGGATTGGGCTGCATGGGAATGAGTTTCGCTTACGGCGAGGCAGACCAGGACGAGGCCACCGCGACGCTGCACCACGCACTCGACGTCGGGGTCAACCTGCTCGACACCGCCGACATCTACGGCAGCGGCGCCAACGAACGACTGCTGTCCACAGTGCTCGCCGATCGGCGCGACGAGATCGTGCTGGCCACCAAGTTCGGCATCGTCGTCGACCCCGAGACGGGTTATCCGACAGGGCGGGTCGACGGATCGCCGGAGTACGTCCGCGCAGCGGTCGACGCGTCGCTGCTGCGGCTGGGCGTCGACGTCATCGATCTCTACTACCTGCATCGAGTCGACCCGACGCGCCCGATCGAGGAGACCGTCGGTGCGATGGCCGAGTTGGTTGCGGCAGGAAAGGTGCGCGAGATCGGACTCAGTGAAGCCAATGCCGACACACTGCGGCGTGCTGCCGCAGTGCATCCGATCGCCGCATTGCAGTCGGAGTGGTCGCTGTTCAGCCGCGACGTCGAGGAGTCCGACGTGCCCGCTGCACGCGAGGTCGGAGCGGCCGTCGTGCCGTACAGTCCGCTCGGTCGCGGGATGCTGACAGGGTCTGCAGCAGCGGTCCGGGTAGGCGCTGACGATTTCCGTTCGACACTACCCCGCTGGCAGGCCGACAACCTCGAGCACAATCTGGCACTCGTCGACGAGATCCGCTCAGTGGCAACCGAAGTCGATTCCAGACCGGGGCAGGTGGCGCTGGCGTGGCTGCTGGCGCAAGGCGACGACGTGGTACCGATTCCCGGCACAAAGCGGGTCAGGTACCTCGACGAGAACCTGGGTGCGCTACAGATCGCACTCTCGGACGATCAACTCCGCCGGTTGTCCGCACTGCGACCCGCGGGTAACCGCTACCCGGACATGGACTGGGTCGCGGGCCGATCGTCGTGAGACGTCGGCTGCGGCGAAAACACTAGAACGTGTTGCAGTTCTGTGGCATCGTCTGCAGGCGTGATCCTGGACAGATTTCGTCTCGACGGTATGGTCGCCGTCATCACCGGTGCCGGACGCGGTCTCGGGGCTGCGACGGCGGTCGCGTTCGCCGAAGCCGGCGCCGATGTGGTGGTGTCCGCGCGCAGTGAGCCCGAACTCGAGAAGGTGGCCGCCGAGGTCGCGGACCGGGGGCGCCGCGCGCACGTCGTCGTCGCCGATCTGTCCGAGTCGTCGGCTGCTGCGTCGCTCGCGCAGACCGCCGTCGACACCTTCGGCCGGCTCGACATCGTCGTGAACAACGTCGGCGGCGCCATGCCGCGGCCGCTGCTCGACACGTCACCCGAGCAGCTGGCGGACGCATTCGCCTTCAACGTCGCGAACGCACACGCCCTGATCACGGCGTCCGTGCCACACATTCTCGGCACGTCCGGTACGGGCTCGATCATCAACGTGACCTCGGCGATGGGACGCCTGCCGGGCCGTGCGTACGCCGCATACGGGACGGCCAAGGCCGCGCTCGCGCACTACACGCGGCTCGCAGCGATGGACCTGAATCCGCGGATCCGCGTCAATGCGATCGCTCCCGGCGCGATCCTGACCTCGGCACTCGACATCGTCGCGTCCGACACCGGCATGCGCACCGCGATCGAGGAGGCGACACCGATGCGTCGGCTCGGCGAACCCGACGACATCGCCGCCGCGGCCGTCTACCTGGCATCACCTGCGAGTGGATACATGACCGGCAAAGTCCTCGAGGTCGACGGCGGGATCATCGCACCGAACCTCGATCTCCCCATCCCGGATCTCTGAGAGTGTGCTGATCGGCGAGGGTGAGTTGGTGACGCCTCGGTAGAGTTGTGACGTGGATCAGTTCCTGCATTTCGCGGGCGACTACTGGTGGCTGATTTTCCCGGTTGGCGGTGTCGTAGGCGGTTGGTTCGGTTCCCTCGCGCGCTACAACGAGAAGCGGCGTCGGGACAAGATCGAACTGGCGCGTGTGAAGGCGAGCGCGCAAACGGAACAGTTGCGACTTACCCAGGCCGACAAGGCAGCTGTGACCAAGGCGATGGGGAAACACGACGCCATCGACCAGCGCTGGTTCGGCTACGAACTCGATCTGGCCACACTCATCGAATTCCCCATGATGACCGACATGCGGGAACCGATGACACTGGCCTTCCACCGCGCGAAGATCCGTGCGGACGATCTGCGACCGACGTCGGCCGACCAGAAGCTCGACCCGCTCGAGTTCGAACGCTACCGCGACGCTGTCGGCGACTACGCGGCCGCCTTCGACGCCGCCGAACGAGAAGCGCGGCGTCGGAAGCAATCCGACTTCTCGCCCGTCGAGCGCGAGTCACTCGACCGTGCGCGCAAGTTGATCGGCATCGCCGCCGACGCCGCGGCCACACCCGCAGAGCGTCAGGCCGCCTACCGCAAGGCCCGCCGGGAGCTCGATGGTTTGATCGACGTGCCGAACGCCGCGGCTGCGCAGATCGAACAACGCATCGCGGGGGAGTTGGAGCGCTGAGCCGGACGTCGTGAATACACGTGTTTCTGACAGAAGCGAGCGAAACTTCGCGTGCAGGTGTCAGAAACACGTGTCCCTGCGCGGGGCCTGAGCCCGGTCACATCGGATGGATCTGAATCGACGTTGTCGACGTCCAACGAGGATGGACACTTTCCCGGTCAACGAACACGGACTGATACTGCGTCGCGTCGCCCTCGATGCGGGTGCCACGGACAGGCAGCTCACGCGCGCCGTCGACGCGGGTGCGCTCGTGCGGGTGTGGCCCGGCGCCTATGCGCCGCCTGACGCGAGTCGCACGCCCGAGGACCTGCACAGGCTGAAGTCGTTCGCAGCCATGCTGGTATCGGAGACCGACTCCCCGCTCAGTCATCAGTCGGCGGGCGTGCTGCACGGGATGTCACTGCTGTTTCCCGATCTCGCCCGCGTGCATCTGACGACAGGCCATAAGACCGGCGGCCGCATCGACACCCAGCGACATCTGCACTCCGGTCGTCTGGAGCCAGCGGACATCACGGTGGTCGACGGGATCGCGGTGACGTCGCTGGAGGTCACCGCCGTCGACATCGCGTGCAGCGGCAACTTCTTCCAGGCGCTTGCGGTGTTCGATTCGGCGCTGCGACTCGGTGCGGACCGCGCGAAGATGTCGACGCTGCTCGATCGTCGACGCCGCGGTGTTGCCGTCGCCCGCAAGGCCCTCGCGTTCGCGGACCCGCTCGCGGACAACGCGGGTGAATCGTGGGGGCGTGGTCAGATGATCCTGGCAGAGCTCCCGATACCACGACTGCAGCGTGAGTACGTCGACGCCGACGGCGAGTTCGTCGCCAAGGTCGACTACGACTGGGAGGGAAAGCTCGTCGGTGAGTTCGACGGGATGCGGAAGTACACCAAGGACCTGCGCGACGGCGAAACAGCGTTCGAGGCGATGCAGCGCGAGAAGACCCGCGAAGACGGCGTCCGACGTCTCGGACCCATGATGATCCGGTGGGTGTGGGCCGACCTGCGGAAGAACCGCATGGTGCCGATGGTGCGAGAGTGGGTGGAGCGGTTGGGGATTGGCGATGCGGGCAGCGCGGCGTCGTGAATACACGGGTATCTGACAGAAGCGAGCGAAACTTCGCGTGCAGGTGTCAGAAACACGTGTATTTGCCAATCGAGCCCCGAGCGCTCACGCCTCAGAGTCGACGGCCCCGGCGAACTGGCTGCGGTAGAGCCGACAGTAGGCGCCCTGCGCCGCGAGCAGTTCGTCGTGGTTGCCCTGCTCGACGATGTGCCCGTCCTCCATCACGACGATGACGTCGGCGTCGCGGATCGTCGACAGCCGGTGGGCGATCACAAAACTCGTGCGGTCGGTGCGCAGCGCAGCCATCGCCTTCTGGATGAGCAGCTCGGTGCGGGTGTCGACGGAGCTGGTCGCCTCGTCGAGGATCAGGATGGTGGGACGCGCGAGGAATGCGCGTGCGATCGTGATGAGTTGTCGCTCACCGGCACTCACGCCACCGCCCTCGTCGTCGAGCATCGTCTCGTAGCCGTCGGGCAGGATGCGGACGAAGTGGTCGACGTGGCTCAGTCGCGCGGCCTCGAGGACCTCCTCGCGCGAGGCCGTGGGGTCGCCGTAGGCGATGTTGTCGTAGATCGTCCCGCCGAACAGCCACGAGTCCTGCAGCACCATGCCGGTTCGCTCACGCAGGTCGTCTCGCGTCATCTTGCGCGACTCGACACCGTCGACAGTGATGGTGCCGGAGTCGACGTCGTAGAAACGCATGATCAGGTTGACCAGTGTGGTCTTACCCGCACCGGTTGGTCCGACGATGGCGACCATGTGGCCAGGACGTGCGACGAGTGAGAGGTTCTCGATCAGCGGTTTGTCCTCGACGTAGCGGAACGAGACGTCGTCGAATTCGATGAGTCCGTTGTCGTGCTCGGGCGTCTCGGGATGTGCGGGGTCGGGGGTCTGCTCGTCGGCATCGAGTATGTCGAAGATGCGCTCGGCCGACGCAACGCCGCTCTGCAGCAGATTGACCATCGAGCCGATCTGCGTGAGCGGCTGTGTGAACTGTCGCGAGTACTGGATGAACGCCTGCACCTCGCCGAGGCTCAGCGCGCCGGAGGCGACCCGCAGCCCGCCGACCACGGCGACCGCCACGTAGTTGAGGTTGCCGAGGAACATGATGGTCGGCATCACCGTGCTCGAGATGAACTGTGCGCGCCAACTCGACTGGTAGAGCTTCTCGTTGCGCTCGTCGAACTCGGCCTCGACGTCGGCCTGGCGGTTGAATGCCGTCACCAGCTCGTGTCCGGTGAAGGCCTCTTCGACCTGGGCGTTGAGCTTCCCGGTCGACGACCACTGCGCGAGGAAGTGCGGTTTGGAACGGCGGGCGATCAGAGCGGTCGCACCAGCGGCGAGCGGCACGGTGATGAGCGCGATCAGCGCCAGGAGCGGCGAGATCCACAGCATCATCACGAGGATCGCGATCACCATCAGGATCGAGTTCAGCAGCTGAGAGATGGTCTGCTGCAACGTCTGCGACAGATTGTCGAGGTCGTTGGTGACGCGACTGAGCAGATCGCCACGGGCCGTCGTGTCGTAGTAGCTCAGCGGCAGGCGGTGGATCTTGGCCTCGACCTCGCCGCGCAGATGTCGGACGGTGCCGACGACCACCTTGTTCAGCAGGTACGCACCGAGCCACGAGAGCACCGCCGAGCCGACGTAGAGCGCCAGCACGATCAGCAGTACCCGCCCGACGTCGCCGAAATCGATGCCGACGCCCGGCGTCACATCCATCGAGTTCACCATGTCGGCGAAGGTGCCCTGACCGCGCTCACGCAGCCCCTCGACGGCTTGTGCCTTGGTCATCCCGGCGGGCAGCATCCTGCCGACGACGCCGTCGAAGATGATGTTGGTGGCGTCGCCGAGCACGCGCGGCGCGAGGGCGGTGAGAATGACCGAGCCGACGATCGACGCCACGACGACGCTCATGAAGGTGCGGTAGGAGAACAGCAACCCGATGAGCCGCTTGATCGACGGGCCGAACGAACGGGCCTTCGCGACCACGGGCCCGGCAGCCATCGGGCCGCGACCGGGGCCGGGCGATGCCGGAGCCGGCGCCCCGCCGCCGCGGGTCATGCGTTCTCTCCGATGGCGAGCTGCGACTCCGCGATCTCGCGGTACGTCTCGCAGGTCGCGAGGAGTTCGTCGTGCCTGCCGATCCCGACGATCCGCCCCCGATCGAGGACGACGATCTGCTCGGCGTCGACGATCGTCGTGATGCGCTGCGCAACGATGATGACCGCGGCATCGGATGTCGCGGGTCTCAGCGCTGCGCGCAGGCGCGCGTCGGTCGCGACGTCGAGAGCCGAGAACGCATCGTCGAAGAGGTAGACCGACGGCTTGCGGACCAGCGCGCGAGCGATTGCCAGGCGTTGTCTCTGACCACCGGAGACCGTCGTGCCACCCTGCGATATCGGGGTGTCGAGACCGTCGGGCATGCGTTCGACGAAGTCGGCTGCCTGCGCGATACGCAGCGCATCCCAGATCTCGTCGTCGGTCGCGTCGGGTTTGCCGTTGCGGATGTTAGACGCGACGGTGCCCGAGAACAGGTACGGCCGCTGCGGGACGAGTCCGATCGCGTCGCGCAGTGCTGCGGGGTCGAGGCGTCGAACGTCGGTGTCGCCGACGCGGACCTCGCCCGCGGTCACGTCGATGAGGCGCGGTACCAGCCCGACCAGCGTGGTCTTACCGGAACCGGTCGACCCGACGATGGCTGTCGTCGTGCCCGGCTCGACACGGAAGCTGATGTCGCACAGCACCGGATCGTCGGCTCCGGGATAGCGGAACTGAGCGTCGCGGAACTCGACGCTCGACGGGTCGGAGGCGAACGGCATCGGGTCGTCGGGTGCGCCGACGGACGTTTCGGTGTCGAGTACCTCGCAGATCCGCTCGGCGCACACGGTCGCGCGGGGCGCCATCATCGCGATGAACGACGCCATCATCACCGACATCAGGATCTGCATGACATAGGTGATCATGGCCGTCAGCGCGCCGATCTCGATGCTGCCGTCGGAGACGAGATGACCGCCGAACCAGATGATCGCGACAATCGTGACGTTCGTGATCAGCATGACGGTCGGGAACATCAGCGCCTGCATGCGGCCGACCCGCAGGGTCGCCTCCGCCAGTCGGTCGTTCGCGCCGGAGAAACGGTCGATCTCGTAGCGCTCACGGACAAAGGCGCGCACCACTCGGATGCCGGTGATCTGTTCGCGCAGAACCCGATTGACTGCGTCGATGCGCTCCTGCATGGCGCGGAAGCCGGGGATCATCTTCGCGATCAGAAAACCCATCGCCACTGCGAGCACCGGCACGGCGACGACGAGCACCCACGACAACTGTGCGCCCACCTTGATGCCCATGATGATGCCGCCGACGCACATGATCGGGGCCATGATGAGGATCGTGGTGCTCATGACGATCAGCAACTGGACCTGCTGGACGTCGTTGGTGGTGCGCGTGATCAGCGACGGCGCGCCGAAGGTGCCCATCTCTTTCGCGGAGTAGGTGTTGATCCGGTGCAGCAGATCGTGCCGGATGTCGCGGCCGGTCGCCAGGGCGGCGCGTGCGCCGAAGTACTGTGCGCAGATCGTGCATATGACCTGCGCGATCGTGATCGCGAGCATCACCCCGCCGATACGCAGGATGTATGCGGTGTCGCCCTTGGCCACGCCGTTGTCGATGATGTCGGCGTTGAGCGTGGGCAGGTACAACATGGCGACCGTCGCGACGAGCTGCAGTATCACGACGGCGAGCATGTGCCAGGGATACCGCGAGAGGTATGTCCTGATCAGACGGATCAGCATGTGGCGCTCACTCACACGACGCTAGCAAGCCGTGCCGACACCGTGCGAGGCGTTTTCGGGCCGACCCGCCAGACGGTGGGCGCAACCCGTCAGACGGTCGTCAGGGCGATGGCCGCCTCACCGGTGTAGGTGAGGTAGGTGAAGGACTCCTGGAAGTAGAGGTTCACCACGTCGGCGTCGTGTGAGTCGTAGCCGATTGAGACGTCCTGTCCGATGGTCAGTTCGAAATCGCCGCCGCGCGTGGACAACACGAACGCTCCGGAGATCGCGGGCGCCCAGACGATCTCGCCGTCGATGAGTCGCTGGATGTGCTGGCGGACCGGGTAACCGTGATTCGACGTCTCGTTGACGAGGTTGTAGACCTCGGCGGAGAGCGCTATCGAGTACGGGCCGTCGATCGACGCCAGCTTCAGCGTGGACAGTGCCTGGCTGAACGCCTCGGGGTAGTCGCGCACGTCTTCGGGAAGCGGAATGGGCGTGGCCGTCGTCTCTGCTCGGATACCGGTGATACCCGCGGCGGAGTAGCCCTCGAAGATCGCGCGGTCCTCGGCGAGGGCGAGCTGGCGGGCGGCGTCGACAACCGGATCCCAATCGGAATCCTCGGCGCCACGATCGACGTCGTCGATGGCCTCACGCGTGACCGTGAACGGCACCTTCAGCTCGATGAGTGGCTGCACGCTGCGCTTGTACGCCTGGATGCCGTCTGCCGGTGAGTCGATCTTGGTGCGGTGGCCGCGCGTGACCGACGACGCCTCGAGCCCGAGTGGACCCTTGACGTCGACGAGTCGACGGCCCGCGATGTTGCGCTTGAACGAGCGTGCGGCTTCCTCCTCGATGGCCTCCCAGGCCGACGCGGAGATGGGGGCGAGTTCGCGATGCAGATTGTTCATGGTGCGTCTCCTGGTGTCGTCGGGGGTGTGGGGCCGGGTGTGTGGGAATCAGGGGGATCGTCAGCGGAGCGAGCCGATACCGAGTGATCCGTCGCCCGGGTCGGTCGGCTCGGGGGGCGGCACCGGCGACGCGGCGTCGAGTGTGACCGGTGCCGGTGTCGGGGTGTCATGCGGCGCGTCGTCCTCGGAATCCGCATGCGACGTCGCAGGCGCGTCGGGAAGGTCGTCGAAGAAGTCGACGGTCGGGGTGAAGAACTGCGCACCGGTCACGGCGGTGGTGAAGTCGAGAAGCCTGTCGTAGTTGCCCGGCGGGTCGCCGATGAACATCTTGCGCAGCATCTCCTCGGTCACGTCGGGTGCCGACGAGTATGCGATGTAGAACGTCCCGGAGTCGCCGAGACCCGACGCCTCGCCGTAGGGCATGTTGTCGCGGACGACGTCGATCTGCTCACCGTTGACGTCGTTGACCACGTTCAGTGCGATGTGCGAATTGATGGGTTTCACGTCGTCGGACATCTCGATGTTGTCGAGCTTGGTCCGTCCGATCGCGGCCTCCTGGTCTTCGACCGAGATGGAGTCCCATTCCTTCAGATCGGTGACGTAACGCTGGATGGCGACGTAGCTACCGCCCGCGTACGCGGGGTCCTCGTCGCCGACGGTGATCGCGTCGATAGCGGCCTGGCCCACGGGATTCTCGGTGCCGTCGACGAAGCCGATGAGATCGCGCAGGTCGAAGTATCGGAAGCCGTGGACCTCGTCGACGACGGTCACGGCGTCGCCGAGTTCGTTCATGAGCATGCGGCCGAGTTCATAGCAGAGGTCCATCGCGTCGGCCTTGATGTGCAGCAGCAGATCGCCGGGAGTGGCCGGCGCGGTGTGGACGTCGCCCGCGTACTCGACGAAGGGCCGCAGGGACTTGGGACGATTACCCGCGAACAGGCGGTCCCATGCGTCCGAGCCGATGGACACGATGCCCGCGAGCGCTTGTTCCGGCGCGCGCGAGGACACCGAGTTGATGCGCGAGCCGAGGACGTCGAACATGTCCCGGACAGCGTCTTCTCCACCTGCGTTGATCGTCAGGACGAGGAACAACGCATGCTTGGTCTTGCGTGTCAGAATCGTCTGCGGCACCGGCACGGTTTCACTCTAGTGCAGTGGAGGAACCGTCTAGGGCAAAGTGTGTCCTCACCTGGCGCCTGCCGGTACAGGTTCTCGACGACGCGCTCGGGTCACCCTCGCGCGACGGCCCGCCCGGCAACCCTGCCGGAGAAGATGCAGCCGCCGAGGAACGTACCCTCGAGCGCGTTGTACCCGTGTACGCCGCCGCCACCGAAGCCCGCCACCTCGCCCGCTGCGTAGAGGCCGTCGAAAACCGAACCGTCGGGACGCATCACAGCCGAATCGAGGTTGGTTTCCAAGCCGCCCAATGTCTTCCGGGTCAGGATGTTCAGGCGTACGCCGATCAGCGGTCCGTGGGCGGGATCGAGGAGCTTGTGAGGCTTGGCGACCCGGACGATCTTGTCGCCGAGGAACTGCCGCGCGTTGGTGATGGCCATCAACTGCGCGTCCTTGGAGAACTTGTTGTCGATCTCGTTGTCGCGGGCCGAGACGATCCGTTCGGTCTGCTGCAGGTCGAGCTTCGGGCCGCGGCTGATCTCGTTCATGCCCGCGACGAGATCGGCGAGGTTGTCGGCTACGACGAAGTCGCTGCCGTTGCGGAGGAACGCCTCGACAGGGCCGGGCGCGCCCTTCGCGAAGCGACTCTTCGCCGCGAACTTGAGGTCTTTGTCGGTGATGTCGGGATTCTGCTCGGAACCCGACAGTGCGAACTCCTTCTCGACGATCGACTGCGTGAGGATGAACCACGAGTAGTCGTAGCCGGTCGCGAGGATCTCGCGCATCGTCGAATTGGTGTCGAAACCCGGAAAGTTCGGCGGTGCCAGGCGGTTGCCGTTGGCGTCGAGCCACAACGACGACGGGCCCGGGATGATGCGGATGGCGTGGTCGGGCCAGATCGGATCCCAGTTGTGGATGCCCTCGGTGTAGTGCCACATGCGGTCGCGGTTGACCAGGCTGGCGCCCGCATCCTCGGCGATGCCGAGCATGCGGCCGTCGACGTAGGCCGGCACTCCCGAGATCATCGTCTTCGGCGCGGGTCCGAGACGCTCCGTCGGCCAGTTCTTGCGGATCAGTTCGTGGTTGTGGCCGATTCCGCCGGTCGTCACGATGACCGCACCCCCGCGGATCTCGAACTCGCCGACCACGTCGCGGTTCGACGCTTCGCCACGCCCGACCGCCGTCGGCGCCAGCTTCGCTCCCCGCACACCGACGGCCGTGCCGTCCTCGACGACGATCTCGTCGACGCGGTGCCGGAACCGGAACTCGACGAGTCCGCGTCGCTCGGCGTCGAGCACAGGCTCGGCGAAGACCCGGACCACTTCGGGGCCGGTGCCCCAGGTCAGGTGGAAACGCGGCACGGAGTTTCCGTGGCCGTCGGCGAAGCCGCCGCCGCGTTCGGCCCATCCGACGACCGGGGTGATGCGTAGACCGAGGTCGTGGAGGTACTGCCGCTTCTCCGTCGCGGCGAAGTCGACGTAGGCGCGTGCCCACTGCCGCGGCCAGTAGTCCTCGTCGTCGCGGTCGAAGCCCGCAGAACCCATCCAGTCCTGCAGTGCGAGCTCTGCGGAGTCGTGGATGCCGAGTCGACGCTGCTCTGGGGTGTCGACGAGGAAGAGTCCGCCGAGCGACCAGAACGCCTGGCCGCCGAGATTGTTGCGGTTCTCCTGATCGACGACGATCACCCGACGGC
Organism: Gordonia otitidis; assembly: GCF_020735545.1. Taxonomy (NCBI): domain Bacteria; kingdom Bacillati; phylum Actinomycetota; class Actinomycetes; order Mycobacteriales; family Gordoniaceae; genus Gordonia; species Gordonia otitidis. The sequence continues at coordinate 2,330,724 of NZ_CP085974.1, forward strand.
CCGCCTTGGTGAGCTCGTAGGTGGCGACGAGCCCGGCAAGCCCGGACCCGACGACTATGGCGTCGGCGTGTTGCTGCGACAACTGGCATCCTCCTGCGCGAATCGACTTCGACAGTAGCGCTCGTGCTTCGGCGTGGGAATGACAACGGCATGGCCGGCTCCTGTGACCGACTTGACGCCGCCCCGATATCGACCACGCCGAGCGCGGTAGGCGATGATCGTCAGGATGTTGTCTCAAGTCGTGGTCGAGAGTGAATCCTGCTTTTGCCGGTGTGTTATCGAGCCGTTACACTCTGTCGCGTTGGGGACCAACTCAGTCGGCGTCGCCGCTGACCCCATTTCCTGCCCGTATGAACGAGGCCCGTCCGGGTCAAGATCGTAAGGACTCTTCACATATGTTGACTCGTGCGCGCAAGCGCCTCGTTGCCGCTGTGGGCGCCATGGCGGCGCTCGGCGGCCTGACCATGGCTGTCGCTCCTGAAGCCCATGCAGCCGGCCAGACCGAATACGTGTACTCCGCGTCGATGCACAAGAACATCCCGGTGCGCATCGTCGACGGAGGCGGCGGTGGCCCCAAGCCCACGCTGTACCTGCTCGACGGTCTGCGTGCCCCGAACAACACCAGCGGCTGGCTGCAGAACAACACCGGCGCCGACCGTTTCATGATCGGCAAGGGCACCAACCTGGTGATCCCCTTCGGTGGCGGCGGCAGCTTCTACACCGACTGGGAGCGAACAGATCCCAAACTCGGCGTGAACAAGTGGGAAACCTTCCTCACCCGCGAACTGCCCGCGTACATGAAGAGCAAGCACAACTCCGACAATCGCCGCAACGGCATCGCCGGACTGTCGATGTCGGGAACCTCGGCGCTCAACCTCGCGTCGCGCCATCCGGGCTTCTACAAGGCTGTCGCTTCCTACAGCGGCTACCCGACCGTCACGTTCCCCGGCTTCACGCAGGGCATCCAGGCGTCGGTCGCGACGATGGGCGGCGACCCCAACAACATGTGGGGCTTCTACCCGGCCGGTGAGTGGTTCCAGAACGATCCGTTCCTGAGCGCGAACAACCTCGCCAACCACCATGTGTACCTTTCCGCCGGCAGTGGCCTCGGCAGCAAGTTCGACAGCTCGGTGAACCCGACCAGCGGAAACTTCAACCCGGTCAAGTTCTCGCAGATGGTTCCGCTCGAGGTTGCCGCATCGGTCAGCACGCAGCTCTACATCCCGCGCGTCGCCGTGGTCCCGGGCGTCAAGCTCACCACCCACATCACCCCCGACGGTGACCACTGGTGGGACTACTGGCAGGAGAACTTCCGCCAGTCGTGGGACACCACCTTCCGCCCCGCGTTCTTCTGAGCGCTCGGGCCGGAGACGGTCCACAACTGAACAGCTGAACACGACGAGGGCCGGCGATCTACGCAGATCGCCGGCCCTCGTCGTGCTGGGGTGGTGGTCTGGAGGACGCGGCGTCCAGCGCCGGGGCCCGAGACCGACCGCTCAGCAACGGCGGGTGATCACTCGCCTGTGTCGTCGTGCGTACCGCGGCGGCGGAAAGCGCGGGCCTCGTCGAGCGCAGAGCGCGCGGAGCCGTCAGATGCGGAGCCGTCGGATGTGGTGTCGTCGTCGACTGCGGGCACCTGGCGGGTCGGTTGATCGTCGCCGTCCGGGGTGTCGGAGGCGGCAGGGCCCTCGACACGCGGAATGCGTTGGGTGGGGCGGTCCCACATGTAGGCGTCGTTGTCGTGCTCGGCGTCGTATGCGGCCGCCGTGGGCACCTCGTCGATTGTCGTCGTCTCGGCGTCGTCGCCCTCGACCGCGGCATGGCGATTACGACCCGCGACGCCTGCTCCCACCGCGGTACCGGCGAGCGCCGTCGTGGTCGCGGTGTCCGGGTCACTTCCGGATTCGTGCTCGGCGAGGTACCGCGGATCGCTGTCGTAGAGGTCAGGATCGTCCTGTGGCTTGTCGGTCTTGCGCGTGCGCCACACGATCAGAGCCCACGCCACCAGGAGCAGCGCGCCCACGACACCGAGGATGATGGGCAGCCAGAAGCCGCCCATCTTGAGCAGATTCATGTAGTGCTGGGCACGATCGGCCTGTGCGGTGACCGTGCTGTCGGACCACTGGAAGGTGCCCTTGAGAGCATCCAGTCTGAAATCCCGCACGGGGGCAGGTGTTCCGTCGCTCTGGTCGGGGGACTTGAAGTACTGGTGCTGATCCTCCCGGCCGTTGACGATCGTTCCGGTCTCGGGTTCGACGAAGACGTGCCGGGTCGCCGACGCGTAGCGATGCATCGTGATCTTGTCGTCGGCCTTGACCCCACGGCCCGAGATGCCCCACCACTTGGCGGGCATCGTCAGCATCGTGCCCAGTGCCGCTTCGCCCTGTGCGTTCGGCAGCGACGACAGATCGGTCTCGGGAACCTCCGAGACGAATTCGTAGGTCTTGACCCCATTGAAGGTCTTCTCGCCGACGTACTTGGCCGGCTCGTCCTGGCGGGTGTTGAGGTCGTAGTAGAGGTAGTCGCGCTTCTTGACGTTGAAGCCGAACTTGTACTGGAAGCCCTTCCGATCGGGCAGCTGCACCGACACGTCCTTCACGTTGACACCCTCGGGAGCTGCTTCGAGCTGCAGCGAGCTCACGGTCCCGTTGGGCACCGACGTCTTCCGGTTGACCGAGACGCGGTCGATGGTTGCGGTGAGCAGTCCGTCGTCGCATTTGAGGTCGCCGTCCGAGCGCGGGGCAGGCGGCTGTGTCTCCTTGCCGTCTGCGTCGCGGAACCGATCGATCTGCACGGTCTGCGCCGACTGCACCGTCGCCTGCCGCCTGTCCGATGGGTTGACGATCACGCTGCGTCGCTGCTGCGTCAGGTGTGCGTCGAGCGTGCGTGCCTTGTCCTGAGAGACAGAGCAGCGGTCGAAGATCACCGCGGGGAAGCGTTCACCCGCAGAGCCGTCGGCGGGCACCGTTGTCGCATCCGACGTGATGTCGAGGTCCAACGGGACGACGCGCAACTGGGGCACGAGGAACGCCGGGATGGCGATGGCCGCGGTGATGCAGGCAACACCGAGGAATGCCAGCAACGCCAGCCAAACTCGTCTCATTCTCGACTCCTGGTCGGTTCGGGCCCGGCGCATGGTCAAAGTCGAGCGGGCCGCAGTCAACGCTCTCACCCTAATGGGCGGTGCGTGGGTATCAGCTCATGCCGGCACGATCGGCACGCCGATCCCGTTCGGTTTCCTTCATGATCCCGGCCATGTAGCCGTAGATCTCCCGGTCCGACATCGCCTTCCAGCGGGGTGCCAGCAATTTCATGTACTTCTCGACGTAGAGCAGCTGTTTGCCGACGAGCACCAGTTCGCGGGGGAGTCGGGCGTCGTGGGCACGTGCGACCGCCGCGAGTTGGCGTCCGAGATCGGTGTAGCTCATGTCGCCGAGATCGGTGCTCGACAGCGGGGTCGTCACCTTCTGGATGTCGGCGCCGCCCTGTGCGGATGAACCCGGTTTGCGTACCGCCCCGAGCAGGAAGATGGCACGGCCGGCGGATTCGTAGTCGTTACGGACGATCAAGTCGACGACGAGTTGGCGCAGAATGCGCCGGGTGCGCGGTGTGAAGCGACCGACGATGCCGAAATCGAGCAGGACCAGGCGGCCCTGAGCGTCGACGAGCACGTTGCCCGCATGCAGGTCGCCGTGGAACAGCCCGCCGTGGAACGCCGACTCGAGCAGCGACAACAGCAGGGTGCGGCACAGCGCTACGCCGTCGTGACCTGCGGCGCGCACGGCCGCGGCGTCGTCGATCCGTGTGGCGTAGATGCGCTCCATCGTCATGACGCGTGCGGTGGTGAGGTCGTCGTGGACCCGCGGCACTCGCACGCGATCACCGAACGGTCCCGGCCGTAGACACTCGTACCACTCGCGCATGGCGGCGGCCTCGTTGCGGAAATCGAGTTCTGCATCGAGTCCGTCGGCGAAATCCTCGACGACGTGCCGGGCCGACAACATCCGTCCGTACTCCGAGATCTCGGCGAGCCCCGCGAGCCGTTCGAGGATCGCGACGTCGGGCGCGAGTCGTTCGGCGATCCCCGGACGTTGGATCTTGACGACGACCTCCTCCCCGTCGTGCAGCGTCGCAGTGTGAACCTGCGCGATGGAGGCCGATGCGATCGGCGTCGGGTCGAACTCTGCGAACACGTCTTCTGGCGGACTACCGATCTCGTCGACGAAGACCCGTCGGATCGCGGCCGGATCGGCAGGCGGGACACGGTCGAGCAGCGATTCGAACTCGGCGGCCAGCGTCTCGGTGAATACGCCGGGACTCGACGCGATGAGCTGCCCGAGCTTCACGTACGTGGGTCCGAGATGCTCGAACGTCGCACGCACCTCGGCTGCCGCACGTTTGCCGCTCGGGGCACGCAGATGCGCAGCGTCGACTGCGGTGTGCAGGAGGAATCTTCCGACGCCCAGCGTCGCGTGGGCCGTGGTCGTGCCGAGACGCGCGATCTCGGCAATGGACGATGCCGGGCGCAGACGCGCGCGGCGGCCGTCGTCGACCGTGCTGTCCATCGTCGGCCTGTTCGTCATCGCTGCGGCCTGTTCGTCGTCGTTGCAAGCTGTCGCATCGCGCCCAGTGTAGGAGGTCGGCCGTCGAATCAGGCAAAGCGTGCGTCCGCCGGTGAGCAGGCGGGCCGGCTCAGCCGTGCGTCGGCTCGCCGGACATCTGATGGTCGGCGTGATTGAGCGCCTCCGCGATGACCCTGCCGACGTGGCCGTCACGCAGCCGGTAGATGATTCGACGTCCCTCGCGTCTCGTGTCGACGAGACCGGTGAAGCGCAGTTTCGCGAGGTGCTGACTGACCGCGGTCCGCGACGCTCCGACAGCGTCGGTGAGCGCTCCGACGTCGAGCTCCTCCTCGCGCAACAACCACAGGATGTGCAGCCTGGTCGGGTCCGAGAGCATCGTGAACAGGGCCGTCGCTGTGCCGAGAAGTGCAGGGTCGGGGCTGACGCGGTGCTCGAGGCTCGGGACGGATGCCGTGACGGCCGACGATCGCTTGCCGCCGGTGCGCTCGTGCTCGGCTGCCTGTTTCATCCGCTGTGGTCACCGTTCGTTCGCTGTGGCGGTCGCTCGGTTCATCGTAAGGGAGAGAGCCGGGCGTATTCGCCTGATCACGGGCGCGCTGCGCCAACTGAGCGTCGCGCCGAGCAGTCCGACGAGTGCGAGCACGGCCAGCCCGGCGGTGCATGCGGCCCGGCCATCCGTCGACGCGGCGAGACCTGCCAGCGGATAGGTGACGAGAAACGCGGCGTGGGACAGCGAGAACTGCGCGGTGAACACATCGTCGCGGTCGGCGTCGGTGGTGTCATCGCGCAGGAGACGCGCGGTGCCGGTCGAGATGGTCGACGTCGCGGCGCCGAGCGCCGACCACAGGGCGAGCAACGGAATGAGCAGTAACGGGACCGACGATGACGCCGCCAACCATGCCGCGACGACGGCGACGCCGAACACGCAGGTCGACGCGCCGATCACCATCGGTACGAACGTTCCGAATCGACGGAAGACCGCCGGTCCCACGACCGCCGCGACGATCGATCCCGCGCCGAATGCGCCGAGCGCCACGGCGACCCAGGATGCCGAGCGTCCGAGGTCGCCACGCACGATCACGACCGTGCCGACCATGACGAGCGCAGTCGCCGCGGCAACCGCCACGTTGATCCACAGGACTCCGCGCAACGGTCGGTGTATCAGCATGATTCGTGCACCCGACGAGGTCCGGCGGACGAAGGTGTCGCGGCTGCGCGTACCTGTGTTGTCGACGCCGCGAAGCCGACGCGAGCCGCAGGACACCACGAGCAGCGCCGACGCCGCGAAGCCCACCGCGGTGCCGACGAACAGCGTCGAATACGAGACGACGGTCAGTAGTGCGGCGGCAATCAGCGGCGAGCCGATGGATTCGAGGTCGTAGGCGACGCGCGACGCGGCCACGGCCGACGAGTAGTCGTCCCGGTCGTCGACCACGCGTGCGATGGTCGACGAAAATGTCGGCGTGAACGTCGCCGACGCGGTCTGCAGAGCGAACACGAGGAGATAGACCTGCCACACGTGACCGACCCAGGGCAGACAGCAGGCCATGGCGAATCGCACGAGATCGGCGCCGACGAGTACGCGGGCCGCGGGTAGTCCTGCGACCAGCGTGCGCATCACCGGGGCCATGACTACGTACGCGACCATCTTCACCGCGAGCGCCGTGCCGAGTACGCGTCCGGCGTCGGAGCCTGCGAGATCGTAGGCGAGCAGACCCAACGCGACCGTGAGCAGGCCGGTGCCGAGAAGCGACGCCACCTGCGCACCGAACAGCCGACGGAACGTCGGATAGGTGAGTGCACGCACGGAAGTATCGTAAGTCACATGTGCGCATCTGCGCACGTGTGTGTTGGTCTTTATACCCTAGGGGGGTATAAAGAGACGCATGGACCACAAAGCTATGGATCACGGGAGTGCGGATCACGCAGCCATGGACCACGGATTCATGGACCACGGCAGCATGGGCCACGGAAGCATGGACCACGGCGGACACGGGCACATGGATCACGTGGCCATGTTCCGTCGCCTCTTCTGGATCATGTGTGTGATCGCGATCCCGGTGGTGCTGGCGTCGCCCATGTTCGGGTCCATCGTGGGCTACACCGTCCCCGACAACTGGGTGCGCTGGATCTCGCCGGTGCTCGGCACGGTGATGTACGTGTGGGGTGGACGTCCGTTCCTGACCGGAGCGGTCAGCGAATTGCGTTCGCGCGCACCGGGAATGATGACACTCATCGCGCTCGCGATCACCGTCGCGTTCGTGTCGTCGTGGGGCGCCTCTGTGCATCTGCTGCCCCACGACCTCGAATTCTGGTGGGAGCTGGCACTTCTCATCGTGATCATGCTTCTCGGGCATTGGATCGAGATGAAATCCATCGCGCAGACGACGTCGGCGCTCGATTCGCTCGCCTCGCTCATGCCCGACGAGGCCGAGCGCGTCGTCGACGAGGACGGTGGTGAGCGTATCGAATCGGTGACGCCTTCCGACCTCGCCAGGGGTGACGTGGTGATCGTCCGTCCAGGTGGTCGGGTCCCCGCTGACGGCGTGATCGTCGACGGCACGGCAGAACTCGACGAATCGATGATCACCGGAGAATCGGATCTGGTCAGTCACACCGTCGGCGACAAGGTCGTCGCGGGAACCGTCACCGCCGACTCCGCGATCAGGGTGCGCGTCAGCGCTGTCGGCGACGACACGACACTTGCGGGTATTCAACGCCTGGTTGCCGAGGCACAGAACTCGACCTCGCGTGCCCAGCGGCTCGCCGATCGTGCTGCGGGATGGCTCTTCTGGTTCGCGCTCGGTGCCGCGGTGCTCACCGCCGTCATCTGGACGGCCATCGGACGACCCGAGGACGCGGTCGTCCGCACGATCACCGTCCTGGTGATCGCATGTCCGCACGCGCTGGGTCTGGCGATTCCGCTCGTCGTGTCCATCGCGACCGAGCGTGCGGCCAAGATGGGTGTGTTGGTGACCAACAGACTCGCACTGGAGAAGCTCCGTCAGGTCGACGTGGTCTGCTTCGACAAGACCGGCACGCTCACGCGGGGACGCCCCGAGGTGACCGACGTCGTCGTGCGGGAGGGTTCGACGCAGAACGACGTCCTCCGACTTGCGGCCTCGGCCGAGATGCCCAGTGAGCACCCGCTCGCCAGAGCCATCGTTCGCGCCGCCCGCGACCGTGACCTCGACGTCGCGTCGCCGACGGACTTCACCACGCACGCGGCGACGGGTGTCACAGCCCGGGTCGACGGGCACTCGGTGTCGGTCGGCGGTCCACGGCTCGTGGAGAATGTCGCCGTTCCCGAGCGTCTCGCATCGGCAGCGAACGACCTACGCGGGAACACCGTCCTGTACGTGATCTCCGACGACGAGGTCGTCGGCATGATCGCACTCGCCGACGAGCCGCGTCCGGAGTCCGCGCAAGCGGTCGCCGACCTGCGGGACCGTGGCATCGAATCGGTCATGATCACCGGCGATGCACCCGACGTCGCCGAGCGTGTGGCCAAGGCCGTCGGCATCACCGAGGTGCATGCGCAGGTGCGCCCCGAGGACAAGGAGCGGATCGTCTCCGACCTGCAGCAGAAGGGCCACGTCGTCGCCTTCGTCGGTGACGGTGTCAACGACGCGCCCGCCCTTGCGCGTGCCGATGTCGGTATCGCGATCGGTGCGGGCACGGACGTCGCGATCGGCTCGGCGGGAGTGGTGCTCGCGGGCGACGATCCGAGGACCGTCGTGTCGGCCATCGAGTTGTCGCGCAAGGCCTACCGCAAGATGACACAGAACCTCTGGTGGGCTGCCGGGTACAACCTGATCTCGGTCCCGTTGGCGGCGGGGATCCTGGCGCCGATCGGCTTCGTGCTGCCGATGGCTGTCGGAGCGCTGTTGATGTCGTTGTCGACGATCATCGTCGCGCTCAACGCCCAACTGCTGCGTCGCGCCGATCTCCACGAACCGCGCTGATCCGCTCCGACACAGCAGACGCCGCGCACTGGTCAGAGTCAGAGAAGTCGGCGTACTCTCCGAGGAGAGGTTTTCGACTGAGGGTCGAAAACAGTGCTCGGGTGAGGAAAGGGCATGCGTATGGGGCTCGATCAGGTTGACGCCGACCTCGTGGTGGTCGGCGCGGGCGTCGCTGGACTGACCGCGGCGCTCTCCGCTGTCGAGCAGGGACTGCGCGTCCTGGTCTGCAGCAAAGGGATCGTCCGTGAACCCGGTTCAGTGGGCGGTCCGGAACCGAGTACGTCGACGTACTACGCCCAGGGCGGCGTCGCGGTCGTGGCGCCCGACAGCGCCGACGACACCGTCGACCTCCACGTGCGCGACACCCTGGCCGCCGGAGCGGGGCTCAGCGACCCTGACATCACCCGGGAGATCGTGGCTGACGGATGGTCGGCGGTCTCGCGGCTGCTCGGCTGGGGCGCCCGGTTCGACCGGGACGCGACCGGGCGATTGATCCGCACACGCGAGGGCGGTCACAGCGTGCGACGGATCATCCGCGCGGGTGGGGACGCGACGGGTGCGCAGATACAACAGACGCTTTCCACGGCAGTCGGCGCTGCGAGCCGACACGGCCATCTGCGCGTCGTGGACGACTGCACGGTCACCCGGGTGTTGACGGCCGATGGACGAGCGGTCGGTGTCGCCTATCGGTCAGCGGACGGATTGGGGGTCGCCCACGCCCCGACGGTGCTGCTGGCGACAGGCGGCAGCGGCCACCTGTACGCCGCCACGACCAACCCCTCCGGCGCCACAGCCGACGGCCTGGCCCTGGCGCTGCGCGCGGGTGCGGAAGTCGCCGACCTCGAGTTCGTCCAGTTCCATCCGACGATGCTGTACACGCCGGGAGCACGAGGTCGGCGAACGCTGATCACGGAGGCGATACGCGGAGAAGGCGGATGTCTCGTCGACGTCGACGGGCGGTCGGTGACCGCTGACGTCCATCCGCTCGGCGATCTCGCGCCGCGCGACGTCGTCGCCAACGCGGTGACCGCGGCCATCGACCGTACCGGCCATCCGTGTGTCTACCTCGACGTCGCGGCGATCGACCACTTCGACACCCGGTTCCCCACCGTCACCGCGGGGCTGCACGCCGCCGGTCTCGATCCCGCTGACGGTCGCATTCCGGTCGTGCCGGGCGCGCACTATCAGTGTGGTGGCGTCGTCACGGATGCCGACGGGCGGACCACCGTGCCGGGCTTGCTCGCCGCGGGAGAGGTCGCGCGTACCGGACTGCACGGCGGCAACAGGCTCGCATCCAACTCGCTGCTCGAGGGCCTGGTGATGGGCGTGCGTGCCGCGCGGGTCGCGCACTCGCAGAGGACTCACGTCGTCGACGACGCGCTCGCCGTCGGCTCCGTGGCCGACGCGAACGACCAGGTCGCGCAGGCGTTGGACCGAACGACCCTCCAGGACGCGATGTCGCGATTCGTGGGATTGCGCCGAAACTCTGCCGGCCTCGCACACGTCGCCGCCATGCTCGATGCTGCCGCTCCGCGTGTCCTCGCCACGCGAGCAGATGTCGAGGATGCCGCATTGACACTCACCGCACGGTTCGTCGTCGCGGCAGCCGCCGCGCGACGTCGGTCGCGTGGATGCCACGTCCGCACCGACGAGTCGGCGACTATCGACCCGGCGACCATCGGCTCGGGGTATCGCAGCTTCGACGAGGACACGACCCGACGCTTCCGGATGGAGCGCAACGAGATCTGCGCGGCGGGGGTAGAAGTGCCAGTACTCACTTCCGTAGACTGACGCCCGGGGAGTGGGATGATCGACGCACCGGTCGCCGAGGCGGCAGCCGATCGGGCTGTGACGAGCCGTGACATCGCGGGTAGCGTCGTCGTCATATGACAGCGTGCTCGTATCGGGCCGATGGGAGGACCGTATGGACGGCCAGGGTTGCTGGTCAACGGTTGTGTGCTCCGCGGAGGAACGTCGCGCACTCGGCTTGAGTGGGTCGTCGGAGTGGTTGTTGCAGTGCAGGCTGGCGGCAGGCCACGCGGGGAATCACGCCACGGATGCAAGTACTCGACCGCGCAGCGACAGGCGTCTCTGGCTCGAATGGAATGACTTCGACGACCGCGCGCAATCGCTGATCGAACGCAATCCGTGCCCGGTGCCGTCTCCCGAGGGCGCACGCTGTGTCTTCTTCAACGGGCACGGCGGACCACACTTCTATGCGCGGACAAACGGGCACGTCCCCGCGGTGAGCAACGGCGCCAGACGTCCAGCGGCCTCCGGCCGGATGCCCGTGCAGGGCAACACACCGCCGCCCCCGCAGGCCCGTCGCCCCGAACGGAGTGGTCCCTCGACAGGCGATCTGCCGGTCGCGGCAGCCAACGCGGGATCGCACCGACTCGACGAGCCTCGCGGGCAGTCGGTTCGGGAGGCCCCGCCTGCGCAGCATTCCCTCGCGTCCCAGCCGACACCGTCGCATGCGTACCGGGGTGGTCGTCGGTCGACCAATGCCGAACCGCCGGCCACGCCGATGCCCGTCGTCAACAGGCACCAGGCCGTCGACACCGAGAGCGCACAGGTCGTCGGTCAACCACCGGTACCGCCGTCGCCGCCACGTGCCGACCCATTGTCAGGTCCGGTGAGCGCACCTCCTGTGAACCCCCGCACCGATGAGGTGAGCGAAGCCCTGCGCGACGTCGCGGCGGCGTTGGCAAAACTCGCGGACGCGCTCGAGCGCCCGCGTTCCTGATCACGCACGACTGTTCGTCGTCGGCACAACATGCCGTGTCCCATACCCTAGGGGGGTACCGTTTCCGGACTCCTCCTGGTATACCGGTAAGGGGTATATGAGGAGAGTGACCATGGGGACCGACGCGACTGTCGAGCACGAGCCGAGTGGGGCCGGGCGCACCGACATCGAGCATGCCGAGCACGGCTACATCACACGCAAGGACGACTATCTCAAGCGGTTGCGCCGTATCGAGGGTCAAGCGCGTGGGCTGCAACGCATGGTCGACGACGAGGAGTACTGCATCGACATCCTCACTCAGTTGTCGGCGATGACCAAGGCGCTGCAGGCCGTCGGACTCGGTTTGCTCGAAGACCACATGAACCACTGCGTGGTGCACGCCGCGCAGGAGAGTGACGCCGCTGGTCAGGCAAAGGTCGACGAGGCGATGGCCGCGATCGCGCGGCTCGTCAAGTCCTGACACGCCGCCGACTCACCGCCGCATTCGGCCCTGAGGCCGCCCAACAGAAAGGTTGACAGCACATGAGCACGAGCACCTACACCGTCACAGGCATGACCTGCGGCCACTGCGTCGCGTCGGTACGCGAGGAGATCGGCGAGATCCCGGGCGTGAACACTGTCGACGTGACCCTCGAGACCGGCGTCGTCGAGATCGGAAGCGATCGCGAACTCGGTCGCGACGAGGTCTCCGAGGCCGTGTCCGAAGCCGGTTACGAGCTGGTCTGAGATGTCCACGACGTTCACGACGCACGGTGAGGGGTCGACCGCCGTCGTCGACCTCGACATCACCGGCATGACGTGTGCGTCGTGTGCGAACCGGATCGAGCGCAAACTCAACAAGATCGACGGCGTGCAGGCGTCGGTGAACTTTGCGACCGAGCGGGCGACCGTTGGCGGCACGGCAGATGTCGACACGCTCGTCGCAGCAGTCCGCGACGCCGGATACTCGGCCACTCCGGTGCGCCCGAGAGACCCCGTCGAATCCACTGATCCGGGGTCGGCGGCCGACGCCGTCGCGACTCCGGCAACACTCGAGCTCCGAGGTCTACGTCAGCGTCTCGTCATCTCGGCATTGCTGTCGATCCCGGTCATCATCCTGGCGATGGTGCCCGCCGCCCAGTTCACCAACTGGCAGTGGTTGTCGCTGACACTCGCTGCGCCGGTGATCATCTGGGGCGGTTATCCATTCCATCTCGCCGCGTGGCGCAATCTGCGTCACGGCGCGCTGACCATGGACACGCTGGTGTCGATCGGAACGCTCGCCGCGTTCGGATGGTCACTGTATGCGCTGTTCTTCGGCATGGCCGGGATGCCGGGAATGACACACGGATTCGATCTGCTTCCCGCTCGTGGTGCCGGGGCGTCGTATATCTATCTGGAGGCCGCAGCCGGGGTCACGACCTTCATCCTGGCCGGACGATACGCGGAGAAGCGCGCGAAAATCCGTGCCGGAGATGCACTTCGGGCGCTGATGGATCTCGGCGCGAAGGACGTGGTGATCCGACGGGCCGGCAGCGAAGTGAGGGTCCCGATCGGCGAGCTCGGCGTCGGTGACGTGTTCGTCGTCCGACCGGGTGAGAAGATAGCCACCGACGGGGTGGTCGTCGACGGCGCCTCTGCGGTCGACATGTCCATGCTCACAGGCGAATCCGTGCCCATCGAGGTGACGGTCGACGACGATGTCGTGGGTGCGACGATCAACACCAGCGGTCGCCTCGTGGTGCGTGCGACGCATGTCGGCGCCGATACGGCACTCGCACAGATGGCGCGTCTGGTCGAGGCGGCGCAGGCTGGTAAGGCCCGTGTGCAGCGACTCGCCGACAGGATCTCGGGGGTGTTCGTCCCCGTCGTGATGCTGATCGCCGTTGCCGCGCTGATCTTCTGGTGGGTCGACGGCTCCGTGCTCACCGCGTTCACCGCAGCGGTGTCGGTCCTCATCATCGCCTGCCCGTGCGCGCTCGGGCTCGCGACCCCAACCGCGCTCATGGTCGGCACCGGACGCGGCGCACAGCTCGGAATCCTTTTGTCCGGACCGGAGGTGCTGGAGAAGACGCGACGTGTCGACACCGTCGTGTTGGACAAGACCGGCACGGTCACCACCGGTGAGATGCGCGTCGACGTCGTGTACGCCGCCTCCGGTGTGACGCGTGACGACGTCCTGACCCTGGCCGCCGCCGTCGAGACGGGCTCGGAACATCCGATCGGGCGGGCGATCGTCATTGCCGCACATGATCTCACCGTTCCCGAGGCGGACGAGTTCGACGCCGATCACGGTGTCGGAGTATCCGGAAACGTCGGGTCGAGCAGGATCGTCGTCAGTGGACCGGCCCGACTCGACGTCGAGCTCGACCCGGGTCTGCGCGTCGCCGTCGACGAGGCTCAGGCCGCTGGTGCGACTCCCGTCGTCGTGCTCCGCGACGGCGAACCGATCGGCGTGATCGTGGTGTCAGACACTGTGAAACCCGCTGCTGCCGAAGCGGTCTCGCGCATGAAGAGGGCTGGATTGCGCCCGATTCTGCTGACCGGCGACAACGCGGGTGCCGCGCGGCACGTCGCCGACGCCGTCGGTATCGACACGGTGATCTCGGACGTGCGGCCGCAGGACAAGGTCGCCGAGGTGGTGCGGTTGCAGCAGGCGGGCGCGACCGTGGCCATGGTCGGCGACGGAATCAACGACGCACCGGCACTCGCGCAGGCCGACCTCGGCATCGCCATGGGCACCGGCACCGACGTCGCAATCGCTGCGAGCGACGTGACCATCGTCGACGGCGACGTCAACAAGGTGCTCGACGCGATCGAGTTGTCGCGCGCGACCTTACGGACGATCAAGCAGAACCTGTTCTGGGCGTTCGGCTACAACGTCGCCGCGATTCCGCTCGCGGCAGCGGCGCTGCTCAACCCGATGATCGCGGGAGCTGCCATGGCGTTCTCGTCGGTGTTCGTGGTGCTGAACAGCCTGCGACTGCGCCGGTTCTCACCGCGGCGGTAGATCGCGAGGTCGTGCCGCAGGGGCTCTACTCCGCGGCAGCGCGGCGAGCCGCATGGCGTCCCGCGCGCCGCCCGAAATACGACCCCTCGCCGAGCTGTGTGCCGCTCGAGTAGCCCTTGCTGTCCTGGGCGATGTTCGCGGCACATGCGCCCGCCGCGTACAGCCCGGCGATCGCCGAGCCGGAGGCGTCGAGCACCTCACCGTCGACCGATGTCGCCATTCCGCCGAGCGTGAATCCCGCGTACATCGCCTTGCCGAGGCTCATGTCGAAGGCCGCCCACGGGCCTTTGTCCTGCGGCGCAAGGTATTCGGGGGCTTTGTGGAAGTCGGGATCCTCGCCGCGGGCTGCGTTCTCGTTGTAGCGGTCGAGACTCGCCTGCAATCGGCCCGCCGGTATGCCCAGTGCCTCCTCGGCCTCCGCAATCGTCTCGTATCCGTCGACGAACGGCACGAGTGGCATGCGCGGTCGCTTCATGTGCGCTTCGTCGACGATGAGGTATGCGGTCGAATCCGGTTGATCGAGAACGAAACTCGACGTCCGGGAGTGGTAGGAGTCCTCCGCGACGAACCGGTCGCCGTTGTTGTTCACCGCGATCCCGGTCAGCAGGATGGCGGGCGGATACACGGGTGCGGTGCAGAACGCCTGGTCCATGTGCTTGAGCGCTGCGCCGACGGAGACGCCCATCCGGAGTCCGAGACCGTCGTCGTAGGTGTTGCCGAGAACGTAGGGTTTCTCGGTGAGCCACGGAACGTTCTCGGCGACCATCTCGGAGTTCATCACGAATCCGCCGGCAGCGATGACCACGCTCGATGCGCTGATGACGCCGTCTCCGTTGCCCGGGCTGCGCCAGGCGACTCCGGCGACGGCACCGTCCTCGTCGACGACGAGTCGTCGTGCTCCGGTTTCGTAGCGGACCTCGACGCCCAGGTCGGCGAGACGTTTGACGAGTAGTTCGACGATCATCGCAGCTCCGCCCGTGTCGCCGGGGACGGGAACCTTGTGGCCGCGGGGCGCGGGCGTGGCGATCGTGTTGAACGGCCACACCTTCTCGTTGCCGGTGTACATCAGGCCCTGCGTCTCGGGTTGGACGACGGCCTTCTCCGGGTAGTAGCTGCGCTCGAACTGGAACCCGAGCGCTTCGAGCCAGTCGAAGTGCTCGACGCTGTCGACGCAATAGGCGTGGATCTTGTCGGGCTCGGGGTCGCTGGAGACCGCGGTGATGTAGCGCTCCATCTCCTCGGCCGAATCCTCGTGTCCCGTCGCCTTCTGGACCGCGGTTCCGCCACCGAGATAGAAGTGTCCACCCGCCAGCGCAGTCGTGCCGCCGGCCGCTGCGGCGCGCTCGAGCACCAGAACGCGCGCCCCGTTCGTCGCCGCCTCGACCGCTGCGCAACCGCCCGCGATGCCCAATCCGATCACGACGACGTCGACCTCGTCGCTGAACTCCGTCACCGAGCGCAGCGCGAGGGGATCGGGAATCTGTGTGCCGTCAGTCATGCGGACAAGAGTAGACGACAAACTAGAACGTGTTCTAGTGGTTGGTGGTCTCGACCCGAGGTATCAAGGAGTGTGTCCTCAGGACGAACCCTCACCAGACCTCGCGCCGACGACGAACACGCCCCAGCGCCGCATGACGGACCTGCTGCCCTTGCGGGAGTGATCGCCGTCGGCGCAGGTCTCGCGGTGGGCGAATTGTGTGCAGTGCCGATATCGGAGAACAGTTCACCCTTCTTCGCGGTCGGTTCGACAGTGGTCGACCACACACCGCAGGCCGTTCGGGAGTGGGCGATCAGCACGTTCGGTACGTCGGACAAGACGGCATTGTTCACGGGGATGGCCCTGGTGATCGTGCTCCTCGCGGCAGCAACCGGGATTCTCGAGCGTCGTCGCGGAGGCTTCGGCTGCGCGGTCATCGGGGTGTTCGCGGTGTTGGGTGGGGTCGCGGCGCTGAACAGGTCAGGGGCCGGCGGTACCTATGTCATCCCCTCGCTGCTCGCGGGGCTCGTCGGCATCGCGGTCCTGCGGATCCTGATACGTCAACTGGACGCCGGCGCGGCATCGACCGGCGACGGGCGACCCGGGGTGTCGCGACGATTCGTACTCACGGCGGCGGGGATCGCGGTGGCCGCGGTCGCGGTCGGAGCGATCGGCCGCAAACTCCTCGCCGACGCCGCACGTACCGTCGCAGACCGCGCGGGCATCCGACTACCGGTGCCCGCCTCACCGGCACCGCCGATCCCGGCCGGCGTCGACATCGGTGTGCCGGGCGCGACGTCGTACATCACCGACTCCGCGTCGTTCTACCGCATCGATACCGCGCTCCAGGTACCCCAGCTGACCACAACCGACTGGTCACTTCGGGTGCACGGGCTCGTCGACGAGGAGTTCACGATCACCTGGGACGAGCTCCTCGCGATGCCGATGACGGAACGGGTCGTGACACTGACCTGCGTGTCCAACGAGATCGGCGGAGACCTGATCGGCAACGCTCGGTGGCTCGGCGTACCGATGAAGACCATCCTCGACCGTGCCGGTGTGCGTCCCGGCGCCGACATGCTGCTCTCGACGAGCTCGGACGGCTGGACCGCGGGCACCCCGGTGTCGGCGATCACCGACAAGCGCGACGCACTGTTGGTCGTCGCCATGAATGGTGAGCCGCTACCCATCGAACACGGCTTTCCCGTCCGACAAGTGATCCCGGGACTCTACGGCTATGTGTCGGCGACCAAGTGGGTGACCGACTGGGAGCTCACGCGCTTCTCCGACGCCCAGGCGTACTGGACGACGCGAGGATGGTCGGCACTCGGACCGATCAAACTCGCGTCGCGGATCGATCGTCCGGCGAGCGGCTCGGTCTCGGCGGGAACCGTGATCGTGGCGGGTACCGCATGGGCGCAGCACACCGGTGTCTCCGCGGTACAGGTGCGCGTCGACGGCGGGCGCTGGCAGGACGCCCAACTGGCGACCGAGTACAGCATCGACACCTGGCGCCAGTGGAAGTTCACCTGGCAGGCCACCCGTGGGGAGCACACCGTCGAGTGCCGCGCCATCGACAAGAACGGGACAGCGCAGGTGGAAGCTGTGGCCGACCCCGTTCCCGACGGTGCAACCGGTCTCGATTCGCGGGCCTACACCGTCAACTGACCTCGGCTGCCGGGGTGGCGCCCGCGCGCGTCGCCGGGGGCGGCGCTACCCTTCGACGCAGCACGCGTGGAGGGGGTCGAATGCACAAGATCGTCACGTCCGGGCTCGCGGTGTGCGCCGCGGCCACTCTGCTCCTGACCCCTGCCACGGCGGACGCGGCGTCGACCTCCGGATCGAGTTCGGTGCAGTTCCCGTCCTCCTGGTACGAGCCGACCCCCATCCGCGAGAAGCCCACCTGGCTACCGGACAGCCTGGGCGAGAACGCGACGGTGATCCTCGTTCCCGGCACCAGCGACTTCACCCCCATCAGTGCATCGGACATCGGCGGGTCGGGTTCGCCGATGGGAGGTGACCAATACGGACGAACTGTCGATGTGGGGTTCTACGACGCACCAGGCGGAGGGGCGTCGTTCGGGCCGAAAGTCGTTGTCGTGCAATACCCTGCGGCGTTCGGGATCATCGTCGGCGGCAAAGAGTACGACCTGAGTGGAACGGGTACCTACAACAGCTCGGTCGACATCGGTACCGCAGAAGGTGTTGCCGACGCCGAGCAGGCCTGGGCCGACCGCGGCGGATCGGGCACGATCATTCTCAACGGCTACTCGCAGAGCGGCCCGATCGCGATGAACGTGGCGTATCTGCTGCACCAGAAGTACGCGTCCGGCGACCCCGACGCGATTCCGGACTCCGACATCGTGGTGGTCGTCGGCGCCGACTCCCGGTTCCCGAACACGGGCATCGAGACGATCATCCCCAGCTTCGTCCCCGGCGCGCACACCAACGGCGCGCGCGACGAGTCCGACACCGGCGACATTCACGTGATCTCCTACTGCGTGCGTGGAGATTCCGTGTGCGGCATGGGAAATCCACTCGCCCATCCTCTCGCCACCGCGTTCTACTTCCTGCCCGGTGCCACCATCCACGGGCAGAAGGGCAACCTGGTGAACCAGTACGAGGTGGCGTCGACCAGGGAGGTCGGCAACACCACCTACGTCGTCCTCGACGGCGGTAACCCGTGGGGAATCTTCCTGCGCAGCTTGGGAATCGCCGTCCCACCGGAATTCGACGACGCGCTCGACGCCCTGGTGCCGGTGCCCGAACCCGGCGAGGCGTCGACCATCGCGGGAGTTCGGGTTCCGACGCCGCGCGACATCCAGGTCGCGCTCGCAGACGCTCTGGGACTGCAGGTTCCGGTCACCGACCCCGACGCGCTCGCCGCGCAGGGGAGAACATGGCAGGCGCCGGATGCTGCCGGTGAATCGAACAGCGAGTCCGTCTCGAACGAATCCCGTCCACGCGCCGGCACGACGAGTGGTGCCCACGAGACCTTCGAGAATTACCTCGCGGGGGCAGAAGCGGGGAACGGCGTGAGCAAGGCCGCCCCGGAGAGCGACGCGACGTCGCCGCGAGCACACGACGGCTCGACGGGCGGCACGACTGGGTCCACCACGGGCACGCCGACCTCGACTCCCCAGACCTCGACTCCCCAGACCTCGATGACCCAGACCGCGTCGCCCCCGAGCACTTCCGCCGCTCCCGTCGCCGAGTCCTCCGTGTCCTCCGCCCCCGCGGGCGACGGTGCACCCACCACGTCATCGACCGGGCCGACAAGCGCCCGATAGTCGGACACCAGCCTAGACACCTGTCCACCCGTGTGGTTTCATGGCGAAGTCAAGGAAAAGTGAGCAATTCAACGGCGTGATCTGCGTCTGTTGAGGTCATGCTATGTTCGTCGCACCGAATTTCGAGCGGGCGCGACGTGCGGATGACCACCTCATTGACGATCTGCGCCCCGACGTGGCGCAGAACGACAGTGGCCGGAGGAGTAAACCCGCGGATCATCGTGCGCCCGTACCCGTACAAGTTCCAGTACCCGTAGAAGACAGAGAAGAAACAAACAATCATGAGCGTGGGAGTCGTGCGCGAAACGGCCGAGGGTGAGCGTCGTGTGGCGCTCGTCCCGAAGGTCGTTGCGACGCTGGTAGGTAAGGGAGTGCCGGTCACCGTCGAATCGGGGGCAGGCGTCGAGGCATTGATCCCCGACGACGCATACGTCGAGGCGGGCGCGACGATCGGGGATCCGTACGCCGCCGACGTCGTGCTTCGGGTGTCACCGCCCAGCGATGCCGAGATCGCGAGACTGCGCAGGGGGCAGAAGCTGATCGGTTTCCTGGCGCCGCGCAACGCCGACACCAAGATCGGTGCGCTCAAGGATGCGGGCGTCGAGGCCTACGCGGTCGAGGCCATTCCGCGCATCTCGCGTGCGCAGGTCATGGACGCGTTGAGTTCGCAGGCCAACGTGAGCGGGTACAAGTCGGTCATCGTGGCGGCCGACAAGTCGACTCGCTTCTTCCCGATGCTCACCACGGCGGCGGGCACTGTGAAGCCCGCAACGGTATTGGTGCTGGGAGTGGGTGTCGCCGGCCTGCAGGCGCTGGCCACGGCCAAGCGTCTCGGCGCCCGCACCACCGGATACGACGTGCGACCCGAGGTCGCCGAGCAGGTCCGTTCGGTCGGCGCGCAATGGCTCGATCTCGGGATCGACGCAGCGGGCGAGGGCGGATATGCCCGTGAGCTGACCGACGAGGAGCGCGCCAAGCAGCAGCAGGCACTCGAGGATGCGATCAAGGGTTTCGACATCGTCATCACCACGGCGCTGGTGCCGGGACGCCCGGCGCCGCGCCTGGTCACCGCCGCAGCCGTCGAGGGCATGAAGCCCGGCAGCGTCGTCGTCGACCTGGCGGGCGAGACCGGTGGCAACTGCGAGCTGACCGAACCGGGTCAGACCGTCGTCAAGCACGACGTCACCATCACGTCCCCGTTGAACCTGCCCGCGACGATGCCGGAGCATGCCAGCGAGTTGTACTCGAAGAATTTGCAGGCGCTGATCGAGTTGATGCTCGACGAGAACGGCGCGATCGCACCCGATTTCGACGACGAGGTCATCGCAGCAGCCTGCGTGACGGGGTCGCCGACCACCAACTCGGAGGTGAAGGCCTGATGTACACCGGTCTCATGGCGAACATCGCCATCCTGGTCCTCGCGGGATTCGTCGGCTTCGCGGTCATCTCGAAGGTGCCCAACACGCTGCACACCCCGCTCATGTCCGGTACCAACGCCATTCACGGCATCGTCGTGCTGGGTGCTCTGGTGGTGCTGGGTTCTCTTCCGGCCGACGCCAATTGGGGCACCCGGATCATCGCGTTCGTCGCACTGATCTTCGGCACGCTCAACGTGGTCGGCGGCTTCCTGGTCACCGATCGCATGCTCGGAATGTTCAAGGGTAAGAAGGAGTCTGCCAAGTGAGCGCCATCCTCGCCTCGACGGTGTTGGCGAGCGAGTCGACCGGACAGGTCTCCGAAGGCCTCGGTTACGGCGTCACGGCTCTCTACATCGTCTCCTTCTCGCTGTTCATCTACGGCTTGATGGGACTGACCGGTCCCAAGACCGCGGTCCGCGGAAACTGGATCGCCGCAACCGGTATGGGCATCGCGATCATCGCGACGCTGCTCAGCGTCTACAACAACGCAGGCGATACGGGTGTCCCGACTGTCAACTGGGTGCTGATCGCCATCGGTCTGCTCATCGGTGTCGTACTCGGTATCCCGCCGGCGCTCAAGACCAAGATGACGGCGATGCCGCAGTTGGTCGCGCTGTTCAACGGCGTCGGCGGCGGGACCGTCGCTCTCATCGCGTGGGCCGAGTACATCGAGTACGACGGCTTCACCCGGGTGCCGCACGAGCCGAACGTCGCGGTGATCGTCGGATCGCTGTTCGCCGCGATCATCGGGTCGATCTCCTTCTGGGGATCACTGGTGGCGTTCGCCAAGCTGCAGGAGCTACTCAACAAGAATCTCGAGAAGAAGCTGGTCGCCGCGGCCAAGCTGTTCCAACTCGCCAACGTCGTACTCGCGATCGTCGCGGTCGCGGTCGCGGTGGTCATCGGGGTCAAGGCGAGTTCGACCAACGCGACCCCGTGGTACTGGATTGTCATCCTGCTGGTGGTCGCGGGTCTGATGGGACTGTTCGTGGTGTTCCCCATCGGCGGCGCCGACATGCCGGTGGTCATCTCGTTGCTCAATGCGCTCACCGGATTGTCCGCAGCCGCTGCGGGTCTCGCCCTCAACAATCAGGCGATGATCGTGGCGGGCATGATCGTCGGCGCGTCGGGTTCGATCCTGACGATGCTGATGGCCAAGGCGATGAACCGCTCGATCCCGGCGATCGTGTTCGGCTCCTTCGGTGGCGGAGATGCCGGGGCCGCAGGTGTTGCGGGCGCTGCGGGTGGCACGGTGAAGGCGACGTCGGCATCCGATGCCGCGATCCAGATGGCGTATGCCAACCAGGTCGTCGTCGTGCCCGGCTACGGTCTGGCCGTCGCGCAGGCACAGCACACGGTCAAGGAGATGGCAGATCTTCTCGAGGACAAGGGCGTCGAGGTCAAGTACGCGATCCACCCGGTCGCGGGACGTATGCCCGGCCATATGAACGTGCTGCTCGCCGAGGCCGACGTGCCATATGACTCGATGAAGGAGATGGACGACATCAACGGCGAGTTCTCGCGCACCGACGTCACCATCGTCATCGGCGCCAACGACGTCACCAATCCGGCTGCGCGCAACGATCCGTCGTCGCCGATCCACGGCATGCCGATCCTCAACGTCGACCAGTCCCGGTCGGTCATCGTGCTCAAGCGCTCGATGAGTTCGGGCTACGCGGGCATCGACAACCCGCTGTTCACCGCCGAGCAGACGTCGATGCTGTTCGGCGATGCCAAGAAGTCGGTCAGCGAGGTCATCGAGGAGCTCAAGGCGCTGTAGGCGAGCATCGAGCACTTTCCGATTCTGTAGCAGCGGGCGACACGACGGTCGTCCGCTGCTACATCTATGTGGTGGCTGCCGAACACTCGCGGGCGCGCGTCGCCGTCTCGCGTGTCCTGCTGATCGCGGGCGTGCTGTGCCTCACCGCAGGCCTCGTCGCAGGCCTGGTCAATCGAGAGGCCGTGAACAGTGACCGGTTCGCCGGGCACGTCGACTCCGTGCGGCAGGATCCGGCGGTCGCACGACAACTCGGGCTGCTCGTGTCTCAGAAGATCCTCTCGGCGTCACCGGAGTTGATCGCACTGAGGCCGCTGGTGGAGTCCGTCTCGATCTCTGCGGTGTCGAGCCCCGCGGCCGCTCCGGCGGTCCGCTCGTTGACGGCGACGCTGCACAGGTCTCTCACCACCGACGACGGACGGGCCGTGGTGCTGCGCCTCGCCGACCTGGGCGCGGTCACCGTGGCAGCACTGCGCACCGTTGCGCCGAACGCGGCAGCGAGGCTCCCCGACGACATGGACGTCACACTGTCGCAGATCGGCGCCGGTGAATGGGGCCGGGGCATCATCGGTTACGTCCACTGGGTGCGCGTGCTCTCGTGGCTCCTGCCGCTGCTCGCCCTACTCCTCATCCTGGCAGCAGCCTTCATCCGACCTCCGCCTGCATGCGGTCGCGGTGTCGGCAGAGTCTGTGTGGTCGCAGACGCTGTCGGCGACGCATTGATCTGGTTCGCCATCGTGCTCGCGGCAATCGTGCTCGCGTGCACGATCATTGCCGCGTTCACCGCCACCGACACGCTGGGCGGTGCGCTCACGGTCGCGGTCTGGAACGAGGTCGACGGCAGATTGTGGATCGTCGCAGCGGTGGCGGCGTTGATCGGCGTGGCCGTACGCGCGGCGTCGAGTCTTTTGGTGCCGGGGGGTCTCGGCGTCGCCTATGTCGACTCAATGGGCGAACGTGTGCGCACGTGGTCGCCGCTGCGCCCGTCGACGCCCCTGGGGATCGCGGCCCGCGGTGGGGTTCTGGTGCTCGCCGGTGTCCTGGGTGTCCTACGGCCGCAGACTCTGGTCACGATCATCGCGGTGCTGGCGGGGACGTGCGCGATCATCATCGGTGTCGCCGAGATGCTCAGGGCGGCACACCGCGCATCGGGAGGTACGGCTCGCCGGATGCTCGGACGACTGGTCTTGCCTGTTGTCGCGGTCGTGGGGATCGTCGTCGTTGTGGTCACGGTCGTCGTACTGGCCCTGCCGCAGCCGACGCCGACGCTGAGTTCGTCGACGGCGAGCAGGGACCCGAACGCCTGCAACGGTCATCTCGAACTGTGCGACAGGCCGTACAACGAGATCGCCTACCCCGCGACCCACAACTCCATGTCGGCACAGGACGGCGACCGGTGGTTCATCGCCGAGCAGCAGACCGGCGTCATGGGTCAACTCGACGACGGCATCCGGGTGTTCCTCGTCGACAGCTGGTACGGCCAGATGTCCAACAAGCCGCCGATCATCGCCAACACCCAGGAGAGTCGCGCACAGGCTCTCGCCGCTGCGGAGAATCTGTACGGCGTGCAGACAGTACAGAGTGCGCTGCGCGTCCGTGACGCGCTCAACCTGACGCCGGTGGGACCGGTGAAACCGTATCTGTGCCACGAACTCTGCGAATTGGGCTCGACGGAGTGGCTTCCGCTCATGGTCAAGGTCCGTGAGTGGATGGACCGCCACCCGCGCGAGGTCGTCACGTTCTTCGTGCAGGACATGGTGGCACCCGCCGACGTCGAGACACTTCTACGCCAGTCCGGGCTATACGACAGGCTCTACACCCCGACGATGGGCAGACCGTGGCCGACGCTTCGCCAGATGATCGACTCGCGCCACACACTGGTGTGGTTGCACGAGAACGTCGGTGGCGGTGCCGAGCGGCCGTGGCTCCTCGACGGCAAGGAATGGACACAGGACACGCCATACGAGTTCCGCACCACGGGTGAATTCAGTTGCGACTTCTATCGCGGGTCGCCCACGGCACCGCTGTTCCTCGTCAATCACTGGATGAGCAATTTCACCAGCAGGATTCGCGACGCCGGTGTGGTCAACAGGGAGGAGTTCCTGTTCAACCGGCTCGAACAGTGTCGAGCGGAAAGACACATGATTCCCAACTACGTTGCCGTGGACAACTATCGGATCGGCGATCTGTTCGCCTCGGTCGATCGGCTCAACGGTGTGAGTTGAGGGGCGACCGACGTTCTGAAGCAGGCGCTCCCGATTGCCCACACCGGCTCCACGGGGCGGGCTCGAAAAGTTGAATGCCGCAACGACTTTCACATTTTCGGTGAGTTGGGTCACAGTTGAATCGTCAATATAGGGGTTTCACAGGGATTTTCCTCGGACGAGCAACTCGGACGTAACTCTTGATCTGTACGTTCGGGACATGGCAGCAACCCCGACGGATTCTCGACGGACGGAAACAGCCCCGGAAACTCGTGATCGATGGCGAGGTGTTCTCAAGTACGACGTGCCGGCATCGCTGGTGGTCTTCCTTGTGGCACTACCCCTTTCACTCGGAATCGCGGTGGCGTCGGGCGCACCGGTGATGGCCGGACTGATCGCGGCGGTGGTCGGCGGTGTGGTCGCGGGAGCAGTCGGGGGCAGTCCGCTGCAGGTGTCCGGGCCTGCGGCGGGCCTCACCGTTGTGGTCGCCGAACTCGTCGCGAACTTCGGGTGGAAGGTGACGTGCGCGATCACCGTCGGTGCGGGAATCCTGCAGGTCCTGTTCGGTGTCAGCCGGATCGCGACAGCGGCGCTGGGGATTGCGCCTGTCGTGGTGCATGCGATGCTCGCGGGTATCGGGATCACCATTGCGCTGCAGCAGATCCACGTTCTGCTCGGTGGCCGGTCGCAGAGTTCGGCACTGGCCAACATCACCGAGTTGCCTGCGCGCATCGGTGAGATCAGTTGGGCTGACGCCGCGATCGGGATCGTGGTGATCGTGGTGATGGTCGGGTGGAAGTACCTGCCCGCCGGCGTGCGGAAGATCCCGGGGCCACTCGCGGCGATCGGGCTCGCGACAGTCCTGGCCACGCTGCTCGATCTTCCCGTCGAGCGAGTGAGTCTCGACGGCAACTTCTTCGACGCGATCTCGCTCCCGCAACTGCCCCAGGGGAATTGGAGTGGATTCGTTCTCGGTGTGCTCACGGTGGCGTTGATCGCCAGCGTCGAGTCGCTGTTGTCCGCGGTCGCCGTCGACAAGATGCACGACGGTCCGCGCAGTCGGTTCAACCGTGAACTCATCGGACAGGGGAGCGCCAACGTGACCTCGGGGCTCCTCGGTGGCCTTCCGGTGACCGGGGTGATCGTTCGCAGCACCGCCAACGTCGCAGCAGGTGCACGCACCCGCTGGTCAGCGGTACTGCACGGCGTCTGGGTTTTCGTCTTCGCCGTCTTCCTGACGGCGTTGGTCGAGCAGATACCACTCGCTGCGCTCGCCGGTCTCCTGGTGGTCATCGGTATGCAGCTGGTGAAGTTGGCGCACATGAAGACCGCGCTGCGCACCGGCGACCTGTGGGTGTACGGCGTGACCGTGGTCGCCGTCGTCTTCCTCAATCTCCTCGAGGGTGTCGCGATCGGCCTCGCACTCGCGGTGGTGTTGGTCCTCTGGCGGGTGATCCGTGTCGAGATCAGTGCGGGACCGTCGGCGACCGGGGCGAGCGACGAATGGTTGGTGTCGGTTCGCGGATCGCTGAGCTTCCTGTCGATGCCTCGCCTCAACAGCGCGCTGGCAAAGGTTCCCGAGAGTGCGCCCGTCACACTCGAACTCGACGTCGACTTCCTCGACCACGCGGCGTCGGAGATGATCTCCGATTGGGTCCGTGCGCGCGAGGCCGCCGGCACACCGGTGACCGTGGTGGAGCGTGGTCGGGCCAGGATCGAGCACGCGCCCCTCGCACCGCCGCGCAGGCACACCGGGGGCATCGTCGGTCTGACGCCGTGGCGTAGTCAGCGCATCCCCGTGGGCGACGACGCCGTGGCCGACGTGCCCGCGCCCCTGCGGTCGATCATGGCGGGAGTCACCGACTATCACCGTGATCACGCCGACGTCTTGCGTGGTCATCTCGAGGACGTCGTCGACTATCAGCAACCGGACGCGTTCTTGCTCACCTGTGCCGATTCACGCATCATGCCCAACATCATCACGTCGAGCGGTCCGGGCGACCTGTTCACGGTGCGCAACGTCGGCAACCTCGTCGGAGGTTCGCACGGAGCCGCCGAATCCATCGAGGCTGCTCTGGATTTCGCGATCAACGAGGTCGGTGTCACCGCAGTCGTGGTCTGCGGTCACTCGTCGTGCGGTGCGATGCGCGCGCTGCTCGATCACGATGGCAGCCGCTCGCAGTCGACGTCCGGATCGCCGATTCGCTCCTGGCTGTCGCAGGCCGAACCGAGCCGAGCCGCTCTGGAACTCGGACATCCTGCCGGAAGGTCAGCTGCGCGTATGGGTTTCAACGACGTCGACCAACTGGCGGTGGTCAATGTCGCCAAGCAGGTCGAGCTGCTGAGTCGTCATCCTCTCGTGGGTCGTGC
The DNA here is from genome assembly GCF_020735545.1 of Gordonia otitidis. Lineage (NCBI taxonomy): Bacteria > Bacillati > Actinomycetota > Actinomycetes > Mycobacteriales > Gordoniaceae > Gordonia > Gordonia otitidis. The sequence goes on from NZ_CP085974.1 coordinate 2,357,543, forward strand.
CGCGGCTGAGGCGCGGCTGCGAATCATCGGGCTGTACTTCGACATTCGCTCCGCGCAGGTCTATGAGGTCACGTCGACGGGGATTCACCTGGCGGGGGTGGGACACCACGTGAGTAGCATGCTCGAACGCGAAGCCGGTGTCGCGCCGCGCTCGTAGGGTGCTAGCGGGCGCTCAGAACATCACCGAGCGGAAATGTGTGATCAGCCGGCCGGCGTCATCGAGGATGTGGAACGCGATGCCCGGCGGCTGACCGCGATTCACGATGTCCTTGCCCTCGAAGGGCAGATTGAGTGTCGACGAGACACCCGGGGCGACACACAGCGGACGGTCGGCGAAGCGGGTGACGGCGGGGGTGTGCGCGTGCCCGCACAGGAAGGCAACGATATTCGGGTGCTCGACGACGAGCGCGGCAAGTCGCTGTTCGCCGGTCTGGCGGATGCTGTCCATGAAGGGCATCTCCAGGGTCACGGGCGGGTGGTGGAATGCGACGAACACCGGTGTCTCGGGTCGGTGCGCGGCGATCTCCGCCGACATCCACGCCAGCGTCTCGTCGTCGAGATACCCGTCGTTGCGATCGGGAATGGAGCTGTCCACGACGACGAACAAGACGCCGTCGATCAGGCGCGACGAGTTGATCGGTGCCGACGACTCGACGCCGAGTATGCCCGCGTTGAACGCGGTGCGGTCGTCGTGGTTGCCCTCGGTGATGAGGATCGGCAGCGGACTGTCGATGACGAGCGAGGCCTCACGGTACTCGCTCGGGCTGCCCTCGTCGGCGACGTCGCCGGTGATCAGAAGCGCGTTGATGCCTGCTGCACGCGCGTTGATGTAGTTCAACGTCGATTCGATGCGGTTGCGGTTGCATCGGGTGCCGTTGAAATGCAGGTCGCTGATGTGCGCGACAACGAACACAGGCTCTCCCGGGGGTTGGACACCACTGAACATAGCCAACACCGTTCGCATTGGCGAAGCGAGGTCATCCGACGTGGCGCGAGACTCACCGGGCTACGACTATGACCGCATCGAACCGGTCAGTGCAGGGTGTGCGCGAACAACTTGCGGAGCTCGGAGAAGTGGTGCTCGGCGGCGTCGTGGTGGTACATGGCGGTGTCGGCCATGGTGTAGCCGTGCGCCGCACCCGGGTACACCGTGGCGGAGTGCGTGACACCCGCTGTGATGAGCGCGTGCTCGAACTGCGCCACGGCTTCGAGGGGCAGCGAGCGGTCGCGGTCGGCGTGGATGGCGAGCACCTGCGCGTCGACGCTGCCGAGACGCAGGTGCGGACTATCGGAGGATTGCGTGACCAGCCCGCCGGTATGGAACATCCCGAGCGCCGCGACGTCGTCTGGTCTACTCGCCGCCGCCAGCAGTGCCAATCTCCCGCCCATGCAGTAACCGGTGACGCCGATCGGTCGCTTCGAGACGCCCGGCGTCGACCTCAACGCGTCGATGTACGCCGCAAGGTCGGGTTCGACGAGATCATCTGTCAACGCGTGTACACGTGGCATCGCCTCGGCGAAGAACTCAGCGCGCGCGTCGTCGTCGAGCAGTTCGTCCTCGGGCGAGGTCTCGGCTGCGGTGCCCCAGCGATAGAACACATTGGGCACCAGGACGACATAGCCCCACGAGGCGATGCGGTCTGCCATCCGACGTGTCTGTCGGCGCAGTCCGATCGCGTCGATGATGAACAGGACACCAGGATGGTCGGCGTCGTCGTCGGGGCGTACGAGGTAGGCCTCCGCATCGCCGTCGGCGGCCGTGACGGTGATGTCGGCTCCGCGGGTGGTGAAGGGTGCGACGTCGGTGTCGGTCATGTTCGTTGTCCTCTCACAGGTGGTGTGCGCTCGTCACAGGTCGCCGGGCAGCTTGTCGCGGCGGATGCCGCGCCAACTCGGGTGTCGGAGGTGACCGGTCGTGGTCCAGTCCATGAATCTCACTTCGCCGACGATCTTCGGCAACACCCAGATCGCTGTCGATGCGACAGGGCGGTCGAGTTTCTCGAGAAAAGGGCTGCGTGAGATCTCGAGAGGCTTGAGCTCTTCGGCGAGATTCGCCAGCGATGCCTCGGTGAAACCGGTGCCGACCCGACCCACGTACCGCAGTCCCGTTTCCTCGGGCAACCCGACCAACAACGATCCGATGGTTCCGGCGCGGTTTCCTCGGCCGAGGCGGTAACCGCCGACGACGACCTCGATGTCGCTCCAGTTCTTGTGCTTGCGCCACAGATGAGTTCGCCTGCCCTGCTGATACGTCGACGTCCTGCGCTTGGCGATCACACCCTCCATCCCGTGCTCACGGCTGTAGTCGACGGCGGTTGAGCCCGGGCCGGGCAGCAGTGGCGGAATCTCCACGTGGGCAGAGCCTTTGACTGCGGGTCCGAGCGCCTCGAGTAGCCGGCGACGTTCCGACCACGGTGTGCGCAGCAGGGAGGTGCCGTTGAGATAGAGGATGTCGAACAGGAACAGCTTGAGCGAGTAGTCCTCGGAGGTGGAGTTCCGTGACGTCAGCAGTGTGAAATTGGTGTGTCCTGCCGAGTCGATGGCAACGACCTCACCGTCGAGGACGACGTCGATCAGTCCCAACTGATCTGTGACAGAACGTAATTCTGGGAAGTCGTCGGTCATGTCGATGCCGGATCGGGACGTGAGTCGGAAGTCGCCATCGATGTAGCGCAACAGGATTCGGAATCCATCCCACTTTCCTTCGAATGCCCAGTCGCGCCCGTCGAGTCCGGTCACGGTCTCGTCGGTGGCCAACATGGGGCGAGGATGGGCGAGGCTGTCGGGCAGGATCGGTCGCGGCTCGTCACTCATCAGGTGCGCGAGCCAGTTCTTGTCGCCGGTCTTGATGAGGGCGTAGCGTCCCTGGATCCGTTCGCCGTGCAGGCGGACGATGATCTCCTTCTCGCGCCACTTCTCCGTCTCGTAGGTTCCGTGGTCCCAGATCTCTACATGTCCCGCACCGTATTCGCCGCCGGGTATGTCGCCGGAGAAGTCGGCGTAGTCGAGGGGGTGGTCCTCGGTGTGCACGGCCAACCGATTCTGATCGGGATCGGTCGGAAGATTCTTCGGCACGGCCCAGGAGACCAGTACGCCGTCACGTTCGAGGCGGAAGTCGTAGTGCAGCCGCCGCGCGTGATGCTCCTGGATCACGAAGATCGGATCGGTCGACGCCGCGCCGGCAGCGTCGTCGCTGGTGGCCGTGTCGTCGCTGGTGGCCGCGTCGTCGGTGGACCCCGCGCGACGTCGACGATGCTCGTCGTCGCCGAAGGGCTCGGGGGTTTTGGACGCGTCGCGCTTGGCGCGATAGGCGCTGAGGTCGATGACCGGGCGAGACCCGGTGCCCTCGCGCGGTTCGTCGGCGTCTTCTGACGGTGTCCCGGCTCCGCCGGTGGGCTCGTACGGATCGTCGAGGCCGTCGAGCAGATCCCCGTCGGTGGCGCGTTCGAGAACCTCGGTGAAGTGCAGTTGCGTCAACCCGGATTCGGCGAGCTCGTCCCATGTGCGTGGCGCTGCGACCCAGGGTTCCTCGCGCCCGCGCATCGAGTACGGCGCGAGAGTCGTCTTCGACGCGCTGTTCTGACTCCAGTCGACGAACACACGTCCGCCGCGCTGCGCCTTCGACATCGTGGCGGTGATCGTCGTCGGGTGCGCCGCGGCAAGTGTCGTGGCTATCTCGCGCGCGACGGTCCGCGCGGAATCGGGTGCGACGGGGCGATCGAAACGTGCATAGACGTGGATCCCCTTACCCCCGCTCGTGACCGGGTACGACCGAAGCCCGGCGGCGTCGAGCATCCCGTGCATCATCAGAGCCACCTCGGCGCACTGTTCCAACGACACGTCGGGGCCGGGATCGAGATCGAGGACAAGGCGGTTCGCGCGGATGTCGCCGAGACCCCTGGCGCCCGGCGTCGTCGGATCGGGCTGCGCACCCCCGGTGGGCACGACCCACTGCGGAGTGTGGAGTTCGAGCGCTGCCATCTGGGCAAGCCACACGAGAACCGCCGCGGAATCCGCCATCGCGTAGGTGATCGTGCGGCCGCTGTGGGCGACGGCGTACCGGGGAATCCATTCGGGAACCCCGCCGGGTAGGTCCTTTTCGAAGAACGGCGTCGACTCGACGCCGTTGGGCCATCGTTTGCGGGTGATCAATCTGCCACGCAGATGGGGGAGCATGACGTCGGCGATTCGTGTGTAGTAGTCGACGACCTCGACCTTGCGCGTGCCCGTTGCGGGATAGAGCACTTTGCCCAGATTGGTGAGAGCGATCGTGTATCCGTCGATCTCCAGGCTCTGCGCTGGTCCCATGGGTCCATTGTGCCCACGTGAGCACCACCGTGACGTGACCGATGGCACAATGGTGCCCATGCGCTCTATCTGGAAGGGCGATCTCAGCTTTGGCCTGGTCAACGTGCCCGTCAAGGTGTATTCGGCGACGGAGAGTCACGACCGCAAGTCGTACCAGGTCGACTCGTCCGACGGTGCGCGCATCCGCTACCGCAGGGTGCGCGAGGGAACCGACACCGAGGTCGACTATTCCGATATCGCCAATGCCTACGAGACCGACAGCGGCGACTCGGTGATCTTGACTAAAGAAGATCTCGCCTCGCTGCCGGTACAGAAGAGCCCGGAGATCTCGATCGTCGAATTCGTTCCCGTCGATCAGGTCGATCCGATCTACTTCGACAAGCCGTACTACCTGGAGCCGTCGTCGAAGTCTCCCAAGGCATACGTGCTCCTGGCGAAGGCATTGCAGGAGACCGATCGCCTGGCGATCGCGTCCTTCACGCTGCGTAACCGCACACGCATGGCTGCGCTGCGGGTCATCGAACCCGGTGTCATGACCCTGCAGACGCTGCTGTGGCCCGACGAAGTGCGCAAGCCCGATTTCGACTTCCTCGGCGAGGACGTGCAGATCCGCGACCAGGAACTGAAGATGGCGTCGTCGCTCATCGACTCGATGGCCACCGACTACGACCCGGAGGAATTCTCCGACACCTATCAGGACGAGCTGTCGAAGTTGATCGAGGCGAAAGCCGAAGGCGGTGAGGCATTCCCGGAGGCGGAGGAAAAGGAGACCGCCGACGAGGACTCCGACGTCGCCGACCTGCTGGCCGCACTGCGTGCCTCGGTGAAGGACAGTTCCACGGCGAAAGACAGCGCCTCGGAGAAGAGCAGCGCTTCGGAGAAGAGCAGCACTACTCCCCGAAAGGCGCCCGCGAAGAAGACGGCTGCGAAGAAGGAACCGGCCAAGAAGGCTGCAACGAAGAAGGAGCCGGCCAAGAAGACCGCAGCCAAGAAGACGACACGAAAGCGAGCGGCGAGTTGACGGATCCGAGCACGCCCGACCCGAGCACACCTGACTCGAGCACACCTGACGGAGTTCTCGATCTGCTCATCGTCGGCGCGGGCCTGTCGGGGATCGACGCCGCCTACCGTGTCACCGAACGCAATCCCGGTCTGCGCTATCGGATCGTCGAGCAGCGTGAACGCATCGGCGGGACCTGGGACCTGTTCCGCTATCCGGGCGTGCGCTCCGACTCCGACATCTTCACGTTGAGCTTTCCGTTCCGCCCGTGGCAGGGGAGCAAGACCATGGCGTCGGGTGCGGAGATCCGTGACTACCTCGAAGAGACGGCCCGTGAGACGGGGGTGCTCGATCAGATCGACTTCGGCATCACCGTCACCGCTGCCGACTTCGACACCGCGTCGGACACCTGGACCGTGACCACCCGCGTGGGTGACGACACACGCACCTACACAACCCGATTCCTCTACCTGTGTACCGGTTACTACCGATACGACGAGGCGTACACCCCCGATTTCGCCGGCACCGAAGACTTCTCCGGGACCATCGTGCACCCCCAGTTCTGGCCGGCGGATCTCGACTACACGGGCAAGAACGTCGTCGTGATCGGTAGCGGTGCAACGGCTGTCACCCTGATCCCGAGCATGGCCGATCGCGCAGGTCATGTGACGATGCTGCAGCGTTCGCCGACGTACCTGTTCCCGGTGGGCTGGCAGGAACCGACGACGCCGTGGATCCAGCGACTGTTGCCCAGGCAGTGGGCGCACGACGTGATCCGCTATCGCAATGCGCTCGTCACGCTGTCGATCTACCTCTTCGCACGCCGATTTCCGCGAGCATCGCGAAAGCTGCTGCGGCAGATCGCGATACGAAACCTACCGAAGGGCTACGACGTCGACACACACTTTCGTCCACGGTATGAACCGTGGGACGAGAGGCTGTGCATCATTCCCGACGCCGACTTCTACAAGGCGGTCGGCTCCGAACGTGCAGACGTCGTCACCGACCAGATCGACCGCTTCACACCCGACGGGATCAAGCTGGTGTCGGGCACCGAACTACCCGCCGACATCATCGTCACCGCAACCGGACTCGAACTGCTCGCGTTCGGCGGGGCGCAGTTGTCGATCGACGGCGTCGAATTCAAACCACACGAGAAGTTCGCGTATCGCGGTTACATGCTCAGCGACGTCCCGAATCTGGCGTGGTCGATCGGGTACACCAATGCATCGTGGACATTGCGGGTCGATCTCACCAGCAAGGCCGTCGGCGATCTCATCGCCTATATGCGGGAACACGGCTACACGTCGGCAGCACCGACGATCGGTTCGGCAACCCTGCCCGAGCACATGTTGTTCGCGCTGGACTCAGGTTATGTCCGCCGCGGGGCCGTCGCGCTGCCCAAGTCGTCGAATCAGGCGCCCTGGCAGGTCAGACACAACCTGGTGCTCGACGCCATCGACTCTCGTCGCTATGAGGTGACCGAGGCGATGGAGTTTCACACGGTCGCGGACTCGGCGCCGACGAAAACCGCTGGCTGACACGCTGCCGGAGGCGGCATCATCGTGGGGTGAGTTCTACGATCGTCGAGTCGAAGCTGCCGCGCGCTCTGCGCCCGCTGGCCGGTGCGCAGTTCCGGCGCCTGGTCATCGGGCTGATACTCGCGTTGTTCTCGGACGGGGTCTGGGCCATCGCGCTGGTGTGGCAGATCATCGCACTGGGCGGTGGTCCCACTCAGGTCGCGTGGGCCTCGGGGGTCTCTGCGGTCGGCATGGTGGTCTCGACCCTCGCGGGCGGAGTTCTCGCCGACCGGGTATCGCAACGGTCGATCATCGTGTCACTCGAGGTCGTCAAGATGCTGGTGTTCGGGGCCGTCGGCGTGCTGTCGATGCTCGGTCTGCTCACCTTGTCCATGATGGTGCTCGCCGCGCTGCTCGGCGGCGTCACCACCGGCATGTACTACCCGGCGTACTCCGCACTGTTGCCGCGCATCGTCTCGGCGTCGGAGTTGCAGGCAGCCAACGGCATCGAGGGATTCGCCCGTCCCGTCGTCTTCCAGGCGATCGGACCGATGGTGGCGGGCCTGATCGTGTCTGCCGCTGCCCCCGGGCCCGCCGTTGTGGTCGCTGCTCTTGCGAGTATCGGTTCCGGGGCGTGCTACCTCGCGATGAACCAGCTGCCGCGACGTCCAGAAGTGCTGCGGGGCAACCCCGTTCGAGCGGTCATCGCCGATCTCGCGGAGGGGTTCGGCTACGTTCTGCGCACGCCGTGGCTGTGGGCGACCTTGTTCTTCGCGACGCTGTTGGTGCTGGCGACCATGGGTCCGATCGAGGTACTCGTGCCATTCGCATTGCGTGAGCGCGTGCATGGCGGTGCCGGCGACCATGCGCTGGTGCTCGCCGCGTACGGGGTGGGAGCTGCGATCGGATCGGCGTACTTCGCGTCGATCCGGATGCCGCGGCGCTACCTCACCGTCATGTTCGTCATCTGGGGACTGTCGAGTCTGTCGCTGGTCGTGATGGGCGTCGCCGAACACACGTGGCTGTTCATCGTCGCCGGCGCGCTGCTGGGATTCGGGTTCGACGCCCCGTCAGTGCTCTGGGGCACCCTGCTGCAGCGTCGGGTACCGCCAGAGTTGTTGGGACGGGTGGCGAGCCTCGACTTCTTCGTCGCCGTCGTCCTGATGCCCGTGTCGATGGCGATCGCCGCTCCGCTGAGCAATGTCATCGGTCTCACCGCGGTGTTCGTGATCGGCGGCATCCTTCCCGTTCCCGTGGCCATCGCCTTTTACGTCGCGGCGCGACTCTGGCACGACGAGATCGAGCATCCGCTCGACGACGCCGTGGTGGTGAAACCGGCCGCCGCCTAGCGATCGGTGACAATGGTCGACATGCGCGAGATCGTGACCCTGGCAGGCGTTGCCACCTGGCGGACACCCGTGATCGCCTGGCAGGGACTCCGCGCACAGCGGAGTGTCGTGCGATTGCCGCAGGCCGACGGCGATGTCGGCACTGTCGGAGACCCCTCCGACCCGAGCTGTCTGCGGGTGGTCGTCCTCGGCGACAGCCTCGCAGGTGGCGTCGGTGTAGGCCACCATCTCGACACCCTCGCAGGCGGTGTCGCCACGCGGCTCGCGGCAGGCCGACACGTGCCGGTGCAGTGGTTGGTGGCGGCACGGACAGGATTCACCGCGGGCCAGGCGCTCACGCTGATCGACGACGCAGCGCTGGCGCAGGCCGATGTGGTGATCATCTCGGTGGGTGCCAACGACGTGAAGAACATGCACACGGCGCGCCGATGGCGCGACGATCTGACAGCTCTGCTCGCCGCCGTGTGCGCAGGATCGAGCCGGGCTGAGATCGTCCTGCTGCCCGTGCCGATGTTGCAGATGTGCCCGGCATTGCCCGCTTCGCTCGCTCGGGTGCTGGGTGCACGTGCCGCCGCCTTCGATCAGGTCGCCGACGGCGTGGTCGCCCGATTCCCGCGAGTCCGCAGGTTCACCCGCTTCGCCCCTCCGGGCGACGACCTGTTCGCCGCCGACGGATTCCATCCCTCGGCGGCGTTCCACGCGATCTACGCCGAGCAGATCTGCGCCGCACTGAAGCCCCCGCGCGACGGCGCATCCACGCTCCGCTGACCCCGTCCGCGAGACGCAGCAGGCCCGGGTGACTGGGGTCCGCAGACACCGAGATGTTCTCAGCGGGGGATGTTCTCAGAAGGGGATGTTCTCAGAACGGCCAGACCAGCGGCACCATGAAGATCGCCACGGCGCCGAAGAGCGCGATGCACGGAAGTCCGAGCCTCCAGTAGTCGCCGAAGCGATAACCACCGGGGCCCTGGACCATCAGATTGCCCGCGGTCGCAACAGGAGTGAGGAACGAGGCGGCCCCCGCCACCGTGATGGCCATCATCATCGGCAGCACCGAGATGTCGGCCGTGTGGGAGACGGTCACCGCGATCGGTGCCACCACCAGCACGGTGGCGAGGTTGCTGATGAACTGCCCCAACACCAGGACGGTGATCACGATCGCGGCCAGCAGCAGTAGCGGGCTGCCTCCGCCGAGCGTGTCGACCATCCATGTCGAGATCCGCTGCGCCAAACCACTCGTCTGGATCGCGATCGACATCGGCACCATCCCGCCGACCACGATCAGGGTCTGCAGCGAGATCGAGCGCTCGGCCTGCGGCACCGTGATCACGTTCATCGCCACGAGTGCCGCCGCTGCGCACAGGACGACGATGGCCGGGGGTGCCACGTCGAGCGCCAGGGACACGCACATGATCACCAGCACGGCCGACGAGATCCACGCGCGGGCTCCGAGATGCCCCGTCTGCCGTCGGATCAGATCCGGCTCGTTGACGCTGAGGATTCCACCCCCGGTCACCTTGGTCTGCAGGTCATCCCACGTTCCGTGTAGCAGGAGGACGTCGCCGACCTCGAGGTGTGCGTGGTCGAGAAGCTTGCCGTTGCGGTGCACGGCCGTGATGATCAGGTCGCCGTCCTCGGTGAACATACCCGGATACACCTCGTCACCGAGGAACGGTGACCGGGGAGGGATGACAACCTCGATGATGCCGTTGTCCTCGTCGACGTCGTGCTTCGATCCCGACAGCTGATACTCGGCGGCGATCGTCTGTGCATAGCGACTCAGATCGTGGGTGGCGTTGGCAGGCCACCGCTCGGGGAGCAGTCGTGGACCCAGGGTCACACAGATCAGCACGACGCCCACCAGCAGGGGTACACCGACGATCGCGAACTCGAAGAATCCGAATGCCCGCGCGCCGTTCTCCTCGGCCAACTCCGAAACCAGCACGTTGATCGGGGTACCGAGCAGCGTCAGCATCGACCCGGCGTGCGCCGCGAAGGCAAGCGGGATCAGCATGCGCGAGGGTGCCTGTCCGATGCGCGCGGCGAGAAGCACCGCCACCGGAATCAGCGCGGCGACTGCTCCGTTCGGAGTGATGAACGCTGCGAGCAGAGCGGAGAGCACCATCACGGCACTCATGATCGCCGCGGGTTTCTGACCCACCCATCGAGTGAGCACCGCACCGGCCCAGGCGGTCACCCCCGACGCGTCGAGCGCCTCACTGACGACGAACAGTCCGGCGAGATAGATGACGAGCGGGTCGCCGAAACCCGAAATCGCTTCGCCGAAGTCGACGACGCCGGTGGCGAACAATGCGATCGTCACGCCGAGCGCGACGATCGCGGGCGACACCCTGTTCCAGATGAACACGACGATCGCCACGAGCAGGATGACGACGGTGGCGACTTCTGGGTTCAGCGTCATCGACGCGCACCTTCCTTGCTCTGTGTCGGACCGTCCGCGACCGTGGTGTGCATCAGTCGAGGATTCCGATGCCCTGCCCGAAGAAGTAAGCGCTCAGCACGACGAGGACAACGATCGAGATCGTGGTCATGTTGTGGCTCAACCAGTCTCGGAATCGAGCGAGAGTCGGTGCCGCACGCTCGCCGCCGAGGACTGCGAGGACGAGGGGAACGATGACCCCGGATGCGGCGACGAGTGCGAACACGAGAAGCCCGACGACGAGTTGTGCGGTGTCGAGGTCTGCCTCCCCGAGCCGTGCTCCCGCAGCGACTGCCAGGGGTATGTTCTTGATGACGATCACTCCCTGTGCGACGCCCATCGCCAGGGCGCCCCACACGCTGAGTCCGTCGAGTCGGTCGAGGATGCTCGGCTTCTCCTCGTCGCCCTCCTTCGGGCGCTTCCTCCAGGCGACCATCGCGAGGACGGCGAACAGCACCGCGATGACCAGCAAGAGGATGTCGACCCCGTCCGTGGTCGCCTCGGGCGCATCATCGTCGGCGACGTCGACGATCGCCGCCGCGATCGCGGTGATCACCAGCAGCACGACGAACCAGCCGACACCGAACAGTGCTGTCTTGAGCCGTCCACGACTGCCGAGCAGAAGCATGACCGCGGTCGCGAGCGCCACGGGACTGAGCGCCAAACCCACGGCCAACGGCAGCGTGTCTCCTATTGCTGACCACATGCGTGGGCGCTCCTCTCCGGGTCGGACGGCCGATCAGTTGTACGGCACGACGATAGTGGCAAGGGCTAGGCTGCGTGCAGTGGCGCCTTCGGCGCTGTGTGCAGTGGCGTCGTCGACGCCGTGTGCAGTGGCGCCTTCGGCGCCGTGCGCAGGTGATGCCTGCCTGCTGCGTCACAGCCTGCGGCGCAACCGAACTCCCGAGAGGATCCGAGTCACACCGATGATCACCCCGTTCGCACTGACCGATATCACCGTCCTGACAGGCGACGAACACGGAACCGTTCACGAGAACTGGACGGTCGTCGTCGACGCCTCCGGAACGATCGAACACGCCGGTCCGTCCGGCAGCATCGAACTCGGCAGTCGCGCGGTGGTCGACGGAAAAGGAAAGTTCGTGATCCCCGGGCTGATCAACGCGCACGCGCACCTGTTCTCCGACGGCAAACCGCTCGCGCCGTTGCTCACCGGGCCCCGCACCAAACATCTCGTCGCGAAGGTTCTGCATTCACCCGCGGGCAGGTGGCTGACCACCAGGCGCACGAAGGCCAATGCGATCAATCAACTCCACAGCGGTGTCACCACGATCCGCAGCGTCGGCGACGTGCGCTACGAGGTGATGGCCGTCCGTGACGCCATCGAGCGAGGCGACTATCTCGGCCCGACGATCCTGCCCTCGGGTCCGCTGCTGGCGATCACCGACGGTCACGGTGCGCCGCAGATCTCGCTCACCAGTGACACACCCGCGCAGGCGCGGCACAACACCCTCGAGAATCTTCGACGCGGAGCACAGACCATCAAGATCTCCGCGACCGCGGGCGTGACCGACGCGAAAGAAGTCGGCTACGCGGGCAAGCCGGAGATGTCGGAGCAGGCGATGCGCGCGGTGTGCGAGGAGGCGCACGCGGTCGGGGTGATCGTCGCGGCGCACGCGCAGAGTGAAGAAGGGGTTCTCTCGGCGCTTCGCGCGGGCGTCGACACGATCGAGCACGGCAGTCAGATGTCGGACGCGGTCGTCGAGTTGTTCCTCGACAACCCGAACTCGCTGCGCGGATACAGCGCGATGATCCCCACCGTGCAGGCGTGTCTGCCCCTTGTTGAGCTCGACCAGTCGGTGAGTGGCGCCACCGACGTCGTCAGGGAGAACGCCAAGCTCGTGCTCGACGAGATGGTGTCGGGAATCGCGACCTGCGTCGAGCACGGCATCGCGATGGGCGTCGGCAACGACTCCGCGGTCAGTTACGTCACGCACTCCAACTTCTGGCGCGAGCTCGACTTCCTGGTGCGTTACACGGATCTCGACACGAGAGGGGTGCTGCACGCGACGACGGCGGTCAACGCCGCCATCCTCGGGATCGATTCCGTGACAGGCTCGATCGAGCCCGGAAAATCGGCCGATCTCGTTGTGTTGGAGGACAATCCGCTCGAGTCGTTTCGGAATCTCGAATCGCCGTGGATGGTCGTCGTCCGCGGCGAACGCATCGACCACCCGCAGATCACACGCATTCCGGAGATCGACGAGCAACTCGACACGCTCTGACACTGGGCCACGCGCTGAGCTACGCAGGGGGCAGCAGGTGCTCTCGTGCACCGTCGGCGATCATCTCGGTGAGTGTGCGTAGCAGCGACGACCCGAGCGTCCAGTACTGCCAGTACAGTGGCACGTCGACGTAGAGGTCGGTCAGGGTGACCACCCGGCCGTCCTCGAGCGCATCGGTCACCTGAGCCAGCGGTACTGCGCCCCAACCCATCCCGGACTCGATGGCCCTGTGGTATTCGGTCGACGCCGGGATGTAGACGGCAGGCGGATCGAGTACCTCACCCGACATCATCGCCAGCACCCTTCGCTGCAACTCGTCGTTGCGGTCGAACTGGACCATGGGCGCTTTCGCGAGCGCGGCATCGTCGACCCCGCGGGGCATCCAGAGATCGAGGAACTCGGGAGTCGCAACCGGCAGATAGCGCATGGTCCCCAGCGCCCGGAGGGTGGTGCCACGGATGGCGAGCGGGTCGGAGGTGATGGCGCCCATCACCTCGCCGGTCACCAACCGCGAGCTGTTGACCGCCTCGTCGTCGCGGATCACCTCGACGGCGACGGGATTCTCGCGGTGAAAGCGTGCGAGTACCGGTAGGAGCCAGGTGGCCAACGAGTCGGCATTCGCCGCGATGGGCAGGTGCACACGCGGCCGATCCACCAACGGTGCGGCCGCGACGTCGTCGAGATCACCGGAGAGGCCGAGATCGCCGGAGAGTTCGAGTTGGGCCTCGCGACTGAGCAGGTCCCACTGCTTTGCCATACGCGCGAGGACCTCGCCGTCGCGGGTCGGCGTGATCGGCTTGGTCCTTCGGACAAGGATGCGGCCGACGGAGACCTCGAGTGCCTTGATCCGCTGGCTCACCGCCGACGGAGTGATGTGCAGTTGCTCCGCCGCGGCGTCGAACGTGCCGGCGTCGAGCACCGCCGACAACGTCCGGAGCGCGTCTGATCCCAAATCCACATAAGACACTCTAATGATTCATCAGAAACATTCGCTGTACTTGTCGATAGTGGACTCGTACGTTCGTGGCATGACGACGTATCTGCTCGCGGCCATTGCGGGACTCCTGACCGGCGCCGGCCTGATCGTGGCCGTCGGCCCGCAGAACATCTTCGTGCTCCAGCAGGGTGTGCGTCGTGCGCACGTGAACCCCGTGATCGCGGTGTGCGCGCTCTCGGATGTGGTGCTGATCGTTGCGGGAGTGGCGGGTCTCGGCGCGTTGGTGTCGGCGCATCCCACGGTGGTCACGGTCGCGAAGATCGCAGGTGGGACATACGTGGTGATTCTCGGGCTGCTTGCCGCACGACGATGCCTACGGTCAAGCGAGGCGATCACGGCCAACCCCGACGAGGTACGGACAGCCTCGCGGTGGGTGGCGATCGGCACCGCGCTCGCGCTGACCTGGCTCAATCCGCACGTCTACCTCGACACGGTGCTCACCATGGGCGCGATCGCCAACAGTCACGGAAATGGCAAGTGGGCCTTCGCGATCGGCGCGAGCATGGCAAGCGTTGTGTGGTTCACGCTGATCGGCCGCGGTGGCCGCAGGCTTGCGCCGGTGTTCGCCAGGCCGCGTGCGTGGAGGGTGCTCGACGGAGTCGTTGCGGTCATCATGGTGGGAATGGGTGCCGCACTGCTTGTTTCGGCGTGACGTGTTGTTTCGGCGTGACGTCGTATCAGACCAACCTGTGCCGGTACGCATAGGACACCACGGCCGCCCGATCGCGACACCCCGTCTTGGCGAGGATGTGATTGATGTGGGTTTTGACGGTGCTCACACCGACCACCAGTCGTCGGGCGATCTGCTGGTTCGACAACCCTTCGGCGATCAGCGCGACCACCTCGGTCTCCCGGTCGGTGAGGCCGTCAGGAGTCCCGGTGGCTGATCCGGACTCGTCGCTGCGGTCCGCTGATCGGGAAAGCAGTGCGCGCATGGCCTTTTCGTCGAGAAGGGATCGGCCGGTGGCCGCGGAGACCAGCGCGGCTTCGATGGCGTCGGGGTCGGCGTCCTTGTTCAAGAAGCCGACGGCCCCGGCGGCGAGTGCTTCGACGATGGTGACGTTGTCGTCGTAGGTGGTCAGCGCGACTGCGCGCGTGGAGGATCCCGACGCGACGAGTCGTCGAATCCCCTCGATGCCACCGATTCCCGGCATCCGGAGGTCTGTGAGTAGGACGTCGGGCGACTGTTCGGCAACGAGTGCGAGTGCCTCCTCTGCCGACGCCGCGACGCCGACGACGTCGAGGGAATCGAACAGTGCGAGCATTGACCGCAGTCCCTCTCGCACGACGGTCTGGTCGTCGGCGATCACCACCCGTACCGTCATGTGCCCACCCGTCCCGTGTCCACCGGCCCGGTTTCCGAGCGTCCTGTACCCATGTGCATGCTGAGCTCGAAACCCGCTGCGGTCGAACCGTAGTGCAGCGTCCCGCCGGCTGCGGAGACCCGCTCGGCCAGACCGGTCAATCCGCGCTTACCGCTCGCGTGGCCGCGATCGACGAACCGCGTCGGATCACCGATCGATGTCACGTGCACCACGTCCTTCGTGAGCACGATACGTACCGGGGCTCCTGCGGCGTGACGCATCGAATTGGTCAGACCCTCCATCAGCACCGACCGCGCCAGATCACGCCAGCGCGGAGCGAGATCTTCGACGTCGCCGGACACCATGACGTCGAGGCCTGCTCCCGAACGCAGCTGTCTCAGGGTCTTGGCGAGCCACGGCGCGAGGGCTTCCGGCTGGTCGGACATCGAGTCGTCACGCAGCGATTCGACGGCGGCTCTCGCTTCGCCGAGCCCGTCACGCGCGAGTGTCGTTGCGGTACGCAGCGTGTCGGTCAGTTCCGCCGAGGACGATTCGCGCTGCGCCATCAGGGTGGCGCCCTGCAGCGTGATGATCAGGCCGGAAAGCGTGTGTGCGAGGACGTCGTGCAGTTGCGCCGAGATCTCGCGCTGCTGATCGGCGACGGCGGTTCGTGCGCGTTCCGCCGCGATGATCTCGCGCTGGCTCGCCGCGAGTTCGGCGGCCTCACGCTGGCGGCGACGGAGTTGGACGAAGACGAATACCGCAGCGGCACTTGCCATGTTGATGCAGACAGCCCAGGCGTTGTGTGTCTGCAACCACATCAACAGTCCCAGCGTGGGCACCGAGGGCAGTGCGATGAGTGCCGAGACGAGTGCCGGGGTCTGCGACATCGCCGCGGCGGCAACTCCGACGTAGGGCAGCCAGACGGTCGCACCGCCATGGAACGCGCACGCTGCGACGACCGACGCCGCCATCAGCGAGGTGGCGTGCAGTGTGGAGACCTGGGTGCCCCAGCTCTGTGCGTTCCTGTCGCGCAGTACGGAACGCACCAACAGCGCCACCACGACGCAGACGGCTACCCAGCCGACCACAGCTGCCCAGAGCGGCTGTCCGCCGGTATCGGCGACGGCCGACACGACGACCGCGGCAGCGACGATCCCGCGGATCAGCAAGCGATCCGTCGACACCGGATCTCGGGTTGTTGACACATCGCCACCGTAATCTCGGGCGGGGCGATCGGTGGGGACGAGTCGTGGCAATCCACCCGATCTCCACCCCGGTTCCACCCTCGGGTTGATGTGTCGCGGGCTCCGCGCGCCGATGCTCGAAGCATGAACATCGCAAGCACAGCGCTCATCGCCGTTCTCGTATTCGTCCTCATCCTGTACCGCCAGATACGGGAGCGGCCGCTCAAGGACAACTTGTTCAAGTTGCCGCTCATCATCGGGATCATCGGGGTTTTCGAGACCGTGCAGTACCTCGGCGGAGGTCACCACGTCACCGTCGGTGCGGTGGTCGCGGTTCTCGTCGGCTTCGTCGTCGCGGCGATTCTGGCCGTGCCGCGAGCCCACAGCATGCAGGTCTATCGCAATCCGGCCGGGGTGATGGTCCGCAAGGGAGGTGCGCTCACCGTCGTGCTGTGGGTCGTCGCGATCGCGGCACACGTCGGGATCAGCCTGGTGGTTCCCGCCTTCTTCGGGGACGGTCTGCAGCACGGCATGAGCGGACTCGACGGCGCGAGCATCATGATCTACCTGGCGATCAGCCTCGGCGTGCAGGCACTCGTCACGAGCGGCAAGGTCGCAGACCATCATCGGACGCACAGCGCCATGACGCGGTGAGCGACGTTCAGCTCTGCCCCGCCGGGACGGCCTCTCGCGTCTCGGCGGGTCCGTCGTCGATCGGGATCTTGCGGATCTCGGTGCCCTCGATGTCGACGTTGGGCAGGATGCGATTCAGCCAGCGCGGGATCTTCCATGCCCAATCGCCCATCATCGCGATCACCGCGGGCACGACGGCCATCCGGATGATGAATGCGTCGAAGAAGACCGCTGCGGCCAGCGCGAAACCCATCTCCTTGGCGATGGTGTCGGGTGCGAGCATGAACGCCGAGAACACCGAGATCATGATGACCGCGGCAGACGCGACCACGCGCGCCCCGTGCTGGTAGCCGACGATCACCGAGTCCTTCGCCGACAGACCGTGCACGTACTCCTCGCGCATTCGTGTCACCAGGAACACCTGGTAATCCATGGCGAGTCCAAACACGACGCCGATCAGGAAAATCGGCAGGAACGAGATGATCGGCTTCGTGTGATCGATCAGCCCGAGGTGGCCCTCCTGGAAGATCCAGACCGTCGCACCGAACGTCGCGCACACGGAGAACAGGAACCCGATGGTCGCGGTCAGCGGCACCAGCAACGAACGGAACACGATGGTCAGAATGACGAAGGCGAGACCGACCACCACGATCAGGAACGGCAGGAGCGCACTGCTGAGCTTGCTGGAGATGTCGGACATGATGGCCGTCTGGCCCCCCACGTTGACTGTCGCGCCACCGGGTTTCGACGACCCGTAGTCGCGGATCTGATCCATCAGGGTGTGCGTCTCCGGGCCCGACGGGGACTTCTGAGGTGTCACCGAGATCAGCGCAGCTGTCGCTCCCTGGCGGTTGCTGCCGTTGCCCACCCAGACGACCTGCTCCGGGTTGGCCACATTCGGCAGCGTCTTCACATGAGCGACAACCGCATCGGCAGCGGGTGCGATGTCGCCGCCCGACGCGTCGCTGACGACGACGAGCAGCGGACCGTTCACACCCTCACCGAAGCCGCGTTCGAGCAGTTTCGTTGCCGCGTACTCCTTGTCACCGGTGGAGTCCATGCCGAGCTGCATGTTCGACATCGGGATCGCCGCGAGACCGAGCAGCACGAGGCCCACGAGTGCAACCGGGAGCGGGAATCGAGTGATGAAGCGTGCGACCCGTAGGCCGTTCGACGGTTGGGAATCGGGCTCGTCGCCGTGACGCAGTCCGGGGATGCGGGGACTGAACGCGAACCTGCCGAACGCGCCGAGCAGCGCGGGGATCAACGTGATGGCGCCGAGCACGGCGACGATGACCGCAAGACCGGCCGAGATACCCATCTGCGTGATGAACGGGATTCCCACGACGCTCAGCGCACACACTGCGACAACGACCGTCAGACCCGCGAACACCACTGCCGACCCGGCGGTGCCGACGGCTCGGCCCGCGGCGGCTTCCCTGGACCCGCCGAGATTCAGCTCGGATCGGTAGCGGGACACGATGAACAACGCGTAGTCGATCGAGACCGCGATTCCGAGCATGGTGATGATCGTGGTGGCGCTCTGCTGGACGTCGAAGATCTTGGCGCTCAACGTGACGAGCAGCATGGTGATGCCCACGCCGAAGATGCCGGTGATGATCGGGATGAAGGCGGCCACGATGGATGCGAACGCGATGATCATGACGATGAACGCGATCACGAAGCCCAACAGTTCCGACACTCCGCCCTGTTGGAAGACCTGCATCAACGATCCGGTGCCCTCGACCTGCAGCCCGTTGCCGCGGAACTCGGCGAGCAGGTTCTCGAACTGGGTCATGTCGTCGTTGGTCAGTTCGTTAGCACGGATGTCCTGCTTGATCTGGATCAGTCCGACCTTGCCGTTGTCGCCGAGGACCTTCGGTGCGATGGCGGGATTCGCCTTCGCCGCGGTCACCGGGTTGACGACGGTCTGCGGCTCGATGACCTTGGGCAGCGTGCGCGCTTTGGCGACCAGCGCGTCGATCTGGCCCATGTGGTTCTCGAGTCCGTCGTCGGCGGCGACGAGGATCGACGTCGACGACTTCAGCAACTGGTCGTTGGCGGCTGGGAAGTCCTCCTTCATCACCGACATCGCGCGATCGGAGTCGGTGCCGGGCAATTCGAAGTTGGTCGCGAATGTCGGTTTCAAGAACCCGACCAGTCCACCGAAGACGATCAGGACGACGACCCACGCGCTGATGACCATCCACTTGTGGCGAAACGCGGCGCGTCCGAGCTTGTACAACCAGATAGCCATGTGATCCCTTTGATCTCCCGACCGGTCGCCCGCCAGAGTAGCGAGGGTCGCGCTTGGGCGTCGGTTGTGATCACGGCCATGACCGGTGGTCGGGTTCTGTGAGGCGGGTCATACGCTGAGGAGTATGCCGTCACCACTCTCCGGTCGCGCCCGTCAGAACGACATCTACTCAGCGGGAATCCACGGTCGCACACCTGTGGTGCCGACCGACTTCGACGAGTTGGAACGACGCGCCCGCCAAAAGATGTCCGAGCGCGCCTGGGCGTACATCGCGGGTGGAGCGGGTGGCGGTCGCACCATGGCCGCGAACCGCGCAGCGCTCGATCGCCGCGCCATCGTGCCGCGAGTGCTGCGTGATGTCGCGGAGCGAACGCTGGAGGTCGAACTCTTCGGTGACCGACTGCCCGCGCCGATCCTGTTCGCTCCCGTCGGAGCGGGCGACCTCGTCGCGCGCGGCGCCGACCGGATGATCGGCCATGCGGCCGCCGAGTTGGGATTGCCCTACATCTTCTCCAATCAAGGTGGCGTGCCCATGGAAGAGGTCGCCGCGGAGATGGATCGCGTCCGGCCCGGCGCACCTCGATGGTTCCAGCTCTACTGGTCGACCGACGACGACCTCGTCGACAGCCTGCTGCAGCGCGCGGAACGCGTCGGGGCGTCGGCCGTCGCGGTCACCCTCGACACGACGATGCTCGGCTGGCGTCCGCGCGATCTCAATCTCGGGTCACTGCCGTTCGCCCGCGCGGAGGGGATCGCCCAGTACACCTCGGATCCCCGGTTCGGTGAGATCGTCGCCGAGCGAGCCGCGGTGGCGGGCGACGATCGCCGAGAGATCTCGGTCGGCGCATTGCGCACCCTGATCTCCATCGCCAGGAACACTCCGGGAGCATTGCTGCGCAACATCATCCGACCGGAGCCCCGCGTCGGCGTGCAGACCTTCCTCGACATCTATTCGCGACCCTCGTTGAGTTGGGCGCAGATCGAGGGTCTCCGCGAGCGAACGTCCCTGCCGATCGTGCTCAAGGGTGTGTTGCATCCCGACGACGCGCGTCGCGCCGTCGACACGGGCGTCGACGGGATCATCGTCTCCAACCACGGGGGGCGTCAGATCGACGGCGCGATCAGTTCGATCGACGCGCTCGCTGCCATCGGCCCAGCCGTCGAGGACCAAATCGCTGTGTTGATCGACTCGGGAATCTATTCGGGCGCAGATGTTTTCAAGGCGCTCGCGCTCGGCGCCGATGCGGTGTGTATCGGACGACCGCACATGTACGGACTCGCCCTCGCGGGTGCGGACGGCGCCCGCGACGCGGTCGCCAACATCGTCGCCGAACTCGACCTGACACTCGGTCTCGCCGGACACACGCGCGTCGACGACCTCACACCCGAGGCTCTCGCGACCGTCGGGTGAGCGCCCGGGACGATGTCAGACCAGCGGTCTGCCGGTCCGGACGCGGCGCCGTACGTCGGCGAGTAGAAGGTTGAACGGGAACTGCTGCAACGGTTTCGGTAGATGACGCACCGTATGACGCACGATGACGTTGTGCACGTCGAACACCGTCTGCTGCCACGGCGCGAGCTCGACACCCATCTTGTCGCGAAAGTCGTCGGGGAGGAACCCGACCGTCATGATGTACGACCACCAGCCCCCGATGCGGGCGACGATCGGGCCCGCGAACTCCATGCGCGCTATCGCGAGCAGATGCTCCCGAATCGGAGGATCGATCACCAGTGTTGAAAGTGTGTCCTGCCAGTAGGTTTCGAAGTCGGCGCGGGTAGCGGGCCACATGTGTGGCGGCACCTGCAGGGTGGTGCCCATGACCGCGCCCGCTCGGTAGGTCTCCTCGGATATGATCGACGGATCGCCGTAGACGTGCTGGACATCCTCCCAGCCCTTGTACAGGCATGCGGCCACCCAGAGTTGCAGACTCGGGTCGAACGCGTTGTACGACACTGGACTCTGCGGTGTCGAGTGAACCCTGGCGTGTGCCCGACCGACGGCGCGCCGATACGCCTGACGGTCGGACGGTGATCCCATCGCGGCGACGGCAAGGTAGCTCAACGTCGTTCGCGTGCGTTTGACCGGATGTTTGAACAGATTGCCGGAGTCCACGCGGCTCTCGTACACGCCGTAACCGACCGCTGGGAGCGCGAGTTGCATGATCACGTTCGCAGGACCGGCGAGCGCAGCGGCGCCGAGCATGACCAGGTCGGAACTGTCGATCTCGTCGCGCCCGCGACTGTCGTCCACTCGTCGGTCCTGCCCGTGCTGGTTCTCCACGGCGTTCGGGCGGATGTCGGGCACCGGCATCGCGGCGACTCCTATCTGGTAACGGCTGTTTCCTGATTCAACGCCCGACCCGTCACGGATGTCAAGATGGACGACGTGAGCGACGTGAGCGAGGGACTTCGCACCTATAGCGGGGTCAAGGGCGACGAACGGGTGGCGCGCCGCCGTACCGCCCTGATGGACGCAGCCCTGCAGTTGCTCGGCGGGCAGCCGCCTCAGTCTGTGACGGTTCGCGGCGTGTGCGGCGCGACGTCGCTCAATCCGCGCTATTTCTACGAGAGCTTTGACACGATCGATGCCCTGGTGGCTGCGACCTACGACCGCGTGATCGACGAGATCTCGCGCGACGCACTGTCCGCATTCAGCACGGGTTCGGGCGTCGCTGACAAGGTCCGCGCTGCCGTCGCGGCGATCGTCGCGATCATCGACTCCGACCGTAGGAAGGGGCGACTGCTGTTCTCGCCGATGCTCACCAGCCCTGTGCTGGCCGACAAGCGCCGGGATTCCACCGCCGTCTTCGCGTCGATCACCCTCGAGGCCACATCCGCGGCACTCGAGACGCCACCCGGCCCATGGGTCATGGGAGCCGCCCAGTTCCAGGTGGGCGGGCTGGCACGACTGTTGTCGGCGTGGCTCGACGACGATGTCCCGATGGGCCCCGACGAGGTGGTCGATCTGGGCGTCGCGTTGATGATGTCGCTGGTGCCTGCGGTGACGGGAAGTGGATGAGGATATGTTGGATGCCATGAGTAGCGGCGTCGACGATGCGGAAGTGGGGGAGCAGACGGGGCGCTGGCGTGATTTCGGCGAGCCCGAGTTGCCCGTTCCACTCGCTGCGGCGCTGGCCGCATTCGCTGAGCACGGCTACCACGGCACGTCGGTGCGCGAGATCGCCGCACGGGCAAACCTGTCCGTTCCCGGGCTCTATCACCACTATCCGTCGAAGCAATCGCTGCTGCAGGGGCTGCTCGAGAGGACGATGACCGATCTCCTCACCCGCTCCGAACAGGCTGTCACCGAGGCCGGTCCAGAGCCTGTCGACCAATTCGACGCCGTCGTCGAATCGCTTCTCCGCTTCCACATGTATCGCCGTGAGCAGGCGTTCGTCGGATCGACCGAGATCCGCAGCCTCGACAGCAGCTACAAGCAGACCTACATCGGGTTACGCGACCGTCAACAGCGGATGGTCGACGAGATCGTCTTCGCCGGAGTCGACGCCGGCGACTTTCGTACCAGGTATCCCAAGGACGCCGCGCGCGCTGTCACGACGATCTGCGTCGGTGTCTCGACATGGTTCAAGCCCGACGGCGAACTGGGCCCCGACGAGCTGATCGCACGCAATCTGGATCTCTCGAGGGCCACCGTCGGATACGTTGAGCGCTGAGGTCGTGCTCGGCTGATCGGTTGACCCGGGCAGCGCACTTCTGGCACTCTGGGGTCGCCGAACGAACGCTCGGTCGGCGCGTGGTGATCGACTCACCGGGATTCGGAGAGTCCCGGCGACAATTTCGAGTACGGAGACCTGATGGCAGTGCAACTGAGCTACTCGTCCGACGTGACGGACCTCGTCAAGAAGACAACCGCATTCATCGCCGACGTCGTGCTGCCGATCGAGAACGCGAACGACGGGGACATCACCGCGGCGGGCGGCGACGATCTACGGCGCGACCTGAACGAGAAGGCCAAGCAGTTGGGCATCTTTGCACCACATGCGCCTGTCGAGTTCGGCGGTCACGGACTCTCGATGTCGGATCGGGTTCCGGTCTTCGAAGCCGGTGGCTATTCGACGTTCGGTCCCGCAGCTCTGCACATCGGGGCACCGGACGAGGGAAACGTGCACATGCTGGCCCACATCGCAGACGACGAGCAGAAGCTCAAATATCTTGCGCCGTTGGCCAGTGGTGACGTCCGCTCCGCGTTCGCGATGACCGAACCGGCGCCAGGAGCTGGCTCGGACCCCAACCAACTGCGCACCGCGGCGACCAAGGTCGATGGCGGCTGGAAGATCAACGGCGAGAAGCGGTTCATCACGGGAGCCGACGGGGCCGGCTTCTACATCATCATGGCGCGTACTGCCGGAGCGCCCGGCGACCGTGGCGGTGCGACGATGTTCCTCGCTCCGGGCGACACCCCCGGTATCGAGGTCACGCGACACATCCACACCACCGACCGGGCGATGATCGGCGGCCACTGCGAGGTCCGCTTCACCGACGTCTTCGTCCCCGACGCCGACGTGCTCGGCGAGGTCGACCAGGGCTACCGATACGCCCAGGTGCGATTGGGCCCTGCGCGTATGACACACGTCATGCGCTGGCTCGGGATCGCCGTACGCTGCCACGACATCGCCGTCGAGTACGTCGCCCAACGCAACGGATTCGGCGGGACACTCGGCGACCTCGGCATGATCCAACAGATGGTCGCCGACAACGAGATCGATCTCGCGGCGTCGCGCGCACTCCTGGTCAAGGCCTGTTACGAACTCGACGAAGGTCACCATGCGTCGTCGGAGACATCAATCGCAAAAACGTTTGCTGCCGAAGCATACTCACGTATCGTCGATCGTTCCATCCAGATGTGCGGGGGGCTCGGTGTCTCCGACGACCTGCCACTCGCACGACTACAGCGAGAACTCCGACCGTTCCGGATCTACGACGGGCCGTCCGAAGTGCACCGCTGGGCCATCGCGCGCAGGGCGATAGGACGTGCGCGCAAACGTCAGGCCTCCTCGGATGCCGGGGAGCACGCATGAGCACCGTCGAATCCGTTCTGAATCCCGTTACGCTGCAGCGGTTCCTGGTGGACACTGGAGTCGACGTTGCCGGGCCGCTCGACGTCGAGTTGATCAGTGGCGGGAAGTCGAATCTCACCTTCATGGTCAGTGACGGTGTGCATCGTTGGGTCGCCAGACGGCCCCCGACCGGCGGGCTGACGCCGTCGGCGCATGACATGGGGCGCGAGTGGGCGGTGACGTCTGCGCTCGCGCGTACCGACGTCCCGGTTGCGGCACCGGTGGCGTTCGACTCCGACGGCTCGGTACTCGGGGCGCCGTGCACCATCGTCGAATTCGTCGACGGAACGGTGATACGCACAGGCGACGACCTGTCCGCATTGTCCGACGACGAGGTGGCGCGCAATGCCGACGGCTTGATCTCGACACTGGCTGCTTTGCACGGCGTCGACTACGAGGCGGTCGGGCTCGGAGAGTTCGGCAGGGCGGCGGGTTTCGCGGGTAGGCAGGTGAAGTTGTGGGCTCGGCAGTGGTCGCATGTGCGCAGTCGTGACCTGCCCGATGTCGACACACTCGTCGAGGCGCTTGGTGCGCGCGTGCCGGAGCATGCGCGCGCGACGATCGTCCACGGCGACTACCGCGTCGACAACACCATTCTTGCCACTGATGACCCGGGAACTGTTGCCGCGGTGGTGGACTGGGAGATGTCGACGCTTGGCGATCCGATCACCGACGTTGCGCTCATGTGTGTGTACAGGACGCCCGTGTTCGACAGGGTGCTCGGGTTCGACGGTGCGTGGACGAGTGATAGATACCCGTCCGCCGACGACATGGCTCAGCGCTACGCGGCACTGACCGGAAACGACCTCGGCGACTGGCCGTTCTATCTCGGGTTGGCGAATCTCAAACTGGGCGTGATTGCGGAGGGTATCAGCCATCGCGCCCGCGCAGGCGCGGCGTCGGAGGGCGCCGAGCACGCCGGGGAGGCAACCGGAGAGTTCATCGCCGCCGGACTCGCAGCACTCAAGTAGCAACTGACTGTCGACTTCCGGAGTACGTCTGCTCTAGCTCGGTCGGCCGTGTCAGAACGGTGGTGGTCCTGCGACGTCGGCGTAGGGTTTGTCGGCGTTGCGGGCGAGTCGGCGTTGGCGGTTGCGGTGTCGTTCGGCGCGGCGTCGGGCGTGTTTGTTCGCCGCGCGTGTTCGGTGGCGCGTTGGTGCCTGCGGTGATGGCGTTCCTGGTGGTCGGGGTGGTGGTTCACCGGTGGTTGGTGGGGTGAAGCGGAGTCGGCGTAGTCCGAGAAAGGTGTCTTCGAAGGTTTCGGCGTCGCCGGGGATGACGAAGCCTTCGGGGGTGATGTATTCGGTGACCAGCCGGCCGGTGGCCGGGTCGCGGTATTGGTCATCGATCCAGTTGCCGAATGTTTTCTGGATGTGCCCGTATCGGCATTTGGTGTTGAGATTCTCGTAGCTGGTGTGCCCACCAGCTACGGGGTTGTGGTGGTCGTATTCGGTGACGTGATCGTTGTCGGCGGTCCACGCCGAATGGGCGCAGCCGGGATCGACGCAGTAGCCGTCGCGACAGCGCACCGCCTCATCTAACGCAGTCGACGGGCGGTAGGGGTCGGTGCCGTGTGCGGGCAGGGTGTAGGTGCCGTCGGCGTTTTCGGGGGTGTTTGTCGGGACCACGCGGTGGGTCACTGTGTCTGGGCGGGCGGCGATGTCGCGGACGTGTTCGGCGGAGATGATGCCGTAGCCGTCCATGAACCCGACCGGCACAGCCTCGGGCGACTGGGCGGTCCGGTGACCGTCTTTGCGCGCATAACGCAACCCGGGTCGTCGGCCACCGGCGGCATCGCCGGACACGTCATCGTCGGACGCGTCACCGCCGGACGTGCCGTCGGCGTTGCTGCCATGAGCGACGCCACCAGACGACGAATCCGCCTCGCTGTCAACCGCATCCGCTACTCCGCCACCGGTTTCTGCGGTGCCGTCAGCGGTTCCCGCGGTGCCGTCGGCGAAATCGGCGGTGCTATCGGCGAGATCTGCAGTGCCGTCGGCGAAATCCGCGGTGCCCTCGGCGCGATTCCCAGTGCCGTCAGGGGAAGCGGCGGTGCTATCGGCGCGGCTTCTGATGCCCTCGACGCGATTCCCGGTGCTGTCAGCGGAAGCGGCGGTGCTGTCGGCGCGATCTGCGGTGCTGTCAGCGGAAGCGGCGGTGCCGTCGGCGGGCTTCCCGGTGCCGTCGGCGAAACCAGCGGTGCCCTCGAAGCGATTCCCTGTCCCGTCAGCGCAACTCTTGGTGCCGTCGGCGGAATCGCCGGTGCTGTCGGCGTGCTTAGCGGTGCTGTCGGCGCGATTCTGGGTGCCGTCGGCGGTTTCGGGTGGGGTGAAGGCGCCTTCGTTGCACACGACGTGGATGACGAACCGCGGATCGGCAGGCGGTACGGTGCCGGGTTCGGGGATCTGGGCGGTGCAGTCGTCACTGCCGCAGGCGCATTCGAATCGGGAACCGCTCAAGAGCGCGAACATGGCATCCGAGGCGCGTTGCTGACGAGTCCGCCCATCACCGCCGCACACCGCGTCAGCCAAACGCCGTACCGCAGCGACTGCTACCCGCACGTTCTCCGCTGACATCACGGCGGTGATCTCCCCGACCCCGTCACCACAGTTGTCGGTGAACACACCCCGCTTGTCCAGAGCACGTTCACGACGTTCACGCACCGCATCGGGATCCTGGCGGAACACGATCCGATCCACCATGTCCCGCAGGCGAGGTCGTTTCCACGACCCCCGCCGGGTACGTAGCGTGGTCGCGATCTGCTCGTCGACAGCGGCCACCACCTCGGGCGGGGTGCCCGGCCCACGCACCAGGTCGGTGCGTGAGATGACCAGTCGCGCTTGCTCGACCGACACGATCCCCTCGCGCAGACAGCCGAACACCTGCGGCAGATCATCCCGCAGCACGATCGCCTCGTCGATCATGCGTTCCGCCTGCGGACGTGACACCGCGAAGATCCCTGAGATGCGTGCTGCAGCATCGGAAAAGCCGTCGACGATCAGGCCATCAGTCTCGGCACGCGCAGCGACCAGCCGGTCATAGAGCACCCCGATCGATTGATACCGCGCCCACGCCACAAACGCCTCACCGCACCGCAATCGGGTCAAACCTTCTAGTACGGCAACCGTGTCCGAACCCTCCGGAGCGGCGGGATCGACACCACCCAACAACCCGAGCGGCACGCCCGTGGCCCAATCCGACTGAACAGCATCGGACGTCGGATCGAATCGTCCCGAATCATCACCTCCCGCAGCAGAATCGGCGCCTGGGCCAACTGACTCGATCGACATCCCACACCCCCTTACCCTCGCCGGATCGAACGTTTGTACCCATACTACGACCGGCCACCGACAAGAAATCCGACTGCGGAATCGGGGCACAGAATCAACGCTTGAAACCGACATCAGCGAACCGCCGGCCGGCGAGTGTGCGGCGTGGATGTAAGTCGATTTTCAGTATGTGTTCTGTAGCAACCACATTCGTCGATCGGCACCACATGCGCGGCTGCACTCAGCGGAAGGTCGCCACCCCGCCCTCTCGGTCGACGAGGTGCGCGTGCTCGTTGAGCGACATCACCGAGACGCCGCTGCGCCCGACGAGAAGTTTGGTCACCGAGGCGTTCACCATGGTGCGGGCCATCGCAGGCCAGCGGTGCGGCGGAACACCCCACAGTTCGGCGATCACCTGCGTGATGGTGCCCGCCGACGACACCACGAGCACGGACTGACCACTACCGGCCAACTCGGCAGCGCGCTCGCCTGCCCCGGTCACCCGTGAGCGGAACTCGGGGTAGGTCTCGCCCGATCCGGATGGCCGTGCGTCGCCTTCTGCGTCGGCCATGGAGGTCTGGTCGATCCAGTGGGCGAGTCCGGCATCGAGCCGCTGCTGGTAGGACTTCTGATCGGCGAATTCGTCGGCGTTCGCAGCGCCGGCGAGCGACGGGAGTTCGTACTCGTTCCACGACGGGTCGACGATCGGCTCCGGCGCTGCGTCGAGGCGCGCGAGCACCCCCGCCAATGTCTCGGTCTGTCGCGCGAGGTCGCCACTGATCGCAGCGGTCACACCGCTGACCTGTGCCGACAACAAGGTGCCGGTGAGGCCTGCCTGAACCCGCCCGATGTCGGTGAGGCCGGGACCGGTCTCGACCGCGCTGGGATCGCTGTCGGTGACGCCGTAGGCAGTCGGGTTGGCCTGACCGTGTCGCACGAGGTAAATGACTCCCATGCTCGGTCAGCCTATGCGGTCGACCCGGCGATCGATCGGCGGCCTCGACCGCAACCGATGACTTCGCGCTCCAGCGTCGGTCGGTCCTTGCATGGTGTCCACCTTGTTCATCACACTGCCCGTCGACAGCACGCTGAGATCTCGGCGGTTCTTCGAGAGCCTCGGCTTCCGACCCGACGAGGTGTTCTGCGACGCCGGGACGCTGTGCCTGCCGATCAGCGACGGCACGGTTCTCGTGCTCCTCGCCACGCAGCGGTTTGCCGGATACTCGGCAGGCGAGGCAGCGGTCGACCCCCGTCGAGGGGACGCAGCCGTGCGCGAGGTGGTGATCGCGTTCTCTGCGGCCTCACGTCACGAGGTCGACGAGATTGCCGACGCCGCGCTCGCCAACGGCGGTTCGACGCTGCGCGCTCCCACCGACGAGGGTTTCACCTACAGCCGCACCTTCTGCGATCCCGACGGGCACGCCTGGGAGATCGTGTGGATGGACCCCGGCGCCATTCCCCAGACATCGAAGTGAGTTCAGGAATTGAAGTGAGTGTAGGAATCGACGTGAGCAGACGTCGACGTGGAGATCAGTCGGGTGGGGGGCGAGCCCCCACGAGCTGGGCAGCCGTCGGATTCGCTCAGTGCCAGGGGCTTGGTTGCACCTGTGGAGGAGCATCGTAGGGCGTCGCGGGGAGACCGAAGCGGGCGAAGTCCTCGGTCAGATCGTCGCCGAAGAACGCGACGACATGGGCGACCTCGACCGTCCCGGCGGCGCCGGTTGCGACCACGTCGAGTACCTGGAGTTGGAACGGCCGATGCACGCCGTCGGGTCCGCGCATGTAGAGACCGAACGCGGGCTGCCCGTTGGCGGTGGTCGGCAGTAGGATCTGGTCGCCCGCCTTCTCCGCCGGACAGTTGCCGCGGATGAGTGTCGCGATCGACTCAGGACCCTGATACCAACCGGTGAACGGCGGCATCTCCCAGATCGCCTTGTCGGTGAACATGGAGGCTATGGCGTCGACGTCGTAGCGTTCGAACGCGGACACGTACCTGGCCAGCAGTTCGCGCTTGGCGTCGTCGGTGATCTCTCCGGGCGAATCACGTTGTGGTGCAGCGTTCCTGAGCTGCTCGCGTGCACGTTGCAGCAGACTGTTGACCGTCGCCGTCGTGACACCGATCGCGTCGGCGACCTCGGCGGCGCGCCATTGCAGGACGTCGCGGAGGATCAGCACGGCACGCTGTCTCT
The DNA here is from genome assembly GCF_020735545.1 of Gordonia otitidis. Lineage (NCBI taxonomy): Bacteria > Bacillati > Actinomycetota > Actinomycetes > Mycobacteriales > Gordoniaceae > Gordonia > Gordonia otitidis. The sequence continues at coordinate 2,387,317 of NZ_CP085974.1, forward strand.
CGGGTAGATGCTGCAGCGCTGCGATGAACGCAAGGCGGATGGACTCGCGTGCGCCGACGACGTATGCCGGGTCGGCGTCGTCGCCGGGGGAGATCTCGTCCACGGTTCCCGCGAAGGGCTCGAGCCAGGGGACCTCACGGTCGGTGTCGAGCGCGTCGGTGGGGTCGAAAGCGTCACCACCGAGTCCCGACGGCAGCGGCCTGCGCTGTCTGCTCTGCAGGGCGGTCAGGCACGTATTGGTCGCGATCTTGTGCAGCCAGGTGCGAACGGACGCGCGGCCGTCGAACCTGTCGTAGGCACGCCACGCCCGCAGGTAGGTGTCCTGGGTGAGGTCTTCGGCGTCGTGATGCGACCCCATCATGCGATAGCAGTGCGCGAGGATCTCGCGCCGAAAAGGCTCCGTGGCCGCGTGGAACTCGGCGTCGGAATCGGTCGGTTGCGCAGTGGTGGCGGCCTGCGGTGGCATGTGATTCAGGTTACGGCAGCCCACTGACAGCCTCCATGGATGAGCAGGACGACCGCTCGGCGCCCACGTTGGGTGCGAGCGACTTTCGCGCAGGGTGCGCGTAACCCGCGACGGGCGCTCCCCGCACACCTATTCTCGCCGGTGGACGACCCTGTCGCGTCGCGGAAGTGGTCCGTGACCTGCGATGGGAGGTGCGTGGGGGAGTTGCGGGCCACTGCGCCCGGTTGCTAGCTTCGAGCACATGACGAGCGAACACGACGGCGCCTTGGCGCAGATCTCAGAGGTGACCTACGTGATCACCGCTCTGGGTTGCCGTCTGCCGTTCGCACGTGTGCTGTGTTGCCGCCGAATGCGTTGAACGCCGAGATCTGACTTTCAGTAATCCATCCGCATTCTCCGCGAATCCCCTGCGATCGTCGTCGACCGCGCGCCGTGATCTCCCGGCCGGCCGCGTGTGAGAACGATGATGTCGCGTCTTTCCGGATTCGCCTGCACCGATACCAGGACACGAACCCATGACTGCAACAGTTGATCAGCCCATCCGTACGGCTACTCTTTCCTCACCGGTCCGGCGACCGGCGCCGCGACCGATTCCACGTCGATCGGCCGCGCGACCGACCCCGGTGCCGGGGCTCGAACCACGCACTGCCAGGAGAGGGGGGCGGCCGATTCAGATCGCGACTCCGCGCCTCGAGCTCTCCGACAAACCCGCCGCACTGGTTCTGCGTACCGCCCGGCTGTCCGGTCCGATCTTCCGTGACGACGCCGCCGAGGCCACGGGACTGTCGATCTCTACCGTCAACCGCCAGGTGGGCGCACTGCTGAAGGCGGGTCTCCTACGCGAGCGTGCCGACCTCGCGCCCGCCGGGGCGATCGGCCGACCGCGGCTGCCGTTCGAGATCAACGTGACGGACTACCTCACCCTCGGCATCCACATCGGATACAAGGTCACCTCCATCACCACCCATGACCTGCTCCATCGTGTGGTGGGTGCGATCCAGATCCCGACGCCGATCGCCGAGTCGCCCGAACAGACACTGGTGGCCATCGGCGACAGCGCCCGTCGATTCGTCGGACGCTGGTCGAATCGTCGGGTGCTGTGGGCGGGCGTGGCGATCGGCGGTCGCGTCGCCCCCGGTGGCTTCGTCGACCATCCGCGTCTCGGCTGGTCGGGAGCGCCTGTGGGTACCGTGATCGCCGAGGCGGTCGGCCTCCCTGTCTCGGTGGCGTCGCACGTCGAGGCGATGGCCGCCGCCGAACTCGTCGTCAACCCGAGCGACAAGCGGTCGAGCTTCCTCTACTTCTATGCGCGCGAGATGGTCGGGATCGCATTCAGTGTCGACGGCGCCGTGCACACGCCGACCGCCGGACCGCCGGTGATCGGGCACTTCCCGACCGGGGCCACCACCCTGCTCGACCCACAGCACACCGGTCGACTCGAGCCGACCGCGAGTGACACCGGGGTCGTCGAGGCTGCCGTCGCACTCGGCCTCGAGGTCGCCGACATCGAGGGCGTACACACCCTCGCCCGAAATGGCGATGCCACTGCCCGTGCACTGCTCGACGAACGCGCGACGGTCCTCGGGCGTGCGGTCGCACTCATGGCTGACATCTTCAACCCCGACCACATCATCCTCGGCGGGCAGGCGTTCACCGACAACCCGTCGACCCTGCCACTGGTCGCCGCGGCAATTCGCGAGACCTCGGTCTCGCCGAAACGTGATGTGCGAGTCTCGCATTCGGGCGTGACGGTACAGCAGCAGGCGGCCGGCGCGGTGTCGCTCGACGCCGTGTACACCGACCCGCTCGAGGCGCTCGCCGCGACGGCGTGAGCACAACCCGAGGGCGGAGCCGCAGAAACACGTGTTCCTGACACAAGCGAGCGAAGCTTCGCGAGAGGGTGCCAGAAACACGTGTTTCCACGCGGAGGCCGAGGCTCAGTCTGCGGTGCGTCGTGCGTAGTTCCGCAGGGCGAACGGCATGAACAGCAGCGTGAGTGCGACGGCCCAGATGAGCGTCGACAACTCCGGGTAGCGCAGCGGGAGTGCCGCATCTGCGCCGGCCGCCGGGCCATTGCCCCACAGCACGCGCATCGCCTGGATGAGCGACGAGATGGGATTCCACTCTGCGATCGTGCGCAACCACGGTTGCATCGCGGTGGTCGGCACGAACGCGTTGGAGACGAAGGTCAGCGGAAACAGGACGGAGAACATGAATCCGTTCACCGCCTCGACCGAGCGCAACCACGAGCCGATCATCACGCCGAACCAGATCATCGCGAAGCCGAACACCAACACCAGCAGGAAGCCCAGGACGCCGTCCCACACCGACGTCGTGATGCGCCACCCGATGATCACACCCGTCAACGCCATCACCACGATGCCGATGGACGAGTGCAACAGGCTGGCGATACTGCGCCCGATCAACACCGATGAGCGTCTGATCGGCAGTGACCGGAAGCGATCGATGATGCCTTTCTCGATGTCGGCGGTGATGCCGGTGGCGACGATGAACGCGGTGAACACGATCGTCTGGCCCATGATGCCGGGCAGCAGATACTGCTTGTAGTTGATCGCCGGATTGCCCGCGCTGATTGCCGGACCGAAGACATAGGCGAACAACACGACGAACATGATCGGCTGAATGGTGACGTCGGAGAGCATCTCCGGCATGCGCCGGGTATGGATCATGTTGCGCTTCACCATGATCCACGCTTGCTGCCAGACGTTCGTCGGGTGAACCGGCGGACGGTCGACCAACTGGGATGCCAGTGATGTCGTGCTCATCGGAGGTCTCCGCTCGATGTGTCGGTGGAAGTGGGCTCTGTGCCATCCGAGGTTTCTGTATCAGCCGCGCCTTCGGCACGGTCGTCTTGCGCGCCTTCGGCACGGTCGTTCTGCGCGCCTTCGGCACGGTCGTTCTGCGCGCCTTCGGCACGGTCGTTCTGCGCGCCTTCGGCACGGTCGTTCTGCGCGCCTTCGGCACGGTCGTTCTGCGCGCCTTCGGCACGGTCGTTCTGCGCGCCTTCGGCACGGTCGTTCTGCGCGCCTTCGGCACGGTCGTTCTGCGCGCCTTCGGCACGGTCGTTCTGCGCGCCTTCGGCACGGTCGTTCTGCGCGCCTTCGGCACGGTCGTTCTGCGCGCCTTCGGCACGGTCGTTCTGCGCGCCTTCGGCACGGTGCCCGGTGAGAGACAAGAACACGTCATCGAGACTCGGCCGGGCCAGGCCGATGTCGTCGACGGTGATGCCGGACTCGTCGAACCAGCCCGCGATTCGCGTCAGGTCGGCGAGACCGGATGCCGCCGACGTCAACGTACGGGCGGTCTCGTCGACGAACACCTCGCCACCGTTGCGACGCAGAAGCTTGGATGCGGCGGGCAGCGATGTCGCGTCGGAGACGGTGATCACCACGCTCGCCGCACCGGCGCGTTCCTTCAGTTGCAACGGGGTCCCCTCGGCGATGATGCGGCCCTTGTCGATGACGACGATGTTGTCGGCGAGTTGGTCGGCCTCCTCGAGATACTGCGTCGTCAGTACCAGGGTGGTACCGCCGGCGACCAGGCGTCGCAGCACGTCCCAGAGCTCTGCGCGGCTGCGCGGGTCGAGTCCTGTTGTCGGTTCGTCGAGAAACAGGACCGGCGGCGCGGCCAACAGGCTGACGGCGAGGTCGAGCCGACGACGCATGCCGCCCGAGTAGGCGCGCACCTGCTTGTCGGCGGCGTCCGAGAGCGAGAACTGGTCGAGGAGTTCATCTGTGCGCGCAGCCAACGCCTTGCGCGTGATGCCGTAGAGACCGCCGACCATGCGCAGATTCTCACGCCCGGTGAGGATCTCGTCGACAGTCGCCGCCTGGCCGGTCAGCCCCATGTTGCGGCGTACCTGTTCGGGATTCTCGCGGACGTCGAATCCCGCGATCCGCGCTGTGCCGCTGGTGGGCACGGACAGTGTCGTCATCATGCGGACCGTTGTCGTCTTTCCCGCGCCGTTGGGACCGAGCAAACCGAGCACGCTGCCGGTCGGCACGACGAAGCTGATGTCGTCGACGGCGGTGAAGTCGTCGAACTTCTTGACGAGGTGGATCGCCTCGACGGCGACGTCGAGGCGAGATGTCGGTGACGGTGCCGGCCCCGTCGCTGCGGACGGCGGTGCTGGTTGGCTCATGCTTCTCCACGTTATCGGGCGAGTTGGACATGGGCGAGTGGGTTTCTCATCGCCTGCGGGGGTTGACCAATATGGGCGCACGAACTCATCGCGACCGACCGACGACATCACGGGTTGTGCAGCCAGTGCACGTATCTGCGGGGATACAGACGCCCTTATCTCGCATCTGCGGGTACACTTCCGCCCGTGGCAGCGATCAGGGTGCGTGATGCGGCGATGCTGCTCGGTGTCAGTGACGACACCGTTCGACGGTGGTTGGCGTCAGGAGAACTCGAGCCGGGGTCAGAGAACGGTGTCGCGACCGTCGACGGAGTCGGGCTGGCGTCCCTTGCCAGGAAAAGGGCGCGAACGGTCGAGGACGACGGCACCGGCGTTCTGCGGTCGGCGCGTAACCGGTTCACCGGTCTGGTCACCGACGTCGTCAGCGACACTGTCATGGCGCAGGTGACCATGCAGTGCGGTCCATTCGAGGTGACCTCGCTGATGAGTTCCGAAGCCGTTCGCGAACTCGCACTCGAGCCGGGAGTCGTCGCGACGGCAGTGGTCAAGGCCACCACGGTCATCGTCGAACGACCAGATCCCAACAGGTGATCCGCATTCGCGGACAAGAGAAAGCGAGAACCCCTGTGTTCCAGTGTCTTGTGCTCCAGAAGGTCATGCCGCAGAAGTTCGTGTCGGTACGGCGCATTGCGGCCGTGTTCGCAGCCATGGTCGCGGTCATCGTCACGGTCGCCGGTTGCTCGTCCGACGACGGTTCTTCGGGCGGGGAGTCGTCCGGGGGGAAGACAACACTGAATGTCTACGCGGCGGCATCGCTCAAGAGCACCTTCACCGAACTCGCGAAGGCTTTCGAGAAGGCGCACTCCGACGTCGAGGTCAAGCTCAACTTCGCCGGATCGTCGGCTCTCGTCACGCAGATCAACCAGGGGGCCGACGCCGACGTGATCGCCACCGCCGACGAGCGCACCATGCAGAAACTCGGCGACAAGGCCGTCGATCCCAAGATCTTCGCCACCAACACACTCACCATTGTCACCGCACCCGGAAATCCCAAGCGCATCACCAGTTTCGCAAGTCTGCGTGATTCCGGTGCCAAGACCGTGGTCTGTGCGCCCGAGGTACCGTGTGGCGCCGCGACGGTGGCCGTCGAGAAGAACACCGGAGTCGAACTGACACCGGTGAGCCAGGAGGCGTCGGTCACCGCGGTGCTGACCAAGGTCACCTCAGGTGAGGCCGACGCCGGTCTCGTCTACGTGACAGACGCGAAGTCCGCGGGCGACAAGGTGGCCACGGTCGGTGACGCGGCCTTCGCGCAGGTGGTCAACAAATATCCGATCGCAACGGTCAAGGGCACCAAGCATTCCGAGCAGGCCGAGCAGTTCAAGGACATGGTGCTCGGGCAGACCGGGCAAGAGATCCTGTCTGCTGCGGGCTTCGCCTCCGCGGGCTCCTGAGGCGCGGCCAGTAGATGCGTCGGGTTCCGCTCTGGGTGCACATCCCCGCGGTTCTCGGGGTGTGCTTCATCCTGATCGGCCCGATCGCCATCATCGTCAGGATGCCGTGGGGTGACTTCTGGGAGTCGGTCACCGCGCCAGAGTCGGTCGACGCACTCAGGCTCGGTGTGCTCACCGCGCTGACCAGCACCGTGATGTGTCTGGTTCTCGGCGTACCGATGGCATTCGTGTTCGCGCGCTACAACAGCGTATGGACCAGGGTGCTGCGAGCACTGGTGTTGCTGCCGTTGGTGCTTCCTCCGGTGGTCGGAGGAATCGCGCTGCTCTATGCACTCGGACGCTACGGACTCGTCGGCCAGTACCTCGACAAAGCAGGAATCACGCTGGCCTTCACGACGACGGGGGTTGTCCTGGCGCAGACCTTCGTGGCGATGCCGTTCCTTGTCCTCAGCGTCGAGGGCGCACTCCGCTCGGCGGGTGCCGGCTACGAGCAGGTCGCCGCTACCCTGGGTGCTTCGCCGAGCAGAACGCTGTGGAAAGTGACGCTGCCCCTGATCTTTCCGGCACTCACGGCCGGTGCGGTGCTGGCCTTTGCCCGTGCGCTCGGCGAGTTCGGTGCGACGATCACGTTCGCCGGAAACCTGCCGGGTACCACGCAGACCGCGCCGCTGAAGATCTATCTCGATTCGATCAATGATCCGGAGGCCGCACTACCGTTGTCGCTGGTGTTGATGGCGGTCGCTCTCGTGGTCGTCATCGCTGTTCACCTGCGGCGCGCACCGGAGGTGACCGCGTGAGCGGTCTTCACGCGACGATTCGTTCTGCGACACCGTTTCTCGACGTCGACCTCGAGGTGACCGCAGGCAACACGTGTGCGGTGCTCGGCCCGAACGGAGCGGGCAAGAGCACCGCACTGGGCATTCTCGCGGGGCTGCGGCGAACGTCGAACACGACCATCACCTACGACGACCGGCCGCTGCAGGGGCCAGGGGTGTTCGTGCCCGCGCATCGGCGGTCAGTGGTCCTGCTCGCGCAGAAGCCACGACTGTTCCCGCACATGACCGTCGAGCGCAACGTGGGATTCGGCCCCGCGGCTGCGGGAGTGGGGCGGCGCGAAGTGGCGGCGCGTACGCAACGGTGGCTCAGCGCAGTCGGAGTCGCCGAATTCGCCGACCGCATGCCCAAACAGTTGTCTGGCGGACAGGCGCAACGTGTGGCGATCGCGCGTGCTCTGGCGACCGAGCCGGACGTCCTGCTCCTCGACGAACCGTTCGCAGCGCTCGATGTCGATGTGGCGCAACAGATGCGCACCTTGCTGCGCTCGCTGATCCGGGAACGGGACGGTGTCACGGTACTGGTCACGCACGATCTCGTCGACGCCGTGGCGCTCGCCGACGACGTGGTGGTCATCGAGCATGGACGAGTCGTCGGACAGGGGCCGACTCGGGACGTGCTGCGTCATCCCGGCACGGCTTTCGCAGCGGCACTCGCCGGACTCAACATGTTCCTCGGAACGTTCGAGCCGCCCGCGACGGTCGTCGGTGCCGGGGGTGACAGTGTCACGGGTGTGTCCGCCGACGTGCGACAGGCGGGCGTATCCGCGGCCGCAACCTTCTCGCCGCGCGCGGTCGCGGTGTATCTCGATGCGCCGCAGGGGAGTCCGCGAACAGTTCTCGGTGCAGACGTGCTGGAGGTGGTGCCCCAGGGCGACCACGCGATCGCGAGATGTGACGTCGGCGGTCAGATCGTGTCAGCCGAGATCACCTGGAACGCAGTCGCTGAACTCGCGCTGCACACCGGATCGCGAGTGCACCTGGTGGTCAAGGCGAACGAGGTGCGGATCTACGAGGCCGCCTCACCTGCCGAGTCCGACGCGTCAGCGTCAGGGTTGTAATACTTGTTGGGCTCTAACACCTTTGCCCGCAGCCGTCGGTATCCTCGCACCGAGAGCGGGGAGATCGAGCGCAGATAGAATTTCTCGTCGTCCGCCAGTTCGTCGGCGACGGCCTCGCTGACGAGGGTGGTTCCCGGACGGGCCGAGCCGCACAGGCGGGCGGCCACGTTGACCGGTTCGCCGAAGACGTCGCCGAGTCGGGAGAGCACCTGTCCGCGTGCCAGGCCGACCCGCAGCGGTGGAATGGGTTTGTCGTCGCTGAGGTCGTGGATCGCCAATGCCGCCTCTGCGGCCTGCTCGGACGTCGCGAAGGTGAACATGACGCCGTCGCCGAGGGTCTTGATGACGTGACCACGGTGGGCGCCCACCACGTCGAAGGTGCGGTCCTCGAACGTCTCGAGCAACAGTTCCAGTTCGTCGAGCGGTGTGCGCCGCGACAAACTGGTGTAGCCGACGATGTCGGCGAACCCCACCACGAGATCCATCCGCTCGTCGGATTCCCTCGTCTCGTCCCGCGTCATGGCCATGTCGAGGTGTCTGCGCCAGATCAACTGTTGGATGACCCCCAGCGCATTGGCCATCTGCTCGCGGGTCCACGGCACGTCCGGATTGCGCTCGAGCTCGGTCAGTTGGTCGGCCTGCCACTCCGCGAGGCGTGACATCGTCTGTCCGATCGCGCGAGCGGTGGCCACCTGCGCGGCCTGCGGCATGGTGTGCTCGGAATCGGCGAAGAGCCCGAGGGCTTTGACCTCGGCGGCGGTGAAGATCTTGTCCGGAGTCGACTGTCTGGCGAAACCGAAGGCGTTCCACACCTTCTCGGCGTAGTCGGGTGAGAGTTGAAGTTGCTCGACGAGTTCGTCCCGAGTGAACTGCGGATCCTGGTCGCTGAGTCCCGAACGTTCCTGATCGCTCACCGCGCACCCCCGAACGCGCTGTGCTGTGCATGCATGCCACAACGGTAGTCGCTGCGCATGCTCAGAGTCCCAGGACGCCCTTCATCAGGTAGGCCATCTCCGCACCGAAATCGGGACGGGTGACGCCACGCCGCATGCGTACCGCGTCGTTCACGATCGACAGCGCGGCGTGAACGGCAACCGTGCGCTGATCGACTCGGGCCTCTGGCTGAACCTGCCCGAGCAGGTCGACCCAGCGTCGTACGTATCGACGCTGGACGTCGAGCAACTCTGCTGCGGGGTCCTGTCCGGCGAGCACAGACGAGCTGTTGAACGCCACCGACAGGTCGGGGGTCGACGTGATGACGGTGACGTACGAGTCCACGAGAAGCCCCAGCAGTTTTGCGGGGTCTGCGGTGGAACCCTGTGCTGCCATGACACCCGCCTCGAGCCGCATGGCGCTGCGCTGGCCGATCGCGAGCAGGATCGCAAGCTTCGACGAAAAGTGTTTGTACACACTGGGCCCGGTGATGCCGACGGCCCTGCCGATGTCGTCGACGCCGACATCGGCGTAGCCGTGGTCGGCGAACAACGCGGCCGCGCCGTCGAGGATCTCGTCGCGTCGCGACGAGGTCAGGCCAATGATCTGCGGCACGGCCGGTAGCTCCGGTGCCGTCGACGGGTGCAACTCGAGCAATCTATGGGTGAGCACGGCGAGTTCGGCGTGCGCGCGCGATGCCGACATCCGGGTGTTGTGCACGGCGAGGCTGCCGACGACGCTCAACGCCGCCCAACCGAGTGCGCGGCCCTCCCGGTCGGTCAGCTCGCGGCGGTCGGCGACGATGGCGTCCGCCCAGCGTGTCAGGACCTGTCGGGTCCGCATGACCATCTGCTTGTTCTGGTCTTCGGACAGGTAGCTGCTCGTCCACCGCCACAGCGAGACCGACTCCGGATGTCGGACACCGAGGTCGCAGAGCGCGTCGACGAGTTCGTCCAGCGGGCGTGAACCGTCACCGAGTGTGCGGTCGGTGCAGGCCTCCAGATCGTCGACGCCTGCCAGTACCGCTGCGGACAGTAACGCTTGCTTGTCAGTGAAGTGTCGATACACCGACGGAGCGGTCACACCCGCGGCTCCCGCGATGTCGGCGACGGACACATGCGGATAGCCGCGTTCGAGAAACAGCGTCGACGCGTGGTCGACCAACTGCTTCTTACGATCGGCGGGCCGCGAGCGCTGCGTGGTCGACGAGCCCTTGCGTGTGGCGCCGACGTCGCGTCGCGGGGTTTTCGGAGTAGACATTGTTAATCGACCTTAGCTCAGGTCGGACACTGATTGCGAGTGATTGACCACCCGCTATAGCCAAATAAGTGATGCCGCGTTAGCCTCGTAGGGTAACCATCGCTGGTTCATGTGAAAGGAACATCTTCGTGCCTGATCAAGCATTCATCTACGAGGCGATCCGTACGCCGCGTGGTAAGCAGCGCGGTGGATCGCTGCACAGCATCAAGCCGGTCGACCTCGCGTCGGGCCTCATCGACGAGGTCCTCGCCCGCCACGGTGGCCTCGACCCTGCCGACATCAACGACGTCATCCTGGGTGTCGTCTCGCCCGTCGGCGAGCAGGGCGGCGTGATCTCGCGCACCGCGGCCCTCAACAGCGGACTGCCGGAGACCGTTCCCGGCACCCAGATCGACCGCTTCTGCGCGTCGGGTCTCGAGGCCACCAACCTCGCTGCGGCCAAGGTTGCGTCGGGCTTCGACGACCTGGTACTCGCCGGTGGCGTCGAGTCGATGTCGCGTGTCCCGATGGGCAGCGACGGCGGCGCACTCTTCATGGACCCGACCACCGCGTACGACCACTACATCGTGCCGCAGGGCATTGGTGCCGACCTGATCGCGACCCTCGAGGGATTCAGCCGCGAAGACGTCGATGCCTTCGCCGCGGAGTCGCAGGCGCGTGCCGAGAATGCATGGAACGGTGGCTATTTCGCCAAGTCCGTGGTCCCTGTCCGCGATATCAACGGCGTCATCGTGCTCGATCATGACGAGCATCGTCGTCCCGGCTCGACCGTCGAATCGCTCGGCAAGCTCAAGCCCGCGTTCGCTGCGCTGGCCGAGATGGCGGGCTTCGACGACGTCGCGCTGCAGAAGTACCACAGCGTGGAGAAGATCAACCACGTCCACACCGGCGGTAACAGTTCGGGCATCGTCGACGGTGCAGGGCTGGTGCTCGTCGGTAGCGAAGAGGCAGGCAAGCGCAACGGCCTGACCCCGCGCGGCCGCGTCGTCTCCTTCGCCGAGGTCGGCTCCGAGCCCACCATCATGCTCACCGGCCCCACCCCGGCCACCGAGCTGGCGCTGAAGAAGGCCGGACTGACCGTCGAGGACATCGACGTCTTCGAGCTCAACGAGGCGTTCGCGTCGGTCGTCATGAAGTGGATGAAGGATCTGAACATCCCGCACGAGAAGGTCAACCGCAACGGTGGCGCCATCGCGATGGGTCACCCGCTGGGTGCGACCGGCGCGATGATCTTCGGCACCTGCCTCGACGAACTCGAGCGCACCGGCGGCCGCTACGGCCTGATCACCCTGTGTATCGGTGGCGGCATGGGCGTCGCGACCGTCATCGAGCGTCTCTGATCCCGCACTACCAAAGGAACTTGCAAAAGCAATGAGTGACAACATGATTGCCTGGGAGAAGGACGCCGACGGTGTTGTCGTCCTGACCATGGACGACAAGTCGCAGGGCGCCAACACGATGAACGACACGTTCATCGAGTCGATTGCGGCAACCGTCGATCGTCTCGAGGCCGAGAAGGACGACATCACCGGTGTCGTCATCACCTCGGCGAAGAAGACCTTCTTCGCCGGCGGCGACCTCAAGGACATGACCGCCGAGCGTACGCAGTCGAAGGAAGAGGTCGCCGCGGCGATCACCGAGCGCACCAACGGAATGAAGTCCGTCCTGCGCCGCCTGGAGACGCTGGGCAAGCCGGTCGTCGCGGCGATCAACGGCGCAGCTCTCGGCGGCGGCTACGAAATCGCGCTGCACACCCAGCACCGCGTCATCGCCGACGTCAAGGGCGCCGTCGTGGGTCTGCCCGAGGTGACGCTCGGCCTGCTGCCCGGTGGCGGCGGCGTCGTGCGTACGGTTCGCCTGCTCGGTTTCCAGAACGCACTGATGAACGTGCTCCTGCAGGGGCCGCGCTTCAACCCGACCAAGGCCAAGGAAGCGGGACTCGTCGACGAGGTCGTCGGCTCCGTCGACGAACTGCTGCCCGCCGCCAAGGCGTGGATCAAGGAGAACCCCGAGGCGCAGCAGCCGTGGGACGTCAAGGGCTACAAGATGCCCGGTGGTTCGGTCACCAACCCGTCGATCGCGGCCAACCTGCCTGCGTTCCCCGCTCTGCTGCGTAAGCAGATCAAGGGCGCGAACATGCCTGCGCCGCGCGCCATCCTGGCCGCAGCCATCGAAGGTGCCTACGTCGACGTCGACACCGCCGATCTCATCGAGACCCGCTACTTCGTCTCGCTGGTGACCGGCCAGGTCGCGCAGAACATGATCAAGGCGTTCTTCTTCGACCTGCAGACCATCAACAACGGTGGATCGCGTCCCGAGGGATACCCCAAGTGGCAGGCCACCAAGGTCGGCGTGATCGGTGCCGGAATGATGGGCGCTGCAATCGCGTACGTGTCGGCCAAGGCGGGCATCGATGTCGTCCTCAAGGACATCGATCTCGACGCCGCCAAGCGCGGCAAGGGCTACTCCGAGAAGCTCGAGGAGAAGGCTCTCTCGCGTGGCAAGACCACCAAGGAGAAGAGCGAAGCACTGCTCGGCCGTATCCACCCGACCGTCGATCCCGAGGACTTCAAGGGTGTCGACCTCGTCATCGAGGCCGCCTTCGAGTCGGTTGAGGTGAAGCACAAGGTCTTCCAGGAGATCGAGGACATCGTCGAACCCGACGCCGTGCTCGGCTCGAACACCTCGACGCTGCCGATCACGATCCTCGCCGAGGGTGTCAAGCGGTCCGAGGACTTCATCGGTATCCACTTCTTCTCGCCGGTCGACAAGATGCCGCTGGTCGAGATCATCCGTGGTGAGAAGACCTCGGATGCGGTGCTGGCCAAGGTGATCGACTACACGCTGCAGATCCGCAAGACCCCGATCGTCGTCCACGACAGCCGCGGGTTCTTCACCAGCCGCGTCATCGGTACCTTCATCAACGAGGCGCTTGCCGCCGTCGGTGAGGGCGTCGAGCCCGCGTTCATCGAGCACGCAGGTACGCAGGCGGGCTATCCCGCTGCGCCGCTGCAGCTCTCGGATGAGCTGACGCTCACCCTCATGCAGAAGATCCGCAAGGAGACCGAAGCGGGCGCCAAGGCCGAGGGCAAGGAGTACCCGGAGCACGGGTCGTACGCCGTCGTCGACTGGATGATCGAGCAGGGCCGGACCTCGAAGAAGGACGGCAAGGGCTTCTACGAGTACGACGAGAACGGCAAGCGTGTTCGGCTCTGGCCGGGTCTGCGCGATCACTTCAAGTCGGGCAGCACCGAGATCCCGTTCGAGGACATGCAGGAGCGCATGCTCTTCGCCGAGGCTCTCGAGACCGTGAAGTGCTTCGACGAGGGAGTGCTCGACTCGGTCGCCGACGCCAACATCGGCTCGATCTTCGGCATCGGCTTCCCCGCGTGGACCGGTGGCGTGATCCAGTACATCAACCAGTACGAGGGTGGCCTGCAGGGCTTCGTCGACCGCTCGCGTGAGCTGGCCAAGAAGTACGGCTCGCACTTCGAGCCGCCCGCCTCGCTGGTCGAGAAGGCCGCAAAGGGCGAGAAGTACTGAGGTAGGACCTGTGATCTGATTCGTCTCGTACGCATCTGATCTCCACGAGGCCCCGGCCGGACGTGTTCCGGTCGGGGCCTCGTCGTGTGGAGGGACGGCGTCGGATGGGGTCGGCTCAGTCGGCGTCGGCCGCAACCCGGTGTCACGGGTGCGGCCGACGTCGCTGATTGACCAGCCGCTGATTGGCCCAGTCGGTTGTTGTTCAGTCGGTTGTCGTTCAGTCGGTGTCGGGCTCGGCGTCGCCGAGGGCCAACACGAACTTGGTGCCGTACGGGGCATCCTGCACCAGACGCAGTCGCGCCAGTGCGGGGTGGGCGTCGAGTACCCGGCCCGCGTTGGCCAACGAACGCAGCGCCGCGGTCTCTGCGCGAGCAGTCTCCAGCTTGGCCAGACCGCGTGCCTTCGCCGTCACCAACTCAGTGGCAGCAGAACGGATCTCAGCGGGCAAGATCACGTCCTTGATCACCACGTCGCGTACGTCGATGCCTACCGACCGCCCGGTATTCGCGGTCGCAGCCTTGATCGGCTCGGTCTTGACTGTGTCGGCTCGGGTGATCACCTCGTCGACGCTCACCGTCGCGCAGACCTCACGCAACGCGACCTGCGCGGCGAGGTAGACCGCTGTCCACGGCTCGCTGGTGCGTTCGGTGAACGCGACCGCATCGACGACTGCCGCACGGATGGCCATCGTGACGCGCAGCGACACCGAATCGGACGTCAGGATCTCCTGTGGTGCAACGGTCAGCACGCGCTCGCGCATGTCGACGAAGGTGTACACGGCACGCCTGCGTGCACGGTAGTCGCCGGGCGACAGCTCGCGGGAGAGGGTGCCGTCGCGGTACTCGAGCCCCCTGTGCCCGATGGGCACGGTGATCGTGGGGAACCACCGCTTGACGGGCTTGGTGTAAGCCAGGCGGAGTTCGGTGGAATAAGACATGATGCGAGCCTCCTTTCGATTGTCGCGCACGTCGTATTGTCGGTATCTGGTTGTGCTGCAGTGCCGTTCGTCAGGTGGCAGGCCGACACCGCCCGCGGGAGATCGTGCCGGTGGGGCCGTCCCATCGACCGGGCGGAGCCGGAAGACGAGACGACCGCAGGACCGGCGTCGACCTTGTTCCCGGGGGCGGTGCGAGATGAGGAGTCGAACCTCGGCTGGTTGAGCCTTACCATTGCAGTGAACTGAGCGCGAGAGTCGAACGCGCAGAACGTGATCGCCGGTACCCCGGGATCGGCTGCTCTCTCGTGCGAGAGACAACGATGCCAGGACGGGAGTCCGTGGCGCAACGGGTTTTACGCCACGGTGTGATCGGTCAGCGTGCGAGGAACGAGCCAACGACCGACTCGAAAGCCTCTTTGGCCTCGATCATCACCCAGTGCCCGCATCGGGGAAAGATGTGCAGCTCGGCGTCGGGGATGAGGCGCATCGGGGCCAGCGACATGTCGGGCGGGCTGACACGGTCGTCGCGGCCCCAGGTGAGCAGAGTGGGGCAGGCGATCTTGTGCATCATCGACCAGTAGGGCGGGGTGTCGGAGGTGGCGAGGAATTGCTGCTGCATCTCGAACGACGCCGAGCCGTACATCGTGCGGCCGGTGGCGAGTGCGTCGGGGTTCATCGCCGCTTGCCAGCGTTCGTCGATGAGCTGGTCGGTGACGAGTTCCTGGTCGAAGACCATCGCGCGCAGCCAGCGGATGAGCTTGTCGCGATCGGGGTCGTCGGCGAACTCCTGCAGCAGCCGCAGTCCTTCGCTGGGGCTCGGGCTGAACAGGTTGGGGCCGACGCCGCCGATGGTGACGAGCTTCTCGACCCGGTCGGGTGTGCGGATCGCGAGGTTGACGCCGACCACCCCGCCCATCGAGTTGCCGATCATCGGGGCCTTCTCGATGCCGAGTCCGTTCATGAACGCGATCACCGACTTGCCCGCCGTGAGCACCGGCATTCCCTCCCACGGGTCGCTGACGCCGAAGCCGGGGAACTCCAGCACAAAGCAGTGGTGGGTCTGCGCGAAGCTCGCGAGGTTGCCGCGGTAGTTGCGCCAGCCGGTGACGCCAGGGCCGGAACCGTGCAGCAGGATCAGCGGCGGTGCGGAAGGATCACCCGCCTCGTGGTAGCGCAGGACTCCCTTGTCGGTGCTCAGTTCGCGTTTGGTCGAGTCGTAGGTGACATCCACCCGATCAGAGTAGAACGTGTTCTAGTTTGTTGTCACGGGGTTGCGCGGTGAAGAGTCCGCGCCGCGGGCGCAGGAACTAGGGGAAGGGGTGCGGCGCGGCGCAGGAAGTGGGGGAAGGGGGCTTTCCGCGAGTTGTGTGCGTTTCCGCGGGTTGTTGCTAGGGGAAGGGCGCGAAACTGGGGGAAGGGTCTGGGGTGTCGTGCAGGAAGTGGGGAAGAGTCCGCGCCGCGGTGCAGGAACTAGGGGAAGGGGTGCGGCGCGGCGCAGGAAGTGGGGGAAGGGGGCTTTCCGCGGGTTGTGTGCGTTTCCGCGGGTTGTTGCTAGGGGAAGTGGACGAGACTAGGGGAAGAGTCCTCCTCGCGGCGCACGAAGTAGGGGAAGAGTCCGCGCGCGTGCAGAAAACCGCGGAACACTCCGAGCCGCGCGGAACGGTCAGCGTCGGTTCACGTGCCAAGCGCCTCTGCGTCCTCTTCGCCGAACCGCTCCTCGAGGAGTTCCGGAGAAACGTCGAGGTCGATCTCCTCGACGGGCCGGCCGCGTGCGGATTCGATGGCGCTGAGTCGACGCTGCGCCCGGTCGGCGGCGTAGGAGAGGAACTCGGAGTTGTCGATGCCGAACGGCGGTTCGTCGAACTGGGCGTTGACCCACTCGATCATGCCCAGTGCCAGGGGCATCAGTTCGCCCATCCGGACGCCGATCGCCTCCCAGAGGCTGTCGTCGGCGGCGACGTGGCGGCGGCACGTGAACGTGCCCCACGCCATGTGGCGACGTTCGTCGTCGCCGATGAACTTGATGATCCGCTGCATGCCGGGGAGGATTCCGCGCTGCGTGCAGATCCGCTGCCATGCGTAGTAGCCGGTCAACGCCAGCGATCCCTCGATGACGTGGTTGTAGGTCACGCTGGCGCGCACCTGGTTCAGCGGCGACGGATCGGTGTCGAGTCGGTGCAGTGAATCGGGGAGCTCTTCGTAGAAGAGCTGGCGGTAGTACGGGTTCTCGGCGACGTAGGGGTTGAGATCGTCGGTGAGGCCGACGGCATCCATCCAGAGACGGAACACCTCGGTGTGCTTGGCCTCTTCGAAGCAGAACTGCGACAGGTACATCTCATCGCCGAACCGGCCTTCGGCGGCCATGGCTTTCATGAACGGCTGGATGTCCTGCGTGACCGCTTCCTCGCCCGCCACGAACTGGGCGACGAGGAACGTCGCGCTGCGTTGTTGCTCTGCGTCGAGTTCGTACCAGTCGGCGGCGTCGCGGGACATATCGATGGCCGTGGGATCCCAGAACCGCGCGTTGCCCTTCATGAACAGACGCAACGGCAGTGACTGCCAGTTGAGGCCGCCACGTCGCAGAGATGCGAAATCCTCGCGGGTGACGCGTTGACGATCGGCGAGAGTCATGACGCACCGATCAAGGATTGTTCGGGACTCATGAACTGACGTTAGCTCCGAGATCGACCAAGATCGGTTTGTTTCGGCGAACTCTCAGGTTACTCGTGCGTCACTTGCGGCACGGGATCGGTGGACGTGTCGGGGGTCGGTTCATCGTCGGGATCGTGCTTGCGAGACAGGGCACTCGGCCACCAGATCCACCGGCCGATGTCGATGGAGAGCGCGGGCACGAGCAAGGTCCGGACGATGAGCGTGTCGATGAGGACGCCGAACGCCACGAGGAAAGCCACCTGGGCGAGGAACAGCAGCGGGATCACCGCCAGCGACGCGAAGGTGGCGGCGAGTACGACACCGGCGGAGGTGATGACACCCCCGGTTGCGGTGAGGCCGCGGATCACGCCGTCGCGCGTACCGTGCGTCTTCGATTCCTCGCGCACCCGGGTCATCAGGAAGATGTTGTAGTCGATCCCCAACGCGACCAGGAACACGAACGCGAACAGCGGCACGACGGGGTCGGCGCCGGGGAAGCCGAACGGTCCGTTGAACAGCAGGGCGGCGACGCCGAGCGTCGTCGCGAACGACAACACGGTGGTGCCGAGGAGGATCACCGGCGCGACGATGCTGCGCAGCAGCAGGATCAGCACCGCGAGGACCACGAGCAGCACGATCGGGATGATCAGGTTGCGGTCGTGCTGTGCGGTCGTCCTGGTGTCGAGGTCGGTGGCCGTGGTGCCGCCGACGGTTGCGTTCGCGTCGGCGATGGGGTGCACGCGGTCTCGGATGCGCTCGACGGTGTCCTGCGCGGCCAGCGAATCAGCATTGTCGGTCAGCGTCGCCTGGATGGCGACGCGATTGTCGCGGACGAGGGGAGCCTGGTCGGCCGCCGGGTTCTGACTCGAGGTGTAGAACTGCGCTTCGGCGACGCCGTCGACGGACCGCACGGCGTCCAGGACAGCAGTGGACTGCGGGGCGTCGGCGATGATCCAGGTCGGTGAACCGCTACCGGCGTCGAAGTGACGGGCCTGGACGTCGGCGCCCTCGACCGACTCGACGCTGCCGAGGAAGAAGTCGGTCTGTGCGATGCCGTCTGACTTGAACATCGGCGCGAACGCGGCACCGATGAGCAGCAGGACGAGGGTGGAGGCCCAGATGACGCGGGGTCGGGCGGCGACCTTCTCGGCGATGGCGTGCCAGAAGCGATGGGTGGAATTCTGGGTGCCCGTGCCCGCCATGTCGGTGGCCCCGTCAGCCCCGTCAGCCGTGTCGGTCGACGTCGTCGTCGGTTGCTCGAGGCGGGGACGGACCGGCCAGAACGCGGCGCGACCGAGCAGCGCGAGAACCGCTGGCAGGAATGTCATCGACGCCAGGAACGACGCCACGATGCCGATCGCGGCGACCGGACCGAGGCTGCGGTTGGAGTTGAGGTCGGAGAACAGCAGGCAGAGCACGCCGAGGATCACGGTGCCCGCCGACGCGGCGACCGGCTCGATGGTCGCTCGCCACGCGACCTTGATCGCCCGGTATTTGTCGGCGGTCTGGGTCAGTTCCTCACGGAAGCGCGACACGAGTAGTAGGGCGTAGTCGGTGGCGGCGCCGAACACGAGGATGAACAGGATGCCCTGGCTCTGCCCGTTGAGTTCGAACACACCCTGTTTCGTCAGGAAGTAGACGGCACCCGACGCGAGTCCGAGCGCGAAGACCGCCGAGATGATCACCACGAACGGGAGGATGGGGCTGCGGTAGACGATGATGAGGATGACGATCACCACGGCACCGGCGACCAGGAGCAGCAGCCCGTCGATACCAGCGAATGCCTCGCCGAGGTCGGCGATCTGACCGCCCGGACCGGTCACGTAGACGCGCAGACCGTTCGGTGGGTTGGCCAGCGCATCGCGGAGCTTCTCGACGGTGTCGGACGGCTCACCCTTGGTGGAGATCGGGACGATGAGTTCGGCGGCCTGGCCGTCGGATGAGCGGATGGCGGGCGAGAACGCCTCGCCGAAACCCTCTGCTCCCGCGAGCGGTTTGGTGGTGTCGGCGAGGTACGTCGCATCGGCGTCGGTGAAACCCGACGACCGCTCGGCGATGACGATGGCCGGTACGTAGCTGGTGTCCTGGAACCTCGCGAGCTCGTCATTGACCTGTGTCGACTCCGCCGAGGCGGGCAGGAACGCCGTGTTGTCGTTGGTGGACACCGACGCGAGCTTGCCCGCGAACGGACCGGTGAAGGAACCGAGGACGACCCAGGCGAGAATCCCGAGCGCCGGGATGAGCCAACGCAGCCGATGAGTCGACGACGCGGTCCGCTGCTTACTCGTCATGTCCACATCCTTGCACGTCGGATTTGCCGGGGTCAGGAGGCGAGAGGATCGTCGAATCGGTCCGCCTCCGAGAGGGTCTTCGGTGCGTCGACGTTCCTGGATGGGATACGGGCCGACCGTTGCACATGCCGAAGATCAGTCAACCGTGTTGCGTCGCGCGGAGATGAGCAGCGTGAGGAAATGGATGCCCAGCGCGATCATGACGAAGGCACTCGCCATCTGAACCGAGACAACGACACGTGCGGCCTGCGATGCGGGGGCTATGTCGCCGAATCCGGTTGTGGTGAACACCGTCAGGCTGAAATAGAGTGCGTCGATTCTCGTCAGCCTCATGTTGAACCCGTCGGCGCCGTACTCGGAGATCAAGAAGTAGGTGGTGGCGAACGCGACGATGTAGAAGGTCGCAAGCGCCGCCAGCATCTCGAGAGCGGTGGCGATCGGATACGGCGAGCGGATGAAGTGTCGAATCTCCCAGCCGCAGAAAGCGATCAGCAGCAGAGCGTCGACCACGAACCCGATCATCTTGAAGTCGCTCGTGTGGTCGAGTGGTAGAAGGAAGTAGCCGACCAGCAGGACGCACCCCGCGAGCGCGGGACGGATCAGCGCGCTCGCGAGGCGTCGACCACTGAGCGGAACACGAATGTGCTCGCCGGGTGGTCGGCTACCAGATCCGGACACGGTCGGCGTCCGGCAGGAAGAGCGCATCGCCCTGCGCCACGTCGAACGCGTCGTAGAAGGCATCGATGTTGCGAACCACGCCGTTGCAACGGAATTCGGGCGGCGAGTGCGGGTCGATGGAGAGTCGACGGATCGCCTCGGCGTCGCGGGTCTTGGTGCGCCAGATCTGCGCCCAGCTGTAGAAGACCCGCTGGATGCCGGTCAGCCCGTCGATGGTCGGAGGTTCGGTGCCCTCGGTGGCGAGACGGTAGGCGACGAGCGCGATCGACAGACCGCCGAGGTCGCCGATGTTCTCCCCGATCGTGAACTCGCCGTTGACCTTGTACTTCTCGTCGAGACCCTCGGGTGTGAATTCGCTGTACTGCTCGATCAACGCCCTTGTGCGCTTGGCGAACTCGGTGCGGTCGGCGTCGCTCCACCAGTCGACGAGGTTGCCGTCGCCGTCGTACTTCGCGCCCTGGTCGTCGAATCCGTGTCCGATCTCGTGTCCGATCACCGCGCCGATCCCGCCGTAGTTGGCGGCGTCGTCGGCATCGGGGTCGAAGAACGGCGGCTGCAGGATCGCTGCCGGGAAGACGATCTCGTTCATGCCGGGGTTGTAGTACGCATTCACGGTCTGCGGCGTCATGAACCACTCGTCGTGATCGACCGGTGAGCCGATCTTGGCGAACTCACGCTCGTTCTCGAACGACGCTGCGCGAGCGTAGTTCCCGATCAGATCACCCCGGTCGACCGACAGTGCGCTGTAGTCACGCCACTTCGCCGGGTAACCGATCTTGGGAGTGAACTTGTCGAGTTTGACCAGTGCGCGCTCGCGTGTGGACGGCGTCATCCACGGTAGATCGGAGATGTTCTGGCGGTATGCCGCGACCAGATTGGCGATGAGCTCGTCCATCCTGGCCTTGGCCTCGGGCGGGAAGTGCTTGTCGACGTAGAGTTTGCCGACCGCGAATCCCATTGCGCCCTCGACGAACCCGACGCCGCGCTTCCAGCGGTCGCGGATCGTCTCGGCCCCGGTGAGAGTGCGTCCGTAGAAGGAGAAGTTCTCGTCGACGAACTCCGACGACAGGTAGGGTGCGGCCGAGTGCAGCAGACGCCACGTCAGCCACGTCTTCCAGTGATCGAGTGGTGACTCGGTGAACAGGGTGGTGGCGTCGTCGACGAAGGATGGTTGGCCGACGACGACCTCGGCGAAGGTGACGTCGCCGACCGTGCCGAGTCCGCCGAACCACTCATGGATGTTGAATCCCGAAGCGAGTGAATCGAATTCGCCGAGCGAGAAGAGGTTGTAGGTGAGATCGGCGTCGCGTCGTCGAACAACGTCCCAGTGATGGCCTGCGATGGCGGTCTCGAGATTGAGGACGGTCGTGGCGCGCTCGTCCGCGTCGTCGTAGCCGGCGAGCGAGAACATGCGTGAGATGTGATCGCGGTAGGCCTCACGTGTCTGGGCATGGGTCTCGTCGCGGTAGTACGACTCGTCCGGCAGTCCGAGGCCTGACTGGACGACGTGTACGAGATAGCGGTCGGAGCGCTTGGCGTCGGTGTCGACATAGAAGCCGAACAGCCCGCCGACCCCGTGCCGCTGCAGCCGTCCGATCTGCTTGGACAGCCCGTCGGTCGACGTGATGGCCTCGATCGCCTCGATCTCACCGCGAATCGGGCCGATTCCGAGGGCCTCGATGTGGTCGGTGTCCATGAACGAGCCGAAGAGGTCGCCGATCTTCTGGGCGTCGGACCCGCTGGGCGGGTCTGCCTCGGCGCATTCGGTGATGATGTCGCGGACGTTCTCCTCGGCGCGGTCGCGCAACACGTGGAAAGCGCCGTCGACCGAGCGGTCGTCGGGTATCACGTGAGTGTCGAGCCACTTGCCGTTGACGTGGGAGAACAGGTCGTCCTGAACGCGGACGGCATCGTCAACCCACTCGAGGTCGATGCCGGAGGGGAGGGAATCGGTCTTCGAAGCAGTCACGACTTCCATCCTGTCACGGCCCGCTGCCGGTTACAGCCGCGTCGGGGCTCTCCGAGTGCTTTGTCCATGGCCCAGACGAGGATCTCGGCGCCCGACTGGGAATGCAGCGTCGAACCGGTGGAGTCGACGCCCCGCGCGGCGTCGCCCGCGGCGAGTTGAATGCCGGGTGCGCGGACGCTGTCGTCCTCGTCGCGAGTCGTGAGGACGGCTGTGCCGTCGACGACGTGGACGTGCGTGAATCGAGCGTCGGGAAGCGACACCGACGAATCCGGAGCCATCCGTACCGCGAACAGTGTCGCCGCGCGGTTGGTGATCGTGATCGCGGCGTCGACGGCCGGATCTCCCGAGGCGACTGCGACCAGGCCGCCGCGGTCGAGAGCCGCGGAGATGTCCCGTTGTTCGTAGGACGGCGTAACGCCGTACTCGTCGGGGACGATCCACATCTGTACGTAATGCACCGGTGTTGAACCCGAATCGGCCCGGTCGGGCCACGGGTCGTTGCGCTCGGTGTGCTCGATCCCCGATCCAGCACTCATGCGTTGCGCGAGGCCGGGATAAACGACGCCGGCGTGACCTGCGGAATCGGTGTGCACCAATGTGCCGGAGATCACCCAGGTAACGATTTCGGAATCCGAATGATGATGGGCGTCGAATCCGTGTCCAGGCAGTAAAACTTCTTCATTGCATGCAATGAGAAGTCCATGATGGGTGTTTGATGGATCGTAATGATCGCCGAATGAGAACGAATGACGGGAGGTCAACCAATCGGTCGACGTCACCTCCCTGATTCCGGCCCGGAACACCGTGAAGACCATGACCCATTATGGGCATCGTCGAGGTCACGGAGTGCAGGCCGCCATCGTGCTGCCGCTGAGGTCGGCGACAACACGACCGAGGGTTCAGACCTCCTGCTCGAACGCGTCCCCCGTGTCGAGCCCGCCTCCCCGGGCGATGGTGCGATGCCGACGCCGACCGATCGCGCCACGCAGGGGAGCGCCGCCGGCGTCACGCGGGACGGCGGAAAGCCCAACGGTGTGCGGTCACCAGGTCTCGACACGGCGACGCTGAAGGTTTCGGATGCCGAGTCGTCAGGCCGTAAGAGTGCAGAGTCGCCAGGCAAGAGCGCAGACTCGTCGAGTGGCGAGGCCGCCGAGCCGTCGAGCGGCGCGGACGCTGGGAAAACGGACGGCCGAGACGAGATCGTGACGAGTCCGAGTTCCGACTGCAGCCCGGCGGTCCCTGTAACTCGTGTGACTAGAGTGAAAAATGGGACTATGAAGTATTGCTTGCGGTGGGTGGCTCTTGTCGCCTGCGTCGTCCTCGCCAGTGCCGGTGGATTCGTGACCTGGCGGATGCTCTCCGGTGGCCCCGATACCGGCGCGGCGGCTGCCGTCAGGGAGTTCGCCAGCGCGTTGAGCAGGAAGGACGCCGCGGCTGCCGCCGAGTACACCACCGCGCCCGGGCAGGCTGCCGACGCTCTGACGCAGACCGTCACGGCTATGAACCCGGACTCGATAGACGTCAACGTGGACAAGCCGGAGGAGTACAGCGACGGCACGGCGTCGTTCAACCTCAGGACCACCTGGCGGTGGGACAAGGACCGTTCGTACGAGTCGGCGACGTCGGGCACCGCGCGGCACCTGAGTTCGGGGTGGAAGGTCACCTGGGATCCCACGGTCATAGCCCAGGGACTCCCGGTCGGCGGCAATCTTCGCGAGATCCGCACCGATGCGACGCCCGCTCCGACCGTGAACAGTGTGTCCGGCAAACCGTTCATGATCCTCCAGCCGGTCAACGAGATCGTTCTCGATCCCTCGAAGACCCGCGACGTGGCGGGTTCGGTGCGTGCACTGTCGCGCACACTCGCGCCCATCGCGCCGCTGATCACGCCGGAGGTGATCAACGCCAAGCTCGCCGCCACCCCGAACAAACCGATCGTCGCGGTGACACTGCGCGACTCGGACATGGGTGTGATGAACAGCAGCCCCGCTGCGATTCCCGGCGTCTCGATCAACAAGACGGACATGTTGGTGATGGCGGACCGTCGTCTCTCGTCGCCGCTCGAGCCTGCGTTGACCAACTACTGGCAGGCCATTCGCGACGCCACTGCCGGGTGGCAGGTCCAGATGGTCGGCCCCGGCCTCAAGCCACGCAAACTCGCCGGTGAGCAGGGCCCTCCTGGTCCCGACGTCGCGACGTCGATCAATCAGCAGGTGCAACTGACCCTCGGCGACGCGGCCGTCGAGGTCGGCCAGCCCGCGACCATCATGGCCCTCGACGCACAGAGCGGGGCGATTCTCGGCCTCGCACAGAACGACTACGCGGTCGAGCGCAAGAACAGTGTCGACCAGGCGTACCCGGTCGGAGCGACACTCGATCCGGTTTTCGCTGCCGTCGACAAGGGCACATCGTCGAACAAGCAGTCGTCGAACAAGCAGTCGTCGGACACCGCACTCGACAGGCTCGGACTCGGGGTCGGGTTCACCGTCCCCGGCGCTTCCACGCCGACGACGCCGCAGTCGGGTGTGGCGACCATCGACTATCGGCCGCAGTCGGCGACCGCGTCGATGCTGAACATGGCCGCGCTCGGAGTGTCGATGGCTCGGGCGCAGGCAGGTACCGGCAGTTCGGTGGCGCCCACGGTCATCAAGGGCGCGGCGACAAAGGTCGACGGTGGTGCACTCGGCGCGATCGACAAGTCGGTGAGCAGTCCGATCCTGTCGGCCATGACGGCGACCGCCAAGACCGGTGACGCCAGCGATCTGACGCAAGCACCCGGCCTCAAAGCGCTGGTCGGGACAAACGGTCCGCAGGGTCCGGGATGGTTCGTCGGAATTCAGGGCGGCAAGGTGATCGTGATCTACACCGAAGGTGAGAAGTCGGGCACCGCCGCCCTACAGGTCGCTCAGAAGTACTTCCGCATCGCGTAACCGGCGATCGCACGCCAGCCGAGCATGAACAGGCCGAGCGCGATGGTCGCCACGATGATGAAGCTCAGCGCGACACCCTGGTGGAGCAGATACCGCAGCACCATCCCGATCGCCACGGTGCACACCCAGATGACAAGACCGGCGGGCACGACGCGGGCCGGTCGGAAGTCGCTGCCGAACCACTCGCTGGAACCGACGTGGGAGTAGACGTAGGCGATCGACCATCCCGCGGCGGCACCGACGAGGAACGGCCACAAGGTCTGCAGCACGCCGAGGAGCGCGAAACCGTCGTGGTGGTTGGCCCGGCCGATCAGCACGAACACGACCACTGCGACGATGTCGCAGAGCGCTGCCGCGGCGAGGGGGAACGTCGCCGTGGATCGACCGCTGGTCGCACCGGTCACGTCAGACTTCGACATGGGTATCCACGGTAGCGCGGTCGTCGGCCGACGTGGTCGCTCGGGTGCTGTTGTTAAGGCCGTGATCCTGTCGAGCCGTCTGTCTCGGGTGGGTCGGCGTCAGGGTTGAAATCTCCGGACGCTATGTCGCGATCGATCTCCTCGCCGATCGAATCGTCGGGACGAATCCGCGATCGGAACAGGAAGAAGACGACGACCCAGCCGATCGCGGCGATCAGGACATAGCTGATGATGCGGTAGACGAGCACAGCGGTGAGCGCGTCGGCGGCGGGCATTCCCGCGCTGGTCAGCGCTGGGACGAGCACTGCGTCGACCACTCCGATGCCACCGGGAAGCAGCGGGATGGCGGTGCCGACCGCCTTGCCCGCGGCGTAGGCGACCATGAGGCCCGCGATGCTCGGGTGTGCCCCCACGGCCCAGCACGCGAACATCAGGCAGGCGACGTCGGCGATCCAGTTGAACAGACTCCACGTGAACGCCACCGACGTGTCGCGGCGGGTGAGTTGCACCGCGCGCAACTGTTCGAGCGTCTCGAGCAGCCGGGCAATTCCGTGATCCGACGGTTTGCCACGGATCTGGTTGATCCAGCCGAGCACCCGCTCGCCGGTGGACTGCAACGACTCCGGGTGGCTGGCCAGGTATTGCAGCACCACTGCGACCGCGACGAACCCGACCGCTGAGAAGAACACCGAGAACGGACTGGTCTTCGCACCCGCGAGCAGTGCGCCGCCGAATCCCAGGACGGCGAGCCCGACGCCCGCGAGCAGCCCCGACATGACCACCTGCCACGAGGCGACGACAGGGGATGCGCCCCACTTTCGCGTCTCCCGGTAGGTGAAGGCGGGCGCGAGAACCTGACCACCCGGCAGCGTCTGGCTCACCGAATTCGCGGCGAGGACCACCGACAACGACTTCCACTCCGCGACCCGGACTCCGGCCGAGCGCAGCAGCGCCCGCTGTACCTGCGCGAAACTGTCCATCGACAGCAGTGCCGCGACGACACAGGCGGAAAGCCACACCCAGTCGAGGTCGCCGATGCGGTGCGCGGCCTCTTCGAGTTTCGGCCAGATGAGGACGATCTCGACCGCGAGGATGATCACCACGATCACCGTGAGGAGCCACCGCACCCACCAGAAGCGGGAGCGCGTGGCGGTACCGTGGACCGCCGGTGTATCCGACGTCATACGGCCAAGCGTAACGACCGCTAGTGTGACTTCCGTGGACCCTGCTGCCTCGTCGACCGCCGGATATCCCGAAGACGCCGGCGCGAGGGCATCGAATCGGCCGTTGGCCGAGGTCGACCGGTCCAAGGTGCACCCCTTCGTCCGTGCCACCGCGGAGTGGACGTGGCGGATCGTGCTCATCCTGTTCGGTTGCTATCTGCTGGTCAGGATCTTCCTCGAGTTCGAGCAGGTGTTTGTCCCCGTCGCACTCGCGATCCTGGTGTCGGCGTTCCTCGTCCCCGGAGTCGACTGGCTCGACCGGCGGCGCGTACCCCGATCGCTCGCTGTCGTCATCATGCTTCTCCTCGCGCTCGGTGTGGTCGCCACCGTGCTGACGTTCGTCGGGCGCGCGTTCGTCCACGGTTTCCCCGCCCTCACCGCCGAGATCACCGAGACCATCGACCGCACCCGACAATGGCTCGTCGACGGTCCGCTCGGTGTCGACGAATCGCAGGTGCGCAACTTCGGGTCGAACATCATCTCGTTGATGGAGCACAACCAGGCCAAACTGGCAGGTGGTGCTCTCGCCACTGCCACAACGGCGACCGAACTGGTCACGGGAGCGCTACTGACGCTCTTCCTGGCCATCTTCTTCCTCTACGGAGGCGGCCAGATCTGGGAGTTCTGCTGCAGATTGGTGCCGCGTGGTACGCGCGGACGTGTGGCCGCGGCGGGTGTGGCGGGGTTCGGCACACTCGTCGGATATGTCCGGGCGACCGTCATCGTCGCACTCGTCGATGCGGTGTGCATCGGTATCGGCCTCGCCATCCTGCGTGTACCTCTCGCACTGCCGTTGGCGACGGTGATCTTCCTGTTCTCCTTCATCCCGATCGTCGGGGCGCTGATCAGCGGCTCACTCGCCGTGGTGATCGCGCTGGTCACCCAGGGGTGGCTGACCGCGGTCATCGTGCTCGCCATCCTCATCGGCGTGATGCAACTCGAAGGCCATGTGCTGCAACCGTTCCTGCTCGGCCGGTCGGTCCGGCTGCATCCGGTCGCGGTGATCCTCGCGATCGCCGCGGGCATCGTCGCCGCGGGCATCGTCGGCGGACTGTTCGCGGTGCCGGTGATCGCCTTCGCCAATACCGCTGTCCGGTACCTGGCCGGGCATCGGGATCTCGCCGTGAGCGAGGGCGACGGCTCCTTCCACTACGCACAGCCCGACGATCCTCACTGGGACACGAAGAGTATCGACGACGCCACGGCGTCGGCCGGGTTGTCCGTCGAGGAGGCCGTCGGGGTGTCGCCCGCCGACGCCGAAGCCGACATCGAGCGCGGGCTCGACGGAAGCGCGCGCCGACCGCGGCGGAGTGCGCCCGAGCATGACGCCGACGGGGACGACGGTTCGGCCGCGCGGGACGCGGACGATCGGAAGCGCACCGGAGACGAGAAGAACACGGGCGGAACGGACGCCGACGAATCGTCATGAGAAGTGATCCGGTCGCCCCGCTGTGGCGTGGTGCTCAGGTGTTACGGCTGTTGTCGTACCTCTACGCGCTGGGATTCCGGATAGCCATCGACGACGACCTGCTGCATCCAGGGGTCGCGTGGTTTCTCTTCGGCATCCTCACGGTGTGGACGCTGGCCTGCGGCGTCGCCTATTACGTCGGTGTCGGGCGCAACTGGTACTGGGTGGGTGCCGAGATCGTGATCGCCTGCGGCATGATGCTGTCGACGTCGTACGTCGCGACCGAATCGTGGGCGTTGAACAACCAGACCTGGCCGACGACCCTGTGGGCGACCAACGCGGTGATCTCGGCAGCCATCCTCGGCGGACCCGTCGTCGGAGTGGTCGCGGGCGTGGGGGTCGGCGGCACGAGCGCATTCGTCAAGGGCTGGCTCGACCTCAATTTCGGCCGCAACGCCACGATCATCGTGATGGTGACCTCGGGTCTCGCCGTGGGACTGGCCGCGGTCAGCGCGCGTCGCGCACAGGCCCAGCTGGCTGCGGCGGCGCGCGCCGCTGCGGTTGCAGCCGAACGTGAGCGGCTGTCCCGGGAAGTGCACGACGGTGTGCTGCAGGTACTCTCGTTCATCTCCAAACGCGGCCGCGAAATCGGCGGTCCGACGGCGCAGCTCGCCGACCTCGCAGCCACCCAGGAGACTGCGCTGCGTCGACTCATCGCCGACGTCGACGTCGACACCGGATCGGAATGTGGGACTGCCGATCTCGCGGCACTGCTCCGCGCCGCAGCGGGTGACGGTGTCGCGGTGAGCGCGCCCGCCGATCCTGTGATGATCGATGCGACGACGGCCCGCGAGATCAGTGCTGCGGTGATCAACGCGCTCGACAACGTCACCCACCACGCCGGGCCGGGCGCCCGCGCATTCGTACTCCTCGAGGACCTCGATGACACGGTGGTCGTCAGTGTCCGCGACGACGGCGTCGGAATAGCCGCGGGCAGACTCGAGGAGGCATGTCGTCAGGGCAGGATCGGCGTGGCCCGGTCCATCGTCGGGAGAATCGAATCCCTCGGTGGCACCGCCACACTCGACTCCGACGAGGGGATCGGCACAGAGTGGGAGATGACGGTTCCGGTGACGCGGCCAAAGGATGACAGGATGCACAGATGACCGAGACAGATGAGGTGGCATTGCGGGTCATGGTCGTCGACGATCACCCGATGTGGCGCGACGGCGTCGCACGTGACCTGGCCGACGCCGGGTTCGACATCGTGGCGACCGCTGATTCCGCGGGGGCCGCGGGACGTCGCGCCGGCGCGGTGCTCCCCGACGTCGTGCTGATGGACATGCAGCTACCCGACGGCAACGGCGCCGAGGCCACGGCGGCGGTCCTCGAGGTATCGCCGGAGACCCGGGTCTTGGTGCTGTCGGCATCCGACGAGCGGGATGACGTGCTCGACGCCGTGAAGGCCGGGGCGAGTGGCTACCTCGTCAAGAGTGCGTCGAAGGCAGAACTGATCGACGCGGTACGCGCGACGGCACAGGGTCAGGCGGTGTTCACACCGGGGCTCGCCGGACTCGTCCTCGGCGAGTTCCGGCGCATGTCAACGCAACCCGACCGTCCGGCAGCAGCGCCGGTGCTCACCGAACGCGAGACCGAGGTGTTGCGGTATGTCGCAAAAGGTATGAGCGCCAAGCAGATCGCGCGAAAACTGACGCTGAGCCATCGCACCGTCGAGAATCACGTGCAGTCGACGCTGCGCAAACTCCAACTCGGCAACCGAGTGGAACTCGCCCGGTACGCGATCGAGCACGGTATCGACGAGTGACGCCGGTGCGCCGCTGACGTCTTCACCGCGTCGGAACGGTTGACACCTATTCGCCGGAACGGCTGAACCTATTCGCCGGAACGGCTGAATCTATTCGCCGGAACGGCTGCGGCGCAACAACTCCTGCACGCTGATCTGTCGGTTCTCGCCCGGCGTCTCCTCGGCGCGTGCATGGCGATCGGCACGGCTCGACGAGTCGTCCGAGCGCTCACGCCGGGGAGATGTCCGCTCGTCGTGGGTCTCGCCGGGTGCTGGCCGCGCGCCTCGACGCGATGCCGCGACGTCGGGTGACAGACCCCTGTCCATCGGCGACGACGCGGTGCCCGGCACCTGCCGAGGCGCCGATCGCGCACCCTCGGGTGATAGCGATGCAGCGAGCGGTCGCTTGCCCGTCCGGTCCAGATCGGGACGTCGACCCAGCGGCGACTGACCTTCGACGCCGCGCCGCGGTGTCGGTTGCTGCTGAGCCGGGGGCTGCTGCGGTGTCGGCCGCTGTTGTGTCGGCTGCTGTTGTGGACGTCGCTGCGGAGTCTGCGGCCCCGAAGGCGCTGGACGCGGAGCAGCGCGCCGTGGGGCGTCTGGTGCCTCGGCAGCGGGCTTCTGAGCTGCGGGATTGTGAGCGGTCGGCTTCTGGGCGGGCCGCTTGACACGGATACCACCCTCGCCGAGTGCCCAGCGGCCGGTGTCGGGACGATCGGACTTGGCGCGCCGCGGCGTCGGGCGAGCGGTGCGTGCAGGTCGCTCGCGTACGGGTTCGATCTCGTCGAGGGTCTGGCCGGGGCGGTCATCGCGAAGCGCGCGCCGTCGATCCGACGGTGGTTGCGACGGCCCACTGCGTGCCATGGCTTCGCCGGACGCCGGGGCTGCCTGCGCATATGAGCGGGGCGAATCCGGTTGGGCCGCTTCGCGATCGGTGGTGCATCGCTGGGCTGATCCGGCGCGAATCGCACGGGTCGCCGCGCCCGCGGAGACCGTGGCCGCGGCCCGGGGTGCCGCAGGCATCGCGGTGGTCGGCACCTCTGAGATCAGCGTGCCGGCGCGCATGCCCCGTGTACCCGCGCCCACACCAGCGACTTTCGCGTCGGGCTCGTCGTCGAGAATGGTCTCGCCCAGACCGATCTTGCGCTGCAGCGTCTTCATCCACCTCGGCGCCCACCAGCAGTCGTCGCCGAGCAATTTCATCGTGGACGGTACGAGCAGCATGCGGATGATCGTGGCGTCGAGGATGAGTGCCGCGATCATGCCGTACGCGATGTACTTCATCATCACGATCTCCGACAAACCGAAGGCGCCGGTCACCACGATGAGGATCGCGGCGGCTGCCGTGATGATCCGTCCCGTATGTGCCGTACCGACGCGCACCGCCTCGGTGGTGCTCGCGCCCTTCTGTCTCGCTTCGACCATGCGGGACAACAGGAATATCTCGTAGTCCGTCGACAGACCGAACACGATCGCGATGATGAGCACCAGTACCGCCGCGAACAACGGCCCGGGGGTGAAGTTCGCGATCGATGCGCCGTGTCCGTCGACGAAGATCCACGTCAGGATGCCCAACGTGGCGCCGAGACCGAGCGCCGACATCAACGCCGCCTTGATGGGCAGCACCAGCGACCCGAACGCGAGGAACATCAGGAGCCCGGTCACGAGCACCAACAGGATCGCCATGAGCGGCAGTCGGGTCAGGAGTGCGTCGATCGAGTCCTGAACCAGCGCCGGGGTGCCCGCCACCCACATCTGGATGCCTGCGGGCTTCTGCATCGCGCGGAGATCCTTGACCGCCTCACCCGCGGTGTCGCGGTTGACGAGGCCCGCCGACATCTGGATGACCTGTGGACCGTTGAAACCGTAGGTGCCGGTCAGTGCGCCGTTGTCGGCCGACGGGCTGAATTGTTTGGTGAACCCGGGGATCTTGTTGGCTTCGTCGGCGATCTGCTGGATCTTGGCGCCGCTGTCGGGATCGTTGACGTCGTAGGAGATGACGAGCTTGACCTCTTCGGTGCGCTCCTTGGGAAACGCCTTGTCGAAGTCCTCCTGAGCGACGCGGCTCGGATTGTCCGGCGGCAGATAGGCCTCGCTGATGCCGCCGAACTTGATGCCGCCGATGGGGATGGTCAGCACCAACAGGATCAGGACCGTGGGCACAGCGGTGGCCACGGGGTGTCGCATGACCCAGCCGGACAGGCGGCCCCAGAACCCGTTCTCGATCTCCGCCTTGGTTTTGGTGCGTCGCAGGAAGGGCAGGCCGAAGGCGTCGATCTTCGGGCCGAGGATGGCCAGGATGGCGGGTAGCACGGTGATCGAGAGGATCGCCGCCAGCGACACCGAGAAGATGGCGCCGTAGGCGACGGACTTCAAGAAGCCCTGGGGCATCATCAGCAGACACGCGATGGCCGCGACGATGATCGTCGCCGAGAAGACGACGGTCTGGCCCGCGGTCATCACGGTTCTTCGGACCGCGGCCTTGGTGGTGTACCCCTCGGCGAGCTCTTCTCTGAATCTGCTGACGATGAACAGGCCGTAGTCGATCGCGATGCCGAGGCCGATCAGTGTGACCACCGACTGCGCGAAGATGTTCAGTTCGGTCAGCTGGGCGATGATCGTCATGATGCCCAGCGAGCCCGCGATCGTCAGACCGCCGATGAACACCGGGAGACAGGCGGCGATCACGCCACCGAAGATGAAGAACAGCATGACCGCCACGAGCGGTAGTGCGATCACCTCGGCCCGACGGATGTCCTCGTCCATGCCGCTGGCCATGGCACCGGCGACCGGTTGGAGCCCGGCGAGCTGGAACCTCGTCCCCTCGAGCCCGTATTTACCCGGATCGTCGACGACGCCCGTCAGGAACGGCTCGATTTTCTGATAGTTCGCGAGCACCGCGGTGTCGTCGTTACCCGCGACGCCGATGCTGATGAAGGCCTGTTTCTTGTCGGCGGTGAAGGTTCGCGACCGGATGGTGTCCTGCGCGGCCCTCTGCGCGACCGTGTTGTCCTTCAGATAGAAGGGGTCGATGATCTCCTGATTGTTCCGTAGTGCCTGTTCGTAGGCCTCCTGGTTGGTCGAATCCGGAGCCTGCGCCGATCGCTGCACCACGGACGGGTACTTCTGCAGCAACTCGTCGACGATGTTCTCCACCTTCGCGCCGAACTGCTTGTCGTCGACCGTGGTGCCCGCGGGCGGGGTGATGAGGAGGATGACATCGGAGCGGTGGTCGCGTCCGAAAGCGGTGTCGGCGACGACCGAGCCCTTCGACGACTCGGCGGTCGGGTCGAACCAACCGCTCTGGCTCAGGTGGTTGCCGAGACCGAGTCCGTAGAGTCCGAGGCCGCCCATGATGACGACCAACACCCCGATGACGGCAAAGCGCATCCGGTAGACGAATGTGCCGATGGCTCCGAACACGCCGACTCCTTTCGGAAAAGTCTCGCCGAGATTGTTTCAGTGGTGCCTGAGTGCTTGCTGAGGTTTGGACTGACAGGGGTTCGGGTGATTGCCGAGCGGTGCAGCTCGGATCATCCCGGGCCGTACCGGCCGGACCATCCCGGGCCGTACCGGCCGGACCATCCCGGGCCGTGCCGGCTGGATCATCCCGGGCCGTGCCGGCCGCGTCCTGTCAGCGCAGGAGCGCGCGCAGCGGCCGGAACGGGGTGAGCCACGCGCCGTCGTCGGGCAGTGAATCGAGTCCGATTCGCGGCAACGGCTCCCGGAAGACCCCGGGGATCTCCTCGAGGTCGGTGAACTCGAGCCCGTCGGTCGACAACGCCCAGTTCACGTGCTCGCGGAACCCGATGACCGTGACCGGCACGCCTTCGCCTGCGATCTCGACCAGCGGATCCCGGAACGCCTGACCGTCTGCGGACGCGACGATCAGCCCGGCTAACCCAACAGTGTGCCTGCGAAGCTCGATGTGGTCGAGCATGTCGGAGTCCACATCGCTGTCCTCGGACAGTTTGGGCTTGGCGAACACCGCGTATCCGACGTTGCGCAGTGCGTCGACCCATGGCCGTACGACATCGGCACTACCAGGGACGATGTTGGTGAAGACCGTCGCCTCCGGCTCGACCTGGACCGCGGTGTCCGAATCCCGGGGAGTGTCGCCGACATCACCGTCGCCGTCGTCCCCGTCATCTGCCCCGACCGACCGATCGTAGGCCGCGACCGTTGCCTGTGCAGAGATGTCGGCGGTCCGCTGGAGCAGCCATCGGCCGAGGGCGTCGAACCGCGGTCGATGCGCGGCGGTGGGCCGGCCGCCGAGGATGGCCCCGAGCCCCATGTCCATGTTGGGTGCGTCCCAGACCAGCAGCACGCGTTGCGCTCCGCTCTGGCCAGAGATCGTGTCGGCGAAACGCGTGCCCGAGCCGTCGTTGTCGGTCATGATCGGTCGCCTTCTGTCGCGGTGTCTGACTTCTCGTGCGGTCGGACCTTCTCGTCCGGTCGGATGTAGACGAACTCGTTGACCTCGCGGCCCTCGCGCTCGGCGCGGCCCTCGAACTTGGTGGTGGGCCGTTCGAGGGAGACAGGGGCCGCGGACGTGGCGGGCACGACGTGGACCCGGTCGGGGTTCTGGGTGGCCAACAACTCGGCGATCCACTCGGCATAGCCCAGGTGGTCGGTGGCGATGTGGAGCACACCACCCGGTCGAAGGCGGTCCGCCATGAGTTCGATCGTGCCCCGTTGGACGAAACGACGCTTGTGATGCCGCGATTTCGGCCAGGGGTCGGGAAAGAACAGCCGGATCGCGGTGAGCGACCCCGACGGGATGAGCTCGCGCAACACCACCACGCCGTCACCGCGGATCATCCGGACGTTGGTCAGCTCGTTGCGATCGACGAGGCCGACGAGCTGGGCGAGTCCCGGCTTGTAGACCTCGACGGCGACGACGTCGACGTCGGGTTCGTCTGCGGCCATCGCAGCGGTCGAGATGCCGGTTCCGCTGCCGATCTCGAGGACGCGCGGTGCCTCGCGCCCGAACAGTGCGTCGAAGTCGATGGGGGGTTCGGGTGTCTGTGCCGGGTCGGTGGCAAGGTCACGACCGAGGACGGGCCACAACGTGTCCCAGTTGCGCTGCTGGCCTGGCGTCAGCGTGCCGCGGCGGAAACGGAAGCTGGTCACGCGGGGATACAGGCGTGACGAGTCGCCTCCGGCGTCCGCCGATCCGGGGGAGGTGTTCACCGGTCCATGGTGGCCCATCTGGTCTGGTGCGCATACTCCGACACCCGCTTGTGGAATCTACTGCGCCGCCTCGCCCATCTGCGACTACCCTTCCACCAGGGAAGATCGACCGGTCAGGAGCGGGGGTGAGAGGTGTGATCGATCCGTCGGGTCCGCTCGCACACACACTGGCGTCCGGGTCGATCGGAGACCTCATCGCGCCTGATTCGCCCGCTTTCACCGCGCTCGATTCCGCGGCCCGACGCTACGTGCGGCCCTGGTCGGTCGCGGTGGTCGGTCGACGGGGCGTCGGCCGCGACACCATGGCCCGGGCGCTGCACGAACGCTGGGGCCTCCCGGCGGTCGTCGCCGACGAACCGGACACGGCTGCCGGGGTCGACCTTCACCTGCATCTGCTCGCCGGGGCCCCGAGGCTCGCCGACCGACGGATCCTCGACGCCGCGCCGCCCGGCCGTACCGTCGTCGTCATCGGGAAGGTCGACACCCTCGCACCGGCCGCCGTCGAGCGCGCACGCGCGGCGGCCGAGTCGCTCGGACAGCCCGTCGTCGCGGTCTCGCAGCTGCTGGCGTGCGCCGACATGTCCGACGCCGAGCTCGGCTTCCTGCGCAGGCTCGTCGCCGGCGGCGAGGCGATGCCGTCGATGTCGGGTCACTTCCTCGCGGGCGCGGCGCCGCAGTCGCCGGCGTGGCAGATGCGGACCGAGCTGCTCAAGCGGCTCGACGCCACCGGTATCGACATCGCGATGGGACTGCTGCGGACCGCCGATCCCGGCGCAGCCGACGCGACGACACTCACCGATCGCCTCCACGCAGCCAGCGGATTCGACGTTCTCGGCGACGCGCTGCGCTCGTGCAGCGCTGCGATCACAGCGTTCCGGGACGCTCAGGTGCGCGCGGTCATGGAGGTGACCGCGGCGGCAGGTGACGCCCGCGACGTCGTCGAGATGCTCCTGCGTACGGCAGGGGTGTGACGTGCGGTCAGGGTCTTCGGTGTCCCCGGTATCTTCGGTGTCCCCAGGGTCTTCGGGGGCCGACGTCACCGGCACGCAGGCGCAACGTCGGGCCGCGACGCCCGCCCGCGTTGTCGTGGCGGCGGCGCAGGGCGTCGACATCGATGAACTGCTCGAGGCGTGCCGGGTGATCGCCTCGTCGCACGGGGGTCGTGCACTCGAGTTCGTGGCATTCGAGCCGGGTCGTGTTCTCGTCGGCGCACATGCCGCGGTTCTGGTCATCGATCCGGCGTGCGCGGTCGTCGACGACGACGAGCTCACCGCGCTGCGCGAGCTGACCGGCGCGGTCGATCACGTCGGAATCGTATGTGGACGTATCGAGTCGTTCTGGGACTGGCCACGCATCGTGCGTGGTTACCGCAGTGAGCTCGATCCCGGTGAGCGGTTGCCGGTGTTCGCGGTGTCTGCCGCGGCCGCGCTGGCGGGCGCGGTCGACGATTCGGGCGTCGTCGACCTGCTCGACTGGTGCGCATCTCCCTCCGAGCCCTCCGAACTGTCCGGGCCCCACGAGGGCCTACGGCAGGCGTGCGCGGAGGTCGGCCGGACCACGATCCAGGGCACAGGCGCATCGACGGATGCGCAGGCCGACGCGCTGGTGTCCCGTCGTACACGGCTGCTGGCGGTCCGGGACAGGGGACGATCCGACCGGCTCGCGTCCCTCCGCGCGGGAATCGCACACGTCCGCGCCCAGAGCAGCGCCGACATCGCGACTCGGGTACGGGTGCTCGCCACGCTCTTCGACCAGCGCGGTACCGCGATGACACGCACCGACGTCGAGGCACACGCCGCCTGGCTCGACCGCGAGATCGGCGGACTCGTCGCCGACCTCGACGCCGTGACCCGGGAACGACTCGACGCCGTGGCCTCCTCGACGCTCGTCGGACTCGACGCCGACGATCCGCCGGCACACCGCGACGACGAGCCGATTCTCGCGCGCCGTGAGCTGCCCTCGGGCAGACGCGCCGGCGAGGACGCGATGGTCCTGTTGCTCGGGGCGTCGACGGGCATCGGCATCGGACGTCTCCTCGTGGCACCCCTGTCGTCGGTGCACACGTTGCAGTGGATCGCCATGCCGGCGGCATTGCTGATCGGAGTCGCGGTGGCGATCTGGGTGATCCGGATGCGGCGCGGGGCCACCCTCCGCACACAACTGCGAACGTGGGTGAACGACGTACTCGCCGACGTCCGTGCCCGCACCGAACGGCGCGTGGCGATGCAGCTCACCGAGGCCGAATCACGGATCGGCGGCCAGGTGATGCGTGCCTACGACCGGCAGACTCGTCGAATCGCATACGAGGTCGCCGACATCGATCAACGGCGTAGGGACCTGTACCGAGCGGGTAGGGAAGTGAGTGGACAGTGAACATCGACTCGTTCGGCCTCGGTGACGGCCACGACGACTGGACCGACGGACACGAGGTGGGTGCCGACGTCGACTCTCCGGCCGACAACCTGCTGATGCACGACGACGGTCGGATCTGGGATCTCGGACCCGCCGACATCGACACCGACGCGGACGGCGTCGCCGACTCGCTCACCCGCAGCGGCCCGGAAGGGCTGACGGTCTACACCGACAGCGATCGGGATGGGCAGATCGACCGGATCACACAGGTGGGTTCCGACGGCTCGTTCGCGTCGCGATCACTCGATCACGAGAGCGGCACCTGGGTGGCCACCGACTCCGGCCGACTGGACTGAGTCGCACCGGCAAGGGGAGAAAGTCCTGGTGACGGTGGGTTGCATGTCATCGGAAAACCGACAGGGCCCACCTTGCAGCCCCTCCTGACGTGTGCGAATGTGGCCTATACCGCATCTCGTAACCCCAGGCCCTAGCGCACGCTCGGTCCCAGTATCCTGGGGAGAAGCAACCCACACAGGGCGGCCAATGCGGGTCGCCACCTCGGAGGAGGAAATCATGACCGCCGCCACGATTCCGGGCCTGGAACCCGGCACCGCTCCGACCACACACGAAGCGCTGTTGGCATGGGTGGCCGAGGTCGCCGAACTCACCCAGCCCGACCGTGTCGTCTGGTCCGACGGCAGTGACGAGGAATGGGATCGCCTCACCGCCGAACTCGTCGAGTCCGGAACCCTCGTCAAACTGAACGAGGACCGCAAGCCCAATTCCTACCTCGCCAAGTCCGACCCCGCCGACGTCGCCCGTGTCGAGTCGCGCACCTTCATCTGCTCCGAGAAGGAAGAGGACGCGGGTCCGACGAACAACTGGGTTGCTCCCGACGAGATGCGTGCGACCCTGACCCCGCTCTTCCGCGGCAGCATGCGCGGTCGCACCATGTACGTGATCCCGTTCTGTATGGGCCCGCTCGGCTCGGACGATCCCAAGCTCGGCGTCGAGATCACCGACTCCGCCTACGTCGTCCTGTCGATGAAGATCATGACGCGCGTCGGTCCCGAGGTGCTTCGACTGCTCGGCGACGACGGCTTCTTCGTCAAGGGTCTGCACTCGGTCGGTGCACCGCTCGAGCCGGGCCAGGCAGACGTGCCGTGGCCCTGCAGCCCCGACAAGTACATCACCCACTTCCCCGAGACCCGCGAGATCTGGTCCTACGGGTCGGGCTACGGCGGCAATGCGCTGCTCGGCAAGAAGTGCTACGCGCTGCGTATCGCGTCGGTCATCGCCCGTGACGAGGGCTGGATGGCCGAGCACATGCTCATCCTCAAGCTGACCAGCCCGGAGAACAAGGTCTACTTCGTGGCCGCGGCGTTCCCGAGCGCTTGCGGCAAGACCAACCTCGCGATGATCCAGCCGACCATTCCCGGCTGGAAGGCCGAGACCGTCGGCGACGACATCGCCTGGATGCGGTTCGGCGAGGACGGCCGCCTTTACGCCATCAACCCGGAGTTCGGCTTCTTCGGCGTGGCACCGGGCACCAGCATGGACTCCAACCCGAATGCGATGAAGACCATCGACGCGGGCAACACGCTCTACACCAACGTCGCAGAGACCGACGACGGTGACATCTGGTGGGAGGGTATCGGCGGCGAGAAGCCCGCGCACCTGACCGACTGGCTCGGCAACGACTGGACGCCCGACTCCGATCAGCCTGCAGCCCATCCGAATTCGCGCTACTGCACCCCGATCTCACAGTGCCCGTCGCTGGCTTCCGAGTGGGACGACCCGCAGGGTGTGCCGATCTCGGCGATCCTGTTCGGCGGACGCCGCAAGACGACTGTCCCGCTGGTGACCGAGGCCCGTGACTGGCAGAACGGCGTCTTCATGGGCGCGACGGTCGGCTCGGAGCAGACCGCGGCAGCAGAGGGCAAGGTCGGCACGGTGCGCCGCGACCCGATGGCCATGCTCCCGTTCATGGGTTACCACGTCGGCGACTACTTCCAGCACTGGATCAACCTGGGCAAGAACGCCGACGCGTCGAAGCTGCCCAAGGTGTTCTACGTGAACTGGTTCCGTCGTGGCGACGACGGCCGCTTCCTGTGGCCGGGCTTCGGCGAGAACAGTCGCGTCCTGAAGTGGATCATCGGCCGTATCGAGGGTGAGAACGAGGGTGTGCAGACACCCGTCGGCATCGTCGCGAAGCCCGAGGAGATCGACGTCACCGGACTCGACGTGCCCACCGAGGATCTCGAGGCTGCGCTCGCCGTCGATCCGGAGGAGTGGCGTCGCGAGCTGCCGCTGATCGAGGAGCTGTTCGAGTTCGTCGGCGAGAAGCTCCCGACCAGCCTGCAGGACGAGCTCGACGCCCTCAAGCAGCGGTTGGGCTGACTTCACCTTCTGTCACTCCTGTAACTGAGGTATCGTTGCCCCCTATGAGTATCCGCTCGTGGGGGGCAACGATCGTCTCTGTGCTCCTAGGTGTTTCGGCGTTCCTCGGCGCATCCGTCTATTCCGGGGTGACCGCCGGTGTCGCGAGGTCGGCGACGCCGATCATCGCGCGCTACACCGACACCGCCTTCATCAACGGGGTGCCCACCTTCGGGGCGATCTCCGGGATCGACCGGATCGGCGCCAATCGCTTCGCGATGATCTCGACCGACGTGGGCCGCGCCGGGCCCGCGCGGTTCTACACGAGCCAGTTCAACTACACGTCCGGCGTCGCCGGATTCACGTCGAACCCGGGAATCGACGGCGGCGGAGTGCTGCTCGGACCGGGCAATATCCCGCCGCTTCCGGGAGCCGCGCAGTACGAGGGCATCCGCGCGACCAGTGGCGGCTATGTCGTCGTCAGCGGCGGTGACCACCAGTTCGTGCGTCTGCAGAGCGCGGGGCCGGTCGGCACCTACATCCGCGACCTCGGGCTTCCGTCGGCGTGGCGGCCGTCGAAGAAGTCGGGCCTTGCCGGGCAGCGCGGCCTCACCGGTGTCGCGGTCGGGCCGCGCGGACAGATCAGCGTGATCACGGCCGGCGGTCTGCGGCAGGACCCCGCCGCCTCGGCGCGGCTGCTGACGTTCGGCAAGACCAACTCCGAATTCGTGTACCGCACCGATCCGGGTAAGAGCGCCGCCGACGTCCTCGCGATCAACAACACCGACTACCTCGTGCTCGAGCGCGGTGCCGGACGCAACACTGCCATCTACTGGGCGACCACCCGCGGCGCCGACCAGGTGGGAGGCCGCGCATCCCTGTCGGGGGCGGAGAAAGCGATGCCCAAGCAGTCGATCTTCAACACCGACGGCACGCCCCGACTCTCGACCGGCAACATGGCAGCGATGGCATGGGGCAACTGGCAACCCGACCTGCCGTGGCAGAACTTCCGGACACGCTCCCTGTTCGTCGTGACGAACAACGCATTCGCGGGCGCGACCAAGGTGCACTCGTTCGAGGTCCAACTCCCGCGCTGATCAACGGATCTCAGGGGGTTCTGGGTGGATCTCCCGATGGCAATGCGCTGCAGTTTTTGGCACGGTTGAGCCATGACATCAGAGCAGGGCGCGAGCGCGGGCGCCGAGGATCTCATCAAAACCTACGGATCCGGTGACACGGAAGTCCACGCATTGCGCGGCGTCTCGCTGTCGTTCCGATCGGGTGAGTTCACCGCGATCATGGGGCCCTCGGGATCGGGCAAGTCGACGCTGATGCACTGCCTCGCAGGTCTCGACGTCGCAACGAGCGGCCGGGTCTACATCGGCGACACGGAACTGACCGGCCTCTCCGACAAGAAGATGACCCTGCTGCGGCGTGACCGCATCGGTTTCGTGTTCCAGTCGTTCAACCTGGTACCGACCCTGACAGCGGCCGAGAACATCACGCTGCCCTCCGACATCGCCGGCCGGAAGGTCGATCAGGAGTGGTACGACACCGTGATCGATCGGCTCGGTATCGCCGACCGGCTCGATCACCTTCCCAGTGAGCTGTCCGGTGGACAGCAGCAGCGTGTCGCATGTGCGCGTGCGCTGGTGGGAAGGCCTGCCATCATCTTCGGTGACGAACCGACCGGCAACCTCGATTCCCGATCGTCGGGTGAGGTGCTCTCCATTCTGCGTGCGGCGACCGACGAGT
This sequence comes from Gordonia otitidis, assembly GCF_020735545.1. Classification (NCBI taxonomy): domain Bacteria; kingdom Bacillati; phylum Actinomycetota; class Actinomycetes; order Mycobacteriales; family Gordoniaceae; genus Gordonia; species Gordonia otitidis. Next base: position 2,429,019 of record NZ_CP085974.1, read on the forward strand.
TCGGTCAGACCGTCGTGATCGTGACGCACGACCCGCGCGCCGCGTCGTATGCCGACCGTGTCGTCTTCCTCGCCGACGGCAAGATCGTCCGCGAACTTCCGCGCCCCTCGGCCGACGACGTCTTCGAGGTGATGAAGAACCTCGACACCGTGCCTGCCGAGAAGTCCGCGGAGGCCGAGACGGGCGATGCCACGCCCATATCAGGCCACAAGCATGAATCAGGTTCTGTGGCAGCAGAATCCGGAATCGGTAGGCACGCGCTGCAGACCGATCCGGGTGCCGAACCGTCGCAGGCGGGCTGAACCATGGCCTCGGTGATGCGGAAGGTGTCGCTGCGTAATCTGAGTGCACACAAGGTGCGACTGGCGTTGACCGTCTTCTCGATCGTGCTGGGCACCGCATTCGTCGCCGGGTCGATCGTGTTCACGTCGACCATCTCTCAGGCGTTCAATTCGATCTTCGACAACGCCGCACCAGGAGTGTCCGTCGAGGTGACGCCGGAGGATTCCAACTCCGCAGGCGTCCCGAATTCGATTGTCGACGAACTGAAGTCGCACAAACAAGAACTCGGCGTCGACAAGATCTCGACCAACTACACGGGACTGGTGACCATCGCCGACTCGCGTGGCAAGGCGCTGCAGACCGGCGGGGCACCGAGCCTCGGTTCCGCGTACGTCCCGCCGGCCGAGTCGCTGTCCCCCGACGACGGAAAGCTCCTGCCGGGTGGGCGTGCACCTGTCGGCTACCAGGAAGTGGTGCTCAACGAATCGGCCGCGGAGAAGGCGGACCTGAAGGTCGGATCGTCGACCAAGGTGGTCGTCGGGCAGGGATCGAGCCAACCGATGGACGTCACCGTCGTCGGCATCAGCCAGCTCACGGGCGACACCGGCGGCTACGTGAACGTCCAGTTCGAGCGCGAGGCGGCGAGCAACCTGCTCTCCGACGGCGAGCACGTCGCGACGATCGACATGTCGGCGGTCGACGGTGTCAGCGACACCGAACTGCGTGATCGGGTGCAGAAGCTCGTCGGTTCGGACGCGTTGAAGATCCGCACGGGCGATCAGGTGCGGCAGGACGAGAAGGACCGTGTCAACCAGTTCCTGACGATCTTCACCGGCATCCTGCTGGCTTTCGCTGCCATCGGCCTGGTCGTCGGCACGTTCATCATCTACAACACGTTCTCGATGATTGTGGCGCAACGTAATCGCGAGCTGGCACTGCTGCGGGCCGTGGGCGCTACCGAGCGCCAGGTGTCGCGCTCGGTGCTGTTCGAGGCGTTCGTCGTCGGCGTGATCGGCGGTCTCGTCGGCCTCGGCGTCGGTATCGGGCTCGCCGCTGCCCTCAAGGCGATCACGTCGGCGACGTCGGGGCTTCCGGAGGCCTCGCTCGACGTCAGTGTCTGGGCTGTGCTCGCTGCGCTGTTCGTCGGCGTGGTGGTGACCATGGTCAGTGCGTGGGTCCCCGCGGTCCGCGCAGCGCGGGTACCGCCTGTCGAGGCGATGCGTGCCAGCGATGCCGAGCGGGCGTCGTCGTTGCGGACCCGCACCATCACGGGCGCGGTGTTCGGTGTGATCGCCGTCGTCGCAATCGCCTGGGGCGCGATGGGTGAGGGCCTGTTGCGGGCGGTGATCGTGGGGGTCGGCGCGGGCGCGGCGATCATCGCGGCGGTGCTCGCCGGTCCCGCACTGTTGCGGCCCGTGGTCGGCGTGTTGGGACGTGTCATCGGCGCGCCGTTCGGCTCGATCGGATACCTCGCCCGCACCAACGCGATGCGCAATCCGCGACGCAGTTCCGCCACCGCCTTCGCACTGACTCTCGGTCTGCTGCTCGTGGCCGTGATCGGCACTCTCGGAACATCGTTCAAGGGCACGGTCGACACCGCCGTCGACACCGGCATCACCGCCGACTACATCGTGACCGGCACCAACAACCTGCCGATCTCACCCGCTGTCGCCGATGCCGTGAAGGGTGTGCCCGGCGTCGCCGACTCCGTCAGCCTCGGCCTTGCGCAGGCGCGCGCCGACGGCGCCAAGGTCAGCGGCTACGCGCCGCTCGGCGGGCAGATCGGGACCGTCGCCAACATCGACATGCTCGACGGCGCGTCGGACAGACTCCCGGACGACGGGATGTTCGTCAGCCAGCGCACGAGTAACGACAAGGGCTGGAAGCGTGGCGACACAGTCACTTTCACCTCATCACTCGGCCAGCAGGTCGCGACACGGGTCGACGGGGTCTACGCCGACAACGAGTCGTTGCAGCCGTGGTTGGTGGGCAGCAAGGTCTACGAGACGTTGATGCCGGAACCGGCACGCATGAGCGTCGGGGTCTTCGTGAAAGCGAAACCGGGAACCGACCTGTCGGCGCTGCGCACCGATCTGGAGAATGCCACGAACTCCTTCCTCACCGTGCAGGTGCAGGATCGCGGACAGTTCAAGAACAGTCTGTCCCAGCAGATCGACCAGATGCTGGGGGTGCTGTACGCGATGCTCGGTCTCGCGCTGCTGATCGCGGTCCTCGGTATCGTCAACACCCTCGCGCTGTCGGTGGTCGAGCGACGCCGAGAGATCGGGATGCTCCGTGCGGTCGGCATGGTGCGAGCCCAGGTTCGGCGCAGTATCTATCTCGAGTCGGTGTTCATCGCCATCTACGGCGCCCTCGTCGGCGTGGTGATCGGCGTCGTCGTCGGTTGGGCGCTCGTGCGCACCTTGGCGAGATGGGGCCTCGGTGACCCGGTCCTGCCGTGGACGCTCATCATCGTGACGCTCATCGGCGCGGGCGTCGTCGGCGTGCTGGCCGCACTGTGGCCCGCGAACCGCGCCGCACGCACCCGGCCACTCGAAGCGATCGCCGAGGCGTGAACGTTCGCCGCCGCGATCCAACGACGCATAGCGGTGCGTGCACTCGGCACGGTTTGGCACAATCGGCGCCATGACACGACCACCCGAGGACCCGAACGACCCGCAGGAGCATCACGAGACGCGGGCATTCGACCCCTCCGTGGACCCGTCGGCCGTCGGAGAGCCTACGGCCCGCACCGAGGCGTACTCCCAGCACGACCCCTACGCCGACCAGCCCTACGCCGACCAGCCCTACGGCGACCAGCAGTACGGCAACGACCAGTACGGCTACGCCGACCGGGGCTACGGCGGCAACCAGGGCTATGACGCTCAGGGCTACGGCAACCAGGACTACGGCAACCAGGACTACGGCAACCAGGGCTATGAGGGTCAGGGTTACGGGACTCAGGGTTACGGGGACGAGCAGTCGGGCGGCGAGGACCCGAACTCCTCGGGCGGCGGCAAACGCACCGCAATACTCGTGGTCGCGATCATCGCGGTCATCGCCCTGATCGCCGTGGTGGCGTACGCGATCGTGCGCAGCTCGGGTTCCAACGGCGACACAGCTGCGACCACCGCCCCCGCAACCACCACGATCAGCACTCCGACGACCACCGAACAGACGACGACCGAGGACACGACCACGACCGAGGAGACCACGACCACGACGGCCGCACCGGCCGCGGGCGCGGTCACCTATCAGATCACCGGCAACGGCGACGTCGTCGCACTGCGCTTCCGTAAGGGCAACGACTTCGAGATCGTCGCGGCGACGGGAACACCCTGGTCGCGGCAGGCCACCGTCACCGGAGACGCCGCGGAACTGACCGCCGTCGTCGTACGTGGCCCGGTGACCTGCAACATCCTGCGCGGTGACGAACTGCTGGCCTCGGCGACGAGTAACGGAGGCACGCTGCGCTGCACCGCCGGGATGTGAGGACAGCAGGGAGCGCTCTCAGCGCCTCAGCGAGCTCATCAGTACGGTTCGAGTACCAGCACCAGGTTCGTCGCGGCCACCTCGCGCAGGAGCGGCACCCGAAGCACCCACCAGGCCCAGCTGGGCAGGTAGCGGGGGAATGCGGCGACGAGTCGCGCCCTGCCGCGTCGTGAGTGGGCCCAGCGCAGGCCATCGTCTGCGGTGACGGCGAACAGAGACGTCCCGTAGAGATTCTTCGGCGGATGCCCGTGGCGCCGCGTGTACCAGCGCGCGGCCCTGGCGCCACCTGCGTAGTGCCGCAGGCCCATCTCGTGACCACCGAAGGGACCCCACCACAGCGTGTAGCTGACAATCACGACGCCGCCGGGGCGCGTCACACGCAGCATCTCGTCGGCCATCTCCCACGGTGCAGGCGTGTGCTCGACCACGTTCGACGAGATGCAGACGTCGAACGAGTCGTCTGCGAAGGGCAGCTGTTGACCGGATGCCCGCACCGATCCGCGGTGGTCGAGGCCGCCGGCGTGCATTTCGGTCGGGTCCGGCTCCACCGACAGATACGACGCCCCTCGGGCGCGGAACGCGTCGGCGAAGTATCCGGGGCCGCCGCCGACGTCGAGCAGCACCGCTCCCGCCAGTGGGGCGAACGCGCCGACGAGATCGGCGGTGTCGTCGGCAAGCGCGGTGTAGAAGCGTGCGGGATCGGACTGCTCGTAGCGGAAGTCTCCGAGCAGTCCGACGGCCCGGCGCAGCGTGGCCATGCGCGCCATGCCGACTGTCGCACGTGTCGTGGTCGAGGCGGGTCTGATCCTTCTCGGTCGCGGCACGGGAGGAGATGCTACCCGGCGCGTTGCGTAGGATTGTCGGCGATGAATCCTCCGTCCGACGTCGTGCTCCTGTGCTGGCGCGATACCCGCCACCCACAGGGCGGAGGTAGCGAAACCTATCTCGAGCGGGTCGGGGCGGAACTCGCGCGACGCGGGATGCGGGTCACCTATCTGACGTCCTCCTATCCGGGAGCACTACGCCGCGAGGAGCGCGACGGCATGCGGTTTTTCCGCGCGGGCGGTCGGATCACCGTCTACCCGCGCGTGCTGGCGATGCTGGCAGCGGGACGGCTGGGACTCGGTCCGCTTGCCGGGATCGATCCGGTCGCGGTGGTCGACACCCAGAACGGGATCCCGTTCTTCGCGACGCTGGTCGCTTCGGCGCCGACCGTCGTCCTCGTCCACCACTGCCACCGTGAACAGTGGCCCGTGGCAGGTCGGTTGCTCGGCAAGCTGGGGTGGTTTTTGGAGTCGAGGGTCTCGCCGCGCGTACACCGACACAACCGCTATGTGACGGTGTCTGCGCCGTCGGCGCGCGAATTGGTCGAACTCGGTGTCGATTCCGACCGGATCACCGTGGTGCACAACGGAATCGACCCGGTACCCACAGGTGTGGCCGTCGAGCACCGCGGTGAGCGTGACGTCGCCAAGCTGTGTGTCCTCTCCCGTCTCGTCCCGCACAAGCAGGTCGAGGACGCGCTCGAGATCCTGGCAGGTCTGCATCGTGAGGGCAGTCGCGCGGTGCACCTCGACATCATCGGCGACGGCTGGTGGTCATCGCGCTTGCGTGCCTCTGCACACGAACTCGGCGTCGACGAGTTGGTCACCTTCCACGGGCATGTGCCGGACGAGCGCAAGTACCAACTGCTCGCCGACGCCGACGTGCATCTGATGCCGTCGCGTAAAGAGGGGTGGGGGCTCGCGGTGATCGAGGCCGCGCAGATGGGTGTGCCGACCGTCGGCTACCGCCACGCCACCGGGCTCGCCGAATCGATCGAGGACGGCGAGACCGGCATCCTCGTCGACGGTGTCGACGAAATGCTGTCCGCGACAAGAAAACTTCTCGACGACCCGGCCGAGCGACACCGACTCGGCACGGCCGCGGCACGGCGTGCCCGACGCTATTCATGGCCGGCGACCGCCGACGGCTTCGTGTCGGTCTTCGATCAGTTCTCGCCGCGCTGAACCCCGGCGGGTGTTCGACGTCGCCGTGGCCATGCCCCGACGAGCCCGCCGACGACGATCAGAGCCGCCCACAGCAGATGCGCGCTCCACGCGGCGACCCGCGCCGCCGTCGACGCTTCACCGATGGCCGCGGGCGCACCTATGCGGAACAACGTGAGGTCCTGCCCGCTGAACACGGGCTCCGCGTGCAGGGCGAGAGACCTCGGCACGTCGGGTTCACCGGTGCCGGAGAGGTGCTCGACGAGCACCCAGCCGACACCGAGTTGCGCGAGGGCGCCCGGATCGCCGCCGGCGCCCAATACGTCGATCACGTGTTGTGCGCGCGGCGCTGCGTGGTCGACGACCGTGCCGTCGACCACGAGTTCGCCCGACTCGAGCACCGGCGCGCGCAGCAGCCGTGCCGAGGGATCGAGCGACGGCGAGTTGGTGAACGGGTACTGGCGGACGGTCCCCGGAGGCCACAGCGCGACATCTCCCTCGTCGTCCGGCACGAGTTGCGCCACTCGTGCCCAGTCGTCGGGGTAGTGCACCGTCGAGAGTCGGCCACCGACGCCCAACGCGAGGTCGGGCAGCGGGGCCATCGCCAACAGGATCACCGCCGCGATCGCGAAACCGGATGGCACCAGCGCGCGGAGCCGCCACACCGTAGCGGCAGCCGCCACCGAGATCATCGGCATCGCGAGGGCTACGAACTTCGACGTGTCGCGGAGCAGTCCCCCACCGGGAACCACGTCGACGACTTCGGCCAGTGCGCTTCGACCCGGCCCGACGGCGGTCACCACCAGCACCAGCAGTGCGGTCGACGCGAGAAGCGCGAGAGCGCGTACGAGGGCCGCGTCGACGAGGCGTTCGCGCCTGCGCCACAGCGTGATCGCGCCGACTCCGACGAGCACCACGAGACATCCGGTGGCCGCTGCGGCCCACCAGATCGTGCGACTCGTCGGGACCGCGTCGGCGTTCCAGATGCCGCCGAGGCCCAGCACCGTGCCCAGCGGCCCGAGGGCGGGTTCGGAGCGTAACCCGAAGGCCCGCACCCCTGCCGGACCGTCGGTGGCGGTCGACGCCGAGGTGAGTAGAGCGGCAACGAGCCAGGGCGCCGCAGAGAGTACCCACACCACCAGAACCCAGACGGCCCCCACGGACCTCGCCCTCGCTGCCGTTCCTGCTGTTGCCGTGCCCGCGAGTGCGCAGACCAGTGCGACGACGAGGCCGAGAAGTGAACCGCTCGGTGTGAATCCGGCGACGGCGAGAAGCGCCGCGAGCGCGCACCACCGCCGTCTCGTCGGGTTCGTCCGTAGGGCGCCCGCGGCCAAAGCGATCCACCCGAGCGAACCGTAGCCGACGAGCAGTCCCCAATGGCCCTGCAGAAGTCGTTCGGCGACAAAGGGATTCCAGAGCGAGACGATCGTCGCGGCGACAGCACCAGCCCGGCCCGCGCCCGGCACGAGGTGCGCGGCCAGCCTGCCGTATCCCACGCCGCCGACGGTCAGTGCAGCGAACAGGATCGCCGTGACGAGGAACCCTCCGTCGACCACGGAACTCCCCAGTGCCACCGCCCAATCCTGGGGGACCGCACGCGGAGGGAGATCACCGATGCCCAACGCCCCGTCGGTGACGTACGACCGTGGCGTCGACACCGCGTCGCGATAGAGCAGGTATCCCGGACGCAGCAGGGGACCGAGGATCAGCGCGGTCAGCAGCGCGCTGACCGCGTACAGCGTTGGCAGCAACCGGGGCATGGCGATCGGGTGCCGCGTGACTCGGTCCGGTGAACTCAGTAGTGGTACGTGTCCGACGGAGCCGCGGCGTGGCCGGGATCGACCTCGTATTCGGTGCCGGTGACCCCGTAGGCGCGCGCGAGGTCGAGGATCTTGGTGGCGCGTGCGATGCGGGGAAGGTCGGAGCCGTTGCGGATCTCGCCGCCGTCGGCCTCGAACTCGGCGAAGAACTCTTTCGCCCAGGTGATCTCGTCGATCGACGGGGTGAGTCCCTCGTTGACGGGCGCACACTGATCAGGTGTCAGGCAGATCTTGCCGGTCATGCCGAATTCGACGCTGACCGCCGTCGCCTCACTGAGTTTGAGCGCACTCGACCCCACGGTCGGGCCGTCGATCGCGCTCGGCAGATGCGCGGCCTTCGCCGCGATGGTGAAGCGTGACCGCGCGTACGCGAGAGTCATGGGGTTGTCGCCGAAGCCGGTGTCGCGGCGGAAGTCGCCGATACCGAACGCCAACCGGAAGGTGCCCTTCGCCGAGGCGATCTCACTGATCCGTTCGAGACCTCGTGCCGTCTCGACCAGCGCGACGATCGGCACATTCGGCAGCCGTTTCGCTGTCTCGGTGACGTGGTCGACCGATTCGACCATCGCGAGCATCACCCCGCCGACCGGGGTGCGGGACAGTGCGTCGAGGTCGTCGGCCCACCACGGGGTGCCGAATCCGTTGATGCGCACCCAGTCGCCGGCACCGCCCGGGATGTCGGCAGCGTCGACGTCGGTGGCGTTCCCGTGATCGGAGGTCAACCACCGCACGACGTTGTCGCGCGCGGTGAGCTTGTCCTTCGGTGCCACCGCGTCCTCGATGTCGAGGACGACGATGTCGGCGCGCGACCGCGCAGCCTGAGCGAAACGGTTGTACTGGGCGCCATTGACCAGCAGCCAGCTGCGCGCGAGGACGGGATCGATGCGGAAGCCGACGTCGGCGCTCTCGACGTCGGTCTGCGTGTTCTGGTCATACATCGGTGTCCATCGTTCCACACCGGGCAGGCACACTTGACCACATGGTGCGTTCCCCCGACCTGCCGCGACGACGCCACAGCGTCGGCCGCGAGCCGGCGCGCGCCGTCGACCGTGCCCCGAAGGGCGTCGTCGATGCGGTCGGTTGGGTGGCGGTCGGGTCGATGCTCGCGAACGTGTGCGCCTATGCGGTGCACCTCGGTGCGGGCCGCTGGTGGTTGTCCCCGGCGCAGTACGGCGAACTCGCGGTACTGCTGTCGGCACAGTTGGTACTGACCGTCCCCGCGCTGGCACTCCAGGCCGTTGTCGCGCGGGAGGTGGTCCACGGCCGCGACGATCAGCGCTTACGGAGGCTGGTCATCCGGTGTGCGCTCGCTGTCGCCCTGCTGAGCGCGGTTGCGGTCCCGATCGTGTCGGCCGTCGCGTCGACGTCGTGGTCGCTCACCGCCGCGAGTCTGGTGGCCGCGCCCCTGCTGACCGTCATCGCCGGCGGGCAGGGAGTGTTACAGGGACGTCGACGCTTCCGAACACTCGGCGCTGTCCTCGCCGTGGTGGGGCTGGCGCGCACCGGGCCGATGATCGGGGCGCTGGCCGCCGGTGCGGGTCCGGCAGGCGGACTCCTCGCCGGTGCCGTCGGAACCGCGTTCGCCGCGGCCCTCGTCTGGGGTCTCGCGGTGAGGCGACTCGTGAGCCCCGGAACCGCCCTGCAGGGTGCCGCGACACCGGGCGCGAACCTGCTCACCGTCGTGCGTGCCTCGCAGGTGCAGCTGGTGCTCGTCGTCGCGGCATCACTCGACGTGCTGCTCTCGCGCACGGTGCTCGATCCGCGCGATGCGGGCGTGTACGCCTTCGGCGCCATCGCGACGAAGGTGGCGTTCTGGCTGCCGCAGGCCGTCGGTGTCGTGTTCTATCCGCAACTCGCCGATCCGGCGTCCTCACGCCGTTCGTTCCGGCAGGCCATCGTCGTGGTGGCGACGATCGGACTCGTGATCACGGTGCTCGGCGCACTCGTCGGACCGCTGGTACCGGTCCTCGTCGGCGAGGAGTACCGGCCGTTGACGCCGCTGCTCGGACTGTTCGCCTACACCGGCGCTGCGTTCTCGGTGTTGCAGGTCGCCCTGCTCGCCGCCATCGCGCACGACCGCACAAGCATCTCTGTGCTCGCCTGGGTTCTCCTCGGTGCCGAGGCCGTCGCTATCCTCGTGTGCGGGCACAGCGTGACGAGCCTGGCGGTGATCGCCGCCGTCGCGGCAACCGTCTCTGCGGTCACGACGACGCTTGTGGGTCTTCGTGTGTCGCATGCGCATCCCGGCGGCCCCGGCGCAGTCCGTCAACCCACCGACCGTCAACCCACCGACGTGAGCGGCCGGGGAACGTGAGCACGGCACCCGCGACGAGGGCGAGCGCACCGACGATGCCCGCGACCAACGGCACCACGCGGCCCCAGATCACGACGGGTTGGTCCCGCGAGGCCGCCTCGTCGGCCATCGCGCGTCTGGTCGGCGCGTCGAAGTCGAATGTGGCACGGAGATTGGTCACCGAGGTGTCCGCGCCGCCGACCCGGTACGTCTGCTCGACGTCGAGTCGTTCGTCGACGATCACGCCGGTCTTCGCGTCCACCGAGATGTCCCATCGTGCGCGGTGATGCAACGTCGCGGTGACCTGCCTGGCGGGGTCACCGTCGGAGATGCCGAACCACGATGCAGGTCGGGTGATCCTGGTGGCCGGGGTGCCGGCGGGCGTTCCCGAACCGATCGCGTCGAGATCGGTGTCGGGGATCTCGGCGCGATAGCGGATCGCTGTCCGCCCACCGACCTGCGAGGAGCCCTCGTCGATGAGCGGAACGGTCCGTCGTGTCGTCACGTCGAAGTACTGCGCGCCCGATGTCGGAGGGTCGAACGGCAGCACGTAGGTGTATCCGCGACGATCCGGCGCGGCGACGGGCGCGGCATTGCTGTCGTACTGGATCTCGGAATTGCCACGCGTATCGCCGACCGCCCCGAGATCCGGCAGGGCGGTATGCCGGTTGAGGGTGACCCGATCCTTGACCGCCGACACCGTCGGCGACGTGCAGGCGTCGGCCCCCTGCGCCGGTGCCACCTCGCTGCCCGGTCGTGCGGCGTCGGAGTCGGTGTCCCGCCCGTCCAGCCGGATGCGGTCGGCCTGCACCGACGTCCCGGCCTGCAGCGTGACGCGTCGCGAGTCCGCGGGCCGGACGGCCACGACTCGCTGTTGCCGTACGAGGGTCGCGTCGAGTGTCCGCGCGCGTGGGGTGTTGAGCGAGCATCTGTCGAGGATCTGCGCGCGCGAGTCGCCCGATGTGGAGACGCCCGATGTGGAGACGCCCGATGTGGAGACGGTGGTCTGGTCGGTACTGAGCGGGATCGTGCGCAGCCGGTCGACGAACAGCGTCGGCAGCGCGATCGTCACGGCGATGAGGAACGCACCGACGAAGATGAGCGTCGGACCGACGAGATCGGCGGTGGAGAAGTGACTCGGCGACCGCTCGTCTGGGGACTGCCGGTCCTCCGGTGATCGATCGGCTGACGCTGGCTCCTGCGGTGTCCCCGGAACGGGTGCATCGGGGGCCTGCGACATGGGCACGAGACTACTGTTCGACCGGACTGCTGCCGCGACGGTGGCTATATCGTGGTGTGATGTCTTCCGGATCGACGTCGCCGAGCGCCGCGGCCCGTCGGTTCTTCCCGCAGCTCGAGGGGATGCGCGCGGTGGCCGCGCTCGGCGTGCTCACCACGCACGTGGCCTTCCAGACCGGTGCTGTGGAAACCCCGGTGATCGGGCCGATCCTCGGCAGACTCGACCTCGCGGTCGCACTGTTCTTCGCTCTCTCGGGTTTCCTGCTGTGGCGAGGGTGGGTGGCGAGCGCACACGGATGGTCCGGCGGGCGGAGAGTGACCCGGGCAGCCCACCCACCGATCCGCCGCTACCTGCGCCACCGCGTCGTCCGCATCTGGCCCGCCTACGTCGTGGTTGTGGTCGTCGTGCTGACCCTGCTTCCCGAGGCGCAGGGCGCCGATGCGACGGTGTGGCTGGCCAACCTGACGCTGACCCAGGTGTTCGTGCCGCTGTCGTTGACCGCGGGCCTGACGCAGATGTGGAGCCTCTCGGTCGAGGTCGCGTTCTATCTGCTCCTGCCGATCCTCGGGTTCGCGCTGTTCACCCTGCGTGGGCGCAGCGTCGGCGCCCGCATCCCCGCGCTGCTCACGCTCGGCGCGGTCAGCCTGAGCTGGGGATGGATCGCGCAGATCCTCCCGACGCCGGACGGGGTCGAACCGACGAACTGGGTGGTCGGACATCTGCCGTGGTTCGTCGCGGGACTCGTGCTCGCCGAGGTCGCCGGTGCCGACGAACTCGGCCAGTCGACGCGTGTCACCCGGGCGGTCGCGGCGATCGGGGCGCGTCGCCGGTTGATGGCCGTCGTGTTCGTCGTGGCGTACGGACTCGCATGCACGCCGATCGCCGGGCCGACCGGGCTCGGAGTGCTCGCGCCCTGGCAGTTCGCCGTGAAGATGGCGCTCGGTGCGATCTGCGGATTCGCGTTGTTGGCCCCGCTGATCTGTAGCGACGGCACGGGCGGCATCGGTGCCCGATTCACCGACCGGCCGTTCGGATTCCTGACCTCGCCGCCGATGCTCGCCCTCGGCAGATGGTCCTACGGTCTGTTCATCTGGCACGTCGCGGTACTCGCGGTGGTGTTCGGACTGTTCGGAATAGTGCCGTTCACCGGCCACACCGCTGTGGTCTGGGTCATCACCGCACTTCTCAGCGTCGGCATCTCGGCGGCGAGCTACGCCTTCGTCGAAGAGCCGTCGCGTGCCTGGCTGCGTCGACGCGAAGCAAAGCGCTCCGCGCGGGGTAGGCGTGCGAGCGCCCAGCGGCGCGTCGACTCGGGCACGGCCGCAACCAGCGCCGACCAGACGGTGCTCGCGACGGCCACGAACGCGGGCAGCTGAACCCACCAACTGAAACCGGTGTATCCGGCTTCCGCGTGCCAGGGGCCCGCGGCGAGGCCCACGGTGGCCGCCATCATCGCCACGAAGGCGAGCACCACTCGCGCGCGCGGCTCCAGCACCGCGACGACTGCTCCGACGACGACGGAGACCGCCAACCCCCAGATGCCCGTCAGCAGCCACGACGTGGTCAGCCAGCCGAGCGCGGCGAGTATCACGACCGACGACGGCGTCCCCGCCGACCGCTCGGGTGACTCCTCGGGCCGAACACGTCTGCGGGTCGGCACCATCGCGGCGACGAACAGCACGGCCAGCAGCACGAACCCGATCAGCAGTGACCACCGGTACCCGGTGTCGTAGCCGAAGTCGAGAGCAACGGTTCCCGACGCACCTGCGGGCACCTGAAAGCCCTGTTGCCACCCGTTCACGACGACCGGGCGCAACGCGAGGTTCCCCAACCGTGCCCGCCAGCCCGGATTCTCGCTTTCCGGAACCACGAGCAGGCGGGCATCGTCCGCGCCGCCGACATGCACCGCACGGGAGGTGGACTCCCACTTGCGCACGTCCGGATGATTCTGCGTAGTACTCCGGGAAGCCGCGGTGTTCGACGTCGTGCCCGACCCGTATCCCCCTCCGGCATCGAGACCGACGGTGTCGACGGTGAACGCCTGTCCCGGATTGGCGGAGAGTTCCTGTTCCCCGGCACCGAGCCGGACGGTCGGGGTACAGGGCCGTGCGACGACCGGCTCGCCTGAGCGGAGTGCCCCTGCGGTCGTCTGGATCTGCATGTCGATCACCTGACCGGACACCGTGATGCCCACGCCCGCATCGCATCCGACGGAGATGGCGCGATCATCGTCGGGCGAAGCCGCCGGTGTCGGTTCCACCTGAACCTCGGCGATCCCGGTCGGTGCGACACTGGTGAATCCGAGGCTGTTGACGTCGATCAGGTCGCGCCGCTCGAGAACGGTCAGCGCGATGTGGTCGGTCGTCGCGGGCGTGAGTTCGACGACGCCGTCGCGTCCCACCGCGTGTTCCTGCGGTCCGTCGCCGAGATCGACCGACACCTTCGTCGGAGCCGCGGGGTAGTCGCGCGGCACCACCAGCCGCAGTCGATCCACACGCTGCGCACCGAGAAGCGAGATGTCCAGTCGGGGATGGGAGTGACGTCCCGGCTTGTCGTCGTCCCGGGCGGTCCAGACGGTGGTGGGGTCGCCGTCGACCGCGGCCCGCGCCGACCCGCGGGGATCGGTCACCGACGACGGGCCCCGGGCGGTCACCGAACCCGCGCGCGTGAGGAGGGCATCGAGAGCGTCGCCGGGTTTGGGTCGAAGCACCATCACCGGCGCGACAGTGGTTTCCCGCGGCACCGACAGTGCGCGCGTCATCACGCCGGGATTCTCCGGCGAAAGACCAAGTCCCGCTGCACATCTGACGACATCGATCGACGCGGTGCCGGTGACGGATCCGTTGTCGACCTCGGGTGTGTCGTCGAGCACGCAACTCGAGCGTCCCGAGAGCTCTTGGGAGAGAACCCAGCTCGACACCTCGACGTCCGACGGGAGCGTCGGCAGCACCACGCGGTGCCGGATCGACACCGGTGCGCCCGTCGCGAGATCGGTGAGCGACACCTCCCCGAGAGCGAACTGGTTACCGGCCGTACCGTTCTCGGTGCTGATCGCCCGTATCTGCACCCACGTCGTAGGACCGCTCGGCGCGGTCACCGTCACCGGTTTGTTCGGTTCCACGCCCTGTGCGACGGTCGTACCCGCCTGCGTGGTGATCAGAATCGACGACACATCCGGTCCGAGGGCCTTCGCTGTGGTCAGCCGCACCGCGAGATCGCTTCGCGGGCGGGTGAAGTCGAGGCGCATCCACTGTCCGACCGCCGACGAGAGACCGCTGCTCGCCCAGGCTGTCGAGGTGTCGCCGTCGAAGGCGGCCGCCGCCGAGTTGGCCGGCGAGGTCTGGCCGGGCTGAGTCGCATCCGACGCCGAGCCCGACGTCGACACCGACACCTGCCCCGGCTGGTTGTCGAGCAACCATTGCCCGGACACCAGCGGCTGCCCCTCGACCGGGTAGTCGGGTGCCGCGTTCTGCGTCCTGCGCGGATCGTCCGGCGTTCTGATGGCGGAACTGTGATCGTCGACCCGCCCGAAGTCGGTTTCGCGATTCGCGGGTGAATCGGTGACGACCAGCGGCCGGTCGTCGAGACCGGCTCTGCGGGCGTCGGATTCGAGGAGCGCCGGTCCGAGGGGGCCCATCCCCAGGCGCGCACGCAGATCCTGCACCGCGGCAATGGATTCCGGTCCGCCGGATATCCGGCTGGTCTGGTCGGTGTCGACGAGTGCCGGCCCGGTGCCCGGAAATCCCGACGCCCCGGCGGCGTCGACGGCGAAGATCTGGATCGCGGGCATGTCCGGTCGTAAACCGTTGTCGCGCACCACGCCGCGGGCAGACGGCGGTCCCACCCGCGGCCCGAACATCGCGACACGACGAAACCCGGGCGAGCCTGTCAGCGTCTGCTGTGCCAGCAGCGGGCGGGCCGAGCGCGACGTCTCGGGGTCGAGGTCGGCGCGCAGCACCACGAAGTCGATTCCCTGACCGGCGAGCGTGGCAGCGAGCCCCGGCGACGCACGACCAGCAGCGATGTCGCGCTGCACCGAATCCATCGCCCTGATTGCGCCGGGCGGTGTCAACGGGATCGCATCACGCACAGCCCACGGCGTCGCCGACAGCGGCTGGAGAGGTTCGTCCCGGGTGAGGCCCCAGAGTTGATCGGCGAACGGGGCACCCGGGACGACGAGCGCCCGCCCGGGGTGGCCGCCCGCGTCACCGCCGGCTGCCCGATCACCGGCGGAACCGTCGCCGTCTGCATGGGCTGCGAGCCAGTCGGCAGTCTGCTGCCAATACGCGGGGATCGACCGATAGGTGCCGTCCGGGGCCAGCTGGCCGGTCCACACCAACGAACCCGCACCGATCACGGCGACGACGAGCACCATCGTCGCCGCCACCGGACGCGAACGCTGAGGATGCGCGAACGCCGACAGCATCTCCCTCGTCGACGACGTGCCCGGGAGAGGAACGCGTGCGAGCAGGTGTGCGATGCCCAGGACCAGCGGGAGCCTGATGAACGGTTCGAACTTGTGGATGTTGCGCAGGAATGCGCCCGGGCCGTCGAGGAAGACACGGACCGGTTCGGCGATCGGCGATCCCAGGCCACCCGCGTAGCCGACACACATCAGCACCAGGCCGACCACCAGGATGGTGACCCACCGACCGCGAAACGGCAGGTGCCGCATGCACAGTCCCGCCAGTCCTGCCGCCGCGAGTGTGCCGGTGGCCAGCACCGCGGCCGGTTGCGTGGTCAGCACGGCGCCCGCCACACGTTCCGGTGACACGAAGGGGGTCCACGAACTGGTTCCGCGCAGCACCTCCGTCAGTGACGTCCATTCCGTTGTCACACGGGATGATTCGATGAAGTCGAGGAAAGGCGGTGAGACGCGTGACAGGATCAGCAGAGGCACGACCCACCACGCACACGCCAGCACGAGCGCACCGACCCATGCCGCACCGAAACGAAGCGCGCGGCCACGGTGGCCCTGGGTGGTCTCGAGTCGCATGCTCGCTCTGCTCGAGCCCCTCCCGCTGGTCGAGCCCGTCGACATCACCCACCACATCACCGCGACACCGAGCGCGGCAGCGGTGGCGACGGCATTGACCGCGCCCATCAGGGCGACCGCGACCGCCGACCGGCACGCGTCACGCCAGAGCGGGTACGGCGACGGCCTGTCGGCGTCGAGAGCTCGGACCACGGGAATCAGCACCCACGGGGCGAGCATCATCGGCAGCGTTTCCGACGAGATCGAACCGAGAGTCGTCAACACCCGGGGGCTCAGCACGAAGACCAGCGCGGCGAGCATCCGAGAACCCGGTGACCCGATCCGCAGCAACTCGGCGAGCCGCACGATCCCGACGAACCCGACCGTCAGCAACACCGCCCACCACAGGCGCTGCGTGATCCACGGCGGGATGTGCGCGAGCTCGCCGACGGCGAAGAACGCGCCGTGTGGGAAGAAGTAGCCGTAGGCCTGATTCTGAACCTGGCCCATCGGGGCGTTCGGCGACCACAGGTGGGCGGCGCGCGCGAGAAAGCCCAACGGGTTGGCGGTGAGGTCGAGCTTGGTGTCGGCCGAGATCCGTCCCGGCGACTGAAGCAGGCTGACGATCAGTGCCACGAGGGCCACGGCACCCACGCCGCGTCGAGTCAGGGTCTGTTCAGGGTCGTCCGGCCGAGCGGTGGTGTGGACGCGGCGAGCGGTGGTGGCAGAAATCGCGGTGGCGTGGAGTCAGCGGAGCGGCACGGTCAGATGCGACGCACGGTCAGTTGTCGTCGGCGGTCTGTCGTGAGCCGTAGTCGACGGAACCCTGCACGAACCCACTGTTGGGATTGATGTTGTTCACGTCGGTCGACGGGCTGGTCTGCGAGGCGACCGCTCCGCCGAGGAAGACCGCACCCAGGCCAACGATGATGCCGGCGATACCGGCCACTGCCCCGGCGATCAGGCGGTTGTTACGCATGCGGACGAAACTACCATTTCCCAGGTCGACGTCCGCGCAGTAAGGCCACGACCGGGCGATTCCGGTCGTCGGCGGGTCTCGAGGGGAGCGGGGTCAGATGGTGATCTGGGGTCGGGGCTCGGCCTCGCATTTCGCGGGCACGATGAACACCGGCCGTGAGCAGTGTTTGAGTACCCGTTCGGCCACGGACGACCGCAACAACGCCTTGAAGCCGGTGTCGCCGCGAGTACCGGTGACCAGGAGGTCGACGTCGAGCGAGTCGGCGGCTGCGATGAGTGCCGACCAGATGGTCGAGTCGGCTTCGACGAGCGTCCCGGTGGCTTCGAGGCCGCATTCGGTCGCGAGGGCGACACCGCGATCATTGGTCTCGGTGGCCTCGCGCTCCAATGCGGCGTCGACCTCGATCTCGGCGCGGGTGTCGAGATACGGCTGCATACCGGCCGCCAACGAGGAGACGCGGGGAGCGCTCATCGCTCCGGGCTCCCATGCGGTGACGACGTGGGCGACGCGGGCCCGGAGGAAACGGGCGGCGTACCGAATGGCGCGGTCGGCGTTGGGTGAACCGTCGTAGGCGATCATCAGTGTCTGCCCGTGTGTGGAACGACGGTGTCTGTCGGAACCGCGCTGCTCAGCTCCACCGGGACCATCCGGGCCGGTGGGGGAGGGCGAAGACCCCGCAGCCATGGGGAAATGGTACATGCCAGACTCGGTACATGCGCCTTGATCGACGACGTTTCACGGGTGTCCGGACGGCGGGAGTGGTGCTCGCTGTCGCCGCAACGTTGACGGCCTGCCAAACGGGTTCTTCCGGGGGTGCGTCGTCGGTGACGTCTGCCTACGCCTCGGCGCCTGCCTCGCAGAGCAGTGCGGTGTCGTCACCAGCGTCGCCCGCGGCCGCCGCCGACGCGTGTGGTGCGCCGGAGCTGTCGCGAATGACGCTGAGACAGAAGCTCGCCCAACTCATCGTCGTCGGTGTCACGGGCACCGAGGATGCCACCCAGGTGGTCCGCCGCGAGCACATCGGCGGCATCTTCGTCGGAAGCTGGACCGACAAGTCGATCCTGACCAGTGGTGCGGCGCGGCGGCTGTCGCGTTCGCAGCCCATCCCGCTGATGGTGACGGTCGACCAGGAGGGTGGCCGGGTGTCGCGGCTGTCGTCGCTGGGCATCGACAGTCCGTCGGCACGTGAACTGGCTCGGACCAAGACGCCCGGGCAGGTTCGCACGGTGGCGGCGTCGATCGGGCGACAGCTCGCAGAACTCGGCATCACCGTCGACTTCGCGCCCGACGCGGACGTCAGTGACGAGAGCGCAGACGAAGTGATCGGCGACCGCTCGTTCAGCAACGACCCCCAGGTCGTCACCGAGTACGCGGGCGCCTTCGCCGCAGGCCTCGAGGACGCGGGCATCATGCCCGTCTACAAGCACTTCCCCGGCCATGGACACGGATCGGGCGACTCGCACACCGGCGTGGTGCGCACACCGCCCCTGTCGTCACTGATCACCAGCGATCTCGTGCCGTACCGGACGCTTCTCCGTGATCCGGGCAACGCCGGCGTCATGGTCGGACACCTGATCGTCCCGGGACTGACCGGCGAGGAGACGCCGTCGAGCATCAGTCCCCGTGCGATGACCATGCTGCGGACGGGCAAGCCCTACGGGGGCCCGGCGTTCAACGGCGTCGTGTTCTCCGACGATCTCTCGGGCATGGCGGCGATCAGCGAGCGGTATCCGATCGAGCAGGCCGCCCTGATGTCGATCAAGGCGGGTGGCGACATCGCGCTGTGGATCACCACCGATCGCGTCTCCGCAGTGCTCGACGCTATGCAGCGCGCCGTGACAGCCGGCACACTCACCCAGGCCCGTGTCGACCGGTCCGTCGTGCGCATCCTGCGCGCGAAGGGCGTGCTGCACTGCTGAGCCGGACGGGAAGACCGCCGAGGGCACCGGAAGACCCGCCGACGGCATCAGGGTTCGGCCGCCGCGGAAACTTACCCACTGGTAAGGTTCTGTGGATACTCGACGTTCGCGGCGTCGCAAAGGAGATGAACGATGGCAGGCGGAACCAAGCGGCTCCCACGCGCGGTTCGTGAGCAACAAATGCTCGACGCCGCGGTCAAGGTGTTCTCGGAGAACGGTTTCCGCGAGGCATCCATGGATTCGATTGCGGCCGAGGCGCAGATCAGCAAGCCGATGCTCTACCTGTACTACGGCTCCAAGGATGAACTCTTCAGCGCGTGCATCGCCCGCGAGTCCGGCAGATTCATCGACGCCATGGCCGTCGGCTTCGACCCCACCCTGCGTCAGCGTGACCAGGCACGCACCGTGGTCCGCGAGTTCCTGGGGTACGTCGACCAGCACCGGCAGTCCTGGAAGGTGCTCTACCGCGTGGCGATCGGCACGGCCAACTTCGCGCAGATCGTGCGGGACAGTCGCGATCGCGTCACCGACATGGTTGCCGAACTGATCCGTCGCGGAACCACCATCGAGGGCGCGAGCGACATCGACTTCGAGCTGACCGCGGTCGCGCTCGTCGGCGCGGGAGAGGCTGTCGCCGACCGGATCTCGGAGGGCGACGTCGACATCGACACGGCCACCGACCTCCTCGTCGGCATCACCTGGCGCGGGCTGAAAGGCGTCGGCCGAGACCACGTGGCCGATGGCGAGGAGAGTACGACCTGACCGTCCGGAAACCGATCAGGCCCGGACAGCGTTGCAGGTTCACGACGTGGAGATACAGTACTGCCGCCCACACCTCTGTGAGTGTGGGCGGCAGTACTGCGCAGAAGACCTACTCCGGTCAGGCGCCGCGAGTGGTGGCGGTCAGGTGCGGATACCCCTTGCGTCGGTTGAGGATCGAGATGTCGAAGTTGCCGGATGATCTCCCACCCACTCCGTCGATGCGGTGGACGTACAGGTTGACCTTCGCAGGCAGCAGGATCGGCTTGGCCCACTTGACGCTGTAGGTCACGTCGTCGGGCAGTTGTGGCTCGACGTTCGCGACAGCGGCTGCGGCGCTCCACATTCCGTGGGCGATCGCCTTGGGGAAGCCGAACGCCTTGGCGCTCAGATCGCTCATGTGGATCGGGTTCCGATCACCCGACGCCGCGGCGTACTCGCGGATACGACCGAGATCGACCGACAGGATGCTGTCCGGCGGGGGCGGTGCCTGCTCGCGCGGAGCCGGTCCGCGCGGCTCGTCGGACAGGCTGGTGCGCTGCTGCTTGAGGAACGTCGCCAGCTGTCGCATCACGGGCTCCGTGCCGACGCTGAACTCCGACACCATGTCGACGAGCATGCCCTTGCGGTGTTCGCGAAGGTTCTCGGCATGGGTTTCGATGGTGATCGGCTCGTCGATCCCGATCGGACGGTACCGATGGATCTCCTCGGCGATGTGCACGGATCCGACCGCGCCGAAGGGAAAATCGGCGTCGGTCATGATCTTCATCGCAAGGGGGAACTGCAGCACGAACGGGTAGGTGATCGGCAGAACCGGACCGAACTGCTGGCCGGTGGCCCTGGTGTACGCGTGCAGCCGCTCCGGATCGACCCGCACGTCTTCGAGGCGGTAGCGCCTGTCGGGCAGCGGGGTGTCGGCCCGAACCGACCCCGACTTCCCGACAACCGGCAACAGCGCGGTGACGGCCTTGGAGTAGACGTCGAGGGTGCTCGGCGGTCCGTCGAGGGTGATCGTCTTGCTCATCAGGCCCCCAGGAATCCCTGGCCGCAGACGCGGACCACGTTGCCCGTGATGGCATTGCTCGCCGGATTGGCGAAGTAGGCGACGGTCTCGGCGACGTCGACCGTCTGGCCGCCCTGCTGCAGCGAACTCATCAGGCGACCGGCCTCGCGGGTGGCGAGCGGGATCGCGGCGGTCATCTTGGTCTCGATGAAGCCCGGCGCCACCGCGTTGATGGTGATGCCCTTCTTCTTGAGGATCGGCGAGTACGCGTCGACGAGACCGATGACACCGGCCTTGGAGGTGCCGTAGTTGGTCTGGCCGCGGTTACCCGCGATGCCCGCGATGGAGCTGACGTCCACGACGGCGCCGCCGGAACGCAGCGCATCCTTCTCCACCAGCGCGTTGACGAGCGACTGCGGGGCAACGAGATTCACCGAGATCACCGAATCCCAACGGCTCTCGTCCATGTTGGCGAGCAGTTTGTCGCGGGTGATTCCCGCGTTGTTGACGATGATGTCGATGCCGCCGTGACGTTCGAGTGCATGCTCGGCCAGCTTCTCGCCGGCGTCGGGCGCGCTCACGTCGAGCGGGAAGGCCGTGCCGTTGACCTTGTTGGCTGTCTGCGCGAGAGCCTCGCCTGCGGCCGGGATGTCGGCGCAGATCACGTGGGCCCCGTCGCGGGCGAGGATCTCGGCGATGGTGGCGCCGATGCCGCGTGCGGCACCGGTGACGACCGCGACCTTGCCGTCGAGTGGCTTGTCCCAGTTCGCCGGTGCGACCGAATCGTCGGCGTCGACGCGGATCACCTGGGCGTCGACGAACGCCGACTTCGCCGACAGCACGAAGCGCAGCGTCGACTCGAGTCCGGTGACGCCGGTCTTGGCGTCGGGGGAGACGTAGACGAGCTGGACGGTCGAGCCCTTCAGCAGCTCCTTGCCGAGTGACCGTGTGAAGCCCTCGAGCGCGCGCTGGGCGACGTGCTCGTCGGGGTCGTCGACGAGCTCAGGGGTGGTGCCGAGCACGACGAAACGTGCACAGGCTGCCGTCGACCGCATGACCGGTGCGAAGAACTCGTAGAGCGCGCTGAGGTCGGCTGGCTTCTTGATGCCTGTGGCGTCGAAGACCAGGCCGCCGTACTTGTCGGCGCTGCGACCCGTTGTCGCGTTGTGGATCAGCGTGTAATCAGGAGTGGAGAGGATCTCGCGCACCGGCTCGACGAGTCGACCGTCCCCACCGAGCAACACCGGGCCGGGAAGCGGCGGCTCCGACGGCTTGTACCGGCGCAGCGTCGGCGGCACCGGCAGTCCGGCCTGCTTGGCGATGAACGATCCGGGACCGGAATGGACAAAACTCGAATACAGACCGGCGGTTCCGTTGGAAGCCACGTGAATCTCCTCTGTAGTGATGTGCGGCTGTAGTGATGTGCGGCTCATGCAGGTGAATCGATGAGTTGGGTGTCGGGTACTTCATCGGACCCAGGGTCCGAAGTAGTTCGACATCTAACTTACTCTGGAGTAAGAATACGCTATCAGTGTCAACCCTCATCCCTGGGAGATCCAAGTGGCCTATACACCCAAGACCCGCGACGAACGCCCGGTCGCGATCCTCGGCGGCAACCGCATTCCGTTCGCACGCCAGGACAAGGCGTATGCCGAGGTCGGAAACCAAGACATGTTCACCGCAGCACTCGACGGCCTGGTGAGTCGCTTCAACCTCCAGGGTGAGCGGCTCGGCATGGTTGCCGGTGGCGCTGTCCTCAAGCACTCGCGTGATTTCAATCTCATCCGCGAATGTGTGCTCGGTTCCCCGCTCTCGCCCTACACCCCGGCGTTCGACATCCAGCAGGCGTGCGGCACCGGTCTTCAGGCGATCACCGCTGTTGCCGACGGCATCGCGCGCGGTCGGTACGACGTCGCGGTCGGTGGCGGCGTCGACACCACCTCCGACGCCCCGATCGGCGTATCCGAGGATCTGCGGCTGTCGCTGCTCGAGGTCAACCGGGCACGCTCGCCCAAGGATCAGGTCCTCGGCATCCTGAAGGCACTGCCCAAGCTCGGTATCGAGATCCCCAAGAACGGCGAGCCGCGCACCGGCATGTCGATGGGTGAGCACGCGGCCATCACCGCCAAGGAGTTCGGCATCAAGCGTGCAGACCAGGACGCGCTCGCGGCTGCGAGCCACCAGAAGATGGCAGCCGCCTACGACGCGGGCTTCTTCGACGACCTGATCACCCCGTACATGGGTCTGCTCCGCGACCAGAACCTTCGCGGCGATTCGACGGTCGAGAAGCTCGCAAAGCTCAAGCCGGTCTTCGGGGTCTCGCTCGGCGACGCCACCATGACCGCAGGCAACTCGACGCCGCTCACCGATGGCGCGTCGACCGTGCTGCTCTCCTCCGATGAATGGGCGCAGGAGAAGGGACTCCCGGTTCTCGCCTACTTCGTCGATTCCGAGACCGCGGCCGTCGATTACGTCAACGGTCCCGACGGCCTGCTGATGGCGCCCACCTACGCGATTCCGCGCCTGCTCAAGCGCAACGGTCTGACGCTGCAGGATTTCGACTTCTACGAGATCCACGAGGCGTTCGCGTCGGTCGTGCTCGCGACGCTGCAGGCGTTCGAGAGCGAGGAGTACTGCAAGGAGCGCCTCGGCCTCGACGGAGCGCTCGGCTCGATCGATCGCAGCAAGCTCAACGTCAACGGGTCCTCGCTCGCCGCAGGACACCCCTTCGCCGCGACCGGCGGCCGGATCGTCGCGCAGGCGGCCAAGCAGATCAAGGCCAACGGCGGCGGTCGCGCACTGATCTCGATCTGCGCCGCCGGTGGCCAGGGCGTGACGGCGATCATCGAGGGCTGAGCCGGGCTGAGCCCGTCGAATCCGGTTTCCTGCCAGTTCGGTCAAAGCTTTCTCAACGGGCTGTAACGAATCCGGATGCACGGTAGATATACGTGTTAGCTCCGGTTGAGCTGTCAGACCCCCGACCCGACAGCTCAATCGGAGCGTCTGCTTATCCAGGTCAGAAGTGATTTTCCGCCACGCTCGACCTGGTTCTGCCCAGGGCGCACGTTTCGCCCGCGTCCGTAATGTCCTGTATGACTGACAGCGTGTTCTCGATGTTCGCGCGCCGACGGCGAGTCGGCGCGCGACTGGTCCTCGGTGTGGCGCTTGTCACCTCGGTGGTGCTGGCAGTCGATCTCGTCGTCACCGATTCGCGCTCTGCGCGCGGCGCGGTGATCTCCGGACTCGATGTCGGGAACGATTCACGCGCGGAGTTGAATCCCGCGCTCGACGAATTGCAGAAACGGGCGGTCCGGCCCGTCACGCTGCGCACACCGTCGGGAACCGAGAAAGTTGCTGCCCACGAGCTCGGACTGAGCTTCGACGCCGACGCGACCGTCGAGAAGTTGATGCGGCAACCGCGCACTCTGTGGGACCGCGTCGCGGCACTGTTCGGACGTTCGCACGACGTGGAACCGGTGGTGCATGTCGACCGCGCACGCTTCGCCGCGGCGCTCGATGCGCGCAGAGACCAGTTGGAGAAGGCTGCGGTCGAGGGTGGCGTCCACTATCGGGGCGCGACCCCGGTCGCCGATATGCCCAGCCAGGGGCTGCGCGTCGTACGCGCAAGCGCAGCCGACGTCGTCGCCGATCGTTGGCTCGATGATGCCGGGCCGATCGACCTGCCCATGGAACCCTTCTCGCCCACCGTCTCCGCCGCGACCGTGCGTCAGACGGTCGACGGCCCCGCCACCCGTGCGACGTCGACCTCCCTGGTGGTCACGGGCGTCGACGGCGCGCGGCAGACGCTCACACCTGACGCTCTCGGTGCGATCCTGCGGTTCGAGGCCGACGGTCGCGGTGGCCTGGTGGCCCGCGCCGACGAGAAGACCGTGGCCGCGCGTGTCGGCGCGGGACTCGGCCGCACCGAGCGCGCTCCGCTCAGTGCGACTTTCCGGTTGCGCGGTGGCAGCCCCGAAGTGGTGCCGTCACGTGACGGGGCCAGGATCGACTGGCGTGCTACCACGCGGAAAGTCCTCGACGCCGCGCTCGCCGACGACCGTCCGGAATCGGTGGAGGCCACCTATCAGGTGCGCACACCGAAGGTCACCACCGAGAAAGCGAAGAGCCTCGGTGTCAAAGAAGTGGTCTCGGAATTCACCACCGGCGACTTCTCGTCGGCGTCAGGAGAGAACATCCGCCTCGTCGCACAGGAGGTCGACGGCGCCGTCGTCCTTCCTGGCGAGACGTTTTCGCTGAACTCCTACACCGGCCCGCGGGGTGAGGCTCAGGGGTACGTCACGTCGACGATCATCGACCACGGCAGGCCGTCGAAGGCGGTCGGCGGTGGGATCTCACAGTTTGCGACGACCCTCTACAACGCCTCGTACTTCGCGGGACTCGAGGACGTCGACCACACCGAGCACAGCTACTACATCTCGCGGTACCCCGAAGCGCGCGAGGCGACGGTATTCGAGGGCGCCATCGACCTCGTCTTCCGCAACAACACGCGCAACGGGATTCTCATCGAGACCAACTGGACCCCGTCGTCGGTCACAGTGCGGATGTGGAGCACCAAGACGGTCGACGTCGAGTCGATCACCGGTGACCGCTACGGGTACACCTCGCCCGCAGTCGTCGAGTTGCCGCGAGGTCAGGACTGTATAGCCGCCACCGGAATTCGCGGGTTCACCACCTCGAACACCAGGGTGATCACCGACGCCGCGAGCGGCAACGAGATCAGCAGGCACACGCGCACCGTCAAGTACGACCCCGAGCCGACGGTCCGCTGCGTCTGACGCGCGTCCCGACAGTCCCGAGCGATCGCTCGGCCCCACTGTTACCCGTGACACACTCCGTCGTAGGCTGACCGGTGTGGATATCAACGGAGCAAGTGCAATCGTGACGGGTGGGGCGTCGGGCATCGGCGCCGCCGTGGTTCGGCAGCTGGCCGCCAAGGGGGCGAAGGTGGTCGTCGCCGACCTCAACGCCGACAAGGGTGGACTGCTGGCGAAGGAGGTGGGCGGAGAATTCGTCTCGGTCGATGTCACCGACACCGCCGAGATCGAGACCGCCGTCAATCAGGCGAGCGAGCTCGGGCCCCTGCGTGTGCTGGTCAACTCTGCCGGGATCGGGTGGGCGCAGCGCACCATCGGCAAGGACGGCGAGTTCGCCTCGGCACACAACCTCGACGCTTACAAGAAGGTCATCGCGATCAACCTCATCGGCACCTTCGACGCGATCCGTCTCGCCGCGACCGCGATGAGCCGCCTCGAGCCCACCGAGACCGGAGAGCGCGGCGCGATCGTGTCGATGGCCAGCGTCGCGGCATTCGACGGACAGATCGGTCAGGCCGCGTACTCGTCGTCGAAGGGCGGCGTCGTCGGCATGACCCTTCCGGTCGCCCGAGACCTGTCGGCTGTCGGCATCCGCGTCAACACCGTCGCACCCGGACTCATCGACACACCGATCTACGGTTCGGGCCCCGACTCGGATGCGTTCAAGGCCAACCTCGGCAAGAACGTCCTGTTCCCGAAGCGTCTCGGTGAGCCCGACGAGCTCGCCTCGATGGTCATCGAACTCGTCAGCAACTCCTACATGAATGCCGAGGTCGTTCGCGTCGACGGCGGCATCCGGATGCCACCGAAGTAGTCGGGCACTTGCCCTGGGTCGCGAACAGTCGGGTGCCCAGCAGCACCCGACTGTTCGCGACCCGCGTTCACCGAGCTGCCGGGCCGTCGGATAGCCTGCGGAGAGCAGTCGGTTCGTCCGTCCCGCCGTGTGGAGCCCCGACGTGTGGGCGGACGACGAGACACCACAATGTGTCGAGGGGAACCCGGTGCGAGTCCGGGACTGTCCCGCAACGGTGAGTTGACGCCCCGCGCGTCGACGAGTCCGATCACCTGCCGCTGTGCCGGATACGCCGTATCCGGCGGTCTGTCCGCCTCGAGGATGAGCGCGCGGCACTCCGACTACCCGGTTTGGGTGGGGCTCTTGCGCAGAAGAGTTCGTGGGCGTGCACACGTGGTCGTAGGGCGGACGCCATCCGAACCGATCGAAAGTGTGCAGTATCCCGATGACTGGTATAGCCACGTCCCAGGCAGGGAGTCTTCCCCGCACGAAGCGACTCGTCGATGCCAACAAGGCACGCCAGGAGTCAGCCGACGGACTCGAACTCCACACGAGCGCAGACTTCGAGTCGCTGCTCGCCGACGAGGTCGCCGCACTGGTGAAGCGCCAGGTCGACCTCGGGATCACGATCCCCGGCGACGGCGAATACGGGAAATCGATGTCCAGCAACGTCGATTACGGTGCCTGGTGGTCGTATTCGTTCAACCGGCTCGGTGGCCTCGAACTGACCGACGGCGGCCCCTTCGCCGACGAACCGAAACGTTCGACGCCGGGCCACGTCAGGCTCACCACCTTTCCGGATCGTCGTGACTGGACGATCTTCGCCGACGCCTATCACGATCCGGAAAGCGGCATCGCAGTAGGAGAGCGCGGAGCACTGTTCCCGACTGCTACCGGTCCGGTCACCTATACAGGTCACGACGCGATCGCAGCCGATATCGCGAATTTCACAGCGGCGCTTGCCGAATCGGATCAGAAGACCGGATTCATCACATCGCTCTCGCCTGGCTCGGCATCGCGAATCGGCAACGACTACTACTCGACCGAAGAAGAGTTCATCTGGGCCTGTGCCGACGCCATGCGTGAGGAATACAAGGCGATCATCGACGCAGGCCTCATCCTTCAGATCGACGATCCGTCGATCGCGGAGAACTGGGATCAGATCAACCCGGAACCGACGATCGAGGACTATCTCGCATTCACCCGCATCCGCGTCGAGGCGCTCAATCATGCGTTGCGGGGTTTTCCGGCCGAGCAGGTGCGCTTCCACCTGTGCTGGGTAAGCTGGCACGGGCCGCACACCACCGACCTGGAGTTCCGTCACCTCGTCGACCTCATGCTCGAGATCAACGCGGGCACATACTCATTCGAGGGTGCCAACGCCAGACACGAGCACGAGTGGAAGATCTGGCGCGATGTCACACTCCCCGACGGGAAGAAGATCGCACCGGGCGTCGTCAGTCACGCAACCAACGTGGTCGAGCACCCCGAACTCGTCGCTGACCGGATCGAACGTTTCGCGACGCTGGTCGGACCGGAGAACGTCGTCGCATCGACCGACTGCGGACTCGGCGGTCGTATCCATCCGCAGATAGCGTGGGCCAAGCTCGAAAGCCTCACGCGCGGCGCGGAGTTGGCGTCTGCCCGGCTGACCTGAGCTGCCGATCAGTGGGGCCTGACTACTCCTCGTCGCGCCAGCTCATCGGAATCTCGGCATTTCCACCATCTTTCGGTCCAGGGTGAACACCGTCATCCGAGACGTGTTCGCGGTGGCGATGATGTTCTCCATGCGTTGATTGGGAATGAGTGAACGAACTGCTGCGCGCAACCGCGGATTCGCGTCGACACGTTGACGGTCCTTGCTGTCGAGCACCAGCATCCCCTGGTAGAGACGCTGATACGAGGTCAGTCCCTCAGGTGTCCAACCGGGCCGCGGCGTCGGTGCGAGGTAGCCGATGATGCTGGCGCACGTGCCGTCGACGCAGAGGTCGTAGTCAGCGGTGTCGGTTGCGTAGTCGAAATTGCGCGTCGTCAGCGTCCATCCCGACCTGTCGGTGTATCGGTAGTTCACGTCGGCGCCGGGAACCAGCGTGAGCGAGCTCGTGTCTCCCGTCCGGTTGTCGAGTAGGGGGCGCGCGAGTGAGTAGCCGTTGACCGGCGCGAACGACCACGACGTGGTCGGGTCTATCGGCTTGTACCAGTATCCGTTCTGCCCGTTCCGTCGTCCCTCGACACGGAGTTCGCGCTTGTCCGACGAGAATCCGGTTTGCCGGATGGTGATGGTCGACGTGATCTCGCCGGGCACCTTCGGTTGCCGGACCCAGGCGGGTGGAGGTAGTTGGAACTTGGCGTAGGCCTGCGGGAAAACGCTGCGCAGGAATGGATACTGTGCGAAGAAGCCCTCGAAATTGTTCGGAGCCCCCTGTAGCTTTCCCTGGTCTTGCGGGGTGTAGGAGAAGAAGAGGGTGTCAGCTCCCGAGATGTCGAAATCCCACAGGCGTGTGTACATGTCGCCGTAGTCGTTGATCACGAAGGTCGTCGAACCCGACGACGACAGGTTGCGCGATACGAACCGTCCGTCGAGCGGACCCAGCATCTCGTAGCTGTAGTCGTCGGAGAAGCGCTTGTCGCTGGGTTTGAGCGGGTCGGCGCCGGGCAACCATGGATCGAGGATGTGGATCCGGTTACCGTTCTTGGACAGTGTGTAGACAGTTGTGACGCCTGCGCCACCGACAGGCTGCTTGTGGCCCGCGCTGTCTGTCCACGTCGCCTCCTGGCGGAAAGGGATCACCGATGTGTAGATCGGATCGAGCCACGAAAAGCTCCATGCACGTTGGTCGGGTCGAACCTTGTTGCCGGCGGGGTTGAGCCAGATCGGCGAACCGAATCGTGTGGTCCACCACCATAGTTCAGGTGTCTCGTCGGCTGATTCCAAGGTGGCGATTCGGCCGCCGTACACCAGAACGACGAGACGACTCCCGTCGACGGACAAGCCGGTCATCTGCCCCTGTAAACACTGAGGAACTGGCGCGATCCGCCAATCTCCCTGTGTCTTGGCAGATTTCGCGTAGAGGTTACCGCCGAAAAGCGCGTACTGCCAGATCGAGTTGAATCCCGCCTTGTCCGTCCGTAGATGGATTCTCGGTGGAAGAGCGCGCTGTACACGGTCGTTGGCACGCGGCATTGTCAGTAGCCCGATTCCGGGATTCGGCGCGTGGAGTGGAACCGGCCACGCGCCCGCACGTCCGGGAAACGTCAACCAGGCGCAGCTGACCGGTTTCGGTAGGACGCCGATGGGGAGCCGTTCGTCGGCATGTGCACTCGGGGACAGTCCCATGGCGAGCGCCGCCGCAATGATCAGTCCAAGCGATACACGGTAGAAGCTCTTCGACATCGCGGTGGTCTCCGAGTCTCGGAATGAGTGGGATCGTGCACTGTCGATGTCACTATATTCATTTCCACCGTTGTTGTTTGCGGTTACGGAAATCCGCTGACGTTCACATCGGGCGCGTATGCCCTTCGGTGTTCAGTTATTGTCCTCCGGTGTTCACACCGTGATTCGACAAATGCGGCCCCGCAACCGAGTAGGGTTGCGGGGCCGCCTTTGTCGAATAGATCAGCGGATCAGAACGCCGCTTCGTCGAGCTCCATGACGTCGTTGTCGATGTTCTCCACGACGCTGCGCACCGAGGTCAGCAGCGGCAGCATGTTCTTCGCGAAGAAGCTCGCCACGGCGATCTTGCCCTCGTAGAAGGCCTTGTCGGCGTCGTCGCCCGCATCGAGCTTGCCGAGCGCGACCTCGGCCTGCTTGAGCAGCAGCCACCCGATCAGCAGGTCGCCGACGGCCATGAGGTAGCGCACCGAACCGAGGCCGACCTTGTAGAGTTGCGTCGAGTCCTCCTGGGCGCCCATCAGGTAGCCGGTCAGCGTAGCGGTCATCGACTGCACGTCCTCGAGAGCGGTCTTCAGCAGGGCACGCTCGGTCTTGAGTCGACCGTTGCCCGCCTCCGAGTCGATGAACGACTGGATCTGACCGGCGACGTGTGCGAGGGCCTGGCCCTTGTCGCGGATGATCTTGCGGAAGAAGAAGTCCTGCGCCTGGATGGCCGTGGTGCCCTCGTAGAGAGAGTCGATCTTCGAGTCGCGGATGTACTGCTCGACCGGGTAGTCCTGCAGGAAGCCGGAGCCGCCGTAGGTTTGCAGGGACTCGGTGAGCGTGCCGTACGCACGCTCGGAGCCGACGCCCTTGACGATCGGGAGCAGCAGGTCGTTGACCCGATGTGCGGTCTCCGCGTCAGCGCCCGACACGATCTTCGCTGCGGCCTCGTCCTGATGCGACGCGGTGTAGAGGTACACAGCGCGCAGACCCTCGGCGTATGCCTTCTGGGTCATCAGTGCACGACGCACGTCCGGGTGGTGCGTGATCGTCACGCGCGGCGCGGTCTTGTCGGTCATCTGGGTCATGTCGGCGCCCTGGACACGCTCCTTGGCGTAGTCGAGTGCGTTCAGGTAACCCGTCGACAGCGTCGAAATGGCCTTGGTGCCCACCATCATTCGCGCGTGCTCGATGACGTCGAACATCTGCGCAATACCCTTGTGCACCTCGCCGACGAGCCAGCCCTTGGCGGGAACGCCGTGCTGACCGAAGGTGACCTCGCAGGTCGCGGAGACCTTCAGGCCCATCTTGTGCTCGACGTTGGTGACGAAGACACCGTTGCGCTCGCCGAGTTCACCGGTCTCGTGGTCGAAGTGGAACTTCGGTACGAAGAACAGCGACAGCCCCTTGGTGCCGGGTCCGGCACCCTCGGGACGGGCGAGCACGAGGTGGAAGATGTTCTCGGTCATGTCCTGGTCACCGGAGGTGATGAAGCGCTTCACACCGTCGATGTGCCAGGAGCCGTCCCCCTGCTGCGTTGCCTTGGTACGGCCCGCGCCGACGTCGGAACCCGCGTCGGGCTCGGTCAGCACCATGGTGGCGCCCCAACCGCGCTCGGCACAGATCTGCGCCCACTTCTTCTGCTCGTCGGTGGCGTTGTCGTAGAAGATCTCGGAGAAGCCCGCGCCCGCCGAGTACATGAACAGCGCGGGATTGGCGCCCAGGACCATCTCGGCGAGTGCCCAGTAGAGCGTGCGGGGAGCCGGCATGCCGCCGAGATCCTCGTGCAGACCGACCTTGTCCCAGCCAGCCTCGATGTAGGCGTTGTAGGACTTCTTGAACGCTTCGGGGATCGTGACGCTGTGCGTCTCCGGATCGAAGGTGGGGGGATTGCGGTCGCCCTCGGCGAACGACTCCGCGATCACGCCCTCGGACAGGTTCTTCACCTCGCGGAGCATGTCGACAGCGGTCTCGTGGTCGAGATCGGCGAACTCTTCGGATTCGAGGACCTTGTCGAGTTCGAACACATCGAAGAGGTTGAACTGCAGGTCGCGCATGTTGCTCTTGTAATGACCCATTGTCTGGTTCCTTCTAGTAGACCTGGCTTGTTGTGCCGCGGGCTGACGAACTTCGGGCGGGCATCGACGGAGCGTCGGAGAACCTCATCCACCGCAAAGTCCTGCCGCGACGAGAGTCGCTGCGAGGAAATCGTGTGTGTTTCGAAGTTGACGCGAACGCCAAGTTACTCGCCAGTAACCCCAGTTTACCGCGTGGCCGCACACACTCACAACCGCACGGCATGTGAGCGTGCTCGCAATTGCAAGCGTGGGGTTCGCTGCAGTGAACTCTGGTCGAGTCGGACGTCCCGGATCCCGAAGGATGACCGGTTCAGAGCTCTTTGCGCAGATAGGACAGGTCGGCGGGAATGCCGTCGGCCGGCGTCTCGAGGATCAGTGGCGCGTCGGCGATACGGGCCACCTCGACGAGGACGTCGGGATCGATGTGGCCGGACTCCAGATTCGCGTGCCTGTCACGGCCCGAGTCGAACTCGTCACGCGAGTTGTTGAGGTGGACGAGATCGATGCGGCCCGTGATGGCGCGTACGCGCTCGACCAGACCCACGAGGTCCTCACCGCCCGCCCAGGCGTGACAGGTGTCGAGACAGAACCCGGCCTGCTCGAAGTCGCCGACGGCATCCCACAGTCGGTCGATGGCCTCCAGCGTCCGTGCCATCGCGTGATCGCCGCCCGCGGTGTTCTCGATGAAGATCGGCACGCCGAAGCCGCCCTTGTCCTGCTGGCGGTCGAAGAGTTTGCGCCAGTTGGCAAATCCCTCAGCGGAGTCCTCGCCGTCGCGCAGGTGACCGCCGTGGACGACGAGCCCGATCGCTCCCAACTCGGCTGCGGCGTCGGCCTGTTGCTCGACTGCCTTACGCGAGGGCATACGCAGCCGGTTGTTCAGACTCGCGACGTTGATCTGGTAGCTCGAGTGGACCACGACGTCGATAGGTGACTCGCGGATCCGCTCGGCCTCTGGATGTGGTTGCGGTTTCTTCCAACTCTGCGGATCGGTGACGAACATCTGGAAGACGTCGATGTCGAGTTCTTCGGCGGTCTCGAGCGGCTGGGCGTCTTCTCGCAGATGGGCTCCGATGCGCATGGCCACAACGATAGTGACACCCTCCGACGCGCCACGGACCGGTGACCGTCGGGCGACTGACCGTCTGCGTTGTCAGTCGCCGAGTCCGGGCTCGGTCTCGATGGTGATCGGTACTCCGCTGGCGATCAGCAATCGGCAGGGCGCTTCGGTGTCGCGGTAGAGATGCAGCCACTCGTGTCCGGAACCCCGCTCGTAGACGCTGTCGAGGGCGCGGTTCAGTCGGGCCTCTGCCTCCTTGGTGATCAGGTAGCGCTGATCGCCGTAGCGGAGAAAACGGTTGGGCATGGAACCTCCCGACGTCGGAGCGCCGCATCTCTGTGATGCGCATCACCAGTCTAGGAAGTTCTGGCTGTGGATGCCCTGACAACGGATGGCAAACACCACGCAACCGTGTGGTGTTCACTAGGCTGACAAACAGTTAAGGGTGGGACCAGCTCTCATCGTGTTCGTCGGCCGTGTCGTGTTCACGTTCGACTTGTGAGATTTGAGGATTACCCGCTTGAGCGTGGATGACACCGTACGACCCCCGGTGCGAGGTGCAGGTGACGACGGTTCCGACGAACCGCCGACCATGGCGCCGGTTCTCGACGATCTCGCTGACGCAGCGGAGTTGGAGCCGGAGCCGGAGAAGCGTCGGGATCTGACGCTCGTCCGTCGGATAGCGATCACGGCGTGGATCGCGTTCATGATCTACGAGTTCTCCGTGTACGGGTTGGCCTTCGATCGCACCCGACTGATCGTCCTGCTGTGCCTTGGCCTGTTCGCGGCGACGATCGGTCGACGCCGTGCGATCACCGTGATCATCGACTGGGCGCCGTTCGCGCTCATCCTGATCCTCTACGACTGGACACGCGACGTCGCGCGGATCGTCGACATGCCGACACACTGGCATCTCGCCGCCGACGTCGACCATGCGCTGTTCGGTGTGGTTCCGACGGTGTGGCTCCAGGGTCATCTGAAAGAGGCGTCTGCTCCGTGGTGGGAGATCATCACCAGCGTCGTGTACATGTCGTACTTCGTCGTGCCCTACGCGGTAGCCGCGGTGCTGTGGCTGCGTGACAGGTCGTCGTGGCGACGGTTCGCGGCATGTTTCGTCGCGGCGACGTTCCTCGGCCTCGTCGGATACACGCTGGTACCCGCGGCGCCGCCCTGGGCCGCTGCGCGCTGCACATCGGCGGAGGTCGCGGAGGGTCCGCGTGAAGCCGAGTGCATGACGACACCGCAGGCGACGACGCCCGGCGGCATCCTCGGCACCACCGATCCGAGCCATCCCGGCGCGCAACCCTACGTCGAGCGCATCTCGGCCCGCGGCTGGGAGTACCTGAACATCCATGTCGCGTCGAGTCTGATCGAGATCGGGCAGGGTAAAGCCAACCTGGTTGCCGCGATCCCGTCGCTCCATGCCGGGCTGACCATGCTGTTGGCGCTGTTCATGTGGCCCCGGGTCAAGGCGCTGGGCAAAACACTGTTCATGGGTTACGCGTTCGCGATGGCCTTCACACTCGTCTACACGGCCGAGCACTACGTCTTCGACGTCCTGCTCGGATGGGCGCTCGCCGCGTTCGTGATCGCCGTCTACGTGCTGGTCGATCGTCGGTTCATCCTGCCGCGGCAGCGTCGACGAGCCGCGGAGCAGGAGGCTCTGCAGTCCGACGACGCAGACCTCGGCGCGGCAGGCGCCTGACCTCCCCGGCATCGACCACTGACGGGTCGTCGTCGCGTCGGTGATCGGTTGCCCCGGTAATCTCGAGTCCGTGGCCGGTTCGCGTCGACGAGCGTATGGCCGTCGACAGTTCACACGACTCTCGACGGCTGGTCGCGTGCGGTTGCTGCTCGTCGGGCTGCTCGTTCCGGCTGTTGTCGCGATGCACGCACTGCTCGGACCGGTACACCCACGAGTTGCCCACCCGATGCCACCCGCGCACACGGGTATGCAGATGACCGCATCGACCGACGACCCTGCGCACATGTCCTCGGGCGACCACTGCGCAGTACTCGGGCATCACTGTGTCTCTTTGCGTGCCATCGATTTCCCGGCCATCGAGCCGGCCGTTCTGCCGCTCCTGGTGTTCGCGATGCTGCTGTTCGCGATGGCCGCGCTCGTCAGTCCCGGAGTGCGCACACTCGGTCGGCCGCCGCCGTGGGCGATCCGCGATCACCTTCGGCTTGGGGTGATCCGCTGCTGAGTCGGCGACGTCGGGTTCCGCTCGAACCGGAACCGCGTGTCGTCGTGTCCGGATACGGGTGCCGCACTCATGTGCCACGTATCCGGTCCACCAGCAGATCACCACCCAGACAAGGAATTCATCGATGTCCAGCAACACCATTCGTCGCACCGGCCTGCTCTCCGCATGCGGTGCCGCCGCAGCTCTCATCGCGCTCGCGGGATGCTCGACCTCCGAGAGCGCGTCGTCGACGAGCCAGGCGGTCGCCTCGAGCCAAGTGAAGACGAGCGGGGAATCGACGGCCGGTAGCTCGGCCGAGGCGGCGGCGCACAACGCCGCCGACGTCAGTTTCAACCAGATGATGATCCCGCACCATCAGCAGGCCGTCGCCATGGCCGACCTCGTGCCGTCACGCACCGACAACGTCGCCGTCCGCGAGTTGGCCGGCCAGATCAAGAATGCCCAGCAACCCGAGATCGACCAGATGACACAGAGATTGGAGTCGTGGGGAGTATCCCCGGATGTGAACGCGGGTGCGCAGGAGCACGGGTCACAGCAACACGGTTCGATGGCTTCCGGTTCCACGGCGCACGGGACGATGGGAATGTCGGGAATGATGTCGGACCAGGACATGACGGCCATCGAGAATGCCCGTGGGGCAGAATTCGACAGGCTGTGGCTGCAGGGCATGATCTCCCACCATCAGGGTGCGATCGACATGGCGGACACCGAACTCGCCGACGGGGTCGACCCGGGATCACGTGCGCTGGCGGAGCAGATCAAGAAGACGCAGCAGACCGAGATCGACCGCATGCGCTCGATGCTCGGACAGTGATGCTGCCGCGTTGGTGAGCCGGGTCGAGGGTCGGCGGGTGTGCAGCGCTCGCGGACCCTCGCCCGTCAGTCGCGCCTCGCCCGCGTCAGTCGCGCCTTGCCCGTCAGTCGCGGCGCAGCGGCAGGCGCATCAGGTAAACCTGATAGCCAACGGACACCGAGTACGTGAAATACAGTGTGCTGCCCTGCGACCAGGGGTGGATGAAGGGTGCGTATCCCGTCGGTGGATTGTTCATCGGCACGACGAGTTCCCCCGGGGTCCATGGTCCCGCGGGATTGTCGGCGGTGCGCATCACCACGCCGTTGTCGCTCTGGCCCAGTGACACGAACCGTCCGAGATAACTGTTGTAGGCCACCGACATCTCGCCTGTCGGCGCGCCCATCACAGGCGTTGCTGCCGACGGATCGTTCCGCACCCAGTTGCCGTACGAGAAATAGTCGTAGGCGCCCAGGTTCTCGATGTCCCTGGCGTTCACGCGTGCGAGATACACCGCGCCGAAACGACCGTCGGGGGTGCCGTAGGTGTAGACGGTGTCGCCGACTTTGAGGAAGGCGGCCATCTGGAATTTCTTGTTGCCGCCGCCGTTGGGGCGAAAGGCATTGAGCGCGTGCCAATTGTTCCCGTTGTCGTCGGACGCGACGAGCCCCGACCAATTGGTGTACCAGACGCCGGGCTGTCCCCAGTGCCGCACCGACATCACGCTCATGTACTGCTTGCCGTTGGCGGCGACCCCCGCGGTCGGGATGATCGTGATCTCTTTGCGGAGGTCGGGTTTCAACAGTCGCTTGGCCTGTCGCGGCGGACCGGCGTGGCCGGTGAACGCCATACCGTCGGCCAGATCGTGATCGGTGCTGCGCAGTAGCGCGTTGGACTGCCAGTAGTAGAGCTGTCCGTAGAGCAACGACCAGCCGTTGAAGGTCTGGGTGTCGCCGAATGCGGCGAGAATCTCACCTCTGCCGTTGTCCCACATGGTGCCGAGGTCGGTGCCGTAGATGTTGTAGCGGCCGGGAGTGTCGTTGATCGATCCCGGACCGGTCAGTCGAGCAACCATCGAAGCAGCGCCCGCCGCGTATGTCTGTGCAGAGGCGTGCGGCGAGGTCACGGTGCCGAGTACGAGTGCCGTGGCGGCCACACCGACGAGTGACGACGTGAGTTTTCGACGCGCCCCCACGCTCGCCTTTCGCCCCCGCCAGGACCACGGCATGCCGTGACCCTATCAACACCTGATGGTTATCTCGCGGCGTTATTCGACGATTGTGCGAATTGATTCGCGGCTATGCCTCGCGATACCGATCGGTGAGGTCGACGCTCGTGAAATCGATCTCTGCGGCAGCATTGTTCACCGCGGTCACAATTCCCATGCCGAACATTCCGTGCGAATCAAACAATCCGGCGGTGCCGACGGAGAGTCCGCCATGTTCGATGTGGCTGTCCGCCTCGACGCCGACCCACTCGCCCACGGGCAGCCGTGCGAGCTCGACGGTCAGGTCGCAGTTGATGAAACCGATGCCCGTCGACCCCCAGTTCGTGATGAGGCTGGTCGACTCGGCTCCGGTCACGGCCCTCACGAACGGCGTCGTCGTCTCACCGTCGATCGTGGGTAGCGGGTGGGACCACAGGCGTTTTCGTCTGCCGTTCTGGTGCTCGCCCATGTCGGTGTTCCACACGGGTTCCGACTCCGGCCCTGCGACCTCCGACGAGAATCGGGACATGACGTCGGAATCGCCGATGTCCTCGGTGGGAGGTCGAAACGTCACGGCGTCCGCCGGTCGTTGCCAACGGTCGCCCGGCGGATTCTGCGATGGCCGCAGGAAGACCGCCGTCGCGCGGGCGACGAGAACTTCGTCCTGCGAACCGGATCCGGGGTCGGGGTCGGTCCGCTGCACCACGTCGATCTCCGCGGCGCGTATCCGTCCACCCGCGCGGACGAGTCTGCCTCGGGTGAACGTCGGCACCTCGCGGGCGACCTTGAACATGTCGATCGTGAATCGCGCGGGGCGGAAGCCGTCCTCGCCGAATCGTCGCTCGACCCGATGTGCTGCGAGCGCGCACACCGCCGGACCGTTGAGTGTGCCGGGCGCCCAGAGACTCTCCGCGTATCCGGTGGGAATCGCAGATCCCTCGTCGGAGACCGAATCGGAACCGCCCGGGGTGAAGAATGCACTGGTTTTCGACACGAACCAACTCTTACCCGGAAGCGTACGAGTCCTCGGAACCGGCCCCCGACAACGCGTTTTGTGCGCAGTTGTGTCTTAATCCCGTCAAAGTGCCCATCGCGGGGATAGTCTGAGCGCATGACCTTTGCGCCGTATGCGAAACAGATTCCCGACGAATTGATCGGCTCCATTCGGACAGCGATGATCGTGACATCGATCATCGGCATCGTGCTCGGCATCATCGCGGTCGTCTGGCCGTCGGCGACGGTGGTGGTGCTCGCAGTTCTCTTCGGTATCGCGCTCATCGTCGCGGGCCTGTTCCGCATCTACGTGGCGTTCTCGGCCAAGATGCTCGGCACGGGTTGGCGGGTCCTCACCGGCATACTCGGCCTGCTGGTGCTGATCATGGGCATCATCGCCCTGTTCAGTCCGGCGAACGCCGTGTGGTTCCTCGCGTTGTTCATCGGTTTCGCATGGCTCTTCGACGGCATCGGTGATCTGGTCACGGCTTTCTCCAAGACCGCGCACGCACCCACCTGGTACCTGATCCTGACCGGCGTCATCTCGATCCTTGCAGGACTCGTGCTGTTGATCGGCTCGTCGATGTGGGCGCTGAGCGTGCTTGTCTGGGTCGCGGGAATCATGCTCATCGTGATCTCGGTCGTCACACTGTTCAATCTGCCCAAGAAGGTCTCCGACCAGCCGGCGGTCTGACCCCGCCCGTTCCGTCGTGAGGCGGTGGCTCCCCGATACGGGGGCCACCGCCTTTTTCGTGGCTGGACGGAGCGCCGGGCGGGGCGTCGGACGTTGCTGTTCGCTCGGTGGCGTCCGTTCAGTCGTGCCAGGGCGCGATCGGATTGCCCTGCCACCTGGTGTGCGCGGGAACGACATCGCCGCGCATGACCAGCGACGCCGGACCCACGGTTGCTGATTCGCCGAGACCCGACGCGGGGAGCGCGACACAGTGCGGGCCGAGCGTCGCACCGTCGGCGAGGACCACGCGGTCGATGGCCATCACACGGTCATGGAAGAGGTGTGTCTGTACGACGCAACCGCGTTCGACTGTCGCACCGGCACCGAGAGTCACCAGGTCGGCCTCGGGGAGCCAGTAGGTTTCGCACCAGACCCCCTTGCCGATCCGGGCGCCGAGCAGACGAAGCCACACGTTGAGTATCGGGGTTCCGGTTGCCGCGTTGGCGAACCAGGGCGCCGCAACGGTTTCCACGAAAGCGTCGGAGAGTTCGTTGCGCCAGACGAACGAACTCCAGAGCGGATGCTCCGACACCTTGATGCGGCCGACGACAGCCCACTTCGCCGCTGCGGCAATGCAACACGCGATGGCTCCGCACAAGAGCAACAGGAGGCCGCTGACCAGTCCGGCAATCACGTAGTTCGCCTGCTGCGCAATGTACTGCAGGCTCAGGAGCATGAAGATTCCCAGGCCGAACGAGATCATCACCGGGATCAGTCGGAGCGTTTCGATCACCGCTCGGGCGACCTTGAGACGCGTCGGCGGATCGAACGTCCGAGACGTGTCGGTCTCGGCTGCTGTGCGCCGAAGCCGGATAGGTGGGCTGCCGAGCCAACTCGATCCCGACTTCGCGCGGTCGGGTGCAGCCGACAGCACGGCGACCAGACCGTTCTTGGGCACCTTGCGACCGGGCGCAGCCATCCCGGAGTTGCCCAGGAACGAGCGCTTGCCGATCTTGACGTCGTCGATGTGCATCCACCCGCCGCCGAGTTCGTAGGACGCGACCATCGTGTCGTCGGCGAGGAAGGCGCCGTCGGCGATCGACGTGAACTTGGGGAGCACGAGGGCGGTGGAGATCTCGGTTCCCTTGCCGACCTTCGCGCCCAGGACGCGGAACCACCACGGCGTCAGGAGTCCGGCGTAGAGCGGAAACAGGTAGGTCCGGGCCGAATCCAGCAGACGTTCGGTCATCCAGACCTGCCACCCCACACGGGAACGAACCGGGTGATAGCCCTTCGTCAAGCCGATCGACATAGCCCGCACCAGGATCGCGGTGATCGCCGCGAACACGGCGAGGCTGACGATGGCAGCGACGGGGAGCAGGATCAACGAGCGCACCGCGACGTCGCGCAACCGATCGGCATGCAACGCCCACGTCCCGATGACGAGTAGTCCGACGCCCAGCGAGATCAGTGGTATCGCTGCGAGCACCATCGACGACAGTCCGTAGACCGGCACCCAGATACTCGCACGACGGGGCCGGTGGTCGGGCCACGAGTGCGTCGCCTTACCGATCTTGACGGCGGGCGAACCGGCCCAGTGTTGTCCGGCCTTGACGCGACCGAACACGGCCGAGCCGGGACCGACCTCGGCGTCCTTGCCGACCACGGCGCCTGGGGCAAGCGTCGATCGTGCTCCGACCGTCGCGCCGCGTTTGATGACGACCTCGCCGATGTGCACGAGGTCGCCGTCGATCCACCAGCCCGCGACGTCGACCTCGGGTTCGACGGAGGCTCCCTCGCCGATCGTCAGTTTGCCGGTGACCGGGGGAATGGTGTGCAGGTCGACGCCCCGCCCGACCTTTGCGCCGAGTGCGCGGGCCAGATAGATCATCCACGGGGCGCCCGACAGATTGGCGGCGCCGCTGGCGACGAGGAGACGTTCGGCGACCCAGAGACGGATGTGCACGCTGCCGCCGCGCGGGTAGGTGCCCGACGCGACACCCCCGAGCAGGATGCGTGATCCGAGCGCCGCGACGATCATCCGGCCTGGCGGCGTGATGAAGACGACGAACGCGGCGAGCAGGACCCACCAGTTCACCTCGACGAGCCAGGGCACGGAGACATCGAGGCGGCATGCGGCCCACGCGCCGATGTTGTTGACCACCCCGAGCCAGGTCGCCCACTGCAGCCCGGTCAGCGTCGACAGCGGCACCGACAGCAGCAACTGTGCGATTCCGGTCGCGGCAGGTGTCGGCTTCACCACGCGCGGATCGACGGCCTGCGCGGGGACGGTGCCGTCGAGGTACTCCGCGAGCGATCCGAGCCGCGGGTGGTCGTAGAGGTCGGCGACGGTGATCTCCGGATAGCGCTCGCGAAGCGCGGTCACCAGTTGAGCCGCGGCCAGCGAGCCGCCGCCCTCGGCGAAGAAGTCGGTCGCGGCGCTCGTCACCGTCGCGCCGAGCACGTCCGTCCACCGTGCCGCCAACCACGCCTCGGTGGCGCTGAGGTCGTCGACGTCGCCGTCGTCGGAGCTGTCGGTACCGGGTAGGGGCCACGGCAGCGCGTCGCGGTCGACCTTGCCGGACGTCCTGGTGGGCAGTTCCTCGACGAGCGCGAGGCGGGGCACCATCGGTGCGGGAAGTTGTTCTGCGAGAAGTCGGTGCGCATTCGCGACGTCGAAGTCGTCATCGGTGGAGACGAGGTAGCCGACGAGCACGCTGTTGCCCGCTGCCGTCTTCCGTACCGCCGTGGCGGCGCCGCTCACGCCGGGCAGGTGCTGGAGCGCGTTGTCGATCTCGCCCAATTCGATCCGTCGGCCGCCGACCTTGACCTGATCGTCGGCGCGACCGCCGAACACCAGGCCGTCGCGATCGAGGCGGACCAGATCGCCACTGCGGTAGGCGCGCTCCCAGCCGAGAGTCGGCATGGGCGCGTACTTTTCGGCGTCCTTGGCGGGATCCAGATAGTGCGCGAGGCCCACACCGCCGATGATCAACTCACCGGTCTCACCCTCGGCGACAGGCATTCCATCGGCGCCGACCACGGCGAGATCCCAACCGGGCAGGGGAAATCCGATGCGCACCGGACCCGGCCCACCCAGTAGCGACGCACAGGCGACGACCGTTGCCTCGGTGGGGCCGTAGGTGTTCCACACCTCGCGCCCGTCGACGGCGAGTCGATCAGCGAGTTCCGGTGGGCACGCTTCGCCGCCGAAGATCAACAGTCGCACCGCCTCCAGCGCCTCCGGTGGCCACAGTGACGCGAGGGTCGGCACCGTCGAGACGGCGGTGATGTCGCGCTGGACGAGCCACGGTCCGAGGTCCATGCCACTGCGGACCAGTGAGCGTGGGGCAGGCACGAGGCATGCCCCATGTCGCCATGCCAGCCACATCTCCTCGCACGACGCGTCGAAGGCGACCGACAATCCCGCGAGGACCCGGTCACCGGGTCCCAGCGGTGCGTCGCGACAGAACATCGACGCCTCGGCGTCGACGAAGGCCGCAGCATTGCGGTGCGTCACCGCGACGCCCTTGGGTGTGCCCGTCGACCCCGACGTGAAGATGATCCACGCGTCGTCGCCGGGCGTGGGTCGGTTCGCGTCCGCGGAGTCGTCGGAAGAGGTGGCGCCGTCTGCTTCCGCCGTGACGTGTATGCCGTCGGCGTCGGCGATCGCGTCGACCTTCGCCTCGCCGAACACCAGCGTCGCGCGTTCCTCGGGGTCGTCGGCGTCGACCGGAACATACGCCGCGCCGGCGTAGAGCACCGACAGGATCGCGGTGTAGAGATCACGCGAACCGGACGGCATCCGGATGCCCACCCGAGAACCGCGACGCACACCGAGGTGTGCCAGCCGGGCGGCACCCCGACGAACCACCGCGCTGAGCTGTGCGTACGTCAGGATCTGGTCGCCGTCGTCGATGGCGGGAGCGTCGGGATAGCGCTGCGTGGTGGCGTCGAGGATGTCGCACAGTGTGCGGGGAGGGGCCGCCTGCGCCGACAGGAGGAACTCCGCGGGGATGGAATGGGGCAGCCCTGTGTCGGCCGACTGTGTGGCCGGATGTGTGTCGGTCACGCCGACCGCCGCAGCGGGAACGACTCCAGCGTGCGCGGGGGCGCAGCAGAATCGGAGGCACACGAGTCACACAGATCACACGAATCGCATGGTGTCGCTGACATGGCTGGTGTTGAGTGTCCTAGCTCTCTGATTCGCGCGAGCGGTGAGTTCGCGCTCGGAATTCCCGGTACGAGACCGAAAGTCTTCCGAAACGGGTGTAGCTTCACAGTCATCGGTTCCGAACACGTTGTAGGAAGCCTCCTCGTTGGAGGGCTCTCGGCAGGAATACTAGCCAGGGGGACTGGGGCCGTGGTTGCCGTCGACGCCGCCACACGATTCTGATCGCGCATCACTTTCTCGCGGTTGGGTTGGGGTGAGGAGGAACAGCATGCCAATTGTGCATCACCGAAAGGCCAGCGCGCTCTCGTACCCGTTGTGGTTTGCGACTCGCGTCTTCTTGAAGCCCACCCTCGCGTTGTGGCCGCTCAACAAGCCCGGAATGGCCGGGCTCTTCCTGATCGACCGTCTGTTCGCGAGTGCGCCGGAACCGCGGCGCGTCGTACGCGACCAGATGGTGCTCGCCGGGCGTCCCACGGAGGTCGTGATGCCCAGCGGACCGTCTCGTCGAGACTCCGACACCGCCATCCTCTACCTCCACGGCGGCGCCTTCGTCGTCGGCGGCCTCGGTACCCACAGGTCGATCGTGGCCCGCCTGGCCCAGGCGTGTGCACTGCCCGTCTTCTCGCTCGAGTACCGACAGCTGCCGAAGGTGGGCGTCGGAACCTCGGCCGACGACGCACTGTCCGCCTACCGAGAACTGCTCACCGACCGCGGCTACCGGCGGCTGGTGGTCGCTGGAGACTCGGCGGGTGGCTTCCTGGCGATGAAGGTCGTCGAGCTCGCGGCAGCAGCAGGACTGCCCGCGCCCGCTGCTCTAGTGGGGTTCTCCCCGCTGCTCGACCTCGATCTCGGCACCAACCCCGACCGCTGCAGTCGTTCAGACGCCTACCTGCCGATGAGGAAGATGGCGCGCCTCGTCCCACTGCTGAACAGGGGACCGGTTCCGCTACGGGGTGCGCGTAAGGCTGCCGACGTCGACTCCGACGCCTTCCCGCCGACGGTGATCATCACGGCCGAGAACGAGATGCTCGAAGCTGACGTCGTCGAACTCATCGAGCGCCTCGACGAGGCGGGCGTCGAGGCAGTCGCACACAGCTACGCCTGGCAGATCCACGCCTTCCCGATCATGAACGCGCGTCACGCTGAGACGCTGCACGCCGTCGAGGTGACCGCCGCATTCACCACCCAGGCGGTCCGCGAGGCGAAGGCCGACGCCGATCGCGACATCAAGGCGGTCGGCTGACGGTCCCAACTCGCGGTCGTCGACATGCGCGCATCCGCGAACTGCCATAGTGGATGAAAGCGCGAGACGTCACGCGCAGCGTCGAGAAACAGGTGGTGGACAACGGTGAGTGCGACGAAGACGGTCGGAGAGCTCTTCGGCTTCGACAGGTTGATCAACGACCAGGAGCGGGCGATCGTCGACACCGTTCGCGATTTCGGCGCCAAGCGCTTGCGTCCGCACGTCGGCGAGTGGTTCGAGAACGGCACACTGCCCGTCCGCGACCTCGCACGCGAGTTCGGCGCTCTCGGACTCTTCGGCATGCACCTGGAGGGCTACGGGTGTGCCGGCACCTCGGCCACCGAGTACGGCTTGGCCTGCCTCGAGATCGAGGCCGTCGA
The DNA here is from genome assembly GCF_020735545.1 of Gordonia otitidis. NCBI lineage: Bacteria > Bacillati > Actinomycetota > Actinomycetes > Mycobacteriales > Gordoniaceae > Gordonia > Gordonia otitidis. Next base: position 2,473,578 of record NZ_CP085974.1, read on the forward strand.
CTCCGGTCTGCGCAGCTTCATGTCGGTGCAGGGGTCGCTCGCGATGTTCGCGCTCCGCGCATTCGGCAGCGACGAGCAGCGCGAGGAATGGCTGCCCAGGATGGCAGCGGGCGACGCCATCGGCTGCTTCGGTCTGACCGAGCCCGACTTCGGGTCCAACCCGGCGGGCATGCGGACCGTCGCGAAACGCGACGGTGACGATTGGGTGATCAACGGCTCCAAGATGTGGATCACCAACGGCAGCGTCGCCGACGTCGCGATCGTCTGGGCGCGCACCGACCTGGAGGAGGGATCGCGGGGCGTGCGCGGTTTCGTCGTCCCGACCGACACCAAGGGTTTCCGCTCGATGGTCGTCAAGCACAAGCTCTCGCTGCGTGCATCGATCACCGCCGAGCTCTCCTTCGAGGACATGCGACTGCCTGCGTCGGCGATGCTTCCGGGCGTGACCGGGCTCAAGGGGCCGTTGAGCTGTCTGAACGAGGCACGCTTCGGCATCGTGTTCGGTGCGGTCGGTGCTGCTCGTGACAGCCTGGAGTGTGCGCTGTCGTACACCGCCGATCGCGAGGTCTTCGACAAACCGCTGTCGGGGTACCAGATCAGTCAGACCAAGCTCGCCGACATGGCGCTCGAGGTCGGCAAGGCCTTTCTGCTCGCCATCCAGCTCGGACGCATCAAGGACGAGGGCAAGATAGCCCCGGAGCAGATCAGCCTCGGCAAACTCAACAACGTCCGGGAGGCCATCGCGATCGCTCGTGAGTGCCGAACCCTGCTGGGCGCCAACGGCATCACGCTGGAGTATCCGGTCATGCGTCACGCCAACAACCTCGAGTCGGTGCTGACCTACGAGGGCACGAGCGAGATGCACCAGCTCATGATCGGCAAGGCACTCACCGGGCAGGACGCCTTCCGGTGACCAATCCCCAATTCCAGCGCGCCGCACAGGGTTTCTCGCGCGGCATGGTGATCTTCGGGTCCGTCGTGCTGATGGTGTGCGTCGGGTTGCTCGTCGTCAACTGGTGGAACAATCAGCAGTGGCTCTGGGTGGTGCTCGGAATCGTGATCATCGTCGTGAACATCGCCATGGTGGCGTTGACGTTCCGCAAAGCCAAACTCGCCCCGCCGATTCCGGATCGCCGCGACGACGAGGACTAGTCGCCGGTCAGCCCGTCCCGCTGGTTGAGCAGGCCGCGAGCGCAGCGAGCAGCCGTGTCGAAACCACTACGCGCTCAATGTCTCCGGGCAACACTCCGACTGCTTCTCGGAGCTCTCGTCCGCGAACTGCGTGCGGTAGAGCTGTGCGTAACGACCGTTGGCCGCCAGCAGTGCTCGGTGATCACCGCGTTCGACGACGCGCCCGGCTTCGATGACCACGATCTCGTCGGCCGCGCGGATCGTCGACAAGCGGTGTGCGATGACGATCGACGTCCGCCCGTGCAGTGCTTCGCCCAGCGCCTCCTGGACGGCGGCCTCCGACGTCGAATCCAGGTGTGCCGTGGCCTCGTCGAGGATCACCACGGCGGGGTGGGCGAGTAGCAACCGCGCGATGGTCATGCGTTGGCGTTCGCCGCCAGAGAGTCGGTAGCCGCGTTCGCCGACGATGGTGTCCAACCCGTCGGGCAGGCTCTCGACGAGTTGGTCGAGGCGGGCCCGCCGCAGTGCGTCCCAGATCTGGTCGTCCGAGGCGTCGGGTTGGGCTAGAACGAGATTGGCGCGGACGGTGTCGTGGAAGAGGTGGCCGTCCTGGGTCACCAGGCCGACGGTGCGGTGCACCGATTCGCTGCGCAGATCACGGACGTCGACGCCGTTGAGACGGACCGCGCCCTCGTCGACGTCGTACAGACGCGTCGCGAGGCTCGCGATGGTCGACTTGCCCGCACCGGAACTTCCCACCAGCGCGACCATCGACCCGGCCGGGACGTCGATGTCGATGTCGTGCAACACCTGGGTACCGCCCCGGTTGTCCAGCTGCGCAACCTCTTCGAGCGAGGCCAGCGAGACCTTGTCGGCCGACGGGTAGCCGAAGGACACGTGGTCGAAGCGCACGCCGACGCCGTTCTCGGTATCCGGAACGTCGGCGGCGTCGGGCTTGTCGGCGATCAGGGGTGTGAGGTCGAGTACCTCGAAGACACGCTCGAAACTGACCAGTGCGCTCATGATCTCGACGCGTGCATTGGCGAGCGCCGTCAGCGGTGCGTACATGCGGGTCAGCAGTAACGCCAGTGCCACAACGGCTCCCGCCGACAGATGCTGGTGTACCGCGAGCCATCCGCCGAGGCCGTAGACGAGTGCGAGCGCCAATGCCGAGACCAGGGTCAGCGCCGTGATGAAGATGCCCTGCAGCATGGCGCGGCGCACCCCGATGTCGCGGACCCGGTCTGCGCGCGTGGCGAACTCGCGGCTCTCCAGTGCCGGGCTGCCGAAGAGTTTGATCAAGGTGGCGCCGGGCGCAGAGAATCGCTCGGTCATCTGTGTCGACATGCGCGCGTTGTGTTCCGCGGCTTCCCGGGAGAGTGCCGCCATTCGTCGGGCCATCCGTCGGGCGGGTATGACGAAGAGCGGCAACAGGATCAAGGCGAGCAGTGTGATCTGCCAACTGATCGCGAACATCACGCCGAGCGTCAGTGCGAGCGTCACGATGTTGGACACGACTCCCGAGAGCGTGTCGCTGAACGCACGCTGTGCGCCGATGACGTCGTTGTTGAGGCGACTGACCAACGCTCCTGTGCGGGTTCGCGTGAAGAAGGCGACCGGCATCTTCTGGACATGGTCGAAGACCGACCGTCGCAGGTCCAGGATGAGTCCCTCTCCGATGTGCGCGGAGAGCCAGCGTGTGCCGATCGCCGCGGCCGCCTCTGCGACGGCGATCAGCGCGATCAGCACGGCCAGACCGACGATGGTCCCGCCTGCTCCGCCGTCGCTGATCAGATTCACGACGCGCCCCGCGAGAATCGGGGTGACGACGGTCAGGACCGCGGTGCACACCGACAAGACGAGAAACACGGTGATCCGGCCGCGGTGCGGGCGCGCGAACGACATGATGCGGCGCAATGTGCCGCGCCGATCGCCCCGCAGCCTCTTCTGCGATGGCGAATTCGACGACTTGTACATCATGTCCCAGGCGACGGACTGCATACTCATGTCGTCCAGGGTAGAAGCTCAAGCTCAGTTGAAGTCCAGCTGTGGGTTCAGCTGACAGCGGACCCGATGTGATCGTCGGACCCGGCCATGATTGTCAGACCCGTCCACGACAATGGGGAGCATGACCAAGCTCTATCCGATCAACGATTGGGACTCGATGCTCGAGTGGGTCGCCGAATCGCTCGACGAACAGCCGGCCGGCCTCGAGTTCAGTCTCGGACCCAATGATGTCCGGTTGGCCGAGGACTGGGACGAGGTCGAAGCCGATATCGAGGACGATGACATCGACGCCGACGACGAGGTCGATTTCGGAGCACCCGATGCCGTATGCGCACAGGTCTATGTGCTCGACGACGGTGTCTTTCTCGTGCGACGGTCGCGCACCGCGCTGCGCACCCTGCGCTTCACCGATCACGACGCCTCGTCTGTGCGGCTCGACGTCTGGCACCACGATGACCCGTTCGACGACTGCACCGACGGCTATTTCTACACGCGTGACCGCAGACTTGCCGCTGAGGCCTGTATCAGCTGGTTCCGTGACAACACGGATGCCCCGGCGCGGACCGACCTCGGTTGCCACTACAGCTACGCCGTCGACCTGCCTCGCGGGGCGGCGGACGATCCGATCATGCGGTGAGTCTTTCGGCGAGCCACGCGGAGATGTCGTGGCGCGCGACTGCCGCCATCGACGTCGCGTGATGTGTGAATCCGTGTGGCGATGCGGGATACACGCGCAGATCGACGTCGTTTCCCGCCCGTGACAGTTGTTGCGCCATGGCTGTGTTGTCGTCGAGCAGGACGTCCTCGGAGCCGACGACGAGCGTCATCGGGGGCAGTCCCGACAAGGCGCCGAAGAGCGGGGAGATGTCGGGGAGTGTGCGGTCAACGACGTGCCCGACGTACGCCTCGAGGAAGTACTCGTCGGCGATCAGGCGTCCGGCGGGCGTGGTCGAGCTGAGGTCGTAGGTGCCGAAGTGCAGTGCGGCTCCGCGGAACCGGTCGGCAAGGCCGGTCTCGCGGAGGCGTAGCAGCGTTGTCATCGCCAGCGTCGACCCCGCGGAGAAGCCCACGAGGACGAGCCTGTCGGTGCCGAACTGCGCCGTCGCGTTCTCGACCAGCCATCGAGCCGCGACCTCGCAGTCGTCTGGTGCGGCCGGCCACGGATGCTCGGGTGCCAGGCGGTAGTCGACGCCGACCACCACGGCGTCGAGCGCGTCGGAAAGTGCGCGATTCCAGCTGTCGTGATCGGCAGCCGACCCCAGATAGAACCCGCCGCCGTGCAGATCGAGCACCACACCGCGCGCAGAGACCTCTGGCGTGATGACCCGTAGCGTCACGGCTCGCCCCGCCCACTCGGCGGTGAGATCGACGGCCCGCGGGTCGCGGGGCCTCGGATCGGCCATGCGCTGTTCGCGCAGTCGGTGCACCTCGGCGGCGCTCTGCGGCCCGCGTCCGGTGCCGCGCGCGGCATAGAACGCGCGTGATTCGTCGGCCAATGCGAATAGGCGGGGCTCGATCGGGGGAGCGTCGAGTTGCGTGGGATCCACGGGTACAAAAATGTACCCCTCGATCCCACACAACTCGCCGGATCGGCCCCGCCCTCGACGATCCGCGCCAGTCGCGCATGGGTACGTTGGATCACAGAGTGATCGTTCGGTCCAGCAATCGGCAGTGAGGCGTAGGTATGGCACAGGAACTCAAGCTCGGATACAAGGCCTCCGCGGAGCAGTTCGCGCCGCGTGAGCTGGTGGAGATCGCGGTTGCGGCCGAGGAGCACGGCATGGATTCGGTCGCCGTCTCCGACCACTTCCAGCCGTGGCGACACAATGGCGGCCACGCCCCGTTCTCGCTGTCGTGGATGGCGGCGGTGGGTGAGCGCACCAAGCGTGTACAGATCGGTACGTCCGTGCTGACCCCGACCTTCCGCTACAACCCCGCCGTGATCGCCCAGGCGTTTGCGACGATGGGCTGTCTCTACCCCGACCGCATCATGCTCGGTGTCGGCACCGGCGAGGCGCTCAACGAGTACGCCACCGGGTTCCAGGGCGAGTGGCCCGACTTCAAGGAGCGCTTCGCCCGCCTACGCGAGGCCATCAAGCTCATGCGTGAGCTGTGGACCGGCGAGGAGATCAACTTCGACGGCGAGTACTACCACACCAAGGGCGCCTACATGTACGACCTGCCCGAGCATCAGATCCCCGTCTACGTCGCCGCCGGTGGGCCTGTGGTCGCACGGTATGCGGGCCGCTCCGGCGACGGCTTCATCTGCACCTCGGGCAAGGGGCCGGAGCTCTACACCGAGAAGCTCATCCCCGCGGTCAAGGAGGGCGCGGAGAAGGCCGAGCGCAACTTCGCCGACATCGATCGGATGATCGAGATCAAGATCTCCTACGATCCCGATCCGGAACTCGCACTTGAGAACTGCCGCTTCTGGGCGCCGCTGTCGCTGACCGCCGACCAGAAGAACAGCCTCAACAGCTCGACCGAGATGGAGCGCCTCGCCGACGAACTCCCGATCGAGCAGGTCGCCAAGCGCTGGATCGTCGCGTCGGATCCCGACGAAGCCGTCGAGAAGGTCAAGTTCTACACCGACGCCGGACTGAACCACCTGGTCTTCCACGCCCCCGGTCACGACCAGGAGCGGTTCCTCGACAACTTCGAGAAGGATCTCGCGCCGCGGCTACGCAAGCTGGCCGTCGCCGACTGATCCACCCGCTCCAGCAGATCGCCGCGGCCCGATCGGTCACGCACCGACCAGCTCGCCGTGTGTCCGCCGAGCCTGCTCACGTACGAGCTCGACGATGCGATCGGCCGCGTCGTGTTCGCGGAGCGAGTGGCGGCGTCGGATCGAGATCGACCGTCGCGGAGTCGGTTCGGCGATCGGGATCACCCGCACATCGGCGGGCACGTCGACGAGGGCGAGCGCGGGCACCACGGTGAGTCCGATCCCCGCGGCCACGAAACTGATCGCGGCCGGGTAGTCGTGGGCCTCCACGCCGAAGCATGGAGTGAACCCAGCCGCGGTGCATGCGCGGAGCAGTGCCTCTCGACAGGGGCCGCGTGCAATGTCGTTGTCGATCCACACGTCGTCGGCCAACTCGCGCAACAGCACCGAATCCCGTGTCGCAAAAGGCGAATCGGGCGTCACCACCACGCGATACTCCTCGGTCACCAGCGGCGTGACGTCGTAGTCGCGTAGCTGTCCCGCGTCGATCGCGGAGCCGGTCGCGTCGACGCCGACCTCGATGTCGGGTGGCGTGAGAGTCGGATCGCTGATCTCGAGTAACCGGAGATCGAGGCGTAGCGCGGGGAACTCCCGCCGCACCGCAGCGACCACCGTCGGCATCCATGCCGCGCCGGCAGAACCGAAGTAGGTGACGCGGAGTGCACCCGCGCGACCATTGCGTAGGTCTGCGACGAGACCGTCGACGCGCGCGAGTTGGTCGAACACCGCTTCCGATTCGGCGGCGAGTATCCGTCCGGCCTCCGTGGCCACGACGCCTCGGCCATCACGTTCCATCAGCGTCAGGCCGGTCTCACGCTGCAGCGTGGCGAGATGTTGGCTCACAGCCGACGGTGTGTAACCGAGCGCCGACGCCGCGCCACCGACGGACCCCTCGGCGACGACCGCTCGGAACACGCGGAGGCGATGGGGATCGATCATACCGCGAATATACAGCGGTACTCAACGGTCGTGAAGAAATATGAACTTGTGCTGAAGCAAAGTGCGCGCGGAGGATGAGTGCCATGACCCGTCGACTCCCCGATCTCGCAGTGCTCGCCGCGTTGGTCACCGTTGCGCTGTGGTCGCTGTCGTTCATCGCGATCCGCTCGGCGGGCCACTCGTTCTCGCCCGGGGCACTCGCGTTCGGACGGTTGGCGGTCGCGGTTGTCGCGCTCGTCGTCATCGTCGGCGTGATGCGTCGGCGTGCGGGTTCGCGCCCATGGATCCCACCGCTTCCGCGCGGTAGGGCGCTTGCTCTCGTCGTCGGCTATGGCGTGGCGTGGTTCGCGGTCTACACGGTCGTCCTGAACTGGGCCGAGCAACATCTCGACGCGGGGACCGCAGCACTGCTCGTGAACTTCGCACCCATTCTCGTCGCGGTGTTCGCGGGACTCTTCCTCGGCGAGGGATTCTCCGGTCGACTGCTCGTCGGTATCGGCGTGGCGTTCGCCGGCGTCGTGCTCATCGCCGTCGGCGGTACCGGACCGCACGCCGACTGGCTCGGCATCGCTCTCGGGTTGACCGCCGCCGTGCTCTACGCAACAGGCGTTCTTGTCCAGAAGGTGGCGCTCGGTCATGTCGACGGACTGACCGCGACGTTCTGGGGCGTCGCGGCGGGTGTGATCGCCACCGTCCCGTTCGCGCCCGCCGCCATTCGTGAGGTGAGCACGGCACCGGCCTCCGACATCGGCGCGATGGTCTTCCTCGGCGTCGGTCCCACAGCCATCGCGTTCACCACCTGGGCGTATGCACTCTCGCGTACGAGTGCCGGTGCACTGACCGCGACGACGTTGGTCGTGCCCGCGGTCGTCATCGTGCTGTCGTGGCTACTGCTCGCCGAGGTCCCTACGCCGCTGCGTGTCGTCGGGGGTGTGCTGTGCCTGGCGGGGGTGGCGATGACGCGGGGATTGATCCGCGTGCCCTCATCGCGCAGGCTGCGCGTCGTCGAGGATCAGTTGGAGGAATGCGAGATCGAGCCATGAGCCGAACTTCGTCCCGACCTGCGGCAGCAGCCCGACACGCGTGAAGCCGAGTCGCTCGTGAATCCGGATCGATCCCGAATTCGACGCATCGATCGCCGCGACCATCACGTGCACGCCGTCGGTGCGTGCGCGGTCGATGAGCGCGCGCATGAGCGACTGTCCCGTACCCCGCCCGCGCTGGCCGGAGCGCACATACACCGAGTGCTCGACGGTGTGCCGGAATCCGTCGTGCGGGCGCCACGGACCGTAGGTCGCGTAGCCGAGCACCGCACCATCGGAGTCGGCAGCGACCAGAACCGGAAATCCGGCCCCCAGCCGATCCGCGAGCCATGCCGACCGGTTCGCGTCGTCGACGAGTTCCTCGTTCCAGATGGCGGTGGTGTGTTCGACGGCGTCGTTGTAGATGAGCGTGATGCCGGGGACGTCGCGCGCCTGCGCGTCACGAATCTCCATGGCCGCAGAGCTTAGGGCATGGATGCGCGCACCGAGCGGCACGCGCCATGGCGCGCGTAAGTGGCCGGTACCGTGCGCCGACGTCGATCCGATTCGCTAACTTCTCCTCATGGAATCGGATCGCCTCGTCGACGTGGGCGTCGCATTGGTGTCGCGCTTCGGCGCCAAAGCACTCAGCCTGACGTCCGTTGCCCGTCATGCGGGGGTGGCACGCGCAACGGCGTACCGGATGTTCGGCGGCCGCGACGCACTCGTCGCCGCAATGCTCGACCGTGAGATCGCACTGTTGCGGGTGAAGCTACGCGAATGGTCGGCCACCGCGCCCGACGCCGCGGGCAAGGTACGCGCGCAGGTACTCGGCGTCCTGCCCTACATCCGCGAACACGAGGCACTGCAGTACGTTCTCCGCCAGGAACCCGAGGAGATCGTGCGCGCACTCGTCGCCACCAACGACGACGACGGACCCGACCTGATCGAGAAGATCGTCGACGCGACGCTGCCCGACGTTGCGCCCGAGGTACAGGCCGAGCTGACCCCCGATCCGCGTGGCGCAGCGGAGTTCATGGTCCGCATCATCTATTCACTGATGCTCGTTCCCGACAGCAGCATGACCGACGATCAGATCGCCGATCTGATCGTTCGGGCAATCGTGACCTGACCGGTCACCTCACCCGCGACGCACGCGAGAGGCACCAACTACTCTGACCACTATGTCGCCCGACGCAGTGAGCGCAACGAAGATCTACATCGTGTCCGCGGAAGCGGAGACCGGGAAATCGGCGGTGGCGCTCGGCGTGCTGTCGCTGCTGACGGCGACCGGGGGTCGTGTCGGCGTGTTCCGCCCGATCTCACGGGCCGCACACGGCGAGCGGGATTATCTGCTCGACCTCCTCCTCGAACACACCTCGGCCGATATCGACTACGACGACGCCATCGGCGTCACCTACGACCAGGTACACGCCGACCCGAGCGGCTCGATCGGGGAGATCGTCGCACGTTTCCACGCCGTCGAGTCGCAATGCGACGCCGTCGTCATCGTCGGCTCCGACTACACCGACGTGGGTAATCCGTCGGAGCTCACCTACAACGCACGTATCGCAGCCAACCTCTCGGCGCCGATCATCCTGGCGCTCAAGGCGCTCGACCGCACGCCCGCCGAGGTACGCGACCTCGCCGAGCACCTGCGCACCGAGATCGCCGCCATGCACGCCACCACGGCGGCCATCGTCGCCAATCGCTGCGACCCCGACCACATCAACGAGATCGGTGCCGCGCTGGCCAAACTCGACGTCCCGTGCTGGTGTCTTCCGGAACTCCCTGTGCTCTTCGCGCCGACGATGGCCGAACTCAAGAAGTCGCTCGGTGCCGAAATGTACAGCGGCGACCCGGAACTCCTCGACCGCGAGGCGCTGCGGGTGATGGTCGGCGGCATGACGGCCGAGCACATCCTCGAACGGTTGACCGAGGGCATGGTGGTGATCACTCCGGCCGACCGCTCCGACGTGCTGCTCTCGCTGGTCAATGCCAATGCCGCACAGGGATTTCCGAGATTGACGGGCATCATTCTCAACGGTGGGCTCAAACCGCATCCGATGATCGACGCGCTCGTCGGCGGACTACGGTCCAAGCTGCCGGTCATCACGTGTGAGCAGGGGACATACGACACCGCCCGCATCGCCGCCGACACCCGCGGGCGCATCGCGATCGGATCGGCACGCAAGATCGACGCCGCGCTCGGGCTCATGGAGCAGTATGTCGAGCCCGACGAATTGATCAAGGTGCTCGACGTCAGGCCGTCCGAGGTCGTCACCCCGCAGATGTTCGAGTACGGGTTGATCACCCGGGCACGTTCGGATCTCAAACGCATCGTCCTCCCCGAAGGCGGCGACGACCGAATCCTGCGGGCCGCTGGTCAATTGCTGCGCCGCGGCGTGGTGGCGCTGATCATTCTCGGAGATCCCGAAACGGTCACCGCCCGCGCGGCCGATCTCGGTGTCGACCTCGGTGGCGTCGAGATCATCGATCCCCAGAACTCCGAACTCACCGACGAATTCGCGCATACCTACGCCGAACTCCGCAAGCACAAGGGCATGGATTTCGAGCACGCCCAGGAGCGGATGCGCGACGTCTCCTACTTCGGCACCATGCTCGTGCACACCGGACGCGCCGACGGCATGGTCTCCGGTGCGGCACACACCACCGCGCACACGATCCGTCCGGCGTTCGAGATCATCAAGACGGTGCCCGGTGTGTCGACCGTGTCGAGCGTGTTCTTCATGTGCCTACCCGACAAGGTGCTCACCTACGGCGACTGCGCCATCGTGCCGGATCCCACCGCGACTGAACTCGCCGACATCGCGATCTCTTCCGCCGCAACGGCATCCGCGTTCGGCATAGATCCGCGCATCGCGATGCTCTCGTACTCGACAGGCCGCTCGGGCACCGGCGCCGACGTCGACAAGGTTCGTGTCGCCACCGATCTCGTGCACGAGCGCGCACCGGAACTCTCCGTCGAGGGCCCGATCCAGTACGACGCAGCCGTCGAACCGTCCGTCGCGGCGACCAAGATGCCCGACTCCGAGGTTGCGGGACGTGCGACGGTGCTGATCTTCCCCGACCTCAACACCGGGAACAACACCTACAAAGCCGTGCAGCGCAGTGCGGGAGCCGTGGCCATCGGCCCTGTGCTGCAGGGTCTCCGGCGCCCCATCAACGACCTCTCCCGCGGTGCTCTGGTGTCCGACATCGTGAACACCGTCGCGATCACCGCGATCCAGGCCCAGAACATCGACGCACAGGAGTCAACCCGATGAGTACAGCGACCGACGGCGCCGTCCTGGTTCTCAACGCGGGGTCGTCGTCCCTGAAATATCAACTGCTACACCCTGACACGACCGACGTGATCGCCGAGGGGATAGCCGAACGCATCGGTGAGGAACAGTCGTCGATCACCCATGAGCAGAACGGTCAGTCGTCCACCCGAACCGAACCCCTGCAAGACATCTCGGCAGCGCTCGACGCGGCGTCGGAGATGTTCGCAGATGCCGGAACCGACCTCGCCGATGCCGGACTCAGCGCAGTGGGACACCGCGTCGTGCACGGCGGGCGGAGCTTCTTCCACCCGACCCTGGTCACCGACGAGGTCGTCTCGGAGATCTCGCGGATCTCCACCCTCGCACCGCTGCACAACAAGGCGAACCTCGCCGGTATCCAGGTCGCACGGGAGAAGCTCCCCGACGTCCCGTCGGTGGCCGTATTCGACACAGCGTTCTTCCACGACCTCCCCGACGACGCTGCCACGTACGCCATCGACCGAGGTGTTGCACACCTACATGCGGTGCGACGCTACGGCTTTCACGGCACGAGCCATCAATACGTGTCGGGAAAGGTCGCCGAATTCCTCGGTCGTGAGTACGGCGACCTGAACCAGATCGTGCTGCATCTCGGCAACGGCGCATCGGCGTCGGCGATCGCACATGGCGAGCCCATCGACACCAGCATGGGCATGACACCTCTCGAGGGTCTCGTGATGGGTACACGTAGCGGTGACATCGACCCAGGCGTGCTGCTGCACCTGAGTCGCGTGGCCAAACTCAGCATCGACCAACTCGACACACTGCTCAACAAGAACTCCGGACTCAAAGGCCTTTGCGGCGACAACGACTTTCGGACCATCACTGCGCGTATGGACAACGGCGACGAGAACGCGAAACGCGCGTACAAGGTCTACATCCACCGCCTGCGCCGCTACATCGGCGCCTACATGATCGAACTGGGCGCCGTCGACGCGATCACGTTCACCGCAGGCGTCGGGGAGAATGCCGACAACGTACGACGCGATGCGCTGGCCGGACTGGAGAACTACGGCATCGTCATCGACGACGAGCGCAATACTCTGCGCAGCAAGGAAGCCCGACGTATCTCGGCGGATTCGAGCGCGATCGACGTCCTGGTGGTCCCGACCAACGAAGAACTCGCGATTGCACGTCAGGCCGCGGCCGTCGCCCGTGGCGAGCAGCCGGAGTAGTGCGCCGGTGACGGTGCGTCAGAACAGCGACCACGGCCGCACGTAGTTCGCGAGGTCGACGAGCAGGAACCGGTGGTCGCGGTTGGTGCGTGTCTGCCGGGCGAGATGGCGCAGCGATTTCTCGGTACCCGTGCGCAGACCCTCCTCGGTGAACGGGAAGCCCAGAAGCCGCGCGGGTTCTCCCGCCCGGTCCGGATGGTTGTGCACCCACCCCAGTGCGGTACCGAGCACGATGAGTTGGAGTCGCTGTTTGCGCGGCTCGCTGTCGGGCATCGCCTCCATGCGCCTGGCGGCCTCGACGAGCTGGTCCTTGCGTAGCTCCGACGGGTCACGACCGTGGACGAGTGCGATGACCGCGGTCGCACGTGCCGTGTTGAAGTGCCTGCTCGTCGGTGGCACCTCATCGAGAGGCTCGATGGCCGCGTCGTAGTCGCCGCGCGCGACCGCGAGTCGAGCCATGCCGAACGCGGCCGTGACGATGCTGTGGTCGGTGAGCCAGAGATCGTGATAGTTCTGTGCCGCAACGTGATACATGTCGTTGATGCGTTGTCGAGAGCCCTCGGACGGATCGCGTTCATCCGATAGCCAGCGACCGATCAGCTCGGCCGTACCCGCGACCGCGAGCTTGGGTGCCACCTCTCCCGGCATGGCCTGCAGCACGGCGTCGAACCATTCGTACGCGAGCTCCGGCTCGTCGTTCATCAGAGCGCAGATGCCCATGTACCACTGCACCCGCCACGAGTCGCCGTGTTGCACAGAGACTTCGCGGAGCAGATCCAGTGCCGTGTCGACGTCGTCGAGTTCGAGATGTGCACGCGCTTCGGCGAGGTCGATCTCCAGCGACGGATGCGCCGACGACGTCGGTTGCCCGAGGAGCGAGCGGAAGCCCTCGGCGCGTGCGGCGTGAATCGAGTCCAAGGTCTGTCGGGGATCACTCAACGCCGCTGAGTTGAGTAGTCCCGCAGCGGGATCGGTGGGGTCGACGAGGGGTACCGGCAGCGCGCGCGCCATGTCGACCGGATCGTAGAAGGCAGCGAGGTCGGGATCGAAGAATCCGTCGACGGGTGCCAGCATGAGTTCGGTGCCGAACGTCGACCGTTGCGGGGTGAACACCGTCGACAGCGACGGACGGGGAACCCCGGTGTGCACCGCGACGGTCTCGCGGAGAACATTGAGCAGCTGGGTCGTCATCTCCTCGGCGGAGGAGAACCGCTCTGCCGGGTCCGCCGCGGTCGCGCGCTGCAGCAGCAGGTAGAACGACGGATTGTCGCGGAAGACGGGTGTGTCCTCCGGATCGGGTAGCCCGTCGACGTAGCGTCCGTCGCGCATGGGCATGTCGACGGTGAGTGCGGCGAGCGTACGTCCGATGCTGTAGATGTCGGTGACCACCTGCGGTCCGGTCTGCACGATCTCGGGCGCTTGGAAACCCGGTGTGCCGTACAGGTGCCCGTAACCGTTGATCGGAGAGACGGCACCGAGGTCGATGAGCTTCACCTCGTCGCTGCCGACCATGATGTTGTCGGGCTTGACGTCGTTGTACACCAGCCCGACCGAATGCAGATATCCGACGGCCGGCAGCACCTCGAGCATGTACGCGATGGCCTGCTCGACGGAGAGCAGAGCGGTCTCGGTATCGCCTTCCGAGGTGATCTGCTTGAGGGTCCGGCCACCGATGTACTCCATGACGATGTAGCCGAACCTGTCGCCGAACTCGGTGACATGCTCGACGAAGTTGTAGATCTTCACGATGCCCGGATGATTCACCGAGGCCAGGAACTGTCGTTCGGCGAGTGCGACCTGCTGAGCCTCCGAATCAGACGAGTTCAACAGACCTTTGAGGACCACGGGCCTGTCGGAGACGTTGCGGTCGATGGCGAGGTAGATCCATCCGAGACCGCCGTGGGCGATCGCGCCGGCGATCTCGTACTGGCCCGCGACGAGCGTGCCCTTGGCCAGGCCGGGGACGAACGAGTACCGCGCACCGCAGTGTGGACATTCGCCCGTCAGCTCACCGGCACCAGGGCCGGTTGACCGTCCGACCGGCCGCCCGCACCGCCAGCAGTTGCGCTTGCCCTCGGCGATGACCGGGGAGTCGAGCACGGCGTCCTGCGGCTCGATGTCGGTGACCTTGGGCAGTTCGACCAAACCCGAACCGAGCCGACGATCGTGGACGCGCGGACGGCGGCGCGGCACCAGCCGACGGGTCTGACCGATCGACACCAGGGCGTCGTTGGGTGCCGTGGGTCCCGACGGCACCACCGGCCCCGTCGACTCGTCGCGTAAACCGTGCACGGGTGTCGCGGCGGTCGCGAGTTCGACGCCGGGGTCGGCGCGCTGAGTTCCGACGTCGAGTTGGTCGAGGCTTGCCCGCTGCGTTCCCATCTCGGCGTCGGTGTCCGGTGCCCGCTGGGTGCCGACCTCGAGCGCGGCGAGATCGGCGCGTTGGGTACCCACCTCGGCATCTGCACCCGGACCGGCACCGCCCGGCCCGGGTGCCGGCTCGTCGCGCTCTTTCTCGGCGGCCGGGGTTGCGCTGTGCTTGTCGCTTCGGGACATCTCGCGTTGCCTCAATCGCGGTATGAGGGTTGGGGGGCGCCGTATCCCGGTCCGAGGATCGACAGCCACTGGTCGTACATGTCCTGCCACCGCCCGGAGGCGCGGAGTTGGGCGAGGGTCCCGTTGACGAACCGCACCATGTCGTCGTGCCCGACCGGCATGCCAACTCCGTAGTTCTCCTGGCCGAGGCTGGGTCCGACGACCTGCGCCCACGGATCCTGTGTCGCCAGGCCTGCGAGGATCGCGTCGTCGGTGCTGACCGCGTCGACCTGCGCCTGCTGGAGCATGACCAGGCAGTCGGCCCACGTCGTGGTGGTCACCATCTTCGCACGGGGTTGTATCTGCTGCATGCGGCCGATCGACGTGGTGCCCCGCGCAGCGCAGACCCGCTTGTTCGCCAGCTGCTCCGGACCGGTGATGCCGGATCCGCGCAGTGCGAGAATTCGTTGGGATGCAACGTAATACGGTGCTGAGAAGCTGATGTCGCGCAGGCGGTCGCAGGTGATGCTCATCGTCTTGATCACGACGTCGACCTCCTGATTGCGGAGCGCGTTGATGCGTTCGCTCGAACTCAACACGCGGAACTCGATGCGGTTGGGGTCGTTGAAGATCGCACGGGAGATCTCATGCGCGAGGTCGACGTCGAATCCCTGGATGTCACCGGTGATCGGATCGCGGAAGCTGAACAGGTTGGAGCCGATGTCGGTGCCCACGATCAGTCGGCCGCGCCGGAAGATCGCGTCCATCGTGCTCCCCGGCGGCATACGAGCGGGTTCGGGTTGCTGCGCCGCGGGCCGCAGGCTCTGCGTCGCATCGCACGACGACGAGTTGGGCGGAGCTTCCTTGGCGACGTCGAACTCGGACCCGAGGGGCTCCGGCACCTCGGCTGTCGCACTCGGGCCGGGAGACGGCGGTGCCGGGAAGTCGACGCAGCCGGAGAGCATGACCATACCCACCACGAGTGCGACGAACGAGATCGTCGTTCGCGCCATGCCCGATGGTCCGCGGCCGGTGTGCGTTCTCATCGGTACTCCCGGATGCGGGGGATCATGCCGAGGATCAACGCGATCGTCGCGAAGACCGACAGCGCGAGAATTCCGTTGCCGGTGAAGCCGAGTACACGCTGCGCGGTGTTGATGTCGTCGCGGAACGAGGATCGGGTGGTGGTCATCGCATTCACCAGTGCGGAGTCGACCGCGTTGTAACTGGTCTCCGAACTCTGTGGCGACGAACCGACCGTCATGGCGCGCGCCTGCGAGAAGTTTCCGGTGGTCATCTCGTCGCGCACCTGGGCGTCGGTCCTCTTCCACTGGTCGAGTGCGCCGCGCAACGTGGCGATCCGAGCACTGTCGAGCGAGCCCGACGACTGTCCGTCCTTGTCGAGCCTGTCCAGGAGCATGCCGATCCGGTCGGTCGACTGCTCGAACGAGTCCTGCAGGCCGGATTGGTCGCCTCGTCGCAGCAGCGACAGCGTCTCGGCCGAACGCGCCTGTTGAGTGAGGATGCGGGCCTCGGTGAGTTCACGCAGCGGGGTCGCGCCTTCGGTCTTGGCCGAGCTGGTCGCCGCCACCGACAGCAGGCCGGACGTGAGCAACCAGATCAACCCGCCGATGATCGCGACCAGCGCGGCGACTATGCCGACGTTGAACCGGCGCCTGGTGCGTCGTGCCAGGTAGCGCGACGTGCCGAGGAGAAGGAGCACGACGACGAACAGCGCAACGTAGACGCCCCACGGAGGAGTTGTCAGGGCACTCTGCGGATCGGCGATGGCCAGCGAGCGTCGCTCGTACACCCGCTGCGCGGCGGGCAGGATCGTGTTCTGCATGACCGCCGACGCCTGACCGAGGTATGCCGATCCGACGGGATTGCCGAGCCTGTTGTTGGTCCGGGCGGTCTCGACCAGCCCGCTGTAGACGGGGATGGTCGTGGTGAGGGTCTCCAGATCGGAGTTGAGTGCGCGGGTGTCGGCTGTCGCGTCGGAGCCCGGTCCGGTGTCGCTTCCCGCGGTGACGAGCAGCGACGACGACGCGGTCGCCAGCGCGTCGGAGTATCGCTGACGCAGTTGCGGATTCTCCGGACCGCCGGAGATGAACGCCGAGTTGGCGGCCGCGTCGGCGATCGACAGCGAGCTGTAGAGCACCTGCGCGGCCTCGGACAACGGTTCGGCACGGTCGATGATCGTCTGCAGCTGATGCGTCCGATTGTTGAGGGTCGTCGACGCGTACCACCCCGTCGCGAGCGAGGTGACCGCAACCACGAAACACAACAGGATCAACTTTCCCGGTGTCGTCCTCGCGTAGTGCCGTACCGAGGAGAACGGCGACTGGGCGGCGGCCCGTGCGGAGGCGACGAGTTCGCGACGGTCGCTGAGCACCTCACGCAGCGGTGGCGATGTGGTTGCCGGGCGAACGGTCCGCCCTGCTCGGGTCAGCACTGCCCGCACGGGGGATGCGTCGCCGGTCACCTTCTCTGTCCCCTCTGCGTTCGCCGTCGATGTCGGGTTGTCCACTCCTCGGGTATGTCGTACGCCACGTCGAGTCCGTTTCCACCCTAGTCCGCGTTGTCCGCTTGGCGACTGCACCGGACGAGGGAGTGTCACGCGGCTGTGAGTTCACATAGGTTGGTGGGCGCGGGGGTTGGAGGGCACGGCAACGATCAGGAGGCGCGGTGCGCGGCGACGGCGACGGTTGGGTGTTCGACAGCGGTGCGAGGTACTGGGGCCTGCACGGCGCTGCGGGTCTGCTCCTGCGTGCGCCGCTTCCCGACGGAGACATGGGAGTACTGCTGCAGCACCGTGCGGTCTGGTCAGATCAGGGCGGCACCTGGGGTCTGCCCGGCGGAGCGCGCGATTCGCACGAGAGTGCCGTCGACACCGCGATCCGGGAAGCGGGCGAGGAAGCGGGCATCGTCGCCGACCAGGTGACGGTCGTCGCGGCTCTCGTCACCCACCGCACCGAGAGCGGGTGGACCTACACGACGGTGATCGCCGACGCCGAACGACCGGTCGTCACCACCGCCAACCTCGAGTCGACGGAATTGCGCTGGGTACCCGAACCGGTAGTGACCACGCTGCCGCTGCATCCCGCATTCGGTACGGCATGGCCCGGGTTGCGCGAACGCATCGCTGCGCTGGACTCGATGCCCTGAACCGAGGCGTCTGCCGTGCGTTCAGAGACCCACGCCGAGATCGCGGCCTGCGAGCAGGCGGTTCGCGCCGGCGATCAGAGCGTTGATGTTCGCGTCGGCCGTCGTCTCACCGTCACCGGTGGCCCAGCACTGACGTCGATCGTGCTCGCAGAGCAGGAACGAGACGTTGCGGTCGTCGAGTCGACGCTGGTGTAGTCGGACGATCTGCACGGAGACCCCGAGGTCGTGCAGGATCGACGTCATCGCGCCGACCGGCCCGGTCGATGTCGCGGACATCGACATGATCCGATCGTCGTAGGCGATGGTCGCCCGACACTCGACCATGTCGCCGGGTGCCGGAGCGACGCTCCACGACCCGAGACGAATCGTGCCGGTCGCGGTGTATTCGTCGATGAATTGCTGCCAGGTCATACCTGCCGCCTCCTGACGGATTCCGCGGGGAAGTCGACGGCCGGTCCGCTGCCAGAGCGGGTCGGTGGCGTCACGGTCACAGCATGAGGGCGAAAGATGAATGTTGTGCATCGGTGAAGGTCATTCCGGTCGAAGAATCGGTGACCGACGAGCGCATGACGACCCCGCAGCGGGGGGTCGGTCGAAACTAGACCCCGCTGCGGCGGGCTACGCGGAGGCCGCGGGTGCAGAGGATTCTCGGTGCGCACAACATGGTGGCGTCTACATTAGCCCCGACCACCGGGATGACCGCAAGTGGTTCGACCGACTGCTCCCCGGTTGCGGGAAAGCCACGAGTGGGGCGCCCGGTGGGTTCAGGCGAGGGGATCTCGCAGTTCCGTCGCTGCCGCCGCGGGATCGGATGCCGCGGTGATCGCGCGTACGACGACGATCCGCTGTGCACCCGCGGCGGTCACCTCCGTCAGTCGTGTCGCGTCGATCCCACCGATCGCGAACCACGGCTTACGGTGGCGGACATCGTCGGCCGACTCGTTCGCGGCGACCTCGCGCACGAGTTCGAGGCCAGGTGCGTGGCGCCCGGGCTTCGTCGGTGTCGGCCAACACGGGCCGACACAGAAATAGTCGACGTCGGGATCGGCTGCCGCTGCCGCGGCCTGCTCGACGTCGTGCGTAGACCTGCCGACGATCACGTGCTTCCCGACGATCCGACGAGCCGCTGCGGGCGGCAGATCGTCCTGTCCGATGTGCAGGATGTCGGCATCGGCGAGCGTCGCGATGTCGGCCCGGTCGTTGACCGCAAGAAGCGCGTTGCGGGCACTCGTCACCTCACGCAGCAGTGCGAGGATCTCCAGTTCCTCGCGCGCCTCGAGAGTGCCGAACTGCTTCTCGCCGGCCGACCCCTTGTCGCGCAGTTGCACGATGTCGACGCCGCCCGCCAGCGCGGCGTCGACGAACTCGACGAGGTCGCCGCGTTCTCGCCGCGCGTCGGTACACAGGTAGAGCCGTGCCGTGGCGAGCCGAGCATGCCGGTGCGAGTGGATGGCCATCACGGTGGTCAGCGTAGCCGTCGACGCACGGTGGCCGAGGACGCGAGATCGGCAACCCAGTACGCTGGAACGCGAAACACACGGGAGTCCGACGATCGCCGGGCTGAGAGTGCGGGGCCGCGCCCGCTGACCGTCGTACCTGATCCGGGTCATGCCGGCGAAGGAAGGATGTCTGCAGTTCATGTCCGATACATCGGTTCCCGACCTCGCTGTCGTCGGCGGCGGCGTCGTCGGACTCACCAGTGCTCTCGCGGCGGTGGACGCGGGTATGCGCGTCGTCGTCCACGACGCCGGTGCGAAGCAGCGGGCCTCGCATGTCGCGGGCGGCATGCTCGGCTCACTCGGTGAAGGACTGCCGGGCGAGGAGGCACTGCTCGCCGCGACGTCGGAGTCGGTGGCCGGGTGGCCTGCGTTGCTCCGACGACTCGGCGACCCGCTGCGCGACGGAGGCCCCGCGGGTGCGGAGAGCATCTCGGTGGCCGACGACTCGCTGTTCGTCGCGACGACAGCCACTGACCACGAACATCTCACACGGCTCGCGCAGACGGTGTGGACGCCGTCGTCGGTCGACACACGCGAGGTCCGTCCGGTCGGGCCGAGTCAGATCCGCGAGTTGGAGGGGGCCCTGTCGTCGCGTCTGGTCGGCGGGTTCCTCGCCCTCGGCGAGGGTGCTGTCGACAACCGACTGCTGCTGACGCGACTTCGTGGCGCTCTGCGCGACGCGGGTGCGCAGCTTCGCCACGACACCGTCACCGATCTCGCCGATGTCGACGGCACGCAGGTGTTGCTGGCGGCGGGTGCCGGAGTGACCGGTCTGTGGCCGGACGCGCCCATACATCGGGCGAAGGGCGAGATTCTGCGGCTGTCGCGGACCAGGTGGTCGGTGCCGCCACCGAGCCACGTGGTGCGCGCGCGGGTCGACGGCAGAACGGTGTACCTGGTGCCGCGATCGGACGGAATCGTCGTCGGCGCAACGCAATACGAGTCCGACGAGCCTGGAGCAGAGGTTTCGGGGGTACGTGATCTCCTCGACGACGCGCTCGCCGTGATGCCCGGACTCGCCGGTTACACACTGGGCGAGGTCGGTGTCGGGTATCGGCCGTGCTCTGCCGACGGGCTCCCCATCATCAGACGGATCGACGAGCGAGTGATCGTCGCAGCAGGTCATGGACGTAACGGCATCGTCCTCGCGCCGTACACGGCGCAGCGGGTCTCGATGTTGTTGCAGCACAGCGATACCGACCACCCGACCGGTGACCGCGAGAACGACCACGTGAACGAGTACGAGAACGAGGAGGTCAGATGGGCTTCACCGTGAACGGAGAACCCCACGAGTGGGATCCGCAGCCGACGGTCGGCGTGCTGGTCGAGCGACTCGGACTGCCCGACCGTGGCATCGCAGTGGCGGTCGACGGCGCCGTGGTGCCGCGCGGCAGGTGGGATTCGGTCGTCCCCGCCGACGCCGTCGTCGAGGTCGTCACGGCTGTGCAGGGCGGCTGACATGGATGCACGCGACATGGATGTGGACGGCGCGGATCCGCAGGGCACGAATGTGCATGACGTGGACGCCGGGGGACTGCGAATTGCCGACCGCCACTTCGGGTCCCGGCTGATCATGGGTACCGGTGGTGCTGCGAACCTCGCGGTCCTGGAGCGGGCGTTGATCGCATCGGGCACCGAACTGACCACCGTCGCGATGCGTCGGGTCAACGCGGGTTCGACGACCGGTGTGCTGGATCTGTTGCGTCGCTTGAAGATCGAGGTTCTGCCCAACACCGCCGGCTGTCACACCGCTGCGGAGGCCGTGCTGACGGCGCAGCTCGCGCGCGAAGCCGTCGAGACATCGTGGGTGAAACTCGAAGTGGTCGCCGACGACCACACGCTGCTGCCCGACGCCGTCGAACTCGTCGACGCGGCACGACGACTCGTCGACGACGGTTTCACGGTGTTGGCCTACACCAACGACGATCCTGTTCTAGCGGCACGGCTCGCCGACCTCGGTGTGGCGGCGGTGATGCCGTTGGGCTCGCCGATCGGCACGGGACTGGGCATCTCCAATCCCCACAACATCGAGATGATCGTCGCGGCAGCGCAGGTGCCGATCATCCTGGATGCGGGAATCGGGACCGCGAGCGACGCCGCACGCGCGATGGAACTCCGCTGCGACGGTGTGCTGTTGGCGTCTGCCGTCACTCGCGCCGACGACCCCGAGCGCATGGCCGCGGCGATGAAACATGCAGTGGTCGCGGGCGGGCTGGCGGCGGGAGCCGGGCGAATCCCCACGCGCTTCTGGGCACGGGCGTCCTCACCGGAGCGCGTCTGAGGGTCGAGGTTGACGCCTGAGGGCGGCGTCGCGCGCTATGGTCGAGCCGATGCTTGCAGCGGCCGATCTGACCAAGACCTTCGGTGGCGTCACCGCCGTCGACCACCTGAGTTTCACCGTCGCACCGGGACGGGTGACGGGCTTTCTGGGTCCGAACGGGGCGGGAAAGTCCACCACGATGCGCATGATCCTCGGTCTGGACCGACCGACGTCGGGCACCGCGACGGTCGGTGGGCAGCTCTATCGCGATCTCCGGCATCCGCTACGTCAGGTCGGTGCGCTGCTCGACGCGCACTGGGTTCACCCGAACCGCAGCGCGCATAACCATCTGCGGTGGATGGCCGCGACCAACGACATTCCCGAACGCCGGGTCGACGAGGTGCTCGACATGGTCGGGCTGACGTCGGTTGCGAATCAACGCGCAGGTGGCTTCTCGCTGGGGATGTCGCAGCGACTCGGACTCGCGGGCGCGCTGCTGGGCGACCCGCACACCCTGGTACTCGACGAACCGGTCAACGGTCTCGACCCGGAGGGCATCGTCTGGGTCCGCAACTTCATGCGGTCGCTCGCGGCGCAGGGACGGACAGTATTCGTGTCGAGCCACCTGCTCACCGAGATGTCGTTGACGGCCGACCACGTCATCGTCATCGGCCGCGGCAGATTGATCGCCGACTGCTCCGTCTCCGAATTCACTTCGCGTGCGCGGCCTGTGGCGCGGGTGCGCACACCGCAGCCCGCAGAGTTGCATCGGGCGCTCGAACTCGCGGGATTGGCGGTCACCCCGGTGTCGGGAGCCGATGGCCGGGTCTACCTGACCATCCCCGATGCGGCGACGGATCAGGTCGGCGACATCGCAGCCGCCGCCGGGATCGCCGTGCACGAGTTGGTGTCCGACACCCCGTCGCTCGAGGACGTGTTCATGGCGGCCACCGCCGAATCGATCGACTACCGGGGAGGGCAGCGCTGATGGGCGCGGTGCGGGCCGAGCAGATCAAGTTGACCAGTACTCGGGCGCCGTGGTGGTGCACCGCAACCGTCGTCGTCCTCGGGCTCGGCATCGCGGCCCTGATCGCGGTGGTCACACGGGGTGTCGGCGCGGGGCCCGACCAACCGTCCGACGTGGGTGCCGACGCGTCGTCGGTCGACCAGACCGGTGCGGCGTCGGTCTATCTGATCGGAGTGAACTTCTTCGGTGTCGTCATCCTGATGATCATGGCGGTCCTCGGGGTGACCACCGAATTCCGCTACGGCACCATCCGCACGTCGTTCCTGGGTATTCCGCGGCGCTGGAATGTGTTGTGTGCGAAGGCCCTCGTGTATGTGGCGCTGACCTTCGTCATCGTCTTACCCCTGACGCTGTGCAGCGTCCTGGTCGTCATAGCCCTGTCGGACGGGTCGTCGGGACTCGACCTCGGCAGCGAACACGTCATCCGGCAGATCTGGGGCACGGCGGTCTGGGCGTCGTTGTGCGTTGTCGTGGGTATCGGTGTGGGTGCCATCGTCCGGCAGACGGCGGGCGCGGTCTCCGTGGTTCTGGTCTGGATGCTGGTGATCGAGAACGTCGCTGCCGCCCTGCCCGTCGTCGGGCGACGTATCGGTCCCTTCCTGCCGTTCCGTAACGGATCCCGATTCCTCGATGGCGACTTTCCCGGCGACGGCTACCACTGGAACTCGTGGGTGTCGCTTGTCTACTTCGCCGTCTTTGCGGCGATTGTCTTCGCCATCGGACTGCTGGTGGTGAACGGCCGCGACGCAGGGTAGTCCGTTCGGAGGACGATCTCGTCGGCTGGCATACGGAAAAGGCCAGGTGGTTGTCTAAAATTTGAGTCCATGCAAGGCACTTGGCCGTTGATCGAGCGCGAACGTGAGTTCCGCACGATCCAGTCTGCGCTGACCCAGGGCGGTCCGGTGTGTGGTGTTGTGTTGACGGGGGATTCGGGGGTCGGCAAGACGACCCTGGCGCGCCTGGTCACGGCAGGCACGGAGACGGGGGTGCGCTGGGTTGCCGGTACCGAATCCGCCAGGTCGATACCGCTGGGGGTGTTTGCGCATCTCGTCGGCCCCGCGGTGTCGAGTGACCCTGTCACATATCTGTCCGCTGCGCGCGAAACGCTTCTGGCAGAGGGCGATACGATCATCGGCGTCGACGACGCCCATCTCCTCGACGAGTTGTCGGCAACCCTGCTCCATCAGCTCGCCATCGACCGCGCGGTGCAGATCGTGGCGACGGTACGCAGCGGCGAGGCTGTGCCCGACGCCGTCACGTCCCTGTGGAAAGACAACCATCTGATTCGGATCACGTTGTCTCCGTTCACCAAAGAGCAGAGTGTCGAGCTCATCGAGTCGGTACTCGGCGGTCAGCTAGAGGAGCATTCCGCCGACCGTATGTGGGAGGCGTCGGGCGGTAACGCATTGTTCCTGCGTCACCTCGTCGAGGGGGCGCGGGCCGCAGGCACGCTGCGACAGGTCAACGGTGTATGGCAGCTGCGCGGTCGCGCGGCGATCACCTCTGAGCTCGCATCCCTCCTCGCCGGGCGCGTCGAGCAGTTACAGCCCGACGTCCTCACGACCTTGAAGTACCTGAGCCTCTGCGAGCCCCTCGACATCGATGTGTTGGCGGACCTGACCAGCGAGGAGGCCGTGGAGAAGGCGGAGATCGACGGGCTCGTCCGCATCACGCGTGATGGCCGCAGCCTGAATGTGTCGTTTCACCATCCGCTGTTCGGTGAGGTCATTCGTCACGGTCTGGGGCTGGCGTCGTCGCGTCGCCTGCGTGGTGCGCTGGTCAGGGCGCTCGACTCGCGTCCGAAGGACACGCCTGCCGCGCGGATTCGCCTCGCCGATCTCGCACTCGAGAGCGATGTGGGGGCCATCGATCCCTCCCTGCTCGGAGCAGCGGCACGCGACGCCCTCAACCTTGCGCAGGTACCGATGGGCGAACGGTTCGCGCGTGCGGCGATCGCAGACGGCGGCGGCGCCGACGAGGCGGAACTGCTCGCGCGCGCACTGATGTGGCAGGCGCACCCCGACCGGGCCGAGGAGATCCTTAGTCGATTCCCGCTCGCCGACCTCGACGAGATCCGGGCCACCCGCGTCGGCATCGTGCGGGTGGGAAACATGTTCTGGGCCATGGGTGATTCACATCGTGCGGATGCACTGCTCGACGAGGTGCGCAGCAGGATCACCGACGTGAATCTGCTGCCCGTCGTCGACGCGATCGGGTCGGCCTGCGCGTTGTTCGAGAACGACCTCGACGCCGCGGTCGCGCTGTCGGACGGCGTGCTCGCCGAGTCCGCACCGCTGCCCTGGGCGGTCGAGTGGGCGGCGTTCGGTGGCATGCTCTCACGCGCGCTGCAGGGCCGCGGCGACGATGTCACACCGCTGGCGGTCCGAGCCCGCGAAGCCGAAGTGAAAACCGATGGCCTGCTCCGCTTTCCGACGGGGATCGGTGAGATACTCGCGCTCACCCTCACCGGCCGACTCGATGACGCACAGGTTGCGGCGAAGCGATATGTGACCTTCGCCGACACCGCGCAGTACCTCGGTTGGGCGATGGCGGGCGAACTCGTCGCCGCGGTCGACCTCGCGCGTGGGATGTGCGGTGCCGTGACACGTCGCATCGAACAGACTCTCGCCACGCTCGACACCGACGAGTACTCGGCCACCTGGAACTTTCCCGCCTACCTGTTCCTCGCCCAGTCGTTGTCTGCGCTGGGGCAGGCTGACGCCGCGGGCTCGGCACTGGCGCGCGCCCGCAACCACTACGGCAGGCAGGTCGCGGTGTTCGGTCCGATGCTCGGGGTTGCGGCCGCCTGGCAGGCGGCCGCAACGGGGACGATCTCGACCGCGATCGCCCTCGCGAACGAGGCCGCGCGACTGGCACGCTCCACGGGACAATTGGCCGTCGAAGCCGAAGCGCTGCACACCGCGGCGCGGTTCGGCGACACCACCGTCGGGGGCAGACTCGTCGAGCTCGGCGAGGTCGTCGACGGTCCACTGGTCGGCATCTACGCCAGGCACGCACAGGCGAGCGCCGCGGGCGACGGTATCGAACTCGACCTCTGCGCTGCAGACTTCGAGAAGCTCGGCTACCTGCTGTCTGCGGCCGACTCCGCCGCGCAGGCGAGCGTGCTGCACGACGCCGCGTCGCATCGATCGGCGACAGTCGCGTCGGCAGCGATGGCAGATCGGATCTCGGCCCGATGCGGCGGCCTGCGTACGCCCGCGCTGCAGCGGGCGGCGCAGCCGTTACCGCTGACCACCCGCGAGAGGGAGATCGCAAATCTGGTCGCGGCGGGGTTGTCGAACAAACAGATCGCGGAGCGGCTCGTGGTCTCCGTCCGCACGGTGGAGGGGCACATCTACCGTGCCTGCGTGAAGCTCGACGTGACCGATCGTGCCGACATCGCCGCGCTCCTCACGCAGCAGCGGGCGGTCGGTACCTAATCTCGGTGGCGTGCGCAACACAGGGCCCGGTACCGACGGCGGGCGTACCCGGTGGGGAAGCGGGCTACGACAACTGGCAGCCGCCGAATGGCATGTGATCCGTGGCCGCGACCCGGATCTCGACCCCGTCGAGATCTCGGAGTTCTCCGGACCGCTTCTCGCCGGCGGTGTGATCATCGCCGTCGTCGGAGTTCTGCCGCTCGTCGGGACGCGACTATCCGACAGCGCTGACAGTCTGTTCGGTCCGTTGATCGGGTCCTTCGCGCTGGCTGCGGTGTGTACAACTGCGGTGGCGTGGGTGCTGAGCGCGCTTGTGGCGGGATTCGTGGTGCTGATCGTCTACGACGCGAGTCCGAAGGTTGCGAGCGCTGCGACGGAGGCTGCCGTGCGTGGCTCATTCGGCCGGATCGAGGGCGCGGCGAGTTCCGTGACACTGGTAGCACTCATCTCGGGATTGATCTCGTTGGCGATCGGATTGCCGAACCTCGCGTCGAGCGACGACGAATCATCGGTCATCGAGGAATTGCTCTCTGCGCAGGTCGCGTGTCTGCTCCTCGTGTTGATGCTCGGCTTCACCGTCGAGTCGGTGAGGATCGCGGCGGAAATCCTCGGGTCGCAGGTGCGTGTCATCGGATGGCTGGGCTCGTTGGTGATCGTGCTGGTCACGTTCTACCTCGCGTCGACGGCAGGGCCGTTCTCGCCGGTCAAACTGACGCGCAACATCCTGGAGGCGTGGCTACCCGCGGAGGTCGACGGAGTGCCGAGGGCGCAGGTGGTGGCCGACGTGCTACCCGCGCAGAGCTATCTGTGGACGATGCTCGCCATAGCCCCGTTCGTGATCGTGGCGTGGCTGGTCACCGCGTGGCGGCTTGGAGCGCTGCGCAGCCTGCGCACCGAGGTCCGTGTCGCCGCAGGACAGGAGACGCCGAAAACCGATCAGCCCGAGTAGCGCTGCGAGTGCTGGCGGTTGTCGAGGTCGACGTCGGAACCGTCAGAGAGCGAGCCCGACGATGGAGTCGAACCGTCCGACGTCGAATGCCACTCGTCGGATCCCGGGGATGTCCGGTCTGTGGGGAGACTGTCGGTGGCGGTACTGCCGGTAGGGCCGCTGCCGATGTCGTCATCGTCGTCATCGTCGTCGAAATCCGCCGGGGCGAAGCCGAAGGAGTCGATCTCGTCGGCTGCGGCGTCGTCGACGGCGTGATCGGTCTCGTCGAACTCGTCGTCTTCGCGACCTCGACGCCAGCCACCCTTCATCGGCGGTGCCTCACCGAAGTGATCGGGATCGCCGGAGCCGTACCAGGCGACGAGCACCGCACCGACGACCGCACCGACGAACCCGACCAGGGCCAGCCAGCCGAGGCCGGGTTTGGCCTGGTCGCCGAGGAACATGACGCCGATCAGGCTCGGTCCTGCGGTTTCGCCGACCACGAGCACGGCCGTGACGCCGTTGACGGCGCCGAGCTGCAACGCGACCGTCTGCACGAAGAATCCCACGGCGCCGGCGATCGCGATGGTCCAGGCTGCGGGGTCGAGCAGTAGCCGGACCGGATCGAAGGGGTGGACGCCGTCGAGTATGCGGACCGCGATGGCGATGACGCCGAACAGCAGGCCGGCAGCGGCACCTCCTGCGATCGCCCCGTGTCGGCCGAGCCGGTACACCGAGAGCAACGCCAGTCCGCTCAGGACGATGGTGGCGAAGAACAGCATCCAGTGGAATCCGCGCCCACCGGAGTCGCCCGTCTGATGCGACGACGACATACCGAGCAGGCACAGGGAGAAGACGACGAGCCAGATCGCGATCCAGTCCCTCGTGTGGAGCGCGATGTTGAGCATGATGGTGCCCAGCAGTGCGGTGATCACCAGGTTGGCCGAGACGATCGTCTGTGACAGGAACAGTGGAAGGTAGCGCGCTGCGACGGCACCGCCCGCGAAACCGACGGTCACCAGCACGGTGCCGAGGATGAAGGCGGGATCGACGAAGGTGGACGCCGTCGAGCGAAGTGTCGGCCCACCCGCGGCGTTGGTGGTCTCGATGCCCTCATCCCGTTCGGTCTGAGCAGCGCGACGGGCCCCGAGGGCGCGCAACACCGTCGACATGCCGTATGCCACCGCGGCGAGGCTTGCCGCGATGACGCCGATGAGGAACATGTCACCAACCTCTCCGTGTGTAGTGACGTCACCGGTGCACCAACGCTGATGCACTGACGTCGCCGACGTTCACTGACGTCGCCTTACCGTGGGCGTCTCACCGCGGCACCGACGGTCCGCAGATGCTCGACTCGACCCACCGGTGGACGACCCGGCAGCCGATGAGGCGCTGGCCTGTGGAAATCGCCCGTTGGCGGACCACCCCTCAACCACAACTCACATGTCAACGGTCGGCAAGCGAATTATTATTCCTCTCTCAGTATCCACGTGGGCACCGACAACCTCACACGCACCCGTCGGCGCACATCTGTGTGCGGAGTGTCCACGGTGCTCGCCCCTCACGATCGGCTGCCGGCCACTGACTAGACTCGCGATGTGGCGTCCACTCCGAAGAAGCATGTACTGATCACCTTCGGTCGGTCCTTTCTCACGCTGAATCTGGCACGACTGATGTCAGCGGCGGGTCATCGGGTCACCGTTGTCGACAGCATCCCGATCGGGGTCAGTCGGTTCTCCAACGCGGTCGACGCCTTCCACAAGGTGCCCGCGCCGAAGTTCGAGCCCCGCGACTACTGCCGTGAACTCGCCCGGATCGTCACCGACGAGAAGGTCGACATGGTCATCCCCATCCACGAGGAAACCGACATCCTGTCGATGATGGTCGGGCTGTTCCCCGCGGAGTGTGAGGTGTTCCTCTCCGACTTCGACACAGAGAACAAGCTCCACAACAAGTACGACTTCCAACGCGAACTGGTGTCGTTGGGGATTCCGACGCTGAAATTCGCCGTCGTCGAGAGACCCGACGACGCCGCCGCACTCGACTTCGACGTCCCGTTCGCGCTCAAGCAGTGCTACTCGCGCGGGTCGCAGAAGGTCCACAAGATCACCCCGGGCGAGAACCTGGACTGGGTCGAATACGACCCGACGAACCCGTGGCTTGCGCAGGAGTGGAAGGACGGCAAGCGGTACTGCACGTACTCGGTATGCCGCGAGGGCAAGGTCAACGCGCATGCGACCTATCCGGTCAGCTATGCGATCGGTGGCAGTTCATGCCTGTCGTTCACCTCGATCAAGCATCAGGCGATCTTCGACCGGGTGTCGGAATTCGTTGCGGCCGAACGTTTCACCGGACAAGCGGGGTTCGACTTCATCGAGGGTGCCGACGGCAGTCTCTACTGCATCGAGTGCAATCCCCGATCGACGAGCGGGATCATGATGTTCCGCCCCCACAACGACGTTCCGTCGGCGTTCTTCGGCGACAACGACCACCTGATCGTTCCCGACTCCGACGTCGACCGCATGATCGGACTCGGCATGCTCCTGTACGGGTGGACGAAGGCGTCACGACAGGGCCGATCGATGCGGCAATTCTGGAAGGACTTCCGCGACTCCGAGGACGTCATCTTCGAGCGCGGTGACATGAAGCCCGGCGTCATGCTGCCGGCCGCCTACGCGTGGATCCTTCGCGATTGCCGCCGGTATCACGTCGGCCTGGCCGAGGGGTTCATGCACGACCACGAGTGGGACGGCCACCCGATCTGACGGTCACGGGGTCCGCAGCGTCGAATCAGATGGCGGCGGATCAGATGGAGCAGGATCAGATGGCGTCGGGGTCGAGTTCGATGCCCTGCACGTAGACTCGCGCGATCGCGGGTTCGCGCATGCCCATCAGGAGAGCGAAAAGCGTCTGATCACGCGCTCTTTCGGGATCGTCGTCGCGAACCCCGTTGTGCAGCATACGTTCCAGCGGGGGCCATCGATGGGGTTCGATCACCAGGAAGTCGGCTTCCTTGCCGACGTCGAAGTTGCCGAAGCGTGATTCGGCGTCGAGAGCCCGTGCGCCCGCCAGGGTTCCGGTGAACAGCATCTGTGCCGGGTGCATGGCGACGCTCGCCACGCCCGGTTCTGAGATGTGCACCTTGTAGGCGTCGCCCGCGACCTTGGCGATGAGCCATTCGTCGCCTCCGCCGCAGTCACTGCCCAACGCGATGGTGACCCCGGCGTCGACGGTGCGCTTCCACGGCATCGTGCCCGACCCGAGGAACAGCTGAGAGGTCGGGCAGTGTGCGACGGAGGTTCCTGTCTGCGCCATCCGCGCCAGTTCTGCGTCGGTGCAGTGCACACAGTGGGCCAGCACCGTGCGTCGGCCGAGCAGGCTCTCGCCGCCGACGGCCGAGCCGGGGAGGAACTTGCCGTCGTAGGTGTCGAGATACGACTCGACCTCGAAGAGCTGTTTGACCAGATCGATCTCACCGGTGCCGGGGCGATTGTTCTCGTTGAGGTGAGTGTGGACGTAGACCCCACGATCGCGGACTTCGGCGTACAGGTCACCCAGGTTGGCCAGCGTCTCGGTGGTCACCGACAGCGTGAAGCGCGGCACGATCGCCGTGAGGAGTCGCGCAGTGTCGGGGTCGCCGGTGTCGGCCGCGTGCCAGCGGTCGATCTCGGCGGTCGTCAACGCGATCGCGTCAGCCTCGGACGTGAGTAGTGGTGCAGCCGACTCGGGTCCCTGCGTCTGGATGCCGCGGCCGCTGACGATGCGTAGTCCGGCTCGCTGCGTGACGGCGAACAGCTCGTCCTGTGCGTCGGGGAAGGCCGAGCCGAACACCATGGCAGCCGTGGTCCCCGCAGCGATCCTGGCGCGGGTGAAGTCGCGGGCGATGGTGCGGGCGAAAGCGGGATCCGCAAGGCGCGACTCCGCGGGGAAGATGCAGTTGTTCAGCCATTCCAGCAGCTGACCGCCGCCGTAGGCGTTGAGCTCGTAGGTTTGCGGAAAGTGCACATGCGTGTCGACGAAGCCCGGGAGCAGGAACGCCTCGCCGTGATCGACGACGGTGTCGCCGGGCTGCGCGGGCAGCTCGCCGTACGGGCCGCAGTAGTCGATGCGTCCGCCTGCGGTGACGGCGAGTGCTCCGTCGGGGATGTCGACGAGCGCGGTATCGGCGTCGGTCACGCTCGGCGACCCCGCGATGTGCATGATGCGGCCACGGTGGACTGATCGAGTGGCGTTGGTTGTCACCAAGAGACCCAATCACAGGTTGCGCGATCCGGCTTGTCGACGTAGCGCGTTCTGCCGGTCACCGAGGCGTCGCGCGCGGTGCGACATCGATGACTCGCAACTGCAGCATCGCGGCGAATCGGGCCTCCGGGTCGGAGAGATCGATTCCGCTGATCTCGGCGGCCCTGCGCAGCCTGTACCGAAACGTGTTGGGGTGGACGAATTGCGTGGCCGCTGCAGCGGGGATGTCACCGAATGCGTCGAGCCATGCTCGCAGGGTCTCCACCAACATCGTGTTGTGTCCGGCGTCGTGTGCAATCAACCTGCCGATCGGCCCGGACGGTTCGTCTCCGCGTGCCGCGACCATGTCTTTGAGGTCGATGAGCAGCGAGTGCATGTGCACATCGTCGAATTCGGCGATCTGCCCGAGGCCGGGTTGGTGTCGATCGAGTAGCACTCGTAGTGCGCGGTCGGCGTTCGACCGCGCGGTGGCGAGCTCTTCCGGGCGCGAGGCAACCGTCCCCACTCCGATGACCGCGTGCGACCCGTCGCCTGCTCGGTCCAGGAACTCTGCCGCGACGTCGATGGCATGGCGTCGTGCTCGGGGGCCGTCGGCGAGCGGCACCAGCGCGTAACAGACATCGCCGATCAGGGCGACCGCCGCGCGCGGGTGCGATGCGCTGATGTGCAGTGCGAATCCGGACGTGAGTCGTTGCTTGATGGCAGCCCGGTCCGCTGCCGCTGGTGATCTCGTCGGGGCAAGGTCGCCGGCACCGCCCTCGCCTCCAACCTCACCACCGGTGCCGCCCTCCCGACCGCCGCTATCACCTCCGCTGTCGTCTTCGGCGTCGGATTCGAGGAGGTCCATCGCCAGCACCGCGACCGGACGGTCCCCCATACCGAGTCGTCGCAGGGCATCGCGCGTGCCGGGTCCGCCGCGCAGTGCCGTGGTGACCAGATCGGCCTTGAGGCGACGCGCACCGTCGTCGCCGTTGCGAATGGTCATCATGTGGAGGGCGACGAGTTTTGCGGCGTCCGTGAGTGCTCGAAGTCGGTCATCGCTCAACGGTTCGCGTACCGCGGCCCAGATCGATCCGAGCACCTCGTCGCCGGCTCTGACGGCGACCGCTACGCGTGGCAGCTGGTCCGGCGCCGCGGGCTCCGGCTGAATCCAGACCGGCTCGTCACTGGCGTACAGCTCGCGGAACACTCCCTGCTCGACCATGGCGTGCGTGAATCTGTCAGGCACCTGGCGCCCGAGGATCGTCTCCACCCGCGAGGAGTCCGCCTCGTCCTGACGGGCCGAGAACGCCACCACGCGCGAATCACGATCCTCGATGGTGATCGGAACGTCGATCAGGGCGGTGATCGAGTTGGCGAGTGCGAACAGGTCGCCGGAGACGACACCACCGAGGCGGTCCGATTCGCCGATGCCGACGGTGTCGTCGGCGATGAGGGTGCGGATCATCGTCGCCAACTGCATCCACGACGCGCCGGGGGCCAGGCCGAGCAGTGCGATTCCGGAGGCCGCTGCGGCGCTCTCGACCTCGTCGGTGAGAAGTACCGGTGAGCGCACGACGAGCGCCGCGGCGCCCCGCTGTCCCTCTCGTCGCAGAGCGGTGAGCGCCGACACGATGTCACCGGGTTCGTGGATACCGATCCCGAGCACGATGGCCTCATCAGGTTGCGCCGAGTCGTCCAGCGGATCGTAGAAGCCGACACCGCCGACGGGCACGGACAGTCCTACCGGTGCGCAGAGGGGTTCCAGGAACGTATTGCCCAGGTCGGTGAGAATCCTGCCGAGGGATGACCGCGGCAGCTGCTCGGCCATGATGGTCACCTCTCGCCGGCTCGGTGGCTGTTCAGCCAAGTTACCGGGCCGTCGGCGAGTTCCTGGCTGCGACACAGGTCATTTCGACACGGAGCCCGAGCGGCAGACCGGCGACGCCGATCGCGGTGCGGGTGGGAACGCTGGGGTGATCGGCGAAGAAGTCGGCATACTCCGCGTTCATCGCGGCCCATTCGTCGATGTCGGCCAGATAGCAGGTGACCTGGACGAGATCCGACAGCTCCCAACCGCAGTCGTCCAGGATCCTTCGGACGTTGTGCAGGGTCGCACGGGTTTGTGCGCGGATGCCGACGGGGATGCTCCCGTCCGCGGCGAACCCGCCCTGTCCCGAGATGACGAGCATCGGACCGCATTCGATGGCGGTTGCGAACGGTCCCTTGGCATTCGGGCTGGTGAAGTGGCGGCGCCCGTCGTCGTCGATGCTCACCGACATGTGCGCGGTCATGAGTTGAGTCCTTGTCCTGCTTGGTACATCACTTGTCGCCGATCGTGGCGAGGGTTGCCCGGTCGCGGCCGAGCATCGACGGTGTGAGGCCGAGGTCGGCCAGATCGGTCGGGAGCGGCTCGCCGGTGACCAGAGCTGCGCCGAACCGTGCGAGCGCGGGCGCGATCTGAATGCCGTATCCACCCTGTGCCGCGTGCCAGAACAGTCCGTCGACCGTGGTGTCGGGGCCGACGACCGGCGTGCGGTCGGCGACGAAACTGCGCAGTCCTGCCCATGCGGAGTTCACGCTGCGGATGCCCAGGGTGGTCGCGTCGTTGATCGACTCGATCGCGCGAGCGATCTCGAGCTCGTCCGGGCGCGCATCACCGGGCTCCTGCGGGGTCTCGTCGGCAGGTGAGCACAGGTACTGTGCGCCATCGGGTTTGACGTAGAAGTTCTCCGACGCCGCCATCGTCAACGGGATCGCAGCGTCGGTCGTCACAGGTGGGGCGGAGACCATGAATGCGGTTCGACGAAGCGGGCGGATGCCGATGGGCTCGGCTCCCAGCACTCCGGCGACCCGATCGCACCACGCGCCCGCCGCATTGACGACCGCCTGGGCTCGGTAGCTTACACCCGCCGCGTCGGTCAGATCCCATCCGTGGCCGGTGTGCGTTGCGTCGACGATGCCCGCGGATCTCACAACGGTGCCTCCGCGAGCGCGAAAGCCGCGCAGATACCACTGGTGCAGTGCGTGCACGTCGAGTTCCAGTGCGGAACGGTCGATCATCCCCAACGTCGTGTAGCCGGGACGGAGCAGCGGGTTGAGCTGCTCCGCGGTATCGCCGCTGACGAGTTCGACGAGATCGTTCCGGGCGCTGATCTCGTGGTGGAGCTCGCGGAGGGCGTGCTGCTCGTCGTCGTTCGCGATCATCAGCAGGTTCAGCGGCTGTGCGACCGGCACGTCGAAATGTCCGTCCTCGTCGGCGAAGAACGAGCGGCCGGCGGTTGTCAGTAGGCGGATCGTCTGGTTGCCGTAGCTTTCGAGAAATGCCGCTGCCGACCGTCCCGTCGAATGATAGGCGAGGGTCGATTCCATCTCGACGACGGCAACCGATTGGTGTGCGGCGAGTTCGTAGGCGATCGACACCCCGGCCATACCGCCTCCGATGACGACGGTGTCGAAGTGTCGAGTGCTCGACGGGTTGGTACTCACAGTGCCCTCGTCGTTCTTGTGGTTCTCGTGGTTGTCATGGTGTTCGTCCTCTGTTGTCGGTGTTTCGCCGGCAGGTTCTGATTGCTCGACGACTCCGGATGCCGGAGTGCAAAATGCTCAGGCGCGTACTGGTTTACCCGGTAGCCGATCGGTGCGGATCTCACCGTCGCTGACGATCTCGACACCGTTGACGAGGACGTGGTCGAATCCCGTCGACGGCGCGATCGTGTCGGTATAGGTGGCACGGTCGGTGACCGTGGCGGCGTCGAAGACGACGATGTCGGCATCCGCGCCGACCTGGACCCTGCCCTTACGCGCCATGTCCGGAACTGATGGCGAAAGGATCTGTGCAGGAAGGAGGCTTGCGCGTCGGATCACCTCCATCAGGCTCAGTGCGCCGGTCTCACGCCACAATGTGCGGATCGAGCGACTGAAGGTACCGGCGGTGCGCGGGTGGGTGACGACGTCGGCGGGCAACGGCCAGCGCGAGTCGTCGTATGTCGATGTGCGCCAGAGTGGTTCGAATGCGTCGCTGGCGATCGCGGTGTCCTCGAAGACGAGCCCGCGTGTCATGAGATCCCGAGCGGTCGGGTCGTCCTCCTCGAGGAAGTGGACGAAGACCAGTCCGCCCGTGCCGTCCGCACGCGCTGCTCGCAGGTCCGCGGCGCTGGTGAACCGGTGTCCGCTGACGAGGTGTTGTACCGCGAAGGGCGTGATGTCGCGTCGGTCGAGCAGATCCGGCTCGAGGAAGGCGGCGCCGATCCCCGTCATCCCCGAGCCGTAGGGGTAGGCCTCTGTCGAGATCCGGGAGCCGAGGGAACGTGCACGCTCAACGAGGCCGTGCACCCTGTCGAGATGTCGCAGCGACGTGCTGTTGACATGGCAGTAGTGCATGTGGGCACCGGTTTCGCCTGCCGCCCTGACGATTTCCTCCGCACCGTCGATCGGTGTGTCGGGATCCTGCTCGACGAGTTCGCGTGCGTGCGTGTATGTCGGCACGCCTCGGGCAGCGGCGAGACGCGCGACCTCGACGTACTCCGCAGGCCCGACGCGCGGGGCATACCCGACGAGCACACCGATTCCGAGCGCGCCGTCGCTCAGGTCTTCTTCCAGCAGTGCCAGTATCCGGCCGACCTCAGCGGTGTTCGCCTCGGCCTGCCAGGCGGGGACTCCCATGTTGAACAGGACGTCGGCGGGATGGCCGGTGGTCGTCACGTCTGCCATCACGTGCATCCGTGCAGCGGCCCAGCTCGCCGAGTAGCCGTAGTTGAGGGGACGCCCCTCGATGGCGGCGCGCTCGTAGGCGCGGCCGACCGGGTGTACTCCGCCCTCGAGTTCGAGAGCGGTCGTGACGCCGTCGAGAGCCTGCAGGCGTTGTCCTGCGATACCGAAGCAGTGGCTGTGCATGTCGATGAAGCCCGGTGCGACCACGCGGCCGGAGACGTCGAGCACGCGATGTCCGTCGAGTGGCTCGACACTGACGGCACTGATGGTGCCCCGGTCGATCCCGATGTCGAAGATGCCGTCGGTTCCGCTGTCGGGATCGATCACGCGGCCGCCGTGGAGTACCAGTTCATGCATGGATGAAGCATGCGCCGTGTACACCGCGGACTTTTCGTCGCCGGATCAGAAAATGGACACCCCATGTTGTGGTGCGCTACGAACCGGCCATCTGTGCGATCGTGCTCGAGCCCCTGCGTGCCCGCCCCTGCGTGCTCCGCAAGCACGGGTATGCGGTCATGTCACATCGAACGCCGGAGTCGTCCCGACGAACGACGAGAGCGTGCCGTTTGCGCGCTTGACATCGCCGAAGTACCGGATGCGATGGCGTCCGGAGGTACCCGTGCCAGGCGTCCAACTGATGGTCACCACCGACGCCGTCGAACTTCCGGCGGGGCGCTTCCAGGCGAGTTCGGTACCCCAGGTGTCGTCGTGGGCGGCGGCGACCCAGCGCCCCGACTCGTAGCGTTCGACGACGAAGTAGCCGTCGCGGGCCGCACTGCTTCCCGCGCTCACCCTGTGCACCTTGTTGGCGGGATGCGCTCCGCAGAAGTCCACCGAAACCGTCTGGCCCGATCGGTACGACGACTTCGGTGCGCGCACGACGTCGCCGAAACGCTTGCCCGCGATGGGGGTGTCGGCGGGTACCGGTGTCAGCAGATCGGGCTGCGGACTGCGCTGATCCGGCGGGTTCGGCCCGCGCGACGCCGACTTCCCTGCGGCCATCTCCCGCGCGAGTTTGTCGAACTCCTGCATGTACGCGCACAGGGTGTAGCGACCGAACATGGTCTCACCGCCCTCGTACTGCTGTGACAGATACTCCTCGGGGGTTGTGACGTACTGGCTGTACCCGTTCGAGTATCCCTGCAGCAAAACGTTTTCCAGCGGTAGTGCGAAGGCCGTCGCGACGATGCGACGCACGCGCAGTCCCGCGGTGATGGTGAACTCGGCGGGAGCGGCTGCCAGCACGAGATCGCCGATGCGAATCAGCTGGATGGGCAGCACCTGTTGAATCCACGGATGCGGTGGCATGTAGCCGAGTGGGAACAACGGAACCTTCGGCGCCTGGACCTGCTGAACCCACGGTGGCGGTGTCACTTTCGACGTCGCGCCGAGTGCTGCGGCGAAGGGAAGCACCATGCCTTCGTTGAGGAACGAGAGCTGGCTTCGGGTGTTGTCCTCGGTACTCGTCGCGGCGGCGGCGGCACCCATGATGGCGGGACTCGTCCGTGCCGGACGTCCGTCGGGGGTGTAGGTGCCGTCGATCGCGATGTCGGAGAGGTTCAGGAAGCGGTACGCGTAGGAGACGCCACCGGACATCGACCGTGCGGATGCGAATGCGCGCTCACCCGCACGGAACTGGCGCTGTCCGATGATGGTGCAGTTGGCTCGGTGATCGTCGGTGGGGCCTGCCGGGTGGAGTTTGCGCACGGCGAGATTCGGTGTCATGTCACCGGCATTGGTTTGCGGGAAGGAGGCGACGACGTCCGGCTTCTGCTGCTCGGCCAGATACGAGGCGTAACCCTTGTTGTCGACGGAGATGAGCGTGTTTGCGTCGGTCAGTGATGTACCGTGCGTGGCGAACCAGGTGATCTCACCGATCACGGTGCCGCCCTGCCGAAGTCGCAGTGATGTCACCTGCGGGTCGATGTGTTCCGGGAAATGACGCCGATCAGGAGTCGGATTGTTCACAAACGCCTGCAGCGAGCGGTTCGCGCTGGCGTCGTGTAGTTCGGAGTGCCCGAGTTCGAGCGTCCCCGGTGCCAGACTGTGATGTGCGGCAACGATCGCGTCGACGATGCCGGCGACCTCGGCGCGGTAGGAGTTCTCGCGATGGCCCAGTGCGGCAAGGACATAGGCGTAGTCCCAGGCGGTGCCGCCGCAGGAGTTGTGGTTGTGGGTCGCGTTGAGGTTGACGTTGTCCTCGGAGTAGAGGTTGCCGAATCGACTGCGCAGTTCCTTCATGACACCGACGCGGTGCGACTCGAACAGGCAGGCCAGGTCGGCGTTGACGAACACCACCCGTGCGCCCGACGCGGCGTCGGCGATGATGTACGCCCGTGCCCAGACCCGTTGCAGGAGCCCTGTTGCCACCTGACTGAGATCGGAGTAGCCCATCATCCCTTGGCCGGCAATGGCACCGGTGAGGTCGCCTTTTCCCACACCGACGAGGTACCCGGATGACGGTGCTGCCGATGCTGTTCCGCTACCCGCAGCGCCGAGCGCCGCGGTTCCGATCAGTCCCGCTCCGACGGCGCCTGCCGACACCCCCAAGAAGCCGCGGCGACTCACCCTGCCTGGCGCGGCCGTGTGCCCGGAACTGCTGTGTGCGTCATTGCTGTGCCCGGAACTGCGGTGCGCTGAACTCAACTGTGACCCCCTGGGTGGACAATACTTGTGACTGGACGTGGACGAGAGAAGTGGATATGGCGGAGTTTCGTGGTCAACGGTCAACGGTCAACGGTCAGCGGTCAGGGGTCAGGGGTCAGCGCACAGTGCGCACCAACAACACGGACAGACCGCCGAGAATCCCGAAAACCGCTGAGGTGACGAACAATCCGGTGAAGCCGCCGGTGGC
The DNA here is from genome assembly GCF_020735545.1 of Gordonia otitidis. Taxonomy (NCBI): domain Bacteria; kingdom Bacillati; phylum Actinomycetota; class Actinomycetes; order Mycobacteriales; family Gordoniaceae; genus Gordonia; species Gordonia otitidis. Next base: position 2,512,548 of record NZ_CP085974.1, read on the forward strand.
CTCGACCACTGCGGCACCGACCAGCGGTCCGAGTGCCTGCGGTACGGCCATGGCGATGTTCATGATGCCGAGGTCCTGACCGTTGTGTTGCGCGTCGGGTAGCACCTGTGTCGCCAATGCCTGGTCGACGCCGAGGAACGCGCCGAACCCGGCACCGAGAAGGGCTGCGGCGACCATGGTCATCGGGAGGTCGGCGACAGCAGCGATACAGATCGCGGCAGCACCCTGGCACACGCCCGCGGCGAGGACGAAGGGTTTACGACGTCCGACCAGGTCGCTGAGTTTGCCCGACACCAGGGCACTGATGACCACGAAGACCATGTACACCGCTGACACCAGCAGGATGTCGTTGTCGGCGTCGGAGGAGTGAAGTCCGAACTTGAGGAAGAAGAAGAGCAGAGATGTGCCGAGTGCATTGCCGAGATTCACCAGGATGCGCCCCAACAGCGTCCAGCCGAAGTCGGGATGCTCGCGAGGCGAGATCCAGAGTTCGGAGATGATCGTGCGGGGGCTGAGTCTGCCCTTGTCGTGGCTCGGACACGGCGGATCGTTCAGATACAGCACGAACGGTGTCACGCAGACGATCAGCAGGACCGCAAACAGTGCGTATGACGGCAGGAAACCGAGGCCGAAGACCGACACGAGTGCGATGCCGACGATCGCGCCGATGGCCTGCGGAGCCGACACCCAGCTCGACACCACTCCGCGCTGGAATACGGGGACCTGATCACTGATGAGTGCCGTCAATGCCGCCGAAGCAGCACTGAAACCGGTCAGCGCGGCACACCACCCGATGGTGATGGCGACGATGTTGTCGGAGAATCCGAGCGCTAGCAGCCCCGCTGCGAAAAGCGCTGTCCCGCCGACGATCCACGGCCGGCGTCGGCCGTAACGGCTCGTCGTGCGATCCGACAGGGAACCCGTCAGCGGAAACGCGACGAGAGCGAAGACGGCGGAGATACCGGAAACCACACCGAAGGTGAGAACGCTTCGCTGCCAGTTGCTCTCGTCGACGCTGTTTCCGATCTCGAGCCAGTCGTTGATCTGGTCGGGCAGGGTGAGCTGGAACGGTGCGAGCTGTGCGAGCCAGATGCCGAGCCATGACAGGCCGAACAGGCCGATCCATCGGGTGCTGACTCGCTGCCACGGAAGGGTAGACGCCTGGTGCGAGTCGGGTTCGACAGTCACCTCCGGTTGGCCTCGGACTCGGCGGGTGCGGCCAGTGTGACGATGGCGGCCACGAGAAGATCGATGTTGCGGCGCGCGGCCTCGGTGTCGCGATCGGTCAGCCACGAGAGGGTCAACCCGTCGATCGCCGAGGTGACCAGATGAGCCACCTGGGGTAGAGGGAGTTCCCAGGTGATCGACATGCGGTCGCCGAGGTAGCTCAGGGCATCGGCGACGGCGGTCCGATACGTCTGCCACTGCTTGCTCACCGCCGCGCGGTCGTGGCGGATCGCGTGTGTCGCCACCTCGAGCAGCGCGAGCTCGCGCGCGGGGTCGTCCTCGAGCATGCGGAGGTAGCCGAGCATGGCTTCGCACAGGACTTCGTGCAGCGTCGCGTCGTCGGCCACCATGTCGGCGGAGAGGACGGCGGTGAGTCGTTCCTGCTCGGTGATGTGGGCGATGACCTCGTTGATCAGTGCATCGCGTGACGAGAAGATGTAGAACAGGGCGCCCTGAGGCATGCCGGCCTCGCCGACGATCGCTCGTGTGGTGGCGGCCGCGAGGCCGTCTCGGGCGATCACCCGTACGGCGGCGTCGATCAGCGCCTGACGTCTGTCCTCGAAGGTCATTCGGCGCATAGATCCCCCAGTTCACCGCGTGTGGACGCACACCGGGCCGTGGTGTGCGCCTCGGTCCGGTTCGCAGCGCGTCGACTCGAGCATCTCGATTCACGGCCGCAGTCGGTTCCCGTCAGTTGACCATATGGTCAACTGCGGACAAATGTGCGGGATCGACGCGAATTCCGCAACAGGAGGCCGCCGAATTAACCACCGCGCAACGCGGGCACGCCTGCTACCGGGCCGGAAGGGTTCCGGTCCGGTAGCGAGGCCGTGGCAGGTCAGGCGGCTTCGTAGTCGCCGACGCTCACGAGCGTCCCGGCGCGCAGCATCGAGATGATCTCGTCGGCGATGCCGGTGGGATAGCTGCCGTCGGGTGAGCTCTCAGCGGGTGGGGACGTGAACTCGGCGCGTCGTCGGAGAAGTCGATCGTCGACGATGCTGCCCAGATCATGCATGTGGTTGGTGCGTAAGGAGCTCGTTGTTCCCATTGGATTGCTGTTCGGGCGCCATCCGTAGCGGCCCCGGTCCGGGCCGTCGTAAATCTTCTCGGTGGTGAACTGCTCGGGCTTGTCTCCGACTGCGCGGTTGTGGGGACCGCAGGCTGGGGCGAGCTCGTCGATGTCGGTGCGTCCACCACGAGCCCAGTCCTGCTCGGCGTGATGGATCTCGACGTGGCTGAATGGGGCGGGGCAGTCGGGCTTGGAGCAGCCGCCGTAACCGGCGAACAGCATGAACCGCTGTGACTGGCTGGCCAGCCGCTTGGACGTTCCGAGGTAGAGCGGCGCCCCGGTGTGTTCGGAGAAGACGGCCAGGTGCATCACTGACTGTGCCGCGAGCCGGATGAGGTCGGGCATGGGGATGTCGGCGCCGGTCGTGGTTTGTGCGACGCCCGCGTACTCCCGCAGTTGGGTGTCGGAGATCCGCACGATCAGGTGCGGTGGTAGCCCGCGGTGGCTCGCGCCGATGAGCCCGCCGTCGAGGACCGCCTTGAGTAGTGCGCCGAGCGCGTCGTGATTGCGTTGCGCAGGCGTTCGGTTGTCGCGTGCGGCAGCTTCGGTGAGTATCTCGGCGTCGACATCCACACTCGAGCCGGTCGGGGAGGCGTCGTCGTCGGGATTGTTCATGCCGGGCGCCGCCCACGCGGCGAGGACGACGTCGAGCATGGCTCGGGTTGTGGGGTCGAGCGTGGCGAGCAACTGTGACATCGATTGTGCGTCTTGGTTTCCGACGGTCAGTCTGCGTTGACGTTTGCGGTCTTTGTCGTCGGTGATCGTGCCATCAGGGTCGAGGTGGGCGAGCAATCGCGTTCCCGCGGCGATGATCTGGCGAGGCGTCAGCTTCTGCGAGAAGTCGACCACCTCTGCCTCTGCGCGGTTGAGGTCTTCCGGATCGAGGTTCTCGGGGATCTTGTTCAACACCTCGAGAGCTGTGCCGAGGTGCTCGACCCCGAGCGTGCCCTCGCGAAGTGCCGCAGCGAGCTGTGGATACACGGGCGGCTTCTTGTCGCCGGTGATCGTGTAGGTCTCGCAGACGGCTTCCATCGTGCGCATTCGCTTGTATGCGTTGGGGATACGCAGTGGCCCCAACATGAAGTCGCGCAACGAGATCACGCCGACCGAACGGTAAGCGGCACGATCGGAGACATCCATGATCCGATCGTTGCCGATGGAGATCATGCGCCGCACCGCGCGTTCGTGCTCGATGGCCATCGCAGCGACCTCGGCTTCGGGGGCAGTGGTGGTGTCGACCTCGTCGAGTTGATCGAGCAGCGCATGTAGCTGCTCGTACAACGCAATTGGGTTCTGCGCGTGCGGTTCTTGGATATGGACTCCAGCGTCCTCGGCAACCGGATTCTCGGCGCCCAGTGCGTCGTCTCCCGGCTCGTGTGTACCCATCGCCACCCCGATTCGATACGAACAAATGTTCTATATCCAGAGTAGCTCCGCCTCGAGTTATGTCAAGAAGAATTCGGATATTCATCGAAATTATCTGCGGTGCAGCGATATATGCGTCGACGGACGCCCACCTCCTTGACTCTGGAGGTGCCGGACGCGAGGCTGGGTCACATGGTCATCACCGCCGACGACACCTCGGCCTCTCACGCCAGACTCGCGTACGAAACGCTCGAGCCATTCCACGTCCTCGCGTACTTCAATCCTGGACTCACGGCTGCGCAGGAGGACACGGGTCTCGATGCACACGCGTTCTACGTCGGGGCACGCGGGGCGCCTCTCGGTGAATGTTCCGCCCCGGTGGTGGTCTCGTCGTTCTACAACTTCGCGCCCGACCTGATCACGACGGCCTGGGAGTCGGCACGCGCTGTGGGAGTCGAGATGGTCGCGCGCCGTCGCGAGCAGATGCTCGACTCAGTGCTCCGCGACATCCTCGGGGACAAGCTCGATGATCCGGAGATGTCGGCGTTGGCCGAGCGCTACCTCGACATCGCATCGGATCTGCCACTCGGCGGCAGACCTCTCGCAGCCTCCTGGGCCGCCTCCACGCCGCCGGAGACACCACACCTCGCGCTGTGGCATGCGCTCGCCGTACTACGGGAGTGGCGGGGTGACAACCACATCGCGGTGCTCGTGACCCATGGACTCGACGGACTCGATGCGGCCGCATTCCACGAGGCGCAACTGCCCGACCCGTCGATCCGTCGTCGAGTTCTGGGTCGAAAGCTGACACAACTGACACGCGGTTGGTCGGACGACAACTGGGAGGCGTCCGTCGATCGGCTCGTCAGTCGTGGGCTGGCGACGAGAACCGACGACGCGCACCAGTTGACCGAGTCCGGCATGGATCTGTACCGCACCATCGAAATCGAGACCGATGCCGTCACCGGCCAGGCATGGTCAGGTGCAGGCGTCGAGGCTCTGTTGGAGCGAACGCGTCCGTACGTGAAGGCCGTCATCGACGCCGGAGTGCTGCCGGGCACCAGGAAGAAGTAGGTGTTCCGGTACTGCCGAGCGCTTCCTCCACCAATCCCGCCATCAAGGATGTCCGCACGGAGTAGACGTGGATCATGGACGATCTCGAGGCCGTCAAGGCACTGAAGTACCGGTATCTGAGAACTCTCGACACCAAGGACTGGGTCGCTTTCGCCGAGACGCTCACCGAGGACGTCGTCGGCGAGTACGGCGAGTCGCTGTCGTTCGCTGACCGCGACGAACTCGTCGGGTACATGCGCACCTCTGTCGGGCCGGGTGTCATCACCGAACACCGGGTGAGCCATCCGGAGATCCTCATCGACGGCGACACCGCAAGCGGCAGGTGGTACCTGCAGGACCGCGTGATCGTGCCCGCGTTCTCGTTCATGATGATCGGTGCTGCGTTCTATACGGATTCCTACCGTCGTACCGACGACGGCTGGCGCATCTGCTCTACGGGCTACGACCGAACCTATGAGGCGAGCGTCGACCTGCGGGAGATACCGAGTTTCTCCGCCAAGGTCGGACCTGCGGTCGGTTCGGACGCCGGGACGGTCCGGGAAGACGCCGATGTCGGTCACGGTCGTGTTCACTGACAGGGTCGACGCCGGTCGTGTGCTGGGTCCGCTCGTTGCTGACGCGTTGCGGGAGAACGGATTCCGATCTGCCGGCGGGGACAGGCCACCGTTGATCGTCGTCGGGCTCGCCCGGGGAGGCATACCCGTCGGACGTGAGGTGGCCAACGCGGTCGACGCACCGTTGGACGTACTCGTGGTGCGCAAGATCGGCGCGCCCGATCAGCCTGAGTTCGCGATGGGCGCGGTCGCCGCGGGGCAGGTACTGATCACCGACGACGTGCCGCGTCGACTCGGAGTGTCGGCCGAGCAGTTGCGTGAGATCATCGGCGCGGAGAACAAGCTGCGCGTACAACGCGAGAACACGTATCGTGCTGGGCGACAGCCGATTTCGTTCCCGGGCCGTGTTGTGGTGTTGGTCGACGACGGCATCGCGACGGGTGCGACGATGGCCGTCGCCGTGCGTGCCGTGCGGGCGGCAGGAGCCGTCGGTGTCGTCGTCGCCGTACCGGTGGCCCCGCGAGATGCGGTGCACAGATTCGAGACTGACGCGTCCGTCGATCGTGTCGTGTGCGTCGACGTCCCTGCCCCCTTCCGCGCGGTCGGCCTGTCGTATCACGACTTTGGTGAGGTGGCCGACAGTGAGGTCGTCGCCTGTCTCGGTGCATGACCGACTGTGGTGAACCGGGCAGCGCGACGCTGGATGTGGTGCGCTTCGTCGCGCCAACGTCGTGGCATCTGGGGGTGGAACGTCAGTGACGTGTAGTAGACGCGCTTGGCGAGTTCGACGAGCACGAGATAGGCCACCACCATCGAAGCGAGAAAGACGTAGAAGGTCCATGGGAGTACGACGAACCCGAGAATATGACGAAGCGGCGTGAACGGCAGCGCGATGCCGATCGCCACCACCACGAGAACCGAAGCGATCAGCCAGCCGCCTGCCCGACTGCGTAGGAAGGGAATTCGACGTGTTCGGATGGCGAACACGATCAACGTCTGAGTACACAGGGATTCGACGAACCATGCGGTATGGAACTCGCTCGCCCCGGCGTGGAAGACGTGAAGCATCACCGCGAACGTCAAGAAGTCGAACAACGAACTCAGTGGCCCGAAGAACAGCATGAACCGCCTGATCGCGGCGATATCCCAATGTGACGGGGAGCGAAGGAGTTCGGGGTCGACACGATCACTCGGGATCGCGAGCTGGCTCGTGTCGTAGAGCAGATTGTTCAACAGGATCTGGCTCGGCAGCATCGGTAGAAAGGGCAGCAGGGCCGACGCACCGGCAGCGCTGAACATGTTGCCGAAATTGCTCGACGTGCTCATCTGTACGTACTTGATGGTGTTCGCGAACGTTCGACGCCCCTCCGCGACGCCTCGGGCGAGAACCCCCAGATCTTTCCGCAGCATGACCACGTCGGCCGAATCCTTGGCAACGTCGGTGGCGCTGTCCACGGAGATACCGACATCGGCCGCGTGCAGCGCGAGTGAATCGTTGACGCCGTCGCCGAGGAAGGCAACCGATTGCCCGTGTGCGCGCAGAGACGTTACAAGCCGAGCCTTCTGCGCAGGAGTGACCCTGGCAAACACTGTGTATTCACGTGCAACACGATCGAATTTGTCGGGAGGGAGAGCATCGAGTTCCGTGCCGGTGATGGCACCGCCCGAACGCATGCCGAGGTCGTCGACCACCTTGGCGGCCACGACGACGTTGTCTCCTGTGGCCACCTTGACGGTGATCTGCAGTGCTGCGAGCGCGGTGAGAGATTGCGCCGCAGACGCTTTGGGCTTGTCAAGGAAGACCAGGAATCCCTCGAGTGACAGTGCGGTCTCGTCGTTGTCGGTGATAGTGGTGTGGTCTGTGTTGACCTGCTTGGTCGCCACTGCCACCACGCGTGAGCCCTCGGCGAACAGTCGATCGAGCGTGGCCTGGCCGCGCTCGCCGTCGACGCAGCGAGCCATGACCCGTTCCGGCGCCCCTTTCACCACGAGTTGTGCGTTGCCGTCCGTGCTCACGGTGACGGCCGACGCCATCTGCCGGTCGTGGTCGAATGGACGCGTGGCGATACGTTCGTACGACGCAACGGAGTCCGCGACGTGTCCGGCATCGCGCCACAGGGCGGCGTCGAGTTCGTTTCCACCCGCATGTATGGCCGAATCGGTGCCCAGCAGTCCGTCGCGTAGTACTTGGTCGTCCGGTGTCCCGTCGGGAGCGAGCGTCGCGGTCAGCGAGATCTTGCCGTCGGTGAGGGTCCCGGTCTTGTCGGTGAGCAGTATGTCGATATCGCCGAGATCCTCGATCGCCACAAGGCGTTTGACCAGCACGCCGTCGTCGGAGAGTCTGCGTGACCCGGCCGCGAGTGCGGTCGTCACGACTGCGGGTAGCAGTTGCGGGGTGATACCGACAGCGATCGCCAGGGCGAACAACACCGAGTCGATGATCGGTCTGCCGAGGATGAGATTGGCGATGACGATGAAGATGGTGAGGACGATCGCCACTTGGAGCAGGAGGATCGAGAACTTCGACAAGCCTCGCTGGAAAGCGGTCTGCGGTGCCGCCTCGGTGAGTCCGCCGGCGACGGAACCGAACTCGGTTCGTTCACCCGTGGCGACGACGATTCCTGTGGCACTACCGGATTGCACCACTGTCCCCATGTACGCGCAGTCGGAGCGATCAGCCAACGCGGTGCCCGTCGGGACCGCTGAGATGCTCTTGCCGACTGCGGAGGACTCACCGGTGAGTACGCTTTCGTTGCATGCGAGGTCGGTGACGTCGATGAGGCGGAGATCTGCGGGAACGATCTGGCCCAAAGTGAGCGAGACGACGTCGCCGATCACGAGCCCGGTCACGTCGATCGTCGCCGGTTGGCCGTCGCGGATGACTGTGGTGGTGTGGTGGACTCTGTCGTGGAGCGCTTGTGTTGCCCGTGCCGCGCGGAGTTCGTTGAGGAAGCCGAGCAGGACGCTTGCCGCGAGAATCGCTCCGATCACCGCCGCGTCACTGACGTCACCGAGCGCACCTGCGAGCACAGCGGTGACGATGAGCAGGATCATCAATGCGCTCTTGAATTGGTTGAGCAGAATCTCGAACGGATGCACCCGTACGGTCCGCAGCGCATTCGGTCCGTCGTGCTCCAGGCGGGCGGTGGCCTCGTCGGCACTCAGTCCCGTGCGCGAGGTGAGCAGTGCATGCAGCACCTCGTCGACAGAGAGGCATTCAGGGTTTCTCACCGTGCTTGCGGGCGGCATCTCACTGCACCCGCGCCGGTGCGCACCTCGACAGGCTCATCAGAGTACGACTCACGACCAAAAGGGTACGACTGGCTGTGCACCCGGGACAGGTGCGAAGGTCACGGTTCGAGGCCGCGCGGCGCGAGTGCGTCGAACAGCGTGCGCATGCATTCGGCGATCGACAGTTCCGGATGCACCAGCCAGTGTTCATGTGCGGCAATCGATGCCGCTATTGCGGCGTGTCCTGCTGCACGAGCCGCCACGTCCTCGACGTCGCATCCGCGGCGGTTCGCGACGAAACGAGTGACCGTGGTGCGCCACCGGCGGACCACCTGATTGGCCTGTGGCTGGACCGCGGGTTCGTAGAGGATCAAGCGTGCGCGGTGGCGTGCCCAGTCATCTTCGGCTCGGCCGTGGTCGAGCGTGGCGATATACGCCGCGGTGATTGCGGCCCACGGGGATTGGTGTGACGGGGAGTGATCGAGGAGCTGTTCGAACAGCGCGTGCTCGGCTTCCGATTCGACCCAGATCACATCCGCTTTGGTCGGGAAGTAGCGAAAGAACGTCCGTCGACTCACGCCGACAGTCGCCGCGATGTCCTCGACGCTGGTCCGGTCGAATCCGTTCTCGACGAAGAGGCGCTGGGCCTGGGCGGCGAGTTCGTGTGCGCTCGTCGACGCAGGTCTGCCCCCACGGTCGACCGGGGTTTCCCTGTCGGGAAGCGTGCGTCGGCCGTCGGAACCCATGTTCACCATCATGGCGTATCGCCGTCGATCACAGGCGTCGACGTTGCGTGGATCAGCGGAAATCGTGAATTCGTTAAGTTTTGACACAAGGTGTCATATCCTCACGCATGAGAGGCAGATCACACCCGATAGTGCCGATGAAGGAGGAACAGATGAGGACTAGAGCTGCGGTATTGCGTGAGGCTCCAGGCGAGTGGTCCGTCGAGGAACTCGAACTCGACGACCCGAAGGACGGCGAATTGCTCGTCGAGATGGTCGCGCCGGGGCTGTGCCACAGCGACGACCACATCTCACACGGAGACATCACTGCGGGGCACCTCCCCGTGGTCGGAGGCCACGAGGGCGCCGGCGTGGTGCGCAAGGTCGGACCGAACGTCACCGGATTCGAGGTCGGCGACCACGTACTGACTTCGTTCATTCCGTCGTGTGGTCGGTGTCGATGGTGTGCGGCAGGTATGCAGAACCTCTGCGACAACGGTGCTCTGATCATGATCGGCCATCAAATGGACGGCACGTATCGGATGCATGCTGACGACGGGAAAGATGTCGCAACCGTGGGCCTGCTGGGCACGTTCTCCGAGTGGCAGGTCTACGACCAGATGTCGCTGGTCAAGATCGACAAGGATGTGCCACTGGAGGTGGCGTGCCTCGTCGCCTGCGGTGTGCAGACAGGTTTCGGGTCGGCGGCGACGGCGGGCAACGTGCAACGTGGCGACACCGTGGTGATCGCGGGCGTCGGCGGCGTCGGTATGAATGCTGTTCAGGGAGCACGCGAAAGCGGAGCATCGCACATCATCGCTGTGGATCCGGTGGCCGACAAGCAGAAGTGGGCAACGGATTTCGGCGCAACCGAGGCATTCGGTTCGATCGACGAGGCGATGCCGCGCGTCGCCGAACTGACCAACGGTCAGGGTGCCGACGTGGTCATCCTGACTGCGAGCATCGTCAGCAACCAGTTGATCGGACAAGGGCTCGGTGCCGTTCGCAAGGCCGGAACTGTTGTGGTGACGGGTATCAGCCCCGAGAAGGAGGAGGGCGTGGTCCCCGGCTTGAACGCCAACAACCTGGCCATGATGCAGAAGCGAATCCAGGGTGCACTCTACGGTATGAAGTCGCCGCGCGAGGCCATGCCGAATCTGCTCGGCATGTACCGCGCCGGCAATCTCAAACTCGACGAGCTGATCACGCGGACCTACACCCTCGATCAGATCAACACGGCGTATGACGACATGCGCGAAGGCCGCAACATTCGCGGAGTCATCCGCTTCGGCTGATCCGAATCCGTTGGTGCGTCGGGTCTCCGGCGCACCAACGGACAGCTCGAGGTCTCTGTGTTCGGCCGGCGTGGCCGGTCAGGCGACTTCCTGGCGGGAAGCACGCGTTTGTGCGATGAAGACGACGATGCCCACGGCCTCGAGGATCACCGCTCCCCACAGTGCAGGTCCTACGCTCTGTGCGATCGCCGCTCCGCACAGAGCGCCAACCAGAAAGGCGACCACCACGACGGCGGTCGCGAGTGCTGCCCGGGCCTGGGCTGAGGAGCGACCGCGGACGAGGTCGGCGACGGCTGACACGAAGCGCATCAGATTTCCCGTCGTTGCAATGCTGACGAACGAAATGCCGCCCGCCGTGCGAAACAGTTCGAGACGCAGTCCGCCTACGAACGACAGTGGGATGACGAACAGCGCTGCGGGCGCGCCGGCAGGTAAACACGCCAAGACGACGAAGACGAGGAGTTGGAAGACGAGCACGGCTCCGAGCGCCCGCGACGGCAGCGAGGGAGCCAGAGTGCGCAGCACCTGTGCGACAACGAGTCCCACGAGGTAGGCGAGCAGTGGCCAAGCAAATTTCGCCCACTCGTCGCCCTTCACCACACCCACTGCCAGAAACACCACGTTGCCGGTTTGTGCGAATCCGAAGACCTGATGGCGGAGGTACAGGAACGCGTCGATATAGCCCGCGACAGCGGTCATCAGCACTGCGCTGGCGATGCCGATTTCTCCGCGCGGGAGTACGGGAATGCTGCGCAGGTAGGCCATCAGTTGTCCGTCCCTCGGTCGGTGTGCGTCATGAGAGTACCGACGGTTGGACGGTGGACGCGCGCGCGAACCGTCGACGTGTCATGGCGAAGGCTCTGCCTGACCTGGTCAGACAGAGCCTTCGGTAGACGAAGCCAACGGTGCGTCGCCTACCGTGTGCGCCGATTCGCGCCCTTTTCGTTGCAGTCGGGGAGGTTCAGGAGATCACTGCGAATCCGGCGCCCCAGCTGATCTTCTCCGCGCTTGCGAGCGTGAGCTGGAGGAATCCGAGGGACTCGAGTTCACGGGCGCGCTTGAGGCTTCCGGCGTCGACGGCCTTGAGGCCGCCCTCGGTGACGAGCCCGATCAGCAGATCTTTGGCGGCGGTGTCGTCGCCGGCGACGAGGACGGTTGTGGCCTGCCCGGAGTCGCCGACCGTCCCGGAGTTGAGGGTCGCTGCGAATGTGGTGTTGAAGGCCTTGAGAACCCGGGACTCGGGCAGCTTGGCGGCCAACTCTGCTGCGGCACTGGAATCAGCGGGAACCACGAGAGAGTCAAAAGTGGTGAAGTTCAACGGATTCGTGATGTCCACAACCGTCTTGCCCGCAAGTTGGTCGGCGCGCTCGGTCGCGATGACGTCGAGTTGCGGGTACGGTACAGCGAGCACGACCAGTTCGCCGGTGATCGCTGCCTTGTCGCCGTTGCCGATGATCTGAACGTTGGCGCCACCATCGCCCAGCACGCCGGCAATCGCCTGGCCCATGTTGCCGTTTCCGAAAACCGTTACCTCGGTCATGTCTCTGGATCCTTCCACTCTGGGGGTCCTGTGCGGCCCTTCTTCTCATCCCAACCGTAGGCCGATCGGCACTCTTCCAGGGTGAATCGTAATGACGCACAGATCACATAAACGGACCGTGGTCCGATTACGGTAGCGGGAAAGTCGCAGCACAGACCGTCACCGCGCCTAGGTGGTCTGTTGGGTACCCGCGTCGGCGAAGCATGTCCGTAGTGCACGTTGATGGAAAGCATGGCAGCTCAGTGCGATGAGGGGCGAACTGAATGCAGTTTATCAGCGCGAAGCGTTGTGATCTTTCCTCGAGATTGATTTGGTGAAATGTCGATGTTGTCGGGCACATCGATTGCATCCTGTCGAAACCCAAAGAATTGAATTAATGTAAGCTCGGTTGCTGGTTCGGCAGGTTACCAATTGCCCTGACTCTCCATAGGGCATCCTTGGGTGGTGGCGCGCGGTTGTGGATGGACGGCCCCGCTCGCATGAGGCTCTAGAATCGTCTCATGGACCCCATCTCGACGTCGGCCGCTGCAGCAGGAGTCGCAGGTAAGGCGCTTCAGAAGGCGGCTAGCGATAACCCGAAAACAGATGCCGTGTTACTGGATCAGGCGCAGACGTCAGGTGCGTTGGACCTCGCGGCAGAGGTCCGCGCGCGTCGTGAGGCAGTTAAGCAGCAGGTTCGTTTAAAGCTGTGGCAGCCTGTTGGTCGTATGGTGGGGATCTCGAAGGACTTCTTTGAGTTCGAACTCGAGGACGCTATAGCCGACAAGCTGACTGATGTTCCGGATGAGGACCTTGTCACACCCAAGGGCTCGGTGGCCGGTCCCGCGCTTTCAGGAATTGGGCTTACAGTTGAGGAACCTGAGCTTCGCGAGATGTACCTGAATCTATTGGCTGCTGCGTCGGATCGGCGCATCGAGTCCAAAGCGCACCCTTCCTTTGCTCAGGTGATCGCTCAGATTAACAGTGAGGAAGCGCATCTACTCGGAGAGGTTCTTGTCTTTGAGTCACTTCCCTTACTGGAAGTTAGGCAGACTCTTGATGACGGATTCCTGGTGATACAGTCAAATCTTCTTGCGTGGCCTACGGGATCTGGGGTATGGCAAGTGTTAAGCGTTGCGCATATGAGTCTGATAGATAACTGGATTCGTTTGGGGCTGGTCAGGATTGGATACGACACATACTTAATTTCGGATGAGCAGTATTCATGGCGAGACAACCACCCAATTGTTAAAGCGGCAAATGAGAGTTTCGGCAGTGAGAAGATTCATTGCGAAAAGGGAAAGCTGGTCGTAACGGATTTTGGGAGGCAGTTTTACAAGGTTGTGATCGCGCGTTCATACTCTGAAGAATCTGCTATCGAACCGTCCAAAAATGGCGAGGAAATTGTAGAACACGAACCCACCGGACGGTGAAAGAAGAAACAGAGAGCGGCGGGATCGGGCGGAGAGATTCGACTAGGAAGACTCTCGGATAAAAGAACAGCTTATCGAAGCTCGATAAGTCCGCCTGCGGTCGGCTTGAATCGATGTTCCAAGGCGGGTTGCAGGTAGGCGACGAGTCGAGCTACCCCAACGGCAGGTCAACCCCAACGCTAGGCCGAAGCCCGGTCTCCTGCGGGTAGAGCGCGCCCTCAGGCCGTCTGACGACTACGACACCCCCGAAAACGCGAGGGGAGCCGCCGTCGAGTCCCCCTGGCGCCAGCGACCGCCGGCATCCTGCGGGTCTTCCTGGCCCTGCATTCCCGCGCCGACGATCCGACCGCGCCGTTGTTCCCGGCGTCCTGACCACGAGCCGAGCGACCAACCGGCGTCGCCGTCAACCCCGATAGGACGGCTCCCGAGACGGCGGGAGCCAAGGCGCAACGCAACGCCGACGCCCTGGCCTCGCCCACAATGGACGAAGCCTGGGACTGGACTGGACTGGACCAGCTCGCGCCCGACACCAGAACTTCTACAAGGCGATATTCCGTCCGGTGGTGCTCTGGGTCAACCGAGGAAGGTCAAGGCCGAGCGCTACCGCCCGCGCTGAAATTCCATGCTCTCCGCCGCACGTACGCGAGCCTGTGCGTGGCGGCGGGCATCCCGCCGTTGGAGATCGTTGGAGATCGCCCGATTCATGGGCCACGCCAAGGTCGTCACCACGCTCAGCGTCTACGCGCACCTGTTCGAAGACGACCATGCCGACGCTATGTCTGCCTTGGTGGCGATGTCGGCACCGAGGACCGAGAACGTGGTGCGTCTCGCTTGAAACGTGGTGCGTCTCACTTGGGAGCTTAAAAGTCGCGGAGAATTGTCCGAGCTTAGTTGAGCACTATTCGAAGGGCTCCACCTCGCGATCCGTCGGTCGCACCGCTTTCAGATGGCGATTGCGTTGCTCTTCCCGAGAGTAGCTGCCTGCCACTTTGTGGTGTGGCGGACTGGGTCCGACGGAACTAGCAGGAGTAGCGGGGTTCTCGCGTTCGAATGAGAAGCCGAGGCTGAGCAGCTTGAACTGGACGACTGTTCGACCCTTAAGCCTTGCCAGTGTTCGTAGGCATACGAGAAAGGCTACTAGAAGGGTTATCGCCAGAATCGTTGTGACAGCCGCGGTTGCGGCCGTCAACACTGTCTCGCCTCAGGCCTTGCGGGACTTTGTCATTTTATCTCCATCTAGAGACTGGGATGGATTAAGTGGGCTAAGTAGTAATCGTTCTCGGAGTTGTCGGTATTAGCTAGTCAAAATGCCCCTCGTCTTAAAGTGGATAGGACCCTTTCCGGCTTCGATATGCGCCATCGGTTGAAAGATCTATGCGGTATCGCTGTGTGATCACATCTCTAGTCCTAGCTAGATCCCCTGTTTGCCGTGCTCGTATATCACGACGGTGCGGACAGCGGAACGAAGGGACGCACCTTCCAGTAACTCAAGGATCGGTTAGAGGTGGCGCGGCGTCAAGAGCTAGCCGAACGCCACCGGTCCGTATCTTAAGAATTGTGATTAGGGGCGGCCCGGCCCCGTCAGCATCTCGGCCTCAGCTTCGTTGCAATCGACCGACGCGGTAAGCGAAGCGGGTAGCGCGGGGGTAGTACGCGGTCCAGCGTGGCGACGTTGGAAACTCGTGGAACACCGCTCTACCTGCGGTGATACTGGAGCCGATGACGGGAATCGAACCCGCGTATTCAGCTTGGGAAAGTGTTTCGGCGTCCGAACGGGTGTGCGGGCTACCAGCATCTCAACGAGCCGTGCGCGAAGCATAAGCGCAACGTAACAGCCACTTTGGCGAAACTAGCGCACACATCACGGCGAGCCATGAGCGACCCTAATACACCCCACAAGCGCACCACGTGGAGTGTATGGGGAGTGTATTTGCTCGAGCAGGCCGAACCCCCGAGGCCGGAACGTGTGGCTCGGGGGTTCGGGGTGGGCGAGGGCGATGTGCTCGGCGGAGCCGCCTCGCTCGTGCGGGGGACACGTCAACCCCGACTCGCCGGAGACAAGTCGATCCGGCTGTGGTGCGGCGGGTGGGCGTACACCCGCCGGGCTTGTGTAGTTGTGCGGCTGGTCCCAACGCGCGGCCCAGGCCGGACCTCGTGCGAGTGGAGCGCACCCTCAGCCCGAAGTCACGGACGCTGGCGGACGGGACCGTGGTGCCGATCTACGACACTCCCAAGACGCGAGGGAGCCGGCGACGAGTCCCGCTGACCCCGGCGACGGTGGACACGCTGCGGGATTATCTGGCGTTGCATCCTCACGGCCCTGGCCAGCCCGAGCACGATCCCACCGCGCCGCTGTTCCCGGCGTTCAAGCTGACGGCCGAACGACCCACCGGCGTAGCTGTCGACCCCGACAGGGCCGCTCCCGAGACAGCGGGCGCGAAGGCTCAGCGCAACGCCGACGCCCTGGCCTCGCTCACCATGGACGAAGCTGAAGCGCGCCTCGAACTGGACTGGACCAGCCCCGTTCGGCACCAGAATTTCTACAAGGCGGTGTTCCGTCCGGCAGCGCTGCGAGCTACCCGAGGCAGCGGAGGCCGAGCGCTACCGCCCGCGCTGAAGTTCCACGCGCTGCGCCACACCTACGCCAGCCTGTGCGTCGCGGCAAGCATTCCGCCGTTGGAGATCGCCCGCTTCATGGGGCACGCCAAGGTCACCACGACCCTCAGCGTCTACGCGCACCTTTTCGAGGACGACCACGCCGACGCCATGTCGGCCTTGGCAGCAATGGGTACGCCCGGGATCGGGGAGAACGTGGTGAGGTTGAGAGGCTAATGCTAGCCGACTTGCCTAATCCAATCACGCAAGTATAGCGCGATCCTGTCTCTTTCATTCTTCTCTAGCACGTTGTTGTGTGCCACTATGTTTCGCGAAGATTCAAGCTCGGTAAATCGGGTGATAACCCATTCAGGGTCGGGGAATAGGTCGGCGAAGTCCTCCCAGTTGTTACGAATGAGAGAGGCTAAATCCCCGAAGTCGGTATAATATATCTCGCTAGCTCCGCGTTTCATGTGCCATCGATTCTTGCCTTCCTTCTCTTGCCGTTCGATGACCTTTTTCTTAATTGTGCTGGACGCGCAATTATCCCACCAGTCCGTGGCCCCGTGATTCTCCGACAGTTTCTGCTGAATTAACTCACGTGCGGAGTTCTCGAAGCAGAAGAATGCAAGGTACGCCTCGAGCGACTGTAGAGCTGAGCGTCGAATCTTTTCGGAGAAGTCTTCAAGCGGCATCACCCGCTGTATCGCTTGAGGGTCGGAAGCGGCGCGAACCGCAATCCCGGATTCTTCCAGGTCATTAAGCGCAGACTCCACGTTCAGTCCATGGAAGAGCCAGTTCGCGACATCGCGTTGACTCACAGAAGCTCCGATTTTATAGCCTGAAACACTGCTCGATATACGGCTGCGTCCGAAGTGGTCGGCAAGTGTATATGAATATCGTGGTGGAGATTCAGGGCGCTTTGCGGTGACAAAACTGTAGCAGGGGATTGAGGAGGTAGATCATCACCTTTGCCCTCTGCTTCCGGGGTGTCGTTGACTGAACTCTGTTCGGGTTGAGCTTCCGGCGTCCAATCCGCAATCTCGCACAATTTGACAAAAGTAGAAGCGATACGGTTCGACATCTTTTCGTTAGCTCCCGTTAGGGTAACGACTCTCTTTGATATCTCCTCGGTGTTCTTGGTATAAATCCGTTGATCGGCCATGAACAATCCGGGCCATCCCTCTCGAAGTCCCTTCGCAACGGCGCGACCACCTTCATGGCCCTTGTAATCGTTATACCGTTGCGTCGGCTGCCCATTGGAATCTATGAAACCGAGTTTCCTGAGGATTGAGATGACGGCGCGGTCATTTGACGAAGTAAAGCCCAGGGTTGATTTGAGGAACTCGTTGTGAAACTTAGGTGGCGTCCCGGCCGTCTTGATGCGAGCAAAGATCTCTGGCAGGCGCGCATAGGCGAGTGAATACGGCATGTCGGCCAACGGAGGCTCCTCGTGCGCCAGTGATTGTCAGTTGTGCTCGGAGATTACCGCGCGATTCGGACAAACTGCTTTCAACGCGCCATTCCAACAGGGATCGCACAGCGCAGGCCTCGGCTGACTGGCGCCACCACCCGGAGTGTGTGGGGAGTGTATTTGGTGTCGCGGATGAGCCGTTTGGCGGTCGGAAAACCGCTCTACCAGGGCTTTCGTCGGAGCCGATGACGGGAATCGAACCCGCGTATTCAGCTTGGGAAGCTGATGTTTTGTAGCATGGGAGGATAAGCCCACCCGCCCTGACCTCACCAAAAGCACTGGTAGACTGATGTTTTGGCACTACATGTGACGCAGGGCGGTAGCACGGCATACGCTGCCGTAAACGTAAGTCTTAAACGTAAGTAGGTTCAGACGTGAAAACTCAGCCACGACGACGGCGCGGTGAAGGCTCCATCTACCAACGCAAAGACGGCATGTGGATCGCCCAGGTCTACCTCCCCGCGACCGGCAAGCCCTACCAACGAGCGCGCGCCAAGCAATCCGACGCCATCGCCGAACTCAAGAAGATGCAACGCGACGCCGACAAAGGCATCGACCTCAGCGCGAAAACCACCACCGTCTCCACATGGATGACACAGTGGCTCGACGACATCGCCTCCCGCAGAGTGAAACCCAACGTCCTCGCCAACTATCGCAGCATCAACCGCCGACACATCGAACCACACATCGGGAAACGGCGCCTCTCATCCATCGACGCCGCAGCAATCCGCAAACTGCTGCGCACCGTCGAAACCAACGTGTCATCCCGCACCGCGCAGATCACCTACAACGTCCTCAATCCAGCCTTCGCCGACGCGATGAAACATGGCCTCCTCGAATGGAATCCCGTTGCGCGCGTGGACCGACCGGGCGCACTGTCTGCTCGACGAGATCCCCTCACCTCTGCGCAGGCCAAAGCACTCCTGCGACACCTCCTCACACAAGGCGACCCCTCAGAGCTCGCCCGATGGTCGACACGACTGTTCACCGGCTTCCGCCAAGCCCAATGCCTCGGACTGACCTGGGAGCGCGTCGACTTCGACAACATGGTGCTGGACATGGCCTACCAGGTGCAGCGCTTGCCGTTGAAGAAGGGCGTCAGTCACCCGCGTGCGCAAGACGTGTACCCGCGCGCCGACTTCGACGTACGCCGCGACCTCGACTTCACCCCCCTATGGAAAGGGTGGTGCCTTGTCGACCCGAAAACCGAGTCGTCCCGCAAGATCGTCCCCATGGTTCCGCCACTCGCCGCAGCCTTGCAGGCGTGGCGGGATGCGAGCGACGACACAACCGGTCTGGTGTGGTCACGCGACGGGGGGAAACCCATTGCGTCACGTGACGATCTGGCTGACTGGAAAGCACTCTGTGTCGCCGCAGGAATCGCCCCCACCATCAAGGACGCCCCGGTGCAGCACGTCGGACGCAACACCGTCGCGACACTCCTACTGGAGGCCGGAGTCGAAGAGTCGGTACGTATGGCGATCCTCGGACACTCCACCGTCGCCGCCCACCGCAGATACGCCTACGCCAACACCGACATCACCCGCGCCGCCCTCGAGCAAATGGCTACCTTGCTGCAACTCTCAGACGCCGCAACCGATTGACGGTGAGCGGTGCGTACGCCAACGCTTCCTCGGTGTCGCAAAGCCGATTGACGCGCTGCCAGAACCGGGTGACTGACATGCCGAACTCGGTTCTGATCGCGTCAGCCATCGCGCCGCTGTGGTTCCACCGTTGGCCGGCCATGTCGAGTAGGCGGCGATCCTCGTCAGTCATGCGCGCTCCTCAAGTTGCTTCCCCACCCACACCTTCTCGTCCTCAGTCATGGACTGGACGAACACCACCAGCATCGGCACGTCCACCCACAACTCCGCGGCCGTCTCGTGTGCGTCTCGCGCCCACAACAGCGCATCGACCAACGCTTCGAGTTGGATGAGCCGTCGAGCTGCGATGCGCTCGACCGTCAACTCCTCGCGAGCTCGCAGCACTCGGTCGACGGGGAACACGCGCCGCTCGTCGTGGACGAGTTCGTGTGCGAGTGTGGAGCGTCGTTGGGCTTGATCGTCGCCAGTGTTGATCGTGATGCGATCACCGCGCAGACAGCCGCGCCGCCCATCGGCCAGCCGCTCGAAGGTGATGTTCAGATGTTCGCGGTCACGTGCGTCTCGCCAGGGGTGGTACACACCGAACAAGCTAGGGGAAGGCTCTGACAAAAACGGGCGTGACCAGGAATTACATGCGTGTAGTTATGCACCACCCTGCTCGGCGGTGCGCTCTTGCTGGCGGCGAATGGCTTCTCCTTCGGAGATGTCGCCAGTGTCGCGGCCAGCTAAGTCGTAGTCGTCTGGATCGCGGGGGTCACCCGCGTCGGTCTTCTCGTTCGGGTCCGCTTCGCCCGGTGCATCCTGTTCCTGTGTAGCTTCCACTGCATTGTCTCGATCCCTTGCGTCCAGGAGCGCTCGGACCATCGCGCGGATAACGCGGCGCTCACTACCGGTGAGCCTCCCCGCTTCATCGGGGAGGGTGAACGGCTCGACAGGTTCCTCGCCCCGAAGTCGATAGACCTCGGTGGGATCGATACCTAAGCCATCGGCGAGCTCCTTGATGGCCTCATGTGATGTTCGATCTCCTCGCAGGATGCGACGGACCTTGGTGTGGTCCATGTTGATCCGCGTGGCGAGTGGCCTATACCCAAACTCGACGCCTATCTTGTCGAACAGGGGCCGCCATTGCTCTGGCGGTAGTTTCGGGTCGCTCACAGTGCCCACCTTGCATGTCGAGTTGAGTGTTCGAATAGTGATTCGCTAGACGGTCCGTCTAGGAACTACTCGCATGTAATTCGAGGTCAAGCTACTTACCAGCACATTTTCTCAGACTCGTAGTTGACACCATCGTCTAGTGGTGTAGCGTGGTGCGTACACCAAACAACGACAGGAGGGCTCGACCAAATGGGCTTCACGTCACGCGACATGTACGCGGAGGTTGTCGATAGCGACCTATTGCGTCGGGCGCTGCGGCGGTCCGGGCTCTCGTACCAGGAACTAGCCGATGAGGCGACCAGTGAGTTGCGACGCATTGCGCGTAGCGAACGCCGGAAACGTCGCGACGATGGAGTTCCCGATGGTGTGTCGAAGTCGCTCGTCGAGCGACTCGTCAATCAGCGGACCAAGACCACGCATGAACTGCGGGCCATCGCAATAGAAAGGTCGCTCGGCGTGACCGATGGCGACCTCTTCACGCCGCGAATGGTGCATGGTGTGCACGCCGTACCCCGCTCCGCCTAGCTGTACAAAAAATGCCCGCCCGGTGCGCGAACACCGAACGGGCCTGAACAACGAGATAGGAGTCTCAATGCAAGGCCAGAATACCGCAGTCGAGGTCCGAGTCCCAGGGTCGGGACTTCCGCTCTACACAGATGGCAAGTCACTCGTCGCACTCAAGCCGATCGCTGACTACTTCGGACTCGACTGGGCGGGGCAGTTCACGAAGCTCAAGTCGAAGTCGTGGGCAACCATTGGGAAATTCTCAACGGTTGCCGCCGATGGCAAGACGCGCGAAATGACCGCTGGCGACCGCAAGACCCTGACCATGTGGCTCGCCACCCTCGATGAGAACCGGGTCCGCGCCGACAAGCGCGCAGAACTGATTGCGTACCAATCCGAAGCTGCCGACGCTCTCGACAAGTTCTTCCACGAGGGAGTCGCCATCAGCCCCCGTGCCACCGAGCACCAACTCAACGCGGCCATCTTTCAGGCTCGCGCACAGATGGAGTTGTGTCAGGCGGCGCAGGGACTCATCCATCCCGACCACCTCGAAGCCAAGGCGCGAGTGATCCTCGCGCGTGGCATGGGCGAGAATGCGCAGCTCGACCAGCAGGCGCGACCGCTCTATACCGCCGACTTCCTCAAGGGAAAGAACCTCAGCGCGAAGAGAACCAAGAGTGTTTCCGGGGTGTTCGGAAAGCGATGCAAGGCAGCCTACGTCGACCTGCATGGCGTTGAGCCGCAACGGTATCCACTCACCCTCTCCAACGGCCAGACGCGCGACGTCCTCGCCTACACCGAAGCCGATCGCGAACTTCTCGAATCGGTGTGGCAGCAGTACTACGCCGAGCCAACGCAGCTGGAGGTCGAGGCATGAGCAGCTTTCCGGTGTTCGATTCCCCGAGAAGCGACCCCCACGACCAGCGGCACGTCCAGCATGAGTCCGGTGTGACTATGCGCGTCGACGCTACTGATGAGTGGATCACCGTCCCATTACGCGCGGTATTCACCGACGACGGGCTGTCCGGATGGTCGTTCGAGATCGGTCCGTACTCGGTTAGTGGGCCGGACGCCACGGAACTGGCAAACGCCATCGCCCACTACGGGAGGGTATCTGAAGACTTCCGACCGACTGGCGATCCGTCATGACCACAGCAATGGAAGGTGATGTCGTAGCGGCTGATGTTTCTGTGATCTTGCCGCCGAGCAAGGACGAGAAGCTGCGGTCGCTGTCGCAGAAGACGCCCGAGCAGCAGGTCGATGAAGTGACGACGATGTTGGTGCAGTCCAACGCTGGCCTGCTGGTTGCGATTGCAGCGCAGGATCTTCCGGGCATTGCCGAGGCGAAGGCGAAGGCGGCGACTATCGCGGAGATTGCGAAGCAGTTGCGACTCGGCAAGGACATGCAGTTGCACGCGGCCGAGTTTTGCCGGCGGGCAGAACGCGGACTCGGGGTCGCGATTCGCGAGGGGCAAGAGCGTGGAGAGGTTCGGCGCAAGGGGCAGGTAGAGAACCGATCCAACCAACACGGACGAGTTGGAGAAAGTGTTGACAACACGATCTCCTCAAAGCCGACTGACTATGCGTCGCAAGAAGAGTTGAGCGGCAACATGGGGTCCGGCATCTACACGATGACTGACAATGTTTCCGACGACCAATTCGAGGAAGCCGTCACCGAAGCCAAGGCCGAAGGCAATCTGTCCCGCGCGAACGTCGCCCGCAAATGCAAGGCCAAGGCAAACCCGGCGCCGTTGATCGACGAGAACGATCCGGAAATCGACGCCGAAGTTGCGCCGAATCCGGCCGATATGCCGCGCCGCAACAAGCCCGATCCTGGCCCCAGGCCATTCAAGAAGTCGGACACGGAAATGCTGGCTGAAATAGCCGGAAGCCTCGCCAACTTCGCTGACCTCATTGGCTACATCCAACCAGAGCGGATCGGAACCGCCGACGCCGAAAGGCTGTGCATCCAGGCGTTCCACGCCCTCTCACGCATTCGCAAGCACTTCAAGGAGATCAACAGCAATGTCAAAGCCTGACCGTATCGAGTTCACCTCCCACCTCGGATGGGTGCGACTCGACCAGATGAACATCAGCCCTGTCGCCCAGCGTGCGCTCAATCAGTCCTGGGTGGACCGTCTCGCCGCCGAGTTCAATCCGGACGTGATGGGCATCCTCCATGTCTCACACCGTGACGGTTGGTACTACGTCGTTGACGGACAGCATCGCCGCGCAGCAGCTATCCAGTGGCTCGGTTCCGACCAGCAGGTCCAGTGCCACATCTACGAGGATCTAACCACCGCCGACGAGGCGAACCTGTTCCTTCGCCTCAACAGCGTCAAGGCGCAGAACCCAATGTCGAAGTACAAAGTCGCGCTCGCCGCGGGACGACCGATCGAAACCGATATTGACCGCATCGCAAGATCTACTGGCGTCGTAATCGGCACAAGCAAGCCGCTCGAAGAAGTGTCGTGCGTGACCGCGCTCATCAACACTTACAAGAAGTCGGGCCCAGGCGGACTCTCGTTCGCGCTGCGAGTTATCAACGCCGCGTACGGATATGACGGCTTCAACAGAGACATCATCTCGGCACTTGGACTCATTAAGGACCGCTACGGCGACACGATAAATGAAGACAAGTTGGTGATGCGTCTTCGGAAGGTCGGAATCGTCGAGTTGCGTCGAAAGGCGAAGGACTGGCGGGAGACATCGGGCAACCCTGCTAACCAGTGCCATGCGCACACGATGATCGAGTTCTACAACAGGGGCAATGGAACTCGGGTTGAACCTTGGTGGAACCTCGGCGTGATCGGCGTAGCAGGGTGAGGCACATCGTGTGGTGGCTCGACGGAAACCTCTGGCGCTCAGTCAAATGCGCCAACCGCTCCATCGCGCTCCTCGTCGCTGCCGAGTACACGTACGCCGGCTTCTACATCCAGATCAGAAAGGCGGCAAGCGCATGAACTACTACGGCTGCGAAGTCTTAGGGGTCGAAGCTGACCACGGCGACACCGCTGACATTGTGATCCATCTCCCCGAATCCATTGGGCCGGAGCTCTTCATGGGCATCCCGATTGTCGACATCGACGGTTGGCCCACCTTCACCGACCACTCCCGCGCGGGTTGCTGTGCGGGAGAGCGCGACCGGGCACCTCTCACGCCCACGGCGGTCGCGCACCCCGACCCGGTAGAGGAAGCCGGGTCGGGGACCAACCTCAAGGAGGACAGATGACCGTCGAACCACTACCGATGATTCTCTACGACCTCGAGAACGCGGTCCAGGCGTGCAGTGGCGTCTCCAAGGACACGCTTCGGCGTGAATGGAGGGAACGGAAACTCACTTTTGTGCGGGTACGTGGCTCGAAGAAGCAGTACATCACCGCTGACGAATTGCGGCGTTGGGCAAACGATTTGGAGGAGGCGTGATGTCGAATCTGTTGCATGTTCTGTTCGCGCCTGAGGGTGCGAGTGAGGTGCAGGCGTGCGCGATTGTGTGGGCGATGGTCGTGATGATCGTCGCGTCGTATTCGCCGAGACTGGCGAAGCGAAACCTGTTGAACCCCAATCAGTACGGAGATGATGAATGAGCGTCACGATCAAGTCGATTGGAGGCCGCGATCTGTATGTGGCGGAGTCCGCAGGTGATGTGCGGGCTGCTGTTGTGGAGGCAGTGAAGGCCCGCGCGGACCTGTCCCGCGCGAACCTGACCGGCGCGAACCTGTCCCGCGCGTACCTGTCCGGCGCGAACCTGTCCGGCGCGTACCTGTCCGGCGCGGACCTGTCCGGCGCGTACCTGTCCGGCGCGGACCTGTCCGGCGCGGACCTGTCCGGCGCGTACCTGTCTCGCGCGTACCTGTCCGGCGCGTACCTGTCCGGCGCGGACCTGTCCGGCGCGTACCTGTCCGGCGCGGACCTGTCCGGCGCGTACCTGTCCGGCGCGAACCATGCCGAAGCCGCACTCGCCCAAACCGTCGTCTGCCCCGAGGGCGACATCATCGGCTGGAAGAAATGCCAAGGCGGGAGGCTCGTCAAACTCCTCATTCCCTCAGACGCCAAGCGATCTAACGCCTCTGGTCGCAAGTGTCGCGCCGAGTACGCAAGGGTTCTTGAAATCCTGCACGGCGATACGAACGTGGATGAGGCACGCAGTCAGCATGACTCGGAGTTCATCTACTGCGTCGGCGAAACGGTTCGACCGGACAGTTTCGATGAGGACCGGTGGAACGAGTGTGCTCCCGGTATCCACTTCTACATCACGCGAGCCGAAGCGGAGGCGCACTGATGACGTGTGACCGCTGGACCGACGACGACGATTTGGACTGCTATCTCGAATGCCGAGACTTTCGGGTGCGCAGCGAGTTTGAGCGCACCGCGGACATGTTGGCTGCGATCCCACCGTCGAGGCCGCTGCCGTCGACACGCACCGTGTGGCTCCTCATCCTTGCTGGCTGCGTCATCGTGGATGCGCTTGTTGTCCTCGGTGTCGTGTCGATCATCGAATGGTGGGGGGCGCGATGAGTGTCATCGAATTTCCCTCCCGCCAACAGAGTGTCGAGTGGCACATCCTCGACGCCGAAAACGAAATGCATGACCTCGCACACTGTCTCGGATTCCAGGCGTGGGTTGGTCATCCGCGGGGCGAGTGGGAAGTGCAGATCATGTCGGGCCGTCATGTCGCGGTCCGTCTACCAGGTACGTCGCGGCTTGCGGTTGTGGAGTCAGCTATCGCATGGATGGAGGCAAAACGATGAGCCGCAAACGTGCTGATCGTTGCGCAAGAGGACACTCCCTTGTCGACGCCTACGAGACGATGAAGCGAGATGGCGCAGTGAATCGGCAGTGCCGTACCTGTCGTGCCGAGCGTGCCCGCATCACCAAATGTCGTCGCGGCCACGATCTCACCGACGAGAGCAATGTGCGTTGGGATGGTGCACGCCGACGCTGCATCACCTGCGCGAACACAACGAAACGTGCCCGAAAAACGCATTGCGCCAACGGGCATGAGTTCCGGCCGGAAACGACATCGGTCAGTGCTAGGGGGTGGAGGACATGCCTGCTGTGTCGTCGCGAGGAGTATGCGCGCCGGGGTACACCGAAGCCGCCTCGTAATCCGGTAGTCGTGTTGCAGGCACCGCCACGTGATGAGAACGCGTTGCCGATCTGCCAGGGCGATGAGCGGTTCACGAGTGATGACCGTGAGGTGTTGATGCAGGCCGCGAAGGCGTGCCGGTCGTGCCCGCTGATCGCTGAGTGTGCTGAACGTGCACTGATTGGCCGCTATTCGTGGGGCGTGTTCGCGGGAAACATTTTGTCAGGCCGCATGTCTCGTCGTCAGCGTTTGGCGATGGAGGCGATGGCGTCATGACTAGCGATTTCATCACGGCGTTCTATACGACGGCGGTTCGTCCGCAGCATGGTGATCCTGGTGGTCAGCGTGTGGGTGGCGCTCGGGTTGCGCAGACCCGAGTAGGCAGAAGGTCGACACCCCAACAGAATCCGGCGTTGCAGGCGACGGGCATGTGTAGGCAGATCAACTACACGGCGATCTTTGAAGCGATGCCCAAGTTGCCGGAGTGGATTGCTGACGCCCCATGTTCGCAGGCTGACCCTGAACTGTTTTTCCCGGACGCTCACGAGTCCAGGGCGAATGTTGCTCTGGCGAAACGGGTGTGCGCGGCATGTCCGGTGCGGCAGGAGTGTTTGGAGTGGGCTTTGGATCGTGGCGAAAAGTTCGGCATCTATGGCGGGTTGACGTCGACGCAGCGACGCAAGGTGTTGCGTCAGCGGGCGAAGGAGGCTGCGGCATGACCGCTTATGACGTCGGCTACGACGGTCACCCATCCAGCCGCGACTACGACGACAAAGACCACAAGGACTGGATTGACGGCGACTACGACCGATGGACCAGGAACCAGGAGAGCAACCAATGACATACCTCAGCGACATCCTCGAAGACCGACGCTGCGAATACAGCTACCTCATCGTCAGCCAATGCGCACACTGCCGCGGCCTGATCGCGGTCCATCACAACGACACGTGCGTGGGGTGCGGCATCGGCCTCGCGGTTGGTGACACGAGCGTCGACAACTTCTGCACCGACTGCGCGCAGGAGGACCACCAATGACACTCAGAACCTACGACAAGCTCGAGCAGAGAACCCCTGAGTGGTACGAAGCCAGACGAGGCATCGTCACCGCATCTACAGTCGGGCAACTGATCACGACCCGACGACTCTCTGCAATCGACTTCGACTGCCCCGCATGTGACGTGCCAGCGCAAACACCCTGCAAAGGGAAACGCACCACCGAACTGAAAGCACCCCATCCCGAACGCGCAGCCGAGGCCAGGAAGTCAAACACCGTCATCATCGAAGCAGCGAACAACGAGACCTCACGCGACCTCACTCACCTGCTCGTCTCCGAACGTATCACCAAACGCGTCGAGGACAACTGCCCCACCTTCGCTATGGAACGTGGCATCTGCGACGAACCGATCGCCCGTGCCAAGTACTCCGAGTGCTACGCCCCCGTGCGTGAGGTTGGGTTCATGGTCGAGGACAAGTGGGGAACGCGACTCGGATTCTCGCCAGATGGCTTGGTCGGCGACGACGGACTCATCGAGGTCAAGTCACGTACACCGAAGAACCAGGTCAAAGCAGTGCTATCGGGAGTAGTCCCCGCCGAGCACATGCCACAACTCCAATGCGGACTACTCGTCTCGGGACGCAAATGGATCGACTACGTCAGCTACCGAGACGGCATGGCGCTGTGGGTGAAACGTGTCTTCCCCGATCCGAAATGGTTCGACGCAATCATCAAGGCCGTCCGCATGTTCGAGGCCAACGCCCAAGAGCAGCAACGAGTCTACGAAGAAGACACGGCTGGCCTGCCCATGACTGAACGCGTCGACATCGACCCGGAGATTGTCATATGAGACGGCGACTCGATCTCACCGGCGTCGGATCGCCGCCAAAGAACAACGGATCGCACAGCAGTCTAGAAGGGCATCCTGACATGGACATCACCAGCACAATCGAAGCCGACTCGACGCAGGTCAACGCAGACGACCTCACCGGCACATCGAGAACGGTCACCATCTCCGGCGTCAACAAGGGCACCGCGGACCAGCCCGTGAACATCGAGCTCGTCGAGTTCCCCGGACGCGCATACCGTCCCTGCAAGTCGATGCGCCGCGTACTCGTTGCGGCATGGGGGCCGGACGCATCCAACTACATCGGCCGGCGCATGACGTTGTTCAACGACCAGACAGTGAAGTGGGGCGGTCAAGCTGTCGGCGGTATTCGCATTTCGGCGCTGAGTCACATCGACAAGCCGTTGGATCTGGCGTTGACAGAGACTCGCGGCAAACGGAAGAGGCATCACGTCGAGCCGCTACCTGATGCCCCGTCGAAGATTCCCGTCTCGTTCGACGCGAAGATTCCCACGTCCTCGTTGGAGCAGTGTGCGCAGGCCCGCGACTACCTCGCCAAGTACGCCGACGCGGAGCCTGAACGTGTTGCGGCGCTACTCGAGTCAGTCTCCGCGCGTGAGGCTGAGCTACGGGAGGTCGACCAGTGAGCATCGTCTATGTGTGCATGGCGAAAGAGCCTGCGGTGGGACTGAATCTGTCGATGCGGCGACCGCGTAGGTGGATTGAAGTGTTCCGCACTCGTGATGAGTTGGAGGCGTTGGCGTGGAAGGACGCCCCGAATGTTCGTGAGCAGAGGTCAATTCGACAGGAGATGGTGGCATGACTGCGAAGACGTGGAATGAAGTGTTCACCCGTTTGGATGCGTTCTTCGATGGGTTTTCCGCGGATGTGCGTGCTGTGGCTGACGTGGATGGCACGGATGAGGCTGAGGTGCGTTCTCTGCGTGCGGCGTTGGAGGCTGCGGAGGTCGAGGTGGGTCGGCTGAAACGGGAGCGTGACGTGCTGCCGACGCCGGATGCCGCCAATCCCGTGCATCTGCGGTGGGCAGCGGACGCGATCGTGGCCCACGCGCGGTCGCTGTCCGGATCGCCTGGCAATCAGCGCAATGTCGTTGCGGAGACCCTTCGTGAATCCGCCGACCGTCTCGAAGCCGCCCAGGCCGAGAAGGCGTCCGTCGACGCGCTCGTGGAGAGGGCGGCGCGGGCGATCCACGACAGCGACGAACAAGGCAAGTTCCCCCCGGAAGAGTGGGAGGTGCGTTCTGAGGCTCTACGAAATGACTACCGCACCAACGCCCGCGCACTCCTCGCTGCCGGTCTCCTCGCAGACGGGGGCGACAAGGCATGAGCGCACGGATCGTCAACACAATTGCCGAAGCGATCGACGACGGACCCGACCCGGTTACCCGGTTGCTCGGGCAGTCGCGGGAGATTCTCGATGCCCTGCGCGCCAACGGTTTCGAGGTCGTGGAGTTGCCGACACAGGACGAGGTGGACTACTACGGGCTCTACGTGGGCCGTCAGCCGATCTTGGGGCTGGGCGTCATTGAGGAACATGACGACGGAGCCTTCTTCCGCTCGGTCAAGGAAGCCCGTCGATACGCCGCTGCACTTCTCGCCGCCGCCAACGCCGCAGAGGCCACCCGATGAGCGCCCGCGACGAGCTACAGCGCGATGTGCTTGAAGCTCTTGCCGACGACGCTACGTTGCTCACCATCACCGTCGACTTCGCACGCGGGGTACTGGCCGAGATGAGTGAGACAGAGACTGTGATTGAGGACAGCGACTCCAGCGCCGCGCGAATCCACAGGTCGCTGGAGTCCACACGCGAGAAGCTGAAGGGGGTTCGGGCCGAGCGTGACGCCGCCCTCGCCACCCTCGCCGAAGTGCGGGCAGAGCATCAGCCTAAGCCTCGATCCACCGATTTGCTTGTGATCGGTCGGTGAGGGATAAACGAAATGCCCTGTCTGAGTGACAGAATGGGACTTCTCTAGGGTTCCATCCACACACACAGGAGGGCATGTCGTAGATGCGATTGTCTCACACTCACCCGGTCCGGTCTGCATCCTGTGACGATCCGAATCTCCTCGCCGCTGCGGGGGTGGTGCCGGTGATGGCGCTGGCCGAACGCGCCAGCCTGTCGGAGTTGGCCCGCGAGCATCTGAGCGTGCCCACCGACAAGGGCGCCCATCCGGATCGGAAAATGTTTTCCCTGGTGGCGGGGATGGTGGCGGGCGCCGACAGCATCGACGACATGGCCGTGTTGCGACACGGCGCGATGGGCAAGGTGTTCGACCATCCTTACGCCCCGTCGACGTTGGGATCGTTTCTTCGCGAGTTCCGGTTCGGGCATGTCCGCCAAGCCGATGCGATCGCCACCCGGCTGTTGGCGGGACTGGCTCGCCATACTCCGGTGCTGGCGGGGATCGACGGGCCGGTGATGATCGATATCGACGACTCGATCATCGAGGTCCACGGCCCGGCCAAGCAGGGCGTCGGATTCGGCTACACCCGAGTGCGTGGGCTGAACTCGGCGATCACCACCCTCACCTGTGGTGACGGTGCGCCGGTGATCGCCGCTCAACGCCTGCGCAAAGGGGCGTGTAACTCCGCGCGCGGGGCGCATCGGTTGATCGCCGACACCCTGGCCACCGTGCGGCGGCTACGGTCGTCCGATGCGTCGGGACCGATACTGCTGCGAGCGGATTCAGCGTTCTACGGCCATCGCGCGATCACCACCGCGCTCCGGGCCGGTGCGCAGGTGTCGGTCACCGTGCGTCAGGATTCCCACGTCCGAGCAGCGATCAGCGAGGTACCGGCAGATGCATGGACGCCGATCGAGTACACCGACGCCGTCTTCGACGAAGACAGCGGCCAGTGGGTCTCGCGGGCCGAGGTCGCCGAAGTACCGTTCACCGCGTTCACCTCCAAAGCCAAGCGCCTGCAGGTATCCGGACGGCTGGTGGTGCGCCGTATCCCTGACTTCGCAGCCGAGGGAGACGGCTTGTTCGACGTGTGGCGGTTTCATGCGTTCTTCACCACCAGCGACCTGGACACCGTGACCGCCGACAAGACTCACCGCGGTCATGCGATCATCGAGCAAGTCCACGCCGACCTCAAAGCCTCCGCATTGGCGCATCTGCCCTCGGGAAAGTTCTGCGCGAACGCCGCATGGCTGGTGTGTGCGGTCATCGCGTTCAACCTGACCCGCGCCGCAGCCTGTCTCGGTGGACAGCGTCTGGCGAAGGCGACTACCTCCACCATCCGACGCACCCTGATCTGCATACCCGCTCGAATCGCGTCCTCAGCGCGGCGCATCACGATGCATCTACCCGCCCGATGGCCGTGGGAACGCGAGTGGAACCTGTTGTTCAACAACACGATCAAACGACAACACTCAGCCTGACCCCTAACCATCGGCCAGAACCGGCCCCGACACGAAACCCAGTGAAACACGCCGACACCAGAGATCGGCGACTCACCCACGCCCACCGCCACCCCGAACATACACAACACATTTCACGAGACATCAAAAAGCCGATCGGTGGATCGAGGCTAAGACTGAACCCTGCTGTGACTGCTCCAAGCTGTGCGACGTCTGCGCGAAGGAATGCGCCTCGTGCGAGCAGCAATCACCCTGCGACACCATCCACATCCTCGACAGGAGCACACCATGACCGACACAACAGAAGGAAACATCATGTCCAACAACACCATCACTCTCAACGGCGTCGACTACATCCCCGCGTCCGAAGCAGGACCAAAGGTCGAATCGTCCAAGTCCATCGTCATCTTGCAGCGCGGCTGGGTTTTCATCGGAGACCTGAGCAAGCATGGCGACGAGTTCACGCTCAGCGACGCGCAGAACATACAGCGTTGGGGAACAACTGAGGGACTCGGCCAGCTTGCACTCTCGGGGCCGACAGTGAACACGGAACTGAAACCCGCTGGGACGGTGCGTTTCCATGAGTTGACCGTCGTGGCCCGCCTCGATGTAGACGAGTCGAAGTGGTGACCGCGTTAGCCGCGTCGCTAGGAGAGTCTTCTCAGACGACCTACGGCTACGGCTACGGCGACGGCGACGGCTACGGCGACGGCGACGGCTACGGCTACGGCGACGGCGACGGCTACGGCTACGGCAACGGCGACGGCTACGGCAACGGCAACGGCTACGGCAACGGACGGTGACCTCATGACCGACAACGACACCACCATCCGCGAAGCGCAGGAAGCGTTGGCGCGGCTCGACAAGGCGGCCGAAGAGATCGGCGAAGTGGCGGCCAACGTCCGCAGCCGATGGCGAATGTCCATCCCCGCCAATCCCAACCGCGATACCGACCTGATCGTTTCCGATGCGTGCATGGCGGGGCAACGCGCAATCACAGCCCTCCTGGCCGTGATTGAGCAGCAGCAGGCCACCATCGACCGGCAGGACGAGACACTGCGGCAGGTGCGGGAAGCATTGCAGTCACTTGCCGACACGCTCGTCTTCTCCGCTCGTGACTGGGGTACCGGTCGCGACCTCGCGTGGCTGTGGGGAATCCTCCAAGGCTGGGACGACGACGACCCCGAGTGCGACGCCATGCCCGAGCAGGTCGCACTCCAAGGATGGGATCAGCACGAGGTGGCTCGACTGCGCGGATTCCATGCCACCATCCGCCGCATCATCGACGCCGGGGGTGAGGGGTGAGCCGCTCATACCTCCGCCTCATGACCGCCCACCCTGCCCCTGAGCGCGCGATGCAACCACTCGACAAGGACGGTGCGTGATGGCGCAACACAATTCGGTCAACCATCCGAAGCACTACACCGAGCACCCTAGCGGCATCGAATGCGTCCAGATCACCGAACACATGGGGTTCTGCCTCGGTAACGCCGTCAAGTACATCTGGCGCGCCGACCTCAAAGGCAACGCCATCGAGGATCTCGAAAAGGCCCGCTGGTACATCGACCGCGAGATCCGGCGACGCTACCTCGCAGATGCCCGCCCCGGCTGCCACTGCACCCGCTGCGACCCCGACTGGTTCGGAATGCGCGTCTGTCCCGATTGCGGCAACAAAACGATGCGACGGGGCTATCGACCACCGCCAACACCCCGACCCCGACCTTGATGCAGGACACAGGCAAGGAAATCGGATGACCAGACACATCATCATATGTTCAGCGGCGGCATCGGGTCCTGGGCCACCGCACAGAAAGTAGTCCAGCAACACGGCGCCGAAAACGTCACCCTCCTCTTCGCTGACGTAGGAGGAGATCACCCGTCGCCGCACGTCGGAGAAGACGCAGACACCTACCGATTCATCCAGGACGCAGCAAACCGACTCGGCGCCCAGCTCGTCACTCTCAACGCCGGCATGACCATCTGGGAAGTCTTCAAAAAAGACCAATTCCTCGGCAACTCCCGACTCGCCAACTGCTCAAAATATTTGAAGCAGAAACCATGCCGCGAGTGGCTCGACACAAACTGCGACCCGGCAGAGACAGTCGTTTACGTCGGCATCGACTGGACCGAATCACACCGACTCCCCGCAATCGTCAACGCCTACAAACCATTCACCGCCAAAGCACCACTCACCGAACCCCCATACATGAGCAAAGACGACATGATTACCCTCGCCGAGAACGAAGGACTCACCCCTCCGAAGGCGTACGCAGAAGGGTTTCCGCACTCAAACTGCCAGGGCGCGTGCGTACGCGCCGGACAAGCCCAGTGGGAACTCGTCCTACGCACGCGCCCCGACGTCTACGCCTACGCCGAAGCCCAGGAACAAGACCTCCGAAACCACCTCGGCAAAGACGTTGCCATCCTCAAACGCACCACCAACGGCGAACCCACACCCCTCACACTCCGCCGATTCCGCGAAGAAATCGAACAACAACCAGCCATATTCGACCCCTACGACTTCGGCGGATGCGGATGCTTTGTCGACGAACCAAACGAAGCATCATGACAACCAAACCCGCGAAGGACAGCGGCCGCGCACTGCCGGCAGCCTCACCGATGCCAGCCAAGCTGCCGCACCACCAGGCCAACCCCGAGGCCATGACGTGGACCGGACCGCGCTGCCCCCACTGCAACCGCCGCATGAACGCATGGGGCCGCGTGTGCTGCGACTGCGCGAGGGGCACGAAAACCGTTGCAGTACAAACAGAAAACGATGATTCACCAGGTAGAATGGAGGGTGGCCGAGGTGCCGGAAACACCCCGACCACAGACCGAACCTCCTCTACAGAAAGGCAGGTTCAGCCATGAGTGATGGTACTCAATGCGCCCTCGAGACGCGATACGCCGGATGCCGGTTCCGCTCCCGTATCGAAGCCCGGTGGGCCGTGTTCTTCAGATTCGAGCACGGGGAGCGTGGATAGTGCCTTGGTTTGTAGTCGATGACGACATGACATTCCATCCGAAGACTCTTGCCGCCGGCAACGAAGCAATGGGGTTGTGGGTACGCGCTGGGGCATGGTGTCAGAAGCAGATGAACGGGGGCTTTGTGCCCACCGAAATGGTGGCAGCGCTCGGTGGCGCAGAACTTGCGAACCGGCTCGTTTCGGCCGGACTTTGGTCCAAGAACAGGTCCGGATTTTGCTTCCACCAGTGGGACGAAAGGCAACTGTCGAAAGAGGACATGGAGAATCGGCGCAAGAAGCGTTCCGACGCTGGTCGCATGGGTGGAGTCAAGTCCGGCGAGTCCAGACGTCGAAGCAAAAACGAAGCAAGTGCTTCCGCTTTTGCTTCGGAACCACACGCGGAAACCGAAGCAAAAGCGAAGCAAACCGGGAACCCAGTACCCAATACCTATAACCCAGTCGCTAAAGCGACTAAAGAAAAAGACTTGCTCGACGCTGACGCGTCAAGCGATTCTCCGACCGAACTCGCAGCCGTCTACCCGAAGGCGTTCGAGGAGTGGTGGCAGCACTACCCACGCAAGGCCGGCAAGCGCAAAGCCCTCGAAGCATGGCGCCGAGCCCGTAAGCGTGCGACCGACACGCAACTCATCGACGGCGCACGCCGTTACGCCAGCGACCCCAACCGCCGCGACGAGTTCACCAAGTACCCCGAAGGGTGGCTAAACCGCGACGGATGGCTCGATGATCCACTGCCCGGCAGCAAGGCGGCAGGAGGGATCACGTGGTGATCGACTACGAATCCGTTGCCCGATCAGTCCTGAAGATCGCGGCGAACCTGGATCAGCGCATGATGCCCGCGACGCAGGAAGTCCAGGACGCTCGCCGGCAGGCGTGGGCAACCCTGTTTCACGGCCATGTCTGGCCTCACGAGGCCGAGCAGGCGGCGTACGAGCACTACCGAACCCAGCGAGCCTTCCCGCTCATGCCAGGCGACGTGATCGCCTACTGCGAATCACAACCTGTCTGGTCATCACGTGAGCACGCTCAGGACTGGATTTTGCGCTATGGGGTACAGAACCCCTACAGCGGGGCCATTGAGAGCTACAGCGGCATCTCAGAGCCAGTAATCGCTATCCCTGAATCAACGCCGAGATGCCAGGAGAAGGCATACCTGATCGAACACCTCAACCGATGGGTGCAACCGCGCCTCGACGAACTCGCCGACGCCATCGTTGAACGCCGCTACGTCCCCTGGTGGAACGGAGGCAGCGAATGAACTCCTACCAACGAATGCTCACCGCACTCCGAGACACCGGATGCCACGTCGACGAACGCGGCAACCGAGCCGCAGCACAAGCCCCAGGCCACTCGCCAGCTGACCGATCTATCAGCATCCTGTACAACCCCACCGAAGGCCGCACCGTCTTCACCTCATTCGCCGACGACAAGTTCGACGTCCTCGATCGCATCGGCCTATCCATCAACGATCTGTTCGACAACCCCAAAGGCTCCGAATACCGATACGGCGACGGAAGAATCGTTCACCGCAGCCCAGACAAAAAGTTCCGCCAATCAGGAAACACCAAAGGGACCGCACTCTTTCACGCCGACCGGCTCGGGGATGCCGAAACCGTGTACTTCGTCGAAGGTGAACACGACGTCCTCACGCTAGAGGACGAAGGCGTCACCGCCACCTGTACCGCAATGGGAGCCGGCAAGGCCCACCTGTTCGACCTCACACCACTGCACGGCAAACACGTCGTCATCGTCCAAGACATGGATGCCCCCGGTGCAGCTCACGCAAACCAGGTCGCCGAACTACTGTCCCCCCACGCAACAGTCGAGATCGTCGCACCACGCGCAGGCAAAGACGCTGCCGATCACATCTGTGCCGGCCACACAGTCAGTGACTTCACCCCACTCGACACCGCCACCCAAACCCTCGCACTCGCAGCCGTCGAACGGGCAGTGAACGATGCACGCACGATGGAACTCGCTGCGGGTATCGACCACATCCGCGCCACGCTCGCCAGGATCACACCCACAGACGACACCGGCCCGCAGCCATTGTCCCAGTGGCTCGATAAGTGGTGGGAGTGGATAGAGACGCCCTCCGACGCGGGTGCCGGTCGGATCATGCCGACGCCGTGGCCAGAACTCAACGAAGTTCTAGCAGGAGGATTTCACGCAGGCCGGTCCTACCTCATCGCCGGACGTCCTGGATCGGGAAAATCACTCGGGCTCATCAACTTCGCGTCGTACGCGGCCATGCGTGGCCGCACCGGACTGCTGTACTCGGTAGAGATGGGCGGAGTCGAAGTCACGTCCCGCATCATCTCGTCGGAAGCGAAGGTGGAGCAGCGTGACATCGCCCGAAAACGCTTCAAGCGGGAAGACATGGCGATGGTGTGGGACACCACCGACACGCTCAAGAAAGCCGAGCTGTACATCAGCGACCGCTCGGCTCTCACGATGTCCCGCATTGCATCCGAAGCCCGCAAACGCAAAGTAGACAGCGGACTCGACTTCGTGGCCCTCGACTACATGCAGCTCCTCAAATCCAGCAACCCCGACCGGCAAAAAGCGCTCACCGACATCTCGCGCGAGGTCAAAGTGTTGGCAGGTGAACTTGATGTGGCAATGATCTCCGCCTGTCAGCTCAACCGCGGCAACGCCAAAGACAAGCGTCGCCCAGAGCTGTCTGATCTTCGCGAGTCCGGCGCGCTCGAACAGGACTGCGACGTAGCAATTCTGCTCCACCACCCCGAACTGCCCGACGGATCACCAACGGGCGAGGTCGAACTCATTGTTGCCAAGAACAGGACGGGACGTATGTGCACCGTGACAGTGCCCTGGCGTCCGCACTACGCCCGAATCGGAGGAGACCCACAGTGACTAACCTTCAGAAGCGTCGAGGAGACCAGTATGAACGCGACATTCTCGCTATCGCTCGCCGGTCCGGATTCCCTTTCGCGGAACGCACACGCCCAGGCCGCAAGGAAGATCAAGGCGACATCCACCTCGCGCCCGGGCTCATCGCACAGTGCAAGGACCAGAAGACGCCCGAGTGGCGGGATTGGTTGGCCGAGCTCGAGGAGCAACGGCTCGAGGCCCGCGCAGATCATGGGTTGTTGGTGGTGAAGCGCCGCGGCATTGGCGGTCGGCCACCGCTGCACCTGGCGGTATTACCTCTCGATGACATGCTCCGACTGCTATGTGATGCGGGTTGGGGCGATTGGGATTCCATCAAAGCGAACCAGGAGCACACCAATGACTGACCCCCTCAACTCCGCCCTCGAAGAAGCGCAAGCACTCGAAGCTGCCGGATTCCGAGCCGGCGTCCGTCATGTGTGCGCCACCATCCTCGCCGTCCTCAACGACGACACCCTGACCGACTCGGATCGTTGGGAGCGGGTACGGGCATTCGTCGAGTTCGCGCCGATCACACTCGAATTCGAGGAGATGCCATGACGCAGATGACAACCCGCAGCCACGACGCCACAGCCGACACCAACCAGTGGTGGACCGAACAACCCGCCCGCATCGCCGCCCGCCTCGCCCACCAGCCCACCGTGTGCGCCGACATCACCCGATGCGACTGCGGCTGGTACACCCACGGCAGACCACCCGTCCGCGCCCGCCGATACCGCCACCACCTACAACGAGTCGGAGCAGCATGAACGAGAGAATCGTCAACCGGGTCACATCGCTACATCGACCCCGACGTCAGCCCCGGCCACCCATGAGCGACAGCTACTACAGCGATGAAGCTCTGCGTAAGCAAGCTGATCTCAACCGCAAGCACGCGGCGGGTGAGCCTATCGACCTGGCGGACATGCGCGGCATCTTTCAAGCCCGCGATCCACGCGCGACCGCATACGGGTCGTGTCCGACACAGCTCGCTGGCGTGACTGCTGGAGGGGATCGATTCTACTTCCGTGCACGGCATGGCGAGTGGCGGCTGGAAGTGGACGGCAAGGTGGTGGCATCCGGCGATGACGACACAGGTGGATACATGGAGTTGCGGGATGCGCGCGACGCTGCAGAGGCTGAGGTGAAGCGGCTGGATGGCGAGATCCAGGTCATCGCAGATTTCGCCGGGGCTGCTGCGGATGTGCGGGACATTCTGCGACGGATGCGCTCTAGGCGTGTGGAGGTGGCAGATCTCAAGGCCACAGTGAAGCAGCTAAGCAAGGCTTACTCTGATACAGACGCCCAGATACACGACACCCTCGCAAAGGCTCTCGGGTACCAGGAATATCAACCAGGAGAGCCTGGATACTCGGGAATCAAACCTGAGTACGCTACTGGCGACCACACCGCGGAAACGTTGGCAGACGAGGCGGCTCAAGTAATCGAGCGGCTGACACCTCACGAAATCACCAAGGAGGTGGGGGGTGCGCGTGACGTCGACGCCGACCTCGCCGTACGCGCAAAAGGCTGGATGAAGGGCAATGACGGAGGACAATTCGGCGTCTGGTGGCCAGCCGGGTCAAAGCCTGGAGACGGATCAAGCCCCATCCTTGCGATCATGTGGGACGGCGGAGGGACGGGTGAGATCGGGCACTTCTACGACGAGAAGGATTCCGATGCAGCAGAACTCATCTGCGACCTGGCGAACTGGGCGATGGAACAACTCGTACCAACAACCCGCACCTACTACGGCGAACGCGAGTACCAGGAGGACGACGAATGAGCGACGACATCGCATTCCACGACGCCCACAACACCTTCGACAACCACATCCAACAACTCATCGGCATCCGCTGGATCGAAATCCACCACTGCACCAACCCCGCACACCGACCCGACTGCTCCTGCGCCGGAACCAGCCACACCAGCCAACCAAGCCTCTACACCCAAATCAGCACCGACATAGGCGACACCAGCTCACCCAAAGGCAAAGGCGAAGGCGGATCACGCCCACCCCTATGGATCGACGGCATCGACTGGCGCAACCGCATCGACAACCTCGCCCAAGCCTGGACGCCCCACAGCTCAGGCGGCACCGTCACCCGACTCGACGAACTCTCCCAACACGCATTCGGACCCGACGACACACCC
This sequence comes from Gordonia otitidis, assembly GCF_020735545.1. NCBI lineage: Bacteria > Bacillati > Actinomycetota > Actinomycetes > Mycobacteriales > Gordoniaceae > Gordonia > Gordonia otitidis. Next base: position 2,551,716 of record NZ_CP085974.1, read on the forward strand.
TGGCTCACCAAAGCGAACAAAAAACTCGCCTCCGAAATCGGCAAAGGCGAAACACTCCTCGACGGCGAAAACCAACGCCGCCTCGACATAGTTGCACCATGCCCCAACTGCGGCACCCAAACCGTCAGAAGACCCGACTCAGGAGGAGACTGGGTAAGACAAACCGCACTCCAACTCACCACCGCAGGCTGCCGCTGCATCGCCTGCAACACATGGTGGGACAAAGACCACCTCAACTTCCTAGCCGAAGTCATCGGATGCGAACGAAAGGAACTCGCATGAAGATCTGGCTCGAAGAAGACGTGTCCACCAACGAACTGCGCAAAACCTGATACAGTCACCCACGTAGGGCGACTATGCCCAAAACACGACGGACCGGATACCGGAACGTTGTCCGCCATCGACCCCGCACTGTCCACACGGTTGCGGGGTCGACGTGCATCCACACACTTCCCCTCATTCGCCTCAAGGCACGCAGGGGATTCGGAGGGGCGCGCACTCCGAGCAGCCACACTCGCCAGGCAACGCTGCACAACACCGCGCACAACTTCGGAGGTAGAGCGATGCAACTCCTCGCATGGGCACTCATCACACCCATCTACCTCACAGCCCGCACCATCACAAGCATCACCAAGCGCCTCGAAGCAGCAGCCATACGAGAAGCAGCATGGGCGAATGCAGTAGCAGCAGAGGAAACCTCGGCACATGGCGAGAGCCACTAAGACCACCGCACGCGGACTCGGCTGGCAACACCAACGCACACGCGCCCAACTCCTCACACAACACACAGACGGAACACCCTGCTGGTGGTGCGGACGCCCAATGTTCAAACAACCCGAACGCAACTGGGACACCACACCACTCGAAGCCGACCACACCCTCTCCCGCTCCCAAGGCGGAACACGAGCCGACCGACTACTGCATTCAGTTTGCAATAGGCAGAGGCAAGACGGATCTAGGGACCACTTGCGGCCCGCGGTAACCGGAGCCACACCCCCAACCAGCGCCCCTGACACACACCTCGGACACCGCGCACTGCACTGGCCCTAGCCCCCCTCAAAAAATCCGACAGGGGGCCACAACCTGACTGCCGAGGTAGTCAAGGTTTTATTTTTTCGCTGTTCAGGAGGGTTTCTGGTGAGTTCGGATGCCCTGTCTGCGACTGGTGAGCGGTTGTTCGTCGAGTTGGTGGATGGTTCGTCGTCTGAGGCTGTGAGGGTGTTGGCTTTGGAGGCGGCGCGTATCGCTGATCGTCTCGACAAGCTGGATCTGGTGTTGCGGGGCGATGTGGATGTGTGGATGACGGTGGTTCACGACAATCGCACTGAGGATTACGAGTTGCGGATTGATGATGCGGCTCGGGAGGCACGTCAGCAGGCGACTGTGCTGCGGTCGTTGGTGTCTGAGGTGTTGAAGATCCGTCCTCCGGTGGAGGCCGATGACGATGACGACTGCGACGTCTGAGTTTCCGAAGCTTTCGGGTCGTCAGGAGCCGGAGAATCTGTCGGAGTTTCCGGGTGATGACACTGATGGTCTTCGTGCGGTGCGGTTTGCGCGAAATGCGCGGACGATTCCGTTGCCGTGGCAGGAGAATGTGTTGGCGGGGATGCTTCGGCGTGACCTTGCTGATGCTGATCGACCGTGGACGCATCCTGATGTGTTGTTGTTGGTGCCGCGGCAGAACGGCAAGACGCTCATTTTGGTGTTGCGGTGCTTGTTTGGGCTGTTCATCTTGAATGAGAAGATCGTTTTCTCGTCACAGCGGTGGCAGACGAGTTTGAACACGTACAAGAGGCTGTCGGCGGTCATTCGTTCGCGTCCGTCGCTGAATAAGCGGGTGGTGACGAACTCGAAGCAGCCTGGTAGCGCCTACATTGAGCTTGCTTCGGGCGCTCAGATCACGTTCATTACGCGGTCGAATGACTCGGGGCGTGGTTTGGATGAGGTTGACCTCGTGATTTATGACGAGGCGTACAACCTTACGGAGTCTGAGACGTCGGGGTTGTCGTGGACTCAGATGGCGTCGCGTAATCCGCAGACGATTTATGCGTCTTCGGCGGCGAATGCGGACCAGCACATCAACTGTGCGGTGTTAACGGGGCAGCGTAAGCGTGGTCTCGAGCATGGTGAGGGCTTGTACTTCGCTGAGTACATGGCACCTGATGGCGAGTGGAACGATTTGGAGACTGCGCGCCGTGCGAATCCGTCGTATGGGGTGATCCAGACTGACGCGAAGATCTTGAAGGAGATTCGCGCTGCTCGTACTCCGGCTGCTCGTCGCTCGTATGAGGTTGAGGCACTGGGTCGGGGTGTGTGGCCTGCCGATGTGGAGTCACATGAGGCGGTCATCGACTCGGAGGCGTGGAATGCGATGACGAATCAGTTTCCGGCGCTGGTGGGTTCGATCGGCCTGGCTCTCGATCGTAGTCCTGATGGGTCGGTGTGGGTGCTGGCTGCGGCTCAGCACACTGCTGATTCTCGTGTGCATGTGGAGATCGGTTACTGCCAGTCGGCGACGTTGCGTGGTGCTGCCGCGTATGTGTCGAAGGTTGTTGCGGCGTGGGACCCGTGCGTGTTGGTGATTGATCGGAAGTCTGCTGCTGCGGCGGTGGTTCCGTTGCTTGCTGAGGATGGCATCGAGCCGGAGTTGACGGGTGCTCCGCAGATGGCTGTCGCGTGTCAGGGGTTCCTTGATGATGCGGGTGATGGTCAGTTGTCGCATTCGGGGCAGCGGGTGTTGTCGGATGCGGTTGCTGATGCGACGAAGCGGATCATGCCGCAGGGCGATTTTGCGTGGGACCGCACTGAGGGGTCTGTGGCTCCGCTGGTGGCGGTGACGTTGGCCCGGTGGGGTTTGCTCACGTTTGGTCTTGATGTGGCGGGTCCGATGGTTCGTCCGCCGATGCCTGTGCCGGAGAGTGTTTCGGCTGATGTTGATGTGTTGACGGCTGCGTTCTGAGAGGAGGTGGGCTGTGGCGAAGCAAGTTGCGGTGAAGGCGCCGAAGCCTGCGTTCTCTGAGAAGGGCTACGTGTCGAGCATGGTGCCGGATGGCACGTTCTCTCAGTGGGAGATGTTTGAGCGGGTTCCGGATTTGCAGTGGCCGGCGTCGGTGCAGACGTACTCGCGGATGATGCGTGAGGATTCGCGTGTGTCGTCGTTGTATGCGGCGATCACTTTGCCGATTCGGCGTACTCCGTGGCGTCTTGAGGCTGCTGGTGCTCGTGATGAGGTGGTGGAGTTTTGCGCCCGTGATCTCGGGTTGCCGATTCAGGGTGGCGATGATTTGCCGCAGCCTGCGCGCACGAAGGGAAAGTTTTCGTGGACGCAGCATCTCGGGTGGGCGCTGACCAATCTGGTGCAAGGACACAGCGTGTTCGAGCAGGTGTACCGCGCTGACGGTGACGGCTGGGTGCATTTGAACAAACTGGCGCCGCGTCCGCAGCGCACGATCTCGGCGTGGAATGTGGCGCTCGATGGTGGGTTGATGTCGATTGAGCAGATGGCTCCCGCGTCGACCGGCAAGGTGCTGTACGGGGTGTCTCCGCTGCGTATCCCGATCGGTCGTCTCGTGGTGTATACGCGCGACATGGAGCCGGGGCAGTGGATCGGTAATTCGTTGCTGCGTCCGTCGTTCAAGCATTGGCTACTCAAGGACGAGTTGATCCGCTACCAGGCGGTGGCGATTCGCCGTAACGGCATGGGTGTGCCGATCGCGGAGTCTCCCGAGGGTGCAACACAGGATGATGTGGACTACCTGGCCCGCATGATGCAGTCGTATACGGGTGGAAGTACTTCTGGTGGTGCTCTGCCTCCGGGCGCGAAGATGAGTCTGTTGGGTGTGCAGGGCAACCTCCCCGACATTCAAGCGGCTATTGCCTATCACGACAACATGATTGCGATTGCGGGGTTGGCGCACTTCCTCAACCTGTCGGGTGGCGGGTCGTATGCGTTGGCGTCGGTGCAGGCGGACACGTTTGTGCAGTCGGTGCAGACGTTCGCCGAGTCGATTCGTGACACTGCGACCGCACACATCGTTGAGGATCTGGTGGACATCAACTTTGGTGTGGATGAGCCGTCTCCGCGGATTGTGTTCGATGAGATTGGCTCTCGTCAGGATGCGACGGCTGCGGCGTTGAAGATGCTTGTCGAGGCGGGGTTGTTGTCGCCGGACATTCTGGTGGAGCAGACGGTGCGGCAGCAGTTGGGGTTCCCGGCGAAGCCTGCCGATGAGGCTCTTGCACAGCCCAAGCCGGTGACGCCTACTCCGGTTGCTGCGAGTGCCCGGAAGCATGTTCAGCCGACTCAGGAGACGTTGTGGTAGACGTCCTATCGGCGCCGATCCTGGCGACGATCCCGCGTGTCGAGCTCGGTTCGGTTGGCACCTGGGATATCAGCAACATCGCCGGATGGCATCCCACAGCAGACGATTTCGCCTCCGCTGTTTCAGCGCTCGACTGCCCCGCAGTGCGGCGCCCGGTGTTGAAACTGGGCCACTCGGACGGCCCCGGTGATCCGTCGATCGGGTTGATCGACAACCTCGCCATGTCGGCGGACGGGCAAACCCTGGTCGGTGACTTCGTGGGTGTGCCCGCATGGTTGGCGTCCGCTGACGGTGACGGCCACTCGGTGATTGCGTCCGCCTACCCCGATAGGTCGGGGGAGTGGGAACACAACTATGTGTGCCAACTCGGTCACACGCACCCGTTCGTGCTGCATTCGATGGCACTACTCGGTGTCGTCCGTCCCGGCATCGGAACACTGCAAAGCCTCTACGACTTGTATGCGAAAGCACCAGAGAAGGAGAAGCCAATGGCCGCAACGGCTCTGGCATCGGTGACTGTTGATCAGGTGCGCTCCGCGTACTACAACGGTCCCGCCGCAAACAACTACAACCTGTGGATTCGGGAGATGCTGATCGACCCGCCACAACTCATCGTGCAGGACGACGCAGACGACTCACTGTTGAAGGTGCCGTACACCGTCACCGATTCGGAAGTGACGTTCGGGGAGCCTACCAAGGTCAAGGTCGAGTACATCGACGATTCTCCCGCCCCTGCTGAGCCTGATGTGGATGGCGAGCAGGTGGCGGCAGCCGCACCAATTGTTCGGTTCGCTTCGCGCGCCGAATCACGTCCCGGCCATCCGGTCGGTACGTCGAAGCCCACCGCGGGAGCGGATGGGGTAACCACCGAAGGAGGTTCGGGCGTGGAAATCACGAACGAGCAACTGGCGGCACTCCGCACTGCTCTCGGGCTTGCGGACGACGCCGATCTGAGTGCGATCACCGATGCTGCGAAGGCGATTGGTGATCAACTGCCGACCTTGCGTGAGGCGTTGGGCCTGGCCGAGGACGCCACGATCGATGACATCGTGAAGGCTGTGCAGGAGGCCGTGAAGGATAAGCCTGCCGATGACGGTGCGCCGACTGACGGTCAGCCTGCCGCGGCGTCGACGAAGCTTCCGCAGGGTGTTGTGGCGGTCGATGCGGGTCGTCTGGCGACACTCGAGGCCAACAGTGCCCGGTTCGCGGAGCATCTGGAGAACGAGCGTCGGGCGGGTATCGAGAAGACGCTGAATGCGGCGATCTCGGAGGGCCGTATCACTCCGGCGCACAAGGAGTCGTGGCGTAAGTCGTTCGAGGCGAATGCTGATCAGGCGCGTGATCTGCTCGCCACTCTGGCCCCGAACTCGGCTGTCCCGGTTTCGGAACTCGGGCACGCCACCGAACCCGCCGACCTGTCCGATGTCCGCGACTCCGCGGCCTACAAGAACTGGAGCCTCTGATTATGAGTGGAATTGCACAGGTCACCCAGGGTGGCCCGAAGACGTTCACCCCCGCCGACGATCAGGTGATCAAGGGTGGGCAACTGGTGGAGGCAACCACCGGGGGACGTATCAAGGTTGCTGCCGCTGGTAGCGCCAAGGTTCTCGGTGTTGCGCTCACCGATGCGCTTGCCCCCGAGGATTTCCCGGGTGCGGGTTCGACTGATTCGCTGGGTCGCCCGGTTGTGGCTGCGGTGCCTGTCCCGACCAAGGTTGCTGTCGCGTACGGCGCCACGGAGGTGAAGGTGACGTACTCGGCGAACGCGGCGTTCGGTGACAAGCTCGTCGCCACCGCCAACGGCACGGTGGGTCCGGCTGCAGCCACCCCCGATGCCCGCACCATCGTCGGTGTTTGCACCGAACCTGCCGGAGTGACCGTTTCCGCGAACGCTGTCGGCCTGATCCGTCTCGTCTGAGACACAACCACTGAAAGGACCACACTGATGGCTCCCACCAACATTGTGAGTGTCAGCGACGGATCGCGTTTCACCGTCTCCGACCTCATCAAGAATCCCCTGATGGTTCCGACGAAGCTCAAGGAGCTCATCGAGAACCAGTTCATCTCCGAAGCGTTGCTGCGTAATGCGGGCAAGAACGATTCGGGTGTTGTCACCTTCCGTGAGGGTGACCCGACGTTCCTCGATGACGATGTGCAGGATGTTGCCGAGTTCGGTGAGATCCCGGTCAGCGCGGGCAAGCTCGGCCTTCCGCGCGCCGCGTACGCGACGAAGAAGGCTCTCGGTGTTCGCGTCTCGAAGGAGATGATCGACGAGAACAACGTCGATGCCGTCAATAAGCAGATGGCCGGGCTGCGGAACACTTTCGTCCGCGCGAACGATCGTGGCGCGAAGGCGCTGTTCCTGTCGACTGCGGTTCCGACTCTGCCGGTGTCGGCGGCATGGGACACCCCCAACGGCAAGCCGCGCACCGATCTCGCTCGAGGTATCGAGCAGATTGCGATGGCTGCACCTGCTGAGGCCACCGAGGACGAGTGGTACGGATTCCAGGCTGACACCATCGTCGTGCATCCGGGCCTCCTCGCCACGCTCATGGACAACGAGCAGATCCTCAAGGTGTACAACGGCAACGTTGCGAATGAGTCGATCGCGTACACGGGAGCGATCCCCGCGCAGATCATGGGACTCAGCGTGATTCAGTCGCGTACCTTCCCGATCGACAAGGCTCTGATTCTCGAGCGTGGCACTGTCGGGTTCTACTCCGACACTCGCCCGTTGCAGTTCACTGCCCTCTACCCCGAGGGTGGTGGCCCCAACGGTGGCCCGCGTGAGACGTGGCGTTCGGATGCGTCGCACAAGCGTGCCATCGGACTCGACCAGCCGAAGGCCGCACTGTGGCTGACGGGTCTGGTGACGCCGTGACGTTCCGTATCGCCGCGAATGTTCCGGTCTACTACCACGTGACGAAGTGGGGGAAGCCGGGGCAGGTGCTCGAGCAGGTCAAGTTGCGTGCGGGTGATCCGATCGACGTGTCCGGTGATGAGGCGGATCGGCTGGTGAAGGCGGGCGCCATCGTGTCCGCCGACACCAATGTTTCCGTGTCTGAGCCGGTGTCGGACGGCAAGCCGGGGCGCCCTCGCCATACCGCCCCTGTCGCCGAGTGGCGGAAGTATGCGGTCGAGTCGGGGAAGTTCAACGCCGATGAGGCGGAGGAACTGACCAAGGCTGAACTGATCGAGATTCTGTCGTGAGTGGGGAGGGGGCGTTCATTTCGGTTGATGATTTCGCGGCTGAGTGGCGTCCCCTCTCGTCGGCGGAAGAGTTGACCGCGGACCGACTGCTGGCGTCGGCGGCTCTGTGGATTCGGGAACAGTACGAGAAGTTTCACGGCTCGCAGATCGCCGACGACCATGCCGGCGCTATCTCGGTGTCGATCGATGTGGTGCGTAACGCGATGGAGACCGGCAAGTATGCGGGTCATCTGTCGTATGGGCGTACCGAGGGACCGCGCGGCAAGTCGGGAACACTAGCTGCCCCTGGTGGGTCTTTGGTGTTCACCGACTGGCATAAGGAGCAGTTGGGTATCCCGACACGTCCACGCCCGTCATACCTTTTCGATGGGATTGTCCACGATGCTCGGTACTGAAACCGTCGTCGTTGCTGGTGATTTCGTGCGTGACGAGGACGGCAAGGTAACCCAAAGTGCCGGTATTGGTCCGGTCGCCGGATGCCAGGTGCAGCCTCTCACCTCGCAAGAGTTGGTGGAGCGTGGACGTTCCGCCACCGATGATGCGGTGCGAGTCCTCCTACCCATCACGGATGGCATCACCCGAGATTCGCTTCTCGTGGTGCGTGGCAGCACCTACCAGATCGACGGCAACCCGCAGCCGTACATCGACCCCGACGACCCCGAACTGTCGGGTTATGACATCGAAGCGACTCGACGGGAGGGATGATGGCGCCACCATTTCGCCCCGACCGAGCAGGCATTCGCGAGATCCTGCAGACCGAGCTCAAGGCAGAAATCAATCGTCTCGCCCACGCGATTGGTGATCAGTGTGGAGACGATGTTGAGGTTCAGTCGTACACCACAGACCGTGGCGCAGCGTCGGTGACCGTTCCTGCGCTGTTGCAGGCGCGTGACGGCGTGCTAACTCGAGCGGCGTCCGCTGTGGGTCTTGAGGTTCGTACGAAATGACGCGCCCCACGGTAGCGGTTCGGCCACAGGATGCCGCACCGCTGGTGAAGGCATGGCTGAAAACGCAACTCGCGGGCGTGTTTCCCACGTTGCGGGTGCGGCTCGAGCATGACGAGAAGTGGTCGCTGGGCGCGAACCCCGAGTTAGTGGTGTTCGATGACGGTGGCCCGCTGAATCAGTGGCCAGTCAACACCGCACCCACTATCCGGATCACGACGTGGACGACAGGCCGTGACGTGTCGATCGCGAATCACGTGCTGGGTTTGATGTTGTGCACTCCGATTCCGGGGATTGCGAGTGTTCTTCCTGGGAGTGCGGTGATTGAGTCCCGCGATTCCGCTGGCGCCGATCTGGCGTCGTTCACGGTGCGTACCCGCGTCCGCACCGTCGCCCTTTAGGGCCCTGATTCCACCACCCCTCTCCCTGTGTGGGTGGCAGCCGCACAAATTCCGTATCCAACAACCCGAGAGGGGTTCTTTCTCATGGCTGGAAATCCCGAGAATGTGAACATTTGGGCTGAGGCCGACGTGTATGTCCTCAAGCCTTCCGATCTGACCGGCGCGCTGTCGACGGCGCTGCCCACCGACGCGGATGCCGCGTGGCCCACCGCGTGGAAGCCTGCCGGTCTTCTCAACGGCGACGCGGGTTTCGAGGAGTCCGCCGAGTGGGATGAGACCGAGCACTCCGCATGGGGTTACGGCGTCATCAAGGTCGGCTACAAGGACTTCAAGATGACACGGAAGTTCACGACCCTCGAAGAGAACCCGACTGTCGCGTATCTGCGGTCGAAGAATGACACGGCGACCGCGGTCAAGGTGTCGCGTCCCGCTGACGCCTACCTCGGGTTCGAGACCCGTGACGGCAACGGCAAGATCAAGCGCCGCATCACGACCATGCCAGCGTCGGTGAAGTACTCGGGTGCGACCGAGAACGAGTCGGATCTGCCGGAGGTCGAGTTCGAGGCGAAGATCTTCCCGAACGACGCCAAGGAGCTGTTCATCAAGCAGGAGGCGGCGTGATCGCGGTCCGCTTCACTGCTGATCGCGGTTCTCGTCGCGAGGGTGATGTGGTGCGGTACGACGATGCGTCGGCCGTCCGCATTGTCGGTGAGGGTGTCGCCGAGTTCGTCGACGACGTGCCGTCCGCTGCCGAGTTTTTCGGTGATGCGCTGCCGACGTCCGAGTTCACGCCTCCGGATGGGTTCACACTTGCCAGCGCCGAGGACGGCGACTGAGCAACCGAGTGTCGTCGCGGTCGGGTTCTTGTGCGGTGCCCGACCGCGACGGCTTCAACCGCACAACAGCCGCACAGGGAGTTCAAGATGGCAGTCCCATCAGACGCCGAAATCCGTTCCGCAGCGGAACAACTCGGAGTCCTCGACGAAAACGGTGACGTCCCGCAGAGTAAACGCGCACAGGTCGCGAAGGCATTGCAGTTGGCGGCCCGCGAGACGCGCCGTGAGCAGACATTCGACACCGACACAACGAGATTCGCTCGCCAGATCAAGCGAGTCCACGACGCCCTCGAATCCGAAGGCGTCCCCACCGAATCCGCCGACCGAGTTCTTGGTGCTGTTGCGCCGATGGTGTGGCGGGAGATGAAGGAGAAAACCGCACATGACCGCACGCGAGATTGACATCGACGACTACGACGCCGACGACTTTGCCGACGAGTACAACGAGCCACGCACCGAGATCCCCGACCCGGGTCCCAAGCGTGCGGGTAATCGCGCTCAGCGGCGTGAAGCTGCACGCACACATCGGGTGTCGGATGACTATCCGGTGGAGCGTGAGGCGAACGGCATCACGGTCGTCGCGGTCGACTACGACGGCGAAACGTATTGGGTGCCGTCCGATCCTGCCGAGTGGGATGCGCGCGCGACCCGGGCGTTCGAGGACGGCAAGGCGTTGACGGCGCTCGAGTACATTCTCGAACCTGACCCCGACAGCGGCAAGAGTGGGTATGACCTGCTCACGTCGAAGCGGTATCGGATGAAGCACATCAACGAACTGTTCGAGAAGATCGCGAAGGCTGGCGGGTTCGGCTCGTCGGGAAACTGAGGGGCCTGCTCAAACTCATCCATGGCCCGAAGGCTGCTCTTGTAGAGGCTGATCTGGATCGCTTCTATGGGCGTGACCTTCGGGACCTGTGGCGGCGGGATGAGCAGGGTCGCCCTCTGTTGACCTGGCGGATGCTGTACGTGCGGGTCAAAGCACTACCGGCTGACTCCTCGCTCGCGGTTGACGCCAACGGCGGGAAACGCCCCTGGACCGTGAGTGAATACTTGCTCGCGGACTTGTGGGAGTTGCAGGCGAACAAGAACAACAAGCGTGGCGCTACGCCGAAGCGTCATCCGGCGCGTCCTGCCGCGCGAGCGAAGCAACGTACGCCGGAGCAGCAGCGGAAGCATGAGCAGGCGTTGCGGAGGCACCGCCGCCAGTATCAGCGGCACTACGGTTAAGGTGCTGTCGCCCGTAGCGCATCCATGATGGCGTCGAACCGTCCCCGCTGCTGTTTGGTAACAAGGATCGCGTGCTGGTCCTGCGGAACAGGCTTGGTCCATGTCTCACCAGCTAGGCGAAACCTCAGGTGCCCATTGGTGAGCATCGTGGGCTCTTTCCACTCTGTCTCAACGACATCTGAGATCGGGAAACTCGACGGTTTTAGGCCGGTTGCTTTCGCAGCAAATCCGGTCCGCTCGAAGATGACAGTGGCTCCGTCGAAGATGATCGTGCCGTTGTATCCCTTCGCCTCGATTGGCTGGGAGATTGTGACCGGGTGATGTCGGGCGTCAGTCGGGGGTTCGCCGTACGTAACCGGATCGCCCGATAGGAGTGGTTGCGGAGCGCCCACGTCAGGTGTGTATGGATCGGCAGAGCCGACGTCATTGTACTTCCCACACACTTGGCATTTCAGCTTCTTCTTCGTTGCGAGTGGGGCGACGGCCCCGGCTACTCCGAGCGTGGCGACACCGGCGGTTACGCCGATGGCTTTCGCGCGGAAGGTGCGCTTCTGTGTGAAAGCCTTCGCTCCACAGTTCCAGCAGTGAAGCTCGCCTGCGCTGTCGACCTGAATGTTCTTCATTTTCGTAGTTGGGCCTTCCGTGTGTGCGGAACGCCAGTATGTCGCAATTCCGACAACTAGTCATCTAAAACAGGAGGTGGCTGCTGCATGGCAACTATCGGTTACGCCACACTCCAGGTGATACCGAGCATCTCCGGGGTGTCGTCGCGGATGACGCAGCAGTTGTCGGGTCCGATGGCTGCTGCGGGACGGTCCGCAGGACAGCAGATGGGTCAGGGTGTCGCGTCGGGTGTTGAGCAGTCGCGTGCTGCCGTGGAGAAAGCTACTGCGGCTGTTGCTAAGGCTCGGGAGAAGGAGGCGGACGCTGCGGGCAAGGTCCGTGTCGCTGAGGCTCAGTTGCAGTCGCTTCGTGACCGGGGGATCTCTGATGCTGGCCGGATAGCGGCTGCCGAGGAACGTTTGGCGACGGCGCAGCGACGCGCGCAGACGGCGCAGGATCAGCGGGCACGCTCGACGTCGCAACTGTCCCGAGCACAGGACGAGCTACGCGAGGCCGAGAATCGTGGAGAGCAGTCGACAAGCAGGTTCAGTCAGGCGATGGACGGGCTGGGCGATCACGCGAAGGTCGGCATCGGCTCGCTCAAGAACCTTGCGGTGGCGGCTGCGGGCATCGGTGGAGCGATGGCGATTGCGTCGCAGGCGATGGACTTGCAGAACGCGACGTCGAAGATGCAAGCCCAACTAGGGCTCACGGCGGACGAGGCCGGGAAGTACGGCGCGACCGCTGGCCGACTGTATGCGGCTGGCCTGGGCGAGAACCTCGAAGACGTCACGACTTCGGTGACGGCCGTGTCGTCGTCGTTCAAGAACCTCGGTCAGGCGGGCGAGGCGAACCTCGAGGATGCGTCGAAACGCGCGATGACGTTGGCGAAGGTGTTCGACATCGACGTCACCGAAGCCGCACAGACCGCGAGTGTCATGGTGACCAACGGTTTGGCGAAGAACTCGACGCAAGCGATGGACATGCTCACTGTGGCGATGCAGAAGATGCCTGCCGCAATGCGGGGCGAGTTGCCGGATCTTCTCGATGAATACTCGAAGCACTTCAAGAACTTTGGGCTGTCCGGCGAGTCCGCGATGGGCCTGATCGTGAAGATGGCCCCGCAGGGAAAGATCGCGCTCGACAAGACGGGTGATGCGATCAAGGAACTGTCGTTGCGGGCGTCGGATGGGTCCACGTCGACAGCGACAGCCATGCAGACAATCGGCCTGAACGCCAACGACATGGCGAACAAGATCGCTCAGGGCGGTACGGGCGCACAATCGGCGATGCAGCAGATCGCGCAGGGCTTGTTGAAGATTCAGAACCCGGCGCAGCGAGCTCAGCAAGCTATCGCCCTGTTCGGCACGCCGCTCGAGGATCTCGGTGTGGACAACATTCCGACGTTCCTCCAGGGACTTGCGGGCGGGCAGTCGGCGCTTGGCGATTTTCAGGGCGCAGCCGATAAGGCGGGGCAGGCGATCAATTCGGGGCCGCAGTTCGCGCTTGAGAAGTTCCAACGCACTCTGTCGACGGGGCTTGTGACCGCCCTCGGGTCGACCGTTGATTGGATCAGCAGAAACACGGGACTACTCAAGGACCTCGGCATCGCCGCTGGTATTGCCGCTACGGCTCTGGGATTCCTCATCCTCCAGCAGAAGATCATGGCTGCGGGTGGGGTCGTCGGATTTATCACGAAGATGGTGTCGATGACGAAGGCGTGGGCCGCGCAGCAGGTCATCTTGAACGCAGTGATGTCGGCGAATCCGCTCGGCATCATCGTCATGGCTATAGCCGCGTTCGTCGCCGCGATTGTGATTGCCTACCGAAACTCCGAGACTTTCCGCAACATTGTGCAGGCCGCATGGAATGGCATCAAGGCTGCGGTGGGTGCGGTGTGGGGGTGGTTCTCGGGGACGGTGTGGCCGGGGCTCAAGGCGGCGTTCTCCGCGATTGGTGCCGCAGCTATGTGGCTCTACCAGAACGCCATCCTCCCCGCGTGGAACGGCATCCAAGCTGCGATTGGTTTCGTGTGGGGCATCATCCAGGGCTACTTCAACATGTGGATGAGTGTCATTCGTGTGCTCGCCGGGGTCGTGATGTGGCTGTGGAACAACGTTGTGTCTCCGGCCTTCAACGGGATCAATGCTGCGGCGCAGTTCATGTGGAGCGGTATCTCGACGATCTTTGAGTGGTTCAAGGCCGGGGTGAATCTGCTCGGCAGCATCGTCAACACAGTGGTGAGCGCAGTGATCGAACCTGCGTGGAATGCGGTCAAGGCTGGTGCCGAGTTCATGTGGGGCGGCATCCAGCAAATCTTCTCGTGGATTCAGACGGGCTGGAACGCTCTCGGCACCGCGATCCGCTGGGTCGTCGACAATGTTGTGAAGCCGGCGTTTGATGCGATCAAGGGCGCGCTGCAGTCGGTGTGGGATTTTTTCGGCACTGTCGTGTCGGGTATCGGGACGGCGTGGGACAAGTTGAAAGGCTTTGTCGCGACGCCGATTAACTTCGTCATCAATACCGTGTGGAACAACGGGCTGCTAAAGGCGTGGAACACGATCGCTGGTTTCCTTCCTGGCCTCAAGCAGATGTCTCCGCTGGCTCCTGTGAAGTTCGCAGAAGGCGGCTCGGTGCCGCTGTCGGCTGGCGCGAAGCGTGGCAAAGACTCGGTGCACGCCCTGTTGATGCCCGAGGAGCACGTGTGGGATGTCAACGATGTCCGCAAGTCTGGTGGGCAGGGCGCCCAGTATCGGATGCGGCAGATGGTCGACCAGGGCAAGCCGTTCACGTGGACTCCCTCCGGCTTGGCGGCGGCGACGTCGGATGGCGGGAACATTCCGCGGTTCGCTGACGGCGGTGCGGTGTCTGCGGGCGACAAACTGGCGCCGATGCCCGGTGAGGGCGGTTTGCAGGACATAGCAAAACTGATGGGCCGCATCATTTCACGACTGTGGTCCAAGGGCGTGTCGAGCATCGGCGGCTATCGGCCTCCGGACGGCTACAACGAACACTCCTCGGGCCGTGCTCTCGACGTCATGATCAACGACGCCAAGACGGGCACCAGCGTCAAGGACTTCGCGATCGCCAACAGCAAGAAGTTCCCGCTGAACTGGGCCATCTGGCAGCAGAAGATGTGGTATCCGGATGGCCGGTCCGAGGGAATGCCCGATCGTGGTTCGCCGACGCAGAACCATATGGATCATGACCACCTGTTCTATGCGCCGCAGTCCGTTGACCCGAACGTAGTGCCCGAGGGTTTGGTGACGAGCGGATTCGGTGGTCCATCAACCGCGGACATGCTCAACATCATCAAGAAGAAGATCACCGAGATCGTCGACAAGGCGCTCAACCCGGTCAAGGAAGGCATATCGCGGGTCATTGGTTCGCCACCGCCTGAATGGTTGGGTATCCCGCCGAAGGCGTTGGACGAGACGAAGACGAAGGCGATCGATACGGCGTTTAATCTGGCTGGCAAGCTCGGCGACAAGCTCGAGAAGGCGTACGAAGCGGCGAAGAAGATCACCTCGACCGTCACGAACATCATCAAGGCTCCTGGTAAGGCGATCGCGGGCTTGTTCCGTGATCAGGGCGGTTTCGTGCCTACGGGGCAGTCGATTGTCACGAATGAGACGGGCAAGCCGGAAGCGGTTCTGAACTGGTCGCAGCTCAATCAGGTGAAGTCGTTGATGGACAAGGGTGCGTCCATGTCTGAGGCGATTGCTCAGGTGGGTGCCGCGAAGCCGCAGAGTGACACGATCCCTGCTGATGCGGTGGTGTTGAAGGATTCGGCAACGGCTGACGAGGTTCAGGCTGCTGCGGACAAGATCAAGACCGCTGCCGAGAAAACGCCCGATCCGAGTAACGGTGCCGGCCAGCCCAACACAAGCGGTGCAGGTGAGGCGTCTCAACCGGGGAAGATGAAGAGCCTCAAGGAACTCGGGCAGGATGCTGGCGGCATTCTCGCGGAGGGCATCGGCGATTTCTTCGGTCTGCCGTCGTGGATCACCGATCCTGGCAGCGCCATCTCGATCGACAAGGGCGAGAACGTCCGCACCACGAACCAGGGTGCGACGGCTGGCAATTCGGCGCTCACGAACACTCCGGAAACGCCGACGTCTCCGTCCGTGTCGCAGTCGACGCCGCAGGGTTCGTACACCGATCCACAGTATGGGGATGGGTCGACGGTTCAGCAGGGGTCGGCACCTTTGTCGAAGATGCCTGACCTTGGTGCGCACGGTGCGCCGAAGATCAACTACGACCCGTCCAAGGGTGCCGAGCAGTGGCGCCCGCTGTTGAAGTGGGCGATCAACTTCCAGCACAACGGCATCGCGGACACGGTGGCGAACCTTGATGCTGGCGTGAAGCAGATCAACACCGAATCGAGTGGTAATCCGCGGGCGGTGCAGCAGATTCAGGACGTCAACTCGGGCGGTAACGAGGCGGCTGGTTTGTTGCAGTTCGCTTTGTCGACGTGGAAGTCGGCGCGTGACACGCGGTTCCCGGATGACCGTCTTGATCCGGTGGCGAATGTGGCGTCCGCGATCAAGCACTACCGGGAGAAGTACGGCACTGACCTCACCACCATGTGGGGACAGGGACATGGGTGGAAGTCGGGTGGCTACACCGGAAACATCGCCGCCAACCGCATCGCGGGCTTCGTACATGGTCGCGAGTTTGTGGTGAACGCTATGGGCACTCAACGCAATTTCAGTCTGCTGTCGGCGATCAACTCGGGCGAGGATGTGGAGGGCGCGTTGGTGGGTGCGGGTGAGCAGTGGGGTTCGGTGTCGAACCAGGCTGCACGTCAATCGACCACTTCGGGTGGTGGGCGTACAACCAACATCACTGTCTACGGCAACACGGTCGGTGACATCGTGCAGGAGATCAGCCGTAACGAGTTCCGCGGCTCGGCGGGCTACGGATCGCGGGTGCGTTGATGGAGTATCCGCGCGTCGTCGAGGTTGATGGTGTGGACGGGTCCATGTGGCCTCTGCACGGTCCAGGTATGGGGCCGGTCATCATGTCCGGAGTCAAGGGCCTGTATCACCCGCTACGTGTACCGCGTGATCAGAAGCCCGCGTTCATGCCTGGTGGAATCCCCGGTATTCCGAAAACTGATCCGCAGGTTATTGACCTCAAGGTGTTCTCCTCTGGCGCTACAGGCGTTGAGTGGGAGGAGATCGAGAATCAGTGGTGGGCGGCGTGGTCGGATGAAGCGGATTCGACGCTGCGTGTATTCAACCGTGCGGGTGACGCGTACCGCGAGCTCGATGTGCGGGTGCAGACGTGGCCCGAGGACGACATGGACTCTGAACCTGACGAGGAATGGCCGTGGGCGATCCCGCTCATTGCTTATCGCCCAGGCTGGCGCGGTCAAACCATCACGTCACGGTGGCCGCTTACGGGCACGGCGAGCGGATCGGGGACGTTGAAGTTCGTCAACCCCGGCGATCTTGACATCAGTGTGCAGATTTCGCTCACCAACACAGGCGTTGAGAAGTGGACGGTACCGGACGGTATCAACGGTGACACGGTGACGCTCGAGCAGTTCCCCGCGTCGGTCGGTGATCTGTTTATCGATACCGACCCGTTTGCGATGCAGTTGGATTCCGACACTGAATCGCAGATCGCTATGTCTCTGCTGGGGTTGCGGTTCCGCAAGACGATTCCCGCGAACACAACAGTGCCGGTTGAGGTGCCGATCAGTGTGACTGGCGGCGCGGGTGCGGCTAAGGCGTACATGACGCCGATGTGGAAGCGGCCCTGGTGACCACTCCGGTCGATATTCGGCTCGATGGTGTGCGCGAGCGGGTTCTTGCACGGCACAGGGTGGAAGCTGCCGCCACGCAGCAGCGTCCCGAGGTGATGATCTGCGACAAGCAGTGGCAGCTTGTCGCGTACGTGCAGGGTGAGATCGACGCCGATTTCGAGGAGATCGCCAACGATACCGGGGAAGGCGACCTCACACTTCCCGGGCGCCACAAGCTCGTGAAATGGCTGCTCACGAAGCAGCGGTGGCCCGAGGATGTGCACATCATTGTCCAAACCCCGTACAAGCGGTGGGCAGGCAAGTGTGACTCGATCAAACGGGTCATCGCGGCGGGCGAGATGGTCGCTGTGCGTCTGCATTTCCTGCACGACTACGACCGGGCGAAACATCTCGAATGTTATGCAACACCGGGTAGCCCAGCGGAGTTTCAGCCAATCAAGGCGATGCCATGGGTGGGGCCATCGGTGACGGGCGTCAACACGTACGGCCTGATGAATATGTGGCGTGTTCAGATGGGCATCGACTCGTTCCCTGACGACATTCTTGCTGGCATGGGGATGTTCGACGACTACCTGCCGCAGGATTGGTGGACCTCGATGGTCCCCAACAACCCGCTCGTCGACACGTCGCGATGGACGGCAATGTCGGCGCGGTTCCCCATGTTTCACGACCTCGTGCTGCCAACCCTGCAGGACGGCGGGCTGCATCTGAGCGTGCAGCGTTGGATGCCTGGTGACCCGCCGATCCCAGGGCTGAACCTGTCGGGTGAGCACTCGGTGAGGGTGTTCAAGACGATCGACAAGTCCGGCTACCAAGGCTTCACCGGCACACTTGCTGACGGACTCCTCAACTTCGTTGGGGTGATGGCTGAGGACTTCATCAACGAAGTCTCGCAGGAGATGTCGCGGACGGTTCCTGATGAGTACAAGCTTCCGGGCATCTTCGGCACGGTGAAGTCGACTCCGGCGATTGTGATCCCGGAGGGCAACCTCACGCCGCTGTCATCATCAACGATGACTCTGCACAAGGCGATCGCCTACGCGATGGTGACGGGAGGTAAATCGCCTCAGTGGGTGAACTCGCTTGCCAAACTCGCAGCGAACGCGGCCCTTGGATGGTTGGGAGCGACGATAGGAAACTCCGGGCTTGCGCTCGGGGTTTTCGATTTTCTGGTGGAGGACACGATCCTCGCGTTCCATCGCATCCCAAATCCGGTGCGCAAGGCGATGATGGGTCCGGATGCGAACTGGGAGCAGTGGGTGCAAGGACCGGGCGTCGGATTCACCCTCTCGACACTGCAGGCCATCCGGACCGGATTCTGGGACACCCGCTACTACACCAGCTTTGAGGCCGAACTTGATCCCGCAGCCTTGCCGTGGAAGCTGGGTAAGCACTTCGATCTGATGGATCGGATCGCGTTCGAGATTGCCGACCAACTGTATGTCGATCACGTGACGAAGTGGGGTGTGAAGTGGTCAGCCTCCGAGCCGGTCACTCACCGTTTGACGATCGGTGATGGTCGCGCGGAGGAGTCCCCCGCAGCGAAGATGCAGCGCTACAAGGAGAGCATTTTGACCCTGATTCAGCAGCAAGGCGTTCTCAGCGACGGAGGTACCGTGTGATGGAGGACATTCGACGCGTCGACGACCACGGCGACACCTACTCGATCCCCTATAACCCGAGTGCACGTAAGACGCATCGTTGGGAGGGTTTGTTCCTCGACATTCCGATGACGATGGTGCGTGATCCTGCGGGGATTTGGCAGCCGTCGCCGGGGGCGATCATGTTGCCGCACACAGCCGCTCGTATCGCTGAGCACGTCGAGTTGTGCGGCTTTGCCCTCGATGATCAGGCGGCACAGATCCGGCGTGTCGACCTACCGCGCGGCGCACACCGCTGGCAGGATGCCCGTTCCCCGATCCCTGACATCGATCCGGTCGACAAGGTGCGGGACGTTGCGACCGCTGTCCTCACGACGTCGGAGAAGCAGGCGTTGATAGAGCGGCTACAGGCCGACATTGACGACATCCACCTTGAGGAGGATCAGTCGTGACAACCGCCGGTGTCGTCGGTTGATTTGTCGGGTTCGCACTGTGGGATTGGCACCCAAAAGTAGGAGGATCGATGCAAGGCGACATCACACTTCCCGTGAACTTCGGGATCATCAAGCAGGACACCTACTACTGGTGCGGCCCCGCGACGACACAGATGATCCTGTCGGCGCGCGGCATTCTGCTCAGCGAGAGCGACCTCGCGCGCTCACTAGGCACGACGGTCGATGGAACGAACTCGATCCGCCAGCTCACCGCGGTCCTCAACGACAAGCTCCCTGACGCCAAGTTCATCGTGCGTGAGATTGCCGACCCGGCGTCACGTCAGGCGAAAGACCTGTGGTGGTCGGACGTCAAGTGGTCGATCGACGGCGGGTACGGGGTTGGGGCGAACATCATCGCGCCGCAGTCGAATCCGCCGAAGCCGACGCGCGGCGAGTTCCTGTCGTTTAGCGGTTTTCCGGTCTATCACTATCTCGCGATCATGGGATACAACGAGGCCCGCCGCGAAGTGCTGGTAGCCGATTCCGGTTTCCGTGACTACCTGTACTGGGCGAGCGCGGACCAAATGGCAACGGTCGTCGCGGGCAAGGGCTACACGTCGGCAACGGCGGTGCCTGCCGATGAGGTGGATGCTCCTGCGGTCATCGACTTCATCAAGGCGTTCGTCGGTCCCGTCATCTCCGACGTCAAGGATGTGCGTGAGCAGTTCTGCGGGCAGGGGTCGCGTGATGCTGGTCAGTATCGCGGCTGGCGTCAACTCGGGCAGACCGCGACGGGAGCGAACAGGACGCTCGTCGATGGTTTGGCTGACTTCCGCGATCATGTTGCGGCGGTGCGGTGATGGATCGCGCAACACTCATAACGGCGATGGGCAACTCTGTCATCAGTGACGAGGAGTGCGCCGCATTCAATGAGGCGCTGATTCGGTCGGGCTGCATCACCGTGAACCGCGCCGCGATGTTCTGCGCGCAGATCGGCCACGAGTCGGTGGGCCTGCGCTACTACGAGGAGATCGCGTCGGGGGCGGCGTACGAGTGGCGCAGCGACCTCGGGAACAACCAATCCGGCGATGGTGTGCGGTTCAAAGGCCGCGGACCTATCCAGATCACAGGCCGCGCGAACTATCGCACGTTGTCGCAGTGGGCGCATTCAAAAGGGTATGTGCCGACGCCGACGTACTTCGTAGACAGCCCGCGCGAGCTCGGCACCATCCGCTACGGCTTCCTCGGGGCCGTCTGGTACTGGACCGTCGCCCGGAACATGAACAGCTACGCCGACCGCGGCGACATCTACGGCGCAACCGTCGCTGTGAATGGCGGCACCAACGGCCTACAGGACCGCACGAACCGCTGGAATTTGTGCCTGACACTCGGTCAAGCACTCCTGCCAACCCAACCAGAGGAGATCGACATGGCAGCCAAAGACGACATCATCGGCTTCATTAAAGCGTATGTGGGGCCGCTGATCTCGGATGTGAAGGACATTCGTCAGCAACTCACGGGCGGTCGGGATTCCGGCCAGTATCCGGGGTGGAAGCAGCTCGGGCAGAACGACAAGGGTCAGAACTTCACCATCGTCGACTCACTGGCCGACGCCCGGGACCGAATCATCGCGCTCGAAAAGCGCATCACCGAACTGGAAGGCAAGTGATATGACCACATCAACCCCCACTCCCCGCCTCGTCTTCGGCCGCGAGCCGGCCGCGTGGACGTCACTGATCTCGGCGGCCCTGGTGCTGCTGACGACCTTCGGGATCGGTATCTCGACCGACACACAGGGCATCATTCTGGCCGCGGTAAACGCGGTCCTCGGCTTGATCGTGGTGATCACGGTGCGCGAGAGCGTGTATCCCGCACTGGTCGCGGTGGTCCAGACCGCGGTGCCGCTCGTGGTCGCATTCGGCCTACACCTGACCGAGGCGCAACAGGGCGCCGTGCTGGCCGTCGCCACCGTGACCCTCGGTTTCGTGTTCACCCGTCCGCAGGTCACGCCGAAGGCGCTTAACTCCTCGGTCGTGTGAGCGGGGAGGGTTCCCGATGGTGGGGCATTCATTTCGCCCGGTGGGCGTTGCTGAAAGGTGTTTGAGTGGCGAAGAACGACAAGAAGGTGCCACGAATCCTCGTGGCGCTGATCGTCATCGTGGGGAGCTTATGGGCGGGTTCGTTGATCCTCGACGCTTTCGTTCGGACGTACGACCCTCCGCAGACCATCGGTCTTGCCTTTATGGCGATCCTGTCCACGTTACTCGGCATCGTCGCCGCGTCTCAGCGTGACGGCGACAAACACGACAAGGACGACGAATGATCTGGAATTACGTTCTTACGGCGGCTCTTTCGTTCCTCCTCGGGTTCATCGCTGAGCTCGGGTACTTGCGGATTCGTGGGCGTCGCATCATCCTGCTGTTCATTCCGTCGACGTCGCGGAACTTCACCCTCGCGGCGATCGCGCTGTCGATCGTGGTGTTGTTCACCGTGATCCAGGTGTCGGTGTCGGACCAGAAGGCAGCGGAATGTGACCGCGAGTTCCGTGAGGCAATCACCTATAACACTAGTGTGACCGCCGAGCAGCGGCGCATTACAGACAGGGCGACGGATATTTCGTCTGACCGGCGAAAGTTGCTGGATCAGACGTTCGTTGATCTTGGTGCGGTTGTGGGAGATTTCCCGGCTGTGCGGAAGGTGGTATCGGACTACAACACGCAGGCGCGTGCATTGTCGGACGAGTATGAGCGGTTGCAGGCAGAGAAGTCGCGACTCGACAAGGAACGCAAGCCCTATCCTGATCCGGAGTGCGGGCGTTGACTGTCCTTATCACCGCC
Organism: Gordonia otitidis; assembly: GCF_020735545.1. Lineage (NCBI taxonomy): Bacteria > Bacillati > Actinomycetota > Actinomycetes > Mycobacteriales > Gordoniaceae > Gordonia > Gordonia otitidis. The sequence goes on from NZ_CP085974.1 coordinate 2,573,904, forward strand.
CGCGGTATTGGCGAGAAGATGGGCAGCAACATGCTGTCGCAGCTTGTGGCGAATCTGCCGTCGTGGGAGCATGTCGAGCTCGGGTGGTCGGCAGAGTATGGGTTCGTCAATCCTGGGAAGCGTTGGGATGGGCAGTCGTTCGAGCGTGCGCTAGCTGCTGGCCAGCGAATGCTCACCGATGTTATCGAGCGGCATCTTGCGGTTGATCCGTCGCCACGCATCATTGTGGCCGGCTATTCGGGTGGTGCGGCGTTGGTGCATCGGTGGCTGGCTGACTGCTGGGGAAGCTACCCGGAGGTAAAGGGCGCGGTCCTGGTGGCCGACCCGCACGCACCGTTGACGAACGGGCTGTTCGGTGTGGCGGGGTTGCGTCCGATGAAGACGTTCGGCCCGGTCCTGTGGGTGAGCAATCCGCGCGACGTGATCTGTTGTTGCCCAGCGGATTCGCCGATCCGCACCATCGGGGACCAGACCGCCATGATGAGTCTCTGTGATCCTGCCGCGTGGGGGTTGGACCTGCTTGATCGGGTGCGGAACAACCGCTGGCAGCAGATCCGCACCAATCCGCTTGATGCGATCGGCACGATCCGCAGGTTCGGTCGGGCGGTGGATGACGTGTGCGGCTACCTCGGTGTCGACCCGCGGACCCTCAAGTTTTCGGGGTCGCTGTGTCAACACACCGTGTACTCGTGGCAGCGACCCACCGCAGGCGACACGTGGCTACAGAACGCCGCCAAGCGAATCAGGAGTGTGGGATGACTTCACCAGACGGGCTACCCCTTTCCGCGTACCAGAAAACGCAAGGCCAGCCGGTCGGCGGCTGGGACATGGACGTGGATCTCATTGCGCTCGGTGATCAACTTCTCTTCGGGCCTATCCGCAAGCTTTTGTCGACGATCACTGGGTTGCCGGAGTCGACGTGGCCGACTGTGCCGCAGATTATCGATGGGGTTGAGGGCTTCTTCGGGAGTATCGGCGCCAATTTCGCCGACCTCAAGGCCGCGTTCGAGGGCTCCTACACGGGCACCGATTCGGCGTTGGGCACGATCCAGACGATCGTGTCGGCGTTGCGTGGTGGCCTGACGGGCCTGATCGATATGGCTCGTATCCCGCAGCTGTCGTTGGCGCAGTTGACGAATCAGCCTGGCCCGAACATGCTCTCAGGCTTTGGTGATTTCGCATCCGAGGACACGATGGATGGCGGCGGTGACTGGACGTGGGACGCGGCGGTTGGCGGCGGGTCAGCGCGCGCGATGCTGTCTGGGGCGCGGAAGGTACTGACGTCTGAGTTGGTGCCGGTGTCTGCGGGTCAGGTGTTGGCGGTGGCGGGTAAGGCGCGTCGGCAGTCGGCGGTCGGGTCCGGTCAGGTCGCGCAGCTGGTGGTGATGCCGGTCATCGGTGACACGTCGCAGCCAGAGGTCGTGATCGGTGGTGTCGGGTCGGGCACTGACATGTCGGGGACGGTGGTGTCGCAGTCGTGGACGGTGCCAGCGGATGTGACGGGTGTGCGGGTGCGGATCACGGTCGAGGCTGCGGGCACGTCGGGCACCGTGTGGTGGGATGACGTCACGCTGCGGAAGACGGCTACGTCTCTGCCGCAGCAGTGGATTGGTGGTTTGGTTGATGCGCTCGGCGACCTCGGCGACGACATCGGCGACGCGCTGGCGAAGCTCAAGGAGTTCATTGAGAAGCTAACCGGACAGGCGCGGTCGAGTGTGCAGGACGCGATCAACGATGCGGTGACGTTCGCCAATCAGGTGAAGACGTTGCTGACGGGTGGCACGGTGTCGTCGCCGTTGCCGAACCTTGTGAGCGCGATTGGGTTGGGGCAGAACCAGATCACGGGACTCGTCGGGTCGTTAGCGGAGAAGGCGACGACCACGATGGTCGGGTCGGTGCAGAACTTCATTCTCAACCTCGCGAACGCAATTCTGTCGGCGATCCGCAAGGTGCCGGTTGCTGGTGGTGTGGTCGCTGACCGTATCCAGGAAGTCCTGGATGAGATGTCTGGTCTCAAGGACCAGGCGGACGGCACGAAGGCTGGCATCGTGCAGGGCTGGTCCGGTGGGTCAACAGCGGGCGCGGACACAGATGTGTATGACACGCTGGCTCAGGTTAAGTCGTTCGCGGAGGGCGGCTACACGGTGGAGACGAAAACATCGTCGGGGTCGTGGACGGTGCCAGCGAATCTGAAAGAGCTCATCGTCATCGGTATCGGTGGCGGCGGCGGTGGGAACAAGGGGTCCTACGCCTACCAGCAGGCGTCGGGAACGTTTGTGCAGGGGGGCGCTGGAGGTTATGGCGGCTCCTACCTGGCAACGCAGATCGACCTCAATGTTCTTCCCGCAGCAGGTGGGACGGTCAGCTACACGGTCGGCGCGGGTGGGGCTGGTAACGGCGGTGTTGGTGGTGATGCGTCGGCCACCGCTATTCGTAATGGCGGCACGACATCGTTTGGTTCGTGGATGAGCGTCAACTGTGACACAGGGAAACAGATCGCCACTCTGCTCGGGTACCAGGCCACGACGTCTGGTCCTGGTAGTGGGGGGCAGGGTGGCAGTGCTACCGCAGGAACGTCCGCCGCAGATGGGCAGAATGGCGTCTCCACTCAGCAGGCGGTCGGTGGTGATGGTGGTGTCGCGCAGTTTGGGGGCAGTAGCGGTAATGCTGGCAACGGCGGTAACGGCGGGAATGCCAGCCCTGCTGCCGCCACGAAAACAGGCGGTGCGGGTGGCGGTGGCGGCGGTGCTCGGCACGTGCACACGCTGGCTACCAGTGGCAACGGCGGCGACGGCGGAAACGGTGGATATCCCGGTGGCGGTGGCGGCGGTGGTGGCGCGTGCTACCGCACCAACACCAGTGCGGGAGGTAGCGCGGGCAATGGCGGTGTGGGTGCGGCGGGCATCCTCTGGATCATGTGGAGATGATGAAATGACCAACACGGCAACACTTGTCGCATCTAATCTGGCGCAGTTCTGTCCTGTCACCAATCACTACGCCTGCTCGGACGGTAGCTATCTGCTCGTCACGGTGAAGTCTATCGGGTCGGCGACAGGACTGTTGGAGACGGTTATCGGTATTACGCTGCCGTTGAAGAGTGAGCAGATGCCGACTGGCACGGAGGTTTTTCGTGCTGATGAGTCCGCTGTCGTGCTCGATGCGGACGGCGATCCCTCGAACGGCATGACCCCATTGCTCACACTTCCTGACGGCACGTCGTTTGCTGACGCGCTCGCGCACCTCGGATACACCCTTGTGGACTCCTGACGGCCCGACCGCGACGGTCGCCGCGCGCCAAGGCTGGACCGTTGACGGCCCTGATCCTGCGGGCGTGGAGACCAAGCACGGCTGGTGGGTGGTGCCGCAAGCCACTGCCCGCGACGACGGGGCCGCAGACGACCTCGCCACACTGCGTGCTCGACTCGCTGCCCGCATCTCAGGGGCCTCGGGGGACAGCCTCTACATGGGCGCCGACCCCACCCAGGACTTCGAGCTGCGTATCCCGATCCGGGACAACGCTGGCGCACAAGGGTTCGCCACCGTGCGTGCACGCGAGACCGGGCGTGACGATGCAGTGTCCGCAGACCTCGCGCGACTGGGATTGATCGGGCTCGACAGCGGCGCGGCCGGTGACCTCGCGACGGCAAAGCTCACCACGCCCGCCCGCGACAACGCAGGCCTCGGCGATCTCGTCGCCGTGAGGCCGCGGCAGACCGCCCGTGACGCGGCCTCGGCCGACGGTACCGCCCTCGCTGGATGGTCGGCGGTCGCCCCCGCCACCACCGCGATCACCGCGTCAGGCACCTACAAGATCCCCGTCTCGTCTCGCTACCTCGATATCATTGTTCTCGGCGGTGGCGGCGGCGGCCGGGAAGGTGACGGCGGAGTGAACCGGACGGGGAACGGCGGCAAAGCTGGCACCTGGTCCGCAGTCACCCTCGAACGAGGCGTCGACATTCCGTGGACGGCAATCACATTGACCGTGACCGTGGGGGCGGGCGGTGCAGCCGGGGCCAAGGGCGCGGGCAACGTCAACGGCAACACTGCCAACCAGGGCGGAGCCACCAGCGTTTCCCTCGCATCCACCACCCTCGCATCTGTGGTCGGCGGTGTCGGCGGATCGGGCACCGACGGCAACCCTGGCGAATCACCGGGCACCTACTCGTTCGTCGGCCAGAACTACACCGGCGGCGCGAGCGCACCGTCGGGCGGCTCACGCACCGTGGGCAACCCACCAGGCGGCGGTGGTGGCGGCGGCGCGGGAGGCATCTTCAACGGACAGACCGCAGGCATGGCCGGAGCACGCGGCCAAGCATGGATTCGAGCACGACAAACCTGATCGAGAGGACATCATGACTTCCACCTACACCGACGCCCACCGCAACGCCTGCGCCAACGCGATCGCGGCCTTGGGTAATCGCATCGGACTGTACGTAGGCACCAACCGCGTCGGCACCGTCTACGTCGACACCACCTGGGGATCAGCAGCGAAAGTCACCGAAGACGGATTCGACTGGGCGAAGATCACCGGCTCCACCGGCACCATCACCGTCCCCGCAGGCACCGTCTCAAGCGGCGCAGTCATCGACCGCTACGGCATCCACAACGGATCGACCCTGCTCCGCACCGAAGCGCTGCCGGTGTCGCTCACGGTCAACGACGGCAGCCAAGCGTTTTCCGTCGACGTCACACCGATCTTGCGGTATCGCGGCCTCTGATCTCGAACACCTCGACTGACACAAACACGGCGCCCCATCTTCTACGGAAGGTGGGGCGCTTTTTGTTGTGTTATACGTAAGTGAAAACGTAAGTATCTAGAAGATACTGTGTCTGACCAGAGCCGATGACGGGAATCGAACCCGCGTATTCAGCTTGGGAAGCTGATGTTCTGCCATTGAACTACATCGGCGTGCGAGGTCACTCGCGAACGACAGCCTAGCAAACCCGAGGTCTGGTGCACGTGACCGGTCGCGATGTTGTCTCTACCCTCGGAGGGTGATTCCGCGTCGGTGGGCCTGACACGGACACGACCTCGGGAGGGCATTGATGGACTACCGCAACTCAACGGCGCTCATCACCGGAGCGAGTGGGGGTATCGGCGAGCAGTTCGCGCGCGCTCTCGCCGCCCGCGGCGCCGACCTCGTCCTCGTCGCGCGCAGCGAGGACAAGCTGGTCGCGCTCGCAGACGAACTCTCGTCGCGCCACGGAATACGCGCCGAGGTGATCCCAGCCGACCTGTCGGTTCCGGGTGCAGCCGACAAGGTGGTGGCCGAAGCAGACGGTCGTGGCCTGCGCGTCGACGTCCTGGTCAACAATGCCGGCTTCGGGACGTTCGGCTACCTCGCGAAGGCCGACCCTGCGCGCATCCGTGACGAGGTCCAGCTCAACGTGGGCACCCTGACGGATTTCACCACCATCTATCTCCAGCGGATGGCCGAGGTCGGCCGCGGAGCAATTCTCAACATCGCCAGCAACGCCGCTTTCCAACCGGTCCCGCGCATGGCGGTGTACGCCGCGACCAAGGCCTACGTGCTCTCCCTGAGCGAGGCGCTGTGGTCGGAGGGTAGACGAGCAGGTGTGCGGGTTCTGGCGGTCTGCCCGGGCGCCACCGACACCGAGTTCTTCGACGTCGCGGGCGACGGCTCGGCGATGAAACAACGACGCTCCACCGAGCAGGTCGTCGACACAGCCCTCAAGGCACTCGACGAGGGCAAGCCCAGCGTCGTCGACGGTCTTCTCAATCGGATCGGTGCGTATGGCGCGCGGTTCGCCCCACGTCGCCTGGTGCTCGCCATCGCCGAACGCACGGTGAGCTGACCGACCGTCGACCTTCGACGCATCGGCCAGGTCCGATACGCTCGCAGGCGTGCTGCTCTCCGATCGTGACATCCGCTCCGAGGTCGCCGACGGGAATCTGGCGATCGATCCGTTCGATCCGTCCCTCGTGCAGCCGTCGAGCGTCGACGTCCGGCTCGACAACCTCTTCCGGGTCTTCAACAACACCCGATACACACACATCGACCCCGCACAGCGCCAGGACGAACTGACCACGCTGGTCGAGCCTGCCGACGGCGAACCCTTCGTCCTACACCCGGGCGAGTTCGTCCTCGGCTCGACGCTGGAGATCTGCACCCTGCCCGACTACCTGGCCGGCAGGCTCGAGGGGAAGTCCTCGCTCGGTCGTCTCGGCCTACTGACCCACTCGACGGCAGGGTTCATCGATCCCGGTTTCTCCGGCCACATCACGCTCGAGCTGTCGAATGTGGCGAACCTGCCCATCACGCTGTGGCCCGGCATGAAGATCGGACAACTCTGCCTGTTCCGGCTCAGCAGCCCGTCGGAGAACCCGTACGGTAGCGCGGCAGTCGGGTCGAAATACCAGGGTCAGCGCGGTCCCACTCCGTCGAAGGCATATCTGAACTTCATCCGCGAGGCCGGATAGACGACTGCTGTTCACCGAGGGTCCGCGACGTTCACATGGGCGCCTGCGGCTGGCCACACGCTCGTAGCGAGCTGGCAGATCGACCCACGTAGTCATCCAGGTATGAAGCTGACAGTGATCGGTTGTGGATACCTCGGGGCGACACACGCAGCGTGCATGGCCGAGCTCGGACATGACGTCCTCGGCGTCGACGTCGACCCCGCCAAAGTGAGTCGGCTCTCCGCAGGCGAGGTTCCATTCTTCGAGCCAGGGCTCGCAGACATCCTGCGCCGCAACATCTCTGCAGGCAGGCTGGCGTTCACCACCGATGCGGTCGCCGCTGCGGGGCACGGTGCGGTGCACTTCATCGGTGTGGGAACACCTCAGCGTGCTCGCGGACATGCCGCCGACACGTCGTACGTCGAAGCCGCGGTCGACGCGTTGGTTCCGCATCTGCGCGGTGATCACCTCATCGTCGGCAAATCGACTGTGCCCGTCGGTACTGCGACGGCTCTCGCACGGCGAATCGACACACTGACCGCTCCCGACTCTGCTGTCGCACTCGTGTGGAATCCCGAATTCCTGCGTGAGGGATTCGCTGTCGAGGACACGCTGCGTCCCGACCGCCTGGTCATGGGCACCGACCCCGACTCCGACTCGAGTCACGCACTCGAAACGCTTCGCGAGGTCTACCGCGACATCATCGACACGGGCCTTCCCGTCATCGAAACGGACTGGTCCACCGCAGAATTGGTCAAGGTATCGGCAAACGCCTTTCTCGCCACGAAGATCTCGTTCATCAATGCGATCAGCGAACTCTGCGAGATCGTCGGCGCCGACGTGTCCACACTCGCCGACGCGATCGGACACGACAAGCGGATCGGGCGACGGTTTCTCAACGCGGGCCTGGGATTCGGCGGTGGCTGCCTACCCAAGGACATCCGCGCGTTCGAGGCTCGCGCCGAAGAGCTCGGCGCGCACGGTGCGCTGCGGTTCCTGCGTGAGGTCGACACCATCAACATGCGACGACGCTCCGCGATGGTCGATCTCATCGTCGGGTCGTGTCCGCGGGAACTGTTGGGCGCCAACGTCGCGGTGCTGGGCGCCGCCTTCAAACCGGAGAGCGACGACGTCCGCGACTCACCGGCGTTGAGTGTTGCGGGACAACTGGCTCTGCGGGGAGCCTCGGTCACGGTGTTCGATCCCAAGGCGAACAGCAATTCCCGGCGGATGTACCCGATGCTGGCCTACGCCGACTCCGCGGCGGAAGCCGCGCAGGATGCCGATGTTGTCGCGATCGCCACCGAGTGGGCCGAGTTCGTGCACATGGCGCCGGCCGAACTCGATCCGGTCGTGCGCTCACGCGTGATCGTCGATGGTCGACGCTGCCTGGACCCGCTGACGTGGACGCGGGCCGGATGGTCCTACGCAGCGCTCGGCGGCAGAACCGCGGCCTCTGCCGACGGCTTATTGCTGCAGAACGACACGGCAGGTGAGCGGCGTCGCACGGGTGCTGTACGCCCATCGGCAGCGTCCTTCGAAGGTGCGACACAAGTGGCGCATCGGTGACCTCGTGCTAGGTTGAACTCTCGGAACTCGGGGGAGTGATCGACAGAGCGTGGCACAGGATTGACTGAGCCCGACTCACGAGAAAGCGTGTGGAGTTTCTCGATGACGGGATTGCAACATCAATGGACGACGACGTGATCGCAGATGACGTGATCGCACGCGGGCGGGTCCTCGACGCGTCCGTGATCGGCCGTGTCTCCGAACACCTCCGTCGGCGTCACTCGACCCTCGTCGATTCCTTGGCGCTGATCACCGTCGCCGACGACGGAGTTCGTGTGTGGCTCGTCGACGTCGAATCGGGTGCGATCTTCGCGCACACGCTCGTCGCGGGTACCAGTGGAGCTGAGCTCGACGCTCTCATTTCCGATCACCTCGTGCGCGCCGGCCGCGTCGATCCCCCCGAATCCGCTGACTGGACCGCAGAGCTCCGTCTCCTCAGCCAGCGGGGTCGGCACCGCCTCGCCGAGTCCGACGGCGCGTTCATCATGGGCGAGAATCACGTGCGCCTGTTCCGTGTCACGCGCCGCGACGTCGCGCAGTCGACGTTGGCATGCGCAGAGCGCGTGCCCGACGCGGTGGCGTCGAGCGCACAGGCATCTCGACGTGAGGTCAGCGCGATGGTGTTCGACGCGTCGCACACGGTGTGGCCCGGTTTACCCGAACTACTCGCACCCGTCGTCGACGTACCGATCGCTGTTTTCGACGATGTCGTGGTGTCTCTGCCCGTCGGCGATGGTGAGTCGGGACCCGCGGTCGGGGCACAGACGGACCAATCCTCCCGGGAGCATTACCCGGCCGGAAACAGGGCCGAGACCACCGACCTCGTCGAGGTGGAGTCGGAGCCGTACGTCGAGAGCGTTCCTGACGCCCGAGCCGTGCGATCGGTCGACAACGAATTCGACGTGACCGATCGGATCGAACCGATTTCGCTGGCGTACTCCGACCTGCCGGACCGCGACCTGGCGATGGGATACCAGACCTACCCTGGCGCCGACGAACCGGGTGTGGCGTCGCACTCCGAACAACCTGTGCGGCAGGAACGTTCGGTGATCGCCGAGAACGAATCACGCGGTCGTCGGAAGAAGGTGGTACTCGGTGCGGGTGCAGCCGCCGGCGTCGTCGGGGTCGCTGTCGCCGCCACGGCGCTGGCCCTCAGTGGAGGCTCAGCGACACCCTCGACGTCGAATACCGTTGCCGCACCACAGACATCGGCGACGTCGACGCAGCTGTACGCAGACCTTGGCGACCTCAACGAGGCGCGCGCGCCGGCCGCGACCTACGTGCCGCCACCCCCGCCTCCACCGCCCACCACGCAGACCGAGCAATCGCAGCGCGCCGAGCAGCATGCACCGCGGCGGACGTCGCGACCGAAACCCCGACCGCGAGCAGTTATTCCACTACCCGGAGGGCTGCCGCCGATCATCGTCCCCTGACGGCTCGTCGCGCTCTGCGATGGCGAGGTAGTCGCCGAGTTGGCGTGCCATGTCACGGTCGAGTGCGCGGTCGAGGGTGTTGTGCGCGATCGTCGACCCGGCGCGCCTGAGCTCGACGAGAAGGTCGCGCGCCCAATCGGATTCGGCGGGGGTCTGCGGAATCCAGCCGTCCTTGTATTCCTCGGCGATGGTGCCGCGACCCGCCGAGATGAGCGACTCCGCTGCCGAATCCATGTCAGCGCTGAGCTTCTCGTGCACCGAGAGGATCGAATTCAGTGTCACGCCTCGTCGGACCAGTCGAGCATAGGCGTCCATGGTCTCCTGGTCGAGCACGGTGAATGAGGTAGGAGGGTCCGACGGTCCCTCCGGACTGATCAATCCGAGGTCGATGAGTCGTGTGAGATACGCGGGGTTGCTGTTGTTGAGCAGTTCACGGAGTTCGTCCGCACTGACCGACCCCTTCGTCGTGTTTCCCCAGGGAGCTGCGACGACTTCACGGAGCCCGAGGACGTCCGCGAGGTCGTCGCCGCGTTGAATTCCGCTGAGGAATTCGCCGATGTGTCGGATGGTGAATCCGCGGCGGAGCAGATCGTTGATCACCTTCAGCCGATCGAGATGTAAGTCGGTGTAGATGGCGATACGTCCACGGCGCAACGGCCTCGGCAACAGCCCGCGGTCCTGGTATCCGCGGACGTTGCGCGTGGTGGTTCCGGCCGCCCTCGCCAGGTCGTCGATCCGATACTCGGTCGTGCCCTTGTCGTCGCTGCTCATCGCGCCCATTCTCGCATCACGTCGACAGCCCGCGGAGCACCATCGCCAAGACGTGCTCGTAGTTGGTGCCCGGATCGATCGTCGGCGGATGCGTGCCGGCCAACTCCAACGACACCGCACCGTGAACGCAGCTCCAGACCTGCATCGTCACCTCGTGGGGCTCGGCCCTCGTGAGTAGTCCCGCGTTCTGCCCGTAGCGGATGTGGTCGGTGAGGACTTCGAAGGCGTGGTCGGCGATGTCGGAGTCGGGGTGGTGGTCGGAGCCGAACATCAGCGAATACACGATCGGGTACCTCAGCGCGAACTCCCGATACGCCCGTCCGCTGTGCGCCAGTCGGTCGCGCGCGTCGTCGTCCGTCACGTCGATCATGCGGGTGAATTCGGCAAATGCATCGCTCACCAGGGCGTCGAGTAGACCCTCCTTGCCGTCGAAGTGGTTGTACACACCCATCGGTGCGACTCCGGCCTCGGTCGCAACGGAACGGACGGTGAGTCCGGCAACGCCGTCACGTTCAAGGATTCGACGCCCCGAGGCGATGAGGTTGGCGCGCACTTCGGTAGCCGGAGTACGACGCGGACTTCGGGAAGAGGCCATGTTGACAGCCTACTAGAACAGTGTTCTTCTAGATAAGAACGCTGTTCTACAACAGTGGAACGGCAATCCATTATCGGAGGTGAGTCAGATGCGTTCACGATGGTTGGCGCTCGGTGCGCTGTGTTTGGCCGAACTGTTGGTGATGATCGACAACACGATCGTCAATGTCGCGTTGCCGACCATGGCGCGCGATCTGGGGGCAGGAATTTCGGGCCTGCAGTGGATCGTCGACGCCTACACGCTGGTGTTCGCCGGTCTGCTCCTCACCGGCGGGTACCTCGGCGACCGCTTCGGTCATCGTCGGATGCTGGTCACCGGTATCGCCGGTTTCGCCGCGGTGTCGGCGTTGGCCGCGTCGTCGAACACGCTGAGCGAACTGATCGTCGCGCGTGGGGGACTCGGTGTGTTCGCAGCGCTTGTCTTCCCTGCGACGCTCGCGCTGATCATCGCGATCTTCCCCGTCGGCGCCGAACGCGCGACCGCGGTCGGCGTGTGGGGTGCGACGTCGGGCGTCGCGGTCGCAATCGGGCCGGTACTCGGTGGATGGTTGCTCGAGCATTTCTCATGGGCGTCGGTGTTCTGGGTCAACCTGCCCATCGCTGCTGTGACCGCGCTCGCGGTGCTCGCGGTCGTGCCGGGCACGCGGCCGGAGTCGGTCGCGCGGTTCGACGTCCTCGGCCTCGTCCTGTCAGTGCTCGGACTCGGCCTGCTGACCTACTCGGTCATCGAGGGTCCGCACGTCGGCTGGGCCGATCCGCGGACCATTGCCGGCCTCGTCATCGCGGTCGCGGTGATCGGTCTATTCGTGTGGCGCGAACTCACGGTGACACATCCGATTCTCGATGTCCGATTGTTCGCCAATCGCCGATTCGCGACCGCAGCCGGGATGGTCGCCGTAGCGTTCTTCTCGCTCTTCGGATTCATCTTCCTCATCACCCAGTTCTTCCAGGCGGTCAAGGGCTACGGACCTTTCGAAGCAGGTGTGCGCACATTGCCTTTCGCGCTCGTGACGGCGGTATGTTCGCCGATCGCGATGGCGTTCGCGCACAGGGTCGGCCCCCGGTGGGTCGTCACGACCGGGGCCGTTCTGATGTCGGCCGGCTTTGCACTCGTGGAGATCTCGTCACGGGTGTCGGGCTACTGGGAGCTCATCATCTGGTCGATGGCACTGATGGCTGCTGGGCTCGCCGCGATTTCCGGGCCGTGTACGCAAGTGATCATGGATTCGCTTCGACCGGAGCAAGCCGGCGCCGGCAGCGCGGTCAACGACACCACGCGCGAGATCGGCGGCACCCTCGGTGTGGCAGTGCTCGGTTCGGTGCTGACGTCTGTGTACGCGTCGTCGGTCTCGGAACGGATTGGTGGGCTTGGCCTTCCAGCTCACCTCGCCGAGATTGCCGAGCAGTCGGTGATGGGCGGGGCCGAGGTGGCATCGCGTGCGCCTACCTCGATGTCGGAGCGCATGACTGTTGCCGTGCAAGAGGTGTTCGTCGAGGGTCTGCACAGCGCCGTGTGGGTCGCCGTCGTGGTGACGGCGGTGGCAGCCGTGGCGGCAGCTGTCCTCCTGCGCGGCGTGAGCGGTTCACGCACAACCGAACCCGAGTCCGAGCAGGCGTCAGAGGTCGAGGGTGAGGTGATCTCCGCCCGCTCGTGAGACGCAGGTGAGGATGGAGCCCGCGTTACGCTCCGGCTCGGTCAGGATGTTGTCCCGGTGGTCGATCGCACCGGACAACGTCCTGATCTTGCATGTCCCGCAGAAACCCTGACGGCATGAATACGGCACCGTCGGAATCTCCTTGCGTAGCGCGGACAGCAGTGTCTCGTCGGCCGCGACGTCGATCTGCTGCCCCGTGGAGTCGATGGTCACCGTGAACGGGCGACCGTTCTCGACCGGTGGTGGACTGAAACGCTCATAATGCAGTTCGATGTCCGGACGGTCGTGTAAATGACGGCGGAGCGCCTCCAGCATCGGGACCGGGCCGCAACAGTAGACTGCGAGACCTGATGGAGCTCTACCGGTTTCGGGGTCGACGGTGCCCAGCAGTTCTTCCATGGTCGGCAGACCGTGCTCGTCGTCGGTGCGGATCGTGATCTTGGGTCCGTAACGCGCGACCTCGTCGCGGAACGGGATCGAGTCCATGCTCCGTCCGGTGTAGATCATCGACCAGTCGAGTCCGAGGCGCTCGGCTGCCGCCAACATCGGCAGGATCGGTGTGATCCCGATGCCAGCGGCGACAAACCTGAGCGCGCGTGCCTGCGATCCATGACCGGGTAGAGCGATCGGAAATGCGTTGCGGGGTCCCTTGATCCGAACAGTGTCACCGACGTGCAGGGTGTCGTGTACCTCGACCGAGCCGCCCCCGCCGTCGGGAATGCGTCGGACTGCGATTCGATACGTGGCCCGGTCTGCGGGATCTCCGCACAGCGAGTACTCGCGCATCCGGCCGGACGGCAGCAGCAGGTCGAGATGTGCTCCCGCGTGCCATCGTTCGAGCAACTGGTCGTCGAGTCCTGCGAAGGTCAGTGCGACCACGTTCTCGTCCTGCGCGACGACCTCCCGGCCGACGATGCGCAGTGTGGTGACGCCGTTGTCCTCGGCGGTGTCCCGTAGTGGCGAGAAGGGACGCCAGAAGGGAATCCATGTCTTCGACAGCACGGTGCCGAACGTCATCAGGGGATCGTGGCGCCACCGGCCGTACAGATGTGGCGGTGGTGAGGTCAACTCGGTGGTGTGTGGATGTGCCCGTTGATTCATGATGTCTGCCTGTGGAATTCGGTCAGGAGGCGTTGCGTGCAGCAGGCGACGACGCCAGATACGCCACAGCCTGTGCGGTCGAGCCGATCTCGGTGGGGTGGAACCCGGGCCGGAAATAGCTCACCGTGGCCAGCAGGACGCTGCGAATCGTCGGGAGCACACCTGCTCGCACCCCGCGCATGTAGTGGTATTGCCGGTAGAAGAAGTTGTTGTGCCGGATCGACGTGTCCTGGCTGGTGATGAAGCGGAACCCGCGGAAGAGCAGGATCATCAGGGCGGGCAGCGCGATGAGCATGGCTCGCCCGCGACGCAGATAGCTGTCGCCGAAGTAGACCGCGACGTCGTGTGCGACGGCCCTGTGCTCGACCTCTTCGGCACCGTGCCAGGTGAACAGATCTGCCATCGTCGGGTGGGCGCCGACCTCGGTCCAGGTGTTGTTGAGTGCGAAATCGCCCAGGATCGCGGTGTAGTGCTCGATGGCCGCGATAAGCCAGAGACGCTCGATGAGGTGCTTCTGTTTGGCCTCGGCTGAGCCCTTCTCGAGAGGGCCGAGGACCTTGCGGAACACCCACTCCATCTGACGGGCGTACGGCCGCGGGTCGATGCCGTGGTGATCGAGGAACTCCCACAGCACGTGGTCGTGTGCCTCGGCGTGCATGGCTTCCTGTCCGATGAAGCCGCGCATGGTTGCTGCGAGCTCCTCGTCGCGGACCAGGGGAAGTGCCTCGTTGTAGGTCTGGACAAACCACCGTTCTCCCTCGGGGAGAAGCAGATTGAGCACGCTGATGAAGTCCGACGCGATCGGATGTCCTGGAATCCAGTGCAGCGGGACGTCGGACCAGTCGAACGTCACGTTGCGTGCGTGGAGTTCGACCTCGCCGGGATCGGTCCCGTTGGCATGCGGCGTGTGCGTTGGGGTGGCGTCGAGCTGCTCGGCGTGTGCGTGCACGGTGTAACTCCTTCGCAGGGTGGGTCAACGGGCGGAAACGCGACTGTCGGTTGCCGGTTGGCCGGCTCGTCTGGAAGTGATCCGACGCACGAAGTCGCGGACGCTGTCGGCGACGTAGGTGGGGTTCGTGGTCGGAACCCAGTGGGGCGTCGGCGATTCCTGGCGGGTGAGGTCGGGTGCATAGCGGCCCGTGTTGCGCAGCAGGTGCGTCCGCACGGCGAAGTCGCGGGTGTTCACGAGTTCGAGGACTGGCACGCTGGTCTGCCGCGGGTTGGGCCTGCCGACCTTCCGAATCATGTTGGCGCGGTAGTAGCGCGCACCCGAACGCATGTCGCGTCGAAGCGTCGGTGCGACCACGATCTGCTCTGCGGGCGTGCCGTCCATGATGTGTAGGAATCTTCGCCATGCGCGCGGTGCGCCGACGGTTGCGGAGATCAGCGTCGGACCCAGCGGCAGGTGGAGTAGGAGGATGTACGTCGAGAAGAACGACTGCTTGAGCGTGTCGAGAAGTCGACGCGGCGTCGGATGGGAGATGTTCTCGCGGAGAAGAACCCCTACGTGATCGAGGCAGGGACCGGAGATCGTCGTGAACGACGCGAAGTGGTCGGCGGCGTCGTCTCGCGACATCGCCTCCCAGGACTGGATCGAACCCCAGTCGTGTGCGACCACGTGGACCGGGGCATCGGGGCTGACGGCCTTTGCGACCGCGTACAGGTCGTCGGCGAGCGTCTCGATGCGGTACGCGGAGACTCCGCGCGGGCTGTCGCTGCTGCCGAGTCCACGCGTGTCATATGCCACGACCCGGACATCGTCGGCGAGGCGTCGAGCGACCTCGGTCCACACGTGGTGCGTGTCGGGCCAGCCGTGCACGAACACGACCGTCGGGCGGTCGTCCACCGTGGCGCCGCGCTCGCTTCTCCTGAGCCCTACGTCCCCGGGCTCGATATTCCCGGGCTCGATGCTCCCGGGCTCGTCGAACTCGAACACCGCGAGCCGTGCGCCGTTGACCTCTGCGCGTCGTTCGACCCACTGCCTCATACGTCACCCCTTCGGAACCGTGCTGGGGTTAACGTAACCGAGCGTCACACTAATGTCCAGAGATGGTGACAACGCAGAGTGTCACATTAGCGCGCCGACGGCACCACGGATCGCGCCGACAGCACCACGGATCATGCCGACAGCACCGCAGATCACGCCGACAGCACCGCAGATCACGCCGACAGCACCGCAGATCACGCCGACGGCACCGCAGATGACGCCGAGGGCACCGCAGATCACGCCGACGGCACCCGGCCCGGCCCGCCTACTGGTGGTACGAGGACAGGAAGTTGCCGATTCGTTCGACCGCGTCCTCGAGGTCACGGGACCAGGGAAGCGTGACGATGCGGAAATGATTGTTGTCGTCGAGGTTGAAGCCGCTGCCCTGCACAACCAGGATCTTCTCCTGGAGCAGCAGGTCCTGGACGAACAGCTCGTCGTTGTGGATCTCGTGGACCTCGGGGTCGAGGCGTGGGAAGGCGTACAGCGCGCCCTTGGGTTTCACGCAACTGACGCCGGGGATCTCGTTGAGCTTCTGCCAGGTCACATTGCGCTGCTCGTAGAGCCGTCCGCCGGGCGCGACGAGCGCTTCGATGCTCTGGTACCCGCCGAGCGCAACCTGGATCGCGTGCTGTCCGGGGACGTTGGCGCACAGGCGCGTCGACGCCAGGATGCCGAGACCCTCGATGAAGCCCTTCGCGTGGTCCTTCGGGCCTGTGAGCACGACCCAGCCGGCGCGATAGCCGCAGACGCGGTACGCCTTCGACAGGCCGTTGAACGTCAGACACAGCAGGTCGGGAGCCAGCGACGCGATGTTGATGTGCTCGGCGTCGTCGTAGAGGATCTTGTCGTAGATCTCGTCGGCCAGGATGAGGAGAGAGTGTCGGCGCGCGACCTCGGCGAGCTGTTCGAGTACCTCACGCGAGTAGACGGCACCCGTCGGATTGTTGGGATTGATGACGACGATGGCCTTGGTTCGGTCGGTGATCTTCGACTCGATGTCGGCGATGTCGGGGTTCCACTCGTTGTCCTCGTCGCAGCGGTAGTGCACCGCGGTTCCGCCGGACAGCGCTGTCATGGCCGTCCAGAGCGGGTAGTCGGGGGCCGGGATCAGCACTTCGTCGCCGTTGTTGAGCAACGCCTGCATCGTCATGGTGATGAGCTCGGAGACGCCGTTGCCGAGTATGACGTCGTCGACGTCGAAGTAGGGAAAGTCGGGCAGGAGTTCGTAACGGGTGACCACTGCACGACGCGCCGACAGTACGCCCGCCGACTCCGAATAGCCCTGCGAGTAGGGCAGCGCATGGATCATGTCGCGCATGATCACGTCGGGGGCCTCGAAACCGAACAGCGCGGGGTTGCCGATGTTGAGTTTCATGATCCGATGGCCCTCTGCCTCGAGTCGCGCCGCATGCGCGTGCACCGGCCCACGGATCTCGTAGCAGACGTTCTGCAGCTTCTCGGACTGCTCCAACGGCTTGAGGTTCTGGTTCAGGTGCGATACATACGGCCTACTCACGAGTTCAATTGTCTCAGCCGCAGGCAACCGGGTTTTTTCGGGCCGTCGAGTGGCGCGCACGGTCGACGGCGTGGAGAGCCCGCTGGGCGGAAAAGAACGCACGGTCGACCGCCAGGAGCGCCCGCTCGACGCATGAGAACGCCCACCCGACGCAAGCCTGCATCGAGTGGGCGTCTCTGGCTGTCGAATGTGCGCTTCTGCACGTCGACTGTGCGTTGATCAGCGCTGGCCGGGGCGCTTCTTCCCCGCGGCGATACCGAAGCCCTTGGCCTTCGACGCGCCCGTCTCGGCGATCGTGCGGCCGTCGGAATCCGAACCGCCGTTCGACGCCGCGCTGTTCGACGCCGCGCTGTTCGACGCCTCTGCCTCGCTGTCGTCGGCGGTTTCGCTCGACACACCTGACGCCGCTTCGGACTCCGTCGAATCGCTCGTCGCAGGGGTCTGCGGCTCGGCCTCAGACTCTGCGGCGGGCTCTGCCGCCTCAGCCTCGGGTGCCTCACTCGAGGGGGCCTCTGGCGCAGCAGTGGCCTGTGGAGCAGCAGCCTTCGGCGCCGACGCGCCGCCGGGACGCTTCTTGCCCGCGGCCATTCCGAATCCCTTGGCCTTGGCAGGCTTTGCCTCGGTTGTTGCGGCAGGCTTTGCCTCGGTGGTTGCAGCAGGCGTGGCCTCGGCGGCGTCGGACGTGCTCGGCTCGGGCGCGCTGCTCGCCGCCGCGGGGGCAGACTCGGTGGTCGACGCAGATTCGTCGGCCGACTCCGCCGGCTTCGCGGCACCGGACCCGGATCCTCCGGGGCGCTTCTTGCCCGCGGCCATGCCGAACCCCTTGGCCTTGGCAGGCTTTGCCTCCGTTGTCGCAGCGGGCTTTGCCTCTGTGGTTGCAGATGCCTCCGTGGCGGGAGTGCTTGCAGCCGTTGCCGATTCGGTATCGGCGGTGGGTGCGGCGTCGGGTGCCGACTCGGTCTCTGCGACCTTGTTCTCGGCGGCAGCGGTCACTCCCGCACCGGCTGCAGCTGCATTCGTGCTCGCGCCGGGCTTCTTCATCCCCGGCCGCTTGCCAGCGGCCATGCCGAAGCCCTTGGCCTTGGCAGGTTTCGGCTCGTCGGCAGTGGAGTTCGCCGCGTTCTCGACGGCTGCCGACGACTCGGTCTGCGCGGGAGCGGGCTCGGCCGACGGGGCAGCTGTCTTCGCACCCGGCTTCTTGATTCCGCCCTTCATGCCGAATCCCTTTGCGGCGGGCTTCTTCTCGGCGGGCGCTTCTTCGGCCGGTGCGCTACTCGACGCCGCGGGTGCCTTCGCTGCGCCTCCGGGCTTCTTGCCGCCCTTCATACCCAGGCCGACCTTCGGCTTCGGCTTGGCGTCGGTGGCGGCTCCCGCTGCGGCAGCAGCAGGAGCGGCTGCGGCGACCTTCTCCTTCTCCGGCTCGGGTTCGGGCTCGGCGGCAGGCTTGGGGTTCGGTCCGAGGAACCGGCCCCCGCGCGTCACCTCCGGCAGACCACGCTTGACCGAGTCGAGCAGCATCTGCGAGACGTCGACGACCTCGATCTTGCCCTCGTTCTCGGTGCCGGACGTCCGCGCGGTGACTCCGTCGGTCAGCATCACGCGGCAGAACGGGCAGCCGGTCGCGATCTTCTGCGGTGTCTCGTCGTTCCCTGCGGTTCCCGGGGCCAGAGTGTCGAGCGCCTCGTCGACCCGGTCGATGTTGATGCGCTTGCCGATCTGCTCTTCCATCCACATGCGCGCTCCGCCAGCGCCGCAGCACATGGACCGCTCGCCGTGGCGCGGCATCTCGCGCAGCGTCGACCCCGATGCCTCCATCAGCTCACGCGGAGCGTCGTAGACCTTGTTGTGGCGTCCCAGATAGCAGGGGTCGTGGTAGGTCACGCCTTCGCCCATGGGCGCGACGGGCACAAGGCGCTTCTCGCGCACCAGCCGGTTGAGTAGCTGGGTGTGGTGCACGACCTCGTACTTGGCGCCGAGCTGTGGGTACTCGTTCGACAGCGTGTTGAAGCAGTGCGCACAGGTCACGACGACCTTCTTGCGCTGGGACGGCGCGGTCTCGAAGACACCGTTGATGGTTTCGATGTTCTGCTGCGCCAGCATCTGGAATAGGAACTCGTTGCCTGCGCGTCGAGCGGAGTCACCGGTGCAGGTTTCGCCCTCGCCGAGGACCATGAAGTTCACCGCCGCGATGTCGAGGAGTTCGGCGACGGCCTTGGTGGTCTTCTTCGCGCGGTCCTCGTAGGCGCCTGCGCAACCAACCCAGAACAGGTACTCGAAGCCCTCGAACGATTCGACGTCGGAGCCGAACACCGGGATCTCGATGTCCATCTCGTCGATCCAGTTGGTGCGCGCCGACGAATTCTGACCCCAGGGGTTGCCCTTGTTCTCGAGGTTCTTGAACATGCCCGCGAGTTCGGTCGGGAAGTCGGACTCGATGAGCACCTGGTAGCGGCGCATGTCGATGATGTGGTCGACGTGCTCGATATCGACGGGGCACTGCTCGACGCACGCACCACACGTGGTGCAACTCCACAGCGTCTCGGTGTCGATGACGGCGCCGAGCTGTTCGGGGTCGAACGCGCTGATGTGATTCGGCCCGCTCGCTTCGCTCCCGGCGCCGCCTTCTTCGACGATGCCCTCGCCGCCGCCCATGAGTCCCTTGGACTCGCCGACCAGCTTGCGAGAAGCCTCGGCACGCGCCGACTCGGGGATCTTGGCCAGCTTGGCCTCGTCGACGTTGCCGTCGGCGTCGACCAGTCCGACCTCGTCGCCGCCCATGTCCTTGCGTCCACCAGCGATCAGGTACGGCGCCTTGGCCTGTGCGTGATCGCGCAGCGACATGATCAGCAGCTTGGGGCTCAACGGTTTACCGGTGTTCCACGCGGGGCACTGGCTCTGGCAGCGACCGCATTCGGTACACGTCGTGAAGTCGAGCCACCCCTTCCACGAGAAGTCCTCGACCTTGCCCGCACCGAAGGCGTCGACGTCGGGGTCGGCGGTCTCCATGTCGAGGACCTTGCCCTGGCTCATCATCGGCTTGGCCGCACCGAGTGCGACGCCGCCATCCTGCTCACGCTTGAGATAGATGTTGAAGAACGCCGCGAACCGGTGCCATGCGACGCCCCAGTCGATGTTCGCTCCGACGACCGCGAGCCAGATCATGCCGCTCATGAGCTTGACCACCGCGGCGGCGGTGACCCAGTAGACCGAGGACCCCTCGAAGAGCTGCGCGAAGTAGTGGGTGAAGAACGACGTCCAGATCGGCGGATCCTCGATGCCCGACGAGATCTTGAAGGTCTTCACGAAGATCATGCCCAGGCCCTCGATGAGGACCACCAGCTCCACGAAGTAGGCGGCGCCGAAGCGTGAGCCCGCGAAGCGTGACAATCGAGTAGGCACACGCGGGTGGTTGAGCTGCCTGATGATCATCAGCGCGAGAATGCCGATCACAGTGCCGAGCCCGAGTATCTCGTCGGCGAAGATGTAGATGTGCCACGCGCCGATGACCGGCCAGTGGAATTCAGGGTCGAAGATCTGGCCGTACGCCTCGAACCAGAAGATCGCCCCGATGAGGAATCCGAACATGACGAGCCAGTGGGCCCAGCCGACGGTTCGGAACTTCACCATCCGCGTGTGGCCGACGAACTCCTTGAGCATCGTCCACAGTCGTGGTCCGACCGGCCAGTAGCGGGTGCTGTCGACCTTCTGCCCCTGGGCGATCGCCCGGACCATGGTCCACACGCCGCGCAGGAAGCTGGCCCAGCAGAACAAGCTGATGATCGCGGCAATCGTGCCGATGGTGATCGTCGTGGCATTCACGGCGTCCCGGCCCCTCTCATGTTGATCATCGACCTAGTCGCGCAGGGCTGACGTGCGCGGGGTCGGACGTCTACTACAGGTAACCGTAATTCGTCACGGCTCCCAAGCGCTGCCAAGGTTGCCCTAACCTGGCCACGGCGGCAGCCATTGAGATACCGCGATGATACTCGCGAGTAACTTACTATCTAGTCAGATAGCGAGATCTGTGACTGTCGCCTCATCGATTGCGTCGCCGATCCGGTGTCTTCAGCTCGGCATGTCGTCAGGTCGGGATTCTCGCGTTGACGTTTTGTTACGCCGAGCGTCAGATCGTCGACGTCGCCGCGATCTTCTCCAACTCCTCGAGCGCGGTGTCGAGGTGCGTGAGCAGGCGCTGCAGGCTCGGTAGCTCCTTGCGCGCCCCTATCAGCCCGAAGTTCACGTGCTCGGCCGTCGAGGTCACCGTGATGTTGAGCGCCGACCCGCTCATCGGGATCGAGACCGGGTACACGCCGTCGAGTCGTGCGCCGTTCCAGTACAGATGCTCGCTCGGTCCGGGGACGTTGCTGATGATCAGGTTGAACTGTGGGGGCGTGTAGCGGACGAACCCGGGAACGGTCGCCAGCGCGAGCGGCGCGATGGCCGCGGCGCCGTACGCCAGCGACTGCAGTGGCGACAGGCCACGGATGACGCGTTTGGATTCGCGCGTCGACTTCACCAGTGTCGCCAGCCGACGCTCCGGATCCGGTTGGTTTGTCGCGAGATTCGCGAGAATCATCGTGATCTGGTTGCCGTAGTTGGAGTTGTCGGAGTGCAGTGACACCGGAAGGGCCGCGACGAGTGGGGCGTCGGGGAGTTCGTCACGATCGATGAGGTACGACCGCAGGGCGCCCGAGCACATCGCGACGATGACGTCGTTGAGAGTGATGCCGAGTCCGCCGGAGACCTCCCGCAGTCTGCTGGTCTCCCATTGCTGCGCTGCGAAACGTCGTGCCGCGCCGACCGGGACGTCGAGAATCGTCTTGGGTGCTGGTTGGAAGGGAACGGCGATGTCGGGGTCGGTCAGTGCTGTCCACGCGATGCGCGCGGCTGCCGGACCCACGCCCATCACCTGACGCGTCACGTCGAAGGCCCCGCCCAGCGCGCCCGTCAACGTGGAGACGCCCGGGATCGAGAAGCCA
Source organism: Gordonia otitidis (assembly GCF_020735545.1). NCBI lineage: Bacteria > Bacillati > Actinomycetota > Actinomycetes > Mycobacteriales > Gordoniaceae > Gordonia > Gordonia otitidis. Next base: position 2,595,933 of record NZ_CP085974.1, read on the forward strand.
CCGCCGGATGCGGCGTCGGAACTCTCGGTGCGTGTCCGCGAGGATCGGAACAAGTGGGGATCCCACGGTGCCGTACCCGTGCGGTCGTCTGGGTCTGCCGTCAGGGTGCGTTCGAGCAGACGCAGTGCGGACACGCCGTCGACGAGCGAGTGGTGGATCTTGGTGTAGAGCGCCACCCGGCCGTCGGCGAGACCCTCGACGATGTGCGCCTCCCACATGGGCCGGTTGCGGTCGAGTAGTGCCGAATGCTGCAACGACACATAACGCAGGAGTTCACGAACGCGACCCGGGCGGGGAAGCACGGTGCGTCGAACGTGGTAGTCGAAGTCGATCTCGTCGTCGTGGGTCCAGGCGACCAGCCCGAACAGCGATGCAGGCGACGCGGGGCGTTGGCGGAATCGCGGGTGCACGTCGGTGGCACTGGTGAATCGGTCGACCATCTCCTCGGCGAGTTCACTCGCCGAGGTCCCCTCTGGTGGCACGAACAACTGCAGTCCGCCGACATGCATCGGTTGTTCTCGCGTCTCGGCGAACAGGAACATCGATTCGGTGACGGGCATATATGGCATGAGGCCCCCTGTTGCTGTTCGGTGATGACGGTCACACTACGCGTCGAGCCGCCCGGGATCACACCAGTATCCACCGCGCCCCGTGGACCACACACGGGTTAGACGCATCGACGGTCACTACGGTGTGACCGGTGAGGACGAGGACGATTGCCGGGAGGTCCGTGCTGGTGCTGCTCGTGCTCGGCGAGCTCGTGGCGACCATCGCCGCTACCTGGGTGTATGCGGCGTCGCACGGCAGGATCGTCGACGCGCGGAGCATTCCTAAACACTCGACGCTTCTCGTCCTCGGTTCGCTGGTGTCCGACGGTGAGCCGGGCTCTTATGTGCGTGGCCGCCTCGACACGGCACTCGAGGCATATCGAACCGGCAAGGTCACGCGCATTGTGGTGTCGGGTAACGGCGACGCGGATGCCGGAGACGAGCCGACCGTCATGCGCACCTATCTGCAGGCGCGCGGTGTGCCGTCGACGGTGATCGTCGACGACCCCGCCGGCTACGACACCGAGCGCAGTTGTCGGCGGCTTCCCGGGGTGATCGGATCGGTCACGTCCGCACCGCCGTCGACGCCGGTGGTCATCGTCACCCAGGATTTCCATCTCGGTCGCGCGATCGCGTTGTGCAGAGCTCGGGGTGTCGACGCGGTGGGCGTCGAGGCGGCATGCGACTGTTCGTTCGTGACACTGGTGCGCAATCACCTGCGCGAGGCGCTGCTCGCGCGACCGCGGGCGTTGGTGTCGCTCGTGACCGGGATCTGATCGGAAGCAGCATCGTCGGAATCTGCGCGGTCGGCCGCACGGCTGCGCCTCCGGCCGGCGGGGATAAAGGCGGCGGGGATAAAGGCGGCGGGTACGCGGACGGTGGGGAGCGGAATCCGCGGCCTGCCCGTCAGGTACAGCGAGCCGGGAAGTCGGCGCAGGATCTCGACCAGTAGCAGCGAACCGGCCAACGTCGCCACGTAGACGAACAACGTCGCCCATGGCTGTCCGATAGCATCCCGCACCCACGACGTTCCGTTGCGTTGCGGATACATGATCAGTGTCAGTACCAGCACATGGACGAGGAACACCGGGAACGAGCGGTTGGACGCGTACTTCACCGCCCGCGCGAATCGGGGCGTGTACTCGCGACGGTTCTCGGCCCAATGCAGAGCTGCCGCGTACAGACAGGTCATCGCGACGATCAGGAACGGAACCAGTGCAGGGTAGAAGGCGGAATTGTTGTCATGCACGGGCTTTCCCGCGAACCACACGCCACCGATGTACGAGCCGACCGCGATGGCGGCGGTGACCAGCAACGCCGTGAACAACCACCAGCCCTTGCCCGACAGCCATTCCCCGATGCGCTTGCGGTGCACCGCGGCGACCGCGCCGTAGAGGATGAAGAACTGGTAGGGGACGAACGTGGCGTAGTTGTGCCACCAGTGCGCCGCGACCGACGCGGGCGGATTCCAGTGCGTGATGGTCGAGACGATCGCGAACTGTGCTGCGAGGCTCGCGCCGAGCAGCAGGCCGTGATGCCCCGAGGTGGCACGGACCAACCACACCACGAGCGGGAAGATCAGATAGACCTGCAGCATGACGAACAGGAAATACATCTGGAAGCCGGACAGGCCCCAACTGAGCTGGTAGAAGAAGTTGCCCAGGCTCGTCGGGATCTCGGTGAGCTTGTCCGCGAGCCACATGTTGACCACCCAGTAGATCGCGGACCAGATCACGTACGGGTAGATCACCAGCTTGATACGGCGCTGCCAGAACGAGAGCGCACTGAAGTCGGGCTTGTCGAAGTTCTGGTACATCAACACGAACCCGGTCAGCGCGAAGAAGGTGTTGCGCGTGAAGTGCAGCAGTAGCGATGTGGTGTTCACCGGCATGCTGGTGTACTCGTCGGTCGTCTGCGTGAGGCAGTGCACGAAAATGACGAGCGAGAACGTCACCGTGCGGATCAGGTCGACGTGATGCAGGTAGGGGCGACGGGCGGGACGCGGCGTCGATGCGACGGCATCGGCCGTCGACTCGTTCGCACGCGAAACCAACGTCGTCATACTCGACAATCGCCCCTGACCGCTGTTGTGGACTGATAGCTGTTGTTGCGGAGCGGGTCGACGGCCGGTGTTGTGTGCTCTGAGCGGCTGTGCCCGAACTCACCGGCGGAGCGGCAGCATCGATATCGCGTGCCGTGATCCGTCCGTTATCGGTGATGAGCTTATCAGCGAAGTCTGGACGTGCCCTGAGACGACGCTGTCAGGGGGTCTCACCGCTTGTCAGGAAGCATGCGTGCTCGGTCGGCTCACCACCACTGCAGGGCCCGGTGTAGGTCGGCGTCGACCGCGGGGATGAGACTGCGGACGAACGTCGCCGACAGGTGGTGATAGTCGTGCCACACCAGGACGTTTCCGACGACCGCGGGGCAGTAGGTCGGGCTGCACATGGCATCGGTGTAGTCCAGGAACGACATGTTGGGATACTGCGCTGCGATCGCCTGGGCCGGATCGGTCTGCGCCATGGCCACGTCGCGCTCGACCCCGCACACCTGCGGCTTCTTACCCTGCGCCAGGCACTCGGGTGGCTTGAGCTTCCCGTGTGCCCAGGGGTTGTCACGCACGGCGACGACCCGCTGCCCGCGCTCGCGGAACTGCGTGAAGATGTCGGTGTAGTCGGTCGGGACCGTGTCGCCGGGACCGTTCTCCACCGGTCGGGTGCTGTTGGTGAACACGACGTCGGGCTTGTCGACGGCGAGGCGGTCCATCACGCGTCGCGACCAGTCGTTGCACTGGTAGTACTTCTGGCCGAACCAGGTGAACACGTGCGAGGTGGTCAGCGCGCAACCGACCTTGAGGTAGGTGGTCACCCGGAATCCGCGCTGCTTGCCGACGGCGTCGAGTGCGGTGATCCACTGCTCGGCATGCGATCCGCCGACCAGTGCGACCGTGCGTGTTGCCGAGGCGTCGCCGTAGACGCCGACCTTGATCGACGGGTCCTTCCAGCCGCTGATCATCGAGTCGTAGGAGGTGATCGGCCAGTCCTTGTCGACGACCTCCGGACTCGGCTGCGGGTCGACGTGGGGCGTCGGTGCTCCGTCGAGGTAGGCGCGCGCACCCGGGTACAGCCTGGGGTCGAGGTTGTCGGTGTTGACCGTGGCGTTGGCTGCGTTGCGCTGCCAGACGACGGCGGTGGTGCCCGCGATGATCGTCGCGATCACGATCACCGCGGTGAGTGTGACGCGGTAGGCGCGACCGAATCCCGCAGCCCGCCCGGACCGCAGGGGAGCTTCTATGTATCGGGTCGTCAGCCACGCGAGCAGCAGCGACACCACCAGGATCGCAGTGCCCTCGAACCAGCTCACGTCGTCCTGGTAGCGCCACGCGAGGTAGAAGATGAGCAGCGGCCAGTGCCACAGGTAGAGCGCGTAGGCCACCGAACCGAGCCACACCAGCCTCGGGTGCGCGAGTCCGCGGCTGACGACACCCTCGTCGTTCGACGTCGCCTCCCGGGCGGCGGGTGAACCGGTCCAGATCAGTGCGAGCGTCGCACCGACGGGTACCCACGCCCAGACGCCCGGGTACTCCGACACTCCGCTGATCCACCAGCCGCAGGTCACGATGAGGGCGAGTGCCGCCACGCCGACGACGTCGCGCAGCCAGCCGGGCATCGACAGTCGCGGGCGCCCGGGAGCGCGACGCGTCAGCCGCTGCGGGATCACGACCGCCAGCAGCCCACCCGCCAGCGGCTCCCACAGGCGCGCGACCGTGTCGTAGTAGTTGAAGGGTTGATTGACGTCGTGGCGGTACACGGCCCAGACGAACGACACGACGGCGACCGCGAGCAGCGCGAGTCCGACGATGCCGCGGATGACCCTGGCCTCACCGAACACCGCGAAGCGCCGAGCGAGCAACTTCAGGACGCCTCCGAGCGCGAGCATGCAGACGAGCGTGAGAACGAAGAACTGTCCCTGCATCGACATCGACCACAGGTGCTGCAGCGGACTGTTCGCCGAATCGGCTGCCGCATAGTCCTGCGAGTCGAACGCGAGATGCCAGTTCTGGTAATACAGCGCACTAGCCTGGATCTCCGAACCCAAAGGGCCCCAACGGGTTCTGGGCATGACCAGCGCGATCAGCGCGGTGACGACGACCAGCACGACGAGCAGTGCGGGCAGCAGACGACGTGCCAGCCGCCAGAACCGCGGCCACGGGTCGACCGCACGGCGCCACGGCACCGAAGACGAATTCGTTGCTATGACGTGCTTGAGCAACGACGCGATGAAGAAGTAGCCCGACAGCGTGAGGAACACGTCGACGCCGCCGGACACCCGGCCGAACCACACATGGAAGATCGCGACGAGCGCGATCGCAATGCCACGCAGACCGTCGAGGTCGAGCCGATACCCCGAGGTGTTGCCGGTCGCGGCGTCCTCGTTCGGGGTGCCGGGAGCGATCCCGGCGTCGGACAGCGTGGAACTCACAGGCAGCGATGGTACTGCGACAAACCGCCCACCCCGTGGACCCCTCCGGCGCGGGAGGTTTGCGCCTTCGTGCTTCTAAATCTTCTTTCACCACACCGCATCGCGCACGCTGTGCTCACCCGACCTACCGCCCTCACGACAAGGAGCACACATGGCAGAAGAGAACCGCGGACCCCACGACCGCCCGTCCGTCGTGGTCGTCGGCGCCGGAGTAACCGGGACGAGTGCGGCACTCGGCTTCCTCGATGCCGGGTTCGACGTCACGCTCTACAGCGACCGCGACCGGGAATCGTTGCGCGACAAGGTCCCACCGACGGGCGTCGGGGTCTTGTTCGGCAGTTCGCGAGACTGGGACGCGCAGATCATCGACGACCTCTACGAGGTGGGTAACACCACCGGCATCAGCGTCCGACTGTCGTCGGGCGAGGGCGCCGAGCGTGTCGACGTCCTCGAGTTCAACCCCGACTACGGTTATGTCGCACAGGCGGTCGACCTGCGACTGCGCGCCGACGACAGGCTGGGTCGGTTCCTCGAACGCGGCGGACGCTTCGAGGTCGAAGCCGTCGACCCCGACCGCCTCGACGAGATCGCGGCGGCGAGCGACCTCACCCTGGTGGCCACGGGCAAGGGCGGGCTGGCGTCGTTCTTCCCGATCGATGACGAGCGCACCCACTACCGCGAACCGCAGCGTCGACTCCTACAGGTCACGCTGACCGGACTCGACCACGGACCCGACACCTTCGCCTATCGCGCGGCCGACGGCGGACGCCAGTCGCTGTTCAACCTCGACAGCGACAACGGCGAGATCTTCGTCGGTCCCTTCCTACACAAGGACGCAGGTGCGACATGGTCGTTCATCGTCTTCGCCAAGCCCGACGGCGCGTGGGCACCCCTGATCGACACCGTCACCGACTCCGTGTCGGCGCGGCAGGCGATCGTCGACATCTTCGACGAATGGTTCCCCGCCGACGCGCCTGCGATTCACGAACTGCAGGTCATCGACGCCGATCCGTACTCGTGGTTGACGGGCGGTGTCACCCCGACCGTCCGCAAGCCCGTCGGGACGACACGCAGCGGGCACGTCGTCGCGGCGATCGGCGACACCGCGATCGCCGTCGACCCCGTCGCAGGCCAGGGCGCACAGAACTCACTGATCCAGGTCGCCGAGTTGGTGCGGGCCGCCAAGGCGCGGATCGACGACGATCCATCGGCCGAGTTCACGGCGCAATGGTTGACCGATGAGTTCGAGAAGCATTGGGAGAGGAGAGGACACGCGTCGGTGGAGGTGACCCGGCTCTATCTCGGCGATCCCGACTACGCGACCCATCTCGAGTTGGCGTTCCCGGCCGCGGCCGTCAACACCGACGTCGCGTCGGCACTCTTCGGGCTGCTCTCCGATCCCAACCCGCTCCTGACCCTCGGCGACCGTGACGACGTCCTCGGTTTCATCACCGCGGTGTCCGGTGAATCGGCCGATGACGTGCTGGGGAGGTTCGAGCCCGTCGGAAGCTTCGGCTCCAGGGCAGTACCCGCCTGAGCGCTGACGATGTTTGATCTTCCCGGCCGCGGGGTATGCCTGGTAAGGAGGGCAGAACGCCGCTGTCCAGTGCCAGGAGGACGACGTGACCGATACCGCGCAGCATGTCCGAGGTTTCGATGCCCCAGTCCGTGGGTTCGATGCCCGGAGTAGGACCTCCACGCGGGCGCGACTGCCGCGCCCGCGTGGCCCGCTGTCGGAACAACTCATCACCGCACTCGCCGAGGGCACCGAGATGCCGGCGTCCGTGCAGGAGATCACGGACCCCGATCCGTACGGTGACGACCTGCAGTTGGCGCTCTACGTCGCGTACGAGCTGCACTACTCGGGTTTCGACGGCGTCGACGACGACCGGGAATGGGACGTGTCGGTGTTGGCGTTCCGCCGCCGGCTCGAGCAGTTGTTCCTCGGTGCCGTCCGGCGAGACGTCGGCGAACTCGGTGGTCTGACCGCGAATGACGAGATGGACGCGCTCAGCGTCACTCCGCCCGAGGGCGACGGCGTCTCCTACCTACTCCGCGATGAGCCCGAGTGGGACAAGTTCCTGGACCTCTTCGCGATGCGCTCGATCTACCACCTGAAAGAGGCCGACCCCCACGCGTGGGCCATACCGCGGCTGCGCGGCACGGCGAAGGCAGCCTTCGTCGCCGTGGAGTTCGACGAGTTCGGTGGGGGTCGCGGCGAGGCTGTGCACCAAGAATTGTTCGCTGACCTGATGGACGCCGCCGGACTGTGCACTGATCATCTGCACTACCTGGATCGAGCGCCGGGCTGGGCCATCGCACCGGTCAATCTCATGTCGATGTTCGGGCTGCACCGTGCGCTGAGAGCCGCCGCCGTCGGGCACCTGGCGGCAACCGAGATCACGTCGTCACCTGGTTCGGCGCGACTACTCGCGGGGCTGAGGAGCCTCGACGCACCCGCAGAGTGCCAATACTTCTACTCAGAACATGTGGAGGCCGACGCCGTGCACGAGCAGGTCCTGCGCACGGACGTCGTCGGCGATCTCGTCGCAGCGGAGCCAGAACTCGAACGGGATGTGGTTCTCGGTATCCGTGGGTTCCTGCTGGTCGAAGATGCCTTCGACGCCGGGCTGAAGCAGCTCTGGGCCGATGGCGGCAACCTACGCTGAACCGCGGCGCTCGGCTTCGGCTATGTCGAGGGCGACGCTCGACGTCGCCGATGACTGGTGTCGCACAGGGGGTAGGTCCGGCTCCGGCCACAGGCGCACACCGCGACGAGGAACCGGTCTGACTGCACGTGGGTGCCGTCCGGGAGCTCGATGTCGACGGGCCCGGGGATCATCACGGGGCCGCCGCGACTCACCCGCACGGGCACGGCGTCACGTCGCGCATTCATCGACCGCTCACTCATCGCCGCGCACCGTCGGTCGACTCCGCGCGGTGTGCGGCGATGACAGCGAGCTTCTCCGTTCGACGTCCCGGTTCGAGCAGGGCGCGCGCCTCGAGCCACGCGCTCTGCCGTCGCAGCACGGGTCCGAACGGAATGGACTTGGTCGCGACGATCTCGACGTTCAACCCGCTGAAACGCAGCGACTCCACCGTGGTGTCGATGTTCGCGAACTCCGACTGGACCACCAACAACGTTCCGCCGGGAGCCAGTAGGTGAGGGGTGATCGCGCACAGCGTGTTCAACACCCTGCGGCCGTCGGTTCCCGCCTCCCACGAATGTCGGGGCGCCATCTCTGGGTCCAGGACGTCGGCGCTGGCGAGCGGTAGAGCGGGCACATACGGGGGATTGCACGTGACGAGGTCGAAACGGCCGCGTCCGACCAGCGTCGAGACATCGCCGTGTTCCACCGTCACCGCACACGGGGCCTTGTCACAGCGTTCGCGCGCAGCCTCGACGGCGGTCGGACAACTGTCGATCGCGAGGACCGACTGTGCGCCGAGTGCCGCGCACTCATAAGCGATCACCCCGCTACCGGTACACAGATCCGCCACGCGCGCACCGGACGCGAAACCGCCGAGACACAACTGCTCGATCAGCAGCCATGTGTCTTCTTGTGGCCGATACACATCGGTGAGATCGCGGTTGTCCGTCAGCCGATCTGTGAGGGAGGCATCGACCGTCGGGGTCGGAATCGCCGTGATGGGTGTGGAAATCGCCGGGGTACCGGGCTTCATACGTCTCTACCTTTTCTGCAGGATCGAGTGACAATGATCGGAATACCCGAGCGGCGGGAAACCAAACATCGTGACCGGTGTTTGATGTGCGGTGAGGGTGGGTACGCCGCTCTGTGACGGTGGCGCCACCGCGCCGGTCGGCAGGAGGCGAACTGAGACAGGGCGCGCCGGGACGGCACCGGGCGGCAGGACAACGAGACGAGAGGACGACCGTGGGGGATCACGGAATCGCCGACGAACGAGCGACGATCGACGACAGCGTCGGCGCGCTCGACGGCAGGATCACGGTGTCGGTACCTGCGATACCGGACAGTCTGCCGATCATCCGCTCCGTGGTCGAGCACGCGCTGTTCGCCGCGGACTGGGTGTTCGACGACGTCGTCGACGTGAAGCTCGCCGTCGACGAGGTCTGCTCGCAGCTCATGGCAGGCGCGTCCGATCGGGCACCGCGCCTCGACGTCGCCCTGTGCGTCGACGAAGCGGATTTCGTGTGCGACTTCGAAGCCACGGTCGACCCGCGATTCGACGTCGACACAACTGGATTCGGGTGGCGGGTACTCGAGACACTCACCGACGCGCGGTCGGTGAGTGTTTCCGACGACAATGCCTCCGCCTCCTCCGACGGCGCTGCTCGACAGCTGCTGGTCGGTGGTCGGCATGCCAGACCCGACGGACGGGCCGGGCGGAGTATGCGGGTGCGAATCGCCAAGCGCGGCACTGTCGAATGACCGTGGTCTGATGTGCGCCCTACCTGACAGCGGCGTCGACGTCGAGCGCTTCGAGGAGTGCTGTGCACGACAACTGATCGGTGGGGATCGCAGAAGCGCATAGCGCGACGGCGCGGGATACGCACCTGTTCACGGCGCACGTGACGACGATTCCCGCGCGTTTCGCGTCCTCGCAGAAGCGGGCGAGTAGTGCAATACCAGAGACGTTCACGAAGTCCACGGTGGTCATGTCGATGATCGCCGACCCCGGGACCTGCGCGAGAACGGCATCGAGTGCGGCGGCGGCATCGGCAATGTTCCGGGCGTCGATGGAACCGGAAAACTGTTGCAGGGCAACAGTTGCAGGACATCTCGGAATGATCTCGGGCGTCGGCGTCACTGTGACCACGCGCGATCGGGTCGGCGGTGGGGAGAGCTGGATGTCGTGCGAGCTCATACGCGCGTGTCCGTCCATTCGGTTGCAAAGGGTGCGGGTGCATACCCGCTCTGCAGCTGTTGGCTGAACCGCTTCCTTCGACGGTACGGTGCAGAGTGCAGCTCTTCAAGGAAAGTGCGAAAAACGGGCACACCGGAATCCGGCGATCGAGACGGACAATCGAGAAGAGATTTCGTTGACTCCTGCTCCGACGGTCGAGTCGGGTGATCACCCGGACGACTACTCCGATGTCGTCGACATGCTCGGTGAGATGCGGGCGCACCGTGACCCGGTCCGGCGCGCGGTCATCCGCGACGAGGTCGTCTCGCGGTGTCTGCCTCTCGCCGAGAACATCGCTCGCCGATTCGCCGATCGTGGAGAGAACTTCGACGACCTACTGCAGGTTGCGAGGCTGGGACTCCTCAACGCCGTCGACCGTTTCGATCCCGCGCTGGGGACAAGTTTTCTGGCTTTCGCGGTGCCCACGATGATGGGAGAGGTGAAACGGCACTTCCGTGACGTGATGTGGTCGATGAGAGTGCCGCGGCGGGCCAAGGATGCCTCACTCGACATCACGAGAGCCGCCGACGATCTGGTGCAGCGGCTCGGTCGCTCACCTCGTCCGAGTGAACTGGCCGAGTTCCTCGACTTGCCCGTATCCGACGTCGTCGATGGGTTGTTGGCGCGGTCGGCCTACACCTCGGTGTCCATCGACGCGGAATCCGGACAGACGTCGTCGCTCGCCGATCGACTCGGCCACGACGATCCCGAACTGACGCGCGTCGACGAGTCCGTGACCCTTCGGCCGGCGCTGGAGCGCCTGTCGGAGCGGGAGCGCCGCATCCTGTCGTTGCGATTCTTCAGGTCGATGTCGCAGAGCGAGATCGCCGCGGAGATCGGAATCTCCCAGATGCATGTCTCCCGGCTGCTGGCGAAGGCTCTCGAGGCGCTGCGCGCATCACTCTCCGAGACCGACAACTGACGGACGCTGCGATGGTGCAGAGAACGGCGGGGAGCCGCGAGGTCGGCTGTCACCTCACGGCTTCAGCACGATCTTGACCGCGCCCTGAGCCTTGCGTTGGAAGATGTCGTAGGCATGTGCGGCGTCGTCGAGAGGAAGCTCATGTGTCGCAAAGGAATCGACACCGAGGGGGTCGTCGTCGCCGAGGAGGGGCATGATGTCGCCCACCCACTTCTTCACGTTCGCCTGGCCCATCCGCAGCTGGATCTGCTTGTCGAACATCGTCAGCATGGGTAGCGGGTCGGCGCTACCGCCGTACACGCCGATCAGTGACAGCGTTCCGCCGCGGCGAACGATGTCGATTCCCGAGTACAGGGCAGCGAGCCGGTCGACTCCCGCGTGCTCCATGACGGGCTTGGCGGCGGCGTCGGGGAGCAACCCCACAGCTCGCTGAAGGAATCGGGCCGCGGGTGAGCCGTGCGCCTCCATACCGACCGCGTCGATGACCGCGTCGGTCCCTCTGCCGTCGGTACGGTCGCGGATCTCGTCGCCGATATCGTCGACCGCCCGCAGATCGATGGTCTCGATGCCACGCTGCTCGAGCCTGGCGAGCCGCTCGGGCACGAGGTCGACGCCGATGACGCGCGCTCCGCGGTGGGCAGCGATGCGCGCCGCCATGTCACCGATCGGGCCGAGGCCGAGGACGGTCACCGACCCGCCGGACGGGATGTCCGCGTACTCCACTGCCTGCCAGGCCGTCGGAAGTACGTCCGAGAGGTAGACGTAGCGCGAATCTGGGGCGTCGTCGGGCACCTTGATGTGTGTGAACTGGGCCTGGGGTACCCGGAGGTACTCGGCTTGCCCGCCGGGCACCGAGCCGTAGAGCTCCGAATACCCGAAGAGTGCTGCTCCCATGTGCTGTGCGCGTACCTGCGTGGTCTCGCACTGTGTGTACAGCTCGTCCGAGCACATGTGGCAGGTTCCGCACGAAATCTGGAACGGGATGACCACGCGGTCTCCGACGGCGAGGTCACCCGCGGCGGTGCCCACTTCTTCGACGATCCCCATCGGCTCGTGGCCGAGGATGTCGCCGGGATTCATGAATGCCCCGAGCACTTCATAGAGGTGCAGGTCCGAACCGCAGATGTTGGTCGACGTCACCCTGATGATCGCATCGGTCGGTTCTTCGATGACGGGGTCGGGCACGTTTTCGACACGCACGTCTCGTCGGCCCTGCCAGGTCGCTGCTCGCATCAGTTCTCCGTTTCGGTGTCGGGTCCTTCCCCGCAGCATGCCCACACCGAACGGCTTCGAAACATGGTCGATCCGAGCTCAGTTGGTATCGGCCACCTCGTCGAGCGGTAGGTGTGAACTTAGTAGGAGCTGATCGAATTGTTGTCGGGTCGGACCGGACATCGTCACTCCGCTACTCGCGGTGACGATGTTCGAGCAGATCACGTGGAGTTTGGTGTTCGACGTCTGCGACCTCCACCGGAGAACCTCGAACGCGCGGTCGTCGCTCACGCTGTAGACGAGCATGATCATTCCCTTGGCCTGCTCGATCACGGACTGCGTCTTCCGGAACTGGTCGATGTGGCGGTCTACCTCGCGTAGGGCTTCGGTGTGCATCTCGGTCATGTCGAGGTAGAACCCCTCGGTGCCGATGGCAAGCCCGTCGCTGTCGAGCATGGGCTGTGCCACGACAGTGACATGTCGCGTTCGTCCCGCCTTGTCGACGATCCGATGCCTGCTCGAGAACGGTGTGCGGTGGATGAGCATGTCGTGCACCATCGTCTCGAACGCGTCGCGATCGTCGGGGTGCTTGTGCGTGGCGAGCAGTGCGGTGGTCGGGGTGACCTCACCGGGCCGGTAGCCGTGCAACCGTGCGACCTCGTCCGACCACTCCCATGTCTCGCTCTCGAAGAAGAAGCGGAAACTACCCACGTGCTGGGCGTCGTCGGCCCCTGCATTCTGACGGGATTCGTCAAGCACTTTGACCCCTACATACGTCGAAGAACACTGCATGCCACGGGCTCGGGCAGAAGAACATTTTACTCGACGACGTCGGTATCGATGCGGTGGCCGACACCGGTCCGCGAGCGGCGGGACGTGAGCGGGATCCGCTCGTCATGAGCCGTTCGCGTGGATGTCGTTGGTGATGCGTGTGATCAGCTCGAGTATCTGCGCGAACGCCTTCGACTTTGGATCGACGAGCGACGAGTGTGTCTGTCCGGGCATGATGATCGCCTGCGCCCGGCCGCCCGCTTTCGCGTCCGCCGCGACGTAATCCTGCGACAAGACATGCGGCACCACCCGATCCGAGGTGCCGGCGATAGCGATCACCGGCGTCTGCGGATCGAGGTTCTGTATCGGATCGACCGACGCGTAGCGATCGGGAACCTCGTCCGGGGTGCCGCCGAGTACACGCACGATCCGGGTGTCGCCCATCTCGACTGCGCGCCGCATGTCGAGCGGTCCCGCCAGCGAGACGACCGTCGTCGGGCGGAAGACAGGGGAGGCGCCGACCTCGTCGCTGCGGAGTTCGTGTCGGGTGCTGGCCCAGACCGCGAGCTGCGCGCCGGCGGAATGTCCGACGACGACGGCGTTGCGCAGGTCGAGCTGAGGATAGGCCTTCGCGAGGTCGGGGATCGCGTCCATCGCGGCAGCGACGTCGACAAACGTCGTCGGCCATCCGCCGCCGTTACCGACGCGCCGGTACTCGATGTTGACCACGCCGAGGCCGCGCTCGGCCAGTCGTCGCGCAAAGGTGGCGAACGTCCCGGCGCCGATCTTCGCCTGCCAGGCACCGCCGTGGATGAGCACGACCAGCGGTACCTTTCCGCGCCGCGGCGGGAGGTAGAGGTCCATCCAGTTCTGTTGTGGATCGGCCCGCCCGGTCGGCACAGCGTAGAAGTACCGGTGCAGCGTCATGCCCGACGCGGGCGACTGGTTGTCCATGTCCTTGGCAGCCGCACCCTTGGGTACCGCGGCCGACACCCGCGCCGTCGCGGGCACGGCCCCCGTGGCCGCACTCGCCGAGGTACTCGGAGTGCTGTGCGGCGCGGCGGGCGTTGCGCATGCACCCGTCACCGCGCACACGGCGGTGAGCACGGCGAGAGCGAGGACTCGGACCGGCAGGGTCCGAGCCCGGAAGCTGGCCACTATGGCAATGTCCTCGGCGTCGGGGTCGAGCTGCAGTGCAGCGGGTGCGAGAAATTCGCGTATCCATTGTGCCTGCACATAGACGCCCATTCCTGATCTGATCGTGTGAGATCGTACGAATATGCGACGAAGGGAGGAGCCGGGGATGGCGCAGCCAGGGTGGACATTGTCCGATGCGCCCGATCTGTCCGGACGCAGGGCAGTCGTCACCGGAGCCAACTCCGGGGTCGGGCTGGCGACCGCGACCCACTTCGCGTACCTCGGGGCCGATGTCGTGCTCGCGTGCCGCAACCTCGACGCGGCGCATACCGCGCGCGACACGATTCTCGCCGATGTGCGCCCAGCGGGTTCGGTCGACATCGTGCAGGTGGACCTGAGCGACCCTGCTTCGGTCCGACGCGCGAGTGACGAGTTCCTCGAGCGCTATCGGGTGATCGACATCCTGGTCAACAACGCCGGCGTGATGAAGGGGACTCGGGAGCTCACGCCCGGCGGCATCGAGATGGATTTCGCCACCAACTTCCTCGGGCACTTCGCACTCACAGGTCAGCTTCTCGATCTGTTGCGTGCCGGCGACAGCGCTCGCATCGTGTCGGTGTGTTCGAAACTGTCCAAGGTCGGCAGACTCGACCCCCACGATCTCGCCATGGACACGGGCTACAGTCCTGCCGCGGCGTACTCGCGGTCCAAACTGGCGCAGGCCGTTTTCGCGGCTGCTCTGCAGCGCCGGCTCGCACTGCTCGGCGAAGGTGCCCCGTCCTCGGTGCTCGCGCATCCGGGCGCGACCCACAGTTCGGTGATGCGCGATCAGGGTGTGCTCAGTTGGCTGTTCACCACGCCGAGCCTGCGACGGTTGCGAGGCACCTTCATCATGGACCCGGCGGAGGGTGCACTGTCGTCGGTCCGTGCGGCGACCGACCCGGGGTTGCTCGGCGGTCAATACATCGGCCCGGGTGGGTTTCTGGGATTGTCGGGCGCACCGGTTCTCGTCGCGCCGCCGGAGGAGACCGACGACCTCGGTCTCGCACGCGCGCTGTGGGAGGTCGCCGAGAAGACGACCGGCGTGGTGTTCGATCTGCCGGAGCACACGGGCTGAGCGACGTCGACGCGAGTCGTCCGGGGGTAACCGGCTGGTGAGGTCAAGTTTCTGCGCCGCGACGATCGGACGTCTAGTGTCGAAAGCACGGCGTTGAAACAGCCCGGCGCCATTTGACAGCCCCTCGCCGATCACAGCCGTTGGAGGCGATATGTCCGACAAGAACGATTTCTATACGACGCGGGACTCCGGTGCACCTGCCGGAAGCGACGAGCATTCGCTCACCGTCGGTGCGGGTGGTCCCATCGTCCTGCACGATCACTACCTGATCGAGCAGATGGCGCAGTTCAACCGCGAACGAATTCCCGAGCGGCAGCCCCACGCCAAGGGAAGTGGTGCGTTCGGCACCTTCGAGACCACCGAAGACGTGTCCGCGTACACGTCGGCGGCGCTCTTCCAGCCCGGCGTGAAGACGGAGATGGTAGCGAGATTCTCGACGGTCGCCGGTGAGCGAGGAAGCCCCGACACGTGGCGCGACCCGCGTGGCTTCGCGCTGAAGTTCTATACGTCAGAAGGCATTTACGACATGGTCGGCAACAACACGCCGGTCTTCTTCGTGAAGGATCCGCTGAAGTTCCAGCACTTCATCCGGTCGCAGAAGCGTCGCGCCGACAACAACCTCCGCGATCACGACATGCAGTGGGACTTCTGGACGCTCTCTCCGGAGTCTGCCCATCAGGTCACCTGGCTCATGGGCGATCGCGGAATCCCGAAGACCTGGCGCCACATGAACGGCTACAGCTCACACACCTATCTGTGGGTCAACGCCGAGGGCGTGAAGCACTGGGTGAAGTACCACTTCATCTCCGATCAGGGCGTCGAGTTCTTCACGCAGGACGAGGCCGATCAGATGGCTTCTGCCGACACCGATTTCCACACTCGCGACCTCTTCGAGAACATCGCCGGTGGAGGCCGACCGAGCTGGACGCTCAAGGTGCAGCTGATGCCCTACGACGACGCCGTCTCGTATCGCTTCAATCCCTTCGACCTGACCAAGGTCTGGCCGCACAGCGACTATCCGCTGCACGACGTCGGCAAGATGACGCTGCACACCAACCCGACCGACAACCATGCTCAGATCGAGCAGGCGGCATTCGAGCCGAACAATGTCGTGCCAGGAATCGGATTCAGTCCCGACCGCATGTTGCTCGGTCGCGTGTTCGCCTACGCGGATGCGCATCGCGCGCGACTCGGCGCTAATTACAAGCAGATTCCGGTCAACGCACCGCGCAACGATGTACACAGTTACTCCAAAGACGGTGCGATGCGTATCAATCCGGTGACCGATCCGGTGTACGCACCGAACTCCAAGGGTGGTCCGGCCGCAACGTTCTCCGGCCAGGATGAGCCCCAGTGGGCCGCCGACGGTGACATCATCCGCAGCGCCTACGTCGACCATCCCGAGGACGACGACTGGGGTCAGGCGGGCACCATGGTCCGCGAAGTACTCGACGACGCCGCACGGGATCGGTTGGTGGACAACGTCGTCGGTCACCTGCTCAACGGTGTGACCGAGCCGGTGCTGGCGCGTGCCTTCGAGTACTGGAGTCGCGTCGACTCCGATCTCGGCGCGAAGATCAAGAAGGGTGTCACGGAGAAGGCCGACGAGTCCGATCCGAAGGCCGCCGACCAGGGCAACCCTGCCCGGACGTCGATGCAGCAGAAGGTCTGACGCCCCCTCTGCCGAACGAGGCGCCCAGTGGGCTGTATACGGCGCCCAGTGGGCTGAATACGGCGCACAGCCGACGGGAATTCCCGCCGACTGTGCGCCGTATCTCGTCGAGTGGGCGCTTGGTGGTGCCGAGTGGGCGCTTGGTGATGCCGAGTGGGCGCTCTATCCCGCCGACTGTGCGCGTGCGTCAGCCCTGCGCCGGCATGACTCTGTGCAGAAAAGCCAACAGGTACATCAGACCTGCGCCGTCGCGGACGTCGTCGTGGCCGGCGTTGACGGGGTGGAACTCGTAGCGCGTTCCTGCGCGCCGGAACCCGCGGAGTAAACGCAGCGTGAGTGGCAGCGGCACGCGAGAGTCTCTCCAGCCGTGCACGATCAGCATCGGTGCGCCGTAGCCCCCGGTCGGTACCGCCATGTACTCCCTGAGGGCACGTCGGAACTCGTTGTCACCCAGTGGTTTCGACACCACGGAACCCGCCGCCACTCCGGCGACGAGTTCAGGCCAGGCGGCGCTGCACACCGCCGTGATCGCATCGGAGAGTCGTCGACCGGTCGGGGTCAGATACGAGCGCACGTCGACGCGCTGTGGAGTCGCCGTCATCCCGGCCAACACGGCGAGCAGGCTACCCACCGGGAAACCGGGAATCGACGGCATGCCAGGCCGTGCCATCGCGAAGACGTGTTCGATGTTCGACGCGGGCGCCAGCGCCGCGGTGCCGTGAAAGATCAGTTCTGGTGCGTATGTCGAGGCGCGGTGTCCGGTCGCCAGCGCAGCGTGCCCGCCCTGCGATTGTCCGGCCACCGCCCAGTGCTGCGACAATTCGCGGACACCGACGCGTGCGGCGCGGACGGCGTCGATGGTCGCGGTCGACTCGGTGTCGGTGTGCAGATAGGGATGAGGGCCCTGCGTGCCCGGACCGAGGCCCAGGTAGTCCGGTGCCACGACGGCGTAGCCGGCGGCGTTGAGCCGACCGATCGCCTCGCCCGTGCCCGCCTCCAGGTCGGGAGAGCCGGTGAGCCCGCAGTGCTCCGACAACCCGGAGGTCCCATGGGTCCACGCGACCACCCGCCAGCCGTCGGCGGGTACGTCTGCATCCGGTAGACACACCAAACCCGTTGCCGTCACCGAGGATCCGTCCGGCCCGGGAGTTGTGTAGACGAGCCGGCGAACCGAGTGCAGCCCACCCCAGGAGTCGATCGGTTCGAGTCGGACAAGGTCAGGCCGTCGACTCATCATCACCCCTGTCACACCTGGCACCCGCCGGTCGGGTCACCGCGCGTGAGGGCCATTCAATCACCGGGGAGCGCCGGACGTCGGCGAGTGCACCGGATCGGCCGGGACGGATGTCTCGTCGGGCGAACGTTGGCATAGTGAGGGCATGGACCTCAGTGACGCGATGCGCACGACGTTCGCTGCGCGGCGCTACACCGACGACCCGCTCCCCGACGACGTGCTCTTCGACATCCTCGATGACGCGCGGTTCGCTCCCAGCGGCGGAAACCGCCAGGGTGCGCACGTCGTCGTGGTGCGCGACGACGAAACCAAGCGCCGACTGGCCGAACTCAGCAAGCCAGCAGCGCGACGCTACCTCGCGCAGAAGGCCGCAGGGGAAAGTCCGTGGAATCCGGTGAATCCGCCCTCGGTGAGCGAGGCCGATCTCGCCGCCGTCGACGGTGTCGACGCCTTCGTCTCGCCCCTCGTCCACGCCCCGGTTGTCCTGGTGGTCTCGGTCGATCTCGCGGTGGTCGCTGCAACCGACCAGGATCTCGACCGGATCGGCGTGATCAGCGGTGCCTCGATCTACCCGTTGGTGTGGAACATCCTCCTCCAGGCACGCGCCCGCGGATACGGAGGAACCGTCACGACGATGGCCACGGCACGAGAACCCGACGTACGCGAACTCCTCGGCCTGCCGCCGACGTACGCGGTTGCCGCGGTGCTGCCCATTGGCAAACCGGTCAAACAACTCACCAAACTTCGTCGACAACCGGTCGACGAGTTCGTCACGATGGAGACATTCGACGGTCCGCCGTTGCGAGCCGGGACGGAGACCGAGTGAGCGTGTGCCCAGGGCACCACCCGAGGAGGACCAGTGAGTGAACGTCAGGTACTGCTTCCGAATGCCGAGCATCCCATCACCGTCGAACCGGCGTCCGAGCACGTGCGGGTCAGCGTCGGAAACCAGGTGATCGCCGAGACCGATGCGGCGCTCGTGCTGCGCGAGGCGTCGTATCCGCCCGTCTACTACGTCCCGCGTGACGATCTCGGCGCAGAGTTCCTCACGCATAGCGGGCACCACACGTACTGCCCCTACAAGGGTGAGGCGAGCTATCACGGGATCGCTGCGTCGGACGGATCAGAGCTCGCCGACAAGGTCTGGTACTACGACGAGCCGTATCCCGCCGTCGCCGACATCGCCGGGCACGTCGCGTTCTACCCGGATGCGGTGAGGATCGAGACCACGACCAGGGAGGGGTGAGATGGACACACAGACCATCGGAGACACACTCGAGATAAGGCAACTGCTCACGCGCTATTCGACCGCTGTCGACGCCAGGGATTGGACGCTGTACCGATCGGTGTTCACCGACGACGCCGAAATCGACTACACGTCATCGCCTTTCGGCATCACCGGAGGCGTCGACGACGTCGTGGACTGGCTCGAGCGTGGATTGTCGTCGCTGGAGATGACAATGCACTACGTGATGAACATCGACGCGGAGATCCGCGGCGACACGGCCTCGGTGCGCGCCCAGTTCTTCAATCCCATGCAGATTCCCGGACTCGGCGAACAGAGTTCGTGCGGCGGCTACTACCACCACGAACTCACGCGCACCGACGACGGCTGGCGCAGTAGGTCGATGCGCGAGGAGATCGTGTGGTTCGTGAACTCTCCCGTCGGCTCCCATCGCTGATCGGCCGGATAGCGGCTTCAGTTGTCCGGATAGTCCGCCAGGGCGTCAGCGGCTCGGACGTATGCCAGGTGCGACAGCGCCTGCGGCATGTTGCCCACCTGTCGGCGGGCGTCGACGTCGTACTCTTCGGAGAACAGCCCGACGTCACTGGCCGTCGCCAGCCCCTGGGACATCACCTTTTCCGCGTCCGCACGACGCCCGCTGCGCGCGTACTGCTCGGCGAGCCAGAACGTGCACGCCATGAAGGGATGTTCGGTTCCGTCCAGGCCGTCCACGTGTGACGACGTCCGGTAGCGCAACACCAGACCGCCATGCATGAGGGTGTTCTCGATGGCCTCGACCGTGGCAAGCATCCGCGGATCGTCGAAGTCGCAGAACCCGACCTGCGGCAATTGCAGTAGCGAGGCGTCGACCTCGGTGGTTCCCGGATACTGCACGAACCGGCCGGTCTCCTCATCGACCATGGTCTCCTCTATCTCGGCACGCACCTTGTCGCGCAAGGCTTTCCAGTGGTTGGCCGGACCCTTCAGGCCGTGGTCCTCGACGGCACGCACACCGCGGTCGAATGCTGCCCACACCATCGCCCGCGAATGAGTGAACTTGCGCAACGGTCCCCGTATCTCCCAGATGCCGTTGTCCGGCTCGTCGATGTGCTCCTCGGCACGCTTGAGCAGCTCACGCTGCAGCGACCACGAGATCTTGTTCTCCGGGAGACCCGCGGCGCGCGCCGCGTCGAGCGCGACGAGCACCTCGCCGATCGTGTCGGCCTGGAACTGGTCGACCGCACCGTTGCCGACACGCACGGGTCTCGAACCCTCGTAGCCGGGGAACTGGGGCATCTCGAGTTCCGGGAGTTCGCGCTCGCCTGCGATGCCGTACATGATCTGCAGCTGTTTCGGATCCCCTGCGATGGCGCGTAGCAACCACATGCGCCAATGTTCGGCGACACGCACGAATCCGTGGCAGACGAGAACGTCGAGAGTCAATGCCGCATCACGCAGCCAGACGTATCGATAGTCCCAATTGCGTGATCCGCCAATGGATTCCGGAAGCGAGGTGGTTGCTGCAGCCACGATCCCACCCGTGTCGAGATTACTCAACGCGCGCAACGTGATCAGCGATCGCACGATCGTTGCGTCGCGCGACCCGGTGTGATCGATCCGCCCTGCCCATTCGGTCCACCAGTCGTGGGTTTCGCGCAGTGCGACGTCGACGTCGAGCGGCTCGGGTTCTTCGCGATACGAGTGGTACCAGGTGAGCACCAGGTCGACGGTGTCGCCCTCGCGCACGGTCGTCGTCGCGCGGTGGACGTGGTCGGTGGCCTCCAGGGCGATACCGCGGACGATCACGGCATCGGGCCCTGCGACCGCCCGCAGTGCTGGATTGTGCTCGTCGCCGTGTTGCAACACCCACGGGACCACCCGGGCATAGTCGAACCGCATGCGCAGTTCCGTCTCCATCTCGACGCTGCCGCTTATCCCGACGATCCGACGGACGAGGTCGACACGTCCGCCGTCGATCGGCATGAACTCGTGCACCTCGACGACGCCGTCTGCCGTCTCCCAGCGTGTCACCAGGATCAGCGTCTCCCCGTCGTAGCGGCGGGTCACCCGGGCGTCGAGATCGGTGGGCGCGAGATGCCACGACCCGTGGTCGGGAGCCCCCAGCAGACTGCCGAAGATCGATGCGCTGTCGAAGCGCGGTACACACAACCAGTCGACGTCTCCCGTGCAGGAGATCAGCGCACCGGTGCGGCAGTCCCCGACGAGTGCGTAGTCTTCGATGTAGGCGGCCATGATCTCGATTCTGCCTGTGATCGCAGCCTGCCCGGTGAATCTCCACGTATCGGGCACTGCAAGAGAACCACCGTCGAGGAGGAGCACGTGACCGGGACATCGAACAGTGACTCGCAACTGACCACTCTGATCATCTTCGGTGCGACAGGCGATCTCACCAAGCGTCTGCTGCTACCCGCACTCGGCCAACTGCTCGGACTCGAACCGGATCTCGACGTGCGTCTGGTCGGCGTCGGCCGACACGATCTCACCGACGATCAGTGGCGTGACAAGGTGCGCGAGGCATTTGCCGACGAGCAGTCCGACGCGGCTGATCGTCTTGCGAACGAGACGGTCTACCGCCAGGGCGATCCGACGGTGTCCGACGACCTGCGCAGAATCCTCGGCGAGGCGCAGGGCAGGCCGGTGCTGTATTTCGCGGTGCCGCCGTCGGTGACACGCAAGGCATGCGAGGCGCTCCGCGACGTCGACCTTCCGCCCGGCACCACCCTCGCGCCCGAGAAGCCATTCGGTAGCGACGAGAAGAGCGCCCGTGAACTCAACAAACTGCTCCTCGATCTGGTCCCCGAGAACCAGATCTATCGCGTCGACCACTTCCTCGGTCAGTCCGTGCTCCTCGACCTGCTCGGCGTGCGACTGGCCAACCGCGTCTTCGAGCCGGTCTGGTCGGGTACGCACATCGAGTCGGTGGTGATCCGCTACGACGAGAGTCTCGGACTCGAGGGCCGGGCGGGCTATTACGACGGCGTGGGCGCGATGCAGGACATGATGCAGAGTCATCTGCTGCAGCTCCTTGCGGTTGTCGCGATGGAGCCGCCTGCGACGCTGGGCGAGCGGGACCTGCGCGATGCGATCGGCGCGGCACTGCGTTCGGTGCACCTGTGGGACGACGACCCGGTGACGGCGTCGCGACGGGCGCGCTACACCGCGGGCGAGGCAGGCGGTAAATCGTTGCCCGATTACGTCGACGAAGACGGCGTCGATCCAGCCAACAACACCGAGACCCTGGCCGAGGCCACCTTCGAGGTCCGCACGATGAGGTGGCAGGGAGTGCCGTTCACGTTGCGTTCGGGCAAAGCGCTCGAGCCGGAGGCGAAGGAGATCGTCATGACCTTCCGTCCGCTGCGGCACATCCCCGAGCAGTTCGAGGGCGAGGTCGAGAGGAACGTCCTGCGCTTCACTTTCGGGCACGATGCGATGTCGGTGAAGCTCAACGTCCATCGCGGGTCACATCCGTTCTCGCTCAAGACGGTCGACCTCGACGCCGACTTCGGCAACGCCTCGATGCGCGCCTACGCTGAGGTGCTGTCGGGCATCATCAAGGGTGATTCCACACTGGCCGTCCGCGGCGACGCGGCCGAAGAGTGCTGGCGCATCGTCGACCCCATCGTCGACGCGTGGCGTGCCGACAAGGTGCCGATCGACGAGTATCCGGCAGGAAGTTCCGGTCCGGCGGACTGGCCCGAGTTGCCGCTGTAGGTACCGGGACTGGGGCAGACCGAATCATGTTGCAGCAGTTGATGCGTGAGATGTTCAGTTCGATGGTCGAGGCGAAGGACATCTCCAAGGTCGAGGAGTACTACGACCCCGACTTCATGCTCTACACCAACGGACAGGTGCAGGATTTTGCCGCCTTTCGTGCGGGCCACGAGCGCGTCTATCCCACCGGCATCTCCTACTCGGTGCGCTACGACGACGACGCCTGGGTGGAGAACGGTGATCGTCTTGCCGGGCGGGTGTGGATCACCACCAGCCGCCCGGGCGAAGACCCCACAGAGATCGAGGTCATGCTGATCGCGCAGTTCCGCGGCGGTCGAATTCTGCGGCTGTGGGAGCTCACCTGGCCCGACTGGTCGAACATGAAGGCGTTCGATTCCTATGACGGGTGATGTCGTGGCGGTCTCCCGCCGGTGCCTCGCGCGCTAGCCTCGACGTTGTGGCCCTCCCGCGTATTCCGTCGACCGTTCGACGCGCCGTCGCCGATGTCACCGTCTCGTTCGACGCCACGCCGGACGAGGCCTTCGACTATCTCGCCGACCCACGCAATCGGCCGCAGTGGCAGGCGAGTCTGCGCGCGATCACCGATGTGATGCCGCTCGGCGATCACCCCGGTGACGTCGGAACGTCGTGGACCGATGTGACTGTGGTCCCCGGTGTGCGGCCACGGATGGAGGTCGTCGGGAGCGACCGGCCGCAGCGGTGGGTCGAGATCGGCCAGTGGAGATTCGTCGACGCCGCGCTGGTCCTGACGGCCGAGCGGGCTTCCGACGGCTCGACGACCGTTGGTGCGCGGGCCGTGTTCACACTTCCACTCGTGCTTGCCCCGGTCTTCGTCCCACTCGCGATCGTGGTGCCCCCGGCCATCCGTGTCGATCTGCGGGCAGCGGCAGACGCGATCACCGCGCATCGCGAAGCGTGAGAACCGGCAACCAGATGACTTCCGAAGCACCCGATGACGGCCCGGTCGGCGTCAGTTCGTCGTCGGCGAAGGGACGGTGGCTGATCGCCTCGGCCGTGCTCGGGTCGGGTGTCGCCTTTCTCGACGGCACCGTCGTCAATGTTGCGCTGCCGACCATCTCGCGCGACCTCGACACCGGACTCGCCGGGCAGCAGTGGGTGGTCGACGGCTACATGCTCACCCTGAGCGCGTTGCTTCTCACCGGCGGTGTCGCGGGGGACAGATACGGTCGCAGGGCGATCTTCGTCGGCGGGTTGATCGTCTTCGCGGTCGCATCGATCGCCTGCGGTCTCGCCCCGACGATCGAGTGGCTCGTCGTGGCGCGTCTGGTACAGGGCGTCGCGGCGGCCGCGCTGGTGCCCGGCAGTCTGGCTCTGGTCAACGCGGGTATCCGGGAAGAGGAACGAGGGCAGGCAGTCGGACTGTGGGCGGGAATGTCGGGTGCGACGAGCGCGCTGGGGCCGTTCGTCGGGGGTTGGCTTGTCGACGCCGCGTCGTGGCGGTGGGTGTTCTTCCTGAGCGTGCCGATCGCGCTCGTCGCGGTCGCGATCACGTTGCGGCACGTTGACGAATCGAGGGAGCCGGTAAAGGGCACTCGTCCCGACATTCCGGGGGCGGTGACGATCACGTTGGGACTCGCGGGCGTGATCGTCGCGCTCATCGAGGGGCCCTCACGTGGCTGGGAGCCGTGGATCATTGCCGTCGGCATCGCGGGAGTCGTGCTTCTCGTGGTCTTCGTGGCGATCGAACTCTGCACGCCCGCACCCCTTCTCGAGCTCTCGATGTTTAGGTCGACGCAGTTCACCGGGGCCAACGCCACCACCCTGCTCGTGTACGCAGCGCTCGGCGGGGCCCTGTTCCTTGTTGCGCTGCAACTGCAGCAGAGTCTGGGATACTCGGCGCTCGAAGCCGGCGCGGCCATGGTGCCGAGCACCGTCGTGATGCTGTTCGGGTCCTCGCTGTCGGGACGGATCGCGCAGAAGACCGGACCTCGCATCCCGATGACCGTCGGTCCGATCGTCGCGGCCGTCGGGCTGGCGCTCATGGCGCGGATCGTGCCCGGCGCGAGCTATCTCGGGGCTGTGTTACCCGCGGTTCTGCTGTTCGGGACAGGGATGACCATCACCGTTGCCCCGCTGACCGCCGCGGCTCTCGCCGCCGTCGACGATGCGCATGCGGGTGCGGCGTCCGGCGTCAACAACGCGGTGTCTCGCATCGCTGGGCTGCTGGCCGTCGCGGTACTTCCGGCGGTGGCGGGCATCAGCGCGGGGCCCGGTCAGCCACTCGGGTCCGGATTCACGACGGCGATGCTGATCTCCGCGGTGTGTTGTGCACTGGGCGGGGTGGTGGCTGCGTTCACCATCCGATCGGGCACGGGCTTCCGACCGCAGGTGACCCCCGCATTGAACGCCGCATGTCAGGACCCCGCGACGCGGGTCGGGTCCTGACATGCGGTCAGGTGCTGAGCACGCGCAACGCGTGGTCGGCCATAAAACCGTCCATCGAGGGAGGAATCGTTGTCCATCCAGCGGAGGGTGCAGGAGCTTGTGCAGCGTCGCAGCTTTGTCCCGGGAGTTGTCGACGCCGCGCTGAGCGGGCAGGGCAGGAGTGTGGCCGATCTGACCGTCGTGATCACGGGTGCGTCTGCGGGGATCGGTCGAGAAGCTGCGCGGCAGCTCGCGGCGCGGGGAGCGCGCGTGATCGGTGTGGCACGCAACGAGCAGGCGTTGGAGTCGCTGGCTGACGAAGTCGCCTGCGACTATCGCGTCTGCGATCTCTCGGACGAGGTGGCTGTCGTGGCGCTCATCGACGAACTGGCGGGTGAGCGGATCGACGTGCTGGTCAACAACGCGGGCCACTCGATCCGACGCACGATCGTCAGCTCGACAGATCGGTTCCACGACTACCAACGCACCATGCGCCTCAACTATCTCGCTGCAGTGCAACTCTCGCTGGGTCTACTACCCGGGATGATCGAGCGCGGCGACGGTCAGTTCGTGAACGTGTGCACCTGGGCGTTGCACGCCAACACATTTCCCCGTTTCTCCGCGTACGCGGCGTCGAAGAGTGCGCTCGCGATCTTCGGACGCAGTCTCAATGCCGAGCGCCCCGACGGCGTCTGCGCGACCAACGTCTACTTTCCGCTCGTTCGGACCGAGATGATCGCTCCGACAGCAGAATACGACGACGTCGGGGCACTCGAGGTTGACGAGGCTGCTCGTTGGCTGCTCCGCGCCATCACCCACCAACCCGAAGAGGTGTCACCCGCTGTGGTGCGCTATCTGCTGCCGTTCATCGACCTCGTCTCGCCACGGATGTCGGACAGGACGATCGCGGCGGTCACCTGAGCGCCAGGGCGGGGGAGACCAGTGTCCGGTGAACTGCGCATCTCGTCGTTCGACGAACGATGCCATCCCTTCGGCGCAATCAGCGGTACTGAACAGTGTGGCGATGTCGGGATGCAGCCGGGCGATCGCGGCGTCGTCGCCTTGCGTCGCGGCGATTGTCGCCGACCGTAGTGTCGCCCGGACTCCGAGGGGAGTCGAGCCCTCACAGTCGTCCGGTGCTGCCGGGTGAGGCGCTACCCTGAGTCCGGCACACGAAAGAAGCACAATGCAAACGATAGTTGTGGACAAGATGATCGGCGCGCCGATCAGCGACGTATTCGACGCCTTCGTCGACCACGAGCGGCTGGCAGATCTACCCGTGGTTCTCTCGGCACGGGTCGACGTACCCGGTGTGACGGAGAAGAACGGACTCGGCGCTGTCCGCGTGGTCAATGGCGGCGTCATCACGCTGCGCGAAGAGGTCACCGCCTTCGAACGACCACACCTGATGGAGTACGCCATTCGTCGTTCGCGTCCTGCGCTCGAGCACACGATGGGTCGCGTCGAGTTCACGGAAGTGGCGGGCGTAACCAGGGTGGTCTGGACGTCGGCGTTCGAGCTGAATAATCGGATTCTGCGTGTGGTCGAGCCCGCATTCGCGGCGGGCTTTCACCTCGTCTTCGTCACGGTGCTGCGTCAGACGGCCAAGCGCGCGAAAGCTCTGCCGCGCTAGGGGGACGGTCCCGCCGAGTGGTGATTGCCCTCGGTGCAGCTGCACATGTGGCTCCAATCGATGAATGTGGTTGCTACAGAACACATACTGAAAATCGACACACATCCACGCCGCACACCCGTCGGCCAGCGGTTCGCTGATGTCGGTTTCAAGCGTTGATTCTCTACCCTGATTCCGCAGTCGGATTTCTTGTCGGTGGCGGGTCGTAGTATGGGCTCATACGTTCGATCCGGTTCTCGGGAGGTGGTGCGGGGTGTCGATCGAGTCAGTTGGCCGAGGAGCCGATTCGGCTGCGGGAGGTGATGATTCGGAAGGATTCGATTCGACGCCCGATGCTGTTCAGTTGGACTGGGCAACGGGCGTGCCGCTCGGGTTGTTGGGTGGTGTCGATCCCGCCGCTCCAGATGGTTCGGACACGGTTGCCGTGCTGGAGGGTTTGACCCGATTGCGGTGCGGTGAGGCGTTTGTGGCGTGGGCGCGGTATCAGTCGATCGGCGTGCTCTATGACCGGCTGGTTGTCGAGCGTGCCGCGTCTGATGGCCTGATCGTCGACGGCTTTTCGGATGCTGCGGCACGCATCTCAGGAGTCTTCGCGGTGTCACGTCCGCAGGCGGAACGCATGATCGACGAGGCGATCGTGCTGCGTGATGATCTGCCGCAGGTGTTCGGCTGTCTGCGCGAGGGGATCGTGTCGGTCGAGCAAGCGCGACTGGTGATCTCACGCACCGACCTGGCACGTGGGCCGGGCACCCCGCCCGAGGTGGTGGCCGCTGTCGATGAGCAGATCGCGACCACGCTACGTACCCGGCGAGGGTCGTGGAAGCGACCCCGCCTGCGCGACATGGTGGATCGGATCGTGTTCCGCCAGGATCCGGATGCGGTGCGTGAACGTCGTGAACGTGCTCTGGATAAGCGGGGCGTGTTTACCGACAACTGTGGTGACGGGGTCGGGGAGCTCACCGCCGTGATGTCGGCCGAGAACGTGCGGGTAGCGGTCGCAGCGGTACGACGTTTGGCTGACGCGGTGTGCGACGGTGATGGGCGTACTCGTCA
Organism: Gordonia otitidis; assembly: GCF_020735545.1. Lineage (NCBI taxonomy): Bacteria > Bacillati > Actinomycetota > Actinomycetes > Mycobacteriales > Gordoniaceae > Gordonia > Gordonia otitidis. The sequence goes on from NZ_CP085974.1 coordinate 2,623,964, forward strand.
GCAACGCGCCTCGGATGCCATGTTCGCGCTCTTGAGCGGTTCCCGATTTGAATGCGCCTGCGGCAGCATCGACTGCACTGCGACGATTCCCGAACCGGGCACCGTCCCGCCGGCCGATCCGCGGTTCGTCATCCACGTGGTGTGCAACGATGCCGCCCTCACCCCACCCGAAACCGCCGACGGCACCAAGAATCGCGTCGACGGCACCGCCGATTCCGCCGACGGCACCGCCCAGCGCGCCGACAACACCGGCGATTGCGCTGACGGCACAGGGAATCGCGTCGAGGGCACCGCGGATTTCGCCGAGGGCACCGCAGATCGCGTCGACGGCATCAGAAGCCACGCTGACGGCACCGCCAAGCACGCCGACAGCACCGCGGATGTCGTCGACGGCACCGCCGCTTCCACTGACGGCACTGGGAAGCCCGCCGAGGGCACCGCGGATTTCGCCGACGGCACCGCGGGAACCGATGACGGCACCGCAGAAACCGGTGGCGGAGCAGCGGATGCCGTTGACGGCGAGACGGATTCGTCGTCTGGTGGCGTCGCTCACGGCAGCGACGACGATGGTGTGTCCGACGGTGACGCGCCCGGCGATGCTGCCGGTGGCCGACGGCCCGGGTTGCGTTATGCGCGCAAAGACGGTCACCGGACCGGCCAGTCATCCGAGTCGGTGTCGGTCGGGTTCATGGACGGCTACGGCATCATCTCCGCCGAACACGTCCGTGATATCGCCGCTCGCCCGGACACGGTGACCCGCCGGGTGGTACCGACAAACACTCCCGAGAACGCCGACGGCACCTACACCCTGCCCGCACACGGTACCGACCCCTACCGCCCGTCCACCGCCTTGGATGAGGCGGTGCGCTGTCGCGACGGCTACTGCGCCGACCCCGGCTGCGCCCATTCGGCATGGACCGCCGACAACGACCGTCACCGAATACGACCACCACAACCCCGAGGCCGGTGGGCACACCAGCTACGAAAACCTCAACACCAAATGCCGATACGGACACATCACCAAGACCTTCGGCGACTGGGTGGATGACCAATACCGCGACCCGGCCACCGGCCGGTTGGTCACCGAATACATCACCCCCGAAGGCTTCGTCATCCCCGGCGACGCCGAAACGTTCGAGGACACCTTTCCCGGACTACGCCGACTCCGCTTCACCCCACCGGCCACCGGCGACCCACCACCGCGTCGAATCAAGCCACCCGAGACCAACCCGCGCCACCGAACACGCGCGGCGAACAAACACGCCCGCCGCCGCGCCGAACGCCACCGCAACCGACAACGCCGACTCACCCACGACAACGGCCAGCCCCTCGTCGACGACGTCGGGCCACCCCCGTTCTGAACGGTGGTCTGCGGAGCCGCGGTGCTGCTATACAGATGAATCCGTGGACGCTGGCGATCACGACTCCGCCCGACGACGAGGTATAGACCGTGCGTCATGCTGTGGAGCTTCACACCGACGATGCTCGAGTCGAGCACGAGCAGTACATGGCTGAGGTCAGGGCCGCGATCAACAACCATTCACGTGAGGCCGCCTGGTCAACGACGCCAGGGATCCGTCGTTGACCAGGCGTGCTGTTCATCGTGCCTCCATCCGGATCAGGGTTTCGCCGCGAGGATCACCAGAGGTCGTAGCTCACGTTGACGTTGGGGTAGCCGGTGGCGATGTCGGGTTGGTTGATGAAGTAGTGGCCTCCGCCGGAGGTGCCCGTCATGTCGGTGTTGACGTTGCCTCGGACGTTCTCGAGGTTGTATGTCGCAGTCGGACCGAAGGCGCCGACCCGGTAGTTGACGAACACGCTCTCGTAGCTGCTGTTGGGCGCGACGCTCACGACCGTCTCCGACGCTCCGGGCGCCAGCGAGCGCGCGGGTGCCTGGACCCAGTTGCCGCCACCGGGGGTTGCCGAGGCAAGCCATTCGGTCTTGTCGGTGTGGTTGGTGAGCGTCATGGCGACGGAGGGCTCGCCAGGGTGGGTCACCGGCAGCGTGCCTGCGTTGGCGAGGCCGGCTCCGCCCGCGGCGAGCGCTCCGGCGATGCCGAGCCCGGCGATGGCGGCGAGGGTGCGGGTCTTGACGTTCTTCGAGATGGTCATCGTGTCTCCTCCAAGTGTCGTCCGGTCCCCGTCGGGGCTGGGCGGGCTGTTTCTGACACCAATGACTTTGCCGCTCGCCAGGGGCGATGACCTTCCACCGGTCGGGTGGTGTGGCGGTTGATCATGAGGTCCACCGATCGGGGGATCTTGACATCGGTAACGGGGACCTGCGCGAGTGAGATGAATGCCGGGAATAGAGTGAGCGCGGCCGACGTCTCCAAACGTCCGGTACGTGCGACGCCGTCGATGGTGGCTGTCTCGGTACTTGCGCCCCGTTCAGCCCCGTGGAGGTGCCGCCTCCTCGACCCAGAGGGGCCAAGCGGGCGCTCGGCGACACACGGGCGACCCCAATTCCGCCCCCGGCGAAATCTGCCCGGGAACAAACATCCGGCCACCAGGGTTGAGTCGATCAGACTGAACTTTGGAGGTTACATGTCTGACACGTATTCAGTGCCCGTCCTCTTCGTTCCTGACCTGGTCGTCCTGCCCGGCATGGTTGTGCCCGTGCCCCTCGACGACGCCGCTCAGGCGACGGTGGACGCGGCCCGGGCCAGTGAGTCCGGAAAACTGCTGGTCGCCCCGCGCTTGGACGACCGGTACCCCACCTACGGGGTTCTTGCGTCGATCGTGCAGGTCGGTCGCATGCCCGGCGGCACCCAGGCCGCCGTGGTCAAAGGTGAGAAGCGCGCACACATCGGAACCGGCACCACCGGCCACGGCAATGCGCTGTGGGTGGAGGTCACCGAGGTCTCCGACGCCGAGCCGAGCGCCGAGACCAAGGCGTTGGCTGCCGAGTACAAGAAGCTCGTCCTGGCCATGCTGCAGCGTCGCGAGGCGTGGCAGATCATCGACGCGGTCAACAAGATGACCGATCCGTCGGATCTGGCCGACACCTCGGGCTACTCGTCGTGGCTCGACGACGTACAGAAGCGTCAACTGCTCGAGACACCCGACGTCGGCCAGCGGCTGCAACTGCTGATCGAGTGGACCAGCGAGCACATCGCCGAGACCGAGGTCTCCGACAAGATCGCCGACGACGTCCGCAACGGCATGGAGAAGCAGCAGAAGGAATTCCTGCTCCGCCAGCAGTTGGCCGCGATTCGTAAGGAACTCGGTGAGGACGAGCCCGACGGCGCCGACGACTACCGTGGTCGCGTCGAAACGGCCGATCTTCCCGAAAAGGTCCGCGAGGCGGCTCTGCGTGAGGTCGGCAAGCTGGAACGCGCCAGCGACCAGTCGCCCGAAACCGGTTGGATCAGGACATGGTTGGACACCGTGCTCGACCTTCCGTGGAACGTGACGACCGAGGATTCCACCGACATCAAGGGCGCTCGCGAGATTCTCGACGCCGATCACCACGGTCTCGACGACGTGAAGGATCGGATCGTCGAGTACCTCGCGGTGCGAGCCCGCCGTGCCGAGCGCAAGCTACAGGTGGTCGGCGGACGCGGTTCCGGTGCCGTCATGGTGCTGGCCGGTCCTCCCGGCGTCGGCAAGACGTCGCTGGGTGAGTCTGTTGCCCGCGCACTCGGCCGTAAGTTCGTGCGCGTCGCTCTTGGCGGTGTGCGCGACGAAGCCGAGATCCGCGGTCACCGTCGTACCTACGTGGGCGCGTTGCCGGGCCGGATCGTGCGCGCCATCGGCGAGGCGGGATCGATGAATCCCGTTGTGCTGCTGGATGAGATCGACAAGGTCGGTTCCGACTTCCGGGGCGATCCCGCGGCGGCGCTGCTCGAGGTCCTCGACCCCGCGCAGAACCACACGTTCCGCGATCACTACCTCGACCTCGATCTCGACCTGTCCGACGTGGTGTTCCTCGCGACGGCCAACGTCATTGAGAACATCCCGTCGGCGCTGCTCGACCGCATGGAGCTCGTCACCATCGACGGCTACACCGAAGACGACAAGGTCGCGATCGCCCGCGACTTCCTGCTCCCTCGGCAGGAGGAGCGTGCGGCACTGGCCAACGACGAGGTGTCGGTGACCGAGGATGCGCTGCGCGAGATCGCTGCCAACTACACCCGTGAACCGGGCGTGCGACAGTACGAGCGTCTGCTCGCCAAGCTGTTCCGCAAGGTCGCGACCAACATCGAAAGCGGCAAGGCCACAACGCCTGTCACGATCGACGAGTCCGATCTGAAGGAGTATCTGGGACGTGCCAGGTTCACCCCGGAGTCCGAGGAGCGCACGGCGGTGCCGGGCGTTGCCACGGGACTCGCGGTGACCGGAATGGGCGGCGACGTGCTGTTCATCGAGGCCAACCGCACCGATACCAGTGAAGGGAAGGGCGGTCTGCAACTGACCGGCCAACTCGGCGACGTCATGAAGGAGTCGGCGCAGATCGCGCTGTCGTATGTCCGTGCGCATGCACGTGATCTCGGCATAGATCCGAGCAACCTCGAGGGCACCATCCACGTGCACGTGCCCGCGGGTGCGGTCCCCAAGGACGGTCCGAGTGCCGGCATCACGATGGTGACCGCGCTGGTGTCGATGGCCACCGGCCGCAAGGTGCGCGCCGAGGTCGGCATGACCGGCGAGGTCACACTCAACGGGCGGGTGCTCCCGATCGGTGGGCTCAAGCAGAAACTGCTTGCGGCACAACGCAACGGGCTGACACAGGTATTCATCTCGCCGCGCAACGTCGCCGATCTCGACGACGTTCCCGCCGAGATCCTCGACGCCGTCACGGTCACACCTGTGGCCGACGTCGCCGACGTCGTCGCGCAGGCCCTCGAGCCTGCCGCCGACGGAGCGAAAGAAACAGTCGCGGCCTGACACTGCGATACGACGAACCCCGGGAGTGATCTCCCGGGGTTCGTTTGCGTCGCGGAGCGACTACGGGATGCGCGAGTCGCGGGTCGCGCGTGCCTTCGCGAGCACCTCCGGTTCCAACGTGTCAGGCGCAACGAGCCACGTCTTCTCCCACTTGTGGTGGATCGGGCACCGCTGCACGCGGGTATTACCCAAGCGGAGAGCCTTGAACGACACCAGCGGTACCCAGATGGTGGAGTAGTAGGCCCCACGTGAACATTCGACGATCGATCGCTCCATCGTGCTCCTTCCCGCCGCTCGGTCACCGGCAGTCAGCGAGAATACTCCTCGCCACTGGCCGGTGGTCGACGCGATCCGGTGCGTAGCCCAGATGGGGTTGCCCTGCAACCGATCACCGACGCACTCACATGCTCGGCGGCATCAGCACCGTGTCGATCATGTAGACCGTCGCGTTGGCGGTCTTGACGCCACCGCAGACGACGCCGGAATCGTTGACCTTGATGTCATTGCCCGATCCGGTGACGTTCACATCCTGGCCCTCGAGGGTCTTGTGGGTGCCGTCGATCTTGTCGGGTGCGATCTGTCCCGAAACGACGTGGTAGGTAAGGATTTTGGTCAGCAGATCCTTGTCGGTCTTGAGCTTGTCGACCGTCGCGGCGTCGAGCTTTGCAAACGCGTCGTCGGTGGGTGCGAAAACGGTGTACTGGCCGTTGTTGAGTGTGTCGACCAGGTTCACCTGGGGGTTCAGTTGGCCCGACACCGCCTGCGTCAGCGTCTTCAACATCGGATTGTGCGACGCCGCGGTGGCGACCGGGTCCATCGCCATTCCCTCGACGGAACCGCTGCCAGACGGATTTGCCTTGGCGTAGTCGGCACATCCCGATCCGACGAGAGCCGCTGGTGCTGCGGCCATGCTGCTGCTCATCGGCATCTCCGACGACGACATCGGCGCCATCGACGACGCTGAGGTGTCGGACGACGAACTGCTGTCGTCAGAGCAACCCGCGATGACACCGACGGTGAGTACTGCCCCAGCCGCTGCGAGCGACAGGCGTTGAAATCTGTTGGCTACCATGATCGATCCAATCATCGAGGTACAAACCCACCGAACTGTGAGTCTCGGGGGGCATTCGCTGGCGACGTGGTCGCGGATGGGTGAGAAGAAAAGAAAAACTCCCGACCCATCCGCGGGCATACCTCGTACGAAGTCCCTGCAGAAGTCGACGCACGACAAGCTCGACTTCGGATGAGGAGTGCTGTCATGCGACAACGATCCGAAACCTGGCTTCGTGCCGTGGTTTCCGGTCCACTTGCGGTCATCGGTGGTCTGGCGGCCGGTGAATTGGTCGCTATTCCGCTGTCGCGCTTGGCATCACCATTTCAGGCGGTGTCGGCTTTCCTGGTGGATCATTCGCCCGCAGCTGCCCGCGAATGGGCGATAGACACATTCGGTACGAACGACAAATTGGCGTTGATGATCGGCGTCGGTCTCGCGGTCGCGGTCTTGTCGGTCCTGGCGGGGATTCTGCAGGTGGTGCGGCCCCCTGCGGGTGCACTGATCGTCGTTCTCGTCGCGATATTCGGGGTCGTCGCTGCGGCGACTCGGCCCACTGCGACCGTCAGCTATGTCATCCCCTCGATCGTTGCGGGCGTCGTGGCGGTTGTCCTGCTGGTCATCCTCTGCCGCGGGGCGCGGGGGACGAACCGCGTTGAGAGGCGATCGCACACCGCCGATGAGAAGGGTTGTGAATCAGATGATTCCGGCTGGTCACGGCGAACATTCCTCGTCACCGCGGCCGTGGTGGCCGGAGCGTCCGCTGTGTCGCTGGTGGTCGCGCGACGTCTGGCCGACGCCGGTGGAGTGATCGCGGAGCGGGCACGCCTCGTGCTACCCAGACCCGCGTCGAGTGCGCGGGCCGTGCCGCCGGGCGTCGAGGTGAAGGGTGCGACCCCGTTTCTCACCGACAATGCAGACTTCTATCGCATCGACACCGCCCTTCAGGTGCCGCAGCTCTCCACCACAGACTGGAGACTCAGAATTCACGGGATGGTCGACCGCGAGATCACACTCGACTGGAGCGATCTGATGGCGATGTCGGCACAGGAGCGGATCATCACCCTGACCTGCGTGTCCAATGAGGTGGGCGGCAATCTGGCAAGCAATGCCCGCTGGATCGGATTTCCGATGAGCGACATCCTCGCGATGGTGCGGCCGCACGTCGACGCCGACATGTTGCTCTCGACGAGCGTCGACGGCTGGACGTCGGGAACACCCCTCGATGCGATCACCGATGGGCGCGACGCCATGCTCGCCGTCGGCATGAACGGCGCTCCGCTACCGCTCGAACACGGTTATCCTGTGCGGCAGGTGATACCCGGGCTGTACGGCTTCGTCTCCGCGTGCAAGTGGGTGGTCGACTGGGAGATAACGAGATTCGACCGCGCGCAATCGTATTGGGCCAAACGCGGCTGGGGCGTCAAGGCGCCCATCAAGACGGCCTCGCGCATCGACAGGCCGGCGCCATTGTCGACCAATCCGGTCGGGCCGGTTGTCGTGGCGGGTACGGCCTGGGCGCAGCACAGGGGTGTCAGGAGAGTGGAGGTCCGGGTCGACGACGGTGAATGGAACACCGCGACTCTCGCGACCGAGTACTCCACCGACACGTGGCGCCAGTGGAGTTGGACCTGGCAGGCGACGCCCGGACAGCACACGCTGTACTGCCGGGCGACCGACGCCGAGGGTCGGACGCAAACCGGCCAGCGGGTGGCCCCGATCCCCGACGGAGCCACGGGATGGCACAGCCGCGTCGTCCAGGTGGCCTAGCGTCACGCGCCAGGGCTGCACCCGGACCGAAGGGCTCGACTCAGGCAGTCTTCGACGCCAGAGCCTTCTTGCGACGCGTGAGCACACCCGCCGCACCTGCCGCAGACGCGATGAGTGCGGCGACACCCACGCCGTCGCGAGAGAGCGGGTGCTTGATGACGGCGTCGACGGAGTACCGACCCGGCCCGGTCAGCGCCAGAGCGGCAGAAGCGAGACCGAGGACCGCGGGAAACTCGAAACCGCCTTCCTGCGCGAAGAATCCGCTGGGGCGGTGGACGTCGGTTGCTGCGAGCATGGCCGCAGCGCCGGCCGCGGCAGCGACGCGCGTTCCCGCACCGAGCGCGACGAGTCCGCCTGCGGCCTCGCTGACGCCTGCGGCGACGGCCGAGGTCTTGGCGGGCTCGAAGCCCATGTGCTCCATGCCTGCCGCCGTGCCCTCAATGCCGGGGCCGCCGAACCAGCCGAGCAGCTTCTGTGCACCGTGTGCGAAAAGAGTTGCGCCGACTGCGACGCGCAAGGTCAGCAGACCGGCGTCGAGGGCTACGGAGCGTGAATCGGAATGTGACATGGCAGGGCCTTTCGTTGGTAGATCGCTAACGGGACTGTAGTCCGCTTAGCGCTTCGGCGTCCAAGTCGGGGCGGGAGACAATGCGCACACTCGTGACGGTCGTGCGACGCATGTTCAGCCGTGTGGCGGAATAGGCTGGCACCGAGGTGTGCCGGTGCCGCCTCGTGTCCGTCGACCGACGAGAAGGAGCCGAGATGACCGAGTTGCCAGAGATCACCGACGCCGAGATGCAGACCATCATCGAATACGCGCAGCCCTACACCGTGGCGATCCTCAAGGCCGGACCCAAGCACGGCACGCCGGAGTCGGCGGACCTGGTGAAAGAACACGGACGACGCACCTTCGCGCTACGGAAGGCCGGCGAAATCGCGGTGGTGCTCCCGGTGCGCGACGATTCCGAGATCAGCGGGATCGCCATATTCGACCGCGACGTCGACGCTGTCACCGCGATCATGAACGACGACCCGGCCGTGCAGGCCGGCGTGTTCACCTTCGAAGTCCACCCCGCTGAAGGCATCCCCGGCGACGGCCTCCCGCCGGCTCCGTAGGAACGCCGGCGGGCCGAGGCGCGCAGACTTGCGCGAACTTCGCTCAACTTTTTTCTCCGAATCGGGAACAACCCTCCACCCGGTGTAGTTGCACCTATCGAGAAACCTGAGTCTGGCAGACTCAAGTAGACTTGACGCGGTAGGACTCAACCAGTAGGACATGAGTCGGACGCACTGAAGTCTCACACGTTCCAGGCGCAGGTTTGCAACGACCAACCCCCAGGTCGTGCCGCGAGCTCGACCCGGGGACAAGAACTTGGGTGCACACCCACAAACTAGGAGGAAATAACAGATGTCTCGTGCTGTTGGAATCGACCTCGGCACCACCAACTCCGTGGTGTCCGTGCTCGAGGGCGGCGAACCGACTGTCATCGCCAACGCCGAAGGCTCACGGACCACTCCGTCGGTCGTGGCGTTCGCGCGCAACGGTGAGGTACTCGTCGGGCAGCCTGCCAAGAACCAGGCCGTCACCAACGTCGACCGCACCATCCGCTCGGTCAAGCGCCACATGGGCGACACCGACTGGAATGTCGAGATCGACGACAAGAAGTACACCCCGCAGGAGATCAGCGCCCGCACGCTCATGAAGCTGAAGCGCGACGCCGAGTCCTACCTGGGTGAAGACGTCTCCGACGCGGTCATCACCGTGCCCGCATACTTCAACGACTCGCAGCGTCAGGCCACCAAGGAGGCCGGACAGATCGCAGGCCTCAACGTTCTGCGTATCGTCAACGAGCCCACCGCCGCCGCTCTGGCGTACGGCTTGGACAAGGGCGAGAAGGAACAGACCATCCTGGTCTTCGACCTCGGCGGCGGTACTTTCGACGTCTCGCTGCTCGAGATCGGTGACGGCGTCGTGGAGGTCCGTGCGACCTCGGGCGACAACAACCTCGGTGGTGACGACTGGGATCAGCGCATCGTCGACTGGCTCGTGGAGAAGTTCAAGAGCAGCTCCGGCATCGACCTGACCAAGGACAAGATGGCCATGCAGCGTCTGCGTGAGGCTGCCGAGAAGGCCAAGATCGAACTGTCTGCCTCGCAGAGCACCTCGATCAACCTGCCTTACATCACCGTCGACGCCGACAAGAACCCGCTGTTCCTCGACGAGCAGTTGAGCCGCAGCGAGTTCCAGAAGATCACCTCGGATCTGCTCGAGCGCACGCGCGCCCCGTTCCAGGCGGTCATCAAGGACGCCGGCATTTCCGTCGGCGACATCGATCACGTTGTGCTCGTTGGTGGTTCGACCCGTATGCCCGCCGTCACCGATCTGGTGAAGGAGCTCACGGGTGGCCAGGAGCCCAACAAGGGCGTGAACCCCGACGAGGTCGTCGCGGTCGGTGCTGCTCTGCAGGCCGGCGTGCTCCGCGGTGAGGTGAAAGACGTTCTGCTGCTTGACGTCACCCCGCTGTCGCTCGGTATCGAGACCAAGGGCGGCGTGATGCACAAGCTGATCGAGCGCAACACCACGATCCCGACCAAGCGGTCGGAGACCTACACCACGGCCGAGGACAACCAGCCGTCGGTGCAGATCCAGGTCTACCAGGGTGAGCGCGAGATCGCTTCGCACAACAAGCTGCTCGGCTCCTTCGAGCTCGGTGGCATCGCCCCTGCGCCGCAGGGCGTCCCGCAGATCGAGGTGACCTTCGACATCGACGCCAACGGCATCGTGCACGTCACCGCGAAGGACAAGGGCACCGGCAAGGAGAACTCCATCCGCATCCAGGAGGGCTCGGGCCTGAGCAAGGACGAGATCGACCGGATGATCAAGGACGCCGAGGCCCACGCAGAGGAAGACCGCAAGCGTCGCGAGGAGGCCGAGACCCGCAACCAGGCCGAGTCGCTGGTCAACCACACCGAGAAGTTCCTCAAGGACAACGAGGACAAGGTTCCCGGCGAGGTCAAGGACAAGGTCAACGCTGCGATCTCCGAGGCCAACGAGGCGCTGAAGGGCACCGATATCTCGGCGATCAAGAGCGCGATCGAGAAGCTCTCGGCGGAGTCCCAGGAGATGGGCCAGGCGATCTACGCGGCATCGGCTGCGGAGTCGCAGAACGGCGCATCTGCTGAGGGTGCCACCGCTGACTCCGACAGCGACGTCGTCGACGCCGAGGTCGTGGACGAGCCCAACTCCGGGGACACCAAGTGACCTCACAGGAGCCCGAGCTCGACCCGGTCGACGTCGAAGTCGACGAGCCGATCACGGTCACCGACCGGCGGCGCATCGATCCCGAAACGGGTGAGGTGCGCCCCGGCGGTGCCGGTGAGGCACCGAGTTCGGAAGAGGCGAGCGCGGGTTCGGCCGAGGTGGCCGAACTCACCGCGGCCCTGCAGCGCGAGCGTGCGCAGTTCGCCAACTACAAGCGGCGGACCGAAGAAGAGAAGCAGGGACGCGTCGCCTACGGCAAGCAGATCCTGATCGACAAGCTGTTGCCGGTCCTCGACGACCTCGACCGTGCTCGTGAGCACGGCGATCTCGAGAGCGGACCGCTCAAGGGCGTGGCCGACAAGCTGATCGCCACGCTCGACGCCGAGGGGTTGACCAAGTTCGGCACACCGGGCGATGTATTCGACCCGGAACTGCACGAGGCCGTCCAAAACGACGGCAGCGGAGCAGAACCCGTTCTCGGCGCCGTCTACCGCAGCGGATACCGTCTCGGCGACAAGGTGATCCGTACAGCGATGGTCACGGTCACCGACCCGGACCCGGCGCAGCAAGCGGAACCGCAGAATCAGCAGAGTGGTGCACAATAAACACCTGCACATGCACCGATGGCGCGTCGCGTGAAATGACGCGGCGCGCCGTCGGCGCTGCACGGCTCCACCACACATCCAAGCTTTTCCACAATTCAAGACCAGACAACTTCACACAACCACGAAGGAGGTGACGTCTGGTGGCTCCACAACGAGAATGGCTCGAACACGACTTCTACAAGGACCTGGGCGTTGCTTCTGACGCTTCGGCTGAAGAGATCAAGAAGGCTTACCGCAAGCTCGCTCGCGAGCTGCACCCTGACGCCAACCCCGGCGACAAGGAAGCCGAAGAACGCTTCAAGCGGGTGTCCGAAGCCCACAGCGTGCTCTCCGATGCCGACAAGCGCAAGGAGTACGACGAGACCCGTGCCATGTTCGCGGGCGGTCAGTTCCGCGGCGGCGGCAACGGCTTTCCGGGAGGATTCCCCGGCGGGGGAACCCGATACTCGACGAACAACGGCGCCGACTTCAACATCGGCGACCTAGGCGACCTGTTCGGCGGCGGCGGCGAATCGAGCGGTGGCTTCGGCGACCTGTTCGACGGCTTGTTCAACCGCGGCGGGTCCCAGCGCGCCTCGACGGCCACCCGGCCGCGCCGCGGCAACGATCTCGAGACCGAGACCACGTTGTCGTTCAAGGACGCAGCAGTCGGCACGACCGTACCGTTGCGCGTGACGAGCCCGGCACCCTGCACGACCTGCCACGGAAGCGGCGCAAAGCCCGGGACCAGTCCCCGAGTCTGCCCGACCTGTAACGGGTCCGGGTTGGTGAGTCGCAATCAGGGCGCGTTCGGCTTCAGTGAGCCCTGCCAGGATTGCCAGGGCACGGGATCACGCATCGACGACCCGTGCACCGACTGCGACGGCTCAGGCGTCAAGGTCAGGGCGCGCACCATCAACGTGCGTATCCCGGCAGGCGTCGAAGACGGACAGCGGATTCGACTGGCGGGCCAGGGTGAAGCGGGTCGACGCGGCGCGCCGTCGGGCGACCTCTATGTCGTAGTCCACGTGACCGCCGACAAGATCTTCACCCGCAGCGGTAACGACCTGAAGGTGCAACTTCCGGTCAGCTTTTCCGAATTGGTGCTCGGCGCAACGGTTTCCGTGCCGACGCTCGAGGGGTCGGTGGGAGTCAAGATCCCGCCGAACACCACTGACGGACGCACACTACGCGTCCGTGGGCGAGGTGTACCGAAGCGTTCCGGCGGAGCGGGCGACCTCTTGGTCACCGTGAAGGTCGAGGTGCCGAGCAAGCTCGACGACGCCGCGACCGACGCACTCAAGTCCTACGCCGAGGCCGAGAAGGCCAGTGGCTTCGATCCCCGTGCAGGATGGGGGCGATGAGTCATGGCGAGTCGAGATTTCAGCGATCGGGACTACAGCGATCGGGACTTCGAGGACTCGGGCGCAACGTTCATGATCTCGGTGGCGGCCCAACTGGCCGGGATGCACGCGCAGACTCTGCGCACCTATGACCGTCTCGGGCTCGTCACACCTCAACGCACGACCGGAGGTGGTCGGCGGTACTCGACCCGTGACGTCGAACTCCTGAGAGAGATCCAACGCCTCTCACAGGAGGAGGGCGTCAACCTCGCCGGCATCAAACGCATCATCGACCTGACCAATCAGGTCGACGCACTGCAACAGCGAGTCGGTGAACTGCAGAATCAGGTCGAGCAATCCGCCCGCCGCGGCGGTGAGCTGGTGCCGGTACCGCGCACGAGTGCTCTCGTCGTGTGGCAACCGCGACGCGCCAAGCGTAAGGACTGACCCCGCCGCCTGACGCGACCTTCACCGGACAGGTGCCGGAGAGACGACGTTCAGAGTGACATGTGATCCCCGACGGCCCGTTGGCCGTCGGGGATCACACGTTAGGCTGGCACCTCGAAGCAACGTGGGGAGGGAACGGTGACACAGTCGACCGGCACACCGTCGACGGGCACACAGGCGACGGGGACACCGCCGGCAGCGCGCGCCGGTACCGGACCAGTGGTCCTCGGCGTGTCGGTCGTCGGCGACGAGATCGCCTCGGTCGTCACCCGCTCCGCCGGAGGTGGGGACGAGATCGCTGCGAGCAACCTCGTCGACCTGCCTGATCATCTTCCCGAATCAGCGGCCGCCGCGATCACAGAGTTGGTCGAGTCGGTCCCGTTCGAGGTCGATCACCTCGTCGTCTCCTGTACCCGGCCGAGCACCCGCGACTATCTCGCCCAGACGTTCACCCCCGGTCCGTCGACACCCGCCTGGTACCAGATCACCAGCGTCGACGACATCTCGACGGCGATGGTGGCGGTCGCCCTGAGGTCCCCGGGAGGCGCGGGCGCCACTGCGGTGGTGAACCTGGCCCGTCCCGGCCAACCCGCCGACGGCGTGTGCGTCGCGCTCGTCGACCACACCACCGGCCAGCTGCTCGACACGCGTGACAACTCGACGACCCAGGGAATTCCCGTCACCGACCCACAGGGTGCCGACGAATTGGCCCGCCTGATCCTGAGTGCCGACGGCGGATCGCGACTGAGTTCCGTCGTGTGCGTGGGTGCGGGCGCAGAGTTGCCCGGTGTTGCGCCCGCTCTCGAATATGCGCTCGCGCGTCCCGTGTCCATTGCCGAGATGCCCGCATTGGCACTTGCCGCGGGTGCTGCGGCAACGCCGGCGGCGACGACAGTCATGCCCGCAAGCGAATCGGTAGCCGGCGGTCACACAGCTGCCCCGATCAATGCCTCGCGCGATGCAACCGGACTGCGATGGTGGGCTCTGGGCGCGGTCATCGGGGTCGCCGTCCTACTCGGCGCGATCGGGCTGACAGCCCTGCACGCCAGCGGAGATGACAACAGCGCAACATCGGACTCGCCGGCGAGCACGGTGACCGTCACCGATACTCCGCAGCGCGCGACCGTCACGCGGCAGGACGATGCGGTCACCGAAACCGAAACCGAGACGCGGCGTGAGGTGCGCACCACGACCGTCACCCCGCCGACCGTCACCAGAACGACGGAGGCCCCGGCGGGAACGCAGACCGAGACGCAGACGGTCACCGACACCGCGACCGTCACCACCACAGTCACTGTCACCGAACAGTCTGGTGGTGGCGAGGGCGGCCAGGGTGGAGAGGGGACCGGTGGCTGAGAGGTCCACCCGTCTCAGTACACGGGGTCGGATTGGATCATGCTCGCACGGATACCGGCGATGATCAGTCTGCGACGAGTCGCGGTCACCATCTGTGGGGATCCGACGACGAGAGCCTGATGGTCGCTCCAATCCCGCTCTGCTGCAACAACTTCGGGAAGCATTCCGATACGATGGTCGACCCCGAGCTCTTCTGGCGACGCGATCGAGTTCAACCACCACGGGTCGGTGGTCTCCTGGGACACGGCGGTGATGCGCAACCACGGATTCGTCGACGCTATGCGCTGGAGTACGGCGAGATCGTAGAGTTCGCCGGGATAGCGCATGCCGTAGAAGACGTGGGTCGACGGTGAGTCGGCCCGCTTCGACATCTCGATGAGCAGAGCGCGCAATGGCGCGAGTCCGGTACCGCCGGCGACCATGAGAACCTCGCGGCCGGGTGCGATGTGCAGAGTTCCGTGATTCTGGGCCAACGTCCAGACATCGCCGACGCGGGTGGTCGAGACAATGGCAGAGCTGACCACACCACCCGGAATGGCGCGCACGTGGAATTCGATCTCGCCGTCGGGATTGGGCGGAATGGCAGGTGACAGATGTCGCCATTCGTGTGGCCATTGCGGAATCGCCACTTCGAGGAACTGTCCGACGGAAAACCGCAACGGACCGTCGCCGATGAGTCGCACGACGGCCAGGTCGCGCGTGATCCGATATTTTTCGACGACGCGCGCAGTCCAGGTGGGCGGTCCGGATGCCATCTCCGCGGCGCCCCGCATGACGCCGGTCGTCAACATCATCGCCTGGGTGACCGTCTGCTCGGTCTCGTCGTCCCAGTATCCGTCGAGCAGCTCACGGAATTCTCCGATCAGTGCTCTGCACATCAAGGGATAGTGCGCGGGCAGCACACCGAACTTGCGGTGATCGCGTCCGAGTTGGGCGAGGATCTCGACCAACTCGGTGTGGCCGTCATCAGCGGGGATGACTTCGAGCGTATGGTCGATGACTCCGAAGAACGCCTCGCGCAGGTGCGTCATGTGAGCGGGGAACAGATCGCGCAGGTCCGGGTCGAGGGCGAACAGGCGTGTGAAGACGCCGCGCGTGAACATGTCGGGGTCGCGACCCATCACCCGGCGCACGTGGTGCAGCACGTGCCGAGAGTGCCCGCCCATCCTCACCTCCGTTCATGCAGCGCCGTCGACAGCCCTCCATTGTGCCCTCTCGCCCGCTTCTGGTGTTCGAGGAGCAGGCGAGCGGTGCGTCGTTCGAAAAGAATCCGCATATGTGAACCGTCTATTCGATCCGAAAGCAGACGCGATATGGGACGCTGAATATGTGGGCTCCCTGGAAAACGTGGTCCCGGGAATCGTAGACGCGCACATGCTCCAGTGGAATCCGCGTCAGACTCCCTGGCGGGCAAAGGGCCTCGCGCGGGTGCGACGACTCACGCCGAGGCTCGGCGATCGCGCGTTCACCCTGCTGGTGTCCCAGTCCGACCGTGAGTACGTGTTGACACCGTCGGTCATCGCCCGAGCATACGAGACCGAACAGTACGTCAAAGACATCAGTGACGTGCCCGCCGTGGCCGGTGCCCGGATCGACACCGTGATCCTCGCCGACTCGCACTGGCGCGCCTATGCCGGTGATATCGACGCGATTCCCGACGTCGAGGACGAGGAACTCTCGGAGACCCGCTACGCGATCTCGCTTCCCTTCGGTCGCAACGGAGCCCCGAGGCTCGGGGGGCTCATCGTGCACGGCGATCCCCGCTCGCCGAACTTCGCAACCCAACTCGACGCCCAACTCGACATCACGCCCCTCGTGCGCGCTGTGCGGGTACTGGCGGCACGCCACCCCGATCCACGCATTCGTGACTCGACCCCCGTCGAAGGTCTTGTGGCCTCTGCGGCTGCACTTCGAGGCTACGGGGAGGCAGTGCGTCGAGGGCTCGTCCTCGAGGTGTTCGTCTACTCGCACCAG
Organism: Gordonia otitidis; assembly: GCF_020735545.1. Lineage (NCBI taxonomy): Bacteria > Bacillati > Actinomycetota > Actinomycetes > Mycobacteriales > Gordoniaceae > Gordonia > Gordonia otitidis. The sequence goes on from NZ_CP085974.1 coordinate 2,640,638, forward strand.
CTCTACGACGTGATCAGTCTGGCGCGTGAGTATCCGCAGGCGACGATCGTGGTCGACCATATCGGTGCTCCGGTGGGCGCGTTCGGGCCGATGGGTGCGCGGACCGGGAACACCGCAGCCGCGCGGGCGGACATCATGAGGCTGTGGCGTGAGCGTGTGGTGAGCCTTGCCGCCCAACCCAACATCGTGATGAAGCTGTCCGGTCTGGCCATGCCGGCTCTCGGTTACGGACACGACACGCGCGGCAACATCGGCAGCAGAGAGACACTCGCGCAGATGATCGGACCGCTCGTCGGACACATGGTCAGTCATTTCGGGTCGGAGCGGCTCGTGTTCGGCTCGAACTACCCGTTGGACCGCCCCAACGCGACGATGGGCATGCTCGTCGGTGCGCTCGCAGACGTCCTCGCGACCTGGGTGGACGACCTGACGCGAAGAGTGTTCCGCGACAACGCCCTTCGTGTGTACAGCATCGACGACGACCCGTCGGCGTAACGGATTGTCGACGTAGCGAATCGTCGACGTAGCGAATCGTCGTCGACGGTCATGCGTCGGACGTCGCAGGTCAGTCCCGCTCGTCCTCCGGGCCTTCGGGAACCGGAGGCTGCGGCATCACCGGATACTCACCGGTGTAACCCTGACGCTGTGCCGCGATGGCGAGCACCTTGGAGCGACAGCCGTACCACCCGGCGATGAGCAGGGGTATGCCAACGATGATCGCGATGAGATTCCAGTAGTTGTCATAACACATCAGCACGACCACCGCGGCCAGGAAGAGCAGCGTCGCGTAACTGGTGTACGGGGTTCCCGGCAGCCGGAACGCCGGGCGGGTGAGAATGCCCTTCTTCTCCCACCTGTAGAGCTGGATCTGACAGGCGACGATCATCCCCCACGTGGAGATGATGCCGAGCGCGGACAGGTCGAGTGCGATGTTGAACGCCTCGGACGGCACGAAGAGGTTGAGGATGACGCCGAGGAACGTCAGCGCACCTGTCAGCGCGATCCCGCCGAATGGCACTCCGTTTCGGTTCATCTTGCCGGTGAACGACGGTGCTGTTCCATTCAATGCCATGGAGCGCAGCGTGCGACCGGTCGAGTACAGGCCGGCGTTGAGGCTCGACATCGCCGCGGTGAGCACGACGAGGTTCATGATCCCGCCTGCGGCGGGGACGCCGATCTTCGAGAAGAAGGTGACGAACGGACTCTCGTCTGCCTTGTAGGTGGTGTAGGGCAACAGGAGAGCGAGGACGATCAGCGATCCCACGTAGAACACAGCGATGCGCAGGATCACCGAGTTGATGGCGCGCGGCATCACTTTCGCCGGCTCGGCGGTCTCGCCGGCAGCTGTGCCGACCAATTCGACTGCGGCATAAGCGAAGATGACGCCCGACGTCACGATCACCAGTGAGAACAGACCCGTCGGGAACAATCCACCGTTGTCGGAGATGACGCTGAATCCGGTCGACGTTCCCTGGATGTCGAAGCGTCCGGCGAGGAACACGATGCCTACGACGAGGAAGGTCACGAGTGCGGTGACCTTGATGATCGAAGCCCAGAACTCCATCTCGCCGAACAACTTCACGGAGATGATGTTCATGGTCAGGACGATGCACAGCGCGATGAGAGCGATCAGCCATTGCGGGATCGCACCGAACATTCCCCAGTAGTGCACGTAGAGAGCGACCGCGGTGACGTCGACGATCGCGGTGGCGGCCCAGTTGAAGAAATAGAGCCAACCGGTGACGAATGCTGTCTTCTCGCCGAAGAATTCACGCGCGTAGGAGACGAACGAGCCAGACGACGGACGGTGTAGGACGAGTTCGCCGAGCGCGCGGAGGATGAAGAAGACGAACACGCCGCACACGGCATAGGTGATGAACAGCCCGGGGCCTGCGTCGTGGAGGCGGCTGCCCGCACCCATGAACAGGCCGGTACCGATCGCCCCGCCGATCGCGATCATCTGGATCTGACGCGGTTTGAGGGCCTTCTGGTAGCCCTCCTCCTCGTGAGCGAGTGCTGAGTTGTCGTACTGCGTCGATGGTTCGGCTGTCATGGCTCCCCGTGCGCGTAAAGAACTGTGGACGTCGAGCCACGATAAGTGCTTCGGGATACGGCAACATGACGCCGAATGTTAAAGATTCTTTGTCCCGCCGGGCGTTGACATGGCTGTCTGCGGGACCAATTGCGTTGTCGCATAATCTGACCGGCGGTCGGATGTCCGAATTAACACGGGTATCCGATGTGGTGGGCGTCACATTCACCTGGGTGGGTGCCGCTTCGCCGATGTCAGAGCCGACGCCAGGGTCGGCGTGGAGTGGTCGGTTGCGGAACCGGGACATCGCGCAGATTGCGGGCGACGATGTCGGCGAATTCGGTGCATGTCGAGTAACGGTCGGCGGGATCCTTCGCCAGAGCCTTGGCGAACACCGAGTTGAGCGCCGAGGGGAGCCACGGTCGACGACGGGTCAGCAGCGGCGGATCGTCGCGCAGGTGTGCGTTGGTGATGGCGAATGCCGTCGCACGCGGGAAAGGAGGTGCACCGGTGAGCAATTCGGTCAGCGTGCAGGCGAAGGCGTATTCGTCGGTTGCGGGTGAGAGTTGTCTTGCCGTGAGCAGCTCAGGCGAGGCGTAGGCGATGGACCCCTGTACCCGGCCGTTGCGAGCAAGGGGGCGGTTGTCGTCGATGAGTTGCGCGATACCGAAGTCGGAGAGCAGTGCATCGGTGTCGGCTCGGGTCGACGTCAGCAGGATGTTGGCGGGCTTCACGTCGCGATGGAGCACCTCGCGGCTGTGAGCGAAATCGATCGCAGCGGCACTCTGTTGCGCCACACGGACGATGGTCGGCACCTCGGGTTCGGTCGTGGGCGACGGGATCAGTGCCGTCGCCGCTGGGCCGTCGACATATTGCATGGCGATCCACAGGGTCGGCGGAACCCGATCCGCGGGCAGACCGAGTGCCTGTGCCCGGCGGATCGCCTGCGAGTCGGGCGGGATCTCTCCACGCGTGTACATGGTGACGATGTTCGGGTGATCGAGCAGCGACGCGATGGTGAACTCGCGCTCGAAGCGTTCGGCAGCCCGTGTGTTGCCGGTCTCGTCAGAGTGCAGCACCTTCAGCGCCTCGGGCCGACGGTCGTCGCCGCGGTGGACGCGGTACACGTCGGCACTGCTACCGCTACCCACCAGCGCGTCGATGGTGTAACCGGCTACGTCACTTCCCGGCTCGTACACCTCGTCAGGGTATCCGCGCGATGGCGGGCGGGTGAAATGGTCCACGGGTGAGCGGCCTCGCGTCGCGTCGTCGACGATCTGCGGATTCCTCAGTCCTCGAAGTCGGGCAACGGTGACACTCCCTGAGCCTAGGCTTGGACTTCATGAGCAGTGCACCACTCGATGAACTGATCGCAACGCTTGGCGACCAGATGGTCGTGACAGATCCGGACATTCTCGCGGGGTATCGCCGGGATCGTGCCAACGACCCGGATGCGGGAACGCCGATTTCGCTGGTGAGGCCCACTGCGACAGCTGAGGTCCAGGAGGTGGTGCGGTGGTGCGGACGGCACGGGATTCCGCTGATCACCCGTGGTGCCGGGACCAGTTTGTCGGGAGGGTCGACCGCGGTCGACGGAGCTTTGATGCTCTCCACCGAGAAGATGCGGAATCTGGCGATCGACACCGCGACCCGCACGGCCGTCTCACAACCGGGGCTGCTGAACTCAGAGGTCAAGGCGGCTGCGGCAGCTCACGGCCTCTGGTATCCGCCCGATCCGTCGTCGTTCGAGATCTGTTCGATCGGCGGCAACGTGGCCACCAACGCCGGCGGTCTGTGTTGCGTGAAGTACGGCGTCACCACCGACTACGTACTCGGGCTCGAGGTGGTGCTCGCCGATGGCCGCGCGATCAGGGTCGGCGGCAAGCAGTTGAAGGATTCGGCAGGGCTGCCGCTGACGAAGCTGTTCGTCGGCAGTGAGGGTCTGCTGGGCATCATCACGGAGGTCACGTTGAGACTGCTCCCACCGCAGGCCTCGGCGTGCACGGTCGTCGGCTCTTTCGCCTCGGTGCACGACGCGAGCGAGGCTGTGCTCGCGATCACCGCGCAGATCCGACCGGCGATGCTCGAATTCATGGATTCGGTGTCGATCAACGCCGTCGAGGACATGCTCAAGATGGGACTCGACCGACAGGCGGGCGCGCTGCTGGTCGCACAGTCAGACGCCCCGGGTCCCGCGGGCGTCGCCGAGGTGGAGTTGATCGAGAAGGCGTTCTCCGACAACGGCGCCACCGAGGTGTTCGCGACCTCCGACCCCGCAGAGGGTGAGGCGTTCACCGCCGCGCGGCGGGCGGCGATTCCGGCCGTGGAGAGGCTCGGGTCGTTGTTGCTCGAAGACGTCGGTGTGCCGCTACCCGCACTACCCGAACTGATCGACGGGGTGGCGGCCATCGCCACGGAGAACGAGGTGATGATCTCGGTGATTGCGCACGCCGGTGATGGCAACACCCACCCGCTGATCGTGTTCGATCCGTCGGACGTCGATGAGAGTCGCCGCGCCCAGGCGGCCTTCGGCCAGGTGATGGATCTGGCCATCGGTCTGGGCGGGACCATCACTGGTGAGCATGGCGTCGGACGGTTGAAAAAGGCGTGGCTGCCTGATCAGCTGGGAGCCGACGTCATGGAGCTGACCGCAACGATCAAGGCCGCTCTGGACCCGCAGGGGTTGCTCAACCCGGGAGTGCTTCTGTGATCGCGAGACTTCTGGGACTACTAGGAACTTCTGGGACCACGAGAAAACGGTACCGGTCCGCATGTCGCAGCGCCCCCTCTGTGCTGCGACATGCGGACCGGGATCGAGCACAGCTGACGTCTTCGAGAATGGAAGGCGCTGACTCCAAGTTCGTACCGCTGAGCACACTGTAATCACGTTTTGCACAACCATCCATCGAGAATATCCGGATAATTGTCAACTTCTGATTGATAATAGGGGCTATGACCAGTTCATCGGAGCGTGACCTGGACCTTCGGCGTCTCAGAATGTTCGTCGAAGTGATCGAGGCGCCATCACTGCGCGTCGCCGCCGAGCGTCTGTTCATCTCGCAGCAGGCACTGTCATCGGCGATCAAGGACCTCGAGCGGCAGCTGGGTGTGCAGCTGTTCTCCCGGTCGCGCCGATCACTGACGCCGACGGCTGCCGGGACGGCACTGTACGAGGGTTCGGTTCCGCTGCTCGCAGGCGGCACGCACCTCGCGTCGGAGGTGCGGATGGTCGACGCCCAGAATCCCGATCCGTATGTGATCGGGTACACACAGGGACTCGCGCCGTCGGAAGTGTTCCAGGTCATAGAGGGCGCGGTCCAACAGGACGCGTCTATGCCGATCACGGTGCGCCCGGTCGCCGCGGAGTTCATCCGTGAGGAACTCCTCGCCGGCAGCATCGATCTCGCACTCGCCCGCACGGTGGAGGCTCCGCCCGACCTCGCCGGCGCCATCGCGACCAGTCACGAACTGCGTCTTGCGGTCAACGCGCGCCACCCGCTCGCCGCACATGAGACGTGTGCGATGAAGGATGTCGCATCCTGTCAGATCGTCATCTCCGAGCTCGAACCCGACTACACGAACATGATCGTGTCGTACTGCCGACGCGCAGGGTTCGAACCCGAGATCATCGTCTCGAACCTGCGCGGCACACCGCCGCACACCTCTGTGATCGCCCATCCGCAGGCTGTCGCGTTCGTGACCAACCAGCCGGGCTGGCTCTACGACGACCAGATTCGCGTCATTTCGTTCGACAACCCGCCGATGACCCCTGTCATGGCGATGTGGTTGCCGAACACGGCGCCGAGGATGCGCAACCGCATCCTCGACGCCGTCGGGGTCAGTGCCGCTGCAGAATCGCAGTGAGGTCTGCGCCCACGGGTAGCGTTCCGTACTCCGCTCCACGGTCAGCGCCGAGTCGTGCAGCGATGAATGCCTCGGAGACCGGCGTAGGCGAGAAGCGAACCAGCAGTGATGCTTCGAGAGCAAGTGCCATGGATTCGACGACGCGGCGTGCGCGGCGTTGTGCGGCGGAGGGATCGAGTCCGACCAACTCGCCGAGTTCGGTGCGCACGCGGTCGAGATGGGCGTCGAGAACCGGATCGGCACCACGTGCGAGGTTGATCTCGGCATCGAACGCTGCGAGCGATTCAGGCTCGCGCGTCATCGCGCGCAGGACATCGAGCGCGATGACGTTGCCCGAGCCCTCCCACACCGCCATGACCGGTTGCTCGCGGTAGCGCATCGCCAGCGGGAAGTCCTCGGTGTAACCGTTTCCGCCGAGGCACTCCAGCGCCTCGTACGAGTGGTGGGGGCCGCGTTTGCAGATCCAGTACTTGGCGACCGCGGTGGCCAGGCGGCGAAAGGCCCGCTCCTGATCGGTCGCGTCCTCATCATGGGCGCGGGCCAGACGCATCGCGGTCACCGTTGCTGCTTCGGACTCGAGGGCGAGGTCGGCGAGGACAGCGGTCATGGCGGGCTGATCGGCCAGTGTGGCGCCGAATGCCGCTCGGTGGCGGGCATGCCACACTGCTTCGGCAACCGACTGGCGCATGCCCGCCGTGCTGCCGAGCACGCAGTCGAGGCGGGTCTGCGCCACCATCTCGATGATCGTCCGCACCCCGCGGCCCGGCTCGCCGACCATCAGTGCGACGGTGCCGTCGAGTTCGATCTCACTCGACGCGTTGGATTTGTTGCCGAGCTTGTTCTTGAGGCGCTGGATGCGGAACGAATTGCGCGTACCGTCGGGCAGGATGCGTGGCAGCAGAAAGCATGAGAGTCCTTCGCCGCCAGCACCTTCGGCTTGGGCGAGCACGAGGAAGGCGTCGGACATGGGGGCCGAGCAGAACCACTTGTGTCCGGTGAGGAGGTACTCGGCGCCGGGGCCGCCTGCGCCGACGGGTCGGGCGACGGTGGTATTGGCGCGAACGTCGGAGCCACCCTGCTTCTCCGTCATCGACATGCCGAAGATGGCCGACGACTTGTCAGCGGAAAGGTCGGGGGAGTAGCTGCGCGACAACGCTTTCGGCACCCACTGTGCGGCCACGTCCGGCTGCAGTTCCAACGACGGGATCACGGCGTGTGTCATCGACACCGGGCAGGCGTGTCCCGGCTCGATCTGTCCGAACAGCATGAAGATCGCTGCGCGGGCCACGTGTGACCCCGGCTGAGGATCGGCCCAGCAGCGTGTGTGCGCGCCGTGCTCGACCGCCGCGGAGATGATGCGATGGTAGCTGGGGTGGTACTCGACCTCGTCGATCCGGTTGCCCCAGCGGTCGAAGGTGTGCAGTTCCGGAGTGATCGTGTTGGCGAGCTTGGCCTCGTGCTGAAACTGCTCGGTACCCACCAGCGCGCCGACCTCGCGGAGTTCGTCTGTGGCCCAGCCGGCGTCGTGACGGTTGACGGCCTCGACGAGCACCGTGTTCAGCTCGTACTCGTTGACGTCGGTGCGCGGGGCGGACTGGTTGAACACGGTGTGTGTCAGGTGCGGTTGCGGATGTGTGGTGGGGGTTGTGGAGGTCATGGTTGGTGCCTTTCTCAGACCAGGTGTGGCTGTGTGCGTTCAGGCCGTGGTCGACAGTTCGGGTGTGTTGATCAGGTGCTTCTGGATCTTCCCGGTCGGCGTGCGCGGAAGCGACTGTGCGACATGGAATTCGCGCGGGATCTTGTAGCGGGCGAGACGATCGGCCAAGAACGTCGTGAGATCCTCGGGCACATCGTCCGCACCGTCGATGCGGACGAGGTGCGCGATCACGGTCTGGCCCCACTCCGGGTGCGGACGTCCGACGACTGCCGCTTCGGCGATGGCGGGGTGGGCGGTCAGCGCGTCCTCCACCTCCTTGGAGTACACGTTCTCGCCACCGGTGATGATCATGTCCTTGGTGCGGTCGACGATGAAGAGGTAGCCGTCGTCGTCGACGCGCGCGAGGTCGCCGGTGTGGTACCAGCCGTCGGCATCGATCGCGGCGCGGGTGGCCTCCGGGTCGTCGAGGTATCCGATCATGGTGGTCGCGCTGCGAATCCATATCTCGCCCACCTGGTTCGCACGGGCGTTCTCACCGCTCGCGGAGACGACCCGCACGTCGACTCCCGGGAGGCCGACTCGTCCGATCGAGCCCGCTTTGCTCACCTGCTCGTCGGGGTAGAGAACCGAGCCGACCGGGCCGGTCTCGGTCATGCCGTATACCTGGAAGAAGTTGTCGCTGCGGTATCCGGCCGCGAGTCGTTGTGCCACCTCGGGGCCGATCGGACCGCCGCCGTACAGCCACGCGCGCGCAGAGGACAGATCGTAGTCGGCGAAGTCGGGTACCGAGTTGAGTGCGGTTGTGTAGATGACCGGCGGCCCGAAGCACAGTGTGATCCGTTGTGCGGCAGCGGTATCGAGGAACTTGACCGGGTGATACTCGCGCTGCAACACGACGGTTCCGCCCACGTACAGGGTGCCGAGAAGCCAGTTGTTCAGCGGCGACGCGTGCCAGATGGGCACGCTCATCAGGAGTCGTTCATCGCGCGTCATCGACAAGCCGATCACGGCGGTCATCGCGGTGAGTGTGACCGTACGGTGCGTGTGCACACAACCCTTCGGAAGTCCGGTGGTGCCCGAGGTGTACAGGATCTCAGCGATCGTGTCGTCGGCCAACTGCGCCTGCTCTGCAGCGGGGAGGGGAGTGGCTGCGGCAACCGCGTCCTCGAGGTGCGGGACGTCGGGCACTGAGGTGTCGGTGGTCATGATGCTGACGTCGATGCCTTCTGTTCCGGCGTGTAACGAGCCGTCGACCACCAGAAGCGACGATCCGGAATGTCCGATGATATGGGCGACCTCCGGTGGGGCCAGCTTGTGATTGATCGGGACGATCGTTGCACCCACACGCCACGCGCCGAGCATGGCGATGACGAAACCCGTTGTGTTGTAGCACATGAGGGCGATGCGGTCGCCCGAGGTCAGCCCGTGACCGGCGAAAACAGTCGCCGCGCGGCGGCTCTGATCCACGAGCTCGGCGTAGGTGAGTGAATCCCCTTCACCTGTGATGAGCACTTCCTTGGTTGGGAATTTGGTTGCTGCACTGTCGAATGCGGCGAGTATGTCCACGAGTGACCTCTTCGTTGTGGTGTGTGCGGGGTGGTCGGACCGGTCACGACGCGTCTGTGGTGGGGAGACTGGCGTCGAGCACGCTGTCGGGGATGCCGAGGTTTGCGAAGATCACCGTGACGGAGTCGGTCAGTGACGGCCCCAGTGAGTCGTCGGTGGCCGACTTCTGGACGGCGAGTCCGAAGATCGCCGACCAGAACGCCTTGGCCTCGACGTCGATCGAGGCACGCAGTTGCCAACCGGTGCGCACGAGCTTCTGCATGAGGGCTTCCTCCCCGCGTTCGTGCAGGGTATGAAGCGTTGTGGTGATGAGCTCACGCAGATCGTCTCGGCGTGACACCAAGAGCATTGCGGTGGTGAACATCTCGACGCCGCGCAGTTCCGGCCCGAGCAGCGTGGTCACCAGTGTCTGTGCGTACTCACGCACGGTTTCGGTGGTTTCGGCTGCTTCCTCTGCATGGCGTCCGGCGCGTAGAACCGCAGCGCACGCAACCTCGACGAAGAGTTGCTCCTTGGAACCGAAGTAATAGGTGACCTGGTTGGGGAATGTCCCCGCCCGCTCGCAGATCTGCGCGACCGATGCGGTCTCGCCCTGCTCGCGGAAGACCTCGTCAGCGGCGCGCATCAGCACGAGGCGGGTCTGCTTACCCGCGGTACGTGTTGCGCGCTGCGTCGCACGAGGCGACGACGAACGAGGTGGCACCCTGACTCCGTGTTTGTATGACGAACAAGTTTGTATGTTCGACAATAAACCGCGGCTCGACGCGGGTCAAGGGAGGTGTGAGATCCGCGCCTAGTTTGAATATTCCGGATCTATCGTGACCTTGTTTGTACTTGTCCGCGTGTATCGGGCCCGACGGTCGGGCGTCGACGTCTGGCGCCGCGGAGCGGTCCGGTGTGGTCGAGTCAGCCGACGAGGCTACATTCCGCGAGCGTGCGTTTGAGCGGGGTTAAAGGCGCAGTACTGAAAGCGACGGACCTTCAACCCCGTGGTTCCGGGCAGTGAAACGTCGCGAGACCAGCCGCCTTCTCGCGCGCTGTATTGGGGTCCTCGTCGAAAGAACAGTAGGCGGTTGGAAGAAGAAAAATGTCGAATTGTGCTGCGGGACAACGGAGATAAGAAGGCTATGAGGGGCCTGGGGGCACTCCTATATACGTCACCAATGGTGAGTGTACCGGGCGATGGCAGTTCGACCGAGAGCGGAAGCGAGAGGGCCCGTTGCTTGTTCTGCAGCCATAAACTCTCTCACTCAGCGTGGTCGACCGTCTGTGGGCGGCGTGGACAGGACTGCCATCGCGCGGAGCTTTGACGAGATCGCGTGCCACGGCCGGGTCAGGAGGAGGTGAACCGGTGCGTCGGGGCGCCCGGCGGATGGGTCAGTTCCGGACGCGACTGAGACGTTCCCATCAGATAGTCGTTGCGGAGCAACGCAGTCGCGACGACCCTGCTCGGAGGACCCAACGGTCCGACCACCACATAGCGCGGCACAACCGTAAGAATGCCACTCTGAGGGACCGAAACCGATCCCGGCGAGGTCGAATCCGGAATAGATCAAATCCCCGAAGAACTGGGGGCCATTGTTTCGATGCCGAGCAGACTTGTTCACTCAACGTCGAAGAGTCACCAGCTCGCCTAGATGTACTGACCGGGGACGTTGATCAATCGTGAGAAGGGCGGCTGGCCTCCGCAGGCGGTGTGTGGTCGGTGCTGGTTGTACTCGTGGAGCCAGTCGGGGAGGGCATCGCGGCGTTCGTTCTCGCTCGTGTAGCAGCGCGCATACGCCCAACCGTCGGCCATGGTGCGGTGAAATCGCTCGACCTTGCCGTTGGTCTGTGGGCGGTATGGCCGCGTTCGCTTCGGAGTGATCGATAGGGCCTCGCACGTGTCTCGCCACAGGTGAGAACGGTACGCACCACCGTTATCGGACAAGATGCGCTCAATTGCGACCCCTCGGTCGGCGAACCACTCGACCGCTCGATGCAGGACTCCGACGGCGGTGACAGCGGATTCGTCGTTGTGAACCTCGGTGTAGGCGACGCGCGAGTGGTCATCGATGATGGTGTGCACGAACGCATACCCGAGCTTGGGGTTGCGCCACTTGTTCTTCGGCTTGCCGGGAGTGACGGCACGATTCCTCGATCCTTGACGTCGCCCGGCGTATCGCCAGCTCCCACCGTCGGGGATGTTCCCAAGCTTCTTGACGTCCACGTGCACGAGCGAGCCAGGGTGGTCGTGTTCGTATCGGCGGATCGGCTCGCCGGTGGCACGGTCGACGTAGGAAAGTCGATTCATGCGCGCGGTCGTGAGGATACGGTGGACCGTGGCCGGGGCGATGCCGAGTCGGGCTGCGAGTTGAATAGGCCCTTCCCTCAGGCGCATTCGTAGGCTCACGCACCGTTTTGTCGTCTTCTTGCTCGTCTTGTTCGGCGAAGACTTCGGCCGTGACGACCGGTCCTGCATCGGCTCGCCAGCAAGGTAGCGGTCGACCCACCGCTTCACGGTTGGCCACGACACCTGGAAGCGGGCAGCAACTTCGCTGATCGGCCATCCTTCCTCGATGACGAGGCGTGCGACTCGTAGACGATGACGTGGGGTCAGCGCGGCATTGCGATGACTCAAAGTGCCTCCTGAGATAGATCGGTGGCCGGCCGCGTTTGCGACCGGCCACCGGATGATGGAATTGGAGTAGAGATCTCTACTCGGCGCCTTGCGCTGCATGGAAGGTGAGTGCTGGCTCGAGCCAGGACTCGAGCCCAGGTCCCTGGAGTGCGGCCTGCTCGACGCTGATCCAGCCGTCGCCCATGGGGCGATCTGCGCCCATGAGCGCAGGGTGAGCACCAGGGCGGGTGAGCAGGTCTTCCGCGTCAGTGGGGTCGATGCGTAGCAGGAGCGTCCCTTCCCGACGAGCGGCGACAACCATCCGGTCCTCGACCATGAACGACACTCCCCCGAACATCGACACCTCACGAGGGTTGCGAGCTCTTAGCGCGTCACGAACTCGCTCGACCAGGTCCTTCTGTGCCGTCATCGTCCACCCTTCTCGATGTACTCGGGGCCGCTGTAGTGAAGGTTCAAGGACGCGATGCGTCCGCCGTCGAAGGTGAAGAACTCCGCGAAGGTCATGGGACCGCCGGGCATGGTCGCCGTGTAGAGCACGGCGGAGCTGTTAGTGCCGTGCACGTCGTGGATGATCTCGATCTGCTTGACCGTCGCGATGAACCCGGCGACCCCGCCCAGGAAGCCATCGGTGGCGTCGGGGAGGTGTCCAGCGAGGGAGCCCGTGAAGTCGAGGTGGTCATCCAGCAGAGGCCGTAGGTCAGCCCCGTCCTGGTAACTGTCGATGCCGGACTCGAGGATCCGGTAGTAGTCCTTGAGTGTCTGAGGTGCGGCAGAAGACAGGGTGGCGGGCATGGCTCTCCTTGGTGTGAGAATGGTGCTTGATACTTTCAAGCAGGCACTTGATAAAGTCAAGGGGGTTCAGGTGAAGTCCTACGGACAGCTTTGCTCGATCGCTCGCGCCCTGGATGTCGTCGGTGACAGGTGGACTCTCCTGATCGTGCGTGAGCTGCTGATCGGGGGAGCATTGCGCTTTGGTGAAGTCCAGCGCGGCCTGCCTGGCATCGCGACGAACCTGCTCACCCAGCGCCTGCGGGACCTCGAGACCAACGGTGTCGTCGCCCGCGAGCCCGCCCCAGGAATCCCGGGCACGCCAACGTATCGGCTTACCGAGCGTGGCCGGGCCCTGGACGGAGTGCTGCGCGAGCTTCTGAAGTGGGGTGCACCGACGGTTCCAGAGGCGCCGAGTGATGCGATCTTCCAGATGCACTGGCTCAGCCAACCGGCACGCTTCCTCCTCGCGGATCACAGACCGGACGAGCCACCGATCGTGATCCGGTTCGGCACCTTCGACGACGGCTTCGACCTCACCGCCGCCGACGGGACCATCACGGTGAACCCTTGCCAGCGCGATGTCAGCCCCCTGGCGCGTGTTGCAGGCCCCGGGCCGGTACTGGTTGCCCTCCTGCAAGGCGCAATGCCTCTGCCCGCCGCTATCGCGCATGGCGTGGATGTCACCGGCGATGCCGCGACCCTGACGCGAGTTCTACCGGCGCCGCAAGCGTCGACTAACGTCCCCGGTCAGTACATCTAGACCAACATCCGCGCGGCGAATGGCGCGCAGTGCAATGTCCGAGCACTCTGATACCACTAACAGACCACCAGCCGATGAGGAGACATCATGGTCGACGCGATCGACAACATGCTCGCCCACGCCAGCTTCGGCGCGGTGTTCCTCACCGTGTGGCTCATGCTCGGTGCGGCGACGTTCGCGTTCAGCGTCCTCGTCGGGTTCCTCGTGCGCCGACCCCGCCCGGGTCACTGGCTGGCGCCGATCGGCCCGGGCTACCGGCCGCGGTGGGTTCCCGCGCGGACCTGGAGCCCGATCCTGCTGCGCGCTGCGTTCGCCGCCGCGGTCGTGATGTTCTTCCTGCTGCCGCTGCTTATGCTCGCGGCGTTCGCCGGCGTCGCCGGCACCAGTGCCCGCCACACCCCGTCGGCACCCACCAGGTGGTGACCTCGCTCTAGCGGCCCCGACCGCGCGGCCGATCCGGCCGCGACTGGATTGATGCGCTCTGCTCGCCGCGCCCCCGGTAAGGCCGTGAGGCGGCGATCTGTCCGGACGGGCCGGCCATCGGGCCCGCGGCCGCAGCCTCCGACCGGAACGTTTCTGCGGTTCCCCCGGCCCGTCGGTGCATGATCATCGCCCGGAACACTGCGGCCGCTTTCGCGGGATCTCGGGTGTCTTGGGTGGCGGCCAGGGACCCCGGCGCGGTGTCGCCCAGGCGCACCACCCCGGGTGCAAGCTCGGCGGCGAGGAACGATGAGTCGGTGGTGGCCATCGCGACGTGGCGGGCGGCGTGCACCGCGGCGGCGTCGATGACGCGCCAGTCGATGTCCCATCCGGCGTCGGCGAGGTAGCGGTGGAAGAACACCCGCTGGCTTCTGGAGTTCCCGTCGATGAACGGGTGAACACCGGTCAGCTCACCCCAGTGATGGGCGGTTGTGGCGATCGCTGATTCCCGGTCGACGGGGGAGGGCCGCTCGGTGGTGATCCCGCCGAACACCCGGTGCAGCTCGCCGGCCAGGAACGCCGGCCGACAGTGCGCCATACCCATCGCCTGGGTGTCGGTAGAGCGCAGCTGCCCGGCCCATGGGTAGACGTCGTGGAGAATCCAACCGTGGATGTCGCGCAGGGTGTCGAACGTGAAGTCACCGCCGGCAATCGCGGGATTTTGCTCGAGCTCGGCCACCCGGACGTAGGCCATGCGGCGCTCGAACTCCTCGAGGTCGGTGACAGACGAGAGGCCGGGCAGGTTGTCGCGAACCTGCCCGGCCTCGTCGCCGGATGATGAGGACGTGGTCACTAAGAGTGGCGTGACCGGATTTCGGCGAGAACCCTGGCGGCTTCCTGCTCGGGGGTGGTCTCGCCGCGCAGCACGCGCAGGGCGGCGGCCCGGTCAGCATCGGTAGCCACCATGCCAGCCATTTCGTGGCCGGCATCGGCGGCGGCGAGGATCTGTTCATCGGTGCGTGTGGTGGTGGCCATCAGCAATCACCTTCCTGTGGTGGTTCACGGTTGATTCTACCTGCTCACCGGGTGTTACCGGGGCTATCGGTCATGGTGGTGTCCTCACTCGAACAGTGGTGGTTGCGTGGCGGCGGCCGCGGCGTCGCTGCGGGCGATGTAGGTGGCGATCCAGTTCTGGATCTCAGGCAGCGACACGTTGAATTCGTCGGCGACCGCGGCCAGGGGCAGGCCGTCGATCTTGTGGAGGTCGTGGGCGAGGCGCTGACGGTATTCGTCTGTTTCGTGGCCGTATTCGGTGTCGGTCATGGTCATTGTCATCACTCCACTTCGGTGAGGGCTTGGCGGCGGGTGAGCCATTCGGATTCGGCGCGTTGCTGGTATCGGGTGAGCTGCGCCCAGTGCCCGGACAGTTCCTCGATCGGTGCTTCTTGGCGGCGCTGGTCCATCGCGGTGAGCAGTGCGGTGTAGCCGCGGCGGTACCACCCGTCGATGACGCAGATAGCGAGGTAGGGCACCTGGCCGGCAACAGCGACCGGCCGGTGGGTGGGAGCGACCAGGCTGAGCATGGTCTGCTGGGCGCTTCGGGTGCTGAACTCGCCCTGCCCACCGGTCGCCAGCAACTGCGCATTGACCAGAGCAGGAGAGGGTGCGGCGTTCGTGGCGACGGCGGCGATCGCTGCGAAGATACGTGCGTGTTGGGGAATCCAGAAGTGTTTGGTGTCGAGCTGGGCGGTCACGGCGCGTGCGATGGCCGGCGGAGCCCACATCAGCGCGGACAGTAGTTCCTGTTCGAGGTCGGTGGCGACGTCGATCTCCGCTTCGGGGTCGTCTCCGAGTGATCCGACTGAGGTGTAGGCGTCGTCCTCGACGAGGTCGTCGACGTCGGCCGACGGGATCTCCTCGACGGGTAGCTCGCTCAGTGTGGCGGTCATGTCGTCGTCACTCCTGTCGGGGTCCGGGTCGATGGGGTCCATGAGGGAAATTGTCAGGCAGCTACGGCGCGGGTGGCGTCTTCGTGGGCGAGGCGCTTGTCATCAATTGCCATGCCAGATCAGTCCTTTCACGCGGCCTGGGCGGCAAGTGACTTGATGTGGTCCAGGCGGAAGCCTCCCCAATGCTGTTCGCCGGCGACGACGACGGGGGCCTGGAGGTAGCCGAGTGACAGGACGTAGTCACGGGCGTCGGAGTCCTGGGTGACGTCGACCACGCGGTAGGTCAATCCGTGCTTGTCGAGGGCTTTGTAGGTCGCATTGCATTGCACACATGCGGGCTTGGAGTAAACGGTGATGTCGGGGTCCTCATTCATTTTCTGTGACCTTCTTTCGGGGAGCGTGAACGTCTGTGATATACGTTCGATTATATCTCGTATTGTGTTGCGGCACAACATGTATTGCCCATTTTGTGATGTCTTAATGTGTCTTTTCCTGTTGGCTGCCGATCACGTGCGAGTTGTGTTTCTGTCCATGTAATGGAGCCGGGTAATTGGCGCGAAATAAGCGGTATTGAGCGGTAGCGAAATGGAGCGCGTGCCAATCAGTTGGTGGAATGTAATTGACAGGGGCGCGGCTCGTGCTTGTGATAATCCGGCGGTCAGGGAAGGCCATCGCGCGCGGCGTGTGGCGACCACGCGTGACTGCCTGGCGCGGGCTCGATGCCCGCGCCAGGCAGATCCGGCACGGCCCGGCCACCTGGGAGGGGTGGCCGGGCGTTGCTGGGTTAGGGGGTCTCGTTGTTGTCGGTGTGTGGTGGGCGGTGGCCTTGGATTTCTTGGTAGGGGATGGTGCGGCGGATGAGGCGGCCGCCGTAGGGTGCGGGGGTTTCGACGCTGACGGTTTTGGCGTTGGCGCGGACGACGGGGACCCAGCCGTGGAAGCGGATCTTCACCTGGTCGCCTTTGGCGATGGTGTCGCGGCTGTAGTCGCCGGTGTGGCCGGCGGCGATCTGGTCGGCGCGGACGGCGCGCCAGTAGGCGATGTCGTCGGCGCGTTGGGCCATGCGCTCGGTGATGGCTTGGCGGTAGTCGCCGGTGGCGGCGGTGGTGGTTTCGGTGAGTTTCTGGCCTCCGGGGAGGTTGGCGACGGTGCGGGTGTGGCCGTCGAGTCGGCGTTGGTCGGCGCGTTGTTCGGCTTCGAGTTTGTCGATGCGGTTGGCGACGGTGACGGGGTTGTAGCGGTGTTCGGTTGTGCGGCTGGCTACGTGGGCGCGGCGTTCGGCTTCGTCGGCGTCGTTTTGGGCGTGCACTGCGGTGCCGATGCTGTTCCATGCTTTGTCGAGTGCGTTGCGGTGTCGGCGTTCGCTGTGGTGGCCGACGTGGACGGGTTCGCCGAATGGTGGGAGTGCGGCGGTGGCGTCGTGGTGGCGTTGCCATGCGGTGTCGGCCTGGTCGTGGCGGCGTGCTGCTTTGGCGTCGAGGGCGTCGGCGCGGTCTTGTTGGCGTTGGGCGCGGTCGGCTTCGACGGTGGCGGTGTCGCGGTGGGTGTTGTCGATGTCGAGGGTGACGGTGTGGCCTGCTTGTTCGAGGGCGGCGCGGGCGCGGTCGATGATGTGGGTGTTTGGTTGGCGGTCGCGGCTGTGGGGGATTCCCCAGGTGCCGAGTGTGCGAAACCACCGCCACCCGGCGCTTTTCAGGAGCGCATTTGTGCCGTCGCCTTTGCTGGTGCCGTCGATGAGGGTTCCGTCGGCGTGGGTGTGGGTGATGGTGAGGTCAGCCATGTCGGGGGTCCTTTCGGTGCTGGGGTTAGTCGGTGGTGGCTTCGATGGCGGCGCGGAGTCGGCGCAGGGTGTCGTCATCGAGTGGTGGCGGTGGTGGTGGCCTGTGCCGGTGGCGGCGTCGGGGGAGTTGGTAGACGGGTGCCTGGTCGTTGCTGACCCAGGGGACGCGGCGCGGCTGGTCGGTGGTGGTCTCGTCGGTCATGGGGCGGCTTAGCCTCGATCCACCGATCGGCTTTTGCGGTGTGGTGAAAAGTGTTGAGCACGTTCGGCCTGGGTGGCGGGCATGAGCCAGTTGCCGATCTCTGATGTCGGCTTGTTTCACCGGGTTTCGGGATCGAGGCTGTTGGGCCGGGGTGGTTAGGGCCAGGTTGGCGGTCTTCGGTGAATAGTGTTGTCGAACAACAGGTTCCATTCGGTTTCCCACGGCCATCGGGCGGGTAGGTGCATGGTGATGCGCCGGGCTGAGGACGCGATACGCGCCGGAATGCAGATCAGGGTGCGGCGGACCGTGGATGTGGTGGCTTTGGCCAGACGCCCGCCGCTGAGGCTGGCGGCAGCACGAGTCAGGTTGAACGCGATGACCGCACACACCAGCCAGGCGGCGTTCGCGCAGAACTTTCCCGACGGCAGATGCGCGAGCGCGGAGGCTTTGAGATCGGCGTGAACTTGTTCGATGACCGCGTGGGCGCGGTGGGTCTTGTCGGCGGTGACGGTGTCGAGGTCGCTGGTGGTGAAGAAGGCGTGGAATCGCCACACATCGAACAGGCCGTCGCCCTCGGGTCGGAAGTCGGGGATACGGCGCACCACCAGCCGCCCGGGAACCTGCAGCGCTTTGGCTTTGGAGGTGAACGCGGTGAACGCTATCTCGGCGACCTCGGCACGTGAGATCCACAGCCCGTAGCGGATCGCGAGCGGACGAAACACCGTTCGCAGGGTGGCGAGGCTGCCAAGCACCAACCACCCCGGCCCGCAGCCCGAACCGAGAAATCGCCGCTGACCAGGCACTACGCGAACTTCGTTGTTTTTTGCGCCATTACTACCGGGACCCCGACCTCGATGCCCAGCAGGTGCTCGAGAGTCTGGGTCATCGACCACTCGTGCTCGCTGGCGGCCGCCAAGACTTGGGGCAGGGCTTCGGCTGCGGCGTCGAGTTTGAGGACGGCGAGATGTCCGCGTAGTTGCTGGTAGACCGAGATCGCTGATTGTGACTGTGGCCCAACACTATTCGAAGAGTCCAGCCCAGCATTGTCGGTGTCGGTGTCGGTGTTGGTGTTGGTGGTCATGGGAGGTGGGTCCTGTTCTGTGCGGCGCGTTCGTACACGCTCATGTCGATGATCGATGCCTGCGGGCCGGTATCGTCGGTGTTGGTTGTGTTGTGGCGCAGTGTGTTTGCGGCGTCTCGGGCGGCCTGGCCGGGTGGGATACGTTCTTTGCGGCGATGCGGCCGACGGCTGCTGGAGGCGCCGGCTTTGGCCAGGGTCTCCAGCGCGACGACATGCCCGTGATCACGCACTTGGGCGCCCGACCCGGGCGTGGCGAGGCGGTGCCGCGCGATCACGATGCCCGAATCGGTGGCGATGTCGATGTGTCCGTCCCCGAGCCGCTCGCTCACGGTGACTTCACTCATCGCCACCTCCGGCGGCACCGAGTACTGGTTGCCGCGCCACGCCACCAGCGCCTGGCGCGATACCGTGCGCATCTCGGTGAGCGTGGCCGGATACGGAGCCGCTGGTGGGGCGCTGAGCGGTTCGCGAGCGGCCACCATGATCACACTCGCCCGACCATCAGAGGTCGGGCGCATCCGTGCATCCGAGCGGGTGCGGCAGAAGGTGTCGCAGCTGGTTTGCGCTTGTTCGGGTGTCGTCTCGTCGGGAAGGGTGCGCCACCAGCGTTGTGCAGCAGTGTGATTGGACTTCTCCACCACACCCTTGCGATTGCCTCTGCGAGGTGGGCACACATCGACCGAGACCCCGTAATACTTGGCCACGTCAGCGAACTCGGCGGTCAACGCGCCGGTCGACGGGTGGCAAACCGTCGCCATCCGGTCAAATCGCCACGACTTGGTGACCCCGCCGAGTCGGCGGGTGATGCGGTCGATCCCGGCGATCACCTGCGGGCGAGTCATATCCGGCGCCAGGTAGCCCCGCCATTTGCCGGAATGCGCCAACGACCCGACAAGCAGGAATGCTGTTGAACCCCAACCCCATTCGTCCGGCGGGTTCGGTAACTCCACCCAATCCCATTGCGTCTCCTCACCCGGCGGATGCTCGACGACCGCGTTCGCCCGCTCCGTCACCAGGGCGCACGCCTCACATGTCGGACGCAGGCCACGTTGCCGGATCTGGCGGGTCAATGTCGGATAGGACTGGGTGTAGCCGAGGTCCTCGAGTTCGTCGCACAACGTCCGTGACCACAGATGTGGGTCCTCAACCAGACGCGCGGTGACGTAGGCCAGGAACGGCTCGAACGGATCCGCCGCCGACTTCTTACGCTCGCCCGGGCTGCGCTCACCCTTGAGGTAGGCGCGAATGGTTTTCCTGTCGTGCCCGGTGTGGCGGGCGATCGCCGAGATCGTCCACCCCCGTTTGTGTAGTGCATGTACTTCCACATCGTTCTCCCGTGTCAACATGAAAGCGGGCCTCCCGAGATAGTTGGTGAGTGGTCAGAGACCATCAGCATCACGGGAGGCCCGCCTACTCTGGCGGTGCCACACGGGTGGGGAATTCAGATGAGCATCACTGGGGAATTTCGATGAGCGCCGTCATCATCGTCGTTGCGGCCTCATTCACCCTGAGCTTCACAGCACTGAGCGACCTCGCCCGCATGTCCGGGGCCATCCCGGACCGCCTGACCTGGCTCCTACCCGTCGTGATCGACGTCTTCATTCTGCAAGCCACCTGGTGCGTCTACGCCGCGACGACGCCGGCAAGCGATACCACTTCGCGATGCTGGCGATCTCCAGCACAGTCAGTGTCGCCGGCAATGCCGGCCACGCATTCCTGGCCAGCGACCAGGGGTCATGCACGGCCTGATGGCCGTGGCCATCGCCATCGTGGCGCCCCTGGCCCTGCTGGCAAGCATCCACGGCCTGGTCATGCACGTCTGGGCCGGCGGGGGAGTAACCGCGCACAACCGGACGCCGGACGTCGAGCATGACCCTGTGGACAGTGCACCCCATGCACACCCGCAGGTCAGCGCACCGACAGAGCCGCACCCGCAACACAACAATGCACAGGACGACGCAGACACCTCGCCACTGAGCCTCACGGACCTCGACGCACAGATCACCGACTCCGACCTCGACCTGGCCCGACTCGTGTGCAGCCGAGGTCGCAACGACGACCGTGTGGTCGCGCGCGTACTCGTCGCCGAACGACTCCGAGTCCACCGCGAGCAGACCGCCGACCTCACCGGCGTGCACAGAACCACGATCGGCCGTTGGCGCGACCTCGCGGCCGAGTGCACCGCCGACGCGTCGCCGCGCAGCGAGCGTGTGCACACAGCGGATCAGCCCGCACTCGCCCACGCCCACTGAGCACGCCAGGCAATCGTCTCGTGAGTACGCCGTGAATACATGAGTCGGCGGGGGTGCGTGTGGTCCCAGACTTCCCGTTCCAGGCACACCCCCACCTACCCGAACAGACTACACATGCATCGAACACCCATTCGAGAACCGGGGTTAGACTCTGTGCATGTTCGTGTGATGTATCGGGACATCGGTGACGTTTCTGCATCTGGACATTGGTGACACTTGGTGTGTCAGGACTTCGGTGACGGTGCGGTCTTCTTGGTGGGGCGTGGGCCGCGGGGTTGTCGATTTCCGACGTAGGTGATTCCTGGGGCGGGTCGGGGGTGTTCGACGAGGACTTCGCCTTCGGTGTTGGCGATGACGATTGTGTTGTCGTCGGTGACAACGAGGACCTGGTCGAAGGCGTGGTCCACATCGACCATGTAGGTGACTGCGTCCACGCTGATGGTGCCGGAGGTGCTGACAGTTCTGGCCAGGACGCCGTCGGGTAGGTCGGTGGGTTGCCGCTGTGCGGGCCGAGGGCGTGGTGTCGGCGGATCGAGCAACGGCCGACCGAATTTGGGGTGTGGCGCGTCGGCTTTCGGTGTTGCCTGCCAGGCGGTCAACGGTGTGACCCGCCCGGGCAGTCCTTGGTGAGGCCGCTCGGTGTTGTAGATGTGGTCGAACGCGTCGACCTGGGCCTGCAACTCGGCCAGGGTGTCGGCAAGTGGCTGTTTGTCCAGGTAGCGGAACAGTGTCTGGTGGAAGCGTTCGTTCTTGCCCTGCGTGGTGGGCTTGTAGGGCTTGCCGGTGATTGTTTCGACTCCGAGCGCGTGGGCGTGTTCGACGAGTTGACCGATGCGGCCGCGGCGTGAGGGGTTGAAAGCGGGCCCGTTGTCGGTGAGGAGTCGCTGGGGCACGCCGTGAGCGGTCACCGCCTTGTCGAACACCGCGATCGCGGCGTCGGAGGTCTCACCGGCGGCCACGTGGGAGCCCACGGCGTAGCGAGAGTGATCGTCGATCAGTTGCAGGATGACGCACGTACGTCCGCCGGTCAGAACGTATTCGGTGCCGTCGAGTTGCCAGCACGCATTCGGTGCGGGATAGACGAACCGCCGCCACGCCGAGCGGGGCTTCTTTTTCGGTTCACGCCGGGCTACTCCGGCATCGCGGAAGATGCGGGCCAGCGATGCTGTCGAGGGGACCTGTGCCATGCCCATCGACCGCATCTTGTCGTGCACGCTGATCGGTCCGTGGTCCAGACCCGACCTTTCCAAGGCGGCGCGCACCGCCACCGCTTGTGACTTGACCTCGTCACTGAGCGCTGACGGGCTCGACTTTGGGCGGCGGGTCCGCGGTTCGAGGGCTGCCGCGGGCCCCTCGACTTTGGCGCGTTTACGCAGCTCGTAGAACGACTTTCGAGAAATTCCGTGTTCGACGCAGAATGTTGAGACCGCTCCGCGGGGTGCATCATCAGGCCACTGCGAGATAGCTAGCCGGACGACAGGGTCGATAGGTTCATTAACAGCCACCGTCTGAGCGTTGAATGCGGCACGTGAGCTGACCCGAGGATGGCGGTTCGATCGGAGCCCAACCGGTTGCTTGTCGTGGACACCAACGCGAAAGCGCAAGCCTGCTTCCAGGTCGGCCACCTTGTTGCCTGCATCGACGTGTGTCAATATTGACGCGTGTCGAATAAGAATCTCCTGCTGCCACCCGGCCGCGGCCTCAGTAGCGACGAGACCGAGGCTGTCACCCCACTGTTGAAGGCACTCGCTGATCCGGTTCGACTGCGGTTGCTGTCGGAGGTCGCTGCGCATCCGGGCGGCGAGGCGTGCGTGTGCGACATCTCCGGGCCGTTCGAGCTGTCGCAGCCGACGATCTCGCACCATCTGAAGGTGCTGCGCCAGGCGGGTCTGGTGACCAGCGAGCGCCGCGCGACCTGGGTGTACTACCGGGTGAACACCGAAGCGCTGCAACAACTGTCGGGCCTGCTGGGCGATCTCGCCACGGTCGTGGGGGAAACGCGGTCGTGTGAGGCCGACCAGTGACCGCCACCGACACCGCGGTCGCGGGCAAGTTGTCGACGCTGGACCGGTTTCTGCCGGTGTGGATCGGCGCCGCGATGGTCGCCGGACTGCTGCTCGGTCGAGTCGTCCCCGGCCTGGGTGACACTTTGGCGGCGGTCGAGCTCGACGGCATCTCGCTGCCGATCGCCCTCGGATTGCTGATCATGATGTATCCGGTGCTGGCCAAGGTGCGCTACGACCGACTCGACTCGGTCACCGGTGATCGTCGCCTGCTACTCGGGTCGTTGGCGTTGAACTGGATCATCGGACCGGCGTTGATGTTCGCGCTGGCCTGGCTCCTGCTCCCGGATCTGCCGGAGTACCGGACCGGACTGATCATCGTCGGCCTGGCCCGATGCATCGCGATGGTCATCATCTGGAACGACCTGGCGTGCGGCGACCGCGAAGCCGCTGCTGTTCTCGTCGCACTGAACTCGGTGTTCCAGGTGGTCATGTTCGCCGTGCTGGGTTGGTTCTACCTCTCGGTGTTGCCCGGATGGCTGGGCCTGGAGCAGACCACCATCGACACCTCGCCGTGGCAGATCGCGAAGTCGGTGCTGATCTTCCTCGGTATACCCCTGGTCGCAGGCTTCCTCACCCGCCGCATCGGCGAGCGAACCAAAGGCCGCGACTGGTACGAGTCCTCGTTCCTGCCGCGTCTCGGGCCGTGGGCCCTTTACGGGTTGCTGTTCACCATCGTCATCCTGTTCGCGTTGCAAGGTGAGCAGATCACGTCGCAGCCGTGGGACGTCGTGCGGATCGCTCTGCCGCTGCTGATCTACTTCGCGGTGATGTGGGGCGGTGGGTTCGTGCTCGGGGCCGCGATGGGGCTGGGGTATGCGCGAACCACCACGCTGGCGTTCACCGCCGCGGGCAACAACTTCGAGCTCGCCATCGCCGTCGCGATCGCCACCTACGGTGCAACATCCGGCCAGGCCCTGGCCGGAGTCATCGGACCACTCATCGAGGTCCCCGTCCTCGTCGCCCTCGTGTACGTGTCCCTGGCACTGCGGAAACGCTTCACCACCCCAACCACTGCCTCCAGCCCGGATGTGTCGAAGGAGCCGGCTCGCGATGCCTGAGGATCTGTTGGACGAGCAGCTAAGTCGCAGTGAACACCGCGCGCAGCCCGAACTGTTGATGCCCCATGCCGTGCTCGCCCGTACCGCCGCTGACCTGGCCGCCAAGTATGAGGGGGTGGTGTCTCGCCAGACGGTGGAACGCTGTGTGTTCGAGTCCTACACCGCCTTACGGCGCACCTCCCGGGTGCATGCGCACCTGACGACCTTGGCGGGCAGGTTCGCGGCTGATCGGTTACGCGCCCTGGCCCAGTCCGATGGATCGGTGCCCAAGGATGTGCCCGAAGTTCTGTTCGTCTGCGTCCAGAACGCCGGCCGCTCACAGATGGCCGCCGGATTGTTG
Source organism: Gordonia otitidis (assembly GCF_020735545.1). NCBI lineage: Bacteria > Bacillati > Actinomycetota > Actinomycetes > Mycobacteriales > Gordoniaceae > Gordonia > Gordonia otitidis. The sequence continues at coordinate 2,665,056 of NZ_CP085974.1, forward strand.
ACCCACCACGCCGCCGGGCGGGTACACGTGCGCTCCGCCGGGTCAGCCCCCGCGCACTCGATCAACCCGACCGTCGTCGAAGCAATGACCGAGATCGGCGTCGACATGGGCACGCAGTACCCCAAACCGCTCACCGACGATGTAGTCGCCGCCGCCGACGTGGTCGTAGCCATGGGTTGCGGCGACGCGTGTCCGATCTATCCCGGCAAACGCTATCTGGACTGGACGGTCGCGGACCCCCAGGGCCGTCCCCTCGACGAGGTTCGCGCGATCCGCGACGATCTTGACGCCCGAGTTCGTGGTCTTCTCACCGAACTCACCACCGAACGTGTGTGACGTATCTGATGTTCCTTCACAGCTGAAAGGGCTTGTGTCTCATGTCTACATCTCGACCTAGGGTGCTATTTGTGTGTGTCCACAACGCTGGCCGCTCGCAGATGGCCGCCGGTTTCCTCACCGCCTTGAGCCAGGGCAGCGTCGAGGTCCGCTCCGCCGGATCTGCTCCCGCCGACTCCATCAACCCGGCCGCGGTCGAGGCGATGGCTGAAGTCGGTATCGACATCTCCGCACAGTCACCGAAGATCCTCACCCCCGACACCGTCGAATCCTCCGACGTCGTGATCACCATGGGCTGTGGCGATGCGTGCCCGGTGTTCCCCGGCGTCAGCTACCGGGACTGGGCTCTCGACGACCCAGCCGGCCAAGGCATCGACGCGGTCCGCCCCATCCGCGATCAGATCCGCGGACTCGTCGCGAACCTCCTCGACGAACTGGTACCCGCCGACCAGCAGGTCGGCCAATGAGCACACCACCGCAGGTGTTGTTCGTGTGCGTGTCCAACCGCGGCAAATCGGTGATGGCCGAACACCTCACACCGACAGTCACCGACCGGATCACCCCATCCTCAGCCGGCACCAACGCGAAAATCGGCGGCCAGGTCAACGAACTGTCCGCCCAGGTACTCGCCGAAGTCGGCGCCGACGTCGTCGGACATCAGCCGCGGCAACTCACCGATGAACTGATGCAAGCCGTGGACCTGGTCGTGGTGGTCGGCACCGCCGAGGTCACCCCACCCGACGGCGTCGCCCTCGAAGTGTGGGACACCGACGAACCCTCCGGACGGGGCATCGACGGTATCGAACGAATGCGGCTGATCCGCGACGACATCACCAACCGGATCCGCGCCCTCGCCGACCGCATCGCGCGGTAGGCGAGAACGCGAACCGAGGCTGTCAGCAGCAGGCTGTGCGCGCCTCGGCCTGGTCTGCGGCGTTGCCGCCGCAGCACACCGAACCCTGCTCGGCGTCCTCGGTGGCGTTCTGTTCCAACAGTTTCGGGCTGGTCCCGAACGTCTCGGAGTCAGCCAGCACGGTGTAGACCTCCCACTTCTCCTTCGCCGGCCCGGTCACCCACACCTTGTCCTGCGTCGCGAAACAACAGGTGGAGTTGATCTCCTCCTGGGTGAACAGACCCTCCCCGGACAACCGGGCGATCTCGGCGTGCACCTTCTCGCTCGACTCGACCTCGACGCCGAGATGGTTGATCGTGCCGCCCTGGCCGGGATTCTCCAGCAGCACCAGCTTCAGTGGCGGCTCGACGATCGCGAAGTTGGCGTATCCCGGCTTGCGCTTGGCCGGGGTGGTGTTGAACAGCTTGGAGTAGAACTCGATCGCGGTATCGAGATCATCGACATTGAGCGCGAGCTGCATACGGGACATGACCATCACCTTCACCTGTGAGACATATATCGAACTACTGACACCTGCAGGGTGCCACCTTTTCGACATATGTCAAGTACCAGGGTATGGTCGGGTCATGCCGAAGGCCCTGCCGATGGTCGACATCAGTGCCCCGATCTGCTGTGCGCCCGTGTCGGCGGCCCCTCTCGATGACGACACCGCCCTAGAAATCGCTCTGCGGCTCAAGGCGCTGGCCGATCCGGTCCGGATCAAACTCGTCTCGATTCTGCTCACTGACACCGGTGAGGGGATCTGCACCTGCGACCTCGCGACCGCGGTCAGCCTCACCGAGGCCACCACGAGCCACCACCTGGGGCAGCTCCGCAAGGCCGGCATGGTCGCACCTGACCGACGAGGGATGAACGTCTACTACCGTGCCCGGCCAGAGTCGTTGGAAGCGCTGCGCAGCGTTCTCAGCGCCATCACGGGGTGCTGCTGAACCGTCGCAGGCGCGGTCAGTTGAGCACCTGCGTCAGGCCCCCCTCATAGGCAACCGCGCCACGCAACGCAAGGCACATAGCGGTGCGTGGCGGAAACCAAATGAAGAAGTGTCACCACCAAGACCCCTCACTCTGTCACCTATGGCCTGATGCAGAACTGTCACCGATGTCTTGCGAGATGACACTGATGGCATGTTCGACCACTGGCCCGACACCCGAACACTACGCGTGGTCGACCCACCGAGGCCCGTGCTGATCGACATGGCGATCGCTGACCCGTCCTGCGGACGCTCGTATGCCGCCGGTGGGGGAGTGTCACTGCGAGTCCGCGCATCCGGTGCCCGGATCGAACCCACCATGAACGCGCTTCTCTTAGCGTGGCTCCAAACTTCAAACGGCCTCTGGCGCGGGATATGTCAGATGCCAGTCGAGAGCGCCAACCGCGTCTCCTCGGCCACGATCACCATGTGGGTGCCGCCCGAGGCGCTGCAACCGAGACAGGACGCCGCCGAGCGATGACCGAGAACAACGATGCCGGGGCCGGGCCCACCAATCGCGTCGCACCTAAACGCGGTCGCGTCGCGATAGGGGAGCTGACGTTGATCGTGCGGCCGGCCGGTAGGCCGGCAGACGTCCGGGTCTACACCGACAATGAGGCGACCGAGGCTCAGGCGTACGCCGACGAGGTTGGCGGACAGGTCGAACGACTCGGGGAAGCCACGAGCTGACTCCGCTGGCGCTGCGCTGCCGCCCTCCCCGGCGGGTCGGTTGCCACAGGGCCATCGTGGTTGCGTTGTGCAGGTGGGCGATTCGCAGCCCGGGGTTTTGTCGGTACGCAAGCCTTTCCACGAAGGATGCCGCCAGGCGAGGCGAGGGGCCGGGCGAGTGCCCGGCCCCCTCGCTGGGGCTAGCTGAGGATGTCTACAACGAGATGGGCTGTTGCGATGAGGATCTGGATGATCCCGAGGATGACCATCGCTTCCATTTTCACCCCCTTCCGAAGGTCTGAGTGGCTGAACCACGTGGGCCCTGGGTGCGGATATAGCTCCGCCTGGACCTGTGACCACAATCAGACCCTCAGAGTTGGAGGGAAGCCCTCATAGAAAGAGGGATGTGAAACTTAGCACGTCACATGCCGGAGATCAATAGGTTTCCCAGGAGAATTTGGTGCGAGCGATGTGCGCTTGCCTGCGAGGGCCCTGGTGCCCCCGGTCAGACTCGAACTGACACTGGACGGGTTTTGAATCCGTTGCCTCACCGCGCGCCGTATGTCGGATCAGGAGCGGCGTTGTGCGGTCCACTGCCAGTCCGGGAACTCGGCCTCGATGCGGCGGATCCGCTCGGTGGCGAGCTGACCTCTACGGTAGTCGGCGCGGCGGTTGGCGACCCACTGTCCGATCGCGAATCCTTCGATCACCGCCCGATTTCGGGCGTTGCTGGTGCCGTGCGCGGCGACATACCGATGCAGGTGCGCGATCCCGACCTCGAATGCGGCGGCCGCCGCCGTGGCCTGAGGCGACCACTGCCAGTCAGGAAACTCGCGCTCAAACACCTCGATCCGCTCCGCCGACAGTCGGCCTTTGCGGTAGTCGGCGCGACGATTCGTCACCCACTGTCCGAGGGCGAATCCGTCGAACACCTCATGCTGACTCACGGTGCTCGTCCCATGTGCGGCGACGTAGCGGCGCAGATGCGCCAGGCCGACGTCGAACTGCGCGTCGCGCACACTCCACTGCCAGTCCGGGAACTCGGTCGCGAGCCGTTCGATCCGCTCGGCCGACAGTCGGCCCTTGCGGTAGTCGGTGCGTCTGCTGGCCACCCACACGTCGATCGGGAACCCGTCGATCCTTGCGCCGCGCGGGGGAGAGCTCGAACCCTGTGCGGCGACGTAGCGATGCAGATGCGCGAGCCCGACCTCGAACCGTCGGTCATCAGGACCACCCATTACAGGCCACCGATCGTGCCCTGAGTCGAGCTGGTTCGGATGGTCCACTGCCAGTCCGGGAACTCGGTCTCGATACGGCGGATCCGCTCGGCCGACAACCGGCCTTTGCGGTAGTCGGCGCGGCGGCTCTGGATCCAGGTGCCGATCGGGAATCCGTCGATCACATCACGCCGGGGGGCGTTGGGGGTGCCGTGCGCGGCGACATACCGATGCAGGTGCCCGATCCCGGTCTCGAACGCGGCCGCGAATACTGCGGTCTGAGGGGTCCATTGCCAGTCAGGGAATTCGCGCTCAAACACCTCGATCCGCTCCGCAGACAGTCGGCCTGTGCGGAAGTCGGCGCGACGATCCCTCGTCCACTGCCCCAACGGGAATCCGTCGACCACCTCGTCGTAACCCACGCGGCTCGTCCCATGGGTGGCGACGTAGCGGCGCAGATGCGCCAGGCCGACGTCGAACATCGCCTCCCGTACGTTCCACCGCCAGTCCGGGAACTCGGTCTCGATACGGCGGATCCGCTCGGCCGATAACCGGCCCCTGCGGTACTCGGTGCGCCGGCTGCCGACCCAACTCCCGATCAGAAATCCGTCGATCGTCGAACCGTGCGGCGGCGAGCTCGAACCGTGCGCGGCGACGTAGCGATGCAGATGCGCGAGCCCGGCCTCGAACCGCTCCTCATAACTACTCATTCGAAGCTCTCCAGCTCACTCGATCAGCACCCCGGATCAGCGTCATCGGTTCCAGTCCTAGAAGTACACGGAACGGACGATCACGAACGAGATCGCAGCGGCAACGCTGGGCAGCACGAAGATCGCTGCCAAGATCGCCACGAAACGGACGGTTGTGGCCGTCGACCGCATCGCCTGGCCGATCGTTTTCCATGCGTACTTCGACCACGTGTGCGGCGGCCACGGTGGCGGTGTGCTCGCAGTCATGATTTCGCCTCCTGGGCAGCCTTTTTGGACTTCTTGCGTTCGTTCAACCTGCGCTTGCGCCGCGCTACGCGTCGTCGCGCCGCCCTCTCCTCGGTGCTGAAAACACCCGTCAACCCATAGTGGTGATGCTTGACGTACCCGAGCTTCGCGGACAGGTCTTCCTCCCACCGCAGTCGCTCCTCTATCAGGCCAGCGGCCATCAGCTCCTGGATACCCTTTGTCACCGTCTTGCCTGAGATCCCGTACCAGTCCTGCATCTTCTCCCGGAGGAGCTCGACGTCAGGCTTCTTCGTTGTCTCCTTCAAGACGATCAGCAGCACCGCGAGGGCGGCAGGACTCAGCGTCGCGAAGTGCTGCTCTGTCCAGAACTCATGAGGGAGGGTGAAGTAGGCGTTGTACCAATCCTTCTTCTGACCAGCCGATGCAACGTAGTCGTCCTTCCCGTCCTCGCGACGCGGGACGATGCGGGTCAGTCGCCCTTCCCTTTTACGTTCGACCAGTCCCAGTTCCTCGAGCTCGCCCCACGTTCGCGACAACGTAGACGGCGACCAGGTGAGCGCGTTCGCTGTCCCCGGCCCCTCCGCGGTCAGTGCGCGAACCCACACCTCGGCCGCCAGCGGAGTGTGTCGCAAGGAGAGCCACGGCCACCACGTCAGCAGCAGCAGATAGAGGACCAGCGCGCGGTGATGCCGACCCTTCGTCAGCACGCCCACCGTGCTCGGCCGCGGCTTCGTCTCATCAGGCTGTTGGACGAGGACAAACCGGTTGACTGAGTACCTGCGCGGCGACCAAGAGAGCAACTTCTCCCGCGTCGCACCTGGGCTCGGTGCGGGTGGGGGAGGCGAGGGGACCGTGCCAGATCCAGACGCCGGAATTTGCTTGTCCATGAGCGTCAGCTTGCCACGAAACGGGAACCTATCGAATCCGGATCGGAAGCCTGCCGATTGCGGTGCCGTTCCATCTCATAGGGAATGCGATACTTAGTGCGATGCTAAGTGCGACACTTATGCGACGCTGATGCGAGATGCCACACCTCGATTTTGCAGATACGCGTAGTCGCTTGTTTCGCGACAAGACCATTGAGGTGATCTCAGATTTCTGTCGATCCGGCGTTGGTAACCCGGCGGATTGGGCATGTAGGCGTCCGGCGGTGCGCTTCGCGACTCGCTATCAGTGCGAGGAGCCGGTCGCCGATCCGTAGCTGATGTAGAGGCGGCGGGATCGTGTTGCGGTGGGAACCTCGGCAACGCGGCCGCGTCGAGCTGGCGACCTGGCCCTCATCGTGCGGGCGGCCACCCGGCCAACCCGCCGGGAGCTCCGTACTACACCGCTGATGAGCTCGACGAGGCCCAGGCCCAGGCCCAGGCGCACGCCGACCAGACCGGAGGACGGGTCGACCGGCTCGCGTAAGTCGTAAACCCGTCTCCGGTGCGCTCTGCCGCCCTCCCTCGACGGTCGGTTGCCGCAGAAGTGGCGTCGTCACGTCCGGTAGCCGTCTCGACGTTTTCAGGCCGCGTCGGACCCCTCGCATAAGGTTGTTCCCCATGCTGACAGCCTGGGCCGACGAAAGCGGGTCGCGGCCGGACATGGACCCCGGCGCGTACTTGATGTCGGCCGCCCTGTGCGATGAAGAAGACGTAGACGCCCTCCGTCACAGGATGGAAGCTCTACGCCTAGCCGAGCCTAAAGTGCACTGGCACGGCAGCAGCGAACAACGCCGAACTGAGCTCGTCACTGCGGTCGCGCAGCTCCCTCTGACCGGGTTCGTTGTTGTGCACGTTGACAAGGACTCCTCGGATCGGCGACACCGACGAAAGTGTATGGAGTTCCTACTCCCACATCTCGCTGATATGCCGTGCTCCACGATCACTCTCGAATCACGCGGTCAACAGGACGCCAGCGATATGGACATGCTGCAAAAGCTCCGCGCGCAACGCGCCGTGGCCTCGACACTGCGGATCGATCATGCTGTCGGTCGTAACGAACCGGCCCTGTGGGTTGCCGATATCGTGTGCGGCGCCGTCGTGCAACATCGCTGCGGCCGCGGGGACTACCTCGACATACTCGGCGCCGGAGTCGAAATACACACCATCGGCCCCTAAAAGACCGCGAGCCACAGGCCTCGTCGTCCGGCGAGTAATCCTGTGGCTCACTTCCAAACCCACCGCAATGGGCTGGCTACGGCTCCGATTGTAGCCTCACTACGTGGCTACACGCCACCCACGCCCGACGCCGTGAAGGCTTGTCACACCCTGTCCCTCCAGCGCTCGTTCGCCGACTGCCGTGTCATCCCGGCCGCTGCCCCGATGTCAGCCCATGACCGGCCCAAACGGCGAGCCCTAGCCACCGCGACGTCGAGTCGCGCGTCAGCCTCCCTGCGGGCATCCGCGGCGGCGCGGATCTCGGCCTCGACATCGAGAGGGTCGAGATGGTCACGCTGCCACACCGCGCGTGCGGCCTCCGCGACCTCAGGCCGATCGTCGGCATCGACGTCGCTGTCGGGGGCGAACACGCGATGCCGGGCGAGGTCCTCGAGGGACGCTGAGGGCACCCGCGCCCACTGCACCGGATCGGTCCAGGTCGACACCGCGGAACTGGACCGGCTGGCGCAATCGCACCGCAACAACCAGCCGACAATCTCGGCCGACGGCCGACGACGATCATCGTTCGGCCGCCGCTAGGCGCGGTAGAAGCCCCACGTTGCCGGAGGCCTTGAACTACGTCGATGGTAGTAGTGCCACAGTGGTAGTAGTGCCACAACGGTGCAGCGCCCCTGAGCACAACCATGGACCAACCGAAGGACGGCTGTCTACCGGTTACGGCCTCGAATAGCACTTCATTCTTTGGAGCCGATCGCCGCTGTCCTCCGTGATCTGGGCCGTGCAGACCGGGACGACGGTCAGAGGCCGAATGCGCCGCCGCTGACGAGGATGACGATTCCGAGAACGATCAGCACGAGCGGGAACAGGATGTGTTCCCACCGTTCCAAGATCTCGGCGATGGCCTTGCGGGTGGTGAGGAACTTCGCGGTGAACACCAGCACGGCGACCAAGAGCAGGAACACGACCGAGTAGGCGACGATCGCCGCTGTACCCACGGTCGCGAAGACCGGGACGTAGACGCCGATGTTGTCGCCGCCGTTGGCGAAGGTCACCGCCGCCACCGTCCAGACCGCGACCTTCTTGCCCTCGAACCGTTCATCGTCGTCGCCGTTGTTGCGCCATGCTCTCCAGGCGGCGAGCAGACCGAGCAGCAGAGGAATGAGCCCGAAGTAGGCGATGGCTTCTTCGGGCAGCAGCGCCGTGACTCCCAGCGCTACGAGGACCGACGCGGCGAGGATCGCTCCGAAACCGAGATATTGTCCGGTCGCGATGGCGGCCGTTGTTCCGCGGGTTCCCGCGCCGCGGGCGAAGAACAGCGAAAGCACGATGATGTCGTCGATGTTGGTCACCAGGAAGAGTCCGATGGCCTGCAGGATCGAGGTAACCATTCCGGCGGATGCCCTTTCTCTGGGAGTGCACTGCTGCTCGGCTGACACGCAGTTGTGTCGCGTGCCGTAGCCGCTGTCATGGGAGTGGCTATTTCAGTTTCGATCACGCGCCGGTGATGTCGGCGCGGGCGCAGGAGTGTGGTTGGGGAGTTTGGCGGCGATGGCCGCGGCCAGTAGTGCGCTGATGGCGGCGCTGGCAAGGAACACTGCGGACATGGCGTGGCTGTAGGCGTGGGCGCTGGACGCGGCCAGATCGGCGCCCGCTGGGCCGGGAATCTGGGTCGCGGCAAGTTGCGCTCCGGCGATGTTGTCACGCGCCGCGCTGACCACTGGTTCGGGCAGGCCGCTCAGGTGGGGGTCGAGGTCGCGGGTGTAAACGACGGTGAGCAGGGTGCCCAGGATCGCGACGCTGAACGCGGCACCGACCTGTCGAATGGCCATCAGCAACCCAGCTCCTGCGGCGCTGCGATGCTCGGGCAGGCTCGCCATGACCGCGTCGACAGCCGGCGCCAACGCCAGCCCGGCTCCCAGGCCCACGGTCGCCAGGCACACCGCGACGAAGCCGTAGCCGGAGTCGACGGTGATGCGGGATGCGAGCACGAATCCGGCCGCGGCGATCACCATGCCGGTGGCGATCGGGATTTTGGCGCCGAGTCGGGTCACGATCTTGTCCACAGCGGCTGCGGCGACGATGATCGCCAGCACCAGAGGCACCAAGCGCAGGCCGGTGCCGAAGGCGTCGTGGTAGCGCAGTATCTGCAGGTATTGCGGCAGCACGAACAGCACGCCGACCAGGGTGAAGGTGCCCGCGGTTGCGGCCAGGGTGGGCCAGGTGAAGGCCGGGTTGGTGAACAGTGCCAGATCGACCAATGGGTCGCGGGCACGGCTTTCCCACACCAGAAATCCCGCGATCAGCCACACACCGGCCGCCAGAGCCGCGAGCACGACGGGATCGGTCCACCCGTACGCGGGAGCCTGGATGATGCCGAATACCAGCGCCGCCGTACCGGGCACGGCGGTGAGGATCCCGAGCCAGTCCAACGCCGGTGCATGCGGGTCGACCGATTCGGGCAACAGCACCACACAGGCAACCAGGGCGGCGACACCGACCGGGACGTTGATCAGAAACACCGAGCCCCACCAGAAATGCTGCAGCAGCCAGCCACCGACGATCGGCCCCAGCGGCAACCCGACACCCAGTGCACCGACCCACACCGCGATCGCGCGGCGACGCTGGTCGGGGCCGAACAGGGTCGGCAGGATCCCCAGCGACAGCGGCACGATGATCGCGGCCCCGATGCCCATGACCGCGCGGGCGGCGATCAGCGAGCCGGTGGACCCGCTGAAAGCGGCCCAGGCCGAGGCGGCGACGAAGGCGACCAAACCTATCAGCAGCAGCCGTTTGCGACCGTAGCGGTCACCGAAGCCGCCGGCGGGCAGCATGAGCGCGGCGAAGACCAGGGTGTAGGCGTTGACGATCCACTGCAACTGGGTGGTGCTCGCGCCGAGGTCTTGGGCCAGGGTGGGCAGGGCGACGTTGAGAACCATCAGGTCCAGCCCGACGGTGAGCAGGGCGACGACCAGCGCCGCCAGCCCTGCCCACCGACGTGACGGGCCCGGCTCAGTCCCGGTCGTCGGCGTGGTGTTCGGGTGAGAGTGGTTCTCGCTCATCGGAGTTTCCGATCAGAGTGGCGATGATGAGGGCGGTCGCGCCGAGCACGATGAAGGTGTCGGCGAGGTTGAAGGTGGGCCACCAGCCGGTGTGCAGGTAGTCGGTGACCACACCGTCGGGGGCCCGGTCGATGACGTTGGCGGCGGCACCGCCCAGGATCGCGGCGAGCGCGACGCGGGTGAGCAGGTTCGCGCGCGGCGCGACCACCCATCCGCCGACCGCGACCGCGGTGGTGATCACCGTGGTGAGCGTGAGCATCACCCAGCTCGGTGCGTCGGCGGCGATCGAGAACGCCGCTCCCGGGTTGAACGCCAACTTAAGGTCCACCGGACCCGCCTCGATCGGGGCCCCGGCCAGCGTGGTCTGCGCCCACGCTTTGAGCGTGAGGTCGATACCGGCCAGCGCGGCCGCGGCAGCGACCCACCGCAGTCGCCGCCCCCACCGCGACACGGTGGGAGCAGACGACGCGGTGGCGGTCACGCGGGCGCTCCGGCCAGTACCGGTGCGGGCTTTGCCGCCGAATCGGTCAGCGAGGCCAGGGGTTTGGTGCGTCCGGCGCGGACACCGTTGGCGATGACGACGATCTCGGCGAGTTCGTGCACCAGCACCACCGCCGCCAACCCGAGAATCCCGAACAGCGCGAGCGGGATCAAGATCGTGATCAACCCCAACGACAAACCGACGTTTTGCAACATGATCCGGCGAGCCCGACGAGCGTGCTCGAGAGCCCGCGGCAGGTGCCGCAGGTCCTCACCCATCAACGCCACATCCGCGGTTTCGATAGCGACATCGGTGCCCATCGCGCCCATCGCCACACCGAGGTCGGCGGTTGCCAGTGCGGGGGCGTCGTTGACGCCGTCGCCGACCATCGCGGTGAACCGGTCGCTGCGCAGTTCGCCCACGATGTGGGCCTTGTCCTCCGGGCGCAGATCCGCGTGCACGTCCTCGATCCCCGCCTCAGCGGCCAGAGCGGCGGCGGTGCGGGCGTTGTCACCGGTGAGCATCGAGACCCGGATTCCCAGCGCGTGCAATCGGTCGATGACCTCGTGTGCCTCGGGCCGCAGTTCGTCGCGCACAGCGATCGCACCGATCACCTGGCCGTCGAGCTCGATCAGCACCGCGGTCGCCCCCGCGTGCTGCATCCGTTCCACATCGGCGGCCAGAACACCCGGTTCGATCCAGCCCGGACGGCCCAGCCGCGCCCGGCGTCCGTCGACGCGGCCGGTCAACCCGGCACCGGTGACCGCCTCGACGTCGGTGGCGGGAGTGACGGTGTCGACGGCGGCGAGGATGGCGCGGGCGAGGGGATGTTCACTGCGCGATTCCAGCGCGGCCGCGACCGCCAGCACCCGGTCCCCGTGCACACCGCCGGTGGCGGCGATCTCGACGACGGCAGGCTTGTTCGCCGTCAGCGTGCCGGTCTTGTCCAGCGCGACCTCGCGCACCCGGCCCATCGCCTCGAGTGCGGCACCGCCCTTGACCAGCACACCCAGCTTGCTCGCCGCACCGATCGCGGCGACCACGGTCACCGGCACCGAGATCGCCAGCGCGCACGGTGAGGCGGCGACCAGCACCACCAGCGCACGTTCGATCCAGGTGACCGGATCCCCGAAGAGCGCGCCAATCACCGCGATGGCTGTGGCGGCGATCATGATGCCGGGCACCAGCGGTTTGGCGATCTTGTCGGCCAAGCGTTGAGCGTCGCCCTTGCGGGCCTGCTCGGCCTCCACGATCCGCACGATCCGTGCCAGGGAGTTGTCCTCGGCGGTCGTGGTGACCTCGACGGTCAGCACACCGGTGCCGTTGATCGCCCCGGCGAACACCTCCGCGCCCGGCCCGGCTTCCACCGGTACCGATTCGCCGGTGATCGCCGAAACATCCAGCGCGCTACGCCCGTCGACGATCACCCCGTCGGTCGCGACCCGCTCACCGGGGCGCACCAGCATCCGATCCCCGACGCGCAGCTCGGCAGGGGCGATGACGGTTTCGGTGCCGTCGCGTAGCACGGTGGCCCGGTCCGGTACCAGGTTCAACAGGGCGCGCAGCCCGCGGCGGGTGCGCGCGACCGCGTACTCCTCGAGGCCCTCGCTGATGGAGAACAGGAACGCCAGCATGGCGGCTTCGCCGACCTCGCCGAGGATCACCGCGCCGATCGCGGCGATCGTCATCAGCGTGCCGACACCGATCTTGCCCTTGGCCAGCCGTTTGAGCGTGGAGGGGACGAAGGTGTATGCACCGACGAGCAGTGCGGCGATCTCCAACCCCAACTCGACGGCGCGTGGGCCGCCGGTCCAGCCGACGATCAGTGCCGCGACCAGCAGCACTCCGGCGACCGCGGCGACGCGCAGTTCACTGACTTCCCAGAGCTTTTCGGGTTCGCGTTCCTCGGCCTCGCCGTCACCGGCGGGTTCGTCGTGGCCGCAGCCGCATGCGTCGCTCATGCTCGTACCTCCGCGCTCTCCGTCTCGGTGGTGGAGTCGGTGCCGTAGTTCGGGCACAACGCCACCGCATTGCCTGTCGCCGCGAGCAAGGTCTCTGCCGAGGCGAGTAGGTCCATCAACTCCGGGCGGGCCAGGCTGTAGAACACCTGCCGCCCTTGCGGGCGGCCCACGACCAGCCCGCAGTCGCGCAGGCACGCTACGTGCGCCGATACCGTTGACTGAGCCAGTCCGAGCCCGGCCATCAGGTCCAAGACCCGCGCTTCCCCGCACGCCAGCCGGTGCACGATCGCCAACCGTGTCGCATCGGAGAGGCTGTGGAACAGGGCCACCGCCGGATCCAACCCCTGCGTCTCGACGAGGCAACCCCCGCCGTCATTAATCGCCATAAAGCGATGATAGCGGCGAAAGCTATTGATATCGAGTGAGAGTGTGATTAATCTCGTTTCAACGATTACATCGTGATATGGCGATCAATTCGTGGTCGCTACGGAGGGAGAACGCGTGAACCAGCAGAAGTCCGCCGTCGTCGAGAACTCGCCTCAGCAACCATCGCCGCCGGGCTCGCCCGGAGTGCTATATCGGTGGGGCGTTCTGATGGCCCGGCGCAGACGTGCGGTCCTGGCGGTCTGGGGACTGCTGCTGGTGGTGTGCGCGGTGGCCTACCCGCTGCTCGAGAACCGGCTCGGTGCGATGGATTTCGGTGTCGAGGGCTCGGAGTCCACCGAGGTGGATCGCCTGGTTGCCCGGCACTTCCCGCAGTTCGGTACGGAACAGGCGGTCATCGTGCTGCAGTCTGGCGCGGTCACCGCCACCGACGCCGAGTTCCGTGCAGCGGTGGCTCGCACGATCACCGCCGCCACCGCGGTCGAGGGCGTGGTCGACGTCGTCGGCCCCTACGACGGGCTGCCCGGATCTGATCCCAGATCTCGGCCGACGGTCACGTCGCGATCGCGCTCGCCGGCATGGACGGCGACATGGCCGAACGCGCGAAAGTCGCGCGCGACCTGCAAGACGCCATCGCCACCACCGGCGACGATTCCATCGACGTAGGGGTCACCGGGTACTCGGCGGTACAGAACGCGGCCACCGAACTGCAGAACGCCGACCTGGCCCGCGCCGAGGCAATCGGCATCCCGGTCGCGCTGGTCCTGCTCGTCCTCGCCCTCGGCGCCCTGGCCGCAGCGGCGGTCCCGATCGCAGTGGCCATCGCCGGGATGCTGACCGCGGTCGGAGTGTTGTTCACCCTCACTGCTGTGACCGCGTTCGATTCGCTGACCGTGGCCATGGCCACCATGGTGGGCCTCGGCGTCGGTATCGACTACGCGATGTTCATCGTCAGCCGCTTCCGCGAAGAACTCACCCACCACACCGGGCCAGACCATGCCGCGATCAGCGGCGCCGTCGGTCGCTCCCTCGCCACAGCAGGCAAAACGATTCTGGTCTCGGGCTTGGTGGTGATGATCTCGCTGTGCGCGTTGATCATCATCCAGGCACCGATCTTCCGTGGCATCGCCATCGGCGTCGCCACCGCCGTCACCAGTATGCTCACCGTCGCCGTCACCCTGCTACCCGCCCTGCTCGCCGCCTTGGGCCCGGCTGTCAACCGCGGTAGTCTCCCGGCCCGCTGGCGCCCTGCCGACAGCGCCACCGACGCTCCCGGCGTTCTCGGTGGCCGCTGGGCGCGCTGGGCGTATCTCGTCATGCGCCGACCCGTCCTCTTCGGCACCGCGGCCGCAGCGGTGCTGGTCCTCGCCGCGCTGCCGGTATTCGGGATCCGCTACGGCCTCGACATGGGCACCACCGCCCTCGACGACACCCCGACCGGACGCGCCAGCACCGCATTGAACACCAACTTCCCGCCCGGAGCACTCTCCCCGGTCGAGATCATCGCCACCGGCCCCAGCGACACCCCACTCACCGCAGACGCCGAAGCACGGGTCAACCGATTCCTGACCGAGATCGACGGCGACGCCCGCATCGACACCGTCCTGCCCGCCCAGCTCAATGACGGTCGAATGCTCGCGATGGCGATCCCCTCGGTCACCTTCGACTCGATGGCCGCCACCGACCTCGTCCGCGACCTGCGCAACACAGCCGCCGGCGCAGCCGGAGCCGAGATCCGCATCGGCGGCAGCACCGCCGAATTCGTCGATCTCTCCGACGAAATGACCACCAAACTTCCGCTGGTCGTAGCCCTGGTGCTGACCGCCTCGCTGGTCTTCCTCATCGCCGCTTTCCGCAGTATCGCCTTACCCCTCAAGGCCATCGCGATGAACCTGCTCGCCACCGGCGCCGCCCTCGGTATCACCGTCGCGGTGTTCCAGTGGGGTCTGGGCGAGAACGTCCTCGACTTCACCAGCCCCGGATTCGTGCAGGTCTACCTACCCACCGTGGTGTTCGCGCTACTGTTCGGGCTCTCGATGGACTACGAGGTGTTCCTGATTCGTCGCATCCGCGAATACTGGGACGCCAGCGGCGACAACCAGCGCGCCGTCGCGGCCGGGCTCACCCACACCGCACGCCCCATCACCGCGGCCGCCGCGATCATGATCGCCATCTTCGCAAGCTTCCTCACCGCCGACATCCTCGAACTCAAACAACTCGGACTCGCCCTTGCCGTCGCCGTCGCCATCGACGCCGTCCTCATCCGCCTCGTCCTCGTCCCCGCCCTCATGCGCCTGCTCGGCGGCTGGAACTGGTGGCTGCCCGCCCTCAGGTTTCGCCCACCCAACACTCGCGCACCACGGGCCGCCGCTGAGTAGCGCGGCGATCAGACCAGGTTGATTCGTCGCGGACACGGGACCGGCCGCCGGGGCCACACCGCCCTCGGGGGCAACCGTCACGGCCGGTCTGACCTTCGAGTCGAGTCGAAGGTTCAGGGTCGCGGGGTGGTGATGATGCGTATTACCCAGCTGGCGCGGCGGAGCGGTGTCCCTGCCACCAGCTGCGGCTCTACGTCGGATCTGGCCGAGTTCGTGGAGGCCGGACCGTTCCTGGAAGCGTTCCTCGTGTTGATCGTCATCCCACTGACGCTGGCGTGGCTCACCCCAGGTGTACCGCGCGCCGGGACCGGGCAGCGGGTCTCGGCGCGCGGTGAGCACCGGCGATGGCGCCGTTGATGGCTACGGTGCTGATCACCGTGGTGGCCTCGCAGGCGCCAAACTCGGTGACGGCCTGAGCCAGGTCGCGGCGGTGGTGCGGGCCGGAGTGCCCGCGTCGCCGGAAGGTGTGGCTGCGCAGCCCTCATCGCAGCCGCGGGCGCGAGTCATTGGCGGGACCAGATCAGTCCGAGGAGCCCGAGTCCGATGGGCGAATCCGAGCGGTTGGAGCCATGACAGGCTCACCAGCAGCGTGCCGCTGCTCAGTGCTACGGCCGCGATCAGCAGCGGGGCACCACCGCGCAACAGCCCAGGCAGCAGTGCCGCGGTCCCGATGCAAGCCCGCCAGCGGCGTGTCTAGGTCGCAGCAGCCACAACGGCCTCCCCCGCAGCTCGCCGAGCCACCGCTGCCTGGCGCTGGGTTCGGTGTCGATGGGACAGGGCAGCAGGGGGATTCGCTGCGCTCGAGCAGGTCTTCGCGTCCGGCCGCCAGCGCGGCGGCCAGGGTGTCGCCGGACCGCGGTGAGTTCGGCGAGCTCGGCATCGACCTCGGCGAGCTTGACACCCAGTCCCAGCCGCGGTGAACCCGCCGACGGTGAGCGGCTGCCGAGACGTGAGGGCTGTCGAGGGCGTTCATGTCCGGTCACCGTCCGGTACCTGGTCGATGCGGGTGCAGCACGTCAGGGCGGCGGCGTTGTCGGCCGCGAGCAACCGGGCGAGCAGCACCAGTTCGGCCACGCGCGGGTCTCCGACCGTGTACCGCAGCTTCTTGCCGTCGCGGCGCGCGACGATGTATCCGCAATCGGCCAGACACGACAGGTGCACCGACACCCGCGGCTGGGAGATGCCGGCGTGGGCGACGCAGTCGGCCGAGGTGCGTTCGCCGGCGAGGATGTATTCCAGCAGCTTCAACCGGGTCGGATCCGACAGGGCGCGAAAGAACTTCGCCGTCGTATCCAGATGTGTGCACGCCAGCTCGTCGCCGGGCACGGCGGTCGTGGACCGGGACATGGGGCACCTCCACACCACTTGAACTATTCGCTTAAGCGCATAGTATGAGCCCTGTAGGTATTCGTCAATGCGAATAGCAGCCGTTGGCTGGCGACGCGGTTGCTCAACCCCTCAGGAGGCAGGCGTGGCCACGACACAATCCCGTCCGGATCTGGCGATCGTCGGGTCCGGTTCGGCGGCGTTCGCCGCCGCTATCGCCGCGGTCGGCCACGGCAGGTCCGTGGTGATGATCGAGCGCGACACCGTCGGTGGCACCTGCGTGAACGTCGGGTGTGTGCCGTCGAAGACGTTGCTGGCCGCCGCGGAGGCCCGCCACGCCGCAGCCGCCGCCGACCGGTTTCCCGGCCTGGGTGCCGCTGCGGTGCCGCTGGATTTTCCGGGCCTGATCGCCGGTAAGGACGCGCTGGTCGCGCAGCTGCGGGCAAACAAGTACATCGAGCTGGCGGGCGAGTACGGGTGGGAGATCGTCTCCGGCACGGCAGTGTTCGACGGCACGAGTGCGGCGCCGGGGTTGCGGGTCGGAGCGAACGACGGCGGGACCCGGGTGATCGAGGCTGGCCATTACCTGATCGCGACCGGTGCGACGCCGTGGATCCCGCCGATCGACGGTCTGGTCGAGGCCGGGTATCTGACCTCGACCACCGCCATGGACCTGAAGCGGCTCCCGGAGTCGCTGATCGTGATCGGCGGCAACACTGTCGGGCTCGAACAAGCCCAGTTGTTCGCCCGCCTCGGCACCCGGGTGACGGTGATCGAGGCCCTGGGGCGGCTGGCGCCGGGCGAGGAACCGGAAATCTCGGCCGCGATCGAGGCTGTCTTCGCCGATGAGCATATCGCCGTGTTGACCGCGGCCACCGTCGAGAAGGTCCTGGCCGGTGGCGGCCACAAGCTGGTGAGCGTGCGCACTCGGGCCAGGGTCAGCGAGCTGCGGGCCGAACACGTGTTGGTCGCGACCGGTCGCCGCCCGAACACCGCGGGGCTGGGCCTGGAGGCGGTCGGGGTCGGTGTCGACGGGCGCGGCGCGGTGATCGTCGATGACCGTCAGCGCACCGACAATGCCCGGATCTGGGCGGCCGGGGACGTGGCCGGGGGCCCGCAGTTCGTGTATGTGGCCGCCGCGCAGGGAACGCTGGTGGCCGACAACGCGTTCGCCGACGCGGATCGGGTCCTGGACTACGCCACAGTGCCGCGGCTGACGTTCACCAGCCCCGCCATCGCCGCCGTGGGGCTCACCGAGGCCGAGGCGGTGACGGCCGGATACCGGTGCCGGTGCCGGACGCTGGCGTTGTCGAGTGTGGCGCGGGCGCTGGTCAATCGCGATACCCGTGGCCTGGCCAAGATCGTCGCCGACGCCGATACCGGCCGGATCTTGGGCGTGCACGCGCTGGCCGAGGGTGCCGGAGACCTGATCACCGCCGCCGGATACGCGATGACCGCGGGTATGACCGTCGACCGGCTCGCCCACAGCTGGGCGCCGTATCTGACCATGGCCGAAGCGTTGAAACTGACCGCCCAGACCTTCACCACCGACGTGACGAAACTGTCCTGCTGCGCAGGCTGACGATCTCCTCCAGGAAAGGCCGAGATGAACGGGCACATGACGATCGGCGTGTTGTCGGCGCGGACCGGGGTGAGGGTGAAGGCGTTGCGTGAATACACCGACCTCGGGCTCATCCACACCCTGGGGCGCAGCGCGGCCGGCTACCGCCTGTACACCGATGACGCACTGTGGTGTGTGCGGTTCATCGGCGAGCTGCGCGGGCTTGGGCTCACCATCGCCGAGATCTGCCAGCTCACCGATGACGCCGTCGATAGTGGAGACGGAGCGGTCGGCGCGCGTCTGGCCGAGCTACTGGAGCGGTCGCGACAGCGGCTGCACCGCCGGATCAGCGACGCCCAGCAGATCCTCGACCGCATCGACGACTTCACCAGCATCCACCGTGCGCGGTGGGCCGCCGACGATGTGTGCTGGACCGAGGTCCGTGCCGATGCCCGACGCGGGCTTGACTCTGCCCCCGGGGGCAGACCCTACCGTCATCGACATCGCACCCGACGCATTCTCGGAAAGGCTGACTCTCATGAGCACCGACTCCATTCCCGCCGACGTTTTCGCCACGATCGCACCAGCCGACCGTGACCGGGCGCTGCTGCGGGCCGCGCTGCGGCTGCTGGCCCACGGAGCGCCGGTCACCGTCACGGAGTTGGCGGCCGCAGCCGGTGTCGACGCCGGAGATCTCGAAGAGACACCGATCGGCGCCGACATCGAATACGACGAGCAGGGCCGGGTCCTCGGGTGGGGATTGACCCTGAATCCGACCCCGCACCGATTCACCGTCGCAGGCCATCAGCTCTACACCTGGTGTGCGCCCGACACGCTCGTCTTCCCCGCCGTGATCGGGGCGAGCGCACACGTCGAATCCGAGTGCCCGGTTACCGTCAGCGCCGTGCGATTGACCGTCGATCCAGTCACGGGAGTCACCGACCTGCAACCGGCCGCCGCGATGGTGGCCTTCGTCGACCCCGCCGGGATCCGGGGCGGGCAGGTCCGCGCCACCTGCTGCAATCCGCAGATGTTCCTGGCCACTCCCGACGCCGCCGAGCAGTGGCGATCCGAGCATCCTGGGATGACCGTGCTACCGGTCGCCGACGCCTACACCCAGCTCGCACGCCCACTGGCCGAGGCGCTCATCGACCCGGCCGGCGAGGCGCCGTGCTGCTGACTCAGAACAGGGTGTCGCGCACCCACAAGGGCCGGTACCCGGTCGGGCCGAGCTGGGCGAGTTCGGCGTCGATATCGGTCTTGAACGCGCCGAAGAAGACCTCCGATCACACCAAGAGGTCAAGCCGCGATCTCGAAGGACGCGTCCTGAGCGGGCCCGAACGCCTTGATCGGGTCGTAGTGCTGACCGGTTTGCAAGCAGTAGTGGAGCTGCCCGAGCAAGCGGTCGAAGAGGTGCCGAAGCGCAGCGGCGTGCCGATCGCCGCGGTCGCGTCCTCGGCGTTAATGGTCTTGGGGTGCGCCGGCTTTCGCCATCGCGGCGAACGCCCAAAGGAATCCTGCAGCGTTGAGTCGGTTGTTCTTCACCACGCGGCGGGTAATCGAGATGCTGCGCCCGGAGGCCCGCGTGATCAGCACAGAACCGGCGTAGGTCCTTCAGCGAACGGGCGTCGGTGAACCGCTCGCGGTCGTCGCCGATCTCGCCGAGCACCCGAGCGCCGGAGAGGTCAGCCAGGCCAGGAAAACTGGTGATCACCGCGTAGTCGGGGTACTGCTGGAATGCCTCGGTAGTGGCCTCGGTGAGCTGATCCACGGCGGCGCATTCAGCATCGACGCCACCCAGCAGCGCGAGGGCCTGGCGGCCGAAGGCATCCGCTGATCTACAGATCGAGAGTCAGGGTGGCGGTGCGCGCTCGAGATACGCACGGGTAGATGACTCCGGTGACGAGCGCTACTGACACGAGTGACGAATCCCCAGGTCGCCAACTGACATCCAAATGACGGATCTCAGGCCACGTGTTGCATCTGATGCAATATGCAGGGGCTTACTTGACATAAGATACGTTATCGGCGAATTGCTTTGCACTGCAATATGTTTCGTCACCAGTGACGAAAGTGTG
This sequence comes from Gordonia otitidis, assembly GCF_020735545.1. NCBI lineage: Bacteria > Bacillati > Actinomycetota > Actinomycetes > Mycobacteriales > Gordoniaceae > Gordonia > Gordonia otitidis. The sequence continues at coordinate 2,685,445 of NZ_CP085974.1, forward strand.
CCGGAATCACGGGATCGAACGCATCGACGTGGTGCAACCGGTCGAGTTCGACGGGGCACGGTCGCTTTAGGGCGTTGGTGGGTCGACGGACACTTTCAACTTCAACGTACGTCTACTGAATGGGACCCGGCCTCCCTCAAGGTGTTCCAACGCCAAGGCGTTAAGTTCGTACCGCTCGAGTGAACCCACCGCTTCGATCTGGCCATGTCCGGCGGTTGCTTTCATCGTCACGATCTGCTCCGCATCGCCGCTCACGACTATGCCCGGACTGCGGGTGGCAAACAGATATTGGCGGCTGCTGCGCAGCGAACGTAGACGATCGACGAGGTACTCCTCGATCCACGGGGCGTGCAGCGCATCCTCTGGTTGATCGACGAGCACCGGTGTGTCACCGTCGGCGAGCAAAATGACCAGGATGGCCGTGCATCGCTGGCCATGAGCGAGTTGTTCGATCGCCGTGTAGGTTTGGTCGCCGGGCTTCTTGAACTTGATGGTGAGGACATCGGGACGGTCGATGGCCTGCAGATTCAGTAGGTCCTCCCACAAATTGCGTTCGTCGATGTTCGTGAGCAGCTTGGCGAGACTCGCCATGTCGATTCCATGATCGATATCTACGAGTTCGGCGAGGTTATGCGACCACATTGAGCGGACGAACCTCAGCGGATGCGTCCGAAGCGCGAGTTCATTCAGGAAGTCCTCCCTGACCCGTGAGCCCACCTTGATCAGGTCGAGCGCACGGCGAAACTCAGACTGGTCCCCTTGGTTGGGAACGTCGAGCTTGACGAAGCCAGCCGCCTTCGCGTTGAGGTCTATGACCCGCGCCCGGCGCATGTCCCGCCGTGTGCGTCGCGCAGCGTGAAGGGCGTCGGTGAGGTCATGTCTTTCCTGCTCCAGTCGAGCCAGATCGGGCCGAGCGCGATGTTCAAGCGCGGCCCTGGCAGCCTGGAGTTGAGTGAGTTTGGACTGCAACTGTTCGAGGCTCGCGCGCAAAGCCGTAAGAGATGCTTCCGGATCAATCTTGTCGAGTTCTTCATCGAGGCGGATCTTGAACTCGTCGAACCGCGTTCTCCACTGACCCTCAATGCGCGCCATGGCCTTCGCAGCCTCGGCGATCGCTTCGAGAATCTGCGTGCGTCCCGTGTCGAGGCGTTCGCGTAGAAGTGCCAGCACGGCATTGGCTTCGAGGAACAAGCCAGCGTTCTCGCCCACTGACTCGTGCAATTCGGCTTCGGGCAGATTGAACGCGGGCGCGTCGAGGTCGGCGAGGTCGTTCCGTGTGCCGTGCAAGCTGGTCTGCTCTGCGGTCCACCCCGACTGCTCCTTCACCGTCTCGGTTTTGAACAGTTCCTCGAGTTGGCGAACTTGTTCGCCAAGTTCCGCCCCGCCAGCGGTCTCGGATTCTAATCGCTGGACGCGTTGCCGAGCCGCGATCAGTTTTCCGGCGTTGACCCGCAGGCCCCCGATCGCGGCTTCGATGGAGGCGTTGACCGCCTCCAGGTCGATCGACGCGTCAACCAGGGCCATGCGACCAACCGGCTCTCGGGAGTACTCGAGGATCTCTCCTTGCGAGAACGCCGCGATCGGGCAGATGAGGGCGGGGTCGTCGTTGATTTCAGCCCAGTCGCTTCCGGTCTGTTGCAGGACGCGGGCAGCTGGCGATCCGCCGGCGTTGTACGTCCGCTCCATCCGGTATCGCACGCCGTCGCCGGCGACATGCACGACGACCGTGCTGTTGTTCATCAGCGCCTTGTCCATCCGCGAGTCGATCTCGGTTCGAATGTGAGGAAAAGCGATGGCGTCGACCTGCTGGCTCAGAACGAATCGAATCGCCTCCAGTACCAAAGACTTGCCCGCCCCCGTGCCGCCAAGAAGGCAATTTAAGTCTGGCGAGAAGCGGATGCGTTCGCCGCCGAGGAATCCACCCAGGAACTCAATGTCTTCGATGCGGGTGTAGGTGGTCGGAGCTGGCTGCTGCAGCAAGACGCGCAACTGCGGGTCGGCGAGCGCGTGGCGGAGTCCAATCAGATCCGGGCGGCTGGCCTTTATCCAGGTGCGGCGCGCACCGATTCCGGACAGCGCATGATGGCTTTCGTCCTTGTCCCAGGTGTCCGATCCGCGGACGAAGGCCATGTTTCGTTGCTCGCCGAGTTTGTTACGGACGTCGTCTGCGGTGTCGAGGTGAACGATCTCAACGGCGCAGACGTCGTCGTGCAGCAAGATCTCCCTGACGTGAGCCGGAACCGTCAACCGCATCAGCCCTTTGTCCTTCTCGATGTGGGCAGGTATGGCCAACCCACCGGAGGCTGCGATCTTCGTCGCGGCGTCGGCGAAGCCAGCGTTGGCGCTGATGTCCAATTTGCCGCGGTCTGCTTGGCCGATGTTGAGCTTCACCAGGACCTCTTCGATCAGCGCCGGGTCAGTTCCTTGCTCCCAGATGGCGAGCAGATGGCCCTCGTTGGTGCTGATCTCGACCCCGGGCAGGACGACGAGTGGAGTGCCGACCGCTGCGTCGGCGATGTGACTACACCAGGAGACCGTGTTGTGGTCTGTGATGGCGATAGCGTCAAGGCCGGCGGCAAGCGCGGCCTCGACAATGTCTCCGGGCGTGCCGTAATGCTCGTCCTTGGCGTCGCTAGAACCGGGCGTGTGAACGTGCAGATCAACTGCCCAGAAGCGCGCTGCAGCAGTCATTGATCGACAACCCTCCGATCGCCTGAGAAAACATGGGGCAGGCTGACACGCAGTCGGCTAACGCTGCGAAACCTCGATCGACGATACAGAGACTGCCAGTCCGCATCGAGCCGTTTGCGTTCTGTCGGCCCCGGTCATAGGTCAGAAGGAAAGTGAGGCGCACATCCCTGACTTCGGCGAGCCCGGCCCCTCAGAGATCTGGCAGATCGGTGTCGCGATGACACATCTGACCCGTCACACCACCACCCCTGACGAGTGCTACTACCTGATCTGGGACGGCTGTCCCGATGTCGAGACTCTCTGCGAGCGGATCGGTGCCACCAGAATCGACCTCACCGACGAGGCAGGCGTGGCAAGCATCGCCAGCGGCGCACATAATCTCCGGGTGTGGCGGAACTGCCCAGTAGGCTAGTCAGGAGGGCTACTGAAGGGGGCGACATGAGTCCGTCGGAGAGCGATAGTACCGACTCCTCGAAGAAAGTTCAGGCGGCTACCGCGCGGATCGCCGCCCAGGCTGTTCCGAGAATCGATTTGACCCCCTCCACGATCAGCGCGATCAACAAGGCTGCAGCTCTATCACCCGTCTACTACCGTGCCCGGCCAGAGTCGTTGGAAGCGCTGCGCAGCGTTCTCAGCGCCATCACGGGGTGCTGCTGAACCGTCGCAGGCGCGGTCAGTTGAGCACCTGCGTCAGGCCCCCCTCATAGGCAACCGCGCCACGCAACGCAAGGCACATAGCGGTGCGTGGCGGAAACCAAATGAAGAAGTGTCACCACCAAGACCCCTCACTCTGTCACCTATGGCCTGATGCAGAACTGTCACCGATGTCTTGCGAGATGACACTCTGTGCATGTTCGACCACTGGCCCCGACACCCGAACACTGCGCGTGTTCGACCCGCCGAAGCCCGTTGTTGTCGACATCGCGATCGCGGCCCCCTCGTGCGGCCGCTCCTATGCGGCCGGCGGGGGAGTGTCACTGCGAGTCCGCGCATTCGGAGCCCGGATCGAGCCGACCATGCCCGCACTGCTATTAGCGTGGCTCCAAACCTCAAACGGCCTCTGGCGCGGGATATGTCAGATGCCAGTCGAGAGCGCCAACCGCGTCTCCTCGGCCACCATCACCATGTGGGTGCCGCCCGAAGCACTGCAACCGCGAGAGGGCCCAGCACCGCAATGACTGACAACAATGACACGGGGGCAGGCCCCACCAACCGCGTCGCACCCAAACGCGGCCGCGTCGAGTTGCCTGACCTGACGCTCATCGTGCGTCCGGCCGGCCAACCCGCCGGCATCCGCACCTACACCGCCAACGAGCTCGACGAAGCCCAGGCGTACGCCGATCAGACCGGGGGACAGGCCGACCGGCTCCAATAGTCACAAACAGCTTCTCCGCTGCGCTGCGCTGCCGCCCTCCCCGCGGTCGGTTGCCACATGAGCGGAGTGGTGACGTTTGAGCGAGAGGAGGGGCTCAGAAAGCCGTCCATGTGTGTCCCCTGAGCCCTGTCGAGTCGTACCAGACCAATAGGGTGTTCCATCATGTTGACGGCGTGGGCAGACGAGAGCGGGTCGCGCCCGGACATGGACCCCGGCGCGTACCTGATGTCCGCAGCCCTCTGCGACGAAGACGACGTCGACACCCTCCGCGCAGCTATGGAAGCGCTGCGCTTGGCCGAGCCGAAGGTGCACTGGCACGGCAGCAGCGAGCAACGACGAACCGAACTCGTCACCGCGATCGCCGAACTACCCCTGACAGGGTTCGTCGTCGTGCACGTCGACAAGGAATCCTCGGATCGCTGGCACCGATGCAAATGCATGGAGTTCCTACTGCCGCACCTGGCCGACATGCCTTGCGCCACGATCACGCTGGAATCCCGAGGCCAACAGGACGCAAGCGACATGGACATGCTGCAAAAGCTCCGCGCCCGACAAGCCGTCGCCCCGACTCTGCGAATTGACCACGCTATCGGCCGTCACGAACCGGCGCTGTGGGTTGCCGACATCGTGTGCGGTGCCGTGGTGCAACAGCGGTGCGGCCGCGGGGACTATCTCGACATACTCGGCGCCGGTGTCGAAATACACACCATCGGCCCCTAAAAGACCGCGAGCCACAGGCCTCGTCGTCCGGCGAGTAATCCTGTGGCTCACTTCCAAACCCACCGCAATGGGCTGGCTGCGGCTCCGATTGTAGCCTCACTACGCGGCTACACGCCACCCACTAGCCCGAGGCGCGCATGACATCGCGGCGCAGCGTTGCGGCCAGGTCGGTGTTGCTTGTGTGCTCGGCTGCGGTGGTGAGGATGCGCGCGATCCGGGTCAACAGTGCCGGTGGGGCCGGCACTGGTCCGCTACCTGAGGTGTCGGTCCGGATGAGTCCGGCGACGTGAGTGCCATTCCTATTGGGGCGGTTACATCCCGGATGCTTCGCCGCCGCAGCCCGCGCGCCACGGTGCCGAAACTGTCGACGCGAGCGATGCAGCATCATCGTGCAAAACAAGACTATCCGGATCGCTGGTCACGGATAACCCAGCCGCCTCATGGCTTCCGGATGGGGACCTACTGGCCTTCCCGCAAGCCAGTAGGTCGCCTTATCTGTTGTCGACAACCGATGAGGTAACGCCTGACGGTATGTGCCGGTGCTACCAGGCCCTGTAGCGGTTGGAGCCGAGAGGACGGCACGGTGGTTAACGGCGGCGCCAGGCACGGGTCCGGTTGACAAACGTGCCGGTTGCAACTACTGCAGCAATGCTTGCGCCCACTTGCGTACAACAGGGACAAGGGGGGTCAGGCCGCGGCTGCGGGAAACGTGTCCTTGGGTGTCTGTGTTCGTCGGTCGCTAGCGGACTCAGGTTCGCCCGGCCCTAGACTAGGCGTGGTCCGTACCGACGGGCAGGGTGACCAGACCCCGCAAAGGTCGGACGCGCCGACCACGACGACACGCACGGCTCGAATGTCAGTCGACGGTGTACTGGACCAGAAGAACCAGGCGTCGCGGCCATCCATCGAGAACCGGGTGTCCATACTTGTCCAGCTTCTTGGAGGGACGCGTCTTGGACGATGTGACCGAGCTCGAGTTGGCAGGTCCCCGATAACCGGTCCAGTCAGTTCTAGAGCCAGTTCCTAACTTGCAGTTGATCAGTCGATCTCGCAGCCCACGGGGTGATGCCGGTGGGTGCATCCGGCACTGTACTCGGCCGGGGTCTGGTAGCCCAGTGCCGAGTGGCGGTGCCGATGGTTGTGGTCGTCTTTGAAGTCGGCGATGACTACACGGGCCTCGAGCAACGTCGGCCAGCAGTTGCGGTTGAGGCATGATGCGCCCTGGGTTTCCCGGAGGCTCGGGTTATGGGATTCCGACCCGGTGTTGGTCGGCCCGTGACTGATCGTAGATGATGGTTTCGAACTCGACGGGTGGGATGTTGCCGAGATAGCCGTGGAGGCGTTCGGTGTTGTGCCAGTGCACCCAGCCCAGGGTCGCCAGTTCGACGTCGTCGACCGTTTTCCATGGACCGGTGCGGGCGGGTCCGTAAATTAATTCCGCTTTGTAGTAGCCGTTCACCGTCTCGGCCAGAGCGTTATCGTAACTGTCTCCCACGGTCCCGATCGAGGGTGTCGCCCCGATCTCGGCGAGACGTTCCCCGTAACGCACGGAGGTGAATTGCGCGCCCGCATCAGAGTGACACCGTAAGCCCGGCAACATGTTTCCCCGATTCCATCGGGCCATCCCGATCGCATCGAGGACCATCGCAGTCCTCATATGCGAGGCCACTCGCCACCCCACGATCATCCGCGAGTAGGCGTCGATGATAAAACACACGTACGCCACGCCCGACCACGTCGGGACATAGGTCAGATCGGTGACCCACAGTTGATTCGGTGTAGTCGCGGTGAACTCCCGTTTGACCAGATCCGGGTGGCGCGGCATCGAGGAATCGGGGCGGGTCGTGCGGACCCGCCGGCCGCGCCGCGCGCCTTCGATTCCGAGTGCGTGCATCAGTCGAACAACCTGGTCACGACCGATATCGTGTCCAGCGCGACGCGCAGCTTTCCATAGCTTGCGAGCACCGTAGACCCGGTAGTTGTCTTCCCACAGCTGTCGTAGCGCAGGGGCGAGGACAGCGTCACGTTGCGACCGCGCCGAGGGGCGGCGGCTCTTGATGTCGTAGTAGGTACTCGGGGCCATCCGCACACCTGCGCTGCGCAGGACGGCGAGGATGGGCTCAACCCCGAATTCTGCCCGCTGATCATCGATGAACGTGACTACTTCTTGTGTTGGCGGTCGAGCTCCGCCCCGAAGAAAGACGCTGCTCGTTTCAGTATCTCGTTGGCTCGCTTGAGCTCTCGGACTTCTTGTTCGAGCTCTTTGACCCTGGTGGCCTCTGTGGTGGTGACACCGGGGGTGTGTCCGTCATCGATATCGGCCTGGCGCACCCAGGAGCGGACCGATTCCACTCCGTAGCCCAGTTGATGAGCTACCCGTGAGACGGTGCCCTGCTCGGTGCCCAGTTCGGCCCGCAAACTACGGACCATGCGGACCGCGGCAGCCTTCTCTTCTGAGCTGTACCGACGGCTGGTCGGCTTCTTCCCTGACGGCGATCCTGTGGCCATACCTGCATCCTCGTTTCCAAGGTCAGGAGTCTCCAAGATTCCCAGGCGTGTCAGCATTCGTCGCGCAGCCGGTTGTTGAACGACTCGATAAACCCGTTGTTCCACGGTGTGCCGGGCGGAATGTAGGAGATCCCCACCGACCCTGCACAGAACGCTCGGAGGGCCTCTGAAATGAACTCGGGGCCGTTGTCCATACGCAGCACCATCGGCGGGCCACCCCAGATCGCGAAAACCTTCTCAAGCTCCTCGATCAACCGCTCCGCGGTGATCGAGCGATCGACGATGTTCAGCAACGACATCCGGGTGTGTTCATCGACCATCGAGGCGATCTTGATCTTGTGTCCATCGACGGTGGAGTCGAACTGAAAGTCCAATGCCCACACCACTTTCGGCGCATCAGCGACCACGACCGGCACCGACGACTGGCCCGCCCGCTTGCGGCGAGGCGCCCGGCGTACCTGCAGCCCTTCCTCCTTCCACAACCGGTGCACCTTCTTCTTGTTGACGGTGTCGCCCTCGTCGAAACGCAACCACGCCCACGCCCGACGGAACCCATGACGAGGGTTCTTGCGGGCATAGGTCCGTAGCTGCTCACGCAGGCCAGCGTCGGAATCTGCAGGTGTCTGAGCTTGCGGCAGCTGCCGATAGGCGGAGCGGGCGAGCCCAACAACCCTGCACGCCTTACGTTCTGACATGTTCATGCGAGCTTTGAGCATGTCTATGGCGGCGCGTTTGGCAGTTGGGCTCAGAATTTTCCCCGCGCAATCTCCCGCAGCGCGTCCTTCTCCAACTCGGCGTCGGCGAGCAGTCGCTTGAGCCGACTGTTCTGATCGCGCAACTCTTTGAGTTCCTTGGCGGCGTCGCCGTCCATGCCGCCGTACTGGCGGCGCCAGTTGTACAACGTCGCGGCCGACACCTCGAGGTCGGCGGCGATCTCCTCACCGGTCTTACCTTCCGCGGCCAACTCATCAGCTCGGCGCAGCTTGCGCACGATGTCCTCGGCCGAGTGACGCTTACGTCCCGCCATGATTCCTATCGTCCCTTCGCGCCCTCATCAGGGCAATCAAGACTCTAGAACCAACCGGACCGGTTCACGGGGGACACGCCAAAAGGCGCAGCTGCGCAAAAGTATTCGTGGGGTATCGGATCGCGGGTGGTGCGTAATGGACCAGGAGTTCAATGACCGTCTCTGCGCTTATGCGGTGCCGGTCTATGACAGGTCGCCGCGACCGATAGCAGCTCTAAATCTATCGATCATGCACACATCGACACCCCACAACGACTCCGAAACAGAGCTGATCACAGCGATGACCAATACGGCTTCGCGAATCGAGGCCGACCTCCGACTGCGCCTGGGCGCAACCGATCGAGTCCAGACCCACTGAGAACAGAACCGTGACAGAAGGCCGGTGGTTGTATGTCTGTGCACTCGACGGGCGTTGCGCCGGGCGTCCCATTGAGCTGCGTTGAAGGGTGAGCCCGCCGATCATGCCGAATCCGAACAACCGAACCAGGCTGTCGTACGCCTTGATCGTCGAGGCGGCAATCGAGATTGCCGACGCCGGCGGACTGGACGCGTTGACGATGCGTTCGCTTGCCGACGAGTTAGGAGTTGGCGCCATGTCGCTCTACCGATACGTCGACGACAAGGGCATGCTCATCCAAGCAATGACGCTCGAGATCACGCGCAGACATCCCTATCCAAGAATTTCCGAAACGCCATGGTATCAACGAGTTCTGACGGCCGTGGAAATAGACTGGGCTCTCTACAACCGTCATCAGTGGCTCGTGCTGGCCCTAGCGTCGCCCCGCACCGCAGCATCTCCAGAGTCGGAGCAAAGCCTGGCTTGGTTAGCGAGTGCCTTCGTCGAAGCAGGGACTACACCGCCGGTAGCACGCGCGACATCGGCGACAGTGTGGAATCTGGTTGCCGGTACCGCACTCACAGTAGTGGCGGAGAATCTCGTCGAATCACCAGATTGCCGACACCGGATACGCCAGGAGCGCTGGGACTCGGCTCGCGAACTGCTCGATATAGGAATCGAAATCATCTGCGTGGGCGCCAAGGCGCCGCATCAATCAGGCGTGCGTCTGATTGATATAGGGCCTACCAATCCTCGCAGGGCCGGGTCCGAATTCCCCTTCAACACCCACGAACTGCTCAACCTGACATAATCGCTATTATCGGCTAAACATATGGCTAGTTTCTGGCCAGTCTAGCGGCTAGGCTGAATGCATGACGACAGTGCCTTTCGGCGAAGCCAAGGATGGCACGTTTGTCCGCCATCAGTGCCCGGTCGCTGGCTGGGTTCAGAGGAGTTGATGGAAGATGTCGAGGGCGACGCTCCATTCGGCGGTCCCGGGGTTCTTGCGGTCCGGCTCGACCGTGACGAAGGTATGCGCCAGCGCCACGCTCAGGCCTCCGGCGATCAGCGGCAGTCGTTGCTCGGTCTCCTCGGAGAGAGCCACGTCCAAGGATGGCCGGGCCGCCAGTTGGTCGAGCAGAGGTTGTAGTTCGATCTCCTCGTCCAGCTTCTCGAACCGGTGGATGCTCTCCTGCAGCCCCTTGGTGATCGGCAGGTCCCACGGTTCGATCACGTCCCGCAGGTTTGCCTTTGCCGAGGCCTTGCCGATCAGGATCAGGTCGTAGATCTTGTCGTCGATGAAATCCGTATAGCGCTTGAGGTCGTTCCGGTCGACCTGTAGTCCGGCCGCTGCCCGGAAGAACCGCTGGAATTTGACGGTGCCCATCACTGGCATGTCGTCAGCTCCTTTCGAAGTATTCATGGATTTGGCGTACCGCCATCGCTCCTTCACCGACTGCGGATGCGACCCGTTTCACCGAGCCGCTGCGGACGTCGCCCGCCGCGAACAGGCCGGACCGGCTGGTTTCGAGCGTCCTGGACAGCCCGGCGCTGATCGGCCGGTTGCCGTCTCCTCGGGCGTGGACCGCGTCCATGCCGGTGAGGACGAAGCCGTGGTCGTCGAGTGCGATCGTGTCGGCCAGCCACCCGGTGTGCGGCGTCGCCCCGATGAAGACGAACAGGGCGTGCACCCGGATCGTGTCCTGGTCGCCCGTGCGATTGTCCTCGACCACAATCTCTTCGAGGTGCTTGTCGCCGTGGACCTGACGAATCTCGGTGTTCCGGTGCACGGTCACCCGCGGATGCCGTTCGATCTGGTCGACCAGGTATCGGGACATGCTCTTTCCGAGGTCGTGGCCGCGGATGAGGAGGTGAACGTGGGAGACATGGTCTGCGAGGAAGACGGTGGCCTGGCCGGCGGAGTTTCCGCCGCCGACGATGGCTACAGGGTCGGTGCCGCACAGCCGCGCTTCCTGATGGGTTGCGGCGTAATACACGCTTCTCCCCTCCAGTGCCTCGATTCCCGGAACCTCCAACTTGCGATATCGCGCCCCGGTGGCGAGCACGACCGCCCGGGCGCGGATCTCGCCGCCGTCCGCCAGCCGGAGCACATGGTGCCCGCCCTCGGATCCCAAACCGGTCACCTCCGCCGACACGAGAAGGCGGGTACCGAATTTCCCGGCCTGGATTAGGGCGCGCTCGGCCAATTCGGCGCCGGAGATCCCCGCCGGGAAGCCCAGGTAGTTCTCGATCCGGGAGGAGGTGCTAGCCTGCCCACCTGCAGCGATCGACTCCAGTGTCACCGTGTTCAACCCGTCGGATGAGCCGTACACGGACGCGGCCAGACCCGCCGGTCCGGCACCTACGACGACGAGGTCGCACACGTCCTGGGCTGCGTCCGGGACCGAGTCTGGGACCGGGAGCCCGACGATGCGGGCGAGTTCGGCGTTCGTCGGATTGCGCAGCACTTTCTCGCCGTGCCAGATCACGACGGGAGTGTCCTCGGGGGCGACACCCAGGCTTTGCAGCAGCTGCTCCGCCCGTTCGTCTTGCTCCAGATCGATCCACCTGTGGGGCAGCCGGTTTCGTATGGCGAATTCGCGAAGCCGCAACGTGTCCGGGGAATAGCAGGAGCCGATGATCCGGAACCCCGCGCCGAGCCCGATCAGCAGGTGCCGGCGGATCAGGTAGGCGCGCAGGATCAGATCGCTGAGCACGAGGTCGTGGGCGACGAGCTCGCGCACCCGCTCGGCCGGGACGACGAGGACCTCGCCGTTCTCGATCGCTTCGGCGGTGAAGAACGCCACCTGGCCTTCCAGCAGTCCGAGCTCGCCCAGGAATCGGCCCGGACCGTGCACGCGCAGTATCCGGCGTTCGCCGTCCTCGGCGCCCTCGTCGATGACCGCGACCTTGCCGGTGAGGATGACGAAGAAGTCGTTGCTGGGCGCGCCCGCTCGGATCAGCACCTCGCCGGCGTGAACCGATCGACGCGTGCCACCGACCTCGAGCGTCGTGATCTGGTCGTCCGTCAGCCGCGGGAATGCTCCGACTGTATCCGGGGTCTCGTCGTCGACGAGCTGACCGTCGCCGAGGCGTGGGGCGTCCTCAGACGAAGTTCTGGTCGACATAACACCAGCGCCAATCTTCACCGGGTTCCATCGACTGGACGATCGGATGGCCGATGGTGTGAGCGTGTGCGCTCGCGTGCTTGCCCGGCGAGGAGTCGCAGCAACCGACGTGTCCGCACGTCAGGCACAGCCTCAGATGTACCCACGGGGTGCCGAGGCGAAGACATTCCTCGCAACCCTGTGGAGTGCGGGGCACCACGGCCCGGATCGCGGTCACGTGCGGGTCGGCATGGACCGAGGTCATGGCTTCGCCTTCTTGCCTGCATTTTCCGAGAGCGCCTGATCGAGCCACGTGCGCAGCTGGGGTACCGGAGCTGCGCCCGCCTGACGAGCGAGTACCTCACCTCGGTCCATCACCAGCAGAGTCGGTACGGCGCGGACGGTGAACCGTTCGGCCGTCTGGGGCGCAGCGTCCACGTCGACCTTGACCAGCTTGATCTGACCTGCGCGTTCTGTGGCGAGCTGCTCGAGCGCGGGGCTGACCATGCGGCACGGAGCGCACCACGTCGCCCAGAGGTCAACGAGTACAGGCACCGAGGATTTCTCGGCGACCTCCGCGAAGTCGCCGTCCCCTGCCGAGGCGATCCAGGGCAGCGGCTCGTGGCAGTTCCCGCAGCGGGGTCTCCCGTCCCCGGCCGCCGGCACCTTGTTGACCTTGCCGCAGTGTGGGCACTTCACCTTGTCGGATCCCATGACGACACCTCTTCTCAGGCCGCGATGGCGGGTTCCGTATATGCGACGGCGAGCTCGCCGCCGTCCACCGTGACACTGATGGTGCCGCCCGGTTCGATTTCGCCGCGCAACAGCGCACGACCTATCCTGGTTTCGACCTCATGGGCGATATACCGCCGCAGCGGCCGCGCACCGTAGACCGGGTCGAAACCGTGTTCGGCGATGAGCCGGCGTGCTTCCGGCGTGATATCCAGGTGTATCTGGCGCTCCGACAACCTGTTCCGAAGATCGGCGAGCTGCAGCTCGACGATGTGCTCGATCTGGGGCAGCGTGAGCGGGGTGAACAACACGATGTCGTCGACCCGGTTGAGGAACTCGGGACGGAAGTGCCCGCGCAGTTCCGCCAGCACCCGCTCCCGGGCGTCCGGCTTGATCTCGCCGTCGGCTGTGACTCCCTCGAGGAGATGCTGGGATCCGATGTTGGAGGTCATGATGATCACCGTGTTCCGGAAATCGACTTGCCTGCCTTGAGAATCGGTGATCCGGCCGTCATCGAGCACCTGCAGCAGGGTATTGAAGACGTCGGCGTGGGCCTTCTCGATCTCGTCGAAGAGCACCACGGAGTACGGCTTGCGGCGCACCGCCTCGGTGAGCTGGCCACCCTCGTCGTACCCGATGTACCCGGGGGGTGCACCGATGAGCCTACTCACCGTGTGCCGCTCCTGGTACTCGCTCATGTCCAGGCGCACCATGTTGTCTTCGCTGTCGAAGAGGGCACTGGCCAGCGTCTTTGCGAGCTCGGTCTTCCCCACACCTGTCGGGCCCAGGAAGATGAACGAACCGATCGGCCGGCGCGGATCACGGATACCGGACCTCGCCCGGATGACCGCGTCTGCGACCAGTTGCACAGCCTCGTCCTGACCGATGACTCTCTCGTGCAGGATTTCGTCGAGTTTCAACAGCTTTTCCCGCTCTCCTTCCTGTAGCCGGGCGACCGGGATGCCCGTCCATGCGGCCACGATTTCTGCGATCTCGTCTTCGGTGACCACCTCACGCAGCAACGGATTGCGGCCTTGCCTGGTGGCCAATTGCTCCTCCGCCGCCTCGAGCCTGCGTTCGAGTTCGGTGATCTCGCCGTAGCGCAGCTCGGCGGCCCGATTGAGGTCGTAATTGCGTTCGGCCTCCTCGGCCTCGTGGCGCAATCGTTCCAGCTCCCCCCGTAGCTCCTGCACCCGACGGATCGCTTGGCGCTCCGCCTCCCACTGCGCGTGCCGGGCGTCGGCCTCGGCCCGCAGATCGGCCAGCTCCTTACGCAACTCTTCGAGACGCGCCTTGCTGGCCGCGTCCGTTTCCTTGGACAGCGCGGCCTCCTCGATCTCCAGCCGGGTCACCTTCCGGGTGAGCTCGTCGAGTTCGGCGGGCATCGAATCGATTTCGGTGCGTAGCCGCGCACACGCCTCGTCTACCAGATCGATCGCCTTGTCCGGAAGGAAACGGTCGGTGATGTACCGGTGCGAGAGGGTCACGGCGGCCACCAGTGCGCCGTCCTGAATCTTCACGCCGTGAAACACCTCGAGGCGTTCTCGAAGTCCGCGCAGAATCGAGATCGCATCCTCGATGCCGGGCTCGTCGACGAGAACGGTCTGGAAGCGTCGCTCCAGTGCCGCATCGGATTCGATGTGCTTGCGATACTCGTCGAGGGTGGTGGCACCGATCATGTGCAGTTCGCCGCGGGCGAGCATCGGCTTGAGCATGTTGCCGGCGTCGAGAGACCCCTCGCCGCCGACCGATCCCGCGCCGACCACTGTGTGTAACTCGTCGACGAACAACAGGATGCGCCCCTCGGCCGCCTTCACCTCGGACAGCACCGCCTGCAGTCGCTCCTCGAACTCGCCGCGGTACTTCGCGCCGGCCACCAGGGAACCCATGTCGAGCGAGAAGATCGTCTTGTCGCGTAGGCCCTCGGGCACGTCGCCGCGGACGATCCGCTGGGCGAGGCCCTCGACGATCGCGGTCTTGCCGACGCCGGGGTCGCCGATCAGCACCGGATTGTTCTTCGTCTTCCGGCTCAGGATCTGCGTTACCCTGCGGATCTCGGCATCGCGGCCGATGACCGGATCGAGTTTGCCTGCCCGCCCCTCGGAGACGAGGTCGCGTCCGTACTTCTCGAGCGCCTCGTACGCACCCTCCGGGGTGGCCGAGGTGACGCGCTGATTGCCGCGCACTGTGGTCAAGGCGGTGAGGAAGGCCTCTCGTGTGACCCCATGACTGGTGAGAACCCGTCCGGCCGCACTGGTCGACCCCTCCTCGGAGAGAGCCATCACGAGATGCTCCACCGACACGTAGGAATCCTTGAGTCGCTTCGCCTCCCGTTCCGCGGCGTCGAGCAGCTTGGCCAGGCGTTGGGTGATCATCACCTGACCGGGCGTCGCGCCGGGGCCGCTGACCTTCGGCCTGCGCGAGAGTTCACGTTCCAGATCGGATCGCAGGGCGTCGACGTTCGCGCCGGCCTGCTCGAGCAGTCGGGGTACCAGCCCGTCCTGCTGATCGACCAACGCGAGCAGCAGGTGCTCTCCGTCGACCTCTGTGTGGCCCATTCTGGTCGCCAGGTTCTGGGCTTCCTGCAGGGCTTCTCGTGACTTTTCAGTCAGGCTGCCGGTGTCCATGGGGGTGTCTTCCTTCCGTGGGACGCTGCTTCGAGTTTCTCGATTCGATCCAGCAGATCGAGCACGAGCCCGATTGCCGAGTAGTTCAGGCCTAGACCCGTCCGTAACCGTTGGATGCGGGCAGCGTGGGCCACTGCTGACGGTTCGAACAATATTTCGCCGCCGGGGTCGCGGTGGGCGTCGAGCAGGCCGAGAGCCACAAGCTTTCGTGCCAGGTCGGGGTGCAGCCCGGTACGTTCGGCGAAGACATCCAGCGACATTCCGGTACGGCGAACCAATATGTACTGGGTGACCGGGGTCGGGGTGCTCATGGCTGTTTCCTCGGATCGAAGTTCGATTCGGTGGCCAACTGTTCGAACAGCTCGCGTTCGCGTGCTGTCGGTTTCGGCGGCACCATCACCTTGATTTCGGCGTAGAGGTTGCCGTTGGCGCCCCGCGGATTGGGCATTCCTTCTCCGCGCAGGCGCAGCTTCCTACCTGTCGACGAGCCCGGTACGACTTTGACTTTCGCCTCGCCACCCGGGGTGGGAACGGCGACCGTCGCGCCGAGGGCTGCTTCCCAGGGGGAGACGGGCAGGTCGACGTAGATGTCCCGGCCCTGGACGCGGAACCGGGGATGCGGTTTGATCCGGACCACGAGGTACAGATCCCCGGGCGGCGCGTCGCCGTTGCCCCGGCCTCCTTGCCCGGCCAGCCGGATTCGCTGGCCGTCCAGGACACCGGCCGGAATGTTGACGTCGTATCGCCGGCCGTCCAGTCTGAGAGTGCGTTTGCCGCCCCGGTACGCCTCTTCCAGGGGCAGTTCCAGTTCCGCTTCCTGATCGGCGCCGGGAATCGGCCCGTACCCGCCACCGCCGCCGAACATCTGTCCGAAGAGGTCCTCGAAGTCGACGCCGCCCTCGCCACCGACACCGTGACCGAAGTGCACCCTTCTGCCCCCGCCCCCACCGCCGTACCCCCCACCGCCGTACCCGCCGCCGCCGAACCCGCCGCCGTACCCACCGGCGCTTGCCCGGACCCGTTCGTCGTAGTCCTCGGGCACACGCCGGAAGTCGTCACCGAATCGGTCGTAGCGTTTCCGGGTGTCCGGGTCGGATAACACATGGTAGGCCTCATTGATCTCTTTGAACTTGTCTTCCGCAGTGGGGTCTTTGTTGATGTCGGGGTGATATTTGCGGGCAAGTCGGCGGTAGGCCTGCTGGATTTCGTCGGTGTCGGCGCTGCGCGGGACCCCGAGCGCTTCGTAGTAGTCACGCGCCATGGCGCTCACTCCTCAGGTCGGCTGACGACCACGGTGGCGGGACGCAACTGCTGTCCGTTTTCTCCGTAACCTGGCCGCAAGACCTCGATCACGGTTCCGGAGGGAAGGTCGGGTTGGGTCACCACACTGACCACTTCGTGGAGCTCCGGGGAGAACGGCACACCGACCTCGTCGTGGCGCTCGAAGCCGAGCCGTGACAGTATCTGCACCGCCTGGTCCCGGATTGCCTTCACACCGTCGACGACAGTCTGCGGGTCACTACCCGCATGTGCCAGCGCAAGCTCCAGGTTGTCCAGCACCGGCAGCCACGCCGCCGATACCCTCGCTGTCTCCGCGGCGCGTTCACGGTCGAGATCTTTGGCATACCGCTTGCGCAGGTTGTCCAGATCTGCGAGGGCCCTGCGCCAGCGGTCCTCGAGTTGAGCGAACTCAGCCCCCGTGTCGGTGCGATCAGGCGCCGTCTCGGTCTGATCCCCGTCGGTACCGTCGGTAGCCGGCTCGGTCGTCGAATGATCAGCAGATCTGTCCATCAGGTGCCTCAGCTTCGATCGAATTCGGCGTCGATCACGTCGTCGTCATCCGACGACGCAGCGTCTCCACCGCCAGCCTGGTGTCCGTCGCCGCCGCCGGCCTGGACCGGGGCGAGCCCATAGAGCAGCTGCTGCAGCTCCGAGGTCAGTGGCTGTACCTCCGCGGGTGAAGCACCGTCCTTCACAGCTTTCCTGGCGTCGGCGACCAGCATCTCGGCGCGCGCCTTGTCGTGCGGTGGCGCACTCTCACCGAGTTCGGCCAGTCGCCGTTCCACCTGATAGGCAACCGAATCGAGCTCGTTACGCGCGTCGACAGCCTTGCGCAGCGCCTCGTCCTCACCCCGGTTCCGTTCGGCCTCCGCGAGCATCCGCTCGACCTCACCCTGATCCAGGTTGCCCTGCTCACTGATCGTGATGCTCTGCTCCTTGCCGGTGTCCTTATCCCGAGCGGTGACGTTGAGGATGCCGTTGGCATCGATATCGAACGTGACTTCGACCTGCGCCTCGCCGCGTGGCGCAGGTCGGATGTCTTCGAGCCGGAACCGGCCCAGCACCCGGTTGTCGGCGGCGCGTTCGCGTTCGCCCTGCAGGACCACGACGTCCACGGCGGACTGATTGTCCTCCGCGGTGGAGAACACTTCACTGCGCCGGGCCGGGATCGTCGTGTTGCGCTCGATGATCTTGGTCATCACCCCGCCCTGCGTCTCGACGCCGAGGGACAGCGGGGTGACATCGAGCAACAGCACATCGGAAACCTCACCCTTGAGCACGCCCGCCTGGACGGCGGCACCGAGCGCGACGACCTCATCCGGGTTGACGCCCATGTGGGGATCCTTACCGCCGGTGAGCCGGCGAACCAGCGCCTGCACCGCCGGAATCCGTGTCGAACCACCGACCAGGATCACCTCGTCGATATCGTTGGCGGTGACCTTGGCGTCACTCATCGCCTGCTTCACCGGACCGAGGCAGCGTTCCACCAGATCCGCCGTCAGATCCTCGAACTTCGATCGCATGATCGTGGTGGTGAGGTGCTTGGGACCGTTCGCGTCAGCAGTGACGAAGGGCAAGTTGACCTGCGCCTGCGTCACCGAGGACAACTCGACCTTGGCCTTCTCCGCGGCCTCGAAGAGGCGCTGCAATGCCTGCGCATCCTTGCGCAGATCGATGTTCTCGGCACGCTGGAATTCGTCGGCGAGGTAGTCCACCAGGCGCCGGTCGAAGTCGTCGCCGCCGAGGTGGGAGTCGCCGGCCGTGGACCGAACCTCGACTACGCCCTCACCGACGTCGAGCAGACTCACATCGAACGTGCCGCCGCCCAGGTCGAACACCAATACGGTTTCATGGACCTGCTTGTCCATGCCGTACGCCAATGCCGCCGCGGTCGGCTCGTTGATGATTCGCAGAACTTCGAGGCCAGCGATGCGGCCGGCATCCTTGGTGGCGTTGCGCTGCGCGTCATTGAAATAGGCCGGAACGGTGATGACCGCTTCCTTCACCTTCTCGCCAAGGAACCTGCTCGCGTCGTCGACGAGCTTGCGCAGCACCAGTGCACTGATCTCCTCCGGCGCGTACTTTTTGCCCCGCACGTCGAATCGCGCCTCACCGTTGTCACCCGGCACGACGTCGAAGCTGACCGCTTTGGCCTCCTCAGAGATCTCATCGTAGTGACGCCCGATGAAGCGTTTCGCCGAGTAGATCGTGCCCTTCGGGTTCAAGATCGCCTGTCGTCGGGCCAGCTGACCCACCAGGCGCTCGCCACTCTCAGTGAAGGCGACCACCGACGGCGTCGTCCGCGCACCCTCGACATTGGAGATCACCACCGGTTCGCCGCCTTGCCAGCTTGCGATGACCGAGTTGGTGGTGCCCAAGTCGATGCCTACCGCAGTTGCCATGATTCATTCCTTTCGATCGGTCCGGCCGGTGAGAAGGCGGACGGCTTCGTCCGCGACCTCGACGTCGGCGAGGACTTCGTAGTGACGTGGTTGTGTAGGGACATGGTCGTAAGGACTGGGAACGAGGTGAAGTCGCGCTGGCTGCCCTGTCCTGTGATGCGTGCATGAGCAGGCCGAACGGAGCGCCGACAACGGCACCGAAGATCGGCGCGTAGAAGCTGAGATCGAGGCGTGTACACGGCGGCCGGCCTCGGTGGAGTAATCCAAAAATCCAGCCTAATGGTGTAGCTGTCCACGCGCCCGCGGCGGCGCGGGCGCGGCCCAACGGTAGTTCAGTGTGCCGATGACCTATTCGACCGGCTCGATGTCCTGGCGCGCGATGGCTAGTTTGCCTACTGCGAAATGCTGGCCGGAGAGGTCGTCGACGTCGTTTTCAGTTTCGGCGAAGTTGGCGAACGTTACTATATTTGAGGGGCAGATCGGTGCGGACGTACCGTGGTAGTCCCGCCACTGGACTCTATCACCTCCCTGCCTGATGGGTTGGCCGGCCAGAATATCTCCGTGTGGTGCCGCTGCCGCGGATGCCTGGGGTTTTGCGTAGGGGCAGTCCCAGTGTCATCCGATGCGGTTCGGCCGCAGTGAGAATTGTCGCGTCAGGATTGCGTGAGTTCTGCATGTACCTAGCCTCTACTCGGTCCGGGGCACTTCTCAGTATCGCCCAGAACGGTGCCTACCGTCATGGAATGGGGGAATCGACGCGGCGGGCTCAAGTATTGGTCGTAACCCTGCTGATTGGAGAGAAGTGTGCGGATGGGACGAAGAGAGCAAGACGGGAGTCGAGTGTCGACAACGCTTGAATTCGAGGCCGATGCGACGGTGGAGAACGAGAGTACCGTGTCGGTGTGTGGCTAGTGTCCTGAGTCATTAATTTCGTTCGGTTGTTAGGCTAGGGAATGGCAACCCGGGGTCCGCGAGCAGTGGATGTTGTTCTGACCGATGACGAGCGCCGTGAGCTCGAAGGGTGGGCGCGTCGGCGAACGACGGCCTCGGGTTTGGCGATGCGATCACGAATCGTTCTCGCTGCCGCTGATGGCGGGTCGAATACCGAAGTGGCACAACGACTCGGCCTCAACCGAGGTACCGTGCGGCGATGGGAGCTTGTCAAGATGTCTGTGTAAGAACGTAACTCCTGATTTCTTGGGTTCGCTTTCGGTGTCTAGTTGAGGTGGGGTTCGATGCGGTCGGGGTAGGCCAGGGCGAGTTGTCCGAGGGCCTGTTTCCAGCTGGTCACGACTTGCCCTTCGACGAGTCGTCCGGGCGCTTTACGCTGACTGGCTGGCTTGCCGCGTTCCTTCTCGCGTTGCCTGGCTCGTTTGTCCTCGATGTCGCAGATAGCCAGCCAGAGCAGTTTGCGGACCGCGACGTCGTTGGGGAAGTGTCCCCTGTTCTTGATGACCTTGCGGAGTTGATAGTTCAGCGACTCGATCGAGTTGGTGGTGTAGATGACCTTGCGCAACTCGGGTGGGAAGGCCAGGAATGGGATGAATCTGTCCCAGGCGCGGTCGAAAGCCTGTGCCGCACTCGGATATGTGACACCCAACGCCGAATCTCGGAAGATCTCCCATTCTCGGCGCGCGGTCTCGGCGTCGGGGGCGGTGTAAATCGGTTTGATCGCCCGGGCGACCTGTTTGCGGTCTTTGTAGTTGATGAACCGCATCGCGTTGCGGATCAGGTGCACGACGCAGGTTTGTACGGTGGCCAAAGGCCACGTCGCCTCGATCGCCTCGGGGAATCCGGTCAGCCCGTCGCAGCACACGATCAGCACGTCCTTGACGCCGCGGTTGGCCAGATTCGCGCACACCCCGGCCCAGAACTTCGCGCCCTCTTCAGCCTGTATCCAGATGCCCAGCACATGCTTGACGCCAGCCATGTCGACACCAATAGCTATGTGGGCGTGCTTATTTCGAACGTGAGCACCGTCTTTGACCTTGACCACCAGGGCATCGAGATAGAGGACGGGATACAACGCTTCCAGCGGCCGGCTCTGCCATTCATCGACCGCGTCGCAAACCTCGTCGCAGATCTTGGAGATCGTCTCATGCGACAGATCGGTGCCCACCGTGGCGGCCAGATGATGTTGGATGTCGCGTAACGTCATGCCTCCGGCGTACAGCGAGATGATGATGTCATCGAGGCCGCCGAGCCGACGCGATCCCTTCGGCACCAGACGTGGGGTGAAGGTGCCGTCACGGTCACGAGGGACCTTCAGCTCGACCGGCCCCGCCTCAGACGCCACCGTTTTCGGGGTTGATCCGTTGCGGGCGTTGGGCAGTTCCCGGCCTGCCGGGTCGCCCTTCTCGTAGCCGAGGTGATCGGTCAGCTCGGCCTTCAAACCGCGTTCGAGGGCGAGTTTGATCAAGCCCGGAATCAAGCCACCGTCCCCGGTGACCTGCACCTGACCCGAATCGATCTGGGCCAACAACTCATCGACCATGCCCGAGGCCTGCAACGCTTCGGCCACCTCCGCAGTCGAACGCGGCTCTGCGAGCTCAGGCAGCGGTGGGTGGTCGTCGTTGTCCTGCTGCTTGTCGTCTAACGCCATGCTCATAAATCTTCCTCTCACTAATGAGCACTGGACTTACACAGACCATCTGACACCCCCGGCGATGGCGAGGCCGGTTCGTCGAGCACCGCTGCGAGGGGTTGCTCGACGAACCCCGGCCCGGGCGACCTCGCACCGTCGACGACGAGCAGATCAAAGACCTGATCACCGCAACTCTCGAGACCACTCCGAAGAATGCGACACACTGGTCGACGCGGGCGATGGCTGAGCATCTCGGCATGTCGCAGTCAACTGTTTCGCGTGTATGGAGAGCGTTCGGATTGGCTCCACACAAACAGGATTCGTGGAAGCTGTCGAAAGATCCCATGTTCACCGAGAAGGTCCGCGACGTCGTCGGGCTCTACATGAACCCACCCGAACGTGCCCTGGTGCTCTGCGTTGACGAGAAGACCCAGATCCAAGCTCTCGATCGCACCCAGCCGATCTTTCCCATGCTCCCGGGCACCCCGCAACGGGCCAGCCACGACTACGTGCGCAACGGCACCTCCAGCCTGTACGCGGCGTTGGACATCGCGTCGGGAAAAGTCATCGGTTCGCTTCACTCACGGCATCGCGCAACAGAATTCATCGGATTCCTCCGCAAGATCGACGCCGAAGTACCCGACGAGCTCGACGTCCACCTGGTCATGGACAACGCCTCCACCCACAAGACACCCGCGGTCAAACGATGGCTGACCGCGCACCCACGGTTTGTTGTCCACTTCACCCCCACCAGCTCATCCTGGATGAACCTCGTCGAACGCTGGTTCGCCGAACTGACCACCAAGAAACTCCAACGCTCCACCCACCGCACCGTACGAGCACTCAATGCCGACATCAGAGCGTGGATCGAGACCTGGAACGACAACCCCCGCCCCTACGTGTGGGTCAAGACCGCTGACCAGATCCTCGACTCCATCGCCCACTACTGCACACGAATTAATGACTCAGGACACTAGTCTGCCTAATTCTCCATTCTGATCCTGGGAAGTATCGAGCGATCCGTTACACCGAACGCCTCGCCGAAGCCGATGCGGTGACTTCGGTTGGCTCTAAGGGCGATTCGTACGACAATGCGATGGCCGAGGCGTTCAACTCGCTGTTCAAGGCCGAATGCATCCGCAACCCAATCATGCGCCCTCGAGGTGGTTGGGGTGGTGTCGGCGAGGTCGAGATCGCCGGGGGGTGTCAGATGGTCTGTGTAAGTCCAGTGCTCATTAGTGAGAGGAAGATTTATGAGCATGGCGTTAGACGACAAGCAGCAGGACAACGACGACCACCCACCGCTGCCTGAGCTCGCAGAGCCGCGTTCGACTGCGGAGGTGGCCGAAGCGTTGCAGGCCTCGGGCATGGTCGATGAGTTGTTGGCCCAGATCGATTCGGGTCAGGTGCAGGTCACCGGGGACGGTGGCTTGATTCCGGGCTTGATCAAACTCGCCCTCGAACGCGGTTTGAAGGCCGAGCTGACCGATCACCTCGGCTACGAGAAGGGGGGCTGGTGCACGAGTAGGTGACATCTGATCTGGCTTGCCCTGCCGGGCGGCCTGGAAGGATGCCAGCTGTGCCCAAGCCCTATCCCCAGGAGTTCCGCGACGACGTTGTCCGCGTCGCCCAGAACCGTGAAGACGGTGTGACTCTCGAACAGATCGCTGCCGACTTCGGTATCCACCCGATGACCCTGAACAAGTGGATCCGCAAGGCCGACGTGGAGGCCGGGATCAAGCCCGGCACCACGTCGGCCGAATCGCGTGAGCTGCGCGAGGCCAAGCGGCGTGTGCGCCTGCTTGAACAGGAGAACGAGGTCTTACGCCGGGCGGCGGCGTACCTGTCCCAAGCGAATCTGCCGGGAAAAGGTGGTACCCGCTCGTGAGTGAGCTGGCCGCTGACGGCATCCCCGTCACGGTGGCGTGTCGGGTACTCAAGATCGCTCGCCAGCCCTACTACCGGTGGCGCAAGAACCCGATCACCGACGCCGAGCTCGCCGAGGCGTACCGGGCCAACGCCCTGTTCGACGCCCACCGCGAAGACCCGGAGTTCGGCTACCGCTACCTCGCCGACGAGGCCGAAGCCGCAGGCGAGAAGATGTGCCGGCGGACGGCGTGGCGGATCTGCTCCGCCGGCGGCTGGACCAGCACCATCAGCAAGAGAGGCCGCGGCAAGCACCGCAAGGCCGGCCCGCCTGTACACGACGATCTCGTCAAGAGAGACTTCACCGCGCCCGGCCCCAACGAGCTGTGGCTGACCGACATCACCGAGCACTGGACGGCCGAGGGCAAGCTGTACCTGTGCGCGATCAAGGACGTCTACTCGGGCCGGATCGTCGGGTACTCGATCGACTCGAGAATGAAGTCCCGCCTGGCCGTGGCCGCCCTGAACAGCGCTGTCGCCAGGCGAGGGGACGTGGCCGGCTGCGTTCTGCACAGCGATAGAGGGTCTCAATTTCGTTCGAAGAAGATGCAGAAGGCCATCACCCGGCACGGCATGCTCGGGTCGATGGGCAGGGTCGGTGCGTGTGGTGACAACGCGGCGATGGAGAGCTTCTTCTCGCTGCTACAGAACAACGTCCTCGACCGTCGATCCTGGGCCACCAGAGACGAGCTCCGGGCCGCCATCGTGCACTGGATCGAACGGACCTACCACCGCCGCAGACGACAGGACCGCCTCGGCAGATTGACCCCCATTGAATTCGAGACCATCATCAACCACGAGGCCCCTCAGGCCGCGTGACTAACCCTGTCACCTATCCGTGCACCAGGCCCCCGTGTTGCAAGAGTGTGGCGCTCACATGCTAGACAACTCTGCCGACCCCGCCTGCACGTTCCCTCTGGGTCAGACCCTCACGGCCGGGCTTTCCGACGATGACCCTGCTCTCATCGCACAACGCACGGTCAGCAAAACCGTCAGCACCGCGATGTCCATCCCACGAGATGGAGTTACGGCGGACTCCGATACCGCCATACTCGACGCCGTCTCGTTTCTCGCTGACGCAAGGGTTTTGGCGATTCGCCTCAAGCGCGATGCGGACTGGAGTAAAGCAGCCAATGAACACTCCTCCCATTTCACTGGCCTGCTTGAGAACCTCACAGCAACCGACGTCGATCGCGGGTCGCTACTCGACGTCGCAGCTACCGCCACATCCGTCAGCATCCTCTCCGCCGACAATGCGACCGCCGCCGAGATGCTGCGCCTGCTGCTTCCAAGCTTCGGAACCGTCCTCTCACGAACAAGCGGGTACCGATACACAGCGCGCACCAACAAAGGTGGCCGCTTAGAGTCGATCTTCTGTGGTGCTAGCCAGGCGAATGACATAAACGCGCTAAAGCAGACATGGCGTCGTCCCCAGACATCGGGAGAACTCACCAGCCCACAGCACGCTGCAGTGTCCTCAATCCCGCAACGCATGTGGCCAACCTGGGCGGTTCGGCTCCTCATCCCCGGTCTCAACGAAGACTACGGGGCTGTCGGTCTCTCGCTGGCAACGGTCATCGCTGTCACGGGAAAACCGGTTGCTGATTGCGCAACGCTCCTCGGCATCGATGAAGACCCACGCCACATCGGTTCGGTCTGGCACAGAGCAGGAAGCGCGCGACTCCCACGGTCAGTCCTATCAGCCATCACACGACTCGGCGACTACCTCGTCGACCATCCAGGCAAGATCGACTACGACCGCCGTCGTCAACTGGACTACTCACAGCTCCTGCCCGAGGACAAATGGCGTCAGATCGCTACCGAACACGGCGTAGATATGGGGCGCCACGAACTGGCACGCGATTTTCTCTACCGGCGAGTCACACTGAACTACCAGCGAACACGGGGAGTCGCGGCATCCGATCGACGCACGCGCGAGGTACCTCGACTCCTTGCATTGCTCAGCCCGCAGATCGTCGAGGCGCTTGACCACCAGGCGAGTGTGTTCCTCAACAGCCTCGGAATTGACGAACCAGTGTGCGCAGAACCACCGATCGATCTGATCGCCGACCTAGACCTACCGGGGCCACCTGTGCCCCTACCACGGGACGACATCACGAACCTACTGCGCGCAGATAACCTATCGGTACGCGATGCGGCACGCGCCCTCGCGATCTCCCCTGCCGCACTGCGCATATACCTGAACGATCAACCTATCCAACGATCAACGAGACGCCGCATTCGAAGAAGTAAGTCGTCTGGTCAGCGTCCCGAAGCACCCCCGTCTGACAGCCGCAGCAGTGACGCGGCAGTGCATTCGAACACGGCGCCAGACGCACGCCGAGCGACGCTACCGTCGCGCGACACACTCTACGACGCGTACGTCACCCGGCGGCAGACCGTCCGCGAGATAAGCCGCGATCTCGACCTGAGCGAACACAAGGTGCGTATCCTTCTCCGTGAAAACGGAATTGAGGTCCGTGGACGGAAGACAGTTTCGGTCGACACCGCGCAGATCGTCGACCTCTACGTGACGCAGAACCAGCCGTCGACCGAAATCGCACGCCAGCTCGGTGTGTCGAGGACCACGATCACCAACCGCCTTCGCGAAGCTGGCATCACGATTCGCACTGGCGGCACGCAAGAAGGGGCGTCGGTTGTGTCCTTGCCCATCGAAGAAATCAAACATCTCTATGTCGATGAGCTCATGACTCTTGAACAGTTGAGCGTTCGGTACGGTGTGTGCAGACCCACGATTGCTCGCCGCCTCAAGGATAGCGGCGTCGTCATTTTTCGAGGCCGTCGAGTGGTGGATTACACCGCAACGCGCAGGGTCGAAGTGTCTACCCCAGTTGACGACGCAGTACCGCCTGCCGCGATTTCACCTGACGCGATCAAATCACTCTACGTCGACCGGAAACTAACGCTCCGCGCAACCGCCAAACGTTTTGGCATTAGTGAGTCTAGGCTTTGCGAAATAATGCGCGAGCAAGGCATCGCTATCCGTACTCCATCACGTCGCCCTCCTGGGGCCGGACGCGTTCGGCTACTGCCGATTGAAGAACTACGAGATCGCTACCTCAACAAGCATCAATCGATTGCCGATATTGCTGCTGCACTCGACGCCGCCCCCTCCACGGTCGGTAAGAGGATGCGCGCTGCAGGAATCATTCCCGCAGCTGCTCCCGAATCAAAAAAGAAATTAGTGCCCGGTGAGCTACTCAGGAAAAGGTACGAAGAAGAGGGGTGCCTAGTCAAAGACATTGCACACGAGTTCGGTGTTTCAAACGCGTGTATATACGAATGTTTGCATCGTGAAGGCATCCCCCTCCGCCGACCTCGAGGGAAATCGGTATGATGAAACTGCTGGTCACGGGATAGAGTCAGTCTTTGAGTGCTGACATGCAGTGGCCGGCGACCATATCGAGCAGCCGCGCCGGACCCGCCCCGTCAACGATCGGGGTCAGGGCGTCGAGCAAGTTCACGAAGCTCGTGACCCTTGCCCGCGAACGTCTATCACCCGAACAAACGCTTCGCTGGTGGTTGCATGGTGATGCTAGTGGCGAGACCTGGAACTGGTCAGATGGTCGGCGACGTCTGTGTCGGGATCGGCGACGACAGCGACATGGATCCCGACTTGGTATGCGAGGGTAACGAGAGCGTCGAGGCTGAACTTCGAGATGCGGCCGTTCATGAGTTCAGAGACTCGCGGTTGGGGGATGTCGAGGTTGGCGGCGGCAACGGTCTGCGACCAGCCGAATGTGACGATACGTTCGCGCAGTGCACGCATCAAAGCTGCTCGGACGCGCATGTTCTCAGCTTCGGCAGGGGTGTCCATGATGTCATCCCATACGCTCACTGGTCCTCCTTTATGCGATGCTGGGCAATGGGTGCGAGCTTGTGAGTGACGCTTCGCTCCGGATCCAACTTTGTGTCGAGCGGTCGTCTGTGTCTTTTTGGGTTATATCGTCGCTAGCGCGTATTCGAGACCTTCCGGCGACGTGAGACAAGTCATCGTGTATCGGCTCGAACAGATTCAGTTCGGCTCCAAGTCTACGACTGGCATGCCATGCCAAGTCAGGTGGCGTGTCCCCCGTGAGCCGGTCCGGGTTGTTTTAGAGTCCTGATTGCCCTGATGAGGGCGGAGAAGGGACGATGAAGAACATGGCAGGACGCAAGCGTCACTCGGCGGAGGACATCGTGCGCAAATTGCGCCGGGCCGATGAGTTGGCCGCGGAAGGCAAGACCGGCGAGGAGATCGCTGCCGATCTCGAGGTGTCGGCGGCCACGTTGTACAACTGGCGCCGCCAGTACGGCGGTATGGACGGCGACGCCGCGAAGGAACTCAAAGAGCTGCGCGAGCAGAACAGCCGACTCAAGCGGCTGCTCGCCGATGCCGAGCTCGAGAAAGACGCGCTGCGGGAGATCGCCAAGGGAAAATTCTGAGCCCGACCGCCAAACGCGCCGCCATCGACATGCTCAAGGACGTCAAGAACATGTCAGAACGCATGGCGTGCAAGGTAGTTGGGCTTTCCCGTTCCGCCTATCGACGGCTGCCGCAAGCGCACACCCCGGCCGACCCCGACGCCGCACTGCGCGAGCAGCTACGCACGTATGCCCGCAAGAACCCCCGGCACGGGTTCCGGCGCGCGTGGGCACACCTGCGCTTCGACGACGGCATCGAGATCAACAAGAAGAAAGTGCATCGGTTGTGGAAAGAAGAGGGCCTGCAAGTGCGGCGCGCTCGGCGCCGCAAACGCGCCGGCCAGTCATCGGTCCCGGTCGTTGTCGCGGACGCACCGAAAGTGGTGTGGGCATTGGACTTTCAGTTCGATTCCACCGTGGATGGGAAGAAGATCAAGATCGCGTCCATGGTTGACGAACACACCCGGATGTCGTTGCTGAACATCGTGGACCGCTCGATTCCGGCTGAGCGGTTGATCGAGGAGTTGGAGAAGACGTTCGCGATCTGGGGTGGCCCGCCGATGGTGCTGCGCATGGACAACGGCCCTGAGTTCATCTCAGAAGCCCTGCAGGCGTTCTGTGCAGGGTCGGTCGGGATCTCCTACATTCCGCCCGGCACACCGTGGAACAACGGGTTCATCGAGTCGTTCAACAACCGGTTGCGCGACGAGTGTTTGAACCGCAACTGCTGGCCCACACTGATCGAGGCCCGCGTGGTCATCGACGACTTCAAAGACGACCACAACCACCGACACCGGCACTCAGCGCTGGGCTACCAAACGCCGGCCGAGTACGCTGCCGGATGCACCCACCAACATCACCCCGTGGGCTGCGAGATCGACTGACGATCACAACAAGGAACTGGCTCTAGAACTGCCTGGACCGGTTATCGGGGACCTGCCACAGGCGCTATTCGACCGCTGCCTCCCCGCGCTGCATCTTGCCGCCAGCTTCTACCTGTCCCGCGCGCCAGATCGTGCGCCTCACCAGAGATCCGGCTTGTGGCCCTGCCGTTGCTTGCAGGAGAAATGAACCTTCGGCGACATACTCGCAATGGGAGCTCGTTCGGCGTGTCTGTTTCGCGTTCCCCGCGTCTGGTTAGACGCTCGCAACCAGCAACAACCACACATACGCCCACCCGGCACGCGGTCAGTGCCGAGGCTCGAACCGGCCAGCCGGGGCGATACACCCATGCCGGATGAAGACGACGCGTCCGAGGCGATTCGGGGCATCAGCCGATAGGAGTGAGCACACGACCGCTAGGTTGACCCGGTTGACCGACGGGATGTGTGGGCGTAAAACTAGAGGCAGGTGGTTGTCCAGGTTGACCGAAAGTGGGCTCGATGTCGGATCTGATGGATCGTAAGCAGGCGTTGCTCGACGAGTTGGGCAGCCTCTTGGATGTGCGGTTCGCCGTCGCCGAGGACTCTGGGGTTGACCCGGCGGTGTACGCGGACACCTCCCGAATTGCTAGGGCAATGATGGCGGCACTGCCGTCTGCAACCAGCGTGCATGATCAGACCGTTGGACCTTTCTACGACACTGCAGGACTGACCACCTGGCTTGATGTCAGCAAGCAGGCGCTCGCCAAACGCGTCAAGAACAACACCCTTATCGGCTGCCAGCTCGAATCCGGCACGTGGGTGTATCCGACGTGGCAGTTCACCGACGACGCCGTAGTCGACCGCCGGCTTTTGAGGGTGTGGCAAGTTTTGCGGGAGCACGCCAACGCGTGGACCGCGGCGCTGTGGATGTGCTCACCGAACGCCGCCCTCGACGACGAAACCGCCGTCGCGTATGTCAGGGGTGGCGGTGACGACGAGCTCACAGCGGCCCTCAACGCTGCCCGAGTCGATGCGGAACGCTGGGCGGCATGAGCAGCCGTGAATCGGTAGCGCTGCGTGAACCCGGCGGACGGGACTTGTCATCCTTCCCGACGGTCAGCATTCCCACGAGCGCACAGCTGTATCGAGGACATCGCACAGCCAATGGTGCATGGTTCTTCTCGAACGGAGGGGCAGGCCGTTTCGATCTCGACGCACCCCGCGGAACCTGCTACCTCGGTGTCGATCCAGACACCGCAGTCCGAGAAGTCCTGGGCGGGGCTGGTGCACGAGTAGGTGACATCTGATCTGGCTTGCCCTGCCGGGCGGCCTGGAAGGATGCCAGCTGTGCCCAAGCCCTATCCCCAGGAGTTCCGCGACGACGTTGTCCGCGTCGCCCAGAACCGTGAAGACGGTGTGACTCTCGAACAGATCGCTGCCGACTTCGGTATCCACCCGATGACCCTGAACAAGTGGATCCGCAAGGCCGACGTGGAGGCCGGGATCAAGCCCGGCACCACGTCGGCCGAATCGCGTGAGCTGCGCGAGGCCAAGCGGCGTGTGCGCCTGCTTGAACAGGAGAACGAGGTCTTACGCCGGGCGGCGGCGTACCTGTCCCAAGCGAATCTGCCGGGAAAAGGTGGTACCCGCTCGTGAGTGAGCTGGCCGCTGACGGCATCCCCGTCACGGTGGCGTGTCGGG
This sequence comes from Gordonia otitidis, assembly GCF_020735545.1. Classification (NCBI taxonomy): domain Bacteria; kingdom Bacillati; phylum Actinomycetota; class Actinomycetes; order Mycobacteriales; family Gordoniaceae; genus Gordonia; species Gordonia otitidis. The sequence continues at coordinate 2,715,751 of NZ_CP085974.1, forward strand.
TACTCAAGATCGCTCGCCAGCCCTACTACCGGTGGCGCAAGAACCCGATCACCGACGCCGAGCTCGCCGAGGCGTACCGGGCCAACGCCCTGTTCGACGCCCACCGCGAAGACCCGGAGTTCGGCTACCGCTACCTCGCCGACGAGGCCGAAGCCGCAGGCGAGAAGATGTGCCGGCGGACGGCGTGGCGGATCTGCTCCGCCGGCGGCTGGACCAGCACCATCAGCAAGAGAGGCCGCGGCAAGCACCGCAAGGCCGGCCCGCCTGTACACGACGATCTCGTCAAGAGAGACTTCACCGCGCCCGGCCCCAACGAGCTGTGGCTGACCGACATCACCGAGCACTGGACGGCCGAGGGCAAGCTGTACCTGTGCGCGATCAAGGACGTCTACTCGGGCCGGATCGTCGGGTACTCGATCGACTCGAGAATGAAGTCCCGCCTGGCCGTGGCCGCCCTGAACAGCGCTGTCGCCAGGCGAGGGGACGTGGCCGGCTGCGTTCTGCACAGCGATAGAGGGTCTCAATTTCGTTCGAAGAAGATGCAGAAGGCCATCACCCGGCACGGCATGCTCGGGTCGATGGGCAGGGTCGGTGCGTGTGGTGACAACGCGGCGATGGAGAGCTTCTTCTCGCTGCTACAGAACAACGTCCTCGACCGTCGATCCTTGTACTGCCCGGAGACGTTGATCGAGCCGCCACGGCCCTGGCGGTCGTGTAGCGACACCACAGTGGTCGTCAGACAAGTGACTGTTTCTGGGCCGGGGCTTCCCTAGGGTGGGTGCATGCCCGTTTGGCAGCCAGCTATCCCGCAAGGGTTGCGCCCCCATCTCCTTTCCTGGGTGGGGTACGACTTCACCAGTACCGACACCGTCCACCACGGGGTTCCCTCGATGGGCGTCACGGTGGTGCTGTCGCTCGGAGAGCCCATCGACTGTGGCTGGCTTCATGGCGACGCGCGGCATCTCTGTGACGTACTAGTCTCCGGCCTGCACACCACTCCGGCTCTGATCCAGTCGAGGGGACGCCAGCAGGGCCTCAAATTGTCGCTCCACCCGCTCTCGACCCGTCGGCTTCTCGGGCTGCCGGCCGGGGAACTGGCCGGCTCGATGGTTGATGTGAATGATCTCTCGTGGCCCAGGCACCTGCTCGACCAGCTGCGGCAGTCAATGTGGCCACGACGGTTCCACCTCTTGGCGGCATTCCTCACCAAGAGGCTCGAGCAGCATCCTCATGCACCGCGCGCAGACCTGGTCGAGGCACTCGCGCGGATCCATCGGACCCGAGGCACGATCCCCATCTCCGGCCTGGCTCAGGACGTTGGCCTGTCCAGACGGCGGCTCTCAAGCCTGTTCGACCTCGAGACCGGTCTCTCGCCCAAGCGGGTGGCGCGCATCGCTCGCTTCACCCATGCCAAAGACTTGGTCCAGCGTGGCGCCCAGCCCTCGGACGTCGCGGCGATGGCCGGCTACAGCGACCAACCGCACCTGTCCCGGGAATGGAAGTCGATGACTGGATGGACGCTGCGCCAGTCGAAGGACGATTTCCCATTGCTTCAAGACACCGACATGCTTCCGGCGTGAGGCTAGAGCCATGACGACACCACAGCTGTTCCACTGCCTGCGCTATACAAACGCCGATCGAGGCATCGACTTCCTCCAAGCCATCGGCTTCACCACCGCCATGATCGTGCGGGATCCTGATGACGCGACCTTGGTGGCCCATGCGCAACTTGCCTGGCGTGACAACGGGGGCATCATGCTCGGCTCTGTTCGGGACGATGACCCGCATTACGGGCCGGGGATCTGCAACCTGGTGGTCGCCAGTGATGAGGACGTGGACAGCCTCTTCGCCGCAGCCCTGGCACACGGCGCGACCACCGTCACGGAGCCCAACGACGCCCCCCACGGAGGGCGCAACGCATGTGTCGCTGACTTCGATGGCCACTGGTGGAACCTCGACTCCTACCCAGGAGCCTGAGCCGGGGAACACCCCTCGACACCGTCATGTGCCACGGCTCACGAGTTCGTGCACATCTCAATGAGCCCTGACCCACACAATCTCGCCGCCCGCGGCGGCAACTGGCCTTCCTGGGCGGCGCATGCCCCCAGGAAGGCCTCGTCATGTCCCACGCGAACGCCGCTCTCACCCCTCGCCACCGCCTGATCGTCGGCCGCTTGGTCGTCGATGACGGCTGGCCGATCAGCCAGGTCGCCGCCAGGTTCCAGGTCTCCTGGCCCACGGTGAAGCGCTGGGCCGACCGCTACCGCACCGGCGAGCCAATGCAGGACAGGTCATCCAGGCCGCATCACTCACCGAACAAGACCAACCAGCAGACTGCCAGGCGCTGCGTCCGTCTTCGCCTGCGACTACGGGAGGGGCCGGTGCAGTTGGCCAGCCGACTTGGGATAGCCCCGTCCACGGTCCACCGCATCCTTACAGACGTGCACTTGAACCGGCTGTCGCACGTCGACCGCGCCACGGGAGAACCGGTGCGCCGTTACGAGCACGATCACCCAGGTTCGATGCTGCACGTCGACGTGAAGAAGCTCGGCAACATTCCCGACAGCGGAGGATGGCGCTACGTCGGGCGGCGACAGGGCGACAAGAACCGGGCCGCTACACCCACAAGCCGAAGAACAAGCACTACGACCCGTTGATGGGCATGGCTTCCGTCCATACCGTCATCGACGACCACTCCCGCGTCGCCTATGCCGAGATCCACGACGACGAAACCGCCCGCACTGCCACCGCCGTGCTGGTCCGAGCCGTCGAGTGGTTCAACGCCCGCGGCGTCACCGTCGAGCGGGTCCTGTCCGACAACGGCGGCGCGTACCGCTCACACCTGTGGCGCGACACCTGCGCCGAACTCGGTATCCGGCACAAGCGCACCCGGCCCTACAGGCCGCAGACCAACGGGAAAATCGAGCGCTTCCTCCGCACCCTGGCCGACGGATGGGCTTACGCCCGCTGCTACACCTCCGAAGCCGAACGACGGGGCGAGCTGGACGACTGGCTGCACTACTACAACCATCACCGGCCGCACACGGCCTGCGGGAACCTCCCGCCCTTCTCGCGATTGATCAACGTCTCCGGGCAGTACACCTAGAAACCGCCCCCGGACGCAGCCGTGCACCTTTTGACCGGAGCTGGCAGCGGAGTCATGCGGCTGCGTCCGGAGGTTGTCATCGGGTGCCGAGATACTGTGCAGCGCAGCAACATCAGCGAGCAGGGCGAGCCCGCTTCTCGCGGAGTGCGTCGCTCACCCTCTCGATGCCGATGACGGCCTTTCAGTCATTGTCCCAGCCTGTGCCCGCGAATGAACTCAGGATCGGTGCATAACGGGTCCGTAACTGCCAAGAGTATATGTCTGATAGGAGCGGACAGGCGTCTCCGCGGCCCTCCCGAGAGTCCGGATAACCGCTAGTCAGAAGCCCTATTTCACGCGGATATGTGCCAACACTGGCCGGATCTCACAGGAGGAGGAGTAGTAGAGATGTGGGCGTCTGCTCGACTGGAATCCACAGTTCGTAGCGACCATGCGTGTGTGCCTCGTCTGCGAAGTCCGTGACGATCATCTCCGGGCCGGGCACACTCTGATATGGATTCGCGGGGAACCACTCGCCGTACGCTTTGATCCAGAGTTTCTGCAAGGCAACAGGAAACGTGCCATTCGACTCCATGACAAGCCACAGCGACGCGGGTACGTCGAGCCGATCCAATCCGTCGGGAACCGGTCCGCTGGTCGCAGCCGCGACATAGTAGTCAAGTTCCGTGCCTTCTTCGCGCGACGGAGAGATCGCATCGTGAACGCTGAGCACACCCGCTGGTTCTTGGTCGGAAAGATCAGCGATAGTCGTCCACTGCTCATCGGTGATCTTCTCGACGAACTCTGCTGCGGTCGGATTCACGCCCTCGTAAATGAGGGGAATGCGGGTGCGCAGTCCTGCCAACACGAACGCGTCTTTGTCGACGATGCGGTAGTTCATGGTCGTGCTCCCTTCGACTGTGATGGTGAAGGTGAGCTTGGGCTGCGAGCGGAGAACCATTCCCGGGCGGCGTGCGGCCTCGGGGCCGACGCCATGGACAGCTTTGAACGCGCGTGAGAACGCATCGGCAGAGGTGTATCCGTATCGGACTGCGACGTCCTGTAACGCTTCTCGTCCCGAAACGACCGAAGCCGCCGCGAGCGTCATACGGCGCCGCCGCACGTACTCCGAGAGCGGCATGCCCGCGAGGGTGGAGAACATCCGGCGGAAATGGTGCTCGGACATCAGCGCGATCCGACTCGCGCGACGCACATCGACCTCGCCCTCGAGTTGATCCTCCAACGAGGCAATCGCCAGGTTCAGCCGCTCCATGCTCACCTTCCTTCCAGGTCGACGCTAGAGAACCACACGGGCGCGGGCCCGATGATCCATGCGCGAGATCGTCGGGAGTGTCGAGCGCAGCCCGTCCCAGCTGACAAGACGAGCGGTCAGTGCTCCAGAGCGATGTGCTCGCAACGTCCCCGCGGGCAACACCTAGTCAGCACGAATCAGTTCCGCGAGCCTTTGCTGGGTGGGGGAGTTTTCCTCGGCGAAGTTGAGGATGAGTTGTTGTTCTGGCGCGCCGGCGTATCGGAAGATTTCCCAGTCGAGGACGAGTTGTCCGGCGGTGGGGTGGTTGAGGGTTTTGGTGCCGAAGTCTTGTCGTGCGACGTGGCGTGCCGACCACCATTGGCCGAATTGTCGGTCGGCGATGGTGAGTTCGCCGACGAGTGCGGCCAGGGCGGGGTCGTCGGGGTTGGCTGCGGCTTCGCGGCGCAGGATCGCCACGCATGAGCGTGCGACCGAGGGCCAGTCGTCGAACAGGGTGCGCATGCGCGGGTCGGTGAAGATGAGTCGGACGTAGTTGAGCTCTCGTGGAGCGTAGGCGTCGAAGTCGACGTAGACCTTGGCGGCCAGGCGGTTCCAGGCGAGGATGTCGGTGCGCGGGCCCAGGACGATGGCGGGGGTGTCGGCGAGTTGGTCGATGAGGCGTCGAACCTGGGGGCGGATCCGACTGGATGCGCGTGCGGGTTTCGTCGTCGCCGGTTGGTGGCCTGCGTGGTTGGCGAGGCTGTCGAGGTACTCGGCCTGGTCGCTGTCGAGGTGCAGGGCGTCGACGAGCGCGGTCAGCACCGGCGGTGACGGGGCGAGTCGGCCCTGTTCGATGCGCGTGTAGTAGTCGGTGCTGATCGACGCCAGTTGTGCGACCTCTTCACGCCGTAAGCCGCTGACGCGGCGTCGCTGATCGAGTTCGGGTAGGCCTGCCTGTGCCGGGGTGAGTTCGCCGCGTCGCGTTCGTAGGAACGCGCCGAGCTCTTTGAGGTGTGGTTCAGGGCCGCGGGCGGGCATTCCTTCAGCGTACGAGTGGTGCGTGGTGGTGGTCATGGAAAGAGATCAACTCCGGGTACGAGTGATGCGGTGTTCTGCATCCTTCTGGGATGCAGAACACCGCTCTCGCGTGACTCGTCAGGGGGTCGGTGCGGCGCCGATCAGAGGTGCTCGCCGAAGAACGGGATCACGGTCTTGAGTGCCTCGCCGGCGCCCTTGGGCTGGTCGTAGAGGTCGTAGTGCGATACGCCTTCGAGGACAACGAGGTTCTTGTCCTTCGACGCGGCGCGTTCGATGATCTCGTGACCGTCGCGGTAGGCGCCGAAGGCACCCTGCTTGTCACCGACGACGACGAGCAACGGCTGGGTGAGTAGTTCCTCGGCGAGGTGGAAGGCATCCCACCCGAGTGCCACGGCGCCGTGGCCGGCTTCGAACAACACGCACCCGTTGGCTGCTTGGCCGCGGTCGGTGCGGTAGTAGTCGTAGGCCTCGATGATGTCGATGTCGCCGACCTGGCGTGCTGCCTCGGCGGAATCGGGTAGCAAGCCGCTGACGACGGGCTCGCCACCGCGCGCATACTCCGAGCGTTGTGTGCCAATGGTGTCCAGGGCTGCGATCACGCCGTCGGCGGCTGCGGCGTTCTCGCGGATCATCCGGCCATAGTTCACGCCGGTGATCGACACGACGGCCGTGAACCGCTTCTCGGTCATCGCGGCGTTCAGTGTGTAGCCGCCACCGCCGCACACTCCGAGGACACCGATGCGATCGCTGTCGACATACGGAAGTGTTTCGAGATAGTCGACGACGCGGCGGAAGTCCTCCACACGTTGGGTGGGATCTTCGACGAAGCGTGGCGTGCCCCCGCTGTCACCCTGGAAACTGGCGTCGAACGCGATCGCGACGTAGCCGGCCTCGGCCAGTGCGGTCGCATAGATGTTGCCCGCGGTCTGCTCCTTGCACGAGCCGATCGGATGCGCCGCAACGATCGTGGGGTAGCTGGTGTTCTCGTCGAAGTTCGGCGGGAAGTAGATGTCCGCAGCGATATCCCAGTACATGTCGGCGTTGCGGAACGTGACGTGCTTGATGTTGGTTGCCGTGGCGGTGGCCATCTGGGCGCCTCCTCATCTCGGTGACTGGCTGATGAGACCAGTCTGCGAGCTGCCTCAGCACCGCAACAGGACCGAACTCATCCTAGGAAAGATCATTCCTAGGAACGTTCAGTCGCTGAACGACGAAGGCTTCGTCCCGTTCGGCGAGATCTACGGATTCGAGGAGGTAGTTGCTGATATACACCCCTACGCAGGATGATCGCGATAGAAGGCCAGGTGCGCGCGTGCGGCCGCCTCCCAGGTCAGTGATCTCGCAAGAGACCTGCCGTGATGTGCACGCTGTGCGTCTGGGGTTCTCGCGGCGAGGATTTCGTCCGCGAGGGCGGCCGCGCTCTTGGCGTACCTGACTGTGTCCCCGAAGACTTCGCGGAGGATGGGCAGTTCGCGTGCTACGACAGGACGCCCCGCTGCGAGTGCTTCCATCGCGGCGAGGCCGAAGCCCTCTTTTGTGGAAGGAAAGGCGAAGACTTCCGATGCAGCCACCAGCGACGGCAGCTGGTCGTCGTCGACCGGACCGAGTACCGTCGGCCGAAGTCCCAGTTCCTCCTGGCGGCAGTCGAATTCACTTCGGTAGTCGCGGTAGTCGAAGAGGGTCTCTCCTCCGGCGAACACCAGACTGAGGTCGGGGTCGACGTCGCGCACGAGCGCACAAGCGTCGAGCAGGTCGATGCTGCCCTTGCGTGGTTCGATACCTCCGACCGCAAGTACGTACCGTCCCAGTCGATTCCGCCAACCCTCTCGGCGCGCGATGGCCTCCGGCGCGTTCGATGCAGCATCGTGGAATCGGGCGAAGTCGACGCCGTTGGGGATCACGGTGGGAGTCAACCCCCATTCCGCTCGTATCTCGTCTGCGACACCGCGCGACACGCAGATCCGTGCATACGGTGCGACCACAGCCTTTTCGTGGCACTCCGTCAAGATCGGGGTGGTGAACTGATCGAGATGATGAATCGTCCGGATGCAGTGGCCGACCGCGTTCGCGCTGATGCAGTCTTGTGCATGGACGATGTCGTACTCGTCGGCCGTGAACGCGGCGCGCAATGTATCGATCGACCGTACTATTCGTTCGGTGATCGTCTCGTCATCCCGGTTCTCGAACGGAACAAGACGTTGGTGCACAACGGGATCTATGGACCGGAAGAACCCCTGATCGCCCCCGCGGGCCAGACTCCAGACGGTCACCTCGGCGCCGAGACGGGCAAGTGCCTCGGCCAGGTTGAGGGTGTGCACCACTCCGCCACGAGGCTTGGTCGAGTAGGTGATGAGCGCGACGCGCATGTCTAGTCCTCCGTCAGCGATTCGTCCATCCGATACACGTCGGGTCGCAGCTCGGCAAGATGGTCGAGGACTCTACGTGCACGGGTGATCTCGGCGTCGACGTCGACGCTCACCTGAGCCATGCCGCCCTTGGATCGCGTCGTCGCCAAGATCTCTCCGCCCGGCCCGACCACCTTCGCCTGGCCGAGGAACCGCAGTGAGCCGGTCACCCCGGTCAGGTTCGACGACACGACGAAAACCTGATTCTCGGCAGCCCGGGCGCAGTCGTACAGATCGAACAGCCGTGACTGTCGGTCGGCGGGCAACCGCGCGGCCCGGTCGGTCACGCTGGCGGGCCACGCCGACAGCGCGGCGATGACGCGAGCCCCGTCGATGGCAAGGGTTCGTGCTGACTCGGGAAAGGTCTTGTCGTAGTCGATGAGCATGCCGAGGCGCCCCACGGGCGTGTCGAAGGCTCGGAATGAGTCTCCGGCGCAATAGGCTTCGCTTTCGCCTGCGGGCTGATGAACCTTGCGGTGACGACCGAGGATTCCGTCGCCCGACACACAGACCGCAGTGTTGTACCTGCGGTCTTCCTCGGCCTCCGTATAGCCGATGCAGACGGTCATGTCGCCTGCCGCAGCGATGATCGCCGCCAACTCGGGTCCGTCCGGGTCGAGTGCTGGTGGTAGCTCGTAATGGTCGGGCGCCCGCAGATCCCCGATGTATCCGCCGATCGACGCGTCGGGAAAAACGAGTAGATCCACATTGTCGCGCGCCGCGACCTCGATGATGCCGAGTGCCTTGGACAGCCCACGATCGACGTCGCGCCCGAAGTGCGCGGCAAGTGCACCGAGCGTCACCGTGGTCATGTCATCGAACCCTACCCACCGCAAGGAGTGTCATGCAGCACCCAGTCCGGTCACCGAGGAGGCCACGGCCACGGTCACTTCGCCATCGGGCCACCGCAGTCGAACACCAGGTTCTGGCGTCAACAGCCCACATGCCGCTGACGTCACGGGTCCGCCCGCAGGCGCGAGGTTCCGACGGTCAGCCGTCAACATCGCGTATCCAGGGAAACAGGTGAGCCAAGACCCCATGTCGGCGGCGGCGGGAATCGGAATGGCAGCGACGTCGAGTTCGGCGCCGGTCCCCGACGCCTCGGCGAGCATCCCGAGAGTGCCCGTGATCCCTGCCATGCTGACGTCTTTCGCTGCGGCGGGGCGTGTCTCGCTTATGAATCGGGCCATCTGCGCCAGCTCTGTTGTGTTTCTACTGCTGGTGCTGTCCCACTGCGTTCCGTGGTATCCGGGACGCCAACCACCGCCGAGATCAGCCGTCAGCGAGACGACGTCGCCCACCCGGCCGCCTGCCGCCGCCACCGGATTGTCAGTTCGCCCCAGCGCCGTCACCGAGAGGGAGGCGGGCACGCCGACCTGGCTGTGACCACCGAGAACCGGCGTCTGCCACGCCTTCGCCGCATCCGACAGACCCCGGATCACCCGCGTCAGTTGTCCTCGAGTTGGCGCGCCAACGGCATCGAGAAGTCCCACCGGAGTTGCTCCCATCGCGGAAAGGTCGTTGATGTTCACCAGCACCGAGCACCATCCGGCCCATTCCGGGTCGCGCTCCACCATCGAGGGAAGAATCGCGTCGCAGGCGGCGATGACATCGGTGCCCGGCACCGGTGTGCCGTCGTCACCGCGGAAACCCTTGGGACCCAGGCTGTCAGGTTGATCTGCCAACGGACTGAGAACCTCGGCCAGCATCGACTTCGTGGCGTCTACGGTCCGTTGTATCCGTCCGATAGGCCACCGCATCCGACGATGAGTTCGTCCGGCGATTGTCTCGCCGGCCCCGCAATCATGCCAGCCGAGGGAGAAGAACATCGGCGCATAGCGGTCCTGGACGGTCGCATCGAACCGTACGACGCCGATCGACTCGGCATGAGCACACGCGGCCCGCACGAGAGCTGCCCCGATCCCGGCGGAGTGCTGGGGGTCCAGCACGACCAGACGGCTACCCGACCACCAACCGATGTCCGGGGTGTGGTTAGGCGCCAGACGAACTCCGCCGACTACAGCACCATCCCGGGTGACCGCGACCAGAACGACGGTTCGGGGGTCATCGTCGATGTCGTCGCGGTCGGACGAGTCGAACAGTCCCTGGCGTTCGACGAACTCGCGATGGCGTAGTGCGTGATGGGCGGTCACCGTGGACGGTTCGTCGGCAACTCGAATGAGGAAGGGCGGCGGAGCCGGGGGTTGGCCGGCCAGTATCGAGAGATCCCGGTGGGCGGTTCTGTGTGGAGTCGTGACTCGACCGTCGAGAATCATGTCACCCTCCGACGTTCGGTAGCACGCTGCACGCGCCACAAGCCGCGCAACCCGCACGCTGGTCCGACCCCGACATGCCGATCAGTTGCAGATGTCCGGCGACCTCGCGGCTGATCTTCTCCACGATGGCCGGATCGGGGGCCCGCGCGTCGTCGACGTCGACGGCGAGGGTACCGACATGTGGTCGGAAGGGAACGATGAACGGATACACTCCTGAGTCCGCGAGTTGCTGTGCGCCCCGGATCATCTCGTCCGGGTCCTCGCCAAGACCGACCAGGAGGTAGGTGGACACCTGGTTTCGACCGAACACTCGGACGGCCTCGTCCCAGGCGGCGCGGTATTCGTCGAGCGACACCGTTGCTTTGCCGGGCATCCAACGCCGACGAACATCGTCGTCGAGAGATTCGACGTGGATGCCGATCGCGTCAGCTCCGGCCTCGCGCAGTTCCGTGATGGTGTCGAGCGTGGCCGGTGGCTCGCACTGCACCTGGATCGGAAGGTCGGGGACCGCAGACTTCACCGCGCGGACACAGCGTGCCAGGTGTTTTGCGCCACGGTCACGACCTGCCGACGTGCCTGTGGTCATGACCATCTGCGTGACACCGTCGAGTTCGACGGCTGCACGCGCGACTGCCGCGAGGTCGGCGGGCTTCTTCACCGCGACTGTCGACCCCGACCGCAGTGACTCCTCGATCGAACAGAACCGACACCGCTGCGTGGCGTCGTAGCGGATGCAGGTCTGCACGACGGTCGTGGCGAGAACATTGCTGCCGTGCAGTTTCGCGATCTTCTCGTAGCTGACGCCCTCGTCGGTGACCAGGTCGTAGAACCGCGGACGAGAGATGGCTTGTACGTCGAGTCCGGTGTCGTGGCCGTCGTAGAGGACACGATCACCGTCGAAGCTGAACGGGCTGGCGGGATTTCGCGGGATCGCAGCGTGTAGGCCGTCGATCATCAGGTGTCCGTCGTCGGTCGGCCCGGCACCACCGGTCCGGTTGACGGGAGGGGTGCCGCGGATGCCCAGCAGGGCGAGGTCTGTACGGGTGGAAACGGTCACGTGTGTGCTCCGTTCGGTGGAGAGTGGAAGTGAAGCCGAGGCATCGATGGCCCGTCATGTCTGGTTGGCTGTCAGGAAGCGACGCGGACGTGTCCGTGCGTGTCGTCGAGCGCTTCGACGATCGAGTCGGCGACGTACTTTGCGTCGGCGTCGATTCCGAGGAATCGTCCCGATCCCCAGGTGTGCATCCATGGCAGTCCGATGAAGCTCAGGCCGGGTACCTGGGTGATTCCACGCGTTTGCATTGGACGCCCCCCGCCGTCGAACGCACTCGCTTCGATCCAGCGGTAATCCGGTCGGAAACCGATCGCCCACACGATGCTGGTGACGCCCGATTCGATGAGATCGAGATGTGTGGGCTCAGCGTCGGGCTGCCACACGGGTTCGTATCGCGACGGTGGAGGTGCTTGAATCTCGCGGGCGTCGATGTAACGGTCGATGTCGGCGCAGATCGAGTTGTACACGGAATCGGCCTTGTCGAGCGCTGAGCGCAGCGTCGGCGCGAAGGTCAGTCCTGAGTCCTTGCCGCCCGTGAGCGAGCCGTAGAGGTGCATGCCCTCTGTGGCGAACTGGCGGAGGTCGACGTCGCGGCCACCGTCTCGGCCCGTCACGTAATGGTTTGTCTTCTCCTGTGCCGCTTTGCCTCCCGGGTACTGTGCGGTGGGGGTGTCGTACAGGCCCATCTCCGCCAACCAGGTCATGCAATCTCGTCCGCGGTAGCGTCTGGCAACTCGCGGTGCACTGCCCACCGCCAGGTGTACCTGACGGCCGGCCAGGTGGAGATCCTCCGCGATCTGCGCTCCTGACTGTCCACTTCCGACGACGAGGACCGCGCCGTCGGGCAGTTGCTCGGGAGCGAAGTACTCCTCGGAATGCACCTGGTGCACCGAAGGATCGAGTGTCGACGCATAGGGCGGGATGACTGGCAGCGGATAACCGCCGGTGGCCACCACGACCTGATCGCACTGCAGTAGTTCGACGTCGCCGCCGGACTGCAGGCTGAGCTCGAACGTTGCCGAGTCGATCTGACGTAGCCGGGTTACCGTCGTATGCGTGCGGATCGGGGCGTCGAATGTCTCGAGCCACCCGCCCAGCCACGCGACGACCTCGTCTCGGGTCATGAAGCCGTCGGGGTCGGGACCGTCGTAGGAGTAGCCGGGGAGGCGGCAGTGCCAGTTCGGAGTGACGAGAGTGAAGTTGTCCCAGCGTGCGTCGGCCCAGGCGTGCGTCGGTGTCTTCGACTCCACCACGACGTGCTCCACCTGTGCCTGGCTGAGATACCAGCTGACCGACAGACCCGCCTGTCCGCCTCCGACGATGACAACCGGCACATGAGTGGACTGTGTGTGAGCGCTCATGAGGCAGCCTGGGAGTTCGGGGTGGCGGGAAGGGGCGGATACATGTCGACGATGTGCACACGTGCATCGGACTCGAACCGTTGTGCCGTGCCGGTGATCTCGTCGATCGTCGCTGCCGCGGAGGTGCACGCGAATCCGTACTTGGCGCGCACTCGCTCTGCGGCCTCGCGCAAAGCAGTGGTGGACCGTTGGCAGAAGTCGGCGACCGAGTAGTCGTCGCCGGCTCGGAGGTGATCGTGCATCACGAGACTCGGTGAGTAGCAGTTCTGCGTGGCTCCATCGGGCCACCGGACCACAAACGTCATTTCAGGCATGGGCCAGATCCCTCCACCCTGTGGTGCCGGTCGCGTCGAGTTCGGTGAGTGGTCCGTAGACGTCGGGACGGCGGTCGCGGAGGTGGAACATTCCGCCGCGCATGGTCGTGAACGTCTCCGCGATGTCGATGTCGGCGACAGCCATACCCTCCGACAGCAGGGTGGTCGCCAGTACGTTGCCGCCGGGGTCGACGACCTTGGCGTTGGCGACGTAGCGCAACGATCCGAACGTTCCGGACTGGTTAGAAGCGATCCAGAACACCTGGTTGTCGAGCGCTCGCGCGGTGTCGAACAGGTTGAATCGGTAGGTCCAGCGGTCTTCCTGCAGGTTCTCCGCCGTCGCAGTACGGGCGGCAGGCCACGCCGACAGGCTGGCGATGATTTCGGCGCCGTCGAGGGCCATCAAACGTGCGGCCTCGGGAAACGCCTTGTCGTAACAGATCTGGAGTCCCACACGTCCGACGGGTGTGTCGAAGACGCCATACCGGGTACCCGACGAGTACGACATGTTCTCGCCCAGGGGCTGATGCACCTTGCGGTAGCTACCGTAGATGTGTGTGCCGTCGAGAACCGCTGCTGCGTTGTACCGGGTCTCGCCGTCGTCGGCGAGCTCACAGAAGCCGATCGCGATGACCATGTCCCCGACGATTGCCTGCACACGCTGGATTTCTGGTCCGTCGAGTGTGATCGCAGGCGGAAGCGATCGTGTCGTGTTCTTGATGGTGTCGCCATGATTGCCCAGTGACGAGAGGTAGCCACCGATCGCCGCCTCGGGGAACACGAGGAAGTCGACGCCCGCACGCTTCGCCTCGGCGACGAAGTGTTCGATGGTTGCGTAGTTCTGTTCGAGATCGCGCGAGAAGTTCGCTGCAACGGCTGCCACTCTGGTCATGTCAACCCCGGAACATGGTCGAAGTATGTTGTGCGCATTGTCATGTCACACCATGTAGGTCGAGTTGATGATCGCGCCCTTACGGGCGTAGTGGATGACTGCATCCTGCACGTCGAGTGGATGGGCGGGGATCACGCCCTCGATGAGGTCTTCTTCTCGACCGCCGTGCAATGCCAGTCCGAACCGGCAGCAGAAGACTGTTCCACCCTCGGAGATGAACGTGGCCAGGGAGTCGTTGATGTTCTGCTCGCCTGGGAAGCCGGAGTCGCCTGTCTTCGGGAAGCCGCGTGTGGCAAGGCAATTGATGGCACCCGGACCGTAGAAGTAGATCGCTGACTCGAAACCCTTGCGGAGTGCGCGGGTGGCTTGTAGGACTGCGACGAATGACACCGACGACTCGTGGGCGATGCCGTGTACCAGGGTGAAGTAGGTTTCGCCGTCCTCGGCCTTGTAATCGGGGAAGATCTTCGTCCCGCCGTAGATGTTCGAGCCCTTGGGCAGGGAGGGATGGGGAATCTCGTTGAGGGACTTGGTGATGTTGTCGCTGATCGACGCGTCGAAGGAAGGCACGATGCTCCTCGGGGTGCTGCCGCGAGTTCTCGCGGGAGTGAACGATGGTGAGGCGACACTGCCTCGCGAGTGGAGCCGTCACCCCGCACTGTGGCGGGCGCTTGGTCGTTCCGGCTACATCAGCTAGTTCACGCCTGAAGTATTTCGTGGTGGTTACGCGCGGAATAACTCATGGGCCTCGGCGCGCAACAATGGTTATCAGCGGTCTGTTTTGAGCAGCTGCTCGATCAGCGGGCCGACGTCCTCGGCCAGTTCGTCGACGGTCGCGTCGGCGATTTCCGGACGCCCGAACACGTACCTCATGGTGACGAGGCTGAGCATCTGCCCGGCGACGAGAACGAGCCGGCGGTCTCGATCGTCAGCTGCGACGATGTCGCCGAGCGCGACGTGCGCCACGCCAACATAGAAATCCACCATGCGCTCCGACACTTGTTTGTCGGTCAGCGCAATCCTCAGTAGTGCGATGGCCCGTTGTCGTTGCGCGTCGTCGTCGTCCCAGAGATGCAGCGCGCGTCGGACGAAATCCCGCCCAGGACGCGCCGCGTCAAGCGGTGTATCCCGGAACACTGCCGTCGGGTCGACGTCTGGCCGCAAGGCCTCGACCGTCAGCGCGCGCTTGTTGCCGAAGTAGTGGTGGATCAGGGCTGCGTCGACCCCCGCACGGCCTGCAATTGCGCGCATGGTAGTTTGCTCGAAACCTTTCTCCGACAGGAGCTCTCGGCTTGCGGAGAGGATGGCGTTTCGCGTGGCAGTGGAATCGGATGACGGGGGTCGTCCAGTTCTACGCGCGCTCATGCTGGTGCGTTCTCCCTCGCAAGCGAGAGCATCTTCTCCTCGATGGTCGCGGGAACTGTTGTCACGCTTGCATGTATGCCTGCGTCGTCGAGGACCTGCTCGAGTCTCGCGGGGTCGGTATCGACGACACGGATCGATGTTCCGGACAGGATCACAGGGACGTCGGCGTCGTTGAGCACGGAGAAGGTCTTCGCCCAGTCGTCGGTGTCGACCTGCACTGCTGTGGTGTCGCCGACGATGTCCGCCTCACTGCCCTGTGCCACGAGTTCTCCCGCCGACATCAGCAGGAGACGGTCGCACTCCTGCGCCTCTTCCATGTAATGCGTGGTCACCAGCACTGCGGTGCCGCGGTCCGATTCGCCCCGAATCGTATCCCACAGTCGCGCGCGTGAGAGCGCGTCGACGCCGGACGTCGGCTCGTCGAGGATCAACGCGTCAGGAGTGTGCGCCAGTGCCACCAGGAATGCGATTCGACGCTGCGCTCCGAGCGGTAATGACCCGACAAGCGTGTTCTGGTGTGCTGCGAGGTCCTTGGGGAGTTCCGGCACCGCGACGCCATACGCCCCGGTCGAGAATTCGAGGTTCTCGCGCACAGTGAGATCGCGATAGAGTCCGAGGTTCTGTGGCACATAGCCCAATCGGGCTCGTCGGCCTTGATCGGGCGGGCCGTCGAACAGGGTTACCGAGCCGCGGGTGGGTTGCACAAGCCCGAGCAGGATACGGATGAGCGTTGTCTTGCCTGCGCCGTTGGCGCCGAGCAGTCCGACGACCTCCCCGGCGCCGACACTCATCGAGACGTCGTCGACCGCCGTGAAGTCGCCGAAGCGCTTCGTCACCTGGTCGGCGGCGATCAGAGGCCGGTCGGCGGTCATCGAGCACCCGCTGAAACGAGTTGGCGCCGTAGTGACAGCGAGATCACGATGTCCTCCAGGTCGGGGTCTACGGTGGTGGCTCCCGCTGAGGGCCGCTCGGTTGAGTCCTCGGGCCAGTACTCGTGACGCTCACGTCCTCGACGCCACGACCACTCGCGTCGGATCGGGTGAGGTGACGAGGTGATGGTCCCGGTGAATCCCGCGCGCACGTCGGCGTACGAACCCTGTGCCAGCGTGCGACCTTCGTCGAGGACGAGTAGCTGTGCTGCACGTTCCGCCTCGTCGAGATAGGTGGTCGACATGATCACCGCCGATCCCGCTGCTGCGGACTCGGAGATCATGCGCCACAGATCGATTCGACTCACCGGGTCGACGCCGGTGCTCGGTTCGTCGAGGATGACAAGACGTGGTCGGTGAATCAGCGCCATCGACGTGGCGAGCTTACGCCGCATGCCGCCCGAGAGCGCACCGGCCGGTCGGTCAGTGGCTACGGTCAGCCCCGCGCGCTTGATCATCTCGTCACGACGCGCGACGAGTTCGTCTCCCCGTAGGCCGTACATCTCGCCGACGAAATCGAGATTCTCCCGCACGGTGAGAGCGGCCCAGCACCCCGGGCCAGCCGGAAGATACCCGAGGTGTTGCTTGTCCGGGGACGTGATCGTTCCCGAGTCGCAGACCACCTCTCGCGCAAGAGCTCGCAGGAGCGTCGTCTTGCCGGCGCCGTCACCTCCGACCGCAGCCAGAATCGTTCCATCGGTGAGTTCGACCGACAGGTTCTCGAGAGCGACGGTGTCGCCGAACCGAACGGTCACTGACGACGCTGCGGCGATCACGACGCCGCACCGCTAGTCGTATCCGCGTGCTCTCGTGCCGAAGCGGATGCGCGTGCATTGGGTGCGAGATCGCGACGGAAACGCAGTGTCGCGGCGGTGAACACGACGACGGCCATCACCGCCAGGACCAGCAGCGGGACCCAGAGCGAGCCGATCGAGGCGCCTCGGATCATGACACCCTGCGAAATCATCGTGAAGTAGGTGAGCGGGAGTAGGTACCCGATCCAGCGGACGCCGGCCGCCATGGCGTCGAGCGGAAAGATCATGCCCGACAGCAGGATTTGTGGCATGAGAAAGAGAAAAGCCGTTTGGATGGCCTGCCCGGTGGTCTGCGAGATGGTGGAGATCAGCACGCCTAGTCCGAGGACGACGAACAGGAACAGGGCGGCGCCGAGCGCGAAGACCCCGACATTGCCGTTGAACGGCACACCGAAAAGCCACATTCCGAGCACGGTCACGATGATCATGTCGATGGCCGCGAGAAGGAAGTAGGGCGCGATCTTGCCGAGGATCACCTGGCTTGGCTTGATCGGCATGACGGCCAACTGTTCGAGGGTTCCTGCCTCACGTTCGCGTACCAAACCGATGCTGGTGACGATCGTGCCGATGAAGGTGAGGATGAGGCCGATGATCGCGGGGACCATGACCCACGAAGTCTTGAGTTCCGGGTTGAACAGCACGCGGACCTTGACGCTGTTGCTCATCTTGTTGAGCAAGCCCGATGTTGCTTGGGCGCCAAACAGATTCGACCCGTCGAGCAGTGCCTCGACGGTCGGTTGACCTGGTGTGCTGTGCCCGGTGACGAAGGCGGTGTCGACCTTGTTGTCTCGTAGCAGCTCAGAGGCGTCGGCCTCGGTGCCGTTCGTGTCGATGGTCGTGACGTCGAAATACTCCGGCAACGACTTCGCGAACTGCGTCGCCTGGGGGCCGACGACCGCAGTCGTCGACGACGACACGTAGAAGTTGGCCGCGTACCCGAAGATAACGAGCAGCAGCAGCGGTAGTACGACCAACATCGCCAGGGTGCGCGGATCGCGCCGCAACTCGCGGAATTCCTTCAGGATCATCGCTCGCATGTGGCGAGTGTAGGCACGATGCCCGCCAAAAGTCATCAGATGATGAATTATCGTTACGGAGTGAACACGCAAACAGGGGCGACGGCTATGCGCCGTCGCCCCTGTAGGTCAGAACGTCAGGAGATCAGTCCTCGATCGTCTCCAGCTGTCCGAAGATCTCCTCGCGACGATCCTCGAACTGCGACGGGAGTTGGAAGCGCATGCCCAGTTCCTGCGGCGACTCGTCGCAGTCCCAGCCGCCGTCGGCGTGGGTGACGGCGATCTCGAACAGTGCCCCACCCGGCGAGCGCACGTAGACCGACTTGAAGTACTTGCGGTCCTTGAGCTCGGAGATGTCCGTGTAGCCGGCACCCTCGATCTCGAACTTCAGCTCGTCCTGGTTCTCTAGGCTCGACGCATTCCATGCGAAGTGGTGATAGGTGCCTGCGCCGTAGCTCCAGGTGCCCTGGTCGTCGGTGCGGTTGCCCACCAGCTCGACCCAGTTGCCCACCTTCTCGTTGCCGACGCGGAATGCGGCGCGGTCGCCGTCCTCGATGATGTCGCCCTGCGAGTAGAAGACATCCTCGGCGAAGTCGACCATCCGGTCCGGGGTGTGGGCGTGGATGCCGACACCGTGGATTCCGTGGATGGCGTGCTCCTGCGGAACACCGTTGCCCGAGTAGCCCTCACGTGCATCGTTGTCGTTGGTGACAAAGACGTACTCCAGGCCCGACGGATGACGGAATGCCAAGCGGCGCTGTCCGAACACCTCGATGTCCTGGACATCCTTGACGTCGTGCTCGGTCAGACGGGAGTGCCAGTAGTCGAGCGAGTTGGTGGGCACCGACAGCAGCACCTCACGCGCCTGGTTGGTGCCGGGCTTGCCGAAGCGACCCTGCTGCGCCCACGGGAAGGTGGTGATCACGCTCGACGGATCGCCGTTGGCGTTCGAGTAGTAGAGGTGGTAGATCGGCAGCGAGCCGTCGAACAGCACGGTGCGCTTGATGAAGCGCATACCGAGTGTCTTGACGTGGAAGTCGACGTCCTCCTGTGCGCCTGCGACGGAGAGGGTGACGTGGTGTGAACCTTCGACAAAGGCCATGATTTCTTTCCTTTCAATGGTGAAGCGAACTTCGTTCTGTTGGGTGAAGCGAACTTCGTTGTTATCCAGAGGTTTTTCAGTGGGTGATGGGTGATCAGGATGCGGTGGTGAGCAGCGCGGACCCGTAGATCGGAGCCGTGATGTCCTGGACGATCGTGTTCTGATGACTGTGCAGCATGCTGAAGTCGCGCCAGATCCGTTCCATGCGGGAACCGTTCACGAGGTGGCTGGAACCCGAGGTCTTCATGAGCGTGCCCTCGAGTACCTGCCACGCCGCTGCCTGCGCTGTGTAGGCGCATCGTCCGATTCCGGCGTCGTCGGTCAACGAGAACGAGCCCTCGCCCTTCGCCGCACGTGTCGCACACTCGGTGAACTGTTCGGCGGCGGCGTCGAGCGTTGCCTCGGCCACCTGCAGTCGCGTTGCCGCATCCGCGTACCAGAGTTGGTAGGTCGGGTTCTCCGACCGAAGCGTGATGGGCGGCAACGCAGTCCGCTTGGTCGTGATGACCTCCCGGTACTGATCGAGGGCGCCGAGCGCGCCACCGACGCCGAGGCTCGCGAGTTCGAGCGTGAAGGTCGACAGCCCCCGGCCGTTGTAGATCGGGTTCTTGTGCAGTGCGTACCCGGGAGTGCCGCCGTCGACGGCGATGTCGGTGATCGCCTGGCCGAGGAGTACGTGCGAGTCGGGGACGAATCCGTCGGTGATCTCGACGGTGTGCGAGCTGGAGCCCTTGAGTCCCAGTGTCTTACCCCAGTCGTCGCGCACGGTCCAGATGTCTCGCGGAGCCATGAACACGCTCAGCGGACCCTGACTGCCGTCCTCGTTGACCGGGAACACGTGGCCGAGGAAGTGGGTGGAGTACGCGCCGCCGGAGGCATAGGGGAAGACACCGTTGACGATCCAGCCGCCGTCGACCTTCGTCATCCTTCCGCCGGGAGCCGACGTACCGCACGCTGCCGTATGCGCGCTGGCGAAGAACTCGCGTTGCGCCTCCTCGGGCCACCACGATGCCATCCACAGCACGTGCGCCGAGGCGAGACAGAAGCCCCAGGCGGTGCTCATGTCAGCGCGCGCGATCTCCCGAACCACCTTGAGGTAGGCGGCGATCGAAAATTCGTAGCCGCCGAAAGTCCTCGGCCGCAGCATGTTGTAGAGGCCTGCGCGCATGAAGGCCAGATGCAGGTCCTCGGAATAGAAGGTGCGCGCCTCCGTCTCGGGTGCTTCCTCGCGGATCTGCGGGGCGAGGTCGGCGACTACGGCTAGCGCCTCGGCGACCGTGAGATCCTTCGGCGGATCGACGACGGCGACTTCTCTTGGTGGGATGGGCATCTGGACTCCTATGCGGATGGGTTCGGTTGGTGAATGTGGGTGCGGGGGCTATTGGGTGACGTTGGACTATTGGGCGACGTAGCCGCCGTCGCAGGCGAGTTCAGCGCCGGTGACGTACGCGGCGTCGTCGCTGGCCAGGAACGCGATGGCCGCGGCGACTTCGGTCGGTCGACCGACACGCGCCATGGGGATCACCGGTGCGAAGACGGAGTCGTCGGCCCCACCGAGCATCGCGGTGTCGATGAAGCCGGGATGGACGGAGTTGACGCGGACACCGTCGGGCGCCCACGCGACCGCAGTGCCCTTACTCATGCTGCGGAGTGCGCCTTTGGCCGCGTGATAGGCGGGTGACACCGTTGCGGTTCCGACGAATCCGAACATGGAGCTGACGTTGACGACGGAGCCCCCGGTCTCCTTGAGTGCGGGGCCGACCGCCTTCATCCCGAGAAAAGCGCCGGTCTGCAGGATGGCGATCACGTGCTCATAGCTCTCCCGCGTACTCTCTTCGATCGTGCGGAGGTCGCCGATACCCGCGTTGTTGACGAGCGCATCGATGCGGCCGTGCTCGGCGAGTGTCTGCTCGACCACCGCGTCCCAGCCGTCTTCGTCGGTGACGTCGAGCGTGGCGAACGACCCGCGCGAGAACGGGACTCGCAGTTCCTTGGTGATCTGTTGTGCGTCGGCGTCATTGATATCGGTGGCGATGACGACGGCGCCCTCGTCGGCGAGGCGCTGAGCTGTTGCGCGGCCGATTCCTCCCGCCGCTCCGGTCACGATGGCGACCTTCCCGTCGAATCGATTCACTGTGCTTCCTCACTCTGTGCTTGCGTGTTGAGCCGGACGATTCCGGTGATTCCCTTGCGATTTCGCATGTCGTCGAACGCGGTCTCGATGTCGGCCATCTCGTAGACGTCCGTGACGATCGCCGACGGATTCAGCGCACCTGTGTCGAGCATCTCCGCGAATCTGGGGATCATCGAGATGATGTCGCCGCCGCCGGTCTGGGAACTCAGAATTCGCTTCGACCCGATCGCGAACTCGTACCCGTGCAGGGTGACCGTGGCACTGGGGCTTTCCATTCCGGTCGGCACGACCGTCCCGCCGCCACGCGTCATCGCAAACGCCTGCTCCATGGCTGCGGTGCGCCCGGCGGCTTCGAGGGCGACGTCGACGCCGCGTCCATCGGTGAGTGCCTTCACCTGCGCGACGGGATCCGACTCCTCCGGGTCGACGAGGTCGGTGGCCCCGAGTTCGCCTGCGAGTAGGCGCCGGGACTCGATGGGCTCGACGGCGATGATTCGACCGGCACCGGCAAGAACTGCAGCCTGGATCATCCACAGTCCGAGATGCCCGCAGCCGAGAACCGCCACCGAATTTCCGGCCCTGACCTGCGCGACGTCGAATACTGCCCCGAGACCCGAGACGATGCCGCAGCCGAGCATTGCCAGGTGCTTCGGATCGGCGGCGCTGGACACGACGACCACGTTGGATTCGCGGTAGATCATCTCCTCGGCCATGGTCGCGACCCCGCCGTCGGCATGGACAGCCCGACCGTCGGAGTCGGTGCCGATGACCCGGGACATGCCGTCGAAGATCTGCTCGCAGGCGCCGGGGGCGTCGTGCTCGCAGTAATAGCAGTGGGTGCACTGGGCCGAACCGACCACGATCACCCGGTCGCCGGCCGCGACTCGGGTGGTGTCCGGTCCGACCGCCACGACGGTTCCCGTTGCACTGTGTCCGGGGATGAGCGGAAACGGGGTTAGCCCGTCGCCGCAGACACTCAGGGTGTCGGTGATGCACATCGCCGCCGCGTCGAGACGGACATGCACCTCGCCTGCCTCCGGCTCCCGAAGGGTCACGTCGATCACCTCGAGCCTGCCCGCCTCGGGAACGACGACTGCCTTCATCGGAATCCTCCAGAAAGTCGTGGTGGGCGTGTGGTCCCTGTGCTGATCAGTGGGGGTGACATCGCCCTGATTGCGTGTCACACTCGAAGCTATTCGTGACGGGCATCACTGCCATCACGGATGTGTGCACACCGATGTTGTGGATGCGAACACCCTCACAGTGAGGACGTCAGCGTCCGTGGCGAGAAAGAACTACTGCAGTGACAAAGATTTGCGACGACGCAAGTCGAGAGCGAGAGGCCCACTCGGCCGCCTGGTTGGGCGATCACGATCTCAGCGTCGAGGAGTGGGGTCCGGCGATCGCCGCGCTCACCACCCGATTCGACGTGCGGCCCGATTCGACCAGCGACTTCCACGGCAGACTTCGGGCGCACGTGGCCGACGGAATCGGGCTGTGCGACTTGGAAACCGGCAAGCACGAGGCCTATCACGACCCGGCAGGACGTGACGGCGCGACTCCCGTCCACATGCTCTCGTTGCAACTGAACGGCCACGCCACGATGGAGGTCGACGGCCAACGATGCGTGTTCCGGCCCGGGGACATCGGCTTCTACAGCGCCGACCGCGTCGGACTCGTGGCCAGCAGCGACGACTACCGCAGTCTGTGCCTGACGCTTCCGTCGAATGCCATCAGTATTCCGATCGACTACATCCGGCATGTGCAGGCGCGCACGCTGGGACCTGAGCGTGGATTGACCCCCGCGGTGGCGGGGCTGCTGATTTCCCTCAACGAGACCCTCCCGAAAGTCGGTCCGGCCCAACGGGCCAGAGCTCTCCGCAGCGCGGTTGACCTCGCTGTGACGCTGGTCCTGCAGGAGGTCGGCGAGTCGGTGATCCCGAAGGACCCGACGCAGCGGCTGCGCGAGCAACTGTTCGCCTACATCGAAGATCACCTCGACGACCCCGAGTTGGACGTGAAGCAACTCGCTGACGCCCACTATGTCTCGGTTCGGCAGGTGCACAACGTGTTTCGGGGGGCGGGCCAGACTGCCGCCGAACGAATCCGGACACGGCGGATCGAACTGGCGCAACGCGAACTCGCCGACCCTGCCCAGCTGACGGTGCCCGTCGGGCAAATCGCGATGCGCTGCGGCTTCGCGAATCCCTCGCATTTCGGCAACCTGTTCAAGGAGCGGATCGGCGTCACCCCGGCCGCCTACCGCGCCTCTATACATCCGGGACTCGGCTGACCCCTCGCAACCGTGCGCGTCCACGACAGATCGGTGCGCGAACGCAACAGGGCGCGATGATCGACGCGGGATACGCTCACGAATCACCGACTAGTGGACGGAGCGCAGCGTGGCGTCGAACCCTCATCTTTCTTCTCCGTTGATCGAGTGGGGCGCCGAGCCCTCCGATATGACGACCGCCGTACTGGCCGTGCACGGGCGTGGGCAGAGTCCGGACTTCATGAGGGAGCAATCGCATCGACTCGATGTCGCAGATGTACGGTATTTCGCACCTGCCGCCGACGGCGACTCGTGGTATCCCCGACCGTTCCTCGAACCGATCGATGCCAATCAGCCGAGTCTCGATCACGCCCTCGATACCATCGATGCACGCGTCGACGCGCTTGTCGAGTCGGGGGTCGATACCGCGCGGCTCGTCGTCTGGGGCTTCTCACAGGGCGCGTGTCTGCTGGCGCACTGGGCGCTGACGCGCCCGCGGCCCGTCGGCGGGATCATCCTGTTCACCGGCGGGTACATCGGACCTGAAGACGTTGTGGCGCAGTCTCAGTCGCTCGACGGTGTTCCTGTGGTGGTGCGCAGTATCGAGCACGATCCCTTCGTGCCGCCCGAGCGGGTCACGCAGACTGTCACCGCGCTCCGCGCAGCTGGGGCCGATGTCGACGCCCTGATCGTTCCGGGCGACGAGCACATCATCACCGATGAGGCGATCGACGCCGCACGGACGTTGTTGTGTCGCGAGAAGACCATCTCGCGCACCTAGTGGCCGCGACAGAAACGTGCTCCGCGGTGCCCGGAATCCGGGGCCGCGGAGCACGTTTTTCGTCTGCGGGGTGCGCTACCGACTGCTTGCCGCTGCACCGTGCCGGTGCAACAGATCGAGATCGGTGACCGAGACGTCCCACAAGCCCGCACCGCCCGCGTTGCGATTGGTGTTCTGGATGTTAGCGCCCCCGTCGACAGAGAGGATCTCGCCGGTCACGTACGTGGCGTCGTCGCTGAACAGGTAGGCCGCCGAACCGGCGATCTCCTCTGGACGTCCCGGCCGTCGCAGCGGTGAGGTACCGGCGCGACGGATCATGTCGTCGCGCCCAGCAGGGCCGAAGATCTGCGTCGGGACGATACCCGGCGCGATGCCGTTGACCCGCACTCCGATGGGGCCGCCGTAGACGGCTGCGCCGTGGACGAGCCCGATGACGCCGTGCTTCGACGTCGTGTATGCCAGCAGATCGTTGCTGCCGCGCAATCCGGCGATCGACGAGGTGACGACGATCGCGCCGTGCCCACCCGTCTTGTGGAACTCGCGGAACGCGCCACGAATCCCGAGAAACGGGCCACGGAGGTTCACGGCCATCACCGCATCCCACTCGTCGACAGAGACGTCGACCAGGGGGGCAGTCGATCCCGCGATACCGGCGTTGAGGAAGTGGAAGTCCACCGCGTCGAATCGATCGAGCGCGGCGGCGAGGTAGCTGTCGACGCCGCTCTCGCTGGTCACGTCTGCGCCCACCCCGATCGACTCGGTCGACAGCGCAGATGCGACCTCACGTGCTGCGGCTTCGTCGAGGTCGACGGCGACGATGTGCACACCCTCGTCGGCGAGGCGGACGGCGGCAGCGCGCCCGAGACCACCTGCGGCTCCGGTGACGACCGCCACCCGCCCCTTCAATCCGGTCATGGTCATGAGTGTGAACCTCCGATGGCATCGGGCGACGACGCCGACCGACGTGACCGGCGGTCGAGTTCGTCTGCGAGAATGGGAAAAGCGGTCGTCGCGGACTGGAAGCCCAGCGCGCTGGAGATCTCCATCACTTCAAGGATCTCCTCCTTCGTCGCGCCGTGGTGAATTGCGTTGCGAATGTGTAGCTTCCAGCCTTTGACGTAGAGATGTGTCGCGGCAGAGTCGAATGCGATGTAGATCAGTTCTTTGACCTTGGGCGAGAGGGACCCCGTGCGCCACGGCAATGCCGAGAACTCGGTGTACGCCTGGAACATCTCGGGATCGAGTTCGAGGATCTCGTCCCAGAACTCATGCCAGTAGCCGCGCTCGGTGGTGAACTGCTCCTGCAGGGACCGCTGGTATGAGGTCAGTTCGGCCGGCGTGTCGCGCAGACCCTCCTCCTCGAGCACCTCGGTGAGCAGGGGCACACCGATATTCATCGCGTGAATACCGAGCGTTGCGGTCAGCTCGATGGTTTCCATGATCTCGTCGGGCGTGGCCCCGTGGTCGAGTGCGGCCCTGATGTGTTGACGAACGCCGGGGCTGTGCAGATGCGTCGCGGCGGCGTCGACCGCGAGGTAGATCAGTTCCTTGGTCTTGTCGTCGAGATGGTTCTTCTTCCACGGAACCTCGGCGAGGTCGGCATAGGCGGCGAGAAAGGCCGGCCGCAGGTCGAGAATCGACTGCCAACCGTCGTCCCAAGTCCCATGAATATCCCGAATGCGTTGAGCGAGCGCATTCTTCGATGCTTCTGAGTCCGCTCCGGAATCTTCGGCCACGGGATCGTCGACGTTGTTGTCGATCCAACGTGCGATCTCCGTGTGGTCGGCGCCCGGTTCCAGTTGGGTCTGGGCACGCTCCCACATCGCGACCGCCTGCTCGCCGAGCAGCGCGGGCGCCCCCACCTTTGCGGCCAGGTCGGTGGCGATCTTCATGTCCTTGAGCATCAGCGCGAGCGCGAAGCCGGAGTCGTACGTGCCGGGGAGAATGAAGTTCGGGTACTTGTTGTCGGTCGAGCCGCTCCGGCCGCTCGACGTGTTCACCATGTCGATCAGCACCGCCGGGTCGAGTCCGAAGCGTTGTGCAGCGGCTGCTGCCTCTGCAGTGGCCAACAGGTGTGTGGCCGAGAGCAGGTTGTTGATCGCCTTGATGGCGTGCCCGGCTCCGACGTCGCCGCCGAGCCGCGGGGTGCCCAGCGACTCCAACACGGGGCGGACCGTGTCGAAAGCCTCGGGGGAGCCGCCAACCATGATCGTGAGCTTGCCGTTCTCTGCGCCCTTGACCCCACCGGAGACCGGTGCGTCGACCAGGGTCACGTCGGCTGCGGACAACGTCTGTGCGAGTTCGCGAGTCGACGCCGGATCGGACGAGCTCATGTCGACGACGACACTTCCGGGCGCGAGTGCAGCAGCGTCGAGCAGATCCCGGACGACGGCTTCAACGACCGTGGAGTTGGGCAGCATGAGGATGACCACCGACGCCGCCCGTGCCGCCTCGATGGCCGTGGCAACGCCGGTACCACCGTTGGCGGTCAACCGATCCCGAGCCGCGGGGTCGAGGTCGAAGCCGGTGACCCGATATCCGGCGCCGATCAGACGCGCAGCCATCGGGGAGCCCATGTTTCCCAGTCCGATGAGTGCGATGTCGGGAAGGACCTCGGTGCTCATCGGAGCGCTCCCACGCTGCTCTCGTCGGATGAGTTCGTGTCGGCCGCAACCGCCTCGACCGTCTCGGCCGCCGCCACGAAGTCGGCGTCGTCGAGTGGGTCGGCCCAGGTGGTGACTCCCAGGGAGATGGCGGTGTGCGTCATGAACGACTCGGCTCCCGCACCGTGCCAGTGTTTCTCACCGGGTGGGCACCAGACCGTGTCGCCGGCCTTGAGCCTGCGGACCTCGGTTTCGGTCCCGATCAGACCTTCGCCTGCCAGGACCTGCAGGATCTGGCCGTGCTCGTGGTGATGCCAGAAGGTGCGCGCCCCGGGAGTGAAGTTGACCGAGTTGATGGTGATCCCATCGGTGGCGGGCATGGTCAGGTAGTTGTACACGTTGCCGGTGAACTTCGACCCTGTCTTGCCTGCGGTGCCCGAGTGGTCGACGGAGTGAATGAGTTTCATGCGTTGTCCTCGTTCGTGGTGGGTTGTAGGCGAACGTTCCCGGAGAGGTCGCCGATCGCGTCGACGACCGTGTTGCTGATGCGGTCGGCGTAGCCGAGTTGGATCGCGAGGCCGAAGGCGGCAACCGGTGCGGACGAGTTGGGACTCGTGACGCCGAGACCCGCGGCCAGATCGCAGTACGCGAGGACGTCTTTCATCATCAACGAGTTGGTGAGACCGCCTTCGAGGTAGTCGCCGTGGATGATCTTCGGGAAGCGGTTCTGGGTCGCGAAGTTGACGCCGGAACTGCTGTTCAACACGTCGAGCAGTACGTCGAGGTCGAGCCCGGCCTTGCGTCCGGCGACCATCACCTCGGCTGTCGCCGACAGCGAGATCGCGTTGAGGAAGTTGTTCAGCAGCTTCACGGTGTGGCCCGCGCCGACGTCGCCGCAATGAAAGACCTTGGCGGAAAAGAGATCGAGGATCGGGCGTGCGGATTCGAGAACGTCCCGCCGGCCGCCGACCATGAGGGTCAGCGCGCCCTTTTCCGCCGCAGCTGCTCCGCCGGAGATCCCGGCATCGAGCAGGGCGACGTCGCGTTCGGCGAGTTCGGCCGCGATCACCTTGGTGGACGCGGGTTCGGAGGTGCTGAGGTCGACGACGATCTGTCCCGGCGAGCAGTGCTCGAGGATTCCGTCGGCGCCCCTGACGACGCTCTCGACGATGCGGCTGTGCGGCAGCGACAGTAACACGACGTCCGCACTGCTGAGCACATCCTTGACCGAGGTGGCACCGGTCGCACCGCAGTCGGCCACGTTGGCTGCCACGGTGTCGAAGCCGATCACCTCGACTCCGGCGTCGACGAGGCAGCGTGCCATACGGCCGCCCATGTTGCCCAGGCCGATGAATCCGACGGGACCGCCGCGTCCGGGCTTCTGTGATGTGACGTCAGACAACGTCTGCTCCTCTCTGTGTGGCTGCGACGCAGCGCGATGGTGTTGGCGTAGGGGCGATGACGACCGCGAACTCTGCGGTGTCGTGCGCGGGGAAGCGCGTCATGACCTCCGGATCATGGCCGGGCACCAGGATGGCGTTTCGCTCGGCGACGATGCGCTTCATCGTGTCGAAGCCGGCGTACATCGCCTCGAGGTCGGCGACGACGAGGAACGGCATGTCCCGCTCGATCTCCTCGTAGTAGTGCGTCGCGTCCGAACTGAGCAGGACGGTGCCCGCCTCGGTGTTGACCAGGACGATCGCCTGCCCCGGGGAATGACCGCCGAGTTCGATCAACTCGATTCCCGGAGCGATGTCAGAACGACCCACGAAGAAGGTCATTCGTCCCTGGCGTGCGATCTCGCCGAGCAACTCAAGCTCCCGTGTCTCGGCAGAATGTCGAAACTGCAAGCGATGCGCCATCTCTCCGGTCCAGAAATCGAACTCGGTCTTCGGGGTGATGATCGGCGACCGCGGGAACAGGTCGAGGTTGCCGGCGTGATCGTAGTGAGCGTGGGTCAGGATCACGGTGGCGTCATCAGGGTCCACGTCGAGGGCCGTGAGTGCATCAGCGGGGTGGATGAGGTGGCCGCGTTGGCGTGCCCGCCCGCCCTCGACGCTGTATCCGGTGTCGACGACGAAGGTGCGCTGAGCGTTTCGCACGATCCAGATGAAATAGTCCATGCCGATCGGGCCGTCGGGCTCGTCGTAGAGATGATGATTGAGATACACGAGGCTACGCAGCGTCTGCCTCGACGCGTAGCGCACTGCGAGCACCTCGTAGACGTCGTCGTCCATCAGGTTCACCGGATTTCCGTTGTGCATGTGTCCCCGGGGCCGAGGACTGAGATGTCATACGGTAAGGCAATATCCGGCCCATGCCTATGGCGTTGATCGACGGCAGCTGATCTGTGCGCAAATCTTAAGCCGGACAGCGCGATTTCTAGATCTCCTTACCCCGAGACGTCAATAGGCTGAGCGTTGGATCAGACGGCCATGACTCGGATGTATGACAATCAATGCAGGAGGAACCATGAAGTTCGACGACACGCACGACGAGACATATCGCGAGGGCATCGAGATGCGTAAGACGGTGCTCGGGGCGGCGCACGTGCAACGCTCACTCGACAATGTCACCGAATTCTCGCGGCCCATACAGGAATTGGTCACCGAGTACTGCTGGGGTGCGGTGTGGACGCGTCCGGGGCTGGATCGCAAGACGCGGAGCCTGCTGAACCTCGCCATGCTCACAACACTCAATCGCGGACATGAGTTGGCAGTTCACGTTCGCGGCGCTGTCACCAATGGCTGCACCGAGGAAGAAATCCAGGAAGTGCTGATCCAGACCGCGATCTATGCCGGGGTGCCCGCGGCATTGGAGTCGTTCCGGATTGCAGAGGCAACCCTCTCGGAGATCCGCGTCAACGCCTGACGACTCGCGCGCCTGACGACCCGGGCGCCTGACGATTCGTTCGACCCCGGACGCTACCGTGCCGACATGGGTACCGCGTCCGGGGTGCGTCGCGCGGTGGTGCGAAGACGAAATGCCGCGGGTGTCTCGCCGGTGGTGCTCTTGAATACCTGACCGAAGTGCGATGCACCGGAGAAGCCCCAATGTGTGGCGATGGTGGCCACCGGTACGTCCACCTTCACCGGGTCGGCGAGCTCTTCGCACGCGCGCGCCACCCGGCGCTCCCGGATTCGCGCTGCAGCGCTCTGACCGCTGAGTCGGAAGATGTTGTGCACGTGCCGAACTGAGAGATGATGCGCGGCCGCGAGCTCGTTGACGTCGAGATCGGGATCAGGCAGACGCTCCTCGATGTGACGATACATCTCCCGCAACAGGACGACGTGCGGGTCGGATTCCGACCAGCTCCCGTCGCAGTCGTCGAGGATCACCGCGAGTCCGAGTTGGGCGGCGCTCCGCATGACCCGGTAGCGCTGGCGGCCATCGAGCATCTCATAGCCTGCAACGATGGTGTTCAACAGATGGGTGAGCGCCCCCGTGAGCGACCCCTGACCCGCGCGGATCGCCGTCAGTCCGAACTCTGCAAGAGGTATCTCCACCTCACTCCAGGGAATCGACAAGTCGACGCTGCGGCTGTCGGGTGAAGCCGCCGTGGTAGCCGTCCGGCTGGTGAGCACCCCCGTGTCACCGGGCCTCAGCGTCGTTTCGGTGGTTCCGGAACCGACTCTGCTGTGCCCGGTGAGCTGGACTCGCACCACCGTCGACGATGAGTCCGGATAGGTGGGAAAGCTTTGTCCGGCAACGTCTTCGGAGATCAACTCGGTGACCCGGACATTGGTTGCCGGAGCCGTGAACGATCGCACAGCCGGTGATCGGCCGGGGCCGGGGCCCGAGAACCTGCCGCCAGTGCGTCCACCCGACAGTGGTGTGCGCTTTTGGCCCATGCCTGCGCATCGATCAGCATCTACATTCATCTGTGAACCGCGCAACACAGAACCTCCGGTGTGACCCATGACTCGTCATGATTGTATGACAATCGTACAACAAGTCCAGGGGCGGCGCGGTCGAGCGGCGATCGTCCGAATGCGATCGAGACGTCTGAAAGGAATCGGTAGCGATGCACAACTTTCCACGGCCGACGCAGGAGCGGCTCTACGCCCAGCGATCACCGGTCGACGAGACCTGCCCGGAATGCGGCAGTTCAACGGCAGTCGCCGAGTACCGGGTGCTCGGCGAGGGTGGCTGGTGGGACGTCACCAAATGCCAGGACTGCCTGTACACGGTGACCAAGACGAGGACACCGAGGCTGGGTTCGTTCACACCTGTCGTACCCGCCAGGACAGCCGCTGGCGTCGGGCAGAGGGGGGAGTGAGCACGATGTTCGGAGTTGATGTCGGCGGTACCTTCACTGACGTCGTCGCGGTGCGCGACGGCAAGATCTCGGTGACCAAGGTGCCCAGTAGTCGTTCCAATCCCCCGGCGCCGGTTGTCGAGGGTGCCAAGAGACTCGGCGTGGCCGGTAGCACTGTCTTCAACCACGCCAGCACCATGGGGCTCAACGCGGTCATCGAGCGGCGACTGCCCAAGATCGCATATCTGACCACGGACGGTTTCCGGGACGTCCTCGACCGGGGAAACGTGCACCGCCCGCTGGACGCCCAGACCGATCCCGCATGGCGTCGGTCGTTCGGCGATGCCAACCGGCCGCTGGTGCCGAGATACCTGCGGCGCGGCGTCGTCGAGCGTGTCACCGCCGACGGAAACGTTCTCATCGAACTCGACGAGTCCAGTGCGCGGCATCAGCTCGAGGTGCTCGGCAAGTGCGGCGTCGAAGGCATCGCCATCTGTACCATCAACAGCTACGTCAACCCGGCGCACGAGATCCGCCTCAGGGAACTCGTGCACGAGGTTCTCGGTGACGACATGGTGGTGTCCATCTCCTCCGAGACATCGCCCCTGGCAAAGGAATACACGCGCGCGTCGACGACGGTCATCGACGTCTTCATGAAGCTGATCTTCACCGACTACTCAGCTCACATCGATCGCGAGCTGCGGGAACTCGGTTTCGACGGCGAGTTGAACTTCGCCGACTGTGCGGCAACACTTCTGCCGTGGCAGGAGGCGCTCAATCGCCCGTTCCGCATCCTGTTCGCCGGGCCGGCGGCAGGCACCATCTCCAGTGTGCGACTCGGCGCCGCCATCGGAGAGAACAACCTCCTCTGCGCCGATGTCGGCGGGACATCGACGGACGTGTCGTTGATCGTCGACGGAAAGCCGTTCATCGAGAACACCTTCGAGCTCGAGCACGATCTCGTGATCAATGCGCTCTCGACCGAGGTGTACAGCGTCGGTGCAGGCGGCGGCAGTCTGGTCGGGATCGCGCCGTCGGGCGGCATTCAGGTCGGTCCGGGGTCGGCAGGTGCAGAACCGGGACCGGCCTGCTACGGGCGCGGGGGCACCCAGCCCGCAGTGACCGACGCCTGCCTGTTGATGGGCATCCTCGACGGCGAGGCGTTCGCCGCAGGTGAGATGTTCCTCGACAAGGAGGCTTCACGCGCGGCGTTCGAAGCGCTCGACACTCCGATCGACTTCTCTGAACGTGTCGCCTCGGCGTACTGGCTTGCGGTGTCGAACATCGCCGAAGAAGTCCTCAATGTTGCTGTGCGGCACGGCGTCGACATCCGCGACTTCGCGCTCATGTCCTACGGTGCTGCTGGACCCATGCTGTTGCCGGCGGTGCTCGACCTGCTGCCACTGAAGAACGCGATCATTCCGCCGTACCCCGGGCTCTTCTCCGCGCTCGGACTGCTCTCTACCGATCAGGTCTTCTACGAATCACGTAGTGCATACATGGTGTTGTCCCCGGACAACGCCGACCAGGTGGCCGAGGTCTTCGACGAGATGGAGCGCACCCTGCGCGAACGCGTCGGTGCCGCGGGCGCAGACCTCAGGGTCAGGCGGAGCTTCGACGGACGCCTACTCGGCCAGAGTTGGGAAACACCCTTCATCGAGATCACCGGCGACACGATCACACAGGACACCGTGGGCGACATGATCGCGGCATTCCACCGCGCCTACGAGGACCGCAACGGCCATCGCTTCGAGCAGATCCCGGTGGAAGGCGTCACCTATCGCGTCGAGTTGATCGTTCCCTCGGAGAAGGTGGAGTACATCCCCGTCGAGAACCGGGCACCGTTCACCGCATCGCCCGACAGGTTGATCACTCTGGAATACCTCACCGACACCCCGGTCACTGCGGGCGAGTACCAGCGGGCAGAGCTCGCCGTGGGTGCGACCGTGGAGGGTCCCGCGGTGATTCGCGAAGACCTGTCCACCACCATCGTCCTGCCCGAGCAGACGGCACTCGTCGGGCGGTGCGGCGAGCTCATCATCGAAAGGAAGACGAAATGACACTCGTCGAACAGGCGGCTCCCGTGGAGTCGTCGCAGATACGTGATCTCGACGCCGAGATGTTCACCCACCTCTACGGGTGCGATCGATACACCGCCACCGTTCTGAGCAACCGTTTCGACTACCTCGTCGAACACATGAGTGCTCGCCTGCTGACCGGTGCATTCTCGCCGGTGCTCCGCGACTTCTACGACCTCGCGTGCACCATCAGCGGACCGACGGACCTCGATTACCTTGTGCCTGCGGCGAGCAACGGCATCGTGCTGATGGCTGGCACCGCACTGGACGGGGTCGCCAACACGGTCGAGGAGTTCGGTCCGGAGAACCTCGCCGAAGGCGACGTGCTCATCTCCAACGACCCCTACCGCACGGGCAACCACAACAACGACCTGACATTCATCCGGCCGGTCTTCGTCGACGGCAGGATCATCGGCTTCGTCAATCTCAATGCGCACCAACTGGATATGGGTGGTGTGGTTCCGGGCGGCTTCAGTGCGACGAAACGAAACGTCTACGAGAACGGGCTGGTGATCTCACCACGCCTCTTGGTGCACAAGGGCGAGAAGGTCCCCGAGACCTGGAATCTGATCTTCGACAACGTCCGGATGGCCGACATCCTCTACCCGGACATGCTGACGATCTGCTCCAGCCTCGAACTCGGCGAACAACTGTTGCTCGAGTCCGTCGAGCGATACGGACTGGCGGCGGTGCACGGCACCATGCGCTACGTCTGCGACCTCGGTGCCGAATCCATGGCAACCGCGTTGTCGGTGCTCGCCGACGGCGACTGGACGGGGAGCGAGCAGATCGACTGCGACGGGGTCGACGACACCGAGCACTATTCGCTCGAGGTCGCGATCCGCAAGCGGGGCGCGCGCATTGAGGTGGACTTCTCCGGGACGTCACGGCAGGCGCGTAGCTCCGTCAACGCCACCGCGTGGGACACCAAGACATCGGTGGGCATCGCCCTCAAGTACCTCTTCCTCCCGCACGGGCGGTTCAACTCCGGCCTCTACCGCAACGTCGACATCGTCTTGCCGGAGGGCACCATGCTGTCGGCGCTTCCGCCCGACGGTTGTGTCTTCATGTACTGGGAACAGAATCAGATCATCCTGACCGCCATGCTGCGTGCGCTCGCCGATGCGGTGG
The DNA here is from genome assembly GCF_020735545.1 of Gordonia otitidis. Classification (NCBI taxonomy): domain Bacteria; kingdom Bacillati; phylum Actinomycetota; class Actinomycetes; order Mycobacteriales; family Gordoniaceae; genus Gordonia; species Gordonia otitidis. The sequence goes on from NZ_CP085974.1 coordinate 2,749,912, forward strand.
GTGACGCCGCGATCGGCGGCGATCGTGGCAGTGCCGACCTGCATACCGCTTTCGGTGAACTGCCGGACGGAACGCAGTGGGTGTCGGCGCTGCAGTGTGGTGGAGAGGTGGGCCCCTACGGTGCCAACCAGTTCGGTGATGCCGACAGTCAGTGCATGAGCTATCAGGCCAACGGCGTAGCACCTCCCATCGAAGCGATCGAGAAGAACGCTCCTGCCGTTGTTCTGCGACATGAGATGAAGATCGACTCCGCTGGGCCCGGTCATTTCCGTGGTGGTGCTGCGGTGCTCCGGGATACGGTGTGGAAGCTCGACGCCGGACACTCCCTGACATCGTTGCGGTACAAGAACGCAGCGGGTTTCGGCGCACAGGGCGGCAAAGACGGTGCCCGCGGTGGCATCTGGATGTTCGAGCCGGGATCCGACGGTGCGGTGTCGGCGCCTGATGCCGACGACGCGTCGTATCGTGCCGCAACGCCGTGGGCCGGGGTCGTCGACCCCGAGACGCACCTTCCGTCCGACGACGGTGAATTCGTGTACCCGTTCTCCGCCGACCGCAACGTCTCTCGAGCCAATTCGGTGATCCGTTATGTCACCAACGCCGGCGGCGGTTGGGGAGACCCGTTCACCCGTGATCCGCAGAAGGTACTCATCGACGTCCGTGATCAGTACGTGTCGGTGGAAGGCGCTGCGCGAGACTACGGCGTCGTGGTGATCGGCGATCCCGAGAACGATCCCGAGGGCCTGGTCCTGGACGAACAGGCGACGAATGCCCTGAGAAAGCCCCACACGGGGAACACACAGACGGAAGGACAGCGACGATGACCGGCAGCTTGTTCGCGCCACCGAGCGCCGTCGACAATCGATCGGTTGTCGACACCCTGATCGCCCGTGCGGCAGACCTGCGTCCGCGGCTACGGAAGATGCAGGCACAGCACGAGGACCTCGGCGGCTACAGTGCCGAGATCCACGAGGAATTCCTGGACGCGGGGTTCTATCGGGCACTGGTTCCGCGCCGCTACGGTGGCTTCGAGATGGGCCTCGACGACTTCATGCGCCTCGGCATCGAGATCTCGCGTGCAGACCCGGGAGTGGGGTGGAGCTTCATCCTCGGCGCGGGTCACGCCTACCACGTGGCATGCTTCTTCGACGAGCAGGCACAGGAGGAACTGTTCGCGGGAACGTTCATCGCTCCCGGTCGAACGGTGCCGTCGGGCAAGGCTGTCAAGGTGCCGGGCGGCTATCGACTCAGCGGGCGATGGGACTACTGCTCCGGTTCAGCATGGAGCACCCATGCGATGGTGCTCGCACGGACAGAAGGCCCCGACGGCGAGGCAGGTGAGCAACGGATCTTCATCATCCCCCGGTCCTCGTACACCATCCTCGACGACTGGGGCGGCGACCAGACAATCGGTATGCGTGCCTCGAGTTCGAACTCGATCACCGCGGAAGACGTTCTGGTTCCCGATCACCTCAGTGTCGTCTACGACTTCCGCGACCACGTGCTCGGGACCGAGGGCACACCCGGGTACCGGCTGCACAAGAATCCGATGTACCTCGGTCGTACGCTCACCTACTTCAACGCAGAACTCGTGGCGACGCAGGTCGGCGCGGCGTGGGCGGCGATCGACCAGTTCGAGGAGTTGATGGAGGCGCGCCCGGCCAGCTTCCCGCCGCGGACCCCGCGCATCCAGACCCCCGAGTACCACCGGTGGTTCGGAAACCTACTCGCACAGATTGATTCGGCCGAGAACCTGCTGATCTCCGCCGTGCGTCAGCACGAGGCACTCGGCCGGAAGTGGGTCGATACTGGCGAGGAGTTCACCCCGGAGCAGGATGCACGCCTACGTGGGATCGTGCAGACCGCGGCCCGGATCGCCAACGATGCCGTGGATCTCGCGTTCTCCACTGCGGGCAGCACGTCCGCCAAGAAGGGCTCGTCGATGGAGAAGTACTACCGTGACGTCGCGATGTACAAGACGCACATCGCCGCACAGTGGGACGTGACGTTCAATTCGTTGTCGCACTTCCACTTCGGAGAACCGCTGGTCTTCTGATTGAGCTAGACCGCGAGTCGCCGCAGGCTCCGCACCGCGTTGTCTGCGGCGACCCGCAGGTGGTCGTCGTAGAGCTCTTCAGCGCGGTCGGCGTCGCCGTCTCGTGCCGCGTCGACCACGCCGCGGAGCTTGTCGATCGAAACCGAATGGTCGGCGGGCATGCCCTGAGCCCGCAGCACGCGCAGTCTGCTCTGCAGATTCCCGACCAGGGATTCGAGGACCGGGCTACGCGCGCCCGCCACGATCACGGCGTGATAGTCATCCACGGCGTCGAGAATGCGCAGCGGTTCACCGGATTCCGTCGCTTCGGCGAACGCCTCCGCGGCTGCGGCCAACGCGATGATCTGCGACCTTGCCGCACGCTCGACGAACCGTCGGACCAGGAGTCCCTCGAGACGACGACGCGCCTCGTAGAGTTCCTGCGCTTCCTCCACCGACGGGGAACTGACGATGGCGCCCTTCTGCGGCACGACGGTGATCAACCCCTCGGAGGTCAACTCGCGCAGCGCCTCACGCACCGTGGTGCGGGAGACACCCAGTTGTTCGATGAGTTCTCGTTCGATCAGACGTTGGCCGGGGGCGAGTGTGAAGTCGAGTATGGCCGCGCGCAGTGCGTCGATGACCTGTTCGCGTAGCGGAGCTGCCACCCGCCCCACCGGACCGGGCGTCCAGCTCTCGGCCAGCGTCTTGCTCGGTGACACTTCTCTACTGGCAGCCACGCGCTCTCCCTACCCGCTTCACACCTGTACGACAAGTCTACGAAACAGGAGTTGGTGGTGAGGTGCTCATACCCGGCGACGACGGCAGAAGACTCTCATTGTCATATCGTCCGATACACCTGAGGAAAGGTCGCGAATGCGCGCGCATGCAGCAGTGATGGTCGCCGAGGACGCCCCGCTGGAGTACCTGGAGATCGACTTTCGGCCGCCGGCCCCGACCGGCGTCGTCGTTCGAGTCGAGGCGACCCCGTTCTGCATCACCGACTGGCTCGGCGTGCGCGGAGCGCTGGGGATCGCCGCTCGCGGAATCCTGCCGACGATTCTGGGGCATGCTGCGGTGGGTGAAGTGGTCGACGTGGGAGCCGACGTCACCAGGGTCCGCGCCGGTGATCGTGTGATCGTTCCCGCCACGCCCGAATGCGGTCGCTGTCAGTGGTGCGCGCACGGGCGAATGGATCAGTGCGCCGAGCTGTTCGCGCCGCCGGCTGTGATCGGCTCGACCACCGACGGAGTACCCGTCACCGCATACGGCAACGTCGGCAGCTACGCCGAGGTCGTTGTCGTCCGGGAGATCGGGGTGTTCGCCGTGCGCAGCGATCTCCCGGCCGAATGGCTCTCGATGATCGGCTGCGGGATCTGTTCCGGCGTCGGAGCGGTGCTCAACGTGGCGCAGGTGCGTCCCGGCAGTTCAGTGGCGATCATCGGTTGTGGCCAGGTGGGGCTGTGGATGGTGCAGGGGGCGCGTCTGGCCGGGGCGGACCGCATCATCGCAGCCGATCCGGACGAGTCGCGTCGTAGCAGCGCGCTCCGGCTGGGCGCGACGGACGTCATCGACTCCGGCGCGGTCGACGTCGTCGGGTGCATCAAGGATCTGACCGCGGGCATCGGGGTCGACTACGGCTTCGACGCCGGCGGGACCTCCGGCGCTGTCGTCGACGCGTTCAGGGCGACGTCCCTGGCGGGAGTGGTTGTGCTCACCTCGCTCGAAAGCACCTCCGCGACAGTGACGCTCCCGCTGTTCGACCTCGCACTGCGCGGTCGGGACGTGCGCAGCGCGCAGTCGGGACGCACCTCGTTCACCCGCGACATCCCGTTGTACACGCGATGGCTGGAGACCGGGCAACTCGATGCGGCCGCGCTGCTGGGTAATCGTTATCGGCTCGGCGACGTGAACGGGGCACTCGACGCCGCTGGGCGGCGCACAGAGTTGACACCCATGATCGTGAACTGACCTCTTCGCCCGCAGCATCGTGCTTCACGTTATCGACACGGATGTGCACATTTCTCCGATGTGGGTGACGTGCATCACGCCATACCGTGAAAGCAATCCACAAGACATCTGGGAAATCGACAGACGTAAGGGTCTCGGTTTCCGAGCACGGAGGAGCAGCGATGACAACCACGAATCCCATTGGCGCCGAGGCGGCACCCCGCGTCGATGCCGACAGCTACCGGGCCATCTTCCGGGACCATCCCGCGGGGGTCGCGGTCATCACCGCAGACGCAGGGAATGGGCCCGCGGGGCTGACCGCGACATCGGTGTCGTCGGTGTCCGCCACTCCGCCCATGATCGTCTTCTCGCTGTCGAACGCCTCGTCCGCGGCGCCGACGATCGCCGCAGCGGACACCGTCGTGGTGCACATGATGACGGCCGACCAGATGCACCATGCACTCACCTTCGCCACGAGTGGCATCGACCGGTTCGCCGACCGCTCCACCTGGACGCGACTGCCCAGCGGAGAACCGCTGCTGCAACCGGCCGCACGATGGATGCGCGGAAAGGTCGTCGATCGCGTCATCGCGGGGACCGCGACGGTCCTGACCGTCGAAGTGCTCGAGACCCACATCGACAACGATGCCGATCCGTCGGTGCCCCTCGTCTACCACGACCGCGCATGGCACACACTCGGCGAGCATTCACGCGTGAGCTGATCAACCACACGTTTGCCAGAAGGAGACGATCATGACAACCCTCACCAGCAACGACGGCTTCGTCGAGCACTATGACGCCACCAAGCTCCGGAAGTCCTTCGTGCGTTCCACGTCGTGCATCAACCGCATCCACCATGCGCGTGAGGAACTGTTGTCGGGCAAGCCGGTACTGCTCGTCGACGACGACGGTGACGAGGCCGCGGGCCACTTGGTGATCTGCGCCGAGCAGGCGCGGGTTGGCGCGGTGTCGTTCCTGGTGCGTCACAGCTCCGGGTATCTCTGCGTGGCAATGGAATCCGAACGGTGTCGCAAGCTCGGACTGCCGCCGGCCTGGGAGTCGGACGCACCGGATCGCAGTCGATTCGACTATCGGATAGCAGTGGATGCTGCGACCGGCATCGGCACCGGGATCTCGGCGACCGATCGTGCTCGGACGGCGCACGTACTCGCCGACGAGGCGACGGTTCCGGGTGATCTGACACGTCCGGGTCACGTCATCCCCGTCGCCGCGGCGCCGACAGGCGTGCTCACCGCGGATGCATCAGTGCCCGAGTTCGTCGTCGAACTCGTGCGCGCCACCGGCAAGAATCCGGTGGCGATGTACGGCGCGATGGTCGGTGAGGGCATCACCTCGCTGCCGAGCCGACGCGAGCTGTTGGACTTCGCGGCACAACATTCGCTGGTTGTGCTGACGCACAACGATATTCGTATGGCGGTGGCTCATCGGGACGGACGTTCACCCGAGGCTGCGGTTCTGGTCGAGGCAAATGACACCGTCCGCATTTATCAGATCGACGGCGTCGGTCTCTCGACGCCGTGCCACGTTGTCGCGCCGGCGCAGTTGCGTCGAGAGTCGGAAGTCGTCGTAGAGGTCCGCCAGGTAGAGGGTGTCGCAGGGCTGCTCACCGGCTTGTCGACAGCTTTCGCTACCGCGTCGTCGACAGATACGGTGACCGTGTACGTGCCGTCGACGTCGCGACTGACGCAGATCCTCGCGCCGACCCTCGTGACCCGGGCACTCGACGCAGTGGGTTGCACCGCATCGGCGCGTCGCGACAACCTCTCGTCGCACCGGGCTCACCTGCCGGCCCGAGAACCCGTCGCAGCGACGAACTGAACGTCATCCCTGCATACGCCTCACTCGATCACAGTTAGGGTTTCATGGAATTCACACATACGACGCTCGGCCAGCGGGTGCGTTTCGCAACGGGGCACGCTGCCGAGCATCTGCGATCGGAACTCTCCGAGCAGGGCATCTCGCGGCCGATGGTGATCGTGTCCGACCGCGACCGTCCACTGGCGGACGCCGGAACCGCCGACACGAAGCCCTCGGTGTGGTGGAGCGACATCGCCCAGCATGTTCCGGTGCAACTCGTGGAGCGGGCCACCACTGCTGCGCGGGACAGTGGCGCGGATGGAGTGGTCTGTATCGGTGGCGGATCGATCACCGGACTGGCCAAAGCTGTTGCACTGCATACCGGACTGCCCATCATCTCGGTGCCCACCACCTACGCGGGGTCGGAAGCCACCAACGTGTGGGGGATGACCGAGAACGGCGTGAAGACGACCGGCGTCGACGACCGTGTGCTCCCCGCAGCGGTGATCTACGACGCGGAACTCGTACGCGGGCTGCCGACCGAACTCGCCATGGCATCCGGACTCAACGCCTTGGCACATTGCGTGGATTCGCTGTGGGCGCCCCGAGCGGATCCCATCAACCGGGCCCTGTCGCTCGAGGCTGCAGGCGCGCTCTCGTCGGCGCTGCGCGGGATCGCGGTGGACAGCGGCGACACGGAAAGTCTCGAAAAGGCGTTGTACGGTTCCTATCTCGCAGGGGTCGCGTTCGCGAGTGCCGGTTCAGGACTGCACCACAAGATCTGCCATGTACTCGGTGGCGCCTTCGATCTCCCGCATGCGCAGACGCACGCGGTGGTTCTCCCGCACGTTCTGGCGTTCAACGCGCCGGCGGTGCCCGATCTCGCGGCACGCCTCGCGGTAGCGCTGGGCGCCACGGCAGCCGGGCAGGGTGAGGTGACGGCGGTCGCGGCACTGAACGAGCTCTATTCGGCCGTCGACGCCCCGAATCGTCTGTCGGATATCGGCTTTCCCGACGACGGTGCTGAGCTGGTGGTCGATCGCATCCTCGAGGTGGCCCCGCCGTCGAACCCGATGCCGCTGACCCGGAGCGCACTGCTGTCGCTGCTCGCTGCCGCTCGGGTGGGAGCGCCCGCAGTCGGCGACGACGCAGGATCTCGTGTCGAGGGCGATGCGCGATGAAGGCGGCCGTTCTGCAGACCCTGGCCTCCCCCTTCGTCGTGGAGGAACTCGACTACCTGCCCCCCGAACCTGACCGGGTGTTGGTGCGCACCCACGCCACCCCCTTCTGTTCGACCGATTGCACCAACTGGGCGGGCAAGTTCGGCAAGGTGCCGCCGGTGATTCTCGGACACGCATCCATCGGAGAAGTGGTGGAGGTGGGACGCGACGTCCGACATGTGGCCGTGGGACAGCGGGTCGTCGTGCCGGGCACACCGGAATGTGGGCGCTGCTACTACTGCTCGATCGGACGTCCCGATCAGTGTTCGGAGCTGTTCGACCGTACCGACGGTTATCCGATCGTCGCGATATCCGGTGCGGGGCAGAAGGTCCGTGCGTCGGGAAACGTAGGCGGGTACGCCGAGCTGATGAGTGTGTCCGCCAACCAGGTGTTCGCTGTCGAGTCCGATCTCGGGTCCGACGTGCTCTCCCTCATGGGCTGCGGCATCATGACCGGTGTGGGCTCGGTGTTCAATGTCGCACGGGTTCAGCCCGGCGAGAGCGTCGCGGTCATCGGCTGCGGTCATCTGGGACAGTGGGTCGTACAGGCGGCGAGACTCGCAGGAGCTGCGCAGATCTTCGCGATCGACCCGGTTGCCGAACGCACCGCGATGGCATTGAAACTGGGAGCCACACATGCGATCGACCCGGCCACGGAGGACGCAATCGAACTCGTGCGTGATGCCACGGCCGGCAGGGGAAGTGACCATGCCATCGAGGCTGCGGGACCTGCGGGCTCGCAAGAACTCGCGGTGGCCGTGACCAGGAGGGCGGGCACCGTGGTACTCAACGGGGTCAAACAGCTCGGGACGACGGTGACCTACCCCCAGGTGTCGATCGCTGTGCAGGGGCGCGCGATCCTCTCCTCGCAGAACGGCAATGTGCGCATGCGTCGCGACCTCGCGCGCTATGTGTCCCTGCTGGAGGGAGGTCTCCTCGATCCGGAGCCCATCATCACCTCGCGGTATCGGCTCGACGGCATCAACGACGCCTTGCGGGCATCGGCCGAGCTGCGAGACCTCAGTGGGTTGATCGTCTTCGACCACTGAGGTCTCGCGACCCGCATCGGCACTTTCATGCCAGCGCGACCGCCCGGTGACCGGAGACCGTGAACGCCTCGTCGGCAAACGGGTTCTGTCCGTTCGTTGCGAGCGCGGCGAGACATTCACCCCACACCGGTGCGAACTTGAAACCGTTGCCGCTGAACGCGGTTGCGACGATCACGCCGTCGGATACCGTGTCGATGATCGGCATCTTGGTCGGTGTCCACGAATCCGAATGCAGTGACCATCGGACGACATCGGGTATCAGATCGGGGATCATGCGCTGAGCCTGCTCCCCGATCCAACGGAGCTGATCGCGGTCCAGTGCTGTCGGCCGGTCGCCCCAGTCGTCGAAGGCGTCGAGATCGATGTGTGGGCAGATCTTGATGCTGTACCCGTCGAGCGTCGGCACGCCGAACGCGTGCACGTCGTCGAGGTCGCGCATGAATCCGGGAAATCTGTCGGCGGTGAACATCTCGACGTGACGCGGCATCAGCCACGTCAGTGCGAACGTCTTGGTCTGCACCACATCGGAGAGATCAGGCAGTAGGCGTGCCGTCCACGGGCCTGCGGTCACCACGACTCGGTCGGCGGTGAACGGCCCCCGGCTCGTATGGACCACCACGCCGTTGCCGGAATCGACGACGTCGAGCACTTCTGTCTCGTAGATCGCCGACGCCCCGTGCGCGAGAGCCTGATCCGTTGCCGCGGCCACGGCCATCTCCGGGCGCATGGCTCCACCGAGGAGGTCGAGCACACCGATGTCGTCCTCCTCGACGTGGAACTGTGGGTAGCGTTTCCGCAGTGTGTCGGCGTCGAGAATCTCGCGCGGGAGATCGAAGTGATCGATCGATGCGAGTGTGGGTGTCAGGTCCGGGTGATCGGCAGGTGCGAGACTCAGTGCGCCCACCTCGAGTAGGACGTCTCGTCCATACGCGGCTCCGAGTTCGCGCCACAACTCCCGAGAGCGTAGGAGCGCTGGGGTGAAGAGTTCACCCTCTTTGGCTGCGACGCGGAACAGCCGTGACTCCCCGGCATATGCGCCCTCGGTATGAACACGTCCGAACTGTTCGACACCCAGGACGTCGACGCCCTGTTGCGCCAACTGCCACAACGTCATCGAGCCGATCGAACCCAGTCCGACCACGATCACCGAGTGATGTCGATTGCCGTCACTCATGACAGCGCCGGGCTTTCCCAGAGGTTGAGCGGGGTGCCGATACCGCGCTCGACCGCATTGCGGTACACGACAGTGCCCCAGGCGACATCCTCGACGGGCATGCCGCCGACCGAGAGGATCACGATCTCATCGTCGTTGCGACGACCCTCGACAGCCCCCGCCGCGACGGCGCCCAGATCGACCAGTTCCTCGCGTGGCATGGAGCCGTCGTGGATCATGTCCATGAACTTGCAGCCGATGATGGGAATCGTGTTGTGCGAGGGATATTCGGTCTCTTCGAACCACGCATCATAGAGACCGATGTTGTCGACGACTTTACGAACGTCGGATGCCTTGAGTCCCTCGTCGATCTCGCAGCTCGCCGGCATACTGAGGAATGCGCCGGGCTTGAGCCAGTCACGTCGGATCAACGGGTAGGTCGAGGGATCGCCGATCTCACCGGAGGTGCAGTAGGTGACGATGTCGCTGTCGCGCACCGCGTCTTCGATGTCGTCGACCTCGATGACGGTCAGTTGCGGAAACTCCTGGGACACCCACCCGGTGAACGTGTCGAGGCTTGCGCGACTGCGCCCCTTCACCTTCACGGTATCGATCTTCGGGCAGGTCGCCATGAACGCCGCCAACGAGGTACGAGCCATCACGCCCGGGCCGACGATTCCGACGACCTGTGCGTCTTCACGCGCCAGGAAACGTGCACCGACGCCGGGGACCGCGCCGGTTCGGTACGCAGACAACAGGTTCGCAGACATCAGTGCCAACGGTGCGCCGGTGTCGGTGTCGTTGAGCATGAACATGAGGATCGAACGAGGCAGTCCCTTCTCGCGGTTGGCGATGTTGGAGCCGTACCACTTCATACCGCTCGTGCCGAAGCTGCCACCGAGGTATGCGGGCATCGCCATGAATCGACGATCTGCGGTGTTCTTGGGCATGGTCTCGAACGGGGATTCGTCCGGAAACGTGACCATCGCGCCGTGCGAGTCACTGTTGGTGCCCGCCATGCGGTAGTCGCCCGAGTGCAACAGCACGAACGTCTGCTCCATGGCGTCGACACATGCTGCCATGTCGGTCACGCCCGCGGCGATCATGTCGGGTTCGGAAAGATAGCGGAAGTCGATGGAGGTGCTCATGAGTAGTCCTGTTTCGTGATGGGAGAGGGAGTTTTTGGAACAATCAGACCGCGATGGCGGTGGTGAGGGACTCATAGGCGACGACATTGCGTCGACGCATGATGAGCGCCTGGACGATACCGAGGGCAACGGCCGCGACCACCAGGGCGAAGAAGAAGTCGGCCAATGATTGTGAGCCACCGATCAGTGTCGGGAAGTTCCAGATCACCGCGACGAGGATCGTGATCAATCCGACGAAGCCGAGCGCGGGAGCGATCACGGAACGCCATAGTCCTGCCTGAATGTCGTTGCGGCGGAAGTAGACCAGAACCGCGAGGCAGGTCAGCGCCATGAGGACCACGATGCCGAGCGTTGCGACACCGGAGAACCAGGCGAACACCTCGAGTTCGGGGTCGAGACCCAGCGCTGCGAACACCACGATGAGTAGTCCCGCAGTGATGCTCTGTACCAGCGAACTGACGTGCGGTGACAGATGATTCGGATGCACGGTGCCGAGTCTGGAGGGCATGGCGGTTGCCGACGCCATCGAGTGTTGGTAGCGCGAGATCACGTTGTGGAAACTCAGGATGCATGCGAACAGGCTGGTGACCAACAGGACATTGACGGTGGTTGACGCCCAGGTGCCCAGATAGGTCTGCGCCGTCGCCATGATCATCCCCGCGGGATCCTTCTCCGCGGCGGCTACCACGTTGTCCGGTCCCCACGCCATCACCAGCGCCCACGAGGAGAACGCGTAGAACACACCGATGAGCAGGACAGCCGCATAGGTTGCACGTGGAATGGTGCGGTCGGGGTCCTTGGCCTCGTTGCGGAAGATCGCGGTCGCCTCGAAACCGATGAAGCCCGCCACCGCGAACATGAGCCCGATGCCGGGTGCACCCGACATGACCGAGGAGGGCTCGAACGACGCCATCGACAGCCCTTGCGCGCCGCCCTTGACCATGATGGCGATGTTGAGGATCAGCACGATCCCGATCTCTGCGATCAGGAGCAGACCGAGCACCTTGGAACTCAACTCGATGTGACGGTAGCCCAGGATGCCGGTGAACGCGGCGATGACGAGTGCCCACACCCACCAGGCGATCGACGGTCCTCCGAGGTCGGAGACACCGGAGGAGATGAGAACGCCGATCAGGCCGTAGACCGCTGCCTGGATCATCGTGTACGTCAGCAACGCCAGGTGAGCTGTGCCCAGACCGAGTGGGCGCCCGAGGCCGTATCCGACATAGGTGAAGAAGGCTCCCGGCCGCGGGATGTAGCGGGCCATCGCACTCAACCCCACCGAGAAGAGAAGCAGGACGACGGCGGCGATGACGAACATCGAGGGAACGCCCGCGCCGTTGCCGAGCAGGAAGGCAATGGGAACACCGCCGCCGACGACGGTGAGCGGCGCGGCCGCCGCGACAACCATGAAGACGATGGCTCCCACACCGAGTGAGCCCTTCAGGGATCGGGAGGATGAGCCGGGGGAGGTGGCGGTGGCGGCGCCGGTATCGATAGATGCCATGTGATTCTCCGTGCGAGAGGGTGGGCGACGTCGTCGATGCGACGTCGTGCGAACTGGGGCGTCGATGCCCGTGCACCCATGGTGGGGCCGCTCCGTCGCGGCGTCGTTGCTCCGCAGTAACACCTTGCCGCCACCATCGTCGGACGATCGCCGACGCTCAGACCCATTGCGTGTCACGCTCGCAACACCGGGGAGTAACACCGCCGAAACACGGCCTGGTTAGCGTCCGCGCTATGTCGGGACCAGCCAGAGATCGCGTGCGTACGCGTCTTCGTCTCGGTGCCCGTACGCCACTGGTCGGGCTCGATCGGCGGAGTCTCGGTTTCACCGACGTCGTCGCACAATCCGTGGCCGTGATGGCACCGTGCGCAGCAGCCGCAACGATACCGATGCTTCTCGGCCAGGCGAATGCGCCGCTCGTGTGGTGCGTCGTGACGGCCACTGTGCTGTGTGCTCTGGTGGCATCGACGCTCGGCGTCTTCGCATCCCGCGTGGTCGCTCCCGGTGCGCTCTACACCTATGCGGCCAAGGGCCTCGGCCCCGCCGCGGGGGCGGCCACCGCCGCCGCGATGACGCTTGGTTACGGCTCGCTGGCGATGTTCACGCTGTCGCAGGCGGCGGTATACGGATTGCGGATCTTCGGGGTGACGTCGCCGTCGACGGTGACGACGAGCCTTGCAATCGCCGGGATCGCGGTCCTCATGGCTGTTCTCCTGATTCGTGGCATACGCGTGTCGGCTCGAGTGGGGTTGGTGATCGAAGCCGTCGCCGTCGCCGGATTGCTGGCACTGGTGGGCGTGCTGGTCGTGCGCAACTGGGACCACATGTCGCTGCGTGCAGCGGTCGCCGGGCCGACGGGGTGGTCGAATTACTTTGCGGGCGTTGCGGTCGCGACATGCGGGATCATCGGATTCGAGAGCGCGGCCACACTCTCGGTAGAGGCAAAGCGCCCCCTGCGGACGATCCCGAGGGCCATCAGCACCTCACTGCTCATCGGTTCGGTCGTCGTGTTGATCGCAACGCTCGCGCAGTCGGGTGGTGCGACCGTTCTCGACGGGATCTCAGCGCTCGGTGAGGGCGATATCAGCGGTCTCACCGCGACCGTCGGCGCCGCCTGGGTGGCCCCGTTGGTGAATGTCGGGGTGTGTGCGTCGTTTCTGGCGTGTGCGTTGGCGAGCACGACGGCTTTGACGCGCACGCTGCTGTCCCTGGCACGCGAAGGAGTTCTGCCTGCTCGGATCGGCTACACGCATCCACGATTCAAGACCCCTGTCGTCGGAGTCGTGGTGAGCTTGCTGGCGATGGTCGCGGTGATCGTCGTCGCGCTGGCATGCGGCGCCTCGGAGAGCGCGATGCGGGGCTCGATGGCGTCGGCACCGGCCATCGGTTTCATGGTCGCCTACATCCTCGTCTGCATCGCAGCGCCGGTTTTTGCGCACCGGACCGGTGAGCTGCAGAAGCGAACAGCGGTGGTCGCCTGCCTCGCGGCACTCGGGTTCGGCGGGATTCTGGTCGTGTTCGTGGCGACGAACATCAGCGGACAGTGGGCGCCCGGCATCATAGGTGCGCTTTCCTGGCTCGTCGTGGCAGCTGTCGGCTACCTGGCGCTCCGACGTCTCCGCCCGCCGGTGACCGCACGAATCGGCATCCACGAGACGCCCATGCGGTCAGAAGTCTTCAGTGGACACGTCGATTCCGACGCGATACTCAGCGGCGGTCCGCCACGATGAGTCCGGCTTTCGGCGGCGACTCGTCGTCGCGTTCGGTGATCAATGCGCTGCAGATTCTCGAGGAGGTCGCGACGATGGGGCCGGGGGTGACGGCCATCGAACTGTCCCGACACCTCGGATTGTCGAAATCCGCGACGTATCGGCTCGTCAATCTGCTCGCGCAGGAGGAATATCTCGTCCGGACACCGGATCTCGGTGGATTCGCGCTCGGCTCCAGAATCGACCGCATGATCGGCGCAGCGGCAGGTCCCGCGATGTCCGATCAATTGCGTGCGACGCTCGACGACGTCCGCGCCGGCTTGCGATTCGGGCTGCATCTCTTCGGATGTCATCGCGCGGGTACCGCGCGGGCACGGCTCAGCCTGATCGACATCGATCCGGACTATCCGTTGAGCGATCCAGGACGACTACTGCACGATCTGACCGCGTCCGCTGCAGGCAGGTTGATGGCCGCAGTCGGGTCAGGGCATCGTTCGGTGGTCCCGACACATGCGAGCCAGATCGGTTCGTTCATCCCGAATTTCGGTTGCGTGTCGGTTCCGGTGTGGGGAGTCGACACCTCGTTGGTCGCGACGCTGGCCATCGCCGCTCCCGCCAAACACATCGAGAACCCGGAGACTCTGGTGCGGTTGCTCGACGGCCCCGCCCGCCGCGTCGCAGAGATCATGGCCGCCTCGCCTGCCGGCGAGTGAGTCACCACCCGAACCCGCCCCCGACAGCGCTCCTATCCCTTTGGTGATACGGAGATGCCACTGACTGCGGTTACCTAGCTCACACTCTGGCTGATTCCATTGCTGCACAGGCAAATCAGTCAAGAGAACGAGTTCGAAGGAGACAGTGGTGGGTTACTTCAAGGATGCCGACGAGCTGGATCACTACATCGGTGGCGTGTTCCGCGATGCAGGCGAGCATCCCGAGTCGGGTCCCAAGCTCAAAGCAGCCAACATCGTGATGCGTGTGCTCTACAACGATCCCGACTGCGAGGTCACCATCGCCTTCCGCGATGACTACCAGGTGGTTTCGGGACCGTCCGACCTGAAGCCCGACATCACGCTGCTGATGCGTGGCGACACCGCGGACCAGTTCTGGCGCGGCGAGTACAACCTCGCGGTCGGACTGGCGAAGGGGCAGGTCAAGGCGAAGGGGCCGGTCAACAAGATCCTCAAGCTCGTACCGCTGACCAAGCCGCTCTTCCCGATGTACCGGGAGAAGGTCGCAGCGAAGGACGCGGAGGTGAAGGCGTGAGCACCATGAAGGCAGCGGTGCTGCGCGCTCCTCATGTGCTCGAGGTCGCCGACGTCCCGATCCCGTCGATCACTGAGCCGACCGATCTGCTGCTGAAGGTCGAGAAGACCGCGATCTGCGGCACAGACCTACACCCCTACGAGGGCAGGCTCGAACTCGAATCCGACATCATCCTCGGCCACGAGTTCCTGGGCACCGTCGTCGATGTCGGAAGTGCCGTCACACAGTTCTCGCCGGGGGACCGGGCGGTGTCGTCGTGTGTGGTCAGTTGTGGTGCCTGCTATCAGTGTCGTCGCCATCAGCCGGGCAACTGCGCAGGCAGCCGCATCTTCGGGTTGGGACTGGCTCTCGGCGACCTCGACGGTGGTCAAGCCGAGTACGTCGTCGTGCCGTCCGCGGACATCACTGCCCGCGCGATCCCGGAGGGCGATGGCATCGACGACGACGACATCCTGTTCGCCGGCGACATCATGACGACGGGTCACGAGGCCGTCGCACGGGCCATGCGGCCCGGCGACATCGTGGCCATCGTCGGGGCCGGCCCGGTCGGGCTCTGCGCTGCGATGTCGGCGGTTGCGCTGGGGGCCAGCAAGGTCATCGTCGTCGACAAGGTCGCCGCGCGCCTGAGCGAGGCGGAGAAGTTCGGGGCGATCGGGGTGAACTCCAGCGAGACCGACGGCACCGACGCGGTGCTCGATCTCTCCGACTGGCGTGGTGCGGATGTCGTCGTCGACGCCGTCGGGCACCCGTCGGCTCTGCTGGCCGCGATTCCCCTGCTGCGCGCGGGCGGCACCCTGTCGATCCCCGGTGTGTACACCGAGGACACCATCGACGGATTCCCGTTCTCCGAGCTCTATCTCAAGGGCATCAAGGTGGAGATGGGGGTCAGTCACATCACTGAGTACATGGACGAGGTCATCGGACTGATGACCGCGGGGAAACTGCACCCGAGCGCCATGATCTCTCATCGGATGGGGCTGTCCGAAGCCGCAGATGCATACAAGCTCTTCGAGGCCAGAGAGGCCATGAAGATCCTTCTCGATCCCGCCAGGTGAAACCATGACAAGTATTGACGTACAACACTATTCGATGCTCATCGGTGGTGAACGAGTCGACACCGACGACACCATGACGATCATCAATCCCGCCGACGAGTCGGTTGTCGCGACAGTCGCCAAGGGGACGGCCACCCACATCGACGCCGCTGTGGCCGCGGCGAAGAGTACGTTCGAGTCCGGTGCGTGGTCGGGTAAGACCCCGCAGGAGCGTGCGCAGATCATGCGCGCTATCGCTGCCGCGGCCAACGATCAGGTCGAGGAACTGGTGGAACTCGAGATGTCCGCCAACGGCGCAACTGTCCGCCAGGCCACCGGGTTCCACGTCGGGTATGCGCTGGCACACTTCAACTTCTTCGCCGACCTCGCCGACACCTATCAGTTCGTACGCCCCGCTCCCGTCGTGAGTTTCCCTGCACTCGCGCAAAGTGTGGTCCACCGTGAACCGTTGGGCGTAGTCGGTGCGATCGCGCCGTGGAACTTCCCGCTGTTGTTGACCCTGTGGAAGGTCGGGCCGGCGTTGGCCGCAGGGAACTCCGTGGTGGTCAAACCCGACGAGCACACGCCTCTGTCGATGTTGAAATTCGCTGAGATCGCAGAAGCCAATGGTCTTCCGAGGGGTGTTCTCAACGTCGTTCCCGGAGATGGTCGAGATGCAGGTGCTCGCCTGGCGAGTCATCCCGATGTCGCCAAGATCGCGTTCACCGGATCCACCCAGATCGGTCGAGAGATCATGAAGCTGGCGTCCGGGACGGTCAAGGAGGTCACGCTCGAACTGGGCGGCAAGGGCCCATCGATCGTTCTCGACGACGCGGACCTCGACATGGCGGTCGACGGTGTCCTCTACGGGTGCTTCACCTACTCGGGACAGATCTGCGAGTCGGGCACCCGGGCGATCGTGCCGCGAGAACTGCACGACGAGTTCGTTTCTCGTCTCATCGAGCGGGCCAGGACCATCGTGGTCGGCGCCCCGGACGACTGGGATACCGACATGGGTCCGGTCATCGACGCCAAACAGCAGGCTCGCATCCTGTCCTATATCGACGGGGCGAAGGCCGAAGGCGCAACCGTTGCCCTCGGCGGCGGTAAGCCTGACGGAATCGATCGTGGCTTCTACGTCGAACCGACGATTCTCGCCGATGTCGAGAACTCGATGACCGTTGCGCGTGAGGAGATCTTCGGACCGGTGCTGTCGGTGATCGCCTATGACACAGAGGACGAAGCAGTGGCCATCGCCAACGACAGCGAGTACGGCCTGGCCGCCAGCGTCTGGACCCGGGACAACGCGCGGGGACTCGCGGTCGCAGATGCTGTGCAGTGCGGCAGCGTGTGGATCAACGACGCCCACCAGATCAATGCGCAGGTGCCGTTCGGCGGTTACAAGCAGAGCGGTATCGGCCGCGAACTCGGGCCGGATGCACTCGACGAGTACACGCAGGCCAAGGCAGTCCACCTTGACCTATCCGGTGGACGAGACGCGAAACCATACGACATTCTGCTCAGCCACGCTGACGACTGAACGTCGTTTCGTGATGACGAACTAGATGAAAGATATCTCATGTCAACAACTTTCGACGATCGAGAACTGAGTTTCGATGACGACGACGGTGATCTGGTCCCGTCGAACGATGTGGCGGCCACGCGTGAGTTCCACCCGCTCAACGTGTCGTCGGACGCGTTCTGGGACCAAGACGCCCCAGAGCGCGAGAACACCTACAGGGTGCTGCGCGAGACCGCGCCGGTGACCTGGCAGGAGCCGATTCAGAGTGCGGTGGTGCCCGATCCTGATGATCCAGGCTTCTGGGCAGTTGTCAGACACGAACACATCGCCGAGGTGAGTAAGCGTAACGATGTCTTCGTCTCGGGCTACGGCGTGATGTTCGACCTGCTGCCGTCGATGTTGCTCGAGATGGCCATGTCGTTTCTCGCCATGGACAACCCGCAGCACGACAAGATCCGCAAGCTGGTCAGCGCGGCCTTCACCCCCAAGCAGATCAAGAAGATCGAATCCGATATCGCCGACCGTGCACGTCGAATCGTCGCCGCGGCTGCCGACAAGGACGAGATTGATTTCGTTGCCGACATCGCCCGCCACCTGCCGATCGAGATGTACGGCGACATGTTCGGTATACCGGCCGACAAGGTGCACGGTGTCGCCCATGCCGCCGACGACATCACCGCATGGGCCGACCCCGACCTGCTCGCCGGCCGAGACCCGATCGACGTGCAGAGCGAGGCAGGTCTGTTCATTCACGATCTCGCAGAAGAACTGATCGCCGAACGAAGAGAGAACCCGACCAACGACCTCCTGACCAATCTGGTGCAGGCAGAGGTCGACGGCGAGAGCCTCACCGACTTCGAGATCGGCGCCGTCATGACGTTGTTCTCCGTGGCAGCGACCGATACGACGCGGCACACCACGAGTTTTGCGGTGAAAGCGCTGACGGACTTCCCCGAGCAGCGTGCCTGGCTGTGGGAGGACTTCGAGGGGCGAATCAACACCGCGATCGAGGAGTTCCTGCGGTGGGGGTCGGTTGTCCTCACCTTCCGTCGGACCTGCGTCGCCGAGTACGAACTCGGCGGACAGACGATCCTGCCGGGCGACAAGGTCGTGATGATGTACGGCTCGGGCAACTGGGACACCGAAGTGTTCGAGAACCCGGACACCTTCGACCTCAGCCGTAGTCCCAACCCGCATGTCACGTTCGGCGGTGGCGGTGTCCACTACTGCGTCGGCAACCAGTTGGCGAAGTCGATGATGCGATCGCTGTTCCGTGAACTCCATCGGCAAATGCCGGATTTCGTTGCAGGCGAGCCGAAATTGATGCGCACCAACTTCATGCGTGGAGTGCTCAGCATGCCGTTCTATCCGCACGGGAGGAAGTGATGACGATGACCGCAACCTGTCGTATCAAGGTCGACATGGGGAAGTGCTCCGGGTTGGGGCTGTGCGAAGCCGAAGCACCCGACCACTTCGAGATCGGCGACGACGGTCAACTCACCGTGCTGTCATTCGATGTCTCCGAACGTGATCGGGCCGACGTCGAACAGGCTGTACGCGCGTGTCCGACACAGGCCATCACCATCGAGGAATGAGAACCGAGGACTGAGAACGTTGAGCACCGACCACCTGGTGGTGGTAGGAGCAGGACTCGCAGGCATTCGGGCCTGCGAGTCTGCTCGTCGAGAGGGGTTCACCGGCGCCCTGACGCTGGTGGGTTCCGAGACGCACCTGCCCTACGACCGCCCACCACTGTCCAAAGAACTACTCCTCGCCGACGACGAGCCGGCTCTGCCCGAACTGCGAGAGAACTCCTTTCTGCGCGAGGAGTTGGGCGTGGATGTGCGAACTGACTCTGCGGCAACAGGAGTCGACGTCGAGGCCCGTGTGCTCAACACCGCCGCGGGTGATCTGGGATACGACGCGATGGTGATCGCCGTCGGTGCGCACGCCCGTAGGCTACCGGGCACCGAACACATTCATGGGGTGCACACGGTACGTACGTTCGCTGACACGCAGTCGATCTGGCGGGCCCTGCGGGCTCGAGCGCGCGTCGTCGTTGTCGGCGCAGGCTTCATCGGCGCCGAAGTCGCTTCGGCTGCAAGAAAACTGGGATTGTCGGTGACCATTGTCGAAGCCGCGCCCGCGCCGTTGACCCGCTCGCTGGGTGTCGCCGGGGGTGCTCTGTGTGCAGATCTGCACGCGCGCAACGGAACCGAGCTCATACTCGGTGTCGGGGTGAGCGGGCTGCAGACGTCGGGCGGGGATGCTCCGGCAGTCACGGGCGTGGAGTTGGCCGACGGGCGTGTGCTCGATGCGGATCTGGTGGTCGTCGGAGTAGGAGCTGTTCCGTCAACACAGTGGCTCGCGGGTACCGGCGTCGCGCTCAACGGGGTCGACGGAGGTGTCGAGTGCTCGGAGACACTCGCGGTCCTCGACAACGCGGGGCAACCGATCCCGGGTCTGTGGGCCGCGGGCGACGTAGCGCATTGGCACAACGCTCTCTTCGATCGGCGGATGCGTCTGGAGCACTGGACGAGTGCCGCCGAACAGGGTGCGTGTGCCGCCCGAAACGCGATCGGCACGGAGGCCGGGGTCTACGAGACGGTGCCGTACTTCTGGTCGGACTGGTACGGCACGCGCTTGCAGTTCGTCGGTGTTCCCGATGCCGACGAGATTCTCGTCCAGGATCGCGCGGACAAGTCCGGTGGAACTGTCGTGCTCTATCGCGGCGGTGACACAGTGGCCGGCGTCCTCACCATCGGCAGGCCCGATCTGATCATGAAATATCGCAGACTGGTTGCCAAGCGGGCGCCCTGGGCGGACGGTGTGGCCTATGGCGCCGATCTCTGCCGGGCCTGATCGAATGTGTGGATCAGTCGTGACCGGGCTCGTTGAACCACATCGACGTGGCTTCGGATCTGTTGCCGGCCCGCAGCTTTCGCAGAACATGCTTGACGTGCTGCTTCACCGTCCCCTCGGAGATCACGAGCTCATGAGCGATGGCAGCGTTGGTGCGACCCTGGGCCATGAGCGCGAGCACCTCGGACTCCCGCGCGGTGAGACCGGCGTCGGCGACTCGCGTCGAGGGGCCGCGGCTGGTGGGCGTCCGCTGCGCCGCGGTGGGTGTACCGGCCGTCTCGACGGGTGGCTCGGACCGTCGGACGCAGAGCGTGTGCGCCCCGGACACGGTCGCGTCGACGGAGTCGGCGAGGCCGCTCAAACCCGACCTCAGCGCACCGATGTCCTCGCTCATCCGGGCCCGACTGAGTGCGAGGCGCAAGCTCTGGGCGAATCCGATGAGGAGTTGGCACTCCTCCTCGCCGACGTCTGTGCTGTGCCGGTACTTGTCGGCGTGGAGCAGACCCACGACTCGTCCCTCCGACACCACGGGTGCCGCGACGTACGAGCGCGAGCCCGACGCGTCGGCGATCGGACGGTTCACGCGCGTATCCGACTGGACATCGGTGACGAGAAGTCCCTCGCGGCGTCGAACGATCTCCGTCTCGAGGATCTGCGGTCCGAGGATCTGCGGGTTCTCCTGCCCGGCCCGGTTGATCTCCGAGGCCCATTCCGGGTCGTCGGCGACATAGACGCATTCCGATATCCACAGTCGCTCGTCGATGCGCGAGATGATCGCACGGTCGAAGCCGAGTTCGCAGATGAGCTGTGGGGCGAGCGTGACCAGCTCACCGGTGACACACGGTGCGGCCTCGAGTCTGGACACGACGTCGGCCAGTCGCGCCTCGACGCCGGTCTTGGCGTCGAGGCGGTCGGACAGCAGCTGGTCGATGCGTTGCAGCCGAGTGAGGGAGGCGGCAACGGTCGGACTCAGCTCACCCAACTCGACGGCAAGCGCGTCGGCGAGGTCTTGCCATGCGTGTTCGAGCAGGCTTCGGACGGGGACAAGTGTGGTGTCGTCGGCGTCCGATTGCTCTCTGAGAATGTCGATCACCGTGCGTGAATCGACCATCGGGCCGCTGTCAGAGGAGGTGGACGCCTTCGCTCGGACAATGTGGTGCACCCGCTAATAGTAACCATATGTGCCATGAGTCACATAAACGAACTATAAGGAGATGAATTCATGTATCCGGCAATCCATGCCGCGCTGCACCCGGACAAACCTGCGGTGATCGTCGCTGGCACCGATTCGGCGCTGTCCTACGCGGAGCTCGAACAACGGTCGACACAGCTGGCGAATGCCTTCAGCGATGCAGGTCTACGTGACGGCGACGTCGTCGCACTACTGAGCACAAATGCCGCCGAGGTGTTCGTCGTCTATTGGGCATGCCTGCGCTCCGGTCTCTACCTCACCCCCGTCAACACACACCTGTCGGCCCAGGAGGTCGCCTACATCGTCGACGACTGTGGTGCGCGTGCACTGGTGGTGTCCGCGGACATGGCGGAGGCTGCGATGAGTGCGCGGGAGACGAGCCGCGCGCTGCAGATCGCGCTGGCCTACTCGGGCGCGGTACCCGGCTTCGACGACTACGAGCAGTTCCTCTCCTCGGGCTCGGCGGAGCCGCCCGCGTATCAGCGACGCGGCAACGACATGCTCTACAGTTCGGGCACGACGGGCAGGCCCAAAGGTGTGAAGCCTCCGCTTCCCGACCGTCAGGTCGGCGATCCGGGCGATCCCTACGTGATGGTGTTCGGCGGGACCTACAAGATGGATGCCGACACCGTCTACTTCTCCCCGGCCCCGCTTTATCACGCCGCTCCGCTGCGGTTCGGAATGATCACACAGAGTCTCGGCGGCACGGTCATCACGACCGAGAGGTTCGACGCCGAGGAGTGCCTGAAGATCATCGATCGATACCGGGTGACCCATTCCCAGTGGGTGCCCACGCACTTCGTTCGAATGCTGCGACTTCCCGAGCAGGTTCGCAGCGCCTATGAGGTCGGTTCGCAGAAGTTCGTCGTGCACGCCGCTGCGCCGTGTCCACCAGAGGTCAAACAACAGATGATGGACTGGTTCGGTCCGATCCTGCATGAGTACTACTCGTCGACAGAAGCCAACGGCATCACCATGGTCAATCCCGAAGAGTGGTCGGCCAAACCGGGGACGGTCGGAACAGCCAAGCTCGGCACGATCCACATCTGTGACGACGACGGTGTCGAACTCGGTGTCGGCGAGTCGGGCACGGTCTATTTCGAGCGGGACGTGCTGCCGTTCAGCTATCACAACGACCCGGACAAGACGGCGTCGGCGCAACACCCGCAGCATCCGACATGGACGACGACCGGCGACATCGGCTATGTCGATGCCGACGGATACCTTTTCCTCAACGACCGCAAGGCGTTCACGATCATCTCCGGCGGCGTCAACATCTACCCGCAGGAGATCGAGAACTGCCTCGCGCTGCACCCCGACGTCGACGACGTCGCGGTGATCGGAGTGCCCGATCCCGAATTCGGTGAGCGGGTTCTCGCTGCGGTCACACCTGCGCCTGGGGTCACGGGTAGCGACGAGGTCGCCGACCGTCTGCGCGACTTCGTGCGGGAGCGGCTCGCCTGCTACAAGGTGCCGCGCGAGATCCGATTCGTGACCGATCTTCCGCGCACACCGACCGGAAAGCTGGTGAAGGGGCCACTGCGTCAGAGGTTCTCGGACGATCGAGCGGGGGTGTGAGGTGACCGGCGGAACACTGACCGATACCGGATCCGTGCGGGATCTCACCGGATACACGATGTTGATTTCGGGAGGAAGCCGGGGCATCGGCTTGGCTGTGGCCAGGCAGTTCGCGGCGGCCGGTGGCAATGTCGCCATGCTGGCGAAGACCGATCAGCCTCACCCGACGCTACCGGGCACGATCCACACCGCTGTTGCCGAAATCGAAGACCAGGGTGGAAAGGCCATAGGAATCGTCGGCGACGTTCGCAACGATGCCGACATCGCCGAAGCCGTCGAGAAGGCAGTGACGGCATTCGGCGGAATCGATGTCGTCGTCAACAACGCCAGCGTGCTGAATACCTCGGGCACCCTGGATCTTCCGATGAAGCGGTTCGATCTCATGATGGGTGTCAATGTGCGCGGCACCTTTGCGCTCACGCGGGCCGCTCTCCCGGAACTGCTCAGGCGCGGTGGTCACGTCGTCACGTTGGCGCCGCCGCTGAACCTGAGCAGGCGTTGGCTGGGTGAACACCCGGGATACATGCTGGCCAAGTACGGAATGTCATTGGCGGCGATGGGAATTGCCGCGGAGTTCGCCGACCGGAAGATCTCGAGCAATTGTGTCTGGCCGCAAAGTCTCATAGCGACGTCCGCGGTGCGGAATCTCTATGGCGGCGACGAGGCACTCGCGCGCGCCCGCGACCCGCAGATCATGGCCGACGCCGTGCTCGCGCTCGTCTCCCACGAGCCGGGTGAGATCACCGGCCAGACGTTCCTCGACGTCGAGGTCCTCGAACAGCACGGTATCCGGGATCTCTCCGGCTACGGCGCATCGGAAGGTATCGGCTTCGACATCTTCGTCGACCCCGATCATGCCGACCCAGATCATGCCGGCGGCGACCGACCCGACCGTGCCGACTCGGGAACTCGGGTATCCGCATGACGACAACACCGGAGGACGTGAAGATGACTTCGTCGCTCGAAGATCTGCCACGCGTGGCAGATCGCTTGTCCGACGACTTGCTGCTCCCACCAGAAACCGTGAAGGTCCGCGCCCGGGCGCGGGAGTTCGCCACCTCGGTGTTGGCGCCGCGCGCGGCGGAGCTCAACAACGCGGAGGAATCGCGAGCGGCGTTCCCGCGTGACATCGTCGACGCGATCGCTGCGGCGGGCCTGTATGCGGTGCCGTTCGCGGAGGACGTCGGGGGTGTGGGACTCGAGTTCCCGATGCTCGCTGCCGCAACGGTTCTCGAGGAACTCGGGTACTACAGCGCTGGCATCGCTTCGGCGCTCTACGACGGCCAGGCGTTACTGGTCGGTCACACTCTCGACGCAGCGCCCGCAGCGATTCGCCAGGAATTCCTGCCGCGCCTCATCCGAGGGGAGATCGTCGGTTCGTTCGCGACGAGCGAGCCCGATGCGAGTACCGACCTGTCGGCCGATCACATGCGAACGACGGCACGACGCGTCGACGGCGGGTTCCGGCTCTCCGGGCGTAAACGCTGGATCACCAATTCCTGTGCGGCCGATGTCACGACGGTTCTGTGCGTGGCCGAAGGGCAACAGGCGATGGTGCTCGTCGACATGTCCGCGCACGGAGTCACGGTTCTCGAGCCCGACAAGAAGATGGGCAACAGACTTCAACTCACCTCTGACATCGTCTTCGACGACGTGTTCGTGCCGGAGGAGCACGTGATCGCGCAGCCGGGTCGTGGATTGGCTGCGGCGTTGGGCAGTCTCGCACTTGGGCGCATCGGTATCGGTGCGGTCGGAGTCGGTATGGCGCAGAGTGCGTTCGACCACGCCGCGCGGCACTTACGTCGCCGAGAGGCCTTCGGGCACAAGCTGGGTGAGTTCCAGCACTGGCAGTTTCGTACCGCAGAACATGCCATCGGGATCGAATCGGCGCGCTCGCTCTATCAGAAGGCCGCGCGCAAGTTCGACACAACTGGCCGGGCCGAACCGGAGGCCGCGATGGCGAAGGTTGCGGGAAGCCGGATCGGTGTGGACGTCGCACGAGACGCGATTCAGGTGCACGGGGGGTACGGATTCGTCCGTGAGCTCACCGCGGACGGCGTCGTCAATCACCTGGAGGCGATCTGGCGCGACGCGAAGATCGGCGAGATCTACGAGGGCGCCAACGAGGTGCAACTGTGGTCCATCGCCCGCGTGGCATTGGGACGCGACATCACCGCGTGATTCGTGAGCCGGTCACCGAGACTGGTCAGCGCGTCGACCTCGCGACGACGTCCCGGTAGGTGGCGTAGACCTCCGGTCGAGTGTGACCGGACAGTTCCTCGACGTCGACGGGCCACGACGGGCGACGCCCCGTCAGTGCCCACGCTGCCTGACGCGCGGCACCGAGCGCCACCCACTCGCCGTCGGCGGGAAGGCTCACGGCGCCGCCGAAAACCGTTGGTGCGACGGCACGTACCGCAGTCGACTTGGTGCCGCCACCGACCATGAGTATCCGTTCGACGTCGACACCCTGCTCCTCGATCTGTTCACGGCACCACACCAACGAACAGAGCAGTCCTTCGACGGCCGCTCGCGCGACCGACGACGGTGTGAAGTTCGCGGTGGTGATACCGCACAGGGTGCCGGTCGCGTCGGGCAGATTGGGTGATCGTTCCCCGGCGAGGTAGGGAATCAGCGTCAGCCCGTTCGATCCTGCCGGCGTCGACATAGCCAGACGTGCGAACTCGTCGAGATCGACGTCGAGCATGGTCGCGGTGGCGCTGAGAACCGGTGCACCGTTGAGGGTGCACACCAGCGGGAGTTGACGGCCGGTGGCGTCGGCGAAGCCCGCGACGATACCGCTCGGATCGCACGGTGCGACGTCCGTGACGGCGCTGACGACACCAGAGGTGCCGAGTGAGACGATCGCGTCACCCGGACCCGCCTGCAGGCCGAAGGCGGCTGCAGCATTGTCGCCCAGACCGGCGCCGAGTGCCACACCGCCCGGCGTCCGTGCGGCAACGCCCGACGGTTCTATGACTTCTGGGAGTAATGGGGTTCGGCCGCGCAAGGCGAGACCGAGGAGGTCGGGGCGGTATTCGTCGCGAGCGGCACTGAAGTAGCCGGTCCCCGACGCGTCGCTGCGATCGGTGGTCAGCGTCGAGATATCGGTCGATTCGGATAGGCGCCACGTCAGCCAGTCGTGTGGAAGGCATACCACAGCGGTCGCGTCGGCGTTGTGCGGTTCGTTGTCGGCGAGCCACCGCAGCTTGGCGGCCGTGATCGATGCGACGGGCACGACTCCGACGGTCTCCGCCCATTTCTGTGGTCCGCCGAGGTCGTCGATGAGGTCCGCGGCAGCTGATGCCGAACGGGTGTCGTTCCACAACAACGCATCTCGTACCACTGTGCCGGACTCGTCGAGACAGATCATCCCGTGCTGCTGGCCCGCCACGGATACAGCGTCGACGTCGTCGAGTCCGCCGACCGCGGAGATCGCGGTACGCAGGGCATCCCACCAGCGGTCGGGGTGCACCTCGGTGCCCGCCGGGTGTGGCGCACCGGCGGATCTGACGACCTCCCCCGAGTCGGCATCGCAGATCACCAGCTTGCAGGATTGTGTCGACGAGTCGACTCCGGCCACGAGAGTCATGACAGCAGTTCCCGCAACGTGTCCCTGGAGCCTTTGGATCGTAGCGATTCCAGTGCCCGGGTATACGGTTCGGTGAAACCGGCACGGTCGGCGAGATCGCCGAACAGCGACCGGTCGGAGACGAAGGCGAGAGGTTCGGTCCGCGACTTCCGGGCGAGCGGAACGAGTTCGGCTGCCTTCGGGTCGTCGACGGTGATCGGATCCCCGTTCTCGTCGACACCTTCGGCGTAGCGGGTCCAGCTCGCGACCACGGCCGCGGCGAGGTCTGCTCGCCCGCCCGCGTCGAGACGCTCGCGGATCACCGGTACCAGCCACTTGGGAATGCGATCAGACGAGTCCTGGCACAGTCGCGCGATGGTGTCGGCGATCGCGGGATTGCCGAATCGTTCGAGAAGTGTCTCGATGTAGGCGTCGACGTCCACACCGGGGAGGGGAGCCAGTGTAGGCTTCGCCTCGGTCATCATGTAGCGGCGCAACAGCTCTCGCAGATCAGGGTCGGCGGCGGCGTCGTGGACGAAGCGATATCCCAAGAGATATGCGAAGTAGCACAGCGCCTGATGGCTGGCGTTGAGAAGACGGAGCTTCATGAGTTCGTACGGGGTGACGTCGTCGACCAGCTGGACCCCGACCCTCTCGAGCGGCGGTCGACCATCGGCGAACGAGTCCTCGAGCACCCACTGGGTAAACGGTTCGGCCACGACCGGCCAGTTGTCGATGATGCCGGTACGCGCTTCGACCTCCGCGGCGAGACCCGGTGGTGTGACAGGCGTGATCCTGTCGACCATCGAGTTCGGGAATGCCGTGTGTGCATCGATCCACTCCGCGAGATCAAGATCGCGGAGGCGTGCGTAGGCGAGGAACGTGGAGCGGGCGACATGTCCGTTACCCGCGATGTTGTCGCACGACATCACCGTGAACGACGGAATGCCCTGTGCGCGTCGTCGCGCCAACCCCTCGGTGACCAATCCGAAGACGGTCGCCGGTGGCCGATCTCCACGGAGATCGGCGACGATGTCCGGATTCTCGGCGTCGAACTCACCCGTTGCGGGGGAGAAGTTGTAGCCGCCCTCGGTGATGGTGAGGGACACGATGTGGGTGTCAGGATCGGCCAATCGGGTGAGAACCGCCTCCGGATCGTCCGGCGCATACAGGTACTCGAGGATGGACCCGATCACCGACGTGTCCACGGCGCCGTCGGGACTCTTCAGCGTGAGCGTGTAGAGACAGTCCTGCGGTACGAGCGCATCGCGCATCGCGCGGTCCGCGGGCCGGATGCCGACTCCGCAGATGCCCCACGACAGCGAATCATGCTCGGCAAGGACACGATCGATGTACATGGCCTGATGCGCGCGGTGGAACCCACCGACCCCGAAATGGACGAATCCCACACCCGCCTGCGTGCGGTCGTAGTCCGGCGTCGGGGTTCTGGTGATGGAGGGAAGTGCGTTGTTGTCGAGCCGGATGCTCACGGGTGCGCCTTTCGAGTGTCGGGACGGGGATCGCTGTATCGCGACAGGGCCGGGTAGACAACGGCTTTGATGTGGCCGACACGGCGATCGGCGTCGAGTGCCGCCGCGATCTCCTCGAGACCGAATCGGGCCGTCACCATCGAGTCGAGATCGACGGCTCCGGCGCTCACCAGTCGGGTGGCCGTCGCCCACGTGTTCGCATAGCGGAACACGCCGGTCAAGATGATCTCGCGGTTCTGGATCAACGATACGGGCAGGTCCATCGTGTCGGCGCCCATACCGACGAGCACAGCGCGTCCGCCGGGACGCAGCGACCCGATTCCTGCCGCTACCGCGGCGGGTGCGCCACTGGCGTCGACGAACGCGTCGACGCTCCCGATCTCCTCGCCGGGGGTCACCGCCGACGTCGCCCCGAATCGGAGCGCGAGACTGCGTCGGGTCTCGTCGGGCTCGCTGGCGACGATGCGTGTGACACCGGCAGCACGCGCGACCTGCGCGCACATCAGACCGATCGGGCCGGCGCCGCTGATCAACAACGAGTCACCAAGTCCGACCGTGGCTTTCGCAATCGATGCGATCCCCACTGACAACGGCTCGAACAGTGCCGCGGCCTCATCGCTCACGTCCTCGGGTACGGGGTGAGCGAATGCGGCCCCGATGGTCACGTACTCGGTGAACGCTCCGTCGACCGGCGGTGTGCCATAGAACCGCATGCGGGGGCACAGGTTGTACTCGCCGCGCATGGTTTCCGCACTCGTGGGGTCGGGCCGCTGGGGTTCGATCGACACGCGCTCGCCGATGCGCGATCGATCGACACCGTCTCCCACGTCGACGATCACCCCGGCCGCCTCGTGTCCGAGGACCAGCGGTTCGCGTACGACGTGCTCGCCGATGCGCCCGTGCCGTAGGTAGTGCGTGTCGGATCCGCAGATGCCCACGGCGCTGACCTTCACCAGGACGTCACCGGGTGCAGGTCGGGGTGCGGATCTGGACTCGACGGACAGGTGGCGATCGGGCCAGAGCACCGACGCCCTCATGATTCCGAGTCTCTCGTCACTCGCCTCTGCGGATGTTGCATGGGTCACATCGAGGATGTTAGCGTATTGAGCACATTCACCGCCAGTGAGCAGATGCTCACACCGGACATCAAGGGCGATGCTCATGGCCACACGCAAGAAGACGGCACCGACCGCGCAGACCGAACACCGACATTCCGACACCGCGCAGGCGTCGCGTGCGCCGTCGCGCCCGACCACCGACAGCGGATCGGATCTGAGATTGCTGGTCAGAGCCGCGACGATGTACCACCTGGAGGGATTGACGCAGGCTGAGATCGCAGCACGTCTGGGTGTATCGCGTCCCACTGCGGGTCGGCTCGTGGCCCGGGCCAGGGCGCAGGGTCTGGTGCAGGTGACGGTGTCCGCGCCCCCACACCTGTCGGCATCGATCCACACCGACCTCGAGCGACGCGTCGAGCAGGCTTTCGGACTCGATGAGGTGTTGGTGATCGATGAGGTCGCGGACGGGACGACATCGGGCAATGCTGCCCTCGGGCGTGCCGGGGCATCGGTCGTCTCCCGACGTATCCAACCCACCGATACCTTCGGATTCACCTGGGGGCCGGAACAGGTAGCCGTCGCCGACGCGATGGGCGCCTCGTCGTCGTGCCAGCGGGTCGTGCAGATGGACGGTTCGATGACCTCTGTCGACTACCACACCGGCGTCGACCACGCGCTCGCCAGATTCTCCGAGAGGCTGCACGCCCAGCCGTTGCGGTTGGTCGCCCCGCTCTACGTCGACGCCGAGACGGTGACAGCACTCAACCGCGATTCGATACTCTCCCAGGCGCTTTCCGCCGCACGGGGCGCCCATGTCATGCTCTTCGGGGTCGGCTCGGTCTCCACGTCGACCACTTTGTTCGAGGGTGCCTACATCGACGCCATCGTCCTGGACGAACTGATCGAACTGGGGGCTGTCGGGGAAATCGGCGGACGTTTCTACGACGCAGCGGGTCAACCGGTGTCGTCGAGCCTTGTCGAGCGCACGGTGTCGGTTCCACTCGACGCCGTGCGGGCATGCCCCACCTCGATTCTCGTTTCCGGCGGAGTTCATCGGCAGGAATCCATCCTCGGCGCCCTGCGCGGCGGCTTCGCCACCATTCTGGTGACCGATACCGGCACCGCGGAATGGCTTGTCATGCAAGAGAAAGGCCAACAGTGAGATCACTGGGAATCCAACGTCGACGCACATCGCGGCGGCACGGCAGGTACGCACTCGCGGCGGTGTGCGCGGCGGCGTCACTGACCTTCGCCACCGCCTGCTCCGGGGCGGGATCGTTGGGCGGGGGTAGCCGTGAGGTCACCGTCGCCATGGTGTCGAACTCGCAGATGCAGGACGCGGTCAAACTCTCCGACCAGTTCGAACAACAGAATCCGGGAGTGCACGTGAAGTTCGTGACGCTCTCGGAAAACGAAGCCCGTGCCAAGATCACCGCGTCGGTGTCGACTGGCGGCGGCGAGTTCGACGTCGTGATGATCAGCAACTATGAGACCCCGATGTGGGGCAGGTACGGCTGGCTGGTCAACCTGACTCCGTACATGAATGCCGATTCATCCTATGACGCCGATGATTTCATCCCCTCACTCAAATCGGCGCTGTCCTACAAGGGTCAGATGTACTCGGCTCCGTTCTACGGCGAGTCCTCGTTCCTCATGTACAACAAGAAGTTGTTCGCACAGGCGGGTGTGAGCCTACCCGCCACCCCGACCTGGCCGCAGGTCGCCGACGCGGCGCGCAAGCTCACCAACGACAAGACCGCCGGCATCTGTTTGCGCGGCAAGCCCGGTTGGGGCGAAGTGCTCGCCCCGCTCAACACAGTCATCAACGCATATGGCGGTCGCTGGTTCGACGAGGACTGGAACGCTCAGTTGACCAGCCCGGAAGTCGAGGCTGCGGTGCAGATGTATGTCGACACCGTTCGACGATCCGGCGAGGCCGGTGCGTCGTCGTCCGGCTTCCAGGAATGCGGAAACCTGATGTCGCAGGGCCAGGTTGCCATGTGGTACGACGCGACGTCGGCGGTGTCGGTGCTGGAGAGTCCGGACGACTCGACCATCGCCGGCGACGTCGGCTACCTGCCCGCGCCGACGATGGCCAAGAAGGACAACGGGTGGCTCTACACCTGGTCGCTCGGTATTCCGTCGAGTAGCGACAACAAGGACGACGCGTGGAAGTTCATCGACTGGATGACCAACAAGCGCTACATCCAGCACGTCGCCACGACACTCGGCGCGACGCATGTCCCGCCGGGCAGCAGATTGTCGACGTACCAGTTGCCCGCCT
The DNA here is from genome assembly GCF_020735545.1 of Gordonia otitidis. Taxonomy (NCBI): domain Bacteria; kingdom Bacillati; phylum Actinomycetota; class Actinomycetes; order Mycobacteriales; family Gordoniaceae; genus Gordonia; species Gordonia otitidis. The sequence goes on from NZ_CP085974.1 coordinate 2,781,358, forward strand.
ACCAGAAGATCTCGCAGCCGTTCGCCGAGCAGACGTTGTCGGCGATGCAGACGGCGGATCAGCTCAAGCCGACACTGAAGCCGGTGCCGTACACGGGAATTCAGTTCCTTGCGATTCCCGAGTTCCAGGATCTCGGAACCCGTGTCAGCCAGCAGATCTCGGCTGCGATCGCCGGTCAGATCAGTGTCCACGATGCACTCGAGCAGGCGCAGAAATACGCCCAGGACGTGGGCAAGTCATACCAGAGGGAGAAGTAGATCATGGCGACCGCAGTGATGACGCCACCGGCACAACCGGACGCGGGTTCGGGCACGCCGGTCACGTCCAAACGAGATCAGATCACGCGCGCCGAGGGTTGGCGTCGACGTGGGCCGTTGCTGCCCGCGCTCATCTTCATGATCGTGGTGACACAGGTCCCCTTCGTGTTCACCCTGTACTACTCCACCCAGTCGTGGAACCTGGTACGACCCGGTTCGCGTCGATTCGTCGGACTCGAGAACTACGCGGCCGTCTTCGCCGACAGCCAGTTCTGGAAAGTCACCCTGAACACGATCGTGCTGATCGTCGGAACGGTCCTGATCTCGGTGGTGTTGGGGCTGATCTTCGCGCTGCTGCTCGACCGAAAGTTCCTGGGGCGAGGGATTGTACGAACTCTGCTCATCACTCCCTTCCTGGTCACACCGGTTGCTGCGGCGCTGTTGTGGAAAACGAGCCTGCTCTCGCCGACCAACGGCCTGGTCAACTGGGCGCTCAGTCCGCTGGGAATTCACGTCGACTGGTTGTCGCAGTTCCCGCTCATGAGTGTGATGGCCGAATTGATCTGGCAATGGACGCCGTTCATGATGCTGTTGATCCTCGCCGGTCTGCAGTCGATGCCGCGCGACATCCAAGAGGCGGCGCGCGTCGACGGCGCGACGAGCTTCCGGCTGTTCCGTGAACTCACGCTTCCGCACCTACGGCGCTTCATCGAGCTGGGTACCGTGTTGGGCGCGATCTACCTGGTGAACACCTTCGACGCCGTGTACATGATGACCGCGGGTGGTCCCGGGGTCGCGAGTTCGAACCTGTCATTCTACATCTACCAGCGTGCCTTTCTCGGATTCGACATCGGTCAGGCCGCAGCCATGGGTGTCGTGACCGTCGTCGGGACGATAGTCGTTGCGTCGCTGGCACTTCGACTGATCTTCAAGTCATTCACCGGAACAGAGGAGGCCGCCTGATGACTGCCACCGCAACCCCGACGACACCGCAGTCGGTCGGGTCGCCGTCGGCCACGACGATTCGACGTCGACGCGATCCGCGCGGCGGCGTGCTGACCGCGATCACGTGGATACTCGCCATCGGGTTCTTCTTCCCGGTGCTGTGGATGGTCCTGACCGCGTTCAAGCAGGAGAGCGACGCGGCAACCAACCCGCCGACGTTCTTCTTCACGCCGACACTGCAGCAGTTCCGCAATGTGTTCGATGCAGGCATCGGCACGCCGCTGCTCAACTCGCTCTGCGCCACGGTCGTGTCGACGATTCTCGTTCTCCTGCTCGGGGTACCCGCGGCCTTCGCGTTGTCGCTGCGGCCGGTGCGTAAGACCAAAGATGCGCTCTTCTTCTTCATCAGCACCAAGATGCTGCCCATCGTCGCCGCGATCATCCCGCTCTATGTGATCGTCGGGAAACTCGGGATGCTCGACAACGTCTGGACCCTCATCATCCTGTACACGGCGATGAATCTGCCGATCGCTGTGTGGATGATGCGTTCCTTCTTCCTGGAGGTTCCGGGAGAGCTGTTGGAAGCAGCCAGTATCGACGGTGCGAGCCTGTGGACCGCCGTGCGTGAGGTCATCCTGCCCCTCATCTCGCCGGGTATCGCGGCCACCGCGCTCATCTGCGTGATCTTCTCCTGGAACGAGTTCTTCTTCGCGGTGAACATGACCGCGGTCAACGCACAGACGATGCCGGTGTTCCTCACCGGGTTCATGTCCGGACAGGGTCTGTACTGGGCGCAACTGTCGGCGGCGTCGGTGCTGACCGCGCTTCCCGTCGTCGTATGCGGATGGATCGCGCAGAACAAGCTCGTCCGCGGATTGTCCTTCGGCGCCATCAAGTAGTCACTCACCGACCAACATCTCAGCGAAACACAGGAGTTCACAATGGCTTCCATCACCTACGACAAAGCGTGCTGCGTCTACCCCGGTGCCGACAAACTGGCCGTCGACTCGCTCGACCTCGGCATCGAGGACGGCGAGTTCATCGTCCTCGTCGGCCCGTCGGGCTCAGGCAAGTCGACGGCGCTGCGTATGCTCGCCGGTCTCGAGGAGATCGATTCGGGCGCAATCCACATCGGTGGCAAGAGCATGGTCGGGGTCGCACCCAAGGACCGCGACATCGCAATGGTCTTCCAGAACTATGCGCTCTACCCCAACAAGACCGTCGGTGAGAACATGGGATTCGCGCTCAAGATGCGCGGTGTGCCGACGGCCGAGCGTAAAGCCAAGGTCGCCGAGGCCGCCAAACTACTCGACCTGACAGACTTCCTCGACAGGAAGCCGGCGAAGCTGTCCGGTGGCCAGCGACAGCGGGTGGCGATGGGACGCGCTATCGTGCGCGAACCGCAGGTCTTCTGCATGGACGAGCCGTTGTCGAATCTCGACGCAAAGCTGCGGGTGCAGACCAGAACGCAGATCGCGGCGCTGCAGCGGCGTCTGGGCACCACCACGGTCTACGTCACCCACGACCAGGTGGAGGCGATGACCATGGGAGACAGGGTCGCCGTACTCAAGGACGGCATGCTGCAACAGTTCTCGACCCCTACCGAGCTCTACGATCGGCCGCTGAATGCATTCGTCGCGGGTTTCATCGGGTCACCCTCGATGAATCTGTTCACCGCACCGGTCACCGACGGTTCGGTCGGCATCGGGCAGGCCAGCGTCGACCTCGATGCGGAATCGGAGGCGGCTCTGCGCAAGTCGGGCGTCTCGTCGGTGATCGTCGGTATCCGTCCAGAGCATCTCGCGCTGGCCGACGGTGACAGCGGCATGGACGCCGACGTCGCGCTGTTGGAGGAACTGGGCAGCGAGACCTACGTGTACGCTTCGCTTGCCGACGACTCGATCCGGAACCTCGACGGCGAGCCGATGACCGTGGTAGTCCGATCCCCAGAACGCGCGCCGGCGAAACGTGGCGACGGAATCAGGCTGCGCCAGGCCGACACCGCGGTACACCTGTTCCACCCCGAAACGGGCGAGCGGTTGAACTGATCATGTCGACCGTCTCCGCGCAGGTGGCGACCGCTTTCCGATGGTCACGGGGCCTCGGGGCCCTCGACGCGCCGGGTTTGAATACGTAGACTCCGCGAATGCATGGGCCGCAGTGTGGCTTCGTGCCGACACCGCGCCCCCGCTGCATCATGGATCAACCCTGGCTACATGCCGATAGGGCGAATGCAGATTGAGGGAAAGGATCAGCGTTGATCACAGAAACTCGAACGGCCAGCCGCCCCGTGGACGTCTACAGGACACGCCTCGCGGAGCACGGAGAAATCGAACCACGACCCCACCCCGTGGTGTGGCCCGCCGATCCGGTCGGCCCACTGTCTGCGGGCGAGGTGGCCGGATACCGTGACCGTGGCTACCACACCGCAGAGAACGTGTTGTCCGACAACGACATCGATACCTGTCTGGCCGAGGTGGGAGCGATCACCGACAAGCTCGGCGTCGACGAACGAGTGGTGCGTGAATCGTCGAACGGTGACGTGCGATCACTGTTCGCCGTGCACGAGCTGAGCGACGCGATCGCCGAGATCTGCGCCCGTACCAACATCGCCGGTGTGGCACAACAGATTCTGGGTGACGACGTCTACATCCACCAGAGTCGTATCAATCTGAAGCCCGGCTTCGCCGGGGGGCCGTTCTACTGGCATTCTGATTTCGAGACCTGGCACGCCGAGGATGGCATGCCGACGCCTCGTGCGCTCAGTGTCTCGCTCGCGCTGACCCCCAACCTGACCACCAATGGTGCGTTGATGATCATCCCGGGCTCGCACAAGCAGTTCGTCGGCTGTGTCGGGCAGACGCCCGACGACTATCACAACCAGTCGCTGGTCTCCTACCGTCCGCCGTTCGGGACGCCCGAGGAGTCCGACGTGACCGTTCTCGCCGACGAACACAGCATCGACATGATCACGGGGCCTGCGGGATCGGCACTGTACTTCGATTCGAACTGCATGCACGCGTCCTCGGGCAACATCACCCCGTATCCGCGCAGCAATCTGTTCGTCGTGTTCAATGCGAAATCGAATGCGCTGCAGCAGCCTTTCGCCGCTGACGCGCCGCGCCCCGACTATCTCGCGCACCGCTGATCGAGTCCCGACCGAGTGTGTCGCCGCCCGACGGCCGCACACTCGGTCGGGTCAGTCAGTCGGGGCGTCGGCGAATCCGAGTCCCTCCGAGGTGAGAAAGTAGAACACCGGAAGGATCGGAAAGACGACGAGCGCGATGAGCGGGTAGACGAAGAAGCCGAGTAGTCCGGCAATCAGATAGAGCCCGATTCCCGCCACCGACCGCCACACCCCGTGCCGCGTGTAGTTCGGTTCCACGCCGTCGGCGAGTAGGTCCGGACGTCGAATCAGATAGGCGTACAGGAGAACCCAGCTGGCACACATCGCAGCTGCGATCAGGGCGTAGAGCGCGACGGCGGTGCGGGCGTCGGCGCCGGTGAGATCCTCACGCAACGCGTCGGACAAGACGGCGGTGGGAAACGCGATGAGTGACGTCGTGAAGAGAACGCCGAGGTTGAGTGCGAGAAGCGGCCGATTGGCGTAACGGATTCGGGCAAAGGCCTGATGGTGGTTGAGCCAGATGACACCGACATAGATGAACGCTGCCGTATAGGCGACGTAGTCGGGCCAGTGTGCGACGAGCGCGGGAAACAGTTGACCTGACTCGTGTCGCGGATCGACCAGACTGAGCACGATGATCGTGACGGCGATGGCGAACACGCCGTCGGAGAAGGCTTCGACGCGGCTGGTCGGCAGAGCCGAGAATCGCTGCCGCTGGTCCGGTGCCGTCATGCGAAGACCTCCCGGTCGGATCCGTCGTCTGATGTCGACGGTATCCCGGCCGGGAGGTCTGCGGATTCAGCTGGCGCTGCCGACCGATTGCGCGTCGTCGGACTTCGGCGTCGCTGTCGGTACCGGCTGCGGACCACGCTTGGGAATGGTCAGCGTGATGGCAACCCCCACGAACGCTGCGATCGCGCCGACGAGGAAGCACAAGCGGAACGATGTGTGCGACGGCATGTCCTGCCCGCCCATCGAGACGGTTGCTGTGGTCAGTAGCACCGCCATCACCGCAGACGAGACCGTGGTTCCGATCGAGCGCATCAATCCGTTCAGGCCCACGGCGGAACCGGCCTCGGTCATGGGCACCGAACCCATGATGAGGGTGGGCATTGCCGCGTACCCGATACCGACGCCCGACGCGGCGATGATCGACGCGATCATGAGCTGCCACGGCGAATTCATCAGGAACAGTGCGATCAGGTAACCCACGCCGAGAACGGTCGCACCGATGGCCAGCGTGTACTTGGCGCCGATCTTGTTGATCAGGATGCCCGACACCGGAGAGAAGACCAGCATCATCAGACCACCTGGTGCCATCCAGAGTCCGGCCGCCAGCATGCTCTGCCCGAGTCCGATCCCCGTTTCCTCCGGCATCTCGAGCAGCGCCGGGATGACCACCGACTGCGCCATCATGCCGAAGCCGATCGCGATGGCGGCGATATTGGTCAGCAGGACCGACGGCCGTGCGGTGGTACGCAGGTCGACGAGCGGCTCGGTCGTACGCAACTGATAGAAGCCCCACGCGATCAGGACGACGATGCCTGCGGCGAGCAGCCCCAGCGTCGTGCCGGATGCCCACCCCCAGTCGTTGCCCTTCGAGACAGCGATGAGCGCTGCACACAGGCCGATCGCCAGGCCGATGGCGCCGACGATGTCGAGGCGGCCACCGGTGGCGTCGGGCACGTGCGGCACGACGACGACGACCAGCGCCAGCACGACGGCGCCGAGAGCCGCGGCGACCCAGAACAGGGCGTGCCAGTTCCATGTCTGTGCGATCCACGCAGACAGCGGCAGGCCGATCGCACCGCCGACACCGAGGGTCGCACTCATCGCAGCGATGGCCATCGACGTGATCTTCGGCGGAGTCACTTCGCGCATGAGGCTGATGCCGACCGGGATGAAGCCCATCGCGAGGCCCTGGATGGCGCGACCGATGATCATCGGGATGACCGATTCGCTGAGCGCACACACCACCGATCCGAGAACCAGCAGCACACCGGAACCGACCAGGACCCGCTGTTTTCCGAACATGTCGCCGAGGCGACCCGCGATCGGCATCGCGACGGCTGCGGCGAGCAGCGTTGCCGTGATGACCCACGACGCGTTCGAGCGTGACGTGTGGAGTAGTTGGGGAAGTTCCGGTTGGATCGGGATGACAAGGGTCTGCATCAACGCGGCGACCAAGCCGCCGAAGCAGAGGACGATGACTGTGGCGACCGCGCCGGTGGCGGTCTTGTTCTCCACGTGTGGCAGGGAACCCTGCACAGTAGGGGAAGAATCAGTGTCGGACATGAACACCTCCTTGGGATATGCACACTACATATGTAAGCTACACATGGCTAATGCGCTGGGATATATCGGACATAACCGACAGGTATGCGGCTGAGAGGATTTCGCGTGAGCGACACGGGCGGGCGTGCGGGCCGGGGAGAACATCGTGACGATTACGCGCCGTGGCCCTCGCCGCTCTACCGCGATCTCGCCGACGAATTCCTCCGCATGACGCGGCGGCGCTCACATGTGGACCCCGATTCCGTTCTCGAGGTGTCGGCGTTCAACCTGCTGTGGATTCTCTCCGACGGGAGGCCGCGCACGCTGCGGGAATTGACCGACGCGATGCAACTCGAGCAGTCGACAGTCAACCGGCAGGTGAACGCCGCCATCAAACACGGGTACCTCGAACGGTTCGACGTCGAGGGGGCGATCAGTCGTCAGGTCAGACCCACCGAACTCGGGCGCGAGGCATTCGAGCACGACGGACTGCTGCGGGCCAGGCGACTCGAGCGCGTGCTCTCCGACATGGGGCCGGGCTCGCCGGAAGCATTGTTTCGCGAACTCCACGCCTTCAACGACGCGTATGACCGTACGCTGGCCGACGACGACCGCAACAGAAGGCGGCACGGATAGGAGCATGATGTCCGACGGCTCGACAGCCGACGAGAGCGCCCTCGACGCCCCGCTGAGGTACGTGATCACCGGAGCAGCCTCCGGGATGGGTTTGGCGGTGGCGGAATCGATTCGGGCTCAGGGGCACACGGTGATCGGCGTGGACCAGCGAGACGCCGACGTCGTCGCCGACCTCTCGACCCCGGACGGCCGCCGTGCTGCGATCGCGGCCATCCTCGAACTCAGTGGCGGGATGCTCGCCGGCGCGGTACTTGCAGCCGGGGTCGGCCCGAGAGCGGGTGCCGAGCGGGCGATCGCAGAGGTCAATACTCTCGGGGTCACCGAGGTGTTGACCGGGATCCGAGGTGCGCTCACCGCCTCCGACAAGGCGAAAGTGGTTGTCTTCGGCTCGAATTCGACGACATCGACGCCATTCGTGCCGAAGTCCGCGGTGCGCAGACTGATCGCGGGCGACACAGAGGCCGCGGCCAGGATCATTCGACGACGCGGTAAGACCTTGTCGGGTCCGATCGCGTACGCGGCGTCGAAACTCGCTGTGACGCAGTGGTGTCGCGAACACGGTACCGATCTGGAATGGGCGGGTGCGGGAATCAGGCTCAACGTGATCGCGCCCGGACCGGTGATGACACCCCTACTGCAATCACAACTCGACGGCGCATCTGGCAAGAATGTCCGTTCGTTCCCGGTGCCGGTACGCGAGTACGGCACACCGGAACAGCTCGCCGCCTGGGTCATGCTGATGCTGTCGTCCGACGCCGATTTCATGTCCGGCTCCGTCGTCACGGTCGACGGCGGGACCGAGGCGTACCTGCGGTCGCGCGATTGGCCGGCCCCGTTGCCGCTGCGTGAGGTTCCGCGCACCCTGTGGCGTATGTACCGGGCTCCCAAGGAGGGACGCGTTGTCACCTACTGATCCCGCATCCGACTCGGCGGATTCGTGGTCGCCGGGAGCTCTCGACGGCCTGGTGGTCGCGGACTTCACCCGCGTGCTCGCAGGCCCCTACGCGACGATGATGCTCGCCGACCTCGGCGCGGAGGTGGTCAAAATCGAGCGTCCGGGGGCAGGTGACGACACCAGGTCGTGGGGGCCGCCGTTCACCGACGACGGCATGGCCACCTACTTCGCGTCCGTCAACCGCAACAAGGAGTCGGTGACCCTCGACCTGCGTGACGCCGACGACCTGGCACGTGCACGCGATCTCGCACTGGCCGCCGACGTCGTCATCGAGAACTTCCGTGCCGGGACGATGGACCGGCTCGGTCTGGGATACGACGAGTTACGTTCGCACCGACAAGATCTCGTCTACTGCTCGATCACCGGGTTCGGCAGGGACGGCGGTGCGGCACTGCCCGGATACGACCTCCTCGTGCAGGCCGTCGGTGGGCTCATGAGCGTGACCGGCGCCGGCCCGGACGAGCCCGTCAAGGTCGGTGTGGCGGTTGTCGACGTGCTCGCCGGCCTACACGCGGGAATGGGAATCCTCGCCGCCCTCCGACATCGGGACAGGACCGGCGAGGGCCAACGCGTCGACGTCGACCTGTTCTCGGTGTCGTTGTCGTCGTTGGTCAATCAAGCCTCCGGCTTCCTCAACGCCGGAGTGGTGCCGCAGCCGATGGGTAATCGTCACCCGAGCATCGCCCCCTATCAGGTGTTCTCGACGGCCACCCGCCCGATCGCGTTGGCGGTCGGCAACGACGGTCAGTTCGCGAAAGCCGTCGAGGTGCTCGGGCGGCCCGATCTCGCAGCGGACGAGCGCTTCACGTCGAACGCGGCGCGGGTGGCGCATCGCGACGACCTCATCGACGAGATCACCGCGGTACTGGTGACCAGGGATGCCGATCACTGGTACGCGGAGTTCACCGCGGCGGGAGTGCCTGCGGGTCCGATCAACTCGGTAGCCGAGGCATTCGATTTCGCCGACGACCTCGGCGTCGACGCGCGGGCGACAACCCCGGACAGCCCCGTCATCACCGCCGCCAACCCGATCAGGCTGTCGGCGACACCGGTCACCTACCGCAGCGGTCCGCCAACCCTCGGAAGTGGCTCGGCGACAGCGGACCACACAGCATCTCGAGCCGCGCAAAACGGGGAGAGCTCGGGGTAGCAGGTCGTGACGAGGACCGGCTACTCGTTGTGATCCTTCGGCCAGTCGCCCTCGGTGATGAGGTCCTCGAAGTTCTTGAGGAGATGCGGGTTGAGCTCGTCCTCGACGGCCTTCTCGTAGTTGCCGTTCCATTTGGCGAACCACTTCTCGTCGCGATCCATCAGGTAGATCGGCCAGCCGTGCGTGATGATCAATTCGTCGGAGTAGAGGTCCGTCGAGCCGTCGTCGCGCATGTACCAGTACTTCTGGCCGGAGTCGTAGAACGCGGCCAGTTCTTCGGCCGTGACGAAGTAAGTGCCGTCTGCCTGCCTCATGGTGACGATCGTACGGAGTGCGACGCGCGGGTGGGGCCGGTCTCGACACACGCGCGCCGTCGGTGATGGCACGTATGCCCCATGACAGGGCACGATTGGTATGCGCGGGTGGCCATGAGTCCACGCCGCCAGGACAGATCCTTGACCGTTCCACGCACAGAGAGGTGCCGTGTGTCTTCAGTGCTGGTCGACGTCGCGCAGCTTGCCGACGCCATGCTCTCCGACGCCCCGCCGGTCGTGCTCGACGTGCGGTGGCAACTCGGCGACGTCGACGGCCATGCGCAGTATCGGGCCGGACACATCCCCGGCGCGGTCTACGTCGACCTCGACACCGAGCTGGCCGGACCGCCGTCGCCGCAGTCGGGCAGACATCCGCTGCCCGGCATCGCTGCACTCACCGACGCCGCCCGGTCGTGGGGCGTCGACGACACGTCGCCCGTGGTGGTCTACGACGACAACGGCAACCTCGCGTCAGCCCGTGCGTGGTGGTTGCTGAGGTGGGGAGGCCACCGGGACGTCCGTCTTCTCGATGGCGGCCTGGCCGCCTGGCGCGACGCGGGTATGCGGTTGTCGAGCGGCGACACGCCCGTCCGGCCGGGTGCCGTCACCCTGCGGTCGGGTGCGATGCCTGTCGCCGACATCGACGACGTTGCCGCTCGCGACCCGGGAACCGTACTCGTCGACGCGCGGGCCGCCGAGCGTTATCGGGGCGAGATCGAACCGGTTGATCCCCGAGCGGGACACATACCTGGCGCGATCAGCCTCCCGACCAGTGACAACATCGACGACGGCGGTCGCTTCCGTGCGGCGTCGGATCTTCGGCGACGCTTTGCCGAGGCAGGGGTGACGGACGGGACACCGGTCGTCGCCTACTGCGGATCCGGCGTCAATGCAGCTCATGAGATCGCCGCCCTCGAGATCGCCGGGCTGACCGGAGCCCTGTACCCGGGTTCATGGTCGCAGTGGTCGGCCGACCCCCGGCGCGCGGCCGAGACCGGGTGATCACAGATGTCGCCTCCGGAAGGTGAGACCGACCACAGTCGCGTGCAGCAGCGCGCTCGGCTTACGACTACACAACGATGACAGCAACCGGGTCCCGTCCGACCCGAGAACGAGAAGAGTGAAAATGCGCGATTTCCATTGTTCGAACTGCGGCCAGCAGTTGTCCTTCGAGAACACGATCTGCCTGAACTGCGGCAAGAACCTGGGATTCCATCTGCCCAGTCGCACCATTCAGGTACTCGACGATGACGAGAAGGGCACGATCGACGGTGCGACCATTGTGCGCTGTGCCGACAACATCCCGGCCGCCTGCAACTGGATGGTCGAGGAGGGCCCCGAACTCCCGGCGCTCTGCGAGTCGTGTCGGTTGACGCGCACGCGGCCATCGGATTCCGACGAGCAGGCCATGGCCGCGTTCGCCGAGGCAGAGGCCGCCAAGCGTCGCGTCATCTACGAACTCGACGAACTGGGACTGCCCATCTTCGGCAAGGACACCGATCCGCAGATCGGACTCGCATTCGATCTTCTGTCGAGCCGCGATCAACCCGTCACCACGGGGCACGCGGACGGCGTGATCACGCTCGATCTCGCCGAGGGCGACGATGTGCACCGAGAGCGACTGCGCGTGTCGATGGACGAGCCGTACCGCACGCTGATCGGCCACTTCCGCCACGAGATCGGCCATTTCTACCAGATGGTTCTGGTCGGGGAGGGCCCGAACCTGGAGCGCTACACCGAACTGTTCGGCGATCCCAACACGAGCTATCAGGACGCGATCGATCGTCACTACAACGACGGGCCGCCGGAGGACTGGGAGCAGGATTACGTCTCGTCGTACGCGACGATGCATCCCTTCGAGGACTGGGCCGAGACCTTCGCCCACTATCTGCACATCCGTGACACCCTCGACACCGCGGCCGCGTTCGCATTGGCCCCCGCGGGCGCGACCCTGGAGGCCGATCTGCCGGGCAAGGTCGGTTTCGAGCGGATCATCGGCTGGTGGTTGCCGCTGACATGGGCGCTGAACCAGATCAACCGGTCGATGGGGCATCAGGATCTCTATCCGTTCGTCCTGCCGCCCAAGGTGCTCGAGAAGATGGAGTTCATCCACGAACTCATCACCTCCGACGACCGGGCAGAAGTCGCGCCACAGGCCAGCTGATACGACGCCGCGCTCCCGTGTCGATGCCGGCAGGCGCCCAGCTGCCCTAAAGGGTCGACGCGGGAGTTCGTGCGGGCACACACCTTCGCCGTCCGCGAGCGGGCGTGATCCGTATGACATCTGGCCCGGTTCTCGCGCGGATTGTCATACGGATTGCCCTGTCTCAGGCGACGTGCCGTTCCCGAGAGCACGCGCCAGCGACCACAACGTAGGAATCACCGAGACCACAACCCTTTAAATGACCTGTCACCTCGACTGAACTGGTGTAGTTGCGCGTACGCCGCGCCACCCGACGTCGAGGAGAGAGGCTTTTCGTGAGCTCCCTGAAGTTCCACTGGTTCCTACCCACCAACGGCGGTGACAGCCGCAACGTCGTCGGCGGAGGTCACGGCGTCGCCGCCGAAGCCGCGGGGCGCCCGGCATCGGTGCACTATCTGGGACAGATCGCCCGAAGCGCGGAGCAACTCGGGTTCGAGGCGGCGCTGACCCCGACGGGTGCCTGGTGTGAGGACGCCTGGATCACGACGGCGATGATCAACAGTCTCTCGGAACGGCTGAAGTTCCTGGTCGCGTTCCGTCCGGGCATGACGGCCCCGTTCCTTGCCGCCCAGATGGCCGGGTCCTTCCAGAACCTCTCCGGAGGACGGTTACTGCTCAACGTCGTGACCGGTGGGGAAGACGCCGAGCAGCGGATGTTCGGAGACTTTCTCGAGAAGAAGCAGCGTTACGCGCGGGCCGACGAGTTCCTGGAGATCGTGCGACGACTCTGGACCGGCGACGTCGTGAACTTCGACGGCGAGTACCTCTCGGTCGAGAACGCCGTGTTGCACCAGATCCCGGACCCGTTGCCGCAGATCTACTTCGGCGGCTCGTCACCCGAGGGGATCGCGGTCTCGGCTAAGCACGCCGACGTCTATCTCACCTGGGGTGAACCACCGGAGGCTGTGGCGGAGAAGATCTCTCGGGTACGGAAGGCTGCTGCCGAACAGGGCCGCGAACTCACGTACGGAATCCGTTTGCACACCATCGCCCGCGATACGTCCGAGGCGGCCTGGGCCGAAGCGGATCGGCTGCTGGCCAACATCTCCGACGACGACATCGCGCGTATCCAGACTGGCCTGAAGCGTTCGGCATCCGTTGGCCAACAACGCATGCTGGAGTTGAACAAGGGCTCCAAGGACGGCTTGGAGATCTACCCCAACCTGTGGGCAGGTGTCGGCTTGGTGCGCGGTGGTGCCGGTACCGCGATGGTCGGTTCGTTCACCGAGATCGCCGACCTGATCGAGAGGTATCACGAGGGTGGCATCGACGAGTTCGTGTTGTCCGGTTACCCGCACCTCGAGGAGTCCTACTGGTTCGGTGAAGGTGTGCTCCCCGAGCTGACACGCCGCGGACTGTGGGAACACCCTGCGCCGGTTTCCACTACAGCGTCCGTACCCTTCGGCGCGCCGACTCCGCTCAAGCGGGTGTCGGCATCGTGACGACGGCAGTCGTCGTCGGGAATCCCAAGCCGGCCAGTCGAACCCTGCGCGCCGCAGCGTATCTCGCTTCCGAACTCGTGGGCGGCGAACCCGACCTCACGGTCGATCTCGCGACCCTCGGTGCGGCGATCCTCGACTGGGGTGACGAGCAGGTCAACGACCTGGTGACACAGATCGGCGCGGCTGATCTCGTCGTATTCGCCAGTCCCACCTACAAAGCTGCGTACACGGGTCTGTTGAAGCTCTTCCTCGACCGCTTCGCAGGAGGCACAGGACTGTCGGGAATCGCCATACCGCTGATGCTCGGTGGCAGCACTGCGCATGCTCTCGCACCGGAACTCACGCTGCGCCCCGTACTCACCGAGATCGGCGGCACGGTACCGGGACGCGGCCTCTACGTCGTCGACGCCGCCTACGACGACCCGGTCGCGTACGCCGAATGGCTCACCGCCACAAAACCACTCGTGTCCACATTGCTGAAGGCAGGCTCATGAGCGAACTACGCACCAACCAGTATCTCGACCCCGCGCGGCTACGCAAGGCGTTCGGCATCTTTCCGACCGGAGTCGTCGCGGTCGCCGCAGAAGTCGACGGCCGACTGACCGGACTCGCGGCGAGCTCGTTCACCAGTGTGAGCCTCGACCCGCCGCTGGTGTCGGTGTCGGTTGCGGCCGGTTCGAAGACATGGCCCGATCTCCGACGTGCGGCACATCTCGGTGTCACAATCCTCGCCGACCACCAGGGTGCGGCGTGCCGTCAGCTCGCAGGCGCTGTGGAACACCGATTCGACGGTATCGCCGTCAAGGCGTCCGACGAGGGAGCGGTGACGCTCGACGAGGGGCTCGCGCACTTCGACTGCACCATCTACCGCGAGGTCGAGGCAGGCGATCACATCATCGTGCTGCTCGAACTGCACGCTGTCGATCATGCGGAGGCCGGGGTCGATCATTCCGAAACCCGGGCCGATCATCCCGAGGTCGGCAGCCCGTTGATCTTCCACCGCAGCGGATTCGGCCGCCTCGCGCGGGCCGTATAGCGCACCGGCGCTAGCGCAGGGAGGCCACGAAGGTCGCGGCTATCGCCTCCAGCCCTGCCTGGTCGTCATCGCCGAAACGGTTCGGAACGGGGCTGTCGAGGTCGAAGACGCCGAGCAGCTCACCGTCGCGGACCAGAGGTACGACGATCTCCGACCGGCTGTCGGCGTCGCATGCGATGTGGTCGGCCACGGCGTGGACGTCGGCGATGCGTTGCGTCGTACGCGTTCTCGCCGCGGCACCGCAGACCCCACGGTCGAGTGGGATGCGGACGCACGCGGGCTTCCCCTGGAACGGGCCGACCACGAGCTCGTCGCCGTCGAAGAAGTAGAAGCCGACCCAATTGACCTGTGGTAGGGCGTGATAGACGAGGGCCGATAGGTTCGCCGCGTTGGCCACGCGGTCGGATTCGCCATCGAGGAGTGCGCGCGCGGAGGCGTCGAGCCCGGCATAGTCCACAGCTGCGTCGGTGGTCGGAGTGACGTCGAAACTCATCCCACCACTGTGCCCCGACGCGTGCACTCGTCGCCAGACCGGCGATCAGGCTTGTTCTGTATGTGCCTCGTCAACATGGCTTGTGAGACGACTGTGGCCGGGAAGCTCGATCGCTTCCCGGCCACACATCACGTCAGCTCTACTGGCGGACAGCACGTCCTCGGATGGCGAGGTATCCGGCGATGAGCACGATCGCGACGATGACGCCGACGATGAACGGGATGACCTCCCAGCCGCCGTTCGAGTTGCTGTAGCCCAGCTGGTAGGTCAGCCACGAACCGATGAGCGATCCCAGCACGCCGAGAACGATGGTCATGACGACGCCGATGTCCTGCTTGCCCGGCATGAACAGCCGAGCGAGCGCACCGATGATCAGGCCGACGACGATGGCGCTGATGATTGTTCCGATCACAAGAAACTCCTCCGTTGGAGGGGCCTGTTCCCCTTGGACGATCCACGACTGCTTCATGGACGGAGTGTCGACTCCTCGACGTTTCCGTAAAGGCCCCTGAGTCAACGTACGGCCGCGGAACGGTTATACGGTTCTGCGAAAGCCGCGTCGTGATCCAATCGCAATGTCGGACGAACGACCTATCTCGGGCGTCACTTTTCGGTGTCGATGCCCGAGGTGGTCGACGAGGGGCGGGCAGACGCTCCCGACGTGCGACGACTCAGTGGCGGTGTCGCCTGAGATGCACGAGATGTGTGTCGCGTTCGTCGTTGACCCATGCGTAGTAGAAACCGATGAGGATTCCACCGCCGACGAAGTTCCCCAGCAGCACCGTCCCGAGGTTGCCGAACACCAGACCGATCGGCATGTCGTGTTGGAATCCGACGATCATGAACAGCACGGTGTTGGCCACCGAATGCTCGAAGTCGAGGAAGGCGAACACGAAGACGGCGGTGATCATCGCCATGCATTTGGCGATGTCCTCGGTGAGGTAGCCGTTGTAGACGAGCAGCATCGCCAGGTTGATCATGAAGTTGCAGAGCACAGCGCGGATGAACAGATCCAGCCAGCCGCTGAACCCGTCGCTGAGGTAACCGGTCTTGACGTCGACCGCGTGGACCATCGCGTTGAGCACGGGACCGTCGAGAAGTGTTGTACCGCGCAGCATCACCGCGATCAACAGACCGCCGAGGATGTTGCCGAGGTAGCAGAACACCAGGATGCGCATGATCAGCACGGGCGTCACGCGACGGTAGTAGGCGCCGACCGAGACGATCATCATGTTCGAGGTGAGCAGTTCGGACTTGGTGTAGTAGATGAACACCAACGCCCACCCGAAGGCGAGTGCTCCGATGAGTTTGCCGACCGCGTGGAGTTGGCCGGGCGGTTCCGTCATCGTGTCGAACGCCGCGACGATCGTGTAGTTGATGACGTAGAAGATCGCGATGATGATGCCGGCCATCGCGGCTCGCTGGATGAACCGTCGACGGAGATGACCGGTCATCTTCTTCTTGGACTCGAGCACGTCGAGTGTGGTGCTGATGAAGAACTTGCCCGGGAAGAGCTTGTTGACGTCGAACTCGGGGTCGCTCATGTGTCAACGGTTCCACAGCCCCGGCCACGCTGCCCGATGTACGTACACAACTGCTACGTCAGCGCGAGGCCATCGAAATAATTGTGATGGCCTCGCGCTGACGTCCGGGTTGTGTACGTCCCCGCGGTCAGTCGGCGAGGGTGGCGGTGTCGATGACGAATCGATACCGCACGTCACTGTCGACGACCCGGTCGTAGGCCGCGTTGATCTCGTCGGCGCCGATCTTCTCGATCTCGGCTCCGATGCCGTGCTCTGCGCAGAAGTCGAGCATCTCCTGGGTGGCGGGGATGCCGCCGACCATCGAGCCTGCGATCGACCGGCGGTTCGCCAACAGCGAGAACGCCTTGATCTCCAACGGATGCTCGGGGACACCCAGTTCGACGAGGGTGCCGTCGATGGCCAGCAGACCCAGGTAGTCGTCGAGGTTCAGATTCACCGACACCGTGTTGATGATGAGGTCGAACTCGCCACGCAGGTCACTGAAGGTGTCGGCGTCCTTGGTCGCGTAGTAGTGATCGGCGCCGAACCGCTTGCCGTCGGACTCCTTCGACAACGTCTGACTCAGGACGGTCACCTCTGCGCCGAGAGCGTGCGCGATCTTGACCCCGATGTGTCCGAGACCGCCCATGCCGATGATCGCGACCTTCTTACCCGGGCCGGCTCCCCAGTGTTTCAGCGGCGCATAGAGCGTGATTCCGGCGCAGAGCAGCGGAGCCGCGACGTCGAGTTCGATGCCCTCCGGGATCGCGAGCACGAAGTCCTCAGTGACCACGACCTGCTGCGAGTAGCCACCGTGGGTGAACTCGCCCTCGTAGGTCGTCGAGTTGTAGGTCTGTACGACGCCCTTGGTGCAGTACTGCTCGTCGCCGTTCTTGCAGGCTTCGCATTCGCCGCAGGAGTCGACGAAGCATCCGACGCCGACGCGATCCCCGACCTTGTGCCTGGTCACCTCGTCGCCGACCGCGGCAACCGTCCCGGCGATCTCGTGCCCCGGGACGACGGGGTAGGTCGTGCCGCCCCACTCGTTGCGGGCGGTGTGGATGTCGGAATGGCAGATCCCGGCGAACGCGATGTCGATCAGGACGTCCCTGGGGCCGAGTTCTCTGCGTTCGATGGTCGTCTTCGACAGCGGCTCGTCTGGCGCTGTTGCCCAGAACGCGTTGACGGTCGTCGTCATGGTGGTCCCTCTCCGGCGTCCGCGGGAAGCGCGACGATCTGCCGGTGCCGCGGGCACCTCACTGCATCCAGCGTGCCGACGCATCGTCGAATGCGCATGCGACTGTGGCGGGAGACACGTACCGGCCGAAACGGGACCGACTTGGTTTTGTCACAGACAACCTGACTAGCATTCGCGTGTGACCGAATCGCCGGAGAAGACGACAGCACAGCTGCCCACCCGTCGATCCGACGACCCGTCGAGCCGCGCACAAATGCTCTCACCTCGCACGACAGCGATTGCCGCCGTCGTCGCCGGGGTGATCGCCATCGTCGCAGCCGTACTGACCCCGTTTCTGCCCGTCACGACGACAACGGCAACCGTCACCTGGCCGCAGGGACAGACACTCGGCGCGGACAACGCCGACATCACCTCGCCGCTCGTCGCCCAGATGGCGCAGGACCTCGACATCACCATCCCGTGCACATTGCTGCGTGCTGCGCCGACCGACGCGTCGTCGACCGTCCTGACCACGATGCCGCCTGCCGCGAAGAACCAGCGGGCGTCCGCGCTGAACGTGACAGCCGACGCCAACACGGTGACTGTGACGATGCGCGGCGACACGGTAGCGTCCGCCCCGCGCGCAGATGTCGCGTCCGCTCGGTGCACTGAACTACACATCTTCTCCTCGGCCGCGGGTTCCGGTGCGCGCTTCGTCGGACTCGGGCCGGTGCAGATGGCTCCGGAGGCTGATCGGCCACAGGTCGCCGGTGTGTTCACCGACGTCGCGGCGTCGACGATCACGTCGACGCCGGGCCTGTCGGTGCGCATCGTGGTCGACGACCGGTTCGATTCGAGTCCGTCGGTCATCAAGTGGCTCGTGATGATCATCGGTGTGCTGGCCGCGATCGTCGCGCTCGCCGCGCTCGCGCTGCTCGACCGCATCCACGGATATCACCGACGAATCGGCCGGGTGCGCTGGCTTGCACTGCTGCGGCCCCGCGTCACCGACATCGCCGTCACAGCGATCCTCGTCATCTGGCACTTCCTCGGCGCGGGCTCGTCCGACGACGGATACATCCTGAACATGGGCCGAAACGCCGAGCACGCCGGCTACCTGGCCAACTACTACCGCTATTACGGCATCCCCGAGGCGCCGTTCGACTGGTACTACGACTTCCTCGCCCACTGGTCGTCGGTGTCGGCCACCGGCGTCTGGATGCGGATCCCGTCGTTGGTCATCGGGCTGGTGAGTTGGTTCATCCTGAGCCGCGTGCTGCTGCCGCGGCTGGGACGGGCGGTCCGCACGTCGCAGTGGGCGATGGTGACCGCGGCGGCGGTGTTCCTCGCGTTCTGGCTGCCCATGTGCTCGGGCCTGCGCAGTGAGGGCGTCGTGGTGCTCGGCAGCCTGCTGACCTGGTGGGGTGTCGAGCAGGCGATCGCCACCCGGCGCATGCTGCCCGCTGCCGGAGCGGCGTTCGCGGCCGCGCTGACCCTGGCCACCGCACCCACCGGTGTCATCGCGATCGCGCTGCTGATCACCGGCGCGCGGCCGATGCTCAAGATCCTGGTTCGACGACGCCGGGAATCCGGACTGGCCTCGCTACTGCTGCCGCTGCTCGCCGCTCCGGCGATCGTGCTCATCATCGTGTTCCGCGACCAGACGCTGGCGTCGGTGTTCGAGGCCATCCGTGTGCGATACACGGTCGGCCCGACGCTCGAGTGGTATCAGGAGCTGCTGCGCTACTACTTCCTCGCCGTCAACACCCGCGACGGTTCGCTCGTGCGTCGTGTCCCGGTGCTGTTGCTGCTGGTGTCGTTGTTCGTGGTGCTCGTGATCATGCTGCGACGCAAGCAGATACGCGGAGTCGACGGCGGGCCGGTGTGGCGGATCACCGGCGCGGTGCTCATCACCATCGGTCTGCTCTCGCTGACCCCCACCAAGTGGACCATCCAGTTCGGAGTTTTCGCGGGCCTCGCCGCGGCGCTGGCGGCGGTGGCCTGCGTCGCGATCGGACAGGTGGCGCAACGCAATACACGCAACCTGTCGATCCTGATCGCAGGCCTACTCGTCGCCTGTGCCGCGGCCGCAGCCGGTTACAACGCGTGGCCGTGGGCATACGATTTCGGTATCTCGTGGTTCGACAAGGCGCCGGTGGTAGCCGGCCTGCAGGTCTCGTCGCTTCTGTTGGGGCTGGCCGTTGTCGCGCTCGTCATCGCGATCTGGCAGCATCTGCGCCTCGACTATGTCGCCGACACCGGGCTGCACCACGACGCGGGCAAGCCACCCAAGCGGTGGCGCATCGGTGTCGCGTCGTCGCCGATCGCCGTGATCGCGGTGATCATCCTGCTGGCCGAACTCGCAGTCTTCGCCAAGGCCGCCGTCGCCAGAGCCGATACGTACTCGGTGTTGAAGGGCAACGTCCATGCGGTGACCGGGGGTTGCGGCATGGCCGATTACGTTCTGGTGGAACCGGATTCGAACAAGGGGAGCCTGTCGCCGGTCGACGGGGTCTCGGCGTCGAAGGCTTTGGAGGGTACCGCGCGGGGATTCTCGCCCCAGGGCGTCGCCGACGACCTCACGCCGGAAGCCGATTCGATCAAGCCCGGTACGCAGAACACGTCGGCTGATCTGTCGAAGACCTTCGTGATCGCCGGAGGCGCGCCCGGCACGACCGGTGGTCGGGGACCCGAGGGCGTCAACGGCAGCACCGCGGCGCTGCCGTTCGGGCTCGATCCCGCGACGACGCCGGTGATGGGCAGCTACGGAACCGCCGACGGGCAGGCGTCGCTGACGACCGACTGGTATCGATTGCCTGCGCGCGATTCGGCACCGCTGATCGTCATCACCGCTGCAGGTGCACTCGCGTCGACAGACCCCGACGGGGTCACGACCTACGGGCAGTCGTTGCAGGTGGAGTTCGGCGTCGACCGTGGCGGACAGTTCGAGCAGGTCGGTGCGTCGGTGCAGCCCATCGACGCCGACCGTAAGGCGAACCGGCCGTGGCGCAACCTGCGCATCCCGATGTCGTCGGTGCCCGCACAGGCGACGGCGATGCGGATCGTGGCCACCGACAACAACCTCGATCCCGACCAGTGGCTCGCGGTGACGCCGCCGCGGGCTCCGGAGCTGAAGACGTTGCAGGAGGTCGTCGGATCGTCGGACCCCACACTGGTCGATTTCGCGGTCGGTGCGGCGTTCCCGTGTCAGCATCCGATGGATGCGAGCAACGGCATCAATCAGACCCCGAAGTGGCGCATCCTGCCGGAGCTGTCTGTGGCGAACTCGCAGTCGAAGACGTGGATGGCCACGGTCAACGGCGGTCTGCTCACCACCGCGGAAGCACTGACCACGCCGTCGACGATGTCGACTTATCTCAAGAACGACTGGTACCGCGACTGGGGCAGCCTGCAGCAGCTGTCGCCACTGGTGCCCGACGCGGTACCCGCAGCGGTGCGTACCGGAACGTCGACCAGGTGGGGCTGGGATCGCCCCGGAGCGATGCAGGTGGTGCCGCAAGATGATGAGTGAGACGTCGGTGAACGCACACGGCAAAGACACAACGGGGGCAGGCGGATCAGTGGACTCCGACCCGTCGTCGAAGTCGGCGCAGCGCATCAGGATCTCTAAGATCGTCGCGGTGGTCGCCGGTGTCGTCGGCATCGTCATCGCGCTGCTGACCCCGTTCCTGCCGGTCAACTACACCAAGACCGAACTCGCCTGGCCGCAACAGAACTCGGTCGGCAGTGTGGCGGCCCCCAGCGTGTCCTTCTCGCCGGTGTCGATGGACGTCACCGTTCCCTGCGCGCTCGGCAAGAGCCTGCCCGCGTCGGGCGGCGTCATCGTGTCGACGGTTCCGTGGAACGGGGCCGATGCCAACAAGGTGGGATTCTTCGTCCGCGCCACCCGTGACTCCTTGCAGTTGACGCAGCGAAACATCGTGCTGCTCAGCGCGCCACGTTCCGCTGCGGAGAACTCGCCGGACTGCAGGGTGGTCTTTCACGCCGACACCGACGGCGCTGCGGGCAGATTCGAGAACCTCGCGAACACCGACACCGGACTCGGCTCCTTCGATCTCCGCGACGCCACAGCGCGTCCGCAGATCATCGGCGTCTATTCGCAGTTGCCTGCCAATGCACCGACCGACGGTCTCTCGTTCCGCGCGACGCTCGACACGCGGTTCGTGTCCACGCCGACGACGCTGAAGTTCTGGCTGATGGTGATCGGCGTCGTCATGACGATCGCCTCGATGCTGGCACTCGCCGTACTCGACGCACGGGATGGACGCGGAGTGCGCGGGCGCTTCGCGAAACGATGGTGGCGACCGCGTTGGGTCGACGCCTTCGTGACACTCGTCCTGCTGATCTGGTTGTTCGTCGGTGGCAACACCGCGGACGACGGCTATCAGGTGACGGTGGCTCGCGTCGCACGTAACGCCGGCTATCTGGACAACTACTACCGCTACTTCGGTGTGCCCCAGGACCCGTTCGGCTGGCACTATCAGTACCTCTCGCTCTGGATGCAGGTGAGCACCGCGACACCGTGGCTGCGTCTGCTTCCGTTCCTCTACGCCGTCGTCGGCTGGTGGCTGATAAGTCGGTGTGCCATCCCGCGGCTCGGCCACGCTGTCCGTACGTCGCAGTCGGCCATCTGGGCCGCAGCGCTGGTGTTCCTCGCGGTCTGGATGCCGTTCAACAACGGCCTGCGCGTCGAACCGATCATCGCCGTCGGCACGCTGCTGGCGTGGGTGCTCGTGGAACGGGCCATCGCGAGCGGCCGCTTCTTCCCGCTGACGCTGGCGATCGTGGTCGCGGCATTCACGCTGACGATCCACCCGACCGGCGTGATCGCGGCGATTCCGCTCATCGCCGGTATCCGGCCCCTGCTGAAGCGACTGATGATCCGACGACGCCGCGATGGATTGTGGCCCATCCTGGTACCCATACTCGCGTCCGGCCTCGTCGTGCTCTACGAGATCTTCGCCGACCAGACGCTCGCCTCGATCCGCGAGGCCATCAGGGTCAACTCAGCTGTCGGCCCCACCAACAAATGGTGGGAAGAGGGCATGCGCTATTACATGCTCATGAACCCCACCGCCGACGGTGGTATCGCGCGCCGATTCGGTGTCCTCATCACCTTCGTGTGTCTGATCGTCGTTGTGGTCATGCTCCTCAATCGTCGCAGGCTGGCCGGAATCGCGTCGGCGCCGACGTGGCGACTGGTCGCGACCGTCGCCGGTACCGCTGTGATGATGGCCTTCCTGCCTACCAAGTGGACTCACCAGATGGGGGTGTACGCCTGTATCGCAGGAGCGTTGGCCGCGGTCGCGACCGTGTGCGTCGACCGTACGGTGATGCGCCGACGACGCAACCGCACGCTGTTCGCGGCGGCATGCGCCTACGTTCTCGCACTCGCATTCTCCGGGCGGAACCAGTGGTGGTACGTCGGCAGTTACGGGATCCCTTGGCGGGACGCCGTTCCCGATGTCAAGGGCATCCCCGTCTGGGCCGTCATCCTCACGGTGGCAGTGCTGCTGACCCTTCTCGGTCTGTGGCAACACTTCCGTGACGACTACGTGTCCGACGACGTCAGGCGCGGGGAGGAGCGTGTCTCGAAGAACCGGTGGACATCGTGGCTGCGCTCGCCGTCGATCATCGTCGTATCGGTCATCATGCTGCTGTTCACGCTGGTCTCCTTCGCGAAGGCGGACTGGACCCAGCGTCATTCGTGGTCGTGGCTGAGTTCCAATGTGGCGGCAGTGCGCGGTCAGCCGTGTGCGCTCGCCGATTCGGTGCTCGTCGAGAAGGATGTGAACTCAGGTCTGCTTGCGCCGGCCCGCGTTGCAGGGCAGGACAATCCGTCACCGGGCGCGGCGCTTGCCGGAGCCGACATGACTGGCTTCGATCCGAACGGAGTGGGGTCGGACCTCTCCGACGACGGAACCGAGTCCGAGGATTCCTCGACCGGGACGTCGTCGGCCGAGATCGACCGGACGCAGTCGGATGCAACGGATCAGACAGGTTCGGACACGTCGAGTCCGTCGAGTGACACCGCGGGCGGCACGACGTCGACGACAGGTGTCAACGGCTCCAGCGTGAAGCTGCCCTTCGGGCTCTCGCCGCAGCGCACCCCAGTGCTGGGAACCTACGGGTCTGCTTCGGGCACAGGCAATCTGACATCGGACTGGTACCAACTGCCCGAGCGGAGCGCCGACGCGCCACTCATCACGATGTCGGTCGCCGGACAGATCGAGTACATCGACGACCTCGCGGTCACCCGATCGGGTCAGCAGGTTCGACTGCAGTTCGGTCGCGTCGGTCCGGACGGAACCGTGACCCCCGCGGGGATCATGACCCCGATGGACATCGGCGGTGCCCCGGCTTGGCGCAACCTGCGTTTTCCGCTCGACGGTGCGCCGCAGGGCGCGACAGTGGTCCGGGTTCTCGCCCAGGACACGTCGACGAACTCCGACCAGTGGTTGGCCGTCACACCGCCGCGTGTGTCGAAAATGGTGACGCTCGACGATCTCGTTGGCAGCGAGGCTCCCGTGATGATCGACTGGGAGGCGGCGCTCGCGTTCCCGTGCCAGCGTCCTGCACAGGTACACAACGGTGTGCTGGAGACGCCCGAGTGGCGCATCTCCCCGGACCGCGAGGGGGAGCGCGTCAACTCGCAACGCTGGATGGCCGGAACAGCCGGCGGACCACTCGGCATCGTCGAGAACCAGTTGCGCCCAACTGTGTTGCCCTCATACCTGCGCAACGACTGGGCGAAGGACTGGGGCATGCTCCAGCGACTCACGCCGCTCGTGCCGCAGAAACCGGCGCAACTCACGGTGACGACCGACGTCCACAACGGACTGTGGTCACCGGGACAGATACGCGCCGTGGGGTTCTGACGTGCCGTCCTCGGGCCGGTGAGGTGTCAGGCTGCGCCGATGTCGGCTGTGGCCGCCGTGCGAGAGGTGGCGTGGCCGCGTACGCGCCGCTCGAACAAATAGACCGCAATGCTCACCACGGACCACAGGACGAGCACGAGGAATGGCCAGAGATGTTGGTGTCCGCGGAAATACACCGCGGTGTGCAGTGCGTTGACCGACGCCCCCGGCGGCAGCCAGCCGCCGATGGTCGCGATGACCCGCGGCAGTAGCGGCCACGCCACCGAGCCGCCCGACGACGGATTTCCAAGTAGCACCATGACTGCCCAGGTCGGTAGGATCGCCCACCTGCCGAACATGGAGCTGAACATCGTGAAGATCATGCCGCAGGTGAACATGGTCAACGCCAGGATGAGCCACACCTCGAGTACCGGCAGGGTGAGTGCCCCGATGATCCAGTCGATCATGGCGCAGATGGTGAAACCGCCCAACAGCGAGTAGAGGGCTGTGAAGCCGATTCTCTCCCACGGGCGCAGCTTGTTGGCGTGCACGCCGAGTTGGATGGCGCCGACGAACCCGATGATCACTGCGGCGAGCATCATGTAGAAGATGGTGAGTCCGTGCGGATCTCGCGGTTGTAGTGGGTTGGCGTCTCGGACGTTGACCGTGTAGCCCAGTCCCGCGGTCGCCTGGGGCGTCGCCTGCTCCAACAATTGCGCCACGGTGGCACCGGATGCACTCGAGACGGCGACATCGACAGTCCGCGTGTCGACGTCGATGTCGACGACGGCGAAGACCTGCTGGTTCTGCAGTTGGTCGAACGCTTCGGCATCGGTGGCCACGTGACGGACGTCGAGTGAGCTACCGAGTTCGTGTGCCAGCTTCAGCTCGACCTCCGCCGACTGCGACCCCGGGAGTGTGCCGACGACGGCGATCGGTACGCGTTCGGGTTTCGGGTTGGCCGTCGAATACGTATACGAGCCGACGAAAAGAGCCGCGGCGATGCCGAGGATGGCCACGATCACCAGTGCGGGTGCGAACCGCGACGTGCGGACGGCGTGCCATGTGCTTCGGAACTGATCTGCGGTGCGCACTCCTCAAGGCTATTCGGTCGTCGGATAAGCTGTGGACAAGTCGATCGACACCGGGGGTATCGCCATGACGAGTGCATACGACTTCACCGCGACGGACATCGACGGCAACACCGTCGACCTCGCCGAGTTCCGCGGTCGGCCGCTGTTGATCGTCAACACGGCGTCGAAGTGTGGCTTCACCCCGCAGTACAAGGGGCTCGAAGAGCTCAGCAAGACCTACGCCGACAGCGGGTTGGTCGTGCTGGGTTTTCCGTGCGATCAATTCGCACATCAGGAGCCGGGTGACGAAGCGGAGATCAAGAGCTTCTGCTCACTCACCTACGACGTCAGCTTCCCCATGTTCGCCAAGGTCGACGTCAACGGCTCGGACGCACACCCGCTGTTCGCGTGGTTGCGGGAACAGAAATCAGGCGTGCTCGGCAACCGCATCAAGTGGAACTTCACCAAGTTCCTCGTGAACCGCGACGGGCAGGTCGTCGACAGGTTCGCGCCGACGGTGAAGCCCGAGAAGCTGACCGGAGACATCGACAAGGTGATCTGAGTCGCGACCGGTTCGGACCGAAACCACGAAGAGACGTCATACACCCATAGTCGAAGCGTATGGTCTGCGGGTGTGAGCGCAGATGCCGCCGAACGCGGGCAGTCCGACACGGAACTGCGCCGATTGATCGGCCTGCCCTTCGACGACCCCGATGACGTCGTTCGCGCAGCCGTCGAGGAAGCCAGTGTTCCCGCGCTCCTGATGTCGATGGTCCACATGACCGGTGATGTCGGACTGCTCGACGAGCTGCCCGGTCCATACGCGCTCATCGCGATGGATCTACAGGGGGCCATGAGTGAAGACGACAAGAACCGGGTTCGACGCCGCGCTTTCGAGGTGATCGTCGACTACCGCGACCGCGGGTGTCCGCCGCCCTTAGTCCCGGACGATACCGATCTGAGTCGGATGCTGGCCGTGGTGAGCGCGGGAACGGTGCCCGACGAGTTCCTCGACTACGTCGCCGCCGACCTGCGATTCACTCCCGACGACCAGCCGGTCGCGGAACCGGTATCGACACCACGGCAGCGCGCCGCATTTCCCGTCGGGGTGATCGGTGCGGGGGAGAGTGGAATCCTGGCGGGTATTCGCCTGCGGCAGGCGGGGATTCCCTTCACGATCATCGACCGTAACGACGGCGTCGGCGGAACCTGGCAGACCAATCGCTATCCGGGATGCAGGGTCGACATCCCCAGCCAGTACTACACGTATTCGTTCGAGCCGGCCGACCACTGGGCTCATCACCATGCGACGCAACCCGAGATCCTGGCTTCCCCGACGTACCGGGTGCCGAGAGCTTCCCCGGTCCCGCGTTCCACACCGCCGACTGGCACGACGACGTACACCTCGATGGCCTACGGGTTGCGGTGATCGGTGCAGGCGCAAGCGGATTCCAGCTGGTTCCGGCGATCGCGGGTCTCGCGGCGCACGTCGACGTCTATCAGCGGACCCCGCAGTGGATGGCGCCCAACGTCGACTATCACGCCCCGGTCGGTGACGGCGCCAGGTGGGCGATCCGACACCTGCCCTACTACGGACGCTGGCTACGCTTCATCTCGTGGTGGCCGATCGCCGACGGTGCTCGAGCTGCCACCATCGTCGACCCGGAGTGGGACTCCGGCGGCGTGTCAGTCAGCGCGGCCAATCATCAGATACGCGAGATGTTCATCGCGTGGATGCGGGCATTCACCACAGACGAGGGACTGCTGGCGAAGGTCACTCCCCGCTATCCGCCGATGGGTAAGCGGACGCTGCAGGACGACGGGACCTGGCTCACCACCCTGCAGCGAGACGACGTCGACCTCATCACCGAACCCATCCGCGAGATCAGCGGTGACGCAGTGATCACCCGGGACGGCGTCCAGCGTCGCGCCGATGTCCTCGTCTGGGCAACAGGTTTCGACGTCAATTATCAGTTGGGTGGGCTGTCGGTGCGCGGTCGTGACGGCATCGACCTCGCCGAGGCGTGGGGCGACGATCCGTACGCGCGAAAGCAATCGGAAGCGGCTCGCCGAGATGGTCTACACCTACGAGGGTGTGTCGAGCTACTACCGGAACTCGCGTGGCAACGTACCGTCACTGCTCGGTGCGCGCATCGTCGACCTCTGGCGCTGGACCAGGCGCGTCGATCCCGACGACTACAACCTGTTCAATCCCCCCACCGGATGACAAGGGAGAGAAGATGAGTGACCGACTGGCCGGAAGAGTGGCGTTGATCAGTGGCGGAGCTCGGGGAATGGGCGCCTCGCACGTGCGGGCGATGGTCGCGCAAGGTGCGCGGGTCGTCGCGGGCGACATCCTCGACGACGAGGGGAAGGCGCTCGCCGACGAGGTGGGCGACGCGGTGCGCTATGTCCACCTCGACGTGACCGAGCCCGACGACTGGCGTGCCGCCGTCGACCTGACGGTGCAGGAGTTCGGTTCGCTCGACGTGCTGGTGAACAACGCAGGAATCGTGAACTTCGGACTCTTCGAGGACTACTCGCTCGACGACTGGCGCAGCATCCTCGACGTGAACCTGACAGGCGTCTTCCTCGGAATCAAATCAGTTGTGCCGCAGATGAAGAAGCAGGGTGCAGGGTCGATCGTCAACATCTCGTCGATCGAGGGGCTCGCGGGGACGATGGCATCGCACGGCTATACGGCGTCGAAGTTCGGTGTACGGGGGATCACCAAGTCTGCGGCGCTGGAGCTGGGTCCCAGCGGCATTCGGGTCAACTCGATCCATCCGGGACTGATCAGGACACCCATGACCGAGTGGGTGCCGGACGACATCTTCCAGACAGCGCTCGGAAGGGCCGCTGAACCGTCGGAAGTGTCGGCGCTCGTCGTGTATCTCGCGTCGGACGAATCGAGTTACTCGACGGGCTCGGAGTTCGTCGTCGACGGCGGGGTGGTTGCGGGATTGGCGCACAAGGATTTCGGTACCCTCAACGGATCGACATCGGCCGACTGACGGGCGAAACCCGATGCGCTGTCAGCTCACGACCGTCTCGAGTCGCGTACGCAGGAACGTGCGCAGCGAAGTGTTGAACCTCTGAGTGGTCGGCGCTTTCGGTGCCAACTGATCGAACGCGTGGAAGGCGCCCGGCGCGATCTCGACCTCGCACGGGACGTCTGCCGCGCGGAGGCGTCGAGCGTAATCGAGTGTCTCGTCGTGGAACAGGTCGCACGTTCCGACACCGAGCCAGGTCGGCGGGAGGCCGCCGAGGTCGCTACGGCGGGCGGGCACCGCCACGTTTCTGTCCGCGGAGCCGAGATAGAGATCCCACGCCCGCTGATTGTCGCGCTCGGACCACAGTACGCATCGACGTCCACTGGGTGTGGAGGCCGTACGATCGTCGAGCATCGGGTACACGAGAACCTGTGCGGCAAGCGGGATGTCACCGCGATCACGGGCCAACAGGGCCAATGCCGCGGCGAGGCCGCCGCCCGCACTGGCACCTCCGATCGCGATACGGTCGCGGTCGACCCACGGCTGTTCGGCCAGCCAGGAGAGTGCGGTGTAGCAGTCTTCTGAGGGCGTCGGATACGGGAATGCCGGTGCAAGTCTGTAGTTCACGGCAGCCACCGTGACGCCCGTGGTGTCGGCGAGGTCGCGGCAGTAGACGTCGTCTTGACCCGCCGAGCCGAGAACGTATCCGCCGCCGTGGATCCACAGCATCGCCGCGCCGGTGACCTGCGCTCCGGCGGGTCGGTGCAGACGGACAGTGACGCCAGGAGCGATCGCGACGGTCGGGACACCGCGCAGTCTGGACAGCTTCAGTCCGCCAACGCGCAGGACAGGGATCGGGAGGTGGCGCAGTCCGAGCCCGTGTGGAATCCAGCGGGCAGTGCGTCGGAGATCGGGCGCGACATCGGAGGTGGTCATCGCCGCGACTATACATATACCGAAAAGTGTCTACACCAACTGTGATCTGTGCCACGATTGGCGCGGCGAAGGGAGCCGCATGTCCACATTTGACACAGTCGTCCGGGGAGGCCGGTGGTTCAACGGGACGGGAGCGGCCTCGGCGATACGCGACATCGGCATTCGCGACGGTCGGGTGGCAGCGATCAGTGCCGAGCCTCTCGACACCGAGGGCGCGCAGGTCATCGATGCAGTGGGTACCTGGGTGACACCGGGACTCATCGACATCCACACCCACTACGACGTCGAGGTGCTCGATACCCCGGAACTGACCGAGTCGCTCCGGCACGGGGTGACGACGGTGTTCATCGGGTCGTGCTCGCTCTCGACGATCTACGTCGACGGCGAAGAGGCGGGCGACCTTTTCGGGCGTGTCGAGGCGATTCCGCGTGATCACGTCATCTCAGCGGTGGATGAGCACAAGGACTGGACGTCACCCAAGGAGTACGTCGATCGATTGGAGAGTCTGCCGCTCGGCGCGAATCTCGCAGCCTTCATCGGACACTCGGACATGCGGACGGCTGTGATGGGGCTCGATCGGGCGACACGTCCCGACGTGCGACCGACCCGGGCCGAGCAGGCGCGCATGGAGGAGATGCTCGGCGACGCACTCGTCGAGGGATTCGTAGGGCTCTCGTCGCAGCAACTGAAGTTCGACAAGCTCGACGGGGTGACCTGCCGGTCACGCACCCTGCCGTCGACCTACGCCAAGCCCAGGGAGCTCCGCAGACTCAAGAGCATGCTGCGTCACGGCGGGCGCGTGCTGCAGTCGGGTCCCGACATCCAGAATCCGCTGAACCTGGTGTCGCAGATGGTGCAGTCCATCGGGTTCGGCCGGCCGGTGCTGAAGACCTCGCTCCTCTCGGCTGCCGATGTGAAGTCGAACGAGAAAGCGCTGCTCCTGATGGATCACCCGACAGCGCTGATCAATCGACTCGGTGGCGACTTCCGGTGGCAGCACCTGCCGGTCCCGTTCGAGGTGTACGCCGACGGCATCGATCTCGTCATCTTCGAGGAATTCGGCTCCGGTGCAGCCGCTTTGCACCTACGCGACGACATAGAGCGGGATGCGCTGATCCAAGATGAGGACTACCGGCGCTGGTTCCGCAAGGACTACGAGCAGAAGTTCGGAATCAGGGTGTGGCACCGCGACTTCTTCGACGCCGAGATCGTTGCCTGCCCGGACGAGTCGGTGATCGGCAAATCCTTCGGCCAGGTGGGACTCGACCGTGGCGGAGTGCACCCCGTCGACGCCTTCCTCGACCTCGTCGTCGAGCATGGCAGACAACTGCGTTGGCGTACGACGATTTCCAACCACCGGCCGCAGATGCTCAAGAAGATCGCCACGTGGCCGACGGTGCAGATGGGATTCTCCGACGCCGGCGCCCACCTGCGCAACATGGCCTTCTACAACAGCGGCCTACGGTTGTTGCGCCATGTCCGGGATGCCGAGCGGGCCGGAAAGCCCTTCATGAGTAGCGAATACGCGATCCACAGACTGACCGGCGAGGTCGCCGACTTCTACGACATCGACGCCGGGCACTTGCGCGTCGGTGACCGCGCCGACCTCGTGGTGATCGATCCCGAGCATCTCGACGAGCAACTCGAGGCGTATGTGGAGGCACCGATAGAACAGTTCGGTGGTATGTCGCGCATGGTGAACCGCAACGACAGCGCGGTCCGGGCCGTGCTGATGAGCGGACAGACCGTCTTCGCCGATGGCCGGTTCTCGTCGGCGGTGGGGACCGTGAGGACAGGCAGCTTCCTCCGCGCCGGGCGGTCCACGCCGCCTGTGTCCATGCAGGGCACCGGCAACGAGGCCGAGTTGACACCGATCGGCTGACGCCGGATCGGTAACGGTTTTCGGGTCTTCCACTACACCTGTGACGTCACCATTGCATATAGGCCCGAATGCGATTGACGGGGCATCTGGAGTCACGAGAAACGGCACGCTCAACAGTGGTGCTTTCGGGTGCGATGCGGCCCGGTGTCGTGCAACGATCGATTCATGGCCGAAACAGCAACCGCACCCGAAAGCATCCTGGAGGCCGGAACCACGGCCCCCGATTTCACACTCAAGGCGACGCCTGATCAGTCCCTCAGCTTGTCCGAACTGAAGGGTAACCCGGTGGTGCTCGTGTTCTATCCCGCCGACTGGAGTCAGGTGTGCGGGGACGAACTGGCCGTGTTCAACCAGTCGCTGCCGCTCCTCCAGGACTATCGCGCGGTGCTGCTGGGGATCTCGGTCGACAGCGCGTGGAGCCACCAGGCCTTCAAGGAATCCCGCAAGCTCGGCTACGACCTGCTCGCCGACTACAACCCCAAGGGTGAGGTGTCACGAGCGTACGGCGCATACGACGAGGACGCGGGGTGCTCCAAGCGTGCTCTGTTCGTCGTCGACGCCGACGGGGTGATCGCCTGGAGCTACCTGTCGCCGATGGCCATCAATCCCGGAGTCAACGGAGTGCTCGACGCACTCGAAGCGCTCAAGCAGAAGAATTCGTGAGGAGCCCGCGATGACCTTGACCCCTTCTGTCGGATCCGACGACTACACCCAGGGCCCGGACGAGGCCGCGATCACGCTGGTCGAGTACGGCGACTACGAATGCTCGTACTGCGGGCAGGCCTACCCGATCGTCAAAGACCTCCAACGGACATACTCGGACTCACTTCGCTTCTGCTTTCGCAACTTTCCCATCCCAGAGATCCACCCGCAGGCACTGAGCGCCGCGGAGTTCGCCGAGTACGCCGGAAGTCAGGGACGATTCTGGGAAGCGCACGATCGGCTTTACGAGAACCAGGACCGACTCGGCGACAGCTTCTATCGCGAGCTGGCAGCAGAACTCGGTTTCGAGCAGAGGGCCGTGGAGAACGCGCTGAACGCCGGAGAGTTCGCCGATCGCATTCAGGGACATATCAACAGCGGCCTCCGCAGCGGTGTGAACGGCACGCCCGCGTTCTTCATCAACGAGCAGTTCTTCCCGGGGCCTTACACCGAGTTGCCCGAGGTGCTCGCGCAGATCTTCGCATCGGGACGTTAGTACGTTCCCGCCTATGCGGTTGCAGCGGTTGCCCTGAGCGCAGCCAGAACGTGTTCGGTGGTGCATCCGTCACCGACCGTGACCCGCGCCCCGTGTCCGCGCACCTGCTTCACCGGGATTCCGGAGGTGGTGAGCAGCGATCCGAGCGCTATTCCGTCGTCTCCCTGCAGATACACGAAATTGGCCTCGCTGGTCAGTGTTTCAGCCCCCAACTCATGCAGCTGTTGCGCCAGTCGCGTGCGCTGCGTGCGCATCGCAGTCACCCTCTGCGCCAATTCGGTGTGTGCGGCAAGTGCCACGGGGACCGCAGCCTGTGCCGGTGCGCCCACCGCGAACGGCACCTCGAGTCGCTGGACCTCCGCCATCACGCGCGCGTTCCCGACCCCGTAGCCGACTCGCAGTGCCGCGAGACCATAGGCCTTGCTGAATGTACGAAGTACCACCGTCCCGAGGTGGGCATGCAGGAGTCCGGCCAGATCCGGTGCAGCAGTGCTGAACTCTATGTAAGCCTCATCGATGATGACCGTGAGGTGCGGTGGCAGCGCGTTCAGGAAGGAAACCAGGACGTCCTCGTCGACCACGGCGCCGGTTGGATTGTGCGGTGAGCAGATGATCACCGCGACGGTGTTCGAGCCGATGGCGCTGTGTATCGCCGTCAGGTCAACCTGGCCCCTGGCGTCGAGCGGGATGCCGCGCATACGCAGACCCGCCATGTCGGCCAGGATCGGGAACCCGTCGAACGTCGGCGTGGCGGTCACCAGTTCGGGAGTGTCCACACCGCGGCGTGCCCCATTGCGCACCGCTGCGTGCAGGGTCTGCAGTGCGACTCCGGTCGCCCCCGGGCCCACGCTGACCATGGAGTCGTCGACCCCGAGATGCCGTGCGACGGCGCGCCGCGTCGAGTGTGGCAAGAACTCCGGGTAGAGATTCGTTCGGGCCACCTGCTCGCGCAGTACTTCGGCGACGGATGGCAGTGGGGGATAAGCGGATTCGTTGAGATCGAGCCGAACCACATGTGCCCGTGTCGACATGGCCGGGGGTGAAGCTGTCGGCGATGCAGCCGACGGGGTTGCTGTCGTCGGGGGTGTCATCGTCTGCCGGACCAGCGGAGCGCCGCAGCCCCCGCGAAGTCGCCCGCATGCGCGAACGCCGACATCATGACCACGTCGCCGGATTGGATTCTCCCGTCGGTGATGGCGGCGTCGAGAGTCATCGGAATCCCGACCCCGAAGAGGTTTCCGCACTCGTCGAAGGTGTCGGGATGTCGTTCCGGGGGCAACTCCAGCGCCTCTCGCCAGTTCCGGAGGAAGATCCGGTTCGGCTGATTGGTGATGAACCAGTCCAGCGCGGCGGGTGCGATGCCGATGGAGTCGGCAACCTCGATGGCCGCGGCAGGCACCATTCGATTGCCGCGCGCGAGGACCTTCGTGATCTTCGCCTCCGTGAAACCGATGTGTATCTGTCCTGGCCCCGCCTCCCAGTACCGTCTGTCGGGCTCGGCAACCGACGTCATGTCGGCCGAGTACTCGCCGTACGAATGAGTGATCAATCCCAATACCGGAGAGCCATTCTCGCCGTCCAGGGTCACGGTCGCCGCCGCCGCACCGTCGCCGGGTATCGCCGCCTGCGCTTTGCCACGGACCTGGTCCTGGGTGAAGATCTGCGACGCGCTGTTCTGCGCGAGACCCACCAGGGCCTTGCCGCCTCCTGTCGCGGAGAGCAGTGCGGCAGCGAGATCGATCATGTGGATGAATGCCGCGCATCCACCGTTGTGGACGTCGAGCACCGTACGGGGTCGCAAGCCCAACCGATCGGCGAGTTCGCCCCCACATCCGCGAACCGGTACCTCGGGAAGTTGGCTGTGGGTCAACACGACGGTGACGTCGTCGAGATAGTCCCCGCCATGTCTCTCGGTGAGAATCCTGGCGGCAGAGATCATCATGTCGGCCGACGTCTCTCCCTCTGCTGCGTGGTGACGGTATGCAGGCGCGGAGAACATCACATTGTCGGCGAGTGCATCACTTTCCGCGTACTCGCTGAAGAACGCTGCGGGTACGCGATTGTCGGGGAGGTAGCCCGCAACGTCGGCGAGTGTCAGCGTGGGCGAGTGGGTCATGAGCGCATCCAATCGGGGGTGAGGGGAAGATCGTTGGCGTGGCGGTATTCGGCAATCGCTTTGAGGTTGTTCAGCTCGAGCTGATGTCCGGCGGAGAACATGTCCCAGAAGTCACCCACCCACACCGGGCGGTCGGCGGGTGCGGTGTCCGGGAACGGATTCTTCTCGTAGAACGGGTGTCTGCAGTTGGTCCACAGCACCACCGAACCAGGTGTGTCGAGGACGACCTGGGCGTCGACGACACGCATCAGGTAGACCATCCACAGGTGTTTGCCCTGATCCCACGCGCAGTGATAGTCGACGGTCATCGCGTCCGGATTCGTGACGGTTCGCGTGTAGATCTCGGTCGCCTCGCCCAGTCGGTCCTGGGCGACCCAGAGTCCGGGCTCATCGGTCGTCGAGAAGCCGCGGAGGCTGTAGGTCCACTCCTCGAGCGATCTCGTGTCGGCGAGCCAGTCGTAGAGTTCGCGGGCCGGCGCGTTCACGTAGCCCTGCACCGTGCAGAAGTCGCCGTAGATGGTGTCGTGCGGGTACACAGAGCGGAGCATGTCGAGGATCACCGGTGTGGCGGTCTGACGGGGATGGGTCTCCACTCTTGTCAATCCGTCGAGGTCGGCTGCCTGTTCGCCCAAATCGGCCAAGGGCGTGGTCTCGATGGTCATGTCGGTGGTGATCCTTTCGCCAGGAACGGGAGAAACGGCGGCACCTCGTCCGGGTCGTAATCGACGACGATTGCGTTGGGGCCGGTGCCGGAGAACAGTTCTGCGCAGTCGGCGCGCAGTTCGGTGAGCTGGCAGGGATGCCGCACGTCGAGGCCTGCGAACATCGCCGCGAGCCCGCCGGCGATGTCGGTGGGCCGGAATCGATTGACGCCCATGGTGTCCGGGAAGTACAGGCTTTCGCGGGTCACACACATTCCGTGTG
The DNA here is from genome assembly GCF_020735545.1 of Gordonia otitidis. Taxonomy (NCBI): domain Bacteria; kingdom Bacillati; phylum Actinomycetota; class Actinomycetes; order Mycobacteriales; family Gordoniaceae; genus Gordonia; species Gordonia otitidis. Next base: position 2,816,890 of record NZ_CP085974.1, read on the forward strand.
CGTCGTTGTTGAGGATGACCAGCGTTACGGGAGCGTCGTGCTCTACTGCGGTGTGAAACTCCATGCCGTGCATGAAGAACGCACCGTCGCCGGCGATGATCACGCTGCGTTCGGCGAGTCCGACGGCCACGCCGATCCCGGCGGCGATGGCATAACCCATCCCGCCCATCCCGAGAGCGACCGTGAATCGCTGGTCTGCGACCGGAGTCAGATAGTGGATTGCGGCTGCTCCGACATTGCCTGCGTCCGCGAATATCCGTACACCGCTTGGTATCACGTCGGAGATTGTGTCGACGATCTCGCGCAGCGAGGGTAGCGCGACGTTTCTCCGGGCTGGTGGCTCGAGGTAGGTGGTTTCGACGTCGGGCAGCGTGCGGGGCACTAGTCCGGCGTCGGCGAGCGTGTCGTCGAGGTAGCGCACTGCGTCGGCGAGTGAATCGACGAGGATCGTCGTCCCGCGCGGTGGTCGTGGACTGTGGCGCCCGATGTGGACGATCTCGAGGTGATCGAGTTCGTCATCGAGTCCACCACGGTCGGTGAGCGTCATCCTGCATCCGACAGCCACACAGATCGATGCGGCGGCAAGGGCGGTGCGGGCGGAAGGGTGACCCATGACGCCTGTGATACCCGCGTGACCGGTCAGAGGGTTGACGGTATCGGCACCGCCGGGCGCCGCGACGACGGTAGCTGATAGCCGAGAAGCCATGCGGTGCAGTGTCGTTCCCATCCGTTCCCGGGATGCCTCCTCGCCGATCCACAGGCAGATCGGCTCGCCACTTCGCGCAGCGTCGACGAGTCGGTCTGCCGCAGTCGTCAGCATGCTCTGGACGGCGTGGTCGGCTCTGTCGGGTGGAATCTCGTGGTCGACGCAGTCGTCGCCCGAGATCTGCTGCGACTGCACATCCTTGGGGATGATCAACGCGCAGGGGAGGTCACGCTCGAGAACCGCGAAGACCGACTTCAGTGCGGAGGAGAGGCCCGTTGCATCCGTGACCACTTCGACGTGACCGGTGATCGCGCGCAGCACACCTACGAGATCGATGGTGTCGGGTGGATCGAGCATGTCCTGAAAGCCTCCGCGGGTGACGAGCGGCGTCGGTGGGGTGCCGATGACAGCGAGTACCGGAACTCGACTGTCGAACGACTCGGCCAGCGCCGGAACGACATTCATCGCGCCGCCACCGGAAGTCGTCAAGACCAGTGTTGACGAGCCGCTCATGCGTGCCAGGCCGTCGGCCATCGCGCCTGCGGCGAACTCGTGCTTGGCCACGACCGTCGGAATGCCGACTCGCGCCGCCGCTGCGTACATGTCCTCGATGTTGGCGCCGTGCACCCCGAAGGCATATGTCATGCCACGACGCCGCAGGGTGTCCAGAAGATGCTCTGCGACGTTTCGGCGGGCGGTCATCTCGTAAGAGTGCCTGCGTTTACCTGAAGGTCTGCTGAAATCCGTGACCTGTCGATCGGCCGCGGAACGGAATAGACTCTGCGATCACAGTCCATCGGCAACCGACCGGCGGACGACGCCGCATTGGATGAGCTCGTGACCGTACGCACCCGTGTTCGCCTGCGAGTGGGCCGCTATGGCGTGCGTAAGCAACTGACGATCGTCGCGGCGGTCGTACTCGTCGTCGCGTTGCTCCTGAGTGGTGCCCTGATGCTGCTCATGTTGCACCGGGAGAACACCGAACAGATGTTCCGAGCGACAGGGCGGCAGGCATATCAGATCGCCACGGCGGTCAACCGCGGCGGTGTCTCCGCCGTCGACCCCGACGATCTGACACCGGGAGCAGGTATCGACATCACGCAGGTGATCGACGAGCAGGGCCACGTGGTAGCCGCGTCGCCCGGAGCTCCCACTGTGCCGATCAAGGTCGACGGCGATACGCGTGGGGGCGGGGAGCCGCAAGCCCGATACGCGGATCACGTGACCGTTCCCGGCTATGGCGACGACTACTGCGCGACGGCGATGACTGCCGACTACTCCGATCACACGTACACCGTTGTCGCACTCGACAAGGCATCCGGGGTGAGGGGAAGCGAGTGGACGACAGCCACGCTCATGGCGATCGAATTCCCCGTCATCGTCGCGCTCGGTGCGGGTGCGGTGTATCTCCTGGTCGGCCGCTCGTTACGCCCGGTCTCGCGAATCACCCGACAAGCCAATGAGATCACGTCGACCGAACTCGAGCACCGCGTGACCGTGCCCGCCGCTGACGACGAGATCCGCACTCTGGCGATCACGATGAACAGCATGCTCGCGCGCCTCGAGCGGGGGCGTGATTCGCAGTTGCGGTTCGTCGGGGATGCGTCCCATGAATTGCGTAGCCCGCTCACCACAGTGGTGGGGCTGCTCGATCTCGCCGACCACACCTCGTCGCCTGTCGATCTCGAGACCGTGCGCACCATACTTCTTCCGGAGGCGCGGCGTATGCAGCGGATGGCGGAAGATCTTCTGCTACTCGCACGTGCCGATGAACATGGACTGTCCGTGACGGCGTCGGATGTGGATCTCGACGACGTGGTGTCCGACGAACTGGTTCGTCTGCGTGCGCTGAGTCCGCCGAAGGTAGCGGGCCATGTCGTTGCCGCACGCGTCTCCGGCGATGCGGACATGCTGCGGCGTGCGGTGCGCAACCTGACCGACAACGCGGTCAGACACAGCATGTCGACGGTCTGGATCTCGCTGAGTGTCGAGGGGTCGACCGCGGTCATCGCGGTCAGCGACGACGGGCCGGGCATCCCGGAAGACCAGCGGCACCGTGTGCTCGACCGATTCTCCCGTATCGACGTCGACCGTCGGCGCGACACGTCGGGGGCGGGCCTCGGCTTGGCAATCGCGCACGAGATCGCACGTGCACACGGCGGGGCAGTTGCCGTGGTCGACTCTCGCCACGGCGGTGCGACCGTCGAACTCGTCCTGCCGCTACTTCACTTCCAGGGCCCGCTCGCGAGCGGCACTTTCGCAGATCAGCAGCGCGACGATGATGACGACACAGACCCGAGAGGGCATGCAGGAGATGATCACACTGCGATCAGTCGATAGCCGGCGCCGCGCACCGTCTCTATCGACGCGACGCCGAACGGCGCGTCGACTCGCTTGCGGAGGTAACCGATGTAGACCTCGACGATGTTCTCGTCGCCTTCGTAGTTCTCGTCCCACACCGATTGGAGGATCTCATGTTTCGACATGACCCGACCCGCATTCCGTAATAGCAGTGCGAGCACCGCGAACTCCTTCGGAGTGAGCGTGATGGGCGTGTTCCCCCGCGAGACGACGTGTTGCGCCGGGTCGAGGCTCAGTGATCCCGCGCTGAGAATCGCGGGGCGTTCGTGCGAACCACGCCGCGCGACAGCACGCAGATGTGCCTTGAGTACGACGACGGAAAACGGTTTGACGAGGTAGTCGTCGGCTCCGAAGTCCAGCGCCTCGGCCTGATCGTATTCTCCGTCTTTTGCCGAGAGCATGATGATCGGTACCCAGTCCGAGCGTCGTCGCAGCTCGCGGACGATCTCGAAGCCGTTCATGCCGGGGAGCATGATGTCGAGCACCACCGCATCGAATCGCTGCTCCAGGGCGGATCGGAACCCCTCCGCGCCGTCGTGCACGACAGATACGTTCCAACCATCACTGGCCAGCACCCGACGGATCGTCTCGGCTGCCCGCACGTCGTCGTCCACCACCAACACACGCACGTCGGTTGTCGTCCTCTCCCGGCGGTCGGTACCGCGTCGCCCCCTGATGTTCCCATCGAGAGGATTGCAGGTCGCAATCGAAAGGATTCACCGATGCGCCACCGCACGCTTGCCCGACCTTCCGCGGAATCGACCCTACGCCCGGTGCGGGGACCGCGGAGTCTCCCGCTTCACAACGTATTGCGTCTGCGCTCGGATCCGGCATCCCTGGCACACGATCTTCGCGTCGACTACGGGGAGGTGGCTCTCGTCTCGGCGCTCGGACGTGACGTAGTCGTGGTACAGGGGCCGGAGGCACTCGGCGAACTGGTTCGCGATGCCGATCGAGCCTTCCGCAACGAGCCGGTGTACGGGTTCGCGCTCGGTCGGCTGTTCGAGCGCGGGATACTTCTGATGGACTCCGACGAGCATCGCACGCATCGTCGAATCATGCAGGCGGCCTTCACCGCTGACCGCCTCGCGGAGTACCAGAAGCCATTGCACGCGCTCGCCGCCGACGCCGCGAGGCGTTTCACCACGGGCCCCGCGGTCGACATTCGTGCTGAACTCAAGGCAACGGCACTCGACGTCGCGCTGGAGTTGTTCGTCGGGGCACGGCTGCCACGAGCAGAGGCGGACGAGATCAACGCCGCGTTCGTCGACCTCATCGAGGCGGGTGGTGCGCTGGTCCGCGTGCCGATACCGGGCACGTCCTGGGCGCGCGGCCATCGAGCGCGCCGAGTCGTCGACGAGTTCTTCGCCGAGTTGGTGCCGCTCCGACGCGCAACGCCAGGGCCTGACCTGATGTCTGCGTTGTGCGAGGCACGCGACGATGACGGGAACCGACTGTCCGACGAGCAGATCGTCGATCACATGCGATTCATGCTCTTCGCAGCACACGACACAGCGACCATCGCCATGACGTCGATGACGTATCGGCTCGGTCGAAACGACGCCTGGCGTTCACGCGTCACCGCGGAGGCCATTCGGTTGGGAAGCACACCAACGGCGGCGGAGCTGCGCGAATCCACCGTCATGCAGGCGGTGTTCAAGGAGTCGCTTCGGCTGCGTCCACCGGTTCCGGTGATTCCCCGCGCTGCTGTTCGGGATACCGCGATACGCGAGCATTTCATCCCGGCTGGCGCGTTTGTCATCGCGATCGCCGCGAGTAACCACCGGATACCCGAAATCTGGCCGCAGCCAGACGAATTCGATCCCAGACGATTCGTCGACGCAACAGGCGCTGCCACCGTGAAACGGAGCGGCCGCCACCGGCTCGCATGGGCGCCGTTCGGCGGCGGCGCGCATCAGTGCATCGGGATGAATTTCTCCTTCCTGGAGGCGGCGACGATGGTGCACCACATGGTTCGCCACCTCGACTGGACGGTCGAGTCGGACGCGTACGAACGTGACGACGTCGCACTCACTGCGAACGTCGGATTCACGGCGTCGGTGCGTCCTGCACTGCTCGACGGGGGTATCTGAAGGTTTTCCAGGTGGATCACGACCCCCTGATCCGTCATGTGAAATCTCCCCCCAAGGGGGGACAAAGCTACCTCTGACGGGTGGGGACTTATCCCGTGGCGACCCTTAGCGTGTAACGCGGCCATGTGATGCAGTCCACATCGATGGCCGAGTTGAGGCGTGAGACATCCGCATGGCGGAAGTCGGGTGACGCGTGTGCCCTGATCGGGTTTCGAGTGTGTAGAGGTGATGAGAGATGGTCGCGGTTGCTCCAGAGCGTCGATCCCGGTTCCGTGGCGCGGCACGCGCAGCACCGATCGTGCCGCGAGCGATCGGACAGTTCTACGCGACGAGTCTCGAGACTTTCCGCTACCTGTTCACATCGCGGTTCCAGTGGAAAGAGTTCCTACACCAGTTCTGGTTCATCGCATCGATCTCGATCGTCCCGGCCCTGGCGATGTCGATCCCGTTCTGCATGATGTTCGTCTACGAGATCAATATCCTGCTGGCGGAGGTCGGCGCTGTTGACCTCAGCGGCGCGGGCGCGGGCGTCGCGATCATCCGTGAGATCGGGCCCATCATCACCGTGCTCGTGGTTGCAGGCGCGGGGTCGACGGCGATCTGCGCGGACCTCGGGTCGAGGACGATTCGCGAAGAGATCGACGCCATGCGCGTGCTCGGAATCGATCCTATCCAGCGCCTGTGCGTCCCCCGCGTTGTTGCCTCGACGATCGTTGCACTGTTCCTCAACGGACTGGTGTCGGCGGTCGGGATCGCTGGCGGCTTCTTCGCGACCGTATACCTGCAGGGCGCGTCCCCCGGGCAGTACGTGACGAGCATCCCGATCATCACCGGGCTTCCGGACTTCTTCGTCAGTGAAGTGAAAGCAGGCGTATTCGGACTGCTGGCAGGTCTGGTGGCGTGCCACCTCGGACTCCACGTGAAGGGAGGGCCGAAGGGTGTCGGCGACGCCGTGAACCAAACCGTGGTCTACGCATTCCTGCTGCTGTTCCTCGCGAACTCGGTGATCACCACCATCGCCCTGGGCTGAGCGGTCTCGCGCACGTCGGACAACGCACGTATGCCGTCCTGCTGATCTCGGTGAGCTCTGCTCCCCAGGTCATCGGCAAACCGAAAAGGATTACACGTCAATGGTTGTGAAAGAACCGAGCACGTCCGCTGGTTCGAATGGAGTTCTGCGCGCCTCGCGGCGTGCGGCGGCTGCACCACCGGCTTTTCTCGACGGACTCGGCCGGCAAGTGTCCTTCTACGGCCAGACGGTTGCCACGGTCCCGCGCACGCTGCGCCGATATCGCGAGGAGATCGTGCGGCTGATTGCCGAAGTGAGTATGGGAAGTGGTGCCCTCGCCGTGATCGGCGGGACGCTGATGGTGGTCGCCATGCTCGCTGCAGCCGTCGGATACGAAGTGGGACAACAGGGTACGACCTCACTTGGAAGAATCGGTCTCGGCGCGTTCGCCGGCTTCATCTCCGCCTTCTTCAACACCCGTGAAGTGATACCGGGTATCGCGGGCGTGGCTCTGACCGCAACGGTCGGCGCTGGTTTCACCGCACAGCTCGGCGCCATGCGTGTGAGTGAGGAGATCGACGCGCTGGAGACGATGTCGATCCCCTCGTTGCCCTACCTCGTCGCCACCCGACTGATCGCAGGCGTCATCGCAGTGATTCCGCTCTACGCGGTTGCGCTGTTCATCGGTTATGCGGCAACAGAGTTGGTCACCATCGTGCTCTATGGGCAGGCCAGCGGTACCTATCATCACTACTTCAACGTCTTCCTCGTCCCCAAAGACGTGTTGTGGTCGGCATTCAAAGTGTTGTTGATGGCGATCGTGGTGATGTGTGTGCACTGCTACCACGGCTACAACGCTCACGGTGGCCCAGCAGGCGTGGGAGTCGCAGTCGGTCGAGCAGTCCGAACATCATTGGTGGCGGTCATGCTGATCGATCTCTTCGTGGGGCTTGCGGTCTACGGCGGACCTTCGGGTGCGGTTCGGGTGGCCGGCTGATGGGGCACCTGCGAGAGCTCAGTCGAAGAGCCAACATCGTGCTCGGCCTGATGCTCGTCATCGTCCTCGTCGGCGCGGCAGCCATCTCGGTCGCGCTGTACCGGGGAACGTTCAGCGACACCCAGCGAGTCACGATGTACGCCGATCGTGCAGGCCTGTTGCTGGAACGCAATTCGAGCGTCGAACTCAACGGCGTCGTCGTCGGGCGGGTCCAGGATGTCGAGTTCACCGACAACCGGGCGAAGCTGACCCTCGGTATCGACAGCTCGGCGGCGCAGGCCATCCCCTCGAATGTGACCGCCGACGTCGACCCGATGACACTGCTCGGACGAAAGTATGTGCGTCTGACGCAGCCCGCGAATCCACGGTCGGATGCGCTGAGGTCGGGAGATGTCCTGTGGGCGCCCGGGGTTGGCCACGAGGTGGACGACCTGCTCAGCAAACTCGTGGACGTTCTCGACGAGGTGGACCCGCAACGGGTCACCACGACGGTCGGCGGGTTGTCGCAAGCTCTTGCCGACAACGGGCAGCAGGTGGGGACGTTGGTCGACCAGCTCAACGACTATCTGGCGGAGTTCAACCCGAATCTCGGCGCTCTCCAGAGGGATATGGTCTCGGGCGCTGCTGTCGCGAATCGGCTCGACGAGGCGGCGCCTGATCTGTTGGCCACGATCGACAGGCTCTCTCTCACCTCGACGACGTTGACCCGCGAACAACGCGCGTTCTCCGCATTCGTGCTGTCCTTCTCGAATCTCGGAGCCACAGGCCGAGATTTCTTCTCCGTCGCGGGCATGCCGTTCGAACGTGCGGTGAAGAGTCTGCGGACCACTGTGTCGACCCTCGGCGAGTTCGCGCCGATCTATCCGTGCTTCCTGTCGAGTCTCGCGTTGACCAACCAGTACCTCGAGCGTGCGAACGGTGGAAGCGATCGACCGGGACTCAACGTGGTCGGCACGTTGCTGATGGGAAACCCGCCGTACTCCAGTTCGCGCAACCTTCCCAAGGTCGGCCTGGAAGGAGTAGCGCCGAGCTGCAGGCAGACCTCGAAACCGCCAGCGCACATCGACTTCGATGACGGCAGCGACGCGTACGGGCCGATCAACGGGCCTGCCGACCTGATCGGAAACCCATTGGCGGACCTACTGTTCGGGGGACACTGATGAAAACGACGAGTACTGCCGTCAAGGCGGTGTTGTTCGTGGTGGTCACCTCGCTGGCGGCCTTGTTCGTTGCGGTCCTCGCAGGCAATCTCAGGTTCGGGCCCACACGCGAATATCACGCGATCTTCAGTACGGCTGCAGGATTGACGACAGGTTCGGAGGTTCGGATCGCAGGTGTGCCCGTCGGAACCGTCACGGGCGTCGAGTTGGCAGGCAAGGACGCCGCGCGCGTCGATTTCACGCTCGATACCGCGCATTCGCTCAGCGATACGACGCATGCCGTCATCCGTTACAAGAATCTGATCGGCGACCGCTATCTGCAGCTGACGGAGCCGGAAGCGATCGGACAACCGGAATCCGAGGGCTCCACAATTCCTCAGGCACGGACGACGCCCGCACTCGATGTCGACCAGGTCGTCAACGGGTTCAAGCCGCTGCTGCAGGGGCTCGATCCGGCCGAGACCAATCGCGTCGCGACTTCCCTCGTGGCAGTCCTCAACGGGCAGGAGAGTGCGATTTCCGAACTCACGGCTGCACTCGGTGTCGTCACGAACTCGCTCGCCGATCACGACGCCGCGATCGGCAAGGTCATCGAGAACTTCAACGTCGTGCTCGCGGGGATCAACTCACGCCACGATGCGACGGATCAACTCGTGACCGGTCTGGCGCAACTGGTGTCGTCGCTCTCGGCCGACAGTCCACGGATCTCGGGTGCGCTGACCAAGATCGATGCTCTCACAGCATCTCTGGCCGATGTGGTCACCTCGGTGCGGCCCCACCTCGCCGAGAGTGTCAGCGGTCTGAACAAGCTATCGGGAAACCTCAACGCGAGCACCGATACGTTACAGCTGATCCTCACCAAGCTGCCAGAGGCGTATCGGATCATCGGTCGCGTGTCCGGGTATGGCAGCTACGTCAACTTCTTCGTGTGTGGTTTGGCCATCAAATACGGTCCAGGACAAGGAGATCAAACACCCATGTTCACCGCTCCCGCGGGGAGGTGCCAACCGTGATCGATTGGCGGAAGTCAATGGTCGAGCGTGATCCGGTGAAAATCGGGATCATCGGGACGATCATCCTCATCATCGTCCTCGCGCTCGCGTTCAATCTGCGTTCGTTCTCCTTCGTCACTGGTGAGCGCGACTACCATGCACAGTTCGCGGACGCGAGTGGTCTACAGTCCGGAGATCCGGTACAGCTCAGCGGTATCGAGGTCGGCACCGTGAAGGCGATCGAGATCGACGGTGCGCACGTCGCGGTGGATTTCGGTGTGAAGGAGGATGCACGCAAGCGTCTCGGCGACCACACGCGCGCAGCAATCAAGGTGAAGACGTTGCTCGGCCAGCGCTACATCGACCTCCACCCGGACGGAGCCGGCGCGTTGTCTCCGGGAGATACGATCACCCTGGACCGGACGAGTTCGGGTTACGACATCACCCGCGACCTCGAAGAGGTCACGCACAAGGTCGACAAGACCGACAAGACTCAGCTCACCGAGGCTCTCGACGAGTTGAGTACGGTCCAGGAGGCGTTGCCGTCGAACATCCGGCAGACCATCGACGGGGTGAGCAGACTCTCTGCGACGATCGGCTCCCGAGACCAGGCGGTGTCACAGCTGCTCGCGAATTCGGCTGGTGTGTCACAGATCCTGGCGAATCGCAATGAGCAGCTCACGGCGATGTTCGGTCAGGGACAGACGCTGTTCGCCACGCTGAATCGACGCTCGGCTGCGATCCACTCGATACTCGTGCAGACCACCGACCTCTCCCGCGCCCTCAACTCGCTCAGCGGGGATGTGAAGGAGATCCTGGCCCCGACACTGGACAAGCTCGGCACGGTCGTCGATCTGTTGAACAAGAACTACGACAACATCAATCAGTCGATCTCCGGGATGAAGACGTTCACCTATCAATTGGGCGATGCGGTCGGAAGCGGACCGTTCTTCACCGTGCTGCTCCAGAACATCCTGCCGGCCAACACAGGTGTGACAGGCAACGGAACAGCAGGCGACCGAACAGGGGGTCCTCGATGAGCGCGCGACGGCGTCGCGGTGGAGTCAGTGCGGCGAGCCGTATTCCCGGCTACGCGCTGGTGATCATCGTTGTGGTGATGCTGATCGTCGCGAGTGTGCTGTGGCTGGTCAGTGGCCGAAAGAGCCAGTACACAGTGCTGTTCACCAACTCCACCGGTCTCTACGTGGGCGATCGTGTGATGGTCCTCGGAGTACCGGTCGGTGAGGTCGACGAGATCACGCCGCGCGCGGACGCGGTGGAGGTCAAGGTCAGTATGGACGAAGGACGCAGGATCCCCGCGGACGCCAAAGCTGCGATCGTGGCGCCGACGCTGGTGACCGGTCGCTACGTCCAGTTCGCTCCGGCTTACACCGGTGGTCCGGCCCTCGCGCCGGGCGGCACGGTCCCCGTCGATCGGACGGGTACCCCCGTCGAATTCGATCAGACGAAGAAGCAGCTCGTCGATCTCGTCAAGGAGGTCGGTCCGACGTCCAAAGATCAGCAGGGAGCGCTGAACCGATTCATCGACGCCACCGCGACGACCACAGACGGTAACGGTCGTGCCCTGCACGACGCACTGATCCACTTGTCCAAGGCGACGGGCACGCTCAATCGCGGTGGTGACGATCTGTTCACGACCGTTCGCAACCTCCAGGCGTTCACCACCTCGTTGTCGACTGCTGATCGCGAAATACGTGGATTCTCTGCCCAACTCGCGGACTTCTCCGGCGTCCTCGACGACAACAGGGTAGAGGTCGACGCCGTGCTGCAGACGTTGCAGGACACGTTTGTCGACGTCAAACAGCTCATCGACACGAACAAGGCTGCGCTGGCAGCAGATGTGAAGAAGGCGAACACGATCACCACGCTTCTCGTCGATCGCATCGACACCTTGGCGAACACCCTGCAGGTACTGCCGACCGCGGCGTCGGACTTCTACAACATCTACGATCCGATCGGAAACTCGCTCTCGGGTGCACTCGGGATCCCGAACATCCCGGATCCGAAGTCACTGATCTGTGCACTGCTGACCACCGTGAACGCGCCGGAGGGACAGTGCGCGACCACCGTCAAACAGATTGGTGCGAATGCCGCGGCAGCGACTGCGTCGACGGGCAGTCGTGTCGGGGCGCCAGACGCCAACGGTCTGTCGGGGTTGCTGAACCCACGGGGCCGGGGAGGTCACAACTGATGAGATTCCGACATGTGGCCACACTCCTCGGCGTTGCGCTGATCTCGATAGCTTCGACGGCGTGCAGCTTCGATGGGGTGAACTCGGTACCGCTGCCGGGCAATACCGCGGGGTCGGACACGTATCGAGTTGTCGTCGACCTCGCCGACGCGCAGAACCTGGTGGGCAATTCGCCGGTGAAGGCCGGCAACGTGACGGTCGGAAACATCCGCAAGGTCGAGACGAACGGATGGCATGCACGGGCTCTGCTCGATATCGACAGCGACAAGCAGATCCCGGCGAACGTCCATGCCGCGCTGGCACAGACCAGTCTCTTCGGGTCGCAGTACATCGAGCTCGCGGTACCGGAAGGTGAAGGCCCGCAGGGAAAGCTGGATGACGGTTCACACATCGCGGTGGCCGACACGAGCCAGTATCCACCGGTCGAGAAGGTGCTGAGCTCGCTATCGCTGGTCCTCAACGGCTCCGGACTGCAACAGCTTCGCACGATCACCGACCAGACCGATCAGATCCTCAACGGGCATGAACAGAACGCGCGTCAGCTTCTCGGACGTCTCAACACCTTCGTCTCCGATATCAACAAACAGCGCGGCGATATCGAGAATGCCATCGAATCGATGGCGTCACTGAGCACGAAGCTGTCCGCACAGGTGAAGACCATCACGCACGGAATCGACACGATAGGACCGGCGATCGGAGTGCTCAACGCGCAGGAGAAGAACCTGATGACGATGCTCGACTCGATCGGGTCGTTCGGCGACTCTGCCACCGGCGTGCTCAACCGTAGCCGGGATGGTCTCGTCGATGAGGTCCGCAACCTCGCACCCACACTGAACTCGCTTGCAGCATCCGGGAAGTCACTACCCGAGGCGTTGAAAGTCGCTTTGACACTGCCATTTCCGGTGACGACGATCGAACGAACAGCGAAGGGCGATTACGTCAATCTGTTTCTGACCCTCGACATCAGCCCCCAGAAGCTGGCGAATGTGGTGCTCCCGAGTGTCACACGGAAGCCGCGCGACGAGCCCCAGCTGTCCCGGCAAGCGGTCGATCCGCTTCGAACTCCGACAGCGCGTGGGGAGGGAACCCGATGAGAAGCAGGCTGGTCCGAGCGCAGCTGGTGATCTTCGGATCGTCTCGATCCTCGTGGTCGGGTACTCGGCGTACGCCTATGCCGGGCTCCAGCGCTACACGGGCATCGGAACCTACAGCGTCGAAGCGCAATTGAGCGCATCTGGCGGCCTGTATCCGGCGGCGTTGGTCACCTACCGAGGGGTCGACGTCGGAGTGGTCACCGCGCTCGACCCGACACCGACCGGGGCGACGGCACGGCTGCAGATCGACTCCGCCCACAAGATTCCCGCCGATGTGCACGCTTACGTGCGAAGTGTGTCGGTCGCCGGCGAGCAATTCATCGATCTCGTGCCGAACTCGACAGCGGGAGGTTCACTGACCGACGGTGCACGAATCAGCGGAGACAGCACCAGCACCCCCGTCCCCGCCGGCGACGTGATCGAACAGGTGACCGGGCTTCTCGAGACGGTACCGAAGGATTCGTTACGCGGCGTGCTCGACGAGACATCGCAGGCACTCGACGACACCGGCGAGAACCTCAATGCCGCGCTGGCGGCGTCGTCGTCGTTGGTGCGGCAGGCCACGGGCAGCCTCGACGAGACGGTGCAGCTGGTGCAGACTGCAAATCCGCTGCTCGTCGCCGTCGATCGGAGCGGTCCCGACATCTCACGGATCGCGACCAACCTACGCGGCTTCACCGAGCAACTCGCGATGAGCGACGAAGCTCTCGGAAACGTGCTGCGAACGGGCGCACCGTTCTTCGACTCCACGTCAGGACTGCTACAGGAACTTCGCCCCACGCTTCCGGTACTGCTCGCCAATCTGCAGACAGTGGGTGAGGTTCTTCGGGTCAACGTGCCGGGCATCAGGCACGTGCTCGTCGTGTACCCGGCGATCAGCAACGCGATCAACGCCGACCTCGGCCCGTTCCAGCAGACCGACGACCGATCCTCCGGACAGGGCGAGTTGGACGTCAAATTCGGTAACACCGAGAACCCCGCCCCGTGCGGCGAGGGGTACGGGATGGAGCGGAGGAATCCGGGGTCGGTGGGTTACGCGCCGATGCCGGAAGACCAGTACTGCCAGGCCGCGCACGACGATTTCCGAGTGGCGCGAGGTGCGCGCAACGCACCCTGTGCCACCGACCACTCGGTGCGCTCGGGTGACGTGGCGCGGTGCCCGGGGGGTCTGCCGTCCCGGTGGCCTCAGATGCTGGCGCGGCCGGGTGTCGGCTACCAGGTTCCCGGTAGTGCGCCGAATCCGCCGAAAGCAGACGCGGACACCGTGACTGCGGTCCCGTACGACCCGTCAACCGGACGGTTCCACGTACCAGGCCAGCCGACATCGTTCACGTTGGGCAACGTGATCGCAGGCAAGAACTCCAACCAGAAGGTGGTGAGCACATGGGAACAACTGTTTCCCCACTGACAGAACCCGAGACGTGCGAGTCCGTGGCCCCTGAGATCGACGACCCCGGGGCGCCGGCTGAGCCCGAATCCGGTGAACAGACATCGGGGGAGTCGGTCCCGACTGAGCCGGGATCAGACGATGCGGAACGCGATGCCGCGCCGTCACCCCGCGCAGACAGCACGACGTCGGAGAAGGATTCGGGGCCTGCACGTGGACGTCAGCTGTTGGCGCTCGTCGTCGGCTGCGCACTCATCGTCGCCGGAATCGCCTATGGCGCAGTGATGTATGAATCGCACCGCGACGCCGTGGCCGCACGTGATCGCGACGCACAGTTGCTGACGACGACTCGTGAGATGGCTGCCGATCTGGTGACGCTGCGGCACGGCAGTGCCGATGCCGACGTCGACCGTGTGCGCTCCCACGCCACCGGTGACTTCAAGAGCCAGATCAGCGATACAACAGGGAGCTTTTCGACAATCCTCAAGCAGGGGCAGGTCGATTCCGAGGGCAAGGCTCGGCAGGTCGCGGTCGTGAGTGCTGACGATGATCACGCAACCACGATCGCCGCGGTGACGTCGACGGTGAAGAACTCCGAAACCCCCGAAGGACAACAGCGGGTCTATCGGATGAAGCTCGACCTCGAGCAGCATGACGGTCAGTGGCTCGTCTCGAATGTGGAGTTCGTATCATGAGATTTCTCAGAATGATTGGACAGCTCGCACAGCGGATATGGCTGCGCGGGGCCCGCGGCGTTGGGCAATGGAGCGTGAGACGCGCGCGACTCGTGAGTGGCGCCGTGGCGCTGCTTGTCGTCGCGGTCGCGGGAGCATGCGGATACCTCATGTACCTGAATCATCAGGACGGCATCGACAGTCAGATGCGCACAGAGGCACTCGCCGCGGGAACCCGCGATGTCCCTGCGCTTCTGTCGTATCAGGCGAAGAACATCGACAAGGATTTCGAGGACAAGTACTCGAAGGTCACCGGAAGCTTCCGCACCCAGTTCGAGGAGTTGTCGAAGAATACGATCATTCCTGCAGCCAAGGAGCAGGATCTGACCACGAAAGCTCAGGTGGCCACCGCCGGAGTCACGGCGAGGGACGGGGATTCGGTGACACTGTTGCTGTTCGTGAACCAATCCACCACCACCAAGGACGAGCCGGGTGCGCGCCTCGACGGGAGCCGCGTCCAAGTGGTAATGACCAAGGTCGACGACGGCTGGAAGGTCGCAGGACTGACACCGGTGTGATGGGTCGCGGTGTGTGTCGCACGACAAGACGGAGACGGGAGTAGTTCATGGGTGTCGAGGTGAGTGTTGCCGATCTGACGAAGTCTTTTGGTTCTCAGAATATTTGGCGTGATGTGACGTTGACTTTGCCGTCGGGTGAGGTGTCTGCGCTGCTGGGTCCGTCGGGTACCGGTAAGTCGGTGTTTTTGAAGACGTTGATCGGTTTGCTGCATCCCGAGCAGGGGTCGGTGATCATCGATGGCACCGATATCACGCAGTGTTCGGCCAAAGAGCTCTATGAGATCCGCAAGTTGTTCGGTGTGTTGTTCCAGGACGGCGCGCTGTTCGGGTCGATGTCGTTGTATGACAACATCGCGTTCCCGCTTCGTGAGCACACGAAGAAGAAGGAAGACGAAGTCCGCAAGATCGTGATGGAGAAGATCGATCTGGTGGGTTTGGCCGGTGCGGAGGACAAGCTGCCCGGTGAGATCTCCGGTGGTATGCGCAAGCGTGCCGGGTTGGCGCGGGCGTTGGTACTCGATCCGCAGATCATTTTGTGTGATGAGCCGGACTCGGGTCTGGATCCGGTGCGTACTGCTTATATCTCGCAGTTGTTGATCGATATCAATGCGCAGATCGACGCGACGATTCTGATCGTGACGCACAACATCAACATTGCTCGCACGATTCCGGACAACATCGGCATGTTGTTCCGGAAGGAGTTGGTGATGTTCGGTCCGCGTGAGCAGTTGCTGACCTCGGAGCAGCCGGTGGTCAAGCAGTTCCTCTCCGGTGATCGGTTCGGTCCGATCGGTATGTCGGAGGAGAAGGACGAGGCGGTGCAGAAGCAGGAAGAGGCGATGCAGGCCGCCGGTATCGGTGGTGGTGGTACGAAGGATGATTTCTCGGAGATCATTCCGCAGGTGCAGCCCAATCCTGGGATGCCCGAGCGTAAAGCGGTCGCCCGCCATCGTGAGCGGGTGTTGGAGTTGCTGCCGACACTGCCGGAGAACGCTCAACGCGCGATCCGTGAATCGATGGACCAAGAAGACCAGATCCGCGCCGAGTCCCGCGCCCACGCCGCCAACACCCAGGGTGGTGGGTGGTCTGACATGCCGACGACGGTCCTCGACCCGATCTGAGGATGCTGCGCGACTCGGACTAACCGTCGATGCGGACCACGGTGCGGCCCGTGATCCCGCCTGCACCAATGGCTTCGAGTGTCGATGGCAGATCGTCGAGGCCGATCTCGGTGATCAGGCTGTCGAGGTGTGCAGGGTGCAGGTCGGTCTCGAGCCGCGCCCAGATCGAGCGCCGGAGTTCAGGGCCGATCAGCACCGAGTCGATACCGAGCAGTGCCACGCCGCGCAGGATGAACGGCATGACCGTGGTGGGCAGGTCGGCGCCACCGGTCAGCCCGCTCGCGGCGACGGTGCCGCTGTGGTTCATCGTCGACAGAACGTACGCGAGTGTCTTACCCCCGACACAGTCCACGGCACCGGCCCACTGGGACTTTCCCAGGGGACGAAATCTGGTGTCGGCGTCGACGAGTCGACCGACGACCTCGGCTGCACCGAGCTCGGTCAATAGCTCTGCGGCGCCGGACTTTCCGCTCGATGCGGTAACGGAGAAGCCGAGGCCGCTGAGGAGGTCGACGCTGACGCTGCCCACCCCGCCACTCGCGCCGGTGACCACCACGGGCCCGTCGTCGGGTGTCAGACCTCGGTCGAGAAGGGCGACGACGCTCATCGCCGCCGTGAACCCGGCGGTGCCGATCGCGGCGGCCTCACGGGTGGAGAGAGTGTCGAGTTTGACCACCTGTCCTGCGGGGACACGGGCGTAGGCGGCATATCCGCCGTGTTGGCCAGTGCCGATCGGACCACCGTGTGCCACAACGTGATCGCCGGGTTCGAAGTCGAGCGTCGACGATGCGATCACCTCGCCCGCGAGGTCGATGCCGGGGACGATGGGGTAGTCGCG
This sequence comes from Gordonia otitidis, assembly GCF_020735545.1. Classification (NCBI taxonomy): domain Bacteria; kingdom Bacillati; phylum Actinomycetota; class Actinomycetes; order Mycobacteriales; family Gordoniaceae; genus Gordonia; species Gordonia otitidis. The sequence goes on from NZ_CP085974.1 coordinate 2,834,112, forward strand.
GACCACGCCCCCGCGTGGTGTCACGGCCAACGCGTCCTTGTAGTTGACACCCGAGTACTCGACGGCGATGGTGACCTCGCCGTCGGGGAGATCGGCTGCAGCGAGCTGTTCGCCGGCGAGCGTGATGCCGTCGTCGCCCTCGCGGGCCATCACGGCAGTGAACTCATCGGGCAGGGTGCGCGTCATCGGGCTCTCCTGGTCGTCGAGGGGCGTCGTATCTCAGCGTAGGTCACAGCAGTCCGGAGATGTCGCCCGCGGCGAGCATGCTGACGAGCACGGGTACGAGGTGGGTCGGGGCGATGCCGTAGTCGTTACGTCCGACCTTGGTGACGATCGACGCCGTCGTGAGGATCTTCAGGTGGTGGTAGAGCTGGCCGGTCGTACCGAAGTCGCCTGCCTCCTGGAGGTCGGTGACGGAGGCGTTCCCGCGGATCAGCAGACGGACGATCTCGATGCGTGCCGGGTGGCCGAGTGCGGCGAACGTCGATGAAAGTGCTTCTGGTGCAAGGTCGACGGCGGCGTTCGCGGAGTAGGTGATGTTCCAGGTCACCGGGCCGGTGAAGTCCACGGCCCCCGAATACTCGAGTATCCCCGACGTCGTGCGTTCGGCACCGTCGTCGTCGGAGGAATCGGCGTGGTCGTCGGGTCGCCCCGAGGCGAAGACCGCAGCCTCCAGCCGCGCGATGCGTGCCTCGAGATCGTCTGACGACTGACTGGTCACGCAATGCACCGTAGCGCGTGGGCGACCGACGGATCGGTGATGGCCGCCAGCAGCAGCTTCTGGTGTGCGAAGTTGTCGGCTTTGGTGTCGGCCTCGGAGAGACCACGCACCATGAGGGTGCCGACGCCGATCCGTCCGTCGGCGGTGCGGTATTCGAAGACCTCGGTGATCACTCCTGGGAGGCTTCCGCCCTTGAACCCGAGGGTCGAACCGTCGGAGGACGGCCCCTGGTACTCGAGCACGTGCCGTGCGAGGCGGGCGCGCGGCCCGAATGAACCATCGGCCAGGGCCGTCATCAGGGAGTGGAGAGCATTCGGCGTGGCCTGCAAGAGTGCATTCGCCCGCGTCGCGTCCGGGTCGCCGGCCGCCACGCGGGCGCGTATCGCGAGGGCATATCCGGGATCATCGTGATAGCGCCGCGCGGCGCGGAATGCATCGTCGGTGGTGCGCAACGTCGGGTCGAGGGTGGCGAGGTAGGCGCCGAGCAGGCTCGGGACGCCGTTCGAGAATCCGAAGCGATCCATCCCAGCGCGTAAAGAGTTGTCTCCCAGCGTGTTGCGTATCAGGTCCGGCGCTGCGGAATCGGAGAACCGGATCATGACGTCCACGAGTTGTCGGTAGGTGACCGTGCGTGTGCCATCGATCGGTGCACCATCGACGGCGGGAATCTCGAGATAGGCGAGTGCGCGAGCGTGAGCGCCACCGTCGAGAGCGAGGTACCAGCGCTGCCACTCGTCGACGCTGACGCGCGCCTCGGGGTCGAGGCGGCCGTCGGCGACGGCGTTCGCGTAGGCCGCCAGGTGGATGAGTTTGACCGACGACGCCGCGGGGAAGACCTCGCCGGAGTTGTGGGAGATCGGCGCGCCGTCGACCGGCGTGACGCGCAGCGCGTAGTCGTTGCGGTGTGCGGCGAGGTAGCCGATCCAGCCGGGTACGGACGAGGTGTCGCCGGCTCTCGGTAAAGCGCAATCCGCGGATGACGCGGTTGGGGCCGCGTGTGCTTCCGTGGGAATCGTGGCACCCGTGATCACGGCGAACGCGATGGCAAGCAAGGAAACGAAGCGCATCAGGATCTCCCGAAGATTCGTAAGTACGTAATTACGAAAGTACCAAGTGCGCTGGTCCCGGAGCAACGCCGGAGAACCCGCACCCTCATCTGCGCTGGTGAAGTGCCACGAATTTTGTCGCTCGTCGTGCCGGGAAGTCGGCGACAGCCCCACGACAGCCGACGGCAGCGTCGTGTAAGCGGACCTCCATAGCGTCAGTGTCAACAAATCCTGACTACCGATAGGAGGTGCCACCATGGCCACCACCACTGATGCAGCGACACACGGTTCGTCGCGCACATACACCTCGCTGGCTGCGGCCGCCATTCCCCTGGCCGCACTCTGCCTGGCCTTCTTCGTCGAGATGGTCGACAACACTCTGCTCTCGATCGCTTTGCCCACGATCGGCCGTGATCTGGGCAGCAGCACCACTGCGCTGCAGTGGATCACCGGCGCCTATTCGCTCACGTTCGGCGGGCTGCTGCTGACCGCCGGATCGATCGCCGACAGATTCGGTCGCAGACGCGTGCTGATGGTCGGTCTCGCCGCCTTCGGGCTGTTGAGTCTGCTCGTGGTGTTCGTGACCAGTACCGGCGAGCTCATCGGACTCCGTGCGGCGCTCGGGGTGGCAGCCGCGATGATGGCGCCGATCACCAACTCGCTGGTCTTCCGGCTCTTCGACGACAAGACACTGCGCATGCGAGCGATGACCGTGATGATCGTCGTCGGCATGGCCGGGTTCGTACTCGGCCCTATCCTCGGCGGCACCGCACTCGCCCACGTTCGCTGGGAGTGGCTGCTCGTCGTCAACGCGCCGATCGCACTGATCGCAGGTATCGGCATCTGGTTCGGCGTCGCGTCGGACCGGCGTGAGGACCTGACCGACGACAAGCTCGATCTTCCCGGAGCGCTGCTCAGCATCGCCGCGATAGGACTCGGCTGCTGGTCGCTGACGAGTGGCGTCGATCGCGGGTGGGGTTCGGCGCTGACCGTCGCGGCGATCGTCGGTGCCGTTGTCGCAGCGGTCGGATTCGTCGTCTACGAGCGGCGTGCAGCCTCTCCGATGCTCGATCTCCACCTGTTCGGGCGGGGCACGGTCAGCGGGGCCGCCGTCGCACAGATCGGGACGTCGATCGCGATGGCAGCCGTCATGTTCGGCCTCATCCTGCACTTCCAATACGCCTACGGGTGGAGTCCGATGAAGGCAGGATTGGCCAACCTGCCGATGATTGCCACGATGCTGCTGGCCTCCCCGCTCTCGGAACGGCTCGCCGCGCGCTTCGGTCACCGGATCGCCTGCTTCATCGGCGCGATGGCACTCGCGGGTTCACTGGTCGGTATGGCGTGGGGCGTCGAACACGGCTACCTCGCCATCGCGATCTCGATGGTCGTGATGACCATCGGGCTACGGACGGTCATGACGATCTGCGCCGTCGCGCTCGTCGATTCGGTGCCGGAGAACCGGACGTCGATGGGCACCGCGCTCAACGACACCGCCCAGGAACTCGGCACGAGCATCGGCACCGCCGTCATCGGGACCTTTCTCGCCGCACTGGTCGCCACCCAGTTGCCCTCGGGCGTGTGGACCGGCGACTTCACCGAGACCTTCTATCACGGAGAACGCATCGCCTACGCGGTGCTGGCCGTGGTCGTCGGACTCGTCGCAGGCGGGGGCGCGCTGGCGCTGACGAATTCGCGGAGCACTGAGGAAGCGCACTAGGTTTCGTCGTGCCCCAGTAGTGCCGTACCCAGGTGCCAGATGGTGGCACCTGGGTACGGCACTGTTTGTGAACCGGTCCGAGTGTGTCCACAGATCACGGAGCGCGGCGTCGTACAGAGGCTCCGTGAGCCCACACTGCTGTCCATGACCGCCCTGCCGACACCACGGCCATCGCCAGAAGGTATTGACCCAGAACGTACTGACCCAGAACTAATCGATGCAGTACTCGACGAACAGGACGGCGTGATCGCGCGTCGCCAGGTCATCGAGGCGGGATTCTCGGCGCCGTACATTCGACGCAAGGTGCGCCGCAGGGAGTGGGCAGCGGTGTCGGCCGGCATCTACGTCAACCACACCGGACCCCTGACCGCTTCAGAGCGCGCGTGGGTCGCAGTTCTCGACGCCTATCCTGCGGCGCTGAGTCACCGCTCGGCGATCGCGGTCGGCGATGCGATCGGTACAGAACCCATCCACATCGTCGTCGATCGGAAACGCCGGGTGCGCCGACGTCCCGGCGTCGTCGTCCACTACGGAACCCGTCTCGACGAGCGAGTTGCCTGGCACCTGCGGCCTCCGCGGGTGCGACTGGAGGAGGCAGTGCTGGACGTCGCGGCCGACGCGTCGTCGACGACGAGCCTGATCGCCTGCCTCGCCGACGTCGTCTCAGCGCGTAGAACCACTGCCGACAGGCTGCTTGGTGCTCTGCAGCGGCGCCCACGGATGCCGTCGCGCGAGTATGTCGTTGGCGTCCTGCGCGACGTACGCGACGGTACGTGCTCGGTTCTCGAGCACGGTTACCTGACGAAGATCGAACGTGCGCACGGACTTCCGGCACCCGTGCGGCAGGCGCCGACCGCTGTGGGGCGAAAAGGGTTTCGCGATGTCGAGTACGAGGATTTCGGGCTCATCGTCGAACTGGACGGGCGCCTGGGGCACGATGGGCCGCAGGCTCGCGACCGCGACCTCGAGCGTGATCTCGACGCAGTGGTGGATGCCGATCAGAAGACGGTGCGCCTGGGGTGGGGCCAGGTCTACGACCGGCCGTGTGCGACGGCGGCCAAGCTCGCACGCGCACTGGGGAAGGCGGGGTGGCCGGGAACACTCACGCGGTGTCCGGACTGCCCGGAAGCGCCGTACCCAGGAGTCGATATGTGACTCAGGGATACGGCAGTGGGTGCCCTCGCAACAAATCACCACGTCAGCGGCGAAGTTCCCAATGGTCGAGCAGGTAACGGACGCGGCGTGGGGTTGTCGTCGAAAATAAGCGGCCAACTGATCCGGGTCGCGCACATCGCAGTAGGCGTTGCGTTTTCCGCCGCCGGTGAGTGCCGGCATGGGGTGGGGGTCGACGAGGTCGGATCGGGTGACGTGCACGACGTCGGCTCCGAACGTGGCCAGCTGGCGATTCACGCCGGACCGGCCGGAGCCGCTGGTTTCCGACGTGAGATCGCCGCGATTCGACGTCGCGGCTATGCGATCAGCGACGGACTCGCCGATCCCGAGATCCGCGCCGGGGGTGTTCCGGTCTTCGAGCGCGGGATGCTCGTCGGCGTCGTCGTGGTGGTGGGTTCTCGAACTGACACCGGGCGCGCCGTGGACAGCGCCGCGCGGCGGGTGCGGGAGTGGCTCGCGGGCCAGTGGGGGCTGTAGATGTGTGCCGAATGCAAGGATGCGGGTGCTGCAGCCCGCGTGGCGGTGGGGGAGGGCAAACTGAGGTGGTGACGGAATCGGCTTCGACGAGCAAACGGCGCTCGACAGCAAACGCGCGCCCGAGTAGCCGTGACGAGATTCGGGACGCATTCATTCGCCACGTGGCGGAGTCGGGATATGACGGCACCAATTTTGGGTCGATCGCCGACGAATTGGGCATCAGCAAGGGCACAATCGTCCACCACTTCGGCACCAAGGAGCGGCTGTTCGCCGACGCCCACGAGCGGTATATGGAGAGGCGGCTCGGCGAGGCGCAGGACATTGTCGCTCGCCTCGACGCTGTCGAGGAACGTCTCGCGGGTCTCGTCTGGGCGTTCACGATGTATCAGACGTATGGGCGAACTGAAACGGTCGCGTTCCAGCGTGAAATCGTGCGCTTCAACGATGCGCCGTCGATGCGACGATCCCGCGACCTCCGCCATGAATACCGGGATCTCGTCAAATCGATCCTCGACGAGGGGATGAGCACGGGAGTATTTCACGACGGCAACTCGTCGATCCTGGCGTTGCAGATCTTTGGCGGTACGCAGTGGATGTGGACGTGGTTCAACCCTGCCGGTTCGCAGTCCAACGACGACGTCGCCGCCACGTACGTCCTGCTGATCCTTCGAGGCTTAATGCTGTCCAGCGAGGGCATCGATGCCGTGATTGATCCGGCTGGCCGTGTCCGTGCGGTGGTGTACGAGGTCCTCGACGGAGGCGCTAGGCCCTGCTGAGAGCGGTTTTCTCATATCCAGAAAGCGGGTCTGTCGAGTCGCGCTGTGACCCTTGACTGTACGTACGGTCAGTGAGATAGTCGTCACACGCTGAACGGCGGTAATCGCTAGGAGAGGGATCAACGATGAGCTACTTCGCTGACGCGTCAGAGGTGTACAAGTATCTGGGCGGCGTGTTCCGTCAGGCCAACGACACCGAGGGCGTCGGGTCGACGCTCCGGGCTGCCGACATCGTTCTGCGGCTTGACTATTCGGCACCCGATTCCTCGATCACCGTTGTCTTGAAAGAACCGGCCATCGAAGTCATCGAAGGGGACAGTGATCTGACTCCGGATGTGCGGATGTCGATGTCTGCCGACAACGGCAACAAGTTCTGGCGAGGCGAGTACAACGTCGCCGTCGGGTTGGCCAAGGGGCAGGTTAAGCCTCGATCCACCGATCGGCTTTTTGATGTCTGGGCCTGGTGCACGGATAGGTGACAGGGTTAGTCACGCGGCCTGAGGGGCCTCGTGGTTGATGATGGTCTCGAATTCAATGGGGGTCAATCTGCCGAGGCGGTCCTGTCGTCTGCGGCGGTGGTAGGTCCGTTCGATCCAGTGCACGATGGCGGCCCGGAGCTCGTCTCTGGTGGCCCAGGATCGACGGTCGAGGACGTTGTTCTGTAGCAGCGAGAAGAAGCTCTCCATCGCCGCGTTGTCACCACACGCACCGACCCTGCCCATCGACCCGAGCATGCCGTGCCGGGTGATGGCCTTCTGCATCTTCTTCGAACGAAATTGAGACCCTCTATCGCTGTGCAGAACGCAGCCGGCCACGTCCCCTCGCCTGGCGACAGCGCTGTTCAGGGCGGCCACGGCCAGGCGGGACTTCATTCTCGAGTCGATCGAGTACCCGACGATCCGGCCCGAGTAGACGTCCTTGATCGCGCACAGGTACAGCTTGCCCTCGGCCGTCCAGTGCTCGGTGATGTCGGTCAGCCACAGCTCGTTGGGGCCGGGCGCGGTGAAGTCTCTCTTGACGAGATCGTCGTGTACAGGCGGGCCGGCCTTGCGGTGCTTGCCGCGGCCTCTCTTGCTGATGGTGCTGGTCCAGCCGCCGGCGGAGCAGATCCGCCACGCCGTCCGCCGGCACATCTTCTCGCCTGCGGCTTCGGCCTCGTCGGCGAGGTAGCGGTAGCCGAACTCCGGGTCTTCGCGGTGGGCGTCGAACAGGGCGTTGGCCCGGTACGCCTCGGCGAGCTCGGCGTCGGTGATCGGGTTCTTGCGCCACCGGTAGTAGGGCTGGCGAGCGATCTTGAGTACCCGACACGCCACCGTGACGGGGATGCCGTCAGCGGCCAGCTCACTCACGAGCGGGTACCACCTTTTCCCGGCAGATTCGCTTGGGACAGGTACGCCGCCGCCCGGCGTAAGACCTCGTTCTCCTGTTCAAGCAGGCGCACACGCCGCTTGGCCTCGCGCAGCTCACGCGATTCGGCCGACGTGGTGCCGGGCTTGATCCCGGCCTCCACGTCGGCCTTGCGGATCCACTTGTTCAGGGTCATCGGGTGGATACCGAAGTCGGCAGCGATCTGTTCGAGAGTCACACCGTCTTCACGGTTCTGGGCGACGCGGACAACGTCGTCGCGGAACTCCTGGGGATAGGGCTTGGGCACAGCTGGCATCCTTCCAGGCCGCCCGGCAGGGCAAGCCAGATCAGATGTCACCTACTCGTGCACCAGCCCCTCTCGTGAAATGTGTTGTGTATGTTCGGGGTGGCGGTGGGCGTGGGTGAGTCGCCGATCTCTGGTGTCGGCGTGTTTCACTGGGTTTCGTGTCGGGGCCGGTTCTGGCCGATGGTTAGGGGTCAGGCTGAGTGTTGTCGTTTGATCGTGTTGTTGAACAACAGGTTCCACTCGCGTTCCCACGGCCATCGGGCGGGTAGATGCATCGTGATGCGCCGCGCTGAGGACGCGATTCGAGCGGGTATGCAGATCAGGGTGCGTCGGATGGTGGAGGTAGTCGCCTTCGCCAGACGCTGTCCACCGAGACAGGCTGCGGCGCGGGTCAGGTTGAACGCGATGACCGCACACACCAGCCATGCGGCGTTCGCGCAGAACTTTCCCGAGGGCAGATGCGCCAATGCGGAGGCTTTGAGGTCGGCGTGGACTTGCTCGATGATCGCATGACCGCGGTGAGTCTTGTCGGCGGTCACGGTGTCCAGGTCGCTGGTGGTGAAGAACGCATGAAACCGCCACACGTCGAACAAGCCGTCTCCCTCGGCTGCGAAGTCAGGGATACGGCGCACCACCAGCCGTCCGGATACCTGCAGGCGCTTGGCTTTGGAGGTGAACGCGGTGAACGGTACTTCGGCGACCTCGGCCCGCGAGACCCACTGGCCGCTGTCTTCGTCGAAGACGGCGTCGGTGTACTCGATCGGCGTCCATGCATCTGCCGGTACCTCGCTGATCGCTGCTCGGACGTGGGAATCCTGACGCACGGTGACCGACACCTGCGCACCGGCCCGGAGCGCGGTGGTGATCGCGCGATGGCCGTAGAACGCTGAATCCGCTCGCAGCAGTATCGGTCCCGACGCATCGGACGACCGTAGCCGCCGCACGGTGGCCAGGGTGTCGGCGATCAACCGATGCGCCCCGCGCGCGGAGTTACACGCCCCTTTGCGCAGGCGTTGAGCGGCGATCACCGGCGCACCGTCACCACAGGTGAGGGTGGTGATCGCCGAGTTCAGCCCACGCACTCGGGTGTAGCCGAATCCGACGCCCTGCTTGGCCGGGCCGTGGACCTCGATGATCGAGTCGTCGATATCGATCATCACCGGCCCGTCGATCCCCGCCAGCACCGGAGTATGGCGAGCCAGTCCCGCCAACAGCCGGGTGGCGATCGCATCGGCTTGGCGGACATGCCCGAACCGGAACTCGCGAAGAAACGATCCCAACGTCGACGGGGCGTAAGGATGGTCGAACACCTTGCCCATCGCGCCGTGTCGCAACACGGCCATGTCGTCGATGCTGTCGGCGCCCGCCACCATCCCCGCCACCAGGGAAAACATTTTCCGATCCGGATGGGCGCCCTTGTCGGTGGGCACGCTCAGATGCTCGCGGGCCAACTCCGACAGGCTGGCGCGTTCGGCCAGCGCCATCACCGGCACCACCCCCGCAGCGGCGAGGAGATTCGGATCGTCACAGGATGCAGACCGGACCGGGTGAGTGTGAGACAATCGCATCTACGACATGCCCTCCTGTGTGTGTGGATGGAACCCTAGAGAAGTCCCATTCTGTCACTCAGACAGGGCATTTCGTTTATCCCTCACCGACCGATCACAAGCAAATCGGTGGATCGAGGTTAAGGCCAAGGGCCCCGTCTCGAAGATCCTCAAGCTGATCCCGGCAGCCAAGCCCGTGTTCCCGATCTATCGAGACCTGGTGTCCGCGAAGGACTCCGAGAACGCCTGAGAATCCCGGCCGAGAGGAATGCGCGTGATGACGCCTCCGCACTATCAGATGTACATCGACGGCGCCTGGGTGGACTCATCCACCACGGTCGACGTCACCAATCCGGCGTCGGATGCGCTGGTCGCGACTGTCGCACATGGCAACGCCGACGACGCCGATCGCGCTGTCGCTGCCGCACTGCGCGCGCACCGTGACGGTGAATGGCGAAACACTCCGCCCGAAGAACGTGCCAAGATCATGACGCGCTGGGTCGAGATCCTCAACGAGCGGATGGACGAGTTCGTCGATCTTCATGTCGCCGAGAACGGGGTGACGCGCAGACAGGCCATGGCATTTCACGTCGGGTATGCCATCTCGCACCTGCAGTACTTCGCCGATCTCGCGGCCACGTATGAGTTCAGCCGAAGCGGACCGATGCTGGGTTACCCAACCGTCGCCGCGGGGCTCGTGCGGCGCGAACCGTTCGGCGTCGTCGCGGGGATCGTGCCGTGGAACTTCCCGATGCTGCTCGCCGTCTGGAAGTTCGGACCGGCACTCGCCGCCGGTAACACCATCGTGCTCAAGCCGGACGAGAAGACTCCGCTGACACTGCTGGAGATGGCACGCGCTGCGCACGATGCGGGAGTCCCGGCAGGTGTGTTCAACGTCGTGACCGGCCCCGGGGAGGTGGTCGGCGCGCGGTTGGCGGCTCATCCGGATGTCCGCAAGGTCGCATTCACCGGCTCGACTGCGGTGGGCCGCATCATCACCGAGCTCTCGGCAGCCAACATCAAGAAGGTCACGCTCGAGCTAGGCGGCAAGGGCGCCAACATCATCCTGCCCGACGCCGATATGTTACAGGCAGTCGACGCTGCGCTGTTCGCCTTCTGTCTCTATCAGGGCCAGGCCTGCGAGTCGGGGACGCGGCTACTGTTGCCCGAGTCGTTGCACGATGAGTTCGTCGCGAGGCTCGTCGAGCGTGCCGCAGCTATTCGCGTCGGCGATCCAGACGATTTCGACACCGACATGGGGCCGATCATCTCGGCTGAGCAGCGTCAGCGCATCGAGCACTACATCGAGTTGGGCAAGAAAGAGGGCGCAACGCTGGTCTATGGCGGCACTCGCCTGACCGGTGAAGGGTTCGACGCCGGAAACTGGTTCGGCCCCACGATTTTCACCGATGTCGACAATTCGATGACCATCGCGCAGGAAGAGGTCTTCGGGCCGGTACTGGTTGTCATCAAGTACCGAACGGTTGACGAGGCCATCGAGATCGCCAACGACAGTGAGTACGGCTTGTCGGCAGGCGTGTGGAGTGAGGACATCGACGCCGCACTCGACGTGGCGGCGCAGATCGAATCGGGCACGGTCTGGATCAACGACTGGCACATGGTGAATGCGCTGTATCCGTTCGGGGGATACAAGCAGAGCGGCAACGGCCGTGAACTCGGGCCGCACGCACTCGACGAGTACACCGAGGAGAAGTTCATCCACGTCGATCTCGCTCGCCGGATCGAGAGCAAGGTGTACGACCTCGTCGTGCCTGAGGAGGACTGAGCCTCGATCCACCGATCGGCTTTTTGATGTCTCGTGAAATGTGTTGTGTATGTTCGGGGTGGCGGTGGGCGTGGGTGAGTCGCCGATCTCTGGTGTCGGCGTGTTTCACTGGGTTTCGTGTCGGGGCCGGTTCTGGCCGATGGTTAGGGGTCAGGCTGAGTGTTGTCGTTTGATCGTGTTGTTGAACAACAGGTTCCACTCGCGTTCCCACGGCCATCGGGCGGGTAGATGCATCGTGATGCGCCGCGCTGAGGACGCGATTCGAGCGGGTATGCAGATCAGGGTGCGTCGGATGGTGGAGGTAGTCGCCTTCGCCAGACGCTGTCCACCGAGACAGGCTGCGGCGCGGGTCAGGTTGAACGCGATGACCGCACACACCAGCCATGCGGCGTTCGCGCAGAACTTTCCCGAGGGCAGATGCGCCAATGCGGAGGCTTTGAGGTCGGCGTGGACTTGCTCGATGATCGCATGACCGCGGTGAGTCTTGTCGGCGGTCACGGTGTCCAGGTCGCTGGTGGTGAAGAACGCATGAAACCGCCACACGTCGAACAAGCCGTCTCCCTCGGCTGCGAAGTCAGGGATACGGCGCACCACCAGCCGTCCGGATACCTGCAGGCGCTTGGCTTTGGAGGTGAACGCGGTGAACGGTACTTCGGCGACCTCGGCCCGCGAGACCCACTGGCCGCTGTCTTCGTCGAAGACGGCGTCGGTGTACTCGATCGGCGTCCATGCATCTGCCGGTACCTCGCTGATCGCTGCTCGGACGTGGGAATCCTGACGCACGGTGACCGACACCTGCGCACCGGCCCGGAGCGCGGTGGTGATCGCGCGATGGCCGTAGAACGCTGAATCCGCTCGCAGCAGTATCGGTCCCGACGCATCGGACGACCGTAGCCGCCGCACGGTGGCCAGGGTGTCGGCGATCAACCGATGCGCCCCGCGCGCGGAGTTACACGCCCCTTTGCGCAGGCGTTGAGCGGCGATCACCGGCGCACCGTCACCACAGGTGAGGGTGGTGATCGCCGAGTTCAGCCCACGCACTCGGGTGTAGCCGAATCCGACGCCCTGCTTGGCCGGGCCGTGGACCTCGATGATCGAGTCGTCGATATCGATCATCACCGGCCCGTCGATCCCCGCCAGCACCGGAGTATGGCGAGCCAGTCCCGCCAACAGCCGGGTGGCGATCGCATCGGCTTGGCGGACATGCCCGAACCGGAACTCGCGAAGAAACGATCCCAACGTCGACGGGGCGTAAGGATGGTCGAACACCTTGCCCATCGCGCCGTGTCGCAACACGGCCATGTCGTCGATGCTGTCGGCGCCCGCCACCATCCCCGCCACCAGGGAAAACATTTTCCGATCCGGATGGGCGCCCTTGTCGGTGGGCACGCTCAGATGCTCGCGGGCCAACTCCGACAGGCTGGCGCGTTCGGCCAGCGCCATCACCGGCACCACCCCCGCAGCGGCGAGGAGATTCGGATCGTCACAGGATGCAGACCGGACCGGGTGAGTGTGAGACAATCGCATCTACGACATGCCCTCCTGTGTGTGTGGATGGAACCCTAGAGAAGTCCCATTCTGTCACTCAGACAGGGCATTTCGTTTATCCCTCACCGACCGATCACAAGCAAATCGGTGGATCGAGGCTGAGATGTCGACGACCGTGAAATCGATGCCGATGCGCGCAGCCGTGTTCCACGACTACGACGCCGCACCGGTCATCGAAGAGGTCGTGCCGACCGACCTGGAACCGGACGAGGTTCTCGTCGCTGTCGCTGGGGTGGGTATCTGCCACACCGATCTCACGGCGATCGACGGAACAGTGCCGCTACCAACACCTTTCGTTGTCGGACATGAGGGGTCCGGGGTGATCGAGGCCGTCGGCAGCGACGTTGTCGATCTCGCGGTCGGCGACAGGGTTGTGCTCACCTTCGATCACTGTCGTGAGTGTGTCAGTTGTCGATCAGGGCACCCCGCGTACTGCGAACTGTTCGCTGCGCTCAACTACTTCGGTACCAGACTCGACGGCAGCGCGACGCTGCGTGCTGGTGAGGAGGATGTCCACGGGAGTTGGTTCGGGCAGTCGTCTTTCGGTACCCACGCGGTCGCCAGCGCTCGAAATGCCGTGAAGGTGGACGACGATCTTCCGATCGAGATACTCGGACCACTCGGGTGCGGATTACTCACCGGCGCAGGTGCTGTGCTCAACGTGCACCGCCCCCGTGAGGGCCAGAGCATCGGTATCTGGGGGATCGGCACGGTCGGGCTGTCTGCGGTCATGGCAGCAAAGGCAGCGGGGTGCGATCCCATCATCGCCGTCGATCCGAACACCGAGCGCCTGGAGGTCGCCCGGAAACTCGGTGCAACCCACACGTTCGATCCCACGGCGACCGACGACGTCGTCTGGGAGATCATGGAACTGACCGGCGGACTCGACTTCACGATCGACGCGGTCGGATCGGGACTCGTTGTGCGCCAGGCGCTTGAGTCGCTTCGGTCGCCCGGGTCGTGCGCGACGCTCGGACTGCAGAAGCTCGAGAACGAGATCACCATCGACCAAGGTCATCTGTTGCTGGGACGGACCCTGACCGGCGTCATCGAAGGCGACGCCGACCCACATCGATTCATACCCGAACTGATCGGGCTCTGGCGGGAGGGGAAGTTTCCCTTCGACACGCTGATCACCACGTACCGTTTCGACGACATCGCGACAGCTCTGTCGGATCTGCGCGCGGGCATATCGATCAAACCGGTTCTGGTGCCGACATCTTCAGACGAGGAGGACGCTCGTTCATGACTACACAGGGCTCCGAGATCAGCCGCCCTTTCGACACCGGGGTTCTGGGTGGTGCCGGAGACGTCGGGGTGCAACCCATCATCGCGACCGTCGATCGCTGGGTGGAACGCAAACCCGACGACGTCGCGGTGATCTACGGCGAGCAACAGTTCACGTGGCGCAAATTCCGCGAGCGCATCGAGCGCAGCGCGGCCGCCCAGGTTGCTGCAGGTATCGGACCGAACGACCGGATCGCATTCCTGGACAAGAACTCTGTGGCATGCCTGGAGACGACACTGGCGGCTTCGCTGACGGGCGCGGCCAATGCCGTCATCAACTTCCGACTCTCGCCTGCCGAAGTCGCCTACATCATCAATGATGCCAAGGCGTCGATCGTCGTCGTGGGGTCCGAGTTCGTCGACGTCATCGCCGCATTGCGCGACGAACTACCGACGGTGACGCGGGTGATCGTCAGCGGTGGACCCGACGACGAGTACGAGCGATGGCTGGCCGACGCCGACGCCGCATTCGAGGCCGTGCCATTCGATCCCGATGCTGCATTCCTGCAGCTCTACACCTCCGGCACCACGGGACATCCCAAGGGCGCCATGCTCACTCACCGAAGTCTCGGTGCTCACAGTCGGGCGGCGGTCGCCGGGTTCGGCTTCACCGACGACTCCGTGAACATGGTCGCTATGCCGCTGTTCCATGTCGGCGGCTCGTCGTGGGCGCTCGCCGCCATGTCCGTGGGTGCCCAGACGGTGATCGTCCGCGAAACCATACCGGCGGCGATCCTCGACGAGATCGTCGCGCGCGCAGTCACGCACGCCTTCTTCGTCCCGGCGGTATACGGCTTTCTGCTCGCCGATCCTCAGGTAGCCGAGCGGGACTACTCGACGGTGAGATGCTTCGGCTACGGGGGATCCCCCATGCCGCTGCCGACGATTCGGGCATGTCTGGACACGTGGCCAGACGTCGACTTCTACCAGGTGTACGGCATGACCGAGATGTCCGGCGTATTCAGTGTTCTCGGTCCTGCCGATCATCGCGACGTCGAACATCCTGAACGGCTCGTCTCCGCGGGTCGACCGCTTCCCGGAGTCATCGTCAAAGTTGTTGACCCAGAGGGAAAGACGGTGGCTCCCGGTGAGGTCGGCGAGTTCTGGACACAGTCCGAGCAGCACATGCTCGGCTACTGGGACAAGCCACAGGAGACTGCGGAGACACTCGTCGGTGACGACTGGTTGCGTACCGGGGACGCCGGGCACATGGATGCCGACGGTTACCTGTTCATCTCTGACCGGGTCAAGGACATGATCATCACCGGCGGCGAGAACGTCTATCCCGTCGAGGTCGAACGTGTCGTGATCGAACACGACGCCGTCGCCGATGTTGCGGTGATCGGTGTGCCCGACACGAAGTGGGGTGAGTCCGTGAAAGCGGTGATCGTGCTAAGCCTCGATCCACCGATTTGCTTGTGATCGGTCGGTGAGGGATAAACGAAATGCCCTGTCTGAGTGACAGAATGGGACTTCTCTAGGGTTCCATCCACACACACAGGAGGGCATGTCGTAGATGCGATTGTCTCACACTCACCCGGTCCGGTCTGCATCCTGTGACGATCCGAATCTCCTCGCCGCTGCGGGGGTGGTGCCGGTGATGGCGCTGGCCGAACGCGCCAGCCTGTCGGAGTTGGCCCGCGAGCATCTGAGCGTGCCCACCGACAAGGGCGCCCATCCGGATCGGAAAATGTTTTCCCTGGTGGCGGGGATGGTGGCGGGCGCCGACAGCATCGACGACATGGCCGTGTTGCGACACGGCGCGATGGGCAAGGTGTTCGACCATCCTTACGCCCCGTCGACGTTGGGATCGTTTCTTCGCGAGTTCCGGTTCGGGCATGTCCGCCAAGCCGATGCGATCGCCACCCGGCTGTTGGCGGGACTGGCTCGCCATACTCCGGTGCTGGCGGGGATCGACGGGCCGGTGATGATCGATATCGACGACTCGATCATCGAGGTCCACGGCCCGGCCAAGCAGGGCGTCGGATTCGGCTACACCCGAGTGCGTGGGCTGAACTCGGCGATCACCACCCTCACCTGTGGTGACGGTGCGCCGGTGATCGCCGCTCAACGCCTGCGCAAAGGGGCGTGTAACTCCGCGCGCGGGGCGCATCGGTTGATCGCCGACACCCTGGCCACCGTGCGGCGGCTACGGTCGTCCGATGCGTCGGGACCGATACTGCTGCGAGCGGATTCAGCGTTCTACGGCCATCGCGCGATCACCACCGCGCTCCGGGCCGGTGCGCAGGTGTCGGTCACCGTGCGTCAGGATTCCCACGTCCGAGCAGCGATCAGCGAGGTACCGGCAGATGCATGGACGCCGATCGAGTACACCGACGCCGTCTTCGACGAAGACAGCGGCCAGTGGGTCTCGCGGGCCGAGGTCGCCGAAGTACCGTTCACCGCGTTCACCTCCAAAGCCAAGCGCCTGCAGGTATCCGGACGGCTGGTGGTGCGCCGTATCCCTGACTTCGCAGCCGAGGGAGACGGCTTGTTCGACGTGTGGCGGTTTCATGCGTTCTTCACCACCAGCGACCTGGACACCGTGACCGCCGACAAGACTCACCGCGGTCATGCGATCATCGAGCAAGTCCACGCCGACCTCAAAGCCTCCGCATTGGCGCATCTGCCCTCGGGAAAGTTCTGCGCGAACGCCGCATGGCTGGTGTGTGCGGTCATCGCGTTCAACCTGACCCGCGCCGCAGCCTGTCTCGGTGGACAGCGTCTGGCGAAGGCGACTACCTCCACCATCCGACGCACCCTGATCTGCATACCCGCTCGAATCGCGTCCTCAGCGCGGCGCATCACGATGCATCTACCCGCCCGATGGCCGTGGGAACGCGAGTGGAACCTGTTGTTCAACAACACGATCAAACGACAACACTCAGCCTGACCCCTAACCATCGGCCAGAACCGGCCCCGACACGAAACCCAGTGAAACACGCCGACACCAGAGATCGGCGACTCACCCACGCCCACCGCCACCCCGAACATACACAACACATTTCACGAGACATCAAAAAGCCGATCGGTGGATCGAGGCTAAGTCCCGGCGCCGAGGTCACCGAGGACGAGTTGGTCGCCCACTGCCGCGCCCGGCTCGCCGGATACAAGGTGCCCAAGTCGGTCGACATCGTCACCGATCTGCCGCGCAACTCGACCGGCAAGATCCTCAAACGCGAGATCCGCAAGGAATTCTGGGAGGGGCGGACGCTGCACACGTGACGATCATGTCGAGCAGTTAACGGAAGCCGACGATGTCAAATCTCCCGGACGACAGTTCGCATACTGCGATGACGGCACCGGGCACGGTCAGCACCTGGCGGATGTCCTGACGGGAACCGGTGCAGGTCGTGACGTCGATGGCTTGCACAGCGCCGGTGAGCGGGTCGACTCTCGAGAGGCTGTGACCGTCGAGCGTGGCGACGATGTGGTCACCGACGAGTGTGAAGTCACCTGGCTGACGTGCGGGATAAGCAGGCACCTCCACCGTGTGATGCTGTGCGTATGAGCGCACGAATACCGAATCGGCCGACACGTCTGTGGGGATGAGAACGACCGTGTCGCGCGGGCCCCGTGCGAGCTGCCCGACGCTTTCGGGGACCGGTGCGGAGTCGACCTGCTGCCCGCGATCGTTGACCACGACGACGTGTGCTGAGTCCGCCGAGCTTCCCGGCGCGACGAGAACCGCGAACTCATCCTCGGAGACCGCGGCAACGTGGACGACGTTGCCCGAGGGCAGGTCGGACTGCAGACGAATGGGTGCACCCGTCGTACGATCGGTCAGCTCGAGCTGTCCGTCGAGGCACCTCGCCTGTGCAGCGTGTGTTTCTACACCAGGGCAGTCCTCGTAGGACTGATCCGCATGGCTGTCGTCGACGGAGCGCGAACGGATCTCGCCGGTGACGGGGTCGAGTCCGACGGTGATGTTCGCGCGGCGCGCCGACACGGTTCCGTCGGGTTCGACGGCGAGTGTGACCTGAGGCCCGTCCTGATCATCGACGGTGAGATCAGCGAAATCGAACGACCATCGGGGTGATCCGGTGCGCCCGTCGTAGGCTGTCACCGTGTTGTCGTAAACCGCCACGAATCCGTCACCAGCGCGAGCGAGTGGGTCTCGGCCGTCTCCATTCAGCCTTGTGCGGTAGGCGACTTCGGTGACATCGGTCGGCAGTGGCGCCGTCGGCTCGGCCGCGGCGAGGTGCGGCCGCCACGGATTCGCGTACGAGCGTGCGAGGGTGATCGTCGACGGCACGACGAGTGCGATGACGAGAAGAGCGACGACAGCGCTGGTCCGGGCCCGACGTGGTGCGGAGATGGGCAGCGCAGCGACTGTGCACAGTGCGACCGAACCACACACAGCCGCGACGATCGCGTAGACGAACGCGCCATGGCTGTCGAAAAGTCTTGTGACATCGCGGTTCTTCGATCCTGCGACAACGCAGGCAATCACCGCGATCACGGCCATGATCGCAACCGGCGGCAGGCTCGCCGACCACCATTCCGCGGTCCACGCTCGCCTGCGGACCGCCAGCGCGAGCAGTGCGAGAGCACCAGCGATGAGAGCGCCGAATGCGAGCGCCCGTGCGATCGCACCCGGCGCACCGGCGAGGTGGAGATCGGTGCGGAGTATCAGCGAGGTCACCCCGAAAGCAATTGCGAGCAGTGCGAGCGATATCGAGAAGCCGACGAGCACCGGCGCATTGACGACGTTCGACTCGGCGGGCGCACCCTGCGTCGGTGACGCAGTCGATTCGTCCGTCGGTTGTGCGTCCTCCGACGGCGCCGCCACGTCGTCGCGATCACTCTGAGCGGTCATCGGGTACCTCGCATCGTGGAGATGGTGTCGTCGAAGCCCATGACGACACCGCCTGGGAAGGGTTCCATCGACTCCGCCCGGCCAGGTCGGCTCTCATGGGTGCCCGCGCGCAGGTCGACCGTAGTGATCTGTCCCGTGGATGCCGAGCGCGGCTGACTCCCGTCCCAGGAAAGGGTGGCGATCAGGAGTTGATCGTGCAGGAAGAGCGAGGAGGAGTAGCTGCCCTCAACCGAAATTCGCAGAGGAGTGGTGGGTGCGGCGAGCGAGATGAGTTCGATTTCCGCACGGTTGGCCGGTTCTGCGATGCAGTTCTTGGAGGCGTTGTCGCAGTTGATGATTCGTTTGTCAGTTAACTCCGCAACATGCTTGCCGGTCGCGTCGGCGATAGCGGCAGGGTACTGATCCTGCTGGTCGGCGACGTAGTGATATCCCTCCGGTAGTGGTGGTCGGTCGGGGTCGCGCGCGTCGCGCTCCGGGCGGCTCGGGAGCACTGCGCCGGTGTTCGCGTCGAGTACGCGGGTGTGACTGCCGTCGGGGCGGGTGAGCGTGAGTTCGACGGTGTCGTCCAGATCTCTGACGTCGTCGATGCTGCACGTCGTTCCCGCGTCGTGGCTCCAGCGCAGTTGGCCGGACGTGGGGTCGTACTCGCGAACGGTGCTGTCGTCCGTTGCCTCCAGGAGGTGATGAACCTGTGGGTCACCCTCGACATCGCGATCCGAGTTCGCTCGTGGAAGCGACAACGTTGTCGAGTTCTTCCATATTCTCTCGCCGGTTGTCGCGTCGATACCGAATGTTCTCGTCCCTCCGGGGAATCCGCCGACGGTGACCGCAACGATTCCCTTGGCGGTGACGACGTGGACGCGTATCGAGGGGGAAGGATTGCCGACCACTCGCAGGTTCCATCTGGTGGTGAGGTCGTCGCCGTTGTACATCGTCAGACTGCTCGGGGAATCGTAAAGCCCGTCCGCGTCGACCGTCACGAAACCTGGACCCACCGGGTATGCGGCCACGACGCCGTCGGCGAACTGACGCGGCTCGCCGACGACAGCAGTGGGAAGAGGCGTCGAAACCTGATGGCGGTCACCGAGATCGATCTCGACCATCTGATCTTCGGCACTGGCTGTCGGCGGCGCGAAGACCGCTGTCGCGGTTGCCGCTGCAACGAGCGCGATCAGTGCGGTCAGGGCGACTCCGCGCGTCGTCGACGTGCGGGGTGCGCGCCCTGCGAGGCCGAAGGGCAGAAGAAGAAGCCCGACGAGCGCCACCCAGAATGCGGCGAGTGTGCCGCCGTAGCCGGTGCCGTGGATGTCCGCGTCGTTCATCGACGGCGCGTGAGTGAAGTAGAACAGGCCCACGAGGGCCTGGCAGAGCAGCGCGACGAGGCACACGAGTTTCGCGGTATACCGGGCAGTGTTCGAACGCGTGAGCACGGCGACGACCGTCAGCGCGACAACGACCAGGGACAGCACCATCGTCGCCGTGTTGACGGGGAGCCGGATGTCGCTGAAGCGGACCTTGCCGCCCGTCATCGACCTGTCGACCAGGTTCTCGGTACCGAACAGGATCACCATCAGCGCGACGGCGGACGCTCCGAGCAGTGCACCGAGGCCAAGGCCGGTGACCACCCAGTCGACCCAACCGCGGTGCTTGGTCGTGCCCCCTGGCTGGTCAGCTGCTGACGCTGTGACTTCTCGGGCGTCGGGGTCGGGGGTTGTGCGCACGCCGGGGATGCTACCTATCGGGCAAACGAGTGGTTCGACGTCCTCATTCGCGCGAGCGACGGCCCGAAGCAGATCGGCCTGTGGAGCCGGGGTGGATGCGTTCGGGTGTGAACGCGAGGCGGGTCCGCGGATTCAGGGGATCGGGGGAGCGTCGGTGTCACTCGCGGTGCCGCCGCGACGCAGGATTTCTGCTTTCGCTCGGGCGATGCCACCGTGTTCCAGTGCGGCCAGGTTGGATTCGCCACTCCAGACCACCCGACCGTCGCGGCGTCGAACCTCGACAGTCATATGTGCGCCGAGATGCTCGATCGCGCCGGGGATGTTGCGTCGCTGGCTGGGGAGGGGCACCGGCAAGACGTGCGCATCGCCCAAACGACCAGACCCTTCGACGTGAACGACGTACCGACGCCCTGTGCTGTGCAGCGACCACGATTCGTCGGTGACCTGTGCGCGGACGGGTGAGATCAGCGGGTCGCCGACGCGTATCAGGCGTCCGTCGGGTAGGAGGACGACGATGACGGTGACCTCTGTCTTCAATGGCCCCGCACGGACGGTTCCGCCTGCAAAGGCCACGCACGCCGTCGGTTCGGTGAAACCCTGGGCCTGACCCCACCACCAGCTCTCGGGGAATCCCTCACGACCCCAGTTCTTTTCGGCGTACACCTGGGCGCCGTCGAGGTTCCAGGTCTCATCGCCGACGGTTGCGGTACCGCTCGCGCGGCCACCGAGCAGCCACGGAGTCCAGTACTGGTTGAGTCCCGGTATGGAATGGAACAGTCCGGAAGCGCCGTAGGCTCGACGCGGCCACGGGATCGGATCGTCGACGCGGACCTCGAGCTGTGCGTCGGGACCCAAGTCGACGTGGAGTTCATTTATGTCGGCACGAAAAGCTGGGTCCGCGCGCACCTCGAGTGCGCGGGGATTGTCTTGCGCGCCAGGATGTGCGCTGGTGCGGAGCACTCTGTTCGGGTGGGAAGCCAGCCCTATCGTGGCCCAGCGGTCGCCGCTGTCAGCCGTGTTCACGCCGCATAGGGCGATGAGCGTGCGGCCACGGTCGGGTTGAGTGAACCGCCAGAAGTAGCCTTCCATGGCCACGCCGTGCCCGGCCAGGGGATTGCCGAAAGGGAGATCGGCGCCGCTGGCGCGATAGCGAGTGCTCAGTCGGGACATGTGCCACTCCTCGTGCCGCTCCTGGAGGCAGGCTACCGGGTACCGGCAGAGCCCCGCCAAGGCTTCGGGGACTCCGCACGACTACCGGATTTGGTATTGCCAGTCGGTGTCGGTGGGCGACGCTTCTCGGGTTCGACGACCTCAACGACGTATTTCGACCACGGCATGAGGAACCGGACCTTGCGAGAGTCGCCCGAGGAGGTCGGCGAACCGTATGGAACCGTCGATGCCCGATCGGCATCACAGCGACCGATCCAGGTCTTGGACGCCACCGACACCCACCGCGCACACTCGGGTCGAGGATGCAGGACGCTCCACATCGAAAGGAATCGACATGAAGGTCTTCGTCACCGGCGGTTCTGGCTACGTCGGCACCGCCGTCATCACGGCACTACAGGACCACGGACACACCGTCACAGCGCTCGCCCGCAGCGACCGCTCCGCCGACGCGGTCCGCGGTCTGGGGGCCACTGCAGTCCGCGGCGAATTGACGGACCTCGAGGTGTTGAGTGAGGCCGCTGTGCAGAGCGAGGCCGTGATCCACCTTGCCCAGGCGACCACCGGCGCCGAGGATCGAGCAGCTGCTGAGGCAATGCTCGACGGGGTGGGGAGCGGAACCTACGTCCATACCGGTGGCACCTGGGTTTACGGTGACACAGACGGTGTCGCCGACGAGGACGCGCCGTGGAATCCGCCGGCGATCGTGGGCTGGCGTCGTGACGTCGAGGACGCGGTGCTGGGACGCGTCTGCGACGGCAGGACTCCTGTCGTCATCCGACCGGGTCTGGTGTACGGCGGCCAGAACCGCCTTATCGAGGAGTTTGTCATTCAACCGGCCCGCTCCGCAGGTGCTGTGGCGTACATCGGCGACGGGTCCGCGCACTGGGCACTGGTGCACGTCGAGGATCTGGCTCATTTGTACGTCGCCGCCCTGGACGCATCGGCGGGGTCCGTGTACATCGGCGTGGGCGGGGTCAACCCGTCGACGCGCGACGTCGCCGAGGCGATATCGTCCGCACTTGGTCTCACCGCCACTCCGGTGTCGATCCCGCTGGACGAAGCGCGAAGCACGATGGGACCTGTCGCCGACGCGTTGGCACTTGACCAACAGCTCACTCCGGCTCGCGCCCAGCGTGAGCTGGCCTGGGCTCCGGCGCATCTCGACCCTCTCGGGGAGTTGTCACAGGTCTGAAGTTGGCGCATGGTGGAGATTGCGACCGCGGACGGTGCGCGCAGCGATGTCGACGACGGGGAGGACGATCGGTGGACCTCGATCTGAGGAAGCTGCGCTACTTCGTCGCGGTCGCCGACGAACTCCACTTCGGACGCGCAGCCGCGTCCCTGCACGTTGCGCAACCCGCGCTGTCGCGCCAGATCCGCGCGCTGGAGGCCGACCTCGGAGTGACGCTCTTCGATCGGGACCGACGGCGCACAACGCTGACCGACGCAGGGCGACAGCTTCACGCGGACGCACCAGCCTTGCTCGAGGCAGCAACCGCTGCGACGAGGAAGGCGCGGGCCGCCGCTGAGACGACCGCCTCGATCACCATCGGGTTCATGCCCGGTCTCACCCTCTCGGCGCTGTTGCGGCGCCTTCGTGAGACCCATCCTGCGATGCAGGTGAGACTTCTGCGCACCGATTGGAACACCCAGACAGCAGTCCTCCGTGACGGCAGGGTGGACATCAGCGTGGTCCGACTTCCAGTCCCACGCAGTGGAATCCATCTACGCCCGTGGTTCAGGGAACCACGTGTCGCGGCGATCCCCGCACACCACCCACTGGCTGGGTCGTCCTCGATCGCGCTGGCCGACCTGGCACGCGAGCACCTCCTCCAGAGCACCGATGCGGTCCCAGAGTGGCAAGCGGTCGCAGACGAGTTCTGTTCGGGGACACCGGTACCGACCCATCCCCAGCACAGCGTTGAGGAGAAGCTGGAACTGGTCGCCGCCGAGGAGGGCATCTGCATCCTGCCGCTGAGCACCGGACAGTTCTACACACGGTCCGATGTCGCGGTGGTCCCGATCCGCGACATCCCGCCCAATGAGGTGGCATTCGCTTGGCTTACAGGGTCGAGGAGCCCGCAGGTGCGCGCCGTGGTGGACGCTGCGACGGCCGAGCGGGACGCCATGGCCGCCGACGATGGATGACACCCGCACGGTCGCGATGCCGGTGCCCTCAAAGGTGATGGTCGGGGTGGGGCCCGACACTGAAACTCGTCCGCCAGTCCGGAATCTGGCCGAGCGCGGCAATCACCTGCCGCGCGCAGTGAGTTTCTGGACTGGCGACCCGGGGGAAACAGCGGACTTCCGGACTGGGATTCGGCGGACAGTCTGGACTCGAATGCAGTATCGCTCTGACCTGCGGGTACAGGTAGTCTCCTGGCGGCGCATTAAATGCGGCGACGGAACTTATACTATGCGCTCTCAGTCTATCGACTCGCCGCCAGCGGCGATGATCGTGGCACAGCGCAGTACCCCGTTTACGTAGGTCGAGTCGAGCCGCGAGTCAGCCTGCTAAGCGGACTCGGAGCGATGTCGGGAACATCCAAGCAGGCTGGCAACTGCTCGTGGAAGGTAGCTCGCACATAGTTGTGATATCCGGCCGCCCACATGTACTTCTCGTAGACCCCGGGAATGCCTGCAGCTGAGGACAGTGCACGGTTCAGATAGTCCCGATGTTCGGCCAACGCACGCTGAATATCGTCTTGCACTCCGTCTTCTTCGATGCCGAGGAGGTAGTTCACGAATACCTTGTTATCCGTGTCGCGCAGTAGGTAGTGCTGCAACAGTTGAAAGGTGTCGTCGTCGACGGTGTCGATGATCTCGGTATAGATGTCGTCAGCGATGAGGACCCGTGGATTCTTCGCTTCCTTTTCCTCGAGGAGTACTGCGGCCAGGTGGGCTGGACCTGTGACGAAAGAGTGATCGGCGTAGGCCATGCCAATAGTGATCCCGCCGCGCAGTGCGCGGCCGCGCAATGTCATGTTCAGCTGATAGGTCGTGACGGCGAGAAGTTGGCGGTGGAGTCCGTAGTCGAGAAACCCCGGCGAGAGAGGCTCGATCGGCGTGACGATTGCGACGTTGTCGCTGAAGTAGAGACGCGAGCCGATTCTGCTTCAACCACCGATTCGTTGTCGTGCAGGAGGGTGCGTAGACGATCATAGGTCTTGAGGTCGGCACGGAGGCCCTCGTCAGTGAGTAGCGGGAGTCGTGTCGTGGTTCCGAGCTCGTCGAGGTAGATCACAAACGATAGGCGCAGCGACGGCTGACCGTCGACCGTGTAGAGGGCGCGGCCCTCGTCGCGGCGTCTGGTGCTCTCAGCGCGCCGGTTGTCGGTCTCCATTTGGCTATCAGCGAGGACCTTCTCCAGTTCGTTCATCGCGGATGCCAAGTCCCGGCCGGTCATTGCTCGGCCAGCCTTGCAGCCGACACTTCCGGATCGGCAGCGGTCTGTCTGCTATTCGTGCCGTCCTCAGCCAAATCGGCGGCACGGCGTACCTTGTGCACGATGTCTTCCGCCGAGTGACGCTTACGTCCCGCCATGCTTCCTATCGTCCCTTCTCCGCCCTCATCAGGGCAATCAGGACTGTAGAACCAACCGGACCGGTTTACGGGGGACACGCCATGTGCCAGTCCAGAGTTTGTGACTGATGTGGCGTTCCTGTCCAAGAATTCGGAAAACCCGTCCGCCAGTCTAGAAACCGGGCGAGCACGGCCCGGCACCAGTCGACAGTGACTCAAGTCACAAAATAGACAAACCTGAGCGGAATGGACTCAACTCTGCGTGCGTTGAACCACTCAAGTGGCCATAATTGAGCCACGGAGACTTAAGAACGCGAAACACGTAGAGAAAGAGGTACCACCAAGTGGACAGCTTCACCCCGACCACCAAGACGCAGCAGGCGTTAAGCGCTGCTGTGCAGGCGGCGGCCGCTGCTGGTAACCCCGACGTACGTCCGGCCCACATCCTGGTCGCACTGCTGGACCAGTCCGACGGCATCGCTTCGCCGCTGCTCAAGGCGGTGGGCGTGAATCCGTCGACTGTTCGCGCGCAGGCGCAGGCCATGGTCGATCGGGCGCCGACGGTGTCGAGTGCCAGTGCTCAACCGCAGCTTTCCCGCGAGTCGATCGCGGCGGTCACGGCCGCCCAGCAGCTCGCCACCGAACTCAACGACGAGTACGTCTCCACCGAGCACCTCGTCGTCGGGCTCGCCACCGGCGATTCCGATGTCGCCAAGCTGCTGCACGACAACGGCGCAACCCCGCAGGCTCTGCAGGAGGCGTTCGTCGCCGTCCGCGGAACGGCGCGCGTGACGTCGGAAGACCCCGAATCCACCTACCAGGCATTGGAGAAGTACTCCACCGACCTGACCGCTGCCGCCCGCGAGGGCAAGCTCGATCCGGTCATCGGCCGCGATTCCGAGATCCGTCGTGTGGTGCAGGTGCTCAGCCGTCGTACCAAAAACAACCCGGTCCTCATCGGTGAGCCCGGCGTCGGCAAGACCGCCATCGTCGAGGGGCTCGCGCAGCGCATCGTCGAAGGTGACGTGCCGGAGTCGTTGCGCAACAAGACCGTTGTGTCGCTGGACCTCGGATCGATGGTCGCGGGTGCAAAGTACCGCGGTGAGTTCGAGGAGCGGCTGAAGGCCGTGCTCGACGAGATCAAGGGGTCGGCCGGGCAGGTCATCACCTTCATCGACGAGCTGCACACCATCGTGGGTGCCGGTGCCACAGGCGATTCCGCCATGGACGCGGGCAACATGATCAAGCCGATGCTCGCTCGCGGTGAGTTGCGCCTGGTCGGTGCGACGACGCTGGAGGAATACCGCCAGTACATCGAGAAGGACGCCGCCCTCGAGCGTCGGTTCCAACAGGTGTACGTCGGGGAGCCGAGCGTCGAGGACGCCATCGGCATCCTTCGTGGCCTGAAGGAACGGTACGAGGTGCATCACGGTGTGCGCATCACCGACTCCGCGTTGGTCGCTGCCGCAAGCCTTTCCGATCGCTACATCACCTCGCGCTTCCTGCCCGACAAGGCCATCGACCTCGTCGACGAGGCTGCGTCACGTCTGCGGATGGAGATCGACTCGCGCCCCGTCGAGATCGACGAGGTCGAGCGTGTCGTCCGACGGCTCGAGGTCGAGGAGGTCGCACTCGAGAAGGAGCACGACGAAGCGTCGAAGCAACGTCTCGAGAAGCTGCGTCAGGAACTGGCCGACCAGAAGGAGAAGCTCAACGAGCTCTCCGCGCGCTGGCAGTCGGAGAAGACCGCCATCGACGCCGTTCGCGACACCAAGGAAGAGCTCGAACGCCTTCGTGGAGAAGCGGATCGGGCCGAACGCGACGGTGATCTGGGTCGGGCGGCCGAGCTTCGCTACGGGAAGATCCCCGGCTTGGAGAAGGAGTTGGAAGCCGCGATCGAGAAGACCGGCACCGACCCCGACGAGGACGTGATGCTGCAGGAGGAGGTTGGCCCCGACGACGTCGCACAGGTTGTGTCGGCGTGGACGGGCATTCCCGCGGGCAAGATGCTCGAGGGTGAGACCGCCAAGCTGCTGCGCATGGAAGAGGAACTCGGCAAGCGCGTCATCGGCCAGAAAGAGGCCGTGGTCGCCGTGTCCGACGCCGTCCGACGTGCTCGTGCAGGCGTCGCCGACCCGAACCGGCCACTGGGATCGTTCCTGTTCCTGGGCCCGACCGGCACCGGTAAGACCGAGCTGGCCAAGGCGCTGGCGGAGTTCATGTTCGACGACGAGCGCGCGATGGTGCGCATCGACATGAGTGAGTACGGCGAAAAGCATGCCGTGGCAAGGCTTGTCGGTGCACCTCCCGGCTATGTCGGATACGAGCAGGGCGGTCAGCTGACCGAAGCGGTACGTCGCCGTCCGTATACGGTGGTGCTCTTCGACGAGGTCGAAAAGGCTCACCCGGACGTCTTCGACATCCTGCTGCAGGTGCTCGACGAGGGTCGACTCACCGACGGCCAGGGACGCACGGTCGACTTCCGCAACACCATCTTGATCCTGACGTCGAACCTGGGTGCAGGAGGCGACCGGGACCAGGTGATGGCGGCGGTGCGCAGCGCGTTCAAGCCGGAGTTCATCAACCGACTCGACGACGTCGTGATCTTCGAGGCGCTCAGCCCCGAGGAGCTGGTGTCGATCGTCGACATCCAGCTCGGCCAACTGCAGAAGCGTCTTGCTCAGCGTCGACTCGAACTGCAGGTCACGCCGAAGGCGAAGGAATGGCTGGCCGAGCGGGGATTCGATCCACTCTACGGCGCCCGTCCGCTACGTCGCCTGGTGCAGCAGGCCATTGGCGATCAGCTCGCCAAGGCGTTGCTCGCCGGTGATGTCCGCGACGGCGACGTCGTGCCGGTCAACGTGAGCGCCGATGGAGATTCGTTGGTTCTCGGCTGACAGCACTGACAGAAGGTCCCCGACCCACCACGGGTCGGGGACCTTCTCGTGTCTAAGTCTTTCTGAAGACTGGGTTGACGCCTCAGGCTGCGGTCACCGCGATGTGCGGTTCGAGCCGTTTGAGTGCCTGCCGGATACGTGACTTGGCCGTCGGCAATGCCACTCCCAATTCGTCGGCGACCTCGCGGTAGGTCATTCCTCGGAAGTAGGCCAACTCGATCGCCTCGCGCTGCAGTTCGGTCAGGCGGGACATCAGGAGTCGGACCTCACGGATGGTTTCGCGGCGCTCGGCCGATTCGCTGACCACGTCGTGTTCGACCCTGGTCGACTGCTCGGCCGTGCTGTAGACGTGGAGTCGACGCTTGGCAGCGGTTTCGGAGCGAACCCGGTCGACGGCGCGACGATGAGCGAGAGTCATCAACCAACCGAGCGGCGAACCCGACTCGGGGTCGAACGTGTGCGCCGAGCGCCACACGGTGAGGAAGACCTCCTGCGTGGTTTCCTCGCTGAGCCCGCGGTCGCGCACGATGCGGAGCACCATGCCGTAGACGCGGTGACTGGTCTCGTCGTAGAACTGAGCGAATGCACGGGCGTCGCCGTTCGCGATCCGGGTCAGGAGCACCGAGAGCCTATCGGTCGTTTCGGTCATGTTGTGCTCCTGTCCAAGCGATCGTTCCCCCGATCGTTGCGGACTACGCTAGGGCGTCGCGCACGTGCGGCGTCAGATCCAGCAGGGGATTGCGACTAACTCGAAACCCAAGACGCCGACGGTCACGGTGCGATAACACCTCGAGGGCCGAACAGTTAACGATGTGCTGACACGTATTGCGTTTTGCGCAATCGGCCGAATGCGAAAAGCTGCAGACGGTGGGCGGAGCACCGCTCACCGCTGTCGGGTGGAGCAGGGACGGTCAGCTGTTGTCGGTGGTGGCCTGGTACAGCCAGGAGACCACCAGAGCGCCCGGGTCCACGACGCCGCGAGCATTCTCTCCGACGTAGCTCGCACGTCCCTTGGTGGCGGTGGTGTCGCGGGTGGATTCGGCTCCGTCCGCGGCCTTCTGGCCGACCGCAGAGAGGGACTCGCCGTCTTCGAGGGCGTCGACGGCCGGGCTCAATGCGTCGACCATGGTCTTGTCACCGACTTGTGCTCCGCCGAGGTCCTGGATCTCGGCGAGGGCGCGCGAGGAGCCCTCGCGGATCGCCGACTCGAAATCGTCGTTGTCGGCGAAGGCCAGGGACAGTTCGCGGAACAGTACGCCGAAGATCACTCCCGATGTGCCGCCGGAGCGGACGAGGTAGGAGGTGCTGATCGCGCTCAGGACTTCGCTGTCGGAGCCTCGTAGGGGAAGACTGAAGTGCGCCAGGGCGGCTTCCATGTTCGTGCCGAAATCGCCGTCGCCCGCGCGTTGATCGAGCTCCGTCAAATCGGCGATGGAGTCCTGGACGTGCCCGACGAAGCGGGTCAGCCATTCGTTCTCGGGGCCGTCGTCGGCGGAGTCCGAGGGTTGGGCGAACGTGGTGTCGCTCAGGGGTGCTGTGCTGCGAGAGGGACTCGCCGCCCATCCCGGTGCTGTGGTCGGGGCGTCGAACAGGGTGAGGATCTCGTCGTCGGCGCGAACGAGTGTGATCGAGACGCCGCGCATGTCGAGTGCGGTGACGAACGTGCCGACCATGGGACGCGCGATGGCGATTCCGCGGCGGTCGAGATCGGCGACCACCTCTCCGAACACGAGATCGAGTTCGAGGGGATGCGCGGCGCCCAGGCCGTTCACGAGACAGATCACCTCCTCGCCGTGAGTCAACGACAGTGCGTCGACGATCGGATCGACCATGCGGTTGACCAGTTCGCGGGCACCGACCCGGGTGGTGCGTTCGCGCCCTGCCTCGCCGTGGATGCCGACGCCGAACTCCATCTCGTCGGCGTCGAGTTCGAAGGTCGGCGACGACTCGGAGGGCATGGTGCACGCGTGGTAGGCCACCGAGATGCTCCGCGCGTTGTCGACCACACGTCGTCCGATCCCGGCGACAGTTGCCAGGGCGTCGCCACGCGCGGCCGCCGCGCCGCAGATCTTCTCGACGAAAATTGTCGCTCCGGTTCCACGACGACCGGGACCGGTGTCGGAATCCGACGCGACGTCGTCGGCGACGATCACTTGGTCGGTCTCGATGTCGTCGCGTACGAGGTGTCGAGCGATGCGGAAGTTCATCACGTCGCCGGTGTAGTTCTTCACGATGTGGAGAACGCCCGCGCCGCGATCGGCCCACCGTGTCGCGCCGACGATCTGCAGGGCGTTGGGTGAGGTGAAGACGAGTCCGGGGCACGCGGCGTCGAGCATGCCGGCACCGATCATGCCGGAGTGCATCGGCTCATGACCGGAGCCGCCGCCCGAGACGAGAGCGACGGTGCTGTCACCGTTGCGTTCGCGTAGGTGGAGGAATCCCGGGTCCGACTGCCAGGCGATATCGGGATGTGCGGCGACGAATCCACGCAACGAATCCGTGATGAAGGTGTTCGGCGAGTTGAGGATGTAGTCGCTCATTGGATCAACCGTATCCTGCAACCGTTACCAGTGCTGTCGGTGCCTCGGAGTAATCTGCGGCCGTGAACGCAGATGTGATCGTCGGCGACGACGGACGGGCGCGGTGTACGTGGGCGTCGGTCGAGCCCGAGACCACCTACCACGACACCGAGTGGGGATTTCCGCTGACGGGCGACAACGCGTTGTTCGAGCGGGTGTGCCTCGAGGGATTCCAGTCAGGTCTGAGCTGGCGCACGATCCTGAACAAACGTGAGAACTTCCGGGCAGCCTTCGACGGCTTCGATGTCGAGAAGGTCGCGGCATTCACCGAGCGCGACGTAGAACGGCTTCTCGGCGACGCTGGCATCATCCGGCACCGCGGCAAGATCGAGGCGGCGATCAACAATGCGCGGCGTGCGACGGAACTCATCGAGAACGAGGGGTCGCTGGAGTCGTTCTTCTGGGGGTATGCGCCTGCGGCAGAACATGTTCCGGGATCGATGACGCTGTCCGACGAATCGACGAGGCTCTCGAAAGACCTCAAGAAGCGTGGCTGGAAGTTCGTCGGCCCGACGACGATGTTCGCGCTGATGCAGGCGTCCGGGATGGTCAACGACCACGCCCATGAGTGCGTCATCCGGCCGAAGGTGACTGCCGCGATCGAGGAGTACCTGACGTCCCGCTGAACGCCCGTGGCGGTGACACACATCTGCGGAGCCCGGGCACTCGTCGCGCTCAGACTGTCAACAATCCGACAATGTGCCATCATGCCTGCATGGAGCATGAATCCGCGCTGTTCGGCGGCCCAGGGGAGCAGATCGGGATCGGTGTGATCTGTCCGTTCGACATGGCACTCGACCGTGAGCTCTGGCGCTGGATGCCCGACGGGGTGTCGCTGTACTTCACCCGCACCGGATTCATCGACGCGCCGGTCGACGTCGACATGTGCCGGGACCTGAACAACCACACCGAGATCGCGGCAGCGGTCCGATCGATCTCGGCGGTGCGTCCCAGCGCGTATGCCTACGCGTGCGCGTCGGGCAGTTTCGTGTACGGGATCTCCGGGGCGGTCGAGCTGTCGAATTGCATGCTCGGTGCGGGTGCGCAGCGTGCGGTCACGACGTCTGAAGCGCTCCTCCGCGCGCTCGACTCGCTGGGGATCAGTCGTATCTCCGTGGCAACGCCCTACACCAACGCGCTGACCGGACTGCTCTGCGACTTCCTCGCACAGTCCGGTCGAAGTGTGGTCGCGCAGTGCGGTCTCGGACGCGACCATGACATCTGGACCATTCCGTACTCGGTCACCGCCGACCTGATCCGGGGTGCCGATCATCCTGACGCCGACGCGATCTTCGTGTCCTGCACCAACCTCTGGACCTATGACGTCCTCGGGGCGCTCGAGGCCGAACTCGGCAAACCTGTGCTATCCGCCAACCAGGTCACGGCGTGGGCGACACTTGTCGACGCAGGCGTACTCACTCCGGGGTTTGCGCAGCCCCACACGCTGCCTGCTGCCGACCAGTCGCTGTTCACCCGTGCCGCGTGATGACACCGACGTAGGGTGGGGTATGGCCGCAGCACAGCCCTTCGACGCCGCCACCGACGCAAAGTACGTGCAGCTCACAACGTTTCGCAAGGACGGCACCCCCGTCGCGTCGCCGCTGTGGGCGGCAGCGGAGGGCGAGACCCTGATCATGTGGACGGAGACGACGTCGTGGAAGGTCAAGCGGATTCGACGTGACCCGCACGTTGTCGTCCAGGCCTGCGATGCGCGTGGGAAGAACCTGCGGGGTCGGCCAGTGGAGGGTTCCGCGACGCTTCTCGACGCCGCAGGCACCGAGCATGCGCGCCAGCTGATCGCGAAGAAGTATGGGATCGTCGGGTGGATCCTCGTGAAGGCGAGCAGACTGCGCCGGGGTGAGGACGGCACCGTCGGCATCTCGATCACTCCGCGGTGAGCGTCGACTCCGCTGGACGGGTCGCCGGGCGCCTACGTGAGCGCGTGACGTCGACGCTGTGCCGACGGTATTCCGCCGTGGCAACGCGCCCAGATCATCTCGTGCTCGACAGGTGTGATGGCTCCTGCGCGGAGACGACTGTCGGCGTCGCGTAGGACAGCCGCACGTACGCAGATCTCTCTCCGTGTGGAACGGGCAGCGGCGTCGGCTCCGTAACCCGTCCAGGCCTCCAGGGTGCGCGTCTGCGTGCGTACCCGATGTGTCTGATGTTCGACGACTGCCACGAGCGCCAGCGCCAGCACGATGCCGACGAACAGTCCGGCGAGGCCCGCATCGCCGACCGTTTCCGCGACGTACGCACTTGCCAGCACCACCGCGACTGCGATGAACGGCGCAGCACGCCAGATGCGCATCCACCGGACCTCGTGCTCGCTGATACCGGGTGGATACACGACGAGGCGATGGCACACCCAATGGCGCGCGTAGCCGACCTGGACGTATCCCCATCGCGCGGAACCGGAGACCACCGGCTGCAGATGCGCTGACTCGTTCATACGATCGGTTCTAATCCCGATAGGCGCGAGACCGCCCGTTTCTGACGCCTTCTCGACGCGGCGAGCGCAAATCTTGACGCGGCTTTGACGCGCACCTCCCGGTGAGGCCGACGATCCTCGACGACTCGGTGGCGGTCGCGGCGTCGGGCGATCCGATATGCCGGGAATGCACCCGATCACATCACGAAGCCCGGCGCGCGAAGGTTGTGTCAACAAACCCCGCCGCTGCGTATGGAACGCGTTAAGAGCACTTCCCACACCGACGAATAGGACCGAAGCTGTGGTGCGCCGATCGCCAGTCCGACGGTCGGCATCGTCAGTCAAGGAGTGTGAAAAGTGGCCGATGTGCTCTACGTACTCGCCGCGTTGATCGGCTTTGCGATCTGCGTCCTGGTGGTCCGGGGCGTCGACGCGAGGATCGGCCGATGACCGCAGACGGAGTCGTGAACGTTGTCCTGCTGGTTCTGTCCGTCGCGACGGCGATCTATCTGATGCTCGCGCTGATCAAGCCCGAGAGGTTCTGACCTGATGAGTGGTGCGCCGGCCGCTGAGTCGGCCGAGTTCGAGAGGTTGTGTTCGTGAGTTCTTCCGTTGCGGCGGCGCTCCAGGTGGCATTCGTCATCGTGGTGCTCGCAGCCGTCTATGTGCCGCTCGGCGACTACATGGCGCGTGTGTACCGAAGCACACGCGACCTTTTGCCGGAGCGCGCGATCTATTCGCTGGCCCGTGTCGATGCGCGGCGTGAACAGACGTGGGTGGGATACACCCTTGCGGTCCTGGCGTTCTCGCTGATCTCGTTCCTGTTCCTCTACCTGCTGCAGCGTCTGCAGGGAGTCTTGCCGTGGTCGGACGGCAAGGGCGGCGTGAACCCGGCGACGGCTTTCAACACAGCGATCTCATTCGTCACGAACACCAACTGGCAGTCGTACTCGCCCGAGGCCGTGATGAGCAATCTCTCGCAGATGCTCGGCCTCGCGGTGCAGAATTTCGTGTCGGCTGCGGTCGGGATGGCAGTGGCGGTCGCATTGATCAGGGGATTGGTGAATCGACGCGGTAACGGGTTGATCGGCAACTTCTGGGTCGATCTGACTCGCACCTGTGTCCGAATCCTTCTGCCGCTCAGTGTGATCGTCGCGGCGATCCTGCTCACTCAGGGTGTGGTGCAGTCGTGGCACAGCAGTTTCGGGTTCACGACGATGTCGGGTGAGCATGCGCAGAGTATGGTCGGGCCGTTCGCCTCTCAGGAAGCGATCAAGGAACTCGGCACCAACGGCGGCGGAACCCTTTCGGCGAATTCGGCGCACCCATTCGAGAATCCGACGCCGTTGAGCAACGTCGTGGAAATCCTTGCGATCCTCATCATTCCGGTATGCCTGACCCGCGCCTACGGGACGCTCGTGCGCGACCGTCGCCAGGGGCTGACACTGCTCGGTGTGATGGCGACGATCTGGGGCGTGATGCTCGCACTCGTGTGGAGCTTCGAGTCGCACGCACACGGACTGGCGGCACAGGCGGCCGGCGCGATGATGGAGGGCAAGGAACAGCGATTCGGTATTCCCGGAAGCGCATTGTTCGCCGTGTCGACGACCGGAACGTCCACAGGCGCAGTCAATTCCGCACATGACAGCCTTTCGGCCGGCGGCGGTGGCGCGGTGATCTGGAACATGCTGCTCGGCGAGGTCGCGCCGGGCGGAGTCGGTACAGGGCTTTACGGAATCCTGATGATGGCTGTGGTGACCGTGTTCGTCGGCGGGCTACTCGTCGGGCGCTCGCCTGAGTTCCTCGGCAAGAAGATCGGGCAGAACGAGATCACCATGGCCGCACTGTATGTGCTGGTCATGCCTGCCCTCGTGCTGGTCGGGGTCGGGATCAGCGTGGCCATGAGCTCCACTCTCGACGCTCAGGGCAACAGCGGCGCCCCCGGTACGCCCGGCTCGATCCACGGCTTCTCCGAGGTGATCTACGCCTACGCATCGGCAGCCAACAACAACGGCAGCGCGTTCGGTGGCCTGACCGTCACCAGCGACTGGTTCCAGACGTCACTCGGCTTGGCCATGCTGTTCGGCCGGTTCCTGCCGATCGTGTTCGTGCTCGCGCTCGCCGGGTTGCTCGGACGGCAACGGCCGCGGGGTGTGGTCTCGGCCGACGGGGTTTCGACAAGCTCAACCGGCGAGGGCAGCTCAACCGGCGAGGGCAGCTCAACCGGCGAGGGCAGCTCAACCGGCGAGGGCAGCTCAACCGGCGAGGGCAGCTCAACCGGCGGGGGCAGCTCAACCGGCGAGGGCAGCTCAACCGGCGTGGGCAGCTCGACCGGCGGGGTTTCGACAAGCTCAACCGGCGGGGGCAGTTCAACCGGCGTGGGCAGCTCAACCGGCGGTAGTGGGGTCGTTGCGGTCCTCGAGCGGCAGGAAGCCGTCAGGGCCGAAGCCAATCTCCCCACACACGGGGTGCTCTTCGGCGCACTCCTGCTCGGCACGATCGTTCTCGTCGCCGGTCTCACCTTCTTCCCGGCCATGGCGCTGGGACCCATCGCGGAGGCACTTCTGTGAGCGTCAACACCATCGAATCCGACGTGACGTCCGAGGAGGCGTCGGCCGGGCAGGACGAGACACAACTCGTCTCACGTGGATCGTTCGACCCACGACAACTCCTCACCTCGGTTCCGCAGGCGCTGCGGAAACTCAACCCGCGCGATCAGGCTCGCAATCCGGTGATGTTCGTGGTGTACATCGGCTCGATCGTGACCACGGTGCTCGCCATCTGGCGACCGTCGTGGTTCGCGTGGTTGATCGCTGCATGGCTGTGGTTCACGGTGCTGTTCGCCAACCTGGCCGAGGCCGTCGCCGAGGGGCGTGGTCGTGCGCAGGCCGACTCGCTACGAAAGGTCAAGCGCGACATGATGGCCCGGCGACTGGACGAGAACGGATCGATCTCGCAGGTGTCCGGCACCGCGCTGACGGTCGGCGACCTCATCGTCGTCGAGGCAGGCGAGGTGATCGCAGGTGACGGGGACGTCGTCGACGGCATCGCGACCGTCGACGAATCGGCCATCACCGGTGAGTCCGCGCCCGTGGTGCGTGAATCGGGTGGTGACCGGTGCGCGGTGACCGGTGGCACCGTGGTGCTCAGCGACCGCATCGTCGTCAAGATCACTGCCGCACCCGGCGACAGCTTCGTCGACAGGATGATCGCGCTCGTCGAAGGGGCGTCGCGCAAGAAGACACCCAACGAGATCGCGCTCGACATCCTGCTCGCCAGCCTGACGGTGATCTTCCTCCTCGCGGTGGTCGCCGTCGGACCGATGCAGCAGTATGCGGGCCAGAGCCCGGACGCCATCAAACTGATCGCGCTACTCGTGTGTCTGATCCCGACGACGATCGGGGCACTGCTCAGTTCGATCGGCATCGCGGGCATGGATCGCCTGGTGCAGCGCAACGTACTCGCCATGTCGGGACGAGCGGTGGAGGCAGCAGGTGACATCGACACCCTGCTCCTCGACAAGACGGGAACCATCACCTTCGGTAATCGGCGGGCCACCGAGATCGTCCCTGGGCCGGGTACGTCGACTGCAGAGCTCGCCGAGGTCGCCTACCGGTGCAGTCTCGCCGACGACACACCGGAGGGCCGCAGCATCGTCGAACTGTGTCTCGACGAGCACGACGTCGTGCCCGCCGATGCGGAAGCACTCGCTGCCACCCGCGGGCACGAGCATCCCGAGTACGAGGTGGTGCCCTTCACCGCGGAGACGCGGATGAGCGGTATCGACGTGTACGCGGGAGCCGATACCACGGTCGAGTACCGCAAGGGCGCTGCCGATGCCGTCGCGCGATGGGTGACCGCGCTCGGCGGGACGATGCCACGTGAGGTCACCGAGCGTGTCGCCGAGATCTCGACCCGCGGCGGCACCCCCCTGGTCGTTGCCGTGAACGGTGAGGTCTCGGCGTCAACACGGGGGACGACGGCCGTGGTCGACGCCCCGCGCGTGCTCGGCGTCATCCAGCTCTCGGACGTCGTGAAACCCGGCATGACGGAACGCTTTGCGCAGTTGCGCGAGATGGGTATCCGCACCGTCATGGTCACCGGCGACAATCCGCTCACCGCACGGGCGATCGCGGAGGAAGCGGGTGTCGATCACTTCGTCGCCGAGGCGACGCCGGAGGACAAGCTGGCCTTGATCCGTGCCGAACAGTCCGGTGGTCGTCTGGTCGCCATGACCGGCGACGGCACCAACGATGCGCCCGCGCTCGCGCAGGCCGACGTGGGCGTCGCGATGAACTCCGGGACGTCGGCTGCCAAGGAGGCCGGCAACATGGTCGACCTCGACTCCGACCCGACCAAGCTCATCGACATCGTCGCGATCGGCAAACAGTTGCTGATCACCCGCGGCGCGCTCACGACGTTCTCGCTGGCCAACGACCTCGCGAAATACTTCGCCATCCTGCCGGCCATGTTCGTGAGCATCTATCCGCAGCTCGACACCCTCAACATCATGCGGCTGCACTCGGCCCAGTCGGCGATCGTGTCGGCGGTGGTGTTCAACGCGCTCATCATCGTGGCGTTGATCCCGCTGTCACTGCGCGGTGTGCGGTATCGGCCCAGCTCGTCGTCGAAGTTGTTGGGGCGCAACCTACTCATCTACGGCGTCGGTGGCGTGATCACCCCGTTCGTGGGGATCTGGCTCATCGATCTCGTCGTTCGCTTTCTCCCGGGAATGGGGTAATCGCTCATGAACACCATCACGTCCGGATTCATCCGGCAGTGCGTCGTGGCATTCGCGATGCTCGCGGCGCTGACCGTCATTCTCGGCGTCGCCTACCCGACTGTCGTCTGGGCGGCGTCGCGCGTGGGGTCGAACTCCGCGGAGGGCTCACAGGTGACCGACGCGAAGGGTTGCAACGCAGGGTCGACGCTCATCGGGCTCGATCCGAAGGCACCGAACGGGGCGCCCGACACCTTCCTGCACTCTCGGGTACTCGGGTCGGCCGACGACCCGATGGCCACCGGCGATCCGGCGGCATCGGCCGCGAGCAACCAGGGACCCAACAGCGAGACCCTCGAACACAACATCGCCGCACGGCGTGCGCTGATAGCGCAGCGTGAGGGGGTCGAACCGTCGGCGGTACCCGCGGATGCGGTGACCGGTTCCGGGTCGGGCCTCGACCCGCAGATCAGTCCGGAGTACGCGGCGATCCAGGTCCCGCGTATCGCGCGCAACACCGGGAAGTCGGAGAGTGCGATTCGTGAGGTCGTCGACGCCCATACCTCCGGCAGGCAGTGGGGATTCCTGGGGCAGGAGCGCGTCAACGTCCTCGAGGTGAACCTCGCGCTGGGACACACGGCGTGCAAATGAGCACCGATCACCGGGTGAGGGGCCGGTCGGTGTGGACGAGCACGTCGCGCCGGTCGACCGTCAGCCCTGATTAGACTCACGTCCATGGGTTCAGGTGCCGACGCCCGGGGAAGGCTCGAAGTCTTCCTCGGGTGTGCGCCCGGTGTCGGCAAGACCTACGAAATGCTCTCGCATGCACGAGGTCTCGCCGACGAGGGTGTCGATGTGGTGATCGCGGTGGTCGAGTCACACGGCCGGTCGGCCACGGCTGCGCTCACCGAGGGACTCGAGGAGATCCCGCGCCGCGATGAGGTCTATCGCGGCGCGGTCCTCGAGGAGATGGATCTCGATGCCGTGCTGGCACGTGCCCCACGGGTCGCACTGGTCGACGAACTCGCGCACACCAACGCTCCGGGATCTCGAAACGCCAAGCGGTGGCAGGACATCGAAGAGCTGCGCAACGCGGGCATCGACGTGCTGACGACCGTCAACGTGCAGCATCTGGAAAGCCTGAACGACGTGGTCGCGCAGATCACCGGCGTCATCCAGCGTGAAACCGTTCCCGACGCCGTGGTGCGTGCCGCGGACGAGATCGAACTGGTCGACATAGCCCCCCAGGCGCTGCGCCAACGCCTCAGCGCGGGCAAGGTGTACCCGGCCGGACGCATCGACGGAGCGCTCTCGAACTACTTCCGGCAGGGCAACCTCACCGCTCTACGCGAGTTGGCGCTGCTGTGGCTGGCCGATCGCGTCGACGACAATCTCGCCGACTATCGGGCAGCACACGCGATCACCGACACCTGGGAAGCCCGCGAACGTGTGGTTGTGGCGATCACCGGGGGACCGGAATCGGCGACGTTGATGCGCCGGGCCAGTCGTATCGCGTCGCGATCGAGCGCCGAACTGGTCGTGGTGCATGTGGTCCGTGGCGACGGACTCGTCGGGACGCCTGCGGCGGATCTGTCACGACTGCACGAGTTGGCCAAGGGATTCGGGGCACGTATCCACACGATCGTCGGTGACGACATACCGTCGACGCTCCTCGACTTCGCGCGCGGCGTCAACGCGACCCAGCTGGTGCTGGGCACCTCTCGCCGACCGCGGTGGCAACGTCTGTTCGACGAGGGCGTCGGCGCGAACGTCGTTGCACACAGCGGCAAGATCGACGTCCACATGGTCACCCACGACGAGACGCGACGCCGCAATCGCCTTGACATCCGAGACACGCGATTCCACCGTCCGCTGAGCTGGGTCGCCGCGATCGTCGTACCACTCCTCGTGACCGGTGTGCTCGCGATCCTCGACCGTTGGCTCGGGTTCGCCAGCGAGTCCGCGTTGTTCTTCGTGACGGTCCTCGCGGTCTCGATGCTCGGAGGTATCGGACCGGCAGCGTTGTCGGCGGTGGTGTCGGGGCTACTGCTCAACTACTTCTTCACCGATCCGCGGTTCACGTTCACCATCAATGAACCCGACAATCTGATCACCATCCTGGTCATGCTGGTGATCGCGATAGCAGTTGCCGCGCTGGTGGATTCGGCAGCGAGCAGGCGGCGCCAGGCCAGTCTCGCCAGTCGCGACGCCGAGTTGCTGGCGTTGTTCTCCGACGCCGTCCTCGGCGGTGCCGACGTCTCGGCGCTGCTCGCGCGGGTCCGCGAAACCTACGACCAGAGTGCCGTCTCGGTGGTGCACGCCGTCGACGACGGACCGATGGTCGACGCCGCTGTGGGCGACGACCCGCCGCGGCGCGCCGAAGACGCCGATACCGTGTGCCCGGTGTCCGGCGGCGAATACGAATTGCTGTTGCGCGGGCCCAAGCTCGGTGGCCGCGATCGCCGAGTGCTCGCCTCGGTGGCCACCCAGGCGGCCGGAGCGGTGCAGCGTCGTCGACTCGAACGCGAGGCCGCCGAGGCCCGTGCGCTGGCGCAGACCGACGAGATGCGACGTGCACTGCTCTCCGCGGTGAGTCACGACCTGCGGACGCCCCTGGCGGGTGCGAAAGCTGCCGTGTCGAGTCTGCGCGCCAGCGACGTGACGTTCAGCCCGGAGGACACCTCCGAGCTTCTCGCGACCATCGAGGAATCCGTCGACCATCTGTCAGCGCTGGTGGGCAATCTGCTCGATTCCTCCCGGCTCGCCGCCGGAGCGGTGCGCCCGAAACTGCAGCGCACCTACCTCGTGGAGGTGGTACATCGAGCGGCAACCGCGGTGAGCTGGGTCGGCGGACCGATCCCCGAGATCGCCTTCACGTTCCACGCCATGTGGGCATACACCGATGGAGGTCTGCTCGAACGGGTGCTGGCCAATCTGATCGACAACGCGGTGCGCCACGGAGGTGGCGGTGGGGTCGCGGTCACAGCGGAGTCCGAGAGCGACAACGACGGGTCGGCGCGTACGGTCATCCGTGTGATCGACCATGGGCCGGGCATTCCGGCCGATCGACGTGACCAGATCTTCGACGCGTTCGTCCAAGGTGGTGACCGCAACGGAGCCGACGGCGGCGTCGGTCTGGGTCTGTCTGTGGCACAAGGCTTCTCGGCTGCCATAGGTGGAAAGCTCGGCGTCGAGCAGACCCCCGGGGGTGGGACCACGATGGTGGTTTCCCTGCCCGCAGGAGACGACTCATGAGTGAGGGAATCCGGGTGCTGGTTGTCGACGACGAGCCACAGTTGTTGCGCGCGTTGCGGATCAACCTCTCCGCGCGTGGATTCGCCGTCACGACGGCATCGACCGGCGCGGCTGCGCTCACCGCGGCGGCGAAGGTGAACCCTCAGGTCGTGGTGCTCGACCTCGGCCTGCCCGACATCGACGGATTCACCGTCCTCGAGGGGCTTCGGGGCTGGACCAACGTGCCGGTCATCGTGTTGTCGGCGCGTGGCGAGTCCGTCGACAAGGTGGCGGCGCTCGATGCAGGTGCAGACGACTACGTGACGAAACCGTTCGGGATGGACGAGTTTCTCGCGAGACTGCGTGCAGCGGTGCGTCGCGGGGTCGCTGCACCCGATGCGTCGGAGGTGCCGGTCGTCGACGCGGGTGACTTCGTCGTCGACCTCAGTGCCAAGCAGGTATCCCGTCACGGCGAGCAGGTGCACCTGACGCCGACCGAATGGGGGATTCTGGAACTGTTGGTGCGCAATGAGGGAAAGCTCGTGGGGCAGCGGGAGATTCTGTCAACCGTGTGGGGTCCGAAGTATCTCAACCAGACCAACTACCTGCGTGTGTACCTGGCCAGTCTGCGTCGCAAACTCGAGGACGACCCGGCACATCCGGTGCACCTGCTCACCGAGGCCGGGATGGGATATCGCTTCGTGCGTGGGCATACGGCGCCGCAGTGAACAATCCACCGAGTTTGTCGCTGTGCGGGGTCAGACCCGCAAGTCTCGCACCCTCCCAGGCTGTCACCTGATTCGCGGTGAGCACGGGTTTACCGATCTGCTGCTCGAGGTCGGAGATCCAGGCAATGGTGTGTAACGCCGTGTCGGGCACGAGAACAGCCTGCGCCGTGGGCCGGTCTGCTTCGAGAACCATGTCGAACAGCGCGTCACCGTCGAGGGTGCCCGCGTCGGAAGCGGTGAGGATGTCGTGGGCCAACAGGTCGACGACGTCGACACCTGCGCCGCCGAGGAATGTCGTGAAACCCGTCGCGACCTCGGCGGGATAGCTCGCCGCGATCGACACCGTGTCGATGCTCAGCGCGTGGCACGCACCCGCGAATGCGAGTGAGGTCGACGACGCGGGCAGTCCGGTGGCCTCCGACAGGGTCTGTGCCTGGCGGTGGGCCCCTTCCCAGCCGTACAGGAAGCTGCCCGAGGTGCACGCCCACATGAGTGCCGCGGGTTGGTGTGCGCGTGCTCGGTGAGCGCCTTCGAGGAGCCGATCGGACTCACCGACAGCACGCATGGCGCCGACCGTGTGATCGTCGGAGTCGATCTCGGTGATCACCACGGGCAACTCGATCGTGTGTCCGAGGGCGTCCTCGATCAGTCGGTAGTCGTCTTCGGCAGCGTGGCCCGGGTAGAGAATTGCGATTGCAGCGGTTGTCACGGATGGTCCTCCCGACTAGATTGTCAACAATCAAACAATTGTCTCTCACACCGTATCGGAACCCGAGGTGACCATGCAGGACTCAATACGCGCGATGTCGGCGTCGGAACTCGGTGATGCCTACCGCAGCGGATTGCTCAGTCCCGTCGACGTCGCGGCGGAACTACTCGACACCATCGCCGAGGTGAACGCCGAGGTCAATGCCTACTGCCTCGTGGACCCGGATACGACGATGGGCGCGGCACGGGAGTCGGCCGCGCGATACGCGGCGTCGGCCGCTCATGGCCCCCTCGACGGTGTGCCGGTGTCGATCAAGGATCTCTTGCTCACCGACGGCTGGCCGACGCTGCGCGGCTCACTGACCATCACACCCGAAGCGCAGCCATGGGACGTCGACGCCCCCGCCGTTGCTCGATTGCGGGAAGCCGGAGCAGTGCCACTCGGGAAGGTCACAACGCCCGAGTTCGGTTGGAAAGGCGTGACCGACAGCCCGCGCACCGGCGTCACGCGCAACCCCTGGTCGCCGGATAGAACCTCGGGCGGCTCCAGCGGCGGTAGCGCTGCCGCGCTCGCGGCAGGCCTCGGACCCCTCTCGGTCGGTACCGACGGAGGTGGCTCGATCCGGATTCCCGCCGCGTTTTGCGGCATCGTCGGATTCAAGCCGACCCTCGGCAGGGTGCCGATGTATCCGCCGAGCCCGTTCGCTCCGGTTGCCCACGTCGGACCTATGACACGGACCGTCTTCGACTGTGCACTGTTGCTCGACGTGCTCAGCGGATTCGACTCACGCGACTGGTCTGCCGCGGCGACCCCCGACCCGGCCGCAGCCACGCTCGCCGCAGGCGACGGCAGTCTTGTGGGAGTGCGCATCGCCTACAGTCCCGACCTCGGCTATGCAACCAATGATGAGGCGGTGCAGGCGAATACCGACGCAGCCGTGGAGGTGCTGCGGTCGCTTGGTGCCGAGGTGGAAGAAGTCGACATCGGCTGGGACGATCCGGTGTGGGCCTACCACACGGTGTGGTTCGCAGGCGCTGCCGCCGTCGTCGGCGCACTCGACGGGGCAGCACGCCGGCTCGTCGACCCGAAATTGCTCGCAGCCCTCGAGCGACACCGTGACTTCAGCGCGCAGGATTACGTCGACGCGACTGCGCTGAGGATGTCGATGGGTACGCAGATGGGTGCCCTGCACGAAAGATTCGACATCCTGGTGACACCGTCGATGCCATCGGTTGCCTTCGAGGCCGGCGTCGACGTGCCTGCCGGGTCGTCGTCGCAGGACTGGACGTCGTGGACGCCCTACAGCTACCCGTTCAATCTCACCGGCCAACCGGCGATCACCGTACCGAGTGGGCTCGCTGCATCCGGAGAATCGCTGTTGCCCACCGGGATACAGCTTGTGGGCGCTCGACATGACGATGCGACGGTACTGCGTGTGGCTGCCGCGTACGAAACCGCAGCGCCTTTCGCGTCGATCATTTCATCTGCCCATCAACGAAAGTCAGGATGATCCGTGGCCGACAGATTCATCGTTGTCACACTCACGTCGCGTGAGGTCAGTGCGCGAGCCCGCTTGCTCGACGACGAGGCCCCGCGCACAGCCGCCGCGGTGTGGGACGCGCTCCCGCTGGGCGGTCAGGTGTTCCACGGCAAGTTCGCGCGCAACGAGATCTACACGCTCACCCCCGCATTCGCCGAACACGAACCCGGGCCGGAGAACACAACGGTGACGCCGATCCCCGGCGACCTTTGCTATTTCACCTTCGACGGTGTACTGGACAATCCCGCTTACGGTTACGAATCGAGTGCAGCTCCATCCGAACACTCGCTACTGATCGACCTCGCTGTCTTCTACGGACGAAACAACTTGCTGGTCAACGGCGACGTCGGCTGGGTTCCGGGAAATGTGTTCGCCACCATCACCGAGGGCCTCACCGAGTTCGCCGCTGCATGTAACGACGTGTGGATGGGTGGCGCTCGCGGCGAAACCCTGACATTTGCGCGCGCATAGAGTACGAAGAAGAGGATGATCACGATGGCAACAGACGGACACCGCGGAAAGTCGGCGGGACGCCGACGGGTGCTCGAGCCGATCGAACAGGAGTCGACTCCCGCGATCATCGCTCGGAAGTTGCATGATGCGATCGCGAACGGTAACTTTCCGTCCGGTTCACAATTGACAGAAGCGGGTCTCGCGGCCGACCTCGGGGTCAGCCGCGGACCACTGCGCGAGGCGATGCAACGACTCACAGCCGAGGGGCTGCTGGTCAGCCATCGCAACCGTGGCCTGTTCGTCGTCTCGATGGATGAC
Organism: Gordonia otitidis; assembly: GCF_020735545.1. NCBI lineage: Bacteria > Bacillati > Actinomycetota > Actinomycetes > Mycobacteriales > Gordoniaceae > Gordonia > Gordonia otitidis. The sequence goes on from NZ_CP085974.1 coordinate 2,878,688, forward strand.
GACGACATCCGCGACATGTATGTCGCGCGAACCGCAGTCGAACGAGCTGCGATCGAACAGGTGATAGCCCATGCGGATCCGGAAGCGGTGGAAGCCCTCGGCGAGGCGGTCGCGCAGATGCGGCGACATATAGACGATCCGAACGGCGCAGACATGGCCGAAGCGGATATGCGGTTCCACCAGACACTGGTGGATCACGCGCGGAGTCAACGACTATCGCGTTTGCACAGCACGATTCTCGTGGAGACGCGAATGTGCTTGCGCGCGATGCGGGGAACCTATTCCTCGGGAAAGGAACGCACAGACGAACACCAGGCATTGGTGGACGCCATCGCAGCAGGGGATGCGGCGGCGGCCGACGTGCTGATGATCGAACACATGCGGGACGGACTGCATCGACTGGTCGGCGACGCCGACCGGGACGACGTGTCGCCTGCAGAAGTAGCTCTGTAGCAGGCAGCAGGCCGGCGATGCTCCCTTCACTTCCAGAAATGTGGTGAGGGTCCGCCGATGTCGCACCGCACGAGCCGATCACCGCCCACCGATGTGAGTCACCGGTAAGACACACTGGCCCTGATTTTCTCCAGGAAGGCACAGATGGCTACGGCAAACTCCTCGGCAACCTATGAGGAACTCGCACCCGATCCGGAATCGCGAGAAGGTAAAGCACTACTGCGCAAAGCAATCGGCGCATCAGCAATCGGAAATGCGACCGAGTGGTACGACTACGGAGTCTACGCCGCGACGGCGACATATCTCACACACGCATTCTTTCCCGGTGATCTCGGATCCATCGGCACGATGCTCGGTTTTGCCATCTCGTTCGTGCTTCGCCCACTCGGCGGCATGATCTGGGGTCCGATCGGCGATCGCATCGGACGAAAGTCGGTGCTCGCGATCACCATCCTGCTGATCGCCGGTGCAACCGCTCTCATCGGTGTGCTGCCGACCCACGCGGTGGCAGGGGTGTGGGCGCCTATCCTGCTGATCGCGCTGCGCGTGGTCCAGGGCTTCTCCACCGGCGGTGAGTACGGCGGTGCCGCGACGTTCATGGCCGAATACTCACCGGACAACAAGCGCGGCAAGTACGGCTCGCTCCTGGAGTTCGGCACTCTGGCAGGCTTCAGTGCCGGTACCGCGATCGTGTTGCTGCTCGAAGTGCTGCTCACCGACGACCAGATGCAGACGTGGGGCTGGCGCATCCCGTTCCTGATCGCGCTGCCGCTCGGCCTGATAGGTCTGTATCTGCGATCGCAACTCGAGGACACCCCGGTCTTCCAAGAACTCGACAAGCGCGACGAGATCACCGGAAACGCCTACACGCGTTTCAAGGATCTGTTGGTCAACTACTGGAAGCCGATCCTCATCATGTTCGGCATGGTCATCGCGCTGAACGTCGCGAACTACACTCTGCTCGCCTATCAGCCGACCTACCTCAAGGAAACGATTGGACTCTCCGAGTCGTCGGGCTCCACCGTGGTGCTGATCGGACAGCTCGCGATGATGGCGGTCATCCCGTTCTTCGGAGCGGCGTCGGACAAGACCGGCCGCAAGCCGATGTGGTGGATCTCCCTGATCGGGCTCTTCGTGCTCGCGTTGCCGCTGTACTGGTTGATGGGTAAGGGATTCGTCTGGGCGATCGTGGGATTCGTGATCCTCGGCTTGTTCTACGTGCCGCAGCTCTCGACCATTTCCGCGACGTTCCCTGCAATGTTCCCGACGCAGGTGCGCTACGCCGGATTCGCGATCTCCTACAACGTGGCCACCGCGGCCTTCGGCGGAACAGCCCCGCTGGTCAACGACGCGGTGGTGAGCGACACGGGGTGGAACCTCTTCCCCGCGGTCTACATGATGGGCGCGTGTCTGATCGGTATGGTCGCTCTGGTCTTCTTGAAGGAGACTGCCGGAGCCTCGTTGCGCGGCACGGCGATTCCCGAGCGCACCGATGACATCTCGGTGCCGCAGGGGACCACGACGTCGTCGACTCGCTGACGGGACACCAGCACGCGCGCGGCGTCGCTCGCCGCCGATAGGATGTCGACCATGTCGAGGCCAGCGTCCTATCATCACGGCGACCTCGCCGCGGCACTGGTGCAGGCGGCGATCGGACTGCTCGAAGAGGACGGCTCCGCTGACCTGTCGTTGCGCGCGGTCGCGCGTCGTGCTGGTGTGTCACCTGCCGCGCCGTATCGGCACTTCGCGGACCGCGAGGCTCTCGTCTCGAGTGTGGCCGCCATCGGCTACCGCGAACTCACCGAGCGATTGAGTGCAGCCAGTGCGGCGCCTACGAGTGTCGACGATCTCGGCGACATCGCAGTCGCCTATGTGCGATTCGCACTCGAGCGTTCCGGCTTGTTCCGTGCGATGTTCGCCGAGCGGTGCGATCCAGCGAGCCCCGAGCGGGCCGAAGCCGTGGCCGTCATTCACGACTATCTGACCTCCGTTGTGGCGGCGGCTGTCTCGACGTCCGACCCCGAGGCGGCGGCGACTGCCATGTGGTCCCTGGTGCACGGCCTGGCTTTCCTGCACCTGGGCGGGAAGTTCTCCGAGGCGTCGGCGACGGAGGTGGATGCGCGCGTGCGGTCCGCGGTGCGCGCGGTGATCGAGATGGGTGGTCTCGACAAGCCCGACCGGTGACGATGAGCCGGCCGACGGTGATCGACCGCCGGATGGGGGGAGTCAGCCGAGCAGTTCGAGCGCGACCAGCGCATAGGCCCGGGCGGCGGTGACGAGGTCGTCGACGGCGACGGACTCGTCGGGTTGGTGTGCCTGTGTGTTGATGTTGCCGGGCCCGCAGACGATTGCGGGTATGCCGAGGTCGCGGCTGACGAATCCGCCGTCACAGGCGGCGGTCCAGCCCCCTACGGATGTCTCGACCTCTAGGGCGGTCAACGCGTCGACTGCGGCGGTGACCAGCCGGTGGTCGGCTGCAGTCTCGAAACCCGGCATCTCCATCGTGACCGCCACCTCGACCTCGATGCCGTCTGAGTCGATGCCCGCCGCAGAGATGCGCCCGCGCAACCACGCCGCGACCTCGTGTGCGTTCTCGTCCGGCATCAGTCGACGGTCGATGCCCAACGACGCCATCGGCGCGACCACCGAGATGCCCTGACCGCCCCTGACGGTTCCGACGTTCCAGGTGCCCGAGCCGAGAAGTCCGCCTGCTCGGGAGGTCATCGACTCGTGGTCGGCGCGGATGATGTCGATGATCGACGCAGCCGCGTAGATCGCGCTCCTGCCGTCGTCTGGTCTACCGGAGTGCGCCGCCTTACCCCTGATGTCGATCTCCAGATACGACGCTCCCCGGCAGCCGCGGACAACGAGAAGATCGGTCGGCTCGGCGACGATGCAGCCGAGGAAGTCGCGGGCGGTGTCCTGCCGTCCGACGAGGTCGCGGACACCTGCGCCGTGTTCTTCCTCGTCGACGGTGCACACCAGTTGGACGGGGCCGGACAGGCCGCCGTGCGCGGCAAGCGGTGCCAGCGCGGACATCGCCGCGACCGCTGCGGCGAGACCGCCCTTCATGTCCACGGCACCGCGCCCCGTGAGCATGCCGTCGACCAGCCGCGCCTGATACGGGTCGGCACTCCACCCGGGGCCCGCGGGAACGACGTCGGAGTGGCCGAGAATCATCAGTCCCGGTCCGTCGCCGCCGGGCAGCGTTGCGATCAGGTTGGGCCGTCCCGGTGCCACCTCGTGGGTGGTGACGGTGAACCCGGCACCGCGGCAGGCGTTGTCGAGGACGGCGACCGCGCGTTCTTCGGTGCCGCCGGGATTCTCGCTGGGAGCCTCCACCAGTGCACCGGTGAGCGCGGCGATCTCGTTCGGACAGATCCGCGCCAGTACCGCCTCGGATTCGCTCACCGTCACCGGCGTGACCTCCCTGATCTGCGTGCGGTCACCCGCTGCGGCTCATCTGTTCTGTGCCATCCTCTCGCAGGTTCCGGCGAGACGTCGAATTCCCTCGTCGATCCGCTCCGGGGTGCTCGACGCGAAGCACAGCCGCAGCGCATTGCGGAACCGACCCGTCGGGGACAGCGCGGGACCCGGGATGAACGCGACACCGTCGGCGAGTGCGATCTCGAACAACTCCCGGGTGTCGATCTCGGCGAACTCGCCGCTCAACGTGAGCCAGAGGAAGAAGCCGCCGTCGGGGTCTGTGGTGGTGACCCGGTCACCGAAGTGACGCGCGATCGACGAGATCATCGCGTCCTTGCGCTCGCGATAGAGAACACGCAGACCCGCGAGGTGGTCTTCGAGCCCACCACGCGCGATGTATTCGGCGACGATGTGCTGGTTGGGCACGTTGGTGCACGTGTCCATCGCCTGCTTGCCGTTGATGAGGAGCTGTCGGAGCGACGGGTCGGCGTCGACCCAGCCGACCCGCCAGCCGGGCGCGAGGATCTTCGAGAACGTGCGCACCGAGAAGATCAACGGATCGCCCGGTGAGAGCGTCTGGAAGGTCGGGACGTCGTCACCGGAGAAACGCAGCAGGCCGTACGGGTCGTCGTCGATGATCACTGCACCCCACTGATGCGCGAGCCGCAACAGCTCACGTCGACGCTCCTCCGACATCGTCACCCCGGACGGGTTCTGGAAGGTGGGGATCGTGTAGATCGCCTTGGGTGTCCGTCTGGTGCGTGCCACGAGGTCCTCGAGGGTGTCGACCTGCATGCCGTCGTCGTCAACGGGCACCTCGAGGAGTTGCGCACCGTAGGAGAGCGCGGTGGCGCTGCCGTTGGTGTACGTCGGTGATTCGACCACCACGAGGTCGCCGGGATCGACGAACAGTTTGGCTGCGAGGTCGAGTCCCTGCATCCCGCCCGTTGTGATGACGAGGCGGTCGTGACTCGACGGATCGGGTGTGGTGGCCAGGTAGTCGACGAGGAGCTGCAGCAGACGCGGCTCGCCCTCGGTGGCTCCGTAGGTGAACGACGAGTTGTCGAGGATCTCACCGGCGATCCGACGGAACTCCTCGGCCGGCACGGCCTCGTCGGCAGGTGAGCCCATCGCGAACCGCACGATGTCGTGTGTCTGGGACGCCAGTAACGAGGTCGACGAGTCGATCATCGAGCCGACGAGATCCTTGGCGCGCCCGGCGAGCGGCAGTGTCTGTGCACCGCGCCGGACATCGTGGAGGGATTCGGTTGCGGGGGCCGCTGTGGCGTTGGTGATGGTCATGCTGACACCTCATTTCCTGATCAGTTCGCGCGGGAACCCCGTGAAGGTCTCCACACCGGTGGGGCTGACGCGTACCGACTCCGAGAGTTCGAATCCGTAGTCGTCCATCCACATTCCGCAGACGATGTGGAAGGTCATGTTGGTCTCCAGTATGGTCTCGTCCTCGGAGCGGATGCTGATGGTGCGCTCACCCCAGTCTGGTGGGTAACCGATCCCGATGGAATAGCCGAGACGAGAGGGCTTTTCGAGGCCGTACTTGGCGAGGGTCCAGTTCCAGGTCGACGCGAGTTCGCGAGTGGCGACACCGGGTTTGATCGCCTCGAGGACATTGTTGAGCCCCTCGGCCGTTGCCCCCGCCACGTAGTCGAGGTCTTTCGACGGTGTGCTCAGTGCCACGGTGCGGGCGAGCGGGCAGTGATACCGATTGTGGGCGCCGGAGAGCTCGACGACGACGGCCTCGTCCGCGGTGAACGTTCCCTGGTGCCAGGTCAGGTGGGGTGTGTCGGCGGCGGCGCCGGTCGGCATCATCGGCACGATCGCAGGGTAGTCGCCACCGAACTGTTCGGTGCCGGTGATCTGCGCCTGCGAGATCGCTGCAGCGGCGTCGCATTGCCGCACACCGACATCGATCGTCTCGATGGCGGCACGCATCGCCTCCGAACACACCATGCCTGCCTGGCGCATCAACTGCACCTCGGCGTCGGACTTGACCGAACGCACCCAGTTGACGAGTTCGAAGTTGTCGACCAGCTTCCACTCCGGTATCGCGTTGTACAACGCACGATAAGCCTTGGGGGAGAAGAAGTGTGAGTCCATCTCGAGCCCCACTGAACCGGCACGTGACGCGGGCGCGATCTGATGGCGTTGGCGCAGCGCCCACGCGACCCAATCGAACGGGTGGACATGGGGGCGATGCACGTAGCTCTCCGGGTAGCCGATGATCTGGTCCTCGGGCAACCACGTGGTGCGGTGTGCGCCATGGGCATCCATCTCGCGCGCGAAGAACAACATGTCGCCCTCGATCGGGACGAAGAGCATCTGCGGGGTGTAGAACGACCACGCGTTGTACCCGATGAGGTAGAAGATGTTCGCAGGGTCGGTCACGATGATCGCCGAGAGTCCTTGCAGGTCCATCCGTTCGCGCACGCGCGTCAGCCGCTGCTGGTACTCGCTGTCGGTGAACAGCTGGGCGCCGAGGTACACCTATCGCCTCCTTGGTGTTGTCAGTGCGGGCGTCGTGATCGCGGGGGTTGTCAGCGAGGGGGTTGTCAACGGCGTCGAATCGGGGTGGATGTGTATGCGACGTCGAGGAACTCCTCGATGCCGAGACGACCGCCTTCGCGGCCGAGACCCGACTCCTTGATTCCGCCGAACGGCGCCGCGGGATTGGAGACCAGACCCGTGTTGACTCCGACCATACCGACCCGCAGGCCCGAAGAGATGGCGTCGAGGCGCTCGGCGTCGCGGCTGCACACGTAGCCGACGAGACCCGCGGGGGTGGCGTTCGCGAGATCGATCACGGCGTCGTCGGCGTCGGCTCCCTGACCGTCGAACGGGATCAGAGCCGCCACAGGGCCGAAGATCTCGGCGGACATAAGCATCGAGTCTGCGCGCACGTCGCGCAGCACGGTTGGCGGATAGAAGTAGCCCGGCCCGTCGGGGCGCGTGCCTCCGCAGAGCACGGTCGCACCGCGAGAGACGGCGTCGTCGACCAATTCGGTGACCTTGTCGACAGCTTTGCGCTCGACGAGTGGCCCGACGTCCGTCCCGTCGGCCATGCCGTCGCCGACCCGCAGGCCGGACATGCGTCGGGTGAGCATGTCGGAGAACTCGTCGATGACGTCGCGATGCACGAAGATCCGGTTGGCCGCGGTGCACGCCTGTCCGGTGTTGCGCATCTTGGCGACCATCACTGCCTCGAGCGCGCGGTCGAGGTCGGCGTCGTCGCACACGATGAACGGCGCGTTGCCACCGAGCTCCATCGAGGTGCGCATCACGGTGTCCGCGGCCTGCCGGAGCAGGAGCTTCCCGACCGCCGTCGAGCCGGTGAAGCTGACCTTGCGTGCCAGTCCGGACGACATCCACGTTCCGACGACCTCACCGGGGTTGCTGGTGGTCACCACATTGAGGACGCCGTCGGGCAGACCGGCCTCGCTCAGCGTCTCGGCGAGGAGGAGGGACGTCAACGGCGTGAGTTCCGCCGGTTTGAACACCATCGTGCAGCCCGCGGCGATCGCCGGTCCGATCTTGCGGGTGCCCATCGCGAGCGGGAAGTTCCACGGGGTCACGAGAATGCACGGCCCGACCGGTCGATGCTGCACGACGACGCGGTTGTTGCCGTCCGGGGTGAGGAAATGATCACCACCGACGCGAACGGCCTCCTCGGCGAACCAGCGGAAGAACTCGGCACCGTAGGCGACCTCACCGCGTGCCTCGGCGAACGGCTTGCCCATCTCGGTGGTCATCACGGTGGCGAACTCGTCGGCGCGCGCGGTGATCAGCTCGTACGCGCGGTAGAGGATCTCGCTGCGGTCGCGCGGACTCGTCGCGGCCCAGTCGGCTTGCCGATCCGCAGCGACGCGCAGGGCGGCCAGAGCGTCGTCTGCGGTTCCGTCGGCAACGGCGGTCAAGGCCTCACCGGTCGCGGGATTCTCGACGTCGAAACGTCGACCCGACACCGCGGGAACCCACCTGCCGTCGACGAACAGATCGGTCGGCAGGTCGGATACGACCGTCCGTGGGGGCTCGGTGAGTGTCATCGGGTTCCTTCCTCGGATGGGTTCAGGGCTTCGGCGAGCACCTCGGCCAGGTGGCGGCCACGGGAGGTGACGCCGGGTTCGGTGGCGTTCAGATGGTCGACGCTCATGGCGCAGCTGAATCCGTCGGTGATCACCGGGCGGTCGGGAGCTGCGCGCAGCGTGGGGGCCAGCGCATTCTCGGCAACCGCGACGCTGACCTCGTAGTGGCCACGTTCGAAGCCGAAATTGCCTGCAACCCCGCAGCATCCGTCCGCGGTCGTGACCTCGACCCCCAGCGCGCGTAGAGCGCTCGTCGACGACTGTGCGCCGAACGCGGCATATTCGTGGCAATGGGTCTGCACCGTCACCGCATCGGGAAGGTCGGGGATGCGCAGCCCGGCGTCGACCAGCGTGGGCAGGTGTGTGGCGAAACTGCTGACGCGGGCCGCGACCCGGCGCGCGGCCGGTGTGTCGACGAGTTCGGGTAGATCCGTGCGCAGTGCGGCGGCGCAACTCGGTTCGGCGACCACGATCGGGCGTTCGGTGCCGTCGTCGAGTCGATCAGCGGTGCGCCGCAGTACCTTTCGGGCGTGATCGAGTTGTCCGGTCGAGATCCAGGTGAGGCCGCAGCACACGTCGTCGCGCGCGGTCACGGTGTCGCCGGTGGCTCCGAGTACCGTGGCGGCAGCGGTCGCGACCTCTGGCCGGAACGCCTTGGTGAAGGTGTCGACGACCAGGACGACGTCGGCGTTGTGCGTCGACGGTAATCCTCGCCTGGTGCGGCGTGCTGCGCGGCGGCCCGCGAATCGCGGCATCGCGCGGCGGGCGTCGAGTCCTCCGGCACGTGCTGCCAGCCCGCGCGCGAACGGTATGTCGAGCGCCCGGTTCACCACGGGCGCCACCGCGGATGCGACGGGAAGCCACGCGGGCATCCAGCCGAGCGAATAGTGCGACAACGGACGCAGTCGGCGGCGGTAATGGTGCGAGAGGAACTCAGCCTTCAACGACGCCATGTCGACACCGGTCGGGCAGTCGGTCGAGCATGCTTTGCAGGACAGGCAGAGGTCGAGTGCATCGGCCACCTCGGTTGACCGCCAACCGGAGTCGACGCTCGAGGCCGTGCGCACCATGTCCTGCAGTACCCGGGCGCGGCCCCGCGTCGAGTCCTTCTCGTCGCGCGTAGCGCGGTAGCTCGGGCACATCACACCGCCGCTCGTGGTGCGGCAGCGTCCGACTCCGATGCATCCCTGGACGGCATGGACGAACGGGTCGAGTGATACCGAGCCCGCGGACGAGTCGTTGGTGCCGTGCGTGTGCCACTGACGGTCGGGCACGTCGGCAAGCGCGAGGTCGGCGGTGATGGGACGCGGTTCGACGATGCTTCCGGGGTTGAGGATGCCGGTCGGATCCCAGATCTCGGAGAACTCCGCGAAGGCGTGCAGCATCGCGTCGGAGTACATGATCGGAAGCAGCGCGGAACGTGCACGCCCGTCACCGTGCTCGCCCGACAGCGAGCCGCCGTGTGAGACGACGAGTTGCGCTGCCCGAGTGCAGAACCGGGACATCACGTCACGGCCCTCTGCGGTGCGCAGGTCGAAGGTGATCCGCACGTGCATGCACCCTGCGCCGAAGTGTCCGTACATGACGCCGGTGAGGTCGAATTCGTCGAGGAGTGCGGTGAAGTCGTCCAGGTAGTCGGCCAGTCTGTCGGGTGCGACGGCTGCGTCCTCCCAGCCGGGCCACGATTCATGGGTAGACTCACCCTCGGCGTCCGGATCGACGAGGCGTGCCGACAGCCCCGCGCCGTCCTCACGGACGCGCCAGAGTGCGCGCCTGCGGGTTTCGTCGTCGACGAACGCGGCGTCGACCATGCGTCCCCGTGTGCGAAGGTGCTCTAGTAGCCGCTTGGCCGTCGCGGGTACGTCAGGCTCGGATTGTGCTGCGGCGCTCTCGTTGTCGAGGTCGATGAACAGCCACGAGTCTCCGTCGGGGAGTCCTGCGACGGTCTCCGGCCCGCGGCGGGCCGCCATCGTGGCGACGATTCCCCGATCGATTCCCTCGATCGCCGACGGAGCGAAGGGAAGGATGTCGGGAACGTCTCTCGCAGCCTCGGCGACGGACCGGTAGCCGACGCAGACGAGCAGTTGCGACGTCGGTGCAGGCACGAGCCGGACTCTGGCGCCGACCACGAGAGCGCACGTGCCCTCACTTCCGACGAGTGCGCGCGCGACATCGAAACCGTTCTCCGGTAGAAGATGCGCCAGGTGATACCCCGACACCTGTCGGGGGATCTGCTCGAGCTGGGTACGAAAGATCGCGAGGTTGCGTCTGGTCAGTTCGGCGAGGGCGTCGGTGAGTTCGTCGGCTCGAGCCGAAGCGGGCAGGTCGTCGGGGAACGTCGGTTCGACGCCCGATCGCGTTGCGGTCAGCCGTAAACCGTCGGCGGTGACGAGGTGCAATGCCTCGACGTGGTCGGTGGTGCGACCGTGTCGTACCGAATGGTTGCCACACGCATCGTTGCCGATGGCGCCGCCGATGGTCGCCCGCGACGCCGACGACGGGTCGGGGGCGAAAGTGAGACGGCCGTCCGTGGCGCTGCGTGTCGCCGCGGCGAGGTGGCTCAGCACGACACCCACCTCGACGTCGGCGATCGCGGCGTCCTCGTCGATGCGGTTGACGCGCGTCATGTGGCGTGAGAAGTCGAGGATCACGCCGGTGCCGATGGCGTTGCCCGCCATCGACGTTCCACCGCCTCGAGCGATGATCGGCATACCGAGTCGATGACAGCACTGCGCGATCAGCACGACGTCGTCGGCGTTTCGCGGGAACACCACCGCGGTGGGCCGCACGCGGTAATTGGATGCGTCGTAGGAGTATTCGGACAGTCGACGCGCGGAGGCGTCGACGTCGACGCCGAGCGCGGCCAGTTCGGTGACGATTGCGGGGATGGACGCCTTTCGCGTGGAGGTCGTCGGTGTCGGCAGATGCTGGAGAACCATCGTGTACGGCTACGAACCGTCGGTGCGTGCGCGCTCGCCCGCGACCTCGGCCAGCGCCGAAGCGAATCGCTTCGTGCCCATGGCGATCTCCTCGTCACTGACCACGAGGGCCGGGATCAGGCGGACGACGTTGCCCTCGGGACCGCAGGTGAGAGTCAGCAGGCCGTGGCGCGTGGTGGCTTGTTGCACGGCGAGAGCTGCAGCGGCGTCGGGGCGCGTCGCGTCGCCGTCGCGTGCGACGAACTCGATACCGACCATCAGGCCGAGTCCACGAACGTCGCCGACGACGTCGTATCCCGCGGTGACTTCGCGGATGCCGCTCAGCAACTGCTCACCGCGGACACGGGCGTTCTCGACGAGTCCTTCGTCGTCGATGACGTCGAGCGTCGCGACGGCGGCTGCCGCCGCGACAGCGTTGCCACCGTAGGTGCCACCCTGAGATCCCGGCCACGCCTTGCTCATCAACTCTGTCGGTGCCGCGATCGCCGAGATGGGGAAGCCGGATGCGAGACCCTTTGCGGTGATGAGGATGTCGGGCGTCAGGCCGTCGGCGTGTTGATGCCCCCAGAACTTGCCTGTTCGACCGAAACCCGCCTGCACCTCGTCGACGACGAGCAGGATGCCGTGACGATCGGCGCGCTCGCGGAGTCCTGCGAGGAATCGTGGCGGCGTCGGGAGGTAACCGCCGTCGCCGAGGACCGGTTCGATGAGGAATGCCGCGGTGTCGTTGGGTGCGACCCGTGAGGTGAGCAGGTAGTCGAGTTCTCTGAGCGCGAAGTCGACTGCGGTGTCGGTGTCCCAGCCGTAGCGGTAGGCGTAGGGGAACGGTGCCATGTGGACGCCGCCCATGAGCGGTGAGAAACCCGCCGAGAATCGGGTGCCCGCGGTGGTGAGGCTGGCCGCTGCGACCGTGCGCCCGTGGAATCCGCCCTGGAAGACGATGATGTTCGGCTTCGCGGTGGCCATGCGTGCCAGACGCACCGCAGCTTCCACTGCCTCGGAGCCGGAGTTGGCGTAGAAGACAGAATCGAGCCCCATGGGCAGTACCGCACCGAGCCTGTCGGTGAGTTCGAGCAGCGGCTGGTGCATCACGGTGGTGTACTGCGCGTGGATGATCCGGGTGCACTGCTCCTGGGCCGCTGCCACGACCCGCGGGTGGCAGTGACCCGTGCTGGTGACGCCGATCCCGGTGGTGAAGTCGAGGTAGTCGCGTCCGTCCGTGCCGTGGATCCAGGAGCCCAGGGCGTGGTCGACGATCACGGGTGTCGCCTGCTTGAGGATCGGCGAGAGCGAAGCGGTCTGCTGAGCGAGGACGCGGGGCGATTCGACGACGGTCATGGGTACACGGTGTACCCGGATCGTCGGATTGTCAACAATTAGACATTGACGCTGCCGGGACGACGGCGAATGCCTACGGTGGGGGGATGTCCGAACCCGTGTCGCCCGCGCGTGTGCGCCCCACCCTCGTCCTGCTCGGTGCCGACGATGCACCGAATCCGTACAACCTGACGGAGCTCGAAGCGCTCGCCGACGTGCGTGAGTGCACCGTCGAGACCCTGCCACAGGCGCTACCGGGCGCCGACGTCCTCGTGGTGTGGGACTTCTTCTCCCGTGCCCTGCGCGACAACTGGGGCACCGCCACGGAATCGTTGCGGTGGGTGCACGTCTGCGCGGCAGGCGTCGATTCACTGCTGTTCGGCGAGTTGGCCGACTCCGACATCGTCGTTACCAACGCGCACGGCGTCTTCGACCAGCCGATCGCAGAATTCGTCCTCGCGTCGATTCTGGCTCGAGACAAGCAATTGCACACCTCGGCGCGACTGCAGGCCGCGCACGAATGGGTGTGGCGCGAAACGACCAGAACGGCGGGATCGTCGGTACTCGTGATCGGTACCGGAGGGATCGGCCGGGCAATCGCGCGGTTGCTGCGCGCGGTCGGCATGCGCGTCACAGGTGCCGGCCGCAGAGTGCGCGACGACGATCCCGACTTCGGTGAGGTGCGGGCGACCGACGACCTCGTCGAGTACGTCGGAGAATTCGACAACGTCGTCGTCGTGGCGCCGCTCACGCCCGAGACCGACGGCATGATCGATGCCTCCGTGCTGAAAGCGATGCGATCCGACGCGCACCTCGTCAACGTCGGCAGGGGCAGGCTCGTCGATGAGCAGGCACTCGCCGACGTCCTGCTCGACGGTGGCATTGGTGCGGCATCGCTCGACGTCTTCGTCACCGAACCACTCCCTGCCGACAGTCCGCTGTGGTCTTGCGACAACGTGGCGATCTCGGCGCACATGAGCGGCGACGTGGTCGGTTGGCGGGACGAACTCGCCGATCAGGTCCTCGACAACCTGCGACGGTACGTCGAAACGGGGCCCGCATCTCACGGAGCGGAGTTGTCGGCAGCGCTGCGCAACGTCGTCGACAAGCATCGTGGGTACGTGGCGTCGGGCCGGTGAGCTCGATCCGCAGCGGATGGTCGACCGGTGCGTCGGTTGTCTGATCGGCCTGCTGGCGCGACGTGTCGCGGGGTCACGCGGGGTGTGAGCACCCTGAAGTAGGCTATAGCGCGATGACCATCGTCTATTTCGTGATCGCAGCCGTGGCGCTTGTCGGCGCGGCGGCGTTGCTGTGGCTCGACCGGCAGCGCTCCAGCGGTACACGCCATCAGCGCGCCGTGTGGGGCGACGCCCACGACTTCAAGTATCGCGCGTCGGATACCAAGCTGCGCAAGGTGTTTCATCGCGCGACGATGAACGTACCGGACAACATCGGTGTTCAGGATGTCGCATATGGCGTTTACGGTGGTGCCGAAGCGGTGGTGTTCGACCTCGCTGACACCGCGACCGTGATCGCCGTGCGTCGCAGCACGCCGTCGAACGTGATCGTCGACCTGCGTCACGAAGACGTACTCGCGCCGGCCGAGGACGACGTCGAATTACTCGGGGCGATGGGTCCGCGCGTCATGTTCTCCAACGATCTCGACGTGGCCCGCCGTGTGTGCGACCGGCGAATGGTCGCGCTGGCCAACAACGCGCCGTCGTACGTCGAGGTGTTGTGGGACGAGGGTAATTGGGCGCTCGGGTCGATGCCGTTGACCAACGATCCGACCCAGCTGGACACCGGACTCGAAGTGGTGCGACGCTTCGCGGATCTGCTTCGTGTACTCCCGCCCGTGCAGGACCCGCAGGATCCGCCGGACCCGCGTGATCCGCACGGACCCACACGCGAGGAGTTCGCCGACGAGAAGACCGAATCGATGCGCGACAAGGAACGCCGTGCCCGCGCGCAGACGCAGGAGTCTGCAGCTCCGAGTGCTCGGCGCGAACCCGCTCAGGGTGCGGGCGAGACGGGCGCGCGCAGGCCGTCGACACCGACCACGGGGCGGGGCATGACCCCGATGCCGGTGCGCCGCTCACGAACCGCGCAGCCGCCGGAGACGGGCGATCGGCCTAATCGGCACCATCGTCGTGACTGATGGTGACACCGGATTCGAGCCATCCGACCACGACGCACGAGCAGGAAGATTGAACCCACTGTGACTTCATCGACGCCCTTCGCATCCTCGACCCCCGACGTCGACGCCGAAGCTCGCGCTGCACTCGCGCGACTCGTCGCCGAACTGTCGGTGGTGCACGGCAAGGTGACGCTCTCGTCAGGACGTGAGGCCGACTATTACGTCGACCTGCGGCGCGCAACGCTGCACCACGAGGCGTCGCCACTGATCGGTGCCTTGATGCGTCAACTCACCTCCGACTGGGCGTATCAGTCGGTCGGCGGGCTGACCTTGGGGGCCGATCCCGTCGCGACGGCGATCATGCACGCACCGGGACGTCCCGTCGATGCCTTCGTGGTACGCAAGGCAGCCAAAGCCCACGGGATGCAGCGGCGCGTCGAGGGGCCCGACATCGAGGGCAAAGCCGTGCTGATCGTCGAGGACACCAGCACGACCGGCGGATCGCCGGCGACCGCGGTCGAAGCCGCGCGTGAAGCCGGTGCAGTTGTCGTGGGGGTTGCGACGGTCGTCGACCGAGCCACCGGCGCAGACCAGGTGATCACGAAACTCGGTGTGCCCTACCGGTCTCTGCTCGGGCTCGCCGATATCGGTCTTGCCTGAGGCGATGCCGGAGGACGCGTCCGAGCAGCCCGGCCCAACGGAATGGCAGTCGGGGGCGGCCGTCGGGGTGGGCCCGTGGGCCGTCGAACACGACGATCCCGTTCCGGACGACCCCCGATACGACCCGGAGTTGCTCGCCGAGGGTGACACTCGCAATGTCGTTGACGCCTACCGGTATTGGCGCCGCGAAGCGATCGTCGACGACATCGACTCGCGGCGACACCCGTTTCACGTGGCCATCGAGAACTTTGCCCACGACGCCAACATCGGCACCGTTGTACGCACCGCCAATGCTTTCGCCGCCGCCGCCGTCCACATCGTCGGGCGACGGAGGTGGAATCGCCGGGGAGCGATGGTGACAGACCGCTACCAGCATCTGCTGCACCACGAGTCGGTGTCGGAGTTGATGGCATGGGCGCGCGAGGAGGGACTTGCAGTGGTCGCCGTCGACAACACCCCGGGGTCGGTGCCGCTCGAGACCGCCGATCTCCCGCGCGACTGCGTACTGCTGTTCGGTCAGGAGGGGCCGGGCGTCAGCGACGACGCCCAGGCCCAGGCCGACCTGACCGTGTCGATCGCGCAATTCGGTTCGACGCGAAGCATCAACGCCGGGGTGGCGGCGGGCATCGCGATGCACGCGTGGGTTCGGCAACATGCCGACCTCGACTCAGCCTGGTGATCGAGGAGCCGTTGCACGCGCAGCGCTGCGACGCGTAGATACTCTGCGGCCAATGACATCCCCGGTTTGACGGTTCTTGCCCCGGCGATCACCTCGCGCGCATCGCTTTCGGCACACCGACGACCGTGATTTCGCGGTCGACCACAGTGGTGCCAACGGCCGCTGGTTGCCGATCAACCTCGCGGAGACATCGGCGGAGTAGTGGGCGCTTTTCATCTCTCGATGTCGGAGCCTCACAGCCAGTGCGGCGCAGTCACTTCGGTGGAGGTCTGCACACAGTCGACGGTGCGTCCGGTCATCCAGCCGACGACGGCCGACAACTTGCCGCGCACCTCGATACGGTCGCCGGTGAAATGCCGGTCGACATCGGTGATGCCTACCGGCGTGATCAGCCGCAGATCTGCGCCGCTGCCCTTGCGTCCCCACGCGCCGACGATGTCGTCGAAGAGGTCGATTAGCACGGCCTCGGGGAGGTCGGCGAATGAGCCACCGGCACCGAGGTCGATGGTGTGGATCCAGACCTCTCGGGTGCGCATCCACGCGGTCTCCGTGGCCGGGACAGTTCGCCCCTGAATGGTCTTCACCTGCGCGTCCCACTTCTCGGTGGGCAGGTTGCGCCACGCCTCGTCGAGACGTGCCGCAGTGTGATCGACGAGGTTGCGCAAGGCCTGCGCCCCCAACGTCGATCCTTCGTCGATCTCCTCATTGCGTTGCGCGGGCGAGGAATACATCGGTGTTTCGCACCCGGTCGCTGCCCAGGTCATCAGGTTGCACAGGGCTGCGGCGTTGTAGCCGACGTGCGCGACGAGATGCTTGCGGGACCAGTCGGGCAGAAGAGACGACCCGGCGAGGTCGTCGTCGGAGACCCGTGCCAGGTGTTGTACGAAATAGGCGGTTCCATTGCGGGCGATGGCGAGTTGTTCATCGAGGGAGAGTTGGTGGTAGCCCGCGACATCGGGCCCCGCCGCGTTGGCGCTACTTGACAATGGTCTTGTTCCGGACGGTTCCGAGTCCCTCGACGGTGACCTCGACGGTCTGGCCGTCGCCGATGTAGCGGGCCGGTTTGCGGGCGTGGCCGACACCGCCGGTGGTGCCGGTGATGATGACGTCGCCCGGGTTGAGGGTCACGATGTGCGAGATATATTCGACGAGTTCAGCAGGCTTGAATACCAGGTCATCGGTGGTCGATTCCTGCATGACCTCGTTCTCGAGTCGGGTCTCGATGCGGGTGCCGAGCTGGTAGTCGGTGTCGAGCCACGGCCCGAAGCCGCTGGTCTTCTCGAAGTTCTTGCCCTGATCCCACTGCAGGGTGCGGTATTGGTAATCACGCATCGTGTAATCATTTATGACCGAGTAGCCGGCGATGTGGTCGGCGGCTGACGCTGCGGTGACCTGATATGCCTGCATGCCGATGACGACGGCCAGTTCGGCCTCCCAATCGAGCTGCGAGGCAGCGTAGTCGGGGACGACAACGTCGTCGTACGGGCCTGTGAGGGCATCGGCGAGCTTGAGGAACAGGGTGGGATACTCCGGCAGGTCGCGGCCCATCTCCTTGATGTGCGACGCGTAGTTCAGCCCGACACAGAACACCTTGCCGGGGCGGGGGATCACCGGTGCGTAGTCGGCGTCGTCGAGGGCGACGGTAGTACCGTGGGCAGCCTGGGCGATATCACGCCAGTTGTCCTGGGCGAGAAGGGTTCCCAGATCGGCGTAGCCATCAATTACGGTTGCGGTGGTGTCATCGACACGGGCGGCAGTGGTGGTGCCGGCGAGGCGGAGGGTGCTGAGTTTCATCCGGGGGCGGTCCTTTTCGTGGGGATGGTGGGCTTGTCGGGTGTACTACTTCTGGATCTGGGTGCGATCGAAGTGCAGGCGCTCCATGATCGGTGCGTCGGAGAAGGTGAACAGATCAATCCCGGCGTCGGTGGCCAATGACCACGGCACCCACGAGGGGATCACCACGAGGTCGCCGGTGGACAGCTCGCGGCGGTCGTCGCCGATGGTGACCTCGCCCTCGCCGTCGAACACCTGGAAAACGGTAGAGCCGACGTCGCGACGGTTGGCGGTCTGTGCGCCAGCGCGCAGCCGGTGGAACTCGGCGCGGATGGTCGGCATGACATCGCCGGCGGTGGTCGGGTTGGTGTAGCGGACGGCGGCGTGACCGGGTTCGGTTGTCGAGGCGTAGCCCTCGGCCTCCAGCTCGAGCTGTTGACGCAACGCCGCGTCGGTGTATTCCCAGCGGTAGCACGCGATCGGGGAGCTGGCCCTGGCGTCGAGCCCAACGAGCGGACGCAGACCCGGATTGCACCACAGGCGCTCCGATCGCGACACTTCGGGCATCGACTCGTCGGTGACGCCATCGGAGCCGAACTCGAAGAAGCCGGTGTCGGCGTAATAGCTGAACGGGATGTCGAGGCCGTCGATCCAGGCCATCGGTTGATCGGTCTCGTTGTGGTGGCCATGGAAGTTCCAGCCGGGGGTCAGCAGGAAGTCGCCGCGGCGCATAGCGACCGGGTCTCCGTTCACGACGGTCCAGACGCCCTCACCCTCGACTACGAAGCGGAAGGCGTTCTGGCTGTGCCGGTGCTCCGGTGCGGTCTCGCGCGGTCCGAGATACTGGATGGCGGCCCACAGGGTCGGGCTGACGTACGGGCGTCCGCCGAGGCCCGGGTTGGCCAGGGCGATCGCGCGGCGTTCGCCACCTCGGCCGACGGGCACGAGTTTGCCGGCCTGCTCGGCAAGGGGCAGGAGTTCGGCCCATCGCCAGACGTATGGAATCGCCTGGGGTGCCGGGGACATCGGCATGAGGTCGCCGATTTGGGTCCATAGCGGGATCAGGTTCGCGGCGTTGAAGTCGGAGTACAGGGCGTTGAGGGCGGCGTCTTCTTCGGAGGCGCCGACGTAGGCGGTGTCGGTCTCGCGGGAGGTGGTGGTCATCTCGTTCTCCGTCTGGCTATGGGGTGAAGCACAAATCCTGACGGTAGAGGGCGGATGACATTTGATCTCGAGATTTCTGCACAGAAGAAAAGGGGCCAGTGGTCGGGTGGATCTCGGTGTCAGGGTTCGAGCTCGGCGACGTCGATCTCTATCTCGTGCACGCACCGGCGCATCTGTCCGATCAGCGGTCCGCGCGCGTGCTGCTGGTGGCGGGTGGACGGCACGGCGACAGTGATCGCGCCGAGAGCAAGGCCGCGGTGATTGTGGATGGCGATGCCGAACGCGGACACCCCGTTCTCCGACAGCTGGAGGTTGATGCCGACGCCTGAGTTGCGGACCGTGGACAGCGCTGCGGTGAACGCGGCGAACTCGTCGGTCGGGAGTCGGGGGTCGGCGTCGTCGCGACGCTCCTGACCATCGGGGAGCAGGTAGAGCTGGGTGAGCACCGCCTCGTCGAGTTCGGCGAGTAGCGCCTGACCTCCCGCGGTGCGGTGCGCGTCGAGCACTTGGCCCTGCCGATCCCCAACCCGCAGGATGGTGGCGGATTCGGCCGAGTAAAGGAATCTCGCTTGAGTTCCCACGCGGATCACCAGGTTGGAGGTCTCCCCAGTTTGGGCGGTCAATGCCTCGAGGTGCGGCCGTGCGCGATCGGTGAGATCGCGAGTCCAGCCTCGTCGTGCTGGTCCGGCTCCGAGCGCCGGCCCAGGGTGATAGATGCGATGTTCGTCCTGTACTGCGAAACCGCGGTACACCAGCATGGCGAGGAGTCGGTGGGCGGTTGAATTGGCGACCCCGAGTTCGGCGGCTGCATCCGACAGTCGCACCGCGCCCACGTCACGGAGTAGAACGACCAGGCGCAGAGCGTTATCGGCGGAGGCGATGACATAAGACGGCCGCTCGATCACGCGTTTCTGCATAGCAGAACTATATTGCGACGGGATTGTGGTGTCCATCACCGTAATGCCATGACCGCTACACCACACCACGCCCACTCGCTGGGTGATGCGGCCGCTCGTCACGGCCTGTCTCCACGTCGCGCCGCCATCACCGTCACTGTGTGCTGGCTCTTCGTCGTCTTCGACGGATATGACCTCATCGTCTACGGCAACGTCATCGGCAGCCTGCAGAAAGAATGGGGCATCAGTGCTTCGACCGCCGGAACCCTCGGCAGCCTCGCCTTCCTCGGGATGATGATCGGCGCCGTTCTCGCCGGCCGACTGTCCGACCAGATCGGCAGGCGCAACGCCATCGTCGGATGCGCCATCGTGCTGTCGGTGTTCACCGCTGCGTGCGCGTTCGCGCCCGGACCCTTCGCCTTCGGCGTCTTGCGTCTGATCGCCGGGCTCGGCCTCGGCGGATTGGTGCCGACGGCCAATGCTCTTGCTGCCGAGCTTGTTCCGGACCGGTGGCGCTCACCGGTGGCCACCCTGATGATGTCGGGTGTGCCGCTGGGCGGATCGGCGGCCGCACTCATCGGTATGTCGGTCATCCCGGCTTGGGGATGGCAACCGATGTTCCTGTTGGCCCTCGTCCCGCTGGCGCTGTTGGTTCCGTTGGCCGGCTTCGTCTTTCCCGCCGCGCGAGTTGATCACGCCGGGCATCCCGTCGGATTCCGGGTACTGCTCGGCGAGCGCTATCGCACCCTGAGCATTCTGTTCGCCATAGCCACAGTGTTCACCCTGCTGGCGTGGTACGGACTGGGTACCTGGCTGCCGAAGCTGATGCAGTCGACCGGCTCCGATCTCGGCAGCGCGCTGACCTTCGCGCTCGCGCTGAATCTGGGAGCGGTGCTCGGATCGGTCGTGACCGCTTGGGCAGGAGCGCGATTCGGTGCGGTCCGCACCGCAGTGGTGGCGGCACTCATCGCCGGTGGTGCACTTCTGCTTCTTGTGACCAGTCCGACTACCGGCATGATCGATGCGATCTTCGTCCTCGCCGGAGTAGGAACCCACGGGACCCAGTGCCTGATCATCGCCGCGGTGGCCTCGGCGTATCCTGCGCCGTTGCGCGGCACCGCACTCGGGTGGGCGCTCGGCGTCGGACGTATCGGCGCCGTCGCCGCGCCGCAGATCGGCGGCTGGCTGATCGCCGCGGGGCTCGGGTCGAACTCCAACTTCATTCTCTTCGGTGTCAGCGCGTTGATCGCCTCGATGGTGCTCATCGCGGTCTCCGCGGTGCGCAGCTCGCAACCGTCCGCCGTCGCCAAGTCACCGATCGCCGCCTGACGACCGGTGACCCGTCTCCGTCAACGTTTCCCACTTTCTCACCTCCAGATCGGAGTCAAAGTATGTCATTGTCAACTTCCCGGGTCCTGATCGCCGGCGGCGGAATCGGCGGCGCCGCCGCCGCACTCGCCATGGCGCGTAAGGGCGCCTCGGTCACCCTCTTCGAACGCGCCGCCGAGTTCGGTGAGGTCGGCGCCGGCCTCCAGATCGGCCCGCACGGAGCACGCATGCTTGACTCCTGGGGCCTGCTCGACACCGCGCTGCAGCGCGGCGTGCTGCCCGGCAACATTGTCTTCCGGGATGCAGTCACCAGCGAAGAGCTGACCCGCGTCGACCTTGGCGCCGACTTCCAGAACCGTTACGGCGGACCGTATTTCGTCATCCACCGCAGCGATCTGCACTCGCTCATAATCGACGCAGCGCGCGGAGCGGGCGCCGAACTGCTCACTGGGCAGACCGTCGCCGACGTCACCACCGAAGGTGACAAGGCGGTGCTGTCGACCGCCGACGGACGGGCCCACGAGGCGGATGTGGTGTTGGCGATGGACGGGCTGAAATCCCGCCTGCGCCGCAAACTCTCCGTCGACGAACCCGTCGCGTCCGGATACGTGGCCTACCGTGGCACGTTTCCGAGGGAGGACGTCCCCGCGGGCGCTGGCATCACCGACGTGGTCGGCTACATCGGACCGCGCTGCCATTTCATCCAGTACCCATTGCGCGGCGGCTCGATGCTCAATCAGGTCGCCGTATTCCAATCACCGAAATATTCTGCCGGCGAAAAGGAGTGGGGTGGTCCAGACGAACTCGCGCATGCCTACGACCATTGCCACGAGACCGTCCGCCGCGCTACTGATCACCTGTGGCGTGACCGGTGGTGGCCGATGTATGACCGCGAGCCCATCGAGAACTGGGTCGACGGCCGAATGATGCTACTCGGTGACGCTGCGCACCCGCCGCTGCAGTATCTCGCTTCCGGCGCGGTGATGGCGATCGAGGACGCCAAGTGCATCGCCGATTACGCCGAAGAGGAACTGGCCGTTGGTGGTTCGGATGCTTGGGACCGAGCACTGGCGGCCGTCAATGCCGAACGGGCCCCACGATGCAACCGCATCCTGACCACCGGCCGGATGTGGGGTGAACTGTGGCACCTCGACGGGGTAGCGCGCATCGCGCGCAACGAACTGTTCCGGACCCGCGACACCTCGAGCTACAAGTACACCGACTGGCTGTGGGCCTACTCCAGTGAACGCACTACGGCCGACGCTCTGACCGTTTGAATCGCTACGTTGTCTGGCGGTACAACGCCCATCTGACGGCATCGATGGTCGATCAGACCGAGCCGGGGCCGGGATCGTCGACGGTCGTCGGTGTCGCCGCGACGGCGTCGGCGGCGACCTTCTTCGCGGCACGGTGGCGGCGGTACCACTCGATGAGCATCGGAGCGATCGACAGCACGACGATGAGAATGAAGATCGGCTCGATGAGGTTCTGCACCACCTCGAACCGCCCGAGCCAATAGCCGAGCAGAACAATGCCGGCGCCCCAGACGATCGCACCGATCACGTTGTACAGAGCGAACACCGACCACCTCATGCGGGCGGCGCCGGCAACGATCGGAGCGATCGTGCGCACGATCGGCACGAAGCGCGCAAGGAAAATGGTGATCGGACCGTGCTTGTCGAAGAAGTCCTGGGCCTCGGTCAGGTAGCGCTGCTTCAGGAAACGCGCGTCGGGTTTGAACATCTCGATGCCGATGAACCGGCCGATCCAATAACCGACCTGCCCGCCGAGGATCGCGGCGATCGGCACGAAGATCAGCAGCTGCCACAGCGATGCGAACTTGTCGATCCCCTCCTTGCCGCCCGCGGCGACAACCATGCCCGCAACGAACAGCAGGGAATCACCGGGAAGAACCGGGAAAAGCACGCCGGACTCGATGAACACGACGAGGAGCAGCCCCCAGAATGCCCAGGCCCCGAACCAGCTGAGGACATTGATGGGGTCGAGGATGCCGGGTAGTGCGACCACAGTGGTCGTGTGGGCAAGCGCGGTGTCGATCACGGGTCACCAGGCTACTTGGCCAAGCTGTGGGAGAGCCAATGAGTGCCTGTCAGCCGCTACGCGACTCGACAGTATTGCCGCTACGCGACGTCGACCTTTTGTTCGACGACGGGTCGTCGCGCGCGGCGCCACCGCTTGAACACCTCGGAGACGATGGGGAGTACCGAGACGAACACGATCAGCAGGAAGATCAGGTCGACGTTGTCGCGGATGAAGGCGATCTGGCCGAGGAAGTAGCCGAGCAGAGTGACACCCGCGCCCCACACGACCGCGCCGATCGCGTTGTAGGCGAGGAACACCGAATAGCGCATCTTGGCCGCACCCGCGACGAGCGGGGCGTAGGTGCGCACGATGGGTACGAATCGAGCCAGGAAGATGGTGACCGGACCGTGCTTGGCGAAGAATTCGTTGGCCTCGACGATGTAGGCCTCCTTGAGTACCCGGGCGTCGGGCTTGAAGAGCGAATAGCCCAGCCTGTTGCCGATCCAGTAGCCGACCTGGTCGCCGAAGAACGCGGCGATCGGGATCGTCACGAGGAGCACCCACAGCGGGGCGAACGGTTCGATGTCCGCAGACTTCGCAGCCACGATCAGGCCGGCGGTGAACAGCAATGAATCGCCGGGCAGGAGCGGGAAGAGCAGCCCGGACTCGATGAACACCACGAGCAGCAGACCCGCGAGAATCCAGGTGCCGAATGAGTTCAACAGGTTGACCGGGTCCAGAAAACCCGGAAGGAGTGCGAGGTCGGTGGTGGCCGTGGCGGCGAGTACGGAAACGTCGAGAACTGGGGCGGTCACGGCACCGAGGGTAGCGGAAACGGACAAATCGACCGATCCGAGCGGTTGAGCGCGGCGTCGAACATTGTCGTGCGGTGCGACGGCAGCCCAGGTGAGAGCGTCTTGCACACGCGTGAGCGCCACTTGCCATACTGAGATGGAGTCAACAGAACTCGAAGCGTGAGACCCCATCCGGTTGGAGGACGTGACATGCCCATTGCAACGCCAGAGCAGTATGCCGAGATGTTCGCGAAGGCGAAGGAGGGTGGTTACGCGTTCCCCGCGATCAACTGCACCTCGTCGTCGACGATCAATGCGGCCATCAAGGGCTTCGCCGACGCAGGTAGCGACGGCATCATCCAGTTCTCCACCGGTGGTGCTGAGTTCGGCTCGGGCCTCGGTGTCAAGGACATGGTGACCGGTGCGGTCGCGCTGGCCGAGTTCGCGTACGTCGTGGCGGCGAAGTACGACGTGACCATCGCCCTGCACACCGACCACTGTCCCAAGGACAAGCTCGACACCTACGTGCGTCCGTTGCTCGCCATCTCGCAGGAGCGCGTCGACGCGGGCAAGAACCCGCTGTTCCAGTCGCACATGTGGGACGGCAGTGCCGTGCCGATCGACGAAAATCTCGAGATCGCCCAGGACCTGCTCGCCAAGGCGGCTGCTGCGAAGATCATCCTCGAGGTCGAGATCGGCGTCGTCGGTGGTGAGGAAGACGGCGTCGAAGCCGAGATCAACGACAAGCTGTACACCTCGGCAGAGGACTTCGAGAAGACCGTCGACGCGCTCGGAGCAGGTGAGAAGGGTAAGTACCTCCTCGCAGCCACCTTCGGCAACGTCCACGGCGTGTACAAGCCGGGCAACGTGAAGCTGCGTCCCGACGTACTCAAGATGGGGCAGGAAGTCGCGAGCAAGAAGCTCGGACTGCCCGACGGCTCCAAGCCGTTCGACTTCGTCTTTCACGGCGGATCGGGTTCGCTCAAGAGCGAGATCCATGAGGCGCTGAGCTACGGCGTCGTGAAGATGAACGTCGACACCGACACCCAATACGCCTACACGCGGCCGGTCGCCGGGCACATGTTCAGCAACTACGACGGTGTGCTCAAGGTCGACGGCGAGGTGGGCAACAAGAAGGTCTACGACCCGCGTTCGTGGTCGAAGAAGGCCGAAACCGGCATGTCCGAGCGGGTCGTCGAGGCGTGCAGCGACCTGAAGTCCAACGGAAAGTCGATCAGCGCCTGACCGTCTGACTACGACACGACCGCCTACGACACGACCGCCTACGACACGACCGCCCCTCCCGGAACCGGGAGGGGCGCAGTCGTCTCTGCGACCGCCCCGAGTCGGCAGAATGCTGTGCTCGGCGAACAAAATCGGACATAGTGTCCGCTATGAGGCGAATCAGGATGATGCGTGTCGCACGGGTCGTCGGCCATGCCGCGTGGTGGGTGTTCGTGGTCGCAGTGCTACTAGCGGGCGGTGTGACCTGGTGGAGCAGTTACTCGATGGTCGACGCATCCTTCTGGGGCAGCACCGGATGGACCGCGTACACGCCCCTGCGGACGACCGATGAGATCGGCGCCGGCGTCCGCTGGAGTGCGGGGACGGAGCACTGGTGGCAGGACGTCGGCGTGTATGCCCTGATCGCGTTCGTCGTGGTGGTCGTTGCAGCGGTGATCGATGCGGTGGCGGGACGGCGCATCGCGCCGGGCCTGGTCACTGTGCTTGTGCCGTTCATCTCGCTCGGCTTCTTCGTCCTGGCGACGCCGGGAACATTCGACGGATTCACGTTCCGCGCAGTCCTGATGATGCTGATCGTCCTCGTCGGCGTTGCGATACGCGAGGTCTGGATGCGAGTGTTTCTGCCGCGCTTCGTCGATCGCTCGATTGCTGCGGACGGGTAGCTGGCGGGGGCGAGCCGAGATCAGGTCCAGGTCAGTCCGACAACGACGGTCAGGGCGAGCGCGATCATCGTGATTGCCGCACAGACCACGGCAGGATCCACACGGCGCTGGACCCTCACCCGCTGCGAACGTGAGCTGGGCGAAGTCGGCCGCGGCGTCGAGTTCTCGACGAGTGGGCGTGCTGGATGGAGCGGCGGGGCGGCGGGACCGGCAACGTCGGCAGCAGGAACGTAGGGGCGACGCCCCGGTCGCGGCGCGACATGCAGCGGTTGGGTCGGATGATGGCCGGGGGCCTGTCGCCCGGGCACCCACCCCGTGCCCGGGATGTTGTCGCGAGTGGCCCCAGGTGCCCGGCGAGCGGTCACCGCGGCGTGCAGACCTTCCAGTCGCTGCCGTCCTTCTGCAGATTGATGGTGACGGTCTGCGGTTCGTTCGGCTTGCTGGTCTGGTATGCCGTCACTTCGACGACAGCCTTTGCTCCGTCGTCGGTGACCTTCGACGCCTTGATGTCCCCGGTGCGGACCAACTCGTTACGCGCCTTCTGGGCGTCGTAGATCTTCTGGAAGTCGGCGTCGGAGATATTGGAATAGAACTGGTTCTCTTGGCCACAGGTGATTGACCGCAGCGTGGAGAGGTCACCGTTGTACAGCGCGGAGGAGAACTTCGACGCTGTGTCGGCAGCTTCGTCGGCGGCGGGCTTGGCGCGTGAGGCGAGCACACCCCACACCGCTCCCACGACGATCAGCGCGATGACGACCACCGCGCCGACGGTCAGCAGCAGGCCGCGCTTCGATCGCGTGGTGCTCTGCGGCGTGGTCGTCGTGGTCTTCGTAGAGCCAGCGGGCGGGATCACTTGCGGCTGGTGCGCTGTGGTCGACCAACCAGACGACGTTGCGGGTCGCGACGTCGAGGCGCCTGCGGTCGCGGCACCTGCCGCCGCAGCGCCGACCGCTGCCGCACCACCGGCAGCGACAGCTACCTTGCCCGCCGCGCCGTCTTCGTTGTCCTCGTTGTTCGAGGTGTCGGAGCCTGCGGTATCGGTGGGATCGGCCTCGCTGCCGGGCTTCTGCGCCCGCAACGCGACGGTCTCCGCGTCCTCTGCCTCGTCGTCTGTGTCTGTGGTGGTGTCACTGTCCGTGGCGGTATCGCCGACCGTGCCGTCGTCGGCAGCGGTGTCGGTGTCGTCGGTGACTGTGTCGGGGTCGGGCTCGTCGGAGTCGCTCTCGGCCGACTCTGCATCGGTCTCGGTCCCGGCCGTGGGGCCGTCGTCGTGCTCGGCCTCGGCGCCTCTCTGGACCTCGACGTCGCTCCCGCTGTCGGTGTCGTCGGCAGCTGCGTGCTCGTCGGTGGTGTCCTCGTCGGTGACCGACTCCTCGTCGGTGACGGGCTCGTCGTCGATCTCGTCGATCGGTTCGAATTCGCCGATGTCACCGTCGGTCGCGGCCTCTTCGATGCTCGCGTCGCCCGCGTCCGTCGTCGCCTCGAATGCTTCGAGGCGAGCCTCCGCGTCTTCCTTGTCGATTCTCGACTCTTCCGCTGATTCCTCAGCGGCTGCGGCGTCGGGATCCGACTCCTCGAGCTCTGCGTCGGACTCCGCCTTCGCCTGGTCGGCGGCGACAGCATCCGCCGTGTCGTCTGCATCCTCGATCTCGGCGGCGGAGGACTTGTCGGCTGCGGGGAAGTCCGTGGACGTCTGCGCGTCAGGTCCCGCTTCAGCTTTTGGCGTGTCGGTTTCGATCTCGTCGGCCTGAGTTACGTCGGCCTGAGTTACGTCGGCCTGAGTTACGTCAGCGTGCGCTTCGCCGGAGTCGATGCTCGCAGCGTCGGTACCTGCAGCGTCGGTATCTGCTGTGCCAGCGGGGGGCACGTCCGCAGTGTCGACGTCAGCATCGGCATCCGAGGTCTCGCCGTTGCCTTTGCCGTCGCGCTTCGCCAGTGCCGCCGCTCCGGCTGCGCCAGCCACGGCCGCACCCGCCGCCACAGCTTTCCCACGGCGTCCGTCGGCGTCTTCCGCGGTTCCGTCAGCTTCTTCTGCGGTGAAGTCGGCGGCCGTTTCGGTGCTGTCGGCGGGTTCCGTGGTGCCGTCAGCGATCTTTTCGGTGCTGTCGGCGGGTTTTTCGGTGCCGTCGGGGGGTTCTGTGGTGCTGTCGGCGGCCGTTTCGGTGCTGTCGGCGTCTTCTGTGGTGCTGTCGGCGGCCGTTTCGGTGCCGTCGGCGTCTTTTTCGGTGCCGTCGGCGGACTCGGCAGCATCGTCATCGTCGGCTGGCGAGCTGTTGCCTGTGATGTCGACGTCGTCGAGTTCGGGCATATCGGTGGTGTCGGGCAGCTCGTCACGCTTGATGACCGTGGTGTCGGTGGCGCTCGGGGATGCAGTGCCTGACACCTTGGCGACCGCGGGTTTGCCGTTCGAATCTGAGGAGTCAGCGTCGGAAGCTGAAGTGTCAGGGTCGGAGGCGTCGGATTCTGCGGCGTCGCGCTTCCGTCCGCCTGCGAGCGGATCGATGTCGTCGAGATCCTCGAGGGTGCTCGGATCGGGCAACTGGTCGCGCGAGATCACCTTGGTCGCGGAGTCGATTCCACGCCCGCCGCGCGGAGTCGGACCAGCAGGTCGCGGGTCAGAGGCCTTCGCGCCGTCCGCGTCCACTTCGTCGACCCGAGATTTGTCTACCGAAGTACCAGTTTCCCCCGCGTGAGCGTCCGTGGTCGCAGTCGATGCTTTCGATGACGAGCCGCTAGGTGTCGGGGACGACGACTTCCTCTGCGACGAGCCGCCTCGGCTGGAAGCGCCCTCCAGGCGTTCGACGGCCTTCTTCCGGATCACCGAGAAAGCCTTGGTGACAGCCGATTTCCGATCACCGGATTGCGGCATCGTCGATCACCAATCCTTCCTCGACCAAGTGGATTCCGCCGCGCAGTGCGGCATGGGGGGGTCGTGCAACGACCAAGTGCGCCATTCACCCTAGCGAATCGCGATTGTCAGAGGCATCT
The DNA here is from genome assembly GCF_020735545.1 of Gordonia otitidis. NCBI lineage: Bacteria > Bacillati > Actinomycetota > Actinomycetes > Mycobacteriales > Gordoniaceae > Gordonia > Gordonia otitidis. Next base: position 2,907,293 of record NZ_CP085974.1, read on the forward strand.
GGGCAGGGCGATGTGCATTCTGCGCAGACTACTACCGCCGCGTCGACGTCGTCGGGCGCCTCGGGCGAGCATTCTGCGTTGTGGATATGCCGGGAGACCCGAAGCGGACACCGCGCCGGGGCTCGATGCTTGAATAGGGGAGTGACTTCCTTCGGAGATTTGATGGGCCCCCAACCGACGCTCCTGCCGGGCGACGACGAGGCCGAGTCGGACCTGCTCAACGGTGCATCTCCCGCTGCGGTCGCCGCAGCGCATCCCACGGCGTCGATTGCTTGGGCGTACCTGGCAGAGGCGGCGTTGTCGGCCGGTGGTGTGAGCGCCGACGGCCAGCCGGAAGGCGAGCAGACACCCGATGTGAACGCGGTCATCGCGGCCTACGCCTATGCACGCACCGGATACCACCGTGGACTCGACCAACTGCGTCGAAACGGATGGAAGGGTTTCGGGCCGGTCCCATGGGCGCACGAGGGCAACCAGGGGTTCCTGCGCTGCGTCGGTGCGTTGGCACGAGCTGCTCGCGTCATCGGCGAGCATGACGAGTACCTGCGCTGCCTCGACCTGCTGAACGAAAGCGACCCGACCGCGGCAGAGCAACTCGGACTGGTGTGATCGCTACGCTGCGTGCGCGGGTCAGCGCCAGGGTCAACGCGCTCCCGCGTCCCTTGCGTACCCGCGTCCGGCGGCTGTACCTCTCACTCCAACCGATCCTGCAGTGTTCGGTCGCCGCCGGTCTGGCGTGGTGGATCGCGCTCGACCTGCTGCATCACTCGCGCCCGTTCTTCGCGCCGATTGCCGCTGTGATCTCGCTCGGGCTGTCGCTGGGACAGCGATGGCGTCGGGCAGTCGAACTGGTCGTCGGCGTGTCCATCGGCATCCTGATCGGCGACCTGCTCATCTCCCGAATCGGCTCGGGCACGTGGCAGATCATGGTGGTGGTGGCCCTCGCGATGGCGACCGCGGTGTTCCTCGACGACGGTCCACTCATCCCGATGCAGGCCGCATCGTCGGCAGTACTGGTCGCCACACTTCTGCCGCCCGGTCAGGCCGGCGGCTACTACCGTGCGTTCGACGCGCTGATCGGCGGGCTCGTCGGCATCATCGTGGGGGCGCTGCTACCTGCCAATCCGGCCTCACGCGGACGACGCGACGCCGCCGGCATCCTCGCCACCATGCGCGATGCCGCGAAGACACTGGCTGCCGGGCTGCGCGTCGGCGATGCGGACGTGGTGTTCTCGGCGCTCGAGAGCGCTCGTGGGACGCAGGCCGCGATCAACACCATGCGGTCGGATATGCGGGGCGGCAAGGAGATCAGCACCATCTCGCCGCTGCACTGGCGTCAGCGATTGCGCCTGCAGAGAATCGCCGCCACCGCCGACCCCATCGACAACGGCGTGCGCAACTTCCGGATCATCGCGCGACGCGCGCTCGGGATGACGCAGCGCGGCGAGAAACTGCGTCCCGAGCTGATCGAGATCATCGACGACCTCGGGGACGCGTTCGAGACGTTGAGACGAATGATGCTCGCCGAGCCAGGCGAATCACCAGACCCGGCAGACGCCGCCCGCGTGCTGCGCACCATCGCGCGTAAGGCGCGTGCCGAGCTCGTCGCGGAGAGCGGCATGAGTGAGACGGCATTGCTGGCGGAGACGCGATCGCTGCTGATCGACCTGTTGATGGTGTGCGGACTCAGGCGTTCATCGGCACAGGCGACGCTGCGCTGACCGCCGACTCCCTGAATGCCGAGCTCGCGCGACGGCACCGGAAACCCGCCGACGGCACCGGGGAACGCGCCGACGGCACCGGGAAACCCGCTGACAGCACCGGGAAACCTGCCGACAGCACCGGGAAACCCGCCGACGGCACCGGGGAACCCGCCGACGGCACCGGGAGACCTGCCGACAGCACCGAGTTGCGCCTTTGCGTTGCCCTGGTCCGGAGCCATGCAGCGCATTTAGGTGGTCCTAACTCTTGTCATATATGCGAACTCGTGCATATATTGGCTGCACCATGGGTCACTCGCATTCACACACGCACTCGCACGGTGTCGCCGCCGTGACACCGAATCGTCGAATCTGGCCGATGGGCATCGCGGTCGCGATGATCGGAACGTACTTCGTGGTCGAACTCGTCGTGGGAATCGCGGTCAACTCGCTCGCCTTGATCGCCGACGCCGGGCACATGCTCACCGACGTCGTCGCTCTGCTGATGGGTCTCGTTGCGCTGCTGCTCGCGCGACACGGAACAACTACCGCCACAAGGAGTTTCGGCTGGCATCGCGCCGAGGTGTTCACAGCCGTGGCCAATGCCGTCCTGCTGATCGGTGTGGCGATCTTCGTGCTCTACGAGGCGATCCGACGCATCGGTTCCGACCCCGAGGTCCCCGGGCTGACACTCATCGTGGTGGCGTTGGTCGGTCTCGCGGTCAACGTCGCGATGATGCTGCTCCTCCGCGCTGACTCCAAGGAGTCGATCGCAGTGCGGGGGGCGTACATGGAGGTCCTCGCGGATGCCGTCGGCAGCATAGGGGTGTTGATCGCCGGCATCGTGACCATGACCACCGGCTGGGGTTATGCCGATATCGTCGTCGCGGTCCTGATCGCCATCTGGGTGGTGCCCCGCGCGGTGCGACTCGCACGCGACGCTCTGCGCATCCTCAACCAGCAGGCGCCCGACCATGTCGACGTCGACGCGCTCGAACACGAACTCGCCGCCATCCCCGAGGTGCACGACGTCCACGACCTCCACGTCTGGTCGCTGACCACCGGGATGGACGTCGCGACAGTGCATCTGGCAAGTAGCTGCCCGAACGACGAGGTGCTTCCCCGGGCACGTGAGGTGTTGGCCCGTCACGGGCTCACCCACGCGACGATCCAGGTGGACCCTGACCAGGTCGAGAAGCGTTGCCGCGACGATCTGGGCTGGTGACCTCGGCTCTCGCACGATGTGACGTAACGAATGCCGTCAATGTCGCGAATGTCGGTGTAAGCGATCCGACCCGCATGAGGAGCACGGCATGAACATCGACAGCACGCGTTTTCATACGACCGCCACCGTTCGACGTATCGCGACGGGAGCGGCTGTCGCAGGTCTCGCCCTCGGCGGAGCCCTCGTCGCCGGAGCGGGTGACGCGCAGGCGGCCTCGCCACGCGACTGCAGAACCTACAGCTACTGGGCCGGGGCATCGATCAACTGCCCTGCAGGTGTCCGGGCCGTCCTCGAACTCGACTGCGTCGGACTCGGTCGCAATTCGGGTGAGCGAGATGGTGTTCGGGTGTTCTATCACCGCACGAGCCCGGTGACCGACCGCAGCGGGTTCGCTGCAACCGACTGCGGTCAGGGCAGCTACATCGGTAGCGGGGTGAACACCCGCTCGTGGGTACGTGGAGCGTGACCACGGACTCCGGTGCAGGATGACCCACTGATCGAGCGCAGCGTGAGTTACCTGCTCTGCTCCGCGTCCCTCGCGGTTCGGCAGCCCCTGTCGACGGTCATGTGCGCCAGAACATGAAGACGTTCCAGCCCTGGATAGCGAGATTCGACGGAACGCCCGACAACTCGAACAGCCACCGGATGAGGTCGAAGAAGGCGGCGTTGAGCTGGGGGATGAACAACAGCGCGAACACGATCAGAAACCCGTAGGGCGCGATCTTCGCTGCATTCGCCCGTGCCTGCTGCGACAGGTAGGGCTCGATGGCGTTGTAGCCGTCGAAACCCGGCATGGGGATCAGATTGAGCACAGCCGCGGTGATCTGCAAGAAGGCCAGCATCGCCAGCGCCGCCCACAGATTCACGCCGTCGACCGCAAGGATCATCCCGGACAGCACACCCGAGTGCAGCGGGACGAACGCGTCGGGCGCCGCGATTCGGATCACCACCAGCAGGATCACCGCGAGCACGATGTTCATCCCGGGACCGGCAAGCGAGACCAGTGTCTTCTGCCGATTGGTCATGCCGCGTTCGTCGAGGTAGACGGCACCACCGGGGAATCCGATGCCGCCGAGCAAGATGATCAGCAGCGGCAGACCGAGGGAGAGTCCCGGATGGGTGTAGCGCATCGGGTTGAGCGTGAGATAGCCGCGCAGTTCGGCGTTGCGGTCGCCGAATCGGAACGCGGTGACGGCGTGCCCGAACTCGTGCAGGCACAGCGAGATCACCCAGCCTGCGAGCACCAGCAACAGCGTCCCGCCGATCGACATCGCGTTGCGGCCGGGTGCCGAGACAGCGCACATCCACCCGCCGACTACCGCGACGGCGACGAACGCCAGGAACAACCAGCCCGGTCGGATCGCCCGTGCGATCTCACGCGTGGTCGGCCGCTCGGGCCTTCCGCCGGCCCATGCACTCGAGGTCACGGACATACCAACTTCCAGTCGACGTGGTGGCGGTAGAAGGTCGACCGCTTCACGATTCTCTCGGTCACGACGCCTTCGCGTTCGACGACGAGATTGGTGCCGCCGGTCTGGGCCGCCCGACCGATGTGCCATCTCCCGGAGCGCAGCCGACGTTCGACTCGTGCGCGCAGGCCCGGAGCCTCACGCGTCGGTTCGATGCGGATGCCACGCACCGATCCGGCGAAGAGTCGGGAATCGTCGACATAACTCTCACCGTGCAGTTTCGCGTCGGCACCGAGATGACGCGCGGTGCCGACGAGTACGGTTGCGGCGTCGTCGCGGATGAGCGGCAGCTCGCGGGCGTCGCCGTGGCGTGCGAGATCGAGTGCTGCGGGTCCATGTGGCAACCCGTATCGGGTCGTGGCCGCGGTCACGGACGTTGGTGCGTAGGCGATCTCGACGTCGAGTCGTTCGGCGATCATCAGGGTCGCGACGACTTCGGCGAGCAGAACGTCTGGATATGCGGAATCCCCCGGTTCGACGATGAGCCGATCCGGACGGTCGGCCAGAGCAGCGTCGACGACCCGCCGCACAGCCTTGCGCGTCGGAGGTGACTTCCGGGCGTCGTCGACGGTCACCGACGAGATGACTGCATGGGACACGCCGACGAGCGTAGCCGTGCCCGAGCGACAGGGTGGGGGTGGAGCCGCCAGTGTGGGGGCGTCGTCGCGGGTTCTGCCCGGTCAGCAAGTAGGGTAGGTCCGTTACGGCGCGCACCGCATGCCTGCGACTGACGTTCCGCACGCGTGCGACTAAGGAGTATTGGGACATGGCAGCGATCGTGCTTATCGGCGCCCAGTGGGGCGACGAGGGCAAGGGCAAGGCGACCGATCTGCTCGGCGGGAAGCTGCAGTGGGTGGTCCGCTATCAGGGCGGCAACAATGCAGGTCACACCGTTGTTCTCCCGAACGGCGAGACGTTCGCCCTGCATCTGATCCCGTCGGGAATCCTGACGCCGGGAGTCAACAACGTCATCGGCAACGGCGTCGTCGTCGATCCGGGTGTGCTCCTCACCGAGCTCAGCGGCCTCGAGGATCGCGACGTCGACACCACCGGCCTGATGATCTCGGCGGACGCACATCTACTCATGCCCTACCACGTCGCGATAGACAAGGTCACCGAGCGATTCCTCGGCAACAAGAAGATCGGCACCACCGGCCGCGGCATCGGGCCGTGCTACCAGGACAAGATCGCGCGCGTCGGTGTCCGCGCAGCCGACGTGCTCGACGAGAAGATCTTCGCGCAGAAGGTCGAGGCGGCGCTCGAGCTCAAGAACCAGATCCTGGTCAAGATCTACAACCGGCGCGCGCTCGAACCGGCGCAGGTCGTCGACGAGGTCCTCGCGCAGGCCGAGGGCTTCAAACATCGCATCGCGAACACTCAGCTCCTGCTCAACGAGGCGCTCGAACGTGGCGAGACCGTGCTGCTCGAAGGGTCGCAGGGCACGCTGCTCGACGTCGACCACGGCACCTACCCCTACGTGACGTCGTCGAATCCGACGGCCGGCGGTGCGTCGGTCGGATCCGGCATCGGACCGAACAAGATCAGCACCGTGCTGGGCATCCTGAAGGCGTACACCACCCGCGTCGGCTCGGGTCCGTTCCCCACGGAACTGTTCGACGAATGGGGGGAGTACCTCGCCAAGACCGGGGGCGAGGTCGGCGTGACCACCGGCCGTGCCCGACGTTGCGGTTGGTTCGACGCTGTGATCGCCCGCTACGCGACACGCGTCAACGGCATCACCGACTACTTCCTGACCAAGCTCGACGTGCTCTCCAGCCTCGACCGCGTGCCGATCTGCGTCGCCTACGAGGTCGACGGCGAACGCGTCGACGAGATGCCGATGACACAGACCGGTTTCCATCACGCGAAGCCCGTCTACGAGTACATGCCCGGCTGGTGGGAAGACATCTCTCAGTGCACGACCTTCGACGAACTACCGCAGACCGCGCAGGACTACGTGCTGCGACTCGAGGAGCTGTCGGGCGCGCACATCTCGTGCATCGGCGTCGGCCCCGGTCGTGACCAGACTGTGGTACGCCGGGCCATCGTCTGAGTCGCGTCAGCGTCGGCGGCCGGCGGTCGGGTGTGGTGCGCAGGGCCATCGTCTGAGTCGCGTCAGCGTCGGCGGCCGGCGGTCGGGTGTGGTACGCCGGGCCATCGTCTGACGGTCGCTGTCGGGGCGCATCCGCCCCTCTAAACGAAATCAGTGGCCGAGGGGCCGTATCGCATCGAATTACCTCCCGATCAGACCGTCGATTGTGCTGAATCCGCAGCATTCCGGTTCGAGTCTTGTCGATTCACTCAGCGTGAGGCGACCTCGGCTACTACATTCGTAGGGGAGTCGGCCGAGCGGGCCGTGCGTGCAGACGAGGAGAGTCCGATGAGCTTGTACCAAGTGGTCGACCCCGCGACCGGCGACGTCGTCAAGGAGTATCCGACCGCGACCGACGAACAGGTCGACGCCGCGATCACCGCGGCGTACGACGCATTCCAGACGTGGTCGAAGAAATCCACGGTCGCCGAGCGCGCCGCTCTGATCCGTCGCGTCGGCGAGTTGCACACCGAGCGTAAGGATGAACTCGCCAAGATCATCGTCCGTGAGATGGGCAAGCCGTACGACCAGTCCGTCGGCGAGGTCGAGTTCAGCGCCGCGATCTACGAGTACTACGCCGACAATGCCGAGAAGTTCCTCGCAGACGAGCCGATCGCGCTGCTTGAGGGCGAGGGGTCGGCGTTCATCCGACGCAGCGCTGTCGGTGTACTGCTGGGCATCATGCCCTGGAACTACCCCTACTACCAGGTCGCGCGATTCGCCGGACCAAACCTGGTGCTGGGCAACACGATCGTGCTCAAGCATGCTCCGCAGTGCCCCGAGTCGGCGGCGGCTCTGCAGCAGATCTTCCTCGACGCGGGTTACCCGCCCGGTGCGTACGTGAACGTCTACGCCACCAACGAGCAGATCGCCGAGGCCATCGCCGACCCGCGAGTGCAGGGTGTCTCGCTGACCGGTTCCGAACGTGCAGGGGCTGCGGTCGCCGAGGTCGCGGGACGCAACCTCAAGAAGGTCGTTCTGGAACTCGGCGGGTCGGATCCGTTCATCCTGCTCTCCACCGACGACCTCGATGCGACTGTATCCGCCGCTGTCGACGGTCGATTCGAGAACACCGGGCAGGCGTGCAACGCGGCCAAGCGGTTCATCGTCGACGAGAGCGTCTACGACGATTTCATCGTCAAGTTCACCGAGAAGGTCAAGGCTGCGGCCGAAGAACTCGGGCCGCTGTCCTCGGTGGCCGCGGCCGAGCGACTCGACGAGCAGGTGCAGTCGGTGTTGGCTGCCGGGGCGAGTCTCGAGTCGGCGGGCGAGCGAAAGGGCGCCTACTTCCCGCCAGGCGTGCTGACCGGCGTCGACCCCGAGTCTGCGGTTGCCAAGCAGGAACTGTTCGGTCCGATCGCGACCGTCTACAAGGTGTCGGGTGAGGATGCCGCCGTCGAACTCGCCAACGACACCCCGTTCGGTCTCGGCTCGTACGTCTTCACCACCGATCCCGACCAGGCGCTGCGCGTCGCCGACAAGATCGAGGCAGGCATGGTCTTCGTCAACGCGGTCGGCGCGGAAGGGGCCGAACTGCCGTTCGGCGGCGTGAAGCGATCGGGCTTCGGCCGCGAACTAGGGCGCTTCGGCATCGACGAGTTCGTCAACAAAAAGATGATCAGGATCAGCTGAATCCGGCCGCGAGGCGTCGTTCCCGATCATTGTTCGACGACGCCTTGCGGTCGGATTGTTTCATCACCGACACCCACCATTTCTCGAGTGGGGATGGTTCGGGCCAGACGACGTCGACGTGATGATTTCCAGCGTGATCAGTTGGGGTGTTTCCCGGCCAGTCGCGGCTAGCCGTCGTTTCTCCAGTCATGTTGTCCTCCTTGTCTTCTGGTGTAGGGAGTGCATCCCGCGGGTGATGAGAAATGTTCTAGCACTCCTATCGAATGAGTGCTAGACGAATGTTGGTCGCAGTGCTATTTTTGATTGCGTACAGCATGTGCTGCTCGTCGAATCGGGTGGCGGGCAGCCTGAATTCAGGAGGTGAGTTGCTGTGCTTCGTTTTGATCCGTTCGGCGATGTTGACGCGCTTGCTCGTGGGCTCATGACAGGCTCCTCCGTGGGGTCGGTTCGAGCGCCCCGGTTCATGCCGCTGGATCTGTACAAGGTCGACGACCACTACATGCTCGTCGCCGACCTACCCGGGGCTGACCCCGGCTCGATCGACATCGACGTCGACCACGGGGTGCTCACGCTGACCGCTCAACGGAGTGCGCCGTCTGACGATGGTGTGCAATGGCTTGCGAGCGAACGTTTTTCGGGGACGTACCGAAGGCAGGTGTCCCTCGGTGAAGGTATCGACGTCACGAAGATCGTAGCCAACTACGACAACGGTGTGCTGTCGGTGACGATCCCTCTCGCCGAGGAGGCGAAACCACGCAAGATCGTCGTCGAGTCCACCGGCCGTCAGCAGGCAATCACCGCGAATGCGAGCGGCTGAGCACCGGCCGTAGGCTGATGCTCGTGGAAGATGCTGCTGCACAAGTTCTTTGACGAAAAATTTCGGACATTGAACGAAGGGGGTGGTGTATCACTGCGAGTCAATTGAGGAATCTGTCCATCGGGCGGCGGGACCGGTCGAGCCGTCAACGAGTTCTGAAACGGTGTGACCGTCCCGCCGCCCGTCTGTCGCACGCCCCGCCGACGCCTGTCGCTGTTGCCTTCTGTGGTCGCTGTCGCTGCGGAACGCGACTGTGACACAGTATGTGGATGATCCGGGGTCGATCCGAGCGCGATTACGGGTCGATCCTGCTGGGGTCGGCCGCCGAAGGCCGAATCAAACGACGGGTTCGTGTCCAGACGGTGCTGACCGCGACGATCGTCGTCACCAATCTCGTGGGTGCGATCGCCGCCATCGCCTTGTCGACCGTCGGCATTCCGGAACCGTCGACTTTCCTCCCCGAGCTGTGGTGGGTCAACTACATCGTCGTGCCGCTGTATGTCTCCCTGGCATTCGTCGTCGGTATCGGTTGGGGCACGTTCACCGTCACGCGGGATCTGCGGTGGGCAATCAGACGCGATCAGCCGACCAAGGGTGACGCCAAGCGCACCCAGCGGGTGCCCATCCGACTGTTGGGGCTACAGGCGATGCTGTGGCTCGGGGCCGTGGTGATGTTCACCATCATGTACGGCGTCCAGAGTCCGATGCTCATCCCGAAGATGTTCTTCGTCATCGGGTTGTCGGGCACTGTCGTCGTCGGTGTCGCCTACCTCTTGATTGAACTCGCGCTCCGCCCGGTCTCGGCGGATCTCATCAGTGCCGGGTACCGCCGACGCAAGCGCTCGGGTGTTCTGTCACGGTCAGTGGTGGCGTGGATCGTCGGTTCTGCGACGCCCATCGTCGGGATCCTGCTCGTGGTCTCGTTCGGCGCATTCCGCGAGGACACGAGCAAACTCGACCTGTTCGTCGGGGTGTTCGTGCTCGCTGTCATCTCCCTGGCCACCGGCCTGCTGCTCACGGTGTTGACCAGCCTGAGCGTGACCGGACCACTGCGCAGCGTGCGTAACGGCATGAACAGGGTGCAGGCGGGAGATGTCCGCGACGAGGTCGACCTGGTTGTGTACGACGGCACCGAGCTCGGCGACCTCCAGGTGGGCTTCAACTCGATGGTCGGCGGACTCCGTGAGCGTGAGCGCATGCGCGATCTCTTCGGACGACATGTCGGTCGGGAGGTCGCCGAAGCCGCACTGAGTTCCGACCCAGCACTCGGCGGCACCGAACGCACCGTTGCCGCACTGTTCGTCGACGTCATCGGTTCGACGACGCTTGCCGCCGAGCGCTCACCGACCGAGGTCGTCGAGATCCTCAACAGGTTTTTCGCCGTGATCGTCAAGCAGGTGGAGCGGCACCGGGGTCTGGTCAACAAATTCGAGGGCGATGCCGTGCTCGCCATCTTCGGCGCGCCGATCGATCTCGACGACGCCGCGGGTGCCGCGCTGGCTACCGCCCGCGAGATCGCACGCGAACTCGCGCGTCGGGTTCCCGAACTCTCGGCGGGCATCGGTGTCGGGTTCGGGCCGGTCGTCGCGGGCAACGTCGGCGCGATCGAGCGGTTCGAGTACACGATCATCGGTGATCCGGTCAACGAGAGCGCCAGACTCTCCGAACTCGCCAAGCGGGATCCGCGCCGCCCGCTGGCTTCGGGGCGGGCCGTCGACGTAGCCAATGCCGAGGAGGCCGCTCACTGGGAGGAACAGGAGACCACCTCGCTGCGTGGGCGCACCGAGGAGACCCGCGTGTACGCGGCGATCCCCGAGGACGATCCCTCCGCCCCGACGGAAGCCGACTGATCGTTACCCGCGCTCGGCGGAAGGCCCCCGGATGGGAGTCGACCGACGTCCTCGACGCCTCATCCCTCGCGGTCGGTGACCCCTTCGGCGAAGTCGAGCCGTCGCAGTGCTGCGCGCAGCACCTCGTCGTCGATGCGGCCGGCGTCGCGTTCGTCGATGAACACCTTTCGTTGGATTTCAAGCAGCTTGGTACGCATGCGGTTTCCCGCTGATGTCGGGGACTCGCCGATGTCCTCAGGCCCCCGGCCGAGTTCCTCCCACGCCGTATTGCGTTGGGTGGTCAGCCATTTGCGCAGCATCGCGACCTGCAGACGGCGCGGATCGTGCTCCTCGATGTCCTCCGACACCGAGTCGAGGTAGTTCTCGGCCTCTCGTGACGCGCGGTCCTGTGCCGCGGCGAATGCCAGGCGATCCGACGCGTCGTCGTCTCCGCACACACCGAGACGTCGGATCACCCACGGCAGGCTGATTCCCTGGATCAGTAGCGTCCCGACGACGACCACGAAGGTCAGGAACAGGATCTCGGCGCGGGCGGGAAAGGGCTCACCCGACTCGGTGGTCAGCGGAATCGAGAACGCTGCCGCCAGTGACACGACGCCCCGCATGCCCGACCATCCGACGACGAACAGCCAGGACGGTTTGGGTGGGGGTTCTCGCCGTCGGACGCCCGGCAGCAAACGCGACAGATACGTGAACAGATATACCCACGCGAAGCGCACAAGGATCGTCGCGAGCAGAACCATCACGGCGTCGAAAGCGATGTGCAGCCACGATTGTCCTGCCAGACCACGGATCAGGTCGGGTAACTGCAGCCCGATCAGTAGGAAGACGAACGCCTCGAGCAGCGCATCGATCGATTTGCGAACCGCTTCGTCCTGCAGACGTGTCGCGTATCCGAGTCGAACGGACCGCTGGCCGAGGAACAATCCGGCGACGACGACGGCGATCACTCCGGAGGTGTGCAGTTCCTCGGCGACGAAGTACGTCGCGAACGGCACGATGAGGCCGATCGCCGTCTCGATGGTGGGATCGGTGAGCCAGTCGCGCACGCGGAACACCAGGTAACCGATCAGCAGGCCGACAACGAGGCCACCGATCGCGGCCAGCAGGAAGGTCTCGAGCCCGTTCCAGACGGAGGTCGTGGCGCCGACTGCAGCGGCCAGAGCGACTCGCAGGGCGGTGAGTGCGGTCGCGTCGTTGAGTAGGCTCTCACCGCCGAGCAGCGTCATGATGCGTCTCGGCAGTCCGACCCTGCGCCCTATTGCCTGCGCCGACACCGCGTCGGGCGGCGCGACGATGGCACCCAGCACCAGTGCGGCAGCGAGTGGCAGATGTGGGACCGTCAGGTAGGCCACCAGTCCGACGACGACTGTGGTGACCAGCGGAAGTCCGATTGCCAGCAGGCCGATCGCCCGGCGATTCGCACGGATCTCCTGATACGAGCTGTCCTGCGCGGCCGAGTAGAGCAGTGGCGGAAGGATGACGAAAAGGACGAAGTCGGGGTCGAGTTCTGCTGCCGGAAGCCCGGGGATCCAGCCTATGGCGAGACCGACGAGTACGAGTATCAGAGGCGCCGACAGCCGGTAGTGCCGGCACACCGCCGCGATCGCCACCGACAGCACGCCGACCAGCAGAAGGGATGCGCTCACTGCGTCAACCTAGCCCGACTGTGACGTGCAGTCGCGCGATAATGGGGCATGCGATTGTTCGGTCGATCTCGTGCCCGTGCCGGTGAGTCCCGCAGCGAGGGTCCCGCGGCAGCCAGATGTCCAGAGCTCGCGGAGTCCGGAGTCGACGCCGCGACCGATCCACCGCCGGCGAACGGCGACATCAGCGTGTGTGAGGACTGCATGCAACTCGGCGAACAGCATTGGGCTCACCTGCGCATCTGCCTGGACTGTGGCCACGTGGGGTGCTGCGATTCGAGTCCGCGTAAACACGCCACGGCGCATTTCCACGATGTCGGCCATCCGGTGATGCGCTCGGCAGAGCCGGGCGAGATCTGGCGGTGGTGCTACATCCACGAGGTGCTGGGCTGAGGTCGTCGGGGTGTGCCACTGCGCTCGGGGTGATCGAAGGCGGAACGACAAATCCGGCACGTAAGATTGCGGTATGACCTCGACCAACGGGAGTAGCGCGGACAACCACGCCACCGGCGCGGCGACACCGAACGTGTCGCCCGCGCAGCCGACCGTGGGGCCGCCGGACATTCTGGGAACACCGCTGTCGCCGAACGCCACCAGGGTGATGGTGCTCGGTGCCGGCGAACTCGGCAAAGAGGTGATCATCGCCTTTCAACGGCTCGGCGTCGAGGTGGTCGCCGTCGACCGATACGCGGGTGCGCCCGGGCAGCAGGTTGCCCATCACGCCGAGGTGATCGACATGACCGACGCCGACGCGTTGATCGGGTTGGTCGAGAAGTACTCGCCCGCCTACGTCGTCCCCGAGATCGAGGCGATCGCGACGGACGCACTGGTGACGATCGAACAGCGCGGACTCGCAGAGGTCATCCCGACGGCGTCCGCGGTCGTCGCGACGATGAACCGTGAGGGAATTCGACGTCTCGCCGACGAGGAACTCGGCCTTCCGACGTCGCCGTACCTGTTCGCGGGTTCGCACGACGAGTTGGCGGTCGCCGCCGAGCAGGTCGGTTATCCGTGCGTGGTCAAGCCGGTGATGTCGTCGTCGGGCAAGGGCCAGACCGTCGTTCGTGGTCCAGAGGACATCGACAAGGCGTGGGAGACCGCGACGACCGGTGGTCGGGTGGCGGGCGAGCGCGTGATCGTCGAGGGCTTCATCGACTTCGACTACGAGATCACGCTGTTGACCGTGCGCGCCATCGATCCGGCGACTGGTCGGCTGGTGACCCATTTCTGCGCCCCGATCGGGCACCGTCAGGTCAACGGCGACTACGTCGAGAGTTGGCAGCCCCACGAGATGAGTTCTTTCGCACTCGGTGCGGCGACGTCGATCGCCGCTCGCATCGCCACCGCGATGGGTGACGGCAATCTCGGCGGCCGTGGCATTTTCGGTGTCGAACTGTTCGTCAAGGGTGACGACGTCTACTTCTCGGAGGTCTCGCCACGACCACACGACACTGGGCTCGTGACGATGGCGACCCAGCGACTCTCGGAATTCGAGATGCACGCGCGGGCGATCCTCGGTCTTCCCGTCGACGTGACCCTTGCCTCGCCCGGGGCCTCGGCCGTGATCTACGGTCAGCTCGACGAAAAGGGTATCGGCTTCGAGTACGTCGCACAGGCACTTGCGGTGCCCGAGACCGATATTCGACTCTTCGGCAAGCCGGAGAGCTTTGTCCGTCGCCGCATGGGCGTGGTCACCGCAACCGCCGACGACGTCTCGACGGCGCGCGAGCGAGCCGTGCGTGCCGCGTCGATCGTCACGCCGGTCCCGGGACGGCCCGCGCGGCGGGGGGTCGTGGTTCCGCTGCGCGCCTCCGCACCTGCGCCCCAGCCGCCGGTCCGGCCCATCGCGCCCGGTGCAGCGAGGCCCGACAGTCGGGGCCCGCACGGGCAGCCGCATCAACCGGGTCCGTCGATGCAGCACCCGAATCAGCAAGCGGGACAACGTCACCCGGTCGGTCCGCGACCTCCGCAGGCGGGTCCGCGACCTCCGCAGGCGGGTCCGCGTCCGGCTCCGCAGGGTGACCCGCGGGCCGCTCAGCAGGGTGCCGCTCGCCCGACGGTTCAGCCGGGTCGGCCCGTTCCGCAGAACGGGCATCCGGCAGCTCCGAGTCGCTCGGCCGGAGACGCAGGTGTCACACGTGTCCCGGCCGGCCCGCCGCCAGGTGATGGCCGCGAGGTCGAGGACGCGGGCGAGACGCCGCCGTCACCCGATCGTCGGGCATCGGGCGCTGCGGTCGACTGACCACACGTCCGAGCACGGCGTGATGCGGATCAGTCCGCTTCCACGCCGATGGTGTGGTCGCCCACCGATGTCACGACGTCCCTGCGCGCGCTTCGCGTACCGATCGGCACGATCAACGGATCGCCGTACACCGGGTCCTCGATCACCCGTGCGGTGAGTCCGAACGCTTCCTCGAGGAGTTGCTCGGTGATGACCTCGTGCGGGTCGCCCTGCGCGACAATCCGGCCCGATGTCATGACGAACAACGAATCGCTGTACCGCGCAGCAAGATTGAGATCATGGAGCACCATCACGATGGTCTTGCCATGCTCGGTGCGCAGCGAGTACACGAGATCGAGCACGTCGACCGAGTGCGTGAGGTCGAGGTAGGTGGTCGGTTCGTCGAGCAGTAGTAGATCGGTGCCCTGAGCCAGGGTCATCGCGATCCACACGCGCTGTCTCTGGCCTCCGGACAGCTCGTCGATCTGCCTGTCGGCCAGTTCAGTGGTGGCTGTCATCTCCAGCGCCGACGCCACGGCCGCCTCGTCCTCGGGCGACGCCTGCTGATACCACTTCTGGTGCGGAAAGCGGCCTCGGCCGACGAGGTCGGCCACGGTGAGACCTTCCGGCGCAACAGGATTCTGGGGAAGGATGCCCAGCTTGCGTGCGACCTCTTTTGGCTTCGTGTGGTTGATATCGGCGCCATCGAGAAGCACCACGCCCTCGTGTGGCCGCAGCAGTCGTGACAGCGAGCGCAACAGCGTCGATTTGCCGCAGCCGTTGGGTCCGATGATGGTGGTGACTGCCGCGTCTGGGATCTCGATGTCGAGTCCCTCGATGACGATGCGGTCGTCGTATCCGACGGTCAGTCCTTGGCCGACGAGTCTGCTCATACTGTCGCCTTCCGTGACATCGAGACCATGAGGTAGATGAGGAACGGGCCGCCGACCGCCGCGGTGACGATGCCGACGGGCAGACCGTCGGGAAGTAGCGTGCGGCAAAGCAGATCGCCGGCGAGGACGAGGATCGCCCCGATCACGCCTGCGAGCAGCGGTGTCGGAACCGGCGTCCGGGCAAGGCGCAGACCGATCTGTGGTGCGAGCAGGGCGATGAATGCGATGGGCCCGGCAGCCGAGACGGCGAGTGCCGTCAGCCCCACGGCGACGAGCAGGACGGTGGTCGACACTCCCGTGGTGCGTACGCCGAGGCCACGCGCCATGTCCTGCCCGAGTGAGAGAGCGTCGATCTGTCGGGACATCGTCACGATCACGACGACACCCACGACGACTGCGATCGCGACGGGCCACACACTCGACCAGGTCGACTGGGAGACCGATCCGACGAGCCAGACCTGTGCCCGGGCAACATCTTTGATGTCGGCCCGGGTGAGGAGGAAGGACGTGAGCGCCTGCAGCAACCACGTCACGCCGACGCCGATGAGAACGAGTCGCAACGGATTGATGCCGTGATTGGCCTTGCGTCCCGGCCACGCGAGCACGTACATGACGATCGCGGTGACGACACCACCGAGAAGTGCTGCCGCGGGGACGCCGATGTCGGCGAGCCATGAACCCCAACCGTTTCCGAACGCGATGGCAGCGACGGCCGCCGCGCTCGAACCCGCCGTGATGCCGAGGATGTCCGGTGTGGCAAGGGGATTGCGTGCGATCAACTGGCTCAGCGCACCAGCCGCACCCAGTGCGAAGCCGACGAGAACGGAGACCAGCGCGCGCGGAAGAGCGTCGGAGAGTACGACGACGTTCTCGATGCGGGTGCCCCCGCCGAGCAGGATGCGCGCCACGTCGAGAGGTGACAGCGGGTAGTCGCTGACGCCGACGCTGAGCAGGAACAGCAACAGGGTGAGCGCGAGGCCCAGGAGGGTGACGGCCACCATACGCGGACGGATGACCCACGACGACGGCCCGATTCGGACGATGCGGCGGCGACGGTCGGGCGTCGTCGATCCGGTGTCATCGGTGGACACGGGTGCGGTCTCGCGTTTGGTGGTTCCGGGTCGGGTCGTCATACGTTCGTCAGCTTCTGTCTGCGGACCATGGCGATCAGGAACGGCGCGCCCACCATCGCGAGAACGACACCGACCTGGACCTCACCCGGCCGTGCGATCACGCGGCCGATGACATCACAGACCAGCATGAGGGTGGCGCCGATCAGTGCGGAGTAGGGGATGATCCAGCGGTAGTCGGGTCCGGTGAACGCACGCGCGATATGAGGTACGACCAGGCCGAGGAAGACGATCGGTCCGCAGGCGGCCGTTGCCGCTCCGACCAGCAGGGTGATGGCGGCGATTCCGACGGCGCGGATCACCAGCACCCGCGATCCGAGCGCCGTCGTCATCTCGTCGCCGAGGCTCAGGATGTTGAGAAAGAATCCGCTCGCCAGAGCGAGGACCAGCCCGACGACGACGAATGGGAGCGCGGCCCAGAAGATCTCGATGCTCCGGCCGGCCGTCGAGCCGACGCTCCAGAAGCGCCAGGCGTCGAGGGATGCGGTGTCGGAGAGGACGACGGCCGACGTGATCGCCGTGAGCATCGCGGACAGGCCCGTCCCCGCGAGGATCAGGGTGACGGGACCGGTGCCGGTCAGCGCGGAGACACCGAAGACCGCGCACGACGCGATGATCGCGCCGAGCAGGCCGAAACCCATGAACGCCATGGGGGAGGAGATTCCGAGCACGTAGACGCCACACACAACCGCGCACGCTGCTCCCGCGTTGACGCCGAGCATGCCGGGGTCGGCGATGGGGTTGCGGGTGTGACCCTGAGTGATGGCGCCTGCGGCACCGATCGCCAGACCACAGAGCAGACCCAACACGGTTCGCGGGATACGAAGATCCCAGATGATGCCCGCGGTGTCGTCGGGCTTGGTGACCTGTGGTGCGCGGAGATGGATGATCGCGCTCCAGATCTGACCGACGCCCGAGGTGAAGGCATCCCACGTTTGCGCAGGTGGGATCGTGCGAGTGCCGACGATCACCGACGCGATGACCGCGGCGGCGAGGACCGCAACGATCACCAACAAACCGGAGAAACGACGCACGAAGGGCAACCTTACCTGAGCTGATTGTGCGCTCCCGGATGCCCGGGGCCGAAGTCACGAGGAGATTGCCGAACGGGCAAGATCTTTCAGCGGGGTAACAACTTTCTGTGAGTTTCCGATAAGTATGTTCAGACGGGACGAACCGTCGGGGGGTGAACGTCCGCAGTGGTATCCCCCGGTGCATATCGGCAGTTCGCAGGTCGATCAACGCACGACGACACGTGAATCAGGAAGGTCATACGACATGAAGAAGTCTGTGAAGCGCGCTATCGCCGCGGTCGCCGCCGCCAGCGGTATCGCTGCGGGGTCGGTAGCCGCAGCAACACCCGCCCACGCTGCAGGTCCGGGCGACCTCGCGCTCGTCGGCGGCGTCAACTGCTACTTCAAGGGCTGGGGCCCCACCTGGGATAACCTCCCCGGCTGGCGCATGCACCGCTGGATGGGCGTGAAGAACATCGGTGGCGCGACCATGACCAACGTGAATGTCACCGAACTCGGTGGTGCCACCAAGCTCGCGACCGTCGACAAGAAGCATCCGGGCGTACTGAAGCCGGGCGAGTTCTACATGGCGTTCGAAACCACCTGGCGTGGCTGCTTCCCGTCGTCGATCTCCGGCTACACCATCGGCGCACAGGTGGAGAACATCTTCAACAACGCGGGCTTCTGGTGGAATCTCAAGCAGTTCGAAGGTGACCGCAAGCAGGCGCCGAACACGCAGAAGGTCGACCCGTCGCAGGCCAAGGTCGGCGACCAGGCTCCGCCCGCCGCTGCGGTCAAGGCTGCACAGAACTGATCGACCCGATCGCCTGGCGATCGGTTTCCTCTCACACAGAGAACGCCGACCGGAATCCCGGTCGGCGTTCTCTGTTGTTCGTTCCAGGCGGAGTCAGGCCTTCTGAATCTTGTGTGGCTCGGAAGCGGCGATCATGTCCTCGCGCTCAACGACCTTGACGCGTTCGCGGCCCTCAGCGGCGCCGAGGGCGCGCTCATGCTCATCGAGCCGGTACCAGCCGTCCCAGGTGGTGAACGGGATGCTCTTGGACTCGAGCAGCTCGATGACCGCGTCCTCCGACGGGTTGGCCGGATCGAGCAGCGCGTCGTTGCCCATGTCGTCGATGATGCACTCGACGGTCTCGTTGGCGTCGCCCTTGGTGTGGCCGATGAGGCCGACGGGGCCGCGCTTGACCCAACCGGTGGTGTACAGACCGGTGAGATGGGTGCCGTCGTCGAAGATGCGGCCGGCCTCGTTGGGGATGACGCCCGCCTGCGAGTCGAACGGGATCTCGGGCAGGTTGTCCGAGAGGTAGCCGACGGCACGGTAGACCGCGGTGACGTCCCAGTCGGTGTGCTTGCCGGTGGGTTTGACGTTGCCGGTGCCGTCGAGCTGTGTGCGCTCTGTGCGCAACCCGACGACCTCACCGTTCTCGCCGAGGATCTCGATGGGGCTTTCGAAGAAGTGCAGGAAGAGCTTGTGGATCGCGCCCTGCTTGGGCTCGCGCATCGCGTAGTTCTCGATGATCGTGGCGACCTGGTCGGTGATCTTGCTACCGCGCCGTGCGACGGCCGAACCCTCGTCGTAGTCGATGTCCTCGGGGCTGACGACGACCTCGATGTTCGGCGAGTGATCGAGCTCCTTGAGCTCGAGCGGTGTGAACTTGGCCTGCGCGGGTCCGCGGCGACCGAACACGTGGACCTCAACGGCCTTGTTCGACTTGAGGCCCTCGTAGACATTGGCCGGGATCTCGGTGGGAAGCAGTTCGTCGCCGGTCTTGGCGAGCACCCGGGCGACGTCGAGTGCGACGTTGCCGACACCGATGACCGCGACCTTCTCCTGATCGAGCGGCCATTCGCGCGGGAAGTCGGGGTGGCCGTCGTACCAGGCGACGAACTGTGCCGCGCCGTAGCTGCGGTCGAGGTCGATGCCGGGGATGTCGAGTGCGCGGTCGTCGGTGGCGCCGGTCGAGAAGATCACGGCGTCGTAGTGCGCCTTGAGTTCGTCGAGGGTGATGTCGGTGCCGTAGTCGATGTTGCCGAGCAGTCGCACCTGCGGCTTGTCGAGCACCTTGTGCAGTGCCGTGATGATGCCCTTGATACGCGGGTGGTCGGGGGCGACGCCGTACCGGATCAAGCCGAACGGAGCAGGCATCCGCTCGTAGAGATCGATGCTGACACCGCGATCTTTGGCGGTGTCGGACTTCATCAAGGCATCGGCGGCGTAGATGCCGGCCGGGCCGGCTCCGACGATGGCGACCCGCAGCGGGCGGCTCTGATCAGTCATAGAGTGTCGTCTACCTCGTACTCAGGGGTGTCTCGACGCGCCAGGTATGTCGCTGGAGTGCGGCGGAGCGTCGACGCTTATCCCCTCTACGGTAGGCGCTGGACAGCGATACCCAAAATCATCTGTGAGGGTTGCCTCAGTTGGCGCGAGGGCGCACCGTGCTCTTGCGTGCGGCGTCCGAGATCGGTCCGATCGTCTTGTCCGCGACCCAGGGCACGGTGAGCACGGTCGGCACCGACATCGCGCTTCCGACCTGCTGGTCGAGGTACACGGCGCGGCCCTGGGTGACGTAGCGCTGACGGTTCCAGGTCGCGTCGCTCTTCAGCTTCGCGTTCGCACCCGACCAGTCGACGACGACCACGACGTCGGCGGCGTCGAGCAGGTCGAGTCTCTCGGCTGAGATCGATCCGTAGAAGCCGTTGGTGATCGTGGACTTGAGGGCTTGGGGGAAGTTCAGCCCGTAGTCGGCGAGTGTCTGCGCGCGACCGTCTCCCGGACCGTAGATCGAGACGCCGCCGTCCGGCGAACCGGTCACCACGACGCCGGTCTTCGCCTCCAACTCGGGATGCTCGGCACGCAGCGCTTCGACGTGCTGTCTGGCCTCCGAGATCTTCTTCGACGCCGCGTCGGGTAGCCCGACGGACTTGCCGATCTCCAGGGTTTGCACCTCCCAGGGGACCTGCCAGTCCTGGTACTGCGCGGGCCTGACGATGGTCGGCACCGCCTTGCTGAGCGTGTCGTACTGCTCGCGGGTGGGCGCCGCGCCGACCGCGGTGACCAGCTGCGGATCGGTCGACAGTGCCTTGGCGATCTGCGCACCGAACTCGGCGGACACGTTGGGCAGGATGACCGGCTTCGCGTCACCGAGGAGCTTTTCGTTCCACGGGGCGCTGCGCTGGGTCGGATCGGCGAACGGGGCGATCGTCGTCGGCGTGATGCCGAGTGCGAGGAGTGTGTCGCCGTCGCCGACCCCCATCGCGGCTACGCGGGCGGGTTGTGTGGAGATGGTCGTCGACCCGTATTTGTGGTCGATGGTCACCGGCAGGGCGCCGGGTTCTGCAGCGGGTACCGACGACCCGGCCGCGGGCTGGTTCTCGTCGGGCGACGAGCATCCGACGAGAACCATCGTCGACGCCGTCACGATTGCCAGAGCTGCGAGCGCGTGGCGGAGGTGTCGTGGGTGGTGCACAGGGGGTCCTCTCGATGATGCTGCCGTCTCTTAGGCTCACCTTACGAGACTCGTTGCCGTGTATGTCCGGATCGGGGGCCACGAGAGCCACCACGACCGACCACTACACTCCCGGGCATGGCCAAAGGTGCACGTGAGTCAGCCGCCGGTGACGAATTCGAGGGCGAGCAGCGCCCACGCACCTGGAAAGACGCGTGGCCGTTCTGGATCGCGTTGGTCGTCGTTGCGCTGGCGATACTCGGCGTGGTGCTGTCCAACGTGTTGCGTCCTGCGCAAGAGCGGGCCAGTGATTCCGGCCAGGTCCAGTTCGCGATCAACGACAACTACACCGCGCGCAACAATGTCGACTACGGCAAGTACAAGGAATCGACGTGCGCTGCAGACACGTCGTCGCCGTCGTTCATCTCCGGGGCCGAATTCGTGCGTCAGAACCGCACATCGGTCGAATCGAAGGGCCGCATCGTCATCCCGGAGATCACCGACGTGACCGTCAATGGCGAGCGCGCGACGGCGCGGGTGCACTGGCACTTCGACAAGACGCCGGACGACGAACAGACCACGAGCGTCGTCGTGGTGAAGGACGACGGGAGGTGGAAGCTCTGCACGAGCTGACGGTTCACTCGTGGTGTAGAAGTCACTCGTAGCTGTAGAAACCCTCGCCGGTCTTGCGGCCGAGCTTGCCGTCGTCGACGTAGCGCTTGAGAAGTTCACGCGGGCCGGTCGGCAGGTTCGGATTCTCGGCGGCGTAATGATTCTCGATGTCGAGTACCACGTCGAGGCCCACGCCGTCCATCATTGCGAACGGGCCGGTTGGCAAGTGCCAGTTGATCTTGAACATCTCATCGATGTCGTGTGGCGTCGACACACCCTCTGCGACGACCTCGAGCGACTCCCGCTTGATTGCGGCCCAGATGCGATTGAAGATGAATCCCGTGCTCTCCCTGTGTGCTTCGAACGGATGTATACCGAACTCGGGCAGCACGGTGAGCAGAGAGTCGAGGACGTCGCGGGCAGTGTCGCCGTCGGACATGAGGTCGACGGCGTTCGACGTCGGGGGCATGTAGAAGTGCATGTTGCACATACGTTCCGGGTTGCGCACGTTCTCGGTCATCGTCGACGACGCATACGACGACGAGTTGGTCGCGAAGATCGCGTCGTCGTCTGCGGCTGTGTCGATCTCGCCCCATAGCGGGATCTTGATGTCGAGGCGCTCGGGAACGGCCTCGACGACCAGCCACGCGCCGGAAACCGCATCAGCGAGCGTCGATGCCGGGATCACTTTTCCTGCAACGCCTTTGCCGATGATCTTCAGCGTTTCGTCGATGGTGTCATCGACGTACTGGACAGCCGCGTTGCGTTGCTCAGGGTTCTGGTCGAAGATCCGTACCTCGCCGCCTCGCGTGGAGAACATGAGGGCGATTCGACGCCCGAGGGTGCCCGCCCCGACGACGGCCACCGGCCGTGCGTCGATGTCGTCGAGGGACTTCGCGTATTCGCTCATCGTGTGTACTTCTTTCGAGAGATGTTGTGGTGGTGTATGTACGTCGTTCTCAGAGACCGGCGATACCCGTGAAAGTCGAGTTGGGCAGATGAACGATCTCGCGTACTGCGTGGTCGCCATCGATCTCGACCGTTCGGATCGAGCCGCCGAGGTCGCTGACGTAGACCAACGCGGCGTCGGTGTCGACGGCAAGGCCGATCGCCTCGTCGAAGCCACCGGCGAGAATCTTCGGGGCGGCTCCCGAATGACCCTTTCCGGGTATCGCTGCCCGGTTGAGCGTGTTGCCCGAGGGCGCCTCCCCGCGATCAGTCCAGAAGACGGTGTTCGTGTCGGGATCGAGGTGAAGGTCGATCGGCTCCGGCAGGCCATCCCACAGCACTTCGATATCCGTTCGGGTGGAGGCAGTTTCACCCTCCGGGAGGTCGAGGCCTGCACGCAAGATCCTCCCGAGTCCACCCTTGCTCGGGCCCTTCTGTGTCCAGTAGATGAACCCGTTGACAGGGTCACTCGCGACACCGACGCATTCCTGCGTCCAGGTGTCGTCGCGGGTGTTGTGGACCAGCGGGGTGAGACCGGTGCCGTCGGTGGCCACGCGATAGACGGTCGTGCCCTCGCGGTCGCAGAAGTAGAGCAGGCCGGCGTCGAAGTCGGCGGTGAGCTGTTTGCCGGTGGTGATGGTGCCGTCGGGAACCAGTTGGGTTTGTCCGGAACCGTCGAGGGCGCACGTGCGCACCGAGCCGTTCGGAGTGCTGAAATCCCAGGCGGCGTCGGACGAGGCGTCGGCTGTCGCCGGGGTGCGGGTGGGCTTGCCCATGGTCGTCCAGTAGATGCGGTCGGGCGTGGTGACGATCCCGTCCGGCATGTAGCCGGTCTGATCGGTCACGGTCTCGACGACTCCATGTCTGGGATCGACCCGGAGGATGGAGTGGTTGCGGCCATCCAGAACGTATAGGTGCTCGAACATGATGCCTCTCGATGCGCTGGCGAACAGAGCTGATCTACCTCCACGCTAGGAGTGGTGCGACCGGAAGGGAACGACCAGTTCGGACTCTGCGGTGTTGCCCGAACGGAAATACCGAGTTCGATCTGGAGCGTTGGATATTTCTATGGATGTCATGCACCTGCGGTACTTCCTCGCTGTGGCACGTGAGCTCAACTTCACCAGGGCTGCGGAATCACTTCACATGTCCGCGCCCCCGCTGAGCAAACGGATCAAGGCGCTGGAGTCCGAGCTCGACGTCCGCCTCTTCGACAGATCGACACATCACACCGCGCTCACCGATGCGGGCCGGGCATTGATTCCGCTTGCCGAGCGGGTCGTCGCAGATCTCGACGCACTACCGTCCGCGGTACGCGCGACCCAGCGCACGGACCTGCGTCTTGCCGTTCCTGACGAGCTCACGCACGCACAGCGTCGACGTATCTCGGCGGTTGCCGATCAGGTCGACGAGACGCATCGTGTGATCATCTCGCAGATGCCGTCGCTGGAGATGCCTGAGCAACTCCTCGGCGGTGAGATCGATCTCGCGATCTCACATCTACCCGAACACCATCCCGACCTCGTGGGCACGCTGCTCACGACGTCGAGAGTGGTGGCCGTCGTCGACGCGTCGAGGTTCGCGGCCATCGATGCACTCACGACCGCTGACCTGCGGGGAATGACCCTGGTGTCCGGGCCGAGGCACTGGGACCTGCGGTACGGACCGTACACACGGCTCCTGCGCGATCTCGGTGTGCTCGTCGACACCTCGCACCGCTACTCGACCATCACCGGAATGGCATTGATGCTCCGCGGCGGTGACCGATTCACGTTGGTTCCGGAGGAAACGGAATCGATGCGCGCTATCGATCGCAGCGAGTTCACGCTTCTTCCCATCTCCGATCTCGCGATGCGCATGGACACGTGGGCAATCAGGCGCGCCGACGGCAACGATCTCGACGCCGTCGTCGCGGCACTTGCGGTGGACGCTTGAGTGGAGCGGGTCGTGGCGGGCTCGGGTCGAAATCACGCCACGACCGGCGCGCGAGTACATTGCTAGGCGACGAAACTCCCGGCAAGCAGTGCGTTCGGGACCGGCGACAAAGGACAGCGGAAGGTGTGCAGGGCATGACCTATGCAGGCGATCTGACTCCCCAGCAGGCCTGGGAGAGGCTGGAGACCGACCCCAACACGGTTCTGGTCGACTGCCGCACCACAGCGGAGTGGGCCTTCGTCGGTGTCCCCGACCTCGAGGTCATCGAGAAGAAGACCGTCTTCGTCGAGTGGAACACCTTCCCCGACGGCACCCCCAACCAAGCATTCATCGCTGAGCTGCGCGATGCGGGTATCCGGGACGACAACGAAGTGATCTTCCTGTGCCGCTCCGGTCATCGCTCGATCGGCGCTGCCGAGGCTGCGACGGCTGCTGGAATCACCAAGGCGTACAACGTGCTCGACGGATTCGAGGGTGCACTCGACGAGAACGACCACCGTGGCCGTGCGGGCTGGCGTGCGTCGAACCTCCCGTGGAGGCAGTCGTGAGTCACGAACTGCCGGAAGGCGTTTCCTTCGACACCCTCGCCGTGCGCGGTGGCCTGGCCAGGTCCGGGTTCTTCGAGACCTCCGAGGCGCTGTACCTCACCAGCGGCTATGTCTACGACTCCGCGGAGGCCGCCGAACGTGCATTCACGGGCGAAGACGAGCGATTCGTCTACTCGCGCTATGGAAATCCGACGACCGCGATGTTCGAGGAGCGACTGCGACTACTCGACGGAGCCGAGGCATGTTTTGCGACGGCGAGCGGAATGGCCGCGGTGTTCGTGGCGCTCGGAGCGTTGCTGAAGGCGGGCGATCGGTTAGTCGCCGCACGCAGTCTGTTCGGCTCGTGCTTTGTGGTGTGCAACGAAATCCTGCCGCGCTGGGGCGTCGAAACGGTTTTCGTCGACGGCGAGGACCTCGATCAGTGGGAACAGGCGCTGTCGACACCAGCCGACGCAGTGTTCTTCGAGACACCGTCGAATCCGATGCAGACGCTCGTCGACGTCGCGAAGGTGTCAGAGCTCGCTCACGCTGCGGGCGCAAAGGTGGTTCTGGACAACGTCTTCGCCACACCACTACTGCAACGCGGATTCGATCTCGGCGCCGACGTGATCGTCTACTCGGGTACCAAGCACATCGACGGCCAGGGCCGCGTGATGGGCGGTGCGGTGTTGGGTACCAAGGAGTTCGTCGACGGTCCGGTGCAGACCCTGATGCGGCACACCGGTCCCGCGTTGAGTCCGTTCAACGCGTGGACCCTGCTCAAGGGGCTCGAGACCATGCGCCTGCGCGTCGACGCGTCGGTGGCATCGGCGTTGCGCATCGCCGAATTCCTCGAGGCCGACCCACGCGTGCGGTGGACCAAATACCCGTTCATCACATCGCATCCGCAGTACGACCTCGCGACCAAGCAGATGTCGGGCGGTGGCACCGTCGTGACGTTCGAACTCAACGATCACGACGGCGTCGACGGCAAGAAGCGGGCGTTCGAGGTGCTCAACGCGTTGCAGGTCATAGACATCTCGAACAACCTGGGTGACTCCAAATCGCTCATCACCCATCCCGCCACCACCACACATCGTGCGATGGGGCCGGAGGGGCGGGCTGCGATCGGCCTCAGCGATGCGGTGGTCCGGCTGTCGGTGGGACTCGAGGGCGTCGACGACCTGCTCGGGGATCTGGATCAGGCGCTGGGCTGAACGCATCGATCGCGCGGGGTCGGGCCACCGGGCATAGTTGAACGACACAGCACGACCACCAGCTCGCGAGGACCGACCATGACCGACAGTGCTTCATCCGACGACGCCTTCTGGGATACCGCCCACGATCATCTGATCCGCTACATCCCGTCGTTCAGTCCGCGCATCATCGAGCGTGCCGCCGGGTCCTACGTCTACGACTCCGACGGCAACGCGATCCTCGACTTCACGTCGGGTCAGATGAGTGCGGTACTCGGCCACTCGCATCCGGCGATCGTGGGGGCGGTGTCGAGTTCGGTTGCCACGCTTGACCACCTGTTCAGCGGAATGCTCAGCAGGCCAGTCGTCGACTTCGCGGCGCGGCTTTCTGCGACCCTCCCCGACAACCTGACGCGCACCGCACTGCTGACCACTGGCGCCGAGGCCAACGAGGCCGCGATCAAGATGGCCAAGCTCGCCACCGGTCGCTACGAGATCGTGTCCTTCGACCGCTCCTGGCACGGGATGACGTCGGGCGCGGCGGCAGCGACGTTCTCGGCCGGTCGACGCGGCTACGGTCCGACGATGCCGGGCAACTTCACACTCCCCACGCCGAATGCGTATCGGTCGCCGTTCCGTCATGCCGACGGGTCCTATGACTGGCAGGCCGAGCTCGACTACGGGTTTGCGGCCGTGGACACACAGTCGAACGGCTCACTGGCGGCGTGCATCGTCGAACCGATCCTTTCGTCGGGTGGCATCATCGAGCTTCCCGAGGGGTACCTCGCGCGCCTGCGGCAGATGTGCGACGACCGCGGCATGCTGATGATTCTCGACGAGGCGCAGACCGGGCTGGGCCGGACCGGCACGATGTACGCATTCGAGCGTGACGGTGTTGCTCCGGACATCCTCACGCTGTCGAAGACGCTGGGGGCGGGCCTGCCGGTGGCGGCCGTGGTGACGAGCGCGGAGATCGAGGACCTGTGTGCCGAGCGGGATTTCCTGTTCTACACCACCCACGCATCGGACCCGCTCGCGGCGACCGTCGCGCTCACCGTGCTCGATGTGATCGAACGCGACGGGCTCGTCGATCGTGCTGCCAAGCTCGGAGATGTGTTGCGCGAGCGGCTCATCGGACTTCGCGACGACTTCGAGGTCGTCGGCGACGTGCGCGGGCGTGGACTGCTGCAGGGGCTGGAACTGGTGACCGACAAGGCGTCCCGCACCCCGGCGGATGCCCTGGGCGCAGAGGTCACGGCGGCGTGCCTCGAGCGAGGACTGCACATGAACATCGTGCAGCTTCCCGGCATGGGCGGCATCTTCCGCATCGCTCCGCCGCTGACCATCAGCGACGACGAGCTGCACCGAGGGCTGGACATCCTGACGGAGTCGCTGGCGGCGTCGGTCTAGGGGAGCAGCTCTTCGGCGGCGGGCGCGCAGAAAGTGGGGGAAAGGGTCTTTCCGCTGGTTTTGTGCGCTTCCGCTAGAAGTTTCGCGGGGAAGGGTGCAGAACCCGGGGAAGGGTGTGGCCGGGGCGCAGAAAGTAGGGCAAGGGTGCAGTCCGGGCGCAGAAAGTAGGGGAAGGGTGTAGCCCGGGCGCAGAATATCGGGGAAGAGTGCAGCCCGAGCGCGGAAAGTGGGGGGAAGGGTGCGGCTGGCGCGCAGAAAGTAGGGGAAACGGTCCTTCCGCTGGTTTTGTGCGCTTCCGCTAGAAGTTTCGCGCGGAAGGGTGCAGAACCCGGGGAAGAGTGCAGCGGAGGCGCAGAAAGTAGGGGAAGCGTGCAGCCCGGGCGCAGAATATCGGGGAAGAGTGCAGCCCGAGCGCGGAAAGTAGGGCTCAGCTGGCGCGCAGAGAGTAAGGGAAACTATCCTTCCCCTAGTTTTGTGCGCTTCCCCTAGAAGTTTCGCGCGGAAGGGTGCAGAACCCGGGGAAGGAATCCTCCCCCTACTTTCTGCGCGGCGGCAGCGCACAGAATCCCCCGCAGCGCAGCAACCCTCCCAGCCAACACCGGGACATCTCCTACACCTCGACGCCGAGCGCCCGCAGCACCGTCGCGAGCTTCGCCGACGTCTCGTCGAGCTCGGCCTGCGGTTCCGAGCCCGCGACGATGCCGCCGCCTGCCCAGGTGCGTACGTGGCGCAGATCCTCGGATAGTTCGAGCGACCGGATCGTCACCATCCACTCGCCGTCACCGGCGGACCCCGACCAGCCGACGGCGCCCGCGTAGAAGCCCCGCGGCTCCTCGCGCGTCGAGATGAACTCTGCGGCAGCGTGTCCCGGAGTTCCACACACCGCGGGCGTAGGACTCAACAGCAGTGCGAGGTCGAGTGACGTGATCGTGGGGTCGGCGAGGACCCCCCGGATCGGTGTTGCGAGATGCCACATCTCGCCCGTCGAGACGAGCGCCGGCTCGTCGGGGACGTGTAGCTCTCGGCAGAGGGGATCGAGCGCGTCGCGAAGATGGTCGACGACGAAGGCGTGCTCGGAGCGGTCCTTCGTCGACGCCAGAAGTGCCTGTCCCGCGGCATGATCGACGTCAGGATCGGATGACCGCGCAGCCGACCCGGCATAGGGACGACACACGACCTCCAAACCCTGCTTGCGCAGCAACACCTCCGGGCTCGCTCCCAGAAGCCATCGCGCGCGCGGATCGGTCTGTTCGTCGACGCTCAGGTCGACGAGAAACGCCGAGTGCTCTGCGTTGCCGTATGCCAGCGCGTCGAGAAGTCGTTGTGGATCAACAGGATTCGAGAGATCGAACTCGACGGCGCGTGCGAGTACGACCTTCGACAGGGCGCCCGATTCGATCTCGTCGACGGCCCTTGCCACGCGGTCGCGGTGGGTGGCCGCGTCGGGGACGAGAGTGACGCCAGCGGCGACGTTGCGTTCGGCCGCACGTCCCGTCAGCGGGTCGCCGCTGTGTCGGATGGTCTCGGGTACGAGGAGTGCGGCGTCGTCCGCGGGGTCGAAGGGCAGCGCGCCGGTGATGGCACCGATTCGTCCGGAGCGCAGTGCTTCGGCGGCCTGGGTGGCATCGGTGAATCCCTCCGAGGCGCCACGCGCCCGAACGGTGCCGTGTGGCCGGGAGAGGACGAACACCTCCGATGGGGACATGGAGTCACGCTACCTGGTGCGCTGAAGGCCGAGTGCGACGATCCGGAGTGCGCTGGCACACAGACGGGTTTCACCGGCGAGGCCGATCTCACCGCACTTCGGTGCCGGCAGCTGCGTTTTGTGCACGTTGAGCGAAAGTTGACAGGTCAGCGTCGAATCGGTGATTCTTGGAACAGGTCATGAGTGCCAGCGACAAGCCCCGGCTAGCTGGTCGGCAACCCTCCTCCGCGGTGGGGTGCTCCGGGTGACGACCTGGCCGTACCCGAGGTGGGTACGGCAAGCGTGGATTCCAAGGAGATCATTCGATGACTGCTGTCGTCACCCGTTCATACCCCCGCTCGTCGCAGGTGGACGCCGTCGAGACCCCAAAGATCGCTCCGCTGGCGCCGGTCGTCGGCGCAGCCGAATGCGCCCCGCTCGCCGACGGCACCACGGTGCGCTACGCCAACTTCGACTACGCGGCCAGCGCCCCCGCTCTCACCGCGGTCGCCGACGCCGTCGCAGACGCGTTGAGCACCTATGCCAGCGTCCACCGCGGTGCCGGTCACCTGTCTCAGGTCACGACGCGGCGCTACGAAGAATGCCGTGAGACGGTTCGACGCTTCGTCCGGGGCCGCGCCGACGACACCGTCGTGTTCACCCGCAACACCACCGACGCGATCAACCTCGCCGCGCACGTCACACCCGGTGACGTCGTCGTCCTCGACATCGAGCACCACGCCAACCTCCTGCCGTGGATCGAACGCAAGGATAAGTGGACACGCATCGTCGAGGTGACGCCAACCATCGACGAGACCGTCGACGCCGTCGAACGCGAACTCGCGAGCAAACCCGCAGCGTTGCTCGCGGTCACCGGGGCGTCGAACGTGACCGGAGAGGTGCTGCCGATCTCACGGCTCGCCTCGGTCGCCCACCGCCACGGCGCCCGCATCCTGGTCGACGCCGCGCAGCTGGTTGCGCATCGACCGGTGTCGTTGGTGAGCCACGGCATCGACTACCTCGTCTTCTCGGGGCACAAGCTCTACGCACCGTTCGGAGCAGGCGTGCTCGTCGGTCGTGCCGATTGGCTCGACGCCGCGCAGCCCTACCTCGCAGGCGGTGGAGCGACGGCAGACGTCGACGTCGACTCAGGCTGCGCCTCGGTCTCCTGGCACACGGGCGCCGCACGCCACGAAGCGGGATCGCCCAACGTACTCGGCGCCGTCGCGATCGCGGCCGCGTGCGATGCGATCAGCGAACTCGGACACGAGTGGATCGGTGCGCACGAGGCCTACCTGTGTGCACAACTCGACGCCGGGCTCGCCGAGATCGAGGGCGTCAGCCCGCTGCGCGTCTTCGACGACGGCCTCGAGCGTGTCGGTATCGCCGGGTTCACCGTCGACGGGTTCACACCGCGCGAGGTCGCGGAGTACTTGAGCGACCATCACGGGATCGGGGTGCGCGACGGAAAGTTCTGCGCACATCCGCTGCTCGACCGGCTCGGTCATCCGGACGGCGCCGTGCGCGCCAGCTTCGGTCTCGGCTCATCGTCCGACGACGTCGAACGCCTGGTGTCCGCGCTGCGTCACCTGTGCGATCACCGACCGTCCGACGGTTCCGTGCGTCCCAGTGCGGCAACTCCCGACACCCGAAAGGCACACCTGTGACCATCGAATCGAGTCCTGCAGCAGACGCTTTGGCACCGCGAACGTCAGCAGCGCGGCTCGTCGGGGCGGGCGAACTGCTGGCCGCCGACACCGGCCTGATCACCATCGGCCGTCCCGCACTGCGTGTCGCCATCGTCGGCGACGCCGCCGCGGCGGAACTGCCGATCGTCGTGCGGCGGCCGACACTGCGCGAAGCACAACGCACTCGCTCGTTGCTCCGGGCCGGAACCCGCGATACCGCGAACTTCTCGGTCGCTCTCACGGTGGAGGTTGCGATCGCACCTCATCCAGCCTCGGCGCGGGCATCGGCTGCCGCGGTCGCGTCAACCACTCCGACGGGTGTGGACTCCCTCCTGAGACACGGTGCGGCCCTGACTGGTACGTCTCCGGGCGGAGCGTCGGAAACGGTGCGCTACGTCGGAACACCACACGGGCTGGTGACCCTCATCCGCGACATCTACGCCGCCGAGGTCGCAGACGCCGTGCTCATCGTGCCGATCGACGGCTCGGCCACCGAGCATCGCGTGCGCGCAGAGGTGCTGCCGCAGTTGCAGTCTCGTCGCGCTGCGTGAACCCCGACACGATAGGTCCGCCGTGCAGGCGTGACTCCGCGGGCCTGGTTCGCTGCGGACGCCGTACCGTCGGCGGCCATACCGTCAACAGGCATACCGTCAGCGGGCTGCATAGGCGCTGGCGAGGTCCAGTCGCTGCCACGACTGCGCGCCCGCACGTTGGTCGTCAAGCGGATACCCCGCCGGGTACGCGCTGCGGCGCAGCAGGTCGGTTGCCTGCGCGCTTGTCATGCCCGGGTGTACCCGCTGCACCAGGGCGACGGCGGTCGGCGGTGCGACGAATGGTGCCTCAGCGGAGCCGATCCGGCTCAGGCCGTAGCTCATCCGTTGCCGGTAGTCGTTGACCGCACCTGCGGTGCTGCGATAGGGCGTGTCGCGCGCGATGCAGACAGATAGTGCTGCGCCACAACGCCATTCGAGCTCCGACCGCAGTTCCTGTCCCGCGGCCAGGATGAGCGGACGGAAGCGGGGATCGGCGTATCTGTCGGCCACCGCGGCGTCGGCAACCATACGTCCCGCGATCACGTCGAGCGGATAGTGCACGCCGAGAACGACGCGGTGGTAACCGGCCTCGCTGCCGCGGGCGAGGAGTTGCGGTGCGAACTCGGGCACCATCAGGGCGAGCAGCCCGGTGCGGATCATCGCCGACGCGGTATGGCCTGACGGGAACGACGACCCGGTCGACAGGACGTCCTTGTCGGTCTTGCCGGGCAGGTTGTAGACCTTGATCCGGTCCGGTGCCACCACGTAGGGCCGCGGATTGTCGGAGATCTCCTTCTCCACCAGAGTCGACGACGCGACGCCCTGACCACGGGCGGCGAGTGAGTCGACCAATGCGGTCACCTTCGGAAGCCGCTTCTCGGTGAGTGCTTGGCGCATGTCGGCACCGAGTTCGGTTCCGAAGGCGTCGGTCATGGCGTAGAGCTGTGTCTGCGACAGCCCGTCGATCGCATACGCATCGTCGAGTGCTCGCTTCTGCAACTTCGGATCGTGTTGCGCGGCATTGTTGATCGCGATCGCCTTCGCGAGATTCTCCGACATCGTCGCGGGATGCTTCGCGCGGATATCGGTGAAGCTGGAGATCACCGGCCAGTAGAGCACGTCGTCGCCGTGCACATCCGACTGGTAGACGGTGGCCAGCGCCCCGACGGGAAACGGCGTGGGCGTCGGCTTGGGCGGCGCGGCATGCGCTGCGGCGGGAACAGCGAACGCCGCGCACAGAGCCGTCGTCGTGGCGATGACCCCGCGGGTGAGGGTGCGCGTGAATCTCATCGTGTTGCTCCTGTCGATCGGTGTCCGAGGTGGGTGAGGGGGTTCGGTGACATCGCCTACGTGCGCCGAAGTTTCGGGTCGCCCGCGCGGGTGTGCCACCCGAATGCCCGCCGAGTTGCCGAGCGCGGGTCGAGGACGTCGTCGACGTAGAACCACTCCATCTCCGCGCGCGCGGCGGTCACGGTCATCACCCCGAAGCCGTGGGCGGTCAACTCGACGTCCTTGATCCAGGGATTCGTCAGTCTGATCGCCTCGCGGCCCGCGGACAGCAACGCGGTCGTCGGCGCCTCGAGCGCGCGGTTGACCGCGATGGTGTCGTGCGGGCTCGCGGCCGTGATGCTGGGGACGGTGAACTCGCACGCGACGGTACGTCCCGAACGATCAGACCCGTAGTGAGAGACGTTGAGCGGCAACTCACTCGCCCACGAGCTGTGGATGTCGCCCGCGACCAGTACGACGTTCTTCTTCCCGGCCGCGTCGATCGCGGACAACAGTTTTCGACGCTCTGCGGCGTACCCGTCCCACTGGTCGTTGTTGACCGGAATGCCGTCCTGCGGCAGTCCGATCTTCTCGTGCAGCCAGTCGGCCAGCCGGGGGTCGGTCGACTCGGGGATCGTCAGGGGCACCATCATCACCTCGCTTCCGATCACCTGCCAACGGGTCGACGACGTCGTGACCGACGTCTCCAGCCAGGTGTACTGCTCGGCGCCGGTGATGCTCTGCGTCGGATCGTCGACGCGCGCCGACGACTGCTTGTCGCGATAGGAACGCAGGTCGGGGATGATCAGTTCGGTCAATGTGCCGAACCGGAACCGCCGGTAGAGGTGCTGCCCGCCGGCCAGGGACGTGGGCCGCACCGGCATCCACTCGAAGTACGCCTGCGTCGACGCGTGCTTGCGTGCGGTCCAGCTTCCCTGCGTTCGCGGATCATGATTCTCCGCACCGTCTTTGTACGAGTTGTCGGCCGACTCGTGGTCGTCCCACATGCAGATGAAGGGGTGCGCGGCATGTGCACGGGCGAGGTCGGGATCCTGGTGGTATGCGCCCTGCCGGATGCGGTAGTCGGCGAGGGTCACCGTCGCGTGAGTGGGCTCGACCTTGCGCACTGTCTCCCCGAATGCGCCTGTGTAGCCGCCTGATTCGTATTCGTAGGTGTAGTCGCCGAGGTGCAGCACGAAGTCGATGTCGTCGCGATCGGCCATCGCCCGATACGAGATGAAGTGCCCTGCTTCGTAGTTGGAGCACGAACAGACCGCGAACCGGAGCCTGTCGATGTCAGCAGTGGTCGCGGGGGCGGTTGCAGTTCTGCCCACTGGCGACACAGCTCCGGCGGCCGGACCGTCGAGGACGGTGAATCGGTAGAAGTAGCGGGTCGAAGGTGCCAGGCCCGCGGCGTCGACCTTCACCGTGTGATCCCGCTGAGCCGACGTCGTCGTGGTTCCGGACGTGACGACGCGGGAGAACGACGCGTCGCGTGCGACCTCCCATCGCAGCGTCGTCGGGGCGCCGATACCGGAGCCGGGCGTCGCTTGCGGTACCGGGGTCACCCGGGTCCACAGGATAACCCGGTCGGGCAGCGGGTCGCCCGACGCGACCGAATGGACGAAAGCGTTCGTGGCCGGTGTCGCCATCGCAGGGACAGCGGTCGACGCGACGGCCGCCGTACCCGCCGCGACGGACGCCGACCTCAGGAACGTCCTGCGCGACATGTGCGCCGCGGTGGGAGAGAAGGGGGTTTCGACGCTTTTCCGGGGTCTGGGAGCCACGAGGTGTCAGTCAAAACCCGACAGGTGTCCGGATCGGGTGATTCAGGTGAACGCCGGGTGACCACATCCGGCTCTCGACGACACAACGGAGGGAATGTGTGATCTGGCAGACCCCGCATCCGGCGGTCGGCGCGGGCTCAGGCCTCGCCGCGCTCCCACTGCTCGATGAGTCCCGCCTGGGATTCCTCGGTGAGTAGTCCGTAGAGCTTGAACCGGGCCATGCCGCCGTCGGGGAAGATGTCCATGCGGGCCTCGGTCATCGGTCGGTCGAGATCGATCACGAACCGGTGGCGGGTGTCGGGCTGCAGTTCGGTTCGTGGCAGCACGTCGAACCACTCGCCGTCCTCGCCGTCACGTCCGCGGACCGTGGCAGCACCCGGCGCATTGCCGATGAAGTAGCTGGTGTCGAGTTCGACGAGACTGACCCGACCCTGACCGGCGAGACGTACCTGCACCCAGTCGTTGCCGGAGTCACGGCGACGACTGGTCTCCCAGCCCTCACCCATGTGGCGGGCGCGACCCGGCATCAGCAGGTTGTTCGGGGAACTGTAGAACATGTTCGAGCACGCGGTGATCAGGCCGCCGTTCTCCAGCGCCGCGAGGTCGAAGTGGCCGTAGCGGAAGAAATGCGGATTGGGCACACCGCGGCCGTGTACGCGGAACCGTGCGATGCCGCCGTCGGGGTGCATGGTCAGCCGGACGTGCGTGAAGCGGTCCTTGGCGTCGACCTTGAACGGGTTACGGGTGTCGCCGTCGACGGGACTCTTCTCGACGATCGTGGTCCACTCGGCGTCGTCGACGAGTTCCTGTGCCGACACCACTCCCTCGACGGCGGTGGCCTCCACCGAGATCTCCGGCGGGTAGTTGCCCTTGAACCACGAGGTGTCGACGACGACGCCGTAGATCACGCCGGGAGCGCCGAGCCGGATGATCGCCTGGTCGACCCCGTCCCGGCGACGCCTGCGGGTTTCCCAGCCGTCGTAGATCTGACCCTTGTGCCCGAACGTGGCCGGACGGTATTCGGCCGGACCGGTCGTGATCAGATTCTGCACCTCGGCGAACAGGTCGTCGTTGGTCCACACCACCGCGCCACCGAGGTCACGTAATGCCAGATCGGGCATCGAGGTGAAATGGGGACGACTACCGCTGGGTGGTGGGGGCTGAGGAGTCACGGATGTTCATCCTAGTGGGCTGTTGCCTGGCACCGAATTCGAGCGCATACTTGCGGGCGACATTTACTTGTAACCCGCAACTATTTGCGGAGGATCGCACATGTCTGTTTTGTCCATTCGATACTGCCTGCGGGCTTCGAGGGGTCTGCGTGCGTGACGACGACGGTGGGAGAGGATGAGCGTGCTCGAGCCGGAGTCGATCGACCAGCTCTTCGATACCCTCGCCCGCTATCTCCGGATACGCGATCGGGCGGTCCACACGACGTTTCGCACGCCGGACGGCGAGTTCGAGACCGCCGCGTTCCGTGGGTTGTTCCACCTCGACCGCCACTCGATGCGGTCGAGTGAGCTCGCCGCAGCGCTCAATGCCGACCCGTCAACCGTCTCACGGCATGTCACGCAACTCGTCGAACTCGGTCTGGTGCGACGCGAGGCCGACCCCGACGACGGCCGCGCCACCCTGCTGGTGATCACCGACGCCGGCCGGGAGCGGGTGCAGGGCATGCGGTCGATGCGGCGAGAAGCCTTCAACGGCGCGATGTCGGACTGGACACAAGAAGAACTGTCGACGCTGGTCGGATTGCTCGACCGGTTCGTCGACGCCGCGGAGCAGCTCATCGTGCCCGCACCTGACGACGCCAAGGGGCACGAGAACGTGAAGGGATCGAGATGACAGACGGGACACAGGCCACGACGCCGTCGGGTGAACTGGCAGGGGCCGGGCTCACACACCGGCAGATCCTCACGATCCTCGCGGGTCTGATGCTCGGCATGTTCCTGGCCGCGCTGGACCAGACGATCGTGTCGACCGCCATCCGCACCATCGCCGACGACCTGCACGGCTACGACATGCAGGCGTGGGTGACGACGGCCTACCTCGTGACGTCGACGATCGTCACGCCGCTCTACGGCAAACTGTCGGATCTCTATGGCCGCAAACCCTTCTTCCTGCTTGCCATTTCGATCTTCGTCGTCGGATCCCTACTGTGCTCGATGGCGACGTCGATGTATGAACTCGCGGCGTTCCGTGCGCTCCAGGGGCTCGGTGCGGGTGGGTTGTTCACCCTGGCGCTGACCACCATCGGAGACATCGTCCCGCCCCGCGAACGAGCCAAGTATCAGGGCTATTTCCTCGCGGTGTTCGGTACGTCGAGCGTGTTGGGGCCTGTCCTCGGTGGATTCTTCGCGGGCCAGTCGTCGATCCTCTGGGTGTCGGGCTGGCGCTGGGTGTTCCTGGTCAACGTGCCGATCGGCATCTTCGCGTTGGTCGTCGTCGCCAAGGTGCTCAACTACGACCAGCAGAAGGGGCAGAACGGCCGCACCGACTACTGGGGTGCCTTCGCGCTCGCCGTCGGTATCGCACCGCTGCTGATAGTCGCCGAACAGGGCCGCACCTGGGGATGGTTCTCGGGATGGTCGTTGCTGTGTTACGCGATCGGCATCTTCGGCATCGTGCTGTTCGTCTGGATCGAACACAAGATGGGCGACGACGCTCTGATCCCACTGCGCGTCTTCAAGAATCCGGTCTTCGCACAGGGCATCGTGATCTCGATGGTCGTCGGTGCCGTGATGTTCGGCGGGATCTCGATGCTGCCGCAGTACTTCCAGGTGCTGCGGGGATCGTCGCCGATGGTCGCCGGACTGCAGATGCTGCCGATGGTCCTCGGCCTGATGTCAGGGTCGATCGCCTCGGGCCAGATGATCTCGCGCACAGGCAGATACAAGGTGTTCACCATCGTGGGTGCCGTGTTGATCACGGTTGCCACGTTCCTGCTGCACCTGGTCTCGACCTCGACGCCGGTGTGGATCGTCATGCTCATGGCGTTCCTGCTCGGCTTCGGTCTCGGCAACCTGATGCAGCCGATCACCCTCGCGATGCAGAACATTCTGCCGCCCAAGGACATGGGCCTGTCGACCGGCACCGCGACCTTCTTCCGTCAGATCGGCGCAACTCTCGGTGTGGCCGTGTTCTTCTCGCTGCTGTTCAGCCTCATGGGTCCGAACATCTCCGACGAGATGGTCTCGGCGGCCAAGACCCCCGAGTACCGGGCTGCAGTCGTCAAGGCCGCGGGCAGCGACGACCCGCAGGTCAGTGGATTCGCCAAGAGTCTCATCGCGGCGTCGCAGAATCCCGACGGTGCGGGCGGGTCGTCGGACTCGGTGATGAGCGATACGTCGATCATCGAGAACCTGCCTGCCGAGCTGGGAGATCCGATCAAGGAGGGCTTCGCGAAGTCGATGGACTCGGTCTTCCTGACCGTGTCCATCGTCTCGCTGCTCGCGATCATCGGAACCGTCACGTGGAAAGAACTGCCGCTTCGACGCGGGACGCCGACGCGCGAGCCCGCGGCCGGCGAGTGAGCTGAACCGACCCCCTGAACCGACGAATCCACCTCATCTGTGTCTATCGACCTTCGGCGGTGCCGAAGGTGACGCGCGACAGATGAGGTGGATTCGCTCGGGGATGTGGCGGCAGTGCGCCGATCAGTGTCCGGGGAACCGATCGACGGCGGCCTGCGCGACCTTCTCGGCCTCGGCCTTGCCGACCCAACCGCCGGGGGTGACCTCTTTGCCGGGCTCGAGATCCTTGTAGTGCTCGAAGAAGTGCGAGATCGCGTTCAGTTCGTACTCCGAGACGTCGCCGACGTCCTGGATGTGATCCCACCGGACGTCCTTGGCGGGAACGCAGAGCAACTTGTCGTCGCCGCCCGCCTCGTCGGACATCGTGTACATGGCAACGATGCGTGCCTTGACCACCACACCCGGGTACACCGACTCGGGGAGCAGGACCAGCGCGTCGAGCGGGTCGCCGTCCTCTCCGAGGGTGTCGTCGATGTAGCCGTAGTCGGCGGGGTAGCCGAAAGCGGTGTAGAGGTAACGGTCCAGGAAGACCTTGCCGGTCTCGTGGTCGACCTCGTACTTGTTGCGACTTCCCTTGGGGATCTCGATGGTCACATCGAATTCCACGGTTCCTCCTTGATCGTGGCGCCTCGGGCGCGAATCGGTGCGCCTTCGGCGGGTGTCGGCAGCCACGGTCCGGCTGCGCGAATCGCCTCAACGATACTGTGGGGCGTCGGAAGAGATCGGGCGAGACCGGAGGTCGAGTGGGCGCGAGGAAGCAGCACGGTCGGGTGCGGGGTCGTCGGCGCGCACTCGTGTGGACTCTGGTGTCGGTGATCGTGCTGGCCTTGATCGCGTCGAGCGCGTTGTTCGTGGCGTTTCGTATGGACTCCGCCGACGACCTGCCCGCCGGTGTGCCTCCGCGCCCTGCGCCGATCACGGCGACACCCGCGATCAACCCCGTGTCCGCGCAGGCTCCGCAACCGACGGCCGACGGAGTGACCAGGCAGATCGCCGCGGCCGCCCGCGCGCCGCAACTCGGCGAGTTCACCGGTCAGGTCAGTGACTCACTGACCGGAGCGATCCTGTGGTCGAAGAGTCCGAACACCCCGCGGGTGCCCGCGTCGAACACCAAGATCCTGACCGCGGCGGCCGCGCTGCTCGGCCTACCCCACGATGCGCGCTTGACGACGAGCGTGGTGGTCGGCTCCGACGGACAGGTCATCGTCAAGGGCGCGGGCGATCCGACGCTCTCGGCTCAGCCGACGCGTGCGCAGACCTTCTACACCGATCCGGGCAGGATCAGCGATCTCGCGGAACAGATCCGTAAGTCCGGCGTCACGGTGACCTCGGTGGCCGTCGACACCAGCGCCTTCAGCGGTCCGACGATGGACAGCAGCTGGAGCAGAGCCGACATCGCCGGCGGCGACATCGCGCCGATCGAATCACTGATGACCGACGGTGCCCGCATCGATGCACTCAACGAGTACTCACCGCGCGTCGACGACCCGGCGATCACCGCGGGAGAGCAACTCGCCAAGGCACTCGACGTCGATGCCCCGGTCCGCAGTGTAACGGCACCAGCGGGCGCCCGGACCATCGCTTCCGTTCGATCGGCACCCCTGGTGACCAGGGTCAACGACATGCTCCGCTACTCCGACAACGTGCTCGCCGAAGCCCTGGGCATCGAATTGTCTGTCGCCCGCGGCGGCCCCGCGACGCTGGCGGGTGGCACGTCGGCCGTCACGCAGACGCTCGCCGACAACAAGTTCGACGTCGCCGACGTGACGTTGCGCGACACGTCGGGCCTCTCGTACCGCAATCTCGTTCCCGCGGCCCTGCTCGACAAACTCATGGCCAGCGCGAGTGGACCCACCGGCGCCGACCAGCCCGTCGACACCAAGATCCGGCCGATGCTCGACGGACTGCCAGTCGCAGGCGGCACCGGCACGTTGGCCGATCGGTTCACCGTCGGAGAAAACCCCGGCGCGGGCTGGGTGCGAGCGAAGACAGGAACACTGACCGGCGTCAGTTCGTTGACCGGCATAGTGCAGACGGTCGACGGTCGGGTGTTGTCGTTCGCGTTGATCTCGGGAGGAACTTCTCCCGCGGACGCGCGTCCGGCTCTCGACGCAGTCGCAGGCAAGTTGAGGGAGTGCGGATGCCGATGACCGAGTCGACCGACGGCGGGGAAAGTGGTCTCGACGAGCGCGGTGAGTCGATCGGCGCGCGGATCGACTGGTCGCTCGCGGCATCTGTCGGGAAGCGGCTGGTGCGGCCGGGGCCCAGGGTCACCGAGTACACACTGGCAGCCGCTCAGGCCGAACTGGCCGACGCCGCGGTGCGCGCCGAGGCTCCGGTCCGCGAGGTCACCGGACTCGCGGACGGTCTGCAGGTCCCGAGCGCGCTCGTTCTCGACCGTCGCGGCTGGGTCGACGCCGCGTCGCAGTCGATGCGTTCGATGCTCGACGGTGAGAGTGCCTCCGGCGGTGGGCTTTCCGGCAAGGTCGGGGGTGTGCAGGCGGGTGGCCTACTGGCTTTTCTCGCCGGCGCGATCCTCGGACAGTACGATCCGTTCACGTCACACGACCCAGAGCCCGGCGAAGCGGTTGCTGCGGCCGACACCGGTGTGCTGATGCTGGTGACGCCGAATATCATTGCGGTAGAACGCAACCTGCGGGTCGTGCCGCCGGATTTCCGTCTCTGGGTGTGTCTGCACGAGGTGACTCACCGTGTGCAGTTCTCGGCCAACCCCTGGCTGCGGCAGTACATGCTCGACAACGTCGCGGTGCTCACCACCGACGCCGGCGAGTCGGTGACCGACGTCGTCGCACGGATCAATACGGCGGTTCGCGGTGCCGGCGCCGGGAGCGGAGCGAGCGGGCCGAATACTACCGGTGCCAAGCGGGAGAAGGGCATCATCGGTGTGATGCAGATGCTGCAGACGCCCGAGCAGTACGAGGCGTTCACGCGCATGATGATGTTGGGCACCCTGCTCGAGGGGCACGCCGACCATGTCATGGATGCGGTCGGTCCGTCGCAGGTTCCGACGGTCGAGCAGATCAGGGCCTCATTCGACAAGCGACGGACGGCGCCCAGGAATCCGGTGCAGCGCATCATCCGCGCGCTGATCGGGATGGATGCCAAACTGGCGCAATACATTCGGGGTAAGGCCTTCGTCGACGAGGTGGTCGGCACCGTCGGAATGGAGCGCTTCAACACCATCTGGACGAATCCGGAGACGTTACCTCGACCGGACGAGATCGACGAGCCGTCGCGATGGATTGCACGCGTGCTGTGACCCGCGCGGTCGCTGAGTTCGCGACCGCACACCTCGCGGGCGGCACGCAGGTCTGCGTGGGCCTGTCGGGCGGGCCGGATTCTCTGGCACTCACCGCCGCCGCGCTGCGGGCGGGGCTGACGGTCCGTGCGCTCATCGTCGACCATGCGTTGCAGCCGACCTCGGCCGCCGTGGCCGCCGATGCGGCGCGGACCGCTGCGGATCTCGGTGCGTCTGCACAGGTCTTGCGCGTGAGCGTCGGAACCGACGGCGGCATGGAAGCCGCGGCGCGCGACGCGAGGTACGCGGCGCTCGAGGATGCGCGCGACGGGCTGCCGGTACTGCTCGCGCACACCATGGACGACCAGGCCGAGACCGTGCTGCTCGGTCTCGGCCGCGGGTCGGGGGCGCGCTCTCTCGCGGGGATGCGCGCCTGGCGCGCACCCTGGGGACGGCCGCTGTTGGGTGTGCGTCGGTCAGAGACGGTCGGGACCTGCACGGAACTGGGGTTACCCGCGCACGCCGACCCGCACAACCGCGATCCGCGATTCACCCGCGTTCGGTTGCGGGCCGAGGTGATTCCGCTGCTCGACGACGTGCTGCACGGTGGGGTGGTGCAGGCGCTGGCACGTACAGCCACGGCGCTGCAGTCCGACGTCGCGGCACTCGACGAGATCGCCGACGACGCCTTCTCGAGGTCGGCGCGGGGAGGCGGCGCAGACACCGAACTCGACGTCGATTCAGTCGCCCGACTGCCGGACGCCGTGCGAACACGGGTGGTGCGGCGCTGGTTGCTCGAGGTCGGGGCGACCGAACCGACGACGCGGGTGATCGAGGCCGCCGACGACGTGGTGCGCGGGCTACGCGGAGGACAGGTGGCCGTCGGGGGCGGGCCCGACCACCGGCTGGTGGCGGTTCGCGTCGACGACGTCCTGCGGGTCCGCGGCATCACCCGGTGAGCGGGGGGTCAGCGGGTGTTGCCCGACGCGGACGCCGACTTGACACTGGCGCGCACCCAGATTCCGGTACCTGCCACGGCCACGATGAGCGCGGGCTTGTTCAGGATCAGTGCGAGTGCGCCGAGCAGGACCACGTTGTTCGCCAGGTAGACGGGGCCCATGATCAGCACGTGGGCGAGGCAGAACAGTGCCCACACCAGCGTGAGGCGCCGATGGAATCGGACCCGATCGGCGGGGTCGGAGACTTGACCACTCTGCGGCTCGAGTCGGATCTTGCGGCAGATGGGCAGTGAGAGCGGTGACGGGGTTGCCAGACTGATACCGAAGACTACGGTCAGCGCTGTGTACAGGATCAGCGGCGGCAAGAAGAAGTCTCTGCCCTCGCCGGTGGCTGCGGCCATGGCTGAGAACACGAGGATCAAGCCCGCTGAGATGGCGACGGTCAGGGGCTTGTCGCCATGCCAGAGTCGGAGACCGGCGATGATCGCGGCAGTCACGATGGCTGCGACGATTCCGGCAACGATGTTGCCGAGTTGGTAACCGATGATGAAGGCGAGGATGGGTGCGCCACCGTCGATGAGGTGTCGAACGGCGCCCACCTCGCGGATCTTCGTTCGCATCCGACGTAAGGCCCCGATGGTCTCGTCAGTGGTGTCCGGTGGAGGGCTTGCTGCGGCAGTCATGTTGTGTCCTAACGATGGTGTGGGAGGGGAGAGAGGGATGGTTCACAGTTGTGCTGCGACTGCGCGGCCCGCAGTCCGGCCGGAGAACAGGCATCCACCGAGGAAGCTGCCTTCCAGAGCGCGATAGCCGTGCATTCCGCCACCGCCGAACCCCGCGACTTCGCCCGCCGCGTACAGGCCATCGACGGGAGTTCCGTCCGTTCGTAGTGCCCGTGCGCTGAGATCGGTGTGGATGCCGCCAAGGGTCTTGCGGGTCAGTAGGTTGAGTCGAACCGCGATGAGGGGACCAGCCTTGGGGTCGAGAAGTCGATGCGGCGACGCAACTCGCGTGATCCTGTCGGGAAGGTATCTGCGCGCGTTGGCAATCGCCGCCATCTGGTGGTCCTTGCTGAACTTGTTGTCGAGTTGACGGTCGCGGGCGGTGATCTCGTCTCGAACGGTCTCCACATCGAGCAACGCCGAGCCGGTGAGGTCGTTCATCGCCGCGACAAGGTCGTCAAGGTTGTCGCGCACCAGGAAGTCGACGCCTCGCCGGGTGAATGCCTCGACAGGTCCGGGAACCCCACCGCGGGCTCGTGTGGTCAAGAGCTTGATATCTTTCCCGGTCAGGTCGGGGTTCTGTTCCTGGCCGGAGAGACCGAATTCCTTCT
This sequence comes from Gordonia otitidis, assembly GCF_020735545.1. Classification (NCBI taxonomy): domain Bacteria; kingdom Bacillati; phylum Actinomycetota; class Actinomycetes; order Mycobacteriales; family Gordoniaceae; genus Gordonia; species Gordonia otitidis. The sequence goes on from NZ_CP085974.1 coordinate 2,951,121, forward strand.
CGATGATCTTCTCGGTGCAGATGAACCAGCTGTAGTCGTGCCCGGTGGCCAGAATGGCCTCGGTGGTGCCGAGGGTGTCCGAGCCCGGGTAGATCGGGGCGGGCAGACGTTTGCCGGTGGCGTCCAACCACAGCGACGAGGGTCCGGGCAGGATTCGTATCCCGTGGTTGGGCCAGACCGGGTCGTAGTTGGTGATGCCTTCTGTGTAATGCCACATGCGGTCCTGATTGACCAGGCGCGCACCCGCTGCCTCACTGATCTCGAGCATTCGGCCGTCGACATGCGCGGGAACACCCGACAGCATCCGCTCGGGGACGGGTCCGAGCCGTGCGGGCCAGTGTTTCCGGACCAACTCCGGGTTTCCCCCGATACCGCCCGAGGTGACGACGACTGCGTCGGCGCGAAACTCGAACTCCGACACGGTGGTCCGGTTGGAAGCGACGCCCCGTGCGGTAGGCGAGTCCGCGAGTACTCGGCCCCGAACGCCGGTCACCGCTCCGTCGCGTGTGGTGATCTCGTCGACGCAATGCCTGTGGGCGAAGCGGATTCGTCCGCCTGACGCCGAGATACGACTGGTAAACGCATCGACCAGTGCGGGACCGGTGCCCCAGGTGATGTGAAAACGGGGCACCGAGTTCCCCGGCCCCAGTGCTGTTGCGCCGCCCCGCTCGGCCCAGCCCACGACCGGAAAGAACGAAATTCCCAACTCGGAGAGCCACTGTCGCTTCTCCTCGGCGGCGAAGTGGACGTAGGCCTCGGCCCAGCGCCTCGGCCACGCGTCCTCGTCCGGCCTGTCGAAGCCGGCGGTGGCCTGCCAATCGGTCCACGCGAGGTCGAACGAGTCGTGGATGCCCACGCGGCGTTGTTCGGGACTGTCGACGAGGAACAGACCGCCGAACGACCAGAATGCCTGGCCCCCGATGTTGGCTGCGTTCTCCTGGTCGAGGATCAGGACGGACTTGCCGGTGGCCGCGATCTCGGTGGCGGTGACCAGACCCGCCAGTCCTGCTCCGACGACGAGGACGTCGGCCTCTGGTGAATGTGTCATGGGATCTCTCTACGTGTGCTCGGTGGTTGTCTGTGTGTGTGAGTCGGGAAGGTCGTCTTGCACACGGTGCGGTGTCAGACCGCGGGCGGCGGGGTCTCGCCGGGGGTACCGAGGGTTGCTGCGACAGCGGGGCCACCGAATCGCTCGACGAGTGCGGCCTGGTCGGCTTTGGCCTGTGCGTCTACATCTGTTGGGTTGCAGATGGATTCGATCTCGGCGAGGAGCGCTGCGAGCGTCTCCCGGTAGGCGGGGTCGTGTGCCAGATCCTTCGTTTGGTTCGGATCGGTTGCGACGTCGTAGAGTTCGTCGTCGTACCCCACATAGTGGTGCAGGACGTAGTCGCCCTTGCGCAACAGGAACGCGCCGCTGGCCGCGCCCATCGCGTGGTACTCGCTCATGACGGCACGCTCGGGATCGGGTGACTCGGCGATCTGTAGGAGCGATGTGCCTGGCCGCGGTTCGCCGGTCGCGGCGACTCTGGCGGCGTCGAGGATCGTCGGGTAGAGATCGAGGAGGCTCGTCGGGGTGGAGTTGACCGTGCCTGCTTCGACGCCTGGTCCCGCGATGATCAGCGGCACTCCGGCTGATTCGGTGTAGAGCAACGACTTTCCCCACAGCCCACGGCTCCCGACCATGTCGCCGTGGTCGCTGGTGTAAATGATCAGTGTGTTGTCGGCCTGTCCGCTGGCATCGAGTGCGTCGAGAATGCGTCCGACGTTGTGGTCGAGATAGCTCACCAAACCGTAGTAGGCGGCAGCGGCGCGTCGACGCTCCTCCTCGGTGTTGGCGTCGTCGAGGCCGGGTAGGACTCCTGCGAAGGCCTCGACCCACGGGTGACGGGCGTGACCGTGCTCGGGCCGCATGGTCGGGGTGGGCATGTCGTCGGGGTTGTAGAGTTCGAAGAACTCGGGTGGTGCGAGGTAGGGGAAGTGCGGCGCGAGCAGTCCCGAGTACAGTACCCACGGTTCGTCGTGGTTGTGCTCGTCGGCGAGCCACTCGCACGTGCGGTCGGTGACCGCGGCGTCGTAGCGTGTGTAGTCGGATTCCGCGCCACCGGAGAAGGACACCATGAGAGGCGCATTGTCTCTGCGCGGCAACGGGTCTCGTACTGATCCCCAGATCTGTCCGACACCGTCCTTGAGGTGCATCGGCAGGTGCTGCACGTCGAATCCGGTCGGGTCGTTCTCGTTGCGATAGTGCAGCTTTCCGATCGACTCGACGCGCCGTCCCACCTTCTGTAGCTCATGTCCCCAACTCTCGACAGCGCCGTCGTATCCCATGGCGTTGTCCCAATACCGCGTCTGGTGCGGGTACAGGCCGGTGGCGACCGAGGCGCGGGACGGCACGCAGATGGGACTCGCGCAGTAGGCATCGCTGAATCTCGTTCCCCGCGCGGCGAGGCGGTCCATGTTCGGTGTTGCGACGAGCGGGTTGCCTGCCGAGCCCATGATCTTCGGGTTGTGCTGGTCGGACATGATCAGCAGCACGTTCGTGTGGGTGGAGGACATGGTTGTCTCACTTCCTTTTGTGGGGCGTGGATTGCGGGTTTTCAGGTCTTCGGTGGAATGACCGAACGGAAAGAGAAGTGCGTGTGTGTCAGCGGGCGATGCGGAAGCCGATGTTCCCGCTGCTGCCGTCGGCGGAGTTCGAGGTGCGCGCCGAGACTCGGTAGCGATTGCAGTAGCTGTCGTGGCACATGTGTGAGCCGCCGCGCATGGCGTACCGGGACTCCGGCGCTTCATGTGGAGATCCGGAGTGGTCGACGCGCCATGGGTCGGCCGTCCATTCCCAGACGTTGCCGACCATGTTGTAGAGGCCGAATCCGTTGGGCTCGAACGCTTCTACCGGCGCCGTCGATCGGTATCCGTCGGCGGCGGTGTTGCGAGCCGGGAAGGAGCCCCGCCAGATGTTGCACCGAAAGCTCTCGTCCTCATCGAGCTCGTCACCCCACGGATAGCGCGCTCTGCTCAGCCCGCCTCGTGCGGCATACTCCCACTCGGCTTCGGTCGGCAGGCGCACACCGGCCCATCGGCAGAAGGCGCGGGCATCGTTCCATGAGACGTGCACGACGGGATGGTCGGCTCTCTCGCTGACATCGCTGCCCGGACCTTCTGGTGCCCGCCAGGTGGCATCGGTGACCGCGCACCACCACGGGGTGCCCTCGGGTCGGGGCGAGGCGCGTCTCAGTGCTGCGGGAAGAAGTCCGGCGAAGACGAAGGACCACCCGAAACGCTCTGCGTCGGTGACGTATTCGCTGTTCGTCACGAACTCGTCGAACTCGGCGTTGGTGACGGTGTGTGCGGAGATGGCGAAGGCGTCGACGGTCGTCGATCTGATCGGACCTTCGCCGTCGGCGGCGTGGCTCGACGGTCCGTCGTCACCCATCCAGAACTCCGCGGCAGGCAGCGCGATCAAGCGGTCGAGAGCCAGCGCATGGTCTGTCGTTCGAATTCGTTGCGGTGCTTCGTGGTCGCTACTGCTCGGCGGTGAAGGTCGACGTCCGGGAGCGCAGCATGTGCTGGCGTCCCCGTCCGGTCGGTCGGACGCTGTGCGCATGTCTTCTCCGAGTACGGGTGTCATCGAGAAACTCTCCGTCCTGTGGTTTAGCCGACGACTGCGGCAATCGCGGTACAGGTGCAGGCGACGGCAACGAGTGCCGTGATGGTGGCGAGGTGGAAGTGGGTAGGTGCCGAGATGCGCTGCATCAGCACGCGACTGCGTCGGAAGCAGATGAACGCCAACACGACGACACACGCAGCGGCCGCGGCGACGCAGAATGCGGCAGCGACCGGGGCTCTGACGACAGCGGCGTGCGCGAGCAGGAAGACTGTCACTACGGCGGTCAGCGTCGTTCGACGCCAGGCAAGCGCGGTGCGCTCGATGGCAAGGCCGGGATCCGCGGGCCACGGCGACTGTGTCGTCATGACAGAACCAGTGCGAGAACAGCCGCGATCGCGATGAGGACGACGCCGACGGCGACGAGCGGCACGACCAGATTCCCGGGGAGTTCCGTCCCCTGATGCATTGCCCGGTTGACTCGCCTCCACTGTCGAAACGCCAAGCAGCACAACACAAGGGCCAGGACTGCGCACGACAGGGCTATCGCGCGCCGGTAGTCGGCTGTCGCGAACTGCGCTGCGAGCGACTGGAGGGCGACGCCGCCCGCGAGCAACCCGAGCGAGGTACGGATCCATGCGAGGAAAGTGCGTTCGTTCGCGAGCGTGAAGCGATAGTCGACGACATCGGCGGCTGCCTCATCGGTTGCCGTGCCGTCATCGCTGCCGCACTGCTGCGCAACCATGGCTCACCTCAAAGAAAGAAGACTGTGTGTATGAAACAAGACGCTCTGTCTGGAAACATACGCGATGTCCAAGCCAAGGGCAAGAGTCGTGGATCACCGGGACGGGCAACTATGAGCTGCGCCATAACTAGGCAGGCTGATATGTCCGCAGATGGTTGCCGGTAGCGATCGCGCAGTGGGTGTTGTCGCTTCGCCGGGTCAGAACGCGGCGCACGATGGACACGGGCGGCACCCGGTCGAGAGTCCGACCGGTCAGCGAGTGACCCGCTTAGGGAGTAACCCCGTCAGGAAGTCGGTGGCTGGGCGCCCTCGGCGTCGAATCCGGACGCCCAATACCGACCATGGAGCGAGAGGTTGAGGAGTTCGTCCGTGATGTCGTCGATCGGGGCTCGGGGATCTGATTCGAGCCACCACGCGAGAACGGTTGCGATTTCGCCGACCCAGGCGCGTGCGAGGACCTCGGGGTCGATGCGCATACGCACGCCTTCTGCGTCGGATCGGTGGGTGAAGTACTCGGTGACGCGGGCGGAGCGATCGTCGACGAAGCGTCGCAGCCCGAGGCCGTCCCCCTCACCGCGCAGGATGACGCGGTAGGTGTCGCGCTCCTGTGCGGCGTGGTGGAACAACGCGGTGATCGCTTGCCCGGTGAATCCGCGCCCGTCCTTGCCGAACACCGGTTCCAGACGTACCTGCATGTCTGCGATGACCTCGTCGACTATCTGCTCGAAGAGTGCATCTTTGTCTGTGTAGTGCGCGTAGAAGGTCGCGCGGCCGAGGTCTGCTCTGGTGGTGATGTCCTCGACGGTGATCGACGAGTATCCGCGCTCGAGCACGAGTGAGATGAAGGCTTGGCGGAGTTGCCGACGAGTGCGTGCGATCCGGCGATCTTGAGACGCCACGAATCGCGACCACCCTTCATTCTTCTCCGCAGTTCTCTGCGGTATCCGTCCTCGGCCGATGCCGCGATTGACGTCGGCGCGCCTGACCACTCACCGGCGTCGACGTCGGTGTGGCCAATACTAGGACGCCGGCCGATGCGACGTTCAGCTACCCGCGGGCTCGCGCGTCGCACCGGCCGGAATCGGGGGCCCCTCGGCTCAGACCGGCGACGTGATGGTCTGGAAGTACTGAATCGCCGCCACGATGAGCGTTCCGCCTCCGCCGAGGATCACCCCGACGATCGAGCCGACGCCCGCGCCGATCGGGATACCCGCGAACACGCATCCGAGCGGTGTGAGGGTCACGCCTGCGATTGCGCAGCCGGCGATCCCTCCCACCACGGCGCCGATCGCGAGACCGACGAGCGATGAGATGGTCATTCCCGCGTTGAGGACACCGTTGAAGCGGTCGAGAGCCTCGTTGTCACGCTGCTGCCGTGTCTGCTTGGGCGGGGCCTGCTTGGCGGCGACCTGTCGCACCGCATTGACCTGTCGAGGGTCGAGCGGATGTGCGCGCGAGACGTCGCGAGACGGAGTCAGCGAGACGGATTTGCCGGAAACGGCAGCGTCGATCGGATACTCGAGGTACTCGCTGCGATACCGCAAACCCATCCGGAATAACGCCTGGCCTGCGGAATTCTTGACGACGACGTCATTGCCTTCGCGTGAGATCGAACCGTCGGAAACCGACAGATTCACTCCCGTGGGGGTCTGTGACAGCTGATAGTGCACCGAGGGAGGCGGAGGGGCGGCCTGAGCGATCGAGTGCACCAGGGGGATGGTCAGGACCGCCGCAGCGAGGACCGCGATCAGTCGGGTGAGAGTGATTGTGGTGGAGGGTCTTACGCAATCCGGCAGTACCGAGTGGTGCGTGGGTGTCGAACCGCGTCGTTGATGGTTCATCGGTGTTCCGTCCATATCCTCGATCCGATTGGTGGCGGATTCGGCGTAAGATCCCGCGGCCCCGAGCGGTTTTACCGATCTGAATCCCGGAACATCATTGTTTAGATGCATTAATAGAATTGATCGACGATGTCCCGAAGTGGATTCTCATCGGAAATACGGGAATGTGCGGGAAACCCGCCGCAAAGGTGACGCCTGATACGGTTTGTTATCTCCCCGTGATACGAATGTCCTGTCAACGGAGGATGAATGTCGTCCGATCGGGGGATCGTTCTCGCCCTACTTGTTCGTTGTCGGATCGCCCCGATCTCGAGGCGCGGTTCCTCGGGTCGATGGGGGAGGCTTCGGCATCGCTCGGCACCGACTGCGACCCGCGGCTACCCGACATGTCAAGCTGGTATCCGTGCATTCCGAGATCGAGATCGAGCACCACTACGGTGACGACATCGAGGCAGTCCTCATCACGGAGGAACAGATCAAGGCTCGAACCGCCGAGCTGGCTGCGTCGGTGGCGGCGCGCTATACGGACCTGCAGGACGATCTTGTCCTGATCGGTGTCCTCAAGGGCGCGATCATGTTCATGACCGACTTCGCCCGTGCGCTGCCCATCCCCTCGCAGATGGAGTTCATGGCGGTGTCGAGCTACGGCTCGGCGACCTCCTCGTCCGGTGTGGTGCGCATCCTGAAGGATCTCGACCGTGACATCGCCGGCCGCGACGTGCTGATCGTCGAGGACATCATCGACTCGGGACTCACGCTGTCGTGGCTGATGAAGAACCTCGCCACGCGGCAGCCACGGTCACTCGCCGTCTGCACGTTGCTGCGCAAACCCGAAGCGGTCCGATCCCCGGTCGAGGTCGCCGACATCGGGTTCGACATCCCCAACGAATTCGTCGTCGGATACGGCCTCGACTACGCCGAGCGCTATCGCGACCTGCCCTTCATCGGCCGCCTGCGGGCGTCGGTGTACGAGAAGTGAGGTCCGGGGAGCGCGGACGATCGCGCACGCCGCGCCTACGGTGAGGTCGAAACGACGACGGTGAGGTCGAAACGACGACGGCCGACGATTTCACCGCGGGGAACGGTTTCACCTGCATGATCGTTGACCGGTAGCCTCTATGTGTACGACCGAACCCTCGGGTGGCGTTCACATCGTTGGAAAACCGATGGGAAGGACAGTGGTAACGGCGCCGGGCGGCCCCACGCAGAGCCTGGACCTCCACCAATGCGCATGAACCAGAACCGAAAGACAGTCTTCCGCAATCTCGCGATCCTCGCGGTGATCGTGCTGGCCTTGTGGGGCTGGTACGCGCTACGCGACGGTGATCGCGGATACACCGGGGTCGACACCTCTGTCGCGCTGACTCAGCTCAACACCAAGAACACCAAGTTCATCCAGATCGACGACCGCGAGCAGCAACTGCGGATCGAGACCAAGGAGCCGATCAAGGTCGACGGCCAGGACGTCTCGAAGATCACGACCAAGTACCCGGCGTCCGCGGGCGAGCAGGTCTTCGACTCGGTCAAGTCGACGGGGGCCGGCTACCAGACCAATGTCACCCAGCAGTCGGTGTTCTGGCAGATCATGATCTTCCTGCTGCCGATGCTGTTGCTGTTCGGGCTGTTCTTCTTCGTCATGAACCGCATGCAGGGCGGCGGCAAGGGTGGCGTGATGGGCTTCGGCAAGTCCAAGGCCAAGCAGCTGTCCAAGGACATGCCCAAGACCACGTTCGCCGACGTCGCAGGCGCCGACGAAGCGGTCGAAGAGCTCTACGAGATCAAGGACTTCCTACAGAACCCCGCGCGCTACCAGGCGCTCGGCGCGAAGATCCCGCGCGGCGTGCTGCTCTACGGCCCGCCCGGAACCGGTAAGACGCTGCTCGCGCGAGCCGTCGCGGGTGAGGCGGGCGTGCCGTTCTTCACCATCTCGGGTTCGGACTTCGTCGAGATGTTCGTCGGTGTCGGCGCGTCGCGTGTGCGTGACCTGTTCGAGCAGGCCAAGAACAACAGTCCCTGCATCATCTTCGTCGACGAGATCGACGCGGTGGGCCGTCAGCGTGGGGCAGGCCTCGGCGGTGGACACGACGAACGCGAGCAGACACTCAACCAGCTGCTCGTCGAGATGGACGGCTTCGGCGACCGGTCGGGTGTCATCTTGATCGCGGCCACCAACCGCCCCGACATCCTCGACCCGGCGCTGCTGCGTCCCGGCCGTTTCGACCGACAGATTCCGGTCGGCAACCCCGACATCGCCGGGCGTCGCGCGATCCTGAAGGTGCACGCCAAGGGCAAGCCCATCGCGGAGGACGCCGACCTCGACGGCCTCGCCAAGCGAACACCGGGAATGTCGGGCGCCGACCTCGCCAACGTCGTCAACGAGGCCGCGCTCCTCGCCGCCCGCGAGAACAAGACGGTGATCACCGCCGAGATGCTCGAAGAGGCTGTCGACCGCGTGATCGGTGGACCGCGCCGCAAGAGCCGCATCATCAGCGAACACGAGAAGAAGGTCGTTGCCTACCACGAGAGCGGTCACACGCTCGCGGCATGGGCGATGCCCGATCTCGATCCGATCTACAAGGTCACGATCCTCGCCCGCGGACGGACGGGCGGCCACGCCCTCGCCGTTCCCGAGCAGGACAAGGACCTGATGACCCGTTCGGAGATGATCGCCCGCCTGGTCATGGCGATGGGTGGTCGTGCGTCGGAGGAACTCGTCTTCCACGAGCCGACGACCGGCGCGTCGTCGGACATCGACCAGGCGACCAAGATCGCCCGCGCGATGGTCACCGAGTACGGCATGAGCGCCAAGCTCGGCGCTGTCCGGTACGGCCAGGAACAGGGCGACCCGTTCCTCGGACGCAGCATGGGTGCACAGAGCGACTACTCGGCCGAGGTGGCCAGCGAGATCGACGACGAGGTACGTCGACTCATCGAGGCCGCACACACCGAGGCCTGGGCAATCCTCTCCGAGTACCGCGACACCCTCGACATCCTGGCCAGCGAACTCCTGGAGAAGGAGACGCTGACCCGCAAGGATCTCGAGCGGATCCTCGCCAACGTCGAGAAGCGCCCGCGGATCACCACGTTCAACGAATTCGGTGAGCGCACCCCGAGCGACAAGCCACCGGTGAAGACTCCCGGGGAGCTGGCAATAGAACGCGGCGAGCCGTGGCCACCGCCACCGCCGGAGCCCGTGCGTGAGCCCGTCGGTGCCGGGAGTGCACCGGGCGGAACACCGCCGTCGGGGTATGCGGGTGGACAGCAGCCCTATTACGGAAGTCCGTATCCGACGCCCGGGCAGGGCTATGCACCTCCCTATCCCGAGCAGGGGAACAACCCCCCTGGCTCCCAGGGAAGTGGCACGCGACCCGATTACGGCGCACCCCGCGACTGGTCCGCCCCCGGGTGGCCGCCCCAATCGGGTGGTTACCAGGCAGGCGGCGGCTACCAGCCGGGGGGATACCGTCCCGACGGTCAACAGCAGGGCGGCTACCAGCCCCAGGGCTACCCGAGCGGCGGAAACCCGAACGGCGCCAACGGTAATCAGCAAAACGGCCATGAGTACGGCCCCTATGGCGGTCAGCACGGCACCGGTCACAACGGTGGAGGGCAACACCGCGACGACGGTGAGGGGTCGCCACGCAACGGTTCACACGGAGACGGAGCCTGAGGGTCGGATCGATGACAATCAGCGAGGGTCACGACATCGCGACTCACGAGGACGCATCGCACGCGACGACGGTCGACGGCGGACGCTTCTTCGATCAGCAGCGCGCCGAGGCGGCGGTACGAGAGTTGCTCATCGCGGTCGGCGAGGATCCCGATCGCGAGGGGCTGCGTCGCACGCCGACTCGTGTCGCCAACGCCTATCGGGAGATGTTCGCGGGTCTCTACACCGATCCGTCGGAGGTGCTCGCGACGATCTTCGACGAGGACCACGACGAACTGGTGCTGGTCAAGGACATCCCGATGTACTCGACGTGTGAGCATCATCTGGTGTCGTTCCACGGCGTCGCCCACGTCGGTTACATCCCCGGACCCACCGGCCAGGTGACCGGACTGTCGAAGTTGGCGCGGGTCGTCGACCTGTACGCCAAGCGCCCGCAGGTGCAGGAGCGACTGACGAGTCAGATCGCCGATGCCCTGGTCAATCGGCTCAATCCGCGGGGTGTGATCGTCGTGATCGAGGCCGAGCACCTGTGCATGGCGATGCGGGGCATACGCAAGCCCGGTGCGCGCACCACCACATCGGCGGTGCGTGGCATCTTCAAGACCAGCGCCGTGTCACGCGGCGAGGCACTCGACCTCATCACCCGGTGACCGACGACCCGGTCGACGCCGGAACCCGCGATTCCGCGCGTACGCAGGTGATGGGGATCGTCAACGTCACCGCGGACTCGTTCTCCGACGGCGGCAGATATCTCGATCCCGACCGGGCCGTCGAGCATGGGCTGCGTCTGCACGCCGACGGCGCCGACATCATCGACGTCGGTGGCGAGTCGACCCGACCCGGCGCGATCCGCGTGGACGAGGCCGTCGAGATCAAACGCGTCGTACCGGTGATATCAACACTCGCCGACGAAGGTGTGCAGGTGTCTGTCGACACGATGCGCGCCGCGGTCGCGGAGGCCGCCATCGATGCGGGGGCGACGATCGTCAACGACGTCTCGGGCGGCCGTGCCGATGCGGGCATGGCGTCACTCCTCGCCGAGGTGGGGCTGCCCTGGATTCTCATGCACTGGCGTCCCGCGGCAGCCGAGTCCGATGCCGGGCGTCGATTCACTCATCGTGTCGACGACACCGGCGGATACCGCGATGTCGTCGCCGAGGTCAGTCGTGAGCTGCTGGGCCAGGTCGACGCCGCGGTCGACGTCGGCGTCGACCCCGACAACATCATCCTCGATCCCGGACTGGGATTCGCCAAGACGGCGCAACACAATTGGGCGCTGCTCAATGCGCTGCCGACCCTGGTCGGCCTGGGTTTCCCCGTGTTGGTCGGGGCATCGCGCAAGCGTTTCCTCGGAACCCTGCTCGCCGTCGATGGCGACGCCCGCCCGCCGGAGGGACGTGAGATCGCGACCGCGTCGATCAGCGCGATTGCCGCGATCCACGGCGCGTGGGGCGTCCGCGTGCACGACGTCGCGGCGAATCGCGACGCGGTCACCGTGGCAGCCGCATGGCGCGCGGGGGGCCGCGACCGGCACACCGTCCATGGGGAGCAGCAGGATGGCTGACCGAATCGAACTGCGCGGCCTGCGCGTGCGGGGCAACCACGGTGTCTTCGACCACGAGCGGCGCGACGGCCAGGACTTCGTCATCGACGTCACGCTGTGGACCGACCTCCGTGCCGCGGCAGAGTCGGACGACCTCGCCGACACCGTCGACTACGGCACACTCGCGCAGCAGGTTCACGACGTCGTCGCAGGAGAACCGCGCAACCTCATCGAGGCCGTCGGCGGAGAGATAGCCGAGCAGATCATGCTCGACGACCGCATCCACGCCTGCGAGGTGGTCGTCCACAAGCCGTCGGCGCCGATCCCGTTGGATTTCGCCGACGTCGCCGTCGTCACCCGGCGGTCCCGGAAGTCCGCGGGTGGTCTGCGGTGACGCGCGCCATCCTGTCCGCGGGCACCAATCTCGGCGACCGTGCAGCCCGACTGCACGAGGTCGTCGATGCGCTCGCCGACGACCTCGTCGCAGCGTCGAGTATCTACACGACGGCCCCGTGGGGTGGCGTCGAGCAGCCCGACTTCTACAACATCACGCTCATCGTCGACGGCCCGATCTCCGCACGCGACTGGTTGCAGCGGGGATTCGACCTCGAGCGCGCCGCGCACCGAACGCGTGAGGTCCGTTGGGGTCCGCGGACGCTCGACGTCGACGTGATCTGCGCGAGCGACGATGCGGGGACGCCGATCATCAGCGCCGACGAAGAGCTGACCCTGCCACATCCCCGCGCGGCGCAGCGTGCCTTCGTGCTGGTGCCCTGGCTGGAGATCGAACCGAATGCGACGCTGTGGACGCCTGACGGCCCCCGCTCGGTTGTCGACCTCGTCGAGGCCCTGCCCACCGCCGAGCGCGAGGGTGTCCGCAGGCTGACGACGAACGGCGGACCCGCCAGCAGCGAGGCAGTCGGATGACCGCGCCGAACCCGTCGACGCCGCCGGAGTCCGACGAGCCAGGGCTCGGACCCACCCGACCTCGCGACCTACTCATCATCGCGGTCTTCGTGGCCCTCATCGCCTGGATACTCGTCCGTTACAACTACTCGGCGCTGCCCCCGTTGCCGCTGCTGGCCGGACTCGTGCTGTACGTCCTCGCGGCGATCGAGACGGCCATAGCCTTCGTCGTGCGCGCACGCGTCGCCGACCGTCAGGTGGGCCGCGCCCGTGGACAGTTGCACCCGCTGACGGCCGCGCGGGTGTTGGCATTGGCCAAGGCGTCGGCCATCCTGGGCGCCGTGGCCGTCGGTGTGTGGGTGGGCATGCTGGTGTTCCTGTGGAGTCAACACGGCGTCACCTCCGCCGAACACGACAAGCCGGGCGCGATCGTCGGAGCGTTCGGGGGCCTTGTTCTCGTCGTCGCGGCGCTCTGGCTCGAGTACTGCTGTCGAGCACCCGACGACCCGACCGACCAGACGACACAACCGCGTGCGGACGGGCATCCCGGACCCGCGTGAGCGACCGACATCCACATATCAGCGTGCGAATCATGACTCTCCGCACCCGCCTCGCCGTCGCGCGGGCCGTCAGAGGGTAAGTTCACGGTCATGACGACCTCGACTGGCCGTGCCGCCGACTCACGCCGTTCCGGTCGCGTCGGGCAATGGCTGGTGGGTCTTCTCATCGTGCTGGCCGTGGTGGCCAGTGTGCTGATGCTCTTCACCGACCAGATCTCGGTGCTCGGATCGCTGGCGGTGATCGCGGCGCTGTGGGCCGCGGTGATCGCAGCGATTCTCATCACGAGGTACCGCCGACAGGCCGAGAGCGCCGAGAGCAAGAGCCGCGATCTCCGACTGGTCTACGAGTTGCAACTCGAGCGAGAGATTGCTGCGCGTAGGCAGTACGAGCTCGACGTCGAGTCGACGATCCGCAAGGAGATCAGCGACGAGGCCGGCGTCGAACTCGCCGAACTCAAGGCGCAGGTCCTTGCACTCCGTTCGAGTCTCGAGATGCTGCTCGGCGAATCGTTGCCCGATCAGCGCGCAGCACTACCGAACGAAAAGCTCCGTGAGTTGGCGTCGGGTCTCGGCGGACTCGGTGCGCAGTCTGGCCGTTCGCAGCCCGACTACGGCAGCGGTACGGCGTATCCCGGCACCTACGGCTCGACCGATTTCACCGCCCACGACGACGGGGCCCTCGCCGCACGCGACTTCGAGCAGACCGCACCCGGCGCAGAACACCGACGTCGCGATTCCCGGCCATTCGATGCTCCGAGGCGTTTCGGCTCCGACGTCGACCCCAACGAGTTGACCGAGGTTCTGCCCGTCGTGCAGGGTGATGCGCCGATTTCGGGCCGGATCGCCACCGAGGTTCCGCTCGATGAGATCCGCGCCGACGAGGTCGAGGCCGTCGGAGTCGACGAAGTGATCGCCGACGAGGTCCCCGAGGACGCGACAACCTACGCCGAGACACCCACCGAGGACCCTCACGCAGGCGCAGCGGAGTCTCGCGCGGGCGAAACCCCTCACGACGACAGTGCACGCGGCGATGCGTCCGCAGCGGACTACGTAGCCCCCGACGTCGTCGCCGAGGAGGTCGTCGTCGACGTCGTCGAAGAACAACCGTCGCCGCGGGCCCCGTACACCTCCGGAACTCTTGACACCGCCGAGTCGTCGACGCCTCAGTCGGCTGCCGACCAGGGACCGACGACGTCGGCGCCGTTCTCCGGCGGGTTCTACGTCGGGCCGTCCCGAACCGCCACGTCGGAGCCGTCGGAACAGGGCGCCACCGAAGCCGACGTCGAGGTCGCATCGGAAGCCAAGGTCGCACCTGACGTCGATGTCGCACCCGAGACGTCGTCGGGTCGGCACGAGACCGGCGACGACGCGACCCGCACCTATGGTGGCGGCCGGCGGCGTCGTGATGAGGACGACGACCACGACGCGGCGCACACCGCAGGGCTTCCGGTCGCCGAGTTGCTCAATCAGCTTCGTCAGTCCCCCAGCGGTGGGGGCGGCGGGCGTCGGCGTCGCGAGGACTGACGTCGGCAAGTGCCGCTCCACCTCGTCGGATGGAGTCGATGCCCTGCCCAGGTGACGAGTCTCACAGGCATTGGCCCGGCGGTGCGTCGAGCGCCTAGCATTGCGGTGCACGTCCGGTACCCACGCCAGAGTTGGGACTGGAACGACCTGGGAGGACACCGGTGACCTCACCGAACGGCGAATCCGCCGTGCCCTCGACCCCTGATGGCGGGTCGAATGAGCGGCGCAGTGACGCGGGGCGTCTGGGGCATTCCTCCTCCGCGGAGTTCGCCGGGGTCAGCAACCCACCCACGCCCGCCCGTCTGACTGTCGGAATCGTCTCGGCTGGGCGAGTCGGGACGGCACTCGGTGAGGCCCTTGAGCGGGTTGGTCATGTGGTGGGCGCAGTTGTCGCTCGATCTCCCCGGTCCCGTCAGCGCGCAACGCAACGGCTCCCCGAATCGCAGATACTCGACCTCCCCGAGGTCGTCGCGCGATCCGAGCTCCTCATCATCGCGGTGCCTGACGCCGACATCCGCGATGTCGTCGCCGACATCGCCGACAGTGGACGGTTGCGTCCGCGCACCCTCGTCCTGCACACCGCGGGTGCACACGGTGTCGAGATCTTGGCGCCGCTCACCGCACTCGGTGCGCTTCCGCTCGCCGTACATCCCGCGATGACGTTCGTCGGATCCGACGACGACACCGCCCGACTGCAGCAGGCATGCTTCGGCGTGACCGCTGCCGACGAGGTAGGTCTGGCCATCGCATCGGCCCTCGTGCTCGAAATGGGCGGCGAACCCGTGCGCATCGCGGAGGCCGACCGAACCCTGTACCACGCCGCACTCGCACACGGCGCGAATCATCTCGTGGCACTGGTCTGCGACGCTGTCGCTGCGATGAACGCAGCCATCGAGGGTACGGCGGGCGAGGCGAGCCGTGATGCGGCCACCGTCGACGGGAACTCCGAGCGGCTTGCCGAGCGCATCCTCGCCCCATTGCTCACTGCGGCATTGCACAACGTGCTCGACCTGGGGCCGGATGCACTCACCGGACCGGTCGCTCGGGGCGACGCCGGTGCCGTCGCCGATCATCTCGCCGCGCTGCGTGCGCTGCCGGGCGGCGACCGTCCCACAGCGATTGCCGAGGCCTACCGCATCCTCGCGCGGCGGGCAGCCACCTACACCGATGCGCCCCAGCCGCTGATCGAGGTTCTGGAGCGACGAGAGTGACCACTTCGACGTCGACTACCCGGATATCGACTACGACTGGGGCGCAGGGTGTCCCGCGTCGTGTGAGAGGAGAACGATGACCGCCCCGCTGAGCCCGGACGCCTACACGCGAGGTGAGCTGACGGTGCATCACGATCCCACGACGGTGCACCGGGTGAGTCAGGCGCTGCGGCGTGCCGGCAGGCGTGTGGTGTTGGTGCCGACCATGGGCGCCCTCCACGCGGGCCACCTGCAACTGGTCGACGCTGCAAAGAGTGTCGGCAACGCGGTGGTCATCGTCTCCATCTTCGTCAACCCGTTGCAGTTCGGCGAGAACGAAGACCTCGACGCGTACCCACGGAGCTTCGACGACGACGTCGACTTGTTGCGTTCTGCCGGTGTGGAATTGGTGTTCGCGCCGACTGTCGCCGACATGTATCCGCTCGGTCCGCGCACCACGGTGGTGCCGGGGCCCGCGGGAGACATACTCGACGGCGCGGCTCGCCCGGGACATTTCGCAGGGATGCTCACCGTCGTGTGCAAGCTGCTCAACATCGCCACGCCGCATGCCGCGTTCTTCGGCGAGAAGGACTATCAGCAACTGGTGCTGATCGCGCAGATGGTTGCCGACCTCAACCTCGACGTCGACATCGTTGGTGTTCCGACGGTGCGCGAGGCCGACGGGCTCGCGTTGTCGTCGCGCAACCGCTACCTGACGCCCGAACAGCGCGAGATCGCCACCACGTTGTCGGCCGCGCTCACCGCAGGCGCGCACGCGGCCCCCGGCGGTAAGAGCGCGATACTCGCTGCCGCACAAGCGGTTCTGGCGACATCGCCCGAGCTCGAACTCGACTATCTCGCGCTCCGCGACCGTGCTCTCGGCGAAGCGCCGGAGAAGGGCGAAGGTCGACTACTCGTCGCCGCCCGACTCGGCCGGGCACGCCTGATCGACAATGTCGGTGTGTCGATCGGGATCGATCCGGAGGACATCGGGAACCCCGATGCGTACTGACCCCGACGATCGGACGACGAGTGCCGGTCGGGCTCGCCGCGACCACCCCAACAGACTCTGCAGCCCGCCCTCCACACAGCAGCAGCCGCTGCGCGTCAACACAGAGGAATGACAGCATGTTTCGCACCATGATGACGTCGAAGATCCACCGGGCGACCGTCACCCAGGCCGACCTGCACTACGTCGGTTCGGTCACGATCGATGCCGACCTTCTCGACGCCGCAGACCTACTCGAAGGCGAACAGGTCACCATTGTCGACATCACGAACGGCGCGCGGCTCGAGACCTACGCCATCGCGGGTGACCGTGGCACCGGCGTCATCGGGATCAACGGTGCCGCAGCGCATCTGGTTCATCCCGGTGACCTCGTGATCATCATCGCCTACGGAATCCTCGACGAGGCCGAGGTGCGTGAGTACAGCCCGCACGTCGTCTTCGTCGACGAGGCCAATCGGGTGCTGGAGAACGGCTCCGACCCCGCGCACGCACCCGAGGGCTCGGGTCTGTTCGACCCCCGTCACCCCGAAGCGGATTCGGCGCGAGCCGCCTACGCCGAGTCCGGGGTGTAGGTTTCGTCCGATGCTGCTCACCGTCGAGGTCGGGAACACGAACATCCATCTCGGGGTGTTCGCGGGTTCGGGGGACCATGCCGCTCTGGTGCGCGACTGGCGGATTCACACCGACCCGCACCTGACCGCCGACGAACTCGCCATGACGATCCGGGGTCTGCTCGGCGGCGACATCGAGCAGATCACGGGCGTCGCCGCGTTGTCGACAGTGCCGTCGTTGCTGCGTGAGCTGCGCGTGATGGTCGCGAGGTACTACGACGGCGTCCACCACGTCCTGCTCGAACCCGGTGTACGAACCGGAGTGCCGCTCCTCGTCGACAACCCCAAGGAGGTCGGCACCGATCGCGTTGCCAACTGTCTCGCCGCGCACCATCTCTACGGAGGCCCGTGCATCGTCGCCGCATTCGGCACGGCCACCGTGGTCGATGCGGTCTCGGCGAAGGGGGAGTTCCTCGGTGGCGCGATCGCGCCGGGAGTGAATCTGGGCGTCGAAGCCCTCGCCGAGCACACCGTGACCGTGCGTCGGGTGGAGTTGATGCCGCCACGTGGCGTGTTGGGCAAGAACACCGTCGAGGCGTTGCAGTCGGGCATCCTCTACGGCTTCGCGGGACAGGTCGACGGTCTCGTGGACCGTATCCGCCAGGGCGTCGACGGATTCGACGCGCGCGACGTGACGGTGGTGGCCACCGGGTCGCTGGCGCCGCTGATCTTCCCGGAGAGCCGCACGCTCACCGAACACCACTCGTATCTGACCCTGGAGGGTTTACGGCTGGTCTCGGAACGAGCCAAGCAGCAGGGGCGAGCCCGCGGTAGTCGTTGAATCACTGTCACCCCGGGTCGGGGATGGCGGCCATTCGGCCCACGAGGCGCACAACCCTGCGCTGGTCTGGCCTCGGACCGTGAGCTGTGGCAGACTTGTCGCCGTGATCATGAGCTGTCAGGAGTGTTGTCAGGGCTGAGTCCGCTTCATGCGGCCGCCCTTCGTCGACGCCCCCGCTTGTTTTCGATCACTCGAGGTATCTCTCTCATGACCGCATCGGTCCAGTTCACCCAGCACGTCCACGCACCGATCTCGGCTCACGCCCCCAGCGCCCCGCTATCGGTCCAACCGACCGCATATCGCGCCGCCGTGGCGGCGGGTGCTGTCCCGGTCGACATCCGCAGCCACCGCAAACGCTCACTCGACGGTGCGTTGATCGGGGCACTCGCCGTCGAGGCGACCGAGGCCCTCGACCTGCTCACGCCGGGATCGCCGAAGGCTCTACGGACGGCCACACATGATCGACGCTGGATTCTGGTCAGCGACGACGGGCACGAGGCCGAATGGTTGGCGTGGCACCTACAGGCACGTGGAGTCACCGGTGCCGTGTTCGTGGTCGGCGGGTTCACGCGGCTACGCCGCGACCGCATCAACGGCAGTATCAGCGACGCCGAGTTGGCGATGTTCTCAGCGCACTGACGGTGCGGTGGGTGTGGTGACAACACTCGCCGCAGGGCGCGATTTTCACCGACCCCACGTCGGCCGATAGTCTTCGATGCGTGAGCGAACCCGTGACCACGACGAACGCGACGGATGACGACCAGACGCCCGAGCAACTCCGCATCCGGCGCGAGAAGCGCGAGCGCATCCTCGCCGAGGGTGGGCAAGCGTACCCGGTGTCGATCGGGCGGACGCACAGCCTCTCCGAGATCCGCGCCGCCTACCCGGACCTCGAGGCAGGCACCGAGACCGGGCTGCAGGTCGGGGTCGCCGGTCGCGTGATCTTTCTGCGCAACAAGGGCAAGCTGTGCTTTGCGACGTTGCAGGAAGGCGACGGCACTCAACTGCAGGCAATGATCAGCTTCAACGGTGTCGGTGAGGAGTCGCTCGCGCGATGGAAATCCGACGTCGACCTCGGTGACATCGTCTACGTCCACGGCGAGGTCATCAGCTCCCGTACCGGAGAACTGTCGGTGATGGCCGACGACTGGGCGATGGCATCGAAGGCGTTGCGGCCGTTGCCGGTTGCGCACAAGGAGATGAACGAGGAGACGCGCGTCCGCCAGCGTTACGTCGACCTCATCATGCGTCCCGAGGCCCGCGAGATCGCACGCACGCGCATCGCGGTGATCGCCGAGCTGCGCAAGGCGCTCGTGACGCGCGGGTTCCTCGAGGTCGAGACCCCGATGCTGCAGACACTGCACGGTGGCGCGGCCGCTCGCCCCTTCGTGACTCATTCCAACGCATTCGACATCGACCTCTATCTGCGAATCGCACCGGAACTGTTCCTCAAGCGTGCCGTGGTCGGCGGTATCGAGCGCGTCTTCGAGATCAACCGCAACTTCCGCAACGAGGGCGCCGACTCGACGCACTCGCCTGAATTCGCGATGCTCGAGACCTACCAGGCCTACGGCACCTACGACGACGCCGCGACCATGACCCGCGAGATCGTCCAGGAGGTCGCGCTCGGCGCACTCGGCACGCTCACACCGGAGATGCCCGACGGCAGCACCTACGATCTGTCGGGCGAGTGGACCTCCCTGGAGATGTACCCGTCGTTGTCGGAAGCGCTCGGTCAGGAGATCGTGCCCGACGGCGGGCCGGAGCACCCCGGCACAACCGTCGACGAACTCCTCGCCATCGCCGAACGCGTCGGCCTCGAGGTGCCGAAGGACAAGGGGTACGGACACGGAAAGCTCGTCGAGGAACTGTGGGAGCACATGGTCGGCGAGAAGTTGTCGCAGCCGGTGTTCGTCCGCGACTTTCCCGTCGAGACTTCGCCGCTCGTGCGCGCTCATCGCAGCGTGCCAGGCGTCGTCGAGAAGTGGGACCTCTACGTTCGCGGCTTCGAGCTGGCCACCGGCTACTCGGAGCTCGTCGACCCGGTCATCCAGCGTGAACGGTTCGTCGACCAGGCCCGCCTCGCGGCCGCCGGTGACGACGAGGCCATGCGGCTCGACGAGGAGTTCCTCGCCGCGATGGAGTACGGTATGCCTCCGACCGCCGGCACGGGCATGGGTATCGACCGGCTGCTGATGGCGCTGACCGGCCTTGGAATCCGCGAGACCATCTTGTTCCCCCTGGTCAAGCCGATGCGCGACTGAGCTAACGAGGACGCGGCACTCAGGACGTCTCGTCGTCGAATCCACACGCGGCGACCACGGTCGCGATGTCGCCGGAGGACTCGACCCGCCGCCATTCACCACTGGGCGGTTCCAGAGTCGCGGTCTGCCTGCGGGCGACGTCGGCGTCGGCGTCGGAGGCATCCGCCTCGCGGTGCTCGATTCGTGAGATGCGTTCCGCCTCGGACAGTTCCAGCCAGATACCGGTGAAGTCGACGCCCGCGTGGCGGGCGACGTCGGCTATCGAGGCGGACTGGTTCGTCCGACCGAACACGGCGTCGGCGATCACGCTCATCCCCGCGGTGAGGTCCTCCTCGGCAACACGAAACATCCCGGTGTAGACCGCAGCCCGGGCTGAGTCCGTGTACGCCGAACGTGGGAGTTCGTCCTCGATGCTCACGCCTGCGAGCCTCTTGCGGAGCACGTCGGTCCGCAGGATGCGCGCGCCGGGTGCGGGATCGACGCTGCCGCCGATCGCTCGCGCGATGGTCGACTTCCCGGTCCCCGACCCGCCGCCGATCGCGATGAGTCTGGGCGTGTGGGACTCTGTGAATCCCCGTGCGAGAGAGAAGTACTCGTGCGCCTGCGCGACGTCTCCTTCGGCGGCCGCGACATGTGCACGAACCGTCGCACGCACCGCGAGCATCACCGGCAAGAGGCAGAACGCGCGCTCGTCATCGGTCCGACCGTCGACGTCCGCGTGGTCGAAGTATGTGTTGACGACGACGTTGGCCTCGTGGCGCAGCCCACGCGCCCAGAGATCCATCGCGAGAAACGCAAGGTCGTACAAAACATCGGTGGTGGCCATCTCGGCGTCGAATTCCAGGCAGTCGAACGGAGTCGGCTCGCCGTCGATGATCGCGACGTTCGCGAGATGCAGGTCGCCATGGCAGCGGCGTACTCGACCGGCACGCGCCCGTTCGTCGAGCAGTTCGCGATGCTCGGTGACCAATGCCGTGATGCGGTCGGTGAGTTCGGTTGCCGCAGCGGGGTCGATGATCTGCGGGAACACCGACATACTCGCGAGATTCCCGTCGACGACGTCCTGTAGTCGTTGTGCCCCAAGCGGATCCTCACTGGTTTCCGACGTGCGATGGAGCGCGACGATCCGCACCGCGAGCCGCTGCAGCAACTCGTCGCTGAGACCCCCTGAATGCGCGTGCGTGATGAGCAGCGCATCGTCGTCGAATCGTTTCATCTCGAGCACGTGGTCAACGACCTCGCCGGAACCGTCAAGCGAGAGCGCACCGTTCGCGCTGCGGCGGATGGTGTGCACTGCCACGTAGAGATCAGGTGCGAAGCGGCGGTTGAGCCGGAGCTCGTCGTCGAGCGCATCTCGACGACGTTGTGGGGTGCTGAAGTCGAAGTAGCGCAACCGAACCGGCCGTTTGAACTTCCATGCGCGGTCGCCGTTGAGAATGATCACCGCACCATGCGTGACGATTCTCCGCGTGGGAGTGGCCGGATCGATGACGCCGACCCCGGCGAGCAGTTCCTCGGTTGGCTCCGTGTCGGTCACGAGTCCACAGCCTTCTCGACGCTGCGTCGGTACTCGCCGGGAGGCAGTCCGAGCGTGTGACGAAAGTCGGCCGAGAAGTGCGCCTGGTCGGTGTATGCGAGATCGGCGGCGACCTCGGCAAGGGTGATCTCGGGATCAGCGCGCAGACGCTCAGCGGCCTCCTGCAATCGGTATCGCCGGATCACCGCGAGCGGCGAGAGCCCGATGTGCCGATCGGCCACACGTTGGACGCTGCGCACGGACATCGACAATCGCCGGGCGAGATCGTCGACGCGAATGATGCTGCGGTCGGCCGCTATCAGGTCCACCATCTCATTGGCGAGTAGCGCCGAATCCGGCGCTCTCGTCGTCCGCTCGCGCAGCCACGACGAGAAGCGAGACGCGGCTTCGGCGATGTCTGGCGACTCGACACTCATTGCGGCAGAGATGGAGTCGAACAGTTCGGTGGCGTGGTACTGGCGGGCGTCGTCGCGCAGTTCCCGCGGGGATATGTCGAGCGCCGCAGCGCCTGCCGGCCGCAGCAGCGCACCTACTGCCCACCCCATTCCCGTCAGATCCCGATGCGAGCATCGCGTCGTCGGACCGACGATCGTGACACCTTCGGGTTCGACGACGAGGTTGCATGCGGGAAACGGCAGGACATTCTGCCTCGAGGTCCTGCCCGGCGCGAGATTCCACTGCGGTATCCAGAACCACGCGACGATCGGTGCGAGGTCGTCGGCCGCGGCGAGGCGGTCGAAGGTGGGGAGGCGGGCGGGGTAGAGCACCCCGCGCGTGTCGGGGCCGCCGGTGTGGTGCGCTCCGCGGGCGGGCATGGACTCCACGATAGTCGTCGCAAATCTACAAGCCTTGTGGCGCGCGCCATCCCTACCGTGACGAGCATGACATCACACGAGAACGCCACCGGACAAGAGAACGCCACCGGCTCCACTCTGCACGGCGTCACCGGCGCGCACACCACCGACGGCATTCCACACGGGCTCACGAGTCTGACCCCGTTCCTCGTCGTACCGCGCGCTCAGCAGGCAATCGACTTCTACGCCAGCGTGTTCGGCGCACGTGTCGTCGACGTGACCGAATTCGACGGTGTGGTCGCACATGCCGACCTCGACTTCGGTACGGGCCACCTGCAACTCGGTGAACCCAACGAAGCGTACGGGCTGATACCGGCACCTGACGGCCCCGCGGCCTGCTACTCGTTGGGGTTCTACTGTGCCGACGCCGACGACGTGGTCGCCAGGGCCGAGGCGGCCGGCGCGACGATCCGTGAACCGCTCACGACGTTCGTCTCGGGCGACAGGTTCGCGTCGGTGCTCGACCCGTTCGGCGTGCGCTGGTCGGTGATGACCCGCGTCGAGGATCTCTCCGAGGAGGAAAGCGCCCGCCGCGTCGCGGAATGGGCTGCCGCGCAGGCGACGCCATGATCCGGGGACACGTCTAGGTCCCCGACGGCGTGTCAGTGCAGTTCGCGTTTGAGGATCTTGCCAGACGCGTTGCGTGGGAATCCGTCGACGAACACCACCGAGCGCGGCACTTTGAAGTTGGCCAAATGTGTGCGGGCGTAGGTGAGTACGTCGTCCTCGGTGAGCGTGGCGCCCTCGCGAAGGGCTACGAATGCACGGCCGACCTCTCCGAGTCTGTCGTCGTGCACCCCGATGACAGCGGTTTCGGTCACCCCGTCGAGGCGGGCGAGCGCCTGCTCGACCTCGGCGGGGTAGACGTTGAAGCCGCCGCAGATGTACATGTCCTTGAGTCGGTCGGTGATCCGGAGATTCCCGCGTTCGTCGATGACCCCGACGTCACCGGTGTGCAACCAGCCGTCGGCGTCTATGGTCGCGGTGGTTGCTGCTGGATCGTCGAGGTATCCACGCATGACCATCGCTCCGCGGGCGAGAACCTCGCCCTGATCGGACAGTGCGATCTCCATCCCCTCGAACGCACGCCCGCACGTCGTGGCCACCGTGACATCGTCGTCGTCCGGTCGGCAGGTGGAGATGAACCCACTCGACTCGGTCTGTCCGTATGCGGTGATCACCGTGTCGACACCGAGGTCGCGTTGAATGCGTTCGACAAGGACCACGGGCACGATAGCTGCACCGGTGACCACCAGCCGGAGCGACGACAGGTCGTGATCGGGACGTGACGGATCGTCGAGGATGGTCTGGAAGATCGTCGGCGCTCCGGGGAACACGGTCGCACGCTGTGATTCGACGAGCCGCATGGCGTCGGCGGGGGAGTAGACCGCGAGTGGAATCATCGTCGCGCCGAACAGGATCGACGGAAGGATGCCCGCCTTGTATCCGAAGGTGTGGAAGTACGGGTTGACCATCAGGTAGCGATCGGTTGGGCTCAGGCGTCCGTTGGCCCCCCATGCGCGCGAGCCCGCGATGGTCTGCTGATGCTCTGCCAGAACACCTTTCGACTTCCCGGTGGTTCCCGAGGTGAACAGGATGTCGGAGATGTCGTCTGGTGCGACAGCTGCTGCTCGACGATCCGCCTCCGCACGTGTCTGCGCATTCCCACGCGCCAGGAAGGACGACCAGTCGACGGCTCCTTCGGGCGCATTGGTCGACTCCCCGAGCGGCACGCGGACGACGAGTTCGGGCAGCGATCGACGATGCTCGGCGAGCAGGTCGTCGGCATGATCGACTCCGAGGAAATCTCCGGACACGACGACCGCCGCGACCTGCGACCGCTCGATCACGTCGACGGCCTCGGTGGTCGTGTACCGGGTGTTGAGGGGTACCAGCACCCCGCCTGCGTACTGGATGCCGAGCGCTGCGATGGGCCAGTGGTAGCTGTTGGGCGACCAGATGGCCCCCCGGTCACCCGGACTGAATCCCGAGGCGACGAGCGCTGCGGCGAAATCGCGTACCCGCTCCAGCAGGTCCGCATAGGTCAGCTCGACCGTCTGGCCCCACTGGGTGTCGACGACGGCCTGCTGAGACGGCCACGTACGTGCCGCGTGTGCCAGCGCCGCCGGTGTCGACTGGGCGCTCTCTGCTGCCGAGCGTGCGCTCTCTGCCGCCGAGTGTGCGCCTTCTGCCGCTGACTGAGCGTCGCCGCCGTTGGTCACCGTCGCCTCCATGTCCCAAACCTAGCAAATGCTTGGTAGGTTATGCTAGCGACCATGACGTCGATCAACCTCGCCGATCGGACCGTTGACCTGGGTGAATGGGCTCGACGCACCCCGGACTCCACATCGGAGTTCACCCAGATTGTCCGCGAGTGGCTCGCGGACAATCTCGTCGGCGAGTTCGCCCTCCTCAAGGGCAGGGGCGGTCCGGGGAGTGAGCACGAGTTCTTCGCCGAGCGTCTGGCATGGGACCGGCACCTCGCGGCGTCGGGGTGGACATGCCTCGGGTGGCCCACGAGGTACGGGGGCCGGGGCGCGACACTCGAGCAACGAATCATCTTTCATCAGGAGTATGCGCGTGCGAATGCGCCTGCGCGGGTGAATCACCTCGGAGAGGAACTTCTCGGCCCGACGCTGATCGAGTTCGGCACCGAGGAACAGAAGCAGCGCTTCCTCCCCGGCATCGTCGACGTCACCGAGCTCTGGGCGCAGGGATACTCCGAGCCGGGCGCGGGGTCTGATCTGGCAGCGGTGTCCACCACCGCACGGTTGGCCGACGATGGTCGCTGGCACGTGAACGGGCAGAAGATATGGACCTCGCTCGCCCACGTCGCACAGTGGGTGTTCGTCGTAGCGCGCAGCGAGCCGGGCTCGTCGCGGCACAAGGGTCTGAGCTTCCTCCTCGTGCCGCTCGATCAGTCGGGCGTCACGGTTCGTCCCATCCAACAGTTGACCGGCACGTCGGAGTTCAACGAGGTCTTCTTCGACGACGCGACCACCGAGGCCGACCTGATCGTCGGTGCGCCGGGCGAGGGTTGGGCCGTCGCCATGGGACTGCTGCAGTTCGAACGCGGCGTCTCGACACTCGGTCAGCAGGTGGGATTTGCCCGCGAACTCGACTCAGTGACCGAGATGGCAAGGGCCAACGGCACGCTCGACGATCCCGAGATCGCCACACGCCTCGTCCGAGCCCGGATCCGGCTACGTGCGATGAGGGCCAACGCTCAGCGGACCCTCGACGGGGACGCGGCGTCGTCCGGCGGCACGTGGGGTGCGGCCGCCGCTGCCGGCGCTGCGTCGGTCGCAAAACTGTTGTGGGCCAATTGGCATCGCGACCTCGGGGAGCTGGCAATGGCCGTGGCGGGCCCCGCGTCGTTGATCGGGCCAACAGAAACGGTCGAGGGACGCCGTAACGAGATCGCCGACCCGGAGCATGTCGAACTCGACGAGTGGCAGCGGTTGTTCCTGTTTACCCGCGCCGACACCATCTACGGCGGCTCGAACGAAGTGCAGCGCAACATCATCGCCGAGCGTGTTCTCGGCCTTCCCCGCGAGGCACGAGCATGAGATCGGCACAGCGAGGCACGAGCATGAGATCGGCACAGCGAGGCACGAGCATGAGATGGGCACAGCGAGGCACGAGCGTGCCGACAGAGGAGGTTCACGCGCAATGACGCAGACGACATCGGGATCGCTCGATCGGACACGATCCCCGTTGGGTACGCCTCCCGAGGAAACACCCGGCCACGGATTGCTCTTGGGACGCAAGGTGGTCGTGACGGCCGCGGCGGGTACCGGTATCGGATTCGCGACGGCGCGCCGAGCGCTGCTCGAGGGTGCCGACGTCGTGCTGAGTGACTGGCATGAGCGTCGACTCGGCGAGGCGGCGGACGAACTCCGCAGAGAGTTCGACGGTCAGACCGTCGAGCAGGTGGTGTGCAACGTGCAGTCCACCGCCGACGTCGACGCGCTGATCTCGGGTGCCGCAGACAGACTCGGACGTATCGACGTGTTGGTCAACAATGCGGGGCTCGGTGGCGAGACACCGGTCGCCGACATGACCGACGAGGAGTGGGACCGCGTCATCGACATCACGCTCACCGGCACCTTTCGCGCCACCCGCGCGGCGTTGCGCTACTTCCGCGCTGTCGAACATGGCGGGGTGATCGTCAACAACGCGTCGGTCCTCGGCTGGCGAGCCCAACGCGGACAGGCGCATTACGCAGCGGCCAAGGCGGGAGTGATGGCGCTGACGCGGTGCTCGGCCGTCGAAGCAGCCGACGCCGGTGTGCGCATCAACGCCGTTGCACCGTCGATCGCGAAGCATCCGTTCCTCGCGAAGGTGACCAGCGACGAACTTCTCGACGAACTCGCGCAGCGCGAGGCGTACGGCCGAGCGGCCGAAGTGTGGGAGATAGCAGCCACGATCGCGATGCTCGCCAGCGACTACACCACGTATCTCACCGGCGAGGTGGTGTCCATCTCCAGTCAGCGCGCCTGAGCGGCGTCAACCTTCCATCACCACAGGAGTTTTCATGAGCACACCGCAGGCATACATCGTGGATGCGATCCGTACACCGGTCGGCAAACGCAACGGGTCGCTGGCGAAAACGCACCCGGCTGACATGGGGGCGCACGTCATCCGCGCGTTGGTCGAGCGCACGGGAATCGACCCGGCAGTTGTCGACGACGTCGTCTTCGGGTGCGTCGACGCCATCGGTCCGCAGGCCGGCAACATCGGACGCACCGCGTGGCTCGCGGCCGGGATGCCTCTCGAGGTGCCCGGGACGACCGTCGACCGGCAGTGCGGCTCGAGTCAGCAGGCAATCCACTTCGCGGCGCAGGGCGTGATGAGTGGGACCCAGGACGTCGTGGTGGTCGGTGGTGTGCAGAACATGAGCGCCATCCCCATCTCGCAGGCGATGATTGCCGGTCAGGAGTTCGGATTCAGCACGCCGACAGCGGAATCCGTGGGCTGGCGCGAACGATTCGGTGATGCCGAGGTCTCCCAGTTCGTCGGGGCGGACCAGATGGCACGCACGTGGGACATCAGCCGCGAGGACATGGAGGCCTGGGCGCTGCAGTCTCATCAGCGGGCGAAGGCCGCCATCGCCGCAGGGCGGTTCGACGACGAGACTGTCGCCCTGGGCGATTGTGTGGTCGACGAATGCCCGCGCGAGACGTCACTGGAGAAGATGGCCGGACTGGCTCCCCTCGCCGAGGGGTCGCGACTGACGGCAGCGGTCGCGTCGCAGATCTCCGACGGGGCGTCGGCCGCTCTGGTGGTCAGCGAGAAGGCACTTGCCGAGTACGGACTGACACCGCGCGCCCGCATCCATCACCTCTCGGTCCGCGGTGACGACCCGGTGATGATGCTGTCGGCTCCCATTCCCGCGACCAAGTACGCCCTTGCCAAGGCCGGCCTGAGCATCGACGACATCGACGTCGTCGAGATCAACGAGGCATTTGCCTCGGTGGTCCTTGCCTGGTTGAAGGAGACCGGTGCCGACCCTGCGAGGGTCAACCCGAACGGTGGTGCGATCGCGCTCGGACATCCACTCGGCGCCACAGGTGCGAAGCTCTTCGCGACTCTGCTGAGCGAGTTGGAGCGGACCGGCGGCCGCTACGGTCTCCAGACCATGTGTGAGGGCGGCGGCACCGCGAACGTCACGATCATCGAGCGCTTGGGCTGACAGAACTGACAGACGAGGCCCGGACCCCACTCTCGCCAAGATGTGACCGGCGACATAGCATGGTGATACGCATGTCGGGTGTCGTCTCACGCGACGGTGCCCCGACCATCAGTGAACCGGCAAGGAGCCATCATGACCAAGCCTGCGGATGCGACGACCGGAGCCGGAAGGCGCATCGAGAAAGGGGTCTCGTCGGAAGCCCATTCGATGACCGAACTCCTCGAGATCCAGCAGGCCGCATTCCTGCGTGACGGCATCCCCGACGCCAATACGCGCATCGATCGCATCACCCGACTCGGTTCGCTGCTGCTCGACAACTCTGAAGAGATCTGCGCCGCCCTGACAGCCGACTTCGGTACTCGTCCAGCCGAACTGAGCATCACGGCCGATGTCGCGGGATGCCTGATCGACATCACACATCAGCGGCGTGGCGTCAAGGAGTGGATGAAGGAGACGCCGTCGGCGCGAGTGCAGGGACTGATCGGATTCAAGCAGCGCGTGCGCCACGATCCGCTGGGCGTCGTCGGCATCATGGGGCCGTGGAACTTTCCGCTCCAGCTGACGTTTGTGCCTGCCGCGTCGGCCTTTGCGGCGGGTAATCGGGTGCTGATGCGGCCCTCGTCGATCACTGCCCGCACCACCGAGCTGATCGCACGACTCGCGACCGACTACTTCTCGATCGAAGAGCTCGCGGTCATCACACCAGCGCACGGTTCGGGTTCCGACTTCGCGAAACTCACCGTCGACCACATGTTCTTCACCGGTTCGCCCGAGGTCGGTTCGTCGGTGGCGCAGGAAGCGGCCAAGAACCTCGTCCCGGTGACTCTCGAACTCGGCGGCAAGAATCCTGCGGTCGTCGACGTCTCCGCCGACATCGGCAAGGCCGCGAAGATGCTCGCCGACGCCCGTATGGCCAACGGTGGTCAGGTGTGCCTGTGCCCGGACTATGTCTTCGTCCCCGAGGCTGCGCTGGACGAGTTCGTCGACACCGTCATCGGGCACTGGACCGAGAACTTCCCGACGATCTACGACAACCCCGACTACACCTCGACGATCAACCAGAAGAACTACGACCGCATCGTCGGCCTGATCGACGACGCCGTCGAGCTGGGGGCACAGAAGCGGCAGGTCATACCGGGCGGGGAGCAACTTCCGTCCGCGGAGCGGCGCAAGATCCCGCCGACACTGCTGACCGGGGTGAAGGCAGGCATGAAGATCGCCGAGGACGAGGTTTTCGGACCCGTGTTGAGTGTCTACCCGTACCGTGATCTGACGGAAGCGATCACACACATCGCGTCGAACCCGCATCCGCTGACGATGTACTGGTGCGGCGACGACAACGACAACTTCAAGCGTCTCGCCGACAACACCAGGAGCGGCTCGATCAACGGCAACGATTTCGCGCTGCACATGTTCGGTGCGGAGTTGCCGTTCGGTGGTGTCGGCCGCAGCGGCATGGGTGCCTACCACGGCAAGACCGGCTTCGAGACCTTCAGTCATGCACGCGCAGTGGCATTCTCGACGATGCCGGTCACGGTCGCGGAGATGATCTCGCCACCGTTCACCGCGCGCGACAAGCGCATGGCGAAGGGGCAGCTCAAGATGTGGAGCGCGCTCACCAAGCGCGCGCAGAAGAAGGCGCGCAAACGCTGAACCGTCTGCTCGGGTGACATCTGGACGGGTAGACGCTGTCCGAAATGCGGCTAGCGTTTACTCATCCATGAACCATCTGTGCCAGTTCTGTGACTGGTGAGGTCACTGATGCTCCTGTTAAGTTTGGCGCGTGGACCGTCGCCACTTCCTCACAGCGCTGGCGGCAGGCACCGTCGTTGCGATATCCGGTTTGTCTGGTTCGAAAGCATCGGCGTCGCAGAACCTTCCGTTCCCCGACCTCCCTGTGCATCCGACACTCCCGATCCCGCTTCCCGACGTGCTCGCACCCGCTCCGATCGTGCCGCGCAGGTCTCCGCTCCCCGCCAACCCGATTACCGCGCTACCCGGACGCGGCAACTATCTCGCACTGACCGTCGACGACGGTGTGCGCTCGGACGTGGTCGGTGCCTATATCAAATTCGCGAACGACACCGGCGCGCGTTTCACGTTCTTCGTGACCGGTGTCTACAAGAGTTGGACCGACCATCGCAGTTCACTTGCGCCACTGGTGGAATCGGGACAGATCCAGTTGTGTAACCACACCTGGACGCATCCCTCGCTGACGTCGCTGTCGGCGAGCGAGATCGCCGAGCAGCTCAACCGCAACAAGCGCTTCATGAGGAACACCTTCGGAGTAGACGGCACGCCGTTCTACCGCCCGCCGTACGGGCATCGGAACGCGGTCGTCGATCGCGTCGCCGCCGACCAGGGATACACGGCGTCGACGATGTGGTACGGCACCCTCGGCGACGAACGCGTGATTCGAGAGCAGGACCTACTCGCCAACGCGCGCATGTACTTTCGCACACAGGCCGTGGTGATCGGCCACGCCAACCATCCTGCGGTGACCCACGTCTATCCCCAACTCGCCGAGATCATCAGAGACCGCGGGCTCACCATGGTCACACTTGCCGACTACTTCGTCACCTGATCAGACCCCGTTCGAACGCAACCCGCACCGCTGCGGCGCGATCGGTGACGCCGAGTTTCGGGTAGAGCCGCAACAGGTGCGTTTTCACCGTCGCCTCGCTGATCATGAGTTCGGCGGCCACCTGCCGGTTGGTGCCACCACCGGCGATGGCACGCAACACTTCTCGCTCTCGTGCGGTGAGGGTGTCGGCTCGGTTGCGGCCCATCAGGCTGCCGGCGACCTTCGGGTCGAGGACGCTCTGCCCTGCTGCCGCTCGGCGCACCGCCGCGATCAGGTCGTCGCGGGGCGTCGCTTTGAGGAGATACCCGTCGGCGCCCGCATCGACGGCGGCGTGGATGTCGGTATCGGTGTCGTAGGTCGTCAGCACCAGGATGCGCGGCCACTGTGAGTCGGCGGCGCGGAGAGCGCGAATCGCGTCGACACCGTCGGAGCCCGGCATCCGCAGATCCATGAGCACCACATCAGGTGTCGCTGCAGCGATTCTGGCGAGCGCCTCGTCGCCACTCGAGGCCTCGCCGACGACGGCCATGTCGGGTTCGCGCTCGAGCATCCCCCGGATGCCGTCACGGACGACCGGATGATCGTCGACGACGACGATGCTGATGGTTCTCGGCCCCGAATTCATGCGCGTGCTCCCGGCGTTGCGATCGGAATCGATACCGACACCACACAACCCGACCTCGGCTCGGATTCGACGACGACACTCCCGCCGAGTAGTTCGGCGCGCTCGCACATGCCCGTCAGCCCGAACCCGCCGTGCATCGAACGCTGCACCGCACCGACGTCGAAACCGCATCCGTCGTCACGGATGTCGAGCAGCAGCATGTCGTCGAGATAGGTGAGCGTCACCACGACGTGCCGGGCCCCCGAGTGCCTCGCGATGTTCGCGAGGGATTCCTGGAGGATGCGCAGCACCGAGTCGTCACTACCCGCGAGTTCGCGGGCGTCGCCATCCACCCGAAGCACCGCCGAGACCCGAGTGCGTTGCGAGAACGCGGAGAGCTGCTCGCGTACGGCGGTCGGCAGCGACTGTGCGTCGAGTGTCACCGGGCGGAGAGCGTTCACCGCGCGTCTCGCCTCACCGAGACCCTCACGCGCCAGGGCTTTCGCGTTCTCCAACCGGTCGTGCGTCGCGCGCGACAATTCGTTCTCGTCGACGGACTCCAATTGGGTGACCACGGCGACGAAACCCTGTGCGACGGTGTCGTGCAACTCGCGGGCGAGTCGGGAACGTTCGTCGCGGATACCGGCCAGACGCGCCTGTTCGACGAGCTCGGACTGCAGATGTGCGCTGCGCGAACGCTCCGCGAGTAGTTCTTCGGTGAGATGATTGCGGCGGATCACCGACGTCTCGCGCGCCTCGATCACGGCCACGAAGGCGACACCGATCACTACGTTCAGGATCCACGCGAGGATCGACGCCCATAACGGGTCGGCCAGGTTCTGCCAGCCGTAGCGCTGCGTCGCAGTCATGAGCACACAGGACACGCTGATGGACAACAGCATCGGGAAGCCGGTGAACAACGACGCGTAGAGCATGTAGCCGGCCCAGGAGGCGATACCTGCTATCGGTGTCGCGGCGATGGCCGTCGCGATCAGGGCCGTGTTGACGACGACGATCGCAACGCGCCGCCACATGGCACTGATGTCGACGCGAATCCAGAACTCGGTGAAGACGATCAGCGCGAGCATCACCGACGCGCTCACCAGATGCCGCGTGAACGACGCCGGGACGAGCTGTGCCACGACCAGCGAGACGACGTAGAGGGCGCGCAGGGTCCACACCTCGGCGGCTGGTGGCACGATGGTGTCGGGCCAGGTCAGCTCGGGTCGGTTGTCGCGCCAGAGACCCTGCGGTTCGCGCCCTGGGTCACGGCGGAACAGCCCGCGTGTGAGCGCCGTGGTGGTGAACGGGCTGGTCACTCCCACTTGAAGGTCCGGATCGCGATTGCGGTGGTCACTACGCCCCACACCAGTAGTGTGCCGAAGTACCCGACCGGGGGCCACCCCGTCGTCGCGGTGTCGACCAGGGTCTGCGTCCCTGCGCCCGAGGGGGTCAGGTTCGAGATGACGTGCATCCACCCCGGCATCGTCGACCGCGGAATCCACAGTCCGGCGAAGAACATCAACACGAAGAACACCGCGGTGCCGAACCCGGCCGCGACCTTCGCGTTCCGGAACAGCGAGGCGATCACCATCCCCAGACCGAGAAATGCCGAGCCGGTGAGTACGTAACTCACGACGAATCCGACGGGATGTCGCGGCCACTGACCCGAAATGATGCCGGGCACCACGACGATCACGGCGAGACAGACGATCGAGACGGCTGAGATCAGCACGAACTGAGCGACCAGCAGCAGTCCTGGTGACGCAGGAGTGGTGCGTAACCGCTTGAGAATCCCCATTTCTCGGTACCGCGTCAGTACATCGGGCAACGCCTGGACGGCGAGCATCGCGAGCACGAAGAGTACGAGTATCGGTTGGTACACCTGGAACACGCTCAATCCGCCGAAATCGTCGACCGGCTCGCGGGCCGCGGGAATCGAGGCGAGCACGATCGACGCGACGACCGGCAGCAACACCGTCCAGATCACGACACCCGGATTGCGGGCCAACAGCCGCGCCTCGGAACCGATCATCGCTGTTGTGGCGCTCATCGTCGTACTCCTTCTGTGTCGTCGGTGTCGGCATCTGCATGTGTGAGCGCGAGGAACGCGTCGTCGAGGTTCGGTTGGTCGACGCGGAGTTTGCGGCACGCGACACCGCGCTCGTGCAGCGCGATGATGACCGCCGAGGCGACATTGTCGGTGCCCGTGACCAGAACCCGCTCGCCGGACCGCTCGACGCGGCGGACGTCGGGCAGCGTGCCGAGTGCCGCGACGTCGACCGCAGACGTCGGGATGAACGACATCCGCTGGTCGGCCTGGACCGATGTGGCGAGGTCAGCGGGTGTGTCGAGCGCGACGACACGTCCCGCGTCGATCACGGCGACGCGGTCACACAGACGTTCGGCCTCCTCCATGAAATGGCTGACGAGGAGGAGGGTCACGCCGGTGTCCTTGAGGTCTTCGAGCAGGCCCCACACCTCGCGACGGGCAGTCGGGTCGAGCCCGGTCGTCAGCTCGTCCAGGATGGCCACCTTCGGATTGCCGATCAGGGCCAGGGCCACCGAGAGCCGCTGTTTCTGTCCGCCGGACAATCTGGCGAAAGAGGTGCGTTCGTGTCCACTCATGCCCAGGCGATCGAGCAGTTCACGCCAGTCGCGTGGGTGAGAGTAGAAACCGGCATACAGCCGCATGGCCTCCCCGACGGTCTGTTTGTCGGGCAGGCGCGACTCCTGCAGTTGGATGCCGAGCGATTCCCGCAGCCCCCGCTCCTGAGCAGCGGGGTCGAAACCGGCGACGCGCACACGGCCGCCGTCACGCATGCGAAGGCCGCCGACACATTCGACCGTGGTGGTCTTGCCCGCACCGTTGGGGCCGAGGATGCCGAAGATCTCGCCTTCTGCGACCTCGAAGTCGACGCCCCGCACGACCTGTTCGTCGCCGTAGCTCTTTGTCAGTCCCGCAACCTCGATCATTGCCATGCATACAACGATCGCGGTCGGCCGCCGCGAACGAATCCACCGCTCGACTACTTCTTCGTCAGCCGATCGGTGGACTCCGCGAGATCAGCCAAGCGCTTGCTAGGCTGAGCGGGTGGCGACGCGTAACGGGTCAACCAGGCGGGACGAGTTGTTGGCGACGGCCGGCCGCATGTTCGCGGAGCAGGGATTACGGTCGACGACGGTTCGCGACATCGCCGACGCCGCAGGAATACTCTCCGGCAGCCTCTATCACCATTTCGATTCGAAGGAGTCGATGGTCGACGAGATCCTGCGCAGCTTTCTCGATTCGCTGTTCACGCGGTACCAGGAGATCGCCGGGGCGGACATGTCGGCAACCGAGACGTTGCGCGAACTCGTCGTGACGTCATTCGAATCGATAGGCGCACAGCGCAATGCGGTCGCGATCTATCAGGACGAGGCGAAACATCTTGCAGGACAAGAGCGTTTCACCTACATCAACGAGCGCAATGTCGAGTTCCGCGAACTCTGGCATTCGGTGCTGGCCCGCGGGGTCGCCGACGGCGAGTTCCGGTCAGACCTCGACATCGAGTTGGTCTACCGCTTCCTGCGTGACACGGTCTGGGTCGCGGTCCGCTGGTACCGACCCGGCGGATCGCTCTCCGTCGACGACATCGCCAAGCAGTATCTCTCCATCGTGCTCGACGGCATCCTTCCACGCTGAGCCCATCCCTTCCGCGTTGCGTCGCCATCGGGGGCCTTCCACTTACTTGGATGACCTAGTAATTTGAGGTGCAGCCAGTCGTACGAAGGGAAACACCGTGAGTTCAGGATTCAGCGAGTCCACCCAGACGGCAGTTGCGAGTGCGCGCAGCAACACGATCAGCGACATGCTGCACCGGACGGCGGCGCGTGCGCCCGACAAGACCGCGATCATCGACGGCGACGTCCGTCTCACCTACAGCGAATTCGACGCCGCGGTCAATCGCTGCGCCCATGCGTTGACCGCGCTCGGCCTCGGCCGCGGTGACCGACTCGCGCTCATCAGCCACAACTCATGGCAGTTCGCGGTGCTCAACTTCGCGTGCGCACGGATCGGCACGATCCTGGTGCCCATCAACTTCGGGCTCGGTGTCTCCGAGATCGCCTACATCCTCGACCACAGCGGAGCGTCGGGCATCGTCGCAGAGGACAAGCTCGGGGAGACCGTCATCGAGGCGATCTCCGCGGCCGGTACCCCGGTCGAGATCCGCGGGTGGATCGCACTCGCGGGAACGCAGGCACCCGACGGGTGGGAGCACGTCGAGGAATGGATGACCGCGGGCGATGCCACACCACCGGACATCCTCGTCGGCGACGACGAGCCGGTCCGGATGATGTACACATCGGGGACCGAATCGCGGCCCAAAGGTGTTCTGCTGTCGAGTAAGTCGCTCATGACGCAGTACGTATCGTGCATCGTCGACGGCGGAATGGAAGGGGTCGACGTCGAGATCCACGCCCTGCCGATGTATCACTGCGCCCAGTTGGACTGCTTCTTCTCCACCGACGTCTATCTCGGAGCGACGAGCATCATCCTGCCTGCGCCCGACGCGGCCACTATCCTCGCGACCATCGAGTCCGAACGCGTGACCAAGCTGTTCTGTCCGCCGACGGTGTGGATCTCGCTGTTGCGACACCCCGATTTCGACACCCGCGATCTGTCCTCGCTGCGCAAGGGGTACTACGGTGCCGCTGCCATGCCCGTCGAGGTGCTGCGTGAACTCGCGCGCCGCCTGCCCGACGTTCGGCTGTGGAACTTCTACGGTCAGACCGAGATGTCGCCGCTGGCAACGATTCTCCAGCCGCATGAACAGCTCGATCGAGCTGGCTCCGCGGGCCGAGCCTCGCTCAACGTGGAGACGCGGGTCGTCGACGACGACGACAATCCGGTGCCCGTAGGAGAGGTGGGCGAGATCGTGCACCGCAGTCCGCACGCGGCGCTCGGCTATTACGCGGACGACGACAAGACCGCCGAGGCCTTCCGCAACGGGTGGTTCCACTCCGGCGATCTCGGAGTGATCGACAAGGACGGCTACCTGTCGGTCGTCGACCGCAAGAAGGACATGATCAAGACGGGCGGCGAGAACGTTGCGTCCCGCGAGGTCGAGGAGGCGATCTACCTACACGACGCCGTCGCCGAGGTCGCGGTCTTCGGTGTGCCGCACCCGAAGTGGATCGAGGCCGTCACCGCCGTCGTCGTTCCCAAAGACGGAGTCGACGTCACCGAGGCCGACATAGCCGAGCACCTCGCCGCGATCCTCGCGCCCTACAAGCGTCCGAAGTTCGTCGTGTTCGCCGAGGCCTTACCGAAGAATCCGTCGGGCAAGATCTTGAAGAAGAACCTGCGAGTGGAGCACGCCGACATCGCCGCCGACTAATGATCGGCGGCGATGTGCGGGCGTCGGTGTAGGTCCTCGCGAATCGTCAGTGTCCGGTGGTGAAGCGCTGGCGGCGGTGCTTGGGTTCGTCGATCTCGTCGACAAACGCGAGCGCGAAGTCGGCGCCGGAGATCTCGGAGCTGCCGTCCTCCTTCGTCACGAGGAGGTCGCCACCTGTCCGGTATGAGCCGGTGGCCTCACCCGGTGCGAACGAACCGAACAGCGCGGCGGGGGAGACGTAGAACCAGTCCAGTTCATCGGGGCTCGTGCGCAACGCCTCGAGGACCTTGGCGTGCGAGAGCGCTTCGGGCTTCCAGTCGTCGTGGAAGTCCGGCGTGTCGACGAGTCGGGGACCGCCGTCGCTGACCAACGCACTGCCCGCACCACCGACGACGCCGAGTCGGGTGTTGTGGGCGATGGCGGCCCTGGTGATCTCGGGGACCAGCTCGACCAGCGGCTTTCCGTCGACATCGGCGCCATGCACGGCAACGACGATGACGTCGGCATCGCGTGCGGCCTGCTCGACGGTCGCCGAGTCGGCGAGTGAACCGGTCTCGTAGGTGACGCCCTCCACGGGCTCGGCGGGGGCGCCGCTGCGGCTGTACGACGTGACGTGGTGCCCGCGCTTGACGGCCTGCGCGGCGATGTGTCCACCGGCGTACCCGGTGCCTCCGAAGATGACGATGTTCTGTGTGCTCATGTTCGGGAGAACTGCCGGACCGCGGTCCGGTATTCCCGGATCCGGGAGTTCCGCCCACACCGATTTCGGAGCCGTCGATTCAGCAGAGCACGAACTTCAGCGGAGAACGAAGGGATTGCCCGTCGGTGCGCCCGTGTTGATCCAGACGTTTTGGTCTCGAGGTAGTCGTGTATTGCTGAGATGCCGTTCTCGCGGCCGAGGCCGGAATCCTTGACCCCGCCGAACGGCATCATGTAGCTGACGGCCC
This sequence comes from Gordonia otitidis, assembly GCF_020735545.1. Classification (NCBI taxonomy): domain Bacteria; kingdom Bacillati; phylum Actinomycetota; class Actinomycetes; order Mycobacteriales; family Gordoniaceae; genus Gordonia; species Gordonia otitidis. The sequence goes on from NZ_CP085974.1 coordinate 2,988,971, forward strand.
GGTAGGTGTTGACCCACACGGTGCCCGACTCGATCGCCTCGGCCATGCGGAACGCCCGTCCCATGTCCGAGGTCCACACGCCGGCGCCGAGTCCGTACCGCGAGTCGTTGGCGATCGCGACCGCATCTTTCTCGTCGTCGAATCGGATCACCGAGAGCACGGGTCCGAAGACCTCTTCCTGTGCGATGCGCGAGGAGTTGTCGACGCCGGTGAAGATCGTCGGTTCGACGAACCAGCCGTCGCCACACTCGGGCCGGGTGGCCGCCGCGCCACCCAGACGTAGTTCTGCACCTTCGGCTTTCGCGATGTCGATGTAGGAGAGGACCTTCTCGTACTGGTCGCGGGTGGTGACCGGGCCGACCTGGGTGTCCGGGTCGGCGGGGTTGCCCATGCGTGCGGTCTTCGAGACTTCGACGACGCGAGCCACCACCTCGTCGTGGATCGACGACTGGACCAGTAGACGCGACCCTGCGATGCAGGTCTGTCCCGTCGCGGCGAAGATCCCCGACACCGCCCCGTTGACCGCGGCGTCGACGTCGGCGTCGTCGAAGACGATGTTGGGTGACTTGCCGCCGAGTTCGAGGCCGACGTGTTTGACGCCGCGTGCAGCCTGCTCTCCGATCCGACGGCCGGTGGCGTCTGATCCGGTGAAGCTCACCTTCCGGACGAGTGGATGGTCGACGAGCGGGCTGCCGACCTCGGCGCCGAATCCGGTCACGACATTCACCACTCCTGGCGGAAGACCGGCATCCTCCAGCAGCGCAACGAATTCCAGCGTCGAGGCGCTCGTGTGCTCGGAGGGTTTGATCACCACCGTGCAACCCGCGGCGAGGGCGGCGGCCAACTTCCAGGTGAGCAGCAGCAGCGGCGAGTTCCACGGGGTGATGATGCCGACGACGCCGACCGGGGACGTCGTCGTGTACGCGAAGTACCCCTTCTTGTCCAGTGGCACAACCGATCCCTCGATCTTGTCGGCCAGGCCGCCGTAGTAGCGGAACCATTCCGGGATGTAGGCGGTCTGGCCCGACATCTCGGCGAACAGCTTGCCGTTGTCGCGTACCTCGGTGTGTGCGAGCTCTGCGCTGTGCTCGGCAATGGCGTCGGCGAGCCGGTGGAGGAGGTGCCCACGGGCGCTGGCGGTCATCTCCGCCCACGCGCTGTCGGTGAGTGCGGTGTGCGCGGCTCGGACGGCATCATCGACGTCGGCCGCGTTCCCGCGGGCGATCCGTGCCCAGGGCTTGCCGGTGAACGGGTCGAAGGAATCGAACGACTCACCACTGTCGCTGTCGCACCAGCGTCCGTTGATCCGGAGTTGATATGCCTGCATCGTGTTGTCCGTCATCAGAAAGTCTCCAGCCCGAGCGCTGCGCGGAACTTGTTCTTCACGGCGACACCGTCGCGCGGCGGCAGGGCGCGGGGCGGTTCGTCGGTGTTGATGTGTGCCTGCACGAACGACAGCCCGTTGCGCGCGTTGATGATCGACGCGATGTCGGTCACCTCATCGACGGAGTGGACCTCTCGGCAGTCGGCGATTCCGAAGCCCCGCGCAACGTCGACGAGTCGGGCGCCGAGCCGGAATGACTGCGCTGCATACCGGTTTCACCGAAGTGGCCGTTGTCGAGAACCAGCACCGTGAGGTTCTCGGGGGCCCGCACGGCCGCCGAGCCGAGCGAGCCGATCCCCATGAGCATCTCACCGTCGCCGGTCACGACGACGACGGACTTCTCCGGCTGGGCGAGAGCGAGTCCGAGTCCGACCGGGACCGACCCGCCCATGGCGCCCCACAGGTAGAAGTTCTGCTCGCGCTCGCCGTGGGCGAAGACGTCGTACGACGCCGAGCCGAGCCCGGTGACGACGAGGGCGTCGGGAACCTGATCCAGCAGGGCCGACACGAACAGGCGGCGATCCATCGGTGTGGCTGCGGTCGCGGCGTCCTCGGGTGTTGCCGTCGCGTCCGAGGCGCCGGGGGAGGCGCCGGGGTGTGCGGTTGTCGTGGTCATGTCAGTTGCGCTCCCATTTCTTGCGGCCGATGAGGCTCTGACCGAGTAGCACCGCGGTGCGTTCTCCTGCGAGGAAGGTCGAGTCGAGGGCGGCCTGGGCGACCTCGCGGACCTCGTCGGGCTTGTCTGCCCGCAGAACGGTGATGCCGCCGAGTTCGAGTGCGCGCTGGGTGGTCGAACCCATCGGGATCTGCCAGGGATTGAACTCGGCGTACTCGCCGCGCATCGTGACCAGCGTCAGGAAGGGGAATCGGCACATCTCGAGGAGCGAGAACATGTTGACGCAGTTGCCCACGCCGCTGCTCTGCATGAGCATCGCCGCGCGGACACCGCCGAGCCACGCACCCGCGGTGACTCCCACACCCTCTTCCTCCGTGGTCAACACGACGTCGGTGATGTCGGGATCGGCGATCGCCGCGCGGATCGCATACGAATGGCCTGCGTCGGGGACGTAGGCGATCTGTGTGACGCCGCCCTGTTTGAGGACGTCGAAGACGTCGCGCTGCCAGCCGGGGCCTGCAAGCTCGGCGGGGGCGCTCTGCGTTGGCGCACTGGACATCGGTTTGGCCTTTCGTCGGGATGTCATCCATTCTCATGCGTTATCGAGCTGGGGTGGTAATAGAATTCTGTGATGGTCCGGCATTCCCGTCGGGAATGCGTCCCGGGCGGGCGACACTCGCGCGGGAATCACCGGACGAGAGAAATGCGAGGTCGAGATGGAGCTTCGACAGTTGCGTGCGCTGATCGCTGTCGCCGACACCGGGAGCGTGACCGCGGCGGCGAAGGCACTGCATATCGTGCAACCGGCCGTCACGAAACAGATCCACGCGCTCGAGTCGGAACTCGGCGTCGAACTGTTCGAGCGCAGTCGATCTGGAATGTCGGTGAACGGCAACGGTAAACAGGTCCTCGACCGCGCGCGCCGTGCGCTCGAGGAACTCGATCGTGCACGGGCCGAGGTGTCGTCCGGTGTGGAGAAGGGAGTGCGGGGGAGGGTCAGCGTGGGCTTGTTGCCGTCGACCGTCGGCCTGCTCGCAGCCGACCTCGTCGCTGCGGTGACCCGGCGGCACCCCGGGATCGTGCTGCGGGTCGACGTCGGATACGCGGGACACCTCGCGCAGTGGCTGGACGTCGGCGATGTGGATGTCGCACTGCTCTTCGAGCAGCCGACGACGTCGGCGTTCAGAATCAGGCCGATCCTCCGCGAGGATCTCTGGGTCGTGGCACCGCGCGCGGCCGGGCTGGACGTCGACAATCCGGTGTCACTTGAAGATGTGTTGCGACATCGGCTCGTCCTGCCCGCGCCGCCACACGGATTGCGCAGCATCGTCGACGCCGCAGCCGCGGGCAGCGACATCTCCATCGCCGTCGAGACCAACGACGCAGCACTCCAGCGCCGCCTCGTCGCCGACGGTCACGGGTGGACCGTATTGCCGCCTGCGATGATGATCGACGCTCGGGAGGCGGTCACCTGTGCGCCGCTCGTGGGTGCCCCGCTCTCGCGGACCATCGGTACCGCCGTCGCCCGCAACCCTGCGCAATCGCCCGCGTGCGACGTCGTCGTCGTCGCTCTGCTCGGCGAGGTCATCGCTTCTGCGGTGAGTGGGGGGCGATGGCCCTCGGCCAGGCTGGTCGGATAGTGACGGAACCGCACCTCCGACGCGACATTCGGCTCGTTGTCCAAAGGGACTGTTAGGAAACGGCTCTACTCCTTGGCTGCTGCCTGTGACCGTTGACACAGTGGGGACGTAATCAAGTTCGACCTCACAAAGGAGCGTGCGATGACACAGCAGTCCACCGCATCCAACAGGCGCGTCGTCGCCAATGTCTTCCGAGGCTGTATCGGAAACCTGATCGAGTGGTACGACTGGTTCGTCTACGCCGCGTTCAGCGTGTTCTTCGCCCCGGTGTTCTTCCCCAGCGAGAGCCAGACGGCTCAATTGCTCTCGGCTGCAGTGGTCTTCGCTGTCGGATTCCTGATGCGCCCCCTTGGCGGTTACCTCCTCGGTCGATTCGCCGACCGATACGGTAGGCGCAATGCGCTGACGTTGTCGGTGCTGCTGATGGCCGCCGGGTCGCTGCTCATCGCGATCACGCCCGGCTACTCGGCCATCGGAATCGTGGCCCCGATCATCCTCGTGCTCGCCAGACTCCTGCAGGGACTGTCGGTCGGCGGCGAGTTCGGTTCGAGCGCGACGTATCTGTCCGAGGTCGCGACGCCGGGGCGACGCGGGTTCTTCTCCAGTTTCCAATACGTCTCGATCGTGCTGGGACAGCTCTGCGCGCTCGGCGTGCAGTTGATCCTGCTGCAGGTCCTCACTCCCGCGCAGATGGATTCGTGGGGCTGGCGCGTGCCGTTCGTGATCGGCGCGGTCGCGGCGGTGACGGTCATGATCATCCGGCGCGGGATGGACGAGTCGCCGCAGTACCTCGCCGAGAAGCAGCGCGTGGCGGCCCTCGGCTCCTCCGCGGAGAAGCAGGAGGGAACACTTCGCACCCTGATGCAGTACCGCAAGTCGTTCGCATTGGTCTTCGCGCTCGCTATCGGCGGCACGGTCTGCTACTACACCTACACCACCTACCTGCAGAAATACATGATCAACACCGCGGGCATGGACAAGCAGACCGTCGCCTGGATCAGCTTCTGCGCGTTGTTCGTCTACATGTGCATGCAGCCGCTGGCGGGCGCGCTGTCGGACAGGATCGGCCGTCGCAAGGTGATGCTGTTCTTCGGTGCCGGTGCCACGCTGCTGACCGTGCCGATCATGACGACGCTCGGTCACGTGTCCAACGCGGTCGTCGCCTTCTGCCTCATGATGGCCGGGCTGACCATCGTCACCGCCTACTCGGCACTGAGCCCCATCGTCAAAGCCGAACTGTTCCCGACCAAGGTGCGCGCGCTCGGTGTCGGCCTGCCGCACGCGCTGGTCACCGCCGTGTTCGGTGGAACGGCAGAACCGATCGCGTTGGGCCTCAAGCAGGCCGGTCACGAAGGCGTCTTCTTCTACTACGTCTCCGCGTGTGCCGCGCTGACCTGGATAGCCGCCTACTTCATGAAGGAGACGCGTGGCGATTCGACGCTCGACCCCACGAGCCCCGAGGCACGACGGATCGCCGACGTCCCGGCGTCGAGCGTCACGACCGCACAGACCGTGGACTTTCCGGCTGCGGCCGACGGCACGACGCCGCACCACACTCCGGAGGCCGTCGGCGCGACGATCGAGGAGAACCCGACTGCACAGAGATAGAACTGCGGCGGAGATGAATCCGTCTGACAAGCATCATTATCCGCGTCTCGGCCCACCGGGACGCGGATAATGGGCGTCGTGCGTATTGCGGTGGTGGAAGACGACGACGGGGTCGCAGGCGCGATCGTCGCAGGTCTTCGCCGATTCGGGCACGAACCGACCAGGTACTCCGTCGGCGTCGATCTCCTGCTCCACCACAACGAGTTCGACTTCGTCCTGCTCGACCTCGGTCTACCCGATCAGGACGGACTCGAGGTGCTTCGGCAGCTGCGTCAGGTGAGCGCACTACCCGTCATCGCGCTCACCGCGCGCGGCGACGAGAGATCGGTGGTTCGGGGTTTGCGACTCGGTGCCGACGACTACCTGGTCAAACCTGCCAGGTTCGCCGAGTTGGTCGCGCGTATAGAGAGCGTCAGCCGTCGCGCGGCGCGCACCGAACCCGATGCAGCGCAACGCATTGTGACCAGCGGCGACGTTGTCGTCGATCTCGACGCGCGGGTGGCAACCGTTGCCGGACACGACATCGAGCTCACCGCAAAGGAGTTCGACATCCTCGCCGTTCTCGTGCGAGGCGCTGGTGCCGCGGTGAGCCGTGCCGCACTGATGGATCAGGTCTGGGGCGATGCCTTCGTCGCGGTGTCGCGTTCGCTCGACGTCCACATGACGGGCTTGCGTGCCAAGCTCGGTCGCCCGGGACTCATCGCCACGGTGCGAGGCTTCGGCTATCGCTGGGACGGGGTCATCGACGATGCGTAGGCGACTGCTGCTCGTTCTCGCGATCATCGGCGCAGTCAGCATCGCGGGTTTCGCCGTTCCGCTCATCGAGGTCTCGTCTCAGGCGCGCACGCGACAGTTCGTGCAGCAACGCGACTCCGACGTGACCCGCTTCGCAGCATTGTCGAACGAATATGTGACGAACGGGAATTCGGCGCGCATCGCCGACGAGATCAGTGCATACCACGAGGTCTACGGGGATTCGGTGTTGATCGTCTCCACCCGCGGCGTGCCCGACCTCTCGGTCGGCCCGATAGACGAGGAGATGCGGGCTGCGGTGGCACGCGGTCTACGCAACGAGAGGTCGTCGGAGTTGCGACACGTGGCGCCGTGGGGCCCGAATTCGGTCGTGTTCGTCGCGCCCGTCGGAAGCGGTGCCCAGGTGAACGGCACCGCTGTGCTGCGGTCCTCGACGGCTGCGACACGAGCCGACATCGGACGATGGTGGTTGCTCATCGTCGGTGGTGCGGTGGTCGTCGTCCTCGCGTTCGCCGCGCTCGCAGTGGCATTGAGCCGCTGGGTGCTTCGTCCGCTCGCTGATCTCTCGGACGCGATGACCGGTCTCGCCGCCGAGTTGCCGGTCATCCCGGCGACGGTGACCGAGGAGACGAACCCGACGACGGCGGCGACCAGAGCCGGTGGTCCGCCGGAGGTACGACAGCTTACCGACACCTTCGACGGGCTGGTCGGCACGGTCCTACGCTCGGTCGAGATGCAACGCCAACTCGTGGCCGACACCTCACATCAACTTCGTAATCCGTTGGCGGCACTACAGTTCAGGCTCGATATCGTCGAATCCGAGATACCCGACGAACTCTCCGAGGACTTCGCCACCATCGGCGCCGAGACACAGCGGCTGCAACTGATCCTCGACAAGTTACTCACGCTCGCCAGTGCGGAAACCCCGGTGCTCGACAGTGCGCGACGTGACGAATGGTGCACGGCAGCAGCGGTACTCGCCGATCGTGCCGAGTTCTGGTCGGTGCCCGTTCGCGAGCGGGGTGCGCGACTGACCTTTCACGACGAGCTCGACGACGCGGCAACCCAGGCCAGGATCAGCGAAGACGCACTCTCGCAAGTGATCGACGTGCTCGTCGACAACGCCACGCGCCATGCCGGACCGAACCCCGCGATCACCCTCTCGATACGAACGGTCGAGGATCGCCCGGGCCGGCCGCTGCTCGAGATAGAGGTGGCCGACGACGGACCGGGGGTCGCCGACGACGATCTTCCGCGACTTACCGAACGGTTCTTCACCCGCGACGCAGCGCACGGCACCGGTCTCGGGCTCGCGATCGTCGACATCCTCGTACGTGGTGTGGGCGGGAACGTGGAGTTCGGCCGGTCCGCAGACGGCGGACTGCGTGTGCGTGTACGGGTCGACTCACGGCTTCCCGCCACTGCGCGCAGTGGCGATGCCGCGGACGAAATCGAGGATGACCGGGGCGGAGTCGGGTCATGAGACGCAGGACTCTGCTCAAGGGCATCGCGGTGCTGCCAATCGTGGCAGCCGGATGTGCGGGAGGGGCGTCGCGTGCGTACCGGATCGCGACGGGTGAGCCGGGAGGATTCCAGGCGGAGTTCGCCAAGCTGTTGTCGGCCGCGATGGCGGACAGCCGGACGCATCTGCAGCCCATAAACACCAGCGGCTCCGTCCGGAACATCGAACTGCTCGAACGGGGCAACGTCGACTTCGGTCTGTCACTCGGCGACGTCGCGGCGGCAACCGGCGGACCACTGCGTGCGGTCGGACGGGTCTACGAGAACTACGTGCAGTTGGCGGTGCCCGCGGACAGCCACATCAAGGCATTCTCCGATCTGCGCGGCAGACGGGTGAGTCTCGGTGCGCGGGGTTCGGGAACCGAGTGGACGGGGCGCCGCGTGCTGGCCGCCGCCGGACTGACGCCTGCCGACGTCGAAATCACTCCGGTGTCGCTGACCAACGTCCTCGAGTCGCTCGAAACGGGAACCGTGGCCGCAGCCATGTGGGCCGGCGGTGTGCCGACACCGTCGGCGATACCCCGACCGGGCTACGGGCCGCCGGCGGGTATCCGGTTGCTCGATCTCTCGGCGGAGCTCACCGTGCTGCGGCAACGGTATGGTCCACTCTACGAACCTGTCGCCGTGCCCGCCGGAATGTATGGCACTCGCACCGAGACAGCCACTATCGGGGTGCCGAGCGTGCTGCTCACCACCGCCACGACACCCGATGCCGCGGTGACGGCGGTGGTCGACGCGCTGGTCGACGACGCCTCGCAGCTCATCCCGAAAGGCACTGTTGGCGTGCAGTTCCTGGACACCCAGACGCTGATCCAGGTCTACGGTCTCACCCTGCACCCTGCAGCGGCCGCCGCATACCGTCGCCACCACGGGTGACGCGGGCTGCCTGATCGCGGTACTCAGCCGAGTGTGCCGAGCGCTTTCAACCGTTCGTGTGTCTGGTTCATGATCGACTGCACGAGCGCGTCGCACGTCGGCAGATCGTCGATCATCCCCACCACCTGACCGGAGGCGAGAACACCTGCGCGCGTGTCACCGTCGACCAGGCCCGCCCGCAAGAGCATCGGGGTATTACCTGCCATGATGATCTGTTGCCACGTACGTTCACCCGACCTACGCATCGCACGGCCGTCGCGCAGCATCGTGGTCCACTTCATGCCGGTCAACCGCTTGAACTCGTTGGCATTCCGTGCCGCGGCGTACAGCGCGCGGATCGGACTACCGCTCTCGAGCGCCTCGACCAGTGGTGTGCGCAGCACGCGATGCGGCATACCGTCGACCTTCACCGAGACGACGGTGTCGTTCAGCGTGCGCGAAAGATACTCCTGTTTCACCGCGTCGGGTACGGCCGAATCCGAGGTCAGTAGGAAGCGCGTGCCCATCGCGACACCCTCGGCTCCGTACGCGAGTGCCGCGGCGAGACCACGGCCGTCGAAGAACCCTCCCGCCGCTACGACGGGCATGTCGGAGCCGCTGTCGTGCAATGCATCCAGTACCGACGGAAGCAACAGCGTCGTCGCGACGGGTCCCGTGTGTCCGCCGCCCTCGCCGCCCTGCACGATCACCGCATCCGCGCCCCACGAGGCAACCTTCACCGCGTGTTTCGCCGCCCCGATCGACGGGATGACCACCACGCCGTTGTCCTTGAGCTCTGCGATCAGCTCCTTCTTCGGTGCCAACGCGAACGACGCGACCCGCACCCCCTCGCGGATCAGCAGTTCGATGCGTTCGCGGGCATCGGTGGCGTCGGCGCGGATGTTCACCCCGAAGGGCTTGTCGGTCAACGACTTCGTCTTCGCAACCGCGGCGGCCAGCTCGTCGTAGGTCATCGTCGCCGACGCAAGGATGCCGAGCCCTCCGGCATTCGACGTCGCCGAGGTCAACGACGGGCCCGACACCCAGCCCATGCCGGTCTGCACAATGGGGTACTCGACGCCGACGAGCTCGGTGAACCGGGTCGGCAGTGCAGCGGCACGGGCCGTCGAGCTCATCTGACCTCCCGATCACGAACGCCTTTGGGATCGAGCACGTCTCGGATGATCCCGAGTTCGGTCTCAGACGGCGGTCTGGTGGACGGAGCTTCGGCAAGTCCGGCGACCTCGAACGACGTGTTCTCGGCGACCTCGTCGGCGTCGACGCCTGGATGCAGCGACAGCGCCCGCATCGTGTGGTCGGGGCCGCCGAAGTCGAAGACCCCGAGGTTGGTGACGACGCGTCGGATGTCGAGGTCGTCGAATGCGGGATTGTCGGGATCGACCTTGTCGTAACCGATTCCGCTCACGACGTCGACCTTCTCGCAGAACACGCGGGCCGAATGTCGGGGTACCCAGTAGCTCGTCGGGTGGTTGATGGTGTTGCCGGGCGCCCCACGCACACCGAACATCTGGCGTGTGGGGTGCTGCAGCGGGCCGAATGCCGAGAGGTTCTGGTTGCCGTGGCGGTCGATCTGGTTGGCACCCATCACCACATGGCGCCGACCCGACGCCACGACGTCGAACACCTTGGAGAACGGCATCCATCCCTCGATGGGTCCCGACTTCCCGATCGGCGGTGTGTCGGCGAGGATCAGTGCCTCACCGTCGGTGATCAGCAGATCAGGGGAGAAGGTCAGCCGTGCCAGTCGGGCGCCGAGCAGCGGCACCGGGGCCATCGGCGATGCCATGATCTCGCTGGCACCGCGGAAGATCTCGGCGCACGCGACGACACAGAACTCTGCGCGTGTGATCACGGTATCTGTTGCCGCAGTTGTCACTTCGAATCCTCCTGCTCGCTGCGCCAGGCCTCGACCTCGCGCTGATACGTCTCCTCGTCGACGTCGAGGAAACGACGTCGGAAGGCCGACCACTGCTCGGGATCCTTGGCGGACTCGACGTAGAAACGCTGGAACCGTTCATCGCGTGCGTAATCGCTCGTCGCGTTCGGCCCGCTCGCCTCGCTCGCTGTTCCCGCGAACGTGAAGTGTGCGCCGTTGGGCGTGTGAACCACCTTGTCGACCATCATCCTGTTGAGCAGGAGGCGCTGCGTCGGAACGGTTTTGACCAACACCTCGGTGTCGACGAGCTGGTCGGTCTCGACGTAGCGGCGATCGGCCGCGGCGCAGAAGAGGTCGTCCATGTACGGGTCGACGCCGGTATAGGCCGCATTGCCACGGGAGTCGGCGAGGTCGAGATGGACGAATGCGGCGTCGAGGCGTAACGCGGGCATGGCGATCAGGGTCTGGGTGCGGCCGTCGGGGTCCGGATAGGGAGAGGTGACGGTCTTGAGTTCACCTTCCCAGAAATCGGGCACCGAGGAGCCGAGACCAGCCCTGGTCGGTAGGAAGGGCAGGCGTGCAGCGGCAGCCTGCAGTCCGCTCTTCACCATGCCCTCGTCCATCTCCCTGGATTCGATTGCGCCACTTGTGCGCGCCGTCGAGAACCACGGATCGTAGAAGGTCGCCGAGTCCAGTGAGACGAAGCCGTAGTAGGCGCGTCGCACTTTCTCCGCGGCACAGAGCACTCCGAGGTCGGGGCCGCCGTAGCTGACGATGGTGAGGTCCTTGACATCGGAGCGGGCGAGAGCTCGGACGAGTGCCATGGGCTTTCGCCGCGAGCCCCATCCGCCGATGCCGACGGTCATACCGTCGCGGAGTTCGCCGATGACCTCGTCGAGTGTGGCGGTCTTGTCGGTCGGTGTGTGGCCGTCGGCCATGTCAGCGGCTCCCCTGCGTTGTCTTCGGCTTTCCGGTCGCGACGAAAGCGTCGCGGTGCTCGTCGGCGACACCGGCCAGATTGAGTTCGAAGGTGTATCCCTGCTCGAGGCGGTAGCTGGCTTTCACGTCGACGGGATCGATGTGGTTGATCGCTGCCTTCGCGGCGCGGATGACTCTGGTGTCCTTGGCTGCGATCTGCTCGGCCACATCTGTTGCGGTCGCGTCGAGTTCGTCCGCGGGGACGACCTTGTAGACCGATCCGAAGTGCAGCAGCTGTTCTGCGGTGACGTTGCTCGCTGTGTAGTAGAGCGTGCGCATCATGTGCTGCGGGACGAGCCGGGCGAGATGTGTCGCCGCCCCGAGCGCGCCGCGGTCGACCTCCGGGAGTCCGAAGACGGCGCCCTCGGACGCGACGATCACGTCGGCGTTGCCCACCAGGCCGATTCCGCCCCCGACGCAGAACCCGTTGACGGCAACGACAACTGGCACCTTGCAGTCGTAGACCGCGGAGAATGCGGCCGCGCAGCCGTGGTTGGCGCCGATCAGTGCATCGAAACCCTCGGTCGCCTGCATCTCCTTGATGTCGACGCCCGCATTGAATCCCCGACCTTCCGCCCGCAACACCACCGCGTGGGTGTCGGGATCGTTGCCCGCTGCGAGGATCGTCTCGGCCAATTCGAACCACGCGGCCGAGGGCAGCGCGTTGACCGGTGGGTAGTCGACGGTGGTGGTCGTGACACCACTTGCCGAGCGCGTACTGGTGATCGGCACGCCATGTCCTCCTCTCGGGAGTGATCCCGTTTTCTCAGCAGCCAACACGTACCAAGCAAATGCTTGGTTGTTTGGTAGGGTAGCACCCATGAGCTCGCGGTCACAGGTCACAGGTCACGACCCCCGAGTGGAGATGAATGTCGGGTTGGAGAAAAGGGTCGTGCTCGTCACCGGTGGTGCGCGGGGTGTCGGTCTCGGCATCACACGGGTCCTGAGCGACCTCGGTGCCATTCCGGTGATCTGCGCCCGCAACCCGACCGACGACGCCGAGGCGCTCGGCGAGTTCATCGCGTGCGACGTGCGCGACGAGGCGGGCGTGGCGGCGATGGTCGAGCGGATCGTCGACACGCATGGGACGCTCGACGGTGTGGTGAACAATGCGGGGGGTTCGCCGTTCGCCCTCGCTGCCGACGCGTCATCGACGTTCGCGGGCAAGATCATCGAGCTGAATCTGCTTGCGCCGTTGATGGTTGCACGTGCCGCGAACGCGGTGATGCAGCAGCAGGAGTCGGGCGGCGTCATCGTCAACGTCTCGAGTGTGAGTGGCCACCGACCGTCGCCGGGCACATCGGCCTACGGCGCGGCGAAGGCGGGATTGGACAACGTGACCTCGTCGCTTGCCGTCGAATGGGCACCGCGCGTACGGATCAACTCCGTGGTCGCGGGACCCGTGCAAACGGAACTGGCGCAGCTGCATTATGGCGATGCCGACGGGGTGGCGGCTGTGGGACGCACCATCCCGATGGGGCGGATGGCCACGCCGGAGGATGTCGGTAACGCGGTGGCGTTCTTGTTGTCGCCGCTGGCCGCCTACATCACCGGCTCGACCCTCACCGTTCACGGCGGCGGTGAGAGACCTGCCTTCCTCGACGCGGCGAATGCGGGGAACGGGCTGTGAGCCAACCAGAATCAGCAACTACCGAGAGGACTGTGGTGAGCGACAACGGACATCCGATGAACAGCGATCGCGTGGCGATCGTCACGGGAGCCGGTCAGGGGATCGGGCGTGCTCACGCGTTGGCGTTCGCCGCCGATGGTGCCGCAGTCGTGGTGAACGACTACGCGCAGGACGCGGCATCGGCGGTCGTGGACGAGATCACCTCGAGCGGTGGCCGCGCGGTGGTGTCCGTCGGCGACGTTGCCGATTGGGATGCAGGTGCCGCAATGGTGCAGACCGCACTCGACGAGTTCGGCGGCCTCGACATCCTGGTCAACAACGCAGGATTCGTGCGCGACCGGATGCTCGTCGCGATGTCGGAGGACGAGTGGGATGCCGTCGTCCGTGTTCACCTCAAGGGGCACTTCGTCGGGCTCAGGCACGCGGCAGCGTACTGGCGGGCGCAGTCCAAGGCGGGCTCGGCGCGGCAGGCGCGCGTGATCAACACGTCTTCTGGGGCAGGGCTTTTCGGGTCGGTCGGGCAGGGCAACTATTCGGCGGCCAAGGCTGGCATCGCGGAGCTCACGATCCAGGCGGCAGCAGAGCTGGCGGCCTACGGCGTGACGGTCAACGCGATCGCGCCGTCGGCGCGCACGCAGATGACACTCGGGGCGGGCGAAGCGATGGCGGCGCAGATGGCCGCGCCCGACGACGGTTCGTTCGACGCGATGGACCCCGCGAACATCTCGGCACTGGTCGTGTGGCTCGGGTCGGTCGAGTCGTCGAACGTCACGGGACGGGTCTTCGAGATCGAGGGCGGAAAGATCACCGTCGTCGACGGTTGGCAGCGCGCCGCGTCGATCGACAAGGGTGCGCGGTGGGAGCCTGCCGAACTGACGCCGGTCGTCGACGATCTACTGGCCAAGACACCCCCTCCGGTGCCCGTGTACGGGGCGCGATGAGGTACAGGGCGAAATGAGACACCGGTCGAAATGAGACACAGGGCGAGATGACGAGAAGGACACGATGAGCGATCCCGCATCTGCGAGTGGTGACGGCGATTCCGTTGGCGGCCAACGGATAGCAGCTGCACGAGCATATGTCGATGCGCTGGTGAGTCACGATCCGTCGGGTGTCAACCTCCATCCGGACTGCACACGTGTGGAGATGGGGATCAAGACCGGGAGAAGCGGCAGCCACATTGCCCGAAGCCTCGCGCGTGGCCCGCAGTTCCGCCTCATCCATCGGGTCAGCGGATTCACGGCGACCGTCGAAGGCCACACGGTCTCGACGAAGTATCGGGTACACGTGGTCCCCAGGGCACTCGGTCTGTGGGCGCCGGTGAGCGAGTCGTTCCTGATCGACGACGAGTTCCGGATTCGAACCATAGTCGCGCGCTTCGGGCTTCCGCGGCGCCGCTGAATTCTCGAGCGCAGGAACCAGAGCGGGGCATCGAAGGCCGGGGCATACACACGACGACGGGACCGACTCGGCGAAGTCGGTCCCGTCGTCTTTGTGCGTGGTGAGATCAGACGCCAGGTGCTCGCACCACCATCGGCACTCCGGGGAAATAGCCCGCCATCTCCGAGCGCGCCTTGCGCATGGCGGCGGTGGCGTAGCCCTGCTTGCGGAAGTCCGGGTGAATCCACACGCGTACGTCGACCTCGCCGTCGGTCAGTTCACCGAACACGAACCCGACCTTGTCGTCGCCGTCGGTCACGACGAGCCAGGCGGCCTCTTCCTCGTCGACACGGCCTGCGGCCTGTGCGATCTCCTGGTCGATCTCGCGGGCGGGCTGGCCCGAGCCGTCGCCTGCCACCCCGAGTTCACGCGTGCGCTCTGCGAACAGTTCGGCGTCGTCGGTGGGGGAGAACGCGCGCAGAGTCACGGTGTCGCCGCTGCTCGCGGGTCGTTCGGCGAGCGTGAAGGTGAGCTGGTGGTTCAGGTCGTCGAGTTCGGTCTGATTCCTGCGACGTTCGTCCTTGGTGAGTTGATCGAGTTTCATGTCGAGGATCGCCGAGGCCCCGATCTGCGATTTGCCGAGGAGGTCGGCGATCGCGGACACGGCTTGGGCGTGATCGTCGGCGTCGACGATGGCGTCGAGCACCTCGTGTCGTCGGTCGAGAGCGGTGAGGAGTGCGTCGGCGATGTCGCGACGCTCGGTTGCCAGGTCCACATCAGTCATACCGTCGATCCTAATCAGCTACCGGCCGGTACGACATGGAACGTGTTCTAGTGACGCATAGTCGGCTCATCGTGGATGAATAAGCACGTAGGAGCTGATATTTCCATCGATCGTCTTCCGTCTATGTAGAACACGTCCTAGTCTTGCGCTATGGCATCTGAGAATTCTGACACCGAAATCGATCACCTGCGGGGAGCGGCCCATATGGGAGATCTTCTCGTTGCGGCGTTGGCGAAGAACGCGTCGGGCAAGGTGCTCGAACTCGGCGACACCACACTCACCGGGGCACAGATGGCCGACGAGATCAGCCGATATGTGCAGGCTTTCGAAGGGCTCGGCTCCGGTACGGGATCATCGGTCGGTCTGCTCGCGCTCAATCGTCCCGAAGTGCTCTTCGTCATCGGTGCGGGTCAAACGCAGGGGTGGCGCCGCACCGCGCTGCACCCACTCGGATCGCTCGACGACCACGCGTACGTGTTGTCCGATGCCGGGGTGACCACTCTCGTCATCGACCCGGTCCCGATGTTCGTCGAACGTGCTGTCGCGCTCATGGAACGCGTCGATGGTCTCAAGCAGATCTTCACACTCGGGCCCGTACCCGAAGCGCTGTCCGACGTCGGCCGCGACATCGTCGCCGAAGCAGCAGGCTACGACGCGACCGAGCTGACCGCCGCGGAACTCTCGCCCGACCACATCATGTCGATCACGTACACCGGTGGCACCACCGGCAAACCCAAGGGCGTGATCGGCACCGTGCGCGCCATGACCACGATGACGCAGATCCAGCTCTCGGAGTGGGAATGGCCGACGCGGCCGCGATTCCTGATGTGTACGCCGCTGTCGCACGCGGGTGCTGCCTTCTTCCTCCCGACGCTCATGAAGGGCGGCTCGATGGTGGTGCTGAGCAAGTTCGACCCGGCCGAGGTGCTGCGGACCATCGAGGAGGAGAAGATCAGTGCGACGATGCTCGTCCCGTCGATGCTCTACGCCCTGATGGACCACCCTGATTCCCGCACGCGCGATCTCTCGTCCCTGGAAACCGTGTATTACGGTGCCTCGCCGATCAATCCGGTGCGGCTGGCTGAGGCCATCGAACGTTTCGGGCCGATTTTCGCGCAATACTACGGCCAGTCCGAAGCGCCCATGGTCATCAGCTACCTGGCAAAAGACGAGCACCCGAAGCCGGGCGACGATCCGCGGCGATTGTCGAGTTGCGGCCGACCGTCGTCGTTTCTGCACACGGCCCTGTTGGGACCCGACGACAAGCCGGTCGCGCAGGGCGAGCCCGGTGAGATCTGTGTTGCCGGACCACTTCTGGCAGCAGGGTATTGGGGACTGCCCGACCAGACCGCCGAGACCTTCCGCGACGGCTGGCTGCGTACCGGAGACGTCGCACGCGAGGACGCCGACGGATACTGGTACATCGTCGACCGCACCAAGGACATGATCGTCACCGGTGGCTTCAACGTGTTCCCGCGCGAGGTGGAAGACGTTGTCGCAGAGCATCCGTCGGTCGGGCAGGTCGGCGTCATCGGGGTGCCGCACGAGAAGTGGGGTGAGGCGGTGACGGCTGTGGTGGTACTGCGCAGCGACGTCGAGGCGAACGATGACGACAGACAGCGGATCACCGCGGAGATCCAGGACGCGGTGAAGCAGCGCAAGGGAGCGGTGCAGTCACCCAAAGAGGTCATCTTCGCGGAATCGTTGCCGCTGACCGGACTCGGCAAGCCCGACAAGAAGGCACTACGGGCGCAGTTCTGGGCATCGGCGGAGCGCGGCGTCGGGTAGGCGACACTGCGGAGGCTGACACTGCGGAGGCCGCGTCCGGTCAGTGCGCGACCGGACAGCCCTCGCCGGTGAGCCCCGCTGACGCTGCGCCGTAGCGCACGGGAAACTCTTTGACCCCGTTGAGCCAGCCGGACCGTACGCGACGGAGTTCACCGACCTTCTCGATATCGGGCAGGACGTCGGCGATCGCGTCGAGGATCAGGTTCAGTTCCAGGCGGGCGAGGTTGGCGCCGATGCAGAAGTGAGCCCCGCTGCCACCGAAGGCCAGGTGCGGATTGGGATCCCGCAGGATATTGAACGTGAAGGGCTCGTCGAAGACGTCCTCGTCGTAGTTGGCGGAGCCGTAGAACAGCCCGACACGTTGGCCTGCTGCGATGTCGACTCCCTCGATGCTCGTGTCCACCTTAGCGGTTCGCTGAAAGGCATTGACCGGGCTGGAGAAGCGCAACACCTCGTCGACAGTGGTCCGCGGACGCTCGGTTTTGAACAGCTCCCACTGGTCGGGATTGGAGAGGAAGGCGTTCATGCCGTGACTGGTTGCGTTGCGGGTGGTCTCGTTTCCCGCGGTGATCAGGAGGATGACGAAGAAGCCGAACTCGATGTCGGAGAGCGAATCCCCGTCGATATCCGCTTCGACCAACGTCGTCACGATGTCGTCGGTGGGATTGCGTCGACGCTCCTCGGCCATGGAGTAGGCGTAACCGAGCAGTTCGGCATTGGCCATCGCCGGATCGATCGTGTGGTCGGGATCGTCGCTGTTGATGATCGCGTCGACGAGCTCGTGGATGCGTGGGCGGTCGGCTGTCGGCACACCGATCAGATCCAGAATCGCCTGCAGTGGGAGGTGAATCGACACGTCGTCGACGAAGTTGCCCGAGTCCTTGTCGGCGGCCGCCTCCACGATCTTCCGTGCGGACTCACGCAGGTTCTCCTCCAACGAGCCGACGGCCCTCGGGGTGAACAATCGTGACACGATCTTGCGCAGACGTGTGTGCTCCGGCGGATCGTGATTGATGAGAAGAGCTTTGGTGAACTCGATCTGGTCGGGGGTGATGTAGTCGGGTAGCCGGATCACCGCGCCCTTGGCGTTGGCCGACCACACCTGGTTGTTCTTCGAGATCTCGCGAACATCCTTGTGTCGGGAGATGACCCAGTAGCCTCCGTCGGTGAATCCAGATGTGCCGATCGGCTGCTCATTCCACCAGACAGGCGCCGTCTTGCGCAGGTGGGCGAACTCGGTGATGGGCAGACCGGCCTCGAGCACGTCGGGGTTGGTGAAATCGAAGCCCTTGCCGAATGGACACGTGGCATCAGTTGAGATCGCTGTCATATCTCCTCATTCGCGGACGGATTCCGCGTCTCCGCACACATCGCTGCGAAAGGCGCTCGTCGGTGTGTGTCCGACACCACTCCACCATACATCCAATGCGTAGTTGTATGGTCAATTCGCCGACGAAATCGCAGCCACCGGTGCCGCCGCCCGCGCGTGCCGTCGTGATAGCGTCTGCCCTGATGAGAGCCGGTGGCACACCGGTCGACATGGTCACCGGAGCGAGCGAGAGGCGGTCGCGCGATGCGCACACACGGCTGGGGCGGAAGTGTTCCGGTCGATGACGCAGAGGCGACCGCACGGATACTGGCTGCCGCGCGTTCGGCGATCGACGAACACGGCGTCTCCACGACGATCAGCGACGTCGCCCGAACCCTCGGAGTGACTCGTCAGACCGTCTACCGGTATTTCCCGAGCACCGAGGCGCTGCTGCAGGCAACCGCGTTCGACGCGGTCGGAGACTTTCTCGAACGAATTGCAGCCCGCATCAAGGGGATTCGTGAACCCGACGCCGCCGTCGTGGACGGAATCGGCGCGGTGCTCGACGAACTGCCCGACGATCGTTACGTCGGATTGCTGTTCAGTGCAGACAGCATGAGCCTGTTCGCGGTGGGTGAGGTGACATCGGAGGCCGGTCGCGGATTCGCACGATCGATAATCGAACGCATGGATGTGGACTGGACAGCTCGCGGTTACAGTTCAGCCGATACGAACGTGATCGCCGAAATCGTCGTGCGGACGTTGCAATCCATGGTGCTCGATCATGGGGATGGTCGTTCGCCCGCACAGCGTCGCGCCTTTCTCGACGCGTGGGTGGGTGCGGCGATCCGCGCGTTGCCCGCACCGGTCGGCGTACCTCGTTGACGTGCCCGACACGGCGGTCCGCGCGAGCTTTTACGGCTGTCGCGAGCGCGGTGTGCAGATGACCACCGGGATCGTGCGGTTGGTCCACGCCTGGTAGGTGTCGAAATCGCTGTACAGCTGCGTCAGTCGTGGCCAGAGTTGCTCGCGCTCGGTGTCATTCGCAGTTGCGGCGGTGTACTCGGCTGTCGTAGAACCGATCTGGATGGAGACATCGGGGTTGTCGCGGATATTGAGATACCACGCTGGATGTGAGGCGAGCCCGCCCTGCGAGGCGACCACGATGATCCGGCCATCGTCACGAAGGTAGAGCAGCGGGACGGTGCGTGGCTGTCCGGATTTACGTCCGACGGTGGTCAGGAGGCAGACGTCGACGGGTTTGCGCAGCCCGGCGCCGACCCGCCACTTGCGTCCGAGTCGGCCGCCGCTGACCTGGTACAGCTTCGTGTTGAGTCGGGAGCCGATCTTGATGGCCCTGGCCACCACCGGGGAATCGAGTTGGGCCGGCCGGGATTCGGCTTTCATCGGCAGTTACCTTTGCTCTCGTGGTCGCGAGCGCTCAGATGCGTTCGAGGATGGTTGCGGTCGCGAGTGCTCCGCCCGCGCACATCGTGACGAGTGCCGTCTCCGCGTCGCGTCGTTCGAGTTCGTGAAGTGCGGTGGTCAGCAGACGTGAGCCGGTGCTGCCCACGGGGTGGCCCAGTGCGATGGCGCCGCCGTTGACATTCACCTTGTCCATGTCGGCGTCGTACACCTGGGCCCAGCTCAGCACGACAGAGGCGAATGCCTCATTGATCTCGACGATATCGATGTCGGACAACGACATTCCGGCTTTGCTCAGCACGCGATCGGTGGCCTGTACCGGGCCGTCGAGATGGTAGTACGGCTCGGAACCCACGAGGGCCGTGGTGCGCAGCCGGGCGCGCGGTCGCAGGCCGAGTTCACGGGCCTTTGTCTCGTCCATCAGCAAGACCGCGGCCGCGCCGTCGGAGATCTGGGAGGAGGTGCCTGCGGTGTGGATTCCCCCATCGATCACCGGCTTGAGTGCCGCGAGTGTTTCCGGTGTGGTGTCGCGCAGGCCCTGGTCGCGTGTGACGTCGATGATGTTGCCGGTCACTGTGCCGTCTTTGGTGCGCTCGGGTGCTTTGACGCTCAGCACTTCACGGTCGAATCGGTGTTCGTCCCACGCCTGTCGGGCGCGTTGCTGACTCCGTACGCCGAGGGCGTCGACATCGGCGCGCGTGATCCCGCGTCGAGTGGCGATGCGCTCGGCGGCCTCGAACTGATTGGGCATCTCGACGTTCCACGATTCCGCGTGGTACGGACCGGCGTCGACTCCGATGTTGGCGCCGAGGGGTGTCTGCGACATCAGTTCGACGCCGCAGGCGATCCCGACGTCGATGGTGTCGGTGGCGATGAGTCCCGCGATCAGATTATTGGCCTGTTGCGCGGAGCCGCACTGACAGTCGACGGTCGTGGCGCCGGTCTGCTCGGGAAGCCCGGCCGACAGCCATGCCTTGCGGGTGATGTTTCCCGACTGTGCGCCTGCCTGGGTCACGCACCCGCCGATGGCCTGCTCGACGAGCGCCGCGTCGATTCCCGCCTTCTCGATGAGTCCGCGCTGCGTGAGACCGAGAAGTTCTTCTGCATGGAGGCCCGACAGCCAACCTGCCCTCTTGCCGATGGGGGTTCGCACTGCTTCGACGATTACCGGCACACCCATGTCCGTCACCTTTCGGGCTCGACTGCTCTCGCATGAAAGTAGAACATGTTCTCGTTTATGTCCATGTCGGGCCTCGTTCTGGTCCCGATGCCGTCGAGAACAGGTCATTCGAGCGGATAGGTCACACCACTGTCTTGGGCGTCGTGTTGCTCGCGCTCGGGATCTCGGGGCTCAGCTCGACGGATGTCACCTGCGGCGGGCAGACGATGAGTTCGGGTGATCGGTGCGTCGAGATGAAGAGCGGTAGGGAAACCGACTTGGAGCAGACGCGATCGGAGAATCGGACGGGGAACTACTCCATGCTTGGAGGCGGGGCCGCGGCCCTGATCGGTGGCGGGATCTGGATTGCTGTGAATGCGAGGCGGACGGGACGACGTCGTGCCAACGGCGGTCCGCACCCAGCGACCGTTGTCGGCGCGGGCATCCCACCGCAACCGTATCCGCAGGCGGGGCAGCCCCACTCGCCGCACTATTCCCAACAGCCCGGGCAGTACCCGCAAGCGGGACAGCCTCGTCCATCGCAGTATCCGCACCACCAGCCGTATGTGGGGCACCCGCAGTCGTCGCCGCAGCACCCGTCGTCCGGGTATACCGGCGGACCGTCGCCGCTCGGCGTGCAGCCGCCGGCTCCCGGGGCGCCGCCGAAGATCGACTACCGAAAGTAAGCCGGCGGAAAAGTAGAACGAGTTCCTGTTTTGACACGATAGTGTGTGTACAGTGAGCGCTAGTGAGACGTGAACACGTTCGCGTCTCGGGTTGCACAACGCTGAGAACAGGGTGGTATTTCCGTGATCCAGACCGACGGCGTGGGGGCCGACCAGACGTCATCCTCACCAACAGCATCATGTCCCTTCATGCATCAGGAGGGGTGGGATTTCACCAATCCGGACCTGCTCGAGAAGGGCATCCCTGTCGCCGAATTCGCGGCGCTGCGCAAGACCGCCCCGGTGTGGTGGAACGCCCAGCTCCCCGGTAAGGGCGGCGGATTCCACGACGGGGGTTACTGGGTCGTCTCGAAGCACGCGCACGTCCGCGAGATCTCCAAGAACAACGAGGACTGGGCGACGTCGACCAACGGCGTCATCATGCGGTTCGACGACGAGATGCCGCAGGACCAGCTCGACGTCACCAAGGCGCTGCTGATCAATCACGATCCGCCGGAGCACACGCGCCTGCGGAAGGTGATCTCGAAGGCGTTCACGCCTCGCGCGGTGCAGGCGCTGGAGGAGAAGCTCGACGACGCGGCCCGCGCCATCGTGCAGCAGGCTGCAGACAGGGGCACCGGCGACTTCGTGCACGACGTCGCCGTCGACCTCCCGCTTCTGGCGATCGCGGATCTGCTCGGGGTACCCGAGACCGATCGCACGAAGCTGTTCGAGTGGTCGAACAACATGATGAACTACGACGACCCGGAGTTCGCCGCAGTCGATCCGCAGGTGGCCTCGGCCGAGATCCTCGGCTATGGCTACAACATGGCCGAAGAGCGTCGGAAATGTCCTGTCGACGACATCGTCAGCACGCTGGTCAACGCCGACATCGACGGCCAGCACCTCGACGAGGCCGAGTTCGGATTCTTCTTCATCCTGCTCACCGTCGCCGGCAACGAGACAACGCGTAATGCGATCAGCCACGGCATGAACGCCTTCCTCGAACATCCCGAGCAGTGGGAGCTGTTCAAGGCGCAGCGCCCGGCCACCGCGGTCGACGAGATCGTCCGCTGGGCGACGCCGGTGAACTGCTTCCAGCGCACCGCCAAGCGCGATACCCAGGTGGGCGGCATCGACATCAAGCAGGGAGAGCGCGTCGGATTGTTCTACGGTTCGGCCAATTACGACGAAGACGTGTTCGACGATCCGTTCTCGTTCAACATCCTGCGCGATCCCAACCCACACGTCGGATTCGGTGGCAACGGAGCGCACTTCTGTGTCGGCGCCAATCTCGCCCGCATGGAGATCAACCTGATGTTCAATGCCATCGCCGATCTCGTTCCCGACATCTCGCGGCTGAACGAACCACGCAGACTCCGGCACGGATGGATCAACGGAGTGAAGGAACTGCAGGTCGACTATGGAACACGTTGATCGATGAGCACTGCCGCCCAACAGGATTCGAGTCAACCCGCATACCTGGGGATCGACCGGGAGAACCACCCCGCCGTCGTGGCGGGTCGCCGATCGCGGGAGGCGGTCGCGGCTCGGGACAAGCAGGCGTGGCTTGACAACTTCGCGCCGGACGCGAAGGTCGAGGATCCGGTCGGGCCGTCGATGTTCGACGAACGAGGGGTTGGATTCCAAGGCCGAGAACGTATCTCGCAGTTCTGGGATCTGTCGATCGGGACCACCGAGAGTATCGAGTTCGTCTTCGACGACGAGATCATCTGCGGCAACGAGGTCGCCTACGTCGGGAAGATCGTGACGCACATCGCGGGCCATGTGTCGGAGGCGCACGGCGTGTTCACCTATCGCGCCGACGACGACGGCAAACTGTCGGCGCTGCGGGCCTTCTGGGAGGTCGAGAAGACGATCAACTCAGTGCGGCCGGCCTGACTCTGGGACACGTTTCCTGACCTGACGTCGAGATCCGCACCTCGTCTGTTGCACTTCACCTTCGGCGGTTCCGAAGGTAGCTGGTGACAGATGAGGTGCGGATTATTCGTGGAACCGAGCCGCCGCTGTGTGCGTCACGACGTGCATGGTCCACTTCCATGGCATCACGGGTGCGGTCAATCGCGCCGAACTCCTCGCGGCTGGTTATGTCGACCGTGAAATTCGACGTGCGGTCGAGGTCGGAGCACTCGTGGCGCTGGCGCCCGGAGTGGTGATTCCCCGGGAACTACTCACGGAAGACACCCCTGAGCAACGACACCGCCACCGTGCGCTGGCCGCGGTACGGCGCGACGCACGCAGTCCCGAGGTGCTGCGACGCGAAACACACTAGCGCGCTGGCTCTCTCATCGGCCGGCGCAGTATTGGGGCTGCCGGTCTGGGGTCTCGACACATCGCGGGTGTCCATCGCCGACAGCGGGCGTACGCCTGGTACGCGCACGACCTCACGCACCCGACTGATGACCGACACCCGGCCGCCTGCTCTGGTCGACGTCGATGGCGTGCTGGTCGTCTCCCCGGCCCGCACAGTCGTCGACATCGCCCGGACGTCCGCACGGATACCCGCCATCGCGGTGGGTGACGCCGCCCTGCATGCAGGACTGTGCACCGTCGAAGACCTGCAGAACGAGCTGGACCTGTTGACCGGAATGCGTGGGCGGCCTGCGGCGATCCGGGTGATCGGTCGGTGTGACGGCAAGGCGGAGTCAGTGCTGGAGACCCGCAGCCGCGTCGAACTGGTCGACGCCGGCGTGCCGGAACCGGAACTGCAGGTGAACATCTACGACGCGCAAGGGCGTTTCCTAGCACGCGTCGACCTGTACTGGCGCGACGGACGCCTCTGCGGGGAGGCCGATGGGAACAAGAAGTACGGCGACGACCCGGACGAGATACGGCGTGCGCTGGTCGGCGAGAAGGCACGCGCCGACGGGGTCGTCGAGACCGGGCACGCGCTGCTGCGGTGGGGTTGGCGCGACCTCGACGAACCGGCGGTGCTGGCCGAGCGGGTCATGCGTATGCTCGGTCGGCGCGCGGCTTGACCGGGTGCGCTCCGTGCAGCTACCTGACCTGTGCGCAGCTACCTTCGACGGTGCAGAAGGTAGCTGTGTACAGATGAGGTAGCCGCGCGCCGGGTCGCTCGCGCGCGGCCCGGCTAGCTCGACGGCTTGTCGGCGCCGACGAGCCACATCGAGTAGTACTGCGCCCCACCGCCGTATGCGTGGCCGAGTGCCTTGCGGGCGCCGGCGACCTGATGGTCACCGGCCTTGCCCATCACCTGGATCGCAGCCTCGGCGAAGCGGATCATGCCCGACGCCCCGATCGGATTGGACGACAGCACACCGCCCGACGGGTTGAACGGGATGCGGCCGCCGATCTCGGTCTCGCCGGCCTCGGTCAGTTTCCAACCCTCGCCCTCGGGGGCGAAGCCGAGACTCTCGAGCCACATGGGCTCGAACCATGAGAACGGGACGTAGACCTCTGCGACGTCGACCTCGTCGATCGGGTTGTCGATGCCTGCCGACTTCCACAGTGCCGCTGCGGCGTCGCGGCTGGCCTGCGGGTTGACGGTGTTGCGGTGCGCGAAGAACAGGGGTTCGGTGCGCATGGCGGTGGCATGCACCCAGGCGACCGGATGGCCGTCGGCGACAGCGGCGTCGGCGACCTGTTCGTCGCCGATCACCACGGCGCACGCGCCGTCGGACGACGGGCAGGTCTCGTCATAGCGGATGGGGTCCCAGAGCATCTGTGAGGCCATCACGCTGTCGACCGTGATGTCGGGTTGATGAAGGTGTGCCAACGGATTCCGGGCACCGTTGCGTCGATCCTTGGTGGCGACCATCGCGCCGATGTGTTCGGGAGCGCCGGACTGTCGGATGTACGAACGCACGTGCGGTGCGAAGAAGCCTCCCGCGCCCGCGCCGACCGGTTTGGTGAACGGAACCGGAAGCGACAGTGCCCACATGGCATTCGACTCCGACTGCTTTTCCCATGCAATGGCGAGCACACGCTTGTGCACACCGGCGAACACCAACGAGGCGGCGACGTTGGCGGTCGAGCCGCCCACCGACCCTGCTGTGTGAACGCGGATCATCCGCTTGCCGACGGCACCGAGGGCGTCGGCCATCGCGAGTTCGGGCATCATCGCACCCTCGAAGAGGTCCGGCGCCTTTCCGATGACGATCGCGTCGATGTCGTCGATGCCCACACCCGCGTCGGTAAGCGCAGCGTCCATCGCCTCGCGGCACATGCCTGCCATCGTGACGTCGTGTCGCTTGGCGACGTACTTGGTTTGTCCGGTGCCCAGGACTGCCGCACGGTTGTTGTGTGCCATCAGTTCTCGTCTCCCACGTTCGAATCCCCGCTGTTCGAATCACTCTGCAGCGTGACCACCATGTTCTGCTGCAGCAGAGGTCCGCTCGTCGCGTGCGCGAGTGCCGTGTGCGCATTGCCCGTGAGGATCTCGTGAGCCGCGTACCCGATGCGCTGCAACCCGCCGCTGAACAACGAGTTGCCCGTCAGCAGACCACCGGACGGATTGATCCGCACCGAGGCGGGGATGCCGAGCGCGTTGCGCACGATGATCTCCTGGTGCGTGTACGGCGCTGCGATCTCGGCAACGTCTACGGCGCGTGTCCTGTCTCCGAATGCGGTGTCGGCGGCCAGCGCGGTCG
The DNA here is from genome assembly GCF_020735545.1 of Gordonia otitidis. Classification (NCBI taxonomy): domain Bacteria; kingdom Bacillati; phylum Actinomycetota; class Actinomycetes; order Mycobacteriales; family Gordoniaceae; genus Gordonia; species Gordonia otitidis. Next base: position 3,014,994 of record NZ_CP085974.1, read on the forward strand.
ATGGCGAGATGGTCAGATCCCGCGCGCCGAAGTTCGCGCTGTCGATGCGGTGATCCCAGCCGGTGACGAAGGCGGGATTGGCGACGAGCTCCCGGGCGCGCCGCTCACTGGCGATGATCACTGCGGCGGCTGCATCGGTGAATGGTGCGATGTCATGCGCGCGAAGGGGATCGGCGACGTAGTCGGTTGCGAGCAGTTCCTCGACCGACGAGCCGGTTGTCCGTGCCGCCACGGCCGCCATGTCGGCCTCGGTCCACGTGCCCGAGTCGAGGCCCGCACGCGCCTGCAACCCGGCAAGGGATCGGTCACCGGGCCACAGTGGCGCGACGGTGTACGGATCGTTCTGCATCGACAGTGTTCGGTTGCTGTCTCCCGCTGAGGATTTGCCGAAACCGTAGGCCAGGGCGAGGTCGACCTCGCCGCTGGCGATCTTCACCCATGCCTCGTACAGTGCCCACGCACCGTCCATCTCGACATGCGATTCGTTGATCGGCGGCATCGCGCCGATCGAGTCGATGGCCGAGATGAACGAGAAGGCACGTCCGGCGAGGTAGTCCGACGAACCGCTGCACCAGAACTCGATGTCTGTGCGCGAGATGCCGAGCTCGGCATAGAGCTTGGTGAAGCAGGGGATGAGCATCTCGACGCCGTTGGTGGTGCCGTGTGTGCCGACGATGTTGGGACTGTGGGCGAACCCGACGATCGCGATACGGGGGAAGGTCACGTGGTGCTCCTGGAGGTAGAGATCGCGGGTCAGAGGAACTCGCGGTAGCTGTCGTACTCGGCGTCGGGCTCACCGGTCGGCCGGAAGTGACTGATCGAGCCCATGGACAGTTCGCGCTCGTCTTCTGGTACCCAGACGGCCTCGACACGCATCCCCATTCGGACCTCGTCGGCGGGGCAGTCGAGGATGAGGTGCAGGAATGGGATGTCGGAGCCGTCGAGGAGTACGTATGCGGCGACGTAGGGAGGCTTGATCCGCTGGCCCTGGAACGGGACGTTCACGATGCAGAACGTGGTGACGATCCCGGTGTCGGGGAGTTCGACGTGTTCGACCGCGGGCGCACCGTCGGCGGGGCTCACCGACCGTGGCGGGAAGTAGACGCGACCGGCGTCGACTCCCGACCCGATGCGCGTGCCGATGAGCTTGCCCGCCTTGAGGCCTTCGAGGTAGCGGGATTCCTCCTCGGTGGCCGAATGGGTGATCGTCGTGGTGATCGGTGTGGTGATGATGAACTGTTCGCCGTCCGGATTCTCGGCGGTGTTGCGCTCCGCGGGTTCGGCGGTCTCGCCGGGCGCGAAGTAGGCGATGTCGTCAATGCGACCGCTCCGCGCTGCGCGCCAGACGGCGTGCACGCGCATTCCGGTCGACATCTCCGATGCACTGGACACCTCGACCGCGTGCAGCAGCGCGGAATCCGCGCCGTCGAGGCGGATTAGCGCCCACGCGAACGGTGCTTCCACGGGCTGTCCGTCGATGTGCTCGGGATTCCACGACCAGGTGGTGACCGTGCCGACGGGTGCGACGTCGACGACCTCGGAGATCGGCGCGCCCGACGCGGCGTCGAATTCGATCGGCGGCACCGAGACGGTCCCGTCGGACGAGCGTGAGCCCACTATGCGGCCGTCGCGCAGGCCGAGTGCGAACTGGCTCAACACCGGTCCGAGCGACCGCGTGTAGGCGAACGTGTTGCTCAGCTCGGCGGTCAGGATGGTGGTCCCGGGATCGGGCACGCTGACAACGGGACTCGAGGCGGTCGCGTCGGGAGAAGTGTCGATGCTGCTCACACTTCGAGTAGAACACGTTCTAGTATTGGGGCACAAGGCTGTGACCGCGGTGGTGGTCGCGGCGGCGACAGGGAAGAGGTCGACCGGTGAAACTCGCGCTGCAACTGGGATATTGGGGAGCTGGACCCATCGACGACGCTCCGGGGCTCATCGCTGCGGCAGAAGACTCAGGGTTCGACGCGGTGTTCACCGCCGAGTCGTGGGGGTCGGACGCCTACACCCCGCTCGCCTGGTGGGGAGCGTCGACGTCGCGGATACGTCTGGGTACCGCCGTCGCCCAGTTGTCGGCACGTCCGCCGACCTCGCTGGCGATGCACGCGCTGACCCTTGACCATCTCTCGGCGGGACGGCACATTATCGGACTCGGCGTGTCAGGTCCGCAGGTCGTCGAAGGGTGGTACGGGCAGCCCTTCGGCAAACCTCTCGCGCGCACAAGAGAATACGTGCAGATTGTGCGTGACGTGCTGGCGCGGGCAGATCGTGTCCGCAGCGCAGGCCCGCACTACCCGTTGCCCTATCCCGCCGACGCGCCGGGCGCGACAGGGCTGGGTAAGTCGCTCAAGCCGATCACCCATCCGCTGCGCGCCGACATCCCGATCTGGTTGGGCGCGGAGGGGCCCAAGAATGTCGCGCAGACCGCGGAGATCGCCGACGGTTGGCTCGCCATCTTCTACAGCCTCTCGCTCGCCGATCAGTACGAGTCGTGGCTGGCGGAGGGATTCGCGCGTCCCGGGGCGCGTCGGACACGGGACGACTTCGAGGTCGCGGCGACCGTGCAGGTGGAGATCACCGACGATGTCGATGCAGCGATCGACGCATATCGACCCGCGACCGCGCTGTACGTGGGCGGGATGGGCGCCAAGGAGAAGAATTTCCACGCCGAGTTGTATCGGCGAATGGGGTACGGCGACGTCGTCGACGAGATCGGCGCGCTGTTCCTCGCCGGACGCAAAGAAGAGGCACTCGCCGCGGTTCCCGACGAGATGGTGCGTGAGACGATGATCGTCGGTACGGCCGACGAGGTGCGCGAACAGATCAAGCAGTGGGAATCCGCGGGTGTGTCGATGCTGATGGTGACCACGCGCGACGCCGGGACGATCCGTGAACTCGCGACGCTGGTGTGAGGCGTCTGTGCAACGTCGCTGACGAGGAGTGGGGCCGACGGGGAGTGGGGCCGGCGGGGAGTGGGGCTGACGGGGAGTGGGTCAGGGCTGGCTGGCGCTACGCTCCCGGGACGTCTGCGCGGGCACGCGCCGTGGCGTCAGCGTGAGCTGAAAGTCTTTCGGCACCATCGTGAGTCGTTCGTCGACGCGGAGCCGGTAGCCGGGATCGGGTGCGATCTCGTAGCGGTGCAACAGGCTCGCCAGCACGAGCACGGCTTCATGGAGCGCGAATTGCCGTCCGATGCAGGCGCGCACGCCGTTGCCGAACGGCTTGTAGGTGTGTGCAGGGCGCTTCCTGACGTTCTCGGGCAGGAAGCGATCCGGATCGTAGGTGTCGGGATCGTCCCAGACGGCGGGGTCGCGATGGACCTGGGCGAGGACGATGACGGCCCAGTCGTCCGGCGTCATCCGGTAGCGGCCGCCGAGCGTCGTCGTCGATCGTGGGCTGCGCGCGAACGCGGGAACCGTCGGCCAGATGCGCAACGCCTCGTCGAGCGCGCGACGGATGTAGCGGAAACGAGGCACCTGCTCGAACGTCGGCATCGAGGTCGGGTCGTGACCGAGTGCGTCATCGGCCTCGCGTTGGGCCTGAGCGAGACAGTGGGGGTGCTGGGACAGGTAGTGCAGCGTGAACGACAGAGCACCCGAGGTCGTTTCGTGTCCTGCCACGAGGAAGGTGAGGATCTGGTGGCGGATGTTCAACGGCGACAGGCGTTCACCGGTTTCGGGGTGGGCGACGTTGAGCATGATCCCGAGTAAATCGTGCTGATCGGTGGTGTGCTCTCGTTCGGCGATGAGGTCGTCGAGTAGTGCGTCGACGTAGTTCTGGGTCTGCGCGTTGCGGCGGTCGAGAAGCGCCGTGAGGTAACGGCCGCCAGGTGCGGTGCGCAGCGCGCCCTTACGGCGACCGGTCTCCAGCGCGCGGATCATGGCGCCGACGAACGGGTGCTGCTGTGCGGAGGTGAACGACCCGAAGTCGTGGCTGAACGCTGCGCGGCTCAACGTTTCCATGGTCAGTTTCGTCATGTCCCGTGTCACGTCGACGGTCGTCGCTCCCGAGGTGTCGGCTGGTAGCCGGTCCCAGTAGTCGAACAATTCGTTCGCCGTCTCGAGCATGATCGGGTGATAGGAGCGCATCGCCGACTTGGTGAATGCGGGCATCAGGAGGTCATGCGCGAGTTGCCAATTGGACTCGTCGTTGCGGGCGGTGAACAAGCCGTCGCCCACGTAGTCGCGTAGCGCCTCGATCGCGGGTGGAAGTGCTTTGGAGAATCGCGTTTCGTCGCAGAGCTCGGCGGAGAGTTCGGCTGATGCGACGAAGACGAACTTCTGGCGGAAAACCTGCATCTCGTAGATCGGGCCGAGATCGGCGCCGAGCGTCAGCATGCTCAGCAACGGATGCCGCGGATCGGCGACACCGAGATCGCCGATCAGTGGCCTGCGACGTCCGGGACTGGGGAAGCGCTGACCTGACCAGTTGTTCTCGACGCTCAGGCGTGACATGTCACGACCCTGCCGTGCGTGCTTCGAGGTGTCAACGAACCGCGCCCCCAGGTGGACGAATGATGACCCCGGTTGGGTCTGCGAGTGAGACTCGATGCTGTCGCCTAAAGGTCATTCGCCGGTGAAGACAGGCTTTTCCTTGGCGGCGAACGCTCTGGGGCCGATCTTGGCGTCTTTGCTCATGAAGACGCGCGCGCCGAGGTCGGCGTCGATCTTGAATGCGTCCTCCTCGTGAAGGCCCTCGGTGTCACGGATGGTCCTGAGTATCGCTTGCACGGCGAGGGGACCGTTGGCCGCGATGACGTCGGCGATCTCGAGTGCTTTGTCGAGTGCGGAACCGTCGGGGACGACGTAACCGATCAGGCCGTACTCCTTGGCCTCTGCCGCGGTGATGTGTCTGCCGGTGAGCAGGATGTCGGCGGCGATCGTGTACGGGATCTGGCGGACCAGCCGCACTGCACTGCCGCCAAGCGGGAACAACCCCCACTTCGCTTCGGACACACCGAACTTCGCACTCTCGCCTGCGACGCGGATGTCGGTGCCCTGCAGGATCTCGGTACCGCCGGCGATGGCGGGACCCTCCACCGCTGCGATGAGTGGTTTGGTGAGCCGACGACCCTTCAGCAAAGCGGGCATCCGCGTGAGATCCCAACCGCCCTCGGCGAACTTGTCGCCCGCGGGCTTGGCGTTCATCGATTTGAGGTCGGCGCCCGCGCAGAAATAGCCACCGGCTCCGGTCAGGATGGCGACGCGGATGTCGGGGTCGTCGTCGACCTGATCCCAGGCATCCTCCATGATCGCCATCATCTCGGTCGACAGTGCGTTGCGGACCTGCGGGCGGTTCATGGTCACGACGAGAACGTGGCCGCGCTTCTCGACGAGGCACTCCGGCATCGGTACTCCTTGGGGTCGTTGTGATCCCGTTGCCTCCGACGGCGGACACGGCGCGTCGAACACGTGATCAGGCCTTGCCGAAAACAGTAACACGTTCTAATTTTATCGTCATGGCCTTCCACATCGCCGACCTGATCGAACACGCCGTCGACCTGATGTCCGACCGAACCGCGTTGGAGACCGCCGACCGATCGATGACGTACGCCGAGGTGGAGCGCGACGCGAACGCGCTCGCCCACGAGCTGATCGCACTCGGTGTGGAGCCGGGTGACGCGGTGGGTCTGTACAGCAGGAACACGCTGGAATGCGTTGTGGCGATGTTCGCCATCTTCAAGGCTCGGGCGGTGATGGTCAATGTCAACTACCGGTACGTGACCGCCGAACTCGAACACATCGTCACCGACTCCGACATGAAGGTCCTGATCTACGAACGACAGTATGGCGACAGGGTGCGGAACGTGTTACCGAAGGCACCGGAACTGGGCCACGTGATCGTCGTCGACGACGGCTCGGACGTGGACGCACCCGACGGCGCGATTTCGTATGCCGATGCTCTGGACCGCGGGAGCGTCGAGCGTGATTTCGCGCCGCGCAGCGACGACGACCTCTACATGCTGTACACGGGGGGAACAACGGGACTCCCGAAGGGCGTCGTCTGGCGGCAAGAGGACATCTGGCGGGTGCTGGGCGGTGGGATCAACTTCTACACGGGTGAGAAGATCTCCGACGAATGGCAGCAGGCTCGCGACGGCGCGGCCGGTGGTCAACTGGTTCGCTACCCGATCCCGCCGTTCATCCACGGCGGATCGCAGTGGGCCGTATTCCAAGAGCTCTTCGCCGGCGGCAAGGCGGTGATCTACCCCGAGTTCGGTGCGCACCTCACCTGGCAGATCATCGAGCAGCACAAGGTCAACGTCGTGATGATCACCGGTGACGCGATGGCGCGACCGATGGTCGACGCACTGCGCGCGGGGCATCCCGATGGTCGGCGCTATGACACCGCATCCGTTGTGTCGCTTGCGTCGTCGGCCGCCCTGTTCTCGGCCAGCGTGAAGGACGAATATCTCGAACTCATGCCGAATCTGCTCGTCATCGACGCCATAGGATCGTCGGAGACCGGATTCAGCGGCATGTCCGCGGCGCAGAAGGGGCAATCGCACACGGGCGCACCGAGAGTGACGGCCGACAAGGCTGCCGTGGTGTTGCGTGAAGACGGCAGTCCGGTCGAGCCGGGCTCCGGCGAGGTCGGAATCCTCGCGAGGTCGGGGAACATACCGTTGCGCTACTACAACGATCCGGAGAAGACTGCCCGAACCTTCAAGGAGTTCAACGGTATCCGGTACTCCATTCCGGGCGACCTCGCGACGGTCGACGTCGACGGCTCCATCACGATGATGGGTCGCGGCTCCCAGTCGATCAACACAGGCGGCGAGAAGGTCTTCCCGGAGGAGGTCGAGGCCGCGCTCAAGGCACACCCCGACGTGTTCGACACCGTCGTCGTCGGCATCCCCGACGATCGATACGGACAGCGAGTCGCGGCCGTCATCGCGACCCGTGACGGGGCCAAGCCGAGTCTCGATGAACTGAACCATGTTGTGCGGGAACAGGTTGCCGGATACAAGTGTCCGCGCAGTGTCTGGTACGTCGACGAGATCAAGCGCTCGCCCGCTGGTAAGCCGAACTACGCGTGGGGCAGAGACATCACCGAGTCACGACCGGCCGACGCGTCGTCGCAGGTCGTCAGCGGAAGGGCATGACAGCATGAGTAACCGTGTGATCAGAACAGAACTCACCGAACGATTCGGGATCGACTACCCGATCTTCGGCTTCACGCCGAGCCAGGAGGTGGCTGCCGCGATCAGCCGCTCAGGTGGAATGGGTGTGCTCGGGTGTGTCCGCTTCAATGAGGCGTCCGAACTCGACGAGGTGCTCGAGTGGATGCACGAACACACCGACGGCAAGCCGTTCGGCGTCGACGTCGTGATGCCCGCCAAGATCCCCACGGAGGGAAGCAAGGTCGATCTGGAATCGATGATTCCGCCCGAGCACCGGGCTTTCGTCGAACGTACCCTCGACGATCTCGGGGTGCCGCCGTTGGAGAACGGTGAACGGCTCAACACCGGAGTGCTCGGGTGGCTGCATTCGGTCGCGCGCTCGCATGTCGACGTCGCGATGGAGCACGCCCGAAAGTACGGGCAGATCAAGCTGATCGCGAACGCGCTCGGGTCGCCGCCGCCGGACGTCATCGGCGTCGCGCACGAGAACGGAGTACAGGTCGCGGCCCTTGCCGGAGCGAAAGACCATGCGCTGCACCACGTGGACGCTGGCGTCGACATCGTGATCGCGCAGGGATATGAGGGTGGCGGTCACACCGGTGAGGTCACCTCGATGGTGTTGTGGCCGGAACTCGTCGACGCGGTGGGCGATCGGGCCCCGGTTTTGGCGGCGGGTGGCGTCGGCAGTGGGCGGCAGATGGCCGCGGCAATTGCGCTGGGAGCGCAGGGCGTGTGGATGGGCACCTACTGGCTGACCGCCGCCGAATACCGGCTCGGCGCGACCGGAAACGGACCGTCGACCGTGCAGAAGGCGCTGCTGGCGGCGTCGTCGCGGGATACCGTTCGACGCCGGATCTACTCGGGCAAGCCTGCCCGCCTGCTGAAGACGAAGTGGACCGATGCCTGGGATGCACCCGGCGCTCCGGAACCATTGCCGATGCCGCTGCAGAATCTTCTCGTGGGGGAAGCGCATGCGCGCATCTCTCAGGCCGATGACGCGGACGTCGTCGCGATGCCCGCAGGTCAGATCGTCGGGCGCATGAACTCGATCACTCCGGTCGCCGAGTTGATCGCTGACCTGGTCAGCGAGTACCAGGAATCCGCCGTGCGGCTGGGCAAGACGCTGGAGTAGGGCTCCTCGGCGGCCGGTGGGCCGGCGGCCCGGCGGCCCGGCGGACTCGGTGCATCGCCCGCGCTGCTCGCCCCGCGCTGTCCGCCAAAAGTAGGGGAAAGATCCCTTCCGCTGCTTTTGTGCTGTTCCGCGGGTTGTTTCGCGCGGAAAGGCGTGAAAGTCGGGGAAGGGTGTGCCAGAGAAGCGTCGAGCGTCACGAAGGTGAGGTCAGCGATGCGAGAGGAGATGCGCGATGCAGAGGAGACGGGGGTTGCGTGTCGAGGCGCACTCGTGGGGCCCGGGCCGATGGTCGGAGTGAGGCACATTCGCGGTAGGTGACTTCACTTCAGGACGCCTCCGCGCAGCAATGCGTCGTGGATGCGTTCGGTGAGGCGCCTCGGTGCGGCGAGTTCGTTCCAGGTCCACCGCGCGAAGGTGATGTCGCGGGCACGAATCGCGTCCTCACGCAGCTTCTCGTCGTAGATCACCTCTTCCGGAAGCATCGCTCCGCTGTCGGCGGAGGCGCGGTGGTACTTGAGCCGGCCGTCGAACTCGCCGACCACTCGTAGATTGCCTTCAGAATCCCGCCACCCGAAATCGCAGCGGTACATGGTGCCGTCGGGGAGCGTGATGACCACCTGCAGTTCCGGGTCGGGGATGAGCTCCGACTCGCAGAAAATGCAACGGCTGATCGTCTCACCGATCGACTCCGATAGGTCGGTGGCCAGGAGCAGTGCGGTCCGGAGCACGTTGATCCCGTGGCAGGGGCCGAGTGCGTCGACGATGGCGGCGAGGTCGATGGGCTGTTCACGAATTCGTCCTTGATACAGCCCACTGTCGAGTGCGCCGACGGCTTGTCGGAGGTTGCCGAGGCGCGCGACGTCGCAGACCGTTCGTCCGATCGAGGTGACCAGGATTCCGTCGACGCTCACCAGGTGTTCGTCGGGGATGGGCGCCTGATGGATCGCGAGTCCGGGCGAGGTACGTCCGGAGCGCTCGGAGACGAAGTGCACCGTCGACCGGTCGGGGTTCAGCAGCGGGACCCCGAGCATGACAGCCGCCGACTGATGACTCAGGAATCGACGCGGGCCTCCACTACGCGCCGCGGCGACGACCATGTCGCGGTATCTGGTTTCGGCGCGTTCGTAGTCTTCGAGGTCGGCGTAGGCAGAGCTGGACACGTACGAGCCCTGTCGCAGGCGCTCGATCTGTTGATCTCTGAGCGCGCGCCGGATGTCGCGGTCAGTGTGTCCTTCGCCGATGACGGTGCGCCGATGGATGATTCGACTGTCCGACGCCGAGCCGTCGGGGTCGGATGCGTGGAATGAGGTCTTGCAGTGATCGTGGCCGAAAGTCGCGGAAAGGTGTCGGCCTGTGCACCTGGTTGTGGATAACTCGACGGAGTCGCGCGGTTGTGGATAAGTCGTGGTGCGGGATGGGGTGAGCGGTGGGGCAGCGTCGGGCTTTCCCCTGGTTTCTGTGGTTTCCGCGGGAAGTTTGTAGGGGGAGGGGAGGGAAGTCGGGGAAGGGGTCTTTTCGCTACTTTCTGCGCGCGCGGGGGAGTGGGGCGACCGGGCCAGCGGTCACGCGTAGGTGCGGCCGCGGCGGGTCCACGTCGGGACTGAATCGGTTTCGCGGAGTGTGCGTTTGAGTGTTTTGAAGGTCGCGGTCTCCGGCAGGGAGTCGACGATGCGCACGCGGTGCGGCCACTGCTTGGGCCCGAGGTCGGGCTGCGCGGCCAGGAAGTCGCCGAACTCGCCGGGATCGAGTGCGGGTGCCACCAGTACCGCCTCGATCTCGTCGCCGATCTCCGTCGGTACCCCGTAGACCGCAGTCTGCCTGATGCTGCTGTGCCGTAGCAGGATTCGTTCTATCGGTCCAGTGCAGAGGTTCTCGCCGTCGACGCGCATCCACTCGCCGAGGCGGCCCGCGAAGTGGACGTAGCCGGCGTCGTCGACCCACCCGAGGTCGCCCGTGTGGTAGACGCCGCCGCGCATCCGTTCCGCGGTGGCATCGGGATTCCCGTAGTAGCCACTGAACAGCCCCGGACCAGAGCTGTTCACGATCTCTCCGATCTCGCCCGCGGGCAGCGGCGCGCCGGTGTCGTGGCCGACAATGGCTGTCGGCGGCCGCAGGGGACCGAGAGCGTCGTCGGGGGTGTCGGGAGTGCGTGTGATGGCCACACCGCCCTCTGTGGAACCGAAGCCGTCGACGACGCGGCAACCGAACCGTGCGGCGAAGCGTCGACGATCGCGTGCCGACGCCTCGTTGCCGTACACGATTCGCAGCGTATTCTCGGCGTCGTCTGACCGCTCTGGAGTCGCAAGTATGTAGTTCAACGGTTTTCCGACGTAGTTGGCGTAGGTGATCCCGAAGCGGCGGACATCCGGCAGAAACGAACGCGCAGAGAACCTGTTACGCAACGTGATCGACGCCGTGCCCGCCACCGCGACCGACCAGCCTGCGATCGTGGCGTTCGAGTGGAACATGGGCATCGACAGGTAGACGTTGTCGGCGGGGCCGATGTCGAAGCGTTCGGCGAGCATCGTTCCGCTTGCTGCAAACGTGCGATGCGTGCAGCGGACAGCCTTGGGTTCGCCCGTGGTGCCGGACGTGAAGATCAACATCAGCAGATCGTCGTCGGAGGAATCAGGGAGATCGACGGGTGTGTCGCTGTGTGGCGCAAGGAGTGTGGACCACTCGTCGGAGTCGACGTCGATGACCCGCGCACCGTGGTCGACGCCGTCGAGTAGGTGGCGGGTGTCCGAGCAGGTGAGGATCAGATCGCAGTCGGCGGTGGCGATGTCGGCCGCGAGCGCGGCACCACGCCGGGTGGTATTGAGCCCGACGACGACGAACTCGCCGAGGACGGCGGCAGCGATCGCATAACTGAACTCCGCGACATTGCTCATCAGCACACCGACATGTGGTGGTCGGCCCTGAGTCAGCAGTTCGGTGACCGCAGCAGCGCGCTGTGCGGAGCGGCGGAGGTGCTCACTCCACGAGACGAAACCATCCTCGACGTGGAGCCCTCGATCGGTGACATCGACCAGCTTCGACAAGAGGTCGGTGATCGTCACGGTTGCACCGCGATCATGCCGGGTCGGCCGCGAGCGCATCGCCGAGTCGTCGAAGCGCAGTGCTGGCCGACCCAAGGGTGAACTCATTCTGTTTGGCGCGCAGAAAGTATCGGTGCGTGGGGTGACTGGTGTCGAGTCCGACGCCACCGTGGACGTGCACGGCTGTGTGGGCAACTCGATGTCCCGACTCGGCCGCCCAGAACTTGGCGGTGGCGATCGCGGCGGAGACATCCGCGCGATCGCCGTCTCCGGATCGTCCGGTGCCGACAGCAGACTGTGCGAGCATCCACGCGGCCTGCGTGGTGGTCAGAGAGAGTGCCGAGACGTCGATGTAGCCGTCGGCGAGGCGCTGTGCGACGGCCTGGAACGAGCCGATCGGCCGGCCGAACTGTTCCCGCTCGCGCGAGTAGGACGCCGTGGCCGCCAGCGCTGCGGCGAGCACGCCGGACTGTTCGGCACACAGTGCGAGGGTGAGGCGATCGACGAGGTCGGAAACGATGTCGGCGCCGTGGAGCACGTGTGCGTCGTCGACTGCGACGTCAGAGAATTCGACGTGGTAGGTGGGGGTGAGGCCGGTGGTTCGGGCCTCGGTGACGGTGATGCCGTCCGTGGTCGCGTCGACGACCGCAACGGCGACCCCGTCGGCATCTGTGGCGGTGACCAGTAGGAGCCCGGCCGCCGCGGCGTAGGGGACGTTGATCTTGGTGCCGCGCAGCAGGTATCCGCGGCCCGATCGGGTGAGTGCGGTGGTGGGCGAAAGTACATCGTCGCCAAGATCCTCTTCGACGGCCGCTGTCGCGACGAGGGTGCCGTCCGCCATGCGGGGGAGCAAATCGGTCGCGAGGGTCGTGGTGGCATTTCGAGCGAGGAGCGGGCCCGCCGCGATCGCGTGCTGACCGAAGGGAACCCGAGCCAGGTGGCGGCCGAGTTGCTCAGCGACAGTGGTGTTTTCGACGGCCGTGAGGTCGCCCGCTGCGTCACCGGCAAGCGCTTCGGGTAGCTCGAGGGCGAGCAGGCCCGCCGAGGCGAGTTCGCGCCACAGCAGATCGTCGAGGGGAGCCGACGAGGCCTCGAGCGTTGCGACCCGGTCGTCGGAGCTGATCTTGGTGGCGATATCGGCCGCGAGATCGCGCACGGCGGTTGCGGTTTCGGGGAGGGTGAAGTCCATGTACGTGCTCCTCGGCTCAGTGCTGGATGGGTGGCAAGTCAGCGCCGCTGTGGAGGGAGACCGAGGGCGAGCATGCCGATGATGTCGCGCTGAACCTCGTTGGTGCCGCCCCCGAAAGTCAGGATCAGCGATGTCCGCTGGTAGCGCTCGAGTCTGCCGTGCAACTGTGCGCCCGGCGAGTCCTGCCGGAGCGTCGCGGCGGGACCGACCACCTCCATCAGTAAACGGTATGCCTCCGTGGCGAATTCGGTGCCGAAGACCTTGGTCGCCGAAGCGTCGGCGGGCGATGGTGATCCACCGGACGCGGCTGCCGAGGCGATCTTCCAGTTGATCAGCTTGAGATACTCGACCTTCGCGTGCACCCTGGCGAGGTTGGTGCGCACCCATGGCGCGTCGATGATCCGTTGGCCGTCCCCGGTTTTGTGTTGCTGCGCCCAGGCGACGGTCTCGCGCAGCGCGGTCTGCACGGGTGCGGCGCTGCACAACGCCACCCGCTCGTGATTGAGCTGATTGGTGACCAACGGCCAACCGCCACCCTCTTCGCCGACGCGTGCACTGACCGGCACCCGTACGTCGGAGTAGTAGGTGGCCGACGTGTCGACACCCGACATCGTGTGCACCGGCGTGTAGTCGAAGCCCGAACTGGTGGTCGGCACGATGAGCATCGAGATGCCCTTGTGCTTCTTACCTCCCGGATCGAGGGTGGAGGGATCCGTACGGCAGGCCAGCCAGATGTAGTCGGCGTAGGCGACCAGCGACGTCCACATCTTCTGTCCGTTGATCACATACTCGTCGCCGTCACGCACCGCTGTGGTCCGCAGGGCTGCCAGGTCTGTTCCCGCGCCGGGCTCGGAGTATCCGATCGAGAAGTGCAATTCACCCGCTGCGATCCTCGGTAGAAAGAACGCCTTCTGCTCATCGGTGCCGTAATGCATGATCGTCGGGGCGACCGAGTTGATGGTCAGGAAGGGGACGGGTGCGCCGGCGATCGCCGCCTCGTCTGTGAAGATCAACTGGTCCATCATCGACCGGTTCTGGCCGCCGAACTCCGTGGGCCATCCCAGTGCCAGCCACCCGTCGGCACCCATTTGTGCCACAACGTCGCGATAGGCATCGCCTTCGCCGAGTTCTCCGTCACCCCCGGAAAGCGCGGCGCGTCGTTCGTCTGTCATCAATCCGGCGAAGTACGACCGCAGTTCGCGACGGAGATCGGCCTGCTGGTCTGTGTACGCGATGCGCATTGTTCGGCCCTGTGCTTTCCGGTGGGTGCTCGCCAACTTCTGAAACACGTTCTAACCTGTATCCACCCAGCCCGTCAACCAGCGGACCTGACAACGAAGAGGGGTACTGATGCGAATCAAGGCGGATTTCGACCTGTGCGAGGCCAACGGCGTGTGCGTGGGCATCGCACCCGAGTTCTTCGACCTCGATGATGACGACTACCTGGTGATTCTCTCCGATGACGTTCCGGCGGACAAGGTCGACGAGGTTCGTCAGGCGGTTGCCGGTTGCCCGAAGTCGGCATTGCGGCTCGAGTGAGGCGCCGCGCGGTTTTCGGGGGTTCCTACTCGGACTCGCGGGGTCGCATGTTAGAACATGTTCTAGTCGAGGAAAGGTGTACCCCGTGGGGCAGTCTTGCAATGATCGCGTAGCCGTCGTCACCGGAGCGGGCGCGGGTCTCGGGCGGTCCGAGGCAATCGGTCTCGCAGCGGCAGGCGCGACGGTCATCGTCAACGATCTCTCGGGTTCCCTGGATACCAGCGACACGATCGACAGCATCACAGCGGCCGGTGGGCGCGCCGTCCCGGTCGCCGGTGACATCTCCGACTCCGCTGTCGCGGCCGAGATCATGCGAGTGGCCACCGAGGATCTCGGACGGCTCGACATCGTGGTCAGCAATGCGGGCGTCGTGCGCGACAAGATGCTGTTCAACATGTCCGACGACGAGTGGGATCTGGTGATCCGGGTGCACCTGCGCGGTCACTTCCTGCTCAACCGGAATGCGGGGGCGTACTGGCGTGGTGAGTCGAAGAAGGAAGGCCGGCCGGTCTACGGGCGATTGATCAACACGTCGTCGGAAGCAGGTCTGCTCGGTCCCGAGGGGCAGGCGAATTACGGTGCGGCCAAGGCAGGGATCACCGCACTGACCCTGTCGGCGTCGCGGGCGCTCAAGCGCTACGGCGTGCGTGCGAACGCCATCTGTCCCCGCGCGCGCACGGCGATGACGGCTGCCGTGTTCGGCGAGGCGCCTGTTGACGGCGTCGACCCGTTGTCGCCCGACCACGTCGTGCGACTGGTCGAATTCCTCGCCTCCCCCGACTCTGACGACGTCACCGGACAGGTTTTCGTCGTCTATGGTCCGCGGGTCACGCTGATGGCCGCGCCGACCGTCGACGAGGTTTTCACCGCCGACGGTGACGCGTGGGATTCCGACGATCTGACCAAGACTCTCACCTCGTACTTCGCAGCGCGTGACCCCTCGAAAACCTTCACGGCGCGTGGGCTGGTCAACTGACCCACTTCTGGCTGTTGTGCGTGCTAGGTTGCTTGGGAACCGGGGAAGAGGAGCAGACGTTTGTCGCGCAGGCTTGATGCGCCGCTGGAACAGGTCGGCGACTTCGTTGCCCTAGGTGTCGATGCTTTTCGTGAGCTGTTCCGCAGGCCGTTTCAGTGGCGGGAGACCGTGGAGCAATCGTGGGCGATCGCCCGTGTCTCGATGATGCCGACGCTGCTCGTTGCGATCCCGTTCACGGTCCTGGTGAGTTTCACGCTGAACATCCTGTTGCGCGAGATCGGTGCCCAGGACCTCTCCGGAGCGGGTGCGGCACTGGGCACCATCACACAGATCGGTCCGATCGTCACCGTGCTCATCGTTGCCGGCGCGGGAGCCACAGCCATCTGTGCCGACCTCGGCGCACGCACCATCCGCGAGGAGATCGACGCGATGGAGGTGCTCGGGATCAATCCGGTGCACCGACTCGTCGTTCCCCGAGTCATCGCGTCGACCGGGGTGGCGCTGCTGCTCAACAGCCTCGTGTGCACGATCGGTATCGGCGGCGGCTTCTTGTTCTCCGTCTATCTGCAGGACGTCAACCCCGGCGCGTTCCTCGCCAGTCTCACCCTGCTGACCGGCTTCGGCGAGCTCATGATCTCGATGGTCAAAGCCGCGCTGTTCGGGCTCTTCGCCGGTTTGGTCGGGTGCTTCCAGGGACTCAACGTCAAGGGCGGCGCGAAGGGCGTCGGTGATGCCGTCAACGAGACGGTCGTGTACTCGTTCATGGCACTGTTCGTGGTCAACGTCGTGGTCACCGCCGTCGGTGTGAAAGCGACGGCGGGCTGACATGGTCCTTCCGTTCACCACACGACTCCAGACAGCTCGAGTCGCGATAAAACGCGCGGGCGACGACTGGAATCAGATCGGCGATCAGGCGCTGTTCTACTGGGACAGCCTCATCGCCATCCCCCGCGCGGTTCGCCAGTACAAGAAAGAGACGCTGCGGCTCATCGCCGAGATCTCCATGGGTTCCGGCGCGCTCGCGATGATCGGCGGCACCGTCGTCGTGGTCGGGTTCCTCACGTTGTTCACCGGCGGCACCATCGCCGTGCAGGGCTACAGTTCGCTCGCCAACATAGGCGTCGAGGCGCTCACCGGATTCTTCTCCGCGTTCATCAATGTCCGCATCGCGGTGCCGGTGATCGCCGGTATCGCCCTCGCGGCGACCATCGGGGCGGGCGCCACGGCACAACTGGGCGCGATGCGGGTCAGTGAGGAGATCGACGCGCTCGAGACCATGGCGATCTCATCGATCCCCTACCTGGTCAGCACCCGGATCGTCGCGGGGATGATCGCGATCATCCCGCTTTACTCCCTCGCGTCACTCGCCGCGTTCATCGCCAGTCGTTTTGCGACCGTCGTGCTCTACGGCCAGTCGTCGGGTGTCTACGACCACTACTTCAACACGTTCCTGATCCCGTCGGACATCCTGTGGTCGTTCGTGCAGGCGATCTGCATGGCGATCGCCGTGATGCTCATCCACACCTACTACGGCTACAACGCCGACGGAGGGCCCGTCGGTGTGGGCGTCGCCGTCGGCAACGCGGTGCGTGCGTCGCTCGTCGTCGTGGTCGTGATCACCCTGCTCACCTCGCTCGCCATCTACGGCGCCGACGGCAAGTTCAATCTGGCGGGCTGAACAGATGGCACGTCGACAGGAGCGGAGCCCTCTGGTCCGCAAGACAGCAGCGGTCATCATGGTCGGTGGCCTCGTCGCTGTTGTCGTGGGTGCAGGCGCGCAATTCCTCGGCTGGTTCGCCGACACTCAGCCGGTCACCCTCAACACCCCGCGGGCAGGCCTCGTGATGAGTCCTGACGCCAAGGTGAAGTTGAGGGGTGTGCAGGTGGGCAAGGTCGCCTCGATCCGTCAGCAGGACGGGCACGCCGTGCTCGACCTCGACATCGACACCGCCTCCATGTCGCAGATCCCCGGCAACGTCACCGCCGACATCAAGTCCAACACCGTTTTCGGTGCCAAGGCTGTCAACCTGGTGATCCCGGAGACCGGAGGAGAAGGGCACCTGCAGTCCGGACAGGTCATCGGAGCCGACAGGGTGGTCGTCGAGCTCAACACCGTGTTCCAGCAACTGGTCAACGTCCTTGCCGATTTGCAACCCGACAAGCTCAACGCCGTGATGGGTGCCGTCGACACCGCACTGTCGGGGCAGGGCAAGCAGATCGGTGCCTCGCTCGACCAGTTGTCAGGCCTTCTGGCGAAGACCAATCCTCACCTGGACGAACTGAACGCGGCGATCACGCAGGCCGCGGGAGCAACCAACGTCTACGCCGACGCGATGCCGGACCTGATGCGCACCATCGACAATGCGACGTTCATCGGGAACACGCTGCTCGACAACTCCGCCAACCTCGACGCACTGCTGATCAACGCGACCGGGATGGCCAACACGATCAACGGTGTGCTCGCCCCGCCGAAGCAGACGCTGATCACGACGCTGTCGAATCTCAATCCCGTCGCACGCCTGCTCGGCTACCAGTCACCGGGACTCGCCTGCTTCTTGACCGCGAGCGCGCAGGCTGCCGACCTCGCCAAACCCATGCTCGGCGGTAAGAACGGAAACCTCCTGCTGTACGCGGGATTGCAGCCGGGCACCGACCCGTACACGTATCCGCAGAGCCTGCCGATCGTCGGTGCAGATGGGCCACCGACCTGCGAGGGCGCATTGAGCAATCCGACCACCGACGTCAACACCGGCTTCTACGTGACCGACAACGCGCCGGTGCCCTATCAGCCACGGACAACGGCGAAGGCGTCGCGCCAGAAACTGTTCCAGCTCCTGTTCGGGGAGCCGCAGCGAGGTGGGCAGGCCGGTGGTTGACAATCGCACGCGCGCTTTCCGCGCCACCGTCATCAAATTGGGTGCGTTCGCTACGGTCATGGTCATCGTGTTCGTCGGGCTCGTCGCCGTGTTCAGCAACTATCGACCCGGATCGTCGTCGGACTACACCGCCGTGTTCACGAGTGCATCGGAGATGAAGTCCGGTTCCAAGGTGAAGATCGCAGGGGTGCAGGTCGGCACCGTCCACAAGGTGGGGTTGACCCGGGACAACGACGCGGAGGTGTCATTCAGCGTCGACGAGAAATATCGCTTGCCGCGATCGGTGCGCGCATTGATCCGCTACGAGAACCTCACGGGCGACCGCTACCTCGACATCGAGCAGGGTGAGGGTGACCCGGATGACACCCTGCCATCCGGTGCGACGATCCCGATCGGCCAAACCGAGCCGGCGATGGATCTCGACAAACTGCTCGGCGGGTTCAAACCGCTGTTCCGGACCTTGAAACCCGACGAGGTCAACCAGCTCTCGGCGTCGTTGATCGAGGTGTTCCAGGGGCGCGCACAGCGCGAGGCCTTGACGAACCTCCTCGCGCAGACGTCGTCGTTCACCGGCGCACTCGCCGACCGCGACCAGCTGATCGGTGACGTCATCGACAACCTGAACCAGACCGTCGGCATTCTCGACGGCGACAAGGCGGGTCTCGACACCAGCCTTGACCAGATGCAGCAGTTGATCACCGGACTCTCGGCTCAGCGCGGCACCATCGGCGACGCGCTCACCCAGACCGCTGCAGTCACCACCGGCCTGTCGGGACTGCTGGGAGCGACCCGTCCTGACCTCAAGCAGATCGTGAACGAGACGGGTGCGGTGTCGGGCAACCTGCTGAAGTCCGAACCCTATCTTCGGCAACTCGTCGGTCGGCTGCCCAACGACTTCAAGAAGCTGTCCAACCTCGGCAGTTACGGTGCGTGGTTGCAGATCTACTTCTGCCGAATCAGGTTGCTGCTCAGCGGTCCCGACGGCAAGCAGTATTTCTTCACGTCCAACGACGTCATGGGCGACACCACGAAGGCCGGCGGGAGGTGCGCGGCCACATGAGCGAGAAGCGCAAGCTCATGAACGGGCGCAGCCGCATTCAGATCGGCCTCATCGGCGTGGTGGTCACCGCGCTCGTCGTGATCGTCGCGATGCAGATGGACAAGTTGCCCTACCTCTCGCCGATCAGCACCTACACCGCCTACTTCGACGACGCGGGAGGGCTGGTCACCGGTGACATCGTGACCGTATCCGGCGTCACGGTGGGAACGGTGGAGAAGATCGAACTCGCCCCGACCGACCAGGGCACGAAGGCCGCTGTCGGCTTCCGAATGAACGACACGGTGGTCATGGGCGCCGACACCCAGGCCGCCATCAAGACCGAGACCGTGCTCGGCAGAAGAAATCTGACGATCCTGCCGCACGGCGGCGAGCGGATCCGACCGGGTGGGTCCATCGCCAACCGCAACACCATCGCGCCATACTCGCTCACCGATGCCCTCGACGAGTCGACCAATTCGCTCGCGCAGACCGATACCGACCAGCTCAACAAGGCGCTCGACACGCTCTCGGTCACGTTCTCCTCGACGCCCGACGAAGTACAGGGCGCTGTAGAGGGCGTCTCGCGGTTGTCGAAGGCGATCGCCGACCGGGACAACAATCTGCGGGCGCTGTTCGCGAAGGCCAGCGCGGTCACCGATGTCATCGGCGACCGCAGCAAGCAGATCAACCAGCTTCTCGTGGACGCGAATTCGCTGGTCGGTGAACTGCAGTTCCGCCGTGCCGCCATCGCGCAGCTCATCAGCGGCACCCGTGACGTCGCGGAGCAGATCTCCGGGTTCATCAAGGAGAACAACGAACAACTACGCCCGACGCTGACCAAACTCGACGGGGTGCTCGACATCCTAAACGACAACGAGGACAACCTCAAGCAGACGCTCGACCGTCTCGGGCCATATGCGAACGCGCTCGGCGAAGCCGTTGCGTCGGGTCCGCGCTTCGAATCCCTCGTCGGCGTCAGCACTTTCGGCGACTACACGGCCACATTCATGAAGATCCTTCAACAGAAGTATCCCGAGGCGTGGAAGGCGTTCTCCTACAGCGGTTTCCCGCTGCTGCCGCAAGCCTGGAGTCAAGCGCCGCCGATGCCGCCGAAGAACACCGCCCCGGCTCCCGCGCCGACATATCCGACCCCGACAGGAGGTGGCTGACATGGCATTGCGTCGTTCACTTCCAGGTAGCCGCAAGGCGTGGGGCGCGGCAGGTCTCGTGGCGTTGCTGGTACTCGCGGGCATCGTCGGATATGCGCTCTACGACCGGGCGACCACCAAGACCATCACGGCATACTTCCCGTCCGTGAACGGCCTCTACACCGGCGACACCGTGCGAGTGCTCGGGGTGAAGGTGGGGAAGGTCGCCGCCATCACCCCGCGTTCGGGCGACGTGAAGGTCACGCTCGACGTGGACCGCAGCACACCGATTCCGGCCGATGCCCGAGCTGTCGTGGTCGCGCAGAGTCTGGTGTCGGGCAGGTTCGTTCAGCTGACACCGGTGTACGCGGGCGGCAAACAACTCGACGACGGCAGTGCGATTCCCATGGAGCGCACCGCGGTCCCGATGGAATGGGACGACGTCAAGAAGCAACTCGCGACGCTGACCAAGGCGATCGGACCGGACGGCGCCGACAAGGGATCGGCTGCCAGGCTGATGGACGTCGCCAACAAGAACCTGCAGGGCAACGGATCAGCGCTGAATTCGTCGATCACGAATCTGTCAGACGTGATGTCGACGTTGTCGTCCGGCCGCGACGACCTGTTCTCGACGATCCGCAACCTGCAGAAGCTGACCGACGCCCTCTCGACCAGTCACGAGGAACTCGTGCAGTTCAACGGCCGGATCGCCTCGGTGACAGACGTCCTCGCCGACAACACCACGGAACTCGACGGTGCGATGCACAACCTCGACTCCGCGATGACCGACGTCCAGACATTCATCGACCAGAACAAGGACGCGTTGACCTCGTCGGTGGCGAAGCTGTCAAACACCACGCGCATCCTTGCCGAGAAGGACAAACAGATCCGCGGTTTGCTGCACTCCGCGCCCAATCAGCTCGCCAACTTCTACAACATCTACAACCCGCTGACCGGGTCGCTCTCGGGAGTCTTCGGACTCGGGATGGGCAACAACCTCATCACGTTGCTCTGCGGGACGATCGAGGCCAACAACCGACCGGGACAGAGTGAGGCCGACGTCGAGAAGTGCGTCGACGTCCTGGCTCCGGTCCTTGGGTCGCTATCGGTGGCGTATCCGCCGTTCATGTCGGATCCCGTGGTCGGCAAGAGTGCGCTGCCCAGTCAGATCACCTACCAGAACGCTGACGTCAAAGCTCGTGCACAGCAGGGAATCCGTGACCAGGACGCCGCAACCCGACGCGGCAACGGTGGTGGACTCGGCGATCTCCTCGTGCCCTGGGGAGGTGAGGGATGATGCGGCACAGGCTCACTCGTGGGTGGCGTACCGCGCTCATGGTCGCCGTGGTCACCACAGTCGCGACGGCGTGCGGATTCGACGGCGCCGACAGCCTACCGGTGCCGGGAGCCCAGGGAACGGGCAACGGATCGTGGGAGATCTCGGCGGTCATCCCGACCGCGGCAGGGCTGACCAACAACTCGCCGGTCATGCTGAACGACGTGACCGTCGGCAGCGTCGGAGACATCGATGTGGACACCGATTGGCATGCAAAACTGCCGATTCGACTGAACCCCGGGGTGCAGGTGCCCCGCGGTTCGTACGTCAAGGTCGGAATGACGAGCGTGCTCGGTTCGACTCACCTGCAGATCGTCCCACCGCAGCAGGTGACCGCCGGCTATCTGCATGCAGGGGATCAGATCCCGCTGCCGTCGTGCCCAGAGCAGAAGAACATCGCCCAGCCGTCGGGTCAACGAGTTGCCGACATCAACTCCGCGCAGCAGGTGCCCCAATGTGCGTTCCCGACCACCGAGCAGGTGCTCAGTGCATTGTCGGTGGTGCTCAACGGCGGTGGCCTCTCACAGCTCGGTGACGTCACCCACGAGCTGAGCCAGATCCTCGGCGGCAACGCCGACTCGATCAGGCAACTCGTGCCGCGTCTCGACACGCTCGTTTCCGACCTCGCGGGGCAATCGGGCCACATCATCGACGCGATGAACGGGCTCGACAGGTTGAGCACCACGATCAATCAGCAGAAGCCGACCGTCGAGAAGGCGCTCGCCGACGGACCCGACATCCTTCGCATGCTCAACGACGAACGGGACAAGTTCACCGGGGCACTGTCGGCGTTGAGTGGCCTGTCGAGGACGGTCAACGACGTGCTGCGCGCCAACACCGCCGACATCAAGACCATCGTCGCGAATCTGAACCCGACACTCGGCGCGCTCGCAGCGGCGGGCCCGGCGCTGCCCGCGGCGACCAAGATCTTGTTCACGTTCCCGTTCCTCGAGGAAACGATTCCGCAGATCGTCAAGGGCGACTACGTCAACTCCGACCTCGTGCTCGATCTGACCGTCGACCGACTCAAGCAGACCATCCTGATGACGTCGGGACTGGTGGGACCCGAGGGCGTGACAGGTCAGCCCGCAGGCGCGGCGAAACGCGGACTCGATCCGTTCACCTCGCCGCTCGTTCCGGGCGGTGAGAAGCGGCCGGACAGCACCGACCCGGTTCCCGCGGGATCGCCGGAATCGACCGCGACGGGAACGTCGGCATCGACGCAGACGCCGTCCCCGACATCCTCATCCCCGAGCGGGGGCGGACGATGAAGATCACCAGGTTCGTGCGCATGCAGCTCACCATCTTCGCGATCGTCACCGTGGTCGCGCTCGTTGCGATGGCCGTGTACTACGTGCGGCTACCCGCGATGGCCGGTGTCGGACGGTACGCCGTGACCCTCGAATTGCCGAGTACGGGCGGTATCTACACGAACGCGAACGTCAGTTATCGCGGCGTCAACGTCGGCAAGGTGACGCAGGTGCGCTTGACCGAGAACGGTGTTGCGGCGACGTTGTCGATCGAGTCCTCGGCCAAGATCCCCGCAGACTCGCAGGCGTCGATCCGCAGTGTCTCGGCCGTCGGCGAGCAATTCGTCGAATTCACGCCGGCGTCCGGGGCGGGAGGCGAGTACCTCGGCGACGGTGCCGTCGTGCGCAGCACCGACGTACCCGTGGAGATCTCATCTGTGCTCGAACAGGCCAACGCGTTGCTGGACAAGGTGGGTGACACCGGGTTGCGCGATGTCATGGACGAGGCGTTCACCGCGTTCAACGGAACGGGGGAGGACCTGCGGCGACTACTCGACTCGATGACACTGCTCGTCGACGACGCCGACAAGAACGTCGACGCGACCATCGACCTGATCAAGCAGACAGGCCCCCTGCTGGAAACCCAGAACAGGACCGCCGATTCGATCCGTGCCTGGACTGCCGACGCGGTCAAGGTGACCGATCAACTGCGGGCGAACAAACCCGAGATCACCGACATCCTCGAGAAGGGGCCGTCGACAGCGTCGAAGTCGCAGCAACTGTTCGCGAGTATGGATCAGACGTTGCCGATGATGATCAACAATCTGGGCGTCGCGTCGAAGACGCTCGCGGTGTACCTGCCGAATCTGCAGCAGGTCGTGGTGATCTATCCGCGGCTGATCAGTGCGCTGCTGACGGCCGTGCACCAGGGATCGGCCGAGTACGGTCCCAGCGTCCTGTTCTCGCTCGGCTTCCAGGATCCACCGCCGTGCACCGTCGGATTCCTCCCGTCGGATCAGTGGCGCAGTCCGGCTGTTCAGACCGCCCAGGAACTCCCACCGGGTTTGCTGTGTCGGCTGCCGCAGGACTCGCAGATCGCCGTCCGTGGCGCCAGGAACTTCCCCTGTGCCGAGTTTCCCGGCAGGCGAGCACCGACACCGGAAGAGTGTCGCACCGGCTTCCAGGCGAGCACCAAGAAGAACGTCGCCCTGCCCAACGGAATCCCCGGTCTCGTGCCCGCCCCCGCCGGATACACGACGCAGGCCACCCCGGACTCGTACGAGCCGGGACCCGCCGTCTACGGCACCACGTACGATCCGGATACGGGCGACTTCATCGGCCCCGACGGGAAGACATACAACGCCGGAACCGGCACAGACACTCGAGGACAGAGCAACGGTCAGGGGCACAGCGTCGACCAGGGAAATAGAGGCACGTGGCAGGGACTGATCACCAGCGGGATGGACGAGTGAGTCGGCAGACGGCATCGCGACCCGTACGCTCCGCGCCCCTACGCAGGCGACGGAGCCGACGTAGCGTCGACGAGCCGGTGGTCGGCACCGCGGTTCCCGCCGAGGGCACCGCGGAAGCCGCCGAGCGCACCGCGGAAGCCGCCGATGGCACCGCGGAAGCCGCCGACGGCACCGCAGATCTCGCCGACGGCACCGCAGCTCTCGCCGACGGCACCGCAGAATCCGCCGACGGCACCGCGGAAGTCGCTGAGGACACCGCGGAAGCCGCCGACGGCACCGCAGCACAGCCCGTCAGCTACCGCGAGCGGCGTGCGCGGCAGCAGCGAACCGCGGAGCGTCAACCCGTGCGGCGCGCTCGGGTGAGCCGGGGCCGCAACTTCAGGTGGATCGTCGCGGGCGCGGTGTGTGGAGTGTTCATCGTCGCGTGTCTGATCGCGTCGACGCTGTTCGCCGTCGGCACCAGTCGACTCGACCACCGCAACGACCTGCGTGCGTCGTACTCGACGTTCGCGCGTCAGATGACCATCGACCTCACCTCTCTCAATCCCGGCAACGTCGACAAGGCGCTCCAGACCGTGCAGGACAAGACGAGTGGTCCCGCACAGCAACGGATCAGACAGTCGATGGCCCAGGTGACAGACCTCATTCGTACGCAGAACCAGACCGTCACCTCGTCGGTGATCACCGATGCGGTCACCAAGGCGACCGACGACGAGGGCTCGGTGATCGTGGTCTACGGCTGGGAGATGAAGTCGCAGGATCCGAAGCAGGAGACTGTCGTCCAGACGTTCCGCTGGCGGGTCGACATCACGCGCATCAACGACGATCTCAAGATGACCAACTTCGAGTGGGTGATCTGAGCACGATGAACACGACTGAACGGTCCGAGCACACCGCACCCGCCGAGGACACGGCGGGCGCCAAGCCTGTGACAGAGACGAAGACAAAGACAAACGCAGAGACAAAGGCAGAGACAAAGACAAAGACGTCGACGAGAACCGTGATCACCACGGGACGTCTGGTCGGGGTGGGCCTTGCCGTCGTCGCCGTGGCCTGCGCTGTCCTGACAGGGTTTCTCGGGTTCAGGTACTGGGACGCCCGTGCCACCGAGAACTCGCGTGAGTCGTCGCTCGAGGCCGCACGGGACTACGCCACCACGATGTTCGGCTACGACCCGGTCAACGTCGCCGACCACGTGCAGCGTTCCCAACGCGTTGTCACCGGTGACGCGAAAGCCGAGTACGACCGCCTCATTGCCAAACCGCTCCCGAACGAGAACGACGACTTCGTCGAAGGGGTTCGTAAGCAGCGGGTGGTGTCGCAGGCGGTGATTCAGGATGCGGGTGTCGTGACCAACACGCGCGACACCTCGACCGTGCTGATCTTCATGAACCAATCGGTCAGCCGCAACGGCAAAGACCTCGTACGGGTCGACCCGAGCAGACTCACGTTCTCGATGGTCCAGCATGACGGCACCTGGATGATCGACAAGATCGAGATCATCACCGACGACTCGTTCCGCAGTCGTATCGAGCAGACATCGACTCCACCGGCGGGTGCGGTCCCGCTCCCTGGCCCGTCATCTGCAAGCCCGTCGCCCTCTGATTCGTCAGCCGTCCCGACCGAGCCGTCGGCACCTGCTGCCGGCTAGCGGCGTCGTCCTCTTTGTGCGGACGAACCAAATCCATCTGCGGACTTCATGTCGAAAGGACATGGCGTAGGTCACTCCGACCTCGATAGTGTCGTGTGGCACACAGGTGAGTCGGCGTAGCCAGCGCGAGTTTTCCTCCGCCGCAATGACTTTCGCGATGGTCCACGACATCGTCGTCGGATTCGGCGTCTTTCGGTCCGCTTGATGACGGTCGTTGCGCCTGTTGTGCACTGTGCCAACAGATTCGAGAGGGGTCCGTGTAAATGTCGGGAACATCCAATGGGGAATTGCAGGGTAAGCGCGTCTTCATCACCGGTTCTGCACGCGGTGTCGGCCGGGGAATCGCCGAGCTGGCGATCAACCGCGGCGCGCAGGTCGTGATCAGTGACTTCGATGAGGACGCGGCGCACAAAACGGCAGCGGATCTGGGTGCGGCAGGCGTGGCCAATTGCGACGTGACCGACGAGGCGAGCGTCGTCGACGCGATCGCTCGTGTGCAGGAGCTGCTCGGTGGGCTGGATGTGCTGGTCAACAACGCAGGCATCGAGGTCGCGGCCCCGCTCGCGATGCAGTCGACGGAGAGCTTCGACAAGATCTTCGCGGTGAACGTCCGCGGACCGTTCGTGGCCACCAAGGCTGCCGTGCCTGCGCTTGCCAAAAGCAAGGGCAACGTTGTCAACATCGCATCGGTCGCGGGGGTTGGCGGAAGTCCGTTGCTCGGTTCGTACTGCGCCACCAAGGCGGCGCTCATCCAGCTCACCCGCGTGTTCGCGGTCGAACTTCGCCAGACCGGAATCCGCGTCAACGCCGTCTGTCCCGGATTTGCGGATACGTCCATGGTCGACCGGCTCGCCCCCGAGTTCGAAGCCGCGACCGACGCCCCCTTCGGTGACCTGGTTGCGGCAAAACAGGGGCGGCTCGGAACCGTGGAAGACATCGCGGAGGTCGCGTGCTTCCTCGCATCCGACCGCGCGAGCTGGGTAACCGGAAGCCACTACGTCCTCGACGGTGGACTGACCGCATCCCTTGTCTGACTTCGTATCTCGATCCACTCCGACCACACGTAGACAAACGCCACACCCGTAGAGGAAGAAGACAGATCCATGGCACAGAAACTAGATGGCCGCGTTGCCGTCGTCACCGGAGCAGGCGCAGGACTGGGCGCCGCGATCGCCAGGCGTTTCGGGCAGGAGGGTGCGCGCGTTGTGGTCTCCGACATCGACGCTGACGCCGCCAAGTCGGTCGCCTACTCGATCGACGGCGCGATCGCGTGCACAACGGATGTCACCGACGAAGCACAGGTGCAGCAACTGATCACCGACACGCAGGAACACTTCGGCGCGCTGCACATCATGGTTCCCAACGCTGGAGTCGGTTCCGTGCAGCCCATCGCGGAGATGTCCTACGCCGACTGGCGGAAGACCACGTCGGTAAATCTCGACGGGGTGTTCCTCTCGATCCGCTACGCCGCACCGCCGATCATCGCCTCCGGCGGCGGTTCGATCGTGACGATCAGCTCGATCACAGCGACCGCGGGCTCTGCACTGATTGCGCCGTATGCCGCGGCCAAGGCTGCCGTACGCAATCTCACCGAGACCGCCGCCGCGGAGTTCCGGGCCCACGGCATCCGGGTCAACGCCGTACTTCCGGGCTTCATCGACACGAAATTGGTCACCACCGCCGCCCCGCTGTTCGAAGCCGCCCTCGGACTACCGGAAGGCGGCTTCGACGCAGTCATGGCGCAGAAGCAGGGACGTTACGGAACGCCGGAAGAGGTAGCCGCAGCGGTGACGTTCTTCGCCTCGGACGAGTCGTCGTGGTGCAACGGCAGCAGCCTCGTGCTCGACGGCGGATTCGTGAGTTCGCTGCTCTAGGCGGCATCGAGAGCGGTGTCAGGAGACCTGGTACCCCATCGGGAGCATCGTCGACTTGTGTTCGACGAATGCCTCGAGACCCTCGGGGCCGCATTCCCGGCCGATCCCGGAGTTCTTGAAGCCGCCGAACGGCGAGCCGGGGTCGATGGCGTAGAAGTTGATCCCGAACGTGCCGGTCCTGATCTTCTCCGAGATCTCGATGCCGCGTTCGACGTCGGCGGTCCAGACGGTACCCGCGAGGCCGTAGTCGGAATCGTTGGCGATGGCGATCGCGTCGTCGACGTCGTCGTAGGTGATGACCGAGAGCACCGGGCCGAAGATCTCCTCCCGGGCGATGGTCATGTCGTTGGTGACGTCGGTGAAGATCGTGGGCGAGAGGAAGTAGCCGGCGTCGAGTCCTTCGGGGCGCCCGCCCTCGAGAACGGCGGTGGCGCCCTCCTGTTTGCCCTTGGCGATATAGCCCTCGATCTTCTCGAGCTGACGCTTGTTGATCACCGGTCCTAGTTGGCTGTCGGCCTCGCTGGGTAGACCGACCTTCATGGCCTTGGCCGCCTCGATCATCGCCGCCACGATCTCGTCCTTGCGGCTCGCCGGCACCAGGACCCTGGTCTGTGCGACACACGCCTGGCCGGTATTGAACAGTCCGAGGAAAACCATCATGGGGATGTTGTTGATGTCGACGTCGTCGAGGACGATCGCGGCGGACTTGCCGCCGAGTTCGAGCGAACACCGCTTGAGTGATTCGGCGCACGCCGCACCGATCTGACGGCCCGCAGCGGTCGAGCCGGTGAAAGTGATCTTGTCGACGTCGGGATGTGCGACGAGGGCCTTGCCGGTCTCGGGTCCGCCGGGGACGACCGAGATCACGCCTGCGGGAACGCCTGCCTCAGTGAAGATCTCGGCGACAGCGTTGGCCGTCCGCGGGGTCTCGGGTGCGGGTTTGAGCACCACGGAGCAACCCGCTGCGAGCGCTGCGCCGAGCTTGTTGCAGACCAGGAAGAGTGGGACGTTCCATGCGGTGATAGCCCCGACGACGCCGACCGGCTCGCGGGTGATGCGGGTGGTGCCGAACAGGCCGGTGCGGTACTCGGTCCATTCATAGTTCCTGGCCGCTTCGGCATACGAGCGCAGCACGCCTGTACCCGGCAGCTTCTGCAACATGTCGACGGCGGCAGGCGGCGCCCCCATCTCCGACGACACCAGCGCGGAGATCGCTTCGGCGCGTTCGTCGATGATGTCGGCGACCCTGTCGAGCACCGCAGCGCGCTCTTCTGCGGACTTCCGTGACCAGACTCCTGACTCGAAGGCCGCGCGCGCGGTGCGCACCGCGGTGTCGACGTCGACCTCGTCGGCGAGTGGCACCGACGCGACCCGCTCACCGGTTGCGGGCGAGAACACCTCGAGGGACTCGGTCGAATGCGGTTGTACCCATTCGCCGCCGATGTAGAGCTGCGTGCGGTCGTCGGGCGTGCCTGCGTCGCTCGATGAACGTGATTCGACGGTCTGGGTCATGCGTGCTCCTGAAGTTGGTACCCGATGTGTTCCCTCGACTCGACCCGCTGCGGATGATCGAACTCGACCCGGGGAGGTGCGGACAGGTGTGAACCACCGCACATCCAATACTAGAACACGTTCTAACTTTGGTGTCGAGATCAGGACTCGAATGCGATGCGGGCGGCGAGACCTTCGACCGCATCGCCGAGCACCGCGATCCGTTCGGGGGTGTCGGCTGCCTCGAGAAGCGCCTGACGGTCGGCGGGGCCGATCGGGAGTCTGGCCGCCCACCCCAACAGGCCCGCGTCGTGGAGATCTGCGGCGTCGAAGGACGGGAGGTCGTCGGGGACGGGTGTGCCGCGTCGGATGAAGGCGTCGACCACGACCTCCCGGATGCGGACGCCGAGCGCGATCGCCTCGGCGTGCGATGCCTTGTCGAGGCCGGGCTCGTCGAGGATTGAAACCTCCGCCCGTGGATACGGGTCGTCAGGTAGCCACTCCGTCACCCGGAAACGTCGGGTGCCGACGCCGCGCAGGAACGACTGCCCATCGGGGTCTCGGGTGACGAGGTCGATGGTCGCGAACGTTCCGACATCGTGTCGGACGTCGCCGCCACCGACCTCCCACCCACGCGCGATGAGCACAACCCCGAAACGGGGCGCGCCGTCGTCGACCGCGAGGCAATCATCGAGCATCTGTCGGTACCGCGGTTCGAAGATCCGCAGTGGCAATACCTCGCCGGGCAGCAGCGCCGTCCCGAGCGGGAACATCGGCAGTGCGCTCATCGGGCTCTCCCTGGAGGGTGGATCAACGCGACGCGGGTGCCGCGACACGTATTGTCAGGCAGACGGTTTCGCGTCGAGTACGACCTCGAACTCCAGAAGGTCGGCGCCGCTGGCGACAGGCTTGGCGCGTTCGCCGGAGTGGGCTTCACGGGCGGGTCCGGCAGCCCATGCCTGGAAATCCTCCTCGGACTCCCACTGGGTCACGACGAAGTACCGCTCGTCTCCCTTGACCGGCCGCAGCAGTTGGAATCCCAGGAAGCCCTTCGAGCCGTCGACCGAGTGCGCGCGGTTGGCGAAACGCTTCTCGAGTTCGGGGCCCGCGCCCTCGGGGACATGGATTGCGTTGATCTTCACAACAGTCATGTCCTCAGCCTAGTTCGGAATGCGCGCGCTTTTGATTAACCTCGTTTCCTGTGACTGCGTACGCGATGGCCGAGACGGGACTGCTCGACCACGGTGGTCCCGACCGTGGCCTCGACACGCAGCAGTCGTCGGACGGGGCGGGTGTCGGACCGATCGTGCTGTTGCACGGCCTGATGGGTCGCGGTCGGACCTGGCGTCGCCAGGTGCCGTGGCTGCGCAGGTACGGTCGTGTCTTCACATTCGACGCCGCGTTCCACACCGGCGCCGACGCTGCGTCGATGTCCGACCCGGCGGAGATCTCGACCGAGCGGTTCGTCGCCGACCTCGCCGAGATACTCACCTGGATCGATCTCGGACCTGCTGTCCTGGTGGGACATTCGATGGGCGGGCTGCACGCGTGGTGCGCTGCGTCGGAGTACCCGGAACTCGTGAGTGCGCTGGTCGTCGAGGACATGGCCCCGGATTTCCGTGGACGCACCACCAACGAGTGGGCGCCGTGGTTCGATTCGTGGCCCGAGCGGTTCGACTCGCTCGAGCACGCGCGTCAGATGTTCGGTGATGTTGCGGGCCGATACTTCTACGAGGCATTCGACGACGGCAGGCTGCACGGACAGCTCGCCACGTGGACGGCCATCGCGCAGGAGTGGGGTGTGCGCGAGTTCTGGGAACAGTGGCGTGCCGTACCGGTCCCGAGCCTGTTGATCGAAGCGGAGCGCACCGTCACCCCCGAGGGACAGATGCGGAAGATGGCCTCGATCAACGACCACGCCGCGCACCTGAGGATCGGCGGATCGGGTCACCTCGTACACGACGACGCCCCGGAGGTCTTCCGGGGCGCCGTCGAAGCGTTTCTCTCTGCTCTGCCGTATCGCTGACCGGCTCGGCGTCGTATCTGATTCGGGTTGTCGGGTCGCTCAAGGAGCGGGCGGGGCGATCGGCTCGCCGACGATGCGTCGGTACGCGTGCACCTGGAAGAGCGCCGCGAGCGGTGCAGAGACGATCAGTCCGATGCCGAACAGCAGCGCGCCCACGAAGTTCGTCAACCACACGATGATCAGGGTGAGGATGGAGTCGCCGATTCTGTTCGTGGTCACGCGGAACGACCCTCCGATCGCGTCCGCGGGTGAGAGACGCTCACTGATCGTCGCGAGCACGGCGAACTGCAGGAAGAACGCCGCGATGATTCCGCCGATCACACAGAAACTGAGAACGAAAGTGATCAGGGCCACGAGGATCGTCGTTCCGATGACCGGCCAGAATCGGATCGGGACCAGGAACGACTTCGCGTCGACCGGTTCGCCGTTCGCGACGCGGACGGCGCCGGACAGGATCGAGACCTGGATGTACAGCAGGAGCAGGAGCCCGATGATGTAAATCGCGATCAGGCCCGCCAGCGCTCCGCCGCTCATTGTCGTCGTCTCGTAGCTGTAGCTGTAGCCGCCGTAGTCACTACCGCCCACGGTGTTGGTGGTCGTCGTGTCGAATATGGACGATCCCCAGAAGATCAGGACCCAGAACACAATTCCCACGAGTGCCATGATCACGCCGGGCAGGATCATCGGGCCGGGGTGTGCCTTGAACTGGCTCCATGCCCAGCTGAAGCTCTCACCGACGCTGAACGGTGTGCCGGGACCACCGGGCACGGGAGCGCCGTAGCCGGGTGCGGCGCCGTAGGGACTTGCGGGAGGCGGCGGTGTACCGCCCGGGGGGACCGAGCCCGGCGCCGGGGTGCCATATTGCGGTTGCCCGTACTGGGGTTGCCCATATTGGGGCTGCCCGTACGGGGGCTGCTCCGGGCCGGGCTGTCCGTACTGGGGCTGCCCGTACTGGGGTTGTCCGTACTGGGGCTGCCCGTATTGGGGTTGTCCGTATGGCGGCTGTTCCGGGGCGGGCTGACCGTATTGCGGTTGTCCGGGGGAGGGCTGCCCGTACTGGGGTTGCCCGTAGGACGGTTGCCCCGTACCGGGTTGCCCGTACTGGGGGTTTCCGTACTGGGGATCTCCGGGTTGGGGATCACCGTGTTGGGGGTTTCCGTATTGAGGCTGGCCTGCTCCGGGTTGGCCCGGTTGCGGCTGGCCCGGCGCGGGGTCAGTCCCGTACGGCTTGTCGGGATCGGGTGTGGAAGAAGGCGTCGACTCGTTCGGCGGCTCAGTCATCCAGCAAAATTAGCAACACCGGGCGTCCAGGTGAATACATAGACGGGCCAAAGCTTCGCCGTGTCGCGACTCGATTCGAGCCACGGTCCTCCGAACCTCACGGCACGTCACGGCGCACGTTGCTCATCCCGCCTCGCCTGCCAGGCAGAAACGACCGTCGGCAGTGATCTCGACCAGCCCGTCGACCAGCAGTGAGTCGAGTGCGCGGTCGCGCTGGGCGGTGTCGGTCAGCCAGACGACGTCGAGCCTGTCACGTACGACCGGCTCGTCGGTGCCGCGTAGAACGTCGAGCAGTAAGCCGCGAACCTGGCGGTCGGTGCCCGCGAACTTCTGCACCCTCCGGGGCGGCCCCGCGTGCGCGGGTCTGCCTGCCTCGACCCAGGCGCAGGTCAGCGGGCACGCCCCGCAATCGGGCTTTCGGGCGGTGCAGACGAGAGCGCCGAGCTCCATGAGTGCAGCGCTGAAACGCGGAGCCGAGGACGCGTAGTCGCCGTCGACATCCCGGGGGAGCAGGGCGTCTGCGTCGGCGAGATCCCGCTTCGACGGATTGCCGGGCTCCGCACGTCCGTGGACCGCTCGGGCGACCACACGACGGACGTTGGTGTCTACGACGGGGACGGCCTGTCCGTACGCGAAACAGGCCACGGCCCTGGCTGTGTAGTCGCCGATGCCCGGCAAGGTGAGCATCGTCGCGACGTCGGCGGG
This sequence comes from Gordonia otitidis, assembly GCF_020735545.1. NCBI lineage: Bacteria > Bacillati > Actinomycetota > Actinomycetes > Mycobacteriales > Gordoniaceae > Gordonia > Gordonia otitidis. The sequence continues at coordinate 3,048,140 of NZ_CP085974.1, forward strand.
CACGACGTCGTCGTGTTCGGTGGAGAGCACGCGCGCACATTCGTGCAGCCGCAGCGCGCGCCGCGGGTAACCGAGCTTGCCCCACGCGCGCAGCACGTCGCCGGGTGATGCCGCTGCCATCGCCGACGGTACGGGCCAACGTCGCACCCACTCGCGCCATGGTTCGACGACCCGCGAGACCGGGGTCTGCTGGAGCATGATCTCGCTGATGAGGATCTGCCAGCCGGAGAGCCCGGGCTCGCGCCACGGGAGGTCGCGTTCGTTGGCGTCGAACCAACCCAGGAGCACTTGAGGTGGCAGACTAAACGGCATGATCGGATTGACCCCGAAACAGGCGTGGGACGTGCTGCGCGAAGGCAACCGGCGCTTCATCAACGGAGAGTCTGAACATCCCAGTCAGGGTATCGAGGACCGCGCGCGACTCGTCGCGGGCCAGCACCCTCACGTGGTGTTGTTCGGCTGCGCGGACTCTCGTCTCGCCGCAGAGATCATCTTCGACCAGGGGCTCGGCGACATGTTCGTCGTCCGCACGGCAGGCCACGTGGTCGACTCCGCGGTGATGGGATCGTTGGAATACGCGGCAGAGGTACTCGAGGTGCCGCTGGTGGTGATTCTGGGCCACGACAGTTGCGGTGCGGTCAAAGCGACGCTCGACGCCCTCGACGACCTGCAGATTCCTGGCGGGTACATCCGCGACGTGGTCGAACGCGTCACGCCGAGCATCCTTGCGGGCCGCAGCGAGGGGCTGACCAGGGTCGACGAGTTCGAGGCACGGCACGTCGTCGAAACGGGGCGGTTGCTGATGCAGCGCAGTCGGATCATCGCCGACCGCGTGGCCAACGGGAAACTCGCCATCGTGGGTCTGACGTACGCGCTCAACGAGGGCGCAGTTCAGCTGCGGGGTGCCTACGGCGACATCGGGCAGGGCTACGTCGAGATCGGCGGACCCGAAGGACACGTGCACAAGGGTCACCACGAAGCATCCGACGCGGCATCGGCCGCAGTGGACGGCGCTGCCGTGGACGAGGCTGCCTCGGCCTGATGAGCGCCGGCGGCAGGACGCCGCAGCTCGAGTCAACCTTTAGACTTTGCGCCGGTCAGGCGCGCTTTTCTCGGCGACACGCCGCATCGGGTCAACCGTGCTGCAGAAACTGGCCGTTAGCGTGGACGCGTGATCGAACCGCAGGGCCCGCTTCCGTCTGAGATCTACTGGCGTCGTCGCATCGTCGCCGGTGGTGTCGCGGTTGCCGCGCTCGCCCTGGTCATCGGTCTGATCGTGTGGACGACCTCCGGCGGCGACAAGTCGCCGTCGAACACGGCATCGGCATCGTCGATGTCGACCACCACGAGTCCGGCGTACGGATCGTCGGAATCCTCGGGCGCGCCGTCCGGTGGGGCGGTGTCGGGTGGCGGTACGGGCGGAGGGGGCGGCGCGGCCGCGGGCGCCTCCGGCCAGCCGGGTGCGTCGCCGGCGTCGGGTAGCGCAGCGGCTCCGGCCGTCGGAGCGGACGGCACGCCGCTGTGCCCGGACCAGAACATCGCCGTGGTGCTCTACACCGACAAGCCGACATACACCGTGGGCGACCAGCCCGTGTTCACGATCGTCACCACCAACGCCGGACTGACCGCGTGCGCCCGCGACGTCGGGAAGGCGGCACAGAACGTCGTCGTGCGAACCCTCGACGGCACGCGCACGCTGTGGGCGGCGCAGGACTGTTCGCCGCTCAAGGATGTGAACACGGTTGTGTTGCAGCCGCAGCAGCAGGCCAAGGACACCATCACCTGGTCGGGGACCACGAGCAATCCGGGTTGCGACAAGCCGCGCGTGCAGGTGCCTGTCGGTTCGTATCAGGCCATCGGCAAGATCGGCGAGAAGGAGTCGGCGCCGATCACGTTCAACGTGGTGGCACCCGCCCAGCAGTAGCCATCCGATCAGGGCGTCGCCGCTAGTCGAATCTCTCGATGCTCGTCTCGGCCAGTCGCGACAGGCCCTCGCGGATGTGGCGCGCCCAGATACCACCGATGCCCTCGATGGCCTGGAGGTCGGCGGCAGACGACGCGAGCAGTGCCTGCAGCGTGCCGAAGCTGCGCACGAGGCGATCGATGTGTGCGAATTGCAGCCGCGAGATACCTGCCAGCAGGCGGTAGCCGCGCGGACTCATCGCGGTGTCCTGCGCCTCGATCGTCGTCGGATACCCGAACGCTCCCGCCAGCAGGCTGAGGTCGAGTAGGTCGGCGTCGGAGAGTTCCTCGATTGCCTCCAGCGAGCTGCGGACCTCCTCGGTTGTCGCAGGTTCCGGACTCGCGTAGTAGTCGCGCACCAGCAGTTCGCGCATCGTGTCGTTCTCGGCGATGAGCTCCTCGAGCTGCAGGCTCACCTGTCTACCGTTGACGCCGAGTTCGAGCACGTAGTCGTCGATCTCGGCCGAGACCCGACGGACCATCTCCATCCGTTGAGCGGTCGACATCGCATCGCGCAACAAGACGTAGTCCTCGATCTCGGCGCGCGACAACGCGGCGCTGACGTCGTCGAGTCGCGCCTTGTACCGCTCGAGCGTCGACAATGCGACGTTGGCGCGCGAGAGGATCGGGTCGGGACTCTCGACCACCTTGCGCAGTCCGTCGACGTAGACGCTGACGATCGACATCGACGCACTCACCGAGATCACCGGGTGTCCGGTCTGGATGGCGGTGCGCTCGGCCGACCGATGCCTGGTACCCGACTCCTCGGTGGGGATCGACGGGTCGGGGACGAGCTGGACGTTGGCCCGCACGATCCGCTTACCGTCCGTCGACAACACCACCGCGCCGTCCATCTTGGCGAGCTCGCGCAAACGCGTCGGTGCGAATTCGACGTCGAGGTGGAAGCCGCCGTCGCAGATCTTCTCCACATCGGAGTCGTGTCCGATGACGATCAGCGCGCCGGTGCCGCCGCGGAGGATGCGCTCGAGTCCGTCGCGCAGCCCCGTCCCGGGAGCCACCCGGGCGAGCGTCTCACGCATCAGCTCGGAGCGTGCGCCCGGCTCGGTTCGCGCGACGTCGCTCATGCTCAGGTCCCTTCTCCACGGCCGCGCATGAAGGTCGCGGTCCGTCGCAGACTAGGGTAACGGCACGTGAGACGTGACTTCGTGGTGCCCACCGACCTCGACCCCCTGGTACGCCACCCGAAGGCCGCTGCCCCCGGCCAGGTGATCCGCATGCACAATCCGCTGTGTTTCGGCTGCGGTGCGGAATCGGCGCAGGGACTGCACCTCGAGGTGCGCGCGTCCGACGGGTTCGCGGTCGAGACGTCGATGCGCGTCGAGCCACGATTCGAGGGCGGCCCGGGGGTGATCCACGGCGGCATCCTGTCGACGGCCATGGACGAGGTCATGGGTACGGTCCCGCTGCTGGTCGGACCGTCGGCGGTCACGGTGCACCTCGAGGTCGATTTCGTCGCGCCCGTTCCGATCGGTTCGACGCTGTACCTGCGCGCGGAGATCCTCGGCAGGCAGCGCCGCAAGGTCTATGTCGAGGCCGTGGGACACCTCGGCGACCCGTCGCAGCCGGTCGTGGCGGGGCACAGCATCTTCGTGACCATCGACGCGCGCCAACACTTCGCGCAGCACGTCGACAACAGCGCCATGGCCGACGAGTACAAGCAGCGCATGTCCCGGCCATGAGTCGCCCGGGAGCCACACCCAGCGCGGCGGCGTCGTAGACGCGGCCCGAATCGGGGAACGCGGTTGGTACACCGACCGCGTCCACCGACTCGGGCGGCGTGTGGGCCGGCTCTACGGTCGGATCTGAACGGGTACGGGTCAGAACGGGGCGCGGGAGGCGTCGACCGGGGTGACGAATGCTGCACGCATCGCGTCGGCGAGCACTGAGACGCGGGTGATCCTGATGCCCTCGGGAAGCTGATCGTCTGAGCCTGCCGGGATGATCGCGTGCGTGAAACCCAATCGTTTGGCCTCCGCCACCCGACGCCCGACCGCGGAGACACGACGCACCTCACCCGCGAGACCCACCTCGCCGATCGCGACCGTGGTACGTGGCGTCGGCTTGTTCTTGATGAAGGAGTTCACCGCGAGCGCGATCCCGAGGTCGGCGGCGGGTTCGGTGACCTTCATGCCGCCGACGGTTGACAGGTAGACCTCTCGTTCGCCGAGAGGCAGCCCGGACCGACCCTGCAGCACCGCGAGGACCATCGAGGCACGCGCGGAGTCGAGACCTGACACCGCACGCCGTGGGTTGGCCATCTTCGAGTCGGCGAGCAACGCCTGGATCTCACCGACCAGAGCGCGCTTGCCGTCCATCGCGACGATCGCCGACGAACCGCTCACGTCCGAATCGTGGTGGTGCACGAAGAGTCCCGACGGATCGGTGACCTGGTGGATGCCGTCGGAGCGCTGCTCGAAACACCCGACCTCGTCGGCGGAACCGAAACGGTTCTTGATGCCGCGGACCATGCGCAGCGACGTGTGGCGGTCGCCCTCGAACGACAGCACGACGTCGACGAGATGCTCGAGCGACCGCGGTCCGGCGACCGCGCCGTCTTTGGTGACATGCCCGACGAGGATGACGGCGATCCCGCGGTTCTTGGCCAGCGAGACGAGTGCCGTGGTGACCGCGCGGATCTGCGTCACCCCGCCGGTCACGCCGTCGGTTCCGGTGGCGACCATCGTCTGTACCGAATCGACCACGAGGAGGGAGGGTCGGACGGCGTCGACGTGGCCGAGTACGGTCGCGAGGTCGGTTTCGGCTGCGAGATAGACGTTTTCGTGGACAGCGTCGGTGCGCTCCGCGCGCAGCCGAACCTGCCCGGCGGACTCCTCGCCGGTCAGGTACAACGCGGTACGCCCACTGCGAGCCCAGTGCTTGACGGTCTCGAGAAGCAACGTCGACTTCCCGACCCCCGGCTCGCCCGCGAGTAGGATCACCGACCCCGGGACCACACCGCGGCCGAGTACGCGGTCGAATTCGCCTATGCCCGTTGGGATCGCATTCGACGAGGCGGCGTCGACCTGGGTGATGGGAACCGCCGGACTCGACGGTGCGACGGCGCTGTGCGATGCGGTGGCCGACGGCAGAGCCGCGACCTCGTCGACGGTGCCCCATTCGCCGCATTCTGGACATCGGCCGACCCATTTGGCGACGGTATGGCCGCAGGCCGAGCAACGGTACGACGACTTGGGTTTGGCCACGCAGACAAGACTAGGGCAGTGCACCGACAAGCCCCGGAGCGGTTGCTCCGGGGCTTGTGTGAGGAATGCGTGTGGCGGTGAGTGTCAGTTGGGCAGGACGTTCGGGGCTTCCTCGGCGTGCTCGTCGGCAGGGTTCTCGGCCTCGCGGACCTTGTCCTGACGGGTGAGCAAGGTGCCGGAGTCGACCGGGGTGTCGACCGTGACCGAACCCACCGGCGTCGTAGCGCCGTTGGCGTCGACCTTCTCGAAGCTGAAGGTCAGCTTGGTGGTCAGTCCGACAGCGACGGACTTGCCGGTGCCGTCGAGGGTGGCGGTCATGCGCTTCTCCTCGACGGGGTTGGGGATGTCGGTCTGCTGGATCAGCGCAGCGGGTTCACCCGCGCGCAGCGCCTTGCCGGGTAGGAGGTCGTACTTGTCCTCGAGCGTCACGTTGCCCTGCTGCGCGGTCACGTTGGTCAGACGGTAGGTGTCGATCTCGCTCTGGTTGGCGATCACCCAGGACAGTTCGAACGGGCCGCCGTTGTCGAAGACCGACGCCGCATTCTGCGCGGGGTAGATGATCTGCACGTCGCGCAGCTCGATCTTGCCGAGGTTCGCGCTGTTGCCGTTGACCGCGGGCAACTGGTTGGCCGTCTGGGCGATCTGGCCCGCTCCGCAGCCGGTTGTGCCGAAAGCGACCGCGATTCCGACGGCGGCGATGACAGTGGCCTGGCCGAGGCGACGCACACGACGACTCGGTCGGGTGGATCCACCGTCGGTTGACCCCTTGAGCGATGACACAGACACCCGTTCCTCCCAGGTAATCGAAAGGCCGAAATCGCTTGGCGCGAACCCTGCACTACGCAGCGTAGTGGGCGGGCGCGTCAAAAGCCCGACGGGGTACCGGATTGGTATCTGCGAGCCGCGTTCGACGTCGCCCGCGGGCGGGGCGTCGGCGGTTCGGCGAATCGCTCATCCGGAGGCTGTGAAACGAGCTCTTGCGTGTTGTCTCCGAGGCTGTTATGGCCTCACCCGCTCACCTGCCCTAACACCGGTCCGAGCTGGGCTGCGGGCTCGGAGTAGTGCCTTGACCTGCACCGTTGGATGTGACCTAAATGACCACCGTGCTAGACTGGGCCTACTCGAAAGGGGCATGGAACATTGAATTTCAAAGTTGGCGACACCGTTGTCTACCCCCATCACGGTGCTGCTCGGGTCGAAGACATCGTTACCCGGACCATCAAGGGTGAGCAGATCGAATACCTCGTTCTGAAGGTTGCCGATGGTGATATGACCGTTCAGATTCCCTCGACCAAGTTGGAATACGTCGGCGTCCGAGACGTCGTCGGTGAAGAGGGTCTCGACCAGGTGTTCCAGGTGCTGCGGGCGCCGCACACCGAAGAGCCCACCAACTGGGCTCGTCGCTTCAAGGCCAATCAGGAGAAGCTGATCTCCGGAGACATCATCAAGGTGGCCGAGATCGTTCGCGACCTGTGGCGTCGCGAGCAGGACCGTGGTCTGTCCGCAGGCGAGAAGCGCATGCTGACCCGCGCTCGTCGTGTGCTGGTCGACGAACTCTCCCTCGCGCAGAACACCGACGACGAGAGAGCCACCAGCATTCTCGACGAGGTGCTGGCCGCAGCGTCGTGACGCTGACGATCAACTGACCGATGTGGCGGCTGTGACCGCGCCGACGACGAGGGTCATCATCCCCGCCGCGGGATCGGGCACACGGTTGGGACTCGACCAGCCGAAAGCATTCGTCGATCTCGCCGGTTCGACAATCCTCGAGCATTGTGTGGCGGGCGTTCGAGACTGGAGCATCGACGTCGAGATCGTCGTCGTCGTTCCTGCCGATCTGGTCGAGCGCGCAGCCGAGCTCGTTCCGTCTGCAATCGTGGTGGCCGGGGGAGCGCACCGGTCCGAGTCGGTGCGAGCCGGGCTCGCGATCAGCGGCGACGCCGACATCGTGCTCGTGCACGACGCGGCGCGGCCGCTGACACCTCCCGCCGTTTTTCGCCGGGTGCGTGACGCGGTCCTCTCCGGACATCGGGCGGTGGTCCCCGGACTGCCCGTTGTCGACACGCTCAAGCGTGTCGACAACGACGGACGGGTTCTCGACACCGTCGACCGTGAACCGCTCCGCGCGGTCCAGACTCCGCAGGGGTTCGCCCGTGAAGCCCTGGCGGCAGCCCACGCCGGCGATGCGGGTCTCGCAACAGACGACGCAGGACTCGTCGAGCGGATAGGCATCGACGTACACGTCGTGGTCGGCGATCCACTGGCATTCAAGATCACCACACCGTGGGACCTTCGTGTCGCACGCGACCTGGTGGCAGAACGTCTCCGTGTGGCGAATCCCCGACCGGAGAGCTCGTCTGACGGAGGCGTCTTCTCGCAAGGAGTCCGTTCATGAGGGTCGGTATCGGTACCGACGCACATGCCCTGGACCCGACCGTCCCGTGCTGGATGGTTGGGTTGTTCTTTCCCGACACGCCCGGATGCGCCGGGCACTCCGACGGTGACGTCGGCGCGCACGCGCTGTGCGACGCCGTGCTGTCGGCGGCGGGTCTCGGCGATGTCGGATCGGTCTTCGGTACAGGACGCCCCGAGTGGGACGGGGTCTCTGGCACGACGATGCTCGCGCATGTCGCGCAATTGGTTTCCGACGCCGGGTTCACGGTGGTCAACGGAGCGGTGCAGGTCATCGGGAACAAGCCCAAGATCGGCCCGCGTCGAGCGGAGGCCCAGGACGCGCTAAGCAACGCCCTCGGCGCTCCGGTATCGGTCTCGGCCACGACAACTGACGGACTCGGCATGACAGGTCGCGGCGAAGGTGTCGCCGCAGTGGCGACGGCGTTGGTCACCCGCGGCTGAGCCGACCGGGCTCACCGGCGCAGGTCTGAGATCTGCGACCGGTAGAATCGCACGTCGTGACCCTGCGCCTACATGACACCGCTGCTCGAGAGGTGCGCGAGTTCGTTCCGCTGCACCCCGGCCGAGTGACGATCTACCTGTGTGGTGCCACCGTCCAGGGTGTCCCGCACATCGGTCACGTGCGCAGCGGCATCGCCTTCGACGTGCTGCGGCGCTGGCTCGAGTACAAGGGCAACGACGTCCTGTTCGTCCGCAATGTGACCGATATCGACGACAAGATCCTCCGCAAGGCAGCCGACGCCGGGCGCCCCTGGTGGGAGTGGGCCGCAACGCACGAGCGCGAGTTCGCGCATGCCTACGACGCACTCGGTGTGCAGCCGCCGTCGGCCGAGCCGCGCGCCACGGGCTTCGTCACGCAGATGGTCGAGTACATGGAGCGTCTCATCGCGCGCGGACACGCCTACGCCTCCGACGGCAACGTGTACTTCGACGTGCGCAGTCTTCCCGACTACGGTGCGCTCTCGGGGCAGAAGCTCGACGACATGCACCAGGGCGAGAGCGCGGGCACCGGCAAACGCAACCCGCAGGACTTCACCCTGTGGAAGGCGGCGAAGCCGGGTGAACCGTCGTGGCCGACGCCGTGGGGGCCGGGTCGGCCGGGCTGGCACCTCGAATGCTCGGCGATGGCGACGTCGCTGCTGGGGTCGGAGTTCGACATCCACTGCGGTGGAATGGATCTGATCTTCCCGCACCACGAGAACGAGATCGCGCAGGCGCACGGCGCCGGCGACCCGTTCGCCCGGTACTGGCTGCACAACGGCTGGGTCACCATGGGGGGCGAGAAGATGAGCAAATCGCTCGGCAACGTCGTGGCCATTCCGGCGATGCTGCAGCGGGTGCGGGCCGTCGAACTGCGCTATTACCTCGGAAGTGCGCACTATCGGTCGATGCTCGAGTACTCAGAGGGCGCGTTGACCGAGGCCGCCGCCGGTTATCGGCGGATCGAATCCTTTGTCGGCCGGGTGGTTTCGCGCGTGGGTGCAGTCCCGCTCGGGGAGATCCATCCCGACTTCGCCACGGCTCTCGACGATGATCTCGGCGTCCCTGCGGCGTTGGCGACGATCCACAATGTCGTGCGTGAGGGCAACACGGCGCTGGAGGCAGGGGACGGCGAGGCGGCACTCGCCGCTGCGGCATCGGTGCGCACGATGATGGGTGTACTCGGCGTCGATCCGCTCGACGAACACTGGGCGGAGGGCGGAGACGAGACCGACGCGATGTCGGCGCTCGACGTGTTGGTGCACGCCGAACTCGACCGGCGGACACAGGCTCGCGCAGAGAAGGACTGGGCCACGGCCGACGCCGTACGTGACCGCATGTCGGTGGCCGGTATCGAGGTCACCGACACCCCCGACGGCCCCACCTGGGCGCTCAAGGGCAAGTAAGCAACTCCAGCGGACGGGACGACAACGATGGCCGGAAACTCCAAACGCAGAGGCGCGGTGCGCAAGTCGGGCAGCAAGAAGGGCCAGACGGTCGGCTCCGGCGGCCAGCGGCGTCGCGGACTCGAAGGTCGGGGAGCGACCCCGAAGGCCGTCGACCGTCCGTACCATCCGGCCCACAAGAAGGCGAAGGCGGCCGGGAAAAGTGTTGCGGGACGGCCGAATCCGCGTCGCAAGGACGACGGTCCGGAGTACGTGCTCGGCCGCAACCCGGTCCTCGAGTGTCTGCGCGCCGGCGTTCCGGCGACGGCACTCTACATCGCAGTCAACAGCGAACCGGACGACCGCGTCGCGGAATCGGTGAAACTCGCTGCAGACAATGGCATCGCGATCCTCGAGGTCGGCAAGCCAGAACTCGACCGCATGTCGGCCAACGGACTCCACCAGGGCATCGCGTTGCAGGTGCCCGAGTACCGCTACGCCCACCCCGACGATCTCATGCGTGATGCCATCGAATCGGGCACACCGCCGCTGCTCGTGGCGCTCGACAACATCACCGACCCGCGCAACCTGGGCGCCGTGATCCGTTCGGTCGCCGCGTTCGGCGGGCACGGCGTCGTCATCCCGGCGCGCCGCAGTGCCAGTGTCACGGCTGTCGCATGGCGCACCAGCGCGGGCGCAGCCGCCCGTCTGCCGGTCGCCCAGGCCTCGAATCTGACCCGCACTCTCAAAGACTGGGCGGAGACAGGTGCGCAGATCGTCGGCCTCGACACGGAAGGCGACGTGACCCTCGACGACTACGACGGCACCGGCCCGACGGTGATCGTCGTCGGGTCGGAGGGCAAGGGCCTGTCGCGCCTCGTCCGGGAGACCTGCGACTCGATCCTGTCGATCCCGATGGCGGGCGATGTCGAGAGCCTCAACGCCTCGGTCGCGGCGGGCGTGGTGCTCGCAGAGTTCGCGCGGCAGCGTCGGCAACAGTAGTCCCGACCGGTAGGAGGTCAGGCCCGTCACCAGCGCGCCCGAGCATTCGTTAGGTTGGTGTACATGACGCTCATCGACACCATCGTGACCACTGCCGACGGGCTCGTCGGCGGGCGCAGGGGCAAGCTCGCGCGACGCGGCACCATCAGCTGGAAAGCCATCCCCTTCGCCGCTCCGCCCGTCGGTGCGGGCCGGTTCCGGGAGGCGCAGCCGGTCGCGCCGTGGCCAGGCGTGCGTGACTGCACGAAGTTCGGCAACGCCGCGGTCCAGGAGCGTCGGTTCACCGCAACCGGGCCCGGGCGATACGCCCCGACCAGTGAGGACTGTCTGACACTCAACGTCTTCTCGCCGGAGACCGAGCCGTCGACGCCGCGGCCGGTGATGGTGTTCATTCACGGAGGCGCCTACATCCTCGGCACGGCTGCCACGCCGCTGTACGACGGTTCGCTGCTCGCACGTGCCCAGGACGTCGTCGTCGTCACCGTGCAGTACCGCTTCGGGGCCTTCGGACTGCTCGATTTCAGCCAGTATTCGACGAGTGACCGCACCTTCGACGAGAACCCCGGGCTGTCGGATATGCTCGCCGCGCTGCGCTGGGTGCAACGCAACATCGCGGCCTTCGGCGGCGATCCGGACAACGTCACGGTGTTCGGCGAGAGCGCCGGCGGCTCTGCCGTGCTGACACTGCTCGCGACCCCCGACGCCGAGGGGTTGTTCGCACGCGCCATCGCAGAGAGTCCCGCCCCGGAGCTGGTCATCGACAAGTCGAGTGCCACGGTGTTCGCCGACGAGTTCGTGCGTCTCCTGCGCGATCCCGACCGACGCAGCAGCGGCGTCGACGATCGTGGCGCGGCGATCGATCCCGCCCTCGCCCGTCGACTCCTCGACGGTGCGAGCACCGAGGAGATCTTCCGCGCGAGCAATCGTCTGATGCGCTTCGCGTCGCGGGCGCAGACGCCGGAGCCGGTGCCGTTCGCACCCGTCGCCGGTAGCAGGCTCCTGCCGCAACTGCCTGTCGTGGCAGCGAGAGAAGGGACCACACATCCGGTTCCGCTGATCGTCGGCGGCAACAGGGACGAGGGCAAGCTCTTCGAGAAGCTCTGGAACATGCTGCCCGACGCCGAACGGATGCTGCTACGTGTCGAGGACGAGGGAGCTCGTGAGCAGATATCGGCGCTCTACACCGGTCCGGGCGAGAGACTGCGGCTCTCGGCCGACGCCACGTTCTGGGCGCCGACGGTTGCCTTCGCCGACGGGCACAGCCGCACAGCGCCGACCTTCTCCTATCGCTACGACTTCTTCACCAAGGTGCTCGGCAAGCTGGGCGTCGGCGCGACACACGCGACCGAGTTGTTCGCGGTGTTCGGCGCGTTCCGGTCCGCGCTCGGCGCGCCTCTGAGCGTCGGGGACTGGCGCGCCGTCGCACGGGTCACCGCCGACGTGCAGTCACGGTGGGGGGCGTTCGCACGTACCGGTGTGCCGGGTTCGGACTGGCCTCGCTACTCGGAGGACACGCGCGAGATCCTGGTCATCGACCGGACCGACCACATCGAGACGGATCCGCACGGCGAGCGTCGCCTCGCGTGGCATGAAGGCACAGGCTTCGTCGCCGGCGGGGTCCTCGAGGAGGCCGAGGAGCTCGGATCAGAATTCGACGCTGCTCGGGGGATCTGACGCCAGATAGGTCAGCACCAGCGGATTGAACAGATGCGGCGACTCGAGCGGCAGGATGTGTGTGCCCGGAAGGACGGCGAGTCGGCCGTGGGGGAGAGTCGATGCGAGGTCGAGGGAATGCTCGATTCGGACGATGCCGCAGTCGGCGGCGACCACGAGGGTCGGGGCGGTCACCGCCGCGAAATCGGTGGTCTCGAAGGTGGGTTCGACCCGCAGCATGGCGATGGTCTTGTCGAAGCTCGCATCGGTCTCGGAAGCGCTGTGCAGAAAGCCCTCACGTAGGCACTCGACGAGGACAGCGTCGTGGTCGTCGTCGCCGTCGTGGTCGTCGGGGTCATCGATCGGCGCCAGGCCGCGACGATTGACGTAGCTGCCCGTCGTGACGATCCGCGCGACGAGATCGGGGCGACGCAGGGCGATCATCAGCGCGACCACACCACCGTCGCTCCAACCGACGATGTTCGCGGGTTCGCGCACGACGTTCTCGAGGTACACGATCACCTGGTCGGCCATCGAGGAGAAGCTGGACGGGCCCGCACGCTCGGGACTGTGACCGTGGCCGCTGCGCTCAGGCGCGTACAGACGTAGACCGGCGTCGGCGAAATCGCCGAACTGGGCGCCCCAACTCGACGCCGACGAGAACGAGCCGTGCAACAGGACCGTCGGCGGTCCCATCGGATCGCCACCCTGGAAATGCCACAGGAGGTCGCCGTCGATGTCGACGAACGTTCCGCCGTCGACCCGGTCGCCGACACTCGGTGGCGCATCGCGGAAATGCGTGTCGATCATCCGCTCAAGACTCCGGCCAACCCTCCCAGGCGGCGACAACTGCCGTTGGACATGCGGCCCATGCTTCCAGAGACCGTCGGGCGTTTGGACACGGAAAGGACTCGAAAGCGCAACGGCAGCACACACGCCGCAGGTCAACCACTGCGACGCTGACATGGTGATGTGTGTTGCCTGACAGGCGGATCAGAGCACCATTAGCCTCGAACGTGTAAGTGCTTGCTTGTCGGTCAGAAGCGTGTCACGAAGAGGTTGGTGGATCCCCGTCACGGGAGATTGGGTGTGAAGATTGAGCGCGTGCCGTCGGGTTCTCGTGATCGCCACGGCATTGTGTGCCGTACTCGCATTGTCCGGCGTCGGTCAGGCGCTCGCTGCGCAGGGCGACACTCCGCCCCCATTGAGCCTGCGATCGATCGGCGCGGCTGACGACATCACATTCGCGGGACAGCAGGCGCAGGTCAGCATGTCGATTCCGGTGCCGCAGAATCTCTCGCCGGACAAGCTGCGCGGAACCGTCTCGGTGCCTCCCTTCGTGACCGGCGGAACCGTCGACGTCATGCAGGGAGACCGGGTGATCTCGCGTACGCCGATCAATCCCGCGCCGAACTCGCCCATCGAACTGTCACTCTCCGGTGCCACCGTCGCCAGGAACGCGGCCGACATCACGTTGCGTGCGTACCTGACTGTGAGTGGCATCTGTCAGTTCGATCCGGACAACGCATTCCACATCCGCGACGCGACCGTCTCGTTCACCGGCCGTGAGGCGATACCGCGGAACGTTGCCGAGTTCCTCCCACCCATCCTCCGGAAGCTGACGATCTTCGTCCCACAGAAACCGTCGCGAGAAGAAGGGGCGGCAGCAGTCGGTCTGGCAACGTCCGTCGCCGCGAATTACGGCACCGCAGATTTCGACGTCGACGTCGAGGCATTGCAGGCGGGGTCGACCGCACCGACCGGTCAGCCGGATTCACTGGAACGTCAGATCGTGATCAGCAGTGCCGCCCCGGAGGGCCTGACGGTACGTGATCAGAACGGGTCCGCGTATCTGACGATCGGTGGCCAACCGAATCAGCTGACAACGCAGGCCCGCGCGCTGACCTCGAACTTGTCGGCCATCACCCAGAGTTCGTCGGCTGTCGCCGGGCCGCTGCACAGCGCACCGCAGCTCAGCCCCGACGTCCAGACACTGGCCGATCTGGGAATCACCGATCAGATCGTCACGTCGTCGGCGTGGCCGTCGATCACGCTCGGCATCGACCAGACACGACTGGGCAGACCGTCGAAGGACATCCGTGTGCAGCTCATCGGGTCGGCAACACCGGCAGCCGACGGGTCGTCGCCGGTGGTGTCGGTACGCCTGGGTCAGCGTGTGATCGCGACGATCAAGACCGGCGCATCAGGATCGTTCAACCAGTGGGTCGATCTCCCGAACAATGCGTTGAGCAGGTACAACGAACTGGTCGTGACTCTCGAGCGCGGCGGCGTCCGTGAAGGATGTGGCAACGGCACCCGCGGATCGCTGAGCGTCTCGGCCGCAGGCGAGGTCCGCAGCACCGAACCCGACGAGCCGCTGCCCGCGGGACTGGGCTCGATGCCCCAGGCGCTGATGCCGCGAACACAAGTCGCATGGACCAAGGGCGACGTCCCCGACGTCGCGCGTGCTGTGTCGCTCATGACGACGATGCAGCGGTTGTCGACCGTACCGATCGGCGTCGACGTGGTGTCGATGTCCGACGTCTCGTCGTCGACCCAGCCCGCGGTGGTCGTCGCCGCCGACGGGTCCGGATTGCCCGGCGGACTCTCGCTGCCGGTGACGCAGAAGTCCGGCACCATCACCGTCCGTTCCGCATCGGGTGCGACGTCGAAGGTCACGCTGAGCCCCCAGGTCGAATTCGGATCCCTGCAGGTGACACGGGACGATGGCCGTAGCGTGCTGGTGGCCACTTCGACCGACGATGCAACAGACCTCGACGACCTGTTGCGCTGGTTCTCCGACACCGACAACGCGTCGGGCGCCTCCGGGGACGCGGCGTTGAAGATCGCCGGCCGCGATCCGATCACCGTCGACGCCGGCGACCACTCGGAGGCCTCGACCGGTCACCCGCTCGCGTGGCTGATCGTCGTCTGTGTGCTGCTGGGCGCGGTCATCCTGGTCCTGATCGTCGCCGCGGCGGTGAAACTCGTGGCGCGCCGGCACCGAGGCGACGACAGCGAGCGATGACCGTCACCGAAGCACCCGAGGAATCCCCCGACGCGTCGTCGGACGAGTCGAGGCGCGCCGGGCGGTCGATCGTGGAGCGGCTGCTGTTGCGCTGGCTGGCGTTGATCGCTCTGACAGTGCTCGCGTATTGGCACAACCTGGGCCAGATCGCTCGCGAGATAGTCATACTGGGCTCCGATCTCGACTACATCGTCGTCGTGCTCGTCCTCGCGATCATGGCCGCCTACGGGGTGACGCTTCGACGCAGCGAGGAACGCGCGATCCGGGACCGACAGACCGACATCATCGTCGGCGTCATCGTCATGCTGCTGTCGTTCTGCTTCGCCGGAGCGCTGACCAACAGGTTCACCGGATCGCTGTATCTGCTGACACATCTCGATCTCCTCGGGCTGTGGACCTTCTTCTTCGGTGGTTGCATCCTGATGTTCGGGTTACGGCCGACGATGCGCTATCACTGGGTCTGGTTGTTCGGACTGGCGGCCTTTCCGATCGTCTATCGGGTCGCGCTGCTGTCGCTGGGCGGAAACGAGGTGGCGGCGGGCATCGTGATGACGGCTCTCGGTGCCTTCGCGGCAGCCATCGCCGTCGGTCGTGATCGCAGGTCGGCACTCGTCGGCTTCGTCGCGGCGGGCGTCGTGGGGCTGGTGATCATCGCGGTCGTGCGAGCCGTCCGTCCGAGCGCACCCCTGCTCGTCTATCAGGCACTGCCCGCCGTCGGTAGCGTCTTCGTCGTCGGTCTGATCGCCTATCTGCGTCGGCGCAGGCGCACTTCGCCGCGTCCATTCGACCGGCCGCTCTACGAGCCGGGAGTCGACCGCGTCAAGGTCGGGGCGGCGGCAGTTCTGGTTGTCTCAGCAGTCATCACGCTGCTCCTGCCCTATCAGCGGGTGGTGGTGACTCCTACTCCGACCATCGCGGGTCTGACCACGAGGGCTCCGCTGATCGTTCCCGACGCCTGGCGACAGGACGGGCCGACGTTGCGCTACGACTGGGTCGGAGACTTTTATGGTCCCGGCGCCGTGCTGGCACGCCAGAATCTATTGCAACAGACCGGTGACGTGGCGTTCGACAAGGAGGCCCGCCCACGCAAGCTGATTGCCGACACCATCGAGACGCGGTATCCGTTTCGCTTCGATCTCTACCCGCTGGTCTTCACCTACGACCTCTTCGGAGACCGCTTCTCCGCCCCGGTGCTGGTGATGCTGCCGCACGGCATTCCCGCGGTCCTCGAGGTGATCCTCGACGACACCCGGTACCTGACCTACACCGTGCTGTCGTGGCAGTGGGGCAACGGCGAGCACGCGCAGAAAGTGGCGCTGTGGTCGGTCGACAACCACGAGCCGGACGCCTATTTCCCCCAACCCGATCAAACGATCCTCAAGAACCTGCGCCAGCTGTTCAACGTCACGCTGCGCGGCGACGCGGTGATCCGCGACGACCAGCCCGACTTCAAGGACCGCCAGTTGGTGCTCGACGCGGGACGCGACGTCGTCAACGCACAACTCTCCCGCGTCCGGCGAGAGGATCAGCCATGACCGAATCCGTGCCCGGTCACTTCGATTTCACTTCGCCGACGACGAAAGCGGAGGTAGACCAACGGCTCTCGGACGAGAAGTACCGCACAGCGGCGCTCGACGACGCGATCAACCGGTTGCGCCGCGAGGACCCGATGATGACCGCATCGGTGGCGTTCAGTCGCGCACAGAAGGTCATCGGCGCTGTCGTACTCGCCGTCATCGTGGTGGGCTTCGTGTTCTGGCCGGTCGGTACCGCGGCAACGCTGGTCTCGATCGCGACGCTGATCTACATCGTGTCGCTCATCGAGCGCCTCAACACATTTCGTCTCGGCCTCGTCAACGGCGCGATCCGGATCTCCGACGACGACGCCCGAGCCATCCCCGACGACGAACTGCCGCGCTACACCGTCCTCGTGCCCGCCTACGGTGAACCGGAGGTCGTCGGCCAGTTGATCGAGGCGATGGAGTCGTTCGAGTACCCACAGGACAAGTTGCAGGTGCTGCTGCTGCTCGAGGAGGACGACGCACCGACCATCGAGGCCGCGCACGCGGTCGATTCGTCGCCGATCATCACCTCTGTGCTGACCCCGCCGGGCGACCCGCGGACCAAACCGAAGGCCTGCAACTACGGATTACACTTCGCCACAGGCGATATCGTCACGATCTTCGACGCCGAGGACCATCCCGACCCGTTACAGCTGCGCCGGGTTGTCGCGACACTGCGGCAACTCGACGACGACTCCGTCATCTGTGTGCAGGGCAAACTGAGCTTCTACAACGTCACCGACAACGTGCTCACACAGTGGTTCACAGCCGACTACGGCATCTGGTTCGGCTACCTGCTGCCGGGGCTCATGGTCAGCAAGGCGACGATTCCGTTGGGCGGCACGTCGAATCACTTCCGCAAGGACATGCTCGTCGAACTCGGCGCATGGGACCCGTTCAACGTCACCGAGGACGCCGACCTCGGAGTGCGCATCGCCGGGCAGGGTTACCGCACCGCGGTGCTCGACTCGGTGACCCTCGAGGAGGCGAACGTCGACGGCATCAACTGGATTCGGCAACGCTCCCGTTGGTACAAGGGCTACATGCAGACGTGGCTCGTCCACATGCGTAGGCCGCGACGGCTGTTCCACTTCATGGGCCTTATCGGCATGTTGCGCTTCACCCTGCTGATCGCGGGCACACCATTCATCGCCTGCATGAACATGATCTTCTGGTTGATCCTGATCGTGTGGATCGCCGGGCAGCCGTCGTTCATCGCCGAGCTGTTCCCCGGCCCCATCTATTACTTGTCGCTCA
The DNA here is from genome assembly GCF_020735545.1 of Gordonia otitidis. Taxonomy (NCBI): domain Bacteria; kingdom Bacillati; phylum Actinomycetota; class Actinomycetes; order Mycobacteriales; family Gordoniaceae; genus Gordonia; species Gordonia otitidis. The sequence continues at coordinate 3,066,108 of NZ_CP085974.1, forward strand.
TCTCGTTCGTCCTCGGCAACAGCGCCGCGATCTACATGACGCTCGTCGCCAACCGTGAAGACGATCGGGGCGAACTGCTCTGGTCGGCTCTGATCGTCCCGTTCTACTGGGTGATGATGAGCATCGCGGCGATCAAGGGCATGTGGCAGTTGCTGTTCCGGCCGTCGTACTGGGAGAAGACAGCCCACGGTCTCACCTCTGATGCGACGCCGACGGCGGGTGGCGGTGCCGACGATTCGTCCGCCACCGCAGACGGAATGTCGGGGTCGTCGAGCACTTCGCCGCAGGCGGCCCCATGACTCGCCGATCGGTCGCTCTGTGGCTGGTCGTGTGGCTGGCCTATCTGGCGTTCGGTGTGTATCTGGCTGCGGGCCTGCACGTCTACTTCGGTGATTCGCTGTCGCGGGTCCAGGCGGCGCAGAGCGTGCTGTTCAGTCGGGATCCCCACCTCGCTGCCATCGGCTTCATCTTCACTCCGCTGACTGCGCTGGTGCAACTGCCGCTCACCGCACTGTCGGTGTGGTGGCCGCAGATGACCACCGACGCGTTGTCGGCCGCGATCATGTCGTCGGCGTTCATGGCGGGCGCCGTGGTGCAGGTGTCGGGCATCGCGCGCGACCGTGCGCTGCCGAGGACCATGGCGATCGTCGTGACCCTGGTGTTCGCTCTCAACCCGATGATCGTGCTCTACGCCGCCAACGGGATGAGTGAGGCTCCGTACATCTTCTTTCTCGCGTGGGCGGTCCGTCGACTCATCCGATGGGTCGACACCGACGACGTTCACGAATTGATCGTTGCGGGAATCGCTTTGGGACTCGCCTACCTCACGAGGTACGACGGTGCCGTGGCCGCCTTCGTTGCAGGCTGCTTCGTCGCCTTCGTGACCTATCGACGCTCCGACAAGGCATTCGGGCGCCGACTCCGCGTGCAGCGCGCTCTCCTCGATGTCGTGCTCGTCGCCTCACCGAGTCTCCTCGCGTTCATCGTCTGGGCGATGACGAGTTGGCTGATCACCGGTCAGGCGTTCGCGCAGTTCACCTCTCAGTACGGCAACACCGCGATCATCGACCAGTCCGGCGGCACCGGCAGTGACACGGGCATCGACTCGTTGCGCTTCGCGATCACGGAGCTGCTCATCCTCGCGCCGCTGTATGTTGTGTTGTTCGTGCTCGTGGCGTGGGTCCGTATCCGCCGTCATCGGCTGTATCCGCTCGTGGTTCCCGTGTTGATCATCGGCGCGGTGATCGCTTTCCAGGTGTACAGCTATGTGCGCGGAACGACGTTCGGCTTCCTGCGCTTCTACATGACCGTCATCCTGCTGGCCGCGGTGACGGCGTTGCTCGCCACGCCTGCGCGGCGCGTCGAGCCCTACCTGCGACTCGGTCCGCGCGCCGCACTGCCGCAGGTCGATTCGCGGGCCGGGAGGGGGTGGCGCTACGGCGTGATCGGCACCGTCGCGGTACTCGCATTCGCGGTCGGGCTGCCGGTCACTGCGGCGGGCATGACGTCAGCGAAGTACGCACCGCAGGAGTTCGCGTATCGATCAGTCGTTGCGCCCACCCCGGATTCGACGGAGAAACGACACCTCGACGAGGCGCGGGTGCTGAGGTCGTTCTCCACCGAGCGAGCCCTCGCGCAGTACCTCGACTCTCTCCATCTCCCGGACGGCAGTGTGCTCGCCGACACCGTGTTCGGATTCGCGGTCATCGTCCAGTCGCGACATCCCAAGCAGTTCGTCATCCCGTCGGATCAGGACTTCGACCGAATCCTCAATGACCCGGCCAGGTTCGGCGTGCGGTTCCTGCTCGCCGTACCGCGCTCGGGCCGCGGGTCGTCGGATGCCCTCAACATTCGCTATCCGACTCTCTACGAGAACGGTGGCCAGGTGTCGACGTTGGTGCTCGAGGCGCGCAATCAGGGCGCCAACATGCCGATCTGGCGGGTATACGAGGTGAATCCGTCAGCGTCGTGACGGTTCATTGCTCGCAGTATTCGCACGGGCGTGGCTGCGTCAGAGCGGCTGTGGCTCAGGAGATCTCGCGTTCGACGACCTGCCAGGCCGGGTCGTCGAAGCCGATGTCGAAGGTGCACTCGGCTGGGCGTGGGTCGGGTACGAATGCCCACAGCAGTGCCCCGGCGACCCCGGCCGACCGATAGGTCTCGTACAGGGTGCCGAACTGCTTGGCCCGGGTGTCGAGAGGCAGACACGATCCGGCGTCGATGCCGACCTCGTTGACCACGAGGGGTTTGTCGAGGTGGCGCGCCTGCGCCAGCCGGGCCGGAAGATCGCTGCCGCCCGGCGCGACGGCACCGCCCGCGCTGTAGTCGTGATAGTCGAGAACGTCGAGACCTGGGGAGGCGGCGACGCGTGCGTACTCGCTTCCGGTCAGCCCGCATTGATCGCCGCCGACGAAGCCGGCGAATATCGGGTGACGGTCGTCGATCGCGCGAATCCGGGCGCCGACGTCGTCGAAGAATGCTCGCAGTACTGCCGCCCCGTTGGGCGGGCACGTCCGGGTCTGCCATGCGCATCCGGTCGGTCCGCAATTGCTCGCCTCGGGCTCTCCGACGGGTTCCCACCCGGCGAGCGTCGGTTCGTCATGCCAGCGCGCGACAGCGGTGCTCAGCCAGTCGGCGAAGGTCATCCCCGCCGCGATCTCGGTCTTCTGCCAACCGTTCTGGTACCACGAGCGCTCCTTGAACTTCTCGTCCTCGCAGGCGCCGGAACTGCCGGTCAGCACCGGCAGGATCATCTGGTTGTGCCGCTTGGCCGCGGCGAAGATGGCGTCGAGACGTGAGTAGTTGTTCTTGCCGACCTTGTCGACGAGAAACGCCGAGAACAGATTGAAACGCGTGAGGGCTCGCGGCGGGAGTTTGGCGAAGTACTCGTCGAGGTCGACCTGCGCCCCGCAGCCGGCGTTGAGTGCCCAGTCGGTGCCGAGTTGGTAACTGTTGAAACCCGCGGGGAACCAGGTGCGGCCGTCGAGCATGAGCCCGGTATCGGTGGTCGACACCCGACCGGAGAAGTCGTGGTTGGCCGACGGTACCGGTTCGGAATCCTCGGGCAGCGGTGTCGGGTCCGGCTGACTGCATGCCGAGGCAACGATGACCAGCGCGAACACCACCAAGAGTCGCAGCGCTCGCCGGAGGGTCACGGCTCGAACCCTACTCGCCGACTACGGTCGGGGGGATGAGAAGAATGCGCGCGAGGCGGGTCGGGACGATGTCGGCGATCGTGGCGTTCTTCCCGGTGGTGCTCGTGGGCTGCGGGGGCGGATCACCGTCGGACGCGATTGCCGGCGAGTCGAGTGTTGCCTCCGCCGCCTCGTCGAGTTCTGTGTCGCCGTCGAGTTCTGTGTTGCCTTCGAGTTCTGTTTCAGCGGGCGCGTCCGGCGCGGCACCGGTGCTCGACCCGGCGCATCCGCCGCCCTACATCGACCACGTCGGGTGGGTCGACACCGCGGTCGGACCGAGCCTGCAGATCTATCCGACGCCCAACGGACGGGCGAGCATCGCCGACGACGGTGCCGACGTCGCCTGGCGTGAGGTGCTCGCGCTGGCCCCCGACGCCGATAATCCGGGCATGAAGGCGCAGTTCGTGTGCCACTGGGATTTCGCGCGCGCCGTCGAGCCGAACAAACCGAGCTGGAACATCGAACCCCGACGTCCCGTCGTCGACGATTCGACGATGATCGCCACGCGCTGCAACCCGGGCGGCCCGGAGGAGTGACCGGGCGCGGCGGCCGCCCGGCTCAGTCGGCATGGTCGGGGCTAAGGCGGGGGAGCGCTCCGGGGCGGTGCAGAAACTAGGGGAAGGCTGCGGGGCGGTGCAGGAAAAGTCGGGGAAGGCTCCAGGGTGGTGCAGAAACTAGGGGAAAGGCTGCGGGGTGGTGCAGAAACTAGGGGAAAGGCTGCGGGGTGGTGCAGGAACTAGGGGAAGGCTCTGGGCCGATGCAGAAACTAGGGGAAACGATCTTTCCGCTAGTTCCGTCCCTTTCCGCGGGCTTTTTCGCGGGGAAGGGTCGGAAAGTAGGGGAAGGGCTTGGGCGGCGGCTCTTCCGCGGGTTTCAGCCCGCGAGCAACGTCGAAAACTAGGGGGAGGCTTGGGCTGAGGCTCCTCCGAGACTCTTCCGCGTGATTCCGGCGTGCGCGTGATCGGTCTGCGTGCGGTCTCGCCGACACCGAGGCCCGGTTGCTGGAGCTGAGGGACGAGCCTCCGGGGCGGTGCAGAAACTAGGGGAAACGATCCTTCCGCTAGTTCCGTCCCTTTCCGCGGGTTTTTTCGCGGGGAAGCGTCGGAAACCAGGGGAAGGACCAAGCCCGCAGCCCTTCCCCTACTTTCAGCCCGCGCGTCGTCGAAGACCGGGCGAGGGTGCAGAAGCTAGGGGAAACGATCCTTCCGCTAGTTCCGTCCCGTTCCGCGGGTTTGTTCGCGGGGAAGAGACGAAAACCAGGGGAAAGACCAAGCCCGCAACCCTTCCCCTACTTTCAGCCCGCGCGTCGTCGAAGACCGGGTGAGGGTGCAGAACTAGGGGAAACGATCCCTCCGCTAGTTCCGTCCCTTTCCGCGGGTTTTTTCGCGCGGAAGCGTCGAAAACCAGGGGAAGGACCAAGCCCGCAACCCTTCCCCTACTTTCAGCTAGCCAGCCAGCCCGACCGAACCGCCAGAAACCAGGGGAAGGAACCGAACCCGCGCTCTACGCAGACACCGCGTCGATGATGCGGCGCGTGGTGTGCTCGCGCCGCGCGCCGATCTGTCGGCAGATGACGTAGATGATGAACGAGATGGTGGTCACGAACACCGACACCGGCAGTTTGGGCGCCAACGACAGGATCAGTCCGCCGACGGCGGCGATCTCGGCGAAGATCACCGAAAGCACCATCATCAGTGTTGGATTGGCGGTCAACCGCGCGGCGGCGGCGCCCGGGGTGATCATCAGCGACATCACCAGCAGTGCGCCGATGATCTGCACGCCCTGCGCGCACGCGAGACCCATCAGGATCGCGAAGATCACCGACAACGCGCGCATCGGCACGCCGTTGGCCTCCGCCACCCGCGGATCCAGTGATGCGAAGAGCAGCGGGCGATAGATCAGCGCCAGCACCGCGAGGACGACGACGGTGGTGATCGCGATGGCGGTCAGACCCTGCACGCCGACGCTGACGACCTGACCGGTGAGCAAGGCGAACCCGGTGCCGATGCGTCCATACAGCGCGAGGAACAGCACACCGAGTCCCAGTCCGAACGCCAGCACCACGCCGATGACCGAATCACGTTCGCGCGCTTTGTTTCCCAGGTACCCGAACACTCCGGCGGCCACGACGGCGCCGATGATCCCGCCGACGTTGACACTGATACCCGCGAGCAGTGCCGCGGCGGCACCGGTCACCGACAACTCGCTGGCGCCGTGTACCGCGAACGACATCTGACGTACCACGATCAGCGGGGCGAGAACGCCTCCGAGCAGCCCGAGCAGGGCAAGTGCCAGCATGGCCTGCAGGACGAAGTCGTAGTGGAGCAGATCGGCGGTGACGGAGAAGTTCCAGAAATCACTCCAGCGCACATCTGCGGCAACCGCGGTCTGGCTCGTGGCGAGATCCGGGGCGACGGAACCGATTGTCATGTGGCCGGAAGTCCTTCGGGCGCTGTACAGTGGTGCGCATCCTCTTCGCCGCCGACGACGAGCAGCCTGCCGTTGACCCGTAGTACCTCGACGTCGCTGCCGTAGAGCTCCGACAGCGTCTCGGTGTTCATCACTTCCTCCGTCGTGCCGATGCGGAACCTACCTCCGACGAGATAGAGCACGCGGTCGACGTAGGGCAGCACCGGGTTGATCTCGTGGGTCACGAACACGACCGCGGTGTCCGCTTCCCGGCGGCGCTTGTCGATGAGTTCGACGACCCGCTCCTGATTCGCCGGATCGAGACTGGCCAGCGGTTCGTCGCAGAGCAGCAGCTCGGGATCGGTGGTCAGCGCCTGCGCCACGCGTAACCGCTGCTGTTCGCCACCGGAGAGCAGCCCGACCGGGGCGTCGGCGTATGCGGTTGCGTCGACCTCGGCGAGTGCGGCGTCGACCTTTGCCTTGCGCGCCCGTCGGCCGCGCAAACCCAGCCCCCACCGCGCGCCGTCGACGCCGAATCCGACGAGGTCCCGTCCGCGGATGGCCATCGAGTCGGCGTCGTCGGCGTGCTGCTGAGGGATGTAGCCGACGCGGTCGGTGACCGTGAGCGTGCCCTCGTTGAGTTCGTACTGATGGAGCAGGGTTCGCAGGAACGAGGTCTTTCCCGAGCCGTTGGGGCCGAGTACCGCAACGAACTCCCCGGGCATGATGTCGAGATCGAGGTCGTCCCAGAGCACTCGGTTGCCGAAGGCGAGCCGAGCATGCCGGAACGACGCGACGGGCGTGGCCTCGCGCTCGGCCGCCCCGCTGCGGGCTCGGCCGTTCACGCTGTCGCGGTGGGCCGACGGTGCGTCGTCGCTCACGCGGAGAGTGCCGACGCTAGTGCGGTGATCTGCTTCTGCTGCCAGTCGGTGTAGCTGTGCTGACCCTCGGGCAGGGTCTCGGTGAACTCCACAACAGGAACGTTGGCAGACTTCGCGATCGACAGCAACGCTTCGGTCACCGAGTCGACGGCCTGCGTGTTGTAGACGAACACCTTGACGGTCCGATCGCGGAGCAGGTCCTCCATCGCGGCGCGGTCGGCCGCAGAAGGTGACTGACCTTCTTCGACGGCCGCGGTGAAGCCCTCGGGCGCGACGTCGTCGAGGCCCGCCTCGGTCAGCAGGTACGCGGCGAGCGGTTCGGTCTGCGCGACCTTCGTCCCGTCGTGGGTCTTCTTGATCTCGGCGAGCGAGCCGCGCAGTCCGTCGATCTCCTGGTTGAACGCCTTGGCGTTGTCGCGATAGGTGGTCGCGTTTGCCTCGTCCTTCTTCGCCAGGTCGTCTGCGAGCTGGGTGGCCACCTGGCCGACGACGGGCAGGTTGTAGAAGACGTGCTCGTTGGTCTCGCCGTGTGCCTCGGGAACCGTGTTCTCGTGGTTGCTCGTCATGGTGTCGAACGCGTTGACGACCGCACCCTTGGCGTTCTGCGAGGCCTTCTCCATGTACTCGTCGTAGTGGCCGCCATTCATCAGCACGACGTCCGCGTCGACCACCTTCGCCGAGTCGGCCGCCGACGGCTCGAACTCATGCGGGTCGCCAGTCGGGTCGTTGAACAGCACGGTCACCGACGCCTTGTCACCCGCGACCGCCGAGGCGACAGCGCCCCACACATTCGTCGAGGTGACCACCGTCGGCCTGCCGTCCGAACTGCCCGAGTCGCTGCTCGAACATCCGGCAAGTGTGAGTACTCCGCCGACCGCAAGGGCTGTGGTCAGTGCCAGGACAGCTCGTTTCATCGTTCGCCTACCCGCTTCTGCTAATGACAATCGTTACCGAAAGAAGTGTAGGCGACGACGCGACCGAACGCGCTCCGGGGTCAGATCGGCGCGGTGACCAGCGTCGGAATGACGAAACGAGTCAACAGTTCGCGCTCGGCAGCGGCAGTCGGTTCCGGCGCGCTGAGTAGCGACACGATGACGCGTACCAGCCATGCGGCCCGCGCCTCGAGGTCGGCATCGGAAACGCCGGACGTGATGCGGCGTAGGAATCCGGTGCTCACGGATTCGATGGCGGGGGACAGCAGCGCGAGCTGACTCGACGTCGCCGCCATGTCGGCGGTGAACCATCCCGACAGAGCCGGATTCGCGCGTACCCCGTGCAGCACGGCCTGTGTCGCGGCGAGGAGTTGTTCGCCGGGTGCGGCCGAGCTTGCGATCGCGTCGTCGACGTCGCGTGCCAGCGCCCGCGTCTCGCGTTCGACGTAGGCGGCCATCAGATCGCGCTTCCCGGGAAAATGGCGGTACAGAGTTGCGCGAGAACACCCCGCGGCCTCGGCGATGTCGCGCATCGTGACGGCTCCGACGCCGTGCTCGACGAACAGGTCGCGTGCGGTGTCGAGGATGCGCGTCGACGCGATCCGTGCCCGGTCGTCGGCGAGCCAGTCGGTACCCGGGGCGCTCATCGCCGACGACCCGCGTAGAACGGCACGTACGTGGGGCGTCGCACGTAGTTGCCGGGCGCGTACGTGATGCCGTCGGAGTCGACGTCGAACTCCGGGTGTCGTGCAAGAAGCTCGGTCAGCGCGACTCGCGCCTGCATGCGTGCGGCCGCGGCGCCGAGACAGTGGTGGTGGCCATGACCGAACGTCAGGATGCGACGCGGTCGGCGCGTGACGTCGAGATCCTCGGCGTCCGGCCCGTACACCGTCTCGTCGCGATTGGCCGCGGCATAACAGAGCAGCACCTTTCGGCCCTGCGGGATGGTCACATCCCCGTCCGGGGTGTCGGTGTAGGTCACCGGGCGGGTGGTGGTGCGAGCGAGCCCCTGCACCGGCGAAGTCAGCCGCAGCAACTCGTCGACGGCGTCGGTGACCAGCGTCGGGTCGTCGACGAGTCGTCGGCGCTGGTCGGTGCGGGTGGCCAGAAGGTCGACGCTGCCGCCGAGCATTCCCGTCGTCGTGTCGTTGCCGCCGGTGATCATCGTGAACACAAACGCGAGGATCGACACCAGGCCCGCCGGGTCGTCGGCCACACCGGCGTCGACGAGTGCCGAAACGGTGTCGTCGCCGGGATGGGCGCGGCGGTGTTCGACGAGTTCGCCGAAGTAGCCGAGTAGCTCAGTCGTGGCCCCGGCCGCGTCAGCGGCGGCAAACAGGGCCGCGTCAGCGGCGGTTGATGCGGCCGCGTCAGCGGCTGTGCCGGTGGTCGTCGTGGATTCCGTCGCCGCATCTGCAGGCTCGGCGGGTCCCGTGATCGTGCCGACGATCGCTGAGGTCCAGCGGTCGAACCTGGTCCAGTCCTCGTCGGGAACACCGAGGTAGTGCGCGACGACCATGCTCGGCAGCGGCTTGAAGAGTTCGCCGACGATGTCGGCGGGGCCGTCGTCTGCCAGACGTTCGAGGCGCTCGACGACGAATTCACGCACACGCGGCTCGATCGCGGTCACCTGTCGGGGCGTGAACCCGCGCGCGACGAGCGACCGGAACGCGGTGTGCTGCGGGGGGTCCTGCATGACCAGAGGCGGATTGTCGGCGAGGCCGATCGCGTCGAGTTCGCCGTAGAGCACGGTCAGTCCGGCGGCCGAGGAGAAGGTCTCCGGGTCCGACGACGCGGCGAAGACGTCGGCGTGCCGGGTGAGGACCCAGTAGTCGCGATCGTCAGGGTGCTCGCCCGTGTCGGGAGCGTCGTCGACCACGTGATGCACCGGCGAGTCGCGTCGCAGCCGCGCATACATGTCGAACGGATCGCGCCACGACGCTCCGGAGCGGAGCTCGAATCCAGCCGTGCCACTGCGAGACATACTGGTGCTCATGTCTCGACAGTGAGTCATCTATTGCTATCTGTCAACGCCGAAGCCGCGACTCGACGACGATCCGTCTCCGAGTCGGCGGAACCGTACGCGCTCGAGCCGACCACGCGTCTACCTGCACCGTCCTGGTGTGCGGACGATCGGCGCCCGCGCCGCGTTCTCTACAGTGGAGAGATGAGCTTCAGGGGGCCGCGGCGTGTCGCGCTCGTCTCGGTACACACCTCACCGCTGGCCCAGCCCGGGACGGGCGACGCCGGCGGCATGAACGTGTACGTGTGGCAGACCGCCCAACGGCTCGCCCGACGCGGCGTCGAGGTGGAGATCTTCACCAGGGCGACGGCGTCGTCGGATGCCCCGATCGTGGAGGCCGCGCCCGGCGTGACCGTGCGCAACGTGGTGGCAGGACCGTTCGAGGGGCTCGACAAACGAGATCTGCCGACGCAGCTGTGCGCGTTCACGGCGAGCGTGCTGCGCGCGGAGGCGCAGCAGCGGCCCGGCTACTACGACCTCATCCACTCGCACTACTGGCTGTCGGGGCAGGTCGGATGGCTCGCCCGCGACCGGTGGGGGGTGCCGCTGGTGCACACCGCGCACACCCTTGCGGCGGTCAAGAACGCGGCACTGGCGGCGGGTGACACCGCCGAACCGATGCTGCGGGTGGTCGGGGAGCAGCAGGTCGTCGACGAGGCCGATCGGCTCGTCGCCAACACCGAGACCGAGGCGCACGAGTTGGTGTCGATGTATCACGCCGATCCCGCGCGCATCGACGTCGTGACGCCGGGAGCCGACCTCGACTGCTACACGCCCGGGTCGATGGCCGCGGCGCGCGCCGAACTCGGATTGCCGACCGACGCAACGTTGTTGACCTTCGTCGGACGTATCCAGCCGCTGAAGGCGCCCGACATCCTGCTGCGGGCGGCGGCCCCGCTGATCGAGCGGTCGCGCGACACGGCGCGGCCCGTGCGTGTGCTCATCGTCGGGGGTCCGTCCGGCTCGGGACTCGACACGCCCTCTGCGCTGATAGATCTCGCTGCGCAACTGGGCATCTCCGACGACGTGATCTTCCTTGCGCCACAGCCTTCCGCACGACTCGCTCAGGTGTATCGGGCGTCGGATATCGTTGCGGTGCCGAGTTATTCGGAGTCGTTCGGCTTGGTCGCCATCGAGGCGCAGGCGTGCGGGACGCCGGTGATCGCTGCCGACGTCGGCGGTCTGTCCGTCGCGGTCTCCGCCGGCCGCAGTGGGATTCTGGTGAACGGTCACGCGATCGGCGACTGGACGAACGCGATCGAGAAGATGATCGCCTCACCCGACGAACTGTCCGCGATGCGTCGACACGCTCGCGCGCACGCCGAGAACTTCTCGTGGGACCACACCGCAGATGCGCTACAGGAGAGCTACTCCCGAGCGATGGCCTCGTTCGCCGCCGCGCCGGGCGCGCGGGTGAGCCCCAGCGGCGCGGCGCGGCGCGCTTCGCGGCGGTGGCGTCGTCGTCATCGCACGAATGTCTGATCCGAGCAGGTAACCGACCCAGCGTCGTCAGGAGTGATAGCGGTGAGCCACATCGAGAATCTCGAACTGTTGGAGAAGTCGCTGACCGAGCGCGACATCCCATACAGCCGAAAGAGCTCCGGCGGAGCGAAATCCGAACACGTCGTCCTCGAACTGCCCGGCGAGAAAAAGCTCAAGACGACGGTGTTGCTGACCGCGGGCCCCTATGGTGTGCGCGTCGAGGCTTTCGTCTGCAGGCATGCCGACGAGAATCACGAGGCCGTGTATCGGTATCTGCTCAAACGCAATCGTCGTCTCTACGGAGTCGCGTACACCATCGACAACATCGGCGACATCTACCTTGTGGGGCGGATCTCGGTGGATGCGTTGACATCTGACGAGATCGACCGTGTGCTCGGGCAGGTCCTCGAAGCCGCGGACGGCGACTTCAACACGCTCCTCGAGCTCGGCTTCGCGACGTCGATCCGCCGTGAATGGGCGTGGCGCGTGTCGCGGGGCGAGTCGCTGCGTAACCTGCTCGCCTTCGAGCACCTCATCGACAAGGAGTCGCTGCCCGCACCGGGCGAGCCGCTGCCGGGCAGGTACGTGCCCGGGGAAACGAGTGACTCGGTCGGGAGTGCAACGGGCGGGTCGTCGGTCCTCGACGCCGCGCAGACCGCCCCGGACACGGGAGCGCAACTCGACGACTGAGTCGAGGGCCGGTGACGAGTGATCTTCGATGCGTGATCCGAGCCTCGGTGACGTGCGGTTTCTGAAACGTGATGCGTGGAACGCCGTCGGGCGACTCGCGTTTTCGCGCACTGCGCATATCCCGCGCGTCCCAGGTCACACCGTGGCAATGCGCGTTGGTACGATCGCATTTGACTGATTTACCAACGGAGGTGCCATGAGCGTCAAGAGTCCCTACCCCGACGTCGAGATCCCGAACGTCAGCGTCTACGAGTACCTGTTCGGCAGTATCGCCGACGACGATCTCGAGCGGGTTGCGCTCATCGACCCCAAGACCGACACGAAGACCACCTACCGTCAGCTGATCGGCCAGATCAACGCTGCCGCAGGAGCACTCGCAGCGCGCGGCATCGGAGTGGGTGACGTCGTCGGCATCCTCTCGCCGAACATCCCGGCGTTCGCCACGGTCTTCCACGGCGTGCTGCGGGCGGGCGCGACGGCCACCACGATCAACGCGCTGTTCACCGCACGCGAGATCGCCAAGCAGCTCAACGATTCCGGCGCCAAGATGCTCGTCACCATCTCGCCGATGGCGGCGCAGGCACTCGAGGCCGCCAAGGAGGTCGGGATCGCCGACGACGCCGTGATAATCCTCGACGGGGAGGGTGCCGACGCGTCGGGACATCCCAACGCTGCCGACCTGCTCGGACCCAACCTGCCGGCACCCGACGTGACCTTCGATCCCGCCACGCACGTCGCGGTCCTGCCCTACAGCTCCGGGACCACCGGGAATCCGAAGGGCGTCAAGCTTTCTCACACCAACCTCGTCGCCAACGTCGCGCAGATCGCCCCGCTGCAGGGCATGGCTCGCGACGACGTGATCGTCGCGGTACTCCCGTTCTTCCACATCTACGGCATGACCGTGCTCCTCAACGCCGCGCTGCGCGCACGCGCGAGCCTGGTCGTGATGGCGAAGTTCGACCTCGTCGAATTCCTGGAGAACATCCAGAACTACAAGGTCACCTACGCGTTCATCGCGCCCCCGGTTGCCGTCGCACTGGCGAAGCACCCCATCGTCGAGAACTACGATCTCTCATCGCTGCACACCATGCTGTCGGGAGCGGCACCGCTCGACGACGAGCTCGGCAAGGCAGTCGCCAAGCGGCTCAACCTGCACATGCTGCAGGGCTACGGCATGAGCGAACTCTCTCCGGTCAGCCACCTGATCCCATTCGATTCGAAGGCCGTCCTCGGCCTCGACGAGCCGCCCCTCTCCTCGGTCGGCTGGCCGATCCCGAACTCGGAGAACAAGATCGTCGATCCAGCCACCGGCGAGGAGGTCGCCGTGTCGGGCGACGGAATGTCGGAGCCGGGTGAGCTGTGGGTCCGCGGGCCCAACGTGATGCTCGGTTACCTCAACAACGAGCAGGCGACCACCGACACGATCGACGCCGACGGCTTCCTGCACACCGGTGACATGGCACAGGTCGACGCCGCCGGGGCGGTGTACATCGTCGACCGGCTCAAGGAACTCATCAAGTACAAGGGCTACCAGGTGCCGCCCGCCGAACTCGAGGCGCTGCTGCTCACCCACCCGCAGATCGCCGACACCGCCGTGGTCGGCGTGATCGACGAGGAGAGCGGCGAGGAGATCCCCAAGGCATTCGTCGTCAAGCAGGCCGACGCCGCGCTGACCGAGGACGAGGTCATGGAGTTCGTGGCCGCCAAGGTCGCACCCCACAAGAAGGTGCGCCGCGTCGAGTTCATCGACGCGATCCCGAAGTCGTCGTCGGGCAAGATCCTGCGCAAGGATCTGCGCAAGTAACGGTCGGATTCCGGCGGTAGGAACTACACAGTGTGAAAACTGCACAGACGCGGTCCGGTTCGGCGGACGCGGCCGGTACACCGGCCGCGTTCACCAACCGAGGCCGCGTGTGTGTCGAGAACCGCGTATGGCGATCCTCGTGGCGTTGCCGAGAGCTGGCCGTGGCTGTGTGGAAAACTGTTGTCCCATGAGCAACGGCACCCTGATCCTCATGCGGCACGGCGAGAGCGAATGGAACGCGTCCAACCAGTTCACCGGCTGGGTCGACGTCGCGCTCACCGACAAAGGCAGGTCGGAGGCGACGCGGGCGGGTGAGCTGCTCGTCGAACACGACGTGTTGCCGGACGTCCTCTACACCTCGCTGCTCCGTCGCGCGATCACGACCGCGAACATCGCGCTCGACGCCGCCGACCGGCTCTGGATTCCCGTAGTCCGCGACTGGCGCCTCAACGAGCGCCACTACGGCGCACTGCAGGGTCTGAACAAGGCCGACACCCTCGAGAAGTTCGGCGAGGAGCAGTTCATGCTCTGGCGCCGCTCCTACGACACCCCGCCGCCGCCGATCGATCCGGAGTCGGAGTACAGCCAGACGCACGATCCCCGGTACGCCGACCTCGACGAGGTTCCGCTGACCGAGTGCCTCAAGGATGTGGTCGAGCGACTCATCCCGTACTTCGAGTCAGACATCGCCGCCGACCTCAAGGCCGGCAAGACCGTGCTGATCGCCGCACACGGCAACTCACTGCGTGCGCTGGTCAAGTACCTCGACGGAATCTCAGACGCCGATATCGCCGGACTCAACATCCCGACCGGCAACCCGCTGCGCTATGACCTCGACGACGACCTCAAGCCCCTCAACCCCGGTGGCACCTATCTCGACCCCGAGGCCGCGGCGGCGGGCGCCGCAGCTGTCGCAGCTCAGGGCAAGAAGTAGGACGTATCGCGAGCGAGGGCAGCAGATCCCGCTGTCCGGGCATCGAGGCAATCGCATCGAGACAATCGTTACGCCCCACCGTCCGTAACCCAATCGTCACGGACGTAATGGTGTGACGGCGGTTACATTGGGTGCATGGCCGACTCTGGAACCCTCCGCATAGTCCACTCGGCACCGCAGGAACGGTACGAGGCGATTCTCACCGATCCCGAGTCCGATCCGCGCGACACCGAGTCCAACGAGCACCTCGTGGGTTACCTCGACTACGTCTCCGAGCCGTATCAGGTGATCCTCACCCACACCGTGATCCTCGACGCCTACTCCGGCAGGGGCTACGCCGCACAACTGGTCCACGCCGTCCTCGATGACATCCGGTCCCAGGGCAAGCAGGTGGTGCCGGTCTGCTCGTACGTGCGCCACTACATCGACAAGCACCCCGAATACGCCGATATGGTGGCGTCCGTCACGTCGTGAGGATCGTCGGACGCACGTCTCCCGCTCTCGGGTCGACGCCGGTGGAACTGTGTGTGAACACCGGTCGAACACTCCAGCGCTGAGTGTTCCCGCAGTTTGGTGAGCCGTAAGCTGACGTTGTGACCGGTGTATTCGTGGGCGGCGTGACAGTTGCCGTCGCCCTCGTGGCCGCAGTCGTCGTCGGCTTCGTGCTCGGTCGTTTCTGGCGTCGCGATGCCGCACCGCGCGGAGCGGTCAACCATCCCGACGACGCGGCGCAGCCCGCCCAGGCCCACGCCGTGGTCCCCGACATCGCCGCCGACCAGCCCACGTACACGCTGACCCTCGCCGATCGGCCCAGGGTGGTTCCCGAGAACGCCGAATTACGCGACAGCGACGTCAACGGCACCACCGAGGACGGTCGGATGACGACCGCGGGCCTGCTCGGGCTGATCGTGCGCAACTCCGACACCGCGGTGGCCGTCGTCGACCAGTTCCGCGACGTCGTGCTCTACAACCACCGGGCCCTCGAACTGGCTCTGGTACGCGACCGACTGCTCGACGACTCTGTCTGGGAAGCCGCCAAAGAGGTCCTCGACACCGAGGTCGAGCGGCGGTTCGATTTCGAACCTCCCGCGTCGGCATTGGGCTTCCTGTCGACCGGACGCACCCGCAGCAAGACCGTCGAGTCGGTCAGCTGTATCGCGCGGCTGGTCCGTCAGGGCGATGAGCGTTACGCCGTTGTGTACGGCGTCGACGACACCGAACATCTGCGCGTAGAAGCGACTCGTCGGGACTTCGTCGCCAATGTTTCGCACGAACTCAAGACTCCGGTCGGCGCGATCAGCCTGCTGGCCGAAGCCCTGCTGGAGTCCTCCGACGACTCCGACTCGGTGCAGCACTTCGGCACCCGTGTCGTCGCCGAGGCCACCCGGATGGGCAACATGGTCACCGAACTGCTCGCATTGTCGCGGCTACAGGAGGGCGAGACGGCCGACTTCTCGCTGGTCGACGTCGACTCGCTGATCGACGAAGCCATCGAGTCCGCTTCGGTTGCCGCCGAGGCGGCGTCGATCTCGCTGCGTGCCGACGCCGCCGCCGGACTGACGGTGCGTGGCGACAGGATGCTGCTGCTGACGGCGCTGAACAATCTGATCGTGAACGCGATCTCGTATTCACCGCCGCACACCACCGTCTCGGTGAGTCGACGAGTGACCCGTCATGACGGCCGCCCCATGGTCGCGATCGCCGTGACCGACCGTGGGATCGGGATCGCACCCGCTGACCAGCAACGAGTCTTCGAACGCTTCTTCCGCGTCGACAAAGCCCGCTCACGCAGTACCGGTGGCACCGGACTCGGGCTGGCCATCGTCAAACATGTCGCCGCCAACCACGGCGGGCTGATCTCCCTGTGGAGCAAGCCGGGCACCGGTTCGACGTTCACCCTGTGCATCCCACAGGACATGAGCGCCGAGATCGACTGGGCAGAACCCGACATCGAGATCTCTGAGTTTGCGGCCCCCGCCGCTGTCCAGGACGAGGCACTTCCGCCTGCGTCAACCGCACGACCGAAGGAAACCGACAGGTGACTCACGTTCTGATCGTCGAGGACGAGGAATCGCTAGCCGATCCGCTGGCATTCCTGTTGCGCAAGGAGGGATTCGAGGCCACAGTCGTCAACGACGGCTCGGCGGCGCTCGGTACCTTCGACCGCGTCAGCCCCGACATCGTCCTGCTCGATCTGATGCTGCCGGGCATGTCCGGCACAGAGATCTGCAAGTCGCTGCGCACACGGTCCAGTGTGCCGGTGATCATGGTGACCGCACGTGACAGCGAGATCGACAAGGTCGTCGGACTCGAACTCGGTGCCGACGATTACGTCACCAAGCCGTACTCGGCGCGCGAGCTGATCGCCCGCATCCGTGCGGTACTGCGTCGCGGTGGTGACGCAGCCGACGACGACCTCGCCATCGGCGTCCTCGAGGCCGGACCTGTCCGGATGGACGTCGAGCGGCACATCGTCGCCGTCAACGGACAACAGATCACGTTGCCGCTCAAGGAGTTCGACCTCCTCGAGTACCTGTTGCGCAACTCGGGTCGGGTGCTCACCCGCGGTCAGCTCATCGATCGGGTGTGGGGCGCCGACTACGTCGGCGACACCAAGACCCTCGATGTGCACGTCAAGCGTCTGCGGTCGAAGATCGAGCCGGATCCGGCCAACCCGAAGCACCTCGTGACGGTCCGCGGACTCGGATACAAGCTCGAGCCCTGACCCGCAACGACTCGACGACCGACGCTGCTCAGCCGAGTTCGAACCGGTTGCCACCATGAATCTTGGCTGCATACATCGCGCGATCGGCGTCGGCTATGACAGTGGTGATGCGTCCGTCGTCGTCGTTGTCTCCGCTGGCGATTCCGACGCTCGCCGTCACCGCACCGCCGCTCGCCTCGACGACGGCGCGCACGAGTCGTTCGCCGAAGGCTGCGAACCGGTCGGCGTCGGGTAACTCGGTGTCGTACTGGGTGGCGAGCACGAACTCGTCGCCACCGAAGCGCGTGATGATCGTGTGACTCTCCGCGGCGAGTCGTACCGCCGACGCGACGTCCACCAGCACCCGATCTCCATGTACGTGGCCATGGATGTCGTTGACGACCTTGAAGTTGTCGAGGTCGACGACCGCGACGATCCATCGTGAACGGCGGTGCGGCGCAGGCGTCGTCACGCCTCGAGACGACGCCGCGGCGACGGCCCGGTAGAAACCCCGGCGATTGAGAAGGCCGGTCAGTGAGTCGGTCAACGAGTCGACGGCGCTCCTGCGGACGATGCTGAATCCGATGTGGAGGATGGGCAGCGCCACCACGACGGCCATGACGACAATGGCCGCCTCCGCGGTGGCGATCGGGAGCCACTGCGTTCCCTGCACGACGCAGCACGTGACGACAGCGGCCACGACGACCACCGCGGTGAAGACGATGTGGCAGAGATTGGCTACGGCGCCGTGGAACAGCGTCAGGTAGATGCTCGTCGCCACGAACAGTGATGCCGAGGCGATGCCGAGCAGCATGTTCTGGTGAGCGAAGACCGTGACGGTGATCACGACGTCGGCGACGGCACACAACATCAGGGATTCGGAGCGCGTCGGCCAGGGGAGCAGGAGCCAGCGCACCGTCCATCCAAGACAGACGACGACCACCACGATCATCGCAGTCGTGCCGACACCGGGCCACAGCACACCGTCGGGCCCGAGTAGGGACAGCGCGGCTATCACGCCGTTGAGCACGCCGCCGCCCGCGACGACGATCTTGGTGAAGCCGATCAGGTTGAGGTACCCGAAGAAGTCGAGCACCCAACGGTCATCGGATTGCCTCAGCCACTGGCGGGCAGCATCCCGCACGCCGCGCCCCCCATCGATCTCCATGGGCACATTGTGCAATGGTTTCGGTGGACCGAGCACTACCCCGCGCGGCCGGTGCGGGCCTCTGATGTGCGGCTACCGGTTACCCCGGGCGCCGTCATGCGCCCGGGCCCTGACCCGACCTGCTCGCCGCGCTCATCACGCGATCTCCGCCCGATCGCTTCGCCTTGTACATTGCCCGATCTGCCTCGGTGATCAGTTCGAACACCCCGCGCCGACCGTCGTCGTCGCCGGCGACGCCGACGCTGACCGACACGGTGGGGTCGGTCAGCGCACCGATCGTCTCGCGGATGCGTTCGGCGACGATGCGCCCCACAAGCGGGGGTTCTCGTGTCGCCAACACGAACTCGTCACCGCCGAATCTCGCGGCCAGTACCGTGGCGTCCCGGTCGACCGTCCGCGTCATCGCCTCCGCGACGGCGACGAGGACGTCGTCGCCGCGAGCGTGACCGTACGTGTCGTTGACGGATTTGAAGTCGTCGAGGTCGATCAGCAGGACCGTCCACGGCGATTGGGGCGGCGAATCGTCGAACTCTGTTCTGGCGACCTCACGCTTCAGTCCACGTCGATTCAGCAGGCCGGTGAGGGTGTCGAACGTGGATTCGTCTGCGCTGGAACGGAATATGCGGTAGCCGACCTGGATGAACGGCAGTACCAGTGCCGTCGACAAAAGGCCGATGAATGCCTTGCTCGCCGCGAGAGGCAGCCACTGCGTGCCCTGGACGTAGCCGCATGCGATGAGTGCGGCAGCGGCCACGAGAAACGCGAACAGGACGTGGCAGAGGTTGGCCCGCACGCTGTGGAAGAACGAGAGGTAAGCACCGGTGACTGCGAAGAGCGGAGTGGCGGCGATGCCCAGTACGAGGTCGCGGTGGATGAAGCACGCTGCCGCGATCCCGATATCGGCTCCGCTCATCATGACCAACGACTGCGTTCTCGACGGCCAGCGCCACAGCAGCCAGCGCGCAGCCCAGCACAGCGCCACCACCGACATCGCGAGCATGACGCTCCTGCCGTGCGGCCACAGCACACCTGGCGGTGCGAACGCTGCAAGAAGCGCGGTGAGACTGATCGCGAGCCCGCCGACCGCGATCGCGCACCTGACCCAGATGAGAAATCCCCTGGACTCGAGGTAGGACAGCAGCCACGAGTAGTCCGCACGGCTCAGCAACTGGCGAAGAAAGGAAGACACTGTGACCCGCACGGTCTTCTATTCACACCCGGCGCGCGTTCTGTTACTCGCCGACGCGGGCTCGGTCAGCCCAGCTCCTCGTATTTGATGTCGGTCTCGCGGCGGGTCGTCGCGGCTGCGGTGGCGGGATGTATGGCGACGATGCCCAGGCCGTTGCGACGTCGGCACGCTCGCGCGAGTTCGTCGTAGGCGGGTTTGCCGAGCAGTTCTGTCAGTTCCGGGGCGTAGGACTCGAAGACCTGCGTCGCGCCGACGTGAGCGTCGGGTGAACCGGAGCAGTACCACTTGAGGTCGTGTCCGCCCTCGCCCCAGCCGCGTCGATCGAACTCCGTGATCGTCGTCTTGAGTACCTGGGTACCGTCGGGACGCTCCACCCAATCCTGCTCTCGACGAATCGGAAGTTGCCAGCACACATCGGGTTTCACGCTCCACGGCTCGATGCCCTTGCGCAACGCCATCGCGTGCAGCGCGCACCCCGGGCCGCGGTCGAAGCCGGGACGATTGAGGAAGATGCACGCGCCCTTGTGGATTCGCGTCTTGAGCGCGGGTTCGTCGTCGAGGTCGCCCTCCTCGAGGTAGCCCTTCTTGCCGAGGGCATCCTTGCCGGAACCTTTCTCGTGGAACTGCCAGTCGTCAGGGGTGAGCATCGCGACGCTCTTCGCGAGGTGTTTCCGGTCGTCCTTGTCGGTGAGATAGGCCCCGTGACTGCAGCAGCCGTCGTCGGGCCGGCCGTCGATGATCCCCTGGCACGCCGGTGTGCCGAAGACACACGTCCAGCGTGACAACAGCCAGGTCAGGTCGGCATTGATGAGATGTTCGGGGTCCGCGGGATCGAAGAACTCGTACCACTCGCGCGCGAAGTCGAGCGGTACCTCCGGGGCCGGGGCGATCTGTGCGGAACGGGTGGGACTGTGCACGCCGTTCACGGTAACCGCATCGACGGTGCGCCGTCCGACTGCACTCGTGTGTTCCGTCACCCCCGCAACGTGGCGAATCGTCGACGCACTACCGTGTATCCGTGCGTTTAGGAGTGCTCGACGTGGGCAGCAACACTGTCCACCTGCTCGTCGTCGATGCCCATCGTGGCGGACATCCGACTCCGATGAGCTCCACGAAGTCGGTGCTGCGCCTCGCGGAGCAGATCGACGGCAAGGGCAGGCTCACCGAGCGCGGTGCCCGGTCGCTCGTCGACGCGGTAGACGAATTCACTCACATCGCCGCGACGTCCGGCTGCGAACAGACCATGGCGTTCGCGACGTCGGCGGTGCGCGACGCCACCAACTCCGATGAGGTGCTCGACCGTGTCGCCGCGAAGACCGGTGTGCGGGTGACGGTGCTCAGTGGACGCGACGAGGCGCGACTGACCTCGCTGGCCGTGCGCCGGTGGTACGGCTGGAGCGCCGGTCGCATCCTCGCACTCGACATCGGCGGCGGATCACTGGAGATCTCCAACGGCGTCGACGAGGAACCCGACGTCGCGCTGAGCCTTCCGCTGGGCGCGGGCAGGCTGACCCGCGAATGGCTTCCCGACGATCCGCCGGACCGACGACGCATCGGCGTGCTGCGCGATTGGCTCGACGCGGAGCTCAGGGATCCCGCTCGCGAATTGCGCGCGGCCGGCAAACCCGACCTCGCGGTCGCGACGTCGAAGACGTTCCGAAGTCTCGCGCGACTGACCGGCGCCGCACCGTCGGGTGCAGGGTTGCGCGTGAAGCGCCAGCTCACCGCCAGCGGCCTGCGGCAGTTGATCTCCTTCATCTCCCGGATGACCCGCGAAGACCGTGCCGAACTCGAGGGTGTCAGCGCCGACCGAGCCGGTCAGCTCGTCGCGGGCGCGCTGGTCGCGGAGGCGGCGATGCGCGCACTGTCGGTCGATACACTGGAGATCTGTCCGTGGGCGTTGCGTGAGGGTGTGATCCTGCGTCGTCTCGACACCGAGTTCCTCGACACGGAGTTCACGGACACCCGAGAACAGACAGAGACTGCAGAGTCGGCGGGTTCGGTACCAGCCGCGACCAACAGCTCCCGCTAGGCGCTCAGGACGCGCGCCGGAGCTGCCTGCACGGACGGACGGCGCGGTTGACACGGCTGCGGCGAAGCGGTCGTCACGACGACGGCGAGGACGGAGAGCGAATTTCGATGGCCAAGCAACCGGGGTCACCCTCTGGCGGATCAGGCGATTCGGCGGCGGAATCGCGCCCGATCTCCGTGTCCGAACTCCTCGCGCGTCGCGACGCCGCCATTGCCGACGAGGAGCGTGAGAAGCGCGCCGAGGGACGTGGCAGACGGCGCGCGGGTCGCGACGGCTCGGTGTCGGTGTCGGAACTGACCGGAGAGATCCCGCGCATCACCGACGCCCCGACGTCGCCGACCACGTCCGACGCCGCGGAGCATTTCCCCCGATCGTCGAGCCCGGTCCCGCGCCGAGCCTCCGACAGCCGGCCGCTGCAGGATTCGGCCGACCCCGCGGGGTCGACCACGGGATTCGACAGATCGGTCTACGACGCCCCACCCCAGACTCGCGACTTCAACGCCGCCGCCGTCGCCGAGCGGGTCTCGCGCACCGAGCCCACGTCCGGCGTCCGCACCTCGCCTCCGGCCCCGCGGACTCCCGACACCGCCGACGACGAGCACGCCAATGCCGTCACCGGGATCATCCCGATCGTCGGCGGCGACGACGTGCACGGCGGTGACCTAGAGGGCGGTGACTTGCAGGGTGGGGACCCGCGCGACGAGGACGTGCAGTTGGTCGAGGCCGACGACCTCGTCGGTGTCGAACTCGACGCGCCGCCCGCCAGGCCGGGACGGTTCGCCGACGTCATCGACGACGATTTCGACGCCTACCGTTCGTTCTCGGAATACGACGATGACGACACCGACGCGAAGCGTCGCAAGCGCTCCACCGCGCGGGACGCCCGCGGCGGTGACAAGCCGAAGAAGAAGCGCGGATGGTTCGCGCGCAAGGCCGCCAAGCGCAAGGCTGCCAAGCGCGAGGCTGACACCACCGAGGCTGTCACGACCGGGACCGGCACCACCGAGAACAGGTTCGACGAGCCCCGCAGCGATCTCGGTTCCGACTCGCGTGTCGGCAACGTCGAGACCCCCGGCGCCCAGACCCCCGTTCCCCAGACCCCCGGCGACCGGAAGTCCGACAACCAGGTCCACACGGCCGTCGCGCGGACCCCGGCTGCCGGCGTCGCCGACAGCGGAGACGCCGCCCCGCTCGCCGACGATCGGCACGACGAACCCGGAGAGGACCGGCGCGCTGCAGAGTTGGTGGAGGAGACGACGGCGATGGAGATCGTCGAGGACACGCTCGACATGACACCCGCCGCGGATCGGATCGGCGAGACCGCCCCGCACTCGTACGCCTACTCGGCGTTCGACCCCCATCCCGACAGAGACGACACCGCAGCCGAAGACACCGCAGCCGACGACACCGCAGCCGGCGACACAGCGGCAGGCACCGACGCCGAAGACTCGGCAGCGACAGTCGACGCCACCGCGCACGAGAACGCCGAGACGTCCACGCCGGCGGCCGGGGCGTCAGCGGACACAGGATCCGCCGACGCGCCCGCCAGCACGCGGGAAGCGGACAGGGGAGCAACAGAGAAGGCAGCACCAGCAGACTCCGCGGCTGCGAAGACCGGCTCCGCCGAGCGATCGCCCGCGAAGGCATGGCTCCTGGTCATCGGCGAGGCGATTCTCGGGCTCGCGGTCGGTGTCGGATTGTTCTGGGGATTCACGGAACTCTGGCGCTGGAACGTCTACTTCGCTCTGGTGTTGGCGGTTCTGGTGATCTTCGGCATCGTCTCGTTCACGCATGCCGTCCGGCATTCGCGTGATCTGTTCACCACTTTGCTCGCGCTCGGTGTGGGGCTGATCGTAACCATCGGTCCGTTGGTGTTGCTCGCGACGTGAGCACCTGATGATCAACCCCATGGCCGACATCCCGATCGGGCTGTCGACGGCTTCGGTCTATCCGCAGAACACCGAGGCGGCGTTCGCGTACGCGGCCGAGTTGGGTTTCGACGGTGTCGAACTGATGGTGTGGGGTGAGGCGGTCAGTCAGGACATCGCCCACGTCGAATACCTCTCGGAGCGGTACCAGGTGCCGGTGCTGTCCATCCATGCGCCGTGCCTGCTCATCTCGCAGCGGGTGTGGGGCCGCGATCCGCAGGCCAAACTGGCACGCGCCGTCGCGGCTGCCGAGGACCTCGGAGCGCCGACCGTCGTCGTGCATCCGCCTTTCCGATGGCAACGCGCCTACACCGCTGCCTTCGACGACCTCGTCGCAGAACTGGAGGAGAACACCGGCGTCGCCGTCGCGGTGGAGAACATGTTCCCGATGCGCGCCGACCGACTCTTCGGCGCGGGCAAGCGGTCCGCGCAGCGACTGAACGCACGCGGGGGAGGACCTGGACGCGCGGCATCGGCGTTCGGCAAGTCGACGGATCCCACCGACGACGGGTACGCGCACTACACCCTCGATCTCTCACACACGGCGACCGCAGGCGTCGACGCCGTCGCGCTGTTCGAGCGCATGGGCTCACGGCTCACACACCTCCATCTCGCCGACGGCAGCGGCGCGGCGACCGACGAGCACCTGATTCCCGGCGACGGCTCGCAACCGTGCGTCGAGGTGTGCCGCCGTCTCGCCGCGAGTGACTTCGCGGGCGGCGTCATCCTCGAGGTCAGCACGGGGTCGGCCCGCACCAAACCCGAACGCGCCGCACTCCTGTCCCGAGCTCTCGACTTCGCTCGCACCAATCTGCGCCGAGAGGTCGCCCCGACCTCACCCACTGCCGGCCGCACCCCGACGAATCCGCCACCAGAGCCCGACCTCGCGAACCCGGAGACCGACACCGAATGAGCGACAAGATCGCCGAACTGCTGACCTTGCACCCCTCGGACGGTCCCGGCGACGTCAACTACCGCGCTGTCATCGACCCGGCATTCACGATCGGCCCGAAGGTGCACGGTGGTTCGATGCAGATGCTCGTCGCGCGCGCAGCACTGACCGCATACGACGACCTCGTCGACGCCGACGAGTCCCGGCCCTCGGCGAGCGACCTCGTACCCGTCGCCATCGCCAGCGACTACCTCGCAGCACCCGATCCCGCCGGCGTCGACCTCGCGGTGACGCTGCGCAAACGCGGGCGCACCGTCACGCTGCTGACCGTCGACCTCAGTCAGAACGGACGACTGATGGTGTCGTCGTCGGTGACGCTCGCACGTCCCGACAGTGGCACGCCGCATCACTCGTCTCCGTCGGTCCTCGACGACCTGCCGCCCGAACCGACGTCGGACGGAATCGACATCGACGGGTCGCCGATCGCCGAGGTCATGCATCTCGGTTCGGCCCTCGACGTCGTGCTCGACCCCACCAGCTTTCCCGTCGCCCGTGGAGAGACCGGAGAGCCGGTGGTCCGCGGGTGGACACGACCGAAGAACACCGAGCCCGACGTCGAGTTCGCGGTGCTCGTCTGCGACATCTCACCACCGGTGGTGATGAACCTCGCGCTCTTCGGCTGGGCGCCGACTGTCCAGCTCACCACCTACGTGCGGCGACGTCCCGCGGCGGGATGGCTGCGGTTCGCCGCGTCGAGCACCGAGGTGGGACCCGGGATGTTCGAGGAGGACCATCTCGTGGTGGACTCGACAGGCACCGTGGTCGCGCAGTCACGTCAGCTTGCACTGATACCGCAGCGACAGGACTGAACCGACCCCCGGGTTGACCAGAAAGGCAGCACGACGTGAGTGAACGGATCGCCATCATCGGCGGCGGCAAGATCGGTGAGGCGTTGCTCGCCGGGCTCGTCACAGCGGGGCACCAGCCCAAGAACCTGGTGGTCGCAGAGCCGAACGAGGCGCGCGCCCGCGAACTCGCCGAGGAGTACGGGGTGCTGGTCACCGATGTGCCCACCGCCGTCGAGGGTGCCCAGTACGTGTTCGTCGCGGTCAAGCCCGACATCGTCGACTCCGTGCTGCGTCAACTCGCACGCGTCGACGACAACGGCGACACCGAGCGCGTCACGGTCAGCCTCGCCGCGGGCGTACCGATCGCGCGCTACGAGAACGCGCTGCCCGCGGGCGTGCCGGTCGTGCGGGTCATGCCCAACACCCCCATGCTCGTCAACGAGGCGATGTCGGCCGTGTCGCCGGGACGCCATGTCGACCCCGAGCAGCTCGCCGCCGTCGTGGGGCTGCTCGAGAGCGTCGGCAAGGTGCTCGTCGTACCCGAGAAGCAGATGGATGCCGTCACCGCGATCTCCGGATCGGGACCGGCGTACGTGTTTCTTCTCGCCGAATCGATGATCGACGCGGGTGTGGCGCTCGGCCTCACACGCGTGCAGGCCAGCGAACTCGCGGTGCAGACCATCCGCGGATCGGGCATTCTGCTCAGCGACTCCGGGATCTCGCCCGTTGACCTGCGTGCGGCTGTCACATCGCCGGGCGGAACAACGGCGGCTGCGATCCGCGTGCTGGAGGAAAACGGTGCACGAGCAGCGATGTACCGGGCAACCGAGGCCTGTGCGGAGGCCAGCGCACGCGCGGGACGTCGACCCGACGTTGAGGGTTTAGGGGCCTGATCGGGCTGCCACGCCCGACTGCCAACACCCAATATTTAGGGTTTCTTCTCGCCAAAACCCCAGTATGTTGTGGTCAGTGGCGTTGAACAATGCAAATCCAGGCCACTTACGTCGCTTTTTTCACATCTGCCACGCTAAGCTGCTTCAAGCACGTGCGTGTCTGGTGTCCGCCGGAGGGGAAGCCGGCGGCCGCGACGCGTGCTCCGGAGGTATGAGTAACTCATGGCAGCAGAGACTCCTGGTGACAGGTCTGGCGCGGTCGGCAACGCGGCTTCAGGGTCGCAGTTCTTGACCGTCGCCGAGGTCGCATCCCTGATGCGCGTCTCGAAGATGACCGTTTATCGTCTCGTCCACAGCGGAGAGCTTCCGGCTGTGCGCGTGGGTCGTTCGTTTCGGGTGCACGCCAAGGCGGTGCACGACTACCTGGAGACGTCCTACTTCGACGCAGGCTAGTTGCCGTTCGGGTGCGCTTGTCCGTGCCCGCCCGGTGCATCGAGACGTGTCCGTGACTCCTGTCGAGCGACCATCGCGTGTCGTCGGCAGGAGTTGTGGTGTGCACCGGATACGACCTGATTTTTCTCTTTGCGACCCCGCCCGGTAGTGTTGATGATCGCGTAGCTGATCTCGCCGCAAGGTTCCGGCGGGCAGGCCTCACCACCAGGTGGGTGCCGACGACAGCGTGCCGTGAAACCGCGTGAGACCGTGTAGGTAAGGAAGTGCCCCGATGGGTTCAGTGATCAAGAAGCGCCGCAAGCGCATGTCGAAGAAGAAGCACCGCAAGCTTCTGCGTCGGACTCGCGTGCAGCGTCGCAAACTCGGTAAGTGAGTCGGCGGCGTGCCGTTGCGCGCCACCGACTCGATCGCGGTCACAGCAGACCGCGCACCAAAGAACCCGCCTGAGTGCGGGTTCTTTTTTGTCCGACTAGCCTTGCGACCATGCCCGACGGTTCTCGCTCCGACATACGCCAGGTCCCACGTACGGTGCTCGTCACCGGGGCGTCGACCTTCCTCGGTGGTTACCTCGTCGCCACGCTCGTGGCCAATCCGGACGTCGAGCGTGTCATCGCCGTCGACTCCCGGGTGCCGCGTAAGGACCTGATGCGTCGCATGGGGCGGGCGGAGTTCCTGCGTCTCGACATCCGTAGGCCTGCGATCGCCAAGGCCATCTCGCACTACGAGGTCGACACCGTGGTGCACGCGGCGACGTCGATCATGGAGACGGCCCCCCATTCGGCCGCCATCAAGGAGTTCAATCTGTTCGGCGCGATGCAGGTGTGCGGAGCATGCCAGCGGAGCCCCTCGGTCAAGCGCCTCGTCCTGCGATCGACGGCGATGGTCTACGGTGCGAGTCCGCGCGATCCTGCGCACTTCACCGAGGAGGCACCGGCCAAACGTGAACCACGACGCGGCTACGGACGCGACATGCTCGACGTCGAGGGGTACGTGCGAGGGCTCGCGCGTCGGCGGCAGGACATCGACGTCTCGATCATGCGACTGCAGGCGTTGCTCGGTCCGCGAATCAACACCAGGATGAGTTCCTATCTTTCGCTCCCGGTGGTCCCCACGGTCATCGGCTACCAGCCGAGATTGCAATTTCTGCACGAAGAGGACGCGCTCGCGGCAATGGAGCATGTGACGTTGCGTGGGAAGCCGGGAACTTTCAACATCGCAGGTGACGGAGTGGTCACGTTGACCCAGGCGATTCGACGCGTCGGGCACGTCGAGTTGCCCGTGTTGGGCGGACTGCTCGCTCCGATCACCGGGGTGATGCAGAACCTCCGGTCGGCCCGCCTGCGGTCGTCGCAGACCGAATTCCTCACGTACGGAAGGGTTCTCGACACCACGAGGATGCGCACAGAACTCGGCTTCGCTCCACGGTATTCGACGCTCGAGACGCTCGACGACTTCGTCGAGCGCAGTGGTGTGACCCCTGTGATCGCACCGGACACCTGGCGAAAAGCCGAACGGCAGGTTGTCTCGGCAGCCCATCGGCTCGCCTGAAAAAATCCTCAGATAAATCGCACAGAGTGTCCGTTCTAGCGATCAATTTGAATGCTCGATTTGATCGAATCAATGAGAATGCAAATACCGGGGTGCAACGTGCACTATGCGAGGCGAACCCGTAAACTCGGACGTCAGACCTGGTTGGTTGACGCAGCGAAACCAGGCGCGCCCTCCCCGTTCTTCTGCGTCGAACCCGTTGGGGGTGGAACAATTTGTCGAATCACGTGACGTCGTCCGGTGATGCACGCACGGCCAAGGTGATTCAGCTGTACGCGGGGTCGGGGGCAGCCATCGAGGCCTCTCGTCGCGGACACCCGGGCGCATCTGCCGATCAGGGGCGGCATCGTCACCCCAGTCAGCAGGCGACAGCGCCGTCGAATGTCGGCCACCCCAACACCGACGGCTTCGGCACGACGCCTGCGGCGGTCACGCCCATCAACGACGACGTGGCCCTCGAGACCGCAGCGCTCGGTGTCGAGCAGCGCGGGCCCGCGCGCAGCCCACTGTTCAGTCTCGGCGGTATCCGCGGAGCTGTGGCTGATTCACTCACCGCCACAGCGGGTTTCATCCGTGAGCGGATGACGGGAGACTACGAGGTCGACGACTTCGGTTTCGACCCGCATTTCACCGATTCCGTCTGGTTTCCTGCGATACGTCAGGTGTACGAGAAGTGGTTCCGCGTCGAGGTGACCGGCATCGAGAACCTACCCGTCACCGGGGGTGCGCTGCTCGTCGCCAATCACGCCGGTGCGCTCCCGGTCGACGCGCTGATGACGAGTCTGGCCGTCCACGACAACCACCCCACCGGTCGGTATCTGCGAATCCTGGCCGCCGACATGGCTTTTGACACCCCGGGCGTCAGTGAGGTCGCTCGTCGGATCGGTGCGACGCTGGCATGCACCAACGACGCCGACCGCCTGCTGCGGCAGGGTGAACTGACCGCGGTGTGGCCAGAGGGTTACAAGGGGATCGGCAAGCTCTACAAGGACCGGTACAAGTTGGCGCGGTTCGGTCGCGGTGGTTTCGTCACCACCGCACTGCGCAACGCGACGCCCATCGTCCCGGTGTCCATCGTCGGGTCGGAGGAGATCTACCCGATGCTCGCCGACCTCAAACCGATCGCCCGCATCCTCGGGTTGCCCTATCTGCCTGTCACGCCGACGTTCCCGCTGCTCGGACCGCTCGGTCTGGTTCCGTTGCCGTCGAAGTGGCACATCCACTTCGGGCGTCCGATCGAAACCGGCGGGTACGACGAGTCGTCGGCCGACGATCCGATGGTCGTCTTCGATCTCACCGACCACGTGCGCGAGGAGATCCAGCAGACGCTGTTCCGCATGCTGAGCCGCCGCGGCAGCGTCTACTTCGGCTGACTCGCCGGGGTCCGGGGCGGTCCTCGGCGCGCTCGTGACGTGGAGGTCTCGGGAATCCTCGCCCGGCGAGATGCTGGTCACACGCATCTGGCACAGTATCCGGTAGAACGTGGCAACGAACGTTGCTATGAAACGCCGCCGGAGGAGAGGAAGCCGATGCGTGCAGTCGTGTGTCACGAGGGCGAGCTGAGCGTCGAGGAGATCGAGACGCCGCAACCCGGGCCGGGCCAGGTGCTGCTGAAGGTGGTGCGCACCGGTATCTGCGGCTCTGACCTGCATGCGCGTACCCACAGCGACGACACCGCCGACGTCACCGCAGAGGTCGGCTACGACCGCTTCATGCGCTCCACCGATCACGTCGTGATGGGGCACGAGTTCATCGGCGAGGTCGCGTCCTACGGTCCGAAATGTCGCAAGAAGTGGGCGCCGGGCACGCTGGTCGCCGCGCTGCCGATCATCAAGCACGGCGACACCGAGCACCTGGTGGGTCTCAGCGCCGACGCGCCGGGCTCGTACGCCGAGTACGTCGTCGTGTCCGAGGACATGACGATGCCGGTGCCCGACGGTGTGCCGATCGACCATGCCGCACTGACCGAGCCGGTGTCGGTGGCGGTGCACGCGGTCAACCGTGGAGACGTGAGCAAACGCGACGTCGCCGTTGTCGTCGGGTGTGGCCCTATCGGACTGTCGGTGATCCTGGTCCTCAAGGCCAAGGGTGTGAAAACGGTCATCGCCTCCGATCTGTCGGCCGGTCGTCGAGACCTCGCACGACGTTGCGGCGCCGACATAGTCGTCGACCCGAAGGTCGAATCCCCTTGGGACATCGCCGCGAAGAAGGGCAAGTACCTCACGCGCACCGGCCAACTGCTCGACACCGCGTTCACGGCGATGCGCATCCTGCGCCGGGTACCGGGCCTGCCGTGGTGGCGGGTCATCGCACTCGGCGACAAGATCGGTGCAACGCCGAAGGGGCCGGTGGTGTTCGAGTGCGTCGGCGTACCGGGGATGATCGAGAACATCGTGTCGGGGGTTCCGCTGCGGTCACGCATCGTCGTGGTCGGCGTCTGTATGGAACTCGACCGGTTCCGTCCGGCTATGGCGATCAACAAAGAAGTCGACCTCCGGTTCGTGATCTACTACGACCCGGCGGAGTTCCGCACTGCCCTGCATCTCATCGCCGACGGCAGGGTCGACGTCACGCCGCTGGTCACCGGAGTAGTCGGTTTCGACGCTGTCGCAGGGGTTTTCGACGTCCTCGGTGGTGCCGAGCACCACGCGAAGGTGCTCATCGATCCGTCGAGTTCCGTCGCCTCACTCTGAGGCGCGACCGCTTCACGCCACGTACGTCGCGGGTCGGCTCACCTCATCGGTACTGCGCGACGGCTCAGCCCTTGTTGCGCAGCAGCTTCAGCGCCCCCGCACCCGCGGCGCCTGCGGCCCCGACGACGAGCGCCGTCGACGCCCCGTACTTCGCGGCCTTGCGTGCGGTGCGGAAGTCGTACATTTCCCAACCGCGTACCTTCGCGACCTCGCGCAGGTCGGCATCGGGGTTGATGGCGACGGCGCGTCCGACCAGCGACAGCATCGGTACGTCGTTGTGTGAGTCCGAGTACGCGGTGCATCGCTTGAGGTTGAGTCCCTCGCGAATCGCCAACGCGCGCACGGCGTGTGCCTTGCCGGGGCCGTGCAGGATGTCGCCGACGAGTCGGCCGGTGAACTTGCCGTCGACGCTCTCGGCGACCGTGCCGAGTGCCCCGGTGAGGCCGAGATGGTCGGCGATGGTCTGTGCCAGCTCGACCGGCGTTGCGGTGACGAGCCACACCTGCTGGCCGGCGTCGAGGTGACGTTGCGCCAAAGCCCTTGTGCCGGGCCAGATCTTGTCGGCGATGTAGTCGTCGTAGATCTGTTCGCCGAGCGCTGCGAGCTCAGCGGTCTCGCGCCCGGCGATGAACGACAGCGCCTTCTCGCGACCCTCCGCGACGTCCTGGGCGTTCTCCTTGCCGGTGATGCGGAATTTGGCCTGGGTCCATGCGAAGTCGAGCACGTCGGAGTAGGAGAAGTACTTGTGCGCCGCGAGCCCCCGTGCGAAGTGCACGATCGACGCGCCCTGCACCAGGGTGTTGTCGACGTCGAAGAATGCCGCGGCGGTGAGGTCGACAGCGACGTCGGATTCGATGTCGGCGGGTGGCCGCGCGCGAAGAGAGTCGACGGCCGCCTGCGCCGACGCCTCGCCCGCGAGTGCCTGCCGCAATTCCTGGGCGGTCTGTCGGAAGCGTCCCGTTGCGGCAGTGGCCCGTTCGGAGATCCATGTCGTGACCCGACCGGACTCCTCGTCGTCGGAGTCCTCGTCGTCGGCGACGTCCAGGTCGTCATCGTCGCCGCCGGAGCTGTCCACCTCGTCGGCGTGGAACTCCCAGTCCTCGCCGGAGGGCTCCCGCGGCGCTGCGGGCTCCCCGGCCGTCGGCGTCGACTCTCCGTGGGACAGCGCTGCGGGCTCCTCGACGGGAGCCCCGGCCCGTGTCTCGGGGACGTTCGCCTCGCCGGGTTGCGTGTCGTCCGAACCGGACCCGGTGGAATCGGAACCCCTGCGGTCCGGCTCCTCGTTCTCAGAGGTCACGCCCACACTCCACCTCTCACGAATGCCAACCCTGCGGCCTGCTCACCCCACAGACTAGTCATGGTGTCAGACTGTGCTGGCACCAACGTCGGCTGACACCAACGTCGAAGGAGTCCGTTCGATGTCGATCACTCTGCTCACCCGCGACGGCTGCTCGGCCTGTGAGGCCGCTCGGGCCGACCTCTCCCGCATCTGCGGCGACCTGTCCGTCGAGTTCGACGTCGTCGACGTCGATGTCGCCGCGAACTCCGGTGAGACGGAACTGCGCGCCGAGTACGGCGACCGGCTGCCAGTCGTGCTGCTCGACGACGAGGAGCACAGCTACTGGGAGGTCGACGAGCCGCGCCTGCGTGCCGATCTGGCGGCCCGGAACAGCTGAGTGCGCCTGCGGGTCGCGTGCTGCGCCTGATATGCGGCGTATTACGCTGAGGAACCGTCGGGACGGGCGAAAGTGGGTGTGCGCAATGGCTGTCGGGTCGGCGTCTGATCGCATCCCCGAGCCGTCGGTGACCCGTCTGGCCACCTACCTCCACGTCCTGCGTTCGATGGGACAGCGCGGCGTCCTGGTCGCCTCCAGCGGGCAGCTCGCGACCGCAGCAGGGGTCAATCCCGCCATTCTCCGCAAGGACCTCTCGCACGTCGGCGCCAACGGTGTCCGCGGCGTCGGATACGACGTCGCGCGGCTCACGGCGCGCATCGCACTCACACTGCACACCGACACCGTGCACACCGTCGCGCTCGTCGGTGCCGGGCGGCTCGGTCGACTCCTCGCCGCACACACCGCCACCGACCGCACCTTCCGCATCGTCGCGATGTTCGACGACGACCCGGCCGTCGTCGGCACAGTGGTCGACGGCATCGTCGTCTCTTCGTGCGCCTCTCTCGCGTCACTGTCGAGTGATCCGACGATCGAGTCGGTCGACATCGGCGTGATCGCCACCGGCCCTGACAAGGCACAACGCGCGGCCGATGCGTTGATGGCCGCGGGCATCAGACAGCTGCTGAACGTGACAGCCGCAACTTTGTCGACGGACTCCGATGTCGTCGTCAGACAGGTTGATCTAGCCTTGGAGCTACAGGTGCTGACGTTTCACGCGTCACGTACCGCGCTGTCCGTCGCCGAAAGCGGGCAGCAGGGCCACGTCGACCTCCCCGGGGCCGACCTCCCCGGCAACGATCTGCCCGAGATGAACGTGCCCAGATGAACGTGCGGAGTGTGGATCAAGGATGATCAATGCGAGGTCTGAGATGGAAACGGTGACGCGGTGAGTGTTCTGCTGTTCGGAATCAGCCATCGGAGCGCACCCGTCGACGTGCTCGAGCGACTCGCCGTGTCCGATCATGATCGACCCAAGCTGGTCGACGACCTGCTGTCCTCGCGGGCGATCTCCGAGGCGATGCTCGTCTCGACCTGCAACCGCGTCGAGATCTACGCCGTCGTCGACGCATTCCATCCCGCGCTCGAAGCCGTCGGCGATGTGCTCGGCGATCATTCCGGACTCGGCATCAACGACCTGACCCGCCACGCATACGTCCGCTACTCCGAGGCCGCCGTCGAGCACCTGTTCACCGTCGCTGCCGGCCTCGACTCGATCGTCGTCGGCGAGCAGCAGATCCTCGGTCAGATCCGCAACGCCTATCTCGAGGCCGACGCGAACAAGACCGCAGGCAGGACGCTGCACGAACTCGCCCAACACGCACTGCGTGTCGGTAAACGCGTCCACAGTGAGACCGGTATCGACCGCGCGGGCGCGTCGGTCGTGTCCGTTGCGCTGCACCGTGCCCAGCATCTCCTGCGGACATCCGCACCCGAGGCCGATCCCGAACAGCAGCTGCGCAAGGCCGTCGTGATCGGCGCGGGTGCCATGGGTGGCCTTGCGACCGCCCAGTTGGCGCGAGAAGGCGTTCGAGAGCTCGTCGTGGTCAACCGCACCGTGGCCAATGCGGAGCACCTCGCAGGCAACATCGCAGCCAATCATCCGGGCGTCGCCGTGCGCGGCGTCGGATTCGCCGACCTCCCGGCAGTGATGGCGTCGGCCGACGTCGTCGTCGCCTGCACGGGATCGATCGGGACCGTCGTCGGCGTCGGCGACGTCCACTCGGCACTCGCGGCGCGCGTGTCACCGACACCGCTGACCATCTGCGACCTCGGGCTACCCCGCAACGTCGACCCGGCCGCGGCGCGCCTCCCCGGTGTGCACGTCGTCGACATCGAGGGTCTACGCGGCGATTCGGAGGCCCAGGCCGCGCACGACGACACGATCGCCGCGCGCTCGATCGTCGGTGGCGAGTTGGCCGACTACCTCACCCTGCAGCGTCAGGCGGAGGTCACCCCAACCGTGGCAGCGCTGCGGCAGCGTGCCGCCGATGTCGTCGAGGCCGAGATCCTGCGGCTCGAAACCCGGCTGCCCGGCCTCGAGGGTGCCCAGCGTGACGAGGTCGCCAAGACGGTTCGACGCGTCGTCGACAAGCTCCTGCACGCCCCGACGGTGCGCGTGAAACAGCTCGCGTCGACGCCCAACGGTGATCACTACGCCGAGGCACTTCGTGAGTTGTTCGAGCTCAAGCCGGGAGCGGCCGAGGCGGTATCGGCGCCGGAGAGCGGCCTCGGTGGTAAGCCCGGCGTAGGTGAGAACCCAGCCGACCAGGGAGAGCGTTGAGCCCCATCCGCATCGGTACGCGGGGATCGTTGCTCGCGCGTACCCAATCGCAGACCATCGCCGACGCATTGACCGCCAACGGGCATCCGGCGGAACTGGTCGTCATCCGAACCGCAGGCGACGCCTCGGCCGCTCCGGTCGCCGAGATCGGTGTCGGGGTGTTCACCACGGCAATCCGCAACGCGCTGCATGCCGGGGAGATCGACGTCGCGGTCCACTCGTACAAGGACTTGCCGACCGCACCCGATCCCGGACTGCGGATCGCGGCGGTCCCGCCCCGGGAAGATCCACGAGATGCCCTGGTCAGCAGGGGTAATCTGGTGTTGGGCGCGCTCCCGCCGGGCGCGACGATCGGCACGTCCTCTCCGCGGAGGGCCGCGCAGCTTAGAGCATTGGGTCTCGGTTTGGAAATCCGCCCCCTACGAGGCAACCTAGATTCTCGGTTGGGCAAAGTCGCCGGCGGCGAACTCGACGCAGTCGTGGTCGCCCGTGCCGGACTCGTCCGCATCGGCAGGGCCGAAGAGGTCACCGAAGCGTTCGATCCCGTGGTGCTGCTACCGGCACCGGCGCAGGGTGCACTGGCAGTGGAGTGCCGCTCCGACGATGCCGAACTGGTGAGAATACTCGCCGAGTTGGACGACGAGGCCACCCGTGTGGCGGTCGACGCCGAGCGCGCGGTACTGGCAACACTCGAAGCCGGATGTACCGCACCGGTCGGGGCGATAGCCGAAGTGGTCGAGTCGATCGACGAGGACGGGCGCATCTTCGCCGAACTGTCGCTTCGCGCGGCGGTGGCGGCCGAGGACGGATCCGATGTGATCCGCGCTTCGGCGGTGGGTCCCGTCGAGAACGCCGGCCAACTCGGTGCGACTCTCGCCGCCGAACTGCTGGATCTGGGAGCTGGCGAACTCGTCAACTCCTGAGCAGCAGAGAAGAACTGCAGCCCTCCGGAGCGAGGGCAGGAGAGTGCGAACGCATGAGCCGTACCAAGAAGGCCAATCCGGGTCGAGCGGGCCGGATCCTGTTCGTGGGATCGGGACCGGGCGATCCAGACCTGCTGACCGTGCGCGCGCGAACCGTCATCGCGAGCGCAACCACCGCATTCATCGATCCCGACGTGCCGGCAGCCGTCGTGGCGATGATCGGGTCCGCGCACCGTGACGAACCGACGGAATCCGCGCGCAAGAACACCAAGAACGACGCTAAGAAGGCCGACAAGGCCGCTGACGACGCCGCGTCGTCCGATGCCCAGGACGCCGACGTCGAGAACGCCGAGGGCGACGAGGAGCACGACCAGGTCGTACACCCCGCGCTCGGCGATCCGGCAGAGGTCGCGCGCACGCTGGTCGCCGCCGCCAAGGAGGGCGACGACGTGGTGCGCGTCGTCTCCGGCGACCCGCTGACAACCGATTCGGTGCTGTCCGAGGTCAACGCCGTCTCACGCACCTCGATCGCTTTCGAGGTCCTTCCCGGACTCCCGGCAGCATCGGTGGTCCCGAGCTACGCGGGCATGCCGCTCGGCTCGAGCCACACCGAGGCCGACGTCCGCTCGGAGGGTGTCGACTGGGCGGCGCTCGCCGCGGCACCCGGACCGCTCGTGCTGCACGCAACCTCGGGTCACCTCGCCGAGACCGCGAGCGCGCTGACCGAGCACGGTCTCGCGCCGCAGACCCCGGTCGCCATCACCATCAACGGCACCACGTGCGCCCAGCGCACCATCGAGGCCACGCTGGCAACGCTCAACGAGCAGGGCAACGCGCTCACCGGACCGCTGATCCTGACCATCGGCAAGGTCGTCAGCCAGCGCGGGAAGCTCTCCTGGTGGGAATCGCGTGCACTGTACGGCTGGACCGTGCTGGTGCCGCGGACCAAGGACCAGGCCGGCGACATGAGCGAGCGCCTCGTCAGCCACGGCGCGATGCCCAAGGAGGTCCCGACCATCGCGGTCGAGCCGCCGCGCAGTCCCGCCCAGATGGAACGCGCCGTCAAGGGACTCGTCGACGGCCGCTACCAGTGGGTCGTGTTCACCTCGACCAACGCCGTGCGCGCCGTGTGGGAGAAGTTCGCCGAGTTCGGACTCGACGCCCGTGCATTCTCGGGCGTGAAGATCGCGTGCGTCGGCGAGGCGACGGCCGAGAAGGTGCGCACCTTCGGTATCAACCCCGAGTTGGTCCCCTCCGGTGAGCAGTCGAGCCTCGGACTCCTCGACGACTTCCCGCCGTACGACGACGTCTTCGATCCGGTGGACCGAATCCTGTTGCCGCGCGCCGACATCGCGACCGAGACGCTCTCGGAAGGTCTGCGCGACCGGGGCTGGGAGATCGACGACGTCACCGCCTACCGCACCGTGCGTGCGGCACCGCCGCCCGCCGAGACGCGCGAGATGATCAAGACCGGCGGATTCGACGCCGTCTGCTTCACCTCGAGCTCGACGGTCCGCAACCTCGTCGGTATCGCCGGAAAGCCACACGCGCGCACCATCGTTGCGTGTATCGGCCCCAAGACTGCCGAGACCGCAACCGAATTCGGACTGCGCGTCGACGTTCAGCCGGAGTCGGCATCGGTGACCGAACTGGTCGACGCCCTCGCCGAGCACGCCGCTCGGTTGCGGGCAGAGGGGGCACTGCCGCCGCCGCGTAAGAAGTCGCGTCGCTCGCGGTCGTAGGGTGGGTTGTATGGCACCTGTGATCCGTCCCCGTAGGTTGCGCACCACACCGGCAATGCGTCGGCTCGTTGCGCAGAACGCACTCCGGCCGGCCGATCTCGTCTTGCCGATGTTCGTCGCCGACGGCATCGACGATCCGCGACCGATCGAGTCCATGCCCGGTGTCGTGCAGCACACCCTCGACTCGCTGCGTAAGGCGGCCGACGAGGCAGTGCGCGCAGGCGTCGGCGGACTCATGCTGTTCGGCGTGCCCACGGCAGACGACAAGGATGCCGTCGGCTCGGGCGCCGACGACCCCGACGGCATCCTCAACCGCGGATTACGCGTCCTCGCAGACGATCTCGGTGATTCGACGGTGCTGATGGCCGACACCTGCCTCGACGAGTTCACCGACCACGGCCACTGCGGCGTGCTCGCCGCCGACGGTCGCGTCGACAACGACGCGACCCTCGACCGCTACGTCTCGATGTCCCTTGCGCAAGCGCGCGCCGGGGCGCACCTACTCGGCCCGTCGGGCATGATGGACGGCCAGGTCGCGGCCATCCGCGCAGCGCTGGATGCCGAAGGACTCACCGACACAGGGATTCTCGCGTACTCCGCGAAGTACGCATCGGCGTTCTACGGACCGTTCCGCGAGGCGGTCGGATCGTCGCTCAAGGGCGACCGCCGCACCTATCAGCAGGACGGGTCGAACCGCACCGAAGCGCTCCGTGAGGTGCGTCTCGACCTCGATGAGGGTGCCGACATCGTGATGGTCAAACCCGCGATGAGTTACCTCGACATCGTCCGCGACGTCGCTGAGATCTCGGACGTACCCGTCGCCGCGTATCAGATCTCGGGCGAATACTCGATGATCACCGCCGCCGCCGAGCGCGGTTGGATCGATCGTGACGCAGCGATCCTCGAGTCACTGACCTCCATCAAGCGCGCCGGTGCCTCGATCATCCTCACGTATTGGGCGGCAGAGGTCGCTGCCGCGTTGGCATAGGCCTGTCGCGGTGGGCCGCTCCCATCGATCGGCCAGGAAGCGCTCGAACGGACCGTCCACTGCCGCTCGCCGTACACAATCGCGCCCCCAGCGCGTCGCCGTCGAGATTATTGTCGTGGCCTCGCGCTGACGCACGAGTTGTGTACGCAGGTCCGCTTCGCGGGCGCTCATCGTTCACCAAGCTGCGTTCATTACGCTGGAGATATGTCGCAATTCCTCGATCCGCGTCGCGACCAGGGACCCTCGCGGCCCGACGTGACCCGTGAACGCCCGAAGCTGCCCGACTCGGTCGCTATCGCGTGTGAGCTGTGGATCGTCGTCGTCATCGCCAGGACGATCACCGCCATCCTGCAGTATCCGGCGCTCCGCAAGGTCATGGAGGAGAACGTCGCCAACCTCCCGGCCGACACCCCGCGCTCGGAGACCGACATGTTCACGTCGACGGGTTTCATCGTCACGGTAATCGTCATCACAGCCGTGGTGATGTCGGCGATCTCGTTGACGTTCGTCTGGTTCGCCCGCAAGGGCTACAACTGGGCCAGGGTTCTGCTCGGCGCGATGGGCGCCTTCGTCCTCATCGACATGGTCTCGTCCCTGATCGCCGGGGTCGAGCCCTGGTGGGTGGGAATCCCCCTGATCATCTCCGGTATCGCCGCGCTGGGCGCGACCGTCTTGCTGTTGCGGCGCGAGTCCGATGCCTACTGTCGGGCGATGGCCGAGTATCGCCGACAGCCCCGGTTCCAGCCCCAGCCGATGTACCCGCCGCAGTCGTACCCGCCCCCGTACGGTCAAGGTCAACCGCCCGCAGGTCAGGGGCCGTATGGGCAGTCCTCGTACGGTCAACAGCCCACGTCGCAGCAGTATCCGCAGCCGCCGGTGTATCCCCAGTACCCGTCGTCACCGACCTCCTGGGAGGAGGAAGCGCGCCGCCGGGGTTGGCAACCTCCGACGACAGGTCCGTCGACATCTCCCCAGGTCGACCCGAATCCCACCGGCATGCCGTCGGGATCACGCGATGGCGACTACTCTTCCCGGGTAGAGGGCGACTCCGACGGGCCACCCCTCGACACCCCCACGAACGAGTCGACGCCGCACACACAGCCGCCGACGGAGAGAAAGCAAAGCAGTGACCCTTCCTGATGCAAGTAAACGCCCGAAAATGGTGACCTGGGCGTATCGATGCTGGATCGCGTCGGGTGTCCTGTTGGGGTTGCTGGGTGTCGGCTACATCGTGGCCGGTATCTTCGCGGCCGGCCCGACGCTGCTGCCCATCGGTATCGGCATCATCGTGATCGCCGTCGGTGTGGCGTACGTGCTGCTCGGGAGCAAGGCGTATGTCGGTGACGCGCGATGGCGTTCCTCGCTGGCGGCCCTCACGCTCGTCGTGGTGATCATGCTCGTCTTGTTGAGTTTCGGCGATCCTGCCCTCGCGTTCACGCTGCTCGCCGCAGTCATCGGACTGTTCGGCTCGCTGCTGGCATACCGCCCCGAAGCAGACGCCTGGTTCAACGCGGGCAGTCCGCCGGAGTGCCCGGAGAAGTCGGCATCCGCGGGCAAGGGAAAAGCAGGCGCCAAGGGTCGCTCGTCGGCCGGCAAGAACAGGCCGGGCGGCAACACCAGACCTGCTGAGAAGAGGTCGGGCGACAAGAGCGCCGCCACCGCTCGTAGCAAGCAGGACCGGAAACGGGACATTGCGTGACACCTGCCGATGACGACCCCGCCGACGGCACCGAAGAAACCGCCGACGGCACCGCGGATCCCGCCGAGGGCACCGAAGAAACCGCCGACGGCACCGGAGATCTCGCCGAGGGCACCGGAGATCTCGCCGAGGGCACCGGAGATCTCGCCGAGGGCACCGGAGATCTCGCCGAGGGCACCGCGGATCTCGCCGACGGCACCGGAGATTCCGCCGAGGGCACCGGGGATCCCGCCGAGGGCACCGCGGATCTCGCCGACGGCACCGCGGACACCGCCGATCGTGTCCCGGCGCCCGAGGATCGCGGTGAGACACTGTTCGTCGAGCAGGGCGGTAGCTGGTGGGTCGTGGCGATCGGCCCGGTGCTCGCGGGCGCGGTGCTCGTGATGGACATCGTCGGACCCGGTCGGGTGCACTGGCTGTGGATCTCGATCCTCGGGGCGATCATCACCCTGTTCTCGATCGTGCAGGTCTATGCGGCCCGGCGGCACGTCGGCGTCGAACTCACCGAGGCCACCCTGCAGCAGGGAACCCTGCTCATGCCGCTCGCCGACATCGACACGGTGTACCCCGCCAACAACGGCAGCGAACACGAGAAGTGGGAGAGTGCGCCCGCTCTCGGCGAGTTGGCGGGAGTTCCGCGTCGCCGAAAGGGTGTGGGTGTGAAACTCATCGACGGCAAGCTCGCTCAGGCGTGGGCACGCGACGTCGAACGCTTCCGACAGGAACTCACCGAGGCGCATCTCGCGGTGAAACTCGGTGTCGGGCCCGGAGGGCCCGAGCAGTAGCCAGCCTTCGACCCGCGCCGAGCGGAGACACCCCGGGCGATTGCCCGAGCTGAATCCGCTCGACGACGTGGGTCAGTGATTCTCGATCATCGGCGCGCCCATGAGCTCCTCGGGGATACCGAATGCATCGACGAGCGTCGCCGCGTAGGGGCGCAGGTCGCGGCACAGTTCGTTCACGCCGCGTCGAATCGCCTTGGCGCGCTCCACGGAGATGTGACGGTGCATCATGAACCAGCCGAGGTCGGCTTCGAGGGCCGAGTAGACGAACAGGTCGCACACCTTGCCGAGCAACTCGGCCGCAGCACGCGAATCGCAGTCGTTGATGGCCTGGACGAAGGCCTCCAGCACGACGCGTTCGGTGCGTGCCTGCCCGACCTTGAGCAGATGATCCTGCGCGTTGTTGAACACCTCGAATGCGTCGTTGTCGTCGTCGGTGGCCCGACGGAGACGCTGCGCACAGGTGCGTACGAGGTGGTCCTCGCGATTTCGGAACAGCCGGATCTGCGTTCCGCGGTTGGTCAGCGCCGACTTCTCGGTGTCTTCGTCCGAGCTCTCAAGCAGCGTCTGAACCACTTGTCGCACAGCAGTTTTCTCGACGACGACGTCGCGCGCCATTGATGCGATGAACCGCACCCAACCGCCCGCGGAAAGGCCCTGGACGTCGTCGGCGTATGCCGACAACACCTCCTTGGCCACGAGCTGCGTGAGCACCGTGTTGTCGCCTTCGAAGGTGGTGAAGACGTCGATGTCGCCGCGGATGATCGAGATCTGGTTCTCGTCGAGATAGCCTGCGCCGCCGCACGCTTCGCGGGCCACGTTGATGGAGTGCGAGGCGTGCCATGTCGCATAGGCCTTGAGCCCCGCGGCGCTCGCTTCGAGTTCACGCTGCCGTCCCGCGTCCGAATCGTCGGGCGAAGCGCTCTGGACCTCGTGCAGCTCCTCGGTCAACTCGTTCTGCGCCATCGCCACCGCGTACGACTTGGCGATCAGCGGCAGCAACTTGCGCTGGTGGCCGAGATAGTCGAGCACGACGATCTCGTCTTCGTCGCCGGGAGCGTCGAACTGCCTGCGCACCAATCCGTATCGGGTTGCGATCGCGAGCGCCTTGCGCGAGGCCGCGCCCGCCGTTGCCGCAACCGAGATCCGACCACGGATCAGCGTGCCGAGCATGGTGAAGAACCGGCGGTTGGGATTGTCGATGGGCGACGAGTACGTACCGTCGTCTTCGACGTCGGCGTATCGGTTGAGCAGGTTCTCCCTGGGGATGCGGACGCTGTCGAAGAGAATGCGTCCGTTGTCGACGCCTGCCAGGCCGCCCTTGTAGCCGCAGTCGCTCGTGGTGACGCCCGGCAGGTCGTTGCCGTCGGCGTCGCGGATCGGTACCACGAAACAGTGCACGCCATAGCTTTCCGGCTCCTGGCCGGGCCCTGCAGTGATCAGCTGGGCGAAAACCGCTGCATAGCGGGCATGTTCGGCGGCGCCGCCGATGTAGTCTTTACGCGCCGACGGCGTCGGCGAGTGGATGACGAACTCTTTGGTGGCGGCGTCGTAGGTCGCGGTGGTCTCGAGCGCCTGGACATTGGAGCCGTGGCCGGTTTCGGTCATCGCGAAGCAACCGAGGAGGTCCAGATTGATGGTGCCGGCGACATACTTCTCGTGATGCCTTGCGGTGCCCAGGTTCTCGACCGCTCCACCCCACAGGCCCCATTGCACACCTGCCTTGACCATCAACGACAGGTCGGCGTAGCCGAGCATCTCGATCGCGGTGATCGACGCGCCGATATCGCCGGTACCCCCATGGTCCGCGCCGAACCCGGCAGATGCGAACCCCTGCGCGGAGAGTTCACGCATCTCGTCGAGAATGCGTGTCCTGGCCTGCTCGAGGGTCCTCGACGGATCAGGCAGGAGATCGGCGCGGTTGGAGCGCGTGCGGACATCGTCACGAGTCGCGCGCCACCGCCCGTCGAGGACGTAGCGGAGATTGTCGACCAGCAACTCACGATCGGCGCCGAACAGCTCGCTTGCGTCGTCGGGTGTCGTCGAACTTTGTGAGTCGGTCTGCGGATCGTCGATGGTGCTGTCGGTGCTGGGCGGCGAGGGATGCTCGGTTGTCGACATGGTGTCCACGTTACGGATCGGAGGGCGTGTCGTGGATTACTTCTCAGGAAGCCGCCCGGTGGGCACCCCCTGATGCGCGGTGCTTGCCGACCGAGTCACGTCAGCCACGGCGGCGTGCGCCCCGGGGGACGGCGTGGCGGTCGGAGTTCCGGTGAGTGGTGCGAGGAAATCGCGAGCCGCCTTTTCGAACTGTGCGATCTGTGATCCGACGGGGTCGGCGGCGGGTGTGGGTGCCGAAGCGGCAGACGTCGACGGCGTGACAACCGCCGGTGTGTTCGCCACGGTGCGCTCAGTCGACGACCCGGTGCTTGGCGACGCCACATGCGACGCGGCCGCCGTGTGCGTGGGTGCAGCCGGACCGGGATTCTTGCTGGCCACGGCGGCGGGTTCTGCCGCGCGAGTGCCCCGCGGGCTGAACGAGTCGCCGATGTCGTCGAGAAGCTGCTGCCCGGACTGCAGAGTGACGCCGAACGCCTTCTGCAGTCCTTCGATGTTGACGGCGATGTTCTTGTCGAGTTCCTTGCCGATCGCGTCCATGGTGCGGAAGAACTCGTCGGTGCTGTCGCGCAGCGCCTGCGGTGTCGTCGCCGCCCTGGCGTCGGCGATCAGCTCCTGCTGGACCTTCGGGTCCCATCCGTTGCGTACCTCGACCCAGTCCTCACGCTTGGTCTCGTCGTAATCGGGACGGTTGTACACCCAGTCGTGCCGGGTGTGTGGTTGCCCGAAGTCGAAGAACGTGTAGTAGTTGCCGAACAGGTACTGCTTGGGTAATGAGTCGGGTGCTCCGACTGTCCCTCCGAGCTGGCACGGCAGGCAGTAGGTGCCCTCGACG
Source organism: Gordonia otitidis (assembly GCF_020735545.1). Taxonomy (NCBI): domain Bacteria; kingdom Bacillati; phylum Actinomycetota; class Actinomycetes; order Mycobacteriales; family Gordoniaceae; genus Gordonia; species Gordonia otitidis. The sequence continues at coordinate 3,109,849 of NZ_CP085974.1, forward strand.
TTGGGATTGAGCCCGATCCACATCGCATTGCCGAGGCGTTGGAAGCTCTTGGCCCACTGATCGATCGTCGGCGCTGCCCGATATCCGGTCGGTTTCTGGGTGAGCGTCTCCCAGATCGCCCGCTGCGGACCCCACGGGTCGAGCTTGTAGGTCTTGCCCGACCAGTCGGGCTGTATGTGGACGACCTTGCCTTCCGGTGTCGTGTAGGTGTCGTGGTCGGGGTCGATCGTGTTGCGGATCTCCGGGAAGGTGTAGCCGAGTACCAGCTGCCACGTCGGCACGGTGCCGTACTGGTCGAAGTAGAAGACGTCCGAACACGGTCCTGGGATGCCGGTGCAGTTGGGCGTCATCGGTGCGTTGGCGGCCAACGAGAGCCACCATTGGTCGTAGTTCGCCTGTGCCACAAGGGGTATCGGGACCATCAACAGGGTGAGGCCTTCGAGTTTTTCCTTGTCCTGCTGGTCGAATCCGACCACGTTGGTCGGGATGTAGAGCCACCAGTTCCCGGAGTTCTCGAAGGCATCGCTGGTCTTGTTGATCGCCTCGTACTCGACGGACGGGATGTTGGCGATCGTCTGCGCGATGTTCTCGGGGACGTGCGCGACCGAATTCTGCGCGGCGAGGCGTACGTCAGCCGCGACTGTCGGATTCGGGGCGCTGGTCGCCGCCGCCACCTGATCGGCCGCCGACACCTGATTCACCGGCGACATATGCGACGCGAGGGATGAGACCATCCCGATTCCCAGGAGCGCTGCACCGATCGCGGAACCGGATCGCGAACCTCCTGTGCGGACGCTGTCACGGGCTGATTGGGCGTCGGCGTACTTCAAGTGATCCCCCCACGGGCTCGGCTTGTGGTCACGATAGTTCGTCAGTGCGGTGTGTTGCAGAACTCGCGGCGTTCGGTGACCGCGTGTCGGTCGGTTCCCTCCGACCCCACAACTCCTCCCGACCCCACAACACCCGTCGCACCACCCCTTGTGGGGGTGGCGTGCCCACGAGTGTGGTCCATATCGTAGAGGGACGTCAATTGTCGCGGGTACCACTCGCGCGCGTGTGTGCTCACTTGGGAGATCACTGTGTCGTCACTGACAACCGATCCGACTGCCGCCGCGGCAGAGCTCGACGCCGAGTTCGACCGCATCGACTGCGGCTCGGCCAACCGGTCAGAGTTGACCCCCTTGCGGTTCCTGCAACGGTCGGTCGACGTATTCGGCGAGCGCACCGCCATCCGCTACGGCGCGAGGTCGGTCAGCTACGCGGAGCTCGGCGACGAGGTACAGCGCGTGGCGCGAGTACTACGGTCGACGATCAGGCCGGGTGAGCGTATCGCCTACCTGGCGCCCAACGTGCCGGAACTACTCGTCGCACATTTCGCGGTCCCGCTGGCGGGTGGGGTGCTGGTTGCGCTCAACTCCCGCCTCGCGGGCCCGGAACTGGTCTACATCCTGAATCACGCTGGGGTCACCACCCTGTTCTTCGACGCGGAGTACCGACACACCGTCGCGGCCATCGCCGACGAGGTGCCGGAGGTGACCTCCTACATCGAGATCGCCGACCCCGAGTTCGGGCCGGTTCCCGGTGACGTCGACGCGTCCGGCATCGGCGGGTTGCGTTCGTACGCAGAGTATGTCGCGAGCGCGGACGAACTCGATCAGGCCCCGCTGCCGTGGACTGTCGACGACGAAGACCGCGTCATCAGCATCAACTACACCTCGGGCACGACAGGAAAACCCAAGGGCGTGATGTATACGCACCGCGGCGCCTATCTCAACGCGCTCGGCGAGATGCACCACAACCACTTCACCGGCACGACTCGCTACCTGTGGACGCTGCCGATGTTCCACTGCAACGGGTGGTGCACCCCGTGGGCAGTCACCGCGGCGTCGGCGATGCACGTCTGCCTGCGGCTCGTACGCGGCGACGCGGTATGGGACGCGATCGACGACCTCGGCGTCACCAATCTGTGTGGAGCGCCGACGGTGCTCATCACCATCGCTGGCTCGCCGCGCGCACACCGACTCGACGCGCCGCTGCGCATCACGACGGCGGGTGCACCACCGTCGCCGACGGTGATCGGAGCCCTCGCGGCACTCGACATCGCCGTGGTCCACGTGTACGGACTCACCGAAAGCTATGGGCCGTACACGATTTGCGAGTATCAGGAGGCGTGGAACGATCTCGACCCTGCCGACCGTGCGACCAAGCTGTCGCTCCAGGGTGTCGGAATGGTCCAGGCCGAGCCGGTGCGGGTCGTCGAACAGGGGACTGTTCCGCTCGTCGACGTGCCCGCCGATGGCGAGACGATCGGTGAGATAGTGATGCGCGGCAACAACATCATGGCCGGATACTTCAAGGATCCCGACGCAACGCGTAAGGCGTTCGAGGGCGGCTGGTTTCACACGGGCGACCTCGGCGTCATGCATCCCGACGGCTACATCCAGCTGCGCGATCGTGCCAAGGACATCATCATCTCGGGCGGCGAGAACATCTCGACGATCGAGGTCGAACAGGCGCTGGTGAGTCACGATTCGGTTCTCGACGTCGCAGTGGTGGGCGTACCCGACGAGAAATGGGGTGAGCGGCCGCGTGCCTATGTCCTGCTGAAGGAAGGGCAGTCGCTCACCGCGGAGGAACTGATCGACTACGCGCGAACGTTGTTGGCGGGCTACAAGATCCCGCGCGACATCGTCTTCGCCGACGAACTGCCGCGCACGTCGACGGGCAAGGTCCTCAAGTTCGAGTTGCGCAAGCAGGCCGTGGACTGAGGGCTCACGCCGGGAGCGTATGAGCCCGCGGATGCCAGCCGGTGAACGCGAACCACGCTCAGTCGGGGCTAATCTGAAAAGATGGCACCGAGTGACACCGCGGGAGGGACGATCGACCTCCGCACAGAGGTCGTCGCAGCGTCGATCCGCCTGTTCAGCGAGAACGGGTACGAGTCGACGACGGTCGATCAGATCGCAGCTGCCGCCGGCGTGTCCAGGCGGACCCTCTTCCGACAGTTCAGGTCGAAGGAGGACATGATCTTCGCCGACCACGAGGTGCTGCTGGCCGCCGTCGCAGAACAACTCGCCGACAGCGGCGACTCCGATCCCTGGGCGGCGGTGTGCACCGCGGCCGAATTGGTGTTCGTTCACTTCCTCACGAGCCGTGAACTGGCAGTTCGTCGTATGGAGGTCGTGTCGAAGGTGTCCGCGCTGCGTGAGCGCGAACTCGTGACCACCTACCGTTATCAGCGCGTGTTCGAAGAGCATCTGCGTGCGCGGCTTACCGACGAGTCGCCGGTGCACATCGTCGCCTTCGCGGCGGCGATCACGTCGGCGCACAACTATCTGCTTCGTTCGATGATCCGGGGTGACGCCGATGCGACGCTCGAGCGGCTCCGGAGGGATCTCGCCAGAATCCGGCTGGCCCTCGGTGCCACCCGGAGGCCTGAGGTTGCGGTCATCACCTATCCGGCCGGGATGAGCGCGGATGAGATCTCGCGCGCGGTGGCCGATCAACTGGATGAGGACCGGGCCGCGCGCCGACACTGACGGTTCTGCGTTCGCTGGCGACGCGTAGGAACTCGGGTGCAGTTCGACCATGTTCGCGGCGCCGCGGTGCGACCATGGATCCATGGCTCACCCCGAAGGCGACGCCGAGTGGAACGAGGCTGCGCGAGCGGAGACCACGACCCAGCGGCTCGACCGGAACTGGTCGGCGCTGCTGCAGGAACTGCGCGTGGTGCAGACGGGCGTGCAGATCCTGACAGGTTTCCTGCTGACCCTGCCGTTCCAGAACAGGTTTGACGACCTCGGACACGGATTTCGGACCGTCTACCTGGTCACCGTGTCCGCGGCGATCGCCGCGGCGATTCTGCTGGCAGCGCCAGTCGCGTTGCACCGTGCGCTGTTCCGACGCCATCAACTCGAGCTCATCGTGACCGTCGCCCACCGGATGGCTTACGTCGGTCTGCTGCTGCTCGGCGTCGCCCTCGTGGGTGCAGTGGCCGTCGTATTCGAGGTGACCACGTCATCGACGGTCGCCGCGGTGTGCGCTGGTGTGGCGGTCACCGTGTTGTTCGGCGCACTGTGGTTGGTGTTCCCGCTCGCACTCCGCAAGAAGGTCGGCGAGCCCGATCACTAAGCGAGTGGCACCGAGTGTCGACAGTGCATGATGCAAGCGAGTATCGTGGCACTCAGTGTCGTCGACCGAATCCACCGATTGAGGAGCCACCATGGGTTACGGAAATCCCGATTTCCACGTTTTCGAGTTGCCGGAGGAGCACGTCGCACTGCGCGAGGCCATCCGCGCCCTCTCCGAGAAGGAGATCGAGCCCTACGCCAAGGATGTCGACGAAAACGCTCGATTCCCGCAAGAAGCCCTCGATGCCCTCGTCGCGTCGGGTTTCAATGCCATCCACGTGCCCGAGGAGTACGACGGCCAGGGCGCAGATTCGATCGCCGCGTGCATCGTCATCGAAGAGGTCGCACGCGTCGATGCGTCGGCTTCGTTGATCCCGGCGGTCAACAAGCTCGGCACGATGGGCCTCATCCTCAACGGTTCCGAGGAACTCAAGAAGCAGGTTCTGCCGTCGATCGCCGCCGGTGAGGCAATGGCGTCGTATGCGCTGTCCGAGCGCGAGGCGGGTTCCGACGCCGCGTCGATGAAGACGCGCGCCCGCAAGGAGGGCGACAACTGGGTCATCAACGGCACCAAGTGTTGGATCACCAACGGCGGCAAGTCCACCTGGTACACGGTGATGGCCGTGACCGACCCGGAAAAGGGTGCCAATGGCATCTCCGCGTTCATGGTGCACAAGGACGATCCGGGCTTCACCGTCGGTCCGTTGGAGAAGAAGCTCGGCATCAAGGGTTCGCCGACCGCTGAACTGTACTTCGAGGACTGCACCATTCCGGCCGACCGGATCATCGGCGAGGAGGGCACCGGCTTCAAGACCGCCCTGCAAACCCTCGACCACACCCGCCCGACGATCGGTGCGCAGGCTGTCGGCATCGCCCAGGGCGCGCTCGACGCCGCGATCGCATATGTCAAGGAGCGCAAGCAGTTCGGCAAGCCGATCAGTTCGTTCCAGGGCGTCGAGTTCATGATCGCCGACATGGCGATGAACCTCGAGGCCGCCCGACTCATGGTCTACACCTCGGCCGCGCGTGCCGAGCGTGGCGAGAAGAACCTCGGCTTCATCAGCTCGGCGTCGAAGTGTTTCGCCTCCGATGTCGCGATGCAGGTGACGACCGATGCCGTGCAGCTGTTCGGCGGCGCGGGCTACACGCGTGACTTCCCGGTCGAGCGCATGATGCGCGACGCCAAGATCACCCAGATCTACGAGGGAACGAACCAGATCCAGCGTGTGGTGATGAGCCGCGCACTGCTGCGCTGACGCCCGATCGCACGTAGGCACAACATAATTCACGACGACGCCCCCGCTCGGATTGCGACCCGAGCGGGGGCGTCGTCGTCCCGAGGCAGGTGTGCTCACGTCAGCCGCGCGCGTGCCTCCTGCGGGGTGACCGTGGACTCCGTCAGCGGCGGCATGCCGCGGAAATGCTGTGCGTACACCGCGCGTGTCATCGGGAGCGAGCGAAGCGCCGTGAGTGTGATGTGTGGTCTGGCGGCAATCCGGATCGCCTGTTTCACCAGCGGCCGATAGACGACGTCGACGATGCTCGGCTGATCCATGTCACCGAGTTCACGCATCCACCGTGGCAGGGTGGCGATGACGGCCGGCGCCGTGAGATTGCTCAGTACAGCGAACTGCGCATTGCTCTGCGACAACGGTGTTCGTAGAAGGTAGTGCATTCCGCGTCGGGCCCGCTCCGACGTGCATAGCCGTGGACGGACGGCCGCGAAGTAGTCGTGAATCCCGTCGCGGTCGGCCGGAACGGCTGCGGGGTCAAAGGTCTGTAACTGCGCGGCCACAGCGCATTGGGCCCAGTATCGCCGCTCCTCGGTGGGCGTCAACGGCCCCGGTCCGTACATTTCGTAGCACTTGAGTACCGAATGCCAGCCGGTCAGGTGAATCCACAGTTGTGAATCGGGATTGTTTGCGCTGTAACGTTTTCCGCTGATCGGTTCGATACCGGTTGCGTCTGCGTGAACTCGCGTCAGTAGATCCGACGCCTCGATCGCCGATCGCCCATCGGCGAGCGCCACTATCAGGAAGTACGACAGCGTGCTGTCCAGCCTGCCGCGCGGATCGGTGTAGATGCCCGCCCGATCGGCCACAGCCGCGGTGAGGAATGGGTCGAAATGCTCGAGTACCACCGACCGCTGGAAGGCGATCAGAGAGGTGGGCGACGACCAGACTCGCCACGTCGGGGAATCGGGTCCGAAGAACCCGTAGTTCTCACGACGACGAGCGGGGTCGAACGGCCAGCCGCTGTCGGTGAGTGTGCGCCGAGGCGGACGCCGAGCGCTCTCGGGTGCGGTGTCATGGATCGGTGCGGTGGCGGTCACGGTGCTCCTCGTGTGTGGACGGTCGACGGTCCGCCGTCGAGTGCAGACGCCCCAAAATATACATAGGTGTAGGAATAGAATCTACAGTTGTGTAGGAAGATGTTAGACCGCGTTCGTCGCCAGATACGGTGGACGAATGAACGCTCCCGCTTCGTCGTCACGACGGCACCGGGCCGAGCACCTGGGGCCCGAGCGGCGTCGACCACAAATTCTCGACGCAGCGCTCGACATCGCGGCCGCACAGGGTATCGCCGGCGTGACGATCGCGTCGGTTGCTGAGCGGCTCGACGTCACGCGTCCGGTCGTCTACTCGTGCTTCGCCAGTCGTGCAGACCTGGTCGACGCCTTGCTCCGGCGCGAGGAGCGATATCTCGACGCACGGCTTTCCGAAGCGGTGCACGAGCGCACGGTCAATGCGGGCGAGGACGTCTTCGTTGAGGGCTTCAGTGCGATGCTGCACGTCGTCGTCGATCGTCCGCAGGCGTGGCGACTGGTGTTCGGTCATCCCGACCCGGTCGTGGCGGACCTCGCAGGTTCAGGCAGGGCCGCGATGGTCGCGAGATGTACACGCCTGCTCGGGCCCACGTTGTCGGCATGGGGGATCGACGACGCGCAGACCAAACTGCCTGCACTGGTGGAGTTGTGGGTATCTGCGGGGGAGGGGGCAGTGCGTACGCTGCTGGCCGACGACACCTGGACTCCGGAGTCGCTCGGCGGTGTCGTCGGCGCTGCCGTCTACCGAGCGTTGCGCGGAGCCTAACCGGCGTAGGCGGGTTGGAACTGAAAGTTCGCGTGCTGTGTCTTCGCTGCGTCGCGGAAGATCTTCATCCTCCGCGGCACAAAGATGCCGACGTCACGCACTGATGTGGAGGTGACCTCAGCTCAGCGCGACGTACTTGACGGTCAGGTACTCGTCGATCCCCTCGGAGCCACCCTCGCGTCCGATTCCCGATTGCTTCACTCCGCCGAACGGCGCCGCGACGTCGGAGATCACGCCACGGTTGACCCCGACCATGCCGACGTCCAGCTTCGACGCGACACGGATACTGCGGTCGAGGTCGCGGGTGAAGAAGTAGCCGGCGAGCCCGTATTCGGTCGAGTTGGCGGCTGCGATCGCCTCGTCCTCGGACTCGAACGTACTGATCACCGCGACCGGTCCGAAGATCTCGTCGCGGGTGACCGGTGCGTACGCGTCGACCTGGTCGACGACCGTCGCCGGGTAGAAGTAGCCCTTGCCATCGGGTGCCTTGCCGCCGAGGCGGACCCGGCCTCCGTGAGCGACGGCGCTCTCCACTGCGGCGGCGACCTTGTCGCGTTGTGCTGCGGTGACCAGCGGTCCGAGCGTCACGCCCTCCTCGTAACCGGGTCCGAGGCGCACCGCCGACATCTTCTCGATGAGCTTCTCGGTGAACTCGTCGGCGACGCCGGCCTGCACCAGGAAGCGGTTCGCCGCGGTGCAGGCTTCGCCACCGTTGCGCATCTTCGCCAGGAAGGCGCCCTCGACGGCCTTGTCGACATCCGCGTCGTCGAACACGAGGAACGGCGCATTTCCGCCGAGTTCCATGGACGTGCGCTGGACGCGTTCCGCGGCCTGGGCCATGAGGTTCCGACCCACGGGAGTCGACCCGGTGAAGCTGATCTTACGAATGCGGTCGTCGGTGATGATCGCCGACGCGACACCGCGCGCATCGGTGGTCGGCAGCACGGACAGCACGCCCGCGGGAAGTCCTGCCTCGGCGAAGATCTCGGCCAGGGCGAGCATCGTGAGCGGGGTCTCGTGCGCCGGTTTGACCAGCATCACGTTGCCCGCAGCGAGCGCCGGACCGATCTTTCGTGTGCCCATGGCGAGTGGGAAATTCCACGGCGTGATCGCCAGTGACGGCCCGACCGGCCCGTGGCTCACCAGGATTCGGCCCGTCCCGCCGGGGGACTGCGTGCAGCGGCCGTCGATCCGGACGGCCTCCTCGGCGAACCAGCGCAGGAACTCGTTGCCGTACTTCGTTTCCGAGAGGCTGTCGGGCAGTGCCCGACCGAGTTCGAGTGTCATGAGCATCGCGAGGCTGTCGGCTCGATCGGCAACCAGTTCGAAAGCACGACGCAGGATCTCGCCCCGCTCACGGGCCGGGGTGGCGGCCCACGAGTCGGCGACGGCGACGGCACGGTCGAGCGCGTGGAGCGCATCGTCGACGCTCGCGTCGGCAACCGACACCAGTGATTCCTCGGTGGCCGGATTGATGACGTCGAATGTCTTGCCGCCCTTGGCCTCGACCTCCCGGCCGTCGATCCAGAGACCGGTGGGTACTCCGTCGAGCACGGCCTGTGGGTCAAGCACCTGAGTGCTGGTCATGCGAGTTCCCTTCGTGATGGCAGTGGGTCGGGGGCGAAGCCTCGACGTCGAGAGACGGGTTGCGGTCGAAGAAGCCGAACGGCTTGAGCCAGAACGACACCGTGTCGGCAGGCATCACCGGCCAGTCCTCGGGCCGGGTGATGTGATGGATGCCGAACGTGTACCAGAGGACGACGTCGGTGTTCTCGATCGGACGGTTGGCTTTGGTCCAGACGCCGAGACCGGTGTCGCGTTCGGATTGATTGACGAATTCGCCTGCAGGCCAACGCTCGTCCGGGCTGTTCGGTGTCACCCAGAGCGTATGACCCATGACTGTGGCACGTTGGAAGATCGGCGACGCCGGATCGAACATCGCGGGGAACGCGCCCGTTGGAACCAGCTTGTACGCCGGGTTCAGGCCGAGGGACGTTGTCTTGTTGGGATTGGCGATCTTCCACGACTTCTGCGTCGCGAAGTTCGGATCCTGCATGCCTTCCGACTCGGTGCGCAGCGGGGTGTTCTGTTGCACCAGCCCTAGTCCGAGCGGATTGTCGGGACCCATCGGCTCGACGAGGGTCTCGCTGGCATACACGGTGTTGTCGCTGCCATCGATGTCGAGATCCATCCGTGCGACCAGGAAGTGCTGGTGGAACGGTGCGTATGTCCGGTTGTCGATCGTGGTGCCGTGCGGATTCGACGTCACGCCCTCCGGCATCGGTGTGGTCACCATGATGCCGGTGGCGCGCACCTCGCATTCGATGTTGCCGTCCTGGTAGAAACGCCAGTAGACCAGGTACTCGTAATTGGCAACGGTCACATGGAAACTCACCGTCAACCGACGCATACGACGGACCTCGGCGCCCGCGTCGTGATCGACGTGCTTCCACAGGACCGCGTTGTCTTCCTCGTGGATGCAGATCGCGTTGGTGATGGTGTACGGCTCGCCCGCGCTGTTGTGCAGCGTGGCGTCGAGGTATCGGATCTCGCCGAGGCAATCGCAGCCGAGCTCCAGCGACGTCGTCATGAAGCCGAGACCCCACTCTCCGATGTCGAAAGCCGTTCGGCGGTAATGGTCTTCGCTGGGATCGCGATAGGGGACCACCATCTCCGCGAAGGACAGACGGTGAGCGATCTTGCGGACGTTGCCGCCGTCGTCGTAGGTGACGGTGTGTAGCGTCATGCCTTCGCGATAGTTGAATCCCACACGCAGAGACCACTTCTGCCACGTCAACTGGTTTCCGTCGAGCGTGAACGACGGGCCGTCGGGCTGAGTGATCTCCAGCGGCTTGAGCTCGGGCCGGTTGAACGTGTCGCGGATACGCTGCGGGATGTGCCGTGGCACGTACTCACCCATCACCGTCGGCTGGTCGAAGCCGCCGGTGTCCTCGATCCGCAGCAGCTCCATCGTGTTCACGTCGATCACGCAGTGCAGACCCGACACGGGATTCGCGTACGGGTTGGAACCCTCGCTGTTGCGAATCCACGTGTCCGACCAACCGAGACGTCGACCCTTGTACTCCTCGGGGATCACCGCGCCGCCGTAGGTCCACGTGTCCATGAAAACCGAGTCCAGATCGGTGATCCCACGCTTGGCCAGCGCCGCTTGGACGTCGGGATGGGCGCGCAGTACGCGGTCGCACTCCTCGAACTCGTCGACGGTGAAGTTCGCCTGGACGTCGGGGATCAGGTCGAACGAGTCGACGCTGCCGCCGGAGATCGACACGAATGCCTTGTATGTCGTGTTCTCACCGCTGTTGAAGCAGACGACCACGGCTCGACGCGGCGGTGGTGTGCCGTCGGTGTCGTAGGCGGCGAGTTCGCTCTTGGTCGGTTCGGCGAGTTCGATCGATGCGTAACGCCAACCGTCGCCGACGCCCTGCTCAGAGCCGAGTATCGCGGTGACGGTGCGGAATTCTTCGGCACTGAGTGGATCGAGCGGATGCATGGCAGAGCTCCTTAACATTCGGGCGACAACCGGTGGGCACAGCGTTCAGGCGTTGTCCTTGATGGCCTGGCACAGCACCGCGAGGCCATCGCGCAGCAGATCGTCGCCGATGACCAGCGGTGGCAACAGACGTAGCACGTTGCCGTACGTGCCGCAGGTCAACGCGACCACTCCCTGCGCGAGTGCGGCCTTCGCGGCAGCGGCCGTGAGGTCGGGGTTGGGTTCGCGGGTCGCCGTGCCGTCCTCGGCCGGTGTGACCAGTTCGACCGCGATCATCGCGCCGCGGCCACGGATGTCGCCGATCACCGGCAGCCCCGCCCCGGCGAGTTCGTCCGCGGTCGCTGTGAGGGTCTCGGTGATGATCGTCTCGATGTGCCGCGCACGGCCGCACAGATCCAGTGATTCCATCTGCTCGATGGCTGCCAGCGCCGCAGCGCAGGCCACCGGGTTGCCGCCGTAGGTTCCGCCGAGACCGCCGCCGTGGACGGTGTCCATGATGTCGGCGCGTCCGGTGACCGCCGACAGCGGCATACCGCCGGCGATGCCCTTGGCCATGGTGATGAGGTCGGGTTCGACGCCCTCCTGCTCACACGCGAACCACGTTCCGGTGCGGGCGAATCCGGCCTGCACCTCGTCGGCGATGAACAGCACGCGGTGCGCGGTGCACCATTCGGCCAGCGTCGACAGGAATCCCGGTGCGGGAACGATGAATCCGCCCTCACCCTGGATGGGCTCGATGACGATTGCCGCAGTGGTCTCCGCGCCGACCTGCTTCTCGATCATCGAGATCGCGCGCTTGGCCGCGGCGACGCCGTCGCTGCCGAGTTCGTCGCGGTACGGGTAGCTCATCGGCATCCGGTACACCTCGGGTGCGAACGGACCGAAGTTGCGCTTGTAGGGCATGCTCTTCGCCGTCATGGCCATGGTGAGGTTGGTGCGGCCGTGATAGGCGTGGTCGAAGGTGACCACGGCGTTGCGTCGCGTCGACAGTCGCGCGATCTTGACCGCGTTCTCGACGGCCTCGGCGCCCGAATTGAACAGCACGGTGCGCTTGTCGAAGTCGCCGGGGGTGATCTCGTTGAGCTTCTCGGCGACGGCGACGTAGCCCTCGTACGGCGTCACCATGAAGCAGGTGTGCGTGAAGTGCGCAGCCTGCTCGGCTACCGCGGCGGCGACGGCGGAGTTGCTCGCGCCGACCGACGTGACGGCGATGCCTGAGCCGAGGTCGATGAGCGAGTTGCCGTCGACGTCGACGATCACGCCGCCGTCGGCGTCGGTCGCGAACACGGGGACAGTTGACCCGACGCCCGCGGCGACGGCGGCCAGACGACGCGCCCCGATTTCCATCGAGCGCGGGCCGGGGAGTTCGGTCACCAGCTTCCGCTCCTGGGGCAGCCGGTAGGTGATGTCGGTTGCTGTGGTCATGGACACCAGTGTTCGCCTGCGACGCCTACCTGCGGACCTGACAAGTTGTCCACCAGGTGGTCTCTTTGCTGCCAAGATGTCCAGTGCACGGTTACGGTGGTGTGGTGACCACCGTTCGATGGCTGATGGCCCAGCGTCGGCTCGAACTCTCGCTCCGTGCGGGCGTCGACGGCCTCGACCGTGAACTCGACTGTGCGGTGAGCTCTGAACTCGTCTCGACCGCCGACTGGCTGCAGGGCGGGGAGGTGCTGCTCACCACCGGGATGCGATTGAGCGTCGACGACCCTGACGGGCAACGAGAGTTCGTGCGCAGCCTCGACGCCGTGGGTGCCGCGGCGATCGGTTTCGGCGTCGGCCTCGGTTTCGACGAGGTGCCCGCCGACCTGTTGGCGGCGGCCGACGAGTTCGGTCTGCCGCTGTTCGAGGTGCCGCTGGCCATTCCGTTCTCGGCGATCACCCGCGCGGTTCTCGACCAGATCGCCGCGCAGCGCTCGGCCCGGCTGGTGTCGGCCACCCGCGCACAACCACGCATGACCAGGGCCGCAACCGCGTCGGGCTCCAAGGGGCTCGTGCGCGAACTCGCCGACGCCGTCGGGAAACGGGTGATCTTGCTCGACGCCGCGCACACCCCGGTGGCCGAGGCGCCGGGTCCGGCGCGTCCCGACGAGCTCGAGCAGATCCGTGCCGTCGCGCTGCGTGACCCCGCCTCCGCGGGTGCCGTCCGCGTCACCGACGACTCGGTGCTGACCGTCGCGCGAGTCGGCTCGGGGACAACCACGTTCGGTCATCTGGGCGTGATCGGATCGAGCCCGCTCGACGATGTCGGGCGCATGTTGATCGGTCATGCCGTCTCGCTGCTCGCCATCGAATACGCCAAGCCACAACAGGTTCGACGCGATGTCGGCGAATTGCAGGGCGAGGTCCTCGCCCTCGCCATGGAGCGGCACATCGGGGAGCGATCTCGCGAGATACTCTCGCGCGCAGCAGATCCCGCTGGGCGGGTGCGTGCGGTGGTGTTCCGCTTCGAAGGAGTCGACGACGCGCTCCGGGGCGCACGCCGCCTTGCCATCGAGTTCGAACACCGCTGGCGCCCGGTGTTCGTGCACAGGCGCGAGGACGAGGTCGTCGGACTCGTCCGCGGCGACGACCACATCCAGTTCGCGACCGGTCTCCTCACGATGCTCAGTTCCACCGGCGGGGTCCGCGGCGGTCTGGGTCCCTCGGTTCCCGTCGACGATCTAGCCGACTCGGTACGACAGGCCAAGCTCTCGTGCCGCTCCGCGGCTGCCGGCCAGCTGGTCGACCTCTACGATCTACGCTCCCTGCTTGCCAGTGACAGCGTGCGAGAAGTGTTGCACGACAGCTACACCGAGCGCATCGCGCCACTCGTCGCGTACGACGCCGCAAACGGTGGCCAGCTTCAGCAGAGTTTGCTGGCGTTCTTGGAGGCCAACGGCAACTGGGGTGTTGCCGCAAGTGTGCTCGGAGTGCATCGGCACACACTGCGTGGACGCATCGAACGCGTCGAGGACATGCTCGCCGTCGACCTCACCGACGCCCGCACCCGTGCCGAACTCCTCCTGACCCTGCTGAGCGAAAGCGCATGATCACCACTCGCCACCGATCGCCCTCATCCCGGCCGCTACACATGGCGGCCGCGCGCACCCGACGGCTGCTCGCTTCCCGGGAGGGGCCCGCATCCCGGCTGCGCATGACGGCCGCACCGACCCGACACATCCGCGTCATCGCAGCGCTGCTCATCGCGGTCGCATTCACCGCGACCGCCTGCGCCGACGGCACCGGCACTCGGGCCGAGGGCACCAGTAATCCCGTCGACAGCACCAGCGATCCCGCCGACAGCACCGTCTACGTGAACCTCGGCGACAGTTACAGCGCCGGAACGGGAGTCAGGCCGTTGGTCGAGGACTCGCCGTTCCAGTGTCAGCGGTCCTCGTTGAACTTTGCGCACGTGCTCGCGCAGCGTCGCGGCCTGGCGCTCGACGACGTCAGTTGTGCCGGCGCGACGACGTCGGATTTCTTTGCGGCACAGTACTTCGGCGTCGGGCCACAGCTCGATGCGCTCGGGGATGGCACGCGGTTCGTGACGCTCATGATCGGTGGCAACGACGGAGACATCTTCTCGGGGACGATCCGCGATTGCGGCGACGTCGCGGCGGATGACCCCTCGGGTTCGCCCTGCCGCGCTCGGTACGGCGACACTTTCGTCGAACGTGTCCGCGAACGCACCTATCCCGATGTGATCAGGGCGCTGCGGGCGGTCGGCGAACGCGCCCCGCACGCGCGTGTCCTGGTGGTCGGGTATCCCTGGATTCTGCCGCCGACGACGGGCTGTTATCCGACGATGCGCGTGGCAGCGGGGGACGTCGCCTACATCCGCGACCTGCAGTCGACGCTCAACGACACCGTCGCACGGGCAGCGGCCGCCACGGGCGGGACGTTTGTCGACATGTCGGCGGTCTCCGAGGGGCACGATGCGTGTCAGCCCGAGGGAACGCGGTGGATCGAACCGCAAGTCGGGTCGTCGGCTCCGGTCACGGTGCACCCCAACGCGGCTGGGCAACGGGCGATCGCCGACGAGGTGGGTGCCGTGCTGGGCCGGTGACCCGGATACTCCACAGTGTGGCGTCCCTGCACAGCATCGCTGGCAGCTGCGAGGTCGACGCCGACGAGCGGCTCCTGTTCGGCGACGCTGTGGTGTGTGACCGAACCCGAGCACGACGACCACTGGCGCGGCGTCTTGTCCTGGGCGGAGCTCAAACGCCGCGGCTTCAGCCAGGCCCAGGTGCGGCGGATGGTGGCCGGCGGCGACCTGCGAGCGCTGCGTCGAGGGTGGTACGCCACCGCGAACGCCGACCCGACAGTCGCCTCGGCTGTCAGCGCCGGCGGTGTCTGCACCTGTGCGAGCGCGCTCGAACTGCACGGTGTGTGGGTCGCTCCGTTCGGTGACCTGGTGCACGTCCGCGGGCGCAACGTCGCCCCGAACGGATCGACGGGTACACATCACGTGTGCAGGCGGTATGGACGGGCGCAACCAGAGCTCTATCCACTCGACGACGTGGCGACCGCGCTCGCGTATGCGGTCCGATGTCTCGAGGGCGAGGCGATCGTCGCCGCCTGCGACTCCGTCCTGCACCAGGGGTTGCTCGAGTCGGCGGACCTGCAGGCGATGTTCTCGTCGATGCCGATCCGGATTCGACGGCTCCTCGACAGGTGCGACGGCTGCGCCGACTCCGGGGCCGAATCGATCTTCGGGTTCCGGCTGGCTAGCTTGGGTATCGCGTTTGAGAGTCAGGTCGAGATCCCCGGTATCGGCAGAGTGGATTTCCTGATCGGAAAGCGGCTGATCGTGGAGGTCGACAGCATCGCTTATCACGACAAGTCGCCTGCGCAGCGCGAGAAAGATCGAGTACGAGACGAAGCCGCCCACCGCATGGGTTACATACCGTGGCGCATCTCGTACAAGAGGCTGATGTTCAGCTGGGACGAGGTGGTCGAGACGCTGCTGGCGATGATCCGCAGGCGCGATCACCTCAAAGCATTGGCGGAGCCGCCCGAACTGACGCGCCTCGCCGCAGAGTCCGGCGCGGATCACGCACTCGGCTACTGGGATGATCCGGACTTCGCCGGCTGCTGACTCAACGTCGCCGGCTGTTGAGCCACAGGCCGCGGAGACGCGTCCCACCCCGAACCCCGCGCTCTGGACGGGCCAGCCGCGCGGGCTTCTGCGCAGTTTCGGGCGCCCCAACCCTGACCCGCGCGCTGGCCGCCCGGGGAGTGCGTACACAACTGTGACGTCAGCGGGGCGTCGCGACAATAGTTGTCGTGGCGCACCGCTGAGGGCCCGATTGTGTAGGCACCGGGCCGATTGCCGTGTGGGTGGTGGCATGATCTGGAGCCCCGGACGCGTTGAGCAGTTCTTCGCGCACGCTCGCGTGCCGCGCCCTGGCCTCGGCGCCCGTAACGCGTCAGGTCGCGGAGCTCTACGCGCGTTCTCCCGCGCCGCACCCCGATCTCGCCGGGAATCCCGATCTCGCCGCCGGGCATTCGGGAGTGCGTACACAACTGTGACGTCAGCGGGACGTCGCGACAATAGTTGTCGTGGCGCACCGCTGAGGGCCCGATTGTGTACGTACCCGACCCGGCTGCCTGATACGCCGCCATCGCGACCTCGTCCAACCTCTGTGATGCCCTGACCAGGGCGAATTTTCCTTGATCGTTGCGATTTGGAACACTGGTGGCCGTGAGGAGTTCCGCTGAAGTCGCAGCCCGTTCCACCGAATTGTTCCGCCGGGCCCAGGACGCGACCCCTGGCGGGGTCAATTCGCCGGTACGTGCGTTCTCCGCGGTCGGCGGCACTCCGCGATTCATCGCCTCGGCGCAGGGCTGCCATCTGACCGATGTCGACGGCAACGACTACGTCGATCTCGTCTCCTCCTGGGGGCCGATGATCCTCGGCCACGCGCACCCCGCGGTCGTCGAGGCGGTCCAGACGGCGGCGACGCACGGCCTGTCGTTCGGTGCGCCGACCGAGGGCGAGATCGAACTCGCCGAGGAGATCATCGACCGCGTCGACCCGGTCGAGCGGGTGCGCCTGGTCAACTCCGGCACCGAGGCGACGATGTCGGCGATCCGGCTGGCGCGCGGCGCCACCGGCCGGTCCAAGATCATCAAGTTCTCCGGTTGCTACCACGGTCACGTCGACGCGTTGCTCGCCGACGCGGGATCGGGCATCGCGACGCTCGGCCTCCCGACGACGCCCGGCGTCACCGGTGCTGCAGCTCATGACACCATCGTGTTGCCGTACAACGACCTCGACGCCGTCGCCAAGGCTTTCGACGCCTTCGGTGACGAGATCGCAGCCGTGATCACCGAGGCCGCAGCAGGGAACATGGGTGCCGTCGCACCCGTGGACGGATTCAACGCAGGCCTGCGCGACCTCACCCGACGCCACGGCGCGCTGTTCATCATCGACGAGGTGATGACCGGTTTCCGTGTGAGCCCGTCCGGGTGGTACGGGCTCGAAGGTGTCGCGGCCGACCTCTACACCTTCGGCAAGGTCATGAGTGGTGGTCTCCCCGCTGCAGCGTTCGGCGGACGCACCGACATCATGGAGAATCTCGCGCCCACCGGACCCGTCTACCAGGCGGGCACATTGAGCGGTAATCCCGTGGCCGTCGCGGCAGGTCTCGCGACGCTCCGTCACGCCGACGCCGACGTCTACTCAGCCCTCGACGCCAACTCCGACCGTCTCGCCTCGCTGTTCGACGAGGCGCTCACCGACGCCGGGGTCGGGCACCGGGTGCAGAAGGCGGGCAACCTGCTCAGTGTGTTCTTCACCTCCGATCCGACGACGCCGATCACCGACTATGCCGCGGTCAAAAACACCGAGACCTGGCGTTTCGCGCCGTTCTTCCACGCGCTGCTCGATGCGGGTGTCTATGCGCCGCCGAGCGCATTCGAGGCCTGGTTTGTCTCAGCGGCGCTGGACGAGGATGCTTTTGGTCGAATCGCTGACGCGCTGCCGACGGCAGCCCGCGCCGCAGCGCACGCCACGCAATCGGGGGAGTCCGACTGATGCACACAATCGTCCACATGATGCGCCACGGAGAGGTGCACAACCCGGACGGCATCCTCTACGGTCGCCTGCCCGGATTCCATTTGTCGACGACGGGTCGGGCGCAGGCAGAGAAGGTCGCCGGCACGCTCGCCGATCACGACATCACCGCGGTCTTCGCCTCGCCGTTGCAGCGCGCGCAGGAGACGGCCACCCCGATCGCCGCGGCGCACGGTCTGCCGATCTTCACCAATGACCAGCTGATCGAGGCCGACAACGTCTTCGAAGGACTCAAGGTCTCCGTCGGTGACGGCGCATTGAGCAAGCCCCGACACTGGTTCAAGCTGCGCGACCCCTTCACCCCGTCGTGGGGCGAGCCCTACATCCAGCTCGCGCACCGCATGCTCGCGGCGGCCAACAAGGCCCGCGACGCCGCGCGCGGACACGAGGCCGTCTGCGTCAGCCATCAACTGCCCGTCTACACGCTCCGACGCTTCCTCGAAGGCCAGCGACTCTGGCACGACCCGCGTCGTCGTCAGTGCTCACTGGCGTCGCTGACCAGCCTCATCTACGACGACGACGCGCTCGTCGACATCATCTACTCCGAACCCGCAGGGCATTCCGATCCGCTCGCGACCGGGGCATGAACCGGGTTCGACACATGCGTAGCAAGACCTTCACCGCTGCTCTGATCGCCGTGCTGACCACGCTCGGCGTGTTGGTGAGCGGCTGCAGCGGAGGCAACGACGCCGTCGCGCAGGGTGACACCTTCCAGTTCGTGTCGCCGGGTGGGAAGACGACGATCACCTACCCGGAGTCGGAGCGCAAACCGATCGCCGACCTCGTCGGCCCCGATCTCGTGACCGATCAGCAGATCGACGTCGACAAGGATTTCGCGGGCAAGGTCACCGTCATCAACGTGTGGGGCTCGTGGTGCGGGCCGTGCCGCGCGGAGGCCGACGACCTCGAGACCGTGTACGAGCAGAACAAGGACAAGGGCGTCGCCTTCGTCGGCATCAATCTGCGTGACGATCGTGCGTCGGCGAAGGATTTCGTCGCCGATCGTAAGGTCGGGTATCCGTCGATCTACGACTTCGACGGCGCGACACTCGCCTCGATGACCACCCCGACGTCGGTGGTGCCGACCACCGTCGTTCTCGACCGCAAGCACCGTCCGGCAGCGGTGTACCTGCGCACGGTCAGTTCCGACGAGCTCGGCGCGATGGTCGAGAAGGTCGCTGCGGAAGACTCCGGAAAGCAGCCGTGAGCGGGATGGGACAGACCTTCGCCGACACCGTGACCAGTGGCCCGCTGCTGCTGGCGCTTGCCGCGTGTGTCGTCGCCGGTCTCGTCTCGTTCGCGTCACCGTGTGTGGTGCCTTTGGTGCCGGGCTATCTGTCCTATCTCGCCGGACTCGTCGGTGCCGAAGCGCCTGCCGTCACCGTCGGCGAATCACCCAAGCGAGGACGCTCGCGCGTGGCGATCGCCGCAGCGCTGTTCGTGCTCGGATTCACCATCGTGTTCGTCGCGGCGACCGCGACGGTCCTGGGCATCACGAGCACGGTGATCGTCAATCATGATGTGCTGCAACGTGTCGGCGGTGTGGTCACCATCGTGATGGGTCTGGTGTTCATCGGCCTGATCCCGATGATGCAGCGTGAGTTCCGTTTCGCGCCGCGTAACGTCTCCAACATCGTCGGCGCGCCGCTGCTCGGCGCGGTCTTCGCGCTCGGCTGGACCCCGTGCCTCGGCCCGACACTCGCTGCGGTGATCGCGACCGCCAGCGGAACGCAGGGGGCCACAGCGGTCAAGGGTGTCGCGCTGATCATCGCGTACTGCGCAGGGTTGGGGATTCCCTTCGTCATCCTCGCGTTCTCGTCGGCGTGGGCGCTACGCAGCCTCACCTGGCTGCGCACGCACGCCCGGCTCATCCAGATCTTCGGCGGCATCATGCTCATCGCGGTCGGCGTGGCCCTGGTCACCGGCTGGTGGGATCAGTTCATCGTGTGGGTCCGCGACGCATTCATCTCCGACACCGAGCTTCCGGTATGAACGCAGACCGCATGACCCCGAGCGGAGGCGAGGCATTGACCCCGAGCGGAGGCGAGGCATTGACCCCGAGCGGAGGCGAGGCATTGACCCCGAGCGGAGGCGAGGCATTGACCCCGAGCGGAGGCGAGGAATGACACAGACCGTCGACCGGCCATCCACACCGGCGCCGCAGACCCCGCAGCGCCCGCACTGGGTCAAGCGTCGGGTGCTGTGGCCGCTGCGCAACGTGTGGCGCAGCCTGACGTCGATGCGCACCGCCCTGGTGCTGTTGTTCCTGCTCGCACTGGCTGCCATCCCGGGCGCCCTGCTGCCGCAGCGCGAACTCAACGAGCAGAAGACTGCGCAATACATCACCGACCACGGCTGGCTCGGCGAGTGGATGGACAAGATCCAGCTCTTCGACGTCTTCTCCAGCGCATGGTTCACCGCGATCTATGTGCTGCTGTTCATCTCGCTGGTCGGCTGCCTCACCCCGCGCATCTTCGAACACGCCAAGAGCCTGCGCACCAAACCCGTTGCTGCGCCGCGCAATCTGTCGCGAATGCCGCGTCACATCACCGAGACGGTCGACGGCGATCCCGTGGAACTCGCCGAACGCATCTCGGGCAATCTGCGTGGCTGGCGACGCGAGGTCACGGTGCGCGAGCCGTCGAAGGCCTATCCCGAAGGCTGTGTCGAGGTGTCCGCGGAGAAGGGCTACCTCCGCGAATTCGGCAACCTGGTCTTCCATTTCGCGCTGTTGGCACTGCTGGTTTCGATCGCGGTGGGCAAGGTGTACGGCTACGAGGGCACGCGCAGTCTGGTCGCCGACGGCGAGCAGGGACTGTGCAACACGTCGACGGCGGTCTACGACTCGTTCCGCGCGGGCGCGTTGGTCGACGGGACCGATCTGTCACCGTTCTGCATTCGCGTCGACGACTTCTCCGCGACATTCCTCCCCGACGGCCAGCCGTCGATGTACGACGCGAAGATCCGCTACACCACCGACCCGCGCACACCGTCGTCGCAGTGGCAGGAGCGATCGGTGCGCGTCAACGATCCGCTGCGTGTCTCGGGCGACCGTGTGTACGTGTTGGGCAACGGTTTCGCGCCGACCTTCACCGTGACCTTCCCGAACGGGGAGAAGCGCACCCAGACAGCGCTGTTCATCCCCGAGGTCATGCAGACCATGCTGTCGTCGGGTGCCGCGCGGTTCGACACCCCCGCCGGGCTGTATCCCGACGAGGACACGCGGCGCAAGAACCAGATCGCTCTCGAGGGTCTCTTCGCGCCGACGGCCAGCTATGACGGCACGCTGCTCAGCTCGTCGTCGCCCGAACCGAGCGACCCGCAGGTCGCGATCCGGATCTACAAGGGCGACACCGGCCTCGACACCGGTCGCGCGCAGAATGCGTATTCCCTCGACACCAACATGATCCACCAGGGCAGGTTGAATCGTGAGGCGCAGGCCAATCTCAAGGTCGGCGAGAGCGCAAGCCTGCCGGATGGGACGAAGGTCAGCTTCGACGGCTACAAGCGCTGGATCTCGGTGCAGGTCTCCCACGACCCCGCACAGATCTGGGTGCTGGTCTCGGCCATCGTCATGCTCGGTGGTCTGGTGGTGTCGCTGGTGATCCGACGCCGCCGCATCTGGGCCCGTCTGGTGCCCGACTCGGAGAACGGCGAGCGACGACGTACTGTAGTAGAAATTGCCGGGCTGGCCCGCACCGACCAGGCCGGCTGGGGCGAGGGCTTCGACGATCAGGCGCGTGGCCTGCTCGACGAGGACAGTCGCCCGAGACGCCTGTAATAGATGCGTCGTGGTGGACGCATCGATAGCAGCAAATTGAGGTAGGCACAGATGGGCAACGGAACAGACCTGATCGACGAGACGATGGCGCGCTACTCCGACCTTCTGTTCGGTACCGCGATCACCATCTACGTCCTGGCGATGCTCATGTTCCTCGCGGCCCTCGCCGGTGCACGCTCACGGAAACTCTCCGCAGCCAAGGAACTGGTCACCGCGGGCGGTGGATCGACCACGTCGACACAGCGGGCTCCCGGCAGGATCGAGGGTCCGGCTCCACGCACGGTGTCGGAGAAGATCGGCAACATGGCGTATCCGGTGGTGTTCGTCGGGTTGGTCGCGCACATCGCATCGATCGTCACACGAGGAATCGCCACCGACCGCGCCCCGTGGGGCAACATGTACGAGTTCATCTCGCTGACCTGCGCAGCCTGCGTGGTCGCGGGACTCGTCATCCTGCGCAAGCAGATAAACCGTCCGCTGATCGCCTTTGTGCTGCTGCCGGTCACGCTGCTCATGTTCATCGCGGGCCGCTGGCTCTACACGCAGGCCGCGCCCGTGGTTCCTGCGCTCAAGTCGTACTGGCTGGCCATCCACGTGTCCATCATCTCGATCAGCTCCGGTGTGCTGCTCGTGTCCGGTGTGGCCAGCATCCTGTACCTGGTGAAGATGCGCTGGGGAGCGTCGACCGAGACGGTCGCCGAGACCGGCGGCGGTGCCATCGGGGGACTGAAACGACTCGTCGCCCACATCCCGAGCGCAGAGGCACTCGATCGTCTCGCCTACAAGTGCGTGGTGTTCGGATTCCCGCTCTTCGGGCTGGGTATCGTCTTCGGCGCGATCTGGGCCGAGTCGGCCTGGGGCCGCTTCTGGGGCTGGGACCCCAAGGAGACCGTGTCCTTCATCGCCTGGATCATCTACGCGGCATATCTACACGCCCGCGCGACCGCGGGGTGGCGGAACAGCACAGCGGCCTGGATCAACGTCGCGGGATTCGTCGCCCTGCTGTTCAACCTGTTCATCATCAACCTGGTGGTGTCGGGCCTGCACTCCTACGCGGGACTCTGAGCCCCGCTGTAGTTCTCGCGGTCCGCTCGGACACAGCCTGCGCGCGCACCATCTTGAGCAGGTCGATCACGACGTCGATGGTGTCGGGGCACAGGCTACCCACATCGATTCCGGACAGATGTGTCTCGGTGGTGGCGAGCATCGCCACGTAATCGCGTTGCCGCTGTACGCGATCGAGGTCCTCGTCGGGATTCGAGAGGAAGTAGGTCACGCTGACCTCGAAGGCGCTGGCGATGGCCTCGACCGTCTTGAACGACGGCGTGCGCGCCTTACCTGTCCGCAACTGCGAGATGTAGGCGTCACTCAGCGAGTGACCGCGTTGATTGGCTTTCTCGGCAATCCTCTTACCGGTGTACCGGTGGCCGTTCTCGTCTCTGGAGTGTTCGAAGAGTTCAGCCAGCTTGGCGGCGAAACTGTCGTCGCCACCGGTTGCCGTGCCCGGGCGAATGGTCATGGATCACGACCAGCCCGACGTGTCGATGTGGGTGGTGATGTCGGTATCCCCCTGGCGCAGTGTCGGATACGGAACCGTCATCGTACCCGGACTCTGCGAGGGCGTGTCGTGCATCCCGGTTGGGCGATGCGTCACAGTTCGTCGTTGGGTCCTCGGGTGCGCCGGTCGAGGTCGCGAAGGAAATCTGCGTCATCGTCGGGGCCGACCGGTCGATGCGCACGCGAGCGCGAGGTGCGCGCACCCATCGAGTCGCGGCGTTCTGACAGCTGAGGCCCGAAAGCGCGCCACAACAGAAAACCGATCGCGACCAAGCCGACGATGGCCAGTAGAAACGTCATGGCAACCTCCCATCAACCAGGGTACGCGACCCGATGTGGGAGGCCTGTGACCTGCTGGCGGCGCGTGCGACTATCCGACGCGACGATTGAGGAGGGCGACGACGTCTTCCTCGCGAAAGCGTCGATGGCCGCCCGGGGTGCGGATCGACCCGAGAATGCCCGAGCTCGCCCACCGTGCGACGGTCTTGGGGTTCACATTGAACATCGCGGCGACCTGGCCGGGGGTCAGCGTGTGCTGGCTGGCGAGGCCAGGGGTGATGACGGTGGCTGCACCAGGGTTGAGAGCGGTCATTGTTCTCCCCTTCGGGTTCTCGAAGACGCGCAGCTTGCGCGCTCACACATGAATACACGCAAAACGCCCAGGTACTCGAACCGTCATATCGAGGTAAAGAGAGTCAAAAGGTGGCCGTGACCTGCGAACACCTATTCCGGCCCAAGTATCCTGAGCGTGTGAGTGACAAGCGGGACCCCACGCAAACGGGTACACACAAACCAGACAACACAGACATCGCAGGTCAGCGCGGTGTGGGCATGGGAGACCTGGTGGTCTCCATCCTGCTGTACACAGTTGCCCGTCTTCTGCTGGTGGTGGTCGTGGCCGCGATCATCATGGGTGTCGGCGCGTTGGCAGGTGTCACGGTGCCGCTGTTGGTCGCCGCAGTGTTCGGTGTGCTGATCGCGCTTCCGCTCGGGATGGTGTTGTTCAAGAAGCTGCGCGTACGCGTCAACACGCAGATCGCAGCGGTCGACTCCGAGCGTCGTCGTAAGCACGAGGACCTCCAGACGCGCCTGCGTGGAGCAGACGGCAAATGACGCACACCGTCGAGTCCGCGCGCAGCGTCGACCATCGCGGCGACCGACGCTGGGCCGACAACGCGGTGCGACTGATCGAAGCGGATGCACGCCGCAGCGCCGACACGCATCTGCTGCGTTGCGAACTGCCCGCGTGGTCGCGCTGGGTCGACGACGGAAGCAACGGGGCGCCCGGGACCGAGGTCGGCGTCGACCTGTACCTGAAGGACGAGAGCACCCATCCCACGGGCTCGCTGAAGCATCGGTTGGCCCGATCATTGTTCCTCTATGCGCTCTGCAACGGATGGATCACCGAGGGCACCACGGTCATCGAGGCGTCCTCGGGGTCGACGGCCGTCAGCGAGGCGTACTTTGCTCATCTGATCGGTGTGCCGTTCATCGCGGTGATGACCTCGGGCACATCGCCGGCCAAAACGGCTCTCATCGAACGTGAGGGCGGACGATGCCACTTCGTCGAGCGTGCGTCGGATGTCTACGACGAGGCACTGCGACTCGAGCGCGAGCTCGGTGGACATTTCATCGACCAGTTCACGATGGCCGAACGCGCAACCGACTGGCGCGGCAACAACAACATCGCCGAGTCGATCTTCGCGCAGATGGCCACCGAGGATCACCCGGTGCCCACATGGATCGTGGTCGGTGCAGGCACCGGCGGAACGTCGGCGACGCTCGGCCGCTATCTCCGCTACCGCCGACACCCCACGTGGCTGGCCGTCGTCGATCCCGAGAACTCAGTGTTCCTGCCGGCCTACGAGAGTGGTGACGGGTCCCTGCGGTCGGAGACCGGATCGCGGATCGAAGGCATCGGGCGACCCCGTGTCGAACCCTCGTTCGTGTCGCAGGTGATCGACCGCATGATCGGTGTACCCGACGCCGCGTCGATCGCCGCCGCCCGTCACCTCTCGGATCGGTTGGGACGCCGTGTCGGGGGTTCGACCGGCACCAACATGTGGGGTGTCGCGCAGGTGATCTCCGAGATGGTGGCACAGAGTCAGGCAGGCAGCGTCGTCACACTGCTGTGTGACTCCGGGGACCGTTACGCGACAACCTATTTCGACGACGAGTGGGTCGCCGCGCAGGGCTTCGACCTCACCGCACCGACCGCAGTGCTCGACGAGTTCTACCGCACTGCGGTCTGGACGGGTTGAAGGGGTTCCCTCTGCGGATCAGGGCCGTCGATCGCCGACACGACCACGTCGTCGAGTCCGAGCGCTCGGAGAGCGTTCTGCTTCAACAGGTTCCGCGTCGGCAAATGGTAGCCGGAGTGGTCGGTGCCGATCCCCTGAGCGATGGGGACCGAAATGCCCCGGCGTGTGAACGCTCTGGGCCCTCCCAGTCGCTCGAACTGTCGATAGTCGTTCGGCGCCAGTATGAGTCGCACGTCCGCACCCGAACGCTGGATGTGCGCGATCATGGTCTCCGGCACTTGGAAGACGCGTAGCCGTGCCATCGCGGCGCGTAGCAGGGGGGAGCGCACTCTGCCTACGAAATCGGTCGTATCCCTGATTCCTCGATGAATCGTGCGATGCCGCTGGAACTCGAGTCGCGCCGCAGTCGATTCGGCACCACGAATGAAGGGCACCGGCGTGCTGGGCCACACATCCCATCGATTGACGTTGGCGATGATGGCGACTGTCCTCGAGCGTTCGTTCTGACGACGAGCCGTCTCGATTGCTGCGTGCGCCGACATCCAGTTCCCTGCGCAGATACCAAGGTGCGCAAGCACAGTGATGCGCGTGAGGTTGAGTTCGTCCAGAATGCGGACACCGTCGCGGATATACGACGACGTGAACAGCTTGACGAAAGTGTCGTTCTCCGACGTCGTACCGGACTCTCCGACGCCGCGGCGGTCGAACCGTACCGCCCGGCCACCTCGCGCTGCGACCTCGTGCGCAAGTTCGAGATACAGCCGGGCGGGTCCACTGCGGATATCGTGACCGATCGGATGAGTGACGAGCACGCGCTCCGCGGTTCCGTGGGTGCCCGAAAGTGCGGTGTCCCACACCACGATGCCGTCGTCGGTCGTACGTACCTGAGTCTCGATCGGACGACCGTCTGTCGTCCACGCCATCACGGCCCGTTCGATCGGTTTCGGTGTGATTTTTGTGGTCGCCGTGGGCATATGCCGAGGTAACCACTGCGCGATGCGTCGAAGCTCGACGGGAAAATCGATCAGCAGTGCCTCGGTCGCCAGGATGAACGGTGACTGGTCGCTGATGGACTGCACCGTGCCGCCTGCGTCGCTGACCGTGTGCGCCAGCGTCGAATCGAGTTCATCCTCCGGAACGAGCGCGAGGACACCCGTGGTGCGCGATCCGACTGCTGCAGTGGGATCGAGAGTCATTCGGGAGAAGGCACGTGCCGCATCCTTGTGCAGCGTGAGACCTGCCAGATGGACGACGTCGGCCCGGTCGCTCACCGAGGTCTCGTCACCTTCCGAAAGGGTCGCGTACAGCATCTGTTGGGTGCGTATGAAATGTCGTCCCCGCAGCACCGGATCCCAGAGGACGAGAGCGTGCGCGTGGTCGCGCACACGTTCGTTGGCAGTCGCGACGAGGGCTCCACTGCGGTGCGCCACCACAGCGATCGAGCCGACGCCGAGGCCGGAGAGGTGATCGAACGCAGCGGTGACGCTCTCGTCCCATCGGTCGATTGCCGACGGATCCGCCTGAGCGCCAGCTGATTCGCCCGTGCCCGCGTAGTCGATACGCAACACCATGAGTCGTTGCTCCGCCAACGATTCGGCGAGTCGCTTGAACCCACGCCAGGTGTGGTTCAACTCCTTGCCGAGTGGCGGGCAGATCAACACCGCGCCCCGAACGAGACCGTCGGCAGGGTAGGTGTACACGCCGAAGACCGGGGAGGTGTCGGCGCGCAGGTAGGTCGGTGTGTTGACGATCCTCATCGTTTACAGTGCGAGTGCAGTTCTGACGTGGCTCGGCCACGAGCCGCTGTCGATTCCGTGAATCGCGAACAACGCCAACGTGATCCGATCCATACCGATGCCGACACACGCACTGTGTGCGACTTCGCCGTCAGACGTCGAGATGTCGAACCCGGCTCCGAAATGATCCTGATGGTTGTTGCACGACGTGAGCGCCGTTCCTTCGTCGAGGTCTCCGTAGAGGCGCACGACGAACTCTGTCTTCAGGCCTTCCTCGAGTTGGTTGGTTGCCAACAGTTTGCCGGTTCGGCCGAAGAAGGGGTCGTTGGCGGGCACGGCGTCGGCGGACAGCTCCAATTCGGTGAACATGGTGTGGGCGACTCGTGTCCACGTCGCGCGGTGTTCGATCGCGCCCGCGGGGTCTCCCACGTAGACGAACTCCTGCATTCTGAAGGCCTGCATCCGCAGAGGGTCGTCGGACGGCTCATGGCGGAAGCAGTAGCCGTGGACGTTGTAGCGCGATCCGCCTGTGGGCAGGGTGCTGGGAAGCGTTGCATACAGGGGATGGCATGCCGCTGAGACGAGCATCGTCCCTGCAGAGCACAGGTGCCCGTCCCACGGTAGCCCCGCCTCGCGGTCGAGAAGAAGCGAGCGATGTTGCTTCGAATCGCCAGTGAACGTGGAGATCGCGCCTGTCAGCTGAGGGAACGAGGCGATGTAGTCGGTCTTCTCGTATGCCTCGCGCGGAAAGACAGGTGGGAAACGAAGGCGTGTGACGTTGCCGGCTCCGTGGGTGTCGATTCCGAGTCGCCAGACCACGCGGTCGACTCCTTCGAATACGGCCTCGTACTCCGCCCCACGACCGTAGAGTCCGTCGATGCCGGAGGGGACGAGGTGTCCCGCTTCGATCAGCTGGTCGCGGAAGAGCCTGTGCGCCAAGCCGAGATCGGCGACTAGTTGGTCAGTCATGTTCTTTACCCCCGTAGTGCGAGGACCAGTTGCGAATTGTTCGCCCGGATCCGGTCGTTGGAAACCATCAGTGCCGGTCCATACGAATCACGCAGAAGCCGACCCATCGACGCTGGATGGTTCTCGCGGTATCCGTTGATTCCGCAAATGGTGAGCGCGGCCGCGACAACTTCGACAACGGCGGTTGATGCGGTTAATTTCAAGTTGTTCATGGCGACCGAGAATCCGATCGTCGGCTCCGTGTCGCCGGAGGCGAGAAACGCTTCATAGCGGGAGATTCCGTCGGTCACCGCGCTCTCGAAGCGCTGGTGCAGCACCAGGAGATCAGCGAATCGTGACGCCTGTGGTGGCACCGAACCCGGAGACCTCCGCGCCGCCTTGCGTACCTCGTTGCGGGCCTTGGCGACCGCTGCATCGGCGATACCGAGCCAGACCGCAGCCCAGAGCGTGTGTGACGACGGCTGCATGGTGTGAGCGGAAATGGTCGCGTAATCAGCGGGAATGACGTGGTCGGCGCTGGTATCAGTCGACAACATGAAGCCAGGACTGCAGGTCCCCCGAAAGCCCAGGGTGTCCCACTCGGACGTCTTCGTCAGTGTGGTTTCGGTTCGAGGACACACCACGAGCACCTGGTCTCCGGGCGGACTGTCGGGTCCGCGCCGTGCCGTGGTGCAGATGTAGTCCGCGTACTCACCGTAGGAGATGACGGGTGCGTTCTTCTCCAGATGGACGCTCCCACCGTCTGTTTCGACAGCGCATGTCGACGATCGCACGTCACCGCCCGTGGTGATCTCCGTGGTCGCGGAGGCTAATAGCGCCTCGGAATGGGCGATCTCACGCGCAAGCTCGACCGACGCGGCTGAAGTCGCATGAAAACGCAGGGTCAAAGCCTGCGAGTGGTGCATAGCGAAGATCATCGCTGTCGAGCTGCAAGCTGCACCGAGTTCTCTTGCAACAGAGCTTAATTCGGCGATCGAACTGGACCTTCCCCCGTATTCGGCGGGTAGCGATGCCGACAGCAGGCCGGCATCGCGCAGTGCTGCGACCGCTTCGAACGGGAAACGGCCGTTGCGATCTACGTCGTCGGCAGCGGCGCACGCAGCCGAGACTGCGGCAGTCGAGTCGAGCACGGAATTCAATTCTCCTGTGGTCAACAGAATCCTTCCAACAAAGCGAACAAACGTGGCTTGATGGGAATTGTGGACCGCTGAATCCCCCCCAAAGCGCTGAAGCCGACCGCTCCCCCAAGTGGTCATTGACTCAAAGCAAATGTAGTATACGAGCAGAATGTGGCACCTGCAACGCGGAATTTTGCAGACTAATCCGACCGGGGGACGGCGGAAGATGGGGGAGGAGTTCAGTGGCGACCATTGACAAATCGGACATAAGGGACGTTCTGGACCGCTTCGGAAAGCTGGCGGTGCCCGCGGAGAAGGTCGACGATGACGACGACCTCTTCACAGTTGGACTGACATCGCATGCGACCGTCAACGTCATGCTCGGCCTCGAAGATCTCTACGACGTGGAGTTCCCCGAAGAACTGATGAAGAAGTCGACCTTCTCCAGTGTCAACAGCCTCGCTTCGGCTTTGAGCTCGCTCGTGGCCGCAGGAGTGTGACGTTCATCGTCGGCTGCGACCTCGTCGACGTTGCCGACATCGAGGAATCGATCGACCGATTCGGCGATCGTTATCTGACCCGGGTGTTCACCGACGCGGAGATCGCTCACTGCGACGGGCCGAATCGCGCGCAGCGTCTCGGCGCGCGATTCGCGGCGAAGGAGTCGGTGATCAAGACATTGGGCATCGTCGACGACGCGACACCGTTGCGCGAGATCGAAGTCGTCATGAACGGTGCCGTGCCCGGCATAGCCCTGGCAGGTGGAATGGCTGCGCTCGCCGAGCGCAGAGCATGGCGGAATCCATCGCTGTCACTGTCGCATACGTCGACGCACGCCATGGCGACCGTCGTCGTCCAAGTCGGGATGTGACAGTGGGGGTGTGACGGGGAACACCGTGTGTCGCCTACCATCGGCGAGGTGGCCGACTGTGTGGTGAGGGCGGAAGCGCTGGTTCGTGAATACCGACTCGGCGATGAGCGGGTCCGTGCGCTCGATGGACTGAACCTCTCGCTCGACGGCGGACAGTTCGTGTCCATCGTCGGTCCGTCCGGCGCCGGCAAGAGCACGCTGCTGCACATCATCGGCGCCCTTGATACCCCGACGTCGGGCTCCATCGAGGTCGACGGTGTCGACCTCGCGTCACTCGACGACAATGCCGCGTCCGCTTTTCGACGGCACCGCGTCGGGTTCGTGTTCCAGTTCTTCAACCTCGTGCCGACGATGTCGGCGTGGGAGAACGTAGCTCTCCCACGACTTCTCGACAGTCAATCGCTGCGTCGGGCCAAACCGCGCGCCGTCGAGCTCCTCGACAGCGTCGGACTCGGCAACAGGGTCGATCATCGACCGTCGGAGCTGTCGGGTGGCCAGATGCAACGCGTGGCCATCGCGCGATCGCTGATGATGGAGCCGTCCATCCTGCTCGCCGATGAACCGACCGGGAACCTCGACTCGCACACCGGAGAATCGGTCCTCCGGCTGCTGTCCGAGGTTGCCCACGACGCG
This sequence comes from Gordonia otitidis, assembly GCF_020735545.1. Classification (NCBI taxonomy): domain Bacteria; kingdom Bacillati; phylum Actinomycetota; class Actinomycetes; order Mycobacteriales; family Gordoniaceae; genus Gordonia; species Gordonia otitidis. Next base: position 3,140,568 of record NZ_CP085974.1, read on the forward strand.
CCGAACCGGCTGGTGATCATGGTGACGCACGATCCACATGCTGCCGATGTCGCCGACACCACGATCACGGTGCGAGACGGCAGGATCGCAGCTCAGGACGAGGCGTAGTGTCGTCGAGACCGGTGCGGTCGCCGCTCGCTGCACTCACCCGCGTGCGCGTGCTCAACCTGCGCGAGCTGCGCGACCACAAGCTGCGCGTGCTCACATCGTTGATCGTGGTGGCGGTGTCGTCGGCGCTGCTGATCGCAGTGCTCGGCACGTACGGCTCGCTCACGGAGTCGATCCGCGATTTCGACTCCGCCATCAACGGAGTGGCCCAGCTCGAGGTTGCCTCGATCGCCGACTCGGGCATCGACGAGTCGCTGGCGGGCGAGATCCGCGCCGGGGCGTCGGATGCGAAGGCTGTCGTTCCCGTTATCCGCGGAACCGCCGTGGTCGGCGATCGGCGGATTGCGCTGGTGGGGTCCGACTTTCGTGCGACCGCTCTCGGCTCGGCCGTCCAGCAGGCCGCGGAGACGGGGCTGAAGGCCGACGATCTCGACGACGGCGTCGTCGTCGGCGCTGACACCGGACTTCGCCTCGGAGAGCGCATCTCGGTCAACGGTGTCGATGTGCGCGTGGTCCGTGTCGTTGACAGCGGTGGCGGTGGTGGACTCAACAACGGCGACTTCATGTTCGCCTATCTCGGCCTGGCGCAACGGTTGACGGGTCTCGAGGGCAAGGTCTCGTCGATTCTGGTCGTCGCGCGACCGGGGGCCGATAACGGCCGACTCGACGCAGAGGTCAAGCGTGTCGTGGCTGGTCGCGCCGTGGTCGTCGATCCGGGTTTCCGCGCCAAACAGGCAGAGGTGGCGGGGTCGGTCACGCGTGATTCGACGCTCCTCGTGTCGCTCATCTCTCTCGTCATCGCCGCGTTCCTCGTGTTCAACACCATGAACATGGCGGTGGCGTCGCGACGCCAGTCGTTGGCGATGGTCCGTGCGTTGGGCGCCAAGCGTTCTCATCTGGTGGGTGATCTGCTCGTCGAGGCGGCGGTCTTCGGCTTCGTCGGCGGCGCGATCGGCGTACCGATCGGAATACTCGCGGGGCGGTGGGCGATTTCGCGCGTTCCCGCGGCGACACGGGACTCGGTCTCGATCGCCGTCGACTACCACCTGCCGTCATATGCGCCGGTCGTTGCGGTGGTCGCCTGCGTGTTGGCATGTGTGGCGGCGACATCGCTTGCAGCGAGGTCGGTGTTCGCGGTGTCGCCGGTGGAGGCGATGGTCTCGGGCGAGGTCGCTGACGCCGAGCCTCAGCGCGGGCCGCTGACATGGTTGGCGGCAGTCGGTGGCGTGGCGCTGCTCGTCGGATCATGGTTCATCGCGGTCGACGTTCCGGGACGTCCGGCGATCATCGCCGGAGCTGTGTATGCGGTTGGGGCTCTTCTGATCTGTTATGCCCTGACCCGACCCCTCGTGCAGTTCGTCGTCGTGGTGGCCAGACGATTCGGTGGCCCGGGACAGCTTGCCGCGGTCAACACCGAACGCGCTCCTCGACGAGCCTGGGCGACACTGATGACCGTTGCCGTCGCGATCGCGGTCGGAATGGGGACGTCCGGTGCGCTCGACAATCTCGTCGCGTCGATTTCGCATTCACTCGACGGCCTCGGTGACCCGGACTTCTACATCTCGTCGACGCCGCGTGACGAGATCCCGGCCGGCACAGCGCTACCCGCCGCCATCGCCGACGAGGTGCGTGACGTACCCGGTGTGTCGCGGGTTGTCGGGGCGCAGTGGGCGAACGTCAACGTCGGCGAGGCCAGGATTCTCGTTCAGGGCCTCGAACCCGGCTCGACGGCGCCGTTCACCAAAAAGGCCACCCCGCAAGCACTCCACGACGTCCAGGAGGGTCGCGGCATCATCCTGTCAGGTGTGCTGGCACGGTCTCTGGACGCTCAGGTGGGCTCCACACTGCGGATGGCGTCGCCTACCGGATACCACGATCTTGTCGTGCGGGACGTCGTCGACTACATCTCCATTGATTCGGGTACCGCTGCGATGTCCAATACCCTGCTCGCGCAATGGTTCAACCGATCCGGCGATTCGTATCTGCAGATCGATGTCGGACGGGACGCGGATCGAACCGAGGTGCAGCAGCAGTTGCAGCGCATCGTCGACTCTCATCCGACGCCGCGGTCGGGCACCGCATATCTGTACACGGGGGCACAGGCGCTCGAGGCCACGCAGCAGCAGGCACAGCAGGCAGGTGCGTTCACGGTCGCGATCCAGTGGATCGTCTCGCTGGCCGCGGCGATCGCGTTGCTCAACACGCTGTTGCTGTCGGTGCTGGAACGGCGCCGCGAACTCGGTGTACTGCGGGCGATGGGCGCCTCACGCCGATTCATCTCCCGGATGGTGGTGGCCGAGGCGGGAGCGATCGCGGTGGTCGGTACGGTCACCGGACTCGTCATGGGGACGGGGCTGCATTTTCTGGCCGACAAGATCCTCTCGGCGACCACCTCGCTTGACATCGCGTACTCGCCGCGGCCGTCGACCCTGCTGTTCGTAGCGGTGTCGATCGTGCTGTGCCTCGTCGGCGCCTTCGTGCCCGCCGCCCGCGCGGCCCGCATGAACATCACCGAGGCGATCGTCGAAGAATAGTCTCGGGCGCGAATTATCGCAGTGACCTGCGCCCGTCGCGACCCAGCAGGAGTATATAGTGACTCGCTTCACGGCGAGTCGATTTTTCGGCCGAACGCATGACGCCGCTGAGTTGCGTCCGTGACCGGCCAATGCGATATTCGTCGTGATCTCAGAGTTTGCGATCACAAAACGGGGGGGCCATTCAGCCCATGGTCAAACCTCCGTTGCTTCAGTCAACTTTCTCGCCGACGTTGGGAATGCACATGGCGAAAAGCCCTGGGATCTATGGAATTTGGGATGACTACCCGTCCGACTGTGTCCGACCGAAGGTGTCGGTGGTATTGCCTGCAATGAACGAGGCGCGCAATTTGCCTTTCGTTGCCGAACGGATGCCCCATGACATCGATGAGCTGGTGTTCGTCGACGGTCGCTCGACGGATGACACCGTGCAGATCAGTAAGATGCTGTGGCCGAACGCAGTTCAGGTCACGCAGACTAGAAAGGGCAAGGGGAACGCCCTCGCCTGTGGTTTCGAGGCCGCAACAGGCGACATCATCGTCATGCTCGACGCGGATGGAAGTACCGACCCGCAAGAAATCCCTCGCTATGTCAACGCGTTGACGTCAGGCGCCGATTTCGCCAAGGGTTCCAGATTCATCCGTGGTGGGGGAAGTGCCGATATCACCCAGATGCGGCGCATGGGTAATTGGGGCCTGAACGCCATCGTGAACAACTTGTTCGCGAGTCGCTTCACAGATCTCTGCTACGGCTACAACGCATTCTGGCGTCGGTGTCTCGACGTGATGGCATTACCGTCGTCAGGTTCGACGGGACACCAATGGGGTGATGGGTTCGAAGTCGAGACGCTGATCAATGTGCGTATTGCTGCCAGTGACCTGCGCCTGGTCGAAGTGCACAGTTTCGAGTCGGAACGTATCCACGGCGTCAGTAACCTGAATGCGTTCAGTGACGGGTTGCGCGTGTTGCGCACGATCCGCCGGGAGTTCGCCAACAGCCGTTCTGAACGGCCGGTGCTGCCCACAACCCAAGTGGCGCAAGTGCCATCGGCCCTGTGACGCCTGCCGCCACGACCGGGGAACGGTTCGGCGCGCGGCGCCTGCACTCCGATGCGATCGCGGTTGCGCTTTCGTCGATGGGCAACGCCGGCCTCGGTGTGCTGTTCTGGGCGTTGGCCGCACGATTGATCGCACCCCACCAACTGGGTGTGATGACGGCGGTGCTCTCGGTCATCACCTCGTTGGCCTCAGTGGTCGCGGCAGGCGTCGGGGATGCATACACCGCCCTGCTTCCCGCGACCGGAGGCGCACGTGGTCGTGTATACCAGCACGGTCAGCGCATCTTCTACGTGCTGACCGTCGCGTCGGGAGTGGTGGGGGCGATGGTGGCGGTCGGTATGCTGCGCGAAATTCGCGGATCCGTCGCTGCGGCTGTGTTGATCGCAGTCGGGGTGGTCTTCTGGGCATCGTTCACACTACAGAACTCGACCATGATCGCGGTGGGCAGGGCGCGCTGGGTGCCTGTCGCCAATCTGGCCGTAGGGCTTGCGAAGATCGCGCTCTTGGTGGTCCTGGTACGCACGATCGGTTGGCACTCGGTGGAGTTGGCGGCCATAGTGGCGGTCGCGGCGGCGGCGCTGATCCTACGGCCGATCCTGTTGCTGGCGATTCGTAACGACAGTCTGCCGACGAGAGGTTCGGTGGCAGAGGAGCGTTCGATCCGTGAGTTCAACAGGGTGGTACGTCAGACCATCACGTTGTCGTCATTGGGGCTCGGCTTACTCACCATCACACCTTTTCTGGTGACGGTTTTCGCCGGACCGACCCAGGGCGCCCTCTTCGCGCTGTGTCTGACGATCGTGGCGACATTCGACTTCATCGGTGCGTCGATGGCGGTGTCGCTGGTCGTGCACGCGTCGGGAGTGCCCGAGCAGACCACAGCGATGGCTAGAGGTGTCCTGCGGCGTGCATTCGCGATCACACTCGTGGGCACTATCACGGCAGTCCTGGTGGTACCGACCGCGCTGCAGATACTGAATCCCGCGTATGCCAGGAGCGAGTCGCTACCGGTGATCATCGTGTTGTGTCTCGGGACGCTCACCCGGGTGCCCTATCTCGTGTGGACGTCGGTTCAGCAGGCTCGGCGTCAACTCCGAATCCCACTGGTGTTCAACGCGATCACGGCCGTTCTCATGCTGGTACTGCTGCCCCTGCTCGCACAACGATTCGGTGCACTGGGCGGTGCTTGCGCGCTTCTGGTTCACCAACTGGCGCTGACCGTCGCCGCTGTCTGCCACCACTTGCTGAACAGAACCGGACGGAGAGAGACGACATGACGAGATACCACGGTTCTGTGATGACCGTGATCCGGCCGATCACCGAGCTGCCCGCACATCTCGAGCCCTGGTCGGGGGCGGTATGGGTGAGCGAGATCGAGATCGGCGAGTTCGTCAGCGGCGATCTCGAACTGGTCGGCGGAGAGCAATACACGCAGGCGCGGTTGTTGATCCGCAGTTCAGGGATACCACTCGGCTTCGTGCAGGCGCCGATCTCCAATGGATACGTCGACGGAGCCGAGGTACGCGACCTGGGCGCGAAACTGCCGCCCGTCCCGGCACCGCCGACCAGAGTGGTGTGGCCTCAGATCTCAGTGGTCATCTGTACGCGCGACCGTCCCGAACACCTCCGCGCCATGCTGCGAAGTCTCGACGTGCTCGACTACCCGAGCTTCGAGGTCATCGTGGTGGACAACAACCCATCGAGTGGACTGACAGCCGGGGTCGTACACGAGCATGTCGGCGTACCCGTGCGGCTGGTCGACGCGCCGCGGCAGGGCCTGTCCGTCGCCCGAAACGTCGGGTTGCGTAACGCCGATTACGACCTGGTCGCCTACACGGACGATGACGTGGTGGTCGATAAGGATTGGCTGACACGAATTGCCGAAGGATTCGGACGTGACGACCGCGTCGCCTGTGTCTGCGGGATGGTGCCCACCTCTGAACTGCTCACACCAGCACAGTCCTACTTCGATGCTCGTGTCGGGTGGGCGGAGCGGTGGTCGCCAGAGACCTACAGTCTGGACGAACGTCTCGCCGATCCGCTTTTCCCACTCAGGGTCTCGGAGTTCGGCACCGGCGCTAACTTCGCGGTGCGCCGTGACGTCGTCCTGGGCATCGGCGGTTTCGACGAAGCGCTCGGTGCCGGGGCGCCGGCCGGAAGTGGCGAGGACATGGACATGTTCGTCCGTGTGCTGCTTTCAGACCACCTTCTGGTGCGGGAACCCTCGGCATTGGTGTGGCACAGTCATCGCCGCACTGCCCCGGAACTCGAGCAGCAGATGTTCAACTACGCGGTAGGACTCTCGGCATTCATGTCGAAGCTCATGCAGCAGCCGCGGACCGGCATCATGGTGCTGCGCCGATTGCCTGCCGGTATGAGGCACTTTCGCGATATCACGGTGGTCGACGACCCGTCCGCACGCGTCGCCGATCCGGGACTGGCTGATGTCACTGCGCGTGAGAGGCGTGGAATCCTCCGCGGACCATGGGAATTGGTGCGTGGCCGGTTATCGGGACGTGCAGCCGCGCCGCTCACCCCGCGTTCAGCGCAGTCCGGCCTTCCGCTCATCGCATTCGTCTTTGCCGTGCTCGGCGCGCTCGGCGCGATCGGGTGGTTGCCGAGCCCGGTGCGAGCAGTAGCGGTACTGTTGTTCGTGTTGCTCGCTCCGGGAGCACTGATCTGTGCGTACTGCCGAGCGCTACCTGTTCTCGTGACCCGGGCGCTTGTTCCGGTTGCAGGTTTGGCGACTACCATTCTCGCCGTTGGTGTCCCGCTCTTGGCGGGCTTCTACAAGCCGCCGACGACGCTCCTGATCATGGCCGGAGTCACCGCTGCCGGTGCAGGCGTACGACTACTGCGGTCTCCGTCCGAGCTGCGCGCATTCTCGAGTGGTCGCGCCAGAGCATTTCACACCCCGAGCCCGGCACCGTGGGTGCTGCTGGCAGCATCGTTGGCCGCATTCGGGTACGGCGTGACGACCATTCGCGATTCTTCGGTCAGCTTGTTCGGGCTGCTCGCCTCGGCGTCGCCGATCTATGCGGCGTCGATCCTGTTGTCTTCCTGTGCCTTTGTCGTTGCGCTGCTTCGCCGAGAGTACCCGGCGGCCTGGGTTGCCATCATGGTGATGATCGTGTGCTTGCGGTTGCCACGTGTGGTCACCACCGAGGTGCCCATGTACGCCTGGACATACAAGCACCTGGGTGTCGTCGACTATATCCAGCGGCACCACGCGCTGGCACATGGAGTCGACATCTACAACGGTTGGCCCGGATTGTTCTCGCTGACCGCGTGGTACGCCGATCTCACCGGCTATTCGGCGATCGACATCGCGCACTGGTTCACCCCGGTGTTCCACGTGGCGCTCGCCGGCCTGATGTACGTGCTCGCGCGGGTGTGGCGACTCAACCGGGATCAGGCACTGCTGGCCACTTTCCTGGTCGTCACCTTGAACTGGGTTGAGCAGGACTACTTCTCGCCGCAGGCGATCGGAATGATTCTCACCGCGGGAATCCTCATCCTCTTCGGGAGCGCCCGACGCAGGTCGGCAGCCGTCGCTCTGATCTGTATTCTGTTCGCTGCGTTGACGATCACCCATCAGCTGACTCCGTACTGGGTGATGCTCGCCGCCGTACTCCTGGTTCTCGGACGCTCGTTGCGGCCGTGGTGGCTGCTGATCCCGATGGCGCTCATCCTGGGGGCTTTTCTGGCCACAAATCTCGATGTGACCAGCAACTACCACATGTTGTCGCTGGATATCCTGAAGAACATCAGGACCAATGACGCGAACATCGGTGCTACCGGACAACGCGTCACGAGTTGGGTGATGCGCACTCTCACCGGATCCGTCTGGCTCGCCACGGTTATCGTGCTGTGCTTGCGATGGCGTCGGAAGCAACAATTCTGGGCGCTGGCAGTGCTCGCGCTCAGCCCGATTCTGATCCTGGGCGGACAGGGCTATGGCGGGGAGGCCATCTTCCGGGTGTTCCTCTATTCGCTGCCGGGATGTGCCATCGTCCTGGCTCCGGTGTGGCTGAGCGGATTACGCTCCCCGAGACGCCGAGCCGTGATAGCGATCGGGGCCCTGGTACTGGCGACTGCAATGGCAGCGCAGGCCTATTTCGGAAGTTGGTACACCAACCTGATGACACGGTCGCAGGTGACTGTTGCCGGTGATCTGCTCGCACGTGGCGACCTGCCTGCGTACATGACTCCGATGGTGCCCGCTTGGCCAGAACGCAGTACTGCCGACTACGTCGATTACGCGCGCTGGACCGACACGTTCGACCACGAGATGATCTTCGCGACGGATCTCATCCCGACAGACTTCTCGGCCCAGAAGTCCTACGACAAATTGATGGAACTGGTGACCGCACGCGCGGCGCCGACGTACATCGTGTTGTCGAAGCCGATGAAGGCTTACGGCAACTACTTCGGAGTGTTCCCAGGTAATGCGATGGACAACCTCAGAGCCCACCTCGCATCCGATCCGCGGTGGAAAACCGTGGCCTCAGGCAAGGACGTCTGGGTGTACCTCTACGCCCACTCGGCATAAGGAGAGCAAACCATGTCCCGGAGTATTCCTATCGAGCGACGTGATCGGCCGTGGATGTCGACCCGCACCGTGTACATGGCGGGGCCGTTACCGGTCCCTCCCATCGATGTGGTGCGGTCTCGTCTGCGTACCTATGCGCGTCTGAACCCCACGAGCAGGCTGACGTGGACGGTCAGTGAGGACGGCCGGCACTGGGAGCTCCACGACGTGCTGCCGGATTCGGCTGTCGTGGAGCGTGAGTGGCCCGTCGGAACCTCGATCGAGCAGGTTCTCGACCGCCTGTACTCCGACGAGTCACTTGCTTCTCCGGTGGCCGTGGTCTGCTTGCCCGAACATATCGCGCTCGTCTCGCGGCACGGGCTGTGGGACGGCCGCAATGCGACCACGATCTCGGAGGCGGTGGTTCGTGCGGCCGTGTGCGCCGAGTACCACATGTGGCCTGCGCATGCGTCGAGTCGCGCGCCGCTGCTGAAGGCCGCGATCAAGACGTTCGCTCGCCATCCGGGAAAGCTGCGCGACGCAATCGCGGATCGTCCGGTCGAGCAGACGGATTCGAGCTCCGGAACGGAGATTGCGTGGAAGCCGTCGATGCAGGCGATCGTGTCCACGATTCCCAATGAGATGATCGACGGAGCGATCGAGCGTGCAGCTGCCGGCGGGATCAAGGTCAGCCGATTCTCGCTGCTGAGCGTCCTGCTGTTGCGTACCTTCGATGAGCTGGGTTTCGAGGTCGAACCCAATGTGAACGTCATGGCAGATCTGCGTAACTATCTCGGCGAGGGATGGATCGACGGAAACTTCGTCGCGACCGTCCCGCTCCGGCTCGACGAGAAATCGACACCGGGGGAGCTGTCTGCGGTGTTGAAGAGGACACTGAAATCCGGTCGGCCGCTGGCCAGTTCGATCCTGTCGTCGATGCATACCGGCGGCAAGCGATATGTCCCGAATCCGATGCCGTCGACGATCGATGCGGGACGAAAGACGCAGTTGACCATCACCGATCTCGGCGTCCTACCTCGTAAACCGCTGCCGTTCACCGGAAAAGGCCCTGCCATCTGGGCGCAGACCGCGCCGCCGGCCGGGCCGTCGGCGGTGACGGTCGGATTCACCCGCACCCCAGATGTCACTGTCGTGTGTGCCTCCGGATACGACACCGCCATCGACGCCGATCTGCTGCGCAAGTCGATCGACGCGCTCGCCTCCGACCCTGCCGGTGTGCTCGCGGACAGCGGGGGGCATGCGTGACGAAGACACTGGCTGTGACCGTCGTCGCGGACGTCACCGGCGCTGAGCAGAGCCTGCTGAACATCGCACCGCTGATGAGGACCCGTGGAATAGAGATGGCGCTGGCGACGGTACCTGGTGGAGTTTTCGAAAAGAGGTGGCGTGCGGCCGGTTTGGAGTTCTGCCCGCTGACCGTTCCGGACAGGCAGGGGTTCAGACCCAACTCTGGTGTCGGATACAGCTCGCTCGGCGAATACCTCACCTTGCCGTGGCGGTCAATGCGCGCCGTGTCGCGAGTCCGGCGGGCAGCGAGGCGTTCTGCCGCTGACGTGATCCATTCGAACAGGCTGATCACCCACCTCGACTGCGTGCTCGCGGCGCGACTGTCCGGCAAGTCGTCGATAATCGAACTGCACGACATCGTCTCCCCAGGCGTCGGACGGTGGGCGCTGGGAGTAGCCGCGCTGCTATCTGGCCGCACCGTCGCCGTGAGTGGTGCGGTTCGAGATCAGGTTCCCAGGTGGGCGCGCAAGCGCGTCGTGGTCATTCCACAAAGTGTCGACCTCGCACGTTTCGATGGCGCCCATTTCGTCGATGCACAGTCAGCTTCGGGCTGGCGCGCGGAACTGGCGGCCGATCCCGACGAGCCGATCATCGTCGCTGTGGGCCGAATCGATCCGGAGAAGGGACTCGGTGTTCTGATCCGGGCCGTTGCGGACATGAGACGAGCGGGTTCCCGTGCGCAACTCGCACTTGTCGGATCGCCGAGCAAAGACGCTGACGGCGGGCATCTGCGGGACCTGCGGGGTCTCGGCGAGTCCCTGCTCGGACAGGCATTCAGATGGATACCACAGGTCGACGACGTGCCAGGGGTCTTACACGCCGTGGACGTTCTCGCCTGTCCGTCGTATGCAGAGCCGTTCGGCATGATCATCTTGGAGGCACAGGTCTGCGGTGTGCCCGTGGTGGCTTCGGCAGCGGGCGGTCCGCTGGAGTTCGTGATCGAGGGAGAGACGGGGCTGCTGGTGCCGCCCGCTGACGTCACCGCACTCGCGCGTGCGCTCGAAAGCCTGCTCGGCGACGAGGAGCGGCGTCGAGACATCGCTTCCGCGGGCCGTGCTCATGCGAAGGACGAGTACAACGCAGACCTGCGGGCCGACCGTTTCGCGGCTCTCTATGAGGCTGTGACCGGGTGATGTCGATGGTGGTCGGGAAAGAATCCCCGCGACGACGCTGGGTTAGGTGTCTCGGATTGGCCTGTGCCGCAGCGTTGGTGAGCACTCTGGTGGTGCTGACCGGTTGTTCGGCTGATCCGTCCGAACAGACGACGACGGTCGGACGTCTGTCGAAGGTGACCGCCGACGTGGACGGTCAACGCGTTCTCGGCCTGTATCGCACGGATATCCCGGTGAAGGGTGTCGTGATCTATTTCCACGGTCTCGATCGTGACGAGACGGTCATCGAGATGGACAGTCCGCACAAGGAACTCACGCAGACACTGGCCGATGCCGGATATCCGGTCGTCGCGAGCGACGCGAGCGGGAACGCTTACGGCAACGAACAGTCGCAACACAACTATGCGCAACTGGTGTACGCGGCGACGGAGAAATTCAAGACGCGAGCGGTCTTCTTCGTTTCCGAATCCATGGGAACCGTGGCGGCGGTGAATCTCATGGCTCAGGAGTCTGATCTGCGGGTGCGGGGTCTCGCAGGGATCAGTCCGCTCCTCAACCTCACCTCCGGTCCGCCCGACTATGTGACCGCGGCACACGAGGTCAACCCGCAATACCGCCGCACCAGTCCTATCGACCTACCGCCGACGGCCCTGCGCGGCAAAAACTTTCGCTTCTACTACTCGAAGACCGACCAACTCGTCGACTCCGACACCAATGTCATCGCGTTCGAGCGCAGGTTCGGTCGGGAGGCCAACATCTCCACCGTCGAGTGCACCGGCGAGCACATGGACAAGTCGTGCATTCAGGGAAAGGACATACTCGCATGGTTCAGGAGTCTGGGCAACGAGTGATGGTGGTCGGTTCCGGTACTCGGTTCATGAGTGGAATCAGCCAGTACACACATCGGCTTGCGTGCGCGATGGCCGAACGGCATCGGACCTCGGTGATTCTGATGCGCGGTCTGGTACCGCGACGGCTCTATCCGGGGGCCGAGCGGGTCGGCATGAATGTCGGTGACCATGGATACCCGGACAACGTGCGGGTATACGACGGTATCGACTGGTTTCTACTGCCGTCGATTCTCGGTGCACTACGGCTCATGTGGCGCGAGCGACCGGATCTCGTCACGTTCCAGTGGTGGACCGGTGCGGTGGCGCATTCCTATCTGCTTCTGGTCGCGGTCGCTCATATGCGTGGCGCCAAGATCGTGTTCGAGATGCATGAAATGCAGGACACCGGTGAAGCTCGGATACGATTGGTCCCTGCATACACACGACTCCTCATGAAGCTGATGGCGCCCATGATCGACGGTTACGTGATTCATTCCGAGGCCGACCGCGTCCCGCTCTGCGCATCGCATGACGTCGCGGACAAACCGGTCGAGGTGATTCGTCACGGGCCATTCGCCCAGTACCGTGCCGACGATGCCCTTCGTGCGGCTCCCGCCGACTGCGTCAACCTCACATACTTCGGCACAATTCGGCCCTACAAGGGCCTGGAAGATCTGATCCGCGCTTTTGATGCACTCGGCGAACCCCAACGCTTCTGGCTCACCGTGGTGGGTGAGACGTGGGAGGGGTGGACGTACCCTGCCGAATTGATTGAGCAGAGTCCGCTCAGGGATCGGATCACCTTCGTCAACAGCTACGTCACCGATCACGAGGCGGCACGGTGGCTCGCGGGCGCCGACGCTCTGGTGCTGCCGTATCGCAGGTCGTCGGCAAGCGGCCCGCTGCACATCGGGATGTCGCTTGGGCTACCCATCGCGGTCAGTAGCGTTCCTGCACTCGTCGATGCGGCATCGGACTACCCGGGTTGTGTGTTTTTCGAGCCAGGTGACGTGGAGGGATTGGAGACGTCGCTGCACACGCTGGCAGCGATGAGGGGGGAAAGGTTCGACGACCCTACGTCGTGGACCGAATCTGTCAGGAAGTACGACAACCTACACGCACGACTGCTGCGTGTAGTCCCCGCTCATCGAAATCCAGAGGCTGTGATGACATGAAAACAAACCGGACAGTTCGCCGAGTTCATATGAGCACCGTTTCGCTGCTCTCCGGAGCGTTGCTGATGGCCTGCACCACAAGCAATCCCGCGGGAGCGTTGCCGATCGAGTCGCATCGAGTGGTCAGCTCTGCGAACTGTCCGCAGACGGCTGCCGCGACCCAAGGATGGTCGAATGTTGCCTTCTCGGATGACTTTTCGAATCAAGCCACATCTCTGAACAAATGGTGGGTCTACGAAGGAGCAGGTAACGGCGGCAACGGAAGGCGGTCTATCTCTGCTCTGTCGGTCTCTGGCGGGTCGTTGACTTTCAACGCTGACTGGGCAGGAACCTCCGGCGGTATCGCGCAAAAGGTCGGATACGACGGTAAGTACGGCCGGTGGGAGACCTGCATCAGGTCGAGTATGTCGGCTCCTGCGTACCACTCGGTGGCGCTGCTGTGGCCTAACGACGATGTCTGGCCTGCGGGTGGCGAGATCGATTTCATGGAGATCCGCGATCCCATGCGCGGGCAGCTCGAATACAACCTCCACTACGGCGCGGCGAACAATGTCGAGGAACATGCGCGCCCTGTTACCGGAACCGACTGGCACAGCTACGGCGTGGAGTGGACCCCGTCGCGAATAGCTGTGTTCGTCGACGGCGTGCTGTGGGCTCAGTCCACGGACGCGTCCAGATTTCCCCGGGGCCCCATGCACCTGTGTCTGCAACTCGACAACTTCGGTGGCCTGACTGTGCCCGGCGCGAAGATGTACGTCGACTGGGCAGCCCAGTATCGCCTCTGATTGCTTCCCCGTAGCCAGAACCGCGGCCAGCGGCGCGTCCCCGATGAGTCGTGTCAATAATTCTTGACAACGCAGTGATGTCAACATAACCTGACAGTCATGCACGACGAACCGACGACACCAGAGCAGGATCTGGCCGGGGCCGCTGCCAGCGACGATCCGGCCATCGGCCTCGCCGCGGTCCGCGCACTGCGGACCCTGGCCGACCGGCTCGAGGAAGTACAGGTTGCGAACGCTCGATCGAAGGGCTGGAGCTGGCAGGCGATTGCGGAGATTCTGCAGATCAGCCGCCAGGCCGTGCACCAGAAGCATTCACAACGTGAGGCCTGAGGAGCCCGAAGGGCACCAAGGCCGAAAGGAGAACCATCATGTTTGGTCGATTCAGTCGAGACGACAAGATGATGCTGGCATTTGCCACACAAGAAGCCGCCGACCTGGGACATCACCAGCTCGGCAACGACCACCTCATCCTGGGCATGCTGTGCAACGCGCGTTCGCCGCTGTTCGGGCTGCTCGGTGAGCAGGGTCTGACGCTCGCCACGACGCGTGACGCCGTGCGGGCCTACCACGAGGAACACGACGCCGACGTCACCGAGGCCGCCGAACAGGCTGCGGCAGCACGCTACGAGGAGGATCGCGAGGCTCTCAAGAGCATCGGGATCGACCTCGACAAAGTCCGTGCCGCCGTACGCGATCGCTTCGGGGACGACCTCTCCGAGGGCTGGGCCGAGCGGCCAGAGCGTGGCCGGGGACCTCGTGGTCGCGACTGTGGTCCGCGAGAAGGGGGTCCGCGTGGCGGCGGTCCCCGCGGCAGGGGACGTGTACACGGTAGAGGTCACGGGCGTGGCCACGGCAGGGGTCGGGGCGAGTTCGACCGCGGAGACTTCGGGATGCGCGGTGGTTTCGGCCCGGGGTTCGATCCGCGGCAGGGTTTCGGCCCCGGCGGATTCCCCGGTGGCCCCTTCGTCGAGGGCGGACCCTTCGGTGACGAGGACGGCCGGCAGGGGCCGTGGGAGCCGGGTCGCGGACGTCGTGGTCCGCGCGGCCGCGGGGGTCGTCCCCGCTTCGCTCCGGAGACTCGCGACGCGTTCCGTGAGGCGGTCCAGATCGCCCGTGAGCGCGGCGACGATCAGCTCAGCGCCGAGCACCTACTGCTCGGCATCCTCGAGGTGAACGACCCGGCCTCACGCGCCGTCGTCGAATCCGCCACGAGCACAGAGGATCTCAAGGCCGCCGTGCTGGCGAGCCTGCCGGACGTCGATGCGGAGGTCTGAGCTCCGACCGCCGGACCTCACGCCGGAGTTGCCGCCAGCCTCCACTGGCGCTGGCAGCAACTTCGGCACCCGTCTGCCGCGATTCGTTCCCGAGTACGTACACAATCGCGACGTCAGCGGAGTGCGGCGACAATAATTGTCGTGGCGTCTCGCTGACGACCCGATTGTGTATATGGTCGTTGGCCGTGAGGCCCGCTTCAGGGGGAGTTGCGGCAACGCGCGCGTGCTCTGAGCATCGACCGCCTCGATAACTGGCCGCCTACCCAGCCGAGTCGCGCAAATACATGTGTTCCTTGCGGGTGCGCGGAGAACTTCGCTCGCATCTGCCGAAATCACGTGTACCTGTGCTCGGGTCAACGCGCGTCTCGCGCTAGCCGACAGCCAGCCCGACGGCGGTCAACACGGCCCAGGCGAGCATCGCCATGCCGGTGGCGCCGAGTGACGCGATGAGCCCCGGCCCGACGGCACCGGCCCGCACGGGCTGATACGCCTTCCACAGCAGGGGAGCGGCCACCAAGCCGAGCAGCGCCCACGGTGTGGCGGCGACGAGCACCACGCTCATCACGAGCGGCACGACGAGCAACACGCCGTAGAACCGTCGAGTTGCGGCGTCGCCCATCCGGACGGCCAGGGTGTTCTTGCCCGATTCGCGGTCGGTGGGGATGTCGCGCAGATTGTTCACCACGAGCACTGCCGTCGACAGCGATCCCACGCCGACCGCGCACGCCAGTCCAACCCAGTCGACGGTCCCGACCGTCACGTACTCGGTGCCGAGAACCGCGACGAGTCCGAAGAACACGAACACAGCGACCTCGCCGAGACCGAGGTAGCCGTAGGGTTTGGACCCCCCGGTGTAGAACCATGCGCCCGCGATGCAGATGGCGCCGACGACGACGAGCCACCAGGCGGTCGTTGCTGCCAACACGAGACCACACACGGCCCCGATGCCGAAGCAGATGAACGCCGCGCGTTTGACCGCCTCGGGCGACGCCGCACCCGACCCGACGAGTCGCATCGGGCCGACGCGCTCGTCGTCGGTGCCGCGGATGCCGTCGGAGTAGTCGTTGGAGAAGTTCACACCGATGATGAAAGCGATCGCGACGACCGCGGCCAGTGCTGCCTTCCACCAGTTCACGCCACCGATGTGCAGGCCTGCGCCTACACCGGCGACGACAGGGGCGATCGCATTCGGAAGTGTGCGGGGTCGCGCCCCGGCGATCCACTGCGTTGGGGTTGCCACGCTCAGAAGACTATTCCTGCCTGCGCTCTGCTACGTGCTCGGCAGACCGAACGCGGTGAGAACGGTCTTGGTCCACAGCTTCTGGCTGGCCTCGTTCGGGTTGCCATCTGCGTCTACGAGCGCCGCGCGGCCCGCTGAATCGGACGGGAACGCCGAGTACACGTCGATCACCTGGATGCCCTCCGCATCCATGGCGGCCGCGTAGACCGACAACTCGTCCGACGACCCCGCACCGGCAGTCGCGTCCGGGCTCTGCTTGATCACCGCGATCTTGGCGTTCGGGTACTTCTTCTGCAGGTCATCGACGAGGGGCTGTACCTGCGTCGCGAGGGGCTTGCTCTGGTCCTGGGTGCGTCCGAAGTTCAAGAGAATCAGGTCGGGAGTCACTTCGGGTCGGATCAGCTCGTCCAAATTCTGCTGCGCATAAGCGGCATCTTTGCCTGCGGCGCTGCCATTCCAGAATCCGACGGCCCCGTTCTTTCCCTCGCCGAGACCCACCATCGGTCCGTACCGTCCGGTGGCCACATTCCAATACTTGGTGGCGACCGGCCGATCGAGGGAACTGCTGATCGCCGACCCGAGCGCCGGTGCCCATCCCTTCGGATTGGACCCGGTCGAATCCCCCAACAACACAAGGGTCTTGGGCGTTTCCGGCGAGGCTTTGGCCGCGTCCATGAATGCCACGGTGGACGGGGTGGAAGCCGGTGCGACGCTCGACGGTGCTGCGCTCACGGGCGTCGACGAACTCGCACTACTCGTACGGTTTCCCGACACCACCAAACCCACCACGAGGACGATCACGCAGACGATCATGACCACCCAGGCCCAGATCGGCGCAGACGCCCAGATCCGCTTCAGCAGATTACCCATTCGACTCTTCAACTCCATCTAGTGCATCGCGCTCGAGAGGTCACAATAGCCGCAAACCACTTAACAGTCCGCATGGAAGGGCAGCCCCTGCAGACGACTCGATATCCATGACCCGAGAATTGGTCCAGGATCGAACGAATGTCCCTGGCCCTCGCGGCGGTCGCGCACCACGGGGTCGCCCAGCGTGCAGGCGCGGGACAGACTGGTCTCCATGACGTCGACCGGGGTGATCTCGTCGGCGGTTCCGTACATGGCGAGGATCGGAACGTCGGTGTGCTGCTGGGGCAGTACGAACTTCGACACCGCGGCGTCGAGCTCCGCATTCGCTCCCGGCGTCGACCGGAGCGTCGACGCATCGCGACTGTGTGTTTGGGCAGCGAGGGCCGTGCGGCCGGTGGCGCACGAGACCAGCGACGAGATCTCCGACGCCGACATTCCACCGAGGTGGTCGGCGGGATCGATCTGCGGGTCGACGTGCGAGGCCCCGACGACGATCAGCGGATAGAGGAACCGCTGCGCAGAATTGAGTGTGCCGTCCTGGGCCGCCGTGGGGTATCGGCTCACATCGAGGACCGGCGACATCGCAACCGCTCCCACGAGGTCGCCGGAATCGGCATCGCGGAATCTCGGGTAGAGCTCGGCCGTCGCCCAGGCGGCGGCTCCGCCCTGGGACGGGCCGACCACAACCCACTTGGGGCCGATCGTCGGCTCCACCGCGCGTGCGGCGCGCACGGCGTCGATCACGTTGTGTGCCGCGGTCCGTGGTTCGAGATAGGGGTGCGGGGGAGCGTCGACACGGATTCCGAGACCCTGATAGTCGGTGGTCACCACCGCATATCCCGCACGCACGAATGACCCGATCGTGGCGATGTCGCCGAACATGTCCGGGTGATCCGACGGTCCGCAGTCGCGGGCCAGCCCCGTGGTGCCGTGCGCGTAGGCGATCAACGGCCACCCGCCCTGCGGCCACGACCCGGACGGCACGAACACCGCTCCGCTCACCGATGTGCGTGAGTCGTCGACACCCGACGTCGAGCTGTAGTCCAGTCGGGTGACACGCGTACCCGTGGGCATCGCCGAGGTCCAGCTCTGCAGTCCGGCGTCGGTGGCGAGAACCTCCCCGCTTGCAGCTGTGGTCTTCGTCACGACCTCTCCGGACGAGGCGTTTCCGCAGGCAGTCAGCATGCACAGCGTGATCGCACATGCGAACACCAATCCGCACACGGGGGCCGACGCTCTTCTCACACGGAGAATCTAGCGGGTGGAGCGCATGTACTCGCGTCTGCTTGCGCGTTGCGGACTGGTAGATGATTCTGTTCGCGTGAGACTGCAGCTGCCGACCCGAGGCGACGGACCGTCGACTCGGCGTCGCCACTGCGATCCGCCCGAGGTCGCGCAAGACCCCAATGCGGTGACGGCGCCGCGCGACGGAGAGGTCTACACGTACCTCGGGCCGCAGATGCGCTGGGTGCAGTTGTTCCTGATCGCGGCGTTCGTTCTCGCTGGTGCCTCACTCTTCGTCTTCGCCACCGCACACCCCATGTTGTGGCCCGCGCTGATCGTCCTCGCGTTCAATGCGGCGAGCGTCGTCTTCGCGACCCTGACCGGTGTCAACCGCAGGCGCGTGCAGTGGCGCGAGCATCAACAGCTGGCCGCCACCTGGACGCCTGCCGACGGCCGGTATCCCCGCATCGACGTCTTCCTGCCGACGTGTGGGGAGAGCCTCGCGATCCTGCGCAACACCTACGAACACGTCTCGGGGCTCACCTGGCGCAGCCGGGTGAAGTTCTTCGTCCTCGACGACGCCGCGCGACCGGGTGTCGAATTCCTCGCCCAGGAGTACGGATTCGAATACATCGTGCGGCCGAACCGCGGGGAGTTGCGCAAGGCGGGAAATCTCAGGCACGCGTTCGACATCACCTCCGGCCACTACGTGGTGATCTTCGACGCCGACTTCTGTCCGCGACCCGACTTCCTCTGGCACCTCATTCCCTACATGGACGACCTCGACGTCGCAGTGGTGCAGAGCCCCCAGACATTCGCCACCACTGAGCCGATGAATTGGATTCAGCGCACTGCGGGGGCCACCCAGGAGTTCTTCTACCGCTGGGTCCTGCCGTCCCGCGACGGGATCGACGCCGCGGTCTGTGTCGGCACGTCCGCCGTGTACCGGCGCTCGGCACTGAACGCCGTCGGTGGGTTCGCGCCGATCGAGCACAGCGAGGATCTCCACACAGGCCGTCACCTGCAGCAGGCGGGGTTTCGGGTGCGGTACGTCCCGGTGGTCCTCTCGCGCGGCTTGTGTCCGTCGGATCTCGCGGCGTTCCTCAACCAGCAGTACCGGTGGTGCATGGGATCGCTGTCACGGCTTCCCAATCCGCACCTGAGTAGCGCGCAGGTGCGGCCGACGATTCGTCAGCGTCTCGCGTCGTGGGCGGGAGTGTTCTACTACCTGACCACCGCCATGAATGTGTTCATGCTCTTCATCCCCGGCATCGTGATGGCGGCCTTCTATCCCGAGGACGTGCATCCCAGACAACTCGTGCCCTTCCTGCTGGGTCTGTGGGTGTACGTGGTGCTGTTTCCGCTCGTCTCGCGCAGTAGGTGGCGGTTCGAGGTCCTGCGCATCCAGATCGGTTACAGCTTCGCCCACACCGTCGCGATCTGGCACAAGCTGACCGGCCGCGAGAAGGGCTGGGTACCGACGAGCGTTGTCGGCAAGTCGAATTCGCTGGCGCGGTCGATCAGTCTGCTCGGCGTGGTGGCGCTCGGCGGATCGCTCGCGCTGTTCTGGGTACTCATCGTGTACGACGTTCTCGAGTACGGGCTGTGGGACTACTTCATGCTCGTCGGATTCGTCCTCGCCTACACCTATCTGGCGCTGCCACTGCTGACCGAGTTCGCCAAGGTGCTGATCGCGCCGCGTCGAGCCAAGGTGTCGGAGTCGGCGACCGCCGATCTCGCCGAGGCCGCCGAGGTGTCGGCGTGAATACGCCCGGGTTCGGTCGGCCCGAGCCGCCCCGGCCGGAGGAGACCGAACGTCGCCCCGCCGAGCCCAATTGGAATCGCATCACCGTGTTCGAGGTGATCGGCTACACGCTGGCGATCGTCTTCATCGGAGCGCTCGCACTCGGCGTCTTCGACATCATGCTCCCGTGGGCGACGTGAGCCTCACGACGCTCCTCGCCGCGCAGAGCCCCGCGAAGGCGATGCACCGCCGGTTCTTCGACGACATCGCAGGGCTGCGCGGCGTCGCCGTTCTGGTCGTGGTGGCGTTCCATTCGCGAATCCCTTTCCTGCCCGGTGGATTCATCGGCGTCGACATCTTCTTCGTGATCTCCGGCTTCCTCATCACGCGCTTGTTGATCGAGGAGTTCGAGCACAGAAAGACCGTGTCGTTCAGGGGGTTCTACGCGCGACGGTGTCGCCGGATCATCCCGGCGGCAGCGCTGGTGATCGTCGTGTCGCTGGTCGCGGCGATCGCGACCATGCCGTTGCTCAAGGTGTTCAAGCAGTCCATCGATCTGCTGGCAGCTGCCGCGAACGTCGCCAACTGGCATTTCATCGCGCAGAACGCCGACTACCTCGCGGGTGCCATCGACGGCAGTCTCGCGACGCATTTCTGGTCGCTGTCGATCGAGGAGCAGATCTATCTGGTCTGGCCGATCATCGTCTTCGCCGCAGCCGCGGTGGTGGCCAGAACCGTGTTGCGCGAGCGTGTCTCGGTCCGGGTCTCGGTGGGGATCGTGGTGGCGCTGATCACCGCGGCGTCGTTGATCTCGTGTGTCCGACTCACCACCACCGAGCCCGCCGTCGCCTACATGGCCACCTACACCCGTGTGTGGCAGTTCGGCGTCGGTGCGCTCATCGCGGTAGCTGCACCGTGGCTCGGGCGACGGCACCTGGGAGTCGGCCGGGTTCTGGGCTTCGCGCTGGGGTGGGCGGGACTCGCGGGACTCATTGCCGCGTGCGTCCTGATCACCCCGACCACACCGTATCCGGGCACGGTGTCGCTGCTGCCGACCCTGTCGGCGGGCGCTGTCATCGTCGCCGGTCAGTTGGCCGGTGCAGGAGTGCCGTTCGTCGGGAGTCTGCTGTCGCTGCTGCCGCTGAAGTTTCTAGGCAGGGTCTCGTACTCCTGGTACCTCTGGCATTGGCCGGTCCTCGTCATCTTCGAGGATCAGACGCACATCCGTGCATGGCCGGTGTTGCTCGGCGTGTCGGTGGGATCGCTTGCGCTGGCGACATTGTCGACGTTGTATTTCGAGGAACCCATCATCCGCAATGCCGAACTACGACGCAACGCCTCGGCGTCGATCTCGGTCGGGGTGACCGGGCTGGTTGTCGCGTTGTCCGTGGCGATGACGACGGGTGTGCTGGTGGTCAAGGCAGCCAGTCGCGACACCGTCGCGAACGCCTCGCTCAATTACGATTCGGTGTTCGGGCAGGCACGCGCCCCCATGTCGGGGCCGGTCACCCCCAACCCGTTTCAGGCGTACGACGACCGGCCGTCGCCCAATGAATGTCTCGTCCCGGTGGGGCAGACATCTCCGACCCGGTCGTGCGTGTTCGGGCAGGACGGCGGCGTTCCCGTGGTGCTGTTCGGCGACAGCCACGCCGAGCAGTGGGCCGAGGCGATCCGTTCGATCGGTGATGCCCACGGATGGCAGATCCACCAGTTCACCAAGGCGGCATGCCCGGCACAAGACCTCACACCCCGCGCGGGGCAACCGGATCCGTTCAACAAGCAGGACTGCGTCGACTGGAGGTCGTCGACATTAGATGCGATCGACGCGGTACGCCCGAAGATCATCATCGTCTCGTCACTGTCGACGTACGTCCCCGACTATCCCTCGGCACAGGAGGCATGGGATCGCACGCTCGACCGCCTGCGTGCAACCGGCGCCCGACTCGTCTACATCGAGGACACCCCGTACCCCGGTTTCCAGATCGCCGATTGCATGTCGGGGGCACTCGACAACTGGCACCGTTGCGATTTCGGGCTCGACGGCTTCACCCGCATCGAACCGATCATCGACGCCCAGGCGCGCGGCGAGGACTCCGACATCACCACGATCGGCGTCAATGATCTGCTGTGCGACGGCAACACGTGCTTCCCGGCACGCAACAAGATCATGTTCTACCGCGACGATTCCCACCTGACCAACACCGCGGCAACGGTTCTCGAGCCCGCCTTGGTCAAGAGACTCGACGCGCAGCGGTTCGACTACACCGGACGTAACGCCGCCGGCCGCTAACCGGACAGTGCGGCCACCGACCGGCGGAAGGCGTCGAGGCTCTGCGGCGTCGAGTTGAATCGCCAGTCGCGTTCCTTGTCCATCTGGAACCACAGGGCTCCCTCGAGACGGTCGGTGGCTTCGACGATGCCGAAGAGGCGTCGAATCCAGTCGGCCTTCAGCGAGGGCATATCGCCCTCGGCGCTTGCGGTCTCGGTGATGAGCAGCGGTCGGTCGGAGTCGATCCGCGCCAGGGTGGCCAGGCTTGCCGAGAAGAGTTCTTCCGGCCATTGCCAGCGATGTCCTGATCCGCCGGCCCAGTTGTAGCCGTCGAGCGCGAGATAGTCGACGAGGTCGTGTCCGGGGAACGCTGCGGTGAAGTCAGAGGTGCCGTCGGTGACCACGTTCGGCGCCCACACGAATCGCACGTTGCCGGCCCCGGCGTCGGTGAAGACAGTGTGCATGCGCTTCCATGCCTCGCGGTACTGGTCTGCGGTGTTGCCGCTGACGCCGATCGACCACGGGTACCACGTCCCGTTCATCTCCTGCGCGAAGCGCAGCAGCACCGGTTTGCCCCACGCGGAGAGGCCCGACGCCCATTTGCGCAGTTCGCCGTCGAACACGCCGGAGGCGATGCGCGCCAGCGAGAACAGGGGCTGCACCGTGCCGGCACCGGGCTTCCAGGGTTCCAGGGTGAGCAGCGGTTGCGCGCCCGCGGCGCCGATGGCGTCGAGTTCGGCTGTCGGCAGGCTGTCGCCGAAGGAGACGAATCGGTGCAGGTAGTGCGGTGTGCTACCTGCGAGTGTGGCCAGACGTTCGATCGGGTTCGACGTCGACCCGTCGCGTGCCAGGACGTCGGGGATGAACGCGCCCCACGCTCGGCGCGCAACCGGGGCGCTCTGCTGCGTCGTCGCTCGCTGTGGAGTCGCGGAGCAACCGGCGAGCGCGACGACTCCGCCCATCGTCGCCAGACGCAAGGCGTCGCGTCGGGACAGTGGGGTGCGGGTCACCCCGCAATGTTAAGCGGCCGGCACGGTGTCGCCGGGCACCGACGGTACTGCGGTAACCGGCGATCCGGGGCGCGCGGATGTCGGGCGCACGGGTTCGTCGGTGTCGGATTCGTCGGTTGTTCCCGGCACTTCTGTCGTCGTCGGCGCGGTCGGCGACGCTGTGGATGTCGGGTCGACGTCGACGCTCGTGGTTCCGGACGTGCTCCCCGGGGTACTCGGGGTCGGCGACGGGGAATTCGGGGTCGTCACTCCGACGTCGGTCACGTCGGCAACGGCTGACCGAGTGGTGGCGAGGGTTTTGGTACCGGGCGTCTGCTTCGACGCCGACGTCGCGCTGGAGTCGCCATTGTGACCGGAGTTCAGCGGCAGGACCGACTGGTCACCGAGGCGGGTGTAGCCGGCGCGTTCGTACGATGACTCGATGACCGGCTTCCATTGCGCGTCAAGTTGATCCGCCACCGCTGACAGGCCGATTCTGCGCATCCAGGAGAACATCGGGAGCTGCTCGGTGGGTACCAACACGTACGTCGTGTTGCCGACCGTACGCACCCAGTTGTTCGGATCGTTGACATCGACGTTCGTGTAGTTGCCGTGCAACTGCGTGTAACCCGCGAGTGCGTTCATGATCGCGGGGAGTCCTGCGACGTTGGGGTAGTCGCACAGCGGATCGTATTGTCTGCACACATCGACGACCTTGTATTTGCCGTCGTTCGGGGTCTTCACGCCTCCGGAGATGGTCGACCATCCGTTGAGGCTCTGGCTCTGATTGCCGAGCAGCACGACATAGAGCGAATCGGGTGATTGAGGAGCTGTGCTCGCGTCGTTGATCAGCCACCGGGTGCCGATCACCGCACCCTGGGAGTAAGCCATGATGACGACGTCGCCCGAGGTCTCACTCAATGCCTGCTTGAGTGCGGTGTAGCCGCTGGTGTAGACCTGCTCGCCGCTGCCGCCGGAGGCGTACTCGACTTTCTTACACACATTCGGTGGCTGGCACATGACGCCGCGCAGCTCGGTTTCCATCGGCTGCGGCGCCAGTGTTGTGTTTCCCGAGACGGTCAGCACCGTCGCTGCCTGTGCCACCGCGGTACCGCCGAGTGCACATACAGCCGAAAGTGAGACAACGAGCACCCGTACCCGCTGTCGGTATGTCCCTCGAATTGTGGACACGACTATCCCCCTATGTGAATGCCTAACGTGCTTTCCCCCGATCGCGGTGCCAACGTAGCACAATTAGCGAACCGAATTTCCTTGCGAATTCAATTACTCAACAGTGCGATCCACGTGTCCCAAGTGATATCCGAGGTATACGCGGAATGCTGGTGCGTGACGTCGGGCGGGTTGTCGCCGGGCGACGGATCAGGCAGCCACACCTCGACGATCCTGTCGTTCTCTCGAACGACATAGCCCCCGTCGCACAACTCGTGTCCGACACGACACGTCTCTTCGTATCGCCTCAGCGCGCCCTCATCTGTGTAACTGACAACACCGTCGCCGATGAAGTCGGTGAGGCGCACGAGGTTGATCCACGTGTCGTTCAATTCCTTTCGCAATTGCTTGTGGCTCGCGTGACTCAGTGCTGCGGGGAAGGCCCTTCCGTACGCCCAGCCGAGTTGCGAACCGTATGTCAGTAACGAGATACCGTCTCGACGCCGGACCAGTCGGTATGCGAGCGCGTACATGATCAGTGATCCCTGGCTGTGTGCGGCGAGAATAACCGGACGATGGGATTTCGTGCGCATGAATCTTTCCAGATCACGTATTGCGCGCGGGGCATAGGCCGGTGGCACAAGTGGATGCGCTTCACGTGGCCAGAAAGAAGCGAGATCCCACAGCACTCCGAGGGAACGTCCGGCTTTTCGCGGCTTTCGCGCAGCGTTGTACATCGCACGCAGCAGCATGAGGTCGACGAGGCCGAGCGCGATGACTCCGACCCATTCGAAGCCTCGGCTCCCGTCGACGACGCGGTGACCCACCGCTGCTGTGATGCTCGCTGCCGCCGCGCACAGGACGAGGGTGCCCACGCAGGCGGGGATGCGGAGCTTGACGGTGGCGAAACCCCACTGGATGCGCTTGATGAAGAGCTGTCTGCCCGTGGGCCGTCGAAGTCCGACGGCCTGCTGCTGGCGAATCGCGAGAGATGCTCGAGACCAACCGTTGGCGACGACGGAGCCGCCGACGCAGACCACCACACCAAGGCCCCAGACGAGGACTGTGACGCCCCACATCCATGCGGTGTCGGCGTAGACGTCCGGCAGCTTCACCGGATCACGGTGGTCGACGGCGATGGCAGCGATACGGGTCAGGGCAACCCCCATCCCGACTCCCCACAACACCCCTACCGCCGCGACGAGCGGAGCGTGCAGACCGTTCAGCCACGGCGTGGTCGGTTGATTCCGGCGAGCCCACCAGTGCGTCACGTTGCGGGGCAGCACCAGCGCCCCAAGGGTTGCGACGACGGCGAGTCCGACGAGGGCGCTGTCGAGCAGAAACAACCAGCGGATCGATCCACCGACGATGTGGTGGGGCTTCGAACAGAAGTTGGCCCAGACGAGTAGTGCGGATGCGAGGACAACCCAGGCAACTGCGGGCCACGAGACGAAGGCCGGCCGCCACCGTTGCGCGGTCGCAGACCGTGAGTCGTCGCACAGCATGGTGGCCGTGACCACAGCGGTGAGCATCACGACCACGACACCCCACAGCCAGCGCGGCGTGGCGGTGTCGCTCAGGACGATTGCAGCAGTGAGTATCCCGGAAACGGCGTGCGTGGTGATCAGCGTCGTCGCCCTGCCATCCGAAGGAGAGACGAACGAGTCGGTGGCGATCAGCGGTGGGTCGGCCGGGTCGGATTGCGGTGACGGATCAGGACGACCCCGCACGTCCTTGTCGTTGTCGGCGCACAGCGCGACGAACGCACCGACGCCGAATATGACTGTGAGGCAACCCAGAACAGCCCAGTCGCGGGGCGCTCCGTCCGACACGGGGCGAAACAGGACGCCGTCGATCAGCAAGGTGAGCTGTGCGACCATGGTGACGGTCAGGGCGAGTCCGAGAAGTCGCAGCAGCAAACGCAGAACGGCGACGCAGGCCCGCGCGGTCGGGTTGCCCTGGGGGACTTTTGGATACATCCAGGCAGCGACATTGACCAATGCGAAGGGTCCGAAGAGCGCCCAGATCGCCTGGACTGCTAGGCCGGACGTCATGTTTCCCCACCGGTAGGCGACACGGTTGCGCGGTCGTTGCACATGGGTGGGCCGTGGCGGATAAGTCGTGAACTCGCCCTTGAACCCACACCCGCTCATACCGGGAACCTCGACAACGCGCGAGCTGTCGAGAATCACCGTGGATTCCGTTCCGCTCACACCGTGGGTGAGGAGGACGAACGGTTCGGGAGCCACGTCGTCGGCCATGAAAAGCAATTGTCGCACCACGTTGGGACCCGGGTACGTCGTTCGTATGACGCCGAGGCCGCGTGCGCCCGTCGCGAGTTCAATCACCCAGTCGTTCGCGCGGTGTAACTCGAACGAGTGAATTCTGGGCCGATATACGTACTTTGCCGGTGCGACGAGCAGACTGAGCGGGCTCATGTCCTCGGTGCTGGTCGAGGGGATGGGAGCACAACCCGTTGTCGAAGCCAGCACAAGTCAGGTGGTAAGCATGGCCGGTCGGTATCCCTATCAGCCCGCTCCCGCTGGTCGTTCGTCGAAGCTCAGTGGTAAGGCGATGATCCTCGGCGGTGCCGGTGCGTTCTTTCTCATGCTCGCCAGCTGTGGTGTCGGGACGGCGATCGGCGGGAGCGACAGTACTCAGGCGGCGCCGACGGTCACGTCCACGATGACTCTGACCGAGACCGCAGCAGCCGCGTCGAACGAAACGCTCTGGCGGACGACAACAGTGACGGCCACAGCGCCGGAAACCACAACGGCGCCGGAAACAACGACAACGCAGGTCGCCGACGACACGGACAACACTCCGCGTGGACTGGTCGGGACACCGACCACCGCCCCCACCGTCGACTCGAATTCAGGGGGCTCGAACTCCGGAGGGGGAGGCGGCTACTACGCGAATTGTTCGGCAGCACGGGCTGCGGGTGCCGCTCCGCTGTATGCGGGGCAGCCGGGCTACTCGTCAAAGCTCGATCGTGACGGCGACGGGGTCGCCTGCGAGTAGTCCGCAGCGAGGAGTCGGCTTGCGAGCGCCGCGTACTAACTGAAAATCAGGCTGCCGATGATGTGGCCCGCGTGATCAATCTGTGGCAGTTCAGATTTCGATCCATGGGCGACCAATGCACTACCACCCGTGCTGCGGAAGACGATCCCGTTGGAGTGCGCTGTTGCGAAGAAGATCACGCCGGCCACTATGAGTATCAGGGCGAGCAGAACCGCAAAAGGCGAGCCGCTGGCGCCGAGGGCGAGTCCGGACATGAAAAAGACCACGCCGAGTAGGACGCACGCGGTGCCGATCATCAGGCGTCGCGACGACGTGGTGTTGCCGGTCGAGATCTGCGCGACGTGACGCAAGGGGATCTCACCGAGGTAGTGACCATGCTCGATGAATCCGAAGATGACGTGCGGCTCGTGCACGACGACACGCCGGTTGGTCACAGTCACCGTCGTCTTGATGTGTTTGAGAATCAAGCGCGGGCTGAACTGTGCGTGGAACTGGACGGTTTCGCCCTGGAGGAGCGGAGGTTGAGCTGCGGCAGCGGTCATCGGGTCATGCCTTTCGTGAAGCCTCGAAACGAGTCGGTCATCGGATATAGACGGTGGAGCCCTCGGGTGGAGCGGTGTTGCTGATCAGCTTTCCCAGACAGTGGTCGCGGTCGAAGTTCTGCTGCACACACCAATTCACCGCTGCCTGCCCGGTAGGGAATGTCTGGGCGGTGATCGTGACCCACCACCCCGGCGAGCTGAAGACCGACCAGTCGTTGCTCCACAGCAGTCGTGCCCCGGAGAAGCGTTGATAGTTGGCGGTGAACTCGTCGAGGATGTCCTTGTTGGTCCAGGTCTTGCCATCGGCGACCAGCCCTGGTTGTTTGGAGCTCAGCTGCGCGACCCACTGGTTGTTGCTGTTGGCGAGCACTTGGCCGCGGTCAACTGCCATCTGTGCGTTGAGTGACTGTGCAGCAAGCGAATCCGCGCTCTCATTCGACGGGAGAGTCGCTTGCGACACGGTCGCCGATGTCGCAGCGCTTGTCTGCGACGACGAAAGGCCACTGACACTCGCGGGGTCGGAGTCGGTGATCTGCACCTTCAGGTCGGAGCCGCTGAACACATCGGGAAGCTGGTAGTAGCTGCCCGTCGGGTAGGTGATGGTAACCTGGCGCGAATTCGGTTGCGGCGGAATGCCGATGGGCGCACCCGACAGATCGAGGTTGCCGCCGGCGACGGTCCCCGCTGACGAGGAAATCGTCACGTTCGCTTCTGAACCCGACAGCACGTCGCCGTCAGAACACGGACTGGACAAGGTCATCGTCACCGCGAGTCCCGCGGGGTTGAGCGCTGTTCGAATGTCTGTGACGTTGATCGGCTGCGAACACCTGGTCAGCGTGTCCGGTATGTTCGCGGAGTTTCCGTTGCCGCCAGCGGCCGAAGTCGACGATGTGATGCCCGAGAATTTGCCGTTGCTCACCGCCCAGATCGCGACGCCACCGACGAGCGCCAGCACGACGATCGCCGCTAGTGCGGCCAGCCACGGCGCATTCGACGACCGTCCACCTGGCAGTACCACCGCCCCGTACGGCGGTGGAGTGCCGTATGGCTGCGGGTCCGTCGGCGAGGCGGGGTTCGGGGTCGGGGCCGGGGAAGGCAGAGTATCGGCGTCGGTGACGTCGGCAACGTTCTTCAGTGCGTCGCCAGGTTTCCAATCGAGCCAGCTGAGGCTGGTGTCGGCAGTGGTCGGGTTCAGCGGCGCGTCGCCACGGCAACTCTCAGGCATGCATCGCCAATCGGCTCCTCGGTGTCAACGAAGTCGACGAAGGAGTCAATTGTAAGTGTGTGCACGGCGTCGATGACCCGAATAGTGCTGATCATGAACACTATTCGTCTGATCGGGTGACAGCGCCAAGGGATGACCCGGCGCCTGTGTCCGGTGGACTATCGCGCGCTGCCCCGGTACTTCCGGTGGTACTCGTCGTACAGATCCGCGTTGCGGATGCGCTCGTTGCGCTTGACCAGATCGGGATTCAGGCCGTGCTGTTCGAGTCGATGCCTGCGGTAGATGACGTTCAGCGCGATCGAGAAGAATACGTAGGCGATCGGGATCGGCGAGAACATGATGAACCGCACGCCCCAATCTGCCGGCACGAAGAGCATCGGCAGCATCAGGATGATGCAGGGGATCGCCCAGCGGACCACCATGCGTATCGGGGCGCCTTTTCCTGCGAGGTCGTTGGCCACCCAGTCGCGCATAGAATCCGGCAGCACTGCTCCGTAGCAGTAGCGGATGTACTGCCATCCCCGGGGACGGGCTGCTGTGTCGGCCATGGGTTGCGCCCTTCTCGAAATTCAATCGCGTGCTACTGAATTCTACGCGATGTCCAGAGCGATCCTCGAAGGCCTATCTGACCTGGACCAACGTGCTGACGTCCGTTCGGATGACACCTTCGCATGCCGTGTGATGGTGATCGCAGAAGAGCGCTACGATTCTCTGGATCCATCGACCTTCTGCCGGGGGGCTGCATGTCCGAGAACACCGTCCATTTCTGGCTCAATCGTCGTGCGATGGGCGTGGTGGCGGCGGCGCTCGCCGGCGCCGCGCTCGTCGGCGGTACCGGTGCGGCAGCGGCGGTTGATCCGACCACGGCACGCACGAGTGCCGGGTGCTACTTCGCCAACGACGCGGAGCGTGCGCAGAACATCCAGACGTGCACCGTCCCGTCGGCCGCGATGGGGTCGACGGTGACGGTGAAGGTCCGACCGTCGACGCAGTCCGCTGGGCAGCAGGAGCAGGCGGTGTATCTGCTCGGCGGAATCACCAGCACGAGCGACACGCTGGCCAGCGGATACGGCGACAAGTACAACCTGGTCATGGTCGAGGGCAGCTCCAACGCGTGGACATCGGATTGGGTTGCCCCACCGCGCGATTCGAATGGCAATACGTTGGTCAATCAGACGGGCGGGACCTACAACCCGCGCTGGGAGACATTCATCGGGACCGAGCTGCCCAAGTACCTCAACGAGAACTTCGATATCGACGAGACCGACAACGCGATCGTCGGCTTGTCCGAAAACGGCGGGCAGGCGGTCAACATCGCGCTGAAGTACCCGACCCTCTTCAAGGTTGCGCTGTCGGTCTCGGGCTACTACCAGACCGACAACCCTCTCGGCTATTTCCTCGTGCCGTACGCGTTGAAGACTCGAACCGGTGTATCCAACGCACTCAACGACATGTGGGGCAGTCCTTTCGCGCCCGGGAACACCTGGGCCGAGAACGATGTCACCAACCGGATCGGATTGTCGAAAGACAACGGGCAGACCATCATCGTCACGGCGGGCAACGGCATCATCACCTCGAAGGAGGAGTTCGACGAGCTGTTCTCCCACGGCGGGCTCCAAGAGGTCGTCGCTGGTGTTGCCCTGGAGCAGCTCTCGTATGTCTCCGCACATCTGCTCCAGTTCGTCGCAGCGCTCGTGGGTGCGCCCGTGCAGGGGATCTACAACAACGGCACCCATTCGTGGCTGAACTGGGGTGCACACACAGACGAGTATGCAGATCAGGTCGAGGCGGGACTCGAGAAGTACCAGAAAACGCCCCCTTCGACGGCGTCACGGGTGGCGCAGCCGCCGGTCGCTCACGAGGCGACGGTTCAGGCGGCTCCGACATCGACTGCTGTGACGAGTGCGACCGCTGAGACCAAGTCCTACGCGGTGACCGTGCCTGCCGACGTCGCAACCGGAGCGGCTCCAGCACCGTCGAGCGATACGGCCGGGTCGAGTTCGGTGCCTGTGGCGAACACCTCGGAGTCGGAGCCGAAGGATGTCGAGGCCGGTGGCGCGACGCCTGTGGAGACACCCGTCCCGGGGTCTGACACCTCGACAGAGAAGGTGGGAGACGTCGTCTCGCCACCCGTCGACCATTCGTCGGAGTCGACACCCGCCGAGACTGCGGCGTCGGAAAAGGCGACGCCGAGCGCAACCGCGCCGTGAGGCCCGTTCGCTCCGGGCCTACTCAGTGAGCGGCTCCGCACACCGGTACGTCGACGCGCGGAGTCGGGTTGTCGACGAGCGGCTGGACCGGCACGACGGCTTCGCCGTGAGCTGACGTCGGCTCGGTCGACGTCAGCACCACCTCTGCGCTCTTGCCCGGCGGAATCGGTATCTGGGCGAAGACCACCGGATGGCCGTGAAGCGTTCCGACATTGAGATCCACGGAAGTGCCGTCAACAGTCAGCTGCTTGGGTGTTGCCCCCCTCGTCAGCAACAGCTGCAGATTGGCGTAATTGGTGCCCTGCGGGAAGCGTGTCTGTCGCTGCGCTCTCGTACCGATGACGTAGTCGGGCAGTGTGGTGTCGGTCAGGGTGTTGGTCAATCGCATCCGCGCGGTCGATTCTCTCGTGTCACCGCGGCATTCGCCCGCGGTGTACGTGATCTCGCGACGCAGGTAGTAGTCGGTCTTGTTGGCTGCGATGTTGACCACGGTGGCGTCCAGGTACGGTGCTGCCGTGTCGGCGACCTGATGCCCGAGCGGGGTCGACTCGAGAACCCGCTGTTCACGAGTCATCCTGCTGTACACCATGATCCGACGTTCCTGAACGCCGTGGCCGAGCGCTTCGAGTAGGGCGCCGGTATTGCCGTCGAGCGTACCGATCTTGTCGATGACCGCTCTGGAGATCGACTGCAGATACGCTTTGCGCGCGTCGTTGTCGTTCGCGAACCGCTCGTAGGATGTCGAGAGGGTGATGGGCACAACGTTCTCGGCGGTGATGCTCTCGCCGTCCGCGAGCGTGACCGGACCCGTCACCTTCAGCACATAGCTCAGCGCTATCGGATCCACTACGATCGCGCCGTCGAGCTGCTGTCCCGTCTGTGCCTTCCAGTTCGCGATCCAGACCCGTGCGGCGTCGGTGAAGTCGGGGCTCATATTCGAATTGCGGACGTCGAGATACGACCGTGTCCAGCCATAGAGTCGGTTGTAGTCGTGGCCCAGATCGACCTGCGGAGCGTCGGGCTCCTCGATGCCGAGGTTCTGTCCGATCTGCGGTGTCGTGACGTGTCCGTTGTCGGCTCCGAGTATGGCGAACCCGCCGACGAGCCCGCCGGTACCCCGTGCTTGCGACGGCGTCTGCATCGCGACGAAGTAGCTGCGAGCGCCGTCGACACCCAGCATCGAAGGTGCGATCTGCGCTGCGATGTCGGTGCCGCGGAGGAACCGTGCGGTTTCGGCGATCTGGTCCACCAGTTGTGTACGAGCATCCGACACCTGCGCCAGCCATGAACCCGGAATGCGCTGTGTCCGTTCGTCGATTCGCTCAGCGTTGGTCGCGATCTCTGCGAGTCTCGGCTGTGCCGCCGCGAGCGGCTTCAGATTCAGTGCGTTGTCGGGTCCACGTAGTGTGCTGGGACTGATCGTCTGGGCCAGCGCGGCACTGGGTACGAGCACCTGGGCGGCGGTGTCGGCGACGGACTCGGTCATCTGGTGGACGCTTTGCAGCGGTGAACCAAGCCAGGGGATGGTCGCGGTCGCGCGCCACACCGGGTTCTCCGTGGCACTGCGCGCGGACTCGGCGGCCGACTCGGCGGCGGCGGCATGAAGTTGGGCGCCGTGTACGTCGCCGTCCATGATCGCGGCCTTTGCGGCAATGCCGTGACGTCGTGCATCGTCGATGCTGCTCTTGACGTCGACGATGAGGTACGCGAGATAGGAGCAGATGGCGATCACGAAAGCCATCGATGTGATCACCACACAGCGACGCCGACGCGATTTCGTGTGCCGGCGTCGCCATCGAGGTCCGGCATCGTTGCCGACTTCGCCACTGCCAACTTCGCCACTGCCGACTTCGCTGCCAGTTGTCGACGGCGCTTCCACACTTTCCAATGTCACGGTGCCCCCTATGGCATTTTCCGCATCCAACCGTCGCGCCCGGTGGGCGTGCCCCCGACGGATCCGAATGCACCCCTCCGGGACAATAGTCCATCGGACCGGCGATGTTGAATGACAAATCTCGCGTCGGCCCGTGCTTACACCGCTGCTTGTCAGACCGCCGAACGGATCTGCCCCTCGGCGTCGACTTCCACGCGAGTGCTCGCACCCAGCGCCGGTCGATGCAGCACCGACGCCACGGTGGAGCGGTTCGCTGGTGACACGCGGACGAACACCTCACCGTCGCAGGCCGCATCGAGAGTTTCGGTCGCGAGCGTGGCGATGCGGTCACGCAGGTCGGGCGCGATCTCGGTGGTGGAGTCGTCGATCAGCACCACGTCGACGCCGCGGAGCCGAGCGCGGTAGGCGGGGGCGTCGAGGTCGAGTTCGGACATCAGCGGGGCGCGGAGTCTGTCGCGCAGATGGGCTTCGAGCACCTCGCAGTCGAGTCGTTGTGCGTCGCTGAGCACTGCGCCGGATGCGATGAGCTCGAGTAGTGGTCGGGCCAACGAATCGAGCTGGCGCACTTGCCGTGTGCGTTCATCGGAGGCAGCGGACGATGCGGCGAGCTGGGCGACCTGTTCGGTGGTCTGCTCACGAAGTGAGAACACCTCGCTCGCTGTGGGTCGCAGTGTGTAGGAGAACAGTGTGGCCATCAGCAGGGGCGCGACGTCGACGACCGACTGTATGAAAGCCGGAGGGACGCCTGCTCCGGAGTGCGCTCCCCAGACGACGAAGATGGCGACGATCGCCAAGAATCCCAACCACGGTGCGACTCGACGTCCACGCACGATCATGAACGCATAGATCGCCGCGCCGGCACCGTGACTCATCCCCACGGCCGTGGCGGTCAGTGCTGTGGAGTCCGACGACATGAGGACCAAGGCTGCGCTGGCTGGTCCGGCCAGTGTGAGCAAGATCGTCGGCACCATCGGAAGTGGATCACCCTCGGCGGCAACCAACGTGATCGTTGCCGCGGTGTAGATCGCCGCAGCGGCCAGAGTGCCTGCGATGGTGTGCACCGACGCCGACGGTGTCGCAGCCACCAGCCACACTGCGGCGAGGAAGAAGGCCACGACCACCCAGACGCCGCGTTGCCGCATGCCGAGCAGATCGCGGGCGTCGGTCAGCGGTGTGTCCATGACAACCTCACGGTGGTGCCGGAACCCCTGTGGGACTCGATGATTGCCGATCCGCCGGCGAGTTTCGACATGCGGCCCACAATGCTCACCGAGATGCCCAGGCGAGAGGCGGGAACGGAAGTGGGGTCGAACCCCGCTCCGGTATCGGCGATGTCGACGTGGAGCGTGTCGGTCGATGTCGATACGTGTACCGAGATATCCGCGTAACGCCCGGCATGACGGACTGCGTTGCGCACTGCTTCTGCCGAGGCGCCTGCGATCGCGGTGACGACGGCACCTGGATACCTGGCCGACGGATCGACGTGGTCTACAGTCACGATCTGCTGCGGGGCGACGAGTGCGATCGCGGCGCGGATGCGGCTGAGTGCGTCGGTCGCGCCGAGTTCGTCGTCGATGACGTCGGTGCCGGCGCGGTCGATGGCGGCCAGGGCGTTGCGTGCGTCCTGCACGAGCTCCGGCGACGTTCCGCGCCGTGCGGCGAGCAGCAGCGTCGACATCACGCTGTCGTGGGTGAGTGCGTCGAATCGGTGACGTTCCGCCGAGCGGGCCTGGGCGGCTGCTGCGGCCGCGGTGGTGGCGTAGGCCTCGGCGCGTGAGTCGTCGAGAACTCTGGCTGTTCTCCGTCCCATGATCGCGGCCACCACGAAGACCATCGAGAACGCGATGGCCCACACAGTCTGTGCGGCAAAGGGTTCGACGACGTCGGCGCGTCGAACCGTGCGGTCGATGAGCACAGAGCTGGTCACTGCGACGACGAGGACTGCGTATGCCCACATCGGCCGGAACGCGAGAGCGGCCGTGATGGCTGCCAGCCCCGGGAACGCCGCCATCCAGAATCCTTGCACCGTGTAGATGTGGCCGCCGTTCCAGGCGAACCACCACAAGCCCACAGCGATCAGATAGCCGACGGCGTTGACTCCGGTGATGATCTGCAGACGACGGGAATCGGCGCGCCAGGTCAGCGGTCCCATCGCCACCCCGGTACCGAACGTCAGGACCACTGCGAGGACGGTCCACCACGGAGACACCACCTTCGTGGCTGCAGTGATCGGACCTACGGCCAGCAGACAGTAGAGCAGGTAGCCCGCCGACGCGAACAGAGTGAACTGGCGCAGAATACGACGCCCCGCGAGTGCGTCGCGCGAGGCGTCGTCCGGTCGAAGCGCCGGTGCGGTGGCGCTCACCGTCGAAGGCGCCGCGGAATCGGTAGCCATCCGTCCTCGATCGCTCGCTTGTACAGGTCGGTCTTGGTAGGGGAGGGACGTCCGACTGCCTGGTATCGAAGGCGGATGCGACTGACGTAGTCGGCAACGGTCTCGGTGGACAGAAGCAGCTCGGCGGCCACCCGGCTGGTGGATTCACCTGCGGCGTACAACTCGAGGACGCGACGCTGCATGGGTGGGAGGTCGACGAACTCGTCGTCGGAGTCGATCGCCGCGGCCCAGTCGATGCTCGCGACCACTTTGCCATCGAGTGCCTGCATGATGCCGTCGAGCAACTCGGCATCTCGCGCGTTCTTGCGGATCACACCCATGACGCCCGCACTAGCCGCCTGACGCACCAGGAACATCTCGTCGCCCGAGGTGTAGACGAGGACCGGTATGCCGGCGTCGGTGAGGGTTGCGATGTTGATGAGCGGGGAGGTGCCGTCGTCGAGGCGGAGGTCGAGAAGCACGAGGTCGAGGTCGGTGGTGATGGCGAGCAGGTCGGCGACCGTGTCGGCGCCGGCGGTCAACTCGAGGGCGTCGTGCTCGGCGAAGGTGGCACGCAGGCCGCGCACGATCTGCGCGTGATCGTCGACGACGCCGATGCGAGCGCGACGATGAGGGTCCGTCATGGCAGTATTTTGCCTGATCACCCGTGTTGCATTGGTGCTTGCGCTGGTGGATGCCCGCCAGGTGTGGCGTCATTTAGTCCGTTCGGACTACAGATTCGACAGATTGTTCGACGTCAACAGAGGACCTCGGTCACGAGCTGATTGAGTTCGACGTACATGCGTTGGAAGTTGAGTGCGTGGCGTCGGCGGAAGACGCATCGCTCGGCACGACATTCTTCAGGTTGGCCTGCGACTTCTCGAGGACGTTGCTGCGGAGCTTGATTTGAACCACGAGCTCCTCGGATTCGCGTTCCGTGCGTCCGGAACGAGTGCACCAGGTGCGAATGCGCGCCCGAAAGATGAAACATGCTGATGCGCAACAGTATCGGGAGTTATTGGTACGGTTGGCCGACAAGTTGCGCCATCGCTGCAAGTGCTCGGGCGAGCTCTGGATGCGCTCTCGCGGTCACGTGGTCGATGCGTGCTGTGAAGGATCTCAAGGTAAACTCCGCTGACCAATGTCCGGAAACCGGTAGATGTGCGATAGCGGAGGATTTTTCTCATGGTGCGGAATCCGACGGATTCTTCGACATCTGACAACGGACGCGACACTCAATCGGCGGGACGCGGTCGTCGGATCGCCATCGGTGCGGTCGTCGTCGTCATCCTCATCGTTGCGCTCGCCGCCTACCTCGCGTACTTGGTATTCGACGTCAAAAGCAGCGTCGAGGAGGCGCGGAGCCATGCGGCTGCGGCGAAATCGGCGATCATGGACGGTAATGTCGCCAAGGCGCAGTCGGCGGCTGGTGACGCCGATGCGGCCGCACGCGATGCTCGCGATACGTCGGGCAACCCGGTCTGGAGCGCAGTTGCGGCCATACCCGGACTTGGCTCGCCGCTGAAGAGTGTGCACGAGATGGCCGAGTCGGTGGCGGATCTGACCTCACAGGTCCTGGTCCCCAGCGCGGAGCTGGCCGACACGATCAGCCCCAGCAAACTGCGTGAGGATGGAAACGCGGTCAACCTCCAACCCCTGGCGGCCGCACAGCCCAAACTAGAGGGAATCGCAGGTAACGCCACTCGGATCGATGACCATGTGCAGCACATCTCTGGTTCGTGGTTGGGGCCGGTGTCGGATGCGCGCGAACAGCTCGTCGATCAGGTGGGCGAGACCGCGCGCTTCGTCCAGGGCACGAATGTCGCGGCGAAGATCGCACCGGGGATGCTCGGTCTCTACGGGCCGCGCAACTACTTCCTCGCAATGCAGACCCCGTCGGAATCGCGCGCGACCGGCGGTTTGGTAGGTGGCTTCGCTATTCTGCGAGCAGACGACGGGCGCATATCGGCGCCACAGCTGGGGCAGAACTCCGATCTCGAGGACCCACGCACGCGGCAAGTGGACTTCGGATCGGACTACAACGCGCTCTACGACTGGACCCGTCCCTACACTGACTTCCGCAACAGCAACATCAGCCCGAATTTCCCTGATACTGCGCGTATCTGGATCGCGAACTGGAAAGAGCAGACGGGACAGCAACTCGACGGTGCCGTCGCGCTGGACCCGATTGCACTGAGCTACGTTCTCAAGGTGACCGGACCGGTCACA
The DNA here is from genome assembly GCF_020735545.1 of Gordonia otitidis. Taxonomy (NCBI): domain Bacteria; kingdom Bacillati; phylum Actinomycetota; class Actinomycetes; order Mycobacteriales; family Gordoniaceae; genus Gordonia; species Gordonia otitidis. The sequence continues at coordinate 3,178,284 of NZ_CP085974.1, forward strand.
CTCGCCGACGGCGAGAAGATCACCGCCGACAACGTCGTTCCGATCACGCTCTCGACGTCGTACGAGCGATTCGCCGACAACAACACGGCTCGCAAGCTGTATCTGCAGGCGATCTCGAAGGCGGTCATCGATCAGATCGGCACCATGAGGGGTAACTCGGGAGCTCTGCTCGAGGCCCTGGGCCACGGAGTGCAGGAACGTCGAATCATGGTGTACAGCACTCACAAACAGGAGCAGGAGGTCTTGGAGACCACTGCGCTCGGGCACCAGCTCCCGGATTCGTCGGCACCCTTCATGGATGTGACCGTCGGCAACATCGCAGGCAACAAGATCGACTACTACCTGCGGCGGGAGATCTCCTATACCGCCGGCGAGTGTTCGGGCGACACCCGTGATTCGACCGCCACCATCAAGCTGACCAACACGCTGACCGATTTGTCGTTGCCCGACTACGTGATCGGCGTGCTGGGCAATCCTCAGGAGAAGGTCGACAAGGGCACCAACCTGGCCAACGTGCAATTCACCCTCACCAAGGGTGCGACCATCAAGGAGCTGAAGGTCGACGGTGCGCCTGCTCTGTACAGCGAGGGGCAGCTCTACGGTCACCCGGTGGTCTACACGCAGGTGCCGATCCCCGCTGGTAAGAGCGTCGAGGTCACCGTGACTGCAACCGAACCGACATCGGCTCAGGGTGAAGCGGCGGTTCCGGTGCAGCCACTCGTGGACAACCCGACACCGAAGGTCGACGTCCCGGTGTGCGGCGGCTGAGCCGGTGTCGCCGGACTGCGGGTGATCCTGGTCTGATGGCCTAATGGCCTGCTAGCTGGTGATCGGGTGGCTTGATGGTTCAGTAGCGGCGGTGACGCACAGTGGCTCAGTCTGCGAAGGGCTTTCCCTCGCGATGATGTCTACGGCAAAGCGCCCTGTACTGCATCGGACCATCGGCGGTGTCGCCGACCGCAACGACATCGCCAGACCGGACGATCGCGCCATCGACGATCCGTGCATTCATGAAAGCCGTTCGGCCACACCAGCACAGCACCACAGCCTGCATGCGATGAGTCTCGTCGGCTATCTCGATGAGACGTGCAGAACCGTCGAACAGGCGCGTACGGAAGTCCGTGAGCAGTCCGTACGCGAAGACGTCGATTCCACGCTCGTCAACGAGCTGCGCGAGTTGATCGACCTGGGCACTGGTGAGGAACTGTGCTTCGTCGCACACCGCGTAGTCGATGCGGTGCGAGCCGAATCCGTCGACGAGGTCGTGGACGTTCGTGCTGTCGTCGACGAGTATCGCGTCGGCGACGAGCCCAATGCGGCTGGTAACCAGCGGGAGGCCGGATCGGTCGCGTTTGGTGAGGAGTAGACCGATACGCCCCTGCTGACTCTGGTTGAAATGTGTCTGCAGGGCGACGGTGGTCTTACCCGCGCCCATCGGCCCGTAGTAGAACACGAGGCGCCCCGACTCACCCATCACGCACCACGTCCACAGCACCTCCTCGAAACGAACCGCGCCGACAACGTCGATCATGCCTACATATCGGCGAACACTCGTCACATGATGCTGCACGCGCACGGGTTACGCAGCGTCGAAGAATGGGGCCGATGGATGCCTGATAGCGCACACGACCCATCTCGACGTCGACCTGGTCGGTGATGTGAGCTGGTCCGTGCCGTCGTATCCACGGCATCCTGGGCGATGTATAGAGTTCTCAAGGATCGTGCATCCGACGCCGAGGCGTCGAGTGGAAAGCAGTTGACTGGGGCTCTAACGGACTGGCGGTCTCAGGTCTGGGCGGGCTAGGCGACTTCTACGCGGCGACGTCGTCGAGTCGCATGGTTCTTCGGTTTCGAGCGGGTAGTGGTGTGCGGTGTGGGTCCACACCGGCCGGTGGAATCAGCCATGGGTGGCGGTCGTGGCCCATGACGACTTCCCACTCGCTGGCATGGATCTGTGCGTGGCACGACGGGCAGAGCAGGCAACCGTTGTCGAGATTGGTTGCGCCGCCATCGATCCAGTGCTCGATATGGTGCACGTGCGACCACGAGGCAGGCGCTCCGCATTTGATGCAGCATTCGTCGCGGATCGTGACAGCCTTGCGCAGGTGTGGTGGGAACAGTCGTTTGGTGTGGCCCATCTCGAGTGGCACTGTCTCGCCATCGATGACGACTTCCGTGAGTGAGGCGTCGCATGCCAGCGCTCGCGCGGTCAGGTCGGTGACCGGGCCGACCCACGGAAGACGTGCAGGCTCGGGGGTGTCTGCGTGTACCAATAGCGCGATGCTGGTTTTGGGTGCTGTGACGAACGGTGTGTCGATGGAGGCAGCGAGATCGAGAATCTGTTCGAGGGCTTCGGTGCGGCGTTGCCCTGTCGACCGCCTATCCGGCGCGCCGTCTGGTTCGGGACGTTGGGCGGAGAGTGAATCGATTGCGCTGGTGAGCTTCTCGGCGATTATCAGGTCGACGTCGCCCCGGATCTCGGCGCGTCCCTCGCTGTTCTGTGTGATGGAGAGCGAATTGATGCTTCGGTCTTCTGCTGCGGGAACCCCGCCCTGGTCCCGAACGTGCTCGTTGGCCCGACCGCGTGCCACCAACGCGATCTCTCGTGGATTGGCACCCGACAGACCCTGAGAGATGAGGGCGCGCTCGTGGTCGAGTCGCTCGGCGTCGGAAAGTCTTTCTACCGAACGCTTCTCGATATGTGCGAGTCCGGACACCATCGCTGATGCGTGCTCGCTGGAGAACACACCGTCCTCGACGTAGCCGGGTAGGCGTTGCAATGTCGCCATCGCCGTTCCGAGTTGTAGCCAGCGTGTTGCGACCGCCGGTGCGGCACCCATCTCGATGAGTAGCGCGCGTGTCTTGCCGCCCGGTCCGGCGACGCCGAGCCTGTCCATTGCGGCAGCGTGGAGTGAGATCACATGGTCGATGACATTGCGCATCGTCATCAGTGTCTGTGTCGCGGCGTGGATCTCGCGACCGGTGGCATCGTCGTCAAGACGAATGTCACGTAGTTCGTCAAGGAGGGTGGGGAGGGGTGGCATATGTCCATTATGCGGAGAACGTGTGTTCGAGTCAAGGGATTTGAAGAAGAAGATTCCGCGAAACATGCTGCACAACAGTATGATTCGCAGACCTGAGTGATCCCACCACCATTCTAACGATTGGGTCTGACACGATCGCGGCGTCGAGCGAGGTTATCCACAGCAGGCGGCGAATCGAGACGTATTGGATACCCGGGACGTGTGTACGCGACGATGCGTGGCTACGGGTGCGCCGCACAAGAAACCGTTGAAAACGCTGGGACGGCGGAGTCTTTGGTACACATAGCCGGTGCTGCCTGCCTGCTGAGCCTTCTCGGCGGATCAGCCTCGAAACCTGCTTTGGCCTCAAGAGAATCGACGCAGTACAGATTCGCAGCGCGCGGTCCCTGACTGCTGAGTGCACTGCAGATCTGGGTCCAAAATCCGGCATCAGGCAACCGGGCGCCGCGCGGCTCGGCCGCAACGGCGACCTCAGTTTCGGCAACGGCGGTAACGGCGGTAACGGCGGCGACGGAGGCAAGGTACAGGCGACGTCGCAGCGTTGCCCCAAGCGGTACGGCGCAGGACGGCGAAGTCGGCTCCGTCGGCAGTGCGATACCGGTCAATGTGGAGTGAGTATCCGCGCCGACGGTGATTCCCAGGCGTTCACCCGAACGTACCAATTGTGCAGATCGGTCTCTTGCTCGCAGACGGCCATGGTTACGCTGCAGCCATGAATCGCGCCGCGGTGTGGTCGATTTCTTCGTTCCTGCTCTGCGTAATGCTCGTCGGATGCGGCACGACGACCGATCAGCCTGTCCAACGCTCGTCGTCGGCGCCTTCGTCGAACTATGAGAAGACACCGGTCGTAGTGGTTCTTGATGGTTCGGAATCGATGCAGACGGCGGATGCTCCCGGTCCCAGGATCGACGCCGCGCGGTCGGCAGTCACCACCTTCGTCAACGACCTCGCACCGCAGACCCGCTTCGGTCTCGTGGCGTACGGGAACACCATGAACGCGCGGACGACCCCACAGACCAAGGGCTGCACGGACGTATCGACCGTGATCCGTACCGCGCCGATCAACAAGGCGGAAGCCGTCCAGGCGATCAACGGCATCCAGGCTCTCGGGTGGACCCCGCTTTCCCGCGCGCTCGTCGAGGGCGTCGAGACACTCGGTTCGGGAGGTGGGTCGGTAGTACTGGTGTCCGACGGCGAGTCGACCTGCCAGCCCGATCCATGCGATACCGCTCGCTCACTGCGAGCCGAGCATCCGGATGTCTCGATCAGCACGATCGGGTTCAAATCATCCGACGCGCAGCTGGAGTGCATAGCCCGCGAGGCAGGTGGAGTCTTCGTCACCGCCGACAACGCAGCGCAACTGTCGTCGCGAATCGACGCCGCGCGCAACGCCGACACTGCGGCGCAGAAACTGACCAACACCGGCCTCGCCGGCATCAAGATCGGCGAATCGCAGGCAGCGATCCGCGACGCCAATCCCTCCTTCCCCGAACTTTCCAGTGGCTCTCGCGAAGGCGACAAAGTGGTGGTGCGGTGGAAGGACTGTGACTGGGTCTTCGACGACGAGACGTTGACCGAGATTAGGCCCACCAACGCGTCGACGGTGGACGGGATCCAAGCGGGTACGCCGATGAGCCGGGTGATCGAGCTGTTCGGAGAGCCTGTAAAAGTCGACGAGGGCTCGTCGACTGCGTATTTCGCGGCGGATGAGTCTGCGGGTATAGCCCTGCGGATCGTCTTCTCGGGGAACGTGAGAACAGGTTCGGTTCGGACCATCGTGCTGTGCAACTGTTTGCCGCAGCGGACAGCGCCGACTAAGCCTCGATCCACCGATCGGCTTTTTGATGTCTCGTGAAATGTGTTGTGTATGTTCGGGGTGGCGGTGGGCGTGGGTGAGTCGCCGATCTCTGGTGTCGGCGTGTTTCACTGGGTTTCGTGTCGGGGCCGGTTCTGGCCGATGGTTAGGGGTCAGGCTGAGTGTTGTCGTTTGATCGTGTTGTTGAACAACAGGTTCCACTCGCGTTCCCACGGCCATCGGGCGGGTAGATGCATCGTGATGCGCCGCGCTGAGGACGCGATTCGAGCGGGTATGCAGATCAGGGTGCGTCGGATGGTGGAGGTAGTCGCCTTCGCCAGACGCTGTCCACCGAGACAGGCTGCGGCGCGGGTCAGGTTGAACGCGATGACCGCACACACCAGCCATGCGGCGTTCGCGCAGAACTTTCCCGAGGGCAGATGCGCCAATGCGGAGGCTTTGAGGTCGGCGTGGACTTGCTCGATGATCGCATGACCGCGGTGAGTCTTGTCGGCGGTCACGGTGTCCAGGTCGCTGGTGGTGAAGAACGCATGAAACCGCCACACGTCGAACAAGCCGTCTCCCTCGGCTGCGAAGTCAGGGATACGGCGCACCACCAGCCGTCCGGATACCTGCAGGCGCTTGGCTTTGGAGGTGAACGCGGTGAACGGTACTTCGGCGACCTCGGCCCGCGAGACCCACTGGCCGCTGTCTTCGTCGAAGACGGCGTCGGTGTACTCGATCGGCGTCCATGCATCTGCCGGTACCTCGCTGATCGCTGCTCGGACGTGGGAATCCTGACGCACGGTGACCGACACCTGCGCACCGGCCCGGAGCGCGGTGGTGATCGCGCGATGGCCGTAGAACGCTGAATCCGCTCGCAGCAGTATCGGTCCCGACGCATCGGACGACCGTAGCCGCCGCACGGTGGCCAGGGTGTCGGCGATCAACCGATGCGCCCCGCGCGCGGAGTTACACGCCCCTTTGCGCAGGCGTTGAGCGGCGATCACCGGCGCACCGTCACCACAGGTGAGGGTGGTGATCGCCGAGTTCAGCCCACGCACTCGGGTGTAGCCGAATCCGACGCCCTGCTTGGCCGGGCCGTGGACCTCGATGATCGAGTCGTCGATATCGATCATCACCGGCCCGTCGATCCCCGCCAGCACCGGAGTATGGCGAGCCAGTCCCGCCAACAGCCGGGTGGCGATCGCATCGGCTTGGCGGACATGCCCGAACCGGAACTCGCGAAGAAACGATCCCAACGTCGACGGGGCGTAAGGATGGTCGAACACCTTGCCCATCGCGCCGTGTCGCAACACGGCCATGTCGTCGATGCTGTCGGCGCCCGCCACCATCCCCGCCACCAGGGAAAACATTTTCCGATCCGGATGGGCGCCCTTGTCGGTGGGCACGCTCAGATGCTCGCGGGCCAACTCCGACAGGCTGGCGCGTTCGGCCAGCGCCATCACCGGCACCACCCCCGCAGCGGCGAGGAGATTCGGATCGTCACAGGATGCAGACCGGACCGGGTGAGTGTGAGACAATCGCATCTACGACATGCCCTCCTGTGTGTGTGGATGGAACCCTAGAGAAGTCCCATTCTGTCACTCAGACAGGGCATTTCGTTTATCCCTCACCGACCGATCACAAGCAAATCGGTGGATCGAGGCTAAACACCCCCGGCCCTCGGATGAAGAATCCGGTGCACGAGATGATAGGCGTATTGGAGCCTTGTTAGGCAAGACTTTGTTGTCCTCTATTCGAATGTAGCTCTTGCGCAGTACCTGAAACCTCAATCGGCACAGACGAATAGCGAGCGAAATTCCGCGTATATCAATCGACTGAGGCTTATAGGTGAGCCAGGCTAAGTATTCTCAGTGCGAAATCTCCGCGTGTCGTCATGGTCCGAATAGGTGCGCTAGTTCTCGGGCTTTCCCGGTATTCGAAAGTGACCACCGTTCTGGTGACACCTAAAAGGGGGACATCGAACGATCGATGCTCGCTACAGTCGATCAGAGGACATGAGTTGTCTTGGCACCTAGGGGGCGCGACGTCGAAATGCTCCTTTCATGGCCGTGCGGCGATGGTTCGGCAACTCCGCGCATACGCGTAAAATATGATGTATTACCTTGTGCGGCAATGTGATAACTGATCAGCATCATGATCGAACGGTGGCTCGCAACGAGTGCCGCCGGGCTCGGGGAGTGTGGACCGCGTCGGTGGTGGTCAGATATTTTCGTGATGACGGTCGTAGGTGACGAGAAGATGTGTATTCTGGCTGAGCGCTGTGAAGAGGCAGTGCCGCGAACAGGTCTCGAGGTATTCCAGAAGCCGCACCACCGATGCGGTTCGACGTGACTGGGCGAGTCCGTCATCTAGGCGAGCAATCCCCCAGTTCTACTAAGTGATTGAATCTTCATTGGGGGAGACGTGATCCAGCCACGAAACCCGACAGGGCCCGCGATCGCGAGAGCCGGTTCTGTTCAGATACCCGACGTGCGACGTCGCCCAGTCCGGGTGGCAGCCAGAATCAATGCGTCGTCATGGATGAGGCGATACCTCGTATCGATCGCATGTACAGACGTCGTCGTCGTGGTCGCTGCGGTATTCGCCGCACAGAGAATACGATTCGGGCCTGGACATGCAGGCGAGAGCTTCGGTGGAGTGAGCGGGCACCCCGTCCTTCTCGTGTCGGTGGTCCTGTGCTTCGCATGGTTGCTCACCCTCCGCGTCTACCAGACGCTGGATCGGCGGATCGTCGGTTCCGGCTCCGCCGAGTACAGCAGAGTGTTGACCGCATGCTTCACGGTCTTCGGCGCGCTCGCCATCACGGTGATGGTCTTCCAGATCGAGATCTCTCGGGGATACTTCGCACTGGCCCTTCCGCTGGGCACCGCCGGATTGATCGGTTCGAGATGGATGTGGCGTCATCGGTTGTGCCTCGACCGTCGACGAGGTAGGCGGCTCGAGCGGGTGCTGGCCGTGGGCGAGCCTGCTGCCGTCTCCTACCTCGTGGACCGACTGAGGCGTAGCCCGGAGTTGGGATTCGTGGTGATCGGCGTGTGCCTGCCTGTCGGTATGGCACCGTCGCAGCCGACTATTCCCACCGACGACGAGCCGATACCGGTCTACGGAGACTTCGAGGATGTGGCGCTTGCAGTTTCGGCATCTGCCGCCACAACTGTGGCGGTCATGTCTGCCGATGCACTCGGACACGAAGCGATCCAGGATCTGTCGTGGAGCCTCCAGGGCATGGAGGTCGACATGATGGTCGCTCCGGGCATCACCGACGTCGCCGGGCCGCGGATGATGGTCCGTCCGGTGGCCGGCTTGCCGTTGCTGCACATAGACAAGCCGCAATACGAGGGTGCCAATCGGCTGCGCAAAGCCTCACTCGATCGCTTGGGGGCCATGCTCCTACTTGTTGCTTGCCTACCGGTCCTGCTGTTGGTCGCGGCCGCCATCAAGCTCGATTCGCGAGGAAGTGTGTTCTACCGAGCTACGCGGGTAGGGCTGAACAACGAGTCGTTCTCGATGTGGAAGTTCCGGACGATGGTGTCCAACGCGGATGCCCTGCGTGCGCAACTCCGCGACAAGGACGAAGGGGCGGGCGTGCTGTTCAAGATCCGGGACGATCCGCGCGTGACACGCGTCGGTCGAATTCTGCGTCGATACAGCATCGACGAGATTCCTCAGTTGCTCAACGTCATCGGCGGAACGATGAGTCTTGTCGGGCCGCGTCCGCCGCTGCGCGAAGAGGTCGAGAAGTACGACGGACGGGTAGCGCGTCGCATGCTGGTGAAACCGGGGATGACAGGTCTGTGGCAGGTGTCGGGACGGTCTGATCTCTCGTGGGAGGAGTCGGTTCGGCTCGACCTCTCCTATGTCGAGAACTGGTCGATCATGCAGGATCTGGTGATCTTGTGGCGGACATTCCGGGCTGTGGTGTCGAAGGACGGTGCGTACTGATCCCCGTAGCGCGTGAAGAGGTCACCTCGACAAGCCGACGCGACGTCGACAAATGCCGTGAATCCCCTGAGTCTTTCAGTCGACCGATATCCTGAGCGCGTCCAGCAGTCGATACGCAGGGAGAGCGGGATGGCAGTGCGGACACGGCGGTTGCCCGGTCGAGCGATGCTCGTGAGCACAGTGGCGTTCACGTGCACGCTGGCTGGGTTCGTCCCCGACGCCGATGCGGCTGTCAGGACGCTTGCAATCTCCCAACCGGGCGGAACCGGCAAATACGGCGCGGGGTGCACGTACACCCTCACTGCGAAGGTCACCAACGACGACACCGTGACATTCTCGGTGCGTCAACCGACCCGTCTCGCCAACGGAAAGCTTCTGCGTTTCACCTTCGACGTCGCACCTCGTGGACATGTGGCGATCTTCCACTGGAGCCCGGTGGTCGAAGGACATTTCGTTCTGGGTGCCCGACAGGGAGGTACCTGGAAGTTGACGGGTGCCGACGTGGGGCGGCGTCTTGATCTGGGAAGTTCGTGCTCGGGAATCTGAGCAGAGATGTTGTTCAGCCGTCAGTGCGCGGCTTCGTAAGCGTCGACGATCTCTTTGGGCAGTCGGCCGCGTGGCCCCACCTCGTATCCCTCTTCGATCGCCCACTCACGGATATCACTTGTACTGGCGGCACCACCCTTCGATGACGTGGCGTTTCCGGCGGAGCGCTTCGACACCCGAGGGGCGGTCGACTGCTTGCGCCCCCCGACTCGGGTGGAAGCTTCGAGGAGCTTGGCCACTGTGACGCGACCGTTCTCGACTTTGTCCAGGTTGGCGCTTGAGATGTCGAGTTGGTACTCGACACCGAGCCACGACCACATGACGGTGTGAACATCATCGAGATCGATCTCCCGACCGTCCAGATCATCAACAAAAGAAACCGAGCGGATGGTTGCCATGTGTCGAGGTTAACTTATGCCGTCCGTCGAACGGAGGACGGACACGTTGACGTACTACGCAAAAACTGTGCGGCGGCTCGTTCGCCAGGCGAATATGCATGTTCTCACGGCTCGAATTGGTCCTCGGAAAGTCGATGTGCGCATGGCGATAGGGTGGCGTCCATGGACGTACTGTTCGTATGCACTGGCAACATCTGTCGATCTCCGATCGCAGAGCGCATCTGTCGCGATATCGCGGTAGATCGCGGCGCGCGGGTCTCGGCGACGAGCGCTGGCGTCGGCGCTCTCAACGGCCAACCGATGCACCCCTTCGCGATCGAGGTTCTCGCCGAACATGGTTGTGACGCAACAGGTTTTGAATCGCGGTATCTGCAGCCGAGAATCCTCCAATCAGCCGAACTCGTACTCTGCCTTACGCGTGAACACCGTGCCGCCTGCCAGCGCATGGTGCCTGCGCGATGGAAACGGATGTTCACGCTGATCGAGTTCGTCGAGCTGCTCAATGTTCTCGAGTCCGATTCCACACCCGGTGCTGGTGCAACTCTGGATTCGATCATGAACTCGCGAGGTCAGATCGATACCAACTCCGCGCATTTCGACATCACTGATCCGATGGGTCGCCCGAAATCAGATTTCGAGCGTGTCTATCGCGAAGTGCACCCGCGAGTGGCGAACGTGGTGGAATGGGCTGTGTCGACGGCCGTTCAGTAGGCGCCTTCGCCTCGGGCCACAGTCACGACCGTCCGCATGAGGATTCGCAGGTCCTGCTCGATCGACCAATTCTCCACGTAGTAGAGATCCAATTCCACACGCTGCTCGTCCGTCGTGTCCGAGCGCCCGGACACCTGCCATAATCCAGTCATTCCCGGTTTGACCAGTTGGCGCCGCTCGACAAAGCCGGGAAAGCTGTGGCCTTCTCCGTGTACGAGGGGCCGCGGACCGACGAGGCTCATCTCGCCGAGCATGACATTGAGCAACTGGGGGAGTTCGTCGATGCTTGTGCGACGTATGAATCGTCCGACCGGAGTGATTCTCGGGTCCTTTTGCAGCTTGAAGAACTTGTCGTCGGGTATCGCTCCGCTCGCTCGCAAGTCTGCGAGCCGCTTGTCGGCATCCTGGTACATCGAGCGGAACTTCCACATCCGGAAGGGTGTACCATCACGACCGATGCGTTCCGGACGGTAGAACACGGGTCCCCGGTCAGATACCTTCACGGCGAGCGCGACGGACAACAGAAGTGGCGAGAGCATCAGCAGGAACGTAGCGGCGACTGCGCGGTCGAACAGCGCTTTGCCCCAACCCGAACGGCTGCCGTAGCCCGGCTCGTCGACGTGGATGAGGGGCACGTCCGCGATGGATTCCAGGGTGATCTTCGGGCGAGCGAGGCCGACCATCGACGGCGCGATCAATAGTCCGATTCCTGCCTCCGACAGACCGAATCGCAAGGCGCGCAACCATTCTGTCTCCAGCGGAGTCGACGACGCGATGACGATGTAGTCGGCGACATCGTGCCGTGCAGCCTCGACTATATAGCCGGGGTCCTCGATCATCGTCATGTCGTGTTCCGACGGTGAGGGCGGTTCGACGACTCCGACGGGTACGTACCCGAGTGACGGGTTCTTGGTCATCGTCGCACGCATTCGCGCGGCCGACTCAGGCGTCCCGACGATCAGCACACGCGTTGTGGCAGCCCCGTGGCGTCGACGTCGAGTCGCGATGTAGATCGTGCTGGCCAGGTGGGCAGCCATGCAACCGGCGAAGCCGCAGATGAAAGCTATGAGCAGTGTTTGCCGAGGAATGGGAACGCCGAGCACCAGGACGACAACTGCGACGACAGCCAGGAGCTTGACCGTCGCGATGAAGACCCGGACGAATTCTTCGATTCCGCGTCCCAGGATGCGTTGATTCGTCGAATCCTCACGCGCCAACAGCAATACCCAACAGGCTGCCATCCCGATTCCGAAGACGACACGCTCGAGAACCGACTTGGCTACGGGCGCATCGTTGCTGATCAGAACCGCGAAGGCGACGCCCCCCGCGACCGAGACGATCTCGGCTGTGCGCAGAACGCACGCATGGGACCGGGTGACGTCACGTCGTACTGACTGAGAAGTCCGAGGATCCGACTCGCTGTGCGATGTCGTCAGCGAGGCCGGTCGAGGAGTTCCAACTGGTGACCTGCGGATAGAGCTGAGTGGTCGTGGCGATATGGAGTCTTGTGTCTGGTACATGACCATCCGAACGTAGATGTGATTGGCCGACAAAAGGAATCGGCTCGACAAAAGGTGCTGAGAAGACGGCGGTCGCGACGACATCGTCGGCGCCGATCCGATCGGGATACAGGTCACGCAGCTGGTCAGTCCAGCGCTGCGCGATCGCCTCGGGATCTTGTTGGAAGAGAGGCGAATCCCTTTTGCAGTACTTCATCGTGTAGACCAAGGTGTGGTCGTCGTAGCGGCGGGTTCCCGACAGTGCCGACATCTCGATGACACCGTCGAACTCGGTGTCGCAACCGATCACCGGGCTCCAGTAGTGTCCGTCGAGAGGCCTCTTGAGGAGGAATGCGACGTTGACTACGCCCTGGTAGCTGTGTTCCGAAACAGGCAGTGATGCACGAAGATTCGTATCGGCGATCTGATGCAGAACCGGGATCGGAACGGTGGACACCACACGATCGGACTCGATGACGTCGCCGTCGACGGTCACCTCGATGCCGCTCGCGGTCTCGCTCATGTTCGTGACCGTTGCCGACGTCTCGATGACGCCTCCGGCGTCCCGGATCGCTCGACTCAGGGCGTCGACGATTGATCGATACCCGCCGCGTGGGTAGCCGCGTACGGCGACGTTCTTCTCGCGTCCGAGTCGCTCGTAGACGTAACGGGCCGGCACGTGCGCGAACGCGTCGCCGAACTTGGCACCGAACATGGGTTGCAGCATCCGGGACCAGATCTCGCGGCCGTAGAGCCGTGACAGCCATGCCTCGGTGGTCACCCCATCGAGATCCTTGCCACGCCCGAGGTGACGAAGCGCTACCGACACCGCGCCGAACCTGATCCGCTGGACGGGATTCAGAGCACCAAATCGCAGTAGGTCCGCGGGCGTGTTGAACGGGTACCGCCTACGATCGACGAGCATTCCCATTGTGGTGGAACGCCATTCGATGTCTTGCTGCAGCCCGAGATCATCCAGCAATCCCAAGAGCGCGTCGTCGCTCGGCATGATGCAGTGGTAGAAGCGCTCGATAGGATGACCGTCGATCTCGCCTTCGACTCCCAGTCCGCCCAGCTGAGCGCTCTGCTCGAGCAATACAACGGGGACGTCCTGCTGGGTGAGTCGGTACGCGACAACCAGACCGGCGATGCCTCCGCCTATGACGGTGACGCCGGTCGCTCTCGGCCGATTCAATCTTTGCCCGCCAGATCAGGGGTTGGCGTCATCTGTTCGCGCAGAACGAGTTTGGCGTACTGACGCAAGGTCAGTGCGAGCTTGAGCTTCGATGCGCTCTGTTTGAGATCGTACTGCAGCACCATTGGTACTTCGACGACGCGAGGCTGTAGATGCCGCAGCTTCATCAGAAGCTCCACCATGCACGCGAATCCCTGTTCGGTGATGAGGCTTTCACCCCAGTACTCAGACGCGCGGCGGAGAAGTGATACTCGGTAAGCCCGGTATCCGCAGGTGAAGTCGTGCAGATCGTCAATTGCGATCAGTCGGGAGAAAACCCCGGCAGCCCCACGGGAAAGAAGTCTCCGGAACGGAGGTGCCGTGGTGTCGTCGCCGCCAGGTGTGAATCGCGACGACACAGCAAGATCGGCGCCCCCGTCGATAGCGGCGATCATCGGGACCAGCAGTGCGGGGTCATGTGTGTTGTCTGCGTCCATCATTGCGATGATGTCGTCAGTCGACGCCGCGTTCAGTGCTGCCCGAATGCCGGTCTGGACAGCGCGCCCCAAGCCCTGGTTGACGCGATGTCGGACGACCTGGACGTCGAGTCCCTCGAGCCCTCGAGTGGCGATTGCCGCTGTCTGGTCGCTCGAACCGTCGTCGACCACCCACGCCTTCAGGTGGATCGGCAGTGTGGTGGACCGCAGCCTCTCGAAGAGCGGCTGGAGCGAATCCTCTTCGTTGTAGGCCGGCAGAACCAAGTGAATGGTGCGCGTGCGTGTCAGGCGTCCTTGGCCGTGCGCGTCACTGCTACCGGTCGAACGTATGTCATCCAAACGACTGACAGTTGTGGCCTGACCCGCATATGAGTCAATAACCATAGTTTCCCCCCCAGGAGCGATCCGACTCCCCCTGTCGGATAACGAATGGTGGATTCACACTAACATGACGATGTCCGCTTTGCCACTGCAGCCCGATTGAAAGTTGCAGTGACACTTATCATTTCTTTCAGTTGCGAACTGTCTGTGTGGTCTTCCGCACATCGGTCGAGAACTCCGGCGGTAGCTCGGTGCCGCCATTCAGCAGGTTTTCGATTGCCCGTGCTCCCCGGAATGCTGCCGCACCGTCCCCAAAGGGATTTCCGTGAATTGTCATGGAAGAACGAGCTTCTGGGTCGTCCAGAAGCCTTCGTGCGGCTTGGAGGAGCGCATTCGGGTCGGTGCCCACCGCTATCGCACATCCGTGCTCGATCGCCTCTACCCGCTCGGTCACCTCTCGCACGACGAGGACCGGAACCCTGAACGAGGGAGCCTCCTCCTGGATGCCGCCCGAGTCGGAGATGATGAGTGTCGAGTGCTTCATCACACCGACGAGTTCTTCGTAGGGCAGAGGCTCGGTGAGGGTCACTCGATCGTGGGAGTCGAGCGCTCGGTAGACCTGTTGACGTACAGCAGGATTGGGGTGTGTCGGACACAGCACGCTCAGATCCGGGTACTCGTCGAGTAGCTGTGACACCGCGTCGAGTACGCGATCGAGCGGGTCGCCCCACGACTCGCGCCGGTGCATTGTCAGCAGGATTCGAGGCTTCGACGGGTCGATGTCGGGTTCGGGAACGGTCGAGGCGATCCGGAGCACTGCGTCGACCACTGTGTTCCCTGTCACAAAGATCCGTTCCGGTGCGACGTTGTCGTCGAGTAGGTTCGTGCGAGCGCGCGTGGTCGGGGCGAGATGCAGGTCGGCGATCTGTCCGATGAGTTTTCTGTTCGCCTCCTCGGGAAACGGCGAATGAAGATCGTGTGAGCGCAGTCCGGCTTCGAGGTGTACCACCGGCAGTCTGGCCCAGAATGCCGCGAGTGCGCCGGCCAGTGCTGTGGTGGTGTCTCCCTGGACGACCACCGCCTCGGGGCGTTCGCTGGTCCACATCTGCGACAGGCCCGTCAGCAGCGCTGCCATCAGTGTTGGCTGCCCGCCGTCTCCTCGATCGATCTCGAGTACGAGATCAGGAGCGATTCCGAACGCGCGCAATGAATCATTGACCATCGTCGGATGCTGACCACTCGCCACGAAGTGGGTGGTGAGCCCCAATTTCTGGAGCTCGGTGTGGAGTGGTGCGAGTTTGATGGCTTCCGGTCGAGTTCCTGCAACTAGATGAACGGTCGGCACTCGCGATAGACTACATACATTCTCGAGTGCGGGATAGTTAACGGGGTGGATTCGAGTCGAAGTGGTAATTGACTATTTCTATCTCGCTGCTGCGGTGGGGGCCTATGCAGTGGGACTTCTGTGTCAGAGCGTGGGCGCCAAGCGTTCCGCGCCGTCCGACGTGCGGTTTGGATCGCTGATCCGATTGATCGGTGATCCGGTTTATGTCGTCGGATTCTGCTGCCAGACAGCGGGATTCGTGCTCGCTTTTCTCGCGCGAGCACAGCTGCCGCTCTACCTCGTGCAGGGGGCAGTGTGTGCGTCGGTCGCGTTGGCGTCGTTTCTTGGTTTCGTGTTTCTCGGTCGACGTACATCGGTGCGTGAGCTGACAGTGTTCGCGGTCATGACGGTTGCGGTGGCGATTCTGCTCGCCGCATCGCAACCGTCTGCTGGATACGAGCTCAGCAGAGCCGTCATCGCGGGCCTCGCGGTGGTCACCGCCGTGCTGTTCGGTGCGACCTTCGTGGCGGCGCGATTCTCGGGGGCGGTGCCGCTCGCATGCCTCGCGGGGATGAGCTTCGCAGTCCTTGCTGTCGCAGGTCGTCCCGTAGCCGCGGCGCTCGGGCCTTCGCTCGTCATCGATCCGTTGGCGTGGATCGTTCTCGCGACGGCCGTGATCGGGCAGATTCAGATGGCACTCGCGCTCGCTCGTGGATCCACCACAGCCGTCGGCTCTGTCATGGACGCCACGACGATGGTGGTGGCATCCGGAGCAGGTTTTGCGCTGCTCGGGGACCGGGTCAGCGAGGGCCGCGCGGTGTGGGTGGCAGCAGGCCTCGTGTTGTCGGTCGTCGGAGTGGGGGCGATGGCACGCATCGAAACGGGCCGCCACCCGGGTCCTGCCGTACGCGAACCGAACCTGACCGACGCAGTCGATACGACTGCGGTGAGAGGTGTGAAATGAGTGCGTCGACGATAGCCAGTGTCTCAGTGGACCTCGACAACATCTGGTCCTATCTGAAAACCCACGGCGACCCCGAATGGGAAGCGCGACCGAGCTATCTGTCCGTTGCAGTTCCACGCGTCGTCGAGCTGTTCGGAGAGCTGGAACAACGCACCACGGTCTTCGTCATCGGCGCAGATGCCGCGCGCGAGGACGGCGCTGGTGCGATCTCGGCATTCGTCGGAGCAGGTCATGAAGTGGGAAATCACTCGTACGAGCACGAACCGTGGCTCCACCGCTACAGCGCCGAACGGCTGGCTGCAGAGATCGACAGCACCCACGAAGCCATCATCGCCGCAGGCGCACCTGCGCCGACCGGATTCCGCGCGCCGGGTTACAGCCACACACCGGAATTGTTCAACCTCCTCTCCGAGCGTGGCTATCGGTACGACGCCAGTACATTGCCGACGTGGATAGGTCCTGTCGCGCGGTATCAACATTTCCGGAGTGCGATGCTCACAGAGGAGCAACGTGAGGAGCGTGCCGAGCTCTTCGGAGGTTTTGGCCAAGCGCGCTCGAGCCTTCACCCACACCGGATTTCGACTAGGTCTGGTGAACTCGTCGAGTTGCCGGTGACGACGCTTCCGCTCGCTCGGATTCCGGTGCACGGGTCCTACCTCATGCAGCTCTACTCGATATCTCCGAAGCTTGCGCGTGCCTATTTCCGTACAGCCGTGCGCATGTGTCGTATGCGGGGAGTCGGCATGTCGATGTTGATACATCCGACCGACATCCTGGACGGCAAGGACGTGCCCCTGATGCAGTTCTTCCCGGGGATGGCGGTCCCGGCGGCCGAGAAAGTCGCCTTCATGGCGTGGGTGGTACGTGCGATGCAGCGTGAGTTCGACGTCGTGGGGACCGGCGATCACGTGGCTGCGATGTCGGCCCCGGGTGTATCGATCCCCGGACCTGAGTCGGAGCGATCATGATCAGCGGCTGTACGTGTCGCTCGCACGCGCGGGTCCCGACGATTGCGAAGCTCTGGCCACAGCGTGACGATCAACAGTACGGTGCCCGCGAACAACAGCACCCGCATCAGGTAGATGGAGAAATTCTCGATTCCCATCGCTGTGCCGATCCGGTCGAAGACGTAGTAGTGCGCGATTGCAGCTCCGAAGAACAACATCGCGAGCGCCGGCAGGATTCTGATCAGGAGACGACGGTCTCGAGCCGCCTCCAACGCGCCGAGAACGATCGGCGGAATCAGCCACGCGGCGTCGTAACTGAGGTGGTAGAGCGTCAGTGTGATCAACGAGAGCCCGAGCAGCGTGGCGATCGATTCCGAACGAGTGAACATTCGACGGGACAGGACGAACGCGAGCACCACACCGACGACGGCGACGGCGACGGTGACCATGGTGGAGATGCCCACACCGGCGTGTTGAAGACTTCCGACGATGTCGATCCGCTCGTCGAGCCAGTCCTCGGTACGCCTCGACGACGACTCGCTGATGTTGGCTGCAAGACTGCTGAACCAACCAGGGACGCCCGTGAGTCCGCCGGCCATCACGGGTACCGCCGCCAGGGAGAGCACAGCCGACAGCACGACACCGGTGATAGCCCGCCGCCACGCACCCCGAGCGAGAAGTACGACTACGACCGCGAGTCCGATATGCGGCTTCATGCAGCACACTGCGACGAGAATCACTCCAACGTATTTGTTGCGCACCATGATTGCCGGAACCCCGAGCAAGACGTACACGACGCTCGGCTGGCCGAGGTAGTAGGCGAGGGTCACCGGGCGCGACAGGAGCAGCAGTATCACGCCCCACGTTGCCATGATTGCGCGCGCAGTGGCACCCTCGCGTCCTGCGGGAACCAGTCGTGCGGGGAGGAGCTCTGCGGCACGCAGGCCGAGCCAGCAGCCCGTCGCCACGATCACCGCGAGGTTGACCGCCGCTGCGAGGAGGGTCGCCGTGTCCCAGCCCGCCCAACCCAGCGGAGCCCAGAGAAGGAGATGACCCGGCGCATACGTCGGGTAGTCCAGAGAGTTGGGGAAGTGTTCCAGATAGGTCTGGGTGTCATACGGGTTGTTGCCCGTCACGAACCAGGAGGCGGCCCGCCATGTTGCGTCGCGGAAATCCACGAAGGACAGATGGCACGGTCGAACTGCGCACTCGACGGATTCATCGGCGCCGATCCGATCGCCCAGCGCCTTTCTGACGAGGGAGAATCCGAGCGCCACCATCGCGATCACGGACACGATGAGAAGGGGAACCTGCCAACGGGCGGCAAGCCGACGATTAGGCACCGGGCAACCTCCGTCCGATCAGGGCCCAGAACTGGCTGCTCACTTTACACAGTAGCTGCGGCAGCCGGATTCTCAGGAGGCGCCAAATGACCACTACCGAGAATTCCGCTGTCGAAGTCCGCCGAAGTTTCAGTTTTCGTTTCGTTGCGGCGGGTGCGGGGCTCCTGTGCACTTTTCTCATGACGATCGTCGCGTACCGGGCGCTGGACGTGCGGCAAGCGGCAGTGTTCTTCGCGATCCTCGCCGCGTTGTCGATCGGACCGATGGTGGGTCGACTTGGCCTGGGGCCTAACGTGATACGGCTGCTCCCCACTGCGACGACGAGAGCAGAGGCGCGGAGTATCGCGTCTGTTCACCTGCGTGCCACGCTCGTACTCTCCTTGATCACCGCGCCTTTCATCGGACTCGTCGCCACGTGGGCTATGCACGGTCAACCGCAGTACTGGCCGGTACTGATCCTCACCGTCGTCGTCGTGATCATCGAGTCGATGCGGCTCACTCTCAGTGACATATTCGCGGCCCACGGTCGCGTCGGTATGGCGGTGCTGACGACTCACCACGTCCGCAGCACGCTTGTACTGCCTGCTGTCACCCTGCTGGTATTCGTCTTCGACAAGCCGTCGCTGACCGTCGTTCTCGCGGTGTACACGGTGGTCGCTGCGGTACAGCTGGTCGTTTCGCTGGTTGCCGGTCGCGATGAGGTGTCGATGGTCGGACCCGGCAGTTTGCGCACCTTGCGCGACCCGATCCGTCATGGCGCCAAACTCTTCGTCCTGGACCTGTCGGCGTTCGTGTGCCTCCCGGGCACCGTCTGGCTCGCCAACTTCGTGTTCGCGCCACACGATGCGGCAACCTATTCGGCGGCAGCAACTCTCGCTCTTCAGGTCACGATCATCGAGAGCCTTGCATCGTTGGCGGTGACGCCTGTCGTCGCGCGTGAATGGGTTGCGGGCAACCGCGAGCGAGTTGTGTCGGTGCTGGCTGCGGTGGCGACCCTCGGGACTCTCGTGACACTGCTCATCGTCGCCTTTCTGGCGGTGCTTGGCGAGACGGTGGTGTCGTGGGCATACGGACCTTCGATGTCCGGTGCGGGCGTGATGCTGCTGATCCTGGCGGCGGGTGGAATCGCGAAAACGGCTCTGGGCGGAAACATCACGATGCTCATCATCAGCGACAACATCGATCGTGCAGCAGTATCGGCGCTGGTCGTCCTGGCCATCGCGGTTCCGGCGGGTATCGCAGCCGCGATCATCGGTGGACCCATGGCTCTCGCGATCGTTTCTGCTCTCGCCGTCACCTTCACCGCGATCGTGCAATGGCTCAGTGCACGCCGTGTTCTGGAGGACACCCCCCGGCCGGGATTCGCGCTGCGCTCGTCCTTTGCGACTTTCCGCTGACTGGTGGGTCTGACCGCTCGTCAGACCAATGACGTGGTGATGGCGTCGAGGACCCGCTGGGCCGAAAGGCGCCACGAAAAGCGCTCGCGATTGCGCTTTCCCCGATGAATGAGGTCGGTGCGCGCACTGTCGTCGTCGGACACCCTATAGACGGCGTCGAGCATCGCACGCGTGTCGTCAGGTGCGAAGAACAGCGCTGCGTCACCTGCAACCTCCGGGAGTGATGCGGCGTCGCTGCAGATCACGGGGCAGCCCGATACCTGTGCCTCGAGGACCGGTAGCCCGAAACCTTCGTATCGGGATGGGAAGACCAGTGCCCGACAGTGCCGGTACAACCATGCGAGTTCGCCGTCGCTGAGTCGGCCGGCGACGACTGCGCCGGGCGAGAGTGGCGACGCCTCGCTGAACACCTGCGGATTACCCGAAGCGCCTACGACCACGACCGAGAAACCCTCGCCGACCAACGCATTGACAGGATCGGGGAGGTTCTTGTGTTGCGCCAGGGTGCCCACGACGACCAGTGACCTCGGCACGTCGACTTTCTCCGCCAGTTCGGGTGTGACGGCTTCGATCACATCGAATTCATCTGCCGCACAGTAGGCGACAACGAAACGCTCCGAGGGCACGCGTAGGAAGTCGGCCAGTTCGCTCGCGCTGAACTGGGACACCGTGACCAGATGAGACGCTGTGCGGGACAGAAGGAAATACATCACGGCGTAGAAGGAGACGAACGATCGGCGGAACGTCGACGAGAATCGGAACGGCGTCGCATCGTGCATGGTGACCAGTTGCCTGCGCTTCAGCAGCGGCGCCGGACCGGCGAAATTCAGCAGCAACGAGCCACGCGTCACCGCAGGTAGGTGGAACTGCTCGAAAGCCACGCCCTTCCACCGCGAGCGGCGTATCTGCGCGCCACTCTTGCTCAGCCACTGCGGAACCTGCGCATCCGCTGGTACGTGGATCACGAAACGGTGGTCCGACGTGAGCTCCATCAGTGCTCGAACCATCTCATCGGCATATCGTTGCGTGCCGGTCATCGATTGTGCGAGCCATTTACCGTTGACGTGTATCTCGGTCATGACATCACCTCGAACAGGGGGTCGTAGAGATGGCGGAGAGCTGCGCGTTGTGCCTCATCGTTGTTGTCGGCGAGTGCTCGTCGCGTCGCCTCGACCCGAGACCCATAGGTGTCCCGGTCACGCAGCGCGGTCAATACGTCGCCGAGTTCAGATGGCTGGGCGACGGTCATCGGCATCTCGAATCCGCGGATGTACGGCTGGGCTCGAGCAATGACCGGAAGGCCCGCGGTCGTGGCTTCGAGGATGGAGATGGGAAAACCTTCCCACTGCGCGGTGTGGAAGTAGACGTCGCAGGTGGCGAGAATCTTCAGTGCCTGCTCACGACTGCACCATCCGGTCACGTCCACCCCTGAGTCGAGCAGGTGTCGGGCGATCTCATCGTCGCCGCCACCGATCCACACGGCGTCGACGTCGATGCCGTCGCTGCGCGCACTGCTCACCGCTTCTGCGAAGAAGCGGGCATCCTTCTGCGGGCCGAGCCGGCCGTTTCCTGCGATCCGAAGTGGCGACGAGGGATCCCCTGCCCGTCGAGCGGGGATGAGTGACGGCGCCACATTCGGCACGGTGACGGTACGTGGTCTCGACAGTGGCCACGATGACAACTCGGATTCACGTGGAGAGCAGGCACCGACCGCGGATGTGTTGAACGAGAGCATCCACTCCGCTGACCGAAAGCCGCTTCTGACCGCGCCGGGTACGTCGCGGCGTTCGAACGCGTAACAGTGCGGCGTGTACACGACAGGGGAGCGTCGTGAATCACGCAGCGCGACACGAACGTAGACTCCCGCCTTACTCGAATGTGCATGCACCACAGCAGGTCGTGCGCCGCGCAGCGTACGCCTGAGAAACCGGACACGCGACAGCGTCCCCTCTGGCATCTCCGTCGTCGACGCGAATCGCTCGAGTGAGTCCATCTCGATGCTGGCTTCGGCGCGAGTGGAGTAGATGAGGTGGTGCTCCGCATCGGGGTAATTGCGTACGTAGTCACCGATTGCGGCCGCTGTTCCACTCGCGAATGATTCGGTGACATGAATCAACCGACGCTCGGATGTGTTGCCGCTCATCGCACTTCGGTCGCTGTGCCGTTAACGGTCCAACCGGAGGTTGTGGTTGCCGAGCGGGGTGCGTTGGTGACGAACGGTTGCACGGAATTGCTGACAAGCGTGATTCTCGAGAACGAGATGCCATCCACAGCGCCCCCGCCGTCCGCCAACACCGCGACGTCGCGGCCCGCTTTGGCGGGCGTCGATCCGATGGTCACATCGGATACCTGAACGCCGCTGACGCCACGCCCGGCGTACACTAGGACGGCCCCTTGGACCACGCTTCCGATGTTGGCCGAGGTGATCGTGCCGTTCGAGGCAGAAACCTGCGAGGTCGACTGAGTGAAGTAAGGATTTCCCTCACTCGCGATGTACAGACCCGCGGCCGAGGTGTTCGACACGGCGAAACCGCTGATGGTGATACGGGTCCCTCCGACGACGGTGATTCCCCGGCCCCAACGGTTTCCGTTGACGGTGATGTTCCGCTCGGTGATGTCCGAGCACAGCCCGTCATCGGAATAGCTCACCACGGCTACACCGTCATCCCCGGTTCCCGAGGTGGTCACATCGCTGACTGTGCCGCCACTCGCGCCGCCGGTCATGTGTACCCCGTCGGCAAGGGTATCCGACACGGTCACGCGGTCGATCGTGAAACCCTTTGCCCCATCGACGAAAACTCCGGCTGCTGCGGAACCGTGAACAGTGACGTCACGCACGACGTCGTTCTGGCCGCTGATCACGAGTTTGTGCTGATCCAATCCGGAACGTCGGGTGCCCGTGGTCGGGCCGGTGAACGTCAGGCCCGAGAGCGTGACACCGTTCGCGGTCACCTGAACCGACGATGTCTGCTCGTTGGTCGCAGCCAGGACGGTGCCGTCTCCTTCGATCGTCACATTCGGCACCCGGATCTTGAGGACGCCGGAGTGCCGGTACGTGGTGGCATCGAGATGAAGGGTCGATCCCGGTGCCAACGAGTCGAACTTCTGTTGCAACTCCGCGGTGCGATCGATCGCAGGGGGTGCGGGGTTTGCTGTGCCGCACGAGGTCAACAGCAACAGCGGGGCGACGAGAGGCAGTATCCAGGATGCCTTGGAACACTGGGCCTTCACGCCGACATCACCCTCTGCGTACGCGCTGCGCCGACCGGTGAACCGGGTGCCGTGTTGCGGGCGACTCTGGCGCGGCGCATGAGCCGCATGCCCAGGTAACCGATCACGAGCATGGCCACCCATGCGGGTGCGGCGCGTCCCTGCGCCCAGTACAGATAGCGCGGCATTTCGAGAAGGCCGGTGAACATTATCGGATACATGAGCATGCCTAACAGGGATCCATTGGCGAACGCTCTGTACGTTACCCCGACGACGAGTCCGGCGATTGCCAGGTAAACAAGACCGCCATAGGGTCCGTAATCAGTGAAAGGTCCGGTATATCCGCTCGGATTGTTGAATTCCGGATTCCCGTGCTGTGTCAGCAACGTGGAGTAGTCGGTCGGGCCGAGCGGGAACGCGGCCCGATGTGGGGGCAGTGTGTTGTACACGTTCTCCAGTCCGGGAGCGGTCCACACGACTTCGAGTGTGTCGTACGGGACGCGTCCCGGCCAGCGCATGTTGTCGTAGATGATCTGTCCGTTGTTGATCGCCGTCGCGTAGTAGCCGGCCAAGCGGTCGGCGGCGAACTCGATGAAGCTGCTCGAGGTGCGCGAGCGATAGAACGACCAGGATCGGAAGTACTCGAACAACCCGAAGACGAACAACAGGATGGGCAGTGAGGTGAGGGGAATCCACTGCGCGATCACGTTACCGCGCCGGCTTCGGTTGCCGAGTCGAGCGCTGCCGATGACCGCGAGCGGCACGACCAGTTCGAGGACGGCGAGCCGTTCTGAGAACACATAGGCTCGTCCGATCGCCAGGATCAGCACGATGGCGATCGTGGCGATCTGGCGGCGATCTCTTCCCTGGGTGAGGAGCAGCGCTGCGACGACGACTGCGGGGACGCCGAACTGGGTGAGCGTGGTCACGCCGGCAATCGTTCCGATCGCGTCCTTTGCGGGAGTGCCGTCGGCTGATGTCGCGCTCAGTAGATCGGCGGGCGTCAGGCCCGACTTCGCGATCAGGTACCCGAATCCGAGGTAGCCGACGACGGTGAGTACGAGGAGGACGGTACTGGCACGGGTGAGGAGGCCGCGTACCTCCGGACCAAAGCCCGGCCACGTGCCCTCGACCGCGGGGCGCCTCCGCACGACGGACATCCCGATAAGTGCGCTCAACGCGAGCACGAGTACGCCGGAGCCGAACATGGCGAGCGTGTGGTTGTCGAGAACGCGAGGAGATCGCCACAGCGCACGGAACTCGGTGTCGCTGATGAACGATGTCGGGATCAGGGACAGGCCACCGACGAGCAACGCGATCGCGACAGGGGAGATCCACCAGATCGGGCGCGATACGCGGCGTGTCATCGGTCCAATCCGAAGTATCCGATGAACTCTCCCCGGAGGTAGGCGCGATCTGCACGGGAGTGCACGCGATTGCCCCGCGCAAAACGAATCGCACTTCCGGCGACCTTGCGTGCACCGTGATAACCGAACTGCGCCAACGACAGACGATGTCGCCGCCAGAGGTGGCCGTTCCCGACACCGTATCGGAACATCTTGTCCACGAAAGCGTCTGTGATCGCATCGCGATCGTCGTCCTGCAGTATCCGAATCGCGGGATCGTAGGCGAGGGTGTGACCGGCTGCGAGTAGGCGGAGCACGAGATCGGAGTCTTCTCCCGCCCCCCTCATGCCGCGCGCACCGACCCCGAGTCCCTCGTCGAACGGAGAGAGTGACGGCAGGCATGCCGTGCGGATGAACAGTGTGCTCGAGATGGTCGTGCGCGGAAAGTTCAAGCGAGAGACCGTCGTCGGCTTGGTCAGCCAACGCTGCATGGACGGTCGTCCGGTGTCGGTGACCTGCATCCCGCTCACCCCGGCTGTGTCCGGGGATTCGTCGAGCAGCCGGATCACCCGGGCAAGGGTGTCCGGTGCGTACCAGCAGTTGTCGTCTGGATAGGCCACGACGGGTGACGTCGCGATCTGTGTGCCCACGTTCCGTCCTGTCGAGACGCCGCGGCCACTCGTCGCGATCCGCGTCGGACCGGGCAGTTCGGCTTGGCGGACGATCGCTGCGCACTTCTGATCGTCGCTTTGATCGACGACGATGAACTCCACCTCATCTGCGACGGTAGACGCGGCAACCGAATCGACGAGGCGGCGCAGCTCATCCGGTCTGCCGATCGTCGAGCAGATCAGAGACACTCGGGGTTCACTCATCAGAGTCAGACCGATTCCGCTGAAACGACGTGGCGGTGGTCGTGCCCTGAAGTCGTCGCCTCCGAATCCACACCGCCGTCCCGAGCCTCGCGGTCGGCGTCATCGTGTGTTGCCGTGTCGTCGGTTTCTGACTGAACGTCGCCGTCACCAGCCGGATCGAATCCGTCGCCAAGACCTTCGGTGGCACTCTCATCGACAGGCGCGACGCCGCGGGCAGGACCATCACCGTTTGCAGCCGCGGCACCGTGATTCGTGTCGTCGGAAGCTGCGACGGAGATCTCGTCGCCGTCGATGACCGTTGGCGAGGTCTCGGGCTGCGTGGTCGTCGGCTCGTGGTGCCCACGCAACCGACGTCGGTGGCGGGTCACCGCGACCCACGCCGGTGTCGAGGCCGGGACGATGGCCAGCGTGGAGTTGAGCGAGGGCAGTCTGTCGACGTACTGCTGGACAACGACCACGATGTAATCCGCATGCTTGAGATGGTCGGCGAGATCGGCATCCACGCCGAGGGGGAGGCACTCGACGACTCGGACCTCAGCGTGATTGGCTGCAGCCCCGGCGAGTAACTCACCGACACGACGCGTCCCGGAATCCGCAGACGCGCCGACGACGGCGATCGTGCCGTGCCTCGGTGAACCCAGCTGGGCGAACATGCTTCGCGCAGCATCTTTCTCGGCTTCCGTCGGCGCTACGCCCGACCTTCCGGATGTCGCCACGACGGGGGTCAGGGTCGTTGCCACTTCCTCGGCGTCGAAGGGCGACGAGATGAACTTCTTGCGGCTGCGCCACACCAGTGCGCCGCCGAGTCCGACCAACGCACCCACGATTGCGCCGATCGCTGCTGTGATGCGCCAATTGGACGAGCCGCTGCTCGTCTCGGTTGCCGGTTGTACGACCGTAGCTGTTGCGCCCGCTGCCATCTGGAGCTGGAGGGCAGAAGCCTGTGTACGCAGTTCCTGGATACCCGACGTTCGACCGGCTGCCTGCTGGCGGTTTATCAAGGCGTTGATCGAATCCAGCGCTGCGTTATTGCGGTCGTTGAGTTCTTGAGAAGTGTGGGCGAGGTATGTCGATATCGCGGTGTCGACGGCTCGCATTGCCTCGTTCTCGTCAGGAGATGTCGCAGAGATCGTCACGACTGCAGAATTACTGTTCTGAACCGCACTGATCGTCGGATCGGAATCCGACCCGAGTTGTGCTTTCACAGCGTTGTGAAATCCGGAACCCGACAGGTACGCAATCTCACCACTCACGTAACTCTGCAGCTCGTCAGTGGACGTCGGTTGACCGCTGAGCACAGCGGAAACACTGGCCGGCTGCTCGAGCCTCACCATCGCCTCAGCGGAACGCGAGGTGCCCCCGATCTGCGATGCCCCCCCGAGCAAAGCGCCGAGAACTGCGCATAACAGTGCGAAAGGCCACAGCGCAACCACCCCACGGGTCAGCTGGGCACGATTTGGTACGTGCATCAAACGAACTCCCCCTATTTACTCGATGCTACCTTATCCGAGATCATCAACAACGCCGACATATATCCGCCTTGGCGACGCAACTCACACACAGTTGTCAGGTAACGCCGGATCTGCCCGTTTGAGCTTGTGTCGTTTTACTCTTTTCCGCCTTTCGCATCAGCTGCGGGTTTGCACTCCGGTCCACTCGTGAGACCGATCTGTAGGTCTCGGCCGAACGTAGACGGTTGTTTGGTGTGCGACGAGCCGGGTGGCGTGAGATGGTCTCTGGAGCAGTTCAAGACCGAAACAGGGGACCCCATGCATCTCGGCAGCGTTGTCGGCTTCAAGCGCAGGCGACGAGCGATCATGACGGCAGTGCTGGCAGCGGGAACGTGTGGGGCCGTGATCCTCGGCTCGGCTGGGCCGGCCGCCGCAGTCGATCCGGACCGGCTTCGCTCAGGATGCGTGTGGCGAACTGCCGACGAAGAGGCCGAGCACATTCAGACCTGCACGTTCTACTCGACGTCGTTGGGAGAGGATGTCACCGTTCAGGTACGGCCGTCGAGCAACGCGCCGGGCAGTGCGGAACAGGGCGTCTACTTCTTGGACGGTCTCGGTTCCAATCCGGAATACAGCACATGGTCGTTGCCGGACGCGGGCGCAGTCGCTTCGTACAGCACCGAATACAACCTGGTGATGCCCGCCGGTGGCGCCGGCGAGTGGATGACCAACTGGCAGCAGGCGCCGACCGGCAGCACCACCGCACCGCAATGGGACACCTTCGTCGGCAAGGAACTCCCCGCATATCTCAACCAGAACTTCGACATCGGTACCACCGACAACGCCATTGTCGGAGTGTCGATGTCCGGCGCGTCGGCGGTGGTGATCGGACTCAACCATCCCGACGTGTTCTCGGTGATCCGCTCGTATTCCGGGTACTACCAGACAGACTCACCCTTCGGCTGGTTGCTGATCCCGTTCATCCAGAGCCAGCGGGCCGGTATCGACAACGGATTGTCGGCGATGTGGGGCCTGCCACTGAGCCAGGGCAATGTCTGGGCCGACAACGACGTGTCCAAGCGCATCACCGAGGCAGAAGCCAACGGGCAGACGGTGATCATTTCCTCGGGCGACGGAATCCCGACGCTCCACGAACTGTCGATCGCGGCGGCATTGATCACACAGACATGGGAGCAGACCCCCGAACAATTGCCCGCGTTGTTGCCCGCCGCGCTCAGCGGTTTGGCACTCGGCATCGGTCTCGAAGCGGGGGCGTTCGTGTCGACGCTGGCGCTCGCCGCGCAGACGACGCTGCAGGGGCTTCCGATCAGCTACCACTTCAGCAACGGCACCCACAACTGGTACGCGTGGGCGGCCGATGCCCCGAGCGATGCGCAGGCCATCGAGGACGCGCTGCAGCGGTCTCGTGAGAGCTCGGCTGAACAGCCGACTGTGACGGCATCAACGCGTGCGTCTGAGGAGTCGGTGGCGAAAAACGCAGTGGCGCAAACAGTTCGGAATCCGGAATCCTCCGAGGCTACTGTGCCGACGTCTGGGGGAAGCGACATCGACGAGGCTCCGTCGACTACCGAGCCTGCACCGGAACAGAGTTCTGCTGCATCGGAACTGCCGGCGTCGGGTGCGGTAGAGCAGGATGTGCCGGACCCCGGTCGGGCGCCAATTGCCGAGCCGAGTTCCACCGGTGCAGCTGTGCCGCACACACCCGACGCGTCCGATCAGAGCGCGCTGCGCAAGCAAGAACCGCAGAAGGATGAATTGCGGCAGGAGGAAGTGCAGCAGGCGGGCAAGGGCTCAGCTGAAACGGTCCCGCAGGGCGCGGCGGTCGATCTTCCCCGGGCCGCGCAGGGGTAGCTGGTCCAGCTCGATCACGTCGCGGGGGGCCGCGTAGCGATCGAGTCGGTCGACAACTGCGCCACGAATGCGCTCGGGGTCGAATCTGTTTGTGCCCGAAGTGACTACGAACGCCACGACCTTCTCGCCGAGCCGGTCGTCGGGTAGCCCGACGACGGCACACTCGGCCACCGCGTCGTCGTCGAGGATGACGGCTTCGACGACCTGTGGGACGACCGTGAGCCCACCGGTGGTGATGGCCTCGTCGGCGCGTCCGATGATGCTCAGGACGCCGTCGTCGACGCGGCCGAGGTCGTCGGTGAGGAAGGTCCTCGCTTCCGGTGCCAGAGCGAACGCCGGATGTTCCGGCAGGTTGCGATAGCCGTGCGCGACCATCGGACCCGAGAGCGCTACGCGCCCAACGCCTTCGGGGTTTGGATCCATCAGGCTGACGGTGACGCCGTCGAGCGGGATTCCGTCGTAGACGCAGCCCCCGCCGGTCTCGCTCATTCCATAGGTGCGCACGATGGGCAGTCCGGCGTCGAGTGCTCGACGCAGAAGTGGTGCGGGTGTCGCGGCACCGCCGACGAGGAGTGCGTCGGCGTCGCGGAGTGCTGCGGTGGCTCGTGGGGAGTCGAGGACTTTGATCAACTGGGTAGGAACGAGCGAGGTGTAGCGACGCGGGCCGTCGAGTGTGTCGAGGGCGTCGGCGAAGGTCTCGGGGTCGAAGCCGGACGAGAGGTCGAGGACGCCCGGTGTGAAACCCGCGGCGAGTGCGCGCAGTAGCACCTGGAGCCCCGCGATGTGGTGCGGCGTGAGAGCGAGCAGCCAGTTGCCGGGGCCACCGAGGCGGGCGTGCGTCGCGCTCGCCGATGCGGTGAGCGTAGCCGGGGTGTGCTGCGCCCCCTTGGGGACGCCGGTGGTGCCCGACGTCGAGATGACCAGCGAGATGTGTTCGTCGATGGGGGTGCCCGCGGCGAGGGCGTCGGCGAGGCGGGCAGCCTGCGCGGGTTCGGCGGCGGGGACGGGCAGCGCGGCTGTGGTGACGCTGGCTTCGACACCGCTGCTCGCTGCGCTCGCGGCGGGCTCAACCAGCGAAAGGAGTTCGTCGCGCAGGTCGAGAACGCTCGGATCGGCCGGGAGGGACAGTGGTCGCAGGATGCGGGTCACTGCACGAAAACTACTCCGACGGACCGGCGTCGGGGCCGTGGGGCGGGTCGAGTGGATGATCGTCGAACGGCCAGCCCCGCGACTCGAGGTACGTGCGCACCCGCTCGATGTCGGCGTCGTGGGGGAGTTCGTGGGTGACCTTCGAGATCTTCACCCCGGCGTCGATCTTCGAGATCGGCTCGGGGGGCGGGGCGGACTCGCGGATGAGCTCGCCCGAGACCTCGTCGACCTCTTCGGGACTCAGCTGTCTCCGCAGGATGGCGACGAGGGGGATGTAGTCGTCGGTGGGTACGCCGTCGGGATACCCCGCGCGCAACCAGTCGATGATCTTCTTCAAAAACTGCGGCCGGTCGGCCACGCCGTTCCCCCTCTCGCACACACAGAGAACCTTCATGG
This sequence comes from Gordonia otitidis, assembly GCF_020735545.1. Classification (NCBI taxonomy): domain Bacteria; kingdom Bacillati; phylum Actinomycetota; class Actinomycetes; order Mycobacteriales; family Gordoniaceae; genus Gordonia; species Gordonia otitidis. The sequence continues at coordinate 3,208,512 of NZ_CP085974.1, forward strand.
CTCTGGTCTGCGATTCTAAGCGGTCCGCGCCTGCTCGTGGCAGGCGCGGACCGGGTTGATCTGCACGTCGGGTGTGGTGTCAGTTCACGTTGCTCTGTGCCCGCTCCTCCGAGTCGGCCGCGAGAGGCCACCCGACCGCCGCGAGACGAGACGCGACCTGGTTGACCTCGTAGTCACCCGGCGGTTGGTCGGAGACCTTGGCGATCGCGTTGCGGATCTGTTCCTCGGTGAGAGGGGTGCCGATTCCCTGCTCGGCGGCCAGCTCCATGCACACTCGCATGATCTGACCCTCGTCGAGCACCTTCGTCAGCAGAGCGAGCAGCGGTGGAAAGTCCGTGGGCGGGATTCCCTCCGGATACCCCTTGCGAATCCAGTTGATCGCGGATTCGAACAGCGATGCGTTGGCCATGATGCCTTTCGGTTCGAAGCGTCGAGCGGCGGTTGCGCAGGTGCTACTTGTAGGCCCACTCGGGGAAGAGCTTGATGTCGAAGTAGTAGTTGAGCGTCTGGCGGCAGATCCACAGCAGGCCGACGACGATCACGGCGGCCACGAGCGCGAACAGGATGTAGCCGACCACTCGTAGTGCCGGGTTGGGTGCCGACGTGGTGCCGTCGGCGTTCGTGCCGCCCTCACCGCGCGCCTCGCACAGCATGCCGACCGCGAACAGAGCGGGCAGCCCGGCGCCGAGCAGGAGGCCGATTGCGAAGACCTTGAGAATTGATTCGACGATGTCCATGAGATTTCAGCTGTTCCTTCAGTCGTCTGTGTCTCGGCGGACTAGGTCATCGCCGTGGGGTCGGGAACCTGTCGCGGGCCGTCCTGGGCGGACGGCGGGATGATCGAGTTGGTCTCGTCGTCCCATTCGTCGTTGACGTTGTTCGAATCGACCTTGTTCTGCTGTGCGCGCCAGTACATGTAGCCTGACGCCGCGCAGAGGAGAACGAAGATGACGATCGCGCCCGCGACGTCGCCGAGCAGATGGCCGAGGCCGTAGCAGATCGCGCCGACGATGCCGGCGGCGGGAAGTGTGGTGACCCAGGCGATCACCATGCGGCCTGCGACGGCCCAGCGGACCTGTGCGCCCTTCTTGCCGACGCCCGAACCGAGGATCGAACCGGTGGCGACCTGCGTCGTCGACAGCGCCATGCCGGCTGCCGAGCTGGTGAGGATTATCGCGGCCGAGCTGGCTTCAGCGGCCATGCCCTGCGGCGAGTTGATCTCGACGAGACCCTTGCCCAGGGTGCGGATGATGCGCCATCCGCCGAGGTAGGTGCCCAGTGCGATGGCCGCGGCGCAGCTGAAGACTACCCAGATCGGCAGGCCGTGCTTGACCGACGACGAGCTGAGGTGGCCGGTGGAGATCAGGGCGAGGGCGATGACGCCCATCGTCTTCTGCGCGTCACCCGTGCCGTGGGCGAGGGAGACGAGCGAGGCGGTGACGATCTGACCTGAGCGGAAGCCCTTCTCCTTGCGGGAGTCGAGGACGCTCGCGGTGATCCGGTAGATCAGCCAGGTGCCGACCGCTGCGACTGCGCAGGCGATGAACGGGGAAGCGAGTGCGGGGATAATGACCTTCGACAGCACGCCGTGCCAGTCGATGCCGCTTGCACCCAGCGCGGCGATACCCGAGCCGATGAGGCCGCCGAACAATGCGTGGCTCGAGCTCGACGGCAGGCCGAACAGCCAGGTGAAGAGGTTCCAGAGAATGCCGCCGACGAGTCCCGCGAAGATGATCAGCAGTGCCTCGTTGGCATCGATGCCGGAGATGAGGTCTCCGGACTTGTTCTGCAGGTGAAGGATGTTCTTGGTGATCGTCGCGGCCACCTCGACCGAGAGGAACGCGCCGACCAGGTTGAGGATCGCCGCGATTGTCACTGCGATCTTGGGCTTGAGGGCACCAGTGGCGATGGACGTCGCCATGGCGTTTCCGGTGTCGTGGAATCCGTTGGTGAAGTCGAATCCCAGTGCTGTGATGACCAGCAGCACCAGGACAAGCATCTCTCCGCTCATGCGCAATATCATGCGACCCCGCTTAAGGTTTCGCCTAAATTACGTTCGACTGCCGTAAGTTTGTGACCTGCGGGTTTGCCTATCTGCACATGCTGTTCATCTAGTGTTCATCAACTGGACCGTGGGCGGACACCATTTGCGGCGCGAACGATACCTCGGATGTGAGCGTGGTCTCGAGGAGTCCGACCGGCGGAGGGGCCTGGTCGGCATTCCCGGCTCGATCGGTGAGACGGCTCGAGGGGTGGACGGCAAGTAGCGAGCGAACGCTCGGGCGGGCCTATCGGAGCGTCGAACCGCTGTGGAAGAATCCGAAACCATGACCGCATCTGCCATCAAGCTCGGTATGCCCATCAACTACGCGGGAGACTTCCGCGAGACCATCGACAACCTGGTCGACTTCGAGGCGGCGGGCGTCGCCCGGATCACCGTCCCCGAGGCGTACAGCTTCGACGCGGTCAGCCAACTCGGCTACATCGCGGCACGCACGGAGAAGATGGAACTGCAGTCGGGCATCCTGCCGATGTACTCGCGTACGCCGTCGAATCTGGCGATGACCGCCGCGGGACTCGACTTCATCAGTGGTGGGCGCTTCGTGCTCGGTATCGGGGCGTCGGGTCCGCAGGTCATCGAGGGCTTCCACGGTGTGAAGTACGACTACCCGGTCGGCCGTGCCCGCGAGAACGCCGACATCTGCCGGTTGATCTGGCGGCGCGAGAAGACGGAGTACCGCGGCAAGCACTACACGCTGCCGTTCACCAAGGAAGACGGCGGAACCGGGCTGGGCAAGCCACTCAAGATCATCAATCACCCTGTGCGTGAACGTATTCCGATGCTGCTCGCGGCGATTGGTCCCAAGAACACCGAGCTGGCGGCCGAGATGTTTGAGGAGTTCCAGCCGTTCCTGTTCCATCCCGAATACGTCGACGTCGCATTCGGCGAACCCCTCGCGGCAGGCAAGGCGAAGCGTGACCCGTCGCTGCCGGAGCTCGGCATCGTGGTGCAGGCAACCGCCCGGGTGACCGAGGATCCCGAGCAGATCGAGAACGCCTCGCAGATGGTGCGGCACCAGGCCGCCCTCTACATCGGCGGCATGGGCGCGCGCGGAAAGAACTTCTACAACCAGCTGACCGTCCGTTACGGCTATGCCGACGCGGCCAAAGAGATCCAGGATCTCTACCTCGACGGCAAGAAGGCCGAGGCGGCTGCTGCGGTGCCTGCGGAACTGGTGGCGGCCATGAGTCTGATCGGCCCGCGCTCGCTGGTGGCCGAGCGGGCCGAGGCCTTCCGCGCCGCGGGCGTCACGTGCATCCTGGCGGCTCCCGCCGCGCCGACCCACAAGGAGCGGGTGCAGGACATGGGCCAGCTCGCCGAGATCTTCGGCGGCTGACGCTGGGGGTTCACGGCGGCTGGCCGAGGGCCTTGCTCGGACGGGGTAAGGGGTTGTGTCGCCGTGGCCCTATTTTTCGCAGCCGAGTACGGCGGCCTTCGCCAGGCCGACGTACTGATAGCTGAACTGCCACGCCCAGAATGCAGGGGATGTCGGGTACGGCTTGTCCATACCGCGCATCACGACGTCGCCGTCGAAGCACTGTCCGAAAATGTATCGCGCTCGTACCAGGTGGAATCGCCAACTGATAACGATCGCCGAGTGCCAGTGCCGCGCTTTCGCCATCCGTTGCGTGAACATCGCCTCGCCGCGCGTGGTCGACGGGTCGGGGTTGAAACAGATGACCTCGACCTCGGCGGTACTCGACGAGCACACACGGTGCATGAGCGCCTGACCCTCGCGGTTGTAGCCGTCGTTGACGTACGGGTCTGAGATCAACACTGTCTTCGCATAGCCCTCGTGGGCCAGCTTCAGCCCGTAGTCCTCGCGGCCGTCGTGCTCGCCGCCGAGTACGACGATGACATTGACCTTGCGCAGCGAGTCGGAATGATCGCGGTAGAAGAGCTGATAGCCGACGCCCGCGTAGGACGCGACGAACACGACGAGAACCACGAGCACAGAGATGACGATGCGAGGGGATGAGCGCTGTCGACGCCTGCGGGCGGTCTGAGCGCGCCACGCAGCTGCGACCTCGTTGGAATCGGCGGGTCTCGCGTGGTCGGTCGACGTCACGTGGTAAACCCTCCGGCCGCAGAATCTGACACCGTCGAGATTAATCGACGTACATGTCCGTCGCCCGAACAGCAGACGAGTAGCGCGTGGTCCGACAGCTTGCCTCGGGTCTTGGCGGGAGCGGTTTTGCACGTGGAAGCGCTTGTCGGAGCGGTCATTTAATAGCATGAACAATCGATAGGTGGAAGTTGAATTCGGAACAGTTGGATCCAACTCACACTCGTCCGCGGACTTGACCGTAAACTGCTCGCGTGGAGAGGGAGTCGAGCGAGCGGGCTGGCAGCGACGTACCCGACGCCGTTGTCTCCATACTCGCCGACCCGCAGCGGCAGGCGAGCGCCGTGTACGGGCGTACCACGGCGGTACGTGCCGCAGAGATGGTCATGACCGAGATCGTCGACGCTCTCGGTCACGGGGTGCGAGCACATGCGCGAGGTCCACTCGAATGGCTGCTTCGAATTCCGAAGAACTCGGGTATCGACCTACTCATCGCCACACTCGACTCCGGTCTCGGCGCAACGATGTCTGTCGTCGACGGTGTCGCCGTGTTCGTCGAGTTCGTCTACGGAATCTCCGGTGTCCTCGTGTCGGCGGGTTCGCAGTCGGGTGTGAACGATGACGAACGGCTAGTCCGATCCGCGGATGCGGCCCTGTGCGTCGCGTTGGAGTCCCGGCGGCGCATGGCGGTTGCCGGCCCCGGGTCGTATACGCGGCTCGAAGAGGATCTCGATCTCGCAGTGAAGCTGAAAGCATCGTCGGAGGGAGATTTCCAGCAGTTCTACCAACCAATCGTCCGGGTGACCGACCGCGTGGTCGCCGGATACGAGTCGTTGGTGCGATGGGTCACCGCAGACGGTGTTCTGTTGCCCGCAGATTTCCTCGCCGCTGCAGAACACACGTCGACGATCGTCCCGATCGGGCGTAACGGGGTCACCCAGGCGGTGCGGGCGTTACGCGAGTCGATCGAGCCGCTCTGTGGACCGGAAGCGTTCGTGAGTATCAACCTGTCGCGGCAGCAGCTTCTCGACGCAACGATCGTCGACCATGTGGTGGCCGAGATCGACGCATACGGCGTGCAGCCCGGTCAGATCTGGATCGAGGTGCAGGAGAACGAGGTGATCGGTTTCGACACCGACGCCCAGCACGCCGTCGAGCGTCTGCACGACAGCGGCTGCATTGTCTGCATCGACGACCTCGGGTCCGGGTTCTCAGCACTGCGTTACGTTCGTGATCTGCCCGTCGACGTGTTGAAGGTCGACCGCGCACTCATCTCGCAGATCGCACGCAGTGCGACCGACCTCGCCGTGGTGCGGGCGATCTGTGAAATCGCGGAGACGATGAACATCGCTACGGTCGCCGAGGGCGTCGAGCAGTCGATCGACTTCAGCGGTGTGGAAACGCTTGGCTTCCAGTTCGCCCAGGGAATCTACTTCGGTGCCCCCGAGCCGTTCTCGGGGGTCACGGAATCCTGAGCCGCTGAGGTGCCCGCGGGTCAGTAGTAGTACGGGAACGCATCCCACTCCGGAGAGCGCTTCTCCAGGAACGCGTCCCGACCCTCGACCGCTTCGTCGGTCATGTACGCCAGTCGGGTGGCCTCCCCGGCGAAGACCTGCTGACCCATCAGTCCGTCGTCGGTGAGGTTGAACGCGAACTTCAGCATGCGCTGGGCCGTCGGAGATTTGCCGTTGATCATGCGACCCCACTCGATGGCGGTGTGCTCGAGATCGGCGTGGTCGACGACGCGGTTGACCGCGCCCATGCGGTGCATGGTCTCGGCATCGTATGCCTCACCGAGGAAGAAGATCTCGCGCGCGAACTTCTGACCGACCTGTTTTGCGAGGTAGGCGCTACCGTAGCCTGCGTCGAACGAGCCGACGTCGGCGTCGGTCTGCTTGAAGCGCGCGTGTTCGCGGGAGGCGAGGGTGAGATCGCAGACGACGTGCAGAGAGTGCCCGCCGCCGGCAGCCCACCCGTTCACGACGGCGATCACGACCTTGGGCATGGTGCGGATCAGTCGCTGGACCTCCAGGATGTGTAGTCGGCCGCCCTCGGCCTTCACGCGCGCTTCGTCGACACCCGCGGCGTCGGCTGCGGCGACATCCGAATCATGGCTGGTCGCGTACTGGTACCCCGAGCGTCCGCGGATGCGTTGGTCGCCGCCCGAGCAGAATGCCCAACCGCCGTCCTTGGGACTCGGGCCGTTTCCCGTGAGCAGAATGGTGCCGACGTCGGGGGTGCGGCGGGCGTGGTCGAGGGTGCGATACAGCTCGTCGACCGTGTGTGGTCGGAACGCGTTGCGGACCTCGGGCCGGTTGAAAGCGATACGGACTATGCCGTCGGCTCGGGTTGTGCCGACGTGGCGGTGGTAGGTGATGTCGGTGAGATCGTCGAAGCCTCGGACAGTGGTCCACTGGCTGGCGTCGAAGGGCTGAGTTGGCGTGCTGTGTGAGTCACCGGAGGTCATGATCACCGACATTAGTGCCCGATAGTTGGCCTCTGACCAGCAGTGCATGGCACTCTGGAGATATGTCATTCGAGCTGATCGCAATCGTGATCGTGGCCTGGGTGACGATCTCGGTGGTCGTCGCCCTCGTGGTCGGCGCCGTGATCCGGCAACGTGACCGGCGAGAAGCTCCGCGCGAACCGCACGTCGTCAGCGGTTCGGAAACCGACAAGCGGGACGGCTGAGCGGCCAGATACGGTGGTCAGATGACATCTGACACGCGCGACGGTTGGGACATCCGCTCCGAAGACGACTCGCCGCACGAGGGTGGTTTCCGAGCGAGGATCGAAGTCACCACCGACCGCGGTGGCCCACGATACGGCGAGCTCAACGAGCAGATCCGACGGATGATGGACCTCGCCCGCTATGCGTGCCCCGAACCCGACGAGACCGACGAGCTCATCGCGCAACTCACCTCGCTCAACGACCGCCTCGCCGAGGTCCAGGTCGACGAGTGGCACACGCCTGCGGGTACCCGCATCGACCTGCCTGCTCGCGGCAACATCACCTTGCCGCCGTACGTAATCTCCAGTGCGAGTCCCGACGGTGTGGTCGCAGAGGTCACCTTCCGGCCCTTCCACCTCGGCGGCAACAATGCCGCGCACGGCGGTCAGGTCGGAGTCGCCTTCGACGACCTGGGTGGTATGGCGTCGGCGCTGGCGGTCAACGGTGTCACGCGTACCGCGTATCTCACGGTTCAATATCGTTCGCTGACGCCGTTGTCGACGCCGCTGACCTGTAGGACCTGGGTCGACAAGCGTGATGGGCGCAAAGCGTTCGTCAAGGGCACCCTGCACGACGGTGACCGGCTGTGCGCAGAGCTCGACTCCCTGTTCATCGAACTGAAGCCCGGCCAGCCGTAGGACATCGGACGAGCGTGCGCGTCGCCTCGAGTATCGACCCCGCGCGCACCCGACCAACGGCGACACGGGATGTGCTCGCCGCAGTTATCCTGTTCGAGGGGTTTCTCGGGCGTCGACTTCGGTGAGGGATGGTGTTGCCGCGTGCTCACGATCAGTGGAGCGCCTCGATGAGGACGTGGAAGCCCGAAGGTTTGGTGGACGATCGTCTGACACTCAGCGTTGCGATCAGCGCGGTGCTGTTCTTCGTTGTCGGAGTGGGGCAACTTCTCGCCGATCCCACACCGGGATCGTCTGTCGCGTCAGGTGTGGCGCTCGCCACCGCGGTGATCTTGGCTTTCACCGCGGTCCTGCTACGACGACGCCCGGAACTGATCACCGAACGCACGGCGCCAATCGCTGTTGCCGCGCTCGCGATTGTGGTCGCGGCTAATCCGATTGCGTACATCGTCGCGACGCAGATCGCCTACCCGGCGATCGGGACACTGCTCGTCATCGTGGCCATCGGAGCACTGGTGCCCTATCCGGGACTCGCAGTAGGACTGATCCTCGCGTTGAACGTCATCGCGGTGACATTTGCCATCGCCTACCCGCAGTCGGCGACCGTGGGTTCTGTTGTGCTGCAACTGGTGAAGGCCGACGTGGTGGCGCTGATCATCGCGCTGACATGGCGCAGGACCGAGGCGAGACTGCGACGAGCGAATCAGACCATCGTCGAAATCGCGATTTCGGACGAGTTGACCGGCCTGCTCAATCGACGCGGCCTGGCTGAGCGGGCGCCACTGATGCTGCAGTCAGCCGACTCCACCGGGCGCACTCTGCTTTTCGGGTTCATCGATGTGGAGGGTCTCAAGAAGATCAATGATTCGCGGGGCCATGCCGCGGGTGATCAGCTGCTCGCCGACATCGGTCATGTCCTGCGCCCACTTCTCGACGCAGGCGATATCGCAGCGCGTGTCGGTGGAGACGAATTCGCGGTGGTGGTCAGCGTTGACGACCGAGCGTCGATACCTGGCGTGCGCGAACGAGTGGGACGCGCGCTGGCGGGACATCCCACCACCGTGGGCTGGGCTGTGCGGGAACCCGATTCGCCGGCAAGTCTGGAGTCGTTGATCGACGAGAGCGATCGCGCCATGATGCAGGTCCGACTGTCGAGGTGATAGGCCGCCGTGGCCGTATGGACTCCGATACTGCGGGTTCGTGTAGTCCACTCGGACGAAATAGTCGTTGAATAGTCCGAACGGGCTACGACATGGAAACTCACCTCGGCATTTTGCGGTGGTACTTTTCGGCCACTCACTCGGTGCGTGTCGCAAGGGGATTCAATGTCGAAATCAGCCATTCGCAAACTCGGTGTCACCAAGCGCGTGGTGGCGTCCTCGGGGATTGCGGCCGCGCTTCTCGCCGTCAGTCCCGTAGCCGTGGCGATGGCTGACGATACCTCCGGCGGCGCAACCGGTTCCGCCGCCGAAAGCAAGCCGACCAGTGTCACGGACACGGAACAGACCTCTCCTCCACCGAGCGCCGATGTGAGCAGGTCGGGCGGCACCGCCGGAGACGCCGCGACAGCCGTCGGGACGTCGGCCGTGGCGGAGGCGGGCACGGGCGGCGTCGACATGCAGCCCACGTCCGGTGTGGCCGCGCCGAGTCAGTCCGAATCCCCTGATTCGGCACCCGTGGCCGCCGAACCCGCCGCGACGTCGGACACCGGGGGTGCCGACGGACAGACACCCGAGACCACGCAGGCTCCTGCCGGGCCGGTACCTGCGCCGGGTGCCGCGGCCCCGACGCACCCCGAATCCAGCGCCCAGAGTCCGGTCGCCGTGAACAAGCCGCCGTCGCCGAGCGTGCTCCCACCGCACGTAAGCAAGCCAACGGCCGCCGGCGAGCGGCCCGTCACCGGAACGCACACGGACACTCCAGGTAGCGGTTCGGCTCGGAGTGGAGTCGGTCCTGATCGGACGACAACGATGTCTGCCCAACCGATCTCCGGCGGGGCATCCGTGAGCGGTGCGGTCATCACGGCCGTCGGCTCGGCCGTCGGCTCGGTCACCGATGCCCTGACTGATGCGTTCGAGACCGTCAAGGAAGGCATCATCGGGCAGATCGTCGGCGATCATGGCACCCAGGGGCTGATCCTGGTCAACCAGGGCGCTGTGGCCGCCGCGGTGCTCAACAGACGCTCACGCGATTCGGAGTCCGACTCCGCCGACAACTACCTCGCCGTGATGCAGCCCGGCGAGTCGGTGTTCGTCCCTGAGCGCACCGTCGCGGATCTCTCGCTGGGCAAACACAGCTGGGATGCCGAGGCCGACGACGTCGAGCTGACCGAGCCAACGGCGCAGACGTTCGCGGCGCGTTCGGTGATGCTGTTGTCGACAGTGTTCGACGCCGGCAACCTCTTCCTCGATCCCGACGACAGCGACTTCAGTGGCGTCGACTACAACGGGATGCCGAACGGCACAGTCGTGTACGGAAATCCCGACGACGCAGGCCTGACCTACACCGTGTCCGATGACGGCGCCAGCGTGACGATCAGCAACGGGGGGTCGGCTCCGGTGGCGGTCATCGACTCCATCAACGCCTCGGTGACTTCGACGAAGATCATCGACCCCGGGTCCAGCGCGAGCTACTCGACCGGCTCCTCGCGGAACCTGGCGATCCAGGGACAACGCGTCGATGCCAACGGCCAGCCAACAGGCGGTGGAACCCCGGTGGTGCTGGGACTCGTGCAGGTGACCAACAATTCGGGAACCCCCAGCGTCTCGAACGTGACGGGGACGCAGGTGGCTCCCGTGCGAAACTCGTCGTCACAACTGTGGGCTGCGATCGACCCGGACAACAAGTACCTCGATGCCGGCGACGATCCGGCGTCGTTGCAGTTCACGCCGGGCAACCCGACAGGATTGAGCTACGAACTGGCAAATGACGGCTCGACGATCACATTTCACAACGACTCCGAGGAGACCGTGGCTCTGATGGGAGCCAATGTGTACAGCAATGCGCCCCTGGGCAACGGAATCTATGTGATAGCTCCGCACGAGTCCGCGACCGCCCCCACGGCGCCTTACGCCGGCTACTACGTCGAAACCCCGCGTGATTCCGACGGGAAGGTCGGCCTACTCGGGTTTGTGTTGCTGAAAGACGGGATGGCCTCGTCAGTACCGATCGGAACAGTGCCCGCCATCCCGTCGGTCGAGGAACTCAACACCGACCCGGGAAACCTCTACTGGAACCCGACCGACTCCGATCCGTCCACCGGCCTCGTGCCCACCAACGCCGTCGGCGCCAATCCCGTGACCGATGGCGTGTACTACTCCGTCGACGGGCACGACGTCACCGTCTACAACGACGGAACGAAGAACATCGCGGTGCTGGTCACGAGTGTGTCCCCATCCGGGGCCCGTGCGACCCACTTCACCGAGATCGCGGCGGGCACCACTCACACCGTCACGGTTGCCTCCGGCGTAACGTCGTACGTCGTGGTCGAGGGCCAGCGGGTCTCGACGGGGCCGGACACGGGTAAACCCGCCCTGTACGGCGTGGTGATTGCGCAAAACCCCGGCACGGGCGCCGGTCTGCAGACCATCACCTACGACCTCTTCCCGAATGACGGCATCCCGACGATTTCGACACACAAGTGGCTCGACGCCGACCCCGACAACAGATTCTGGGATCCTGGTGACAGCGACACGACCACCCAGTCGGTTGTGCCCGCGACAGCAGTGGGCGGTGATGCGGCCGCTGACGGGGTGTATTACTCGACCGGCAGTGACGGCATCACATTCCACAACGGCAGCGACCACGACATCGCCATTGTGGTGACGAATCCCTACGCGGGCAGCAACGACGACCAGCAGTCCCTGGTGGTCGTATCGCCGGGAGACAGGTTCACCTTCAACCAGTCGCGCGCTGAATACAGCAGTGCCCCTGTGTATCTGACCGTGCAGGCCCCGCGGGTCGCCAGCGGCGTCGATGCCGGTACACCCGTGCTCTACGGGGTCGTGATGATGTACCCGGGTACATCGACATCGCCTGCGACCTACTCTGTGTACGACACGATCCCTGGCGACACCATCGCTCCGATCACGTCCGAGTTCTGGCGATCCGCGGACCCGTCGAACTCGTATTGGACGCCGGGTGATCCCGATCAGACCTACCAGGGTTCTGGCCAGTACCCCCGATTCGCCGAGATGCAAACACTCGCGGATGCGGGCGTCACCTATACCTACGACTCTTCCGCGGGAACGGTGACCATCACCAACTCCGGCACTCACGATGTCGCGGTGGTGAATTCGCGAGCCGAGAATTTCGACGTACTGGCGGCGGGCACCAGCAAGACCTACAGCGTGGCCGATTCGTCGTTCGGTCAGAGCACGTACCTCGTCCAGGGGGCGCGCAACGCGCAGGGGAAGCCTGTGGTGTACGGACTCGTCTCCGCGGGTTACGGGTCGGCGTATGCGCAGGACGGCACAGCGTTGATCACCAACAATGCCCCCTACGCATCGTCGAACACCACCGGGTACTCCGGGACGGTGAAAACGCTTGATCCCGACGGAGACACGACGACGATGCAGCTCACCGGCCAGCCGCTCTACGGCACGGTGGTGTTCGATCCGGCAACGGGAGCTTATGTGTACACGCCCAATGCCGGCGTCGAGCATCAGGCAGCGAGTGGTCAGACGAGCTACGACTCGTTCCTCGTGACCATCACCGATCAGTACGGGGCATCGTCGCAGCAGAACATCGGCGTGCAGATCACGCCGAAGAACCAGGTGCCCGTCGGTCCCGGCTCGACGGTCGACGGCGGAACCGCCGGTTCGGTCGGTGTCACCGACCCTGATGGCGACCACCTGTCGTACTACGTTGCTTCTGGGCCGACCAAGGGTTCGGTCGTCGTGAACGCCGACGGCACCTACGTCTACACCCCGACGACCCCGCTGGCACACGGTGACACGTTGTCGGACTCGTTCAGCGTCTATGTCTTCGACGGACACGGCGGCAGCCTGACGGTGCCTGTCTCGGTGACGGCGACCGGAGACAACGCCGCACCGACGGCGCAGTTGTCGCCCGGTCAGAACTCGTATAGCGGAACGGTTCTCGGGTCGGATCAGGACAACGACCCGCTGACGTATGCGATTGGGACAGGTGCAACGAACGGCATCGTCACCGTCGACTCGTCGACCGGGGCCTACACGTACATGCCGAACGCCGGGGCGGAGCACGCCGCGGCGGGCGACGGGCCGACAACGGATTCGTTCACGGTGCTGGTATCCGACGGACACGGCGGCACCGCAACGGTGACGGTACCGGTCACCCTCGCGCCGAAGAACCTGGCGCCCACCGCGTCCGCGACCGGTAGCGGCGCGACCGGTGCGATCGCTGCGCAGGACGCAGACCACGACCCGCTGGCGTATACGGTGTCGGGGCAACCGGTTTCGGGTTCGGTGGTGGTTGATTCACACGGCTCGTACACGTACACGCCGACGACGCCGGTGGCTCACGGGAGCACACTGCACGACAGTTTCGACGTCACGGTGGACGACGGTTACGGAGGAAGCGCCGTGGTGCCCGTAGCGGTGACGCTCGTCGGGCCCAACGCCGTGCCGACCGGCAGTGTGACGCGCGACGGTGACGCCGAATACGCAGGCACCGTCGTCGGAGCCGATACGGACAACGATTCGCTGACCTACACCGTCGTGTCCGGTCCGTCGCACGGATCGGTGACCCTCGATCCCGCGACGGGACAGTTCAGCTACACGCCGAACGCGGGTGTTGAGCATGCTGCCGCGGCCGGTGGTGCGTCGTCGGATGCCTTCGAGGTGAAGGTATCCGACGGATACGGTGGTTCGGTGGTCGTCCCGGTGGCGGTGACGTTGACACCGAAGAACACTCTGCCGACCGTGCCCGACGCCGTGGCCGGTAGCTACACGGGCTCGGTCGCCGGAACTGACGCCGACCTCGATGCGTTGAGCTACACGGTGATCGGTCAGCCACTGCACGGCACCGTGACCGTTGGCGCTGACGGGTCATATGTCTACACCCCGAACGCGGGTGCCGAGCATGCTGCGGGCCTCGGCGGTCCGGCGTCGGATGCCTTCGAGGTCACGGTGTCCGACGGTCACGGCGGATCGGTGAACGTTCCGGTCGCGGTGGTGATCACTCCGAAGAACACCGCGCCAACGGGAACCGTGACGGTGGGTTCCGCCGACGCGGCGGGCGTCGTCGTGTTGACTCCGGCGTACACCGATGCCGACGGCGACCCGGTGACGGTCAAGATCATCGGCGCTCAGCACGGGACTGTGACCGACAACGGCGATGGAACCTACACCTACACACCGGATTCCGGGTATGCCCACGAACAGGACTTCGTCGAGACGCTGACGGTGACAGCCAGTGACGGCGCGTTGGAGACGGCAACCCAGGCGCAGATCGCGGTCGCGAAGCGCAATGCGACGCCGACCATCGCGATCGCGCAGGGGGCCGCTGATGCGTCGACCGGAGCGGTGACCGTGACGCCCACCGTCGCTGACGCGGATGGCGATACCGTGACCACGGCGGTGACAACGCAGCCGACCGGTGGCACCGTGACGTCGAATGCGGACGGCACGTTCACCTACACCCCGAACGCGACCAAGCGTGCCGCAGGCGACTACTCCGACTCGTTCACGATCACGGCCTCTGACGGGCATGGTGGCATCAGCCAGAAGGCTGTGACCGTCGCGGTCAAGAAGCCCGCGGCGCCAGCGCAGACCGGCTGGGCCAAGTTCTGGAGTGGTGTTGCCGCGTTCTACGCGACGGTGCACGGCGCTACGTCGAGCGCGTGGAACTATTTCTGGCACTGGTTGGTCGGTGCATTGGGTGGTCGGCGCGCGTGATGCCCCGGCGTTCCTAGTGCAACTCGGTGACCTCGATGGTCGCCCCGGCGGTGCGCAGACGGTCGATGAGGGCGTCGCCCATGGCGACAGCAGGGGTGAGAACACCTGCGCGCGTGGGTAATTGGCTGCGGTTGACCGCGAGTGTCAGTGCGCTCTCGCCCAGCATGACGGCGGTTGCCTTGTAGCCGGGATCGCCCTTCATCGAGAACGTCGACCGGAATCGGCGTCCGGTCGATGTGCGCGTGTAGGTGTGGACGACGAAATAGCCGTTCTCCCTGGACTTCTCGCTCGGACCGGAACCCGGCTTGGGGAGCACGCGGTCGAGGACCGCGCGTGTGGGAGCGAACGACATCGCGCCGAGGAACAAGCCCGATCCGACACTGACACCGCCGGCGAGCACCGTCGACAAACCCGGAACGCCGCCGACGGCCATCGTCTCCGCATAGTGGAAGTCGGAGCCGTAAGCGCCGTCGAGCAGCGCGTTGGAGCGTCGAACGATGCGGGTGTTGTGCGATGCCATGAAGAACGGGGCGAGGGTTCCGCGCAGTGACGGATCGACCTTGCGCGCGTTGATGATCCCGATGTCGCTGGGTTCGGACGACAGAGCGGCTCGCGGAGTCTCGGTCGGCGAACCGGACAGCGCCTGCGGATTGAGCAGCAGGCGTCGGACGCTGGAATCCTTGGCCTGTTCGGCGATCACACGCATGGAATCGATGGTTCCGCCGGACACGCCACCTCGCATCGCTGTGACGACCATGGTGGTGTCGGTCATCTCGCCTGCATCGGCGTCGGTGACGCCGCGGTAGAGCTCATATGTGGCGAGGTCGGAGGGGACGGAATCGAAGCCGCACGAGTGCACGATGCGGGCTCCCGTAGCCTCGGCGACCTCGTGCGCCTTCTGGATCGAGTAGTGGACGAAGGGGACCTCGCCGGTGAGGTCGACGTAGTCGGTGCCTGCGGTGGCTGCCGCGACCACGAGAGCTTCGCCGTAGCGCAGGTACGGCCCGACGGTGGTGCACACGACGCGGGTGCGGGCCACCATTGCGTCGAGCGATGCGGGTGACGACGTGTCGGCGACGACGAGTGGCCAGTCGCGGGCCGCGGCGGGAAGTCGGCGTCGGGTGTCGGCGAGTTTGGTCTCCGACCGTCCGGCCAACGCGATCCGCGTCCCCGCAGGGGCATGCTCGGCCAGGTAGCGGGCGGTGAGTTCGCCGACGAATCCCGTTGCGCCGAAGACCACGACGTCGAACTCGCGAGGCGAGTCGTCGGGTGTCGCGGGCGCGGTGTCCGGTGCCGTCGGGGCGCTCTGTGGTGTCGTCGGTGTGGTCTTTTCGGGCTGGCTCTCACCGGTCATGGCTTCAATGTATATGCGACTCCGGTCACAGTAACAATGGGAGTCCAACAATGGGAGTCCGGTGGTTGCACCGATCAGGAGGCAGGTCTGCGTGCCGCGGCACGTGCGGCGAACGGTGCGACGAACAGCATGAGAAGCACGCGCAGGATCTGCGCGGCGACCACGAATGCGACGTTCGATCCGGCAGCGGTCGCGGCGGCGAGCACTGCGTAGATGCCGCCGGGAGTGGTGGCCAGGTAGCAATCGAACATCGATTCGCCGGTCCACCACGACAGCAGCACGCCGAGCAGGGCGCAGCCGATGCCTATCGCGAGGATCAGGACGATCGCGGCGGGGAGGATACGGCCGATGGCGCGAAGTCGGGGAACGGTGAATCCGAGGCCTGCCTGCCATCCGATGACCGCGTATGCGACCGCGAGCAGCACCGATGGGACGGCTGCGTCACCGGCGATCCCGGTGAGTTCGGCTGCGGTCGCGAGCGCCATCGGTCCGAGCAGGCCCGCGGCGGGCAGATGGACGAGGCGTCCGAGGGGATATCCCACACCGATGCAGACCGCGAGGAGCAGCACACCCCACGCCTGCTCGCCCCACGTCGGGCGGACCACGACGGCCGTCGACGACGACGCGTGGAACACCAACGACGCCACGAGGGGAATGGTGCTGGTCACGATCGCGACCCGAACGTACTGGACGACCGCGACTACGCGCTCATCACCACCGAGATCGCGGGTCAGCGCAACCAGGCCCGACGCCCCGCCTGCGACCAGGGCAAGGGAGCCCGTCAGGGCGTCGACGTCCTTGTGGAGACCCAGGAGTGCACCTCCCGCGACGGAGAGCGCCAGTGTGCAGAGCCCGACGACAAGGACGGGTAGCCAATCGGAGCCCAGTCCCGAGATGGTCGTTGGGTCGGCCATGGTGCCGATGTAGACGCCGACGGTGCCCTGCGCCGCGAGCATCGCCGCACGCGGAACCATGGGCGGGTCGGTGCCGTCGGCGGGTTTTGCGGCGCCGTCGGCGTCGGGGGCGGTGCTGTCGACGGATTTTCCGGTGCTGTCGGCGTGTTTTCCGGTGCCGCCGGCGGAAGACCGCGGCCGTGGGGCGAGGCCGACGATCGCGAGGAGTGCGGCCACGAGGAGTCCGGCGAAGAGCGGCGCGGCGTCGACGTCGATGAGGTCCAGCAGGACGCTGACACCGACCGTGAGCGCGGCGAGCAGAAACCAGCGGGACACCCGGTCGAGCCTAGCGAGGGTGTGGCCGGGTGCTCCCGGCGAGAAACGCGGTGCCGTCGGTGTGGATCTTGGTGCTGTCGGCGAGAAACGCGGTGCCGTCGGTGTGGATCTTGGTGCCGTCGGCGAGAAACGTGGTGCCCTCGGCGTGGATCTCGGTGCCCTCGGCGTCGGACATAGGCTGGAGCTCATGAATTCCTCGACAACGTCACGTCCCGGTGGGCGGGGTGCGCAGGGGCCGAATCCGTCGACGCTGCAGGCGCGGGTGATCGTCGACGAGATGGTCCGCGGCGGTGTGCGGGAGGCGGTGCTGTGTCCGGGTTCGCGCAACGCGCCGCTGGCCTACGCGCTGTACCTGGCGGATCGGGAGGGTCGGCTGCGGTTGCACGTGCGGATCGACGAGCGGTCGGCGGGCTTTCTGGCGTTGGGGCTGGCGGTGTCGTCGGGGCAGCCGGTGCCGATCGTGATGACGAGCGGCACGGCCGTCGCGAACATGGGGCCCGCGGTGTTCGAGGCGAACTATGCGCGGGTGCCACTGGTGGTGGTCAGCGCCAATCGGCCCTATGAGCTGCTGGGATCGGGCGCGAACCAGACTGTCGAGCAGTTCGGCATCTTCGGTACACAGGTGCGGGCGGCGATCAGTATCGGACTGGCCGAGGAGGGCCTGGACACGAACAGCCAGTGGCGGTCGGCGGTCGGGCGTGTGCTGGCGTCGGCGCGTGGTGCGCGGACGGGAAACCCGGGCCCGGTGCAGTTCGACATCCCGCTGCGCGAGCCGCTGGTGCCCGACGTCGCGTCGTCGGAGGACGATCTGGGTGTCTTCGCGGGTAGGCCGGGCGGCGTGCCGTGGACGCAGGCGCCGGTCGCGAAACTCGACGTCCCGCTGCCGATCGACCTGTCGCTGGACACGGTGGTGATCTCCGGACACGGGTCGGGCGTACATCCCGAGCTGGCGGGGGTGCCGACGGTCGCCGAACCGACTGCGCCGCACGCCGCGACGCCGCTGCATCCGCTCGCGCTCGGCTCGATCAAGCCGCAGCAGGCGATCATCTGTGGACGTCCGACGCTGCATCGCGGGGTGTCGCGGTTGCTGGCCGATCCCGACGTTCGGGTCTACGCGCTGACCACCGGACCGCGATGGCCGGATGTGTCGGGGAATGTGTACGCCACCGGGACGCGCGCCGAGGTGATCGGCGAGCCACGCGAGGACTGGCTGAAGGAGTGCGCGGCGCTGGAGCAGCGCGTGCTGGGAGCCGTCGACGCCGTGCTCGACGAACCGGGTCCGCCGACCGGGCTGCACGTGGCACGGGTGGTGAGCGCCGCGCTGTCCGCGGGCGACCAATTCGTGGTGGGCGCGAGTAACCCGATCCGCGACGTCGCGCTGGCCGGTCGGGTGTCCGAGGGGGTCCGCGTGCTGTCGAACCGGGGTGTCGCGGGAATCGACGGCACGAACTCGACGGCGATCGGGGCAGCGCTGGCCGGTGGGTCGGCGCGGACCGTTGCCCTGATGGGCGACCTGACCTTCATCCACGACTCGACCGGACTGATCATCGGACCGGGGGAGCCGCGGCCGTCGTCGCTGCGGATCGTCGTCGCGAACGACGATGGTGGCGGCATCTTCGGGCTGCTCGAGCAGGGTGATCCAGGGCTCGACTCCGGCGCACTGTCGGGCGCGTACGAGCGGGTCTTCGGGACGCCCCATCGCACCGACCTCGCCGCGTTGTGCGCCGGGATGCGGGTGGCGCACCGTCGGGTGTCGCTGGGCGAGCTGTCCGGGGTACTGAGTGAGCCGCTGAGTCCGGAGGCCGGGGGCATCGAGGTGGTCGAGGTGGTCACCGACCGCTCGCGGCTACGGGAGGTGCACGCCGCGATCGCGGCACAGGTCGCGCAGAAATAGGGCCGTCGGCGTCGACGGTTATCCTGGCAGCCATGAATCCGACCATCCTGCGACGTGTGCAGAAGGTACTGCTCACGCTCGGGCTGGTCGTGACGGCGATGTGCCTGGTGCTGATCGTGGCGTGTTTCCGCAACGACGCGGCGATCGAAGCGAACAAGGCGACGGTCACCGCCGACGTCGTCTACGCCGACCGGCTGCACGCCAACGCGTACTTCCAGACGCCCGACGGCTCGGTGCACAGTCCACGACTCGGCCTGCTGTATCCGACGGAGTTGACCGCGGGCCAGCGGATTCGTGTCGACTACAGCACCGCCAACCCCGACCTCGCCAAGCCGACGGGCCGCAGTGCTGTGCTCTCGATCGTGCCCGCGGTCTCGGTGGCCGTACTCGGTTGGATCGTCGTCGGTGCGTTGATGCTGGGCGTCGCGGAGTTCTCCCGACGCTGGGCTCGACGCCGCGCGGCGCGGCGCGCAGCTCGAAACGCGTCGGACGATCAGGGGAGCGGCGACTGGGAGTCACCCGACTCCGACGTCGAGGTCGGCTCGGGTGCGGTGCACAGCAGTAGCAGCGAGGTACCCGGCGCGGGTGCCGCCGGGACCGCGGCTGGGCCCGAGTCTGTGACGGCGTCCGACGGCTCCGCTGCCCAGACTTCACGTGGAGTTTCGGGACCCGACACGTCGGCCGAGGTTGCCGGAAACCTCACTCGCTGATTCTTGCGGCATGCGCGTCGCACTCGCCGCCGAGAGTTTTCTTCCGCAGGTCAACGGGGTCGTGAACTCTGTTCTCCGGGTCATCGACCACCTCGAACGCACCGGCCACGAGGCCGTGGTGATCGCTCCCGACTCGGCGCGCGGCGTAGAGCGCGGTCCGCGGATGGTGGGTCGACGCACGCCGGTGCATCTGCTGCCGTCGGTGAAGGTGCCGCGGGTGTCGTCGTTGCCGGTGGGCGTCCCAGCGCCCGTGCTGTATCGGACGCTGCGCGATTTCGAACCCGACGTCGTGCATCTCGCGTCGCCATTCGTCGTGGGCGGGGCGGCGGCGGTGGCCGCCCGACGCCTCGACATTCCCTCGGTCGCGGTGTTCCAGACAGACATCGCGGGATTCGCGGGCGCGTACCGACTCGGCGTCGCCTCCCGTGCGGCGTGGCGATACACCAGGCGTCTGCACGAGATGTGCGACCGAACCCTCGTGCCCTCCAGTGCGACGTTGGAATCCCTTGCGGCGAACGGGGTTCCGCGACTGCACAGGTGGGGTCGGGGCGTCGACACGCAGTTGTTCAACCCCGCTCGCCGTGACGAGGAGTTGCGTCGTGAATGGATGGGTGAGCGGGAGCGGTTGATCGTCGGATTCGTCGGACGATTGGCGCCGGAGAAGCACGTGGAACGATTGGCGTCGCTGGCGCACGACGACTCGCTGCGGCTGGTGATCGTCGGTGACGGACCCGAACGCGCGCGGTTGACACGACTGCTGCCGAACGCGGTGTTCACCGGGGAGTTGCGGGGTGTCGAGTTGGCCCGCGCGTACGCCAGCCTGGACGTCTTCGCGCATGCGGGCGAGCACGAGACCTTCTGTCAGGCGATCCAGGAGGCGATGGCGTCGGGCTTGCCCGTGGTCGGCCCCGACGCCGGGGGGCCGAGGGATCTGGTGTCGGCGTGGCGAACAGGATATCTCCTCGAACCGGCGTCGTATTCGGCGAAATTGCCCGAGGTGATCGACGTGCTGCGCGAGGACGCGCATCGCGCAGCGATGGGTCGGGCGGGGCTGGCCGCGGTGCGTGATCGCAGCTGGCCCGCGATCTGCGAGCAGCTGGTCGGGCACTACCGCGCCGTGATCGCTGCGCAGGGCGGACTGACCGACGGGATGCGGCTCGCCGGGTAGTAGCGTGGTCGCCATGGCCATCACCGACCGCGCAGGTCTCGACAAGGCGCCTGCCGAGGTCGCCGCCATGTTCGACGGCGTCGCGAAGCGCTACGACATCACGAACACGGTGCTCTCCTTCGCACAGGACCGTCGGTGGCGCAAGGCCACTCGTAAGGCGTTGGCGCTCGGCCCCTCGGACGTGGTGTTGGATCTCGCAGCGGGTACCGCGGTGTCGACCGTCGAACTGTCGGCGTCGGGGGCGAAGTGCATCGCCGCCGACTTCTCGCTGGGCATGTTGAAAGCGGGCGCCGACCGTGACGTGCCGAAGGTGGCAGCCGACGCGCTGGCACTGCCGTTCGCCGACGGTTCGTTCGACGCCGCCACGATCTCGTTCGGGCTGCGCAATGTCAACGACGTCGCGGTCGCGCTGGGTGAGCTCAACCGTGTGCTGAAAACCGGTGGGCGACTGGCGATCTGCGAGTTCTCGACGCCGACGTTCGGGCCATTCCGCACCGTGTACATGGAGTACCTGATGAAGGCGCTGCCCGCGGTGGCCACCAAGGTGTCGAGCAATCCAGCGGCGTATGTGTATCTGGCGGAATCGATCAGGGCGTGGCCGGACCAGTTCGGTCTGGGCGACCTGATCCGCGACGCGGGCTTCACCGACGTGCGCTGGCAGAACCTCACCGGCGGGATCGCCGCGGTGCACACCGGCCGCAAGGCGTAGCGCGAGCCGGAGCGGATCCAACGGACCGGGGTTGATGAACGGCCGGCGCTGATCAACGAACGGGCGCTGATCAATGAGCGGGCGATGATTAGCGAGCCGTGGGCTGGTCGACGGGGTGGGGTGCGTACACGATCGTGACGTGAGCGGAGAGCCGGGGAGATAATTGTCGTGGCGGTCCGCTGAGGACCGGATTGTGTATGCAGTCGGGCGGCAACCGGGAGGCTGTGCGCGCTCGGACCAGGTGGCTGGACTCGTGTCGTTTGTAGATGTGTTGTGTCGAAGTATGTGGGCGCTGCAGCACTCTCACCCTTCGATACGACACACGTATGGCTGGAGGATGCCGCTACGCCGAAGTCTTGTGCGCCACAGGGCAGCCCGTGGGGAAGGTGCCGAGGTCCTCGACGCGGTAACCGTTCGGGTAGCCCCGGACCTCGGCGGTGTCGATGGCGAAGACCGATTCGGTGCGCGGGGTGGCGAAGTAGCGGATCGCCAGTCCGCGTGCCTTGAGGCCTGCGGCCACGAGAACTCGCTCGGCGCGGGTGGGATGCGGGTAGCCGAAGGCGTCGAGAAGTGGCTCGTCCATGAGAGCGCGGGCGAGACGCTTGACCAGCGATGCCGGGAGCAGCTTGTACGGCATGAAGGTGGTGAGGAGCTCGAGGGTCGAATCCGCCACTGCGCGTGAGCCTTCGCGAAAGGCGAAGTTCTCGCGCTCGTAGGAGTCCATCAGCGTTTCGAACTCGGCGAAGGTCTCGGGGATGTCCTTGATCCCCATGTACTTCCCCAGCGTGCGGTAGTAGTTGGTGACGCCGTCGATCTCGCGCTGGGTGAGCGAACGCCACTCGTACGCGTTGATCCAGCGCGGTGGGCAGACGACGAATGTGGCGAGCACGTAGAGCATGTCGTCGTTGGAGATGTCGTAGCGACCGTGCATCTGATTGATTCGGCGAATGGCTGCGTGCCCCTCACTGCCCGGCTCGAAGCCGTGTTCGACGGGTGCGGACAGCAGCAGAGCGGTGTCGTCGTAGCGCTTCTGTACCTCGTCGGTGAATTGTGAAGTCGCGTAGAGCAACTCACCGATCGACGGAACCGCGTAGGTGCGGAACAGTGCAAAGCTCAGTGCCTGGGTGGTGCCCCAGACGAACTCCTTGGTGGACAGTTCGAGTGCGTACGTACGCGGATCCTCGGCAGGGTCGACGGCGGCGAGTTCGTCGCGGCGCCGATAGCGCTCACGCCTGCGCGCCGAGATCTGCCCGAAGAGTCGCGACGACAGTGTCTGCGCAGGCATGAGGATCTCCCAGGGTTGGCGATGTGTGCTGCGACACAGTTATACGTGGAACGTATCACGCATAACGTCTCACGCCAATGGTCGCGACGTCGGCCGCCGCAGCCGAGCGCCGACTCAGACGAACGGGGGTCGGTGGTCGACCCGCGTGGAGACCCGTCCTACGCCGCGCCAGACGCGGGCCACCAGGTCGGTGTCGTCGTCGGTGATCAGATTGCCCATCACGCGCACGACCAGCGACATGAGTCCGGCCGACCTGATTCCCGGTCGGCCGAGCAGCGGTACCGCTGTGGGGACCGTCAGCACTCCGGCGAGTCGTCGGGCTGCGGAGAAGGCGAGCCCGTAGTGGTCGATGAGTGTTCGCTGCCATTCGCCGGTGTGGTCGGGGGCGCCGAGACGCTCGGCGGCCAGTCTGCCGGTTTCGAGGGCGTAGTCGATGCCCTCGCCGTTGAGCGGATTCACGCACGCGGCGGCGTCGCCGATCAGCATCCAGTTCGGCCCGGCAACGCCCGAGACCGCGCCACCCATCGGGAGCAGCGCAGACGTCAGCCGAACAGGCTCCCCGGTGATCTGCCACTCGTCGGCCACCATGCGCGCGTAATGCTCGAGGATCGGACGTAAAGCCATGTGCGCGGGACGTTTCGACGTCGCGAGCGCGCCGACACCGACGTTGAGCAGGCCGACTGCGGAGTCCTCGGTGTCCGCTCGTGCGCCAGCCGCGTGAGCGGAGCCGCCGAGCGGGAAGACCCAGCCGTAGCCCGGCAGGAGCGCGTCGTCGGGGGCGCGCAGTTCGAGGTGTGAGCCCATCCAGTTCTCGTTCGCGCGCCGCGACGGGACGTATGCGCGAGCTGCGACGCCGAATGCCGTGTCGCGGTGCCACTCACGGCCGAGCTTCTTGCCAAGCGTCGAGCGCACACCGTCGGCGACGATCACCTCACGAACCCTGATGGTGCGCGGTCCGTCGGCGCCGTCGACGGTCACGGCAGTGATCCGGTCGCCGCTGCGCTCGACGTCTACGGCCTTGGCGCCCTGGCACATTCGGGCGCCCCGACTGACCGCCAGCGCGCGCAGCTCGTCGTCGAGTTCCATCCTGGTGATGGCGCTTCCGTGGGCGGGGAAGCGACCCGCGGGCCACGGGATGCGTTGGGTCGCGCCCCAGCCGTGCAGTTCGAGTCCGTCGATGCGTGGGCTGGCGGCGAGGCGGTCGGCGAATCCGAGGTCGACCAGTTCGGCGGTCGCGCGCGGTGTCAGGCCGTCGCCGCAGGTCTTGTCACGCGGAAAGACGGCGGCGTCGAGGAGTACGACGTCGTGGCCGGCAGTCGCGGCATGGGCGGCAGCAGCGGACCCGCCCGGGCCTGCGCCGACCACGAGGACGTCGGCGCTCTCGGGGATCTGGCTCGTCACCCGACCAGTATGTCGTCCACCCGCGCGAGCGCTGCAGTCCCGCCCGTTGATCCCGTCGGCGCGGACGCGAGCACTCCCGCCGAGTCGCGCGCACGTGCGCACCGACTAGGCTCGGCGGAGTGAAGTCGACTTTCGCGGGGCTGGATCTGGGTTCCGAAGAGTTCGCGGGCACGGTGCGGACGGCGTTGGCCCAGGTAGAGGAATTGTTGCTGTCGGAACTGGCGTCGGGCGACGACGTCATGACGGAGGCTGCGACACACCTGGCCAAGGCGGGTGGCAAGCGGTTCCGCCCGATGTTCGCGATCCTCTCCGCGCAGTTCGGTCCGCGTCCGGATGCGAGCGAAGTGATCACGGCAGCGACGGTCGTGGAGATGATCCACCTTGCGACGCTCTATCACGACGACGTCATGGACGAGGCCCCGATGCGACGCGGAGCGCAGAGCGCCAACGCACGATGGTCCAACAGCATCGCGATCCTGTCCGGCGACTACCTGTTCGCGCGCGCATCGCGACTGGTGTCGACGCTTGGCCCGGAGTCGGTGCGGATCATCGCCGAGACCTTCGCGGAACTGGTCACGGGGCAGATGCGCGAGACGATCGGCGCCCGCGACGCCGATCCCATCGACCACTACCTGAAAGTGGTGTGGGAGAAGACCGGTTCGCTGATCGCCGCGGCAGGTCGGTTCGGCGCGATGACCTCTGGGGCCACGGTCGACGACATCGAGCGCCTCTCACGACTCGGCGACATCGTCGGCACCGCATTCCAGCTCTCCGACGACATCATCGACATCAGCTCCCCGACAGGTGATTCGGGCAAAACGCCGGGAACGGACCTGCGTGAGGGTGTGCACACGCTCCCGGTGCTGTACGCGTTGGCCGACGACGACGCCTCGTCGAAGAGGCTGCGGCAACTGCTCGTCGACGACGGAGGTTCGGCGCGACCGCTGACCGACGACGCCGAGGTCGCCGAAGCGCTCGGCCTGCTCGTCGGGTCGCGCGGGATGGCGCAGGCGAACGCGACGCTGCGCGGTTACGCCGATGAGGCGGGGCAGGTTCTCGGAGCCCTTCCCGACGGCCCGGCACATGCGGCGTTCACCTCGTTGGTGGATTACACGATCGCCCGCACCGGGTAGGGCCGACGGTGTTCGACGCCGCGCGGAAACCGAAACGGACCCTGGATCGTTTGAGGGACTGAGAGCCCCGGCATGGCGTCGGCGGCGAGATCGGACGAGGATCTGATGCGAAACGGTGTGAAGACTGCGCTCCTGCTCGGCACTATGTCGGCGTTGATCGTGGCAATCGGTGCGTGCTTCCGGAGCCCGGCAGTCCTCTGGGGTTCAGTGATCCTCGCGATCGCAGTGAACGCCTACGTGTATTTCAACAGCGCGAAGATGTCGCTCAAGGCGATGCATGCGCAGCCCGTGACCGAGGTCGAGGCGCCCGTGCTGAACCGGATCGTCCGTGAGTTGGCGACGCAGGCGCGACAGCCCATGCCTGCGCTGTACATCAGCCCCACGGAGTCGCCGAACGCGTTCGCGACCGGACGCAATCCCAAGAACGCGGCTGTCTGCTGCACCGCAGGCATTCTGCGGCTGCTCGACGAACGCGAGCTACGCGCCGTGCTCGGGCACGAACTGTCGCACGTCTACAACCGTGACATCCTGATCAGCTCGGTCGCGGGCGCGATGGCCGCGATCATCAGCGGCCTGGCGAACTTTGCGATGTTCTTCGGGATGTCGGGCAACCGCAACAACGGACCCAATCCGATCGCGCTGATCCTCATCTCGCTGCTCGGACCGTTCGCCGCGACGCTCATCAAACTCGCGGTCTCGAGGTCGCGGGAGTACCAAGCCGATCAGTCGGGCGCGGCGCTGACCAACGATCCGTTGGCCCTGGCGTCGGCGCTGGCCAAGATCTCCGGCGGCATCCAGGTGGCGCCGCTGCCCCCGCAGCCCGACATCGCGGCGCAGAGCCACGCGATGATCGAGAGCCCGTTCCGCGCCACCGACCGCATGGCCAAGCTGTTCTCGACGCACCCG
Organism: Gordonia otitidis; assembly: GCF_020735545.1. Taxonomy (NCBI): domain Bacteria; kingdom Bacillati; phylum Actinomycetota; class Actinomycetes; order Mycobacteriales; family Gordoniaceae; genus Gordonia; species Gordonia otitidis. The sequence goes on from NZ_CP085974.1 coordinate 3,234,672, forward strand.
CCGACCGAGGAGCGCATCAGGCGACTGCAGGAGATGGCGCGCCGCGGGGTGTAGATCTCGTGGGCCCGCGCAGCAAATCAGCTGCTCGTCGAGTGAGGCTCGACGAGCGGAGCGAGGAGGCTCGGAGCGAGAACGGGCCCGCGCAGAGAATCAGCGGTAGTTGACGAACTGCAGGGCGATGCCGAAGTCCTCGCCCTTGAGTAGCGCGATGACTGCCTGGAGGTCGTCGCGCTTCTTGCTCGAGACACGCAGCTCGTCGCCCTGGATCTGTGCCTTGACGCCCTTGGGTCCCTCGTCGCGGATCTTCTTGGAGATCTTCTTGGCGTGCTCGGAGTCGATGCCCTGCACCAGGTTGCCGGAGATCTTGTAGGTCTTGCCCGACGCCTGCACCTCGCCGGCGTCGAACGCCTTGAGCGAGATGTCGCGGCGGATCAGCTTTTCCTTGAACACCTCGAGCCCTGCTTGAGCGCGCTCCTCGGCGTCGGAAGTGATCACGATCGTCTCCTCGCCGGACCAGTCGATGCCGGTGTTGGTGCCGCGGAAGTCGTAGCGCTGCGAGAGTTCCTTCGCGGCCTGGTTGAGGGCGTTGTCGACCTCTTGGCGGTCGATCTTGCTCACCACGTCGAACGATGAATCAGCCATGGGTCTCAGCCTAGCCCGCGGACTCTCGGGCTCTGGGGGGCAGTGGTCCGGCAGCCGGGTCGGCGCGCCTCACAGAGCGCTGAACTGCACGTTTGCGTCAACGGCCGGGATTCGTTGTATTCTTCTCGGCGTTGTTCGTGCGGCCTCGCGGGGCTTGCTCGGAACGACACGGCAGGTTGCCCGAGCGGCCAAAGGGAGCGGACTGTAAATCCGTCGCGCAAGCTACATAGGTTCGAATCCTATACCTGCCACAGCGAGGTGAACGTGCAGTCGGCGGTCCATCGGAGAGCTGGTAGAGCAGCGATTTGGTGAGCCGCCGCCTCGGTGTGTAACCTCGTTAAGGCTCTCCGGACGCCCACACGGGCTGCCGGAAACGCCCCCTTAGCTCAGTCGGCAGAGCGTTTCCATGGTAAGGAAAAGGTCGACGGTTCGATTCCGTCAGGGGGCTCGGTAGGACTTGAACGCCCGACGCCGCAGCGCCACCGCGAGGACTGCGTCCACGCTGACGGAGTTCTGAGTCTCCATGGCGGTGTAGCTCAGCTGGTTAGAGCGCACGACTCATAATCGTGAGGTCGAGGGATCGAGTCCCTCCACCGCTACACGTAAGGCTTGTCGCGCGGCCCGGGTCGGGCGAGGCGGCGCCTAGTGCTCCGACGACACAGACCCACCCGAAAGAAGGCGAACCCAGTGGCTTCCTCAACTGACGTGCGGCCCAAGATCACCCTGGCCTGCGAGGTGTGCAAGCACCGCAACTACATCACCAAGAAGAACCGTCGCAACGATCCCGATCGTCTCGAGATCAAGAAGTTCTGCCCGAACTGCGGCAAGCACCAGGCGCACAAGGAATCGCGCTAGTCAGCTCCATCGACGGACATGCTGTCGTCGAGTGCGCTGATCGGGGATTGCCGTATCGATGACGGCCGGTCGGCCGATTTCCTCTGACGGAGTCACCCGTCGGGCTCGCTCGGCCGTCGCAATCTCGTCCTACGGCGCGGTGCGTGTCGGCGTCGAGCGGGATGCGCAACCTGCGCGGTCCGTCGTAACGGGAAGCGCTCCACAAAGTTTTTCAACTGCGGGCTGTCTCACACGAGGCGGCCCGCAGTTGTCGTTCAGATGAAGTATTTCAGTACAGTTGCCTGCGAGTATGTGTCGGAGACGAGGACCGGACAGCCCCCGGCCGTCGGACCCGCAGGCGAGTGCAGCAAGGAGATCAGCCGATGTCACAGATCACCGACAGCGAGATCCAGGAACGGATCGAAGCACTGAAAAGTGGTGTGAAGCTGACTCCCGAAGAGATCGCGGCGCACACGAAATCGATGGTCGGCTACAACTACACCGTCGACGATTATTACGAGGTCGGCCGCGAAGAAGTGCGTAAGCACGCACGCGCCGTGCAGGATGCGCACCCCGTCCACTGGGACGAGGATGCGGCCAAGGCGATGGGCCACGACACGCTGATCGCGGCACCCACGTTCGTGTCGGTTCTCGGGATCATCGCGCAGCGTCGACTCTTCGAAGACATCGTCACCGGCTACGACCTGTGGCAGATCATGCAGACCGACCAGCGACTGATCTTCCACCAGCCCATCAAGGTCGGTGACCGGTTGATCTGCGACGTCTCGCTGGAGTCGTTCCGTCAGATGGGCGGCGCCGACGTGATGGTCACCAAGAACATCATCTGGAACCAACACGACGAGCCGGTGATGACCACCTTCACCAGCCTGGTCGCACGGCCAGCGGTCGACGCCGATCCCGAGGTCCTCGACGAACTCGAGCACGTCATGATGAAGGTCGACAAGGAGCCCACGCTCCCACGGAGCGTCCACGGACCCTTCGACCGCTACAACGATGCGGACCCGGTCGTCGCGCCGAAGCCGTATGCGGCCATCAGCTTTGACGACCTCGAGGTCGGTCAGGAACTCCCGCCGATGACGAAGACACTCACTCGCGGCAACCTGGTCAACTATGCGGGCGTCGCCGGGGATCCCAACCCGATCCACTTCTCCGACGAGATCGCCAAGGTCATCGGGCTGGAGACGGTCGTCGCGCACGGCATGCAGACGATGGGTCTCGGTGCGAGCTTCATCACCGAGTTCGTCGGTGATCCCGCAGCGATCTACGAGTACAACGTGCGATTCACGAGCCCTGTGTACGTCCACCCCGACACCTACGCCGACATCGATTTCACGGGCAAGATCAAGTCGCTCGACCCGGAGACCCGACGCGGCGTGATCACCATCGTCGCCAAGCAAGGCGACCGCAAGATCTTCGGGCGCGCGCAGGCGCACGTGCAGTTCAACTGACGGGGCGGCCGGTCCCGAAAGGCTAGACCAGGCGCTCGCGACGCTCAGCTGACGGAGATCGGCTGGATGTGAACCGGCTTGCCGAGCGCGATGCGACACAGCGCTCGCACCGAGTCGACGGCGCCGTCGGGCACGTCGGCTGACGGTGACGCGCCGGGGTGCTGTCGCGCGATGCGGGCACGCAGGACCCGATGCCGGATCTCGAACCGCACCGGCGCCGTGAGCGTTGCGGCCTCGCCGTCGATGCCGGCGTTGAGGTCGGTGTCCGAATCGATCTCGAACGTCGGAGCCACCCACTCACTCCACAGGTGTTGGAGGCGTTCGGAACCCGGCCGCGACGCCGGATCTGCGATGACGGCGACGCCGAGCAGCCCGTCTTCGATGCTGGGTCTGGTGCCCGACCCGATGATGTGTCCGAGACGGTACTGGTTGTTGGACACCATGATCGCGGCGACGGACTCGTGCGCTGTGCCGTGCGGGTCGTGCCAGGAGACCGACGGCTGATCGGAGTTGGGACCCAGCACCTGCGACGCGACGTCGAGCAAGGTCTTGGCTTTCGCGTTGCGGTAGCTCTCGCGCTGAACCGCCTCGCCGTAGACGCCGAGTGAGACGTTGTTGACGAAGACCTGTCCGTTGACGACGCCGAGGTCGACGCGGCGTTCGCCACCCTCGACGAAGGAGTCGAGTGCTCCGACGGCGTCGTCGCGGTCGACGCCGAGGTCGAGGGCGAAGTGGTTACGCGTGCCCGAGGGGATGCACGCGTACGGCAGATCGTGCGACGCCGCGACGTCGGCGACAACCGCCTGCGAACCGTCGCCGCCGGCCATCGCGAGTCCGTCGGCGCCGTCGGCGACAGCACCCTCGGCGAGGGCTCGTAGATCGTCTCCCTTCACCAGTTCGACGGTCCGGTAGCCTCGACGTTCCGCTTCGTCGGCGAGGTGGAGCCGGTCGGCCTTCCCGTCGCCGGAGCGTCGGTTGTAGATGAGGACGGGGTTGGTCGGGGGAGCGACGACGGGCAGCGGCACCGAGATGCGGAACGCCCGAGCTGCCGCTGCGATCGCGAGCGCGAAGAGAGCGATCACCACGAGCGTGCCGACGAGCAGCCACCAGCTGCGCATCACCACCACCACGATCGCGACGACCGCCAGGATCACCGCGACGATCAGCTCAGCGAGGCGTCGGGTCCCGATGTTGAACAATCCGTCGATCGCCAGTCCGGCCGCGATGAGCAGGAGCACCAGCGCGATGAGTCCGACCGGAAACTGTGCCGCGGCCGATATCACGGCGAGCACCGCCCCGGCGGCACCCGCGACGAGGGAGAGGATGGCAGCACCGCGTCGTTGTCCCGCAGATCTTGTCATCTGCTCACGATACGCAGCCGACCAGTCGTGACGTGGGACATCCGCGCCCGCAGCGAGGTGCTGTCACGGGTGCGACTCCGGACGGTGAACGCAGCGCACGCGATGACCGCGAGACCACCGCCGACGACGCCGAGCGAGATGGCCTCGCCGAGCAGCAGCGCAGACCACGCCACCGACAGCACCGGCTGGACGAGTTGGGTCTGGCTGACGACGGTCATCGGGCCGATCGCGAGACCTCGATACCAGGCGAAGAATCCGAGGAACATGCTGACCGCGCACAGATAGGCGAACGCCGACCACTGTGCGGTCGTGATGTCCGTGGGCGGGTGTAGGTGGATCGACCGCGCCGACACGACGGCCATGACGGGCAGCGCGAGCACCAGGGCCCAGCAGATGGTCTGCCACGCGCCGAGTTCGCGCGCGAGAATGCCACCCTGCGCGTACCCGATCGCACCGAGCAGGACAGCGCAGATCAGGTAGAGGTCGTCGACGCCGCCGCCCGACGTCCCGCCATGCGCCACGAACGCGAACACCACCGTGGCGGCGGCGCCCGCGCTCGCGCCGATCCAGAAACGCAGACTGGGACGTTCGCGGGTGAGCATGACCGCGACCACGGCGGTCATGGCGGGCAGGAGTCCGACGATGACCGCGGCATGCCCGGAGTCGGAATGTCGCAGCGCCAGCGAGGTGAACAACGGGAAGCCGACGACGACGCCCGCGGCGACGGGGATCAGGCGAAGCCAGTGCCGGGCGGAGGGGATGGCCGTGCGGGTGATACCGAGAGCGAACACCGCCAGTGCCGCTGCGACGACGGCCCTGCCGCAACCGACGAGGAGTGGATCGAGTCCCGGGGAGTCCGAGGAGCCGACGGCGATGCGGGTGAAAGGAACCGAGAACGAGAACGCGGCGACCCCGACGAAGCCCCAGAGCAGTCCACTGGCTCGCGCACGCGGCGATAGCGCAGGAGCGAAGTGCCCGATAGCGCTACTATCAATATTCATGTCCGACGATAGCAGTGCGCCGATAGTGCGTCACCTGAGAACGCTCGCCGACCGGCAGCCTGCCGGGTCGCGACTGCCGTCGACGCGCGCGTTGGCGAAGCAGTTCGGTGCGGGTCCGGTCACGGTGCAACGCGCGCTCGCGGCGCTCGTTGCCGAGGGGATCGTCGAAACACGCTCAGGTGAAGGAACATTCGTGGCATTTCGACGTCGCGACGCGCGGCGCGACGTCGGGTGGCAAACCGCAGCACTCGGCCCCGACCGCTCGAGAGTTCCCGTGACGGCGTCGACGCTGCGCATGGTTCCGCACGACACCATCGCGATGCACGGCGGATACCCAGACGCCGAACTGCTACCGCAGGACTCGGTCGCGGCAGCGGTGCGTCGGGTGTCGCGGCGTGCGGACGCGTTCACGCGACCGCCCGTCGCGGGAGTTCCGGAGTTGCGTCGCTGGTTCGTGAGCGATCTCGTCGGCGAAAGCACTTCGGGGGGTGGGGGATGGCGCGACTCCGACGTCGTCATCACCTCCGGTGGCCAGGCCGCGCTCGCTGCGACCATGCGAGCGATCGCCGCGCCGGGAGAGGCGATCGTGATGGAGTCGCCGACCTACTGGGGCGCGATAGCGGCGGCGCGGCAGGCGGGCCTCGTAATCGTGCCCGTGCCGAGGACCGCCGGGGCGCCGAGCGCAGCCGATCTCGACTCGGCGTTCGCCACCTCGGGCGCACGTGTCTTCTACGCGCAGCCGAACTATGCCAACCCGACCGGCGAGCAGTGGTCGGCGCAGCAGCGCGCGGAGGTTCTCGACGTGGTGGCAGCGCATCGCGCGTTCGTCGTCGAGGACGACTGGGCGCATGACTTCGGCATCGACGCCGCTCCATGCACACTCGTCTCCGCGGATGTGAACGGCCACGTCGTCTACCTGAGGTCGCTGACAAAGAGCATGTCGCTGTCGATCAGGGTTGCCGCGGTGATGGCGCGCGGGCCGGTGCGACAGCGCATCGAGAGCGCATTGGCGCTCTCCGACCTGTACGTCTCGCCGCTCCTGCAGCTCGCAGCGCTCGACGTCGTGACGCGATCCACATGGCGGACGTCGCTGCAGCGGCTGCGTCGCGGGCTCGGGGCCCGCCGCGACGCGCTGCTCGACGCACTGGCCGCTGAGCCGTCACTGACCGCGACACGACCGCCGGGAGGGCTGCACCTGTGGGTCCGTCTGCCCGATGTGGGCGACGGAGGTGTGCCCACCGACTCCGACGTCGTCGCGGCGCGGGCACTTGCACGCGGGCTGTCGGTGGTCGCGGGCCGCGAGTGGTTCCCCGCCGAACCGACCGGCCCATACGTGCGGTTGAGCTATGCGGCGGCGGGCCCCGACCGCTACGCCGAGGCGGTGGAGATCCTCGCGGGGTCGTGTTAGCCGGTGTTCTGACCGAAAGGGCGGGATTGCGGTTGCCCAGAGGTGCGCAATCCGAGCGCCTGGGCAACCGCAAGTCGACCGGGCCTGGCTAGGCGGCCGACACTTCCAGTGCGTCGAGGATCTGGTGGGCAGTGGCGTCGGGGCGTCGAGTGATGTCGTCCCAGGTGAAATTCAACACCCGCCAACCGTCCGCGAGGAGGGCGTTGCGCTTGGTCCGGTCACGTTGGAAAGCCTTGGCGTCGCGGTGGAACGCGAAGCCGTCGATTTCGACGACGAGCCGCGCCTCGCGGAACACGAAGTCGAGGAGGTATCCGAGGACCTCGGTGTTGGCCGTCCAGCCGGTGATGCCATGGGCGTCGAAGAGCGCGGTGGCCGTCCGCTCTGCCTCGGATCGTGCGCCGGATCGCAGCGCGTCGAAGAGTCGGCGGGCCTCGGGTGCGCCACGACGACGCGGGTAACGGCTCAGTGCGTCGTCGAGTTCGGTGATGGTGACGCGGCGCGTGAGTAGTGCGTTGTCGACGGTCGAGGTGTCGCCATCGGCGGCGATGTCGAGCAGGGCGGTTGCGGCTGATGCCACGCGCAGCCCATCGACTACGACAACGTCTGCTTCGTGCAGGCGCCGATGCGTGACGAGAACGCCTGCCGATGCACCTGCGTGGCGACCCTTGACCTGCGTGGCGATGGTGATCTTCGACGGAAAGGCGCTGGTGATGCCGTGCCACCATGCGGCCGACGACCCGATGAGCACCGCGGATTTGCCGACCGATGCGACCGCGATCCGGACTCGTACACGCGAGGTTCGTGGATGGTCGACGGTACGGAAGGTGCCCGCCGCCTCGCGCACCCACGTGCCGGCCGAGAGCCGACGCTGCACAGAATGCCTGCTGAGGCCGAGGGCGCGAGCCTGTGCGAGAGTGATGACGCCGTCGTGAGTCGACAGGTGGTGTGCGAGCGTGGTCATGCGGTATCGGACGTGGCGGGTCGCCCTGAGGTTCCACGTCAGAGTTTCCACGCCGGGGGCCGAGAGCTTGCGGTTGCGCAGACGTGCGGAATCCGAGCGTCTGAGCAACCGGAACTCCAGGCGCTGACGGGAGGGGCGTCGACCTGGAGTGTTTTGGGTTAAGTGGGCCCGGTGATCTACACTGAAGTGTCAGGTTTACCCTTGACTTGCGCGCCGCCCATAGGGTGGCGCGTTGGTTTTGTCGGGGACGGTGTGGCGATCGACGCGATCGGTACGCTGGAACCGGCAGGTCGACCGAAGACCGGCAACTGCCGAGCTCGTAAAGAGTTGACGCAGTCGCAAAGGGGCGTAGCTCAACTGGCAGAGCAGCGGTCTCCAAAACCGCAGGTTGCAGGTTCAAGTCCTGTCGCCCCTGCCCTGGAGAGGGCACACGTTGACGAGAGGACCTCGAAGGTGAGCAAGCGAGATCGAGCCGCCCGCGCGAAAAACGACGGGCAGTCCACCGCCGCCGATTCGGCAGCGGAGGAGCTCGAGAGCCGCGACGACACCGTCGAAGCCGCGGACGCGTCGGACGAGTTGCGTCCGACCGGCAAGCGTTCGGGACGTGGTCGTCGCTCGTCGGCGGGTGCCGTCGACACGAAAGACGGCGACTCGGAATCCGACGGCGGATCCGCGGTTGCCGTCAAGGAACGCAAGGTAAAGAAGGCGTCCGAGCAGAGCAGCAATCCGTTTGTGCGGATCTGGGTGTTCATGCAGCAGGTCGTCTCGGAGATGAAGAAGGTCATCTGGCCGTCACGACGCGAGACGATCACGTACACGATCATCGTGCTCGTGTTCGTGGTGTTGATGACAGCGTTCATCTTCGGGATCGACCTCGGCTTCGCCAAGCTAGTTCTCTGGATCCTCGGCTGATTCGGGCTCACTCAGGTGAGCCCGCTCCCGACCGGGTCATCCGACGGACGACCAACTTCATGAAAGAGGAGCGTGGGCTGCAGTGAGCACCCCGGATAACGAGTTCGAACCGACCGATGTGGCCGACACGGTCGACGCTGCTGCGACCGACGCCGGAAGCGAAGCGAGCGGGTCGAATACTGCGACCGACGCCGGAAGCGAAGCGACCGTCGACGAGACCGACGATCCGGGCACCGAGGCGCAGGTCGAGGCAGCCGAAGACGAGGCAGCGGCCGTCGACGGTGGCGAGGACGCAGTCGAGCAGGCCGAAGCCGCCGACGACCTCGCAGCAAGCGACGACGCGGCAGCAGCCGATGACGCCGAGGCAGAAGAGATCGACCCCGCCGAAGAGCTGCGCAAGCAACTGCGTCGCGCACCGGGCGAGTGGTACGTGATCCACAGCTACGCCGGCTACGAGAACAAGGTCAAGACCAACCTCGAGACCCGGGTGCAGAACCTCGACGTCGGCGACTACATCTTCCAGGTCGAGGTCCCGACCGAAGAGGTCACCGAGATCAAGAACGGTCAGCCCAAGAAGGTCAACCGCAAGGTGCTGCCCGGTTACATCCTGGTGCGCATGGATCTCAATGACGAGTCGTGGGGCGCGGTGCGCAACACCCCGGGCGTCACGGGCTTCGTCGGAATGACCAGCAAGCCGTCGCCGTTGAGTCTCAACGAAGTGCTGCAGTTCCTGCTGCCGCGGACCCCTGCCAAGAAGGCTGCCGCCAAGGGCGCCGAGAGCGTCGAGCAGGCCGCAGCGGCCGCGACGTCGGTCGTCGAGGTCGACTTCGAGGTCGGCGAGTCGGTCACCGTCATGGACGGTCCGTTCGCGACGCTGCCCGCGTCGATCAGCGAGGTCAACGCGGAGCAGCGCAAGGTCAAGGTGCTCGTGTCGATCTTCGGTCGCGAGACGCCGGTGGAACTCGGCTTCAACCAGGTCGAGAAGATCTGACCGCACGGGGTTCGGCCCCGTGAACGCCCGGAACGGCAGCTAGCGGCTGACCGGGTGACATGAACTTCCACGCCTCCAGCGGACGTGGATCTGCAAAGAAAACAAGCAAGGAACAAAGGATGCCTCCCAAGAAGAAGAAGCTCGCCGGGATCATCAAGCTCCAGATCCAGGCAGGCCAGGCCAACCCGGCCCCGCCCGTGGGTCCGGCGCTCGGTCAGCACGGCGTGAACATCATGGAATTCTGCAAGGCGTACAACGCGGCGACCGAGTCGCAGCGTGGCAACGTCGTGCCGGTCGAGATCTTCGTGTACGAAGACCGCTCGTTCGACTTCAAGCTCAAGACCCCGCCTGCGGCCAAGCTGCTGCTCAAGGCCGCCGGTCTGCAGAAGGGTTCTGGCGAGCCGCACACGAAGAAGGTCGGCAAGGTCTCGATGGACCAGGTCCGCGAGATCGCCAAGACCAAGGCCGAAGACCTCAACGCCACCGACGTCGACCAGGCCGCGAAGATCATCGCCGGCACTGCTCGGTCCATGGGTATCACGGTCGAGGGCTGATTTCCCCGGCGTGGTCACACGATGGGTGTTCGCTTCGCGCGCGCCCGGTGCGACCAGCGACAAGTGAGTGGGAGGGCCGGCTCGGCCCAGACACCACCAACCCGAATCATCAACACGGAGAAAGAACAGAGCAATGAGCAAGAACAGCAAGGCCTACAAGGCCGCGGCCGAAAAGGTCGACAAGAGCAAGCTCTACAGCCCGCTGGAGGCTGTCGAGCTGGCCAAGGACACGTCGTCGAAGAACACCGATTCGACCGTCGAGGTCGCAATGCGGCTGGGCGTCGACCCTCGTAAGGCAGACCAGATGGTTCGAGGCACCGTCAATCTGCCTCACGGTACGGGTAAGACCGCCCGCGTGATCGTGTTCGCCGCAGGCGACAAGGCTGCCGAGGCCGTCGCAGCAGGTGCCGACGAGGTCGGTGCCGAGGACCTGATCGAGAAGATCCAGGGCGGCTGGCTCGACTTCGACGCCGCGATCGCCACGCCGGATCAGATGGCGAAGGTCGGTCGTATCGCGCGTGTTCTCGGACCGCGCGGCCTGATGCCGAACCCGAAGACGGGCACCGTCACCACCGATGTGACCAAGGCCGTCAACGACATCAAGGGCGGCAAGATCAACTTCCGCGTCGACAAGGCTGCCAACCTGCACTTCGTCATCGGTAAGGCGTCGTTCGACCCGGCCAAGCTGGCCGAGAACTACGGCGCTGCGTACGACGAGATCATGCGTGCAAAGCCGTCGGCTGCCAAGGGTCGCTACATCAAGAAGGTGACCGTCTCGACGACGTCGGGCCCGGGTATCCCCGTCGACCCGGCCGTGACGCGCAACTTCGCCGAGGCCCCGCAGGCCTGATGCAACGTAATCTGTTGTAGCGCAACAGATCAGAAGCCCCCGAGTGCCACTGGTGCTCGGGGGCTTCTGCGTCTGAGGCTGCGGGTCGGTGACTATCCCCCGCAGCGCTGCGCGAAGGCGATGATCTCGTCGGCCACCTCGTCGCGGATCTCGGGTTCGTTGTGCACCTCGTGGCGGAAGCCGGTGTAGATGCGGGCGCGCACGTCGTTATGTCCGCTCGCGACCAGGGCGTTGCCGACGTGGTAGGCGCCCTCGCCGTAGTTGCCGACCGGGTCGGCGTCGCCCGCGAGGATGAGCACCGGGAGGTCGGTGCGGACGGTCGGGTACCAGGTGTCGGCGTTGACGGCGTCGTAGAGGTCTACGAACCCGCGGATGAATCGCACCGACATGGGCGCCCCGAAGTTGTTGAACGGGTCACGAGCGTGGTCGCGCACCACACCGGGATCGCGCGCCACCCACGCGGTGGGGAAGGCGTCGTGCCCGTAGCGGGAGGTGAAGCCGTCGAACATCTGAGTCGTGTAGGTCTCCGTCGCGGTCGACGTCGGGTCGGTTTCGGCAGCGAGAGCCGCGCGGTCGAGGACGCTGTCGATGCCATGGATCTCGGCAGCGATACCGCAGAGGATGAGCCCGTTGAGCCAGTCGCTGTCATCGGAGACCAGGCCGCGCGCGATCATCGATCCCCATGAATGCCCGAAGACGACGTAGGGCAAGTGGGGGTACAGCTCGCGGACCTTGTCGCGAAGTGTGCGCTCGTCGGCCACGACGACACGGTCGGCGTCGTCCCCGGCATCTGCCCACACACCCGATGTCATGGCCGTCTTGCCGTGTCCGGCGTGGTCGTCGGCGACGACGACGAACCCGGCGTCGAGGAGTCGGGTGATCAGCCGGAGGTACCGCCGTGAGTGTTCACCGAGGCCGTGGATCACGTGGATGATGCCGCGCGTCTTGGTGGCGGGTTCGTAGACCCAGGCGAAGATGGTGTCGCGGTCGTTGGCCGACGTGAACTCGATCTCGCGAAGTGACAACGGTGTCCTCTTTCGACGGGCCGCGTGCGCGGCGTGGGTGCGGTCGGTTATCGAGGTTAGACCTCGATTTCTCCTGGCGGGCACGTGTCAGGTATGCCAGAATCAACCGGTTGTTTTCTTTTGCGAAGAATCCACTCGGACGAACTCAGGAGCCGGTACATGCCGTATCTCGGATTGATCTACGTGGCGATCTTGGTCATAGCCCTGATCGACATCATCAACACCGACGACGCACTCGTGCGCGGAATGCCGAAGCTGGTCTGGATTCTCCTCGTGGTCCTGCTGCCCCTCATCGGCGCGCTGCTGTGGCTGGCTCTCGGACGTCCGACCGCCGATGATCGTCCGCGCGGTGCTGCGCCGGGTTCGGTCGCCGCGGAGTTCCCGGAATACGACCGTCCGGGCCGCTACATCCCCGAAGACACCGAGGCCGATCGCGAGTTTCTCGCCGCGGTGCGTGCGCGCGCGGAGGAGCAACGACGTATCGCCCGCGAGCAGGCGCGACGCCGCCAGGACGGCGACGCCGCGTCGTGATCGGTTGCCGAGCTCGGCCTCGGGCGTGCGGGTCAGGCGTCGACGTTCTCGGCGTCCACCTGCTCGATCGGCCCGGTGTCGGGAGTGATCCCGAACGTCGGTGCAGGGGTCAGTCGTCGTGGTCGCGTCGTCGGATCGGCTCACCAAGACGCTGGCCCGCCCGGTAGATGTGGCCTTCGACAGTGCGGACAGACAGCGAAAGTCGTTCCGCGATGGCCTTGTTGGACAATCCGCGCCGCGCGAGTGTGACGATCTCGTGCTGGCGGGTCGGGATAGGGGCATCGGATGTCGCGGCGATGATCGCAGGCGTGTTCAGCCCGAGGCGTTCGCGGAGTTCTTCGAGGTGTTCCAGGGCCGACAGACGTGCACCGTTGCGGTCGGCTGCGGCGTAGGCGGCGGCCGCGTGGGCGTAGGCGTCGGCCGCGGCGTCGAGCATCCCGATACTGCGATACGACGTCGCGGCCCCGCACAGTGCGTCGCCATCACGCTGCGTCAGGGCCAGAGCGTGGTCGGCGGCGGCCTGCGCGCGCGGCACGTCGGACAGCTCTGCTGCGAGTTCGCCGAGCCGCTGCACGTGATCGGTGGCGCCCCAGCGCAGGGCGGTGTGTAGTGCGAACAACTCGGGTGCGCGCAACCCCGCATCACGTGCGCGCGCAGCGATCGCGACGGCGCCGGCGATAGCAGCGGACACAACGCCGTCGAGCGCCGAACGCCAGCAGGCCAGCAGGTCGATCCGGTCGCGACCGTAACCGAGAGCGCCACGCGGCGGATCGGGCAGACGTTCGACGCACTCGTCCAGAACCGCCCGGTCACCTGCCAGTGCCGCGGCGTATGCGCGTTCGATGTAGAACGGCAACCGCATGAAGTCGGGACCGCCGCAGGCCAGCATGTCCCGGAGGGTTGCGTCGAGGCTGAGTGCGGCGTCGCGGGCATCGCCGTGCGCCACTGCGGTGAGACCGCGGATGCCCCATGCCCAGTACACCGCGATGCCTCCTCCGACGTCCTCGGTGACGGTGGCGACGTCGGAGGCGATCATGTCGAGAGTCACGAGATCGCCGGTGAGCGCACAGAAGTATGCGTGCATGTAGCCGACCTCGGCGCGGTGGTATGCCGCGGCGCGGAACGTGTCGGCGATCTGGTACGACGCCTTGGCGGTGTCGTTCATCTCCCGCACCCGCCCGAGGCTGCCCAGCGCGGCAATCCTGCCCCACCCGACGAACATGCCGAACAGCGGCGGCAGGGAGTCTATGGCGGGGAAGGACGAACCGAGCTCCAGGGCACGATCGGGGTTGCCCGAGACCGCATCGCAGAGAAAGTCGATCATTCTCCTCGTCTGTTCGCCCACGCCCTCGTCATAGACCATCGAACGGGCGCCTGCGGCGTCGTCGAAAACCCAGAAGCGGTTGGCCGCACGCAGGAACGCGACGGTGTCACGCGTTTCGGCGTCGTCGATGTCGGCGAGCGGCGCCAGTGCCGCCTCGGCCGCGTCACCCCAACCCGACACCGAGAGCGAATACCCGTGCTGAAGGGTTGCGGGAATCGCGATCGGACCATCGAGTGCCTTCGCGGTCAGCTCGCGCGCGAGTTTCAGGTTCAGTTGGTGAAGGGCTGCTGTCGCACCGTCGAGGATGAGTGAATCCCTTGTCGCGGGATCGATGTCGGCGTCGACGGCGAGTAGCGCCCGACGGATCGATGCGGTGCTGTCGGTTGTGTGATCGGCCGTGATCTGCTCGGCCAGGCGCGCACGCAGTCGGCGGAGTCGCGCCACGCTCGCCCGCGCCAACCTCACTTCCGCGTACAGGGGATGACCGATCCGCACGTGCGGGTCCCCGCCAAACGGCTCGGTGTCGTCGACGACGATGTAGCCCGCCGACTCAGCGGCTTCGATGTCCTCGGACGCACACAAATGCTCGAGCACCGACATGGCGAGGGGCTCGGCGAGTGCGACCGAGTCGACGACCTCCAGCACAGGATCCGAGGCGCCACCCAACTGGGCCTCGACGGTGGTCGACAACGAATCCGGCACGCGTAGTTCGGAATCGATGACCCAGAAGTCGCCGCGTCGGATGATGGCGCCCTGCTCGATGTTGGCCTCACACAGCGCGATCAGGTACAGCGGATTTCCGTGCGTCAGGGTCCACAGACGTGCGGCCAACGGTGCCGATACCCGACCCCGCAATCCGACGCGCAGAAATTCCTCGGTCTCCTCGGCGGTCAGCGGCGGCACGGTCATCACCGGGATGGTGCCCTCGCGCAGCAGGTCGGTGACGGACGTGGTCGGCGGGGCCCCGTCGCGGAGAACGGCGAGGATCGTCACCGACGGTCTGCTGCGTAGCCGGTGCACCACCAGCATCGACTGCTCGTCGAGACGGTCGATGTCGTCGATGACGAGGATCTGCCTGGGACGTGCGGAGAGCCTGGCGACCAGATCGGAGATTCGCCGCAGCGGGTCGGTCACCTCGTTGTCGATCCACGCGGCGAATGCGCTCAACGGCACCTGCGGGCTCGCGGCGGTGCCCGAGATCCAATGCACCGGCAGGGGCAGACCCGCCACCGACTCGCGCACCAGTCGGGTCTTACCGCAACCTGCCGGGCCGCGGAGCAGCAGGAATCCGCCGGACGGGGTCAACAGTTCGGTTCTGATGCGTGCGGCCTCGGCGGCTCTTGCCGACCACGGCCAGCGGTCGCTCATGCGGCGACCCTATGGCACCGCGACCGGTGATGTGCGCTGGTGCTCGAATTGTCCAAAGATTGTCCGGTGTGGTCGACGCACATCGACCACACCGGACCCGCGGGCCGTCAGGCGTCAACGACTTCGGCGTCGACCTGCTTGATCGGACCGGTGAACCACTTCTTCACCGACGCGTGCCAGTAGCCGTAGAGCAGGATCAGTGCGCCGCCCACGAGCAATGGCGTGTAGTTGACGTACTTCCACTCGAAGCTCGGGTCCCACGGCATGCCGCCGAGTGAGGTGGGGAACATCGCGACGAGCGAGGTCAGTGCGATCTCGATGAGCGCGAGCGGTGCGATCCACTTGTACTTCGAGCCGAGCGTCCACGAGCCCGCCTCGAAGGAGTCGCCCGCCTTCCAGCGGTAGTAGATCGGGACCGCGAAGCACATGTACAGGCCGACGACGCCGATGGACACCACCGCGTAGAAGGCGACCGGTACCGGTGCGCCGTTGATGTCGACCGACACCAGCGCCGGCAGGGTGATGATCGCGGCGATGGTGGCCGTCGCGACGACGGCATTGGCGGGCATGCCGTTGGAGCGGACCCGCGACCACAGCTTGTGGCCTGGGACCGCACCGTCACGGCTGAACGCGAACATCATGCGCGACGCGCTCGTCTGGCACGCGGCCGTGCAGAAGAGCTGGCCCGCGGTCGAGATGATCAGCACGACGCCTGCCCACTTGGAGGTGAGCGCCTGCGTGAAGATGGTCGCCACGGCGCCGCCGCTCTTCGAGACGCCGTCGGCGTCCTGCACGGCGAACAAGAAGCTGAGCAGCAACACCCAGCCGCCGACCGCGGAGTACGCGATGGACCGCCAAATACCCTGTGCCGCAGCGTTCGCCGCCCCCTTGGTCTCCTCGGAGAGGTGGGCGGACGCGTCGTATCCGGTGATCGTGTACTGCGTGAGGATCGCCGAGATGGGCAGGACGAAGAGGACGAAGCCGAAGCCCGACGTCTTGCCGTCGAAGATGCCGCTGTTGTTGATGGTCTTGGCCAAGACATCGGAGAACGAGGCGTGCTGGTCGGGAAGGAGGAACAGGATGAGAATGACTGCGGCAGCGCCGAATACGTGCCACCACACGGAGATGTTGTTGATCATCGACAGCAGGTGGCCGGAGAAGATGTTGATCAGCGCGGCGCACGCCAGGATGATCAGGAAGATGACGAAGACGCGTGTGAGGCTGTAGCCGTCGAGCCATGACTGGCTGAAGGTGCCGATGGTCAGGTCGAGGAAGGTCGCGGCGCCGTACGCCACCGAGGCGAGGATCGCGACGAGGCCGATGAGGTTGAGCCATCCCGTGTAGAAGCCGGCCTTCGCACCACCGAGTTTGGCTGCCCACCAATAGATTCCGCCGGACGTGGGGTAGGCGGAGACGAGCTCTGCCATGCAGAAGCCGATCAGCAGGATGAAAATCGACACGATCGGCCAGCCCCAGGCGATCGCCGCCGGTCCGCCGTTGTTCCAGCCGAGTCCGAACGACGTGAAGCATCCGGAGAGTATCGAGATGATCGAGAACGAGATCGCGAAATTGGAGAACCCGGACCAGGACCGGTGCAACTCCTGTGTGTAGCCGAGCCGCGCGAGGTGGGCCTCGTCGTCGGAGAGATCGTCGGCAAGGGTGTCATGGCCTTCGGGCATGGGGTACTCCCGCGAGTGAGTGATGGTGCGACGCGCCGTTGCGATGTGCAAGACCAGCAGAACATAAGCTGCCCGCGACGATTTCGCATGCCGGAAACGGACATTACGACGAATTCACGAGCGAGCATGTTGTTCTCGTTGCGAAATGATGCCGACGAGAGAGCGCGAGTTGATCTGCGATCACGCTGCGGATGCGCCGTCGGCCGACGATAATCACCGAGGAGGGGCGGGATTTTCGGGGCAGCACGAGACACAGGCGGTGAACGTGAGACAAGCCCGACCGAGCAAGATGGCGATCATCGGCGCAGGTGCCGTAGGTACCGCGATCGCATATGCGTCGCTGATCCGCGGGGTCGCGCGCACGATTGCGCTGATGGACATCAACACGTCGAAGGTGACAGCAGAAGTCCTCGACCTCTCGCACGGTCTCGAGTTCGTTCCGCGCGCCGACATCATCGGCGACGACGACGTGTCGGTCTGCGCGGACGCCGACGTCGTCGTCTTCACGGCGGGAGCCAAACAGAAGCCGGGGCAGTCGCGGCTCGAATTGGCCGAAGCCACAATCAATCTGACCAAGAACATTCTGCCCGGCGTGATCGAGGTCGCCCCTAACGCGATCTACATCATGGTCACCAATCCCGTCGACATCGTCACCTACGCGGCGCTGAAGTACAGCGGGCTGCCCAGTAATCAGCTATTCGGTTCGGGCACGGTGCTCGACTCCTCGCGGCTGCGGTTCCTCATCGCCCAACACTGCGGCGTCGCCGTGCAGAACGTCCACGGCTACATCGTCGGCGAGCACGGCGACTCCGAGATCCCACTGTGGAGTTCGGCGTCGATCGGCGGTGTGCCGTTGCTGGAGTGGAAGCCCATCCCCGGCGGACAGGCGATCGACGCCCCGGCTCGCGAACGGATCCAGCACGAGGTGGTGCATGCCGCCTACAAGATCATCGAGGGCAAGGGGGCGACGAACTACGCGATCGGACTCGCGACGACGCGCATCGTCGAAGCGGTGTTGAACGACGAACACCGCGTGATGCCGATCTCGACGGTCACGGGCGGGTACGAGGGACTCGACGACGTGTGTCTGTCGCTGCCGACGTTGATCGATCGCAACGGGGCGGGTAGCCGACTCGAGATCAAGATGTCCGATGCCGAGCACGACGGTCTGATGAAGTCCGCCGAGACACTGCGGGAGATGCAGGACAAGTTCGGGCTGTAGTCGACTGCGGATGCTCGGAGATCGATTCGGCGCCGGATGGAACCAATCCGGTGTCGATCTAGTCTGATCTGTATGCGCGACGACAAGCTCCTCACTCGTATCGCGGCGCTGCTGCGCCAAGCCGAGAACACCGACAACGAACACGAAGCCGAGACGTTCATGCAGGCCGCGCAGCGGTTGGCGACGTCGGCGTCGATCGACCTGGCGGTGGCGCGTGCGCACGATCCCGCTGCACGTCGGGCCACCACGCCCATCACCAGGCAGATCGCGATCGGCGAGACCGGCAAGCGCGGATTGAAGACATACGTGCAGCTCTTCGTCGCCATCGCACGAGCCAACGACGTGACGGTCGACGTCGCCGGCAACTCCACATTCGTGCTGGCGTACGGATACGAAGCCGACATCGACACCTGCGAGGCCTTGTACACGTCGCTGCTGATCCAGATGGTCGCGGCGAGTGACGCGTATCTGCGGTCCGGGGAGTACAGGGGCGAGATGTCGGCGCGGGTGGTGCGCAAGGGGTCGGGCTGGCGAGCGCGCAGGGTCGTCGAACGCAAGCCGGTGGCTCCGATCACCGCGCGGTTGAACTTCCAGTCCGCTTTTGCCGAGCGGATCGGTCTGCGACTGACCGAGGCGCGCGATGCCGCGCGGCAGGAGGCGATGGCGCGCGAGGAGTCGAAGGAGCTCGCTTCGGGTTCGACGTCGACCGCGATCGCCCTGCGCGACAAGGAACTCGAGGTCACCAACTTCTACAAGACCGAGTCGACGGCGCGCGGTACCTGGCGGCCGACGAGCGCTTCGTCTGGTTACTCGGAGGGTGCCCGTCAGGCGGGCGACCGAGCAGGTAGGCGGGCGAAGATCGGCGCCGATCGCGAATTCGGTTCTCCACGTGGGGCGTTGGAGGCGTAGTGCGCCGAGGGTCAGCGGATCATGCCCTGCAGTGCGTCGATATAGCGCTGGTTCTGTGCGGTGTCCGTACCACCCGGAAACGACATCACGATGTCGACGACCTGGTAGTTGCCGGGATGGGCGCCGTTGTAGAGTTCGGCGCGGCCGGTTGTCGGGAACTTCATGAGGATCACCTGGTCGGCTTCGACGGCGACGGTGCATCCGGCCGCGGGACACAGGGTCGCCGTGGCGTCGTGCCGGTTGGTGACGGGCAGGCCGGTTCCGGCGATGCGGTCGAGCAACTGGTCGAGTTCGGCCGGATCGACGGGATTGTCGACATACGACGTCGACGACGCCGGGGTCACGGTCGTCACCTCGCCCGCAGACGAGCTGCATCCGCTGAGACCGCAGACGAGGATCGCCGCTGCTCCGACGAGCCCGACGGTGAGTCGTCCTGTGGTGTGCGAACGCAGCGGCATCGCGTGAACTCCCTGTCCGTCGTTGGTCGAGATCGTGGCAGTTCCGAGCCTAGTCCCGGCCCGCGGGGACATGAGCCGCGTCCCGGTCCGCGGGAGGTGGCGGAGCACCGTGGCGCCGCGTGACACCGGACGCGAACGGTTCTACGAGGCGGAGCGACTGATCAGAGGACTCTTCGACCGCGCCGGAGACCACCGGACGGTGCAACTCGCGGGCACCGAGTTGACGCTCCCGGTCGAAGCGCAGTTCGGCTCGATCGACTCGGTGCGCGAGTACGTCGGGCGAGTGCTGACGATGCCGTCGGTCACCGCGCGGTTCGACGCCGCACGACGGCCCGTGACCGTGCGCAGCCGCCGCGGGAACCGCTCGGCCCACTATGCCGTCGACTCGTCGGGGGGCCGCGAGATTGCGATACCCGACGGCCGCGACGGGCGGTGGGCACTGCGCGAAGCCGTGGTGCTGCACGAGATCGCGCACCATCTCGACGAGTCCGACGGTCCGGCGCACGGTCGGAGATTCACGCAGACACTGACCGAACTCGTCGGCCTGGTGATGGGGCCGGAGGCGGAGTTCGTCTACCGGGTCGTCCTGGCGGACTCGGGGGTGTGACAGACCGAGCGGATGTCAGATCCCGTCGCCGGCGAGGAAAGTGAGGTAGCTCGGATGCTTCGGGTCGAGGACGAGTCGCTGCCTGCGGCCGCGGGCCTTCACGAGGTCGGGGACGACGGTGAGGTACCGCGGGAAACTCGCTGCGTACACGTTGACGCGCAGACGATGTCCCGGTTCGAGGACCGCGTCGGTCGGCACGAGGTCGACGTCGATACGGACCGGCGCATCGGGTGGCACCGGCAGTTTGCGCTTGCGGGAGAGGAAGTGGTGCGCACCGACGAGACTGCCGTCGGACGCGTATGTCGACTGACTCGGGTCAAGCGCACGATTCGACGCTGAGAGCGCTCCGTTGGTCAGCACCTTCGACGTTCCGTCCGGTGCGACGTCGTTGACGGTCACCGCCCAGATCGCCTCGTGTGCAGTTGTTGCCACGTTGAGTCGCAGGTTCATCGAACCGCTGATCGGGGTCGATTCTGTGACGGGGTCGCTGGTGAATGCGAGCGCCCCGCGTTCCTGGAAACGCGCGTCGGCGGTGAAGTGTTTGCCGAGTGCCATGGTGGCGCCGGCGGTCACCTGGGTCATGTCGCGCGAGATGATCCCGCGGACGTCGGCCCGCACGTGTAGCGACGTGTGCTCAGCACAGGGCGTCGATTGCAGCGCGCCGTCGTGTACGCAGTGATCAGCGCTCGACGAGCACTCGTTCGACAGGTACAGCCTGCGTGGCGTCACACCGTTACGGGGAAACGACTGCCCCGCCGTCCATGTGCCGCCCTGCTGACGCAACGTCACCGGGCCGTAGTGTTCGACGCCGTTCGCGTGTCCCTTGAGCCAACGGTCGAACCATGCGCGCTCGAGCACGTCGAGGCGTGGCGGCGCGAACTTGCCGCCGAATCCGGACCCGACGTCGAAGTGGTAGCCGTCGCCGACGATCAACTGCTTGCGGCCGGGTTCGAGATTGAGGCGTTCGTAAATGCCTGTGGCACTTCGACCGAACAGATCGTGCCACGCTCCGACGGTCAGGGTCGGCGCCTCGATCTGGTCGATCCTGGGATCGCGGGCGTCGAAGTACGGGTCGTCGAAGATCCGGTCGTCGCGCGCGGTGAGGAAACCCCAAAGGAGCGAAGGGATTTCGGTGGCAGGAGACGCAACGCGGTCGCGTAGCCAACGGAAATGGTTGCCGCGCACTATATCTCGCAGCATCGTCGAGGGATTCGGAACCCACTTCAGGATGTTGACCACCGAGAGCCACGCCGGGATGAACGCCGATGGCATACCGCCGGTGATGTAGATGTCGCGGACGATGTCGTCACAGCCCTCGACGGCGAAGACCGCGCCCAGAGCGGCGGGCCGTTTGTCGGCTGCCTGTAGCGAATTGATGGCCGAGTACGACCACCCGGCCAATCCGACACGGCCGTTGCACCAGGACTGCTCGCAGACCCAGTCGATGATCTCGACGGAGTCCTGCTGCTCACGTGGACCGAGGATCTCCCACTTGCCGTGGCTGGCGCCGGTACCGCGGACGTCGACGATGACCTGCGCGTAGCCGCTGCGCACAAGGTTCCGATTGATGCCGAAGACGTCGATGACGCCTCCGGCAAGGGTCTGCGTCAGGGTGGTGAGGCCTTCGAGCGCTGTTCCCGACGCATCGACCGACCGTGCCGCGGCCCGGACGGCGCCACCGAGGATGGGTGCGTGCATCGTGGCGTCGATGAAGTCGATGGCGGCGCGGTTGTAGGGATTGATGTTGATGATCGCGGGATACGGCGTGGTGACGACGTCGCCGAAGCGGGTCGCGGGACGCACCACCGTCGCGCGGAGCTCGATGCCGTCGCTCATCGTCAGCGTGACGTCGCGGTCGATCGATACGCGCGGGTAGACCTGCGGGCCGTCGACCTGCTCGCGCCAACGCATCGCGCTCGCACCGCCGGTGGGGTCGCCGAGGGGGAGGGTTCCGAACACGGGCGCATCGGACGTGGATCGACGCTGCGGAACCGGGTCGAGCGGAAACGGCTCAACCCGACTGCGGTCGGATTCTGTCGGTCCCAACTGAAACGCCATGGTGCATCAGCCTGCCTTTGAGGTCACTGCACCTGCGTCAGCCGGTTTCGACCGGTGGGCGTGCTGTCGCCGATGCCGTCACTTCATCGTGTCGGTTGGAGAAGCTGGACCGCGTTGTGGCGCATGGCCTCAACCCCACCCGGTTGTGGTCCATCTCACTCCGGACACCGACACTAGTCCATCTGTGGTCTCGGAACGCTAACTAGGGGGCGTCAATTTGGCCCTCGTAGTCAAATACGCAGGTCAGGGCATATATTAATCCTGAACATTCTGTTCGGATAGGCCGAGATCCACAGCGGCGGCGGCTTCGAGGACCATCCATCCCGAGAGCTGAACCGAGAGATCGCGCTCGGGAACCGCCGACGAGTTGACCGCTCCCGCCACGAATGCGGCGTCCCCGCCGCCGCGGGTGGGCCTGGCTGCCTGCTGGTGCCAGTCGGCGCTGAACACCACGGCGTCATCGACCTCGGTGCGCGTCTGCCAGGCGGCGTCGGCGCTGGTGAGGACGAGCGTCGCGCTCCGACGACGAAGTTCATCGGCGCCGGGTAGGTCGGCGGGCAGATCGGTCGCGACGAGCGCCAGATAGCGGGCGAGAACGCCCATGAACAGTCCGCCGTCGCCACCGCCCGCACCACGGATCACGCCGTCGGGGCACTCGTGGCTTTCGACCGCTGTGAGCAGGCGGTCGATCCGGGCGAGGTGTACGGGATCGCGGGTGAGCCGCGCGGCCTCGACCTCCGAGCCCAGCACGACTCCCTGGCAATACGTGTAGATCGCGGTGACGCGCTCGAACCCGCCGTCCCGCGGCTTGATGCCGTCGATGACGAGGTGGGAGTCGGGGTCGACGAGTGTCGCGTCCATCCAGTCGCACATCTCCAATGCGCGCCGCGCATGGCTGCCGGGCTGGGGCCCTGCCCGCCCGGTCCGTGCCAGCAGGATGGTCGCGGGTCCGTTGGCGGGGGCGTTGAAGAAGGTGTCGATGGTGCGCCACGGGATACCGCCGCCGCGCTCGGGCTCCCAGGCGTCGTACATGCGCTTGCTCAACACGCGCAGTGCCTTCGGGTGATGGAGGTCGAGGTGACGATCGGCGCGCTCGATCGCCAGCCCCAGCCACGCCATGTCGTCGTAGTAATTGTTGGTCCACCGTCCGAGGTTGCGCAGCCGGATGCCGCGCAGGAGGCGGTTGGCCAGGTCGGCCAGCTCAGGGTCGTAGGGTGCGTCGTCGAGGGGGCGGTGGATGGCGGCGTCGACGATGAGGTCGAGTAGATGGGCGTGCCACCAGTAGTGCCAGAATCCGAAACGGCTACGCAGCACGTCCAGCGGGAGGCGGCTCAACGGCCATGCGACCGTCGCCAGGCGTGTGCCGGGCACCCACCACGCATGCCGAAGATGCCTGCCGAGGATCGAGTCGGCCGCGATCGCCGCGCGCGCGTTGGGATCCGAGACGGCGCTGGCAGGCGATTTGGATGCATTCCCCATGGTCGGGTAGCCTATTACTTCGGTGTGACGCGCAGGTGTGCGTCGTATCGGTTCAACCAGAGACCGTCGGTCATCGGAAGCGATTCCGGTCGAAGGTCGGCTGCAGCGTCGTAGGCGCGAGGTCGGCGGCCCACGCAGGGAGAACGAGGAATAGTGGTGAGTGCATCGTCGAATGCGCCTGCCGAGAAACTACGCCCCGTGCCATCTGCGTGCCGGGGCGTTCATTTGTTTCGCCCCTCCTTGCGGGTATCTGGTCCGAACTCTGACCAACTCGAGTGATGAGGAAGGAGGCGAAGTATGGCCAAGTCCGAAAAGGTCGCCGCAGTCGCGGAGATCGCCGAGCAGTTCAAGGGCTCAACAGCGACGGTCGTCACGGAATACCGTGGATTGTCCGTCACTCAGATCACTGATCTGCGACGTTCCCTCGGTGAGGGCGCAACCTACTCCGTCGCCAAGAACACCCTTGTGAAGCGTGCCGCTGCTGAGGCGGGCGTCGAGGGACTCGACGAGCTGTTCACCGGCCCGACCGCGATCGCCTTCATCGAAGGCGAGCCGGTGATGGCCGCGAAGGCGATCAAGAACTTCGCCAAGGACAACAAGGCTCTGGTCATCAAGGGCGGGTACATGGACGGCAAGCCGCTGTCCGTGTCCGAGATCGAAACGATCGCCGACCTTGAGACCCGTGAGGTCTTGCTGGCCAAGCTCGCCGGTGCCATGAAGGGCAACTTGGCAAAGGCCGCCGGACTGTTCAATCAGCCGGCGTCGCAGGTGGCACGACTCGCTGCCGCCCTGCAGGAGAAGAAGGAATCCGCAGGCGAGTAAGTACTCCGGTACTCATCCGCCAGCACACAAGCATTCCCCCGCGCGGGGAAGAGACAACAGATGCCCCGCGTGGGGACTTACAGGAAGGACGCCACCATGGCGAAGCTCACCGCTGACGAGCTCATCGATCAGTTCAAGGAACTGACCCTGCTGGAGCTCAGCGATTTCGTGAAGAAGTTCGAAGAGGTCTTCGAGGTCACCGCGGCCGCTCCGGTCGCCGTTGCCGCCGCAGGCGCTCCGGCTGCTGCCGGCGCCGAGGCTGCTGCCGAGCAGGACGAGTTCGACGTCATCCTCGAGGGTGCCGGCGACAAGAAGATCCAGGTCATCAAGGTTGTGCGTGAGGTCGTTTCCGGCCTCGGCCTGAAGGAGGCGAAGGACCTCGTCGAGGGTGCTCCCAAGCCGATCCTGGAGAAGGTCGACAAGGAAGCTGCCGACGCCGCCAAGGCCAAGCTCGAAGAGGCCGGCGCCAAGGTATCCGTCAAGTAAGCGGAGGCAACCGGAGCTTGCGGAGGTTGGCGGAGCGCGCTTGCGTGTCGACTTCCGTCAAGTAAGACGGTTCGAGACTTCATCTCGGACGAGCCCGGGACAGCGTGCTGTCCCGGGCTCGTTGCTGTCTGCAGACAGAACACAGTGGGCCGACGATGTGATCGTGAACCCACTTTTGTTCTGTCGGTGGCATGGGATACTCTCTTGGGCAGCCAGGTTACCGGTGGGTAATTGACCGGACCTGAGAACCGCCGAGAGGCGGTGTGGATACGGGGGAGTCGTCCGCTAGAGTGACCCCAACCACAGTTGAGTCCGACTGCGTCTGCGCTTGGTGATCGGCTGCCGCGCTACTGGACCCGAGTTTCTTGGAGGATGTAGTGGGTGTTGAGGTCAGCGTCGAGGGGCTCACCAAGTCTTTTGGTTCTCAGAATATTTGGCGTGATGTGACGTTGACTTTGCCGTCGGGTGAGGTGTCTGCGCTGCTGGGTCCGTCGGGTACCGGTAAGTCGGTGTTTTTGAAGACGTTGATCGGTTTGCTGCATCCCGAGCAGGGGTCGGTGATCATCGATGGCACTGATATCACGCAGTGTTCGGCCAAAGAGCTCTATGAGATCCGCAAACTGTTCGGTGTGTTGTTCCAGGACGGCGCGCTGTTCGGGTCGATGTCGTTGTATGACAACATCGCATTCCCGCTTCGTGAGCACACGAAGAAGAAGGAAGACGAAGTCCGGCGGATCGTGATGGAGAAGATCGATCTGGTGGGTTTGGCCGGTGCGGAGGACAAGCTGCCCGGTGAGATCTCCGGTGGTATGCGCAAGCGTGCCGGGTTGGCGCGGGCGTTGGTACTCGATCCGCAGATCATTTTGTGTGATGAGCCGGACTCGGGTCTGGATCCGGTGCGTACTGCTTATATCTCGCAGTTGTTGATCGATATCAATGCGCAGATCGACGCGACGATTCTGATCGTGACGCACAACATCAACATTGCTCGCACGATTCCGGACAACATCGGCATGTTGTTCCGGAAGGAGTTGGTGATGTTCGGTCCGCGTGAGCAGTTGCTGACCTCGGAGCAGCCGGTGGTCAAGCAGTTCCTCTCGGGTGATCGGTTCGGTCCGATCGGTATGTCGGAGGAGAAGGACGAGGCGGTGCAGAAGCAGGAAGAGGCGATGCAGGCCGCCGGTATCGGTGGTGGTGGTACGAAGGATGATTTCTCGGAGATCATTCCGCAGGTGCAGCCCAATCCGGGGATGCCCGAGCGTAAAGCGGTCGCCCGCCATCGTGAGCGGGTGTTGGAGTTGCTGCCGACACTGCCCGAGAACGCTCAACGCGCGATCCGTGAATCGATGGATCAGGAAGACCAGATCCGCGCCGAGTCCCGCGCCCACGCCGCCAACACCCAGGGCGTCGAATGGACCGACACCGAGGGCGAAGCACAGGCAGGCACCGAGAGCGTCATGGTCGACACCTCGACCGACGTGATCGACCACGGCGGCTACGGCAACGACTACGCCGGAGACGACGCACAGACACAGCAGTGGGCCGTACCGGAAGAAGCCAGAACACAGCAGATCGAGTCGGAACAGCCCGAGGGTGGGCGTCACTACGGCGGGGGCTCCTAGGAATGCCGAATGCCACCACGCGTGGCGTCGACAGGATCGCGCGGGCCGGTGAAGGTGCACTCGCCCAGACAGGCAATATCGTCCAGCTGTTCGTCGATGTCGCACGCCAAACTTTTGTGCGTCCTTTCCAGTGGCGCGAGTTCATCCAGCAGGCCTGGTTCATCGCGAGTGTGACTATCCTTCCGACGGCGCTCATCGCGATCCCGTTCGGCGCGATCGTCTCGCTGCAGACGGGCTCACTGATCAAGCAGCTCGGAGCGGAGTCGTACACCGGTGCCGCATCTGTGCTCGTCGTCATCCAGCAGGGATCTCCGCTGGTCACCTCCTTGTTGATAGCCGGCGCGGCCGGTTCCGCCGTGGCCGCCGATCTCGGTTCGCGGACGATCCGCGAGGAGATCGACGCGATGGAAGTGTTGGGTATCAACCCGATTCAGCGTCTCGTCGTTCCCCGTGTGCTGGCGATGGTCCTGGTCGCCGTACTACTCAACGGCCTTGTCGCCGTGGTCGGCATCGGCGGTGGCTACTTCTTCAACGTGATCGTGCAGGGCGGAACCCCCGGCGCCTACCTGGCGTCGTTCGGTGCGCTCGCTCAGCTACCGGACCTGTGGGTCTCTCTGCTCAAAGCTGCCGTCTTCGGTGTGCTGGCCGGGGTGGTCGCCGCGTACAAGGGGCTCACTCCGAAGGGCGGACCGAAAGGCGTCGGTGACGCGGTCAACCAGAGCGTCGTCATCACGTTCCTGCTGCTGTTCCTGGCGAACCTGATCATCACTGCGGTGTACCTGCAGATCGTCCCGCCGAAGGGGAGCTGACCATGGCCGGTGGAGTCACTATCGCCAAGAGCCGCCCCGAGTACTACATGTACGAGGCGCGCAAACAGCTCGGGAAACCGCTCAAGGTCCTCGACGGTGCCGGCGAGCAGATGTCGTTCTACGGACGCACGCTCGCCTGGATCCCCCGGACGCTGATCCACTACACGCGTGAGGTTCTCCGAATCCTCGCAGAGGTGGCCTTCGGTTCCGGCGGACTCGCCGTCATCGGCGGCACCGTCGGCGTGATGGTCTTGATGTCCGGGTTCACCGGCGTCGTCGTCGGGCTGCAGGGTTACGCCGCGCTCGACCAGATCGGTTCGCAGGTTCTCACGGGATTCCTGTCCGCGTACGTCAATACCCGCGAGGTGGCGCCGCTCGTCGCAGGACTTGCGTTGTCGGCGACGGTCGGGTGCGGTTTCACCGCCCAGCTCGGTGCCATGCGCATCTCCGAGGAGATCGACGCACTAGAGTCGATGGCCGTTCCCTCGATTCCGTTCCTGGTGTCGACCCGGGTCATCGCGGGCTTCATCGCGGTCATCCCGCTCTACGTGCTCGGGCTGCTCTCCGCGTACTTCGCCTCACGCGTGGTGACGACCGTCTTCAACGGGCAATCGGGCGGTTCCTACGATCACTACTTCAACCTGTTCCTACCGCCGGAAGACGTGCTGTGGTCATTCGGTAAGGTGCTGGTCTTCGCGTTCGTGATCATCCTGGTGCACTGCTACTACGGCTACTATGCCAGCGGTGGGCCCGCGGGCGTCGGTGTGGCCGTCGGTCACGCGGTGCGAGCGGCGTTGGTGCTCATCGCCGTGCTCGACTTCTTTCTCGGCCTTGCCATCTGGGGCACGACGACGACGGTGAGAGTGGGGGGCTAGGCGATGACCGTGATTCGTCGCCGGTTACTCGGACTGGTGTTCTTCGTGGTGGTCGCGCTGTTCTTCGCGCTCACGATCATGAAATTCAACAAGGACTTCACGACCTTCACCGACGTGACGCTCAAGACCGATTCGGTCGGCAACGCGTTGCCGACCAACGCCGATGTGAAGGCTCGCGGCGTATTGGTCGGCGAGGTCCGCGACGTCGAGCCCGCGGGTAACGGCACGGTCAACGTGACCCTCGGACTCAAGCCGGAGATGGCGGCGCAACTGCCCGCCGACACCACAGCGCGCATCCTGCCCAAGACACTGTTCGGCGAGCGTTATGTCGCGTTGCAGGTTCCCGAGCAGACCGCAGGGCCGACTCTCGCCAATGGCATGACGATCCAGACCGACACCAGTGGCAACGCGAAAGAGGTCCAGGACCTGCTCGACCGTCTGCTGCCGGTGCTCGACGCGATCCCGCCACAGGATCTGAACGTGACACTGACCGCACTGTCGCAGGCCCTGTCGGGGCGCGGCGAACAGATCGGCACCACCCTCGAAGAGCTCAACACGATCTTCGGCCGGTTGTCGACGACGAAGAACCTGAACTCGCTGGAGGGCACTCTGCGCGGACTCGCCTCGTTCTCGAAGACCTACTCGACGGCGCTTCCCGATGTCATCGATGCGCTCGACACCTTCCGGACGACCAACAAGACGATCGTCGACCGCCAGGGCGATCTGCGGACGCTGATCGCCACGCTCGGCACGGCGTCGACCGACACGACCAACTGGTTGCAGCGCAACGGCAACAACCTCGTCGACCTCGTCACCAACTCCGAGCCCTTCCTGACGGGTCTGGCCAAGCAGTCACCGACGTTCGTCTGCGCCTTCCACAACTTCGCGACACTGATCCCGGAATCGGAGAAGATCGTCGGCAAGGGGACGAAGAATCCCGGTGTGCGTGTGAATCTGCAGTTCGTCAACCCGCGCGGTAGGTATCTGCCCAACCAGGACGAGCCGCGCTTCTTCGACAAGGACGCGCCTGCGGTCTGCTACGACCCGCCGACCAACGGCCGCCCCTTCCCGCAGTATCCGGGCGGCGGCCTGGCCGACGGCTCGTATCAGCCCCCGTCACGCAATCCCGGCCCGACCACGGTGAACAAGCTGCCACAACCGCAGTTCACCAAGACACCGGTCGGCACCATCCGGGAGAACTCGTTCGACGATCCGACCTACCGGGCGCAGCTGAAGGTGATCTACGGCGCGGCCAGCGGGACAGAGCCCGACGACGTGCCCACCTGGACCACCATGATCGGTGCTGCGCCGCTGCAGGGAGCGCAGGTGCACATCAAATGAAGTCCATCGCGGGGCCGTTGGCCAAACTGATCACATTCGCGGTGATCACAGTGGTCGCGACTGCGTTGCTCGCGCTGACCATCGCCAACATCGGCGGGGGAGCCGACAACGACTACAAGGCCGTTTTCTCCGACGCATCGATGCTCAACAAGGGCGACGACGTGCGTATCGCCGGCGTTCGCGTCGGTCAGGTCAGCGACGTGGCGGTCTACGACAAGAACCGTGCCGAGGTCTCGTTCAACGTCGACCGTCAGCTGCCCGAGGGCGCGCAGATCTACATCAAGTACCGCAATCTGACCGGGCTGCGATACCTCGCCGTGGAGAAAGGTGCGGGCGACGCGTCGCAGACCGTGAGTCCGGGACACACCTTCGGTGCGAACCCCGACGAGAAGAACACCCATCCCGCGGTCAACCTGACCCAGTTGTTCAACGGCTTCAAACCGCTGTTCCGGCAGCTGCAGCCCGAGGACGTCAACAAGCTCTCCGACGAGATCATCAAGGTCTTCCAGGGCGAGTCGAGCAGCGTGTCGAGCCTGATCAGCGACACGTCGGACCTGACCAATTCCATCGCAGACAAGGACGCCGTGATCGGTGATCTGATCACGAACCTGACCAAGGTGCTCGACACCGTCAACCGCAACGACGACCAGTTCACCTCGCTGCTCGACAACACCGAGCAGCTCGTGACGGGTCTTGCCGCACAGCGTGGTTCGGTCGGATCGGCGATCACCTCGGTGTCCAACCTGACGGCGGTCACCGCGTCGATCCTCACCTCGACGCGGCCATCCATCCAGGGTGACATCGCGGGTCTCAAGCAGGTGGCGGACCAGGTCAACAAGCGCCGTGACGACGTCGCGCAGATCATCACGAACCTGCCGGTCAAGCTGCAGAAGATCGGACGGGCGGCGACCTTCGGCTCCTGGTTCCAGTTCTATCTGTGCGGCATCGACGTCGTCGCAGGAAACGGTAAGTCGACGCTGCTGACCCAGCCGGTCGTCCCGCTTCCCGACATCAACCATGTCCTTTACACCAGCGCGGCGAGCCGTTGCTGGAAAGACAACAAGCCAGGGGGGTGAGCATGGCAGACGGAACAGCCCAGAAAAAGCCGGGGCACAAGCGATTCGGTGGGCATCGCAGCCCGGTCAGCATCGGTGCGATCGGCATCCTCGTCCTGCTCATGATGGCAGTGTCGGCGTTCTACCTGACCTCGTTGCCGCTCGTCGGTGCCGGCGCCCAGTACACCGCCAAGTTCACCGAGGCCGCAGGACTGCGCAAGGGTGCCGAGGTGCGTGTCGCCGGAGTCAAGGTCGGCGAGGTCAGTGATGTCTCGCTCGACGGGAACCGCGTCGACGTGAAATTCCGCGTCACCAACACCTGGATCGGCGATCAGACACAGGCGTCGATCCAGATCAAGACGGTGTTGGGCCAGAAGTACCTCTCGCTCAATCCGCGCGGCAGCAAGATCGCCGACCCCGGTGTCGCGTTGACCGACACGGTGTCTCCGTACGACGTGATCGAGGCGTTCTCCGACGCCGCCGACTCCGTGGAGACACTGAACACCGACCAGCTCGCGACGTCGATGAAGGCCATCTCGGACACCTTC
Source organism: Gordonia otitidis (assembly GCF_020735545.1). Classification (NCBI taxonomy): domain Bacteria; kingdom Bacillati; phylum Actinomycetota; class Actinomycetes; order Mycobacteriales; family Gordoniaceae; genus Gordonia; species Gordonia otitidis. Next base: position 3,265,873 of record NZ_CP085974.1, read on the forward strand.
TCCGGGACGTCCGGCGACGTCGGGCCTGCACTCGACGGCATCACGCGTCTGTCGCAGACGATCGCCAGTCGCGACCAGGAGGTACAGAAACTCCTCGAGGCGACGAAGAGCACGTCGAAGATCCTCGCCGACAGGAACCAGGAGTTCGTGAAGCTGATCGCCGGTGCGGGCCAGTTGCTCGACGAACTCAACAACCGTCAGAAGAACATCGCGGCGTTGCTGAAAACGACGACGGCCCTGAGCGATTCGCTCAGCGGGATCGTCAGGGACAACCAGGCACAGATCGGCCCGGCGCTCGATTCGCTGAAGGGCGTCAACGACCTGCTCAAGGAGCAGAACAAGAACCTCCAGGACACGATCACCTACATGGCGCCGTTCTACCGGCTCTACGCGAACGTGTTGGGTAACGGCCGCTGGTTCGAGTCCGTGGTGACCAACCTATTGCCGCCCGCGCTGCCGCAGCAGAACACGACCCGCCTGCCCAACAAGCAGGCGAACCAGAACAACGGTGGAACGGAGGCAACCGGATGACCGCCCCGGATCTGTCGAAGAGCTCCGGCCCCGGCCGCTGGTTCACCCCTCGCCACATCGTCGTCATCGTGCTCGGACTGATCCTGGCGCTGATCGTCGCAGGCGCCCTGTGGTGGGTCTTCACCTCGATGGGGACCACCAAGATCACCGCGACGTTCGCGCGGACCGTCGGCATCTACAAGGGGTCGGACGTCCGGGTCCTCGGTGTGCCCGTCGGCAAGGTCGACTCGGTGACCCCCGACGGCCAGACCGTGAAGGTGACCATGACCGTCGACCGCGGCGTCGACCTGCCTGCCGACGTCCGTGCGGTGCAGGTCATCCCCTCCGTGGTCGCCGACCGTTACGTACAGCTGACCCCGGCCTTCTCGGGAGGACCCAAGGCGTCGCGCAACATCACGCTGACCGAGAAGCAGACGATGGTCCCGGTCGAGGTCGACCAGATCTACGCCAGCCTCGAGAAGCTGTCGAAGGCGTTGGGGCCCAACGGCGCCAACAAGGACGGAGCCGTCAGCGACCTCGTCGCGGTCGGTGCGCAGAACCTCGACGGCAACGGTGAGAAGCTCGGGTCGGCGATCGAGAACCTGTCGAAGGCGACGACCACCCTCTCGGATTCGCGGGGCAACATCGTCGACACCATCAAGAACCTCGACGTCTTCGTCGGCGCACTGAAGGAGAACGACTCCCAGGTGCGGCAGTTCAACAATCAGATGGCGTCGTTCACCACGTTCCTCGCGGGTGAGCGTCAGCAGTTGTCGGCTGCGCTGAACAAACTGTCGATCGCGCTCGGTGATGTCGCCACGTTCATCGCCGACAACCGTGAGCAGATCGGCGAAACGGTCAACGACCTGAAGCCGACGACACAGGCGCTGGTCAACACGCAGCAGAGTCTCAAGGAGACGCTGACGGTGCTTCCGTTGACTATCAACAACCTGATCAACGCGTACGACGCCGAGTCGGGAACGATCGCGATGCGACTGACGATCCCTGACCTGCAGGACCCGACTCAGACGACGTGTCGCCTGTTCGACCTCGGGGCACTGCTGCCCGGAAACCCTGCGGCAGACCAGATCAGCGACAGTCTCAAGCCCTTCATCAACCAGTGCGCGGCGATCGGCAAGCAGATCACCAACAATGTGCTCACCCCGATCCTGCCCGTGTTGCCGTTCGGCATCATGAGCAACAACAAGCTGCAGAAGTATCCGGTGCCCGGCACGGTTCCCGGGACGCCTGATCCGCAGGCCAACCCCGGTCCTGCGACCCCCGCACCGTCGTCGGCGAAGCCGTCGACCGCACCACGGTCGGGAGGTAACTGATGACCGGGCGTCTCGGTGGTTTCGTGCCGCGCGCATGGCGTGGCGTCATCGCCGCAGTGGTCGTGTTGACCGCGGTGCTGACCGTCGCAGGCTGTGGTTCCAACGGTGTCCAGTCGATTCCGCTGCCCGGCGGCGTCGACGTCGGCGACAACCCGCGTACCTACAAGATCCAGTTCTCCAACATTCTCGACCTCGTGCCGCAGTCCGTCGTCAAGCGCGACGGCATCCCGGTGGGTCGTGTGACCAGTGTCGAGATCCCGAAGAACGAGTGGTTCGCGCTGGTCACGGTGAAGGTGAAGAACGACATCAACCTGTCGGACCAGGCCGGAGCCGCGGTCCAGCAGACCTCACTGCTCGGCGAGAAGTTCGTCGCACTGACCGAACCGTCGAACAGTGCATCATTGCCGCGTCAGAGTCAGTCGATGCCGATCCCGCTCGACCGCACCAGGACCGCCACCGACATCGAGCAGGTGCTCGGTGCCTTGTCGATGCTGCTCAACGGAGGTGGGATCAACCAGCTCGAGCCCATCGTCACCGAGCTGAACAAGGCGCTCGACGGACGCGCAGACAAGGTCCACGACCTCATCGAGAACACCAGTTCGCTCGTGGCGGGCCTCAACCGCCAGCGTGACTCCATCCTCGGCGCGATCGACGGTCTCGACCGTCTGTCCGACCGTGCGGCGGCACAGACGACGCAGATCGACCGCATCCTCAAGGAACTGCCCGCAGGCGTTGCAGTCCTGGAGGAGCAGCGTCCGCAGTTCGTCGACCTGTTGACCAAGCTCGACAAGCTCGGTCAGGTGGGCACCGACGTTCTGGGCCGTTCGCATGATGCGCTGATCACCGACCTGAAAGCGTTGCGCCCGGTGCTCACCGAGCTCGCTAAGGCGGCGCCGGATCTGATCACCGCAGCGCCGTTGATGCTGACGCACCCGTTCCCGGACTCGTTGTTGCCTGCGGTCCAGGGCGATTCGACGAACCTGTTCATGACGCTCGACCTGCGGCTGCTCAACCAGCTCGAGGCGCTGGGCGTCGGTCAGGGGACGCCGAAGTACTCGCCCCCGCAGCGCCACGACGTTCCCGTGAATCCGAAGAACCCGTACATCAACGGCAACGGCCCGCGGTACGGGTGGCCGACGATCACGTTGCTGCCGCCGGCCGCCAATGCGACACCGGGTCCCAACACCCCGCCGTCCGGCGGTCGGTACCCGGCATCCGCGACGGTTCCGCGGGGGAGTGGGGCATCGGCCGCCAAACCCGCGAACTTCCCTGAACCCGCGTCGAGTGATCAGCGGTTCATCGACGGTCCGCTGAAACTCCTGGGGGTCGGACAATGATCAGCAGGCTGGCGAAGATCCAGCTCATCGTGTTCGTGATCGTTGGTTTGGTGGCGATCGCCTTCGTCGGTGCCAAGTACGCGAGGCTGGACAAGACGGTGGGCATCGGCACCTACACGGTGACCGCGGCGCTGAAGGATTCCGGAGGCATCTTCACCAACGCCGAGGTGACCTACATGGGCATCCCGGTGGGTCGCGTCGGCAAGCTCGAGCTGACGAAGGACGGCGTCAACGTTGCCCTCGTCATCGACTCGAATTCGCCGAAGATTCCTGCGGATTCGGTCGCTGTGATCGCGAACCGGTCGGCGATCGGTGAGCAGTACGTCGACCTCCAGCCGCAGTCGACGGGGTCGCCGTATCTCGCCGACAACTCGACGATCACGCGCTCGTCGGTACCGCCCCCGCTCGAGGACGTCGTGTCGTCGGCGATCGACTTCACCGAGTCGATCCCGATCGACGATCTACACACGGTGATCACCGAGCTCGGCAAGGCGTTCAACGGGCAGTCGGAGAACCTGACGCGGCTCGTCGACTCCCTCGGCAAATTGTCGCGCGCCGGGGTCGACAACCTCGACCAGACTATTTCGCTGATCAACAACGCCGACGTCGTGCTCGCGACACAGGCCGAACAGTCCGATCAGATTCTTGCGTGGTCGCGCAGCCTCGATCTCATCACCGCGACTCTCGCGGCCTCCGACCCTGATCTGCGGCGTCTGCTCACGACGGGTACGACGTCTGCGACCCAGATCTCGAACCTGATCCAGAAGAACGGTGGCGACATCGGCAAGGTCGTCGGACAACTCTCCGAGGTGGCACGAACGATCGAACCGGCCGGTTACATGACGAACGGAACGTTCGCGATGCTCTCGGCGCTGTCGGCCGGTAGCCACTCACCTGCGCCCGGTGACGGACAGATCCATTTCGGCATCGTGCTGGAGACCAACAACCCCGCGGCCTGTACGCGCGGTTACGGTTCGACCGACGCCATGATCGACCAGATCAAGAAGAAGGACCCAACATTCGACATCCGCTACGACGAGTTCCCGTTCAACACGCAGGCATCATGCGACGTCCCGTTCGGCAATCCGACCGGTGTGCGCAGTGCCAAGCGCGTCGAGTACGCGAACCCGGACACGCCCCAGCCCTGGGATTCGACCCCGAAGAAGGATCCGGACAAGCTCAACCTGACCCCGCTGGCAACCCAGTTGGCGACCCTGATGGGTGTGCGTCCGGTCAAGCCGGGTGGGTTCGGCACCGACGGGGTCGGTGGCTGACCGGCGAGCGTGCCGTGTCGGCGTCGAGGGGCGTCGACGGAATTGGCTCTCTCTCAGGTGTGCTCGCTACAGTGACGCCCGATGACCACCATGACTGACCCGACCCAGGCCCGTGAGCAGCAGGCGAACCGCGGCGACGCGACGTGGCGAAGCCACCCGTTGGTCGGTGCTCTCGTCATCGTCGCGATGATCGCGGCTGCGGCGTGTGTCGCGTACTTCGGATACCGCGCATACGAGGTGTACTTCGTCGAGAAGCCGATCCAGACCGCTCGCGACGAGGCCGTCTCGGGCGCCGAACAGGCGATCATCAACGTCACCACCGTTGACCCGAAGAACACCGCGGACTGGAAGCGCCGGGTCGACAGCTCACTGACCGGCAAGGCCAAGGAGCAGATCACCGCGCAGGACGTGTCGACGCTCAACCAGCAGATCACGCAGGCCGGACCCCAGGCGGCGACGCTGACGTCACGGCTCAAGCGTTCGGCCCCCACCGAGGTGGACGCCGACGGCGGTTCTGCGAAGGTGCTCGTCTACGTCGACGCCACGGCCAAGCGTGACAACGAGGCCGGCGTGACACAGACGATGGGCTTCTCGGTCACCATGACCAAGGTCGACGGCACCTGGAAAGCGTCAAACATCTCGCCGCTCGACGGGATCAGCGTCGACGATCCAGGACAAGCAGGCGCGGGCAACCAGCAATCCGGCCAACAACCCAGCGAACAACAGGGAGGGGGTAACTGATGGCACGCCCACCCCGCAAGCCCGGTTACCGCCCGCCGCGTCGAACATCGTCCTACCGGCCCCGCGTCGCCGGCCGCGGCCGCGCGTCGACGCCCGTCGAGGGCACCGTGGAGCCCGTCGACGGCACCGCAGATTCCGTCGAGGGCACCGCAAAACCCGTCGACGGCACCGCAGATTCCGCCGACGGCACCACAGATCTCGCCGAGGGCACCGCGGATCCTGCCGACGGCACCGCAAAACCTGCCGACGGCACCGCAGATCCCGTCGAGGGCACCGCAGAACCCGTCGAGGGCACCGCAGAACCCGTCGAGGGCACCGCAGAACCCGCCGACGGCACCGAAGAATCCGCAGACCCCACCGGCAGCCCCACCCCTGACACCCGCGCGCCGGGTGCGAAGACCCGACCGGTCGCGCGCGTGTCGACGATCAAGCCCAACGCGGCGGCATCGAAGACGTCCCCTGCGGCCGGAACCGCACCGACCAGCGTGCGGTCACCTCGACGTGGCATGACGCCGTCGTCGCTGCTGCGGATGAGTCGGACGACGCTGGGAGTCCTCGGTGTCATCACCGGAGTGCTGGTCGTGGCGGCGGTGATCTTGGCGCTGCACCCGGGCGCATCGATCGGCTCCAACAAGGCGTTCATCGACCAGGCCGCCACCAGCGAGCTGGTGTCGCAGGCGCAGACGAAGGTCTGCACCGCCAACTCCGCGACCGGAGTCAAGTTCGACGAGTGGTCGGGCAAGGCTCGCGCCGGCCTCACCGGTGAGGCGCTCGAGCAGTTCAACAAACAGGTCGCGCCGCTCAAACAGGTGATGGAGCAGGCCAAGGCGACGACCGACTGCCAGATCGACGCGATCGGCGTCCGCGATCTCACCGGTAGCGGTGACGGTTCGCGCGCGGTCATCGTGGTCAACATGGTGCTGTCGGGCACCCAGAACGGCGTGCCGACGCAGAGCCTGACCCCGCGCTACCAGGTGAACATGGAAAAGCACGGCGACGCCTGGCTCATCGCGAAGGTCGCCGACATCTGATCGTGCGGGTGCAGGGCTCGGCGATCCTGTCGCACACCGACTTCACTCCCGCTCATCGGGTCGATCGAGCGGGAGTGAATTGGTCGAGCGGAACACTTCGGCACACCACCGACACAGCGCCTCGACCTGCCGGATCCTGCGCTTACGCAGGTGAGGCGCTAATTTTCTGACACAAATTGGCGCGTACCGCTTGACGTGGCGGCGTTGGCGGGCCAATCTGTGTCCAGCGATTGCAGCGCAGGCAGCCACCGGTGCGAAATCGTTTCCAGACGCTACTTGACAAAGTGCGTCTATTTTCTGCTACAGTTGGACGTTGCGCTGGCTGCCTCCTGTCCATCTGTCGATTCTCCTTCTGGCCACATATCTGTCACGTGTGTGCCTGGTGATCGCCGATCGAAGGTTGTCACCAGCGAACGGCCCAAGCCACGCAGCGCTTGTTGAACACACCGCTAGGCAGAACCCTCGTGTTGGAAGGACGCACCTTGGCAGTCGATCGCCAGTCCACCTCAACCACCATCCCGAATGCGCCGCATCGCGCATCGTTCGCAAAGATCAGCGAGCCTTTGGAGGTACCGGGCCTCCTTGATCTCCAGCTCGATTCCTTCGAGTGGCTCGTCGGCTCGCCCGAGTGGCGCGCCAAGGCCATCGCCCGAGGCGAGGAGAACCCCGTCGGCGGCCTGGAGGACATCCTCCACGAACTGTCCCCGATCGAGGATTTCTCGGGGTCGATGTCGCTCTCCTTCTCCGACCCTCACTTCGACGAGGTCAAGGCCTCCGTCGAGGAGTGCAAGGACAAGGATATGACCTACGCGGCGCCCTTGTTCGTCACCGCGGAGTTCATCAACAACAACACCGGTGAGATCAAGTCGCAGACCGTCTTCATGGGCGACTTCCCGATCATGACCGACAAGGGCAGCTTCATCATCAACGGCACCGAGCGTGTCGTCGTGTCGCAGCTCGTCCGCAGCCCCGGCGTCTACTTCGACGCCGCCATCGACAAGGCAACCGAGAAGACCCTCCACACCGTGAAGGTCATCCCGGGCCGTGGCGCCTGGCTCGAGTTCGACGTCGACAAGCGCGACACCGTGGGTGTCCGCATCGATCGCAAGCGTCGCCAGCCGGTCACCGTGCTGCTCAAGGCTCTCGGCTGGACGACCGAGGAGATCAGCGAGCGCTTCGGCTTCTCCGAGATCATGATGTCCACCCTGGAGAAGGACAACACCGCCAACCAGGACGAGGCGCTGCTCGAGGTCTACCGCAAGCTGCGTCCGGGCGAGCCCCCCACACGTGAGTCGGCGGAGAACCTCCTCGAGAACCTGTTCTTCAAGGAGAAGCGCTACGACCTCGCACGCGTCGGTCGTTACAAGATCAACAAGAAGTTGGGTCTGACGGACAACCCGATGACGGGCGAGTCGGTGCTGACCCGCGAGGACATCGCCGCCACCGTCGAGTACCTCGTTCGCCTGCACGAGGCGGATCCGCACACTGTGTCCTTCGCCAAGGTCGCGGGCCAGGACGGCCTCGAGGTTCCGATCGAGGTCGACGACATCGACCACTTCGGTAACCGTCGTCTGCGTACCGTCGGTGAGCTGATCCAGAACCAGATCCGCGTCGGCCTCTCGCGTATGGAGCGTGTCGTGCGTGAGCGCATGACCACCCAGGACGTCGAGGCGATCACGCCGCAGACCCTGATCAACATCCGTCCGGTCGTGGCGGCGATCAAGGAGTTCTTCGGAACGTCGCAGCTCTCGCAGTTCATGGACCAGAACAACCCGCTGTCGGGCCTGACGCACAAGCGTCGTCTCTCGGCGCTGGGCCCCGGTGGTCTGAGCCGTGAGCGCGCAGGACTCGAGGTCCGTGACGTCCACCCGTCGCACTACGGTCGCATGTGCCCGATCGAGACCCCTGAGGGTCCGAACATCGGTCTGATCGGTTCGCTCTCGGTGTACGCGCGGGTCAACCCGTTCGGCTTTATCGAGACCCCGTACCGCAAGGTCATCGACGGTGTCGTCACCGACGACATCGAGTACCTGACCGCTGACGAGGAAGACCGTTTCCTCATCGGCCAGGCGAACACCAACTTCGACCTCAACGGCACCATCACCGACGATCGTGTGCTGGTCCGTAAGAAGGGCTCCGAGGTCGAGTTCGTCGGCGCGGGCGAGGTCCAGTACCTCGACGTCTCGCCGCGACAGATGGTCTCGGTCGCGACCGCGATGATCCCGTTCCTCGAGCACGACGACGCCAACCGCGCCCTGATGGGTGCGAACATGCAGCGTCAGGCTGTGCCGCTGGTCCGTAACGAGTCGCCGCTGGTCGGCACCGGCATGGAACTGCGTGCAGCGGTCGACGCCGGCGACGTCATCGTGTCGACCAAGACCGGTGTCATCGAAGAGGTCTCCGCCGACTACATCACCGTGATGGCAGACGACGGCACCCGCGACACCTACCGGATGCGCAAGTTCGCGCGGTCGAACCACGGCACCTGCGCCAACCAGCGTCCGATCGTGGACGAGGGCCAGCGCGTCGAGGCCGGACAGGTCCTCGCCGACGGTCCGTGCACCGAGAACGGTGAGATGGCCCTGGGCAAGAACCTGCTCGTGGCGATCATGCCGTGGGAGGGTCACAACTACGAGGACGCGATCATCCTGAGCCAGCGGCTCGTGGAGGAGGACGTGCTCACGTCGATCCACATCGAGGAGCACGAGATCGATGCCCGCGACACCAAGCTGGGTGCCGAGGAGATCACGCGCGACATCCCGAACGTCTCCGATGAGGTCCTCGCCGATCTCGACGAGCGCGGCATCGTGCGTATCGGTGCCGAGGTCCGCGATGGCGACATCCTGGTCGGCAAGGTCACCCCGAAGGGCGAGACCGAGCTGACCCCGGAAGAGCGTCTGCTGCGTGCGATCTTCGGTGAGAAGGCTCGCGAGGTTCGCGACACGTCGCTCAAGGTGCCCCACGGAGAGACCGGCAAGGTCATCGGCGTCCGCGTCTTCAGCCGCGACGACGACGACGATCTCGCTCCCGGTGTCAACGAACTGGTCCGCGTCTACGTCGCGCAGAAGCGCAAAATCCAGGACGGCGACAAGCTCGCAGGCCGCCACGGAAACAAGGGCGTCATCGGCAAGATCCTCCCGCAGGAGGACATGCCGTTCCTGCCCGACGGCACCCCGGTCGACATCATCCTGAACACCCACGGTGTTCCGCGTCGTATGAACATCGGTCAGATCCTGGAGACCCACCTCGGGTGGATCGCCAAGACCGGCTGGAACATCAACGTCGCGAGTGGTGTGCCCGACTGGGCGTCGAAGCTGCCCGAGGACATGTACTCGGCCGAGCCCGACACCAACACCGCGACGCCGGTGTTCGACGGCGCCCGCGAGGAGGAGCTGACGGGACTGCTGTCCTCGACGCTGCCGAACCGCGACGGTGAGGTCATGGTCAACGGCGACGGCAAGGCGACACTGTTCGACGGTCGCTCCGGCGAACCGTTCCCGTACCCGGTGTCCGTCGGCTACATGTACATCATCAAGCTGCACCACCTGGTCGACGACAAGATCCACGCTCGCTCCACCGGTCCGTACTCGATGATCACCCAGCAGCCGCTCGGCGGTAAGGCCCAGTTCGGTGGCCAGCGCTTCGGTGAGATGGAGTGTTGGGCCATGCAGGCGTACGGCGCTGCCTACACCCTGCAGGAGCTGCTGACGATCAAGTCCGACGACGTGGTCGGCCGTGTCAAGGTCTACGAGGCCATCGTCAAGGGCGAGAACATCCCCGAGCCGGGCATCCCCGAGTCGTTCAAGGTGCTCCTCAAGGAGCTGCAGTCGCTGTGCCTGAACGTCGAGGTGCTCAGCTCCGACGGTGCGGCGATCCAGATGCACGACACCGATGACGAGGACCTCGAGCGGGCAGCCGCGAACCTCGGCATCAACCTGTCGCGCAACGAGTCGGCCACCGTCGACGACCTCGCGAACTGACACTCGCTGCCGCCGGTCACGGGAATTCGTGACCGGCGGCCTACGGCCCTTTATTGACAGAGCTCTGGAAAGGTAACAAGTGCTCGACGTCAACTTTTTCGACGAACTGAAAATCGGTCTTGCGACGGCCGACGATATCCACAACTGGTCATACGGCGAGGTCAAGAAGCCCGAGACCATCAATTACCGCACGCTCAAGCCCGAGAAGGACGGCCTGTTCTGCGAGAAGATCTTCGGACCTACTCGCGACTGGGAGTGCTACTGCGGCAAGTACAAGCGCGTGCGCTTCAAGGGCATCATCTGCGAACGCTGCGGCGTCGAGGTCACCAAGGCCAAGGTGCGTCGCGAGCGGATGGGTCACATCGAGCTGGCCGCTCCGGTCACGCACATCTGGTACTTCAAGGGTGTGCCGAGCCGTCTGGGCTACCTGCTCGACCTCGCGCCGAAGGATCTCGAGAAGATCATCTACTTCGCCGCCTACGTCATCACCTCGGTCGACGACGAGCTGCGCCACAACGAGCTCTCGACCCTCGAGGCCGAGATGGAGGTCGAGAAGAAAGCTGTCGCCGACCAGCGCGAAGCCGATCTCGCCGAGCGTCAGCAGAAGCTCGAAGCCGACCTGGCCGAGCTCGAGGCCGAGGGAGCCAAGGCCGACGTGCGCCGCAAGGTGCGTGACGGTGCCGAGCGTGAGATGAAGCGTATGCGCGACGCCGCGCAGCGTGAGCTCGACGCTCTCGAAGAGCTCTGGGACAAGTTCACCAAGCTCGCTCCCGGCGATCTGATCATCGACGAGAAGCTCTACCACCAGCTGCAGGACCGCTACGGCGAGTACTTCACCGGTGCTATGGGCGCCGAGGCGATCAAGAAGCTCCTCGAGAACTTCGACATCGACGCCGAGGCCGAGTCGCTGCGCGAGACCATCCGTAGCGGCAAGGGCCAGAAGAAGCTGCGTGCGCTCAAGCGACTCAAGGTCGTCGCCGCGTTCCAGCAGTCGGGCAACTCGCCGCTGGGCATGGTGCTCGACGCCGTGCCGGTGATCCCGCCGGAGCTCCGTCCGATGGTGCAGCTCGACGGTGGCCGCTTCGCGACCTCCGACCTCAACGACCTGTACCGCCGTGTCATCAACCGCAACAACCGCCTCAAGCGACTGATCGACCTCGGCGCACCCGAGATCATCGTCAACAACGAGAAGCGGATGCTGCAGGAGTCGGTCGACGCCCTGTTCGACAACGGCCGCCGCGGTCGTCCGGTCACCGGACCGGGCAACCGTCCGCTCAAGTCGCTGTCGGATCTGCTCAAGGGCAAGCAGGGTCGATTCCGTCAGAACCTGCTCGGCAAGCGCGTCGACTACTCGGGCCGTTCGGTCATCGTCGTCGGCCCGCAGCTCAAGCTGCACCAGTGCGGTCTGCCCAAGCTGATGGCGCTCGAGCTGTTCAAGCCGTTCGTGATGAAGCGTCTCGTCGACCTGAACCAGGCACAGAACATCAAGAGCGCCAAGCGCATGGTCGAGCGTCAGCGCCCGGCCGTGTGGGACGTGCTCGAAGAGGTCATCGCCGAGCACCCGGTGTTGCTGAACCGTGCTCCGACGCTGCACCGTCTGGGCATCCAGGCGTTCGAGCCGCAGCTCGTCGAGGGCAAGGCCATCCAGTTGCACCCCCTCGTGTGTGAGGCGTTCAACGCCGACTTCGACGGTGACCAGATGGCCGTGCACCTTCCGCTGAGCGCCGAGGCGCAGGCGGAGGCACGCATCCTGATGCTGTCGTCGAACAACATCCTGTCGCCCGCGTCGGGTCGTCCGTTGGCCATGCCGCGTCTGGACATGGTGACCGGTCTGTACTACCTGACCACCCTCAAGGAGGGTGCGGCCGGCGAGTACACCCCGGCGACCGACGACGACATCGAACGTGGCGTCTACTCGAGCCCGGCCGAGGCCATCATGGCCGTCGACCGCGGTGCGCTCACCGTGCAGTCGCGCATCAAGGTGCGCCTGACCGATCAGCGTCCGCCTGCCGACATCGAGGCCGAGCAGTTCCCGGATGGCTGGAAGTACGGTCAGCCGTGGGACGTCGTGACGACGCTGGGTCGCGTGCTCTTCAACGAGCTGCTGCCCGTGGAGTACCCGTTCGTCGACGAGCAGATGCCGAAGAAGCGTCAGGCCGCGATCATCAACGATCTCGCCGAGCGCTACCCGATGATCGTCGTTGCGCAGACCGTCGACAAGCTCAAGGACGTCGGTTTCTACTGGGCGACCCGCTCGGGTGTGACCGTGTCGATGGCCGACGTGCTGGTGCCGCCGGCGAAGGCGGAGATCCTCGAGCGTTACGAGGAGCGGGCCGACGGTCTGGAGCGCAAGTTCCAGCGTGGTGCCCTCACCCCGGACGAGCGTCGTGACGCTCTGGTCGAGATCTGGAAGCAGGCCACCGAGGAAGTCGGTAAGGCCATGGAGGACTACTACCCCGACGACAACCCGATCACCATGATCCCGAAGTCCGGCGCGACCGGAAACATGACGCAGGTGCGCAACCTGTCGGGTATGAAGGGTCTGGTGACGAACCCGAAGGGTGAGTTCATCCCGCGTCCGATCAAGTCCTCGTTCCGAGAGGGTCTGACCGTCGCGGAGTACTTCATCAACACGCACGGCGCTCGTAAGGGCCTGGCGGACACGGCACTTCGTACGGCGGACTCGGGTTACCTGACCCGTCGTCTGGTCGACGTCAGCCAGGACGTCATCGTCCGCGAGACCGACTGCGGCACCGAGCGCGGCATCAACGTGTCGCTCGGCGAGAAGCAGCCCGACGGTTCGATCATCCGCGACGCGCACGTCGAGACCTCGGCGTACGCCCGCACCCTGGCCGCTGACGCGGTCGACGAGAACGGCAACGTCATCGTCGAACGTGGTCACGATCTGGGCGATCCGGCTATCGAGGCCCTGCTCGCTGCAGGCATCGACCAGGTCAAGGTCCGTTCGGTCCTGACCTGTGCGACCGGCACCGGTGTGTGCGCGATGTGCTACGGCCGTTCGATGGCCACCGGCAAGCTCGTCGACATCGGCGAGGCCGTCGGTATCATCGCGGCCCAGTCGATCGGTGAGCCCGGTACCCAGCTGACGATGCGTACCTTCCACCAGGGTGGTGTCGGTGACGACATCACCGGTGGTCTGCCGCGTGTCCAGGAGCTCTTCGAGGCGCGCGTACCCAAGGGTGTCGCACCGATCGCGGAGGTCTCCGGACGGATTCGTCTCGAGGACGACGACCGCTTCTACAAGATCACGATCATCCCCGATGACGGATCGGAAGAGGTTGTCTACGACAAGATCTCGAAGCGTCAGCGTCTGCGTGTCTTCAAGCACGACGACGGCTCCGAGCGTCTTCTCGCCGATGGCGACCACGTCGAGGTGGGCCAGCAGCTCATGGAGGGTTCGGCGAACCCGCACGAGGTTCTCCGCGTGATGGGTCCGCGTCAGGTGCAGGTGCACCTGGTCAACGAGGTCCAGGAGGTCTACCGCAGCCAGGGTGTGTCGATCCACGACAAGCACATCGAGACCATCGTGCGTCAGATGCTGCGTCGCGTGACGATCATCGACTCGGGTTCGACGGAGTTCCTGCCCGGCTCGCTCACCGAGCGCGCCGAGTTCGAGGCCGCGAACCGTCAGGTCGTGTCCGAGGGTGGCGAGCCCGCTGCCGGACGTCCGGTGCTGATGGGTATCACCAAGGCCTCGCTGGCGACCGAGTCCTGGCTGTCGGCGGCGTCGTTCCAGGAGACCACGCGTGTCCTGACCGATGCGGCCATCAACAGCCGCAGCGACAAGCTGATCGGTCTGAAGGAGAACGTGATCATCGGTAAGTTGATCCCGGCCGGTACGGGTATCAACCGGTACCGCAACATCGAGGTCCAGCCGACCGAGGAGGCCCGCGCGGCCGCCTACGCGGTGCCGTCCTACGACGACACCTACTACAGCCCGGACGGCACCTTCGGTGCTCCGGCCGGCGCTGCGGTTCCGCTCGACGACTACGGGTTCGGCAGCGACTACCGCTGATCCGCAGCTGATCGAAAAAGACTCGGCCCCCGCACTTCTCGTGAGTGCGGGGGCCGAGTGCTATCCGGGGCGTCTGTTACCAGACCATCGGCGCAAGGAACTTCGCCGCGTAGTCCCGCAGGGCGTCGGGGTCGTCGATGTCGATGGAATGCGAACTCGTCAGTGCGTACGACATGATCAGCCGGAACATGGTCTCGGCCGCGAGACGCAGGTCGGCGTCGGGCATGTTGGCTCCCGCGCTACGCAGGGATTCGACGATGCGGGCGCTGAACTGATCGACCAGGGTGACGATGTTGGGTCCGTCGAGCCCGATGATCAGGTCGACGGCGCCCGGCTCGTCGGCGATGATTCTCTTGACCAGATCGCTGGAACGTGCGCGCGCGATGGCCACCTGGAAACCCTCGATCACCGACTGGCGGGGGTCAAGGTGGCCGACGGCGTTCTCCATCGCGGTGAAGAAGTCCCGCTGCAATTGGAGGACCACTTCGGTCAGAAGCGCCTCTTTGCTGGGGAAGCGTCGGTACAGAGTGCTTCGACTGACACCCGCGTCGCGCGCGATCCGATCGATGCTGGCGCGGCGAACACCCGCACGCACGAACTCCGCCGACGCCGCGTCGACGATTCGACGCTCCTGACGCTGCTGCTCCTGGGTGCGGCGACTCCGAGCGGAACTCAACGTCGACATCGTGTCACGGCCGACCGTTCAGACACCGCTGTTGTCACCATGGGTGAACCATATCCCACACTTGCGTTTCACTGCAGCGAACACTCGACACCGACGGTATCGAGCTCAGAGATCCGAGTGCTGCTTCATTATTGCTGTTGATGCCGCTTGTCTCGCCGAGGGTGTGACAGCGGACGTATTCATGTGTGATACTCACCACTGACCGTAAGTGAAACCGGGGCGCGGTCTGCGTCTCAAAACCAAACAAATGCTTGATTGATTCTTGGGGGTTGCGCGTGCCGGTGGCGCAGAGTGTGCAGGGCTTCGGTCGCACGGTGAGGCTCGGCGTACGCACCTCTGTCATCGCGGCGACTGACATCGTGGGCGGCCGGTTTCCGATCCGGGAGGCGACAGTGCAGGCGTGGTTCCTGCTCAGCATCACGGTGCTGCCCGCGCTGCTCATGGCTGTTCCGTTCGGAGTCATCATCGCCGTACAGATCGGTGGCCTCACCAGCAACCTCGGCGCGACGTCGATGGCAGGCGCGGTCGGCGGCATGGGCGTGATCCAACAGGGCGCACCCATGGCTGCCGCGCTGCTCCTCGGCGGTGCAGGCGCGTCGGCGATCACGGCCGATCTCGGCGCGCGGACGGTGCGCGAGGAGATCGACGCGATGCGGGTCCTCGGCATCGATCCGACCCGACGCCTCGTTGCGCCGCGCATGGTGGCGATGATCCTGGTCGCTCCGGTGCTGTCGGTGCTCATCATCGTGATCGCTGTGGCTGCCAGCTTCATCGTGGCGATCGTCGGCCAGGGGGTGATCGCCGGTTCGTACTGGCAGTCGTTCGGTAGCTACGCCTCGACCACAGATCTGTGGATCTGCCTGGGTAAATCAGTCGTCTTCGGTTTCGTGGTGGTCGTGATCGCCAGCCGTCGTGGCCTCGAAGCGGCCGGCGGGGCGCGCGGGGTCGCCGACGCGGTCAACGCCGCAGTCGTACTCGGCATCGTCGCCTCGATGGTGATCAACGTGATCATCACCCAGATCACGACACTGTTCATCCCGCCGCAGGTGATCTGACAGTGGTGGTGAGCTGAGATGGCACAACGCGCTGGCGGGTTCGTTCCCAGCACAAAGTTCGCGCGACTGGAGAAGGTCGCCGACGACGCCGGTCGGCCGTTCGAACACATCGGTCGCCAGGCGACGTTCATCGGTGACATCATCGCGGGCCTGCCGCACACGGTGCGCGCCTACCGCAATCAGACACTCGCGGCGTTCGCCGAGACCACCTGGGGCAACGGTTCGATCCTCGTCGGCGGCGGCATCGCGAGTGTGCTTGCCATCCTTGGTGTTTCGGTCGGCGGCATGATCGGGATCCTCGGCGTCACCTCGTTGTCGTCGCTGAACCTCTCGCCGATGGCAGGCCTGATCACCGGGTATGCCGCGACCCGTGAGATGGCCCCGATCGTGGCCGCCGTCGGATTCGCGGCTCAGGCCGGCTGTCGCATGACGGCCGAGATCGGATCGATGCGGATCTCGGAGGAGATCGACGCCCTCGAGGCGCAGGCGATCCGGCCGATCCCGTTCGTGGTCGGCACCCGGGTGATCGCGGGCGTCCTCGCGATCGTGCCGTTCTACCTGATCTCGCTGTGCCTGGCCTACCTCTCGTCACGGATCGTCGTCAGCGTTGTCTACGGCAACTCGGCCGGTGCCTACGACCGCTACGTGGAGGCCTTCGTCAGCCCGGTCGACGTCGTGTACTCGACGATCAAGGTCGTTGTCTTCGCTGTCCTGGTGATCATCGCGCACACCTACTACGGCTTCTTCGCGCACGGCGGTCCGGAAGGCGTCGGCATCGCATCCGGCCGGGCCATCCGGGCGAGCCTCGTGCTGATCGTCGCGGCCGACATGGCGATGTCGCTGATGTTCTGGGGACTCAACTCGGGGCTGAACTTCGCATGAGCAGAGCACGCGAACTGTCTCCCGCATCGCTGCGCAAGCGCGGCGTCGTCGCGGTTCTCGTCGTCGTCGCGGTCGTGGCGCTGTTCGTCGTGAACCCGTTCGGCGGGGGCGACGACACAGTCCGCTTCGCCATCGATGCGCCGTCGCTGCCCGACGGCGTTCAGGAGGGCGTACCCGTCGACATCCGTGGGGAGACCGTCGGCGAGGTCTGCGGACTCGACATCTCGCGACGCGACGTCACCCGGATGGAGGTGTGCGTCGACACGAGCGCCATGGGTGAACTGACCGAGAACACGAAGGTCAGCTTCGTGTCGCGCAACCTGTTCGGCTCCGACGCCGTACGCCTGAACCCGACGGGCTCGGGGCCGGCGGTGACCGGCGGCAGCGTCATCGCGCTCGCCCAGGCGCCGTCGGACTACACCGTGACCGCGACGGTGCGCAGCGCGGGATCGTTCACCCTCCCGGTGCTCTCGCCGCAGCTCTCGGATCTGCTCAACCAGCTCAGCGACACGACGGTCAGGTTGTCGCCGTTCCTGACCGCCGCGACGGTCACGCTGCAGACCGTGCAGCAGGGACAGCGCACACGGCTCAGTGCGCTGTTACCCACCGCGGCCGATGCGTTCAGCGGTGTCGGTGCCGCCGGGGCCGGTGGTGTCAAGGCGCTCGAGGTCCTCAATTCGAATCCGCTGCTGCTCGACCATGCGTACGTGCGCCAGGTAGCGCAGATGATCGGAGACATCGGAGATCTGTTCGGCGGCATGGGATCACTGTTCAACGGGCTCGCACCCTTCGGTGCGTTCATGGATCTGACGAACGCCTTCACCACACCACTGGGCCAGTCACTGCAGGGGGTAACGCCCGCGCAGGTCGGCTCGCTCGTCGACAGGTTCGGCGGCGCGTTCCACACCGACCCGCGGACCGGCCGCACGACCCTGTCGGTCAGCGCGAATCTCGACGTCGTGCCCGCCGTCGCGACCCCGCTGAGTCAACTCCTGACACGGGTGGGAGGCGGGTCATGAGGAGTGCATCGTCGGCGACGAAGCGCCTGCTGCTGGTGGCGGCCGTCGTGATCCTCGCGCTGTACGCGATCGTGCAGGCGATCAACCGGCCCGTCGGCGGCGACGTCGAGACCTATCGCGCCGAGTTCACCGACGTGTTCGGGCTGCACAAGAACGCCGATGTCCGGGTTCGTGGCGTGCAGGTGGGGAAGGTGCTCGACATCGATCTGCAGCGGTCGGGCGTCGCCGTCGTGACATTCACGGTGCGGCAGGAAAATCGACTCGTCGGCCGAGATCAGCTCGCCATCCGCTTCCAGAATCTCGTCGGCCAACGATATCTGGCGATCACCAAGGCGGAGGTGACGCCGACGGTCAATTCGACCGAACCGGACGACTCCGCGCCTCTCGATCCGAGTCGGGTCATCCCCGCCGCGAAGACGATGGGGTCATTCGACATCACCAAGTTGTTCAACGGGTTACGGCCACTGCTGCAGGGTGCCGATCCCGAGGTGTTCAACACTTTCGCCGAGAACATGCTCGATCTGTTGCAGGGGGAGGGCAACGTCGGGCTCGGTGACGTCCTCGCCGACGTCGAGCGGCTCACCCATTTCGCGACGGACAGGCGCGTACTGATCTCGACGATCGTCGACAATCTCGGCGTGATCTCGAACGAGTTGCACGGCAAGTCGCAGATCATCAAGACCATGATGGACGGATTGGGCGTCCTGTTCGACACGCTCGAGACCAAACTCGATCTTCTCAAATCCGCTTTCGGCAACGGTGCCAAAGTCTTCCCACCAATCGTCGACCTCTTGTCGAATCTGTTCGACCTGTCGCTCGGCGGTCACGACAACGTGTCGGCGCGCATCATGCAACTCGTACCCGACACCAACGAGTTCGCACGGGTGCTCGGCGCTCTGCCCACATTCCTGGCGACCGTGAACGCTTCGATGAGCCAGCTGGGATTCGACTCGACGTGTTCGCACGGGCAGGTGTCGCTGCCCGAAATGGGTCAGATCCTTCTCGGTGGGGGGAAGGTGACGCTGTGCCGGGCCTGAGCAGGATCTCCGACTTCGCCGTCCGTGACCAAGTGTCGCACCGCGCCGAAATGCTCTGGGCGGTCGGGATCGTCATCGTCATCGCGGTGCTCGTGGCCGTGTGTGGTGTCCTCTATCTCTCGCCACCCGGGCGTGAGACGGTGCGCGCGGTGATGTCGGAGAGTGGCGGCATCAAGAGCGGCACCGAGGTCAGGATCGCCGGTGTCACCGTCGGCAAGGTGACCGACGTCGCCTTGTCCGACGACAAGGTCGACGTCACGCTCTCCGTCGACCGAACCGCCTTCCTCGGTGATCAGACCTCCCTCGACGTCCGGATGCTCACCGTGGTCGGTGGAGCCTATGTTGCGTTGCTGCCATCGGGGAGCAAGCCCCTGGGGGACAGGGTGATTCCTGCATCGAGAACATCGGTGCCGTACTCGATCTCCGAGGTTCTCGACGCCGCGGCGAAGACGACGTCGGGTATCGACGCGCCCACCATGCGCGGAACCGCAGTGGCACTGACGAACAGTTTCGACGCCGCGCCCGGCGCCATTCACGGCATCATGTCCGACGTCGACACCTTGACCGAACTGTTCGACAAACAGCAGGAACAACTGAAGAGCGTTGCCGCCATCGGCAGCGAGTACACGACAGCCATGGTCGCCCAGCGGCAGACTCTCACCGAGATGATCGGTCGCATCCACTCGGTGCTACCGCTGATCATCGGGTACAAGGACCGCGGAATCATCACCTACGACGCTCTCGCCGAGTTGGTGCTCTACGTCGGTGACGTTCTCGGCGAGCCCTACCAGGCGCGGATCAAGCCACCGCTGCAGAAGATCATCGCGTCCGCGGGTCAGACCAGGGACATTGCCGCGAAGATGAGTGTGGCGATCACGCAACTGCGCAACATCGCCGACAAGTTGACCCGCACCCTCCATCCCAACGGTGTCGCACTGGATTTCGGCGATCAGGTGATCGACGACAAGTCGATCTGCATACCGCTGGCGGGGCGCCGATGCTGAGGACTTCCGCCGCCATAGTGCGCGGCCGCTTGGCAGCCGTGGTCGTCGCCGTACTCGTGGTGGCCCTACTCGCGGGTGGAGTGGTGTTCTACCTGCGATCGACGTCGAGCAACACTCGTGCGCTCTGTGCTCGGCTGCCCGATTCGGCAGGTCTCTACGCGGGCAACTCGGTCAACATCAGAGGTGTCACGGTCGGCAAGGTCACGTCACTCTCGCCGGAGAGCGGCTATGTGACAGTGCACATGAAGGTCGACGACCGGCCGCTGGCATCGGACCTGAAGGTGGTCGCGATCAACAACTCGGTTCTCGCCGACCGCAGGCTCGAACTGGTAGGCGTCGACGCTCACGGCGGTGCGCAACTCGCATCGGATGCCTGCGTACCGCTGTCGCGTACCTTCACCCCCATCTCGGTCAGCGCCGCATTCCAGTCCTTCACCACGATGTTCAACGAGGTCGGTGGAGCCGGAACCGACACGAAGAAGCCTGTGGGAGAGCTCATCTCGACAGCATCGAGACAGATCAGCGGAACCGGCGGCGACATCAACCGGATCATCAAGAACATGTCGGGGCTCATGGCGCAGCCCGATGAGTTCCTCGCGTCGATGCGTTCGGTGTTCGACAATCTCGCCACACTCACCGACGTCACCACCGAGAACTGGGACGATCTCCGCGACATCGGCGTCAACTCGGCATCGCTGACGTTCATGATGGGCAGGCTCATCGAAGACTTCGTCTACATCTTCCACGGACTCTCGGAGGCGGCGCCCGGCATCGACGATCTGCTCGGTGACCTGCTCCCACCGCTACTCGACACCGCGGACATCGCGTCGCCGCTGATCGATCTCGGCATCGCGAAAACACCTGACCTGTTGGCCATCCTGCGCGAGATACCGGCGATCACCACCACGTTGTCGACGTCACTGCGCCGCTCCACACGAGGAATACCGGTGTCGGTGTCCGGACCCCGGGTATTGACCAAGACTCCGAGTAGCGCGGCACTGTGCGGACTGCTCAACAGAACTCGCGCGGGGAGCTGCGACCCACGCACCGGCCAGACGGCAGTGGTCGACCTGACCGACGTGGTGAGCAGTGCGCTACAGGGAGGTCTCGTCCGATGATGCGCCGTGGAATGTCTCTCGGATTGTGTGTGCTGGCGGTGGTGGCTGCCCTCGCGGTGGTTGCGATCGGGCGTGGTACGAATCCTGCCAATCTACTTCCCAAACTGACGTCCTCGTCGTCGGACTCGAAGACCATCTACGTCGACTTCTCGTCCGTGGTGAATCTGCCGCTCGGTGCGCGGGTCCTCTCGCGCGGCACGCAGATCGGCACACTCGAGTCCATCGCGCTGGTGCCCAACGCGGCCCGTCTGAGCCTCGGGATCAAGCCCCAGGCACAGGTGCCCGTCGGATCGAAAGCCGAACTGCGACAGTCGACGATGCTCGGCGACATCTACGTCGCGCTGATCCCGCCCACCAGAGCCGATGCCGCCGTGATGCACGACGGCGACACCATCGGACTCCACGACACCGACCCCGGCCCGCAGATCGAGGACATCATCACCAATCTCGCCGACTTCATGGCAGGTGGCTCGCTGATGCGGGTGCAGGAGTCGATCCGGAAGGTCAACGAGTCCGTCGACATCAAGGACGGGGACCTTCCCGCGGCATCGCGCGTCGGCGCGCAGGACATCAGCGATCTCGCTCGCGGCACGGATCACCTGAGTTCGATGATCGACACGCTCGATTCCGCGAGTCACGAGATCGCCTCCGACCCTCAGTTGCTCGCGTTGTCGATGGGCCCGCAGGGCCAGTTCGCCGTGGGCGCGGTCTTCGACGCGATCAGCGAGGGATTCAAACTCGTGGCGGGCTCGAGCGCGCTGGCCATCGGGCTGAGCTGGCTCACCCCGCGACTGGCGGAGCTGAATCCGTTCCTGGAGAAGATCATCCCACTGCTGCGTAGCTACTCGGCGACCTCGACACAGTTCAACGGCAACATCGGCAAGGTCATCGACGTGACGAAGACGAAGCTGATTCCGTTCGCCGGTAACGGCGGAGTCTCCGTCGACAAGGTCACCGTCGGTGCAGACCACCGCGAGGTCACCCAATCGGTTGCGGCGGTGCTCCGCATGATCGGTGCACTCCGATGAAGGCGCGTTACGCGTTCTCGATCGTCGCGACCATCGCGGTGCTCATCATCGCGGTCGCCTACCTGTCGATGGGCGTCCTGAAGATGCGGGTGTTCTCCGACCAGACCACGGTGACCATCACCGCGCCCAAATCCAATGGACTGCACGCCGGGTCGGCAGTGCTGCTCCGAGGTGTCTCCATCGGCAGTGTGAAGTCGGTGTCCTACACCGGAAGTAATGACATCGAGGTCCAGATCGCCTACGACGCCTCGCACCGAATTCCGTCGAACAGCAAACTCGTGATCGAGAACCAGTCGATGATCGGGGAGTCGGGACTGTTCCTCATTCCGCCATCCGACGGACAGGCCGAGCCGATCAGGAGCGGACAGACCCTGACCGCCTCTGTCGTCGAGGTTCCCGCATCCGTGCCGGAACTACTCGGCTCGACCCAGACAATGCTCGATCAGGTGGACCCGACGCTCGTCAACGACCTCGTCGACACACTCGCGACCGCGCTGGCCGGCACCGAGGGCGACGTCGAGCGGCTCACTCCCGCCGCGCAGGTGCTGGCGGCGACGATGATCTACTCGCAGCCGGCGATCAAGAAGGTCATCGGGAATGCCACCACGATGCTGCAGGACGGCGCCTGGATCGGCCCCTCCCTGCGCCCCACCGCACCCCAACTTGTGTACGCCGGCACCAGCATTCGCGACGTCGTCACCGCGGTGAAGCCGTTCGCCACCTATACCGACGGGGGTGTGAAGATCCGCGAACGGTGGAAGCCGTCGCTGAACCGGTCCGCGGTACTCGTGAACAAGATCGCGCCACCGCTCGGCAGCATCGCCGACACGCTGCTGCCGACGGCACGGCAATCGGGCTCGGTACTGTCCCAGATCGACTTCGCGACCCTCCTGCAGCAGGCGATGACAGTTCTCCCCGGCGACAGCGTCGCGCTCAACCTGGGACCACCCAGATGACGCTCGTGACAGCCAGCGCATGACATCCACACCAACCGGACACAACAAGCCACTGAACACCACAAGCAATGAGGAGGGGGCTGGTGCACGAGTAGGTGACATCTGATCTGGCTTGCCCTGCCGGGCGGCCTGGAAGGATGCCAGCTGTGCCCAAGCCCTATCCCCAGGAGTTCCGCGACGACGTTGTCCGCGTCGCCCAGAACCGTGAAGACGGTGTGACTCTCGAACAGATCGCTGCCGACTTCGGTATCCACCCGATGACCCTGAACAAGTGGATCCGCAAGGCCGACGTGGAGGCCGGGATCAAGCCCGGCACCACGTCGGCCGAATCGCGTGAGCTGCGCGAGGCCAAGCGGCGTGTGCGCCTGCTTGAACAGGAGAACGAGGTCTTACGCCGGGCGGCGGCGTACCTGTCCCAAGCGAATCTGCCGGGAAAAGGTGGTACCCGCTCGTGAGTGAGCTGGCCGCTGACGGCATCCCCGTCACGGTGGCGTGTCGGGTACTCAAGATCGCTCGCCAGCCCTACTACCGGTGGCGCAAGAACCCGATCACCGACGCCGAGCTCGCCGAGGCGTACCGGGCCAACGCCCTGTTCGACGCCCACCGCGAAGACCCGGAGTTCGGCTACCGCTACCTCGCCGACGAGGCCGAAGCCGCAGGCGAGAAGATGTGCCGGCGGACGGCGTGGCGGATCTGCTCCGCCGGCGGCTGGACCAGCACCATCAGCAAGAGAGGCCGCGGCAAGCACCGCAAGGCCGGCCCGCCTGTACACGACGATCTCGTCAAGAGAGACTTCACCGCGCCCGGCCCCAACGAGCTGTGGCTGACCGACATCACCGAGCACTGGACGGCCGAGGGCAAGCTGTACCTGTGCGCGATCAAGGACGTCTACTCGGGCCGGATCGTCGGGTACTCGATCGACTCGAGAATGAAGTCCCGCCTGGCCGTGGCCGCCCTGAACAGCGCTGTCGCCAGGCGAGGGGACGTGGCCGGCTGCGTTCTGCACAGCGATAGAGGGTCTCAATTTCGTTCGAAGAAGATGCAGAAGGCCATCACCCGGCACGGCATGCTCGGGTCGATGGGCAGGGTCGGTGCGTGTGGTGACAACGCGGCGATGGAGAGCTTCTTCTCGCTGCTACAGAACAACGTCCTCGACCGTCGATCCTGGGCCACCAGAGACGAGCTCCGGGCCGCCATCGTGCACTGGATCGAACGGACCTACCACCGCCGCAGACGACAGGACCGCCTCGGCAGATTGACCCCCATTGAATTCGAGACCATCATCAACCACGAGGCCCCTCAGGCCGCGTGACTAACCCTGTCACCTATCCGTGCACCAGGCCCCCCATGACAACTGATGCACACGTCGATGACTCGCCCGATACCACCACCGACGTATCGGAGGCCACGGTCGACGGCGCAACGACGTCGAGCACCGGGGCGACTGTCACCGACGCCGGAACCGCCGGCGACCCGGAGATCGGGACCGGCGCACAATACGAGACCGGCGCAGAACCCGTCGGCAGCCCTGAACCCGTCGGCAACACGAAAACGGCGGACGCACCGAAGAAGGTCAAGAAGAAGAGCGGTGCGGCGAAGAAGCAGAAGGCCAAGTCGGGTTCCGGGAAGTCGGGCGGCGAGAAGTCGGGCTCTGCGAAGTCGGGCGGCAAGTCGAGCGTCGTCGAGAAGCCCTCTGCGCGAGCGCAGGTCGTCGAGTACCTCAACCCGCGTCGGCATCCCGCCGTCACTGTACTCAGCGCGGTTTGTGTCGCGGCATTGATCGCGGTCGCGGTACTCGCGACGTTGCTCGCGCAGCGGTCGACGGACCTGACTGCCGAGCGCAGGCTCACCGCCGACAAGCAGACCGCGGAGACGGTGGCGGGCAACTACGCCGTCGGCGCAGCGACGTTCGACTTCAACGACCTCAAGCCCTGGTCGGCCGCGTTGAAGAAGGGTACTGCCGCAGAACTCAATTCGCGGTTCGACGTCGCGGTGAACACTCTCACCCCACTGATCCAAGAAGTCCAATGGGTGCAGACGGCAAAGCTGATTGCGGCGAAAACCGTTGATATTCGGGCAGATCGACAGTTCGTCGTGCAGGTCTTCGTGTCGACGCACATGACCAGCACACAGAACCCCAAGGGACTCAACACCGTGACTCCCTACACCATCACTCTCGACCGGGACAGCAACTGGCTCATCACAGATGTCGCGGGTATCGCGGGTGCCGCGCAGGACGGGTCGTCGGGCAACGGCACACCCAACCTCACGCCGAATGACGGCGGCAGTGGAGCCGCGCAGACCGGCTCGGGCGACGGCGCCGCGGGCAGCGGGGGCGCGCAGCCCAACGGCGGGCAGAGCAGCGGCGGGGGAGCGGCTCCCGCGCAGCCGACGCCGTGAACCACGCCGATCGCCCCACAACGTTGTGGTCGGCCGCTCTGCTGGCCGCGTCGGCTGCGGCGGGCGTGAGCGTGCTGGCGACGTGGGTGCGTGCGCAGGGGTCGGTCATCCCGGCATCGACCGATCTGACTCAGCAGACAGTGAACCGCGCCGGGGCGCCGGAGGAATTGGCGGCCAGGGGAGTCGCAGGTGTCGCGGGAGCCGTCGTGTTGGTCGTGGCCTGTCTCCTTGCGGCGGTGGCGTTGTGGTCGGTGAGCCCCACGTATCGGCGTGGGCGCGCGGGCTACTCGGCGATCGGCATCTGCGCAATCGGCATCGCGGCGGTGCTGTGGTTCCGCCTGGATCCCGACCAGCAACTCGCCACTCTCGGCGGGGCCGTCGACGTGCGTTCCGACAGTGTGGAGGTTGCCGTGTGGCCGTGGGTCACGCTGTGCTGCTTGTCGATCGCGTGCATCGTCGGGGTGATGTTGGTGCCGCGCGCTGCGTCGTCGGCGATGGCATCGGACGAAGCGGCTCTCGTCGGGCGGTGACGACGGTTGGGCGTCAGAGCATCGCACCGAACATGATCGCCATACCGGCGGCCATACAGATCTGCGAGATGTCGCCTGCGAACGCCAGCAGATCCGACGGGGTGCCCGCCCGCCGTCGACGATCGAAGTACCGATACAGCCATACGACGGCGGCGACGGCGAAACCGATCGTCAGAATCGCGTTGATCGGGGTGACGTAGCCCGGTTGCGTCGAGTGGCCCATGTCCATCCCGGGCATGTCCATGCCGCCCGAACCGCCGTGGTCGTGGGCGAGCACGAGTTGGCCGAGTGCCGAGGTGTATTCGACACTCCCCGATGCCATCGCCGAGTCGCTGCCGGGCAACAGACTGCCGTTCATCACCGCGTACATCCACGCCATCGCACCCATCATCGCCGCGTGATAGACCGCGACCGAGCGCCCGAACACGGAATCGGTGGCGGGCACGCAACCGCAGTGCGCGCCACAGGTACACACGTCGCCGCATCCGCACTCCGCATCGGCGAGAACCGAACTCGGAAAAGCGAGGGTCGCGAGGAACCACACGGCCGCGACGATGAAGAAGATCATCGGGCCGGTCGTCGGCCAGCTCATCGAGAACGGCCACGCCATCACGATCATCGCGAGGGCCATGATCAGGTGCAGTACGTGGCCGACGTATGCCGGCCAGTGCAGTCGCTGGCGCACCATCGCGTACACGGTCAGCGCGGCTGCGATCGCGAAGAGGACGGTGACAACCCACCGCAGTGCGAGGTTGTCGATCATCGGCTGGACTCCAGATCGGTTGCCGCGGAGCCGGTGACGTTATCGGCGACCAGCTCGCGCTGTGCGTCTTCGGTCGCGACGTGGCCATGACCACCTCCGCCCGAGCCCCGACGCGTCGAGACGATGCCCCACACGCCGTCGACGATCACGAACAGCGCCAGCGGGATTCCGAACCACGGCGCGAACCAGCCGAGTACCGCGACGACGACCACCAGGGCGACAGCCTCACCGGGATGCAGTGAACTCAATGATCCCCGACCGGGCGCCTTGGGCAGGCCGCCCTTCGTGGGGCGTCGTCGCCACCACATCAGATAGCCGCGCACGATCACGCTGATGAGTCCGATGCCGAGCAGCGCCAGGATGATCTGGTTGACGATCCCGTAGAGACCCATGTGCGCGCTGATCGCCCAGTCGGTCATCTTCGCCATGAACGGCCACTGCGCGAAATCGACGCGGTCGGTGACCGAGAAGGTGTTCGGGTCCACGGCGATCGCGTCGTAGCGAGTGGGGAAGCCGCGGTTGTTCTCGTTCACCGACCACGCCGTGCCCGCCTCCGACGGCGGGGTGATGATCATCGGCGCACGCATGCCCGCGTTCTGGGCGGTGCGCTCGACCGCGGTGAAATCCGATATCGGGATCTCCGGCGGCGCGGCGTCGGTGCCGCCGCCGTGACCGGAATGTCCCGCGTGCCCCGAGGTGTCGGAGTGCAGAGCGGTGGAAACACCCGGCGTGGTCCACGACATTTCGGTGCGTAGGTTGCCGATACTCTCGCCCGCGTACCGCGACCAGCTCAGGCCCGACGCCGAGAGCGCCACCAACCCGATGATGATCCAGGTGCCGACGGCGCCGTGCCAGGTCAGCGTGCGGCGTCGTTTCGGGGCGTCGCGGTCGGGGACCAGCAGTCGATCGAGCTTGCGGGTCCGTCGGCGATGTCCGATCCACAGGACGAGGCCACCGAGCGCGGTGACCCACAGCCAGCTCGCCGCGATCTCGCTGTAGTTGCGGCCGACGACGCCGAGATGCAGGTTGCGGTGCAGGTCGTCAAACCAGGCGCGCACCGGGAGCCACTCGCCGAAGGTCGTCAGCGCTCCGCGAACCTCACCGGTGTAGGGATCGACGAACACGGTGCGGGTGCGATCTGCAGGGACGTCGTCGACAGCGAGGGTGACGCGCGTTGTCGCGTCCGCGTTGGGTGCGGGCGTCACGGAGGAGATCATGCCCTCCGGATGTGCCTTGCGCGCGGCGGCGACCTGCTCACCGAGTGGCAGCCGCGCGGAGCCGACATGGTCGACGGTCAGTTCGTGGCTGTAGACGGCGCGGTCGACCTGTGGGATCAAGGCATAGAGAGTGCCCGTGACCGCTGCGACGAGGAGAAACGGGCCGATCAGGATGCCCGCGTAGAAGTGCCACCGCAGCAGCAGCGGGCGCCAGCGTTGCGCGGCCGAGGGTGCGCGGAGCTGACCGCTCGCAGTGTCAGTGGGGCGCTCCGTGCCCAGAGGGGAGGAGCCAACTCGTGCTGCGTCGGTCTCGGCTGGGTCGGTCTCGGCTGGGTCGGTCTCGGGTTGGTCGGTGTCTGCAGGGCCGACGTGTGTTGGGCCGGCGGAATCGGAACTGACCACGGTTTCGGGACTTCCTTCGTCGGAGCGGGCTGACACCGTCTGACTGAGCATGACGGCACTGTGAGGAGTAGTCGCACACCGACCACCCCCGGTTCCCGCCGCCCGTGGGTGACCTGGGTCACCATCGACTGTGCCCTCTGAGCCGTCCACTGTGCGCTCCTGACCGTCCACTGTGCGCTCCTGACCGTCGACTGTGCCCTCTGAGCCGTCGACCGTGCGCTCCCGACCGCCGACCGTGCCCTTTCAGCCGTCGACTGTGCGCTCCTGGCGGTCGACTGTGCCCTCGTGGCGGTCGACCGTGCGCTCCCGACCGCCGACCGTGCCCTTCGAGTCGTCGACTGTGCGTGCACTCGGCCGTGAACCCCCCGCGCCGGCGCGCGAGCCCATAGGGTTGACGGGTGCAGCCCGACGCACCCGTCACGATCTTCGGCCCCGACTTCCCCTTCGCCTACGACGACTGGGTCGCCCATCCGGCCGGTCTCGGCACCGTGCCCGACGACGCACTCGGACAAGAGGTCGCTGTCATCGGCGCGGGCATGGCAGGGATGGTTGCCGCGTACGAGTTGATGCGGGTCGGTCTGCGGCCGGTCGTGTACGAGCCCGATCGCATCGGCGGACGGCTGCGCTCCGAGCAATTCGTACCGGGTGAGCCCGAGGTCGCAGAACTCGGCGGCATGCGGTTCCCCGTGTCGTCGAGCGCGTTCTTCCACTACGTCGATGCACTCGGTTTGCGTTCGCGCCCGTTTCCCAATCCGCTGACCGAAGCCGCGGGCAGCACCGTCATCGATCTCGGTGGCGAGACGTTCTACGCCAGGACGCTCGACGACCTGCCGCCGATCTACCGCGAGATCTCCGACGCCTGGGATTCCGCCCTCGAACGTATCGCGGGATTCTCCGCGCTGCAGAAGGCGATCCGCGTCCGCGATACCGCCACGCTCAAGTCGATGTGGAACGAGCTCGTCCGCGAGTGGGACGACCGCAGCTTCTACGACTTCCTGGCGACGTCGAAGGAGTTCGGTAACGCGACCTTTCGGCATCGAGAGTTGTTCGGGCAGGTCGGATTCGGCACCGGCGGTTGGGATTCGGACTTCGGCAACTCGATGCTCGAGATCCTGCGCGTCGTCGTGACGAACTGTGACACCGACCAGAGGTTGATTGTCGGTGGGGCAGAACAGGTCCCGCGTCGCCTGTGGTCGTCGACTCCGCACCGCATCGCGCACTGGCCAGTCGGGACCAGCCTGTCGACGCTGCACAGCGGTGCACCGCGCGCGGGCGTGGCCGCGATCCGTCGGCTCGGACCCGATCGTATCGAGGTCACCGACCGTTGGGGAGACTCGCGGGTGTTTTCCGCGGTCGTCGCGACGTGCCAGGCGTGGCTGCTCTCGACGGAGATCGAATGCGACGAATCGCTGTTCAGCCAGGATCTCTGGATGGCGCTCGACCGCACCCGCTACATGCAGTCGTCGAAGACGTTCGTCATGGTCGATCGTCCCTTCTGGACCGACACCGATCCGACGACGGGCCACGACGTCATGAGCATGACCCTCACCGATCGCCTCACGCGTGGTACCTATCTGTTCGACAACGGACCTGATCGTCCAGGAGTCATCTGCCTCTCCTACACGTGGATGAGTGACGCGCTGAAGGTTCTGCCGCACCCCGTCGACCGGCGCGTCGAGCTCTCGTTGGCCGCACTCAAGAAGATCTACCCGGACCTCGACATCGCGTCGCACATCGTCGGCCGACCGATCACGGTTTCCTGGGAGGACGACCCCAACTTCCTCGGCGCGTTCAAGGGGGCGCTGCCCGGGCACTATCGCTACAACACCCGGATGTACAACCACTTTCACGGTCAGGAGCGTCTGCCCGACGCCGAGCGTGGCATCTTCATCGCGGGCGACGACGTGTCGTTCACGCCGGCCTGGGTCGAGGGCGCGGTACAGACCGGCCTCAACGCCGTGTGGGGCGTGATCGCACACTTCGGCGGTGCGTCGAATCCCGAGAACCCGGGTCCCGGAGACGTGTTCGATGATCTCGGTCCGATCGACATCGGACCATGAGCGAAGGCGCCGATCAAAGGAGGACGTCAGTGTCTACGACTAGATTACGAATTGCGTTGTGGCAGTGCGAGTCTGTTCCCGACGATGTCGAGGGGAATCTCGAACGTCTCGAGGAGACGGTCGTCGACGCCGCAGCGCAGGGCGTCGACCTGGTGATCACCCCGGAGATGTACCTGTCCGGCTACAACCTCGGGCCGACCGCTGCGCGCCGTCTCGCCGATCCGATCGGGGGTCGACTCGGCGATGCCGTCGGCGACATCGCGCGTCGCGCGCAGGTGGCCATCCTCTACGGCTGCCCCGAACTCGACGGCGCCAGCGTCTACAACACGATTCGGCTGGTCGACGCAAATGGCGTTTCCCTTGCGTCGCACCGGAAGACGCATCTGTTCGGTGATATCGATCGTGAAGCCGTTGCGCCCGGGCAGTTGCAGGCTCCGGTGATCGCTCTCGGCGGATGGAGCCTCGGGCTGCTCATCTGCTATGAGGTCGAATTTCCTGAAATGGTCCGCGATCTCGCAATCCGGGGTGCCGAGGTGATCTGTGTACCGACGGCGAACATGCCCGAATACGACGCGGTGCAAACGGTACTGCTACCGGCTCGCGCGCTCGAGAACACCGTGTACGTGACGTATGCGAACTACTGCGGCGTTGAAGGTGATCTCGCGTACGGCGGGCTCAGTGAGGCCGCCGGTCCAGACGGAAAGGTGCTCGCGCGAGCCGGCGGCAAACCCGCCCTGCTCGTCGTCGATGTCGAGCGCGGCGTGCTCGACGACGCTCGCGAACGGTTCACCTATCTCGCCGACCGTCGGTCCGATTCGCTGGCGTAACCCACCACGTTCGGTTGATGTCGCATCCTCGCTGACGTCAACAGCGCGTTTGTCTTAGTAACGCGCATTGTTCGGTATCGGCGCTGGTCGGAGGGGTTCCGATGAGACGCTTCGGCGAATGTGTCGATTGTCACGTCGGTGTCTGGACATGACGTAGGTCGTGTTCTACCTTTACCTACGGGTCAGTAAGCTACCGGCTGGTAGCCACGTTGCCAGGGGTCACTTCCACCATGCAGGTGTCGGCATGAGCATGCGCTCTCATGAGCGGGGTGACCGCTTTTCGTGCTGATCGTCTTTCCGATCAAGTATCGACGAAAGGGTGGGACCATGATCGAGACGACCAGGGGTATCGGGGTGCCCACCCATGCGGGACACGTGCGATCGAGGGGTTCGCGCTCGTCCGGGGTTGAGCAGCAGGGCAGGGGTGCACGGCGGCCGCAGCGTGCCCGTGCATTCCTGAGGCCGACAGTGCTGATCGAGGCGATCGAGGTCGAAAAGCTGGTTGTCATACCGGGACTCGACGTTCTGCTTGCCGAGCAGCAACGCTTCGGCCTGGTTGACGAGACGTCGGCTGCGTTGACGCAATCGGTCGAACGGCACGAGGCCGCGGTCGACACGTTGATCGGTATGTTGATCGACTCGATCGGCGACGACGACAGTGCCGCAGAACAACTCAACAACGCGCCTGCCGTACTACCGGTTCGTGCGTTGCAGAGCATCGTCGACGACTATTGCAGCGGCAGCGACGCCGCAAAGGTCGACATGGTGCGGTTGGCATTCCTGTTCGTCGCGGTCCACGCGCTGACCGACCCGACGAACTGTGCGACAGCCTCGCGCAATCTCAATCTCGTTCCGCCGCCACTGCATCGCGACCGAGCGATCCTCGGCAGGATAATGGCGCACGCACTGCCCACGTTCAGTCCGCGTGACCGCGATCTGTTCGCGGTGTTCGTCAGTAAGGCGAGTGCGTTCTTCGCCGTTCCCACAACGCATCCCCCGACACCCGACGTCGACGGGGTGACCGACCTTGCGATCCTCCGCTACAACCCGCACGCCCTGCGCACCAGCTGCGAGCACATCGGACTCGGCCGCGGAGCCGTCCGCGTCGCGGGGCTGGGGTAGCCCGGGAACCTCGCCGACGGCACCGCATTTGACGCCGACAGCACCGGAAACCTCGCCGACAGCACCGCATTTGTCGCCGACGGCACCGCATTCAACGTCGACAGCACCGGGATTGTCGCCGACAGCACCGTATTCAGCGTTGACGGCACCGGCATTGTCGCCGACGGCACCGGGAACCTCGCCGAGAGCAGCGCATTTGACGCCGACGGCACCGCATTCAACGTCGACGGCACCGGTCATCGAGCCGTGTGTCAGTACAGCGCGCCGCGCTCGCGCAGTGCGGTTCGGATCTTGTTCATCACTTTGTCCGGGTTGGTTCGCAACTCGTCCTTGCGGACATGGATCACTGTCCACCCGAGCTTGCGGAGCCGCGCGTCGCGCTTCTCGTCGCGCGCGATCTGTTCGGGCGTGGAGTGGAACTCTTCTCCGTCGTACTCGACGGCAATCTTGGCCTCCACGTAGGCGAGATCGACTCGAGCAACGAAATCGCCGAACTCGTCGAAGACTTCCCATTGCACCACGGGCAAAGGCAACCCGGACTGGACCATGAACAACTTCAGCCACGCTTCCAGCGGTGACTCGCCTTTGCCATTGATGAACGGTATGAGTGCACGGAGCTGTCGGACGCCACGCCGGCCTTTGCGCATCTCGGCCATCTGCGTGAGTTTGGGGATCGAGAACGACGTGGCACGCGCCAGATCCTCGAGTTGCCCGAGCGCGCGGAAGTCGGGCCGGCGTCGACCGAGGTCGTACGCAGTGCGCTCCGGAGTCGTGACGCGCATGCCGTCGACCGTGGTGATCTCGTCTTCCTTCAGGTCGGTACGGATGATTCTGCGCGACCGCCCTGGCCGATTGCACGCCGTCGGTTCCCTGAACAATTCGATCTCGAAGTCACCGTCAAACCATGTGCAACCATGCAAGATCGACGCCGCGACACCGCCGACCACGCACCCGTCGGGCGCGGATGCGACAGCTGCCGCTATTCGGGCGCGCGCATCGGGCACTGACGTCCGGGGTACATAGACCGAACCGTGCAGCCGCATGAACTCTGCGGCGATCCGCTCAGGTGACAGGCCGCGGTTCACGAGATCGCGTTTCGAGGCGGCTTCGGTGGGAGGGTGATGAGGAGGGTTCATGCCACATCTGACGCACAGAATGTGCCTTTGGCTCCCTCACCTCCACACTTTCTTCTCGAGCTTGGTGCTGTCGGCGTCGAACCGGGTGCTCTGGGCGCGATATGCGGTGCTGTCGGCGGGGAACGCGGTGCTGTCGGCGTCGAATCCGGTGCTGTCGGCGGGGAACCTGGTGCTGTCGGCGGGGAACCTGGTGCTGTCGGCGGGGAACCTGGTGCTGTCGGCGGGGAACCTGGTGCTGTCGGCGGGGAACCTGGTGCTGTCGGCGGGGAACGCGGTGCTGTCGGCGGGGAACCTGGTGCTGTCGGCGTCGAATCCGGTGCTGTCGGCGGGAAAACCGATGCCGTCGGCACGGCGGCCCGCGCGACCGTAGGCTTTGAGACGTGAGCACGGATCGGCCGAACCGTTTCCGGTGGCTCCTGCACATCGATCTCGACCAGTTCCAGGTCTCGGTCGAGCGGCTGCGGAGTCCCGAGCTCGTCGACGTCCCGATCATCGTCGGCGGGAACGGGGATCCGTCCGAGCCGCGCAAGGTCGTGACGTGCGCGTCGTACGAGGCCCGCGGCCACGGTGTCCGCGCCGGGATGCCCTTGCGTGCAGCACACCGCAAACTGCCGGACGCCGTGTTCCTCCCTCTCGACACCGACGCGTACGATGCCGCGTCGGCCGAGGTCATGGACACGATCCGCGGTCTGGGACATCCCGTCGAAGTCTGGGGATGGGACGAGGCGTACGTCGGTGTCGACGCGATCGACGACGCGACCCACGCCGCCGAAAATGAGGTCGGCGATGTCGAGATCACCGACATCGCGGCCCGCATGCGTATCGCGGTACTCGGCGCCACCGGTCTCGACTCGTCGGTCGGCATCAGCGATAACAAACAACGCGCGAAGATGGCGACGGAGTTCGCCAAGAAACCCGCGCGACTTCCCGACGGCGACCGCTCGACGTTCCTGCCGGTTCAACCCCTGCCCGAAAAGGTCTTCCTGCTCGACGACCGCAATTGGATCGAGCTGATGGGTCAGCGGCCGACACGAGATCTGTGGAGTGTCGGACCCAAGACCTCGGAGAAACTCGCTGCGCACGGCATCCACACCGTCGACGACCTGATCGCGACCCCACGCGACGACCTGATCGCCACCTTCGGTCCGCACCAGGGCAATTGGCTCTACGTGCTGTGCCGCGGTCGAGGCGACGCCACCATCACGCAGGAGCCATGGGAGGCCCGTTCGCATTCCAAGTCGCGGACCTTCCCGTCCGATCTGACCTTGGAATCCGACAAGCATTCCGCCGCAGAAGAATTGACGCGTGAACTCCTCGACCAGGTCGTCAGTGAGGGACGTACGCCGTTCCGGGTGGCGGTCACGGTCCGGACATCGACCTTCTACACGAGGACCAAGTCACGTAAACTCGCCACTCCGACCGTCGAACTCTCGCAGCTGACATCAGTTGTCATCGACCTCCTCGACCGCTTCGACGCCGACCGGCCCGTACGACTGCTCGGCGTCCGCATGGACCTTCTTCCCCTCGACGACGGACCAGCTCACGACGAACCAGGTCACGACAGGTCACTCGACGCCGCGCAGCCCGCGGACGCACCCGCACGCGACACCCCAACGGCAGAAACAGATCTCGACCGGTTAGACGAGGTGACATGACTCGGCAGAACACAATTCGACGACGCTGCGCGGCGGCGACCGTCTCGACAATGATCGCGGCACTCGCGCTGCTGATCGTCCCGAACACGGCCGACGCCGCGCCACGACTTCCGGTGACCTACAACTTCCTCGATGGCGCGCGCGCCGAACTCGCGCACCCCGGCGGCTCGCTGCCGGGAACCAACGACTTCTCCTGCCGTCCGACGGCCCGCCATCCCCGGCCCGTCGTCCTGGTCCACGGCAGTGGTGGTGGCCGACAGACGAATTGGGCCACGCTTGCCCCGGTGTTGGCCAACGAGGGCTACTGCGTTTTCGCCCCGACCTACGGAGCGTTGTCGACGCAATGGCCCGTGTCCGCACTCGGCGGACTCGGCCCCAAGGACGACAGCGCCTGGCAACTGAAAGCGTTCATGGAGAAGGTACTGGCGGCCACGCGCACCCGACAGGTCGACGTCGTCGGACACTCCCTGGGCACCGAGATCCCGACCTATTGGATGAAGTACCTCGGTGGACGCGGTCAGGTGGCGCACTATGTGTCGCTCGCGCCGTACTGGCGCCAGGGGCCCGACGACGACGACGCCAGGGGCGAGGCCGTCGCGCAGTTCCGGCAGTCGCTCGGAATCGCGGCGCCGAGACGCCCCGACTGCCCCGAATGTGTGGCGCCCCCAAGCAACCTGGACTTCAATCATGCGGTCCGCCAGCCGACTCCCTACCTTCCGGGAGTGCGCTACACGAACATCGTGACCAGGTTCGACGACATCGTCACGCCCTACTGGGTCGGTCTCCTGCCGGGTGGTCCTGGAACAACGGTGCGCAACATCGAATTACAGGACGGCTGCGACCGTGACTTCGCCGACCACCTGTCGATCGTGTCCGACCGTAGGGCCGTGGCGCACGTTCTCAACGCTCTCGACCCCGCACATGCGCGGCCGGTCCCGTGTGACTTCGTGCCGCCGATCACCGGCGGATAGCGCTGGTCAGGACACGCGTTCCTGGGCCACGTGTTCGCGTGCATGGGCGACGGCGTCGTCGAGGTTCGTCATGAGGTGATTCTCGTGTCGCAGTTCGTCGATCACACCGACGCCCTCGAGCAGCTTGAGGTGATCGTCCTGCACGCCCTTGATGATGACGGTGATGCCGCGTTTCTCCAGGTCGGACACGATCTCGGCGAGGGTGTGCGCGCCCGTGGCGTCGAGCATGCCGAGATGTGACATGCGGATGATCACCACGCGGACGGTTGCATCGGTGTCTGCGCCTGACGCGATGGTTGCCGAGATGCGCTCTGCCGCACCGAAGAACATGGCACCATCGAGTCGCAGCAATGCGATGTGGGCATCGCCGGGTTGTGCTGGACCCGGTAGCGGCTCGCGTGTCACGCTCGACCGCTTCGCCACCTGACGTAGCGCGAAGAACGCTGCCACCACGATGCCGATCTGTACCGCCTCGATGAGGTCGAAGCAGACGGTGATGATCGCGGTCACGACGAAGATCAGTGCGTCAGATCGTGTCGAGCGCATGATCTTTCGTACCGTCGACCCGGAGATCATCCGGAAACAAGTCACCATCAACACGCCCGACAGTGCCGCGAGTGGGATCTGCGAGACGGGGCCGGTGGCCAGATACACCACGCCGAGCAGGAACAGGGAATGCACGATCGCCGACACGCGTGTTCGTGCGCCTGAACGCACGTTGACCGCGGTACGCGCGATCGCGCCCGTCGCGGGCATGCCACCGAACAATCCCGAGGCCACCGACGCGAGTCCCTGACCGGTGAGTTCGCGGTCGGGGTCGTACGGTCCGGTCGGCGACATCGTCGCAGCCACCCGTGCCGAGAGCAGCGACTCGATGGCGGCGAGAGCAGCGATCGCCAGCGCTGCACCACCGAGCGATTGCATCGCGTCGATGTCGAGGTGCGGAAGAATCGGTGCCGGCAGATGCGACGGCAATTCGCCGATCCGGCGCACCCCGACATGCGCGAACTGCACGATGAGGGTGACGACGATGACCGCGGTGAGGGATTCGGGGATCGCGCGATGGATTCTGGGCAGCCCGACCATCAGGAGCGCGATCACCGCCACCACACCGAGTGTCTTTGCTGCGACCGCCCAATCTGCATGCGCCACAACATGTATGGCTGCGGGCAGAGTGCGCTCGCCCTTCGGGGCGTCGGCGCCGAACGCGGCGGGTACCTGCTGCAGGAAGATGATGATCGCGATACCGAGGGTGAAGCCTTCGATCACCGGCCACGGGATGAAGGTCACCGCGCGCCCGAGTCCTACTACTCCGGCGATCAGGACTATCAGACCGGCGAGGATCGTGACCAGGGCGATCGAGCCGAGGCCGTGACTGGCGACGATGGGTGCGAGGATCACGGCCATCGCGCCGGTCGGTCCGGACACCTGGACGTGCGAACCACCGAAGATGGCGGCGACCAGACCGGCCACGACTGCGGTGATCAGACCGGCGGCGGCTCCGACTCCCGAGCTGATGCCGAATGCCAGCGCCAGCGGTAGTGCGACCACACCGACCGTGATTCCGGCGAGGATGTCCGACTTCCAGGAGTGTCGAAGGCCGCTGTAATCGGAGCGGTTCGGTAACAGGTGCAGCAGTCGTTGTGGGTGGACAGCCTGTAACCAGGCCGGGGTGTGATTGCCCGACCCGGTGGTTGCGGTACTCACTGCTTGACGACGGGCGGCAGAGCAGACATCGCGTCGAGCTGGTCGCGCTCGGCGCCCAGCGTATCGGCCAGGAAGCCGCGCGCGGTCACGAGAAGGTCAGCGACCTTCGGGTTGGCGAGTTCATAGAACACGGCGTTGCCGACGCGTTCGCTGTGCACCACGCGATGTCGTTTGAGGACGGCGAGATGCTGCGACATCGTCGTCGGCTCGAGGCCTGTGATCGTGAGCAGCTCGCTGACGGGTGTCGGGACCCCGTTGGAGCTGAGTACCTCGAGCACGCGGATGCGGACCGGGTGTGCGAGCCCCTTGAACAGGTTCGCCTTGATTTCGTAGAGCGGTTGCGGCCAGCTGCTGGGCATGTGCCGACCTCCTTGGTGCATCGATCGGATAGTGGCTTAATGGATTAAGCAATTCTGCAATCCATTGATAGCACTTGCGGTCACGAAGGTCGAGTCAGGTGTGAGCTATCACGCTTCGCCGCGGGGTACGCGGACGCCGAGGAGTTCGGCCTCGGGGTCGGCTTCGAGGCCGAGGCGATCCCAGTCGAGACCGACAGAGACGACAGCGTATGCCGAGGTGGGGAACCGTTCGATGTACCCGTCGGGGTCGAGCGCGAGCGCAGTCTGCGGCATGCCGGGCTCGTGCCCGACGACCAGCAGCGTCGACGCGTCCTCCGGGGCGTACACGCGGATCGCTTCGAGAATGTCGAACGGCGTTCCGCCGTAGATCTCGTCGAGATAGGTGACCGGAGCGGACACGCCCGTGCGCTCGAGTGTCTGACGGGTTCTGGTGGCGGTCGAGCAGAGCACGGCGTCGACCTGTAGGTCTTCGGAACGAATCCATTCGCCGGCGAGCGCTGCCTCTCGGCGCCCCCGATCGGCAAGCGGACGCTCGTGATCTGCAACGCCGGACGGATACCCCGACTTTCCGTGTCGCATCAATATCAGCGTGCGCGGCCCGGTACTCATGCGATGTGTCGAGTGCTGCTGCGGTCGCCGCGGAGCCGGGTGTCGGCGATGCGCAGCACGGTGACGGTGGCTCGCCACGCCGCGGACTCCTGGCGACAGAACTGCGCGTGCTCGTCGTCACCACGTATCGACGCCTCGTCGGCCTCGGCGTCGAACTCGTAGGCCTCGTCGAGGCAATCCGCGATGACCGAGAGCATCGCCGCATGGTCGGTACGCGAGGAGTCGAGGACGCGTGCAATCGCCTCGGCGTCGAGTGTCGCGAGCTGTTCGAGTTCGGTCCGGAACCAGGAGATCGCCCGTGCGGCGCCAGTCGGAGCGTCGTGCAGCCCGGCGTCATCAGCGCGGGTGGGACGTCCCGTGGTTACGTGGTTCATGGCACCGTCGGCGTGCTGTGTGTGCCGCATGACTTCAGATTAGTGCGCGAGTACGACGCAGAGTCGCTGCGACACCACTAGCCTGGTGCCGTGCATTCCTGGGTTCCCGCGCTGCTCGCCATCTCTGCAGCGCTACTGATCGCAGGGGGAACCGTGCTGCGGCAACGCGCCTCCAGGGCGTCAGGAGCCATCACGCCGGGCTGGTGGCTCGGTGCCGGGATCGCCATCGCGGGCTTCGTGCTGCAGGCCTCGGCTCTGGGACTCGGCTCGATCCTGCTGGTCCAGCCGCTGGTGGTGCTTGCGGTCCTGTTCGCACTGCCTCTCGAGGCGTGGGCCGACCACCGTCATCCCAGGCTCAAGGAATGGGCGTGGGGCGCCGTCCTGGTCGGCTGTGTGGCGACCTTCCTGCTGATCTCGCGACCCGAACCCTCGCTTCGACGGCCCAACGACGCTGTGATGTGGGGGACCGTCGTCGCCGTGGCAGCGGTCGTCGTGGCATGCGTCGTGTTCGCCGAGCGGTCGAGTCCGCATTACCGAGCGTTGTTCTACGGGCTCGCCG
Organism: Gordonia otitidis; assembly: GCF_020735545.1. Lineage (NCBI taxonomy): Bacteria > Bacillati > Actinomycetota > Actinomycetes > Mycobacteriales > Gordoniaceae > Gordonia > Gordonia otitidis. The sequence goes on from NZ_CP085974.1 coordinate 3,305,591, forward strand.
CGGGCACGTTGTTCGGTGTGTCTGCGTTGCTCATCAAGACCGTCGTGTATCAGATGACCCACGACTTCTTGCACACGTTCGCCAAGCCGGAGCTCTACTTGCTGGTACTGGTCGCCGCGGGTGCTGTGCTGGCGCAGCAGAAGGGGTTCGGGGCGGGAGACCTCCAGACGTCGTTCCCCGCGATGAACGTCATGGAGCCGGCCGTCTCGATGGCACTCGGGGTGATCCTGCTCGGCGAGAATCTGAAGGTGTCGGTGCCCACGGCGCTGTTCCTCGGCATCGTGTTGGCGGCGATGGTCCGCTCCGTGGTGGAGCTGGCGAAGCTCTCGGCAGTCAGGGGAGAAGAACTCGAGGCGCAACGACGTGAGTCGACTGTTGCGCCGATCCGCCGGGTGGCGTGACGCCCGACGAGGACGGTGCGCCCCTCAGACCGTGACGCCCCCGATCACGCCGGTCAGGCTCTCGGCCCACTCGGCTGCAGCTTTCGCCGGTTTGATCGACGACGAGTTGTCGTGCCGGAAGTGCTGGCCGACCTGTGTGGCGCCCTGCCGGGTCAGGAGCTCCGCCATCAACTCACCCCCACGGTTGAAGGTCTCGCCGTAGATCGTGTCGCCGAGCCCGAATACGGCGAATCGAATCCCGGACAGATCGGGGGTGGTTTCGGTGATCTCCTCGGCGAACGGTTCAGCACCGGTCGGCAGCTCACCCTCGCCGTACGTCGAGCAGACGATGATCAGAAAGTCCGACGGGTCGAGATCATCGACGGCGAACTCGCTCATGTCGTAGATCGACGGGTCGTGCTCGGCCGCCAGGACGTCGGCGATGGCGTCGGCAACGAGCTCCGAGTTGCCGGTTTCGGTGCCGTAGAGGATGACGACGGACACGATCTGCTCCTTGGGTGTCTCGAGTGGATAAGGGTGTCGGCGCACTCATCACGCCGCAATCAAAGAAAGGCTACCCTAACCTACTCGCGGTCGGGGTGGGCGTCGGTGTTGCTGGAGCAGACCGTTTACGAAATTACTTGGATGTCCTAGTATATGCGGGACAGAGTCCGCATGGTCTCGATCATGGCGACCTCTCGTGTACGAACCCAGAACATCCACCAACCAGAACAGGTGAAGACCGGTGACTGCTTCAGCTCCCTCCGTACCGTCCATCCCGCACTACCTCGGCGGTGAGCGCGTCAGCGTGACCGACGGCCGTCAGGCCGACGTGTTCAATCCGAGCACCGGTGCAGTCCAGGCAACCGTCCCCCTGGCGAGTAGCGACGAGGTCGCAGCGGCCGTCGCCACGGCCGTCGAGGCGCAGAAGGAGTGGGCTGCGTGGAATCCGCAGCGCCGTGCTCGCGTGATGATGCGGTTCGTCGATCTAATCAATCAGAACGCCGACGAGATCGCCACGACGCTCTCGCTCGAACACGGCAAAACCCACGCCGACGCGCTCGGCGACATCCAGCGCGGCGTCGAGGTCATCGAATTCGCCATCGGCATACCGCATCTCATCAAGGGAGACTTCACCGAGGGCGCTGGCGCGGGCATCGATGTCCACTCGATCCGTCAACCGCTCGGCGTGGTCGCGGGCATCACCCCGTTCAACTTTCCTGCGATGATCCCGCTCTGGAAAGCCGGTCCGGCGCTCGCGTGCGGCAATGCCTTCATTCTCAAGCCCAGCGAGCGCGATCCGTCGGTTCCCGTCCTCCTCGCCGAATTGTTTACACAGGCGGGGCTTCCCGACGGAGTGTTCCAAGTTGTGCACGGCGACAAGGAGGCTGTCGATGCTCTGCTCAATCATCCCGATGTGAAGGCGCTCGGCTTCGTCGGCAGCTCCGACATCGCGCAGTACATCTACTCCACAGCCGCAGCCAACGGCAAGCGCTCACAATGCTTCGGCGGGGCGAAGAACCACATGATCATCATGCCCGACGCCGACCTCGATCAGGCTGCGGACGCGCTCATCGGCGCCGGGTACGGCAGCGCAGGCGAGCGCTGCATGGCGATCAGCGTCGCGGTGCCGGTGGGTGAGCAGACCGCAGAACGTCTGCGCGCCAAACTGATCGACAAGGTCAACGGTCTGCGCGTCGGCCACAGCCTCGACCCGAAGGCCGACTACGGGCCGCTCGTCACGAAGGCGGCACTCGAACGCGTCAAGGGTTACATCGGCAAGGGCACCGAGGAAGGGGCCGAACTCGTCATCGACGGCCGCGAACGCGCCAGTGACGAGCAGACCTATGGCGACGACGACCTGTCGAGCGGATTCTTCATCGGACCGACCCTCTTCGACCACGTCACCAAGGACATGTCGATCTACACCGACGAGATCTTCGGCCCGGTGCTGTCGATCGTGCGCGCTGCAGACTACGAGGAAGCGTTGGCGCTCGCCTCGGATCACCAGTACGGCAACGGCGTCGCGATCTTCACGCGCGACGGCGACGCCGCCCGAGATTTCACCGCACGCGTCGACGTCGGCATGGTCGGTGTGAACGTCCCGATCCCGGTGCCGGTGGCCTACTACACATTCGGCGGCTGGAAGCGTTCGGGTTTCGGCGACCTCAACCAGCACGGACCCAGCTCGATCCAGTTCTACACCAAGACCAAGACGGTCACGTCGCGGTGGCCGTCGGGTATCAAGGACGGTGCTGAGTTCGTGATCCCGACGATGGACTGAGTGGGATGACCACCACGACATCCGCCATACCGACCGGCGGCCTCGACGACGACGAGCGCGTCATCGTCGAGACCGCAGCGGCGTTCGCCGCCAAAAAGCTGGCGCCACACGCACTCGAGTGGGATGCCGACGATCACTTCCCGGTCGACGAGCTGCGAGAGGCCGCTGAACTCGGGATGGGTGCCATCTACTGTTCGGAGGACGTTGGCGGCAGCGGACTCCGCAGACTCGACGGTGTGCGCATCTTCGAGCAGCTCGCCTACGCCGACCCCGCCGTTGCGGCATTCCTCTCCATCCACAACATGTGTACCTGGATGGTCGACAGTTACGGCACCGACGAACAACGAGCACAATGGATTCCGCGATTGGCGAGTATGGAGACCATCGCGAGCTACTGCCTGACCGAGCCCGGCGCCGGCTCCGACGCCGCAGCCTTGTCGACACGCGCGGAGAAGGTCGGCGACGAGTACGTGCTGACCGGCGTGAAGCAGTTCATCTCGGGCGCCGGGTCGTCGGATCTGTACGTCGTGATGGCACGCACCGGTGGCGACGGACCGAAGGGCATCTCGACATTCCTCGTCGAAAACGGCTCTGACGGACTGAGCTTCGGGGCGCAGGAACACAAGATGGGATGGCACGCGCAGCCGACAGCGCAGGTCATCCTCGACGAGGTGCGCGTGCCCGCAGCCAATCTTCTCGGTGGGCAGGAGGGTATCGGTTTCGGTATCGCGATGAACGGACTGAACGGAGGTCGGCTGAACATCGCGGCGTCGTCGCTCGGTGGCGCACAGGCCGCCTTCGACAAGGCGGCAGCCTACGTCGCATCGCGGAAGGCCTTCGGGAGCAACCTCATCAACGAGCCGACGATCCGCTTCACGCTCGCCGACATGGCGACATCGCTGCAGACCTCCCGGCTGATGCTGTGGCATGCGGCGTCGGCTCTCGACGCCGGGGCAGTCGACAAGGTCGAGCAGTGCGCGATGGCCAAACGGTACGTCACCGACTCCTGCTACACCGTCGCCGACCAGGCCCTGCAACTGCACGGCGGTTACGGCTACCTCACCGAATACGGGATCGAGAAGATCGTCCGGGACCTGCGCGTCCACCGGATTCTCGAGGGGACCAACGAGATCATGCGCGTCGTCGTCGGCCGGTCAGTGGCTACCCGATTCCGCGACGCATGACCAACACGTCAGCATCACAACCACTTTCAGCTCAGGAGAATCGACAATGACGACGATCGCCTTTCTAGGACTAGGCAACATGGGCGGGCCCATGGCCGCCAATCTCGTCAAGGCAGGCCACACGGTCCACGGCTTCGATCCCGTACCCGAGGCGGTCAAGACCGCCGAGGCGAACGGGGTTCTGACCTTTCCCACGGCGGTCGAGGCCGTGGCGGTCGCCGAGGTCGTGATCACGATGCTCCCGAACGGGGCGATCGTGAAGAAGCTCTACGATGAGATCCTGCCGGCAACGCCGACGGGAGCCCTGTTGATCGACAGCTCGACGATCTCGGTGGCCGACGCCCGCGACATCAATGCGCGCGCTGCAGCTCTCGGCTTCGCACAGGTCGACGCACCGGTGTCCGGTGGTGTGCGGGGTGCCGTCGCGGGAACCCTGGCATTCATGGTGGGCGGCAGCGAGGAGGCGTTTGTCGCGGCGCGGTCCACCCTGGAGCCCATGGCGGGCAAGATCATCCACTGCGGCGAGACCGGCGCGGGCCAGGCGGCAAAGGTGTGCAACAACATGCTGCTCGCCGTGCAGCAGATCGCCGTCGGCGAGGCCTTCGTCCTCGCGGAGAAACTCGGACTGTCCGACGAGGCGCTCTACGACGTCGTGACCGGCGCGACCGGGAACTGCTGGGCGATCGAGGCGAACTGTCCGGTACCGGGACCTCAGCCCACGTCGCCCGCGAACAACGAGTTCAAGCCCGGCTTCGCGACCGCGCTGATGAACAAAGACCTCGGCCTCGCGCTCGACGCCATCGCCGACACCGGCTCACGCGCTCCACTCGGCGAGCACGCCGCCGCGCTGTACAAGTCGTTCGCCGAGCAGCACGCCGATCTCGATTTCTCGGCGATCATCGAGACGTTGCGCTGACCTGCGGCCGGGGCGCCAGATGCCGCGAATCCGTATGACCTACTGACCGGAAAACCGGGCCGTGCCGGCGTGAAGCGGCACCGGACAACGTCGACCGACCTCACAGTGCTCGAAGCCGCAGTGGTGCTGGGGCTGTCGTCCATGGATTCGGCGCTGCTCTCTGGTCGGGTGACGCTCGACTCCCTCGACGCTGCGCACGCCCGCTACCCGGGGCGTCACGGTGCGCCGCTGGTACGTGGCTACCTCGACCTCCTCGCCGACGGCACGCGGTCAGCGGCCGAGCGGGTCATGACGTCGATCCTGGACGGGGCAGGCATCACCGGGTGGGTCGCGAACCTGCCAGAGGGCGGATACGTGATCGACGTCGCCTTTCCGGCAGCAAAGCTCGCCGTCGAGGTCGACGGTTTCGCATATCACCGCGATGCCAAGGCGTTTCAGCATGACCGCACGCGTCGCAACGCACTGACTGCCCGGGGCTGGACGGTACTGAACTTCACCTGGGCCGATCTGATCGAGCGGCCCGACCACGTGATCAACCTGATCGCGGCCGCGCTCGACCGCTCGGCGGCGTGAACCGCACGACGACGGACTCGTGCCCGAGCCCGCCCCACCGCGCACGGGCAGTATGACAAACTGCCCGTGAACCCGGGGCGTGCGTCATACGGATCGGCGGTGCTGCCCGGCAGTATGACGATCAGCCCGCGAACCCGGGATGTCCGTCATACGGAACGACGAGGACCGTGAGTCAGAAGTCCCCCGCGTGATGGCGCAGCGACTGGATCGCCGAGACCAGTCCGCCGATCTCGGACTCGTCCATCCCGACGTCGGAGAACACCTCGCGATTGAGTGTCGTCGTCGCATCCTCGACTGTCGAGCGGCCGAGGTCGGTGATCTCGACCAGGGTGGTGCGGCCGTCGGTGGGGTGGGGGAGGCGTCGGACCAGCTGTGCTTCCTCGAGTCGTCGAATCGCGTGGGTGACGCTCGTGACGTGTACCTGGAGACGGTCGCTTGCCTTGGTGATGGGCAGCGCGCCGTTGCGCGAGAACGCCAGAAGGCGTAGCAGTTCGAACCGTGAGAACGTCAGATCGTAAGGGCGCAGCGCTGTTTCGACTCGGCCCAGCAGGATCTGGTGTGCGCGCATCACCGACGTGACTGCGACCATCCCCTCGGCGACGTCGCCCCATCCGGCCGAGGTCCAATTGGCCTTCGCCTCGGCGATCGGGTCGAACTCCATACTGTGACCAGCCATGGGTGTCAGCCTATCCGCCCCGTCCCGATGGTCGCGCACTGCTGACCTGGCTGGTCCCGCCGTCCTCACCGCAGCGGCGGTTGCACCATCAGCATCTCGATCGCGCCCACGATCGTGTCGGCGAGGTCCGCTGCGGTGCGTTCGCCGAGGTCGCCGCGCTGCTCGTCGGAGCGAAGCATGATCACCGATTCGACGAGGCGAAAGGGGAGGAGGGAGCGTGTGTCCGACGGGTCGTCGATCGCCGCGGCCGCCAGGGTTTCGTATGCTGCGGCGAGTTCTGTTCGCGCCGTGCGAAATTGAGTGAAACGTTCGTCGCCGACCTCGGGTAGCAGATACAGCGACCCCAGGTTCCACCGCTCGTCGACGAGTTGCGCGACGTCGAAGCGCGCGAGATCGAGCAGTCTGTTGAGCGGTGCGCGGTCGTCGGCCAGTAGCTCTCGTGCGCGCTCGAGAGAGCCGACAACGGTCGCGTCGAGGAGCGCGGCGAGAATGTCGTCCTTGGTCGTGAAGTAGTGGTACATCGACGCCTGGCGGATGCCGACGGCTTCGGCGATCATGCGGGTCGACGTTCCGGTGTAACCGTGGCGGCAGAAGAGTTCGGCAGCAGCGTCGAGGATCTCCTCGCGCGCTGTTGCGCCCCGTCTGCGTTGCTCGACGAGACGCGGTCTGCCGGGGCCGGTCGCTGCTCGGCCCGGCCGGGAGGCAGTACTCATGTCACGCTCTCTCGCTGTTGGGTCGTCGGACCTCGGTGCGGAGGTCAACTGACGAGATCGGCCTCGTCGAGTCTAGTCGAGCACGCATGACGCCAGGTTCGGGCGTCGTGCACACCTCGCTGCGTGTACCCGGCACGCGTAACACGCCTGTAGCGCGAGTTTCCACGCCTGCAACATAACTGTCACTCGATAGAAAAAGCGCAAGAGTTATCTATCAACTGGCAGATAAACCAGCTCACCGTGGAGCCTCACCGCAAAGGACCGATCGATGACCTCCACCGCTCAACCCCCCGCACAGCCGGCACACGCAGGCACGCACACGCCCACCACGGGTGCCGATGCCGACGACCTGTCCGAGTTCGGCTACGACCAGCAACTCCACCGATCGCTGGGCAAGTTCGCGTCGTTCGCGGCCGGATTCTCGTTCGTCTCGATCCTGACCACGATCTTCCAGCTCTTCGGCCTCGGGTTCGGCTTCGGCGGTCCGGCCTTCTTCTGGACCTGGCCGATCGTCTACGCAGGCCAGTTCCTGGTTGCGCTCTGTTTCGCCGAGATCGCCGCGCGCTACCCGATCTCCGGCGCCATCTACCAGTGGTCGCGCCGTATGGGTGGTGAGGTGATCGGCTGGTTCGGCGGCTGGTTCATGATGATCGCGCAGATCGTCACCGCCTCGGCCGCAGCGATCGCGCTGCAGGTGGTGCTGCCGAGCGTATGGGGCGGTTTCCAGATCATCGGCGACGACCCCACCCTGACGTCGACGTCGGGAGCGGCGAACGCCGTCCTGCTCGGCTCGATCCTGCTGATCGCCGTGACAGCGATCAACTGCATCGGCGTGACGTGGATGAGCCGGGTCAACAGCATCGGTGTCACGTGTGAACTCGTGGGAGTCGTCGCCGTTGTCCTTGCACTGTTCACCCACGCCAAGCGCGGTCCGGGCGTCGTCTTCGACACCGGCGCGCCGGGACAGCAACCGGGCTACATCTGGGCGTTCATCGTTTCCGGTCTCATGGCGGCCTACGTGATGGTCGGATTCGGCTCGGCGGGCGAACTCGCCGAGGAAACCCGCAACCCACGCCGCGTCGCGCCGCGCACCATCCGGATGGCACTGACCGTGTCGGCGATCGGCGGCGGGCTCATGCTGCTCGGCGCACTGATGGCCGCACCGACGCTCGACGACGAACTCGCCACCGGCGGTCTGCCGTATGTGCTCGACTCGGTCCTCGGCGGTTTCTGGGGCAAGGTGCTGCTGTGCGACGTCGCGGTGGCGATCTTCATCTGCACCCTGGCCATCCAGACGGCGTGTTCGCGTCTGATGTTCTCGATGGCACGTGACGGGCGACTCCCGTTCTCCGACAAACTCGCCCATGTCAACACCCGCACCGGTACCCCGATCCTCCCGTCCATCCTCATCGGAGTGCTCTGCATCGCGATCCTGGTGGTCAACGTCGGCAACTCCGCGATCTTCGCGACGCTGGCGAGTGTCTGCATCATCCTGATCTATCTCGCCTACCTGGCGGTCACCGCACCGATGCTGTACCGCCGCTTCCAGGGCTGGCCGTCCGGCGGCGTCCAGGTCGACGCCGAGGGCAAGAAACTCTTCGGGCTCGGGCGCTTCGGCATCGTGGTCAACCTGCTCGCGGTGGCCTACGGAACGCTCATGGTGATCAACCTGGCCTGGCCGCGCGCCGAGGTCTTCGACCCCACGGGTGAGATGCCCATCCTCCGGTGGGCCGGACCGATCTGCATCGTCGCAACGGTTCTCGTCGGCATCGCCTGCTACCCGCGTGGCAAAGAGCATCCCAAGCCGGTCACCGCCCCCGCGTGATCGCTTCTTGCGACGACACATTCATCGACACATTCCCGGAAGGGGTCATCATGACCAACTCGACAATCACCTCCACTGCCTCGACCGCAGGGGCCAAAGCCCACGCGCGCTCGCAGGCCGGCGCCATCACCGACTCCATGCCCGTGGTGCCCGCGACCGACTGGCCCACCCCGCCCGCCGACGTCGATCCGGCGTCGTTGATCTGGGCTGAAACCGTGCCCGGTGGTAGGTACACGACCAAGGTGCTCGCCCGCGGAACGCGAATCCGGTTGCGCGACATCACCGGTGATGCATGCGCACACCTGCTGCTGTGGCGCGCGGACGCGACATGGGAGCGGCTGAACGTCGCCGACACCGTCAAGGTGCCCTGGCAGGCCTACCTCACCACAGGGCATCCGCTGCTGAGTGATCAGGGTAGGGTGCTGGCCACCGTCGTCGCCGACCGCAGCGCCCGTCACGATGCGCTCGCGGGCACGACGACACTCGCCGACAACAGCGCGAAATACGGTGACGGAGCAGTGCACTCGACCACACCCGCAGGCCGCGAACTGCTCAAGCTGGCCGCTGCCAAGAACGGACTCACACCGACCGACGTCGCACCGTCGGTGTCGTTCTTCGAAGGCGTCCGTGTAGACGGCGACGGAGCCTTCGAGTTCCAGGGAACCGCAGGCGCCGACACCAGCGTCGACCTACTCCTACACCTGCCGTGCATCGTGGCCCTCGCCAACACCGCGCACCCGCTCGACCCGGCGCCCGACTTCCGTTCCGGGCCTCTCGAAGTGCTCGCCTGGAAGGCAACCGACGATCTCGACGCCCTGCTCGCCGATGTCGCCGACCGTGACCCCGAGTACCAGCGCGCCGTCGCGAACAGTGAAGACATCTACGGCGCAACGTATTTCTGACCACCTGTGGTTGAGCGACCCGCCCGACGAGCGGCGTCGACACCACATCACACCCGAGGACCAACCATGACCACCACGATCGACCACACCACAGCCCCCGCCGCAGACCTCGCCCTCGTGCCTGGAGAGGTGATCTACGACGGCATAGTCGGCGAACGCGCGCCCTGGGCGGAAGTCGTTGCCGCCGGCGACGTCTTGACCATCGTCGACCTCCACGGCAACCAGGCTGTCGACACACTGTTCTACGGCGGCCACGACCACTCGATCCGTTACTCCGCACAGACGACCATCGCCGCGCAGGGCAATATCTTCCTCACGACCGGAACGGTCATCCGCGACCAGGAGTCTCAGCCGATGATGACGATTGTCGCCGACGAGGTCGGTAACCACGACACCCTCGGCGGCGCGTGCTCGCAGGAGTCCAACACGCTGCGCTACGGCCACCACACCAAACATCAGCACGCGTGCGTCGAGAACTTCCTCATCGGCGGCTCCCGCCATGGGCTCGGGAAACGCGACCTCGTCGGCAATGTCAACTTCTTCATGAACGTGCCCGTCGACCCCGACGGTGCGCTCGGCATCGTCGACGGTCTCTCGGCCCCCGGCAAGCGCCTCGCGCTCCGCGCGGACGTCGACACCCTTGTTCTCGTGTCGAACTGCCCGCAGATCAACAACCCGTGCAACGGATTCGACCCGAGCGCCGTCCGCGTCATCGTCACGCGTCCGCAGAGCTGAGTCGACGACGCCGCGTCCGAGGAGACGAGATGAACAGCAACACAACTCAGCCTGACGCCGTCGAGGTGCTGCGCGCCGGGCCGATGACCACCATCCAGGACTGGCCCGGCCGCGTCGGCTACTGGAAGGTGGGGGCCCCACCGTCGGGTCCGATGGACGATCTGTCGTTCCGCTTGGCAAACCTGGCGGTCGGCAACCCGGCCGCCGCCGCGGGACTCGAGGCGACGATGATGGGACCGCGACTGCGCTTCGGTGCGGCGACCACCGTCGCCGTCACGGGCGCCCCGGTTCCGGTCAGCATCGATGGTCGTTCTGTGCCGCAATGGGTTCCGCTGCGGGTGCCCGCCGGCGGAGTGCTCGACGTTGGTGCGGTCGGATCGCTCGGCCTACGCGTGTACGTGGCGGTTGCCGGGGGCGTTGAAGCCGAGAACTATCTGGGCAGCCGGTCGACGTTCACCATGGGCCGGTTCGGTGGACTCGACGGTCGCGTGCTCGCCGACGGCGACGCTCTTGCCCGCGCGGCCATGCCGACGGGCAGCCCCACCCGTATCCTCACCGAGGAGCAGCCCGCGCTGACCAACGCCTGGCAGCTCGGCGTGACCGTCGGACCTCATTCGGCGCCGGAGTTCTTCACTCCCGACGACATCGACACACTGATGGGTACCGACTATGAGGTCCATTTCAACTCCGACCGCACCGGGATTAGACTGATCGGGCCCAAACCGCAGTGGGCGCGAACCGACGGTGGCGAAGCAGGACTGCATCCGTCGAACATTCACGACAACGCGTATTCCGTTGGTGCGCTCGACTTCACGGGCGACACCCCGATCCTGCTCGGACCCGACGGTCCCAGTCTCGGTGGTTTCGTCTGTCCGGTGACGGTCGCAGCCGCTGAACGGTGGAAACTCGGACAGCTCAAGCCGGGCGACACGGTGCGCTTCGTCGCGGTCAAGGCCACGCAGACAGCATCACCCGCAGAACTCGGTCTTGCTCGGCGTGCCTGTTTCGTCGACGTCCTGTCGCGCGCAGGGGATGCCGACGCCGGAATCCTCGGGCGGACCACCACAGCTGATGGCACCACCACGGTGACCTATCGGCGTAGCGGTGACGACAACATCCTCGTCGAATACGGCGACATGCGGCTCGATCTCGCCCTGCGTGCTCGCGTCCATGCCTTGGCCGAGCGTATCGGGGCGGAGAAGCCCGCAGGGTTGATCGATCTGACCCCCGGCATACGATCGCTACAGGTGAAAGCGGACCCGACGACGTGGTCGCAACAGGCCATGCGGGACTGGTTGATCGAGTGTGAGAGTCAACTACCGGCCGCATCGGAGCTCGTGGTACCCAGTCGCACTGTGCACCTGCCGTTGTCGTGGGACGACCCCGCGACGCGCGAGGCGATCGAGCGGTACATGCTCGGCGTACGATCCGACGCACCGTGGTGCCCCTGGAACATCGAGTTCATCCGCCGCATGAACGGACTCGACTCGGTCGACGACGTCCACCGCATCGTGTTCGACGCCGATTACCTCGTCCTCGGTCTCGGTGACGTCTACCTCGGGGCGCCCGTGGCCGTTCCGCTCGACCCACGGCACCGTCTCGTGACCACCAAGTACAACCCGGCACGGACGTGGACGCCGGAGAACGCTGTCGGGATCGGTGGCGCCTACCTGTGCATCTACGGCATGGAAGGTCCAGGCGGCTACCAATTCGTCGGCCGTACTACGCAGGTCTGGAACCATCGGTACCCGCAACAGGCTCCCGGATTCGAGCCCGAACACCCATGGCTGCTGCGCTTTTTCGACCGCATCAAATGGTATCCGGTGAGCGCCGAGGAACTGTTGGACATGCGCGCCGACGTCGCTGCGGGACGAGGTGACAGTGTGCGCATCAGCGAGGGAACGTTCTCGCTCGCCGAGCACGAGCGCTTCCTCGCCGAGAATGCGCGCGACATCGCGTCCTCGCGGGAGGAGATGGAGCGCGCGCGAGCCGAGGAGCGTGAGAGGTGGTCTCTGGCAGGTGAGTTCACCAAGGGTGCAGCCGGGGGAGACGTCGACAAGAGCAGCAGTGACACGGGTGACGAGCCGAAGGGGAAGGTCGCATGAGCAAGGTCGACGACACGTATGCGCGGATCGAGGCGGCCGACCGGCCAGAGGTGTTCATCTCGCTGCGCCCGCTGTCCGAGGTCGCGCTCGAGTTCGAGGCCTCGATGGCCGCAGGCGGGCCCCTGGCCGGAACGATTCTCGCGGTCAAGGACAACGTCGACGTCGCCGGGCTGCCCACCACCGCAGCGTGTCCCGGCTACGCGTACATACCCGATGACGATGCGCCGGTCGTCGCGGCGCTACGAGCGGAGGGTGCGGTCGTGATCGGGAAGACGAACCTCGATCAGTTCGCCACCGGTCTCGTGGGCACGCGCAGTCCTCATGGTGCCGTGCGCGATTCACGACGCCCCGAGCGCATCTCCGGTGGTTCGAGTTCGGGGTCGGCAGTCGCCGTCGCGCTCGGTTTCGCCGACATCGCGATCGGCACCGACACCGCCGGTTCGGGGCGAGTGCCCGCTGGACTGCAGGGGATCGTCGGCATCAAGCCGACGGTGGGCGCCATCTCGACCGACGGAATCGTGCCTGCCTGCGCCGACTACGACGTCCCGACGATCTTCGCAGCCGACCTCGACCTGGCAAACCTGGCGACCGCCGCAATGGCCGCGGCCACGGGTCCGCGGCCATTCTCCAGCGGGTCGTCGTTCGCGGCACCGGAGGCACCGGTCATCGCGGTTCCCGCGGAGCTGCCGGAACTCGACGACCGCTGGCGCGCGGCGTTCGGCGAGGCCGTTGTCGCCGCCGAGGCTGCGGGCTGCACGATCAAGACGATCGACCTGGCACCCTTTCTCGCCGCAGCGAAACTGCTGTACGAGGACGCGCTCGTCGCCCAGCGATACGATGCAGTCGGTGAGTTCGTCGACGGTGCAGCCGATTCCGCAGAGGTCGGACTCGATCCCGTTGTGGCACAGATCGTGACGAAGGCATCCGGCTACACGGCGGTGGATCTGCTGCGTGTCCGGCGCCGACTCGCCGAACTGAGGTCGACTGCGATGGACGCGTGGGGTGACGCGACGGCTCTCATGGTTCCGACGGCTCCCTGTCATCCGCGGATCGACGAGGTGGCCGACGATCCGATTGGCGTCAACAGCCGGATGGGTACCTACACCAACTTCTGCAACCTGTTCGACCTCTGTGCGCTGGCGGTTCCGGCGGGCGTCGTCGACGAGACCGACGGGACGCAGGCGCAATTCGGGATCACACTTCTCGCGGGTGCGCACGAGGACGCGGTTCTCGTCGACCTCGCGCGGCGCCTGTCGGTGACGGCATCGGCTCCGCAAGCTGTCATCTCGTCGGCGATCGACCCGGCGTGGAGTGAGCGGGTCGCGCCCTCGGTCGAGCTGGCCGTGTTCGGCGCGCACATGCGGGGTGGGCCGTTGACCCACGAGCTCAGCGAGCGCGGCGCACGCTGGAACGGTGAAGTGCGGACAGCAGCGTCGTATCGCCTTGTGGCACTGGACACGACACCGCCGAAGCCGGGCCTGGTCCGTGACGGCGTCGATGGCCGGTCCATCGAGGGGGAGTGCTGGGTGCTGTCGCCCGCCGCGCTCGGTGAGTTCCTCGCCGCGCTCCCACAGCCGATGATGCTGGGCAAGGTCGAACTCTCCGACGGACGCTGGGTGGTCGGGTTCGGATGCGACGTCGAATCGAGCGCGCAGGGTGAGCCCATCGATCGGACGCGGTGGTGAGGTCGAGGCGTGGAACCGTGCGTCGGCGGTAGGCGCGCAGCAAGCGGCTGTTCACGCGCGCGCAGCGACGAGCACTGCACAAGCGCGATAGGTGCTGCCGCCACCGTCGACTCTCGTCGTGAGCCGATCGTGTCATACCACCGACGTACGATGAATATCGAAAGACCCTACACCGCAGCCTGATACGGCAAACTCGGTCACAATCGGCCTCCGAGACGTCGAATTCCCGGGGCCCCCGACGCTCACACGGCACCAACGTCCGGGACGCTCACACGGCACCAGCGTCCGGTACGACGTCGTCAGATTCCTCTTCGGTCAGATTCCTCTTCGTCTGTTGCAGGCACCGACCAGAGCGTCGACACCCTGGCTCCTTGCTGCGGTTCCTCTGGGGTGACCCTGGTACTGCGACGGCTTTTGTTACAACGGAGGGGTCCGATAACTCGACTACCCCGATCACTCGACTGTCCCGATCGCTCGACTACGAGGAGATGACGATGAGCCAACCGATCTCCGGCGAGGACCTACCCGAGGGCGTCGTCGACCCTGAAGCACCGCTCGACGACGAGCCCGGCGAATCGCTCGCCGACGACGCGCCCCTGGACGCTTTCGTCGACCCGCTCGCGGGTGTCCAACCGCCACAATCCGACGACGTGCCGAGCGCCGATTACGTCGAGCAGCACCTCGACGTCGACGAGGACGAACCCGCGCGGCGCGACGACTGACCGTCCGAACCCGTTTGGCTACAGTGGAGCCACCGACGCAGGTACGCCCAACACACGTCGTCGGCCGCTCGCTCGCTCGTGTGTCAGCGGACGACGACGGCCCGCGCGCTAGGAGGAAGTCATGGCGATCGACCCCGCAAAGAGCAAAGCCGTCTCGCAGGTTGTGCGCGAGAATCCTGGGATGAGTCTCGTGGCGATCTCGCCGGGCATCGTGGTCTTTCTTCTCGTCGGCATCTTCACCAATTGGTTCCTGGCGATCGTGCTCGGCATCGTCGTGCTGGCGGGCGGCTACTACCTGCTGACCCGCCAGAAATGAGCAGGGCATAACCGGTGCGAGTACGACTGCGGGCACGTAACTGTCGCGCGTGGGAGACGAGGCCTCGACGGTGAGTGGACGCGTCGACGCCTACATCTGGGCGATCCGCCTCACCAAGACACGGTCAGCTGCGGGTGACGCGTGCCGGGGCGGCCACGTCCGCGTCAACGGGGCCACCGCCAAGCCAGCCCAGCACGTGAGCATCGGTGACGAGGTGCGGGTGCGGCTGGGTGGTCGCGAGCGGATCGTCGAAGTCACGCGGGTGATCACCAAGCGTGTGTCCGCGGCGGCGGCGGCGGCCTGTTACATCGACAAGAGCCCACCCCCGCCGTCGAAGGAGATCCTGGCGAGTCAGCCGCGCCGCGACCGTGGCGCCGGGCGGCCGACCAAACGTGAGCGTCGCGAGATCGACAAGCTCATGCGTGGCGGTTTTCTCGTGTCGATGGCGTTGTTCGTCGCGCTGATCGGCAGTGCGTGTTCGTCGGATTCCGACGATGCGGCAGGTTCGGGTGGCGGCACCGCCGCCACGGCACCTGGCAAGGCCGGGTCGGGCCCGTTCTTCGGGCAGTGCGGTGGCGTCACGACAGAGGAGGTCGTCGACCTCGCCAAGATCGGCGCACTGACCAATACGGTGAAGAATCCGTCGGCATGTGAGTGGACATCGAGCGCCGATCGCACCGGACCTGTGGCCTCGTTCAACTGGTATCGCGGTTCGCCGATCGGGCGGGAGCGCGCAACCGAGCAACTGTCGCGTGACTCGACCAAAGACATAGAGATCAACGGCCACAAGGGATTCATCGCATCCGACTCCGGTATCTGCGAGATCGGCATCGGCTTCGGTGCCGACTTCTTCGAGTGGTCGGTGAGCGCCGGCACCACGTCTCTGAGTGACCAGGCTCCCGACACCGAGCAGATCTGCGACGCGACGCGTCAACTCGCCACGATGTCGATCGAGCGTGCATCATGAGCAGCCGCAGGCGTGTCGTCGCGTCGGTCCTCGCGGCCGTTGCCCTACTCGTCGCCGCGCTGTCGGGCTGCACGGTCGACGGCCAGGCCGTCTCGTCCGAACAGGCCAACTCCGAGCAATCCGGCAACGTCGATACCGATCAGTTCGACAAGCTGACCCTCGAGTGTCAGGTGCTGTCGACCGCGCAGATCGCCAAGGCGGTCGGCGGGACGGCGGCGCGCGGCACGTTCAACGGGGCCATCTGCAGGTGGATCGTCGACGGCGCGGTCGCCGCGAATGTCACGTTCAACTGGTTCGAATGGGGCGATTTCAACGTCGAGAAGGACACCGCCAAGAGGCTCGGATACACCACCGAGAACGTGCGGATCGTGAGCCAGGCGGCCTTCACACAGCGTGATCCCGCACGTCCGGCGGTGTGCGGTGTGACCAGTCGCGCCCCGACCCGCGGCGTCTACACCTTCTGGGTCGAACCGATCGGGGGCGCCGCGGCAGATCCGTGCGCTGCGCCGACGAAACTCATGGAGTTACTCCTCAACGGAGGGCAGTAGGCCGCGA
Source organism: Gordonia otitidis (assembly GCF_020735545.1). Taxonomy (NCBI): domain Bacteria; kingdom Bacillati; phylum Actinomycetota; class Actinomycetes; order Mycobacteriales; family Gordoniaceae; genus Gordonia; species Gordonia otitidis. Next base: position 3,322,129 of record NZ_CP085974.1, read on the forward strand.
CAGGTTCCGGGCGAACGTATGTTCGACTTCTGGTCGGGTGACCGGTTAAGGTGAGCCCATGACACTTTCGGTAGCCATGATCACCGTCGACGCACTGGAACCCACGACACTCGCCGCATGGTGGGCCACCAACCTCGGCGGCACGATCGTGGAGGAGAACGACGGCTTCTTCGTCATCGTCGCGCTGGGCCAAGGACAACCGGTGATCGGTTTCCAGAAGGTCGACGACCCGACGCCCGGCAAGAACCGGATTCACCTCGACCTGACATCGCCGGACTATCCGGCTGTCGTCGACACCCTGGTGGAGAACGGCGCCACGAAGATCGGCGATCGGGAGATTCCCGGCGGCGGCTTCGAGTGGACCACGCTCAGCGATCCGGCGGGCAACGAGTTCTGCGTTTCCGGCGGACACTGATCACGCGCTCGTCGTGAAGCACGACGAGGAGTCGTCGTAACCACGCGGCTCACTCGTCCACGCTGTGCGGCATCTAATCGTCCGGGTGCGTGGTCACCGATACCGTCGCCGCGACCTGGTGCTCGCCCTCCTCGTCGCCGGGAATGAGTATCCACAGCAGCAGGCGCTGCGGTTCTCGTACACGTCGCAGTGTGATCGGCGTACCGGGCACGATCGGCCGGAGGTACTCGATCGTCAGACGGTGCGGTCCGTCGATCAGATCGGGGTGGTCGACGAGTTCGTCCTCGACCGCCTCGAGGTAGGCGGCGTTGTTGAGATGCTTGAACGGGTCGAAATCCGTGCTGCGCAGCACGTGCTCGCGATCAGGGGCCGACGCACCCTCGGCGTCGGGTGCCTTCTCCGGATTCATCGATTTCCACCGCAGACGATGCTCGTCTGTCATCGACGACAGCAGTTCGAAGGCCTCGTCGGAGATCCGCGACGGCATGCCCTGGTCGTTGACGTTGATCCAGAACGCCTCGGTTTCGATCAGCCCCGCCTCGCGCGGTTCGGGATTGAAACGGTTGGTCTCGTGTTCAGCGGTCAGGCGCACACGCATGTTGGTCCACCGCGTCGAGAGCGAGCCGCACCAGCGCTGCGCGGTCACGGTCGCGGGCCACGAGATCGGCCGGATGACGTCGACGACGGTGCGGCGGACTATCCAGAACGGGTCGGAATCCCCGAGTTCGGTCGCCTCGATGTTGTCGTTCGCCACATCCTGCAGATACCGCGCAACGGCGTCGAGGCGTACCCGCATGTCCTGGTCGACATCGCCTGTGCGCACGCGGTACGCGGCCTCGAAGTATCGGGCCCCGTCCTTACGATCGGGCAGGCCTGCCTGGTTGAGTTCGCGGGTCAATAGGTGTCCTCGGTTCGCATTCGTGCTGCGTGGGCGGCTCACACGCCGGGGTTACGATCGGGTGGCTCACAGGGCAATCGTTAAGATACAGTCACAACAAAACTAGAACACGTTCTACGTGTTGAGCTCCGAGGACAGTGCAGATGGCCCATGTGATCACACGACCCTGTTGTAACGATGCGAGCTGCGTCGCGGTGTGCCCGGTCAACTGTATCCACCCGACTCCCGATGAGCCCACTTTCTTCACCGCCGAGAGTCTCTATATCGATCCGGACACCTGCATCGACTGCGGTGCATGCATCGACGAATGTCCGGTCGAGGCGATCGTCCCCGACGACCAACTCGAGGAACGCGACGAGCCGTACCTGCAGATCAATGCCGACTACTACAGGGACCACGATGTCGACGGCGGTCTCGTCCCCCCGAAGAAGGCGCCGAAGCTACCCGACGGCGAGATCCGTGTGGCGATAGTCGGTGCGGGCCCTGCGGCCTTCTACGCCGCCGACGAGCTGGTCCGCAAAACGCAGATCTCGGTGGACATGTTCGACCGACTGCCGACGCCCTACGGACTCGTTCGCGCGGGTGTCGCGCCCGACCACGCGGCGACCAAGGGCGTCGAGTCGACGTTCGCCGCGACGTCGTCGAAGCGCAATTTTCGCTACTTCCTCAACGTCGAGGTCGGCAAGCACATCAGCCACGACGAGCTCGTCGCGCGGTACAACGCGGTCATCTACGCGGTCGGGGCGCCGACCGACAAACGGCTCGGCATCGCGGGCGAGGATCTGCCGGGCTCGGTGTCGGCCACCGAGTTCGTCGCCTGGTACAACGGACACCCGGATTTCGCCGACCTGACCTTCGATCTGTCCGGTGAACGTGCGGTGGTCGTCGGCAACGGCAACGTCGCGCTCGACGTGGCGCGCATCCTCGTGACCGATCCCGACGAACTCGCGAAGACCGACATCGCCGACCACGCACTCGCGGCGCTGCGTGAGTCGAACATCCGGGAGGTCGTGCTCCTCGCCCGGCGCGGCATCGCGCAGGCGGCGTACACCAACAGCGAGTTCCTGGCGCTCGGCGACGTCGAGGGGGTGGACGTGATCATCGATCCCGCGGAGCTCACGCTCGATCCGGTGTCCGAAGCCGCGAGGTCGGACGGCGAACTCGATTCGACGATCGCGACCAAGCTGCGGCTCGCGCAGGAGTTCGCCGAACGACCGCGCACAGAGGGCAACAAGCGGATCGTCTTCCGCTTCCTCACGTCGCCGACGGAACTGTCCGGGGGCGACCGCGTCGCAAAGCTCCACGCGGTCGGCAACGTCTACACCGAGACAGGTGAGAACGTCGCCATCGTCCCGACTGACGAGGCATTCGACATCGACACCGGACTCGTGCTGCGCGCGATCGGCTATCGGGGAGTACCCATCAACGACGTGCCGTTCGACGACGTGCGCTGCGTGGTCCCCAACGTCGAGGGTCGGGTGCAGTCGACCGTCGACGGCGACGTGGTCCCCGGCCTGTACGTGACGGGCTGGATCAAGCGCGGCGCCACCGGGGGCATCGGACGCAACCGCTTGTGCGGACAGGAGACCGCCGAGTCGGTGATCGCCGACTTCGTCGCCGGAATCCTACCCGACGCCTCGACGACGGCTGACGACGTCGCCGACCTCGTCGCCGACCGGGGTGCACATCGCATCGACCTGGCAGGGTGGAAGAACATCGACGCCGTCGAACGCGGTGCAGGCCGGTCCGCGGGGCGTCGTCGTGTGAAACTGGTTCATATCGATGAACTCGAGTCGGCGTCCCGTGAGGTCGCCGAGTCGCGATCGTGACGGCGGAGTCGTCAACACAGGTGGCGGCAGCGAGGCTTGCCGCAGCATCGGTCCGTCGACGGGCCGTGAGTCGAGAGGTGGAACCACAACGTGCGCGTGGCATTACTGTCGTATCGCAGCAAACCCCATTGCGGTGGGCAAGGCGTCTATGTGCGTCATCTCAGTAGAGAGCTCGCGTTACTGGGGCACCAGGTCGAGATCTTCTCGGGGCAGCCGTACCCGGAACTCGATCAGGCGGCGATCGACGCGGGCGTCACGCTCACCAAGGTGCCCAGCCTCGGGCTCTACGACGAGCCTGACCCGTTCCGTACTCCACGGCCGAGTGAGTACCGCGACTGGATCGATGCCCTCGAGGTCGGTGCCATGTGGACGGCGAGTTTCGGCGAGCCGCTGACCTTCAGTCTCCGTGTCGCGCGGCTGCTCGCCGATCGTCGCGACGACTTCGACATCGTGCACGACAACCAGTGCCTCGGTTACGGGCTGCTGCAGATACAGAAGCAGGGCTTCCCGCTGATCGCGACGATCCACCATCCGATCACGCGCGACCGCTCGCTGGCGGTCAAGGCCGCCAAGGGCTGGCGCAAGATCACGGCGTGGCGCTGGCACTCCTTCCTGCGGATGCAGGGTCGGGTCTCGCGCCGGATTCCCGAGTTGTTGACGGTGTCGCGCAGCAGCGAGGTCGACATCCGCAAGGCGTTCGACATCGAGTCCGGCCGCATCACCACCATCCCCTTGGGCGTCGACACCACGGTCTTCCGGCCGGCTGCCGCCGACGGCCGGGTCCCGGGCCGCGTGGTCTGCATAGCCAGCGCCGACGCCCCCCTCAAAGGTGTGTCGTATCTGCTGGAGGCGATCGCCAAACTCAGCGCCGAGCGCGACGTCGAACTGACTTTGGTCTCCAAGCTCGATCCGGACGGGCCGTCGGCCACGATGATCGATGCGCTCGCGATCTCGTCGCGGGTGAAGGTGGTGTCGGGTCTCGAGGACTCGGAGATGGCCGAACTTCTCGCGTCCGCGCAGGTGGCATGCGTCCCCTCGCTGTACGAGGGATTCTCGCTGCCCGCGGTGGAAGCGATGAGCTGTGGCACACCGCTTGTCGCGACGCATGCGGGCGCGATCCCCGAGGTCGTCGGAACGGACGGACAGTCGGCTACGCTGGTGCCTCCACGTGACTCCGAACGGCTCGCCCAGGCGATCGGCGCACTACTCGACGACGAGTCGGCCCGCGCCGCGATGGGTGCGGCAGCGCGCGAGCGAGTCGAAGAGCGGTACAGCTGGGCTGCAGTCGCCGCGAAAACCGCAGCGCATTACGAGACGGTGCTCGAGCGCGTGCGCATCGACGGCTCGACGGCAGAAGGCGTAACGATGGAATCGGAGAAGGGGAGTCATGCTCACAGTTGATTTCGACCGCTTGGGAGTCGGATCGCACACGAAGGTCATCGACATCGGTGCGGGTCAGGGCAGGCACTCTTTCGAGATGTTCCGTCGCGGGGCGGACGTCATCGCGTTCGACCAGTCCGAGAGCGACATGGCCGACGTCGCGGAGATGTTCGACGCCATGATGGCCGAGGGCCAGGTCCCGGCCGACGCCAAGGCACGTGCCGAAGTGGGCGACGCTCTTCGACTTCCGTACGCCGACAACAGCTTCGACGTGGTATTGATGTCGGAGATCCTCGAGCACATACCCTCCGACGAGGCGGCCATCGCCGAGATGGCGCGCATCCTCAAGCCCGGTGGCGTCGGTGCGGTCACGGTCCCGCGCTACTGGCCGGAGAAGGTGTGCTGGGCCTTGTCGGACGCCTATCACGAGGTCGAGGGTGGTCACGTCCGGATCTACAAGGCATCGGAGTTGGCCGACAAACTGCGGTCGGTCGGCCTCGAGGTGACGGGCACCGATCACGCGCACGCGCTCCATGCGCCCTACTGGTGGCTCAAATGCGCTGTCGGCGTGGAGAACAACGCAAACCCATTGGTCAAGGCCTACCACAAGCTGTTGGTGTGGGACATGATGTCGGCACCGGCGCTGACCCGGGTCGGCGAGCAGGTACTCAACCCCGTGATCGGCAAGTCGGTCGCGTTGTACCTGCGGAAGCCGGAGCTCGCGGCGTCGTGACCGCGACGTCGAGCGTCGTCGAGTCCACCACTGGCCGATGACCGCGCAGGCGCACGTCGGTGCGCTCGCCATCGCCGGTGTGGTGACCGGCGAGCAGATGCGCGACACCGGAGCCGCCATAGCCGCCATGCAGGAGGAGTGCGGCGCCCTCCCGTGGTTTCCCGGTGGCCGCACCGATCCGTGGGATCACATCGAGTCGGCAATGGCGCTGAGCGTCACAGGATTTCACGCTGAAGCCGAGGCCGCGTACGACTGGAGCCTGCGCACCCAACGCGACGACGGATCGTGGCCGCTGCGCTTCGACTCCGGCGTCGTGACCGACCACGGCACTGACTCCAACTTCTGCGCGTACATCGCTGTCGGTGTGTGGCACCACTATCAGATCACCGGCGACACCGTGTTCCTGGAACGCATGTGGCCGGTCGTGTGGTCGGCGATCAACCTCGTCCTGCGCTTCCGCCGTCCCGACGGCGCTTTCCGCTGGGCGGGTGACCACGCGACCGGTGCCATGTTCGACGAAGCGCTGATTACGGGGAACGCCAGCATCTTCCACGCGCTCGACTGTGCTGTGCGCATCGCAGCCGAGGTCGATCAACCCGACGACGAATGGGTACGGGCCCGTGCCGCGCTGCGCGACGCATTCGTGTGCAGGCCAGACGTTTTCGAGAGACCGTCCGAGCACTCCATGGACTGGTACTACCCGGTCCTCGGCGGTGCTGTGCGCGGCAGGGCCGGGCAGGAGATGATCGCACGACGCTGGGAGGAGTTCGTCGTTCCAGGTCTAGGAGCACGGTGTGTCGACCACCGACCGTGGGTCACCGGAGCGGAGACCTGTGAACTGGCGATCGCTCTCGATGCGCTGGGTGACACCGGAGACGCCGTCGAGCTCATCACGTCGATCCAGCACCTCCGTGATCCGGATGGCTCGTACTGGACCGGACTGGTCTTCGACGACGGCAAGCGCTGGCCGGTGGAGAAGAGTTGCTGGACGTCTGCGGCCGTGGTTCTCGCTGTCGACGCGGTGACGAGGAGCAGCGAGGCCAACGGGATCTTTCGCGATGCGGGGGCGTGGTGATCGTGGGGCCGCACGAACGGAGCCAAAACGAGAACATGTTCTAGACAGGTGTCCAGTCGTCTGCCTATTCTGGCGGTATGGATTTCGGGATCGTTCAGTTCACCAGTGATCGTGGGCTCAAGCCACAGGTAATCGCACCGCTCGTCGAAGACGCGGGTTTCGCCTCCTACTTCGTTCCTGAGCACGGGCACATTCCGACCAGGCGCGACGCCGCGCACCCGCAGACCGGCGACTCGTCGCTCCCGGATGACCGCTACATGCGCACCCTCGACCCGTGGACGTCTCTCGCCGCGGCGGCTGCGGTCACCTCCCGTATCCGCCTGGCGACGGCGGTGGCGTTGCCGGTGCAATCCGATCCCATCACGCTCGCCAAGACACTGGCCACGCTCGACCACATCTCCGACGGCCGGGTGACGCTCGGCGTCGGATTCGGATGGAACCTCGACGAACTCGGCGACCACGGCGTCCCGTCGAAGCGCCGCCGCACGATGCTGCGTGAGTATCTCGAGGCGATGCGCGCGTTGTGGACCGCCGACGAGGCCGAATACCACGGCGAATTCGTCGATTTCGGCACGAGTTGGGCGTGGCCGAAGCCGCCGCAGGGTTCGATTCCGACACTGGTCGGTGCTGCGGGCAACGAGAAGAACTTCCGGTGGATCGCACGCAGCGCCGACGGCTGGATCACGACACCCGGTGAGGAGGACATCGCTGGATCGGTCGCATTGCTCCGAAAGATCTGGGCCGACGCGGGCCGCGCGGGCGACCCGCAGGTCGTGGTCCTCGACGTCAAACCCATCCCCGAACGTCTCGACCATTTCCGCGATCTCGGCGTCACCACCGTGTTGTACGGCGTGCCCGACGACAGCGTCGACCGGGCAACCGGTTACCTGGCCAAACTCGCGGGCAAGGTGGGCATTGCGCCGGCGGTGGTGCGCTGATCGAGCACGCCCCGCCGGTCGAACAGGCCTCAGCGGTCGGTCCGCCGACGCTCGTCAGTCGGTGGTCGGCCCCCGATCGAGCGAGTGGTATTCGGCGTTCGGCTCGATGCCCAGCGCCGACGAGATCCGGTTGGTGAAGTTGTACATCGCGGTCAGTTCGACGACATCCCAGATGTCATCAGGCCCGAGGCCCGCGTCGGCGAGTGCGTCGACGTCATCTCGCTCGACGGTCGCGGGCGTAGCAGTCAGCTTCTCGACGAAGAGGCAGATGGCACGCTGTCGATCGGTGAGATCGGCGTGACGCCAGTTGAACACGATCCGATCGGCGTTGGCCTCGTCGTGCATCTCGTGTCGTAACGCCTGACCGTGTGACACCAGGCAGTAGGTGCACCGGTTCACTCCCGACGCGACCACCGCGATCATCTCGCGATCGGCACCCGAGAGCGTCTCCGACGGTTCGGTGACCTGCCGAAAATGGTTGAACCAGGCCGAGAACCGCTCGGGACGGTGAGCATATGCGGTGAACACGTTGGGTACGAATCCGAGCTGCTCGGCTGCCTTGCCGAACAGCTTCTGCAATTGGGGTGACAGTTCCTCGACCTCGGCGTCGGGAAAATACGATCCAGTGCTCATCACTCGCTCCTCACGGGCTCTTCGTGACCGGAGTCCGGCCACACGGGTCACCCAATCACACGTGCGGATGCTCGTGAAGTCCCGGCATGACGAAGCTCTCGATGTAGTGTCTGACGGAGTCCTGGTCGTCAGGGTCGATCGTCGTGCCGGGTACGGTGCCCAGGCTGATGAGAACCCTCGCGACCCACTCCGAGGTGGTGTCGACGTCATGCCCGGCGTCGACCTGTCCTCCGTCGATCGCGGCCACCACGTAGGGCCGCCAGAAAGCGGCGAGATCGGGGACGAGTCCTGCGACGCCGACGCCCGCGCACGCGGCGAACTCGTCCGGTTCGGTGGTTCGCAAGCGGAGCAGCAGTGCGCCGGGGTCGTCGTAGGCGCCGCGTCCGATACGGACACCCGCGACGAGTTGTTCTGCGAAACCCTCGATGGCGTCGAGTTCGGTGCGTGCGTTGGCCCAGAACGCCTCGTTGAGTCGCACGATGGTCGCGCCGACCATGGTCTGCTTGTCCGGGAAGTGGCGGTAGAGCCACGCGCGCGAGACTCCCGCGACGTCGGCGACCTGCTGCATCGTCGTGGCCCGAATTCCCTTGTCCGCCAGCAGTGACTCAGCGGCGTCGAGCATCCGATCGGTTGTCGAACCGACACGTGGGGTCGTCGACTGCATGGTGCTCACCTGCCTCACGTCACGTCAATGGGATGCGGCCGCTGCGTACTCCGGCGACGACGCCTCCGTCGACCAGGATATCGGTGCCGGTGATGAAGCCGGAGCGCACCGGGTCGAGGAGGAATTCGACGGCCGAGGTGATGTCTTCTGCCGTGCCGAATCGCCCCGCAGCGCACTTGTCGATCATGGCCTCGTAGCTCGAATGCGCGAACTCGGCGTCGAACTCGCGCCAACCCATCTCCGTGGCGGTGACGCCGGGGCTGACCGTGTTGATCCGCGCGCCCCGGTCGCCCCAGGCGGGTGCCGCGGATTGCACGCGAAAGACATTGCCGCGCTTGCTGTAGCCATAAGCGAGCCCGCATGCCATCTCAGGTCCCATGTCGCTGAACGAGAACATCGGCAGCCCCGCCAGCTCGCCGGCGGGCAGCGTTGCGAGCGCCAAGCCCTGCTCAGGGGTGACCGCGTCGGCGAAGATGTGCGCGGCGACGCTGGCGATGACCACGCCGGCGCCGCCCTCGGCGATCACTCGACCGAACTCCTCGATGACGTGTGCTGTGCCGACGAGATTGACCTCCACGATGCGGGCGGGCGTGCTCTGCGCGGGGGAGACACCTGCGGTGTGTACGAGCGATGTCACCTCGCCCAGAGATGCCGCACGGTCGGCGAGCGCGGCGACCTGATCGCGGTTGGCGACGTCGACGGTCTGTGCGGTGACGTCGAAGCCGTTGCGTCGCAGCGTCGTCTCCAGTGCTTTGAGGTGTTCGGCGTCGTGGTCGGCGATCAGAAGAGGTCGGCCGGACCCCAGCCGCCGGGCGACTGCTTCGCCCATTCCACCGACACCGATGACGGTCAGCACTGATGCCATGGTTCCTCCGCTCGACACCCGACACCACATCAGCCGACGGTGGTGGGTACTGGGCGAACTCTATCAACGAAAGTAGACATTTTTGCGAAAGTGTTCACTACCGAACTCATTGGGGAGTAGACAGAAATCTGAATCTGTCAACACGCCATGAATCGTCAACTGGCATGAATCGTCAACTGGCATGAATCGTCAACGCCACCGAGAGGGACAACATGAGCGCACGTCCACCAGAGACGGCTGTGATCGGCGCGGGCATCAGTGGTCTGACCGCGAGCAAGATGCTCGCCGACTACGGGGTGCCTTTCACCACGTTCGAGTCCTCCGACCGCGTCGGGGGCAACTGGGCGTTCGGAAACCCCAATGGGCACAGCAGTGCCTACCGGTCGCTGCACATCGACACCTCCAAGCATCAACTGTCCTTCCGCGACTTCCCGATGCCCGACGACTATCCCGACTTTCCGCACCACACGCTGATCAAGCAGTACCTCGACGACTACACAGACGCCTTCGGGCTGCGCGAGAAGATCGAGTTCGGCAACGGCGTGACACACGCGCAACGACTCGACGGTGGGGGATGGGAACTGACGACCCAGCGCGGCGAGACCCGCCGCGCCGACCTGCTCGTCGCGGCCAACGGGCATCACTGGGACCCGCGGCTTCCCGATTTCCCCGGCGAGTTCTCCGGTGTGCAGATGCACGCACATTCCTACATCGACCCCCGCACGCCGCTCGAGCTCTACGGCAAGCGCATCCTCGTCGTCGGATTGGGTAACAGTGCCGCCGACATCGCAGTCGAGTTGTCGTCGCGCACACTGGAGAACACCGTCACCATCTCGACGCGATCGAGCGCATGGATCGTCCCGAAGTATCTGGGCGGCAAACCCGCCGACAAGTACTACCGCACCTCGCCCCACATCCCGTTCGCGTGGCAGCGAAAGGTCGCTCAGGTCTTCCAGCCGCTCACCGCGGGCCGTCCCGAGAACTATGGACTACCGAAGCCCAATCACAAGTTCTTCGAAGCACATCCGACCCAGTCGGTGGAACTGCCCTTCCGCCTCGGCGCGGGCGACGTCACCGCGAAGGGCGACATCGAGCGTCTCGACGGCGACACCGTCCACTTCGTCGACGGCTCGTCGGCTGACTTCGACGTGATCGTCTACGCCACCGGCTACAACATCACGTTCCCGTTCTTCGATCCCGACTTCATCAGTGCACCGGGCAATCAGATCGACCTCTACAAGCGGATGATCTATCCGGGCATCGATGACCTGTTGTTCGTGGGTTTTGCCCAGGCGACGCCCACGTTGTTCCCGTTCGTCGAGTGTCAGTCGCGGTTGGTGGGGGCGTATGCGGTCGGCGAGTACCAGCCGCCGTGCGTGGCGGAGATGCGGCGCGTGATCGCCGACGACCAGCAGTTCTACACCGGCCACATGGTGCACACCGCGCGGCACACACAGCAACTCGACTACTTCCTGTACGAGCACGACATGCGTACCAGGGAGCTACCGGCAGGCCGACGACGGGCAGCCGAACGGGGAGCGCCGACATGGGCCGGGGTCGGGGATCGATCAACGCAGGATCACGCGGCCACAACGGAATTGGTATCGGCCAGGAGCGGGGTAGCACGATGAGCGAGCGCAGCAGAGGCGACGTCACCTTCGACAGCGAGGGAACCGAGTGCCACGCGTGGTTCTATCCCGCTGCGGCCGACTCCGCGTTCGCCACCGCCGACGGCGTCCCCGTCGTCGTCATGGCACACGGTTTCGGTGGCACCAAGGATTCGGGTCTCGACCCCTTCGCTCGACGACTCGCCGACGCGGGGCTGGCCGTGTTCGCCTTCGACTATCGCAATTTCGGTCTATCGGGAGGCGTTGCCCGACAACGTGTATCGATGACCGGACAGATCGCCGACTACCATGCGGCCGCCGATGCCGCTGTGCGTCAACCGGGAGTCGACGCCGGTCGGGTCGTGCTGTGGGGTCTGTCCCAGTCGGGTGGACACGTCCTGCTCGTGGCAGCGGACCGCAGCGACGTTGCGGCCGTGATCTCCGCGGTACCCATGGTCAGTGGTCTGGCCGCGGGGCGTCATCATCTCCCGCACGTCGGTGCCCTCGCGATGCTGCGACAGAGCGTCGACGGTATCGCGAGCGCGGCGTCGTCGAAGATCGGTCGCGCGCCGCACATGCTGCCCATCGTCGGCCGCCCGGGCCAGCAGGCGGCGCTCACGAGTCCAGGGTTCTACGAGAGTTACAAGGCGATTGCGGGTCCGTCGTGGCGCAACGAGGTCGACGCGGCGGTGACGCTCGAACTCGGCTCCTACCGGGCCGACAGGAACGTGGATCGGATCAGCGCACCGACGCTCGTGCAGATCGCCGACTTCGACCGCGGGGTGCCCGGGCATGCCGCAGCCAAGGCCGCGTTCAAGGCACGCGCCGAGGTACGCCACTATCCCTGCGACCACTTCGACATCTTCGCCGAGGTCGACCCCGCGACATTCGAGCGGGTCGTCGACCACCAGATCTCTTTTCTGACACACCAGCTGGTGGTGAACGGAGCTGGTCGGGAGGTCGTTGTCGGCGGCTGAGACCCGTCGCGTCACAGTCAGGCGAGCCGCGCGCTGTTGGCGCCCTCGCCGGCCTCGATCATCACCTCGGCGCCGAACGGGTCGCCCGACTCGAGAGCGGTCAGCAGTGCGTCGTCGGAGCTGAGCGCCGCTACGCGGGTGTGGTCGTCGTGTGTTCTCGCGACGACGACACCGATCGGACCGCGCTTCGTGTGGTCGACCGTGTAGGTCTCCAGAGTTGCGGGCCCCGTGAAGAATTCGGCCACGGACAGCGACTTCTCGGCGTCGACTCGGCTCTGTAGTCGCCGATCGGCGCGCGGCACCCAACCGGCAGGCGTGGTCGAATAGACGCCGACCGACGTCTTGCTCATGATGCCGCCGTTGGCCACCACGAGCCCGAAGCGCCCGGGCTGTGCCCGAAGCCGTTCGACGGTCTCGACGATCGCGTGGCTCGAGTAGTTGTGGCCGGGGCCGCCGAAGAACGGAAGGCCCCCGGTCACCGTCAACCCCGTCGGTGCGTCGGCGTCGAATCCCAGTGCGTCGCAGACGTTGAAGACGGGGATCGGGAAACAACTGTAGAGATCGACGGTTGCGAGGTCGTCGACTCCGGCACCGGCCATGTCGAGCGCACCGGACGTCGCTATCGCCGCGGCCGGACTCGCGCCGATGTCGGCCCGGGCAAGAAGGGCCTGCTCGTGGAGGTCGGTGTGACCGTGCAGGAACACCCATCGGTCGCGCGGTATCCCCATCGACGAGGCGTTCGCCACCGACGTGAGGATGATCGCCGAGCCGACGTTGACGAGGTCGCGGGCGACCACCAGTCGCGGATATGGCTGCGCGATAACGCGATTGGCGTCGGTGATCGTCGCCAGCTCGTCGACGGCGCGGACCACCGGCGACGCCGCGAACGGATTGGCCGCCGCGACCTCGGTGAACGGCGCGAACAGACGACCCATGGCACGACGATGCTCGTCGACGGTCGTACCGAGCCTGCGGCGTCGCGCGTTCTCCGCCAGCGCGTACGCCACCGGCATCGATGTCAGCCGATGTCGGATCATCGTCATGTCGATGAAGTCCTCGAAACGAGGTCCTCGGTCGTCGAGTTGGCCACCGACCTCTTCCCCGAAGTCGGGCCGGTCGTCGCGGTCGGCGAAATACCGCGCGGTCGAGGTGGCTTCGGCCCCGACGACGAGCACGCAGCGAGCCTCACCCGCGGCGATCGCCTCTGCGTGTTCGGTGACCAGCGATTGCGGTGACTGCCCACCGACGACCTCCAGGAGCGCCCGCTCCGGGGTCATGCCGACACGACGTGCCACCGATCGCGGATAGTTGTCGGATCGTCCCAGCGGGCTGGGAACGTGCGGCATGTTCTCCATCTCGCGAACGGCCGCGATGACGTCGACGCACTCGGCAACGGTGGCAGGGGCGCCGGTGTCGTCCAGTGCGGCGCGCGTGGCAGCGGACCCCAAATCGACACTCGACCACGCACGGTAGTCGGGGGTGTCGATACGATCGCCCGCCTGGCCGACGCCGATGATGACCGGCGTGTGGGGATCGATGTGCATCAGCGTGATCGGCTGTTCCCGACGTCGCCGCGCGACAGGGGTTCTCCGGAGTCGCTGCGCGACAGGGGCTCTCCGGAGTCGCCGCGCGACAGAGGTTCTCTGGAGTCGCTGCGCGACAGGGGTTTCCCGACCTCGCCGCTGTCGCGGCGGAGCACTCGCAGCGAACCCTCGACGCGCACCTCGGTGAACTCGCCGCTCGCGAGTGCCTGGCAATAGATCTCGTAGGGCGGTCGTCCGCCGTCGGCGGGGTCGGGGAAGACGTCGTGGATGAGCAGGGCGCCTCCGATCCGTACCCACGGCGCCCAACCGTCGAGATCGTTCTGTGCGGCCGTCATGGAGTGACCGCCATCAATGAACACGAAGTCGGCGGGCGAACCCCAGATACGTGACGCGACCGTGGAGGGTGCGAGAATCCCGATCACGGTGTTCTCGAGATCGGCGTCGAACATGGTGCGCCGGAATCGTGCCGCCGTGTCGAGGGTGCCGGTGTGGGGGTCGACGAGCGTCGGGTCATGGTATTCCCAGCCGGGCTGGTGCTCCTCGGAACCGCGATGATGGTCCACGGTCACGATGGTCGCGCCGAGCGGTTCGGCTGCCGCGCCGAGGAACACCGTCGACTTGCCACAGTAGGTACCGATCTCGATACCGAGCTTCGTCGAATCCTGTTGGGAGAGGTACTCTCCGGCGATCTCGAAGAGTGTTTGTGCTTCGTCGAGAGGCATGAAGCCGGGGGTGTCGTCGGCGACTTGGCGTCGGGCGTCGGACGGGGCTGACGTCGGTTGTGACGCCGATGGTGCGCTCATGTCACAGATCCTAACCGTACGAGCGTTCGCTCCGCGTAGGGTTGGCAGCATGAAAGCACAGGTGCTCACCGAAGAGTCCGGTCCCAATGGTCTGCAGTTGACCGAGGTCGACGATCCGACGCCCGCCGACGGTCAGGTACTCGTCGACATCAAGTCGTGCGGCGTGTGTTTCCCCGACCTCCTGATGAGTCAGGGCAAGTACCAGTTGCGGCTGCCCCTTCCGTTCACGCCGGGGACCGAGGTCGCGGGTGTGGTTCGCGAAGCGCCGGCCGACTCGGGCTTCGCCGCGGGCGATCGCGTACTGGTCGCGTCGATCGTCGGCGGATTCGCCGAGCAGGTCACGGCGGCGCCGGAACAATTGCTGCGGATGCCCGACGAGTTGTCGTTCGACGAGGGCGCCGCGATGGGCATCAACTTCCAGACCGCGCTGTTCGCGCTCAAGTTGCGCGCGCAGACGGCGCCCGGCGAGGTCGTCGGGGTGCTCGGCGCCGCCGGCGGCGTCGGCGTCGCCTCGATTCTCGTCGCGAAGGCCATGGGCGCCAGGGTCGTCGCGATCGTCCACCGAACGGGTGCTGAGGAGATGCTGCGAGAACTGGGCGCCGACCACGTCGTGCAACTGTCCGACGGATGGGGGGACCGGCTCAAGGAGTTCGCCCCGGAGGGCGTCGACGTGATGATCGATCCCGTGGGCGGAGACGTGTTCGACGAAGCGCTGCGCCAGGTCGCACCCGACGGTCGGTACGTGGTGATCGGTTTCGCCGCCGGCGGCATTCCGACGGTCAAACTCAACCGTGTCCTGTTTCGCAACATCGCCGTGGTCGGTGCCGCGTGGGGCGAGTACGTCCGCACTCACCCCGACGTGCCGGCATTGCTGCACGACGAATTGACCGAGATGATCGAGGCGGGTCTGCGCCCACCGGTGAACTCGCGGTACCCACTCGCCGACCTCTCGCAGGCGTTGACGGATCTGTCCGAGGGACGGATCCTGGGTAAGGCGGTCGTGCACATCGCTGACTGAGCTGCGAGACGCCGGTCGAACTCGTCGGGACCACCCGGCCCGTCGAGACCACCCAGCTCGTCGAGACCACAGGAAGGATCCGCCATGTGTCGCAACATCACCGAGCTGCGTGGCCTCGAGCCACCGGCGACCGACGACGAGGTCGAGGCGGCAGCGCGTCAGTATGTGCGTAAGGTGAGCGGAATCCGACACCCCTCTGCAGCGAATTCCGACGCGTTCGAGGCGGCCGTCGCGGCGGTCACTGCAGCGACCGAAACGCTGCTCGACGCGCTCCCGGAACGTCGACAACCTCCCAAGACGGTGCCCCCGCTGCGTCGTCCCGAGGTCCGGGCCCGCATCGCGGCGTCGCATACCGACTGACCCCGTCGACGAGTCGCTACGCGGCGCTGCCGACTCCGAACAGTGCGGCAGCGTTCTCGTAGAGCACGCCGCGCAGCCAGTCGTCGCCGAGCTCTAGTCGCACCAGCGCGTCGAGCGCCTCGGTGTAGGGATACGGGATGTTCGGGTAATCGCTGCCGAACAGGATCTTGTCGCCGAGGTCGACCAGTCGCGGCCGGAGTTCGACGGGGAACGGTGCGCCCTGTTCGGAGAAGTCGGTGAACGACATGGTCGTGTCGAGCCGGACGTTCTCGTACGCGTCGGCCAGATCGAGGAACGCGTCGAATTCCGGGGTCCCCATGTGTGCGACGATCAACGGCAGCGAGGGAAACTGCCGGAGCAGTGCTGCGATCGGCTCCGGCCCGGTGAAACGGCCGGGCGCCGGGCCGGACCCGCAGTGGATGACCACGGGCACGCGGGAGTCGGCGATCTGCGCCCACACGCCGGTGAGGCTCGGGTCGAGCGGCGAGTAGTCGCCGACCTGGATGTGCGACTTGAAGACTCGCGTGCCGCGCTCGATCGCCGTCGAGACGTACGACGCCGCGTCGGGCTCCGGATAGAACGTCGCGGTGTGCAGGCAGTCGGGATGGTGAGCGGCGAAGTCGACGGCCCAGCCGTTGAGCCACTCGGCCATATTCGGCTTGTGCGGATAGATCATCGACGAGTAGGCACGAACCCCGAACGCCTGCAACGCCGACACGCGCACGTCCTCGTCAGCGCGGTAGGTGATCGGCCATTCGCGCCCGAGTAGCGGTCCGACCGAGTCGAAGTACGCCCACACCTTGTCCATCACGCGACGCGGCATGAAGTGGGTGTGCACGTCGATGATCCCGGGCAAACCCAAGCTGAGCCAGAACTGCCGAACCGCTGCGGCCTCGGCGGCCGTGAACGGGGCCGGAGGAGTGTCGTGGTCGTGAGCGGCGTTCGAGTGCGCTGGATCGGTCACAGGATCACCGTACGCCCACTGTCGGAGGGTCCTTGGGCACGATGAACAGACCTTCGGCCTCGACGGTGACACCCTCGGCATCCGACAGCGTGCCGCGCACCGTCTTCTTGCGGCCGACACGTTCGACGATCTCCGCACGAGCGACCAACCGCCCCAGCGGGGTAGGTCGCAGATAGCGGAACTCGATCGTGCCGGTGTAGCTGGCCTCGTTGTCGACCGCGGCTGCCTCGCCCAGGACCTGGTCGAGGACGAGCGCGCAGACACCACCGTGGACGTGACCGGGCGGTCCCTCATAGGCGGCGCCGAGCGTGAATGTCGCGCGCACGCCGCGTCCGTCGGGCTCCGAATGCACCGGTGGCGCGATCGCGTTGCGCATCCCCATCACCGCGTTTCCCCATGCCATCCCCACCAGGTCACTGGTGTAACGCACACCGTAGGAGCCGTCCATCTGCCGGGCGCGCAGGGTGTCGACGACATCCGCCACCGTACGTCGGGCATCGGCGATCACGTCGTCGTCGACCTCGGTGCGGATGACGGCGTCGACGAGGTCGCGCACCGACGCCACCAGCGGCTCGAAAACCGCGCGGCGTCTGGCGATCTCGTCGTCGGAAATGTCTTCCAGGGTGAAGTCCACTAGGTGATCTCCTAGGTCGGTGACGGCGTGACGGGCCGCACGTCGGCGAGGATGTCATCCCGGTCGGCCGCGCAGATCACCCCGCGCGCGATGGCGTCGTCGGTCGCTCTCTCGTAGGCGAGCAGGTAGTCGGCTGGGGTGGGGTAGAGCGAGGCGAGTGTGGTGTCGGGCAGTCGCGTGGTCGAGCCGAAAAGCACACAGATGCGGGGCACGTCGCCGGTGACGACTCCGCTGAGTACTTCGGTGGGCACGTCGACGCACGGAGTGCGGACGCCTCCGCGCACGTTTCCGACCTCGTCACGCATGTACCGGGGTGGCACAGAGGTGGGATCGACGTCGAGCGGCGGGGCAGTCGGGGGTGGGGTGCCGTCCTCGATCCATGCCCGCAGGTGCGCGACCGCGGCACGGAGCACGAACACCTGCTGACCGCGATTGACCGGTGACGGACAGCCGAGGAGGTCTTCGTACTCGCCGATCTGGACGATGTCGGCATGTGATGTCCCGGCCACCTCCCACGCACGGAAGAGCTCCGAATCCGGTTGCCTGGCTTCGATGTACCGGAAATCGGTGAGGACGTCGGTTTCGGTTTGCACCACGAACACCGGTATCCCGGCATCATCGGAGATCTGACATGGCGGTTCCTGGTAGGCAGACGAGATGTCGATCGGCCCGCCTGCATCGCCGAGTGGTAGTTGCCCGAGAGGTCGAGAATGGATCAGTGCGGCGTCGATCGACTCGTGCACTGTGGCAATCAGATTCACGTAGGTCGTCAGCGCCATCGCCGACTGCGATTCGCCTGCGGCGATCACCCAGCGAACATCGAGTCCCGCAAGCGGACTCGGCTCGGTGGTGTCGCGCAACGCAGTGATGATCGATCCGAACATGTCGTAGCTGTAGGCGTCGCCGGGATGCTGCATGCCCGCATAGCGTTCCGGATCCTTGCCCTCCAACGAATCGCCCTGTACGCCTGCTGTTCCCGCGCCCGTTGTCTCGAGATCGACAGAATCACGCCCGCCCGCGACGCCCGTGTACTGCGCGGAGATCCCCACGTACGCCGTGCCCGAACGGAGGAGTTCCTCGGCGAGGTAGGTGTATTCGGGCGCGGAGTCGGCCCCGCTGCTGACGTTGAACCACTCGACGACGACGTGACCGTTGAACTGTGCCGCGTCGGGTCGACGCACCAGGATGCGCGTCGTGAACGGCGCGGTGTCGACGTCGTCGAGACCACCATCCGGTGTCTCGACGAAGCGTCGCGCGATACCGCTCGCCGCATACTCGTGTTCGGAGTATCCGCGACCTGCGAGGTCCGGGCCGGGCGACGCAGACATGACACTCGTGTGACCGGCCCCGCCGGTGAGTTCGCGGAACGTGATGGGTTGCGCCATGCTCCGAGGCTAGCGCTGCGACTTGCGATGCTTGTTGATTACCTGGCCGAACATCATGTTCATCTTCGTCCCCAGCGGCCACCCGACGTAGTAGCAGAGGAACAACGCGATCTCCTCGAGTTGCTCAGGGGTCAGCTCCTCGTTGCCGAGCGCTGCGCCCGCCTGGATCTCCGCGACGTCGATCTGACCACTCGCCGCGAGGGCGCCGAGCAGGACGAGGCGTCGATCGCGAATGCTCAGCGCGGGGCGCGACCAGACCTCCGCGAACAGTTGGTCGGCGGTGTGCGCGAAGTGCAGGCCGGGACCGTCGGACATCTCCCATCCGTAGACCTGCGACATCAGGTCCAGACCGCGCTTGCGCTGTGCGGTCTGCGCCTCGGCGGACGCGCCGGATTCCGCGTCGTCACCGACAGCGGTGTCGTCGACGTCGGTCATTTCCCTCCTCCGCGATGTGGCACACCGAGACCGGTTGCCAGGTCGGTGAGTGCCTGTGTCCCCAGTGGTAGATCGACGTCGAGCTCGCCGCCGAGATCGAGCGCCAGTGACAGATCCTTCTCGCCGAGCTCGCGGACGTGCGTGAAGATGCCGTACCAGAAGTCGTCGGGATCGATCGCTGCCGTGGTGTCGCGCAGCATGATCGCCCCGGCGCCCCCGGTGATGGCGTCGGTGTGTCGGACCACCCTGCCGAGTTCGGCGACGTCGATGCCCGCGGCCTCGGCCAGACGTGAGGCTTCGGCGGTCGCCGCGAACGAGATGAAGTGCAGCAGATTGCGTGCGAGCTTCATCCGTGTGCCCGCCCCGACCTGCTCTCCCGCGTGCACCACCATGTCCGCGGTCAACGCGAACGGTTCCGTCAACCGCAGATACGCCTCACGGGGACCGCCCACCATGACGGCCAGCCGGCCCTGTTCCGCGCCGGGGGCGCCGCCGGAGATGGGCGCGTCGAGGAGCGTCACGCCGTGCTCCGCGCACTCGGCGGCCAGGCTGACGGCGCTCTGCGGACTGATGGTCGAGTGGACTGTGACCACGGTGCCGGGCGCTGCGCCCGTGAGCAGGCCGCCGTCGCCGGTCAGCACGGTGCGGACCTGGTCGTCATCGCGCACACAGACCCCGATGACGTCCGACGACGACGCGAGTTCCGACAGCGATGACGCCGCGTGCGCGCCCTGATCGACCACCTTCGCGACAGCATCGGGGGCGAGATCGAAAACCGTCAGTCCGCCAGGCCATTTCGCGAGTCGTCCGGCCATGGGTCCACCGATGTTGCCGAGCCCGACGTAGCCGAGCCGCACGACGGGACCGGCGGGGTGAGCCTCGTCGTGCGCTGTGTCGGTGCTCATGAGCGGATGACCTGCCCGCCGTCGACGTTGAAGATCTGACCGGTGACCCAACTCGCCTCGTCGGACAGGAGGAACAGGCACATGCCGACCAGGTCTTCTGGCTGACCGAAACGCTTGAGCGGCAGCCGGTTCACGATGTCGGCGACCATCTCCTTCGGGGTCGTCTCGCGCGTCGCCTCGGTGTCGATGGGCCCCGGCGCGATGGCGTTGACGCGAACGTTCTGGCCCCCGAGTTCGGTGGCGAGTTGCTGCGTGAGTCCATTGACGCCGACCTTCGCGAGCCCGTAGAACCCGCTGTACAGCCACGCGGCCGTGGATGACTGGTTGACGATCGCGCCGCCGTTGCGCATGTGGCCGTAGACAGCCCGGGTCACGTTGAGTGCGCCGTCGAGGTTGACGCTCATGAATTTCTTGTAGTAGTCCCAGGGGACGGTGATGAGGAAGTCGAGTTTCATGCCGCCGTAGATCGCGGCGTTGTTGACGAGGCCGTCGATGTTTCCATACGCGTCGACGGTCGCGGACGCGAGAGCCTGCGCCGACTCGGG
Organism: Gordonia otitidis; assembly: GCF_020735545.1. NCBI lineage: Bacteria > Bacillati > Actinomycetota > Actinomycetes > Mycobacteriales > Gordoniaceae > Gordonia > Gordonia otitidis. Next base: position 3,342,736 of record NZ_CP085974.1, read on the forward strand.
GTCGGAGACATCGGTGTGGACGTAGCGCCCGCCGATGTCGGCTGCGACCTTCTCGCCCGCCTCGTCGTTGAGGTCGGCGATCACGACGTTCGCACCCTCCGCGGCCAGGCCGCGTGCATACGCCTCGCCGATGCCGCCCGCGGCTCCGGTGACGATGTAGGTGCGATCGGTGAATCGTGTGGCTGTTCGTTCGGATGTCATTGAACTGCTTTCTGTCTCAGTGTGCTGCTTGCTGTTCGGGTGTGGTTCCTGTGCCGACCGACATGCACCGGGAGATCGGGCCCGTCGCGATCAGACGGGCTCAGCGATGGCCTTGGTCTCCAGGTATTCCTCGAAGCCTGCGACGCCCATCTCTCGGCCGATGCCCGATTGCTTGAATCCGCCGAAGGGGACGTCAGCCGAGTACCAGATGCCGCCGTTGATCGACATGGTTCCGGTGCGGACCCCGTCGACGACTTTGTTGATGCGCGCGCGATCGGTGCCCCATACGGCTCCCGACAGGCCGTACGGGGAGTCGTTGGCGATACGGATGGCGTCGTCGTCGCCGTCGTGGGGAAGGATCACGAGCACGGGGCCGAAGATCTCCTCCTGCGCGGTGCGTGACGAGTTGTCGAGTCCGGAGATGAGGGTGGGGGAGACGAAGAATCCCCTGTCCTTGTCTGCGGGGCGATCGCCACCGACCTCGATGGTCCCTCCCTCGGTCTGTGCGAGTTCGATGTAGGACTCGACGCGCTCGCGCTGTCTCGCGGAGATCACCGGTCCGCAGATCGTTCCGGGATCGGCGGGGTCCGCGGCCGCGAAACCCGACATGGAGTCGCGGGCCAAGGCTGTTGCCTCCGAGAGCTTTTCACGTGGGACCACGAGTCGGGTGGTGATCGCGCAGCCCTGGCCCGCGTGGGTCACGACGGCGAACGCGGCCATCGAGACGGCCGACGCGAGGTCGGCGTCGTCGAGCACGATGAACGCCGACTTTCCGCCCAGTTCGAGAAAGACCTTCTTGAGTGACTCGGCGGCCGACGCCATCACCTTCTTGCCGGTTGCCGTGGATCCGGTGAACGAGACGATGTCGACCCGCGGATCGGTGGACAGCTGTGCGCCCAATGCGTGATCACTCGATGTCACGATGTTGACCACGCCCGGTGGGAAATCGGTCTCCTCGGCGATCACCTTCCCGACGAGCGCGGCGCACCAGGGTGTGTCGGGCGCGGGTTTCAGAACGACGGTGCAGCCCGCGGCGAGTGCAGGTCCGATCTTGGCGAAGTTGATCTGATGCGGGAAGTTCCACGGAGTGATGGCGCCGACTACGCCGACGGCCTCTTTGCGGACCTCGCGTGTGTTCTTGATTCCCATGGGTTTCGCTTCGCCGAGATCGTGCGTCCACGTGTAGTTCTCGGCGAGGTCGGCGAAGTATCCGAGGTCGTTGATCGGTCCCTCGAGTTGGGGGCCGTGGGTCAGGAAGACGGGGCAACCGACCTCGGCGACGGTGAGCTCCCGCAGTTCGTCGGTGTGGCGCAGAAGTGCGTCGCGTAGTTGCCGCAGGCAGTGCGCGCGGAATCCCGCGTCGCGCGACCAGCTCGTCGTGTCGAAGGCGTGGCGTGCGGCGGCGATCGCCGCGTCCATGTCGTCGGCGGTCGCATCGGCCGCCTGGCCGATGACCTCTTCTGTTGCGGGGTTGACGATGTCGAAGACACCGCCGGTACCGGGGGTGAGTTTGCCGTCGATCAGTAGATCCGACGCTGATGCTGGACGAAGAGACATGGAATGGGACTCCGGTGACTACTGGAAGACTATCTGGACAGGTGTCTGGACTCGCGTTCAAACCTAGTGTAGCGTCGGTCACATGTCCAGCCCCGTGTCGCAGGAATCCACCCGCCGCCGACTGTCCGCCCAGCAGGCCGAGACAGTCGCGAAGTTGACGGATGCCGCGGTCGAGGTACTCAATGCCGAGGGGTTCGACGGTCTCACCGTCCGCGCGGTCGCCAAGCGGGCGGGAGTCGCGCCCGCGACGGCCTACACCTACTTCTCGTCGAAGAGTCACCTTGTGGCAGAGGTGTTCTGGCGCCGACTCGCCGAGGGCATCCCCGAGGTCGACATGGCTTTGTCTCCCGAAGACCGTGTCGCCGAGATCCTGCGGAACGTCTCACTGGTGGTCGCGGGTGAAGGGCAGCTCGGCGGCGCCGTCACCGTCGCATTACTCGGCACCGACCCCGACGTGGAGCACCTCCGGCTGCGGATCGGCGGGTTTATCCGAACCCGGCTCGCGCAGGCCCTCGAGGTCGACGTCGAGCATCCGGGCCCGGTCGTCGACGCACTCGAGATGCTCTACGCGGGAGGTCTTGTCCATGCGGGCATGGGGCACCTGAGCTACGAACAGACATCCGAACGACTCGTCGCCGCGGCCCGACTGATTTTGTCGGCCAGATCCTAGTACCCGGTGGGACGCTCGGGCCACGGTCGTGACCCGCGGTGTTCCGCGCGAGGTATGCACACATCGTCAATGGAGGTTCATCGATGACCGAGACCGCAACGGTCGCGGGGATGCAGCAGCGGATCCCCTTCGACCCCTACGCCTACGACTTCCACGAGGACCCCTACCCGACGTACGCGCGGTTGCGCGCCGAGGCTCCCGTGTACTACAACTCCGACTTGGATTTCTGGGCGCTCGCCAGCCATGACGACGTGCGCACGGCGTTTCGCGACAGCGTGAACCTGTCGAATGCGTGGGGTGTCTCGATGGACCCGTCGTCCTACGGTCCCGACGCCCACAAGTCGATGTCATTTCTCGCGATGGACGATCCGAAGCACATGCGTATCCGCAAACTCGTCTCGAAAGGTTTCACCCCGCGCCGGGTCAACGACCTCGCCGGCCGCATCACCGCGCTGACACACCATCATTGGAGCGCCTGCCTGGACAAGGGCGAGTTCGACTATGTCGCCGACTTCGCCGGGTTGCTGCCGATGGACGTCGTCTCGGAGATGCTCGGGGTGCCCGAATCCGATCGCGCATTCCTGCGGACCCAGTCGGATCTGTTGCTCCACCGTGAGGAGGGCGTCCTCGACATCCCCGAAGCAGCTGTGTACGCCTACATCGAGTTGCACAAGTACTACTCGGCGCTGATCGCCGAACGGCGCAACAACCTCGGCGACGACCTCGTCTCCGCGCTCATCACCGCGGAGATCGACGACGACGAGACGGGAGAGAAAGCGACTCTCACCGAGGACGAGATCGTCGGTTTCATGGTGCTCATGGTGGTCGCGGGCAATGAGACGACCACCAAACTCCTTGCCAACGCGCTGTATTGGGGATGGCGCAATCCCGACCAACTCGCCAAGGTACTCGCCGATCCCGAGACGGTCCCGCAGTGGACAGAAGAAACACTGCGCTACGACAATTCGACGCAGATGGTGTTGCGCAAGGTGGCCGCAGACGTCTCCTACGGCGACCATGTCATCCCGGAGGGCCATCGCGTCCTCCTCCTTGTCGGTTCGGCCAATCGCGACGAGACCGTGTTCGACGACGCGTCGTCGTATCAGATCGGCCGCGACTGCAGCCAGGCGTTGATGAGTTTCGGTATGGGCGCGCACTTCTGTCTCGGCGCACATCTCGCGCGACTCGAAGCGAACATCGGTCTCGCCGAGGTGGTTCGGTCCATCCGTGCGGTCGATATCGACATGGCGAATGCCGAGCGTGTGCACTCGGTGAACGTACGCGGGTTCGCCTCCCTCCCAGTGACAGTGACGGTGCGCTGATGGCCTACATCCCCCACCCCGAACGACGTCCGGTCCTGGTTGCCGGAGCGTCGTCGGGTATCGGAGCGGCGACCGCCGAATACCTCGCTGCCGCCGGCCATCCCGTCGCTCTCGCGGCGCGACGCGTCGACAAGCTCCACGAACTGGCCGACCGGATCGCCGCCGATGGCGGAGAGGCTGTCGCCGTGCCGCTCGACGTCACCGACGAGGCGTCGGTACGTGACTGCGTGGCGAAGGCACAGGCGGCTCTGGGCCCGATCGAGATCGCGGTCGCCGGCGCGGGCGACCTCGACATCGGGCTGTCCTACGAGATGAGCGAGGCCGACTTCGCCTCTCAGATCGACATCCACCTCGTCGGGGCGCACCGGCTCTACCGCACGATCGTGCCGGGCATGATCGAGCGCGGTCGCGGCGACTTCGTCTTCATCGGATCCGACGTCGCGGTGCACCCGCGTCCGTGGTCCTCGGCGTACGTCGCTGCGAAGACGGGGGTCGACGGTCTGGTCGCCACCGCGCAACTCGAACTCGAGGGAACCGGCGTACGAGCCAGCATCATCCGGCCGGGCCAGACCATCACGGGTATGGGTTTCAACCTCGCGCCCGACGTCATGGAGAAGATGCTCAACTCGTGGATCACCCACGGATTGGCCAGGCACGGCAATTTCCTTGCGCCCGAGCACATCGCTCAGGCGATCTCTGCCATCGTCGGCATGCCACGTGGTGCCCACATGCGTGTCGTCGAGGTGGAGGCCGAAGGCGCGATCCCACGTGACAAGAGCGGCGAAGGAGACACGAAATGACCACACTGACAACGCCCAAGCGGGTGTCAGGGGGCGACGGTGAGCACGGACACCTCGACGAGCTCACGGCCGATCCGATCGGCCTGTTCTGGCGCGTACGCGACGAGTGCGGCGACGTCGGGCAGTTCCAGCTCGCCGACCGCGAAGTGGTCCTGGTCTCCGGTGCCGCGGCCAACGAGGACTTCTTCCGTGCGCCAGAGGAGGATCTCGATCAGGCAGCGGCCTATCCCTTCATGACACCGGTCTTCGGCGAGGGAGTGGTCTTCGACGCCAGTCCCGAGGAACGGTCCAAGGCGATCCACAACGCTGCGCTCAAGGGTCCGCACATGAAGCAGCATGCGGTGACGATTCCCAACGAGGTCGAACGCATCATCTCGCGGTGGGGCGACGAGGGCGAGATCGACCTGCTGGAGTTCTTCGGCGAGCTCACGCTCTACACCTCGTCGGCGTGCCTGATCGGGCGCAAGTTCCGTGAACAACTCGACAAGCGCGTGTCGGAGTTGTTCCACGATCTCGAGAAGGGCACCGATCCGATTGCGTACGTGGACATGTACGCCGACATCGACAGTTTCCGCAAACGTGACGCGGCGCGGGCCGAACTCGTCGACTTCATCCAGGGTGTGATGAACGAACGCATCGCGCATCCCACCGAGGACAAAGAGGATCGCGACCTCATGGATGTGCTCATCCAGGTCGGATTCGACGCGAACACCATCACCGGGATGTTCATCTCCATGATGTTCGCCGGCCACCACACCACCCAGGGCACAGCGGCCTGGACCCTGATCGAGTTGCTGCGCAATCCTGACTACATGAGGCGGGTGTACGACGAACTCGACGAGATCTACGGCGACACACCCGCGGGCGAGCGACCCGAGTACACATTTGCCCACACCCGGCAGATGCCGCAGTTGGAGAACGCCTTGAAAGAGGCGCTGCGGCTACATCCACCCCTGATCATCCTGATGCGTCTCGTGCAGCAGGATTTCCAGATCGAGGACTTCGAGGTGCGGAAGGGTCAGACGATCGCGGTGTCGCCTGCCGTCTCCAACCGGCTACCCGACGACTTCCCGAATCCCGACGTCTTCGACCCCGACCGGTACGAGAAGCCGCGTCAGGAAGACCTCGCGAATCGGTGGACGTGGATTCCCTTCGGGGCAGGCAGACACCGTTGCGTAGGAGCGCAATTCGCGATCATGCAACTCAAGGCGATCTTCTCGGTGCTCTTCCAGAACTACGAGTTCGAGATGTCGCAACCCTCGGACACCTACCGCAACGACCACTCGAAGATGGTCGTGCAACTGCAGCAGCCATGCAGGGTGACCTATCGCAGGCGGCAGAAGTAAGAGGTGACGCGCATGCGTATCGAGGTTGATCTCGACATCTGCCAGGGTCACGGCATGTGTCAGATGGAAGCACCGGACATCTTCGAGGCCGAGGTCGATCACGTCGAGATCCTCGACCCTCGACCGGACGAGAGCAAACGCGCAGAGGTGGAGGCGGCAGTGCAGTACTGCCCCACACAGGCATTGCGCATCGTCGACGACAGCGACGAGTGAGAACAAGTGGCGACGCATGACACAGACAGCGAGAAGGGGTGACGTGGTGGCATTCGACAGGGCCGAACTCGAAGAGATGAAGGACCGGTGGCTCGCGGCGAACATCGAGGCCGAGAAGGCGGGGGACTGGACACCGCTCGCCGACTTCTACACCGAGGACGCGACATACGGGTGGAACTACGGTCCCGACAAGGACTTCATGGCGATCGGCCGTGACGAGATCCGCGACATCGCGCTCGGGCAGGAGATGGAGGGACTCGAGGGGTGGACCTATCCGTATCAGGAGTGGGTGATCGACGACCGGACGGGTTCGATGATCGGTTTCTGGAAGCAGGTCTACGAGCGCAAGCGTGAGGACGGCACCAACTACGCACTCGAAGGCATCCAGGGAAGTTGGTTCAAGTACGGTGGCGACTTCCAGTTCCGTTGGCAGCGCGACTTCTTCGACTACGGCAACGTCTCGGCATTGTTCATCGAGCTGCTCAAGGACAATGCGATGAGCGACGGGATGCTCAAGCGGATCGAGAAGGCGACCGGAGATCAACCGGGGTGGTACCCCTTCGGCAAAGCGCCGGTCGAGTTCTGGTGACCGAAGAGAAGACATCGTCGACGATGACGCCAACAGCCCACACGTACTCGGATCTCACCCAGCAGCAACTCGCCGTCCTCGTGCCCGAACTACTGCTGTCGGGACAACTGATCGACCGCAGCGGAATGGCGCATCTCATCAGCGCTTTCGGGCGGGAGACGATGGCGCAGGTCGCGATCGAGGAATGGATGGCCTCGAGTCCGGTGTACACGCATCGGATGCGTGAGGCGCTCGGCGTCGACGGCGACGGCGTCGCCGACATGTTCAAGTGTCTTCAGCTCGACATCGGTGCGCCACCGCAGTTCATGGATTTCCGCTACGAAATCGACGACGACTACCACGGTTCGTTCGTGCTCAATCACTGTGGTGCACTGATGGACGTCGAGCCACTCGGTGACGACTACGTCACCGCGATGTGTCACGACATCGAGGATCCGACATTCGACGCCACCGCGATCGCGACGAATCGTCGTGCCCGTATCCGGCCAGTTCATCGGCCACCCCGCAGGCCCGCCGATCAGCATCCGCATTGTGCGTGGACGGTGACGATCGAACCGGATCGGGACGAGCTTCCGTTGCCGCCGGATGCGGAGGAGATGTTCACCAGGCGTGCGGCTTCGGTGGAGCTGAGTGCTATCGACACCGCCGCGACCGACGGCCGCGTCGACTACCGCGGAGATCTCTGCGACGACCTGCAGTTCCGCGAGTGGTCACACTCCGCTCTCGTCCGAATCGCGGAAGAGGTCGCATTGCAACATCAGCTGCTCGCGCTCGGCTTCCTCGTCTCGCTTCGGCGATACGCGCACGGCGTCGAGCAGGTCGACGAGATCTATCGCAAACAACTGACCGGGATCGCGGGACTCGCTGCGGACCGTCTGCGATCTGCTCTACGACTGTCACCCGGCGCGGACGGGCTTGCCACCGTGCTCTCGCTCATCCCGGTGCTGGGCCCCGTGCAATACACCGGCGTAACCGCAGAAGTCGTCGACGATGGTGTGCTGTTGCGCATTCCGCACCACTCCGACGCGCAATCGGACGGTGGCTGGCTGAGCCTGTTCGACGTCGATCACCTCGAACCGCTCTCGGCCATTGCGACAGGAGTGGATGCGCACTGGGCCGTCGACGCGGCCGCCGACACCGGCGACCTGCTCGAGGTGACGTTCGCGCAGACCGACGACGTGCATCCGGAGAGTGGCGAGGTCGCCATCGCGCGATTCAGCTCCGGCGCATCGTGGGAGTTCGTCGACAGGGGTCGTTCGTTGCCCATCACTCCGATCGGCAGCCCGGTCTGATGTCAGCGCGTCGCGTGGATGACGCCGCCTGATGCCCGCAGACGTGCCGATCGACGCGCACCTGTCCGGACGGGTCGCGATCATCGCGGGGTCGACCCGAGGAATCGGTCTGGAAGTGGCGTATGCCCTCGCCGGGCGCGGTGTCTCGCTGGTGGTCAACGGTCGTGACAAGTCCGCGGTCGACGACACCGTCACCGAGATCACCGGCGGCGGCGGATACGCGGTGGGAGTCTGTGGGTCTGCGGGTGACGAGGGCGTCGCCGAACGGATGGTCACGACGGCGCTCGACACGTTCGGCGCACTCGACGTCGCCGTCAACTGTGCAGGCATCGCGGAGCCACCGGGGTCGACGGTACTCACCATCGGAGTCGACGAGTTCCGCGAACAGGTCGACGCGCATCTGATGAGCGCCTTCTTCCTCACGCAGGCCGCGGCTCGAGTGTTCGTCGAGCAGCAGGCCGGATCGATCGTGCTGACGGGATCGGCCGCGTCGCTCGGAACCTTCGGCGGTAGCGGCTACCCCGCGGCCAAGGGAGGTGTCAATGCGCTGGCACTCGCCGCGGCAGGGGATCTCAAGGGCTCCGGTGTGCGCATCAACGTGGTGATGCCCGGCGCGAAGTCGCGATTGTCGTCGGGACCGGACTACATTCGACACATCGAACGCCTGCATGAGCGCGGAATCCTCGACGAGTTCACCCGCGACGCCGCGCTCGATCCCGCGCCACCGGAGTACGTGGCCCCGCTCTACACCTTCCTCGCAAGCGACGCCGCTGCCGACATCACCGGACAGATCTTCACGGCGTCGGGTGGCTTCATCGGACGATACGAACCCGCTCAACCGACCTTCGTCGCCTATCGCGACCACAAGGACTCCGGGCCCTATAGCTTGGTCGAGCTCGCGGGCCTGCTCCTGAAGTGACCGTCAGCTCGTGCCGGGTGCACCGATACCGACACACATCCCATACCGGCGACCCGCAGTGTCTGGGACCGGGATTCGGCGGCTCTCAGGTGAGTCGACGGTCTACGGAGGCGGGGGTCGATGCTGCCGATCGACGCCGCGCGGCGCGGTCCACCCAGAACCGGGCACCCTCGGCGATGGCCTCGGTGACCGGCTGCGGATGCCAACCGAGTTCGCGAACGGCCTTGTCGTGACTCATCTCCGGAATGCAGTGCATGAGGCGGACCGTTCCGATGCGGAGTCGCCCGGGGGATCGGGATAGTGTCGACATCGCCGATCCCGCTGCGCCGGCGGCATAGAGCGCGGCGCGGCCGAGGACCGGGCGCGGCGGTCTACGTCTCGCCTCTGCAGCAGCGATCCGGATGACCTCTCCGAGATCGATCGACCGTTCCGAGACGATATAGCGTTCACCGTTGTGCCCGTGTTCCGCGGCGAGGATGAGCGCCTGTGCGGCGTCGTCGATTCCCACCGATTCGCATCGCATTCCACGTATGCCGAACGGTAACTTGCCGAGTGCGGCGCCCGCGACGAACGACCCGTGCGGGGTCGGAGCGATGTCACCCGCGCCGTAGGTGTTCGACACGCACATCGCCACGACGGGTACCTCGTGCTCGCGCGCATACCCGAGTGCGAGGCGTTCGGCCGCGACGCGTGATCTCACGTAGTCGGTTGCTCGTCGTTCCCAATTGAACTCGGTCGATTCGTCTGCGACCCCCGACACCGGGACACCTATCGTGGCCATGGTGCTGGTGAAGACGAAGCGGCGCAGCGGCATTCGCGCTGCAATCTCCAGCACCGAGCGAAGGAGCTCGACATTGGTCGCATACAGCGGAGCGGGGTCGAGCAGCCAGGCCCTTGTGTCGACAACGCAGTGATAGACGTCGGTGCATCCCGACATCGCCTCCGCGACCACGTCGGCGTGGTTCAGCTCGCCCACACGACGCTCGACGTCGAGGTCGTCGGTCGCGCGCGTGTCGCTGGTGGCGCGAACCAGGATGCGTACCTTCTCGCCCGACGCGACGAGCCGGCGCGTGAGCGTCGAACCGAGAAATCCGCTCGCACCGATGACAAGGCTCGTCATCGCAGACGCTCCGGGGCGAGATCGGCAAACGCTGCAGCCGTTCGGTCGAGCATCACTTGGAACATCGCGTCACCTCGTTCGGTCGGCTGCGCCGCCGCGGCGCCGAAGACGATGATCAGCGGGGCCTGGATGAGGTTGCCGATGTAGTCGCGCCAACACGCGTCGAGTGTGTAGTTCGGGTTGTGCAGTGCGTGGTGGTATGCGGCGACGATGTCTCGTTCGTGCGCGCGGCGATCCTCGGGCGTCAGGCTGGTCGCGAGGAGAAACGCTATGTCGCGCATCGGATGTCCGGTGGTGATCGTCTGCCAGTCGAGTATCGACAACGAGCCGTCGTCACGGAACATCACGTTGTCGACGCGGAGGTCTCCGTGGATGAGCGCGAAGTGCTCGGGAGCCCTCCGCAGCCACGGTGCCGCGTCGCGGATCATCGCGTCGACGGTGGCCGACTGCGGGCCGGTGAGTTCGCACCGGGCGCGGTACACGTCCGCCATCGGTTCGAGTAGCGACTCCATCAGGTCGCAGTCGGTCGGGGTCGGTAGCGGAAAGTCGTCGAGGAGTGACGCGTCGTTCCAGCGTGGGCCGTGCAGGCCCGCGGCTGCGACGGCGACCGCGCGCACCTGGTCGGGGGAGCATGCGGCGATCTGGTCGCCTTGACGTGCGTCGGCGATGTCCTCGAGCAGCAGGACGAACTCGCTTCCGGATTCGGATGCGACCGCCGCGAACGCCGAGGGCGTCGGCACGCGGAAGGTCGAGACGAGTTCCTGATAGAAGCGGACCTCGTTGCGGAAGGCGCCGGAACCGAATTCGCGCTGTTCGACGGGACCGGTCGCGAGCTTGGCGACCATCGTGTCGGGAAGCCCGCATGGTTGTGCGTAGCGCAGGGCCAGCCGATACGAACTGGCCATCTGGCCGGTGCCGACGGGTGCGGCCTCGACGTCGACGACTCGCGCGTCGTCGTGGCCGTGTGCGGCGAAGAGTTCGGTGAGCCATTCGGGACTCAGACCGTCGACGTCCGTGGGGATTCCGGTGGGTAGCGGGGTGCTCACAGGTCTGCTCCTCGTGCTGTCATGAGACCCGGGTTGGCGGGCAGTTCGCGGTGATCAGGGGACCGGAGTGTGCGATAGGCGCTCACCACCGGCTGTAACTCGCTCGGTGTCGCGCCGTGGAGCACCACGGAGTCGACGCCGAGGTCGAATTGATGAGCAACGGCTGCCGCACAGTTCTCGGCCGAACCGACGGCTGAGTCGGCCACCCAGTGCGGGGGAATGACGTGTGCGAGTTCGGCGAGTTGCTCGGCGGTAGCTGTGGCATCGATCGGTCCGGTGGCCCCGGAGAAGGCAGTCGTCGCGCGAATCCGGTCGAGATCGTCGGTGTTCCACTGGTTCGCCCGCATGAGCACATCCGGGTAGCCCTGCAGATACGTGGCGAGGCGGCCGTAGAGCCTACGCAGGCGATCCTCCTCGGAGAGCTCGTCGCCGACCGTCGCGATGACCGACCAGATCCGGATCGCGGCGGGGTCGCGCCCCGCGCGCTCGGCTGACGCCCTGACCGTGGCGACGGCTTCCGACGTCGCGGCGTCACCGAGGAACGTGTGCAGGACCACTCCGTCGGCGATGCGACCGGCCAATTCCAGTGTCCGACGGCTCATGGTCACCAGCAGAATCGGAACATCGTCGACGGCGGCACCGAGATTGAGCAGGGGATACGAGCCGGCCGGTCCGGAATGTCCGAGGATCATCTCGCCGCGCCAGAGTCGGCGCAACACGTCGACGATGTCGGTCAGCTGTGCGCTCGTCACGTCATCGATGCCGAGAACCTGCCACTGGGCGGCGATACCCCGACCGAGCCCCAACGCGAACCGGTCGTTGGTCAACTCGGCGAGCGTCGCGCCCATCGTGGCGGTGATGATCGGATGTCGCGTGTTGTGATTCGTCGCGGCAGTCGCGATCCCCATTCGCTTGGTCGCCGCGCCGAGTGCACCGCTGAGCACGGCGGCATCCTTGATGTTGAATCTCTCGGAGACGAAAGCAGTACCGAGTCCGATGCTTTCCGCCAATGCCGCCTCCTCGACGAGCCGGGCGGGGGCGACCGGATGCCGCGACAGCGCGTAATAGCCGAGTTCGGAGAGCATGGTCGACGCCGACCCGTATCCGTCAGACGCCCGCCGGAGCGCTCGACCGGTAGTCGGTCGAGCGCGGCTCTCGCACCCAGAGCGTGCCGTCGCCGGCGTCCACGCCTTCCTTCTTGAGTTGGCGTTTGACGATCTTGTTGGTGGCAGTCGTCGGCAGATCGTCGGCTATCCGGACATACCGAGGCCATGCCTTCGGCGACAGATCGGGTTGTGCGGCAAGGAATTCAGCGAACTCGTCAGGGGTGAGCGAACTGTCGTCGGTGAGGATGACAGCGGCCATGACCGCATCGCCGACCTGCTCGTCCGGCACCCCGTACACGGCGACCTGACTGATATCGGGGAGTCGCAGCAGTATGCGCTCGATGGGGCCCGCGGTCATGTTCTCGCCGTCGACACGCATCCAGTCTCCGGTACGACCGGCGAGGTAGAGCCAGCCGTCGGCGTCACGGTAGGCCAGGTCGCCCGACCAATACATACCGTCGCGGAGTCGTTCCGATGTCGTGGTCGGATCGTTGTAGTAGCCGGTGAACATGCCTGCGCCGGAGGTGTTCACGATCTCCCCGATCGCGTCGTCGGCGTTGGTGAGTGCGCCCGTGTCGTCGAATTCGGCTGCGGGACACTCGGTTCCGGTTGCGGGGTCGTAGACCGCCACACCGGGAAAGCCCTTGCCGACCGACCCGCGTGGAGTGCCCGGTTCGCGTGTGATGATGATGGCCAACTCGGTGGAGCCGAAGCCGTCCCAGACCTGGCAGTCGAAACGCCGCGAGAAGTCGTCGATGTCGCGGTCGGACGCCTCGTTCCCGAACGCGGCACGCAACGGGTTGTCGGCGTCATCGGTGCGCTCCGGGGTGGCGAGGATGTAGGCGAGCGGCTTGCCGACGTAGTTCATGTACGTCGCGCCGTAGCGTCGGATGTCGTCGAGGAAGCGCGACGCCGAGAACTTCGCGGGCACCATCGCCGCGCCCGACACGGCTGCCACGCAGTAGCCGCCGAGAAGCGCAGCGGAGTGGAACAGCGGCATCGAGAGGTAGCAGATGTCGTCGGAGGTGATGCCGAAGCGCTCTGCCAGCGGTGGTCCGGCGAACGGGATCAGCATGTGCGCCAACTGGACCGGTTTGGGATTGCCGCTCGTGCCCGACGTGAAGATGAGCATGAACGGGTCGGTCGCGGTGGGCACGGAGTACGGAGTCAACTCGTCGGCGTCGAGTAGTTGTCGCGACCACTCGGGCGACGACACGTCGATCACCGCGACGCCGGGAAGGTCGAGGCCGTCGAGCAGGGGTAAATGTTCGGCGTCGGTGAGCAGGATCTGGCAGTCGCCGCGCACGATGTCGCCGGCCAATGCGGCGCCGCGTCGGGTGTTGTTGATTCCGACCGTCACGTACCCGCCGAGCGCACCCGCCGCCAGGGCGATGAGCATGGCCGGACTGTTGTCGAGGAGCACACCGATGTGCATCGGTCGGTCGCGGTCGGCGCGACCGAGGACCACGGCGGCGGTGCGTCGTGCGTCGTCGAGATACTCGCGCCAGGTCCACCGATGGTCCTCGTGCAGGATCGCGAGCGAATCGTCGTTGCCACGGTCGATCAGGAGTTCAGTCACGGTCTGCGCCATGCGCCAAATCTAGAACCTGTTCCATCAAGAGGTGTACAGATTCGCAAAATTGTCTACTGGCGTCGTCGAACGCTGTTCGACGTGGGCTTTCAGCGCGAGATGGTGCCGCTGCCGGGGCTCAGTGTGTAGGTGTTGCCACCCTGTCCGACGACGCTCGTGGTGAACGAGATCGGGCCGGCACCGGTTCGCAGTGGTGGACTGAGTGCCGGCTTGCCGCCCGTGCATGCGGGGAACGTCGTGGTGCCGCTCTGCTTGGTCGTGCGGTTGTGCCACTCGAACCCGACGACAGCCGTGCGCAACGCCTGGGTGCACGCGTTGCCCGGCATCGGTTCGAGCCACACGCGGAGCGTGTCCGGGTCGGGCGATGCCGCGGCGATCGGAGCGACGAACGCTGCGAAGGGGATGTCACCGCTGGTCGCGACACCCGCGTTCGGCGTCTGCGAGATCGACGACGACGGTATCTGCGGATCGACGGCGGGGGCCGCATGCGCAGTGCCGCCCGTTGTCAGCAGCGTCGACGCCGACGCCAGCCCGATGGCTCCTGCCGCGAACGCGGCGCGTTGAAGATTTCGTCCCACTGGTACCACCAGCCCCTTCTGTCACAGATGTGGTCCACGGTACCAGCGGGAAGCCGACCGGGCCAGGCGCGGGCGGGGGGCAGTGCGGCGCGGCGGGTGCGCCGCGCGCGTGCAGAAAGTAGGGGAAGGGGTCTTTCCGTGGGTTTTGTGCGTTTCCGTGGGAAGTTTCGCGGGGAAGGGTCGGGAAGTAGGGGAAGGGTGCGGGGCCGGGCGCAGGAAGTAGGGGAAGGGTGCGGGGAAGGGTCGGGAAGTAGGGGAAGGGGCGCACGGCCGCGCGTGCAGGAAGTGAGGGAAGGGGCTTTTCCGTGGGTTTTGTGCGTTCCCGTGGGAAATTTCGCGATCTCGTCGCTCGCGGTCACCGACTGCCACGTCAACTACAACCCCGGTCAATCCGCGCTCCGACGCCATCGACCTCGACGCGTTCCTCGAGTGGCTCGCCGACTCCGGTGAGGAGATCGCCACCGTGGACGACTACGACCACTGGTACCGACTGTTCTCCGACTCGCTCGTCCACCTACCCGAGATGCAGCGTCGACATTCGTTGATCCTGTTGCTGCACAACCACACCCAGACGATCCCGCCGGTGAACGCCGTTGTGGTGAACGCGCCCCGCTTCTTCGAGGCAGTGCGTTGGGCGACGGTGTGAACTGCGACTGCCGGCTACTCCGACGTCCCCACATCACCGCGCCGGTCATCGCCAACTGCGCGCGTGGACTGCGGACCCTCGGCGTCATCCGAGTGTGATCGGACTCGCTGCCTCCCGGGCCGGACACTCGCCCCCGGACGCGGGGTGATGAAGTGAAGGTATGAACGACGACATTCGCGAAGACACGACGACGGCGTCGACAGTTGCCGTACCACGCGATCCTCTCGAGGCGTTCGGTGTAGGTGCCCTGAGACTCGAGGACGACGTTGTCGTCGCGGAGCAGCAACTCGGACCGCGCTTTGCGGACCATCGTGGCTTCATCGACCTTCCCGCGTATGCAGTTCTCCTCGACCACATCGGTGGGATTCCATATCACCGCGAAACCCGGTCGCCGAGTATGCAGGCTCGCTTGAACTTCTCGACAGTCGGGCGTCCGACGCTGACCGAACGGCTCGTCGGCACAGCGCAACTGCTGATGAACGACGCCAGGGTCGGCGTCACGGAGATCCGCATCGGTGATGGCACCGCCGACTACTGCGTCGGCACTGCACGCAACGTCGCTGTCGGCCGTGCGATACCGGATGATTTCGACGACGCCGAGCTCGCCCACGATATTCCGGCCGCCGAAACGCTCGACGTGCCGCTGGCACAAGCGATTCCCTCCGACCTCGACGGAGAGACGATCATCGCGCAGATCGTGAGCGGGCAGCGCGAACGCGGCCCGCTGGCGGAGCTGCTCAACGCGCGGATCGACCCCGCGGACGCGTCGACACACCGAATGCGCCTCGTCGTGGACACGCAGGCCTGGATGGGCAACATGTTCGGGACGATGCACGGCGGAGTGATCGCCACGATCGTGGGTGTGGCGTGCTCGTTCGCCGGGCAGCGACAAGCGCAGGCGGGTCAGGACTATCGCGTCGGCGACCTGTCGGTGGCGTTCTTCCGCTCACCGCCGGTCGACGGCAGCCGCGTGAGCGTCGACGTCGAGGCGGTGAAGGTGGGGCGTCGAATCGCGAGTTTCTCGGCACGCATGACCGGCCCCGACGGAACACTGCTCGCCGAAGGTGCGGCCGACATCCACTTCGGCTGACGTGCACCACCCGGGGGTGATGAGAGGTCGCTAGGCGGGTTGCTCTCAGGGTCGCTACGCGACGGAGATACCGAGATGTGCGGCGAACTGGTCGGCCAGCGCAACGGCCTGTTCAGTGGTGATGGTTGCGCCCGACAGTCCGCCGAGGTTGCGCACCACGTTGACCCGCAGATCACGGAGATCGACGTCGGTGAGTGTTGCTCGGTGAACGTCGAGGGCGTTCACCGAGCTGTCCTCGAACGAGATCCGCGTCAGATGGGCCTCGGAGACATCGAGCTCGTCGATGACACACGATCGAAAGAGCACGTCGCGCGCCTCGTTCCCGCTGAGATTGACGAGTCCGAGCTTGCAGTTCTCGATGACCACCGACCGCATGCGTCCACCGAACAGGTCGAGCGCGCCGATCCTGCTGTTCTCGATACGGACGTTGTGCAGAGTCGACCGCGGTGCGAACACACGCGCGCTGCTGACGGCGTCGAGACGGGTGTCGACGGCACGTAGTCCGGTGAGGTCGGCGTCGTCGAGTGAACTACGCACCACCTCGCATCCGGTGAGGGAGACGTCGCCGAAATCGGTGCCGGACAGGTCCGCGTCGGCGATCAGTGCCGATTCGATCGCGTCGCCCGCGGCAATCGATCCCGCGTCGAAGGGATCAAGCGTGGACTTCGGTACCGGGCTGATCCGGGGTGCGCGAATAGTCATCGCCCGAGAGCCTACGCGCACGCCACGACGAGCCCGGGCTGCATCTCAACGGTAAAACAAGCAAGCATGATTGCTTTTTATCCGTCGGTGTGTGACGCTACTGACATGTCGATCGTGACGGATCTCGTGGCCGATCTGGCCGCCGAAGGTGAAGAGCTCGACGCGATGGTCGCCCCTCTCGACGAGGGCGGATGGCGCACCGCAACGCCCGCAGAGGGGTGGAGCGTCGCTCACCAGATCGCCCACCTGTACTGGACGGACAAGGTTGCGCTCCTCTCCGCGACCGACCCCGAGGCATTCGCCGAGGTCGTTGCGGAGGCAATGCGCAACATCGACGGGTTCACCGACGTGACGGCGGCGGAAGGGGCGGCACGGCCGAAGGCCGAGCTGATCGACGACTGGCGTGCAGCGCGTGCCGAACTGGCGAGGGCATTGGTCGATGTCCCAGAGGGCGCGAAGCTCCCGTGGTTCGGACCGCCGATGTCGGCGGCGTCGATGGCCACAGCGCGCATGATGGAGACCTGGGCGCACGGCCTCGACGTCGCCGACGCGCTCGGGGTCGAGCTCGCGCCGACCGACCGTATCCGGCACGTCGCCCACATCGGCGTGCGCACGCGCGACTTCGCCTACGTGGTCAACGGGATGACCCCGCCCCAACGCCCCTTTCGTATCGAGCTCACCGCCCCCTCCGGGCAGATGTGGACGTGGGGTCCCGACGATCCGGCGGCGGTCGACGGAACAGTGCGCGGCTCGGCCGTCGACTTCTGCCGACTCGTCACCCAGCGTCGGGCCCTCGCCGATCTCGACCTCGAACTCGACGGCGAGTCGGTGCGCGAATGGGCCTCGATCGCACAGTGTTTCGCCGGTCCGCCCGGATCGGGACGAGCGCCGCGAAACACGGGTACCCGCGCTTTGTGACCCGTGTGCGAGAACGCGATCACCTTCCACCGTCGACCATCGGAGTAGCGATGACATCCACCACACCCGCACGTTCGGATCGACCCGTACGCATCGGCAACGCTTCCGGTTTCTATGGTGACCGCTTCAGCGCTATGCGGGAGATGCTCGAGGGCGGTGAACTCGACTACCTCACCGGTGATTACCTCGCCGAGCTCACCATGCTCATCCTCGGCAGGGACAGGCTGAAGGATCCGGCGCTCGGCTACGCCAAGACCTTCCTGCGCCAGATGGAGGACTGTCTCGGACTCGCCATCGACAAGGGCGTACGCATTGTCAGCAACGCGGGCGGCCTCAACCCGCACGGCCTCGCGGTCGCGCTTCGTGAGCTCGCCGACAAGCTCGGAATCGACGCATCCGTCGCCTTCGTCGACGGTGACGATCTCGTCGACCGGGCGGACGAGCTCGGACTCGGCACACCCCTGACGGCGAACGCGTACCTCGGTGCCTTCGGGATCAAGTCGGCTCTCGACTCCGGTGCCGACGTCGTCGTGACCGGACGAATCACCGACGCCTCGCTGACCGTGGGTCCCGCCGCGAGCGCATTCGACTGGGACTACACCGATCTCGATGCTCTCGCGGGTGCGGTCGTCGCGGGCCACGTGATCGAATGCGGAGCCCAGGCAACCGGCGGAAACTACGCATTCTTCACCGATCTGCCCCGCATGGGCCACCTCGGATTCCCGATCGCCGAGGTCGCATCCGACGGCACGTCGGTGATCACCAAGCACCCCGACACCGGGGGTGCGGTGACGGTCGGCACGGTGACCGCACAACTGCTCTACGAGGTCGGCGGTCCGCGCTACCTCGGACCAGACGTGACCACGCGTCTGGACACCATCACGCTGAGCGCCGACGGCGACGACCGGGTGGCCATCAGCGGTGTCAGGGGAGAGGCTCCGCCCGAGACCGTGAAGGTCTCGCTCAACCATCTCGCGGGTACACGCAACGAGATCACCGTTGCGCTCACCGGACTCGACATCGAGAAGAAGGCCGAGCTCTTCCGCGAACAGTTCCGTGCCGAATTGCGCACCACGCCTCAGGAAATGAGCTGGGAGCTCTCCCGCATGGAGCGTGCCGACGCCGAGACCGAAGAGCAGGCGACCGCGCTGTTGCGGTGCGTGGCGCGCGATCCCGATCCGAAGAAGGTCGGACGTGCATTCAGCAACACGGCGGTCGAACTCGCATTGGCAACGTTCCCCGGCTTCCACATGCTCGCGCCGCCCGGAAACGGCTCGCCCTACGGCGTTTTCGAACCCGGCTATGTCGACGCCTCGCGCGTGGAGCATCGCGTCTCCTTCGCCGACGGGGTCACCGAGAGCGTCGAGCCGAGTCCGCTGCGTGCCGAGGTGGCGCCGGATCAACCCGAACAACGCAGCGTCGTCGAGAGCTCCGATCCCGGTCCGACCGCTTCGGCACCGCTCGGACTGGTGGCCGGGGCACGCAGCGGCGACAAGGGCGGCAGCGCCAACATCGGTGTGTGGGTGCGCAATCCGGAGCACTTCGACTGGCTCGACGCGACGCTCGACGTTGATCTGATCAAGAAGCTGCTGCCCGAGATCGCCGACCTCGAGGTCAAGCGGTACCGGCTCCCCAACCTGTCGGCGCTGAACTTCGTGATCGAGGGCGTACTCGGTCGCGGCGTGGCCGACAACGTGCGCTTCGATCCGCAGGCCAAGGGCATGGGGGAGTGGCTGCGATCGCGGCCGATACCCATCCCGGTGAGCTTCGTCGCCGAGCAGTCGTCCGGGTCCGCGACGGACCGATCATCCGACTCGTCAGAGAGGAACTGAACTGTGCCGCTGGTAGACCCGCAATGGGAGACCCCGGAGCGTCGTGCACTGCGTGACACCGTCCGTGGATTCGTCGAACGGCATGTCCTGCCCTACCAGGACGAGTGGGAACGTGAAGGGCTCATCCCACGCGAATTGCACCGTGAGGCAGCAAAGCTCGGCTTGTTCGGGCTAGGTGTCGACGAGTCTGTCGGTGGTAGCGGAGGCGACCTCATCGACGTGTCGATCCTCGGCGAGGAGTTCCACTACGCAGGCGGTGCCGGAGGCGTGTTCGCCTCGCTGTTCACCCACGGGATCGCGCTGCCCCACCTGATCGCCGCCGGCGACCCCGACCAGATCGACCGCTGGGTGCGGCCGACCCTGGCCGGGGAGAAGATCGGCAGCCTCGCCATCACCGAGCCCGGCGGTGGCAGTGACGTCGGACATCTGACGACGCGCGCCGAGCGTGACGGCGACGAGTATGTCGTCAACGGGGCCAAGACCTACATCACCTCGGCGGTACGCGCCGACTTCGTCGTCACCGCCGTGCGTACCGGCGGGCCTGGTGCGTCCGGCGTCTCGCTGCTCGTGATCGAGAAGGACACACCGGGATTCACCGTCGCACGCAAGCTCGACAAGATGGGGTGGCGCAGCTCGGATACCGCCGAACTGTCGTTCGTCGACGTACGAGTACCGGCGAGCAACATCGTGGGCGCCGAGAATTCAGGGTTCGCCCAGATCGCAGCGGCTTTCGTGACGGAGCGATCAGGGCTGGCCGTGCAGGCGTACGCCAGTGCGCAGCGCTGCCTCGACCTCACCCTCGCCTGGACACGCGATCGGGAGACCTTCGGCAAACCGTTGGCTGCCCGTCAGTCGGTGCAGGACACCCTGACCGACATGGCTCGTCGTATCGACGTGGCACGAACCTATGCGCGCGGCGTCGTCACCAGGAAGGTCACTTCCGGAGACGATCTCATCGCCGAGGTGTGCTTTGCCAAGAACACTGCCGTCGAGACCGGGGAATGGGTGGCCGACAAGGCTGTGCAGCTCTTCGGCGGACTCGGCTACATGACCGGCACCGAGGTCGAGCGGCAGTATCGGGACATGCGCATCCTCGGAATCGGGGGCGGCACCACCGAGATCCTGAGCGGTCTCGCCGCGAAACGCCTCGGCTACATCGCACAGGGGAGCACACGATGACGGCATTACGCTCGACGATCGATCCGACGAGCGCGGAGTTCACCGCAGCACGGGACTCGATGGTGGAGAAGCTCGATCATCTGCAGGGCGAGCTCGACAAAGCACTCGCGGGCGGAGGTGAGAAGTACGTCGAGCGTCACCGCAAGCGCGGCAAGATGACCGCACGTGAACGTATCGAACTGCTACTCGACGAGGATTCGGACTTCCTCGAGCTGTGTCCGCTCGCGGCGTACGGCTCGGACTTCCACGTCGGGGCGTCGGTCGTCGTCGGCATCGGTGTGGTCGAAGGCGTCGAGTGCCTGGTCGTCGCGAGCGACCCCACGGTCAAGGGCGGCACGTCGAATCCCTGGACGTTGCGCAAGACGCTGCGCGCCAACGACATCGCGCTGCAGAATCGACTCCCGGTGATCTCGCTCGTCGAGTCCGGTGGGGCGGACCTGCCGACGCAGAAGGAGGTGTTCGTCCCCGGCGGGCGCATGTTCCGCGACCTCACGCGTCTGTCTGCAGCAGGCATCCCCACCATCGCGCTGGTGTTCGGAAACTCGACCGCCGGGGGCGCGTACATCCCCGGAATGAGCGACCACGTGGTCATGATCGACGGACGCTCCAAGGTATTCCTCGGCGGTCCGCCGCTGGTGAAGATGGCCACGGGCGAGGAGAGTGACGACGAGTCGCTGGGCGGAGCCCAGATGCATGCGCGCACATCAGGTCTCGCCGACTACTACGCCGCCGACGAGCAGGACGCCATCCGCATCGGGCGGCGCATCGTGTCGCGTCTGAACTGGCGCAAGGAGGGCGGGGCGCCCCGCGCCGAGGTGCGCGAACCGCGGTACGACCAGGAAGAGTTACTCGGTATCGTTCCCTCCGACCTCAAGATCCCGTTCAACCCGCGTGATGTGATCGCTCGGGTCGTCGACGACAGTGACTTCGACGAGTTCAAATCGGAGTACGGCAACTCGCTGTGCACGGGTTGGGCCGAGATCCACGGGTATCCGATCGGAATCCTCGCCAATGCGCAGGGAGTGCTGTTCAGTCAGGAGGCGCAGAAGGCGACGCAATTCATCGAGCTCGCCAACCGATCCAACACCCCACTGTTGTTCCTGCACAACACCACCGGCTACATGGTCGGCAAGGAGTACGAACAGAAGGGCATCATCAAGCACGGCGCGATGATGATCAATGCGGTATCGAACTCGAAGGTGCCCCATTTGTCGGTGCTCGTCGGCGCCAGTTACGGTGCCGGACACTACGGCATGTGCGGGCGCGCCTACGACCCCCGCTTCCTGTTCGCGTGGCCCAGCGCCAAATCGGCGGTGATGGGTGCGGCCCAACTCGCAGGCGTCATCTCGATCGTGTCGCGTGCAGCCACCGAGGCACGCGGCGGAACCGTCGACGAGGCGGCAGATGCCGGGATGCGGCAGATGATCGAAGCGCAGATCGAAGCCGAGTCGGTACCGGCATTTCTGTCGGGCATGCTCTACGACGACGGTGTGATCGACCCGCGGGACACGAGAACCATTCTGGGACTCTGCTTGTCGGCGATCCATAACGGACCGGTCGAGGGGACGTCGAGCTTCGGCGTCTTCCGGATGTGAGGTGTGAGATGACCGAAACCCCTACACAGGCGATCACGTCGGTGCTCGTCGCCAATCGCGGCGAGATCGCCCGACGCGTGTTCGCGACCTGTCGGGACATGGGTCTTGCGACCGTCGCCGTGTACTCCGACCCGGATGCCGACGCGCCACACGTTTCAGCAGCCGATGTTGCGGTGGCGCTGACGGGTTCGACGTCTGCGGAGACCTATCTCCGCGGCGACGCCATCATCGCGGCGGCCCAGCGTTCGGGCGCCGACGCCATTCATCCCGGCTACGGATTCCTCTCGGAGAACGCGGAGTTCGCACAGGCGGTCATCGACGCCGGACTTACCTGGATCGGTCCGCCGCCCGCGGCGATCGACGCGATGGGCTCGAAGGTCAACGCCAAGAAGCTCATGGCCGACGCCGGGGTGCCTGTCCTCGGCGACATCGACCCCGCAGCGGTCACCGAGACCGACCTTCCGCTGCTGATCAAGGCGTCGGCCGGCGGTGGCGGCCGCGGCATGCGGATCGTCCGGTCGCTCGACGAACTCGCCGACCAGGTTGCCGCGGCCGAACGCGAGGCCGCATCGGCATTCGGCGATCCGACGGTGTTCTGCGAGCCGTATGTCGAACGCGGCCATCACATCGAGGTGCAGGTGATGGCGGATAGGCACGGTGCGGTGTGGGCTGTGGGAGAACGCGAGTGCTCCATCCAGCGCCGTCACCAGAAGGTGATCGAGGAGGCGCCCGCACCACTCGTCGAACGCATCGGCGGTGATCTCCGGGAGCGCCTGTACGACGCCGCACGTCGTGCGGTGTCGGCCATCGACTACACCGGCGCGGGCACCGTCGAGTTCCTCGCCGACGAGTCCGGTCGGTTCTACTTCCTCGAGACCAACACCCGGTTGCAGGTGGAGCATCCGGTCACCGAGTTGACCACCGGCACCGACCTCGTCGCGTGGCAGTTGCGTGTGGCCATGGGCGAACACCTCGACGTGGCCGAACCGTCGACGTCCGGGCACTCGATCGAGGTGCGTCTCTACGCCGAGAATCCGGCCGCGGGCTGGCAGCCCCAGTCGGGGACGATGCACCGCATCGACGTCGACGCTGCGACGCATTTCGGACCACTCGACCGGCCCGGGGTCCGAGTGGATGCGGGCATCGAATCCGGTTCGGAGATCTCGACGTTCTACGACCCGATGCTCGCGAAGGTGATCAGCTGGGCGCCCACGCGGGAGCGTGCCGCAGCCATGCTCGCCAGGACGTTGGCCGATGCTGCGCTGCACGGACCCGTCACCAATCGTGACATGCTGGTGAACACGCTGCGCGAGCAGACATTCCGCAGTGGACACACCGACACCGGCTATCTCGACCAGGTCGGTCTCGACGTGTTGTCGGCGCCTCTGGCCGACGATGCGACGGTGACGCTCGCGGCGGTGGCCGCAACGATGGCCGAGGTGGCCGTCAACCGCGACGGCGCCCGGGTGCAGCGGACCCTGCCCGCTGGGTGGCGAAACATGGCCTCTCAGTACGCGCAGAAGACGTTCCTGACCGACGATGACACGGAGCATGTCGTGCGGTATCTGTGTGGCCGCAGTGGAAGCGTCGAGCTGCCCGATGTCGCCGACACCGAGGTGATCTCGGCGAGTATCGGGTGCGTTGTGCTGGCCCACAGAAAAATCCGACGCACGTTCGACGTCGCTCGATACGGCGACGACGTCTACGTCGACACGGCCGGAGCTTCGGTGCACTTCCGTCGTCCACCGCGTTTCGTCGACCCCAGCGCTGTCGCCCGACCGGGTTCGCTGCTCGCACCGATGCCCGGCTCGGTCATCCGCGTGGCGGTCAACGAGGGTGACAGCGTGTCTGCCGGACAACCGTTGATCTGGCTCGAAGCGATGAAGATGGAACACACCGTGTCGGCCCCGGCCGACGGCGTGGTGAGCATGCTGGCCGTCGAACCGGGACAGCAACTCGCCGTCGGCGACGTACTCGCCGTCATCGCCGAGGACGACGCAGCCGTATCCGACGCACACACCGATACCGCAACTCCTCAGGAGGCATCAGCATGAGCTTCGTCGAAACAGCCGAACGGGCCGACCTGCGCGCGTCGGTGGCCGCACTCGCCGAGAAGTACGGGCAGGACTACTTCCGCGAATGCGCACGAGAGGGCCGCAAGACCGACGAATTGTGGACCGAGGCAGGAAAACTCGGATTCATCGGAGTCAACCTGCCCGAGGAGTACGGCGGCGGGGGAGCGGGCATGTACGAGCTCGCGATAGTGATGGAGGAGATCGCCGCCGCCGGTACCGGGCTGCTGATGCTGGTGGTCTCGCCTGCCATCTGTGGCAACGTCATCGCACGGTTCGGCACCGACGAGCAGAAGAATCGCTGGCTGCCGGGCCTGGCCGACGGGTCGATTACCATGGCCTTCGGCATCACCGAACCCGACGCCGGATCGAACTCGCACCAGATCACGACGACGGCCGCGCGCGATGGCTCGGACTGGGTTCTCAACGGCCGCAAGGTCTACATCTCCGGCGTCGACCAGGCCGACGCCGTGCTCATCGTCGGACGTACCGAGGACGCGAAGACCGGCAAGTTGCGCCCGGCGTTGTTCATCGTCCCCACGGATGCACCCGGCTTCGAGTACAAGATGATCGAGATGGAACTGGTCAACCCGGAGAAGCAGTTCCAGCTCTACCTCGACGACGTTCGCCTGCCCGCAGATGCTCTGGTCGGTTCGCCCGACGCCGCGCTGAGCCAACTCTTCGCTGGACTCAACCCCGAGCGCATCATGGCCGCGGCGTCTGCGGTGGGAATGGGACGTTTCGCACTCGGCAAGGCGGTCGACTACGTGAAGGAGCGCACGGTCTGGAAGACGCCGATCGGCGCACATCAGGCCATCGCGCACCCGTTGGCGCAGGGCAAGATCGAACTCGAGATGGCGAAACTCATGATGCAGAAGGCCGCGACCCTTTACGACGCGGGGGACGACTGGGGCGCTGCCGAGCCTGCCAACATGGCCAAGTACGCGGCGGCCGAGGCGTGCGTGAAGATCGTCGATCAGGCAGTCCAGTCGCTCGGCGGCAACGGTCTGACCACCGAATACGGCGTGGCTCCGCTACTGGCGCTTTCGCGGATCGCGCGCGTCGCGCCGGTGAGCCGCGAGATGGTGCTCAACTTCGTCGCCCAGACCAGTCTTGGTCTGCCGAAGTCGTACTGAGCGAACACCCGATGCCATCCGTTCGACGAACACCGCGACACCGCAAGGAGATTCTTCGATGAGTACACCTGCTGACACCGAGGTCGTCCACTCTGCCGTGGACGCGGGCGTGATGACCCTGACGCTCGATTCTCCCCGGAACCGCAACGCACTCAGCAGGGCGCTCGTCGGCCAACTGACGTCGGGTCTGCAGCAGGCCGCGGCAGACGACGGTATACGCGCGGTGGTGTTGACGCACGCCGGTACAACCTTCTGCGCGGGTGCCGATCTCGGGGAGGCGCTCAAGCGCGGTGCCTCACAGGATGAGGCATCCGCCGAGGCGACGGCGTCGATGCTCGACCTGATGCGCACGATCCTCGAACTGCCCAAGCCGGTGATCGCCGTGGTCGACGGCAACGTCAGGGCCGGAGGATTCGGACTCATCGGAGCCGCCGACATCGCACTGGCGGGACCCCACAGCACATTTGCGTTGACCGAATCGCGACTCGGGCTGGCGCCGTCGATGATCTCCCTGGTCCTGCTGCCCAAGATGACCGCGCGAAGTGCCGGTCGGTACTTCGTCTCCGGCGAGACCTTCGACGCGCCGGTGGCCGCGTCGATCGGTGTGATCACCGAGGCGGCAGCCGATTCCGACGAGCTGGGCAAGGCGCTCGACGGCATACTCGACGGTGTCCGGCGTGCGTCACCGGTGGGTCTTGCTGCATCGAAGGAACTGACCACAGCGGAGATTCGCGAGGAGTTCGATCGCGCTGCGCAACGCCGAGCGCAGGAGTCCGCAGCACTGTTCGCCGGACCGGATGCGCAAGCCGGAATGGCTGCATTCCTGTCCAAGAGCCGTCCGCCGTGGGACCTGACAGCGGCGCGCGACGCATGACCACCTCGCGCGCGGCGGCCAATCGCGAGCCGCAGCAGGAACGTTCACGACAGACACGTGAGCGTCTGCTGCGCTCGGCCATACAGGTCCTGGCACACGAGGGATGGGCATCGGCGACGGTGGCAGCCGTTGCCCAGCGGGCAGGGGTCTCTCGCGGCGCCGCGCAGCACCACTTCCCGACCCGGGAGGCGCTCATCTCATCGACGCTGGAGCAGATCTTCGACGATCTCACGCTCAACGCCGACACGCTGGTTCAGCCCGACGCCAACGACCCACGACGTGTGCGCATGGCGGTCGAGCGCGCGGTGAGTATCTACACCGGCACCGAGTTCAAAGCGTCACTACAGGTCTGGGCGGCGGCGGCGTCGGATCCGGCACTGCGGGAACTCATCCTGCCGATGGAGGCCAGATTCGCGCGAGCCGCGCACCGGGTGACGGTGGCAGCGCTCGACCCCGACGGCACCAACCCGCGCGCCCACCGGGTCGCACAGGTGACGCTCGACCTCGCGCGCGGTCTCGGACTCGCCGACACGTTGTCGGACGATTCCCGCCGTCGCGCACAGGTTCTCGACACCTGGGTCGAGATGGTGTCCGACGCGCTCGCCGCCGGTTCCGAGAGCGACTGACTCACCGGCGGGGAGAGGACGTCTGGTTGTCGCGATGTCCCGACCCGCGAGTGCCCAACCAGTAAACCCCCGCCGACATCGCTGCCATGCCGACGACGACCACGATCACCGCGATGGTCATCGACAGATATCCCTGATCGCGCGGATCGATGAACGGGTAGGGGTACCAGTCGACGAACGGACCCCTCGACAGCGTGTAGACGCCGTACAGCAACGGAAGCAGCAGCCACGTCAGCCATGAGCGTACGGGCAGCGCCCGGGGCCTAAACCTCGATCCACCGATCGGCTTTTTGATGTCTCGTGAAATGTGTTGTGTATGTTCGGGGTGGCGGTGGGCGTGGGTGAGTCGCCGATCTCTGGTGTCGGCGTGTTTCACTGGGTTTCGTGTCGGGGCCGGTTCTGGCCGATGGTTAGGGGTCAGGCTGAGTGTTGTCGTTTGATCGTGTTGTTGAACAACAGGTTCCACTCGCGTTCCCACGGCCATCGGGCGGGTAGATGCATCGTGATGCGCCGCGCTGAGGACGCGATTCGAGCGGGTATGCAGATCAGGGTGCGTCGGATGGTGGAGGTAGTCGCCTTCGCCAGACGCTGTCCACCGAGACAGGCTGCGGCGCGGGTCAGGTTGAACGCGATGACCGCACACACCAGCCATGCGGCGTTCGCGCAGAACTTTCCCGAGGGCAGATGCGCCAATGCGGAGGCTTTGAGGTCGGCGTGGACTTGCTCGATGATCGCATGACCGCGGTGAGTCTTGTCGGCGGTCACGGTGTCCAGGTCGCTGGTGGTGAAGAACGCATGAAACCGCCACACGTCGAACAAGCCGTCTCCCTCGGCTGCGAAGTCAGGGATACGGCGCACCACCAGCCGTCCGGATACCTGCAGGCGCTTGGCTTTGGAGGTGAACGCGGTGAACGGTACTTCGGCGACCTCGGCCCGCGAGACCCACTGGCCGCTGTCTTCGTCGAAGACGGCGTCGGTGTACTCGATCGGCGTCCATGCATCTGCCGGTACCTCGCTGATCGCTGCTCGGACGTGGGAATCCTGACGCACGGTGACCGACACCTGCGCACCGGCCCGGAGCGCGGTGGTGATCGCGCGATGGCCGTAGAACGCTGAATCCGCTCGCAGCAGTATCGGTCCCGACGCATCGGACGACCGTAGCCGCCGCACGGTGGCCAGGGTGTCGGCGATCAACCGATGCGCCCCGCGCGCGGAGTTACACGCCCCTTTGCGCAGGCGTTGAGCGGCGATCACCGGCGCACCGTCACCACAGGTGAGGGTGGTGATCGCCGAGTTCAGCCCACGCACTCGGGTGTAGCCGAATCCGACGCCCTGCTTGGCCGGGCCGTGGACCTCGATGATCGAGTCGTCGATATCGATCATCACCGGCCCGTCGATCCCCGCCAGCACCGGAGTATGGCGAGCCAGTCCCGCCAACAGCCGGGTGGCGATCGCATCGGCTTGGCGGACATGCCCGAACCGGAACTCGCGAAGAAACGATCCCAACGTCGACGGGGCGTAAGGATGGTCGAACACCTTGCCCATCGCGCCGTGTCGCAACACGGCCATGTCGTCGATGCTGTCGGCGCCCGCCACCATCCCCGCCACCAGGGAAAACATTTTCCGATCCGGATGGGCGCCCTTGTCGGTGGGCACGCTCAGATGCTCGCGGGCCAACTCCGACAGGCTGGCGCGTTCGGCCAGCGCCATCACCGGCACCACCCCCGCAGCGGCGAGGAGATTCGGATCGTCACAGGATGCAGACCGGACCGGGTGAGTGTGAGACAATCGCATCTACGACATGCCCTCCTGTGTGTGTGGATGGAACCCTAGAGAAGTCCCATTCTGTCACTCAGACAGGGCATTTCGTTTATCCCTCACCGACCGATCACAAGCAAATCGGTGGATCGAGGCTTAAACCGTCCTGCCGGGTACTCGTGGCGTAGGTCCCAGTGCCACCCGGAGTTGTAGGGCTGTGCCTCCGGGATGAGTCCGAAGCTCCTCAGTTCGGTCCGCAGTTCAATGAGCACGTTCATCTCTTGCTTAAGCGCCATGAGCTTTTGCCATGGTTCGCCCAGTCCAGCATCGAGTACAGCTTGCGGAGTGTCCACGTCCCCGAGTTGGGCAGCAATGTCGATCACCTGGCCGGAAACGTTGTCGAACAGTTCGCTGAGCTTGGTCGGGAACTCTCGTACACGCTTGAAAGCGGCTGCACGGGCAGTGTCGACGTTGGCTTGCCATGTCGCAGCAAGGGTTGCGTCCACCACTATCGGGTTGGGGAGGATCGCGGAGGCAACCACAGCATCAATCGTGAGGTCGTCGCGGTCTGCGAGTGCTTCCCCTGCACTGGTCGCCGTACGGGTCACATGATCTGTGTACGTCGCCGCCAAGGTGAGTGCATGGTGGGCGCGCTTAGCTGCGCTACGAGCGGTCTCGGCGTCCTTCTTAGCGACCAGTCCGACGTGTTCGAGGGGGTCAGCGAGGGCGTCAACTGCGGCAAGTTGCTGGTGGTCGTGTGCTTCAAGATTGAGAGCCATATTGGTAACACTTTCAAATAGGTTTGCGGAGACTAGTCCGCTTAGATAGTGCTGTGACCTGCTGTTTTGTTGAGCCGGCCTCAGTGTGTGGTCCGCTTAGAACTACCGGTCGAACTCGCCGTTCCAGCCGAACACTGGGTCCCCAACGCAGCCGTCGACGGGAATGCTCGTGTAGTTCGCGGGGTCGAAACGCGGGTTCACCCGCTGGTCGTGGCGGTAGACGGAGACGACACGGAGGTTTAGCCTCGATCCACCGATCGGCTTTTTGATGTCTCGTGAAATGTGTTGTGTATGTTCGGGGTGGCGGTGGGCGTGGGTGAGTCGCCGATCTCTGGTGTCGGCGTGTTTCACTGGGTTTCGTGTCGGGGCCGGTTCTGGCCGATGGTTAGGGGTCAGGCTGAGTGTTGTCGTTTGATCGTGTTGTTGAACAACAGGTTCCACTCGCGTTCCCACGGCCATCGGGCGGGTAGATGCATCGTGATGCGCCGCGCTGAGGACGCGATTCGAGCGGGTATGCAGATCAGGGTGCGTCGGATGGTGGAGGTAGTCGCCTTCGCCAGACGCTGTCCACCGAGACAGGCTGCGGCGCGGGTCAGGTTGAACGCGATGACCGCACACACCAGCCATGCGGCGTTCGCGCAGAACTTTCCCGAGGGCAGATGCGCCAATGCGGAGGCTTTGAGGTCGGCGTGGACTTGCTCGATGATCGCATGACCGCGGTGAGTCTTGTCGGCGGTCACGGTGTCCAGGTCGCTGGTGGTGAAGAACGCATGAAACCGCCACACGTCGAACAAGCCGTCTCCCTCGGCTGCGAAGTCAGGGATACGGCGCACCACCAGCCGTCCGGATACCTGCAGGCGCTTGGCTTTGGAGGTGAACGCGGTGAACGGTACTTCGGCGACCTCGGCCCGCGAGACCCACTGGCCGCTGTCTTCGTCGAAGACGGCGTCGGTGTACTCGATCGGCGTCCATGCATCTGCCGGTACCTCGCTGATCGCTGCTCGGACGTGGGAATCCTGACGCACGGTGACCGACACCTGCGCACCGGCCCGGAGCGCGGTGGTGATCGCGCGATGGCCGTAGAACGCTGAATCCGCTCGCAGCAGTATCGGTCCCGACGCATCGGACGACCGTAGCCGCCGCACGGTGGCCAGGGTGTCGGCGATCAACCGATGCGCCCCGCGCGCGGAGTTACACGCCCCTTTGCGCAGGCGTTGAGCGGCGATCACCGGCGCACCGTCACCACAGGTGAGGGTGGTGATCGCCGAGTTCAGCCCACGCACTCGGGTGTAGCCGAATCCGACGCCCTGCTTGGCCGGGCCGTGGACCTCGATGATCGAGTCGTCGATATCGATCATCACCGGCCCGTCGATCCCCGCCAGCACCGGAGTATGGCGAGCCAGTCCCGCCAACAGCCGGGTGGCGATCGCATCGGCTTGGCGGACATGCCCGAACCGGAACTCGCGAAGAAACGATCCCAACGTCGACGGGGCGTAAGGATGGTCGAACACCTTGCCCATCGCGCCGTGTCGCAACACGGCCATGTCGTCGATGCTGTCGGCGCCCGCCACCATCCCCGCCACCAGGGAAAACATTTTCCGATCCGGATGGGCGCCCTTGTCGGTGGGCACGCTCAGATGCTCGCGGGCCAACTCCGACAGGCTGGCGCGTTCGGCCAGCGCCATCACCGGCACCACCCCCGCAGCGGCGAGGAGATTCGGATCGTCACAGGATGCAGACCGGACCGGGTGAGTGTGAGACAATCGCATCTACGACATGCCCTCCTGTGTGTGTGGATGGAACCCTAGAGAAGTCCCATTCTGTCACTCAGACAGGGCATTTCGTTTATCCCTCACCGACCGATCACAAGCAAATCGGTGGATCGAGGCTAAAGACCGCCCAGTCGATCAGCAACACCAGCGGCATCAGCCTGTGGAGCACGGTGTTGGTCCACTCGTCGTTCAGATTCACGTCGATACCCGCCAGCAGCAGCGCGTAGACGATCGCCGTGATCAGCATCGCGGTCGTGACCGCGCCGCGGCACCACTGCCACCACGCTGCAGCAGGGGCGAACAACGCGCCGACGACGAGCACGATCACCGCACCGATGTTGGACAGGATGGTGAAGTAGCTGAAGTAGTTGGCAACGTCGAAGCCGTCGGACGCCGTGACCGGTACGTAGACGATCGCTGCCGCGCCGATCGCGGCGAACACCACTCGAAGGACACGGACCCACCACTGACGATCGCCTCTGGACACCCTCGCATTCTGCCAAGTGGGTTCGACGAGCTGTGCCGCGACGCTCGCGCGGCTAGATTCGTAGTCCATGATTCGCAACGTGGTGATGGGACGGTTGCGGCCCGCGGACGGTGAGGCAGCGCTACGCGACCGACGACAGCTCGACGAGGGGCTGGCCGGGATAGCCGCACTCCGCCTGCCCGGATTGCTGTCGAACCGGATCGGTCTCGACCTCGGCCTCCGGGAGGGCGGGTGGAGTTTCGCGATCACCAACGACTGGGTCGACGCCGATGCCTACCGCACCTACGATCTCGACCCGGAACACTACCGGTTTCGCGCAATGGTCGTCGAGGTGTGCGAGCAGGTCGCGCGCGTGCAGTTCGAGGCTTAGCAGTCGGGCCTAGCCGAGCTATGTCCACAGTGCCGAAAGCCGCAGAGATAGCGATGGCGAGCGGGAGCACCTGCACTGCACCCCGCCGCACAAATTGCGGAACGCAGTTGCCACCAACTCGTGCAGCAGCACTAGACACCGTGAAGTCGGTTGAACTCATCACTGCCGTCTAGGCGTGGATGCTTGGGGTCGACGCTGACCAGCTTAGCGGCTCTAGCTAGACGAATTGCCTCAATCAAGCCACCGGCCAACGAAGAGCGATTCTCGTCGACGTCCACGTGAGGCTTCATGATTGCCCGCACCTGCTGAACACGCCTCCGACGAGCACTCTGAGTCGACCGCCAATCGATTTAGTCAATAGGCGACACCGGTCAATCGTCGATGGGCTCCTGGATTCTGCTCGAAGCACCCTGGATATTAGCCTCCGAGACTATTCAAGTGAGAGTGATCGAAATTCCTGTATCAGACTACCGTGCCGACGAATCAGACGATTGCCGGCTGTTCACGGTATTAGTAAGTTTAGAATGTCGGATATCTCTGCCAGACCGACTGGATCAGACAAACATCCAGCGGATGACGCGGATCGGACCATTAAAGAACGGCATCCGGAAGCGTATGTATGAGAGCATCATTCGGCCGTGTCGGTGCCGGGTAGGCGCCCCTACTTTGGATCAGCCCAAGCAGGACCATGTCCACTGCAATCCTGACCGACCACGGGCCCGGGTCGATCACCGGCACGTCAACCGCTGCGCGAAGGGCTGGAGCAGCTTGGTGCATCGTTGTACTCGCCAGAACAATGCTGTCGCAACGATCTTCGGCCACCGTCTTTCGCGCAAGCTCAACGAGCTGCTCGATAACCTCGGGTTTGCTGGTCAGCAGCCGCTCTACATCGGGAGCCTCGCCACTCAGCGACCGGGCAGATGTCAGCACGTGATCCATGCGATAGGCGACGGCGTTCTTTACGCAGTTCTTCGCCCAGCGATCGAAGGTACTGATGACCGAAAACGTCGATCCCACCATTCCCGCGATGTGCATAGCCACTTGACCCGGTCCGATGACGGGGATCGTCAGGCGAGAACGTAGCACCGCCAGCCCGGAGTCCGATGCGGTATCGATACAAACCGCATCGTAGCCTTCTTCCTCCGCCGTAATTCCTGCTTCGACAACACCCCATTCGATGAGGAAATTGTCGTACGCACTATCAGCGAGGGATCCCCCATTGCGGACTGCCACGTACTCCACAGATACCCCAGGACCTATCAAGTCCTGGGGCACCTGCTGGGCCCGCAGTGCGACGCCTTCTGCTGAGAGTGGGAATGGCACGATCACCTTGACGCGCACATCAGTCGGAGTCACACGTGGGCCGCGGCTCACCAGAGGCTGCCTTCTGCCAGTTCCTCTCCGGAGCTGCCGCTCGGAGTCATGCCCCGACCGAGCGTGCTCTGATCGTCGCGGCCCACCCATTTGGCCGCACAATAGTAGAGAACACCGGCCACCACCACCGAGATGAACCAACTGTACACATACAGCTGAGATAGGTCCGGAATGAACTTCAGCATCAACACACCCGCTGTTGTCAGAACCAGCACTCCCAGGGCCACGGGGTTAAAGCCACCGAAGTAACGGTATCGTCCATGCAACTCATAGAGTGCATCGACATCGAGTCGACCTCGCCGGATGGCCATGTCTGCGACCATAATACCCGTGGCGGGTCCGAGGAAGGTGCCAAGGTTTGCAAGCAGGTCGTAGAGCCCCTCCTCGTTGCGCATCCATACCCATGGGCAATAAGCGAATGCGATGATGATGGCCACGATTGACGCAGTCTTGAATGTGAATATACGAGGAAAGAGGTTGACCAAGTCATACGCTGGGGATATCAGATTCGCCGGAATATTCACTGACAGAGTCGCGACTGCCAGCAGGACGGCACCGACTATCGTGACGACTGGGTGGCCGATCGCGGTGAGTACTGATCCGGGATCCCAGATTTCTTTGCCATACTTGGCCTGCGTTCCCGAGACTATTATCGCCGACATGCCGTAGTAAATAACAGTACCGATGGGCAGCCCGATTAGGGTGCCAATGGTTTGAGACTTATTTGATTTGGCAAAGCGGGAAACATCTGGATAGTTCAGGATCATCGTGATGAACCCTGAGTTCATGAACGCCGCCACAGCGGGAATGAGTCCATACGCAACGAAGCTTGACACCGTGGCATGGCTTGCATGCGAACTATCAAAGACCGGCCCGAGCCCACCGCTTGCATTGATCGCCCACACAACCAGGATCGTCATGACGACAAGAACCATCGGACCCGCCCAGACCTCGAACCGCCTGATCGTGTTGATACCGTGACGCACAACAGTGAAACTGAGAGCCCAGAACAAGATGATGCTGATCCACATTCCGGAGCTCATCCCCATGAAGCTGCCGCCAAGATTTTTCCAGAAGTCGAATACTTCGCCGAACAGAGCATTCAGTACAGACGCACCCAGGTAATTTTGAATACCGAACCAAAAGATCGCTGTAAGACCACGCAGAATCGCAGGAACATTGCTGCCGAATATTCCGAAAGCCGATCTCGCCCAGACTGGAAACGGGATTCCAAATCTACTGCCAACTCTACCTGTGACGATCAGGAAGGCTACTTGGATCAGACATGCGATCAACACGGCAACGAGTGCCTGCATCGCCGATAGGCCAGTACCCATCAGGCTTCCGATGACAGCGAAGCCAAAGATGTTGTGCACCATCCCCAACCACAGGGCCGTGTAGTTCCACGCACCCCAGGTCCGTTGCTGTTTCGGAACCGGAGCCAGGTCGTCATTTTTCAAGCTGATACTGTCGGATTCGGTGAGTCCTGAGTTCGAGTCAGGAACCGCTGTGGCAGTCATACTTTCCTTTCAGACTTTGCGAACGATCTGTCCGCTCGAGTCCCACGAGCAGCGTCGGCCTTGGGAAGATCGGATTCAGTGAGATGGGGCCGCGAGGCGCACCGCAGTGTGCACCGCGTCGATTACCGGAATTCCGGCACTTGATGAGAGGCGTAGCGACAACGGCCCCAATGCGGTACAGCCGAGCACCACACACGCCGCATCGCTATCGGCGACAAGTTCCATCACTCGCTGTTCGATGAGCGCGAAGTGCTCGTCGTGACCCAGAGCGAGAGTCTCCGCGTCGAGACCCACCGAGACAACTCCTCTGCATGAGGAATCGAGACCGTAGTCGGCCACCAAGGACTTCATGATCATCTCTGCAGCGGCCGATGCAGCCAGAATCGCGAATGTGCCGTGGACGCGAGCGACCTCGAGCAACGTCTGCTTGGCGATGCCCACCACCGGGGTTGTCGTGATCTGTTGAAGCTCAGCAACTCCCGGGTCTCCGAAACACGCAAGGATCACCCGGTCATTGTCGTCAAGCGTCGCGAGCACTGGGGAGTTGGTCAATGCGTTCACCGCGGCGCGTTCATCGGCCGAATCATTGATACCGGCTGGTGCATTCGCAATACTCACGACGTCAACATGAACGCCCTCACTGCCACTGCGGGCCGACCATGCGATCGACTCTGTCATCTCCGGGCTGGAGTTCGGATTGATCACGAGTACTCGCTGCATCGCGTGAGCACTCACGTCAGGACTTGCCGGCGGTCGACAGCTGCGTCTTTTCGAGGTAGTTCTCGCCCGATGTGATGGGCAAATACTTCTCGCCGTCTGCGCCGACCGTGGTAGGGATCGCCCTGATAACCGCATCGACGTTGGGTTGATGAAAGAATGGGATCGACAGCCGTCGATTTCCGTGATGAAGTACCGGCGGATTCGCGACTCGGTGCACCGTCGAGACCCAACGATCGTTGGTCCAGCGCGCGAGGAGATCGCCGACATTCACCACATATGCACCGGGAATATCCGGCACGGATCGCCACTCGCCATCTTGAAGGACCTGCAATCCGCTGGGCCGTTCATCGCGATAGAGAATGGTGATACTGCCGTAGTCGGTATGACGTCCCAACCGAATCTCGTTCGGTACGGTCTGGTCAGACACCGGCGGATATCCGTTCGCGAATAGGACCGAGCAGTGGCGGTCACAGGATTCGGTGAAGTAGTCCTCATCGACGCCAAGCGCAAGTGCGAAGCCTCTTAGCAGGGTCGCAGTCAGGTCTTCCATCGCAGCGAAATACTGTTCCCATATGGACCGCATATCGTCAGAATCAGGTGGCCACACATTGGCATGGTCGAACAGGCCGGCTCCCGTGAGCTTCGGCGACCCCATTGCGAAGTATTCTACGTAGTCTCTTTCCCCATAACCCGAGCTCGACGCCGCAAGCGAACGAGCTTTCGGGGGGATGTAACCACGACTGATGTTTGGATCTTTGATCGCCGCCTGCTCCTTGTACTCCGCAGGCTGGCGAAAGAACTCCTCGGAGCTCTCATGCATTGCGGAAATAAGATCAGTACTCACACCATGATTGGTGATGACCAGAAATCCTATTCTCCGGTTGGCTTCGTCTAGCTGACGAGCAACCGCCATGCGCTTCGAGAGTTCCGGAGAATGTAAATCAGAAATGTCGATGATGGGTATGTCGGCCAGCGGAATCATCGGTTCGTCTGCTGTTTCGTTTGTCATGCTGCTCCTATCCTTCTGCGTGTTCATCGCGACGCTCACCAACTTCTGCGTGAGGTTCCTCGGCGAGCATGTCGGTGAATCTGTCCGCGACCCATCCGACGTGATATGGGGTTGCGAACAGGGTGTCAACTCGGAGATGAGTAATGAGCCACTGGTCATCCACCCGGGAAAACTCGACTGCGTAGTCAAGTCCCACCCACGCTGGCAGCGTGCCCATTCGAATTGCGGTGGGCTCCAGGCACATCCACGTGCCGGAGCCGATATCACCATTTACATCGACAATGGAATTGGCTATGTAGTGCAATGTGAACGGTTGACGGTCAAAGACCTGAGAGAAGTGGGCACGAATCTGGTCATGGCCTACTGCTCGGCCGAATCCAACGTTCTTTCCCACTCCCTCCCATACCGCCGTCGGCGTGAAGTGTGTGATGATCTCGTCTACATCTTTGGTGATGTCACAAGATCGAAGATATCGCGACATCCGATTCGAGATCGACCACCGGTCGTCGTTCTCATTTGATTGCACCATCAGATACCTCTCGAAAGATCTGTCGTTTGTCTGTGAGCAGCTCCTGCGGATGCGCGCGTCAGGTAATGCCCCCGTCCGGCCCTATCGGCTTCACTGGTCAGCGATCCGTCACGGACGAGCTTGTCTCCGCGGGAGAACACCCACGCAATACGACCACTAACCGTCCACCCTTCCCACAATGTGTAATCGACTCGCTGTGTTTGACGTGTCGCGCTGATACTCGTTTCGCCGGCAGCATCCAATACAACGATGTCGGCGTCGGACCCCGGCGCGATCACACCCTTCTTTGGATAGATTCCGAATTGACGAGCCGGTTCCGCAGCGGTTGTCGTCACGAACTGCTCAGGCGTGATTTCCCCGGTTACCACCCCCGCCGACCAGATGACGAGCATGATCACACCGGTTCTGAGTGCACCCCAGAGCGCCTCGCGATGTTCAGCCTCGCGCAAGGGCGGCGTGAGCACCGCCTTCGCACCCTCGAAGCCTGGTTGCGAGTAGAGCTCTGGGCCGAGAGTCAGATAGTGCGTACACGTCTCCGCAGATACCGGCCAACCGAGGCCGAAGCAGTCGCACGGGCCATCCGCATCTCGCGAATGGCCGACACCCCTCTGTACCTCGTTCACATGTCGACTTCGGAATCGGCTCGGCTGATCGCGGATGCGCAGCGTGAGGACTTTTCGGGCGGTCTGGACAACAAGTGTCCGACTGGACCGGTGACACCTCTGGCCACCAAGTCTCGCGCAAGCACGTCGATGATGTCTCCGTTCTCCGCGTGAACGCAGACCTGAATGCCGAGACTTCCGGCATCACGGAGAACCTCGAACAGCTCGCCGTCATTGAGCATGATCGAACCCCGATAAGCCATGAAGGCCTTGACGCTGGTGATGCCCGAAGCTTCGAGGTCTCTCAGTTGAGACTTGAGCGTGTCGTCGATCCGGGCGATCTGCGCATGCAGTCCCCAGTCGATTACTGACTTTGATTGCGCCTGAGATGCGTGCTCCTGCACGGAGTCCCAGACGGAAGCGCCGGGAAGCTGGGCGGTGTAGTCGATGATCGTGGTCGTGCCACCGACCACAGCCGCCCGACTGCCGGTGAAGAAGTCGTCCGACGTGGGCTCGGCGAACGATCGCGACTCCATGTGCGTGTGCGCATCGACTCCTCCGGGCAGAACGTAATACCCAGTGCAATCGATGATCTCGGTGTCGGCAATCGTGTCATGCCGAATTTTGCCCACCTCTGCGATCATCTCATCAACGATCAGCACGTCGGCGGCTCTGACGCCTGCCTCCGTGACAACCATCCCGCCGCTGAGCAGTATGCGTCGGCTCATGTGTAACGCTCTTTCGGTCGATGTTCACACTGATTTGATCGTGCGAGTTGTTCTGAATATCGCCAGTTGTAGGACAACTGTCAATAGCTGTCTGGCAAAGTTTCAGCGTCGTGACACAGAGTTAACAAGCGCCCGACGGGCGCCGGTTAGGGATCGCCAAGTGCCTGCCATCGTGGTAGTCATAAAGCAGTTGTCCTACAAATTAGGAGCCTTTCGTCATGGACGCAGCACTCGCAATCCGACATGCCGACGTCGTCACCACCAATGGAATCCACCGCGCCGACGTTCTCGTTGACGACGGCTTGATCGTTGCGGTGGGCCGCGATCTGCCGGTGGGCTCGACCGCCCGAGAGGTCGACGCAACGGGCCGACTCCTGTGTCCCGGCTTCATCGACTTGCACGCTCACTCCGCACTGCGTTCATTCGACGACCCGCTCCTCTCGCCGAAGGTCGCGCAGGGATTCACCACAGAACTCATCTGCCCGGATGGCCTGGGCCCGGCACCGCTCAGCGACGAGACCCTTGGTACGCGCCGTCGATATTTGCAAGGGCTCGAACCGAGCGAGAACGCTCCGTGGCACTGGCGATCGATGCAGTCATATCTCGACGCTCTCCAGAATGCCCGTCCGAGTGTCAACCAGATCAGCTGCGTTCCACACAGTTCCATTCGGGAGACCGTGTTGGGCAACGCCAATCGCGCACCCGACCGACGTGAGCTCTCCGAGATGAAAGACCTCGTTGCTGAGTCACTTTCGGCAGGCGCTCGTGCAATCTCGTTCGGCCTGATCTACGCGCCCGGTCTGTATGCGGACATCCACGAGCTGCGCGAGATTTCCGAGGTCGCCGCCGCGTTCGATGTTCCTCTGATCCCTCACGTACGCAACGAGGCGGCCGGTGTCATC
Organism: Gordonia otitidis; assembly: GCF_020735545.1. Classification (NCBI taxonomy): domain Bacteria; kingdom Bacillati; phylum Actinomycetota; class Actinomycetes; order Mycobacteriales; family Gordoniaceae; genus Gordonia; species Gordonia otitidis. Next base: position 3,382,306 of record NZ_CP085974.1, read on the forward strand.
GAGTCGATCGATGAGTTCGTTCGGATCTGCGAACAGACCGGTGCCGCGTTGCACGTGTCCCACGTCAAACTCGTCGGCGTTCCGGAACTGCTTTCCGACCTGTTACATATGCTTTCGGCTGCGCAGGACCGAATTCGATTGACCTGCGATCAGTATCCTTACGGTGCTGGGAGCACGCTCCTCTCTGCACTGCTACCTGGATACGTCTTCGACGGTGGCCCGGAATCTGCCCTTGAGCGGCTATCCGACCGAACCGAACGTGAACGGATCGCACGACATATGCACTCCGGTTTGCCCGGTTGGGAGAACCTTTTCGCGGCGTGCGGGCCGGAGAACATCGTCATCACGCAAGCTGCCGAACCCCGCACGAGCACGGTCTCGAAGACCATTGCTCACATCGCCGACGACACAAATACCGATCCCGCATTCGCTGTGATCGACATCCTGCGAGACACCGAACTCGACGCATGCATGATCGATCACTATTCGACCGAAACCGTGGTCCGCTCCATATTTTCATCGTCGGGGGCCATGATCGGTTCTGATGGCGTCTTCAGTTCACACCCGCATCCCCGTCTCTATGGGACCGCGCCACGGGTGCTGGGCCGACTTGCGCTGGGCGAGAGGCTCATTACTGTGCCAGAGGCAATCCGCCGAATGAGTACCGGGCCCGCCCACCTTCTGGGACTGAGCGACCGAGGCGAGATCGCACCAGGCAAGCGCGCCGATCTCGTGGTCATCGACCCAGATCAGTACATCGATACCGCCACGTATCGGGATCCGCATCAGACGCCTCCTGGGGTTGATCTCGTAGTGATCGGCGGAATCCCCGTCTGGGAGAACGGCAAACATACCGGAGCCCGCCCTGGGCTGATCACTGGTGCACAGTCAACCCATGCAGTGAGCAGTCAGACCGCATGACCGACGAGATTCAGCAGCGTCGCGCCCGGCTTTCTGTGCCTGACGTGACCACAACACTTCTCACACTGATCGACTCACCGAGCGTCTCGCCGGACTCGGGTGCCGCGGCTCAGACGCTGGCTCGGTTGCTCGCCAACCGGGGGTTCGACGTCGTGACCGACGATTGGGGCAATACCACCGGACGGATCGACTTCGGTCCGGGTCCGACCCTGCTGTTCGACGCCCACGTCGATACCGTCGGGATCGGGGATCGATCACAGTGGCGGTATTCCCCGAAGGGGGTACGGATCGGTGATCGAATCGTCGGTCGGGGTGCCGTAGATACCAAGGGGCCGTTGGCCGCAGCCATACACGCCGCCGATATGCTGATCTGCGATCCAGCAGCAACGGGTTCTCTGATCATCGCGGGGTCGATCGACGAGGAACTCGCGGAAGGGCCATCATTGGGCCGAATCCTCGACGATATCGCACCGGACGTGGTGGTGATCGGCGAGCCGTCTGACGGCATCCTGCGCATCGGCCAACGCGGACGAGCCGAGATCGTCATCACGGTGACCGGAGTCGCCGGACACTCGGCATTCCCCGAATCAAGCACCAACGCGGTCGAAGTCATGGCCGACATTGTTCACGCGCTGCGCGCCATCGAGTTTCGCACGGACCGCGCGCTGGGTACCGGACAACTGACGCTGGTCAGCATCACCTCCAAACCCTACCCGAGCCAATCGACGGTTCCCTCGGAGTGCGTCGCGGTCTTCGACAGACGGACGGTTCTCTCAGAGACGGCGTCGGATATACTCGACGAGATCAACTCGACCGTGTATCCCGTTGCACAACAGAACAATGCGCACGTCAGCGTCAGCTTGGCTCAAGCAGAATGGACAACGTGGCGTGGCTTCGAGGTCGTTGCCCCCATCTTTGCGTCGGCGTGGTTTCAACCGCCAGATCGCTGGCCGGTCGCTGACATACTCACAGCATTTGGACGCCGTGGTCTCTCCACGAAGGCGGATATCTGGCCGTTCTGCACACATGGTTCCGAGAGCGCCGCACGGCGCGGGATTCCGACAATCGGATTCGGCCCGGGAGACCCTGCCGCCGCGCACACTGTGGACGAGTCGATCTCGATGGACGAATTACGTACGGGCGTAATGGGTTATCACGCCATCTTCACGACGCTGCTCAGTGCCGCTCGATGACGCGGATCACCCATCCCTCCGTCGGCGCAGTTGAAAGGTGAAGGCAGCCGGACTCAACCAGGACTCACTGCGATTCACAATGGTTCCGGATTCATCTCTCGTGAGCTCACTCAGTTGCAAGAGAGCAAGCTGTTCATCGCCAAACCGCTTGGACATCTGCTCATCCGCCACCACCGGGGTTATCTGGCAGTCCGAGTATGCTGCAAGACCGCGATCGAGCAGGACATCGAGCACCGAACCGCGAAATGCGCTCCGCATTTCCTCCGTCGTCACGACCTCGTCAGGAACGTAGTCAACGATGAACGCCACGACCCGATCGTCAATCAGCTTCGTTCGACTGACTTTGGTGAAACCGACTGCAGCACCGAAGACCTCCGTGCATGCGTCCTCGCCGGCGAGCAGGTGAACGATCTCGACCTCCCCCGACCCGATCTTCTTCCCCGAGTCTGACGCGAACAAGTCGAAAGAAACCAGCCGGTCGAGACCGGAGTGGATGGACTCGGGCCGGGGCAGTACCCACGATCCCGAGCCACGGACGATCCGAATGTACCCAGCATCTTTCAGCCCCTGCATAGCGGTACGGATCGTGACACGTGACGCGCCAAAGATGTCGCAGAGTTCGGTTTCCGAAGGCATTTTGTCGCCGGGGCGCAGACGGCCAGAAAGTATGTACTCCCCGAGAATTGCTTCCCTGATCTCCGACTGCAGCGGCCGTCGAGAGCGTATTCGCGAAATGTCCTTGTTCTGCACGGGCTTCGGCGACGTCGCCATCCATAGCTCCTTCTCCGCAGGCAAACCGGCTTGCGCAGCGCGCTGTGCTGTTCGTTGCAGAGTAACAGATGCAACCGAACCAGTATCTTGACTGTTGTCCTACAAATTACTAGATTGAGGGCATCCACCAAGGAGGATCCACAGTGCAGCCACCTCGACTCGTCACCAATCGGTTCCATGCACCCACACGAGTTGGCCCGACGACACAACTGCCGGCGCGCTTCCATCAAAGCCTGCCGGGCTACCGTCCAACCGCTCTCGTCGAGGCACCACATGCAGCGAGAAGGCTTGGGGTCAAACATGTCCACGTTAAGGACGAGTCCGACCGATTCGACATGCCGTCGTTCAAGGTGCTCGGTGCGTCGTGGGCCACCTATCGTGCACTTCTCCACCATTTGGGAGCCACGTCCGAGGAGATCCCGACCCTCTCCGCACTGACCGAACGCCTACAGGGTTCCAATCTTTGCCTGTGCGCCGCCACCGACGGCAATCACGGACGAGCCGTCGCTCGGATGGCATCAATGCTCGGACTGCAATCGAAAATTATTGTCCCGCATGACATGGTGGCCGACCGGATATCTGCGATCGAAGCAGAAGGCGCCACTGTCTTGATGATTGACGGCGGATATGACGACGCAGTCTCCCACAGCGCAGCGCAAGCATCGGAGACAACGCTGGTCGTCTCGGATACATCGTGGGATGGTTACACTGACACGCCTGGCTGGGTGGTCGAAGGTTACTCGACCATGCTCGCCGAGACTCGCGATCAACTCGCCGCACGAGGCCTTGCCACGCCGACGGTGATCGCCGCCCAGGTTGGAGTCGGGGCGTTCGCGGCCGCTGTCGCTCGCGCCTTCGCGCGCTCCACCGGGACTCACCTCGTCGGGGTGGAGCCAACCGAGGCGGACTGTATGACGACGAGTATCGAGAAAGGTTCGATTACAACCATTCCCGGACCGCAGCGATCGATAATGGCAGGACTCAATTGTGGTACACCGTCACTCGTCGCGTGGCCGGACGTCTCTGCCGGGTACCGAACATTCGTCACCATCACCGACGACCAGGTGACCACTGCGATGCGTCTCCTCGCCCAGGACTCCATCGTATCCGGCGAGAGCGGTGCTGCTGGACTCGGTGGCCTGCTCGCACACGCTGCAGCGCTTGGACTCTCGTCAACGGATTCTGTGCTGATCATTTCGACCGAGGGCGCTACCGACCAGGCGGGATACCGGGCATTGGTTGGTTCGGACACGACAACTGGTTCGGACACCACAGCCGCGCCGGCAGCTGGAGCTACCGCGGAGCGGACGGCCTGATGTCGACCGAGGCTCTCGACATCGAACTGCTGCGAATCGACTCCGATCGATTGTGGACGGCGTTGTCCGAACTCGGAACTGTGGGTGCCTATCTGGATGAGGAGACGGGTCTGCATGGCGTTCTTCGACTGGCCCTCAGTGATGCCGACATGCTGGGACGTGACTTGGTGCTGCGATGGATTGCCGAAGCGGGCCTGCAGATCCGAACCGACCAGATCGGCAACGTGTTCGCGAGGCGTCGCGGTCTGGACGACTCTTTGCCACCGGTACTCGTCGGCAGCCACATCGACAGTGTGGCCACCGCGGGCCGCTTCGATGGTTGCCTGGGTGTGTTGGGCGGTCTGGAGATAGTCCGCACGTTGAATGAGCACGGGATAGATACCCGACGGCCACTTGAGATCGCGATCTTCACAGAAGAAGAGGGCGCACGATTCGGTACCGACATGCTGGGGAGCGCGACCGCTGCCGGACGAATCCCGTTGTCGCAGGCCCGTACGCTCACCGACCGACACGGAGTGACCGTCGGGGAAGAGCTCGATCGCCACGGTCTCGTCGGGCACCAGCCGGTGCCGATGCCCGAGGTGCCGTTCGCATACCTCGAGTGCCACATCGAGCAGGGCCCGATCCTCGAGGGGCGCGGCGTCCAGATCGGTGTCGTTCGCGGAGTGCAAGCCATCACCTGGCTGGAGGTCGAGATCTCGGGGCGCGCAGCACATGCCGGCGCGACTCCACATTCATTGCGCCACGACGCGGCACTGGCCGCGGCACTCATACGAGTCCGACTGGAAGACATGGTTGTCTCCGGCAACTATGGCGCGATGCTAGCGACGGTCGGGCGGCACGAGGTCCAGCCCAACCTGGTCAACATCGTGCCATCTCACGTCTTGATGACAGTCGACCTCCGGAACCGGGACGAGTCGGCGATGCAACGGTCGTTCGTCGACCTTGTCGAGTACCTGAGTACCGTAGAAGCACGCACCGGCACGGCGATTTCGATGAAGGTCACCGCCCAGACCGCCCCCGTCCGGTTTCCACAAGAAATGCAAGACCTGGTCGCCAAGGCAGCGTCGGACCTCGGTCTGACACACGAGGAGATCACCTCCGGGGCAGGTCATGATGCCGGTGAAATCGGCGCATTGTGCCCAGCGGGGATGATATTCGTTCCCGGGCTCTACGACGGCATCAGCCACAACCCGCGCGAGTACTCCACACCGAACGCGTGCGCCGACGGCATCAATGTGCTGTTGCATGCCGTATTGGAACTACTGACTGGTGAGCCACGACAAACGGCCTAGCTGTCGACACCTGTCGCGTGCCGGGCGAGCATGCCGTCGACCTGTGCGGTGATCGCGTCGCGGAGGTCGAACCCCGCGGAGTACCGGGGCCATGCGGGCAGGAGGCTACGGATCGTCGGATAGTCGTCGAGTTCGGTTGCGTCGATGCGCTCGAACCATGACTTCTCCTCGGCGGAGCGTCGGGACAACGTGTCCTGCCACTGGAGTTCGGACGCGACGAGATACCAGACCGAACGCCAGGTACTGAGTGCTGCGGTCGGAGTCATCCCGAGTTCGAGTGCCGCGGCGAGAAAGGTGTCGGCGAGCGCGAGGGCGGGCGTGCCCACGGTGGTGCCGTCGCGGAGGATCGGGACCAGCCATCCGATTCCGCGCATCTTCTCGTACATGTCGACGGCGACCGAGATCATGCGCTCGCGCGGTGCTCCGGAGGGTGCGTCCCACGGAATGCGTGCTGCCACCTCACTCAACGCCAGACCGAGGAGCGCCGATTTGTTGGGCACGTAGTTGTAGAGCGTCATCGGTTTGGTGCCGAGGTCGACGGCCAGCCGTCGCATGCTCAGTGCGTCCGGGCCCTCGCGCTCGAGGATCCGGATGGCTGCCTCGACGATCTCGTCGAGATGAAGGGATCGGGCTGCGGGCATCCTGTCATCCTCCCGCACCGACTGGCCCTTGGCGAGGAAGCGGTCACGCGCTAGCATCACGTACGTGTACGAAAACGTACGCGTACGTGATCACATCGACCAACGGGAAGCAGGGTGACGATGGCGCAGTCGACGACGATTCGGGACATGCAGCACCGCGGAGCGTTGATCGCGACGGTGTTTCTGCTCCAATTCCTTGTGGCGCTGGACATCTCGCTGGTCAACATCGCGTTGCCCACGATCCGCGCCGATCTGGGCTTCACTGCTGCCGGATTGCAGTGGGTGGTCACCGCGTACCTGGCGACCTTTGCCGGGTTCATGCTGCTCGGCGGCAGGATCGGCGACCTGTGGGGCAGGCGCAGGACCGTTCTGTTCGGGCTCGTCGTCTTCGCGGTTGCGAGCATCGCCGGTGGGTGTGCAGTGGACGCAGGAGTTCTCGTCGCGGCGCGCGCGGTGCAAGGGGTCGCCGGAGCCCTGCTCGCGCCCGCATCGCTTGCCCTCGTCACCACGATCGACGACCCCGCCGTCCGCAAGCGCGCCATGGGATTGTGGGGTGGCGCTGGTGCTGCGGGCGGTGCGTTGGGTGTTGTGCTCAGCGGAGTTCTGACCGAGTGGTGGTCGTGGCGTGCCGTGCTGTTGGTGAACGTCCCCATCATCGCGGTCGCAGTGGTGACTGCGCTTCGAGGTGTTCCGCGCACCGATGGAGCCCGCACCCGGCGACTGGACGTGCTAGGGGCGGTCACGGTGACCGTCGCGGTGGCCGCGCTCGTGTTCGCTGTCAGCTCCGGTGGTGATCGGGGCTGGGGTTCCTGGCAGGCGATCACGGGATTCGTCGGTGCGGCGGTGTTGTTGCTCGCGTTCGTGGTGATCGAGCGGTCGGCCGATAATCCGCTGATGCCGCCCTCGTTGGTGAAGCGTCGAAGTGTACTGGGCGCCAACACCTTCGGATTCATGGTCGCAGCGGGTCAGCTGGCCGCGTTCTACTTCTGCTCGCTGTACATCCAGACGGTGTGGGATGTCGACAGCGCGTTGACCGGCGTTCTGTTCCTGCCCTTCTGCGTCTTCGTCGTGGTGGGAATAGCAGCTGCGCAACGTCTTTCCGCTCTCTTGGGTCCCCGGATCGCGATCGTCATCCTCGGAGTGCTCGCCGCTGTCGGTCTCGGAATGTTCGCGATGATGCCTGCGCACTTCGACTTCTGGCTCGGCATCGTGGCGCCATCGGCCGTCACCGCGGTCGGGATCGGCGGCGCGATGGTTCTCGTCGGCACGGTGGCCACCGGAGGAGTCGCGCAGGCAGACGTCGGAATCGCGTCCGCAGTGGTGAACAGCTCACGTCAGCTCGGTGGCACGATCGGCCTGGCGGTGCTGGTGACGATCGCCAGCGGATACGAGGTGCCCCGTGACGGTTTGCGGATGGGATTCGCGGTCGGCGCAGCCTTTCTCGTCGTCGGAAGTGCGGCTGCCTGGTTCATCCTGCCCCAGCGGGGCGGTGACAGGGTCTCGACCGGGATGGCGGGGGAGACGGGCTGACGAGCGGTGAACGGACGGGCGATCAGACGGGCCAGCGTTCAGCGACGACGCGAGCCGTGGCGAGGGGATCGACGCGATGCCCGACGGACTCCGGAACGCGGACGAGTTCTGCCGAGTTGAGTTCATCGGCGACACGCGGTGCCGCAGCCTCCAGCAGCGGGAACGTCTCCGCTCCCAACAGGACCGTTGTCGGTGTTCGCACGGCACACATCTCCGCAGTCGGGTCTGACAGGTCCCGCGCGATGGTGGCGTCGTAGACGACCGACTGTGCGATGGCGACCAGCCCGTCGAACATCGGGCTGGATCGAATCTGCTCGACGATCTCCTTCGGCAGCCCCACGCCCTCGAGTTGGAACGTCGTCACGGCCTCACCGCGGTGACCGTCGTCGACGAGTTGCTGTAACCGTTCGGGGAGGGTGGGATCGGGTTCGCCCATCCCGAATCGGAAGGGTGGTTCGGACAGGAAGAGATGCTCGATCGGCACCCCGCGCGATGTCGCGAACAGAGCCAGTATCGCGCCCGACGAGTGCCCGAGCACCGCGGCACGGCCCCCGGCAGCCTCGATGACCGCCGCGAGATCCTCGACCTCGCGCTCGGGAACATACGGACGGGTGTCGCCACTCTCGCCGCGAGCCCGCCGGTCGTAGACCACGCCGGTGAACCCCTGGCCGGCGAGGGCATCGGCGATACCCCGTGCGTCGGATGCCGTGGACATCGCTCCGTTGACCACGACGACCACGGGCCCGGTCCCCACGGTGCCGCATGCGATCGGCGTTCCGTCTGCGGACCTGACCTGCTTCATACCGCAATTCAAGCACCCCGGAGCGCCACTTGACCTGAAGTCGACTTGAAGTCCTAGCGTCGCTACGACCGACAACGAGAGAAAGGTGTGTGCCGATGCCGCTGCCCAACCAATTCCTGGTCCGAGTCTCCGACACCGCCATGGCGGTCGCGTTCTACCGGGAACTCTTCGGCGCCGAGGCCACGATGCTCAGCGACCGGTACGCGATCTTCGAACTCGGGGACGGCGTGGTGCTGGCCCTGTGGAGCGAGAAGGCGGGCGAACTGTCTCGAGACGGGTTGCCGCGCTTCGAGATCGGAATCCTCGTCGACGACGACGCGCAGACACGTGCACTGCACGAGGAGTGGGTGGGCAAGGGTGTAGAGATTGTCGAACCTCCGCGTGAGGAGGTCTTCGGACTAACGTTCGTCGCGCAGGATCTCGACGGCAACCGCATTCGCGTGGCGCCTGCCGATCACTGATCGGCTCAGCCGCGGTCGACGTCGAGCAGGTACTCGCGCAGGCGTTCTCGATGTGAGGCGACCCAACGCACCCCGATGCGATGTGAGAAGTACCAGATGGCAGCAGTGACGAGCACGGCAAGGCTCACGCACAGTGCGAACTCGCCGTCGGACAGGGTTGCACTCCACGTCTGCCTGCGCAGCAGACGCCAGAGGCCCACCGGCACGAGCACGATCAGGCCGAACGCCACCGGGTATGCCGCGTAGGGCACGACCAGCAGGACGATCCAGCGCACCACCACCTGCCGGAATCGGTGCCGGTTCCGCCACCGCCAGCGCAGTGACCGCTGATGGTAGGGGAACACGATCCCGACGAGACTGCTCATCGCCAGCGCACCGAAGGGGACCACCGCAACCGCGACGATCACCTCGGTCACGAAGCGCCAGTGCGTGTGGGTGGTGAGCGCGATCGCGACGGCGATCGCCGTGCACGCGGGTCCGACGAGCAACCAGACACCGAGCGTCTTCGCGCGTAACAGACTCGTCAACGCTGCCGGGTCATCGAGTGCTGCCAGTGCCCGATCACGGTCGGGCGTCAGGATGTTGGTGGCGCAGACGTCGGCATACATCCATCCGGCGAGCGCGTAGGGCAGACCTTCGGGGCCGGTGAAGGTGAAGAACCACGATCGGGGCACCAGATACCAGAGCAGCAATACCAGAACGGCGTTGAATGCGAGCACGCCGAGCGTGTCCGCGGGACGCCGCACGATGCGCGCGAGCTCGGCGCGGACCGCGGCGCGCGTGGTGGGGCTGACCACCTGCATGCGGTGAGGATAATCGCTTCGCGACGACCGGGGCACCATCGTGACATGGAACGGCCCGGATGCGAGGAATTCCATCGCATCCGGGCCGAGTCTGGGAGACAGGTGTGATCAGGAGTCGTGGATGATCACACCGCGGATGTTCTTGCCGTCGCGCAGATCCTGGTAGCCCTCATTGACCTGCTCGAGTGTGTAGGTCTGGGTGACCAGTTCGTCGAGCTTGAGCTGACCTGCGTCGTACAGACGCAGCAGGCGGATGATGTCGTACTGCGGGTTGGCCGACCCGAAGAGTGAACCCTTGATGGTCTTCTCGTTGAGGGTCAGGTCGATGCCCGGCCAGTGGACCGTGAACTTCGCCGGACTCGACAGGCCGACGATCACCACCTGGCCGCCCTTGCCGACGGACCCGATCGCCGCGGATACGACGTCCTCGTCGACGGTGCCGACGGTCACGATCGCGGCGTCGGCGCCCTGGCCCCAGGACAGTTCGGTGATCTTCTCCTGCGCCTCTGCTGCCGATGCGAAGGCGTGTGTGGCGCCGAACTTCACGGCGGTGTCGCGCTTGAACGCCACCGGGTCGACGACGACGACATATTTTGCTCCGGCGTGCACCGCGCCCTGGACGGCGTTGATACCGATACCGCCGATGCCGTAGATGACCACGATGTCGCCCGCGCGGACGTTGCCGGAGTAGACCGCTGACCCCCAGCCGGTCGGCACGCCGCACCCGACGAGTACCGCCTTGTCGAGCGGCAGCCAATCGTCGACCTTGACCACGGAGTGCTGGCTGATGGTCGCGCGTTCGCTGAACGTGCCGAGCATGCACATCCCGCCGAAGTCCTGCCCGTTGCCGTGGAAGCGGAAGGTCCCGTCGGGAAGCATGCCCTCGAGGATGGTTGCGCCCATGTCGCACAGCGACTGTCGGCCCGTCGAGCAGTAGCGGCAGGTTCCGCAGTTGGGGATGAACGAACAGACCACGTGGTCGCCGGGCTTGACCTTCGTCACGCCGGGACCGATCTCCTCGATGATTCCCGATCCCTCATGCCCGCCGACCATCGGATAGCGCGGCGGCAGGTCGCCGTCGGTGAGGTGCAGGTCGGAGTGGCACAGGCCCGCGGCGGTGTACTTGATCAGCACCTCGCCTTCCTTGGGTCCGTCGAGGTCGAGTTCCATGATCTCGAACGGCTTGCCCTCGCCCATCAGAACTGCGGCTTTGGTTTTCATGGTCGTGTCTCCTTGATCGTGCGATTGTTGTGTTGTGTTGCGCTACTGCGGGATACGCTCACAGCGCGACGTTGACGGCCTTGGTCTGGGTGTAGAGTTCGATGGCCGACTGGCCCAGTTCGCGTCCCCACCCGGACTGCTTGTAGCCCCCGAACGGCATGGCGGTGTCGAAGCCGTTGTACTGATTGACCCACACCGAACCCGCCTTGAGTTGGCGAGCGGTCTTGTGTGCTTTCGACAGGTCTTTGGTCCAGATGCCTGCGGCGAGGCCGTAGATCGAATCGTTGGCTGCAGCAGCCACACCGGTGTCGGCATCGAAGGGCAGCGCCGCGACGACGGGTCCGAAGATCTCCTCACGGACGATGGAGAAATCGGGTTCGACGTCGACGAAGACGGTGGGTTCGATGAAGAATCCCTCGTCGCCCCAACGCTTTCCGCCGGTCAGAGCGCGGGCGCCGTCGGCCAGCCCCGCGGCGAGATAGCCCGATACCCGGTCGAACTGCTCCTGGCTGACCAGTGGGCCGAGTTCGGTTGTGGGGTCGAGTCCCGGCCCGATCTTGGCTTTCGACGCCGCGTCGGCGACTGCGGCTGTGAAGTCGTCGAAGATGGGTCGCTCGACGAACAGGCGCGTGCCCGCCACGCAGCACTGACCGTGGTTGAACATCCACGCCGCGACCGAACCCGCGACGGCCTGCTCGAAATCGGCATCGGCGAAGACGATGTTGGGGCTCTTGCCGCCGAGTTCGAGTGAGACCTTCTTGAGGTTGCCCTTCGACGCCTCGACGATCTTCTTGCCGACCTCGGTGGAGCCGGTGAAGGCGATCTTGTCGACGTCGTCATGGGCTGCGAGTGCCGCACCGGCGTCGCCGAAGCCGGTGACGATGTTGACCACGCCGGGTGGGAAGCCCGCTTCGCAGAAGACCTCCCCGAGCAGTAGCGCGGTCAGTGGGGTCTGCTCTGCGGGCTTGAGGATCACGGTGTTGCCGGCGGCCAGCGCGGGAGCCAACTTGAACGACGCCATCAGGAGCGGGAAGTTCCACGGCACGATCAGCCCGCACACCCCGACGGGCTCACGCAATGTGTAGGCGTGGAACTCGCCGCCAGGTACGAAGGGCATCGACACGTCGACGGTGCTGCCGGTGATCTTGGTGGCCAGACCCGCGTTGTAGCGGAAGATGTCTGCCGACCATGCGGTGTCGACGGCTGTCGCGATCGTGGCGGCCTTGCCGTTGTCGAGGGCCTCGAGCTGACCGAACTCCTCGGCGCGCTCGGTCAGGATGTCACCGACCCGCCAGAGCAGACGCTCGCGCTCGTTGGGCTTCATCCGCGACCACGGGCCGTCGTCGAACGCCTCGCGTGCTGCTCGCACCGCGCGGTCGATGTCGGTGCCGTCGCCTCTGGCGACCGAGGTGAGTGTGCGTCCGTTGGCCGGATCGATGGTCTCGAAGGTCTGGCCGGACGCGGCGAACACCCAGTCGCCACCGATCAACATCGGTCGGTCGGTGGAGATGAAGTCCCGGACCTTGGTTGCGAGTTCGGGTGCGACAGCCGTCATGTAGTCCTCCTGCGAGAGCGTCGAGTCGTGGCGGCCCGCACGACGAAGTGATCTGGGTCATAAATGCGGACCTGTCTATAGTTCTGCCATCACCGCGGTGCGGTGAACTGTCCAGAAACTGGACACCGGCCCTGAACACGGCAGCCGCCCGCTCGACGAGGCCTGGTTAGATCCCCAGCGCGCGGATGCGGGCATACAGGGTGGTCCGGCTGATGCCGAGGTCGCGCGCCGCGTGCACCTTGTTTCCGCAGTGGCGTTCGAGTGCTTCGAGAATGGCGCCGCGCTCGGCCTGCTCGCGTCCGGACAGATGTGCGGCACGACTCGTCGTGCGGTACTCGGCAGGCAGATCCTTCGGTTCGATCGCACGTGCGGCGCGTGCCTCACAGGAACGCACGGCGCGCCGCAGCACCGAGCGCAGTTCGACGAGGTTGCCCGGCCACTCCTGGCACACGAGGGCCTCGAGCGTCGCCGCGCTGACCGAACACACGGTGGGCGAATCGATCTCGACGAGCATCTCGTCGAGCACGGTCGACAACTCGGGCGTTCGATGGCGAAGCGCCGGCACGTCGACTCTGCTGGTGCAGCGTGCCAGCAGTGCCGCGACCGCTGTCCGTGCCTGGTCGGGTGGTCCGGAGACGAGGACGAGCGGTTCGGCCTCGGTGGCCAGTCGGCACGCGGTGGCCAGCAATGTGATCGATCGCTCGTCGAGCAGGTCGACGCCGTCGACGATCAGCGGCACGGACCGTCGCCGCGCGCTCCCGATCAGCGCGCCGACATCCGGTTGTTCGCCGGTGATCAGTAGTTCGGCGACGTCGGCGACCGCTGCGTCGTCACCGGCGAGGCTTCGCGCCAGTGTGCTCCGCCCGGTTCCGGGCTCACCGGTGATCGCGGTCGTCGCCGCCCTCGTCGGCAGCACGCCCGGGTGTGACGGTCGGTGCGCCGTCGTCGTTCGGTGCCTCGCCGTAGTGCCGGGGCGCAGTCCGAACAGTACCGCGCCACGAGCCCCGGCGATCGGTGTGGCGAGCACCTCGACGTCGGTACCGGACGCGAGAGTCAGCGGCAGAGTGGTCTCCCGCAGGCAGGGGTCGGCGGCAACGGCACGCAGCGCCGCGATGTCGGTCGGTGAGAGAAGCTCGGCGGCACGGGAATTGGTGAGCTGGAGATCGTCGCTGATGGCCGCCACCGCGACGTCGCGGCGTGGTGCCGCGCGCTGGAAGGCATCAAGCACACGGCGCTGCTGGGCGCGCGACCGGTCGAGGAGCCTGTCGGCGATGTCGTTGACGATCGTCGTCACCAGCGGCACGGCGAGCGGGTTCATCCTGTCGGCGATCTCGGTCATGCACAGGATGCCGGTGAGTCGACGCGTCGCGGGATGGATGATCGGTGCGCCGAAACAACTGAGCGATTTGAACTGTTCGAGGTAGTGCTCGCGCCCATTGACGGCGAGTCCCCGTCTGATCTCGGCGGGCGTGCCCAGCGCCGTGGTGCCCACGGCCTCCTCGCCGAGGTCGGCACCGGGTGCTGCGCCCATCTTGTCGAGTGCCCGTTCGACCGTCGAACCGAGAGCCACCCGCGAGACCATGCGGCATTCGTGGTCGACGAGCAGCAGCGACGTTCCGGTGTCGGCGAGTCGTCGGGCTGCGTCATCGAGAACCGGGCGCGCGGCGTCGAGGAGGGCGTCGGAACGCGTGGTGTCGTCGACGGGATCGGGAAGCGGACTGTCGGGCTGCAGCCCGGACAACGCCGATCGACGCCACGACTGCGCTATCACCGCTCGCTGTGGCGCGCTCTCCGATGAGGCCAATTGTGTGTCGATGATCACAGAATCATACCGAATCGGTACGTGCGACAGGGAGTGCATTCGCCCCTTGGCCGTTGCCTGCCGAGACCTACCGGTGGTCCGTTCATTACGGTGGGGCGATGGGGACACGGGCACGTGACGACGAAGAGGCCACCGACCTGCGCACATTCCACCCGTCCTGCGGGCCGGTCGTCGGGGTTGTGGACGGGCCGGTCGTACGCGCGTGGGCAATTCCGTACGCGCATGCCGACCGATTCGCGGCCCCGGAACGGGTGGCGCCCTGGACGGCCCCACTGTGTAATGACGAGCCCGCACCCGCATGCCCGCAACTGCCGAGTCCACTCGTGGCGGCGATGCTCGGCGGACCGCCTACAGCCCTCGTCGCCGACGAGGACTGTCAGCGGTTGACCATCACCCGACCTTCCGTTGAGAGTGATTCGCCGCTGCCGGTCATGGTGTGGGTCCACGGCGGCTCATACGTGCTCGGCGCCGGCGACGAACCCCACCACGATCCGACCGTGCTGGTCGCCGAACAGAATGTGATCGTCGTCGCCGTCACCTTTCGGCTCGGGGTGCTCGGATTCCTGGGCGACGGTTCGGCGCAGCGGCCCGCCAACCTCGGCCTGCTCGATCTCATCGCCGCACTCGACTGGGTACACGAGAACATCGAGGCGTTCGGCGGGGATCCCGGTCAGGTCACGTGCGTCGGCCAGTCCGCGGGCGCCGATGCAGTGTCGCATCTGATGGCCGTGCCGAACGCCACACGCCGCTTTCGCCGTGCGATTCTGCAGAGTGCGCCCTTCGGTATCAGGTGGAACCGCAGCGCGATGGTCAGTGGAATGTTCGACCACACAGCGGGATTCGATGCACATACCTCGCTCCGTGACATGCTCGCGACGCAACAGAAACTGATCGTCGACGGCGCGCGACACGGACTGACCGGCGCCATGCCGTTCGGCGTGCAGTACGGGATGGAGCCGCTGCCCGCAGAATCCGACGTCGAGGAGGCATGGGCGGCTACGGCGTCGGACATCGATCTCCTCGTCGGCTGCAACCGCGACGAGATCGAGTTCTTCGTGCCGGGCGTGCCCATCGCCGAGACGGCGTCGCACTTCCCCGTCCTGGGTAGACCGATCCGACGCGTGGTCACGTCGGCGATCACCCGCAAGGTGTATTCGGCGCCGACTGCGGACTTTGCCCGCAAACACGCTGCGGCGGGTGGGAACGTCGTCGACTACCGGCTGCACTGGCATGCGCCGGGTAATCCACTCGGGGCCGCGCACTGTATCGAATTGCCACTGCTGTTCGGCATCGAAGAGCAGTGGGAGGGAGCGCAATTGCTCCAGGGTGCGACGTGGGAGCAGGTCGAGGAGGCCGGACGCGTGCTGCGTGACATCTGGGGCCGATTTCTGCGCGGCGAGGACCTCGGCGAGCGTGAGTCCCGCGAGGCTCGATCGGTGCTGCGGTATCGGCGGGTGTCCGCGTGACCGGTGGACGACGGGTGCCCGCCCACCGGTCGCGATGTCGGCTGGTCAGCAGTAGACGGACTTGAGATTCTGATAGGCGGCCAGCCCCTCCGGACCCAGCTCGCGGCCCATGCCGCTGTGCTTGACTCCGCCGAAGGGGGCGACCGGATCGGGGATGTACCGGTTGATTCCGATGGTTCCGGTCCGGACGGCTGCGGCTACGGCGCGTGCTCGATCCTTGTTTGAACTCCACACGGTGCCACCGAGGCCGAACTCCGAGTCGTTCGCGATGGCGACGGCGTCGGCATCGTCCTCGTAGCCGATCACGGTGAGCACCGGGCCGAAGATCTCTTCGCGCGCGATCGTCGCGGAGTTGTCCAGACCGGCGAAGACCGTCGGTTGTACGAACCATCCGGCGTCCACCCCGCTCGGGCGTCCTCCACCTGTGGTGATTCGGCCGCCCTCGGCCCTGCCCTTGCTGATGTAGCCCTCGACCCGCTCGCGGTGCCGCTCGCTGGCCATCGGGCCGATCTGTGTCGTCGCGTCCAGTGAGTCGCCGATCTGCATCGACGAGGCGAAAGCGGTCAACACGTCGACCACCTCGTCGTAGCGCGATCGAGGCGCCAACACGCGGGTGCCCAGGAAGCAGGTCTGTCCGTTGTTGGCCAGGGTTGCGACGAACAGTTCGTTGCCGATGGTCGCCAGGTCGAGTTCCGCGTCGTCGAGGACGATGGTCGCCGACTTGCCGCCGAGTTCGAGGGTGACCGGTCGGAGTAACCGACCGCATGTCTCGGCGATCGACGTGCCGGCAGCGGTGGAGCCGGTGAAGGCCACCTTGTCGATGTCGGGGTGCGAGACGAGGTACGCACCCACCTCGCGCCCCCCGGGCACGATGTTGATGACTCCTGCGGGTAATCCCGCGGCCTCTGCCGCTTCGGCGAGCAGGTGCGAATCGAGCACCGTCTCGGGCGAGGGCTTGATCACCAGCGTGCAGCCGGCGGCGAGCGCCGGGGCGAACTTGAACGCGGCCAGTGTCTGGGGAAAGTTCCACGGGACGATCGCCCCTACCACGCCTATCGGTTCGCGGCGCACGTCGACCTTGCCACCGAATATGCCGTCGCGGACATCGGGGCCCTGCGCCTCGACGAGGTCGGCGTAGTAGCGCAACAGGGTTGCCGGGTACACGGCTTCCAGTTGTGCGGCAACACCGATGGGCATTCCGTTCTGCGCCGAGACCAGGGTCGCGAAATCATCTTTGCGAGCGTCGATTTCGTCGGCGAAGCGCCTCAGGTGTGCGGCGCGCTGTGCTGTCGGCAGCCCCGACCAGATACGTGGGTCGTCGAATGCGGCGCGAGCCGCGCGCACCGCGGCGTCGATGTCGCCCGCGGTGCCGTCGGGGACCGCTCCGATGGGGTCGCCCGTGTTCGGGGAGATCACGGTGATCTGTCCCGTGCCCTGCGGCACAACCCATTCGCCGCCGATGAACAACGAATCGAGTGGCTTGTCGCCCGTGGGCAAGGTGTTCTGCGTCGTCGCGGTACTCATGGTGGACTGTCCCTCCAGATGTCGTGCTCGTCGATCACGATTGACTGTGTGGGGACATGGTCACACCGATCGTGTGCGGCGAACTGTGCGGAATTCAGACACCCGACGGACGGGACGAGGTCACAGCTCGATCGCCAGTGATCGGATCCTGGCGTACAACGTGCTCCTGCTGATGCCGAGCTGCTTTGCTGCGTGAACCTTGTTGCCATCGCAGTCGGCAAGGGCGTCGATGATCCCTTGACGTTCGACGCGTTCGTGCAAGGTCAGCCGAGCCGGACGGCCGGACACGCGTAGGTGTCGCGGGAGATCGGTCAGTTCGATCAGATTCTCGTGCCCGCAGGACGCGGCATGCTCGACCGCGCGCTCGACGACACGGTCGAGTTCGGTGTAGTTCGCGGGCCAGCTGTGCGCGACCAATGCGTCGAGGGCAGCCGCGTGTAGCCGCGCGCCTGCCGGCGAATGCTGCCGCAGAAAGTGGTTGCTCGCCGCGGCGATGTGTTTCGGTCGGTGTCTGATCGGTGCGAGGTCTACCCGGTCGGTGCACAGCGCGCACAGTGCGGCCACCGATGCAGAGGAGTCGGCGGCCGGACCCGTGACCACCACCACCGGTTGCTTTCGCTGTGCGATCACGTGGCGCAGCGTCGTCGCGTCGCCGTCGGTCAGCGCATCCGCGTTGTCGACGACGAGTACCGAACCCGAGGCCCGCGCCGCGCCGGTCGCGCCGAGGATGTCCGGACGTGAACCTGCCGCGAGACACCCTGAGGCGTCGATGATCTCAGCTCGTGCCCCGTTGATTGCGAGTCGTGCATAGCTCGATCGCCCCGTGCCCGGTGCGCCCGTGACGGCCAACGACCTGTCCGCGGACACGACGAACGACGGGACGTCGAAGACGCAGGAATTCCCACGATGATACGACGATCGTCGAGGCGGGTGGATTCGATCGTCGGAGGGGACCAGTGCGAAAACCATTCCGCGACAAGCCGGAACCCGTTCGCCATGCAGTTCGACGGTCCTGCCGGAACTGAGTGTCACCGTCGGCGGCACCGCCAGAGACGACGCCGCGATGGAGCGAAGCACCGCGATATCGGTGGGGTCGGTCTGATCGACCGCCGCGTTGTTCAGCAACTGCACGTCATCGCCGAGGGCCACGACCGCGATCTGACGTCGGGTGGCGATCCTGTGATAGGTGTCCACGAGTTGCTGATGGGCCGAGCGGGAGTGCTCGAGTAGTCCTGCTCGGATCTCCGACGCGATGCGTTGCACGAACGGGCGGAACAGTGGGTGGGCTTCCACACCGACCGACGTCATGCAGAGGACACATTCGAGCCGATTGGTCACCGGGTGCAGGATCGGGAAGCCGTAGCAGCTCAGGTGTTTGTAGACGTCGAGGAAGTGCTCGTCGCCGTTGACCTCGATCGGTTGCCGGGTCTCGGTCGGGGTGCCGAGTGCGGTGGTGCCCACCGCATCTTCTGGCATGTAGGAACCGTGAACCGCGCCGAGTCGGTCGAGGTTCCTCTCCACGGCGGTACCCCCGAACACCCTCGAGATCAGGCGTGACTCTCTGTCGGTGAGAAGCAGCGCGACGTCGGTATCGGCGAGTTGGTCGGCCGCCACCTCCAGGATGGGGCGGGAAATGCGCAGGAGCTGTGCGCAATTGGACACATCTTCGTCCACCGCGACTTCGGGCACGGCATCGGGCATCAGTCCGTTCAGCGCCGATCGATGCCACGAGGTGTCGATTTCGGGCCGAGTGGCTGTGCTCAATGCCGCACTCATGGTGATCCTTCGTGTCGTGGTGCCGCACGGCTACGGCCTGCGGAGTGGTCGGCTCATTCCAGGGCCGTGAGATCGGTCCAATGCTGTTGTGCGCGTGTGTGCCACTGGCGGTGCTTCCGATGGAACAACTCGACGGCCTGCGTCCCCGGCCAAGCATGGTCGAGGAGTTCGGCAGGCAGGTTCGGGTCCAGGAATGGGAAGCGTCGCCATTCGCCCACGAGCTTGATCTGCGACGTGAACGCCGCGGATCGCGTGGTGGCCTCCATCGTCGAGAACGTCTCGATGAAGCCTCGGTATGCGTCCTCCACGTCGCCGAGCGCCCAGGCGTCGGAAATGAGCTTCTGCGGCGAACCGATCGCGGTGAGCGGTCCGACCCACGCGAAAGCGCGATCGTCGAGTCCGAGTTCGTCGACCACGCGCCGTACCTCGGATTCGTGTCCGGCATCTGGTGTTATCCAGAGACCGGGGCTCGGTGAGCCCAGGCCGACCCAGGTGAGCTGGGCACGAAGTCGGTGACGGAGCCGCCGCTGGGTCTCGGGGATCGCCAGTGACAGGATCAGCCAGCGCCCGTCCCAAGAACGCGTGTCGGTCAGGAACGAGTAGATGCGCTCGGTACCCTCGGCGAGCAGACGCTTGCCGGGGTCGGTGATCACCCACTGCACCCGGCGTCCGAGACGGGTCGAGTCGAGCAGCCCCTCGTTGGCCGACCGCGCGATCGCTTGGCGAGCGGTCTTCTCCTCGACGCCGAGTTCGCCGAGGGCCACGGTGAGGGTCGAGGTCCAGACCGGCTCGTCGCGCGGGTAGACGAACTCACCCAGAACGGTCAGCAGCAGGGCTCGGGCGCTGCTTGCAGACACCTGGCGGCGGCGAGACCCCGCTGCCGCGAGCGTCTCGGGTAGGTCCGCAGTGGCAGCTGACGTCATCGCTTCATTTCGCTTCCGCACATTCGAATTCGGCACGGTCATCAAACTTACTGACCGGCGGCTGAGAACCTGCTCTCGATTCTGCGACACTACATCTACGCGCCGTCCAATTTATGTCGAATCTCGAAGTGGTCGACGGTCGGCCGGCCACACGTTCTCGTCGCACCCGTGCACTCAGGGCCGGTGTGCGGACGCGGTGGGGATCGCCGCATGCGCCAACGTGCGATTCCGGTACTCCTTCGGGCTCTCACCGAATTCCTTACGGAACATCTGGCTGAAATGCGAGGCATTGAGAAGTCCGTTGCGGGCGGCGATCTCTCCGACTGTCCTGCCGACGAGCAGCGGATCGATCAGATCGCGTCGACACTGCTCCATACGATGATGGCGTATCCATCGCGCGACGGTCATGTCGTCGTTCTCGAACACGCGGTGGAGGTAGCGAACCGACACGAAGTGCGCCGCGGCGATCGATTCCACCGAGAGGTCCGGATCGAAGAGATGGTCTTCGATATAGGCCTTCACCCGCGTCAGGAGGGTGCGTTGGGCCGCTTCGGACGCCGGGAGATCGGGGTCGAGTCTGCAGCTGTAGACGGTGGCGAGGAGGTCGAGGAACGTCGAGGCGACGCGGTTGGCCGCCAATCCACCGTATGCATCCGGGGTGCGGGAGAGTTGACCGAGCATCGACCGCACGAGCGTCGCCGTGCCCTCCGACCCCGACACGGGCGTCGACGTCACCCGGGCGACCTCGTCAGGGCGCAGTTCGAACAGGGAGCGGTCGAACATGGCCACGATCGTGCTGTGCTGGGCGTGCCATTCGACGTCGAATGTCCTGGTGCAGTCGTAGATGGTGAATTCTCCCGGCTGGATCTCCACGTCACGTCCATCCTGGCGGAATCGGCACGATCCACGGATCTGCAGCGCGACGAGATAGTGATCGTTGTCGTCCGACGCCGCCTGCTTGGGGGTGCGGATCACGAGTTCGGGATCGGCATCGGCACGCGTCACCTGCAATGGCCCGATGTATCCGGTCCGCAGCCCCCAGGCGAAGCGCGACGACTCCGACGCATTCACCTCCAGCGGGAAAAAGGTGGTGTTCACCGCGTGCTTCCACGCATCGAGCTGTTCGCGGGGGGCTATCTGGATTCCCGATTCGGTCGCACGTGCCGCAGCTTCCGGTACGCCGCCGGATGAGCGGGTCTCGTGATCGGTCGTCAGTGTGCTCGTCATCGTGTGCCTCGATGGTGGGTGCCTCGCTACGCCGGCGGACACCGCTGGGCTGGTTCAGACATGTCCCCGGCACGTCGCCGACAGTGCGGCAGTGTGATGCACGTTACACGTAGCGCGGTTGCCGATTATCACCTGTGTGCCAGACGACTGTCGAAAACGTGCACGCTCTGCTCCGTACGCGGGCGTCAGGCCATGTGGTGGCCAAGGGGACGTCGCACGTGTGCACGGAAGTGACAGCGCCCGGGCGCATCGTCGACAACATCGACGTGATCGCCGCACTTCAATGGGACGTGCTCCACATCACACCTGAGGGTCTCGGGGTGGAGCAACCACGTTCCGTACGGGGCGTCCATCAGTCCCCAGCATCTTCCCCAGCATCTTCGAGGAGCCGTCATGGCCACACTGCGGTCAGAACTCGCCATCGCCAAGCCCGCCGACGTCGTCTGGAGCGTCGTCGTCGACGATCCCATTGAGAGCTGGTTTCCGTTGATCGCCTCGTCGGCTGTCGAGGGAACCAGCCGGACCATCGTCCTCCAGGACGGAACGAAGGTGGAGGAGCGGATCGTCACCCGCGATTCGACGCTGCGGCGATTCCAGTATCAGATCGTCGGTGGTGACCTTCCGGTCGAGAGTCACCTGGGCACTGTCGATGTCATCGAAACGAGTCCGACGTCGAGCCTGGTCGTCTACAGCACCGAGATCGCTCCCGACGCGATCGGCGACGTGATGGGCCCCGCGATCGCTGAATCGTTGTCGGGCATCCGCGACCGTCTCGAGTGAATCCAGCCGCGACGTGATCATGCGTCGTACCGGGTTCGCTTTCCCTCCGCCGGACACTTCACTCACGAGAGGACTCATCCCCATGACCGCATCGACATCCATCGACCCCCGCATCGAGTACGGCACCGACATCGACCTGTTCAGCCAGGCGTCGCTGATGGATCCCTACGCCGACTACAAGGCGCTGCAGGACATCGGAGAGATCGCGTATCTCCGCCGATACGACATGTGGGCGGTGACCCGCTACGACGGGGTCAAGCGCGTTCTCGGCGCTCCGGAGATCTTCAAATCCGGCGACGGAATCGGCATGAACGACACGCTCAACACCGCATGGGCCCCATTCGCGCCGTGTCTCGACGGACAAGACCACGCACCACTACGTCGGGTGATGATGCAGACCATCGGCCCCAAGGCCGCGTCGCAGTACACGGGCACGATCGAAGCCGCGGCCGGGCGTCTGGTCGACGAAGTGGTGGAAAAGGGTGAATTCGACGCCGTCACGGAGTTCGCGCAGATCCTCCCGACCCGGGTCATCCTCGACCTGATCGGTCTGGATCCCGACCCCGCGCTGCGAATCGACCTGCTGCACTGGGCAACTGACTCCTACAACTGCTGCGGACCCGACGGTTCGTTCGACGACACCCTGCCGAGTATGCAGAAGCTCTACGGGTACGTGCTGGAGAACATGGGCGAAGAGGGATTCCGGCCCGGCAGCATCGGTGCGCAGACCTGGGAAGCCGCGCACAAGGGGATGATCACGCCGGAGCAGGCGTTCGGGATCCTCGGCGGGTACGCCACAGCGGGCCTCGACACCACCGCCAGCGCCATCGGCAGTCTGATGATGCTGTTCTCACAGCATCCTGATCAGTGGGAGTTGGTGCGTGACGACCCGTCGTTGATTCCCTCGGCAGTTCTGGAAGGTGTGCGCGTCGAATCACCTGCGCAGTGGTTCACCCGGGTCACCACCGCTGACGTCGATTTCGGTGACGTCACCGTCGATGCCGGCACGCGGATGTATCACTCCTACGGTGCCGCGAACAGGGACCCGCGCAAGTATCCGGACCCCGAGCGCTTCGACGTACGACGGAACCCTGCCGACAGCCTGGCCTTCGGATTCGGCGTACACACCTGCATGGGCAAGTCGTTGTCGAATCTCGAGATCTTCTCGCTGATGAGTGAACTCGTGCGCAAGGTGGATCGGATAGAGCCGACCGGTGAGCCGGTGCGGCACGTCAACAACCTCATCCGCAGCCTCGAATCGCAGCCGGTGCGTGTTCATCCGCGCTGAGTCGTACGGGTGTGGTCGGTGACGAGAGCAACCGACCACACCGTGCCGGCACTCGCACCGCCGTGCGCGGCGACAGCTCGTGATCAGCCCATGGCCCAACGGCCCACAGCTTCAGAGGAGCGCAATGCCCAAGATCATCTACCGGTCATCCGACGGCACCGAGAACTACGTCGACGCATCCGTCGGGAGTTCTGTCATGCAGGCTGCGATCTCGGCCGGGATCGATGGGATCGTCGCCGAATGCGGCGGTAACGCGATGTGCGCTACGTGTCATGTCTTCGTCGATGCCGAGAGCCCCGCCGACTTCCCCGAGATGGCTGCAGACGAGGACGAGATGCTCGACTGCGCGGTGACCGAACGCGAGCCCAACAGTCGGCTGTCGTGCCAACTCTTCGTCACCGCAGACCACGACGGTCTCGTGGTGGACCTGCCTGCGGCCCAGTGATGGACGCGGACGCGGGTGTCGTCGTCGTCGGCGGGGGACAGGCGGGGTTCCAAACCGCGGTGTCGTTGCGGCAGAACGGTTTCGCCGGACCTGTCACCATCGTCGAGGCGGGCACGTCGAGACCGTATCAGCGGCCGCCGTTGTCGAAGGCCTATCTGGATCTCACCAACGAGGCCGACGACGCGGTGCTCGAGTTCCGGCCCGACAGCTTCTACGAACGTCACGGCGTGCAGGTGCGCGTCGGCACCCGGGTCTCGTCGATCGACCGTCGGGCAGGCGCCGTCCGCCTCGACTCCGCCGAGGTCCTTCGCTACGGCCATCTGGTGCTTGCTCTCGGTGCCCGTCCGAGACAACTGTCGCTGCCCGCGATCGATGTGGCCGGAGTTCACGTACTGCACGACCTCGACGACGCGCGCGCGTTGCGGACCGCGCTCGGTGCGGCCACCACGGTGGTCGTGATCGGCGGGGGCTTCATCGGGCTGGAGGTCGCCGCGGCAGCCAGGAGGTCGGGTTGTTCGGTGACCGTCGTCGAGGCCGCCCCTCGCGTCATGGGGCGTGTCGTATCGCGTGAGCTGTCCGAGTTCGTCGCCAGCGCTCATCGATCGAAGGGCGCAGTGGTGCGCGTCGGCAGCGGCGTCGCCCGACTCCACGACTCGAACGGGCGGGTGGCAGGGGTGGAGCTGACCTCCGGTGAGGTGTTGCCCGCCGACCTGGTGGTGATAGGTGTGGGCGTCGAACCGGTCACCGATATCGCCGAGAGCGCTGGACTGGCTGTCCGGAACGGAATCCTGGTCGACGAGACCTTGCTTACGGTCGATCCGAGGATCAGTGCGATCGGGGACTGCGCGGCGTACCCCAGCGTGCACGCGCCAGGAATCGTCCGCCTCGAATCGGTCCAGAACGCGACCGATCAGGCGCGCTGTGTTGCCGCGCGAATCGCAGGCGGCTCCGTCGACCGGTACGCAGCGCTTCCCTGGTTCTGGACGCATCAGTTCGACCTGAACGTCCAGATCGCCGGCCTCGGCGGGGAACAGGACGACACGGTGACCGTCGGTGATGTCGCAGGGGAGAAGTTCTCCGTCCTCAGATTCCGTGCGGGCCGGCTGGCTTGCGTCGAGTCGGTGAACTCGCCCGCAGATCACATGGCGGCACGAAAGATACTGGCGGACAACGTGTTCCTCGGTCCGACCGAGGCCGGACGGCGGGGATTCACGCTGAAGGAGTTCGCTCGTGGCGCGTCGGTCGCCAACGCGTAGTGCTACTTATGGCTTGCGATCCGACAAATATCAGTAGTGTGAGGGCATGATCGGTGACCGCCTGCTGGTGGATTCGCACGTCCACGCACCTCTCCTCGACAGCCTGGCTCCCGCATGGTTGGAGTGGGCGGACGAGTTCTCCGGGAGACATCCGTGGCGTCGCGGGTATGACACGTCCGGACAGCCGGATCCCTGTGCGCTCGACGCGCTCTTCGACGAGGAGGGTGTCGACCACGCGCTTCTGTTCTGCGAGTACAGCCCCAAGGCGACCGGCATTCAACGCATCGACGATGTGGTTCCGCTCGTCGAAGCGTATCCGCACAGGTTCTCGCTGGTCGCCAATCTGAATCCGCATCTGCACTTTCCGCTGGTCGACGAACTGATGCGGCAGGTGGACCTCGGGGCGGTCGCGCTCAAACTCCACCCTGTGCACGGCGGATTCGATCCGGGTGATCGTGACCTGTATCCGGTGTACGCACGGTGCGCCGACCTCGGTCTGCCGGTGATATTGCATTCGGGTACCTCGACATTTCCCGGGTCGCGGACGAGCATGGGCAACCCGGAGTTGCTGCTCGATCCCGTCGACTACTTCCGAGAGGTCCAGTTCGTCTTCGCGCACGGTGGTCGTGGGTGGTGGTACGACGTCGCGGCATTCATGGCGCAGGCGAAGCCGAATGTCTGGGTGGATCTCGCCGGCCTCCCTCCCCGGAAACTGCCCGAATACTATGCCCGATTCGACCTCGACCGGCTTGCCCGCAAGATGATCTTCGGAACCGACTGGCCCGGGGTGCCGGGGATTCGACGCAACGCCGAAGCCCTTGCCGGGCTTGGTCTCTCGTCCGCCGCTCTCGATGGCGTCCTCGGCGGTAATGCGCTGCGGGTATTCACACGGATCGCAGGCAAGGTGGAGGTTCCGGCGTGAGTATGCCGAGTGCGCTCGTCATCGGCGGCGGTGGTGGAATCGGATCCGCGGTGTGTCGTCGGCTGGCCACCACGCACGCGGTCGCGGTCGGATACCGACGCAACGCCGAGCGTGCGGCCTCGGTGGTCGACGCGATCGCCGCAGAGGGAGGCACGGCGGTCGCCGTCGGTGCCGACGTGGCCACGGACGAGGGTGCCGCACACGCGGTGGCTGCCGCTGCAGAACTCGGCGAGCTCCGCGCCGTGGTGCACTGTGCCGGCGCCTGGGACTTCACCAGAATCGACGGGTTGACCGCGGACATCGTCGAACGCGATTTCGCGGTGAATCTGAAGTCGGTGTTGTTGACGCTGTCGGCGTGCGGGCGCGAGATCGCGGACGACGGGCGGGTGGTTGTGCTCTCGAGCGCCGCGGCGTATCTCGCGCCGGCGAGGCAGTCGTCGTATGCCGCGATGAAAGCCGGTGTGGAGGCGGCCACGCGCGTCGCAGCAAAAGAACTCGGCCGCAGGGGGATTGCTGTCAACGTCGTGCGCCCCGGCGCGACCGACACCGACCGGTTGCGTGAATCGACCGCCGATGCGGCCATCGAGGCGATGGCATCGGCAAATGCTTTCCGGCGATTGGGAACCGTGGACGACGTCGCTCGCGTCGTCGAGTGGCTCGTCGGTCCCGACTCGGGTTGGGTGACCGGTTCTGTCATCGACGCCAACGGCGGCTTGTTCTGAGCGAGACATCTGATGGCGTGCGGGCCCTGCTCGACCGTCTCGGATCGTGCACGAATTCGACAACTTTTATTCTACAAACGCATAGACGCGACGCGCGAAAATTGTAGAGTTTGTCGAGACAGCCCGACTCACGAGAGGACCCGCCGTGACTGTGGAAGACCGCACGGGTGCCGCCCCGGCACCCACCGGACCGCTCAGCCCGATCGACTACTCCGAACGCATCCCGAACAACGTCAACCTCGCAGAGGACCGTCGACTGCAACGTGCGTTGGAACGCTGGCAGCCCAAGTTCCTCGAGTGGTGGACGACGCTCGGCCCCGCTCTGCCGACGAAAGACGTGTATCTGCGCACGGCGATCGCAGTCGGTCGTGACGGCTGGGCACACTTCGACCACGTGCCGATGGAGCAGTACCGCTGGGGCATCTTCCTGGCCGAGCGCAATCCGGACCGGATCATCCCGTTCGGCAAACACAAGGGCCAGCCGGCGTGGCAGGAGGTGCCCGGCGAGTATCGCGCTGAGTTGATGCGGCTCATCACCGTCCAGGGCGACACCGAACCCGCCTCCGTCGAGCAGCAGCGAGTGCTCGGCAACACCGCGCCGAGCATCTACGATCTCCGAAATCTCTTCCAGGTCAACGTCGAAGAGGGCCGACATCTGTGGGCCATGGTCTATCTGCTGCAGGCATACTTCGGCCGCGAGGGCCGCGACGAAGCCGAACAGTTGCTCAAACGCAATTCCGGTGATCTCGACTCCCCGCGCATTCTCGGAGCATTCAACGAGGAGACCACCGACTGGCTGCAGTTCTTCATGTTCACCTACTTCACCGACCGCGACGGCAAGTACCAGCTGGGCACCCTCAAGGAGTCGGCCTTCGACCCGCTGGCACGCACCTGTGAGTTCATGTTGAAGGAGGAAGCGCACCACATGTTCGTCGGGACCACGGGCGTTCAGCGCACCGTGGAACGTACCGCCGAACTCATGGTGGAGCACAACGTGTCCGGGTCCGACGACGACATCCTGTTCGAGCATGGCGGGATCCCGCTGTCGGTGATCCAGAAGTACCTCAACTTCCAGTTCTCGGTGTCCATGGATCTGTTCGGTTCCGAACAGTCCACGAACGCCGCGGCCTACTTCACGGGCGGTCTCAAAGGCCGTTGGCAGGAGACCCGACGCAAGGACGACCACGTGCTGACCGATGCGACCTATCCGATGCGCTCGGTGCGCGACGGGCAGATCGTCGAAGAGCAGGTGCCCTACCTGACCGCGCTCAACCTCGACCTGCGAGACGAGTACGTCGCCGACTGTGAGAACGGCGTGCGACGGTGGAACCAGGCCCTCGAGGACGCCGGTCTCGAGGAGCGGCTGTACCTGCCGCACGAAGGATTCCACCGCAAGGTCGGCACTTACGCCGAGCACTTCATCTCACCCGACGGCCGGGTCATCTCCCAACAGGAGTGGGACGACAACATCGCCGACTGGCTGCCGCTGGAGAAGGATCGCTCCCGGGTCGCCGCTCTGATGATCCCGCACTACGAGTACGGCGAGTTCGCCGGCTGGATCGCACCGCCGAGTACCGGAATCAACGACCAGCCCGTCGAATTCGACTACGTGCACCTCCGTGAGGAGGCACTGCTCTGAATCGCGTCCGATGCCGTCGCCCATACCGCCTTGTTCGTCCACCAGCACAGCCCGAAGGTGAATTCCGATGACTGCTACCACTGCCTCGCCGGTTGACACGACGTCGCCGGACGCGTCGAGCCCCGATCGGCCGGCGACCCCTCCACGGGTCGACTTCGACACCGAACCCGCCCGATACCGACACTGGACACTCGACATCGACGGCCCCGTGGCCAGCTTGATCCTGTCGGTCGACCCGACGGGCGGGCTGGTCGGGGGCTACGAACTGAAGATGAACTCGTACGATCTCGGCGTCGACATCGAACTCTACGATGCCGTGCAGCGCTTACGATTCGAGCATCCCGAGGTGAAGGCGGTGGTCATCACCAGCGGACTCGACCGGATGTTCTGTGCAGGTGCCAACATCAAGATGCTCGCAGCATCGCCCCATGCGTGGAAGGTGAACTTCTGCAAGTTCACCAACGAGACGCGCAACGGTATCGAAGACGCCACTGCCAACTCGGGCCAAACCTATATCGCGGCGGTGAACGGAACTTCCGCGGGCGGCGGATACGAGCTCGCGGCCGCATGCGAGGAGATCGTGCTCGTCGACGACGGGTCGTCGGCGGTGTCGCTGCCCGAGGTACCTCTCCTCGGTGTGCTTCCCGGCACCGGGGGCCTGACCCGAGTGGTGGACAAACGCCATGTACGCAAGGACCGTGCAGACGTGTTCGCCACCCGTGCGGAGGGCGTTCGAGGTGCGACGGCCGTGCAGTGGGGGCTCGTGGACGAGACGGTTGCCCGATCCGAGTTCGACGCAGCCGTCACCCGACGAGCCACTGCGGCGGTCGAGGCGTCGTCGCGACCATCGGATGCGGTCGGTGTCGTGCTCACGCCGCTCGATCGTCGCGAGAGCGACGATCGAATCGAATACACCTATGTCACAGCCGAACTCGACCGTGCCGCACGACGTGTAGACATCACGATCAACGTCGCCGACAACGATCCGCCCGCCGACGCGGCAGGCGTCGCCGCACAGGGTGTCGACTACTTCCCGCTGGCGCTCGCGCGCGAACTCGACGACGTGATCCTGCGCCTGCGAACCAACGAGAACGACCTGGGCACCTGGGTGTTCAGAGTTGTCGGCGACACCGAGGCGGCCCGTGCGTATGACCAGCAGCTCGAGGATCTCGCCTCCGACTGGCTCGTCAACGAGATCCGCCACTACCTGAAGCGAACGTTCAAGCGACTCGACGTGACCAGCCGCAGCCTGATCAGCGTGATCGAACCCGGTAGCGCCTTCGTCGGAT
The DNA here is from genome assembly GCF_020735545.1 of Gordonia otitidis. Classification (NCBI taxonomy): domain Bacteria; kingdom Bacillati; phylum Actinomycetota; class Actinomycetes; order Mycobacteriales; family Gordoniaceae; genus Gordonia; species Gordonia otitidis. The sequence continues at coordinate 3,411,894 of NZ_CP085974.1, forward strand.
TCCTTGCCGAGATCGCCTACGCGAGCGATCGCCAGTACATGCTCGAAGGCGTGTACGAGGATGTCGATCCCGATGCCGAACCGGCAGTGATCGTCCTGACACAGTCGAACTTCGGCAGCTATCCGATGGGCAACGGTCTGACCCGACTGGCCTCCAGGTTCTATGGTCACGACGACGAATACGATGCGGTCGTCCGCGCGACCGGCATTCCGTTGGATGCACCGACCGCCGACGAACTCGGGCTGGTGACCTTCGCGCTCGACGACATCGACTTCGCCGACGAATTGAGGATCGTCCTCGAGGAACGTGCCTCGCTGTCGCCGGACGCACTCACCGGGATGGAGGCCAATCACCGGTTCGTCGGACCGGAAACCGTGGAGACCAAGATCTTCGGGCGACTGACCGCGTGGCAGAACTGGATCTTCATACGGCCGAACGCCGCCGGCGCGGAGGGGGCGTTACGCCGCTACGGAACCGGTCAGCGTGCCGAGTTCGACACCGGGAGGGTCTAGCACGATGACGTCCACAGTCCCGGCGAGCTTCAACGCAGCCGACTATCTCGTACACGCGCGCGTGGCCGAAGGCCTCGGCGACAAGACCGCGCTGATCGGCACCCGCTCGGTGACGTACGCAGAACTCTCCGATGAGGTCTCCAGGGTTGCCGCGGGTCTGCGACACCTCGGCCTGCACTCCGACGACCGCGTTCTGCTGGTGATGAGCGACGACGTCGAGATGGCCGTCACCATCCTGGCGGCCTTCCATGCCGGACTCGTCGCCGTGCCGGTCTCGACGATGCTGAACGCAGAAGAACTCTGCAAGCTCGTCGTCGACTCAGGTGCGAGGGCGGTGATCGCGAGCGCCGAATTCGTCGACACCGCGACGCAAGCCGTCGCCGGTGCCGCCGAGGTCGACCACTTCGTCGTCACCGGTGCGCCCCCGCCGTCACCGCACTCGGACGTGACCACTCATGCCTGGGATGACCTGGCGCGCAGCCCGATCGACGTCGCCGCGACCAACCCGGACTCGTGGGCGTTGTGGTTGTACACCTCCGGTACGACCGGCACGCCCAAGGCGGCGATGCACCGCCACGAGAACATCAAGTGGGTGTACGAGACCTACGGTCGGCAGACACTCGGGATCCGGGCCGACGACACCTGTTTCTCGGTGGCCAAGCTGTTCTTCGCCTACGGGATAGGGAACAGTCTGTTCTTCCCTCTCGCCGCGGGCGCGACATCGCTGCTGATGCCGCTGCGACCGACCGTCGAATCCGTAGCCGATCGATTGGCGCAGGGGAAGCCCACACTGTTCTTCGGCGTGCCGACGTTTTATGCGACGCTGCTGAACTCGACACTTCCCGACGATGCATTCGCCTCGGTGCGGTGGGGAGTCTCAGCTGGTGAGGCATTGCCGCCGACCCTGATGGCGAAGTTCCACGATCGTTTCGGCATCGACATCCTCGACGGCATCGGTTCGACCGAAGCGTTGCACATCTTCCTGTCGAACAGCCCGACTGACATCAAGCCGGGCACAACCGGAAAGCCGGTTCCCGGTTACGAATTGGAGATCCGTGACGGCGACGGGGCGCTCGTCCCGATCGGAACCCCGGGCCGGCTCTACGTGCGCGGGGAGTCCATCGCACTCGGTTACTGGCACCGCACCGAGGCGACGCGCAGCGTGTTCGAGGGCTCGTGGCTGTCGACGGGTGACACCTACCTGCAGGACGAGGAGGGCTACTTCCAGTGTCTCGGTAGGTCGAACGATCTGCTGAAGGCGGGCGGTATCTGGGTGTCTCCCTCGGAGGTCGAATCACGACTCCTGGCCCATCCGGCCGTCGCGGAAGCCGCGGTCGTCGGTCTGCCGGACGAGGCAGGACTGGACAAGCCGATCGCGGCGGTCGTCCTGACCGACGATGCGCCGTCGACGTTGACAGCGGCTGAGCTGATCGATTGGTGCAGAGAAGGTCTGGCGTCGTTCAAGCGTCCGCGCGACGTCGTCTTCGTCGAGGATCTGCCCAAGACGGCGACCGGAAAGCTGCAGCGGTTCCGGGTCCGCCACCAGATGCTGCCGACCGCGACGACGACGGGGGTGTGACAGGAATGAATTCTGCGAACCCGCGCACTCGCGTGGATCTCGTGATCGTCGGAGCCGGACCCGTGGGTCTCTACGGCGCCTACTACGCAGGCGCGCGGGGACTGAGCACCATCGTCGTCGACTCGCTGTCCCAGATCGGTGGACAGATCACCGCCATGTACCCGGAGAAGCTCATCTTCGACGTCGCCGGTTTCCCTGCGATCAAGGGCCGCGACCTCGTTGCCGGTCTCCAGGCGCAGGCAGCCGGACATGACGTGGAGTATCTACTCGGTCGGGAGGTGCAGGGCTGCGTGACCCACGCCGACGGTCGGCACACGATCACCACTTCGGTGGGGGAGGAGATCGACTGCGGCGCTGTCGTCGTGACCGGTGGCATCGGGACCTTCACACCGCGCAAACTGCCCGCGGGAGAAGATTTTCTCGGCCGAGGTCTGGAGTACTTCGTGCCCGACGCCGAGCCGTACCGCGGTGCCGACGTCGTCATCGTGGGCGGTGGCGACTCCGCGCTCGACTGGGCATCGATGCTCGAACCGATCGCGGGTTCGGTCACCCTCGTGCACCGGCGCAGCGCATTTCGCGCGCACCAGGCAACGGTCGATCAGGTGATGGCGTCGAGCGTCGAGATCGTCACCGACGCAGAGGTCACCGCACTGACCGGCGACACCGAGTTGCGTGCCGCGCACATCACCCACAAGGCCGATGGCGCCGGACGCGAGCTCCGCTGTCAGCGCGTCGTCGCAGCCCTGGGTTTCCTGGCGAATCTCGGTCCGCTACGTGACTGGGAACTCGAACTGCACGACAACCGCCACATCGTCGTCGACTCGGCGATGCGTACAGCACGCCCGGGCATCTACGCGGCAGGCGACATCACCGACTACCCGGGAAAGGTCCGGCTGATCTCCGTGGGATTCGGCGAAGTCGCCACCGCGGTCAACAACGCAGCGGTTCATCTCGACCCCGATGCGCAACTGTTCCCAGGACATTCGACCGACGCCCAGCCCGCGCCGGTCACCGCTTGAGGAGGCGTCATGCCCTATGTGATCGCAAGTCCGTGCATCGACGTGATGGACAAATCCTGCACCGAGGAATGTCCGGTCGACTGCATCTACGAGGGCGAGCGCAAGCTCTACATCAACCCGAAGGAGTGCATCGATTGCGGGGCCTGTGAGCCGGTGTGCCCGGTGGAGGCGATCAGTCAGGACCGTCGGGTCGCGCCGGAGGACGAGGAGTTCGTCGAGGACGGCCGACGGTTCTTCACCGAATTGCTGCCCGGTCGGTCCGAGCCCGTGGGTGCGCCGGGCGGTTCTCACAAGACCGGACCGATCGGCGTCGACACCCCGATGGTGGCGGACAAATGAGCATCACAACAGACCGCGCGGACAAGGGACTCGGCCGACCTGTCGAAGAACTCTCCGACGCCGAACTCGAGTTACAGGGCAAGCAGTCCCACGACACCCGCAACTGGGTGTTCCTCCACGGCACCGCCGAACAGTTCGCGAACCACACCCGGCGGATGCTCGCGCTCGAACAGGAGTATCTGCGTCGTCATCCCAAACGGACCTGGCAGGGACACGATCCGGTTCCACCCGACCGGGCGACCGGCGACCCGGTGACCGCGCTACTCGCAGCAGTCGACGCTGCCGGCGGCCGGGTGCACAAACTCGAACTGCACCAGATCGCTCGCGAATGCCAGGTGCCGCGCGAGGTGCTCGCCTCGCTGTACGGCGAACGCGGCTATCTCGACGCCGACCGGGCCGACCGAGTGCTCACACCCGCCGGTCGGGAGGTGGCGCGCGGCAATCGCGATGCGGGACAAAGCGGCTCCGGGCCGCACAGTGTCCCCGACCTCACCTGGGTCTACGATCCGCAGCCACGATGGGACGCTGATCGCGAACGCATCGTCGGCTATGCGCCCGACGGCGTGTTCGATATCGCCCCGACGACGGGAGATACAGCACTCACGGGACAGTGGTGGCGCGCCGAGGACGACAACGGCGTCGTCGGGTACGGGTGGATGGACAGCGCGTGGGGCGACGCCGAGATATTGCTCGCGGTGGAGCCACACCGGCAGGCGCATGGCATCGGTGGATTCATCCTCGACCATCTCGAGAGTGAGGCTGCGGCACGTGGAGTGAATTACGTGTACAACACCGTGCGCGGTGATCGTGGTCATCGGGCGAAGGTCAGTGCCTGGCTCATCGGTCGCGGTTACGTCGCCGACGAGGCGGGGGAGACCTTGCGAAAAAGGGTCGGTGGCCGGGTCATCCGAGATCCGGATCACCCGCTCTATGCTCCCGTCTTCGACGACGCCGTCGACCGGGGCCCCGGCGCGGAGGAAGAAGGCGGATACGTCGACCCGGAGTTTCAACGCTACTGACGTTCCACCGCAGTCGAGCACCTGACTACCGTGGTCTGCATGCGCGTGGCGACCTGGAACGTGAACTCTGTCAAGCAACGCATCCCGAGACTGCTGCCGTGGCTCGACGAACGTTCACCCGACGTCGTCTGCCTGCAGGAGACCAAACTCTCCGACGACGTCTTCGACACGGTCCTCGGCCCCGAATTCGCCGAGCGCGGTTATGAATTCGCGCACGTCGGGCAGGGACAGTGGAACGGCGTGGCGATCCTGTCGAAGGTGGGACTCGACGACGTCGTCGACAACTTCGACGGCGCGCCCGGCTTTCCCGACCCGACGACTGACCCGGAGGCGCGCGCCGTGTCCGCCGTCTGCGGTGGTGTGCGTATCTACTCGCTCTACGTACCCAACGGGCGTGAGCCCGACTCCGATCACTACAACTACAAGCTCGCGTGGCTGGAGCGGTTGCGCGAGGTCGTCGCTGCGGGAACCGGCGTCGATGCCCCGTCGAACACCATGCTGTGCGGCGACATGAACATCGCGCCGGCCAACGCCGACGTCTACGACCCCGCCGCGTTCGCCGGACACACCCACGTGACCGTCGCCGAGCGGTCGGCGCTCGAGGACATCGAGGGACTCGGCCTGCACGACGTGGTCCGGGATCGATGGCCCGACGACCGCGTCTTCAGCTACTGGGACTATCAGGCGGGCATGTTCCACAAGGACCTCGGCATGCGGATCGATCTGATACTCGCCGGTGCCGACGTCGCCGGACGGGTGAAGGCCGCATGGGTCGATCGCGCGGCGCGCAAGGGGACCAAACCCAGCGATCACGCGCCGGTCGTCGTCGACCTCGACACAGCTCCCGACGGCGACATCGGGCCGATGGTGCCTCCTCCGTCGAACCCCGCGCGTCGTGGCGCGACAGCACGGCTGCCGCAGGCTAAGTAGGGACAGGCAGTCCGTCGACGCCGCCGTGCGATTCCGGTTGCCCAGAGGTGCGGAAACCGCACTCCTGGGCAACCGCAACGCGAGGGTCATCCCCGGGCGGGTGAGGGTTACACCGCATCGCTGCGGCCGGGACGTGACAGCATCAGGCCATGACCTCACAGGTCCCGCCCGCCCGAACCCCGCCCGTCCGAACCCCGCGCGCCGAATGGCGCGGAATCCTCACGCGACGTCGAGGCGGGCCGCTCGCACCGGACCGTGCGGCATCTCGGCTGTCGGCGTACGTCTACGGGAACATCATGGTGCTCGCCGCCCTGGTGACGGCGTCGGCGCATGCGGTCGAGAACGGTGAGGCCGTCTGGTTGGTCCTCGGGACCGGGCTGACGACCTACATCGCGCACGTCTTCGCCGACCTCGTCGCCGGGAGCAGCATTCCCGAGGCGCACGGTCACAGTGGGTCGTCGGCGCAGGGTGGCGGCGCGCACGACGAAGGACACCCCGGGAGTGAGCATCCGCCCGCGGACGACGGTGCGCGGGCGCATGTGCGCCACGAACTCCGTGATGCGACGCCCATCATCTCGTCGGCGATCCTTCCCGCGATCGCGTTGGCCCTCGGGTGGGCCGATGTGCTGCCGACGGCATGGGCACACGGGCTGGCGGGAGCGGTCGTCGTGCTACGTATCGCGAGCGTGCCGATCGTCGTCGAGCGTGTACGCGGAAACCGGGTGAGCATGAGAGTGATCGTGGCGGGCGTTGCCACCGCAGGGCTCGCCGCGGTGGTCGTGCTGCTCAAGGTTCTGCTCGCTCACTGATTCGGCGGTCACGCATGGCCACGCACCGAGATCACGCCGTCGACCAGGCACGACGTCGGGAACACGACAGCGCGTTCCGCCGTTGACAACCCGTACGCGACACCACGTGTTCACCCGGCGGTGAGCTGCGAGTAGGACAGTGGATCCGTTTTTTGACCTGTGGAAATCGGGTCGGTAGAGTGGATCGTCGGTGCCCGGCTGCCCGGGCGACGTCCGCATGCCCTCGCCGGGATACCGGTGGTGATCGGATCGGGTTCATTCTCTCGCAGAGAACGTCCCGACACGTCCCAGGCGCGCCGGACCACACCAAGCGAGTCCGCTGTCGGGTGTTTGACACGCCCGACCTCGGGGTAGCAATAACTGTACTGACCAGCACAGAAGTGCCGGTGGGGCGAGTTGTGGAAGCAACCAGAATCGGAACATCGGCTCTGTGTGTTTGCCCGGAGCACAAACCACGACACGACGACAACGAGGAAAGAAACTCACCAGTGCCAACGATTAACCAACTGGTCCGCAAGGGCCGTCACGACAAGGCCGCCAAGAAGAAGACGGCGGCCCTCAAGGGGAGCCCGCAGCGTCGCGGCGTGTGCACCCGCGTCTACACCACCACCCCGAAGAAGCCGAACTCCGCGCTCCGTAAGGTCGCCCGTGTGCGCCTGACGAGCTCCGTCGAGGTCACCGCTTACATCCCGGGTGAGGGTCACAACCTGCAGGAGCACTCGATGGTGCTCGTCCGCGGCGGTCGCGTGAAGGACCTCCCCGGTGTTCGCTACCGAATCATCCGCGGCTCGCTCGACACCCAGGGTGTCAAGGACCGCAAGCAGGCTCGCAGCCGCTACGGCGCAAAGAAGGGAAGCTGATAAGCGATGCCACGTAAAGGACCCGCACCCAAGCGTCCCCTCGTCAACGACCCGGTCTACGGCTCGACGCTGGTCACCCAGCTCGTGAACAAGATCCTGCTCGACGGCAAGAAGTCGACCGCCGAGCGCATCGTGTACCAGGCCCTCGAACAGGCGCGTGAGAAGACCGGTACCGATCCGGTCATCACGCTCAAGCGCGCGCTCGACAACGTGAAGCCGACCCTCGAGGTCAAGAGCCGTCGCGTCGGTGGCGCCACCTACCAGGTGCCCGTCGAGGTCAAGCCGAACCGCGCCAACACGCTCGCGCTGCGCTGGCTGGTGACCTTCAGCCGTCAGCGTCGTGAGAAGACCATGGTCGAACGTCTGGCCAACGAGCTGCTCGATGCCTCCAACGGCCTCGGCGCGTCGGTCAAGCGTCGCGAGGACACCCACAAGATGGCTGAGGCCAATCGGGCGTTCGCGCACTACCGCTGGTGATTTCGTCCGGGTCGGTGGCTCCGTCTCGGACCACCGGCTCGGTCGGCACCCAACACAACCACCTCTTAGCGAAATTGCGAGGCGATTAAGTGGCACAGGAAGTGCTCAACGACCTGAATAAGGTTCGCAACATCGGCATCATGGCCCACATCGATGCCGGCAAGACCACCACGACCGAGCGAATCCTCTTCTACACCGGTGTGAACTACAAGATCGGTGAAACCCACGACGGTGCCTCGACCACCGACTGGATGGAGCAGGAGAAAGAGCGGGGTATCACCATCACCTCCGCTGCCGTGACCTGCTTCTGGAACGGCAACCAGATCAACATCATCGACACCCCCGGGCACGTCGACTTCACCGTCGAGGTGGAGCGCAGCCTGCGTGTGCTCGACGGTGCCGTAGCCGTCTTCGACGGCAAGGAGGGTGTCGAGCCCCAGTCCGAGCAGGTCTGGCGTCAGGCCGAGAAGTACGACGTCCCGCGTATCTGCTTCGTCAACAAGATGGACAAGCTGGGCGCCGACTTCTACTTCACCGTGCGCACCATCGAGGAGCGTCTCGGTGCCAAGCCGCTGGTTCTGCAGCTGCCGATCGGCGCCGAGGACAACTTCGACGGTGTCGTCGACCTGATCGAGCAGAAGGCGATCACCTGGCGCGGCACGGTCGAGATCGGCGCGGAGCCGACCATCGAGGAGATCCCCGAGGATCTCAAGGAGAAGGCCGCCGAGTACCGCGAGAAGCTGCTCGAGACCATCGCCGAGAGTGACGAGGAGCTGCTCGAGAAGTACTTCGGCGGCGAAGAGCTCACTGTCGACGAGATCAAGGGTGCCATCCGCAAGCTCACCATCGCACGTGAGTACTACCCGGTGCTGTGCGGCTCGGCCTTCAAGAACAAGGGCGTGCAGCCGATGCTGGACGCGGTCATCGACTACCTGCCGTCGCCGCTTGACGTGCCGAGCGTCGAGGGCCACGCGGTCGGCAACGAGGAGGAGATCCTCTCCCGTAAGCCCAGCCGTGACGAGCCGTTCTCGGCTCTGGCGTTCAAGATCGCTGCCCACCCGTTCTTCGGCAAGCTGACGTTCGTGCGTGTGTACTCCGGCCACATCGCGGCGGGCACCCAGGTGCTCAACGCGACCAAGGGCAAGAAGGAGCGCATCGGCAAGCTGTTCCAGATGCACGCCAACAAGGAGAACCCGGTCGAGGAGGCAACCGCGGGCCACATCTACGCGATGATCGGCCTCAAGGACACCACCACCGGTGACACCCTGTGCGATCCGAGCGCACCGATCGTGCTCGAGTCGATGAGCTTCCCGGACCCGGTCATCAACGTCTCGATCGAGCCGAAGACCAAGTCCGACCAGGAGAAGCTCGGCACCGCGATCCAGAAGCTCGCCGAAGAGGACCCGACGTTCTCCGTGCAGCTCGACGACGAGACCGGCCAGACCGTCATCGGCGGTATGGGCGAGCTCCATCTCGACATCCTCGTCGACCGCATGAAGCGCGAGTTCAAGGTCGAGGCCAACGTGGGCAAGCCACAGGTCGCCTACCGCGAGACCATCCGCAAGACGGTCGACAAGCACGAGTACACGCACAAGAAGCAGACCGGCGGTTCCGGCCAGTTCGCGAAGGTCATCATCAAGCTCGAGCCCCTCACGGATGCCGAGGACGGTGCGACCTACGAGTTCGAGAACGCCGTCACCGGTGGTCGCGTCCCCCGCGAGTACATCCCGTCGGTGGATGCCGGTGCGCAGGACGCCATGCAGTACGGTGTGCTCGCCGGTTATCCGCTGGTCAACCTGAAGGTCACGCTGCTCGACGGTCAGTACCACGACGTCGACTCGTCGGAAATGGCCTTCAAGATCGCCGGTTCGCAGGCTCTCAAAGAGGCAGCGAAGATGGCGAGCCCGGTCATCCTGGAGCCGATCATGGCCGTCGAGGTCACGACTCCGGAGGATTACATGGGTGACGTGATCGGCGACCTGAACTCCCGCCGTGGCCAGATCCAGGCCATGGAGGAGCGCAGTGGTGCCCGTGTCGTCAAGGCACAGGTCCCGCTGTCGGAGATGTTCGGCTACATCGGCGACCTCCGGTCGCGCACCCAGGGCCGGGCTAACTACTCCATGGTGTTCGACTCGTACGCCGAGGTTCCGGCGAACGTGTCGAAGGAGATCATCGCCAAGGCCACCGGCGAGTAATTCGCCGGCCGGTCCACGGCTTTGACCGCGCGCCAACGGCGCGGACAACGTAAGAGAAAACCCCTGCTGGGATCCGCCCAGTAGAGCAACACAGTCCAGGAGGACATACAAGTGGCGAAGGCGAAGTTCGAGCGGACCAAGCCGCACGTGAACATCGGCACCATCGGTCACGTCGACCACGGCAAGACCACCCTGACCGCGGCTATCACCAAGGTCCTGCACGACAAGTATCCGGAGCTCAACAAGGCATCGGCCTTCGACGAGATCGACAAGGCTCCGGAGGAGAAGGCTCGTGGTATCACGATCAACATCTCCCACGTCGAGTACGAGACCGAGAAGCGTCACTACGCGCACGTCGATGCCCCGGGTCACGCCGACTACATCAAGAACATGATCACCGGTGCTGCTCAGATGGACGGCGCGATCCTCGTGGTCGCCGCCACTGACGGCCCGATGCCGCAGACCCGCGAGCACGTGCTGCTGGCCCGTCAGGTCGGTGTGCCTTACATCCTGGTCGCCCTGAACAAGGCCGACATGGTCGACGACGAGGAGATCATCGAGCTCGTCGAGATGGAGGTCCGCGAACTGCTGGCCGCCCAGGACTTCGACGAGGACGCACCGGTTGTCAAGGTGTCGGCGCTGAAGGCTCTCGAGGGTGACGCCGAGTGGGTCAAGTCCGTCGAGGACCTGATGGACGCTGTCGACGAGTCGATCCCGGACCCGGTCCGCGAGACCGACAAGCCGTTCCTGATGCCCGTCGAGGACGTCTTCACGATCACCGGCCGCGGCACCGTGGTCACCGGTCGTGTGGAGCGCGGCGAGGTCAACGTGAACGAGGAAGTCGAGATCGTCGGCATCCGCGACAAGTCGACCAAGACCACCGTCACCGGCATCGAGATGTTCCACAAGCTCCTCGATTCGGCTCAGGCAGGCGACAACGCCGGTCTGCTGCTCCGCGGCCTCAAGCGTGAGGACGTCGAGCGTGGCCAGGTCATCGTGAAGCCGGGCACCACGACCCCGCACACCGAGTTCGAGGGCCAGGCGTACATCCTGTCCAAGGACGAGGGCGGCCGTCACACCCCGTTCTTCAACAACTACCGTCCGCAGTTCTACTTCCGTACCACCGACGTGACCGGCGTCGTGACCCTCCCCGAGGGCACCGAGATGGTCATGCCGGGCGACAACACCGAGATGAGCGTCAAGCTCATCCAGCCTGTCGCCATGGACGAGGGCCTGCGCTTCGCCATCCGCGAGGGTGGCCGCACCGTCGGTGCGGGTCGAGTCACCAAGATCATCAAGTGATTTCGCTTCACTGATGCTCTGACTCACTGAGTCGACAAGGGCGCCCGGTCACGAAAGTGACCGGGCGCCTTTGCTATGTCCGGCGGGTCGGCAGTCATGCCGGCTGCCACTGCCGGCCTCCGGAGGTAACTGGTCGCCGTCGGCACGGAGGCATGTGGCTATCTGTGGAGCGGGCCGATGTGCACGGACCTGTGGGATACGCCGCGCGACGTCGCCACATCGCTTGCGCAGCAGGGCGTTCTCCGTTGCTCGCAGGCGGTCGGCAGCGAATCCCGGGGGAGCCGGTTCGACGTGATCTCGTGTGCTCTGGGTGGCGAGCGCGTCGCCGTCGAGTACCGCTCGGCTTTGAAGAAGATGAATAACTCTAGTTAACAATTGTCACATCCGCCACTTTGGTAACTGCCGGGTCTCAATGTCGGAGACCTGTGGTCACGACGCCTCTGTGGGCTGGCCCGGGCGTCGGTGACCGCAATACGGTTCACCGGTGCGTAAGAGATCGTGGTGGTCTGCCATGCCCGTGCGGCGCGTGATCGTTCTGGTGGTGCTGGTCGCGACAGCGCTGTGCGTCGGACTCGTCAATGCGGGCTCGGCGAATGCCGCCTCCTTCGGACGTTTCTACGTCGGAGGATGCGGTATGCCCGCGAGTCCTGTCGACATGTGGACGCGCGCAGGCAATTACAAGACCGTCATCGTGCTCGACGGTCTGCGTGCGACCAGTGACATGAGCGGTTGGCGTCACGAGACGCGCATCCAACGCATGGCGGATTCCGGGGTCAACGTCGTCGAACCCGTCGGGGGACTCGCGAGCTTCTACTCCGACTGGGAGTCGAAGAGTCCCGGCAGCAAGATCGCCTACCGCTACCGGTGGACCTGCAGGCTCGACGCGATCATCCGTGCACTTGACGCGCGCGGCCTCGCAGTGGGTCCGAAGCAGAAGTACGCCATGATGGGCATCTCGATGGGCGGAAACGCCGCCATGATCTACGGCGCCTACCACCGCAACCGCATCTCGAGCATCTTCTCTATGTCGGGGTACCTCAATCTGTCGGCCCCGACGATGCGCGAGGCCATCCGCGTCGCGCTGATCGACGCGGGAGTGCAGGCAGGCGTCGGTCCGCTGAGCGCGGACGCGATGTGGGGGCCGCCGTGGAGTGCGCGATGGCAGGCCAACGATCCGCTCGTACAGCTACCCCGTATGCGCGGCATGAAGATCCGCATCGCATCCGGCTCGGCGACCTGGGGGCGCTACAACACCGACGCCGTGTCGTCGATCCAGGGGACCCCGCTGGAGGTTGCGGCACTGGCACAGACGCGAGCCTTCGAGGTCGCCGCGGCTCTGCAGAAGATTCCGGTCAGCACCGACTTCCCGAACACCGGCACCCACACGTGGGGTTACTGGGAGGACATGGTGTGGCGGGCCAAGAACAGCAGGTGGTTCCACGACAGCTGACCCGGTTCACGCGTGTCTTCAGGGGATGCGGCACGCGAGAAACGACAACTGGCGTTGGACTTCCTTTGCGACGCCGATGTCACGCCCGTGACCGAGGATGGGGAGCGGTTGCCCGTCACACCAACGCGGCCGCGGGCGTGACATCGACTTCGATCACCTCAACTGCTCCGACCGCCGAGATCGACGTCGGGAGCCGCCTCGCTGACGGGTGGTTCGGACGCTGCTGCGGCGTCACCAATCGGAGAGCTCGACATATCCGTCCTGAATCGCGCGGACGAACAGCGCGGCCTTCGACGGCGCAGGGCGTCCCACCGCGTTGTACTTCGCGCGGATACGGGAGATGTGGGTGCTGACGGTCGTGGCACCGAGGAACAAGCTCTTGGCCGCTTCTTCCTTGGACTCCGAATGCAGCCACGCGACGAGTACCTCGACCTCGCGCGCGGACAATCGTGCGCGCACCGGACCCTGCCCGACGGTATCGATGCGATGCAGGTGTGTCGGGCGGAGCCGGGCTACCGGTGGTGTCTCGTTCATTGAGCTCCCTGTGTTGACGCCGAGAGTGGACGGGCGCCGCGAGACCGACTGTGGTCGGGCGACCAGGTTGTCGTCTCATCGGTGGAAATATCTTCTCGGTCCCGCGTTCGACGTGGTGTCTCTGGCGCGTTCGGACAGCAAGTCGATACGACTGTCGATACGCTGACCTGCACAAAGAGCAGGAGGCTTGATGAGGCCGGAGTCGGTGAGCACGCGTGAAGAACTCGGGCGTGCACTCACAGAACTACGCGTTCAGGCGGGACTGAGTGTGCGGGATGTCGCCGCCGACGCAGACGCACTACTCGGAACCGTTGCGGGCTGGTTCGCCGGACAGCACGCCCCGACCCGTGCGAGCCGGGCCATGTTCACCAGGGTGCTCGGGGTCTGCGGCGTGACCGAATCCGACGACGTCGCCAGGTGGTGGGAGGCGGTAGAGCGCAGCGCGCGTCGGACGGGTCGGCGGCGTACTCGCCCGGAATCCCCCTATCGCGGATTCGCCGCGTTCGGGCCGGCCGACAATCAACTCTTCTTCGGACGTGACGATCTCGTCGCACGACTCGTCGATCTGATCGGTGCGACCCGCAGTCCGGATCGTGAGGCCAACGACATGGCTCGCGGCGTGATGGTCGTCGGTATGTCGGGCGTCGGGAAATCGTCACTCGTGCGCGCGGGGCTGCTCGCCCAGGTCACCCACGAGGGCCCGCTGGCCGGCTGGCGGCACGCGGTGATGACCCCGGGAGACGATGCCCTCGCCGCACTCGACGCTGCGATGAACGAGTTGGATGCCGACGAGCACCCGGAGCGGCCCGCACTGCTGATCATCGATCAGCTCGAGGAGATGTGGACGCAGAACTCCGACGACGCGCGCAAGCTCGCGATCACGCGAATTCTCGACGCCGCAACGGCGCCGGGATCCGACGTCGTGCCGGTCGGTGTGTTGCGCGCGGACTTCTACGGACGCGTCGTCCCATGGGTTCCGAAGACACTGGAGAACGCGCAGTTGGTGGTTCCGCCGATGCAGCGTGATCAGCTACGCGAGATCATCGTCGGCCCCGCGCGAGTCTCCGACGTCGAGGTCGAGCCCGAACTGGTGGAGATGCTCCTCGACGACGCCGTGCCCGCGGCAGGGTCCACGGCGGCGGGTGATCTCCCGCTGCTGTCCTACGCGCTGTTGGCGACCTGGGAGCAATCCGACGGTCGACGCATGACCGTGCGCGACTACCTCGCCACCGGCCGCATCGGCGGGGCGGTCGAGCAGGCAGCGGAGAAGGTCTACCGGGAACTGACACCCGATGAGCAGCAGATCGCGCGACGCATGCTGCTCGCGATGGTGAACGTCGACGAGGATGCGGTGACCCGACGACGTGTTCCGCTCGACGAACTGACCGTCGACGGTGACGACCGGGCCGCGCACGTGCTGGAGAACTACGCTGCGTCGCGTCTGGTCACCGTGTCGTCGTCGCACGCTCAGGTCACCCACGAGGCGCTGCTGACCGCCTGGCCTCGGCTGCGCGAATGGATCGACGACGATCGTGAGCAGCTGTTGTTGCGCCGCAGGTTGCGCGCGTACTCCGAACCGTGGGATGCCGACGGCAGGCCCGACGACATGCTGATCGGCGGATCCCGACTCGAGGTCTTCGATCAGCTGGCGCAGGGGGCCGGGGACGACCCGATCGATCCGGTCAGTCGCGAATTCCTCAACTCCGCGAACGCACGTCGCGCCGCACTCGTCGACCGTGAGCGCCGTCGTTCGGCACAGTTGCGTCGGGTCGCGCTGTTCGCCGCGGTGTTCGCGGTCGTCGCCCTGCTCGCTGCGGTGTTCGCGGTCGTCGCCGGTGTGAACGCGATTCACCAGCGTGAGGACGCCGAGGACGCACGGAACGAGGCGTTGAGCCGACAGCTCGCCGTGCAGTCGGCAGACCTCGGGACGCGTGACCCGTTCATGTCGGCCCAGCTCGCCATGGTTGCGTACGAGTCGTCGCCCACGCTCGAGGCGCGATCGCGTCTCATCGATGCCACAGGTCGTGGTGTTCCGGTCCGCTATCTCGGCGATCCCGGGTCGGTGCTGATGTCGCGCGCAGGGTCGTTGATCGCCGCGGCGGGCGCGGGCGGCCAGGTGCGGCTGTTCAGAGTCGACGACGGTGGCATCGCGTCGCGGATCGCCGACTTCCGTGCGCCCGGCGGAGGCGGCAGGCTGGCCGGTGTCGCGCTGATGCCCGACGCCAGGACGCTACTGCTCGGGGGACGTGGAACGATCACCGCCTGGAACATCGCCGACCCCGCGCGTCCGACGCGCCAGTACGATTTTCCCGAGGTGAGCGGAGACATCAACCGGATCACCGTCAGCCCCGACGGTCGGATGGTCATCGCATCCGTCCCCGACGCGGGCGTCGCGGCGTGGGTGGCAGCCGACGGCACGTGGCGGCGAATCCCGCTGCCACCGAAGGTCGCAGGCGTGGCCGGTGCGGCCGCGTTCAGTCCGGACGGGAAGTCGCTGGCCACCAGCAGCGCGAATCGGCGGATCGATCTGTGGCGGGTCGATGGTGACGCACTCGTCCCGACCGGGGAGATCCCGCTCGATCAGTGGCGCGACAACGAACTCGCGCAGGGGCTCGTCTACAGTCCGGACGGATCGCGTCTACTCGCCGGATTGCGCAGCCGCGTGATCGACGAGTTCGACGTCGCCGATCCCGGGGCACCGCGGTCGGTGGCGCGTTTCACCGGCTTCAACAGCTACGTGAACGCCGTCGGACTCAGCACGGACGGGACGAAGGTCGTCGGGGCCGGCGCGGACAACACCATCCGGGTGTTCGATCGTAGTGATCCCGCCGCGGCGCCACAGGTCATGACCGGATCGTCGAACGCGGTGTCGGTGATGTTCGCAGGCGACCACGTGGTGGCCTCCAGTGAGGACGGTCGGGTCCAGGACTGGCCGCCGGTGCGCGGCATGTCGTCGGTGGGCACCAACAGCGTCTATCAGATTCCCGCGAACCGCGATGCGACGGCGATCGTCGCCGCAGACACCGGAACCGACGGTCGTATCACCCAGTGGCGCGTCGAGCGCGACGGGCTCGTGCGTAGCGGGCCCGATCTCGTTCCGGCCCCGGGAACGGTCTACTCGGGGGCAGTGGTGATGACCCCCTCGGGTCGCGTCGTCACGACTGGAACCGTGACCGGCACCGTGCAATTCGCCGACTACAGCGATCCGCAGAAACCGCATGTGGTCGGCAGTGTGGCAGCCCAGCCGACGTTGAACGAAACCGTCGACTACAGCGAACGCTCCGGACTCGCCGTCACCGGCGCCACCGACGGCAACAACCTCACCGTCATCGACGCATCGACGCTCTCGGCCCCTCGGGTCGTCTCCCGCTTCGATGCAGGCGGCGGCATCGCGTGGGCGTCGTTGAGTCCGGATGGCCGCACCGCAGCGGTGGCGACCGTCACGGGACCGGTGCGTCTCCTGGATCTGTCGAACCCCGCGGCACCGCGCGCCTATCCGGACCCGATCGCGTTCAAGGCATCGGCGCTCTCGGTGCGCTTCGACCCCGCAGGCAGCAGACTCGTCGCGACGTCGGAGGAACGCAACGTCGAGGTGGTCGACATCTCCGACAAGGAGCACCCTCGCAGAACCGCTGAGCTCTCCGGGCCCGCGGGGCAGTTGTACAGCGCAGGCTTCTCCGCGGACGGCACACGGGTGATCGCAGGCGGGAGCAACTCCGAGGTGTGGGTGTGGGACCTCACCGACGGCGCCGCCGACGTGGTGCTCCGGTCGTATCCCGGGCGGGTCTACGACGTCCGATTCCTGCCTGACGATCGCATCCTCGCGGCAGGTCAGGGCGGGTTCATGGAGAGCTGGAACCTGGGCCCCGACAGGATCATCGACGGGCTGTGTGCACAGGGTGGTGACCCGATCACGGCCGACGAGTGGCGCACTTACGTCCACGGCATCGACTACCGATCCCCGTGTCGTGAATGATCGCAGCGCCCGACGAACAGAGCAGTCGACCCGGGACTCGGGGTAGCAGTGACGGGAGGCGCACGACGTCGCGACTACCCTCGGAAGGCGTGCGTATTCTCCATCGTCAGCGGACCGGCACCGACGAAGCGCCCACGCAGTCGCTCGGCGTCGAGGTGTCAGGGTCGATCGACACCGACGTCCCGGTGGTTCTCCTGCACGGTATGGCCTCGGATCACACCACGTGGCGGTCGTTCGCGAGATCGCTGCGTCGGCGTGGACGTTCCGTGGTGTCGGTGGACATGCGCGGGCACGGTGTCAGCAGTCGGGAGAAGCGCTACGGGCTCGACGATTTCAGCGGCGACGTGCGGTTCGTGCTCGACGAACTCGACCTCGACACCGTCGATCTCGCCGGTCACTCGCTCGGTGCACACACAGCGTTGCGGGTCGCGATGGACCAGCCCGACCGCGTCCGGCGGTTGGTCCTCGAGGAGGTCCCCCCGATGCCGCGCGACAAGGCCGACCTCGATGAGGAGATCGCGGTGGATTCGACCCTCGGTGAGCGACTGCGCGGGCTCGGGCAGTTGATCATCGACCCGCGTCCGTTCCTCCGCTACGACAGGTCTGTCACAGATCAGGTCAACGCCGAGTTCGCGGTGGCGGCGCCGCAGTGGTGGTCGGCACTCGAGGACGTGCGTGCACGCACGCTGGTGATCTCCGGCGGACGGCGGAGCTTTCTTCCGCCGCACCACCTTCGGACACTCAGTGAGCGGCTGCCCGACGGCTCGTTCGAGATCATCGACGCCGGTCACTCCGTGCACCGTGACCAGAGAGCCCGATTCGCCAGTCTCGCAGGCGATTTCCTCTCGGCGCGGGTGTGAGGATGACGGGAAGCTCCGGCGGCGGGCCAGGGGGCCCGATAATGCCTGCGGTCGAGGAGATCCTGGAGGCGGCGAAGGTCGTCGCGCTACCGATGCGCACCAGATTCCGTTCGATCACGCGCCGTGAGGCACTGATCTTCCGTGGGCCGGCGGGGTGGGGCGAGTTCGCGCCCTTCGTCGAATACGACGACGAGGAGTCGGCGCCGTGGCTGGCCGCGGGAATCGAGGCGGCCTATCTCGGACCGCCTGTCGCACAACGTGACACGGTGCCCCTCAACGCAACGGTTCCCGCCGTAGCGGCCGATCGGGTGGCCGAGATACTCGCCCGTTATCCCGGAGCGACGACCGCCAAGGTGAAGGTGGCCGAGCCCGGGCAGTCACTGTCGGACGATGTCGACCGTGTGGCTGCGGCGCGCGCCGTGATACCCCGCGTGCGGATCGATGCCAACGGCAAGTGGACTGTACCGCAAGCAATTTCGTCGATTAGTGCAATCGGGGAGGTGGAGTACGCGGAGCAGCCGTGTGCCACCGTCGACGAACTGGCACAGGTGCGGCGTGCCGTGGACGTTCCGATCGCCGCGGACGAGTCGATCCGCAAGGCCGCAGACCCGATGCGCGTGGTCGCCGCCGACGCAGCCGATGTCGCGATCCTCAAAGTGGCGCCGCTCGGGGGCATGCGATCGGTGTTGGCGTTGTCCGAGCGGATCGGTCTGCCCGTTGTCGTGTCGAGTGCGCTCGACACCGCGGTCGGCATGGCAGCGGGGGTCGCCGCAGCAGCAGCCCTTCCACGCCTCGACCTCGCGTGCGGGCTCGGTACCGGCTCGCTGTTCACCGTCGACGTCGCCGAGCCGTTCCTGCCCGAGCACGGCGTCGTCACCCCGCGGTGGTTCGGCCCCGACGTCGACCTCGCACCCGCCACGCTCGCCGACCCGGCGACCACAGCGTGGTGGCACGACCGTCTGCGTCGGTGCCATGATGTGCTGCGTCGACGTGGCCAAGGCGCGGAGTTCGGCAAATCATAGAGACATTTCTGTCGATCTGTTCCAATGGGGGGAGATGTGGATCACATATCGGCCTGCAGGCCGTCCTGATCCGATCGACGCCGTACCGCTGTTGAGCACGTGCTCCGATCGAGAGCTCTGCCGGGACAGAAAGGCCGAACATGACGATCATCGCCCCCGCGCCCCCGGGAAGCGGGTTACGCGCCGTGCAGTGTGCCGACCGCAACGGAATGCTCGAAGTGCTGTCGATGCGGCGCGACCCGTTCGGTTTCGCGGCGGACCGTCGCGCGAGGTTCGGCCAGCTGTACGGGATCAATGCGCTCGGCAAGAGGATCGTCGTCGCCTCCGGGGTCGACGCCGCCGACACGATCCTGCGCAACCGCGATCGCGCGTTCGCGAACGGCCCAGCGTGGGGCTATCTGATCGGCCCGTTCTTCAATCGGGGGCTCATGCTCCTCGATTTCGAGGAACACCGTCACCATCGGCTGATCATGCAGCAGGTCTTCGCCAACACCGCGCTCAAGGGCTACATGCAGGAGATGTCGCCCATGATCGCCGACCGCATGCAGCGCTTCGCGACCGGAAAGGTACTGCTGGCCGACAAGTTCAAGGCGCTGACGCTCGACGTCGCGCTCGAGGTATTCCTCGGCGTCGCCCTACCCCGCGAGGATGCGGACCGGCTCAACAAGGCCTTCATCGAGACCGTCCGCGCGGGAGTCGCACTGGTACGCAGACCCGTGCCCGGCGGACGCTGGTGGAAAGGACTGCGGTCACGCCGCGTCCTCGAAGAGTTCTTCGCCTCCGCCATCGACGACAAACGTGCGCGCGAGACACCCGACCTGTTCTCGGTTCTCTGCCACGCCGAAAGTGAAGAGGGACAACGCTTCACCGACGACGACGTGGTCAACCACATGATCTTCGTGTTGATGGCCGCACACGACACCTCGACCATCACCATGACCCAGATGGCCTATCACCTCGCCCGACACCCCGAATGGCAGCAGCGCGCTCGCGACGAATCCGACGACCTGGCCGGCGAACTCGGGTACGACGACCTGGGGCACCTCGGCACGCTGGATCTCGTGATGCGTGAGTCCCTGCGCCTGTGTCCGCCGGTGCCGTCCCAGCCGCGCACCGCGGTCGACGACACCTCGATCGGCGACTACTTCATTCCCGCAGGCACGATGGTCTCGGTACCCCAGTTGGCCAATCATCGCGATCCGGAGATCTATTCGGAGCCCGATCGCTTCGATCCAGAACGGTTCATACCCGAACGTGCGGAGGACAAGCGGCACCGTATGGCGTGGGCGCCGTTCGGGGGTGGTGTGCACAAATGCATCGGACTGTACTTCGGGCAGATGGAGATCAAGACGATCATGCATCACCTTCTGCGTGACTACGAATGGTCGGTGCCGCGGGGCTACGAGATGCCGATGGATTACAGCGCACTGCCGGTTCCCAAGGATCGATTGCCGGTCACACTGTGGCGTCGATGAGCCATCGCGGGCGGTCGAGCAGAGGCGCCACATCGGGCACAGCGGAACCGCCGGCACCTGCCGGGGCGCGCAAACGGCGCAACACCCGGAGTCCCGCAGATCAGGAAGCGGCGATACTCGCTGCAGCGGCAGAGGAGTTCACGGCCGCCGGCGTCGCGCAGGCCAACGTCGACGCGGTGGCAGCGAGAGCCGGGGTAAGCAGGAGCACGCTCTACCGCCGGTTCCCGAACAAAGACGCCCTCCTGCACGCTGTCGCAGCCGACCGTTACGAACGCGGCATGCGTACGCTCGAGGCCGCGGTCTCCGGTCTCGGGCCGGCGGATGCGGTGATCGAGGCATTCTTCCAGGGCGCACAGATGATCTCCGACGATCCGCTGGTGAACCGGCTGATTCTCGCCGACCACGGAATGAGGCGTCTCACCACAGGGCTCGGCGCACTGTTCGTCGAGATGGCCACCGCACGTATCGCGGCGGTGCTACGCACCGCAGGTGCGCAGATGCCCGACAAGGATCTGTTCGACGTCGTGGAAATTCATGTGCGACTGGTCATCTCGTTTCTGGAAATGCCCTCGTCGGACGAATCGCGACGCGAGCCGAGAAGTGTGCGGGACTTCGCGGCGACGTTCCTGGCGCCGATGATCTGGTGAGAGTTCGCCGAGACACCCTAGGGTGGATGCGTGGTGGCGCCGCGAGGCCCACGTACACCCGAGCGTCGACACGAGGAGGGCTGGCGTCATGAGGGGGCGCGCAGAAGCCGAATCCGCGTCGAGCGATCGCGCATTGCTCGACAACGAGCGCGCCGCTCGCGCGCAGTTGCGCAGGGCCGTCGACGATCTGGTTGACGCAGAAGTCCATGCCGGTCTCCGGCCGGGTGTGCGGCGGATCTGGTGGGTCGTCATCGGCATCGCGGTGATCGGCGCCGTCCTCGCCGCGGCTCTGGGCGTCGCCGCGTGGGCGCGGTCCGCACATGCCTACACCGACGACGACTACCGACACACAGCGAGCGAGCTCACGTCGCTGCTGTTGTCCGCCGATCCGTCCGATCCCGACCGCGCACGACGCATACTCGACCGTGCCACGGGCGCGTTCCACGACGAGTTCGCGCAATCGGCAACCAGTTACACCGACTACGTGCGGCGGACCGGAACCGTCGGTGAGGCGACGGTCGAAGGCAGTGGCGTATCCGGGCGCTCGGGCGACGACGCCACGGTTCTCGTCGTCGCCGCCGTCGCCTATCGCGGTCAAACGCCGGCGCCCGTGCGGGAGTTCCGGTTACGCATGCTCGTCGTGCCCGACGACGGAGCGCTCAGGGTGAGCGCCGTCCAGTACCTGCCGTGAGCGCGACGCCCACGGCGGAATGGGGCGCCGATCGACGTCGGACGACGATCATCCGGACGCGGCGTGCCGTCGTGCTCGCGGTGTGCGCTGTGGTCGCCCTCGTCGTCGTGGCCTTCTGTGTGGTCGGGGCGGCGCGCGCCGTGGCGCACAACAGTGCCGTCGCGCAGACACGCGACGACCTGCGCGCGCACGCCGGGCCGACGATCGCTGCCGTCTTCACCGTGCATGCCGCGACGTGGCAGGCCGAACGTGCACACGCTCGTGCACTCGTCGGCGGCGACTTCGCGCGTGGCTTCGCCGCGCAACTCGATCGCGAGCCCGCACGCGGTGTCAGCAGTGTCGAATGGCGTCCCGGTGATACGGCCGTCACGAGCGCGGAAAGGGGGAGCGGAACCGTGCTGATGACCGCGACCGTCACGACGACGCGCGCCGACGCCGCGCCCCTCATCGAACAGCGAACGGTGAGTGCGTCATTCACCGACGCCGGCGGTCGCTGGTTGCTGACACACGTGGAGGTGCTCGCGTGAGCGGCGTGGAACAGACATCGCCCGACCGCGTCGACGCGGCGGTCGCGCGCGTCGAGGAAGCGACCCGGGCGGCCCGGGTCGCCCGGGTCGCCGCCGCCCGCCCGTTGCGTGAACGGGCAGCCCGCCGGTCGCGGTGGCTGCGCATCACCATGGTCTGCGCGGCAGTTCTCGTCGTGTGTGGGCTGGTGTCGATCATCTGGCTCGTCGTCGTCGGTGGCCGTCAGGACGCGCGAGTCGACGAACAGCGCGGCGCACTGGAGGCGGCACGCGGTGCGGTCGACACGATGCTCACCGCGACGCCGGGCGATGCGAGCGGCTACGCCGACCGCGTGATCGCGAGCAGCACCGGCGCCGAACACGATCGACTCAGCGCGGCGCGCGATGCGCTCGTCGCCGCGGTGTCGTCCACTCGGACCGGAACGTCGGGGCGTGTCGTGGCGGCCGGACTGATCAGCGATCCCACATCGACTTCCGACGGTGCGCGCGCCGAGGCGCTCGTCACCGCGCAGGCCTCGGATCCGGCGCTGGTGGGCGCCGACCCGGACGCCGACGTCGTCACGGTACGACTGTCGCTGGAACGGGTGGATGGAGCGTGGAAGATCGCCAGGTTGGTGCCGGTATGAGCGCACTGGTCGTCCACCACCGGGTGCCACGGCGCACGCGTGGAGTGCTGGTCGCGGTGTCGGTGCTTCTCGTCGTGGCCATCGTCGTTGCCGCGACGGCGTGGCTCGGCGTGCGCGCCACCAGGCCGTCGCCCGACGCAGCGGCGCGTTCGGCGCTGCTCGGCGCAACCGAGCGGATCGTCGCGCAGACCCTGCGCACCACGCCCGACATGACCCGGGCGCAGCGCCTCTCGGTGGCCGCAGGCCTCACCGACCCGCTCGGCACCAGATACGCGCTCGATGGTGCCGACGCCGTGCTGCCCGGTGCCGTCGCAGGCAGATTGACGGTCGACGCGACTGTCGTCGGCGCAGGCGTCGCCGAGTACTCGCCGCCGGATGCGCGCGTCCTCGTCCTCGTCGACGAGGTGCTGGCGGGCGATACGAAGTCGGACACCAGAACCCCTATTGCTCGGTGGGCACACATGCGTAATGTCGACGGGAACTGGTTACTGGCCGACCTCACCCCTGTCGGCGATGTCACCCGTTGATCGCGGACAGCACGTGACGACCGGGGCCGTCACCCGACACTCGGTGCGAGCTATGTCGCGTAGGGGTGGTCGGGGCGTCGAGCGAGAGGATCTCATGCAATCAACACCCGGTGTTGTCGTCGTCGGAGCCGGTCTGGCTGCTGTTCGGGTGGCAGAGAACCTGCGTGCCGATTCCTACGACAAGCCGATCACACTGATCGGGGCCGAACCACATCCGCCCTATGACCGTCCGCCGCTGTCGAAGTCGGTGTTGCTCGGCAAGGATGACCGCGTCGACCTCAAACCCGAGAGCTTCTACACCGAAGCCGATGTCGAGTTACGGCTCGGATGCACGGTCACCTCGATCGACACCGGCGCCAAGGCGGTGACCGTCGTCGACACCGCGGGCGACTCCACAGTGGTCGACTATGACACGCTCGTGCTGGCGACCGGCCTCCGGCCACGCACGTTCCCGGGTACCGACGGGATGTCGGGGGTGTACACCCTGCGCACGTTCGCCGACGCACTCGCGGTGCGGTCCGCGATCGACTCGGCCCAGAACGCGGTCGTGATCGGAGCAGGATTCATCGGATGCGAGGTCGCCGCGAGTCTCTCGTCGCAGGGTGTCTCCGTCACGATCGTCGAACCGGCTCCGACGCCGCTTGCGCTTGCTCTCGGCCCGCGGATCGGTGAGCTCGTCACCCGGATGCACGAAGCCAACGGTGTCAGGGTGCTGACCGGTGTCGGGGTGTCGGAGATCGTCGCGGGAGACGGTGACGTGGTCCGCGAGGTCAGACTCGACGACGGGACAGTCCTACCCGCGGACCTCGTCGTCGCGGGGATCGGTTCGGTACCTGTCACCGACTATCTCGACGGTTCGGGCATCGAGCTCGCACCGCGTGAGGTGGGTGGTGGAATAGCCTGTGACATAACGGGACATACATCGGTACCGGACGTGTACGCCGTCGGGGACGTCGCCAACTGGCTCGACGGCACCGGGTCGCCGAGGCGTGTGGAGCACTGGAACCACACGGTCGAGCAGGCAGCGGTCGTCGCGGCAGACATCACCGGCGGCGAGGGGGTCGCGGCTGCGGTGCCGTACTTCTGGAGCGACCAGTTCGATCTCAAGATCCAGGTCCTCGGCGACCCGAGAGCCGACGACGACGTACACATCGTCTCCGACGACGGCAAGAAGTTCCTCGCCTACTACAGCAGGGACGGTGTGCTCACCGCGGTCGTGGGTGCGGGCAAGGTCGGCGCGGTGATGAAGACCCGGCCGAAACTGCAGACGCCGACCCCGATCTCGGAGCTCGTGCCCGACGCATGAACTCGACGTCGCGCGGGGCGGGCGCGGATGGAACCGAGGGTGTCTCGGCCGAGAGCGTGCGCGAGGCCATCGAGCGGATCGCCGATCCAGACAGAGCAGAGTCCGCGGCGCGCTATTTCCAGGCAGGTCCCGGCGGCTACGGCGGCGACGATCGGTTCCTGGGCGTCCGCGTACCGCAGTTGCGTGCGATCGCGCGGACAGCGCGCGGTCTCGACCGCACACAGGTGGCCGAGTTGGTCGACTCGGCCGCCCACGAGGTACGGCTCGCGGGCCTGTTCTGCCTACGCGACGGGTTCGAGCGGGCCGCGCCCGACGACGTCGACGCGTGGGCAAAGGTGTACCTCGCCGCCGTTGCCGCGGGCAGGGTGAACAACTGGGATCTCGTCGATTCGTCTGCCGATCCGGTCCTCGGGGAATGGTCATGGCAGCGAGCCGATCCCGGTGTGCTGACCGACTTCGCTCGGCGAGATGACCTGTGGGAACGACGAATCGGCATCATCGGCACCTTCGCATGGCTCAAACACGGTGACGCACAGGCGTTGCAGCTGGTGGCCCCGCTGGTGGTCGACGACCGGCGGCCATTGATCCAGAAGGCTTTCGGCTGGATGCTGCGGGAGATGGGCAAACGCGTCGACGGCTCATTACTGTTGTCCTACCTCGACGCCCACGCAGCGCAGATGGGGCGAACCGCACTCGGTTACGCCGTCGAACACCTCGAACCGGATACACGAGCGCACTATCGGTCGCTGCGCTGAGCCGGGTCACGGCACCGTGACCTCAGGCCGGGTGACCCGCGCGGAGCATCCGTTCACGGAGTGCGTCGTAGATAGGTGGACTGCGTAGTAGTGACGCGACGATCACCGCCGCGGCGCCGGCCGCGAGGAGGGGGACGGTCACGCTCGTGATGGTCGTCATCTCGATGACCAACACGATGCCGGTGAACGGTGCCCTGACCACCGAGGCGAACAGGCTCGACATGCCGACGAGCACCAGCGACAACACCAGCCGCCGCCCCAGATCGTCGGAGAACAGCTCGACGAACCGCGCGAACAGCAGACCGAGCAGTGCGCCGAGTGCCAACATCGGCGCGAAGATGCCGCCCGGGGTACCGACGGAATAGGACAACGGTCCGCCGATGAACCGCACGGCGAGAAAAACGATGAGGGTGAGAAGCGCGAACCGCTGACCGTCGAAGATCTTCTGCGACAGCGCGTCCCCGCCACCAACGAGATCGGGATCGACTTGCATGACCGCGCCGATGACCGCCCCCACAGCGGCGGCTTTCACGACGGCGGGGATACGTGCGAGTGCATCGAACCAGCGCAGCATCGCACGGATGAGCCAGTTGTACGCTACTCCCACCAGGCCGACGAATGCTCCGAACAATACGAACACCGGAAGCAGCGCGAAGCTCGGACGTGCAATCGCCGACACCGCGAAGTCGGGGTGATCGCCGAGGACGAGACGTGAGCACCCCACCGCTGTGGCGACCGAGGCCAGAGTCCAGACCAGAAGTCGGATACGGACGTTCTTCGCGATCTCCTCGAAGACGAACATCGCCGCGCTGATGGGGGCGTTGAAGGCGACGGCGAGACCTGCTCCGGCCAGGACGGTCTGCAGTCCCCGCACCTCGTCGGCGCTCGCACGGAACAGGCGCCCCGCAGCCGCACCGATCGTCGCGCCGATGTGCACCGTCGGTCCTTCGCGGCCGAGCACCATCCCGGCCAGCCCGATCGAGAGCAGACCGCCGACAAAGCGCGCGGGTACCACCCGCAACGGCGGGGGATCGGCTTCGCGGCGCTCGACCGCCTCGACATGTTGGATGCCGCTACCGGCAGCGAGCGGGACCCGGACGGCAATCCACGTCGCACCCGCTGCGGCGGCGGCCGAGACCGCCACCGGCACAAGCCATCCCCACGGACCGTGTGACGATGTCCAGCCCAGAACGGTTCCCGTGCGCCAGATGTCGATGTGCTCGAGAAGCCAGCGGAACCCACCGCCGACGAATCCGGTGACAGCGCCCGCGGCGGCAGCGATGAGCGTCAGGACGACCAGCGCGCGCACGTCGAGCCTTTCCTGCTCGACGCGGTGGAAGCCTGCGTGGTCGGAGTGACTCACGAAGCGTTGCGGAAGACTTTCACCGCGGCCGCGATGAGGGGAATCTGCAGCGGCAGACGGCCGATCGCGATGGCCTTGTACATCGCGGGCTTGTGCCACCACATCCGGACCATGTTCACGTTCGCCGGATAGACCGCCACGAACAGTGCCGCCGCCGACGCCGCGGCGGGTCGTCGGGTCTGCGGAACGAGCAGTCCCGCGCCGATGCCGAGTTCTGCGACCCCCGACGCGTAGGTCAGTGCGCGGGCGTCGGTCCCCAGCGCATCGCTGATCTCGGGTGGGACTATCTCGTCGAACGGCTTGGGGACGGCGAAGTGCAGCGCACCCATTCCGAGCAGCATGCCGCCCAGCACGCGGGCCAGACGGTTCGTCGAAGCGTCTGGCGTCATGTCAGAACTCGATTCGTAGTCGGTCGGAGGTCGGGTGCGCCTGACAACCCAGGATGTACCCGTCTTCGATGTCTTCGGGGTCGAGTGCACCGTCGTTGTCCATCTCGACCGTTCCCTCGGTCAATGTACATGCGCACGAACCGCACTCGCCCTCCTGGCACGAAT
Source organism: Gordonia otitidis (assembly GCF_020735545.1). Lineage (NCBI taxonomy): Bacteria > Bacillati > Actinomycetota > Actinomycetes > Mycobacteriales > Gordoniaceae > Gordonia > Gordonia otitidis. The sequence continues at coordinate 3,439,245 of NZ_CP085974.1, forward strand.
ACGGCGCATCGAGTCCCGCTTCGAGCATGATGTCGATCAGCGAACGACTACGCGGCCATGCGAGTTCGTGGGTCTCGCCGTCGAGTTCGACCTCGACCACCGCTGCGGCCGCTTTCTCGTCGTCGGAGACCTCGGTCAGTTCGTGATCGGCGAACGGGTCGCCTGACAGCGAGTTGTACACCTCGGTGTGCACGTCGTGGTGGGCGAATCCGGCGGTGTCGAGCGCCCTGTGGACAGCGTCCATGAACGGTCCCGGTCCGCACATGTAGGCGATGTGCCCGACGTAGGGGGAGAAGATCTCGGCCAGGGCGGCGGCGTCCGGTAGGCCTCTGTCGGTTTCGAGCCAGTGGATGACGGTCAGGTTGTCGGCGTTGGCGCGGGAGAGTTCGTCGAGTTCGGCGGCGAAGATGACGTCGTCGGCGCTGCGATTGGCATAGAAGAAAACCACCGGGGCGGTCGAGGACGCGAGGGCCGTCTTGAGGATCGACATCACGGGGGTGACGCCGCTACCGGCGGCGATGAGCAGCATCGGGTCGTCGAGCGTGTGCGGGGTGAACACCCCCGACGGCGGCAACACTTCGATCTCGGTGCCGGCGGCGAGGTTGTCGCACACCCAATTCGAGCCATATCCGTCGACGGTCCGCTTGACCGTGACCTTGGGGAGTTCGTCGGTCGCTGGAGACGAGGCCAGCGAGTAGCACCGCGCCACCGAGCCCGTCTGGTCGCTGGGGATGCGGAGCGTGAGGAACTGACCCGGCTTGTAGTCGGTGAAGGCATCCTTGTGCTCATCGGGGATCTCGAACACGATCGAGCGTGCGTCGGCGGTCTCGTCTATCACGTCGGCCACGGTCAGGATCACACTGCGTGATCCGTGCGGGGTCAGTTCTGCCATCTCGCGGACTCTCCTGCGTACCTGTCGTCCTCAAAACGAGAACACGTTCTAATTCAGCCTAGCGTAGCTGATCGGCCCAGGGTATCGACTAGGTCGTCCGACGGCCGGGCGAGGTCACGTCAGGTGCCGGAGTGGTTCTTTTGAGCCGCTGTTCGGAGCTGCTCGTTCAGCCCGCTCGGAACTGCTCGTTCGTCCACTTAGCGCGCGAAGGCGCTACGCAGGAAATCGTCCCACGCCGCCCACTGCGCGGAATTCATCTGGGTGTGGCTGCCCGTGCCGAGAACGGTCCGATGGTCCACGCCGTTCGCGGTGAAGTCCGCCTCGAGCTTCGCGTGCAGCGGGGAGGGCACGGTGAGGTCGCCCGCGTTGACGAGCAACAGGGTCGGTCTGGTGTATCCGGACGTGGGCACCGCCATGTACCGCTCGAGGGAGGCACGCAGCGCGGGTGATCCGAGCGGCTTGGCGAGCAGGCTCCCGAACGCCGTCCCCGCAGGAAGCTTGGGGGCCGGGCAGCCCTTGCCCACGGTGTCCACGAGACGTCGACCGTAGGGCGAGAGGTAGCTGTCGACATCGACTGTCGGGTCCGCAACCCGGTTACCCGCGAGCACAGCGAGCAGATAGCCGTAGGCCTTCTCCAGGACTGCAGGAGCAGGCGGGACGTACGGCCCGAGCAAGCTCATCACCTCCTCGACGTCGGATTCGGGGTCGACTGCGATCGCTCCCCGGAAGTCTGTTGGCCCGCCGTACCTGCTCTGCAGGTGTGCGGTCGCGAGCGCGGCATGCCCTCCCTGCGACGGACCGGCAACCACCCACTTGTCGGCCAGACGCGGTTCGACGGTGCGCGCCGCGTGCAGCAGATCGATGGTGGCAGCGCCCTCGCTGTCGACGTTGAGATATGGATGGACGCCGGTGTCGAACCGTCCGAGTCCCACGTAGTCGGGTGCGACGACCGCGTACCCGGACGCCAGGAGGCGTGCGATGAACCTGTCCGACTTGGCATCCGGGGCGCTCTGGCCGCCGCAGCCCGGTCCGTACCCGGACGTGCCGTGTGTGTAGGCGACCACGGGCCAGCCTCCTGCGGGCGGCCGTCCGGCGGGAAGGAGCAGGCCGCCGCTGGCAGGCACCGGCGTTCCGTCGGCGCCACGTGTCCAGTAGTCGATGGCGATGCCATGGGCGGCACCACGCCACCCGTCGGGGCGGGCCTGGGTGTCGATGACCGACCCGGCGGAGCCTGCCCGGCCGGCACTCGGCGCAGCATGAGTCGGTGTCGCCTGCGCGAGCGGCGCCGCAAGCGCGAGGCCTATCACAGTGGCTACCGCGGCGAGCGCCGCTCTGGTGGATACGGCGACGCTCACGGTGTGGACCTCCGAGGAAATCTGATGTTGATGGTCGGGCAACCGCAGCATACGAGTCGGCCGCCATCGGGCATGTGCGATTGGGGTGAAGACCCAGCTCACCCGAGAGCGCGCAGGCCGTCGGTGAGTGTCGCGCACCCTGACACGATCAGCGCGGTCAGATCGGCTTCGGGATCAGCCAACCACTGCTCGTAGGCGGCGAGGGTGGCGCCCAGACACATCCAGCCGATGGTCTGGGGAATGTGGTCGCCGACGTCGAGTGTGAGTCTGCGCGCACAGAATTCTGCGACCACCTGACGCCACTCGGCATACATCAGCATCGAATATGCCTGCAACGCAGGCACTCCCAGAAGCAGTGTCATGCGACGACGATGGTGATCCAGGTAGGCGTCGTCGACCGCGTTGAACGACACGAGCGCGTCGGTCAACGCCTGCGCGATCGGCAGTTCCGGGGGGATTCCGGCCAGCAGCATGCGCATGTCGTCGAGGTGTGAGTCGAAGTCTCCCCAGCAGATGGCGTTCTTCGACGGGTAGTAGCGGAACAAGGTACGCCTGGCGATGCCCGCGGCGTCGGCGATGTCGTCGACGCTGGTGTTCTCGAAGCCTGACTCGGTGAACATGTCGATCGCGATCTCGCTGATCTCGTCGCGCGTCGTGATCGGCCTGCGGCCCGGTGTCGCCGCTGGCCTGCGGCGTGGTGTCGTCGAGGGCCTTCGGCGTGGTGCGTTCGGGGGTTCCGGGGCCGTCGAGGTGGTGGGGTCCGAAGGGTTCATCCTCACCTGTCCGTCTGGATAGTTTCCGCTGTGGGCTGTTTTCATGCACCCGGTGCCATTATAGTGTTGCGTGATCCACTTCACTTCACCAACACAAGGAGGTTTGGATCATGGCAGATCAGTCAGCCAAGTCTGTGCAGGACGCGACGGCGACCACCGGGATTCCGGCGGACACCGATGCCGAGCTCGTGGGCGAATCGCTTGTCGAAGAGGTCTCGATCGACGGGATGTGCGGGGTCTACTGATGTCCGCACCGACATCGCATGAGGTCACCGGGGGTCGCGACGCGGCCACCGGTGACCCGGCCGCATCCGCCACCACCGGCCGACCTGGAGCGACCTTCGACGCCGCGGAGGCCTGGCAGCTCAACCCGAAGGTCGCGTTACGCCCAGAACCCTTCGGCGCGTTGCTTTATCACTTCGGGACGCGCAAGCTCTCGTTCCTCAAGAACCTCACGGTGGTCGGCATCGTCGAATCCCTGCGCGATCACGACAGCGCCGACGACGCCCTCGCGGCAGCGGGTATCGACGCGGCCCAGCGTCCGCTCTATGTGCAGGCGCTCGACGCTCTCGCCGCGTCGGAGATGATCTGTCGTCGCGCGGACTGAGGCGACCTGAGCCTCGGAAGAAGTCAGCCCCTCGCGGCCGTACGTCCGCGTCAGCTCCCACGTCCACAGCAAGCTTCTCCACAGCAAGCGCCAAGGAGTATCCATGACCACTCTCGAGTTGCCGCCAACCGCAACCGAACTCGCCGCGACCTCCGCACTGGCGACGTCTGCCGCGCCCCCCAAGGTCGGGCGCCTCGTCGACCAGTTCGAGAAGGGCCTCGACGCCCCTATCTGCCTCACCTGGGAGCTGACGTACGCGTGCAATCTGGCGTGTGTGCACTGCCTGTCGTCGTCCGGCAAGCGCGATCCGCGTGAGCTCTCGACCGAGCAGTGCAAGGCGATCATCGACGAGCTGCAGCGCATGCAGGTGTTCTACGTCAACATCGGCGGCGGCGAACCGACTGTGCGACCCGACTTCTGGGAACTCGTCGACTACGCGACGAGCCATCAGGTGGGAGTGAAGTTCTCCACCAACGGCCTGCGCATCGACAAGTCGGTCGCGCAGCGCCTCGCGGCGTCGGACTATGTCGACGTCCAGATCTCTCTCGACGGAGCCACCGCGGAGGTCAACGACGCCGTGCGCGGACCCGGTTCGTTCGACATGGCCGTGCGGGCGCTGGAGAACCTCGCCGAGGCGGGATTCCGCGACGCCAAGATCAGCGTGGTGATGACCCGTCAGAATGTCGCGCAGCTCGACGAATTCAAAGCGCTGGCCGACCGGTACGGTGCCACGTTGAGGATCACCCGGTTGCGTCCATCCGGCCGCGGCGCCGACGTCTGGGACGACCTGCATCCGCTTCCCTCGCAGCAGCGCGAGCTCTACGAATGGCTTGTGGCACACGGTGAGAACGTGCTCACCGGCGACTCCTTCTTCCACCTCTCGGCGTTCGGATCGGGCAACGGGGGAGGGCTCCCGGGTCTCAACCTGTGCGGTGCGGGCCGTGTCGTGTGCCTCATCGATCCCGTCGGCGACGTCTACGCATGCCCGTTCGCGATCCACGAGAACTTCCTCGCGGGCAACATCGTGTCCGACGGTGGTTTCTCCGAGATCTGGCAGAACTCCGAGCTGTTCACCGAACTGCGTGAGCCGCAGAACGCCGGAGCGTGTACCAAGTGCGCCCACTTCGATGCCTGCCGCGGAGGCTGCATGGCGGCCAAGTTCTTCACCGGACTACCGCTTGCGGGACCCGACCCCGAATGTGTGCAGGGCTTCGGCGAGGAGCTGCTTGCCGGTGAACGGTCCAAACCGACTGCGAACAAGGATCATTCGCGCGGCACACCCCTCACACTCATGACGCGCAGGCCAGACGGCGATCTCGCGCCGGTCGGCGGCCCGCCGTCGAAGAACTGCGACGAGAATCCGCTCGCAGGCTTCGCGCTGTAACAACCCACACACGAGCACGCACACCGCCCGGTCCGACACCGGGCTCGTCCGAACGTGCCCGCGGCAGAATGAAATAGGTAGGAACACACCATGGTCACCAATCCCTGGGCGCGCAATCCCTGGTTCGAGACCGTCCACGAGGCGCAGCGTCGAGCGAAGAAGCGTCTGCCCAAGTCGGTCTATTCGTCGTTGATCGCCGGCACTCAGGGCGGGCACACCACCCGCGACAACGTCGAGGCGTTCGACGAGATCGAGTACACGCCGCACGTCGTGGGAGCGCAGCCCGATCGTGAACTGTCGACCACCGTGATGGGGCAGGACCTGTCATTTCCGGTGATGATCTCGCCGACCGGTGTGCAAGCCGTCGACCCGGACGGCGAGGTCGCGGTGGCGCGAGCCGCTGCCGCTCGCGGAACCGCAATGGGATTGAGCAGCTTCGCATCTCACCCGATCGAAGAGGTCACCGCGGTCAACGACAAGGTCTTCTTCCAGATCTACTGGCTCGGTTCCCGCGACGACATCCTCGCCCGCGCGATGCGCGCGAGAGAGGCCGGCGCCAAGGGACTCATCGTGACCACCGACTGGGTCTTCAACATCGGTCGTGACTGGGGGAGCCCGGAGATCCCGGAGAAGGTGGACTTCAAGGCGTTGCTGCGTCTCGCCCCCGAGATCGCCGTCAAGCCGCGATACGCACTCGACTGGATTCAGGACGGCAAGATCATCATCCCCGACCTCACCGCGCCCAACGTCTCCAAGGGCAAGGGGCAGCCAGGCCCGACATTCTTCGGCGCCTACGGCGAGTGGATGAACACCCCGCCGCCCACCTGGGACGATCTGCAGTGGCTGCGCGAGCAGTGGGGCGGACCGTTCATGGTCAAGGGCGTGACGCGACTCGACGACGCCAAACGTGCCGTCGACATCGGCGCAACCGCGCTCTCGGTGTCCAACCACGGCGGCAACAACCTCGACGGCACCCCGGCCACCATCCGACTGCTTCCGGGTATCGCCGACGCCGTCGGCGACCAGATCGAGGTGCTCCTCGACGGTGGAATCCGACGCGGCAGCGACGTCGCCAAGGCCGTCGCCCTCGGCGCCCGTGCGGTGATGATCGGCCGCGCGTACCTGTGGGGACTCGCGGCCAACGGTCAGGCGGGCGTCGAGAACGTCCTCGACCTGCTCCGCATGGGCCTCGACGGCGTCGTGATGGGCCTGGGCCACAAGAGCGTTCACGAACTGTCCCGCGACGACCTGATCATCCCCGAAGGCTTCGAGCGGTCGTTCGGCCACGTCTGACCGCCCGCGTGCGGGTGGTCGAGTCGACGCCTCGCGGCGCCGCTGCCGCGGGGTGTCGACTCTTCGGCTCCCGTTCCGTCCGCGCTTTGCGGGGGTGCGGGGCCGCGGCGGGGTGCGTGCGGCGCGCGAAAAGTAGGGGAAAGGGTCTTTCCGCGGGTTTTGTGCTCTTCCCCGAGAAACTTCGCGGGGAAGAGTACGAAAGTAGGGGAAGAGTTGCCGAGCGGGTGCTGCGCCCCGCAGGAACTAGGAGAAGAGTTGCCGCGAGGGTGCTGCGCTCCGCAGAAACTGGGGGAAGCGCTGCCGAGCGGGTGCGGCGCCTCGCAGAAACTGGGGGAAGCGCTGCCGAGCGGGTGCGGCGCCTCGCAGAAACGAGGGGAAAGGATTCTTCCGCGGGTTTCGTGCCCTTCCCCGAGAAACTTTGCAGGGAAGAGCATAAAAGTAGGGGAAGAGTATCCATCCCCCAATTCCAGCGGGTGCCGTTCCGTTCTTCCCGCGAAACTCCCGCGCCGCAGCGTTTTTGGGAATTAACTCGACGCCGCGTCGTGACACCGGTGCTGTCGGCGCGATTCCTGGTGCTGTCGGCGTAAGACCGGGTGCTGTCGGCGTAATTCCTGGTGCCGTGGGCGTAAGACCGGGTGCCGTGGGCGTAGGACCGGGTGCTGTCGGCGGGAGGCCCGGTGCCGTGGGCGTGATTTCCGGTGCTGTCGGCGCGAAAACCGGTGCCTCGGCGCGAGACGCAGCGCCTCAGACCTTCGAGTTGCCCATGTCGATCTGGAACTGGGCGCCGGTGATGGCGCGGGCGGCGGGGGAGGACAGGTACAGCACGGCGTCGCTGATGTCGTCGGTGGAGGCGACGGGGAAGTGATCCATCATCGAGATGAAGTACCGCGTGTACTCGCCCATCTCGAAGATCCTCATCGCCGAGGTGTCGGCGACGCCCATCGGGGTGTCCACCGCGTACGGATGCACCGAGTTGACGCGAATGTTCTTGGGCGCGAGCTCTTTCGACGTGGTCTGCGCGAGTCCGGTCAACGCGTACTTCGACGCGGAGTACGCGGCCTGCATCGGCATCGCCTTGAGGCCCGCGACCGACGAGACGACCACGATCGACCGGTTGTCTGCCTCGGTCTCCAGCAGCGCGGGAATGGTGGCGCGCAGTGTCTTCCAGGTCCCGGTCACGTTGACGTCGAGCACATCGGTGAACTGTTTCTCGGGCAGTTCCCACGTGAATCCCCATGACAGAATGCCGGCGTTGGCGACGACGTGGTCGAGCCGACCGAACTGTTCGACGCCGTCGGCGACGAGCTGCTCCTGGAAAACCAGATCGCGGGTATCGCCCTGTCGCGCAAGGATCTTGCCGCCGACCTCTTCGACGAGCCGTACTGTCTCGGCCAGGTCGGCCTCCGTCGAGGACGGATAGGTGATGTAGTCGGCGACGGTGTCGGCGATGTCGAGGCCGATGATGGACGCGCCCTCACGCGCGAAACGGATGGCATGATTGCGGCCCTGGCCGCGTGCGATACCCGTGATGTACACGACCGTGCCGTCGAACTGTCCCATGAGCAGAACTGTAACACGTTCTAGTTGTCGTGCGGGTCAGATGATCCGGGCCCCTGCCGGTTCACGCCCGGACCCGCCGACGAGGCCAGCAGGACGGGGGCTGTCGAGCCCGACGCGACCTCAGTCGGTCCAGACCGTCGCGGCCTCGACAGCCTCGCGGTCCGGGCCCCGCGGCGTCGACGGCGTTGTCCGGGAGAACCGCGGAGCCACCTGAGCCTGTCGCACGTCGTCGATCTCGACGAGGTTTGCGCGAGCAGCCATGTGCGGATCGTCGGGGGCTTCGGCGAAGGTGAGGACCGGCGAGACACAGGCGTCGGTTCCCTCGAAGACTTTCGCCCACTCGTCGCGGGTGCGGGATGCGAACGTCTCGGTGAAGATCTCCTTCAGCCGGGGCCAGCTCGAGACGTCGTTCTGATCGGGAAGATCGGCGTCCGTCAGGCCAAGGCCGCGCAGCATCTCCGCGTAGAACTGCGGTTCGATCGCCCCGACGGCCATGTATCGACCGTCCGACGTCTCGTAGACCTCGTAGTAGGGCGCACCGGTGTCGAGCATGTTCGTACCGTGTTCGTCACGCCACAACCCGGTCCCGCGGAAAGCCCAGATCATCTGTCCCAGAACCGAAGTACCGTCGACCATCGCAGCGTCGACGACCTGCCCGCGGCCCGACGACGCGCGCTCGACGAGCGCCGCGAGGACACCCATCACCAAGAACATCGACCCACCACCGAAGTCGCCGACGAGGTTCATCGGCGGCACCGGGCGTTCGCCTGCTCGCCCGATCGCGTGCAGCATGCCCGTCAGCGAGATGTAGTTGATGTCGTGGCCTGCCTGCCGCGCACGCGGACCGTCCTGACCCCAACCGGTCATGCGGCCATAGACGAGGCGCTCGTTGACCGACTCCACGTCGGATGGGCCGAACCCCAGACGCTCCATGACACCTGGACGGAAACCCTCGAGGAGAACATCGGCCTTTCCGATGAGCCGTAGGATCTTCTCCCGATCGGCGGGGTCCTTGAGATCGGCCTCGACGACACGCCGCCCGCGAAGGAGTGCGTCGGCGTTGCGCGCCGGATCAGGCAGCTGCCCCGGACGCTGGATGCGAATGACATCCGCGCCGAGGTCGGCCAGCATCATCGCTGCATGCGGGCCCGGCCCGATACCCGCGAACTCGACGACACGTATGCCGTTGAGCGGACCACCCGTACCAATGTTTTTCGACGATGCGCCGCCGGTCGACCGGCTGTCCGCGTCGGAGGTCGACGATGCGCTCATGAGGTTCCTCCCGCTCGGTGTGGGGCGCCGCTGTGTGTCGGGCGTCACGATCGCCTCAGCATGCCATACCGAGCGATCGTTCGGCAGGGTCGGGGGTGGTTGTCCGACAGAACCGGGGGCAATCGTCCGGCGGACCGGGAATCGACCGTACGGCGGAACCGGGCTGATTGTCGGACAACAACACGCACGCCGAGCCGACTCTCCGCGGTATAGGGGACAAAGTTTCCGGCGGCGGTTACCTCCGAGGCTTCACATCGGTAAAGTCGACCCAATGACGCGTCCGGCGACTTTGAGTTCGTGTACTTGGCCGGAACTGGACGAGTCCGCCACCACGCTCCTGGTCGCAGTCGGTTCCCTCGAACAGCACGGGCCGCACCTGCCACTCGACACCGACACGCGCATTGCGAGCGCCGTGGTCACCCGCATTCGTACAGACCTCGCCGATCGGTCGACCCTCGTCGCGCCGCCACTGGCTTACGGTGCCAGCGGCGAGCACGAAGGTTTCCCCGGCACCATCTCCCTCGGGCACGACGCGCTACGCGGCGTCCTGGTGGAGTACGGGCGCAGTGCCTGCCGGTGGGCGCAGCGCGTGGTCTTCGTCAACGGCCACGGCGGTAACGCGACGACGCTGGTCGACGCTGTCCGGTTGCTTCGCTACGAAGGTCGCGACGTCGCGTGGTGTCCATGCGCGTTCGTCGGCGCCGATGCGCATGCCGGTTCGACGGAAACGTCGGTGCTGCTACATCTTTCGCCCGAGTCGGTGCGCCAGGACAGCGTCGAGGTCGGAAATCGTGCGCCCATTGCGACACTGCTGCCGACGATGCGCGACGGGGGAGTTGCCGCAGTGAGCGTCAACGGCGTACTCGGCGATCCGACGACGGCATCGGCGAGGGACGGGGCAGTGCTGGTCGAGCACCTGGTGAGCACTCTGAGCGCCGCGATCCGGCGATGGGATGTCGCCGAGGACGGACGGCTGCGATGAACGCCCCCACAGACGCGCCACCGGCGCCGACGACGACCAGTGGATTGCCCAACGGCTTCCAGGTGCAGATCGACATGCGCTGTGCCCGGCACGGTGATCTGCGTTTCCTCGTCGGCGGGTCACCCACCCGCATGATGCGCCTGTCCGACGCGGCGCTCGGAATGACATCGGCCGACGGCCGGATCGAGGTGTGCGACGGTCCCACCCGCGCGCTGGCCCGACGGCTCCTCGATGCGGGAATGGCCAATCCGCGCCCCATGCACGGACCGTCCACCGACGACGTCACCATCGTTGTTCCCGTGCGCGACAACCAATCCGGCGTCGACAGACTCCTGTCTGCAACGCAGGGCGTCAAGACGATCGTCGTCGACGACGGCTCATCGACACCGATCGTCGCCAACGGACCGCAGGTACGTGTGCTGCGTTTCGAGCAGAACCGTGGCCCCGCCGCCGCACGGAACGCGGGAGCGGCGGCGGCCGACACCGAGTTCGTCGCGTTTCTCGACTCCGACGTGGTGCCCAACAGTGACTGGTTGATGATGCTGCTCGGTCACTTCTCGGATCCACTTGTCGCCATCGCGGCACCGCGCATCGTCGGATTGGCCCGCGACGCCGAGCAGCCCGATGACCACAAACGATCGCTCGCCGAGCGCTACGAGAACGGACACTCGTCGCTCGACATGGGCCCCAGCGAAGCCGGCGTTGTGCCGGGAACGCCGATCGCCTATGTCCCCAGTGCGGCAATGTTGGTACGCACCAGCGCATTCGAGGGATTCGACGAATCGCTGCGAGTTGCCGAGGACGTCGACCTGTGCTGGCGGACTCATGAGAAGGGCTGGCGCATTCGCTACGACCCGATCGCCACGGTCGCGCACGATCACCGCACCACGATGCGCACCGTGCTGAATCGTCGACGGTTCTACGGGACCGGTGCGGCGTTCCTCGCGGAGCGGCACGGGGACTCCGTGGCGCCGGTCGTGATGTCGATGTCGATGGCAGCTGCCGTAGCCGCCCTTCTGACGCATACCAGAATCGGCCTGGCCCTGGCCGCGGTCATCCTGCTCCGCGTCGGCCATCGACTCCGAACACGTCTGGGAGAGTTACCCGAAGCAACGCGCGTGTCGGCACAGATGACTTCTCGCGCAACCTTCTTCGGGCTGTTACAGGCCGCAGGCGCCGTGTGTCGCCATTACTGGCCGGTGGCTTTACTGCTCGCTCTCGTCTCGCCGCGGTTCCGACGCATCGTCGTGGAGATCGCGGTCGCAGAAGGTCTGGTCGAGTGGATCCGTTCCGTCGCGGCAGAGCCTGCGGTCGCACCGACCATGGGGCCCTTCGGTTACCTGCTGTGCCGACGACTCGACGATCTCGCCTACGGCGCAGGCCTGTGGCAAGGGGTGCTCGTGCATCGCGATGTCGCGGCATTGCGTCCGGTCCTGACGCCGTAAGCGTTCGAACTCGCGGTCATCGTGGTGTACCCGACCGAAGGTGGTGATGCTCCCGACGTCGTGATCGTCGGTGCGGGTAGTGCGGGATCGGTCCTCGCCGAGCGGCTGTCGCGTCACGATCAGCGGTCGGTGCTCGTGCTCGAGCAGGGGCCGGACGACTGGCCGGACGCCGAAGCCCTCGATCTGCGGAGGCTACCGATCTCCGAGGACGAGCCGTTCGTGACCCACCACGGTGGATCGCCGGATCTGTCGATCGTTCGCGGACGCGGACTCGGCGGGTCCTCGACCGTGAACGGCGCCTACTTCATGCGGTGGCACCGCGACGACTTCGATACCTGGCAGGGGACGTGGACCGCCGACGCCATCGACAAGGCCTACACCGAACTCGACGCGACGATGGCGGTCCATCCCTACACCGACGGCGAGCTCGCCCCGACCGCGCGCGCGTTCGAGCAGTACTGGGGAGCGCGTTGTCCCACCCGACCGTTCGACGAGAAGTGGCCGGTCGTCGGAGTCAATCGAGTGCGTTCCAACAGCCTCGACGGTGCTCGCCGTACCTCCGCCGATGCGTACCTGCGTCCGCATCTGACCCGCCCGAACCTCCGGGTCCGCACCGGTGCACGGGTCGATCGACTACTCATGGACGGCGATGATGCACTCGGCGTGGTGTGCAACGGCCGCGAGATACACGCAGGGGAGGTCATTCTGTGCGCCGGGACCCTCGGCACCGCACGGGTGTTGATGAGGTCCGGGATCGGCGGTGCGCAGTTGCAGGTGCACGAGCACCGAGAGGTGCTGGTCGGGTACCGCCTGCGTGAGCAGTACCGACGGGGTCCGCTCCTGCCGACGGCGGTACACACCGCCGACGGCCTCGAAATCCGTTGCTACCGCGATGATTTTGCGCGGTATATCAGTGGTATGGCCCCGTCGGGGCCCGCCGTCGGAATCGCCGCGATGCGTCCCGGCGCGCCGGGAGAGGTGTACCTCGACGGCGACGCAGTCGGCATACGACTCGGCCCGCCCGTCGACGATGTGCGTGAGCGACTGGCGCGCAGCACGCGAGACGTGGTCGCGATGTTGGCCTCGCCGGTGTTCAATGCACTCGTCGATGCCGAATCCATTCGGATCGATCCGGTCCTGCGGACCTCTCAGCATGCCTGGGGCTCGATGCCGATGGGCGACCGGACGGACTGGCTCGGTGGCGTCCGCGGCGTGCGACACCTGCGGATCGTCGACGGCTCGATTCTCCCGACCTCTGGCCGCAGCGGACCGCACGCCACGACGATGATGGTCGCTGCCGTGATCGGCGACGCGCTCGCGACTCGCTGACCGCGGTTCTCGAGAGGTCCGCGGCCACTCTGCCACGCCACCGAGGTCCGTCCATCCTCTCGATCGCCAGGCACAAGCCCGGAACTCGCCCAGGAGAGTCAAACATGGGATGTTAGGATGTGCCCATGTCCGATGTCATCGAGCGTCCCAGGCGGACCAGCGAACTCGTCGTGGAGCGGATGGAGAGGCTCATCCGCGACGGCGAGTGGCCGGTGGGCACCTGTATCCCGCCCGAACCGGAACTGGTGAAGCATTTCGGAGTGGGGCGCAACACGATTCGCGAGGCGGTGCGAGCTCTCGAACACTCGGGAATGCTCGTCCCGCGCCGCGGTGACGGTACCTACGTGCGTAGCGCCAACACGTTCGCCGCCGCGATGACCCGCATGGCGACGTCGGAAATGCTGGAGTTGCTGCAAGTGCGGCGGGCGTTGGAATCAGAGGCGGCCGCAGGCGCGGCACGAGACGCCACCGCCGACGCGAAGCGCACCCTGCGGGACGCGCTCGACCGTGCGGAGGCCATCCTCGCGACCGGTGACATCGACGCCTACGCCGATGCCGACATCGACTTCCATACCGAACTCGTTGCGGCGTCGGGGAATCCGCTGTTGATCGAGATCTACTCCGGCGTCCTAGAAGTGATGCACCGCACCCATGCCGACATCGCGGAGTTGTCGATCTCGGCCAACATGCATCCGGCTGGGCACCGCGACGTGGTCGCCGCGATCGATGTGGGCGACGAGCAGGCGGCGCGTGCAGCCGTCGTCGACTACCTCGCCGAGGCGGAAGGGAGTGTGCGTCGGTGAGCGGAACATCGGGCGCCGCATCGTCGACACAGGCGCGGTCGACACACGCGCCGTCGACGACCCCCGAGACCCCGACCGAGCATTCTCTTCACCGCAATCCCGGCGAATTACGGGGTGTGGCAGCGATTCTCGCTGCTGTCGGGATCATGCTGGTCGCCGCCAACCTGCGTCCCCCCGTCGTCTCCGTTGCGCCGTTGATCGACGTCATCCGCGATGATCTCGGATTCTCCAGTGCCACAGCGGGGTTGCTGACCACGCTGCCGGTGCTGTTCTTCGGACTCACCGCCCCGATGGCGCCGCGGCTTGCGGCGAGGTGGGGGATCGAGCGGACGATCTTCGCCTCACTGATCGTCCTGGTGGCCGGAATCCTGTTGCGTCTCATCCCCTCTGTGCCCACTCTCTTCCTCGGGTCAGCGGTCCTCGGAGCCGCGATCGGTGTGTGCAACGTGGTGTTGCCCGCCTTGATCAAGCGCGATTTCGCGCATCGGTCGGGTCTGATGACAGGTCTGTACTCGATGACCCTGTCGGGCGGGGCCGCGGTCACCGCCGCGGTCATGGTGCCGTTGGACACGGCGCTCAACGAGAACTGGCGTATGTCACTGGCGATGTGGGCGCTGCTGGCGATCGTCGCCATCGTCGTCTGGCTTCCGCAACTGCGCCGGGTGCACACCGTCGCGGTGGGTCCGCGGGCTCCCGGGCTCTGGCGTGATCCGATCGCCTGGGCGATCACCGTCTACATGGCTGCCCAGTCGTTCATCTTCTACACGTTCAGTGCGTGGCTCCCGCAGTACCTGATCGACCACGGTAGTTCTGCCGCGAGTGCCGGGACCGTGTTGGCGATCGGCCAGGTCGTCGCACTGATCATGTCGCTGGTCGCCCCGATCATCGCGGGGCGCTTCGCTGATCAGCGTCTGGTGACACTCGGATTCCTGGCCATCTGCGCGGCAGGTTTCGTCGGTCTCGTCTTCACCGACCATGCCACGGTCCTGTGGGTGTGCATGGTGATGCTCGGACCGGGTGCTGCCATCAGCCTCGCCCTGTTGTTCATGGTGCTACGCAGTTCGTCTGCCACCCAGACCGGCCAGGTGTCAGGCATGTCCCAGTCGGTCGGGTACATCCTCGCCGCGGCCGGTCCCATCGCGATCGGCTGGATTCACGACGCCACCGGATCGTGGTCGATTGCTTTCGGCATCCTGGCGCTGGCCGTGATCCCTCAGGGGCTTGCCACGCTGCTCGCCGCCAAGAACGTGCGGATGCCCAGTCACCTCGACTGATCTGTCGTCGCGACACTCGATGTCGAGGAGATCATCGGTGTGTGACCCCGACCGCGTCGGCCATTGCCCGGGGCAGAAGGGCAGCGACGCGGGGCCGTAGACTGGCGAGGACGTCAGACCGGCGAAAAGTCGTGCTCGCTGGTGCTCGGCGGGCTAGGAGGAAGTGATGACCGCCGTGGACAGTGCACCGCGGGCCACCGCGGCACGCAGTCGCCCGACCATGATCTTCGGAGCGGCTTTCGCGGTCGCCCTGATCGGCATCGTGATCTATGCGCTCGTCAGCGGCGACGCTCGCCACCTCGAGAGCGGCGACCCGTTCCCCGGTACCCTCACCGCGGCCGCCGACGTCGTCGGATACTTCCTCGGTTTCCTTGCCGCCGCGTTGACACTGGGTGGACTGGTCTTCGTGATCACCGCGTCGCACCCGGACGATCACGGCACGATCGACGTGACCGGGTATCGCACACATCTGATGATCGGTCGACTCTCCGTGGCCTGGGCCGTGTTGTCGTGGTTGATGGTTGCCGTGGCGGCAGCAGACGCGTCGGGGACGACTCCGTGGCGGCTGGTGACCGAGGGATATCTCGGGCAGGGGATCGGAGTCAGCGAGACCGCGGTCGCATGGATCGTGATGGCCGTCTGCGCCACCGTGATCGCCGTACTGATCAGGTGCTCGCTCGGGTGGATGATGCACGTCGTCCTGCTGATCCCGTCGGTGATCGCGATGGTCGCACTACCCATGGCGAGCAACGCGGGCCAGGGACCCAATCACGACTACAACACGAGTCTCGGTATCGGATTCTCGCTGGCCGTCGGGCTCTCGCTCGGATTCCGGGTGGCGTGGGCGAGCGCGCCGCGTATCGAATCCGACGCCGCGGGCCCCGTGGTCCACCGCCGCAATGCTCTCATTCTCGTCATCAGCGACGCGGTGGCTGTCGTCTATGCGCTGGGCCTCATCGCATTCCTGTTGCCCGCGCGGTACGCCTTCGACACCGCGTTCGGCATCGCCGCCATCATCCTGCTCGTGCTCCTGGCGGCGACGCTCGGATCGAGTGTGCAGTCCTACCGTGCGGCTCGACGCGGGGACGTCGACGACGAGGCCGGCCGTCGAATCGTGACCGCCGGCGCCGTGCTGATGGTCGGAGCCGTTGCCTGCTGGACGGTGATGGACACCCGTGTCGCGCCAGGACTGCTTGCCCACAAGTTCTCGGCGTGGGACGTGTTCTTGGGATACGAACTGCCCGGAGCACCGACAGCGTGGAAGCTCGCCACCTACTGGCGTTTCGACCTGTTGATCGGCGTGGCAGCGATCGTGGCGATCCTCGTGTATCTGATCGGTGTGCGTCGACTGCGCCGACGCGGCGACGAATGGCCCGTCGGCCGCACCATCTCGTGGGTCCTCGGTTGTCTCGTCGTGGTGGTCGTCACGGGATCGGGCGTGCGCGCGTACGGTTCGGCGATGTTCAGCGTGCACATGGCAGAACACATGGCGCTCAACATGTTCGCGCCCGTGCTACTGGTGCTCGGCGCTCCCGCCACCCTGGCGTTACGCGCCCTTCCCGCGGCCCACGGCGATGCGCCTCCCGGCCCGCGCGAGTGGTTGCTGCGGGTGCTGCACTCCAAGGTGACCGCGGTGCTGTCCAACCCGATCGTCGCACTGGCGGTGTTCGTGTTGTCGCTCTACGTCGTCTACTTCACCGGGATCTTCGGGACGCTGACGCGCTACCACTGGGGTCACGTGCTGCTGACCGTGCACTTCATCATCGTCGGCTACCTCTTCTACTGGGTCATCATCGGCATCGACCCCGGACCGCGTCGAATCCCGTTCCTGGCGCGCATCGGACTGTTGTTCGCCGTGATGCCATTCCATGCGTTCTTCGGCATCGCGCTGATGACGATGTCGACAGTGGTCGGCGACAAGTTCTACAGCGAACTGATGCTGCCGTGGGTGACCGACCGCCTCCACGACCAGTGGCTCGGCGGTGCCATCGCGTGGGGTGCCAGCGAGGTCCCCGTCGTACTGGTCGTGGTCGCCATCGTCGCGCAGTGGGCCAAGGTCGACCGCCGCGAGGCGAACCGCGGCGACCGCCACGCCGACACCTACGAGGACACCGAACTCGACGCGTACAACGCCATGCTCGACGAGTTGTCGAAGTCTCGTCGATGAGCAGAACAGAGTCCTCCGGTCGAGTCGGAACGTCGCGCGGCGTGACCGCAGGGGGAGGATGACGACGTGCGGTGTGAGGTGGCGCGGGAGTCGCTGTCGGCGCGCATCGACGGCGAGCGCGAGTCGGTGCCTGCTGCCCGCGTGGACGAGCATCTCGCGCAGTGCCCCGGGTGCGAGCGCTGGTACGCCTCCGCTCGGGGAATGAACTTCGCCGCCGCCGACCTGGCGCCGGACCTCAGCACGACGATCCTCGAGGCGTCACGGACATCGCAGCACCCCCACGGCGGACACCGTCGGTACGAGGTCGGCGTGAGTCGGGTGGCGACCGCGTTACGGGGTGGATCGGTGGCCTGTGCCGTCGCGGTGGTCGTGTTGTGCTTCGGCTACCTGACCGGCTCGGCCCCGCTCTGGTATCCGGTGGTTCAGGGCGTGCTCGCCGTCTGCGCCGTCGGGCTGGCCGGAGCCGCCGCGCTCGACTCGCGGCGCGTCCGAACCGCGGGGCCCGCCGTCAAACCTGCCGCCGTCGAATCTACTACTGCCTCTTCCGCCGGCACTGTTCTGGACCATGACGTCGCCGGTGCCGACGGCCGGGGCGTCGAGGACGATTCGACGTCGGACGTGTTCGACCTCACCGCGCTGCGCGCGCGTCGACACCAGGGCCCGCCGACAGGCGACACCCGGCGCTGACGACGGTCAGAGCCCCACATCTGCGGGGTCCGGATCAGCGACGGTTCCCGAAATGCTGCAGCCGCAGGCTGTTGGAGACGACGAACAACGAGGACAGCGCCATAGCGGCGCCTGCGATCAGCGGGTTGAGCACACCGGCCGCAGCGATCGGAATGGCCGCGACGTTGTAGCCGAACGCCCAGATCAGGTTGGTCCGGATCGTGAGCTGCGTGGCGCGCGCCAGGCTCAGCGCGGCGGGGGCGGCGCGTAGGTCGTCGCGCACCAACACCACGTCGGCTGCGCCGATCGCGACGTCGGTGCCGCGTCCGATGGCCAGCCCGAGGTCGGCGGTCGCGAGGGCTGGCCCGTCGTTGATGCCGTCGCCGACCATCGCCACCGATCGTCCGGACTCCTGCAGTTCACGGATCGCGTCGACCTTGGCGTCGGGTAGGACCTCGGCGATCACCTCTGTGATGCCCACCTCGTCGGCCACCGCGCGTGCGGCTCCCTCGTTGTCGCCGGTGAGCAGCACCGTGCGCATGCCCGCTGCCTGCAGCGCTGCGATGGCCGGGGCAGCGCTCGGCTTGAGGGTGTCTGCGACGGCGATCATCCCGGCGAGTCGGCCGTCGACGGCCACGTAGATCACGGTTTCGCCCCTGGCTTCTGCATCACGTCGACGACGCGCTGTCGCGGCGGGTACGACGACCGAGTGCGACACCCAGCGCGGTGAACCGACCGTGACCCGGTGGCCGTCGACCGTTCCGACGACCCCGCGGCCCGGTTCGGCACGGAAGTCGGACACCTCGGGGCGGTGTTCGTCGTCGACAGCGGACACGATCGCCGAGCCGACCGCGTGTTCGGACGCCGATTCGACGGCTGCCGCGAGGGCGAGCAGACGGTCGTCGGGCACCTGCGACTCGTCGTCCGCGGAAACCTGGGTGACTGACAGAGCGCCCTCGGTGACGGTGCCGGTCTTGTCGAAGACAACGGTGTCGATGTACCTCGACGTATCGAGGGCTTGATAGCCCTTCAGGAAGATACCCAGTTGGGCGCCCCGACCCGTCGCCACCATCACGGCGATCGGCGTCGCGAGACCGAGCGCGCACGGACAAGCGATGACGAGCACTGCGAGTCCTGCCGCGACGGCACGGTCGACGGGCCCACCTGCGAGGAGCCACGCGCCGACGGTGACCGCGGCGATCGCGATGACGACGGGGACGAACACACCCGCGACGCGGTCGGCGAGACGCTGGGCGTTGGCCTTGCCGGTCTGGGCTTCCTCGACCAGGCGCATCATGCCCGCGAATGCGGTGTCGGGTCCGACGGCCGCGGCCTCGACGACGAGCCGTCCGTTGAGTGCTGTGGTTCCGCCGATCACCGGCTCGCCCGGTTCGACGTCGACCGGCTTCGATTCGCCGGTCATCGCGCTCATGTCGACGGCTGCGGAGCCCTCGATGACCAGACCGTCGGTACCGATCGTCTCGCCCGGACGGACGACGAAACGTTGCCCCTCGGAGAGTTCACCGGCGGGGATGCGCATTTCGGTGCCGTCGCGTAGCAGAACCGAGACGTCCTTCGCGCCGAGCGCTGCCAGCGCCCGAAGGGCACCACCCGCCCGGGAGCGGGCGCGCGCTTCGAAGTAGCGACCGGCGAGGACGAGGACGGTGACGCCTGTCGCGACCTCCAGGTAGATCGAGTCGGCGCTCCAGATCGCCGACCACACGCCCTGCGAGCTGCTCGAACCGGTGTCGGCGGCGAAGAACATCGAATAGAGCGACCATACTGTGGCCGCCAGCACGCCCAGCGTGACCAGTGTTTCCATCGTCGCGTTGCGGGTACGCAGATTCTTGGCGGCGACACGATAGAACGGCCACGCACACCACGTGAGGATCGGTGTCGCGAGTGCGAGGAGAAGCCACTGCCATCCCGTGAACCGTGTGGACGGAACCACTGCGAACACGATCGACAGATCGGCGAGGGGGATGAAGAGGATCAGAGCGACCGCGAGCCGTCGGAAGAGCCGCTTTGCCTCGTCGCCGTCGGTGTCCGGGATGGGTGTCGGGGTGTCGCTGCGGACACTCGCGCCGTATCCCGTCGCGTCGACGACCTCGCACAGCGCGTCGGCACTGACGTCGTCGGCTGCGTCGATGGTCGCCACCCGCGTGGCGTAGTTCACCGACGCCTTGACGCCGTCGACCTTGTTGAGCTTGCGTTCGACCCGGGCCGCGCATGCGCCGCATGACATTCCGGTCACATCGAGCTGGATGCGCTGCGGTCCCGTGTGCTGCGCGGCCTCGCGCTGCCCGGTCCCTGTGCTCGTGGGGGATTCCAGCGTGGTCACATGATCCTCGATCTCTTCGTCCGCGTGGCGCGTCGCAGCGTCGAAGACGATCCCGATGCTTCGGTGAGGGTGTCCTGGGATCGTCTGATCACGATGGTCGCGCACGTACTCCTAGAAGTATGTCGTCCGCGGGTGCCGAATGGTTCCCCGAAATCTCTCGCGGATTCTGACGAGTGCCAGGCGAGGCGGCCGGTGTCAGATGAACGTCTGCCAGTAGTCCCAGAACTCGACCAGGATGGCAGCGATCACGATCGCGTACCAGACCGGCAGCAGTACCCAGAGCCAGCCACGGATCTCGCGCCCGCGGTCACTGTCACCGATGACGCGGTTGATGCTCAGGATGAGGATGATCGGCACGACGACCCACACCACCAGGCAGTACGGGCACAACGCGTGGATCTTGTACAGCGCGGAATACGCGAGGAAGTTGACGAAGACGAAGCCTGCGAAGCTGCCGAGTGCCAAGCCGAGCCAATACCAGCGCGGCAATGAGATCCCGGCGACCGCGAGGACGCCTGTGACGATCACCACCGAGAACGCGGCGATTCCGATCAGCGGGTTGGGGAATCCGAACAGCCCTGCCTGCCAACTCTTCATCACCGAACCGCAGGAGATCACCGGGTTGATCGAGCAACTCGGCACGTAGTCCGGGTTCTGCAGCAGGTGGATCTTCTCGATCGTCAGCGTCGCCGCCGCGACGAATCCGATCACACCCAGGATCAGCAGCACCCAACCGGTGGGACGGCCCACACGCACCAGGCCGAGCAGTCCGCTCGACGACGCGTCCACGTCGTCCGGGGACCGGCGTACGGCGGCGTCGGGCGTCTCCTCCGACTTCTGGGCCTCAGCGGTGCCGTCGACTCCGGCGGTGCCCTCTACCGTGTCGGTGTCGGAGTTGGTCGCCGGGTGTGGGGTGTTGTCGGCATGTGTCGTGCTCATGGTGTGTGCCTCGTGTATCGGATGCCGCGGGGGCGTGGTGCGGTGTTCTCGGGTCTACTGCTTGTTCGCTGCCTCGTTGACCGCGGCGATGAGAGCGTCCGGGGTGCTCAGCTGCACCGGGTTGCCATTGATCTTGATCGTCGGGGTGGCGTTGACACCCGAGTCGAGGGCCTTCTGGGTCGTGTCCTTCACGAAAGCGCTGAACTGCTCGTCGTCGATGCACTGTTTGAGGTTCGTCGCGCCGGCCTGCTTGGCGATGCTGTTGAGTTCGTCGTTCGTGAGGCCTGCGCCGCCCTCTTCCGGCTGCTGCGCGTACAGCGCGTTGTGGAACTTCAGCCAGGTGTCGAAGTTGCCATCACCGGCCGTCGACTGTGCGACACATGCGGAGGCGTTGGCCGAGCGTGACGAGTAGTTGGTGGTCGACATGCGATCGAGGAAAGCGATCGGCATGTAGTCGACGGCCACCTTCGGGTTGTTGCGGATCTGCTCCATGGCGTCGCTGAACTGGGTTTCGAAGGCGCGGCATGCGGGGCACTGGAAGTCTTCGACGACCGTGAGTGTGACTGGCGGGGTGGTGCCCTTGGGCGCCGTGGTGATGCGGTAGGCGTTGTTGGTGGCCACGGTGACGTCACTCGACGACCCGGTGGCCGACTTGTTGGAGACCAGCACCCAGACGCCGATACCGATGGCGAGGGCAACGAGCACCACGGCCGCACCGATCTTCATCAGCAGGGAGCGGCGCTTCTCCGCCGCTCGCGGGTCAACGATCGGCTTACGACGCTTGTCGGCCACGGGTCCCTCACATCTCTCTTCGCTCGTCCTCTGCGGTGACAGGGACCGTCCGGATCATCGCGGTACGAGTGCGATGACACAGCGGGATCACGGCCCGTCGCCGTTCTCAAGGGTACGCAAAGCACCCTGAGAAAAGTCATAAGGCTTTGGTCCCCAGCTGCGTCATGCGCAGGTCAGCTGCTGCGCTCGTCCCGTCTACCGGATCCTGTCGCTCCGATCAGCGCTTCGCGGGCGCGGGCGACGCGTGACCGCACGGTGCCGACCGGGCAACCGGTGACTTCGGCGGCCTCCTGATACGACAAGCCGAGGACCTGCGTCAACACAAGCGCTTCCCGTCGTTCGGCAGGGAGGTCTTCGAGAAGGAGGTTGACTTCGACGACGTCCTCCCACCCGGCCGAGCGGGGCGCGGAACGTCGGGTGTCCGCGGCGTCGATCCAGTCGACGCCGCCGGCGATGCGGGGACGGGACATGGCTCTGCGTACGTCGTCGGCGCAGACGCGGCGCGCGATGGCCAATAGCCAGGTGCGAGCGGTCGAATTGCCCGCGAACCGCGGAAGTGAGCGGATCGCCCGCAGATAGGTCTCCTGTGTGAGGTCATCTGCGAGACGCGGGTCGGCGAGGTGGGCGACGAATCGCCAGACGTCTCGTTGGGTCTCCCGCACGAAGTGTTCCAGCGCGCGACGGTCTCCACGAGCGGCTGCGAAGGCCAGTTCGGTGACCTCGACGTCGTGGTCGGACGACGCGCGGTCGGCGGGGACGGTCATGGACATCACCCTAGCCCCCCGACGACACCGCGTCGTAGACGCGTTGGGTGGCTGCGTTGTAGACGCGTGGTGCGGCTGCGTCATGGGCGCGGTGCTGTCACCGCGGGTCGAGTTCGGGCGGCAGCCCGCGGTAGCGCTTCGTGGGCGGTGTGGCGAATTCACCGGAAGCGGTACCCGTCGTCAGGTGCATCGCGGCCATCGCCGACAGCATGCCGACGCCGGCGGCGACGCCGTCGATCACAGGTGCGCCGATCTGTGCGGAGAGTTCGACGGCGAGGTCGGCCATCCCGGCGCACCCGAGGACGATCGCGTCCGAACCGTCTGTGGCGAGTGCTTCGGCGCACGCTTTCGCAAGGATCTCGGCGGTGTCGGGGTTGGTCTCGAGGTCGAGCACCGGTATCTCGCAGGCGTGGATGCCGAGGCATTGTCGGCCGAAGCCGTAGTGCGACACCAGGTCTTGTGCTCTGCCGATGGTTCGTCCCAGCGTCGTCACCACCGAGAAGCCCCGGCCGAGCGGTGCCGCGAGGTGCATCGCCGCCTCGGCTATCCCGAGCACCGGGGCGACGGCGAGTTCGCGTGCCGCGTCGAGTCCCGGGTCACCGAAGCAGGCGAGCAGGTATCCGTCGGCGTCCGGGTTGGCGCTGATCGCTCGGAGGAGTCCGGGGACGGCCATCGCCTCGTCGACGTGGCTCTCGATCGACGAGGGTCCCACCTCGGAGGTGACCGCGATGATCTCGGCGTCGGGCCGTACCACCGAACGTGCGGCCGTCTCGATCACGGCGGTCATCTCCGCGGTCGTGTTGGGATTGATGACGCACAACTTCATCGGTGTGTTGTCTCCCTGGTTTCTGGGTTCCTGATATTTCGAACGCGTTGGCTGTGTCGAACACGGTGTCGTGACGGCACCGCCGCGGTGCCGTCACGACAACGATGTCAGGAGGCCGAGGACCCAGTTTCGGCGCTCGACTTGGTCGTGATCGCGGCGTCGGCGGTCGGGGCGTCGGCGGTCGGCGAACCGGACAGCATGGTGCCGTCGGCTGCCACCTCCATATCGGTGGTGATGGTCGCGACCGGGATGTGCGAGCCGTGTAGGAATCGGTCCGATGCCAGGCGCATTCCGACGTAGTAGAAGACAAGGCCCGCGGCAGCGCCCATGAACCAGGTGAAGCTGGCCTCGTACGAGGTGCCCCAGATGACGAAGCAGATCGGGATGATCGACGCGAGCACCACCGAGATCACCGCGACCGGGTTCCATCCACCGCGGTAGTGGTAGGCGCCCTCCGGGCTCAGGGTGAACAGGTCGTCGACGATGATCTGCTGCTTCTTCACGAGGTAGAAGTCGGCGATGAGAATTCCGAACAGTGGACCGATGACGGCACCGAGGGTGTCCATTGTGTAGTGGATCGCGCTGGCGTTGTTGAACAGGTTCCACGGCGTGATGATGACCGAGCCGATGGCCGCGATCATGCCGCCCATGCGCCACGAGATCTTGGTCGGCGCGACGTTCGAGAAGTCGAAAGCGGGCGAGACGAAGTTGGCGACGATGTTGATGCCGATGGTCGCGATGGCGAACGTCAACACACCGAGAACGGCGGCCGTGGTGTTGTCGATCTTGTCGACGATGTGTACGGGGTCGGTGACGATCTTGCCGTCGGCGTCACGCCCGATGACGGTGACGCCTGCCGAGACGGTGCACACGACAAGGATCGAGAAGAACAGGAAGTTGACCGGCAGGCCCCAGAAGTTGCCCTTCTTTACCTCGCCGAAGGTCTTGCCGTAGCGCGAGAAGTCGCCGAAGTTGAGCATCGGACCCGAGAAGTAGGAGACGACGAGGGCGAACGCGCTGATCATCATGGTGATGGTCGGCCAGGTGCCGCTGATGCCCGAGCCTTCGGAGAGGTCGAAGTGCACGTTGCTCCACCCGGCCTTCGCGATGAGATAGGCGGCGAGGGCGATCATCACGACGTAGACGGCGGGTCCGCAGAAATCGATGAACTTGCGGATGGTGTCCATGCCGTTCCAGAAGACCAGTGCCTGCAGCACCCACATCAGAACGAATCCGCCCCAGCCGAGGAGGGACAAGCCGAGAAATGCGTGGTTCCCGTTCTCGCCGTAGGGTTCCAGCGCGGGCCAGAACTTCAGGGCCAGAAGACCGAACGCGGTTGATGCCAGATATGTCTGGATTCCGTACCAGACGACGGCGATGGTGCCGCGAATGATCGCGGGGATGTTGGCGCCCTTGACCCCGAAGCAGATTCGTGTGGTGACCGGATACGGCACGCCTGCTTGTTGTGACGGCTTGGCCACGAGATTGCACAGCAGGTTGACGGCGACGATGCCCACGAGCAGGGCGACGAGCACCTGCCACGACGAGATGCCCAGTGCGAACAGGCTTCCGGCGAACACGTAGCCGCCGACACTGTGCACGTCGGACATCCAGAACGCGAAGATGTTGTACCAGGTCCAGTTCTGATTCTTCAGTGGAGCGAGGTCTTCGTTGGTCAACTGTTGGTCGTAACCGACCTTGATGATGCTTTCGCCAGCGGCGCTGTGATGTTCGGTGGCGATCTGCGCGTCGGATGAAGCGCTCATGGTTCTCCTCAGGGCGGTGTGACATCGGAGTGATCCCGAAAGTGTCTGAGTCGAAGGTAAGAACGCTTTGTTACCCGTCAATTAACGCGCCGATATATTCGACGCCATACCGAATATATTCGCGTCGTCTTGCGGGTCAGGTTGATGAGGTGGTCGACGGTGTCTGTGACCGGTACCGCCGGCCGGCGGGGGCGTCATGGATGGCGCCGACAACGGCAACCGCGGCGATCATGATGCCCGCCACGAGGAGAGCCGTGCCCATGTGCACGCGCATCAACACCACGCCGAGCGCCGCGCCGGCGATCAACGACACCACCGCCGCGGTGCGACGTCCGGTGCCCTTGCCGCGGCCCGATCCGAGGAAGGAGTCGGCTGCGAGGCCGGTGATCGTCGACGTCACGACGACGGTCGTGACGTCCTTGACCGCGACCGCGCGGGCGGCTGCGGCTTGAATGCCCATGGCAGTCGCGGCGATCGTCGTCACCGTGATCATCACCGGGTGTTCAGGATGGTCGCCTGAGGCGAACAGTACGACGGCCAGCGCGACCATCGTCGCCGCGACCGTGGCGAACAGCAGCGTCGTCCCGAGGGTCCACGCGCGGTCGGCCCGCCGGAGAGTCCGACCGCCCGCCGCTGCACCCGCCATGAATCCCACGAGCGCCATTGCCGGTCCCAGTATCGGCAGTCCCGAACCGCCCGCAAGCGCCATCCCGAGGATCACGACGTTGCCGGTCATGTTGCCCGTGAAGACCTTGTCGAGGCCGAGATAGCCGACAGCGTCGTTGATGCCGGTGGTGAACGTCAGCACCAACATCAGGGCCAGGTGCATACGCTCGAGGGGAATAGCGCGGATTCGATTCAGCACCGCGGTGTGCCTCCTTGGGTGGCGAAGCTGTCGCGAGATGCGGTCGGCGAGGCTGATGCGAACTCGACTGCCCGGCCGATGAGTGCGGTATCGCAGCCGCGTGGGCCGACGAGACTGTGGCCGATCGGCCCCTCGGAGGTATCCCGATAGGGAAATGTCACCGCGGGTCGGCCGGTCGCGGACGCAATGGCGGTCAGCCGCACGGTCGCCGACCGCTCGCGTTCTACGTCGTGACCTGACGCCCCGAGTCGGGGTGCATGCGAGGACGCTGCCGGGAGTGCGAGCACGTCGCTGCCCAATAGCTCGTCGAGTTGCTGCGTGATGTCGGCGAGTTCGTCGCATGCCCGCGCATCCTGGGCGGCGTTGATGCCGGCGGCCACGGCGAAACGTGCGGCGGCCGAACCGGCGAGTGCACCAGGGTATGCGGTGATCCAATCGCCGTGCACCGTCCACGCCTGGAATGCCTGGTGTGTACGGAACGCCTCAGCCAATCGTTGTAGGTCTACCTCCCCGATGTCGTCGAGGGTCGCGACGCCCGAACCGATGTCGGTGTTCGACGGTGAGTTGAGTAGGACCGACGTGGCACGGAGTAGGAGGTCGGGTTCGCGGGTGAGCACACCGACGGTGTCGAAATCAGGTGCCAGCGGCAACAATCCGTCTGTCGACACGGACCCGTGAGTAGTCCTCATGCCCCACAGCCCCTGATACGAAGCCGGTACCCGGATTGATCCGGCGGTGTCGGTCGCCAGCCCCAGATCGGCGTCGCAGTGTGCGACCGCACTCGCCGGACCGCTCGACGATCCGCCGGGCAGGGCATCGGGCACGGCGGCGTTCGGCGGCGTGCCGTAGTGCGGATTGTCGCCCGCCATCGAGTACGCGAACTGG
Source organism: Gordonia otitidis (assembly GCF_020735545.1). Classification (NCBI taxonomy): domain Bacteria; kingdom Bacillati; phylum Actinomycetota; class Actinomycetes; order Mycobacteriales; family Gordoniaceae; genus Gordonia; species Gordonia otitidis. Next base: position 3,466,225 of record NZ_CP085974.1, read on the forward strand.
TCGGTGCGTGCGATGCCGCGAACTCGGGCGCCGGCATGGATAAGTCGCGCAACGGCTGTCGCGTGGTCGGCGGCCACGTCGACCGATTGTTCGTAGGCGGGTACACCACCTCCGGTTGCGTACCCCGCCACAGCGAAGACGTCTTTGACCGCGACCGTGGCTCCGTCCAGCGGGCCATGCGATGCGGCGGCGATCAGCGGATCACCGACGACGCGCCACACCCTCGAATCGACCTCGCGCGAAGACCTCACCGCGCGAAGTCCGACTTGCGGATACGCGCATGCACGCCTTTGACCAGATCAACGACCTGAGAGATGTTGAAATCGGTTGCGGCACTGAGATAGGCCAGCGCCTGGGCAGGGTGCATGCCGTATCGCACACCGAGCAGTGACATCGCCGAGCGAACGCAATTCTGCACGGCCACATCGAGATCGGGGTCGAGGCCCGTCGGGATCAGGAATTCCCGTGTCTCGGCAACCGGCGCGACGAGTTCGCCGAACCGCGCTGCGACGTCGGATGCCGGGATCACATCGAAGCGGATCGTCGCCCGCAGTGAGGCTTCGAGAGCCGTCAGGGCGACCTCGCCGTCGCCCTGCGCGAAGTGGGGATCGCCGACGTAGGCGAGTGCGCCCTCGACGTTCACCGGCAGATAGAGGGTCGCTCCGACGGTGAGCAGTGTGATGTCGAGGTTGCCGCCGTGGGGTCCCGGCTGGATCGAGTTCGGACGGACATCGCCCGGGGCTGCCACACCCATGATCCCGAGAAAAGGGGCGAGCGGGAACCGTGCGGCGGGTTCAGGATTCGACGGCGACAGTGGGAGGACTCCGCGTGCGTCGTCTCCGTCGCCCTCCACCGTCACGAACGCGCTGTAGGTGGCACCCCCGATCGGGTATTCGCCGGGCAGTGCGCCGCGGCCGTGGCGGTTGGACACGACGCCGTAGGGGACTCGACGACGTGTCTCGACGACGGTCATCGCGAGGAGATCGCCGGGGTGGGCACCTCTGATCTCGATCGGACCCGTGACGACGTGAGGGCCGTCGACACCCTGTCGATGTGGTCGGTCCGACGCGCAGAGGGCGACGGCTTCGTCGAGAACCATGTCGGGGGCGACGCCGTGGGAACCGAAGAAGGTCAGCGGATCCCGGCCCTGGTCGGCGAGGATGCCCTCGTGGCTGAGGGTGTCGATGGTGACTGTGGCGCCGGATTCCACCGACATCACCGGGGTGTCCGCCGCACACGGCAGGTCGCCCCAGTACACGTCCTCTGGCCTGCACGGCAAGTAGTCGTCGCCGCTGATCGGACCCGAGCCCGCGGGGAGGATCAGGTCACCGCCCGACAGGTGAGCGAGTGCTGATGGCTGGGTGGTCACGAGGTACTCCGTTCGACGAGCCGCCCGACCTCGTCGAGGTGCGCTGTCATGGCGGCGACTGCTTCTTCGTGGTCGTGGAGGCGTACCGCCTCGAGGATCTCTTTGTGGCCCTCGAAGGAGTTGCGCCGCCCCTCCCGGGTGGCGTGCGAGCGTGCGCGGACGGTGTGCACCCATCCCGCACTGAGTTGGCACAGCGACACCAGAAGCGGATTACGCGCGGCTCTGGCCAGTTGCATGTGAAAGGCGACGTCCTGCGCCAACGATTCGGCGGGATTGAGCCCCGCGTGTGTGGATGTCAGGATCGACTCGAGCGCAACGAGATCCGACGACGTCGCACGATCCGCGGCGAGGCCGGCGACCTGCGGCTCGATCAGTTTGCGCAGTTCGGCCACGTGCTCTTCTTCTGCGTCGGTGCTCATCGTCTCGAGGATCGCCGTCGCGTTCGCCGAGCGTGGCGCGACGATGGTTCCCCTACCCGGAGTCCTGGTCACCAGACGGCGCTGCTCCAGGTCGCTGAGCGCTTCGCGGATCGTCGTTCGGGACACCTCGAGGTTCTCGGCGAGGACCCGTTCCGGTGGAAGTTTGTCTCCTGGCGAGAGGTCGTTGACGACCATCGCCTCCAGGTACGCCGCAGTACTCGCGCTGAGGGTGTGTCCGCGACGCAGCATGTGGGTCTCCGTTCCGAGCGTGACTTCTCGAACCTGGTCTCTTGGTATGACCAACTGTAACTCATGCGATGCACCCGGGCACAGGTGGCGGACGGCACGCCGCTCGTGGACATCGAAATCGACTCGTGAGTGATTCGCGGGTGTGCCCACTCAGCAGCAGTAGGCATCCGAAACCATCGAATGCGCCGGCCGGGTCGTGATCCCAGGCCTCATCGAGTCGCAGCTGCACCTCGACAAGGCATTGCCCGACCTCGCGTCGGCTCCGGCTCGCGCGAATCCCGGTGGGAGCGCGGACTCAGCCGAGTTCCGGACGCACGCCGAGTGAGGCGCTCGTCTGGATGATCGCTTCCTCGAGCCGCCCGTGGTGCACCCGGGCGGCGTCGAGGACGGCTGCGGTGTCGCGAGCTGCGAACGCTGCGAGCAGGTCGGCGTGGTCGACGTTCAGCTTGTCCTGGGTCGGCGCGTCGACCGAGCGCATCACCTGGAACGGCTCGGTGAGATTCCACGTCGCGTCGAACATGTTGAGTAGGCGCGGCATGGCGCACGGTGCCGTCAGTGTGGTGTGGAAGCGGCGCGAGACGTCGTGGAACGCCTTGCCGTCGTTGAACCTCGTTGCCGTGACGAGTTCGTGGTGGAACTCGGTCGCCGCCGCTATCTGTTCGTCCGTGATGTTCTCGACCGATCGGGTCAAAGCGGCTTGCTCGAGTACGCCGCGAACGAAGTAGATCTCCTTGAGCTCGGCCAGGGACAGCTGGCTCACGTGGTAGCCGGAATTGCGCTGGTGATCTACGAGTCCCTCGCCGACAAGGGTTTTGAGTGCCTCCCTCACCGGAATCGCGCTGACGCCGAAGGCGTCGGCGATGTCGGCGGGCATGATCTGCGTGCCGGGAGGTGCGCCGCCCGACAGGATCAGTCGACGCAACTCCTCGAGCACATTGGCCCGATCGTTGCCCGATCGTGTCTCCGCCAGTTGGACGAGCAGGCGGTTTGTCATGTTCCTGCTCATGGCGCCGCGTTCGACTGTTTGCGTTCACGCACCTCGCGGTGTGCCTTGGCTGCCGAGGGATGCCGTCTGATCCATTGCGCCACAGCCTCGGTGAGACGCTGCTGGTTGTGGCGCTTGACGATCTCGTGCCCCTCGTCGTGGAACATCAACAGTTCGGCGATCCCCCCACGGGCGCGTAGTTCGTCGACCATCTGCTGTGACTCGCTGACCGGAACATTGGTGTCGTGGGCGCCGTGGACGACGAGCAGCGGTGCGGTGATGTCGTCGATGCGGTGGATGGGGGACAGGTCCCGTAGTAGTTCGCGATCGGATTCGGGGTGTCCGTATTTGGTGTACGCGGCCACTGCGATCCACGGTTCGGTGTTACGGAAGAACGACTCGAGGTCGCTCATGCCGCAGATCGCGATACCGGCCGCGAACACCTCGGGGTGAAATGTCAACGCCGCCAGCGTGAGATAACCGCCGTAGGAGCGGCCCGACACGTAGAGCCTGTCCTTGTCGGCGATCTGCGAAGACACCACGTGCGCGGCGCAGTCGGCGGCGTCGTCGATACCCGCGTAGCGCCCGTAACGGTCGTCGGCGTGCGAGAACAGACGCCCGTACCCCGACGATCCGCGGACGTTGGGTGCGAAGACCGAGATCCCGGCGTCGACGAGTGGTCCGAACAGGAACTGGTAGTCGGGGCGGGTCTGCGCCTCCGGGCCGCCGTGGAAGTACAGCAGACACGGCGGCGGGCCGGAGTCGGGATCGGGGTTCGTGGCGCGATACAGCCAGCCCGACAAGGGCATTCCGTCACGGGCCGAGAACTCACGATATTCGGCGCGCAGTGCCGCCGACGGTCCGCTGCCGGTGATGACGTCGTCGCGGATGGGCGTCACGGTGCTCGACGGGGTGTGCACGAGGTGCACGAGCGGCGAGCGCTGAGGGCACGAGACCGTCAGCGCCACGATCGTGCCCGCCGCGCTGATCGACAGATCCGACGCTACGTCGCCGGGCAGCGGGATCGGTTCGTGCAGCGTCTGATCCGGAAGGGTGAGGATCTGCAGTTCGCTGCGGCCATCGACATTCCAGAGCATGGCGACCGTCGACTGGTCGTTACTGACCGCGAACTCGTCGAGCCCGGCCCCCGCGCGCTGCGCGAGGACGCGGAAACGCCTTCCGGTTCTGGAGACCTCGACGCCGAGCAGACGTGGGAACTTGGCGTCGAAGTCGCTCGTCACCAGGGCCTGCACGCTGTCGAGGTCGCGGTAGGAATCCTGTGGGGGGCCGACGAACACGAGCGACGGGTGATCGAAACCCTGGTCGAGAATGTAGCCCTGATCGGTCACCGAACCCGGATCGTTGGGCAGGATCGTCGACATCTCCATCTCGTCGGACTCCGTCGCTTCGAGATCGGCGTCCTCGCGTTGGTCCGGTCGCCGCAGCAGCAGCATGTCCCGGTAACCGCGCGGACCGACTCGCAGCAGCGCGGCGCCCTTCCAGGAGTCGATCAATGCCCCGCCGACGCGGACGTCGAGGATCTCGGTGGCGCCCGTACCGGGATGTGCGCGCACCGAATACGCCGTGCCGTCAGGGGTCGTCGCGGTGATCAGCACCCAGTCGGTGTCCCAGCCGACGAGTGAGACCGTACCGAACGAGCGTCGCGAACCGAGTGTCGCCCGATTGGACCAGTCGGACTCCGTCTCCTGACGGTTGCTGCCGATGCGGTGCGACCTGTCGTCATCGGGATCGGTGGTGACCACCCAGACCTGATGGTGTTCACCGCCACTCGGCGCCAGCTCGACGGCGAGCCACTCGCCGTCCATCGAATGGACGAGCTTGCGTACCGGGCCGGTGGCGGGCACGGTCACCCAACGCAGCTCGCCGACACCCTCAGGCGACAGCACCCGTTGCGCCGCACGAGGATAACCGGCGCCATCGTCGACGATGTAGGCGAATGCCCTGCCGTCCGGGGAGACCGACGGACCGTACGTGTGCCAACCGCGGTCGTCGAAATTGACGAGTGGCGTCTCCTCGGCTACCCCATTGCTCGACGGGACTGTGTCGGTGATGTCGTCCGCGCTCACCGTGCCGTGATGTCTTCCATTGTCTGTAACCACATCTCGAGCACTGCGAGCTGCCACAACTCGTTGGAGTCCAGGGTGGTGCGGGTGCCGTTGGGATCGGCGAAGAGGCGGTCGAGGGTCTCGGGTCGATACAGGGCACGGTCTTTCGCCGACTGTGCGCGCAGGGTGTCGGTGACCAGATCGAGCACGCCACCCTCGAGGTGCCGGATACCCGGAACAGGGAAGTACCCCTTGGTCCGGTCGATCACCGCCGCGGGCAACAGCTTCCGCGAAGCTTCCTTGAGTACGCCCTTGCCGCTCGGATTCAGCTTCAGGTCGGGCGGACAGGTGGCCGCGAGTTCGACGAACTGGTGATCGAGGAACGGCACGCGGGCTTCGAGCCCCCACGCCATGGTCATGGTGTCGACACGTTTGACCGGATCGTCGACGAGCATGACCGTGGTGTCCAGACGCAGCGCCGCGTCGACGGCCGAGTCGGCGCCGGGTGCGGACTGGTGTGCGAGGGCGAATTCCCAACTGGGGTCGTAGTCGCTGTCGCCGAGGAGGTACGGATCGTTCAGCAGCGCGCCGATGGCCTGATGTGAGCGGTCGAAGAAGACCTCGCGGTACGCCTTGGTGGTCTCCTCGCGCGCGATGCCCTGCAACGGCGGATACCAGGAATAGCCGCCGAGGATCTCGTCGGCGCCCTGCCCGGATTGCACGACCTTGATGGACTTGCTGACCTCCTGAGAAAGCAGGTAGAAGGCGACGCAGTCGTGGCTGATCATCGGCTCGCTCATCGCCGCGATCGTGTCCGGCACGGCGGGTAGGAGGCGATCGGTGCCGATGTGGATCTTGTGATGGTCGGTGGCGAAGGTGTCGGCGATCAGGTCGGAGTAGGCGTACTCGTCACCCGATTCGCCGCCCGCGGAATCGAATCCGATGCTGAAGGTGGCGAGATCCTGCTGACCCTGCTCGGCGAGCAACGCAACGACCAACGAGGAGTCGATACCGCCCGAGAGCAGCACACCGACCGGGACGTCGGCGACCATGCGGCGTCGGACAGAGGTGCGCAGCGAGTCCATCAGTTCGTCCTGCCAGCGCACCGCATCCCAGTCCGCGCGGCTGGGGTCGGGTGCGAACACCGGCTCCCAGTAACGACGTTCGGTGCTGCGGCCGTCGGGATGGATCACGCGGACCGTGGCCGGCGGCAGCTTGCGGACACCGTTGTAGATGGTGTGCGGCGCCGGAACCACCGCGTGAAAGCTGAAGTAGTGGTGCAGCGCGACGCGATCGAGGGAGGTGTCGACATCACCGGCGCGCAGCAGTGCCTGCAACGACGACGCGAAACGCAGACGTCCCGGAGTCTCCGAGAGGTAGAGCGGCTTGATGCCGAGCCGGTCGCGCGCGAGTGTGACCACACCCGAGTCGGTGTCGACGACGGCGAAGGCGAACATCCCGATCAGGTGGTCCACGCAGTCGGTACCCCACGCATGGAACGCCTTGATGATCACCTCGCTGTCGGCATGAGAGAAGAAACGGTAGCCCCGGCCCTCGAGTTCGCTGCGCAACTCCTTGTAGTTGTAGATGCAGCCGTTGAACACCATCGCCAGGCCCAGTTCGGAATCGACCATCGGCTGTGCGCCGCGTTCGGAGAGGTCGATGATCTTGAGTCGTCGATGGCCGAGGGCCACGGAGCCCTTGACGAACAGTCCGGAACCGTCGGGACCACGACGGGTCATCGAGCAGGTCATGGTGTCGACGGCCGAGGCGTCGGGCGCCGAACCATCGAACCGGATTTCACCGCAGATGCCACACATGTAGGTCAGTCCTCTCGGTTGCTTGACGTGTCCAAGCCTATGAGTTTCGCAACGGCCCGGCAGGGCGAGCGGAGGTGCAGGTCACGAGGTCGGCGTCACCCATGTCGTGATCTCGCAGTGCACGACTTCAACACCGCGCGTGTCGGTGATGGCGATCGAGACCACGACGTCGCGGCCGCTGTCGATGGCGGCGAAGTCCACAGGTTCGGCAAGCGTCGCGACGGCGGTCAGTCGCGTCGTCGCCTTCGTCAGATACGACGCCGTCATGCCCTTGGGGATCCAGCGGTGCGTTGACGGAGTCGTCGCCTCCATCAACATGCCCATGGCGACCTCGGCGAGGTTGCAGGCCGCAATCGCGTGAAAGGTGTGAATGTGGTTGTAGACGCCGAACCACTTGGGGGCGCTCACCCGGCACAGGCCGGGCTGCATCTGTTCGACGTAGGGGAGGATGGTGCCGAAGTACGGCACGCGCACCGACATCCCCAGGGAGAAGAGTGCCTTGCCGAGCACGTTGTCGGGCAGCCTGCGGCGCAGGGCGTAGGTCGGTGAGGACGAGCTGGTCGGCAAAGGTGACGATTTGGCGTCGGACATTGCCCGGATGCTACCCGGACGAGGAACCTTGGTGAGGTGACACCTCCTTCGGAGAAGGACCCACAGCCCGCCGATCCACAGGCATCCACCGAGAACGGCGACACGCCCGACGCCTCGCCTACCGGCACCGATCACCACGACCATCCGCACCATGTCCACTTCAGTCCGTTGTGGTGGCGTGGCGGTATCCCGCTGATCGTCGGCGTGATCATCTATTTCATCCCGGCTCCCGACGGCGTCGACCCCAACGGCATGCACATGCTGGGGATCTTCGTCGCGACGATCCTCGGGTTGATCCTGCAGCCCCTGCCGACGGGATCGGTGGCGATCATCGGGCTCGCGCTGGCCATGGTCACGAAAACCATGTCACCCAAAGAGGCGCTCGCCGGCTTCTCGAACACGACCATCTGGCTGATCGTGGCGTCGTTCTTCATCGCCGAGGCGTTCATCGTGACGGGTCTCGGGCGCCGGGTCGCGCTGATCTTCGTGCGTGCCATCGGCAAATCGAGTCTCGGCCTGGCCTACGGGATGGGTCTCGCCGATCTCATCCTCGCGCCCGCGACGCCGTCGAACACCGCACGCGCAGGCGGTGTGATCTACCCGATCGTGCGATCGCTCGCCGAACTCGTCGACTCGACACCGAAAACCGACGCCTCGCGGCGCAAACTGGGCGCCTACCTGATGCTGACGGCGCTACAGGTCAACGTCGTCACGTCGGCCATGTTCCTCACCGCGATGGCAGGCAATCCGCTCGCGCAGGAGGCCGCGGAGAAGATGCGCATCGAGATCACCTGGGGCAACTGGGCGCTCGCCGCGATCGTCCCCGGCCTGGTCAGTCTCGTCGCGACTCCGTGGGTGATGTCGAAGATCTACGCGCCAACACTCAAGAAGACTCCCGAGGCGCCTGCGCTCGCCCGCGACGAACTGAAGAAGAGCGGTTCGATGACGCGCAACGAGTGGATTCTCGCGGCGACGTTCGTGCTGCTCCTCGTCCTGTGGTGTCTGGGCAAGCAGCTCAACGTCGACGCGACGACCACCGCCTTCGCCGGCATCGCGATACTGCTCGTCACCGGCGTGCTGACGTGGAAGGACCTCGTCACCGACACCGGTGCGTGGCAGACGCTGATCTTCTTCGGTGTGCTCGTCGCGATGGCCGACGAACTGCGCAAACTCAAGGTCATCGACTGGGTGGGCGACAAGGTGGCCTCCAGCGTCGACGGCCTGCCGTGGATGGTGGCGTTCGCGATTCTCACGCTCGTGTACTTCTACGTGCACTATCTGTTCGCGTCGAACACCGCGCAGATCGTCGCGATGTATGCGGTGTTCCTCGGTGCCGCCGTGGCGACCGGTGCTCCACCACTGTTCAGTGCGTTGGTGTTCGGTTTCATCGGCAGCCTCTTCGGCGGCCTCGCCCACTACTCGTCGGGACCCGCGGGCGTCATGTACGGGTCGGGATACATCAAGACCAGCGAGTGGTTCCGTGTCGGCTTCCTGATGTCGGTGGTCAACATCATCATCTGGACCGCCATCGGCGCGCCGTGGATGAAGCTGATCGGGATCTGGTGAACCGGCGTCGACACGGGCTGTTCAATCCGCCTTGCGGCTCGGCTGCTCAATCCGCCTTGCGGCTCGGCTGCTCAATCCGCCTTGCGGCTCGAGTATTCAATCCGCCTTGCGGCGGAAGCCGAATCGTAGGGCTTCACGGTTGACGCCTGCCACCGCGTCGAGCGGGATGCCCGCCGGGCACACCTCGGCGCATTCGCCGTAGGTGGAGCACGGACCGAAGTCCTGCTCCATCTGTCCGGTGATGGCATGGGCGCGGCGACCGCGTTCCTTCTTACTCTGTGTGAGGGCCGCGAGGTGGAGCAGCTTGGCGCCCGCGAACAGGTGCGCTGCGCCGTTCGGGCAGGCGGCCACGCACGCCCCGCACCCGATACACGCCGCGTAGTCGAGGGCTTTCTCGCTGGTGTCCTTGTCGATGAGTTCGGCATCGGCGTCGGGGGCCTGGCCTGCGGCGACGGCGACGTGGCCGCCTGCCTCGATGACCCTGTCGAGCGCGGAACGATCGACGACGAGATCGCGCACCACGGGAAAGCTGTTGGCGCGCAACGGTTCGAGCTTGAGGTGTGAGACACCGTCGAAGTGTCGCAGGTGTTGTCTGCACGACGGCGTGTTCGGTGTCGGGCCGTGCGGGCGGCCGTTCACCATCATCCCGCACGCGCCGCAAACACCCTCGCGGCAGTCGGAGTCGAACGCGATCGGCGATTCGCCCTGGTCGACGAGGTGGTCGTTGAGGCGATCGAGGACGTCGAGAAGCGACATCTCGGCGGTGGCGTCGTCGATCACGTAGGTCTCGAAACGGCCGTCGTCGTCGGCGTCGGCCTGTCGCCAGGCTTCGATGGTGAGCTTCATGGCGTCACTCCTCGACTGTCACTTGTAGTTTCGTGTCTGCAACGGCACCGCCGTGAACGTGAGTGGCTCACGGTGACGTATCTGCTCACCGCTCGGCGTCGTTTCCCATGCCGATGCGAACGTCCAGTGTTCGTCGTCGCGTAAGGCCTCGCCCTGCGCGGTCTGGTGTTCGACGCGGAAGTGGGCGCCACACGATTCGTCGCGGTCGAGGGCGTCGAGGCACATCACCTCGGCGAGTTCCATGAAGTCGGCAACGCGGCCGGCGCGTTCGAGTTCTTGGTTGAACTGTGCGCCGCTTCCGACGACCCGCACGTCCGACCAGAATTCGTCCCGCAGTTCGCGGACCTCGCCGAGCGCGGTGGCCAACGACTCCGCGCTGCGCATGACCCCGCATCCGCGATAGAGGATCTCGCCGAGTCTGCGGTGGAAGCGGTCGGGTCCGGTCGTGCCGTCGACGGCGATCAGACGGGAGATGCGGTCGCGCACCGATGTCACGGCCTCCCCGACAGCCTCGTGATCGAGCGGCAGCGGTGCCTCACCGAGGAGCGGTGCGAGGTAATTCGGCACCGAATAGGGGAGCGTGAACCAACCGTCGACACAGGCCGACAGCAGCGAGTTCGCGCCGAGACGATTGGCGCCGTGATAGCCCCAGCCGACCTCCCCGCCGACGAACAGTCCGGGGATCGAGGACATCTGGTCGAAATCCGACCACAACCCGCCCATGGTGAAGTGCGCTGCGGGCGCGATACGCATCGGAACTTCGTACGGGTCTTCGCCGGTCGCGTCGTGGTACATCGAGAAGAGGTTGCCGTAGCGCTCGGCGATCGTCGCTCTGCCGAGGCGGGCGAGGGCGTCGGCGAAATCGAGGTAGACGCTGTTGTGTAGCGGTCCGACGCCATGCCCGCTGTTGATCTCGGTGACGGCTGCCCGCGACGCGACGTCGCGCGGGGTGAGGTTGCCGTAGGCGGGGTAGCGACGTTCGAGGTAGTAGTCGCGCTCGGCGTCGGGGATGTCGCCGGGAGCGCGGTCGTCGTGTTCCTTCTTCGGCACCCAGATACGGCCGTCGTTGCGCAGGGATTCGCTCATGAGCGTCGTCTTGGACTGCCACTCGGCACTGACCGGCAGCGCGGTCGGGTGGAACTGGATGAACGACGGCGAGGCGAGGAGCGCTCCACGACGATGCGCCCGCCACGACGCCGTCGCGTTGCAGTTGCGCGCGAGCGTCGACTGGAAGTACACGGTCCCGTAGCCGCCGGTCGCGAGCACGACGGCGTGGGCGGTCTCCGCGGTGATCTCCCCGGTGATCAGGTCGCGGACGACGACGCCCTGCGCACGACCGTCGGCGACGATGAGGTCGAGCATCTCCTGCCGCGTGTGCAGCGTGACGGTCCCGGCGGAAACCTGGCGCAGCAACGCCTGCGACGCCGCGACCTGCAACTGTTGGCCCGTCTGGCCGCGCGTGTAGTAGGTGCGCGAGACCTGTACGCCGCCGAAGCTGCGGGTGGCCAGCGACCCGCCGTACTCGCGGGCGAACGGGGCACCGATCGCGTTGAGATGGTCGATGACGCGCACCGACTCCTCTGCGAGACGGAAGGCGTCAGCCTCGCGGCCACGGAAGTCGCCGCCTTTGACGGTGTCGACGACGAAGCGGTGCAGCGAATCGTTGTCGACCTTGCGTGCCCGCGCGGCGTTGATGCCGCCCTGCGCGGCGACGCTGTGTGCGCGGCGCGGGGCGTCGTGGAAGGTGTAGGACGACACGTTGTAGCCGAGCTCACCGAGCGCCGCGGCGCACCCGGCGCCGGCCAGTCCGGTCCCGACCACGATCACGGTGAACTTGCGCCGGTTGAGTGGTCCGACGAGTTTGTAGGCGTCGCGCCGACGCTGCCAGGCCGTCGCGGGATCGCCGTCGGGGACACCGGAGGCGAGGTCGGTGCCGATACTGCGCAGGACGTCGATGTCGGGGGACGCGACGCGTCCAGCGGACGCGGCCGGCTTCACGTCGGGTGTTGTGGTGTCGGGTGCCGTGTGTGTCACGTCAGCTCACCAGACCCGCGAGCACCGCGATCGGGATCGAGATGTTGCCGATCATGACCGCGCCGGCGACCACGAGCGCGATGACCGCACCGACCTGTCGTGTGCGGTGGCCCGTGGCACCGAGATCGTTGACCACACTCCACAGGCCGTGGACGAGATGAATGCCGAGCAGCACCATCACAAGGATGTAGAAGGTCGCCACCGGCCAGCGCTGCAGACTCTCGACGAGATTGTGATAGGCGTGCGAGCTGTTCTCTGTCGTCCTCACGAAGTGGTCACTGGCCGCAGGTCTCGTTCCGGTCGTCAGGTCGAGGATATGGAAGACGATGAAGACGAGCAGCACCAGCCCGGTGTAGGGCATCAGCGTCGCGGGTAGTCGTTTGATGCTCATGCCGGTGCGCCGAAAGCGGCCCTTCGCCTTGTGGGAACGCCCGATCAGGACAGTCGACGCACCTACGTGAAGCACGAGACACGCAACCAGGACCGCACGGAAGATCCAGAGCATTCCCTCGTAGGGCAGTAGTGGTTCGAGGAGCGTGCGCAGCCAGTGCGCGTAGTCGTCGAAGTGGGTGGCGCCGGTGTAGACCTTGAGGTTGCCGATCATGTGCACCAGCACGAACAGCGCGAACACCGTCCCCGTCAGAGCCATCGTGACCTTGAGGGTGACGTTGCTCGGACGCGGGCGACGTGCTGTCGGCATCGGTGTGACCGCTCGGGGTGTGCCGACCGTCGTCGGCTTGTCCGGACGTGGAGGATTGAGCGTGCTCATGGGTAGACCTAGTCGTAGGCCCGGGGCTGGCTGGCCGTATGTCGGGGTCCCTGACGTCGAGCGTATGAGGTTGCGACGCACACTTCTCGGCGACGTGGCGATCGTTGCGTAACCGGGATTGGATGATCTCGTTCCGACCGCGTGCAAGCGCAATTTGAATCTCGCCCCCGACCTGGTGCATACTTGTCGGGTTGCCTTGACCGGTGGACGTGGTTTTCTGCGGCCCCGATCGGGTGAATGACTCCCAAGGTTCCCGATCCAACGGACCGAGGGCGTGTAACGCGTGCGCCGAATCCGGTTCACGGCCTCGACACGCCCGACCGCGGGTGCCGGAGCAAAACGGTTCGTACCAGCGACGAGCCAACGTACAACGACAGATGAACAGCGTCGATCCCCGACTCTCACGCGGAGATCTATGTGCCCGCCGACCCGTGTCGGCCCCAGGTGCGCGGTGTTTGTCTGTCGAGAACAACTGACGGAAGAGGACACAGCGTGGCGGGACAGAAGATCCGCATCAGGCTCAAGGCCTACGACCACGAGGCGATCGACGCTTCGGCGCGCAAGATCGTGGAGACCGTGACCCGTACGGGTGCACGCGTCGTCGGCCCGGTGCCGTTGCCCACCGAAAAGAACGTGTACTGCGTCATCCGCTCGCCGCACAAGTACAAGGACAGCCGCGAGCACTTCGAGATGCGCACTCACAAGCGACTCATCGACATCCTCGACCCGACGCCGAAGACCGTCGACGCGCTGATGCGCATCGACCTTCCGGCGAGCGTCGACGTCAACATCCAGTAGGCGGGGGGCGAAGAGAATCATGAGCAATCAGAAAGCGACCAAGGGAATTCTGGGCACCAAGCTCGGCATGACCCAGGTCTTCGACGAGAACAACCGTGTCGTTCCGGTCACCGTCATCCAGGCGGGCCCGAACGTCATCACCCAGCTCCGTAGCGAGGACCGCGATGGCTACACCGCGGTGCAGCTCGCCTACGGTGCGATCGACCCCCGCAAGGTGACCAAGCCGGTCGCGGGCCAGTTCGCGAAGGCAGGCGTCACGCCGCGTCGCCACCTGGCAGAGATCCGCGTCTCCGACACCAGCGAGTTCGAGGTCGGTCAGGAACTGACCGCCGAGATCTTCGCCGACGGTGCACTGGTCGACGTCACCGGCACCTCCAAGGGCAAGGGATTCGCAGGCGTCATGAAGCGCCACGGATTCGCAGGCCTGGGTGCCAGCCACGGCGCGCACCGCGTGCACCGTGCCCCCGGCTCGATCGGTGGCTGTGCCACCCCGGGTCGTGTCTTCAAGGGCATGCGTATGGCCGGTCGCATGGGTAACGACACCGTGACCACGCAGAACCTCACCGTCCACAAGGTGGACGCCGAGGCCGGTCTGCTGTTGATCAAGGGCGCCATCCCCGGCCGCAAGGGCGGAATCGTGGTCGTCCGTGACGCTGTGAAGGGTGGTGCGACCAAGTGAGCACCGAAACCACAACGAAGTTGACGCTGGACGTCAAGACCGCTGACGGCAAGACCAACGGAACCGTTGACCTGCCCGCCGAGATCTTCGACGCGCCCGCGAACATCGCGCTGATGCACCAGGTCGTCGTGGCCCAGCAGGCCGCTGCACGCCAGGGCACACACGCAACCAAGACCCGTGGACAGGTCAGCGGTGGCGGCGCCAAGCCGTACCGCCAGAAGGGCACCGGTCGCGCCCGCCAGGGTTCGACCCGCGCACCGCAGTTCACCGGTGGTGGCACCGTGCACGGCCCGCAGCCGCGCGACTACACCCAGCGCACCCCCAAGAAGATGAAGGCTGCCGCACTGCGCGGCGCGCTGAGCGATCGCGCTCGCAACGAGCGCATCCACGTCATCACCGAGCTCGTCGCAGGCCAGGCGCCGTCGACCAAGAGCGCTCGGCAGTTCCTCGAGGCACTCAGCGACCGACGGAAGTTCCTCGTCGTGCTCGGCCGTGAGGACCTGACCGCGTGGAAGAGCGTTGCGAACCTGCAGAACGTTCTGCCGATCGCTCCCGACCAGCTCAACACCTACGACGTCCTCGAGTCGGACGAAGTGGTGTTCAGCGTCGAGACGCTCAACGCGTTCATCGCACAGAACACGTCGACGGCCACGTCCGTCGCGACTGAGACAGAGGAGGCCTGAGCATGGCTACGCAGGCTGACCCGCGTGACATCATCCTGGCGCCGGTGATCTCGGAGAAGTCCTACGGACTCATCGAGGACAACGTCTACACCTTCCTGGTGCACCCGGACTCGAACAAGACACAGATCAAGATCGCCGTCGAGCAGATCTTCGATGTGACCGTCTCGAACGTCAACACCGCGAACCGCCAGGGCAAGCGCAAGCGCACCCGCTTCGGCTACGGCCAGCGCAAGTCCACCAAGCGCGCGATCGTCACGTTGACCGCTGACAGCAAGCCCATCGAGATCTTCGGAGGACCGGTCGGCTGACCGGGACTCCAGAGAAGGACTGAGAACTCATGGCTATTCGTAAGTACAAGCCGACGACCCCGGGTCGTCGCGGATCGAGCGGCGCAGATTTCGCCGAGGTCACCCGCGACCACCCCGAGAAGTCGCTGGTTCGTCCGCTGCACGGTCGCGGTGGACGTAACGCACACGGCCGGATCACCACCCGGCACAAGGGCGGCGGTCACAAGCGCGCATACCGCTTGATCGACTTCCGTCGCAACGACAAGGACGGCGTCAACGCCAAGGTCGCTCACATCGAGTACGACCCGAACCGCACCGCACGTATCGCGCTGCTGCACTACGTAGACGGCGAGAAGCGCTACATCATCGCACCCCGCGGTCTGTCGCAGGGCGACGTGGTGGAGAGCGGTCCCGCCGCCGACATCAAGCCCGGCAACAACCTGCCGCTGCGCAACATCCCGACCGGTACCCAGGTGCACGCCGTCGAGCTGCGCCCCGGTGGCGGCGCGAAGATGGCCCGCAGCGCGGGCGCGTCGATCCAGCTCCTCGGCAAGGAGGGCGCATACGCGACCCTGCGTATGCCGTCCGGTGAGATCCGTCGCGTCGACGTGCGCTGCCGCGCAACAGTCGGCGAGGTCGGCAACGCCGAGCAGAGCAACATCAACTGGGGCAAGGCCGGCCGTATGCGCTGGAAGGGCAAGCGCCCGACCGTCCGCGGTGTCGTGATGAACCCGGTCGACCACCCGCACGGTGGCGGCGAGGGCAAGACCTCCGGTGGTCGCCACCCGGTCAGCCCGTGGGGTCAGCCCGAGGGCCGTACCCGTAAGAACAAGGCCAGCGACAAGCTGATCGTCCGGCGCCGTCGCACCGGCAAGAACAAGCGATAAGCAGGGAGGAGTTAGAGAATGCCACGCAGCCTCAAGAAGGGCCCGTTCGTCGACGACCACCTGCTCGCCAAGGTGGACACGCAGAACGAAAAAGGCACCAAGCAGGTCATCAAGACCTGGTCGCGCCGTTCGACCATCATTCCCGACTTCATCGGTCATACCTTCGCCGTCCACGACGGTCGCAAGCATGTCCCGGTGTTCGTCTCGGACAACATGGTCGGGCACAAGCTGGGCGAGTTCGCCCCCACCCGTACCTTCAAGGGTCACATCAAGGATGACCGGAAAGCGAAGCGCCGGTAATGACTACGCAGACCGATAATCCCACCGCGAAGGCGACCGCCAAGTTCGTTCGCGTGACGCCGATGAAGGCCCGTCGTGTACTCGACCTGGTCCGCGGCAAGAACGTCGACGAGGCGCTCGACATCCTGCGGTTCGCGCCGCAGTCGGCGTCGGAGCCCGTCTACAAGGTTCTCGCCAGCGCTGTCGCGAACGCCGAGAACAACCTGGATCTGGATCGCCGGACCCTGGTCGTGGCGACCGCGTTCGCCGACGAGGGCCCGACGCTCAAGCGGTTCCAGCCGCGTGCTCAGGGTCGCGCGTTCCGAATCCGCAAGCGCACCAGCCACATCACTGTTGTGGTCGAGAGTCTTCCCGAGAAGGCATCGTCCGCACGCGGCCGGTCGCGTCAGCCGAAGAAGAAGGGAGCCTGACAGTGGGCCAGAAAATCAACCCGCACGGCTTCCGTCTGGGCATCACCACCGACTGGAGTTCGCGGTGGTACGCCGACAAGCAGTACGCGGAGTACGTGAAAGAAGATGTCGCCATCCGCAAGCTCCTCTCGACGGGGCTCGAGCGCGCAGGCATCGCCAAGGTGGAGATCGAGCGCACGCGTGACCGCGTCCGCGTCGACATCCACACGGCTCGTCCCGGCATCGTCATCGGCCGCCGTGGCGCCGAGGCCGACCGCATCCGCGGTGACCTGGAGAAGCTGACCGGTAAGCAGGTCCAGCTGAACATCCTCGAGGTCAAGAACCCGGAGTCGGAGGCACAGCTCGTCGCCCAGGGCGTCGCCGAGCAGTTGAGCAACCGCGTGGCGTTCCGTCGCGCGATGCGCAAGGCGATCCAGTCGGCGATGCGTCAGCCGAACGTGAAGGGCATCCGGGTCCAGTGCTCGGGTCGCCTCGGCGGAGCAGAAATGAGCCGCAGTGAGTTCTACCGCGAGGGTCGCGTGCCGCTGCACACGCTGCGCGCCGACATCGACTACGGACTCTACGAAGCCAAGACGACCTTCGGCCGCATCGGCGTGAAGGTCTGGATCTACAAGGGTGACATCGTCGGTGGCAAGCGTGAGCTGTCCGCAGCCGCGCCGGCAGCCGAGGATCGTCGTCCGCGTCGTCCCAGCCGTCCTCGCCGCAGCGGTGCCTCGGGCACCACGGCCACCAGCACCGACGCAGGTCGGGCAGCGGAGGCTCCTGCCGAGGCAACTGCTGGCGCCGGCGCCGGAGCAGAAAAGCAGGAGGGCTGAGGCATGTTGATCCCTCGTCGGGTCAAGCACCGCAAGCAGCATCACCCGAGCCTCAAGGGCCAGGCCAAGGGCGGCACCAAGGTGACGTTCGGTGACTACGGCATCCAGGCTCTGGAGAGCGCCTACATCACCAACCGTCAGATCGAGTCCGCTCGTATCGCCATCAACCGGCACATCAAGCGTGGCGGCAAGGTGTGGATCAACATCTTCCCCGACCGTCCGCTGACCAAGAAGCCCGCCGAGACCCGCATGGGTTCCGGTAAGGGTTCGCCCGAGTGGTGGGTCGCCCCGGTCAAGCCGGGTCGCGTGCTGTTCGAGATGACCTACCCGGATGAGCAGACCGCTCGCGAGGCACTGCGCCGCGCGCAGCACAAGCTGCCCATCAAGACCCGGATCGTGACCAGAGAGGAGCAGTTCTGATGGCACTCGGAGTTGCAGCGGCCGAGCTTCGTGAGCTCACCGACACCGACCTGGTCGACCGGCTCAAAGAGTCGAAGGAAGAGCTGTTCAACCTTCGGTTCCAGATGGCCACCGGCCAGCTCGACAACAACCGTCGTCTGCGGACCGTGCGTCGCGAGATCGCGCGCATCTACACCGTGATGCGCGAGCGTGAGCTGGGTCTGGCGTCGGGACCGGATGGTGATGACGCATGAGTGAGGACCAGAAGGTGACCGAAACCCAGACGCAAGAGCGTAACCGTCGCAAGGAGCGCATCGGTTACGTCGTCAGCGACAAGATGCAGAAGACCATCGTGGTCGAGCTGGAAGATCGTACGCGCCACCCGCTGTACGGCAAGATCATCCGCACCACGAGCAAGGTCAAGGCCCACGACGAGAAGGGCGATGCCGGCGTCGGCGACCGCGTGCGGATCATGGAGACCCGCCCGCTGTCCGCGACCAAGCACTGGCGTCTCGTCGAGGTGCTGGAGAAGGCCAAGTAAGAGCCGTCTCCGCCAGACAACGACTGTGGCCCGTCCCCTTTGAGGGGGGCGGGCCACAGTCGTATGTATTGGGGTGCTTTCGCTGTTCGGTGCGGGTGTCCGATGGCATCAGCCGGCCATGCGACGGTTGACGATGTGTCGAATGGTGCCGGGACCGGCTGCATGCGTCGTGATCGTGTCGAGGCCGTCGGCGTTGGTGAGGTGCCGCAGTCGCGCGTACTGGCCACCGGACTCGCCGAGCGGGGATGAGCCCGTCAGCCACTCGACAGGAACGCTTCGTCAGAAACGACTCGACCCGCCCGACTACGGAAAGCCAGGCGGGTCGGTGACCGGTGCGCCGCTACTCACCCGGAGAGGTGGCCGGTGAGCTGCTCGACCGTCGTGGTGAGCGGTCGTCCACCCCCGCTCACACTTCAAATATAAGAACTGGCCTGGGTGTCGGACAGGGACTTTGGGCCCGACTTGGCCGACGGAACGCTACGTGGTGACGCTCTGGATCCAGTTGATGTCGTCGGGCGTGACCTTGCGCGACTTCGCCGCGTAGTCGGAGTGCTCCTGCAGGAAGTGTCGCACCATCGGGCAGACGGGAACGATCAGCTTGCCCGCGGCGATCGAGTCGTCGAGTGCCTCCTGGACGAGGATCGTCGCGAGCCCGCGTCCGCCGAAATCCGGCCCGACCTCCGTGTGGTAGAAAACCCGCTCTGCGTTCCCGTCATGATCACGATCGCGATAAGCGGTCAGGCCGGCGACACGGCCGTCGACGCTGATCTGGTAGCGATTGTCGTCCGGAAGGTGGGTGACGTTGGTTTCGGCTCCGGTCTTGTCGGTGGTCATGGGTCTCCTTGAATCGGTGGTGATGAGTCCATCGGTCAGCCGACAGTGTGTGGCGAACGAGTTCCCGGGTTCCCTTTCGCACAATAGTCTTCAGTCGTGAGACGGATCGGAAGCTCGTTCCCGCGGTGGCGAGTCCGCGATGCGCCGCACCTGATGACGCGTCTCCTCGGTGTGTCGTCGGTAATCCGACGCGGAGAATGTTACGAAATGGTCAGGCAAACCGATGTATGAGTGAATTGTGCACTTCGATATCGGTGATCGTCGTCTGGAGACAACGGCCATCGAAGATATGGTGGTGCGGTCGGGACGAGGTGGTTTCCGAACGTGGCCGCTCGGCACACGTGGGCAGATCTGCCGCTGTTCTCAGCGCTAGCTTTCCGAAGAAAGGCATCTGATGCATGACGTCTCGATCGACGCACAGAGACGTTGGCGTGTCGATGAGGTCGGGTATGCGTCCGCGGCGCAGACTTCTTTGCCACCGGAGCGGTCGACGCTGTCTTTCGACGATGCGGATTCCGACCCTGCCGGCGAATTGTTGCGTCGGTGGCGCGAGGAACGCGTTGCCACGAGCTCCACAAACGGGAACGGTGCGGCTTCGGCCGTGAATGGGTTTGTCGGCGATTCCCTGCGACAGGGCAGCCGACCCGAGGTCGGGTCGGTGTCCGGAGGCGCCGGCTCGATCGCCCGGCAAGCGACCACGCCCGTCGGCCGCCACGCCGCCGTCGACGGCGAGAGTCCTGCCGTTGGTCCGTTGGGCGGGCGCGGACCGGGGAAGCCGATCGGTGACGTCGAGAATCTGGTGCCGGCATCGTGGCGGGAGCACAGCACATCCGACTCAGATTCGTGGACGCCCCGACAGCGGGGTCCTGCGGTCTCGCCGGACGAGGTCGCCGACACCGCTCGACCGAGCGCTGCGCCAGAGTCGTCGTCGGCGGATCCCGCCACGGCGATCCCCGCGCGCGATCTGGCGATCGAAGCACGCAATCTGCGCAAGCAGTTCGGCGACACGGTGGCTGTGTCGGATGTGAGTTTCGAGGTCGCCAGCGGCAGTATCGTCGCGCTGCTCGGTCCCAACGGAGCGGGCAAGACGACCACCGTCAACATGCTCTGCACATTGCTCAAACCCGACGGCGGGCGCGCTCAGGTCGCAGGGCATGACGTCTCGTCGGACCCAGCCGCCGTGCGGAGATCGATCATGCTGACCGGGCAGTTCGCCGCGCTCGACGAGTCCCTCTCGGGGCGAGAGAATCTCATCCTGTTCGGCAGGCTGTTGGGATTGTCGAAGTCAGCGGCCAAACAGCGGGCAAACGAGCTGCTCGAGATGTTCTCGTTGTCCGACGCCGCCAAGAAGCGAGTGGGACAGTATTCGGGCGGAATGCGACGACGGATCGACATCGCGTGTGGTCTCGTCGGTTCGCCGAAGGTCGTTTTCCTCGACGAACCGACCACCGGTCTGGATCCCCGCAGTCGTTCGGACGTCTGGACACTCGTGGAACAGTTGCGCGACAACGGGGTTTCTGTCCTGCTCACGACCCAGTACCTCGAAGAGGCGGATATGCTCGCCGACCGTATCGTCGTGATCGACAAGGGAACCGTGATCGCGGACGGCACGGCTGACCAGCTCAAAGCCGCGATCGGCGAATCGTACTGCGAGGTCACACCTGCCCGGGCCACGGACGTCGATCGCCTGCGAGTGGCCCTGCGTGACCTCATGGATGCGGATGCGAGCACCGAGTCGTCGATGGTCTCCATTCCTGCCCCGGACGGCCCGCAGACGCTCGTCGAGGTCCTACGCCGAGCCGAGGCCGCCGATATCGCATTGTCCGACGTCGCGATGCGCCGTCCGTCGCTGGACGAGGTGTTCCTCGTACTGACCGATCCCGATCGTGACCACCCCTCGGGAGACAGTGCGGTACAACAACGATGACAACCGACGTGCGGGCACAACCCCGGCTGCGGGTCTCCTCGGCGCTGGCCGATGGTGCTCACCCGAAGGCGCTTCAGCAATGGTGGGCGTTGACGACACGCGGGCTGGCGAAGGTCGTGCGTAACGGCGAGATCATCCTCGCCTTCCTGTCTCCCATCTTCCTTGCCGTCTGCTTCTACCTGCCGTTGCGCAAAGTGATGGACTCGCTGCCCGGCGTCAATTACGGGCAGTTCTTGATGCCGATCATCTTGTTGCAGGCGGTCAGCTTCGCGGTGTCGGCCGCCGCGATGCGGGCCTCGCTCGACGCGACTCAGGGCATCAACACCCGATTTCGCGTGCTGCCCATGAGGGCATGGATCCCCATGCTGGCTCGCACCGCCACCAACGTGGTGCTGTTGGGTATCGCCATTGGATTCGGTTGCCTTGCGGCGCTCGTCATCGGGTGGAGGCCAGGCGGGGGAGTCCTCGGGACAATCGGGGTGATCGGGTTCGTCGCGCTCGTCGGCGTACTTCTGTCGATGGTGGCAGACGGAATCGGTCTGGTCGCCGGTTCGCCCGAGGCGACGAGCCAGGCCCTCATGTTGCCGACGCTCATACTCGGAATGCTCTCGACGGGATTCGTCCCCGAATCGCGGTTTCCCGAGTGGATCCGACCGTTCGCGCGCAATCAACCGATCTCGCAGTTCGTCGACGTGATGCGTGTCCTCGACTCGCCCGACACGGTCAGATGGGCGACAGTCGGTCCGAGTATCTGGTGGTGCCTGGCCCTGGCAGTCGCCGCCGTCGTGCTCCTGTTCGTCGGAAGCAGGAAGGTGCGGACGTGAGCCGGGAATCAGGCGCACTCGTCGCGACGTCCGCACAAGCCGTTGCGCCTCTGCCGGAACGGTCCTTTGCCGCATGGCTCAGGCAGAGTCGTACTCTCTCGGGTCGGCAGTTGTTGGTGACTGTGCGAGATGTCCCCACACTTCTGCAATCGCTGATCGTGCCCGGTTTGACGCTTGTCATGTTCAACGTGGTGCTCGGTGATTCGTTGGCCGCTGTGACCGGCGAGGACAGTATCTACGGAACCGTCCCGATGGTCATACTGGTCGGCGCCATGTTCGGTTCGATCGCGTCAGCGGTGCGGCTCAACCAAGAGCGTTCCACCGGGCTGCTGGCACGGCTGTACGTGTTGCCGATCAACCGGGCGGCCGACCTGACCTCGCGCGTCGTCTCAGAGCTCGTGCGTGTCGCCGCGGTCACCATCGTTCTGCTTGCGGTCGGCATGGTCATGGGCTTCCGGTTGCAGCAGGGTGTGGGCGCCGCGCTGGGACTCTTCGCGGTCGCGCTCGCCTACGGCGCCGCTTTCGCGACCTTTGTGCTGGCGCTGGCCGTCAACACTCCTTCAGGGGCACCGCTCGTGCCGATGATCGGACTCGTATCGAGTCTGATGATGTTCTTCAATTCGGGCTTCTCGCCGGTCGAGGCCTATCCGAACTGGCTGCAACCGGTGGTGCGGTACCAGCCGATGACCCCTGCGGTCGATTTGATGCGGTCGCTCACCGTCGGTGGTCCGATCGCGCACAACCTCACGATCGTCTCGATCTGGACCGTTGCGGTCCTAGGGCTTGCGATCTACCCCGCGCTGCGTGGCTACTCGAAGGCCGCGACGGCACGATGACATCTTCGCAATCCGTTGTGCGTCTCAGGGGACGCATGTAACGCAGAGCGTGGGGCCGACGATGAATCAGGTGTGCTGCGGATCACAGGTCTGCGGTGCGCGGATCGACGAGGGCTGCGTGACCACGACGCGAGTCGTCGTCGACAGGGATCGGCCCTTCGGCGCTCGCCAGGTCGTGGATCGCCGGGTCGGCGATGTCGGTCAACTGGACGACGCCGTATACCGATCGGCCCTGCCGGGTGTGTCGGACGGTGTGTGAACCCGGCACGCATTGTCCAATTGCTATCGATCAGGAAACCGCTCTCCAACCAGTGTGTTTACGTACTGGTAAACCGCTGTGGTCGGAATTGTCGGGCATGTGAGAGGTGCACGTCCGCCCTCGGAAAGCTCACTGTATGTTTGGATTTGGCTGATTTTTGAGGAATACGCCGATACACGTCTGTTGGAGCCGAATCTCAATGATCGGCTTCGTGTAACAGTCTTGCATCCGATTTCTATAGTCCCAGAGGTGACCGTTACGAATGCGTTGGACTTGTTCGGTTCCACAATTACCTCTCGGTAGTGTGGGGTTCCTGTCGTATAAACAAGGTATTTTTTCGACGGCCATCTCAGGTGTGGCCTGCTGCTGCCAGTCTCGATGTCAGGGTGGTATCGAGAATCGACAATGCGGACACACGGTGGAGTGATGCCGCGCGATGACGAGAGGGCGGGTGCAGTGAGCGAGGAGGTGTGCGATGGCAGACGACGCCCAGAACGGTGACGGTCTGATCCCGTTGGAACTCACAGCCGCCCAACGTGGCATGTGGTTCGCGGAGAACCTGTCCCAGGGCTACAGCGTCAACATCGCCCAATTCCTCGACATCCGAGACGTCGACAAACCACTCGACACGTCATTGTTCGTCCGAGTGGCAGCGGAAACAGGCCACGATCTGGAGCTCGCGTTCACCCGCATCGTCGATGTCGACGGCATCCCCCGTCAGATTGTCGACCAGTCGATCGAGAACAGTGTTCGTCTGCTCGACCTGCGGCACGAATCCGACCCCGAGTTCGCCGCACGACAATGGATGAATGCCGACTACCAGAGTGAGACGAATCTGCTGGAGGATCGACTGGTCGAGTCGGCGCTGATACGGGTCGCCGACGACCGTCATCTCTGGTACCTGCGTGCGCATCACATCGCACTCGACGGGTACGCCGCGCTCACGGCGGTCAGAGAGGTCCTCGAGCGCTACAACGCGGAGCTGCGCGGGTTGGAGCATCGCTCGCCTGTCGGAGCATCGTTGGCGGAGATCGTTGCCGACGACCAGAAGTACCAGATGAGCTCACGTCGTGAGTCGGACCGCGCGCACTGGGCGGAGACCGTGCAAGACCTGCCCGAGCGCGTGACCCTGGCGCGTCGCGCTGCCACCGTGGCACTCGTCCCGCAGAACCTCGTCGCCGGTCGGCAGCTCACTGCGGAAGAGCAGGACGTACTCGATCAGACCGCGCGGGCGACGAGTTCGTCGGCCGCGGTACTGCTGACCGCCGCGTTCTCGGCATACCTCGCGCGAGCGGCGACAACTGACGATGTGGTGCTCAGCCTGCCCGTCACCGGTAGGGCGACAGCAAAGATCAAGCGTGGCAGCGGCATGCTCGCCAACATGCTGCCGGTGCGGGCACGTGACGTGTCGCGCTCGTCGATGCGTGGGCTGATCGAGCAGATGCAACGCGAACTCACCGGAGCTCTACGTCATCAGCGGTACCGATTCGAGGACATCCGGACCGATGCCGGCCTCGCGGACACCAATACCGCGTCGTTCGGCCCGATCGTCAACCTGATGTTCTTCGACCAGCCGATCGAGATCGAGGGCGCCGAGGTCGATTACCGCATTCTGTCGTCGGGAATTCTCGAGGACCTGCGGCTCAACATCTACCAGGCGAGCCCGGGGGCTCCCGTGACGATCGACCTGCACGGCAATCCGAACCTCTACGACCAGTCAGAGCTGCAGACCCATCACGACCGGTTCCTCACGTTCCTCTTCCGAGCATTCGACGCTCCCGACACCGCGATCGCCGATGTGGACCTGCTCATGCCCGGCGAGCTGGAGGGCATCTCGGCGTTGGGAATCGGCCCGCAGGTCGACAGCGCCGACGGCCACCTGCTCGATGAGTTCGTCGCGTGCGCCGAGGCGTCGCCGGACGCTGCTGCGGCAGTGTTCGAGGACGACACCTGGAGCTACGGCGAACTCGACGACGCCCGGAAGCGCTGGTCTGCACGTCTGTGGGCGGACGGTGTCCGTCCGGGTGATCGCGTGGTCGTCGCACTGGACCGGAGCATCGACCAGGTCGCGGCGCTGTACGCGATTCTGACGCTCGGCGCCGCGTACGTTCCGGTCGATCCCCATCAACCCGCTGAGCGTCGTGCCCTGATCGTCGACGCCGTAAAGGCCTCAGTCGTCGTCGATGACGCCTATCGGACGGCCGAATCGCCGACGTCGGCAACATCGTGGCCCGGCGGACTGGCCGGGGGAGGGGCCGCACCCGCATATGTCATCTTCACCTCGGGGTCGACCGGGACCCCCAAAGGTGTGCAGGTATCGCATCTGGCGGTCCGAAACCGGCTGGCGTGGATGCAGGACATGTATCCGATCGACCGGACCGATGCCGTCCTCTACAAGACTCCCTACACGTTCGATGTGTCCGTGTGGGAACTGTTGTGGCCCCTCATGTACGGCGCACGGATGGTCATCACCAGGCCCGACGGCCATCGCGACCCCGACCACCTCCGACGGCTGATCACCGCAACCGGAGTGACGGTCGTCCACTTCGTTCCTTCGATGCTCGACGTGTACACCGAGGTCGTGGCAGCGGAAGGCCATGACACGGTGCTTCCCGATTCCGTCAGATATGTGTTCACCTCGGGTGAGGCGCTGGCGGCGGTGCTGGCCCTTCGGCTGCTCGAAGGCTCATCGGCGAGGCTGATCAACCTTTACGGCCCGACAGAGGCGGCGGTCGACGTCACCGCGCACGAGGTGAGTGCTGCCGACTCTGTCGTTCCGATCGGTCGTGCCGTGGCGAACACCGATGTCTTCGTACTGGATTCGCGACTGCGTCCCGTGCCGGTCGGCGTGTGTGGCGAGCTGTACCTGTCGGGTCGGCAGCTCGCCGACGGATACCTGAACCGACCGGCGCTGACAGCGGAACGCTTCGTTGCGAATCCGATGCGTGGTGAGGGCGCGAGGATGTATCGCACCGGAGATCTGGTGCGCTGGTCCTCGGACGGCGAACTCGAGTATCTCGGGCGTAGTGATTTCCAGATCAAGATCCGGGGACAGCGTGTGGAACTCGGAGAAGTGGAAGCGGTCCTCGGTGACGCTCCCGGTGTCGATGCTGCAGCCGTGGTGGCCCGCACGGATCTAGGTCCTGCGCCGGTTCTCGTGGCCTACGTGCGCGGACAGGGGGGATCTGTCGTCGACGAGTCCACCGCGCTCGCGTGGTGTCGTCGCAACCTGCCGTCACACATGGTGCCGCAGCACGTCGTCGTACTCGAGCAGTTTCCCACGAATGCGTCGGGCAAACTCGATCGTAAAGCGCTGCCCGAGCCCACTCGAGGGTCGGAAACCGTGTACGTCGCTCCGCGGACGACGGTCGAACGCGCCCTGGCAGACGCGGCGGCATCGATACTCGGCATCGAACGGGTTGGACTGCGCGACAACCTGTTCTCGTTGGGCGCCGACTCGTTGAGTGCGGCGCGGTTGGTGTCTCGTGTGAAAACCGAATACGGAGTCGAGATCGGCCTTGCAGATCTCTTCGGTGCCAGCGATGTGGGCGAGGTTGCCGACAGGGCGCGGGCCGTCGATTCGGCGCGACCTCGCCTGATCCGGGTCGCCGACAGGCCTTCCGTGGTTCCGTTGTCGCCGTTACAGACCCGTCTGTGGTTCATCAATCGGATGGATCCGACGGCGGCGACGTACAACATGGCAGGTGCCATCCGGCTTGCCGACGGTCTCGACGAGGAAGCTCTGCGCGGTGCGTTGTTCGACATCGTGGAACGTCACGAGTCCCTCAGGACGTGCTTCCCCATGATCTCCGGGGAACCGGCACAGCAGATCCTCGCACCCAGCGATCCTCGTTGCCCGACCCTGCAGGAGGTCGCCGGACCCGCTGATGCCGACTTCGACACCACGGCTGTTCTGACCGACCTCGTCAGTCGCGGTTTCGACCTCGTGACCGAGGTTCCCCTCAGGGTGTCGTTCGTACGCGACGGTGATGCGGTCGTCGTCGTGATCGTCCTGCACCACATCGCCGGTGACGGGTTCTCGCTCACGCCGTTGATCAGGGACCTGCTCAGTGCGTACCGACGCCGTCACGAAGGTGTGCGGCACGCCCCCGCGCCGCCGCCGCTCGCAGTACAGTACGCCGACTACACACTGTGGAATCTGGAAATCCTCGGTAGCGCAGAACATCCCACCGATGACGTTTTGGCAGGGTTACGGTTCTGGCGGCATGAGCTGGCGGGAGTTCCCGACGTGTTCCCGCTGCCGACCGACCGTCCCCGGCCGCCGGTGGCGAGTGGGCGCGGCGGCTATGTCGACGTCGTCATCGACGGGGATACGGCCCGGCGAGTACGGAATCTGGCAGCAGCGCACGCGGTCACGCCGTTCACCGTCCTTCACGCAGCCCTGTCGATCGTCTTGTCGAGGTGGTCAGGACATTCGGACGTGCCGATCGGCACCGCCACTGCCGGCCGTGACGAGCCGGAGTTGGCCGACCTGGTTGGAATGTTCGTGAACACCGTCGTGCTGCGTACGCAGGTCGAGCCCGACAACACGGTCGCAGAGCTGCTCGCACAGGCCCATTCGGTGCTCACCAGGGCGACGGCTCACGCCGACATACCGTTCGACCGGATCGTCGAGGACCTCACGTCCTCGCGGACGGCCTCACACACGCCGTTGTTCCAGGTGGCGTTCACGATGTATCCGGGCCAGGCGACGACCCTCGACGCGTTGCTGCCCGGAGCGCAGCTCGTGTCGACACGCATTCCCGCGGCAAAGTTCGATCTCTCGGTGTCCGTTACCGATCGGGTGGCCGACAGCGAAGTCGGACGCGCCGGCTATGACGTCGAAATCTCCTATGCCACAGATATTTTCGATGAAAGCACCGTTTCCGATCTCGGACAGCACCTGGTCACTGTGCTGAAGCAGATGGTATCCGATCCCGAGCAACCAGTCGGAGCTGTCGACCTGGTCCATGTGCCGGTGGTCGGCGACCACGCCGCCGACTCGGCGACGCTGCCGGAGCCTGCGACGCTTGCCGAACTCCTGACTTCTGCCATGGCGTCCGCCAATCCGGATGCACTTGCGATCAGCGCCGACGGCGAGACCACCTGGGCCAGTATGGCCGCTCAGGTGAGTCAGCTCGCCTGTGAACTGTCCGAGCGGGGCGTGGGTGCGGGTTCGGTTGTGGCCACTGCCATCCCGCGTTCGAGGTACTCCGTGCTCGCCACACTCGCGGTGGCCGTTGCCGGTGCCGCGTTCGTCAGTATCGACCCCGCGCACCCCCCGGCCCGACGTACAGAGATACTCGCAGACAGCGGAGCGCAGCTGGGTCTCGGCGTAGCGTCTGTGGCCAATTCGCTGCCCCTGGGGGTCGAATGGCTCATTCTCGACGACCCCGCGACGGAACTGAGGGTCGCAGGGCACAGCTCGATCCTCCCGAGGCCCGAACGCCCGGCCGACGATGCGCCGCTGGACGAGTTGGCCTATCTGATCTACACCTCCGGTTCCACCGGAAAGCCCAAGGCCGCGGCCGTGACCCATCGAGGTCTTGCCAACATGATGGCCAACCAGCGGCGCATCCTCGGCCTGGACCAGACCTCCCGGGTCCTGCATGTTGCGTCGTCGAGTTTCGACGCGTCGGTGTTCGAGATCCTGATGTCGGTCGGCTGCGGCGGCACTCTGGTCGTCAGCCCCGCAGGGGTGTTCGGTGGGGCAGAACTCGAGGAGTTGATCGAGCGTGAGGAAGTCACTCACGCTGTCATGACCCCGTCGTCACTGGCGACGATCGACGCGCAACACGTCCCTTCCCTCGCCACGGTGATCAGCGTTGGTGAAGCGTGCCCGGAAGAGTTGGCGCGCAGGTGGCGGGCGGCGGGTCGTCGCTTCTTCAACCTCTACGGGCCGACAGAAGCCACGATCTGGGCCACCGCGGCCGGTCCGCTCGGCGACGACGAGCCGGTGACGATCGGTACCGAGGTCGCCGGGGTCTGTGCGTACGTTCTCGACAACGCACTTCGTCCGACACCGGTAGGGGTGCCGGGCGAGTTATACCTTGCCGGAACCCAACTCGCTCGTGGCTATCACGGACGAGCGGATCTGACCTGCAGCCAGTTCGTGGCCGACCCTTTCGGATCTGGTCGACGGATGTATCGGACAGGCGATCGCGTCCTGCGCGACCGCGAGGGCAGGTTGCGCTATCTCGGGCGCATCGACTTCCAGCTCAAGATTCGCGGACTACGCATCGAACCCGGAGAGGTCGACGATGCGCTGACCTCCCATCCCGCAGTGACCAAATCCGTCACCTTGGCCGTGCCCGGCCCGAATGGGGACGACGTCCTCGCCTCGTACGTGACCGTCGCGCCGGGGACGGGCACCGAGGTACGACCACGGGATCTCCTGTTGCATGCATCGGGGGTGCTGCCCGAGTACATGGTGCCGCGCGCCGTCACGATCGTCGACGAACTGCCACTGACGTTGGCGGGCAAGGTCGATCGTCACGCGCTGCCGCCCGTCGACTTCCATGACGACACGCCGTTCGTCGCGCCGCGCACGCAACTCGAGACACTGCTCGCCGACGTCTACGGCGAGGTTCTCGGAACACCGAGGGTCAGTGTCGTCGCCGACTTCTTCGAGATCGGCGGCAACTCGTTGTCTGCGACCAAGGTCGCCGCGCGCGTCGCTGCCGTGCTTGATCAGACGGTGCCGGTACGCGCGATTTTCGAACACCCCACTGTCTCCGATCTCGCCCGAGAGCTGTCACGTGGTCGCGCATCGAGGGCTGCGCTGCCGCTGCGACCGCGGCGACGAGCCGAGATGGTCCCGGTGTCGGAGATGCAGCGGGGATTGTGGCTGATCAACCGCGCCGACCCGGTGTCTGCGGTCTACAACATGGCGCTGGCACTCCGGCTGGAGGGCGACCTCGACGAGGCGGCACTCGACCTGGCGTTGCAGGACCTGATGCGGCGACACGAGGCGCTCCGGACCATCTATCCGATGGTCAACGGCACCCCGATACAGGTGATCATGCCCGAGGACGGTGAGTGGGTCGATGAGATCTCGCTTCGCATGGTGCCCGCGGGATCCGACCTTCCCGCCGCGATAGCCGCGGTCACAGGAAAAGGTTTCGACGTCACAGAAGAACTCCCGGTGCGGGCCGCCCTGCTGTCGGCGGGTGCGGACTCGCACGTGCTCGTCGTCGTGGTCCACCACATCAGTGCCGACGGTGCGTCGATGTCGGTGCTCGCTCGAGATCTCATGATCGCCTACAGCGCGCGACATGCAGGTCTGGAGCCCGGGTGGCGTCCGTTGGCGGTGCAGTACGCGGATTACAGCATGTGGCAGACCGACCGGCTGGCCGCGGAATCCGGCGACGTGCGTGAGCGCGATCGGCAGCTCGACTACTGGAAGAACCGCCTCGAGGGGATTCCGGACCTGTTGGAGTTACCCACGGACAGGTCGCGTCCCAAGAACCAGAGCTTCATCGGCGGCGCGATCGATTTCGAGATCCCGGCCGATCTGTCCGATGACCTCGAAAGCGTTGCCCATCAA
The DNA here is from genome assembly GCF_020735545.1 of Gordonia otitidis. Lineage (NCBI taxonomy): Bacteria > Bacillati > Actinomycetota > Actinomycetes > Mycobacteriales > Gordoniaceae > Gordonia > Gordonia otitidis. Next base: position 3,496,964 of record NZ_CP085974.1, read on the forward strand.
CGCCATTCGACCATGTTCATGGTCACTCAAGCGGCCTTCGCCGTTCTCTTGAGCAGGCTCAGCGGGCGCAACGACATCGTCATCGGAAGTCCCTTCGCCGGCCGTGGTGAGGAGGGTCTCGACAGTGTGGTCGGGATGTTCGTCAACACGTTGGCGCTGCGTACCACCATCGATGCGGGTGAGTCGTTCGCGGACCTTCTGAGCCGGGTCCGCCGCGACGACCTCGCCGACATGTCGAACGCAGATGTCGCCTTCGACACCATCGCCGCGGCACTCGGCATTGCGCCGAGCCCATCGCACAACCCGGTGTTCCAGGCGATGTTCGCCTATCAGAATCTCGAGTTCCCCGCCCTGCGACTCGGCGACCTGACGGTCACCCCCCTCGATGAGGAGTTGACCTCTGCGAAGGTGGATCTGCAGCTCAGTTTGTTCCCGAGAGACCCCTCGGGTGGCTCGACGACCGGAAGTGTCCGAGGTCAACTGCTCTATGCGACCGACCTGTTCGATCGAGCGACCGTCGAGCGCTTCGCGCAGCGCTACCTTGCCGTGCTCCGATCGATCGTCCGCGACATAGACACCCCGGTCGCTGACCTCTCGATCCGACTGCCCGACGAACTCGACACAGTCACTGCCGATTCCGCCGAGTCCACGTCGATCACCATTTCCGAATCGGTGATAAGGGCGGCGCTGCGTGCTCCGGACGGCGTCGCAGTCGGAGAAGGTTCAGGGGCGATCAACTTCTCCGATCTTGATGCCATGGTCGAGGTGATGGCCGCATCGACGCCGGACCGTGATTCGGCGCTCACGATCGCTTTGATGACGTTGGTTCCAGATCTGGCTTCGGGTGGCGCTGAGCGTCTCGACGATGTACTCACCGAACTCGAGAACAATGCCGCACAGGTCATCGACGAGCAGGAAAGAATCTCGGACTCAGGCGATTCCGCCGATGTCGTGAATCGGGAGGGCAGCGCGTGACAGACATCGGATCGGACGTGTCGGTATCCAGCTCATCGGTATGGGGAACGCGTCCACCGACGGTCGACCTCGTTGCTCTCGCAGCGGCCACTGTGCCCGATGCCGTCGCCTTTCGCGGCGCACAGGGCGACGTCGTTTTCGCCGCGCTGAACGACCGTGTCGCGCCGACCGCATCCGTGTTCAGCGCTCGTGGCATGGAGCCCGATGCCGCGCTGAGCGCAATCGTCACGACCATGCTCCCGCGCGAACTGCTGACACCGGCCGATGTCGCGCGAGTCACCGCCGAGACCGTCGACACGATCCGTTCAGCTGCCGAAGAGGTCTTGGGATCGAGTGACTGGCAATCACTGCCGGGCATCTTCAGGTCGGCTGCCCTCCGATTCGCCGGGCGGATTGCCGTCAAAGACGAAACCGGGGCGTCGCTGACCTATCGAGAACTCGATGGTCGATCCGACGACGTTGCGCGCGCTCTTTACGCCCGCGGTATCGGTGCGGGCGATGTCGTCGGCTTGGCCACCCCGCGTACCGTCGACGTGATCGTCGCGATACTCGGAATCCTCAAAGCGGGTGCAGCGTATTTGCCGCTCGACGTCTCACATCCCGCTGATCGTCTGTCCTACATCGTCGACACCGCACGTCCGAGTCTTCTGCTCAGTGACGCCGAAGGGTGCGCGGCACTGTCGTATCTCGGCATTCCGGGTTGCACCACGGAGGATCTGGTCGCGACTGCCGACGGCTCGGACAGCCCGCCGGTCGCCGTGGACCAACGCTGTGCGGCGTACATGATCTTCACGTCGGGTTCGACGGGGCGTCCCAAGGGCGTGGTGGTCGAGCAGCGCAGCGTTGTCTCGCTGATGAGAGCAGCGCAGAAACGCTACGGTTTCGACGAGACCGATGTGTGGACGATGTTCCACTCGTACGCGTTCGATGTCTCTGTGTTCGAGATGTGGGGCGCGCTGCTGTTCGGTGGACGACTGGTGGTCCTCGACTATCTGACCACCCGCAGTCCCGGCGAGTTCGCACGGCTGCTGCACGCCGAAGCGGCGAGCGTCGTCTCACAGACGCCCTCCGCGTTCTATCAACTGGCCGCTGCGGTTCGGCCGGGAGCCGAGCACACTCTCTCCCCGAGCGTCCGGTACATGGTGTTCGCCGGTGAGGCACTGGACTTCGCGCAGGTCCGACGGTGGTACGCCGATCGCGAGGCTGTGGCCGGCTCACCCGGGCCGACCCTAGTCAACATGTACGGGATCACCGAGACAACCGTGCATTCGACCTTTCGCGCGCTCGATCCCGTATTCGTGACGACCGCACACGGCTCTGATGTCGGACAAGCGTTGCCGGAGTTGACGATTCACCTTCTCGATGAGCGTCTACGGCGGGTGCCGGACGGCGTGCCGGGTGAGATCTATGTATCGGGAACCCAGGTCACACGCGGATATCTCGACCAACCGGCGCTGACCTCCGCACGATTCGTCGCGGACCCGTTCGCCGGAGACGCGCGGCGTATGTATCGAAGCGGCGACATAGGTATCTTCCGCGACGGCACACTGGAGTATCTCGGTCGGTCGGATGCCCAGATCAAGTTGCGCGGCTTCAGAATCGAGCAGGGTGAGGTCGAGGCCGCAATGCTGTCGGCCGCGGGCGTTGCCGCCGCTGCGGTGGCCGTCCGTGCGAACTCGGTCGGAACCGAGCTGCTGGTGGGTTACGTGGTCGCCGCTGCCGGGACAGTTGTCGATCCGGCAGCGGTGCGCGAGGCGGTGGGCACCAAGGTGCCGGGCTACATGGTGCCGGACGTGGTCATGGTGCTCGACGAACTCCCGCTCACGGTCAACGGCAAGTTGGATCGCCGTGCATTGCCCGCTCCGGTCGTCGAGTCCTCCGTCGAGTACGTGGCCCCTGAGACCGAGGTCGAACAGACACTGTCGTCGATCGTTGCCGATGTGCTCGGACTCGATCGCATCGGTGTCACCGAATCGATCTTCGATCTCGGGGCCAATTCATTGTCGGCTGCCCGGATCGTCGGTCGTGTGTGCGAGGAACTGGAAGTCGACTTCAATCTGCGCGATCTCTTCGATGCCCCCACCATCCGCGAGATCGCAGGAGTCATCGGGGGACTCGACGCCGCGCTGCCCCCGCTGACAGCGGCGTCGCCCCGGCCTGAGCGGCTCCCGCTGTCTTTCGCGCAACGTCGCATCTGGTTCATCAACCGGTTCTCCGACGGTGCGGACGGGTACGTCATTCCCGCTGTGATGCACCTGTCAGGTGATGTGGACATCGTTGCACTGCGCGCGGCGCTTGCCGATGTCGTCGCTCGACACGAGGTTCTGCGCACCACATATCCAGAGATCGACGGTGTGCCGTTCGCGAGCGTCTCCCCGGTCGAGGAGATCGCGGGCCGCCTCGATTGGGCGACGGTCGACTCGGCCGCGGACCTGGACACGCTGGCATTCGACGAGTTCGATCTCAGCGCGCAGTGGCCGATCCGCGCACGGGTCTGTGCAACGGGAACAGGAGAATACGACTTCGCTCTCGTGTTGCACCACATTGCCGCCGACGGCGAATCGCTGGCGCCACTGTTCGCCGATCTGGGTGCCTACTACGCCCACCATGCCGCGCAGACGCCGATCTCATTACCGTCGTTGGAGATCCAGTTCGCAGACTTCGCGATCTGGCAGCACCGCGCTCTCGGCTCGACCGAGCACGCTGGTTCCGTTGTCGCAGAACAGCTGTCGTATTGGACCGCGAGGCTGGGCGGCCTGCCTGACGTCCTGGGGCTCCCGACCGACAGACAGCGTCCAGCGGTCGCGTCGCACCGCGGTGGTCGAGTCGAATTTTCGATCCCGGCGTCACTTGGTGAGCGCGTCCTCGAGGCCGCGAATTCGTCGGGGGCGACTCCGTTCATGGTGCTCCACGGTGCTCTCGCGGTTCTCCTCGCGCGCCTGAGCGCCAGCACCGACATCGCCATCGCGACACCGATCGCAGGTCGCGGCCGCCGAGCCCTCGACCCGCTCGTCGGGATGTTCGTCAACACGCTCGTGCTCCGTACCGAGATCGATCCGGGTATGTCGTTCGAGACGCTGCTGCAGCGTATCCGAGAGATCGACCTCGACGCGTTCGCCCACTCTGACGTCCCGTTCGAAGAAGTCGTCGAGGCGTTGTCGCCAACGCGCTCAGCTGCATTCGCCTCGTTGGCCCAGGTCATGCTGTCCTTCGATCCGGCGGCCTCGGCGCGGAGGACCGCACTCCGCGTCGCAGGAATCGAGCTGAGTCCCCGCGAGCCGCAAGATGCTCCGGAGCAGCTCGACCTCACGATCACCGTCTCGTCCGCCGACCCCGGTCACGACTGGTGGGGCGCCGTCAGCTACGCGACCGATCTCTTCGAAGCCGACACGGTGACTGCGTTCGCGCAGCGACTGATCCTGCTACTCGATGAGTTGCTGGCTGAACCGGATCGGCCGGTCGGCGACATGGCGTTGATCACGCCGAGAGAAGCCGAGGCCATTGTCCGCGCGGGTTCTGGTGAGCTCTGTGCCGTTCCGCCGCACACGGTTGCCGATCTCGTCGCCCGACAGGTGCGACGCGAGCCCGATCGCATCGCTCTGCGCTTCGGTGATCGTGAGGTGGACTTCCGTGAGTTCGGCGCCCGCACGGAATCACTTGCCCGCGAACTCATCGCGCGAGGGGTCGGTCCCGAGGTCGCGGTGGGTGTGTGCATCGAACGATCAGTGGAGATGGTCGTGGCGATACACGCGATCGTCGCCGCAGGCGGGGCGTACGTCCCGATCGACACGCAGGCGCCCTCCGAGAGGGTCGAGTACATGCTCCGCACCGCCGGTGCCCGACTGCTGCTGATCGGACGCGGTGACGAGCCCGCTGCAATCGAGGGGATCGAGGTCGACCGACTCCGGGTCTCGTGCGATTCGCAGGCCCCGGCGCTCGCCGAACCGATTTCGCAGCGCGAACGCAACGGTTTGCTCCTGGCGGACAACACGATCTACACGATGTTCACGTCCGGGTCGACCGGACGACCGAAGGGCGTTTCGGTCACACACGGCGCAATGGTGTCTCATCTCGCATATACCGACCACGTCTATGGACGCGCGGGCGTCGACCGGATTCTGTGCAAGACGACATACACGTTCGACGCTTCTGTGTGGGAACTGTTCTGGGCGCCGACCACATCGGCGACAATGGTCATCGCGCGTCCTGGCGGACATCGTGACATCGACTACCTCGTCGAGCTGATACGTGCCGAGGGCATTCATGTCGTCGAGGCAGTACCTGCGGTCTGGTCCGCGATCTTCGACGACGCCCAGCTGGTGTCGGAGCTGCAGTCGTCCGACCTACGTCTGCTCGTCACCGGTGGTGAGGCGCTGACTCCGGCGCTGGCCGCCCAGATCCGGTCCTCGCTGCCCGACGTGCACGTGATCAACCAGTACGGGCCAACCGAGGCGACGAACTACGTTCTGGATGCCGATATCTCGACGATCGATCGTCTCTCTGTCGGCTCACCTGTCTACAACACCACGGTCGCGATTCTCGACAGTCGACTGAACCTCGTTCCCGCCGGTGTGATCGGTGAGTTGTACGTCGGCGGTGCCCAACTGGCCCGGGGCTACGTCAACCGGCCCGACCTCACCGCCGATCGATTCGTGGCCGATCCCTTCGGGCCCGCCGGCGCGCGGATGTACCGCACCGGCGACCTGGTCCGGCGATTGCCGACCGGCGACATCGATTACGTCGGTCGCGTCGATTTCCAGGTCAAGATTCGTGGCCAGCGCATCGAACTGGGGGAGATCGACGGTGTGCTCGCTGCTGCACCCGGTGTGTCGCAGGCCGCAGCACAGGTCCGCACCGGACCTGCGGGCCAGCAGGTTCTCGTCGGATACCTCTGTGGCGACGATGTCGACGTCGACAGGGTGCGCGACCACTGTGCGCGCAATCTCCTCGACTTCATGGTTCCCGATCACTGGACCGTCGTGGACGAGATGCCACTCGGTAGTGCTGGGAAAGTCGATCGGCGCGCGTTGCCCGAGCCCGACTTCTCGGTCGATGAAAGTGCCTACCGTGCCCCGGAGTCCAGGACTGAGATGACGATCGTGGGCGTAATCGAGGATGTGCTCGGCATCGAGCACCCCTCGACCGCCACCTCGTTCTTCGATCTGGGCGGCAACTCGCTCTCCGCGATGCGAGTGGTTTCCAGAATTGGTCAGCAACTCGGTGTCGACGTGTCCGTTCGCGATCTGTTCGACCACCCGACCGTCGCCGAACTGGCCGACGCGCTCAGCGGACGACACACCGGACTACCGCCGGTCGTGGCGGTCAGTCAGCGACCCGAGCGACTTCCGTTGTCCTACGCGCAGAATCGTATGTGGTTCATCAACCGCTTCGACCCGACCTCAGGGGCCTACAACATCCCTTCGGTGCTGCGTATCCGCGGCGACCTCGACGCAACCGCTCTGCGGCGTGCGGTCGGCGACGTCGTCGCTCGCCATGACATCCTGCGGACGCGGTTTCTCGCCGACGACGGCGAGCCGTTCCAGCATGTCGATCCGGTGAGTGACATCGACGCCCGTCTGGATTGGCAGGTTGTATCCGATGCCGACGACATCGCACGGTCTGCATCGGATGGATTCGATCTGCAGGAGAACTGGCCCATCCGCGGTCGACTGTGGTCACAGACGCCCAACGAGCATGTGGTGGCTCTCGTCCTCCATCACATCGCCGCAGACGGTGAGTCGATGGCGCCACTGACCAGCGACCTCATGTTGGCGTACGCGGCGCGTCGAGAAGACGACACGCCCGTCTTCGCCCCCCTGCCTGTCCAATTCGCTGATTTCGCGCTCTGGCAACGCGATGTGTTCGGCGAACCCGACGACCCCACGTCGATCAGCGCCTCGCAAATCGAATTCTGGCGAGAGGCATTGGCACAACTGCCCGACGTGATCTCGCTACCCACCGATCGGCCACGCCCGCAGGTCGCATCCAATCATGGTGCCCAACTGGATTTTTGGATCGATACCGAGGTCACGGAGGGGATCGGCCGCCTCGCGCACGAACGGGGTGTCACCCGGTTCATGGTGGTGCACGCAGCCCTCGCTGCCGTGCTGTCGAGGTTGAGCGGCGACACCGACATCGCCATCGCCACCCCGATCGCCGGTCGCGGCCAGCGGGAACTCGATCAGTTGATCGGAATGTTCGTCAACACCATCGTTTTGCGTACCCGGGTGCGCGCCGACGAAGCATGTGCAGCGCTGCTCGACCGTGTCCGAGAAGTCGACCTCGATGCATTCGCGCATGCCGATGTTCCGTTCGAGGCAGTGGTCGACGCGGTCGCACCTGTGCGCTCGGAGTCCTTCGGTCCGTTGGCCCAGGTCATGCTCGCCTTCGACGAGTCAGCGAGCATCGACGTCCTCAGTGAGCTGGCCCATCAGGCTGCGGGTCTGCAGGTCGAGGCAGTCGAACCCGACAACCTTCCCGCGAAGTACGACCTCGGGTTCACGATCAGTCCTGCCGACGATTCCCGTGGGTGGGCCGGTTCGCTCTCATACGCCACCGATCTCTTCGATCGCGCGACCGCGGCCGCGATCGTCCGACGTTTCATCGACATGCTGACCGCTGTGACACGCGACGTAGCGGCTGTGGTCGGCGATGTACCTCTGATGCGCGCGGACGAGCTGCGGGAGATGCAGCGTCGCTCGACCGGCCCGGTGGTTGCATTACCGGCGCGAACCATGGCCGATTCCCTGCAGCACACTACTCTTCGTCAGCTCGACCGAGTGGCTGTGATCAGCGGTGACCGGCAGGTGACAAAGCGTGAATTGCATTCCCGCGTCACAGGTCTCGCGCGCACTCTGATCGCTGCGGGAGTGGGCCCCGAGGTCGCCGTCGCCGTGGTCATGCCACGAGGTGTCGACCTTGTCGTCGCCGTCCATGCGGTGATCGTGGCGGGTGGCCAGTTCGTTCCCATCGACCCCGGAACGCCGGTTGCGCGCGCCGAACGCATGGCGGCCACAACCGGTGTTCGACTGATCCTCGTGTCAATAACCCTTGACGAGGTTCCTGCGTTGAGAGGTCTCGACGGCATCCCGCGCATCGAGGTCGACACGACGACCGAAGTGGATTCGGCGGTCGACCCGGTGACCGACGCGGATCGTCGTGCGCCGCTTCATGTCGACAACGCCGTCTACACCTTGTTCACCTCGGGTTCGACTGGTGAGCCCAAGGGCGTGACCGTCACCCATCGAGGACTGGGCAACCAGATGGATTGGTTGATGCGCACTTTCGAGCTCACGGCGGATGAACGGGTGCTGCTCAAGACGCCCGTCACCTTCGACGTGTCGGTTTTCGAGATACTCTTGCCGACCTTCGTCGGGGGCGCGGTCGTGACTGTGGGGGAGGCGGGCGACCTCGATCCCCGACTGCTCGCCCGGCAGATCGTCGACGCGCAGGTGACGCTGGCGTCATTCGTTCCGTCGTTGCTAGCGACGTTCTGTGACGTATTGGGCACCGACGTCACAGAACTCAGGTCGTTCCGGAACATATTCGTGGGTGGCGAGGCGCTCACTCCCGATGTCGTGCAGACGGTCTATGGCCTGCTGCCCGACGTATCGCTGTGGAACCTCTACGGTCCCGCCGAAGTGACCATCACCTCTACCCACCAGTCGCTCGCGCCGGGCGACGACAGTGCACCGATCGGCAGCCCGAATCAGAATCTGACGGCGCACGTCCTCGATGCGAGGCTCTCACCGGTACCGGTCGGAGTCGTCGGTGAACTCTACGTCGGCGGAGTCCAGGTGGCGCGGGGCTACGCCTCGGACGGACGACGCAGCGCCGAACGATTCGTGGCCGACCCGTTCGGCGCCCCGGGCGAACGGCTCTATCGCACGGGTGATCTGGTGAAGTGGAATCACGCGGGCACCCTCGACTACCTCGGTAGGGTCGACTTCCAGGTGAAGCTGCGTGGCCAAAGATTCGAACTGGGCGAGGTCGAGTCGGCCGTGCATTCTGTGCCCGGCGTCGTCCACGCCGCGGTGAGCATACATACGGATCCGCAGACGGGTGCGCAAGACGTGGTCGCCTACTATGCGCCGGCCTCGGTACCCGTCGACACAATCGAAGAAGCTGTGCGGCAGCGGCTTCCGGAGTACATGCGTCCGACCATCTGGATGCCGCTGGACGCAATCGAGCTCAACGCCAACGGCAAGGTCGACCGGCGAGCGCTCCCTCAACCGGCCCGCTTCATGGAGTCGGCACGTTACGTCGCACCTGCGTCCCCGCGGGAGCAAGCGGTGGCAGATATCGTCGCCGATGTCATCGGCGTCGCACGGATCAGCGTGACCGAATCATTCTTCTCCGCCGGTGGCAATTCGCTGTCCGCGATGCGTGTGGTGGCGCGGGTTGCCACCGTGCTCGACGTCGATGTGAGCGTTCGTGACCTGTTCGACCACCCGAGTGTGCGTGCGTTGTGCACGGCGCTCGACGGGCGCGCGCACCGTGCCGGTGCGCTCGTCGCCGGTGCGCGACCGGAGCGCATCCCGTTGTCCTCTGCGCAGCAACGGATGTGGTTCATCAACCAATTCGATACGTCGTCGAGTTCTTACAACATCCCCATGGCGCTGCGGCTGCATGGTCCGCTCGACCGCGCCGCATTACGTGCTGCGCTCATCGACGTGATCGAACGCCACGAGATCCTGCGCACGGTCTACCCGTCGGATGACGGTGGTCCGATCCAGCAGATCCTCGACATGTCCGACGTCGAACGAGTCCTGGACTGGAAGGTGGTGGATCTCTCCGAAGGAGACGCGGCCGCCGAGGCGACGCGCGATGCCGTCGGTGCAGGTTTCGATGTGAGCCAGGAACTTCCGATTCGGGTCCGGCTCGCAACGTACGGCGCCACCGCCGATGATTCGGCCGGCACCGCGGACACCACCGACCTCGTCGTGACCGTGCACCACATCGCATTCGACGGCGAATCGACCTCGGTGTTCATCCGTGACCTCCTGTCCGCCTACGCGGTACGAACCGGGGTGATCGCTGCGCCAGAACCGGCACCACAACTGCAATACGCAGACTTCGCGGTCTGGCAACGCGCGGTCGCCGGCGAGCGCATTGCACCGCAGATGGAGTACTGGCGGCGGCAACTGGCCGACCTGCCACAGGTCACCGATCTCCCCACCGACCGGCCGCGCCCAGCGGTATTCGAGGGCACGGCGGGCATGTTCCGGTCCGTCGTCGAGGATGCTCTGGCGGCAGACCTCGAAGAGTTCGCGCGAGCGCACGAACTCACCATGTTCATGGTGTGTCATGCCGCGCTGGCGATCACGGTTGCGCGGTTGGCATCGACCGAGGACGTAGTGATCGGTTCGGCGATCGCAGGGCGTTCCGACGAAGCGCTGAACGACCTGATCGGTATGTTCGTCAACACCCTCGTACTGCGCACCGCGATCGATGGCGCGGCGACGATCGCGGAGTGCGTCGCGGAACTGCGACGGGTCGACGTCGATGCATTCGCCAACGCCGACGTCCAATTCGACGACCTCGTCGACGAACTGGCACCCGAGCGCGCCACCTCGTTCGCGCCGCTGGCTCAGATCGGATTCACCTTCGTGAGTGCGGCCCGACGAGCGCACGCCGACCGCCTCGAGATCGGTGAGATCACCGCGTCTCCGCTCGACGTCGACGAGTATTCGGCCAGTCTCGATCTGTTGATGGCCGTCGCGGACCGGACGGACACGTCGCCCATGGCAGTGGAGATCACCTACGCCACGGCTTTATTCGACGAGGACACGATCGCCCGGTTCGAATGGACCTGGAAGCGCATCCTGGCTGCGATGGTCACCGCCGACGATCTCGCTGTCGGGGACATCGACATCGTCGGGGACAGCGACATCGTCGGGGACAGGGAGTCCGCGGGCGACCGACCTGATTCGGTGAATGCCGCACGCCAACGTGGGTTTTTCCCGATCCCGTTCAGCGATGGTGGCACCGAGCCGGCGCCTCTGATCGAACTGCTGTCACGACGAGAAATAGATCCCGATCTGCCCGCACTGGTCTACGCGGGGGGCTCGATGACGTATCGAGACTTCGAATCTCGAACGAACCGGATCGCACGCTCGCTGATTCGTGAGGGACTCGGTGTCGACGACGTGATCGCGCTCGGACTCGAACGGTCACCGGAGTCGGTGATGGCGGCAATCGCCGTGGCGAAGACAGGCGCCGCGTTCGTACCCGTCGACCCTCGTTACCCGACCGATCGTGTCGAGTACATGATCACCGACTCCCGCGCGCGCGTCGGTATATGCGCACCCGGGACGTTCGATACGCAGGCCGACGGGTGCCGATGGCTCGACATCACCTCTCTCGGTGAGGGTATGGACGATCGACCGCTTGCCCCGACGGAGCTCAACGGCCGTCCTCGTGCAGACAATCTGGCGTATCTGATCTACACCTCCGGGTCTACCGGTACCCCCAAAGCTGTCGCGGTCAGCCAGCGCGGGATGGCGAATCTACTCACCGCGCACGACAGCATCACCTCACCGGACGTTGGTGCACGACTGCTCCACGTGGCATCGCCGAGCTTCGACGCAGCTTTCGACGAAGTGCTCCGCGCCATCGGACACGGGCACACCCTGGTGATCGCGGGCGCGTCGGACTACGCAGGCGAAGCGCTCGCACGCGTCATCGACGAGGGTGACGTCACCGATATCGTCATCACTCCTACGGTCCTGGGCACCCTCGACCCACGGCGAGCGGGTGGACTGCGCAACATCATGACAGTCGGCGAGGCGTGTCCCGCCGATCTCGTGGCAAGTTGGGCTACCGCCGAACGCCGCGTGTTCAACCTCTACGGGCCATCGGAGACGACGATCTGGGCGACGTCGGCACGCTCTCGCCCGGAACAGGCGGTGACGATCGGCCGCCCGATTCGGGGGTTCACCGCCTACGTCCTCGACCAGCGTCTCCACCCGGTACCTCGCGGCGTCGTCGGCGAGATCTATCTAGGATCTCAAGATTCCTTGGCCCACGGTTACTTTCGCCGTCCAGGTCTGTCGGCTACCCGCTTCGTCGCAGATCCCTTCTCCGGGGTCGCCGGGGCGCGGATGTACGTGACGGGCGATATGGCCAAGGTCGATCGGCGAGGCGATCTGGTCTTCGTGGGCCGCGCAGACCATCAGGTGAAGATCAATGGACAGCGGGTCGAACTAGGGGAGATCGAGGCAGTCCTGGCCGATGTGCCTGCTGTCGGCCAGGCCGTGGTCATCGGTTCTCGAGACGACAACGGCAGAAACCGATTGGTCGCGTATGTCGTTCCAGCAGCTGGCAATACAGTCACCGAATCAGAGGTCCTGATCGCCGCCCGATCCCGACTCGCGCACCACATGGTGCCGCATCGCGTTGTGGTGATCGATGAGCTGCCCGTCACTCCCGGCGGAAAACTGGACATTCGGTCGCTACCGCAGCCGGACAGGGGCACGACCGACGACATCGTCGAGCCGCAGACAGCTGCCGAATCGGCTCTCGCACAGATCATCAGCGGACTTCTCGGCGTAGACCGGGTGGATGTCACCGAGTCGTTCTTCGCCCTCGGTGGCGACTCGATCATGTCGATCCAGCTCGCCTCGGCCGCGCGGATGGCCGGGGTGGTGCTCACCCCGCGACAGATCTTCGAACACCGCACGATCCGCGCCATGGCACGCGCCGCGGCCGAGGACCAAGACCTGTTGCCACTGCTGACCGACATGCCGTCCGACGCCCCGACCCCGCTGCCCCCCATCGTGTCGTGGATGATCGAGCACTCAACAGAAGCGCAGGACTTCGCCGACTTCAGCCAGTCGATCGTGCTGTATGCACCTCCTACGATCACGGAGAGGGTGCTCGCCGACATACTCACCGCCCTTGTCCGCACCCATCCGGAAATGTCGACACGTCTGTCGTCCGACAACGGACACTGGACGCGGGAATCGGTCGACTTCGACGGATTCGCCGCGGTGTCAACAGCATTCACGTCCGCCCGTGTGGGCACCGATGAGTTCGCAGAGGTGTTGGAGTCGGCGCACGCGGACGCGCTTGCGGACCTCGCTCCCGAACGTGGAGCGTTGGTCAGGGCTGTGCTGGTCGTCGGGGACGACGGCCCGTTGCGGCTGGTCTTCGTGGTGCATCATCTGGCGGTCGACGCCGTGTCCTGGCCGATCATCGTCGAAGACCTCGCCACTGCCTGGGCGCAACTCCATGGTGGTACGCAGATCGCACTACGGGACGAGGTGACCACACAGCGCGCATGGACGGCTGCCGTCGCAGACCAAACAGTCGACCGCGACGTCGAAGAGGATTACTGGGCCAGCAGACTGCCCGCAACGGACGACGACCGACTCCGGCTGGTAGCCGACCGTGACCGGGTCCGCACGATGCACTCCGTCACACGAAGCGTCGACGAGACGACGACCGAGGCGGTGTTGACGTTGTTGCCGAAGGCCTTCGGTGGCAACGTCAATGACGTACTGCTCGGTACACTCGCACGTGCGCTCGACGGCTGGGCTCTCGCTCGGGGCATGTCAAGAGCACCGTGGCCTGTCCTCGTGGAGGGCCACGGTCGTTACGACGACGTCCTCGAACAGGGCCCGGTCCCGCGTCGCGCCGACCTGTCGCGGACAGTGGGCTGGTTCACCAGCATCGCACCCGTTCTTGTCGAGCCGGGACCCGACGCGATTCACGCGGTCAAGGCGGCCAAGGAGGAACGCCTCGGCATGCCCGGCCGGGGTATCGGCTTCGGCGTGCTTCGCTATCAGTCGGAGTCAGCACTCGCGACACGTGCACTTCCCGCGATCGGTTTCAACTATCTCGGAGCCCGCGGAGCAGTCGCCGAGAACGCCGACTCCGCCACGGTCGACCTGATTCCCGACTCCACCGCCGCAGAGCCGCCCTCGACGGTGACGGGCGCCATGGTGGTTCCCAACGCGATCGCGGTCAATGTGAGTGTTGATCTGGGCGAGAACGGTCGCCGACTGGTGATCGACGGCGGCTATGCGTCGCACGTGGTGTCCGGAGTCGACATGGATGACCTGATGTCGCGGTGGATGTGCGAGCTCGATGATCTCGTCACGACGATCGCGGGCGGACGTGACCCCGGTTTGTCGCCGGCCGACGTGCCGGGGGTCCAGATCGATCAGTCTGAGCTGGACAAGCTCGCGCTCGACTATCCGGCTGCCGCGGTGTGGCCATCGAGTCCGCTGCAGGCCGGTCTCTATGTGGAGTCCAAGAGAGCCGTCGGCCCGCACGTCGGTGATTCGACCGACGGTGTGGACGTGTACTCGACGCAGGCGATCATCCATTTCGACGGACATGTGGACCCCACCCGCTTGCGGACGTCGGCCCGCGACCTGCTGCTCCACCACAGCGCGCTGCGATCGGGATTCGTACAGACACCGCGGGGCGCGGTGGTCGCCGTCGTACCCCCGACCGTCGAGGTGCCGTGGCGAGAGGTCGCGGTCGAACCGGGGTCGATCGAGACACAGATCGCCGATGTCGCCGCCGCGGAATCGCGCGCACCTTTCGATCTGGCCAGGCCACCACTCCTGCGAATCGTGTTGGTCAGCCGACCCGATGGCCACAGTGTGGTGATCACCAACCACCACATCCTCTTCGACGGCTGGTCGGGTCCGCTCGTGCTCGCCGACCTACTGGCCCTGTACGCAACCGGCACTCCTTACACGCCGGGTCCGTCGCCGTCCCGCCCAGACTTCGGCACCCACGTCAAAATTCTTGCGACCAAGGATGACTCGATAGGTGACCGCGCCTGGCGTACTGTGCTCGAGCGGTTGACCGAACCGACGCTGGTCGGTCAGTACCAGCACCCGACGACCGACGCGATGCCCCGGGACCACACCTTCGGACTGGGCCGCACAGCCAGCGACGCGATCGATCGGCTCGCTCGGGAGCGCGGTGTCACGGTGTCGACGATCCTCCAGTTCGCGTGGGCGGTTCTCCTGTCACGGATGACGGGAAATCAGGTGGTCGCCTTCGGTGAAACCGTGTCGGGTAGACCGGCCGACCTCGAAGGCGCCGAGGCGTTGGTGGGATTGTTCATCAACACACTTCCGGCAGTTGTCGACGTCGATCCCGAGGCAACGGTCGCCACGGTGCTCGGCAGGCTGCAGGCAGACAAGCTCACGGTGATCGACCATCAGCATCGCGGCCTCACGGAACTGACAGCGCTGACCGGTTTACCGGTGCTCTTCGACACCCTGACCGCGTACGAGTCCTATCCTGTCGACTCGGCCGGAATCGCCGACGCCGCGAGCGGTGGCCTCTCGATCTCCGGTATCGAAGCATCCGACGCCACCCACTACCCGTTGAACCTGACCGGAACGCCCACTCCCGACGGAATCGCGTTGACGCTCAAGTACCTTCCGGGCGCGTTCTCCGGCGCTCAGATCACCGTTCTCGAGGCGACGTTACGTGCGATCGTGTCCGGCATCGTCGACCGACCGGACAGCCCGGTCTGCGAGATAGACCTGGCGCCCGGGGCGCGCGGCGTCGCGCTGCACGGTGGTCCGCCTGCGGTGCCGCCGACGCCTCTCGCCGAGATCTTCAGCCGGGCGGCGCGACGCCGGCCGGAATGGATCGCGGTCACCGACGAGGACGGGAACGCGATGACCTATCGCGAACTCGACGAGGCATCCAATCGGTTGGCGCGGTGGCTCATCGCACAAGGAGCGGGCGCCGAATCCCTGATAGCGCTCGCGTTGCCGAGGTCGGTGGCATTGCTCACCGCGATCTGGGCGGTCGCGAAATCCGGTGCCGCGTATGTTCCCATCGACCCGGGTTATCCAAGCGACCGCATCGAGCTCATGCTCGAGGACTCCGGGGCGGGCGTCGGCCTGTGTACCTCGTCGAACTCTGATCTGCCCGGCGCGTCGACCGCGTGGCACGTCATCGACACTCCTGATTTCGCGGGAACGGTCGACTCCGTGAGCGCTGCCGGCGTCACCGATGCAGACCGAGGGCGACCCTTGTCACCGCTCGATCTGGCATACGTCATCTACACCTCGGGGTCGACGGGGAGGCCGAAGGGCGTTGCCGTCACCGGTTCAGGCCTGGCGAACTTCGCTGCCGAAGAGGTGCGGAGCGGCGATGCGGGGCCCGACGCTCGCGTTCTCGGGTTCGCTTCGCCGAGCTTCGACGCCTCTGTCCTCGAGTATCTTCTCGCCGCAGTCTCCGGCGGGACGCTGGTGTATCGACCGGCCACTGCGGCAGGTGGAGATGAGCTGGTGCGGTTCATCTCGGAGCAGGCGGTGAGCCACACCTTCCTCACGCCATCGGTCCTGGCAACCCTCGATCCGACGCGGTCACCGAGTCTGCAATGCGTCTTCGCGGGTGGCGAGGCAGTGGGTGGGCCGCTGAAGGACCGGTGGGCCGAGGCGGGCATACCGTTACGGAACCTGTACGGCCCGACCGAGGCGACCGTCGCCGTCGCGATCGGTGCGCCGATGGCACGCACCGAACAGGTGTCGCTGGGTACTCCTATTGCCGGGATCGATTTTCTCGTGCTCGACAGCCGGCTGCGGCCGGTACCGATGGGATTCCCCGGCGACCTGTACGTGCGTGGGACCTCTCTGGCCCGTGGCTATCTGGCGCGTCCCGCATTGACCGCAGCCGCCTTTGTCGCCGATCCGTACGGGACCGACGGCTCCCGTCTCTACCGCACCGGCGACGTGGTGCGGCTCTCGCATGAGGCGTCCGGGCACACCGTCGTCGAGTATCTGGGTCGTTCCGATGATCAGGTCAAGCTGCGCGGTCTGCGGATCGAACTCGGCGAGATCGAGTCCGTACTCGGTTCGTTCGACGACATCCGTTCGGTGGTGGTCGTGGGTGTCGGCGGGCCGCAGGCGACGTCGCTCGCCGCCTATGTGGTGACCGATGCGCCCGTGGAGATCTCGGAACTCAAGGAATTCGCGGCAGGACGGCTGCCGGGATACATGGTCCCTGATTCGATCATGGTCCTCGACGCGTTGCCGTTGACACCTGTCGGCAAGCTCGACCGACGAGCACTGCCTGAACCCGAGGTGACGACCGGCACGATCACGCTGCCCGATTCGCCACACGAACACCGTGTCGCGTCAGTGTTCGCCGAGGTTCTCGGCGTGGAGACTGTATCGGTGACCGACAGTTTCTTCGATCTCGGCGGAAACTCGTTGTCGGCGATGCGCGTCATCGCGCGGGCAGGTGAGGTGCTGGGCGTGGAGCTGTCCATCCGTGATCTCTTCGACGCGCCATCGGTACGTCAACTCGTGGCGCTGAGCCGCTTCCGCCAGCCCGCTCTCGCCGAGATCTCGGCAGTCTCGCCTCGCCCGCAACGTATTCCGCTCTCGTTCGGCCAGCAGCGAATGTGGTTCATCAACCAATTCGAGCCGGAGCAGGCGACATACAACGTGCCCATCGTCCTGCGACTGACCGGGCAGGTCGATCCCGATATACTCCTGCTGGCAGTGCGCGATGTCGTTGAGCGACAAGAGATCTTACGCACCGTGTTTCCCGCTGACGCCGACGGGGCACACCAGGTGGTTCTCGACGCCGACGACCCGAGCGCGGAGCCGGATTGGGCCGTGGTCGATTCAATCGCAGAGATCGGCTCGGCCATCCGCACCGGGTTCGACGTCACCGCTGCACCACCTTGGAGAGTGCGAGTGGTCGAGAACGCGGCAGGCGAGTGGATCCTTGCGGCGGTTCTGCACCACATCGTCGCCGACGGCGAATCCATGGCACCGCTCGTCACGGACCTCGCGGTTGCCTACGCGGCGCGCAGAGCGGGAACCGAACCCGAATTCGCACCGCTGCCGGTGCAGTTCGCGGATTTCGCGGTGTGGCAACACGCGACTCTCGGGAACCCCGCCGACGACACATCGGTAGCAGGACGGCAGCTGAGCTACTGGGCCGAACAACTCGGCGGCCTGCCCGACGTCCTCGACCTCCCCGCGGACCGACCACGTCCGGCGGTGGCATCGCATCACGGTGCTCGCGTCGACGTGGCAATTCCGGAACGTGTGGCAGAGTTGGTCCGTACTGTTGCGCGGACTCAGGGCGCTACACCGTTCATGGTGGTGCACGCAGCACTCGCAGTGGTTCTCGCGAGGTTGAGCGCGGAGGACGAGATCGCGGTGGCAACCCCCATCGCAGGTCGCGGCCAGCAATCGCTCGACGGAGTAGTCGGGATGTTCGTCAACACCCTGATCCTGCGCGCGCATGTGGAACTCGGGATGAGTTTCATCGAATTGCTCGACCAGGTGCGTACCACCGATCTCGAGGCGTACGCACACGCCGACGTTCCGTTCGAGGCAGTCGTCGAGAGGCTCAATCCGGTTCGTTCGGAATCCTTTTCGCCGCTGGCCCAGGTGATGCTCACCGTCGGGGAAGGCGATCGGGACGCTGCGTCGACGATCGGCGGACTCACGGTGGAACCGTTCGACACCGACTTCGTCCCAGCTCAGGTCGACCTCACCGTCGACATCCGTATGACGGACCAGGGACCGTGGTCGTTGGCGGTGCTCTACGCGGTCGACTTGTTCGACGCGGAACGGATGAGCGGTTTCGGGAGCCGAGTGGTGTCGGTCCTCGGTGCATTGCTTACCGAGCCCGACCTCCCTGTCGCGCGCGCCCCGTTCTTGACCGAGGAGGAACACAGCGTGGTGGGTCGTTGGTCGGACGGGGGACCGGTGTCGGAGGACAAGGCGGATTCGGGAAGCGAGCTCGGTCTCCGCGTCTCGTCGCGGCGAGTTGTCGCACAACAACTTCGGATCGATGGGTGAGGCGTCAACATGTCTGACTATGTGACGATCGACGGTGCGCCAGAAGACATCGCGCTCGTCTTCGGTAACCGACGGGTGAGCTACGACGAGTTCACCACACGGGTCACGCTGTTGTCCGACCAGCTCGCCGAGCTCGGTGTCGGCGCGGATACCGCTGTGGCGGTGTCCATCCCGCGTTCGATCGAATTGCTCGTGGCCATCCACGCGATCATCGCTGCCGGTGGACAGTACGTGCCGATCGACCCTGCCACTCCGACGGAGCGGGCGTCGTACATGATCGAGACCTCCGGAGCGGGCCGCATGCTCATCGGCAGGGCCGACCAACAGCCGTCATTCGTCGACGAACTCCGCTCCGTCGACTATGTCGGGATCGATGCGTCGACCCCGTATCCGCGTACCGCCTCTGCAACCGGCACTATGTCCGTGGACATCGATCATGACAACGCGATGTACACCTTGTTCACGTCGGGGTCGACCGGTCGGCCCAAGGGGGTATCGGTGTCCCACCGTGCCGTGGCGAACCGGCTGCAGTGGATGCGCGAATGGTATGCCATCAAGGATTCCGACGTCTTCCTCCAGAAGACGCCGGTGACATTCGACGTCTCGGTGTGGGAATTGTTTCTTCCGTTCATGGTGGGCGCCACGCTCGTCATCGCCGACCCGGATCGGCACGGTGATGCCGATCATCTGGTCTCCCTCATCGAGTCAGAACGGATCACAACAGTCCATTTCGTGCCGTCGATGCTGGCGGCGTTCGTCGACTCGGTCGGCCCGACACGCGGACGACTGGACTCGGTGCGGCTTCTCTTCGCCTCGGGTGAGGCGCTCCCGTCGTCGGTGGCGCACGAGGCGATGCGTGAATTTCCTCGAGCCACTGTCCACAACCTGTACGGCCCGACGGAGGCGGCCGTCGACGTAACGGCCCACCAGGTCGACCCCGATGAAATAGTCGTCCCGATCGGTGTGCCGGTGCCCGGAACCACGACGTACGTACTCGACCCGTGGCTGCAGTGGGTGCCCGAAGGAGTGCCCGGCGAACTGTATCTCGGTGGGGTGCAGGTCGCGCGAGGCTACTCCGCACAGTCGGCGCTCACCGCGCAACGATTCGTCGCCGACCCATTCGGTTCGCCGGGAGCGCGACTCTACCGCACGGGCGACAGGGTGCGATGGAACGCGTCAGGTGAATTGGAATACCTGGGACGCAACGACTTCCAGGTCAAGTTGCGTGGTCAGCGCTTGGAGCTCGGCGAGGTCGAGGCTGCGCTCATGACCTGCGCAGGCGTGGTGCATGCCGCGGCTGACGTCCGTATGGTCGGCACGCAGGCGCATCTCGTGGGTTACGTGGCGCCGAGCTCCGTCGTCGTGGACGACCTGGCCGAGGCGGTGGCGCGCGTGCTACCGGAGTACATGCGTCCCACGGTGTGGGTCACGCTCGACGAGATGCCGTTGAATGCCTCGGGCAAGATCGCACGGGCAGAGCTGCCGCAGCCGCACCTCGCAGTCGGGGAACACGTTGCGCCCCGCGGCAACGTGGAGGCGGTGCTGGCCGAGATCTTTGCAGACGTTCTCGGCGGGGAACCCGTTTCTGTTGTCGAGAACCTGTTCGATCTGGGTGGAAATTCTCTGTCCGCCATGAGGATTGCCGCACGCGCGAATGAATCACTGGGGATTCGACTGTCGATTCGCGACGTCTTCGCCGCGGGTTCGGTCCGCGCGCTCGCCGACATGGCCAACAGTGGCGGCGGACTGCCGCAGTTGACCCGCGCAGAACCGAGGCCCGATTCGCCGCCGTTGTCGTATGCGCAGCAGCGAATGTGGTTCATCAACCGGTTCGATCCCTCGTCGAACGCGTACAACATTCCGCTGCTGATGCGACTGACCGGCAACCTCGATGTCGGCGCCCTCTGGAACGCGCTGTCCGACGTCCTCGAACGACACGAGGTGCTGCGCACCACATTCCCGGCTCCTGCAGGAGTGCCCACCCAGCGGGTGCATCCTGCGACCGAGTTGTCGACCATGCTCGACGTAGCCGAAGTGCAGTCTACCGACGAGCTCGAGCGCGACGTCGAGTCGGGATTCGACCTGGCCGCCCAGTGGCCGATACGCGCGCGGTTGCTCCGGACAGGGGCTGCTGAGTACGTCGTCGCCCTCGTACTGCACCACATCGCCGCCGACGGTGAATCGCTACGCCCGCTGATCGCCGAACTCGCGCTGGCGTATTCGGCGCGCGTCCGCGGAGAGCAGCCCGTACTGCATCCTCTCGACGTCCAGGTGGTCGATCACGCCATCTGGCAACGCGAGTCGCTCGGTAGTCCCGATGACGCGCACTCGTTGATGGGGAAGCAGTTGGCGTACTGGCGACGTCAATTGTCCGGCCTGCCGCCGGTGCTCTCGTTGCCGACCGACTCACCCCGCCCTGCGGTCTTCACCGGCCGCGGAGACCGATGCGACTTCGAGATTCCACGCGAGGTCGCCACCCGGATCGACGCGTTGGCTCAGCAGTGTCGCGTCACGCCGTTCATGATCGTCCACGCTGCCCTGGCCACGCTGTTGGCTCGCCTGACCGCCGAGGACGACATCGCGATCGGCACACCGATCGCGGGTAGAGATCGACCCGAGATCGAACCCCTGATCGGGATGTTCGTCAATACCCTCGTTCTCCGGACCCGGATCGATCTCACCGACAGTTTCCTCGACCTCGTGGAGCAGGTGCGTCGCACCGACATCGACGGCTATGCGAACTCCGACGTCCCGTTCGAGATGGTCGTCGAGACTGTCGATCCTGTCCGGTCCGAAGCCTTCGCACCGCTGGCCCAGGTCTGGTTGACCTTCGAAGGCGCCGCCACGGCGGAGTTCGCGGATGGACACATCGATCCGACCACCGTGGCGGGCCTCGAGATCGCGCCGATGCCCGCCGGGTCGCTCGCTGCGAAAGTGGATCTGCTCGTCGGTATCTCCCGAACCCCAGGAGAAGACTGGCTCGGTTCGATCATCTACGCCGCAGATCTGTTCGAGGCTGAGTCGGTCGAACGCGTCAGCACCCAACTCGTCGACCTCCTTGCGGGGGCGACGGCGCAACCGCAGACTCCGTTGAGCGACGTGATCGACCGTGGACTCTCCGGAGTGGGGTCTGTCAGCGGTGGCGACGGCACGGAACCTGTGCTGTTGGCCGACATCTTCGGTCGGGCTGCACAGCAGTGGCCCGACAGCCTCGCGGTTGTCGACGACGCCGACAACGCGCTCACCTACGCCGAGATCGACCGCAGGTCGAATCGCCTGGCGCGGTGGCTGATAGATCAGGGCGCCGGCCCGGAGACCCTGGTCGCGTTGTCGATCAGGCGCTCGGTGACACTGCTGACCGCGATCTGGGCGGTAGCCAAGACTGGTGCCGCGTACGTGCCCGTCGATCCGACGTATCCGCCTGAGCGCATCGCGCTGATGATCGAGGATTCAGATGCGAAATTCGGTCTGACGACGGTTGATTCGCTTCCGCATTCGGATGTCCACGAGTGGTTCACACTCGATTCGATCCCGATCGGCGCGGCGATCGAGGATCGTTCCGACTCTCCGCTCGCGCCCGAGCAACTGAGCGCGCAAGTCCGGGGCGACAACGCCGCATATGTGATCTACACGTCGGGGTCGACCGGCCGTCCCAAGGGCGTCACGGTCAGCCACTCCGGACTGGCCAACTTCGGTGTCGAGGAGATCCGCCGATCCGACACCGACGCTCCTCTGCGCGTCTTGGGTTTCGCGTCACCGAGCTTCGACGCTTCGGTGCTCGAGTATCTGTTGGCGACGATGTCCGGCGGCACCCTGTACTACCGCCCGGAGGATGCCGTCGGCGGTGAGTCGCTGCAGCGGTTCATGGCCGGTCGCGGCGTCACACACACCTTTCTGACCCCCTCGGTGCTGACCACGCTCGACCCCGATGCTCTACCCGCGCTCCGCACGGTCTACGTCGGTGGTGAGGCGGTGGGGCAGGCGCTCGTCGACAGATGGGCGCCCGTGCGGCGAATGCAGAATCTCTACGGTCCGACCGAGACGACCATCGGGGTCATCATCGGTGAGCCGATGCACGCAGGTCGTTCGGTCATGCTCGGCGGCCCGCTGGCCGGGGTGGACCTGGTGGTTCTCGATCAGCGGCTACGTCCGGTTGCTGACGGGGTGCCTGGTGAATTGTATGTGGGCGGTCACGCCCTCTCCCGGGGTTATCTGGGGCGGTCCGGGCTGACCGCTGCGCGTTTCGTGCCGAATCCGTTGAGCGAGGACGGGACTCGACTGTACCGCACGGGCGACGTCGTGAGGTGGCGACATGATGGTGATCATCGCGTCATCGAATATCTCGGCAGAAGCGACGACCAGGTCAAACTACGCGGGTTGCGCCTCGAACTCGGCGAGATCGAAACGGTGCTCGCCGAGTACCCCGGCATCCGGTCCGCAGTGGTGGTCGGAGTTGGCGGCGCGGTGGTGACAGATCTGGCAGCCTATGTGACGGTCGACGCCGAAGGTGAGGCGTCGAGCCCGACCGACAGGCGCGGTGCTGTCGATATCGCGGCACTGAAGAGTTTCGCCGCCCGACGACTTCCGACCTTCATGATCCCGTCGACCGTCACGGTTCTCGATTCTTTCCCCTTGACGCCCGTCGGAAAGCTCGATCGTGCAGCACTGCCCCGGCCCGCCGCATCGACCGGCGACTACGAGGAACCGGAGACCGACACCGAGCGAACGGTGGCGGCGATCTTCGCCGACGTCCTCGACACCTCGCAGGTGTCGGCGACGGCGGGCTTCTTCGATCTCGGCGGAAACTCGTTGTCGGCGACGCGGGTGGTCGCACGCGTTCGGGACGAGTTCGACGTGGACTTCGACCTGGCGGTGTTCTTCCACAACCCGACGGTGAGAGGGCTTGCCGCGGCGCTGGAATCAGGTGCTCGGTCGGCCGGCGGGGTGATGCTGCCATTGCGTGAACAGGGCGCTCGGCCCCCACTGTTCTGTATCCATCCAGCCGGTGGTCTTGCCTGGTTCTACGGTGGACTGGCGCCGTACCTGACCGACCGACCGATCTACGGCATCCAGGACCCCTATGTGGTGTCCGGTGAGCATGCGGGCGATGACGCCCACCAGATAGCTGCCGGATACGTCGAGGAGATCCGGCGGATACGCCCGCACGGCCCGTACCACCTGCTGGGGTGGTCGGTCGGAGGTGTTCTTGCCGACGCGGTGGCCACGGCTCTGCAATCCGACGGCGAGACCGTCGAATTCCTCGGGATCATGGACGCCTCTCCGCCCGCGAATCCCGACCCACCGACTTGCCGAGTGGATTCGTCTGCGTACGGTTCGGATGAGGAGCAGTCCGGTGCGGCGGGCTCCGTCGTGGCTGACGCTCTCGGTGGATGGCGAGACCTCTTCGATCTCGGCGAGGACGTGCAGGCAAGCTCACCCGACGAGGTCGCCGCGATTGTGCGGAGTCAGCTGTCGGGCATGAACCTGCTCGACGATGCGCAGGTCGATCGGATCATGGAGAGTTTCGCGGCATCCGAATCCGTGGTGGCGGGATTCCGGCCCCAGACGTTCACCGGCGATGTGCTCGTCTTCACCGCCACGGCGGACAAGGACGATCCGTCGACGGTAGCCGCCGCATGGCGTCCATACGTCACGGGAAGCGTACGCAACGTCGACGTCGATTCCCACCATCTCGGCCTCGCGGACGAGTCTTCGTTGGCGGTCATCGGACCGGCACTCGAAGCGGCGCTCGATGCGGCCAGGGCTACCCGGACGTGAGGGACACGTGGCCCGGGTATCAGCCCGCGACCGCGCCCACCCGTGGCGTGGATAGGCTGTACTCACTTACTGGTGCGAGATCAGATCACGGTGCTCCGACCGCGAGCGCACAACCACTGAATGCTAGAAAGGGCAACCCATGACCAACCCCTTCGACGACGAGAACGGTCGCTTCTTCGTGCTGGTCAACGACGAGAACCAGCACTCGCTCTGGCCGACATTCGCCGACATTCCTGCAGGCTGGACCAAGGTGTTCGGCGAAGACTCTCGCGCTGCGTGCCTGGAGTACGTCGAACAGAACTGGACCGACCTGCGACCCAAGAGTTTGATCGAGGCGATGGAGGCCGACAAGGCCGCTGCCCAGAACTCCGGAGGCGACGACAGCGCAGGACAGTGATCAACGGTCTGCGTGCGCTGCGGGCGGCGACCTTACCCAGTCTGTCAAGGTAACGCCGCAGTCTCACTTTCACTCCAGCATCAATAACCCCGCCCGATAACACCCGTCACTGAAGTTAACCTGTTCATACGTCGGCTGGTCAGACTACTGTAATCTGAGTCACATAATGACCTGCCTGGTTTTCAATTCGTTATGAGCGAGGGATGCTTGACAAATCGTTGAGCTGCCGCTCGGCAGGGAGACGGTGATCGAAATGCCAAGACAGTGTTCCGTGGGGGAGCGGTTGATGGACGATTTGCTGAGTGACATCCAGTCGCGGGCCAGAGTGACGCCGTGGCTGCCCGCCGTGCGCATTGCAGACGATGTGGTCACCTACGGAGGACTCGACGACGCGATCGCGTCCTACGCTCCCGTCGTCGAGAAGCACGGAATGTCGCGCGAGTCCGCGCTGTACGCAGCGATCATGCACACCATCCCCGCCATCGCAGCACTCGAAAGCCCCGACGAGCAGGGAATGATCGTCGATCAGATCATCGAGTGGCTTGCGCGCCACCTGCCACCGTCAAGCGGACATCTACGCGTCGCCGGCTGATCGCCTGCGGTGGACGGTAAGAGCCCCTCGCACCGCTTGCCGAGCATCAGACGCCGGCCACCAGCAACACGAGTAACAAAATCGGCATGCCGATGAGGGTCGCAATCGTCCCGAACACGATGCCGGTGATCGCCCGCGCGCTCCCGTGGTAGCGGCCCTGCTGACGGTTGATCTGGCGAACGCCCGCGGCTCCGAGCGCTATCGACAGCACACCCGCAACGCCGCCGATCCCGAGCACCGGGATGAGTGGCAATGCCGCCAGCGCGGTCACCAGCGACGCCGTCGCCAGGGGTGCGGGACGAGTGTTGTGCGGCAGTAGGCGGATCGGGGCGACCCGCGACGGGGTGAGTGCGACGGGGTCGTACCTGACGCGATCACCGTGCGCGACATCCCAGTAGTCGCCGACCTCGGGGATCGGAGCATCTCTGCTCGTGTCGCGCAGTCCGGTGACCGGCACACGATGGGCACGGCTTCGGGTACGTGGTGTGCTGCGGGCCGTGTCGTCCGGCTCCGTGCCGGCCCCGGGGGGACAGGGCAGAGACATCGAGTCGAGATCGTTCGACGACGGCCACCGCTGGTAGCGATCTGTGAGCGTCGGTTCGATCGGTGCGGTCGGGTGTTCGGTACGCATCGGCCCTCCTCGCGACGAGTCTACCGACCTGTGTGTCGTGACCTCCGCGGCGAGAACCGCGCTGACGTCGGTCAGTCGCTCCCCCACCCTCCACGCAGATGCCGACTGCGCCGCCCCGCTGTACGTGGGACGGCGCAGTCGCGTTGCATTGGGGCGATTGGATCTTGCCCGACGAGCGGGACTCAGCCCCCGTGCTGGCCCATCATCGAGCTCAGCTGCGTGACGGCGTCGCCCGAGAGCTTCCAGTCGCCGTCGACCTTCACGTACGAGAGCGTGATGTTGGCCGGGTTCGAGGAGTGCGGGCTCTTCACCTCGACGCTCGCGTCGGCCTTGTCGTCGCCGGTCTTCTTGACCTCGGTCACCGTGTAGACGTCGGGTCCGTAGCCGGCGGCCGAGGCGCCTTTGGCGTAGGCCTGGATCGCGGTCTTGGTGACAGGGTTGCTGGTGTCCACGACCTTCTCGAGATCGTCGGACGAGGTGTTCGAGTCCACTGCCTTGCGCAGGATGTCCTGGGCGTCGGAGTTGGTCAGTCCCGCGATCGCTGCGGCTGCCTGGCTGGTCGCCTCGGTGACCTTGCTGGTGGCACTGGCCACGGTGTCGCTGGCGCTGTCCGAATCCGAACAGCCCGCGACCGCGACAAGGGCGGCGCCCGCGATCATGGCGGCCGCGAGAGACTTCCGAAGCTTCATTGCTACTCCTGACGACGTGAGTGGTCGACGCCGCGATTGATTGACGACGCGATTGTAAGGACACACTAACCCACGGTGTCCGGCCTGCCTCGGGAGGATTCCTGCGGTACCGTCGGCGGGGAATTAAGCGGACTCGGGTCCGGTTATGGCCAGTGAAAGGTTTCGTATCCGTCATTCCAGGAGGCATGACAATGCAGTTCGGACTGTTTTCCGTCAGCGACATCACGGCCGACCCGACGACGGGAGTCGAGCCGACAGAGCACGAGCGCATCAAGGCATCGGTGGCGATCGCCAAGAAGGCCGAGGACATCGGCCTCGACGTCTATGCCCTCGGTGAGCATCACAATCCGCCCTTCTTCTCGTCGTCGCCGACCACGACGCTGGCCTACATCGCAGCGCAGACCAGCACGCTGCAGCTGTCCACCGCGACGACCCTGATCACCACCAACGACCCGGTCAAGATCGCGGAGGACTTCGCGATGCTGCAGCACCTCGCCGACGGTCGCGTCGACCTGATGCTCGGTCGCGGTAACACCGGGCCGGTGTACCCGTGGTTCGGCAAGGACATCCGTCAGGGAATCCCGCTGGCCATCGAGAACTACCACCTCCTGCATCGCTTGTGGACCGAGGACGTCGTCAACTGGGAGGGCAAGTTCCGGACCCCGCTGCAGTCGTTCACGTCCACGCCGCGCCCGCTCGACGACGTCGCGCCGTTCGTGTGGCACGGGTCGATCCGGAGCCCGGAGATCGCAGAACAGGCCGCCTACTACGGCGACGGCTTCTTCGCCAACCACATCTTCTGGCCTGCCGAGCATTCCAAGCGGCTGATCGACTTCTACCGCGAGCGCTACGAGCACTACGGCCACGGCAAGGCCCACCAGGCCATCGTCGGTCTCGGTGGTCAGTTCTTCATCCGGAAGAACTCGCAGGATGCGGTCAGGGAGTTCCGGCCCTACTTCGACAACGCGCCGGTCTACGGGCACGGGCCGTCGCTCGAGGACTTCACCCGCGAGACACCGCTCACGGTCGGCAGTCCGCAGGAGTTCGTCGACCGCACGCTCTCCTTCCGCGAGACGTTCGGTGACTACCAGCGCCAGCTGTTCCTCGTCGACCACGCCGGCCTGCCGCTGAAGACCGTCCTCGAACAGCTCGATGAACTCGGCGAGGTGCTCCCCGAACTCCGCAAGGGATTCGCGGAGGGACGCCCCGCAGACGTTCCGGACGCTCCGACACACCAGTCGCTCGTCGCGGCCCGCGACGCGCAGAGCCTCGCCAAGGCGGAGCAGGAAGCACAGGTGAACGCATGAACTCGGTGACCCTGGTTGCGGTGAACGCCGGACTCAGCGAGCCGTCGTCGACGAGGATGCTCGTCGACCGGCTCACCGACGACGCCGTCGCCGTACTGCAGTCTCATGGTCTGTCGGTCGACGTGCGGGTCATCGATCTGCGCGATCTGGCCGTCGACGTAGGCCGTTCGCTGGCAACGGGTTTTGCCGGCGGGGCAGCCGGAGACGCCGTTCGTGCCGTGCAGGACGCCGACGCATTGATCGTCGCCACTCCGGTGTTCAACGCCTCGTACTCAGGACTGTTCAAGTCGTTCTTCGACCTCGTCGACGTCGACACGATGGCAGGCAAGCCGGTGCTGATCGCGGCGACCGGCGGCAGCCCACGTCATTCGATGGTCCTCGACCACGCGCTGCGCCCGTTGTTCAGCTATCTGCGCACCGTGGTCGTACCGACCGGGGTCTACGCGGCATCGGAGGACTGGGCTGGTACATCGGGTGACACCGCGACTCTGACAGACAGAATCCACCGCGCCGCAACACAATTGGCGGCATTGCTGACGGTCGGATCGGGCGCACGGGCGGCCACGCCGCAGACATCCGAGCCCGATCACGCGGAGCAGCGCGCGCACGCGGACGAAGAAGCGGGAATCGCCAACTTCGCGCGCCTACTGGCGGGCGACTGACCGCTCGGCGTGTGTCGGATTCGCCGAAGCCGGGGATCGACACAAGCGGGATCGACAGACGCTGGAAACCGAAAGACTATGCGCGCCCGGGAGTGTTCTCCCGGGCGCGTAGTCGTGTCCCGGGCAGTGTGGGGGCGGGCAGATGCTGTATTTCACCGGTGTAGCCCTGTACCCGGCCGAAGCGGTCACTGTGGGCCATCCACTCCTCGCGCGCTGCCACGATCTCCTCGTGCGTGCGGCCGACGAAGTTCCACCACATGATGATGTCGTCGTCGAACGGCGCGCCGCCCAACACGATGACTCGTGCTCGATCGTCACCGCGATTGGCAAGCGTGACTGTCTCGGCGCCGGTTCCGAGGTACCCCAGCTCCGTCCGTTCGAGTGGGCCCGCCGACGAGTCGACGATGGTGACCCGGCCGGAATCGACGAGGAATCCGTGTTCGAAGGCAGGGTCGATGTCGATGGTGATCTCCGCTCCCGAGGGGATTCGCAGTTCGGCGCCCACCAGCGGTGTGAAGGTCTCGACCGGGGAGGTATCGCCGAGGAGGGTGCCGAGGAAGACCAGCGCGCTCACCTCACCGACGGTGACGGTGGGCGGTACGTAGTGGGCGAAATCGCGCCCGGTGTTCGCGGCATCCGCGGGCAGCGCGACCCACAACTGCACACCGTGCAGCACCGTGGTGTCCGGTGTCGACACCTCGGTGTGGGCGATTCCATGTCCCGAGGTCATCAGATTCAGCTCGCCGGGACGTACCATCGCGACATTTCCCATGGTGTCGCGGTGCTCGATCTCGCCGGTGAAAAGCCAACTGACCGTTTGTAATCCGATGTGTGGGTGGGGTGGGACGTCCATTCCGCCGGTCACCGAGACGTCGTCCGGCCCGTAGTGGTCGGCGAAACACCAGGCGCCGATCAGCGAACGCTCGCGTTGCGGAAGCGTGCGGTGCACGGTCATCGCCCGCGGGCCGCCCAGTGGCACATCACGCGCGGTCAGGACCTCGACACGGAGCGTTCCGTCGTGATCGGGATCGGCGTTCTCGACGTCGGTCCGGCAGTCGATCTCCGTGGGGTGCGTTTCCAGATTGCTCATGGTGTGTGCGTCTCCGACCGTCGGGGCTGATGACGCCAGTCTATGAACCATCGGGCAGATGACCGGCCCGCGCCCTGCTCAGAGGTCTGTGGCGTCGCCGAACGTCATGGCCAGGTGGTCCACCGACATCGTCATCAGTGCGTGCCTGCTCAGCCGGAGATCGCGCAATTCGTCGGCGATCGGATGTCCGCCGAGGATCAGGCCCGCGCCGCCGACACGGGCGCGAACTCCACGCAGGGAGCCGAGGCGCCAGGGAATCGACCTGAGTTGGCCGTCGAGGCAGGAATACGCCGTGAGATCTGTGGCGCCCGACGCCGCGGGCACCGGAATACCCGGGGCGGTCTCGAGTGACGCGATCAGCCTGCCGTCCTCCGCGACGCTGGCACGCTTGCGCGAACCGTCGTGATCGACGTCGAAGTCGGCGAGGAATTTGGGAAAGCCCCAGATCCCGCGCCCCGCTTCGCGTGTGAACTCGCCGTCGACGGGCAGTCGGTGGATGAGGGCGTGCGCGTCACCGCGCGCTATCGATCCGAGCGCGCGCAGGGGTGATGCGGGCGTCGCGGGGTCCTCGACGAGCAGACACACGCCGAATTCGTTGTACGGCCCGAGGTCTCCGTCGACATAGTCGACGAAGACCAGCATCACGACACCACGGCCCGGACGTAGCCGAAGCGGACGCAGTCCGTCGGCGCCGGACGCGTTGATGATGCTCGCCATCGCATCGGCGTCGGCGGTGAAGCCCGCTGCGACGCACCGCGCGTCCCTGATCTCGACGGGCATCGTCACCGTCGTGCCGAGAACGGAGTGGGTCGATGGGGAGGGCATGGGCCGCCTTTCGCAGAACCGGAACCTTCAGCATCTCGAGCCGATGAGAACGTGTTCCAGTTTTGCATATCGCCTGATGAGCGGGGGCGGGAACGCGGCATCGAGGACCGTCTCAGGGGCGGTGGTTGCACATGCAACAAAGACCCCATTTAAGGGACTACCGATATGTCAGAGTCGATCCTTATCATTTGCTGAGTGTCGGGGATCGGTGTCGTGAAGACATTATGTAGAAGGACGTACTCGTGACCGAAGTTCCTGAGGCCAGTGTGCCCCGTGGGGGAGTAGCACCTGTGCCTGCGCACACCATCTCGTCTGATCGGGGCGGGGTGTCGCGTGCCGTCGTCCCCACTCAGATCGCCAGGATGGACGATTACCGCCACGGCCACGAGGCGGATGCGTCGCGCAGGCCCGTGCTGTCGCGTCGCGAGGTGGAGGTGCTGTTGACCTGGCTGCGTGCCGAGTCGAAAGAGGACGCCGCCGCCGAACTGTTCATCTCGGCGTCGACGGTGAGCACCCATCTCGCGCGAATCCGCACCAAGTACACGGCGGCCGGCCGGCCGGCACCGACCAAGACCCACCTGCTCGCCCGCGCGCTCCAGGACGGTTACACCAGTCTCGACCTCTGGTGACGTATCGGCGCCCCCGACGTCGTGGGCGCCGAGCCTGTCACCATCTGCATTTCACGCCCCGATATCGCGAGCGATCGACGGCCAGGTCTGGTGTAGGTCGTCCTGCCAGTAGCCCCACGAGTGGGTGCCGACGGGACGTAGATTGACCTGTGCAGGAATGCCGAGTTGGGCGAGACGGGACGCCATCTGGCGTGTGCACTGGTCGATGCCGAATTCGATCGCGCCGCCGAGCAGCACCTGGTTGCCCAGGGCGAATTGGTCACCGTCGATTCCAGGGTCCGAGAGTTGTTCGTGCTTACCGGGAAGCCCTGTGCCCGCGGTCATGTAGACCTTGGTGCCGCGAAGCGTCGCCGCATTGAGGTAGGGGTCGTTTGCGCGCCAACCCGGGCCGTTGAGCGGGCCCCACATATTGGTCATGTTGCCGCCGCCGCGGTTCTCGACGACGAAGCGGATGTACTGCTGGCCGACGGGGTCGCTCGTACGTGCGCAGCCGCTGAATGCGGCGATCGAGCGATACATCCCCGGCGCAGCGAGGGCGAGATTGAACACCGTGGTGCCGGCCATCGAGATCCCTGCGACCGCCACTTTTCCGGTGGTCGGGAAACGCTTGTCGATCAACGGTGGCAGTTCTCTTGTGAGGAAGGTCTGCCACTTGTTGCGGCCGAGGACAGGGTCGTCGCGTTGCCAGTCGGTGTAGTACGAGAAGGCGCCGCCGATCGGGGTCACGACGTAGACGTTCTTGTCGGCGAAGAACTTCTTGTAATCGGTGCGGGCGTTCCAGGTGGCCGAATCCTCCCCGCCGCCTGCGCCGTTGAGCAGATAGAGAGCGGGTGCCGGTCGCGTGCGATTCTTCGGGGTCAACACCGTGATCGGGATGGTGCGGTCCATCGACGCACTGTGCACCATGAGGGTGACCTGCTGGGGGGAGTCATCGGTTGAGCTCACGATGCTCGACGTCGGCGCTGCCTGCGCCGGCGTCGTCGTTCCCAGGAACGCGGCGAGCGTGAGTCCCAGGATCAGCCAGATCAAGTGCTGTCGACGCATCATTCTCCTGCGATCGGTATCGGCGGTGCGGGGTCGCAGTCAACGGCGAACCCGACGTCTCTGAGTACCGTATGACGCGCCACCCGTGCGCCGACGTTACAACGGAACCTGGGTCAGAATAGCGCTCGTCGGCTGCGGGGATCCGCCTTGTGGCTCGATGGTCACCGCCAGAACCCGCGAAGCGTCGAGCGCGTCGATGACCACCGGCGCTCCCGCTCCCGCGCCGTCCGCGAGACCTGCCGACACCGGTTTGTCGGACTTGCCGATCAGCCAGAGTTGGAATGTCTGGTCTGGCGCGAGACGATTGCGCTGGTCACGCAGCAGCGCAACTGCGCGGTTGGCCGACTTCGAGCTCACGACGGTCACTGTCCCCCGGTCGTCGGCCAGCGGCGAGACCGTCGACCGTGCGTCGGGAGCGGCGAGGATGTCGGACACCTGCTGGGCGGTCGTCGTCGACGGCGTCGACTCCGGCGCTGTGGACCGTCCGATCAGTACACCCGCGCCGAGCGCGACCGCCACCGTGACCGCTGCGGCTCCGACTGCGAGTGAGACGCGTCGGCGGCGGCTTCTGGCGTGGTCGAGCGCGACGACGGTCGACGTCCCGTCGGCGCCGGGGCCGGAGTCGTCACCGGGGCCGGAGTCGCTGTCGGGGTCCCGGTCGGTGCCGATCTCGGCTGCGTGGTCGGGGGCGCTGTCGGCGGTGAACACCCGATCGAGAACCGTCTCGCGCAGCTCTGTCGGTGCGGCCAGCGCGAATCCGCTCGCCAGGTCGGTGACCGCAGACCGGACGTCGGTGATGCGGGCGCGGTAGATCCGTAGCTCGACGGGGCTGAGATCGTCGAGTTCCCGGCGCACACGTTCGTTCTCGGCGGGCGGGAGCGCGTCGATCGCGTACAACTCGATGTGGTCGTCGAGCCACTCGGTGTCAGCCATCGCCATCACCGTGCAAACACTTCTTGAGACGACGGAGACCGTCGCGGATGCGCGACTTGATCGTCGGCAGCGGCGTGGAGGTGATTGCCGCGACCTCGGGATAGGTCATGCCGTTGAAGTACGACATCTCGATGCTGGCGCGCTGGAGTTCTGTCAGTCGGTCGAGGCACGTACGCAGCTCGCGGGTCTCCTCGCGGTCGACGACCACCTCGAGCGGAATCGGGTGCGGGGTGCTCACGTTGCCCGCGCCGTACTCTGCGGCCTTGCGCTGTTGCAGTTCCTCGGTGCGCACCCGGTCGACGGCCCGGCGATGAGCGATCGTCATCATCCACGTGATCACCGAACCGCGCGACGGCTGATACTCGCCTGCCTTCTGCCAGTACTGGAGGTAGGACTCCTGCACGACCTCTTCCGCGTAGTGGACGTCGCGGATCACGCGCAATGCCAGTCCGTATATCCGCGCGCTGGTCAGGTCGTAGAGCCGACCGAATGCTGCCCGATCACCGCCGGCCGATGCCGACAACAGTTCGCGCAGTGTGCCCGCTTCCGACGTGGCGCCCGCGGGACGATCGTCGCCGTCTCCCGTCGAGGCGTGGCCGGATGTCACCCCACCACGGTAGCCACGCCGCGTTGTCTGTGTGGCGATTCGGCCCATACGGTGTCGTGCCGCGTCAGGTACGGCTCGGTCGCTTCGGGCCGGATTCATCTGCTCGCCGCGCGACGGTAGAGCATCAGCGACAACGGCATGCACACGGCGAGGATGGCGATGCTCCAGCCGATCGAATAGCCGAGGGCGTGCTCGGCGACCCAGCCCGACGGGGGCACGAAGTCTCGTGGTGCGCCGTTGCCGAGATGTTCACGGCTCGTGGTTGCCACGGCTGTGACCGGATTCCACTCCGCCACAGTCCGTAACGGCCCCGGCAGACTGGCCGCGGAGATGAACGCCGACGACAAGAACGTCACGGGAAACATCCACAGGAATCCGATGCTCTGTGCCACTTCGACATTCGGCGCCGTCAGTCCGGTGACCGCTCCCACCCATGCCATCGCGAGGGCGAACAACACGATCACCCCGAACGCGATCGCCGCATCGGCCACAGATCCGTGTATCCGCCACCCTATGACGAGACCACTGACGACCATGACCGCGAGACCGACGAGGCCGAGGAGCATGTCCGATCCGACCCGACCGGCGATGACCGCGAGCCGCGACATCGGCAGCGAACGGAGTCGATCGATGATTCCGTCCGACATGTCGTTGGCGAGTCCGACCGTGGTGAACGCGGCGTTGAACACGACTGTCTGCGTGAAGATCCCGGCCATGAGGTACTCGCGGTAGGAGTGTCCGCCGAACGTCGCACCGAACACGTAGGCGAAGAGGAACACGAACATCAGGGGCTGGATCGTCGCGCTGACGAGCAGCGTGGGAATCCGTCGAACCGTGAGCAGATTGCGCTCGACTATGACGGCGGTGTCAGTGAACATCAGCGGTCTCCCGTACGTCGTCGGTCGGTGTCGCGACGCTGTCGGTGCTGACAGCGTGGTCGGTCAGCTGCAGGAAGACGTCGTCGAGCGTCGGCCCGGCCACCGAGACACTGCGTACCGGTGTGCCGACCGCATCGAGTGCGCGGACAACGTCGGGGATGTCGTGCGCGCCCTCGGCAACGGGCACCGACCACTGGTCGGGGGCCGACCGGTTCGGCGATCCGACCCCGATCGCGGCGAGCGTCCTCGAAACGAGAACCGCTTGCGCGCCGGTGGGTTCGGCGTCGAACTCGACGGTCAGGATCTCCGGTGTGATCGAGTTCTTGAGTTGCTCGGCGCTACCCTGTGCACGAATCCGACCGTGGTCTATCACGGTGATCTCGTCGGCAAGCGTGTCGGCCTCCTCGAGGTACTGCGTCGTCAGCAGCACGGTGGTACCCGCGCGCACCTGTGACGCGATCAGATCCCAGATCTGTCGACGACCGCGCGGGTCGAGTCCCGTCGTCGGCTCGTCCAGGATGACCAGACGCGGACGATTGACGAGCGCTCCCGCGAGGTCGAGCCGCCGCCGCATGCCGCCCGAATAGGTGCGCATCGGACGATCGGCGGCGTCGCCGAGTCCGAGGTCGGTGATCATGTCCCGCGCCAGTTCGGCCGCTTCGCGTCGTCGGTGGCCGTAGAGCTGCGCGACCATGCGTAGGTTCTCGAAACCGGTGAGGGTTCCGTCCACTGCGGCGTATTGTCCTGAGACGCCAATGATCTCGCGTGCACGGTCGGGTTCGCGCAGCGCGTCGATCCCGTCGACGGTCACCGTGCCCGCATCGGGACGCAGCAGCGTCGCCACCATTCGGACGGTGGTGGTCTTACCGGCCCCGTTCGGGCCGAGGAGGGCGTGGACGGTGCCCGCGGGGATCGTCAGGTCGAGGCCGTCCACGGCCGTGACGATGCGTCGGCGCCGCCCGAGGCCGGAGGTGAACACCTTTCGTACACCCCGCAATTCCAGCGCGTTGGTGGTCGGGATGTCGATGGGATCAGTCATCCTGTGTCGCCCGGTCGGCATGACTGCTCCCTTCCATCGCTTCGATGAGGCTCGCGGGCCGCAGATCGGTCCAGTTCTCCTCGACGTAGGCCAGACATTCGTCGTGGCCGGATGGCCCGAACACGCTGCGCCAACCGGCGGGGACCGGAGCGAACCGAGGCCACAGCGAATGCTGGTTCTCGTGGTTCACCAGGACCAGGAACACGCCGTTGACGTCGTCGAACGGGTTGGTCATGAGTCATTCCTCTCGATGTGGTGCCGCGCCGTTCGACGCGGCCGTGGGGATAGGACGTCGGCAAAGGAGATCACATTCTCCGGCAACAGCATTCGTGCGTGTGAGCAGTCGACGTCGATGTTGTGGATCGTTCCGTCGATGTAGGGGTGCCACCCGTCGACCGCCGGTGCGCCGGGCTGTGCGGCCCTGGTCGCGGACACGAAGGTGACGTCTCCGTGGAACACCCGCGGACGCCACGGATGTGCCAGCGCACCCGCATTCTCGAACACGTGGTGCACCGCACCGAACTCCGCTCTCGAGAGCCCGCCGAGAAGACCACCCGCGTGTCGTACCGCATGCCAGGCGGCGTCGACGTCGGACGTGTCGGTGAGATCGGTGGTGGTGATACCGAATTCGCTCATCAGCTCTGCAACCGACGATTCGGTGGCGAGATCGGGACGGTCGGAGAGCACGTAGCAATCGAGAATCGTCAGATCGGCCACGTGCTCGCCACTCTCGGCGAGAATGACCGCGATCTCCTGTGCGATCAGGCCGCCGAGCGACCAGCCGAGCAGATGGTAGGGCCCGGTGGGCTGTACCGACTGGATCTGCTCGGCGTAGTACGCGGCCAGCTCGCCCAGTGACGACGGCGCCCGCCGGCCGGACAGTTCGGGATTCTGCAGTCCGTAGACGGCGCGTCCGGGTTCGAGGTGGGGCAGCAACGACGCGAACGCCCAGGACAGCCCGATCGCCGGGTGGACCGCGAACAGCGGTGTGTTGACCGGGGTGGAGTGCTCGGGCGTCGTGCGCAGTGGTATCAGTACCTGCCACGCAGCGCGGGAGTCGGTGGCCGCAGTCGGCTCCGACCCACCGGTCGCCTGGTCGAGACCGGCAGCCAGTTCGGCGGCTGTTGGCGCAGCGAACACATGGTGGGCACGTATCTCGATGCCGAGCACCGACGTCAGTCGATCGGTGAGAGTCGTTGCCTGCAAGGAGTTCCCGCCGAGATCGAAGAAGCTGGCATCCGCGGCGACCTCGTCGACGGGCAGCTCGAGGACTTCGGCGAACACCTCGCAGATCGTCGATTCGGTCCCGGGTCGCGGAACTCGGCCACGCCGCACGATCACCGGTGCGGGCAGGGCGGCACGGTCGAGTTTGCCGACAGGGGTCAACGGGATCTCGTCGAGAATCGTCACCGTCGCAGGCACCATGTGGCGCGGAAGGCGTTGTGCCACAGCACGTCGTAGCTCGTCGTCGGTGATACCTGAATTCCCGGCATCGCCGACGAGGGTCACGTAACTGTCCAGTCGAGCGCCATTGCCTGTCGCTGCGTGGTCGGACGGGGGCTCGACGCCGCCGACGACGGTCACCGCGAAGTCGACGCGGGGGTCCGCGGCGAGCGCGTCGTCGATCTCGCCGAGTTCGATCCGGAAGCCGCGCACCTGCACCTGGCTGTCGCTGCGCGTCACGTAGGACAGTCTCCCGTCGGCCGTCCACCGCACCAGATCGCCGGTGCGGTACATGCGACGGCCGGCGAACTCGTCTCCGGCGACCATCGGGACCGGTACGTACCGCGACGCCGTGAGTCCCGGTCGACGGTGATAGCCGCGGGTCACCTGCGAACCGATCAGGTACAGCTCGCCGATGACACCGACCGGAACGGGGTGGAGCCTGGCGTCGAGGACGAGTGCGCTCACGCCGTTGTTCGGTGTGCCCATGGTCAATTCGTCGTGTGCGCGCAGCGGGTCGCTCGCCGTGGTGATCACCGTGGTCTCGGTGGGACCGTAGACGTTGATGACCCGGCGGCTCTGCGATCCGCGCTGACGTCCCGATCCCCGGTGGCCCGCGCCCCACCGCCGGGCGAGATCGGCGCCGAAGGCTTCTCCACCGATCGCCAAGCAGTGCAGCGTCGAGACGTCGGCCGGCGACATGCTCGCGATGGCAGCAGGTGTGATGAACGCGTGCGTCACACGGTTGTCGGTGAGGAACCGCGCGAGCGGTT
Source organism: Gordonia otitidis (assembly GCF_020735545.1). Taxonomy (NCBI): domain Bacteria; kingdom Bacillati; phylum Actinomycetota; class Actinomycetes; order Mycobacteriales; family Gordoniaceae; genus Gordonia; species Gordonia otitidis. The sequence goes on from NZ_CP085974.1 coordinate 3,535,060, forward strand.
CGCCCCCGTACAGGTCGGTCGGTGCGATGACCAGACATGCGGAGCCCGCAGCTGCCAGCAAGAACTCCAGAACCGACGCGTCGAAACTCGGCGACGCGAAGTGCAGCACTCGTGAACGCGAGTCGGGAGACATACGGGTGCGCAACTCGTCTCGCACCGCGCGCAAACCGGAGTGCGGCACGAGCACACCCTTCGGACGTCCCGTCGAGCCGGAGGTGTAGATGATGTACGCCAACTGGTCCGGGCGAGCGGGGATGGCCTCGGCGCTTGTGAGCGGCGCCGACGACTGGCGCGCCAGACGGGCGAGAACGGCGTCGTCGTCGACGGCGATCACCGGTGCGGTCGACGGCAACCGGTCACGGGTCGCGGTGTCGGTGACGACGAGCTGCGCGCCACTGTCGGCGAGCATGTGCGCAATCCGCTCGGGCGGATACGTCGGATCGACCGGTACGTACGCCGCGCCGGATCGCACGATCGCCCAGATCGCCACCAGCGCCTCGATGGACCGGGGGATGGCCATGGCCACCACCGGTTCCGGATCGGAACCCGGTCGTGCGCCGCCGCCGATGCCACGGCCGAGGAGTAGGCGTGCCAGTCGGTGCGCGCGGGCGTCGAGTTCGCGGTAGGTGATGTCGACGACGCCGTCGGTCGCGGCGATGTGGTCCTGGCCGCAAGTCACGGCTGCGTCCAGGATTTCGCCGAAGGTCATCGGCTCGCCGGGACGTGGGCCGCTGGCCGGTGCCACGTCGGCCACCTCGAGCGGATCGGTGACGCGGATGTCACCCACGGCTCGCTCGGTGTCGGTGGTGATCGCGCGCACCACTCGCAGGAACCTGACGGCGAGATCGTGTGCCTCGCAGTGACGATAGCGGTTCGTCGCGTACGTCACCTCCAGGGCCGCGTCGGATGACTGCAGGCCCGCGAGAGTGAACTGCAGAGCGAACTTCGCCTGCGCGGCACCCACTTCGCCGACCTCACCGACGAGTCCGTCGACGAGCTGGATGCGGCCGTGCGCGATGTCGGCGCCGAAATCGTGGACGGACAGCGCGACGTCGAAGAGCGGGTGGCCCCCGGCCGACCGGTCGGGATTGACTGCGGCGACGACATCGTCGAACGGAACGTCCCCGTGATCGAGGGCGTCGAGGTCGTCGTCGCGCAGCCGACCGAGCAGTTCGCCGACGGGTTCGGAGCCGTCGATCCGCGTGCGCAGAGCCACCGTGTTCACGAACATGCCGACCACCCGGGCGAGATCGGTATCCGGCGAATCATGCAGTACTCGGTTCGCGACCGGTGTGCCGATCACCACGTCCGAGCCGACTCCGAGGCGGTACAGCAGAGTGGACAACGCGGTGTGGAGGACGGTGAACGGTGTCGTCGAATGCGCGCGGGCACACTCCGTCACGGCACGTCGGAGCTCGTCGTCGAGCGGTACCGACACAGAGTCGGCGGCCGGCACGGCATCGGCCGACATGGAGGCGGCGGTGGAGATGGAGCCGTCCGGTGTGCCGGGGGTGCTCGACCGGACGGGCCGCATCGGTGTGGGTGCGGTGTCGGCCGGTGCCCCTGCCAACGCCGTCGTCCAGTAGGCCAGTCGGTCCCCGTCGGACGAGTGACGTGCAGACGTCGCGGCCAGCGCCGCGTAGTCGCGGTAGTCGAAAGACGCCGCCTGCCAGCCGGTCCGGCGCCCCCGACGTCGCTCTGCGTATGCCGTGGACAGGTCGTCGACCAGCACCGGCAGCGACGCGCCGTCGGCGGCGACATGGTGCACGACGAGAACCAGGATGTGCTCGACGGTGGTGTCGTCGGAGATCCGGGTCAGCAGGTGCACGCGCAGGGGAGGCTGCGTCGAGATGTCGATGGGTATGGCACACAGGTGCGTGATCAGCGCGGTCGCATCATCGTCACTGCGGTAGCCGAGTGGCTGCATGTGCCCGATGGTCCGTTCCGCCCCGATGAGCAGGCCACCGGCCGAGGCGGGCGGGTAGATGGTGCGCAGACCGGCGTGCCGCGACGCGAGATCGACCAGCGCGTCACGCAGCGCTCGGCGGTCGAGGGGGCCGGTCAGGCGCAGTGTGAAGGGCATCAGGTAGTCGGTCGACGCGGAGTTGGCGCGTGCGAGCGACAACAGTCGACGCTGCATCGGCGCGATCGGAATGACACTGCCACGCGGGGGGATCACCGGTGTCTTCGTCGCCGTGGCTGTCGGCTCGGTCTCACCGACGAGCGTGGCCAGAGCGCGCACCGTCGGATTGTCGAAGATCTCGCGAACGCGCAGTCGGTGACCGTCGCCGGTGCCGAGCCTGGCAGCGAGAGTGGTCGCCTGCAGCGAGGTACCCCCGGACTCGAAGAAGTCGGTGTCGGGACCGAGGCTGTCAGCGCGCACACCGAGCACGGCCGCCATGGCCGTGGCGACACGACGCTCGGCAGCGGTCGTCAGATCTGTTGTGGCGCTCGTCGTTGCGGTCAGGGCTGTCGTGGGTGTGTCGGGTACGGGCAGTGACCGACGATCGATCTTCCCGTTGGGCGTCAGCGGCAACCGATCGAGCACGACGACGTTCGACGGCACCATCTGTCGCGGGAGGGTACGTGCGACGTGCGCGATGAGTGCGCTGTCGCTGAGTGTGTCGGCCGCTCTCGACGACACGTACGCGATCAAGCGGGCGTCGGCGCCCTCGCCGTGGACGACGGTGATCGCGGTGTCGACGTCGGGATGTGTTGCCAGAGCGCTGCTGACCTCGTCCAGTTCGATACGGAATCCACGCACCTTGACCTGGTTGTCGCTGCGACCGTCGAACACCAGTGAACCGGAGGTGGTGCGGTGGACGACGTCGCCCGTGCGGTACATGAGCGCTCCCGACACACGGGGGTCGGCGACGAATCGACTTGCGGTGAGGCTGGGACGGCCGAGATATCCGCGAGCGATTCCCGGACCTGCCAGATACAGTTCGCCGGGCACCTGGTCGCGGACAGGAGCCAACCTGTGGTCGAGAACCAGTGCCGTGCAGCCGTTCACCGGCTCGCCGATCGTGATGTCATCGCCTGGCTGCAACGGCTGCGACATGGTGGCGACGATCGTCGTCTCCGTCGGTCCGTAACAGTTGACGTAGTGTCTGCCCGGAGCCCAGGCCGCGACGAGCTCGGGTGGCGACGCCTCACCGCCGACACCGAGGGTCCGCAGTTGTGGAAGCGGTCGAGGGGTGGCGGCCATGAGCGCGGCCGGCGTGATGAACGCGTGCGTGACGGCGGTGTCGTCGAGGAAGTCGACGAGTTCGTCGCCGCCGTAGATCGTCGGTGGCGCGATGACCATCGTGGCGCCGGCGTCGAAGGCGAGGAGGAACTCGAGGAATGTCGCGTCGAAGCCGGGCGACGCGAAATGCAGTGTGCGGTCGCCGGAGTGGACGTCGTAGCGATCACGCTGGCTCTGACTGAACGCCCCGATTCCCCGGTGGGTCACCGCGACGCCCTTGGGCGTACCCGTCGAGCCGGACGTGTAGATCACGTAGGCGGCGGCATCCGCTCGGCGGGGAGCGGGGGCGGTGGTCGAACCCCCCGGTTGTTCCAGTATCTCGGGGGTCAGCCAGCGCACGTCGGATGTGGAGTGTTTTGCGATGGCGGTGTCCGGATCGGTGATCCCCACGTGTGTGTCGCAGTCTCGGATCATGTGCGCGATGCGCTCGGCGGGATATCGCGGATCGATGGGCAGGACCACGCCACCTGCGCGAAGTACCGCCCACAGTGCCGCGACGAAACGCCACGACCTCGGAAGTGCCACTGCCACGATGTGTTCTGGCCCCACGCCCTCGTTGCGCAATCCGGCCGCCCACTGTGCGGACAGGTCGTCGAGTTCGGCATAGGTCAGGGTCATGTCGCCGTCCACGACAGCGACGAGATCGCGGTGCCGTGTGGCTGTGAGATCGAGCAGATCGGCGAGATGTACCGGGTCCGGGGAGACCGCGGTGGCCGTCGACGGGGCGTTGACGAGATGCTCGTCGATGCGTTTGCGCGGGTGTGTCACGAGCTGGCGCGCGAGTTCGACGAAATCGTCCGCCAACTTCTCGACGCGGGAGCGGGTGAAGACGTCGGTGGCGAACGTCATGCGCAGGGTGTCGCCGCGCGACTGCACCTCGAGGTCGAACCTGACTGCGCCGGTGTCGACTTCCTCGACCGCGGTGCGGAGGTCACCGAGTGCGATGTCGGACGTCGTGAGCGGATCGTCGTCGACGGTCAGTGAGATGGTGAACAGCGGGTGGCGGCCTGTTCGGGGTGGGCGCACGGCAGCCACCACAGCGTCGAACGGCATGTCGGCGTGCGACAGGGCATCGAGATCGGCCCGACGTACTTCGTCGAAGAGTTCGGCGGCCGACCACCCGCCGTCGACACGGGTCCGCAACACGACGGAGTTGACGAACATCCCGACCAGGCCCGCGAGGCGCGGATCGGCACGGCCGGCGACGGGGGTTCCGATGACGATATCGGCGTCGGCGCCGACGGTGTGGACATCGGGGTCGGCGCAATGCCTGCGCAGCAGTGCTGCGAGTACCGCGTGGATGGCCATGAACTCGGTGGTCGTCGCACCGCCCAGTTCGGTGAGGCGTTCGCGTAGCCCGCGGTCGAGGGCTACTTCGACGACGTCGGCGCCCTGTTCGACATCTACATCGTGAGCGTCGGGGGCATCGGGAAGCAGGACCGGTGCGGAGTCGACGCCGTCGAGCGCGGTGCGCCACCACTCGGTGAGCGCGGGAAGACGGGTATCGAGCGACTCGCGCTGCCAGCGGAGGAAGTCGCGGTAGACGAGGGGGAGCGGATCTGCCGATGGTGATCGACCATCGGACAGATCCGCGTAGGCGCCCGCGAGGTCATGCGCGAGTGGCGCCATCGACGCGCCGTCGGCGGCGATGTGATGCACGACGACGGTCAGTTTGTGGTGGTGGGGTTCGTCGGTCAGCCGGTGTAGTCGGACTCGGATCGGTAGGTCCCGGGTGAGGTCGAACGGACGCTGCGCCAATGCCTCAGCGACACGAGCCCACTGGTCCACCGACACATCTGCATCGACGTGGAGCACCACGCTGTCACCGGAGCAGACCGACAGCTCGGGGCGGCCGTCGCTTTCGGGGTAGACCGTTCGCAGTGGCTCGTGCCTGTCGATCACCCAGTTCAGAGCACCCTCGAGCGCGTCCACGTCGAGCGGGCCGCGAATGTCGAGTGCGAAGGCGATCGAATAGGAGGCGGGCGGAAGGTCGTCGTCAGCGGTGTCGTTCCCGAGCGTGTTGAGGAACCAGAGCTGTTCCTGGGCGGGTCCCGGTGTCACCGGCGAGGTCGGATCATGCTGCAGGAGTGCGTGTTCGGTTTGGGGTTCACCGTGTGCTCCCGCGAGCAGGTCGCCGGCGGGTCCCGCCCACTGCAGGGCGAGTTCAGCAACGGTCGGATGGTCGAAGATCTCGCGAACGGGCACTCGGGTACCGGTGCGCTGTCCGACGGAGTCGGCCAGCTGTGTCGCGAGTAGCGAGTTTCCACCGAGGTCGAAGAAGTCGTCGTCGACACCGACGTCGTCGGCCGATCGGCCGAGCACCTCGGCGAACAGGGACATGATCGTGCGTTCGGCCTCGGTGCGTGGAGCCGTCACGTCGGCGTCGCGTGTGGCTGCGGCGTCGGGCGTTGGTAGGGCGCGCATGTCGATCTTGCCCGCGGGAGTGGTCGGGATCTCCGGGACGACGACGATGGCCGTCGGGATCATGTGTCGCGGCAGACGGTCTCGCAGCCTGGATTGGATCTCGGCGTGCGCACGAGAGCTGATCTGCTCCGATCGGGTGCGGTCGAGGGCGACGAATGAGACCAGGCGTGCGGTGGCACCGTCACCGTCGACGACACTGACCGATGCCACCACCTCGTCGAGTGCGGTGAGTGCGGCGTCGACCTCGCCGAGCTCGATGCGATGTCCACGTACCTTGGCCTGGTGGTCGGCGCGCCCTCGGAACTCAAGGCGATGATCACGCGTCCACCGGACCAGGTCACCCGTGCGATACATCCGATCTCCGGGGTCGCCGAACGGATTGGCGACGAACCGCTTCGAGGTGAGCCCGTGGACCCCGTGATAGCCACGCGCGAGATGGGTTCCCGCGACGTAGAGTTCACCCGTCGTACCGGGGGCGACCGGCTGCAGACGTTCGTCGAGCACGACCGTCGACACCCCGCGGATCGGCCTGCCGATGGTGACTCGCGGGGAGTAGTCGCTCGTCGCGGTGTCGACGATCGGGTCGGACACCGTTGCCACGACCGTGGTTTCGGTGGGGCCGTAGGCGTTAAAGATGGTTGTCGTCCCCGACCACCGACGCACTGCCTCGGGATTGGGATGCTCGCCGCCGATCACCAGAACGTCCAACTCCGGTACCGCGGTGGGATCCATGGTGGTGAGCAGCGACGGTGTGAGGAACGCGTGGGTCACACCTGCCGAACGCATCAGGTCGGTCAGCTCCGCGCCCGCGGCGGCGTCGGGTCCGACGATCCGCATGGTCGATGCCGCGGAGAACGCCATGAGCAATTCGAGGACCGAGGCGTCGAAGCTCGGTGACGCCATGTGCATCGTGCGACTGTCGGCGCGGAGTCCGAACTGCGACACCTGTTGCGCAGCGAAGTCGGCGAGCCCTCGGTGGCTGACGACGACACCCTTGGGTGTGCCCGTCGTCCCGGAGGTGTAGATCATGTACGCGGGTTGGTCGACGGAGAGGTCGGCCGTGCGGGCAGTGGATCGACCATCGGAAGGTTTCAGGTCATCGAGGGTGAGCGTCGAGATGTGTTGCGCTGCCGTGCCGAGTGTGGCGAGCGACCCGGTGTCGGTCACCAGCAGGCAGGCGCCGGAATCCGTGAGCATGAAGTCGATGCGTGCGGGTGGATAGGTGGGATCGATCGGCACCCATGCGGCGCCGCACCGCGTCACCGCCCAAACCGTACGCACCCAGTCGATTCCCCGCGGCAGGGCGACTGCGACGAAGTCCTCGGGACCGATTCCTTCGCTGCGTAACCGCTCGGCGAGAAGCTCGGCACCGGCGTCTAGTTCACGATAGGTCAGCGACGTGATGCCGTCGGTCACCGCGATCCGATCGGGCTCGGTGGCCACCGCTGCCGCGATGATCGACGAGAAGTGTTCGACGGGTCGGGTTCCCGCGCCGACGGCCGGGACGAGCCCAAGTCGCTCGCCGAGGTCGAGCATGCCGATGTCGCCGACCGGTCGCGTCGGATCGACGGTGATCGCGGCGATGATCTTCGCGAGTCGGCTGCCGAGGCCCGAGACGGTGGCGGCGTCGAACAGTTCTGTGGCGTAGCTGATCTCGACGTCCATACCGGCCGGGCTGCCGTTGTCGTCGGTGTGCTCGACGAAGGTGAACGAGAGGTCGAACTTGGCGCGTCCGATCTCGACGGGTGTCGCGGTGGCCGTCAGTCCCGGCAGGTCGATCGTGATGTCGTCGCGGTTGTCGACCGACACCGACACCTGGAAGAACGGATGCACCTGCGCCGACCGCTGCGGGTTCAGTTCGTTGACCAGGTGGTCGAACGGGACGTCGGCGTGGTCGAACGCATCGAGGTCGGCGTCACGGACGGCGCGGAGAATCTCGATAAACGAGGCGTTCTTGTCGATGCGCGTCGGCAGGGCGAGGGTGTTGACGAACATGCCCACCAGGGTGTCAACGTCGGCGTCACCCCGACCCGACACCGGTGTGCCGAGCACGATCTCGTCGTTCTGGGCGAAACCGCGGAGCAGCGTGGCGACCGCGGCATGGATGGCCATGAACAGCGTGGCGTCGTTGTCGGTGGCCACACCGGCCAGTGCGCCGTGTCGCCCCGCCGGCAGGCGAACGGAGACGACGTCACCGGTCGTGGCGGAGCGATGGGTACGCGGACGGTCGTGCGGCAGTTCGGTTTCGGTGGGAGCGTCGGTCAGGCGTGCACGCCAGAAGTCGAGGTCGGCGGAGACGTCACCGTGAAGTGCTTCCTGCTGCCCGACGGCGACGTCGGAGTAGGTGACGGGTAGTGGCTTCCACCCGGGCGCGGCTCCGGTGAGACGCGCACGGTAGGCGGTCGCGAGGTCGGCCGCGAACGGAGCCAACGACCATCCGTCCGCCGCGAGGTGGTGGATCACCACGACGAGCGTGTGGTCGTCGGGCGCGGCGCGCAGCAACCGGACGCGGATCGGGATGTCGCGGGTGAGGTCGAATCCCGCGGCGGCGACGTCTGCGGCGCGTCGTGCCACCTCGTTCTCGACGCCGTCGACCTCGTCGGTGCGAGCAAGATCGTCGACGGGCAAGGCAACCGACACGGCGCCTGGCGCATGGATGTCGAGGTATGCCTGGCCGTCGCGCTCCGACACCGTGCTGCGGAGCGGCTCATGTCGTGTCACGACGTCGTCGAGGGCGGCGTGTAGCGCCTCGACATCGAGTGTCCCGATGAGTCGGATCGAGAATGGGATGTGGTATGCCGCTGCGGAATCCGGGTCCAGGCGTGCGGTCAACCACAATCGGTGCTGCGCGGGTGACAGCGGGATGCGCTGACCGCGTGTCGCGCGGGCATGCGGAGAACTCGTGGCAGGCCGTACGTCGTCGTGGACACCCGCGCTGGACAGGGCCGCGGCGAGCGCTGCGAGATCGGGCGCGTCGAACACGGTGCGCAGTGGCAGCCGGTGCCCTGTCACACGTGCGAGGCGGGCGCTCACCCTGGTTGCCGACAGCGAGTTTCCGCCGAGCGAGAAGAGGTTGTCGGACATCGAGACCGGCACGGCTGATCCGAGGACGGCGGCCACGGTGTCGGCCACGGCGCGTTCGAGTGCCGTGCGCGGTTCCACTCGCCCTGTGGCCGGGGCAGGCCGTGTCGGGGAGGGAAGCGCCGAGCGGTCGAGCTTGCCGTTGGTGGTCGTCGGAAGAGCGGGCAACACACAGATGGTCGTCGGAACCATGTGCGCCGGAACGTGTTCAGCAAGTTCGCCACGGAGGTCCCTGGAGTCGAGCTCGTCAGAGCCGGAGACGTACCCGACGAGCACGGTGCCTCCGACCTCGGCATCGTCGAGAGCGACGACCGCAGCCGCGTGAACGCCGGGCAGCGTCGAGAGCGCCGATTCGACCTCCCCTGGCTCGACCCGCTGTCCGCGGATCTTGACCTGCGAGTCGGCACGTCCGAGGTAGTCGATCTCGCCGCTCGCGCGTCGGCGCACGAGGTCGCCGGTGCGGTAGAGCCTCGCGCCGTCACGGCGTGGATCGGCGACGAACCGCGCTGCCGTCAGGTCGGGGCGGTTCGCGTAGCCGCGCGCAAGTTGAACGCCGCCGAGGTAGAGCTCCCCGACCGCCCCGATCGGCTGCGGCATCAGGTGATGGTCGAGCACGTGGGCACTGGTGTTGTCGACGGGCGCACCGATCGGCACATCACCAGCGTCGCTGCGACATGCATCGTGAAAGGTCACGTCGATGGCGGCTTCTGTCGGACCGTAGAGGTTGTGGACCGGCGCCGACGTCAGTGCTCGGATCGCGCCCACGGTCGCGGGAGCGAGCGCCTCACCGCTGGTGAAGATCTGTCGCAGCGAACTGAGCGAGTCGCGTGACGACGCCGCCTCGTCCATGTGGGCCTCCGCGAACGCCGACAGCATCGACGGCACGAAATGCACTGTGGTGATGCCATGTTCGGCGATCACGTCGCGTAGATACCACGGGTCGCGGTGTCCGTCGGGGCGGGCCACGACGAGCGTGGCGCCCGCGATGAAGGGCCAGAAGAACTCCCAGACAGAGACGTCGAATGTCGCCGGGGTCTTCTGCAGCACCCGGTCATCGGCGGTCAGGTGGTAGTGGTCCTGCATCCAGCGGAGCCGGTTGACGATGGCTCGGTGGTCGATCACGACACCCTTTGGGCGCCCGGTCGATCCCGAGGTGAAGAGCACGTACGCGGGATGGTCGGGGCGGGGTGCGCGCGGATGTGCCGACGCGACGTGCACGGCCGGGTCGGGCGCTGCTGTCAACTCGTCCAGCGACAGCAGCGTCGTCGCGATGTCGTCGGGTGTGTCCGACGAGCCGGTCTGCGAAGACCACTCCGGCGCTGCGATGACGGCAGCAGGTCTGGCGGTCTCGAGGATGTGTGCGAGTCGGTGCGGCGGCTCGGCCGGATCGATCGGCAGAAACGCTGCGCCGGACCTGATCACCGCATGGAGCGCGAGCACCTGGTCAGCGCTGCGTGGAAGAGCAACCCCGACAACCGATTCGGGTCCGATGCCGCGTGACGAGAGTGATGCTGCAGCGGCGCGTGCACGTGCGGTGAACGTTGCGATGTCGAGTTGGGCGACGTCGGGTTCGATGACCGCAACGTGAGTTGCGATGCTGTCGGCGAACCCTTCGTCGAGCAGAGACAGCAGCGTCGACCCGTCGTCGTCGACGCTGCGCCCGTGCGCGGCGTCGTCGATGGCTTCCATCTCCGCCGACGTCGCGGGCACGAGGTCGACGACCGGTGTGTGTGCCGGGGCGGTGGCGAAGCGTCGGAGGAAGTCGACGATTCGGCTGTGGTGCCGAGTGATGTCCGCGGCGGAGTAGAGGTTCGGGTTGGCCTCGAGGTCGAGTCTCATGCCGCCGGTGAATCCGTCGTAGACATTGATCGACGCGTCTTCGACGGGACCGGTGGACAGCACGTTCAGCGCACCGCGTAGCGAGCCGAAGTCGATGTGCTCGAAGAAGAGCATCACGTTGACCATGGGGCCGAAGAACCCGCGTGTGCCGTCGGTTCGGCCCAGGATGTCGGCACTGATCTCCTCGTGGCGATAACGCTGATGCCGCACCGCGTGCTTGATGTCGGAGTTCGTGATGCGCAGTGCATCGGCAATCGTGGTGGTGGCGTCGAAGCCCATACCCACCGGCACGACGTTCGACGTGAGTCCTGCGGAGGTACGCAACAGGTCGGTGTCGCGGCACGCGACAGGGAGACTCAGCATGGCGTCGTCACGGTCGTTGAGCCGGGCCAGATAGAGGGCCACTGCCGCGGTGATCACCGAGGCCGTCCGCACACCGTGCTCGGCGGCGCGAGCCCGGATGGTCTCGACGAGGTCGGCGTCGAGTTCGACGCTCTCGACCGCGGCGACGGGCGCCGCGGGCGCGCTTGCCGTCGACAACGAGGTGGGTGGCGGAGCGTCGGCACCCCCGGGGCGTAGGCGCTGCTCCCAGAATTTGCGGGCTTCGACGAACGCGGCGGATGCGCGGTAGTCGTGGTCGATGTCGGCGATCTGCGACATCGACGCACTCGTCGACGGGGGAACTGCGGTGCCTGTCGTCATCGCGGTGTAGTGCGCGGCGACCCGGACCATCATGAACATGGCGGCGTATCCGTCGAAGGCCACGTGATGGCCCCAGCAGTACCAGAGCACATGGTGGGGGCCGAGGCGCAGCAGATATGTCTCGAGGAGCGGATCGGAGTAGACGTCGACGCGTCGTGACCGGTGCTCGTCGATCCACGCCAGCGCGCGCCCACGAGGATCCTCGGCATCGGAGAAGTCGAGGAGCCCGAGCTCGATCGTCCTGGCACGGTCGACGACGATGCGTGGCTCGCCGTCCTCGTCGTCGACAACGCGCAGCAGGCCCGACTCGGTGTCGTGCGCCGTCGACCGTACGGCCCGGTCCATGACGTCGGCGTCCACATCGTCGAAGAACTCGGCAAACGCCGCGACCGACATCGGGATGTCCGGGTCGAGCTGCTGGGCGAAGAAGATGCCACGCTGCGCAGCGGTCAGAGGCAACGCGTGCCCTTCCGCGTGCCCGGCCCCGACCTGGCTTCCGGTGACGTGAGTCGTGCTCACCTCGGTGCTCACTGTGCCTCCTCGTGGTGTGACCGACGGCGGCCGTGCCGGGCCGATCGGTCGGTGCTGGTGGTGGCCCCTGTGACCTTGGATCTGCTCGTGCTTCGCGTGACGAACCGGTGCAGATGGGTGCGGATCGCAGAAAAGATCGCGCTCGCATCGAGCCCCGGGGGAGAATGGGCAGTGCGGCAGGCGACGACGTTCGGGCGGCGTCCTCCGACACCGATTTGGCCCGGACCTGCGGTTTCGCCTACACTTGTGGGGTTGCCTGCGGCGCCGAGCGCGTCGCGAATCGGCTCGCGAACCCACCAGGTGGTTGCGCCGGATCGCAAGATCTCGGCAAAACCCCAGGCAGGCGTGTGTCCGGTGGTGACAGACCGTGTGCGTCGGGTCGGAAATCCGGCGCACAGATGCGGTGGTCCATTCACGTGGATCCGCCGTGTCGACGACATCCAGGTCAAGGAGACTAACGAGTGATTCAGCAGGAATCTCGCCTGCGGGTCGCCGACAACACCGGTGCCAAGGAGATCTTGTGCATCCGCGTGCTGGGCGGCTCGTCTCGGCGCTATGCCGGCATTGGTGACGTCATCGTCGCCACTGTCAAGGACGCCATCCCCGGCGGCAACGTCAAGCGGGGAGAGGTCGTCAAGGCGGTCATCGTGCGCACCACCAAGGAGCGCCGTCGTGCGGACGGAAGCTACATCCGTTTCGACGAGAACGCCGCCGTCATCCTCAAGGGTGAGAGCGACCCCCGCGGTACCCGCATCTTCGGCCCGGTCGGCCGCGAGCTGCGTGAGAAGAAGTTCATGAAGATCGTGTCGCTGGCACCGGAGGTGATCTGACATGAAGGTGCACAAGGGTGACACCGTGATCGTCATCTCGGGCAAGGACAAGGGCGCCAAGGGCAAGGTCATCCAGGCCTTCCCGAAGGAAGAGCGTGTTCTGGTCGAGGGCGTCAACCGCATCAAGAAGCACACCGCTGCGTCGGCCAACGAGCGTGGCGCGGCGTCGGGCGGCATCGTGACCCAGGAGGCTCCGATCCACGTGTCGAACGTGATGGTCGTCGACTCCGAGGGCAATCCCACCCGCGTCGGCTACCGCGTCGACGAGGAGACCGGCAAGAAGGTCCGGATTTCCCGCAAGACCGGGAAGGACATCTGATATGACCACCACAGAAAAGACCGAGAACCAGGCCGCCTCCGGTAACGGGCCGCGTCTCAAGCAGCGCTACCGCGCCGAGATCAAGGACGCGCTCAACACCGAGTTCGACTACGCCAACGTGATGCAGATCCCGGGCGTCGTCAAGGTCGTCGTCAACATGGGCGTCGGCGACGCCGCCCGTGACTCGAAGCTGATCAACGGTGCGGTCACCGACCTCGCCCTGATCACCGGTCAGAAGCCGGAGATCCGTCGCGCACGCAAGTCGATCGCACAGTTCAAGCTGCGCGAGGGCATGCCGATCGGCGCTCGCGTCACACTGCGTGGCGACCGTATGTGGGAGTTCCTGGACCGCCTCGTGTCCATCGCGCTTCCCCGTATCCGCGACTTCCGCGGACTCTCGGACCGCCAGTTCGACGGCAACGGTAACTACACCTTCGGCCTGAACGAGCAGTCGATGTTCCACGAGATCAACATCGACAACATCGACCGGCCGCGCGGTATGGACATCACCGTCGTCACCTCGGCCACCACCGACGAGGAAGGCCGCGCGCTGCTGCGCCACCTGGGCTTCCCGTTCAAAGACAACTCCGTGAAGGACAACTGATGGCAAAGAAGGCTCTGGTCAACAAGGCCAACAAGAAGCCCAAGTTCGCCGTGCGGGCCTACACCCGGTGCAACCGCTGCGGTCGTCCGCACTCGGTGTACCGCAAGTTCGGCCTGTGCCGTGTGTGCCTGCGCGAGATGGCACACGCCGGCGAGCTGCCGGGCGTGCAGAAGTCGAGCTGGTGACCCAGCTGCGCTGACTCAACTCGCCGGCCGGCCGGCCCGCGTTGCGGCCGCCGGTTGAGCTTGTCGAAACCACGACCCCGTCTCCCCCTGTGGGAGGCGGGGTCGTCGTCGCTCCGTATGACAGGAGGGCCGATCTTCCGGCGCGTGCGTCATACGGATCGGGAATGAAGTCGGGAGCGGGTCGGGCCAGTGCTCGATCCGGTCGATCGACGGTTCGGGCCTATCGTCCCGTGGATTCGGCGGACTCCGTGGCGGTCGAGGCGGGCGTGGACGCGGTCGTCGACGTGGGTGCGGACGACGTGGTCGAGGGGGCAGCAGGTGTGCTCACGACGTCCTCGGACTGCCAGCTCGTGCCGACCCTTCTCACCAGCACGGTCGTCCCGTCCGGCTGGTACACGGTGAGGATGTCGTCGGTGGCGGCCCAGGCAAGGGTGGAGCCCGACTGCACCGTGTCGGTGAACAGCGTTGTCCCCGAGGACGTGTCGGTCAGAGTCAGGGTCGTGCCGGAGATCGATGCCGTGACCTTCGACGATGGCGATGTCGTGCCGGAGGCAGCGGTTGTGACCGTTGAGCCTGACGCGGTGGAATCGGCTGCAGTGGAATCGGTTGTGGGGGAATCGGTTGTAGGGGAGATGGATGAGGAGCGCGCGGTGCTTCCAGCTGTGGCAGGTGACGCCGATGGCGTCGTCGACGTAGGGCTGGTCGATCCGGATGCGGCACCGGCGATGGTCGATGGCGCTGAGCTCGACGAGGCCGAGGCGGCGGCAGCGGTACTCGAGGTCGACGAGTTCGCTGCAGCTTTGAGCGCGAAGCTCTGCACGCCGGCAGACACGTTGGGCCATGTGTAGTTCGCGGTGCCGTCAGTGGATCGCACGCCGCAACCGTAGTTCCCTGCTGTGGTCGCGTAGACGTAGCCGTATGCGAAGTTCGCCGACACAAGCTGATCGGATGTGCGCACGGTGCGAACGGTGAAGATCTGACCGTTGGCCGACGTGATGTCGGTACCCACTACGTCGGCCGGTGCCGTCGCGACGTAGCTGAGAGTGTTCGACGTCAGGGTGTGCTGCGATTGATAGGTCGTCGGGGTCGGATCGTGATCGGCCGGTACCGCAACACCTTTGGGAAGAAAGCTCACCTGCACCGAGAAGCCGGACGACGGTGCGGTCCAACTGATCTTGCATCCGCTCGTAATCGGCGCCGTCGAAATAGTGACGGCGCCCCTGGCGCCGGGGATCGAGTTGCCGAATGTGCCGGCGGTGATCGAGCTGACCATGGTGGCGGTGTCGGTCAGCGGCGCGGCGTGTGCTGTGCCTACCTGTTGGGTCGCGAGTGCGACGGACAACGCGATCGCTACCGCGCCCGTGGCACTCGCGTGGCGAGCGCGGTAGCGTGCGTTCCGGGTTGACGGGCGAGCCCGACGCACAGTCCGTGACAGCCGACCGCTGTGATCGCTGTCGTCGTCAATGGAGCGATGGCGTCGAGAACCCTTGTGGCGGAAACCGACGTAGAGCAGGAAAAGGGAGGCGAGAAAGGTCAGGACGCGACCGGCAGGTGTCTGCATCCACGACACCGCGTAGCCGGCCAACGGCGCCACGACGACGACTCGGGTGGCTGAGCCGATGACATACGGCGCGGGATCGGGGTGTCGGTTGGCGTCGCCCTTGAGGTATGCGGTCACGGCCACCTGCGACGACGCTGCGGTGCTGACCACGCGGTGGGTGACGCGTCCACCGTCCGGCTCGGACACGCTGACGACGTCGCCCTGGTGTAAGTCGGGTCCGCGGACGGGTACGGCGAGTGCGAGTGATCCGACAGGCATCGTCGGTTCCATCGATCCCGAGCGGACCACAAGGGGAGCGATACCGAATACGTGAACCGCAATGGTGCTGACGACGCAGACCACTCCTAGGAGGGCTCCAACGGTCAGCGCGACTTGGCCGGCTATGTGGCGCATGTCAATTCGCCTGCGTTGCTGTGAAGGTGAACGTCGCTGTGACGCTTTGATTCTCGTCCGCTGTATAGAGTACGTCGGGGTCGACGGCGAACCATACGCAGAGCGATTCCGACTGCCCGGCAGCCAGTGACCGGGTGCCGATCCACGGATAGGTCTTACCGGTCGCCCACCCCGGCCACGGTACGTATCCGGTGTGTGTCGGCAGCGTCGGGATCGAACTGCTCGTCGTTGTGTTCAGCCCCGGCTCCAGTGTTCCGATCGTGGTTCCGCCCGAGCACTTTCCGACCCCGTTGGCATTGACCGGAGTGGCATCGGAGTACACTCGGAACACGCCGTGGTCGTACATCACTCCGGTTGCCACCGGAGCGACGACGGCACTGTAGGTGAGGTTGTATGCCCCGGCGTTCTTGACGGTGAGGGTCGCGGCTCGGGAACTGCCGGGCTGCATATCGGACTGGTTCATCGCGGTCCACGTGAGGGAGTCCTGCCCATTCAGTTGCAGATCGACCGATCCCACGGTGAATGCTGCCGTCGTCACGCTGGCCGAGTCACTCCACGACGCCATGGTCGAGAATGCGCAGATGCCGAGCACCATCCCCAACGAGCAGAGTGCGCGCAGGCGGGTGGAGACGAGTGTGCGAATGATCATTGCTGCTGGATCGCTCCGAAGGTGTACGCACCGGTGTAGGTTGCTCCGGCGACTGCTGTGCCATCCAATGTTCCGCGCAGACAGACCAATTGCGTCTGCCCGCTGTGCAAGGTGAGGTAGCCGCCTGCCGTGGTCAGTGGGGTTCCGGGAAGCGTGATGGCAGTCGATCCGTCGCAAGCGCTGCTGTCGGTTCCGGTCATCGCGGAGGCGGTGAGCGTCAGGTGCTTGTCAGAGGTCGCGATGGCGGTGAGTCTGTATCCCAGACTGGTGTCACCTCCGTTGGCGACTGTGATCGACACCGTCTTCATGCTCCCCGGGCTCATCGCGGATCCACCGAGGGACGATAGGGCGAGGCTGTGACTACCACCCGCTGTCAGTACAAGCGCTCCGGACGAGATGTTCGACGTCGACGCCGGGACGCCCGAGGTCCACGATGCCATCGACTGACGTATCGACACACCGATCAGGATCGTGATGATCAGTGCGACAAGACATGTGGCCAATGTTCTTGATCCTCGCCGACGATTGTGTGCGTGGGCGCGTGGCGTCGACGCTGCGGCGTTCGACGAGTGCACGGTGGTCACGGCCCCTCCCTCCGAGCAGTCAGGCGTGCGCGGCGTCGATCCAGTGCCGCGGAGAGCAACATGTATGCGGCGTAGACCAGCAGTAGTCCCACCACCACATACACCGCGACCATGTGCTCGCGTCCAGTGATGATCTCGTTCAGATATCCCACGTACGGCACGTGATACCAGACCTTTCCTCTCACCTGTACGGCTCGCACGGGTGCCGGGTCGTCGCTGGGATTGTTGTCACCTCTGGTCGTGAATAGTCGCTCACCACGACCGTTCTGGCCGACACCGACTATCCGGTGCGTGACGACGTCGGTTTGTCCGGAGCGCAGTTGGTAGGTGATCACATCGCCGGTGCGTAGGTCGGCTGGATCGACCTGCCTGCTGACCACGAGGGTTCCCGGCGGCATCTGAGGCCGCATCGACGACGTCTGGATGGTGTAGGGCGTTGCATCGGTGAGACGGGGAATGACGACAACCGCAGCGAGGAGGGCCAGCGCGACGAACAGCAGTAGCCAGCTGCATGTCTGTCTGATCAGCCCGGTGGATTCGGAATCTTGCACGAGTGTGTCTTTCGCGTCGGCGTCGGCGTCGGCGGTACCTGCGGACGAATTGACACGTGACGTATGGGTGTCTTTGGTGATGGACATCGATGCTCGGCCTCCAGTCGCGTGCGCACAGCGGCTACACAACGAAGAATTGGCGCGGAAGTGGAGGAAGCTGACCGGACACCCCTGGGCATGCACCCCGGGCGCGCACCCCGGACTGTCCGGTCAGCCTTGCGGCGCGTTCCCCTCCCCAGTTCGTCGCGCCGCTCGAGCGGTTACCGTCAAACGACGGCATCCGCGGGTCTCAAGATTGATTCGGACCCTGTACCTGGTCGAGGTGCAATGCGATATTGCCCAGGTTCAGCGTGTCGGACTGGCTGCTATTGGTCGCGGAGTCGAACGGCAGTTTGAGGGTGACCACCACCGTGTAGGCCGACGCGCCCCCGGCCGGGCTGATCGCCAGCGACGTCCCGGACTGGGTGATGTCGGTTCCTGCGGGGTCGGCGCTCTTCTTCGCCGAGATCGTCTTGGTGGTCTCGGTGGCGAGTGTCTTCGACGAGGTGAAACCCGAAGTGTCAGCGTAGAGTTTGGCTTTCAGGTTGTCACCGGTCGCGTTGATGGTGACTGTCGTCGTGTAGGTGAGGGTATCTCCCGGGACGAGCCTGAACGTCGTCGGATTGATCGAGCCGTTCTCGTCGGTCCAGGTCCCCGCGTCCTTGGTCATCGACAATTGACCAGAGGTGATCGTCGATCCACCGAGTGCCGTGCTGTCGTTCCAGTATGCGAGCGACCCCAGGCCGCCGAGTAGAAGAACTGCCGCGCCCCCCGCAGCAATTGCGCCCTTGGTCTGTTTCTTCATTTCTGCTTCCTGATCGAAGTGGCTGCTGACCCGGCATCGCCGTAATCAGTCATGCTTTTGTAGCCCCTCGGGTTCAATCGCACAACCAATGCTTGATGATCGCACTATCGGTCCCATGGAGGACAACAAGTGTTCACTGACCGTCCGGTAGGGAAAGATAATCCCCCTAGCGTGCTCTCTGTTTTCCCTGTTCAAAGAAGGTGAACGGGTTTCTGTACGCATTTCTCCATATTCCTCATGCCGATCATCGAGACAATGGTCAATGATGAATATGGAGTGACGCATATCACGAACAGTGTGTCCGATTTACTCGTCTTTGCACGTCAAAAGACCAGTAAGTGGCTTTATGGATTTCTGTAATCAGTAGGTCGGTTACCGCAAGGCGCCGGGTTCGTGTGTCTTCCGATGTCTTCACGAGGTGCGCTGACTGGCTATTTGTGGCGTACGATCCATTGCCGCAAGTATTTGCCGATAAATGAACACCGCATTCTCGGGGGAGAAAAAATGTCGAAACCTGCCACACGGAGCATGGGGAAGCTTCTGATTCGACGATCGGAAAGGCCGCTGTGGTCTCTCCTCGTCGTCACGATTGCCACAACGATCTCGCTGACGGCAGTACTCGTCGGCGGCCGCGATGCGCAGGGTGATGCGTCACCGCCACCCACGCGAGATCGCATAGGTTTTCATGTCGCCGCCGAGGGGGGCGATGTACTACTGGACGTCGACGGGGGGTCGCTGACAGTGGTGCGTGATCAACTTCAGGTCATCGACCGTGACCGTCGCGTGGTCGCCAGTGCGCCACTGAGATACGAAGTCGCACAGCGTATATACCGGCTCGGCGTCGACTTCGGGAGAGTCGGTTCCGCTGCGAGAGTAGTGCGTCTACACGTCGATCCGTCGTCGATTGCCGCAGCAGTCGGGTTGACGCGGCGCACCGCGGCGCAGACGACGACCACCGTCGTCGTCACATCGACGCCGTCGACACCTGCCACGTCGGATGCCGACGCTCGAGCTGATCGACTCGACAAGGCATTCACGCGGATGGGGACCGAACTGACACTCGGCATGGCCATCGGGACGTCGGTCGGGACGATCCTCGGCGGCGTGGGTGGATGCCTCGTCGGGCTCGCCGCGGGAATCGTCGGGTGCGTACCGGGTTTGGTGGCCGGGGCAACGACCGGAGCGATCGTGGGGTCCGTGGTGATCGGCGGGGCTGCGGCGATTGTGTCCCTCGTCGTCTTCGGGATGACGATGAGTGCGCCTGTGCCGCAGACGAAGACGCCGCAAGGATCAGCGACCCAGACACCGGTGCCCGTACCTGTGCGCTGAGCGGGATCGCTGCCATGCGATCCGTATGACGCTCGAAGCTGTGTGCCGGGCGGTATGTCATACGGATCGCGCGTCCGCCGATAGGGGGATGCAACGGTCACCCGGTGTATCGCCTGATCGTGCGATCCTCGTGCCGCCGCGGTCGGCGAAGACTCATCGTCAGCCCCTCACGGCGAGCCCAACCGGGGTGACCGGGGCCGAAGACGGAGGACACGACCATGAACTACACCGACTCGCACACAACTCGGTACACCGTTGCCGACTATCTGCTCGATCCACTCGCGGAGCTCGACGTCGACACGATCTTCGGAGTACCCGGCGACTTCACCCTCGGATTCCTCGATCACGTCGACGAGCGCAGCGACATGAAGTGGGTGGGCACCGCCAATGAGCTGGGCGCAGGCTACGCGGCCGACGGCTATGCACGGATGCGTGGGTTCGGGGTGGTCTCGACGACCTTCGGTGTCGGCGAGCTCAGTGCCGTGAACGCGATCGCGGGGTCGTACGCCGAGTTCGTGCCGGTGCTCCACATCGTCGGCTCGCCGACGGAGTTCGTGCAGTCTTCAGGCCGCCCGACACATCACTCCCTCGGCGACGGCGACTTCGACCATATGGTCCGGATGTCGGCCGAAGTCACCGTGGCGCAGGCCGTCCTCACTCCCGACACGGCAGCGGCCGAGATCGACCGGGTGCTGTCGGAGATGATCGTGACCAGCAGGCCGGGCTACCTCTCGTTGCCCGCGGACGTGGCCGAGGCGATCTGCGTCCGGCCGTCGGGATCGCTCGCCGTGCGGTCGATGTGCACCGATCCGAATGCTCTGCGACGCTTCGCCGCCGCGGCGCGCCGACTGCTCGACGATCACTCCCCAGTAGTGCTCGCCGACATCTTCGTGCACCGGTCGGGCGCGCAGGAAGCCCTCGACAGACTGATCAAAGTCGGTGGGCTCCAGTACTCTTCGTTGCTGTGGGGGCGACGGGTCGTCGACGAGTCGGCTCCCGGCTACCTCGGCATCTACGTCGGGGAGGCGAGCCGACCGGAGGTGCGCCGAGCCGTGGAGAACGCGCCGGTGCTGATCACCGCAGGCGTCTCGTTCACGGATCTGGTGTCGGGGTACTTCAGTCAACATCTCGATGCGAACGCGAGGATCGATCTGCAACCGCACACCGCAGTTGTCGCCGGAGAAGTGTTCGACCGCGTCGAGATGCACGATGCGCTCGAAACCCTTGCGGAACTCGTCGTCGAGGCCGAGCCTGTCGGACGGCAGTCTATGTGCGCGCATCGCCGGATCCGTGACCAGTCATCGGGAGGGGCACTGACGCAGGAGGCGTTGTGGCACGGTGTCGCGGCGGCGGTGACGTCGTCGGACATCGTCCTCGCCGAACAGGGCACGAGCTTCTACGGTCTGGCCTCGGAACGACTTCCGCACGGTGCGGTGTTCATGGGTCAACCGCTCTGGGCCTCGATCGGCTATACGCTGCCCGCGCTGCTCGGTGCCGCCCTGGCCGCGCCCGAACGTCGACCGGTCCTCCTCATCGGCGACGGCGCAGCGCAGATGACCGCCGCAGAGTTGGGCACGGTGATCCGCAACGCCGTGCCCGCGGTCATCGTTGTCGTCAACAACAACGGATACACGGTGGAGCGGGCGATCCACGGACCGACCAAGCGCTACAACGACATCGCGCAGTGGCAGTGGACGCAACTTCCTTACGTGCTCGGCGGGACCAGTGGTCTCGTCACCACCGAGTTCGTCACGACACGGGCTGAACTCGACGCCGCCCTGGCCCGGGCCGCCGGGAATCCCGATCGCCTCACCCTCATCGAGGCCGTCACCGCCGAACTCGACGTCCCACCCACGCTGACGGCCATTGCGTCAGCCGCGGCCACCGCCAACGTCGGCTGACCGACGCCCTGAACAGTCCCGCGGCCACGCCGGCCGCGGGACTGCCCGGTTGCGCGTGTTACCGCGAGAACCGTCGACGTCGTCGGACAAGCGGCTGGCGTCAGCCGATCGCCCAGGCGTTGGGGGCACACACGATCTTCGACGACGGATCGAGTGCGTTCTTGATGATCGACACCGCGCGCGGCGAGTAGCTCATCGAGACGTGGTCGGAGGCATCCTGTTCACAGCCGTTCTGTAGCACGATATTTCGGGTGTTCTTGGTTCCACGCGGGAAGAACGTCGAATCGAACGGCGTCGTCACCTCGTCGTAGCGGGTGCCGACGATGGTGTACTTCACGTCGCCGATCGCGTATTTGCCGCCTGCGTTGAGATGCTTGATGAACTCGGAGTCGTAGACCTGCTGAATGCCTGACGATCCGACGAGTAGTGCGACGGGCCCGAGGACGTCGATACCGAGGTTGTTGATGGTTCTACCGAGCGCGCCGATGCCGATCAGGGTGGTGCCGTTGTTGGTCGCACCCAGGGTCACGAGGTGGTCGACCTTCGCCGCGCCATTGTTGTAGCGGATGAACTGACGTGCGACGACGCCGCCTTGCGAGTGACCCACCATGTTGACCTTCTCCGAACCCGTTGCGGCACGGACCTTGTCGACGAATCCGCCGATCTGTGCGGCCGACTTCGTGATGTCACCGGTGCCGAAGCGGCCGGGCAGGACAGGGCCGACGCCGCCGCCCGCCAGTGGCGCCGCGATTCCGTAGTTCATGGCATAGACGCAGTAGCCGGCTTTCTTGAGTTCGGGGGAGATCATCGCCCAGTTGTCATAGGAGTTCTCCCAGGTGCCGTGAACCAGTACCACGGGCTCTTTGCCCTCGGCGGGCTTGCAGGTCCAGTCGTTCGCGCCCGGTGGAGCGGTATTCGGGGAGAACACCCCGTAGCCGAATGCGGCGAGAAAGCTCTGTTGAGCGGGCCCGGTGCCGGTGGGGATCGACGACGAGCTCGCGCCCTTGTAGATATTCGCCGCGACGACAGGCTTCTTCGCGCTCGCGGCTATCTCGTCGGCGAGTTGTTGCTGCTGATCGGCAGCAGCGGCAGGACCGGCCAGAGCGGCAGTGAGGCCGACGCCGAGTGCGGCCGCTGCGGCGCTGACGGCCAGCCGACGGGCCCATCTGCGTCGAATCGCAGGCATCTTCACTGATGTGGTCGTAGACAAGTGCAGTCCCCTCAAACTGTGAGATCACCGTGGCTCGAGATTATGAGTGATTCACGCCACGGTCTTCGGGAACCGTAACTTACCGTTAGGTAGGGGTACAAGTGTTCACTGGAGGGGTGAGACGAAATCGGTGAAGCGTCCAACGCTGATCGGTGACGATCCTCGGTGCCCACGCTCTGCGCGGCGCGTCGCCTATCGGTCGCGGTCTTTGACGCCGACCGGTTGCCACCCGCGTCGCGTCGGTCGGTCGCCCGGTGCGGGCAGCCGGTCGCGGCTGCGGTAGACGATGTAGGGCCGGAACAGATAGTGCACGGGTGCGGTGAACATGTGGACGAGGCGCGTGAACGGCACGAGTGCGAACAACGTCAAGCCGATGAGCACGTGGACGTGGAATCGCAGCGGTGCCGCGTCCATCGCGCGAATGTCCGGTTGCAGTATGAAGATCGAGCGGAACCACGGTGAGACGGTCTGCCGGTAGTTCACGCCGGGACCGCGCGGATCGACCGCTCCGACGACGGTGATGTAGGTGCCCGCGATCAACGCGCACACAAGCACCAGGTACATCAGCTTGTCGTTGCGGGTCGTCGCCATGTACACCGGCCCCGTGGTGCGGCGGCGGTAGATGAGCAGGCCGACGCCGAGTAGTGTCGCCGCCGCAGCGAGGACCCCGAAAAAGCCTGCGCCCCAGTGGTACATCGTTTCCGAGACGCCCAGCGCATCGGTCCATGACTGCGGGATCACCAGTCCGATGGCGTGCCCGATGATCACCACCAGGATCCCGTAGTGGAACATCGGCGACGCGATGCGTAGCAGGCGTGACTCGTAGAGCTCCGACGAGCGCGTCGTCCAGCCGAACTTGTCGTAGCGGTAGCGCCAGATCGTGCCGCCGATGAGTATGAGCAGCACGAGATAGGGCAGTACGCCCCACAGGAAGATGTCCATCTCCATCACCTCATCTCGGGGGTCTGACGCATCGGGATCGAGGGCATCGGGGTCTGGGCCGTCGTCGACAGGGGGAGCAGGCGCGGATCGAACGGCTCGAGGCCGACGCTCTCGACGCCCAGCGCCGGGGTGAGAGCCCGCGCGGCGCGTTGATCGGCGGGCGACTCACCCGGCAGCGTCGAACAGATGGCGGCAAGGACATCGGTGTACGGGGAACGGCGGTCCTGCAGTGCGAATCGGATCAACTCGAGGGCGGGCCGGTACTTCTCGAGAACCCGCGCTCCCGCGGCGGGGTCGACGCGCGCGGCGAACTCCAGCACGATCGGCAGGTGATCGGGCAACTCACCATGCAGGTCGACGAGGTGGCCGCTGTCGCGATACAGCGTCTTGAACTCGCCGAGCGCGCTGCCGCGCCGTCGGGTGTCGCCATCGGTCCAGTACGACAGGTAGAGAGTCTGTTTCCGGGAGAGATCGAAGGTGTCGACGTAGTCGTCGATCAGTTCGCCCAGTGTCGATGATCCGAGATGGTCGAGGAAGCGCACGAGTCCTCGAATCGACGGATGATCGGACTGTTCGTCGAGTGCACTGCGTACCAGTGGGATTCGGCCGAGAAGCGTCTCGTCGGGATACTCGAGACACCACGATGCCGTCAACCATGCGACTCGATGATCTGCCGACGTCGAGCGGCGCGGCCACTTCACGACGACGCCTGCGGGTCGGGCGACGTGGGTGCTGCCGTCGGATGGCTTGTCTGCGTGCGTTGTGTCTGCGCGGAGTCCGGTGTCGCCCGCTCCGGGAACAACCCGACCGGTGATCCGTTGCCGTCCCAGTTGAGCAGGTTCGTCCGGTTGGCCAGGCGGTGCGAGTTGGCCGCGGTATCGCTGGTCTGGCGTTGTTTGAGCGCGTGGAAGGTTTCGACCGAGACCGGCGTGGGTGTTCCGCTCGCTTCGCCGAAGGCACCGGACTCGTACATGCCCGGCCCGTCCTCGTAGTCGAGGGAGCACGCCATCTCGTCGAGTTGGGCAGCCTGTTCGACATGAGCCGTCGGAATGACGTACCGCTCATCGTATTTCGCGAGCGCCATGAGCCGATACATCTCGTAGACCTGCTCCTCGGTCATTCCGACGGAGGCGGGGATGTCGGCGTTCGGTTCCCGGCCGAGCGTGACGTCGCGCATGTAGGAACGCATCGCGGCGAGTTTGCGGAGCACCGAGTCTATGACCGCTGTGTCGCCCGCACTGAACAACTCGGCGAGGTACTCCACCGGAATGCGTAAGGCGTCGATCGCACCGAAGAGTGTGCCGGCGTCTTCAGCATCGTGGCCCTGTCCGCTGAGCAGGTCGACGATGGGCGACAGTGGCGGGACGTACCAGACCATCGACATCGTCCGATACTCCGGGTGTAGGGGAAGTGCCACCCGAAACTCCTTGGCCAGCGCGTAGATCGGAGAACGACGTGCAGCGTCGAGCCAGTCCTCGGGGATGCCCTCCGCCCGCGCTCCGGCGATCACCTCGGGATCGTTCGGGTCGAGCAGGAGATCGAGTTGCGCTTCGTAGAGATCGGTGTCGTCCGGTGTGGAGGCTGCCGCGGTGACCGCGTCGACGTCGTAGAGGAACAGCCCCAGGTAGCGCAGCCGTCCGACGCATGTCTCCGAGCACACGGTCGGTTGGCCGACCTCGATCCGCGGATAGCAGAGTGTGCACTTCTCTGCCTTGCCGGTGCGGTGGTTGAAGTAGATCTTCTTGTACGGACAACCGGTGACGCATTGGCGCCAGCCGCGACAGCGATCCTGGTCGACGAGGACGATCCCGTCCTCGCTGCGCTTGTAGATCGCCCCGGACGGACACGACGCCATGCAGGAAGGGTTGAGGCAGTGTTCGCAGATCCGGGGCAGATAGAACATGAAGGTCTGCTCGAAGCTGAAGGTGACCGCATCCTCGGCCTCGCGGCGTAGCTTCTCGACGATAGGGTCGAGTTCGCCGAGTTCCGGTGCACCGCCGAGGTCGTCGTCCCAGTTCGCCGACCATGTGACCTTCGTGTCGTCTCCGGTCAGCAGCGATTTCGGGCGTGCGACGGGGAAGTCGTCGCCGAGCGGGGCGTCGATGAGCATCTGGTAGTCGTAGGTCCAGGGCTCGTAGTAGTCGTAGATGGTCGGCTGAACGGGACTCGCGAAGAGCGTCAACAACTTCTGCATCCGGCCGCCCGTGCGCAGCCGCAGCTTTCCCTTGTTGTTCAGATGCCACCCGCCGCGCCACTTCTCCTGATCCTCGTAGCGTCGCGGATAGCCCTGTCCCGGACGCGTTTCGACGTTGTTGAACCAGACGTACTCGGTGCCGGCCCGGTTGGTCCACGCCTGTTTGCACGTGACCGAACAGGTGTGGCAGCCGATACACTTGTCGAGGTTCATCACCATGCCGACCTGTGCCATGACCCGCATCAGTACGTCACCTCCTGGCTGCGCTTGCGTATCGTCGACACCATGTCACGCTGATTTCCCGCGGGGCCGAAATAGTTGAATGCGTAGGACAATTGGGCGTAGCCGCCGATCAGATGAGTGGGTTTGACCAGAAGTCGGGTGGCGGAGTTGTGCATTCCGCCGCGACGGCCCGTCGCCTCCGATTTCGGGACGTCGATCGTGCGCTCCTGCGCATGGTGGACGTAGACGACACCGGCGGGCATCCGATGGCTGACGATCGCCCTGCACACCACGACGCCGTTGGCGTTCACACATTCGATCCACTCGTTGTCGTGGACGTCGATGGCCGCGGCATCCGACGGGCTCAGCCACGCTGTGGGGCCACCCCGCGACAGCGAGAGCATCAGGAGGTTGTCCTGGTACTCGGAGTGGATGGACCACTTCGAGTGTGGCGTCAGGTATCTCACGGTGATCTGCTGCGACCCGGCTGGTCCGAGCCTGGGCTCACCGAACAATCGGTGCATGTCCAACGGCGGGCGGTACACGGGTAGCGACTCACCGAGGTCGATCATCCAGTCGTGGTCGAGATAGAAGTGCATACGTCCGGTCAATGTGTGAAACGGCTTGAGCCGCTCGATGTTCACCGTGAACGGGGCGTAGCGTCTGCCGCCCGTCTCGGAGCCGGACCATTCCGACGAGGTGAACACCGGGACCGGTGCCTGCTGGGTGTCGGCGAAGGTGATCTGCTTGTCGGCGTTGCCCTCGGCGAGGTCGACGAGCGTCGTGCCGACTCGCTTCTGGAGCTTCTCGAAGCCGTTGACGGCCAGAGCCCCGTTGGTGGTGCCCGAGAACATCAGGATCGCGTCGGCCATCTTGGCATCGGTGTCGATCGCGGGCCTGCCGTCGCCGGCGCCCCCGAGCATGACCCCGTTGCGATCCGCGAGGCGCCGTGACTGCTCTGCGATGTCGAAGGTGACGCCCTTGTTGGCGAAGCCGAGTGTGTCGGCCAGTGGCCCGACGGAGGCGAGTTTCTCGGCGATCGCGGTGTAGTCGCGTTCGACCACCGTGAACGACGGCATGTTGACTCCCGGTCGTCCGGGCGACGTCGACGTCGCCCAGTCGTCGACGGTGCCCTTGGGTTGTGCGGTTTCTCCCGGGGTGTCGTGCTGCATCGGAGTGGCGACGAGATCGTGGCGCACACCGAGGTGGGTCTTCGCCTGCTCGGACAGTTCGACTGCGAGCAGGTGGAATAGATCGAAATCGGTCTTGGCCTCCCACGGCGGGTCGATGGCGGGAGAGAACGCATGGACGAAGGGATGCATGTCGGTCGACGACAGGTCGTTCTTCTCGTACCACGTAGCCGCGGGTAGGACGATGTCGGAGAGAAGGGTCGTCGACGTCATCCGGAAATCTGCCGACAGGAGGAGATCGAGTTTGCCCTCCGGCGCATTCTCGTGCCACCGAACATCGTTGGGGCGTGGGGTGTCCGGTGATTCGGTTCCCATCACGTTGTTGTGGGTGCCGAGGAGATGCCGCAGGAAGTACTCATTACCCTTCGCCGAGGACCCCATGAGGTTCGAGCGCCACAGCACGAGCGTGCGTGGCCAGTTCTCCGGGGCGTCGACATCGCTGATCGACGGTGTCAGGGAACCGTCGGAAAGGTGCTGCGCCACATAGTTCGACGCGGATTCCGCGTCGCCACGCTCGACCGCGTCGCGGGCGTCGTCGGCGACGTCGAGTGGATTGCGGTCGAACTGCGGATAGAACGGCATCCACCCGAGTCGAGCCGACTGGGCGATGGCGTCCGCGGTGTGTTGGTGGTCGAGTGTCCCGCGCGAGAGTGGAGATGCCAGTGACGCAGCAGAATAGCCGTCATTGCGCCACTGGTCGGTGTGCATGTACCAGTACGACGTCCCGGTCATCGTGCGCGGTGGGCGGCTCCAGTCGAGGCCGTTGGCCAGTGACATCCAGCCGGTGATGGGGCGGCACTTCTCCTGCCCGACGTAGTGGGCCCAGCCGCCGCCGTTGCGGCCCATGCAGCCGGTCAGGATCAGTAGTGACAAAATCGCGCGATACGTCGCGTCGCCGTGGAACCACTGACAGATCCCGGCGCCCATGATGATCATCGACCGGCCACCCGAATCGATGGAATTGGTGGCGAATTCCCGTGCGATCCGGATCGCGGCCTCGGCGGGCACGCTGGTGATCTCAGCCTGCCAGGCAGGTGTGTAGGGCGTTGTCGCATCGTCGTACCCGGACGGCCACTCGCCGGGCATGCCATCGCGGTGTACTCCGTATTGGGCGAGCATCAGGTCGTAGACGGTGGTGACGAGGTGGCCGTCGACGACAGCGGTCGGTACCCCGCGACGCAGTACCGAACCGCTCCCGTCCGGGCTGTCGAATGCGGGTAGAGCGATCTCGGCGAGCCCCGCTTCCGGGCGTCCGTAGAGGCTGAGTGCGGGCGCTATCCCGTCGAGCTCGAGATTCCACCTGCCCTCGCCCGTGGTCGAGCGTCGGAAGCCCAGAGACCCGTTCGGGACCGCCGGGCGACCGGTGTGTTCGTCGAGAACGACGGTTTTCCAGACAGCATCGGGATCGGGTTCGACGTCGCTTGCGGTCGGTTCGACCGGGGTCAGTTCGGTCAGTTCGTCTGCGGTGAGGAACTTGCCGGGAACGAGGCCGTGTTCGTGTTCGTCGAGATGGATCAGGAATGGCAGGTCTGTGTAGGAGCGCACGTACTTCTCGAAGAACGGGGTGGATCGGGCGACGAAGAACTCCGACAGAATCACGTGGCCCATCGCCATGGCCAGCGCGGCGTCGGTACCGGCCTGCGCGGGCAGCCACTCGTCGGCGAACTTGGTGTTGTCGGCGTAGTCGGGACTGACCGCCACCACTTTCGTCCCGCGATATCGGACCTCCGCCATCCAGTGGGCGTCTGGGGTTCGGGTGACCGGGACGTTCGAACCCCACATCATCAGATACGACGCATCCCACCAGTCGCCCGACTCCGGGACGTCGGTCTGATCGCCGAACACCTGGGGACTGGCGACGGGCAGGTCGGCGTACCAGTCGTAGAACGAGGTCATCACCCCGCCGATCAACTGGATGAAGCGGGTGCCGACGCAGTGCGAGACCATCGACATCGCGGGAATTGGCGAAAAGCCCGAACACCGGTCCGGCCCGTAGGTCTTGATGGTGTGCACGTGCGCGGCGGCGGCCATTTCGATGGCCTCCTCCCAGCTCACCCGGACCAGTCCGCCCTTGCCGCGTGCCTGTTGATAGGACTTGCGGCGCAACGGATCTCCGACGATGTCGGCCCAGGCCAGCACTGGGTCGCCGGTCTTGGCCTTCGCCGCGCGGAACATCTCGACGAGCACCCCGCGGGCGTACGGGTATCGCACCCGGGTGGGTGAGTAGGTGTACCACGAGAAGGCAGCGCCCCTGGGACAACCGCGCGGTTCGTACTCCGGTCGGTCTGGGCCGACAGTTGGGTAGTCGGTTTCCTGGGTTTCCCAGGTGATGATGCCGTCCTTGACGTACACCTTCCATGAGCACGACCCGGTGCAGTTGACCCCGTGTGTTGATCGCACGATCTTGTCGTGGTTCCACCGATCGCGGTAGAAGATGTCTCCGGCACGGCCGCCCTCGCGGAAAACGACTCTTCCGTCGGAGGTTTCGTCCCAGCGGGTGAAGAATTTGCCGATGTTCAGCAGGGCCGTACCCGCCTCGCCCTGAACTGCAGTGGATCGGGCCATGGGTTCACCATACGGTCAAAGTGGAAACGGTGTGGGGTTTCATCGTGCGGATTCATCGAGCATTAACGAAGTTTGGGTGACCTAATTTCCTGATGCCGACTCGTGTTTCGACCACCAGCGTATTTCGATTGCGTATAGACCCGCGTCAATACGCGTGATGACGATGCGCGGTGTGAAACAGTCGGTGACTGTGAGCGATTCGAGTGCTGTGCCCGGCGCTCAGCCCCGACATCGATCGCGGGTGCCGCGCGCGAGGCTCGGGCAGTTCACCTTCGTCATGGCAACCGGGATCATCTCGACTGCGATGCACAACGCGGCGACGCTTGGCTCAGGTACTTACTCCACTGTGGCCCAGGTGATTTCGGCACTTCTCTTCGTTCTGGCGGTGGTCGGATACATCGCACTGACGGTGTTCACCATCGCGGGGTGGTTCACGGGAGCGGGCATCTCCGCCGAGTTGATGGGCGAGGTGCGCGCCGACGGCTTCACGGTGCTGGCGTTCACCGCTGGGAGCGGGGTGCTCGCCGCTCGTTCGCTCGCGGGTGGATTCGACTGGGCTGCGCTGACCTTTGCCTACATCACACTCGGTTCGTGGGTGATTCTGGGCTACGTGGCGGTGATAGCGGCATTCTTCAGCGCCACGCATTCGCGCGCGAAATCCCCGTCCGCCACGACCCCGCTTCCGTGGACACACGTCAACGGGACCTGGTTTCTGATGGTGGTCGGGACTCAAGCGGTCGCGGTGGCGTTCGGTGCCCTGGCCGCGGCCAAGCACGTCAACTGGTACGCCGAGGTCGCTGCGTTGTGGTGGGGGATAGGCGTGCTGATCCTGATCGTGATGGCGGTACTGGTCGTCGCACGGCTGATCATCATCGGACTCTCACACGACGACGAGGTGGCGCCTTACTGGGTGCTCATGGGCGCCGGAGCCATCTCCGTACTGGCAGGCGCCGAGTTGATGACAACGGGTTCGGCCCAACGACTCGTCACGCACGACGTGGTCGGGACGTTGTGTCTGATGGCCTGGATCTTCGGCACGTGGCTGATCCCCCTGTTGATCGTGCTGATGATCTGGCATGCACGTCGGCCGGGCACCAATTCGGGCTTCCGCACCGCGCTCTGGTCGCTGGTGTTCCCGATCGGCATGTACGGAGTGGCCAGTCGGCAATTGGGGATCGCGTGGCACGTGCCGTGGCTGAAGGATCTCGGCACCTGGGAGGCGTGGGTTGCGCTCGCGGTCTGGGTTGTCGTCTTCGCCGGGATGGCGCGGTGGTGGTGGCGTTGGGTGCAGGTGAGACGGTCAGCGGTCAGTGCGCCAGAACGGTGAGAAGCACTGCCGAGTCGTCGTTCGCCCTCAGGTTGTGTCGGGCGTCGGGAATGGTGACGAGGTCACCAGCCGTCCCGTGCCAGTCGTCGGTACCCGCGGTGAGGGTGACGTCGCCACGAAGTACCTGCAGGGTTGCCTCGCCGGGACTCTCGTGTTCGCCGAGTTCGGTGGCGGCTGCGAGGGCAATCACTGTCTGACGCAGGTGACGCGACGAATTGCCGTGCAGGGTGTGACCGGCTCTGCGACTGTGAGCGGTGCGCGCTGTGGCGATGAGTTCGTCGACGAGGGCTGGGAGTCGGGTGGAGTCCATGTCTCACGATGGCACGTCATGCGCGACGGCCGCGCGGCATTCGCGGGTTCGTACCGCCTCGAGTCGGCCTGCCGCCCGCGCCTAACCTCATGCCGTGGGCGTGCCGTCAGGCACGCGGTGTGCGGGCGATGTCGATCACCTCGTCCTCGGTCGGTGGGCTCTTGGGGTGATAGCTCAAGCACAGTGGGGTGTCGACCTTCACGAATCGACCGCCGTCGACGGCTGTGTAGAAGGTCCCGGTCGACAATCGTCCGACATCCGGGATCGGGCTTCCCTTGCTGTTCGCGAGATCCTTGGCTGCCTCGATCTGAGTTGGATGGTTGAGTTTCCCGAAAAAGTGGGTCGACGCGTTGCCCGACACCCGCGCGTGGATTCCCTTCGGCGCCTGGGTTGCGAAGATCAGCCCCAATCCATATTTACGCGCTTGAGAGGCTAGCGCCAGAGTGCTTTGCGTCGCGGTCGTGACGCTCTGCGACGGTGCATAATTCTGCGCCTCGTCCATCACCAGAATTCCGCCCAACGGACGGTCGGCGGCGGGGTGTTTCTTGATCCATGCAAACAATGACATCTGCAGTTGACCGACGAAGTTCGCGACCCGGGACTCGCTGCCGAGGCCTGCGAGATTGATGACGGAGACACGCGCTCGATATCCCGACGACGGGGTGAGCAGCAAGCCGGGATCGGCGGGAGTCGCATCCTCATCGAGCAGGGGATCGTTGGCCATCGACGCCTTCAGATTCTCGGCGAGGTCGATCGCCAGTCGAGGCGCATCGGCAAGGGTGCTGACTCCGTCGGGCAGTTCGGACAGCACTGTGACGAAGGACTGCAGGGTGCCGCCGCCACGGCGGCCGAAGTACACCATCGCCTGGCGCAATACTGCCTCGTAGCGTGTGGCGCGGGCCCCTCGTTCGGAGGGGCGCGCCTTTGGCAGCAGAGCGCCGACCGCAGAGTCGACGGCGGCGGTGAACTCGTCCGTATCGTTCTCGAGCGAGGCGAATTCCGGTAGTGGTCGAAAGCTCAACGGGCGGCCGGAGCGTCGCCCTGGAGTGAACACGACCACCTCGGTGTCGGCGAAGTAGCGGTCGGCCAACAAGTGTTCGCCGAGCGCCCACTCGCGGGTGCCGTCGGGCCAGGGGGTGCCCAGCCGCGCGAGGTCGTTGTTGATGTCGAGGACGATCGACGAGACGCCGTGCAGGGCGGCTTCCTCGACGATTCGTCGAATGAGAACGGTCTTCCCAGAACCGGAACCCGCGAAGATCGCGACATGTTTGCGGAACGACTCCAGTGGCGCCGCTACGGGTTCACCGCTCGCGGTTCGAACGCCGATGGGCAGCACGTCGACGGCGCGCTGCGGCCCGGGAGTAGGTGATTCGGCGGGGAGGTCCGGGTCGTCGGGGGTCCTCGAGTCGGTCGAGGTGTGACTGTCTGCGGCGTGGGTGCCCTGCTGTTCTTCCCGCGGTGCCTCTCCTTGGGTGCGCTCGCCCTCAGGAGCCGTGGTGTCGGCGGCGATCGCCTTGTCCAATCCGGGTGCGAGAACCTCGGTGAGGAAGTCGATCTCGGCTGCCGGGTTGCGTTCGACGATCCACTCGTGCATGTGCGGCGATCGCTCCGAACGCAATTGCGCCAGTGCCATGAGTCGGCGAATGTCGTCGTCGGTCCACGCGATCACGCGACCGCCGCGCGCACGCAACTCGTCTACCAACTGGGCGGTCTTGGGCCCAGTCGGCCACGGCTGGCGTCGGAGCACCACGAGGGTGCGTTCGACCTCGCCCAGGCTGAGGCCCGCAGCATTGTTCGCGTTGGTGAGGCGTGACTGTACCGAGCGCGGGTGCGTGGCGGCGAGCGCGCGGAAGCTCCACGACTCGTCGAACTCCCGGGCTGGATCGATGACATGGCGAATTCGGCCGTGTAGCACGGCTTTTGCGCCGGGCCTGGGGTCGTGATGCCATTCCCCGGCCTCGGGTGGCAGTGCTTCGATCCATGCGCCGAGTCCAGCCGCCAAGAGGTCGGGCACGACGGCATCCTCTGTTGTGTAGTCGAGTGCACCGGCCGGATCGGCGAGCTCGATCAGTTCGCGGTAACGCTTCTCGATCATCGCGAGATCGGGTGTGGTCGAACTGGTTCCGCTGGGTGTCGGCGAGTCGGATCCCGACTTGCTCGCGGCTTCGCGGTCGACTCGCGCAGAGGCGTCGGGCGGGGCGAGAGCGGTGACCGGTGTGAACGTGTCACCGCGCAGCAGTGTCGCGATGTGACGGTCGACGACCATCATGATCTCGCGCGGGGTGTATCGCTGGGCGTCGGCTAGGGCGGCGTCGTCTACCGGCCAGTAGGGCCACGGTGGCGTGAACCCGACCTCTGCGAAGCCCGGTGCGAAGCGTTTGGCCAGCAGCTCGCGCGCGAAGTCGGCAGAGGGCGGCCGCTCCAGCATCGGTGGTGTGCGGAAGCGCTCGACCGCCGAGCGCATCACGCGGCTCTCGAGGTGTTCCCAGGCGGCTGTAATGCTCGAGACGACGGTCGTCGTGCGACTCATGTTCTCGCGCAACGCCATCAGACCGTGAGCCACACGATTGACCACGGAGTTCTCGTCGGCGGCCGTTGACCAACCCGCTTCGATGAGCGTGTCGATCTGGTCGACGGCCAGTACAGCGGCCGCGTCGAATGCGACGATGCGAGAGATATTCTGCACCATCTCCTGATAGCCGAGTGTCGCGTTGCGGATACCCCACTGGGCCAACTCGTCTGCGTCGTCGACGTCGAGGTGAAGGAATGCCTCGCCGAGATCCCTCGCGTCGTAGTCCTGCGACGCGGTCAGTACGAGCGCGCGCAGGATGTGCTGCGAGCGTCGACGATGAGGATGGTGCCGATACACGCCCGCCACGAACTCCTCGAGCGCGGACGTGGTCAGTGATGCCTCGCCGACGACTGCGGCGCGCGTGGATTCGGTCACCCCGGCTTCTCGGGCGAGGCGGTCGAGGAGTTGTGCGAGTTGAGTGGGATGACCGGGACCGGGCCGGTTGAGGCTTTCGAGCATTGCGACCGTCACCGATTTCCAGAAATCGCTGCCGTCCAGCAATTTGACGAGGAAGAAGTAGCCGCCGCGTTCCTGCACACGACGGCGGATCTGGCCGAGAAGGTGTGTCTTGCCCGATCCCGCTTCGCCGCGGATCACCACGCCGATGGGACTTGCCGACTCCGCCCGCTGCGCGTCGACGAAACTGCGCATCGTCTCGTCGGTGACCTGTTCGTGCAAGCCGGCGACGTGGTAAGCCCCCGATGTGCCCCAGACGTCGTCGGGGGTATCGGCCCAGTCGAGACGAATCGAGTCGAGTGCCTGCCGAATTGCGTTGTCCATCAGGCCTCCTCGATGGCGAACAGGTGGCATGGTTGTGTGCCCACCACGACGGCTGCTGTTCGGTCGGCGTCGCGCAGGCGGGCGCGGTCGTCCTGCGGTATCAGGCTGATTCCGGGGCGGTCCTGCAACGTGAGAATCGCCGCGTCGAATTCGGTGCGGCTCACATCGGGCAGCGCCGAACGCAGCGCACCGACGTCGACAAGAGCCCCGCGGCGCACGGCCAGCGACCCGTAGGCTGCGACGATCCGGGAGGTGACCGCGTCGGAGCCCTTCTCGGCCCGCGGCGTTGTCGGAGCGTTCTCGATGACCGGACGCGGACGCCCGAAGATCTCGTGCAGACGGAGGTCCTCGGCGTCCAGATGGCGTCCGATCGCGTTGAGTACGGCGTAGAGCGCACGGATCGGCGGCAACGAGTGGGCTGGCGGACCGGAGCGCAACTCGTCTGCGCACCAGGCCCATCCGCGATCGGTGAGCGAGTGGTAGAACGCGTTGCGGTCGCCCTTGCGCGACTCGATCAGGCCCTGGTCGATCAACCGCTCTCGCGCGGGTTTGTCCAGGTTGGGTCCCAGCTCGCGCAGGCGTGGCGTCGACACTTCGGTCGACTCCGCCATGAGGACGAAGAGCACCGCGCTCTGGCTCGGTGTCAGCTCCGGGTGGTCCACGGTGACTCCTTCATGAGGCTCCGGTTCAGCGATCCGTCGGTCGGGTGGCGATGGGTGAGAACGTCGCGCAGTTCTGCGACGACCGACGCCGGATCGTCGAGGACTGTGTCGTTGGGGTAGCGCAGTACGAGGTAGCCGTGGCGTTGCAGCATGTTGTCCCGACTGCGGTCGCGCGCGTATTTGTCGGCGCGACGGTGGTCGGGGCCGTCGACTTCGACGACGACCCGCTCATCCGGCCACAAGACGTCGACCACGGCAACGCCCGACAGCGCGGCGAGATCGGTGGGGCAGCGGTTCCACACGCGGCCACGTGCCCATTCATGCTGGGCGAGCGCGTGTTCGAGCGCCTGCTCGGCAGCACTGTGCGGGGCGGGAGCCCCCGTCGGCCGCGAGACGACCAGGATCGGTCGTCCAGTATCGGTCGCGATCGGGCCGTCCGGGATCGATACGGCCGGAATCGGGCCGTCCGGGATCGGGTCGGGCGAGGCGGCGATGCCGAGACGTAGCACAGGGATTCGGCGCACCGCGGGCAGTGCGTCGGCAGTCAGCCAGACGGTGATGCGTCCGTGTTCGGCGAGCCACGCACAGGCCGCCGCGGCCGCTTGCTGAGCGGGCCCGGAGAGCATGCTGCTCGCGCGCACCGCAAGCACGACCTCGCCGCGCCCGTAGAAGTGGCGTAGTAACGCGAGGAGGGTCGCTGCGCGTTGTTCCGGCACGGCATGCGGTGTCGCGGAGTTGTGGGAAGCGCCGGCACGCGCGAGTGGTACGACGACCGCGGTGACCAGATCGACGTGCGCGCACAGTTGCCGTGCGAGTGTTTCCGCCTCGTCGACGTCGACTCGATCACCCGATGATCTGTTTGGCAACCAGGCCGGAAACAGGGTGATGAGTGTCGACTCCAGCGCGTCGAGGATCTCGGTGGTGACCTGCCGCGCGGTCCGCTCATCGGGGCCGCGGTAGTCGAGGATCACCGGCAATTCAGATGCGACGGCGTCGGCGAGTTCATCGATCGCCGAGCCGTGTACGTCGGCGAGGCGAAGGACCCGCCCGGGACGGATCGCGTGGCCGACCAGTGGCGGCGCATCACTGTCGGCGTGAGTCATCGGAGGTGAATATAGTCGCCGCAGCCGACAGGTGTGCGGGCGAGCGGTGTAGCGGAACGCCGCCGCGGTGCGGCTCCCGTCACCTGCCGCGGTGCGGCTCCCGTCACCCCGCCGCGCGCTCGACGGTGAGCAGGCTCTCTGCGCTGTGCTCGGCGTGGAACGCGGCCTCGCCGCCGCGTACTCCAAACAGCCTCTTGCTCCAGATCAACCACACGACCGCCGCGATGTTCACAGCGAGCAGCAGCGCCTTGAACACCGTCGCCTTCTCGACGAGTTCGTAGACCTCGAGGGGGATGAAGATGCTCGTGACGATCACGGCGAAGTACTCACCCCAGCGTTTGGCGAACCACAGCCCGTACGCCTCGACGAACTGGCTGAGTCCGTAGGCCACCAGCGCGCAGCCGACGAGAACGATCGTCGTGGTGGACAGTGTTGTGGCCTTCTCGATCCACTGCACCACCTTCGAGTCGTCGATGTTCCAGCCGATCTGGTCGGCGATCGGTTTCAGTAGCGGCATCTCGGCGTCGAACTTCTCGTGCAGCGTCTGCTGGCTGTTGCGCAGCTCGATCACGAACGACCCGGCGATCACCAGGAAGATGCCGCGGACCAGACGCTCGATTGCGAGTAGCCGCATGATGATCAGGTCGCGCAACAGGCGACCGCGCGGGACCTCCGGCGCCTGATCGGCCGGCCCGCTGCTGCGCGGGTCGCCGACGACGAAGTCGCCGCATCGCAGGCACCGCCACGCGTCACCGACGGCGGTGTCCGAGCGGAGGTGCTCGGCGAGATCCGATTCGTCGGGGCGGTAGGTTTCGTGGCCGCGCAGACCGCAGGAGACCAGTTCCCAGTTCACCGCAGCAGCGTAGCTCTGCGGACGGTGGAAGC
This sequence comes from Gordonia otitidis, assembly GCF_020735545.1. Classification (NCBI taxonomy): domain Bacteria; kingdom Bacillati; phylum Actinomycetota; class Actinomycetes; order Mycobacteriales; family Gordoniaceae; genus Gordonia; species Gordonia otitidis. The sequence continues at coordinate 3,572,596 of NZ_CP085974.1, forward strand.
GTCAGGACGCCGCTTGTATATCACCCCGGCGAACACCCCCGAGCTCCGGTGCGCCGACATCGCCGGTCACCCCGGTGCTGGTGGCATACAACAGATCCCGGAAGTCGCCGATCGCCTGACGCTCCGTCGCCCACACCATGCGGATCCACGAGGTGTGTGACGTGATGTCGAGATCCACCGCGGCGAGACGGTCGATGCTCGATGAACCCCCAATGGTGAACTTGGGCGCCATCACCACGCCTAGTCCATTCGCGGCCCAACTCATCGCGACCACAAGGCTGGGCATCGGTTCCATCGGTTCATGCAGGAGGTCCTCGACGCCGAGGTGTGTCGCACAGCGGCGTGGACCGCCCAGGACGTGCTCGCCGATCAGATCGCCGATGGTCAGCCGGTCGTGTCCGGCGAGTCGGTGGTCGGCCGACATCGCGACCGCTGTGGTGACCGGGACGATGTCGGCGTAGGACACATCTGCGCGCTGTGTCGCGGGGAGCAGCCAACGGTCCGCCTCGTCGTCGTGCATGTCGAGGACGAGTCCGACGTCGGAATCGCCGGAAGCCACCGCTTCGACGACGCTCGTCGGGTCGGAGAGTGTGTCCACCACAACGGTGCGCTGGGGGACACGGGCGCGAAATTCCCGGAGGACTCCAGGTATCTGGGTGGCGACCATGTGCTCAGTGCTCGCTATGCGCAGTGGGGCGGCAGCGGCAGCCGTGGAGACCGAACGGCGCAGGCGCGACCACCGGGCGAGATGCTCGGGGCCCTCCGCCGCGAGCACGAGGCCCGGCTCGGTGAGGCGCATACCGGTCGGCGACCGGGTGAAGAGCTCCACTCCGAGATCCCGCTCGAGGACCCTGATCTGCTGTGACACCGACGACGGTGCCAGGTCGAGTGCGGAGGCCGCGCCGAGGACGGTGCGATGCTCGGCAACCGCGAGGAAGGTACGGAGGTGTCGGATTTCCATACTTGAGCTCCTGGCTAGGACCTGCGGCAACGGATCGGACGGTGTTCGAAAGAACCGAACACCGTCCGCAACTATTCCGGTCGATCGGCATCGGGCGACAGCAGCAAGCTGATCCCGTGTCGCTGATCAATCGGTTCCCCGTCAGATCGAGCCGGGACCCAGCTGCCGTGGTGCGCGCCAGCACCACTGGCAACGTCGGTGTGTCGCTCGGCTACCTGCTCGTGCTGGTCGACTCGTCGGTCCTCAACGTCGCGCTGCCGGACATCGCGGATTCGCTGGGTGGAAGCCTCGCGGGACAACAGTGGGCGGTCAGCGCCTATCTGGTCACGTTCGGCGCTCTGTTGCTCGGTTCGGGTGCGGTGGCCGATCGGTACGGCGCGCTGCGCACCTACCGGGCGGGTGTTCTTCTCTTCGTGCTGACGTCGGTGATGTGCGCACTCGCTCCGACGCTGACCTTCCTCATCGTCCTGCGCGCCTTGCAGGGCGCTGCGGCCGCGCTCATCCCGGGGACGACACTCGCCCTCATCGGGAGGATGAATCCCGAACCCGCCGACCGACATCGCGCGATCGGCCTCTACGCCCTCGTCACAGGCTGCGGTTTCGCCGCAGGTCCCGCCATCGGAGGGATCCTCATCGCTGCGGGAGGGTGGCGGTGGATCTTTCTGATCAATCTGCCGGTCGGACTCATCGCACTGGCCTGGAGCCGATTCTTTCCGCCCGATCCGGACGTCCGGGGCCGCGGTGAAAGACTCGATGTCCGCGGGCAGGCGCTCGCTGTGGTGTTCTTCGCGCTCGTCGTCATCGTCATCGTCGAGGCAGGGGAGCGGTCGTTGATCGCAGCGTGGGCACTGATCCCGATGACCTGCGCGGTCGTCGCGCTGTATTGGTCGGATCGACGCAGTGCCGCCCCCGCGATCCCCATGCGCCTGCTGCGCATCCCCTCGATCCTGCGGGGAACGGTGTACGGCTTCACGATTCAGGTGGTGATGGCGTCGACCCTGTTCATCACCAGTCTATATCTCATAGACACGCGTGGGCTGTCGCCGCTCGGGGCGGGGCTCGTCCTCATCGGATACACGCTCGGTCCCGCCGTCCTCGGCCCCCTCGCGGGTCGCGTCGTCGCAGCGCGTGGCCCGCAGTTGCCCGCAGTTCTCGGGCAGATCGCGGCGGTCGCGGGTTCGGCAGCCATCGCCGCTGCGATCTTCGTCGACGCATCCCTGTGGGTGCTGATCTGCGCGATGCTGCTCGCGGGAATGGCGTTGCCGATGGTGATCGTCCCGATGACCGGTCTCGTCGTGTCCGGCGCACCCGCCGGAGCGGCAGGCGCCTCGGGTGGCTTGTTCAGCGCATCCCGACAGCTCGGTGGCGCCTTCGGGGTTGCCGCGCTCGGCGCGGTACTGGCCTCGGTGGGTGGTGCCGACGGTGCGGTTTGGGCGATGCTCGCGGCCGCTGTGATCGCGGGGATTGCTCTCGTCGCGATGACGTGTCGTCCGCACCGCGCGGAGTGAGTTCGGCGCGAATGCGGCCGACCATGGCGGCGTCGACGGCATCGATTTGGGTCTGGCCAGCAGACTCTCTACACTAGAACGGTTGCCTGTGCGCCTTGGTGTGCCCGCAGTCGCAAGAATGCGTGCACACGCGGGGTTCACGGCCACAACTGAATAGTCGCCGGTGCCGGCGAAAAACCAAGGGCATCGGCGGCGAGAACCTTAACAACTATCCACTTCGTGGAAGGCCCACCGCAGGTCACGGGAGAAATCCCGCGAAAGGCGCTGTATGGGAACCGCTACGAGAAAGGTTGACGGTCAACCATGACCATGACTGACCCGATCGCAGACTTCTTGACACGTCTGCGTAACGCCAATTCGGCGTTCCACGACGAGGTGACCCTCCCATCGTCGAAGCTCAAGGTGAACATCGCCGAGATCTTGAAGCGCGAGGGCTACATCACCGATTACCGCACCGAAGATGCGGAGGTCGGCAAGAACCTCGTCGTTTCCCTCAAGTACGGCCCCTCCCGTGAGCGCAGCATCGCCGGCCTTCGCCGCGTGTCCAAGCCGGGTCTGCGGGTGTACGCAAAGTCCACCAACCTGCCCAAGGTCCTGGGCGGCCTCGGCGTGGCCATCATCTCCACGTCGTCCGGTCTGCTCACCGATCGCCAGGCAGCCAACCAGGGCGTGGGCGGCGAAGTCCTCGCCTACGTCTGGTAAGGGGAGGTACACACAATGTCGCGTATCGGTAAGAACCCGATCGAGATCCCCGCGGGCGTCACCGTCTCCATCGATGGTCAGACCGTGTCCGTGAAGGGCCCCAAGGGCGAGCTGAGCCACGTTGTCACCAGCCCCATCGAGGTGGCGCAGGAAGACAACACCATCGTGGTGACCCGCCCCAACGACGAGCGTCGTAACCGTGCACTGCACGGTCTGAACCGCTCGCTGGTCGCCAACCTGGTCACCGGTGTCACGCAGGGCTACACCACGAAGATGGAGATCTTCGGTGTCGGCTACCGCGTCGCCGCCAAGGGTCGCGATCTCGAGTTCGCGCTCGGTTACAGCCACCCCGTGCCGATCGAGGCTCCCGAGGGCATCACCTTTGCCGTCGAGTCGCCCACCAAGTTCTCGGTGTCGGGTATCGACAAGCAGCAAGTCGGCCAGATCTCGGCGAACATCCGCCGCCTGCGTCGTCCTGACCCGTACAAGGGCAAGGGCATTCGCTACGAGGGTGAGCAGATCCGTCGCAAGGTCGGAAAGACGGGTAAGTAAGCCATGAGTGATACAGCAACCAAAACTGTCCGCAAGCCCCTCGGCAAGGACGTCTCGACCCGTCGTCGCACCGCGACCGGCAATCGTCACTTCCGCCTGCGCAAGAAGGTCAACGGCACGCCTGAGCGTCCGCGTCTGGCTGTCAAGCGCAGCAGCCGTCACATCCACGTGCAGCTGATCGACGACCTGGCGGGCAAGACCCTCGCCGCTGCGTCGACCATCGAGGCAGACGTGCGTGCATCCGGCGGAGACAAGTCGGCACAGGCTCGTCGCGTCGGCGAACTGATCGCCGCTCGCGCCAAGGCCGCCGGTGTCGAGGCCGTCGTGTTCGACCGTGGTGGCAAGGACTACCACGGCCGGATCGCCGCGCTCGCCGACGCCGCCCGCGAGGGAGGCCTGCAGTTCTGATGATGACCAGCAACAACAGCACGACCAACATGACCGGAGGGAACCTCTGATGCCCGGACGTCAGCGTGACGGCGGAAACGGACCCGCCGGAAACGACAACAACAACAACCAGGGCGGCAACGACCGCCGCGGTGGCCGCGATCGTCGTAACGACCGCGGACGCGATCGCGACCAGGAGCGCAACCAGCTCGAGCGCGTCGTCACCATCAACCGCGTCTCCAAGGTGGTCAAGGGTGGACGTCGGTTCTCCTTCACCGCTCTCGTGGTCGTCGGCGACGGCCAGGGCATGGTCGGTGTCGGCTACGGCAAGGCCAAGGAGGTTCCGGCCGCGATCCAGAAGGGCGTCGAAGAGGCTCGCAAGAACTTCTTCCGCGTTCCGCTGATCGCAGGCACCGTGACCCACCCGGTTCAGGGTGAGGCCGCAGCCGGCGTCGTGATGCTGCGCCCGGCAAGCCCCGGTACCGGTGTGATCGCCGGTGGCGCGGTGCGTGCCGTTCTCGAGTGCGCAGGCGTGCACGACGTGCTCGCGAAGAGCCTCGGCTCCGACAACGCGATCAACGTGGTCCACGCGACCGTCGCCGCACTGAAGATGCTGCAGCGTCCTGAAGAGGTCGCCGCACGTCGCGGTCTGCCGATCGAAGATGTGGCGCCGGCCGGCATGCTCCGGGCGCGCGCGGGACAGGGAGTCTGATAGCCATGGCCGAACTGAAGATCACCCAGGTCAAGGGCACCATCGGTACCAAGAAGAACCAGCGTGACAGCCTGCGGACCCTCGGACTCAGGGGCATCCGCCAGACCGTCACCCGCGAGGACACCCCGATCAACCGCGGTTTGATCAACGTGGTTGCACACCTCGTGACAGTCGAAGAGGTTTAAGAGCAATGACCATCAAACTCCATCACCTTCGCCCCGCTCCGGGCGCGAAGACCGAGAAGACCCGCCTGGGTCGCGGTGAGGGGTCCAAGGGTAAGACCGCCGGTCGCGGCACCAAGGGCACCAAGGCGCGCAAGAACGTGCCTGCCGGCTTCGAGGGCGGCCAGATGCCGATCCACATGCGGCTCCCGAAGCTCAAGGGCTTCACCAACCCCAACCGGGTCGAGTACCAGGTCGTCAACGTGGGCGACATCGCCAAGCTGTTCCCGCAGGGCGGCACGATCGGCGTCGACGAGCTCGTCGCTGCCGGTGCGGTCCGTAAGAACCAGCTGGTCAAGGTCCTCGGCGACGGCGAGCTGAGCGTCGCGGTCAACGTGACCGCGAACAAGTTCACGGCGTCGGCCAAGGAAAAGATCGCCGCTGCAGGTGGCAGCACCACCGAACTGTAAGAGTTCGTTTTCTGACCACAGCGGACGGCAGCACGGCTCTGCCGTCCGCTGTGGTGCCATCTCGGCCGTGTGTCGGTTCACGGGAGTACGTGCACGTCGATGCACCCGCCCGGTACCACGCGCGGCCGCGACAACTCGAGGTGGTGCGGTCCCGCAGAAGGGCCGGTCATGGCAGCCGGTAGAGTTTCTGACGTTGCCGCGCAACCGGAACTATCGCAGCCGCAACCACCGATCAACGTCGATTGCCGAGCACGTGGGGGTGGGGTCCGTCCGGACCCCCGAACAACCCGAGCGTGGTCGTTCCTAGGAGGAGTTAGTGCTTTCCCCCCTCGTCGCGGCCTTTCGGACGCCCGATCTGAGGAAGAAGATCCTCTTCGTCATCGGCATCATCGTGCTGTATCGCCTGGGCGCGACGGTTCCGTCGCCGGGCGTCGACTACAAGACCGTGCACGCGTGCATCGATCGGATCAACAGTGGTGGCGGCAATCAGGTCTACTCGCTGATCAACCTGTTCTCCGGTGGAGCGCTTCTCCAGCTCTCGGTGTTCGCGATCGGCATCATGCCCTACATCACGGCGAGCATCATCGTGCAGCTCCTCACGGTGGTCATCCCCCGGTTCGAGCAACTCCGCAAGGAGGGCCAGTCCGGTCAGGCCAAGATGACGCAGTACACGCGCTACCTCACCGTCGCGCTCGCGCTGCTCCAGTCGACCGGCATCGTCGCACTCGCCGACCGCGGCACCCTGCTTCCGCAGGAGTGCGGCAACGTTCTCACCGACCAGTCGATCTTCGGACTGTCGATCATCGTTCTGGTCATGACAGCGGGCGCCTGCCTCGTCATGTGGTTCGGTGAGCTGATCACCGAACGCGGCATCGGCAACGGCATGTCGCTGTTGATCTTCTCGGGTATCGCCGCCCGTATCCCGGCCGAAGGACGTGCGATCCTCACCAGCCGTGGTGGTCTGGTCTTCGGTCTGGTGTGTCTCGCAGCGTTGATCATCATCGCCGGCGTGGTCTTCATCGAGCAGGGGCAGCGTCGAATCCCGGTGCAGTACGCCAAACGCATGGTCGGCCGGAAGATGTACGGCGGGTCGTCGACCTATCTGCCACTGAAGGTCAACCAGGCCGGCGTCATCCCTGTCATCTTCGCGTCGTCGTTGCTGTATCTGCCGCAGTTGATCGTGCAGCTCACCAAGAGCGCCGACGGCACGGAGTCGGGGTGGCAATCGTGGGTCTCGCGGTATCTCGCAGACCCGAGTAGCTGGGTGTACATCCTCGTCTACTTCCTGATGATCATCTTCTTCACATACTTCTACGTCGCGGTGACCTTCAACCCAGAAGAGCGTGCCGACGACATGAAGAAGTACGGAGGGTTCATCCCGGGTATCCGACCGGGACAGCCGACAGCCGATTACCTCGGCTACGTGCTGAGCCGCATCACACTCCCGGGTTCGATCTATCTGGGTATCATCGCTGTACTGCCCAACCTCTTCCTCGAGATCGGTAACAGCGGGGGAGTGCAGAACCTGCCATTTGGGGGCACGGCCGTGTTGATCATGGTCGGCGTGGGTCTGGACACGGTGAAGCAGGTCAACAGTCAATTGATGCAACGTAAGTACGAAGGATTCTTGAAGTGAGACTTGTATTTCTCGGCCCCCCCGGTGCTGGCAAGGGAACCCAGGCAGAGCTGTTGTCGGAGACTCTCGGCATCCCGCACATCTCGACCGGTGACCTGTTCCGCGCGAACATCTCGCAGGGCACTGCCATCGGCATCGAAGCCAAGAAGTACCTCGACGCAGGCGATCTGGTGCCGCCGGAGATCACGGTCGACATGGTTCGTGCGCGGCTGAACGAACCCGACGCGTCGAAAGGTTTCATCCTCGACGGCTTTCCCCGCTCGATCGAGCAGGCCGAGGCCCTCAACTCGATCCTCGCCGACCTCGACACGCGACTCGACGCCGTCGTCTCCTTCGTCGTCGATCCCGACGTCGTCGTCGAGCGCATGCTCGCACGTGGTCGCGCCGACGACACCGAGGATGTGATCCGTAATCGCATGGCGGTCTACGAGAAGGAGACCGCACCTCTCCTCGAGTACTACGGCGACCAGGTCAAGACCGTCGACGCCGTTGGCGAGGTCGACGAGGTCCATCAGCGCGTGTTGAACGCGCTGGGCGTCAAAGTCTCCTGAACTCCGACCGTCGATGAGGCTCCGTAAGACCAAGCAGGTCCCGTTCCGCAGTCCTGGCGAGCTCGATGCCATGGCTGCGGCGGGAGCCATCGTGGGAAGCGCGCTCGTCGCGGTTCGCGACGCCGCGAAGGTCGGTGTGAGCACTCTCGACCTCGACGCCGTCGCAGAGTCAGTGATCCGCGATGCGGGTGCGGTGCCGTCGTTCAAGGGCTATCACGGGTTTCCCGGGTCGATCTGCAGCTCTGTCAACGACGTTGTGGTGCACGGCATCCCGTCGAGCAGTGTGGTGCTTGCCGAAGGCGATCTCGTGTCGATCGACTGCGGCGCCATTCTCGACGGTTGGCATGGCGATTCCGCCTGGACATTCGGTGTCGGGGAGTTGTCACCAGCCGACCACGACCTGTCGGAAGCCACGCGTCTGTCGATGGAAGCAGGAATCGCCGCCATGGTCGACGGTGCGCGACTGACCGATATCTCGCACGCCATCGAGGCCGGAACGCGCAAGGCGGAGCAGACCTTCGGGCGCAGCTTCGGGATCGTCGACGGTTACGGCGGCCACGGAATCGGCCGCGAGATGCATCTCGATCCGTTCCTGCCCAACGAGGGCGACCCAGGCCACGGCCCGCTCCTGGTGATCGGTTCGACGCTCGCGATCGAGCCCATGCTCACGCTGGGTACCACCGACACCACGGAGCTTCCCGACCACTGGACCGTCGTCACCGACGACGGCTCGCGTGCAGCGCATTGGGAACACACGGTGGCAGTCACCGCCGATGGTCCCCGAATCCTGACGCAGCGTCCTTCCTGAGACGCGTTCACGCGCCATTCATGTGGCGTCGTCCATGTGACACCTTCTGGCCGACGGTGATCCACCAGCTCGTTCGCCATCCGTAAGTTCGGGCCTGAATACTGCCCGAGTGTCTTCAGCCAACGAGCGGGTGCTTCCGTCGTCGCGCGCCCGGTCGTGGCGCAGCTACGCACTCTTCATCGTGCTCGTCGCGCCGAACCTCGTGCTACTCGGTGTCTTCACGTACCGGCCGCTCATCGAGAACATCCGAATGTCGTTCTACGACTGGAACATCTCGTCGCCCGGGGCCGACTTCATCGGGATCTCCAACTACCGCGAATGGTTCACGCGCTCCGACACGGCAACCATCGTCGCGAACACGGTGATCTTCACGGTGGTGGCCGTCGCGGGCAGCATGGCCCTCGGTCTCGCGTTGGCGTTGCTCCTCGATCGCAGACTACGCGGTCGAAATCTTGTGCGGTCCATCGTGTTTGCACCGTTCGTGCTATCCGGTGCGGCGGTCGGCATCGCATTTCAGTTCGTGTTCGACCCGAACTTCGGTCTGATCAACGATCTGATGCATCGACTGCACCTCGGATCGGCGCCGGACTTCTACCAGCAACCGCACTGGGCACTGTTCATGATCACGGTGACGTACGTGTGGAAGAACCTCGGTTATGCGTTCGTCATCTATCTCGCTGCGCTGCAGGGTAAGCGTGTCGACCTCGACGAGGCTGCGGCGATCGACGGAGCCGGCCGGTGGACCTATTTCCGCAGAGTTCTGCTCCCACAGTTGCGGCCGACCACGTTCTTCCTGTCGATCACCGTGTTGCTCAACTCATTACAGGTGTTCGACATCATCAACGTCATGACCCGCGGCGGGCCCCTCGGCAACGGCACCACGACGATGGTCTACCAGGTCTACGAGGAGACGTTCCGCAACTTTCGCGCCGGCTACGGTGCAACGGTCGCGACGATCATGTTCGTGGTCCTGCTCGTTGTGACGGTCGCCCAGGTCCGGGTGATGGATCGGGCCGAGAGATGAGCGACCTGGCGTTGAAAGACACCGCGACATCCGACGACACCGCTGGCGGACACAGGACCGACGGCCACGGGCGGGCGGCAGCAGCGGTGGCGCGCAGACAACGTCTGGCCACCGTATTCGGCTACCTGGCGATGATCGTCGTGGTGCTCCTCGTGGCGCTGCCACTCGTATGGATCCTGTTGGCGTCCTTCAAGGATCGCTCCGAGATCTACGTCCAACCGGCGGTCTGGTGGCCTTCACAGTGGCATCCGGAGAACTATCGTGAGGCGACCACGTCGGTCCCGTTCTGGGACTTCATGCGCAACTCGTTGATCGTGACGTCGATCCTGGGGATCGTGAAGTTCGCGCTCGGCGTGCTGAGTGCGTACGGTCTTGTCTTTCTTCGGTTTCCGTTCAAGAACGTCGTGTTCATCGTGATCATCGCCGCGCTCATGGTGCCGAACCAGATCACGTCGATCACGAACTACGCCTTCATCGCACAACTGGGGCTACGGAACACATTCACCGGCATCATCCTGCCACTGGCCGGTGTCGCATTCGGAACGTTCCTGATGCGCAACCACTTTCTGTCCATACCGCCGGAGATCATCGAAGCCGCGCGCATGGACGGGGCCGGTCACGTCAGGTTGTTGACACGCGTGGTGTTGCCGTTGTCGATCCCGACGATGGTGGCCTTCGCACTCATCACGCTGGTCAACGAGTGGAACGAATACCTCTGGCCGTTCCTGATGGCCGACGACTACTCGGTCGCGACACTGCCCGTCGGATTGACACAGCTGCAGAACAACGACGGATTGACCAATTGGGGACCTGTGATGGCCGCGACGGTGCTGGCGATGCTGCCCATGCTGATCGTCTTCCTCGCGCTGCAGCGACACATGATCAAGGGCCTGACGTCCGGGGCGGTGAAGGGGTGACCGCGCCTGTCGGCAACGGCATCGACAACATCCGACCAAGAAATGGGAACGCTCAACAGTGGGGAACAGGAGTGAACGTATGACCGAGTTGTCGCGCCGCGGATTTCTCGCGGCAGGTGTGACGTTGGCGGCGGGGCTCGCCGTGTCGGCCTGTGCGGGTTCCGGCAGTTCCGAGGGGTCCGACGGAGGTGATGCGAACAACCTGACCTTCTGGTCGAATCACCCGGGCAAGTCCGGGGATGTCGAGCGCGAGTTGATCTCTCGTTTCGAGAAAGCCAACCCGGGAATCAAGGTCCAGCTCGTCGACGCCGGGAAGAACTACGAGGAGGCCGCGCAGAAGTTCAACGCCGCACTCTCGGGTGGCTCGCTGCCCGACATCATGATCCTGTCCGACGTCTGGTGGTTCAACTTCGCGCTGATCGGTGCGATCGCACCGCTCGACGACCTGTTCGGCAAGGCGGGCGTCGACACATCCGACTACGTGGATTCGCTTGTGGGCGACTACAAGTGGAACAACAAGACGTGGGCGCTTCCGTATGCGAGGTCGACGCCGTTGTTCTACTACAACGCCGACGTCTGGAAGCAGGCCGGCCTGCCTGCGCGCGGGCCGGAGAGTTGGCAGGAGTTCGACGACTGGGGCCCGCGCATCCAGAGCGTGGTCGGTGGTGGCAAGCAGGCGCACGGCTGGGGGAACGCTGTCGATTACCTCGGCTGGACGTTCCAGGGGCCCACCTGGACATTCGGTGGCGCCTACTCCGACGAGTGGGATCTGAAGTTCACCGATCCCGCGACAGTCGAGGCCGCGAACTATCTGAGCCGGTCCATCAACACCAAGCGGTACGCGAAGATCTCCAACGACATCGCAGGTGATTTCAGTGCCGGGATCATCGCATCGACCGTCGCGTCGACCGGTGACCTGTCGGGGATCACGAAGAACGCGAAATTCGGTTTCGGCACGGCTTTCCTGCCTGCGCCGAACGGTACAGTCGGCTGCCCGACGGGTGGTGCGGGACTTGCCATCCCGGCGCGTATCTCCGATGCGCGCAAGGTCAACGCGCTGAAGTTCATCAACTTCATCACCGACACCGCCAATACCGCGTACTTCTCGCAGAACGTCGGATACATGCCCGTGCGCAAGTCGGCGCTGAGCGACCCGTCGATGGTCGCCTTCCTCGACAAGAACCCGAACTTCAAGACCGCGATCGATCAGTTGGCGCACACCAAACCCCAGAACTACGCCCGCGTCTTCGTCCCAGGCGGTGACAAGATCATCGGCACCGGCTACGAGAAGATCGGTCTGCAGAACGCGGACGTCAACGCCACGATGGCCGACATGGACAAGCAGATCCAGCAGATCTACGACACGCAGATCAAGCCGAAGTTGCCGAAATGATGAGCGCGATCGAGATCGTCTCTGGTGAGGTCGTGCCGTGGCGGCGGTGACCTTCGACGGCGCGACGCGTCGGTTCAGCGACGACGCGCCGCCCGCCGTCGACCACCTCGACCTCGACGTCGCCGACGGTGAGTTCATGGTTCTCGTCGGGCCGTCGGGATGCGGGAAGTCGACGACGCTGCGGATGTTGGCCGGACTCGACTCGGTGGAGTCCGGGTCCATCAGTATCGACGGGCGAGACGTCGTCGGCCTCGAGCCCAAATCCCGTGATGTGGCGATGGTGTTCCAGAACTATGCGCTCTACCCGAACATGACCGTCGGGCAGAACATGGGATTCGCGTTGCGCAACGCGGGAATGAGCAAGGCAGACACCGCACGTCGTGTCGGTGAGGTGGCCGCGATGCTCGAACTCGACGAGTTGCTCGACCGCAAGCCTTCGAAGCTGTCGGGTGGACAGCGGCAACGGGTGGCGATGGGACGCGCGATCGTTCGGCGGCCCAAGGTGTTCTGCATGGACGAGCCGTTGTCGAATCTCGACGCCAAACTCCGTGTGAGCACACGCGCACAGATCGCCGCACTCCAACGCGACCTCGGCGTCACCACGCTGTACGTCACCCACGACCAGGTCGAGGCGATGACGATGGGCGACCGCGTGGCCGTGATGCGGAAAGGTGTCCTCCAGCAGGTGGGCAGTCCGCGTGAGATCTACGCGCGGCCGGTCAACACGTTCGTCGCCGGATTCATGGGCTCGCCGCAGATGTGCCTGATCGACGTCGACGTCGACACCGGGCGCGCACTTCTCGGCGACGCCGAGATCGCGGCTCCGCGTCCGGCACCCCCGCGGGTGGTCGTCGGGTTGCGTGCCGAGTCGTGGCAGATCACCGGGCCCGGCTCGCTCGGGGCACTGACGGCTCGGGTCGAGCTCGTCGAGGAACTCGGTTCGGAGCAATTCGTGTACTGCTCCGCCGATGTGGCGGTGCGGGACGGGCGGATCGTCGTACGGGCCGATCATCGCAACGAGTTCAGGGTCGGGGAGTCACTCGGTCTGATCCCGGATCCGGACGAGCTGCACTGGTTCGACGCCGAAACGGGCAATCGGCTCTGAGGCGAGAGCGCGTGCCGGCGGCGCCGACGATCACCGCTGCGAGCCCGAGCGGCAGCAGTGACCACCACGCGGCGGTCACGAAACCCTGCTGGGTTGGGAGCACTGCGCCGGCAGGCGTGGCGGTGGCCAGCAGTACGCCCGCGAGTGCGCTTCCGACGGCGAACCCGATGCTGCGGACAACCTGGTTGATCGTCAGCACGCTCGCGGTCTCGGACTGCGGCACGCCGACCAGCACGAGTACGGGCATGGCGGCCGAGATCCCTCCGACTCCATAGCCGAGCACCGCCATGGCGATCAAGACCGCAGCCAATGATCCACTGGCGGTGGCGAAGACGACTGCGGCGAGCATGGCGGTCACGGATGCGCCGATGTACACAGACCGTGCTGTGGAGCGTGCGATGAGGCTCGGTGATGCCTTGCCTGCGAGGAAACCCAGCACGGAGAACGGGATGAGCGCGGCGCCCGCGGCGGCACCGGGAAGCGCGAATCCGTATGCGGCGTCGGCGGGCGTCTGAACGTAGCGGGTGAACACGCTGAACAACAGATAGAGTCCGACGCCCGCCACCGCCATCGCGATGTTGGCGCGCAGTACCGACGGCGTACTGAGTAGCCGAACGTCGACCAGTGGTGTAGCGGTGCGTAGTTCGACAAAGACCCATGCGAGCAGTGATGCACCCGCGACGGCCGGGATGGCTACTGCGGTCCACGGTGACTGCCACACGGCGGGCTCGGCAACGAGGAGCAACAGCCCCAGTGTTGCCACAGCGAGCAGGAGGCCACCGAGCCAGTCGATGCGCGGTAGGGGGCCGGGACGTTCCGTGGGCAGCGCGATCCACGCGACGAGCAACGCGGTCAGTGAGAGTGCAAGCCCGCAACCGTAGGCTGCGCGCAGGCCTGCGATCTGATCGAGGAAGCCCATCAGTGGGTAACCCACTCCGATGCCCACCGTCGAGGCCACCGACAGTGCGGAAATCGTCGATGCCGCACGTCGATCCGACAGGTGACCACGCGCCACGCTCATCAACAGCGGAACTCCGCCGAGGCCGATACCTTGCAGCGCGCGACCGAGGAGCAGGAGCGGGAACGACGCCGCGATCGTCGTGAGAATGCCGCCGACCACGACGATCATCAGACACCACAGGATCACGCGACGACGCAGCGGACCGCTGCCCAGGCGGCTCAGCACAGGTCCTGCGATGGCGCCGGCGAACAGCGTGACGGTGAGCGTCCACTGCGCGGCATCGAGCGAGACGTGAAGTCCGTTCGCAACCGGGGTGATCAGGGGTGCGCCCAGGCTGCCGATGACGGCGACGACCAGGCCGACACCCACGAGAGCAGCGCCCAGTCCGGTGGCGCGCCGTCCGGCCAGCTGAGCCTCGGGCGCTGCTCCGGTCATCGGTTGGTCTCGCTCGTGATGTGGTGGAACAACCCGGGTTCGATGAGTGTCCGCACACCGTGTGCCCACGGCTCGTCGACATCGCCGACGTCGAGCGCGGCACCCGCGTTGAGCAGCATGCCGAACGCGAGGAACGACTTGATCGTCACCGGGTCGAGGCCGGTGGCATCGGCGACCGCGTCCCACATGCGTGCGAACCGCTCGCGCACAGCATCGCGCACCTCGACGTCGCCCGCGGCGGCGAAACCCTGCAACTGCAACAGGAGATTGGTTGTGTCGGTGAGGAGTTCGTAGTACTGCTGCCCCATCAGGGCAAGGGCGTCGAGTCCGCTTCGTCCTGCTGCGGCGTCGAGCATCGCGTCGGTGACGCGGTCGAAGGACATCCCGACCAGTTCAAGGAACAGTGCCTTCTTGGTCCCGAACATCCGGAAGATGTAGGGCTGCGTGATTCCTGCGTTGCGCGCGATCGTCTCGGTGGACGCGCCGTGCAACCCGTGCGCCGCAAATTCCTCGGCGGCGACCGAGAGTACCTGGGCGCGTCGGTCTGCCGCTGTCATCCGTGCCATGCACGTAGATTACTAGTTACTAACTACTTACTTCAACGGGACGGCGATGTGCCGTACGACGTTCGGGGGCACTCGCCTCAGTCGGCTGCTAGGGCGCCGATCAGGCGGTCGATCGGGATGAGTCCGGTGTAGCTTCCTGCTTCGTCGCAGCACACGAGCGGGTCGAACCGTCGCTTCAGGGGACGAGTCATCGCACGCCGGAGGACTTCGTGGCGTCCGGATGAACTGAGAACGCACATGGCGTGGTCTCTGCGGACCCCTCGGCTGCCGTCGCGCAACGCCAGCCGGACAGGTCGTGAGTAGCAGTCGAGCAGGGTGATCGCGGGGGTGTCGGAGTCGGAGTCCAGGGTGGCGCGCAACTCGGTGTCGCTGGTGTCGAAACCTGCGGTATGACCGACGTCGACGAATGCCGCGACGGTCTCGGTCGGTGCCGCGAGCGCGGTGGGGGCCGCATCGACGGTCTCGGGTGCAAGAGCCTGCATCGACTCGGACGGCCGACCCAACAGATATCCCTGGCCCAGCGGCACGCCCAATTGACGCAGCCGATGAAGGTCGCGTTGTCCCTCGATTCCCTCGGCGACGAGCCACGCGTCAATGCGGCTCGCGAACTCGCCGAACATCTCCACCAACGCCGACTTGGCCTGGTCACGGTGAAGGTCCTGCACCAGTGAGCTGTCGAGCTTCACGAAGTCGGGTCGCAACGCGAGAATGTGACGCAGACTGGCGTAGCCGGCCCCTGCGTCGTCGACTGCCACGAACCCTGCGAGACTGCGAATGTTGGCTATTGCGGAAGCGACGATGTGGTAATCGTTGACGACGCTGTGTTCGGTCAGCTCGAAGACGATGCGGTCCAGTGGACCGGATCCGAGTAGCCGCTCGACCTGGTCCGAGAGCAACGCCTCGGGCGAGATATTGATGGACAGAAAGCATCTCGGCGGAAGCTGCGACCTCGACGACAATGCCTTGGTCAAGACGAGAGCGCTCAGTTCGGCTTCGCGCCCGATGCGCTGAGCCGCGGCGAACCATCGGTCCGGTCCGGCACCGGGGTGGCAGGAGAAACGGCTCAGGACTTCGTATCCGGCGACATTCATCTGTGGGAGGTGCGCGATCGGCTGGAACATCAGCGACGGGGCGCCACCGCGGTCGATCAGCGCGTCGACAGCGCACTCGAGGTCGGCGTCCGTGGGCCGCGTGTGCTGGCCGACGAGTGGTGGCCGATGGTCGGTAGTCACTCGGCCGTGTCGGTGATCGATTTTCTGACCAGAGCGAGAGTGTCCGCGGACAGCGCCTCGACGTCGTGCTCGGCGGCTGCGTGCTGAGCAATGCTCTCGAGCAGGACCTCCTCGGAGTCGGCCGTGAAACGCATGTCGCAGTCGGGAATCACAGCACCGCACCAGAAGCTCTTCATCGTATGCCCTCCTGCTCGCTCGCAACTGTTCGTTCGCCCTCGGAGCCGGGACCGTTACCGCAGATGATGCGGTCTTCTCTGGCGTAGAGCACCATCGACTGGCCACGGACGAACCCTGCCAGTGTCAGCCCGTGCTCCTCGGCGAGCTCGACGGCCAACGACGACGGTGCCGACACCGCCGACAGTACCGGGATGCCCGCCATCACAGCCTTCTGTACGAGCTCGAAGCTGGCCCGACCCGACACCTGCAGAATTTGCCCGCGAAGTGGCAGAAGATCGCGGGCGAGCGCCCACCCCACGACCTTGTCGACAGCGTTGTGGCGACCGACATCCTCACGGACCACGCGCAGTTCACCGGTCGACGCGTCGAACAGCGCCGCCGCATGTAGTCCACCGGTCTTCGCGAACACCTTCTGGTGGCCACGCAGTCGTTCGGGCAGATCGAGCACCGTATCGGCGTCGACACTCACCGGATCGTCGGACACGTCGAATCGTGAACGCGTACTGACCGATTCGATGCTGTCCTTGCCGCACACACCGCACGCGCTGGAGATCGTGAAGTCTCGCGAGAGGGAAGGGTCGGGACCGATCACGCCGGGCGCGAGTGCCAGATCGAGCACGTTGTAGGTGTTCAGTCCGTCGTCGTCGGTTCCCGCGCAATAGCGGGCGGTCGCCAGTTCGTCGTGACGGGTCAGCACACCCTCGGACACGAGGAAACCCGACGCGAGTTCGACGTCGTGGCCGGGCGTGCGCATCGTGACCGCGAGGCGCGTGCCGTTGACGCGCATCTCCAACGGCTCCTCGACGGCCAGCACGTCGACGCGTGTCGTCGGCTGCGCACCGCGTCGGACGCGGGTGACCCGCCGTCGAGCGGTGATACGTCCCATCTCGCCACAGTAACCTCCCCGAAAACGCTCATGCCGCGCGAGAACGTGGTTTCACACGTCGACGACGAGCGTCACCGGGCCGTCGTTGACCAGCGACACCTCCATGTGCGCTCCGAATCGTCCGGTGGCGACCGTGGCTCCCGCTGCGCGCAGTTCTGCGACCACGGCGTCGACGAGGGGCTCGGCGACCGGCCCGGGTGCGGCGGCGTTCCAGGAGGGCCTTCTGCCCTTGGCGACGTTGGCGTAGAGGGTGAACTGACTGATGACGAGGATCGGGGCGTCGAGATCTGCCGCGGAATCCTCACGCCCGTCCGAGCCGTCGAGGATGCGTAGTCGCCAGATCTTGTCGGCGAGCTTCGCCGCATGCGCAGGGGTGTCGTCGTGGGTGACCCCTACCAGGACGACGAGACCCTGGGCGCCTGCAGCGATGTGGAGTTCGCCGACGGTCTCACCGTCGACACGCACCGAACCGCTGGACACTCGCTGGATCACCGCACGCATTCGACCAGCATCACAGATCGAGAACCGGTGCGACTCGGCGGTGGTACGACCCGGAGTGTCGCCACGACCAAGATGAAGATCTGGTGACGACTTCGACGCCTCGGAATACGAGCGAGCGACGATGAGGTTCGCTGTGAACATGACCGCTTCATCCAACGCAGGGCAATCGAAGGCCGGGCAGTCCAAGGCAGAGCACATCGCGAGGTTCGGCACCTACGGCGCGTGGGGTTGGTTCAAACAGTTCTCGCCCGACGAGGCGCGACAGATCGAGGAACTCGGATACGGGACGATCTGGCTCGGCGGATCACCGGAGAACCTGCACCCCATCCGCACGATCCTCGAGGCGACCGAGAACATCACGGTCGCGACGGGCATCGTCAACATCTGGAACTCAATCCCCTACGTGATCGCCGGGGAGTTCCACGCACTCGAGCGTGACTTCCCCGGACGGTTCTACCTCGGTATCGGCGCGGGACACCCCGAGGCCACGTCGGAGTACACGACCCCGTTCAAGGCCGTCGGCCGCTACCTCGACGCACTCGACGGCAAGCAGGTTCCGCCCAACCGTCGACTGCTCGCGGCACTCGGACCGCGCATGCTGCGTATGTCGGCGGAACGGTCACTGGGTGCGCATCCCTATCTGACGACGCCCGAGCACACCGCGCAGGCGCGCGAGATACTCGGCCCCGACGCCCTGCTCGCACCTGAGCACAAAGTGGTCCTGACCGAAGACGCGCAGGAGGCACGCGCCGTGGGGCGGCCGCCGGTCGACAAGCCCTATCTGCACCTGCGCAACTACACCAACAATCTCAAGCGACTCGGCTACACCGACGAGGACATCGCCGACGGAGGCAGCGACGCGTTGATCGACGACCTCGTCGCGTACGGAACCGCTGCCCAGGTGAAGGCGCGGCTCGACGAGCATCTCGCCGCGGGTGCGAATCACGTGGCGATCCAGGTACTCGGATCGAAGACGCCTGTCGAGCAACTCGCCGCGATCATCACCGCCTGACGCCGCGCTGCGGCACTAGCGAACCGGTTCCTTCAGCACCATCGAGATCAACCAGCTGACGACCGAGATCACCAGTGCGCCGAAGATCGCGGCCCAGAAGAAGCTGTCGACCTGAAGTCCCCAGTGCGTGGTGTTGTGGGTGATCCACGACGTGATCTCGAGCATGAACGCGTTGATGACGATGTGGATGAGGCCGAGGGTCAGGATGTAGAGCGGAATGGAGAACAGCTGCACGATCGGCTTGATGAAGGCGTTCACCACACCGAAGATCAGCGCAACGAGCACGACGATCCCGAACTTCTCCCATCCCGACGCGGAGTCGGGGAACTGGAAACTCAGGCCCGGCACGATCAAGGTCGCGATCCACAGCGCGACGCCCGAAAGCGCCGACTGGAGCAGAAATGCACGCATGTCCAAGATCTTGCCAAAGACCGCCGAGCTGTGGTGGCGGCCCGGCGGATTGTCCCGTGGGCAACCCCGGGTGCTCGTGGTCGGGGTGTCAGAGTCCCAACTCGACCATGCGTCGCGTGATCCGGTCGTCGGTGGTGACGACGGGCGCGGAAGTGCGTACCCATGGATCACCGCCGAAGTACCTCGCCATGATCTTCTCGGCGCACCGGGTCGCCACTGCTTGGGTCGTGAGAGTCGGATTGGGGCCACCGAGCGAATTCGCGAGAACAGAGTTGTCGGCGATGTAGAGGCGGTCGACGAACCGGGCTTCGCAGGTGTCGCGAGCCACGGAATTCCGTGCAGAGATCCCCATCCTCATCGATGAGTGCACGTGCAGCAGCAGTGGCGCCCAATCCATGCGGTAGATCGTGTGGGCACCGGCCTTGCGTAGCAGGCGGGCCGCTGTTGCGGCGACGTGTTCGCGATTGCGCCGCGTCGGCGCCGACCGCTTCCGGATGTCGATGTCGATCTTGGCTACCGCGCCGTTGGAGTCGGCAGGGAAAGCCGAAGGGACGATGCGACATTCGGGTTCCACATGATCGTCGGTGATGCACAGGACGTTCAGCATGCGGTCGATCCCGTGCGCCATGAATTCCCGGAGTTCGTCACCGGCCAGACGGCCGGTCGGACCGTCCCATGGACCGCGCATCCCGCGCCCGTTGGTGTACTTCCCGCGAATACCGCTGTTGGACAGACTCATCGTGAACGCCTGGATACCAGGTGTCACCCCGGAGTTCTCCAAACACCCGTAGCCGGGGAGTTCGACGCGCGCGCAGGAGTTCCCGCCACGCGTGTTGCCCGTGTCCTCGTCGAACAACCCCACCACCCAGTCGAACCAGTGATCGGTGTGCCCTCTGCCCACCCAGTCGTTCGGATTGGGCAACCCGCTGTTGAACCAGAGTCGGGGCGTCTCGGTGGCTCCGGCCGCCAACACGACCACGCGTGCGTCCTCACGGAACCGCTCTCCCGAATTGTTGTCGCGCCACGAAACACCAGAGGCCCGTACTCCGTTCCCCGATCGCGCGGTGTGTACCTGAGTCACGAACGAATCCGCGCGCAGTTCCACCGCGCGGCCGCCCGTGCGCACACGGTCGGCTGCCAGTCCCAGCGGCACATAGCTGTTGTCCGTCGAGCGTCTGGCCAACTGGTTGCGCGGCGCGTGCAACGGGAGGTAGCAGCCCTGGAAGCAGTGCCCACAGAATGTGCACCCGGTTGCTTGCGGGTACGTGAGCAACGATTTCTCCGACGTCCTGCCGGCATTGCCGCCGGGGTGCAGAATGCAGTTGGGCTGCGGTCGATAGGCGGCGCCGGTGGTGTCCCTACCACGCTGAAGGGGCAGACCCAGCCCTTCGCAGCCGCGGAAGAACAACGCTTCCTTGGTGCCCATCGGTGCGGGTTTCACCGGGAGGGTCTCCTCCACCCACTCGAGATAGGGCACCAGTTCCGAATAGGTGAACGGGAAGCGATGTGCGGTGTCGTACTCAGAACGATCTGGTCCGTCATACCCGCTGAACACGCCCTTGTAGGGACGCGGTGAATTGCCGAAGAAGTGCTGCGTGGTACCGCCGACCCCGGCCAGTTCCCAGACGAAGCTGTTCTGCGCCCACTCACGAAACCAGCCGGGCTTGCGACGGTCTCCCGGCCCGAAACGGAGGAATCCCGCAGTCGGGTCGTTCGCGTCGAACTCGAGATGCGACCACTGTGTGGCCGGATTCCCCTGGCGGGGACCGCCTTCGAGGAGCAACACATCAAGGCCCTGCATCGCGAGTTCTGCGGCGACAACAGGGCCGCCACCTCCGGCTCCGACGACGATGACATCACGCACTCAGAATTCCTCCATACCACGGTAGTAGCCGCGAAACTCGTCGTGGCCGTCGACGATTCCATGAGGCCGGTAATCAGTGATGTCCCAGGCTGCCGGCCGCCGTCGTAGGCGCCGTGTCGCCACGTCGTAGAGTCGGTGTTCGCTCCAGACCGTGAATGCCGCGCCGTCGAGCAGAATCCCGCCCACGAATCGCAGAAGCCCCGATCCGGAACCTCGGAGTGGTTGGGGCAGAGCGGAATCGAACACTGCCAGCAGATCGGCGGCGGGTTGCTCGATCAGCTCGAACGCTCGACACTTGGTGTCGAAATCCGCGTTGGCGAAGGGGGAGGCGAAGGGGCCGGCGCCGAACCGGCTTCCTGCCAACACCGCCGACACGTTCAGTACGAGGCCGGCGGCCAGCGACAGCGGGAACGTGCGGTCGTTGTCGCCGACGCCGAGGGCGCGGTCGATCGCCCGCGCTGTCGCGGGTTCGGGTAACTGTGCCGCCGGAACCGAGAGATCGGCCAGGGTGGTCGACAACGCGACCGCGATCGGGCGCACGAGGGCGTCGCTCTGCGGCAGGAAGCGGTCGATGAGAGCGATGAATTGGACTGCGCCGTCGTCGGATACGGCCCCGGGACCACGTGCGGTGACGCGTTGGGCGCGGGAGTAGGCGTCGTCGCCAGGCATGACCATCGCCGCGACGCCGGTGAGCGCCTCGTGCGAAGCGCGCCGTACGGAGTCGAAGATCTGCTGCACCGGCGACGGCAACGGCGGGTAGCCGCCGAGCGGCTCCGCATGCGCCGGATCGGCCTGCGCGATCGCGGCGACGATCGCGGCGAGTCCCGTCGCGTGAAGGAATCCCCGACGAGTGACAGTGGCTGGGGTCACAGTGGCGACGGTACGTGACGGAGACCAGCTTGCATGGAACCATCAAGTCCCCCGGGCGTGTTGTGTCGGTGATCCTGTGGGGACGGCGTGCCGCCGACTACCTGCCGTCGGTCGGCTCGGGTTGTTCGATTCCCAGCAGCCGTAGGTACATCGCGTTCAATGACGTCACGGCACTCTCGAACTCGTCGGGATCGGTGATCCGTCGTCGAGCGAATCGCTCGAACATGCCGAGAACGGCTTCCGCGATCGACTCCGCATCGGCGGCGGGATGTGCGTCGCCCTGCTCGGCGAGGCGACGCACATAGCGGATCACCCGTCGTCGTGGACGTTCCTGGATCTCGCGCCAGATCTCGGCGATCGTCTCGTCGGCGAGCGCCTGGTGTTCGATGACCGTCATGAGGTCGAGGTGCCGCGCGTACGCGGTCAGGAACGCGGCCGACGACGCACGACCGAGTTCCACCGGGTCGCTCTCGTCGACGTCGGGGATTTCGTGCGCCGCCAGGAAGTCATCGCGGACACTGCCCGCGACGGAGACGAAGACGTCGGATCTCGAGGTGAAGTACAGGTAGAACGACGCTCGCGACACACCCGCGGCGTCCGTAATGTCGGCGATCGTCGTGTGCGCGTACCCGCGAGAGGCGAAAACGTCTGCGGCACTTGACAACAGGTCGGTTCTGGTCGAGTGCTCCCGGCCCTCGCGGTCGCTGCGTGCCCGCGCCCACGCGGCCTGCCCGGTCACGGCGAGACCGTCGGACGCTGACCGGTCCGGCCGTCCGTGGCGGCGGACGACTCGGCGACGATCTGCGCGCGCAGTCGGTACTTCTCGATCTTGTTCGTCGCCGTGCGGGGCAGATCGTCCACGATGCGAACGATACGCGGCCGCATGTACTTGGGCATCACCTCGTCGGCGTAGGCATGCACGTCCTCGACGCCGATGCCCGAGCCGTCGGCCGGGACCACGAATACCACGACGTCGTCCTCGTCTCCATTGGCGGCGGGTACGGCGAAGGCGGCACACAAGGCAACGGCGGGATGCTGATTGAGGAGGTCCTCCACCTGATAGGACGAGAGGTTCTCACCCCTGACCCGGATTCTGTCGCCGAGGCGGTCGACGAAGTACAGGTTACCGTCGGCTCCGCGAACCGCGGCGTCGCCGGTGTGGAGCCACAGATTACGCCACGCGTCGACGGTCGCTTCGGGCTTGCCGTGATATTCGCGCATCACCAGCCCGGGCAGACGTGGGCGCAGCGCGAGCTGCCCCGGTTCCTCGATCCCACAGTCGGCGTCGTGCTCGTCGAGAATGGTGACCTCGCAGAACGGGCCGGGGGTGCCGATGAATCCCTTGCGCGTGACGTCTTTACCGGGGAGGAGTCGGATGCCCAGTTCCTCAGCGCGTTTCGTGATGCCGGCATGATCGAGGCCACGGTAGAGCTCGTCGGGTGTGCCCGCACCTGGTTCGGTCTCCATGAGGAAAGCGCTGACCGGCGCGCCTGATTCGGTCTGTCCGAAGCCCGCCATGACGACGTCGAATCCGAAGCGCGTCGCGATGTCGGAGTGGTGGCTGGGCAGCGGCTGGAGGTACACCTTGTTCAGCGTGTTGGCGCGGTCGTCGGAGCGCGGTTCGGCGTTCATCAGCCACGGGATCATCACGTCGAGGAGAATCGCGGTCGTCGCACCGGAGGTGTCGATCCGACGCCAGAAGTCGCTGGGGCTGAACCTATCCCAGACGGCGACCGCGCATCCGACCCAGGCCGCACGGGCGACGTTGGCGATGGCACCACCGACGTGATACATGGGAAGGTCGTTGTAGACGACGTCGTCGGGGGTCAGGAGTGCCCGCAGGCCGTAGGTGTACTGAGCCATCCATCGGTACGGTTGGACAACCCCTTTCGCAGGACCTGTCGTCCCGGACGTGTACACGATGTTGGCCGGGTCGTCGAAGGAGACGGTGACGTCGGGTCGCGCTGCCGGCGCGATGAGCTCGGCCCAGTCGAGACGATCGAAACGCGGGTGCACGTCGACGATCTCGGGCACGTGATCATGTGCTCCCGGCGGGGGAGAGTAGACGACGACCCGAGGGACCGTGTCCAGGGAGTCGGCGATGTCGTTGACCACCGACACGTGTGCTGCGTCGGTGACCAGCAATGCCGGTGCCGTGTCGTCGAGTTGGTAGGCCAGCAGTCTGCCTACGTAGGAGAAGTTGATCGGACAGTAGACGGCGCCCGCCTTCCAGATCGAGAACATCAACACCGTCGCCAGGTAGGAGTTGGTGGTGAGCACGCTGACGCGCGCACCTTCACCGACGCCTGCGCGCGCGAGGTTCCCGGCCACGGTGTCGGTCAGGGAGCCGAACTCGCGGTAGGTCAGCGAGACCGAATCCTCTCCGTAGTAGAGGAAACGCGCGTCGGGACGCGCTGCGGCCCAGTGGTCGAGTCGTTCGGTGATCAATTCGCCGTCGGCGGTGAGGAGCCGGAGCAGCGCTGCTGCGTCGAATGCTGTGTGGGTAGCGGATTCCGGGATCGACATGGGGTCTCCAGGTGGGTGTGCGGTGAGAGGGTTTCGAAGTGGTCAGGGTCGGGTGCCGAAGCACGGGCGACCGAGCAGGGTCGGAACAATGCGATAGGCGTCGTGAACCCAGTCGCACAGCAGGCTTCTGGTGTCGCGGGGATCGATGATGTCGGCGACGCCGAACCGCTCGGCCGTCCGGAAGGGTGACGTCAACGCCGAGAACGTCTCACGGATGCGTTCGGCTTCGGCGGCGGGATCGTCGGCGGCCTCGATCTGCGCGCCGAAGGCGGCCTCGACGCCGCCCTGCATCGGCAACGAGCCCCAGTCGCCCGACGGCCAGGCCCATGTGCGTTGTGCCCGATGGCGATTCACTATCCCGGCACCGCCGACGCCGTAGACGCGTCGGAGGATCATCTCGGCCTGCGGTACCCGTGCCTGGTAGATCGCGCTGATCGCACGCGCGCCATGTCGGATCGTCGCCCTGCGTTCCGCGGCCGTCCCGATCGTCATGCCCGCCTGGTCGGTGAGGCTGACGACGGGCAGATGGAAGGTCTCGCAGAGGTCGACGAGGCGGGTGATGGCCAGTGCGCCGGATGCCGACATCGTGGCGCCCATGGCGGGGTCGGCAGCGACGACGCCGACGGGGTGGCCGTCGAGTCGGGCGAGCGCGGTGAGCGTGCCACCTCCGTAGTCGGCGTAGCGGAACACCGATCCGGTGTCGAAGACCGCGTCGAGAATCGGCGAGATCTCGTACGGGCGGCGCTGATTTCGGGGGATCGCGTTCAGTAGAGACTCGTCGCGGCGGCCGATCGGATCGTCGCAGTCGATGATCGGAGGGACCTCGAAGACGCTGGTCGGCAGGTAGGACAGGAACGACCGGATCACCTCGAAGGCTTCGGCCTCGCTCGCGACGATACGTTCGACCGAACCGTTGTCGCGGTGGATCTCCGGGCCGCCCAGCTCATCCTTGGTGAGGTCTTCGCCGGTCGCGCTGCGTACGACGGGTGGACCGGCTGTGAACAGTTGCCCGACACCGTCGACAAGCACCGACAGATGCGACATCACCAGTCGCGCAGCGCCGAGGCCGACGGTGGGGCCGAGTGCCGCCGCGGCGACCGGGACCAGGGACATGTTGTCCACCACGGCATCCCAGCCCGGATTGATGGGGACGTAGGTGTAACCGGCGTCGAGCACCATCTTGATGCTTCCGCCGCCACTCTGCCCGTCGAGCAGGCGGACCATCGGTAGTCGCATCTCGTTCGCGTACCGCTCGAGATAGATCTGCTTCTCGTGGATCGCCGCGTCGCCGGCACCTCCGCGGACGGTGAAGTCGTCGACGCCGAGTGCGACCTTGCGACCGTCGACCTGCGTCGTCCCCGCCAAGAAGTTGGTGGGCGAGACGGACACGGTCTGCTGATGGGCGTCGAGTGTCGGAAAGCCCGACAGCGCGCCGATCTCGACGAACGAGCCGCTGTCGCCGAATGTTTCGATGCGTTCACGAGCGGTGAGTCGTCCGGAATCATGCTGGCGTGCGATCTTTTTCGGCCCACCCATGGCGAGCGCGAATTGCCTGCGTCGTTCGATCTCCTCGACCTCTGGCGACCAGTCGGACTGCTCGTTCCGATCCGCGGCCGGTGTCGCCACCGGTGCAGTCGCGGGCTCGACGACGAGCAGCGGTGCCTCCGCTTCGACGACGGTGCCGGGGGAGACGAGGACATTCGTGACGTGGACGTCGGCGTCGACGCGGACCACATGTTCCATCTTCATGGCCTCGATGACGACGACACCGGTCGCGCCGGGTATCTCGGCACCGACGTCCACCGACGTCGAGACGACCACTCCCGCCATCGGCGCGCGGACGACCAGCGCGCCCTCGGGGATATCGAGATCTGCTGCCGGCGAGGAGGATTCAGGACGTGCGACCACGGTGTCCGAGGGCTCTGGGGCCCGATGGCGCGCGAAGTCGTCGAGACGGGCGGGTAGGAACGAGGTGTCGAAGTCGCCGGCGACGAAGGCGGGGTCGGTCACCACTGCGTGCAGCAGGGCACGGTTGGTCGCCACCGGGCTGGTGTCGACCTCGGTGAGGGCCGACGCCGCTCGTCGTGCCGCAGCGGCGAACGAGGAGCCGGTGGTGATCACCTTGGCCAGAAGGGAATCGAAGCAGGGACTCACGGTCGTGCCCGCGCAGGAACCGGTGTCGACGCGGACGCCAGGGCCCGTCGGCATGTCGAATCGGGTCATCGTGCCTGCGGTGGAACGGGGTTCGCCGTTCTCGTCGAGGGTCTCGGCGTTCAGACGGCACTGGATGGCGAATCCGCGCGGCGCGGGGCGGTCGGAGAGTCCGACATCGGCGAGGGAGTTGCCGCCCGCGAGTCGGATCTCGGTGGTGACCAAGTCGACGCCGGTGATCTCCTCGGTCACCGTGTGCTCGACCTGCAGACGCGGATTGGCCTCCATGAAGTAGAAGTCCCTGCCGGACAACAAGAATTCGACCGTGCCGACGGTGACGTAGTCGGCCGCACGCGCGAGGGCGACGGCGGCGTCGAGAATCTGCGAACGGACGTGTGCGTCGAGTCCCGGACTCGGAGCGACCTCGACGACCTTCTGGTGGCGACGCTGGATACTGCAGTCGCGTTCCCACAGGTGGGTGATCGCGCCGTGCTGGTCGGCGACGATCTGCACCTCGATGTGGCGTGGGCGGTCGACGAGTTTCTCGACGAACAGTGTGTCGTCACCGAAGGCAGCGACGGCCTCGGACGCACAGCGGGTGTAGGCGTCCGCCAACTCGTCGGAACGCCAGACCTCACGCATCCCGCGTCCTCCGCCGCCTGCCGCGGCCTTGACCATGAGTGGCCCGTGTTCGTCGAAGAACGCGCGTGCATCGTCGAGTGTCGCGGGTCCCGAGGTGCCGGGTACGACGGGCACTCCCGCCTTCTCGGCCAACGCACGGGCGGCGGTCTTATCGCCGAGCGCGTCGAGCGTCTCGGGTGACGGGCCGATGAACACGATGCCCGCGTCGGTGACGGCGCGGGCGAACGCGGCGTTCTCGCTCAGGAATCCGTATCCCGGATGCACCATCGAGGCGTCGGCGCTGCGGGCCGCGTCGATCATGGCTGTGGCGTCGAGATAGGCGGCCGGACCGCTGCCGGGTAGTGCACGTGCGACGTCGGCGAGACCGACATGCATCGCATCGGCGTCGTCGGCGGAGTAGACGGCGATGGCCGTGTCCCCGAGTTCGTGAACGGCACGAACGATCCGTACTGCGATCTCACCGCGGTTGGCCACCAGAATTCGCGCCATGAGCTCCCACCTGTCTCTGCGTCACCGATCTGCTGACACTGACGTCAGTGTCAGAGTGATGACTGCGAATGTACACCGATAGTGTGTCCCAGGACACGTGGGCGGCTGGCACCGCGCAGAGGTCAGTCGATCTGGTCGCGTCGAGCGGTCACCAGAGTGCGGATGGCGTCGTCGGAAGGAGGGTTCGACGGCTGGAACCGGATGGTGCCCTTGTCGATGTCGAATCCGTCGAACGCGGGCGTCGCTGCCGACACCGCATCGGCGCTGAACGGATAGATGCCGATGTGCTTCTTCGCGCGCATCACCGAAAGCAGTGGTTTGCCGCGATAGACCAGCGCGGGCATCCCATAACCCGTGCCCTGCTCGGTGTCTGAGACGGTCGCGCGCGCCGTCGAATAGATGTGGTCGATGACAGCTCGGTCATCGTCGTCGAGATCGGCCAGATAGTCGTCGATGGTGCCCATGTCTCAGCGTGGCACAGTACCTATGCGGCACAGACGCGATCTGCGCTTCCAGTGCCGCCGGGGCCTCACCACGACATCTCGGGAACCTGGTCGGCGGTCACCTTGTCGAGGTCGTCGAGAGCCTTCTTCCTTGCGTTGTCGTCGTCGGTGTTCGCCGCGGTGTCATCGACCGCGGCCGCGTCGTCGGAGGAGTTCCGGGCTGGTTCACGATGTCCGGCGTGACCGTGGTGCGGTTTCCGCTTCGGCCTGCCACTGGGAATGATCGAGCCCGCTCCGGCGAGCATGGGGAACTCCTCCTCGGCCTGCTTGTCCAGATCCGCTTCGACGTCGGCGGCCTTCGGCGCCGCGCGCAGCGACTTCCAGAGCAGCACGAGCAGACCCGTGATCAGCACACTCAACACGATCGTCGACGCTGCGATGTTGGGAAGTTGGGTCAGGCCGTAGACCAGTGCCGCCACCATCGCCGCCGCGGGCATCGTGACCACCCAGGCCACCGCCATCTTGCGGAACACCGCCCAGTTGACGGTGCTGTTGCGGTTGGTGGTGCCCACTCCCGCGACCGAACCGGCAACCGTGTGGGTCGTCGAGACGGGTGCGCCGAGAGCCGTCGACCCGAACAGTGCGATCGCCGCACCCGTCTCGGCGCAGAATCCGCTCACGGGACGCAGCCGGGTGATGCCGCTGCCCATGGTGCGAACGATGCGCCAACCGCCCGACAGCGTGCCGAGTGCGATGAACAGATAGCAGCCGAGGGCCACCCAGTCGGGTACCGGGAGTGACGAGCCGGCCTTGGTGAGGTGGCCGGTCGCGACGAGGAGTCCGGCGACGACACCCATGGTCTTCTGGGCGTCGTTGCCGCCGTGGGCGAGCGAGATGGCGCCCGACGACGCGAGCTGGAACCAGCGGAAGAGTTTTTCCGTGCGCAGGACGGGCGCGCGGAAGAGCACTGCGCGCAGGATCAGCATGAGTGTCCCGCCGAGCAGCAGACCCGCCAATGGCGAGATCACGATGAATGCCGCGGTCTTCTCGACGCTCGACGCCTTGATCGCGTCGATGCCGCCCTTGACCAGCGCCGCGCCGACCAGTCCACCGATGAGCGCGTGCGACGACGACGTCGGGATGCCGAAGTGCCACGACAGGAAGTTCCAGATGACGGCCGCGAGCAGTGCGGCAAAGACCACGGCGACGCTGTAGTACTGCGACTTGACCGTCTCGCCGACTGTGTCGGCGACCGCGGTGCCGATCAGGAAGAAGGCCAGGAAGTTCCAACTCGCCGCCCAGAGGACCGCGACCTTGGGCCTGAGCACGTGCGTCGCGACCACAGTGGCAATCGAGTTGGCGGAGTCGTGGAAGCCGTTGGTGAAGTCGAACAGCGCCGCGAGCGCGATGATGCCGACGACTGACAGTGTTGTGAGGTCCACGAATCCAGAGTGGGCGTCCCCTGAACGCGATGCCGCCGGTATCCGGTGCGGTGAGAAAGCCTTCGAGCAGAGTTCACCGGATGGTCATTCTCGCGGGGCAAATGTCCGGTTCGTATCGCGGTCGTGATCGCCACTGCACGCTTCGGAATCCGTCGCGAGTCGGGGTGGGCCAGAGGGTCGACGGCACGGGTTTGGACTGTTCGTGCAGTTCGCGTAGGATTGAACGTCGGTGCGCTTGTCGTGCCGGCATGCGCATGCCATCCACTCGATGGGCGTGGCCGGAGACATCGTGACCAGGCCCCGCTCGCAAGGCGGGTGCCAACACACTAACGGATAAACACTGATTCAACCGGGCGGTGGGGTGAATCGTTCGTCGACCAGGCCTGTGGCCGGCGAACGGATCGCGACACCGCCGAGGATCGCGGAGGACATGGCGAAGAAAGACGGGGCCATCGAGGTCGAGGGACGGGTCATCGAACCCCTGCCCAATGCGATGTTTCGCATTGAGCTGGAGAACGGTCACAAGGTTCTCGCCCACATCAGCGGCAAGATGCGGCAGCACTACATCCGCATCCTGCCCGAGGACCGGGTCGTCGTGGAACTCTCGCCGTACGACCTCGGTCGCGGGCGCATCGTTTACCGATACAAGTAAGACTTCCCGGCCGAGACCGGTCCGGGACAACCCACTCGTGCGGTGTGGCCATCTGGTCGTGCCCACGGGCGACAACAGGAGAGATTGACGTGAAGGTTCAGCCGAGCGTCAAGCCGATCTGTGAAAAGTGCAAAGTGATCCGCCGCAACGGCCGGGTCATGGTGATCTGCGAGAACCTGCGCCACAAGCAGCGTCAGGGCTGATCACACCCGAGGTCGCAGACCGCGGGGCACCCCCACCAGATCGCTTGGTGACACACACAACTGAATATGCACACCAGAGCTGAGCAGAATTTGTGAAGCCCTCCCAGCACCAGCGGCGACAGACGCGTCACCGCCCACCTCCGGACTGTGTCATGCGGGACACCGCAGACACCGCGAAGCGAGTGCAACTCACTTCGTGCAGAGGCCGGGGCCTCTCGCAGAGTAGGGGACGGACTGGGAGAAGACCTCTGAAAAGTAAAGGAAATCCGCCACATGGCACGTGTTGCTGGTGTCGATCTTCCCCGCGAGAAGCGGCTGGAGATCGCACTGACCTACATCTACGGAGTTGGCCGTACCACCTCCAAGGAGATCCTTGCGGGCACCGGGCTCAGCCCCGATCTGCGCGCCAAGGACCTCACCGACGCAGACGTCGCAAAGCTGCGCGAGTACATCGAAGCCTCGGTGAAGGTCGAGGGTGATCTGCGCCGCGAGGTGCAGGCCGATATCCGTCGCAAGATCGAAATCGGCTGCTACCAGGGACTGCGCCACCGTCGTGGCCTGCCCGTTCGTGGACAGCGCACCAAGACCAATGCCCGCACTCGTAAGGGCCCGAAGAAGACCATCGCCGGGAAGAAGAAGTAATGCCTCCGAAGTCACGTAGCGCAGGCCCCAAGAAGGGCACCCGCCGTCGCGATAAGAAGAACGTCCCGCACGGCAACGCACACATCAAGTCGACGTTCAACAACACCATCGTGTCGATCACCGACCCCAACGGCAATGTCATCAGCTGGGCATCGTCGGGTCACGTCGGCTTCAAGGGCTCGCGCAAGAGCACCCCGTTCGCGGCTCAGCTCGCGGCCGAGAACGCTGCGCGCAAGGCCCAGGAGCACGGCGTCAAGAAGGTCGACGTGTTCGTCAAGGGACCGGGGTCGGGTCGCGAGACCGCCATCCGGTCGCTGCAGGCAGCCGGCCTCGAAGTCGGCACCATTTCCGATGTCACCCCGCAGCCGCACAACGGTTGCCGTCCGCCCAAGCGGCGTCGGGTCTAGCGGGAAAGGGAGGAAGAGAAAACATGGCTCGTTATACCGGCCCCGCAACAAAGAAGTCCCGTCGTCTGCGCGTCGACCTCATCGGAGGAGACCAGGCGTTCGAGCGTCGCCCCTACCCGCCCGGCCAGCACGGCCGCTCGCGGATCAAGGAGAGCGAATACCTGCAGCAGCTGCAGGAGAAGCAGAAGGCACGCTTCACCTACGGAGTGATGGAAAAGCAGTTCCGTCGCTACTACGAGGAAGCCAATCGTCGTAACGGCAAGACCGGCGACGAGCTGCTGCGCATCCTGGAGACCCGCCTCGACAACGTCGTGTACCGCGCCGGTCTGGCACGTACCCGTCGTCAGGCACGTCAGCTGGTGACCCACGGCCACTTCACCGTCAACGGTGTCCGCGTGGACGTCCCCAGCTACCGCGTCAGCCAGTACGACATCATCGACGTCCGTCCGAAGTCGCTGCAGACCACCCCGTTCCAGATCGCCAAGGAGCTCGTCGGCGATCGTCCGGTTCCGGGCTGGCTGCAGGTGGTTCCGTCGACGCTGCGCATCCTCGTGCACAACGTGCCCGAGCGCGCGCAGATCGAGGTTCCGCTGCAGGAACAGCTCATCGTCGAGTTCTACTCGAAGTAGCGCACGGGGGCTTGTGCCCCTGCGTACCCCCGACGGGACCCGCGTGGTTGCGATCGGGGGGGGGCGCGCGAAATCCAGAAGCCAAGCAGCACAGAGGCTGTTCGGTCCACTTCTAGGCCGTCATATAGCGGTCGGCCACAGGGAGAAATCAAGAAATGCTCATCTCACAGCGACCCACCCTCACCGAGGAGATCATCGCCGACGACCGGTCGAAGTTCGTCATCGAACCGCTCGAACCCGGCTTCGGTTACACCCTCGGTAACTCGCTGCGTCGTACCCTGCTCAGCTCGATCCCGGGTGCTGCGATCACCAGCATCCGCATCGACGGGGTGCTGCACGAGTTCACCACCGTCCCGGGTGTCAAGGAAGACGTCACCGACATCATCCTGAACCTCAAGGGCCTCGTGGTGAGCTCCGAAGAGGACGAGCCCGTCACCATGTACGTGCGTAAGCAGGGTCCGGGCACCGTGACCGGTGCCGACATCGTGCCGCCCGCAGGCGTCACGGTGCACAACCCGGATCTGCACATCGCCACCCTCAACGACAAGGGCAAGCTCGAGATCGAGCTCGTCGTCGAGCGGGGTCGTGGGTACGTGCCGGCCGTGCAGAACAAGGCGTCGGGCGCCGAGATCGGCCGCATCCCGGTCGACTCGATCTACTCGCCGGTGCTGAAGGTCACCTACAAGGTGGAGGCCACCCGTGTCGAGCAGCGCACCGACTTCGATCGTCTGGTGCTCGACGTCGAGACCAAGAACTCGATCAGCGCACGCGACGCCCTGGCGTCGGCGGGCAAGACCCTGGTCGAGCTGTTCGGTCTCGCTCGCGAGCTCAACGTCGAGGCCGAGGGCATCGAGATCGGGCCGTCGCCTGCGGAGGCTGACCACATCGCGTCGTTCAGCCTGCCGATCGAGGATCTCGATCTGACCGTGCGTTCCTACAACTGCCTCAAGCGCGAGGGTGTGCACACCGTCGGCGAGCTGGTTGCGCGTACCGAGTCGGATCTGCTCGACATCCGCAACTTCGGTCAGAAGTCGATCGACGAGGTGAAGGTCAAGCTGCACGCTCTGGGTCTGTCGCTCAAGGACAGCCCGGCCAGCTTCGATCCGTCGCAGGTCGCCGGTTACGACCCGGCTACCGGTACGTGGTCGGATGACGCGTCGTTCGACGCCGACTCCGGTGAGGATTTCGCGGAGACCGAGCAGCTCTAGTCGCTGCGACTGCCAAACCCCTGACTCGTCGAGCGATCGTCGGGTCCTCCTAGGAGAAGACAATGCCCAAGCCCACCAAGGGTGCCCGCCTCGGCGGGTCGGCCAGCCACCAGAAGGCGATGTTGGCGAATCTCGCCACCTCGCTCTTCGAGCACGGCCGCATCACCACCACCGAAGCCAAGGCCAAGCGCCTGCGTCCGTACGCGGAGAAGATCATCACCCACGCCAAGGCCGGCAAGCTGGCCAACCGCCGTGAGGTGATGAAGGACATCCGCGACAAGGACGTCGTGCACACACTGTTCGCCGAGATCGGCCCGTTCTTCGCGGACCGTCCGGGCGGCTACACGCGCATCATCAAGACGCTGCCACGCAAGGGCGACAACGCCCCGATGGCCGTGATCGAGCTGGTGCGTGAGAACACCGCCTCGACCGAGGCCACCCGCGCAACGCGTGCGGCCGCGTCGAAGAAGGCTGCTGCCGACAAGGCCACCGCGCCCGCCGAGGCGGAGAACGTGGTCGAGGCCGTGACCGACGAGGCCACGCCTGCCGAGGTCGAGAACGCCGAGGCCGTTGCCGAGGCAGTCGACGACGAGTCGACCGCCGCGACTGCGCCGGAGGCCGAGGCCGCCGACGCCGACGTCGACGGTGACAAGGCTGACGGTGACAAGGCTGACGACAAGTAGGTCGGACGGCTGAACACGCCAGACACGAACGGACCCGCCACCATTGCCGGTGGCGGGTCCGTTCGTCTGCGTTTCGACGTCGGTTACGACGGAACGGATTTCGCGGGCTGGGCACGGCAGGTTGCTCAGCGTACGGTGTGCGAGACGCTCGAGACGACGCTGTCGACGGTCCTGCGGGTGCCGGTCCGCCTGACCGTCGCGGGCAGGACAGATGCCGGCGTGCACGCCACCGGGCAGGTCGCGCATGCCGACGTCCCGGCGTCGGCGCTCGACACCCGCTCGATCGGCGGCGATCCGTCGCGGCTCGTCGGCAGACTGGCCAAGATGCTGCCCGACGACGTGCGGATCAAGGACGCCTCAAGCGTCAGCCGGCATTTCGACGCCCGGTTCTCGGCGCTGCGGCGTCACTACCGTTACCGGCTCACCGACGCGGTGTTCGGTGCCGATCCTGTCGTCGCACGCACCACTGCCGCGTGGCGTCGACCGCTCGACGTCGATGCCATGAACGCGGCAGCATCCGCGTTGGTGGGGCTCAACGATTTCGCCGCATTCTGTCGTCGCCGCGAGGGCGCGACGACGATCCGCGATCTCCAGCGGTTCGAGTGGACCCGTGATGCCGACGGCGTGCTGATCGCTGAGGTGAGCGCAGATGCGTTCTGCTGGTCGATGGTGCGGTCGCTCGTGGGTGCCGTCGCGTCTGTCGGCGACGGTAGGCGCGATATCGAGTGGTGTCGCGGGCTACTGGATCAGCGCGAACGCAGCGCTGCCGTACCCGTCGCCGAGGCGCGCGGGCTGTGCCTCGTGGGCGTCGACTACCCGCCGGTCGAGGAGTTGGCGGCGCGCAACGAGATCACCCGTGATGTGCGGGTCACGGCAACCGACGGAACGCACGAGTGCTGTGGCGGATAAGCGACGACGGTGGTAGGCGCTGTCGCGACTCTCGCCCGCGTCGGCCGCGCAGAGGAGCACTACGCCTGATAGGCGAGTGATTGCGCGTACTCGACGCGAGCCATCAGGTCTCCGATTGCTGCTGCGGAGGCCACCGGGATCGCGGTCGTGTAGGTGAGATTTCCCGCCGCCACGGAGACCTGGACGAGACCGATGGTGCGGTCTTCCTTCACCAGCAGGAACAGCAGACCGAGTCCGCAGAACAGGACTGCGGTGATCACTGCCACGATGATGGCCCACTGCGGGATCTCGCGCGTGGTGCGCGAGAGGTCGACGAAGCTCCAGCGTGACCCCCGGACCGGCGCACTGCCCACAGGTGTGAAGACCTGTGCATGTGTGCACGCGATATCGCCGATCGACACCAGAATGGGGCCGTCGATGGCTGGTGTCGCCGCATAGTCGCCCGGCGCCGGGGTCGGCGGCATCTCGAAGGCGCCCTGGGACGGGCGGAACGACGGATCGGGCGGCGGAGGCGGGCTGGTCACGGCACCATGGTCGCACAGCGAGCGCGGAGTGAGGCTCGACTCATGACTGGAGTTTGTACCCGTTCGAGTCGCGGACGCTGCCGGTGAACATCATGATCGCGTCGATCAACACCCAGACGCTGAGTCCCGCGAGGATGAAGAGCCCGATGAGGAAGAAGGACGTGATCCAGCCGATGATCAGCAGCACCAGTTGGGTGACACCGATGGCGGTGTAGCCGAGGTAGAAGCGGCCCGCCCCGAATCCGCCCAGGAACAACTGCAGCAGACCGGCCGCCACCTTGGACTTGTTCGACAGGGGTTCGCCGGTGAACGGGTCGCGGCCGAAAGGTGCCATCGGGTCGACTGCACCCGGGTATCCCGCCGCCAGGTATCCGCCCTGGGGCCCGTAACCGACAGGACCCTGGCCCGCCCCGTAGCCCGGCGCCCCGTAGCCCGGCGCACCGTAGCTGGGGCCGAAGTATGCGGACGAGTCGGCAGTGCGGTGCTCGTAGGGCAGTGGCAGGGACTGTTCACCCGCCGGTGAGGGTCCGAACGGGGAGGGGGAACCGTAGGGCTGACCTTGTGCTGGGTCGTGGTTCGTATTGTCGGGATAACTCATGGCGCTCATCCTCGCATGTGTGTCCGACACATGTCCCGCCGCAGCGGGTCCTGTCCACGCGAACGTCGTTCGCGCGGACGACGTCACGTGGCGCTGCGCTCGTCGTCGATCGCGTCGAAGACAGCCTCTACTGTCTGCTCGTCGCCGACGATGTCCGCGCTCTTGCGTCCCTCGCTCATCAACCTGCGCCAGACCTGTGAGTCGAACTCCATGGGTTGGTGTCGTTCGAGAAAGTCCATGACCACCTGTACGAATCGCTCGGGGTCGTCGTGGAAGGGGAAGTGGCCGGAACCATGGAACGTCGACAACTCGCTGTGGCCGATGGCCGAATTCGCGATCAGCGCGTGCTCATACGGGATGACGGTGTCGTCGTCGCCCCAGACGATCAGAACCGGCAGGTACTCGGTCAGGTAACACCGGTCGAGCATCGTGACCGATTGACCGCGCCAGTCCACGACAGCGCGCAGGGTCCGCAGAAACGCCGCCGACGCGGTAGGGGCCGACAGATCGCCGAGGACCCGAAGGAGATCCTCGTGATCGTTGAGCATGCGCTTGGGTGACAGCCCGCGTGGGAGGTCGGGAAGCCCGGGCGGTGTCGGGGCCGCGGCGATCGCGGTTGCCCCGAGACGCAGGGTGGCCAGGGCTCCCGGAACGCGCAGCGCGGTCAGTGCCCCGTTGACCAGCGGCAGTGTCACCAGACGCAAGGCGGGATTGACCTCGCGACTGACGCCGCCGGCGGCGACAAGCACCAGGCGCTCGACGAAACGGGGGAACTGATAGCAGAACTGCATTGCCACGCCACCGCCGAGCGAGTGACCGACGACGGTGACCTTGTTGATGCCGAGTACGACGAGGAGGTCGCGCATACCGTTCGCGAATGCCGGGACGGAATAGTCGGCGCGCGGTTTGTCGGAGCGACCGTGTCCGAGCAGATCCGGCGCGATGACCGTGTAGTGCTGGGCGAGCATCGGGATCACTTCGTTCCACGTCGACGAGTTGTCGCCTATCCCGTGGATGAGAAGGAGTGCTGGTCCGTTCCCCGCGATCCGGTAGGCCCGCCGATAGCCGTGGATGGTCTTGTACTCGACGCGGACCTCGGTGTCGGAGACCGGACGCAGATTGGCCGACGATGTCGCGCCGGACCGTGTGACTCCGACGATTCTGGTCGGGGCTTCTGGCACGTCTACTCCTCGAGTGATCACATCGGCGTGATTGGACTGGCGGCATGTGACCACAACGCCTTTTCCCTATCGAGTTAACACCCGATGGGTGCAGTCTGCCCACCATGTTGCAGCGAGTTAACGTCAGCGCAAACGAGTGGGCTCGCCCACATCGGACGCGCGGAACCGTGGCTAGGCTTGCGGGCAATGAATCCGTTCGACATCGACGCATTCCTCACCACGGGCGGACTCGTCGGGCTGTGCGTGTTGATATTCGTCGAAACCGGCCTGCTCATCGGCTTCGTGTTCCCTGGTGACTCGATCCTCTTCACTGCGGGGGTGTTCGCCGCCCAGCCCCAGCCGTTCGCCCCGTTGTGGCTGCTGTGTGTGGTGGTTCCGATCGCGGCGATGCTCGGTGACCAGTGTGGATTCCTGATCGGACGACGACTCGGCCGGGGCGTTCTGGAGGGACGGGTCATGCGCACGATCGGTCCGGCCTACGTCGAACGGACACACAGGTACTTCGACCGCTTCGGGCCCCTCACGGTGTTCTTCGGCCGGTTCATCGGCATCGTGCGCACCGTGACGCCAGTCGTTACGGGCTTCAGCGGAATGCGTCATTCCGTGTTCACTCTGTTCAGCGTCATGGGCAGCATCGTCTGGGCGGCAGGCATCATCGTCCTGGGCTACTTCCTCGGTTCCGTGCCACTCATTCGCGATCACTTCGAACTCATCATCATCGCGTCGGTGCTCACTGTCGTGATCCCGACCATCGTCGAGGCGTACCGACGCTGGCGTTCGGTGCGTCGGGGCGCCGCACGCACCGGGGCCCGCACCGAGCCCCGCGATCCCGCCGGACCGGCCGAACTCGACAGCCGGCGCGGCGAATAGTCGGCGACGAGCAGTCGGCGGTGGTCGGCGGCGTCAGGATTGTTTACACGTTTGTTCGTCGCAAACGGGAAAAATCCGACAGAATGACTTATCCACAGGCATGCGTCGAGGTGTCGCCGCCGGTATCGGTACATGGCAACATCTCCCGCACAACGCAACCGAGGTCGGCGGCGGAGCAGGTGGATCGGTGTTTCACACACGGAGGACACAGGGGGATGCGCGGGGATATGTCAGTGCAACACAGCAGCATTGAGCGCGGCGAGATCGGTCGGGACGGAGCCGCGGAAGCGGAGATTCCCGCAGCGTTTCGCATGTCCTCTGCGCGATCCCGTTCGGGCGGTATCTCGGTTGTCACCACGCCACAGGGGCTGCCGACGCGGGTCCGCATCGAGCGTTCGCAACTCACCAAGCAACCGCAGGCACTGGCCGACGAGATCCTGCGGGTCTGTCGACAGTCCGCTATGGCTGCCGGAATTCGTTGGCGCGAGGAGCTTCTCGATGCGGGCGCGCCGAGGGACGTCGTCGACGCGATGGGCCTGCCCACCGCCGAGGACCTCGCTCGCGTCGAGTACCGCGACGACGAGCACGACGATGCTCCCGCCTCGTGGCTGCGTCGAGCGTGAGAGGGCGTCGATGACCGGGGCGATGGATGAGCTCGAGGCGCGGGCGCGCGCACAACTCGATCGTCTCGCCGACTTCGGTGACGAACTCGCCGGTCTGCGAGCCCGGGTGACCTCGCCGGACGGCTTGGTGACCGCCGAAGCCGACGGCAGCGGGGCACTCACGGGCCTGTGGTTCGCCGACGGGGCGAACGAGTTGGGCGAAGACCGCTTGGGTGAGAAGGTCGTTGCGACCGCAGCTCTCGCGGCGCAACGTGTATTCGCCAGGCGCGCAGCACTCATCGAGAATTTCACGTCGTCATTCGGCGAGCAGGTCGGACGTCGTTGACTCGGCACACGACCCGACCCGATCAAGTCGATGGAACCTTCCGGGACGAGCATGCGTCAGAATCTCGAATCTCCGGACATCGCAGACCTGCAAGCAACGATTCGACGACCGACACAGGGGAGCGCACATGGGCAACGTCACGGTGACACCTGAAGTGCTGGAGGGCTTTGCGGCCACCAATGCGGCAATCGGCACGGCCGTCAGCGCGGCGGGCGCGATCGACGCCGCGGCGAACACGACCGCCATGATCGGGGTTTTCGGGTTGATCGGCCAGGAGTTCCTCGCTGCCTTCATCACCGCGCAGGCCAACCACCTGTTCTCCGTCGGAAGTCTCGCTGCGGTGCACGCGTCGACGGCAGCGACGACACTGGCGGCGCTCGGGGAGTTCGACGCTCACGACGGGTCGAACGCAGCAACAATACGGTCGGCGCTGTGACGTCGCCGCAACCGGCGCCCACGGGCGCCCACGGGGGCGGATCGTCGGGTACCTCGGGTGCAACGGCGCCTGGGTTCGACGACATGTCGATCCGCGACATGATCGACGCGACCCCGCTCGGCCCCATCCTCGATCGTCCGGTCGGAGAAGTACTCGCAGGACTCGGGCTGCCGCCGATTCCGCAGATCCCCGCCCTGCCGCCGATGCCGGGGCTGCCCCCGTTGCCGACGATCGACATCGGCATGTTGCTGAAACCGATGACTGATCTTCTGGGAGGTTTCGGGACCGGTGATCTGTCGGGTGCGCCCTTCGATCCGTCGATGATCTTCTCCGCGCTGTCCACTGTTCTCGACACCGCGATGTCAACGGCCACAGAAGCACTCGGAGTACTGGATGGCCTGTGGACGGGTGCGGCCTCGCTGGGTGCGGCGACCAAGACCGCCGAGGCGAGCACCAACAGTGCTGCCCTCTCGACGCAGGGCGGGGTGATGTCGATCGACATCCAGGCTGCCGCGGCGATCGTCGCGGCCGGTCTCGCGACAGTTCAGGGCATCATCGCGGCGACGGTCGGCAAGATCGCGGTTCTCGGCCCCGGACTGGCGACACCGCTCGGGCAGGGTGCTGCGGTCGGTTTCGCTACGGAGGGGTTGGCGGAGGCGACTGCGGCTGTTGCGGTGACCAGAGCCCAATTGCTGGGCCCGACAACACAGATGATCGCCAATGGCGCGCCGGTCAAGGTCACGAGCCCGCCGACGGCAGCGACGACGTCAGCTGCGCAGTCACCGTTCGCGCTGGCCGGATCCATCCTGGAGGCCCTGACACCCCTGGTCGGCTCGGCCACCGAGCTTCCCGCCGCACTGATGAGCCCCGTCAGCGAGATGTTGAGTGTGCACCCCGGCGACGATCTGGCAGTTGCGCACCCTGCCGGCGTGGCGGTAGGCGGCGATCCCGATCTCTCCGGTCCGGGAGGGGTCTCGGGCAATGCCGCGGTCGCGCCGGCGGGACTCGCCGGTGGCGGGGGAGCGGGTGTCGGTGGGATGGGTATCGGAGGCTTGGGCAGCGCTGCTGCTCCGCTCGGGGCCGCACGTTCGGCGATGTCCGCGGGCCACGGACTCACCGAACCGGCATCGCTGACGCCGTCGCAGCCGACCCGTGCGACCGTCGCGTCCACGACCCCGGTTCCCGCCTCGATGGCGCCGATGATGGCCGCGGGCGCCGCGCGGGGCGCCGCAGAGGCCACCGGACAGCACGAGATCCCCGACTTTCTGGTCACCGAAGAACACGGTCAGCAGGTGGTGGGCGAATCACCCGTGGTCGCGCCACCGGTCCTCGGTGGCCAACCGACGTCGGCCGACTCACCGCCACCCGATATCGAACTGCGGCTGCTGTGGGAGCCAGCGCCCGAA
This sequence comes from Gordonia otitidis, assembly GCF_020735545.1. Classification (NCBI taxonomy): domain Bacteria; kingdom Bacillati; phylum Actinomycetota; class Actinomycetes; order Mycobacteriales; family Gordoniaceae; genus Gordonia; species Gordonia otitidis. Next base: position 3,613,387 of record NZ_CP085974.1, read on the forward strand.
GCCGCGGATACGACGCACTGACCTCAGGCCGGTAGACCAGCCGTTCGCGAACACCATTCCATCGCCAGGAGGCGCACCGTGGTTGATCCCACACTCAGCGTAGAACCCGATGAACTCAACTCGGCTGCAGCCGATCTCGATCGTCTCGCCGATCGGCTGGAACGGACCATCGGCACCGCGACAGTGCGGACGACGGTGACCGCTGCCGGTTGCGACGAGGTGTCGACCAGCGTCGCCAACTCTTTTACCAGTGTTGCGAGAGCATTCGACGACGATGCGGCGACCGGTGTACTGGAACTGCGCAAACTCGCGGCCACGCTGCGACTCCAGGCGACACGCGTCGTCGACGTCGACGACGCAGCCGCCGGCGGACTGCGCACCTGAACCCGCCGACATCTGGCTGCGCACCTCTCGCGAGGCGCGCTGCACACTCATTCGTCATCGCGGATTGCCCCTGCCACCGAGAAAGGAGACTGCAGTGACCGGTTTCACCGGTGTCGTATGGCACGCACGTACCACCGACCGACTCGCCGCCGATCTCGCCTCCGGTGTGGGCCCCGCATCTCTGGTGGACGCAGGTGTCGCCTGGGCAGTCGTCGCCGCGGAGTTGGCCGAAGTTGCTGTCGATTACGTGGATGTGCTCGATCGCATCCGAAACTCGTGGCAGTCGACGAATGCGCACGCCGCGCTCGATCAGCTCGAGACACTGGGTCGCTGGATGAGCGATGTCGCGGAGGACGCGACGGTGAATGCGGTACGCGCAGAGGAACAGAGTGCAGCGGCGGCCGTTGCCCGGTTGTCGATGCCCGCCACCGCGGAGGTCGAGCTCGTCGACGGACTTCACGACCTCGCGCGGTCGGTGAGTGCCGTCGCACCGATGATCAGTGGTGCCGCAGCTCATGCCGAGCGCGCTCGACACGATCAGCGTATGCGTGCGGCTCGCGTGATGGAGGCCTACGAACAGGCGGCGACACCGGCGGCTCGACAGTGGCACGTCGAGCATCGGGCACCGTTGCTGGTCTCCGACGCAGCCCTGCACGCCGAGCGGGCGGCGGCTGCGGGGTCGAACGGCACATCCGACCGTGCGGGCCGGAGTACTCCTCAGTCCGCAGCGTCTGCGGTGGTGAACGGGGGAGTCGTCCCCGTCGTGCCTCCCGGGATTCCGTCACAGATCAGGGCCGGATATGCCGCCACCACACTCGCTTCTGCAACGCAGGCTGTCGTCCCCGCAGCGGCAGCGCATGCGCAACCCCTCAAGCCGCCGGAGCCGACACCACCACCCATGGCGTCGATGGCCGGTGCGACCTCCGACCACCGTGCCGCGCCGCGGGCGAGCGCGATCCCACGGGAGGTCGCGACCGAGGAACGCACATGCTGTGCGAGCATCACCCGCGATCTACCAGCGACGTGGGCCGACCTCGGCGTGGCTGCGACATCGCGAGTGGAGCTGACCGTCGACGTCGAATCCGGCTCGCCGACAATCGATCCCGCATATCTCGACCAGGCGCTCCGGTTGGGGGAGGTGCCCACCCGATGATCTGGACGGCTGCGCGCGGAGGGCAAGTGGAGGTGGCGACGCTCCGTCGAGTGGGTGCGAGGCTCGGGGTCGCCTGTTGGCCGGTGGTTCTGGACATGCTCGAGGTCGACGACGACGCGTATCGCGCGAGTCGCACGGACGCTGCGGCCGACGTACGGATCGCCGAACTCGGAATCATCGACGACGTCGACGATCCCGTCCCGTGGCTCGCGGCGGCGCTGCGGGTTCTCGGCTGTCCCGATCATGAACTCGAGATCCGGACTTTCACCGAATCCGGCACGATACGTGCATGTCTCGCGACCTGCGGCGACGAACACGTGTTCGCGGTGCGAATCGACGACACCGTCGAGATCAGCGTCGTGGAACTCCGCGACGTCGCGGACGTTTGCGCGGTGGTTCGTAAACACTGCACACGAATGGCGGACAACGGGTCGGTTGATTCGGAGAGTCGTCCTAGCGCGGCGCTCCGGTTCGCTGCGCTTGCATGTCCGTGTGACGAGCTCGCCGATCGGCTCGGGCGGTGTCGGCGCACAGACGATGTCACGCACGCACTCACGCGCTTGGGTATGTCGTCGGCCGACGCGGGGACGGTGGCACGCGCCCTCTCCGACGTCGTTCGACGGACGGAGATCGTCGCTGTCTCCCACCGTGACGGCCTGCACACCCAGTCCCCAGGGGCACTCGGCATCATCGACACCTCCCGAGGTCGAATTGTCGCCGGGCCCAGTAGATCTCCCGACGGCAGGGTGTGGACCACGCTGTCGCCGGGATCGGGTCACCGTATCGGGCAGGCTGTCGGTCTGCTCATCGAGACCCTTCCCGACGGTGCGTGGTTCCGGTGAGTGCCGGGCACATCGTCGGGGACACGACACCGGAACCGATTCCGGCCGTCGTGAACACCATCGGTATCTGATCCGCGGATACCGCACGGCACCGTGAGTCGGTGCTCGACCACAGGAGGATTCCAGATGCTCAATCTCGGTGACGGCGGCGCAGGCGCGGTCAAGGTCGATGTCGAATCGGCAATGGCCACCACCAAGTCGGTGGCCGGAATCGTCGGCGACATGCAGGAGACCATCGGACGTATCGCGCGTGCGTCCTCGAACGGCGCGGCCACGTGGCAGGGCAAGGCGTCGACGGCCTTCACGGACACCCACGCCGATTGGAACTCATCCGCGTTGGTGCTGCACAACGCACTCGACGACATCCGCAACAAGCTCAGCAGCGGCTTCGCGGGCTACGAGGACAACGACGGACAGATCGCAGGCGGGTTCCAACCCGGGGGCGTACGCCTCTGAGTGTCACAGCCACCGAGTCGTCCATTCGCAATCAATTCATCCGCAATCAATTCATCCGCAACCACAATCATTCTCAATCATGTTCACGCACAAGCCCATTCACGCTCGACGCCTCAGGGTTCGAGCCCGTCAGAACGGAATCCGGTCATGGGAAACATCGAATACAACTTCGCCAGCCTCGGGGACCTCAGCGGCAACCTCCAGGCCGAGTTCGGTCGTCTGAGCGACCTCGCCGACGAACTCAAGCGCCAGATGCACTCGCTCGACTCGAGTTGGTCGTCCACGACGGCCAAGGTGGCCTACGAAGAGGCACAGGCGAACTGGGATCGTGTCTTCCTCCAGTCACGCGATCACCTGCTCGGACTGCACCGCGGGGTGCAGAACGCCTCGAACACCATGTCGGAACTCGACGGAGCGATCGGGCGTGGTTTCGGCTCGATCTGAGCCACGAGTCCGGCTGCTCGCGGTGTGGGTCGTTCGGGAGGAACACCCACACCGCGGCACGGGTCCTCGTCGGTCGTAGCGGCGCATGTCGGTGAGGTCATCGGCCGCTGCGGCCGTCGGTTAGAGTCATCGGACGCGCAGTCGATGGGAGGACACTGGTGTCGGCCGAAGGTTCCAAGAAGGCGATTCTCGCGGCACTCGCCGCCAACGCAGGCATCGCAGTGGCCAAGTTCGTCGGCTTCGCGATCACGGGATCGTCGTCGATGCTCGCCGAAGGTGTGCACTCGGTGGCCGACACCAGCAATCAGGGCCTGTTGTTGCTCGGTCAGAAGCGTGCGAGTCAGGAAGCCGATCAACTGCATCCGTTCGGCTACGGGCGCGCGCGGTACTTCTATTCGTTCGTCGTGGCGCTCGTGATCTTCACGCTTGGTTCGATGTTCGCAATCTACGAAGGCATCGAAAAGATTACCCACGCACACGATCACGGGCTCGAATCACCGATCGTCGCGATCGTGATCCTGCTCGTGGCCATCTGCCTGGAGGGTTACAGTTTCACCACCGCGATGCGGGAATCGCGGCCACTCAAGGGCCGTGCGTCGTGGTGGCGGTTCATCCGCACTTCGAGGAACCCGGAGCTTCCGGTTGTGTTGCTCGAAGACAGCGGTGCGCTGGTCGGCCTGCTCCTGGCACTGCTCGGCGTCGGCCTGACCATGCTCACCGGCAACGCGGTGTGGGATGGTGTCGGCACGCTTGCCATCGGGGTCCTGCTCGGCGTGATCGCCATCGTGCTGATCGTCGAGATGAAGAGCCTCCTCATCGGGGAGGGTGCGACAGTGGACGAGGAAATCGCGTTGCGCGGTGCGCTCGAATCCGACGGAGTCGACCGCGTGATCCACATGAAGACCCAGTATCTCGGGCCCGACGAACTCCTCGTTGCGGCCAAGATCGCGGTCCCCGCGGACACCGACCTCGTCGACGTCGCCCGGATCATCGACAATGCGGAGTCCCGGATTCGTACGGTCGTACCACAAGCCCGGATCATCTACCTCGAGCCCGATCTCGACCGGGGCACGCAGCCCCCGCGTACCGACACGTCTTCGCGTTAGTCCCTCACGCCACCGCCATTGTCGGTAGCGTGTGAATCCGCGATGACCGGAACCCCGGTTGCGCGAGCACGCCGTCGAGTCGGGGGATCACAAGTCGCTCCCACTCCGCATCGGTCGAGCACACGGACGATGTGTCGGCGTGTTGAGCCGACACTTGCTGACCAGACATGCAGGGAGAACCGCTGATGGCCAACGCATTCACGCGTACGAAGTCCGTCGAGCAGTCGATGGCAGACACCGACGAACCCGACCACAGGCTTCGCAAGGACCTGACGTGGCGGGACCTCATCGTCTTCGGCGTTTCGGTGGTGATCGGCGCCGGTATCTTCACGATCACTGTGTCGACCGCGGGCGACAAAGCGGGTCCAGCGATCTCACTGTCGTTCGTGATGGCTGCCATCACCTGTGCGCTGGCCGCCCTCTGCTACGCGGAGTTCGCATCGACGGTCCCCGTCGCGGGGTCCGCCTACACCTTCGGCTACGCAACCTTCGGCGAGTTCCTCGCCTGGATTCTGGGATGGGACCTGATCCTCGAGTTCGCGGTCGGTGCGGCAGTGGTGTCGAAGGGGTGGTCGAGCTACCTCGGAAGCGTGTTCGGGTTCTCCGGCGGCACAGTCGACGTGGGATCACACACCATCGACTGGGGCGCGATCCTCATCGTTGCCGCCGTGACAACGCTGCTCGCGCTCGGGACAAAGCTGTCATCCCGCGTCAGCGCAGTGATCACGGCCATCAAGGTCGGCGTCGTTCTGCTCGTCATCATCGTCGGCTTCTTCTACGTCAAGACCGCCAACTACACCCCGTTCGTGCCTCCGGCAGAACATGCGGCAGGGGACAAGGCGTCCGTGGATTCGACGCTGTTCTCGCTGATGACCGGCGGTGGCGACACGTCCTACGGTTGGTACGGCGTTCTCGCGGCCGCCTCGATCGTGTTCTTCGCGTTCATCGGATTCGACGTCGTCGCCACCACGGCGGAGGAGACACGTAACCCCCGCAGGGACGTTCCGCGCGGCATTCTCGGCTCTCTGTTGATCGTCACCGTGCTCTATGTGCTGGTGACCATCGTCGTCACCGGTATGGCCAACTACAAGCAGCTGGCCAGCAGCGGAGGCGACTCGAAGAACCTCGCCGACGTGTTCGCACTGAACGGTGTCACCTGGGCGGAGAAGGTGATCGCCGTCGGAGCACTCGCCGGCCTGACGACGGTCGTCATGGTGCTGATGCTCGGTCAGTCGCGCGTTGCCTTCGCGATGTGCCGTGACGGGCTTCTCCCGCGCGGCCTGGCCAAGACCAACCCGCAGTTCGGAACGCCTGCACGATTGACGGTGCTGATCGGCGTCGTCGTCGCCGTCGTCGCGGGATTCTTCCCGATCAACAAACTCGAGGAAATGGTCAACGTCGGCACACTGTTTGCCTTCATCGTCGTCGCCGCCGGTGTGCTCGTGCTGCGCAGGACCCGACCTGATCTCCCGCGCGGATTCACCGTTCCCGGCGGACCGATCATCCCCGTGCTCGCGATCCTCGCGTGCCTGTGGCTCATGTTGAACCTGTCGGCGCTGACGTGGATTCGATTCGTCATCTGGATGGTCATCGGCGTGCTGCTGTATCTGCTCTACGGAATGCGGCACTCCATGGTCGGTCGTCGGGAGCGCGGAGAGGTCAAGGGCGTCACCGACGACGCGACGCCGAACGGGTCGACTTCCGGGGAATCGGGAGAGACCGCCGAGGCAGCGTCTTCCGGTGACGCGCCACGCGGCGACGACCCGACGTCCCGAGCCTGAACGCCGCGCGCCGCTGCGCGCACGCGCCGACGATCCCTCGCTCGGTAGGGGGTAGACCACGCAGCCGCGGGTGGCCAGCCTCCGCCTACCGGTCAGGGTTAGATAGCCTCGTGGGTGGAACAACTCACTGCGCGCATCGCGTGCACGCACGGATGGGCCGAGGCGAGCCGCGGGCCCACCACCCTCACATACGCGGGTTCTCGAGGACGAGTGCCTCGGACGACGCCATCACGGACAAGGGGATGACATGACCATGGTGCAGAACGACGCACCGCAGGTGGACACCAAGAACGGCATCGATTTCAAGGTTGCCGACTTGTCGCTGGCCGAGTTCGGCCGCAAGGAGATCGGGCTCGCCGAGCACGAGATGCCAGGCCTGATGTCACTGCGCCGGGAGTACGCCGACGTGCAGCCGCTCAAGGGTGCGCGCATCTCGGGTTCTCTGCACATGACCGTGCAGACCGCAGTGCTGATCGAGACCCTCGTTTCGCTCGGTGCGCAGGTGCGCTGGGCGTCGTGCAACATCTTCTCCACGCAGGACCACGCTGCCGCCGCAATCGTCGTCGGCCCGCACGGCACCGTCGACGAGCCCAAGGGTGTGCCCGTCTTCGCGTGGAAGGGCGAGACCCTCGAGGAGTACTGGTGGGCTGCAGAACAAATGCTCACCTGGCCCGATGAGCCGGCCAACATGATCCTCGACGACGGTGGCGACGCCACGATGCTGGTGCTGCGTGGCGCACAGTTCGAGCAGGCAGGGGTGGTGCCGCCCGCAGAAGACGACGATCCGGCCGAGTACAAGGTGTTCCTCGAGTTGTTGCGCAACAGTTTCGCCGAGGACAAGACGAAGTGGACCACGATCGCCGAGTCGGTCAAGGGTGTCACCGAGGAGACCACCACCGGTGTTCTCCGGCTCTACCAGTTCGCGGCGGCGGGTGAGCTCGCATTCCCGGCCATCAACGTCAACGACTCGGTCACCAAGAGCAAGTTCGACAACAAATACGGCACCCGCCATTCGCTGATCGACGGCATCAACCGAGGCACCGACGTACTGATCGGCGGCAAAAAGGTCCTGATCTGTGGCTACGGCGACGTCGGCAAGGGATGCGCGGAATCGCTCGCAGGTCAGGGTGCTCGTGTGCAGGTCACCGAGATCGACCCGATCAATGCGTTGCAGGCTCTCATGGATGGTTTCGACGTCGTCACCGTCGAACAGGCGATCGGCGACGCCGACATCGTCGTCACGTCGACGGGCAACAAGGACATCATCCTGCTCGAGCACATGAAGAAGATGAAGAACCAGGCCATTTTGGGCAACATCGGGCACTTCGACAACGAGATCGACATGGCAGGCCTGGAGAACTCCGGTGCGAAGCGGATCAACATCAAGCCGCAGGTCGATCAGTGGGTGTTCGACGACGGTTCGTCGATCATCGTGCTGAGCGAGGGGCGACTGCTGAACCTCGGCAACGCGACCGGTCACCCGTCATTCGTGATGAGCAACAGCTTCTCCAACCAGGTGATCGCGCAGATCGAGCTGTGGACGAAGAACGACGAATACGACAACGAGGTCTACCGGCTGCCCAAGCATCTCGACGAGAAGGTCGCGAAGATCCACGTCGAAGCGCTCGGCGGCACTCTGACCAAACTCACCAAGGAGCAGGCCGAGTACATCAACGTCGATGTCGAAGGGCCGTACAAGCCTGAGCACTACCGCTACTGAGCGGCCGTTGCCACTGGTTTCAGGCGATCACGAGTAGGGGGTGTGGGCGACAGTGTCGCCCACACCCCCTACTCGTGTGATCCGTTCTCGACAGCCGGACGTCTTAACACCCCGGCTTTTCTCGACCCCGGTGTTTCCCGACCCCGCCGTATCTCGATCTATGTGCTGTACGAGGGTTGGGCGTTCGGGCAGAAGTACCACGTGCCCTGCTCGTTGCTGAACGATGCCTTGTCGGTGGTGGTCCGCGAGGTCTGACTGCCGTCGGTCAGGTGGGTTTCCACGATCGACTGCGCGACGTCGCCGCTGACCTGTACGCCTGAGACATTGTCGAGCACAACGGTGCCCGGTGCCCGGGGCGCACGGACCTGGTTGCGCAGACCCGTGCACGTGGCGGCTTTGATCTGGTTGAGGTCGCGGGAGTTGTAGGCGTCGATGTAGCGCTGCATCGCTGCCCGAACCGCTGCGGTCTGAGTTGCGTCGGCGGAAGCTCCCGACGGGTCGTCGTCTCCCTGACCCTGCCCTTGCTGACCGGAACCGTCAGGTGCCGTCTCGCCGGTGTCCTTCGGGGCGGCGGTGGTGGTCGCGACGGTCGACGAGGAATCGGCGACTGCCGACGACAATGCGACGAGCAGGACGGCGCCGAGGGCCACGATCGCGACGACACCTGCGGCGATGCCCGCGATCAGGAGACGGTTGGGTGTCGACCTACTGGTCTGCATGTGCACGAACGGTGAATCCCATCCCGGCAGCTGTCCGGACTGCTGCGGCGAAACGGGGTAGTGCGGCGTCTGGTAGTGCGGCGCGCGGACGTGCGGTGGTGGCGGAGCTGGGTAGGGTGCCTGCGACGACCCGGGATGAGGTGGCGCTTGCCGAGAGGGCGCCGCCCCCGGATGGGGAGGTGTTTCGGGATACCGCGCTGCGTCCGGCCGCGGGGCGGGCCGCTGGCACCCATCGCCCTCGACGGGCCCGGTCTGCGTCGGGTACTGCCACTGCATGGGCGTGCCGCGTCCCTGTGGGGGCGGGTAAGTCATGTCGCTCCTTGGCAGACGGTGTCAGTCGAGGTCGAGTTCGAGGTCGAGGTTAGCGAAGAGGTGACGGAATCCGACGCCGCGGTCATTCGGGAATGAGACGCGCCGCAAGGCGCGCAGGTTCCGTCGAATCCATGGAATCCGTGCCGACTTCGATCCAGGGTGTCATCCAGTTCTGTGCGGCCAGTTGCCGGTACACGGCATCGACGCGCGACTGCAGCTCGTCGTCGCGTTCGTAGGCGTCGCGCTGTCGGGAGGGGTCCGACGCCGCGCGTGCTCGCGCCCGCTCCATCGCGACGCTCGCGGGTACACCGAGGAGTACTTGCTTGTCGGGGACCGGGACGTCGAATCTGCCGAACTCGAGGTCGGCGACCCATCGCACGACATCACCTGCGGCATCCTGTCGCAACCGACCCGCGCTGTAGGCGGCATTCGACGCGACGTAACGGTCGAGGATCACGACGTCGACGTCGGCTACCGCCGCACGGATCTGCGCGGCGGCATCCGCGCGGTCGAGCGCGAACAGCAGTGCCATCGCATTCACGCTCGAGCGCAGGTCACCGTGTTCGCCGTGTAGGGCCTCCGCGGCGACGTCGGCGTAGACGGATGCCCCGTATCGCGGAAACGTGAAGGTCGCCACCGAGGCGCCGCGGCGCGCCAGATCGTCGACCAATCCCGTCACCAACGTGTTCTTTCCCGCACCGTCCAAGCCCTCGATCGCGATCAGCACACCCACGCACGCATGGTAGGCGGCGCGTCGGCGCGAATGCGCGAATCGCGCGTCGGCGCGTCAATCACGACGGTTCGATCACAGAAGTGTCACCATTGAAGCCATGAAGCCTCGCATCCTCGTAGTCGACGACGACGCCGCGCTAGCCGAGATGCTGACAATCGTGTTGCGCGGCGAAGGTTTCGAACCTTTCGTCGTCTCCGACGGAACTCAGGCGTTGACCGCGGTTCGAGAGGTTCGCCCCGACCTCGTCCTCCTCGATCTCATGCTTCCCGGCATGAACGGGATCGACGTCTGTCGGGTGCTGCGTGCCGACTCGGGTGTGCCGATCGTGATGCTGACCGCGAAGTCCGACACCGTCGACGTCGTGCTCGGACTCGAGTCCGGTGCAGACGACTACATGGTCAAGCCGTTCAAGCCGAAGGAGCTCGTCGCACGCGTGCGCGCCCGCCTACGCCGCAATGACGAGGAACCCGCGGAACTGTTGTCGATCGGACCCGTCGAGATCGACGTGCCCGCACACAAGGTCACGCGTGACGGCGTGCCCATCTCGTTGACCCCGCTCGAGTTCGATCTGTTGGTTGCCCTCGCCCGTAAGCCGCGACAGGTGTTCACCCGTGATGTGCTGCTCGAGCAGGTGTGGGGCTACCGCCATCCGGCGGACACTAGACTCGTCAACGTGCATGTCCAGCGTCTGCGCGCCAAGGTCGAGACAGACCCGGAGAATCCCGAGGTCGTCCTGACGGTGAGGGGGGTCGGCTACAAGGCCGGCCCGCCGTGATCGGTCGTTCCCGACGTCGCGTCAACAGCACGCTCGGCCGATTCACCCGGGCGGCAGGCGCCATCGGCCACAGGTTCGGCCGCATCTGGCGACGTTCCTTGCAGCTGCGCGTCGTCGTGTCGACGCTCGCGCTGTCCTTCGTGGTTCTGCTGATCCTCGGTTTTGTCCTGATGAGCCAGATCACCGACCGTCTGCTCGAAGTGAAACTGGGCGCTGCGACCGAGGAGGTCGAGCGCGCTCGCGTCGCCGTCGAACGTGACCTCGCCAGCGGCGACGGCAACACGTCGGTGCAGAACCGGCTTCGGCAGACGCGTTCACTGTTGACCGACCGCGACGTTGACACCAGCCAGACGTCGGGGACCGTCGGCACCTTCGACAGCGTGCTCATCGTCCCGAGGTCGGGCAGTGACGGCTCACAGTTCGGGGTCGGACCGATCTCGGAGATCCCGCGCAATCTGCGCGACATGGTGCAGGGCGGTCAGGTCGCCTACCAGTACTCGCGGGTGTCGGACGGTGCGGGCGGATCGATTCCGGCACTCGTCATCGGAACTCCCACCAACTCGTCGGTGCCGGGACTCGAGCTCTACCTGGTGTTCCCGCTCACGACCGAGCAGAACACAGTCGATCTGGTTCGCGGCACCCTGCTCACCGGTGGCGTGGTGCTGCTCGGACTGCTCGCCGCCATCGCGTGGCTGGTGTCCCGGCAGGCGGTGATGCCGGTGCGATCGGCGTCGAGAATTGCCGTACGCTTCGCCGACGGGCGCCTCAAGGAACGTATGCCGGTGCGGGGCGAGGACGACATGGCGCGATTGGCCATGTCGTTCAACGACATGGCCGAGAGCCTGTCCAAACAGATCACGCACCTCGAGGAGTTCGGCGGGCTGCAGCGACAGTTCACCTCGGACGTCAGCCACGAGTTGCGTACCCCGCTGACCACTGTCCGTATGGCCAGTGACGTCCTCTATGAAGGCCGTGAGGACCTCGACCCCGTCCGCAAGCGTTCCGTCGAACTACTCGACAAGGAACTCGACCGTTTCGAGACGCTGCTCAACGAACTCCTCGAGATCTCCCGACACGATGCGGGTATGGCCGAACTCGCCGCTGAACGGATGGACATGGCGATTCCGATCGACGGTGCGCTCGCGACGGTGTCGCATCTCGCCGCGGACACCGGCACCGAGATCATTCTCGACCTCCCGGCCGAGCCGGTCATCGCGGAGATCGATCCGCGACGCGTCGAACGCATCCTGCGCAATCTGCTCGCCAACGCCATCGACCACGGCGAACGCAAACCCGTCACACTCACCATGCGCTCCGACGGCGACGCTGTGGCGATCACGGTCCGCGACCAGGGCATCGGGCTACGGCCGGGCGAGGAGAAGCTGGTGTTCAACCGTTTCTGGCGGTCGGATCCGTCCAGGTTCCGACGGTCGGGCGGCACGGGCCTCGGTCTGGCGATCAGCATCGAAGACGCCAGGCTGCATCAGGGTCGCCTCGATGCGTGGGGCGAACCGGGTAAGGGTGCGTGCTTCCGGCTGACGATCCCGCTGGTGCGCGGACACAAGGTTCTCGGTAGTCCGCTACCGCTCAAACCGGTCGGTCAGTCGGTTCGCAGTCTGCCGCAGAAGGCGTCGAAACCGAGCGCGTCCAGACCCGACGAGACCAGCGGATCCGACGAGACCAGTGGCTCCGACGAGGCGCGCTCGCCGTCGGCGACCGCCGAGCTCCCGAGCGCCGGCGGGGGTGGCGAACCGGACGCCGCGACGAGCCCCGGTCCGGCGTCGGAGATCTCCGACGCCGACGATGGGGGGTCGCGGTGAGTGCGTACACCGGAGGTGCGTTGTCCGTCGTCGGGAGGGCGACACACCCGGAGTCGCACCGGCGACGAGGTGCTCGGCGCCTTGCCGCACTGGTCGGCGTGCTCGTGACCGCGATCGTGCTCGCGGCGTGTGGCGGTGTGCCGGACAATTCGTCCCCACAGCCCATCGAGTCGTTCAAACGGGAGGGGCCGACCAACGCGGTTCCTGTTCCGCAGTCCGACATGGACCCCGAGGCACTGGTGCGGGCATTCCTGGAGGCGACGGCGTCGCCGACCGACGGACACGCCGCTGCACGTCGGTTCCTCACCAAGCCGTCGTCGGAACAGTGGGACGAGCGAGGCGACTCGATCATCCTCGACGAGATCAACACGTTCGTCGATCAGCGCAGCCAGAACTCGGTGCGTATGCGACTGGTCGGCGACAACGTTGCAGTGCTCAAGTCGAACGGTCAACTGCTGCCTGCCAGCGGGCGCGTCGAGACGACCATCAGCCTCGTCCGCGACGGCGACCAATGGCTCATCGACGGCCCGCTGCCGAATGGTGCGATGATCGACAGGAGCCGATTCGTCGCGACCTACAGGTCGGTGTCGTTGTACTTCACCGACCGCACACATCAGCATCTGGTGTCCGACCCGCGCTGGTTCTACGGCAATCAGGACGCCGACCCGACGATCCTGCTGAACAGGCTGATCGCCGGACCCGCCGAGGACCTCGCCTCGGCCGTCGACAACGGCTTTCCGTCCGGCTCGGCGCTCCGCGGTCAAGCCGCACAGATTTCGGGCGGCGGTGTGCGCGTCGAACTCACCGGACTGGGCACACTGGGCGTGCGCGACCGGACGTCGCTGGCCGCACAGATCATCTGGACCCTGAATGCCGCAGACATCGGCGGGCCGTATGTGATCAATGCCGACGGCGCTCCACTCATCCCGGAACGGAGCGCAGGCTGGCAGCCCGCCGACGTGAAGTCGTTCGATCCGCTCTCGACGCCAAGCACCGACGTCGGTCTCAACATCGTCCGCGACGGTGCGCTGCTCAAGGTCACCGACACCGGGACCACCCCGTCGGGCGGTGACCTCGGCACCAGCCGTGACGTGCGGTCTGCCTCGATCTCGTCGGACGGCGACGCGGTGGCGGCGGTCGTCGCGGCGCGGGGCGGGGCAGGTCTGCAACTCGTGTCGGGACAATACGGCGGCCAGGTGTCCGAACTGGCCTCGGGGACGTCGATCACACGTCCGTCGTTCTCGGGCGCACACGAGAACGACACAGTGTGGGCGGTGATCGACGGTAAACCCGTGCGCGCGGTGCGGGACTCACAGAACTCGAGTGAGGTCGTGTCGACGGTCGATGCGTCCTCGCTCGCCACGGTTGCTCGTGGACCGATCACCGAACTCCAGGTGTCTCCCGACGGCGTCCGTGTCGCACTGATCGTCGGCGGTCAGGTGGTGCTCGCGGTCATAGCGAGCAACGAGGACGGACAGGTGGCGCTGGCCAACCCGCGGATCGCCGCGTACAACGTCGGCAACCAGGCGGTGTCGCTGGCCTGGGCGAACGCGGCAACGGTGATGATCGCCCGCGATGCGTCCGATTCGCCGATCGTGCAGCTGCCCATCAACGGGGCGTCGGCGTCTGGACTGATCAGTGGCAATGTGGCGCCTCCCGTGCGCGCCATCACCGCCGACGCGAGCACCGTGTACATCGGCGACCAGCGTGGAGTACTGCGACTCGGTGCTACCAACGGACAGCCCGATCAGTACTGGACCGAGGTCGAGCCGGCGATGTCGCCGACTGCGATTCCGGTTCTGCCATGATCATCACGGCCGCTGTCATGCGGCCGTGATGACCACGACGAGGTCGACGCTGACGCCGTGCTCGGCGAGAGTACGCACGGACTCGGCAGCCGTCGCACCGGTGGTCAGCACGTCGTCGACCAATATCGTCGTCGACGTCGATGCGCGGTCGGTGCGCGTGGGTGGCGACCGGATCGCCACGCGCCGCGAGAGATTCCGACGTCGGGCACGCGCGTCGAGCCCAGCGGAGTCACGACCTCCCGGCCTGATCGTCAACAACGGGCGCACACGGGTGCGTTCGCCCAACACGCGCGCTGCGCTGTCGGCGATCGCGGTGACGGTGTCGCCTCCGCGCCTGCGGGCCGCGAGCGGTCGCGTGGGGGCGGGAACCAGACACAGTCGGGTCGCGGGCGGAATCTCGCCCCAGCGCTGCAGCGTGAGCAGGGCCCGGGCGAGCGCATGGCCGAGGGGTTGCGCCAGGTCGCGTCTGCCGTGTTCTTTGAGTTCGATCACCGCGTTGCGGTGTGGACCGCGGTAGCGGCCGAGCGCCCACACGTCGGCCCCTACCGCGACCCGCGGGCGCAGCAGCAGTGGGTCGTCGGCGAGCAACTCGGCGCAGCGCGCGCACCAGCGCGAGTCGGGGGCGTCGCAGCCACCACAGGTGGTGGGGATCATGAGGTCGATGCCCGCGCGCACGACCGCTGCGATGTGCGCACCCACCGGTAATGACATGTCGTCGAGCATGTCGTGCGCCCGTGGGTCGATACGTCGACGTGCCGTATCTCGTTGCCGGACTGTGGATTCGTTCGACGTTGTGAACAAACTGTGCCGCAGCATCGTTGGGCCCTTGGTCCTGTGTTCGACACAACGCTGTGACAAGGAGTCGGAACGATGGCTAACAGGCAAACTTCCGACTACGGTCAAGGGTGCAGGAGGTAGCCGAGTCTCGGTACGGGAGGTGAAGCCCCTGACAGTGGTTGTCAGCCGCCGGTTGGCATGAACGAGTAGCCACTTCCCGACCCTCGTTGCCGCGAATCGCCAGGTGTTCCCCGCAAGTCACAGCGGAACCACTTCGCGCTCAACGGCTTTCGAATCACCGAGATCGTCTCACGCGGTTGATCCCGACGGAATTCCCTTCCGGGCGAGGATCAGCGTCGATGAGTCTCCATTCGACGGGATCGGGTGTTGGTAGCACACCAGGAGGTAGTCGAATGTCGCAAGTCGTCCATCGTAAGGGTCGCCGCGAACCAAAGGTCGGTGCAGTCACCGACGAGTACGACGCAGAATTCGCTTTTGTACGGCCCCCCGGAACAGTCGAGTCGGATGAGCCGGCCGATCCCAAAGCCACGGTCGTCTTCGCCGGGCGGAACGTCGAAATCCCCGAGCACTATCAGATCTACGTCCGCGACAAGATCGCGCGGCTCGAGAGGTTCGATCTCAACATCTACCGGTTCGACGTCGAACTCAATCACGAACGCAATCGTCGCCAGGCCAAGGCATGCGAGCAGGTGGAGATCACGGCCACCGGCAAGGGGCCTGTGGTTCGAGCCCAGGCATGTGCCGAGAACTTCTATGCGGCGTTCGAGGCCAGCTTCGACAAGGTCGAATCGCGTCTGCGGCGGGTCAAAGACCGTAAGCGGGTGCACCACGGCAACCGCAGGCCGCTGTCGGTGGCCGAGGCCACCGAGGTGGGCGCGCCGCCACTACGCGTCGATCAACTGACCGGCGACGGGGTTCCCGACCGGGACAACCTCGACGGTGCGCAGACCTGGGACGACGGTGTCGCCGACCACATGCCAGGGCAGATCGTGCGTGTGAAGGAACACCCG
Organism: Gordonia otitidis; assembly: GCF_020735545.1. Taxonomy (NCBI): domain Bacteria; kingdom Bacillati; phylum Actinomycetota; class Actinomycetes; order Mycobacteriales; family Gordoniaceae; genus Gordonia; species Gordonia otitidis. The sequence goes on from NZ_CP085974.1 coordinate 3,629,248, forward strand.
GCCGTCCCCATGACGGTCGACGACGCGCTCTACGAGATGGAACTGGTGGGGCACGACTTCTTCCTCTTCCACGACAAGGAAACCGATCAGGCGTCGGTGGTCTATCGCCGTCATGCCTTCGATTACGGACTGATCCGACTCGTCTGATCGAAAGTCTGGTCCGGTGCCCGCCAACCCATCCGGTGCACCGATCAGCCTCCCTTCAGGCGACGTCGCTACCATGGAATACGGCCTGCGTTCATGCACTCGCATGCACAGGCCGTATTTCGTGAGTAGTCGACATGAGTAAGGGACTCGATCCACGGTGCTGAACAAGCTGCTGCGCGTCGGCGAAGGCCGCATGGTCAAGCGACTCGATGCGATCGCTTCGCACGTCGAGGCGCTCGAAGACGAGATCGCATCGCTGTCCGATGACGAACTGCAGGCGAAGACCGGTGAGTTCAAGGACCGCGTCGCCGAGGGTGAGACGCTCGACGAACTGCTGCCGGAGGCGTTCGCGGTGGCCCGTGAAGCCGCATGGCGCGTTCTCGACCAGAAGCACTTCCACGTGCAGATCATGGGCGGCGCCGCACTGCACTACGGCAACATCGCCGAGATGAAGACCGGTGAGGGCAAGACCCTGACCTGTGTACTTCCCGCATACCTGAATGCGCTGTCGGGCGACGGCGTGCACGTCGTGACGGTCAACGACTACCTCGCCAAGCGCGACTCCGAGTGGATGGGCCGCGTGCACCGCTTCCTCGGGCTCGAGACAGCGGTGATCCTGACCGGAATGACCCCTGAGCAGCGCAAGGTGGCCTACGCCGCCGACATCACCTACGGCACCAACAACGAGTTCGGCTTCGACTACCTGCGCGACAACATGGCGCATTCGCTCGAAGAACTCGTGCAGCGCGGGCACAACTTCGCCGTTGTCGACGAGGTCGACTCGATTCTGGTGGACGAGGCGCGTACCCCGTTGATCATCTCGGGCCCTGCCGAGGGATCGAGCAAGTGGTACACCGAGTTCGCGCGGATCGCGCCGCTACTCGAGCGCGACGTGCACTACGAGGTCGACATCAAGAAGAAGACGATCGGCGTCCACGAGGCGGGTGTCGAATTCGTCGAGGATCAGCTCGGCATAGACAACCTGTACGAGGCCGCCAATTCGCCGCTCGTCAGCTACCTCAACAACGCGATCAAGGTCAAAGAACTCTTCCATCGCGACAAGGACTACATCGTTCGCAACGGCGACGTGCTCATCGTCGACGAGTTCACCGGTCGTGTGCTCGACGGACGACGCTTCAACGAGGGCCTGCACCAGGCGATCGAGGCCAAGGAAGGCGTCGAGATCAAGGCCGAGAACCAGACGCTCGCCACGATCACGCTGCAGAACTACTTCCGCATGTACGACAAGCTCTCGGGCATGACGGGCACCGCCGAGACCGAGGCCGCCGAGTTCGATCAGATCTACAAGCTCGGTGTGCTCCCGATCCCGACCAACAAGCCGATGATCCGTAAGGATCAGGGCGATCTGATCTACAAGACCGAAGAGGCGAAGTTCGCCGCCGTCGTCGACGACATCACCGAGCGTCACGAGATCGGCCAGCCGGTGCTGATCGGTACGACCAGCGTCGAGCGGTCGGAGTATCTCTCGCGTCAGCTCGCCAAGCGGGACGTCCCGCACAGCGTGCTCAACGCCAAGTTCCACGAGCAGGAAGCACAGATCGTCGCCGAGGCAGGCCGACTCGGTGCCGTCACCGTCGCCACCAACATGGCGGGCCGCGGAACCGACGTCGTGCTCGGCGGTAATCCCGACATCATCGCCGACACCCGGCTGCGCAAGGCGGGCCTCGACCCGGTCAACACCCCTGACGAGTACGAGGAGGCGTGGGAGGAAGCGATCACGCTCGCTCGCCGCGAGGCCGCGGAGGAAGCCGACGCGGTGCGCGAGGCGGGTGGTCTGTACGTGCTCGGCACCGAGCGCCACGAATCCCGTCGTATCGACAACCAGCTGCGTGGACGTTCCGGCCGTCAGGGTGACCCGGGCGAATCACGCTTCTACCTCTCGCTCGGCGACGAACTCATGCGCCGGTTCAACGGTGCCGCGCTCGAGACGATCATGAACCGCGTGAACCTGCCCGACGACGTCCCGATCGAGGCGAAGATGGTCACAAAGGCCATCCGCAGCGCGCAGACGCAGGTCGAGCAGCAGAACTTCGAGGTCCGTAAGAACGTCCTCAAGTACGACGAGGTGATGAACGAGCAGCGCAAGGTCATCTATGGCGAGCGCCGCACCATCCTCGAGGGCACCGAGCACCGCGAGCAGATCATGCAGATGATCGCGGAGGTCGTCGGGGCGTACGTCGACGGCGCGACCGCTGAGGGTTACGCCGAGGACTGGGATCTCGAGCAGCTGTGGACGGCGCTGCGCGCGCTGTACCCGACCGAGCTCGATCCGCGAGAAGTGATGGGCGAGAACGAGTTCGGCGAGCGCGACGACATCTCGGCCGAGGAGCTCAAAGAGATCCTCATCGAGGATGCGCAGAAGGCCTACGAGAAGCGTGAAGAGGAGATCACCGCCATCGGCGGAGAGGACGCCATGCGGCAGCTGGAGCGGACGATCCTGCTCAGCGTGCTCGACCGCAAGTGGCGCGATCACCTCTACGAGATGGACTACCTGCGTGAGGGCATCCACCTGCGTTCCATGGCGCAGCGCGACCCCGTGGTCGAGTACCAGCGCGAGGGATACGACATGTTCACGGGCATGCTCGAAGGTCTGAAGGAGGAAACTCTCCAGTACCTGTTCAATGTGCAGGTCCAGGCCGAGCCTGCTCCCACCGTGACCCCTGCGTCCGCAGCCGCGACAGCCGCGGCGGCGGCCGCCCGGCAGCCCGCGATGGCCGGTGCGACGGCGTCACAGAACGGTGCGGGATCACAGGGCGGCGCGGGTGACAACAACGAGGCGCCCGCGGCGTTGCGCGCCGTCGGTGTCGAGGCAGAGGCCGACGTCCCGATGACCTACTCCGGCCCCGATGAGGGCGGTGGCACGACGGTGCATTCGCAGGACGAGGAACTCGACGACCCGGCGTTGGTGTCCGCGTCGCGTCGGGAACGTCGGGCCGCGGCACGTGCGAGCGCGAAGCGTGAGGGCGCGAAGCCGCCGAAGTCGAAGCGACGCCGACGCTGACAAGGCGGGCGCCCCGCACGATCTGAAAGTCATGGGAACCGGACGGGCCTCGGCTGCGTCCGAGTTTCCATGACCAACACCTGCACCGACCATTCGTCCGGATCCGAGCTGAGCGCGGCACCGTCGCGCATCCGCATCCTGCCGGCACCCGCCTACGAACCCCAGGGGTCGGCCGACGTGCCATCGCCGCACGCTGCGCTTCGTGATGACCAATGCGCCGCGCGGTCAGGTCACCGCGTGGCGCAACCAGCCACCGTGACCGGCACCCGCGCGTCGGCTCAACGCGCGGTGGCGATCGCGGCGCGCGAGTTCTCCGTCGGCACGCTGACGATGATCTTCGAGGTCATGGCTCGCCGGCGGCCCGCCTCGCACCTGCAGCACCGCGTGGCTCTGCACGTCGACGACCAGATCGGCGCCTTGGCGCGGACCAGGGTCACCGGGGAGGACGCGTGCATCCCCACCGTACGGCGTGTGCACGTCCAGATGTGTGATGCCGGCGCCGCCGAGATCTTCGGTACGTATGCGCGACAGGGGCGTTCGCGGGCCTTCGCGGGACGTATCGAGCGCGTGCCGTGCCGCGTTCGTGTCCACGGCGACTCGCCCGGCGGGCGATACAGCCCGGTGGCCACCCGCGTCGAGTACCGCTGGCAACTCGTCGTCCTGACTCTGGGCTGATCTCGTCGCCCCGGGCGTCGCGATCAGTGGTCGAGGCCTGCTCCCGATGGTGAGACCAGGATCTTCACGGCGGTTTCGTTGCGGTTGATCAGCGTGTCGAAACCCTCGTCGATCAGGTTGTCGAGACCGATGCGGCCGGTGATGAACGGACTGAGGTCGATGCGCCCGCTCTCCACCAGGTCGATGGTCTCCGGGTGGTTGTTCACGTAGGCGATGGTGCCACGCATGTCGATCTCCTTGAGCACCAGTTTCTGCATCTCCACGGTTCCGGGATGACCCCAGATCGACACGACGACAAGCACTCCGGTGGGCTTGAGTGCGTCGAACAACGCGTCGAGCGCGGGTTGGACGGAGGTGCATTCGAATCCGACGTCGGCACCGGTGCCCCCGGTCAACTCCCGCACCCGTTCGACAACGGATTCGGCAGAAGGGTCGATCACGTGGTCGGCGACCTTGGCCTCCAACGCTTTTGCGCGACGAAGCGGACTCGGCTCGCTGATGATGGTTGTGATGTCGCGTGCTTTGCAGACGGCCGCGGTGAGAAGACCGATCGGACCGGCACCTGCGATGAGCGCCACCGAGCCCGCACTCGCGCCGCTGCGCTCGACCGCGTGGACGCCGACCGACAGCGGCTCGATGAGAGCAGCCTGGTCGAGCGGCACGGCGTCGGACACCCGGTGGACCCACCGGCGGCGCACCACGATCTTCTCGGCCAGGCCCCCGCCGCAACCTCCGAGTCCGATGAAGTTCATGTCGGGGGAGAGGTGATAGTCATGGCTGTCGGGACCGGTGTCGACGTCGTCGGAGATGATGTAGGGCTCGACGACCACGTGGTCGCCCACACGCAGGTCGGTGACGTCGTCGCCAACCGCGTAGACAACGCCCGACATCTCGTGGCCGAGGGTGACCGGTGCGCTTTCGCCGCTGATGGGATGCGGATGACCGGCAGGCGGGATGAAGATCGGCCCGTCGGCGTACTCGTGCAGGTCCGTTCCGCAGATTCCGCACCAGGCGACGTCGATTCCGACGGTGCCAGGCTCGACGAGCGGCTCGTCGATCTGCTCGATCCTGATGTCTCCCCGATCGTAGTAGCGTGCTGCTCGCATGAGACCTCCTCTTATCAGGGGCGGCGCCGACGGCAGGACGCCTTCGTGTCGATCCTGGCCCCGCACGAGTCCACCGCTGTCACGATGTCCGCCACAACGGTTGCAGGGGGTTGCGACGGTCCGGGGAGGTCCGCGCGCGGGTGTTCGTCGAGTACTCTGCGGTCCCGGGTAGAGGGGGACTGTCTTCTGACTGTGCGGGGCTACCATCATGGCGTGGCAAACCGGCTGTCTCCGCGCGAGGCGATGTCTTACTTCCTCGATGGCGCGGGCGCCACGAATCATCTCGGCGCAGTGCTGGTCTTCGCGGGCGACTCCGGTAAGAAGCGCTCCGCGGCGAAAGATCTCGCCACGACGCGGGTGCGCGGCAAGAAGTCGGAGCCGCCGGTGCTCGATTACCCCTCGCTGGTCCGGCTCGTCGAGAATCGCCTACAACTCGTGCCGCTGTACCGGAAGGTGGTGTTGGAGGTCGTGCTCGGTCTCGCCCGCCCGGTCTGGGCCGACGACCCCGATTTCGACATCAACTTCCACATCCGGCGTTCCGGTCTGCCGTCCCCCGGCACGATGGCCGATCTCGAAGATCTCGTCGCCAGAGTCATGTCGCGGCCGCTCGATCGCAGCAGGCCCCTCTGGGAGATGTACCTGATCGAGGGACTCGAGGACGGTGGCTTCGCGATCCTCACCAAGTCACATCGCTGTCTGATCGATGGCGGTGGAGCCGAGATGAGTGAAGTGATCTGCGACGATGAGCCCGACGCCGCGTCGCTGCCTGTCGATGTCTGGATGCCCGGACCACCGCCCGGGTCGACGTCGTTGGCGGTCAACGCACTGGCCGAGGCCCTTGCGCGGCCGGGGGAGCTCATCGATTCGGTGATCGGCGGGAACGGGCTCCTGGGCGAGGCGAGGTCGGTGGTGGTCGGCACGTTCCGGCGGGCGGGGCGTCTGGTGCAGCAACTGACGGACTCTGCGCCGTCGAGCCTGTTGAACGCGACGGGGTCGTCGACCCGTACGTTCGTGTCGGCATCGGTCTCGCGCCGCGACGTGGCCAAGATCGCCGAACGCAACGAGTGCACCGTGAACGACGTCGAACTCGCGATCATCACCGGAGCGATGCGGCTGTGGCTGCTGTCCACGGGAGCGGAGGGTGATTTCGGCGACACGGTGCGAGCTGTGCTGCCGCTCGGTTCGCGACAGTCCGGAGTCCTCGCGCACGAGGAATCACCCGAAACCTGGATCGTCACCGACGAACCGCGCTTTGTCACCGATCTTCCGGTCGGAGAGGCCAACCCACTCGTGCGCCTCGCTCAGGTGGCAGGACTGGCCAACCGGTACGCGCAGTCGTCACGCCGCGTCTCACGCGCCGCGGAACCGTTGTTGGGTGAACTCGGAGTCGTACCGTTCGCGGAGTTCAGCTCTCGTGCGTTCCGATCACTCGACCGACGCGCCTACAACGTGCCGGTCGCGATGAATACGGTCCCGATCCCCCCGCAATACGTGTTGGGGCGCACGGTGTCCGATCTGTTCGTGGTTCCCGGTCTGGTCGCGGGACGTGCGATGGCGGTCGGTGTGTGCGAGTACGCGGGACGAATCGAGTTCGGATTCACCGCCGATCGCGGTGTCATCGATGACCTCGCCCTCATCCGCGACTACGTCCGCGAGTCATACGAGGAACTCGCCGACGCCCGTTAGTGTTGCACCGAGTGCCGGTGTACGACATTCAGGTGTCCCAGGTGGGGTCAGGTGCGGTACCTCCCCGCGGTGCGGGACTGCAGCCGAGGAGGAACGCACACGATGAGGGTCTATTTTCCCGCAACGTTGACCATGTTGCTCGAACTCGACGGCACCGGAGAATTCCGGCCCGTCGGCGGGACGGGCTTTGCCCTCACCCCTGCCCTGCGCGAGTCGTACTCCTCCGGTGATGACGAAGAACTGGCCGAGGCGGCTATTCGTGAGGCGGCGCGCGCGTCGCTGCGATTGTTGGCCGGTGAGTCCCCGGAACCCGGTGATCCCGATGCCGAGGCCGATCTCGAAGCCGACGAGGCGACGACAAAGCCCGGAGACACCCCTCGGCTGCCGCCGCGTCGTGCTGTGATCGCCGCCGACGTCGACGAGGCGACTCTGCGTCCCGATCTCGACGACGCCGTGGTGAAGGTGTCCGGTCCGATCTCGATGTCGTCGATCGCGTCGGTGCTCGTCGACGGCGCCGACGCCGAGAGTGCGGTCCGGTCGGCAGTGGTGGTGATCGACGCCGCCGACATGGGCGACCAGGATGCGGAGCTGGCGGTCGGCGACGTCGAAGACCACGATCTCGGCTGGTACGCGACGCAGGAACTGCCCTTTCTGCTGGAACTCCTCTGACCGTCCTCCACGGAACCGGTGCGTGGTTCCGGTCGACATTGCCCGTGTCGTAACCTACGCTTCCGTAGGTTACGGTGATCGGGTGCGTCGACGGGGGTTCCGACGGTGGAATCCCCGGTCGCGCGGAACGAGGAGTGAGATCGGTGAACCTGCGGGAACTGCGTGAACGTTTCGAGGAACCGGTGTCGGGTGTCGCCACCCGCAGCAGTGCGGCGCGGTGGGCGCGCGCCGCTGTGGCGCGGATCACGACGCCCCTGCTCCCGGACGACTACCTGCATCTGGCCAATCCGCTGTGGTCGGCGCGCGAGCTGCGCGGGCAGGTGGTTTCGGTGACGCCCGAAACCGACGACTCCGCGACCATCCGCATCAGACCCGGATGGGGTTTCTCGCTCGACTACTCGCCGGGTCAGTACATCGGGATCGGTGTGCTCGTCGACGGGCGCTGGACATGGCGGTCGTACTCGCTGACGTCGGTGCCGGACGTGACCAGGACCGAGGGGACCATTGCGATCACGGTCAAGGCCATGCCCGAGGGGTTCCTCTCGTCTCACCTGGTCAGAGGGCTGCAACCGGGAACCGTGGTACGCCTCGCGGCGCCCAAGGGTGAGTTCGTCCTTCCCGAACCACTGCCGGCGACAGTGCTGTTCCTGACCGCGGGCAGCGGGTTGACGCCGATCATCTCGATGCTGCGCATGATGCGCCACCGCGGTCAGTCCACGAATGTGCGGGTCATCCATTCGACTCCGACCCAGGATGACCTGATGTTCGCCGACGAACTCGCCGAGATGGACGAGAGTGGCCTGATCGATCTCCACGTGCAGTACACCAGGACGGACGGCAAGGTCACCGAGCAGTCGCTCGACGAGTTGTGCCCCGACTGGCGTACCCGCGAGACGTGGGCGTGCGGCCCGGGCGGGTTCCTCGAGATGGTCGAAGCAGCCTTCTCTCACGCTGACGTCGCCGAACGACTGCACATCGAGCGGTTCGCTCTCGAGCGCGGTGTGGTCGGCGCCCAGGGCGGGACGGTCACGTTCGGGCGGTCGGGACAGACCGCGGCGGTCGACGGGGCGACGACGCTGCTCGAAGCGGGAGAGCAAGCAGGCGTTCTGATGCCGTTCGGCTGTCGTATGGGCATCTGCCAGAGTTGCGTCGTCATGCTCGACAAGGGATGTGTGCGCGATCTGCGGTCGGGCGACGAGCATGTCGAGGGTGAGCGCATACAGACATGCGTGAGCGCCGCAGCAGGCGACTGCACGCTCGATGTGTGACACACCGCAGCGAGGATCGGTGTTCGCCGAGGTCGAGGGCATGTCACACGGCGCGACGCAGGCGTTGTCCGTCGTGGGCAGAGTCGACGCGTTAGGCTCTGTGGGTGAGGCTGTCGACCACGGAGGATCCGCGTGCGAGCTGAACTGATCGAACTGACCGCCACCAGCGATGTTCCTGTGCTGAGTGACGGCACCATCACACTGCGGGCACATCAGACCGACGACGTCGACCGGATCGTCGGATATGCCACGGATTCGTTGACGATGCGATGGGCGAAGATGCCGTCGCCCTACGGCCGATCCGACGCGGAGCGCCTCATCATCAATGCGTTGCAGGGATGGCGTAACGGTACGTCGATGATCTGGGCGATCGAGCACGACGGCCGATTCGTGGGCAGTATCGACCTCCGTGGTCCAGGTCGGATCGTCGACATCGGGTTCGGCCTGCATCCCGATGCCCGCGGAGAGGGGCTGGTACGCCGCGCAATGGTGCTGGCGATGCAGTACGCGGTCGATCGCCGAGATGTCGAAGTGGTGCGCTGGGAGGCCGCCGAGGGCAACCTCACGAGCCTTCGCGCTGCCCATGCGGCGGGTTTCACGCTGGTCGGCCGGCTTCCCGACTGGCTCGAGATGAACAGCGGCGTGGTCGACGCCTGGTGTGGCAAGTGGCACGCGGGTGACAGCTTCGAACCAAAAACCACTTGGCATGCAACGACTTTCGAGACCGAACGGTTCCGGCTGCGACCGCTGGAGGCCAAGGATGACGAGCGTATCCGAGAGACGCTCGACGATCCGATCTCACGTAAGTACCTCTTCGGAAGGCCGGATCCGCTGACTGTCCAACATGCTGCGGCCGAACGCACGCGTAAGTGGTGGACGGCCGCGCGCGGCGAAACCTGCACCTGGGCCGTCGCCGACCGTGAGACCGACACCTACCTCGCCGACATCTCGCTGTTCAAGATCGACCCCGTGGTTGGCGCCGAGATCGGCTTCTACACGCATCCCGACGCGCGCGGTTCTGGCGTGCTGGGGGAGACGTTTCCTGCGTCGGTACAGCACAGTTTCGACGTTCTCGGCCTCCGCAGGTTGACGATGTTCGCAGCCGACTCCAACGAGGGCAGCAAGCGCCTCGCGCTGCGCGCGGGATTCAACGAGTTCGGCATCCAGCCGCTGGCCGCGAGTTCGGCAGGGAAGATCGAGGACCTCGTCGGATACGAGTTGCTGGCCGACACGCAATAGAGCTGTGGCTCGCGCACTTCAGGCCCGGGTCTCCCGTAGTGGTGGGTGTCTGTCGTTCGACGGACACGGTGCCGTTTGCCTGTCGTACCGTCATCGACCTGGCTGAGCGGGGAATCTAGACTTTCCGGACATCAGATGGTTCGGTCGCCGGTGCGACCGGTGCCGCGCCACGTCCAGCTCGAGGAAATGTCATGTCTCACAACGACGGCGAGCATACATCCAGCGATGGCGGGGGCCACGAGGACGAACCACTACGGGTCGACCTCTGTATCGTGGGCGCGGGCGTCGCGGGGTTGAACGCACTCGCGGTCGCGACGAACTATCTGGATTCGACGAAGCGTGTGGCGCTGATCGACCGCCGCGACGGGCCAGGAGGTATGTGGCGAGACACGTATCCCTATGTGCGCCTTCATCAACCGTACCAACTGTTCACTGCCGGGGACATCCCGTGGGAGTTGCGTCGGGAGCCTGGGTACCTCGCCAACCGACAGGAGGTCGTCGACCACCTCACGCACTGCCGGGACGTGTCGGCCGACCGCGTACGACTTCACGAGTTCTACGGAGCGACAGTCGAATACCATTCCGAGAGTGATGATCTCGTCCTGGTGCAGCTGCGCGACGCCCACGGCGCTGTCCGCACAATCGAGACGCCGCGTCTGATCAACGCATACGGGTTCAACGTCACGCCGAATCAGCCTCTGCCGGTGTCGAGTTCGCAGGTGCGCTCGGTATCGCCCGACTTCGTCGATCTCGTGGGACCCGAGTTCACCGCCGACGGCGCCCCGGTGTGGATCGTCGGCAGCGGTAAGACCGCCCTCGACACGGCGTATACGATCATCGCCCGATACCCCGACCGCGAGGTGAACATCGTGGCAGGGTCCGGAACGTTCTTCAACAACCGGGATCAGCTGTTTCGCAACGGGTTTCGACGATGGTGGAGCGGTAAGCCGTTCACCGTTGTGTTCACCGGCGCGGCGGACATGTTCGACGGATGGAACGATCAGGACGTTCGACACGATTTCCGCGACCAGTACACGATTTCTCCGTTTCCACACGCACGGCGCTATATGACGGGAAATCTGTCGGTCGCCGAGTGCGACGCCGTCGCAGCAGGCCTGTCGACAACGGTGATGGAGTACTTCGTCGACGTCGACGACCGGGATGGCAGGCCGTGCATGATTCTTCGTGACGGTCCCGACCTCGAGATCAAGCCGGGGAGTTGGGTGATCAACTGCACGGGATATCTCTTGCACGACGCGTCGCCGTATCAGCCGTATGTCACGCAGGGAGGGCGCGTGGTGACGGTGGGCACGACGTCGACCATCTTCCAGTTCTCGACGTACGGGGCGTACTTTCTCACGCACCTCGCGTTCCTCGACAGGCTCGAGTCGGCGCCGCTGTACGCGGTGGACCTGAACGCTCTCGTGCAGCGTGCGCCGGATGCCTCCCTTGCCGTGGTCTGTGCGCTGTCGCTCTACAACTTCGCGGTGCTCGCCGACGAACTGCCGATGAGTGTGTTCACCTCGTGCGGCGTCGACTTCAATCGGTGGTATCCGAAGCCGCGACAGTTCACGACCTCGGCGCGATTCCTTGCCTCTCATCGGCGCAAGCGCGAGCACTATCGCGCGGTGCTCGACACCGCTGCCACGCGCTTTGACGTCGGCCTGGGCCCGGTCGTCGGTGCGACCGCGACACGGTGACGGTCTTCCAGCAACCCCTTCTCCCAGCAACCAGCAACCCCGTCCTCCAGCAACCCCGTCGAGTCGGATCGCCGCATCGCTGGACACTTCCATTCCACTAACCTACGATGGCGTAAGTTACGGGAACGTAGGCGTAGGCGCTGCCCGCCGACGCTCCCGTCGAGCCGACCATCCGCGACTAGTGAGGACGCCATGGCCATCACCGACATTCCGGAGTACGCGCACCTGAGCAAGGCCGATATCGAAGAACTCGGCCGTGAACTCGACAAGATCCGCGCCGACATCGAGGCCGACCGCGGTGACCGGGACGCGCGGTATCTGCGCAACACCATCCGTTTCCAGCGCGGCCTCGAACTGGTCGGCCGCGGGCTCATCTTCGGCTCGACCCGGCGGTCGTGCTGGTGGGCGGGGGCAGCTGCCCTCGGCGTTGCGAAGATCGTCGAGAACATGGAACTCGGTCACAACGTCATGCATGGGCAGTGGGACTGGATGAACGATCCGGAAGTGCATTCCACGACGTGGGAATGGGACAACACCGGTCCGTCGGCGCACTGGAAGCACACCCACAACTACATCCATCACAAGTACACCAATGTGCTCGGTATGGACGACGACGTGGGCTACGGACTGCTCCGCGTCACGCGAGATCAGCGGTGGCGTCCGTTCAACTACGGCAACCTGGCCTACAACACACTGCTCGCGGTGTTCTTCCAGTGGGGTGTTGCCGCACAACATCTCGAGCTGGGCAAGAAGCGTCGGACGCCGGAGGCGAAAGAGGAGTTCCGCCGCGATCTCGCCGACGTCGGCAAGAAGATCGGCCGCCAGGTGACCAAGGACTACGTGATCTATCCGGGGCTCGCGGCAGCCGGAGCCGCCGCGCTGACCAAGGGTGACGTCGCTTCGGTCGGGCGGGCGTTCGGCAAGGCGGCCACGGCGAACGCACTGGCCAACGTGATCCGCAACGTGTGGAGCAATGCGGTGATCTTCTGCGGCCATTTCCCGGACGGCGCAGAGAAGTTCACCAAGCAGGACGTCGACAGTGAGACGCAGGCCGAGTGGTATCTGCGGCAGATGCTGGGATCGGCCAACTTCCGGTGTGGTTTCCTGCTCGCGTTCATGAGTGGAAATCTCTCCTACCAGATCGAGCACCACATCTATCCCGACCTCCCGAGTAATCGCCTCGCCGAGATCGCGGTGCGTGTGCAGGCGCTGTGCGACAAATACGATCTGCCGTACACGACGGGTTCGTTCCCGCTGCAGTACGCCAAGTCGTGGCGGACCATCGCCAAGCTCTCCTTGCCGGACAAGTACCTCAAGGCAACCGCCGATGACGCCCCGGAGACCGCGTCGGAGCGTCGTTTCAAGTCCGATCTGCCTGAGGGTGCGCGTCTGCACGCGGTGCTCGATCCGGTCAGTGGTCGTCGGCGCGGGCTGCGCACCGCCATCCGGTCCCTGCGCGATCGCCGGCGTCGTGGCAGCACCGCGCCTTCTCCCAGTGCGACAGCGACATCGCGCGCTGCCTGATCGTGAACCTGCCTGCGCATGACGTGTGGGCGCGACTCGTCACGCTACCTGCGGATACTCGTCGGTAGCGTGACTGTCGCGCATCAGGTGAGTGCGACATAATGGAGTGCAATGGCTATCACCGACATCAACGAATACGCACATCTCACCGACGCGGATGTCGATGCCCTGGGCGCTGAACTCGATGCTCTTCGACGCGAGATCGAGGCTGAGCGTGGCGAACGAGACGTCCGCTATCTGCGTCGCACGATCCTCGCGCAACGGGCGCTCGAGGTGGCGGGCCGACTCGCTCTGTTCGGCTCGCATCGGCGGTCGCTGTGGTTGCTCGGAACCGGTTCGCTGGCGTTGGCCAAGATCATCGAGAACATGGAACTCGGCCACAACGTGATGCACGGCCAGTGGGATTGGATGAACGATCCCGAGGTGCATTCCACCACCTGGGAATGGGACATGGTGTGCGCGTCTCCCCACTGGAAGCACTCGCACAACTACATCCATCACAAGTACACCAACGTCGTCGGCATGGATCACGACGTCGGCTACAAGATCCTGCGTGTCACCCGCGACGAGCCGTGGGAGCCGCGTCGTGCTTTCCAACCGCTGGCCAATGTGTTCCTGGCGGCCACCTTCGAGTGGGGGATCGGCTTGCACGATCTCGCACTCAAGGAGGTCATCTCGGGCGAGAAGCCGAAGGAAGTGGCGATACCGCAGATCAAGGAATTTCTGCGCAAGATCGGCAAGCAAGTGGGCAAGGACTACGTGCTGTTCCCTGCGTTGACCGGTCCCAACTTCGTGCACACGCTCACGGCCAACCTCACCGCCAACGTGATCCGCAATCTGTGGGCCTACGTCGTGATCTTCTGCGGCCACTTCCCCGACGGCGCAGAGAAATTCACGGTCGACACCCTCGACGACGAGACGCCAGGCCAGTGGTACCTGCGGCAGATGCTCGGCTCCGCGAACTTCAACGCCGGCCCGGCGATGGCGTTCATGTCCGGCAACCTCTGCTACCAGATCGAGCATCACCTCTACCCGGATCTGCCGAGCAACCGCCTCGCCGACATCTCGGTGCGCGTGCGCGAACTCTGCGACAAGTACGACCTCCCGTACACCACCGGATCGCTGTGGGTGCAGTACCTGAAAACGCTGCGCACGATCAACAAGCTCGCGCTACCCGATCGTTTCCTCCGCGATACGGCCGACGATGCGCCCGAGACGGCGTCCGAGCGTCGGTTCACGGGCCTCGATCAGGCGATGGGTCTCAAGACCGCGCTGGGTGAGGTGCGTCGACGGCGGCGGTTGCGTCGTCGAAGCCGACGCTAGGTTTTCTCGTCCAGTTCAGTCCTCTTGCTCAGCGTCCGGTGGCCGTCCACGCGCTGGTCGCGCGGGCGAGCGGGCGTGACGCCAGTGCAAGGCCCGCGATGCAGGCCGCGGCGATCGTCACCGCCCACGGCGCGAGATCGTGAATGACGAGGACACCTCCCACCACCGCGCCGAGAAACATCGCCGCGATAGAGAGTCCTCGACGTCCCGCCTTGCTCCCGCTGCCCGTGCCGGCGCGGCTGTCGCCGAAGACACCAGTGATCGTCAACGTGAGCACTGTCGTCGTCAGGTCGGGCACGGCCAGCCCGCGAGCCGCCGCGTTCTGCAAGCCCATCGCCGCCGAGACCAGTGCGATCAGGGCGGCGGATGCCGCGCGATCGTAGGGATGCGGACACGTCCACGCGACCACGGTTGCGGCCACCATCAGTGCGCACTGCCCGACGAGTGCCGTGCGCAATTGCTTGCCCCGATGGGTGTTGTGGATGCGCAGTATTCGGCCGCCGATCGCAGCGCCGCAGGCGAAGGTCAGGAGCGAGGTGATCGACGCCCACGCCGCGAATCCGGCCGCGCCCGCCAGACCGAAAGCCAGGAACACGACGTTTCCGGTCATGTTCGCCACGAACACGCGACCCAGCGCGAGATAGCTGAAGGCGTCGACGACGCCTGTCACGAATGTCATCGCAAGCAGCAGTGCGGGCAGCGGTCCGTGCTTGCCGTCCGCAGGCGGTGCGATCGTTTCCCATGCTTCCCTGACGTGGATGTTCATGGTGGCCGTCATGCTCGTCTCCTACCTCGTGCCTGCCGCTCGTGTACCCGCCGCTCGTGTACCCGCCGGTCGCGTACCGGTCGGGCGAGTACTTTCGGGCGACTCCTACGTGGCAGCCGCGCGCAAACGGCTGTGCGCGACGACGCCCTGTATCGGATGGTCGCGTTCGGTGATGGCGAATACCGACCACAGGACCATGCCTGCGATCGCAGTGGCTGCGCCTGTCGCGCACACCAGTGCCCACCCGCCGGTCTGGTAGGCCCACCCGCCGAAGGCCGAACCGAGGACGCCGCCTGCGAAGTAGGCCACCATGTACGCGGTGGTCAGGCGTGACCGTGCCTCGTCGTCGAGTGAGTAGACGGCAGCCTGGTTCGCTATCTGCACCCCTTGCACCCCGAAATCGAACACCAGCAGCGCGACGATCAGGACGATCACCTGGTGTGCTCCCCAGTAGAGCAGCGCCCAACCGACGAGCTCGACCACCCAGACGGCGTACTGCGTGTGCCGAAGGTAACCGCGGTCGGCGAGCTTGCCGACGCGTGGGGCCGCGAGAGCTCCGGCGACTCCTGCGAGTCCGAAGAGCCCGATCACGGCGTCGGAGAAGTGATACTCGGAGCCGTGCGCACCCGCCAGGAGGAACGCGATGGCAGTCCACATACCGCTGAAGGCGGCCATGTTGAGTCCGCCCAACAGCATGCGGTGGCGAAGGACCTTCTCGCTGCGGATCAGTGTGAGGATCGACCACAACACGCGGGGGTAGCTGGTCGACGCCGCACTGACAGGCGTGCGCGGCGCGAACCACCAGACCGCAGCAGCCATCGCGAGCTGGACGACCGCGGCGACGACCAGCACCGTGCGCCAGCCGCCCAGCTGTGCGACCAATCCGCTGAACACCCGCGAGAAGAGGATGCCCACGAGCAGACCGCTCATCACCGTGCCCACGATGGCTCCGCGCTCTCCCGGAGCGGCGACTGCCGCCGCCCACGGGACGACGATCTGTGCGGCCGACGCCGAGATGCCGACCGCGAAGACCATGATCATCAGAACCGCATACGACGGCGAGAACGCCGCCACGGCCAGTGCGGCACACGAGACCACGAGCAGTCCGCCGACCAGAGCCCTGCGATTGACGAAGTCGCCGAGCGGCACGACCAGAGCGAGACCGATCAGATAACCGACCTGTGTGATCGACACGACGAGACCCGCTGCGGCAGTAGAGATGTGGAAGTCATTCGCGACCTCGTGCAGTAGGGGCTGCAGGTAGTAGAGGCAGCCCGCCGACGACCCCGCGGTGATCGCGAAGAGCAGCACGACGAGCCGACTCAATCGCGCTCCCGACGACGTCGGCGCGGCGGTATTCGGCGACACTCCGGCTGACGACGAGGCTGCACAATCTGAAGAAGACATACGTCCATGGTGAGTGGTGTGCGGCATGATGAAAAGCGATGGATTTCGATACGGACATCTCGTCTGTTGATGATTCGACGTCCGATCCTGTTGTCCTCGATAGCGCCGGGAGAATCAGCATGGAACTGCGTCAACTCGAATACTTCCTCGCCTGCTGCGACCAGGGGACGTTCACCGCGGCGGCTCGGTCGCTGCACGTGGTGCAGTCCGCGGTCTCGACGGGCGTGGCCAAGCTCGAACGCGAACTCGGCGTACGACTCTTCGACCGCACGCGCACTGTCCTGGTGCTCACCGACGCAGGCCGCGCCGTGATGGCCCCTGCCCGGGAGGCGTTGCGTGCTCGAGACGAGGTGCACGACGTGATCGCCGGGCTGCGTGGTGAGGTCCGTGGTGACGTTGTGCTCGGTGCGCTCGTGAACGTCGCGACGATCGACCTGGCCGGCGCGTTCGAGGTCGTCCACCGGCGCCATCCGGGCATCTCGATCGCGATGCGGCAGAGCCCACAAGGGAGTGCGGGCAACGTACGTCTCCTACGCAACGGAAGCCTCGATCTGACGTTGCTCGGCGGCGACGTCGAGGATCAGTCGGGTATCACGGCGTATCCGCTTGCCGCCGAGCCACTGGTGCTGGTCACACATCCCGACCATCCGCTCGCACGCGCGGGACGATTCGTCGCCGACGACCTCGAACATGAGCGTGTCATCGACTACCCGCCGGGATGGGGGACACGCACGATCATCGACAGGCAGATCCCGCGGCGGGACTCGGTGATCGAGGTTGCCGATCAGGTATTCGGTATTCAGTTGGCGCGCAGTGGTTTCGGTGTCACCGCGGTGCCCGCCAGCGTCGCTGCTGTCCAGGCCGACGCTGGGGTCGCGTCCTGCGTCGACCGCGACCTCACCTGGGTGATCTACGTGGCACACTCCGACAGCAGGAGTCTGACGACTGCCGCGAGCGCGGTACTCGACATCGTCCGAGAGGTGTGCGGGCCGCCATCGGATGTGACAGCGTGAACGACAGCCGCATGGCGACACGCTCCACATCGACACACGCTGCACATCGAATCGGAAGGACCCGCGATGAAACTCTCCATCCGCAACCAGCTCGCAGGCGAGGTGGTCTCGGTGACGCTCGGCGCCGTCAACGCGACGATCAAGGTCCGCCTCGACGGCGGCGATCAGATCGTGACGTCCTCGATCACGAAGGAGGCCGCCGAGGAGCTCGGTCTCGCCGAGGGCTCGCGGGTGTTCGCACTCGTGAAAGCATCCGAGGTCAGCATCGGCGTTCCCGACTAGCGCCGACGGCGCCCGGATTCGCGCCGACGGCACCCGGATGTACGCCGACGGCACCCGGATTCGCGCCGACAGCACCGGGCTCACGTCGTGTCGGACTCGGTCCCCGGGTCGCTGGTGTCGCCCCCGGACACCGCGCGCAGCAGATGCCGTACGGCCATGGCGCGGCGGTACGAGTGTCCGGTCAGTGTGTCGAGCGCGCACTCCGGATCCGCGGGCGGCCCGAGATGGGTGCAGCCGCGCGGGCAGTTCTCGATGGCCTCGTGGAGATCGTCGAAGGCGTTGACGATGTCGTCCGCGCTGATGTGGGCCAGGCCGAACGAGCGGATGCCGGGGGTGTCGATCACCCAGCCCCGCGGCTTCTCGTCGTCGCCGGGAAGTGGAAGTGCCACCGACTGCGTCGAGGTGTGGCGTCCCTTGCCGACTCCGCTGACCACGCCGGTGGCCCGTTCCGCGTCGGGCACGAGTCGATTCACCAGCGTCGACTTGCCGACTCCGGAATGTCCGATCAATGCGGTGAGATGCCCCTCCAGAATCGCGAGCACGTCGTCGAGCGGATCGTCGCGGCCCGCGCGGACGACGGGCAGGTCGAGATCGGCGAAGGCGGCAGCGAACTCGTCCGACGACGCCAGATCTGTCTTGGTGAGGCAGAGGATCGGCGAGAGCCCCCCGACGTACGCCGCAGCCAGCGCGCGTTCGACGAAGCCGGTGCGTGGGGGAGGATCGGCCATTGCGGTCACGATCAGTAGTTGATCGGCATTCGCGACGACGATCCGTTCGTACGGGTCGGTGTCATCCGCGGTGCGTCGCAACACTGTTCGACGTTCCGCGACCTTCACTATCCGCGCGAGACTGCCGGCGTCGCCGGTCAGGTCGCCCACCAGCGAGACCTGATCGCCGACCACGACGGGTGTGCGGCCGAGCTCGCGGGCGCGCATCGCGACGACGCGGTGCGCGGGATCGTCGCCGATGACGCATCCCCAGCGTCCGCGATCGACGGAGACCACCATCGCCTGCACGGCGTCGTCGTGCGACGGTCGGGTCTTCGTGCGCGGCCGGCTCCCCTTGCCGGGACGAATCCGTACATCGGATTCGTCGTAGCTACTCGCGCGGCGACTCATCTGCGTCCTCGCTCCGAACCGGCGGGGAGCGGGATCGAGGTGGAAAGCATTGCCGCGCTACCGGTCACGGGTGTCCGACCATCTGCTGCCACATGCCGGGAAAGTCGGGCAGTGTCTTCGACGTGGTCTCGATGTCGTCGACGGTGACGCCGGGAACGGCGAGTCCGATGATTGCACCCGCTGTCGCCATACGATGGTCTGCGTACGAATTCCACTGTCCACCATGGAGCGGGACCGGTCTGATGACGAGCCCGTCGTCTGTTTCCGACACGTCGCCGCCGAGGTTGTTGATCTCGCTGGCCAGCGCTGCGAGTCGATCGGTCTCGTGTCCGCGGAGATGCGCGATGCCGCTCAACACCGATTCGCCCTCGGCGAGTGCGCAGACCGCTGCGATCGTCGGTGTCAACTCGCCGATGTCGCGCAGGTTGCGGTTGATGCCCGACAGTCGGTCGGGGCCGCGGACCGTCAGCACACCGTCGAGAAGCTCGACGGTGCAACCCATCTCGGCGAGGATATCGGCGATCTGTGCACCCGGCTGCGTGGTCGTGGCGGGCCAGCGGGGGATGCCGACTTCACCTCCGGAGACAGCGGCACCGGCGAGAAACGCTGCCGCGTTGGACAAGTCGGGTTCGACGGTGACGTCGACAGCCTTGATGATGCTCGGGGGCACCCGCCAGGTATCGGGGACTGACGTGTCGACGACGACCCCCGCGGTGGCCAGCATCTCGACGGTCATGTCGATGTGCGGCAGTGACGGCACCGGTGCGCCCGCATGCTGCACCGTGATCCCGTTGCCGAAGCGGGCGGCCGCGAGTAGCAGACCCGACACGAACTGCGACGATCCGGAGGCGTCGATCGTGACCGTGCCGCCCTCGGCATGCCCGTCGCCGTGCACGACGAAGGGCAGACTGTCGCCGTCGACGCCCACTCCGAGATGGCGCAGGGCGTCGAGAATGGTGGCCAGCGGGCGCTGTCGCGCTTGGGGGTCGCCGTCGAAGGCCACGTCGCCGCCGGCCAGTGCCGCCACGGGCGGAAGGAAGCGCATGACGGTGCCCGCCAGGCCGCAGAAGATTTCGCCCGCGTGCATGGGCCGCGGCTCGATGGAGACGGTCGTCGGGTCGGCGGGATCGACGCGCACGCCGATGCCGAGCTCGGTGAGCGCCGACAGCATGAGGTTGGTGTCTCGACTGCGCAGGGCTCCGGTGACTGTCGACGGGCCGTCGGCGAGCGCGGCCAGCACAAGGGCTCGGTTCGTGATGGACTTCGAGCCGGGTAGGTCGACGGTGGCGCGAATGTGGCCGTCGGCGACGGGAGCCGTCCAGATACTCATGCGTTCAGTCTTGCATGCCGCGGTCTCGCACCCGGACGTCCAGTTCAGCGGTTGTCCAAGCGCAACGGATGGTCCGCGGGGACCTCGACGAGGATGAGGGTTCGTCCGTCGGGGTCGGCGATGTGCATCTCAATCAAGCCCCACGGTTCGGTCAACGCCTCCCGGACGATCTCCACGCCAACGGCCCTCAGCTCGCGCTGGGTGGTGGTGATGTCACGAACCTGAATCCAGAGTGCGGCACCGTTGGCGTGCCCGTCGGGTAGATCTGTACTCATGTGGCCGGGCACCTCGATCAAGCCGTTGCCCGCGTGAAAGACGAGTCCGCCCGGGTACTCACGCGCGACGGCCAGGTGCAGCTTGTGCCGGTAGAAGTGCTGAAGTGTCTCGGGGTCGCGGGAACGCAACAGGATGCGACTGCTCAGAACCTCCATGACGTCGTGTCTACACGGTTACCCGCGAGTCGGACATCAGCGGCGACGGCGCGTCGATGAGCTATTGGCCTTCGGTGGTGCCGCTGGTACCGCCGAGGGCGTGGCCCCTGTTCACCACGTTGCCGTGGCGGCCGGCCTCGTAGATGGCCTTCTCCCGGGCGATGCGGTCGGTCTCGCCGATGGCCTTGGCATCGCCGAAGGCGAAGGCCGATTCGTGTGGTTGGTCATGCGGGATGTCCGGGTCGTCGACCTCCGGGTCGATGCCGTCGAATTCAGGGCTGTCTGACATGCATCAACGATAGGTCTGTTCCGGCCGACGTGCGTGCAACCACGAGATCCTCGCTGCGGCTGCGGCTGCGGCTGCGGCTACGACTACCGCTACCGTAGTCCGCCATGGAACGCGTATTCGGAATGAGTGTGTCCGACGTCTATCCGCTCTATGTCGCGAAGCTCGAACGCAAAGGACGGACCAAGGCCGAACTCGACCAGGTCATCGAATGGCTCACCGGATTCGACGACGCGGCGTTGGCGCGCCACCTCGCCGCCGGTACCACGTTCCGCGACTTCTTCGATGCAGCGCACCTGAATCCACGTGCCGAACTGATCACCGGTGTCGTGTGCGGCGTACGAGTTCACGAGATCGACGACCCGCTCATGCGTAGGATTCGATACCTCGACAAGCTCGTCGACGAACTCGCCAAGGGTAAGGCGATGGAGAAGGTGCTGCGGTAGCGGCCTCGGCTGACGGTGCAGCGACCGGGCGGGTCTCAGGCGGGCGCGTCCTGCCCGCGGCTGGAGAACTTGCCGTCGGTGACGTCGTCCCACTTGTCGAAGAGCCGCTCCACCTTCGGGTCGCCCTGTGCCCGGATCCAATCGCACAGGCCTTTGGGCGCCGATGGATTGGTGACGATGAACGGGTGCAGGCCCGCGTCGTGCTCGGCCAGGATCTTCAGGGTCTCCGGACTCGTGTTGGGGTCTGCGGCGGCGAGCGCGTCGCGTGGGTCGAACGCAGCGCCGCGTGGGGCGTCGGAACCCGAGATGCCGACGTTGTCGCCCGCGACGTCGATTTCGCCGGTGTTGTGGTAGTCGACGGGATCGGGGGACGTGCTGCGCCAGTTGAAGACGAGGTTCAGCACGATTGCGCAGATCGCGCCCGCGGAGATGCCCGAGTGGAAGATCGTCTGGAACCAGTCGGGGAACTTGCCGTACAGGTCGAGAGCGATGTCCTGACCCGAGTCGTTGGTGTACGAGAGGCTCGCCTCGGTCAGCATCGCGACGCCCACCGAGATCGCGACCACCAGGATGTTGGAGTTGTTGAACTTCACCTTGGTCAGCGTCCGCACTCCGCTGGCGGCCACCATGCCGAACAGAGCGACGCCCGCACCGCCGAGGACCGGCTGCGGGATGCCCTCGATGATCGCTGCCATCTTGGGGACGAGTCCCAGGATCACGAGGATCACGCCGGCACAGGTCGCGACGTGGCGTGACTTGACGTTCGTGATGGCCACGAGCCCGACGTTCTGGGCGAAGGCTGTGTAGGGGAACGTGTTGAAGATGCCGCCGAGGACGGTGCCCGCACCGTCGGCACGCATGCCGTCGGCAAGCCGCTGAGGGGTGATCTTCTCGTCGACGATCTCGCCGACCGCCACGATGTCGCCGGTGGTCTCGGTCATGATCACCAACGCGACGATGATCATCGCGATGATCGAGCTGACGTCGAAGCTGGGGAATCCGAAATAGAAGGGCTCGGGGACGGCGAACCACGAGCTCGAACCGACGTGGCTCCAGTCCGTCATCCCGAACGGGATCGAGATCAACGTCCCTGCGATGAGGCCGAGCAGGATCGAGATGCGCTTGACGGCGGGCGGACCGAGCCGCTCGAGCAGAATGATGATGAGCAGCGTGAGGAAGCCGAATGCGATGGATTTGGGTGCTCCGAAGTCGGCGCCCTTCGCCGTACCGCCGCCGAACCAGCCGGCCGCCACGCTCATCAGTGAGATGCCGATGATCAGGATGATGGTGCCGGTGACCAGCGGTGGGAAGAACCGGATCAGACGTCCCACGATCGGTGCGACCAGCATCATGAAGACGCCGCACGCGATCACGGATCCGTAGATCGCGGTGATCCCGTGGTTGAGGCCGATCGTGATCATCGGACCGACCGCAGCGAATGTCACGCCCTGCATCAACGGCAGCCGGACACCGAAACGCCAGAACCCGACCGCCTGCAGGATGGTGGCGATACCCGCGACGAAGAGGTCGGCCGTGATGAGGTGGACGATCTCGTCGGAGCGCATCTGGCCCGCACCGACCATCGCGCCGCCGACGATCAGTGGCACGGCGACCGCTCCCGCGTACATCGCCATGACGTGCTGCAACCCGAGAGGGAACAGGCGTGCCAGCGGGGGGATGTCGTCGACCGGGCGGGTCGACTTCCTGCCGTGTTTGATCGTGTCGAGAACGGTCATGCACTGTGTGTACGGTTCGGACGTTTCCGGTATGACGCAATCGCGTGACGCATGTGTTTCCGCGACAATATATTCTCCGCCACACTGGGTTCTATGGCTCGAACTGACGCTGCGCAGAACGGTGGACGACACAGTTTCGGATTGTTGATGTACCGCGGCGCGGGCACGGGACTCGAGGTGCTGATCGCGCATCCCGGCGGTCCGCTGTGGGCGCGTAAGGATGACGGCGCATGGTCGGTGCCCAAGGGGTTGCCCGAGGTGGGCGAGGCTCCGCTCGACACCGCTCGCCGCGAGTTCAGCGAGGAACTCGGACATCCGGCGCCGACCGGCGACGTACTCGAACTCGGCGAGGTTCGGCAGAAGAGCGGCAAGATCGTCACCGCATTCGCTGTCGAAGGAGACCTGGACGCCGCGAGCGTCACCAGCAACACGTTCGAGATGGCGTGGCCGCCGCGGTCGGGGCGAACGCAGATGTTCCCCGAGGTCGATCGCGCCCAGTGGTGCTCACCCGACGTCGCGCGTGTGAAACTCAATCCGGCTCAGGCCGAATTCATCGATCGACTCGAGGATTTGCTGAGTTCCGACGGGACATGACCGGCCGCACGCCGTCCGCGGGTGACGACGGTCTTGCCTCTAGGTGACCGTGATGCCTCCGTCGACGGCGATCGTCTGCCCGGTGACATAGCCGGCAGCGGACGAACTGAGCCAGATGGCGGTGGCGGCGAGTTCGGCAGGGTCGCCCATGCGCCCCAAAAGAACACGCGGCATCTGTGAATCGATGTAGCCGGGCGCGTAGGTGTCGGTCATCTCGCTCTCGAAGAACCCGGGGGCAATCGCGTTGACCCGGATGCCCTTTCGCGATCCCCACTGCTGGGCGAGATCGCGCGTCAAGCCGATGATTCCGGCCTTACTGGCGGCATAGGCGGCCTGGGGGAGTCCGGCGGTGGTCAGCCCCAGAATGCTGGAGATGTTCACGATCGCACTGCCCGGCCCCATCACACGCCCTGCGGCCTGTGCCATCCAGTACGACCCGTTGAGGTTGACGTCGACGACCGAGCGGAACTGCTCGGGCGTCTCACGTGTTGCGGGCACCGCCGTACCGATGCCAGCGTTGTTGATCAGGATGTCGACGCGACCGAAGGTCTCGACCGCGCTGTCGATCACACGCTGACAGTCGGCGGGCTCGGACACGTCGGCGGCGACCGACAGCGCCTTGCGTCCGAGGGCTTCGACCTTCGCGGCCGTCTCGGTGAGTCGGTCGGCGCGCCTGGCCGCGAGCACGACGTCGGCGCCCGCCTCCGCGAAGGCAGTGGCGAAGCTGACGCCGAGGCCCGACGACGCGCCGGTGACGACGACGACCTTGTCGGTGACGGTGAACAGATCGAGGACTGACATGAAATCTCTCCTGGGTTGATCAGGCGGGGACGTGTTGCGGCTCAGAAGATCTCGGGACGTGCGTCGAGGGTCGTGCGGTCGAGCGATGCAAGGAGGTCGAACTGTGCATCCACCTTCGGGAGCTCATAGGTGAAGAAGTACTGCGCGGCAGCGCGTTTGCCGTCGTAGAAGTCTCCGGTCTTGTCCGAGACCGCGAGGACCTGTTCGAGCCACATCCATGCGACGACGATGTGCCCGGTTGCCTCGAGGTATGCGGTCGCGTTGGCCAGCGAGACCGCGACGTCGCCCGCGGACCACACCTGTCCGGTCACGGTGACGAGTCGCTCGACACGGCTGCGCAATTCGTCGGCGAAGGTGGCTGTTGCGGCTGTTGCTGCGGCCTTGTCGATGGTCTCGCCGATCGTGTTCGCGAGCAGCTCGAGTCCTGCGCCGCCGTTCATGACGACCTTGCGGCCCAGCAGGTCGAGTCCGTGGATGCCGTGCGCCCCCTCATGGATGGGGTTGAGGCGGTTGTCGCGATAGAACTGCTCGACCGGGAACTCGCGCGTGTAGCCGTAGCCGCCGAGGACCTGGATGGCGAGATCGTTTGCCGCAAGACACCATTGCGACGGCCATGACTTGGAGATCGGGGTCAGGACGTCGAGAAGCAGGCCTGCGCGGGCGGCCTCGTCGGCGTCGCCGGTCTGCTGCTGATCGACGAGCGCGCTCGAGTAGAGGCCCAGAGCGAGCGAACCTTCGACGTAGGACTTCTGCGCCAGCAGCATGCGCTTGACATCGGCGTGCTCGATGATCGGCACAGGCTTGGAGGTGGGATCCTTGTGGTCGACGGGACGCCCTTGCGTGCGGACCTTTGCGTACTCGAGTGACGCCAGATATCCCGCGTACCCCAGTGCGGTGGCGAGGAATCCGACGCCGATGCGCGCCTCGTTCATCATGTGGAACATGTACTGCAGGCCCTTGTGTTCCTCGCCGACGAGGTAGCCGACGGCGTGGTCGCCGTAGGTGCCGTCACCGAAGTTCAGCAGGCAGTTGGTGGTCGCCCGCTGTCCCATCTTGTGGTTGAGGCCCACCAGGGCAACGTCGTTGCGGGTACCGTCCGGAAGATACTTGGGCACGATGAACAGCGAGATCCCCTTGACGCCCGGGCCGCCGCCGGGAGCCTTTGCGAGCACGAGATGCACGATGTTCTCGCCCATTTCGTGATCACCTGCCGAGATCCACATCTTTGTTCCCGTGATCCGGTAAGTGCCGTCGTCTGCGGGGATTGCCTTGGTGGTGATGTCGGCGAGCGACGACCCGGCCTGGGGCTCGGAGAGGCACATGGTGCCGAAGTACCGACCCTCGACCATCGGGCGCACCCAGGTGTCGATCTGCTCGGGAGTGCCGTACTCGGCGATCAGGTTCGCGTTGCCGATCGTGAGGAACGAATACGAGGACATCGCCGCGTTGGCCGCCTGGAACCATGCCTGCGCCGCGCGGCTCACCACGGTGGGCAGTTGCATTCCGCCGAGCGATTCGTCGAAGGAACCCGCGACGAGTCCTGCTTTCAGGAACTCGGCGATGCCCGACCGGATCTCCTCGGGCATGACCACCGCGCCGTCGTCGCCGACGTAGGGCTCGACGGTGTCGCCGAGGCGGTTGACCGGCGCGAATCGTTTGGTCGCGAGGTCGGCGGCGAGCTCGAGCACGGCGTCGAATGTCTCGCGGGAGTGTTCGGCGAAGCGTTCACGCTTGGTGAGCGACTCGACGTCGAGCCACTCGTAGAGCATGAACTCGAGGTCGCGTTTGGAGATCGGTTCGGCCATGACACTCCTCTGTGGCGGCACTCCTCTGTGACGCCTAAGCACTCGCTCATTTTCTGAGCACTCGCTTATACTGCCTGGTGTACCGGCCGAGGTCAACCATCCGGAAGGCCGAGGACGAGGAGGGTGGACCACGTGACGGGAACAACGGGTACGACGGAGCAGCCGGGGATGACGGAGCAGCGGGGATGACGGGTATGGCGACGCGGGAGTCGGCCGCAGCGCAGCGCATCCGCGACGCAGCGGTCGTGTCGTTCGCCCAGCTCGGATACGCGGGGACCTCGACGCGTCAGATCGCGGCCTCGTTGAACATGAGTGCCGCCGCGATGTATCCGCACTTTCGCTCCAAGGAGGAGCTGCTGTATTCCATCGCGTTCGATGGCCATCGGAGTGTGTACGAGGCGTTGCGTGACGTCGACGACCCGAGCCTGCCGTATGCGGTGCGCCTCGACGTGGTGGTGAGTACCTTTGCCCGGTGGCAGGCCGAACACCACGAGCTCGCCAAGGTGGTCCAGTACGAACTCGGCGCGCTGAGCGCTGAGCACTACCGATCCATCAGTGCGGTCAGACGCAAGACGACTGCGATTCTGACGACCATCGTCGTCGGGGGCGTCGCGTCCGGCGAGTTCGCGGCCGATGACCCCGACGATGTGGTGCTCGCCATCTCGTCGTTGTGCGTCGACGTGTGCCGGTGGTTTCCCAGCCGCGAGCATCGCGATCCGGCAGCGCTGGGCGAGGCGTACGCGCGGATAGCGCTTCGGATGGCACTTGCACGTGCTGCGTGACAATTGATCACGTTGTCGCGCTACATTTCTCGCCAACGGAACGCCGACACGCACGATCGTCACTGCGGGGAAGGGGCGTGCGGAAGTGGTGTGGGCGATAGTCAGGCAGCCGGAGGTGCGTTGGCAAAGTCGATCGTGCCGGGGCTCAACGATAGGTGAACATTGCTGCGGCCGGCGAACGGCAGCAGCGTCGCGTGCAGCTGTCGCTCGACGATGCTTGCGGTCGGGCACTCCGATACTGGTGGAGGTGGAGTCGGTGTATGTGCGTCGAAGAGTTCAGTGCGGGCGCGGCCGAGGTGGTCTCGGAACTCACTCGCGACATCGGTTGCCCGGTTGACGTATTCGGGATTGGGCGGAAGATCTGGTCGGGAATTCAGGCGCCATGCGACTCGTCCTGCGTCTGGGCCTTCGGTGATGATGCGGGTACGGTACTGGCCCGTTCTGCTTCCGACCATCCGATTGTGGATTCCGCAGGCGGGCGCGAGCTCGTCGATGTTGGTGAGTCCGCCCTCGGCCCAATCCCTGGCTGCGTGATGCATCTCGACCCGGGTTGCGGGTTGCGTACACCCTGGCGCCGAACACATCTCGCCACCGTCGGCGGCGAAGGACGCGAGGCGTTGCCCGAGGCTGGCGAGTCGGCGTGACCGGCCAAGGTAGAGCGGCACGCTGGTGTGGTCGTCGAACACCGCCAGGTACTGTTGCGCTCCGCCGGCGGCCATCTCGATCAGATCCTTGATCGGGAGCAGGGCACCTGCCGCTGTCTGTGCGAGGCCGGCGCCCTCCTGTAGCTCGCGCAAAGTGGTTTTGACGATCACCTGGATCGGCAGGCCGCGATGGGACTTGCCGAGGGCTCCGGTTTCCAGTGCGAGCTTGAGCAGGGCGGAGAGTGCGTCGTGGTTGCGTTGGCCGGCACTGCGAAAATCGCGCTCGACGGCGGCCGCCACCGCGTCGCGATCGGCGTCTGCGAGCGATCCGCGCGGTGAGTCGGGGTCGGCAGGATTGTTCATGCCAGGCTGCGCCCATGCGTCCAACACGACGTCGAGGCGGGCGCGCGTGGCCGGGTCGAGGTCGGCTGTCAGGCGGGACATCAGTTGAGCGTTCTGCCGACCGAGTGACAGTCGGCGTTGCCGTTGACGGTCGGCGTCATCGGTGATCGTGCCGTCCGGGTCGAGATGCGCCAGCAGTCTGGCACCGAGATTGGTGATCTCCAGTGGGGTGAAATGGGTGGCGTAGTCACTCATCTGGATCTCGGCGGCTATGCGCGTGTCGATCGGCGTGCCGTGAGGGATCTTCTCCAGCACGTCGAGCACAGCGCGAGCGTGTGCGGGAGCCACCGTGCCATCAGTGAGATGTCGCGCAAGCGTTGGGCATCGGGGTTCCAGGGTGTCGTCGGTGACCGAGTGGAATGTGCCCGTCGCAGCGATCACTCGGTACCGCTCAGGTGCGTGTCCGATGTGCAGATGGCGGGACATGAAGCTGCGGACGTCGCGGTAGCCGAGCTTGAATGGCAGGTCTCGGTCGGAGGCTTCGACGATTGTGCGATCGGTGGCTGCAGCGGTACGCCGAGCGAGTTGCTCTGTGCGCGAGGACAGTTCGGCCAGCACTCCGTCGGAGACCGTGCCCAGGTCCAGGTCGGCAAGTCGATCGATCGCCGCACCGAGTTGGTCGAGCGCGTCCTTGGCCGCGCCATCGGGGGTTCCGGGTTGGGCCGTGGCCAAGCTGGTTTCGAGGATCTGACTGCTCACCCGACGCTTGCGTTCACCCACCTGACTCACCCCCCCCGGCGCTGTCCAGAACGAATTCGAACCGATCGAATATGTGTTCTATGTTACTCGCGCGGCGTGTTGATGTCCAGGTGTTCCACGAACAAGAGTTCGAGTGATTCGGGCAGCTCTCAGCCCCGCGCGATCCACGTCGTTTTCCAACCGGTGAACTTCTCGATCGCGTGGACCGACAGGTCGGAGCCGAAGCCTGAAGCCCCGAAACCGCCGAAAGGCGTTCCGGGAGAGAGTGCATCGACGGTGTTGATCGAGACTGTGCCCGCGTGGAGTTGCTCCGACATGCGCATCGCGCGGTTGAGGTCGGACGTCCACGCGGAGGCTGCGAGTCCGTACGGGGTGTCGTTGGCCAGCGCGACGGCCTCGTCTTCGGTGTCGAAGGCTGCCACCGCCAGTACCGGCCCGAAGATCTCCTCGGTCATCACCGTCGAGTCCGGTGGTAGGTCGACGACGACGGTCGGTTCCATGAAACATCCGGTGTCACCGATGCGGCTGCCACCTGTCACGACTGTGCCATCACCACGCGCCTTCTCGACGAAGCCGAGTACCAGGTCGAGGTGCTTGCGCGTCACCATCGCGCCGGTCGTCGACGCCGGATCGAGCGGATCGCCCGGCCGGTACGCGGCAGCCTTGTCGACGACCTTGGCGACGAACTCGTCGTGGATCTCGCGCTGCACCAGCAGGCGACTGTTCGCAGAACACACCTCGCCCTGATTGCCGAAGATGCCGAAGCACGCCATCTCAGCAGCGGCGTCGATATCGGCGCAGTCGGCGAACACGAGATTGGGGCTCTTACCGCCGCATTCGAGCCACACCTGCTTCATATTCGATTCGGCGCTGTAGCTCAAGAACTTCTTGCCGACTTCGGTTGACCCCGTGAACGTCAGGCACTGCACGTCGGGATGCAGGCCGAGTGCTCGACCGGCCGTTGCGCCTAGGCCCGGCACGACGTTGAAGACGCCTGGCGGGATTCCCGCCTCCACGGCGATCTCGGCCATGCGCAGAGCCGACAGCGGACTCTCCTCGGCGGGTTTGAGCACGACGGTGTTGCCTGCGGCGAGCGCGGGCGCGACCTTCCACGCCGCTATGTCGAGTGGGAAGTTCCAGGGCACAACCGCTCCGACGACGCCGAGTGGCACGCGGCGGACCATTGCCACGCTGCCATCCGCCGTGGGCGGCAGTTCTCCGGGGACCTTGTCGGCCACCTCGCCGTAGAACCGAAAAACTCCGGCCGCGCCGGGTACCTCGACCTCGTAGGAATCGCGGATCGCCTTGCCCATCTCCAACGTGACCAACAGTGCGAGTTCTTCGGCGTGCAGCTCGATCAGATCCGCGAACCTGATGAGCACCGAACCACGTTCCGCGGCCGACAGTCGCGACCAGCGGCCGTCGTCGAATGCGCGGCGCGCAGCAGCGACCGCGGTGTCGATGTCGTCCGCATCGCTCGCGGCCACGGCGGCGATCACGGCGTCCGTCGCCGGATTCACGACGTCGAACGTCGCGCCGGAGTGGGCGGGCGTCCACTGCCCGTCGACGAATGCGTCTGTGCACGCGGTGATCTCGGCGGCACGGGCGGACCAGTCGATCGAGGTGAGGTCGGGGAGATCGGTCATCGTTCCATGGTGGCTCGTCGAGTTCGAATACGGTAGATCAGGAAGCGCCGAATTAACTGAACTTCTGCATCGGTATAGCCGAACTGACGGTCATCACGGGCTGTGCGCTCATGACGGCACGACGCCCGTGTGGCTCCGGCCGCAGGTCATCTGTTCTGCATATGTAAAACCCCGGAACTTTCTGTTTTCCCGGTGATGGGTGTCACCTCGATACTGGCTTCACCGCCCCGACGACGTGGCTGGGACGCATCTGACGTTCCACTCGATCGACTCCTACTCGAGCGAAGGTCTTCTTCCGATGAACAGCACCACCACACCGCCGAGCACCACCTCACCGGACGGCACCGCCCCGTCGGTGGAGCGCCGAACCATCGACCATATTCCGCACGACGAGCGCCACGGACGAGCGCGCGACATCTTCACCGTGTGGTTCGGGTCCAACATCATGCTGTTGACGATCATCACCGGTGCATTGGCCACCACCGTCTTCGGTCTCCCTTTCTGGGCGGGGGCGCTCGCGGTGATCGCGGGCAATCTGGTCGGCGGGGTCGTCATGGCGCTGCATGCCGCGCAGGGGCCACAGATGGGGGTACCGCAGATGCTCCAGACCCGAGCCCAATTCGGTTCTCTGGGAAGCCTTCTGGTCGTCGTACTCGTGGTCTTCATGTACCTGGGCTTTTTCGCGTCGAACGCGGTGCTGGGAGGCAAGGCCTTCGCGGAAGTGACGGGACTGCCCGACAATTGGGCGATCTTCATCATCGGCGCGATCAGCGTCGTCGTGACCATGATCGGTTACAAGCTGATCCACTCGATGGCCGCCCTGCTCTCGGTGGTCGCAGGTCTCGCGCTGTTGCTGGCTTTCGTCTGGATGCTTGCCGTCAATGGACTGCCCACCGACACCTGGCACAGCAGCGGGTTCACCTGGGCTGGATTCATGGCGACCTTCTCCGCCGCGGCGCTGTGGCAGATCGCATACGCTCCTTACGTTTCCGATTACACGCGCTACCTACCGCGCGACACGGGTGTCAAGACGGCGTTCTGGGCAACCTACGCCGGCTGCGTCCTGGGCTCGGTGCTGCCGATGCTGCTCGGTGTCCTGATCGGAGCGGCCTTGCCGAGTGCCGACACACTCGACGGAATGGGAACGCTGACTCACGGAATCTCCACCGGGCTGTTCTTGGTCTTCGCCGTCGGGATCAGCGTCACCAACGGCATGAACCTCTACTGTGGGGCACTCTCTACGATCACCGTGGGCCAGAACATCTTTCCGCGTTGGCGCGCGCAGGCGGTGAGTCGTGCAGTGATCGCAGTAGTGTTGTTCGCGATCGCCATGCTGCCCGCGCTCCTCAGCGCCGACGACTTCCTGGCCAACTACGCAAACTTCCTCTCGCTCCTGCTGTGTGTCCTGATCCCGTGGACCGCGGTCAACCTAGTCGACTACTACCTGCTCCGCCACGGCGAGTACGACATCGACTCGCTGTTCCGTCGTGACGGTGGCGTTTACGGACGATTCAACTGGGTCGCAGTCGCCTGCTATGTGCTCGGCATCCTGGTGCAGATCCCGTTCCTGTCCACCACGTTGTGGACGGGCCCCATCGCGAAAGACCTCGGTGGGGTGGATATTTCGTGGATCGTCGGGCTGGCGGTCATCTGCCCGCTCTACTACGTACTCATGACGACCCGCAAGAGCACTATCCCCGCAGCGGCGGAACTGAGCAGCGAGTCGGTGGCGTGACCGACCCCGACTACCTCGTCGTCGGCGGTGGGACCGCAGGATGCATCGTCGCCTCGCGCCTGAGTGAGGACCCCACGGTCGGTGTCACGGTCATCGAGGCGGGTCCGAGTGACGAGAACGAGCCGCGTGCGCGATCGATACGACGCTGGGCGGAGATGCTCGAGAGCGACTACGACCAGGACTACCGCAGCGTCCCGCAGGTACGGGGCAACTCGGGAATCCGTCAGGCGCGCATGCACATCCTGGGAGGCTGTGCCACAGCCAACACAATGATCACCTGGCGGCCGCTACGGGCAGACACTGACGAGTGGGTCGCGCTGGGCGCCGACGGCTGGGATGCCGACACCCTCGGCCGCTGCTTCGACCGTCTCGCGACGCCGATAGGCCCAGTCGCGGAGGGCGACCGCAACCCCTACGTCGCCGACGTCGTCGAGGCGGCTCGGACAGCACTCGACCTCCCGGCACGAGAGAACTGGAACAGCGACGACGACTTCGCCAGGACGGGGGAGGGTGCGGGATTCTTCGAGATCGGGTACACCCCGGACACCAACCTGCGATCGTCGACGTCGGTGCACTACCTGCACGGCCCGATGGCCGAGCGCGCGAATCTGACCGTGCTGCTCCACGAGTTGGCCGACTCGATCATCTTCGACGGCGAGCGCGCGGTGGGAGTGCGGACGGTGGCTCCGGACGGCACGGAGCGCGAGCATCGCGCGACGCGTGAGGTCATCGTCTGTGCTGGCGCGATCGCCACCCCGGCGCTACTGCAACGATCGGGGATCGGCCCGCAAGAGGTGCTCGCCGAGGCGGGGGTGACGGTTCGTGTCGCTTCGCCGGGTGTCGGCGAGAACCTCATGGATCACGCGGAGGGTCTCATCGTCTGGGAGACCGACCGCGACATCCCGTCGACCTGTGCGACGGGATGGGATGCGGGTGCTGCGCTCCGCGTCGACGACTCGAGTCCGGCACGTCCGGACGTCCTGATGCACTTCCCGGTCGAGGCTGTCGCCGACCACGCTGTGAGCTACGGAGTGGAGTTACCCGAGCGCATCGTCTCGATCGCGCCGAACGTCGCCTCACCGCGCAGCCGCGGACGTGTGTGGATCACCGACGCCGATTCGACGACCCCACCATCCATCGACTACGGGTACTTCACAGATCCCGACGGCGTCGACGAGGCGATGCTCGTCGCGGGCATCCGTGCGGCTCGACGCATCGCGGCTACCGCACCCATGTCCGAATGGGTTGTCCGGGAGGTGTTTCCCGGGCCCGACGTGACCTCCGACGAAGAACTCTCTGCGATCCTTCGTGCTACGCACCAGACGGTCTACCACGTGTCCGGTACGTGCCGGATGGGTGCAGACGACGATCCGATGGCAGTGTTGGATCCACAGCTGCGGGTGCGTGGCGTATCGGGTCTGCGCGTCGTCGACGCATCGGTGTTCCCGACGCTCACTGCGGTCAATCCGGTCGGGACGATCATGAGCGTCGCCGAGCGTGCCGCCGAGCTCATCTCCGCAGACGAATCCGCTCGCTGAGGTCGGACACAGAGGTTGCCCTGCGGGTCCGTACCCGGACCCGCAGGGCAACCTCTGTGTTGCTTCAGGAGAGCTGTGCCTCTACGTCTTCCGAAGTGATGGATTCCTTTGAACGAGAAGCCCTCGCCACCAGATAGCCGGTGACAGCGATGACGGTGAGTACAGCCAGTGTCCCGAGTGTGAACACCTCGAACCGGATACGTGAGACCTTCCAGGTGTCGAGAAACGCGTAGTCGAGACCGAAGAGGCTCTCGAGGGTGCCGGGAAAGACCGCCACCCACACGCCTAGCGCTGCCCAGAACGTGGCCAGGCCGGACGCGATCGCCATGCCGACCGTGCCGCCGGGGACGGCGTAGGGGCGTGGCGTATCCGCATGATTGAGGCGCAACCGCAGTGCAGCGGGAAATACGAAGAGATATGCGATCAGCGACGTGGAGATGGTGATGGTGAGTACGACGGTGAAGGTCGCAGCGCTGTCGCCGCTGGAGAAGACGACGCCGACGACCATGAACGCCAGCGCGATGGCGCCGGTGAACACTCCGACCCGCAGAGGTGAGCCGGTTCGGGCGTCGAACTTCGCGAAGAACGGGAAGAAGCCACCGTCGCCGGCGGCAACGGCCAGTGCTCGATTGGCGGCCATCGCCCATGTGGCACCGGTGATTCCGAGAGCGACGATGAACGCGATGACCGCGATCTTCACCAGGATCGATGCCGCAGAGCCGTACACGCCGAACACGGTGTCGAGTGCCGCCATGAAACCGCCGATACCGGTGATCTTGTCGGTCGGCAGAACCAGGAGGAGCGCGAGGACGGGCAGCCCGTACACGAGGAGGCCGACGAATCCGCTCATCGCGATGCCGCGCGGGACGTCGCGCTGGGGATTCTGCATTTCCCCGCCTGCCTGGCTGGGCACTTCGAAACCCACGAGTGAGAACAGGAGCAGGGGTACCAGACCGAGGAATCCGCCGAGGGTCGGTGACCAGGTGACAGAGCCGATCCCGTGAAATCCGTTCTGGATCCCGTAGACCAGTGTGGTCACCAGGAACACCGCGGCCAGGATCAACTTCAGATAGGTGCCGAGTTTGAGTACTGCCCTGGCCTGGCGCATCGATAGCAGGGTGACGGCGGCGGCGATCAGCACGAACACGGTTTTGAAGACGTAGTCGCCGCCGGTGCCGGCGTCGATGGGATGGATGAACGAACTCCATGCCTCGGTGCTGATGAAGGCGAGAGAGCCGCCGATCCACAGGGGATTGATCGACCAGTACATCACCGTGGCGACGGATGCGGGTAGACGACCGAACGCCCGCTTGACCCATTCGAACAGCCCGCCCTCGTCGGGAAACGCGCTTCCCAACTCTGACGTCACCAGGCCGTAAGGGACCATCCACAGCAGTGCCAACACCACGAGCCAGGTGAACGTCTCGCCGCCGAACGACGAGATCTCGCCGACCATGTCGAGACTGATGAGGGCGGACAGGATCATGATAGGAACATCGAAGCGCCGCAACGAATGTCGGAGATCGGTATGTGTCTGGGCGATGTCGGGGGTCAACGCTCCGACATCGGTGTGGGTAATTCCCATGGTCGTGCTCCTGTGTGTATCGACGCGACGGCGTCTGATGTGGTTGCGGTGCGGTGACCGGACTGCGTCCGGACCGGATGAGAATTCTGTAGAGTCGAGGTTGTGCGGCATTGGCATCGACGGAGCCGATGCCAATGAGGATCTCAGTGAGGGGCGTCGTGGCCGACTACACGTTGCGACAATTGGAGTACTTCGTCGCCGTGGCCGAGGCCGGGAGCATCACGCGCGCGGCCTCGGCGGTGCATCTGTCCCAGTCGGCGATGTCGACGGCGCTGACGGATCTGGAGGGCGCGCTCGGAATCCAGCTTCTGGTACGGCATCACGCCAAGGGGATCACGTTGACTCCAGCGGGCCGCCAACTCCTTGTCGCGAGTCGTCAACTGTTGGCATCGGCGGCTGATCTTCGTTCTGTCGCACACGGACTGGGCGGGTCGCTCACCGGGACCCTCAGCATCGGATGTTTCGAGGTCATTGCTCCCTACCTGCTTCCGGAACTGTTGTCCGTTGCCGCCGAGAAGCTTCCGAACCTGGAACTGCTGACGACGGAGGTCGATCTCGCCGATCTCGCGGAAGGTGTCGCGAACGGAACCTTCGAGATGGGCATCGGATACGACCTCGTCGACGACCCGCGCCTGAAGCGCTGGCCGTTGCGGCGGGTTCCGCCCTACGTACTCCTCGCGGGTTCGCACCGGTTGGCCAATCGTCGGAAGATCCGGCTCGCCGAGTTGGCAGACGAGCCCATGGCGCTGCTCGACCTCCCGCACAGCCGCGACTACTTCCGGCAGGTCTTCGCCAGCGCCGACGTGGAACCCGTAGTGCGGTATCGGTCGACGACGGTGGAGACGTGCCGTGCACTCGTCGGACGCGGGCTGGCCTACACGGTGCTCAACCTGAAGTCGGCGGTCCCGACGGCTCTCGACGGGCATCCGGTCGCTGCGGTACCCATCGCCGACGAGACACCCGCGTTGACCATGGTCCTGTTGAACGCCATCGCCGCGCGGCCGACGCGGCGCGCCGCGGTGGTCGCCGAACTGTGCCGTGATCTGTTCGGCGACTCCGCATCCCGCGCCGCAGCGGCCTCTCGCTGAGACATGGTGGGCCGCTGGCACCGTAGCGTGATCGGTTCTCACCGGGACACCACCGTTCCGCCGACCATCGTCATACGCGCGCTCAGGCAACCGATGTCGTCGACCGCGGTGATGTCTCCCGACAACGCCACCAGATCGGCGTCCTTGCCGACCTCGATCGACCCGGAGCGGTCCGCGCAGTGTGCGGCGCGGGCCGCTCCGATCGTGTACGCGTCCACTGCGGTGCGCAGCGACAACGCTTCCTCTCCGACGAGCGGCACGGTGCGGGCCTCGTCGCCGATCGCGTGCGGATCCGACTGCGAGCCGGTGCGATTGACCGCCGTGTGGATCGCCCAGAGCGGGTTGGGGTCGGTGACCGGCCAGTCGCTGCCCATCGCGAGCGCACCGCCGGCCGCGCTGATCGAACCGAACGGGAAGTGCCAGCGCTCGCGGCCGGGACCCAGCAGCGGGAGCTTGCGCTCGATGATCTCGGTGTCACGGCGGGCCCACAGCGCCTGGATGTTGGCCATCACGTCGAGCGCCGCGAACCGCGGGATGTCGTTCGGGTCGACGACATCGAGATGCGCGATCTGATGTACCGCCGCGAACCGTGGATTCGCGGTCCGCGCTGCCGCGAGACCGTCGAGGCACTCGCGGACCGCCCGGTCACCTACCGCATGCATGTGGATGTGAAACCTGTCGGTCGCCAGAAGCGAGCAGATCTCGTTCAGCTCGTCCGGCTCGAGGAACGACAGTCCCATGGCATCGGCACCCGACGGTAGCTTGGAGTACGGGGAGAGCATTGCCGCAGTGCAGTTCTCGCAGATTCCGTCCTGCATCACCTTGACGGTGTCGACATGGAATCGGCGCCCTGTCCGAGCCGCCTCCCGCCGCTCGCGCAGCGTGTCGATCTGACCGGCTCCCGACGCTGCGGCCCACCACAGTGCTCCGCACACGCGGGCAGTGAGCTCGCCCGCCTCGTCGGCGGCGAGATAGGTGGCGAGAGTGTCCGAGAGGCCGAAGGCGGGGATGTCTACGCCTGCGTCCTGCCAGCCGGTGACACCCACCGAGTGCAGTCGACGCTGCGCGACCAGCAGCGCCTCACGCAACGTCGCGTCGTCGATCGCCGGCGTGAGGGCCTGCACTGCGTCGGCAGCCCGTTCGAACAACACACCGGTCGGTTTTCCGTCGGCGTCACGCTCGATCCGGCCGCCGGTCGGGTCAGGGGTATGGCGGTCGATGCCGGCGATCCGCAGCGCGATCCCGTTGACCCACACACCGTGACCGTCGTGACTCGAGAGAACGACGGGGCGATCGTCGACGACGGCATCGAGGTCTGCCTTTGTGGGTAGCCCGCCCTCGAAAGCATCTCCGTACCAACCACTCCCGGTGATGGCAGGTGCTTCGGGATGCGATCTGGCGAACGCGGCGACGGCGTCGAGATAGCCGCGGCGATCGTGCGCCAACTCCGACAGATCGCAGCGAAGCGCCGCGAGCCCGCCCGCCACCGGATGCACATGGGCGTCGATGAAGCCGGGTAGCAGACTCGCTCCGCCGAGGTCATGCATCTCGGTCGTTGCGGCAACGAGATCGCGGTCGACGCCGGTGCTCACGGCGACGATGACGCCATCGGCAATCGCCACCGTGTCTGCGGGCGCGACGCCCGGCGGTTGCCAGACCATGGCATTGGTGATGATGTGATCGGCATACATCATGTGCTCCCTGGGATGGCCAGTGCTCAGGAGACCGGAGCAGGTGATCCGAATACGGGCTCGATCGACAGTTGGGTGACCTCCCGCCGGAAGGGCACCGGATCATCGTTGCGGGGAGCGTCGAGTTCCTCGGCGAAGCGGTGCCCCGACCAGACTGCCGCCGCGATGGTCGACGGAGCCCAGGCGTCGCCGATGCCGGTTACACCGCGCACACCCGCTGCAGACCAGTCGTCACTACGCGAGTGCAGTTCGGTGTACAACTCGTCGTGGGGGAGACGGGCGGTCACCATGACCACGGCGTCAGCGTCGAGATGGCCTGTACGCCCGGTGAACCTGCAGGCGGTTGTGACACCGTTCGACGAGACCGCCGTGGCCGCGGTGTCGGTGCGGACCTCGACGCCCGCCTCGATGATCCTGGCTCGGATACGGTGTGCCTCCATGGTGTTGGTGGTCCACTGGGAGACCTGGGGAACCGGCGTCACGAGGGTGACGGCATAGCCCTCCTTGGCGAGCAGTTCCGCGATCACCGCACCGAGGTAATAATGGTCGTCGTCGAAGAGGACGACACGTGGTCCCCGCGGACGTGTGCCTGCCATGATGTCGTCCGGGGTGAGAACCTCTGCAGCCGAATCGACCTCGATGGGATGTGTGTGCCAGCGACCGACGCCGTCGGATCGCCACGACGCCCCCGTGGCGATCACGACGTGATCGAATCCGTACTCCAGAATGTCGTCGGTGGTCATCGGTGACTCGCGGTAGACGTCGACGTTGTCGAGCCGATCGAGTTGCTGGAGGCGATAGTCGATCACGCGAATCCACGCTGACAGTCCCGGCAGCTTGGATTCCCGCGCGACACGACCTCCGAGCGTTCGACTCGCCTCGGTGACGGTCACCGAGTAGCCGCGATTACCCAGTGCGCGAGCCGCTTCCAGACCTGCCGGCCCGGCACCGACGATGAGCACCGACGAATCCGAACCCTTGACCGCGATACGTTCGGGATGCCAGCCGCGTCGGAACTCCTCGCCCATAGTGGGATTTTGGGTGCAGCGGATCGGTGACATCGTGAAGTCGCCGGATACGCAGATGTTGCACCCGATGCATTCCCTGATGTCCGCGAGATCGCCGCGTTCTATCTTGTTGGGCATGAACGGGTCTGCGATCGACGGTCGCGCGGCTCCGATCAGGTCGAGTACGCCGCTGCGTACGTGACGGACCATGGTGTCGGGGGACGTGAACCGTCCGACGCCGACGACCGGCTTCGTGGTGAGCTGTTTGAGACCTGTGACGAACGGTTCCTGCTCGGCTTCGGGGCCGAATCGTGAAGTGACCGAATCATCTTCCCAACTGCCCAACACCAGATCCCACAGGTCGGGGAGCTCCCCGATCAGACCGAAGACCTCTTCCATCTCGGCTCGGGTGATCCCCTCGTCGCCGAGGAGTTCGTCGACCGAGATACGGCACGCGACTGCGGCTTTCCCATCGGCGATCTCGCGGGTGTCCTCGAGGATCTCGCGGATCAGACGCACGCGGTTCTCCAGGCTTCCGCCGTACTCGTCGGTGCGGTTGTTGTATCGGGGGGACAGGAAGTGGTGGAGTCCGCCGATGGCGTGACCGGCGTAGACATAGACGATGTCGTAGCCGGCTTTCAGCGACCGGTGGACCGAGTCGGCATGCCACTTGCGCAGATCGACGATATCGGACTTGGTCATCGCGCGTGCCTGCACCGGATCGAGGTTCCAGGAGACGACCGGCAGATGCTGCGGAGCGAGTGGAGTCTCCCGACTGATCAGGTTGGGACTGTTGAGGCCGTTGTGTGCCAGCTCGATTCCTGCGAGTGCACCACCCTCGTGGATCTGCTCGGCGATACGAGCAATCGCCGGCATGTCCTGATCGTCCCAGAGCCGCAGCTCGATGAACGGTCCGATGTCGGAGGTCGGATGGATCTCGACCTGTTCGGTGCAGACGACGGCCCACCCGCCTTCGGCCTTCACACGCCGCATTGCTGCCTCACCTGACGGATCGCGGTATCCCATCCCGTTGCAGTGCGGCGCCTGGAAGAAGCGGTTGCGGGCCGTGACCGGTCCGATCGTGACCGGTTCGAATAGAACGTCGTAGCGAGGGTCGCGCATGGGTGTCTCCGTCGAGAATGGCTGCGACACAGAAAGTGTCGGCCAGGCTGGGGCGATAAGCGGGCTGCTCGTCCGAAGCCGAACGCGTCGGACTCCGGCGATTCTTTGATGTCAATCGCAAAGAATGATCTGACGGTATCGCGGATCGACATGTAGGGCAGCCCTGTTACGGACATCTCGTCGTGCGAACTTCCGATCCGATTCATCGGCGGAACCGATGTAACCCGGCAACTCGAGACCCGACACCCGATATCCGGACTCCGGAAGCAGCGTCGGGGTTCTGGACTCGGTCGGGGTTGCTCGTTGCCGCATGGGCAGGGCACTATCGGAAACCATGGCACGCCCCAGAAATCAACAGGCGCGCCGCGTCGAGATCGTCGATGCCGCGACCACGGCCATTGCAGCGCGCGGCTTGATCGGGCTGCGTCTCAAGGACATCGCCGACGCTGCAGGGCTCTCGCCCGGACTGATCAGCTATTACTTCCCCGGTATCGAGGAATTGTTGCTCGCGGTACACGAAGCGGCCGTCGACCGCTTCTACGAGAGTCGGCGGATGGCGATCGCGCAGAGTTCCGATCCCGTCACCCGCCTGCGCATTCTGATCGATCTCGGCATCTGCGATCCCGCGGACCCGATGTCGCCGGCACTCTACGAACTCCATCTGCACAGCGCACGGGTGAGTGCCCACGCAGAGCTGATGTCGTCGCTGTTCGAACTCGAATCCTCGTTGTACCGCGAAGTGATCGACGCGGGTATCTCGATGAAGGTCTTCGCCGAGGTCGACAGCGACCTCATCGCCACGACCGTGGTGGCCCTCGAGGACGGCTGCGGCATCCATGTCGTCGGACACAACGGCGCACTCGACGCGAAGCGTGCGCGATCGGCGGTCACAACGTATCTGCAAACGGCACTGAACTGCCCGGCCCTGGCCGGCACGCTCGCGCCGTGACTGCGACGTCGGCTACTCGACCGTGCGCGGTCGACACAGGTTGTCGGGGTGTAACGCCCGCTCGAGTGCGTCGTCGTCGAGGAGAGCCGAACGTCGGACGAGGTCGGGGATCGACGAGCCTGTGGCGATCGCCTCGGCGACAAGTGCTGTGGTGGCCTCGTAGCCGAGGATCGGGTTCAGGGCTGTCGCGATACTCGCGGAGGTGAAGACCGCCTCACGCATGCGTTCCTCGCGAGCCGATATCCCGCGGATACACCGCTCACCGAGGACGCGCACCGCGGCGCTCAGGTGCGTCAGAGACGACAGCAGCGCGCGGGCGATGACGGGCTCGAATGCGTTGAGCTGCAACTGTCCTGCCTCGGCGGCGAGTGTGACGGTGAGGTCGTTGCCGATCACCTCGAAAGCGACTTGGTTGACAACCTCGGGGATGACCGGATTGACCTTGCCCGGCATGATGCTCGATCCGGCCTGCACCGGCGGTAGCACGATCTCGCCGAAACCCGCTCGTGGACCAGACGACAGCAGACGCAGGTCATTGCAGATCTTCGACAGCTTGACGGCGGCGCGTTTGGTGACGCCCGACAGTTGCACGAAGGATCCCACGTCGGACGTCGCTTCGACGAGGTCGCCCGCGGTGGTCAACGGCAGACCGGTGATGCGTCGCAGACGTTCGCACGCACCCGCAGCGTATGCCGGATGGGTGTTGAGTCCGGTGCCGATCGCGGTACCGCCCAGGTTGATCTCGGCGATGAGGCTGATGGCCTCGTCGATCCGGTCGGCGTCCTCGCCGATCGTGACCGCGAACGCACCGAACTCCTGACCGAGCGTCATCGGCACCGCGTCCTGGAGTTGCGTGCGACCGAGTTTGAGTATTCCGCCGAACTCGAGGGATTTCTCCGAGCACTCGGTGGCGAGCGCGCGCAGCGCAGCCGACAGGTCGCGTGCAGCGGCGCCGAGCGCGACCTTCACCGCTGTCGGATAGACGTCATTGGTGCTCTGACCGAGGTTCACATGCTCGAGCGGATGTACCACCTGGTACTCGCCGCGGGAGTGGCCGAGCAGTTCGAGCGCCCTGTTCGCGATCACCTCGTTGGCGTTCATGTTCGTCGATGTCCCGGCCCCACCCTGGATCTGGTCGACGACGAACTGCTCGTGCAGTGCTCCGCAACGGATCTCGGCACATGCCGCGACGATGGCGTCGGCAATCGTCGGATCGAGAATTCCGAGCGCCCGGTTCGTCTCTGCGGCAGCCTGTTTCACCGCCGCGAGCGCGACTACGAGGTCGGCGTGGGTCGATATCGGTACGGAGCTGATGGGGAAATTCTCGATCGCCCGGACGGTGTGCACGCCGTAGTACGCATCGGCGGGTACCTCGCGGTCGCCGAGCAGGTCGTGTTCGATGCGCACAGCATCGCGGCCGTCAGCGATCATGTGTCGGACCCGAATCGTGCTGTGCGGCCCGCGCGCACGGCGATCCCCGGATACTCCGTGCCGTCTGAGAGCTCTGCATCCTGCGTGCTCAATGTCCCTTGCATCATCAGCCGCGTGCGGATCGAGTCGACCTGTGCGGCATCGACCACTGTGCCCGCGAGCGCCAGAGCGCCCTGAGCGATGGCGGCCTCGGCCGCGGCGGTGAGCGTCGCGGCCGCGAATTCGGGCTGATGATTGACTGCGGGAAGCGAATCGATCCCGATGTAGGGGTGTATCGAGGGAAGAACCTGCGAGACGTTGCCCATATCGGTCGACGCGCGCGCCATGGTGGCGTCGGGGCCGGAGCCGAATCGACGTCCAGCGGCGAGAGCGCGCCGTTCGTAGCAGCCGAGAAGCTCCTCGTCGGTGCGGAACTCGGCGTACGGCTTGGATTCGGGGGTCACCGTCAGCGACGCTCCGCTGGCGAGTGCTCCTGCCTCGAAGCACCGCATGACGCGGGGTTCGACCTCGGCGAGTTCGGCCAGCGTCTCGGCGCGTACGTACCAGCGTCCCTCGGTGTGTTCGGCGATGGAATTGGGGGCCTCGCCACCGCGCGTCATCATGCCGTGCACGCGAACGGAGGACGGGAGTTGTTGCCGCAGCAGCCCGATGGCCACCTGTGCGATGGTGAAGGCGTCCGCGGCGTTCACGCCGCGCTCGGGATATGCCGCGGCGTGCGCCGACTTTCCGCGGTAGTCGATGTGGCTGTGCGACACAGCGAAGGGTCGCGCACGGGCAACGTCGGCCGGGCCGGGATGGACCATCGCGGCGGCGTGCTGACCGTCGAACCCGCCCCGCTCCAGCAGTTCGATCTTGCCGCCGCCGCCTTCTTCGGCAGGGGTGCCGATGACGGTCAACGTGACTCCGAGATCGTCGACCAGTGGAGCCACTGCATGTGCTGCGCCGACCGTGATCGCGGAGAT
This sequence comes from Gordonia otitidis, assembly GCF_020735545.1. NCBI lineage: Bacteria > Bacillati > Actinomycetota > Actinomycetes > Mycobacteriales > Gordoniaceae > Gordonia > Gordonia otitidis. The sequence continues at coordinate 3,672,903 of NZ_CP085974.1, forward strand.
CAGGTTGTGCCCGCACGCGTGGCCGAGGCCCGGCAGGGCGTCGTATTCGGCGCAGAGGGCGATGTGCAGGTCGCCGTTGCCGATGCTCGCGGTGAACGCGGTGTCGAGTCCACACCAGCTTTCTGCGACAGTGAAACCGGAGTCGGCGAGCGCGCCGGCGACCCGCGCGGCCGAATAGGTTTCCTCCCAGGCGGTTTCGGGGTGCGCGTGCAGATCGTGGGAGAGCGCGATCAGGTAGGCGTGCGATCTGTCTGTCCTGGTACGCAGTGCGTCGTCGACGGTGCTCACAGGTCCCCCGGAACCCCGTAGGAGGGTGCGCGGGTCGGGTCGACACCGCGCACGCGATAATCGTTCTTCTGCGGACGCCAGATATCCCACAGCGCGCTGAGATCGGCGAGCGGGTCGTCGGCGAAGTCGACACGCAGATCCGTCACCGGCCACGCAACGTCCTCTACGACGACGAGGCCCGCCGAATGTACCGGCCCCTCCTCGCCTCCCGCCTCCAGCGCGGTGCGGAGCCCGTCGAGCAATCGCCGCTCGAGAGCATCCGCCGTGCTCTGTGCATAACCGGACATCAGAGCGTCGAGCACCGCGACGTCGGCGAGCATGTTTCCCGCTGCAACGGCCTGATCGCCCTCGAGGCCGCCGTAAATGCCGAGACTACGAGGTCCCGAATGCAGCGCTGTCGCCCCGTTGGGGTCCACCACGGTGACCTGGCGGTACTCGGCGTGCGACTCCTCCGACAGTGCTGTGGCGAGTGCCTTCTCGGCGCCGAGTCCGTCGGCCAGACCGTCGAGGACCGCGGGGCCGAGTGCCGGGTTGGTGACATTCTGTGAGGCGACGACACCCACACCCGGGCGTACGTGGGCGCAGCGAGCGGCAACCGCGGGGCTCGACGAACACACGACGATGCCGAACGCGCCGCTCTCCGCGTCGCGGGCGACGAGGGACATCGTCATCGCTCTGCGCCCGCCTGTTCGCTGAGTACGGCGGTTGCGTCGATCTCGACGAGCCATTCCGGCCGTGCAAGCGCGTCGACGACGAGACCGGTCGAGACCGGGTACACGCCCTTGAGCCACCGGCCCATCACGCGATAGACCGTCTCGCGGTAGCGGATGTCGGTGAGGTAGACGGTGACCTTGACGATGTCGCGCAGAGAACTGCCCGCCTCGTCGAGGAGCATGGCGATGTTGCTCATCGCCTTCTCTGCTTGCGCCTCGACGTCGCCGATGCCGACCGACTCGCGGGTGTCGAGGTCCTGCCCGATCTGACCGCGCAGATAGACCACGCCGCCCGCGACGACGGCCTGGCACAGGTCGTTGTCGAGATTCTGCTCCGGGTAGGTGTCGCGGGTGTTGAAGGGTCGGATGCGGGTGTGCGTGACGTCAGGGCTGACTGCTGCGCTCATACGGGATGCTCCTCCTGCTGAGATGGGTGGGCCGGGTCAGGACATTGCTTGTGTGGCAAGAGCATCGGAGTCGTCCGGCTGTGCCGATGTCTGTGTCGGTACCGGGATGCTCTCCTGGTGACGATGCGGGCGGTAGGTCAGATAGCCGCGCTGGATGGCGATCTGGTCGGCCAGGTACTTGGCGTCGTGCCACACGCCCCAGATGAAGCTCGATCCACGCCGCGACAACCACGGCAACCCGAGGAAGTACACGCCGGATTCGGGGGAGACGCCGCGCTGGTGGATCGGCCTGCCCCGGTCGTCGAATGCGTCGACGCGGAGCCAGCTGTAGTCGTAGGCGAACCCGGTGGCCCACACGATGGTCGTGATCCCGGCCGCGGCGAGGTCGAGATGGGAGATCGGGTCCGTGACACAGTCGGGGAGTGGCCCGAGGTGATGCGCTTGCGGTTCGGCGGGCAGGTCGAGTCCGTTGCGGGCGATGTAGTCGTCGGCTTCGCGCAGCATCGCAAGGTAGCTTGCATCGCCGTTCTCGATGTTCGTGCGCAGGTCCGGTGCGAAGGTCATCGTCGTGCCGTCGAAGTGTTCTGCGCGGCCGAGCAGGGTGATGCCGCTCGCCGCGAGGTCACGGAAGTCGACGGTGTGCCCGCCGCCTGCACCGCTGACGGCGATGGTCACGTGCTCTGCCCCGACGGGCGGTGCGGCAGCGTCCCATTTTCCGAGAACACCCAGCCACCAACAGAAGTCGCGACCACGATAGCTGCGCGGAGGTCGATCGTGCGGGCCGACGGCGAGATGGGTCGGGCGACCGGAGGCGCGGAGTTCGGCTGCGATCTGTATGCCGGACGATCCGGCGCCGATCACGAGGACGCCGCCGTCAGGCAGTTCTTCGGGATTGTGGTAGTCGCTCGAGTGGATCTGATGCAGGGGCGCCTCGCGCGGCACGACGTCGGGGATGACAGGTGTCTGGAATGCGCCGGTGGCTGCCACCACGAACCCCGCCTCGATCGGTCCGTCGGACGTCTCGACGTGAAAACCGTTGTCGCCCTGCTTCTTGCGAACCGACGTTACTTCCACACCGGTCCGGATGGGTGCACCGATCTGCTGCGCATAGGCGTTCAGGTAGTCGGCGACCTGGTCCTTCGTCGCGAAGGCGTCGGGATCGACCGCGAACTGCATTCCGGGGAACCGGTCGTGCCACGCCGGGCCGTTAGCCACGAGTGAGTCCCAACGCCAGGTGCGCCAGCGCTCCGCGACGCGGTCGCGTTCGACCACGAGATGACCGATGCCCTGAGCGCTGAGGTGCTCGCTCATCGCGATGCCTGCCTGGCCCGCACCCACGATGAGAACCTCGACCTGTGTCGTCGTGGTATTGCCGACCATCTCTACCTCCGCTGTTCGGTTCGTCTGCCGTCCAGTCAATGATCGCCGCGTCGACTGCATCTGTACAGCGGGCATAACAGAGGTACTACATCTATTGAACCGATGTAGCGTGTCGGCTCGAGATCGAACGGGTGTCGCCGAAGCTCGCAGGGTCAGCGATCGTGGCCGGGGTAGGGGCGGTAGGCCCTGCGCGCGGCGGTGGCGACGACCTCGGTGAGGTGCTCGTCGCCGAGGACAGCGGGCGCGCCGGCGCTGACGGCCTTGAGGTAGACCTCGCTGAGCCATTCGACGACGCCGAGGTGCTCGCATGCGGTCTCGATGTTGCCGCCGATGGCGACCGAGCCGTGGTTTCGCATGAGTGCGGCGGTGCGTTCGAACAGCGCGTCGACGACGTACTTGCTCAATTCTGGACTGCCGAACACCGCATAGGGTGCGACCCTGACCGAGCCGCCGACCATCGCGGCGTCGTAGTGGATGGGCGGGAGGACCTCGGTGATCGCCGACACCGCTACCGACGCGAGCGGGTGTGCGTGAGCGATCGCCGACGCCGACGTCGACCGGTAGAGGTCGAGGTGGAACTGCAGCTCGGCGGTCGGGCGGTAGCGGGTCTCCACGACGACAGTGCCGTCCATGTCGACGACGACCAACTGACCGGGCTGTACGGAGTCGAGTCGGGCACCGGACGGGGTGACCAGAACGTGATCGCCCACGCGCACCGACAGGTTTCCGCCAGTGCTCAGCGACTTGCCTGCCGCCGCCAGGTGATGCGCGGCGACGCACAGGGGTACCCGCTGATCGACGATGTCCACGTCTTCGACCGTAGCCCGTGCACCCGCTTCGGCGCAGTGAGACGACCTCGCTCTCAGGTCTCGATCCTTCACGACGCCTTCCGAACGACATCACGACACCTTCACACGAGACAGGGAGTGCCCGATAAGCGACATCCTGCACAGAGTCGGCATCGAGGGCGCCACTACACAGGATGTGTATCAGGCGTTGACCACCACCGACGGACTCGCGGGCTGGTAGACGGAGGATGTGAGCTGTAGTCGTGACTCGGGTGGGGTGCCCGAATACCGTTTCCGCCGGTCGCGGATTCGACACCACGGTGCTCGAGATGGTGCCGTCGGAGCGTGTGCGATGGGTGAGATCGGTCGGATGAGCCGTGCGGCCACGGCACGTCGGCGGCCGCTGTGGGTTAAGCGCAACGAGTCGTACTCAGCGCAACGAGTCGTACACCGCCTTCTCGAACTGCAGATACGCCGACAACGCAGCCGGATCCCCGAACGGAAACAACTGCGCGGCCCACACGCCCGCGATTCCCGCCCGACGATCCGCCCAGAAGTAGATGTTGGCGAGCCCGGCCCAGCCGAAGCTGCCCGCGGATCGCCCGGTCGGCGCGTCCTGCTCGTTGGTCATCCCGACCAGCGACCAACCCTTGGCGATGCCGGGGAAGAACTCCATGCTGTGGGTTCGGCGTGGGTCGACGCCGGGCAGCGCGGTGACGGCACCGGAACGTAGTTGGTTGCGGGTTGCGGAGCGCACGGTGTCGGGGTGCAGGATCTGCTCGCCGTCGTCGGAGCGGCCACCGGCGAGCCACATGCGCAGGAACGTCAGAAGATCGCCGACGGTGGAGTACAACCCCTGTCCGCCGAGGTCGACGGCCGGGGTATCGGGCGCGGTCGGCCGACGAAGGGGCTTGAGCGAACCGTCGGGCATTCGCGCGTGGATCGTCGCCGCGCGCTCGAGTTTCGCCTCGTCACGCGCGAACGTGGTGTCGCGCATACCGAGTGGGGTGAGGAGGCGTTCGCCCATCACCGTGCCCAGACGTGTGCCCGTGATGGCCTCGATCACCAGGCCGACCCAGTCGAGACCGATGCCGTAGAGCCACGCGCTGCCGGGGTCGAACACCAACGGTGTACGCAGCGATTCGATGCTCCCGGTGGCGACGTCGGGGACCGACAGTGCCTTCGCTGCGCGCGATGTGTCCTCATCGAAGAAGGTGTAGCCGAAACCTGAAGTGTGGGTGAGTAATTGCCGGGTCGTGATCGCAGTCCGCGGAGCCCGTAGGATCGGTGCGCCCGCGCCGTCGAAGCCGGCGAGCACCGCGACGTCGCGCAGTCGTGGTTCGTACTCGGCGGCCGGGGCATCGAGGTCGAGCAGGCCGTCGTCGACGAGCTGGACGGCGACGGTCGCGGTCAGCGACTTCGTCACCGAATACATCGAGCAGATCGCGTCGGTCGCAATCGGTTCACCGGTGCCCGTCGACTTCTCGCCACGGGCTGCGACGCATTGGGTTTCGGCGGTGGTGGTGACCCCGGCGATGACCCCCGGGAGTCCGGACGGTCCGAGATCGAGGTGGTCGAGGTGGTCGTCGACGGTCGCGGTGATCGTGGCCGTACTGATGCTCATGCGAGTCCTTCGACGAAGTGTGCGATCCTGTCCAGGCCTTCGGTGAGGTCGGCGGTTGATGCGGCATAGGAGAGCCGCACATAACGGTCAGCTGTCGCGATGCCGAAATCCTTTCCGGGAGTGAGGGCTACATGTGCTTCTGTGAGTGCGCGCTCGCAGAACTCCCACGAGTCGAGTCCCGTCTCGGAAACGTCGATGTAGACGTAGAACGCGCCGTCGGGGGCCACCGGTATCTTCAGCGCCGTCGGGGTGAGCGCGTCGAGGACGAGTTGGCGCCGCTGAACGAACTGGCGCCGCCGGTCCTCGCACACCGCAAGCGATTCGGGGGTGAAGCAACTCAGCGCGGCGAACTGCGCAGGGGTGGGCGGGCACACGTAGAAGTTCTGCGCGAGACGTTCGACGGCGTCGACGACGTCCGCTGGCAGAATGCACCAGCCCAGTCGCCAACCGGTCATGCCGAAGTACTTCGAAAAGCTGTTGACCACAAGGACGTCCGACGACAGTGACTGATCGGCGAGGACGCTGCGCGGCGGGCGGCCGTCGGCGCCGGGATCCGACAACCCCAGATAGATCTCGTCGACGATGCTCCATCCGCCGCGCGCGGAGACACGGTGGCACAGATCGGTGAGCTCGTCGTGACGCAGCGATGTGCCGGTCGGATTCGATGGCGACGCCACGATGACGCCGCGGGTGTCATCGCTCCACGCGGCGTCGACTGCGTCAGCCGTGAGTTGGAATCGTTCGGGAACCCCGGTGGGCACCAGTTGCACGCGCGCGCCGAATGCCTGGGCGAACTGTCGATTGCAGGGGTACGACGGATCGCCGATCAGTACGTCGTCGCCCTCGTCGATCAGGGCCGCGCATGCGAGGAGCAGTGCTGCGGACGCTCCGGAGGTCACCGCGACGTTCGCCGCGGTGACTCCGTCAGCGCGAAAGTGGTGACGATAGAAATCGGCGATGGACTCACGCAACTCCGGCAGGCCGAGCGCGCCCGTGTAGGTCAGCGGTCGACCGTCGGTAACCTCCCGTGCCGCGGCGAGAAACGCGGGTGGTGCACCGAAGTCGGGTTCGCCGATATTGAGTCGGATCACGCGCCGTCCCCGCGACTCGACGGCGACGGCCCTGCTCGCGAACTCCATCGCGTAGAACGGAGCGACCTGCTGCGCGCGGTGCGAGATCTTCATGAGGTCATTCTGCGCGCCGACGTTCGAGGACCCGATCGCCGGGGCGTTTGATACTTGATCGGCGGGCGTTTGACCTCTGCTCGGATGCCTACTGAGCCCACGCGCGGGCCGATCAACGGAGGTTGCAGCCGCGAGTTCCGCGACAACGTCCACGCGGCGCGATCGGCGGTCGACCTACCGCACAAGGCGCTCCCGCTCACCGGATGAGGTGAGCGGGAGCGAGATTGGTGAACGCGTAGCGGTTCAGGGCACGTAGTTGAACGTGTCCGGATCGGGTCCGCGTCGCTTGTTCTTGTTGAGGCCGTCGATGGCGGCCATGTCGTCGCCGGTCAGCTCGAAGTCGAAGATGTCGAAGTTCTCCTCGACGCGCGACCGGGTGACCGACTTGGGGAAGATGATGTCGCCACGCTGGATGTGCCAACGTAGTGTCACCTGGGCGGTCGACTTGCCCTTCTCCTCGGCGATCTTCTTCAACACCGGGTCGTCGAGGACGTCGCCCTGTGCAATCGGCGACCACGCTTCGGTCGCGATGCCGTGATCGGCGTTGAACGCGCGCAGTTCGTCCTGCGTCAGGTACGGATGAACCTCGATCTGGTTGACCGCGGGCACGATCTCCGTCTCGGCGAAGAGTCGCTCGAGGTGGTGCTTCTGGAAATTGGATACGCCGATCGCGCGCGCCTTGCCGTCGGCGTAGATCTTCTCCATGGCCTTCCATGTGTCGACGAAATCGCCGACCTCTGGCAGCGGCCAGTGGATCAGGAACAGATCGACGGCGTCGACGCCCAGATCGGCCAACGTCTGATCTGTCGCCTTGATCGCATCGTCGTAGTCGTGGTGGTTGTTGTTCAGTTTGCTGGTGATGAACACCTGATCGCGTGGGACGTCCGATCCGTTCACGCCCTCGCCGACCTGCTTCTCGTTTCCGTACATCTCGGCGGTGTCGATGTGGCGGTAGCCGACGTCGAGCGCAGTGCGCACGGCGTCGACGGTCTTCTCCGGCTCGATCTGGAACACGCCGAATCCGAGCTGGGGAATCTGGACCCCGTTGTTGAGGGTGATGAGTGGCACTGTCATGAAACACCTTTCACTTCGTTGGGATCGATCCCGGGGCCGTCAGGACGCGCGGTCTGCATCCGCGAGCGGGATCGGGGTGTGGCTCAGCAGGAACAACCAGCGCGGCTACTCCCATGGGTGCCGGTTCAGGGCAACAGTACGAACTTGCCGCGGGGATGCGAGGTCAGGAGATCCTTGAGTGCTTGTCCCGCTCGATCCAGGGGATAGGTCGCCGCGATGTCGGTGACCAGAGCTCCCGAGGCGGCGTCGGCGATCAGTCCGTCGACGGCGGCCGCCCGGTTCTCCTTGCTCTGGGGAGTGCTGCCGTTGACCAGGACGATGCCGTCCTCGCCACGTCCGAACGCTGCGATGCTCACGATGCGCGCGCGATCGGCGACGAGTTCGAGCGACACGTCGATCGCCTCGTCCGTGCCCACGGTGTCGATCGCCGCGGTGACACCGTCGGGCGCCGCGGCACGGACCCGGTCGAGCAGGCCGTCGCCGTACGCCACCGGGGTGGCGCCGAGTTCACGCAGGTACTCGTGGTTGGCAGGTGAGGCGGTGGCGACCACGGTCGCGCCGATTCTGAGTGCGAGCTGGACCGCGATCGACCCGACGGCACCCGCGCCCCCATGGATCAGGACGGTCTCGTCCGGCGTGATCGCGGCGGTGGCCACCACGTCGGCTGCCGTCACTCCCACGAGGAGAAGTCCTGCGCCGTGCTCGGCGTCGAGCCCTGCGGGTCGGGAATGGACGGAGGTGAGATCGACGACGACGTGATCGGCGAACGCGCCGGGTGCCGGATAGACGATGACCTCGTCGCCGGGAGTGAAGGTGGTCGGCGGGGTGTCGCCGGTCGAACTGCCGACCGCACGGACGACACCCGCGAGTTCATGTCCGATGGGCAGGGGCAGCTTCGATGTGTCGCTGCCCATGGCTCCGGAGACGGTCTTCGCATCGATCGGGTTGACCCCGATCGCGGTCACGTCGATGACCGCCTGGCCGGTGTCGGGGAGGGGAAGTTCGGCCTTCACGATCTCCACCACGGAGGTGGGATCACCGTATGCGGTTGCCACGGCTTGCCGCGCGGTGACGGCAGCCGACTCGATGTCGAGGGTGTTCTCGTTGGTCGGTGTCTTCGCTGAGCCAGTGTTCGAGGAGTCTGTGTTCGTTGCATCGGCCATATCTGGTTCAAGGCGCAGTCGCTGCGGTGCTATTCCGATCCGAAGGTCACCGTCCGGTGTCGATCGCGCTAACTCCGACGAACAGGCAGACCTCGAGCCCGCCACTCGCGGCGTGAGTGACACGACACTCATCACCCGGCTCCGCTCAGCGTCGAAACCATGCCTCCGCGGTGTCACTCACGGCTTTCTCGATGCGGAGCCTCGACGTCTCGGCGAGGTTCGCGGGTAGGTCATCGGGCGCGAACCACGCGACCTCGGTGTTCTCGTCGTCGGCCGCGCGTGGTGTTCCGGCGACGTGGCGGACCAGGAAGCACACGTCGAGGTAGCGAGTCTGATCACCGTTGGGGTAGGTGACCATCGGAGTGACGTCGACGCTGGTCAGCCGTACCACCTCGGCGTCGACGGCGGTCTCCTCGGCGATCTCGCGAACGATGGCACGCGCAGGCTCCTCGCCGGGCTCGAGCACGCCCGAGACGACCGCCCATTCCGCGGTGTCGGCGCGATGGGTGAGCAGGATGCGTCCGTGATCGTCACGGACCACGCCACTCACACCGGAGAGCCACAGCGGCGCGTGCCCTACGTGGGAACGCAGGTCTGTGATGAATTCGGGGATGGGCATGGCGACCATCTTGCCGTGGTGGTGACACTCCGAGCACGTCGACGTGTCCGCGCCGACGACGGGCGCGTCGCAACGTCGGCCGAGTCTGACCGTGATCTCCTGCGCCGAGCGCATGGCAGGATCGGTCACGGGCCGGATGCGCAGGCGAAAGGTGGTAGGCGATGCGTGGTAGAGGTGTTTTCGTGGCGTTGGTCGCGATCGGACTGATCGGGATCGTGTGGGCGATCGTCGACGTCATCGATCGCGGCTGGTCGAGTGTTCCCGGTAGCACATGGGTGTGTGCAGCGCTCGGTCTCGTACTCGTCGCCTTCGCGCTGTATCGCGAATTCGGCGGACAGCCGCTGGTCACCGTCAACGACGAGAACATCGCAGAGGAGTACGAGGCGCAGAAGCGCGCAGACGGGTTACCGGCCAATTGGATGGTCAAACCCGGCTATTCGGACGCGCAGAGCGATGCCGCCCTGGGGCGCGACGACACACCGCCGACGTAGGCCCCTCCGCTCGTCGACGACGGACGCGTGCGACACGGTGCGGGGTCAACGCCCGTGTGCGGCGAATCTGTCGGTGGGCGGTGCTTCACTGTCATGTGCGCCGCATTGAGCCACTGAACATGCGCGCGGCGCCGTGTGTCGCGGATGAACGGCGCACAGCGCATCCGATCGCCGAGACGAGGCCTGGCCGCATGAACGATCCCACCCCACACGATGTGTCCCATTGCCCATCCGCCGAGTCCGCTTGGGCAGCCGCCAGAGAGTGGTTGGTCACCGAGCTACGGGTGATGCCATCAGCGGCCGTGCTCGACCTCGGACCCGCTGGACACGACGCCGCCGCCGATGCCGACGCCGACGTGGAATGTGCGCAGATACATGTCCTGCAGGGCAACGTTTACCTGGTGCGACTCTCGACAGGGCTGATGGGGCGCCCCCGGTTGGCCGGCTACTCGGTGCCTCGGTCGGCCCGACACCGATGGCACCTCGACGACAGTTTCGACGACTGCACTCACGGCTACCTCACCAGTGATTCCGCCGAGCTCATCGCAGATGTGTGCATCGGCTGGTTCCGGGATCGATGCGCCTGGCCCTCTCCCGACTCGATGGGATGGAGCTACACCGCGCCGCAGCCGGCTCGGGGATGCCCCTGATCTTTCCCCCAACTGCCCGCCGAACGGGTGCTTTCCGTACCGCACACGCGCAAGGTGGAGTCATGACCACTTCATACGACAGCACCGGCACATCATCGAACAACAACGGCAACGGCTCGGGAATGGGCTTCTGGAAGGTCCTCGGCATCGTTGTCATAGCGCTGATCGCGCTCGCACTTCTCGGTCCGATCCTCAAGGGACTCTTCTGGATCGGACTTGTCGTTCTCGCGATCTACGGCGGTTACACGCTCTTCCGGTCGTCACGGTCCTCGAAGTCGGACCGAGGCTCCACGGGTTTCTGATTTCACTCAAGCGCTCACCCGTGAATTCGCCAGTGAGACAGACTGATTCAGATCATCGAATTCGACGGCGGCGCGTGGTGGGCAACCAGTGCGTGAGATGGTCACCGGGATTGTGACGTGCGTACCATTGTCCGGTGTCCGTTGACAGCGATGCCGTACCGGTGACCCGGCTTCTCGTGCAGACCGGCACGGATGCCCAGAACCCGGATGCCCAGAGCCCGGATGCCCAGAGCCCGGCCGCCCCGAACCGGGATGCGTTGCATCCGAGTGGCCCCGATGCGATCGAGCCGACCGAGTCGGTCGCTCCGGTGGGCAACGCGGGACCGGCCGATATCAGGGCCGCGGTCGACATCGGCGCCTGCACGGGCGAGATCGACACGCGTACGGGTGAGTTCTTCACCCGGATGAACAGTCGAGCCCGCCCGTCTGCGGCCGGGACAGCGCGCCTCGCCGAGGAGTTCCCTCACCGGACCCGAGATACGCGCGCGGCGCATCGTCGACGATCAACCGAGTCGGTCGTGTCCGCCCCGGGAACGACGATCCCGATACTCGAGAGGCTCACTCGAATGGCGGTGTCGGCACATCGCGTCACCGATCCGATGTCGGTGCCCGGCGAGATCACCATCGACCTCGACGACTCCTGGCAGGCCGCGCAGTCACCCGGTTGCCTGCGCCTCTTCGTTTCGGCACACGGCAGTGAGGGCACGATCGCGATCGTGCTCACCCGATTCATCGTCGACCATCACACAGATCTCCCCGCACTACTCGACCATGCGCCCGTCGAGGCGCGTGCGCTACCTGACTGGGTCGAGGACGACGTGGTCACCACCCCGCGCGGCTTCCGCACAGAGGGGGCCTCGCTGCAGACCGGGACCTATCTGGACACGGGGGAGCGAAGGTTCTGTGCGCTGAGGTATGAGGTGTTCGCGCGCGGAAACGTCGCATACCTGGTGCACACGACGGGTCTCGTGCCGCTGCGCGCGGGCAGGGAATTCTGCCGTGAGATGGTCACAGCGGTCAGCAGTGTGCGGCTGGATGACTGACGGTCGGTCGGGTGACTCGGGCAGCCGGTCGAGCACACTCACGCGCGGGAGCAACGAGGGGGAAGAGCAATGGTGAGTCGCGGCGATCGCGTCGTCGACCTGGAGGCGGTTCTCGCCGCCGAGGCCGAGTTCGTCGACGACCCCGGCGACCAGGGCTGGCTGACCGCGTCGGCTGCGGGTGAACAGATCTACGTCCGGATGGGCGACTTCCCCGACGAGGACCTGTGGTCGCTCTGGCTCGGCGACGGCCGGTGGATGGAGTTCACCGTGCCGCCCGCGCGGTGGGACCTGCGGGTTCGCGCCGCGCGGTGGTCGGCCGACGCGCGAGAGCGGCTCCCCAAAAACGAATTCCACGACTGAGGCCACTTCCACGACTGGGACCACACCGCCCCGAGCGCCTTCGGTGTCGGCGGCTCGGGGCGGTGTCGGAGCGATCAGTCGTCAGGAACGGCGCGACGAGTCCGGGGTGACCAGCTCGCCGGGCATCTCACTGGCGTCGGCGGCGACGGCAGCAAGTTCCTCACCGAGCGACTCGGCGGGCGTCGCCGATGTGCTCGGCTCCCCGTCAACCGACTCGACCTTCATCTTCTTGCTACCGGTGAACAGCGACGCGATGGCGCCGATCACGCAGCAGATCAACGCGAACGTGAACGCAGCGGTCAGGCCGTCGGAGAACGGGTCGCTGATCAGGTGCGGGAAGAAGTCGAGTCCGGTGAGGTGATCGACACTGGACTGCGGAAGTGACTGCAGCGCCTGGCCGCCGACCTCCTTGATCGGGTTGTACCCGAGGAACGCGGCGAACAGGATGCCGACCGTCGGCAGGTGAGCGATACCGTTCGCAGCCTCCGACGGCATACCGTTCGCAGTGAGGCCGCTGTACATGGCGGTCGGCAGATGCTGGCTCAGCCCGGCGATCATCAGGGAGAAGAACAGGCCGATCGACAACACCATCGCTGCGTTCTGGAACGTGGTCATCATGCCGGCACCCGACCCTCGAGAGGTGATGGGCAGGCTGTTCATGACCTCTGCGCGGTTCGGCGAGGCGAACAGGCCCATGCCGACGCCGTTGATCAGCAGGATCAGTGCGAACACCCAGTAGTCGAAGTCGACGGGGATCGCGATGAGTGCGGCGAAGGTGCCCGCGGTGATGAGCATGCCGAGCGTGGTGAACCACTTGGTGCCCAGCTTGTCACTCAGTGCGCCGGAGATCGGGGCGCTGAGCAGGAAGCCGATCGTCATCGGCACCATGTAGATGCCGGCCCACAGCGGCGTACGGCTGTAGTCGTAACCGTGCTGCGGCAGCCAGATGCCCTGCAACCAGATGATGAGCAGGAACTGCAGACCACCACGGCCGATGGAGCCCATCAGGTTGGCGAGGTTGCCGAATGCGAACGAGCGATTGCGGAACAGTGAGAGCTCGAAGAGCGGGCTGGCGACCTTTGTCTCGATCAGCACGAACAGCGCGAGGACTATGACACCGCCGATGAGACCTGCGAGCACCCACGGATTGGTCCATCCCATGTTCGAGGTTCCGTACGGCTGGATGCCGTAGGTGATGGCGACGAGGATTGCAACGAGGCCCACCGCGAAGGTGATGTTGCCCCACCAGTCCATCTTGGAGTGCTTGCGCACACCGGTGTCACGGAGTTTCAGGTAGGCCCAGATGGTTCCGACGACCCCGAACGGCACCGAGACGAGGAAGATGTAGTGCCACTGGATGGGCGCGAGCAGGCCGCCGACGAGCAGGCCGAGGAACGAGCCTGCGATCGCGGCGACACCGTTGATACCCATGGCCAGTCCGCGCTGATTCGGCGGGAACGCGTCGGTGAGGATGGCCGACGAGTTGGCCATGAGGAACGCGCCGCCGACACCTTGGATGATGCGCCAGAAGATCAGCCAGATCGCTGCTTCGCTGCCGTCGAACCAGGTGATCGCCAGCAGGATCGACGAGACGGTGAAAATGGCGAAGCCCATGTTGTACATCCGGGCGCGACCGAACATGTCACCGAGTCGTCCGAAGCTCACCACCAGAACGGCGGTGACGACGAGGAACCCCATCATCATCCACAGCAGGTAGCTGGTGTTCTCGGGCAGGAGGGGATTGAGGTTGATGCCCTTGAAGATGTCGGGCAGGGCGATGAGCACGATCGACGAGTTGATCGTGGCGATGAGCATGCCGAGTGTCGTGTTCGACAGCGCGATCCACTTGTAGTGCGGATCGTGGGTGGGTGCGGGCGTCGGCCGTGCGGAGTCGGCGGACCCGGCGTCGTTAACCGCAGTGGTCATGGAAGTCCTTCTACGAGATCGGAAGTGCTGGGAGAGGGCGATGCAGGGGTGATCCGGTCAGGTCGATATCTCTTCTGCGAGGGCATCGGCCAGATCTTCGATCGCGGCGTGTACGCGCCGCTGTTGCTGCGAGTCCATGCGGTCCATTGCTGCGCGGAGCAACTGGGCCTTCTTGGAGCGGGCATAAGTGATGACATCGGCTCCCTCCGGCGTCGCCACCAGAAGTCGCGCACGCCGGTCATCGGGGTCAGGTGTCCTCGTGACGTACCCGAGATGCTCGAGTCCGGCCACGAGACGTGACACTGTCGGGAGCGCGACCGCCTCGCGTTCGGCGAGTGCCGACATCCGCAGCGGTCCGTGGGCGTTGATCGTCCAGAGCGCCGACGCGGTTCCCACGCTCAGGTTGTTGTCTGTTCCCGAGGTGCGGAGTGCACGGGTGACCCGCACCAGATGGTGATGCAGCACCGCCACATCGCTGGTGTCTACGGCTTCCGCGTCGACGGTGTCGTCGGCGAGCGAAGCGGAGTTGGGCACGATCATCACCTTCTTCGTGGAATTCCGGGGGCGAATGTCTCGACGTCGAGAACTGCTGGTCGAAAGACCAACACGCAATGAATATAGTTGCTTGATGCTAAGTAATCGAATCGTAAACTCTGCAAAGAAGATCCGGTGACCGGTTTCGCCTGCATTCCGTGAGAGCGGTGCCGCGTGCACCTGCGGTGGGTGGAGCGTCGGTACGTTGGATGGAGTGCGGCGTTTGTCGAGACGAATCCATCGACTCGGCGAATCCTGACGGATCCATTCATCGACGAATCGAGGGCTCTCATGACACAGGTGATCATCATCGGCGGACACGGGAAGATCGCACTGAGGCTGGCCAAGATCTTGCACAGTCGGGGCGACGAGGTCACTTCGCTCATCCGAAATGACGCGCAATCCGACGACGTCACCGCGACCGGTGCGCAACCACTCGTCGCCGATGTCGAGAAACTCGACACCGCGGGCCTTGCGTCCGTGCTCGCCGGCCAGGATGTCGTCGTGTGGTCCGCGGGTGCCGGTGGTGGGGACCCGAAGCGCACCTACGCCGTCGACCGCGATGCCGCCATCCGTTCGATGGATGCGGCGCAGTCGGCAGGCGTCGACCGCTACATCATGGTGTCGTACTTCGGTGCTGGTCCCGATCACGGTGTCCCGGAGGACGATCCGTTCTACGCGTACGCGGAATCGAAGGCGGAGGCTGACGAGTACCTCAAGAAGACCGACCTCGAGTGGACGATCCTGGGACCGAGCGCGCTCACCGATGACCCGGGTACGGGCCGCATCGACGTCACACACAAGGGTGACTGGAAGAAGGGGAACACGAGCCGTGACAACGTCGCCGAGGTTGCTGCGGACGTGATCTCCGAGCCGTCGACGATCGGCGCGTTCATCGAATTCAATGACGGATCGACCCCCATCGCCGAGGCCATCAAGCCTGCGTGATCGGGGCTTCACGGTGACAGGCGTCGAATCACGCCATCGCCGTGACATCGTGAGGTGGCTCCGACGATCCGCCGAAGGTGTCGCCCACTACTCGACGTGACGGGTGTCGCCGTCATCCCTCGGTGCGTGTGGTGCGCTCACGGACACAGCGCCACCGGATGGGCTGGACACTCACAACCAGGGCCGCTGCGTCGCTGTCCGCAATAAGCTCACCCCGACACACTGATCAAGGGGGAGCTGTTGGCACGCAGGGTATTTCGCAAATGTCCGATTCGTTTCACCCGTGCGTCCGCGATGGTGTCCGGTCTGGTCGTCGCGGTCGTGTGTGCGGTCGCGGCGACCGCCCCGCCCGCGAGTGCGGCGAGCGGTTCCGCCGACCCGGTGGGATCAGGACCGGTGCAGTCCGACTTCCGTGCGGCCGCGAGGTATCCACACCCCGAGGCGATTCCGCCCGGGGCCGACGACTGGGCGTGTAAGCCGTCGAAGGCCCACCCTCGACCGGTCGTGCTGGTGCATGGCACCTGGGAGTCGGCGTATCAGACGTGGGCCGGCTTCGCGCCGGTGCTCGCGCGTCACGGATATTGTGTGTTCGCACCGGAACTCGGCATTCTGCCCACCTCGGCCGGGGGTGGTGTCCCCGCACTGCAGTCCGGTGGCGAATACGGCGCGGGCCACGTCGACGAGTCGGCCGCCCAACTGGGCGCTTTCGTCGAGCGCGTGCTGCGGGTCACCGGTGCGAGGCAGGTCGATCTGGTGGGGCACTCGCAGGGCGGCGTCATCGCACGGGCGTATCTGAGGTTCCACGGTGGAGCCGATGCGTCGAATCCCCTGGGCAACAAGGTGTCACGCGTGGTGACGATGGCCGCGACCAACCACGGCACGACGATGGACGGGCTCGTCGATCTCGAGCACGACATGCGCGCGGAAGGTGTCGACATCGGGCCACAGGTCGCTGCGGCGTCGGGTCCTGCCGGCGCCGATCAGCAGCAGGGGTCGGAGTTCATCACGCGACTCAACAGCGGCGGGGACACCATGCCGGGACTCGACTACACCGTGCTCACCACGACATACGACGAGGTCTCCACCCCGTACACCGCGAGCTTTCTGACCGCCGGCCCCGGCGCACACGTCGACAACATCGTCATCCAGGACGGCTGCCCGGCAGATCACACCGAACACACCGACTTCACGTACTCACCGCGAGCGCAGTCACTCGCGCTGCGCGGACTCGGGGCGCAGCTACCCCCGGTATGCATCGCGCGGTGAGGTGACGGCTGCGACCATTACGCGAGTCCACCACCCGAGTCCGGTCCCGCCGACCCGCGGCAGTTGTGATCACGGTGATTGTTGGTCTGGGCAGCCTCGCGTGAGCTGCGTAGCGTCGATCAACCGTGACCGTGCCATCAACGAGCTCGACCGCCACAAGCATCGGTTCTGCGACGGCTGCGGGTGGCGGCACGTCACTCGACACGCGAGGCGTCGACTCCGAGAGCGACGCCGAACGGCGTCGACGACTGCGAACCGTCGCTCTGGCAAGCCTGCTGGGTACGACGGTCGAGTGGTATGACTTCTTCCTCTACGCCACCGCAGCGAGTCTCGTCTTCAGCACGGTGTTCTTCCCGCACCAGAGCGGGTTCGTCGGCACACTGCTCACGTTCGCGACGTTCGCCGTGTGGTTCGTGGTGCGTCCGATCGGCGGGGTCGTGTTCGGCCATATCGGCGACCGGATCGGCCGGAAGAAGACCCTCGCGCTGACGATGGTCATGATGGGGCTCGCCACCGCAGCCATGGGTGCGGTGCCGACTGCCGCGCAGGTCGGCGTACTCGCACCGATCCTGCTTCTCCTGCTGCGCATCGTGCAGGGGTTCGCGCTCTGCGGCGAGTGGGCGGGTGCGGTGCTGCTCGCCGTCGAACACAGCCCGCGCGGGCGTCGCGGTTTCTTCGGTTCGATCCCGCAGATCGGCCTCGCTCTCGGCCTCGCCCTGGGTACGGCGATCTTCGCGTTGCTTCAGGTGGTCTTCGACGACGATGCGTTCCTCGCCTACGGCTGGCGTATCGCCTTCCTCGGCAGCATCGTGCTCGTGGTCATCGGCTTCGTCGTGCGTCTCAGGGTCGACGAGACCCCGGCGTTCCGGGAGGTGGACGAGCTGTCGCAGAAGTCGTCGGCTCCGTTGAAGGAGGTTGTCCGGCAACCGTATACACGCAACACGGTGCTCGGCCTGCTCGCCCGGTGGGGCGAGGGTTCGGCGTTCAACACCTGGGGCGTATTCGCGATCGCCTATGCGACCACGCAACTCGGCCTGCCCAAGGTGTCTGTCCTGATCTCGGTGACCATCGCCTCGGCGGTGATGGCGCTTCTGCTGCCCGTGTCGGGTCTGCTCACAGACAGGTTCGGCCCCCGACGGGTCTATCTCGCGGGAATGGTCGCCTACGCGGTCGCGGTGTACCCGGTGTTCGTGCTCTTCGGGACCTCAGATCTCGTCTGGTTCACGGTGGGACTCGCGGTGGTCTTCGGTGTGGTCCATGCGCTGTTCTACGGCGCGCAGGGCACGCTGTTCGCGAGCCTGTACCCGACGCCGGTGCGCTACACGGGGCTGTCGGTGGTCTACCAGTTCTCCGGCATCTACGCGTCGGGGCTCACTCCGCTGATCCTGACCGCACTCCTCGGGGTGTCGGGCGGCACACCCTGGTTGGCTGCGGGCTACCTGGTCCTGACCGGTGTCATCAGCGCAGCCGCGACGTCGTTGATCCGGCGTCGCGACCAGTTCTTCTGAGTCACCCCGGAACTCGGCTAGAGGGCCGCGAGCACCGCCGACGAGTCGACGGGCAGTGAGAACATCGGGTAGTCGAACGTGATGGCGTTCTCGTGCTCGGCCGGTGACGTCGCCGCGGTGCAGTCGGTCAGTGTGATGACCCGGTAGCCGTTCTCGTAGCCCGACCGCATCGTCGACTCGACGCAGCAGTTGGTGAGGAATCCGCCCAGGATGATCGTGTCGATTCCCTTGCTGCGCAAGATGAAATCGATGTTGGTGCTCGCGAACGTGTCGAGGCCGCGCTTGCCCTCGATGAGGATGTCTCCTTCGGTCGGGGTGAGGTCGTCGACGATGGCAGCACCCCAGGTTCCCTTCACGAAGGCATTGCCGTCGACGACGCCCTTGAGGATTCCGTAGGGGTGCCGGGTCAGTTCCCCGTAGCCGGGGGCGAAGGTGATCGGCGCGTGCATGATGGTGACGCCGGCGGCACGTGCCTTGTCGACCAGGGTGACGGTATTGGCCAGCATCCCCGTCGAATCCATGACCTCGGCGACGGCATCGTGCAGGACACCACCGTCGGTGGTGAACTCGTTCTGGAACTCGATGAGCACCAGAGCAGTGGTTGTGGGATCGAGTGTCAGTGCGTCGTCGGACATGGGTACTCCCAGCAGGCGGTGATCGGGGTCACAAGAATTCAACTGCGCGACGGCCCGCCGCGCAAGGTCGTCGGTGAACGCGCATCCCCGCCCAATCGGTGAGACGATGCAGACGTGACGACCGATCAGGTGAGTGACCGGCTGGCGGAGCTCGCACAACGATGCGGAGTGAGCGTCGGCTACACCGGGTGGGATCAGAACTATCACGAGGTCTCGCGCGACACGCTGGTCAGGGTGCTCGCGTCCCTCGACGTCGAGGCCGGAACCGACGATCACATCGAACAGTCCCTGGCAGAACTCGACGTCGCGGAATGGCGTCGATTCCTGCCATCGGTCACCGTGGTCACCGAAACCGACGAGTCGGCGAACACGCAGGCGACGTTCGCCGTGCACGTTCCGCACGGTGATCCGGTCGCCGTCAGCATCCGCACCGAATCCGGCGACACGGTCACGCCGACCCAGCTCGATGTGTGGACGCAGCCGCGTGACGTCGACGGCGTACTGACCGGGCGTGCGACCTTCGCTGTACCGGGTGGACTTCCGCAGGGCTATCACGAGATCGTCGCCGCCAATCCCGCCCGTGACACCTACGCGAGCGCACCCCTGATCGTCACCCCGCGCCGACTCTCGACGGCCGACGACCTCCTCGGCACGAGGCGATGGGGTCTCGCGCTGCAGCTGTATTCGGTACGGTCCGCGGGGTCGTGGGGTGTGGGTGACTTCGCCGACCTCGCGCGCATCTGCGAGATCGCGGGCAGTGTCTACGGCGCCGACTTCGTCCAGGTCAATCCGATGCACGCGGCCGCGCCACGTCCGCCGATCGAAGCGTCGCCGTATCTGCCCGCCACGAGGCGTTTCGTCAACCCGCTCTACATCAGGGTCGAGGAGATCCCCGAAGCCGACGAGCTTCCCAAACCCCAGCGCAAGTGGATCAAGGCGCTGCAGAAGGAGTTCTTCACCGACGACCTCGACGCGTCGGAGATCAAGCGCAACAAGTCGTATCGAGCAAAGCTCGACGTACTCGAGCTCATCCACGACGTCCCGCGGAGCAAGCGCCGTGACCATGCCTTCGACAGATTCTGCAAAAGAGAAGGAGAGGGACTCAAGGGCTTCGCCACCTGGTGCGTGCTCGTCGAGCGCTTCGGCGTCGACAGCGACAACTGGCCGGAGAAGGCCAGCGATGCGCGCTATCTCAAGCGGTTACGCCGAAAGTACGGCGACCGCATCGACTTCTACATGTGGCTGCAGTGGATCTGCGACGAACAGCTGGCCAGCGCACAACACTCTGCGATCGCTTCGGGTATGAGTATCGGGATCATCACCGATCTCGCAGTCGGCGTCGACCGTCACGGAGCCGACGCATGGATGCTCGATGACGTTCTGGCCTCGGGTGCCACGGTCGGAGCACCGCCGGACGGGTTCAACCAGCAGGGGCAGGGCTGGGATCAGCCGCCGTGGCATCCGGGAAGGCTGGCCGACGCGGGTTACGTACCGTACCGGGACATGCTGCGCACGGTCATGCGCCACGCGGGGGGACTGCGGGTCGACCACATCCTGGGACTCTTTCGGCTGTGGTGGATCCCCGACGGCATGGGGCCCGCGGGCGGCACCTACGTCCGCTACGACCACGACGCGCTGCTGGGCATTCTCGCCCTCGAAGCTCAGCGCGCCGGTGCGGTCGTGATCGGTGAAGACCTCGGCGTATTCGAGCCGACCGTGCAGACCGCGCTGGCACAGCGGGGCATCCTCGGCACGTCGATCCTGTGGTTCGAACACGGGCCGTACGCGCCTATCCCGCCGGAGGATTATCGCGAACTCTGTCTCACGTCGGTGACGACCCACGATCTGCCGCCGACCGTCGGCTATCTGGCGGGCGAGCACATCGACCTGCGTGCAGAACTCGGACTCCTCGAGACGTCGGAGGCCGACGAACGCGCCCGCGATGCGCGTGATCGCGATGCCATCCTCGACATGG
Source organism: Gordonia otitidis (assembly GCF_020735545.1). Lineage (NCBI taxonomy): Bacteria > Bacillati > Actinomycetota > Actinomycetes > Mycobacteriales > Gordoniaceae > Gordonia > Gordonia otitidis. The sequence continues at coordinate 3,693,781 of NZ_CP085974.1, forward strand.
CACGAGCGCGTGGGCTCCTGGACCCGGACGCCGAACTCACGAGCCCGGAGACCGTGGAGGCGCTCTATCGGCTCATCGCTGCGACGCCGTCTGTGCTGCTCGGTGTCGCGCTCGTCGACGCGGTCGGCGAGCGGCGGATTCAGAATCAGCCCGGCACCAACAGCGATCAATATCCCAACTGGTGCATTCCGCTTGCCGACGACGGCGGCACCGCCGTGCTCGTGGAGGACCTCGCGAGCAGTCGTCGGTTCTCAGACCTGGTATCGGCTCTCGCCGGTGAGGGTGTCGGGGCAGCCAGGGGTGCGGGCGGCAAGGACTGAGACGGCCGCGGGCGTCACCGGTGGTTCAGGAGTAGGCGCGTGCGTTCTCCCGGCGCACGGCGATCGCGGTCAGCACCAGCGCGACGAGTGCGAGGACGCCGACCGCGATGTTGAATACCACCCCCGACGTCCGCAGGCCCCAGTGGGACGCCGCGAAGCCCTCGCCGACGATCGGGATCGAGATCGCGACGTAGGCGACGACGAAGAAGGTCGAGGTCACCTCTGCCCGTCGATCCGCAGGACTCGCACCGACCACCGACGCGAGACCCTTGCTGAACGAGAGTCCTTGGCCGGCACCGGCGACCAGCGCGCCGATGACGAGCAGGGCGAACGACGCCGCCAGCAACCCTGCGACGAGCACCATCATGCCGACCAACAGCAACGCACAACCGGCGACGAGTGCGCGTTCGGTCGGCACAGACCGACCGGCGATCTGTGCCGCTGCGGACGAGCCGAACAGCAGGAACACCAGGATGCCCGCCAACGCGTGGGAATCGATGCCGAGGACCTGCGACACGAATGCCGGTGTCACACCGGTGAACGTTCCCATCACCGCAAAACCCGCGAACGCCGCGATAGCCGCTCGGAGGAAGACGCCCCTGGTCTCCGGCGGGACCGACAGTCGCTGCACCGAGAGGCGGGCTCCCGGTGTGCGCGTGACCGGTTCGGTCATGAACCAGATCCCGACGAAGACGATGGCGAGCAGTACCAGGTCGACGATGAATGACAGGCGCAGCGGCAGTGGCGCGAACTGGGCGAGCAGTCCCGCGATGAGTGGTCCGAGCCCCAATCCGCCGATGTTCGCCGCGGTTGCGAGTGCCGGCGCGCGGTGACGCCAGTTCGGTGGTGCGAGTTCGATGACCGCCGCTGTGGCCGCGCCGGCGTAGATGCCCGCGGACAGTCCCGAGAGCACGCGGCCGATCATCAGCTGCCACACCGGCCCCGCGGTCAGGAAAACCACGGCGCTCACGGCGGAGAGGATCGCGCCGGCGATCAGCAGTGGCCGCCGACCCACGACATCCGACCATCGTCCGAAACAGACAAGCGCAACGATCACCCCGGCCGCGTAGACAGCGAAGATGACGGTCGTCGTGGTGACACCGAAGCCGAGTTCCTCGGCGTAGATCGAGTAGAGCGGGGTCGGCAGTGTGGTGCCGAGCATCACGACGGCGAACGCCGCGATGGCTGCGACGAACGAACGCGCCCCGGACCGGGGTTCGCTCGTCGATGCCGTCGTCCCGGGCGATCGTGCGTCAGGCCTCTGCGTCATACGTGACCCAGCGTCGAAACCCCCTGCGGTATTCCGGACGGGCGGACGGTGATCCGTCCGGCGAGTGGGGTGCCGACGATGGAGTCGGCTTGCGCCGCAATGGGCGGTATATGTGCCGTGGACGTCGAGTTCGGCGCACGCCATCCCACACGCCGTTAGGGTTGATCCGTGCCAGCCATCGATCCCACGATCCTTGTCACCACCTCACGGATGCCGTTCGCCGTCGACGAGATCCACAAGCTCGGTGTGACCGGCAGGCGGGTGATCGCCGCCGACACCTTCCGCTCCGCGCCGGGTAGTCACTCGCGCGGCGCGCGCAAGCACTACACCGTGCCTGCGCCGACCCAGGAGACCGAAGCATTCATCTCGGCGATCGTCGACATCATCGACGCCGAGGAGGTCACCTGGCTGCTACCGATGTTCGAGGAGGTGTTCTACCTCGCGTATCACCGGGACCGTCTGATGGCGGGCCATCGTGATCTCGAGCTGTTCTTCCCCGACTTCGACACCCTGCACCGCGTGCACGACAAGGTGAGCTTCAGCGAACTGTGCCGATCGCTGGACCTGCCCGTCGCCGACTCCATCACGGCGACCTCGCAGGAGGAGCTGCGCGCGGCGACGACGCACTGGGAACACTGGTTCGCCCGCGCGGCCTATGGCAGGGGTGGGCTCGACGTGGTGACGAACACCGGACCGCTCGCATCCGAGACGAGCCTCGACGCCGTGCATCCCACCGCTGACGATCCCTGGCTGGTGCAGGAGTACCTGAAGGGTGTCGACCGCTGTAGCTGGAGCGTGGTCCACCACGGCGAGGTGGTCTTGCACTCGTGTTACGAGCACCCTCTGGCCATCGACAACCGCGGCGGGATCGTGTTCGAGTCCGTCGACTCACCGGAATCGTTGCACGCCGCGCAGACGATCGCCCGCGAGCTGAACTGGCACGGTCAGATCAGCTTCGACTTCCTCATGACCGACGACGGCGTGCACCACATGGTCGAGTGCAATCCACGTCCGACGGCGGGGTGCACCGTCGCCACGCCTGAAGAGTTCGATGCGGCCCTGTTCGATCCGGGTGAGCTGGTGGTCGTCCCGCCGGGTCGGAAGAAGATGATCAAGGCGGCTGTCCTCCGCGACGTCTTGATGCATCCGTCGCACTGGCAGGCCAATCGTCTCGCCGCCAAGGGGGCAGCGGGCGTCTACGACCAGCGCAAGGACCACCTTCCGCTGCTGTACTCCGCGTTGTCGTTGCAGCATGTCGCCAAGTACCGCAGACAGCTGGGGGTCAATCGAAAGAAGGGCGAACAACTCGTCGCCACCCAGTTCTTCGATGTGCTCTACGACGGATCGGCGATCACCTGAGGCGGCTCACCCTTCCTGGTCGAGGGTGATCTGCGTTACTGTGTCTTCGAGTCACAGACAACGCTGCGCGGTCAGTCGCGGAGAAATGCGGGAACGGGGTCGATGGTGGTGCAGTCGAGCACAACGACGGGGTCGAGCGGGTCGGGCGCGGGCGGTTCGACGCAGCCGGACCACGAGGTCGTCATCGTCGGCGCAGGCTTCGGCGGAATGGGTGGGGCGATCGAGTTCAGGCGCCAGGGGATCGAGTCGATCGCGATTCTGGAGCGAGAGGACGACCTCGGCGGGACGTGGCATGTGAACCACTATCCCGGGCTCGCTGTCGATATCGCGTCGGTCACCTACTCCTACAGCTTCGAACCCAATCCGTACTGGTCGCGCCTGTTCGCACCCGGTGCTGAGCTCAAGCGCTACGCCGAACACGTCGCCGAGAAGTACGACCTCAAGAGGCACATGGAATTCTCCACCAGTGTCGAGCGCGCAGAGTGGGATGAGCGCACCCACTTGTGGACGGTGTACACCGCCGACGGTTCGAGTCGTACCTGCCGTTACTTCGTCACCGCTACAGGGTTTCTGTCGCAGCCGCACATCCCCGATTTTCCCGGCCTCGACTCGTTCACGGGAAAGGTGTTGCACACCGCCGACTGGTAGGACGGATTCGACTTCACCGGACGTCGTGTCGCCGTGATCGGCACCGGCGCCACCGCGGTCCAGTTGATCCCCGAAGCCGCCAGGGATGCTGCCGCACTCACGGTGTTCCAGCGAACCCCCATCTGTGTGGTACCCAAGGTCGATTTCCCGATACCCGCTGCGCTGCAGAAGATCTTTGCCACTGCTCCGGCCACTCAGCGCGTAGCCCGGCTCGTCAACACGTCGCTACTGGAAGTGCTGATGGTGTTCGGGGTGCTGCATTTCAAGCAGTTCGGACCGGGGAACAAGGCCGCGGCATTGCTTGCGCGTGCACACCTGCGAGCGCAGGTGCCCGACCGCGCGACGCGGCGCGCCCTGACGCCGGACTACGATTTCGGCTGCAAGCGACCGACATTCTCCAACAAGTACTTCCGTGCTTTCGCGAGGCGAAACGTCACGCTCGAGACCGGCGGCATCGGTCACTTCGAAGCAGATGCCGTGGTCAGCGCGGACGGAACGCGTCACTCGATCGACACGCTGGTGCTCGCGACCGGGTTCGACCTGTGGGACACCAATTTCCCCGCAATGACGATCGTCGGTCGCGGGGGTAGGAATCTGGGAAAGTGGTGGCGCGAGAACCGCTTTCAGGCATTCGAGGGCATCACCATCCCGCGGTTCCCGAACTTCTTGTCGCTCAACAGTCCCTACTCCTACAGCGGGCTCTCGTATTTCACCACCATCGAGTCGCAGATGCGGCACATCGCTCGACTGTTCACCGAACTCCGGCGTCGCGATGCGGACACGTTCGAGGTCACAGACGAGGCGAACGACCGATTCCTGGCCGAGGTCACCGACCACCTGCAATCGTCGGTGTTCTATCGCGGCAACTGTGCGACGTCGCGCAGTTACTACTTCGATCCGCACGGAGAAGCGACATTGCTGCGCCCCAATTCGACGTTGACGACACTGCGGGAGATGGGCAGCTATCCGCTGAACTCCTACAGCTACGACTGAGCGTGTGTAGCCAGCGCGGCCGATCGAACGTGCTCAGGACCCGACGTTCGCGGTGAGATTGATCAACAACGCGACGATCACCGTGCCGAAGAAGTAGCTCAGCAACGCGTGGAAGACGATGACTCGGCGTAGTTTCGACGATCCGATGTCGGTGTCGGAGATCGCGTAGCTCATGCCGACCGTGACCGCCATGTAGGCGAAATCGCTGTAGCGCGGGGGTTCGTCCTGGTGAAAGTCGACGCCGGCAGGACCGTCGGTCCCGAAATACGCGCGGGCATAGTGCATGGCGTACATCGTGTGGATCGCCGCCCACGAGGCGACGACGGACAGAAGTGCGATGAGGAGCAGCACCGGGTCCTTCCGGGAGAGCACCTCGACGATGCCGATCAGGCTCATGAAAGCAGCGACGAGAATGATGGCGAACGCACCCAATCGCGTCGGTTCCTCCTTGCTGGCGTGGGTTTCGGTGGCAGTGTTGTCCATCGGCCACAGCGCCAGCCACGTCCAGATCACGAACAGGCCCGCGCCGATCGCCCACCCGGCGAGCGGAGCCCCCCGGGGGATCTCCTGCGCGATGCCGACGGCGGCCGCAGCTCCGACCGCGATACTCACCGCGAGCCGCACGATCGCAGGCGCGTCGCCGCGATGGGGCATCCGGAGCCAGCCCCAGCCAGAACTCGACTGTCCAGAACTCGACGGTCCAGAACTCGTCGGTCCAGAGGCTCCTTGCCCGGAGCTTCCTTGATCGGCACTCGTTCGGTCGGCATTCATGGACCAAGTACACACCGGGCGCGACGAAATTACAGTGGGGACATGCGCGCATGGTCAGTCACCCGCCCCGGGCCGATCGGCGGCCACCCCATCGAATTGGTCGACAAACCCGTGCCTACGCCGGGCCCGGACGAATTGCTGGTCAAGGTGCGTGCCTGTGGTGTCTGTCGTACCGATTTGCATGTCACCGAGGGTGACCTCCCGGTTCATCGCGCAGGCGTCACGCCGGGACACGAGGTGGTCGGTGAGGTCGTCGACTCCGGTGAGCAGGTGCGCGGCTTCGACAGCGGCGACCGCGTCGGGGTGGCCTGGCTCCACCACACCGACGGAACGTGTAAGTACTGCAGACGAGGCAATGAGAATCTCTGTCCGGCATCGACATACACCGGTTGGGACGTCGATGGGGGTTACGCCGAGTACACGACGGTTCCTGCCGATTTTGCCTACCGACTGCCCGACGGCGTCGACGACGTCACGCTCGCCCCGCTGCTCTGCGCGGGAATCATCGGCTACCGCGCACTGGTACGGGCATCACTGCCCGACGGCGGCAGGCTGGGGTTGTACGGATTCGGCGGCAGCGCACACCTGTGCGCGCAACTGGCGATCGCGCAGGGCGCGGAGGTCCACGTCATGACCCGCGGAGAGAAAGCGCAGGAACTCGCCCGATCGTTGGGGGCGGCCTCGGTCAACGGCGCCTACGATGCGCCGCCGGTGCCGCTCGACGCCGCCATCACCTTCGCGCCCGTCGGAGAACTCGTCCCGGTGGCGATGCGCGCACTCGACCGCGGTGGCGTGCTCTCGATAGCGGGCATCCACCTGTCGGACATCCCGATGCTGAACTATGAGCGAGAACTGTTCTACGAGAAAGAGATCCGCTCGGTCACCGCCAACACGCGCGACGACGGCCGTGAATTCCTCGAACTCGCGGCCCGATACGGGATCGCCGCCACCACGCACAGGTATCCGCTCTCCAGGGCCGACCATGCGCTCGCCGATCTGGAGGCAGGCCGGTTCGACGGTGCCGCCGTGCTCGTCCCCGACGACTGACCACGCGGAGGTCAGGCAGGCGCGAGCAGTTCCGGGCCGTTGTTGGTGACCCGGTTGACCAGTGGCGACACCTCGCGAATTCCGATCGCGTCCGCCACCTCGTGACTCGGGGGTGAGAACAGCTCGGTCGGGGCAGGATGGTCGGGGTCGAGCCAGGCGTCCCAGTTGTCGAACGGCATGATCAGGGGCATACGGTCGTGGACCTCGCGCAATTCGCCGACGGCATCGGTCGTGAGAATCGTGCAACTCAGCAGGGGAGGGGCGTCGCGGTCGGAACGGTCGTGCCAGGTCGACCACAGCCCGGCCATGAACAGCCGGGTGCCGTCCTTCGGTGACATGAAGAACGGGATCTTCGTCGGCTTGCCCTTGCTGTTATCCGGACCGGCCTTCCACTCGTACCAGCCGTCCATCGGAACGAGGCAGCGCTTCGACTTGACCGCACTGCGGAACGAACTCTTCTCCGCGGCCGTCTCAGCGCGAGCGTTGAACAGCAGCGGCCCCTTGCCGACCTCCTTGGCCCAGGACGGGACCAACCCCCACCGCATCGGGCGGATACGCAGGCGCGGATCGTCGTGTGGGTCGTCGTGGGAATGACGTTCGACGACCGTCAGGATCGTCGACGTCGGCGCCACGTTGTAATTCGTGCCGAGCGGTCGCGACTTGCGCTCGTCACTCGTGGAGTCCGTCTGTTCGGTGCCGGTCGCGTCGCCATCAGCGCTTCCGGTGGAACCAGTCGCCGACGACGCGGGCACCTCGTTCACCGCGTCGATCTCGGCCGCGAGCTTCGCAGGGTCGGTGGTCACCGCGAAACGTCCGCACATGACTCCATGCTGTCACGCGGTACCGACACGACTCAGACAGCGATGTCGGCGGTGACCGCCGAGGTCGCCGCCACGAGGTCGGTCGGCGACAGCTCCACCTCCAGGCCGCGTTTACCTGCGCTGCACAGGACTCGGTCCCAGGCCAGTGCCGACGAGTCGACGACGGTCGGCAGGGCTGTGCGCTGTCCCAGTGGTGACACGCCGCCGAGCACGTAACCGGTCGATCGGGTGACGGCCTTGGCGTCGGCCATGACAGCCTTGGATGCCCCGAGGGCCGCCGCGATGGCCTTGAGTGACAGCTTGTGCGGTACGGGCACGACGGCGACGGCGAGCCCACCTGGTCCGCCGGTCAGCGACACGACGAGTGTCTTGAAGATCTGTTCCGGCGACACGCCGAGCGACGACAACGCGTCGACCGCCTCCGCTCCGTAGGCGTCGGACTTCCGGTCGTGCGCGTAGCTGTGCACGTCGTGTGGCACCCCCGCCTTGGCGAGCGCAGTGAGTGCTGGAGTCGCTGCCATCGGAACCTCCCGTGTGTGTCGCGTGCGCCAACAGATCAGTGTGCGCCAACAAATCGGACATGCGCGGAACAATTGTCGGCGCCACCCTGTTGACCAACAATGTCAGGGCGCTGCCCCACCGCTGCTCAGCGGGTGGTTCACCTGTTGGTGGACCGGATAAGTACAGGACAACAGGACAGATCGAGGAGGTGGATCGTCGATGGGAGCAATGGTGCTCGAACGACCTGGGAAGCTCGGAACGCAAGCGGGGTCGGTAAGCTTGATCGACATCACCGGTGCATCTGCGACGCCCTTCAGCGGGGTTCGCGGTACCGGAGTCATCAGCGAAGGGAATTACGTGGCTTCTCCCGAGTCCCCCGACTCTGCCGGCGGTGCTGACCGGACAAGCGACACCGTCCCAGGTGAGTCGACCCCAGTTCAGTCGACCACAGCCGAGTCGACCACAGAAGAGTCCGTCACCCAGGAATCGGCATCCACCGCGGCCGGCTCGGCGGCGCCGCGTCGTGCCGATCCGTCGGAAACCGATGCCGACCTCACCGAACGGTTCGAGCGCGACGCGCTCCCGTTGCTCGACCAGATGTACGGCGCCGCGCTGCGGATGACGCGCAATCCGGCCGATGCGGAAGACCTCGTGCAGGAAACCTACGTGAAGGCGTTCTCGGCGTTCGCCTCGTTCCGTGAGGGCACCAACCTCAAGGCCTGGCTGTACCGCATCCTCACCAACACCTACATCAACGGGTACCGAAAGAAGCAGCGCCAGCCCGCCCAGTACCCGACCGACGAGATCACCGACTGGCAACTCGCAGCCAACGCCGAGCACACGTCGACCGGTCTGCGATCTGCCGAGATCGAGGCTCTCGACGCACTGCCCGACGACGAGATCAAAGCGGCGCTGCAGGCACTTCCCGAGGATTTCCGGATGGCCGTGTACTACGCCGATGTCGAGGGTCTCCCGTACAAGGAGATCGCCGAGATCATGGACACCCCGATCGGCACCGTCATGTCGCGTCTGCACCGTGGACGCCGTCAGCTGCGCGAACTGCTGACCGACGTGGCCCGCGACCGCGGCTTCATCCGCGAGCCGGCCTCGGAGAGCGGGGTGGCACGATGAGCGACTCGATTCCCGAGGTGACGCAGGCCGATGACCCGGAGTTCACCTCGCTCGACTGTTCTGCAGTGATCGCCGACGTCTGGCTCGTCCTCGACAACGAGTGCGACGCCGCCGCCCGCGCCCGGTTGCAGCAGCATCTGGACAACTGCCCGTCGTGCCTGGCGCACTACGGCATCGAGCGACAGCTGAAGGCGCTGATCAACCGCAAATGCGGTGGCGATCGTGCGCCGGACAGCTTGCGCGACCGACTCCGCGTCGAGATCCGCAAGACCGTCGTCGTACGCGAAACTCGGTACTCCGGCGGCGAATGACGCCCGTCTCGGGTGACCGAGACGCCGCATCCTGCCGGGTACCGATCACTCCCCACCGGCACCGATTCCCGGAATGGGGGGCCGACGTGGGACAATCACTGAGCACATCGGAGACGAAGGAGGCCCGTCATGGGTAAGCGCGGACGCAAGAAGCGCGCACGCAAGAAGAGTGCTGCCAACCACGGCAAGCGCCCCAACGCCTGAGCTGCGTGCCAGACGAAACGCCCGGAGCGTGACAGTCGGTCACATCGACCGCGTCCGCCCGGGCTTTTTCGTGCCCCGAGCCGGCGGGCCGCGTCGAACTCTCTGATGGTCGGGTGGTTCGCTCGCGGGTGTTCTGCTGTCGGGGCACAGTGGTGGATTAGATTTGAGCCCATGGCAGAAGACGTGGTCGCCGAGATCGTGGCGAGTGTTCTCGAAGTCCGGGCAACGCCCGGTCAGCAGATCGAGATCGGCGACACACTCGTCCTGCTCGAATCGATGAAAATGGAGATCCCGGTACTCGCGGAGGAGTCGGGCACCCTCGCCGACGTCAAGGTGCAGGTCGGAGACGTGATCCAGGCGGGCGACGTCATCGCCACCTACGAGTAGTCGCCCGCGACACTGTTGAGCGAAGCCGATGTCGACGCTGGCGGATCTCCTCGCCGAACACACCACACTGTCCGACCGCGCTGCGGCCTACCTGCAGCGACTCGTCGCCGAATGGCAACTTCTCGCCGACCTCTCCTTTGCCGACTTCCTGCTCGCGGTACGTGCGGAGAGCGGTGAAGTGGTGACGGTCGCGCAATGCCGCCCCAACACGGCGTCGACGGTGTTCCCCAGCGATCAGGTCGGCATGGTCGTCGACGCCGATGCCGATCCGCAGGCCGTACGCGCATTCGACGAGGGGCACATCCTGCGCGAGGAGGATCCCACATGGATCGGGTCGGTCGCGATCCGACGTGAGGCGGTCCCGGTCGGATTCTCCGGTGACGTGATCGGCGTGCTCACCAGGGCCGTCGATCTCACCCATCCGCGACTTCCGTCGCCGCTGGAGCTGGCGTACCAGGACTCCGCCAACGATCTGTGTCAGATGGTCGCCGACGGTACGTTCGCGCGACTCGAGGCCAATCCGAGGGGTCTGTCGACACCGCGCGCGGGCGACGGCTTCGTCCGCGTCGACGAGCGTGGCGTCGTCGTGTACGCGAGCCCCAATGCGCTCTCGGCGTTTCATCGCATGGGGTGGACCTCTGAGTTGTCGGGGAGGCGACTGTCCGACGTGACGACGTCGCTGTTGACCGACGCGTTCGAGTCGCATGACGCGGCGACCATGATCGACGTCGCGGCCGGTGTCCTCGTTCCGCCCGAGGGGCCGTATCCCGACGTGGGTATGCGCATGGAAGCCGATGCCCGTCGGGCGACCGTGCTCCTGCGGGCGGTGCCCCTTCGTCCGCGAGGGGTGAGTTCCGGAGCGGTGGTGCTCATCCGTGACGTCACGGAGGTCAAGCGCCGCGATCTCGCGCTGATCAGCAAGGACGCCACGATCCGCGAGATACATCACCGGGTCAAGAACAACCTGCAGTCGGTTTCGGCACTGCTACGCCTGCAGGCGCGCCGGACGTCCAACGACGAAGCTCGATCGGCTCTCGTGGAGGCTGTGCGGCGGGTGGCGGCCATCGCGACCGTGCACGAGCTGCTGTCCGGCAGCGTCGACGAAGAGGTCGACATGGACGAGGCGGTGTCGAGGTTGCTCCCGAGCATGGTCGACGTCGCGGCAGGGGAGACGCCGGTGTCGGTGAGCCACCGCGACCGGCTCGGCGTACTGCCGGCAGAACTGGCGATGCCACTGGTGATGGTGTTGACCGAACTGATCCAGAACGCCGTCGAACACGGCTTCGCGCAGCCGCGCGACGACGCGCGCATCGAGATCTCGGCCGACCGCGACGTGCGTCGCATGGTGGTCACCGTGCGCGACAACGGCACCGGGTTGCCCGACAACTTCTCGATCAACGACTCCGAACGACTGGGCCTGCAGATCGTCCAGACGCTCGTGAACATCGAACTCGGTGGCGCGCTGGAACTCGGCCCGAACCCGCATGGGCAGGGGGCGCAAGCGCGCATCACGGTGCCATTGCATGCGCGCACGCCCGCGTGAGCATGTCGCAGAAGGGGCCGATCGTGTCGGGCTCATGTGCAACAAGGAGCGCAGTCCCACGTTGACAACGAGAACAGACAAGAAGACCCGGCACTCGGCCGGGTCAACTTGTCGTCCCCGCAGTGATCGGGGACCGTGGTCTGAATCGATCAGACGCTGCTGCGTGTCCGCGTGCGTGCAGTGCGACGCTTGAGCGCACGGCGCTCGTCCTCGCTCATGCCGCCCCACACACCGGCGTCCTGACCGGACTCGAGAGCCCAGGACAGGCATTCGGCGGTGACGGGGCACCGCGCGCAGACGAGCTTCGCATCAGCGATCTGAGCGATTGCCGGACCGCTGGTTCCCACAGGGAAGAACAGCTCGGGGTCCTCGTCGCGACAGATTGCCTTGTGACGCCAGTCCATTCCTTCTCCTTCAGGCGCGCGTATCACGCGCACCACTCGTCATCGAAATCTTGCTTCTTGTGGCTGTAACCATCAGTTCACGTAGACACACCAAATGTTTCCGTGCTGTTGCTTGTGAATACTTTCACGAATCCAGCCGAAGTCAATGGTGTTCATCGACACGTGTGCAATATCACTCTCCGTGGCCCCTTGCGGGAGGGGGGTGGTGCACCCGCGTCCGTGCCAATGTTCTATGCTACGCCGGTTGTTCGATTATTGCCGTTATGTTTCCGCAGCTAGTGGCGTAGATCGCATTCTGGCGCATCAGGGCGTGACATCGGACACCCGACTATTGCCGTCAGCCTGCGCGTAATCGGAATTTCATCTGACTCCCGGGTCAGGAAGCACCGAGGTCGGCGGCGTTGTCGACGCCGACGGCCGACCGTCGGGTCCGCCTCTCGGAGTCGCGGCGACCCGTGCGGCGAAAGGGGAGGCGCGACCGCAGATCCGGAGATGTCGTCAGGGGGCGACGACGTCGAGGACGCCCTCGCGATGGGTGAAGCGAATCGACTTGAACTCTCCCACGTAATCCCCGTCCATCTGGACGTCGATGGGCTCGTCGGCGTCGAACTGTACCCATTCGACGTCGTCGTCCCGGATCAGGTGGGGTGCCCTGGGCTCGCGATGGGTGAGCAGGCGGGTCGCGAGTCCGATGTTGCGCATCACTCCCGTCGAGGTCGCGGCGAACACTCCGAGTCGGCTCGTGAGGTCGGTGTGGGGATTCGTCCTGATCTCGTGGTTACCCAGAAATGTCCACGGCGTGGTGTTGCTCACGAAGGCGAAACGCACACCGTCGACCGGGTCGTGCCCGTCGAACCGCACGCGGAAGGCGGGTTGATTCGACGATCCGCGCACGAAACAACTGATCGTCGTCCAGAGGTAGCGGCCGGGTGTGGCCGCCTTTCCCGAGTGGCGTTTGTCCTCCATCGCGTGGACCACGACGGCATCCATACCCATGCCCGCGTTGAACAGAAACCATCGAGTATCTGTGTGCCCCAGTCCGATTCGGTGAATCGACGACGCGTCGAGGAGATCGATGAGTTGGCGTGTCGCGCGCAACGGATCCGAATCGACGCCGAGTGTGCGCGCGAACACGTTGGCGCTTCCGCCGGGGATGATGGCCAGCGCGGGGCGCGTGAGGGTGGGATCGAACTCTGCTGGAGGGCCGAGAAGGCCGTTGGTCACCTCGTTGACCGAGCCGTCGCCACCGTGCACGACGACCACGTCGTATCCCTCACGTCTGGCCCGCGCGCCGAGCTCGCCCGCGTGGCCACGATGGGTGGTGTGTTCGACGTCGACGGGTACGTGGGCGCCGAGGGTGTTGACGAGCGCGTCGCGACCCGCGGCCGTGGTCGCGGTCGCAAAGGGGTTGACGATGAGCATGACGCGCACGACTCCCGAGGATATGGGGTCGCCACGATCGCCCACCCTGCGACCCCTTGCTCGGAGCACCCCATAGTCTGGACGGGTGAGTAAAGAGCAGGGCCCAGCCGACCGACAAGGACGCTCGTCGGCACAGCGCGCCGGTCGGCCACCGGCCGGCGCGGCGTCGAGTGTGACTGCGCGCTGCCCGGTTCAACTGCGGGTGGCAGGTGCCATCACCGCGCTCGAAGGAGCGATCGCGGTGATCTTCGCGATCGTGCTGGTGATCCGAGCTGCCGCGGGACATCACGAGGCCGCCATCAGCGGGTACGGCACCGCGGCCTGGTTCGGCATCATCTTCGGTGGTGTCCTGGTCGGCGGTGTCGCGCTGATGCGCGGACGGCGCTGGGGTCGGGCCATCTCGTTGGTCGCGCAGATCCTGCTCCTTCCCGTCGCCTATTACCTGTTCACGAGCCACCAGGTGGGCTTCGCCATTCCGTTGGCGATCGCGGCGGTCGTCACCCTGGTGCTGCTCTTCCATCCGGCGTCGGTGCGATGGATCTCGGGCGAACTCGACGGTGCGAAGTGAGACGGGGCGGAGTGAGACGGGGCGGAGTGAGCTGAGACTTCGTGAGCACAGCGGCAGAACAGTTGATGTCGGTCACACCGTGGAAATAGTGTGTGACAACCGCGTGCGCCCGAGACGCTGTGACCGGGCGGGTCGTAGAGTGAGCGCATGACGCGGATGCTGGCGGTAGCGAATCAGAAGGGTGGGGTCGCCAAGACCACCACCGTCGAGTCATTGGGCGCCGCGCTCGCCGATCTGGACGCGTCGGTGCTCGTCGTCGATCTCGATCCACAAGGGTGCCTTACGTTTTCGCTCGGGCACGATCCCGATCAGCTCGAGGCCTCGGTGCACGACGTACTCCTCGGTGACGAGGAGATCGCCGATGTCCTCCTCGACACGTCCGACAACGTGACACTGCTGCCCGCGACGATCGACCTCGCGGGCGCAGAGGCGTTGCTGTTGATGCGACCGGGGCGCGAATACGCGTTGAAACGTGCGCTCGCCGAAGTGGCCGAGGATTACGACGTCATCCTGATCGACTGCCCGCCCTCACTGGGTGTTCTCACGCTCAACGGTCTCACCGCGGCCGACGAGGTGATCGTCCCGTTGCAGTGCGAGACCCTCGCGCACCGCGGCGTCGGCCAGCTTCTGCGGACGGTCAACGAGGTACAGCAGATCACCAATCCCGGCCTCACCATGCTCGGTGCCGTGGCGACGCTGTTCGACGCCCGCACCACGCACAGTCGGGACGTGCTCTCCGACGTCTCGGACCGTTACGACCTCCCGGTGCTCGACCCGCCGATCCCGCGCACGGTACGTTTCGCCGAGGCGTCGGCGTCCGGAGCGTCGGTGATGCGAGGACGAAAGAACAAGGGCGCCACCGCATATCGCGACCTGGCCGAGAATCTCTGGAAGCACTGGGAAGCAGGCGAGGACGTCCGGACCTTCGACCCGAGCTGACCTGGACTCCGATCACGCGGGGCGGGACTACGGTCAGTCGGCGCCTGTGGTCGGTTGGCGCCTGTGGTCGGTTGGCGTCGGTGGTCAGTGGGCACCTGTGGTCAGTTGGGGTCGGTGGACACCAGCGCGCGGATGGTCGAGCCGTGTTGTTCGACGACCTCGTTGCCGATGACCCGAAGGCTTGTGGTGGCGGTTGCGTCGTCGCGGGGGAAGCCGATGGTGCTCGTCTCGCGCCCGGTCGCCGGGTCGCGGACACTGATGCCTTCCCCTGTCGGGAGGAGGAGTTGCCCCGCCATGGTCTCACCCGGCCCGAGGGTCTGCGGTACCTGGTAGATCGGTCGCATCGTCTGCCCGTCGAGGACGATCGTCGCCGATCCGGTGAAGAAGGTGACCAGCCCTTCGCTGGTCAGCGCAACACTGTCCGACGGCGGGGAGACAGGCCCCTGCACGGTGCTCACCGGGCCGGGTGCACCGTCGGAGTCGAACCCGCGGATGGTTGCGCCCTCGGGCCGGACGTCGCCCCGCCCCGAGGTCGTCGACGGGTCGGCTCCACCGTCGTAGACGGCAATCGCCGAGGTGCTCATGGCCACCACCACCGGTGGCGGCCCCAATGCGGTGTCGGTGATCAGCGACGACCCGTACTGCTTGACCTTCTCGTCACTGTCGAGCACGGCACCGAGGACCGTGAGGCGATAACCGGGGTCGTTCTCACAACGTTCGATCACCGCGACGCGGTCGCCGCTGACGGACCCCGAGTACAACCTGCAGTCCACGCGACCGGGTTGCGTCCCGGGCTTCACCGGTGCGCTCACGCGGCCGTATTCGATCCCGCGCACCAGGTTCGATCCCCATGTCTCGAGGCGCCGATCGCCGAGGGCGAGCACGTAACCCGAGTCGGCGACGAGCGTCATGTTGTCGTCCGCGTCGGAGGTGCGTGCACCCTTACGCTGTCCGGTCGACGAGGCCAGCGCGGTGACCTCAGAGCATCCACGCGAGTTGCGGTACGCCGCGAGCACCTCGTCGCTGCTCGACGGCCAGGCCGCGACCGCCGAGCACAACGAGAGGTTGCGTTCGTATCGCCACAGTTGTCGCCCCGTCGTCGGATCATGCCCGACAACCGTGCCGTGATCGGCTGAGACGACGACCGACCTAGAGACAGCGGGAACAGTCGTCGCGCCCGACTGAGCGGTCCACGCGACGCGCAGACCGCGCGGCACGGCCGTCGCGGGTGCGACCTCGGGTGCAGGCGCCGACGCCTGGGCGCTGTCGGCGTGGCGGACGGGACTGACCGACCACACCACGACACCGACCACGAGGACGACCACGACGATGACAGCGGACACCACCAGGTCGACGCGGGTGCGTCGTTCAGGGGCGATACGTCTCACGGGCGCCCCGCGCGCGGATTGATCACCTCAGTGCCGGATCAGTTGACGCCTAGTCGGCGGTGGCGGTCGCCGGTGCAGCGTCGGACCCGTGGTTGGCTGCGGAATCGCCTGCTGTGCGGTTGGCTCCACCGCGACGGCGGCGTCGCCTGCGGGGCTTGTGCTCGCCGGAGTCGGCCGACCCGTCAGCAGAGGTACCGGACGCGTTCGCCCGGCCGTTGTCCTTCGGATCGGTTGCCTGTGATCCGGTGCTCTCGCCTCTGCTCGCGCCGTCTGCGTCAGCGCTAGCCGTGCCGGTGGATGCGCCCGACTTCCCGCCTCGCGTCCGACGACGGGTGCGTGAGCTCGCGGTGCGCTCGGCACGTGGTCGACGTTCGACCCGCTCGCCTTCGGGCCGTTCGCGCTTGGGTGCCGCAACCCGGCCCGTCGCCGATTCGGGGATGCCGAGTTCGTCGCGCAGGTGTTCCGACGTCGAGTAGGTCTCGGCGGGCTCGGGAACGCCGAGTTTGAGTGCGGAGTCGATGAGTTCCCAGCGGTGCAGTTCGTCCCAGTCGACGAGCGTGATGGCGATACCCGTGCGACCGGCGCGGCCCGTGCGGCCGATGCGGTGCACGTAGGTCTTGTCGTCGTCGGGGCACTGGTAGTTGATGACGTGGGTGACGTCGTCGATGTCGATGCCGCGCGCGGCGACGTCGGTGGCGACGAGCACGTCGATGTCACCGCTACGGAACTTCTTGAGTGCCTTCTCCCGAGCCACCTGCCCGAGGTCGCCGTGGACTGCTCCGACGGAGAATCCGCGCTCTGCCAGGTCGTCGGCCACCTTCTGTGCGGTGCGCTTGGTTCGGGTGAAGATCATCGTCGCGCCGCGACCCTCGGCCTGCAGAATGCGGGCGACGAGTTCTGCCTTGTCGAGGGCGTGGGCGCGGTACACGTACTGGGTCGTGCGCTCGTGGACAGCGGAATCGTTGGCGTGCTCTGCGCGGATGTGCGTCGGTCGCTGCAGGAACGTGCGAGCCAGTGTCACGATCGGACCGGGCATCGTCGCGGAGAAGAGCATGGTCTGCTTCTGCTCGGGCAGCGCCGACATGATGCGTTCGATGTCGGGCAGGAAGCCGAGATCGAGCATCTCGTCGGCCTCGTCGAGCACCAGTACGCCGACCTTGCCCAGGATCAGGTGCCCCTGCTGGGCCAGGTCGAGGAGGCGGCCCGGGGTACCGACGACGACGTCGACTCCTGCCTGCAGCTCCGCGATCTGCGACTCGTACGGGCGACCGCCGTAGATGGATGCGATCTTGAGCGGGCGTTTCGTGCCGTCGGGAAGGGTCACGACGAGGTTCTTGGCTGCGACCTCGAGGTCGCCGGTGACCTGCACGCACAGCTCGCGGGTTGGCACGATCACCAGCGCGCGAGGTGTGTTGTCGAGGGGACGCAGGCCGTTGGCCTCCGCGTGCACGAGACGGTGCAGCAGCGGAACACCGAATCCGAAGGTCTTGCCCATGCCGGTGCGGGCCTGGCCGATCAGATCGTTGCCTGCGAGAGCGAGCGGAAGAGTGAGTTCCTGGATCGCGAAGGTGTGGGTCTTGCCGTCGGCGGTCAGGGCGTCGACGATGTTCTGGTCGACGCCGAGCTCGGCAAATGTGGGGGAGGAGTGGGTGTCGTCGACGATGGTCGTCTGCACGCCGGGTTCTGTCATGTTTTCTTGTGTGCCTTTCGCATCTGTTCCAGCACGCACGAAAAGGCTCCACTGAGAAGGTCACCCCGATCATGTCGGCGATGACATGCGGTTCTCCGCATATCCGGAACAGTCCGGCCTGCGAAGGCGTGGGCTCGATGAGTGCGCGCGCAATGTCTGGTGCCCCGCGGTCGGTGGCCGTTTATCTCGCTGCCTGCGTTTCCGCGGTGTCGCGGTGACGGTATCGGTTCCGCTCGGACGAGTCCGGCGTGCCGACATGTCATGTTCGCGTCAGTGCACCGTTGTCAAGTGTACTTGGTGAAGAGATCGAGCCCCGCCTACCATCGCCTCATGTCGTCTGCCGCGCCCTCCTCCGAGCCCACTTCCGGACCGTCGTCCACCACGTCGATCGATCCGGAGGACCCGGCGATCGGCAAGCTCTACTCGGTGCTGCTCGCGGGCGAGTTCGCCGCGTTCCACCGCCTGATCGAGGAGTCGGCGATGGCGCCCGACGTCCAGGGACGTATCAACATCGCACGCATGGTCGCCTCGGAGATCGCCCACTTCGAGAAGCTCTCGGAACAGGTGAGTCGTTGTGGCCTCGACCCGGCGGAGGCCGTCGTGCGCTACAGCGCGGTGTTCGACGAATACCATCGCGTCACCAATCCCAAGACCTGGTACGAAGCACTGGTGAAGGCGTACATCGCCGATGGTCTGGCAGCCGATTTCTATGCAGAGGTCTCCGGTGCCCTGCCACCCGCACCGCGCGCGGTGGTCGCCGAGGTGATGTCGGCGACGGGCAGCTCGTCGTTCGCCCGCGACGAGGTGCGCGCAGCCATCGACGCGAACCCCGCACTGCGGTCGCCGCTGACGCTGTGGGGGCGGCGACTGCTGGGCGAGGCCATCACGCACGCGCAGTGGGTGCTCGCTGCCGAGGAGGAAGTCACCGACCTGCTCTTCTCGGGCGCGGCATCGTTGCAGGGCATGGCAGGGTTCTTCGACGTCGTCGCCGACCGGCACAGCGCGCGCATGGCCGACCTCGGGCTCGGCTGAGACGGAACAGCGGCGCCCGAGGCCGGGTTGGTTCGGTGTCGGTCGGGTTAGTTCGCTGTCAGCGGAGCGGGTGTCCGCGGTCGGCGGCACTGCACTAGCCTTGTGCCACAGGCTCTGCGGCGCCCGAGTGATCGGGCGCCGGTGTCTTGAAAGGCCCCGTCGCGCGAGTCCCGCGCGGCATCGACCACGGAAGGGTGGCCATGTCCGTCGAAGTGAAGATCGGCATCACCGACAGCCCGCGAGAACTGTCCATCCAATCGACCCTGACCGGTGACAAGGCGCTGGCGACCGTGGAGTCCGCGCTCGCCGGCAAGGAGTCACTGCTGACCCTGACCGACGACAAGGGCTCTCGGTTTCTCATTCCCGTGACCAAGATCGCCTACGTCGAGGTGGGGAGTTCGGAAATCCGACGCGTGGGTTTCGGTAGCTGACAGCGAGAGCCCCTGGAGCTATTCGGCCGTGGCCGGCTGGCTCTCGGGGGCCTGCTCGGCCGCTCCGATCGCGCCCGGCTCGCCGTGCTTCGGTACGTGCGACAAACCGCCCCAGAGCAACGCGACCGTCGTGTCGACCGCTTCACTCTTCGCGATGGGCCGTTTCGCCTCGAGCCAGTACCTGGCGTTCACCTGACTCGCGCCGACGAGGCCGGCAGCCAGCATCCGTGAGCGATACGGGTCAAGGCCGGAGTCGTGCATGACCAGTCCGTACACGGCGTCGACACATGCCTCCGTGGCTCCCTCGACGCGACGGATCACCGCCGGATCCATGGCGTCCGAGGAGAAGATCAACCGGAAGCCCGAGTTGTCCTCGTCGATGAAATCGAAGAATGCCTCCACCGCGGCACGTACGCGCTGTCGGTTGTCGGTGGTCGTGAGCAGTGCGTTGTTCACATCGGTCACCAGCTTTTCCGCATGCGAATCGACCACCGCGATGTAGAGGTCCAGTTTCGATGGGAAGTGTTGGTACAGAACGGGTTTGCTGACCCCGGCATGAACCGCTATCTCGTCCATCCCCGCCGAGTGGTAACCCCTCTCGACGAAGATCTCGCTCGCGGCGTCCAACAACTGTCGCCGCCGCGCGCTGCGAGGCATACGGGTCCCGTTTCTGGTGCCCGATGACGAGGCGTTGGCGGCAGGTGGCATGGATACAGGGTACTCGGGGCTCCGTGCGACGTGACCGGGGTCGCACCAAAGTCGCCTACCGGGGCGACGTGTCGATCGCGGACGGACAGGTGGGTGCTGTTCGCCTCCCCGGATTGGGCGGGTACCTGTGAGAAAGTTGTCCGTGTGAGCCACACAGACAGTGGGCCGTATCGGTCGGGGGACGACGTGTCGACTCGTCGGGATGACGCGGGCGCCGGATCGGGGCGTCGGGTCAGGGCGGGGAACGCGGGTCGGGGTGCGGGACGTGTCGAGCAGCGAGCCACCGGCGCTTCCGCCGCCGACACCACCCGTATCGAGAAGATCCGGACCGGCTCGACGCCGACGTCGTCGGGAGGGCGGCCGAGGTCGCGTCCGCTTCCCGACCAACCGCTGCGCGCCCGCTGGGACCCCACCGACGATAACGGCCGCGCCCGGGTCGACCGCGACGCCCAGCCCGAGCGGAAGAAGCAGAGCTCACTCGGCCGGTTCGTGTCGACCTACGGGTGGCGGGCATACGCCATCCCGGTTCTGATCATCCTGACGATCGTGCTGATCGTCGTCACCGTGCGCGACGACGGATCGACAGCGGATGCGTCGAGTTCCGACGTGACTCCTGCCGCGCAGCGCAACACCGACGTCACCAAGGAGACCACGCCCGTCGGTGCGCCGACGGCGTCGATCACCGACGTGTCGCTGCCCGCGGGCACATTGCCCGACGGAGGTCCCTACACCCAGCAGGGAAAGAAGACGTTCCACGCAGTTCCCGGAACGTCGAAGCAGATCGGTACCGGTCCGCAGGTGTACACCTACACGGTCGAGGTCGAGGACGGGGTCGCGCCGTCGGACTTCGGCGGGGATCGCACCTTCGGCAAGATGGTCGACGCGACACTCGCCAACAGCCGTAGCTGGATCGGTGACGGCAAGGTGTCGTTCCGGCGGATCGACTCCGGTGACCCCGACCTGCGCATCTCGCTCAGTTCTGCCGGAACGGCCAGGGAATTGTGCGGCTACCAGATCAAACTCGAGACGTCGTGCTTCTATCCGCCCGACAAGCGTGTGACCGTCAACGAGGCCCGCTGGGTGCGGGGGGCTCTGTCCTACGAGGGCGACGACGTGGCGTATCGGCAGTATCTGATCAATCACGAGGTCGGGCACGGCATCGGCTACGAGCACCACGAGCCGTGCAAACACAACGGAGCCCTGGCGCCGGTGATGATGCAGCAGTCGTTCGGCGTCGCGAACAGCCAGATCATGGCGCTCGACCCCGACATGCAGGCCGACAAGGCGCTGGTGTGCAAGCCGAATCCCTGGCCCTTTCCCGACAAGTGAGCGCGCTCTGCCGACGTTCCTCTCGTGACGACGATGAGGCAGGGAATGGCGGCAGGGAATGCCTGTGCACCGCGGACCGTTGCCAAGGTGAGTCGAAAACACACCAGACGGAGGCGTCGTAGTGTCCTTGCCACCGCTTGTCGCGCCAGCGGCAGAACTGTCCAATGACGAAGTCGCCCGCTACAGCAGGCATCTGATCATTCCCGATGTCGGGATGGACGGGCAGAAGCGTCTGAAGAACGCCAGAGTGCTCGTGATCGGTGCAGGTGGCCTCGGGTCTCCGACCTTGCTCTACCTCGCCGCAGCAGGCGTGGGCACCATCGGCATCGTCGAATTCGACGTCGTCGACGAGTCCAACCTGCAGCGGCAGGTCATCCACGGGCAGTCCGACATCGGCCGACCGAAAGCCGAGAGCGCACGCGATTCGATCCAGGAGATCAACCCGTATGTCACGGTGAACATCCACGACGAACGACTCGAGCCAGAGGGCGCGATCGAGTTGTTCTCCACCTACGACCTCATCATCGACGGCACCGACAATTTCGCCACGCGCTACCTGGTCAACGACGCCGCTGTGCTCGCACACAAGCCGTACGTGTGGGGATCGATCTACCGCTTCGAGGGCCAGGCCTCCGTGTTCTGGGAGGATGCCCCCGATGGTCGCGGCATCAATTACCGCGACCTCTATCCGCAGGCTCCGCCGCCCGGGATGGTTCCCTCGTGCGCCGAGGGCGGCGTCCTGGGCATCCTGTGCGCATCCATCGGTTCGATCATGGGTACCGAGGCGATCAAGCTGATCTGCGGGATCGGGGAACCACTCCTCGGACGCCTGATGGTCTACGACGCTCTCGACATGACCTATCGCACCATCAAGATCCGCAAGGATCCGGAGGGCGAACGCATCACCGGGCTGATCGACTACGAAGAGTTCTGCGGGGTCGTCTCCGACGAGGCCGCCCAGGCGGTCGACGGCTCGACACTCACCCCACGCGAACTCAAGGAGCGGATCGATTCCGGCGAGAAACTCGCGCTGATCGACGTCCGCGAACCCGTCGAGTGGGACATCGTGCATATCGACGGCGCGACGCTGATCCCGAAGGGCGACATCCTCTCGGGCGCGGCACTCGCGGAGATCCCGCAGGATCGTCCGACGGTGCTCTACTGCAAGACGGGTATCCGCTCGGCCGAGGCACTTGCCGCGTTGAAGCGTGCGGGCTTCGCCGACGCCACCCATCTGCAGGGCGGCGTGACGGCGTGGGCCAACCAGGTCGACAAGGAACTGCCCGTCTACTGAGCCTCCGGGTGGTCCTTCCGGCTCGGTCATCGTCACCCGTCCGTGGAGCGGTGTGCGAATGATCGAGCGGGAATCTCGCGCAGAACGCTTCGATCAGGGTCCGCGTCGCTGCGGCCGATACTGCGGTGTGCTCGGTAATCTCTGCAGACGTGCAGAATCCGCAACCGCCCGATCACGTGCTCAACACGTTCGGGCTCACCGCTCACCCGCCCATCGCGATGGGCGACACCTGGGTGGGCGGGTGGCGGGTCGGCGAGGTGGTCCTGTCCCTCGTTCCCGACCACGCTCGCGCAGCGTGGTCGGCGTCGGTCCGCGAGAACCTTTATGTCGAGGGCCTGCGGATCGCACGACCGTTCCGCGCCACCGACGGCCGCTACGTCGTGTCCGGCTGGCGCGCAGACACCTACATCGCGGGCTGTCCCGAACCGCGCCACGACGAGGTTCTCGCGGTCTGCGATCGGCTCCACGAGGTGCTCGCCGACCTCGAACGTCCACGATTCCTGTTGCAGCAGCCCGCGCCGCCGCACACCGACGTCGACGTGTTCGCCGCGGCCGATCGCGCCGCGTGGGAGGACGTGCCGCTACGGGCCGCGCGTGCCGCGGGCATGAGTGAACCGACCTCCGACGACGGCAAGCGCAGCGTCGACATGCTCAAGACCCTCGCGACCCTGCGGAAACCCGTCGACGTGCCGTCACAGGTCGTGCACGGTGATCTGTTCGGCACCGTCCTGTTCGCGGGTGCTGCCGCACCGGGTATCACCGACATCGTGCCCTACTGGCGCCCTGCGGCCTGGGCGTCGGCGGTGGTCGTCGTCGACTCGCTCGCATGGGGCGGAGCCGACGACGATCTCGTGGAACGCTGGGCAGATCAGCCCGAGTGGGCCCAGATGATGTTGCGGGCCACGATGTTCCGACTCGCGGTACACGCATTGCATCCGCGCTCGACCGCTGGCGCGCTGCCGGGACTCGCCCGCGTTGTCGACATCGTGCGGATGATGCTCTGACGCGTCTGTTCGGCCGTCGCGGCATCGACATGCGGGTCGAACCGCCCGATGTGTGTGCTGCAGCACCCGCATTCGTCGATTCCACGCACGTTCAGCGAGCATCACCGCGTCGGCACGGCCCACCGGCAGTCGCGCAGCACGACGCGACCGTCGCGCATCGGAACGCCCTCCGCGCGTAGCCGTTCGAGCTGCCGCGCCGCGAGATGTGGCGCGGGCCGGCCCGATGCCGGCACGACCCGATGCCACGGGAGGTCGGCGGTGTCGGTGCGCATGATCCATCCGACGATGCGCGGCGACGCGAGGTCCGCCGCGGACGCGAGATCGCCGTAGGTGCTCACCGAACCCTCGGGGATCGCGGCGACGAGGGCACGCACCCGTTCGATGTCGGCGTCGGTCACCGCCGCCATGCGACTGTCACGCCCCGTCGGTGATCAGCCGCGCGCACAGGTCGGGTTCGAGAAACGGCACCATGTGCCCGCAGTCGACGTGGTGGACCGTGACGTCCCCGTCGCGCTGAGTCGTGCACGCGTCGACGAACGCCTTCGTCACGAAGGGCGGATCGACACGGTCGGCGACGACGAGGTGTGTGTCCACGCCTGCAGGCGGCAGGACGAACGGTCGAGCCAGCTCACCCCATGCTGTCGCGGTTGCGGGCTCACTGATGCGCCAGCCGACTCGTCCGTGCGGCCGTTCGACGAGGTGCTCCTCGAGTTCGCGGTCGAGATCGTCGGCCGGGACCTCCGACCATCCCTCGGCGAGCTTCGTGGCACGCGCGGCCTCGGCGTTTGCATAGTCCCAGTTGTCGAGCGTGTCCGTGGCGGCCTCGAGTGCGAACACCGGGTCGAGGCCCTCCGCCGGGTCGAGCAGGACGAGTCGACGAATCCGGTCGGGCATGCCGGCCGCGAGGCGCGTCGCGATCGCGCCGCCGAACGAGTGCCCGACGAGCACGAATCGCTCCGAGTCGCCGAGATGCATCGCCACGACATCGGCGACGGCTTCGACGTGATCGTCGATTCCCCACGGTGGCCGCCACGGCGACCTCCCGTGTCCGAGGAGGTCGGGCGCGATCACCCGAAGCCCGGGGATACGGGTTTCGGAGAAGTGTTCCCACCGTCGGCCGTGGCCTGTGAGACCGTGCAGCGCGACGACCGGCGTGCCGTCGGGCGGACCAAAGACGTAGGTGTGCAGTGGTGCCATGCAGACATCATGCCTCGCCGAGTGCACGCCACCGTGCGCGCCACACCCCGACGTCGTGGCCCGGTGGGAAGTCGCGGGATCGCGTGTCGGGGGTGCGTGATTCGATGTACTCGTGGTTCGACGACAGAGCGAACCGGACCGGTCCGGCACGCAGCACTCCCGCACGCAACATTCCCGCATGCAACATTCCCGCAGGCAGCAACCCCGGGCCGAACGACAGCGGGGGCATCGGGGCGGGGGAACGGCCCTGCGCACCCACCTCGTCTCGTCGACCACCGTCGACGGTGCGCACAACGGCGACGGCGCCGCACCGAGAAGCTGGCCTGCCGACGTGCAGGCCGTCATCGACGGTGCCACGCCTGCCGAGGACGACGGCTCCGGATGGCGACCCTGGCGTGTGCACGGCGGCCCGGGTACCGGCAAGACCTCCCTCGTGGTCGACGCGGCCGTCGCGCGGCTGCTCACCGACGGCACCGATCCGGAGTCGATCCTCGTACTCGCGTCGAGCAGACGCGCAGCGGTCTCGCTACGCGAACAGATCACGCGACGGGTACTGGCCTCGTCCGGCGGGTTCGGGACCGGGGCCGGCGGTGCACTGCGTGAGCCCCTCGTGCGCACGGTCCACTCCTACGCGTTCGCCATCCTGCGGCTGCAGGCCAACGCCCACGGCAATCCGCCACCCCGACTGATCACCGGTTCGGAGCAGGACGTCGTACTGCGTGAACTCCTCGCGGGCGACATCGAAGACGGTGCCGAGTACTGGCCGACGCTGCTCCGTCCCGCATTGGGTACCGATGGATTCGCGCAGGCGCTGCGCGACCTCATGATGCGGGCGGCCGAGCGTGGGGTCGGGCCCGAGGAACTCGCGGCGCTCGGACGGACACACCGTCGGCCCGAGTGGGTGGCGGCTGCGCGGGCGTACGCGCAATACGAGCAGAACATGCTGTTACGCGGTGCCGTCGGCCTCGCGACCCCCGGTGCGTCGGCGCCCGCGGTCGACGCCGCGGAACTGGTCGGCTCCGCGCTCTCGGCGTTCGCCACCGATCCCGACCTGCTCGCCGGTCAGCGCAACCGCATCCGCCATCTGATCGTCGACGACGCGCAGCATCTCGACCCGCAGGCCGCTGAGCTCGTGCGACTCGTCGGTACGGGAACGGAGTCGACGATCATCGCCGCCGACACCGACCAGTCGATCTTCGGATTCCGCGGCGCGAGTCCCCGGTTCGCCGACGGACTCGCCGATGCGGGTTCCGAACGCGACATCGTCCTGATCGAGAACGCGCGCTCCCGTCCCGAGATCGGCCGGGTAGGGCGCGCACTGGCCGCGCGATTGCCAGGGGCCCGTCCGCACCCCTACCCACGGCCGGCGTCGGTTGCGGACGCCGACGCCGAGTCCGACGGTGCTGCCGCCTCGGTGCGGGTGTTCTCGTCGGCGGCCAAGGAGGCGACGGCCATCGCCGACCTGCTCCGGCGTGCGCACCTCTTCGAAGGCGTTCCGTGGTCCGACATGGCTGTCATCGTTCGTTCGGTTCACCTCGCGCTGCCCGCGCTGCGGCGGGCATTCCGATCCGCGGGTGTGCCGTTGTCGACGCCGACGTCCGACCTGCCGATCCACCGGCAGCGTTCGGTTGCGGCGCTGATGACGGTGCTGCGCGCGGTCGCGGCACACGGTGAGCACCCCCGTAGCGGCGACGCGTCGTCCGACGTGACCACGTCATCCGACGACCTCTTCTCCATCGACGACACCGTTGCGTTGTTGACCGGCCCGGTCGGTGGCGCCGATCCCGGCGCGATGCGCCGACTCCGTCGCGGCATCCGCAGATGCGACGAGAAGGCCGAGCGCGCTGCGGCCTCCGCAGGCGGCCCATCCGGCGACGATGCCGCGGTTGCGCGGGATTCGCTGACGTCCCTGCGTGACGCGCTGCTCGATGACGAGGTCGCGCAGCGCTACGTGCGCGCGCTCTCGGACACCGAGGCCGCACCGTTGCGCCGGGCACTCGACGTGATCGCGGCGGCCCGTCGGGCAGATCTCGCCCGACGAGGTGTCGAGGAGACCCTGTGGGCTGCGTGGCAGGCCAGCGGGCTCGAGCGTCGGTGGGTGGGCAGTGCGATCCGCGGGGGACCCGCCGGTGAGCAGGCCGACCGCGACCTCGACGCGGTGATGGCGATGTTCGAGGCTGCGGGTGACTTCGCCGACACGCTCCCGTCGGCCGGGCCCGCGGCGTTCGTGCACTATCTGAGCCAGTTGCAGATCCCGCGTGACTCCCGGACCCCGACCGCGGCGGCCGATGCGGTGACCGTGTTGTCGGCGCACGCCGCAGCGGGCCGCGAATGGGAGGTCGTCTCGGTGGCCGGCGTGCTCGACGGACTGTGGCCCTCGTTGCGGAGCCGGGGCAGTGTGCTGGCCACCGCCGAGCTGATAGACCTCCTCGACGGCGTTGCGCCCGAGGGGATCGACGTGGTCACCCGCGGAGCCGGCGCGCTCGCAGACGAACGGCGCCTGCTACTCGTGGCGTGTACCCGCGCGCGGCGTCGACTTCTGGTCACCGCGGTCGAGGACGGCAGCGGCGACGCGTCGCCGTCGAGGTTCATCGCCGAGATCGCCTCCGCGCTCGGCAGCGAATCCGACGTCGCCGACTCTGCGCCGCAGGCACTCGACGGTGTTCCGCTCGATCCCGGCGTCGACCGCGTGCTGTCGCTTCCGTCATTGGTGGCGACACTGCGTTCGGTCGTGGTCGCGGGTGCAGGCGACCCCGAACCCGACGAGCGCACCAGGGCGGCAGCAGAACTCCTCGCGACACTGGCCGATTCCGACATCCCGGGTGCACACCCGCGTGAGTGGTTCGGACTCGGTCAGGTGAGCAGCGACGCTCCGCTGTGGCGTGCGGACGACGGGCCGATCACGCTGTCGCCGTCGAACATCGAGAGCCTGAGCAGATGCTCGTTGCGCTGGTTGCTCGAGCGAAACGGCGGACGCGACGGCGACGCGACACCGGCGATCGCGGGCAGCCTCGTGCACACGCTCGTGCAGGCGGTCGCAGGCAACATCGACCCGGCCGAGGTGACCGGCGCACTGCGCGACATCTGGGAACGCGTCGACACCGGTGCGGCGTGGTACTCGGCGCACGAGCTCGCCCGCGCCGAGGACATGCTGACCAATTTCCGCGACTGGTTACGCATGTCGCGCGACGACCTCGACGAGCGGGGCGTGGAGTCGGCCATCGATGCGACTCTGCCGGGCGACGACGACGATCCGTCCGTTCGGCTGCGTGGTCGCGTCGACCGCCTCGAAGCCGACTCGGCCGGCAGGCCGGTCGTGGTCGATGTGAAGACCGCGAAGACGGCGGTGTCGCGGGCCGACGCCGAGGAACACGCGCAGCTCGCCGCCTACCAGGTGGCACTCGCACATGGCGGCGCGGCGCAGTTCCCGCCCGGGTCGGACGGGACTCTCGAACCGGGCGGCGGGCGACTCGTGTTCGTCTCCGCGAGCAACGCGTCGACCGGAGCGACCGAACGTGTCCAGCCCCCGCTCACCCCCGAACTGCTCGACGAATGGATCGCGGTGGTGCGGTCGGCCGCCAAGGCCAGCGTCGGGCCGGTGTTCGACGCGACGCCCAATCCCGGCTGCGGACACTGCGCGCTGCACACGAGCTGCCCTGCGCAGCTGCGTGGGAAGGCGGTGATCGATGACTGACCCCGACATCTCGCGCACACGCGTCTCGGCGACCTCGCTGGCCGCTGCGCTCGGACTGCCCACGCCGACCGCCGAACAGGTCGCTGTCATCGAGGCTCCGCTCGAGCCGTTGCTCGTGGTCGCGGGTGCGGGTGCGGGCAAGACCGAGACCATGGCGTCGCGGGTCGTCTGGCTCGTCGCCAACGGCCTCGTCGCGCCTGACGAGATCCTGGGACTGACGTTCACACGGAAGGCGGCCAGTGAACTCGGGGTGCGCATCCGGCGTCGTCTGTCGATGCTGGCGGGCTCGCCCGCGCTGGTCAACTGGGACCCCGACGGCGTGCTGGCTGCCCGGCTGCGCTCCGCCGATCCCGAGGTGAGCACCTATCACGCGTACGCGGGACGACTCATCGCCGACTACGGCTTGCTGCTGCCCGTCGAGCCGAGTTCGACACTGCTGAGCGAGACCGAACTGTGGCAGCTGGCGTTCTCCATCGTGTCCACGTGGACGGGACCGCTGCACACCACCAAGGTGCCCTCCGGCGTGACCGAAGCCGTACTGCGGCTGCACGGCGAGATGGCGGAGCACCTCGTCGAGCTGGACACAGTGACCGCGTGGGGCGACGACCTGCGGTCGATGGTCGACACGCTGCCGCCGGGGCCACGGCAGCACGCAACGCCGAGCAGGGATCTCGTCAGGATCCAGGAGGTCATCGACGAGCGTCGCGAACTGCTGCCGATGGTGGCGGCGTTGCGGGCGGCGATGCGCGAACAGTCGGCGCTCGACTTCGGCAGTCAGATGTCACTGGCTGCGCAACTGGTGCAACGCAATCCGGAGGTCGCCGCGGCAGAGCGGCGGATGTTCCGTGCCGTGTTGCTCGACGAGTACCAGGACACCGGGCATTCGCAGCGGATTCTGTTGAGCACACTGTTCGGTGGAGGTTTCCGCGCGACAGCGGGATCGACAGCGAAGAACTCGAGCGGTGCGCAGAGCCCGACCGTCGCGGTCACGGCGGTCGGTGACCCGATCCAGTCCATCTACGGCTGGCGTGGGGCGTCGGCGGCCAACCTGCCACGATTCAGCGCCGACTTCCCGCGCGGCGACGGTCGACCGTCACAGCGACTCGAGTTGCTGACCAGCTGGCGCAATCCGTCCCACACCCTCGACCTGGCGAACCGTACGTCGGAGGAGTTGCGGCGCAGAGGGATTCCGGTCAGTGTGCTCCGCCCGCGACCCGATGCCCCGGCAGGCACCGTGTCGATGGCCCTCACCGACACCGTCGTCGACGAACGGGCATGGGTCGCCGACCACATCGAGCGCCACTACCGCGACGCCGAGCGAGCCGGCACCGATCCGCCGACCGTCGCGATCCTGGTGCGACGCAACGAGGATTCGGCGCCGTTGGCGGCAGAACTCGAGAGTCGGGGCATCCCGGCCGAGGTGATCGGCATCGGCGGTCTGCTCCACGTACCCGAGATCGAGGACGTCGTCGCCACCCTGCGGTTGATGGCCGACCCGATGGCGGGGACGGCCGCGATGCGCCTCCTGACGGGCGCGCGGTGGCAATTGGGTGCAGCCGACATCGCCGCGCTCTGGCGGCGAGCCACCAACCTCGCAGCCGAGGACTTCGCGGCGTCGGGTGGCACGGTCACCAGTCGTGAAGAACTCGACGCGGCACTCGACGCCGTGCTGCCGACCGAGGTCGTCGACCGTGCCGGCATAGCCGACGCGCTCGTCGACCCGGGCGATGCCGACGCCTATTCACCGCAGGGCTATGCGCGCATCCGTTCTTTCGGTGCACAGCTCGAAGCGCTGCGCCGACGTATCGGGCAGCCGCTACCGGAGCTGGTCGCCGACGTCGAGAACACGATCGGCGTCGGTATCGAGGCGCAGATCCGCGCACGTCGCATGCGCGGCGCCATCACGGGTCGCGAGCATCTCGACGCATTCGCCGAGTACGTCACCGCGTACGCGGAGCGGCAAGGCGCGAATCTGCCGGGACTCCTGGCTTTTCTGGACACGGCCGAGACCATCGAGAAGGGCCTCGAGCCCGGCCGCATAGAGGTCGCCGAACAACGCGTGCAGATCCTCACCGTGCACGCGGCGAAGGGACTCGAGTGGGACGTTGTCGCGCTGCCGCATCTCGCCGCGCGGATCTTCCCCGGCGGGCGTGCCGACACGACGTGGATGCGCAGCGCCAAGGAACTCCCCGGGCCGCTGCGGGGCGACCTGGCGGAGCGCGGCACGGGGGAGGGATTCCCGACTTTCGACATCAGCGGTGCGATCACCAACCGCAAAGAACTCGCCGAGGCGCTCACGCTGCACAAGGAGGCCATCGACGAGCGTCGGCTCGAGGAAGATCGTCGTCTGCTCTACGTCGCGCTGACGCGCGCACGCCAAGATCTGCTCGTGTCCGCTCACCACTGGGGTGAGACCGGCGACAAACCGCGCGGCGGATCGGAGTTCTTCGACGAGCTGGTCGCCATCGTCTCCGACGCTGTCGACGATCCCGCCGTCGATTCCGACGGCCTCGCGATCGACCAACTCGCGCCGCCACCTGACGACGGTGCGACGAATCCGTTGGCCGAGCAGGTCGTACGTGCGCAGTGGCCCGCGGATCGCCTCGGCGGTCGGCGCGAAGGGGTCGACGCCGCGGCGCGGGTCGTGCTCGATGCGATCGCGGCCAGAGATGCCCCGGCACTGTTCGACACCCCGGGCGGCGAGGTGTCCGGCATGCGAACGGCGGAGCAACCGACTCGCGCGGGCGACGGCGCTGCGGACAACGATCCACCGGCGGACGAGGGTGAGCACCCCGAGATCGCCGCATGGCGTGCCGAGGTGGATGCGCTGCTCGCCGAGCACAATCGGGGTAACCAGGCTGTCGTCGACGTCGCGTTGCCGACGCACCTGTCGGTCAGCCAGCTCGTCGAACTCGATTCCGACGAAAGGGAATTCGCCCGACGACTGCGCCGCCCGACGCCGTTCCGGCCCAATCCGACGGCGCGGCGTGGCACGGCGTTTCACGCCTGGGTGGAGCGGTGGTTCGGTGCGACCCGACTGCTCGACATCGATGAACTCCCGGGCGCCGCCGATTCCTCGGCGTCACCCGACGCCGACCTCGATGCGCTGCGCGAGGCGTTCCTCGCGTCGCCATGGGCCTCGCGTACTCCCAGCGAGGTGGAGGTCCCGTTCGAGACCGTCATCGGCGACACGGTGATCCGTGGCCGTATCGATGCGGTGTTCGCGGAGCCCGACGGTTCGTGGGTCGTCGTCGATTGGAAGACCGGTGCGGTGCCCGGCTCTCGGGGCGACGGATCGCCGAAGGCCGCCCCCACGGGTGCGCAGCGTGAGTCCGTCGACATCCAGCTCGCCGCGTATCGACTCGCATGGGCACAGCTCGCGGGTGTCCCGGTGGACCGGGTCAGAGCTGCCTTCCACTACGTTCGGCACAACTACACGCTCGAACCCGACGTGTTGCCCGACCACGACGACCTCCGCGCGCTGCTCGCGCGAGAGTCGGAGCACTGATACGCCCGGCCGATGCATTAGATTCACACCCTGTGAAGCAAAGGTGGTCGTGCTGATGCCCGGACGCGGATTCCGTCGTCGTTGGCGCGGTGATGACCTGTCCGAGGGGCCCGATTACGCGCTCGTCGGCGTCGTCCGCATCCCCGAGCTCAAGCACAGTCCCGCGCGCGCGATCGGACGTCGGGTCATCTTCGCGGTCGTTGCGCTGTTCTTCACCGCCGTTCTCGTCTATGTCGATCGCAGCGGGTACCGCGACGTCCAGGAGAACCCGCTCTCGTTTCTCGACGCGTTGTACTACTCGGCCGTGACGCTGTCGACCACCGGTTACGGCGACATCACACCGTTCACCCCGTCGGCCCGATTGATCAACCTGCTGATCATCACCCCGCTGCGCGTGCTGTTCCTGATCGTGTTGATCGGAACGACGCTCGAGGTGCTCACCGAGCGGTCCCGCCAAGCTCTCAAGATCCAGCGCTGGAGGAACAACTTGCGCAATCACACCGTCGTCATCGGGTACGGCACCAAGGGGCGCACCGCGGTCGACGCCATGATCGGCGACGGCATCAAGCCGTCGGAGATCGTCGTCGTCGACAACAACCCGGGAGTCCTCGAGCACGCGGAGGCCGACGGGCTCGTGACGGTCCGTGGCGACGCCACCAAATCCGACGTGCTGCGGCTCGCGGGCGTCGCCCATGCGTCCAGCATCGTGGTGGCTGCCAACCGCGACGACACCGCGGTGCTGGCGACGCTGACAGCCCGTGAACTCAACCCGCGTGCCAAGATCGTCGCGTCGATCCGGGAGTCGGAGAACACACACCTGATGCGGCAGTCGGGCGCGAACTCGGTGGTCGTTTCGTCGGAGACCGCCGGCAGGCTCCTGGGGATCGCGACGATGACGCCGTCGGTCGTCGAGGTGATCGAGGACCTGCTGACCCCCGACGCCGGATACGCCATCGCCGAGCGCGAGGTCGACCCGACCGAGACGGGCGGTTCGCCCGCGCACACTCGTGACATCGTGCTCGGCGTCGTCCGAAACGGTGTACTGCATCGCGTCGACGACAGCGAGGTCGAGCAGATCGAAGCGGGCGATCGACTGCTGTACGTGCGGAAGGGACCCGCCGACTGACGGAGGGGTCCGGCGGGGGCCCGCACGCTCGGTGCGCTGCGACCCGCCGCGCATGCGCCCCGGCGTGCCTCGAGCGTCGCGATCGGGGTAGAACAGTCGCATGGGCGCCTTTGTCTTCGACCAACCGCCGCTGCTGTCCCGGGGCACGTTCGACCGTGCCGACGAAATCCGTGACGAACCCGACCGGATGGTGGCCGGCTGGCCGACCGCACGTGTGCTGCCCGTCGACAGGGGCGGTCGCTATCCGGTGGACGCCGACGGCGCGCTGCGTTGGGCCGACGCGTCGACATTCGGTGATCGGCCACCGACCGACGCAGTCTTCCTCGCACACACCGACACCGATCTGTGGACCATCAGGGTCGACGAACTCGACGGCAAGACCGCCGACCCGCGACGTGGTGCCACCCGACTCGACGCTGACGAGGCGGGGCTGCTCGCCACCGCGCTCGGCATCCTCAACTGGCATGCGACAGCGCGGTTCTCGCCGGTCGACGGCTCGCTGACCGTGCCCGCGCGCGGCGGCTGGGTGCGTCGCAATCCGGAGACCGGTGTCGACGAGTTCCCGCGCACCGATCCCGCGATCATCACCGTGGTGCACGACGGCGCCGACCGTATCCTGCTCGGTCGTCAGGCCGTCTGGCCCGAGCGCTGGTATTCGACGCTCGCCGGATTCGTCGAACCAGGAGAGTCGTTGGAGCAGTGCGTGATACGGGAAGTGCACGAAGAGGTCGGCATCACCGTGCACGCGCCGCGCTACCTCGGTTCACAACCATGGCCGTTTCCCCGGTCGCTGATGCTCGGGTTCTCCGCACTCGGCGACCCGGACGAACCGCTGCGATTCCTCGATGGCGAGATCGGTGACGCGCAGTGGTTCACCCGCGCCGAGGTCCTCGATGCACTCGACCGCGGCGAGGAGTGGCTGCGGGGAATGCCCGAACCCGACGGTGCCGGACGAGCTGTGGCCGATGGCGAGGAGGCTCCGCGCCTCCTGCTACCGGGGTCGATCTCGATCGCGCGTGCGCTGGTCGAGGCCTGGGCCAGAACACCCGCCTGAGCGTGCGCCCATGGCCGTCGACTGTGCGCTTCTGGTCGCCGACTGTGCGGGTCAGACGCCGAGCTTCTTCTTCACGTCGCTGATCGACGGATTCGTGGCGGTCGTGCCGTCCGAGTAGAGCACCGTCGGGACGACGTGGTTGCCGCCATTGACGCTGCCGACGAACTCGGCGGCGTCGGGGTTGCGCTCGATGTCGATCTCGGTCCACTCGAGGCCGGAGCTGCGCAGGGCTGTCTTGAGTCGGGCGCAGTACCCGCACCACGACGTCGTGTACATGGTCAGTGCCGCGGGAGTCTGGGCTGCAGGAGTCTGGGCCGCGGGAGTCTGGTTTTCGGCTGAGTCGGTCATGGCACACACAACACGATCGACGCTGCCTGTGTTCCCGCGAGACGATCTGACGCCACGTGGCAGCTCAGGCGCCGGGTGTGGACAACCCTCGACGGGCCCACGTCGTCGTCGAAGCGGGGTGCCATAGTGGAAGCCGTGCCCGACAGTCCCTCATCGCCCCTCGACCCACGTGACCGCAGTCCACGTGATCGCAGCATCCTCGACGGACTCGACCCGGAACAGCGCGCCGCGGTCCTCGCGCCGCGCGGCCCGGTATGTGTGCTGGCAGGCGCGGGGACGGGCAAGACGCGCACTATCACGCGTCGGATTGCGTATCTCATCGATCAGGGACAAGTGAACCCGGGCCAGGTGCTCGCTGTCACGTTCACCGCACGAGCAGCGGGGGAGATGCGCGGCAGGCTCAGGTCGCTCGGGATCGGCGCGGATGGGCCCAGTGTGCTGGCGCAGACCTTCCATGCGGCGGCCATGCGCCAGCTCCGCTACTTCTGGCCGCGCGCATTCGGCAGCGCGTCGTGGGAACTGCTCGACAACAAGTTCCCCGTCGTCGGTCGAGCGGCGCGTCGAGCGGGGCTCGACAGTTCGACGGACACCGTGCGCGACCTCATGTCGGAGATCGAATGGGCGAAGGCCTCGCTGATCGGTCCCGAGGACTACGTAGCTGCCGTGACCCGCGCCCCCCGCGAGACTCCGGCACCCGCCGCGCAGGTGGCAAAGGCGTTCGCCGCCTACGAGGACGCCAAGGTCTCGCCCGACGGCGACCGCCTGCTCGACTTCGACGATCTCCTCATCTTCATGACGACGATTCTCGAGTCCGACGCCGGCCTCGCCGACGAATTCCGTTCGCGCTACCGGTGTTTCGTCGTCGACGAGTATCAGGACGTGACTCCCGTGCAGCAGGGTCTGCTCGACGCGTGGCTCGGGGCGCGTGACGACCTCACCGTCGTCGGCGATGCCAATCAGACGATCTACACGTTCACCGGGGCCACCCCGAAGTACCTGCTCGATTTCGGCCGTCGATTCCCCGACGCCACGCTCGTGCGGCTCGAGCGCGACTACCGGTCGACGCCGCAGGTGGTCAGCCTCGCCAACCGCGTGATCGGTGCCGCGCGCGGACGAATCGCCGGAACACGACTGCAATTGATCGGGCAGCGTGAACCCGGTCCCGAGCCCGCGTTCGCCGAATACGACGACGAGCCCAGCGAGGCGGGCGCGGTCGCTGCGGCCATCAAGCGCCTCATGAACGCCGGTGTGCCCGCCTCGGAGATCGCGATCCTCTACCGCATCAATGCACAGTCGGAGAATCACGAGCAAGCACTCACCGAAGCGGGTATCCCGTATCAGGTGCGCGGCGGGGAGGCCTTCTTCACCAGGACCGAGGTCCGCCAGGCGATGAGGCAACTGTCGCAGGTGGCCCAACGCGGAGTCCGCGACGACGTCGAACTCACCACGGTGGTGCGCTCGGTCCTCGGCGAACTGGGCATGTCCGACGACGAGCCCAAGGGT
Source organism: Gordonia otitidis (assembly GCF_020735545.1). Lineage (NCBI taxonomy): Bacteria > Bacillati > Actinomycetota > Actinomycetes > Mycobacteriales > Gordoniaceae > Gordonia > Gordonia otitidis. The sequence goes on from NZ_CP085974.1 coordinate 3,729,726, forward strand.
GCACAGGCGAAGGCGCGGTGGCAGTCGCTGCGCGCGCTGTCGGGGCTGGCAGACGACATGCTTGTCGACAACCCCGACCTCACGCTGACCGAGTTGGTCGCCGAACTCGATGCGCGGTCGCAGGCACGCCACCCACCGACCGTGCAGGGCGTGACGCTGTCGTCGCTGCACGCCGCGAAGGGTTTGGAGTGGGACGCAGTGTTCCTTGTCGGGCTCACCGAGGGATCGTTGCCGATCAGCCAGGCCATCAAGGGCTCGTTCGACGACGTCGAGGAGGAACGTCGACTCTTCTACGTCGGTGTGACCCGTGCCAGAGAGCATCTGCACATCTCGTGGGCGATCGCCCGCAACGAGGGCGGACGTGCGCGCCGCCGTTCCCGATTCCTCGCCGACGTCGTCCCCGACGACTCGCCTGCGTCACGCATCGCCCCGGCGTCGAAGCGCGCACCGCGGAAGGGGCCCACGTGCAGGGTGTGCGGCTCCCGTCTGATCGACGCGACCGCCACCCTGCTCGGCCGGTGCGCAGACTGCCCGTCGGACCTCGACGAAGGGTTGCTCGTCGCGCTCAAGGAATGGCGGCGTACGCGGGCCGATTCCAAGAAGGTTCCCGCCTTCGTGGTGTTCTCCGACAAGACGTTGCTGGCGATCGCAGAGCAGCGACCAACGGACTCCGCTGCGCTCGTGTCGATTTCGGGTATCGGGGCCGCGAAGCTCAACGAGTACGGCGACGAGGTCATCGAACTCGTCAAAAGCGCAGGTCAAAAATAGGTTGTGCGTTTGTGAGCGCACCGCATAGTCTGGTTCGCGTCAGCACGGGAAGGTCACCGGCGCACTCGAGTGTGTCGCAGCCCCTCGCGAAGTCATCGAGACCGAAAGGAGTGGATCAGTGAACGGAATCGCCAACGCGATCGAGCAGAACTCGGCAGCTGCCGTGTCGATCGAGCCGATCGCCGCGATGCCCGATGCCCATCGCATCGAACTCCATGCGCCTCGCGCGTATGCCGTCAGTGAACGCTCCTGGCTGGCTGCGGATCCGCAGTCGGCACTGCGTGTGCACGCACTCGGTTTCTGTGCAACCGGTTTCCCACCGGCAGCACCGGCAGCGAGCACTGCCGCAGCGAAGCGAGCGACGCAGCGGTTCCCCGTACTGACTCGGGATCTCTCCACGTAGGAGGATGTCGACAGCCACAACGGCCACGGGTGAATCGCGTACGGCGACCCGTGGCCTTTCTCGTGACGGACCACCGACCTCCACCAGTGGATCGGCGACTCCCATCACGTCGAGGCCAACGGCCATCGCCCTCAGACGATGACCATCCTCGAACAGATGTGGAGTACCAGATGACCGTCGAATGTGTTCTGGAGTCCTGTATGTCGGCGGACCGCGAGTTCGCCGCCGAGTCCGTGGCCGTGTCGCAGGCAACTCCTGCCACCGCCTCGGCACTTCCGTGCCAGGAAGCCGACGCCGACCTGTGGTTCGCCGACGATCCCCGTGACCTCGAGCGGGCCAAGGCGATGTGCGCCGAGTGCCCGCTGCGGGCGCAGTGCCTGCAGGCCGCACTCGATCGCGCCGAGCCCTGGGGCGTCTGGGGTGGTGAGATCTTCGAACGCGGCGCCGTGATCGCGCGCAAGCGCCCTCGCGGACGCCCGCGCAAGAATGCGGCCTGACACACACATGCACGACAAGCATGGCCCCTGCCTCAGCGACCGACGTCGCTGGGGCAGGGGCCATGTGTAGTCGGGGCAGGCAGGCGCTCGATTCTCGAATGCGTGCGCGGAAGCGCGCCGCTCGTACGTTCATCGGCGGCGTCAACGTTCCGTCAGCGCGGATAGGTGGTGACCACTTCGCCGGTTCGCCTGCTCGTCCAGCTGATCGACAGATCGCTGCGCATCGTGGGGATCCACAGACCAAGGTGCTTGCGCTGGTGATCGGGTCCGCACAGCGGAATCAGATTGAACAGCACGGTCCAGCCGCCGGACAGAGGGTCGGCGTGGTGGAACTTCACGAGGTGATCGAGCTCCGCGCGATGTGCGGACTTCCCACACTCCGGAAACCGGCACACCCCGTGGAGTGCCACGACTTGTTCGCGAAGCCACTCGGGTATTCGGTATCGCAGCGCCCATCGCGGTGGGGCCGGATATCCGCCGTGCCCGCTGGGATCGATCGGCGGTGCGGGATTGTCAGGGAGACCCCAGGTCGCAAGATTCGACGCCATCGCGGCGAGATTGAGTCCCGGCGACGTGAGGTTGGCCAGCGTCCCGTCGCCGGGAAGCGCAGTGACGGCGGGCGTCGGCAGTTCGGCGGCATCGATGAGCGAAGTGAGGCCTGGAATGTCGACGGGCCGTGCGATCACACCCGCGGCCAGTTCGGCTGCATGCGCGGGGTCGATCGCGCCGTAGCCGACCAGCCGTGGCACATCGATTCCTGCCGGGTCGACGAGCACCTCCAATGCCGTCTGACACGCTGCCCCGGGCACCGACTCGTCACAGGTCTCATCGCTGACGGCGGTCTCGTCGCCGGACACCGTCATCTCAGCGGTATCGACCTCTCCTCCTCGAGCGGGTTCTTGCTCGGCCGGACTCGACTGGGCCGGGTCCGACGCGTGCGCGTCGGGACCGTCGAGCGCCTCGGGACCGTCGAGCGCCTCGGGACCATCGAGCGGCTCGACGTCGGGTTGTGTTGCCGGACAATGCGTTGATCCGCAGTCGCAGGTGAGGCGTGCGCCCGGTAGACCCTGGATCTCGGCGAAAGCAGCGACACGGCGTCGACCTTCGGGTCGCGAGTCGTCGGGGCACAACCGTTCTGCGACCAGTGCCGAAATACGGGTCGCCAGGTGAACGCCCTGCTCGGCTGGCAGGCATCCGTCGATCGAGACGTGTCCGTGCACCTCGGGTCGGATGTGGATGTTCTGATTGCGCTCGGCGAAGTCGCGTCGTGCTTCGGCGGCAGCTTCGGGGTCGAGTGCGATCACCAACTCGGCGAGCTGATCTCTGAGTGTGGAGTCGGCGGAGGTCCGACGAGCGAGCTCGACGGCCAGCGGCTCGGCGTTTACACGAAGGGCCGAATCGAGTGCGGACAGGGCTTCGGCGACGAGCTCGATCCGGGACATGCGGATCTCACCGTCGAGGAAGGCCGTCGAGGTCTCGGGCAGATCGGCCAGCTGCGCGCCGAGGACTGCGTATCGCCGTGCCTGTGAACGAGAGATCCCCAGCTGCAGCGAGATCTCCGCGATCGCCGCTTTGTCGGCGGCGTGGTGTGTGTGCGGACGGGTTGAGGTGACGATCAGCATGTCGTCGGCGACGGACTCGCCGATGCGAAACGCCAGGAGCGCAGTCCGGGCTTCGGCCTGGCGTGCGAGGCGCTGGGTGGCCCGACCGACGTCGTTCAATTCGCTACCCGACAGGCGACTGATCCGGAGTGCGTCCGCGGGGCCGAACGTCAGCGGTCCGAGAGGGAGCGGTCCGACAGGTAGTGGGCCGGTACTGGAATGTGCATGTTCTTCTGACACCGCCGCCCCCTCCCGCGTCATGTCACGGTCTCGTGATCGCTTGTATGTTCGATCCGAGAACCAGACTATCTGGCGGGTACGACAATTCGGACAACCGTGATTCGATGCTGTCGAAGCTGTGGACAACACATGACAAGGCCCCTCGGAAGCCCAACCGATAGGCCGCGGTGGGAACCTCGGCAGGGATGACCGGCAGCGGCTCGCGGGCGACGCGGACGGACGGGCGGGGGCTCAGTCCGCGAGCCCCGGCACCCACTTCTCCATGATCGCCCGGTACGGAGCCTCGGCGTCGAGCTGCGAGGCGATGCCGACGCAACCGGCGAGGACGCGGAACACCATCACATAGTGCTTGGGCACGTTGAGGTTTCGGGACGTCTTGTACACATCGCCACGCACGTCGGTGGCCTTGCCCGCCGCGCGTTGCAGCCACTTGCGCGTGAAGTGGAACGACTCGGAGTACAGCGGATCGACATACGGTTTGAGGTAGGCCTCGATATCGTCTGGGCTCACCCGGTCGGCACGGGACCGCAGGATGAAGCCTGCCTTGATCATCTCTTCTGTCAGCTCGTCGTACTTCTTGTCGCGCGCGAGTCGAAGGATGGGGCCGGTCTCAGGCGGCAATCCGTTCGGGTAGTGGCCGACGGCACCGAAGTCGAGCACCCCGAAGCGGCCGTCGTCGGTGATGAAGAAGTTGCCCGGATGCGGGTCGCCGTGGAGCAGGCCGACCCGGAACGGGGAGCTGACCTCGAACGTGGCCATACGTGCGGCGGCTTCGTTGCGGGTCGCCTGGTCGCCTGAGGTGATGATCTTCGACAGCGGCGTGCCGTCGAGCCACTCCGACACGACCACCTTCGGAGCGCTCGCGATGACCTTCGGTATGACGAAGTCGGAGTCGCCGTCGAATGCTTTGGCAAACGCTCGCTGGTTGTCGGCCTCGCCGAGGTAGTCGAGTTCGGCTTCGGTGCGATCGATGAGTTCGTCCATCATCGCTTTGACGTCCGTGCCGGGCGAGAGTTTCTGCAGTAGACCCGACATGCGCGACAGCGTCTTGAGGTCGGCCTTCAGTGCGTGGTCGGCGCCCGGGTACTGCACCTTGACCGCCACCTCGCGACCGTCGGCCCAGACGCCCTTGTGAACCTGGCCGATGCTGGCCGACGCCGCGGGCTCGTCGGAGAACTCGCGGAAACGCTGACGCCACTTGGTGCCGAGTTGCTGGTCGAGAACCTTGTGGACCTTGGGAGCGGGTAGTGGGGGAGCTTCGGCCTGCAGTTTGGTGAGTGCTTCGCGGAAGGGTTCGCCGAACTCCTCGGGAATGGCGGCTTCCATGATCGACATGGCCTGGCCGACCTTCATCGCGCCGCCCTTGAGTTCGCCGAGTACGGAGAACAGTTGGTCCGCGGCCTTCTCCAGGAGTTCCTGGTTGACTTCGTCCTTGTCTTTGCCGACCATGCGCTTGCCGAGGCCTGCCGCCGCGCGGCCCGCCATCCCGATCGGCAACGTGGCCAGTCGAGCGTTGCGGCGGTGCTGCCCGCGTGTGATGTCGGTCATGGTGTCCTTTCCCCATCCCAGGATAGAGGACGCACCTGAGGATCGGTCTCATCCTCGCGCCGCAACAGCCTCATCCCACCGCGGCCGCAGGTCGGCATTGGCAGAGCGGATGCGGCGCCCACGTCTTGGTGACGATCCTCGTCGGCTCCGAATGCAATTCGACGGTGCGCCCGAACAATTCGGGCAGCCCTGCGCGATCCGGAGAACGGATCGCCTCGGCAAGTTGATCTACGTGCTCGTGAGCCAACGCCGCGGTCGCGCGGGTTGCTGCGGGACGGCCGTGGCCGGCGACGCGCACCAGTTGCGCAGACACGATCGGCCACTCGGGATCGCGGTCGGCGCGGTGTAGATCGATGCAGATCAGACAGCTCGTCAGGCCGGGTAGCACCAACGGACCGACGATGCCCACGCCGTCACGCATCCGTACCTGCAGGTGCGGCGTGCCTGCGTCCATCAGTCCTGCGATGAGCATCGTGTCGTGGACGAGGTAGTCGGTCAGCACCACCAGGTCGGTGGCCCAGCCCGAAACCGGGTGGTCGAGCGACGGTCGTCCACTCGACCGGGTCACCGAGAAGCCGGCATCGGCCAGCGACGTCGCGAGATGTCCGCCCAGGGGTCCCGTGCCGTGCACGCGGATACGGCGTAGGCGCCCCTCGATCGGACGAAACGGCACCCTCCGCCCGCGGAGGGCCAGGCCCGTCGCGACGAGATGCTCGAGAACCCGGATCAGATCGGCGGAGTCGACCCCGGTGATGGCGAGTTCGGGTGCCAGCTCGGACATTCGACGCGGACAGGCAAGAGTCGCGAGCAGATCCGCCAGCGCACGCGCCGATCCACTCTCGTCGAGCTCGACGACGACTCCGTGGTCGGGACCGCTACCGATCTGCACCCTGTTCCCCGGCCTGACCAACACCGCGGTGCCCGGCATCAGAACGGGCAGATGGTCGTCGGGTCCGGGAGAATCGGGGGTGGGGACATCGGGTCCGGGTGCGTCGACCGTCGAAGTCCGCAGATCATGGGCGCGTCGGGTCATGCGGCAACTCTGCCAGCAGAATGCCGCTCGTGAGGCGGGCGTCGGTGTTATCCACAGACCTTCGCCCACGCCGGTACACAGTGCACAAGCACCACTGCGTTGCAGGGCACATACATCAGTGCATAGTCGTCAGTGCGCTCGCGTCAGGCAAAGGGCAGGGCGTGCACATACGTCAGGGCTCGAGCGCGTGTCGCACGTGTAGGAGGTGCGCGACCGCAGAGAGCGCGGACGTCAGTCGTCAGCCTTGGTCCCCGAGCTGCCGTCGTCGCCTTCTGCGCCGCCGGATTCGGGATTCCCGTCGGAATCACGCTGTGCCTCCGACGACGGCGTGGTGTCGGACGCAGACCCGCCGGACGTGTTCTCCGCCTCCTCGGCGAGCGTGCGCTCGAGCTCGGCGATCGCCTCGTCGATACCTCCCACGTCTCCACCGATCACACGATCGATGAAGCCCGCCGGGTTGTCGAGATCGTCGGCATCGGGCATCAGATCGGGGTGGGCCCACACGCCATCGCGTGTGGAGATGTCGCTCGCCTCGACAAGTGAACGCCACAGTGCCGACGCCTCGCGGACCTTGCGCGGACGCAACTCGAGTCCGACGAGCGTGGCGAACGTCTGCTCGGCCGGTCCACCGGAGGCGCGGCGTCGACGCATGGTTTCGGTGAGGGCCGCCGTGCTCGGGATTCGATCCGAAAGCGCCTGCGACACAACCTGTTCCACCCAACCCTCGACGAGTGCGAGCAGGGTCTCCAGTCGGCTGAGAGCCGCCTTCTGCTCCGGAGTGGTCGTCGGCTCGAAGGACGCGGACGAGCTCATCAACTCCTCGAGCTTCGACGGATCGGAGAACAACTGCGCCGGATCGATGTTGGCAGTCAGATCGGTGATACCGCTGAAGTCGACGGTGATACCGCGTGCATACTCCTCCACGGTCGCGAAAAGTCGCTGACGCAACCACGGCACGTGTGTGAACAGTCGCAGATGCGCGGCCTCGCGTGCGGCGAGGAACACGACGATCTCCTGTGCGGGCTGCTCGAGCCCATCGGCGAAGGACGCGATCGCCTCGGGCAACAGAACTGCCTCACCCTCGGGCGCCAGCGGCAGGCCGATGTCGGTGGACGTGAGCACCTCCTTGGCAAGCTGCCCTAGCCCCTGCCCCAGCTGGGTGCCGAAGGCCATCCCGCTCATCTGGGTCAGCATGCCCATCATGGGCCCGGCGAACTGCGCGGCCTCGGGAGGTAGGTTCTGCTCCCAGGTACGCGACAGCTGTTGAGCCACCGGATCGCACAGGCGCTTCCAGGTGGGCATGGTCTGCTCGAGCCATTGCACGGGCGTCCACGCGACCGACTTGCTCACACCACCGGGAAGGGTGGTGGCGTCGTCGAGCCATACGTCGGCGAGACGTACAGCGTCGGTGACCGCGCTCGTCTCCTTCTCCAGCACGGGGGTGAAGTTCCCGATCTGCTGGCGAGCGAGATTGGATGCGAGGTCGTAATTGACCGGCCCGGAACCCTGGTTACCGCCGAATCCGAAGGAGCCGGAACCCATTCCGCTCAGCATGCTGCCGAGCTGACTGAACATCTGACCGAGGGCCGAGGGGTCGAGCGCCTCACCGCCGAGCGCGAATCCGAACGGATTCTGGGCGGAGTCACCACCGCCGGGAGCGCCACCGGACGCACCACTGCCCTTGTCGTCACGGTTCTGGTCGCCGTTCTTGTCACGGTTGTTGTCGTCACCGTCACCGTGCGAGGAGAATCCGAAGGGCAAATCACTCATGCCTTCCACGGTACCGTCCGGGCGCGGCGGCCGGTGACCTCGGAGCGTTCGCCTTGAGCGTAGTTCGCTCAATGATCTCGCCGCCGGTTGTCGACGCTGCGCGGCATCGGCTCACCCGTTCCGCACCCGGCCAGATGCGCTGGCCGCTCGCGACTGGATGCAAGTGCCGCACGCGACTGGATGCAAGTGCCGCACGCGACTGGATGCAAGTGCCGCACGCGGCGTCGATTATGGTGGGCGGAATGACAGGTCCCGCAACGATGGTGCGGCAGCATTCCCGCCGGATCGCCACCATCGCCGTGACGACATTGCTTCTGCTCATCCTCATCGTCGTCGGCACGACGGTCCAGGTGCCCTTCGTCGCACTCGGCCCCGGCCCGACCGTCAACACACTCGGTGACCTCGACGACAAGCCCGTCGTCGACATCACGGGCACACAGGTCGATCCGACGACCGGCAACCTCAACCTCACCACGGTGTCGGTGAACGACGGACTCACCTTGTTCGACTCGATGCGGCTGTGGCTGTCGGGGCGATACACGGTGCAACCGCGCGAGCAGATCTTCCCGCCGGACCAGACGACCGAGCAGGTGCAGGAACAGAACCAGCAGCAGATGTCGGGCTCGGAGAGCACGGCGACCGCCGCCGCACTACGCCACCTCGACCGTCCGACGAAACTCGTCGTCGACTCGGTGGCATCCGACGGGCCGTCGTCGAAGGTGTTGCGGCAGGGCGATGTGATCTTGTCAGTCGGCGGAACCCCGGTGTCGACGTCCGAGGACGTGCAGTCGGCCGTACGCGCACAGAAGCCCGGCGCGCAGATCCCCATGGACATCGAACGTGCAGGCACCCGGCAGACCGTCACCGTCACCGCCGGGAGTCGACCCGACGCCGAGGACGTGGCCTACATCGGGCTCACGCCGGACGTCGTCAACGCCGATCCGAACCTGAAGATCACCTACAACGTCGGCGACATCGGCGGACCGTCGGCCGGGTTGATGCTCACGCTCGCGGTGATCGATCGACTCTCGCCCGGCGAACTGACCGGAGGCAAGTTCATCGCGGGCACCGGAACGATCGCCGACGACGGGAAGGTCGGACCGATCGGCGGGATAACGCACAAGACCCGCGCAGCCCGCGAGGCGGGAGCGACGGTGTTCCTGGTGCCCGAGAACAACTGCAGAGAGGCCACATCCGACGCCCCCGACGGCCTGCAACTGGTGAAAGTCAGTTCGCTCGATTCGGCGCTCTCCGCCCTCGACGACGTCCGGAGCGGGAAGGACGCGCCGCACTGCTGAGGCCGCGTTATCGGATCCGGGGATGCGGGCGCTGCAGCACACACATCCTGCGATCAGACCATGGTGAGTTCTTCAGGCCCACACCGTCAGCTCTGACGGCCCGCGCTAGGTGCGGTCATCAAGCGTCGCCGCGAGTGCAGCCTGAAGCGTCGACGCTAGCTCCGGATGCGTGAGGAGCTCCATCGGCGCGTCGGGATCGTCGCCGGGGGAGGGTTGTAACCGCATCAACGACAACGTCTTCCGGTCACGCAACGCTCCGACGGCCAGCCGTGCTGTGCGCGCGTCCGGGTGTGCGCGTGCGGCGGTGCGTGCCGCCGATTCGCTGGCGTCCTGATCGCCGAGAAGCGGTTCGAATGCCGAGTCGAGGTCGCCCTCGGCGTCCGGCGGCAGTACGACGATCTCGAGGACCAGTGCAACGCCCTCGACCGGTGGTGGCCACGACGCCGTCGCCAGGAACTCCTCGAGTTGCGCGTAGGGCTCGTCGCCGTTCGCGACCTCGAGAGGTTCCTGAGCCACGGGGCTGAGCGCCGAATCGTCATCGGCGTCGACCAACTCGGGATTCTGCGCGGCGATGAGGCTCGTCGGTACCAGAGCGAACAACTGCGGCGGCTGACCCCAACCGCCGAGCTCGACATGGTCGAGGATGTCGTGCAGCGCGCGCCCGAGATCATCGGGGGAGAATCCCGGAACGTCCGATGAGAAGTCGTCTGCGCCCGTGTGGCCGGGGCCGTTGTGCTCGTCGGTCATGGCTGTCAATAGTGCCTTCTGCGCTACCGCGACGTCTCGGGACCACAGGATCCGGTGACCTCGGTGTCGGGCCAGTACAGTGAATGCCACGATCGCGCCGAGTGGTGCGAGCCAACCCGGAGATGTCCGGAATGACCGAACCGGGCGGACCCCGGAACGATGGCACTGGGAGAGTGGGTTAGTGGGCGTACGCGGGCCGGCGGGCATGCCGACACTGTCGCGCAGAAGCAAGATCGCCATCGGGGTGGGAGTCGCCATCCTCGTGATATTGCTGGTCGGGCCCAGGCTCGTCAGCATCATCACCGACTGGCTCTGGATGTCGGACGTCGGCTACACCGGAGTGTTCTCGCGGATTCTCTGGACGCGCATCGCCTTGTTCTTCATCGTCGGCATCGTGGCGGGTGCACTGATCTTCGGCGCCATCGCGCTCGCTTATCGATCACGCCCGGTCTTCGTGCCGGCGAGCGGACCCAATGACCCGCTCGCGCGCTACCGGGCGTCGATCATGGGACACATCCGGTGGTATGCCCTCATCCCGCCGATTCTCGTCGGCCTGATCTTCGCCCTGGTCGCGCAGGGCTCGTGGGCCACAGTCCAGACCTTCCTCCACGGGACCGAATTCGGCCAGCGCGACCCGCAATTCGGGCTCGACGTCGGGTTCTACGCCTTCGACCTGCCGTTCTATCGCTTCATCCTGAACATCCTGTTCGTGGTGGTGGTGATCTCGTTCTTCGCGAACCTGATCACCCACTACCTGTTCGGCGGGATCAGGCTCGGTGGTGGTGGCAACTCGATCACCAACGCCGCGCGCATCCAGCTGGCCGTCCTCGCCGGAACCTTCCTGCTGCTCAAGGCCGTGTCGTACTGGCTCGACCGCTACTCACTGCTGTCGAGTCAGCGCAAACAGGAGATCTTCACCGGCGCGAGCTACACCGACATCAACGCTGTGCTGCCGTCGAAGCTGATCCTGATGGTCGTTGCGATCATCTGTGCCGTCGCGTTCTTCGCGGGCGCTGTGCTGCGCGATCTGCGCATCCCCGCGCTCGCGACCGTGCTGATGCTGTTCACCGCGCTGGTGATGGGCGTCGGATGGCCGCTGGCCATGGAGCAGTTCTCGGTCAAGCCGAATGCGGCGCAGAAAGAACTCGAGTACATCCAACGAAACATGGACGCGACCAAACGTGCCTACGGTCTCGTCGACGGCACCAACGTCGTCTACCAACGCAACTGGACTCAGGAACCCGCAGATCCTGTTGCCGTCAACAACGACACCGCGACGCTGTCGAACATCAGGGTGCTCGACCCCAATGTGATCGAGCCCGCGTTCACGCAGCGGCAGAAGCTCAAGAACTTCTACGGATTCCCGACGCAGCTCGCGGTCGATCGTTACGACGTCGACGGCCAGCAGCGTGACTTCATCGTCGCCGCGCGCGAACTCGATCCCAGCAAGTTCGACGCCAACCAGCAGAACTGGATCAACAAACACACCGTCTTCACGCACGGAAACGGCTTCATCGCGGCGCAGGCGAACACCGTCGACGAGGCGTCGTCGGACGCGGAAAGTGACCGCGGTGGTCTGCCGGTTTTCGCAGTGAGTGACCTGGAGAACTATCAGACCGACGATTACAAGGCGAACGCGCCGATCAAGGTGACCCAGCCGCGAATCTACTTCGGTGAACTGATCGCCAAGGTCGATCCCGATTACGCGATCGTCGGTTCGACCGGCGGCGACAAGGAGTACGACCTCGACGGAAAGAACTACACCTACAGCGCCGATTCCGGTGTCTCACTGGGCAACTGGTTCAACCGCGTCCTGTACTCGGTCAAATACACCGAGCGCAACATCTTGCTCTCGGGTGCCATCAACTCCAACTCGAAGATCATCTACAACCGCGACCCCCGCGACCGCGTCAAGAAGGTCGCGCCCTGGCTGACGGTCGACTCCAAGACCTACCCGTCGGTCATGGCCGACGGATCGATCAAGTGGATCGTCGACGGCTACACCACACTCGAGACGTACCCGTATGCGCAGAAGACGTCGCTGCAGGACGCGACGACCGACGCGCAGGAGCTCAATCGTGGTCAGACCGGCCGCACCCAGGCGAACAAGCAGGTGTCCTACGTGCGCAACTCGGTCAAGGCGACCGTCGACGCATACACCGGCAAGGTGACCCTCTACCAGGTCGATCAGGATGATCCCGTGTTGAAGACCTGGATGAAGGTCTTCCCCGGAACGGTCAAGCCGCGCAGTGAGTTCGACAAGCAGACCGACCTGAAGCAGCACGTGCGCTACCCGGAGGATCTGTTCAAACTCCAGCGCACACTGCTGTCGCGGTATCACGTGTCCGACCCGGGAACGTTCTTCCGCAGCAACGACTTCTGGTCGATCCCCAACGATCCGACGAACGACGACGCCGCACGGCAGGGACTCAGTCAGCCGCCGTACTACTTCACCGCGGCATCGCCGTCGGGCCCGCAGGCCGAGTTCCAGCTCACCACGGTGATGAACGGTCTCAACAGCCGGTTCCTCTCCGCGTACATGACGGCCTCCTCCGATCCTGAGGACTACGGCAAGATCACCGTCAAGACACTGCCGACGACCAAACAGACCGTCGGCCCGCAGCAGGCGCAGGAGAACATGAAGAGCGCCGGGCCTGTGGCGTCCGACCGAAAACAGGTCGAGGACACCACCAAGGTCACCTACGGCAACCTGTTGACGCTTCCGGTCGGGCAGAACGGCGTGCTCTACATGGAGCCGATGTACACGCAGTCGAAGACGGACGACTCGGCGATTCCGAAGCTGTACCGCGTGCTGGTGTATTTCAACGCTGCCAGCAACGAAGCCAGGGTGGGTTATCGGGCGACGGTGGCCGAAGCGCTGCGAGACGTCGGGATTTCTCCCGCGCAGGTGACCGCTCCGGAGAACGGGCCGGTCGACGTCGGGGATGACGGCCAGCAGCCGATCGCCACACCGACACAACCCGACCAGCAGGGGCCGTCGAGTCCGCAGCGTGACGCCGCGGTGAAGGAGATCGGCGCCGCGCTCGGCCAGCTCAAGGATGCGCAGAGCAAGGGCGACTTCACCGCATACGGGCAGGCCCTCGATCGGCTCAACAAGGCTGTGCAGCAGTACGAGGCGCTGCCGTCGGGGAATTGATCGGCACGACGACGCCGGGCCGTACGAGTCGCGGTCCGGCGTCGTCAACGCGATGTGAAACTGTGGGGGTGACGTCGGTCACCCCGATGTCATTCTGGTGGTGTTTTGAGCATGTCGCCGCAGGTCAGGGGGGTCACGGTAATGGATTTGCATCTGTATCGAACGCACCTGTAACGTGGTGTTCACCAACGCGGGGTGGAGCAGCTCGGTAGCTCGCTGGGCTCATAACCCAGAGGTCGCAGGTTCAAATCCTGTCCCCGCTACGAGAAATCCGGCCCGGCCGTGACGATCACGATCGTCACGGCGGGGCCGGATTCATATCATCAGGCTCATGCTGATCCATCTGGGCTCGAAATGTGTTCTCGGCTCATCGGATGGACGAAACAACGCAACTGCGAGTCCGCGTTTCTGCGACGTGGCCGACGCACCCGCATCGCTGAAGACGTTCGCTGCGATTTCGGGCAGCACATTCTCCGCACCGCGCAGTAGGCGCGTCGAGGCCCGTATTTCGCGACATCACGCCTCTGGTGATGAGCGAGTATCCGATATTCGCTAGACTCAATCCGATTCGACGATTATGTGTCCGGTTTGCGTCAGGTGGGGAAGCCGTACACAACCGTTCGGGGGGAAACACCGTGCGGTCGGCATCGCATTGTGCGCGAGCGCGATGCGATGAGCAGTCGTGCCACGCCGGTCACGGGGGGTACTTCGTGCAGGCTCGTGCCGCGGCAGGGTCGTCGGATCATCGGCGTGACACGGAGGAGGGGAAGCCGACATGGCTAAAAGAAAAGTCGTCAAGTTCGTCGACGATCTCGACGGGGCGGAATTAGAAGAAGCTGTGACCGTTGTTTTCGGGTTGAACGGAAAACAGTACGAGTTCGACACGTCGCCCGCGCACGCCAAGGAATTCGCACAATCCCTGCAGAAGTATCTGGCAGTTTCCCGTTTGGCGAATGAATCGGGGAAACAGGGACGTCCGTCGAAGCGCGCGCACCCTCGGACGCAGGCGATTCGTGCGTGGGCGCGCGAGAACGGGTACGAGATCAGCAATCGCGGGCGCATCTCGTCGGAGATCGTGTCGGCGTTCGAAGCCGCCGTCTGAGTGGCCTGCGCGTCCGAAGTCCGCTGACGGTCTGAGCTTTTGCGACTCGCCGTGCCCCGGCGGTACTAACGTGGTGGCCATGGCCACCGACAAGCAGATTCACGAGCACATCACCGACCTCATCGCCGAGGAGCACGAACTCCGTTCCAAGTTGGGGCGCGGCGACATCACGCCAGACGAGGAGAACTCGCGCCTGTCCCAGATCGAGGTATCCCTCGACCAGGCATGGGATCTCCTGCGCCAGCGTCAGGCGAAGCGCGACGCAGGACAGGACCCGGATGCGGCGTCGACCAGGCCTGCCGACGTCGTCGAGAAGTACCTGGACTGAATCGCCGCGAGGGGACGAAACGAGGCGTTCGATGAGCAGCTATGGCGAGACGTTCACGCGCAGCGTCGACGACAGGGAGAACTTCTGGCTGCAGGCGGCAGCCGACGTCGAGTGGTCGAATCCGCCGACCGTCGCGCTCGACGACTCAGACGCACCGATCTACCGTTGGTTTCCCGACGGTCGACTGAACACGTGTTTCAACGCACTCGACCGGCATGTCGCGGCCGGTCACGGCGACCGCATGGCGCTGATCTGGGACTCGGCGATGGTCGACGAGATCCGCGAGTACACCTACGCCGAACTGCTCGTCGAGGTGTCGAAATTCGCCGATGTGTTGCGACGACGCGGGGTATCGGCGGGCGACCGCGTCATCATCTACATGCCGATGATCCCCGAAGCCGCTGTCGCGATGCTGGCGTGCGCGCGCATCGGCGCCGTGCACTCGGTGGTTTTCGGCGGTTTCGCGGCCCCGGAACTCGCCACTCGCATCGACGACGCCGAGCCGGTTGCGATCGTCACGGCGTCGGGCGGTCTCGAACCGGGCCGCAGCGTCGAATACCTGCCCATCGTCGCCAAGGCGCTGACACTTGCCGACGCAGGCGTGTCGTCGGTCGTGGTCAAGGATCGGCCGCAGGTGGCAGGTGCTGCTGCCGACCACGCCGGAAGCGGCGGTGCGGAGTGGCTCGACTGGGACACCGAGATGGAGACCGCCGGGCTCACCGAACCCGTCGACGTCGCAGCCACCGACCCCCTCTACATCCTCTACACGTCGGGTACCACCGGCAAACCCAAGGGCGTGGTGCGCGACAACGGTGGACACGCCGTCGCGTTGATCTGGTCGATGGCCAACATCTACGACATCGGTGCGGGCGACATCTGGTGGACCGCATCCGATGTGGGATGGGTCGTCGGCCACTCGTACATCGTCTACGCTCCGCTGCTGGTGGGTGCGACGTCGGTCATGTACGAGGGCAAGCCGGTCGGGACGCCCGACGCGGGTGCCTTCTGGAGGGTCATCGCCGAGCATCGCGTCAAGGCGCTGTTCACCGCTCCGACGGCGATCCGGGCCATCCGGAAAGCCGATCCCGATGCGAAACTTCTCGACCAGTACGACATCTCGACGCTGCGTACTCTCTTCGTCGCGGGCGAGAGACTCGACCCGGACACTCTCGCGTGGTCGTCTAACGTGCTCGGGGTACCGGTCATCGACCACTGGTGGCAGACCGAGACCGGTTGGGCCATTGCGGCCAATCTACGTGGGCTGCAACCCATGCCGGTCAAGGCGGGGTCGGCCACGGTTGCCGTGCCCGGCTTCGGCGTCGAAGTGGTCGACGCCGAGGGCAGCGCCGTCGATGCTGGTGTCGAGGGCAACATCGTCATCAGGCTGCCGTTGCCGCCCGGAACGCTGGCCGGACTGTGGGGCGACGAGGAGCGGTATCGCAGTTCATATCTCAGTGCGTTCCCCGGCTACTACCTCACCGGCGACTCCGGCTATGTCGATGCCGACGGCTACATCTTCGTCCTCGGACGGTCCGACGACGTGATCAACGTCGCGGGGCACCGATTGTCGACCGGCAGTATCGAAGCCGTGGTCGCGTCACATCCCGCGGTCGCCGAGTGCGCGGTGATCGGCATCCACGACGATCTCAAAGGACAGCGACCGAGTGGCTACGTGGTGCTCAAATCGGGAGTCGACATCGACGCCGACGACCTGCGGTCGGAGCTGATCACGATGGTCCGTGACGACATAGGTCCCGTCGCCACGTTCCGCGATGTGACCGTGGTGCCGGCGCTACCGAAGACCCGATCGGGCAAGATCCTGCGAAAGACCATGCGGCAGATCGCCGATCACGAGGAGTACGCCGTGCCGTCGACCATCGAGGATCCGGACGTGCTGGCACAGCTGGCCGAACAGATCGGCGGTTGACACGGCCGAGCGGCAGTGATGCTGACTCCGATGAGGACTCCACCTCATCTGTGCTGCCGCACCTTGGGCGGTGCCGAAGGTGCGGCATGACAGATGAGGTGCGTAGACTCGGCCAAGGTGATGGATCTCGCCCGGGCGGCACCGTGTGCCCCCGAACCGCCGTTCACGGCTGATAGTTCCTGTTCCGGTAGGTGACGGAAGGAGCTTTGTGGTGTGCGATGAACGTGCCGAGTCGACGGATGATGCGACGAACCCGATCCCGATCGATCCCGACGCCCCGAACCCTCGGCCGCTGCACCTGCAGGTCGGTGCGCTCGCCCTCGTCTTCGTCGGCGGCGTCGCCGGTAGCGGTCTGCGCTATCTGATCGAAGAACTGTTCCCGACGGTGGGTACGGGCTGGCCGTGGGCCACATTCGCCGTCAACATCGTGGGTGCGTTCGTTCTCGGCGCGCTGCTGGAGATCTTGGCCCTCGCCGGCCCGGACGTCGGTTGGCGTCGCAACGTGCGTGTGTGCGCGGGGACCGGCTTCTGTGGTGCCTTCACCACCTACTCGACATTCGCGCTCGAGACCACCCAACTCGGTCACCACGGAGCACCCGTGACCGCGGTCGCGTATGCGGTTGTGAGCGTTCTCCTCGGCCTCGTGGGCGCGTGGGTCGGGATCGTCGTGGCCGGGGCGGCCCTGCGGCGTCGAGGAGGCGAGGTGTCATGACCGTCGTCGCCGTCCTGATCGCCGGTGCGTTCGGTGCCGTCGCGCGCTTCGTCGTCGACGGCGCGATCAAACAACGACGCAGCACGGTGTTCCCGTGGGCCACGCTGGTGATCAACGTGACGGGTTCGCTGCTGTTGGGAGTGCTCGCCGGACTGGTGATCTACCATGCGGCACCCACGGACCTGCAGGCGATCATCGGCACCGGATTCTGTGGCGGTTACACCACTTTCAGCACGGCGAGCGTCGAAACCGTGCGACTGGCGCAGCGTCGTCGAAGCGCACTCGCCGTGTCGAACGCGATCGGTTCCGTCGTGGGTGCTACCGCGGCATGCGCTGTCGGTCTCGCGGTCGCATGGGCGATCTGAGCGGTGAGCTCGGGAGAGGACTCGATGATGACGACCACACAAGGTTTCGGACAGCACGACGACGAGGGCCCACTCACGCGGCACAGGCGTGGGCCCACACCACGACTCGATGCCCGAGCCGCATTGGTCATCGGGTGGAATCGACACGCGGACAGCGTCACCGCCGTGCGGTACGCCGCGGGACTCGCGCGACTGCTCGACGCGCACCTACACGTGGTGCACATCGTCGACCTCGACGACGAACCGCTCGACCCGGATGCCCCGAACTGGGAGGAACAGTTCGACGCCACCGTCGACGACGCCGCACTGGAGGCGAGGAGAATCCTCGACGCTGTCCCTGCGTCGTGGACCTATCACAGCGGACACGGTTCTGCGGCTGAGCTTCTCGCGACGGTGAGTGACCGCTACGGGGCGCTCATGGTGGTGATCGGAAGTCCCCGTGGCGGATTCATGTCCTACGTCGACTCGGTCGTCGGTCAATCCGTCGCGCGGCGCATGCTCGGCCAGCGGAGGGTTCCGCTGCTCGTGGTCCCCTCAGGCGTCGACGTCGACACCGTGTTCCCCGGACAGGCATAGTGATCTGGACAGTAAGAGCCCCGAAGCACCGGGGTGCTCGGGGCTCGTACTGAGACCTCCTACTGTCGAAACTCAGTGGGTCACTTGAGTTCTGCGCTGCTCTTGTTCAGCACGCGACGGGCGATGATGAGTTGCTGGATCTGCTGGGTTCCCTCGAAGATGTCGAGGATCTTGGAATCGCGGGCCCACTTCTCCAGAAGCAGCCGCTCCGAATAACCAAGCGTTCCGGTCAGTTCGACCGCCTTGTTGGTGATGTCGGTGACCGTGCGACCGGCCTTCGCCTTCGCCATCGATGCCTGCAGCGAATTGGGTTCCTTGTTGTCGGCCATCCACGTCGCACGGATCGTCATCAGGTAGGCGGCCTCGAAATCGGCCTCCATACGGATGAATTCCGCTGCTGCCGCGTGTTGGTTCTCCGCGGGCTTGTCGTAGTCGATCTCGATACCCGCTTCCTCGAGGATTCGACGTAGCTCCTCGAGTGCTGCGCGTGCGACACCGACCGCCATTCCGGCAACGAGCGGGCGGGTGTTGTCGAAGGTCTGCATGACACCGCCGAAGCCCTTCTTGGTGTCGACCTCCGGCGAGCCGAGCAGATTCTCCTTGGGGATGCGACAGTTGTCGAAGCGGATCACCGCGGTGTCGGACACCCGGATACCGAGCTTGTGCTCGAGACGCACCACCTCGACGCCGGGGTGTTCGCGCGGAACGACGAAGCTCTTGATGGCCGCGCGGCCGAGGCTGCGGTCGACGCTGGCCCACACGACGATGTGCGTGGCCCGTGAACCGGACGTGACGAAGATCTTCTCGCCGTTGATGACGTACTCGTCACCGTCGAGCGTCGCGGTGGCCGTGACGGCTGCGGAGTCGGAGCCGAAGCTCGGTTCGGTGATCGCCATCGCGGCCCACACCTTGCCGAACCGTGCGAGTTGTTCGTCGGTGGCGACCGCGGCGATGGCCGAGTTACCGAGCCCCTGGTAGGGCATCGACAGAGTCAGACCGACGTCGCCCCAGCAGGTTTCGATGACGTTCATCACCGACTGCATGTTGCCGCCGTTGACGTTCACGCCCTCGGGCGTTTCCTTCTTTTTCTTCTGGCTGCGTCCGCCGTCGGCGCCGGCGCCTGCCTGCCCCGTCTCGGAGAGACCGTCGTACAGGCTGGCGAGGGTGTCGAGTTCTACCGGGTAGGTGTGCTCGGCGAGATCGTATTTGCGCGAGATCGGACGGAAGATCTCGGCTGCCGCCTGGTGAGCCTGATCGATGGTGGTGTTGAGCTTCCGCGGAAGCTCGAGATTGATTGCCATGTCTGAAGTGTCCTTCTCGAATCGTCGCCTAGAGGACGACGATGCCCTCGCCGATGCCTGCACCGCGCAGGTCGCGGTACCACCGCTCCACCGGGTGCTCCTTGGTGAAGCCGTGACCGCCGAGCAGCTGCACTCCGTCGAGGCCGATCTGCAAGCCCTTGTCGATGGTCAGCTTTCGTGCGAGCGCCGATTCCCGGGCGAACGACAGTCCCTGCTCGGCCCGCGAGGCGCCGCGCAGTGTGACCAGACGGATGCCGTCGAGTTCTGTTGCGATGTTGGCCACCATGAACGCCACCGCCTGCCGGTTGGAGATCGGCTCGCCGAACGCCTCGCGCTCGTTGACGTAGGGGATCACGTAGTCGAGGACTGCCCTGCCGGTACCGGCAGCCAGCGCAGACCAGCCGAGGCGCGACAACCGCACCACGTCGCGATAGGCGGCGAATGCTGCCTCGCCGGCCTCTTCGCCGAGCAATGCCGACTCGGGCACCGCAACGTCCTGCAGGAGGAGTCGGCCCATGCCCGCAGCACGCACGCCCATTCCCGGGTCGGCCTCGACGATGAGGCCCTGCGAGTCGGACTCGACGATGAACAGTGCTGGACGTCCCTCGAGTTGGGCTCCGACGATGAAGAGCTCGGATGAACCCGCCGCGGGTACGAATGACTTCACGCCGTTGAGGCGGTAGCCGCTCGGGACGCGAGTTGCCTTGGTCTGCAACGAGAACGCGTCGAAGAGGGCACGCGGTTCGGTGACGACCACGGCGGACTGTGGCACGTTCTCGCCGGCGAAATCGGGGAGGTAGGTCTTCTGCTGGCCGTCGCTGCCGAAGTTGGTGAGCGTGGTGGCGACACCGCTCGGTGCGAGAAGTGGCAGAGCGAGGCCCATATCGCCGTAGGCCATCGCCTCGGCGACGAGCGCGTTGGTGACCACACCCCGTTCGGTTGCCGCGCCGTCGAAGTCCTCCGGCACGTTGATCATGGTGATGCCGAGTTCGGCCGAACGCTTGACGATGTCGTCGGGTGCGGTCGCTGCGTTGTCGGCCTCGTAGGCGGCCGGACGCAGGATCTCCTCGGCGAACTCCTTCACCGTCTCGGCGATCATCTGCTGTTCGTCGTCGGGATTGAGGTTGAAGTAATCCTTGGGTGCCGTGGTCAGCCGCTTGGCGCCGCCCGATCCGCCGCTCTGCACCTTCTTGAACGCACGATTGGCGGCACCGAGGGTCTGGAAACCCGTCTTGGTGGCCTGGTACGCAATCCGGTTGATGGGTTCACGGATCTGGTACTTCTCGGCGAAATCGGAGCCGGTCACCGTGGTGAGGACACGCATGGCGGTGCCGATGGCGTTGCGCTTGTGCGGGTTCTTGCCCACCGCGGACGTGTCGCGGGGTTCGGTGTGAGTTGTCATGACCACCATTTCTCTTCGCGCTCGGTGTTGTTCTCGGGTGTGGCCGTCCGGGGACGCCGGCCGCGGGCCACGCCCACGGGCCTATCTTACCGGATAGTAAGTACGGACCTTACTACCCGGTAAGGACTTTGTCACGTGGTTCGGGATGGGCTGTCACGTGGTTCGGGATGGGCTGTCACGTGGTTCGGGATGGGCTGTCACGTGGTTCGGGAACGGGGCCCGCAGTCGTCGGGCCGTCGGCGCAGGCTCGGCGACTACGCTTGCTGGCGTGTCCAGTGTTCGTCGCGTGCCGAAGCCGGTCGGGTCGTCGTATCCGACCGGTCCGGCAGGTCCTCGTCGTCTGGGCCCGGCGCTGGTCGTCGGGATCGGTGGGGCAGCGTTGGCGGTCGCCGCCGTCCTCTCACCCGCCGCGGTCGACCACGGGCCGGATGTGTGTCCGTTTCGAATCATGACCGGCTTGCCGTGCCCGGGGTGCGGGCTCACCCGCAGTTGGACCCACCTGATGCACGGAGATGTCGCCGGGGCAATCGCCCTCAACGTCTTCGGGCCGATCACGATGGCGGTGACGGCCATCGCGGTGGTACTCGCAGTATGGCGACTGATGGCCGGTCCTGCCGCATTGGCGAGACTCCGGCTCGGACGACTGATGCCGTATGCGCTGGCCGTCGTCGGGATCTGGCTGGTGTACGGCGTGGCGCGAATCATCGACGCCGCTGCAGGTTGGGGCCTGTTCCCCACAGTCGTGTGAGGGGTGCGGAACCCGGGAGGAGCCGGATCGGACCGGGGGCATCGGTGCACACGGGGGTGCACATGGGTCCGGCCGAGAGCACAGTGGACCTATGCAGATAACCCACTTCGGACATTCCTGCGTGCTCGTCGAGTTGGAGGGGACCAGAATCCTCTTCGACCCCGGCAACTTCTCCCACGGCTTCGAAGGTCTCACCGGTCTCGATGCCGTTCTCATCACCCATCAGCATCCCGATCACTGTGACGTCGCACGATTGCCCAACCTGATCGGGGAGAATCCGCAGGCGATTCGTATCGCCGATCCGCAGACCGCCGCCCAGCTCAACTCCGACGACGTCGCGGGGGAGTGGACCGCGGCGCTCGCCGGCGGCCAGGTCGATGTCGGCTCGGTGACCGCCCGGTTCACGGGAGGTCGCCATGCGGTGATCCACCCTGAGATCCCGGTCGTCGACAACGTCGCCTATGTACTCGGAACTGCAACCGCGCCAGGACGTTTCATGCATCCTGGCGACTCCTTCTACATCCCGTTCGAGCAGGTCGACGTCCTCGCGCTGCCGTCGGCGGCACCATGGATGAAGCTCAGTGAATCCGTCGACTACCTGCGCGCCATGGCCCCGAGGGTCGCCGTCCCCATCCATCAGGCGATCCTGTCCGACGCCGGCACCGGCATCCACTACGGGCGCCTCGCGGACATGAAGGACCCGGGTACCGAGTTCGTGGTGTTGGACGGTGAGTCGGCCACCGAGGTGTGATGCCACCGAGGTGTGGTGCCACCGAGGTGTGATGCGGCGCGTGATCCTGATGTGGGGCAGTACCGGCTACCGGTTGGCGGTTCAGGCAGGCGGCGCGAAGAACTCGAGAGCGATGTTGTCGGGGTCGCGGAACGAGATGCCCGATCCGTAGTGCGCGTGTTTGATGCCGCTGTGTGCAATCCCGAGCTCGTCGAGTCGAGCAACCCAGTCGTCGAGTTCGTCGCGGCCCACCGCGAACGCGACATGGTCGAGTCCTGTCGCGTGCTCGTCGAAGGCGCCCGAGGCGCGCGACCCGGTGTGCGTGTGCAATCCGAAGAGCGTGTCGCCGTCGAGCGCGAACACCGCGTGATGGAAGTCGCCGGACTCCTCGTCCTCGTCGAGCACCGGCGCGGCGTCGAACAATGCCGAGTACCAGCGCGTGCTGGCGTCGAGGTCGGTGACGGTGATCGCCACGTGGGTCAGTGCGGGGAAGCTGGGCATTACGGTCTCCTGGCGCGTCGAGGTTACAACCAGAACGCTAGGAGTCGGCGACGGCGGACACACCACGATTGCCACGGGACTATCCGAGCGGTCAGGTCGGCGGAGATACGTGCCGGTCAGTTTCCGAGCGCTGCGAGTACCTCGTCGTGGAGCAGTCCGTTCGTCGCCACCGCGCTGCCACCCCCGGGACCCGGCACGCCCTCGAGCGAGGTGAAGCTGCCGCCCGCCTCGCGGACGAGCACGTCGAGCGGGGCGAGGTCCCAGAGCGACACCTCGGGCTCCGCCGCGATGTCCACTGCGCCTTCCGCGACGAGGCAGTAGTTGAGGAAGTCGCCGTATCCGCGCACCCGCCAGACCCGGTCGGTGAGAGCGATGAATTCATCTCGGACACCGCGGTCGGCCCAGCCGGACAGGCTCGAGAAGGTCAGGCTCGACGACGCGAGGTCGGAAATGTGCGACACCGCGACCTTGCGCGCCTCGCCGTGGTCGAACGAGACATATGCGCCGATACCCTGTCCAGCCCACCAGCGTCGACGAAGTGCAGGTGCCGAGACGACGCCGACGACGGGAACGCCGTCGACCAGCAGGGCGATCAGCGTCGCCCAGATCGGGACCCCGCGCACGAAGTTCTTGGTGCCGTCGATGGGGTCGACGATCCACTGCCGTCCCTCGATCGTCGCCGCGCCGCCGAACTCTTCGCCGAGGACCTCGTCCTGCGGGCACATCGCCGCGAGACGATCCCGGATCATCTGCTCGCACGCGAGGTCGGCATCGGAGACCGGCGTGAGGTCCGGCTTGTCGGAGACCCGCAGGTCGAGGGCGCCGAAACGGCTCATGGTGATCGAATCGGCCGACTCGGCGAGCGACAGCGCGAAATCGAGGTCGGCGGTCAGGTCGGAGCCAGGCGTCGGAAGCACCACGTCAGGGTATCGCCTCGCCGCATCGTCTTCCGCAGCACGACGGACGCGTCATGCCCATCGCGAATAGGCAACCTCATCGTGAAATAGACGACCTCATAGCGAAAGAGGCAACGCCCGAAATGTCCGGCAGCGATCGGTAGGGTTGTCCCCATGCTGTTCACCGCGATCCTCATCATCCTGCTCGTCGTTGCCGTGGCCGCGATGATCATGCGTTACCGGGGCCAGCGGATCGGCGGATTCGGCGGCGGGAACACCGCGGGTTACGCGCAGGGAACGCTGACGGTCACGGGCGTCAGCGAACAGAACGAGCCCGACAGCAAGGGACAGATGTTCTGCACCATCTCCGGAACCATCAACGGTCCCGGAACGAACCCGACTGAGGTCTACGGCACGATGATCCTCTCCGCGGGTGAGCCGTGGCCGCAGATCGGTTCGGAGCATGCCGTCGTCTACAAGCCGGGCAAGACCGCGACGACATGGAGTTTCGGACAGTTGCCGCCTATGCAGACGCCCGAGGTTCCGCCGTCCGCACCACCGCCGGCGTGACTCGTGACCCATCATGACGAACACCCCGCGGTGCACCGGAGTGGGGGCACATCGGCGATCGGCAATCGGTATCCTGGTGAACCGTGCATCCTGACGTAGCAACCGATCTCGAATCCCTCGACTCGACCCTGACGACCGTCGAGAAGGTCCTCGACGTCGACGAGTTGCGCAGGCGGATCGACGAGCTCGAGATGCAGGCGTCCGACCCCGACCTGTGGAACGACCAGGAGCATGCGCAGAAGGTGACCAGCGAACTGTCGCACGCCCAATCCGAGTTGCGACGCGTCACCGAGTTGCGGCAGCGGCTCGACGACATGCCGGTCCACTACGAGCTCGCCGAGTCCGAAGAGGGTGAGGCACGCACGTCCGCACTTGCCGACGCCGACGACGAGCGCGCCTCGTTGCGCGCCGACATCCAGGCGATGGAGGTCAAGACCATGCTCGCCGGCGAGTACGACTCGCGCGACGCCGTGGTGAACATCCGGTCGGGAGCGGGCGGGGTCGACGCTGCCGACTGGGCGCAGATGCTGATGCGCATGTACGTCCGATGGGCGGAGAAGCACGGCTACGGCGTCGAGGTCTACGACACCTCGTACGCGGAGGAGGCGGGCCTGAAGTCGGCGACGTTCGCGGTCAAGTCGCCGTACATGTACGGCACATTGTCGGTGGAGCAGGGCACGCACCGACTGGTCCGGATCAGTCCGTTCGACAACCAGGGCCGTCGTCAGACCTCGTTCGCCGAGGTCGAGGTGCTTCCCGTCGTCGAGACCACCGACCACATCGACGTCGACGAGAACGATGTGAAGGTCGACGTCTACCGGTCGTCGGGTCCCGGTGGGCAGTCGGTGAACACCACGGATTCGGCGGTCCGACTGACACACATCCCGACGGGCATCGTCGTGACATGTCAGAACGAGAAGAGCCAGCTGCAGAACAAGGCGTCCGCGATGCGTGTGCTGCAGGCCAAACTGCTCGCACGCAAACAGCAGGAGGAGCGCGCAGAACTCGATGCGCTCAAGGGTGACGGCGGATCCAGTTGGGGCAACCAGATGCGCTCCTACGTGCTGCACCCCTACCAGATGGTGAAAGACCTGCGGACCAACGTCGAGAACAACAACCCGGCGACGGTTCTCGACGGCGACATCGACGAGTTCATCGAGGCCGGTATCCGATGGCGGATGGCCGATGCCGATGCGTGATGCCCTCGCACAGGCGCAGATGACCACTCTCGCCTTCGCGCCGGGCGCGACGGAGGCGGTGATAGGTCGCTTCTACCGCTGGATGGCCACAAGCGGTCTCGAGATCGTCATCTGGATTCTGGGCGGCATCCTGGTCGTGCGCTTCATCCGTTGGTCGGCTCAGAAGTTCACCGACCGACTCGAGTCGCAGTTCCACAACAGCGATCTGATCGTGCAGAGCGAGGACTCCAAACACCGTCGCGCGATGATCGACGTGGTGTCGTGGTCGCTCGTCGTGGTCGTCGGCATCGTCGTGTTCCTGCACATCCTGACCGTCTTCCACGTGCCGCTGTCCGGGCTCGTCGGTCCGACGGCGGTGATCGGTGCCGCGCTCGGTTTCGGTGCGCAGCGCGTCGTCCAGGACATCCTGGCCGGTTTCTTCGTCGTCGCCGAGAAGCAGTACGGCTACGGCGATGTTGTTGCCCTGACGGTCACCGGCAACGGCGAGGCCGAGGGCACTGTCGAGGATGTGACCTTGCGCATCACCCGACTGCGGACGTCGGAGGGCGAGGTCATCACCGTTCCCAACGGTCAGGTCATCAAGACAACCAACCGGTCGAAGGACTGGGCGCGGGCGGTCGTCGACGTTCCGGTGCCCGCCGAATCCGACATCGGCGTGGTCAACGAGGTGCTCTCCGAGGTCGGGCAGCGGTTCTATCACGACCCGTACTGGCACGACCTGTTGCTCGACGCGCCGTCTCCCCTCGGTGTGACCAACCTCGAGCTGGATTCGATGACTGTGCGCATGGTGACCCGGACCCTGCCCGGCAAGCAGTTCGAGGTGAGTCGTGCACTGCGCGCGTGGATCGTGCGCGCTCTGGCCAGCCGCGGCATCAACGTCGCGTCCGGTCGGGAGGTGCAGGCCGGATCGGCGCCGCCGAGCGGTATGCCCGATCCGGCACCAAGCCAGTCGTCGGGTGGTGATCAGTGATGGTTCACAGGCACGAGCCCGAGCCGCCGCAGCATGCGGGGCGGCGCAATCCTGACGACAGCCGTCCACCCGAGGCGGACGTCGAACCAGCACGAGCGCCCGATGTCGCCGCTGGTGACCCGACCGCGTCGGACAAGAAAGAAGCTGTCTCCGACAACGTCGCCGCTCCGACGTCGCCACAGCCGGAGGAACCGCAGCGTCGTCTCCGCCCCAGCCGCGACTGGAGTCACATTCCGCACACGAGGGCGCGCACCAGTACGGCCATCGTCGGAGTGCTGTTCATCGTCTGCGTGGTGCTCTACGGGTACACCTCGCAGCGGTACGGCATCGTGGAGCCTCCGCCGGCACCTACGCATCACCGAACCACCGTGCAGACGACCCCCTCGGCCACGTATTCGTCGCCGACGTCCTACCCGTCGAGTACAGAACCGAGTGATTCGCTGGCACCGTCGGTCGGCGGCAGCGAGGAGCCCGGCGCGCCAGGGGAGCAGGGCACTCAGACCGGTGAGCCCTCGGGTCAGCCGACCACGACCTCGCGCAACGGCCCGTTCGACCTCTTCAACCGGCAGACGCAGCAGAACGAGACGCCTGCGGTTCCGTCGCGCTGAGCGCGGAACCTGCCCGTACCCGACCTCGCACAGACGTGCCGCGCGTCACCTGAACGGACCTCTCAGGCGTCACCGTTACACTCTGATGTCGTGATCAAGCTGGAGAACGTGACGATGAAGTACAAGGCTTCGAGTCGGCCCGCCCTCAGCGATCTCGATCTGGAGGTCGACAAAGGCGAGTTCGCCTTCC
This sequence comes from Gordonia otitidis, assembly GCF_020735545.1. Lineage (NCBI taxonomy): Bacteria > Bacillati > Actinomycetota > Actinomycetes > Mycobacteriales > Gordoniaceae > Gordonia > Gordonia otitidis. The sequence goes on from NZ_CP085974.1 coordinate 3,756,913, forward strand.
TCATCGGCCCCTCTGGTTCCGGAAAGTCGACGTTCTTCCGGCTGCTGCTCAAAGAGGACAGGCCCACGACGGGCGAGGTGTACGTCGGCGAGTTCCATGTGAACCGCCTCCGCGGGCGCACCGTGCCGAAGCTGCGGCAATCCATCGGGTGTGTGTTCCAGGACTTCCGGTTGCTGCAGCAGAAGTCCGTCGCCGACAACGTCGCATTCGCGCTCGAGGTGATCGGCAAGCAGCCGTCGACGATTCGCCGCGTCGTGCCGGAGGTTCTCGAGTATGTGGGCCTCGAAGGAAAACAGGACCGTATGCCCTACGAGTTGTCGGGCGGTGAGATGCAGCGCGTCGCCATCGCTCGGGCGATCGTCAACCGGCCATTGGTGTTGCTGGCAGACGAGCCGACGGGAAACCTCGATCCGGAGACCAGCGAGGAGATCGTGGACGTCCTCGACCGGGTGAACAGGCGAGGTACCACTGTGGTCATGGCCACCCATGATCGCCACATCGTCGACGCGATGCGACGTCGCGTTCTCGAGTTCGACAACGGCAAACTCGTCCGCAACGACGCGCAGGGCGTGTACGGCATCGGCTGACCGTCGGGTGCGATGTGCGCCGGAGTTCGCGGCCGCGCACTCCGACCTGTCGACGCCCGTCAGCCCGCTCACCACACAGACCAAAGGACGTGTAGCAGCAGCATGCGAGCGAACTTCATCCTCAGCGAGGTCTTCAACGGTCTCCGCCGCAACGTCACGATGACGATCGCGATGATCCTCACCACCGCCATCACACTCGGCATGCTCGGTGGCGGGTTGTTGGTCATCCAGATGGCCAACAAGAGTCAGAAGATCTTCCTCGACCGCGTCGAAATGCAGTTCTACATCAACGACGATGTCAGCGCGGCCGATCCCGACTGCCAACGTGCCCCATGCTCGACGCTGCGTGCCGACCTCGAGAAGGAACCGGGCGTCGGATCGGTGACGTACGTGAGCAAGGCCGACGCCTACAAGGCGGCCAAGGCGGCATTCGAGGAGAGTGCGCCAGAGATCGCGGACATGATCTCTCCCGACGCCAACCCGGCGTCGTTGAAAGTGCGCATGAGTGACGCGAACCGCTTCGGCGAAGTGCTCGACAAGTACGCCGGCCGGAAGGATCTCGGCGTCGACGGTGTTCTTGATCAACGGGAGTTGGTCAAACGCATCTTCAGCGTGCTCGACGGGGTGCGCAACGCGGCGTTCGCGGTGGCTGCGGTCCTTGCGGTGGCGGCGATCCTGTTGATCGTCAACACAGTGCAGGTGGCCGCGTTCACGAGACGTACCGAGGTGTCGATCATGCGGCTCGTGGGCGCGACGAGGTGGTACACGCAACTGCCCTTCCTGTTGGAAGCGGTTGTCGCGGCGTTCATCGGTTCGTTGCTCGCCATCGGCGGGCTGTTCGCGGCGAAGGTGTTCTTCTTCGACAAGGCGTTGCACGATCTGTACGGCGTGAACATCCTCGCGCGGATCACCGCGGGCGACGTTTTGTTCGTCTCGCCATGGCTGATCCTCGCAGGAATTGTGTTGGCAGCCGGGACGGCGTATGTCACGCTGCGTGTCTACGTTCGTGAGTGAGGCTCCGAGCATCGCGCGAGTCGGCTAGAACCCGACGCAGACCCAGACGATAGACCCGGACGAAACAGAGAGGAGGTGGAAAGTGGCAAAGGAAAAGGGACGGAACGTGATCGCGTCGAACCGTAAGGCACGCCACGACTACACCATCCTGGACACCTATGAAGCGGGTGTGGCGTTGGTGGGTACCGAGGTCAAGAGCCTGCGCGAGGGTAAGGCGTCGCTGGTCGACGCCTTCGCGACCATCGACGACGGCGAGGTGTGGTTGCGTGGTCTGAACATCGCCGAGTACGGCAGGGGTTCGTGGACCAACCATGCGCCGCTGCGTAAGCGCAAGCTGCTCATGCATCGCAGGGAGATCGACAACCTCATCGGCAAGATCCGCGACGGCAACCTCACGTTGGTGCCGCTGTCGCTGTATTTCAACGACGGCAAGGTCAAGGTCGAACTGGCGCTCGCACGCGGCAAGCAGGCGCACGACAAGCGCCACGACATCGCCCGTCGCACTGCACAACGCGAGGTCGAGCGTGAGTTGGGCCGTCGCGTCAAGGGAATGTGATCGCTACCGGGTCACCGGACGCGCCGTCGAAGCGGGTGATTCGCAGCGCATCGCCCGGGTGGCGTGCGCGACGAACAGGCGTCGTCGTGTGTTCGCTTCTGTTGCTGGCGATGATGGTGTTCGCGGGCTGTACGCCGCAACAGCAGGGAAGGGTCGGCGGCGACGCGCCGGCGATCGGTGGACTGCCCGCCACGCCACCGATGGGCTGGAACAGCTGGAACACCTTCGGTTGTGGGGTCACCGAGAAGGTCGTCCGTGAGCAGGCCGACGCACTTGTGTCGTCGGGGCTTCGTGACGCCGGATATCGGTACGTGATCGTCGACGACTGCTGGGCTGCGCCGACGCGAGACGCGTCGGGTCGATTGCAGGCGGACCCGGTCCGCTTTCCGTCGGGGATGGCGTCGTTGGGCGCGTATCTCCATGAGCGCGGCCTGTTGTTCGGGATCTACTCGGGGGCGCGGGACAAGACCTGCACCCAGTTCCAGGGCGTGTATCCCGGTGCGACCGGCAGCGGCGGCCACGAAGAGCTCGATGCCACGACGTTCGCCGCGTGGGGCGTCGACTATCTGAAGTACGACTGGTGTTCGTCCGACTCCGATCACGACGATCAGGTCTCGTCCTTCACCGCGATGCGCGATGCCCTGCGCGACACCCGGCGTCCCATCGTCTACTCGATCAATCCCAACAGCGGTGTGTCCGGGTCGGTACCAGGTGCCGAATTCGATTGGGGCGGAACGGCAACGATGACACGGGTGACCAATGACATCACACCTGCGTGGTCGACGCCCGGCGGGCCGTCCGGCTCACAGGGGATCGTGAACATCATCGACGCAGCGGGGCCGTTGACGTCGCGGGTCCAGCCCGGTTCCTTTCTCGATCCCGACATGCTCGTCGTCGGAATGGGTCGATTGACGGCTGCGCAGCAGCGGACGCAGATGTCGATGTGGGCGATGATGGCCGCGCCACTCATCACGGGTAACGACCTGACCGCCATGTCGCAGGAGACTCGTGACCTGCTGCGCAATGCCACGGCGGTCGACATCGATCAGGACTCGCGCGTCGTCGCGGGGGCGATGGTCGACGACGACCCGGAGGTGTGGTCTCGCGCGATCGGCGACAAGGGACTGGTGATCTCGCTGACCAACCGTGCGGACCATCCGCGCACGCTGTCGGTGCCCTTGGGAAGTGTCGGACTCGTGGGCGACGCCTCGGTGACGGGGGTCGATGCGTGGACCGGGCGTTCGTACACCGCGCAGCACGGCGAACTGTCGGTGCCGGTCGGTGTCCACGACACCGTGATGCTCGAGATCCGCTGAGCCTCGCGACCAGCGGGGTCGGTCACGGGGAGGGTTCGCCTACGTCTCGTTGCGGTCGGTGCGGTCGCGATCTGATGACGATGCGGATCGAGCGGCGCGTCGAATCTGGACGTTTGCTGTGCAAACGGTTAGACATGCCGGGTGATCTGGAGAGGACTGCCACAACTGCAACATGCGTCACGTGCGTCACAGGAGGGTCGAGTGTGGCCACAGCTGATGTCGACGAGACCGAGTCGTCGCGCTGCGTCGATTGTCGCCGCGCTGTCGGCCGTGGTCGCGACAATGCTGAGCGGTACAGCGCTCGCGGCGCCTGCATCGGCGGCGGTGGTCAGGATCGATCGGGTCGACGCTCAACTGTCGATGGTGTACGTCTATTCGCCATCGATGGGGAAGGTCATTCCGAATCAGGTGTTGCGTCCACGAGGCGGGAGCGCGGCGCCGGTCTTCTACCTGCTCAATGGGCGCTCCGGTGGCGTCGAGGGTGACAGCTGGCTCAAGCAGACCGACCACCGCTCGTTCTTCGCGGGCAAGAATGTGACCGTGGTGTCGCCGCTCGGTGGGCCGTACTCCTGGTATGCCGATTGGCAGCGACCCGACCCGGTCCTCGGGGTCAACAAGTGGGCCACCTATCTGCTGCGGGAACTGCCCGCCGCGATCGCCGGGCCCCTGAAAACCAACGGCCGCAATGCGATTGCGGGATTGTCGCTATCGGGTGGTCCTGCGCTCGACATCGCAGGTCGGGGCGGATCGTTCTATCGGGCCGCGGCGTCGTACAGCGGTTGCCCGGCCATCAGTGCGCCGCCTGCCACCGCCGGCGTATTCGCTACGACGTCGCTCGGTGGAGGGAATGCGCTGAACATGTTCGGGCCTCCCGGATCGGCTGCGTGGGTCGACCACGACCCCTCACGCCATCCGGAACGATTAAGGGGTAAGGCGATTTATCTGGGCGTGGCGTCGGGTCTCCCCGGACGTACCGACGGCGCTCCGGTGGGCGCGCCGTCGCTCCTCGCCGGACCCGCCGAGGTGGAGATGGCGACGCGGTGGTGCACCGACCAGATGGCCGGGGCACTTCGCGGCGCGGGGATACCGCACACCTACCGTGTGTTCGACCAGGGCGCGCACACGTGGTCGCTCTTCGCTACCGAGATGCGCGACAGCTGGCGAGTGATCGGGCCTGCGCTGGGGGCCTGATGACGACGTCGGCCGGCTCGCACTGAGTCGCCGGTGAGAAAGGGAATGAACCCGGCGTCGCGGGTTGTTATAGTGGAGCTTCCGCCGGTTTCCGGTGGAACCATCTCGGGGCTGATCGGTTTCGACTACGTGCGTCGAGGTGGGGGAAGCGTGTCGGTGCAGGCCAGAGACCACCGTTAAGCGTCGCGGCAACCAATTAAGCGCCGATAAGAATCAGCGCGACTACGCACTCGCTGCCTGACAGCGACTGCGTGTCTGTCGGCCCGGGTTTCGCTCCTTGACCCGGTGCCGGCATCATTCAAAGGAGCTCACCGTCCACTCCGGTCGCGGGGGTGAACGGGACAACTCACAGCGACTGGGATCGTCATCTCGGCTTGTTCGCGTGACCGGGAGATCCGAGTAGAGGCAGAGCGGACTGCACACGGAGAAGCCCTACCGAAGCGACGGAGGACCCGGGTTCAATTCCCGGCAGCTCCACGAAAGCCTCCCACCTGTTCACGCAGGTGGGAGGCTTTTTATGTGGTGTCGGTACGATCAGGCGAGCTCTGACATCTTCGCTACGCGGACCGTGTGCCGATGTCGATTCACGTCGCACGACAGGGGTGCATCACGCTCAGCGGCCGCCGTACATCGTCAGCCAGATCGAACGGGCCATCGCCGCGGCGAATGCACGATCGTCGGTGTCGTCGTCGAGCTGCATGATGTCCGAGAATCCGGCCTGCATGCCGACGACGATGAAGCGGGCGGTCTGGTCGGGCTTGATGTCGGCGGAGACGAGTCCCGCGGCCTGCTCGGTACGGATGCGGTCGGCGATGTCGGCCATGTAGTTCTGTAGGCCGCGCCGAAAACTGTCCCCGAACCTTGCGTCGGTGCTCGTCGTCTCGAGGTAGGCGCGCCAGATCACCCGGTACCGACGTGCTGAGCCGAACAGCTCTGCGATGACGTCGGTGAGCGTTTCCGGTTGGGCCTGCGAGGGATGCTTCCAGTAGCGGTCCGCTGCGGCGACGAACTCCTCGAGGAGTGGTGTGGTCAGTTGCAGGATGAGAGCGGTCTTGTCCGGGAACCACTGATAGAACGTCGATCGCGAGACGTCGGCTGCCTCGAGGATGCGTTCGACGGGGATGTCGGCGTAATGCTCACCGGTCGCCAGGATTGCTGATGTCGCAGCGAGAATTCTGCTCTGCGACATCGTTTTCCGCCTAGCGGCACCTGGCATGCGCAACACGCTACCGCGCTGATCCGCCGCGAGGTGCGCAGTACGGACAGCGTGAGACGCCCGTCGCTGAAGTTCTGTCGATCAGCCGACGTCATCGATCGCGCGCTGGACGAACTCCAAGGCTGCGTCCTGCCACAGGAGGACGTGGTCGAGCATCGCGTGGTGTCCGTGCGGCACCGAGACGAACGTCGCGTCGTAGCCGTTGTCGCGCAGTTCGGCGATGCCCTCTGCCGTCCGTCGCGGCGAGGTGAGGGTGTCGGCGTCACCGTGGATCGCGCGGACTCGTACACCGCGCCGGATTCGACGCCAGTCGTGGTGTTGCCACCACGGCGCCAGTGCGAGTATTGCGACGACCCGCGCGTCGGCACCGAGATGCGCTGCGACCCGGCCGCCCATCGAATGACCGATGAGCGCGACGGGCACCCCGGGGTGTTCCGAGGTGATCTCGTCGAGAGCAGCGCGCGCATACGGCATGGGGCTTTCCTGACCGCCGTTCCAGCCGTAGACCCTGTACCGAACCTGTCGAACGTCGACGACGCCACGGAAGCGGGCTCGGATAGACCACGTGAACGGGTACATCCGCAACGCTGTGCCCTGCGTTGGACTGAACGGACGGTAGCTGTGGTCGGTGCCGCCGGGGAGGACGAGCACGTTGAGTCGCGGGGTCATCGTCTCCAGCATGCCGCCCGCGGTACAAGTGACTGACGTCGACGCCCGGTTTCGGGCACAATCTAGAGATATGGCTTCCCCACGTGCCGGCACTCCGGCTCTGCCCGAAGACCTCATCGACGTCGACGCGGTGATCGGCGCCTACTACGACAAGGTGCCAGACCCGAACGACCCGGGCCAGCGGGTGGTGTTCGGAACGTCCGGGCACAGGGGATCGAGTCTCGACACCGCATTCAACGAAGCGCACATCCTCGCGATCACCCAGGCGATCGTCGAGTACCGGAAGGGTGCGGGTATCACAGGCCCGCTGTTCATCGGTTTCGACACCCACGCGTTGTCGGTTCCGGCGTGGCAGTCGGCTCTCGAGGTCCTCGTCGCGAACGGAGTGACGGTCTTCACGGCCGAGGACGACACCTACACCCCGACTCCTGCGATCAGTCACGCCATCCTCACATTCAACGCCGCCAACCCCGGTGTCGAATCCGACGGCATCGTCGTCACACCGTCACACAACCCGCCTCGTGACGGGGGGTTCAAATACGATCCTCCGTCGGGTGGTCCTGCCGACACTGCGACCACGACATGGATCGCCAACCGTGCCAACGACTTGCTCGCGGCGAAACTCGATGGCGTCGCACGTGTTCCGTTCGACAAAGCCCGACATGACGATCTGGTGCACAACTACTCGTTCGTCATGAACTACACCGACGGTCTGGCCTCCGTCGTCGACATGGAGGTGATCCGCAACGCGGGCATCCGGATCGGCGCCGACCCTCTCGGCGGCGCGTCGGTAGGGTACTGGGCGGCCATCGGATTCCGGTACAACCTCGACAAGCTGACTGTCGTGAATCCGACTGTGGACCCGACGTTTTCGTTCATGACACTCGACACCGACGGCCAGATCCGCATGGACTGCTCGTCACCGGACGCGATGGCGTCGCTCATCGATTCACGTGATTCGTACGACATCGCGACCGGCAACGACACCGACGCCGACCGTCATGGCATCGTCACGCCCGACGGCGGACTGATGAACCCCAATCACTATCTGGCCGTGGCGATCGACTACCTGTACACGCATCGATCCAACTGGTCGCCCGAAGCGGCGGTCGGAAAGACGCTGGTCAGTTCGAGTCTCATCGACCGTGTCGTCGCCGGGATCGGGCGCAAGCTCATCGAGGTCCCGGTGGGATTCAAATGGTTCGTCGACGGTCTGCTCGACGGCAGCATCGCTTTCGGGGGAGAGGAGAGCGCCGGCGCGTCGTTCCTCACATTCGACGGTGGTCCGTGGTCGACCGACAAGGACGGCATCATCATGGCGTTGCTGGCATCGGAGATCCTCGCGGTCACCGGCAAGACACCGTCGCAGCGCTACCGGGAGCTGGCCGCCGAGTACGGCGAATCCGCTTATGCCAGAACGGATGCACCCGCCACTCGCGAGCAGAAGGCCGTGCTCGCGAACCTCTCGGCCGACCAGATCACGGCCACCGACCTCGCGGGCGACCCCATCACCGCCGTGATGACAAAAGCGCCGGGCAACAACGCTCCCATCGGTGGGGTGAAGGTGACGACCGCCGATGCCTGGTTCGCGGCGAGACCGTCCGGGACCGAGGACAAGTACAAGATCTATGCGGAGTCCTTCAAGGGAGCCGATCACCTCGCGAGGGTCCAGGAGCAGGCGCAGGAGGTCGTCGACGCCGCCCTGTCCTGAAACGGTGGTGCTGTCGTGAATCGTCGGTGCGTTACGCTCGCCCCTGGTGCCCGCTGTCGATCGGTGGCGGGCACCGGCCTCGCCACCGGGGCGCGGCGAACACCACGAAGGATGATCTGTGACTGACAGGCGCAAGCCACGGCCCGCATCGACGTCGAAGTACCAGCCTCGGGCGACGTCGAGCACGTCGACCTACGTGCTGCCGGGAATCGCGGTCGTGGTGGTGATCGCGTTGGTGGTTGGAGGGGTGCTCTGGAACCGCAACCGCGACCAGGGCGGCACGGCCAACGAGCAGGTCCTCAATTCCAACGCCGCATTGATCATCGGTGCGCCCGACGCAAAGACGACGATCGACGTCTTCGAGGACTTCATGTGCCCCGTGTGCAAGCAGTTCGAGCAACAGTCAGGGCAGGCGATCGTCGGTGCCGTCGACGCCGGGAAGCTGCGCGTGCGGTATCACATGCTGAACTTCCTGAATCGTCAGTCGGCGTCGGGGGACTACTCGAGTCGGGCGGCGGGCGCGTTGCAATGTGTTGGCGCAGGCGAGAATCGCGAGGTCTTCTTCAAGTACCACACCGCATTGTTCGCGGATCAGCCCAAGGAGGGCAGCGACTCCGACCCGTCGAACGCCGATCTGTCGACGATCGCGGCCGCACAGGGCGCCAGTGCGGCGACGCAGAAATGCATCACCGACGGCGCCAAGGTCGCCGAGGGTGAGAAGGCAGCAGAAGAATCCCAGAACCAGCTCGCCAAGGCGACTGGTGGGCAGGTGGCAACACCGACGGTGCTCTCGGGCGGCGAACCCGTCAACGGAATCCTCGACGGTACCGGATGGCTCGACAAGCTTCTCGGCAAAGCGAGCGAGTGATCGCCTTGCCGTAATGGCAAAAGCACAACCTGCAGCGACGCGCACTCACAAAGATCCGAAATCGCTCGATCGTCGGCGTAGTGGTGGCACCCTTGGTATCACTTGTTATGAGGGGCTTTCATCCGAGGCGGTGACGTAAGCGATGGCCGGACCAGACGACAGTCGGGACAACACGCACTCCGATCGATCGGACAGACCAACGACAGGGAGCGCCGACGCCGCATCAGCCGACGCCCGGTCGACCAGTGCGGCGTCAACCGGAGCCACGGCGGCTGATTCGGCGCCGTCTGATTCCACACTCTTGGACGGCTACTACGTACGTCGAATCTTCTGGGCGTTGGTGGGCATAGCCGTTCTCTCCCTGGGGTCGGCCGTACTTCGCGTCGGCCAGGTCGGCGTCGACCCGTACACCGCCGCGAACATCGGCATCAGCAACACAATCGGGATAGATCTCGGTACGTACCAGTTGATCAGCAACGCGGTCCTGTTCATTCCGATGCTGTTGTGGGGACGTCAGTACATCGGGATCGGGTCGATCATGAATATGATCCTGGTCGGCTATTTCGTCCAGTGGTTCAGCGATTGGCTCGATCCTCATTTCTCCGACAACCCGGCAGCGTGGCAGAAGATGGTGATGTTCGCCATAGGCATCACGCTGTTCAGCTATGGCGCTTCCCTGTATATGACTTCGGCACTTGGCAATTCGCCTTACGACTCCGTCGCGCCGATCATCGTCGATCACTCCAATGCGCCGTATCGAGTTGTGCGCGTGATCCAAGATCTGTTCTTCGTGGTGCTCGCGGTGATCTTCCACGGCACCATTGGCGCGGGCACAGTGGTCACGGCGTTCTTCACCGGACCGTTGATCGAGACGTTCACCGAAAAGGTGAACAAACCATTGATGCGCAAGGACCTCACGGCCGCGAGTGCGAAAAAGTCGCGTGTCGTGATGGGCCGATCGCACTTCTGACACGGGCCAATCAGTCACCGCCACGGCGTTTCCGCGCTACGGTGGAAAAGCGGGCGCAGCTCGTGCGCGGGGGGACCGAGTCACCAACAGCGAAATGGAAGGCAGGACATGACCGAATATGTCGTAGCGATCAGTTTCCAGGAGAACTCGACCACCTACGAGGTGTACAACACCATCACCAACTCCGGCGCGTCGGTCGGACTGGTCTCTGCGGCGATCGTCCAACGCGACGATGCCGGACATCTGACGGTCACCGAGGGCGGCGACGTCGAGTCCGGTGACGCCACGGTCGGGGGCTCTCTCCTCGGCATGCTGATCGGCGTGCTCGGCGGCCCCCTCGGAGTCCTGCTCGGGTTCGGCCTCGGCGCTGCGGGCGGTGCGCTCGTGGATGCGAGCCGTTCAGACGATATCGACGACGCGATCACCGAGTTCGGCAAGACGGTTCGGCCGGGCGGGAACGCTATCATCGCGCAGACCGACGAGGCCGACACCGCTGCGCTCGACGCTCTGGTGACCAAGTACAACGGCGCAATCGTGCGTCGCCCGCTCGACGAGGTCCTGTCCGAACTCGAAGCTCAGCAGGACGCTGCAGAGGCAGCAGCTGATGCCGCGCGTAAGAAGATGCACGACGAGAAGAAGGCCGAGAAGAAGGAGAAGCGCGACGAGCGCGTCCAGAAGCTCAAGGCGAAGTTCTCGTGAGCTGAAACTCGTACTGACACAACGCGACCCCTTCGTTCATCGAAGGGGTCGCGTTGTGCTCTGAACAAGTTCTGGACTGCAGATTCTGGACCGCAAAGTGGGGCCGGACTCACGTGATGTGTATGCGTAATATCTTTCTTTACTTGTAATGCAGTGTGGCACAAAGAATAACGGCGAATGTTCGCTTTTCGTCCCGATCGCTTCTGTGTCGACGCATCCCCGACGACGTTCTGCAGCATCCGTGTCCAACAAAGATCGTGACCGTCGCCCACGTGCTCAGACCGACACCGAAACTTGTCGATGGGGTCGGCTAGTGTAGAACACATATTCGATCCAGGTGGTAGTTGTGGAGATGGCAGGCGGGGGTGACAGAGCGTGAACAGTGATCATGGCGGCGAGGCCGATGTTCGGGGTGGTGTCCGTGGTGACGACTCGACACCTGGTGACACTGGATCTGAAACCGGGTGCGCGCCTTCGTTGTTGGATGCTGCTGGGTTGGGTTCTGCGGTGGTGGGGTCGGCGGATGCTCAGGTAGCTGAGATGTTGTCGCGGTTGGCGTCGGTGGTCGATGAGTTGGGAGCCGTTGAGGTGTCGCAACTCTCGGATGCCGGTGTGGTCGAGGCGGCGCAGGTGGCTGAACGATTGGCACGCAGGACGGCTGCGGCGGTGACTGATCGGTTGGTGGTGGAGGCGTCGGATCGGAATCTGCCACACGCGTTGGGGTATCGGGATGTGCGTGGGTTTCTGGCGGATCGGTTGGGGGTGGGGGATCCAGCGATCCGCTCACAGATCATCACCGCGACCGGCTCGTTCACCTCGATCGTGGGTGAGGTGCGGGAACCGGCATGTCCAACGTTGGCACGGTATTGGGTTGATGGTCAGATCGCGCCGGCCCGCGCGCGGGCGGTGCTCGAGGTGTTGGATCAGATCCCCCATCAGATCCCGGCCGACGTGCGGGCGGCGGCCGAAGCGCAGATGGCTGGCTATGGTCTCGACTTCACGCCGCACGAGATCACCAATCTCGGTACCCGGTTGATGGCGCATCTCGATCCCGATGGCACGGTCACCGACGACACCGACCGCACACGACGTCGCCGGTTGTGGGTGAACCGGCAGGGTGCGGACCTGATGTCACGGCTGACGGCTGATCTCGATCCGGCGACCCGCGCCCGCCTGGATGTGGTGCTGGATGCGTGGGCCAAACCCGGCATGAACAATCCCGACGACGACACCTCACCTGTCGGGCCGGTCACGGCCGCGAACGCCGAACAGGTCGCCGAGGCCGCCGCGCGTGATCAGCGGTCGCAAGCGCAACGCAACCATGATGCGTTTTCCGCGTTGCTGGCGCGGGTGGTGGAGTCGGGCATGCTCGGCGGCACCCACCGCGGGTTGCCGATCCAGGTGATCGTGAAAACCACGCTGGCCGAATTGGAGGCACAGGCCGGGGTGGCACAGACCGCATCCGGGACGCTCTTGCCAATACCGGATCTGATCGAAATGGCCGCCCACTCGTCGACCGGGGTGCAACCGTTCCTGGCGGTATTCGCCGAGCACACCACCGTGCCGCTGTATCTGGGGCGGTCGAAACGACTCGCCTCGCCAGGTCAGCGGTTGGCGTTGTTCGCTGCCGAGGGCGGCGGCGCGTGTTCAGCCCCTGGCTGTACCCAGCCGGCGTCGCGGGTGGCGATGCACCACGCCGCCAAGGACTGGGCCGACGGCGGATGCACCGACATCGACCAGTTGGCACCGGCGTGCGACATGCACAATTCACGGGTCGGACCCAAGCCCGGCCAGTACACGACCCGCATCATCACCGACGGCCCCGATACCGGACGCGTGGCGTGGCGGCTGAACGCCGCCCCCGGCATGCCGCCCAACCCTGAACACGTCAACCGGGCCGCGGACGTGGCCGCCGACTTCCGCGACCACCTCACCACCACACGCGCCGAAACCACCACCGGCACCATCACCCACCCGGCAGACCGACGCCGCCGACACACACGCACAAGCACAGATGCTGCGGGCCCAGGTGTCGGCACAGGTGCGGTTGTTGATGCAGGTGCTGGTGCTGTGCGGGAGGATGTCGATCGCGGCGACGTGAGCGCGACAGGCGGTCGGGGCGAGGCGCCTGAGAATCGCGCCGGCCCAGCAACACCCATATCGATCAGCGTTGTCGAGCACCACGCACTGACCGTGCTGCTCGACACCACACCCGAGCGCGCCGTTGACCGACGCGTCGACATCACCTGGAACCCACCCCGACCACGCGACCCCGACCCGCCCGACGGTGGCCATCCAGCTAGCGGTGACAACCCGCCCGGCGGCGTCGACCCGCCTCTGCCCGACGCGGCCTGACCGTCGCACTCCCCGGCAACCACAGCGCACCGGCACCCCGCCACCACACCTGGTGGCGGGGCGGGCGCATGTGTAAGCAGCTGTAGATGTGCGCAGAGCAGTGAGAGCTCAACGGCTCGGTGACCGACTGCGTCGCGCGTCGGGTGAGGCGCTCACACATCGTCGATTGCCGTGCGCAGTCGACGAACTGCCTCACGAAGTTCCTCCGGCGACAGCGTGGCAAAGCTGAGCCGTGCGAACTCACTCATGTCGGTGCTCACCGAGAATGCCGCTCCCGGAACGAAGGCAACCCCGTGCGACAGTGCGACATTCGAGAGCTCGCCGGTATCGCAACGAGGAAATCGAATCCAACAGAACATGCCGCCGGTGGGGGAGGCGTACTCGACGGAGCAGCCGAAGGCGTCGTCGAGTGCCGATGTCAACGCGGCGGCGCGAGTGCCGTACTCGGACGTGACGTTGCTGACGTGGCTCTCGAACCACGCAGTGTCCGAGAGCATTTCGGCAACCATCAACTGATTGAGCGTCGACCCGCAGAGATCCGCACACTGTTTGAGTCTCTCGACAAGCGACACGATGGCGGGTGGGGCGTTCAGCCATCCGACACGCAGTGCCGGGGCCAGAGTCTTCGACGCCGAACCCAATCGGATGACGCTCTCGCCGGGAATCGGACTCTGTGGCTCACCGCCGAATCGGAGCCGACCGTAGGGGTCATCTTCGATGATCCAAAAACCATATGATTCAGCGAGATTCGCGAGTTCCTCGCGGGTGTCCTTGGTCGCGGTGACCCCGGACGGGTTGTGGAAGTTGCTGACTGTGTGGACGACCCGTGGTCGGACGCCTCCTGCGAGGAGAGCGGCCAGGGCCGCGGTGTTCGTTCCCGAGTCCGTGATCGGCAGGGCGACTATGTGTGCCCGCACGCATTGAAAGGCCTGCAGCGCACCGACGTACACAGGATCGTCGACGATGACGACGTCACCGGGGTCGATCAGTGCCTGTGCGAGGAGCGACAGGGCTTGTTGCGAACCGTGGGTCAGCAGTATGCGTGCCGGGTCGACATTGTCGGTACTCGCCACCACCTCACGGCAGCGAGATGCGCCGCAGCTGGCGGTGTACTGCAGCGCGTCGCGGTTGCGCAGGACGTGCTGTGCGGCGTCGGCTATCCGAACGCTGGGGATGAGTTCGGTGGCAGGAAGTCCGCCGGCAAGGCTCAACACCTCGGGGTTCTCGGTGACGGCGAGGAGGTTGCGAATCGCCGATCCGCGCACACTCCTCAGCGCGGCAGATCCTATCGGTGACGTCGGCAGGGTCAGTGGGTGCGGCATAGGTGCATCGCTCCTGTTCTCGTGGCATGAACGGGGAGGTGATGCGGATGGTCACCGGGAAGGCGTGCGCGGGTGAATCGCCCGCACCCAGCATAACCGCATTTCTCACTGATCGGTATATCTATCCCACTATATGGAACCTCGCCTGATTGCCCACGGTATCGAGTCCGCCGAATGGGAGGGTGAAGCACTAATGATAACGACTATCATTTACGATAGTCGGTATGAAGGTTCGCAACTCGGTGAGATCACTCAAGAAGAAGCCCGGTGCGCAGGTGGTACGGCGACGCGGCAGGGTGTTCGTGATCAACAAGAAGGAACCGCGTTTCAAGGCGCGACAGGGCTGAAGGGTCACGAGGCCTCGAGCCCGATCTGACCGGCGAGAGGTCAGCGACCGTCATACCAGCTTGAATCGCGCCCCTTGGGCATGTCTTGTCTGCGGGCGCACGATGGTGTGTGAGAGGAGCGCATCATGCGAAGTCTGGTCGCGATCGAGTTCTTGTCCGTCGACGGTGTCATGCAGGGGTTGGGTTCACCCGACGAAGATCGGGGTGGCGGGTTTGAGCACGGTGGCTGGGGCGCTCGGTACGGAGCCGAGGTGCAACCATCACGTGGTGACGATGGTCTCGGCGACACATCTGCGTTTCTGTTCGGGCGCAAGACCTACGAATTGATGGCGGCTCATTGGCCGTTCGTCGCGGACAGCGACCCTGTCGCGGCCCAGCTCAACTCCGCGGAGAAATACGTCGTCACGAACACGATGACGAGGTTCGATTGGCGTCATACGTATGCGATCGGTGGCGAGGTGGTCTCGGCCGCGCGCTCCTTCAAGGAAGACGGTGACGGCACGGTCACCATCCTCGGTAGCGGTGTGCTCGTCCGCACACTCATCGGGGCGGGACTGCTCGACGGGCTTCGACTATTTGTCCACCCGCTGATTCTCGGGTCCGGTAAGCGCCTCTTCGATGAACTGCTGAATCCATGCGCGCTCACGCTTGTCGATTCGTACACCACGGGACTCGGAACCATCGCGATGTCGTACAGGATCGGGGCCGACTGAGTCCAGGGGACGACCGATGCGGTGAGCTCCGATCCGTGTGGCGAAGGTCTGCCTACAAGCGAGAATCCCCTCCGACCGCCGGTCGGAGGGGATTCTTCGGTGGAGCTAAGGGGACTCGAACCCCTGACCCCCACACTGCCAGTGTGAAAGCCGGTGTGCGCGGGTGTCTTCGCCGTCATCCCGCGTCGCACCTGACCTCGGTGTTCGTGTCTGGTCTGTCTACCGCGTCGCACCCGGTGTCTCGGCGTCTTAGGCAATCGGTAGGCAATCGAGCACAGCCCCGAACGGGTGTTCGTTGGCTGCCCTGCACGTCACTCGCTTAACCATGGCGATCCATCATGGAGGATGGTTTCCTTCCCACCCTTGTTGCGCTTGTTGACGGACCATGTCTCGCCCTCGATCAAGGTGGGGTCCAGTGACATGCGCTCGGAGTAATGGTTGCCGTCGTCGTCCTGGTAGTCGAAGACGATGTCGGTCTCGCGTGCGATGCCGTCCTCGTTAATCAGACGACCGTGCTCATCCTTGTCGTCACCCAAGATCAAGAACTCGTTCCGCGCCGTGTACCCCGGTGCCCAGGCAGCAATCGACTTCGAGTAACGGTTACGAACAAACGGGATGATGCTTGGCTCCCCGGCGCTGGTCGTGGCATGGGCGGGTAACGGCGGGTCGAACGACACCTTGACGTCGCGAGCGATCGACGGTCCCGCGTTTGAAACAACGAGCCCCGCCGACATCGTTCCGGTGGGGCGGAGAACTGCAACCATCATTGGCCGTTTGGTGCGAGCGGTGGCGTCTTTGTTGTGCCGTAGTGCCCGGACGGCTGTAGTGCCCGTGATGACAGCCATTCCAGCTCCCGCGACGGCGGCAGCCGACGCTACCCGTGCGGTCGTCCACCAGTGCCAGAAGTCCAGAAAGCAGCTCATGCCGATCATTAGAACCGACTAGTACGACAATCCGGGAGCAGGGCTGCGTTTAACCGGTCAGCATATTGCCGCCAGCGCCGCCGAGCGCACCGATGGCGATAGCGGATGCAGTCGTGCCGAGCCATGCTGCGGCCTGCCGGAATCGACTCCGTTCGTCGTCTGGTCGTGCGGGATCGTCGGCTGCGGTCTGGAGCGCGTCGATCAATCGCTCCAGTTGATTCTCCGGAGAGGGCCACTGCCCAGCGACTCTGAGCGCAGCACCTGTGGGTGGACCGACAGCGGGGATTCCGTCGTAATCCGTTTCCTCGCTCTCGAAGTACGGCTCGCGGCAGAGCGCCCGTAAGGCGCGCTGCACGGTCGCGTGGTCGAACTCGCTCGCATCGACGATCTCGTGCGGCTGCACAAACGATCCAGTGCGGTCGTAGATTTCGACGGCGGCACGGAGTACGGGCAGGTCTCGGTTGGTCCAGGTATCGTCCATGCGCGCGAGTATGCCGCGACGTGCCGACAATGTCGGGCATAAGCGCCGGGATTCCCTCGTGCGGTGGACTCACTCCAGCCAGGCGGTCGCGACGGCCCGTTCGTATCCGACGATTACCGACCGCTCGGCGATGGCCAGGAACTCATTCTGAGTCGGTGCGAGGGTATCGCGGACGGCCACGGTTTCGCGCCAGCCGTAGGTCGGTGAGGTTGCGACCAACGCCTTGCCCAGACCCTCGACGTAGCCGCCTCCGAACACCCAGAGGTGGCCGAGCGGGGTACGGGCTGCGCCGCCACTGGTGACGATCAGATTCGCTTGTGCCGCTGCGGCAGCCACCGCTGCGGAGGCGTGGATTAGACCGACCGTGTTGGTCTTGGCCAGCTCAGCCTCCAGGTGTCCCACCGCTGCGACGATGTCGCCCGGTGTGGGTCCAGCGGGTGCGTCGGCGATCAGCCGGGCGGCGAACTCGCGCTCGACGGCGACCTGTTCGACCAGCAGGAAGTTCTGCTGTACCCGCGTGCGGACCTCGGCCTGCGACGGCGTGGTCATGTCGCAGATGTCGAACGCCCACGACGTGATCGGGTCGAACGGGTCCGGCACGTCGGGGCGGGTCCCGGTCTTCAGCTCGTCTGAGTCGGGATCGGGGCACCAGTCGGCTGCCCAGATGCCGAACGCATCCTCGCCGCTGTAGTTGTGCAGCCGTACGCGGACGCCGCCAGCGAGCCAGCGGGGCACCTCGTCATCAGTCCAGGTGGTCGCCGCGAACAGACCTGACGGGCTCGGGTTGACCAGCGGTGCCTCGAACTCGACCGGGTTCAGGTCGGGGGTCGTAATCATGTTGTCTCCGTAGGGTTTTGAGTTCTCAGATGGTCGGCTGGCTCACGCGGACCGGCCAGCTACCGGAGGCGATGATCGAGCGGTGGTGCCCGTTGTTCTCCGGCGGGATGTCCAGCGCGCGGCAGACGTCGGCGTGCCTGATCTCGCCCTCGCGGTGCAGCAGCTTGGCGACCGAGATTACGGCATCCCACGTCGTGCTCAGGTGTGCCTCGACGCGGTGGCGCTGCGGGGGTAGCGCGGTGCCGCAGGCGGCGGTGATGGCGTCTCGATCGCGCCGCCCGCAACGGTCCAGATTCCGCCATACCTCGCTGATCGGCGGGCGCTCACCGTGTCGCCACCTCGACTCTGCCCACGGTCCTGCGAAGGCGACCAACGGCTCGTGTTCTAGCAGGAGATCGCGGGTCGTGGTCTCACCGCGCAGCCCGAAGCGTTTGCCGTCGAGGATCTGTGCCCGGTCGACGTGCCCGCCGAGGATGACGGTCGCGACGCTGTGCGCCGCCTCGTGGACTGCGAGGTGCAGCCGCAGCCGCTCGCGTTCGGTGATGTTCGAGTACGTCAGTGCGCTGGTCATGCTCTCATCATTCGCTGTGGGGGTGCGGGTGAGGTGGTGTCGAGACACCGGCCCCGGTCCGCAACCAGGCGGGCCGGTGTCTCGACGGTGGGCGACAGGAGATAGCCCGGTCAGATGGTCAGATCGGTTATGCGTCGATGCCGAGTTCGTCGAGGGTGGCGCGGGCGTCGGCCTTGGCATCGGATCGGCGAGACCGCGTGCGGGCGGGTGCATCCTCGTCGTGATGCGCCTGCACATAGGCGACGCGGCGTGCGAGGGCGAGCGCTGCGGCGTCGATCTCGCGCAGCGTGGTCTCCAGACGCTCGGAGATCGACACAGCTCCTCGCGTCTGACCCGGAGGCAGCGCGCGACCCAGTAGCTCCGACAGCGACCTCGCGTGCGGTGCGGCGTGCTCGGCGAGTGTTTCCGGCCAGGTGCCCGCCGCGATGGCCTCGGCGTCGATCTCGGGATCGCCGGGTAGGTCGACCAACTCGATCAGTGCGCGCTTGGCGCGGTCTCGGTTCGATGCAGGAATCCGCGCGGTCTTCAGCCGGGCCTCGCTCTCGGCGACCATCTTCACGATGTGCCGAGGCGCACCGCTGACCGCGTTCGTCAGGTCCTCGACCTCGGGAGCGCGAATCGTGCCGGGGCAGGCTGAGCCGCGACCAGCTCGGCGAGCGGGGCGGTGATCGCCCGAATCTCCGTGACGAGATCGAATGCGTTGGTGTAGACGATCGGCAGGTGCTTTCGCCGCCGCTCGCGCTGCTCGGTCTGCGTCGGCGGTCGCGTCTGGCGCGTCTTGGCGCTCCCGGTGAATCGGCTGTGCGTGCCGTGCGCGGGCAGAGTGCGGGTCATGGTCAATGCCTTACTGTGTCGGTGTTGTGTTGTAGCGCAACGTATCTAGTCGATGTTCGACCATGGCTGGCCATCGTCGTCGAGGACCTGTTCGCCGCTGTGTCGCCTGCTGGCGCGGTGAAACAAGCTGCCGGGGCGATCACCCTCGGATGCCTCGGTTCGGGCATCTGCGTTGTCGACGTCGCTCGGATCGGCGCTGGCGTCGTGACCGGTCATTGATCGTCTCCGCTCTGGCCGCCGAAGTCGGCGACGATGTTGTCGAATACCGCGTCGGTCGCTCGCAGCCGTGCGGCCTGCACCAGCGCGAGGCGGGGCGGGGGCAGCACCGCCAGATAGGCGACGATCAACGCGACCAGGCGCGGCTGGTCTCCGGCCTCGATGGCCTCGGCGAAAACCCCGGCGACGGCCTCGCGGTCGCGGTTGGCGTTGGCCTCGGCGAGCGCATACGCACGCTGCCAGTCACCGTCGGTGGGCTTCAGTTGCTCCCGGAGTAGTTCGAGGCGGTCGGGTTCGTGGCGGTCATCGGGCACAGTTGTCTCCGTTCGGGCCGGGTAGCCGTCGAGCGAGCCGTCGCGCGGTCTCGACGCGGCCCGCGATCACGTGCTCGATCACTTCAGACATCCACGCCGCCAATGCTTCTCGGTCGAGGTGGTCCGGTCGGTCGAGCACGGTAGCGGTCAGCGTCGCGCCGATGTCGTAGACGGTCGTTGCCATCACGCCACCGCCATCAACCGACGAGGACCCTTGGCGGGGTTGTGTGCGAATCCCGGCCACGGGACCGAGACCAACGGCGAGCCGCCGACCTTGACGACGTCGATCACACCGCGCGTCCAGAGATCGGTGATGATCTCCGTGCGCGCCCAGTAGGTGCCGCCGATCTCGGCCTCGATGTCGGCCAGGCGCACGAACTCGCCGTCGGCGACGTGGGATCGGATCAGGCTCACGATGTGTTTCTCGATCTCGTGGTGGTTCTCGGTGGTGGTCATGTCGTGGACTCCTCGGTAGGTGGTGCACCGTGTCCAACCTGGACAGCGGTGCGGGTGGTGGGGTGCTGCCCGCTGCCGAGGCTCAGCTGATAGCGGTGTCTCGATCTCAGGTCGTGGTGATCTGCGATCGGGGGTCGGTGGGACTGCGCAACAGATCGGCCAGCGCGTCGGCGTGCTCAGGCGCGAGGTGTCCTGCCTCGACGTCGATCACCCGCTTGCATCGCCAGAACGCGAGTGCGTTGTGGCACTCGACGATCCGGGGATCGTCGTCGGTTGCACCTCGCGACTTCAGGGCGGCGAGGCGTGACTGCCACGACGCCGGAGGCCGCGAGGCCGGACTGATCACTGCGGTGGTTGGACTCATGCCGCAGACAGTAGAGAGCGGGGGTGCAAAGCCAGGGGCGCTGCGCCGCTAGGCCGGCCGAGTGCTGACCCTGCGACGCAGGTAGGCGTCCATCGCGGTTACCTCGCCGGGCAACGCCCGTTCGCCGATCCGCCAGCAGGTAGGGCGAACTCAACGCGGGCACAAGCGGCACGGGCCGCGACGTCGTGCGCAACGACCAGCGCCGCGAGCTGGTCGGGCTGATGCTGCCCGGCCTGCCACAACGCCGCCGCGCCTTCGAGACCGGGAAGCTCGCCGACGACGCGGACGGTGCCGGTTTCGAGTCCCTGGAGTAGCGCCGACGATCGGGCGACCGCATCACCTTTGGCCCGCCACGGCGAGACCCTGATCGGGTGCGGCGGACTCATTGCGGTGATGGCATTCTCGACCACCTGCCGATAGGTCTCGGCGGTGGTGAATCCCTCGACGGCGATCACCGATGCGCCGACGTCGATCGCCAGCTCCACCGCTGCGCGTGCCCACTGATCGGACGTCATCGGGGCGGACCGGTCGGCGAGCACCGCGACCACACCGTCGGAGCCGACCGAGGTGGCCACAATGCCGCAGGAGTCACCGCGACCAGAGTCGGACGGGTCGACGCCGACGACGGTCAGCACCGGGTCGACCGGAGGAGCCGACAGCCGCCACCGGTCGAACCACTCGCGATGCACCAGACCACCGTCGGGCGGGGTCGGGACACCTTGGTACAGCGAGAACCAGGTGCGCTCGCCAGACGTCCGTCGCGCCGCTGCGTAGTGGTCCGGGGTGTAGCCCAGCGCCGAGGTCATCGCGACGCCGCGCCGCTCCCGGTCCAGAGCATCAGGCACACCGGTCTCCGACACTGCCGGGATGTTGGTATGGGTCCACACATCAGGCTCGGCGTCGAGGAGTTCACCCGCGAGTCCTGTTCGTGCCACCGGGTCATGACCAGCAACACCGACCCGCCAGGATGCACGCGGGTCGACAGGGTCGAGCGGTACTCACTGACCACCCGTCTGCGATGCGCCGCCGAGTCGGACTCGGTGGCATCCTTCACCGGGTCGTCAATGATGAGTAGGTCAGCACCGAAACCCGTTACACCGCTATTGATTCCGGTTGCGAGTAGTCCGCCCTTGTGCCCGTTGACCCGCCACCGACCCACCGCTGTCTTGTCGGGGTTGAGCTGGATTCCGAGGATGTCGGCGTGCTCGGCGATGAGCTGGCGTGCCTCGCGGGAGTGCGCCTGCGCCAGCTCATCGGAGTAGCTGACGAGGACGACCTGACGATCGGGGTCACCGGCCAGCGCCCAGACCACAGTCCAGATCGCCAGTAGGCGACTCTTGCCGGTGCGTGGTGGGGTAGTCACGATGTCGCGCTGGTCGGGCTCGACGACGGAGCGCACCGCGAGGTCTGACAGCAGAGCGATAGTAGGGGTCACCACGAATCCGGGGTCGAGCCGGTGTGCCAGCTCAGCCGGTGACTCGGCGCGGCGCTTCGCCCGCGCGGCCTGGACGATCCGGCAGCCGACGAGGGACCGGAGAGGAGTCGATGCGGTGGCGCTCATGTGGCCGAACGCTACGGTCCTGGCGTGCATCACCGCTGCGAAGAATCGGCGAAGCCGTATTGACTTCGGTCATGACGCGGCTTGTCAGAACTGCGGGCGCTGCGGTACTAATGCGCTGACTTCTGCCTCGGCCACCAAGGGTTTCCCAGTACGAGCAGCGTAATTCCGGCGATGCCTGCGACGACGACCGCGATGAGCCAGCCTATCGAGAAGTCAGCAAACAGGGATGGTGTCGTTCCAGCTGCGAAACCCGAGCAGAGCGCGCCAGCTGCAACGAGGAAAGCTCTCTGCTCAGGGGTGCGTCCCTTACCGCTATTCACTTGTCGCAGCTGCATCTGCACAACCTGCTCTTTGCTCGCAGCCACGTGCTGAACGTCCACAACGCTTGCGCCCGCACCGTATGCGAATCGGGCTGCCTCGATTTCGTAGCCCCTGATTAGGTCATTGGCCTCGGAGTTGATTCGAGACCGTGCTGCGGCTGTGAATTCCAGCAGTGTCGTGTCGTGACTGACTGTTCCATTGTCGATCTGGGTGGATGAATCGCCGCTTGACTGCTCTGGGAGTGCATCGTCGTTTCCTTGCGACGACAGTTCGGCCTCCGGTCCGGTCCAGAAGGCATCTTTAGTGGCATCTGCCCGGGAGGCGGCTGACTCCAGCAGAGCCCCGATGTCGTCCTCACTGACCTTCGGTGGGAAGGGACCATCTTTCCGGTACGCCTCGGTAGGAAGCCGAGGTGTGAAGGTATCTCGCTTCCGCTGATGCTCAACCGCGACCGACAACTCGCTGGCGTCTTCGTCTTGCTTGAATCGTCGTTGCCAGGCTGACCGCAACGCCGCCAATGCGCCAAGGCTCAACGAGCCTGCGCCAGCCGCCAAAACGGCAGCGAGTACTGAGACAATAGGCTCCAGGTCCATGCGCGGATTCTAGGGTGTCCTTGGCTGTGTAGCTTCTATCGCAGCTCGGAGTCCGTCTTGCGTTGGACCGAACGGACTACACGGCGTGAGGTCTCAGGTGTCGCGCCGGATGAGGCGCGCCACTGACGCCGACGACCACCGACCACCCTTGCGGGTCGTCAGTCCCTCGTCGTTGACGATCGTCGCGATGGCGCGGGTCGAGCAGCCCTCGCCGCTCAGCGAGCGCATACGGGCGAGCACGGCCTGTTCGGTCTCGTCGGTCACCAGCTCGCCGGATGCGTCGCCACCCTTGAATCCGAACGGCGGCTGTCCGCCCGCGTACCCGCCCGCAGCTTTTTTGATCCGTCGCCCGGCCTGCATCCGTTGCACGATCATCGCCCGGTCGTACTCGTTGATCGCGGCGACGATCGTGCGGATGAGCTTGCGCTGCGGATCGTCGGGGTCGCGAGGAAGTCGGCGGTCTACGGTGGTCCGATCTCGACCTCGACAAGGGCGAGTTGCGCATCCGTCAGGCTCGGGTCGACGTGAACGGTCACGATGTGGTCGGTGACCCGAAGAATGCTCGGTCGGTGCGTGATCTCCCGATTCCGGCGCGGGAACTGGCCATGCTGAAGGCGATGCGGACCGCTCACCTCCGCGAGCGCATGGCGGTGGGCCGACCGCTGGTCGATTCCGATCTCATCCTGTCCCGGATCGACGGCACACCGTTGCCCGTCCGCGACTACACCCGGTTGTTCACTGACCGACGCAAGGCCGCGAAGCTGCCACAGATCACGCTGCGCAACCTTCGTCATTCCTCGGTCTCGCGGATGCGTGCCGCCGGTGCCTGCCGATGTCGTCGCCGCTTGGCACGGCCACAGCGAGCGCATGACGACGGCGGTCTACGGGCGCGTGAACCACGACCGGCTGAAGGCGGCGAGCGAGGTATTTTCCAAGGCCGTAGGCAATAGTTAGGCAATCCGGCGGCGGTAGGCACTGACCCCGACAATGACGAAACCCGTTCCGACGCAGGTCGGAACGGGTTTCTTGTCTGTGGAGCTAAGGGGACTCGAACCCCTGACCCCCACACTGCCAGTGTGGTGCGCTACCAGCTGCGCCATAGCCCCGTATTCATCACTTCACGTCTCGGAAACCCGTCCGAAGCGCAAAGGCGAAACTACACCATCGACACGGAGGGAACCAAATTCACTCGCTGCCCGCGCGGTAGTGCGCGGGCAGCGGCGCAGCTCTCGCCTCGGGTGAGCACGCTCACCCCGGTCGGTGCCTCCGTCAGTGCGCGGCTTCGAAAGCCTCGAGGACGTTCAGCGGAATGCGACCCCGATCGCTGACCTCATATCCGTTCTTGGTTGCCCATGACCGGATTGCCTGCGTTTGCTCTTTACTCCGGCCTCCGCTGGAGTTCTGCGCTGCACGCTTTGGCGCGCGTGAACCACCGGTACGAGATACCGAAATGTATTTAGCGAGTCCGTCACGGAACTGCTGTGCATGCTTTGATGACGTGTCGAACTCGTAGCTCTTGCCGTCGAGGCTCCAGCGGACGGTTTCGTACTCGTCGAGCACCTTGCCGTCGACGTCGTCGATGACCTGAACGATTTCCTTCTTTGCCATTTTCCCTCCGGTTGTTGCTTGCACTGGACTGGGTGCGGTGTCGGCCGACAGTCGGTGGGCACGTCAGAACGTTTCGGTGAACGTCGAGAACGGTGACGATCTGTCGAGCCGGACGGTATATGCATTCTTTTATACACCGTTTGTTTGCGCATCCGGAATCGCAATTCGTACTGACTGGCCGGTCTACGAGTGGTGCCGAGCGTTCAGGTGTCGTAAATGCGGTTTGCGTCACTACTGAGCATTGCTGATCAAACAATGACAGTTTCAGTTCGTCGGAGACGTCGGGTTGTCGGCGCCGGGCTGGTCGACCCCCGTTGTCGTAGTTGTCCCGACCTCGTTTTCGCTCGCGGCTCTGAGCGATACCGGCGCCTTGTCCACGGCATTGATGAGTGCGAAACCCTTTGTGCCGAGCGAGAATCCCGATTGCGAGTCAGACTGTAGGCAGTAGATTCCCGAGCTGTCGCTGAGGCAGGAGAATCTACCGACCGAAATGGTCATGCCATCGTCGACGATTGCGCTGCGGAACAAAACCGTATGCTCATTCTCGCAACCACCCTGCTGTGCACGTTCGGCAGTCAAGACCACGAGATTCTCAGCCCAAACACAGGAGCGCGGCGTGCGGGCCGGGCGCGTCGCGGATGATTGGTTGTCATTCGCCCGGCACGTCAGAGCACGACGTGAAGCCTCGACGTTGATCGCGGTGGAACAACTGACGGCTTTGTCCGGGGTTGTGAAGTGAAAGCCTGACGTATCACGGACTTCGCCATCGGGCGTCGTCGAACCTTGGTGATATCGCGAATTGTCTGCGCGTGGTGCCGTTGCTATCACGCGCCCGATGGTGTCGCTGGCCAGGAAGGTTGCCGTACGACTTTGTGTGACGA
Organism: Gordonia otitidis; assembly: GCF_020735545.1. NCBI lineage: Bacteria > Bacillati > Actinomycetota > Actinomycetes > Mycobacteriales > Gordoniaceae > Gordonia > Gordonia otitidis. Next base: position 3,782,407 of record NZ_CP085974.1, read on the forward strand.
TTGACGTCGATGTTGTCGGATAATCCGATTCCGTCGACAAATTGTCTGTCGCCGGCAGAACGATCGACGACGGCGTGGTGTCGGTGTTCAAGCCACACGATGTGAGCGCGACTCCGAGGACTGCGGCAGCGACGAAGGCGGGAACCGCCAGAAAACGCGCGCGGCGGCGACCGTACCCTTGCACTGTGTCGACCCCCAAGATCGTGTTGTTCTACGTCTTCACGCCGCTTCCGGACCCTGACGCGATACGCCTGTGGCAAATGACCGTGTGTGAATCGCTCGGTCTTCGCGGAAGAATCATCGTGTCCCCGCACGGTATCAATGGCACCGTCGGTGGCGAACTCGACAGCGTCAAACGCTACGTCAGGAAGTTGCGGGAGTACCCCGCATTTCGCGATGTCGACATCAAATGGTCCGGCGGCCTGGGCGACGACTTCCCGAAGCTCGTCGTGCGCGTACGGCCCGAGATCGTGACGTTCGGCGCGCCGGACGAACTCGACGTCGACTCGGATGGCGTCATCGGAGGGGGTGACCGACTCGACCCTGACGGTGTACACCGTCTGGTAGCCGAACGCGGCGACGACGTCGTGTTCTTCGACGGACGCAACCAGATCGAGGCGCAGATCGGCCGGTTCGCCGGCGCTGTCGTCCCTGATGTCGAGACCACGCGTGATTTCGTGCCACTACTCGACAGCGGCGCGTTCGATCACCTCAAAGACCGCCCCGTCGTCACCTATTGCACGGGTGGCGTGCGATGCGAGGTGCTCTCGATGTTGATGCGCAAGCGCGGCTTCTCCGAGGTCTATCAACTCGACGGGGGCATCGTCCGCTACGGCGAGCAGTTCGCCGACGACGGTCTGTGGGAGGGCTCGCTCTATGTCTTCGACAGGCGGATGACGGTCAACTTCTCCGACGACGCTGCGGTGCTCGGTCGCTGTGGTGAATGTGGCGCGGCGACGAGCAACGTCGAGAACTACCCCGACCGACAGGGCCGCGAACTGGCGGTGATCTGCCCCGACTGCTTCGACGGGCTCTCCGGCGCCCGCGCATGACTCCCGCCCACGTGAGTGGCGAACCGGTCCCTGTCGTGGTCCTCGCCGGATTCCTCGGCGCGGGCAAGACGACAGTCCTCAACCACCTCCTCCGCACCGGGGGAGCGGGTGGCCGTGCACGCCTCGGTGTCCTGGTCAACGACTTCGGCGCCATCAACATCGACGCGCTCCTGGTGGCGGGGCAGGCCGATGGTGCGGTGACCTTGACCAATGGCTGCATGTGTTGCTCGGTCGATCGGGACGGGCTCGATGCGGCGCTTGCTGCCCTGGCGCGACCGGAAGCGGGGCTCGATGCGATCGTGATCGAGGCGAGCGGGATCGCCGAGCCGAAATCGCTTGTCCGCCTCGTCACCGGTATTCCCGACCCGGGGTTGCGCTACGGCGGACTCGTCTACGTGATCGATGCCGCAGGGTTCGCCGCACTGCGTGCCAAACACCCCGAGGTGGACTCACATATCGCGATCGCCGACCTCGTCGTCGTCAACAAGAGCGACCTCGTCGACGCTGGCAGGCTCTCGGATCTGCTCGCCACGGTTCGGCAGGTGAATCCGTCAGCACCGGCCATCGCCGTCGCCGAAGGCGAGGTCGAACCGGAGTTGCTGTTCGATCGACTGGTCCGACCACCCGAGGACGTCTCGACGCCGCGCCAGCTCACCCTCGACGACCTGATGATCTCCGAGGTTGCACGAGATACCCACTACCACGGAGTCAGCGACCACAAATCGCACGGTCATCTCCACGACGCCTACAGTTCCGTCGAGCTCGACACGACCGACCCGGTCGATCCTCGTCGTCTCGCCGCGTTGCTCCGCGACCCGCCCGTCGGCTGCTACCGCATCAAGGGTGTGGTGCGTTTCGACCTACCCGGATACCGAGATCGGTATGTCGTGCACGGCGTCGGTGGTTTCGTCCGGGTCTCCCGTAGCGGCTGGGCGGGAGAGGAACCCCGCACCCGGATTGTCGCCATCGGATCGGACATGGACCCCGCCGTGGCCGATCGGGCACTCGCCGAGGTCCTGGCCACGCCGGAGACCCTCGACGACGAGTTCGGCATCCTGCACATCACCCGACATCTACCCGATGCTGGCTGAACGGTCCGAGCCTGCCGCCGATTGCGGTCACGTCACAGCTGCCTAACGAATCCCGTCGTCCCAGGTCACCGATTTCCGCATTGCGCACTCTGCTGCTTAGCTGTTAAAGCTGTGACTGTTGTGACTAGTGTTGCGTCTTGGAAGGAGTGAGGTGCGCTCGGTGAACACCGATCCTGCGCGCCCGAAACCGTGATGACCCAGAAACGACACCTGCGGACGCGTGTATCCGCTGCCACCGCGGCGGTTGCCTTCGCCGCTGCCGCAACCGTCGCCGTGACCACGGGCGTCGGCACTGCTGCAGCAGCGCCCGCACCCACGGCACCGTCCTCGCAGCCGACCACCGGCTCGACCCTCGCAGGCAAGACCGTGTTCCTCGACCCTGGACATCAGGGCGGCTCGGCAGGCCACAACCTGTCAGCGCAGGTGCCAGACGGTCGCGGTGGCAAGAAAGACTGTCAGACCACCGGCGCGACCGGAGTCAACGGGGCTGCCGAGCACACGGTCAACTGGCAGATCTCGCAGTTGGTCAAAGCCGGTCTGGAAAGCCAGGGTGCGCGCGTCGTGCTGAGCAGGCCCGACGACACCGGCTGGGGTGGATGCGTCGACGAACGCGCCGCCGCGGCCAGCCGGTCGGGCGCCGCGGTCGCCGTCAGCCTGCATGCCGACTCGACGGCCGCGGGAGCCGACGCGGGCAAGAAGGGCTTCCACATGATCGTGCCAACACTCCCGCTGCCCGACGCCAAGGCCAACGCGGTCCAGGGCGGCGAGGGACGCAAGGCGTCGAACATCATGCGCAACGCCTTCGTCAAGGCGGGCATCCCGTCGGCGAACTATGCGGGAGTCGTCAACGGCATCCAGACCCGATCCGACATCGCAGCAGTGAATCTCACCACGGTTCCCGCCGTGTTCATCGAGATGGGCAATCTGTCGAATCCCGCCGAAGCTGCAGCGCTCGCGGGTCGCGACGGCCAGTTGAAGTACGCCATGGCGATCACCAACGGCATCCTCAACTACGCGCACCCGGGTGCGGTGTCGCCGTCGGCGAACACCCTCAACAAGCCGCCGAGTACCCCGCAGACGAGCACACCGAACTCCGACGGGGGGCTGTCCCTGGTCATCCCGTTCGTCCAGCAACTGCTGAAGTCGGGTGATCCGAAGGAGATCGGTCAGCTGCTCTTGTCGCAGGGTCCCGACGTCTCGGCCCAGGTGCTCAACGCCATGCTCGACATCCTCTACGGACTCTTCGACGGCAAGCTGCCCGTCGGCTGAGTGGCGGAATCCCAGCCGCTCGGGAATCCGGTCCGCACCCGCGAGTTGCGTGCACACGGCTAGTGTTGAAAACCATGGGAATCCGCGATCTCGTCGTCATGAAGACGCCGGTACCGACGCTGCGCGGTCGCAAGGTGCTGATCACCGGTGCGGCGAGCGGAATCGGACGGGCAACTGCCGAAGCAGCCGCAGCAGAAGGTGCCGCGCTCGTACTGACCGACCTACACCCCGAACCACTCGACGAGGTGGTCGCGGAGATCACTGCTGCCGGTGGTGACGTGCTGTTCCACCTCGCCGGCGACGTCTCCGATTACGAGTGGGTCGCCTCGTTCGCGAATCAGGTCGACGCCGAGGTCGGCGTGATGGACGTGGTGATGAACGTGGCGGGCATATCGGTGTGGGGCACCGTCGAGAATCTCCAGCACAAGCACTGGCGATCGATGGTCGACGTCAACCTGATGGGTCCCATCCACGTCATCGAATGCTTTGTGCCGCAGATGGTTCGACGGGGCCAAGGCGGTCACCTGGTGAACGTGTCGTCGGCGGCGGGACTTCTCGCGCTGCCGTGGCACGCCGCTTACAGCGCCAGCAAGTTCGGCATCCGCGGCGTGTCCGATGTACTCCGGTTCGATCTGCGTCGTCACGGCATCGGTGTCTCGCTGGTCTGTCCCGGGGCAGTCGCCACACCACTGGTCAACACGGTGAGCATCGTCGGAGTCGATCGCGACGATCCGCGAGTTGCCAAGCAGATCAGTCGTTTCCATCGGATCTCGGTGAGCCCGGAATCGGCAGCGGCCAAGATCCTCGCAGGCGTGCGGAAGAACAAGTACATGGTCTACACCTCATTCGACACTCGCTTCGGCTATTGGTGGGCGCGCAAATTCGCACTGCCGTACGAGATCGTCATGCGTGTCGCCAACAACCAGTTCGATCACCTCGGCCGCGTCGCAGGCACGACGCTCGAGACGCGTTCGGAACAGAACGCGCAGTCGGGGACTGCAGCGGACCGCAGGTGACCGACACCTTCGTCAAAACCGCGGCGCCGGGGGCGGACGCGGACTTCTTCGCCGCCGAGGCCGCGTCGCTGCGTTGGTTGGCGGAGGGCGGAGCGCGCGTCGTCGACGTGGTCTCGGTGTCGACCGACGAGATCGAACTCGAACGGCTGGCGACCGGCCGTGCCTCGACGGCGGCAGCCGACGACCTCGGCGCGATGCTCGCCCATATGCACGATTCCGGTGCCGCCCATTTCGGTTCTCCACCCGACGGTTACACCGGACGACAGTTCATCGGGAAACTGCAGCTTCCGACCGTCACGCGCGACACATGGGGGCAGTTCTACCCCGCAGCACGCGTGTTGCCGTTCCTCGACGCGGGTGTCGATGCAGGCAACGTGACCCCGCGCGACGCCGAAGTCACCCGACGCGCCTGCGACCTCGTTGCCTCGGGCAGGTTCGACGACGGCGAACCGCCGGCACGTCTCCACGGCGACCTCTGGGGAGGCAACGTGGTCTGGACTCCCGACGGTGCGGTTCTCATCGACCCGGCCGCCCATGGCGGGCACCGGGAGACGGACCTGGCAATGCTTGCCCTCTTCGGTTGCCCGTACCTCGACCGGATCGTCGAGTCCTATGAGCGGGTGCATCCGCTGATCGCGGGATGGCGGCAGCGTGTTCCGATTCACCAGCTGCACCCGCTCGCGGTGCACACGGTCAGGCACGGTCCTGGATACGGGGCTGCGCTCGGCGACGCCGCACGGGCCACACTCGCACTGGCAGGACACGACTGGTGACTTCGACGACGACCTCGACGACGCAGAGCCCTGACTTCGATCCGTCGATCCTGGTGGTCTCGGCCACCCGCGCCGAGGCGCGGTATGTGCCTGACAGCGCTCGGCTCCTCGTCACCGGAATAGGAAAGATGCGAGCCACCGAGGCGCTGACCCGCGCACTCGCCGACCCGGCGGCCCCGCCCACGAGACTCATCGTCAACATCGGCACAGCAGGAGCGCTGCACGACCACCACTCCGGACTGTTCCTTCCGTCGGTGGTCATCGAGCACGACATCAGCGCCCCCGAATTGCGTGCGATGGGTTACCCGATCGTCGACCGCTGGGAGGTGGCGGACGGCGACGGTTCGGTGCTGGCCTCGGGCGACACGTTCGTCGCCGATCCGGTACGGCGCGCCGGGCTCGCCGCACACGCCGACCTCGTGGATATGGAGGGCTGCGCGGTCGCGTATGTCGCCGCAGCCTTCGACGTCGGATTCCGATTGGTCAAGGTGGTCAGCGACACCGCAGACGAGAAGGCGATGGACTGGCCGTCGATGGTCGACGACGCCGCCCGACTACTCGGTGACTGGCTCGACGACGTCGGCGGTCACTGACCGGAATTCACCGTTGGTTGCGTGCCCGGGTGGTCTGGTAGACGGCCGACCCGGCGGAACGCGTTGCCGGCTCGTAGCGGTCGAGATCAGCGGCAGCTGACGCGTGCACCGTCGTATGGCCGTCGAGCCGCTCACCCGCGGCGGTCCGCTGAACCTGGCCAGCGGTGGCCCGTCGTCGCGGTTCCTGCGTCGCCGCGTTGCGCGGGGGATGTTGGCGTGCCGCGTCATCGCGGGCGGGGCGCTCACGTCGGGGATCGGCAGCCTCACGGCTCCGCTGCGGCGCATCGTCTCGTCGGCTGGAACGGTCGGTCGTCGTGCCTTCCGGCATGTCACCGCGGTGGTCGCGAGCCGGTCGTTCGCGCGTTGGCCGTTCGCGACCTTTATCGTCCGCGGGGGCGCGACGGGTGCGGGGTTCGTCAGCCGGCGCGGGCGCCCTGCGCGAGCGAGCGGGTTTGTCGGACTGCGACTTCGTGGCACGCGAAGGGCGCGCACCCGTCGCCCCGGACTTCGTGGCCGAACCTGCGGCGCTGCCCTTCCTGTCGGCGTTCCTTGTGGCCGAACCATGTGCGGCGGCGCCATCTTTCGGGGCGGAACGCTGTGCACTGGACGTCTTCGACGGCGCTTTCCGCGGTGCGCGCGATGCGGCCGAGCGCGGGGCCCGACGCTTGGTCGTCGGTGACTCGGTCTCGGCCTGCCCGCGGGTCGTGTACCAGCGACCGACGCCGAGAGCCAACGTGACGAGGAAGGTGACCAGAATCCACGGAAAGTCATTGGCGATCGGTAGGAGCACCTTGAAGATCAGGCTCTTGAGCCCCGATGCGTCGTCGGCGTTGAGGCCGTACAGGGTGATCACACCCACGCCGAATGCGATCAGCGGTGGCTGGGCGACGGCGGTGAACAAGGCACGCCTGCGCACAGCGAGAACTGCGAGGACACATCCGACGAGATAGAAGAAGTTGAAGACCGAGCCCAGGCTGTCATTCTGATTGGCGTCGATGACCGCGCCGACGGCGGTGAAGATCGCAGCCACCAGAACGGCGCCCCACCAGGGGATACCCCGGACATTGGGCAGTACCGACTGTTGGTCGACTGGCACCGCGGAACGGCTTCGCTGCGGGAAAGGCACCCCTAGACGGTACCGGGTGATCCCTGGATTTCCCTTAACCAGAGGTCGATGTTGCGCGCGCGTCTGGTTCGTCCGGTATCCGTGAGGTGGAATCGGACGGCGAGTCGACCATGCCTGGCGTCGAACGCACCCCGACGTCGATGGAACTCGGTTGTGCAGGCTCGGAGATGACACCGAGTGATTCGAGCGACGCGAGCTTGCGTGCCGTGACTCCGACGCGGCTGTCGACTACGCCGAGCGTCGAGTTGAACGACTCGACCGCTCGGCGAAGTGAGATGCCCATTTTGTCGAGGTGGCCGAGGAGCGAGGCGAGACGGTGATGGAGTTCGACCCCGAGCTCACGAATGGTCGCGGCATCGGCGGCGAGCGCATCATGACGCCATCCGAGTGCGACGGTGCGCAGCAGTGCGATCAAGCTCGTCGGTGTCGTCAGGACGACATTGCGCGTGAACCCGTACTCGATCAATCCAGGGTCGGCGCGTACCGCAGCGTCGAGGATCGCGTCACCGGGTACGAACAGCACGACCATTTCAGGGGTGTTCGCGAATGCGGTCCAGTAGGACTTCGACGCCAACTGCGCGATGTGTGTTCTGACCGCCCGGGCATGGGTGTCCAGGTGCGCGGCCTGCTTGTCGGGGTCGTCGCTGTCGCTGGCGGCGAGGTACGCGTGCAGCGGGACCTTGGCGTCGACGACGATGCTCCGATCGCCCGCCAGATGGATCACCATGTCGGGACGCACCTGGCCCGAAGCCTCCGACTCGGCCGACACCTGGGTGCTGAAGTCACAATGCTGACTCATGCCCGCCAGCTCGACGACCCGCTCGAGTTGGAGTTCGCCCCAGCGGCCGCGCACGTGCGGCGTGTGCAGTGCGTTGGCCAGCGCGCGGGTCTCGTGCGACAGCTGCTGTGACGCGGTGTGCATCCCTCGGACCTGTTCGGCGAGACCCGAGTACGCGCTGATCCTGTTGTGCTCGACCCTGCGGAGCTCCTCCGACAACTGACCGAGTACGCCACGCAGTGGTTCGACGATGTGGTTGACCTGGGAGCCGATCGCCGTCGACTGCCGGCGCGCCGCATCCTCGCTGGCCGCCGACAGCGAGCGCGCCGCCAGTTCCTGCGATGTACGCAGCGCGTCGGCCTCGGTTCGGGCGGCCGAGACGGCGGCTGCAGACCGGGAGGCGTTGGCGAGCCAGCCCACGACGGCGCCGAGCAGCAGACCAATGAACAGTGCGAGGCTGACGAACAACATGCCCTGATGGTGCCGGTCGATACCGACATGTTTCGGGGGCACGGCATCGTCGCAGGTCAGAGCGTGAGGACTGCGGCTGGGGCGACGAATGCGGTCAGTATGTCGGAATCCCGCCGTCCTCGTAGGTGAGCAACCACTGCTTGAGTGCCTTCCCGTAGCGGAAGCCGGCAACGGTGCCGTCCTGACGCAGTACACGGTGGCAGGGGACGAAGAGCGTCACGGCGTTCCTCGTGCATGCGGCGGCCGTGGCCCGGATGGCTGTCGGGTGCCCTGCGGCCTCGGCAAGCTGGGCGAAGGAGGTCGGGTTGCCGGCTTCGACCTGCCGCAGCGCCTCCCACACCTTCTCCATGTAGGGGCCCGACCGTTGTCTGACGCTCACCGCGTCGATCGCGGAGAGCTGGCCGGCGTAGTAGGCCTCCACCGCGTCGGTCACAGTCGAGAGGCTGTCGGACCATCGCGACGACACCGGGCGGAGCGTTCGGTGGATCGACGGCAACAGTGACTCGACGTCGTCGGTCCAGCCGGACGCCAGAACCGCACCGGAGTCGTCGACAACAGCCGTGAACGGGCCGGTCGGCGTGGAGATGGTGACGTGGGCCGCCGCGGCATCCGGGGTGGGGTCGGGGGAGGCCGGCGCAGCGATCTGTGCCGAGCTGGCGGGGCAACTCATCCCAGCGGGGGAGTCGAGGGTGGTCATGGTTGTCTCCTGTGCGTCGGTGCGGTGGTGCGCGGACACACCGACTCCCCGGGTCAGGAGACCTTGCGGAGCTGGGTTCCGAGCCGATGGCGCCACAGGTGCATGGATGCGTACGAGCGCCACGGTGCCCACGCCTGCGTGGCGGTGAGGTCGATGCGCAGATCGTTCGCCGCCTGCCGGACCACGAGGTCGTGGTGGAGCAGGGTGTCGGGGTCGCCGGTGACCACCATGGTCACGTAGTCGGCTGTCCACGCCCCGACTCCCGTCAGCGTCAGGAGTTGGGCACGCATCTCAGACGCGGGTACCCCCGGGTGAAGTTCCATCGAGTTGTGGGCGATCTCCGATGCCGCAGCCACGATGGCCTCGACGCGCCGGCGTGGCCCTCGTAACACCGTGCCGCCAAACTCGGCGATGGCAGCCGCGGTCGGAAACGCGCGGTGCGGGCCTGACTCCCAACCGGTGTCGGCGCCCAGAGCCGAGACCAGTGCACCGATGTGATGACGTGCCGCGCGCACGCTGATCTGCTGACCCATCATCGTGCGGATCAGGGCCTCTGTGGGGTCCGGCGACCCGGGAAGTCTGATACCCGGTGCAGCGTCGACGAGTGGTGCGAGGGCGGGGTCGGTACGCAATACGTTCTCGGCTGCTGCGGCATCAGCGTCGAGGTCGAGCATGCGCCGCACACGCGCCACCCCTGCGCCCAGGTCCCGCGTGTCGAGATGCGACAGGTGGACCACGACAAAGGGACCGCGCCGGTGGTCGTCGGAGCCGGGCGAGACCCGGACCAGCGCGTGCCCACGCGGGAGTGAGAGGACGCGCGAGAACGTCCACGTGCCCGCTGGATCGACGTTGTATTCCTCCAGTGAGTCGACAGCGTGAGCGCCGAGGAGCGTCGCGGGCCACGAGCTGTCGAAGGGTTCGCGGTAGGGCAGCCGCAGAGCGATGGTGGCACCGCTTTCGGCGCCGTCGATCCCCGGGTACGGGTGGCGACTGCCGAACGAGCGCAGCCTCGTCGGGGTGAGGCCGAAGATCTCGCGGATGGTGTCGTTGAACTGTCGCACGCTGGTGAATCCCGCAGCGAAGGCGACGTCGGCCATGGGCATCGAAGTGCGCTGGATGAGGGTACGAGCGGTCGTCGCGCGATGTGCGCGGGCCAGGGCGAGCGCTCCGGCGCCGAGCTCGGCTGTCAGTACCCGGTTGAGATGACGAGGCGAGTAGCCGAGCGCTGCCGCGAGGCCACCGACTCCGCCGCGTTCCACCACACCGTCGGTGATGAGACGCATCGCCCGCACGCCCAGGTCGGCGTCGCTGTTCCAACGCGGTGAACCCGGTACGGCATCAGGGGCGCAGCGCCGACACGCACGGAACCCGCGGACCTGAGCTGCCGCGGCGGTCGGGACGAACGACACGTTCGTGGGTCGCGGCGTCGGAGCCGGACACGACGGGCGGCAGTAGATGCCCGTCGTGTGCACGGTGACATAGAACTGCCCGTCGAATCGGCGGTCCCGGGCCGACAGCGCCCGATAGCACGTGTCGAAGCCGAGGTCACCGGCTGCCTGCGTCGTGGTCACGATTCACTGTGGCACACCATCGCGCGCCGGTTCTGGCGGAAATCGGCCATCACACAGGCCTCGGTGTAATCCGGGCAAAACGTGATGTAGATCATATTCGGGTGGCACCATGTTCGGCATGAACTCGCCATTCGGAGGTTTTCGACATCGACGTCGCAACCGCGAACTCCCCCTCGCGGAGTACCCCGAGTGGGGACTGGACATCTTGCGGGGACTCTACGGATGCGAGACGGTCGACAGAATCGTCGCGGAGCAGCAGACGTGCGAGATCGCTGCGTCGCCGGGACGTGCGACCCCCGACGGCTCGTCGTCGGCACACACTGCGCAATCCGGACTCGGACGCGGTGTGCCCTTCGACACTCGACGGCTCGACGACGCCGAACCTGGTTCGAGGCGATCAGAGCGGGGCGCCGAGAGCGCGCATACCAACAGTGCGCAGATCAATCGATCTCGCGACGACGACGCGCCTGTTCCCCCGGAGATCCTGACTCCCATGCTCGCCGAGATCGAAGCGATCAACGCGTTGCTGAGGTGGCTCAAGCGGACTTTCGCGCGTCACTGACGGCGCCCTCACGGACGGCTTTTCGCGCGAGCGGACCCGATCGTGTGAGGATCATCGCGTGACTGCTTCGTCCGATGACGTTCCCGCCGCCTCCGAACCCGCGCCAGATCCTGGTGCAACCGACTCCCCAGCCACCGGCGAGAAGGTCGTAGCCGGGAGTGCCGGTGTCGGCAACGCCGCTGCTGGCGACAGCGGGGCCGAGAAGACATATCCGACGCGAATGGCTGTCCTGCGGCAGGGGCTGCGTGAGTGCGCGATCGTCGCGTTGCAGTCGGTTCTCGTCGTGGCCGCGGTGTGGGTGCTGCTGTGGGTGGTCGGCAAGCTGTGGGTGGTCCTGCTGCCCGTGCTTCTCGCGATCATCGTCTGCACCGTGCTCTGGCCGCCGGTCGGGTGGCTGCGTCGCAAGGGGGTTCCACCTGCGGCGGCGGCGCTGCTCATGATGGTGATCGCGATCGGTGTCGTCGCAGCGGTGATCGCTCTCATCGTTCCTTCGGTGGTTCGGCAGGCTCCCGAGTTGGCTGCGCGCGCCACCGACGGTCTGCGGCGGCTGCAGGATTGGGCGCAGGGGCCGCCGTTGAACATCCGCGACGAGCAGATCGACAACGCGGTCCACGCCATCATCAGCAAACTGCAGTCGAGTTCTGCGACGATCGCATCGGGTGTGTTTAGCGGTGTTGGGACGGCGACGTCGCTGTTGGTCACGCTGTTCACCCTGATCGTGCTGGTCTTCTTCTTCCTCAAGGACGGACCAAAGTTCACGCCGTGGATCGACCGCACCGTCGGGCAGCCGTCTGCGACGCACATCAGCGAGGTGCTGCGCCGAATGTGGAGCACGCTCGGCGGATTCATCCGAACACAGGCCATCGTGAGTCTGGTCGACGCCACCTTCATCGGTATCGGGCTGTTCATCCTGCAGGTGCCGCTGGCCGGCGTGCTCGTGGTGATCACCTTCATGGGCGGTTTCATCCCGATCGTCGGCGCATTCGTCGCCGGAGCGCTCGCTGTCTTGATCGCGCTGGTGTCGAACGGCCTGACCACCGCCCTGATCGTGCTCGCCATCATCATCGGCGTCCAGCAACTCGAAGGAAATGTGCTGCAGCCGTGGCTACAGGCGAAGTCGATGAACCTGCACGCCGTCATCGTGCTGCTGGCCGTGACCCTCGGCGGATCGATCTTCGGCATCACCGGCGCATTTCTCGCCGTCCCTGCTGCGGCCACGTTCACCGTCGTGCTGCGTTATCTGAACGAGCAGATCGCTGAACGTGCAGGGGACAGACTCCCACCACAGGGTGCGCCGGTAACCGAAAGCGTCGGGGTTCCCGGCGATTCGCTACCGCCCGACGCCGATACGTCGGCGTCTTCCTCGACCCGTTCCGCCGGTGGCGGCGACGGTGCATCCAAGGACGAGAACGAGTCGGACTGACCGCCCTCGGGACCAGGCGCAGCTCCCCGTAGACTGGACACCCGTGAGTCTCACCCTCGGCATCGTCGGACTTCCCAACGTCGGCAAGTCCACCCTCTTCAATGCACTGACCCGCAACGACGTCCTCGCAGCGAACTATCCGTTCGCCACGATCGAGCCCAACGTTGGAGTGGTGGAGCTTCCGGACAAGCGCCTCGAGCGTCTGGCCGAGATCTTCGGTAGCGAGCGCATCCTGCCCGCCACCGTGTCGTTCGTCGACATCGCGGGCATCGTCAAGGGCGCCTCCGAGGGCGAGGGCATGGGCAACCAGTTCCTCGCCAACATCCGCGAGGCCGACGCCATCTGTCAGGTTGTCCGCGTGTTCGCCGATGACGACGTGGTGCATGTCGATGGCCGCGTCGACCCGTTCGCCGACATCGAGGTCATCGAGACCGAGCTGATCCTCGCCGACATGCAAACGCTCGAGAAGGCGATCCCGCGGCTGGAGAAGGAAGCCCGCAAGAACAAGGACCAGGCCGAGGTCCTCGAGGCCGCGAAGAAGGCCCAGGCGATCCTCGACTCCGGCAAAACCCTGTTCTCGCAGAAGGATTCGTTCGATCTGGCGTCGGTTCGTGAACTGCACCTGATGACGGCCAAGCCGTTCCTCTATGTGTTCAACGCCGACGAGTCGATCCTCACCGACGACGCCCGCAAGGCCGAGCTCAAGGCCGCCATCGCTCCCGCCGACGCGGTGTTCCTCGACGCCAAGGTCGAGAGCGAACTACTCGAACTCGACGAGGCCGACGCCCAGGAACTGCTCGACTCCATCGGGCAGGACGAGCCGGGCCTCCGTTCACTGGCACGGGCCGGATTCCACACACTCGGCCTGCAGACGTACCTCACCGCAGGGCCGAAAGAGTCGCGCGCGTGGACGATTCACCAGGGCGACACCGCACCCAAGGCGGCAGGCGTCATCCACACCGACTTCGAAAAGGGCTTCATCAAGGCCGAGATCGTGTCGTTCGACGACCTCGACGCCGCCGGCTCGATGCAGGCCGCCAAGGCCGCGGGCAAGGTACGCATGGAGGGCAAGGACTACGTCATGCACGACGGGGACGTCGTGGAGTTCCGGTTCAACGTCTGAGCCAAGAGGAAGTGACCGCTTCGAAGGACGTAGCCCAGACGGTGATCCGTCGGGCGGCAGGCCCGGAGGAGTACCCGCGCCTGGTGGCAATCTGGCGCAGTGCCGTCGACGCCACACACGACTTCCTCGCCGAGGCCGACCGCGACGAGATCGAATCGCACCTGGCTTCCGACTACCTGCCGCACGTCGACCTCCACGTTGCCGATCAGGATGGGCTCCCAGTCGGGTTCGCCGGAGTCTCAGGGGAGAGCCTCGAGATGCTGTTCGTCGACGCGCTGCACCGCGGCCAGGGGATCGGTACCCGTCTGCTCTCCTTCGTCGTCGCGCAGTGCGGCGTGCGAACCGTCGACGTCAACGAGCAGAATGCGCAGGCGGTCGACTTCTACCGCCGACGTGGTTTCACCGTTGTCGGTCGGAGCGAGCAAGACGATCAGGGTCGCCCCTACCCGATCCTTCACATGGCGTTCCGCGGAGAGGGTGCAGAGCTCGAAGCGAGCGAGCCCCGATTCACCGTGTAGCCGTCCGGCTACGTGTCGGGAGCGTGCGGCGACCAGTCGGTGCCCATGCCTCCGTGACACTTATGCATGCCGCGGCGGCGGGTGCGGCAGCGTCGACGATCCACAACGAGTCGTAGCATCGGCACGTGGGCGAGACCGAGGAAATCTATCTGGCGGGCGGCTGTCTGTGGGGCGTTCAGGCCTTCGTCTCGACGTTGCCGGGGGTCCTCTTCACCGAGGCTGGACGAGCGAACGGCGTCGGGCAGTCGCTCGACGGTGAGTACGACGGTTATGCCGAATGTGTACGGGCCCGGTTCGACCCGACGGTCGTGAGCGTCGCGCAACTGATGGCGTATCTCTTCGAGATCATCGACCCGCACAGCGTGAACCGGCAGGGCCGGACGTCGGCGAGAAGTACCGGACCGGCGTGTACTCCGACAACCCGACGCATCTGCAGCAGGCGCGAGAGTTCATCGCCGCGAGAGACGACGCCGAACTCGTCGTCGTCGAAACGCTGCCTATCACCAACTACGTGCGCAGCGCGGACGAACATCAGCACCGACTCGCTCGCTTCCCCGAGGACTCCTGCCACATCCCTGCGGACTTGCTGACCAGGTACCGCAGCACGTCCGTCGACGAATGTGCTCTGTGAAGTCGGCGCAGACACTCGACGACGCCGACCGTCGCGTGCTCGCACGGTGGGCGGTCGCGTGTGCGGAGCGGGTTGTCTCGCTGTTCGATGCCGACGCAAACGCGCAGAATGCGATTCGCGACGCCGTCGCCAGGACCCGGGCGTATGCCGAGGGCGACAGTACGGCGGCCGACGAGATCGCCAAGCGGATGCAGGCGGTGACGGCCGCGAAGCAGGCGACCACACCCGCAGGTGCGGCCGCCGCCCGGTCGGTCGCGCAGGCATCCGCAGTCGCCCACATGGGCGCGCACGCACTGGGTGCTGCAGCTTATGCGGTGAAGGCGATCGGACTTGCGAATCCCGACGATCTGCAAGCAGTGGATGCCGAGATCCGTTGGCAGATAGAGGAGTTGGCGGAGGAGGAGCGGTCGGCGTTACGTCGACTTCCATCGCTCGGCTCCGATTCGTCAGGTCCTCTCGGGCCTGGACTGCTGTGCCGCGGGATCCTGGGCACGACGATCCGCACGATCCAGGCGCAGACGGGATGCGCAGACCCTCCGGTCAGTCCTCCATGAGTGAGCGGTCAGTGGACAGTTCCACCGTCGCCCACACCTCGTGTTCGGTGGAGGCGAGTCTGTCGACGATGAAGCGGCGAACCTGATCTTCCTCTTCGACTCGCCAGACGCCGGGCGCCACCAGGTAATCGACCTCCACGTAGAGCCGCCGCCCGAGTCGTGTGGCGCGAATGACCGGTTCAGCGAGGTCGAAGTGCTCTGTGGCCTCGTCGGCGGCCCGCTCGATGATCGCGCTCAGTTCGTCGGGAGGAGCGGCCTCCATCAGTTCGCGAATGGCCTGTCGTGCGAGCTTGACCGCCATCGGGGCGATGGCTGCCGAAGCGATCAGGACCAGCGTCGGATCGACGTAGGCGGCCGCCGATGCGGCGCCGTGATGTCGGAGTGCGAGGGCGATACCACCGCCGATCGCGACCATGACGCTCATCAGGGTGCCGGCGCGCCAGCCGACGAGCTCAGCTCGGACCAACTGCGACGACCGTGCCGGGCGAGTCAGCAGCACGACGACAAGCAGCGACAGAATGGCCGAGACGACACCGTAGAGGGCCACCGATCCGGGATCGGCGTCGGAGCCGCCCGCGATGATCACCGACACGGCGTCGGCGACGCCATAGGTGAGAGTCGCGATGAGCGCCGTGCCCTGCAGCGCGACCGCGAGCGCCGTCGCACCGTGTCTGCCGAACGGGAACTCGACGCTCGGCGGTGAGGCCGCGGCGTGCGCGGCCACCATCGACGTCCCGACGAGCGCGATTCCCGCGAGCATGTAGATGCCGTCGAACAACACCACACTCGAGCCACTGATCACGCCCCAGATCACCGCTCCACCGCCGAGCACTGCGGTGGCCGTGAGGCTCGTCTTCAGAGCTCTGCTCTCGCTCGCAACTCCATCGGGCACCTTCGCAGTGTCGCACGGGCCATCCCGCGAGTACGTGCCGCGCCGACCGTCGGCGTCGGACATGTCGCCGTATTCGTCGATCGATGCCGTTGCGATCCGTCGCCTGACCGAAGTCGGGTCCGATGTCCGTCACGCCCGGTAGCGTCCGAGACGTGGCAATAGCACTGGAAAACGTTGGCATCGCCGTCGACGACCTCGACGCCGCCGTCGCCTTCTTCACCGACCTCGGCCTCACCGTCCTCGGTCGCGACGAGGTCAGTGGCGAATGGGCCGACACCGCAGTCGGGCTCGACGGCAATCACGCGAAGATCGCGATGCTGGCGACACCGGATGGCACCGGCCGCCTCGAGCTCTTCGAGTACATCCATCCGGAGGCGATTGCTACCTCGCCGACGCTCCCCAACGAGATCGGCATGCACCGCGTCGCATTCTCGGTGGATGACATCGACGACGCGCTCGCCGTCGCTGCGCGCCACGGCTGCCACCCGCTGCGGGGAGTTGCAAACTACCAGGACGTGTACAGGCTCAGCTACGTCCGCGGACCGAGCGGCATCATCGTGATGTTCGCTCAAGACCTGCGCAAGAGCACGACCAGCTCGTCAGAGCGGCTACCGTGACCGACATGGCAGACGATTGGCGTGAATCCAGAGTCGATGAGATGCGGTCACTGATCATGCGGGCCGACCCCGACATCGTCGAAGAGATCAAGTGGCGCAAGCCGTCGAATCCAGATGGTGTGCCGACGTTTTCGGCCGATGGACTGATCTGCACGCTCGAGACCTACAAGGACAAGATCAAGCTCACCTTCGCCAAGGGTGCGTCGCTGCCCGATCCCGCGCAGGTGTTCAACGCGAGCCTCACCGCCGGAACCAGACGCGCGATCGACATCAGGGAGAACGACGATCTCGACGCCGATTCCTTCGTCGCGCTTGTGCAGGCTGCGATTGCACTCAATAGGGCGTGAGTCCCTCGCTTGCCCGATCAGCTGGGGTGCACGGGTTGAGCGCAGTGATGGCGTCGGTACTCGTCGGGGGTGAGGCCGTACTTCGCTCGGAATCGGTTTCGGAAAGTGGCCGTCGAGGAGAACCCCGCAGAGTGGGCGATGTCGCCGAGCCGAGCTTGTCCCGGTTTTTCGAGCTGGCCACGGGCCCAGTCGAGTCGCCGAGCGGCGATCCGATCCGCCAGTGAAGGTTGATCCGGGTCAGCGAGTTGTCGGTAGAGATGGCGTTTGCTGATGTGCAGGTGCGTCGCGATGGTGTCGGCAGTGAACGTGGGGTTCCGAAAGTTTCGGTCGATCATGCCGTCGATCGCTTCTCGCAGGACAACCGGTTGCTCGCGCAAGGTCTGATATCGGCTGGTGTGCTGGTTGAGCAGCATCCGCACGACGTCGATGATGTTCTGCTCGGCAGCGGCGTCGACGTCGATCCCGCCGATGACGGCGTCGAGGGCGAAACGTGTCACGAGTCCGGTGCATGCTCGCGTCAGCACCGTGTCGGCGGGGTTGGGGGCGACGGTCGCTCCGGCAGCGATGTCGTCACCGAGCATGTCGGTCGGTATCCAGATCCCGGTCACCTCGGAGGTGCTGTGAGTAGTGAGATCGTAGGGTAGGCGGCTGTCGGTGATCGACAACTCGCCGGCTCGCGCGCGGAAGTCGTGTCCGTTGGCGGTGCCGGTGGTGAGTCCGGTCGAAATGCTGGCCAGCACCAGAAAGTTGGACGGACACTCACGAATGCGCGCCGCGGTTCTCAGCGTCCGGACCGGCGTCTGCAGATAGCAGAATGTGAAGATCGACCCGAGGGGCCGCCAGTAGGCGATCTGCTCGAAGTCCTCCGGAACCTCCGCATCGAATTCGACGATAGGCAGGTAGAGGTCGATACCCTGCCGTCCGCGCGAACGCACCTGGATCGACCGGTGGGGTCCGAGCGCGCCCACAGGTCCGATTCGTCTGCGCCACTGGTCCACGAGTTCAGGATCGAGTCCAGACCGGAGCATGGGTGAGCCCCTTTCGTCGGCTTTCCCGTCCGAGTCCAGAATGGCAGAGCGCAGCGTGGTGTGTTCAGCAAAGGGCAGCATCACATCGGTACCGAGGAACGCGTCAGGTCAGGACGCGGAAACAGATGCATAGTCGACGTGTTCGGTCAGTGTGTAATCGCGAGTGATGCCGAGTTCGTTGAGCACGGTGTCGAAGACGGGCCGGGTGCCGCTGGTGTTGATCTCGAGAGTGCCGACGGTGTCATGGGATCCGTGCAGGAGGAGCCCGCTCTTGACGAGCTGCAATCGAACATCACGCGCTTGGTCCTTGGCCGGGTTGATGAAGGCGACGTGGGGTGCTTTGGCCTCGAACAACGGCTGCAGGATGGGATAGTGCGTGCAGCCGAGCACGATGTCGCGGACCGAGTGGGCGTCGAGCAGGTCGTTGAGGTGGTTGGTGACCTCGGTATCAATGGCGGCGCTGGTGAGATCTCCTTGCTCGATCAGCGCGGCCAGGTTGACGCTGGGTTCGCCGAACACAGCGATATCGGGGTCGAGTTCGTCGATGAGTGTGGGGTAGCAGCGTGAGGCGATCGTGAACGCGGTCGCAATGACGCCCACCGACTGGTAGCGCAGATGCACAACATCTTCGGCCGCCGCTCGCACGATGGACAGGACGGGGACGCCGAACTGGTCCTGATATCCACCGAACTCCGGCAGATCGAACGTCGTGGAGATGGTGTTGCATGCAACGGCCACCATCTTCACGCCTCGATTGGCGAGGTAACGCAGCATGTGTGAAGTGAGTTCGACGATCTCGGCGCCGGTGCGGTTTCCATACGGGGCGTTTCCGTTGTCCCCGCAATAGATCACATTCTCGCCGGGCAACAGCTTGGACAGCGCGGCCACGGTGGTCAGGCCTCCGACGCCAGAATCGATGACGCCGAGAGGGGAGTGTTTGGTGATCACGTGGTGCTCCTGCATCAGTCGACGCGTGCGCTTGGCGAAGGGGGAGTTCGTTCTGAAGATCCAATAGCCAAGACAGACAGCGCCTTTGGGGTGTATGTGCCGCTGCTACAGATAGCAGTGATCCGTCGTATCCCGCTGTGGCCCGTGCGATTCTGGCGCACATTTGCAGTCCCGTGTCGCAGTTTCCGTACTGTCATTCCGTGTGCCGTGCGCAGAGTCCACAGCACACTGGTTGCGCCGCGTCGCGGGCAGGGCACGCCTTTGCCGATGAGGGTCTCAGAACTACCCTCGATAACGATTTGTCTCAGTGGGTACACATCGAGTTCCGCGTCGCCGATACTGCAGCGGTGACCCAAGGTAGGCGATTCACGTTCTCAGCCATGGCGGTGGTGCTGCTGGCCGTCGTGGGACTGGTGTTCTCGGGCCCGGGAAGCAGTGCCGCGGCGGGTTGGCAGTACACGATGGTTGCCTTCAGCAACACAAGCGACGTGTACATGGACGTGTACACCTCCGCGGAGGGCGCCACCTTCACGCCGGTGGCAAAACCGGCATATCGGCCGCCGACCGGGCGTGTGCGCGATCCCAGCATCTTCCGCCACACCGACGGCTACTACTACGTCACCTATACGACGGTCGACGGCGCGAACATCGGGTTCGCGCGCAGCCGCGACCGGGTGCACTGGACATTCCTCGAGAATTGGCCGGTTCCGCTCTGCTGTGCGTTTCTGCCCGGCACCGGTGACGGCAAGGGGTTCGGCTCGTCGAGCGGGCCGGGCTCGTCCGGTTCTGCCGGCTCGTCCGACGGCCCGTCGCTCTCGCCGTTCACCACCAAGGCATGGGCGCCGGACTGGTTCGTCGAGGGCGGGCGGGTCAACGTGATCTTCTCGATGTCGACCGGCGGTGGATTCGTGCCCTACGTCATGACCGCACTCGATTCCTCGTTGCGGGTGTGGGGCCCGCCCATACCGCTGGCGGGGCTTGGTGCCGACCACATCGACACCACCGTCGTGAAGGTCGGTGCGACGTATCATGCATTCACCAAGAACGAGACGAAAAAGGTGGTGCAACACGCGGTGTCGTCGTCGCTGTACGGTCCGTACCGGTTCATTTCGCCGGGTGACTGGGGAACATTCGTCGAGGGGCCCGCGGTGATCCAGTTGCCCAGCGGCGCCTGGCGGATCTACCTCGATGCCTACAAGTCGGGTAGGTACCTCTACTCCGACAGTACCGACGGCCTCAACACCTGGACTCCGGTGAAAGAGCTTCCGGGACTGTCGGGTTCGGTGCGGCATCTGGGTGTCATGCGTGAACCCTCGTGAGAGTGACAGTGGCGCGAAGTCGGTGAATGATGCCGACGTCGTCGAGCTGACGATCACCGATGCTGGGGAACTGTTGACGTTGCAGCGTGCGGCGTATGTGACGGAAGCCCAACTGCACGACGACGTTTCTCTGCCCGCACTGACACAGTCGCTGCTCGACCTGCTCACCGAACTGTCGAATTCTGCAGTGCACGCGTGGGGGATCCGCGTCGGTGGCCGGTTGGTGGCGTCGATGCGGATTCGCGTCGACCGTGATGTCGCCGAGGTGATGCGCCTCGTCGTCGCTCCCGACATGCAGGGACGCGGGATGGGGACACGTCTGCTCGCGGCAGTGGATTCGGTGATACCCGAGAATGTGACGCGCGTCGAACTCTTCACCGGCGAGCGGAGCGTCGCCAACATACGGTTGTATGAACGCATGGGCTATCGGGAGATCCGCAGACGCGACACCGGTCCGTATGACCTGGTGTATCTCGCTAGATACCGCGACTGAGTTCTGCCGGGCCGAGGCGAGCACCGGGCGGCACGGGTATCAAGGAGACATGCCCTCCTCCACGTTCACCAAACACACCTCCGGACGCCCGGCTCGCTGGGAGGTCGCAGGTCTGCGGTGGCTCGCAGAACCGATGGAGTCCGGCGGCGCCGCCGTCGTCGAGGTGGTGTCGATCGACGACACGACGCTGACCGAGCGTCGCGTCGCCTCGACCTCACCGAGTGCCGACGCCGCAACGGAGTTCGGTCGACAGCTCGCCATCACGCACACCCTCGACGTGGCTGCGCGCTGGGGCGAGGGGCCGCCGGGCTGGGAGGGCGCGGGGTACCAGGGTCCCAACGAACACCTCCTCGACCTCTCGCTGGTCGGCCACGACTCCTGGGGTGCGATGTATGCAGACGAGAGACTCATGCCGCTGCTGCCCGAGAGCGGACTGCGCGGCAACGACGCACGCGTCGTCGAACAGCTCTGTGAGCGGTTGCGCGAGGGGGACTTCGACACCGACGACGCTCCGGCGCGACTGCACGGAGATCTGTGGTCGGGAAATGTGATGTGGTCACCGGACGGGTGTGTGCTGATCGATCCGTCGGCGCACGTGGGTCATCGCGAGACCGACCTCGCAGCCCTCGCTCTTTTCGGCTGCCCGTATCTCGATCGCATTCTCGGTGGCTACGAGCAGATTCATACGCTTGCCGACGGCTGGCGTGACCGCGTACCGCTCCACTACCTGTCGATGGTGCTCATGCATGCGGTGGTGTTCGGCGGTGGGTATCGCCGCCAGGTGGTCGACATCGCACGCCGCTATGTCTGACAGAGTCGACGCACCATGACCTTTCACGTCGGTACCTCCGGTTGGCAGTACAAGGACTGGCGCGGCCACTTCTATCCGACCGGACTGCCGCAACGCCGCTGGCTCGAGTATTACGCGGAGAAGTTCTCGACCGTCGAGGTCAACAACACCTTCTACCGGCTCCCCGAACGATCGACATTCGAGGGGTGGAATGAGGTGCTGCCGCAAGGGTTTCTGGTATCGGTCAAGATGAGTCGGTATCTCACCCACGTGCGTAGGCTGAAAGATCCTGCAGAACCGGTGGCGCGCTTCCTGGGCCGTGCTGACGCGCTCGGTGCGCACCTCGGGCCCGTTCTGCTGCAGCTACCGCCGAACCTTGCCGTCGACCCTGATGCGCTCGACGCCACCTTGGCGGAGTTCGGGGACTCGGTGCGGGTCGTCGTCGAACCACGTCACCCCTCGTGGTGGGTCGATGAGGTCCGTGAGGTGCTCGAGCATCGCAACGCCGCGCTGTGCTGGGCCGACCGGGACAGTCGGGTACTGACCCCGCTCTGGCGAACCGCCGACTTCGGTTATCTCCGAATGCATTCCGGTCTGGCCTCACCGCGGCCGGCGTACGGTCCGCGCGCGATCGACAGTTGGCTCGATCGGCTGCGGGCTGCCTTCGACTCTTCTGACGACGTCTTCGTCTACTTCAACAACGACACCGGTGGCGCCGCTGTGGACAACGCGATCACCATGGCTCGACGGGCCTCCTGACCGGATGCGCGAAGCGGGTGCCGACGCCTCACGGCCTCGGCACCCGCCAGTTCACGCAGAACGCAGGCGCGGGGCCGCTTCTTTCGCGGGCGGCAGCCCGATGCTCGCATCGTAGCCGCGGAAATTCTGCAGCCACCAGCGCCAATCGTCGGGCACCAGGTCGAACGGTGCGGCGTGCCCGAGTTCACGAGCGGCCCACACCGGCCAATGCGGGTTGGAGAGCGCCGGCCGACCGAGGAACACGAGGTCGACGAGCTCGTCACGGATCACGCGGTCGGCAGTCTCGGGAATGCCCAGGTTCCAGCTGGTGCCCACCGGGATTCCGACCTCGGTCCGCACCCTGTTGGTCATCTCGACCATGAACGCCTCGCGACCCATCGGCGGATCGACCATGTCGTCGGTGTTGAAACCGAGCGAGATGTCGGCGAGGTCGAGGCCGTGATCCTTCATCCACCCGATCGCGGTCACGGCGTCCTCGAACTGCGTACCGGCCGGATTGAGGTCATCGGCGCCGAGACGCATTGTGAGCGGGTACTCCTCGGGCCACACCGCGCGGACTGCGTCGAGCGCTTCGAGGTGGAATCGTGCTCGATTCTCGAGAGAACCGCCGTACTCGTCGGTGCGCCGGTTCGCGATCGGAGAAAAGAACTCTGCACCCAGATAGCCGTGCGCATAATGCATTTCGAGCCACTGATATCCGGCGTCGAGGGCGCGGCGTGCTGCGTCGGCGTAGCGACGGTGAAGTGCCTTGATCTCGTCGACGGTGAGCGCGTGCACCGGCCAGTGGTGGTCGCCACCGTACGGGATGGGCGAGGGCGCAACGCACTGCCAGCCATTCGGATGGTCGGCAGGCAGCTGCGAGTTGCCCGGGTAGCCCGGATAGCTCCTGTGTGGCGCGACCTCACTGCCCTTCCTGCCGGTGTGGCCGAGCTGAATGGCGGGTACCGCGCCGAATCGCTTGATGATGTCGGTCACGCGCCGGTGTCCCTCGATCTGATCGTCGGACCAGATTCCTGCGCACTCCGTGGTGGTTCTGCCGTCAGGGGTGATGGCGATCTGCTCTGGGAAGATCAGCCCGAAGCCGCCCGACGCGCGTGCGCCGAGATAACTGACGTGATAGTCGCCCATCTGCCCGTCCTGCGACGAGTACATGGTCATCGGGGACATCACGATGCGATTGCGCAGTGTGACGCCCTTCAGGGTGAAAGGGGAGAAGAGGTCTGGCATGGAAAGTCTCCGTGTCGATGTGGGCCCTGCTGGGTACCCACAGTTCAGTCCGGTGGCTTTGCGCTGCGATTACCTGGCACGTCCGCTCCGGTAACAGCTCTCTCACCGACGATCGTCGTCGCGTGTGAGCATTTTCCTTACGTGCTCTTTACGCGGCCTCGTCAGTGTCACGGAAGTCCGAAACCGAAGGGAAGTCGCTGACCAGAGCGCCCACCGGACCCGTCATCAGAACCGCCACCCGAGCCGCTGCCGTCAGGATTGCTGCCCTGCTCGGAGATCGTCGTCTGTTCCTTGTCGACGGTGCTGCCGAGCGTCACCTGCACCGTCTTGGTCTGGCCGCCCGAGCTCACGGTGACGGGGACGGTCTCGCCCGGCGCATGCGTGAGGATCTGCGCCATGAGGTCGGCGTAGTTGCTGATGGTGGCGTTGCCGATCTTGGTGATCGTGTCGCCGTTCTTGATACCGGCATCGGCTGCCGGGCCGCCCGACTGCACCGACCGTACCGTGGCGCCGTTGACCGACTCGTCACTCGACGCGAGTGAACCCGACACCCCGAGAACAGGTTTCGTGGCGTGGCCGTCCTGCATCAACTCGTTCGCGATGCGTTTGGCCGTGTTGATCGGAATGGCGAAGCCGAGGCCGAACGCCTGCGGTCCGCCGCTACTGCTCTGTCCCGTGTCGACCGCGGAGTTCACCGCGATGACCTGTCCCTGCAGATTCACCAGCGGCCCACCGGAATTGCCCGGATTGATCGGGGTGTCGGTCTGGAGCCCGTTGTAGACCGTGACGGAGCTGCCCTGTTCGTCGCCCGCGGTGACGGTCCTCGACAATGCGCTCACGATCCCGGAAGTCACGGTGTTGGAGAGGTTCTCCGGACTCCCGACGGCGACGACCTGCTGTCCGACCTGAAGTGAACCCGAATCGCCGATGGTCGCCGGTGTCAGTCCCGACGCGCCGTCGAGCTTGATCACGGCGATGTCGTACGAGGGTGAGGTGCCTTTCACGGTGGCGGGATACGTTTTGCCGTCCGGTGTGGTGACCTGAATCCTGGCGCCGCTGCCGACCCCTTTGACGACGTGGTTGTTGGTCAGCACGTAACCGTCCGGTGAGAGGATGATGCCACTACCGACCGCTGCGCCCTGAGTCGTCGACACCTTGATGTCGGCTGTCGACTTCGACGCAACCTGCGCGGCATAGGTGACCGAACCCGGCTGTGCGTCAGCGGCGTTGGTCGCCGCCGCAGGCGCGGAAGCGATGACGGGGGCGTTTGACGACGATCCGTGGTCGAGCAGCGCATACCCGCCGACTCCGACCAGCCCGCCGACCAAACCGGCCAGGACTGCTGTCGCCACAACGGGTTTGGCGATCCCGCGGGTGCGTCGGGGCGCCGCTGGCTCCGATGGTGGAGTCGGATATGCGGTGGTGGGGTACGTCGTTGTGCCGTAGGGGTGCCCATACGGTGCGCTGTGCCACGGGGACGTCGGGGCCGACGCGGATGCGGCGCGGGTCTCGTCGCCGCCCTCGTTGACGTGCGGCGGGATCGGCGAGGTGTTCGGCTCGTCGGGAGTGTTGCTGTTCACGAGACCACACTGCCGTCGACGACTGAGAGCATGGGCATGGCGGAACTCTGAATTTGCTGACAAAACACCGGTCTTCTCCTCAGTTGCGTGCCAGGTGATGGAAACGATGCCGATATCCGGACTGCGACGCGGGCATCGGCCGGCCGCGCTGCTGTTGCGCGGCTGCTGTGTGGGCCGACGTCGACGACCCGGCGGATCTCGTGCCCGCACTCAGGTCGTAGACGGTGTAATCGCCGACGGTGTGGCCTGTGTAGTGGCTCGCCACCCATTGCTGAATCGGTACGGTCACCGATCCGCTGCGCGATCCGCCCGCGCCGTGGGTGTAGGTGCTGCCGGACGGCGCGCGATCTGCCGAGCCCGGCCCGCCCGCGGCGACGACGTAGTAGCCGATCTCGTTGTCGGCCACGTACTTCTGGAACTGCGCCAGCGTGGGTGTGGGGTCGTTCGAGAACCCGCCGATTCCCATCACCGGAACGCGCGCATCGAGTTCGAGCGCAGCTGCCGTCGACGTACGACTGGTGGCGGCGGCCCACCGTGCGGTGCTCGATGCCAGCAGCCGGTCGAGCGCAGGCGAATCCGGCGCCGAGCCGAACCCACCCCGTTGTCGATCTGTGCTCTCGAAGACACCACCGGCGCGGTTGTGCGTCGGATAGGCCGCCGAATGAGTGATCGCCGAGCCGCTCGAACCCGCGTGGCCTGGCAACACCGATGGGCTGCCGCCCGTGTGCGCCACGGTGTCACCGTTGATCGCGAACGCTGCGGGCGCCGAGAGGATTGCGAGGACACCGCATCCAGTGGCGATCGCCGCGACGGGTCGACGCGCGGTGATGGGCACGACGGCGAGAACTCCGGCGAGAACGGCGACGATGAGCACCACCCAGCGCAGCCAGGGAAACCACGACGGCTCGCGGTCGAGAAGCGCGAACGCCCAGATGCCGCCCGAGACGATCATCGCTGCCAGCCCGACGCGCGCGGTGATCATTTTCCACACGGTCGTCGAGGATCGGGCGCGCCAGGCCTCGACGACCCCGATACCGACCAGACCAGCTACCGGTGGCGCGATCGCCAGTGAATAGTAGGGGTGGACCGTTCCGCTCATGTAGGACAACACGATTCCGTCGACCAACAACCACAGGCCGAAGAGCAGCGCACCCGCGCGGACGAGATCGGTGCGCGGCATACGCCCGCGAAGCACGAGCACGACGACGAAGGCAACGAGTGCCGACGGGAGCAGGAACGAGATCTCTGCGCCGAACTCGCCGCCGAACAGTCGTGAGATCCCGGGTGCGCTACCGAACATCCCGCCCCCGAAGCCCCCTGTGAGAGCAGGATTCTCCCGTGCCAGCTGCTCCATGTCGGCGGGCGCAGGGGAATGGCCGCCACCGTGACCCGCGATCCGATCGAGCCCGTTGTAACCGAGGACGAGATTCATGAAGTTGTTGTCCGTCGAGCCCGCGAGATAGGGCCGTGACGACGCGGGCCACAGGAGTGTGAGGAGCACGTACCACCCGGACGAGACCACCAATGCCAGCGTCGCGGCGAGCAGATGACACACGCGGCGGCCCAACGAGGTCGGCGCGGCCAAGAGATAGACGAAGCCCAGTGCCGGCAACACCATCAGTCCTTCGAGCATCTTTGCGAGGAAGGCGAAGCCAAGGGCGACACCGGCCAACACGAGCCACCGCATACTCGCCCGTGACGTCGCCCGCACGGTGCAGTAAGCGGCCGCGGTCATGAGCAGGACCATCGCGGCGTCGGGGTTGTTGAACCGGAACATCATGGCTGCCACCGGTGTCAGCGCGAGTGCTGCACCGGCGATGAGCCCGGCCGTACGGCCTGAGACGCGTGTCACCGTCGCATACAGCAGTGCCACCGAAGCCACTCCCATCACGGCCTCGGGGACGAGCATGCTCGCCGACGAGTATCCGAAGACCTGTCCGGACAGACCCATGATCCATTGCGACACCGGCGGTTTGTCGACGGTGATGAAGTTCGACGGATCGACGGACCCGAACAACAGGGCCTCCCAGTTGCGGGAGCCCGCCCATGCCGCGCCGGCATAGAACGTATTGGCGTTCCCGTTGACGGTGATGTTCCACAGGTAGAGCGCCGCGGTGCCCACCAGCAGCGCAACGAATGCGACCCGATCCCGGGTTGTCGCCCGGGGGAGGGGGATGTCGTCCGGGCTGATGCCGACGTTGTCGATCGACTGGCGTGCGGGAGACGCGCCGAAGTCGGCAGCGCGGGAAGCTGTGGTCACGACGTCGATGGTGCGACGGATCCACTGAGGTATGGCTGAGGCTCCGCTGCCAGGTCGCTGTGAGCAACGAAATGCGGTGCCACCTACCGCTTCCGCGTGTCCGTTCCGCCCCGATCGTCGAGTACTCAGGGCTCTCACAGGCGTCGTCACTAACGTTGCCCAGTCGGGGTGGGGGAGTCCGCGCCACTCCTGTGATGCCGGTCACGGTGTCGGAGGTTCAACGAAACGAGAGAGGCGGAACGGGTGGAGCAGGAGGGAATGTCGCGCGCTCGTGCTCACCGCGATCCTCCTGGACACGGCGCCCCCGGCCGTCGGCAGTTCCGCGGGTCCGACGGTAGACGGTTGACCGCAGGCGAGGTGGCTGCGCGCTCGCGGCGTCGCGATTCCGCTTCGGAGGGCATGCCACCCCAGAGCTTCCCGGCGCAGAGCCGCACCGGGCGTTGGGGAGTTGCCGACGACCTGACCCAACCCATTCCGGCGGTCACCGACGCGCCCGACATTCCGAGGCGGACGGTCCGGAGGGGCCGGGCCACTCCTCCGCGAGGCCGGTCGTCGCTGTTCCGCATCGGACGAGTGGCGGTCGCGCTGTGCTCGGTGGCGATCCTCGGTGTCGTCGGGCTCGCGTGGGGAACCGCGACCCACGTCGCGGGAGGATTCGGCCGCTCGGGGGCATTGGCGGGCGGTCCGGCATCGGCGGGCGGAGCCGAGAACATCCTGCTGATGGGACTCGACACACGCAAAGACCGTGACGGCAATAATCTGCCGCCCGACATCCTCAAGCAATTGCACGCTGGAGACGGCGACGAGGGCGGTTACAACACCAACACCCTGATACTCGTCCACATCCCCGCCGACAAGAAGAACATCGTCGCCTTCTCCATACCTCGCGACGATCTCGTCGACGTCGACGGACTCGACGTCAGCCAGGCCAAGATCAAAGAGGCGTACGGCCGCAAGAAGGCGATGGTCGAGGACCAGTTGACCAACCAGGGTGTCACCGACCAGGCCACACTCGAGTCGCGTGGTCGCGAGGCGGGGCGGGCCGAGACGATCCAGACGGTACGCCAACTCACCGGGGTACCGATCGACCGTTTCGCCGAAGTCAGTCTCGTCGGCTTCTACGACATCGCCAAGGCTCTCGGCGGCATCGACGTCTGCCTGAATCATTCGGTGCGCGACTCGTATTCGGGCGCACGGTTTCCCGCGGGACGTCAGCACCTGAACGCCTCGCAGTCACTGGCATTCGTACGGCAGCGCCACGGCCTCGACAACGGCGACCTCGATCGCACACATCGACAGCAGGCATTCCTCCTGTCGGTGACTCACCAGTTGCAGAGCACAGGAATGCTCACCGATCCGGGCAAGCTCAACCGTTTGACCAGCGCGCTCAACAACGACGTCGTGCTCTCCGACGGCTGGGATCTGATGTCGTGGGGTCAACAGATGCTCGCGCCGTCGGATCAGCGCATCAGCTTCCGCACTCTTCCCGTCGAGCGCTACGACACGGTCGACGGACAGGACGTCAACATCATCGACGTCGCCAAGGTGCGCGCACAGATCCAGACAGCCTTCGGGATGCAGGCGCCGTCGAGTTCATCGCGCCCGTCGGGCAGCACCGACACACAGGACGTGCCATCGGGAGCGAGCGCCGACGCCGCGGGCGCGACGTCGACGAGTGCGGCGCCCAGTGACCCTGCAGAAGACGAAACGACGGCCTCGCTCGACGGACCTGCTCCCGATTCGGGCGATGCGGTCAACAGTGGCGCCGACATTCCCTGCGTCGACTGAGCGGGGGGTCACGTGCGGGGCGCCGAGACTGCTCGCTGCGTCGATCTGTCGCGCTGGAGTGCCCGTGCAACAGACACTTCGTCGGTTGCTCCCCGGGGTGTGAGGCAGGACAGTATCGGCCATGAGCACTGATGTACCCACCGACGACGAGGCCACCGTCTCGCAGTTGAACTACGGCAACAAAGTCCTCGCCGTCGAACCGGGTGGCAACGAGCCGATCCCGGTCGAGGCCAGGCACGGGTCACCGCGCGGGTTGTTCTGGACATGGACGGCACCCAACCTCGAGTTCGCGACGATCTTCGTCGGCGTCCTGTCGGTCGGTGTGTTCGGGCTGTCGTTCTGGCAGGCCGTCGTCGCGATGGTGTTGGGTAATGGCCTCGCGGCCGTCGCGCACTACCTGCTGTCGGCCGACGGTCCGCTGCACGGCGTCCCGCAGATGGTGCTCGGCAGGCTGGCCTTCGGCTATCGCGGAAACATCCTGCCCGCCACGTTCATGGCGGTCATGTGCGGTGTGGGCTGGTTCGCCACCAACAGCGCCAGCGGTGCGTTCGCGCTGTCGACGCTGTTCGGCTTCACGCCTCTCGTCGGGCTGATCATCATCGTCATCGTGCAGACCGCTTTCGCCTTCTTCGGACACAACCTCGTGCAGCGCTTCGAACGCATCGCAGCACCGATCCTCGCGGTCGTCTTCCTGATCGCTGCCGTCATCATCTTCAGCAAGTCTCATCTCGACGCGCCCCCGTCATCGGGTGGGGGTTTCTCGATGTCCGGATTCTGGCTGACCGTCGGCGCCGCCTTCGGCTACACCGCCGGATGGACGCCCTACGCCGCGGACTACACGCGGTACCTACCGCCCACGGTTTCTCGGGCGAAGACCGGGCTGTACGCCTCGCTGGGTCTGTTCGTGTCGTGCACCGTGCTGATGCTCGTCGGAGCGGCGTCGGTGACGATCGGCCCGGCGGCGTCGGACAATCCGACAGCAGCGTTCACCGCCAACCTGCCGACACTGGTGGCCGACCTCACGCTGCTCGCCATTGCCGTCGGCGCGGTCGCCGCCAATGCGATCAACGTCTATTCGGGTGCGATGGCCTTCGTGACGATGGGCTTCAAAATGCCCATGAACACCCAGCGAGCGCTGGTCACGGTGTTGTTCGGCGTCGTCGGATTCCTCGTCGCGTGGTGGGCGCTTGCCGACGCCGCGGCATCGTACGAGGCATTCCTGCTGTTGGTCGCCTACTGGATCGGTCCGTGGCTCGGAGTGGTCTTCGCCGACCGTCTGCTCCGCAAGGAGAAGCCGTCACTGAATCTTCTGTACGACACCCGGTACGTCAACTGGGGCGGGCTCGCGGCGTTCGTGATCGCGCTCGTCGGCTCGGTGCTGCTGTTCTGCAACCAGGAGAAGTTCGTCGGATACGTCGTGCGAGCGGTCCCCGAATTGGGTGACATCGGAGCCTTCGTCGGGTTCGCGATTGCGTTTGTCGCGTACCTGATCCTCGCGCGCAGGACCGTCGAGGAATCCCAGCGCGCCTACGCCTGAGCTCGTTTGGCACTCGATCACTCGGCGCGGGAGACGGCGAAGGCCATCATGACCGATCCGTACACATCGGGTTGTGTGGGGTCGAAACCGAGTACGGTGCGGATGCGGTCGAGTCGTTGGTACAGGCTCTGCCTGCCGATGTGCAACGCCTGGGCCGAGCGGGTGGCGCTGCATCCGTTACGCAGATGGGTGTCGAGTGTGTGCGCGAGGCGCGTCGACTGTGCGCGATCGTGTGCCATCAACGGTTCGACAAGTGCGAGGAGTTCGTCGCGGACGTCTGCTGCGATCGTTCGGGCCGCGGCATCGCCGGCCAGCGCCCGTGCGGTGAACACCCTGCGCGCGGAACCGCTGGTGCGCGCCGATTCGACTGCGGCGCCCAGCCGTTCGGCGCAGGTGCGCAACGATGCCGCGACCGCGAGCGACAAGGCGGGGCCCGGTGCGGCGTCGATGGTCGGACACGAGTGACCCACCACGACCGTCACTCGACCGCCGTGGGCTCCGATCTGCTCGAAAGCCGCTGCGACACAGTCGACAGCGTCGGCGTGCGGGTCGGCTCCGTCGGTAGCAGAAGGGACGACCACGAGGCCGTGAACCGTCGCGTCGACAGTCTCGTACACGGCGCCACCGAGCCCTGATGCGGCCCGCACGAGCGCGTTCTCGGCCATGCGAGGGTCCGGTGACTCCACCGCCACGGGAACGATGTGCGACGACGCCGACACCGGGACACCCGATCCCGACAGGCGCGCAAACAGATCGGCACGTCTGATGGGCCGGGCCGCGAGCAACTCTTCGATGAGCCGTGCACCCACCGCCGATCGTCCGCTGCCCGCCCGCACCAGTGCGGCAGTGAGCGGCCCGCTCGCGCACTCGAGCAACATCGCCACCAGGTGGCGTGCCATTGACCCCTCGGCACGCGCAGCGTGCGCTGACACGCCGGCACGCGCAGCGTGCGCTGACACGCCGGCGGGTCCGGCGAAGAGACGAGCGATGTGACGCCCACGGGCGACGATCGGGACGGACGCGATCTGCTCGTCGACGGCCCGCCACGCCGATCGATCGTCGTCGACGCCGTGGGCGGCGATGAGGGCGCCACCCGAGCCGACGAGCACGATGGGGCAGTGTGCGGCGTCGGAGATGTGCTCGAGCATGCGGGCCACACCGCCACTCGACGCCATGTCGTCGTGCAAAACGGCATCCAGCGCGCCGCGCAGACGCAGATCGGACACCTCCGTGGACACGATCGCCGTGTTCGCCGCGCGACAGATCTCGATGAACGGCACCACCTGTCGGAGTTCGACAATCGGTAGTCGGCGCGCGGAACCCTCCCGGATCACCTCGTCGGGGATCTCGTCGAAGCTCCGGCCCACCTCGAATGCCAGTCCGGCGACGCCACGCTCGGCGAGATCGCGGATGTAGTGACGGCGCGTCCCGGCGTCGAGGCCCGCAAGTCCGAGCCCTGTGGTCAGCAGTAGCTCGCCGCCGGCGAGCAGCGGCCCTATCTCGTAGATCTCGCTCGAATGAACCCAGCTCACCGGGCGATCGAGGCGATCGTGTGCCGTGAGGACCCGCGGGTTGCCGCCCACCAGGATGTCGTCGATGATGCGCCGTAACGACGGCGCCGATTTGTGAGAGCTGTCGATATGCTGCGAGTCGGTGACCGGCTCGCCGACGGTGCGTGCGTGCATGAGGAGACGATATGCACGTAGTCGTCTGCGCGCGACACGACGGACTGTCGGTTGAACCCGACGGTCGGGGCGCGCACAGTCGGAACATGACCCCACACATCGGTGCGGCGATCACCGTGGACACCACATCTCTCATCGACACCGCCTACCGGCAGGCGCAGACCGGCCTCGCCGAGGGCGGCATCCCGATCGGTGCAGCATTGTTCAGCGCCGACGGCACGCTGCTCGGGCAGGGGCGCAATAGACGCGTGCAACATGACGATCCGTCCGTGCACGGCGAGACGGACGCCTTCCGCGCCGCCGGGAGGCAACGTGACTATTCGTCGACGATCATGGTCACCACCCTGGCGCCGTGTTGGTACTGCAGCGGGCTGATCCGACAATTCGGGATCGGTGCCGTCGTGATCGGCGAGAACCGGACGTTTGCCGGAGGCGAGGAGTGGTTGCGCGACCTCGGCGTCGACGTGACGATTCTCGACGACGAGCGGTGCGTCGGCATGATGACGGACTTCATCGCGGATCATCCCGCGTTGTGGAACGAAGACATCGGAGTCGTCGACGGCGGCGTGCGTGAAGCGCGTTCGGAGAAGAGGGGAACGGTCCTGTGACCGAACGGAGTCCGATCCTGACGGTCGACCTGTCGCAGTGGCGAGAAGGTGGTGCCGGTGCCGGTGCCGTCTGTGCTGCGGTCGATGAATCGCTGCAGAAGGCGGGCTTCCTGCTCGTCACCGGGCACGGCATCGATCCCGCGTTACCGGCAGCACTACGGGCTGCCGCCCGAGAGTTCTTCGCCATGCCACCAGAAGTCAAGCAGCAGTACGCCGTTGGAGTCGGCGGTCGTGGGTGGATCGGTCCGGGACTCGAGGCCAACGGCTACTCCGAGGGCACCGAGACTCCACCCGATCTCAAGGAGACCTACAACTCGGGCGCGCAGACCCGGGTCGGCATCGCCGAGGTCGACGACTACTGGTTTGCTCCCGATGTGTGGCCTGCCGAGGCGCCGCGCCTCCGTGAGCTGTTCACGGCCTGGACGGCCGCCTGCAAGAAACTGTCCGACGATCTACTCGCGCTGATGGCTGCGTCGTTGGGTCTCTCGGGCAGCGACAACCCTTTTCGCGATCTCGCGGGTTCGGCGACCTGGACCTCGAACATCAATCACTATCCGCCGCTGACCGACGTGGGCGAGCCGGAACCCGGCCAGTTCCGCATCGGCCCGCACACCGATTTCGGTACGGTGACGATCCTCGACCGGGAACCCGGCGCGGGCGGGCTGCAGGTCTACAGCGACGAGGGTGGCTGGGCGGACGCGCCGTACGATCCGTCGGCGCTGACGGTCAACATCGGCGACCTCCTCGAATACTGGTCGGGTGGACGTTGGCCTGCGGGCAGGCACCGCGTGCTGCCTCCGCAGGCCGACGCTCCCGAGGAGGACCTGGTCTCTCTGATCTTCTTCTACGAGCTCAACCACGACGCCGTGGTGACACCGCTCGAGCCCCCGGTCGGCAAGGTGGCTGGTCGCCCGCCCGTCGTCGGCGGCGAGTTCATCCGGGAGCGACTCGACGCCATCACCGTCGGCTAGCGCCGACCGTGCGCTCTCTGGCGTCGACCGTGCGCTGAAAACCGTCGACTGTGCGCTGCCTGGCGTCGACTGTGCGCTCGTGCGCCGGCTGTGCGCTGCTGCGGAACGCGCGGGTTAGTGTGAGGGATGCGCTCGCTGATCCCGCTCACCGCGCCGGTGACGCCCGTAGATGCGCTCACGCGGATCGCGTGGCTACTCGAGCGGGACAGACAGAGCACCTATCGTGTCGAGGCCTTTCGGCGGGCAGCAGCGACGGTCGCCGAAGTCGGGGACGACGAGATCCGACGACGCGCGCAGGCGGGATCGCTGACCGCGCTGGCAGGCATCGGTACGACCACGGCGGCGGTGATCGACGCCGCAGCGTCCGGCGCGTTGCCGGACTACCTCGATCGTCTGCAGACTGCAGGGGAGCCCTTGATCGGCTCCGACGATCCGCTCTACGCCGCGGTGTGCGGCGATCTCCATGCGCACACGACGTGGAGTGACGGTGGTGCATCCATCGACGAGATGGCCTCGGCTGCACAGGCTCTCGGTCAGGACTGGCTGGCGATCACCGACCACTCGCCCCGTCTCACCGTCGCAAACGGACTCTCGGCGGAGCGGCTCGATGCGCAACTCGATGTGATCGACGAGTTCAATGCTCGCGGCGATGCCGACATCACACTGCTGACCGGGATCGAGGTCGACATCCTCGACGACGGCTCACTCGACCAATCTAAGGACATGCTCGACCGCCTCGACGTCGTGACGGCGTCGGTGCATTCGAAGCTCAGAATGGACGCCGGCCCGATGACACGTCGGATGGTGGCCGCCGTCGAGCATCCGCGGGTGCGCGTCCTCGGGCACTGCACCGGACGGCTGATCACCGGCGGACGCGGTAAGCGACCACAGTCGACATTCGATGCGCATGAGGTGTTCTCCGCCTGCCGTGACACCGGAACCGCGGTCGAGATCAATTCACGTCCCGAACGTGCCGACCCGCCCGACGACCTGCTCGCACTGGCAAGGGATCTCGGCTGTCTGTTCGCCATCGACTCCGACGCTCATGCGCCGGGCCAACTCAGGTTCAAGGCCTTGGGCGCACACCGCGCCGAGGCAATGCAGATCGATCAGGACAGAATAGTGACCACGTGGCCATTGCCTCGGCTACGCGAGTGGCTCGCCGACCCTCACACAGCCTCGTCGTGAACGCGGCCACGCGCTCGCCCGGCTGCCACGAACGCGGTAACGGAAATCGCTGCGCAACAAGCCATCACGATGGCCAGCGGTCCCGCGGTGTCGGAACCCCGGATACTCACCAGAGGTGACACCAGGGCGCCGAGCCCGAACTGCAGAGCACCCAGCACCGCCGACGCCGCACCGGCAGCTGACCCCACATGGCTCATCGCCAGGCCGGTGGCGGTGCCGAACACCAGTCCGAGGCTGCTCACGCACACGAACAGGGGCACCGCGAGCCATCCGGTGGGTGCACCGGTGGCGACCAGGACACCGAAAGTGGCCGTCGCCAGGCACATCACGATCAACCCGGTAGCAACGATTCCACGCAGCGAGCGAGTCGACGACAGTCTGGCGGCGAGTCCGCTGACCGCCATCAGCCCGAGCGCGTTGATTCCGAACATCAGCCCGTACACGCCGGAGCTGAGGCCCATCATGTCCTGATAGACGAATGGCGACGCCGAGATGTAGGACATCATGACGGCGAAGGCGAACGCGAATGCGGCGCTGTACCCGAGGAATCCAACGTCGAGTAACTCCGAGAAGCCGTTGCGCGGAGTGGAGTTCTGCGCGCCGTGTCGTCTCGAGCGCGGCAGGGTCTCGCGGATCACCGTCAGTGCCGACACCAGCATCAGCACCGAGATCGCCAACACCACACCGAGCACACCACGCCATCCGAGCGGCGACACCAGAAGGCCGCCGAGGAGAGGGGCCACCACCGGCGCGACGCCGCCGACGATCATCATCAGACTGAACGCCCGCGCAGCCTGACGACCCTCCGAGAGGTCGGAGATGATCGCGCGGCCGATCACCATTCCCGCCGCACCGCCGAGGCCCTGCGCGAACCGTGCCGCGACGAGCACGCCGATCGACGGTGCGAGAACGGCGACGATACCGGCGGCCACGCACAACGTGGCGCCCGCGATCAGCGGCCCGCGTCGACCGAATCGATCCGACATCGGCCCGAAGACGAGCTGCCCGAGCGTGATGCCGATCAGGAACGCTGTCAGTGAGAGCTGAACGGCCGTCGCCGACGTCTGCAGCTCTACGGTCATCTGCGGGAAAGCGGGCAGATACAGGTCCGTGGCGAAGGGCGCCACCGCCGACAGCAACGCGAGCACCACGAGCAGTAGTCCGCCGACGCCGGGCTTGTCCGCGGATGCGGATGCGGAAGGAAGCCCAGACCGTGGCTTCTGGACGCTGGGGGTCTGCGCGACAGGCGGGGACGTCTGCGCACCGCGGTGATCGGTCGGCTGCGTGTCTCCGTCGGCTCGAGGGGAGGACGACATACTGGTCATCGAATCATGCGGTGTGCGCAGAGCACGCGGTGCCCTGAGCGTTTTCGTCTCCCGAGTGGCGCACACGCGATGTCCGAGCGAGTGTGGACTCGACGCAGATTCGAGAGCCGATGTCGACGAGACCTAGGGAGCCACTGGTGAACGCACCGATCATGTCCAAGTCCGATGCCGCCGAACTGATCGTCGCCGCGCGCATCCGCGCAGGTCTGACGTGGGCCGAGATCGCAGACCGTATCGAGGCACCGCTGGTGTGGACGGTCGCAGCGCTGTTGGGGAAGCATCCGGTCCCCGCAGAGAAGGCCGAGATCGTCTGCGAACTGCTCGGGCTCGGCGAAGGCGTCGCCGAGAGTCTGCGCCTGCAGCCTTCCCGTACCCGCGACGACGAACTGTCCACCGATCCCACGATCTACCGGTTCTACGAGGCACTCGCGGTCTACGGCCCGGCTCTCAAAGAGCTCATCCACGAGGAGTTCGGCGACGGGATCATGAGCGCGATCAACTTCAAGGTCGACATCGCCAGGCGACCCGACCCCGACGGCGATCGCGTGGTGGTCACCTTCGACGGGAAGTTCTTGGACTACCGGTGGTGACCGGCACCCGGTGCGCCGGATCGGCCCCAACGCGCGTGATCGAACCCGAGAGCTCGATCAAACCGCTCGATCAAACCGCTCGATCAAGCACTGTGAGGACTCGATCACATCGGCTCCAGACGCGTCGCCGGTAGCATTTCGTCGGGTTTGTCCGACGGTGGAAGCGGTGTGGCAATGCGTGTTCTGAGGGATGGTGCGAGGTCATGGGCGGTGTGATCAGCGGAGTTCGGCGCCAGGCCGCGCGCGGGGCGGGACTGGTGGCGAGCTACCTGCGCCCCTATTCGTCGGCTCACGGCGTCGACGACTGTGAGGACGAGTACCGCCACGGCGAATGGGACTACCTCGCCAACGAGCAGGAGACCCCGCGATTCCACGTGGTCGCCGGCTACTGCCTACGGACCACGTCCGCACCGCGTGTGCTCGAGCTCGGCTGCGGCGAGGGCTTGTTGGCGCAGCGCCTGTCGCCCACGCACTACGCCCGCTTCGTAGGGGTCGACGCCGCGCCGAGCGCCGTCGAACGTGCGGCGGCCCGCAGCCTGGAGCGTGCGACCTTCGTGAGCGCCGACGCCACCACGTTCGATCCCGGTGACCTCGATCCGGGTGCCGCTGACCCCGCTTTCGACGCGATCGTGTTCTCCGAGATGCTCTACTACCTGCCCGACCCGCTGGGCACCGTGCGCCGCTACGAGCAACAGTGGTTGGCGCCGGGCGGCGAGCTCGTCGTTTCCCACTTCAAGTCGATCGATCTGCCCCAGGCACGGCAGGTCTGGAAGCTTCTGCACTCCGCCTACGACACCCGCCTGCGCACCACGCTCAGTACGGGCAACCTGACCTGGACGATCGAGGCGTTGGCGCCGCGCTGAACCGGTCTGCGCTCGGGTTGGTGGCGAAGAAGCGGTCGCGTCGCCACACTGGAGTTCAGTCCGGTATCCACCGGACACTCGCAGGGAGGTAGACGATGGCAGGCAACAATCCATTCGGCATGGACCCGGAGGATTTCGATCGGTTCGCACGCGAGGCCGGGGACGGTCTGCGCGACATGGTCGGGAAATTCCTCGGTTCTCCCGCCGGCGGTGTTGCATGGTCGTCGGTATTCGAGCAGACCGGTCGCCGCGCCGCTCCCGAGCCGGAGACCACCGGTGACACCGGTTCGGGTGTCTGGGCGGTGTTCGTCACCGATTCCGACGGCGGCGCCCGGGTGGAGCAGGTGTTCGCGACCGAACTCGACGCACTTCGTGCCAATCAACGCAACACCGATCCCGCCCGCCGGGTCCGCTTCCTGCCCTACGGCATCGCGGTCAGCGCACTCGACGTCGAAATGCCCACCCGCGACGGACACGGCACCGGCGAGGTCACCGACGGGTCCGACGGCGACAGCACCGGTGGCCCCACGCTGTAACGGGCACCCGCCGCGTCAGGCGACTTTCGCTGCACCCGCGCCCACGCGCTGCTGCGCCGCAATCTCGTCGTCAGAGAGTGCGCGCAGCCGGCCGTCGACCATTTCGTAGACCGCATCCATCCGGTGTAGGTGGGTCGGATCGTGGGTGACCAGCACGGTCGCGGCGTTCTGTGTGCGTGACATCCTGATCAGCAGGTCGATGATCTCGCTGCCGCGGTGCTGATCGAGCGCACTCGTCGGTTCGTCGACGAGTAGCAGAGCCGGATCGTTCATCAGGCTGCGTGCGATGTTCACCCGCTGCCGTTGCCCACCCGAGAGCTGACCTGGCAGTTTGTGCATGTGCTCGGCAAGTCCCACCTCGGTGAGTAGAGCGCGGGCGTGATCGCGCACCGTGCGGCGTCGCTGCCTGCTCAGGACGAGGTGTTGTCCGAGATGCGCGGTCACCTCGAGCTGTTCGAGTGCCGTCAGCGAGCCGACGAGATTCGACTGTTGGAAGACGAATCCGAGATGGTCGCGGCGCACCCGCGCCGACTGCTTTCGCGACAGCGCGCTCAGTTCGACGACGTCACCGGGCACGCCGCCCGACTCGAGGTCGCTGCCACTCTCAGCAGCCGGCACTGTCGCGATCGAGACGCGTCCGGAGTCGGGTCGGATGAGGCCGCCCGCGACCGCGAGCAGGCTCGATTTACCCGAGCCCGACGGACCTGTGACCGCGACGATCTCGCCGGGTGCTACGGCCAACTCGACGTCGTCGAGTGCTGTCACCCGTCCCGCGCCGTCGGGGAAGGTCAGCGTCACCGCCGACATGTCAAGAGCGGGAATTGTTCTCGGTGAAGTAGTCATGGTCATCGTGCGCCTCCCAGCGCGGTGAGTGGATCGGTGGTGACGAGGAATCGGAGTGCCAACGCTGCGCCGACGAGGCCGAGCGCGATGATCGCGACGGCGGGCACGAGCGTTGTGGATGCGGTGAGAACGAACGGGATTCCGCCGAGGAGACCGCCGACCAGTGCTGTGATCGCGGTTCCGAGCGCGGCGCCGACGACGAGCACCACCGCGGCCTGGCCCAGGGCGTCGCGGACGAGTGAGCCTGTGGAGGCGCCCAGCGCCTTGAGGACTGCGATGTCGGGAACGCGCTGCACCGTCCACACGGTGAAGAACGCGCCGATCACCAACGCCGAGATCACGAACAGCAGAACGGTCATCAAGGTCAGCGAGCTGTTCTCCGCCTTATACGACGCCAACGCAGACAGCGAATCGGCGGAACTGGTGACGGTCGTCTGGGTGCTTCTCGCCACCGACGTGGTGTCGGCGTCGCCGGACGCAGTGAAGGTCGCGACGGTCGCAGCGCCGGAGTGCGGCGAGAGCGCCTGCCAGTCACCGAGCGAGAGATAGACGACAGGGCTGTGGGCGTACCAGTCGTCGCCGACCACTCGCGTGACGGTGAAGCGTTGACCGCCGAGTTCGACGACCGAGCCCGCACTCGCGTGCAGGTCGTCGGCGACCGGGGCGCTCAGTTCGACGTGACCCTGGGCCGGAGCGTCGCGGTCGGTGCCGATGAGTGCCACCGGAAGGGGCGAATCGGGCTGCGTGGACGTCGAGATCCGCGAGCGGGAGATCCCCACGGCGACGGTGCTCGGCTGTGCGGATCGCCATGTGTCGAGTTGTGCTGCGGTGAGCGATGATTCGTCGAACGAGGGGGATGTGCCGGTGTCGGCGAACACCACAGACGAGCCGGGGAGGGCCTGCACTGCGGAGACGTTCTGATGTTTGAGGCCCGCTGTCAACCCGCTGAGGAAGGTGACGAGCACCGCCACCAGCACGACGACGAGCGCGATGAGCGCGAAACGTCCACGAGCGCGACGCAGATCGCGAAGCGCGACATACATCGGGAGTCCTTTCTGCTGCGTCGACCGTGGAGAACCATCGAACGCAGATGTCGATATCGGATATGTCTCCATGCTCGGCCCAGAGCCCCTACGCGCGCGTCGCCCATGAGGGTGCCGTGTTCTCCACCCTTCTTGCGCCGCGATCTCGCACTTTCGATGGATGCGTGCGGCATGTCCGGGGTTATCGTTGGGTCACATGCACACGTCCCCGCTCACCCCCGTCGTCGCAGGACTGCGCTGGGGTCTGCACCTGCTCGCCGTCGCGTTGACCGCGGTGGTGATGGCGCGCGCACTGATCGCGTCCCCCGCCGACATCGCCGCGGCGGTGGTTGCTGCGGTGTGGCTCGCGGTCTACTTCGCCGGCGGGCTCGCACTCGGCGATCGGCGCCGTGCCCTGGCGTGGTTGACGGTCCTGACTACGGTGTGGCTGGTGGAGTTGGCCCTGACACCCGAGGCGACCTACCTGGTGTTCGTCCTGTTCTTCCTCTATCTGCATCTGCTCGGCAGGCGCCGCGGATCAGTGGCTGTGGTGCTCGCGACGGCTGTCGCGGTGATCGGGTACGCGGCGCACAGCGGGTGGTCGGCAGCGGCGGTGATCGGGCCGGTTCTGGGTGCCGGGGTGGCCGTGGTGATCTCGGCCGGCTATGCGCAACTGTTCACCGAAGCCGCGCAGCGCGAACGTCTCATCGACGAATTGGTCACGGCGCGGGCCGATCTCGAGGAACAGCAACAGGCGGTGGGGCGGGCAGCCGAACGAGAACATCTCGCGGCCGAGATCCATGACACCGTGGCGCAGAGTCTGTCGAGTATCCAGCTGCTGCTGCATGCGGCCGAGCAGGCGACGGGTGAGCGAGCGCAGGTATCGATCGCGTTGGCGCGCACCGCAGCTGCCGACGCTCTCACAGAGACCCGACGCCTCATCGCCGAACTGTCACCGGCGCCGTTGGACGGGTCCTCACTCGCTGACGCGCTGCGGCGGGTGGCGGCGGACGCGGCCGGTCACGGAATCGACACCAGCGTGGTGATCGAGGGCGACGTCGAACACCTGGCCATGCCGACCGAGGCCGCACTGGTCCGTATCGCACAGGGCGCGGTGTCGAACGTGGTGCGTCACTCGCAGGCTACGGCGTTGCATCTGACCCTGACCTACACCGACGACGACGTGCACCTCGACATCGTGGACGATGGAACGGGTTTCGCCCCCGACACGTCGGAAGGGTACGGGCTCACCACGATTCGACGGCGTGTCGCCGACCTCGGGGGTATCGCCGACGTCTCGTCCGACGCAGGTGGTACCACCGTCGCGGTGTCGTTCCCCCTCGCTCCCGAGCCCGCCGACGAATCCCGCACCGGGGCCGCGGATGTGACAGCTGCGCACACGAGGGAGGGGCGACGATGATCCGGTTGCTGCTCGCCGATGACCATCCCATCGTGCGCGCAGGCCTGCGGGCGCTGCTCGCGAACGCCGACGACATCGAGGTGATCGGCGAGGTAGCCACTGCAGAAGACGCCGTCGCCTGGTGTGCCGATGCCGACCGGACACCGCGACCCGACGTCGTACTGATGGATCTCCGCTTCGGGGAGGGGCTTTCGGGGGTCGAGGCGACGCGCAGCATTCACGAGTTGCCCCGTGCGCCCCATGTCCTGGTCGTCACCAACTACGACACCGATGCCGACATCCTCGCCGCCATCGAGGCGGGCGCGAGTGGCTATCTACTCAAGGACACCCCGCCCGCAGAGTTACTCGCGGCGGTCCGCGCTGCCGCTGCGGGGGAGAGTGCACTGTCACCGACCGTGGCCACGCGGTTGTTGACCCGCGTGCGCGCGACCCCCGATTCCGTGCTCACGCCACGGGAGATCGACGTCGTCGCTCAGGTGGCGACGGGACGTAGCAACCGAGAGATCGCACGAGCGTTGCACGTGAGCGAGATGACGGTGAAGTCCCACCTCGTGCACATCTTCACCAAACTCGGTGTCGGCTCGCGTACCGCTGCCGTCGCCAAGGCGCGTCGCCAGGGACTCATCGACTGAGGGTTTCAGCCGCGTACCAGGCCTATCATCTCGGACAGTGCGTCGAGATCCGCCCGAGAGGGTTCGATGAGGTGAAGTACGAGATCCCGCGGGTCTCGTGGAGATCCGCGATACGTTCTGCGACCTGCGCCGCGCTGCCGTGCAGGATGTTCACCGAATCCCGGAGTGCTACGTCGTCGATATCGGGGTTCGTCCCGCGGCGAGCGAGAGCCCACCTGGCGACATGCCCACCACCAACCCGCCCGGCGCCGTATCGATTCCGTTCAGCGGCCGTCGCCGGTCACGATGATGACGTGCAGGGTGCGCGGACCGTGCACGCCCTCCACTCGGTCGAGTTCGATGTCGCTGGTCGCGCTCGGCCCGCTGATCCAGGTCTGCGGTCGGTCGGCCGATCCCGCGTCGATGAGTCGGGCGACGGCTTCGGGCACGTCGGTGACGATCTGGTCGGTGCGGATGAGACAGATGTGGACGTCGGGAACGAGCGAGACAGCGCGACGACCCTGGCCAGCCGAATGATCGAGCACGATCGTTCCGGTGTTCGCGATGCCGACGGCCGCCGTGGTGACCACCGCGCCCGCGGCATCGAGTTCGGTCGGGGAGAGGTCGTCGTCGGAGCACCAGGTCACCGGGGCGTCGGCCAGCAGGTCGCGGACCACCGCGTCGGCGATGACGGGGCCGTCGACCGCGGCCAGTGCAGCGGTCACTCGCAGTACGACGTCGTCGGCGCCGACCTGTTCGACGATGGCCTTGTAGTCGGAGACACGCTCGGCGAATCGATCCACCCGACCGAGTTCGCCAGTGCTCACCGGCCGCCCGTAGTCCCAGTCGACGGGCGTGACGTCGTCGGCGGGCACGTCGGCCAAACGGCGCGTACCCGACCGATGATCTCGTCGCGCGCCGATGTCACGCTGGGTCCTCGTCAGATATGTTGTCGCGCTCGCGCTTCCACCACTCGCGGAATGTCTCGGCGGGCGGGACGGGAGTGTCGCGTGCACTCGACCACGGAGACATCGGCCAGGGCAGAGCACCGAGCATGCGGCGGTTGCCGAAGAAGCGGTGGCTCGTGGTGGCGGCCTTCTGCGCGGCTTCGAGCCTGCGATGGTCGGCGAAGATCTTCTCCATGGCCTTCATCGCCATCGCCTCGGCGCTCGGCAGGCCTTTCCGATGCTCGTCGACGACCCGGGTACGGAGGTGAACGAGTATGTCGGGGATGGGAATCCGGACCGGGCATACGTCGAAGCAGGCGCCGCACAGACTCGACGCGTACGGGAGGGATTGGTCGATCTCCGATGCCGTGCCACGCAGTTGGGGTGTGAGGATCGCGCCGATGGGTCCCGGATAGACCGAGCCGTACGCGTGTCCGCCGGTGCGCTCGTAGACCGGGCACACATTCAGGCACGCGGAGCAGCGAATGCAGCGCAGTGCAGCGCGTCCGACCTGGTCGGCCAGGACGCCGGTGCGGTTGTTGTCCAACAGCACGATGTGGACGTCGCGAGGACCGTCGCCCTCGGCGGCGCCCGTCCAGATCGAGGTGTACGGATTCTCGCGTTCCCCGGTGCTCGACCGGGGCAGAACCTGCAGGAACACCTCGAGATCGGCCCAGGTGGGCAGTATCTTCTCGATGCCCACCACCGAGATGAGGGTCTCCGGCAGGGTCAGGCACATGCGTCCGTTGCCCTCCGACTCGACGACCACCAGGCTCCCGGTGTCGGCGATCGCGAAGTTGGCGCCGCTGATACCGACCTTCGCGCGCAAGAACTTCTCGCGCAGGTGTAGCCGTGCTGCCTCGGCGAGCCGTGCGGGTTCCTCGGTCAGGTCGTCGGGCGCGGGCCTGCCCACCTTCGCCATGTTCTGTAGGAAGATCTCGCGGACCTCGCTGCGGTTGCGGTGGATTGCCGGTACCAGGATGTGACTGGGCCAGTCGTCGCCGAGTTGCACGATCAGTTCGGCCAGATCGGTCTCCCAGGCGTCGATACCCGCAGCGGCGAGTGCCTCGTTGAGCTCGATCTCCTGGGTGGCCATCGATTTCACCTTGACGACTTCCGGTGAGCCGGTGTCGCGGACGAGATCGACGATGATGCGGTTCGCCTCGGCTGCATCCCGCGCCCAATGTACGTGTGCGCCCGCGGTTGTCGCCTTCTCCTCGAACTCGAGCAGATACTCGTCGAGGTGACGCAGCGTTCGATTCTTGATCGACTCCGCGGCCACCCGCAGTTGTTCCCAGTCGTCGAGTTCTTCGACGACGGCGGCGCGCTTGTGTCGGATCGTCGACGTCGCATGCTCGAGATTGCGACGCTGCACGGTG
Source organism: Gordonia otitidis (assembly GCF_020735545.1). Classification (NCBI taxonomy): domain Bacteria; kingdom Bacillati; phylum Actinomycetota; class Actinomycetes; order Mycobacteriales; family Gordoniaceae; genus Gordonia; species Gordonia otitidis. The sequence goes on from NZ_CP085974.1 coordinate 3,827,228, forward strand.
TTGGCCATCTCGTGGCGTGCAGCCTTCGGGAACTTCGGCATCCCGACGAAGGTCTCGGTGACGCCGACGTGCGGATGCCCGAGCCCGACGCCGTGGTGTCCGCCCGGTTCCGGGCTGCCCGGGCGTGCGGCGTCGATGATCTCGCTCATGCGGGGTACTCCTCGGTCGACGCCAGGATCTCGGCGAGGTGCATGGTCCGTACTCCTGCCCGTTCGCGTGAGAGCAGTCCACCGATATGCGCCAGGCACGAGTTGTCGCCTGCGACAAGAACTTCGGCTTCGGTGTCGCGGACATGCCGCGACTTGTCGGCTCCCATGGCCACCGAGACGTCGGCGTTCTTCATCGCGAATGTGCCTCCGAAGCCGCAGCACTGGTCGGCCGCAGGCAATTCGACCAGATCGATGCCACGAACGTTGCGCAACAACCGGAGTGGCTTGTCGCCGACGCGTAGCATGCGCAGCGAGTGACACGTCGGGTGATAGGTGACGCGGTGCGGAAAGTATGCCCCGACATCGGTGATGCCGAGTACGTCGACGAGGAACTCACTGAGTTCGAAGAATCTGGGCGTCAGATCGTCGACTGCCAGGCACAGTCCGGTGTCGCCGGTGCGGGCGGCAACCGTCGCGTGCTGGTGACGGACCGACCCGATACAGGAACCCGAAGGAGCGACGACGGCGTCGAATCCCGAGAACACGTCGACGAACTGGCGCACCCCGCCGATGGCCTCGTCGGCGTAGCCGGTATTGGTGAACATCTGTCCGCAACACGTCTGTTGGACGGGAAACTCGACGCGCACGCCCAGTCGCTCCAGCAGCAGCACCGTCGCGCGCGGGGTGTTCGGCCACATCGTGTCGTTGAAGCACGTCGCGAACAGCGCAACTCTCATCGTCGACCACGCGTGGTTCGGATGTGGTGCATCGGTCACCGCCAGGGTGTGTGGGCTGACGACCGGTGTTCCCTGCGACCCGGTCTGTCCTCGACGCTATGGGCACTCGTCGGGAGCGTCAACCGCTGACACACCCGGGTCTGGTGCCGCCGCCCGGATTCTCGGTGCTGTGGCCGCGACTCTCGGTGCTGTGGCCGCGATTCGCGGTGCTGTCGACGGATGGTGCGATCAGGAGTCGCGCGCCGAGCGCAGGGCCGCGCGGCGCAGTTCGGCCTCGGCGAAGCGTCGTTTCTGATCCTCGGTCTCGGGCACGAGCGGCGGCACGGCGTGCGGGCGTCCGTCGTCGCCCATCGCGACCATCGTGAAGTAGCAGCTGTTGGTGTGGCGGCGGATTCCGGAATGGATGTTCTCGGTCTCGACCCTGATACCGACCTCCATCGAGGTGCGGCCGGTGTGATTGATCGAGGCCGACAGGATGAGGAGCTCGCCCACGCGGATCGGTTCGCGGAAGATCACCCGATCAACCGACAGCGTGACCGCGTATCGACGGGAGTACCTGCTCGCGCAGGCGTAGGCCACCTCGTCGAGCAGTTTGAGAAGGGTGCCGCCGTGAACGTTCCCGGTGAAGTTGGCCATGTCGGGCGTCATGAGCAACGACATCGACAGTGTCGACCGGTCGGCGTCGGAGACGTGGTGGCCGTGTGGTGGCTGATCGTCGGGCGGAGGTTGTCCGGCGTCCATGCGGCGATCGTAGCGGGTGCATCGTTCCTGCGTGCGGTGTGTTCGACGACCGCCTCGCCGATCACCGGATGTCGTCAGCCTGCTGGCTGTCCGTCGTTGGAGCGTTCCTCGTCGATCAGTTCCTTCGTCCGCAGCAGTCGAAGCGATGTCACCAGCGCGACACCGCCGACGATGTTGAACAGCACCGCGTACCAGAACCACCCGAGCCAGTCGAGGTAGCTGACGTCGGCACCGGAGAAGATGGCGCCGAAGATCAACAGTGAGTCGAGAACCGAGTGGAACAGCTGCAGACCGGCGAGCAGGAAGGCCGCACCGACGCAGGCAACGATCCGCGCCACAGGCGATTCGGTGCCCTGCTGCATGCGGGTCAGCAGGGTCATCGTGCTGCCGCCGAGCACCGCGAGGCAGATGGATTGCAGATCGAGAGGGGCATTGACGAAGTGCTCGGCGGATTCGGCCAGCGTCGAGCTCCACTCGGGAAATGCGCGGGTCACTATCCACATCATGATCGCGCCACCGACCAGATTGGCCGCGAGTGTGCCGACCCACAGCTTCGCCAGGTCGCGAAGTCTGCCGTCGCGCGCCACGACGGCTGCTATCGGCATCAGGAAGTCTTCGGTGAACAGTTCACTGTGCGCGAGGTAGATGGCGACGAGTCCGATGGAGAACGCCAGCCCCGCGAGAAGATGATTGTCGGTCTGGTGCAGCACGGCGAGCATCGCCATGATGCCCACGGACACCTCTATCCCGCCGAACAGGCCGGTGATGAGGATGGCGCGCCCCGTGCGGTGCAGGCGCTCGGAGCCTTCGGTGACGACGGCGTCGAAGCTGCGCTCCAGCTCGTCTTCGACGGGGCCGTCATTGCGTCCGACGCGCCGTCGTACTGCTTCGTCACTCATGGTGGCCTATCCATCGGGACGAGCCGGGCGGTGGCGTCGTCGGACTGTGGCGTTGCGTCGGTGGCGGGAGCGGCCGGAGCAACTCGTCGGATGTCTCGTCTCGATGGTAGGAGACATCGGCCATCGGATATCGGACATCGGCACGGCGTCGCCGTGTCTGTCGGAACGAGAACGCCCCGCGAGGGGTGAGGACGCGTACTTGACGCGCACCCACCCGCTCGCGGGGCGTTGTGAGACCTCGGGGTCGATGTCTCGGGGTTTCGGCTCTCAGCGTGGGAGGGTCTCGGTGGTCACCGAGGCTCCGGCTGAGGCAGACACCGACGGGTCAGAGGTACTGACCGCACACGGGCCATGCACCGGGGCCCTGTGTCGCCAGAACGTTCTCGGCGACTCGGATCTGCTCTTCGCGCGATGCGTTGGCCGCGCTTCCGCTACCGCCGTTGGCTTCCCAGGTGCTCTGCGAGAACTGCAGGCCGCCGTAGTAGCCGTTTCCTGTGTTGGTTGCCCAGTTGCCACTGCTCTCGCAGTTGGCGACGGCATCCCAGTTGTGTCCATCCGCCGACGCTGTCGCTGTCGCAACACCGAACGGGGCAAGTGCGAGCGCGCCGATGATTCCGGCGCGAAGGGCGGTCTTCTTCATCCGCGTGGTCATAGTTCCTCCTATCAGTCACCCGGTGGGAAAATTTGACTGGTGTCGGGTGACTCGTATTTGGACCAACGGCGACCTTACGGAGTGATCACGGAAAGGTCACATCAAGTTCGTGACCTGCGGGGCTTCGATTAGCGAATATAAATACGACATTTTCCTGTGAAATGCCTGCGCATTGCGGCGTGTTGCCGTTCTATTTCGCACATTTAAATACATCCAAGAATGTGGCGTAGATCACTGCTATTTTGTGGCTTGGCGCACAGATATTCTCGAAAGAGTGACGGATATGAGTGTAGGGAGGAGCCAATGTCAGACACGAGCGTGAGTCCCGTCGTCGTCACGCGTGACGGACCACTCGGGTACCTCAGATTGACCGACAGCCGACGACGTAACCCCTTGTCGACGTCGACGATGAAGGCCGCGACGGCGGCCCTTCAGGACTTCGACGCAGATCCCGGCGTGCGAGTTGTCGTCATCGGCGCCGAAGGCCCGGCCTTCTCTGCGGGACACGATCTGACCGAACTCGTCGACCGCACTCTCGACGACGAGGAGGCGATCTTCGCGACGTGCGTCGAACTCATGACGACCATCCACGAGATCCGCCAGCCGGTTATCGCGCAGGTGGCAGGCGCTGCCTTCGCTGCCGGTTGCCAACTCGTTGCGACATGTGATCTGGCCGTGGCGTCGACGCGTGCCTCGTTCAGTACCCCCGGAGTGCGAATCGGCTTGTTCTGCTCGACACCGATGGTGGCGCTGACCCGGTCGATCGGGCGTAAGCGAGCGATGAAGATGTTGCTCACCGGTGAGCCGATCGACGCGCTCACGGCGGCAGAGTGGGGTCTGGTGAACGACGTCGTCGAGCCCGACGATCTGGAGTCGACCGTCCGTGCGCTCGCGCTGCAGATCGCAGGATCGAGTGCGTCGACCCTGGCGATCGGAAAACGCGCCTTCTACCGGCAGATCGACGAGTCCGAGCCCGACGCCTATCGATCGATGAGTTCGACAATGGCCACCAACGCGATGACCTGCGATGCGCAGGAGGGCATCTCGGCGTTCCTGGCCAAGCGTGCACCGGTCTGGTCGGACCGTTGACCGAGAAATCCGGTCAGCCCGGCTGACGTAGGTTCGTGGCGCGACTGCATCACGCCTGTCGGCTCCGCTGACGTGCGATTCGGGATCAGGTGCCCGCGGCGCCCTGGTCGCGGTCTCCAGCGGTCAGCGTGGCCTGTTCTTCGTCCCTGATCCGTTGTTCCTGCTCGTTGTGACGCCGTGCCTCCTCGACCTCTTCCGTTGTCGGTCGACCCGACGAGACGAGCACGTCTGCCCAGCGCGTCGACGGGTCGATGTCGATCAACAACGCTTTGCACAGCAGCGTCAGCGGAATGGCGAGAAGTGCACCGAGCGGGCCGATCACCCAGGCCCAGAAGATCAGCGAAAGAAACGTGACGGTCGTCGTCAGTCCGACGGAGTCGCCGACGAATTTCGGCTGGATCACCGACTGGATCACGAAGTTGATCACCGAGTAGATGATGATCACCCACAGAGCCAGCGTCCATCCGCCGTCGAGAAGTGCCAGGATCGCGGGCGGGATGAGCCCCAGCACGAAGCCGATGTTCGGGATGTAGTTGGTGATGAACGAGAGCAATCCCCACAGCAGGGGAAGTGGAATGCCCATCAGCCAGAGCGCGCCGGTGTCGAAGGCGGCGACGATGAGACCGAACACCGTCGAGACGACCAGGTAGTTGCGGGTTCCCGACGCAAACGTCTGCAGAGCGTTCGCCACTTCGGGGCGTACCCGCCGCAGCACGGTGAATCGCTCGTCGGAATTGATCGAGTCGATGGCCATGAACAACAGCACAGTGAGGACCAGGATGAGGGCCGAGGCTGCGTTCGCGGTGCTCGATACGACATCGCCGACGACGTCGAAGACCTTGCCCGCGTCGACGTGCGAGAGCATGTCGTTGACCTTGTCCTCGCCGACTCCGTGATCGGCCAGCGCCTTCTGGACGTCGTCGATGAGATCGTTGAACTTGTCGCTGTACTGCGGCAGGATCGTCGCGAGCCTGGCGATGCAGTAGATCACCGAGGCGAACAGGCCGACGATGATCCCGTAGACGAGCACTATCGTCGCGAGGAACGCGGTCCACTTGGGCCAGCCCTTGCTGCGCAACCACCCGGGCACCGGGGCCACGGCGACCGTCATCATCAGGCCCAGGAAGACCGGGCCGACGATCGAGCCGATCGACTTGATGCCGAGCACCGCGACGACGATGCCCGCGATGGTCAGCAATACCACCGTTCCCCGGGGTAGCGCCCACGACGGTGACCCGGGATCGTCGACCGCTGTCAGGCCAGGGTCGTCGACCGCGTTGTCACGGGGTACTACCTCATCCGATCCAGCGTCCTCGTCCGCCATGTCGACCTTTCTGTCGGCGTCGGCCCCGCAGTGGTTCCCCCGTCAGTGCTCCCCGGCTCGATCCTCGAGGTGCTCGTGTTCGGGACGGCCCTGTGCGACAGGCGTTGTCGCAGCATGATCCGAATCGGACGTGGTGTTCCGCCCGGCAAAGCATATCGACGTATGTGAGGTTCACGGGGGCGAAACACGCGGACGGGCGATGACCGCTTCGTGCGGGACGCGCCCGACGCATCGGTCTGGCTGTGTCCGGCCGACTCGCGTTCAGTCGATCCAGTTGCGCGTGTAGAGATCCTGCCAGCGGATGTCGATGTGCTGGCGTGCCAGGGCCGTCGTCTCGGAGCCCAGTGTCGAGGCGAGTACGGCATCGGCAACCTCGCGTACGCGATCGGAGTCGGCAACCAGGTCGTCTTGGTAACGGGCGATCAGTCCGATACGCACGCGGCTCACCTTCGCGTCGCGCCCGGGCGCACGCTCAGACCCGGAATCGTGGGCTCCGGAATCTTCGGCACCGGAATCGTGGGCAACTGTGTCGGGCGCCCCGGGGCTGTTCGGACTGTCGAGTTCGACGAGCACGACGAGTCGACCGAGAGCGTGTCGAACGCGGGTGGCCAGTAGCTGTTTGACGACCCGGTCGCTGACGCGAATCATGTCGTCGTCGGTGTCCAGAGTGCGACCGACGCGTCGAACACGGCCGAGCTTGCCGGTGATCGACGAGATCAGATGGGCGATGTCGCGGTCGGGTTCCTCGAGTCGACGACTCGCCTCCACCAGCCAGGCATCGGTCTGGTCGTCGTCGTCGATGTCGATACGCCGAGGATCTGTGCCGGTGCGCCCGGTGTCCGCGCGTCGACTGTCGTGCGAACCCGCGCCGTTGTGCGTTCTGTTCGTTCGCGTCATGGTCGTTCTCCTCTCTGCATGCTCGATTCGGTGGTGTTCTCCCCGGGTCGCCACGGTGCCAGGCGGGTCGCGAGGTACCTCCGACTTCGCTGCAGGTGGCCGCGAACCGAACCGACCGAGATCTGCAGAACCCGTGAGATCTCGGTGAGGGACAGACCCTCGGCCTCTCGCAGCCACCATACGGCTCGTGATGTTTCAGGCAGAGTCGTCAACTCGCTTCGCAATGCCTCGACGAGCGTGGTGTGCAGCACCGCGTCGGAGGGAAGGGGGCGCGGATCGGTGAGATCGGCGAAGCGTTCCTGTTCGGTGGGGACGTCGCGGCGTCGACGCCAGTGATCGACCGTCCGGCGATGCGCGATACCGAACATCCAGGTCTTGAAGGAACTGCGAAATGCGAAGTCGGGCAATCCGCGCCACGCGTCGAGCAATGTGTCCTGCGCCAGATCCTCCGCCGTCGGCGGATCGTCGACCATACGACGCAGGTAGCGCAGTAGCGCAGGCGACACTTTGCCGACCAGTACCGAGAATGCCTCGGCGTCACCGGCCGCGGCAGCGGCGGCCAGTTCGTCCTCGGAGAAATCTCTCAACGACGGGCCTGAAGGTGGTCGTGATGCCGGACTCGGTGCTGCCGCGTGGCGGCTGGCCGATGACGGTGGTTCGTCACTGTGTCCGGCATCACGCGAATTCACGCGTGCAGATATCGGATTCACTACGACTGACCTTATACGGGTGTGAGGCGGCAGCGGGTCGTACTGCTCCGCATCCCCCGGTTCGGCGGATCGCCGGACAACGCGCAGGAGATAAGCGCGGGTCCGAGATCGCCGGACTCAGGTTGTCCCGTCATCCAACGCGATGAGAATGAGGAAAGAGGAACGTCATGGCAGACACCGCAACCAATCAGTCGAAGTCCACCACGGCCGGTACGGACAGTGCCAAGGGCGGCAGCGCCGTCGCATTGACCGATGCCTCCAGGACCGACGCGTCCAAGTCGGTGGCACCTGCGGGAGAGCGTGGCAAGACATCCATCGCCGATCAGGTCGTGGCAAAGATCGCGGGCATCGCGACACGTGAGATCAATGGCGTGTACGACGTCGGCGGCGCGACCGAACGCATGGTGGGCAAGGTGCGTGAGGTGATCCCCGGCACCGGCACCAGCACCACCCAGGGCATCAACGTCGAGGTCGGGGAGCGTCAGGCCGCCGTCGACGTCTCGATCGTCGCCGACTACGGCGTGGCCATCCATCAACTGGCTGCGGCCATCCGTCGCAACGTCATCACCTCGATCGAGCAGATGACCGGCCTGGAGGTGACCGAGGTGAACGTCACCGTGCACGACATCCACTTCGGCGACGATGACGACGACTCGTCGGATACCCCGCGGGTCCAGTGATGTCGGATACGTCGGCACCCGACGGCGCGGTACCCGACGGCGCCGTGCCTGAGGGGGCTGCCGGCGGTGGCGGCTCGGTCGCCGAACAGGTGGCCGCCGCCGCGCTGGCGGTTCCCGGGGTGACCAGCTTGCACTCGGGCGTCTTCGGCGAGGTCGCCACCTATCTGCCCGGAAGTCGGGTGGGGGGTGTGCAGATGTCGGACGGCTCGGGCGAGGTGCACATCGTGGTCGACATCAATCACGACCTGCGTGCCGTCGCCGACGACGTGGTGACAGCCGCGTCACAGGCCGCCGGCGTGCCGGTCTCGGTGGTCGTCGAGGACGTTTCGGTCGGACCCACATCGCCCGACGACACATCACACGGCGGCACATCACACGGCGACACATCACACGGCGACGTCATACAGGGCGCCGTCGTGGCGGACGACGCCACAACTTCGAACAACAGAGGTGAACAACGATGATTAACAACGCGGTGGTCGGACTCATCGTCGGATTGCTGCTCGCAATCGCGGCGACGACCGGCGGTTTCAGTGGTTTCATCCTGGCCATCGTGCTCGGGGTCGTGGGACTGGTCATCGGCCTACACCGCGACGGCGTGCTCGATCTCGGCCGGCTGCTGAAGAGCAGGAATCGTGGCTGATGCGGTGACGGTCACCCGCGGCGACGTGGGCGCCGCGGCCCTCGGCACAGCGGCGCCCGCGCTGTCGCCGGAGGCCGCGGACCCCTCCGACCCAGGTTCGCGCGGGCGGCTGATCCTCGACGATCGCGTCGGTGAGAAGGTCGCCGAGCGTGCTGCGCTCGATGTCGACGGGGTGATCGAATCCGACGGTAAAGGCGGGTCGGTGCTCAACGCGATCAATCCGCTCTCGGATGGATATCCGTCCGCATCGACGGACATGTCGCAGACCGCGCCGATCATCACCCTCACGATCGCGGTGAGGTGGCCGTGCGCGGTGGCCTCGGTGTGCGCCGAGGTACGCGATCACGTCGCCGCCGAGGTCACCAGACTCACCGGAGTCCGGCCGTCACGCGTCGACGTCACGGTCGCCGAGATAGCGACCGGGGCGCAGGCGAAACGTCGGCAGGCCGGATTCATCGAGATTCCGAACCCGACGCAGTCGGAAAAGTCGTCGCGGGCGCCGGGTGCGGACAGTGACGTCGAGGAGGAGGAGTCATGAGCACAACCGAGTCGCGGACAGGCGAGTCGACCCCGATCGAGTCACATTTAGTCGAGTCCCGCAGTGTCGCCCGCGCCCATGCGCGCGACACACACAAGGGCAAGGTGTTCACCCCGGCCGCAGGACCGAAATCGGTTGTCTCCGGGGTGATCATCGGTCTCCTGCTGCTCGCCCTGGTCGCGGTCGCCATCCATGATCTGCTGATCAAGGCGGGCTGGGTGTCGGACACACTCTGGCTGCAGTCCGCTGCCGATTGGCTCGACGGCGCCACCTGGGAGGACTGGATGTGGGCGGCCGCGGTCGGTTTCATCGTCGTGGGTCTGCTCCTCGTGTGGACCGCTCTCGCTCCGCGTCGACGCACTCACATCAGTCTCGGCGACTACGAGGTCTTGTGGACCCGACGCGGAGACGTCGCACGACGATTCAGCACTGCCGCTCTGTCGGTGTCGGGTGTCGAACACGCGACGACCGTCGTCGGCCGTCGGCGGGCAAAGGTTCTCGTCACCACGAACAGCGGCGTTGACGAGGCGGAACTGCGCGACGTCCTCGACAGGGTGGCGACGTCGTTGGAGAAGCCGGTACGCGTGAAACTGAAGGTGGTCACCCGGCACAGGAAGGGAGGTTCGCGATGAACCGCGGACCAGCATCGTTTCATCGGATCACCGCCGGGCTCATCGGAGTGGTCTGCCTCGTCGTCGGGGTGGGCGCCGTGCTGTGGAAACTCGACGTTCCCAAGGTGCGTGAGTGGGCCGACCATCTCGATTCCGGATGGCCCGCACGTCTCGACGGCACCGACTGGTGGACGGTGGTGCTGTTCGCCATCGTGATCATCGGACTGATCTGGGGGTGGTCATTGATCGCGAGTGCGATCCGCCCGAGCAAGGTCGACGATCTCGAACTCGCGGGAAGCAACGACGACGGCGAGCTCATCGTGGCGCCCAAGCTGATCGCCAATGCCGTCGCCGACGACCTCGCCGGACACACCATGTTCGACGATGTGTCGGCCAAGGCGCTCGACGACCGCGGTCGTAAGCTCATCCGGGTCACGGTAACCGCGCCACCGACCTACTCGTACGACGAGGTAGCTGCTGTGCTCGGGCCGGAGATCGAGTTGATCCGCTCGGCCGTGGACGGTTCGGATGTTCACGTGCAAGGTCTCGTCCACCTCGAAACACCCAAGGACTGACGGGATCCGGTCGGATGCAGCGCATGGCTGCGGCAGACGCGCTGTCGTACTGGATGGCACCGATCATCCCCAACGACCAGTTCGCGGTGTACGTTTTCGCCCACCGAGAAGTCGACGACCCGCGCGTCCTCGCCGCGTGGCTCGCGGCGCGGGCGCGGTGTGTGCGCGATCTGAGGCTGCGTGTGCTCGATGTCCCGCTCACACTCGATCGTCCCTACTGGGTGACCACGGACGTCCGAGCGGAACAGTTCGTGGTCGACGACGTCGCACGCACCTGGCAGCAGTGCCTGGCGGCGCTGGCGCAGCGCATGTCCGATCAACTCGATCCGACCGACATGGCCTGGCGTGTCCACGTATTCGCGCCGGTGAGTGGTGTTCCCGGGACGCCCGACGAGTACTCGCAGCCCGGGGAGCCGATCAGCGGGTGCGGCGGTCCGACACCAGCCGCCGACAGCGATGCGGGAGTCGTTGTCGTACTACAGATCTCGCACGCGCTCGGTGACGGTCGACGTACCGCCGAGATCGCTCGCGAGCTCTTCGGGACGCGAGTCTTTGGCGCCGAGCCATGCCGATCGGTGACCCGGGCTGCGCCGGATTCGGCGTTACGCGTCGGCAGTGCCCTTCTCGGGGCGGCGCGTTTCCCCGGTCAATTCGCATCGATGGTCGCGCGTGGCGTCGTCGCGTGGCGCCGACATCGCGTTGCTCCGGTCGAACACGGTGGGGGAGTGGCGCTGTCGCGAGTGAACAAGCCGTCCGGACGCTCGCGGACCCTGCGCACACTGACTGTCGAGCGTCGCACGTTGCGAATCGGGGGATGCGGCGTGACGGTCGGTGCGTTGGTGGCGATCTCGCTGGCGCTGCCCCGTTTCCTCGCCGACGTCGACGACCGGCTCGTCGTCGAGCTGACAGTGGCGCGATCGCCCAGGAGGGGCACCCGCAACAACTTTCGTAACGTCGGTATCGATCTACGGGTCGACGAACCGGATCTCTGTGAGCGCGCACGGCGGATCGCGGCCGACATCGATACGGCACGCCGTTGCGACGACGATCCGACGCGCGTCGCGTCGCGAGCCGCGACGGCTGCGACTCCGGCGGCGCTGACCCGTTGGGGCATAGCGCATTTCGATCCTGAGGTTGTTCCCGAGCGGGTCACCGGCGTCACCGTCGTCTCATCCGTGGATCGGGGTCCGGCAGATCTGATGCTCGACGGTCGGCCGGTGCTCGCCACCGCCGGGTTCCCGGCGTTGTCCCCCGTGCAGGGGCTGACACACGGAGTACACGGTATCGGTGACCGCGTCACGATCTCGGTGACGACGTCTCCGGAGGTCTGTCCGGACGTCGATGCCTACCTCGCGGGGCTGTCGGAGGCGATCGATCACCTCGCTCGTGCAGGGTCGGACAACGCGGTCAGAGCTGGTCGTGCGGGGAGCGAGCCGGATCGTGCCCGCTCGGAAGGGAATTCCGCGACCCGCGGGTGAGGCGCTTGGGCAGGCGGTCGGCGAGTCCGCCGAGCGGGGCGACGGTCTGGTTGAGCAGGTCGACCGTTTCCGCCAGTTCGTGGACGGTGTCCTGCATCGCGATGAGATTCGGCGCGAGTGTGGCGATGACCTCGGTGAGCTCGGTGATCCGGTCGAGAGTGCCACCGGGCGTGATGGCACGTTCGACGGCGCCGTCGTCGCCGACGAGCTGATCGAGCAGACCGCCGTCCGTGGCGAGTCTGTCGAGAGCGCCTCCTGGTTCGGTCGCCTTGTCGAGCAGACCGCCGGGCGCGGTGAGCTGGTCGACGATGCCGCCCTCCGAGGTCAGGCGTTCGAGGATGCCCTCGTTCTCCGTGAACTGGTCGACCACACCGCCGGGCCGAGTGAGTCGGTCGAGCGGGCCGTCCTTGGCGGTGAGTCTGACCAGGATGCCGTTCTCATCGGTGATCTGGTCGAACAGGCCGCCGGGTGCGGTGAGCTTTTCGAGCAGTCCGTCCTTCGCGGTGAGCCGGTCGACCACGCCGCCCGGCGTGACCAGCCGCTCGAGTGGACCTCCCGGCGCGATCAGCCGCCCCAGCGGGCGGTCGGGAGCCATCAGATCGGCCAACTGTGACAGGAGCGCGAGTGGAGCACGCGCGCCGCCGAGTTCTGCCCCGGAGATGCCGATCGCCTGCCCGATCTCATGCTGCACACTGGTCGCGGTGACCCGTGCGATCGCCACCGCGGACTCCGCTGCCGTGAGCGCCACGCCGGTGATCGCGAATCCCAACCGGAACGGAAGGTCGATGGCCGAGCGGATATCCGGGCTGGTGATGTCGACTTCGACGTCACGTTCTTCGACCACGAGTTTCTCCTATGTCAAGCGACACCCTAGCCTTTCGCGGACGCGTCGTCGCCCGCTTTCGCCGCCGCCTTCGCGGCCTTCTTGAAATCCCGGACCTTCTGCAGAGAGACGGGATCGGTCACGTCGGCAACGGAGCGAAATCCCTTCTTACCGTAGTCGCCGACGACCGCCGTCCACCCACGCGGGGCGACGTCGAGTTGCTTGGCGAGCAGCGCGGTGAAGATCTTCGCCTTCTGATCGCCGAAGCCGGGGAGGGCCCGAATCCGGTCGAAGAGTTCTCTGCCGGTCGTCGCCGTGGACCACAGTTGGGCGGTGTCGCCGTCGTAGTCGTCGACGATGACTCGGGCGAGCGCCTGGACACGTCCGGCCATCGAGCGTCCGTAACGGTGGATCGCCGGCGGCGTTGCGCACAGGTCGGCGAACGTGTCGGGGTCGGCATCGGCAATCGCCACGGGATCGAGCGAACCGAACCTGTCACGGATCTTGGCCGGTCCGGCGAATGCCCGCTCCATCGGGAACTGCTGAGAAGTGTCAACACGTTGTAAATCAGATTCGACCATACGGTCGTAGATCTTCAACGGTCCCTGGAATGCGACTTCGAGTCGTACCTGCTGGTCTAAGAGCATTCCCACGAGCAGCGCGAACGGGTCACGCGAGATCAGTGCATCTGCCTCGGGATCCTGAGCGATGCATAGATTGACTGGCATGCCGATCAGCTTACGGCCGGCCTACTCGTGTGTATCGAGGCCAGAGAAGAATTCGTCAAGCGTGTTTACAGCATCCTCGGCTACGTCGGTGGGTACGTAGCCTCCTTTACGACCCGCCGAGCCACCTTCGAGGATGCCCTCGTGACGCGCCTTCCATAAGTGGTTCTTCACGGTGCCGAGCGACCTGTCTAGCTCCTCTGCGATGTGGTCCACCGGCTTTGGCTGGCCGCGTTCGACACGCGCCAGGTATTCGGTCGCCAGCAAGGTCAGATACAGACGTGTCACGCCGCCCGAGTCGAGTATCGACTTGAGGAGAGGCATCGCCACCTGCGGTGGCTTGTCTTCGTGTTCGGTGTCGTCGGCTCGAGCCGACGAGATTTCGCGTGCTTGTGCTGCTGCGGTACGGAAGTCAATCTGACGCAGGATCGTGCTTGACACCCCGCCTGCAGGGGTCTTGCCCGCCTCGGACGGGCGCACGACCACACTAGTCGGCCCTGCCTGGATGTCATCCGCTAGCCAGTGAACCTCAGCTATCCAGCCTCCGATAGCTTGCACGGTCTCAATTTCACTTGTCTCAGCCATGAGCGTCATCGTAACAGCCTGACGCAACTATCTGGCGAGGCGTATGGACGTGACGGTTGGACAAACAGTCATGAGTTGAGTTACCTTGAGTGAGCTAGACCAAGCGAGACAGCAGCGGACACATGCAACTACGGCAGAAGTGCGACGGCGACAGCTCAAAGTCGGAACTGGCGCAGGCTCAATCCCGAGTCGGACCCCGGCAGCGGCGGAGCTGCCAGTAGAACGAGAGCGAGAACACGAGAATTGAAGAGCAAGAGCATCATTGACGTTTTCAGACCGTGCTGGCTGATCGCCTCTGGCGATGAGAAACGGCTAGCGGTACTACGGAGTCCACTAGTCCGAGAACGTGATCGGATGTACCGAGAGGTGCGAGACCACATCGCAGAGCACGGCCTCGTGCTCTCGGCGCGGGGGAGGCGACCAGATCCCGAGTACATGTTCGGAGAGGTCGAGATGTCGATCTACGGTGCGGAGGTGGCAGCGTGAGTGTTGCTGCCGAGGATTACATGACCCCCGTTGGTGGCTTGAGCCTGGAGCCGCCGCCTGGCGACCTCACAGAGAGGTCGATACGGGAGATCGGCGTTATCAACGTCGACCGCGAGCTAGCGCCGAAGCTGCCAGACCCAAACTATGAGCCGTATCGCGCCCCGTTGGAAGCCGGGAGCGATGGCGACGACATCGGCAAGCAGACAAAGGTCAAGTTCAGAGTCGACGGCAACGGCGATCCGGAGCGGCTACTCGCCCAGTTGGCACCCGCCGACATGCTGCAGTCGGGACACGGATTCCTCATCCGTGACGCCGGAGAACCGCCGAAGACGATCTGGCGCACCAGCTGTGAGGTGTGCGGGTCCGCGCTTCCGCTTCCAGGAGCAGAAGGTTGGGTCTGCGAGTTTGGCGCTCAGCCGGGATCTGCAGACTGGGACCAATGCCAGTGCAACTGGTGCCTTCTGCGAGGGCAGTGGCTCAGAACGCAGTACAGGCCACGCGGTGGACGACCCGCGCAACGGTGCGGAACCGCCGAATGCACGCGGTATGCGAACAGGGAACGCAAGCGCAAACAGCGGTTGAACGAGCGCCAGGTAGCGGTCGCGGGGTGATGTCACAGAAACCTCCCTACATGTAGAGGGGTACGGCCCTCATTGACGCGCGCAACTCCCTCTCGGAACGGTGAGCGCCGCATCGGGTGCTTACGGCACCCGCGCCGGTCGGTTGTTGGTGGTCTCTCCCAGCACCCGACCGGCTTGATCTTCCCGAGAACGCCTCCTACGTCTCGGGTGGGCTAGGAAGTCATTCCAAGCAGCACAGTGAGTGTTGGTTACTCCCCGATTGAGGATCACGCTTCCTGGGCGCACTGGGAGGCTCCCCGTCCGTCTGACATTGCGGCCGGGGAGTCTCTCTCCCAAACTTCGCCAGAGCATTGAAATATGCTCTGGCGCTTCTTCTTTGACCACATACATGAGCACTCACGAGAAAGGGGCGCCGATGCCCGCTGACCAGTGCCCCCAAGGGCACGAGATCCGATCGTCCGCCGACCGCGATGGAGGCGGCTACTGCCGCAGGTGCAGAGCCGATAACGAGCGCAAGCGCCGAGTCGCTAACAGCGCCGCGATGATCGTTGTTCGCGCGCTCGAACGCGCAGGAGTCCAGTTCCAGAACGGCGGCGTCCCCGTCGACCCCGCCGAGGTCGCTCGCCAGCTCGCCGAGGGCTACGCCGCAGGTGCGTTCGACGATTACCCCGGCTACCAACCCAAGACCCCCGAGCACGGCTGACGCCGCGCCCGCACACCCGATGTCGAGACGTCATCGGGACACCACCAACCGAGAGGGAACATGAGCAACACCGCGACACTGGGAGACCTACCTCCCGAAGTCCAGAAGCTAATCCGCAACCTACGTAACGAAGTTCGCGACTACCGTCGCCACCGCAACACCGCTCGCGAGCAAGTCGTAAGTCTCGCCCGCCGCGTCCAGGAGCTGGAGGACGCACACAATGCCGAGTGACAGATTCTCCAAGCTCACCTGGCACAAGCGAACGCACGGTCACGCGTTCACAGGAGCCGAGTTCCGAGTCCTGATGTCCATCTTCGATCACTCCGATGAACGAGGCCGAAACTCGCACCCCGGCCTGGTTCTGCTGACGAAGGAGACGGGCTACTCGAAGGCGTCGGTCTCCGAAGCGCTTAGCCTCGATCCACCGATTTGCTTGTGATCGGTCGGTGAGGGATAAACGAAATGCCCTGTCTGAGTGACAGAATGGGACTTCTCTAGGGTTCCATCCACACACACAGGAGGGCATGTCGTAGATGCGATTGTCTCACACTCACCCGGTCCGGTCTGCATCCTGTGACGATCCGAATCTCCTCGCCGCTGCGGGGGTGGTGCCGGTGATGGCGCTGGCCGAACGCGCCAGCCTGTCGGAGTTGGCCCGCGAGCATCTGAGCGTGCCCACCGACAAGGGCGCCCATCCGGATCGGAAAATGTTTTCCCTGGTGGCGGGGATGGTGGCGGGCGCCGACAGCATCGACGACATGGCCGTGTTGCGACACGGCGCGATGGGCAAGGTGTTCGACCATCCTTACGCCCCGTCGACGTTGGGATCGTTTCTTCGCGAGTTCCGGTTCGGGCATGTCCGCCAAGCCGATGCGATCGCCACCCGGCTGTTGGCGGGACTGGCTCGCCATACTCCGGTGCTGGCGGGGATCGACGGGCCGGTGATGATCGATATCGACGACTCGATCATCGAGGTCCACGGCCCGGCCAAGCAGGGCGTCGGATTCGGCTACACCCGAGTGCGTGGGCTGAACTCGGCGATCACCACCCTCACCTGTGGTGACGGTGCGCCGGTGATCGCCGCTCAACGCCTGCGCAAAGGGGCGTGTAACTCCGCGCGCGGGGCGCATCGGTTGATCGCCGACACCCTGGCCACCGTGCGGCGGCTACGGTCGTCCGATGCGTCGGGACCGATACTGCTGCGAGCGGATTCAGCGTTCTACGGCCATCGCGCGATCACCACCGCGCTCCGGGCCGGTGCGCAGGTGTCGGTCACCGTGCGTCAGGATTCCCACGTCCGAGCAGCGATCAGCGAGGTACCGGCAGATGCATGGACGCCGATCGAGTACACCGACGCCGTCTTCGACGAAGACAGCGGCCAGTGGGTCTCGCGGGCCGAGGTCGCCGAAGTACCGTTCACCGCGTTCACCTCCAAAGCCAAGCGCCTGCAGGTATCCGGACGGCTGGTGGTGCGCCGTATCCCTGACTTCGCAGCCGAGGGAGACGGCTTGTTCGACGTGTGGCGGTTTCATGCGTTCTTCACCACCAGCGACCTGGACACCGTGACCGCCGACAAGACTCACCGCGGTCATGCGATCATCGAGCAAGTCCACGCCGACCTCAAAGCCTCCGCATTGGCGCATCTGCCCTCGGGAAAGTTCTGCGCGAACGCCGCATGGCTGGTGTGTGCGGTCATCGCGTTCAACCTGACCCGCGCCGCAGCCTGTCTCGGTGGACAGCGTCTGGCGAAGGCGACTACCTCCACCATCCGACGCACCCTGATCTGCATACCCGCTCGAATCGCGTCCTCAGCGCGGCGCATCACGATGCATCTACCCGCCCGATGGCCGTGGGAGCGCGAGTGGAACCTGTTGTTCAACAACACGATCAAACGACAACACTCAGCCTGACCCCTAACCATCGGCCAGAACCGGCCCCGACACGAAACCCAGTGAAACACGCCGACACCAGAGATCGGCGACTCACCCACGCCCACCGCCACCCCGAACATACACAACACATTTCACGAGACATCAAAAAGCCGATCGGTGGATCGAGGTTAAGCGTCTACGGGACGCAGGCTGGATCTCGCAGACCTACCGGGGGTCGGGCACGTCGGGACGAACCTCTGTCTACGCGCTCGTTCCCGACGCTCCGAGTAGTTCCAGTGGATTAGACCAACTCAACGGAGTAGTTCCAGTGGACCGAACCAGTGGTTCCAGTGGGCTGGACTCAGAAGTTCCAGTGGACTGGACACCTACAGATCCGGATAACAGATCCGGATCAGATCCTTCTAGATCAGATCAAAGAGAGGTTCGGCAATCACCGAACCATTGCGAAGATGAGTACGAGACCGGCCACGAGAGCCGGTCTCTTGCAGTTGGCGAAGGACAAGACAAGTCCGAGCCGTCTCCGGACGTCTCGTCTCAACCTGCATCCGCAGGTGCCTACGAGGCACCCGACGAGTACAGACCCGAGGGTCTGCGATCACCAACCGCAACGGGTGGTGTCGGCACCGACCCGCTGACCGGTGGTCCCGACTGGGACCAATGGTCGCGGCTGCGCCAGGAGCAGGATTCGACGCCACATCTGCACGCATCGGAAAGGCGACCACGCCGCCAAAAGTCGCGAACATCGCGACCGCGAGCGTTTGGCGACCACATGAAGGCGCTGCAGGAATGACCACAACCCCGAGGAGACCCGGCCAAACACCGGGTCTCTTCTGCTGTCTGGACCTAGACAGGTCAACACAACAACAACGAGGAGACACCATGCATGACCAACTGATCGAAGCTGTCGAGCGCGCCGCCGAATACGGCGCACCACCGAGGACGTGGAACGTCAGCCCGAACGCTGTATTCCAGCTTGCCGAGGGCGCCGGCCATCTGTTGACCGAGGCCACCATCACCGAGTGGCAGCTCGACCGATGAGCGCCTACGCCGTCTGGATCGGCCTCAACCTCGCCGCAGGCGCGGCGATGGCGCTCGACGCATGGCTTGACCGTCGAGACAAGACAACCAACCGAAAGGCAGCATGAGCGAGAACAACGAGACACGTCATCCGGGATCCCAGCTTGACGCTGACGAGGTTTCAGCCGGCTCGGGTACACCGGGTACCCCTGAAGCTCACAGGGGCTCTCAGCAGCCGCGAGAGATGCGCTACCGACTCGAACGCAACGAAGCCCGCGACGCGCTCCAGGCCGCGAACGACCGTATCGAGCGGATGCACCGCCGCGAAGTCGAGCGCATCGCTGGCGAGCATCTCGCACAGGGGTCGGATCTCCTCGACATCTCCGGCAACGACGTCGGCGCGTACCTCGACGAGAACGGCGACATCGACATCGACCGCATCCGCGAAGACGTCGAGCTCCTCCTGCAGGAGCGACCTGGCCTGAGTAGGCACTGGGGAGCGTTCGATCCGTCGCAGGGCACCGGAGGCTCACAGTCGAAGGCGCACACGCCGTCGTGGGGGTCGATGTTTTCGTAGATGACCTCGAACGCTGACCGCAGTCTGTGGCCGCGCAGTGTTCACCACAACGCCTCTGTGAGGCACCCGATAGCCGACGCCCGCGGCGTTTGCTGTCAACCCATCTACGGCACCCGTAACAGGGTGCCTTTCGTGCTTTTAAGGAGAAATCATGGCACTCACTAACACTCGCACCGGAGCCGGCTACACGCAGGCTGCCGGCGCATTCACCCCCGAAGACTTCGGGGGACTTGTCGACGTCGCCGTCAAGACCGACTCCGTTCTGGCGCGTACGTTCACCACGACCTCGACTGACAAAGACAGCGTCCGGTATCCGAAGCTCATCAGCTTCCCCGATGTCGGCCACTACAAGGAACTCGACACCGTTGCGCTGGCTGACCCGACCACCGGTGAGGTCGTCGTTCCGATCTACCGCACCGCAGGAGCGCACAAGTCCTCGCGTGAGCTGTCTGCAGACTCCGCACCTGACACCGCGGACATGGTGGCCAAAGTGTTGGTCAATCAGATCGTCCGTAGCGTGGACGCTGCTGGTCTCGGCAACACCACCTCGAATGGTCCGTCGGGTTTGTTGTCGACGGCGTACTCGTCAGTCGACGTCTCTTCGATCACTAACCTCGATCCGTTCATCGACGCGATTTACACGGCAGAGGCGCAGGAGGGAAGCATCACTTCGTGGATCATGAAGCCCGCAACGGCGCAGGCGATTCTGAAGCTGAAGAAGGCTACCGGTAGCGCCGAGTCGCTAATTTCGTTCACTGAGTCCGGTGATCTCTCGATCTGTGGCCGCCCGGTCGTCGTCTCCCCTCAGGTCGACGCCAACACCCTGGCATGGGGTATCTCCGGAGCGCACAACGTGCTCGTCAACCGCATCGGCACCACCGTCGAGCGTTCGAAAGAGGCCAACTTCCTCGATTACGCCCTAGTGATCATGGCGACTTACCGCTACGGAATCGGATTCCTTCACCCGGCAGCTAACGTTCGGATCTTCGACGCGCCGTGAACGTAACCCACTGAGACACAACTGAATACACACGCAGTCACAGGGGCCCGACTTATAAGTCGGGCCTCTGTGCTGTCTGCACCTATCCACACAGAGGAGAACCACAAACGGTGAAACACATAGTGATGTTTTCAGGCGGTATCGGCTCATGGGCCACCGCGAAACGCGTAGCCGCCGAGCACGGCACCGATGATCTCGTACTGCTCTTCGCAGACGTTAAAGGCCACAGTGACACCCCTCACATCGGCGAAGATGAGGACACCTACCGGTTCATCGAAGACGCCGCCGCCAACGTTGGGGGCCAGCTCGTCACGGTC
Organism: Gordonia otitidis; assembly: GCF_020735545.1. NCBI lineage: Bacteria > Bacillati > Actinomycetota > Actinomycetes > Mycobacteriales > Gordoniaceae > Gordonia > Gordonia otitidis. The sequence continues at coordinate 3,847,657 of NZ_CP085974.1, forward strand.
ATGGACGGACGCACCATCTGGGATGTCTTCAAAGACGCACGGATGCTAGGCAACAGCCGAATTGCCAAGTGCTCTCACGGGGCTGGTGCACGAGTAGGTGACATCTGATCTGGCTTGCCCTGCCGGGCGGCCTGGAAGGATGCCAGCTGTGCCCAAGCCCTATCCCCAGGAGTTCCGCGACGACGTTGTCCGCGTCGCCCAGAACCGTGAAGACGGTGTGACTCTCGAACAGATCGCTGCCGACTTCGGTATCCACCCGATGACCCTGAACAAGTGGATCCGCAAGGCCGACGTGGAGGCCGGGATCAAGCCCGGCACCACGTCGGCCGAATCGCGTGAGCTGCGCGAGGCCAAGCGGCGTGTGCGCCTGCTTGAACAGGAGAACGAGGTCTTACGCCGGGCGGCGGCGTACCTGTCCCAAGCGAATCTGCCGGGAAAAGGTGGTACCCGCTCGTGAGTGAGCTGGCCGCTGACGGCATCCCCGTCACGGTGGCGTGTCGGGTACTCAAGATCGCTCGCCAGCCCTACTACCGGTGGCGCAAGAACCCGATCACCGACGCCGAGCTCGCCGAGGCGTACCGGGCCAACGCCCTGTTCGACGCCCACCGCGAAGACCCGGAGTTCGGCTACCGCTACCTCGCCGACGAGGCCGAAGCCGCAGGCGAGAAGATGTGCCGGCGGACGGCGTGGCGGATCTGCTCCGCCGGCGGCTGGACCAGCACCATCAGCAAGAGAGGCCGCGGCAAGCACCGCAAGGCCGGCCCGCCTGTACACGACGATCTCGTCAAGAGAGACTTCACCGCGCCCGGCCCCAACGAGCTGTGGCTGACCGACATCACCGAGCACTGGACGGCCGAGGGCAAGCTGTACCTGTGCGCGATCAAGGACGTCTACTCGGGCCGGATCGTCGGGTACTCGATCGACTCGAGAATGAAGTCCCGCCTGGCCGTGGCCGCCCTGAACAGCGCTGTCGCCAGGCGAGGGGACGTGGCCGGCTGCGTTCTGCACAGCGATAGAGGGTCTCAATTTCGTTCGAAGAAGATGCAGAAGGCCATCACCCGGCACGGCATGCTCGGGTCGATGGGCAGGGTCGGTGCGTGTGGTGACAACGCGGCGATGGAGAGCTTCTTCTCGCTGCTACAGAACAACGTCCTCGACCGTCGATCCTGGGCCACCAGAGACGAGCTCCGGGCCGCCATCGTGCACTGGATCGAACGGACCTACCACCGCCGCAGACGACAGGACCGCCTCGGCAGATTGACCCCCATTGAATTCGAGACCATCATCAACCACGAGGCCCCTCAGGCCGCGTGACTAACCCTGTCACCTATCCGTGCACCAGGCCCCCCATACTCAAACAGAAGCCATGCCGAGACTGGCTAGAAGCCAACTGCGACCCCTCCGACACCGTTGTGTACGTGGGCATCGACTGGACCGAAACCCACCGAGTTGCTGCAATCGAGCGGAACTATCTGCCCTACGTCGCTAAACCTCGATCCACCGATCGGCTTTTGCGGTGTGGTGAAAAGTGTTGAGCACGTTCGGCCTGGGTGGCGGGCATGAGTCAGTTGCCGATCTCTGATGTCGGCTTGTTTCACCGGGTTTCGGGATCGAGGCTGTTGGGCCGGGGTGGTTAGGGCCAGGTTGGCGGTCTTCGGTGAATAGTGTTGTCGAACAACAGGTTCCATTCGGTTTCCCACGGCCATCGGGCGGGTAGGTGCATGGTGATGCGCCGGGCTGAGGACGCGATACGCGCCGGAATGCAGATCAGGGTGCGGCGGACCGTGGATGTGGTGGCTTTGGCCAGACGCCCGCCGCTGAGGCTGGCGGCAGCACGAGTCAGGTTGAACGCGATGACCGCACACACCAGCCAGGCGGCGTTCGCGCAGAACTTTCCCGACGGCAGATGCGCGAGCGCGGAGGCTTTGAGATCGGCGTGAACTTGTTCGATGACCGCGTGGGCGCGGTGGGTCTTGTCGGCGGTGACGGTGTCGAGGTCGCTGGTGGTGAAGAAGGCGTGGAATCGCCACACATCGAACAGGCCGTCGCCCTCGGGTCGGAAGTCGGGGATACGGCGCACCACCAGCCGCCCGGGAACCTGCAGCGCTTTGGCTTTGGAGGTGAACGCGGTGAACGCTATCTCGGCGACCTCGGCACGTGAGATCCACAGTCCGGTGTCCGCGTCGAGAATCGCGTCGGTGTACTCGATCTTTGTCCACGCATCGGCTGCGATCTCGCTGATCGCCGCACGTATCCGCAAGTCTTGGCGCACGGTGACCGATACCTGGGCGCCGGCACCGATCGCAGCACTGACGGCGCGGTGACCGTAGAACGCTGAATCCGCCCGCACCAGCACCGGCCCCGACGCGTCAGTCGACCGCAGACGCCGCACGCTAGCCAGTGTGTCGGCGATCAACCGATGGGCTCCGCGGGCGGAATTGCATGCTCCTTTGCGTAGTCGTTGAGCAGCGATCACCGGTGCACCGTGGGCGGTGCTGATGGTGGTGATCGCCGAGTTGAGCCCCCGTACCCGGGTGTAGCCGAACCCAGCGCCCTGTTTGGCCGGGCCGTGGACCTCGATGATCGAGTCGTCGATGTCGACCATCACCGGCCCGTCGATCCCGGCCAGTACCGGGGTGTGGGTGTGCAGGCCAGCGAGCGTGCGGGCGGCGATCGCATCCAATTGCCGGACATGCCCGAACCGGAACTCGCGCAGAAACGACCCCAACGTCGACGGGGCATACGGATGGTCGAACACCTTCCCCATCGCACCGTGCCGCAGTACGGCCATGTCATCGATGCTGTCGGCACCGGCCACCATGCCCGCGACCAGCGAGAACACCTTCCGATCCGGATTGGCGCCCTTGTCGGTCGGCACCGTCAGATGCTCGAGAGCCAACCCCGACAGGCCCGCTTGCTCGGCCAACGTCATCACCGGCACCAACCCCGCCGCGCCGAGGAGATTCGGATCATCACAGGATGCAGACCGGACCGGATGACTGTGAGACAATCGCATCTACGAGATGCCCTTCTGCGTGCACGGATGGAAACCTAGACAATTCCCATTCTGTCACTCAGACAGGGCATTTCGTCTATCCCTCACCGCCCAAACGAATACGAATCGGTGGATCGAGGCTAAACCTCGATCCACCGATCGGCTTTTTGATGTCTCGTGAAATGTGTTGTGTATGTTCGGGGTGGCGGTGGGCGTGGGTGAGTCGCCGATCTCTGGTGTCGGCGTGTTTCACTGGGTTTCGTGTCGGGGCCGGTTCTGGCCGATGGTTAGGGGTCAGGCTGAGTGTTGTCGTTTGATCGTGTTGTTGAACAACAGGTTCCACTCGCGTTCCCACGGCCATCGGGCGGGTAGATGCATCGTGATGCGCCGCGCTGAGGACGCGATTCGAGCGGGTATGCAGATCAGGGTGCGTCGGATGGTGGAGGTAGTCGCCTTCGCCAGACGCTGTCCACCGAGACAGGCTGCGGCGCGGGTCAGGTTGAACGCGATGACCGCACACACCAGCCATGCGGCGTTCGCGCAGAACTTTCCCGAGGGCAGATGCGCCAATGCGGAGGCTTTGAGGTCGGCGTGGACTTGCTCGATGATCGCATGACCGCGGTGAGTCTTGTCGGCGGTCACGGTGTCCAGGTCGCTGGTGGTGAAGAACGCATGAAACCGCCACACGTCGAACAAGCCGTCTCCCTCGGCTGCGAAGTCAGGGATACGGCGCACCACCAGCCGTCCGGATACCTGCAGGCGCTTGGCTTTGGAGGTGAACGCGGTGAACGGTACTTCGGCGACCTCGGCCCGCGAGACCCACTGGCCGCTGTCTTCGTCGAAGACGGCGTCGGTGTACTCGATCGGCGTCCATGCATCTGCCGGTACCTCGCTGATCGCTGCTCGGACGTGGGAATCCTGACGCACGGTGACCGACACCTGCGCACCGGCCCGGAGCGCGGTGGTGATCGCGCGATGGCCGTAGAACGCTGAATCCGCTCGCAGCAGTATCGGTCCCGACGCATCGGACGACCGTAGCCGCCGCACGGTGGCCAGGGTGTCGGCGATCAACCGATGCGCCCCGCGCGCGGAGTTACACGCCCCTTTGCGCAGGCGTTGAGCGGCGATCACCGGCGCACCGTCACCACAGGTGAGGGTGGTGATCGCCGAGTTCAGCCCACGCACTCGGGTGTAGCCGAATCCGACGCCCTGCTTGGCCGGGCCGTGGACCTCGATGATCGAGTCGTCGATATCGATCATCACCGGCCCGTCGATCCCCGCCAGCACCGGAGTATGGCGAGCCAGTCCCGCCAACAGCCGGGTGGCGATCGCATCGGCTTGGCGGACATGCCCGAACCGGAACTCGCGAAGAAACGATCCCAACGTCGACGGGGCGTAAGGATGGTCGAACACCTTGCCCATCGCGCCGTGTCGCAACACGGCCATGTCGTCGATGCTGTCGGCGCCCGCCACCATCCCCGCCACCAGGGAAAACATTTTCCGATCCGGATGGGCGCCCTTGTCGGTGGGCACGCTCAGATGCTCGCGGGCCAACTCCGACAGGCTGGCGCGTTCGGCCAGCGCCATCACCGGCACCACCCCCGCAGCGGCGAGGAGATTCGGATCGTCACAGGATGCAGACCGGACCGGGTGAGTGTGAGACAATCGCATCTACGACATGCCCTCCTGTGTGTGTGGATGGAACCCTAGAGAAGTCCCATTCTGTCACTCAGACAGGGCATTTCGTTTATCCCTCACCGACCGATCACAAGCAAATCGGTGGATCGAGGCTTAAGCCTCGATCCACCGATCGGCTTTTTGATGTCTCGTGAAATGTGTTGTGTATGTTCGGGGTGGCGGTGGGCGTGGGTGAGTCGCCGATCTCTGGTGTCGGCGTGTTTCACTGGGTTTCGTGTCGGGGCCGGTTCTGGCCGATGGTTAGGGGTCAGGCTGAGTGTTGTCGTTTGATCGTGTTGTTGAACAACAGGTTCCACTCGCGTTCCCACGGCCATCGGGCGGGTAGATGCATCGTGATGCGCCGCGCTGAGGACGCGATTCGAGCGGGTATGCAGATCAGGGTGCGTCGGATGGTGGAGGTAGTCGCCTTCGCCAGACGCTGTCCACCGAGACAGGCTGCGGCGCGGGTCAGGTTGAACGCGATGACCGCACACACCAGCCATGCGGCGTTCGCGCAGAACTTTCCCGAGGGCAGATGCGCCAATGCGGAGGCTTTGAGGTCGGCGTGGACTTGCTCGATGATCGCATGACCGCGGTGAGTCTTGTCGGCGGTCACGGTGTCCAGGTCGCTGGTGGTGAAGAACGCATGAAACCGCCACACGTCGAACAAGCCGTCTCCCTCGGCTGCGAAGTCAGGGATACGGCGCACGGGGCTGGTGCACGAGTAGGTGACATCTGATCTGGCTTGCCCTGCCGGGCGGCCTGGAAGGATGCCAGCTGTGCCCAAGCCCTATCCCCAGGAGTTCCGCGACGACGTTGTCCGCGTCGCCCAGAACCGTGAAGACGGTGTGACTCTCGAACAGATCGCTGCCGACTTCGGTATCCACCCGATGACCCTGAACAAGTGGATCCGCAAGGCCGACGTGGAGGCCGGGATCAAGCCCGGCACCACGTCGGCCGAATCGCGTGAGCTGCGCGAGGCCAAGCGGCGTGTGCGCCTGCTTGAACAGGAGAACGAGGTCTTACGCCGGGCGGCGGCGTACCTGTCCCAAGCGAATCTGCCGGGAAAAGGTGGTACCCGCTCGTGAGTGAGCTGGCCGCTGACGGCATCCCCGTCACGGTGGCGTGTCGGGTACTCAAGATCGCTCGCCAGCCCTACTACCGGTGGCGCAAGAACCCGATCACCGACGCCGAGCTCGCCGAGGCGTACCGGGCCAACGCCCTGTTCGACGCCCACCGCGAAGACCCGGAGTTCGGCTACCGCTACCTCGCCGACGAGGCCGAAGCCGCAGGCGAGAAGATGTGCCGGCGGACGGCGTGGCGGATCTGCTCCGCCGGCGGCTGGACCAGCACCATCAGCAAGAGAGGCCGCGGCAAGCACCGCAAGGCCGGCCCGCCTGTACACGACGATCTCGTCAAGAGAGACTTCACCGCGCCCGGCCCCAACGAGCTGTGGCTGACCGACATCACCGAGCACTGGACGGCCGAGGGCAAGCTGTACCTGTGCGCGATCAAGGACGTCTACTCGGGCCGGATCGTCGGGTACTCGATCGACTCGAGAATGAAGTCCCGCCTGGCCGTGGCCGCCCTGAACAGCGCTGTCGCCAGGCGAGGGGACGTGGCCGGCTGCGTTCTGCACAGCGATAGAGGGTCTCAATTTCGTTCGAAGAAGATGCAGAAGGCCATCACCCGGCACGGCATGCTCGGGTCGATGGGCAGGGTCGGTGCGTGTGGTGACAACGCGGCGATGGAGAGCTTCTTCTCGCTGCTACAGAACAACGTCCTCGACCGTCGATCCTGGGCCACCAGAGACGAGCTCCGGGCCGCCATCGTGCACTGGATCGAACGGACCTACCACCGCCGCAGACGACAGGACCGCCTCGGCAGATTGACCCCCATTGAATTCGAGACCATCATCAACCACGAGGCCCCTCAGGCCGCGTGACTAACCCTGTCACCTATCCGTGCACCAGGCCCCACCACCAGCCGTCCGGATACCTGCAGGCGCTTGGCTTTGGAGGTGAACGCGGTGAACGGTACTTCGGCGACCTCGGCCCGCGAGACCCACTGGCCGCTGTCTTCGTCGAAGACGGCGTCGGTGTACTCGATCGGCGTCCATGCATCTGCCGGTACCTCGCTGATCGCTGCTCGGACGTGGGAATCCTGACGCACGGTGACCGACACCTGCGCACCGGCCCGGAGCGCGGTGGTGATCGCGCGATGGCCGTAGAACGCTGAATCCGCTCGCAGCAGTATCGGTCCCGACGCATCGGACGACCGTAGCCGCCGCACGGTGGCCAGGGTGTCGGCGATCAACCGATGCGCCCCGCGCGCGGAGTTACACGCCCCTTTGCGCAGGCGTTGAGCGGCGATCACCGGCGCACCGTCACCACAGGTGAGGGTGGTGATCGCCGAGTTCAGCCCACGCACTCGGGTGTAGCCGAATCCGACGCCCTGCTTGGCCGGGCCGTGGACCTCGATGATCGAGTCGTCGATATCGATCATCACCGGCCCGTCGATCCCCGCCAGCACCGGAGTATGGCGAGCCAGTCCCGCCAACAGCCGGGTGGCGATCGCATCGGCTTGGCGGACATGCCCGAACCGGAACTCGCGAAGAAACGATCCCAACGTCGACGGGGCGTAAGGATGGTCGAACACCTTGCCCATCGCGCCGTGTCGCAACACGGCCATGTCGTCGATGCTGTCGGCGCCCGCCACCATCCCCGCCACCAGGGAAAACATTTTCCGATCCGGATGGGCGCCCTTGTCGGTGGGCACGCTCAGATGCTCGCGGGCCAACTCCGACAGGCTGGCGCGTTCGGCCAGCGCCATCACCGGCACCACCCCCGCAGCGGCGAGGAGATTCGGATCGTCACAGGATGCAGACCGGACCGGGTGAGTGTGAGACAATCGCATCTACGACATGCCCTCCTGTGTGTGTGGATGGAACCCTAGAGAAGTCCCATTCTGTCACTCAGACAGGGCATTTCGTTTATCCCTCACCGACCGATCACAAGCAAATCGGTGGATCGAGGCTAAAGCACCTTTGACCGAAGCGCCGTTCCTGGACAAGCAATCGATGATCGAATGGGCACACGATGAAGGACTCGCACCTCCGCGGCTGTACGCGATGGGATTCCCACACAACAACTGCGGAGGCGGATGTGTGCGAGCAGGCCAAGGCCAGTTCAAGATGCTGTTAGAGCAGAATCCCGAACGTTTCGCGGAATGGGAACGGCGAGAAACTGAGATACGTGACTACCTCGGCAAAGACGTCGCAATCCTGCGAGATCGCCGAGGAGGGGTAACAACGCCACTACCGCTTACAGTGTTACGTCAGAGAGCAGAAGCAGAACCTGACACCGTCGACGCATATGACATCGGTGGTTGCGGGTGCTTCGTCGAGGACGCCGAACTTGTGTCGGCGTGATCCACCACCGAGTTGTCGACCGTTCCTAATCCGTAGGCTGCCAGCAGAGCGTCCCGGCTCGGCGTCTGGCTAATGTCGCGCCCGTGAAACTCGTGATACGTCGGATAGCCGACGAGGTCGGCAGTTACCTCCACTTTGCGGGTGTCAGGGTTGATTGCGAGCAAGCCAGTGTCAAATAGCAGATGGATGTCTGCCCGCAACAACAATCCCGAGTCGACGTCATGCTCCTCGTGCTTAGCCTCGATCCACCGATTTGCTTGTGATCGGTCGGTGAGGGATAAACGAAATGCCCTGTCTGAGTGACAGAATGGGACTTCTCTAGGGTTCCATCCACACACACAGGAGGGCATGTCGTAGATGCGATTGTCTCACACTCACCCGGTCCGGTCTGCATCCTGTGACGATCCGAATCTCCTCGCCGCTGCGGGGGTGGTGCCGGTGATGGCGCTGGCCGAACGCGCCAGCCTGTCGGAGTTGGCCCGCGAGCATCTGAGCGTGCCCACCGACAAGGGCGCCCATCCGGATCGGAAAATGTTTTCCCTGGTGGCGGGGATGGTGGCGGGCGCCGACAGCATCGACGACATGGCCGTGTTGCGACACGGCGCGATGGGCAAGGTGTTCGACCATCCTTACGCCCCGTCGACGTTGGGATCGTTTCTTCGCGAGTTCCGGTTCGGGCATGTCCGCCAAGCCGATGCGATCGCCACCCGGCTGTTGGCGGGACTGGCTCGCCATACTCCGGTGCTGGCGGGGATCGACGGGCCGGTGATGATCGATATCGACGACTCGATCATCGAGGTCCACGGCCCGGCCAAGCAGGGCGTCGGATTCGGCTACACCCGAGTGCGTGGGCTGAACTCGGCGATCACCACCCTCACCTGTGGTGACGGTGCGCCGGTGATCGCCGCTCAACGCCTGCGCAAAGGGGCGTGTAACTCCGCGCGCGGGGCGCATCGGTTGATCGCCGACACCCTGGCCACCGTGCGGCGGCTACGGTCGTCCGATGCGTCGGGACCGATACTGCTGCGAGCGGATTCAGCGTTCTACGGCCATCGCGCGATCACCACCGCGCTCCGGGCCGGTGCGCAGGTGTCGGTCACCGTGCGTCAGGATTCCCACGTCCGAGCAGCGATCAGCGAGGTACCGGCAGATGCATGGACGCCGATCGAGTACACCGACGCCGTCTTCGACGAAGACAGCGGCCAGTGGGTCTCGCGGGCCGAGGTCGCCGAAGTACCGTTCACCGCGTTCACCTCCAAAGCCAAGCGCCTGCAGGTATCCGGACGGCTGGTGGTGCGCCGTATCCCTGACTTCGCAGCCGAGGGAGACGGCTTGTTCGACGTGTGGCGGTTTCATGCGTTCTTCACCACCAGCGACCTGGACACCGTGACCGCCGACAAGACTCACCGCGGTCATGCGATCATCGAGCAAGTCCACGCCGACCTCAAAGCCTCCGCATTGGCGCATCTGCCCTCGGGAAAGTTCTGCGCGAACGCCGCATGGCTGGTGTGTGCGGTCATCGCGTTCAACCTGACCCGCGCCGCAGCCTGTCTCGGTGGACAGCGTCTGGCGAAGGCGACTACCTCCACCATCCGACGCACCCTGATCTGCATACCCGCTCGAATCGCGTCCTCAGCGCGGCGCATCACGATGCATCTACCCGCCCGATGGCCGTGGGAACGCGAGTGGAACCTGTTGTTCAACAACACGATCAAACGACAACACTCAGCCTGACCCCTAACCATCGGCCAGAACCGGCCCCGACACGAAACCCAGTGAAACACGCCGACACCAGAGATCGGCGACTCACCCACGCCCACCGCCACCCCGAACATACACAACACATTTCACGAGACATCAAAAAGCCGATCGGTGGATCGAGGCTTAGGCACGTCGCCGGTCTCGCCCGGTGCAAGTATCGCTGTCTGTCGTACGCCCCCCGCAGCATCGGCAGGGTAGAGCACGAACTTGGCACCGTGATCGATCAGGAGCTGCCGCCGATCGGCAGTTGCCCAGACCTCGCGGTAAGTCTGCTCGGTCTCTTCGGTGACCCAGCCCGACGCCCGTGACGGCGTCGCCGCGAGCTGGTCGCGCTTGGCAACCTGCGTCTGCATCCGCACCAGCCACTGAGCCTCATCGCCGGGTGTCGTGAGCAGACCAGCATCGGACTCCATCCGGAGTCGCTCGATGGTTGCGTTCACCTGCTCCAGTTCTGCGGAGTGGTCCTCACCCTGGACGAATACGCGCCGGGTCACCTTGGCGTCGCCCCAGCGGTCGAGGAACATCTGTTCCATAGTCGCGTCTGCCTGGTCAGCGTTGACCACAGTTCCGTTGCAGTTCAACGGAGTACGCCCACACCGGTAGTAGCGATGTTCGTTGACCTTTCCTGACTTAGTCGTGTTCCGTGACTTCTGCTGCGCGAGCGAAGCGCCGCACGGAGACCCCTCGCCACATGCGGCGCAGCCTTGGCATCCGCAGACACCGACCCCCAACATCGGGTTGGTGGTCTTACTCGGCGTCCGCTGGCCGATCTTCCGCTGTTGAGCCGCGTCCTGGATCTGCTTCCACGTCGCAATATCAAACGTCGGGGGAGCGAGCCGGATGGGTTCGCCTTCGGCGTCGAGTACGACCCGCGCGTGCTTTCCGCGACCGGTCATCTTGAACCCCTGAGTACGAGGAGAGGTCAGCGCATCGATCACCGTGTTCACCGTCCACGGTCGTCCCTTCGCCGCATTACCCTTGGCAACCCTCGACCGGTCCATATTCGTGAGCGCGGCACCGTCGCGACACTCGCACCAGGCGACGTGCTTACGTCCACACCTGGGATCTGTGTGAGCCTCGTTCAGCCATGCGGCGATACGGATGAACGACCAGCCGTCGAGCAGTCTGGTGGCCATCGACTGGATCAGTGCCTTACCGATCTCGTCGGTGTCGAGGCCTTTGCCCTTGCCAGTCGGGTGATCGACCACCTTGAACCCAAGCGGAGGGACGCCTGACGCCCACCGATCCATCTGCCGCAGCGCCCGGTGCGAATCCTGGGCTCGGGTCTTGAACCGATTGAGTTCGAGCTGGGCGAAGAACGAACCCAGGTATACGAACAACTCAGCCATCATCTCGTCTATACCCTTGACGGCCCCCGGGATCTTGGGCCGATAGTCGAGGGTCAGTCCGTCGTCTGCGAATGCAACGACCTTGTGGCGCTCCTCGGCCCACTGTGCGAAGTCGACGCAGTGGCGGGTGGATCGGAAGGCGCGGTCCATCTTCGACCAGACGATCACGTCCCACTTGGTTGCACCCTCGTCGGTCAGCCACGGCCCCAGATCGGGCCGGTCCTCCGGCTTCTTCTCCGCTGAGACGCCGAGATCCTCGAACGATCCGACGATCTCGTACCCCTTGGCCTCTGCCCACTTGGTTGCCGTTTCGAGCTGGGCTAGGTGGGAGACCTTCTGCGGACCTTGGACGACGGACACACGCGCGCCGACGAGCGCGCGGAGAACTGGCTTAGGCATATTGCAATCGTATCTACACCTGCTGATCAAGCAACATCCCGGTGAGCAGCGCAAAGGGATCGGTCGACAACAGTTCATCCGCGGCGGGATCCTGGGCGATCTGCAGTTTTGCCATGGCCTCATCCTAGGGACTCCTACACTGACGCCATGCACAGATGGGGACGGGCCGCAGGGGTGCGGCGGACGGTCGCGGTGATGGCAGCCGCGGTGGTGGCGATGACCGGACTCACGACGGCCGGTGTCGGCAGGGCGCACGCGATTCCCGAGTACAGCGATCCGAACTTCGTGACCTCATTGCGGTGCGGCAGTGCCAACCCGTGGCCGCTCGGCCCGCTCGACATCCACGTCGACGTCTTCAACGACATCCGTTTTCCGTCCGACGGACTACCGGGGCCCGCGATCGAGCTGATCGGGACCGACCGGGCGCGCGCGGGACTCGTCGACTACTCGATGGAGGTCACGGTCTCATGGCGCAACCTGGCCACGGGGCGCAGCGGCGTGGTCAGCGCGCCGAGTCGTGCGAGACACATCTCCTGGCAGATCGTTCTCCACCCCGGCCCCGGCCGGGTGTCGTTCGTGATCCACCAGAAGATAGGGGCCATCGCATTCGTGCCCATGGTCAACCCGCAATTGTCGTCCTGCAGAGGAACTGCGAACGCCTAGCGTCGTTCTGAACGAGGAAACCGGGTCCGGGCGTGCTGCCGACCTACCGGACTCTGGTCTCGCGTCGCGGATCCGATGCCCGAAGCATCACGATCTGAACTCGATGTCGTCGCGCCGTCACGGTTTCGCCCGTACTGACATTCAAAGTGCCTTCACGCTGAACAACATTGGGTAACGTGACAATCACGTCCGGGGCCGCGGCGCACCTGAGAGCCGAGTGTCCCCCAAAGCCGAGTATCGAGGCGAGGTCAGGAAATGTCGCAAGCACGTTCTGCCCCTTCATCCGAGCAACACACAGCCAGAGTCATCGGCGTCAGCGTCGCTGCGGCCGTCGGTGGCTTTCTCTTCGGTTTCGACAGTTCGGTCGTCAACGGCGCCGTCGACTCCATTCAGCAGACCTTCGGGCTCGGCGACCTGTTCAAGGGCTTCGCGGTCGCCATCGCACTGCTCGGTTGTGTCGTGGGTGCATGGTTCGCCGGTCGGCTCGCCGACATCTGGGGTCGTAAACGCGTCATGGTTCTCGGCGCGGTCATGTTCGCCGCGTCAGCCGTCGGCACCGCCTACACCCAGACGGTGTGGGATCTGCTCATCTGGCGCGTGATCGGCGGTCTCGGCATCGGTATCGCGTCGGTCATCGCGCCCGCCTATATCGCCGAGATCGCGCCCGCCCGGTACCGCGGTGCGCTCGCGTCGATGCAACAGCTCGCCATCACTCTCGGTATCTTCGCCGCGTTGCTGTCCGACAAGCTCTTCCAGCAGGCCGCCCCCGGCGGTGAACCGATGAACACGCTGTGGTGGGGTCTGGAAGCCTGGCGGTGGATGTTCCTCGTCGGCGTCGTCCCGGCAGTCGTGTACGGCGTTCTCGCGCTGTTGATCCCGGAGTCGCCGAGATACCTGGTCGGACACAATCGTGACAAGGAAGCCGCCCGCATCCTCGAGGAGGTCACGGGCGAAGAGCATCCACTCGCTCGTGTCAAAGAGATCAAACTGACGGTCAAGCGTGAGTCGTCGGCCAAGCTGTCAGACCTGCGCGGCCCGTCGTTCGGTTTGCATCCCCTTGTCTGGGTGGGTATCTGGCTGGCCATCTTCCAGCAGTTCGTGGGTATCAACGCCATCTTCTACTACTCGACGAGTCTGTGGACATCCGTCGGTTTCAGTACCGACTCCGCATTCACGACCTCGGTCATCACGTCGGCGATCAACGTTGTCATGACGTTCGTGGCGATCCTCTTCGTCGATCGCATCGGTCGGCGTGTGTTGTTGCTGTGGGGTTCGGTCGGCATGTTCATCGGCCTCGTCATGGCGTGCGTGGCGTTCACCCAGTCGCACTACAAGGAGACCGGCTCCGTCGGCGACACACAGTGCACCCCGGGGAACACCAACTCCGACTGTCTGACACTCAACGGGCACTGGGGTGTCGTCGCGCTGATCGGTGCCAATCTGTTCGTGATCGCGTTCGCCGCCACCTGGGGTCCGGTCATGTGGGTGATGCTGAGCGAGATGTTCCCCAACAGCATCCGGGGCGTGGCACTCGGCGTGTGTACGGCGTTCAACTGGCTCGCCAACTTCACCATCTCGATGCTCTTCCCCGAGGCGAGTGCATCGCTCGGACTCGGCTGGGTGTACGGGTTCTTCGCGTTCTGTGCCGCGGCGTCGTTCTTCTTCGTCAAGGCGAAGGTCCGCGAGACCAAGGGCCTCGAGCTCGAGGACATGGATGCCGTTGCCGCCGAGGACCTATCGCGCTTCGAGGCCACGCGGCGTGCGAAATCAAGCTGAGCGCGCGACCCGCGGGGATGTCGATGGCCCCGGTGCGGTCCCCGGTGCGGTCGTCAGTAGGTACTGGGCCGTGAAATAGCTTGCGAGCACCCAGGCCTCGCTGACCCGACGTGCCGTCGCCCCGCGGATGAGGTGTCGACGATTCAGGATCGTGAAATCCGATGCGAGGAACAGCAACCCGCCGACACGGGTCGACGGCTGTGGGGTATCGAGGTTGTCGGCGAGTGTCGACATCATCGCCAACGTCGTGCCGTACGGCATGAGAACGGTGAGTGGCCGCGGTCGATGTGTCGCGAGAACCGCTGCCGCTTCACTGAGCGCGGCTATCCGCGGTGCGAATGCGCGCAGGCTGGGACGCGCACCTCGGCGGAACAACAGGCCACAGTAACCGAGTTGCCCCGCGGCGAAGAGCGCCGCTCCGGTAGCGAGTCGACGGTCCTTGGCCGTCCATTGCGCCGCGGTGTCTGCAGGACTGAACTCTTCGAGGAGCATTGCGCGGTCGCCTGCGGCCGAGAACACGATAGCGCCCGCGAGCAGGGCATCGTCGATTCCCGGTCTGGCGAGGCGTCGACGTGCCCGCCATGCCGCTCGTCCGGCGAGTAGGGCGAGCGGAACCGGCTTGGTGACGGCCGCTGCGCGGTGCGAGCCGAATGCGCCGGCGATCGTCGCCGCGGCCGACGCAACCGAGTATGCGATCGCGAATCCGGTCTCTCCCGAGACCTGTGGCCGAGTCGTCAACGCATCACGGTCGCAACGAATGCCCGGATGTCGTTGTCCGCCATGCGGTTGGCACTGTCCTCCGACAACGTCAGGTAGGGGCGTGGCGAGACCTGTCGATCGGCGGATCGTGCGTCGTTGATGTATTTGAACGTCAGCGGCACGATGACGGACGGATCGACGAGTCCCTGCGTCATCATCACGGGCCGGGTGAAGCCGCGGACGGGCAGCACCGACGCCGCCTCGAGGACACCGGCGAGCTCGCGATTACCCGAGAGTGGTTTGGAGAACAGCGATCCCAGTGACAAGCCGTCCACTTCGCGCGTGAGGTCGGCGACGCACAGATCCGCCGCACGGTTGAGCCAGGTGCGGCCGCTCTCGGTGAGGTAGTCGACGACGTCCACCGACGGCCGTGCACGACTGATCGCACTGAGCGTGTAGAGGGCGTCGGCCGTCAACCCGGCGGGTAGCGTGACGGTACCCGGGCCGAGTTTGGTCAGCAGCGACGAGAATTCTGCGGGAATCGACGACGCCGCGGCACCGCGGAAGTCGAGGGTGGGGCCCTGCAACGTGGTGGCGATGCGGGCGAGGGTCACCGCGGCGGCCGCGCCCTGGCCCTGACCGACCACCGCCCACTTGCGCGCGAGACTGTCGCCGAGCGACCGCGTGGCTCGCACAGCGTCGACGATATTCCGAGCGGTCGCGTCGGAGTCGAAATACTGTGGGGTTCCTGCAGTTCCGAGTCCTGCATAGTCCGTGGTGACCACTGCGTATCCGCGCGAGAGCCACGCACGTGCCTGGTCGAGATCGGTGACGGTAGGCCGTGCCGACGGCGCACACGCGTCGGCCAAACCGCGTGAACCATGTGCCCATGCAATGATCGGGAAGCCGCCGGCGGGGGCGGTGCCGAAGGGCGTGAGTAGGACACCACTCGATCGCTGAGGCTTGTGATCGGCGCCGGTGGTCGCATACGTGAAGACCGTGCCGTTCGCGGCGCCGGGAACGAGATCCGACGACGGAATCGTACGGCTCGAGTAGACCGCCCCTGCCGACCGGGCGGCAGTGGTGTCAGACGACGACTCCGTGGCGGCATCGGATTGCGACTGGACGGTGGGAGCGGCTGCTGCCACAGCAGGTGTGACGACACTGAGGCACACCATGGCCACACACGCGGCCGCGCGAATCGATCTGGACGAGGGATGTCTCCGTGACCTCCGGCGACGGGCTGGTCTGGTCACTTGGCGTCCACCACGCCGATCGCCGGCAGGAAGAAGCACGAGCGACCCGCGTTGTTCGATGTTCCGTAGATGGCGGCCAGGACCGTACCGCTGCCGGTCTTCACCGGTGCGAGGCGTACGCCCGACAGCAACGGCAGGAGCACCGTCGCCCGGGGATCGGCCACGGGCTTGAGATCCTCGAATCCGCCCTGCAACGTCGAGGTGTTGAACCACGCGACCTGCATGTGTCCGTCGGCGGCGCCCCCGGTGCCGCTGGTCGCCGGGACGAAAGCGAATGCCGTTTCGCCCTTGTCGACCAGATTGAGCTTCTCCGGCAGCGAGATGCCGGGGATCAGTTGCAGCAGTGGCTCGAGCGGTTTGATCGCCGTCATGGGTTCGGTCTTCGCAGGCCACGGGCCGGGCGCGGCGCCCGCGGCACCGGTCACGATCCCGAGCGGGTTGTGGTCGGTCGGCGTCGTGCACAACGGTGCGATGGCCGGTGAGAACGGTTGGATGCCAACAGCCTTCAGAACTGACGTCACGTCTGCGCCCGCGGCCGGACGTGCGGATGCTCCCGCACTCACATCGCGCGATGCCGTGCTGCCGCCGAGAGCGACCGACAGTGTGTTGAGTCTGTCCTCGATGTCGGCGGTGGAGAGTTGCCCCAGTGACGACTTCACGGCCTCGGCGGCCTTGAGGGCGAGCTGGTCGACGCCCGCGGCTTTGAGCGCCTTGACCGCCTCGGCGAGCTCATGGTCGAGCGGCACACCGCCCAGCGCCTGCGGGTCGGGGGCGAGCGTGGTCGGTGGGGTCGGGAGCGCGGGATCCGCCGAGGCGGTCGCCGGTGCCAGGACGAGTGCGGCGAGTGCTGTTGCGACCCCGGCGACACCCAGGCGGAGTCGACGGGTGGTGCGCACTCGGCGACCGGTTGCCGCGCGCTGCCCTGCTGGTCGATGGACGGTCTCTGCGTGGTGTCCGTGTGCTGCCTCGTGCGCATTCTCGTGCACCGACGTCATCATGCTTCTCCTCGACAAGACCATCAGCGCCGTGCCGGTACGCATGGTGCTGATGTGACAGATGTTTCTAGAGTTACAAGAGATCACGAGTGCGGGTGGGACTTCAAGTCGTGAGTCCGAGCTGTGATGTGCGCGCGATACCCGTGCGACCGGCCAGACGACGAAGCCGGGGGAGCATTGGCTCCCCCGGCTTCGCGGTGTCGTGACGGTGACGTGGATCAGATGATCGCGAGTCCGATCGTCGGAACGATGGTGCAGTTGAGCACCTTGCCCTTGGTCTTGGTGGTGACGTCGCCATAGATCGTCGAGATGACTCGGCCCTTACCGGTCGAGGCGATCCCGGTGAACGTGCCCGGTCCGTCGGTTGCGTTGATCAAGGGGTTGCGCTTGAGCTGGAGTTGGCCGGTACGCCCGTTGTCGATGTTGATCCAACTCACGAGCAGCTGACGAGCCTGGTTGTTGATCGCGGGTCCGGTGCCGAGGCTCGTGTAGACATACCCGGCCTGTCCGCGCTTGGGCCCTGGCGCAGGCGCCTTCTGCGGGCCCGCCGTCACGAGCGCTCTGCCCAGTGAGTTTCCACCGCCCGGCATGCAGCCGAAGCCCAGCGTCGGATAGAGGAACTGTTGGATCTTGGGGGCGTTGGGTCCCTGCGGGATCTCGGGCTCTCCCGGCTTGGCCGCTTCCATGCGGGCGACCTGCTGACGTCCGGGCTCACCGAGGAAGTCGATGATCTTCTGCCAGGTCGACGCCACCTGGGGCGGGAGCCCCGGCTGATCGGCCATGGCGCGCGCCTGCTGCAGGAGTTGAGCGTTGACCTTGCCATCTGGACCCGGTGTCGTGACCGAGCCGATGATCGCAGGTGCGAAGGCTCCGAGGGAGTCCAACGTGCGCTGGTCGACCTTCGGCGCGGGCGTCGGTGCCGCAGTGGCGATGGCCGGGGCGGCGAGCGAGGCCGCGACGGCGACCGTTGCTGCGGCCACGGCGATGCGGGCGCGGCTGGTCAGTGCTGATAGACGCACGTGTCGGTGTCCTATCGGTTGTCGGTGTGTGTCGGGCACTCGGGACACTACCCGGGTGTCACCGCCCGGAACGCCGGTCGGATGACGTGGCGTCCCCCGACACCCCGGTGCTGTTGGCGCCCTGTCGCCGCGCAACCCGCACGGTTGTCGGTCAACAATGACGCCGCGTCATTCTAAGCCCCGGCGATGGGGCGGTGTCCAGGGGAGCCTAACGCCCGGCATGGCCAACTCCTGGTATGGGTGATGCAATTGTTACGTATGTTACGAGTCGCCGCGTCCTCGGGGCTGGTCGGCGGACCGTGCGTGACCGAACTGGTTAGATCGACAGGAGTTCGATCAACGTCAGGTTTTCTCGATGGTGCGCCGCCCGGCTGTGTGCGGACGTCGCCGACCCTGGGTGAGGAGCACTGGTGACAGAGCAGACCGCAGCGACGGGTCGACCCGTCGCGAAGACGTCGGGACGGCGGGTGCCGGGTTGGAGGGGTGTGCGGCGCTGCGCGGTCGCAGCGGCGGTGCTCGCTCTTGGTACGTCGCTGCTGACGGCGTGCGGGGACGACTCGTCGTCGACTTCGGAGGTCACTCTGCTGACTCACGACTCGTTCGATCTGCCGCAACCGGTATTCGATGAGTTCAAGAAGGAGACTGGCCTGACGCTCAAGGTCGTCAAGAGCGGTGACGCGGGTCAGTTGGCCTCGACGGTGTCGCTCACCCCCGGTTCGCCGAAAGGCGATGCGGTGTACGGGATCGACAACACCTTCGCCACCCGACCCATCGCGGCGGGTGCGCTCGATCCGTACACACCGGCCGCCGCCGCCAACGGTGCCGACCGCTACGCAGTGCCCGATTCGAACAACGAGCTGACCGCCGTCGACCGCGGGGACGTCTGCCTCAACATCGACGACGAGTGGTACCGACGCGAGGGGCAGACCCCGCCGAAGAGCCTGCGTGACCTGACCGAACCGACCTACGCCAAGCAGGCGGCGCTGATCGATCCCGGTACGTCGTCGCCGGGTATGGCCTATCTGCTCAGTACCGTCGGCGTCTTCGGGGACAACTGGCAGGACTATTGGAAGCAGGTCTCCGCCGCCGGCGCGACGATCGTGTCGGGCTGGGAGATCGCATACAACCAGCTCTTCACCGCGGGAGAGGGCAAGGGCGCCAAGCCGATCGTGTTGTCCTACGCGTCCTCGCCTGCGGCGACGCCGGGAACGAGTGCGCTGCTCGACAGCTGCTTTCGACAGGTCGAATACGTCGGAGTGCTCAAGGGTGCGTCGAACACCGCGGGCGCCCGCAAGCTCGTCGACTTCATGCTCAGCCCCACCGTGCAGAAGGCGCTGCCGTCGTCGATGTACGTGTACCCGGTGCAGCAGGACACCCCGTTGCCCGACGGCTGGGTTCAGCGCGCACCCATCCCGCAGTCGACAGTCAACCTGCCACCGGCGTATATCGCGCAGAATCGGGAGACGTGGCTCCAACAATGGCGCAGCGCAGTCGGGCGCTGAGCGCGAACCGTGTCGGGAGCCGGCTCCTTGCCGTCATTCCCGTGGTGTTCCTCGGAGTGTTGTTCGTGTGGCCGGTCGCTGCGCTCGTCTGGCGTGCGATCACCGACAGCGCCGACGCCGCAACCGGTTCGTCGCTGACAGAACTGTTCACACGTACCCGAGCAGCTCATCTGCTGTGGGTGACGGTGGCGCAGGCCGCGGCGTCGACGGCGCTGTCGCTGGTGGTCGCAGCGCCGATCGTCTGGCTGTACTCGCGGTTGCGTGGAGCGTCGGCGATGGTCCTCGACGTGGTGGTGACAGTGCCGTTCGTACTGCCGACGGTCGTCGTCGGCGTGGCGTTCAGGGCCCTGATAGATGGGCCGCTCGCGTTCGCGCACATCGGATCCGGATGGTGGGCGGTGTTGCTCGCCCACGCCTTCCTCAACGTCGCCGTCGTGGTCCGCGTGGTCGGCGCGGCGTGGCGATCACTGGACACCCGCGCGCTCGACGCCGCCCGCACGTTGGGCGCCGGGCGATTCCGTGCATGGCGAACGGTGATCGCGCCAGCTTTGCTACCGGCGGTGGGTGCGGCAGGCACGCTGATATTCCTGTTCTGCTCGACGAGCTTCGGCGTCATCATCATCCTGGGCGGCGGCACACTCCGCACACTCGAAACCGAGATCTACCAACAAGCAATCGGCTACTTCCGGATACCGGAGGCGGTGGCGCTGTCGTTGGTGCAGATCCTCGTCGTCGTCGTCGCGCTCATCCTCACCCGCGTGGTCACGGCACGATCGCGGACCACCACGAAGGGCACCCGCGCACCAAGGCATCGTCGCGTCACGGGTTGGGCCAGGGTGTCGGCGTGTCTGGCGTGGGTGTGGACTGTGGCGGTTCTCATCGTCCCGATCGCGGTGTTGGCGGTGCGATCGGTTCGTCCGAGCCGTGACGGGGCGTGGACTCTCTCCGGCTATCGCGCCCTGGCGGAGCCGGTCAATGGCGTGACACCCCTTGCAACACTGCGGTATTCGTTGGTGTCGGCCTTGCTCGCGATGATGATCGCGGTCGCCGTCGGCGCACTGGCGGCCGTCGCGCTGCACAACGCGCGAGGGACCGCGCGCGTGGTGGGTGCGGTTCTGGCGCTGATACCGCTCGGGATCAGCGCCGTGACACTCGGATTCGGATACCTGATCGTGCTGTCGGAGCTGCCCGGCCGCATCGCGGCGTCTGAGTTGATCATCCCGTGCGTGCAGGCCCTGATCGCTATCCCGGTGGTGATCGGGATCGTCGTTCCGGCGCTCGACGCGGTTCCCGATCGTGCACGCGCGGCCGCTGCGACGCTCGGAGCGGGTCCGCTCAGGGTGTTCTGCACCATCGACCTCCCCGCGATCGGCAGGTCGCTGGCCGCGGCCGCGGGATTCGCATTCGTCATGGCTCTCGGCGAGTTCGGCGCGACGAGCTTCCTGGCACGCGCGGACACCACGACTCTGCCCGTGCTGATCGGATCGGCACTCAATCGGCCGGGCGCAACGCAGCTGGCGACGGCGATGGCGGCATCGATGCTGCTCGTCGTGGCGACCGCGGTGGCCATGTTGGCCGTCGAACTACTCCGACCCCGCTCGGGAGCACCGATCTGATGCTCGAGCTCGAAGGTGTACGCATCTCGTACGGGTCGCAGACGGTCATCGACGATCTCGACTGGCGCGTCGGCGTCGACGGGCTCGTGACCGCGCTACTGGGGCCGTCGGGCTGCGGAAAGTCGACTCTGATCCGTGCCATCGCGGGCCTCGAGGACGTGGAACGGGGCAGTATCCGTCTCGACGGTGCCGATCTCGGCCGCGTCCCGCCGCATCGGCGCGACTTCGGTGTGGTGTTCCAGGACGGCCAATTGTTCGGTGGGAGGAGCGTCGGCGCGAACGTCGGATACGGACTCAGGGCCAGACGTATGTCGCGGACATCGGTCGCGCGGCGCGTGGCCGAGATGCTCGAACTCGTGCAGCTGCCGGGCTTCGAGAAACGCTCCGTCGACGAACTCTCCGGCGGGCAGGCGCAGCGCGTTGCACTGGCGCGTGCGTTGGCACCACACCCCAGGTTGCTGTTGCTCGACGAGCCTCTCGCTGCCCTCGATCGGAGGCTGCGTGACGACCTCGCCGTGGACATCGGGAGAGCCGTGCGCGCGACCGACACGCCCACGATCCTCGTCACGCACGACCACACCGAAGCGGCACTGATCGCCGACGCCATCTCCGTGATGAGGTCGGGCGACATCGTGCAGACGAATCCGCCTGCGCGACTGTGGAAGCGGCCGGTCGACGCGTGGGTCGCCCGGTTTCTCGGCTGCACCACCGTGCTGCCGGCCAGGCGCACCGATGGCACACTCGCCACACCGCTGGGTGACGTCGACGCCTCCGCGGTGGGTGTCGATACGTCGTGGGAGACGGGAGAACTCGGTCTCCGCGCGGAATCGCTGACTGCGCGACTCGCCGACGTCACAGCGCACCCCTCAGCCACTGCCCTCGGTGACGTCGTCGCTGTGGCGGATCTTCCCGCGGGCCGCCGACTCCGGGTGTCGGCGTCGGTGGGTGACGTCGACGCGGTCTCGCATGACGACGTCCGGGTCGGCGACACTGTTGCGCTGCGTTTACGGCCCGAGCACATCGCGGTGATCGGACCGTGAGCCCGCGGATCGTGGTCGCCGGAGCCGTGACGAGCGTCGACAATCGACTTCTGTTGGCGCAGCGGCGTTATCCGGCTACCGTGGCCGGGTTGTGGGAGCTTCCGGGCGGTAAGGCCGAAGACGACGAGGACGTGAAGTCCGCGCTTCGTCGGGAACTACGCGAGGAACTCGACGTCGGTGTCGAGGTGGGGGAGCGTCTTGCCGAGACGGTCGCCCTCTCGGACGACCTCACCCTCATCGCGCTGTGGGCACGGATCACTGACGGCGTGCCCCGCCCCGTCGAACATTCTCAATTGCGCTGGGTCACAGCCGAGGAACTCGACAAGATGGTTGCCGGGCACCAATTGGTACCCGCCGACACCGTGTGGGTGCCCGAACTGTCCGGCGTACTGCGTCGAGCACGATAAGGCGTTCCCGGCGCGCTGAGCGCTCCATCTCGTGTGACGCTCTCGCCGAGGTCGGGAGGGTCGGGCTGCCGATTCGTTACATCACGAATCAGTCATCGACCTGCGCACCCGGTCGGTCAACGGTTTAGGGTCGAACACCGAGCGTGGCCGAGAACGAGGCAGAGTCCGCGTCGCCGACTTGCGGTGTACACGAAACCGGTTGTGAGGGAACGGCGGAGGGTGGGGGATGGTGGGCACGATGCGGTATCGGCGTGCATTCCGATTGCGTGCAGTGACAGGGATGTCCTTCGTGAGGGCCTGCTGTCTCGTTCTCGTAGCGGCCATGGTCGCATTCGGCGCAACCGGGGTCCTCGGTGGTTCGCGGGCCGGTGCGGCACCACCCGGCTCATCCGGGTCAGCCGAGACCGGGTCGGGCGGGTCGTCCGGCCCCAACAGCGCCTTCTATACGCCGCCGACCGGTCCGCTCCCCGCGGCGGGGACATTGCTTCGAACGCAGGCGATGTCGACGTTCATCACGATCCCCAACCGGACCGGCGGGATTCCCGCATCTGCGACGAGGATTCTGTACGTGTCGACCAATGGCCTGGGCAAGCGGGTGGCCGTCAGTGGCTACTACCTACAGCCCGCGCGGCGGTGGACCGGACCGGGGCCGCGACCGCTGGTGTCGTACGGTCCCGGGGCACACGGGATGGGAGACCAGTGTGCCCCTTCACGTCTCGTCGCTTCGCCGACCCTCGCCTCGCCGGGCGGTCCGATGGTCGAGATCGAAACACTGATCACCTACAACCTGCTCGCCCGCGGATACGGTGTGGTGAGCACCGACTACATCGGGTTGGGAACTCCGGGCGACCACACCTTCGCGATGCGCGTCGACCAGGGCGATGCGGTGATCGACGCCGCCCGCGCCGCACTACAACTCCCGACGGTTGACCCCCGCACCCAGGTGGCGCTTGCCGGGTACTCGCAGGGAGGCGCAGCGACCGCCGCGGCAGCAGAACTCATCGACAGCTACGCCCCCGACCTCGCCAAGCAGGTCGTCGGCATCTATGCAGGCGGTGCGCCGACGGATCTGCGCAGCCTGCTCGATCATCTCGACGGCCAGCGTCTCGGCGGTGCGATCGGGTGGGCGATCGTCGGTGCGATGGCCCTGTATCCGGATATGGCACAACAGATCCCACCCATGCTCAATGCCGAGGGCAAACGCCTCACGAATCTCGTTCGTGGACAATGCATCGTGGCCACCACGCTGATCGGCTCACCGAGGACGAGCACCTGGACCGTCAGCGGAAAGTCGATAGGTCAACTCATAGACGAGACTCCGACCCTCGCCGCCCGGGTCAACGAGCAAAAAGTCGGGCTGCGCGCGCCGACCGACATCCCGATCCTGTTGTCCAGCAATCCCGTCGACCCGACGGTACCGGTGTCGCAGGGGCAGGCCCTGTTCGCCGAGTGGTGCGCACAGCAGCCGCGGTCACTGGAGTATCGCAGTATCTCGTTCCCCGTCCTCGGCGGAACTCCGTTGGGCCACATCGCAGGCGGGGTCGCCGGATACAACGAGGCGTACGGCTGGCTGGCCGACAGGTTCGCAGGTAAGGCGCCGGCGACCGGATGCCTGCGCACAGCACCGTCGAACGGGCTTACGACCGGCTCTGCAGGATCGTCCGGCTCTTCCTGAGTGCGGCTGCCGGCTTCGGCTGCGCACCGTGGGAACGCGATCGGCGGAGTGGGCGAGGAAACCCCGGCGCGCCGGGGCGCGGTCACGGGGTAGTTTCGGCGCCTGTGACGCAACAGCGACGAGGCCGGGCAGCGGAACCGCGAGCGCGACACGGCGCGCGTTGGCTGGCTCCGGCGTTGATGCTCGTCGGCGGAACCTCGATGTATCTCGGCGCCGCGATAGCGATCGAGTTGTTCGACACCGTGTCGCCCGCGGGAGTCGCCTGGTTGCGCATCGCGGGCGCCGCCGTGGTTCTGGCGGTGGTGGTGCGGCCCGGCCGTGATGCGTGGCGCTGGGGTCGGTTGCGGTTGGCCGGACTGTTCGGGCTGATGACAGCGGCCATGAACATCGCCTTCTACCTCGCACTCGACCATCTCCCGCTCGGCACGACCGTCGCACTCGAGTTCCTCGGGCCGATCGCGGTGGCCGCAGCCGGTTCCCGCACGAGACGCGACGTCGCGGCACTGCTCTCGGCAGTGATCGGCGTGGTGCTCATCGTCGATGTGCACTGGGCCGGGAGTGTGCTCGGCGTCGTGCTGGCGCTCACCGCCGCCGCGTGCTGGGCGGGCTACATCATGCTGGGACGGCGGGTCGCAGTTCGTGGAGCGGGGATCGAGGACCTCACCACGGGATTCGTGGTTGCTGCGATCCTGACCTCACCGCTGGCCCTGACCATCGGACCGGCCGTCGACGCGGGCGAGAGCATCTGGTGGCTGCTCCTGCTCGCGCTCGGGCTCGGTGTGCTGTCCACGGCGGTTCCCTACGCTCTCGACCAGGTGATCCTGCGGTCTGTGGGTCCCGCGAGGTTCGCGGTGCTGCTGGCGCTGTTGCCCGTGACGGCGGCAGTGGTGGGCTTCATCGCGCTGCGGCAGATCCCCGCGATCACCGAACTACTCGGAATCGTGGCCGTCGCCGGGGCGATTGTGCTGCAGGCGAGCCGCAGGTCGCACTGACGGGCGCCGCGCGTCGCTCCAACCAGCGGATAAGCGTGCCCTGGCGCTCGCGACCGCCCAGCAGGACGTGCCGCGACGACGTTCATGGCGCTGTGTGATCGCGCTCTCATCCTCCGAGCAGATACCCTGTTGAGCGTCGTAGAGTCCACATCCGGTGCCACCAACCGGATCGCCGACGGCCCGCGCATGCCTCCGGGACGTCGAAGTAGATGAAAGAGAGCTCAGTGAGCGCTGCCCCCAACTTCCGCAACGTCGCGATCGTCGCGCACGTCGACCACGGCAAGACCACGCTGGTCGACGCGATGCTCCGCCAGTCCGGAGTGTTCGGTGAGCGCGCCGAGCTCGTCGACCGCGTGATGGACTCCGGTGACCTCGAACGCGAGAAGGGCATCACCATTCTCGCGAAGAACACCGCGGTGCATCGTCGTCAGCCGGACGGCACCGAGGTCGTCATCAACGTCATCGACACGCCCGGCCACGCCGACTTCGGCGGTGAGGTCGAGCGCGGCCTGTCGATGGTCGACGGCGTCGTGCTGCTCGTCGACGCGTCCGAGGGTCCGCTGCCGCAGACACGCTTCGTGCTGCGCAAGGCGCTGAGTGCGTCGTTGCCGGTGATCCTGCTGGTCAACAAGACCGACCGCCCCGATGCGCGCATCTCGGAGGTCGTCTCCGAGACCCATGACCTGCTCCTCGACCTCGCCTCCGACCTTGACGACGAAGCGGCCACGGCGGCCGAGCAGGTCCTCGACCTCCCGGTGCTCTACGCCTCCGGGCGTGCGGGCATCGCCAGCACCGTCGAACCCGCCAACGGAGAGGTCCCCGAGGGAGAGAACCTCGACCCGTTCTTCGACGTCCTGATGGAGCACGTTCCCGCGCCCAAGGGCGACGCCGAGGCGCCGCTTCAGGCACACGTCACCAACCTCGACGCCTCGCCCTTCCTCGGGCGCCTCGGGCTGGTCCGCATCCACAACGGCACCCTCAAGAAGGGCCAGACCGTCTCCTGGATGCGTGAGGTCGACGGTGAGCCCGTCACCGAGCGCGCCAAGATCACAGAACTCCTCGCCACCGTCGGCGTGGAGCGCAGCCCCGCGGAGTCGGCTGTTGCTGGCGACATCGTCGCCATCGCCGGTATCCCCGAGATCATGATCGGCGACACCCTCGCCGACGCCGAGAACCCGGTCGCCCTGCCGCGCATCACGGTCGACGAGCCTGCCATCTCGGTCATCATCGGTACCAACACCTCGCCGCTCGCGGGACGGGTGAAGGGGCACAAGCTGACTGCCCGCATGGTCAAGGACCGCCTCGACACCGAGCTCATCGGCAATGTGTCGCTGCGCGTCGTCGACATCAATCGTCCCGATGCCTGGGAGGTGCAGGGCCGCGGTGAGCTCGCGCTGGCGATCCTCGTCGAGCAGATGCGTCGCGAGGGGTTCGAGCTGACCGTCGGTAAGCCGCAGGTGGTCACGCGCAAGGTCGACGGCAAGGTGCACGAGCCGTTCGAGCACCTGACCATCGACGTCCCCGAGGAGTACCTCGGCGCGGTCACCCAGTTGCTCGCGGCGCGTAAGGGCCGTATGGACCAGATGAACAACCACGGGTCCGGGTGGGTCCGCATGGAGTTCCGCGTTCCGTCGCGCGGACTGATCGGTTTCCGTACCGACTTCCTCACCGAGACCCGCGGCACCGGTATCGCCAACGCGGTGTTCGACGGCTACGACGCCTGGGCGGGTGAGATCCGAGCACGACACACCGGTTCGCTGGTGAGCGACCGTGCGGGCACGGTGACGCCGTTCGCGATGATCCAGCTCGCCGACCGCGGCACGTTCTTCGTCAACCCGGGTGACGACACCTACGAGGGCCACGTGGTCGGCATCAATCCGCGCGCCGAGGACCTCGACATCAACGTGACCCGTGAGAAGAAGCTGACCAACATGCGTCAGTCCTCGGCCGACGTCATGGAGACCCTGGCCAAGCCGATGCACCTCGAACTCGAGGGCGCGATGGAATTCTGCGCCGCCGATGAGTGTGTCGAGGCGACTCCGGAGGTCGTGCGAGTGCGTAAGGTGCACCTCGATGCGTCCACTCGCGCCCGTGAGCGTTCGCGCGCCAAGTCGCGCGACCAGGCGGCTGGCTGATCCCGACCGGGTTCGCGTCGCAGGACCGGCGTACCGGTTCAGGAGTCGACGGCCCCGGGTGAGAACTGGTGTGCAGTGGCCGGAGCGAGGTGTGGGGGTGAGCGGGTGGTGACCGGCAGCAGGTCTCTGTACGGACGCGGTGTCGTCGCTGGTCGCAGTCGCCTCCTTCTGGCCGTGCTCGGTGCTTTCGTCGCGCTGGTGACGGCGGGGTGCATGTCCGATCCGCCACCTCCGGTCCGTGAGACGGAGGTGCAGCAAACACCTGCGGAGTACCCGACGGAGAAGACGATCTACGTCGCAACCGACTCTGTCGGTGAGGGTTTCAACCCGCACCTGGCCGCCGACCAGAGCCCGGTGACCACCGCGATCGCCGCGATGACGTTGCCGAGTGCCTTCGAGCCGGTGCAGACACCCAACGGTGTCGTGTGGCAGCGTTCGGAGGCGCTGCTGACGTCGGCGGAGGTGACCTCGCAGGAGCCGTTCACCGTCACCTACAAGATCCACACCAACGCGCAGTGGTCCGACGGCCTGCCGGTCACCGGCGACGACTTCAGCTATCTGTGGCAACAGATGTCCCGCCAGCCCAATGTCGTCGCCCCGGCCGGCTACCGGTTGATCGACTCGGTCGAATCGAGCAGCGGCGGCAAGGTCGTCACGGTCAAGTTCGCGCGTGCATATCCGGCGTGGCGTGAGATGTTCACGTGGCTGCTGCCCAGCCACGTCCTCAAGGGCGCACCCGCGGGCTTCCAGACGGGTATGGACAGCGGGAAGCCCGTGTCGGCGGGTCCGTTCTCGGTGTTCTCCATCGACACCACCCGCGACGAGGTGCGCCTGATCCGCAACGACCGCTACTGGGTGAAGCCCTCGATCCTCGACCAGGTGGTCTTACGACGGGCGGGTACCGCGTCGCAGATGGTCGAATCCGTGCGGTCGGGTGACTCGTCGATCGCGACGCTGGGTACCGGGCCCGCCAGCAGTGCCGAGCTCGCCGCGGTCCCGGGGATCGCGACACAGCGCTCGGCGACGTCGCGGGCGCTGGGCATCAGCGTCAACGCGCGTACCCCGGTCATGAACTCGGTGGCGGTGCGTCGGGCGATCCTGGGGATGATCGACCCGGCGGTCGTCACCTACGCGGGTGCCGGTGACCTCGTCGTACAGCCGTACGAGAACACAGTGTTCGCACCCTCCGACCCGGGATACTTCGCGGTCGATCGGCAACGTCCCAGTCCCGACCAGGTCGACGAGCTCCTCGCGTCGGCCGGTTATCGGCGCGGACCGGCCACCACGTCGACCACACCGTCTGCCGACTCGTCGTCGCCGGGACCCTCCCCGAACGGTTCGTCGGCGAGCACGCCCTCCTCGGCTGCCTCCTCCACGTCTGCCCCTTCCTCAGCTGCACCATCCGACGACCCGGCGTCGACCATGTCGGCTGTCCCCGAAGGTGTCGCGGGTTTCGAGAAGGACGGTCGCGACCTCGCGGTTCGTGTCGGCGCGATCAGCGGCGACGCGCGGTCGACCGCTGCTGCGGCCAACATCGTCGACCAACTTCGCAACGCGGGAGTGCGCGCTGCCGTCGTCTCGTTGCCCAACAACGAGCTCTACGGTGTCGCGCTCACCGACTCGAGGGTCGACATGGCCGTCGGGTGGACCGGCCTGGGCGTACCGCCTGCCGCGGCGCTGGCCTCCCAGGTCGATTGTGATCAACCCAAGCCGGGCACCGCACCGAGCCTGTCGACACCGCCGACGCCCACCAGCGATGCTCCCGACCAACAGCAGTCGTCGACTCAGGACGTCTATGCGTCCAACCCTTCTGGCGTCTGCGATCCGGTGCTCATCGGACTCGCACGTGACGCATTGTCGTCGCAGGACCCGCTACCTCAGCTGACGGAGGCCGAACCGCTGCTCGCCGCGCAGTCGATCTATCTGCCGCTCTATCAGGACAGCATGATGGTGGGTGTGACACGCAAGGTGACCGACGTCCCGCTCTCGGGGCCGATACAGGTCTCGATCTTCGGTACGGCGAGTAGATGGAACATCTCGTGACAGAACACCTCGTGGCAGAACATCTCGTGGCAGAACACCGTGCGGACCGTCGACTGTTGCTGCTGCACGCGCATCCCGACGACGAGACGATCATGACCGGCGGAACCATCGCGCGGTATCTCGCCGAAGGCGTCGACGTGCGCGTGCTGACGTTCACGCTCGGCGAGGAAGGCGAAGTGATCGGCGACGAGTGGGCGCAGTTGGTCGCCGACGGCGGTGCCGATCAGCTCGGCGGCTACCGCATCCGTGAACTGACCGACGCCCTCGCCGCGCTCTCGCCGGTGGGCTCGGATCCGCTGCGTCCCCGGTTCCTCGGCGGCGCGGGGCATTGGCGTGATTCGGGAATGGCAGGATCTCCGTCTGCCGAGCACCCCCGCGCACTCGCGCAGGCACTCTTCGACGACGTCGTGGCAACCCTGGCGGATGTGATCGCCGACTTCGACCCCCAGGTCCTGGTCACCTACGACATGGCAGGCACCTACGGTCATCCCGACCACAAGATGGTCCACACCGCGTCGATGGCGGCTATTCCGCTCGTCGAGGCACGCACAGGTCGCGATCTCGTCGTCTGGGAGTCGGTGACCGAACGCAGCGCTCTGCAGAAGGGGCTCGCCGCAGCGCAGAGCGTGCCCGCGGGATGGCGGATGCCCGAGTCCGGGGAGTTGCCGAGCTACCCCGACCACGAGATCGACGCCGAGATCGACATCACGACCGTGTACGACCACAAGGTCGCGGGCCTGCGTGCGCATGCCACCCAGGTGACCGTCGCGGCGTCGGGAACCGAGTACGCGTTGAGCAACAACATCCTGCAACCGATCATGGCTGCCGAGCACTTCGTGCTGCGGTCGCCGCGCGGTCGTGGTGCGCCGAGTCGACGGGCAACCGACCTGTTCACACCCATCCCGTTCAGCCCCGATGGAGATGTCTGATGCGCGTCGCCGACCGCGTTCTCCTCGGACTGCTGATCCTCGACGGACTGATCGTCGGCGTGCTCTCGGTCGGCTTCGTGTACCTGCGGATCGGGGGAACCGCGGTGCCGATCGCGGCTGTCCTCGCCGGCCTGCTCAACTGCGTGCTGCTGTGGCTGGCTGCGAAGTACACCGACGGCCCCCTGCGCTACGGCCCGCTGGTGGCGTGGCTGGTGGTACTGGTGGTCGCCGGGATGGGCGGTCCGGGTGGTGACGTGATGCTTACGCTGCAGGGCAGTACGACGCTGGCCACATCACTGCTGGTGATCATCGGGCTCGGTGCACCCGTCGCACTGTCCTGGTCGAGGAGACTTCCCGACGCCGAGGCGTGACGCGTCGACATCCGTGCGACCTGTAGCCGTCGACGGGCGACGGTGCGTGGTCGTTAGAGTGTTCTGCATGGTGTTGCGCGCGTGGGCGAGTGACCGCCCCGCCCCAGGCGGATCGGTTCGGTCGGCGCTGGCTGCGTTGCGCACCGACCGGACCTCGCTCACCGATGCCGACTGGGCGGCGTTGCTCGGCGCCGACGGCGACGAACTGACTGAGCTGTGTACCCTTGCCGACGTCGCGCGCAGGGAGGCCACCGAACCCGACGTCATGACCTTTGTGGTCAACCGGAACCTCGACACCGCGGTGGTCGCCGCGCCGCAGGCCGACGTGTCGATCGACGACCTCGTGGCCGAGGCATGGGCGCTCGGCGCCACCGAGATCTGCATGCAGGGACCGTTGCCGCGCAGCAGGGACGA
Source organism: Gordonia otitidis (assembly GCF_020735545.1). NCBI lineage: Bacteria > Bacillati > Actinomycetota > Actinomycetes > Mycobacteriales > Gordoniaceae > Gordonia > Gordonia otitidis. Next base: position 3,878,800 of record NZ_CP085974.1, read on the forward strand.
CGTCGATCCCGACGCCTACCTGAGCATCATCAGGCGAATTCGTGCCGCGGCACCGGGCATGCACCTGCACGCGTTCCGGCCACCGGAGATCGTCGACGCCGCCTCGCGCATGGGGATCGACGTCGCGGAGTTCCTCCGCCGCGCACGCGACGCCGGACTCGGGTCGGTACCCGGGACAGCGGCACAGATACTCGACGACGAGGTGCGCGCGGCACTGCATCCCGTCGGCACACCGCCGCCCGTGTCGGAGTGGGTCGACACCATCCGCGCCGCGCACGACGCACACCTGTTCTCCACCGCGACGCTGCTCTACGGACACGTCGAGACAGCCGGGCATGTGGTCGCGCACCTTCGGCTGCTCAACCGCATCGCCGACGAGACCGGCGGCTTCCACGAGCTGATCGTGATGCCACTGCTCCCGCAGAACGCGCCGCCACACCTTGCAGACGTAGCCACCGCGGAGGTGAGTCGCCGCGAGACCCGCGCGGTGCACGCGGTGGCCCGTCTGATGACCGTCGGCCACATCGACCACCTGCAGGTCGCCTGGACGAAACTCGACCGCGACGTCGTCCTCGAGGTCCTCTCGGGTGGCGCCGACGACCTCGGCGGCCTGCTACTCGACGGCGAACTCTCGCCCGAATCCGGCCAGGAAGCCGGACGAACCCTGACCGTCGACGACGTCATCGCCATCGCGGACGCGGTGGGGCGGGTGCCGCGTCAGCGCCGCACCGACTACGGAGATCCGCCCCCCGGGCAACGAACAGTGCTGCCGCAGAATGAGAATGCGCAGGCCTGCGGGTGACTATGGCGCCGTCGGTGTTCGCCACAGAGGTCGATATCGCGATCATCGGTGCCGGCTTCGCCGGTATCGGAATGGCCACGCGGCTCGCTCGGCGTGGACGCGAGTCGTTCGTCGTTCTCGAACGGGCCGCTGCCGTCGGGGGAACGTGGCGTGACAACACCTATCCGGGTATCGCATGCGACATCCCGGCTCACCTCTATTCGTACTCGTTCCGGCCGCCCGCCGACTGGTCGTCGGTGTATCCCAGCGGCGCCGAGATCCGGCGCTATCTCGAACGCACGGTCGCCGACGAGGGGTTCGGAGAGAGGGTTCGGCTGGGTTGCGAACTGCTCGATGCCTCATGGAACCCCGACACCGCACGCTGGGCACTGTCGACGTCGAATGGGGGCATCAGCTGTCGCGCCCTGGTCTTGGCGGTTGGGCGGCTCTCGGAAGCACGTATTCCCGACATCGAGGGACTCGACTCCTTCACCGGCGAGGTGGTGCACACCGCGGCGTGGCGTGACGACCTCCCGCTCGACGGTGCACGGATCGGTCTGGTGGGGACGGGCGCCTCGGCGGTGCAGATCGCCCCCCATCTCGCCGAGCAGGCAGACGAACTCGTGGTCTTCTGCCGGACGCCGCCATACGTGGTCCCGCGCGATGACCGTCGCTACACGGCGCGGGAGCGGGACGCGTATCTCGATCCCGTTGTGGCGCAAGATATTCGAGACCAGCTGCTTCGTGACGCCGACGTCGCGTTCCGACAGCGACAGGGTCTGCGGCCTGACATCGACGAGATCCGCGCACGTGCGCGCGCGCACCTGCACGCACAGGTCGACGACCCGGAGCTGCGCTCACTGCTGAGCCCGGAGTACGAGATCGGTTGCAAACGCATCCTGCTCAGTGACGACTTCTATCCGACGTTGGTCCGCGGCAACGTCGTCTTCGAACCCAGCGCACTCGACTCGGTCAGTGAATCGAAGGCGAGGGCCGCCAGTGGACGCTGTCACGACCTCGATCTTCTCGTGATGGCAACAGGATTCGAGGCGGCGCGCCCACCGGTCGCCACGCGCGTCACCGGTGCCAGGGGAGAGCGCCTCGACGCGCACTGGTCCGATGGCATGACGTCGTATGCGTCGACCACGGTCCACGGCTTTCCCAACATGTTCGTGCTCGACGGTCCCAACGCCGCGCTGGGACACAATTCCGCGATCTACATGATCGAGACTCAACTCGACTACGTCCTCGGTGCGCTCGACGTACTCGGCGACGGCGATGTCCGGTCGCTGGAGGTGTCCGCTGACGCCGAGGCCGCCTACACGGCCGAAATCGACGAACGTGCGTCGTCGACGGTGTGGCTGACCGGCTGCAACAGCTGGTACGTCGATCCTGTCAGTGGGCGACTCACCCTCCTCTGGCCCGGTACGGCCGTCTCGTTCCGCGAACGCAACGGTACGTTCGATGTCGGGCCGTATGTCGTCGAGACCAGCGAGGGGAGTGAACGCCGATGACGCAGTCGATGGCCGTTCGTGAAGCGCTCGATGCCGCCGGCTCGGGTGATGGCCTCGGTGTCGCCGAGGTCGCGGCGCTGCTCGCGGCGTCGGGTGACGATCTGACGGCGGTGGCAGCGGCGGCATCGGAGCTGCGCGACGAGGGACTCGCCGAGGTGGGTCGAGACCGCCAGATCACCTACTCGCGCAAGGTCTTCGTGCCGCTGACCCGGTTGTGCCGCGACCGGTGCCACTACTGCACATTCGTCACCGTGCCCGGCAAGCTGGCACGAGCAGGTGAGGGGATGTTCCTCGAGATCGACCAGGTGCTGTCCATCGCCCGTCAGGGGGCGGCGCTCGGTTGCAAGGAGGCACTGTTCACCCTCGGCGACCGACCCGAGGACCGCTGGCCGCAGGCAGGGGAATGGCTTGCAGCGCGCGGGTATTCGTCGACGCTCGACTATGTGCGGGCGGCGGCGGTCGCGGTCCTCGAGGACACCGGCCTGCTTCCGCATCTGAATCCGGGAGTGATGAGCGCCCACGAGATGTCGGTGCTTCGTCCGGTTGCCCCCTCGATGGGAATGATGCTCGAGACGACGTCGCGTCGACTGTTCACCGAGAAGGGCCAACCGCACTACGGCAGCCCGGACAAGGACCCGCTGGTGCGTCTCCAGGTGTTACGTGATGCCGGTGACCTACGCATACCGTTCACCACGGGCATCCTCGTCGGGATCGGTGAGAGTCTGACCGAACGCGCGGAATCGCTCCTCGCGCTCGCCGACATCGCTCGCGCCGGTCACATCCAGGAAGTGATCGTGCAGAACTTCCGCGCCAAGCCCGACACCGCGATGCGCGGGACACCGGACGCCGAGATGACCGAGTTTCTCGCGGCGGTGGCGACGGCACGTCTGGTGCTCGGTCGGCAGATGCGGGTACAGGCACCACCGAATCTCGTCTCGCGTGAGGAGTGCGCCGCGCTCATCGCTTCGGGTATCGACGACTGGGGCGGGGTGTCGCCGTTGACCCCGGACCACGTCAACCCCGAGCGTCCGTGGCCCAACCTCACGACACTCGCCGAGATCACCGCGGAGTCGGGATACGTTCTCGCCGAGCGGATCACCGCCCAGCCTCCGTACGTGCTCGATGCCGAGAACTGGATCGATCCATCGCTGACCGCGCACGTGGCGGCGCTCGCCGATCCGACCACCGGCCTCGCGGCCGATACCCGCCCGTCCGGACTGCCCTGGCCGGCAGCTGTCGCGTGAGCGTCCGGGTCGCGGCCCGGTGAGGGGAGGCCATCGCCCACCCGAGTCGTCGACTCAGTCGACAGGTCGCGCGGCGAGGATCGCCTGGTATCCGCCGGCGACGTCGGTCGCGCGGTGCAGTCCGAGCTGTTGCAGCGTCGCGGCGGCCAGCGACGAGCTGTAGCCCTCCGAACACAAGACGATCCACCGCACGTCGTGGTCGACGGCCTCGGGGATGCGGGCGTCACTCGCCGGGTCGAGCCGCCACTCGAGCACGTTGCGTTCGAGCACCAGCGCTCCGGGGTATTCGCCCTCGGAGGCGCGCTGCGCCGCGGGACGTATGTCGACGAGCACACCACCGTTGTCGAGTTCTGTCGCGAGATCGACGGCGTCCACCCGGTCGAGGTTCTCGCGCGCGGTCAGCAGGAGGTCATTGATCGTCATGGCCACATCACAATGCTATTCGGGTCATTCGGCGCTGTTGAGGTCATTCGGGTTCGTCGGTGAGTTCGGTGCGCGTGCGCCGTAACCGGCCGGTGTCGGTGACCTCGTAGAACGACATCGCCGTCAACGGCGGCGAGTAGGCGTGCACGCTGAGCGTCGGCCCGGGCTCGTGCACCGAACCGAGCCGCTGGGAGGTTGCGTGCGACTGATTGAGGCCGCGTAGCGGTGGCGCGCTCGCGTGGTGCTGGACGTCGTGCACCCAGCCGAGCGGAAACGAGGCCTGGTCGCCCGCCGACAAGATACGCAGTGCGAGGTCGTTGCCGGTCCAGCGGTACTCGCGCAGCGCGCCCGACAACACGGTCAGCGCTCCGAGTGAGCCAGCGTGGTCGTGGAGGTCGGTGGAGCGGTCCGGGGTCCAGCTGATCAGCCAGATGTCGAGGTCGTCGTCGGACTCCAATCGGGTGGACCAGCGTTCGACGGGATCCCAGCTCGTCGGAAGCAGATGGTTGTATCGGCCGTCGATCACGTCCGCGACGCCCTGGTCGGTGATGCGCAGCAGATCAGCGGGCCGGAGCCGGGTGGGTAGTGTGGCACTGGTCGGCCGTGTCGCGGCGCGGTGCACGGGATCGAGAGTCGAGGTCATGGGCACTCCGGACGAAGGTGATGGTCGGGCTCGCAAGCACAGGATGCGCCCGACTCATCTCCGACGGGAGGGTTGGCGTCACGCTGAACGCAACGGACGCTCCACGATTTGGTGTGGTATTGAGCGTCGCGCCTCGTCGCGGAAACTGTGATCTTCGTCGTCTCGAGTGGCGCTGAGCGGGGGCGATGTGGGCTCCGGTGGTATCGGACAGATAAGGTTGAACCCGCGTGTGCTCCGCGCCTGTCTCGGGGGAGGCCGACGGTGCGCGCGTCCGGCGCGATCAGCCCTCGCGCCAGGTCCGCCGCCTCGTCGCACACGCAGGCCAGAGCGGACACACAAGCGGTAGAAGTGCGAAGAAGGAGAATGTGGTGACGTACATCATCGCGGAACCCTGCGTGGATGTGATGGACAGGGCCTGCGTCGAGGAGTGCCCTGTCGACTGCATCTACGAGGGTGGCCGCAGTCTGTACATCCAACCGGATGAGTGCGTGGACTGTGGTGCCTGCGAGCCGGTGTGTCCGGTGGAAGCGATCTTCTACGAGGACGACGTCCCCGACGAGTGGGAGCCCTACGTCAGCGCCAACGCCGACTTCTTCGACGACCTCGGCTCGCCGGGCGGTGCGAGCAAGGTCGGCAAGACCGACTACGACCCGCCGTTCGTCAAAGCTCTCCCGCCCATGAACGAGGGCGAGGACTGACTTGCACACGGCCCGTCGGGCACGTGTGAGTGAGGCGCTGCCCGACTTCCCGTGGGACTCGCTCGCGGAGGCGAAGGCGCGCGCCGCAGCCCACGAGGGCGGAATCGTCGACCTCTCGGTCGGTACCCCGGTCGATCCGGTCGACACGCTGATCCGCGAGGCGCTCGCTTCGGCGTCGGAGTTCCCCGGATACCCGGCGACAGTCGGGACCACGGACCTTCGCGAGGCTGCCGCCGAGGCGCTGGCCCGGCGCTACGGGGCGACCGGACTCGCCGAATCGTCGATCCTTCCGGTCATCGGTACCAAGGAAGCCATTGCGGGTCTGTCGTCGGCGCTCGGCATCGGCGCCGGTGACAACGTCGTGATCCCCGAGGTCGCGTACCCGACATATGAGGTGAGTGCCCTGCTCGCGGGAGCGACGGTGACCCGAGCCGATTCGACGCTGCAGATCGGCCCGGTCATGGGCAGTTCTGCGCCTGCGCTCATGTTCATCAACTCGCCGTCGAATCCGACGGGCCGAGTGCTGGGCGTCGACCACCTGCGCAAGGTGGTGGCGTGGTGCCGTGAGCACGGCACGATCCTCGCTTCCGACGAGTGCTACCTCGGGCTGTCGTGGGACACCGAGGCCGTCTCCATCCTCGACCCGCGGGTCAGCGATGGCGATCACACCGGGCTGTTGGCGATCCACTCACTGTCGAAGATCTCCAACCTCGCGTCCTATCGTGCGGGCTTCTTCGCCGGCGACCACGATCTGATCGCCGAACTCCTTGCTGTGCGCAAACATTCGGGCATGATCGTGCCGTTCCCCATCCAGGCCGCCATGACCGCGGCGCTCTCCGACGACACGCACGTCGAGGCGCAGCGTGCCCGCTACCAGTTACGTCGCTCGCGATTGCTGCCCGCCGTACGCGACGCGGGTTTCCGCGTCGACGACTCGGAGGCGGGCCTGTACCTGTGGGCCACACGCGGTGAGGGCTGCCGCGACACCGTGGCGTGGCTCGCCGAGCGGGGAATCCTGGTAGCGCCGGGCGACTTCTACGGGCCTCTCGGTACGAACCATGTGCGCTTCGCACTCACCGCCACCGACGAGCGCATCGACGCCGCGGTGGAGCGGCTGACTGCCGCCTGACGCAGAAACACGCGCTTCCGACACCGGCACGCGACGCGTCGCTCGCAGGTGTCAGAAGCGCGTGTTTCAGCGCCGGATCTCAGTTGTTCTTGTGCAGCGCCTCGTTGAGCGCGATGCCGTCGCCCTTCCACGGCACCACCTCGACGGCGCCGGTGAGACTGTTGCGGCGGAACAGCAGGTTCGACTGACCGGAGAGTTCACGCGCCTTGATCGACGCGCCGTCGGGTCCGGTGACCTTGGTGCCCGCGGTCACGTAGAGGCCTGCCTCGATGACGCAGTCATCGCCAAGCGGGATGCCGCACCCGGAGTTCGCCCCGAGTAGGCACCGCTTACCCAGGGAGATGATCTCCTTGCCGCCGCCCGACAGCGTGCCCATCGTCGACGCTCCGCCACCGATGTCCGAGCCGTCGCCCACGACGACGCCCGCCGAGATACGGCCCTCCACCATCGACGAACCGAGCGTGCCCGCGTTGTAGTTGACGAAACCCTCGTGCATCACGGTCGTGCCGGGGGCGAGATGCGCACCGAGACGTACGCGATCGGCGTCGCCGATGCGCACTCCGCCGGGCGCGACGTAGTCGACCATGCGGGGGAACTTGTCGATGCTGAGCACCGTCACGTGGCCGCGGGCCCGCAGGCGTCGGCGAACCTTCTCGAAGCCCTCCACCGGGCAGGGGCCGAAGTTGGTCCACACGACGTTGGACAGCAGTCCGAAGATGCCTTCGAGATTCGCCTGGTGCGGCTCGATGAATCGATGCGACAACAGGTGCAGTCGCAGGTAGACGTCGTAGGCGTCCGTCGGTGCGGCGGACAGATCGGCGATCGAGGTGCGGACAGCGACGATCTTGACCCCGCGTGCCTCGTCGAGTCCGACCAGATCGTTGAGGTGGGTGGGGATCTCGTCGCCCTCGAGGATCTTGGTGTCGGCCAGATCAGGTGTTGCGAGTTCGGGGTCGGGGTACCAGACGTCGAGGACAACGCCGGGATCCGCCGACCCCCCGTTGGTCACCGTTGCGATGCCTGTTGCGTATGCGCCATTCGTCGTCACGGGCAGGAGTTTACCGGCGAGCTCGTCCCGCAGGTGGGGAGGTCGCCGGTACTCACCCGCTCAGTGCTGGTGATACATGAGGTCGTATTCGGCGCGGTCGTGATCGCTGTTGACCGGAAAGAACGCACTGTGGTGCATCCGGTGACTCAACGTGACCAGGACCGCTGCGCTCGCCACGAAGGCGGCAACCATCACGACGCCCCAGACGATCCCCGCGGTGTGCTCGCCGGTGGCGAACATGGTCAGCGAGACCGCCAGCGACAAGAAGCCGACCAGCACAAGGACGAACGCGACGACACCCATCGGATGGTTGCCGTGCGAGACATGTGACCTGTGAAAAGTGGTCATGGCGCCATCTCCTCGATTCGACGACGCCCCTCACCTTAGTGTTACCGAGATCACATTCTGACGGTCGAAGCGGGCAAGATTCGACCGTCACCGGGCCCGGACGATCGCGCGAGGTCGGGACCCGTGTCACTCGCGGATCCCGACCCCGCGCGGTCGGCTTCTCCGAACGCGCGTCACGCGGCCTGGTGGCGGTAGACCTCCAGGTAGTGCTGCTTCTCGCTCGACGTCGAATCCGGCAGTAGCGCGCTGTGGTTGAGGCGTCGTGTCATCACCGAGACGATGCCGATGCCCACCGACATCGCGATCACCGCGACGATCGCGGCGACGACGGCGGCTGTCCCGTTTCCGAATGCGAGTGCGGTCAGTGCGAGCGGTGCGGCGCCGAAACCGATCAGGAAGATCGCGAAACCGACGATGGCTGCGGGGTGCTGCGGGTTGTCGGCGTGCGTGCGCTGGATGGACATCGAACATCATCTCCTCGACGAGTGTGGTCTACATGTCCATGCTCGACCCCGGTTGCGCTGGGGGAGAGGGTCTTTCGTCCCATCCGCGGTGGGTCTTCGGCAGCGTGATCCCGACGCGGCCCGATGAGTATGACGAGCGGTCCGCGAATCCGGGGCGTCTGTCATACAGATCGGCGACAGGTGGGAGATGACAGTCCGGGTAGTCCAGACACATCGGGCAGTCAGGGCCGCAGCAGGGTCTTGATCGCCCGGCGTTCGTCCATCGCCGCGTAGCCCTGCGCCACCTCGCTGAGCGGGAGTTCGAGGTCGAATACCTTGCCGGGGTTGATCTCCCGGTTCGTGATGCGGGTGATGAGCTCCGGCAGGAAGCGTCGTACCGGAGCCGGTCCGCCGTGTAGATGCACGAGCTTGTAGAACAGTTGGTCGCCGGGGATCTCGACGCCGTGTGCCACTCCGACGAATCCGACGTGGCCGCCGGGCCGCGCCGAATCGATGGCCTGCGTCATCGACTGCTGGGTGCCGACCGCCTCGATCACCGAGTGCGCGCCCACTCCGTGCGTGAGGTCCTTCACGACGCTCACACCCTCGTCACCGCGCTCGACCACGATGTCGGTCGCGCCGAACTCCAGCGCGAGTGTCTGTCGCTGTTCGTGGCGGCTCATGACGATGATCCGCTCGGCGCCCAACTGCGCGGAGGCGAGCACCGCCAGCAGTCCGACCGCGCCGTCGCCGACGACCACGACGGTCTTGCCGGGGCCGACCTCGGCCGCGGTGGCACCGAACCACCCCGTGCCCAACACATCCGACGCGGCGAGCAGATCCGGCACGACCTCGTCATCGGGCACCTTGGGTGTGGCGACCAGCGTGCCATCGGCCAACGGCACCCGCAGATACTCCGCCTGGGCTCCGCGGACCGGAGCCCGGTGCACGCATCCGGTCTGGTACCCGGCCAGGCAGATCTCGCAGGTGTTGTCGGAGGCGAAGAACGAGCCGATGACGAACTGTCCCGGAGCGACGGTGCGCACCGCGGAACCGACCTCCTCGACGATCCCGACGTACTCGTGTCCCATGTGGACGGGGCGGTCGATCGCGTTGATCCCGCGATAGGTCCACAGATCCGAACCGCACACGCACGTCGCGGTGAGTCGCACGACGGCGTCGGTCGGTTCGTCGATCTGCGGACGTTCGACCTCCTCGAATCGGACATCGAAGGGCGCGTGAATGACGGTGCCGTACATGTATTCCAGTCTGCCATCGCGTCTCGGACACGGCGCAGCGATAAATTGGTGGTCGTGAGTACATCCCGAACACCGGTCACACACCTCGATCTGCGTGCCGATCCCGTCGAACTGACCGCGGCCCTCGTCGACATCGAGAGCGAGTCGCGCAACGAGTCCGCGATCGCCGACGCCGTGGAAGAGGCCTTGCGCGAGCAGACGATCGGGTTCGACGTGCTCCGGCACGGCAACCGCGTGTTGGCCCGCACCGACAGGGGTAAACCCAGCCGGGTCATCCTCGCCGGTCACCTCGACACCGTCCCGGTCGCCGACAACCTGCCGAGCCGACGCACCGTCGACGACGTCGAGGGTGATGTGTTGCACGGCTGCGGCACGGTCGACATGAAATCGGGCGACGCGGTGTTCCTCCACCTTGCGGCCACGATGGACGACCCCGCCCACGACCTGACCCTCATCTTCTACGACTGTGAGGAGATCGCCGCCGAGTACAACGGTCTGGGAGTTCTCGAACGTGAATTGCCCGAATGGCTTTCGGGAGACGTCGCCATTCTCGGTGAGCCGACCGCAGGCCAGATCGAGGCGGGTTGCCAGGGGACACTGCGTGTTCGGCTCACCGCGTCGGGTACGCGTGCGCACTCCGCGCGATCCTGGATGGGCGACAACGCGATTCACAAGCTCGGCGGTGTGCTCACTACGCTCGCGAACTACGAACCCCGCCACGTCGACATCGACGGCTGCGAGTACCGCGAGGGGCTGTCGGCCGTCGGCATCGGGGGAGGTGTTGCGGGCAACGTCGTCCCCGACGACGCGTGGGTCACCATCAATTTCCGCTTCGCTCCCGACCGCAGCGTCGACGACGCGCTCGACCACGTCCGCGACGTCTTCGCCGAAGACCTCGACACCGAGATGATCACACTCGAACTGACCGACGCCGCCCCGGGAGCACTTCCAGGACTGAGCCATCCCGCCGCGGCCGCATTGGTCGACGCCGCGCACGGCCGATTCCGCGCCAAGTACGGCTGGACCGACGTCTCGAGGTTCTCCGCGCTCGGTATCCCCGCGGTCAATCTCGGCCCCGGTGACCCGAATCTGGCCCATCGGGTCGACGAGCGCGTGCCCGTCGCCCAGGTCACCGAGGTGACCGAACTGCTGCGGACCTATCTGTCCGCACCGGCCCCGTCCTGACCGTCGGGTCCTCGTGGTCGTCGCGCACCGCGTTCGGGAGTGCCATCGGGTTGCGCACGCTTGCTAGCGTGACCTGCATGTCCGCAACGTCAGAGAACCCGCGTGATTCCGACGCCGTGTCCCAGCGCTACGACGAGGAAATCGTCGACGACGCCGCCGCCTGCTACGTCGGCCCGATGCGCATCCGCAGGGATCTGCAGCAACCCGAGACCACCGATCGTCGACTGCTGCAGTGGGTCGATCCCCGCGATCAGACGCTGCGGGCCGAGCGCACCATGCGTGATTCGTGGCGGGTGCTGCGCATCCAGTCCGAGTTCGTCGCCGGATTCGACGCCATGAACGACGTCGCCGAAGCGGTGACGGTGTTCGGGTCGGCCCGCATCCCCGAGGACACACCGGAGTACGACCTGGGTGTCCGGCTGGGTAAAGCGCTGGGAGACGCGGGCTACGCAGTCATCACCGGGGGCGGCCCGGGTGTCATGGAAGCCGCCAACCGCGGTGCAGCGCACACTGATTCGCGTTCTATCGGATTGAACATCGAGTTGCCGTTCGAGCAGCACCTCAATCCCTGGGTCGATCTCGGGATGAACTTCCGCTACTTCTTCGTGCGCAAGACCATGTTCGTCAAGTACGCGCAGGCATTCGTCTGCCTCCCGGGTGGGTTCGGCACACTCGACGAACTCTTCGAGGCGCTCACCCTCGTCCAGACCAAGAAGGTGGTGCGCTTTCCGATCGTGTTGCTCGGACGCGCGCACTGGGCGGGGCTGATCGACTGGATGCGTGACCGACTCCTCGAGGGCGGCATGATCTCGGCCGACGATCTCGATCTCTTCCACGTCGTCGACACACCGGAGGAAGCGGTCCAGATCATCACCGATGCGACCCCGACCCGATGACCGCGATCTGTGTGTACTGCGCGTCCGGTCCGGTCGAGCAGCGCTATCTCGACCTCGCCGCCGACCTCGGCACCGCGATCGGTGCAGCCGGGCACACCCTGGTCTCCGGAGGAGGCAACGTCTCGATGATGGGTGCCGTCGCGTCGGCGACGCGGGCCGCGGGCGGCACGACGGTCGGGATCATTCCGCGGGCGCTGATGGAGCGCGAGGTGGCCGACCTCGACGCCGACGAACTGGTCGTCACCGAGACGATGCGCCAGCGCAAGCAGTTGATGGACGACCGTGCCGATGCCTTCATCACGCTGCCGGGCGGAATCGGCACCCTCGAGGAATTCTTCGAGACCTGGACCGGCGGCTACCTCGGTATGCACGCCAAACCGGTAATCATCTGCGACCCCTTCGATTTCTATGCGCCGCTGCTCGGGTGGCTGCAACACTTGCGTGGCGAGGGATTCGTGTCGGAGCGATCACTATCCCGTCTCCGAGTGACCGAGACGGTGCCGGGCGCTCTCGCGTTTGCTACTGAGCGGTAAGGTGTCGAACAACACGTCAACGCGTGTCGGCAACGTAGCGGGAGGGTGGAAGTAGATGTCAGGTGACGCCACCAAGGTCGTCGGAATCACGGACGTGTTGAAGGGTGTCGCCAAGATGGCGCCCGACGCCGTCGGCATGATCAAGAACGCGCCGGGTCTGATCAGGCGTCCGCCCGATGCCAAGCGGACCATCGGGTCGATCTTCGCCAAGCGTGCCGCCGACCATCCCGAGCGCCCGTTCATCCGCTTCGAGGGCAAGACCATCACTTACGGCGAAGCCAATCGCCACGTGAACCGGTTTGCCGCGGTGCTCACCGACGACGGTGTGCGCAAGGGCGACGTCGTCGCCATCCTGTCGAAGAACTGTCCGACCGACCTCATGCTCATGCTCGCCACGGTCAAGCTCGGCGCCATCGCGGGGATGCTGAACTACAACCAGCGCGGCAGCGTGCTCGAGCACAGTGTGAAGTTGCTCGGTGCCCGGGTGCTGGTCTTCGATCCGGACTGTGCCGAAGCTCTCGAGTCCATCGAGGCCGACGTATTGCCTTCGCACGTCTACGATTTCGAGCAGTTCGAGAAAGAGGCCGACGGGAAGTCGGAGAGCAATCCGTCCATCACCGCGGAGCTGCCCGCGTCGACCGAGGCGTTCTACATCTTCACATCCGGCACCACGGGTATGCCCAAGGCGAGCGTGATGAGCCACAATCGTTGGCTTGCAAGCCTTTCCGGAATCGGTGGGCTTGCGGTGCGCCTCAAGCACAACGACACCATGTACGTTCCGCTGCCGCTCTACCACAACAATGCGCTCAGCGTCTCGCTCTCGTCGGTGCTCGCGGCAGGCGCCTGCATCGCCATCGGCAAGCACTTCTCGGCGTCGAAGTTCTGGGACGACGTCATCCGCAATCGGGCAACAGCGTTCTGCTACATCGGCGAACTCTGTCGGTACCTCCTGGCGCAGCCCGAGAAGCCCACCGACCGAGCACACGACGTCCGGCTCATCGTCGGCAATGGGATGCGACCCGACATCTGGGATGAATTCCAGCGACGCTTCGGCATCGAGCGCATCGTCGAGTTCTACGGTGCCAGTGAGCTCAACCTCGTCTTCGTCAATGCCTTCAGTGTCGAGCGGACCGCGGGATTCTGCCCGCTCCCGTACGCGATCGTCGACTACGACGACGAGGGCAAACCCAAACGCGACGCCGACGGCCGCCTGACCAAGGTCAAGCGGGGCGGCATCGGCCTGCTGCTCTCCGGCATCAACGACCGTGTGCCGATCGACGGATACACCGATCCCGCCGAGACCGAGAAGAAGATCATCCGAGGCGCTTTCAAGGACGGCGACGAATGGTTCAACTCCGGCGACCTCGTCCGTGACCAGGGTTTTTTCCACATCGCGTTCGTCGACCGACTCGGCGACACGTTCCGCTGGAAGGGTGAGAACGTGGCCACGACCGAGGTGGAGGCCGGGCTCGACGGCTACGACCAGATCAGCCAATCGGTCGTCTTCGGTGTGGAGGTACCCGGAACCGACGGCAAGGCGGGGATGGGTGTGGTCACCCTGCGCGACGGCGAACTCGACGGCAACAAGCTCGCAGCCCACCTCTACGACGTCCTGCCGGTGTACGCGATCCCGCTGTTCGTGCGCGTCGTCGACCATCTCGAAGCGACGTCGACGTTCAAGAACCGCAAGGTCGAGCTTCGTGACGAGGGCTACTCCGAGACCGGCGACGATCCGCTCTACGTGCTCAAGGGACGCTCGGAGGGATACGTCGAGTACTACGACGGGTACGTCGACGACGTCGCCAACGCCAAGGTGCCCAAGAACTGAGCGCATCGACGACGGACTCGTCGCGGACCGGGCGGGGCCAGAGCTGAGCCCGTCCGGCGCACACTCGCCGACGATGTGTCGATGTCGGCGATCGATACGCTGGCATCCATGAACGCGACCCTGTGCGGTAGGCCTGTGGCCGCCGACCGTGCCCTGGTGATGGCGATCGTCAATCGCACCCCGGACTCCTTCTACGACCGGGGAGCATCCTTCTCCGACGACGCCGCCACTGCCCGTGTGCACCAGGTCGTCGCCGAAGGTGCCGACATCGTCGACATCGGCGGCGTGAAGGCGGGGCCGGGCGTCGAGGTCGACGCGGCGACCGAAATCGAGCGTGTGGTGCCCATGGTCGAGTGGATTCGGGAGACCTATCCGGACCTTCTGATCAGTGTCGACACCTGGCGTGCAGAGGTGGCCGATCGCGCCTGCGCAGCGGGTGCGGACCTGATCAACGACACGTGGGCGGGCGCTGACCCGGATCTGGTCAAGGTCGCAGCCGCGCGCCGTGCCGGCATCGTCTGCTCGCATACGGGCGGCATGGCCGTTCGGACACGCCCGCACCGGGTCGCCTACGGGGACAGGCCCGAGGATGTGGTCGCCGCGGTGATCGCCGACGTGACGCGAGCGGCCGCGGCAGCCGAAGCAGAAGGTGTCGCCCGCGACTCAATCGTTATCGACCCGACACACGACTTCGGCAAAAACACTCACCACGGGCTGCTCCTGTTACGCCACGTAAAAGATCTTGTTAATACAGGCTGGCCAGTGCTGATGGCGCTCAGCAACAAGGATTTCGTGGGGGAGACTCTGGGTGTGGACCTCGACGGACGAGTGGAGGGGACACTGGCTGCGACAGCGTTGAGCGCCTCATCCGGAGCTCGGATCTTTCGCGTCCACCAGGTCGCCGCCACGCGTCGCGTGGTCGACATGGTCGCTGCAATAGCGGGAACACGACCTCCCGCCCGAACAGTCAGGGGACTCGCATGACCGATCAGGTACGACGGACCCACGCCCGCCACCGGGCGACCGCTTCGAACAACCGCGACCGCACCGCCATGTGGCCCGCACCTGCCGACAGCGCCGGCGACGAACGGGAATGGTCGAGCACGCACACGTGGGAACAGCCGGACTGGACCATCGAGGAGCTGGTGGAGGCCAAGCAGGGCCGCACGGTGTCGGTGGTCCTGCCCGCGCTCAACGAGGAGGAGACCGTCGCCGACGTGATCGCGACGATCCGTCCCCTCGTCGGCACCCTCGTCGACGAACTCATCGTCCTCGACTCCGGTTCCACCGACGCGACCGCCGAACGCGCGACAGCCGCGGGAGCGCGGGTCATCAGCCGTGAAGAAGCCGTGCCAGAGCTCGAACCGGTCAAGGGCAAGGGGGAGGTGCTGTGGCGGTCGATCGCTGCGGTGACCGGCGACCTCATAGCCTTCGTCGATTCCGACCTCATCGATCCCGATCCGATGTTCGTGCCCAAGATGCTCGGACCTCTCCTCGTGAACCCACAGATCCAGCTGGTCAAGGGCTATTACCGCCGACCACTGCGAACCGGGGCCACCCAGGACGCCAACGGTGGGGGTAGGGTCACCGAGCTCGTCGCCCGACCGCTGCTGGCATCGCAGAAGCCCGAGCTGACCGCAGTCCTCCAGCCGCTCGGCGGCGAATACGCGGGAACCCGCGAGCTGCTGTCGTCGGTTCCGTTCGCCCCCGGCTACGGTGTCGAGATCGGGCTGCTCATCGACACCTACGACCGCTACGGATTACACGGCATCGGACAGGTGAATCTGGGCGTCCGCACCCATCGCAACCGCCCGCTGATCGAACTCGGTGTGATGAGCCGCCAGATCGTCGGCACCCTCATGCGGCGATGCGGCATCGAGGACTCGGGAGCAGGGCTCACCCAGTTCACCGCGGAACCCGATGGCACGTTCACGCCGCACACCACCGACCTCTACCTTGAGGACCGTCCCCCGATGAACACGGTGCGCGCAGCCGACGCGGACGCCGAGGAGATGGCCAGCTGACCTGAGCTGCCGCACGGCGGCCATAGACTTCACATTATGCAGACGCTCTTGCTCTACCTGCTGATCATGGTGGTGGTCGTGGTCGCCGTGTTCGCTGTCGTGTGGTTCGTGTTCGGACGAGGTGAGGACCTGCCGCCGCTCGACGACGACACCACCCTCACCCGACTGCCCGCGGCAGGCATCGCGGGCGACGACGTGCGGGCACTCGTGTTCGCTCAGACGGTCCGCGGCTACAAGCCGCGTGAGGTCGATTGGGCGCTTGAACGTCTTGCCGCCGAGATCGACGAGCTACGTTCTGTCGTGCTCACGCTGCAGGCCCGCGATGGAGCCGAGCCCGTACCCGCGTCAGGTGCGCCGGTCTACGACTCCACGTCCGACCACATCTCCACATCCGACCTCGCCACGCCTTCGCCGTCGACGCGTCCGCCGTCCGCGGATGGCCGCGACACCGACGGTCGACGTCGCGCGGCGCCACCAGCCGACGACTGAGGCACGTGTGGTCCGAGGTCACCGAGCCCGGCGGAGGACACGCACGGATATGGCAGTCGGTCGGCCTCATCGGAGGAACACGTATCATTGACCCGGCAGCCGTGCGCTGTCGTCGGAGGACCACCACGGCGAGGAGAACTCTGAAGGGAGTTTGCGAAATGGCGGCGATGAAGCCACGTACTGGGGATGGGCCCCTGGAAGCAGCCAAGGAGGGGCGTGGGATCGTTGTCCGCATTCCTATCGAGGGTGGCGGTCGTCTCGTCGTCGAATTGACCGCCGACGAAGCCGCGGCCCTCGGGGAGGAACTGCGCGGGGTCACCGGCTGAACCAGGTGCCGCCATGGTCGGTCGGCCGCGTCGCCGACATCGTCGAGCAGCTCCGATGTCCGATCTGTGGTGAGCCCCTCGAGGTCGATGAACAAGGCCGGCGCCTGTTCTGCGCACATCGACATTCCTTCGACATCGCCAAGCAGGGCTACGTGTCCCTGCTCGACGGCCGGTCCGGTGCGCTCAGGTCCGACACCGCAGACATGGTCTCTGCTCGAGTCCGCGTTCACGACGCGGGTGTCCTCGGTCCGGTCGTGAACGCCGTGGTCGACGCCACGACAGACGCCTTCACGCCGCGGGGACCCGGCGCTGTCGGTGTGGACCGGTATTCACCGCTGATCGTCGACCTCGGTTCTGGACCCGGCCACTATCTCGACGCAGCGCTGGCCGACGCCGACGAGGCTCGTGGCATCGGAGTGGATCTCTCGAAATACTGTGCCCGCGCGCTGATGCGGCGCGTCGCGCGCGCGGGTGCCGTCGTCGCCGACGTCTGGCGTGACCTGCCGATCGCCGACGGTGTCGCCGACGTCGTGCTCTCGGTGTTCTCGCCGCGGAACGTCGACGAGACCGCTCGAATACTCCGGGAGGGCGGACGGTGGATCATCGTCACACCGCAACCCGATCATCTCGGTGAACTGATCGAACCGATGGCGATGCTGTCGGTCGCAGAAGACAAGGCCGACGCCCTGTCGGTGGCGGTCGGTAGCCGCTTCGACATCGTCGAGCAGCGTGTGGTCCGCGAGCGCAACGATGTGTCGGCTCCGGTGATCGCCGACCTCGTGTCCATGGGTCCCACCGCCTTTCACCGCGACCGCGACGAGATCGAGCGTGCGGCACACGCCTTCGCCTCGGCACCGACTCCGGTGACCGTCGCCGTCACCGTGACGGTCTGTCAGGCGAGGGTCGACCGGTAGACGTCGAGAGTCTGTTCGGCGATGGTGTCCCAGGAGAACTCGGATTCGGCGCGCTCGCGTCCGGCGACACCCATGGCGGTCGCGGTGGCGGGGTCTGCGACGACCTCGTTCACGGCCTCGGCAAGTCCGTGCTCGAATGCTCGTGTGTCGGCGGGGTCGTAGGGCACGAGGCGGCCGGTGACGTTGTCGCGCACCACTTCGGGGATCCCGCCCACGGCCGACGCGACGACCGCTGTCTGGCATGCCATGGCCTCGAGGTTGACGATTCCGAGTGGCTCGTACACGGACGGGCACACGAAAACATCTGCTGCGGTGAGTATCTCGCGGATTCGGGGTAGAGGTAGCATCTCGCGCACCCAGTGCACGCCGTCGCGCGCCGCCGACAACTCGGCGACGGCGGCCTCTGTCTCGGCGCCGATCTCGGGTGTGTCGGGAGCACCGGCGCACAGCACCAGCTGGATCGCCGGATCGAAGCGGTGAGCGGCGGCGACGAGATGTCCCACGCCCTTCTGCCGGGTGATGCGTCCGACGAAAGCGACCACGGGCCGCGAGGGATCCACGCCGAGTCGTACGAGCGTCGACTCCTGGTTGTACGGTTCGTCGACCGGATACCAGATCGTCGTGTCGATTCCGTTGCGCACGACGTGAACTCGGTCCGGGTTCAACCTCGGGTAGGCGTTGACCACATCGGCACGCATACCGGAGCTCACTGCGATGACGGCGTCGGCGTACTCGACGGCGTTGCGCTCCGACCAACTCGACACCTGATAACCCCCGCCGAGTTGCTCGGCCTTCCAGGGCCGTAGTGGTTCGAGGGAGTGGGCTGTCAGCACATGGGGGATTCCGTACAGGCGTGCGGCGAGGTGTCCAGCGGTACCGGTGTACCAGGTGTGTGAGTGCGCGATGTCGGCACCGGCGGCACCCTGTGCCATGCGGAGGTCGGTGGAGAGCATCGACAAGGCCGGATTGGCCTCGACGAGCGCGGGGTCGGGTGAGTAGACGTAGGCGTCGTCGCGCGGGACACCCATGCAGTGCACATCGACTGTGACCAGGCTTCGGAGGTGCCGGACCAGTTCGGTGACGTGGACACCGGCTCCGCCGTAGACCTCGGGTGGATACTCCCGTGTCATCATCGCCACCCTCATGGCACCTGACGCTAGCTGTAAGAGTGCCACTTCGCCATTCACGTGGTGGGGACGCGCGATTCGTATGGCCTCGCTCGTGGATGGCGGTTAAGTTGGGGGGTGTGAGATCGCAGCCGCACGTTCTCGGAATCGTCCTCGCCGGTGGCGAGGGAAAACGTCTGTACCCGTTGACGAAGGACCGCGCGAAACCGGCGGTTCCGTTCGGCGGTGCGTACCGGCTGATCGATTTCGTGCTGTCGAATCTGGTCAATGCCGGATACGAACGCATTTGCGTGCTCACCCAGTACAAGTCCCACTCGCTCGACCGGCACATCTCGCAAACCTGGTGGACATCGGGATTTCACGGTGAGTACATCACCCCGGTGCCGGCGCAGCAGCGTCTCGGGCCGCGGTGGTACACGGGTAGTGCGGATGCGATCTATCAGTCGCTGAACCTCATCTTCGACGAGCAACCCGAATACATCGTCGTGTTCGGTGCCGATCACGTGTATCGGATGGATCCGTCACAGATGGTCGAGGCGCATATCGCGTCGGGTGCCGAGGTGACCGTCGCGGGGATTCGTGTCCCGCGCGCTGATGCATCGGCGTTCGGTGTCATCGATTCCGACGACTCGGGGAACATCACGCGTTTTCTGGAGAAGCCGAGCAATCCGCCCGGTACCCCGGACGATCCGGACATGACCTTCGCGTCGATGGGCAACTACGTGTTCACGACCGATGCGCTCGTCGAGGCGATCATCAAAGATGCGGCCGACGCCGACTCCGACCACGACATGGGCGGCGACATCATTCCCGGTTTCGTCGATCGGAAGACCGCGTACGTCTACGACTTCAAGGACAACGAGGTTCCCGGTGCCACAGAACGCGACAAGGGTTACTGGCGCGACGTCGGGACACTCGACGCGTTCTACGACGCACACATGGATCTCGTATCGGTGCATCCGGTGTTCAACCTCTACAACCGGAACTGGCCGATCCGAGCCGAGTCGTTGAACGTGCCCCCTGCCAAGTTCGTGCAGGGTGGGTCGGCGCAGGACTCTGTCGTCGGCGGCGGCAGCATCATCTCGGGCGGGTCGGTGTCGCAGTCGGTGATCTCGGCGAATGTGCACATCGAGGACGGCGCGATCGTGGAGGGCAGCGTCTTGATGCCAGGTGTACGGATCGGGAAGGGTGCCGTCGTCCGCCACGCGATTCTCGACAAGAACGTCGTGATCTCCGACGGTGAACAGGTCGGTGTCGACCTTGTCGCCGACCGCGAGCGGTTCGCGGTGAGCAACGGTGAAGTGGTCACCGTCGGTAAGGGCACTCACGTCTGACCGCCGCGTCACGCGCCATTCGTCGCGCACTGCGCGAAGACAGCAGGGGAAGACACCGAGGCGAGGATTCTGCGCGGACTACGTGGTTCGGTCCGGCCCGCGACTCAGCGCTGCGTCGACGAGACTCTGGATCTCGGTGCCGTCGTCCGACGGCAGATCGTCCACGGGCCACCACCGGAGGTCATCGGATTCCGAGCTCACCTCGAAGCGCGGGAGCCCGCCACCAGCCTGCGGCGGCGCGACAGCGGCGAAGCGGACGTCGAGATGCCGGGTCGGCACACCGAGCGAGCACGTGATGGGGTGGGTGTGCAGTTGCGCCAGGCCGCCGAGCTCCAGGTTGTCGATGCCCGACTCCTCGCGCGCCTCACGCAGTGCGGCTTCGCCGATCGAGTCATCGGTGTCCTCGCAGTGCCCGCCGAGCTGAATCCACTTGCCCACGCGCGGATGCAGCGTCAGCAGGACATGGGTGTAGGCGGCGTCGAACACGATCGTCGACGCGGTGAGATGGCCTGGGACGTTGCGTCGCAGGCACGCATCCGGCTGCGCGTGGAGGAACGCGAGGTAGGTATGACGAAGCGAATCCTGTTCCGGCTCTGAGGCGTTCCACGATCGCAGAAGCTCGACGGCGGACGCGTGGACGGACTGTGAGCTCATCGTTCGATCACCCACTCGTCGGTCGGGGCGGGCTCGCGCAGCGGATGCGATTCGGCGGGGTGTCCGACGGCGACGGCACCCAGCGGCTGCCATGACGGGTCGACGTCGAGCTCACGATGTACGACGTCGGGCGCGAAGATCGTCGATCCCACCCAGCAACTGCCCATGCCGCGCGCTGACAGCGCGACGAGCAGGCTGGCGACGGCGCCACCGGCGGCGACGGTGAACATGGTGCGTTCGGCGGCGTTGCGACGCGAGTCCGGATACGTGTGCGCGCCGTCGCCGGTGAGCATGGGGATCACCAGTTCCGGTGCGTCGTACAGTATCCGACCGCGGCTCACACGCTTGTCGATCGACTCCGGGGTCTTGGCGTCGACGGTGAGGTCGGCGCGCCAGGCGACCGCCATGGCGTCGAGAAGGGCGCGGCGACGTTCCTCTGAGCGCACCCAGACGAAACGGAACGGATGTGTGTGGTGGGGTGCGGGGGCTGTCAGTGCGTCGGCGATCGCCGCCCTGAGCGCGTCAGGGTCTACCGGCTCGGGGGAGAAGTGCCGGACGGAACGTCGGGTGCGAACCGCCTCGACCCTGCCCTGCGCGATCGCCTCCTGGGTGCCGAGTCGGAACAGGTCCTCGTCGGCGGGCCGGACGAGGTGGGCCGCCGAGGACCCGTCGTCGTGTACACGGAGCCCCCGCACCACGGCGACGGGGACCCCGTCGAGCTTGCCCTTCACCAGGTCGGCTGCCGAGGCGATCTCGTCGGCGACCGCGATATCGGTGACGAGCAACGGATTCCCGTACGCGTCCTGGCCACCCTCGTAGGGGTGGGTGACGGCGATTCCGGACGCGCCGATGGCGACATCGGTCTGCCCGGTGCGCCACGCACGCCCCATGGTGTCGGTCACGACGACCGCGACGTGCACGCCGGTGAGGCGGGTGATGGCCTCCCGTAGCTTCCGGGCGCTTCCGTCGGGGTCGGTGGGCAGTAGCGCGATCTGATCCGTCGGCACGTTGGAGCCGTCGACACCAGCGGCGGCCTGGACGAGGCCGAGCCTGTTCTCGGTGATGAGTGTGCGGTTCTTTCGCGCCAGAACGCGCACTGATTCGTCATCGATCAGCTTGCGGCGCAGCGCATCACGCTCGTCAGGGTCGACAGGTGCCGCAACCATCCGCCCCTCTGTCTTGGAGAAGACCTTGCTGGTGACGACGAGTACGTCCTCATCGCGTAGCCACGGCGCGGCGCGCACGATCTCCGACGCCAGGTCGGTGGCGGTGTCGAACTCGGGCAGGCCGAGGATGGGGATGATCTCCAGTGAGGCCGGTGCCCGGTGGTCGTCGACGAGCCGTTCCGCGTTCGCCGGGGCGTGGTCGGCCGTCACCGGGCGCCGCCGTTCGACACCTGCCGTGGTACGTCCGGGACGTCGACCCCGACGAGGGCGCAGGCGTCCCGGACCATCGCGGCGGTGGCCTGTGGGTCGGTCATCAGCAATGGAGCCGCCCCGATCGCGATTCCGTCGACGTGTGCGGTGTCGCCGTCGGCGATGAGCCAGCCGTCGAGGATGCCGTTGCCGCTGCGGGCTCCGTAGTGCGCGGCGATGGCTTCCGCGGAGGACTCGACACCGATGACCGACAGGCACTCGTCGGCCATGCCCCGGAGTGGCCGGTTGTCGATGACGGGGGAGATGCCGACCACCGGCGCCGACGTGGTGCGTAATGCGCTGCGAATTCCGGGAACGCTGACGATGGCGCCGATGCTGACGACCGGATTGCTCGGCGCGAGCAGAACGACGTCCGCCTCCGCGATCGCCTCGGCGACGCCGGGTGCAGGCGCGGTGTCGTCCGAGCCGACCTGCGCGAATCCGAAGGTCGGGATCTGCGCACGATGACGAACCCACCACTCCTGGAAATGGATGGCTACCCGTTCACCTTCTTGCCCACCGGGTTTGGAGACCACGACGTGTGTCTCGTGGCGCTCGTCGGTTGCAGGCAACAACCGAACTCCCGGCTGCCATCGGCGGCAGAGCGCCGCGGTGACGTCCGACAGCCGGTATCCGGCGTCGAGCATCTGCGTGCGGATCAGATGGGTCGCGAGGTCGCGGTCGCCCAGGCCGAACCAGTCGGGATCTGCCCCGTAGGCAGCGAGCTCTTCCTTGGCATGCCAGGTCTCGTTTGCGCGACCCCAACTACGTTCGGGGTCGATTCCGCCGCCGAGCGTGTACATACAGGTGTCGAGATCGGGACAGATCCGTACGCCGTGCATCCACGCGTCGTCGCCGACGTTGACCACTGCGGTGATCTCGTGGCCCCCGTCGTTTGACTTCCTGTCGTCCGACTTCCCGTCGGTCGACTCCCCGTCGGCCGCGACAGCCGGGAACGGCGTCGGACCGAGCAATTCGCGGACCCCGGACAAAAAGCGTGCTCCGCCGACACCGCCGACGAGTACCGTCACCTTCACAACGACCCACTCTAGTGAGTGCGGATCGAGTCGATACCATGGACCACGACGCTCTGCTCGCTGTTCGCGTTCGATGTGACATTCACGAGTCCGTGCAACACAACTCGTGTCGCGCGGGGAGTTCCTGTCGGTCGATGGTATTAAGGAATATTTCGATTCAACTTGACCGAACAGGTCTCTGGCGTGTCTAATCACATCAGTGTCATTTCTGGTTCGAGATCGAGAATCGGTGCACAGCAACGAAGTTCGATCACTTGTTCGAATGCGGAAAGGTTGGTCCGACACCGTGGTGGTGCCAGATCGCGCCGGACACTTGGTGAAGATCGAAATGTACGGGTATGAGTGGCGGTGTGGCACCGATGCCGCGCCGCTCTGACGACAGAGAAAAACGACTTCCCAGGCAGGAGGCGCCGACGATGGCATTCGACAACGCGATCGGCAATCCCCTTGAACCGCATGGACATTCCGAGATGCAGTCCCCGGTGAGTGAGGATCCGAACTTCACAACCCTTGGGCCCGTTGATGTTTCGATGATCGGAACACCTGACGTGTCATCCGGGAGCGACGAGATCTCGCAGCATCGACATCTGTCCTTGGTGCCCAACGACTTCGAGGACTTGTTCGACGTCATCGAGGATCAGTGGCAAGACCGCGCGCTGTGCGCGCAGACCGATCCCGAGGCCTTCTTCCCGGAGAAGGGTGGATCGACGCGCGAGGCCAAGCGCATCTGCCAGGGCTGCGAGGTGAAAGCAGAATGCCTCGAGTACGCCCTGCACAACGACGAGCGCTTCGGTATCTGGGGTGGATTGTCTGAGCGCGAGCGCCGTCGCCTCAAGCGCGGCATCATCTGATCCGACGCGGTCCGGGCAAGGTTGTATTCAGCTCCGCGGTCGTGTTCGGCTGCGCTCTACTCCGGTCCCCGGTCGATGGTCTCCTCGTCGAGGCCCAGGTGAGTTGCGACTTGTTGTACCAGGACCTCGTGTACGAGGTCGAGTAACTCCTCACCCCGTTTGGCTCTACTCTCCAGTGGGCGACGGAAGAGGATGATCTGCGCTCGGGTGGGCGCCCCGTGGACGTCGACGCCCGCGGGCATCAGTCTGGCCAGTGGAACGGCTCCGTCCGCGGTCACCTCGTCGGGCCATTGCACGGTGTCGGGGTCGCGGGGCAGCAGCCGCGGGATCTCGTCGACGGCGATGTCGAGTCCGGCCAGTTGATCGTGCCAGTGTGTGTCGATCTCGGCGAAGGCCTCGAGCGCCACGGCGTCGAAATCATCTGATTTGCTCCGCCACGCGGGTACTCCCTGCGGCAGGAGCGGCGAACGCAGTCCCCGTCCGCGACGGTCTCGTCGCGCTCGTCGTGCTGCCCGAACGGCAGAAAGCCGCATGTCGGACACGCGGGGCTCAGGGATGCGTACCGGGGAGCCCTGACTCCGATCACGCGCGGTGCGTCGTCGTTCGATACGCATGCGGTGATTGTAAGTCCCGCCGCCGCGCTGTCACCTGCGAGACCCGACGCCGCGTGTCGCCCCGCCGATGGAGAACGGGTGCGACTAACCTTTCTGCTGTGAAGCTTCCCCGACAGTGCTGCCGCCCGGCTTGCTCCCGGTCGGCGGTGGCGACCCTGACGTTCGTCTACGCCGAGTCGACGGCGGTCATCGGTCCCCTCGCCACGTCGGACGAGCCGCATTCATGGGATCTGTGCGAAGAGCATGCACGACGCATCACGGTTCCGCGCGGCTGGGAGATGCTGCGCAGCGAGCGGGGGTTCTCGGCTCCGGTCGCCGAGGATTACGAACTCACCGCGCTCGCCGAAGCCGTGCGTGAGGTGGGTGCACGCGGGATAGCCGGCGCTGTCGGCCGGGCGCCCGGTTTCGATCAGGACGTGTTCGACGATGCCCGGGCCGGTCGTCACCGTGCTGGCACTTCTAATGGACGCGGTGCCGGTGCACCTGGTGGACGCGGTGCCGGTGCACCTGGTGGACGCGGTGCTGGTGCTCCTGGTGGACGCGGTGCCGGGGCGTCGGGCGGTTACGGCGCGGGTGCGCCGACCGGTGACGGTCGTTCGGTGTCGGATGCGCCGCGTCGCAGTGGGGCGGTCAAGCCGCGTCCGGGCAGGCGTGGGCATCTGCGAGTGCTGCCTGATCCGGTCGATTGATTGCCTCCGATAACTGCGGTGAGTCGTAATCTGCGTGCGTGTGGGCAGCGGCGCCGCACGTCGCTAGGCTGAGCACATGCGTACGGGTGCCGCCGACCTCGATGATGTCGATGATCTGATCGCAGGGGACACCGAAGGTCTGCTGCCTGTTGCGGCGCTGGCGGGCGCCCAGGTACGCGCGGTCGCGGAGGCGATGCGCGAGGGTGTCCTCGAACCACTCGCGTCGCTGCGTCCTCGTAGCGTCGTGGTCGTGCACGGCGTGTCCGGTGTGGTCCGCGACGCTGTCGCGCTTGTCGTGGCGTGCGTGGCGAATCGCGTCGACGTCCCGATCGTGTCCGTGCCCGCTCTGCCTGGCTGGGTCGGTCCGCTCGACGTCGTGGTCGTCGCGGGCGACGATGCAGGTGATATGGCGCTGGCCGACGCCGCAGCACGTGCTCAGCGTCGTCGCGCCGAGGTCGTTGTCGCTGCACCCGTGGAGGGGCCGTTGCGAGATGCGCTGGGCGGCAGCGGGATCGATCTATCGCCACGCGTACACGTCGACGCCCGGTTTCGGTTCGCAGGATATGTCGCGACGTTGCTTGCCGTGTTCAGCGCGCTGTCCGACGTGCGTTTCACCGGTCCCGTCCCACTCGTGAGCGACATCGCCGACGCGCTCGATGAGGAGGCAGCGGCAGATCATCCGACGAGGGAGACGTTCCACAATCGCGCCAAGTTACTCGCTGCGCGGTTGGCTGATCGTCGAGTGGTGTGGACAGGCGACAGTCCCGCGGCGTCGGTGGTTGCCGCACGAAACGCCTCATCGCTCTTCGTGTTGTCGGGAAAGATCTGCGCCGCAGCAGATATCGACGACGTCGCGCGTCTGTCGCGGGAATCGTGGACAGCGGGTGGGGCGTCGCCGGTCGATTCGATCTTCCACGATCCGCAGATCGACGGACCACTGGCGGATCAGCCGCCGCGCGTCCTCGCGGTCACCACCGCTGCGAGGCGGTGGTACGCCGCACAGCGAATCGCCGGGATCCCTGACGCGGAGGCGGTGAGCGGCGACGTCGATGAAGCAGAGTCCGTCGTCCGACCTCAGGTGCCCGCCGGTCCCGAAGACCTTGCTGACGGTCCCAGCGATCTGCCGGGGTACGTGATCCTCGCGCTGCGCGTCGACATTGCTGCGGTGTACCTACATCTGACCGGAATCGGAGAACGATGAAACTGCTGGACGGAGTGGTGCGGCCCTACGCATGGGGGTCACGAACGGCTATCGCGTCGTTACGGCAGAAACCGGTTCCGTCTCCGCACCCGGAAGCGGAGCTCTGGTTCGGGGCGCACGCCGAGGGTCCGGCCACGGTTCTCGGCTCAGACGGTGGGGTCCAGGGTGATCTGCTCGAGTTGATCGACGACGATCCCCAGCGAGCGCTCGGCGCGGCGAGCATCGATCAGTTCGGTGCGCGGCTGCCGCTCCTGCTCAAGGTTCTTGCGGCGGACGAACCGTTGTCTTTGCAGGCGCATCCGAGCGCCGAGCAGGCGCGCGAGGGGTTCGCCCGCGAAGAGGCAGCGGGAGTTCCGATCGACGCGCCGACACGCAACTACAAGGATGCGTCGCACAAGCCTGAGCTGATCGTCGCGATCTCCGAGTTCGATGCGCTGGCAGGTTTCCGCGACCCGGCGCGAACGATCGACCTGCTGCGTGAACTACAGGTCAGAGAACTCGACCCGTACCTGGGCATGTTGGTGGGCCAACCGGACGCCGAGGGGCTGCGCGCGGTGTTCACCACGTGGCTCACGCTGCCGGAATCGAGTCTGCGGACGGTCGTACCCGCGGTGCTCTCCGGCGCGGTCGACGCATTGAACGCAGGGTCGCAGTTCGCTCCGGAACTGCGTACGGCACTGGAACTCGGTGAGATATACCCCAACGATCCGGGAGTGCTCGCGTCGTTGCTGCTCAACCGGATTCACCTGTCGCCCAACGAAGGTCTCTATCTGCCCGCCGGCGTGCTGCATGCCTATCTCAGCGGCACGGGTGTCGAGATCATGGCCAATTCGGACAATGTGCTGCGCGGTGGTCTGACCCCCAAACACATCGATGTGCCCGAACTGCTGCGTGTGCTCGACTTCGCACCGGTTGACGTCGGCGATCTCACACCGAGGATGCGCACGGTGGGCGCTGAGCGGATCTACGTGACGCCTGCGCCTGAATTCCGTCTCTCCCGAGTCGAATTGGAGGGTACGGGCCTGCATCAGCCGTCGTCGATCTGCTTCGACATGCCCGGTCCGCAGATTCTGGCGACTCTGGGTGGAACCATCGAGGTTCGGCTACCCGGAGACCCGCCGTTGGCTGTCTCCTCGGGATATGCCGTCTGGATTCCCGACGGCGATCCGGACGTGGTGGTGCGTGCGTCGTCGAGTCGGGCCTTGTTCTTCCGTGCCAGGGTGCCCGTC
Organism: Gordonia otitidis; assembly: GCF_020735545.1. NCBI lineage: Bacteria > Bacillati > Actinomycetota > Actinomycetes > Mycobacteriales > Gordoniaceae > Gordonia > Gordonia otitidis. The sequence goes on from NZ_CP085974.1 coordinate 3,906,676, forward strand.
AGCGACCCAGACGGGTCGGTACACGCCCGGGCGTCGGCAGTTCAGACGCCACCGACGCTCTAGGTGGTCGCGACAGTCTGCGGGGCGGGGTAGGCGGACGGCTGCCGTGAGCGCTGCCCGATGAACCCCGACTCCTCCGGTGTCGAGACCATCGTGACACCGACCCTGTCGCGGCTCGTCTCGAGAGTGAGCTGATGTGCCCACGTCCGGTGCTGCCTCAACACGATCGCACCGGTGCGGACGTCGTCGACCTCCTGATCCTGCGGTACGACGAGGATGCGGGTCACGCCGTCGGCCACAGCACAGGGCGCGACGCTGTCGAAAAGCTGTACACGCGCGTCGATGTCGCGTCCGCTCCGATTATCTGCGAAGCCGAGCACATGGCGATCGCCGATTGCGTCCACGAGATGGTGCCATCGGTCGGGGCGTGAGGTGTGGAGCGCAACGCGCCCACCGGTGGCGACGATCCGTAGCACGACCTGCGTGGCCAGAGCGGTGGTGCCGATCAGCGCGACCTCTGGCACATCCGTTCCGAAGAGCCGCGCCGTGACCGCGCGGCCGGTGTGATCGGCGCCGATCAATTGGCCACAGCCGCCTGATTCCACACGCAGCGTGTCGAGCAGCGCGAACGCCTCGGTGCCCGCCGCCACCGGGAGGTGACGGTGGATACGATTCGCGCCCGTGGTCGGCAGCGACGCCGCGAGAGCGTCGAACTGTCGTCCGTCGAGTGGTTCGGCGCCGTGGGGCCATGCGGTGGCGACACGTCCCGCATCCGGGAGTTCGTCGACGCGGACGAGCGCTCGCACCTCCAGGTCACCGGCGGGCCCGTGCGAGAGAGAAAGTGTCAGGGTCGTCGAGAGCGGTGTACCGCCCCACTGTCTTTCGAGCGCACGTGACAGCTTGCGCGGGTCGAGCGAGGCGGTGCGGAAGCGGACGCGCCCCGCTGACACGTGAGACCAGTCCTCGTGCGTGGCATCGAGACGTGCGCCCTGCATCAACCGGGTTGTGACGGCGTCGATCCCGACCGCATCGAGGGGAGTGGCCGCCAGATCGCACTCGCGGAGTCGACGAGCCACCCGTTGCGTGGTGATGGTCGCGGTCCGTAGTGCTCCGGTCGCTCCGCCTCCGCGTCGGGCGATCGCGTTCGGGCATCGCCTCGGGTCCAGTCGGAGTATCACCAGGGTGTCGCGGTGAGTCGTCGCAGGAAGCGGGCCAAGGGTGCGTTCGTAGATCGCGGCCGCGGGCCCGGCGCCACCGACCCGGATGCCCTGCACGACGATGTCGATCGACGCGAGTGGGATGTCATACGGATCGATGCACTCGGCGAGCGTCGTCAGCGGCAGCGGAGGGTCGGTGGTCTCGGAGCCGAACGGCGAGAGGAAGGTCGGAGCGCTGCGGGCCGGTGAAACCCGCAGCACGGTGATGAGCATTTCGCCTGTCCAGCGGACGCCCACGACCCCGGTCTCGGCGTGTGAGGTCGGCGAACGGCCGTGGTGCCGACCCGACGTCGGCACGTCGAACGGTGCAGGAGCCGACCCGGCCGACCGCCGGCGCGCGCGGGACACGAGGAAACCGCCCCGACGGATCAATCTGCCCGCCAACGACGTTCGGCCGGCTATCGGGATGAGCGTCAGCGCGGCGAGGACTGCCACCCCGAGTGCGGCGATCCCCGACCGTGCGCCGGAGAACCACCAGCCCACGAGTCCTACGGCCAGCAACACCTCGATCCCGACCAACGTCGCGAGTCCCGGCAACCGTGCCGGTGTGCGGTGTTTCGTGCCGATCCCCATGGGGTATCCACCCTCTCGTCCATGTGGCACCCGGCTGCCACCTCCGACCCGTCTTCACCCACTCGTTCGGTTCTGCCCAGCTCGTTCGGTAGAGCTCGTGTGGCAGAGCTCATCGAGTCGAACTCGCTCGGTTAGTACACCGCGCCGCGGGCAGCTGCGCGCCGAATCAGACGTTGTCCACAAGCGGCGCCCGACGCGCCGGATTGCCGGATTTGTGCGGGTCTGGTTCGGTTAGGCTACTACCGCGCGAGTGAGGCGGCGCGGGGTTCATCCACCGCCGGTCCGCATGCCGAGGGCCGTGGCGCAGGGGTGGGATGCAGCGCAGGGGTGGGTGAAGGGGGAAACGGTGGCGCGTCAACTGACCACCAGGGCACAGGTCAACGGTTACAGATTTCTGCTGCGGCGTCTTGATCACGCGCTGATCCGCCGAGATGTACGGATGCTGCACGACCCGATGCGCTCCCAGGGACGCGCCCTGGCCGTCGGTGCGGTACTCGGGGTGCTCGTGCTTGCCGGTTTTGCGGTCTGGGGACTGGTCAGCCCGCAGGGGTCGGTCGGCAAGTCCACGATCATCGCCGCTAAGACGGGCGGCACCTATGTGCTGATCGACGGCACACTGCACCCCGTGTTGAACCTGGCCTCTGCGCGACTCATCACCGGGAGCAACGAGAAGCCGGCGTCGGCGTCGGAACGCAAGCTCGCTCACTATCCCCGTGGCCCGTTGCTCGGTATCCCCGGGGCGCCTTCGGCATTGCCGACGTCGTCGGTCACCACGTGGTCGGTGTGCGACGGCCCCGGCTCCCGGTCGGGCGTGACCGAATCGGCACTCGGCGCGTCATCGCACGGGACCGGTCTGTTGTCGGTGATCGCAGGCGAATTACACACGGGGCAACACACCCGTACGGCACGATCCGACGAGGCGCTCTTCGTGACCGCTGGCGACGACACGTTTCTCGTCTACCAACTCGACCGCGACGGGCGCGCGACACCTGTTCGCGCGCAAGTGGATACGGACAGTGTGCCCGTGCTGCGGGCGCTGGGGCTCGAGAACGAGACGCCGCGTCCGATCAGTGTGGGATTGCTCAACACCTTCCCCGAGGTCGACGCGTTGACGCTTCCGTCCATCACCGGCAAGGGCGGAACGGGTGCTGTGGGGCGTGCCGGAGCGCGGGTGGGCTCGGTGGTCAAGACCACCGGAGCTGATGGCGCTGTCGGCTACTACATCGTGCTTCGTGACGGGGTTCAGCCGATCAGCGCTGCGACAGCCGAGATCCTGCGGCTCGCGGAACTCGACGACGCCGCGCCTGTCGCGACCGTGGCACCCGGGGTGATCGCGTCTACTCCGATGCTCGACGAACTGCCGATCGCCGACTTCCCCGTGGCGGTACCGCATCTCGTCACAGCGAGCGACACCACGGTGTGTCGAGCCTGGACGCGCGAGGCAGCTGACGACCCCGCGCGTACGACGTTGCTCGTCGGAGATGCGCTGCCGCTGCCCGACGGAGCGACCCCGGTGCGGGTCGCCAGCGCCGACGGACCGGGCCCGGGTGTCGACCAGGTGTACGTGCGTCCGGGTTCCGGCGCCTATATCCAGGTGACCGGAAACGAATCCGGCAGCGCGCGTGCGGAATCGATGTTCTATGTCGCAGACACCGGTGTGCGCTACGGCGTCTCGGATGCCGAGACAGGGTCGATCCTCGGGCTCGGCACGACGCCGACACGCGCTCCGTGGGATGTGACCTCATTGCTCGTCGCCGGGCCGACCCTGTCGCGGGAGAACGCGCTCGTCGCACACGACGGAATGGGCGCCGACCCGGAAGGCACGGCTGTCAGTCCACCTGAGGACTCGCCGAAAACCGGCGGCTAGGGGAGTAGTCGTGTGCCCGCGCCGGTGGGGAGGCACCATCGGTTGCGCGAACCGTCTCGGTGACCCGACCGGCTAGGTGACGGGGTCGCTCAGGTGACGGGGTCGCTCAGGTGACGGGGTCGCCCAGGTGACGGGGTCGCTCAGGTGACGGGGCCGCCGACGATGTTTCCGACGATTCCGCGGATGATGTTGGTGCCGTCCTCTTCGCGGAGTTCGGCGTACCACTGCTCGGTCTTCTCGGGATCCTTGGCGTGCGTCACGTCGCAGCGTTTACGGGCGCGCAGCACGAGGTCTCCTGCCCGCTCGGTGCGGGTAGCCGCGTAGTCGGCGAGCGCCGCATGGACGTCGTCGGGATGATCCCGGAACGCGAACTGCAGGGCCACCGCGTCCTCCATCGCCGAGCACCCACCCTGCCCGATGTCGGGAGTGGTGTTGTGCGCGGCGTCGCCGAGCACCGCGACACGTCCCTTGACCCAGGTGTCGAAGGGGTCGAGGTCGAGTATCTCGACCCGATTGGTGGTGGCCGGGTCGAGTTTCTCGATCAGCGTCTGAACGCCATCGGCCCAGCCGTCGAACTCCTTGGTGAGTACTTCGCGGGCGGTGCCCCGCTCGAACGGCTGCCCCTCCGGCATCGGCACGTCGAAGAAGAAGTAGAAGCGGTCACCTGCCACCGGCATCACCGAAACCCGCTTGCCGTCACCGACATACGTCGTCCACTCGGTCGACGGCCCGATCGCGGGATCGGTGTCGACGAGGCCGTTGAAGTTCACGTATCCCGCATAGCGACGGGTCACCGGTCCGCCGAGCACATATTCGCGCGTCAACGACTTCGCACCATCTGCCCCGATCACGATGTCGCCACTGGCGCTCGTCCCATCGGCGAAGTGCACTGTGGCCGCGTCGGGCCCGTCCTCGACGGACACCATCTTCATCCCGAAGTTGATGTCGTCGAATCCGTAGGCGTTCATGAGCATGAGTTGCAGTTCGGCTCTCGCGATGGGATACGGACGCTGCCCGACCTCGTCGATGAGCGGCTGCATGCTGAACCTGCACATGGTGTCGCCGGTGTGGCCGTCGACGTAGCTCATGGTGTCGACGATCCCGCCGAGCGCCGCGGTCTCCTTCTCGAGTCCCAGGTGGTTGAGACACTTGACGCCGTTGGACCACACCGAGATCGCTGCGCCGACGGGCTTGTTCTCGGTCACCTGTTCGTAGACCTCGACGTCGAACCCGAGTTGCTTGAGCGCGATCGCGGCACTCATGCCGCCCATACCCGCACCGATGATGACTGCCTTCACGATCCATCCCTTCCCATGGTGAAACCAAGGCTAGGGCCGATCACCTCGCCGCGCGCGTCGAGGCGATCTCGGCGTGGGCTCAGCCGCGCCTCACTCCGTCGACCATCGCGGTCACCATCGTCTGCCACTGTGTGATGATCGTCTCGAGGTCGAGCCCGACGACCTCGGTCAGGTGCTTGAGCGCCGTGGCGCCCAGAGGTGTCAGTAGCGCGATGGCGCTCACCTCGACAGGATCGGAAAAACCCAACTGTCGCAGCAGGATCTGGACGTGCATGCTCGATGCGCGCGACACTGGATGTGTCCAGAACTCGGCACCGGGCAGATCTGCTTCGAGCAGGATGTCGAGGTGGGCCGCGTTCATCCTCACGCGCGCCGCGCCGTAGGCGAGGAGCCGGTCCAATGGGGCGGCTCCCGGTCCCAGGGGCGCCGGTCCCGACAGGTACGCCTGTTGCAGCTCCGACTCCGAGTGGTCGAGAAGCGCGAACATCAACCCTGTTCTGCTGCCGAACCGTCGGAACACCGTGCCCTTACCGACTCCTGCCTCCCGCGCGACGGCGTCCATGGTGACGGCGGAGGCGCCATGGTTGTCGATCAGGTTCTTCGCGGCAGCCAGGAGCAGCCGCCGGTTACGCGCTGCGTCGGCGCGCTCGACGCTGTCCGGTTGAGTGAACTGCAGTGACGGAAGTCCTCCCTCGACGTCTTTACGCATGTGATGAGCCTAACGGTTGACGGATCCGGCGTGCGGACCCAATTCTGGATTGGAAACAAATCGGACCGTGGTCCGTTTACTTGAGTAAGTGTAACGCCGCAAAGAGGAGAAATCGCGTGACAGGTCAGAACATCACAGTCGCAGTCTTGGTCGGTAGCCTCCGATCCGGGTCGATCAACAAGCAACTCGCGGCCGCGGTCGTGCAGAACGCGCCCGCGGGTATCGAGTTCAGCGTCGTGGACAACATCGCGCGGGTGCCGTTCTACAACGAGGACATCGACCATGCGCCTGGATCGGATGGGGGTGTCCTAGACGCCGAGGTCGTCGCGCTGCGGGAGCGGGTCGCCGCCGCCGACGCCGTGTTGATCGTCACGCCCGAATACAACGGTTCGGCACCCGCGGTGCTGAAGAACGCCATCGACTGGCTCTCGCGACCGTACGGCGCGGGAGCGTTGACCGGAAAGCCTGTCGGTGTGATCGGCGCCGCGCTGGGCCGGTTCGGCGGAGTCTGGTCGCGGGAGGACATTCGCAAGTCGGTGAAGATCGCGGGCGGACGGGTCGTCGAGGAGGTCGAGTTCGGACTGTCCGGAAGCCAGCTCGGCGAGTCGGGCCAGTTGCCGGTCGAGGTGGTTGGTCAGGCCGTCGACGCCGTGCGCGTGCTCGGCTCCGAGGTCACCGTCGCCGCCTGACCCGGCGTCTCGCTGCCGCCGTGTCGCCGCCGCCCGTGTCGGAAGAATCACACATGTGTGAGTTCTGGCGCGGGCGGCTGCCGCATTCCCCGAGGTGACACGCCGGAGTTCACGATCGCGTAGGCCTGCGACCTGCGACTTTCATCAATGTGATTACAACCTCTAGTGGTTCAACCAAATGTCAGACACAAGGTGTAGTGTTTGGAACACCAGCAAGGCCGACGACGGGGATCGCTCATAACCCTCAGAGACGGCGGTGAGGTCGGTGACTCAAATCACTATCTTCACGCTGGAGAACCATCTGAGGCAGTACGACTTCACCACGACCGAGGAGCAATCTGATGGCCATCACCGTCTACACCAAGCCGGCCTGCGTGCAGTGCAATGCCACCTACAAGGCTCTCGACAAGCAAGGGATCGAGTACGAGGTCGTCGACATCACCCAGGATGCAGACGCTCGCGATTACGTCATGGCTCTCGGTTACCTACAGGCGCCCGTCGTCGTCGCCGACGAAGAGCACTGGTCGGGCTTCCGTCTCGACCGCATCAAAGCATTGGCAACACGCGCAGCCTGAAGTCTCCGCATCACGATCCGAAGGGGAAGCCGGATCGAATGTCTCTCACAGCATCATCTCTCACGCCGCAACCGTCTCTCGAGTCACCGCTGATCGTCTACTTCTCATCGGTGTCGGAGAACACCCATCGGTTTGTCGAGAAGCTGGGAATGCGTGTCGCGCGCATCCCGGTTCTCGACGGTGGGCGGCGAGGGGGTGCGGCATTCGAGGTCGACGAGCCCTACGTTCTGATCTGTCCCACCTACGGTGGCGGCAAACCGTCGTCGACGGGAAGCAACGGGTTCGTGCCCAAGCAGGTCATCAAATTCCTGAACAACACACACAACCGTTCGCTGATCCGTGGCGTCATTGCCGCGGGGAACACGAACTTCGGCGAGGAGTACTGTCTCGCCGGCGACATCATCTCGCGTAAGTGCTCGGTTCCGTATCTCTACCGATTCGAGCTCATGGGCACTTCCGACGACGTCGACCGCGTCCGTAGCGGGCTGGCCGACTTCGCGCACAGCGACGCCTTCGTCGATCCCGAGACGGCCGTCAACGTCCGCGTCTGAGTGTCGGTAGCGCCAGCTATCGTCTTGACACATACCCGTCTCGACCACATACCCGGTATCCCTCATAGCGTCTTCCGTCCCTGCTTTTCGCTCCGCACAGCCCTCCATACGCATCCATCTCCATACGCATCCATCTCCGAGGAGTCTCTTCGTGTCGCCTACCGCATCCGTCTCGGAATCCACCGTCCCCGACACCACGACCTCCGCGAGTCTGTCGGGGGTGCACAACGGTCCGGCGGGTCACGACCCGGGTGAGCTCGACTACCACGCGCTCAACGCGATGCTGAATCTCTACGACGCCGACGGGAAGATCCAGTTCGAGAAGGACCGCGAGGCTGCGCATCAGTACTTCCTGCAGCACGTCAACCAGAACACGGTGTTCTTCCACGATCTCGACGAGAAGCTCGACTACCTGCTCGAGGAGAACTACTACGAGCCGGAGGTACTCGCGAAGTACGATCGCGAGTTCGTGAAACTGCTCTTCGGGCATGCGTACGGTAAGAAGTTCCGCTTCCCGACGTTCCTCGGCGCGTTCAAGTACTACACGAGCTACACGCTCAAGACCTTCGACGGCAAGCGCTACCTCGAACGTTTCGAGGACCGTGTGTGCATGGTCGCGCTGACGCTCGCCGACGGCGACACGTCGCTGGCGCGCGCGCTGGTGGACGAGATCATCGAGGGGCGCTTCCAGCCGGCGACACCCACCTTCCTCAACTCGGGCAAGAAGCAGCGGGGCGAGCCGGTGAGCTGTTTCCTGCTGCGTATCGAAGACAACATGGAATCCATTGGGCGCGCAATCAATTCGGCGTTACAGCTGTCCAAGCGCGGCGGCGGTGTTGCGCTTCTGCTGAGCAACATCCGCGAGCACGGCGCACCCATCAAGAAGATCGAGAACCAGAGTTCGGGCGTCATCCCGATCATGAAGTTGCTCGAGGATTCGTTCTCCTACGCCAACCAACTCGGCGCGCGCCAGGGGGCTGGCGCGGTGTACCTGCATGCACATCATCCCGACATCTACCGCTTCCTCGACACCAAGCGGGAGAACGCCGACGAGAAGATCCGCATCAAGACGCTCAGCCTCGGCGTGGTGATCCCCGACATCACCTTCCAGCTCGCCAAGAACAACGACGACATGTACCTGTTCAGCCCGTACGACGTCGAGCGCGTCTATGGCGTGCCGTTCGCCGACATCAACGTGACCGACAAGTACCACGAGATGGTCGAGGACCGTCGGATTCGCAAGACCAAGATCAAGGCGCGCGAGTTCTTCCAGACCCTGGCCGAGCTGCAGTTCGAATCGGGCTACCCCTACATCATGTTCGAGGACACGGTGAACCGGGCCAACCCGATCGACGGCAAGATCACCCACTCCAACCTGTGTTCGGAGATCCTGCAGGTGTCGACTCCGTCGACCTACAACGACGATCTGTCGTATTCACATGTGGGCAAAGACATCTCGTGCAACCTCGGGTCGCTGAACATCGCGAAGACGATGGACTCGCCGGATATCGGTCAGACCATCGAGACCGCCATCCGTGGCCTGACCGCGGTGAGCGATCAGACCGCGATCACCTCGGTGCCGTCGATCGAGAAGGGCAACAACGAATCCCACGCGATCGGTCTGGGGCAGATGAATCTGCACGGATATCTCGCGCGGGAGCGGATCTTCTACGGCAGTGACGAGGGCGTCGACTTCACGAACATCTACTTCTACACCGTGCTGTTCCATGCGCTCCGCGCCTCGAACGCGCTCGCCCGTGAGCGCGGCCATGCCTTCGCCGGTTTCGAGAACTCGAAGTACGCAAGTGGCGAGTTCTTCGACAAGTACACCGAACAGGTGTGGGAACCTGCCACCGAACGGGTGCGGGAGTTGTTCGCGGAGGCCGAGATCGACATCCCCACCCAGGACGACTGGCGTGAACTCAAAGCGGCCGTGCAGCGTGACGGCATCTACAACCAGAACCTGCAGGCGGTTCCGCCGACCGGGTCGATCAGCTACATCAACCACTCGACGAGTTCGATACATCCGGTGGCGGCCAAGATCGAGATCCGCAAGGAGGGCAAGATCGGGCGCGTCTACTATCCGGCGCCCTTCATGACCAACGACAACCTGGACTACTACCAGGACGCGTACGAGATCGGCTACAAGAAGATCATCGACACCTACGCCGCCGCGACGCAGCACGTCGACCAGGGTTTGAGTCTCACCCTGTTCTTCAAGGACACCGCCACCACACGTGACGTGAACAAGGCTCAGATCTACGCGTGGCGCAAGGGAATCAAGACGTTGTACTACATCCGACTGCGTCAGATCGCTCTCGAGGGCACCGAGGTGGAGGGCTGCGTCAGCTGCATGCTATGACCGTCCTCCACTCTCGAGACCTTGGCAGAACCTTCCCAGAGGAGACCCGATGACCTCCACCGAAAGCCACAGCCCAGCAGACGGCGCACCGATCAAGTTGGTGAGCCGTGTGTCGGCCATCAACTGGAACCGCGTGCCCGACGAGAAGGACGCGGAGGTGTGGGACCGCCTCACCGGCAACTTCTGGCTGCCGGAGAAGGTCCCGGTCTCCAACGACATCCCGTCGTGGAACACGTTGACCGCCTACGAGAAGCAGCTCACGATGCGTGTCTTCACCGGTTTGACGCTGCTCGACACCATCCAGGGCACGGTGGGTGCCGTCTCGTTGATTCCCGATGCCACGACACCTCATGAGGAGGCGGTGTTGACCAACATCGCGTTCATGGAGTCGGTGCATGCCAAGAGCTACAGCTCCATCTTCTCGACGCTGTGTTCCACCAAGGAGATCGACGAGGCGTTCCGGTGGTCGGAGGAGAACGAGCAACTCCAGCGCAAGGCGCAGATCGTCATGGATTACTACCGCGGCGACGATCCGCTCAAGCGCAAGGTCGCCTCGACCCTGCTCGAGTCGTTCCTGTTCTACTCCGGTTTCTACCTTCCGATGTACTGGTCGAGCCGGGCCAAGCTGACCAACACCGCTGATCTCATCCGGTTGATCATTCGCGACGAAGCCGTGCACGGGTACTACATCGGGTACAAGTATCAGCGCGGACTCGAGACGCAGACACCCGAGCGTCGTCAGGAGCTCAAGGACTACACCTTCGAGCTGCTGTTCGACCTCTACGACAACGAATCCGATTACACCGAGGCGCTCTACGACGAGGTGGGGCTGACCGAGGACGTCAAGAAGTTCCTGCGGTACAACGCGAACAAGGCGCTGATGAATCTCGGCTACGAGGCGATGTTCCCACGCGACGACATCGACGTGAACCCGGCGATCCTGTCGGCGCTGTCGCCAAACGCCGACGAGAACCACGACTTCTTCTCCGGGTCGGGTAGCTCGTACGTCATCGGTAAGGCGGTCAACACCGAGGACGAGGACTGGGACTTCTGATCACTCGTCGATGAGTCGGTCGTAGAGGTCGCCCAGTTCGTCGATGGCCTCGGCGATGTCGCCGGGTGCGACTCCCGAGGCCCGCAACGCGGCGCGCAGTGCGATGCCGTCGAGATCGGTGAGCGGGTTGGTCCGCGATGGTCTCGGAAGCGGTGGAAGCGCTGCTCGGTCGCCGAAGAAGTCGGCGCGATCGAGCGGTGCGGATTCGTCGTCGGCGCGATCGGACTCGGTGGCATTCGAGCCCTGCTCACCGAGCGCATCGAGCAGAGACGACAGGTCGGTTCCCATGACAGTGAACAGCGCGAGGGGTGAACGGTCGATCTCGGCGGCCACCTCGTAGGCGACGGCGAGTACGTGGATACACCTGACCGCCTCGTCGGGGCACGTGCAGTGCGAGGCGATGTCGGCCGATTCGGTGGGCCCGAGCAGCTCGCCGACGACCGGCGGTTGCTCACCGCGAGCCACCGCCATCAACTCGCCGACCCCGCCGCGATCGCGCAGCAGGGCGGCGACGGTGTCGACGTCGACGGTCCGCATCGAGAGGATCACCTCGAAGGGCTCGAGCTGGCTCCCCTCGACCGAGGCGGTCACCTCCCCGGGCCGAATCGACAGGCGGTGTACGTGGCGATCGCGAAAGTAGCTTCGCGCCTTACCGATTCGACGACTGTCCGCTGACTCGGTGACGGAGTCGCTTCGCGGCCCGCCTTCGCCCGTGATGTCGGTACGACCTTCCACGACGTCGACGAAGGCACGCGCCCAGCGGGTCACCCCGTAGCCGCGCACCGGCACCGTACCCCGTCTCATCGCCTCGAACCTCCTCGTCGCGATCGAGTGTGTGTGCTCATTCCTCGTCCGACGGTGGTGTGCCAGTGCGGGACGTGTCCGCGCAGCATCTGTCCGCTCATTCGCTGACCGCCTCGTCGCGCAGTCGGAACAGGTCGAACAACTCGTCGTCGCCGAGGTCGCCGATCCAGTTCTCGCCGGCCGACACCGTCAGCCGCGACAGTTCGCGCTTCTTGGCGATCATGTCGTCGATTCGCTCCTCGAGCGTGCCCACGCACACGAATCGGCGTACGTGCACCCGCTGATGCTGGCCGATGCGGTACGCGCGGTCGGTCGCCTGGTCCTCGACCGCGGGATTCCACCAGCGGTCGACGTGCACCACGTGCGTGGCAGCCGTCAGGTTCAGCCCGGTGCCACCGGCTTTGAGAGTTGCGACGAGTATCGGCGGACCTTCGGGCGCAGACGTGTCATCGCCCTGGAATTCGGCGACCATTCGGTCGCGCTCGGTGCGGGCAACACCTCCGTGCAGCAACGGGATCGCAGCGCCGACCTGTTCGGAGAGCCAGGCGGCGAGCATCTCGCCGAACGCCGCGAACTGTGTGAAGACGAGTGCCTTGTCGCCGTCGGCGACCAGAGTTGTCGCGATGTCGCCGAGCAATTCGAGTTTGCCGGAGCGGTGCCTGTCGCGACGCATCATCGGCGATCCATCACCGAGGTAGTGCGCTGGATGATTGCACACCTGCTTGAGGCGGGTCAGCGCGGCGAGCACGGTTCTTCTGCGCATCGCGCGCTGTTGCTTGTCGCGCAGTGCGGCCATCAGATCGTCGATGATCGCGCGGTAGAGCGCCGCCTGCTCGACAGTGAGGTTGGCGCGCACGGTGATCTCTGTCTTCTCGGGAAGATCGCCGACGATGTCCGGATCCGTCTTCTCCCGTCGGAGAATGAACGGTCGGGTCGTGCGGTTGAGCCGGCGCAGCGCGTCCGGGTCGCGGTCTCGTTCGATGGGCTCGGCGAAACGCGCTCGGAACGTCGACGCAGACCCCAACAGCCCGGGATTGACGAGGTCGATCACCGCCCTCAGATCTTCGAGTCGATTCTCCACCGGGGTACCGGTGAGTGCGAGGCGATGCCGCGCCGGAAGCGCGCGCAGTGCTTTCGCGGCCGCGGTGCGCACATTCTTGACGTGCTGGGCCTCGTCGACGACGACGCGTCGCCACGTGAGTGCGGCCAGGATCTCGCGGTCGCGCGCGGCGAGTGCGAAGGTCGTGATGACCACATCGGTGTCGGCTACCACGGCGGCGAACGAAGTGCTCCGCGCGCGGTCGGAACCGTGGTGGACGTGGACGCGCAGCCCGGGCGCGAAACGGCTCAGTTCGCGGGACCAGTTGCCCACCAACGACATCGGACAGACCACGAGCGTCGTTCCTGCCCCGCAGTCGTCGACGTCACGCTCGGCACACAGGAGCGCGATCACCTGGATGGTCTTGCCCAGGCCCATGTCGTCGGCGAGGACGCCGCCGATGCCGAGGGCGCTGAGGTGCGCGAGCCAGTCGAGACCCCGTTGTTGATAGGGACGCAATCGGGCGACGAGCCCGGTCGGTGTCGGCACAGGAACGGGCCGGAGTGCGGAGCCGTCGGCGAGGTCGTCGAGCCAGCCGAGCCCGCGTACCGAGGTGACGGGCACGGGAAGCGTGCCGGCGGTGTCGGTGACGAGGCCGAACAACTCGCCCATGTCGGCGGGTGTCCCGGAGTCGCGTAACGCGCGTTGGGTGCGGATGAACGTGGCGGCGCGGGTCAGTGCTGCTCCCTCGGCCCGCATCCACACGCCGCGTATGCGAACGAGATCGCCTTTCTGCCTTGACAGTTCGTCGAGATCGGCGTCGGTGAGGGTGATCGCATCCGGTCCATCGCCGAGTGCAAGGCGCCACTCGAACTCACGCATCTCGCGCAATCCGACCATGCGCGCTGGTGCGCCGCCGCCGGGCACCGGGGCGGCGCGCAGGCCGAGTGTCGGGCGAACGTCGGCGAGGGAGCGTGGCAGCAGGACCGGGAAACCGGCGTCGGACAAGAGGGCGGTGCCCGTGGCCAGAAGCTGTTCGACGATGTCGGTCGGCAACAGGAAGTCGAGGGTGCTGCGGTCGGGTTCCGCGTGGGACAGCTCACCGAACGCTCGAACCGCGGAGGCCAGTTCGGTGGTCACCTGGTCGAGCTCGTGCGCGTCGAGGCGATGTGGCGCAACAGGTTCGGTGTGGCCGTCTGGTGCGCGTCGACACACCTGGAGTCGCCACCGGACATCGGGGAGTGGCTCGTCGTCCCAGGCATCGAACAGGTCGTCGCGGTCGGGTAGGTCCTCCGGTTCGAAGAGGCGGAACACGAGCAGTGACTCGTCGCGGGGCGCGCTGCCTGCCCACTGACCCCACGCAGTCTGTGCAGCGGGCCCGCGCGCTGCCGCGGGTGCCGCGGCGTCGCCGACCAGTGCTGAGACGAACGGTGTCGTCGGGCGCAGCGGTCCGAGTCTGACCTCGGAGGCGCTCAGTCGGGCACGGCATTCATGATCGACGAACTCATCGGCGAGGTCGGCGAGGGCCTCGGCTCCGCCGTTGTCGACGAGCGCATCCGGCGCGCCTGCGCTGATGACGGTGAACCAACTACGCCACGATGCGGTGGGAATCGGCACCCAGCGGACCACGGTCTCGCCCGAGAGGTCGGCGACGGTGGGGGCGACCGATCCCGCTGCCACGAATCGGCGCACACCGTCGAGCATCATCCGATACCACCGCACGTCACCAGCCACGGAGAACGACCGCGAGGCATCAAGGACGGCGACGGCCGACGAGGTACCCAGGGTGATCGCTGAGACGAACTCGCGGCGTCCGCTCGGTCCGATGATCCCGATGTCACGGCGGAATCGCTTGCCCGCCAGCAACTGAGCGAGATCGTCGGGCAGTCGGGCGTCGTGCTCGAGCCACACGGCCAAGCCGATGCCCGGGCGCCAGAGCATGTGCCATCCGCCTTGCCTGCTGGTGGATGCCATGCATCGAGGTTAACGGCAGGGTCGGACACGTCGTGGCGGCGCGGTCGGCGGCCGCGTCCGGTTCCGCCGACGTGGATGCGCACCGCACGCTCGGACGCCACCCGCGCCACACTGGTTGGATGAGCACATCGGCAGACACGTCCGACACCGAGGCACAGGGCGTCGCGCACTTTCCATCGGTGCCGACTGCCGCCGGCACGCCTTCCACGCAGTCGGCCGCGTTGGCCGCCGGACCGACCCGCTACGACACCACCGAGGTGTCCCGGGGCAAGGCGGCGCGCAAAAAGGTGCCGCGCACGTCACTGGGGGACTGGGATCCGGCGACGCGTGGCCACGATGCGTTGCAGACCATTCTGGCGCAGAACGAGATCCGCGACCAGCGACTCGTTCCGATGCGGCACGGACGGATGTCGGCTTCGCCTTGGACCTACTATCGGGGAGCGGCCGCGGTGATGGCCGCCGACCTCGCGTCGCGGCCCGACACCGGCATCCACGTCCAGATGTGCGGCGACGCGCACGTTCTGAACTTCGGGATGTGGAACACGCCCGAGCGGACACTGGCCTTCGACCTGCGCGACTTCGACGAGACACTGCCCGGCCCGTTCGAATGGGATCTGCTGCGGTTCCTCACGAGCCTCGTCGTACTCGCCCGGGACAACGACGTCGACGAGAAGACGGCACTCGACGCTGTGCGCAGGGGATTCGCCGGCTATCGCTCGTCGATCGCGACGTACGCGACGTGGCCGATCCTCGACGTGTGGTCGGCGAAGGTCTCGGCCGACGACCTCGCGGGCTATCTCGCGCCCGAAGAGGGCTCGCAGTTGGACAAATACATCAGCAAGCGGGCCAAGAAGCGCAGCAACAGGGGGACGTCGAAGAAGTTCACCCACCTCGTCGACGGTCGACGCATGATCACCGAAGCACCCCCGTATCGCGTCCACTCGCTGTCGGAGTTCGACGATGTGCTCAACGACGTGCTGGTCAGCTACTACGGATCGGTCCAGGAGAACATCGCGGCCCTGCTGCGCCGCTTCGACCTCGTCGACATCGTGCAGCAGGTGGTGGGCGTCGGCAGTGTCGGTATGCGTGTCTATCTGACACTGACCGAGGAGCACCAGACCGGTGATCCGCTCTTCTTCCAGATCAAACAGGCCGCTCCGTCGGTATACGAGAAGTTCCTCGGTCCCAGCGTGTATCCCAACCACGGGCAACGCGTCGTCAACGGCCAACGATTGATCCAGAGCGCTTCGGACTCGTTTCTCGGGTGGTCGACGATTCGGGACTGGGACTTCTACGTCCGCCAGTTCCGTGACGGGAAGGTCATCCCGGACGGGAAATCCGTGGCGCCGCGTCTCGGAGCATTTGCGAGTGCATGCGGGCACGTCCTCGCGCGTGCACATGCACGCAGTGGTGACGCCAGGACGATCGACGAGTACTTCGGGAGTTCCGCCAGTTCCGAGGAATCCGTCGTGGCGTTCGCGCGGGCGTATGCGGACCAGACCGAACGCGACCACGCCCAACTCGTCGCCGCGATCGACGACGGAACCGTCGAGTCCGCTCCGGGTTGGCCGTGACGCCGCATCGGCACCGGGTCAGTCGACCTCGGTGAGACGACCGGTCGCGACGTCGAACACGAATCCCCGCAGCGAACTGGTCTTGGTGACGAAGGGGCTGTGCCTTGCCGATGCCGTACGCCGACGGGAAGCCTTGCGATCACGGTGAATCGATCAGGTGCGCGCCGCGCGACAGCAGAGGGCGGCCCGAAGTGGGCGTCAGTAGCTTCCGGAGTTGCCGTTGAGCGAACCCTTCACGTCGTTGAGGACGAGCCAGGCGGCTGCGAGCCCCGAACTGCGATACCAGACGTCGTCGTCGACGATGAGCACGCGCTTCCACGTCGGTGCGCCCATGTCCAACCATCGGTCGCTGAGCAGCACTTCCTTGCCGTGCGTGAGACCGTCGGCGCCCTCGAAAGACACGTAGATGAGATCGGCGTCGGCGTCCTTGAAATTCTTGTCGGTGAGGACCGTGGGGCCTGCGGTGCGTTGCGCGGCCGGTCGCTGCACCCCGACCATGGAGAGGATCTGCCCCGCGAAGCTGTCGGTTCCCGCCAGGACTTCGGAATCCTTGCCGAACCGGACCAGCGAGACCTGCGAGTGTGCGGCATCCATCCGGGTGCCGGTCTTCTGTGCCTCGGTCCGGAACTCGTCGATCAGACGCGGGCCCTGCGAGGTCCGCCCGAGTGCGTCGGCGACCGCGATGAATTGCTTCTCCCAGTCCGCGGGGTCGATGGTGGCGACCCTGGCCGAACCGAAGGCTTTGGCCGACGTCGAGGTGTCCGGAGTCGTGAGCACGATGTCGGGTGCCGCGGTGCCGACGGCGGAGGCGTCGGGGGAGGAGCCGATGGTGGGTACAGACGTCAGCTGCGGACCGAGATAGGCAGGGATGCTGCCCGGTGCGCTGGTCACGGCGACGACCTTGGGGCCGATGCCGAGCGCGCAGACGGCGTCGAGCAGGGCGGGATCGGTGACCACGATGCGTTTGACGTCGGTTTGAGGATCGTCGGCGGGGGTCGGTGCCAGGCATGTCTTGCTGTAATCCCGGTCGGGCGAGACCACGTTGACGTCGGCGATCCGGGTCGTCGTCGTGCTGATGGTCTTGCCGTCGGGTGTGGTCAGTGCCGTGTTGTCGTCGGAACAACCGGCCAGTGCGACGGCGAGCGTGCCCGCGACCATCAGGGCGCCGAGGCGCCCACCGACCTTGCGTGTACGGCCCGCACCGCCCGCACTCTGCTTCCCGCGTGACACGCAGATCAACCTAGCATCGCGACACCGCCGTTCCCGGAGCAGACCGTCACGGTCCTGGCCATGGGCGGTGACACCCCGAAAGCCCGCGCGCGACACGTCGAGTGGAGGCCAGGATATGGCCGGTGAACTGGCCGTATCGGGGGTGGGGCAGATTTTGTACGACAGATCGTAGGACCCAGTCGGCTCAGCCGGGTCCAAGGGGCTACGATCGGTAACCAGCGCTCGGTGTGTCATTGCCAGCGGTAGTTTTTCGTTCGTTGCCGTCCCGAGCTCACGGTCGGTTAGAGGAGGATCTGTGACCGCGGTAGACCAGCCCACAACCCATCTGGCTCCAGCGCGCCCGTACCCGGCGCGCTACCAGCCCAAGGGCTCTTTCATCTACAAGCTGATCACCACCACCGATCACAAGTTGATCGGCATGATGTACATCACCGCCTGCTTCGCGTTCTTCCTGATCGGCGGTCTCATGGCGTTGCTGATGCGCGCCGAACTCGCCCACCCGGGCATGCAGTTCCTGTCGACCGAGCAGTTCAACCAGCTCTTCACGATGCACGGCACCGTGATGCTGCTGATGTACGCGACGCCGATCGTGATCGGTTTCGCCAACTTCGTGCTCCCGCTGCAGATCGGCTCGCCCGACGTCGCGTTCCCGCGACTGAACGCATTCGGCTTCTGGCTGTTCGTGTTCGGGTCGACCGTCGCGATCGGTGGCTTCCTGACCCCCGGTGGTGCCGCCGACTTCGGTTGGACCGCCTACACCCCGCTGACCGACGCCGTTCACTCGCCGGGCGTCGGCGCCGACCTGTGGATCATGGGTCTCGGTGTCTCGGGTCTGGGCACCATCCTCGGTGCGGTCAACATGGTGACGACCGTCGTGTGTCTGCGCGCACCGGGCATGACCATGTTCCGCATGCCGATCTTCACCTGGAACATCCTGGTGACCAGCGTGCTGATCCTGCTGATCTTCCCGCTGCTGACCGCGGCGCTACTCGGACTCGAGGTGGACCGCCAGTTCGGTGCACACCTCTACGACCCCGCCAATGGTGGTGTGATCCTCTGGCAGCACCTGTTCTGGTTCTTCGGACACCCTGAGGTCTACGTGATCGCGCTGCCGTTCTTCGGCATCGTCTCCGAGGTGTTCCCGGTCTTCAGTCGCAAGCCGATCTTCGGCTATTCCGGACTCGTGTACGCGACGTTGGCGATCGCGGCGCTGTCGGTGGCCGTCTGGGCGCACCACATGTACGTGACCGGTGCGGTGCTCCTGCCGTTCTTCTCCTTCATGACGTTCCTCATCGCGGTGCCGACAGGTGTGAAGTTCTTCAACTGGATAGGCACGATGTGGAAGGGAAACATCACGTTCGAGACGCCGATGCTGTTCTCCGTCGGCTTCATCGTGACGTTCCTCTTCGGTGGCCTCACCGGTGTGCTGCTTGCCAGCCCGCCCCTGGATTTCCACCTCTCCGACAGCTACTTCGTCGTCGCGCACTTCCACTACGTGCTCTTCGGCACCATCGTGTTCGCCACCTACGCGGGCATCTACTTCTGGTTTCCGAAGATGACCGGGCGCATGCTCGACGAGCGACTGGGCAAGTGGCACTTCTGGCTGACCTTCATCGGTTTCCACACCACCTTCCTGGTGCAGCACTGGCTGGGTAACGAGGGCATGCCGCGTCGCTACGCCGACTACCTCCCGTCCGACGGGTTCACCCGCCTGAACGAGATCTCGACCGTCGGCGCGTTCATCCTCGGACTCTCGACGCTGCCGTTCCTGTGGAACGTCTTCAAGAGCTACCGCTACGGCGAGGTCGTGACCGTCGACGACCCGTGGGGCTTCGGCAACTCGCTCGAGTGGGCGACCAGCTGCCCGCCGCCGCGTCACAACTTCACCGAGCTGCCCCGCATCCGGTCGGAGCGTCCGGCGTTCGAGCTGCACTATCCGCACATGGTCGAACGCATGCGTGCGGAAGCGCACGTCGGCGGTGGCCACGGCCACGAGAGCAGGGTGGCCGAGGATATCCGACGCGATCCGCTGACCACCGGCAGCCACGAGGCATCCGGGGACCGCGACCGCTGATCGTCGTTCCCACATCGTCTCGATGGTGCAACCCACACCGGTACTGATCACGGTCACCGGTCCGGACAAGCCTGGCGTCACGTCCGTCCTGATGGGCGCACTCGCGGCGCAGCAGGTGAGCCTGCTCGACGTCGAGCAGGTGGTGATCAACGATCGCCTCACGCTCGGTGTCATGGTCTCGGTCGACACCGATCCCGAAGAGGTACAGGACGTCGTCGAACAGGCGATGGGGTCGATCGGCATGGACGTGATCGTCGAGGTCGGCGGTACGCCTGCCGGCCACCGACCGTCGACCCACGCCGTGGTTCTCCTCGGAAGTCCGGTCACGGCCAGGGCCTTCCGGGCGGTAGCGGCAGAACTCGCCGGCCAGGGCGGCAACATCGATTCCATCCGTGGAGTTGCTGATTACCCCGTGACCGGGCTCGAGCTGATGGTCAGTGTGGAAGGACGCCGCAACAGCGTCGCCGCCGACGCCGACCTCCGCAAAGGACTCGCAGGCATCGCTGCCCGGTACGGCGTCGACATCGCCGTCGAGCGTGGCGGTCTGGCGCGGCGCGCCAAGCGGCTCGTCGTCTTCGACGTCGACTCCACACTCATTCAGGGTGAGGTCATCGAGATGCTCGCGGCGCATGCTGGTCGTGAGGCAGAGGTTGCGGCTGTCACCGAGGCAGCGATGCGCGGTGAACTCGACTTCGCTGAGTCTCTTCGTGAACGTGTGGCGGCGCTCGAGGGCTTGGATGCACGTGTGCTCGACGAGGTGGCTGCGTCACTGCAATTGACTCCCGGCGCCCGGACCACCATTCGGACCCTGCACCGCCTCGGTTATCGCTGCGGAGTGGTGTCCGGCGGGTTCCGCCAGGTGATCGACGGGCTCGCACACGACCTCGAACTCGACTTCGTCCGCGCCAACACCCTCGAGATCGTCGACGGGAAGCTCACCGGCCGCGTTATCGGTGAGATCATCGACCGACCGGGCAAAGCACGCGCGTTGCGTGCGTTCGCCGATCAGGTCGGCGTTCCCATGGAGCAGACGGTTGCCGTGGGCGATGGGGCCAACGACATCGACATGCTGTCGGTTGCCGGACTGGGGATCGCGTTCAATGCGAAACCGGCATTACGCGAGGTCGCCGACGCTGCGCTCAATCACCCGTTCCTCGACGCCGTGCTGTTCATCCTCGGCGTGACGCGCGATGAGATCGAGGCAGCAGACGCCGCCGACGGCGTCATGCGCCGTGTTCCGCTGCCATGACAGCAGCAGGACCCGATGGCCCGGACGGTGATCCGTTTCGGGACGCGTACAGGCGAATCGTCGACTACGTGGGTGGCGCCGACGACCCCGACGACCCTGCCGACGTCCTGGCCATGCAGATGGTGTTGCGGATCGAGAAGACCGATCCGCCCGACCGGAGAGAATTGCTCACGGCGGCGGCACGAGCCGTTGCACTGTTGTGCCTCGACGACCGATCCGGCGGCGACGGCCCGTGGGCAGCACCGATGTCGGCATGGTGTGACGCACGAATCCGCAAGATCGCACGACGCGCGCGCGGCACACAGTGGGCTGCGGCACAGGAGGTGTGGGGAATCACGGCGTCCGACGGCGACGCGCAGGCTCGCGCGTTCGTGCCGGGACGGGTAGGGGACAATGACCGTCGAATCGCGCGTTTGCAGATCGGCGGAACGGACGTCGCGGGAACGCTCCCGTCTACGCCCGATGGTGACGGCGTGTGCCTGTGGGTCAATCCCGAACTCGAGATGACCGTCGGCAAGCTCGCGGCGCAGGTCGGTCACGGGTCGATGCTCGCCGTCACTCTTCTCGACGAAGCATCGGCGCGTGCGTGGCGCGATGCCGGATGTCCGCTTCAGATCTGTCTCGCCTCGGCAGCTCGCTGGCACGATCTGCTGACCGCCGATGCCGACGGCCGGGCCGTCGCCGTCCGCGACGCAGGCTTCACCGAGATCGCTCCCGGGTCGGTCACCGTGATCGCCGAGGTCATCACTGGCGCCGACGACGCGCTCGGTGACAGGGAAGTGGCCGATGAGTGAGTCCCGACTGCCGGAGTGGGCGCTCGGACTCGATCTCCGACCGCATCCGGAGGGCGGCTGGTTCCGCGAGACCTGGCGCAGTGCGGTCGACATTCCGTCCACAGTGCTGCCTGACGGCTACATCGGTGAGCGCGCCGCCGCCACAGCGATCTACTTCCTGCTGCTGCCGGGTGAGGAATCTGCCTGGCACACCGTGCGAGGTGCCGAGATCTGGCTGTTCCATCGGGGTGCGGCGGTCGAGTTGGATCTCGGTGGTGACGCCGACGAGCCCCGCGACGTCGAGACCGTCGTCGTAGGGCCGGATGTCGAGTCCGGTCATCGGCCGCAGGCGCTGGTGCCTCCGGGTCACTGGCAGCGGGCGCGCGCTGTCGGAGACTCCGCCGCGCTGGTCAGTTGCATCGTCGCTCCAGGATTCGACTTCGCCGACTTCGCGCTGCACGAACCGCGGTAATCCACCAGAAGCAGCGAGCAGCCGCGTGTGTCGGCGACGATGGTCACCTTGTCGGTGCCGATCGAACGGCAACCGCGGCGCGAGTCAGGCTGTGGCTTCCACCGCCCGCCCGTCCCCATGACCGTCGGGCACCCGCTTCGCGATCTCACCCACGCCGATCGAATACCAGCGTGCTGCCGCACGCGGATCCTCGTCGTAGCGCCGGAACCAGCGGGCTGCGAAGGCGGGGAGCCGTTCGTAGAACGGGTCGTGCCCTGGCCCCTGTGAGCGCACGAGTCCCACGAACATCTCCACCAGGTCGCGCGCGGGTACGCCCGCATAGGTTGCGTCGTATTCGGGGTGCGCCCGCGTGAATCGGCGGACGTCGGCGATCGACCGGAGAGTCACTCCGGCGGGGATGAGTTCGGCGAACTCGCCACCTTCGCCGACGGGCACATGCGCGCGGAAACCCTCGCCGACGATCGTGAGCATCTCGTTCATGTGTTTCACCACGCCCGCGATGGTCTTGACCCGGTAGAGGTAGCTGTCGTGCACGGCGTCGTAGACCTTCAGCGCCGAACTGCGATGCTCCATCTCCTCGACGAAGTGCCAGATGAACAACGAGGAGACACGCTCGTCGCCGGGTTCGAACAGCTTGTCGTCGTGGTCGAGGAAGACCCGGAAATACGGTGTGAATGTCGCTTCGACGACCGCCGCGTATGCCAGCCGCCACGCAAGTGGTTTCGTCTCGAGCAGGCGGTCGTAGGAGGCGACGACCTCGTCCATCGTGTCCTTGAGACCCGGCCAACGACGGATCAGCGCGCGCAGATGGGCCAGATGCGCGGCAGTGTGTTGGCCCTCCTGCTTGATGTAGTCGGTCGCCTCGTCGACCATCTCGGGGTCGCGCATCAGGGGCAGTGCCTCACGTGTCGACTGCACGATCAGTTTCTCGAAACCGGGCGCGAAGAACGAGACGACGTTGCATTGCATGGCGAATGCCGGACGTTGCGGGTGCCAGTTGAACGGTATGTCGTCGCCCGCGAGATCGAACCGGACCCTGCGGACCTTCAGGTCGGACATCGACAACTCCTCATCGCGACTCGTGTTCCCACGATGCGACGGTATGGCCGTCACATCACTCGACGAGGTTGATCATACATCGATGCCGGTGGCGTATGACCTGATTGCCGACGGAGTGCTTTCGCGGCTGGCCGGGTGTCGGTCAGAGCAGGTCACGCAGACGGTGTCGACGGACTCAGCGCCGGCGCCAGGTGACCGAGCGTGCTCAGCCATACGTCTCGGTCGGGCGCGATGGACGCAACGATCAACTCGTCGGCGTCAGCGTGTCCGGCGAACCAGTCGAGGTAGTCACGGACCTCGGTGGGCGTGCCCACGCCCGCGTAGGTCAGCATCGAATCGATCTGCCTGCCCTGCGGCATGTCGAGGATGGCGTCGGCCTCCTCGTCGGTGAACTGCCGCCCGCCACGACCGAGGAGAGCGGTGACCCGCTGCCGTTTGGCCTGACGCAGCTGGGCCGCGGCGACGTCCGGATCGTCGTCGGCGATCACACAGACGCCCGCGATCACATACGGTTCGGCGAGGACGTCGGATGGCTGGAATTGTTCGCGGTAGAGCGCGACGGCCTCGGTGAGCGCCTGCGGTGCGAAGTGCGAGGCGAACGCGTAGGGGAGACCGAGGGCTGCGGCCAGTTGTGCTCCGAAGAGCGACGAGCCGAGGATGTAGAGCGGCACGTCGGTTCCGGAGCCGGGTGTTGCGCCGACCCCTGGGATTCGCGACTCACCACGCAGATATCCCTGTAATTCGAGCACGTCCGACGGGAACCGGTCGGCCGATGCGATGTCGCGGCGCAGCGCGGTGAAGGTCTGCTGATCGGTGCCAGGGGCGCGGCCGAGGCCGAGATCGATACGGCCGGGGTGCAATTCGGCGAGAGTGCCGTACTGCTCGGCGATCGTCAGCGGCGCGTGGTTGGGCAACATGACGCCGCCTGCTCCAAGACGGATGGTCGAGGTGTGCGCGGCGACGTGGGCGATGAGTACTGCGGGCGCCGACGAGGCGATCGAACGCATGTTGTGATGCTCGGCGTACCAGATCCTCCGGTAGCCCCACTGTTCGGCCTTGGTGGCCATTTCTGTTGAGGCAGCCAGGGATTGGGCGACGGTCTCGTCGCGGCCGACCTGGGCGAGGTCGAGAATGGAAAGATCAACGGACATACCTAGGGCAAGGACCGCGGCGTCGAAGGTATTCCCTCCGCCGGCCCATTTCGGTGAGGGCGAACACGTCGGGGAGAAGTCTGTGTCGGGCATCTGCGAGCCCGTGGAGTAGGGCACGATGGGACGGGTGAACGACACAGCAACCTCGGACCCGGATCTGCTCGTCGATTTTCGCGACGTGACCCTCGTGCGCGGCGGCAAGACCCTCGTCGGGCCGATCACCTGGCAGGTCGAGCTCGACGAGCGGTGGGTCATCATCGGACCAAACGGGGCGGGCAAGACCTCGTTGCTGCGCATGGCTGCCGCCGAATTGCACCCCACCTCCGGCACCGCCTATCTGCTGAACGAACCACTCGGCCGCGTGGAGGTTCGAGAGCTGTCGACTCGGATCGGTGTGAGCAGTCCCGGGCTGGCCGATCGGGTGCCCGCCGACGAGATCGTCAGCGACGTGGTGATCTCCGCGGGGTACTCGGTATTGGGTCGCTGGCGCGAGGACTACGACGACGTCGACCGAGCGCAGGCCGTCGAATCGTTGGAGTCGATGGGCGCCGAGCACCTCGCCGATCGTCGCTTCGGCACGCTCTCGGAGGGCGAACGCAAACGTGTGCTGATCGCCAGGGCGCTCATGACCGATCCGGAACTGCTGTTGCTCGACGAACCCGCTGCCGGCCTCGACCTGGGAGGGCGCGAGGAACTCGTCGATCGGCTGTCGACGCTCGCGCAGGATCCCGACGCGCCGGCGACGGTGCTGATCACCCACCACGTCGAGGAGATCCCGCCGGGTTTCACCCACGTCATGCTGCTGTCCGAAGGTGGTGTCGTCGCGCAGGGTTTGCTCGAGGACGTCCTGACGAGCAAGAACCTCTCCGACACGTTCCGTCAGCAGATCACGCTGACCAAGGACGGCTCCCGCTTCTTCGCCCGTCGGTCGCGGCGTCCGGGATCCCATCGTCGGAGTGCCGGTCAGCAGCGATAGGGTCGATTCTGGTGATGCGCACCACAGGTGTGCATCGAGTACCCAGACGAGGAGACCGAGATGCCCGACACCACCGCGCCACAGTCCACGGAATCCGTCGCACCGCTGCGCGACGCCGCCACC
Source organism: Gordonia otitidis (assembly GCF_020735545.1). NCBI lineage: Bacteria > Bacillati > Actinomycetota > Actinomycetes > Mycobacteriales > Gordoniaceae > Gordonia > Gordonia otitidis. The sequence goes on from NZ_CP085974.1 coordinate 3,932,069, forward strand.
GTGGTGTTGGTACGGGACGGTGACGATTCCATCGAGGTCTTTCTCCAACGCCGCGTCAAGCAGATGGCTTTTGCGGGCGGCATGACAGTGTTCCCTGGCGGTGGCGTCGACGCGCGCGACGCCGACGCCGACCTCGCGTGGACCGGTCCCGAGGCCGCGTGGTGGGCCGAGCAGTTCGGCACCACGGGAGAACTGGCTCAGGCGCTCGTCTGTGCCGCTGTGCGCGAGACATTCGAGGAGTGCGGTGTGCTGCTCGCGTCACGTCCCGACGGCTCCTTCGCCGATCCGACGACGCTGCGCGGAGAGCGGGAGAAGCTGGTCGACAAGACGATCTCGTTCGCCGAATTCCTCCGCGGACACGACCTCACCCTGCGCACCGACCTGCTCCGTCCACTGGCTCACTGGATCACCCCCAAGAACGAGAAGCGTCGATACGACACGCGATTCTTCCTGGCCGCCATGCCCGACGGGCAGATCGCCGACGACGCGACCTCCGAGGCCGACGTCGCCCGCTGGGTGGGTGCCGCTGACGCCATCGACGCATGGGCCGCGGGCAGACACTTCCTGCTGCCACCCACATGGTCGCAGCTCACCGAGGTCGCGCGATTCGACTCCGTCTCAGCATTGCTCGCGACCGAACGCACGATCGAACCGATCGAGCCGAGCGTGAGTGCCGGTCACGGCATACGGGGCTTGAGTTTCGCGGGGTCGGACGACTACTTCGCGAGCATGTCCGACCAGGGTGTTCCTGACATCAAGCTCTGACAGACGTCGAGACTGAAACCTTCGTCGTCGATCGAGCGTCCGTGTCGGACAACGGACTGCCCGGTCAACCGTCGAGGTCGACGGTCTTGTCGGTCTCGTTGTGTTCGTCGCGTTCGGCCCACTCGAGCAACGTGTCGATGCGGTAGGCGACGTCGTCGATCTCCGCGTGTAGGTCGCCGGTCTCGGCGAACCGGGCGGGCATGGTGGCGATGGTGAAGTCGTCAGGTGCCACGTCGTCGACTTCCGACCACATGATCGGCGCCGACACGGTCGCGCGCGGGTTGCCGCGCACCGAGTACGCGGACGCCATCGTGTGGTCGCGGGTGTTCTGGTTGTAATCGACGAACAGCGCCGCGGGGTCTCGATCCTTGCGCCACCACGCGGTGGTGACCTCGTCGGGTGCTCGTCGCTCCACCTCCCGGGCGAACGCCAACGCGGCTCGACGAAGCTGCGCGAAACTCCACTCCGGCTCGATGCGCACGTAGATGTGCATGCCGTGTCCTCCCGAGGTCTTCGGGAAGCCGCGCACACCGAGCTCGTCGAGCACCTCGTGGGCGATGTGCGCCACCCGCTGAACTCTGTCGAAAGTGCACTCCGGCATGGGATCGAGGTCGATGCGCCATTCGTCGGGCAGTTCGGGGTCCGAACACCGCGAGTTCCATGGGTGGAACTCCACCGTCGACATCTGCACAGCCCAGATGACGCTGGCGAGTTCCGTGACGCACAACTCGTCGGCGGTGCGGCCGAACCGCGGAAAGTAGATCTCGGTGGTCTCCAACCAGTCCGGGGCGCCGGCGGGCACCCTTTTCTGGTGGACCTTCTTGCCGTCGACACCCTTGGGAAATCGATGGAGCATGCACGGTCGCCGACGCAGCGCGCGCACGATGCCGTCGCCGACGGACATGTAGTACTCCGCGAGATCAAGTTTGGTCTCGCCGCGGTCCGAGAAGTAGACGCGGTCAGGACTCGACAGGCGGATGATGCGGTCGCCTACGGCGAGCTCAACCGGCTCTCCGGTTGCGGACGTGGACGCGGACGGGACCATGAGCCAACTGTAGGTGGGCACAGGTGACAGTGGTGGCCCAGATCACGAGCCCGGCGTCGTGAACGGTAGCCTTCGACCATGCCTGAGTTCGTGACACTCGAAACCTCCGACGACCATCCCGGAGTGGGAACCATCCTGCTCAACCGCCCCCCGATGAATGCGTTGAACCGCCAGGTCCAGACAGAATTGGAGGCCGCAGCACGAGAGGCGACCGATCGCTCCGACATCAAGGCGGTCGTCGTCTACGGCGGCCCCAAGGTGCTGGCCGCAGGTGCAGACATCAAAGAGATGACCGACATGACGTTCGCGGAGATGTCGAAGGTCGCCGGCCGTCTGCAGCGCGCGCTTGGTTCGATCTCCGAGATCCCCAAGCCGACGGTCGCGGCGATCACCGGGTATGCGCTCGGCGGCGGACTCGAGGTGGCGCTCGGTGCCGATCGTCGCATCGCGGGCGACAACGCGAAACTCGGTGTCCCGGAAGCGCTTCTCGGTGTGATCCCCGGAGGCGGCGGCACGCAGCGCCTTGCGCGTCTCGTCGGCCCGGCGAAAGCCAAGGACATGATCTTCACGGGACGGTTCGTCGGCGCAGCAGAAGCCCTGGCGATCGGACTCGTCGACGAGGTCGTGGCACCCGATGAGGTCTACAACGCCGCGGTAGCGTGGGCCGGGCAGTTCCGTAACGCGGCGAGCCTGGCGCTTGCGGCGGCCAAGAAGTCCGTCGACCAGGGCCTCGGCGTCGACCTCGAGACCGGACTCAGGATCGAGGAACAGCAGTTCGCCGCACTGTTCGCCACGGACGACCGCACGATCGGAATGGACTCGTTCGTCGCGAACGGCCCCGGCAAGGCGCAGTTCACCGGCAAGTGATGCGCGCGGGTAGGGTTCAACGGCAACGTGCCCTACCGGCGAGTAGGTATCGCCGTCGCGGACACAGCACAGGGCGAGAGTAGGAGACCCATGACGACCACCGAAAACGAGTCGGCAGCCGATCACGTCGATCCGGCTCCCAATCCGCATGCCACCGAGGAGCAGGTGAAGGCCGCCCTGGAGGACACCAAGCTCGCGCAGGTGCTCTACCACGACTGGGAGGCCGAGACCTACGACGAGAAGTGGTCGATCAGCTTCGACGAGCGGTGCATCGACTATGCGCGCGGCCGATTCGACGCCGTGGCAGCCGACCAACCGCTGCCGTACGAACGTGCGATGGAACTCGGGTGCGGAACCGGCTTCTTCCTGCTGAATCTGATGCAGTCGGGTGTTGCGACAAAGGGCTCGGTGACCGACCTCTCGCCCGGCATGGTGAAGGTCGCGTTGCGCAACGCCGAGAACCTGGGCCTCGAAGTCGACGGCCGTGTCGCAGACGCGGAACGTATTCCGTACGACGACAACACCTTCGACCTTGTGGTCGGGCACGCTGTGCTGCACCACATTCCCGACGTCGAGCAGGCGTTGAGTGAGGTGCTGCGCGTCCTCAAGCCGGGCGGCCGTTTCGTGTTCGCGGGTGAGCCGTCGACGATCGGCGACTTTTACGCACGCTGGATGAGTCGGGCCACCTGGTGGGCGACAACCAACGTCACCAAATTGGGGCCGCTGAAGTCGTGGCGTCGACCGCAGGAGGAACTCGACGAGTCGTCACGCGCGGCGGCGCTCGAAGCCGTCGTCGACATCCACACGTTCGATCCGGACGAGCTGGCGGACATAGCACGCTCCGCGGGAGCGGCGCAGGTCGAGACGGCGACCGAAGAATTGGCCGCGGCGATGCTCGGCTGGCCTGTCCGCACGTTCGAGGCCGCTGTCCCCTCGGAGAAGCTCGGCTGGGGCTGGGCTGGTTTCGCGTTCGGAGGCTGGAAGCGGATGACCTGGCTCGACGAGAACGTGCTGCGTAAGGTCGTACCGCCCAAGTTCTTCTACAACGTCGTCGTGACGGGAACCAAACCCGCCAACTGAGTGACCGATCGCCTTACAGACATCGCGCCGCGGAGGACTCCTCCGCGGCGCGATGTGTATCGGCTGCTCAGTCGGCCGGTGTCATACGCCCGTACTCCTTAGGCCGACCTCATGGTTTCCGGTGTTGAGTCCTCCATCCGGTCAACCTGCGCGATGTCGCGAGCCCGGGGTGTGCCAAGGTGTCTGTGGAACCCGCACCTGCCAGGGGAGATGCCAATTGGGTTATCGGTTCACGCTCGACGACGTCGCGTTTCTCCGTGGTCGTTATGGCGAGAAGGCGCTCGATGTGGTGTCGGGCATGCCCTTGACGTCTGCATCGATGATCGCCAACGTCGAACACGCACGCGGGCGCTACGCCCCACACGACGCTGCGCTCATCGAGACGACGCGGTGCCGGCGTCGGGCAACCGCCAAACTCCGCGATGCCGACCGCTGGCTGCTGACCGACGATGCGCTTCAACAGGCGACGCCGAGTGTGGTTGCCGCGCACCGCGCTTTCGAGATCGCCGACAGATTTCCAGGTGCGGTTGTCCACGATGTCACGTGCTCCATCGGCGGCGAGATGGTGGAACTGACCGCGACGGCCGGAATCGGTGGCGTCATCGGCAGTGACCTCGATCGGGTGAGAGTGGGCATGGCGCAATACAATTGTCGCGAGATCGGCGGTGACGTACCCTCGGCGCTGCTGCTCGCCGATGCCCTGACGCCGACCTCGACCGCTGATGTCGTGCTCGCCGATCCCGCCCGCCGCTCAGGCGGTGGGCGGGTGTTCCGGCTCGACCAGCTCGCGCCGCCGCTGCCGGACGTGTTGATGACCTATGCCGATCGTGTCGTGATCGTCAAATGTGCCCCGGGCCTTGACTATCGGGCGCTGCGCAACCGATTCGGCTTCAGTGGTGAAGTGCAGGTCACCTCGCTCGACGGTGGAGTTCGTGAAGCGTGTCTGTGGAGCGGACCGGGAATCGGTGAGCGCACACGTGCGACAGTTCTGCGCACCGGGACCGACGGCGCCGTCAGTGGCTTCGAGATCAGCGACGACGAACCCGACGATGTCGAGCACAGCGGTCCCGTCGGCAGGTGGATCATCGACCCCGACGGCGCCGTGGTACGTGCGGGGCTTGTTCGCCAGTACGCGGCACGGCACGGACTGCATCAGCTCGATCCACAGATCGCTTACCTCACAGGCGACCACGTACCTCCGGGAGAGCGCGGATTCGAGGTGCTCGAGGAGGTGTCGACGTCGGAGAAGGCGCTACGCAAGGCTGTCGCCGCGTACGGGTGCGGAACATTGGAGATCCTTGTCCGTGGACTCGACGTCGATCCCGATGCTCTGCGGAAGCGGCTACGTCTCAAGGGGTCTCGGTCCCTGAGCCTGGTGCTCACCCGCATCGGCCGCAAGGGCGTCGGGTTCCTGTGCGAGGCCGGTGTCAGGGCGGTCTAGCCTGATCGCACCGCAGCAGATGGCGGCCACAACGCAGAGTGCCGCCGCGATGTGGAAGGCGTTGTCGTAGCTGCCCTGCGCGTCGCGGATGTAGCCTGCGCCGAATGCGGCGATCGCGGCGCCTATCTGGTGGGAGGCGAACACCCAGCCGAAGACGACCGGGGTGTTGGCGCCGAAGTAGTGTCGGCAGATCGCAATGGTCGGCGGCACGGTGGCCACCCAGTCGAGTCCGTAGAAGATGATGAACACCCAGGTGCTCGGTTCGGCGTGGGGTGAGAGCAGTAGCGGCAGGAGTAGGAGCGACACTCCGCGACCCAGGTAGTAGATCACCAGCAGCACGCGTGGGTCGACGCGGTCGGTGAGCCAACCGGAGAACACGGTCCCGGCGACGTCGAAGATCCCGATGGTGGCCAGCAGCGACGCGGCGACGGTCGTCGGCATCCCGTGGTCGTGTGCCGCTGGAATGAAGTGGGTGCCGATCAGCCCGTTCGTCGTCATACCGCAGATTGCGAAACTCGTTGCCAGAAGCCAGAATGCGCGTGTACGCGCTCCCTGGAGCAGCCCTGCGGCTGCTGCGCCGAAGCTGCCATTGGGTAGTGTGTCGATCGCGTCGTGCGACGTTGCCCCGTAGGCCGTGCTCGCCACATCGGACGGTCTGTCCCTGATGAACAGCAGCACGACCGGGATCACGGCTACTGCGGCGACCGTGACCACGATCGAGGCCCACCGCCACCCGTAGACATCGGTGATGTGTGCGACGACCGGCAGGAAGATCAGTTGTCCGGTGGCGCTCGCGGCCGTGAGCACACCGGTGACGACGCCGCGTCTGGCCACGAACCAGCGAGTGGACACCGTCGCGACGAATCCCATGGAGATCGACCCGGTACCCAACCCGACGAGCACGCCCCAGAGAAGCAACAACTGCCAGCTCGACGTCATGAAGACTCCGAGACCTGTTCCCGCAGCGATCAATCCAAGTGCGACGGTCAGAATCGGACGTACGCCGAACCGGTCCATGAGCGCTGCGGCGAATGGTGCGGTGACTCCGAACAACACCATGTTGATCGACATCGCTGCGCCGATCGTCGCATGGGACCAGCCGAACTCCATGTGGAGGGGATCCATCATCACGCTCGGCACGGCCCGGAATCCGGCGGCGCCGAGAATCGCGATGAAGCTCGCGCCCGCGACCAGCCACGCCCAATGCGGCCGACGGCCGCCCAAACGTTGACGCAGGGGTGTTCTCAGGGGGTCGCGCTCTGGTGTCACGGTCACATATCAAGAATCGGGCCCAGCTGTCCCGAGTGCCAGTGGCATAATCGCCAATATGTCGGAAGAATCTGCCATCCATCGCATCGCCGTCTTGCTGCTGGAGCCGGTGGTCGGGTTCGATGCGACGATTCCGCCGTTGCTCTTCGGGCAGGCCGTCGACGATGCCGGTCGGTCGCTCTACGAGGTCGAGACGGTCGGACTCGGACCGTCGCCATTGCAGACGACGACGGCCTACCAAATCACGCCCAGCGCTGACGTCTCGGCCTTGGCCACGGCGGACACGGTGATCGTGCCGGGGACAAAACTGGCGTCGTGCCGCATCGACGGGACCATTCCCGACGATCTGCGTGAAGCGCTCACACTGATCCGGCCGCGGGCCCGCGTCGTGTCGATCTGCACGGGGGCTTTCGTGCTCGCGGCGGGCGGCTATCTCGACGGGCGCAGGGCCACGACGCATTGGCGTTACGCCGACGACTTCCGAAGGCTGTACCCACGTGTGGATCTCGACGAGTCGGTGCTCTTCGTCGACGACGGTGACGTCCTGACTTCGGCCGGTCTCGCCGCGGGAATCGACCTGTGTCTGCACATCATTCGACGTGATCACGGCACCGCGGTGGCCAACGCCGTTGCCCGGCACTGTGTGGTCCCTCCCTGGCGCGAGGGAGGACAGGCACAGTTCATCGAACGTCAGGTCCCCGGCGTCGGGGGCCCGACAACCGCCGCGACGCGCGAGTGGGCAGTCCACCACCTCGACCAGAACCTCTCGGTCAGCGCACTTGCACGCCGCGCACAGATGAGCCAGCGGACCTTCAGCCGCAGATTCCAAGAGGAGACCGGCGTGTCTCCGGGCGTCTGGGTACGGGAGCGACGTCTCGACCTTGCTCGCGAACTACTCGAGGCCGGTGAGCTGTCCATTGACGTGATTGCTGCGAGATCCGGTCTGGGGTCTGCCGACACGCTGCGGCACCATCTGCGTAGGCATCTCGGCATGGCGCCGAGTGCATACCGAAAGGTCTTCGTGGGCAGGTGATGTCGGATCGGTTGATTCGACGCTAGCGGTCAGGACTCGGTGCCCGCGATGTACCAGCCGCCTGGCTCGAGTCGAATGTTGTTGCCGTCCCGGTGGCTCGCCTCGGAGGCGAGATGTCCGGTGTCGCCGAGGTCGACCGTCACGTCCGTGGCGGTCCGGTTCGCGTTGAGTGCCACGATGATCGGGGGACCAGTGGACACCTCGTACACGAGCAACCCCTGATCGACGGTCAGAACACGTACCTGCGCGTGCTCGATGTCGGGGAATCGGCGCCGAATCGCGAAGAGTCGCTGGTGAAGACGATAGACGGGCGGGAGTTCCCCGTCGACAGGCGGTGTGTCGGGCAACATCTGACGGACCGCATCGTCACCACCGACGCGATCCTCTTTGGTTCCGGTCCATCCCAACTCGTCGCCGTAATAGACCGCGGGGGTGCCCGAGAGCGTCGCAAGCAGAACCACGGCGAGGTCGGCAGAGTGCTCGGCAAGACGCGTCGCCGTCCTGGTCACGTCGTGGTTGCCGACGAACGTCCACGGGACGAAGGTCTGCAGCATCTCGCCATGGCGCACGAGGGCCCATTGCAATTCATGCATGTTGGCGTCGATGATGCTGCTCCAGAACGCTTTCCACAGCTCGTACTGAGTCACCGAGTCGACCCCGGTGTCGGCGACGTAGCCGGGATAGTCGCCGTGGATCACCTCTGCCATCACGTAGGCGTCCGGGAACCGCTTACGGACACGTGGCAGGACGGTGCGCCAGAACTCCTGCGGGACGGCGTAGGCGGCGTCGAGGCGCCACGCGTCGGCGCCCGCCGCAAGCCAGTGGCACATCACCTCGACCACCAGATCGACCACCGCGGGGTTGCGGTGGTCGAGCGTGACCAGGTCGCCATGGCCCTCGAACGTCTGCTCGTGTCCATCCCGGCCACGACGCTCCCAGCCCCCTTCAGCCACGTCGTCGGACACCCGATCATGCTGGCGCGACACGTGGTTGAAGACGCCGTCGAGCATGATGCGGATGCCGCGAGACCGGCACGCGGCGACGAGAGCGTCGAAATCGCTTCTGTCGCCGAGGCGTTCGTCGATCGTGAAGTGATCGAGCGTGTCGTATCCGTGAGTGGCCGACGAGAAGATCGGACCGAGCGCGATTCCGTTGACACCCAACGCGACTGCGTGGTCGAGCCAGTCGATCAGTGCCGACAGCGGGCGACGGCAGTGCCGATCCACTCCGGTGGTGTCGGCGCCGAGCGCGCCGAGAGGGTAGACGTGCCACCAGATCGACGTGGCGACCCAGGCAGGCGTGGTTGTCGTCATCGCGCCCACTCTAGTGGCTGCCGTGTGCAGCTAGTCGATGTTCTTCTTCGAATCGAAGAAGAACACCTCACCGATGTTCGTGGCGGTGGCGATCTGGCCGGAGGCGGACACCGCGACACCCGTCGCGAAGCCGGTGGCGCCCGGCATCGCCAGCGTGCGTTTCGTGTTCCCGTTGGCGGTGTCGACCTCGACCAGCGACAGCGATTTCTGATCCTCGCTGCGCACGACCGTCCAGACGCTCGTGGACGAGGTGAGGGTCGACAGGCTCACGGCCGCGAGATCCTTGCGTTGCCACACCTGCTCGGCGCGGTCGCCGCGATCACGCAGCAGCGTCAGCGGCGCACCGAGTACACCGGTCGGAATGATCAGGCCATCGGGTGACACGGTCATGGACGCGAATCCGTAGCCGCCGTTGTCGTAGGTCCACTTGGTCTTCCCGTTCGCGGCGTCGAGCGCGACGATCTGCCCGAGACGGCTGAACGTGTACAGCGTGGTCCCGTCGGCCGACAGCGTCGGCGCGCCGATCACACCACCGGGAACGTCGGCGTGCCACATCTCGCGGATCGTTCGCGTATCGCCCTGCTTCGCGTACGAGAAGCCCCGGATCTGGGAGGCGATGGCGCCCGTCGGCCAGAAGTTCAGAAAGAAGCGGCTGTGCTGTTCGTCGACAGCGGGAGGGGCGGGCACGGCGCAGCGCGGACCGTTGCTCACGCAGTCGCCGTAACCCCAGAGGGGATCGCCGGGGTCGGCCTCGGGACGCAGTCGCACCTCCGGGGCGGTGAAGTCGCTGGTCTGGGTGTTGAGCATCAGAATCTGGCCCTGTGTCGTCACGACGAGGACCTCACCGGGAGCCGCGAACTTCGCAGACAGCGGCACGCCGATGACCGGCATCCGCCACCGGATCGCGCCACCAGCGTTGAGCGACAGGAAGGTCGCCTCCTCGCCGACGTAGGGCTGGTCGAACTGGTCGAGCAGTGTGGAGTTCGCCTCGATGCCCACGCGCATGCGCTTGCAGAAGTTCATGCGACCGGAGTTGGGGTCGAGAACGAGCAGGTTGCACCCGTTGGCGGTAGCCGCGGTGACGTTCACGTTCGAGTGGTTCGACACCGTGACCGGCGCAGTCACCGGTCCGCCGGTCGGTCTGGTCCAGCTCAGCGCGAGATCATCCGGGATCGACGGATAGGCGTAGTTCGAATTCGCGCCGTTGCCGCCGTAACTGGCCCAGCCCGGGCTCGCGACCGAACGTACATCGATGTGTCCGTCAGAACAGGCGCTGATCGCCAGCACGGCGCTGAGCAGGAGCACCAGCGAAGCCAGAACTCGTCGCGGTGCCCGAATCCGGCGGCCAACCACAGCCATCCTGCTCCCGTCGTGTTCGGCTCCCGGCACTGCACCGGGACGCCAGCAGTAGAGCCTATCGTGCGACGCTCCGCCGCCGATCCGGACCGCGGCGTCGATTAGGGTGAGTCGTCATGACGACGATGTGGAACGCCTCCTACCGGTCTCGTTGGCGGGCCGGACGCCGCCGCGATCCGCGCCAGGCGCGATTCGTCACACTCGACTCGCTGCGCTGGGTGGTGCGCAACAAGGCATACACACCCTGGTACCTCGTCCGGTACTACCGGCTGGCCCGGTTCCGTATGGCCAACCCCCACATCGTCCTGCGCGGAATGCTCTTCCTCGGCCGCAATGTCGAGATCCACGCGACACCCGAGTTGAGCAGGATGGAGATCGGACGCTGGGTGCACATCGGCGACGGCAACTCGATCCGATGTCACGAAGGAAGTCTCCGCATCGGAGACAAGACCGTCTTCGGCTGCAACAACGTCGTCAATTCCTATCTCGACCTCGAGATCGGCGGTTCGGTGCTGATCGCCGACTGGTGCTACATCTGCGACTTCGACCACAAGACCGACGACATCACGTTGCCGATCAAGGACCAGGGCATCGTGAAGGGACCGGTGCGGATCGGCTCGGACACCTGGGTCGCTGCCAAGGTGTCGGTCCTGCGCAACACCATCGTCGGGCGCGGATGCGTGCTGGGGTCGCACGCGGTGGTCAAGGGTGTGGTCCCCGACTATTCGATCGCCGTCGGAGCACCCGCACGAGTGGTGAAGAACCGCAAGGACGACTGGGCTGCGAACGCGCAGGAGCGTGCGGAACTCGAACGTGCGCTGGCCGACATCGAGCGCAAGAAGGCCGAGGCCCGCGCGCACGGGCACTGAGTTCGAGCCTGGCGGTGGTCAGCCGCCGGTGAGTGTCGAGGGACGCTAATGCCCCGGATCGCGTTCGGGCAGCGGCCTTTCGGGAATGAACGGGCGCCCAACCGGGTGCCGCACACGACGCTTCGCCGAGAGGTAGACGCCGCTGGTGCGTTCGGCGACCTCCCGCCAGGAGAACTCCTCGGTCAAGCGTTGCCGGGCGCGTCGGGCACGCGCGCCGGCCTCTGCGGGATCGGACAGACACGACCGAACGGCCGCTGTCAGTCCCGCCACGTCGCCCGGGGCGAAGGACAGGCCGGTCGGCGACACGGTCGGGTCGGCGTCGGGGTGCACCGACACCGCCTCGCCCAGCCCGCCGGCCGTGGAGACGACGAGCGGTGCTCCGGTGGCCGCCGCTTCGAGGGCGACGATGCCGAACGGCTCGTACCGCGACGGCAGGACGATCGCGTCGCATCGGTGCATGAGGTCGACGAGTCGGTCGTGCCCGACCGCACCCAGAAACCGCACCGAACGCGACACCCGGTGTCGACGGGCGGTCTCGACGAGCCAGTCGTACTGGGTGCCATCGCCGGCGATCGTCAGCGTCGTACCGGGGTGCGTGCGGCGGATCCGGGGGAGCGCGGCGAGAAGATCCTGCACCCCTTTCTCGTACTCGAGGCGGCCCGCGAACAGCAGTTCCGCAGGCCCTTGGGCAGTGCGTGTCCGTTCGGCATACGGCCAGAGGTCGACGTCGATGCCGTTGTGGATCACCTGGACGTCGGGCAGTCCCGGACCGAACAACCGATTGACCTCGTCGCGCATCGACGTCGAGCATGCGATGAGTGCATCGGATTCGTTGGCGAGCCACCACTCGACGGAGTGCACCTGTCGATTGGTGCGCCCACTGACCCAGCCACTGTGTCTACCCGCCTCGGTGGCGTGGATGGTCGAGACGAGCGGGACGTCGAACAGTTCTGCGAGCGCGACCGCGGGATGGGCGACCAGCCAGTCGTGTCCGTGGACGACGTCCGGGGTCCACCGCGAGTCGGGATCCGCCGCGAGGATGCGCAACCCCGCTCGCACGAACGCATGACCCATGGCGAGCGTCCACGCCATCATGTCCTGCCCGAATTCGAACTCCGGTGGGTCCTCGGCGACGGCGATCACGCGGACACCCTCGACACGGGTGTCAGTGGTCGGATGGGTCAGTGCGTCGGTCCCCGACGGTCTGCGCGTCAGCACCACGACGTCGTGCCCGGTTGCGGCGAGTTCGGTGGCGAGATGGTGCACATGCCTGCCGAGACCGCCCACCACGACCGGCGGGTACTCCCACGAGACCAGCAGAACCCTCATGCGCGCTCGCTCCCGCGCAGGCGTCGGGCGTCGAGGTCGGCGAACAGTCCGTCGGCGAGATTCCACCCGGCAGCGAGTCGGCCGGCCTGCGCTGTTCGGCCGCGCAGGGCAGCGTCGGCGATCTCGCGCACAGCGTGCGCATGGGTGTGTGCTCTGCGGACGGCGTACTCGGCGGCGGTGTCCTTGGAGACCATGAACGGCCAGTCCGACGACACGGTCAGCAGCGTCTCCCGGACGATCTGGTCGGCGACGTGGTCGCGCACCGATCCGGCGTCGAGCAGCTTGTCGATGGTGTCGAGTGCGGTCTCGACCACCTCGGCGTTGAGGTCGACCAGGTGCTCGACCTGTGGGCCGTTCCAGACCCGCCAGTCCTTGCCCGATCCCCACGAGCTGTCGGTGAGTGCGACCGGCTCGCCGACGAACCCGTTGGCTGCGGCCGACGCCATCGTCCCGACGCGCACGCCCGCCTTCGGCAGGCGTCGGAGTACCTGCTCGAGCCATTGCGGTCCCTCATGCCACCAGTGCCCGAACAGTTCGGTGTCGAAGGCCGCGACGACGAGCGCTGGTCGTCCGATACGCTCGGACTCCGACACCAGCCGTCCGCGCACGTGCTCGACGAAATCGTCGACGTGACGGCCGATGACCGGGGCGACGCGATCGGGCTGGTAGAGCTTTTTGTCCTGTCCCGCAACGGTTTTGCCTGTCACACGCGACATCTTGAACCCTGTCGAGTGATCGTAGGTGTGGAAGTCGCGGTAGGCGGGATGGCCCGGATAGCCCGATTTGGGCGACCACACCTGATAGCTCACCGTCAGATCCCGACCGAACGCGAGTACGTCGGAGTCGCCGACGGGCCGCGCGAGCGCGGTGTCGCCGTGGAGCGCGGGGCCGTCGACCATGAAGTGTCCGACGCCGGCCGCCGCGTACTCGGTCTCCATTCCCGGCGTGAAGGCGCACTCGGGAGCCCAGATGCCCTGCGGCGCGAAGCCCCATCGTCCGCGAGCGTCGGCGAGTCCCTCGGCGAGGGAGTATCGACGCAGGCGCGGGTCGAGTAGTGGGCCGAACGGGTGAGCCAGCGGACCCCCGAGGATCTCCAGCACGTCGGTCTCGGTCAGTGCTCTGACGAGAGGGCTCGCGCCATGTTGCCAGTGGCGTTCGAACTCTGCCATTGCTTGTGCGGCGCAACGGAACTCGTGACGTGCGAGCTCGCGCCGCGCGGCGTCGGGCGTTTCGGTCGCCTGCATCGCCCGCAGCTGCCAGTCGGCAAGCCATTCGTGCATCGAGCGGAGGCAGTACGGATCGTCGAGCTGGGCGGCCAGTACAGGTGTGATCCCGAGGGAGAGCTGATCGGTGAAACCGTCGGCGGCAAGGCGTCGCAACATGGCGAACACTGGAAGATAGGACGCAGCCCACGACTGGTACAGCCATTCCTCGCCGACCGGCCATCTGCCGTGGTTGGCCAACCACGGCAGATGAGAGTGCAGCACCAGAGTGAACTGTCCGGGCACGGGCGAATCGCCACCGATCGGGTGCGCAGAACCTGCGACGGGAGAAGAGGTCATCGGCGTCGTCAGGGCCGGACCGCGACGGCGAACAGATCGAGCGAGGCGTCGATGTCGACTTCGTCGGCGGCGACGATGGTGAAGTCGTCGGCTGTGATGGCGGCGACGTCGGCGACCAGTTCGTCCGGCCAGTCCTCGCCCGCAAGCGCACGGTCGATCTGCGCATCGATGAGCGACCCGCCCCACTTCTCGTCGAGTGTCGACAAACCTGCACCGTGGTAGACGCCATGCATCACAACGGTTTCCATCCCACCCTCGATCAGCAGATCGGTGAGCTCTGCTGCGTCGAGCTCACGTGTGTGGAAGGGATTCAACGGGGTGTCGCGTCCCGGTGAGAAGGTGATGCGGTTGGGTGTCGAGATCAGCAGGCGTCCGCCGGGGCGCAGCACGCGTCTGCACTCCGCGATGAATGCCGCCTGGTCCCACAGATGCTCGATGACCTGGAAATTGACGACCACGTCGACCGACTCGTCCGGCAACGGCAGGTCGACGAGATTGCCCTGGATCATCGTCAGCTGCGGATAACGCCGACGCGTGTGCTCGACGGCCGACGCGTCGTAGTCGACACAGGTGACCGTCGCGCCCGCCGCTGCGAGCATCGCTCCGCCGTATCCCTCTCCGGACCCCGCTTCGAGTACGTGCAGACCTCGACACGATTCGGCGATGAAGCGGTAGGCGATCTCGTGGCGCCGGAACCAGTAGTTCTCGGCGGGGATGCCGGGAACCGTGCGTTCCCCGGTCAGCGCGAGCTGCGTCTCGGTGCTCAACGTGGCCAAGCTCGCCGCGCCTGTGGCGGCAGCGGATTCGGTGCTCACCGTCGACCGACGTTGTGTGGTCGAGCCCTGTGCGTCGCTCATCCCCACGAGACTAGTACCCGGGGTCGTCCCACGAACCCCCTCCGGTGCACTCGCGCGGTCGCGGCGGTCGGATCGTGGGCATAGTGTGAGGTAGGCGATGTTCTGCGGCTAATTCGGAGGCGCTAAAGTGGGTGGAGACCGATGGCCTTACCCGCCGGTAAGTTGCCGAACCCGACGCAGGAGGTCGACGAAGACCCATGACAAACATTGTCGTTCTGATCAAGCAGGTTCCGGACACCTGGTCCGAGCGAAAGCTCTCCGAGAGCGACTTCACGCTCGATCGTGAGGCCGCCGACGCCGTGCTCGACGAGATCAACGAGCGCGCGGTCGAGGAAGCGCTGCAGATCAAGGAAGCCAACGGAGGCGAGGTCACCATCCTGACCGCAGGCCCCGAGCGTGCCACCGAGGCCATCCGCAAGGCACTGTCGATGGGTGCCGACAAAGCCATCCACATCCAGGACGATGCGCTGCACGGCTCCGACGCGGTGCAGACCGCCTACGTGCTTGCACGCGCACTCGGCACCGTCGAGGGCGTCGAGCTGGTCATCGCAGGTAACGAGGCCACCGACGGTCGTGTCGGCGCCATCCCCGCGATGATCGCCGAGTACCTCGAACTGCCGCACCTGACGCACCTGCGCAAGCTCACCGTCGAGGGCGAGTCGCTCAAGGGTGAGCGCGAGACCGACGACGGCATCTACCACATCGAGGCAGAGCTTCCCGCGATCGTCAGCGTGAACGAGAAGATCAACGAGCCGCGCTTCCCGTCCTTCAAGGGCATCATGGCCGCCAAGAAGAAGGAAGTTCAGGTCGTCGGGCTCGCCGAGATCGACGTCGAGCCGTCGGATGTGGGTCTGGAGAACGCCGGTACCACCGTCACCAGCTCGACCCCGAAGCCCCCGAAGACCGCGGGCGAGCGTGTCACCGACGAGGGCGACGGCGGCGTGAAGGTCGCCGAGTACCTCGTGAGCCAGAAGATCATCTAGGCGCCGCTGCGTAACCAGACCACCTCACCGGCCCGCGCAGCCACCTAGCTCGCCGCAGGCCACCCAGACATCCAGGAGCAAAAACAATGGCAGAAGTACTCGTTCTGGTCGAGCAGGACGCCGAGGGCGCCCTGAAGAAGGTGACCAACGAACTGATCACCGCCGCTCGTGCACTCGGCACGCCGTCGGCCGTCGTGGTCGGCGCACCGGGTGGTGCCGACGGCATCATCGACGACCTCAAGGCCGCAGGCGCCGAGAAGATCTACGTCGCGGAGTCCGACGACGCCGCGAACTACCTGATCAGCCCCAAGGTCGACGTGCTGTCGTCGGTTGCCGAGCAGGCATCGCCCGCGGGCATCCTCGTTGCGGCCAACGCCGACGGCAAGGAGATCGCGGGACGTCTCGCGGTTCGTCTCGGGTCGGGCGTGCTCGCCGACGTCGTCGACGTCAAGGAGGGCGCCGTGGGCGTCCACTCCATCTTCGGTGGCGCGTTCACCGTCGATGCGCAGGCCAAGGGCGACACACCGATCTTCTCGGTGCGCCCCGGCGGCGTCGAGGCCGCCCCGCAGGCAGGCGCGGGTGAGCGCGTCGACGTCGAGGTTCCGGCGCAGGAGGGTGGCGTGAAGATCACCAAGGTCGAGCCGAACGTCGGTGGTGACCGTCCCGAGCTCACCGAGGCATCGATCGTCGTCTCCGGTGGTCGCGGTGTCGGTAGCGCCGACAAGTTCTCGGTCGTCGAGGAGCTCGCCGACTCGCTCGGTGCAGCAGTCGGTGCCTCGCGTGCCGCCGTCGACTCGGGCTACTACCCCGGCCAGTTCCAGGTCGGTCAGACCGGCAAGACCGTGTCGCCGCAGCTCTACGTCGCGCTCGGCATCTCGGGTGCGATCCAGCACCGCGCGGGTATGCAGACCTCGAAGACCATCGTCGCCGTCAACAAGGACGAGGAAGCGCCGATCTTCGAGATCTCCGATTACGGCATCGTCGGCGACCTGTTCAACGTCGCACCGCAGCTGACCGAAGAGGTCAAGAAGCGCAAGTGATCTCGACAAGCTCGATCAGCGGGCTTGCTGGTTGAGCTGCCTGCCGCTGGTTGAGCTGCCTGCCGCTGGTTGAGCTGCCTGCCGCTGGTTGAGCTGCCTGCCGCTGGTTGAGCCTGTCGAAACCACTCGTAGCGATCCCCGGCCCATCTGGGCCGGGGATCGCTGCTTTCTGTTCACCGAGCACGCCCCGACACGTCACGCCCACGTAGCAGCACGGTCGTTGCGACTGGCTTTCATCTGGGACATGACAGACGTACTGGCCTCTTCGGTTGTGGGGCGCCGCATCGCGTGCTCGTCAGAGCTCGGCCGCAGCGACACCCGCACCCTCGTCGACGCCGGACGCCTGCGGATCGTCCTGACCGAGTCGGCCGAGCTGATCGACGCGGTCCAGCGACTGCGCTACGACGTGTTCGCCGAGGAGCCCGGCTTCTCCGACCGCATCGGTGACCACACGACGGGCCGTGACGCCGACCACGTCGACGAGTTCGCAGAGCATCTCGTCGCTGTCGACGACGAGCACGGTGTGCTGGGTTGCGCGCGGCTGCTCCCGCCGCCGCGCGCTATCGCCGCCGGCGGGTGGTACTCCGCGAGCGAGTTCGACCTCCGCGAGATCGACCAGATCGGAGGGTCACTGGTCGAGATGGGGCGCGCGTGTGTGGCGCCGGGGCACAGACACGGGGCGATCACCGCGCTGCTGTGGGCGGCTCTCGTCCGATATCTCGACGACGCCGATTACCGCTACGTGATGGGCTGCGTCTCGGTTCCGTTGTGCGGACCGGGCGGGCAACCACGGGGTGCGACGCTGCGCGGCGTCCGCGACCACGTGCTCGACCGCCATCCGGCGCCCTGGCGAGCCACTCCGTTGCGCGACCCCCTCGTCGACGGTCGCACCCTCGACGAGATCGAGCCGCCCGTCACGCTCACGATCACGCCGCTTCTGCGCGCCTATCTGCGGCTGGGCGCAACGGTCTGCGGACAACCCGCGATCGACGAGATCTTCGACGTCGGCGACTTCGTCACGGTTCTCGATCGCGAGACCGCCAACATCCGCTACCTCGACAGACTTCGTGCGACAGGCGCGCGACTCGCAGTACCCACCCGAGAGTGAGGTCCCCATGACGGCCGCCACGATCATCCCCGTGCCCACGCTGCCGGACACCCCGACGCCACCGGCACCGCTCTCGCCGACACCGGTTCCGTCCGCGCTTCCAGGCGTGAGTGTTGAGCACGGCGCGTCGTCGGACGAGGACGTGCGCCACGCCTGGTTCCCGGCGAGTCCCTGCGGCGACGAGTGCCACGCCGACGATCCGCGAGCGACGGCGAACATGCTCACCGTCGTGACCCGCGTCGTGCTACTCGCGGCGTCGACCACGCTGTTTCTGCTGACGGGATCCCTGGTCGCGTTCCTGCCGCGACTCCTGCGTCGTGCATACATCCGTACCAGTGCGCGAACCCTGTTGTGGTCCTTGGGGATTCGGGTGGTCATCGATGACCGTCGACCCTTCGCCACGAACACCAGAGGGCTCGTGGTGGCCAACCACATCTCGTATCTCGACATCCTCGCGGTCGCGGTGGTCAACCCTGCCCGATTCGTGGCGAAATGCGACGTGATGTCGATGCCGGTGGTGTCGACTCTCGCACGCAGGCTCGGCATCATATCGATCGACCGGGGCTCGTTGCGCGCCCTGCCCGCGACGGTGCACAGGGCTGTCACCGAACTGCAGGCCGACAACTCGGTCGCGGTCTTCCCGGAGGGGACCACCTGGTGCGGTCGCGCCCGCGGCGACTTCCGGCCTGCCTTCTTCCAAGCCGCCATCGATGCGGGCGTCCCGGTCATCCCGCTGCATGTGGAGTTCACCGTCTCCGGGACGGTCACCACCGCAGCGGGTTTCATCGGCGACGACTCGCCCGCCGACACGTTGCGGCGCGTGTTGCGCACCCGTGGACTCGCGGTGCGTATCCGAGTGCACGAGTCCCAGCTCCCCCGATCCGACCGTAGGGAACTCGCCGACCGGTGCGCCGAACTCATCGGAGGCCCGGTCGGGCACCTTCATCGGTGAACCGGCGGGGTGCGCGGACGCGTGGCGGGGCACGGGTGATCGCCGACACACCCTGCGGGCGGATCGGTTACGGTGAGAACAGCGCACCGTCCCCGGGCGCGCCCAACCGTCGGGAGGCTTTCGTGACCGCGAGTTCGCAGGCACCGATCGAGAACGACGTCGACGCACGTCGCGACGCCGCACAGGCGCGCTTTGCCGAACTGCGTACCGCCCGAACGCCCGTCGCCGACGCCGATCTCGACGCGGTGTGGGCCGACTTGGACACGATCAGACCCGCGGACATGCTCGGACGGTGGCACGGCGGCGAGTTCGTGACCGGTCACGCGATGAACGGATTGCTCACCAAGATCGGTTGGTACGGTAAGAACTTCATCTCGACCAGCGAGGTTCAGCCGTTGGTCTGCCGCAACGATGCGGGCGAACTGTACTCCAACACCGAGGTCGGCAAGGGTGAGGCGTCGCTGTGGGCCGTCGAGTTCCGCGGCGAGGTCACCGCGTCGATGGTCTACGACGGCCAGCCGGTGATCGACCACTTCAAACGCGTCGACGACACCACCGTGATGGGGATCATGAACGGTAGCGGCGGACTCATCGGTGGTCGTCACTTCTACTTCTACCTCGAGCGGGATTCCTGAGCCGTCCCGATCGTCGAGCCACATCGTTCGCAGAGCCATATCGATCGCAGGGCCACATCGTTCGCCGAGCCACATCGTTCGCAGAGCCACATCGATCGCAGGGCCCCGTCCACGCCGAGCTGCCTCCGGCGTCGACGTCAAGCCGTCGGCAAGTGATCGCCAAGCGCCTCACCGCACTCTGTCGTCGTCCCTGAAGGATCGACACGAAGGCAGAAGCCATGGCGCATACCGAACCGACACACACGAACCCGCCGAGAGACACGAACCCGCCGGCACACACGAACCCGCCATGGATCCGGAGCGCACCGCTCACCGACGGCGCGGGGTCATTCAGCACGGTCCAACGCATCACGCTCGCGGTCGTCTGCGCGGCCACGGCGATGCTCATGCTCGACATCGCGGTGGTCAACACCGCACTGCCGTCCATGGCGCGCGAGTTCGACGCGAGCATGAACTCGCTGAAATGGGTGATCGACGGATACACACTCGCGCTGGCGACCGTTGTCTTGAGCGCGGGAGCGTGGGCCGACCGCATCGGTCGACGCCGCGTCTTCGTCGTCGGAGCCCTAGTGTTCACCGCTGCCTCGGTGCTCTGCACCGTCGCCGCTGATATCGCCACCTTGAACGCGGCCCGCGTCGTACAGGGATTGGGCGCCGCGTTACTGTTCGCGTCGTCGCTGGCGCTGCTGGCGCACGCATTTCCGGGCCGAGAACACAGGACCAGGGCGCTCGCCGCCTACGGGGCGACCATCGGCGCCTCGTTCGCCATCGGACCACTGCTCGGGGGTGTGCTGACTGACTGGATCGACTGGCGAGCCATCTTCGTCGTCAACATCCCCCTGGGTGTCGCGATGCTGTACGCGACCCGTTGGATCGAGGAGTCGGCGAGCAGGAGTCCGCGACGGGGAGACATCTGGGGTCAGCTCAGTGCGATCGTGGCGCTCGGCGCGTTGACCTACGGGTTCTTCGAGGCCAATTCGCGCGGCTGGACGGACGGGGTGACCCTGACCTCCTTCGGTGTCGCGGTCGTCGCTTTCGGTGTCTTTCTGACTGTCGAAAGTGTTGTCGCACAGCCCATGTTGCCACTCACGATGTTTGCCAACCCTGCGTTCGCCGGCGCACAGGTCGCCACGTTCGCGATCAGTGCGTCGATGTTCGCGGTGTTCGTGTACGTGACCATCTACCTGCAGGGTGTGCTCGGTATGTCGGCCATTGCCGCCGGCCTCGTCTACCTGCCGGGAACGATGGTCATGCTCGTGGTCGCGGGACTCACGGACAAAGCGGTCGGCCGGGTGCCCGCATGGGTGCTGTTGTCGGCCGCGCTCGTCGCGGTTGCCGCGGGTCTGGCCTGGATGACCATCGCGGGTGAGCACAGCAGTGGCTGGGTCATGGTGCCCGGATTCCTGCTCTCCTGCATCGGCGCCGGCGTGTTCAATCCCGTGATGAGCGGGGTCGTACTTGCCGAGGCGGAGCACGACGACGCAGGGCTGGCCGCTGGTGTCAACGACGTCTTCCGTCAGTCGGGGATCGCGCTCGGTGTGGCAGCGCTGGGCGCCGTGTTCCCCGCGGCATCGGTGCTGCACGGCGGCGACGCGGGCGCCTATGTCGACGCCCTGCGCGTCGCCCTCTGGATCAGCGCCGCCATCGCGGTGGTCGGCGCATTCGTGGTGGTCGCCGCGATGCGTCGCGCCCGCGCCACCACAGACCAGGCAACCGGCCAGGTGGCTTCCGGTCGGACGAGCACGGCTGCGACGCACGCCGCTCGCACGGCAGGCGGTGAACCGACGCGGACACGGGACACGGCGTCGTTGCTGGTCGTAGACTCGAGATCGCCGGATTTCCGGCATTCCGGACCGCACGAGTGAGGGGAGAAGATGCGGGAGTATCTGATACTCGGTCCGCTCGAGGTCCGGTGCGACGGCGAGGTCCTTGACCTCGGGTCGCCCAAGCAGCGGGCCGTGCTCGGTGCACTTGTGCTCGCGCGCGGAGCCGTCGTGTCGGTTGATCGGCTGATCGATGCGGTGTGGGGCCCACATCCGCCTCCTGCGGCGACGACCAGCCTGCAGGCCTACATCTCGAATCTGCGGCGCGCGCTGCGGGGCGAATCCGGCGGTCCGTCGCCCATCGAACGTGTCAGTCCCGGATACCGGTTGAACATCGCCGACGACTCGGTCGACCTCGTCGAGTACACCGCGCTGGCGCGCGAGATCCGCGATCACGTGGATGCCGCGCGCTGGCGCGACGCGCGGGAGGGTTGCGAGCGGGCCCTGGCGCTGTGGCGTGGGCAGCTTCTCGCCGACATGGCCGACGAGAAGTGGGTCGTGCCCGATTCCGTTGCGGCGACCGAGACGCGGCTGGCCGTCACCGAGGCGCACATCACGACGCTCCTCGCGCACGGCGACACCGGTCAGGCGCTGACCGAGACGGTGGCCTTGCGCGCCATCGACCCGCTGCGTGATCGAGCCGCGTGGTTGCACATGGTTGCGTTGTACCGCGCCGGACGCGGGGCCGATGCGCTGGCCACCTACACCGACCACGTGCGGCGACTCGACAACGAACTCGGCCTCGACCCCGGCCGTGAGCTGCGCGAGTTGCAGGGAGCCATCCTCCGCCACGACGCCGAAATCGCCGCGTGGCCGAGACAGCCGCACTGGTCCGGGGCGTCTCCGGTGTCCTCGCCCACGCGATCCTCGTCTCTCGTCTCCGACCTCGAATCCCCGACGACAGAAGCACTGTCAGAGAAATCCGTCAGCACATTGGTTGGGCGTGAGGCGCAGATGACCACGCTCACCGCACTGTTCGACGACAGCTCGGGCCCCGCGACTCGCTGGCTCGCTCTGTCGGGCGTGGCCGGGATCGGCAAGACCCGGCTCGCCGAGGAGGCAGCCGACGTCGCAGCGCGCAACGGTGACGATGTCGTGTGGGTGAGATGCCCTGACGCACAGGGCATTCCGGCATGGTGGCCGATGCGACAGCTGTGCCGTGACCTCAAGGCCGACGCGGCGGCAATGCTGTCGGTACCGCCGGGAGTCGACGCCGACGCTGCGCGCTTCGCGGTGTACGAACGGGTGCAGGCCCTCATCGAATCACGCGCATCGGCACGCCCTGTCACCATCATCGTCGACGACGCGCAGTGGGCCGACCCGATGTCGATCGACCTGCTGGTGTATCTGACCACGGCGCTGCGAAACGTGGCGGTGCGCGTGATCCTCACGGTCCGAGAGGAGGAGGTCGACGCGCAACTCGCCCGTCTACGAGGCGCGTTGGTTCGCGCAGGCGGCCGCGTCGTCGACGTTCCGGCGTTGACACGCCACGAGGTGACCGCCCTGGCACGGCAGACATCCGACGACGAGCTGTCCGCCGCCGAACTCGACGGGCTCTTCGACCGTACCGGCGGTAACCCGTTGTTCGTCGCCGAGTATGCGCGCCTGCCGAATTCGCAACGCAGAGAGATTATTCCGGCTGCAGTGCGTTCTGTGCTCGACCGCCGGCTCGTCTCGCTCGATCCCACCACCCGCGAGGTGCTCGGACACGCGGCGGTCATCTCCGATGAGATCGACGTGACGCTGCTCGCCGCGGTGATGGGACGCGACGTCGACGAGGTCGCCGACTGCATCGACGACGCGGTAGACGAACGGATCGTAGTGGCAGGCGTCGGCCACAATCGGACCGTGTTCGCGCACGCGCTCCTCCGCGAGGAGGCGATGGCGGGCATCAAGACGTTGCGCCGCTGCAGAATTCATCTCCGCACGGCCGAGATCCTCGCAACCACGACGGGTGCCGATTCTACGGTGCGTCGGGCAGGGCACCTGCTCAACGCACTGCCGTTGGCGGAGGTCTCCGAGGTGATCGCCGCGTGTCGTCGGGTTGCCGCCGACGCCACGTCGCGCTGGGACTCGGTCAATGCCGCCTACTGGCTCGACGCCGCGCTGCGCACCTACGAGTCGCTGGCTTCCGAGGTGCAAGATGTCACGGTGCGCGACGATCTCCTCGTCGATCTCCTCGATGCGCACCTGCGAGCCGGAAACGTAGCGACCGTCCTCGACACCGTCGCCGAGCGTCTGACGGATGCCATGCGCTCGGGGAGTACGCAGACCGCCGGACGGCTCGCGGCGACGCTGATTCGATCGGGTGGGGGATGGCCGTGGGTTCCGCCGGGTGTCGAGAGTGGTCCGCTGCAGGAGGTCCTGAGAACGGTCGGCGAGTTCACCGACGGAGACGCCGCGAGCAGCGCACGCGTACTGGGAGCGTTGGCGATCGGCTCCTGTTACAGCCGTGACGCGAACGTCCCGGCGACGCTCCTCGCCCGCGCGGAGGCATGCGCGCAGCGAGCCGGCGACGTGGACGTGCTCGCCGATGTCATGATCGCCCGGCTGATCACGTACTCCGGTGTCGCCGAGCGGGCGGCGGAATCCGTTGCCCTGGGTAACTCGATCCGCGACATGGCGCATACGTTGTCGGCGTTCGACGAGGTGATCGTCGATTCGGTGCTGACGATGGCGACGATGACACTCGGCGACCTCGATGCCACACAGCGGCACCTCCGTCGCGGAATCGTCGGCAGTGAACGGATGCGTCTGCCGATCCTGCGTGCACAGCTCCGCTGGATGGAGGCCGCTCTCGCCGTGTGGTACGGCGAATTCGATCGTGCGCGAGAGCATTTCGACACCGCTTTCGCCGTCCACCAACAGACGCAGCTCTACGTCGCCGGCAGTGGGGCGCTCGCGATGATGGCGATGGCCACGCAGGAGGGGATGTTCGAGCAGTTCGTCGACGACGTCCTCGGCATCGACCGTGACGACAGACTGGAATGGGTGCGGACGGTGGTGTCCGGGGCCGCGGGGAATTCCGTTGCGACGCTGCTGGCTTCGGGTGTCGCCACCGTCGCTGGCGTGCACGGCGACACAGAACTCGCCATTGCGATGGTCGATGCGTGGCTGGCTGATCGGGAGCCGATGATGTGGACGTCGCTCGCGCAGGCGGTGATCCTCTCCGGAGTGGTCGTCGAACTCGACCTGGCCGATCGCGCACAGCTCTTGGTCGACTACCTCGAACCCTTCGCGGGTGCCATCGCCACCGTCGGTCAGGTCGGCTGCATCGGTCCGGTCGACCTGGCTCTCGCCGAGCTCCACTTCCTTCTCGGCCACGAAGATGCGGCCATCGAGGCACTGGATCGAGCCCGTCAGCTCTCGGAGTCCGCGGGGAGCGTGCCCGGGGTACTGCGGTGCCGGATGGCCGCGGCGTCCCGTGCGCCCGCGGGACCGCGACGCGACCGTGAACTCGCCGACATCGCGGCGTTGGCGACCGCGGCCAACATGACGGCTCTGGCGTCGGCTGCCACTGCGGCGCGCACCCGCTGAGCCCTCCGACCCGCACCAGTCGATCGACTGACATTGCAGTCGCGCCGACTCCAAGAAGACAGCAAGATCATCACAAGGGTGTGCGGACATGGTGAGAACACGGCCCGGCGGCACGACACAGACCGGACGCAACCGGCCCGAGCCGCCAACAGTTCGCACACTTCGAGGAGCTTCGTGATGACCCAGACACCGACCCCCATCGACCAGGCCGACATCGCCGACCTGCGCGCCAGAATCCGCGGAGACGTTCTCCGCCCGAGCCAGGAGGGATACGCGACCGTCGGCTTCAATCCCGCGGTGTCAAGGCGTCCGTGGGCGGTCATCGACGCCGCCGACGCTCACGATGTGGCCGCTGCGGTGTCGTTCGCGGCAGACAACTCCATGACCGTCGCGGTTCACGCGACGGGACACGGGGCGACATCGGTCGACGGGAAGTCGCTGCTGGTTCGAACCGCGGCCCTCGACACCTGCGACGTCGATCCCGACACCCGCACTGCACGGATCGGAGCGGGCGTCCGGTGGCAGCGGGTCATCGACGCCGCCGCCCCGTACGGGCTTGCGCCGCTGTGTGGTTCGGCGCCCGGTGTCGGGGTCGCCGGGTTCCTCTCGGGCGGTGGCATCGGACCCCTGGTCCGCACGGTCGGGGTGTCTTCGGACTACGTGCGTGCCTTCGAGGTGGTCACCGGCGACGGACGCCTCCGTCGGGTCACTGCGGACGTGGATCCGGACCTGTTCTGGGGTCTGCGCGGCGGAAAATCAACGCTCGGCATCATCACAGAGGTGGAGGTGGAACTGTTGCCCATTGCTCAGTTCTACGGTGGTGCAGTCTATTTCGACGGTGCCGATGCGTCGGCTGTTCTTGCGGCATGGAAGCGCTGGGCGCAGGAGCTGCCCCGTGAGGCGTCGACGTCGGTCGCTTTTCTCCGACTGCCGGACATGCCGGGGGTCCCGCCGATGCTCGCGGGAAAGCTCACCGTGGCCGTGCGCTATGCCAGCGTCGCCGACGTCGACACCGCAGCGGCCACGTTCGCCCCGATGCGCGCTGTCGCGACCCCCATCCTGGACATGGTGGACACGATGCCGTACGCGGCCGTCGGCATGATCCACGCCGACCCGACCGACCCGCTGCCGACGCACGACGACGGCATCTTGCTGTCGGATCTGACCGACGAGGCGGTGACCACGTTGCTCCGTCACGTAGGGCCCGCCGCGGCCTCGCCGCTGCTCGTCGTGGAGCTCCGGCTGCTCGGGGGTGCCTTCGCCGAGCAGCGCGGACCCGACAGCGCGGTCTGCCACCGCGACGCCGCCGTCAATCTGCACATCATCGGTGCGCTCGTCGGCCCCATCGCCGACATCGTGCCCGAACATGCGACGCGCCTGGTCGGCGACATGTCGGCGTGGGCGACGGGCGGACGGCTACCCAACTTCACCGCCAGTGCCGATCCACGGACTGTCCGCTCCTGCTACGACGAGGAGACAGCGGCCTGGCTCGCAGCGCTGGCCCGCCAGCACGATCCGTGCGGGGCGCTCGCGGTCGGCCAGGTGGTCCGCTGACACCGGCAGCGGAGCGAGCACGGCGGGTCGGGCACCGGATTGCTTCGTCACGGAATTGGTGACGGGTGATCACGCGTTTATCCTGGGGTGCGTATGTCCACGTCATCCCGCGCCCCGATCTACCTCGACAACGCCGCGACGACAGCTCTGCTGCCGGAGGCGCTCGAGGCGATGACCGCCTGCTACCTGCAGCCGGGTAATGCGTCGTCGCTACACGGCTCGGGCCGCCGCGCCCGGCGCCACCTCGAGGAGGCGCGTGAGACCGTCGCCGCGGCACTCGGAGCGCGCCCGTCGGAGGTGATCTTCACCAGCGGCGGAACCGAGGCCGACAACCTGGCCGTCAAGGGTATTTACCGAGCGCGGCGACGAGACGATGCCGAGCGTCGACGAGTCCTGGTGTCCGCGGTGGAGCATCACGCGGTGCTCGACGCCGCGCAGTGGCTCGCCGACCACGACGATGCCGAACTCGTGGTGATCCCGGTCGACGCCGACGGGACGGTCTCCGTGGCGCACATTCGCGCAGAACTCGAGCAGCATGCCGCGCAGACTGCGCTGATCTCGGTCATGTGGGCCAACAACGAAGTCGGAACGATCCAACCGATCGGTGAGATCGCAGCACTCGGCGCCGAGTTCGGCGTTCCCGTGCACTCCGATGCGGTGCAGGCGGCCGGTCACGTACCGGTCGACTTCACCGGTAGCGGGCTTTCCGCGATGAGTATCGCGGGACACAAGTTCGGCGGACCGTACGGATGCGGTGCCCTGCTCCTCGGCCGAGACGTCGACTGTGAGCCACTGCAGCACGGCGGCGGGCACGAACGGGATCTGCGGTCAGGGACCCAGGACGTGCCGGGGATCGTCGGGATGGCTGTCGCACTGCGCCTGTCGGTCGACGCGCTCGACGAGACGATGCCGCAGGTCGCGGCGATACGCGATCGTCTGTTCGACGTCTTGCTGTCGATCGACGGTGCCAGCGCCAACGGGCCGCGCGATCATCGTCGGCTACCCGGCAACGTGCACGTCTCCTTCGCGGGTTGCGAAGGAGACTCGCTTCTGATGTTGCTCGACGCCAATGGTGTCGAGTGTTCGACGGGCTCGGCGTGTACCGCCGGAGTCGCGCAGGCCAGCCACGTGTTGCTGGCCATGGGGGTGAGTATGGCCGACGCTCGGGGATCGCTGCGATTCTCGCTCGCCCATTCCACCACCGAGGCAGACATCGATGCGGTCGCGGAGATCATCGGCGAGGTCGTCGATCGTGCGCGGGTTGCAGGCCTGGTCTCCGCTCCCGCAGGCAGGGGGAACTGATGCGCGTACTGGCAGCCATGAGCGGAGGCGTCGACTCCGCGGTCGCAGCGGCGCGCGCCGTCGATGCAGGCCATGAGGTGGTCGGTGTGCATCTCGCACTCTCGACGGCTCCGGGTGCGCTGCGCACCGGATCGCGTGGGTGCTGCTCACGGGAGGACGCCGACGACGCGCGACGCGCCGCCGATGTGCTCGGTATCCCGTTCTACGTCTGGGATTTCGCCGACAAGTTCAAGGACGACGTCATCGACGAGTTCGTCGAGGCATACGCGGCCGGGCAGACTCCGAATCCGTGCCTGACCTGCAACGAGAAGATCAAGTTCTCCGCGCTGGCGGAGAAGGCCGTCGCGCTCGGTTTCGACGCGCTCGCGACGGGCCACTATGCGCGTCTCGCCGACGGCGAGTTGCGGCGCGCTGCCGACGACGACAAGGACCAGTCGTATGTGCTGGCGGTGCTCACGCGGGAGCAACTGTCTCGCGCGATGTTCCCGGTCGGCGACACCTCGAAGCCACAGATCCGCGAC
The DNA here is from genome assembly GCF_020735545.1 of Gordonia otitidis. Taxonomy (NCBI): domain Bacteria; kingdom Bacillati; phylum Actinomycetota; class Actinomycetes; order Mycobacteriales; family Gordoniaceae; genus Gordonia; species Gordonia otitidis. The sequence goes on from NZ_CP085974.1 coordinate 3,960,310, forward strand.
GAGGCCGCTCGCCGCGGGCTGTCCGTGGCGTCGAAGCCCGATTCGCACGACATCTGCTTCATCCCCACCGGCGACACCCGCGCCTTCCTCGGCGCGCGTATCGGTGTGCGTCCCGGTGCCGTGGTCGACGCCGATTCCGGTGAGCGCCTCGCCGACCATGAGGGCGTCCACGGTTTCACCATCGGCCAGCGCAAGGGACTCGGTATCGACGCACCGGCGGCCGACGGTCGCCCGCGCTACGTCACCGACATCGACCCCGAGTCGGGCACCGTGACCGTCGGCTCCGCGGAGAATCTGCAGGTGTTCTCGATCAGCGCCACCAAGGCGGTGTGGACTTCCGGGCAGCAGCCGAGCGGTCCGCTCGAGTGTGTTGTGCAGGTGCGTGCACACGGAGGACTGGCGCGCGCGGTCGCGAGCCCGACGACGCGTGCGGACGGTCAGCCCGGTATCGACATCGCACTACGCGAACCGCTGACCGGCGTCGCCCGTGGTCAGGCGGCGGTGCTCTATCTACCCGATGCGGAGAGGGGCGACCTCGTCGTCGGCTCGGGACGCATCGTGGGAACCTCGCATGTACCCCGTGACGACGAAGTCGCCGCGGGCGCACCGTCCGGCTCGCACTGATCGCCGGTGAGTCGATGACGTCGCTGCCGACCGGCACCGGTACCGGCGTCGGCTCCATGCCGGGAACCGACGCCCGCGAAGCCGCGGCAGTCGTGAACGGGGAACTCGATTTCACCCACCTCGCCGAGTTGCCGGCTCGAGGTGTGGGTGCCGACATGGTCGGGCGAATGGGCACACTGCTCGTCGACATGCCCATCGACGCCGGACCGTGGGGTTACCGGCTGTCGGCGCGCCCGTCCGGAGTCACGCGTGCGGCGTCGGACTATCTGAGATTCGACCTCGATGCGATCGAGGAGCTCTGGGACGCAGCAGGTTTCATCGGTACCCGGCGCCCGGTCAAGGTCGCGGTGTGCGGGCCGTTCACCTTCGCGGCGTCGGTAGAGCTACCGAACGGGCACAAGGTGGTACGCGATACCGGGGCGTGGCACGATGTCGTTGCGTCGACCGCCGAAGGCCTCAGCCAGCACGTCTCCGAGGTCACCCGACGGCTTGGTGCGAACGTGACCGTGCAACTCGACGAACCGCTGATCGGTGCCGTTCTCGACGGCACGGTGACCCCGCTGACGCGGCTTGACCCGATCCGTGCGATCCCCCTGCCCGAGGTCGCGAACGCGCTCGCGAGCATCGTCGAGCAGGTGGGGAGACCGGCGATCGTGCACAACTGCGGTGCGCCCCGCTGGGATCTCATCGGACGGTTACGTGGAGTAGCGCATTCGGTCGTGCTCGACCGCGCGGTCTCGAGTGGCCCGGATGTCCTCGACACCGCGACGCTCGACGGTATCGGCGATCTGATAGAGCGCGGCGATGCTCTCGTCGCAGGTGTGCTCTCGGCGCAGCGTGAGGATCGACGCGCTCGGGCGGAGACGGTCGCCACCGCGTTGGCCGCGCTGACGGATCGGATCGGGTTGGCTCGAAAAGTTCTGTCCGAGAACGTGATCGTGACGCCGACGTGCGGTCTTGCCGGTGCGACGCCGACGTGGGCGCGCACAGCGCTCGGCGTGTGTGCACGCGCGGGCGAATTGCTCGCCGAGGATCCGGAGGCGCTCTGACGGCGATCAGGCCGAGCGCTGTGCAACCGCGCTCGCCTGACCGCTTCCGAAGGTGACACCTTTGCGTTCGGAGCCCAGCGCAGTCAGCACGATCACCACGATCAGCACCGGCACGATGGTCACGGTCAACGCGAACGGGTAACCGTGCGATGCCGCGAGCGTTTCCTGGATCGGGAGATTGAACGCGGCGAGACAGTTTCCGAGCTGGTAGGTCACTCCAGGATAGAAACCACGTATCTCGTCGGGTGAGAGTTCGCTCAGATGTGCGGGGATGACCCCCCACGCGCCCTGAACCATCATCTGCATGAGGAACGACCCGAGAGCCAGGCTGCCCGCCGTCGTCGAATACGCGAACAGCGGGACAATCGGCAACGCCAGGAGCGCGCACGCGATGATGATCACCTTGCGGCCGTAGCGTTCCGACAACGCGCCCGCGATCAAACCCCCGATGATCGCGCCGACGTTGTAGATCACGGCGATCCATGTCGCCTCACTATCCGCAAGGCCGGCGCCGTCGTCGTCGGTAGCCTTGAGGAAGGTCGGATAGACGTCCTGGGTGCCGTGGCTCATCCAGTTGAAGGCCGTCATCAGGGCGATCAGGTAGATGAAGCGACGCCAGATCGCCGGGTTCGACCAGATCTGCCGCGCGGTGGTCTGGGTGAGTTTGATCCGCTCGCGCGATGCCTCCCACGCTGCGGATTCCTTGACGCGTGCCCTGATGAGCAGGGTGATGAGTGCCGGGATGATGGAGAGCGCGAACATCCAGCGCCAGTTCAGCCCCCACCAGGTGTTCAGCAGAAGGAATGCCAGAGCAGCGCAGAGGTATCCCATCGAGTAGCCGCTCTGCAGGAAACCGGAGAAGAATCCGCGGCGCGATTCGGGGATCTTCTCCATGGCCAGTGCTGCGCCGAGGCCCCACTCGCCGCCCATCCCGATCCCGTAGAGCATGCGTAGCACCATGAGGATCCAGAAGTTGGGCGCGAATGCGCACAGAAATCCGATGAGGCTGTAGAACGCGACATTGGTCATCAGCGGTATGCGCCGACCGCGTTTGTCCGCCCAATACCCGAACAGGAAGGCGCCGACCGGGCGCATGATCAGGGTCATGGTGGTGATCAGCGCCATCCGCGCCAGCGGTACGTCGAAGTCCTTGGCGATGTCGGCGTAGATCAGCACGACGAGGAAATAGTCGAAGGCATCCATCGCCCAGCCGAGGTAGGCCGCCGCGAAGGAGTTTCGTTGATCGGCGGTCAGCGGTTCGCGACGAGAGGTCGACGGTGCGCCCATGTCTTCACGCTAAACCCTTCGCCAGGCGAAAAGTGGCCGTTCCCAACGGAAGTCCGGTTTGTCCGAGAGTTCCGGATCAGGCGGTCTCGCTCAGCGTTCGGCGGGGTCGTCGCCGATCGACGACAGCTTCGCGAGCGACCGTTTCGGCGCAACCCGGCGGTAACTGGCGTCGAGGAGTTCGGCCACTTCGTCCCAGTCGGACCCGTCCTCGAGAAGCAGTCCCAGCCAGCCGTGGGGACCGAGATAGGCGGGGAGGTAGAAACGGGGATCGTCGAGCAGAGCCTCCCGCTCGGACGCGTCGGGGATAAACAACAGTGACTGATCGTGGCGCTCACCGCCCTTGACGCTGCCCCCGTAGTTTCCGAACATCTTTCCGCAGCGGAACGTCGGACGCCCGTGGGCGACGACCTCGCTGGTGTCGGGGAGTGCGAGCGCGATCGAGCGCACCCGGATGAGGACCGGGTCGGCGTCGTCGAACACGATCGGGTGCGGCATATGGGTGACGATAGGGCACCGACACCGACCGGGCGGGCGTGTCGGTGGGCTTCGCTAGGCTTTGAGAGTGGCACAAGACGTCGGAACCGCAGACTCCAACACCACGGACTCCAGCTCTGCGGACCCCACCACTGATCCCAGCGCTGACGTGCGTGAGCAGTGGTCGAAGCTCGCCGAGGAGATCCGCGACCACCAGTTCCGCTACTACGTCAAGGACGCGCCGATCATCTCTGACGGCGAGTTCGATCGCCTGCTGCGTCAGTTGCAAGAACTCGAGGATGACCACCCAGAACTCGCCACGCCCGATTCACCGACCAAACTCGTCGGCGGTGGCTTCTCGACGGCGTTCACTCCCGTCGACCACCTCGAACGAATGCTGTCGCTCGACAACGTCTTCGACGCCGACGAGATGCGGACATGGGTGTCACGCGTCGAGGACGAGGTCGGGGCAGGCACCGAGTACCTGTGCGAACTCAAGATCGACGGTGTGGCGCTCGCGCTCGTCTACATCGACGGCGTCCTCGACCATGCGGTGACGCGCGGCGACGGGCGGACCGGTGAGGACGTCACCCTCAACGCGCGCACCATCGAAGACGTCCCGGGGCGCCTGACGTCCACCGACGACTACCCGATCCCGCACGTGCTCGAGGTCCGCGGCGAGGTGTTCTTCCGGGTCGAGGACTTCGAGGCGCTCAACGCAGCACTCGTCGAGGACGGCAAGGCCCCGTTCGCCAATCCGCGCAACTCGGCGGCGGGGTCGCTGCGACAGAAGAATCCGCAGATCACCAAGCAGCGCCGCCTGCGGATGATCTGTCACGGACTCGGCCACACCGAGGGATGGAAGCCCGCGTCGCTGCACGACGCCTATCTCGCGATCGGGGCATGGGGTCTGCCGGTATCCACGCACACCACCAAGGTCTCTGGTGCCGACGCCATTCTCGACCGCATCGCCTACTGGGGCGAACACCGCCACGACGTCGAGCACGAGATCGACGGAATCGTCGTGAAGGTCGACGATTTCGCCAAGCAGCGCCGCCTGGGCTCCACCTCGAGGGCGCCGAGGTGGGCCATCGCCTACAAATACCCTCCGGAAGAAGCGACCACAAAGCTGCTCGACATCAAGGTGGGCGTCGGGAGGACCGGACGTGTCACCCCCTTCGCATTCATGGAACCGGTGCTGGTCGCTGGTTCGACGGTGTCACGGGCGACGCTGCACAACGAGTCGGAGGTACGCCGCAAAGGCGTGCTGATCGGCGACACCGTCACGATCCGCAAGGCAGGAGACGTGATTCCCGAGGTGCTCGGCCCCGTGGTCGAGATGCGCGACGGCAGCGAGCGCGAGTTCGTCATGCCCGACCGGTGTCCTGAGTGCGGCACTCCGCTGCGTCCGGAGAAGGACAGTGATGCCGACATCCGCTGTCCCAACGCCGAAACCTGCCCGGCGCAGCTGCGCGAACGGCTGTTCCACCTGGCGGGGCGCAGCGCACTGGACATCGAGGCTCTCGGTTACAAGGGTGCGTCCTCGCTGCTGGCTGCCGGAGTCATCACCAATGAGGGCGACCTGTTCTCGCTCGACGAGGATGACCTCCGGAAGACGGATCTGTTCACCACCCAGGACGGCGAACTGTCACAGAACGGCAGAGCGTTACTCGCCAATCTCGAGAACGCGAAGCACGCACCGCTGTGGCGGGTCCTGGTCGGGTTGTCGATCCGACACGTCGGCCCGCCGACCGCTCGCTCTCTCGCAACCGAATTCGGCTCACTGCAGGCAATCGAGGACGCGAGCCCGGAACAGCTGGCCGACGTCGACGGCGTCGGCGCGACACTCGCGCAGAGCATTCACGATTGGTTCGCCGTCGACTGGCATCGCGAGATCATCGAGAAGTGGCGTGCCGCAGGGGTGTCCATGGAGGACGAGCGTGACGAGTCGATCGTGCGCACGCTCGAGGGCAAGACCGTCGTGGTGACCGGTTCGCTGCAGAACTACTCGCGCGACGGGGCGAAAGAAGCCATTCTGGCGCGCGGTGGCAAGGCGTCGGGCTCGGTGTCGAAGAAGACCGACTACGTCGTCGTCGGGGACTCCCCGGGGAGCAAGGCGGCGAAGGCCGAGCAACTCGGTGTGCCGGTGCTCGACGAGGACGAGTTCACACATCTCCTGGAGACGGGGGAGCCCCCAGCGCGTGCTGCCGAATCGTCTACCCCGAGTGCTGAGGAATCGAGCTGAGCACGGTGTCGCGGAACTCGGATATCGTGTGCGGCAACCACAGAGCCTGAACCGGGGTCAGCGGCGGACTGTCGAAGTCCCGCACGACGATGCGGCCGCCGTGCGTCGTTCCCGGCGGGTCGGTGACAAATGCGACGGCATCGTCGTCGACGAGGACCGCGGTCGCCGGTGGCGCCCCCTGGATACGACACACGCGCAGGCGCGGCTCGACGCCGCCGCGTCGGAGATGGGCGACGAGAAAGTCCGTATAGAACGAGCGTCGCTCCGGCGCCCAGACGACGATCGGCACATCTGCGAGGTCGCGAACCCGAATCGGGTCGTGGTCGGCGATGCGATGGTGGGCGGGGATGGCCAACCGCAACGGGTGATAGGTGACGATCGACGACGTCAGTTGTGGCGGCGGCTCCACGCCACGTCGGAGTACGAGGTCGAGTTCGCCGGCGAGAAGGCCGTCCTTTAAGTGTCGGGGAAACGTCTGGACGAAGGTCACCGAGACGTCGGGGCGCAGCTGGAGCGCAGGTTCGACGAGCGAGAACGCTTCGTCACTCGACAGTGCGGGCGAGTGCCCGATGACGAACGCCTGCGTGGTGCCTGCGGCACGTCGTTGAACCGACCGCGCCAGCTCGCGCGCGCCCGCGAGGAGAGGTAGCGCTCCCTCCAGCAGGGCTTCGCCTGCGCTCGTCAATACGAGTCTGCGGCCGGAGCGGTCGAAGAGCGGCACACCGACCTCGCGCTCGAGCTGTCGCAACGCAGTCGAGAGCGCTTGTTGTGTGAGGAACATCTGTTCCGCGGCAGCAGAGAGTGTGCCCGCCTGGGCCACAGCGACGAACTGCTCCAGGCGTCGGGTGTCGAGTGCTGGCGAGTCTCCGGCATCCTTCATACACAAATCCTACTTGAGAAACATTCATTTGGTTTCGATTGAATTTGATTGTTGGTGTTCCTAACGTCGACGGTGTTCGTCCGAGACCGACCGTGCGCGACGCTGGCGGCCCGGGCGTCAGACGCAGGCAGGGATACGAAAAAGGACAGGGAAACACATGACTCAGACACAGGATCTGTCAGCGACCACCACCCGCAAGCTCGACGGCAAGAGTGCTGTCGTTGCGGCAGGTGCCAAAAATCTCGGTGGACTCGTCTCGCGCGACCTCGCTGCGCTCGGTGCGAACGTCGCAGTCCACTACAACAGCGACTCGAGCCGATCCGATGCCGAGAAGACCGCAGCCGCGGTGGAGGAGCAGGGCGGCAAGGCTGTCATCGTGCAGGGCGATCTCACCGTGCCGGACAACGTGTCGGCGCTCTTCGACGCGGCTGTCGACGCGTTCGGTGGCGTCGACATCGCGGTGAACACCGTCGGCAGGGTACTACGCAAGCCGATCGTGGAAACCACTGAAGTGGAATACGATTCGATGTTCGACATCAATGCCAAGGCTGCCTACTTCTTCATTCAGCAGGCCGGCAAGCGACTGAACGACAACGGTACGGTCATCAGCATCGTGACCTCGCTGCTTGCGGCGTACACCGACGGTTACTCGACGTATGCGGGTGGAAAGGCTCCGGTCGAACACTTCACGCGGGCAGCGTCCAAGGAGTTCGCCGATCGCGGAATCTCGGTGAACAGCATCGGGCCGGGGCCGATGGACACACCGTTCTTCTACCCGCAGGAGACCCCCGAGCGCGTCGAATTCCACAAGTCGCAGGCCATGGGAAACCGGCTGACTGACATCGAGGACATCGCACCGATTGTGACCTTCCTTGCGACAGAGGGACATTGGATCACCGGTCAGACGATCTTCGCCAACGGTGGATACACAACGCGGTGAAGCGGATCATCGTGAAGTAAGCACACCGCCAACCCGAAAGACATGAGGAGTTCACATGACCACGTCACTACCCGCTCCGGTCGCGGCCTCCATCGACGCGACGAATGCCGGTGACCTGCAGGCATTTCTCGACGTCTTCACACCCGACGGTGCCGTCGACGACTGGGGTCGCGTCTTCACCGGACCTGCCGAGATCGCCGGATGGAGCGACAACGAGTTCATCGGCAAGAACGTGACGCTCGCGGTCACCGAGGCGACGGCTTCAACGGACCGTCGACGTTCACCTACACCGTCAGCGGAGACAAGTTGTCGCGCATGACGATTCGCGAGTAACTAAGTCACTCATTCCGCGGTGGCCGTCTCGAAGGCGGCCATCGCGGCGTCGTCGAACAGGACGAAACGGATGGTGGTGACCGCGGTGTCGGCGTCGCGGACGGTCCTCACCGCTGTGCGGGCGCCGTCGTCCATGGGCCAGCCGTAGATGCCCGTCGAGATGGCGGGGAAGGCCACACTGTCCGCGCCGAGTCCGTCTGCGACACGGAGTGATTCGCGGTAACAGGAGGCGAGGAGCTCTGATCGGTCGGTCGACCTCGAATACACCGGTCCGACCGTGTGTATCACCCATTGCGCGTCGAGGTCGCCCGCGGTCGTCGACACCGCGGCACCGGTGGGCAGGCCGTCGGGGTAGCGAGTGGCGCGCAGCTCCCGGCACTCGGCAAGGATCGCCGGCCCACCCCTGCGGTGAATCGCGCCGTCGACACCCCCGCCGCCGAGAAGTGACGAATTCGCCGCGTTGACGATGGCGTCGACGCGCTGCGCGGTGATGTCACCGCGTACGAGCTCGATACAGGCCATGCCTGCACGCTACGCCGGTATGCCCTGCGCGCACAGAGCCCTGCACATACTCCGCATTTCCGTTGCGGCGCAGGGAGTCTCGATGTAGCGCTAGGATTCTGCGCGGAGCACGGTGCTCACGATGCCCGAGAGATAACCCAGCCGCGCGATCTCCGACGGCCGGAAGTCCGGGCCGCCGATCCGGCCGAGCAGCACAGCCTTCCGGCCGTCGCCGAGGGGCGCTGCGGCCAACCGCGTGTCCATGTCCTGCCACGCACCCGGTACCCAGTCGGCATCCGGAGCGAACTGAGCGGCCTCCTGCAGCGGCAACCAGTCGGCGCTGGTCAGCGGCGTCTCGGGCGCACCAGAACTTCCGTAGAGCTGTAGCACCCCGCTCGCCGCCCGGGTGACGACCATCGCCCACGACACCCGCAGCACGCGCGGCGCGTTGTCGACGAGTACCTGGAGCCGGTCGTGGTCGGCGGTCGCCACCTGGTCGACGAGTTCGAGTTCGCGGTGGGTGTCGAGCAATCCGCTGTAGGGGCGGATGGAGTCGACGCGCACGCCCGTCACCTTTTCGGCGGCGGTGATGAGTGCGTCGGGGAGCGATCCGGGCGCGGTGTCGACCACGAGGTCGTCGACCGCATAACCGTCACCGCGTTCGACGACTTCGAGGGACAGGATGTCGGCGCCCACGGACCCGAGCTGCACGGCGAGCAGTCCGAGGCTGCCGGGGCGGTCCTCGAGGTACACGCGCAGCAGGTAAGACACGTGCGACATTGTCGCACCGTGACAGCGGGCGTGCTCGGATGGCACCGGCCGCGCACTGGATCCACGATGGAGTACATGGTTTCCGCCCCTGATCACACGCACGACGACGAGCCTGCGACCCACGTCACCACATCGGTCGCCCGGCGCATCGAATCCGGCCGTGAGCACGACTTCGTCACCTGGACAGACGCGGGTATCGCGTTGGCCCGGACGTTTCCCGGATTCCTCGGTGGTGGCTGGCTGCGCTCGAGCACCAAACCCGACGAGTACTACGTCGTGTACCGCTTCGTCGACGACGCCGCGCTCGACGATTGGAACTCGTCACCGGTGCGCAGGGCATGGCTGTCCCGTGGTGAGGGCGTGGCCGTCGATTACGCGACTCATCGGCTCTCCGGCATCGAGGGGTGGTTCGAGCCGCAGTCGACCCTCACGAACGCGGTCCGGGTGATGGGTGCCCCACCGCCGCGATGGAAGCAGGCGATCACCATCTGGCTCGGCTTCTTTCCGCTGTCGTTGCTGATCAACTTCCTGGTGATCCCGCATCTCGGTGCTCTGCCGCTGGTGGTGAAGACCCTGATCGCCACACTCATCAACACGCCGATCATGGTCTATCTCGTGCTGCCGTGGATCACGCAACGACTCAAGCGGTGGCTCCACTGAGGAACGCGCGGTGGCAGTCGCCTAGTCTTGATGGGGTTGCCGGTGGGCGCTCGGACGAGCAACCGCACCCGCAGGTGAGGAAGGACGTGATCTCTTCAAATGTCTGACGGATCTGGGTCACAGGACGCAGGGTCGGCCATCTCGCGCGAACAGGTCGCGCACCTGGCGCGGCTGTCACGGCTGGCGTTGGGCGACGACGAGCTCGATCTCTATGCGCAGCAGCTCGATTCGATCCTGACGCATGTCGCGCAGGTCTCCGAGGTCGCAGCAGACGACGTCCCGCCGACCGCACATCCCGCCGCTCTGGCCAACGTCCTGCGTGAGGACGTGGTCAAGCCCGGCCTGACCACCGAGCAGGCGCTCTCCGGTGCGCCTGCCGTCGAGCAGGACCGATTCGCCGTCCCGCAGATCCTCGGGGAGGAACAGTGAGTACCCAGACACCTGCCACCCGAGCGGCGGGCGACATCACAGGACTGTCGGCCGCGGAACTCGGCGAGAAGATCGCCGCACGCGAACTGTCGTCAGTCGAGGTCACCCAGGCGCACCTCGACCGTATCGCCGAGATCGACGATCAACTCGGCGCATTTCTCCACGTCAGCGGGTCCGAGGCGCTCGTCGCCGCGAAAGCCGCCGACGACGCGGTCGCCGCGGGCGAGGCGTCGTCACCGTTGACGGGAGTCCCGTTGGCGCTCAAGGACGTGTTCACCACGACCGACGCGCCGACCACCTGCGGGTCCAAGATCCTGGAGGGTTGGGTACCCCCGTACGACGCGACGGTCACCGCGCGGCTTCGCGCCGCGGGCATTCCGATTCTCGGTAAGACCAACATGGACGAGTTCGCCATGGGCAGTTCCACCGAGAACTCCGCCTATCAGGTGACGCGCAACCCCTGGGACACCTCGCGCATCCCGGGAGGTTCAGGCGGTGGCAGCGCCGCAGCGCTCGCGTCGTACCAGGCGCCGCTGGCCATCGGCACCGACACCGGCGGCTCGATCCGCCAGCCTGCCGCGGTCACCGCGACAGTGGGCGTCAAGCCGACCTACGGCACGGTGTCCCGATACGGACTCGTCGCCTGCGCGTCGTCGCTGGATCAGGGCGGCCCGTGCGGTCGAACCGTGCTCGACACCGCGCTGCTGCACGAGGTGATCGCCGGCCACGATCAGCGCGATTCCACCTCGATCGACGTCGCGGTCCCCGATGTCGTCGGCGCTGCCCGTGCGGGAGCGTCCGGAGACCTGTCCGGTGTGCGCGTCGGCGTCGTGACCGAACTGCAGGGTGAGGGCTACCAGCCGGGCGTCCTGGAGTCATTTGAGCGGGCCGTTGCAACTCTGACCGACCGCGGCGCCGAAGTGGTGGAGGTGTCGTGCCCGCACTTCACCTATGCGCTCGGTGCGTACTACCTGATCCTGCCGAGTGAGGTGTCGTCAAACCTCGCCCGCTTCGACGGGATGCGGTACGGGCTGCGCGTCGGTGACGACGGCAAGCACAGCGCAGAAGAAGTGATGGCGTTGACGCGCGAGGCCGGATTCGGTCCAGAAGTCAAGCGGCGCATCATGATCGGTACCTACGCACTGTCGTCGGGTTACTACGATGCCTATTATGGTCAGGCCCAGAAGGTGCGCACGCTGATCGCCCGCGACTTCACCGCCGCCTTCGAGAACGTCGACGTCCTCGTGTCTCCCACGACGCCGACCACGGCATTCCCCATCGGTGACAAGGTCGACGACCCGCTGAGCATGTACCTGTTCGACCTGTGCACACTTCCGGTCAACCTCGCCGGTGTGGGGGCGATGTCGGTGCCGTCCGGACTGTCGGGTGACGACGGTCTGCCGGTCGGGTTGCAGATCATGGCTCCGGCACTCGCCGATGACCGGCTCTATCGCGTGGGCGCGGCGTACGAGGCGGCGCGCGGCCCGATCGTCTGATCGAGACGGCACACGACCGAGTGGTGACGGCGTGACGATGGCCCGGGGACGGTGACGATTCAGCGATGTTGCACCTGCGCGTCGTGTCGCCGACCGCGCTGACCGATGAGGTCGAGGCGATCATCTCGAACGAACCGACGGCGATCGGCCTCGTTGTGCTGCGCGGGGTCGCGACGCGACCGGCCGGCGACGTCGTCGAGGCCGACATCCCGCGTGAGGTGGCCAACGACCTCGTCGACCGTCTTCGCGCGACGGGTGTGCATCACGACGGCACGATTCACATCGACACGGTCGCCACATGGCTGTCGCGGTCGGGCTTCGATGCCGAGCTCGAGGCTCCCGGCAGCAGCGCCGACGCGGTGGTCTGGTCGGAGGTCGCCCAGCGCTCGTACGACGAGTCGGAGCTGAACTGGACCTACCTCACGTTCATGACGCTCGCGACAGTGCTCGCGGCGATCGCGATCGTCCTCGACTCCCAGATCCTCGTCATCGGGGCGATGGTTCTCGGTCCCGAGTTCGGACCTGTGGCGGCTCTGGGGGTTGCGCTCGTGCTGCGACGCTGGGTGCTGCTCGCCCTCGCGACGCGGACGTTGATCCTTGGTTTCGTGGCGGCGATCGCGATCACGGCCGTTCTTGCGCTGGTCGTGCGACTGCTCGGGTGGGTCACGGTTGACGAACTACGCTCGCCGCATCCGAATGTGGCGTTCATCGCGAGCCCCGACCGGTGGTCGTTCATCGTCGCACTCGTCGCCGGAGCGGCGGGCGTCATCTCCGTCACCTCGTCGAAACTGGGTGGACTGACGGGTGTGTTCATCTCCGTGACCATGGTCCCCGCGGCAGGAAACATCGCTCTGGGCACGGCGTTCGGGCTCAGCGCCACGGTGTGGGGCAGTGCCGAGCAACTCGTCGTGAATCTCATCGGTATGGCCCTCGCCGGATGGCTGACCCTGCTGTTCCAACAGGCGGTGTGGTCACGGATACGCATTCGGCGGGCGCATTCGCTGCTGAGGCGTCGACGTCGCATGATGTGAGGTCGGCAGGCGCTCGCCTGGGAACCGGAGGAACCTGATCGGTGCCGCGGTAGCGGTGGCCGACCCCGACGGGGCCGTCGAGCGATCCGAGCAGGTCTGCGGAGGTCTGGACGAATGTGACCAGCGGCAGCCACGGGAGATGCCGGGTCTGCCTACCGACGGTGACAGTGTCGGCTGGTCGATCAGCAGCGCGCCAGCTGACCGCAGGCGACCAGACGGTCACCGGATCGGTCGCGTTGGCGATCACGGTGCGTGACGATCCGTGTGCATGCGTGGCGATGGTGTCTGCCGGAACGCCGGAGAGCACCGTCGCCCAGACCATGCCGGGTCGGTGTTCGTCGGCCCAGACCCGCGCAGCCTCGGCTCCGATCGCTCCGAGGCTCTGGCCGTACAGGACGATGCGCGGACGACGGTGTGCCGGAACGGTCTCGAGAGTGGTGGTCAGCGCCGACAGCAGGGTGACGGATGCGCGGCCTGCCGCGTCGCGAGCGGTGACGAATGCACGCCACGACGCGACCGAGGCGTAGCGGGGCGAGATCGTGTGCATGCGCCCGACGCGATCAGCGATCGCATCGACGGCCCCGGTGTCCACCCACCCCGACCCCGTCGGAACCGCCACCAGCACGGCGTCGTCGTCGAGGCCGCCCTCGTCGACCCAGCGCTCGACGAGTGCACGTGCATCGCGGTCGTTCGTGATCTGCTCCTGCAGCGTCGCTGACGATCCCGATGCCGACGCCTGTCCCGTCGTCGGGGTGAGCAGACCGACGACGACCGCAGCGATCCCTGCGACAGCAACCGCAGTCTGCCGGGGGAGCCACACGATCGCCGCGACCACCACGGTCGTCGGGACGACGAGAGCGACGATCCACTCGATACCGACTCTGTCGTAGCCGAGCTCGGCGCGAATACCGTTCTGCCACCACATGTTCGCCGCAGCGCCGAGCACGAGAACACTTCCGGCGGTCACCGTCGGCCACCAGCGGGCGGCGAACGGTGGGCGGCGCCGATATGCCGTCCAGACCATCGTGCACGTCACGGTGAGCACAGCGCAGACGGACACCACCGTGCCCGCGAGCCAGGGCGTCCGGGGCAGAGGTGAGGGCCAGAGTCCGACCACCGTTGCGATCACCACCGCGCAGGCGACGGCCGGATGGAGGGGGCCGACGGCAGATCCGGTCCGGCGGCCGGCGGCGAGGGTGGGTGCATCGCAGTCGTTGCGGGCGGCGAGGTCGTTCATCGTGCAGCTACTGCGGGTTGTGCGTCAGACGAACTCTGAGCTGCGCCGTGCGTGTTCCCGTGGTTCTCGTCGGTCCCGTGGTTCTCGTCGGCTCGGTGGTCGTCGTGGATGAGGTGGCGAACCGCCGACGCGGCTGCGGTCAGGGGCGTGAGGCGGTCGCGTGGGGGACCATCGCCCTCGTTCCACGTGTTCACCGCGAGTCCGACCCGTGCGAGCTCCGCCGCGGCATCGCAGATCGGATCGTCACAGGTGTCGTGCATGCGCGTCACCAGCATCGTGTCGAGGCCGAGGCGGGCCCACGCGCCGAGCGGATGACCTGTGCGAGCCGAATAGCGCAACACGTCGTAGCCGAAATCATGTGTGCGACAGAAAGGTTCGAACTTGTCGGGCAGCGGTATCGGTGACGAGCAGTCGCCGTCGGGATTGCTCGCGGTGCCTCCTTCGATGACAGGGCGGTAACCCATGGTCGATTCGAAGCCGGGTGGGAGCGCTGCCAACGCCCGGGCGCCGTTCCCGTCGAGTACGTGCCTGATGACCTCGGCTGACGCGGGGTCCTCGCCGATCCCCGCCGGCTGTCCACGGTGTGACGTGGCGCTGTCGCGCGTCGAGCTGATGGTCGTCGAGTGTGCGGCAGCATGGCCCGCGGGCAGGATCGGGAGCGCAGCGACGATGACCACAGCACAGAGCAGGGTCACCCATGGCCATCCGCGATGTCTGCGAACAGGGTGGGCGTGTGGGCGGCTAGCTGTCATGCGATCGACGCTAGGAATACAGGGCACTGCACCACATCGGTCGCGAGTGGGGTTACGACACAGCACATTCGCGTCGTTCAGGGGGTCGGACCTCCAACCAGAGAGCGAGTTCGATCTCCCTCTCGGGTATGAGGACATGTCGGAATCGCTCGCATACGGTGGACGGCGAGGTGATCAGATGTTCCAACGCGTACGGACCGGGATGTGCAGGGCCGGTACCGCCTTCGTCGACGAGGTGCGTGCCATTCCTGCGCTGTCGGATCCTGATCTGCGACGCTACTTCGCGTCCCGCATGAATCTGTTCTTCCTGCTGTTCGCGATCGTGCTGTTCGCCGTGGCGTGGCCGACGTCGAGTCTGACCCACGACATCCCGGCGTACGCGATGCCGGCCACGGCGGCCGCCATCGCCTGGCCGGTTGCACTCGGGTGGTCGGCTCCCGTTGTCGGATGGGTTGTTTCGCTCATCGCCGCGATGGTGATCGGTGCGGTTGTCCCGACAGCACACGGCTGGCAGTGGTCGATCCAGGTGACGCACATCATCGCGTTGCTCGTGCTCTCGTTCATGGCCGCCGTGCGAAGTCCGCTGCGATGGTTACCGGTGATCTGGCTGGCGTCGACACTTGTCGTGGTGAATGCGGCGCCAGAGCCATATCGGCCCGGTTGGATCTTCGGGCTGACCTTCGGTGCGATCGTGATCGCGCTGCTGCGCGGCCTCCTGGCGTCACGTGTGCAGCTCGCCCAGCGCACACAGGAGACCAGAGCCGCGGAGTCCGAGACCGCGGTACTGCAGGAGCGCGCACGCATCGCCCGCGACCTGCACGACGTCGTCGCGCACAGAATGTCGATGGTGGTGGTGATGGCCCAGACGGCGCGGTATCGACTCCCCGATGTCGGCGACGATGTCGCAGCCGAATTCGACGCGATCGCGACCGCTGCGCGTACCTCGCTCGACGAGGTACGGCAGCTGCTGGGTGTGCTGCGCGAGTCCGACGGTGGAACCAGGACCACACCGAATCCCGGACTCGAACACATCGAATCGTTGGTCGAAGCGACACGTCGGGCGGGAGCCGATGTGCGGTTGCACAACAGCGCGTCGGCGGTCGACGTCGGCGAGGCGTCGGGTCTCGCGGTCTACCGGATCGTCCAGGAGTCGCTGGCCAACGCGACCCGGCACGCACCTGGCGCACGCGTCGACATCTGGCTCCGTGACGGGGCTGTCGGTCAGCTCGAACTCGCGGTGGTTAACGGGATCGGCACTGAGCCCCCACTGGGTTTGGCGGGCAACGGCGCGGGGATACCCGGCATGGTCGACCGGGCGCGCAGTGTCGGCGGTGCGCTCGTCACGAGTCACACACCCGACGGTGGATTCGCCGTGCGGGCGTGGCTTCCCGCCGCGTTCGCATCCGCCGACACCGCCCTGTACCGGTCCGGGGGCGAGCTGATCGCGCCGCCATCAGAGGAGCGCAAGCCCGCGATCGGGTCGTCGGGCGCCGAACGGTAGCGTGCACCCAATGCCGATCACGCTTGTCATCGTCGACGACCAGGCGATGGTCCGACAGGGCTTCTCGGCGTTGCTCGCCGCGCAACCCGATTTCTCGGTGCTCGGCGACGCCGCGGACGGTGTCCAGGCCGTCGAACTGTGCGCGCGGGTGACTCCCGACGTCGTGCTCATGGACGTTCGGATGCCGAAGCGGGACGGACTGTGGGCAGCGAAAAGGATTCTCGCCGGTCGACCCAAGGGACAGAGGAACACCGAATCCGATGCGGGCGCGGGTAACCCGGCCAACGGCGCAGCGGGGGATACGCGAGTCCTGATGCTGACCACCTTCGACATCGACGACTATGTCTACGAGGCGCTGCGCATCGGGGCGTCGGGCTTTCTGCTCAAGGATGCGCCCGCCGACGAACTCGTCCGGGCGGTACGCGTCGTCGCCGCGGGTGACGCGTTGCTCGCGCCGTCGATCACCCGACGACTCATCGCGGAGGTGACCGCTCGACGCGAGCGCCGGGCCACCTCCTCCGAGCTCGGCTCGCTCACACCGCGCGAGCGTGAGGTGCTCGAGCTCGTGGCGGAGGGAAAGTCCAACGCCGAGATCGCCGCCGGCCTGTTCGTCACCGAGCAGACGGTCAAGACGCGCGTCAGCGGACTGCTCGGAAAACTCGGGTTGCGTGATCGCGCTCAGGCGGTCGTCTACGCCTACGAGAACGGCGTGAAGTGATGCGGCTCGTCGGAGGTGCCGGCATTCGTCGTCGTCCGGCGCGGTGCACCGCGGCCCACTAGATTGGACAGCGTCAACCCGGACGGCGGAAGGCAAGAAGACACATGGCGAAGAGATACGGCATCCTCACCTCCGGAGGCGATTGCCCGGGTCTCAATGCGGTGATCCGTGGCGCGGTCCTCAAGGGCGAAACTGTGTACGGACAGGAGTTCGTCGGCTTCCGTGACGGTTGGTACGGGCTGGTGTACGGCGACATCATCGAGCTCTCTCGCACACGCGTCCGCGGCCTGAGCCACGAGGGCGGAACGATCCTCGGTACCAGTCGGTTCGGTCCGTATTCCGAACCCGACGGCGGCGCAGAGAACATCAAGAAGGTACTCAAGAATCTCGAGATCGACGGTGTCATCGCGATCGGTGGCGACGGCACCGCTGCCGCCTCGCAGCGCCTCTACGAGGACGGCATCAACATCGTCGGTGTCCCCAAGACGATCGACAACGACATCGCCGCCACCGATTACACGTTCGGCTTCAACACCGCTGTCGAGATCGCCACGGAATCCATCGATCGTCTGCGCACCACGGGCAACTCGCACAAGCGCTGCATGGTGCTCGAGGTGATGGGCCGTCACGCGGGTTGGATCGCGTTGCATTCGGGCATCGCGGGTGGTGCGCACGCGATCCTGATTCCCGAGCACCCCGAGAGCCTGAATCAGATCTGCGCGTGGGTCACGAGCGTCAAGAATCGCGGCCGCTCGCCGATGGTCGTCGTTGCGGAGGGCTTCAAGCTGCCCGATATGGAGACCGCGCACTCGACCAAGGGACTCGACGGATTCAACCGTCCCCGACTCGGCGGCATCGCCGAGGTCCTCGCACCGATGATCGAGGAACGCACCGGAATCGAGACTCGCGCGACCGTCCTCGGCCACGTGCAACGCGGCGGCGTTCCGACCGCTTTCGACCGGGTACTGGCCACCAGACTCGGTATGGCCACCACCGACCTCGTCGCCGACAAGGGTTGGGGGCAGATGGTCGTGCTGCGTGGGACGGAGATCGAACGCACCACGTTCGACGAAGCTCTGGCCAACCACAAGCAGGTGCCCGCCGCGCAGTATCAGGAGATGCGGGTCATCTTCGGCTGACGACCCGACCGACCCGTCGATGCGCGCACGCATAAACTGGGTGCCATGACTGCCGCGACCGCCGAACTGATGGACTACGACCAGGTCATCGACGAGTTCGATCCCGTTCTGGGGCTCGAGGTGCACGTCGAGCTCGGCACCGACACCAAGATGTTCTGTGCGTGTCCGACCACCTTCGGTGCAGATCCCAACACCCAGGTCTGCTCGGTGTGTATCGGACTGCCGGGGTCGTTGCCGGTGGCCAACGCCAAGGCCATCGAGTACGCGATCCGTATCGGCCTGGCGCTGAACTGCTCGATCCGACCGTCGAGCACGTTCGCACGCAAGAACTACTTCTATCCGGACCAGCCCAAGAACTACCAGATCTCCCAGTACGACGATCCGATCGCCTACGACGGTCATCTCGACGTGGTGCTCTCCGACGGCACGACCTGGCGGGTGGAGATCGAGCGTGCGCACATGGAGGAGGACACGGGCAAGTCGCTGCACGTCGGTGGTGACGGCCGAATCCACGGCGCCGACCACTCGCTCCTCGACTACAACCGCGCAGGTGTACCGCTCGTCGAGATCGTGACCAAGCCCGTTACCGGCGCGGGTGCGCGAGCTCCGGAGGTTGCGCGCGCCTACGTATCGGCATTGCGTGACCTGCTCAAGTCTCTCGACGTCTCCGACGTCCGGATGGACCAGGGCTCACTGCGCTGCGATGCCAACGTCTCGTTGATGCGCAAGGACGCCACCGAGTTCGGCACGCGCACCGAGACGAAGAACGTCAACTCACTCAAGAGCGTCGAGGTCGCGGTCACCTACGAGATGCGCAGGCAGGCAGCGGTTCTCGAATCCGGTGGCGAGGTGGTGCAGGAGACCCGCCACTTCCACGAGGCGGACGGCACCACGTCAGCGGGGCGTCGTAAGGAGACCGCCGAGGACTACCGCTACTTCCCCGAGCCGGATCTTCCTCCCGTGCAACCTGATTCGGCGTGGGTGGCCGAGATCGCCAGTACGTTGCCCGAGTTGCCGTGGGTACGCCGCGCCCGGATCCAGGCCGAATGGGGCGTCTCCGACGAGGTCATGCGTGATCTGGTCAACGTCGGCGCTGTCGACCTCATCATCGCGACCGTCGACGCCGGGGCGGCACCGGAGGCCGCCCGCGGCTGGTGGGTGTCGTTCCTCGCTCAGCAGGCGAACAGCCGCGAGGTCGAGTTGGTCGATCTGTCGATCTCGCCCGCCCAGGTCGCCACGATCATCGGGTTGGTCGACGAGGGAAAACTGACGACGAAGCTCGCACAGCAGGTGGCTGTCGCTGTTCTCGACGGCGAGGGCGAGCCCGCGCAGATCGTCGCCGACCGCGGACTCGAGGTGGTGCGCGACGACTCGGCGCTGCAGAAGGCGGTCGACGAGGCGCTGGCGGCCAACCCCGACATCGCCGACAAGATCCGGGGCGGCAAGGTGGCTGCCGCCGGAAAGATCGTCGGCGACGTGATGAAGGCGACGCGCGGTCAGGCCGACCCGGCGCGCGTCAAGGAACTGGTCATCGCCGCCTGCTCCTGACCACCAGATGCCCCGAGGGTCTGCACCCTGCGCATCGACACGTCGTGACCGCGTGTCACACTCCCCGTCAGGCCCTGTTCTCCGACGACGCGGGTGGGATGAAACGCACCACACGGTCGTCGGTGCCGACCGGGTTACCAGAGGCCTTGTTCACGGTGGCGAACAGCATCGCACCGCTCGTGGAGCTGACGATCCTGCCCAGTGCGCCATAGCGCTTTTCCAGCACGACGGTCGGCGGGGTGATAGTCGGCTTGTCGCGGGTCGGTTCGGTGAGGGCGAGGATCTGCTGCGTGCGGGTGGTCGTCACGAAGATCTGCCCGGATGACACCGCGCAGCCGGCGACCTCGGGACGGTCGGGCCACGTCCACAGCACCTTCGGCGCTCCCGATCCGACGGCCTGAAGCCGATCCTCGGTCTGGGTGCGGTCGGTGACGTAGACCGAACCGGTGTCGTTGTGGCACAGCGCCACGTTCGAGCCGAAACCAGCGGCGAGAATCTTCGGTGGGGGGTTGGCGCCCGACCCGAACGACGTCACGGACAGCAGTTTTCCCGCGAGTGACGTGGGGTTGGCTGCCGATGCCGGATCACCGGCGTCGCCGGTGGCGACAAGCAGTTCGGTGGGGGACCTGAAATACAGTGCTCCCATGTTTCCCGTGGCGCCCTTGGGAATGCCGGTGAGAATGGGTTTGGCGACGTCTCCGGGAGCGATGCGGACGACGCGGTTGTCCGACGCCGTGGTGACGAGCGCGTAGATGAGGCGGTCCTGGCTGTAGGTGGGCGACAAGGCGAAGTCGACGAGACCGCCGTCGCCCGAACCGTCGACGTCGAACGAGGCGATCGCCCGCTGTGGTCCGTAACGCTTGGCCGTGATCAGCTTGCCCGTGGTTCGCTCGGCGACGACGGTGGTGGTCGCCTGGTCGTCGCCCGGCATGAGGCCACCGGTGGAAGCGAGGCACGTCGCGATGACCTGCGGGTCGGGATCGACGCACGGGCCGGTCGGCGGAGGCCCCGGATTCTGTGGTGCGCTCGGCTCGGGTGAGGGGGTCTTCTGCTTCTGTTCGAACGAATCGTTGTTGGCCGAGAACTGCCCAGCGGCCTGGTCGCGGTCCTGCGAGGAGAAATCGGCGCAACCGGTGAGCGCGGCGGCAACCAGGACGAATGTGGCCGCGAGCAGCGCCCACCAATGCATCCGTCGACTGCCGGCGGTGTCCGGCCGCCGACCACCGGCCGTCCGGTGCCGCTCGCTCCGCCCCTCACGCATGCACACCACAGTAGGCGATGCCCGACGACTCACCGCGCGCTGTTCGGGGGTGGTCCAGAGGTGACGATCTACAGTCGAGAGTGTGACGCAACGAGACGACCGAAGTTCTGCCGAAGGCGTCTCAGAGCCGACGGCCACCTCGCCGGGCTCCGATGGTCCAGGCTCTGACACCGCGGGCAGGGAGGGCGTGCCGACAGGCAACGCCGAGACCGGCAGCACCGATCCCTACGACGCGTCCGCTGGCGAATCGGCAAGTCCCTACGACGAGACCACAGGACGCATCCCTGTGCAGCGCCGCCCGTCGTCCGACCGGGATGCGTTCTACGACAAGCACTCTCGTCGAATGACCCGCGTCGACGAGCTTGATGATCTCGACCCGGACGACGTGGAGACGCGTCGATTCCCGGCCACCCCGAACCCTCCGGCCGCGTCGCCGTCGCAACCTCCGGCACCGCAACCCGCGGCACCATCGAGCTCATCGGCAGGGACAGGGGGTGACACCGGACACCGACGTCGCCGCAGGCCCGCACCACAACGTGTGGAGGGTTCCGGTGTCGCCGGAGACCAGCAGGCGCGGACCACTCCGCAGCGGGTCGTCGAACCCGGTGCCCCCGTGGCCTCCGAGCGTCACGACACGGCGATCATCGAGACCGGGCGTGGCGACGCTGTTGACGACGGCGATGTCGGCACCTCGAGCGCGACGCCGAGCGCGGCCCTCGTGGACGGCCCGTCGTCGGCGACAGCAGGCGAGACGACAGCAGACGAGACAACAGCAGACGAGACGACAGGGGGCGATGAGCACGCCACCGGTGTCGCACAGGCGCCCCGTGTTCGCCGCGGAACGCTCGATCTCGGTCTGCTACTCCTGCGTGTGGCTGTCGGAGCCGTCGTCATGGCACACGGTTTGTCGCACCTGTTCGGCTGGTGGAACGGCACAGGACTCGACGGTTTCCAGAACGAGCTGCTCAATACGTCCAACCCTGCGATCGGTTTCGCAGCCGATGCGGCCAAGCCGCTGGCCGCGGGTATCGCGCTCGCCGAGACCATCGGCGGCCTGATGGTGATCGTGGGGCTGCTGACGCCCATCGGCGCGTCGGCGATACTCGCGGTGATGTTGCTCGCAGCGGCGTTCAAGACGACCACGAGCGGAGGATTCGAGTTCTTCGCGAGCGCGAACGGCGTCGAATTCGAGCTGATGATGGCCGCTGCGGCCGCTGCACTCGTCCTGACCGGTCCCGGCCTCTACTCGCTGGACTATCCGCGAGGGTGGGCCCGACGACCGTTTGTGGGATCGGTCCTCTGGCTGGTGATCGGTGTCGCCGTCGCGTGCGTGATCTGGATTTTCTGCAACGGCACCGACCCGTTCAGCTCACCGGGCAACCCCCGGTAGTGCGGACTCGACCGGCGATTTCGGCCGGTCGAGTCCGAACGACGATCAGTCGACCTTGCGGACGGCGCCCTGATCGGCGGACGTCGCGAGCTTGGCGTAGGCGCGTAGTGCGGTCGAGACCTTGCGGTCGCGGTCCCTGGGCTGCCATGGGCGCTCAGAGGCCTCCATCTTCGCGCGGCGCTCGGCGAGTACATCGTCGTCGACGAGCATCTTCAGGGTCCGGGTCTTGACGTCGATGAGGATCTCGTCGCCGTTCTCGACCAGCCCGATGTCGCCGCCCGCGGCAGCCTCGGGGGAGGCGTGCCCGATGACGAGTCCCGACGATCCGCCGGAGAATCGCCCGTCGGTGACCAGTCCGCACTTCTTGCCCATTCCGGTGCCCTTCATGAAGGCCGTCGGGTGCAGCATCTCCTGCATACCCGGCCCACCGGCAGGACCTTCGTAGCGGATCACCAGGACCTCGCCAGCCTGGAGTTCCTTCGACAGGATGGCGTGAACCGCGTCCTCCTGGCTCTCGACGACACGCGCGGGGCCTTGGAAGTGCCACAGTGACTCGTCGACTCCGGCGGTCTTGAGGACCGCGCCGTTCTCGGCGAGGTTGCCGTGCAGGACACACAGGCCACCTTCGACGGTGTAGGCGTGTTCGATGTCGCGGATGCAGCCGTCGGCGGCGTCGGTGTCCAACGATTCCCAGCGATTCGACGTCGAGAACGGCTCAGTGGTGCGAACGCCGCCCGGCGCGGCGTCGAAGAGTTCGATCGCCGCGTCGGTCGCGGTGCCGCTACGGATGTCCCAGTCGGCCAGGTACGACTCGAGCGAAGGGGCGTGGACCGGATGGACATCGGTGTTGAGTAGGCCGCCGCGATTCAGCTCGCCGAGGATCGCGGGGATACCTCCGGCGCGGTGCACGTGCTCCATGTAGTACTTCGGCGAGTTCGGCGCGACCTTCGACACGCAGGGCACCTTGCGCGAGATGCGGTCGATGTCTTTGAGGGTGAAGTCGACCTCACCCTCCTGCGCAGCAGCGAGGATGTGCAACACCGTGTTGGTGGAGCCGCCCATGGCGACGTCGAGCGCCATCGCGTTCTCGAAGGCCTCCCGGGTCGCGACGCTGCGCGGCAGCACCGACTCGTCGTCGTCGTGGTAGTAGCGCTTGGCGATGTCGACGATCAACTCGCCCGCCTTCGTGAACAGGTCACGGCGGGCGACCTGGGTCGCGAGGGTGGATCCGTTGCCCGGCAACGACAACCCGAGCGCCTCTGTCAGACAGTTCATCGAGTTGGCGGTGAACATGCCCGAACACGAGCCGCACGTCGGGCACGCCGAACGCTCCACGGTGAGCAGTTCCTCGTCGCCGACGTTGCTGTCGGCGGAGGCGGTGATCGCGTCGATGAGGTCGGTGCCCGGATGCACGACGCCGTTGATGACCACGGAGGTTCCCGCCTCCATCGGTCCGCCGGAGACGAACACCGTCGGGATGTTCAGACGCATCGCCGCGTTGAGCATTCCCGGAGTGATCTTGTCGCAGTTGGAGATACAGACGAGGGCATCGGCGGTGTGTGCGTTCACCATGTATTCGACCGAGTCGGCGATGATTTCACGGCTCGGTAGCGAGTAGAGCATCCCACCGTGCCCCATGGCGATTCCGTCGTCGACGGCGATCGTGTTGAACTCCTTGGATACCCCGCCCGCGGCCGCCACTGCCTCCGCGACGATCTCTCCGACGTTCTTGAGATGAACGTGGCCCGGCACGAACTGCGTGTACGAGTTGGCGATGGCGACGATCGGCTTGCCGAAGTCATCCTCCGTCATTCCGGTTGCGCGCCACAGCGCGCGAGCGCCGGACGCCTCGCGTCCGACGGTGGTGGTACGTGACCTCAAGGCTGGCATGGAGATTCCTCGATCATTTCGGTGTCCGCACAGAGGCGGAGCGTGTGGACTCGCTGCGCGTTGTAGTGCGTGTCAACGTCGCGCCCGGCGCAAATATTCATCTCAGACATTCGCGCCTGACACCGCGGCGGGTCCGCGCCGGGTTCGTCTGGGCTGTGAGCAACCGGTCGTCGTCGCCGATCGACGCGATGACTCGGGCTCGACATTCCACGGTACTCCCCGCTGACGTGGGAGAACAAAACCGACCGCCGTCCGGTAGGGCTCAGAGGTTGAGCACCGCTTTGGCGATGGTGAAGTAGATGATGAGTCCGGTCGCGTCGCAGAACGTGGAGATGAAAGGCGTCGAGAAGACGGCAGGATCGACGTGGATGGACTTCGCTGCCAGTGGCATGAGTCCGCCGACGGTCGCGGCCATGGTGCAGATGGCGACGATGGTCAAGCCGATGACCGTGCCGATGCCGGTGTCATAGGCCAGCGAGGCCACGGCGAAGCCGACCACACCGAGACACGCGCCCAGGGTGAGGCCCACCCGGAATTCCTTGGAGACCACCCGCACCACGTCGCGGGTGCGCACGTCGTCGACGGCGAGTGCGCGGGTCACCGTGACCGCGGCCTGCGAACCGGCGTTGCCGCCGATGCCGGTGAGCAGCGGGATGAACAGTGCGAGAGCCACCATCTCGTCGAGTGTCGCCTCGAAGATCTCGAGCACGTTGACCGTGAGGATCGCCGACACTGCGAGGACGAACAACCACACAACCCGTGATCGGGTGATGCGCCAGACCGACGCCAGCAGGTAGGGCTCCTCGAGGGGTTCGCTGGCGCCCGCTCGCGCCTGGTCCTCGTCCCTGGCCTGCTCGATGACCTCGATCGCGTCGTCGAGCGTGAGGACGCCGACGACCTTGTTGTCGCTGTCGACGACGGGAGTGGCGAGGATGCCCCGCTCGACGCAGCGTTGGGCGGTCTGTTCCGCGTCGTCGTCTGCCCGGGCGGACACGGGGCTTCGCATGAGCTCGGTCATCGTGGTGCCCGGATCGGCGAGCAGTAGATCGCGCAGACTCACCACCCCCGCGAGTTCTCGGTCGGGCTCGGTGACAGGGATGGTGTAGATGGTCTCGACACGGTCGCCTACCGCTTTGACCTGGTTGAGGACGGACTCGGCGGTGTCGTCGACGACGGCGTGCACGATCTCCGGACTCATTCGCCTGCCGACGGATCCGCGCGGGAATCCGAGCACCACGCCGGTGGCCTCGCGCTCGTCGCGGCGCAGCGTCGCAACCAGTTCGTGGGCGATGGGGGTGGGTAGTTCGTCGAGGAGTTCGGCACGATCGTCGGGATCGAGACCCGCGAAGTATTCGCCGACCTCGGTGGTGCCCAACTCGTCGATCAATCCCTGTTGCACCCGTGGTGAGAGATGCTCGAACACCTCGAGGGCAGTCGACTTGGGCAGCATGCGGAAGGCGATGCTCGCCTGTTTACGGGGAAGGTGGTTGCCGATCGAGGCGATCTCGGTCGGCGGCAGGTCGCGCATGAGTCGCGTCAGCGTCGCGAGGTCACCGTCATCGATGAGCTCTTTCACGGCGTGGGGCGTGATCGTCGGCGTGTGCACGATCCGACCCTAAACGCGTTGCCGCGCCGGCACCGGGTGGCGAACCGACGCCACGCGTGCGATCTCGCCGCACGTCGGCCATGGCGTCCGCGGGGTCAGTCCTCGGCGGCAGCGGCTGCGGCATAGGGGTCGGGTATCCGACCACGGCTCGCAGCCGACAACCGGGGGAGATCGCGGAACATCAGTGCGGGCAGGCGCACCGTCGAATCATCGGTCAGGACAGCGCGGACAGGCCCCCACTTGGAGAACTGCAGACCGGCGATGTCAGACCACGGGATTCGTCTCGTTCGGAACGTCCCGACCGCGGTGATCCCGGCCTCGGTCACGACGGTTCGCACGCGTGCGATCCACAGGGCGAGGAGGACAGGGAGGATCAGGGTCCATCCGAGCCACACCAGCGAGGCGCCGGCGAGGATGATGACCACGATGAACGCTGCCGGAATGGTGAAGTAGGCCAGCTTCTGGACCCGGAACACCTGCGGGAGCTCGACCACCTCGGGAGCGCTCGTCTCGTCGTGCACAGCCTCGGCGTCGACATGTGCGTGAGCGTCGCCCGCAGTGGCGTCGACCCGTGCGGTCGCGTGGCTGCTGTGCCGTGCGGAGTCGTCTGCGGCGGAGTCGTGCGTCGTGTGGTCGGAGGGGGAGGACACGCTCCCATTGTGACATCCGGACGATACCGCCCGGTCACGCAGTACTTTCTCACGATGTGGGACTGAAGTGTCCGTAGTTTGACTCTGCGATGGGCGCGGTCCTACCGTGAACAACGTGATGCACAAGGATCTTCTCGTAGTAATCGGCCGGCGCGTCGTCGCCTGACCGGTCACTTCGTAGACCCAGCCAGCATCGACGCGCCACCCTCGAACAGCCTTGCTGTCGGGGGTTTTTTGTTGTCAACGGCATGGTGACCCGATCTCCATACGCCATCACAAGCCAATTGAATCCCAGTCCGTCACAGGACACCGAGCAGAAGATGTGAGGACCGTGCAGTGAGCGCACCAACAGCACGCGCCGCCGGCGGGGCCGACGCCAGGACCGAGCCCGCAGCCAAGAGTAATGGCAATGCAGCCACTGTGCTGCGCGAACAGTCACCGGCGGCGGGCACTCTCCGCGCCGTGCAGCAGAACACCGTTGCACCCGAACGCGTCAGCGGTGCACAGTCGGTGGTCAGGTCGCTCGAAGAACTCGGCGTCGAGGTCGTCTTCGGAATTCCGGGCGGTGCTGTGCTGCCCGTCTACGACCCGCTGCTCGACTCGCAGAAGGTGCGTCACGTCCTCGTTCGCCACGAGCAGGGGGCTGGCCACGCCGCCACTGGTTATGCGCAGGTTACCGGGCGCGCAGGTGTCATGATGGCGACGTCGGGGCCCGGCGCGACCAATCTGGTCACGCCGCTCGCCGACGCGCAGATGGACTCGGTCCCGGTCGTGGCGATCACCGGTCAGGTGGGACGCGCTCTCATCGGTACCGATGCGTTCCAGGAGGCCGACATCTCCGGCATCACGATGCCGGTCACCAAGCACAACTTCCTCGTGAGCAACGCCGTCGACATCCCGCGGATCATCGCCGAGGCGTTCCACATCGCCGAGAGCGGCCGTCCGGGTGCCGTCCTCGTCGACATCCCCAAGGACATCCTGCAGGCACAGACCACCTTCTCGTGGCCGCCGCAGATCGACCTGCCCGGCTACCGCCCGGTTACCAAGCCGCACGGCAAGCAGGTCCGCGAGGCCGCACGTCTCATCAACGCCGCCAAGAACCCCGTGCTCTACGTCGGCGGCGGTGTGATCAAGGCGAATGCCACCCCGGAGTTGCTCGAACTCGCGGAGCTGACCGGCATCCCTGTCGTCACCACACTGATGGCGCGGGGCGCCTTCCCGGATTCGCACCCGCAGCACCTCGGAATGCCCGGTATGCACGGCACCGTGGGAGCTGTTGCTGCGCTGCAGCGTTCGGACCTGCTGATCACGCTCGGCGCCCGTTTCGACGACCGCGTCACCGGGCAGTTGTCCTCGTTCGCGCCCGGCGCGAAGGTCATTCACGCCGACATCGACCCGGCCGAGATCGGCAAGAACCGAGTTGCCGACGTGCCGATCGTCGGGGACTGCAAGGCGGTCATCTCCGATCTGATCGAAACCCTGCGCAACGAGCGGGCCACCAGCGATTCGTCGCAGGATCTGACCGCGTGGTGGGAGTATCTGGACCGCATCCGCCGCACGTATCCGCTCAGCTACGACCGTCCCGCCGACGGGTCGATGTCGCCGGAGTTCGTCATCTCGCGCATCGGGCAGCTCGCTGGTCCCGACGCCGTGTACTGCGCGGGCGTCGGCCAACACCAGATGTGGGCGGCCCAGTTCATCTCCTACGAGAAGCCGCGCACGTGGCTCAACTCGGGCGGACTGGGCACGATGGGGTACGCGGTTCCTGCGGCCATGGGCGCCAAGATGGCCGACCTCGACGCCGAGGTGTGGGCGATCGACGGTGACGGTTGCTTCCAGATGACCAATCAGGAGTTGGCGACCTGCGCGATCGAGGGCATCCCGATCAAGGTGGCACTGATCAACAACGGAAACCTGGGCATGGTGCGCCAGTGGCAGACGCTCTTCTACGAGGAGCGCTACTCCAACACCGATCTCTCGACCCACTCCCGCAGAATCCCGGACTTCGTCAAACTCGCAGAAGCGTTGGGCTGCGCGGCATTCCGCGTCGAGAACGAAGCCGACGTCGACGAGGTGATCGCCAAGGCGCGCGAGATCAACGACCGGCCGGTGGTCATCGACTTCATCGTCGGCGCCGACGCCCAGGTGTGGCCGATGGTCGCAGCGGGAACCGGCAACGACGAGATCATGGCGGCCCGCGACATCCGACCACTGTTCGACGACGACGAGTCGGCGGCTGAGGACGTCGCCGACATCCACGAAATCGTCAACCAGCAGACCAATCTCGGCCAGGAGGGTCGCAAGTGAGTACTCATACCCTGAGCGTTCTGGTCGAGGACCTACCGGGCGTCCTCGCGCGAGTGTCGTCACTGTTCTCGCGCCGTGGATTCAACATCGAGTCGCTCGCGGTCGGTCCGACCGAGATGAAGGGTGTCTCGCGGATGACCATCATGGTGTCGGTCGACGACTTCCCGCTCGAGCAGGTCACCAAGCAGCTCAACAAACTGATCAACGTGATCAAGATCGTCGAGCAGGACCCGGCGTCGTCGGTGTCCCGCGAGCTGATGATGGTCAAGGTGCGGTCCGACGCTTCGGTGCGCAGCGAGGTCATCGAGGTCGTGAATCTGTTCCGCGCCAAGGTGATCGACGTCTCGCCGGAGTCGTTGACCATCGAGGCGACGGGAACGTCGGAGAAACTGGAGGCCCTGTTGCGGATGCTCGATCCGTACGGGATTCGTGAGATCGCCCAGTCCGGTGCGGTCACGCTGGGTCGGGGTCCCAAGAGCATGTCGGCCAATCGCTGACGCACTCACATCACTGTCACAACACAACAGCAGCGTCCCGGTTCGACGAGTTCGCTTCCACCGAAGCCGTCTTCATCCGGGGCACCAAGAGATATATCGAAGGGAATCCAACTGTGGCGATCGAATTGTTCTATGACGACGATGCCGATCTGTCGATCATCCAGGGCCGCAAGGTCGCGGTGATCGGTTACGGCAGCCAGGGGCACGCGCACTCGCTGTCGCTGCGCGACTCCGGCGTCGACGTGGCGATCGGCCTGCGTGAGGGCTCCAAGTCGCGTGAGAAGGCCGAAGAGCAGGGCCTCAAGGTCATGTCCAACGCGGAGGCCGCAGAGTGGGCCGACGTCATCATGCTGCTCGCGCCCGACACGAGCCAGGCCAAGATCTTCACCGAGGACATCGAGCCGAACCTGAAGGACGGCGACGCGCTGTTCTTCGGTCACGGGCTCAACATCCACTTCGACCTCATCAAGGCGCCGGAGAACGTCACGGTCGCGATGGTGGCGCCGAAGGGCCCGGGACACCTCGTTCGGCGTCAGTTCGTCGACGGCAAGGGCGTGCCGTGTCTGATCGCGGTCGACCAGGACCCCAAGGGTGAGGGCCAGGCGCTGGCGTTGAGCTACGCGTCGGCCATCGGTGGTGGTCGTGCCGGCATCATCAAGACCACCTTCAAGGAAGAGACCGAGACCGACCTCTTCGGTGAGCAGGCTGTGCTCTGCGGTGGCACCGAGGAACTGGTCAAGACCGGCTTCGAGGTCATGGTCGAGGCCGGCTATGCCCCCGAGATGGCGTACTTCGAGGTGCTGCACGAGCTCAAGCTCATCGTCGACCTCATGTACGAGGGCGGTATCGCGCGGATGAACTACTCGGTGAGCGACACCGCCGAGTTCGGTGGCTACCTGTCGGGACCGCGCGTCATCGACGCCGACACCAAGGAACGCATGCGCGCCATCCTCTCCGACATCCAGGACGGCACCTTCGTCAAGCGGCTCGTCGCCAACGTCGAGGGCGGCAACAAGGAGCTCGAGGAGCTGCGCAAGAAGAATGCCGAGCACCCGATCGAGGTGACCGGCAAGAAGCTGCGTGACCTGATGAGCTGGGTGGATCGCCCGATCACCGAAACTGCCTGAGTCACAAGCGCCCAACGCCGGCCCGGCTCCCGTCAGGGAGCCGGGCCGGCGTTGTTTCCGGCTCGTGGGTCGACCGGCTCTGCCACACTGCTCGAGTGACCGAACTCTGGATGCTGGAGGATCTCGAGTACTTCCCCGAGGTGCCCGAAGGTGACGGTGTCTGCGCGCCGACGACACTCGGTGCCGACTGACGGACCGACAAGCGAAACCACAACACCCCGAGGCGAACTGCCGCCTCGGGGTGTTGTGGTGGTTCTCGGATCAGCCGATCAGATCAGCGAGAAGCCCTTGTACCTGGTCGTTTTCACGTAGTCGAGCACCGCACCGATGTTGGTTCCCGTCTCCGGTCCGATGCAGCCGACGAAGTAGTAGGCGTTGACCATGCCGACGAGCCGGTCACCGACGACGACCGGGCTACCGGAATCGCCCTCGATGACGCAGATCTGGGAGAAGTGGACGTCGCCGTCGGAGAACCATGAGATGCCGCAGGTGTTGCCGGTGGTGCGGCCCTGCTTGCACGCGACAGTGGGGAAGCCGATGGGACGGGTGTCGATTTTGTTGATCGTCACGCCGTGCACGGATCGCAGCGGCACGACACGATTCGGATCGAACTCGATCAGCGCGACGTCTTCCTTGGGATCGGAGTAGGTGATGACGCCGGCCTGGCCGCGATCCTGGAATGTCTCCGAGAGGACCTTCTGTCCGGGCTTGCCGCAGTGCCCGGCCGTGATGCCGATCAACTGCCCGGTCTTGGCGTGGCCGATCGTGGTGAGGGTGCACGCCGACGCGCTGTTGCCGCCCTTGAGGACCAGGATTCCCGAGCCGCCGCCGATGTAGATCTTCGCCGGGGCGGCTGTGGCGCTACCCGCCCCCCAGCCGGCCAGCAATACCGCAGCGAGAACAGCCAGCATTGCTGTCAGCTTCCTCATCATTCACATGCTCCACTCTTGTTAACATTCGTCCCGCCTGTTCGGCGGGTCATGCACACCGTAACGGTCGGCGACCCAGTCGATCTCCACTCGGAATCCAGCTGCGGTTGCTTTGCAACCAGTCCGTGATGACGCTCGTCGGGCCGCGTAATGACGATCACAATGTACAGGTGTTTCCTGAGTAAGCACCTTGACGACGCAGACCGGCTGTTCAGGCGCGTCGAGCGTCCCTCTAAGCTGTTGCCGTACGTCTTTGACGTCCTCGAATCCTGTGCACCCGATCTACGGAGAATTCACTGTGACCTCAGCTGGCAGTCCGGTCGTCCTGATCGCCGACAAACTGGCCCCCTCGACGGTGGAAGCCCTTGGCGATGGCGTCGAGGTGCGGTGGGTCGACGGCCCAGACCGCCCCAAGCTCCTCGAGGCAGTGGTCGATGCGGATGCGTTGCTCGTGCGGTCCGCAACCACCGTGGATGCAGAGGTGCTCGAGGCGGGCAAGAACCTGAAGATCATCGCGCGCGCGGGCGTGGGCCTCGACAACGTGGACGTGCCGGCAGCGACCGCACGCGGCGTGATGGTCGTGAACGCACCGACCTCCAACATCCACACCGCCGCAGAGCATGCCGTCACGCTGATGCTGGCGGCCGCCCGCCAGATCCCCGCGGCCGACGCAACGTTGCGTGAACACACGTGGAAGCGCTCGTCGTTCAACGGCGTCGAGATCTTCGACAAGACGGTCGGCGTCGTCGGGCTCGGTCGTATCGGTCAGCTCGTCGCCGCGCGCCTGGCAGCCTTCGAGACGCACGTCATCGCTTATGACCCCTATGTCTCGCCCGCGCGCGCTGCGCAGCTCGGCATCGAGCTCGTCAGCCTCGACGAACTGCTCGAGCGTGCCGACTTCGTCACCGTCCACCTACCCAAGACTCCCGAGACACTCGGCTTGATCGGTGCGGATCAGCTGGCGCGAACCAAGAAGGGCGTGATCATCGTCAACGCCGCTCGTGGCGGACTCGTCGACGAGCAGGCGCTGGCCGACGCGATCACCTCCGGTCAGGTCCGTGCCGCGGGTCTCGACGTGTTCGCCACCGAGCCGTGCACCGACTCGCCGCTGTTCGAACTGCCGCAGGTCGTCGTGACGCCGCACCTCGGTGCCTCCACGAGCGAGGCGCAGGACCGCGCGGGTACCGACGTCGCCAAGAGCGTCCGCCTCGCGCTCGCCGGTCACTTCGTCCCCGACGCGGTCAACATCACCGGCGGTGCGGTCGACGAGGAGGTCGCACCGTGGCTGGAGATGGCGCGCAAGCTCGGCGTGATGATCGGTGCGCTGAGCACCGAACTGCCGTCGTCCATCGTCGTCGACGTCCGCGGTGAACTCGCCTCGAGCAACGTCGACGTCCTCGGGCTGTCGGCTCTGCGTGGACTCTTCTCTGCCGCCCTCGACGAACCGGTCACGTTCGTCAACGCGCCGACCGTTGCCGCCGAGCGCGGTGTGACCAGTGAGGTCGTGACCAACAGCGAGAGCCCGACCCACCGCAGCGTCGTCGACGTCAAGGCCGTGTATGCCGACGGTTCGGTGCAGAACGTGTCGGGTGCGATCACCGAACCACGTCAGGTCGAGAAGATCGTCAACATCAACGGTCGCAACTTCGACCTCCGTGCCGAAGGGCTCAATCTGCTTGTCAGCTATGTCGATCAGCCCGGTTCGCTTGGCAAGATCGGCACGCTGCTCGGTAACGCGGGCATCGACATCCTCGCGGCCGCGCTGTCGCAGGACGCGGAGGGCGGCGGTGCCACCATGCTGCTCCGGGTCAGCACGAAGGTCGACGACTCTGTCGTCTCGGCCATCTCGGACGCGGTCGACGCAACGCTGATCGAACAGGTGGATCTGTCATGAAACTCGCTGTCATCGCAGGCGACGGCATCGGGCCCGAGGTCATCTCCGAAGCGCTGCAGGTGTTGACGACGCTCGTCCCCGACGTCGCCGTCACCGAATACGACCTCGGCGCGCGCCGCTTCCATCGCAACGGCGAACTGCTCACCGATGACGATCTGGCGTCGCTGCGTGAGCACGACGCAATCCTGCTCGGCGCCATCGGCGATCCGTCGGTGCCGTCCGGTGTGCTCGAGCGTGGCTTGCTGCTCAAGATGCGGTTCGCGCTCGATCACCACATCAACCTGCGTCCGTCACGCCGCTTCCCAGGTGTGCCGTCGCCACTCGCGGGCGATCCGGACATCGACTTCGTCGTGGTCCGGGAGGGCACCGAGGGGCCGTACACCGGCAACGGTGGAGCCATTCGCGTCGACACCGCGCACGAGGTCGCCACCGAGGTCAGCGTCAACACCCGGTACGGCGTCGAACGCGTGGTACGTAATGCTTTCGAGCGTGCGACCGCGCGCCGGAAGCACCTGACGCTCGTGCACAAGACGAATGTGCTGACCTTCGCGGGCTCGCTGTGGAGCCGCACCGTCGAGCAGGTTGCCGCGGAGTACCCCGACGTCAGTGTCGACTACTGCCATGTCGATGCGGCCACCATCTATCTCGTGACCGATCCGGGCCGTTTCGATGTGATCGTCACCGACAACCTCTTCGGCGACATCATCACCGACATCGCTGCTGCGGTCAGCGGTGGGATCGGCCTCGCGGCGTCGGGCAACATCGACGCCACCGGCACCAACCCGTCGATGTTCGAACCAGTGCACGGCAGCGCACCCGACATCGCCGGGCAGCAGAAGGCGGATCCGACGGCCGCGATCCTGTCTGTGGCGCTTCTGCTCGATCATCTCGGGTACGCAGACGAAGCGCGGCGCGTGGAAAAGGCTGTCGCCGACGATCTCCTCGACCGCGACGGCGCAACGTTGTCGACCGGCGAGATCGGCAAGCGGATTCTCGGGCGGCTCTGAGCCGCGCAGTGTCCCACAACTCGCGGGCCGGAACCTTCGGGTTCCGGCCCGAGTCGTCTGTGTAGCTGTTCAATACGATGGCTATTGTTCTATTTGAGCTAGAACTATAGGATGGCTGTGTGCTCATTCGCATCGACGCCGCAGACCGCACGCCGATCTTTACCCAGATCGCCGCATCGGTTCGTGGCGGAATCGCGCGCGGCGACCTGACGCAGGGTGAGCGACTGCCGGCAGCGCGCGACCTCGCCGCATCCCTCGACGTCAACATCCATACGGTGCTTCGCGCATACCAAGAACTGCGCGATGAGGGGCTCGTAGAACTCCGCCGCGGCAGGGGAGCGGTTGTCTCGGGCGACGCGCCGCGCAACGCAGAACTCGCAGACGCACTCGACCGACTCGTCGACACCGCCCGCAGATTCGGCGTGGGGGCCGCAGAGTTGTCCGGAGAGATCACCAGGAGGATGTCATGAACGGTTCGTCGGCCCATCATCCGAGGCGCGCGGGGTATGCCCTGCTGGGGAGTCTGCCGTCCGTCGTTGTCCTCGTCGTCGGGGTGGTGCTGTTGAGGCTGTGGAGATCCGAGTTGCCGACAACTGTTGCCACGCATTGGGGTTCGGGCGGGGTCAACGGCACGGCCGACGTGCGGACCGTGGTGGTTTCTGTCGTGATCGTCGCAGTGGTTGCCGCCCTCGTCGGCGGCCTGTCGGGGTGGTTCATTCGTGAGGCCCGTGTGCTTCGCGTCGCCATCGCGCTGGTCAATGGTGTCGTCGTCTTCGTGACGATCGGTCTCGTGGGAACCGTTGGCGCCCAACGAGGCAGCACCGACACATCCGACGTCGGCGTACCGGTGGGTGCGCTGCTTCTGGCGGGGGTGCTCGGGTTGCTGGTCGCGCTCGCGAGCGCCAGTCTCGTGCGCCCGACGCACCTGTCGCAGCCCCCGGTGGTCGGAGCACAACCGATTGAGAGTCTTGCTGTGGGAGAACGCTTCCTGTGGCAGCGTAGGGTGTCGGCGTCGAGTGGATCGCTGGTGGTTCTCGGGGTCGCGCTACTGACGATGGGCGCACTTGCCGTTGTCCTGCGCAGCGCGTGGCTCGTGCTGCCGTGCGTCGTCGTCGTGGCAGCTGCGGCGATCCTGTGGTCGGCCCGGGTGAGCGTCGACCGTGGTGGCGTGGCGGTGCGAGGCGTCGTGGGCTGGCCGCGGCTGACCATTCCGATGCACGACGTCAGACGTGCCGAAGTCGCACACGTGAACGCGTTGCGGGACTTCGGCGGCTACGGCCAACGCATCTGTGTGTACGGACGCCTGCGCGGCGTGCGCGGCCTTGTCCTGCGGTCCGGGAGTGGTTTGTTGATCACACGGTCCGACGGAAGCCGTGACCTGGTCGTCGTTCCCGACGCCGCCGTGGCGGCGGGGCTGGTGAACGCGTCGGTGTCGCAGGCGCATTCGCGGCGTTGACGCGACTGGTCGGCTGACACCGACCTCAACCCACCAGTTCTTCGCGCGGTGCCGGATCCCTGGGAATCAACGGGGTGGCCACCACTGGAGCTGCGGCGCTGACCAGGAAGGCGAGAGGGAAACCGGCTGCGCCGATGAGGAGGCCGAACAACGGCGTCGTCGCTGCCGTCGCCAGATATTGTGCGGTGTTCTGAACTGCCAAACCGCGCCCACTCCACTGCGGCCCCGCGTATTCGGCGATGGCGGTGAAGGCGAGTCCGTTGTCGGCAACGGTGATGATCGACGCGACCACCATCAACGCGGGTGCCAGCGGCGTGTGCAGCCAATCGGTGACGGCGAGCAGCGCCATCGCGGCCGCCGCACCGAGCGCGATGAGGCGAATGGGCCGCATCCGCGACAGCCAGGCATCCGACCATCGTCCGGCGGCGATTCTCCCCAGCGCGCCGATCACCTGCGTGATGGTCACCAGAATGCCTGCTGCCGCGGGCGACCAGTGCCGGGCGACGATGAGCCACGTGGGGACGAAGGTCCACAGCATCTGTTGCGGGATCACCAGAAGCACACTCACGGCGTGGACCCTGACCAGAAACCAGCTCTCGCGGTAGGGATTTCGACGAGCCGCGTGGTCCGCCGAACCGTTGCCGGCGCTCGGTGGGTCGATCACGCCGAACACTACCGCTGCCAAACCGATGGCGGTCACCACGGCGGGCACCGCGAATGCGGCTGCGACGGAGTGTCGGTCGGCGATCACCGGCATCGTGAGGGCGCACACGCCGATCCCCAGTGGTTGGGCCATCTGTCGGATGCCCATCGCGGTACCACGCAGTCGGGGCGGGAACCAACCGACGACGATACGTCCGCTCGCCCCGTTCGCGGCGCCGGAACCCAGCCCGGCGAGGAACAGACACACGGCGATCACGATGTACGACGCGTGCGTGGAGGCCGCGATGGCGGCTGCGGAGGTGCCGACCAAGGTGATCGAGATCGAGATCATCAGGATCGTCCGCTCGCCGTAGCGATCGAGCAGCGCGCCCCACCCGACGATCGCCAGCATGAGCCCGATCGTCGGAACGGTCGCCAACACCGAGGCCTGGGCGAGCGACATGTCCTGCTGAGTGTGCAACGCAGGAATCAGATAGGCGACGCCGCCGACCACAACCGCTGTCGTCATCGCAGCGATCAACGAGCACGCGAGCATGGTCCAGCGCCTGGTGTTCGTGATCGTGGACGCGGTCGTCAACGTTGGACCCCCTCTGGCGCGTCGGAAACCGAAACTTCTCCAGCCTGACCTCACTGAATCTTATATATTGAGATCAATAGTTCATATTGTAGGACGGCGTAGCTGCCCGCTCAATTTCACGTCCCACGAAGTGGACAAGCCGGGTGCGCTAGGGTTTCGGGTATGCGTCTTGGCCGAATTGCGAGTCCTGATGGTGTGGCATTCGTCTCGATCGACGAGTCGGACGGTACTGCGACCGCCAAAGAGATTGCCGAACATCCCTTCGGTACACCGACGTTCACGGGTCGATCGTGGCCCCTGGCCGACGTGCGTCTACTGGCGCCGATTCTGGCGTCGAAGGTGATCTGCATCGGCAAGAACTACGCGGCGCACGTGGCGGAGATGGGTTCGGCCACGCCCGAGAGTCCTGTGATCTTCCTCAAGCCCAACACGTCGATCGTCGGGCCCGAGGTGCCGATCGTGCGTCCGCCGTCGTCCGAAAGAGTCGACTTCGAGGGCGAACTCGCCGTCGTGATCGGTCGCCCGTGCAAGGACGTGAAGGCGGCCGACGCCGCCGGTGTCATTCTCGGCTACACGGTCGCCAACGACGTGACCGCTCGGGATCAGCAGAAGATCGACGGTCAGTGGACCAGAGCCAAGGGATACGACACCTTCTGCCCACTCGGGCCGTGGATCGAGACCTCGTTCGACCCGTCGGACGCTGTGATCACCACCGAACTCGATGGCGAGGTTCGCCAGCGGAGTCGGACGTCGCTGATGTTGCACGACGTAGGTGCTGTGGTGGAATGGATCTCGCGCGTGATGACGCTGCTGCCGGGTGACGTGATCCTCACCGGAACCCCCGAGGGTGTCGGTCCGATGGTTGCCGGACAACGAGTGTCGGTCACGGTCGAGGGGATCGGCACGTTGAGCAACCCGGTGGTCGACAAGCCGTGAGTGGATCGGCAACCGCGCAGGTCAACGGGATCGACATCGCCTACGAGCGGTCGGGGTCGGGCCCCGCTGTGGTCATGGTCATGGGTAGCGGCAGCCCCGGCAGGGTGTGGCGGGCGCACCAGGCTCCTGCGTTGGTCAGCGCCGGCTACGAGGTGATCACGTTCGACAACCGCGGCATCGCACCGTCGTCGGAGTGTGCGGAGGGGTTCACGCTAGACGACATGGTCGCCGACACCGCCGAGCTCATCGAAACGTTGGGGATCGCACCGGCTTTCGTCGTCGGAACCTCCCTGGGTGCGCGAATCACCCAGGAGTTGGCACTCGCTCGGCCCGATCTGGTGCGCGCCGCGGTGATGATGGCGACCTACGGGCGCACCACAGTACTGCAGGAGACGTTCTCGGCGGGAGAGCGTGCGCTCTACGACAGCAACATCGAGTTGCCGCCCGAGTACGAGGCCTCGATCACCGCTGAACTCAATCTGTCTCGGCATACGCTCGCCGACGACCGCACGACGCGCGACTGGCTCGACGTCATGATGTTCTCCCAGCAGAAGATGACTCCGGGAATGCGCGCGCAACTGGGTGTGCACACCAACGAGCCCAATCGGCTCGAGGCCTACCGGCTGATCGCGGTTCCCACCCTGGTCGTCGGATTCACCGATGACAGAAGGCTACCCGTCGAACTCGCCCGCGAGGTGGCTGACGCGATCCCTGCCGCGGAGTACGCGCAGGTCGACAAGGCCGGGCATTTCGGGTATCTCGAACAGCCCGCCCAGGTCAACCGTCTCCTGGTCGACTTCCTCGCGCGACATCGGTAGGCGGGACCGTCTCCGGTCGAAACCACGGTGCGAGCGGTCGGTGCTGCGGTATTCGATACGCTGACCTCCATGAGCAGCAACGATCCTGTCCGCGTCCGCTTCTGCCCGTCGCCGACGGGTACACCGCATGTGGGAATGGTGCGCACCGCGCTGTTCAACTTCGCGCAGGCGCGTCACGACAAGGGGACCTTCGTGTTCCGTATCGAGGACACCGACGCCGCGCGCGACAGCCAGGAGTCGTACGACGCGATCCTCGACTCTCTGCGGTGGCTCGGGCTCGACTGGGATGAGGGGCCGGAGGTCGGCGGTCCCTACGGCCCGTACCGGCAGTCCGAACGACGCGGAATCCATGAGGATGTCGTCGCGCGGTTGCTCGCCGCGGGAGAGGCATACGAAGCGTTCTCGACTCCCGAGGAGGTCGAGGCACGCCACCGCGCCGCAGGTCGGGATCCCAAGCTCGGGTATGACAACTTCGATCGCGATCTCACCGACGAGCAGCGCGAGGCCTACCGCGCGGAGGGCCGCAAAGCCGTTGTCCGCCTCCCGATGCCCGATCGCGACATCACCTGGAACGACCTCGTGCGCGGACCGACGACCATCAAGGCGGGGACGGTGCCCGATTTCGCACTGACCCGCGCCAACGGCGATCCGCTCTACACCCTCGTCAATCCGGTCGACGACGCGATGATGAAGATCACCCACGTGCTGCGCGGCGAAGACCTCTTCTCTTCGACACCGCGTCAGATCGCGCTGTACGAGGCTCTCATCCGCATCGGTGTGGCAGAGCGTGTCCCGGAGTTCGGCCATCTGCCGTTCGTGATGGGGGAGGGGAACAAGAAGCTCTCCAAGCGCGACCCGCAATCGAACCTCTTCCACCATCGCGATCGCGGCTTCATTCCGGAGGGGCTGCTCAACTATCTCGCGCTGCTCGGCTGGGGATATTCACATGAGACCGACGTTTTCAGTCTCGACGAGATGATCGACGCATTCGACGTGCGCGACGTGAATTCCAATCCGGCACGCTTCGACCAGAAGAAGGCCGATGCAATCAACGCCGAGCACATCAGGATGCTCGAACTCGGCGACTTCACGGCGAGACTGAAGGCATATCTCGTCACACAGGGGCTTCTCACCGAGCCGATCGACGACGAGCAGTTCACCACGATCGCCGAGCTCGTCCAGACCCGCATCCAGGTTCTCGGCGAGGCGTGGCCTCTGATCTCGTTCCTCTATGTGTCCGACGACGAATTCGCGATCGACGAGAAGTCGGCGTCGAAGAATCTCGGAGCCGACGCCGCGCCCGTCCTCGACGCCGCGATCACCGCACTGGACGGCCTCGCGTCCTGGAACACCGAGGCGATCCAGGAGGCGCTCACGAGCGCACTGGTCGACGGTCTGGAACTCAAACCCCGCAAGGCGTTCGGGCCGATCCGCGTGGCGGTGACCGGTTCGCACATCAGTCCGCCGCTGTTCGAGTCGATGGAGCTGTTGGGGCGCGACAAGAGCCTCGCCCGACTGCGCGCTGCGCGGGAGTAGGTGCCCAGTTAGTGCGTTGACCAGGCGATTTGTAGTAACCGGGTCGGCCTCTGCTAGGCTATCGCAGGTTGTTTTCCTCACGGAGAACAAGACCTTTGGGGTATGGTGTAATTGGCAACACAGCGGTTTCTGGTACCGCCATTCTAGGTTCGAGTCCTGGTACCCCAGCGAAAGCCGGGACACCACACCCCGGTTTTTCCAACTGAATATCGAGTCATGGCCCCGTCGTCTAGCGGCCTAGGACGCCGCCCTCTCAAGGCGGTAGCGCGGGTTCGAATCCCGTCGGGGCTACAACACAGCACCCCCTCACCATCAGCCAGTGGTGAGGGGGTGCTGTCGTTTGCGTAATCGCCTCGGGTGTCCGTCTAGTCGGCTTCCGCCGTGACCGCAGCGGCCGTCGACCCGGCGACCGGCATCGGATCGAGGCCGAGTTTGCGGTGATCCCACGACCGCACACGCGACGGAACCACGCGCACCGCCACCCGCTTGTGCATCATCTGGTCGACGAAGGGCTTCATCTCGTCGGAGTAGGGCCCGGTGTAGCGTTCCCAGACGCTCACGCCGACGCGATGGCAGTTGTCGGGGTCGTCGTGGATCTCCGCGACACCCTCGAACGCGACGCCTCGCAGCGTGTCGTAGGTGTCGCCGTCCTCGATGAGGACCGAGCACCGTGGATCACGACCGAGGTTCACGGCCTTCTGTGACTTCGCTTTCGTCTCGAACCAGATCTCGCCCTCGACGACGCCGTACCACATGGCGACGAGATGGATGCTGCTGTCGGCGCCGTAAGTCGCGAGAGTCGCTGTGCGGCTGCGTTCGACGAAGTCGGTGATCTCTGCGTCGGACATGACGATCTGTCGGCGTTGGTTTGTTCCCATGCCACGACGCTAACCGAATCAGGTTCGCGCGGTTGGCAGTAGCCGTTTCTGGATGGCCTCGGCAGCGGCGAGCAGGTCGGCGGCCCACCGTGCGCCGGGCCTTCGCCCCATCCGGTCGATCGGACCCGAGACCGAAATCGCCGCCACGACGTCGCCGTTGGCGTCGCGAACCGGCGCCGAGACACTGGCCACGCCCGCGGCGCGCTCACCTGCACTCTGCGCCCACCCGCGACGACGGATCTCGTACAGTGCGCGCTCGCTGAAGACGCTGTCGTGTAACAGCGCCCGCTGCGTCGACGGTTCGGCCCAGGCGAGCAGCACCTTCGCGGCAGAGCCCGCACTCATGGGAAAGCGGGTCCCGACCGGAACGGTGTCGCGCAATCCGGTCGGTGGCTCCATCGCGGCGATGCATACCCGTTCGGAGCCCTCCCGGCGATAGACCTGGACCGATTCGCCGGTGATCTCACGTAGTCGGGGGAGCACCATGAGCGCGGCTTCCTGGATCGGATCGTGGGCGCTGGAGGCCAATTCGCCCAGCGCGGGTCCCGGGTACCACCGTCCGGAAGCGTTGCGTGCCAGGAGACGATGTGTCTCCAGGCCGACGGCCAATCGATGGGCCGTCGCGCGTGGCAGATTGGTGCGCTCACAGAGCTCGGTGAGGTTGGCCGGAGCCTCGGCGATGGCCCGTAATACGATCACGGACTTGTCGAGGACGCCGATTCCGCTCTGCGGTTCCGGTGCGCTATCCTTTCCCATAGGACGATACTAGCGGTCCACATCGTGAGATGCACACGCGAACCGGCACGGCCCGCCGGGTCCCGTCGCACCCCACGCGAAACCACAAGTGCTACAGCCAGAATGAGTGCAGTGATGACGAACAGTGCAAGTAAGCCTCGTACTCTCGCCGAGAAGGTGTGGGACGACCACGTTGTCGTGCGTGGAGACGCGAACGACCCCGATCTGATCTTCATCGATCTCCACCTCGTTCACGAGGTCACCAGTCCGCAGGCCTTCGAGGGACTGCGACTCGCCGGTCGGCCCGTGCACCGCCCGGATCTGACGATCGCGACCGAGGACCACAACGTGCCCACCGTCGACACCATGCTGCCCATCGCGGACCCGGTCTCGCGCACACAGGTCGACACACTGCGAGCCAACTGCGAGGAGTTCGGGATTCGCCTGCATCCCATGGGCGACAAAGAACAGGGCATCGTCCACGTGGTCGGACCGCAACTCGGCCTGACCCAGCCCGGGATGACGGTCGTGTGCGGCGACAGCCACACCTCGACGCACGGTGCCTTCGGGGCGCTCGCCATGGGTATCGGCACCTCGGAGGTCGAGCACGTGCTGGCGACGCAGACACTGTCGTTGCGGCCGTTCCGGACCATGGCCATCACGGTCGACGGTGAACTGCCGTCCGGTGTCACGAGTAAGGACCTGATCCTCGCCGTGATCGCCGAGATCGGTACCGGCGGGGGACAGGGCTACGTCCTCGAGTATCGCGGCAGCGCAATCGAGAAGCTCTCGATGGAAGCCCGGATGACGATCTGCAACATGTCCATCGAGGCGGGGGCTCGCGCAGGCATGATCGCACCCGACGAGACGACCTTCGAGTTCCTGAAGGGGCGTCCGAATGCCCCCACGGGAGCAGATTGGGACGCGGCCGTCGACTATTGGACGTCGCTGCGGACCGACCCCGACGCCGAGTTCGACGCCGAAGTGCACATCGATGCCGCGTCGCTGAGTCCGTTCATCACCTGGGGCACGAACCCCGGCCAGGGCGCACCGCTTTCGGCGGAGGTACCCGATCCTGCCGATTTCGGTGACGAGAACGCGGCCGGCGCGGCGTCGAAAGCGCTTGAGTACATGGATCTCACCCCCGGCACACCCTTGCGCGACATCAGTGTCGACACGGTCTTCGTCGGCTCGTGCACCAACGGCCGCATCGAGGATCTACGTGCCGTCGCCGAGATCCTCGATGGTCGAACGGTCGCAGAAGGTGTTCGGATGCTTGTGGTCCCGGGATCGATGCGGGTACGTGCACAGGCCGATGAGGAGGGACTCGGCGAGATCTTCACGGCGGCCGGTGCGGAGTGGCGTCAGGCCGGATGCTCGATGTGTCTCGGCATGAACCCCGATCAGCTCGCCCCGGGCGAACGGTGCGCGTCGACGTCGAACCGCAACTTCGAAGGGCGCCAAGGCAAGGGTGGGCGTACCCACCTCGTGTCGCCTGCCGTCGCAGCGGCCACCGCGATCCGCGGCACGTTGTCGTCGCCCGCTGATCTGTGAGCCCCGCCCGTCGCGACGCCTGACTCCGCCACCACCACGCAATCCCCGATCCGAAGGCCACAACATCATGGAACCGTTCATCACCCAC
This sequence comes from Gordonia otitidis, assembly GCF_020735545.1. Classification (NCBI taxonomy): domain Bacteria; kingdom Bacillati; phylum Actinomycetota; class Actinomycetes; order Mycobacteriales; family Gordoniaceae; genus Gordonia; species Gordonia otitidis. The sequence goes on from NZ_CP085974.1 coordinate 4,003,724, forward strand.
ACGGGAATCGGCGTCCCGCTGCGTCGCAGCAATGTCGACACCGACCAGATCATCCCCGCCGTCTACCTGAAGCGCGTGACCCGCACAGGTTTTGAGGACGGATTGTTCGCAGGCTGGCGGACCGACCCGGACTTCATCCTGAACGCCGAGCCGTGGAAGCGCGGCTCGGTTCTCGTCGCGGGGCCCGACTTCGGCACCGGGTCGTCGCGCGAGCACGCTGTCTGGGCACTGTCGGACTTCGGATTTCGGGTCGTCATCTCGTCGCGCTTCGCCGACATCTTCCGCGGGAACGCCGGAAAAGCCGGTCTCGTCGCCGCGCAGGTCGAACAATCCGACGTCGAGCTGCTGTGGAAGCGCCTCGAGGAGCAGCCGGGGCTCGAACTCACGGTCAGCCTTGAGGACCGGACTGTCACTGCCGGAGACCTCGTGGTGCCGTTGACAATTGATGACTACACGCGGTGGCGTCTGATGGAGGGTCTCGACGACATCGGACTCACATTGCGGCAGGTAGACGCCATTTCCGAGTACGAGTCGCGCCGTCCGTCGTGGAAGCCCACCACATTGCCGCGCTGATGTAACGGCCGGAAAAGCCTTTCCGCGCGACAGCGTCGGAAGTGCCAGAAAGCGTGACGAATTGGTGACACGTCGCGCTAATTGGCGTGGAAGATGGAACTTTTCGACGTCGACGTTTACCGTGTGGTGGTAGCTGGCCTGATAAGTGGGCCAGATCGGCTTGCGGAGGTATCCAATGAACAAGGCAGAGCTCATCGATGAGCTGACAGCAAAGCTCGACACGGATCGAAAGACCGCGACCCAGGCGGTCGAGCAGATGGTCGACTCCATCGTGCGTGCGGTCAACAAGGGTGAAAGTGTCACCATCACCGGATTCGGTGTCTTCGAGAAGCGTCGTCGCGCACCGCGCGTCGCACGCAACCCGCGGACGGGCGAGACGGTGAAGGTGCGCGCTACGTCCGTGCCCGCGTTCCGTCCCGGCGCTCAGTTCAAGGCAGTCGTCTCGGGCAAGCAGAAGCTCGCCTCGTCCGGCCCGGCAGTGAAGCGTGGCAGCGGCGCCACCACCACGGCGGCCAAGAAGACGACTCCGGCCAAGAAGACCACGGCCGCGAAGAAGACGACGCCGGCCAAGAAGACCACGGCCGCCAAGAAGACGACTCCGGCCAAGAAGACCACGGCCGCCAAGAAGACGACGCCGGCCAAGAAGACCACGGCCGCCAAGAAGACGACGCCGGCCAAGAAGACCACGGCCGCCAAGAAGACCACGACCCCGGCCAAGAAGACCACGGCCGCCAAGAAGTCGACCGGCACCGCGGCCAAGAAGACCACGGCGAAGAAGACGACGGCAGCCAAGAAGTCGACCCGTCGCTGAGGGTCCACAGCGACCGACTCCTCGATCACCTCACCCCCGATGGTCTTCCCCCGTCGGGGGTGAGCTGTATCCGGCGCGATTCACTCCCTGTCGTGCTGTGGCAGCGGGCTGTCGATGTGGTCGGCCGCGACGAGCTTGCCCTGGTGTGTCGAGATGACCCATACGCTTGCTTTGCGGTTACGCGCGGGTGGTAGGGACACACCGTCCTGTGTGGCCCACCATTCGAGTAGCGGTGGAATCACCTTGCCCTGACTACACACTGCGCGTACCACAGCGCCTGAATCCGCTGCCAGGGCGACGATCCGCCGTTGTGCGGCGACTGGATCGTCGCGATACATCTCTTCGGAGAGTGTCGGCTCCGTGATGATCGGCACGCCGAGGGCCTCCGCGGTCGGGGCCACCGTCTGCTCACAGCGAGTCCGGTCGGCGCTGTGGACCTCGTTGGCGCCGAAGGCCGGAAGCATGGCCGCGAGCGCGTCGGCCTGGACGCGGCCTTCGGCGTCGAGCGGTCGCAACCGGTCGTCGCCGCGGTAGCGTGATCGACTGCCGGCCTTGGCGTGCCGTACCAGAAGTAGCGTGTCGAGATCGGCTGGGAGCCTGGTGAATTCACGCAGAACCCGACGATCCTGTGAATAGCTCAGGAGCCGGTCCGCTGCCTCGACGCCCAGCCACTCCATGGTGTCGACCTCATGGTTCTCGACGAACGCACCGTCGGCGGCGCGTGCGGACCAGTACCGCACGCGCTTGTGTCCGCTGGAGATGTCGTACGCGACGTCGCGAAGATGTCTGCCGAGCCGCACGTGGTACCCGGTTTCCTCGCCGATCTCACGTGCCGCTGTCATCACGAGCGTCTCGTCGGGTTCGAGCTTCCCCTTGGGCAGCGTCCAGTCGTCGTAGCGGGGTCGATGGATCACACCGATCTCGACACCGTCGTTGTCCCGCGGCCTCCACAGCACACCGCCTGCGGCCCAGATCGTCTTGTGTGTCTTGGACATCGACTGTGAGCTTAGTGGTGGAAGGTTACGAAACGGGTGCGTTCACCGCGCCCACAACCAGCTGACGACATTCGGCGATACGCCCGAGGGTCACATGCCCGCATCGCGCTGCCGCGTGCGACGCATCATCTGGCGCTGGTGATCGCGCACCTCTTCACCCGCTGCCGGAGAGGCAACCCAGCTTCCGTCCGGTTGCAGCACCCAGCACCTGGTGCGTGGGTCGAGGGCCGAGTCGAAGATGTCGCCGAGCTCTGCGGTCAGTCGATCGTCGCGCACCTGCACCATCACCTCGATGCGTCGATCGAGATTGCGGTGCATCATGTCGGCGCTACCGATCCAGTACTCGTCCTGCGCACCGAAGTGGAATATGCGCGAGTGCTCGAGGAACTGGCCGAGGATCGACCGGACATGGATGTTGTCGCTGACACCGGGCATGCCCGGACGCAACGCACAGATCCCTCGTACGACGATCTCGACCGGCACGCCCGCCTGAGACGCGCGATAGAGGGCGTCGATCACCTGCTCGTCGACAAGTGCGTTGGCCTTCAGACGAACCCGAGCATTCGGGTCGCCGTCGCGCTTGAGCTCGATCTCGCGGTTGATGCGCTCGATGATGCCGGAGCGGATGCCCGTGGGGGCCACCAGGATGTTGCGGTACTCACGCTTGCGGGAGTACCCGGTCAGTGTGTTGAACAGATCTGTCAGATCGGCACCGATGTCGGGTGCGGCAGTGAGCAATCCGACGTCTTCGTAGAGCCGGGCGGTCTTCGGGTTGTAGTTGCCGGTCCCGATGTGGCAGTAGCGTCTGATCGACGACCCTTCACGACGGACCACGAGGCATGTCTTGCAATGTGTCTTGAGTCCGACGAGACCGTAGACGACGTGCACGCCCGCCTGCTCGAGCTGACGCGCCCACTTGATGTTGGCCTGCTCGTCGAACCTCGCCTTGATCTCGACGAGTGCGACGACCTGCTTGCCAGCCTCGGCGGCATCGATGAGGGCGTTGACGATCGGGGAGTCGCCCGACGTGCGATAGAGGGTCTGCTTGATCGCGAGCACCTGCGGGTCGGCGGCGGCCTGCTCGATGAAACGCTGGACACTCGTCGAGAACGAGTCGTAGGGATGGTGCACGAGCACATCGCCCTCGCGCAGCGTCGAGAACACGCTTTTCGGGGTCTCGCGTTCGCCGAATGCGGGGTGCGTTGCGGGGATGAATGGTCGGTCTTTGAGTTGAGGGCGGTCGAGGGAACCGATCTCGAACAGAGAAGACAGATCGAGCAGCCCCGGAACCTGGATCACGTCAGCGGGATTGACGTCGAGTTCGCGCAGCAGCAGTTCGAGCATGTGCTCGGTCATGTCGTCGGCGACCTCGAGACGCACCGGTGACCCGAAACGGCGACGCGCGAGTTCGCGTTCGAGCGCCTGCAACAGATCCTCGTCGCGATCCTCCTCGACCTCGAAATCCGCGTTGCGCGTGATACGGAACGCATGGTGTTCGACGATCTCCATGCCGGGGAACAGGTGTCCGAGGTTGGCGGCGATCAGGGTTTCCATCGGCAGGAAGATCGCTGTGCGGTGTCCCTTGTCGTCGGTCTCGCCTGTCGGGGGCATGAGCTGATCGACGCGCACGAAACGATTCACGTTGTCGGGCACCTTGACCCGGGCGAAGTGCTCGCCACCCTCGCCGGCATCACGCACGGTGACCGCGAGATTGAGGCTCAGTCCGCTGATGTACGGGAACGGGTGCGCCGGGTCGACGGCGAGCGGCGTCAGCACCGGGAAGACGTCCTCGTGGAAGTACTCGACCATCCGGGTCTTCTGGGCGTCGTTGAGATCCGACCACCCGACGACGTAGATTCCGTTGTCCGCCAACGCCGGACGTACTGAATCAAGGAATACCCTGGCGTGTCGATCTGCGAGGGTCTGGGTGCGGCCCGCGATACGCAGCAATTGCTCCCGCGGAGACAAACCGTCGGCAGACCGTACCGAGAGTCCGGTCTCGTCGCGTCGCTTCAGTCCTGCAACGCGGACCATGAAGAACTCGTCGAGGTTCGACGCGAAGATGGCAAGGAACTTGGCCCGCTCGAGAAGCGGGATCGACGTGTCCTCGGCGAGCGAGAGCACACGCGAATTGAAGTCGAGCCAACTCAGTTCTCGATTGAGATACCGGTCCTCGGGAAGATCGGCGGATTCGCCCGGTTCGAGAGTTGCCGCGGGCGGCGCACCGGGAATCGCACTGATCGGCTGCGTGGTGACCTTGGTGGTCGCAGTGTCGTCGGCTGTGCTCACGGTTCAATCATGACGCATCCGACTGATCGCCGACACCGCTGGCCGTCGAGTGGGAGGTCAGAGATCTCCGAGTACCGACCGCGTGCGATCGCCGACGCCGAGTCGGATGGCCGCGGTGAGATCACTCACGGTGTCGACGTCGGTTCGTATGTCCGGCCACAGGTGATGATCGGGGTCGAGTTCGGCGACCCCCGCTGCGCGGTGCGCCGCAGCTGAATCGGGGCCGAAACACGGCGCATCGTTGTTCGATGCTCTGCGCAGCAGAAGCGACGTCCCGGTTCCGGCGCGGTCGGTGACCATCGACTCGCCCTGTGCCGCGGCAGCGGAGACGATCTGACGTAGGCTCTGTGGCTCGGCAGCCGGCAGATCGGCCTGGATCATCAGAATCCACCGGCGCTCCGGCCACAGCCGACGAGCAGTTGACGCCCCGAGTGCGTACGCGGCGTTCAGGCCGCCGGTGCCATCGGTGGATTCGGACACCACCTGCGCGGCCAGGCCGTACGCGGTCGCGCGAACCCTGTCGTCGGGAGTCACGACGACGACGTCTCCCACGCCTGCGTCGTGCAGCGCACCGATCGTGTCGGCGAGCATGGCGAGCACGAATGCACCCGGGTCGGCCTTGAGGCGGTCCCGTTGAACAGGGGAGAGGACGCCTGCCGCATCGTGTATCGCGGCGTGCGGTGGGGAGTCCACGTGCACCGCAAAGTCGTCGGGCTCGTCGTGCAACGTGGCGACGAGCCGCGACTTGGCGTCGCCGAGATGTTTGACAGCGAGGACGGCAGCCATGTTGTCGAGAACGTAGTGGCCGGCCGCGTCGGAAGCGTGCTCGATGTCGTTCGCGGGCGCAGCGGCGTCGGCGGGCACGCGCCGTCGCTCACCGGACTGACCGCGTAGACACGAGAGGGTCATCTACACATGATGACCCATGGGCGTGCGCGAGGTGATCGCGCCGCATGATCGCGAATCGGTCGGGCGGGCATCGTCGGCGGTCTACCCTGAGTCGAAGCGACGTCTGGTGATGAGGAGAGTTGTGCGGACGGTAGTGATGGGCGCCGGTTCATGGGGCACGGCGACGGCAAAGGTACTCAGCGACGCGGGAACCGACACCACGTTGTGGTGCCGACGAAGTGAGCTCGCCGAACGGATCAACGCATCACATACGAATGCCGACTATCTCGCCGGTATCACCTTGCCGTCGAATCTCACCGCGTCGAGCGACGTGGCCGAAGTCCTGACCGACGCCGAGCTCGTCGTGTGTGCGGTGCCCGCACAATCGCTGCGGGAAAATCTCGCCGACTGGCGGCCGTACCTGCGTGACGACGCCACCCTCGTCTCGCTCGCCAAGGGGATCGAGACGTCGACACTCATGCGGATGAGTGAGGTGATCGCAGAGGTCGCCGAGATCCCGTCCCGACAGATCGCGGTGCTCACCGGGCCCAACCTCGCGCGCGAGGTCGCCGAGGGACAGCCCGCGGCGACGGTGATCGCATGCACGGACATCGCGCGTGCCGAGCAACTCCAGCAGACCTTCAACACCGGCTACTTCCGGCCGTACACCAACACCGATGTGATCGGTTGTGAGATCGGTGGCGCGGTCAAGAACGTCATCGCGCTCGCCTGCGGCATGGCCAGCGGTGTGGGATTCGGGCAGAACACACTCGCGACCATCATCACGCGGGGACTCGCCGAGACCATCCGGCTGTCGAGTGCTGTCGGCGGGCAGATCGAGACTCTCGCCGGTCTCGCGGGCATCGGGGACCTCGTCGCAACGTGCTCGTCACCGCTGTCGCGCAATCGCACCTTCGGTGCACACCTCGGACAGGGCGCGACGATGGAGGAAGCGCAGGAGGCCGCTTCCGGCCAGGTCGCCGAAGGCGTGAAGTCGTGCATGTCGGTCACTGCTCTTGCCGAGAAGTATCAGGTCTCCATGCCGCTGACCGACGCGGTGAACAACGTCTGTCATGCGGGAATGCCTGTGGCAGAGGCGGTCAGTTCGCTACTCGGACGCAAGACCAAGCCGGAGTTCCACCGCGGCGAGGTCTGATCCATCCGACGCCGCGCGGTGCAGACGACCGCTGTCGCAGAATGTCGCCGGGTCGTGATGGCGCCGGGTCGCGCCGCCGGTGGAAAGCGATTGCCGCTCAGCCGAAGTCGAGTGGGCCCCTGGGCAAGGTGCGTTCGATGGTGGCCGACACGTCGGTGATCGGCCCGTTGCCTGCGTTCACCGGAACCCAGAGCGCGACGTACGGACGGTGATCGACACACACGAATGCCTGTCCGGAACCCTCGATCGAATCGGTGATGAACCATTGCACGGGATTGACCACCTGCAGGTTGCTGGTAGGAGAGAGTTCCGACGGGCGTGAGACGCCACATCGCACGATCACCGGGTCGCCCTCCGTGGTCGAGCGCCACGTGGCCTGGGTGCCCGACACCTCCTTGTCGCCGTATCCCTCGAAGGTCTGCGGGAGCGCAGCGAGGAACCTCGGACATTCGGCAGGCGTCGACGAGTCCGCGGCGTATGACTCGACGGGCGTCGAATCGGTCTGCTCGGGACGCAACGCCGCGAAAACGATGAAGCCGACGATCACCATGACGGGAATCGTCACCAGTGTCGCGATCAGTGCTGGATTCAGCCGCGGGCCGGAGCCGCCGTAGCGCGCATGGGAGGCCTCGTCGGGATCGGAGGTGACCCCCGTATCCGACTCGAGATCAGCACCGGGTTCGGGGTCGGCGCCGGGCTCGAGGTCGGCGTCGGGTGCGCGATGCTCGGCGCTGTCGTCGGGATCGTCGGGTCCGGAGGAAGTCACGACGACAACCCTAGGACATCACCTCGGCGACAAAACATCACCTCGGAGCCGATTTAGGGAGCCGATCTACAGAGCCGATCTACGACGCCACCGCAGTGACCAGTGTCAGCGTGCGGCGTTCACCACCGGGCAGGTCAACGTGCGGGTGATTCCGTCGACCTTCTGGATCTGTGGCACGACATCGTCGGTCAGGTGGCCGGCATCGGTGGCCTCGACCCGCACGATCACGTCGTAGGGCCCGCTGACCTCCTCGGACGAGGCGACCCCGGAGATCTCTGCGATCGTCGCAGCCGCCAGTGCAGCTCGTCCGACCTCCGTCTGGATCAGTATGTATGCCTGAACCACGGCCATCCTCTCGTATCCACTGTGCCGTCGGCCCCGGGCTTGGGGAGCGGCGAAACGACGCCACGACGAGCGCCGCGGACATCTGGCCCCCGGTCTCCCGGAAGCCTCTTCACGCGCCGAACCGCCACGCGAAGTCAATACACTGTGGAGATATTGTCACCACAACCCCGCGAGAGCGCGAACCGAAACCAATAACCGTTGAGCCGACGAGGAGTTGACTGTGGCAGGTGGCGACGAGAACGCCACGACATCCGAACCAGCGTTCACCGTCGACACGACGGTCGGTGACCTCGGCGAGCGGGCCCTCATCTCGGTGTTCACCTCCGCAGCATCAACGGGCAGCGATCGTGACATCGTCATCGGATCGGGCGACGACGCCGCCGTTTTCGATGCCGGTGGTCCCACCGTGATCAGCACCGACACCGCCGTCGAACGCCGCCACTTCCGCTTCGACTGGTCGACGCCCGAACAGATCGGCGAACGCGCCGTGATCCAGAGTGCTGCCGACATCGCGGCCATGGGAGCGCGAACCGTCGGAGTCGTCGTATCCATCGCATGCCCTGTGACGACACGTGCGTCGACGGTGTCGGGAATCAACGACGGTGTCGTCGCGGCGACGCACCGCCTCGGCGGACGTGTACTCGGTGGTGATCTCGTCGCCGCAGACCAGGTGGTCCTGACCGTCACCTCGGTGGGCGCACTCGACGGCCTCGCGCCCGTCGCACTGACCGGCGCACAGGTCGGCGACGTGTTGGCCGTCAGCGGACCCCTCGGCGGGGCAGCAGCCGGACTCGCGGTCCTACTCGCCGCAGAATCGACAACAGAGCACGGTGCCCGATTGCGTGCAGAGCACGGCGCCGTCGTGGATGCCTACCGCCTGCCGACTCCCGACCTGTCGGCCGGGGCGCAGGCTGCGCGTGCCGGTGCGCACGCCATGACCGACGTCTCGGACGGCCTCATCGAGGAACTCACCACCATGTCGCAGGCGTCGAAAGTCGCGCTGGCAGTCGACGGTTCGCGAGTGCCTCGAACAGCGGCGACGACCCGCGCAGCAGATGCGCTCGGCGAGGACGCCGACATCTGGGCTCTCACCGGTGGCGAGGACCACCAGTTGCTCGCCGCCTTCGCGCCAGCCGATGTTCCGCAGGGCTGGACGGTCATCGGGAGCGTCGAAGCCCGCACGGCCGAGCGCGCGGAGGTGTCCGTCGACGGCGTCGATACGCGCGGACTGCGTGGGTGGCAGTCCTTCGGACGCCAGTAGACGGCCGCCGCGAGCTCGATGATTAGATCGACTCATGGCCATCTACGCGCTCGACGACCGCGAACCCGTCCTCGGCGAGGACGTGTACATCCACCCGGACGCAACGGTGATCGGCGCGGTCACGCTCGCCGACGGAGCCTCCGTGTGGCCCGGAGCAGTGCTGCGCGGCGACTACGGGACCATCACCATCGGGTCGCGCACCAACATTCAGGACGGGACGGTCATCCACTGCACACCCATTCATCCGACCGTCATCGGTGCCGGTTGCGTCGTCGGCCACAATGCGCACATCGAGGGGGCGACGATTGGTGACAACTGTTTGATCGCGTCGGGATCGGTCGTTCTCAACGGCTCGTCGATCGGTGACGGTGCGGTCGTCGGGGCGGGCGCTGTTGTGCCGTTCGGATTCTCGGTGCCCTCGCGGGCCATGGCGCTCGGCGTTCCGGCCCGTGTCCGGGAGGGCTTCGAGGTGGCCGCCGATCATGTCGACATGAACGTCGAGATGTACTACCAGAATGCCCTGCACTACCGATCGAAGCTCAGGAGACTCGACTGATCATGGCCGCACAACCGTTGAGCGAACTCGTCGACCCGGGCTGGGCACAGGCGCTCGCGCCGGTCGAAGACGTCATCGCGCAGATGGGCCAGTTCCTCCGTGAGGAGAACGCCGCCGGTCGCGGTTATCTCCCGGCGGGACGAAACGTGTTGCGCGCGTTCACGCAACCGTTCGACGACGTCCGCGTCCTCATCGTCGGGCAGGATCCCTATCCGACGCCCGGACACGCAGTGGGGCTGAGTTTCTCTGTGGCAGCCGATGTGTCGCCCATTCCGCGGTCCCTGGCCAACATCTACACCGAGTACTGTGCCGACCTCGGCTATCCCAAGCCCGCCAACGGCGATCTGACCCCGTGGGCGACATCGGGTGTGCTGTTGCTCAACAGAGTGCTGACCGTCGCACCCGGACAGCCCGCGTCGCACCGTCGTAAGGGCTGGGAAACGGTGACAGAGTGTGCGATCAAGGCACTCGTGTCCCGGGACGAACCGCTCGTGGCGATTCTGTGGGGGCGCGACGCAGCAGACCTACAGCAGTGGATGCCCGACGTCCCCGCGATCGTGTCGCCGCATCCGTCTCCATTGTCGGCGAGCCGGGGATTCTTCGGCTCGCGTCCGTTCACTCGTGCCAACAGCGAACTCGAGGACCTCGGGGGCGAACCGGTCGATTGGCGCCTGCCCTCCTGACGCCGACGTCGAGAGCACGGATCTGGGAGTCCGCGCTCAGCGGACGAACCGCCGGTGCTCGGCACCGGTGCGCTCCTGCCAGCCCGCACGCTCGAGTTCCGGAACGTCGTCGTCATCGATCGGGTACCCGAGGCACAGGTACGCCGTGAGCCTCCAAGAGTCGGGGACCTCGAGATCGTCTGCCACGGAGCCTGCATCGAGGATCGACACCCATCCCACGCCCACGCTGCGCGCACGGGCCGCGAGCCACAGCGTCGCGACGGCTGTGACCGTCGAATAGTCGAGCGTCTCGGGCATGCTCCGGTTGCCGAGTCCATGACCTTGGTCGCTTCCATGGTCGGTGAAGACGGCGAGTTGGACCGGGGCGTCGTCGAGTCCGGAGAGTTTGAGGCGTGCGTACGACCGTGCGCGTTCGCCCGAATAGCCCTCGAGCGCCTCCGCGTTGCACGTCAAGAAGTTGCCGCGGACCCGGGCGCGCGCCTCGGGTGAGTCGACGCGCACCCACCGCCACGGCTGACTGTTGCCCACTGACGGCGCGAGTTCGGCCCGCGCGATCAACTCGTCGAGTAGGTGCGGAGCAAGCGGATCGGTTCGGAAATGTCGGACGTCACGGCGCCACACCAGCAATGTGTCGAGCTCGGCGACGAACGAGTCGTCGAATCCCGTCACTGATCGCGTGCGGTCGCGAAGTCGGGAGCGCGTTTCCCGACGAAAGCGTCGACGCCCTCGATACCTTCCCGCGTGCCGCTGTTCGTCGAGATCGCATGCGCTTCGGCGGCGAGTTGATCTCGCAGCGTCGCGGTGGCCGACCGGGACAGCAGCGACCGGGTCGCCGACAGACCCGCACGCGGGCCCGCAGCCAGGGTGCGGGCGATCTGTGTGGCTGTGGCCTCGACCTCTGCATCGTCATCGACAAGACGCGAGAGAATGCCCCACGCGAGTGCCTCGTCGGCGTTGACCACGCGGTCGGTGAGGATGATGTCACGTGCTCGGGCTGCGCCGACGGCGCGCGGCAACGTCCAGGTCATGCCCCCGTCGGGGGAGAGGCCGATTCCGGTGTATGCCGGCCGCAGCTTGGTCGAGGGCCCGCCGACCGCGATGTCGGCGTGCAGCACGACGCTCAGTCCGGCTCCGGCGGCCCATCCCCGCACACCGGCGACGACGGGGCGGTCGGCGTCGAGGAGCGCGGTGACGAAATCATGGAACGAGTCGGCGAGAGCCCTGATGAAGGTGGGTCGGTGCTGTGCCGACGCGAAATCGCGGACATTGCCGCCGGCACAGAAATTACGACCGGCGCCGAGTATCAGAATCGCACCGATCTCGCGTTCGCCGCGCGCGATCTCGCGGAGCGCTGCGGTTGCGAGAGTCAGGGCGGAGCCGTCGAGCGCTGATCCCTTGTCGGGATCGGAGATACGGAGAACCAGGACGTCGCCGTCCTGTGTCACAGACGAGTCTGCGGGGGAGGTTGTGGTCGAGGTCATGCCCGACACCCTAACCCGCAGATGCAGACAACCCGACCCCGGGGCCGAGCGTTCGCTCGGTCGGGGTCGGGTTGTCTGATTTCTCGCTGTCAGGCGAGGGTGGTCTTACCGGCCTTCAGGCAGGAGGTGCAGACGTTCTTGCGCTTGCGGTTGCCCGGGGCCACCTCGACGCGAACCGACTGGATGTTGGGATTCCAGCGGCGATTGGTACGGCGGTGCGAGTGCGAAACGGACTTGCCGAAGCCCGGACCCTTGCCGCAGACGTCACAGACGGCAGCCATTGTCGAACTCCCTTGATAGATGGAATGGTCTTTGCGGTTACGCCAGCCTCTGCTCGCGGAAAGCACATCGGCGTCCACAGCGGCGGCAAGGCAACCCTGCAAGGATAACCGGGCCGGTGCGTCAGCGCCAAATCCTCGCCGGAGATGCGCGGATTGGTGGCCGGTGCGAGTGCACGACTCACGCCGAGAGTCCCCGTGTCGGGCGCTCCGAGTAATCTCTCACACATCCTGGGCAACGGGTGTCGTGGGACGTGACAGTCCCGCGAACGCCGCTGGGCGCGCGCAGCGTGTGAGCCCCCGGCGAGGAAGGAGGACGCATGTCGACCGACGGCGGTCTCATCCGCGTGATGAATCCGCAGGTTCTTCGCGACTGGGCCCAAGAATGTGTGGTCCGCCTCGATGAACTGCGCGGCGAGATCAACGATCTCAATGTTTTTCCCATCCCGGATTCCGACACCGGCAGCAACATGCTGTTCACCATGCGGTGTGCCGCCGACGCCGCGCGGGAACTGCCCGCCGACGCCGACGCCGCTGCGGTGACGCGCGCGATGGCCGAGGGAGCCGTGGCGAACGCACGCGGCAACTCCGGGATCATCATGTCGCAGATTCTGGTCGGCCTCGCCGACGCGGTGGAGATCGCGGCGCCCGATGGTCTGCTCACGTTCTCCCAACTCGCCGTCTCCGGTCTGCGACTGGGATCCCTGGCCGCCACGCGGGCAGTGAGTGACCCGCGAGAGGGCACGGTCCTCACCCTGATCGCGATCGCCGCGGAGTCGGCGGCCCGTCACGCCGACGAGCGTGCCGCCGACCAGGCCCGGGCGATCGCCGACGACGTGGCAGACGGTCTGGAACGCACACCCGAACAGTTACCCGAGTTGGCGTCGGCGGGAGTGGTCGATGCGGGCGGGCGTGGGTTCCTCGCGATCCTCGACGCGATGGTCGGTGTGCTGACCGGGGTCACGCAGCGACGTCGGCGCTACCGCGGAATCCTCACCGGCGGGGGTCAGCCCGGCCATCCCGTCGACGAGACGTGCGACGGCCCCGGCGACATGGACTTCGAGGTGATGTACCTGCTCACCGGTGCCGCGGGTGAGAGTATCGCGGCACTGCGCAGCCGACTCGACGAACTCGGCGACGCCGTCGTGATCGTCGGCGACAGCTCCGCCTCGGGCGAGCGCTTCTCGGTACACGTCCACACCTGCGAGCCGGGAGCGGCGGTCGAGGCCGCGATCGGGCTCGGCCAGATATCCGACATCCGGATCTCCTGCTTCGCATTGGATGCTATTCGTGCGCAAGCCGATTCGATGGAGCCGCCGCCTCGACACCGACGCGCCGTCGTCGCCGTCGTGCGCGGCGACGGTGCGGCCGAACTGTTTTCCGACGCCGGTGCCGCGGTGGTGCGTGCCGACGAGGGTGTGACGCCCGAGGCGCTCGCCGCGGCGATTCGCGCCACCGACTCGGCGCACGTCGTGGTCATGGCTAACGGCTCGTTGACATCTCAGGACCTCGTCAGCGTCGCCACGGAGGTCCGGTCGGCGCAACGATCGGTGATCTCGCTGCCGACGTCGTCGATGGCGCAGTGCCTGGCAGCCTTGGCGGTCCACGATCCCGCGGAGTCCGCCGACGCCGATGCCTACGCGATGGCGGAGGCGGCGGCGGGGGCGCGCTGGGGGTCGCTGCTGCTGGCCGACGAGCGGATGATCACGTTGGCCGGCACATGCGATGTCGGAGATGTGCTGGGACTCATCGGTTCCGATGTGCTTGTGATCGCCCAGGACCAGACCGCGGCTGCGGTGTCGCTGGTCGATCTGATGCTGGCGACCGGCGGTGAGATGGTCACGGTACTGGCGGGATCGGAGGTCGACCGAGCGGCGCTGACCGCGCTGGAGGCACAGATCCGGAGGGCCTATCCTGGCGTCGAACTCGCTGTCTACGAGACCGGACAACACGACGATCTGATGCAGGTGGGTATCGAGTAGTGGTCGTCGCATCCGACTCGCTGACCGACGTGTTGAGCCCCGCGAGGGCGACGGGCCTTGCCTCGCTGGGGCTTTCGACTGTCGGCGAACTCCTGCGCTACGCGCCTCGTCGCTACCTCGTGCACGGGCAGTCGTCGGAGGAGCAGGCACTCAACGACGGTGAGTGGATCACCGTCGTCGGGCGCATCACACGCGCCGACCTGATCCGCATGAAGAAGCGAAACGGCCAGTTCCTCAAGGTCACCGTCGACGACGGCAGTCGTACATACGAGGTCAGCTTCTTCAACCCGCGCTTCATCAAGAACGCGCTCAGACCGGGAACGCGCCTCATGGTGGCCGGCACCGTCAAGTTCTTCCGCAATCAGCCGCAGCTGTCGCATCCCGAGTGGATGGTGCTGCCCGACGGCGACGTCGCACTCGATCGGGTCGTCGGATCGGCCATGCTCGCCGAGATGTACCAGGCCGAGGCGGAGATCACCGGCGAGCAGCGTAGCCCGGGTGCGCACTCTGCGGACCTCGCGGCCGCGTTCGAGAGAGCGATCGTGCCGCTCTATCCCGCCAACCGCGAGATCCAGACGTGGGACATCTGGGCGTCGGTCCGACAGGTTCTCGACGACGTGGAGTCGTTCGTCGATCCGCTGTCCGAGGACGAACGCGTCGCGCGTGGACTGATGCCGCTCGACACCGCGATCCGCGCGATCCACCTGCCGGAGTCCGACGACGAGATCGCCGCCGCGGACCGGCGCCTGAAGTTCGACGAGGCGCTGGCGATACAGACGGTTCTCGCGCAACGGCGCCTCGCCGGGCGGGCGGAGGCCGCACCCGCATGTCCGCATGTGGAGGGCGGACTGGAAGACAGGCTGCGCCAACGGCTTCCGTTCACACTCACCGATGGCCAACAACTCGTGCTCTCGGAGATCGCAGACGATCTCGGGCGGGCCACCCCGATGAGCAGACTGCTGCAGGGTGAGGTCGGCTCGGGTAAGACACTCGTGTCGCTGCTGGCGATGCTGCGCGTCGTCGACAACGGGCATCAGTGCGCGATCCTCGCCCCGACGGAAGTTCTCGCCGCGCAGCACCTCCGCACCATCACGTCGATGCTCGGCGATCTGGGCATGGCGGGCGAACTCGGTGCCGCCGACCATGCGACGAGCGTGGTGTTGCTGACCGGCTCGATGAAGACCAAGGGAAAACGGCAAACGCTCCTCGACGTCGTGACCGGTCAGGCGGGCATCGTGGTCGGCACGCACGCACTGCTCGAGGAGAAGGTGGAGTTCTTCGACCTGGGCATGGTCGTCGTCGACGAACAGCACAGATTCGGAGTGGAGCAACGGGATGTGTTGCGCGGGCGTGGTCGTGACCACCTCATGCCGCACTTTCTGGTGATGACTGCCACGCCCATACCGCGGACGGTGGCCATGACGGCCTTCGGCGATCTCGACACCTCTGTTCTCGCCGAGCTGCCCAGGGGACGTCAGCCGATCACCACAACCGTCGTGCCGACCGGGAAGCCGCAGTGGATCGAGCGTGCGTGGGGTCGCGCCGCGGAAGAGATCGAGGCGGGTCGTCAGGTCTACATCGTCTGCTCACGCATCGGCGACGTCGAGCCGGTCGGGGCCAAGAGCGCGTCCCGGAAGGGCGACGCCGACGACGAGGCGACCGCACAACAGCAGACGACGTCGGTGCTCGACCTCTACGACGAACTGCTTGCCGGGCCGCTCGGCGATTACCGCATCGCGATCCTGCACGGCAGGCTTCCGGCGGACGAGAAGAACGAGGTGATGGATGCGTTCGGGCGCGGCGAGATCGACGCCATCGTGTCGACGACCGTGATCGAGGTCGGCGTGGACGTGCCGAACGCCTCGATGATGATCATCGTCGACGCCGAGCGATTCGGTGTGAGTCAGCTCCACCAGCTCCGCGGTCGTGTCGGCCGTGGCGGCCATCCCGGTCTGTGTCTGCTGATGACGTCGGCGAAGCCGGTCTCGCAGGCGATGGAGCGCCTGCGAGCGGTCGAGGCGTCGACGGACGGTTTCGAACTCGCGCGCGTCGACCTGGTGCAGCGCCGCGAGGGCGATCTGCTCGGCTCGCTGCAGTCGGGAGGGGTGTCGTCACTGCGTCATCTCTCGCTTCTCGACGACGTCGACGTGATCGCCGATGCCCGCGAACTCGCCGAGTCCGTTGTGGCATCCGACCTCCCACTGGCCGATCACCGCCCACTCGCCGACCTCGTCGACTCGATCCTCGTGCCGAACAAGGTCCGCTACCTCGACAAGTCCTGACCCGGGCTCGGCTGCGCACCTCCGAACCCGCCAAACGCCGCCCGCACCCGCAAACGCTGCTCGAACCCGCAAACGCGGCTGGTGTACCGACCGCGTCCACCAGATCGAGCCGCGTCTGCGACGACCCGTCAGATAGGGGAACCGCCGACGGCCCCGCAGCGTCGAAGATGGCGTGAATCCTGCCATCGCTGTGCCGCTGTACCGACTGCGAATGCGCTATCGGCACGCCCGGCGAGACGCGCAGTGGCCGGCGCGTCGGTGGGCCATCACCGCGGGGTGCGTACTGACCGCCGTCGTCGTGGCCGCCGGTGTGTACCGGGACCTACCGCGCACCCGCGTGGGGCAGTGGCATCCGGGTGCCCAGCAGGCATTGCACGCACTCGCCTCGGTGACGATCGTCGCAGCACGGTCCGGGAGAGATGACTACGAACGGTCGGCGTTCGGGCCGCCGTGGACGGACGACACCGGTGTCGTCGGGGGCGGAAATGGTTGCGACACCAGAAACGACGTCCTCGCGCGTGATCTCGGCGACGTTCGTGTCGGACCGGTCACCTCGTGCCCGCGTGGGGTGCTCGCCGGCGAATTGCGCAGCCCGTACACCGGCGAAACGGTGGTCTTCCGGCGTGACCGCAACGCAACCGCGGTGCAGATCGACCACATCGTGCCGCTCGCTTTCGCCTGGGACATGGGTGCGTTCGGATGGTCGGCCGCGCGTCGCGCCGATCTCGCCAACGATCCGGCCAATCTCGTCGCTGTCGACGCGGCGTCGAATCAGGACAAGAGCGACAGCGAACCCGGCCGATGGTTACCGCCCAACAAAGGCTTCCACTGCCAGTACGCGATCGAGTTCGTTGTCGTCACACGCGCATACGGACTGATGCTCGACGCCGCCTCGCGCGAGGTACTCGCACGCGTTCTGAGCCGGTGCTGACCATCGGAACTGCTCGACAGGCGGCTTGGGTGGGCGTGACGCCGCGACGTAGTCTGGAGAGGATGTCCGCAGCTGCGACGTCGGCCGACCCGGCTGTCGTCGTCCGAGTGGTCCCGCCTCGGCTCACGATGCGATCGTCTGCCGAGTACGCGAAACAGAGGAATTCATGAGTGCACCCACAGTGGCCGGAACCGAGGCCGCGACCGGAGTCGACGTCGCGCAGATCGTGGACGCGCAGGCCCGAGCTGCGCGCACGGCGTCGCGGACGCTGGCAGGGCTCAACACCGCAGCCAAGAACGCAGCACTGCTGGCCGCTGCGGACGCTGTCGACGCACACACCGAGTCGATCCTCTCGGCCAACGCCGACGACGTGGCACGCGCGGAGGCCGCGGGCACCGAGGTGAGCCTAATCGACCGGCTCCGGCTGACTGCGGAGCGTGTCGCGGGCATCGCCGACGGGCTGCGTCAGGTTGCGACACTGCCGGATCCGATCGGTGAGGTCATCGCGGGCAAGACGCTGCCCAACGGTCTGCGGCTGCGGCAGGTGCGCGTGCCGCTCGGCGTAGTCGGCATCGTCTACGAGGCACGGCCGAACGTGACGGTCGACGCCTTCGGTATCGCATTCAAGTCGGGAAACGCGGTGTTGCTGCGCGGATCGTCGTCGGCGGCGTCGTCGAACGCCGAGCTCGTCCGGATTCTGCGTGATGTGGTCGCCGGCGCGGGATTGCCCGCCGATGTGGTGTCGTTGTTGCCCAGCGAGGATCGGTCGAGTGTCACGGCTCTGATCACGGCGCGTGGCTTGGTCGATGTCGTCATCCCGCGCGGCGGTGCCGGGCTGATCAGCGCGGTCGTCGCCAACGCGACGGTCCCGACGATCGAGACCGGAACCGGCAACTGCCATGTCTACGTGCACGCCCTCGCCGATGTCGACGTCGCGACCCGCATCATCCTCAACGCCAAGACGCGGCGGCCGAGCGTGTGCAACGCGGCCGAAACCGTCCTCGTCGACAAGGCCATTGCCGCCGAGGCACTCCCCAAGATCAGTCAGGCCCTGCAGTCGCAGGGAGTGGTGATCCACGGTGACGAGCCAGAGATGGAAGCGGCCACCGAGGCCGACTGGTCCGACGAATATCTGTCGATGGACATCGCGATGAAGGTCGTCGACGGCCTCGACGCAGCGGTCGCACACATCGACACCTACGGAACCGGGCACACCGAGGCCATCGTCACCACCGACCTCGCTGCCGCGGAGGAGTTCACCAACCGGGTCGACGCCGCGGCCGTCATGGTCAACGCGTCGACCGCGTTCACCGACGGCGAGCAGTTCGGATTCGGCGCGGAGATCGGTATCTCCACCCAGAAACTGCACGCGCGCGGACCGATGGGCCTGCCCGAACTCACCTCCACCAAGTGGATCGTGTGGGGCGACGGGCAGATCCGGCCCGCATGATGAGCAGTTCGCACTCGCCGCAGAGCCCCTCGGCCGCCGAAGCCGCCCCCATCGTCCCGTCGTTTGCCTCGGTGCCCGACGTCGTGACCGCGCTGCGCGCCACGGGGTACCTCGCCGACGACGCGACCGCGACGTCGACGTTCCTCGCCGACCGTCTCGGCAAACCGCTGCTCGTGGAAGGCCCTGCGGGAGTGGGCAAGACCGAACTCGCGCGTGCCATCGCGGCAGCCACCGATGCCGAGCTCGTCCGCCTACAGTGCTACGAGGGCATCGACGAGGCGCGCGCGCTCTACGAGTGGAACCACGCGAAGCAGATCCTGCACATCCAGGCCACCGGCACCCGGGACTGGGCCGAGGCGAAGACAGACATCTTCTCCGAGGAGTTCCTGCTGCCTCGCCCCCTGTTGACGGCCATCTCGCGCGACGACCCCACGGTTCTGCTGATCGATGAGGTCGACAAGGCAGATGTCGACGTCGAAGGACTGCTGTTGGAGGTACTCAGCGACTTCGCGGTCACCATCCCCGAGATGGGGACCGTAGTGGCCTCACGTCGGCCGATCGTGATCCTGACGTCGAATGCGACGCGGGAGTTGTCCGAGGCGCTCAAACGACGCTGTCTCTACCTCTATATCGACTTCCCCGACGCCGCACGGGAGAAAGAGATCCTGGCGTCGCGGGTGCCGAACCTACCGGATGCGCTCGCGTCCGAGCTCGTGCGCATCGTCGGTGTGCTGCGCACCCTCGATATCCGCAAGAAGCCGTCGGTCGCCGAGACCATCGACTGGGCCAACACCCTGCTCGCGCTGGGCGCGGGGGAGGAGCGAGGACAGGGTGGGCGCCTCGACGAGGGCCTCATCGCACGCACCCTCGGTGTGGTCCTCAAACACCGCCCCGACCTGAAACTGGCCGTCAAAGAACTCAAGCTGGGCTGATGTCACGGGCCGATCGGGGCAACGATGCCGCCACGACGCCATCAGTGCCACTTGTCGCGCATCTGACCGACTTCGTCGACGCGCTGCGGCGACGGGGGATAGCTGTCGGCCCGTCGGCACTGATCGACGCGGCGCGTGCCATGGAGGTCCTGGATCTACTCGATCGCAGCAGTCTGCGTGAAGGGCTCGCGGCGACGCTCGTCGACGACCACATGCACCGCCCCGCGTTCGATCGCCTCTTCGACCTCTGGTTCCCGGTCGCGATCGGTGCGCGCACGGCAGACGAGGAACTGCCGCGAACAGAGTCCGGCGAGGTCGATGTGGCAGCAGTGCGTGAGATGCTCGCCGATCTGCTCGCCGACGAATCCGCGGACGCCGACGGTCGATTGTCGCGGGCGGTGGCCCAGGTGGTCGACGAGATGGGCCGCTACCAATCCAGTCGCGGAGAGGCGTACTCCGCGTATCAAGCGCTGTCGAGCATCGATCCGCAGACGTTGATCGCGAGGATCGCGGCCGCCATGGCTGGTGGGTCGGGAGACGACCTCAGCGTCGGCGACGATCCGACGTATCGTCGAGCCGCTCGCGAGCGGGCCAACCGTCTGCGCACAGCGATCGAGGTGGAGACCCAGCGGAGAATGGCCGATCGCAACGGACGCGACAAGGTCAGCGACTACGCGGTTCCGACGTTGCCGGAGAACATCAATTTCCTCTCGGCGGGCAAGAAGGACCTCACCGAGATCCGCCGTACCGTCGCACCGCTGGCACGGTTGCTGGCCTCACGCCTCGAGATTCGACGACGCCGCGCTCATCGGGGGGCTGTCGATGTGCGGGCGACGCTTCGCGCATCGATGTCGACGGGCGGTGTGCCCATCGAACTCAAGACCCGCAAGCCCCGCCCCGGCCGGCCCGAACTGGTGATCATCTGCGACGTATCGGGGTCTGTGTCCGGCTTCTCCCAGTTCACGCTGCAGCTCGTGTACGCCCTGCGGCAGCAGTTCGCGAAGGTTCGGGTGTTCGCCTTCGTCGACACGGTCGACGACGTGACCGAATACTTCGACGACGACGAGGGGTTCGGCGGTACCGATATCGGCGCGGCGATGCATCGCATGCTGACTCAGGCGCGGCTGATCACGCGTGACGGGCACTCCGACTACGGACACATGCTCCGCGGGTTCGTCGATTCGTACGGCGACACCTTGACGCACCGGGGAGCGCTGCTGATTCTCGGCGATGCGCGGAACAATTACCACGACGCCGCTGAGGATTCTCTGCGCGAACTCGTCGACCGCGCCCGCCACGCCTACTGGCTCAATCCCGAGGCTCACGGCGAGTGGGGGACCGGCGATTCGGCGGCCGACGACTACGCCGAGATCATCGACATGTTCGAGTGCCGTAACGCCACCCAACTGTCAGCGGTGATCGCCGATCTGCTGCCCGTGTGACCGCTCGCGTAAACTGACGCCTCATGGCACATGACCGTCCGCGTGCGCGCCGGATCGGCGTGATGGGCGGAACGTTCGACCCCATCCACAACGGGCACCTCGTCGCCGCCAGTGAGGTCGCCGATCGCTTCTCGCTCGACGAGGTCATCTTCGTCCCGACAGGGCGTCCATGGCAGAAGCTGCCCGCGGATTCCGGCGCAGTTCCCGACCGGACCAAGCAGGTCAGTCCGCCCGAGGACCGTTACCTGATGACGGTGATCGCGACGGCGTCGAATCCGCAGTTCAGCGTGAGCCGCGTCGACATCGACCGAGCGGGCTTCACTTACACCGTCGACACACTGCGCGATCTTCGCGCAACCCTTCCCGACGCCCACCTCTACTTCATCACCGGCGCCGATGCCCTGGAGTCCATCCTGTCGTGGCAGGACTGGGAAGAACTGTTCGAACTGGCCAACTTCGTCGGCGTGAGCCGGCCGGGTTACGAGTTGAACGCCAGCCATCTCTCCACGCACCTGAGAAATCTGCCACCGGATACGCTGCACCTGATGGAGATTCCCGCCTTGGCGATCTCCTCGACGGACTGTCGGGCTCGCGCCGCCACGGGAAGACCGGTCTGGTATCTCGTGCCCGACGGAGTCGTCCAGTACATCGCCAAGCGTCGGCTCTACCGTCGGCCGCGGGTGAATTCGCCCGGAGTCTCCGCACCACTCAAGAGCGATGAGGAACTGCCCGAATCGCACGACGTGGACTCGCGCAGCGCGAGTACACCTGACACCCCACCACGTGGCGCCCACGCGCAACGCTCGAAAGGACAGATGTGACAGCAGCACCCGAGTCGCTGGCCATGGCGAAGGTGGCAGTCGCTGCCGCGCAGGACAAGGTCGCCACCGATGTCACGGTGATCGACGTGTCCGAGCAACTCGTCATCACCGACCTGTTCGTGATCGCGTCGGCCGACAACGAGCGACAGGTCAACGCCGTCACCGACGAGATCGAGGACAAGATGCGTGAAGCGGGCTACAAGCCGGTTCGCCGTGAAGGCACACGCGAAGGGCGCTGGGCGCTGCTCGACTACGTCGACATCGTGGTCCACGTCCAACATGCGGACGAGCGGGCCTACTACGCGCTCGACCGGCTGTGGCAGGACTGCCCGGTGGTCGACCTGGAGAGCCGCGCGTGAGCGGAGGCCCGGACGACCACGACACCTCAGTCGAACGTCTGACCCCGGTGGTGCGCAGACTGATTCTGCTGCGGCACGGGCAGACCGAGTTCAACGCGGCCAGTCGGATGCAGGGGCAGCTCGACACCGAGCTCTCCGACCTCGGTGTGCGGCAAGCGAAGTCGGCTGCTGCCGCACTCGCGCAACGCGAGCCGATGCTCATCAGGTCGTCGGATCTACAGCGTGCCCGAGACACTGCAGAAGCTCTCGCGGTGCTCACGGGCCTTCCGGTCGAGACAGATCCCCGGCTGCGGGAGACCCACCTCGGCGAGTGGCAGGGCATGACCCATCACGAGGTCGACGACGTCATGCCCGGAGCGCGCGCCCTGTGGCGCGACGACGCCACCTGGCGTCCGCCCGGCGGCGAGAGTCGCGTCGACGTCGCAGCCCGGGCTCTGCCTGTCGTCGACGAACTGCTGACGAGCGTCGACGGCTGGGGGAGCGGTGAGACACCGGAGGCCCCCGTCGTCCTCGTCGCCCACGGTGGAGTGATCGCGGCGATGACCGCAGCACTCCTCGACCTCCCCGTCGCCAATTGGCCGGTGTTCGGAGGTCTCGCCAACACGAGTTGGGTGCAACTGTCCGGGCACGGACTTCCCGATGAGAAGCCGCGGTGGCGGCTGGACGTGTGGAACGCGTCGGCCGAGGTGGCCGACGCGGGGGTGCAGTGACCGACGAGGCTGTGACCGACGAGGCTCTCGCCGACGGGGCTGGGGCGGACGGGGTGGACGGATGTCTGCTCGTCCTGTCCGATTCGCTGGCGTACTTCGGGCCGCAGGGCGGGCTGCCCGCCGACGACGCACGTATCTGGCCGAACATCGTCGGAGCGCAGTGCGGTCTGTCCGTGCGGTTGTTCGGACGGATCGGCTGGACGAGCCGAGACGTGTGGTGGGCGATGACCCAGGATCCCAACATCTGGGCGGCTGTGCCGCACGCACGTGCGGTGATTCTGGCGTTCGGCGGGATGGACTCGCTGCCGTCGCCGCTGCCGACCGCCCTGCGTGAGCAGATCAGATACGTGCGACCGGGACGTCTACGGCAGCTCGTCCGGTCCGCCTACCAGTGGGTGCAGCCGCGTGCGTCGATGATCGGTTGGCCCGTTGCGCTGCCTCCGGCCGTGACCGTCGAGTATCTCGACAAGATCCTTGACGCGCTGACGCAGTTGCGCCCTGACCTGCCGATCGTCGTCTGTCTGCCGTCCACCCATCGGAGCCCCTACTACGGCTACGTGCACACCGGACGGGTCCCCACGACAGCGGCGATGCGCGCGTGGTGCGAGCGCAACGCGCTCGCGTACGCCGACTTCTATCCGCCGACCCGCGACGCCTACGACAATCCGGCTGTCGAGATGAACCCCGATGGCATCCACTGGGGGTTCGGATGCCATCGAGCCGTCGCCGACGTCGTGGCGCAGCCGGTTCTGAGGGCCCTCGACGATCCGGCTGTCCGGGACGCGCGGAGAACCCGCTAACGTAGGACTCGTGCCTGTCGTCGTCGTCACAGATTCCTCCGCACGGTTGCCCGCAGCCGTTGCCGACAGCTATGGCATCATCCAGGTTCCGCTGCACCTGACCCTCGACGGCAACGACTACCTCGAGGACGACGAGAACGTCCCCGCCGACATCGTGTCGACGCCCGGCGTGACCACGGCGGGTGCTGCACCGCACGACCTCGTGCAGGCCTACGGCGAAGCCATCGAACTCAGCAAGGGCGATGGCGTCGTCGCGGTCCACATGTCTCGAAAGCTGTCGGGCACGTGGAGCGCGGGACGGCTCGCCGCGGAAGACTATTCGGGCCAGGTCCGCGTGGTCGATTCACGCTCGGTCGGACTCGCCGTGGGATTCGTCGCGATCGCCGCGGCACAGGCAGCCCAAGACGGTGCCGATCGCGATCGCGCCTACGAAACCGCCATTCGTCAGGCTGCGACCGTCGAGTCGTTGCTGTGTGTGCAGAATCTGGACAACCTCCGCAACAGTGGACGCATCAGCGCAGCGAGCAAGATGCTCGGGTCGGCACTGTCGATCAAGCCGATCCTTCACGTAGTCGACGGCACGCTGACCCTGCGCGAACGGACACGCACCTTCTCCAAGGCGCTCGACAAGATGTCCGAGGCGGCCGTCGACTACGCCGATGGCCGTCCGGTGACGCTCGGTGTGCAGCACTGCCAAGCTCCCGCTGCCGCAGCCGATCTCGTCGTTCGACTACGTGAAAGTCTGCGCAGTGTGACGTCGAGTATCACGGTGGATCTGGGTCCGGTGCTCGGCTGTCACGTCGGTCCCGGCGCTGTCGGCGTGGTGATCGGTACCCAACTCCACCCCATCACCAGGGGGCCGTCGGTCAGCTGACGTGCTGCCGCCTCTGGCCATCTGTCGCTTCCCTCGAAGCTCCGCACGACCCGTCCTAACGAATGCACGCTCACGTGCTGTCCACAATCGGGCCCCGTTCCACAGACTCTCTCAGCGCACTCGGCTGCACGCAGGAACGGGTCTGCGGCGACCTACCGTCAGACAGTATGAGCGACAAACCAATCCGGATGGCGCGCGCGTCGGCGGCGCGGGGTGGTGGCGGGCGGGGATCGGGTCGCGGTCCCGACCGCGGACGGTCCGCGCTCGACCGGTTGTCGGTGACGGCACCCGCAACCGTGCAGGTCGACGAGGGGCGAGTCCCGAGCGCTCGTGATCGCGCGGGGTCGGCTGAGCTCGACGCCACCCCCGCGGTTGCTCCGCCGGACATGGTCGACACCGTTGTCGACGACCCCGCGTCAGTCGGGTGGGGCGTCGACGCGACACCAGGATGGCTCGCACCCGGCGATGACCGCCACCAGAGATATCCCTTCGCCGCGCATGGGGACGGTGTCGACGAGGACGACGAGGACGACGAGGACGACGCGTCACGACCGCGACGCCGATTCGCCGTCGCTCCCGCGGGTGCGATCGCTCTGATACTCGTTGGTGTGATCGCCTGTGCGGCAGCTGGTTTCGGTCTCTTTCGCAGCGACGACGTCGTGCCGACGGTGGCATTTCCGGCATCTGCAGGTCCGTCGTCTGGTGCATCACCCGGGAGTGCGGACCGGCCCGAGGGCGCGGCGCAACCGGGTACTGCGCCCGGCGCGCCCTCGGTCTCGCCGACGACGATGGTGGTCAGTGTCGTCGGTCTGGTGAACAAGCCGGGGCTCGTGCACCTCGCGCCCCGTTCGCGGGTGGCCGACGCGCTGGCACGCGCGGGTGGTGCGCGTGCCGGGGCCGACACGACATCGCTGAATCTCGCCCAGGTGCTCAACGACGGCGACCAGGTGCTGGTCGGTTACGCAGGCAAGAACGGCCAGTTGTCGCTGCGTAGTGCAGTGGTGGCCGCTGGAACCGGCGGAGGCGCGTCGGCAGCCGCACCCGACACCGGCAGTGCATCCGAGTCCGGCTCTGGGACAACTGGTTCCGCCGGCTCCGGGCCTTCGGGTGGGAAGGTGGACCTGAACACCGCGACCGCAGAGCAACTCGACACGCTGCCGGGCGTAGGACCGGTCACCGCCAAGGCCATCATCGATTGGCGTGCGCAGCACGGGAAGTTCACGTCGGTCGATCAACTCGGCGAGGTCGACGGCATCGGACCAGCTCGGCTGGCAAAGCTGCGCGATCTCGTGACCGTGGGCTGACGCTACAGTGGATTTCCGGCTTGTCACGCCTGCTCTAGTGGTGTGGTCGGTCACGCTTCTCGGTCTGCTCGGACCGTCGTGGTCGATGCCGACGATCGTGTGCTTCTCCGGAACCGTCTTGGCCACGGCAGTATTCGGCTGTCGCCGACGGGTGCTCGACTGGCAGACGATCGGAATCGTCGTCATCGGTGCAGGCATGGCGGCGACATGTGCCCTCGCTCTGTGGATGCGGCTTGAGACACGCGACGCGCATCCGCTGGTAGGGATGTCGGGTAAGGCGACGATCACCATGACGATCCGCGACGACCCTCGCAACTTCGGGCCCGCGCAGCGGGGGCAGGTGACGATGCGAGTCTCGGTCTCGGCGATCGGGGAGCGGCGGGTCCGGAGTGCTGTCGCCGATGTCGTCGCTCGCTCGTCGGCGTGGTCGGGGTTGCTGCCGGGACAACGTGTGCGTGCGTTGATGAGTGTTCGTGCGCCGCGCGGCGGCGATCTGACCGTCGCGCGGCTGACGGCATCGGGATCACCGACGCTGGTGGGGCGGCCTCCGCCGCTGCAACGGGGTGCGGGTGCCGTGCGGTCGAGGTTGCAGCAGAACTCTGCCGCTGCGCTGGGCGGCGAGTCCGCCGGTTTGCTGCCCGGCCTGGTGATCGGCGACGAGAGTGCGCTCTCGGAGACGGTGCGCGACGAGTTCAAGGCAGCAGGTCTGAGCCACCTGACGGCCGTGTCCGGTGCCAACTTCGCGTTGATCTGTGGAGCGGCGATCGTCGCCATCCGGTTGGCGGGAGCGTCGCCGAAAGTCGCGGCCGTGTGCGGGATGGTCGTGATAGTCGGGTTCGTGATCCTGGTCAGGCCGTCGCCGAGTGTGGTGCGGGCGGCGATGATGGGTGGTGTCGGGTTGCTGGCGTTGTTGTCGACGCGGCGGGCTCATGCGTTGCCGGCGCTAGGAGTGGCAGTGCTCGCAGGTCTGCTCTGGTGGCCGGAACTCGCAAGCTCACCGGGTTTCGCGTTGTCGGTTGTCGCTACCGCAGGATTGGTGCTTGTGGCGCCTGCCATTCGAGACAGACTGCGCGACTGGAGAGTACCGCCGGTTCTGGCCGAGGTCCTCGCCATCGCGATTGCTGCGCAGATAGTGACGGCACCGGTGATCGCGTTGATCAGCGGAACGTTCAACGTGGTGTCCGTGCTGGCGAACGTCGTCGTGGCCCCGGTCGTCGGCGTGATCAGTGTGATGGGGACGTTGGCGGCTCTGATCGGGATGGCGGGTGAGGTCGGATCGGTGTGTGCTCAGTTGTTGCTGCGTGCGACCGCGCCGGAATTGTGGTGGATGCTGGCCGTCGCCAGGTGGTTGGGTGGATTGAGTTGGGCCGCAGTGGATGTCCCGGATGGGGTCGCGGGAATGGCACTGGTGCTGCTGTGCACGTGCGTCGGCGTGGGGATCGCTTGCGGTAGGCGGATCGTCGGTGCTGTCAACCGCGCGGGTTCTGGTTGTCGTCCGGTCGATTGAACGGCGGATGTCTTCCGCAGAATTCGGACCTGCATGCGCGACACTGTTCGGGTGCAGAACAGAATTGTGCGTCGTGCCATCGTCGCGACGGGTTTCGCCGGTGCCATCGGTGTCGGCGTCCTGACCGGTCAAGCGTATATGGGTTCCCCGCAGGCGGCTGCCGACACCGTCGCACGTCACAGCGTGTGTGGGTCGCGCTACTACGAGAACTCGGATGGTGTGTGCACGCCCCGCCCGGATGGTTCGGCAACTGGGATTCGTTGCAAGGACGGCAGTTTCAGTCATGCTGCGCATCGTCAGGGTGCGTGTTCGAGTCATGGCGGGATCGACGAGAGTTCTGGTGAATCCGGCGGCAGTGCGGAACTCGGGAGCGCGGCGCTGGGTGCGGGTGCAGTAGGGAGCGCAGTGATCGGTAGCTCGGTGCTACCTGCACTCCTCTTCGCCAGCTGAGCCGCGCGCCGGAAGTCTGCGTGTCAGGGCCGTCTGGCACGATGAATGGCGTGACCGACCGCCTGCATCTTCTCCTCGGAGACGACGATTTCCTCACCGGACGCGTGATCTCGGGCGTGACCAACGAACTGTCAGAGCATGTCGGTGCCGATATCCCGGTGACGCGAGTGCGGGCGGGTGATGTCAGCGAGCACGAATTGGCCGAGTTGCTGAGTCCGTCGTTGTTCGCCGAGGACCGCGTCGTCGTCGTCGAGTCAGCGGCCGAGGCGGGCAAGGAGCCGGCTGCGCTGATCACCCAGGCGGCACGCGAACTGCCCGAGGGCATCACGCTGATGGTGATCCACACCGGGGGCGGTCGCGCGAAGTCGATGGTCGCCGAACTGCGCAAGGCCGGTGCCGTCGAACACGATTGTGCGGCGCCGCGGTGGCCGTCGGAGCGGATGGACTTCGTCCGCAAAGAGTTTCGCGACCTGGGTGCCAAGGTGAGTGCCGACGTCGTCGAGCAGGTCGTCGAGGGCGTCGGTGCCGAACTCAGGGAGCTCGCTGCCGCGTGTAGTCAGCTCGTTGCCGACACCGGCGGGAAGATCGATCGTGATGCGGTCCGGCTCTACTACCAGGGCCGCCCCGAGGTCACCGGCTTCGAGGTCGCCGACAAGGCGGTCACGGGCGATCGCGCCGGAGCGCTGGAGTCACTGGCCTGGGCGGTGCATCACGGGGTGCCGCGAGTTCTTCTGGCCGATGCTCTCGCCGAGGCTGTGCACGCCATCGCTCGCGTACGGGGGATCGGGTCGATGGATCAGTACGCTGCAGCGTCGGAGCTGGGTGTGCCCCCATCGCGCGTGAAGAAGGTGCAATCGCAGGCGCGTGCCTGGGATTCGTCGTCGATAGCGCAGGCCGTCGTCGTGGTGGCCGGGCTCAACGGAGACGTCAAGGGGCAGGCTGCCGACGCCGACTATGCGCTGCTGCACGCAGTCGATGCTGTTGCCTCTCTGCGCCCCACCTCGCGTCGACGCTGACCCTCGCTGAGCAACGCAACTCACCCCGGCGACCGCGTGGAAGTCGCCGGGGTGAGTTGGCTAGAACGAGGAGACGGTCGGCGCTGCGACCCATCACGTGTTGCAGGTTGGACCACGCTGCGGGTGCGCGCTCGGACTCGTCGAGCTCCGGCACGTGCCGGAAGGGCTACCTCAGAGCTTGTTGACGGCCACAGCGATGGCCGACTTCTTGTTGGCAGCCTGGTTGGCGTGGATGACGCCCTTGCTGGCTGCCTTGTCGAGCTTGCGGCTGGCCGACTGTCCGAGCTCGGCTGCCTTGTCCTTGTCGCCGGCGTCGACAGCCTCACGGAAGCTACGGATCGCGGTGCGCAGCGAGGACTTCACCGACTGGTTGCGCTGCCGGCGGATCTCGTTGGTGCGGTTCCGCTTGACCTGGGACTTGATGTTTGCCACGCGTGTGTACCTATCAGTTGTTGTTGCTGGTTGTGTTCCTGAGCAGGTCAAACGGGTGGCAGCCTTGTACCGACCGTCGACTCTGCGACAGCGGTCTACTTTACCAGCCGGAAACGGGGGTCCCAAATCCGTGGCGTCCGGTGGCTGGCAACCGTGCGGGTATCGATCTCCTGTGAATCGGTGTGACGGTGCGCCGGGCTACACATGTTCGTGATGTCCGGATCTAGGCTCGACACATCATGTCAGTTGTTTACGTTCATGTCGGACTACCCAAGACGGGGACCACCCATCTCCAGGATCGGCTGTGGTGGAACCGCGACCTCGCCTTTCGCCACTCGGGTCTGCTCTACCCGGGAAACGAGATGGTCGATCACTTCCACGCCGCCACACATCTGCAGCCCGACAGATATCTCGACTGGGTCGATCCGGCGTTTGCCCACAGCTGGCCGACGATGGTCTCGCAGATGCGGGCATGGCCGGGGAAGTCGCTGGTGTCGCACGAGTTGTTCGCGACAACGCGCGACGACCAGATCGAGTCACTGGTGAACGATCTGTCGTTCGCAGACGAGGTCCACGTGATCGTGACCGTGCGCGACCTCGCCCGCCAACTGCCGTCGGTGTGGCAGGAGAACGTCAAGAACCAGCGCCTCGCGTCGTTCGATGACTTCGTGGCGTCGGTACGTCGGCACGCGCCGCGTCGAACGGGGTCGTGGGGCGGCGATATGGAAGAGGAACCGTTCTGGGAGTTCCAGGACTACGTCGGCATCCTCGGCCGGTGGGCGGAGTTCGTCGGACCCGAAAGGGCGCATCTGGTCACCGTGGCCAGCCCGGGGACGGCCGGGTCGTCGTTGTGGGAGCGCTTCTTGTCCGTGCTCGACGTCGATCCGGCGCCGATGACCATCGACGTCCCGACCAACAACACCTCGCTGTCGGCGGCACAGGCAGAGTTCCTGCGCCGTCTGAACTCGCGCCTGCAACCCGACGACATCGAATGGGAAAGATACGAGCGCGTCGTGAAGGGACACATCATCGCGAAGGTGCTGTTCGCGCAGAAGGGGGGCACTCCGCTCGGGCTCTCGACAGAACAGCGTGGCTGGGTCGCCGAAGAAGCCGAGGCCATGGTCGACGCCGTGCGGGTCGCCGGGTACCCGGTGACCGGCGATCTCGGCGATCTCGTGGTGGCCAGGACGTCCGGCGACGACTCCCGGCCTCCCACCGTGGACGAGATTCTCGATGCCTCGCTAGACGCGGTTGCGGGTGTCGCGAAGACGATGCCCTATCCCGAGACGGGAGCCCGTATGCAGACGCGCGCAGCGAACGTCGTGCGCCGCGTCGGTCGCCGCGTGGTCTCGGTGCGTCGGCGCCTCGGCTAGCGGGGTAGTCGTCTCGCCCGTTCGTGGTAAGCCAATTGCACCGACGTCGATGAGAGATGTGCGACGCGCCTGCGCAGACGTCATGCCGAGCGGCGCGATGTGAGGCACCATGTGTGTCTATGAGTCCCGCGTCAACCGGAGCGCCCGCCAAGAAGGCGGCGCGCAAGTCCGTGCCCTCGTCGTCGAAATCCGCCAACGGAGCCAAGTCGGCCAGTGGCAAGGGCGCCGAGCCGGGGCAGGCCGCCAAGGGCGGCAAGGTCAAGGTCGCGCGCGAGACACCTCCGACAGAGACAGGCATCTTCAAGGGCTATTCGAAAGGGCCGTACGGCAAGGCCTTTGACGAGATGTTCGACGCCGACGGCGAGGTGCGTCCTGCTTATCGGGGCATCTTCAAGGTCATGGCCGAGTCCGATCGCGCCGACCTCGAGGCCCGGGTCGACGCGCTTGGTCGGGCGTTCATCGACCAGGGCATCACGTTCTCGCTCTCGGGAATGGAGCGTCCGTTCCCGTTGGACGTTGTGCCGAGGGTTATCTCGGCAGCGGAGTGGAACAAACTCGAGGCGGGGATCACCCAGCGCGTGCAGGCCCTCGAACTCTTCCTCGACGATGTCTACGGCGAGCAGGAGATCCTACGAGACGGCGTCCTCCCCAAGCGGCTGGTCCACTCGTGCGAGCACTTCCACCGACAGGCCGCAAACATCCGTCCCCCCAACGGTGTTCGCATCCACGTCGCAGGTATCGACCTGATCCGCGACGCCAACGGCGATTTCCGGGTTCTCGAGGACAACCTGCGGTCGCCGTCGGGGGTGTCGTATGTGATGGAGAATCGCCGCACCATGGCGCGGGTGTTCCCCGACCTGTTCTCCACCCACAAAGTGCGCCCCGTCGCCGACTATCCGAGCCACCTGCTGCGCGCCCTGCGGGCATCGGCCGCGTTCAACGAGGCAGATCCCAACATCGTCGTGCTCACGCCCGGTGTGGCGAACTCGGCGTACTTCGAGCACTCGCTGCTCGCGCGCCTGATGGGCGTCGAGCTGGTCGAGGGTCGAGACCTGTTCTGCCGCGACAACGTCGTGTACATGCGCACCACCGAGGGTGAGCAGCGCGTCGACGTGATCTACCGACGCATCGATGACGACTTCCTCGACCCCATGCAATTCCGCCCCGATTCGATGCTCGGGGTGGCGGGTCTGCTCAACGCCGCGCGCGCAGGCAACGTCGTCATCTCGAGTGCAGTGGGCAATGGTGTGGGTGACGACAAGCTGATCTACACCTATGTGCCGGAGATCATCAACTACTACCTCGGCGAGAAGCCGATCATCGGCAACGTCGACACGCTGCGCTGCTGGCTTCCGGAGGAGTGCGAGGAAGTGCTCGACCGGATCGACGAACTCGTCGTGAAACCCGTTGAGGGATCGGGCGGTTACGGAATCGTCTTCGGACCCGACGCCACCAAGGCCGAGTTGGACACATTGGCGCGCAAGGTCCGCAACGATCCGCGCGGATGGATCGCGCAGCCTGTCGTGCAGTTGTCGACGGTGCCCACGAAGGTGGGAGACTCGCTGCGGCCTCGTCACGTCGATCTGCGTCCGTTCGCAGTCAATGACGGTGAGAAAGTCTGGGTGCTACCGGGCGGACTGACCCGCGTCGCCCTTCCCGAGGGCTCTCTGGTGGTGAACTCGAGTCAGGGTGGCGGTTCGAAGGACACCTGGGTCCTCGCGAGCCGCGCGACGCAGAGCGAGCGTGAACTCGGTGGTGGCAAGGTCGTCACTTCCAGTGCGGCCAAGGCAGCACGGCCCGCGGAGAGCGCGCCCGATCCCGTCTTCGAACAGACGCAACAGCAACAGCAGGGCCTCGGCTCGATGGCGCAGTCCCAGAGCATGCCGGGGATGACGCAGAGTCAGGGCACGTCCACGACTCAGAATACGGGCGGTGATCACCGATGATGTTGGCCCGCAACGCCGAATCCCTCTACTGGATCGGCCGCTATGTCGAACGTGCCGACGACATGGCGCGTTTGCTCGACGTGGCGATCCACCAGCTACTCGAAGACACGTCCGCTGACGTCGACGGCGCCGTGCGCATGGTCATCCAGGTCCTCGGGCTCGAGGTCCCCGACACCGACGATCCACTCGACGTGTGGGCATTGACCGAGCACGTCGCCTATGCGAAGGGGTCGGCAGGATCGGTCGTCGACCTCATCCGAGCGGCGCGCGAAAATGCCCGTGGCGCACGAGAAGTCACGTCGAGTGAGATGTGGGAGTGTCTGAACACCACCTACAACGGGCTCGCCGAGGCGGAACGTCGGGGCCGTCGACTCGGGCCCCATGAGTTCCTCTCGTACGTGAAGAACCGTGCGGCGATGTTCGCAGGACTAGCCGACGCGACGATGAGCCACGACGACGGGTACCGCTACCTTCTTCTCGGCCGGTCTGTCGAGCGTGTGGACATGACCATTCGCATGCTCCTGTCACGGGCCAACGACACCGTCAATTCGCCGGCGTGGGTCAACGTCCTGGTCTCTGCGGGTGCACACGACACCTACCTGCGGACTTATCGTGGTCTTCTCGACGCCGAGAACATCGTGCAGTTCATGTTGCTGGACAGGCTGTTTCCGCGATCGGTCTTCCACGCACTGCGTGTCGCCGAGCAAAATCTCGCCGAGATCGAGAAGCGCCCCAGTCGCGTAGGTGAGCAGGCCGAGGCGCTGTTGCTGCTGGGTCGGGCGCGCAGTTCGCTGGAATTCCTCGAACCGGGCCGGCTGCTCGAAGGGCTGCAGGAGCGGCTACTCGACCTGCAAGACACCTGTCGCGCGGTCAACGAGGCTGTCACCGCCCAGTATTTCCATGTGTCGCCGTATGTTTCGTGGGCCGATGCTCGCGTCAGCGATGGTGAGGACCACGTCATCGAGGAGAGTGAACTGTGAGCTGGCGTCTGAGAGTCGTGCATTCGACGGGGTTCGCCTACCAGAGTCCGGTCACCTCGTCGTTCAACGAGGCTCGTCTGACTCCGCGAAGTGACACGCGGCAGAACGTGATCGTCAACCGCGTCGAGACGGTGCCCGCAACGCGTTCCTACCGGTACACCGACTACTGGGGCACCGCCGTCACCGCGTTCGACCTCCATGCCCCGCACGAGGAACTCGAGGTGTCGGGGATGTCGGTGGTCGAGACCGAGCCGGGGGAGCGTCCGTCTCCGGAGAAGGCGGCGACCTGGGAAGAACTGCAGAGCGATTACGTCGCCGACCGGTACGACGAAATGCTCTCGTTCACCCCGTATGTACCCAAGAATGGGCGACTCGGTTCGACGGCGCGTCGAATAGCCAAGGGCTTGGACCCCGAGGACGCGGTGGAGGCCATCTGCAAGTTCGTGCACGAGGAGATGGAGTACGTACCCGGCACGACCGGCGTGCACAGCACCGCGGTGGATGCGTGGAACGAGCGGAAGGGTGTCTGTCAGGACTACGCGCACGTCAGTCTCTCCATGCTCCGCAGTCTCGGCGTGCCAGCGCGATATGTTTCCGGGTATCTGCATCCCAAGCCCGACGCGAAGATTGACAAGACCGTCGAGGGACAAAGCCATGCGTGGATCGAGGTGTGGACCGGGGGATGGTGGGGTTACGACCCGACGAACGACATGCCCATCACCGAGCAGCACGTCTCGGTCGGCGTAGGCCGCGACTACTCCGACGTCTCGCCACTCAAGGGCATCTACACCGGAGGCAAGGCCACCGACCTCGACGTCGTCGTGGAGATCACCCGACTGGCTTGAGCCGCACGAGGCTGTGCCGTCACTAGAACGGTGGTGGTCCGCCTGTATCGACGACGAGGGGCTGGTCGTTGTCGTGGGTGAGGCGGCGTTGGCGGTTGCGGTGTCGTTCGGCGCGGCGGCGGGCGTGTTTATTGGCCGCGCGTGTCCGATGGCGCGGGTTGGCCTCGGGTGGCTTGATTCGACGCGGTGGTGGGTCGCCGGTGGCTGGTGGGGTGAAGCGGAGTCGGCGTAGTCCGGGAAAGGTGTCTTCGAAGGTTTCGGCGTCGCCGGGGATGACGAATCCTTCCGGGGTGATGTATTCGGTAACCAGCCTGCCGGTGGCGGGGTCGCGGTATTGGTCATCGATCCAGTTGCCGAATGTTTTCTGGATGTGCCCGTATCGGCATTTGGTGTTGAGATTCTCGTAGCTGGTGTGCCCACCGGCCTCGGGGTTGTGGTGGTCGTATTCGGTGACGTGGTCGTTGTCGGCGGTCCATGCCGAATGGGCGCAGCCGGGGTCGGCGCAGTAGCCGTCGCGACAGCGCACCGCCTCATCCAAGGCAGTCGACGGGCGGTACGGGTCGGTGCCGTGTGCGGGCAGTGTGTAGGTGCCGTCGGCGTTTTCGGGGGTGTTTGTCGGGACCACGCGGTGGGTCACCGCGTCCGGGCGGGCGGCGATGTCACGGACGTGTTCGGCGGAGATGATGCCGTAGCCGTCCATGAATCCGACCGGCACTGCCTCGGACGTCTGGGCGGTCTGGTGACCGTCTTTGCGCGCATAACGCAACCCGGGCCGTCGGCCACCGGCGGCATCGCCGGGCGCGTCCTCGTCGGACGCGTCACCGTCGGACGCGCCGTCGTCGTTGCTGCCATGAGCGACGCCACCAGACGACGAATCCGTCTCGCCGTCAACGGCATCCGCCGCTCTGCCACCGGTTTCTGCGGTGCCGTCGGCGAAATCAGCGGTGCCCTCGACGCGATTCCCGATGCCGTCAGCGGAAGCGGCGATGCCGTCGGCGTGCTTAGCGGTGCCGTCGGCGAGATCAGCGGTTCCCTCGACGCGATTCCCGGTGCCGTGAGCGGAAGCGGCGGTGCTGTCGGCGGAACTCTTGGTGCCGTCGGCGGTTTCGGGTGGGGTGAGGGCGGCGTCGTTGCACACGACGTGGATGACGAACCGCGGATCGGCCGGCGGGACGGTGCCCGGTTCGGGGATCTGGGCGGTGCAGTCGTCACTGCCGCAACCGCATTCGAACCGTGAACCTGAGAGCAGCGCGAACATCGCATCCGAGGCGCGTTGCTGACGAGTCCGACCATCACCGCCGCACACCGCGTCGGCCAAGCGTCGTACCGCCGCGACCGCTACCCGCACGTTCTCTGCCGACATCACGGCGGTGAGCTCACCGACCCCGTCACCACAGTTGTCGGTGAACACGCCCCGCTTGTCCAGGGCACGTTCACGGCGTTCACGCACCGCATCCGGATCCTGGCGGAACACGATCCGATCTACCATGTCCCGCAGGCGTGGACGTTTCCACGACCCCCGCCGGGTACGTAGCGTGGTCGCGATCTGTTCGTCGACAGCGGCCACCACCTCGGGCGGGGTGCCCGGCCCACGCACCAGATCGGTACGTGAGATGACCAGTTGTGCTTGCTCGAGCGCGATGATCCCCTCCCGCAGACAGCCGAACACCTGCGGCAGATCATCCCGCAGCACGATCGCCTCGTCGAGCAGGCGTTCCGCTTGCGGACGTGACACCGCGAAGATCCCTGAGATGCGTGCTGCCGCATCCGAGAAGCCGTCGACGATCAGGCCATCCGTCTCGGCACGCTCGACGACCAGCCGGTCGTAGAGCACCCCGATCGACTGATACCGCGCCCACGCCAAAAACGCCTCACCGCACCGCAATCGGGTCAAACCCTCTAGGACGGCAACCGTGTCCGAACCATCTGGAGCGGCGGGATCGACACCACCGAGCAATCCAAGCGGCACGCCCGTTGCCCAGTCCGACTGAACAGCGTCGGGCGTCGGATCGAATCCTTCCGAATCATCACCTCCCGCAGCCGAATCGGCTCCTGGGCCCACTGACTCGATCGACATCCCACACCCCCTTGCCCTCGCCGGATCGAACGTTTGTACCCATAGTACGACCCACTACCGACAAGAAATCTCCGAAGAATTCCGGCCGTTCAGTTGTCGACTTCGATCGCCGAGCAATCGCCGAAGGCCGAGTTATCGGTTACGATACTGCCGCTCCATTGCCTCGAGGGTGTGCCGATCGCTGGCAGTGACGTCTCCTCGAAATTGCCCGATGGGCGTTGCCATGATCGACTCTGCGCCGAAGTCGGTCACGTCGAGGAGGGACATAGGCTGACGCGCGGTCGTCCCAAGGCGTGTCGGCGATCAGCTGGATCGGCGACTCATCGCCAGCCGTACTCGCGTCGGAGGCGATCGGCGACGGCGTTGAAGCGCTCCTCGTCGAGGATCGCACCCTCCCTGCGGATGCCGTTCTCGAGGACGATCAGCACCCGGTCGAGTCGGACGTAGCTGGTCCGGTGCTCCTCGTCCCAGACACCGGTTCCGAGTTCCATCCAGTTCGGGTCGTCGCGGTGGTAGTCCTGGCTCGAGAGCATCAACCCCAACAGATGCGTGTGCTCTGCGCCGCGGTCCCGTCCGACGACCAGCACAGGGCGGTCCTTGCCCTTGCTCGGGTCGTCCTCGTAGCGCACCCAGGTCCAGACGATCTCGCCGGGATCGGCCGCGCCGTCGAGGTCGGGGGAGTAGACGATCTCGCGGGCGACCTCGTGGGTCGGACGCATCCGTGACCGGCCGGTCATTGTTGCGACCCTCTGAGGATCAGATCATCGACGGCGTCGGCGGCGAGCTGCGCAGTCGGCTTCTTGTCTGGTTTGAGGTCGTGTCCCGTCTTCTCGATCTCGACCAGTCGTGTGGGCGCGGGGATGAGCGCGATGGCATCGGTGATCTCCGCAGTCGTCGCGAACGGATCGGTGGACCCGTGGACGATGACCGTCGGGACGGTGATGTCGCCGAGGTGATCGGTGCGCGCGCGTTCAGGTTTACCAGGCGGGTGCAGTGGATAGGACGAGAGCAACAGTCCCGCCACGTCGACTGCGCCGCCATCCTCAGCGACGACCATCGATGCCTGCCTACCCCCGTAGGAATGTCCGCAGAGAACGAGCGGGCCGTCGGATTCAGAACCGAACAACGACGCCGCCGCGCGTATCCCGTCCCGATCGCCGGCAGCACCCGACGGGCTCGGCGGTCCCTTCGGTCTGCGCTGCCGATACGGCAGGTCGATGCACGCGACGAAGACCCCACGGGCGCTGAACTCCGTGCCGTAGGCCCGCATGATCGCGGTCTGTCGGTTTCCGCCCGCGCCGTGCGCTAACACCAACACGGCGCGTGGGCGCACATCCGGACGGTAGATATCTGCAACGACGCCGTCGGCGGTGAAGGTCTCTGGGCTCACGGCTCTCACGCTATAAGTCGCAGCCGTCGGCGCGTTACGAGTGGTGTGGATCGTCGCCGCCACCGCCCATCTGGCGGCGGGGGCGCACGCGGACTCTCTCCGAGCTCGAGCGGAGTCGGTTGGCTCGCTTCACGAGGTCCTCGACGCCGACAGAGCCGCCGTCAGACGAGCGCCGACAACCCGGCCGCGACCCGTCGACGGCGAGCCGTGAGAAACTGGATTCGACGACCACACCCGCATCGCACCCCGAGCATCGGTGCGTACCTGTAGGAGCAGTTCGATTCCCACCTTCGCCGACACCACGTTCACCGATCCCGCACGGATTCGGAACTTCTGCATCATCGCGCACATCGACCACGGCAAATCGACGCTGGCCGACCGGATGTTGCAGCTCACGGGCGTGGTCGAGGAGCGACAGATGCGCGCTCAGTACCTCGACCGCATGGACATCGAGCGTGAGCGCGGGATCACCATCAAGGCGCAGAACGTGCGGCTGCCCTGGAAGTCGGACGGCCCCGACGGACCGCAGACCGACTACGTGCTGCACCTCATCGACACCCCCGGCCACGTCGACTTCACCTACGAGGTATCGCGCGCACTCGAAGCCTGCGAGGGTGCTGTTCTGCTGGTCGACGCCGCGCAGGGCATCGAGGCTCAAACCCTCGCCAATCTGTACCTGGCGATGGACAAAGACCTCACCATCATCCCGGTGCTGAACAAGATCGACCTTCCTGCTGCCGACCCTGACCGCTACGCGAACGAGATCGCACACATCATCGGCTGCGAACCCGACGACGTGCTCCGTGTGTCGGGCAAGACGGGTGCAGGAGTCCCCGAACTGCTCGACGAGGTCATCAAGCAGGTGCCCGCACCTCAGGGCGACCCCGACGCCCCGGCGCGTGCGATGATCTTCGATTCCGTCTACGACACCTACCGAGGCGTCGTCACCTACGTCCGCGTCGTCGACGGCAAGATCGTCCCGCGCGAGAAGATCGCCATGATGTCGACCGGGGCGACCCACGAGTTGCTCGAGGTAGGCATCGTGTCCCCGGAACCGAAGCCGACCAAGGGGCTCGGCGTCGGCGAGGTCGGCTACCTCATCACCGGCGTGAAGGACGTCCGGCAGTCGAAGGTCGGCGACACCGTGACCACTGCGCGCAACGGCGCCACGGAACCGTTGACCGGCTACCGCGAACCGCGCCCGATGGTCTATTCGGGCCTCTACCCGGTCGACGGCTCCGACTATCCGGTGCTGCGTGACGCACTCGACAAGCTTCAACTCAACGACGCCGCGCTCACCTACGAACCGGAGACCTCGGTCGCCCTCGGATTCGGCTTTCGCTGCGGTTTCCTCGGTCTACTGCACATGGAGATCACGAGGGAGCGTCTCGAGCGCGAGTTCGATCTGAACCTGATCTCCACGGCGCCCAACGTCGTCTACCGCGTCGTCATGGAGGACGGTAGCGAGCAGATCGTCACCAACCCGTCCGACTGGCCCGAGGGCAAGGCACGCCACATCTACGAGCCGATCGTGAAGACGACGATCATCGCGCCCAGTGAGTTCATCGGGGCGATCATGGAGTTGTGTCAGTCCCGTCGCGGCGAGCTCGGCGGGATGGACTACCTCTCCGAGACGCGCGTGGAGATGCGCTACACCATGCCGATGGCCGAGATCATCTTCGACTTCTTCGATTC
Source organism: Gordonia otitidis (assembly GCF_020735545.1). Lineage (NCBI taxonomy): Bacteria > Bacillati > Actinomycetota > Actinomycetes > Mycobacteriales > Gordoniaceae > Gordonia > Gordonia otitidis. Next base: position 4,043,404 of record NZ_CP085974.1, read on the forward strand.
GTTGAAGTCGCGCACCCGCGGATACGCGAGCCTCGATTACGAGGAGGCCGGCGAGCAGGAAGCCGATCTCGTCAAGGTCGACATCCTGTTGCAGGGCGAGGCGGTCGACGCGTTCAGCGCGATCGTGCACCGCGACGCGGCATTCACCTACGGCAACAAGATGGCCACCAAGCTCAAGGAGCTCATCCCGCGTCAGCAGTTCGAGGTGCCGATCCAGGCTGCCATCGGATCGAAGATCATTGCGCGCGAGAACATCCGGGCGATCCGTAAGGACGTCCTCGCGAAGTGCTACGGAGGCGACATCAGTCGTAAGCGCAAGCTCCTCGAGAAGCAGAAGGAAGGCAAGAAGCGGATGAAGACCATCGGCCGTGTCGACGTTCCGCAAGAGGCATTCGTCGCCGCCCTCTCCACCGATTCGGCGGGCGACAAACCGAAGGGTAAGTGAGGTCATGGGTACAAGCGACGTGAATCCCGTTCTCGCACACAGCGATCTGCCACACGGTTTACCGGACTTCGCGTCGATCTCCGACGACGACTTTCTGCCCGCTTTTCGCGAGGCCATGAGTTCGCAGCGCGCCGAAGTCGAGAAGATCGCCGACGATCCGGACGCGCCGACATTCGCCAACACCATCGAGGCGTTGGAACTGTCCGGACGCGACCTGGCCCGCGCATCCGGCATCTTCTTCAACCTGGTCGGCCCCGACACCAACCCGAAGCGCAACGAGATTTCCCAGGAACTCTCGACGCTGCTCACCGACCACGCAAACGCGATCGCGATGAATCCCCGTCTCTTCGCGCGTATTTCGACGCTGCACGCTCACGCCGACGACCTCGACCTCACCGAGCCGCAGCGCCGTCTGCTCGATTCGCGGTACCGCGAGGCGATCCGGGCGGGCGCCGGCCTCGACGACGCAGGTCAGGAGGAGATGCGCACCATCTCGTCGCGGCTGGCGTATCTGACGACCACCTTCTCGCAGATGGTCCTCGACGACACCAACGACTCGGCGGTGCTGGTTTCCGACGAGGCCGACGTGCAGGGCATGTCACGAGGCGCGATCGCGTCCGCCCGACGCGCAGCAGCCGACGCAGGCCACGATTCCGGATACCTTGTGAGCCTTGAACTCCCGACGAGCCAGTCCGTGGTGAGTGAACTCGACGACGCCGCGACACGCCGTCGAGTATTCGATGCCTCGGTCAGCCGCTGCTCGCGCGGCAACGAGTTCGACACGCGCGAGACCGTCCTCGAGATCGTCAGGCTGCGCGCGCGGCGAGCCGAGCTGCTGGGGTACCGCGATCACGCCGAGTACGTCATCGCCGAGCAGACAGCCCCCGATCCGGCGGCTGTCGACGACTTGCTCGGTGAGTTGATCACAGCCGCCACGCGAGCAGGCAGCGCCGAACTGGCCTCCCTGACCGAATTCGCGCACGCGGACGATCCCGACGCCGAGATCACCGCTTCTGATTACACCTATTGGCTTGCCCGGCAACGCAAATCGTCGTCGGAGATCGATCTCGACGGTTTCGCCGACTACTGCGAACTCGACACCGTGATCTCCGATGGCGTGTTCTACGCAGCGGGGCAGTTGTACGGCTTGACCTTTCGCGAGCGGCCCGACCTCCACGCCTACCATCCCGACGTTCGGATCTGGGAGGTGTTCGACGAGCAGGGAACCAGCATCGGCTTGTTCCTCGGCGACTACTTCGCGCGGCCCTCCAAGCGCGGTGGGGCGTGGATGAACAACATCGTCGATCAATCCACCGTGCTCTCGGCGCAACCGATCATCGTGAACGTGCTCAATGTGCCCAAGCCAGACGAGGGCTCGCCCGCGCTGCTCAGCATCGACCAGCTCACGACGTTGTTCCACGAATTCGGTCACGCGCTACACGGTTTGCTATCGACGGTCGACTATCCGTCGCAATCGGGTACCTCGGTACCGCGCGATTTCGTCGAATTCCCGTCGCAGGTCAACGAGATGTGGGCGTTGCACCCCGATGTCCTCGCCCATTACGCGAGGCATCACGAGACCGGCGCCCCTATTCCGTCGGAACTCGCCGACGCGGCCCGCGCCAACGCCGGCGCCGACACGGCACACGGCACCATCGAGTACCTCGCAGCCTCGGTGCTCGACCTCGCCTGGCATCGGCTGTCCAGCGCACAGGCCAACGACATCGACGACGTCGAGGCATTCGAGGCCGACGCGTTGCGCGAAGCCGGCATCGGCACGGAGCTCATTCCTCCGCGATATCGCACGGCGTACTTCAACCACATCTTCGGGGGCGGCTACTCGGCCGGCTACTACTCCTACATCTGGTCGGAGGTTCTCGATGCCGAGACCGAGCAGTGGTTCCTCGCCGAGGGCGGGCTACGCCGAGAGAACGGGAAGAGGTTCGCGGACTCGACGTTGTCGCGCGGCGACAGTGTCGATCCGCTTGCCGCGCACGAGAAGTTGATCGGACGCAAGCCGGAGGTCGAACCGCTGATGCGTCGGCGCGGGCTGGTTGCTGCGAGCTGAGCCCGACTGCACAGCGCGGTTGGTGCGATGGAGCGTCGACTTCGTGGTGAGATGAGGTAATGGCAACCGCATCGTCGGGGAGTCGGCCCGACCTCACTCGCTACGCATTGCTCAGTATCGCCACGGCGATCGTGGTGATCGTGATGAAGCTGATTGCCTGGCGCGTCAGCGGCTCGGTGGGCCTGCTGTCGGACGCACTGGAGTCGTTGGTCAATCTCGTGGCGGCTGTCGCAGCCTTCGTCGCATTGCGAGTCGTCGCCAAACCCGCGGACGCCGAACACAATTTCGGCCACGCGAAGGCAGAGTACTTCTCGGCGGTGTTCGAGGGAGTACTGATCGTCGCCGCCGCGATCGCGATCATCGTCGCCGCCGTCGATCGCCTCCTGCATCCCGCCGAGTTGGAATCGGTCGGACTCGGTCTCGCGATCTCGGTCGCCGCAACCGTTCTCAACGGAGTCGTCGCCGTCGTCCTGCTTCGTGCCGGTAAGCGTCATCGGTCGATGACACTCGAGGCCGACGGCAAGCATCTGCTCACCGACGTCTGGACCACGATCGGAGTGATCGTGGGTGTGTTCCTGGTCGCGGTCACGGGATGGCTGCCGCTGGACTCGATCGTGGCGATCCTCGTCGCCGTCAACATCCTCGTCGTCGGTGGTCGCCTCATCTGGCGTTCGGGTGACGGCCTACTCGACGCCGCCCTACCCGCCGACGATCTCGCCACGGTCAATCAGGTGCTCGATCGATTCCGCTCGGACGAGGTGCTTTTCCACGATCTGCGCACGCGGGAAGCAGGCCACGAGCGGTTCGTGCAGATGCACATGCTCGTTCCGGGCGCGTGGTCGGTCGAGCGCGGCCACGACCTGGCAGAGCGCGTCGAGGACGAGTTACACGCCGAACTCGATCATCTGCGTGTCAGCATTCACATGGAGCCGATCGGCGATCCGCGCGCGTACGAGTCGTGGCGGCTGGACTGAGAGATGGGCGCCGACGGTCGGCTGGTCGTCGCGGTGAGCTGACGGGAGCGGCCGGTAGCCGAGTAAACGTTTTCGATACCATGGAGAGGCCGCTGGTTCGCGGCATTCGAGCTCATCACGGTGTTCGAACCCCGGTGATCGTCGACTCGGCACGGAATTCGAATCACACTGAACAAAACTCGGCAGAGTCCGGGCCGGAACGAGGTGACAGGCATGGACAGCTTCCTCGCATGGTGGGATTCCGTCGAGGAGTGGCTGACAGGACTGTCGTTCGTCCCGCAGCTTCTGGTCACTCTCGTGGTGGTGATCCCTGTCGCCATCGGTATCGCGCTGGTCCTGAATGTGCTGGTGGAAGCCGTGATGACCGTATTCGATCGTCGACGGTTCGCCGACGACGACGGAAAGGGGCTGTGACCGCGGTGATCAAGTCACGGGTGACCTGGGCGCTGATCGCGCTCGTCGTTCTCGTCGTCCTGGCCTGGCTGCTCACACGCTGAGTCGTCAACCACCACCGATGAGCCGCCGTTCTCGTCTTTGGGGCATGCGCTCGGCGTTGCTAGCGTGATTCTGCTCCGGCCGCGAAGTCCCGCATGCCGGGAACCGTGGTGGAGGATTCGTGAGTCCAAGTCTGGCCCGCAAGAGGCGTGTCCCGATTGTGGCGTGCCTGCTGGCGCTGACCGTCGCACTGGTCGCCGGTTGTGGTGGCGGCTCGACGGACACGCCCGACGGTGTCGACATCTCGAGCGGCAGTCGTCACCTCGACCTCGTCGCGTACGCGACGCCCAAGCCGGGATTCGACAAGGTCATCCCCGCTTTTCGCGCGACCACCGAGGGCAGCGACATCGGCTTCTCCGCGTCGTATGGCGCATCGGGCGACCAGTCACGCAAGGTCGCACGGCACGTGCCCGCCGACGTGGTCAATTTCTCGGTCGAACCCGACGTGACGCGGCTGGTCAAGGCAGGACTCGTCGACGAGGACTGGAAGAAGGCCGAACCCCACAACAGCATCCCGTTCGGGTCTGTCGTCGCTCTCGTGGTGCGGAAGGGCAATCCGAAGAACATCCACGACTGGGACGACCTCCTCAAGCCCGGCGTTCAGGTGATCACCCCGGACCCCGGGAGTTCGGGGTCGGCGAAATGGAACCTTCTCGCACCCTACGCGGCGAAGAGCGAGGGCGGAGCCAACCCGCAGGCGGGCCTCGACTACGTCAGCGAGCTGGTGCGCGACCACGTCGCCGTGCGTCCCAAGTCCGGACGCGAGGCCACGACGACCTTCCAGCAGGGCCAGGGCGACGTGCTGATCAGCTACGAGAACGAAGCGATCATGCTGCAGCGCAAGAACGCCGGTGCTGCGCAGAGCGCACAGGTCGAGTACCTGATTCCCCCGCAGACGTTCAAGATCGAGAATCCCGTCGCGGTCGTGAACACATCGAAGGATCTGCCCGCTGCCAAGGCGTTCGTCGACTACCTGTTCACGGATGAGGCGCAACGGATCTGGGCCAAGCAGGGGTTCCGCCCCGTCGCGCCGTCGGTGATCGCCGAGACCAAGACACTTTTCCCCGGCGACATAACAAAGCTGTGGACAATCGACGAACTCGGGAAGACTCTGGGTAAAGGCACCGCCGCCGAGAACAAGGGCAAAGACCTGAAGGGGTGGAAGGCCGTGGACAACGCGCTGTTCGGTACCAAGGGTGCCGTCACCAAGATCTACAACGAAGGCGGCAAGCAGTGACGGCCACGGGAGAGGTGGCGAAAGAGACCGCGTCCGCGTCGACCTCGCAGTCGTCGAGTTCGCAGCCGCCCAAGGGATTTCTGGGACGGTCGCGAACATTCGCCGGAGTCAGCCCCGCGGCGATCGGTACGGCATGGCTGTGGCTGAGCATCATCGTGTTGCTGCCGCTGGCTGCGATCACCGTGCAGTCGTTCGACAACGGGTGGAGCGGCTTCTGGGACGCGGTGACCGCCAAGAACGCGCTCGACGCGATCTGGATCACGGTGCTGGTCTCGGTTGTCGCCGCCGTGATCAATGTGGTCTTCGGAACGATCATCGCCTGGGTCCTGGTGCGGGATGACTTCCGCGGCAAGGGCTTTGTCAACGCGATCATCGACCTTCCCTTCGCGCTGCCGACCATCGTCGCCAGCCTGGTGCTGCTCTCGCTGTACGGCCCCAACAGTCCAGTCGACATCCACCTCGCCGCGACCAAGCCTGCGCTGATCATCGCGCTGACGTTCGTCACGCTGCCCTTCGTGGTTCGTCAGGTCCAGCCGGTGCTCATCGAACTCGACACCGACGTCGAGGAAGCTGCCGCGGTACTCGGGGCGAACAACGGCATCATCTTCCGCAAGATCGTGCTCCCCGCGCTGCTCCCGGCGATCCTCACGGGTGCCGGCCTCGCATTCACCAGAGCGATCGGTGAGTTCGGTTCGGTCGTGCTGATCGGCGGGAACATCCCGGGCAAGACCCAGGTCGCCTCTCAGTACATCCAGCAGCAGATCGAGATCGACGAGCCGGTCAACGCCGCCGCCATCTCGGTCGTACTCCTGCTGATCGCCTTCGTCGCTCTGCTCGTCTTGCGGATCGTCGGGCGGCGTCAGACCAAGCGTGAGGAGCTCGACCGATGAAACTGTCGGCGAAGACCCGCTACGGGTTGCGCGCCATCGCGCTCATCTATCTGTTCGTGCTGTTGATCGTTCCGGTCGCACTCATCTTCTGGCGCTCCTTCGAGCACGGCCTCGGACAGTTCTGGGAGTGGATCACCACACCCGCGGCCATCTCGGCGCTGCAACTGAGCCTGCTGATCGTCGTCATCGTGGTGCCGCTGAACGTGATCTTCGGCATCATCATCGCGCTCGCACTCGCCCGCGGACGCTTCCCGGGCAAGGGGTTCCTGCAGGCCGTCGTCGATCTCCCATTCGCGGTGTCGCCGGTCGTCGCGGGTGTCGCCCTGATCCTGCTGTGGGGCTACGGTGGCTGGTTCGGAGGAGTGGAGAGTCTCGGCTTCCGCGTGATCTTCGGATTCCCCGGCTTGGTGTTGGCAACGTTGTTCGTGACGCTTCCGTTCGTCGCGCGCGAAGTGGAGCCGGTGCTCCGCGAGATCGGCACCGAACAGGAACAGGCGGCGGCGACCCTGGGCGCGAGCGGGTGGCAGACGTTCTGGCGCATCACTCTGCCCGCCATCCGCTGGGGACTCACCTACGGCATTGTGCTGACTGTCGCTCGTGCACTCGGCGAGTACGGCGCAGTGACGATGGTGTCGTCGAACTATCCGGGCATCTCCCAGACGCTGACACTTCTGGTGCATTCGCGCTACACCGACGACTACAACGAGTACGGCGCCTACGCTGCCGCGACACTCCTGATGCTCGTGGCCGTCTTGGTCCTGGTGGCGATGTCGTTCGTCGACCGACGTGCCCGCAACCGGTATGCCGAGGCGAGCGCCACCACCGGTGACGACACCGCGCCGGACGACATCCATCTGACCCCACCGTATGCGCCCGAGAACATCGATTCGCAGCAGGTGCTTCACGAGAGAGAAAGAGTCTGACATGTCCATCTCGGTGGTAGGTGCCAACAAGCGATATGGCGATTTCGCAGCACTCGACGACGTGTCGATCGAGATCCCGGCCGGATCCCTGACGTCGCTGCTCGGCCCCTCGGGCAGCGGGAAGTCGACGCTGCTGCGTGCGATCGCGGGACTCGACGACCTCGACTCGGGAACGATCGTCATCAACGGCGACGACGTGTCGGGCGCGTCACCCCAGAAGCGCGACATCGGCTTCGTGTTCCAGCACTACGCGGCGTTCAAGCACCTCACCGTGCGGGACAACATCGCATTCGGTCTGAAGATCCGTAAGCGATCGAAGAAGGACATCGATGCCAAGGTCGACGAGTTGCTCGACATCGTCGGACTGACCGTCTTCCAGAAGCGTTTTCCCGCACAGCTTTCCGGTGGTCAGCGCCAGCGCATGGCGCTTGCCCGTGCCCTGGCCGTCGACCCCAAGGTGCTGCTGCTCGACGAGCCCTTCGGTGCACTCGACGCCAAGGTGCGTGAGGATCTCCGAAAGTGGCTGCGCCGCTTGCACGAGGACATGCAGGTGACCACGGTGCTGGTGACACACGACCAGCAGGAGGCGCTCGATGTGAGCGACCGGATCGCCGTGCTGAACAAGGGCAGGATCGAGCAGATCGGCGCACCTGACGATCTCTACGATCGCCCGGTCAATCCCTTCGTGGCATCGTTTCTCGGTTCGACTGTACGGCTCAACGGAGAACTCGTTCGTCCGCACGACATTCGTATCGGACGCAATCCTGAGCTCGCACTACCCGCCGCCGATGCGTCACTCGACACGGGCGTCATCAAGGCGACCGTGCAGCGCGTGGTGAACCTCGGGTTCGAGACGAGGGTGGAACTGATCGCGGTCGCCAGCGGTGACGAGTTCCAGGCACAGATCACTCGCGGCGACGCCAACGCGCTGCACCTGCAGCCCGGGGAGGCGATCTACGCTCGCGCGACAAAGGTGCCCGCGCTGTCCGAGGTGTGAGACGCTCGGCGTCGTCGACTGTCGAATTGCTCGGTGTCGTGACACTTCACGGGTGGATGGACTCAGCTGACCCACTGAGACACGGCTCTCACTATGGGGAGGTTGTGCTATCAGAGCAGGGGTAGCATGACGTGCGGAGATCTCGCGTCCTCAGCGGGATCGGCGCTGTGCAAGGAGAGATTCGTGGTGACGACGTCGGCCCCGACGCGCAAAGATGCGGTGCGTAATCGTCGTCGAATCCTCGCGGCAGCAGGCGAGGTTCTGAGAGACGATTTCCAGAACGCCAGCATCCCGTTGATCGCGGAGCGGGCAGGAGTGGGCACCGCCACCGTCTACCGGTACTTCTCGTCGTTGGAGAGTCTGCTGCGCGAGTACCTGCACGGGGTGATCGTGAAGCTTCGTGACTACAGCCATGATTCGACGAAATCGGGTACCGACCTGTTCGAGGACGTGGTCGGCAAGCTCGGCGAAGTGCTCGAGGTCAACGGTCCCGCGATGGTCCACCTTCGTCGCCCCGTGGGTTTCCTCGAGCGACTGCGCGAAGGTGATCCGGTGATCCAGACGGTCCGGGACGCGTGGGAGCGTCCGGTGCGTGCGGTGTTGCGCAGCAAGGGAATCGGCGACGAGCATTTCGACCACGCGCTGTTCCTCTACAACCAGATCTACGATCCCCGCGAGGTTCTCGATCTCGTCGCCGAAGGCATGACCATGGCGGAGGCGATGCGGTTCCTCACGCAGGTGTACTACGGCGCACTCGACGGAATGGTGGGCGCGCGGCGGTAGTGCTGCCGCGGTCCGTGGCCGTCAGAACTGCGTGATTGCCGGCGCGAGCGGTGGGTGGGCGACGGCGCTGCGATAGGAGTCGGCGACCGCATCGACGAGTGCGGGGTGCGTGCCGATCGGCCCCGCGACCACGGCATCCGACACCAACCGGTCGAGGGCGGCTTCGACTCGTTCCGTCAGCAGGCCCGCGGACAGGAAGTACGGACTCAGGGCGATTCGTCGCGCGCCCGCGGTGCGGAGTCGTCGAATCGCGTTGCGCAGCATGATGTCGTCGGGGCCGAGCCTGGTCGCGAACACCACCTCGACGGGGCGGTGCAGACGGGTCGAGAGTTCGATGGCTCGGCGTCGGACCACGTGTGCGGCAGCAGGATTGGTCGACCCGACAGCCGTGACGACGATACCGTCGCCAGGTTGCGTGCCTGCCTCGTCGAGACGATCGGCGAGGGCATCGGTCATCCGATACGAGCCGACGACGGGGGTGATCACGACGCTTCCTCGACGATGCTCGTCGACCAGTGCAGGCAGGTCCACGTCGCTGTGATACCCGGGTGCCAGCAGTAGCGGCACCACAACGCAGTCGCCCGCGACGGCGGCGAGTTCGTCTGCCACCGAGGGGGTATCGAGGTCCAGAAAGCTCAGACCGACCGACACACCCGGCAGTCGCCGCGCCACCGTCGACCGAACGCGCCGCGCCGTGTCACCGAACCTCGGATCTCGGCTACCGTGCGCGACGAGTAACAGCGTCGGGGTCACACCAACTCTTTGAGGTGCAGCGTCGACAGCGCGTCGCCCACCAGCCCTGCTGCGAGGGTGTTACCGCCCTGCGGATCGATGAGCAGGAAGCTGCCCGACTCGCGACTGACCTGATAGTCGTCGGCCGGAATCGGCTCTGCGGTCTGCACCGTGATGCGGCCGATCTGGTTGAGTTCCACGGTGTCCGGCGCATCGACGAGCGACAGGTTCTGCTCGTCGAACAGCGTGTCGAGTCCACCGACGATGGCCTGAGTGGTCTTCGTGCCGTGCTTGAGGAGCAAACGTGCACCCGGGCGCAGCGGCTTGTCGGCGAGCCAGCACACCGTCGCGGTGAACTGTTGGATCGGCTCGGGGGCATCGGTGACCGCCGCGATGAGATCGCCGCGCGAGATGTCGACGTCGTCGGCGAGCAGCAGGGTCACGCTGCGGCCCGTGTGAGCGGTGGCCAACTGCCCGTCGGCCGTGTCGATCTGGGTGACGGTGGTCCGGACGCCTGACGGCAGCACGACGACCTCGTCTCCCACCGAGACACGGCCCGCAGCGATCTGCCCGGCGTAGCCGCGGTAGTCGGGGTACTCCGGCGTGCGGGGACGGATGACGTACTGCACCGGGAAACGCAGCCCGACCTCGTCGTGGCGCTCGACTGCATTGGGGACCGTCTCGAGGTGCTCGATGAGTGTCGGACCGTCGTAGAACGGGGTGTTCTCGGAGCGGATGGCGACGTTGTCGCCGTGCAGAGCCGATACCGGGATCGCGGTGACCTGCTCGGGCGACCAGCCGAGCGTGCGGGTCAGCTCGCCGAACTCGGCCGAGATCTCCGCGAAGACCGACGCGGCGTCGTCGACGAGGTCGATCTTGTTGACTGCCAGCACGAGTTGCGGCACACCGAGCAGTGCCATGACCGCTGCGTGACGGCGGGTCTGGGCGACGACACCGTTGCGGGCGTCGACGAGCAGCATCACCAGTTGGGCGGTCGAGGCGCCGGACACGGTGTTTCGCGTGTACTGGACGTGGCCGGGTGTGTCGGCGAGCACGAAAGACCGTGCGGGAGTGGCGAAGTAGCGGTATGCGACGTCGATGGTGATGCCCTGCTCGCGTTCGGCGCGCAGACCGTCGACGAGCAGCGAGAGGTCGGGACCTTCGAGGCCGCGATCGACCGATGCCTTCGTGACGGCGTCGATCTGGTCGGCGAGTACGGACTTCGTGTCGTAGAGCAGACGTCCCACGAGGGTGGACTTGCCGTCGTCGACGCTGCCCGCCGTGGCGATGCGAAGTAGGTCGGGCACGTGTTGGGTGGTCGATGCCATCAGAAATATCCTTCGCGCTTGCGGTCTTCCATGGCTGCTTCGGAGACGCGGTCGTCGCCTCGGGTCGCGCCGCGTTCGGTGAGTCGTGATGCGGCGACCTCTGCGAGGACCGCCTCATTGGTGGCGGCGTCGGAGAGCACCGCGCCGGTCGTCGAACCGTCACCCACGGTGCGGTAGCGCACCGAGAGGCGCTGTACCTCTTCACCCTCGCGGGGGCCACCCCACGAGCCCGACGTCATCCACATCCCATCGCGCTGGAAGACCTCGCGCTCGTGGGCGTAGTAGATCGGGGGGAGGAGTACCTGTTCGCGTGTGATGTAACGCCAGACGTCGAGTTCGGTCCAGTTCGACAGCGGGAAGACGCGGACGTGCTCGCCTGGGGCGTGCCGACCGTTGTAGAGGTTCCACAGCTCAGGACGCTGGCGCTTGGGATCCCACTGTCCGAACGCGTTGCGCAGCGAGAAGATCCGCTCCTTCGCGCGCGAACGCTCCTCGTCGCGGCGACCACCTCCGAAGACCGCGTCGAAGCGGTTCTCGGTGATCGCATCGAGAAGCGGGATGGTCTGCAGCGGGTTGCGCACACCGTCGGGCCGCTCGGTCAGCCGACCGTCGGCAAGGTAATCCTCGACCTTCGCCACGTGCAGACGGAGGTTGTGTCGCTCGACCACCTGGTCGCGGAAGTCGAGCACCTCGGGCAGGTTGTGCCCGGTGTCGACATGCAGCAGCGAGAAGGGAAGCGGCGCAGGCCAGAACGCCTTCAGTGCGACGTGCAGCAGTACCGTCGAATCCTTGCCGCCGGAGAAGAGGATCACGGGCCGTTCGAATTCGCCCGCCACCTCACGGAAGATGTGGATGGCTTCGGACTCGAGAGCGTCGAGCGTGGTGAAGTCATCGGGTTCGGTCACGTCACGTCCTGTGCTGGCTGAGGTGTCGATGATGGTCATGCGTGGAGCCCACATTCTGTCTTGGCGCGACCGGCCCACCGGCCACTGCGCGGATCGGATCCGGGTTCGGGTTTCGCGGTGCACGGTGCGCAGCCGATCGACGGATAGCCCTCGTCGACAAGCGGATTGACCAACACACCGTTGGCGTCGATGTAGTCCTGCATCTGCTCGTCGGACCAGGCCGCGATCGGGTTGATCTTGACCAGGCCGAAACCCTCGTCGAAGGAGATGAGCGGTGCGTTCGCGCGGGTGGGCGCCTCAACACGTCGGATGCCCGTCACCCAGGCGTCGTAGTTGCGCAGACCAGCCTTGAGCGGAACCACCTTGCGCAGTCGGCAGCACTCGCCGGGGTTGCTGGCGAACAGGTTGCGGCCCAATAGTTCATCTTGCTCGGCGACTGTGTGCTCGGGAGTGAGATTGATGAGGTCGACTCCGTACACCTGCTCGACGGCGTCACGGGTGCCGATCGTCTCCGCGAAGTGGTAGCCGGTGTCGAGGAACAAGACCTTCACGGCATCGCCACCGAGTAGTTCACGGTCGACGTTCTTGACCGCGAGATCCACCAGAGCGGCATCCTGCATGTTGGACGCGACGACGAAGTTGTCGCCGAACGTCTGCGCGGTCCAACGCAGCAGATCTTCGGGTGTGGCGTCCTCACCGAGATCCGCCGCGCCGCGCTCGGCGATCGCACGCAGCTCGTCCTCGTCGAAGCGTCGCCCGGTCCGGTTCTGTGTCGTGGTTGTCATCGCAATGCCTCCTCGTCGGCACGCACTGCCCACTGTGCGAACCGCTCACCTTCTTGACGCTGGTCGACGAAGTTGCGGACCACGCGCTCGATGTAGTCGCCGAGCTCGGGTGAGGTCACCTTGTGCTGGCGCAGTTTTCGGCCGAATCCGGCGTCCTGGCCCAAGCTGCCGCCCAGGTGGACCTGGAATCCCTCGGTCTGCCCGCCCTCGCCGTCTTCGACGAGCTGTCCCTTGAATCCGATGTCGGCGATCTGTGAGCGCGCGCAGGAGTTGGGGCACCCGTTGATGTTCACGGTGATCGGGACGTCGAGTGTGGAGTTGATGTCGGCCAGGCGCTCCTCGAGTTCCGGCACCAACACCTGTGACCGCTTACGGGTCTCGGTGAAGGAGAGCTTGCAGAATTCGATGCCGCTGCAGGCCATCAGGTTTCGACGCCAATTCGATGCGCGGGCGACGAGTCCGAGCTTCGCGAGGTCGGCGATCAGCTCCTCGACCTTGTCGTCGGGGACGTCGAGGACGATCAGCTTCTGGTAGGGCGTGAACCGGATGCGGTCGGAGCCCACACGTTCGGCGGCGTCGGCGACCGCAGTGAGTTTGCTGCCGGTGACGCGGCCGGCGATCGCGGCGAAGCCCACGGAATTCAGGCCGTTCTTCAGTTTCTGGACACCCACATGGTCGCGTGGTTGCGTCAGCGGTTCGGGTGCCGGGCCGTCGATGAGTTTGCGACCGAGGTACTCGTCCTCGAGCACCTGGCGGAACTTCTCGATGCCCCAGTCCTTGATGAGGAACTTCAGGCGCGCCTTGGTGCGCAGTCGTCGGTAGCCGTAGTCGCGGAAGATCGACACGACGCCTTCCCAGACGTCGGGGACCTCGTCGAGCGGAATCCAGGCGCCCACGCGTTGGGCGAGCATCGGGTTGGTCGACAACCCACCGCCGACCCAGAGGTCGAGTCCGGGGCCGTGCTCAGGATGATTCACTCCGATGAACGCGATGTCGTTCGTCTCGTGGGAGACGTCCTGCAGCCCCGAGATGGCGGTCTTGAACTTGCGGGGCAGGTTCGAGTACTGCGGGTCGCCGATGTAGCGGCGAACGATCTCGTCGATCGCGGGGGTCGGGTCGAGGACCTCGTCGACGGACTCACCGGCAAGTGGCGATCCGAGGATGATGCGCGGGCAATCGCCGCACGCCTCGGTGGTCTTGAGGCCGACGCCTTCGATGCGCTCCCAGATCGTCGGGACGTCCTCGATACGAATCCAGTGGTACTGGACGTTCTCCCGGTCGGACAGGTCGGCGGTGTCGCGCGCGAACTCGGTGGAGATCTGGCCCAGTGTGCGGAGTTGCTCGACGTTGAGGGCACCGGCGTCGCACCGGATACGCATCATGAAGTGGCTGTCTTCGAGGACGTCGATGTTCTCGTCCCCGGTCCACGTGCCGTCGTAACCCTGCGCGCGCTGGGTATAGAGACCCCACCAGCGCATACGGCCACGTAAATCCTGTTTGTCGATCGAGTCGAAGCCCTGCTTGGAGTAGATGTTCTCGATACGGGCGCGCACGTTGAGCGGGTTGTCGTCCTTCTTGACCTGCTCGTTGGAATTCAGCGGCTCGCGGTAGCCGAGTTTCCACTGTCCCTCGGCGCGGCGCTTGGTCGGCCGAGGCTTGCGTGCCGGTCGATCGCCGCCCGTCGCGCGCGGCGTGCGGGTGGGGCGCTCGTCGGGCGAACTGGCGCCGCTGTTCGAGGTGATGTCCGTCGTAGACGTCATGAAGTCTCCTGTTGCCGGGCACACGTGCACCGGCTTTCGCACGGTCTGGGCTGTGACTGGGCGGCAATGCGCCGCGCTGACGTGGCGGCGTTCCCGCAGCTGGCGGGGAACCCTCGGGGCCGTTCGTCGTCTAGAGACGACAGGTGGCGCTGCAGACGCGCTTCAGATCGACGTGGCGTCGCGCTGCGAGCCACACCCCGGGGAAATTCACGCCATCCATAGTGCCACGCCAGGTGACCGGTCGTCTACTTGCGCTTATTTTGCGTCATGCTGAGGCAAAGTCGGTGTGCGCACCGATCCTGGTGACGGGGGCGTCGCTGCCGGGAGCTGCGATCAGGGACGATGATGCGAGCCACGGCGCGGGGAAGTCCGTGGTCGTCGCCCCGGGACAGGAGTGGAGAGCGTCGACGCGCATCATGGAAGGGTGCATGTGGAGACGATGGTCGAGTCGCGGTCCGCGCCGAATCGCGTGACCGAGCCGATCGTCGACGCCTGCGCACACGCCGACCCCGACACGGGCTTCGGGCTGTATTTACACGTCCCGTTCTGCGCTACGCGGTGCGGCTACTGCGACTTCAACACCTACACGGCGGGTGAACTCGGGTCGTCGTCGTCTCCGGAGTCATGGCAGGCGGCGATTGATCGTGAAATCGATGTTGCCGCAACACTGCTCGGCCCGGCTCGGCGCGTCTCGACGGTCTTCGTCGGCGGCGGCACACCGTCGCTGCTCGGTTCCGACGGACTCGGGCGACTGCTCGCCTCGGTGCGGCGTCGGTTCGATCTGACGGTCGACGCAGAGATCACCACGGAATCCAATCCGGAATCGACGTCCCCGGAGTTCTTCGACGGATTACTCGATGCGGGTTTCACGAGGGTGTCGCTGGGCATGCAGTCGGCTGCCCGGCACGTTCTCGCAACTCTCGATCGGACGCACACTCCCGGTAGGGCTGCTGCCGCGGCGCGTGAGGCCGCTGCGGCGGGATTCGAGCACATCAATCTCGACCTCATCTACGGCACACCGGGCGAGACCGACGATGACCTGCAGTCCAGCATCGACGCCGTGCTCGCCACGCCGGTCGACCACGTGTCGGCCTACGCACTGATCGTCGAGGACGGGACGGCTCTCGCCCGACGCATCCGGCGCGGCGAGCTCCCCGCGCCCGACGACGACGTACTCGCCGATCGCTACGTCATGCTCGACACCCAGCTGCGCGCCGCTGGTCTCGACTGGTATGAGGTGTCGAACTGGGCGCGGTCGCCGGCAGCGGCATGCAGACACAACCTGGGCTACTGGCGCAGCGATGACTGGTGGGGTCTCGGTCCCGGCGCCCACTCGCACGTCAACGGCGTGCGGTGGTGGAACGTCAAGCATCCCGCGCGTTATGCGCAGCAGCTCGCGGAGGGGCACAGTGCGGCGGCCGACTCCGAAGAACTCACCGAGACCGATCGGCACAACGAACTGGTCATGTTGCAGCTGCGGTGCCGCGCAGGGTTGCCGTCGAGACTGCTGACGCCCGCGGAGCTCGACGAAGCGGATCGACAGTGTCAGATGGGGCTCCTGAGGCGATCGGGCGGGAGTCTGGTTCTGACCGAGAGGGGCAGATTGCTCGCGGACGGGGTGATACGCGAGATACTGCTGGCAGGGGAGTGATCGGCCAGCAGGTGAGGGGGGACGATGACGATCGGCGATCGGGTCTTGACCTACCGCCGCCGTGCGCAGCGCGTGTGGTCGGGACCCGACCACTACGAGTGGTTGTCCGGATACCTCGCAACGAGAGGTCGGCAGCGAGCCGCAGCGCGTGTGATCGCCATCGGTGTGCTTTTCCTCGCCGGCATCGAGGTGCTGATGATGTTCAGTCCCGCCGGTCCGACAGGTGCGGTGCAGCGCGGATGCGCACTTGCGGTCGTGGCGGTGTGCGTGGCGATCTCACTGATCTGGATTCGTCCACGATGGCCGACACGGACAGCGTCGACCGTGTTCGTGCTCGTGTCGGCGGCGTGTATCGGGGTGGCCTGTGTCGTCGAGGCCGACCCGATGTCGGCGATCGCGGCGTGTGGTCTCTACGGTGTGCTCGGCGGCTACATCGGCATCTTCCACTCGGTGCGTCTGCTCGCGGTGAACCTCGCCGTCGCCGTCGCGGTGTCGACGATCGTCGCAATCCGCATCGCCGAGCAGATCGACGCCGTCACCGCCGTGGCGAAACTGCTCGCGGTGCTCGGTGGCATCACGGTCATTCCGATTCTGTGCCAGTTGCTGCTCGAGCGGCTGGGACCCGATGCGATCAATTCCGATACCGACGCGCTGACCGGGCTGCTCAATCGACGCGCCCTCCACTCGCGGGCGGCCGACGTGTTCGACGGTTCCACTGGGTCGAGTGGTTCCACCGGGTCGAGTGGTGCTGTGCTCGCGGTATATCTCGTCGATCTCGACGACTTCAAGCGCGTGAACGACACCTACGGCCACGCGGTCGGTGACGCGGTCCTGAGCACGGTCGCCCGAGCGATCCAGGCGAAGTGCGACGACTCCGCACTCGTGGCGAGAATCGGTGGGGAAGAGTTCGTGATCGCCGAGGTGGTTGCCTCGGATGATGCGGCCATGGCCGGAGCCCGACGCCTTTCGATGGCGGTGTCGCAGACGCCGTACGGGATCACGGCCAGTGTCGGCGCAGCAACCGTTGCGCTCGCCCGTGGCGGCGCCGGCACACCGGTGTCGGGGCGACTCGGCGAGCTCATCGCAGTCGCCGATCGGGCGATGTACGAGGCGAAGCGGTCGGGTGGTAATGGTTGTCGCCACCATGCCCTCGACGGCACCCGTTTTCCTCAGCGGTGACGCCACAGCCGGGGGAGCAGCATCGACCGTGACGCGTGCTCGCGGAGGTGGCCGGCCCTACCGCCCGCCGGCAGGTGCCGACACCGCGTCGAGCGCCGACACGAATCCCACGTAGGCCCTGGGGCCGAGGGCGTCGGCCACCGCACGCTCGACGTGTGCCTCGGCTGCGAGTGCCGGCTCGATGGTCCGTGCGCCCCGCGCGCTCAGGTGGACCACGACGCGGCGTCGGTCGCTCGGGTCGGCGCGGCGGTACACCAGTCCGTTCGTGACGAGATGGTCGACGATGCGGGTGGCGGTGGCGGGCGGCACGACCGCCAACTGGGCGAGTTCGCTCATGATGTGACCGCCGCCCGCCGCGAGGACGGCGAGCACCCGCCACTGTTCATGCGTCAACCCGAGCGTCGACAGCGTCTCATCCAGCGATGTCTCGAGATTCCTCGCCGCTCGCAGCAGACGCGCGAGCAGGGGCAGTTCGACGGCGTTGTCGCGCAGCGTCGGTGTCTGCGGTGTAGTCTGACGGCTCATATGCGGGTCCCGTTCGTCGCAGCGATGTGAACGTGGCGGTCGACCGTCGCAGGGTGGACGATCGCGGATGTCGGAGGAGTCGGATGTCGCATCGCGAGTTGCCGGTCCGCATCGCCTATGTTGTCCCCCTGCAGGGCACGGTGGGAATCTTCGGGCCGTCGTGCGAAGCGTGCGGGGACCTTGCAGTCTTCGAATTGTGCAGTGGTGCAGGCATCCTGGGGCGCCCGGTGGAACTCGTCGCGGTCGACGGTGGGCGCGCTCCTGATGTCGTGGCCAGGGAGGTCGCGGCACTGTGGCGCGCGGGCGCGATCGATGCCATCGTCGGGTGGCACATTTCCGCGGTGCGCAAGGAGATCCTTCGCCACGTCGGCGGTGAACTGCCGTATGTGTACGCGGCATTGCATGAGGGTGAGTTTCGCACACCCGGCCTGTTCATGACCGGGGAGGCGCCCGATGCGCAGGTCCTGCCCGCCCTCGACTGGCTGCACCGACAACTCGGTGCGCGGACGTGGTGTGTCGTCGGCAACGACTACGTCTGGCCGAGGCAGATCGCCGCGCAGGCGGAGGCGCATCTCGTCGGCGCCGGGATGTCGTATCGCGGCTCCGTTTTCGCGCCGTTGGGCACATCGGAGTTCACCAGGACTCTGGACTGGCTGGAGGCACGCGGACCCGATGCGGTACTCGTGCTCCTCGTCGGCGACGACGCGGTCCGGTTCGGTAGAGCGTTCGCGCGCAGAGGTCTCGACGAGATCATGGTGCGGTTCAGTCCGATTCTCGAGGAGAACCAGGTCCTCGGCATGGGACCGAACGCGACGGCCAACATGTTCTCTGCCGCAGGCTATTTCGACACTCTCACGACAGCGGCGACGATGGATTTCGCTGGCCGGTACCACCGTCTGCACGGAGTTGACGCGCCGTCGCTCAACAGCATCGGCCAGTCGTGTTACGAGGCCATCAACGTCCTCGCCGAACTGGCCGGACGCGCGGGTTCGCTCGCCGTTCCCGCGCTGGAGGCGGTCGCACACGGGCTGAGGATCGAGGGCGCGCGCGGTGTTCTTCGGCTCGGCTCCGGAGACACGGACCAGGACGTGTACCTGGCCGCGGCGCGACACCTCGATCTCGACGTGCTCGAGCGGATTCACGTCGCCTGACCGTTCGTCGCCTGACCGTTCGTCGTCAGGCCGTTCCCGCCCGCGCTGGTGTGCAGTACGAGTGGCCCTGCCCCGGGATCGTGACGCACGATGATGTCGGCGATCGACGAATGCAGCTCGAGTCGGATGACCCGCTTGAGGTTGCGAGCGCCGTAGACCCGATCGAAGCCCGCGGTGATCAGGTGTGCTCGCACGGAATCGTCGTACTCCCACCGTATTCCGCGGGCGTGCAGGTTCTCGGTCAGCCTGGCCAGTTCGAGGTCGACGATGAGTCCGGCGTTGCGTTCGTCGAGCGGCGCGAATCGGACCACCTCGTCGAATCTGTTGTAGAGCTCGGGGTCGAAGAACTCTTCTACCGCCCGGTCGACGATGTCATCGTCGGATTCGGCTGTCGGCGATCCGCCGAGGCGTCGCGGTAGGAGCCGGCGTAACGGCGCCCTCGTGCGCACACGACTGTTCGCGGCGAGCTCGGCAGAGCCGAGGTTCGAGGTGAGCAACACGATCGCGTTGCGGAAATCGATCATCGACGTGCCCGCGGTGAGGCGCAGTGTGCCGCTGTCGAGGATCTGCAGCAGCGAACGCAGGACGGTCGTGTGAGCCTTCTCGACCTCGTCGAACAACACGATGCCCGGACGAGAAAGATTGCCCTCCACCAGTTCTCGGTCGAATAAGGTGAACTGCTCCTTTGCGCCCGCATACCCCGGCGGAGCGCCGGACAGCGATGCCGCGTAGTGCTCCTGGGCCAGTGTGTTCATGTCGATTCGACACAGCTTGTCCGGGTCTCCCGCGATTTCCGCGGCGAGCCGTCGGGCGAGTTCTGTCTTACCGACACCGGTCGGTCCGACGAACAGCAGCGAGGCAATCGGGCGGTGCGGGTCGCGAATCCCCGCGGCGGCGATCGTCAGTCCGCGGACCACCGAGTCGATCGCGTGGTCCTGTCCGATGATCGATCCGCGCAGAGCAGCGGACAGTTGCTCCGGCGAACTGGCGCGTCCCATCCGGAACGAGCGTGCACGACCGGCGGTCAGGTGACCGGAGTTGAGGTCGTCGACCTTCTGAGACAGGTATCCCGACACTGTGCGTCCCTTCCGCGTCCCTTCCATGGCTCCGGCTGTAGAGCTGGCTGTAGATACCGACACCGTCGTCATCGTCGACCTCGCCGTGTGCCCTGCTTCCGAATGAAAGCAGGAATATCGACGTCGCGCTCGGTTGCCGAGCCGGTCTCGTGCAACCGAGGCGCGAGAGCGTCTGCCAAGTAATGATATTCGTACATTCGCGCAATCGCACCGTAACGCAGTCGGATCTAGCCTCGACGTGATAGTACTTCCATTCGGAACAATACCGACGACGGCCGTGGGGCCAGAGGAGACAGCATGCGACACGGAGACATCTCATCGAGTCCGGACACGGTCGGCGTCGCGGTGGTGAACTACAAGATGCCGCGCCTGCACACCAAAGCCGAGGTGCTCGAGAACGCACAGAAGATCGCCGACATGGTGGTCGGCATGAAGACGGGCCTGCCCGGCATGGACCTCGTCGTGTTTCCGGAGTATTCGACGATGGGGATCATGTACGACAACGACGAGATGTTCGAGACGGCCGCGACGATCCCCGGCGACGAGACCGACATCTTTGCCAAGGCCTGCCGCGATGCGCGCACCTGGGGCGTCTTCTCGATCACCGGCGAGCGCCACGAAGACCATCCGAACAAGCCGCCGTACAACACCCTCGTCCTGATCAACGACGACGGCGAGATAGTCCAGAAGTACCGCAAGATCCTGCCGTGGACGCCGATCGAGGGCTGGTACCCCGGCGGCCAGACCTATGTCACCGACGGACCGAAGGGTATGAAGATCTCGCTGATCATCTGCGACGACGGCAACTACCCCGAGATCTGGCGCGACTGCGCGATGAAGGGCGCCGAGCTGATCGTGCGGCCGCAGGGCTACATGTATCCCGCCAAGGACCAGCAGGTACTCATGGCGAAGGCGATGGCATGGGCCAACAACTGTTACGTCGCGGTGGCGAACGCCACCGGATGGGACGGCGTCTACACCTACTTCGGGCACAGCTCGATCATCGGATTCGACGGCAGGACTCTCGGTGAGTGTGGCGAGGAGGACTACGGCATCCAGTATGCGCAGCTGTCGTTGTCGACGATCCGCGATGCACGTAAGTACGACCAGTCGCAGAACCACCTGTTCAAGCTGCTCCACCGTGGTTACACCGGCGTGCTCGCAGGTGGCGACGGAGACAAGGGAGTGGCCGACTGTCCGTTCGACTTCTACAAGAACTGGGTGAACGACGCCGAGGCCACGCAAGCGGCCGTCGAGGCGATCACCCGGGACACCGTAGGTGTGGCCGAATGCCCTGTCTACGATCTGCCGACCGAGAAGACCATGGAAGTGTGATGCCCGGCTGAGGGTATCGGCCTATCCTCCCCACCCCCGCGGGTTCGGCGGTGCCGACCAGCCGGTGCTGCGACCGCTGCGGCGGTGGGCACCACCCTGCGCGGATGAATTGCGCGCAGGGTGGTCGACCGGTCGGATCGGGCGGTTCGTCGTGGTCGGGATCTCCGCGGTGTCGTCGAGTTGCTCTTCAAGGGGCGGCGCGTCGGCGGAGAGATCGTAGGAGTCGAGATCGAGCAGACGCGCATGGATGATGTGCCGATTCCGGAGCGCCGAGCGCACCGCACGATGGAGCCCGTCCTCGAGGTAGAGCTCGCCCTGCCACCGCACGACGTGGGAGAAGAGGTCGCCGTAGAACGTCGAATCCTCGCTGAGGAGCTTGTCCAGTGCGAGCACCGTGGTGACCGTGACCAGTTCGTCCAGGCGTAGCTGGCGAGGGGGAATCTTCGCCCAACCACGCACGGACAAGCCATGGTCTGGGTAGGGCTTCCCCTCGCGTACACCCTTGAAGATCATCCCGACGCTCTCTCTGTCATTCCCTCGGGCCGCTGCCTCTACGACGACGGTGCGCGCCGCGATCCACCGGATCGATGTCCGTCGTCACCTAGGATGGATACGACCAACTGTATTGGCCAGACGATAGTGCCCTCAGACGTTGGCGGCTCGGGACGGTTCACCCAGCCCGGGGCCGTCATCGGAACCGAGTGTATTTGCCCGACCGTAGTGCAGAGTAGGCCCCGAGGAGGTGCGGCGAAGGTGTCGGCGACCGACGATCGACGATTCGAGGTGCTGCGAGCCATCGTGACCGATTACGTGGACACGCAGGAGCCGATCGGTTCGAAGGCACTGGTGGAACGTCATCACCTCGGGGTATCGAGCGCTACGGTGCGCAACGACATGGCGGTACTCGAGGCCGAGGGATACATTGCGCAGCCACACACCAGTTCTGGTCGGGTTCCGACGGACAAGGGCTACCGCATGTTCGTCGACCGGATCAGCGAGATCAAGCCACTCTCGGCGGCGGAACGTCGCGCGATCCTGTCGGTGCTCGACCGCGGCGTCGATCTCGACGACGTTCTGCGCCGTTCGGTCCGCCTGCTGGCGCAACTCACCCGGCAGGTGGCGGTCATCCAGTATCCGGTGCTCTCCACGGCGACCGTGCGCCACCTGGAGGTGGTCACGCTGTCGCCGTCGCGTCTGTTGCTCGTGGTCATCACCGACACTGGCCGCGTCGAGCAGCGCATGGTCGCTCTCGGTGACGATCGGTCGGAGGACGACATCGCCCGGCTCCGCGACATGTTCTCGGCGGCGCTGCACGGCAAGCGACTCGAGGAGGCCTCGGCGGCCGTCGCCGAGTTGGCCAACGAAGCGCCCGACGACATCAGGGACGAGGTCATCAGGGTGGCCACCGTGCTCGTGGAGACCCTCGTCGAGCGTGGAGTCGACCGGCTGGTGCTCGGCGGAACGTCGAATCTCGCGCGGTCGGCTGCCGACTTCGCCGTGCTCAACGGTGGGATGGACACGGTACTCGAAGCGCTCGAAGAGCAGGTCGTGGTGCTCAAACTGCTCGCGACCACCCAGCGTATGGGCAGGGTCACAGTGCAGATCGGCGAGGAGACACAGGCGGAGAACCTGCGTGGAACATCGGTCGTGTCCACAGGGTACGGTGCTTCGGGAACGATTTTCGGCAGTGTCGGCGTTGTCGGCCCGACCCGCATGGACTATCCGGGAACAATCGCCTCGGTCGCAGCCGTTGCGAAGTACGTGGGAGAGGTCCTCTCCGAGCGCTGAGCTGCGCCGAATCGCCTGCAGGACCCCCACCCGCAGGATCACTGACACACACGGGATCACTGACATACATATAGAGGACCAGGACGACAAGCGTGGCAACTGACTACTACGGAATCCTGGGCGTGGCGAAGGGCGCCAGCGACCAGGAGATCAAGCGGGCCTACCGCAAGAAGGCTCGTGAACTGCACCCCGACGTGAATCCCAACGAGGAGGAGCGTTTCAAGGAGGTCACCACCGCATACGAGGTGCTCAGTGACCCGGAGAAGCGACGCATCGTCGATGCGGGTGGCGATCCGCTCGCCGGCCCGGGTGCTGGTGGATTCGCCGGAGGTTTCGGTGGCGGCGGTCTCGGTGACGTGTTCGAAGCGTTCTTCGGAGGTGGCGCCGGGTTCGGCGGCGGGCGTGGACCGAAGGGGCGCGTACAACCCGGCGAGCCCGCACTCGTGTCGGTGGAACTCACACTCGAGGAGTGCGCGTCCGGGGTCAACAAGGAGATCACCGTCGACACGGCAATCCTGTGCGACGTGTGCCACGGCTCGGGAACCAACGGCGACTCCAAGCCGGTGACCTGCGACATCTGCAAGGGTGCGGGCGAAATCCAGGCGGTGCAACGCTCGATTCTGGGTCAGGTCATGACCGTTCGCGAGTGCCCGACGTGCCACGGTACCGGCGAGATCATCCCGGACCCGTGCCACAAGTGCGGTGGCGACGGGCGGGTGCGTTCGCGCCGCACCATGACCGTGCGCATTCCCGCCGGCATCGAAAGCGGAATGCGTGTTCGGTTGGCCGGACAGGGCGAGGTCGGAATGGGTGGCGGCCCCGCGGGCGACCTCTACGTCGAGGTCTCGGAACGACCCCATGACGTCTTCATCCGCGACAAGGACGATCTGCACTGCACGCTTCGCGTGCCCATGGCCGACGCCGCGCTCGGTGCCGAGTTCGCGGTCACGTCGATCCTCGGCGACGACATCACCGTCGCCATCGACCCGGGAACCCAACCGGGCCAGGTCGTCAAGGTCCGGGGCCAGGGCATGCCGCACGTCAACAGCGGGGTGCGCGGCACCCTGCATGTCCACCTCGACGTGCACGTGCCCACCAAGCTCGACGCGGGTCAGTCAGCTGCGCTCTCGGCGTATCGCGAGACGTCGGGCGAGCAGATCGACCTGGTCACGACGGCTGCAGCAGCAGCGCCCGGCGGCCTGTTCTCGCGCCTTCGCAACGCCTTCGCCGGTCGCTGAAAAGCGCAGCGGATGAGGCGTGAACGCAGAGGTCGGCGTCGGTGAGTCCTCCGCTGTTCTGGGTCGACGAGGTCCCGCGCGTCGGTGGTGAGGTCGTGCTGTCCGGGAGCGAGGGGCGTCACGCCGTGACGGTCACACGTCTGGGCGTCGGCGAACAGCTGATGGTCGGTGACGGACGGGGCTCGGTGGCCGACTGCGTCGTCGAGGCGATCCGGTCGAAAGACACGCTCGTCGCACGCGCTCACGCCTACACCTTCACCGACCGACCACGTCCGACTGTGACCGTGATCCAGGCACTTCCGAAGGCCGAGCGGTCCGAACTCGCCGTCGACCTCGCGACCGAGGCGGGCGCGGATCGTATCGTGCCATGGCAGTCCGCACGCTGTGTCGCGCGGTGGACAGGCAAGGCGGACAAGGGCATTGCGAAGTGGAAGGCTGCGGCATCGGCTGCCGCCAAGCAGAGCCGACGTCCCTGGGTTCCCGACATCGGCGACCTCGTGACAACGATGGACGTCCGCGCGATCTGCGCCGAGGTCGCCGCCGGCGGCGGTGTGGTCGCCGTGCTCCACGAAGACGGCGCCGTGCCCTTCGGTTCGCTGCCACTGGCAGGTGCAACCGAGGTCGCGCTCGTTGTCGGACCCGAGGGCGGGCTCGACGACTCCGAGGTCGCGGATCTGACCGCGTTGGGCGCGACATCGGTGGTGCTGGGACCCGAGGTGCTGCGGACATCGGCCGCCGCGGCCGTCGCACTCGGTGCGATCGGTGTCCTGACGGACCGGTGGGACCGGTGAAGCGGTGTGCTGTGCACCGCACGAAGACCGCCTACGGCACTCAGCCGTCGCAGTTCGGGCACCTCTACCACGTCGCCGACCCCGCGGACCGTCCCGGCCGGATGCGTCCCGTCGTCCTCGTGCACGGCGGTTACTGGACGACCGAGTTCGGCCTGACCATCGAGTCGGCGATCGCGCGACAGTACGCCGAACGCGGCGCATTGGTCTGGAACGTCGAATATCGCCGGGTCGGTGAAGCCGGCGGTGGGTGGCCAGCCTCCGGAACCGATGTCCGCTCAGCGGTGGAAGCACTCGACGGTGTCGTCCCCGACGCGCTCGATGCCGACCTCAGGGCGTGCGTCGACTGGACCGACGTGGCCGTGGTCGGACACTCCGCGGGCGGGCAACTCGCGATCTGGACAGTCGCGCAACTGGGCGCGAAGACCTCGTCGACGGTGATCACGACCGTGGTGGCGCAGGCGTCCGCGCTGGATCTCGTCGGAGCCGGCCGCGTCGCACGCCCATCCGTCGAAGGGCTGATGGGCGCGCCCTACGCAGAGGCTCCCGAGCGGTACCGTCAGGCCTCACCGGTCGAGCAGGACCCCTTCGACGCGCACGTCGTCGCGATCCACGGGACACTCGACACCGCGATTCCGGTCGACGTCAGCCGCCACTACGTCGACACGGTCAGTGCCCGCGGACAATCCGCGGAGCTCATCGTGGTGCCCGACGAAGGTCACGACGCCTTCGTCGATCCCCGGAGCGTCTGCAATCGGCAGACTCTGCGGGTGCTGGGGATCTGAGGAGCCGTGCGCTGGGTTCGCCGGAATATTCCCTGCTGATGGGCCGTTGTGGCGCGATAGACTCGTAACGGACACGGTCTCATCCGTGTCCGCGGATCCCACCGAACCCAGGAGTGATTGCATACGTGAGTGACGGCACCCCCGACGTGAACGCGCCGAACAGCGGAACATCAGGGGGCAGACCCGTGGTCACCTCCAACGTGGAAATCTCTCCCGAGGTGGTCTTCGGTCTGCTCGGGACCAGCGACATCAACCTGCGCACGCTGGAGAAACTCCTCCCCGCCGACATTCACGTACGCGGCAACCAGGTCACGTTGACGGGCCAGCAGGCCGACGTCGCGGCGTCGGAAAGAGTTGTCGCCGAACTGGTCGACCTCGTCGGTCGTGGGACACCGCTGACCCCCGACCTGGTGCGTCACAGCGTCTCCATGATGAGTGAGGGAACCTCGGAATCGCCTGCCGAGGTGTTGTCGCTCGACATCATCTCCCGGCGCGGAAAGACGATCCGACCCAAGACGCTCAACCAGAAGAAGTACGTCGACGCCATCGACAACAACACGATCGTGTTCGGACTCGGCCCGGCGGGCACCGGCAAGACGTACCTGGCGATGGCGAAAGCCGTTCAAGCGCTGCAGGCCAAGACCGTCAACCGCATCATCCTCACACGACCGGCCGTCGAGGCGGGGGAGCGCCTCGGCTTCCTACCCGGAACGCTCAGCGAGAAGATCGACCCCTACCTGCGCCCCCTGTACGACGCGCTGCACGACATGATCGATCCGGAGTCGATCCCCAAACTCATGGCGGCAGGCGTCATCGAGGTGGCGCCGCTCGCCTACATGCGTGGCCGCACGTTGAACGACGCCTTCATCATCCTCGACGAGGCGCAGAACACCACCAGCGAGCAGATGAAGATGTTTCTGACCCGACTCGGATTCGGGTCGAAGGTGGTCGTCACCGGCGACGTCACGCAGGTGGATCTGCCGGGCGGGGCACAGAGCGGTCTCAACGCGGCAACCCGCATTCTCGAGGGCATCGACGACATCCACTTCTCTCACCTCAACAGCTCCGACGTCGTTCGTCACCGCCTCGTGGCCGACATCGTCGATGCCTACGGACGCGACGACGAAGCGCATCGGTCGTCGGGACGGTTGCGCGATGCCGGAGCTCAGGGCAACCGCGCCGCCCGACGCGCAGCAGGGCAGGGACGACGGTCATGAGTATCGAACTGGCCAACGAGTCGGGGGTTGACGCCCCGGCCGAGCTCATCATCGGAGCGGCTCGGTTCGCAGTCGCGGCCATGGACGTCAATCCGGCCGCCGAACTCTCGCTGCTCCTCGTCGACGAGGACACGATGGCCGACATGCACGTCCAGTGGATGGACCTGCCCGGCCCGACCGACGTCATGAGTTTCCCGATGGACGAACTGGTACCGGGTGGGCGTCCCGACGCGGCCGAACCCGGTCCGGCGATCCTGGGCGACATCGTGATCTGCCCGGAGTTCGCCAAACGACAGGCCAAGGAAGCCCGACGTTCCTATGACCACGAGCTCGCGATGCTGACCATCCACGGCGTCCTGCACCTCCTCGGCTACGACCACGCGGAACCCGACGAGGAGAAGGAGATGTTCGGACTGCAGAACAGCCTCCTCGAGGACTTCTACGCCGAGCGCCACCGGATCGCCCAGGCGCAGCGGCAGTCCGATCGCGACACCAAACTGCTGACCAACATCGGATTCTCCGACGTCGCGCCCGTCGACGCGGGACCTGAGGCGACCGGACCGACGCAACCGCCCTCCGAGGACGAGTGACCTTGTCGCAAGACATCTGGTTTCTCGTTTTCGCTCTCGTACTACTAGCTGCCGCAGGTGTGTTCGCCGCCGTCGACACCGCGGTGTCGACAGTGTCGATCGCACGCGTCGAGGACATGGTCAAGGAACAGCGCGCCGGAGCGCGCAGGCTCGTGGCGGTGTTGGACGAGCGTGCCACCTACGTCGGACTCGCGGTCTTCCTCCGGGTGGCATGCGAGACCGCCGCGGTGGCGCTGGCCGCGGTGGCGCTCGTGGATCTCCTCGGAGTCGGGTGGGGTCTGGTCGTCGCGATCGCGGGGATGACAGTGCTGTCCTACATCGCGGCCGGGGTGGGACCGCGCACCCTCGGTCGGCAGCACGCCTACAGCGTTGCGCTCACGTCTGCGGTGTTCCTGCAGGCGCTCGGCGTGCTGCTGACGCCGGTCACCCGACTGCTCATCCTCATCGGTAACGCGCTGACCCCCGGTCGGGGATACCGCAACGGGCCGTTCGCGACGGAGGTCGAGCTGCGTGAGGTCGTCGATCTCGCCGAAGCGAGTGGTGTCGTGGCTGCCGACGAGCGCCGCATGATCCAGTCGGTGTTCGATCTCGGGGACACCAACGCGCGCGAGGTGATGGTCCCACGTACGGAGATGGTCTGGATCGAAGAAGACAAGACCGTCGCGCAGGCGCTGAATCTCGCACTGCGGTCCGGGCATTCACGCATACCGGTGATCGGCGAGAACCCCGACGATGTGCTCGGTGTCGTCTACCTCAAAGACCTCGCATCGACGTTGAACGCCGGCGACCCGATCACCGTCATCCGGGTGCGGGACCTGATGCGTCCGGCGGAGTTCGTCCCCGACTCGAAGCCCCTGGACAAGGTGCTTGCCGACATGCAGCGCACCCGGAACCACATGGCACTGCTCGTCGACGAGTACGGGGGCATCGCGGGACTGGTCACCATCGAGGATGTGCTCGAGGAGATCGTCGGCGAGATCACAGACGAGTACGACACCGACGAGGTCGCGCCCATCGAAGACCTCGGCGACGGGCGGATGCGTGTCTCGGCTCGCCTGCCCGTCGAGGACCTCGGGGAACTCTTCGACATCGAGATCGACGACGACGACGTGGAAACCGTCGGCGGACTCGTCGGACTCGAACTCGGTCGGGTCCCATTGCCCGGCGCCGACGTGGAGTCCCATGGGCTGCGACTCGTCGCCGAGGGCGGGCCGAACCGCCAAGGGCGTCAGCGCATCACCACCGTGCTGGTCACGAAACTCGAGTCGCACGACGACGAGTCCGACGCCGACTCACGCGACGGGGGCGATACGCGGCGTGACCGACGCCGCAACGGTGACCGCAACGAGTCCGACACCGCCGCGCGACGCGGGGTGCGTGACACCCAAGCCGACGCCGATGGGGAATACTCTGAGCCGAACGACGTCGACCGCAGCACCGCGGTCCACGCACGCAACGGCAAGGATCACAGGTGACGCAGACACTCGACGACGAGGATCACAAGCTCGTCGTACTGGCCAGGGGAGCACGCGCTCGGGCCGAGGTGGCATCGGGCGCAGCGGTCCGCGACGACGACGGACGTACCTACGCCGGAGCCGATGTCGAGACCAGGTCACTGCAACTGACAGGTCTGCAGGTGGCGCTCGCCACGGCACTCGGTAGCGGTGCACGCGGGTTCGAGGCCGCCGTCGTCGTCGGAGGACGCGCTGACGATCCCGGTCTGGAGACGCTGCGTGAGATCAGCCCGTCGGCACCGCTGATCGTCGCCGACGGAAAGGGCGCCGTCGTCGATCGAGTCGAGTCGACGTGACCGAGGAGATGAACGGGGGCGACCACGGTTCGGCTGAGTTCCGATCAGGCTTCGTCTGTTTCGTCGGCAGGCCCAATACCGGCAAGTCGACGCTGACCAACGCGCTCGTCGGCGAGAAGATCGCAATCACGTCCAATCGTCCCCAGACGACCCGCCACACGATCCGCGGCATCGTCAATCGACCCGATGCTCAACTGATCATCGTCGACACTCCTGGCCTGCACCGACCGCGCACGCTGCTCGGGCAACGTCTCAATGATCTTGTCCGGGATACATATTCAGAAGTCGACGTGATCGGAATCTGCATACCCGCTGACGAGGCGATAGGTCCGGGCGACCGGTGGATCGTGTCGCAGGTGCGCCAGATGGCCCCGAAGACCACCGTCGTCGGCGTCGTCACCAAGATCGATCGTGTGACACCGGACAAGGTCGCCGCGCAGTTGCTCGCGCTGAGCGAACTGCTGGGCACTGACTCCGAAGTGGTGCCGGTGTCGGCGACGAGCGGCCAGCAACTCGACGTACTCACCGACGTCCTGGTGTCGTTGATGGAACCCGGGCCGGCGTTCTACCCGGACGGTGAACTGACCGACGAGCCCGAACAGGTGCTGATGGCGGAGTTCATCCGCGAGGCCGCCCTCGAGGGAGTGCACGACGAACTACCACACTCGCTGGCGGTGGTGATCGAGGAGATCATCCCGCGTGAGGATCGCCGCCCCGATCAGGCGCCCATGGTCGACGTCCACGCCATCCTCTACGTGGAGCGCGACAGCCAGAAGGGCATCATCATCGGACACAAGGGCGCGCGGCTCAAGCAGGTGGGTACCACTGCTCGTGCCCAGATCGAGCGCCTGTTGGGGGTGAAGGTGTATCTGGATCTGCATGTGAAGGTGGCCAAGGACTGGCAGCGAGACCCCAAACAGTTGGGACGAATGGGCTTCTGACCGCCGATCTCTCGAAGGAGGTAGGACGCAGTGGGTAAGCACGAAGAAACGACTGATGGGGCCGGCTCCGCCGACGATGCCGACGTCACGCACGACGAGTCGACGAGCAGTGATTCGGTGGATCCGGAGAGCAGCATCGGGACGGAGACGACCGACCGCTCTGCCGACGTCGCACACGAAGAGTCGACGCCGGTGGACAAGGCGCCTCACGAGGAACAGGCAGTCGGCACGATCTCGGAGGTCCTCGGCGCCCCCAAGTTCTGGCTGGCCCCGCTGCTTCTCGTCGTGGTCATCATGTCCTTCATGTCGGCGCTCTACATGGGTGCGATCGCCGACCCCGAGGGCAACCTGCACGACTTCCCGATCGCCCTGTCGAACCAGGACAACGGCGGTGAGGTCCCCAACGCCGACGGCGGCAGCGACAAACAGAACTACGGTGACCAGATCGCCAAGGGCATCACCGACGAGGCGGCCAAGAGTGGCATCGCCGTCCACCAAACCGATCGGACCACCGCTCTCAACGAGTTGAACAGTGGCAAGGTCTACGGGGTCGTCCTCATCAGCCCGAACTTCACCAATCGTGCTGTGGCTCTGGGGCAGGCGGCTGTGCTGCAGGCGAAGCCGGAGAAGCTCTCGATCGACATCTACATCAATCGCGGGTCGGGTACGTTCGCCTCCGCGATCACGACGACGTTCTCGCAGCGGGTGTCAGCGCAGGTCAACAAACAGGTCGGCGATCAGTTGACGGCGTCGGTGCGCGAACAGCTCGCGAAGGCGAACGTGCCGTTCACCGGCGCCGCTCAGCTGGCGCTGTCGCAGCCCGTCGACGTGCAGACCGTCGAACCCAATCCGCTACCCGACGGATCGGGCAACGGACTGTCGGCCTTCTATTTCACGCTGTTGCTGATCCTCGCCGGATTCACCGGCGCCATGATGGTGAGCATCGTCGTCGACGCCGCACTGGGCCAGACGCCGATCGAGTTCGGCCCGTTCTACCAACTACGGGTTCGGCTGGCCATTTCCCGCTGGGGCACACTCGCCGCCAAATGGACGATCATGCTGCTGATCGCGTTCATCCAATCGGCTCTCTACATAGGTGTGTGCACCGCGGTGGGGACGTCGCTACCGAATGCGTTCGTGCTGTGGACCTATTCGGTGCTGGTGATCTTCGCCGTCGGTGTGTCCTCGGCATCGGCCATGGCCGTGTTCGGCAATCCTGGGCTGATCCTCAACCTGGTGTTCTTCGTGATCCTCGGTCTGCCGTCGTCGGGTGGAACAGTCCCGTTGGAGGCCAGTCCACGCATCTTCGCGTGGATCGCCGCGTTCGAGCCGATGCACCTTGTCTACCTCGGTGTCCGCGCGATTCTGTACTTCGACGCGGACTGGGATGCAGGTCTGGGACGTGCGGTGATCCAGACCTTCGTCGGACTGGCAGTGGGACTTCTGCTCGGATGGGGCGGAACCAGGTATTACGACCACAAGGGATGGCACCGGTTCCCCGGCGGCATGCGGCTGAGCCCGCGAATGGCGAAGTTGTTGGACGGCGGCAGCGGTAGCCTGCCGACGATCACCACCCCTGCACCGCAGCACGTCGCAGGCGTCGTCGGCGTGAGTGAGCGTAGTCGGAACTCGGTGGCCACCGCGACGACAGCGCGGCACAGTCGGGACGGCACGGAGGCCGGCGGGGACTAGATCGACACCCGCGGACGTCCCGTCAGCGGCATGTCACGTCGGTGTTGTCGGTACCCGGTGGAAGAATGGCGCGGTGAGGTTCTACCAGGATGAGGCGGTGGTCCTGCGCCAGCACAAGCTCGGTGAGGCCGACCGCATCATCACGTTGTTGACCGCGGAGCACGGATTGGTGCGCGCGGTCGCCAAGGGTGTGCGGCGGACGCGGTCGAAGTTCGGCGCCCGGCTCGAACCGTTCGCCCACGTCGACATCCACCTCTATCCGGGGCGCAATCTCGACGTCGTCACCCAGGTCCACTCGATCCACGCGTTTGCCGACGCGATCGTCGCCGACTACGCGCGCTACACCACCGCGTGCGCCGTCCTCGAGACCGCGGAACGACTTGCCGGTGAAGAACGTGCGCCTGCGGCACAGTTGCACCGCCTCACAGTCGGTGCTCTCGAAGCGCTCGCCGACGATCGACGGCCGGGTGGATTGATCCTCGACGCCTTCCTGCTCAGGGCGATGCAGTGTGCGGGCTGGATGCCCGCGTTGGATGTGTGCGCGCGGTGCGCACAGCCGGGACCACATCGGGCCTTCCACGTCGCCGCGGGCGGAGCAGTGTGCCTGCATTGCCGTCCACCGGGCGCCGCGACGCCGTCACCTGGTGTGCTCGACCTGATGGATGCGCTGTATCGGGGACAGTGGGAACACACCACCGACGCGACGGAGTCGTTACGACGCCAGGCCAGTGGACTGGTCGCCGCGCATCTGCAGTGGCATCTCGAGCGGCAGTTGCGCACCCTGCCGCTCATCGAACGCACCGCCCCTCATAGTCTGGTTTCACCGAATGTGAGAGGAGTCGGCGATGGCGCTACGGCCGCGGTCAGCTCGGGATGAACGTGTCAGGGCGGCTGCCGCGCAGGATCGTCGACGCGACATCCGGCCGCCTGACCCGCACCCCAGCGGAGCGACGCCGCCCGCGCTTCCCGCGGAGCTGATTCCTCGGCATGTCGCGCTGGTGATGGACGGCAATGGGCGGTGGGCCACCGAGCGGGGCCTTCCCCGCACCGAGGGCCACAAACGCGGCGAAGCAGTCCTCATGGACACCGTCTGCGGCTGTATCGAAATGGGAGTCACATGGTTGTCGGCGTACGCCTTCTCGACGGAGAACTGGTCGCGTAGCCCCGACGAGGTCCGATTTCTGATGGGTTTCAATCGCGATGTGATCCGACGCCGTCGCGACGAGATGAACGAAATGGGTGTGCGGGTCCGCTGGGCCGGTCGCCGACCCCGCTTGTGGCGCAGCGTGATCAAAGAACTCGAGGTCGCCGAGGAGCTGACCGCCGACAACACGGTCATGACTCTCACCATGTGCGTCAACTACGGCGGGCGGGCCGAAATCGCTGATGCGGCAAAAGAAATCGCACGGCGCGCCCTCGCAGGTGAGATCGACCCGGAACGGATCAGCGAAGCGTCGTTCGCGAAATACCTCGACGAACCCGACATGCCCGACGTCGACCTGTTCCTCCGGCCTTCGGGGGAGAAGCGTATCTCCAACTTCTTGCTGTGGCAGTCGGCCTACGCCGAGATGGTGTACCAGGAGAAGCTCTTTCCCGACTTCGATCGACGCGACCTGTGGGCCGCATGCGTCGAGTACGCGTCGCGTGACCGCCGGTTCGGCGGAGTGATGACGACGGAGTGATCGGATGATGAGTGCTGAGGAAGGCGCGGACTCGGTTGACGCGCAGCACGAGCTGGTGGCCAGGGTTGCCGCGCTGCTGGACGAGATCGGCGACGTCGGCGACACCGACGACGAATCGGCGGTTGTGCAGGTCGGGGTGACGCGCGCTTCTGTTCGGGTGATAGCGCTCGCCGAGGACCTGCGCGTGGTCTCGGTGACGCAGTTGCTGGCTCTCAACCTGCCCAACACCGACGCGCTCCGGGATGACGTCGAGGAACTCGACGCGACGCTGAGCTTCGGAAATCTGCGTCGTTCCGATCCGACTGGCGTGACGACAGATGTGTTGCAGTACTACACGTTTCCGGTCGGCGGACTCGCAGACATCCCGTTGCTGACAGTGCTGCACATCGTGTTGTCCGCGGGGGACGACATCGCCCGCAAGCTGGTCGACGCGAGCTGAAACCGCCGAACATCCGAGCTCGGACAACGGTGCGAGGTCAGGGAGTGCGAGGTCAGGGAGTCAGTCGGTGGCGCGGCACCCGGCGCACACCCCGAACACCTCGACGGTGTGGTGGATCTCGCTGAAGCCGTGTTCGGCGGCGATGGCGGCTGCCCAGCGCTCCACGGGTTCGGCCTGCACCTCGACAGTCGTGCCACAGACGCGACACACGAGGTGGTGGTGATGCACAGACGAACAGTTGCGGTAGCGCATCTCGCCCGTACCGTCCCAGAGAGCGTCGATCTGGCCAGCCTGGCTCAGTGCCTGCAGGTTTCGGTAGACCGTGGTCAATCCGATCGACTCGCCACGTGCCTTGAGCTCCTCGTGCAGCTCCTGCGCCGACCTGAAGTCGTCTCCGTCGGAGAGCGCGTCGGCGATCGCGGCCCGTTGGCGGGTGGAACGTACTCCCGTCACGGGCCGCGCCCGCGCGGCGGAGTCCTCGACGTCGGGGACGTCATTAGGTGCTGTGGTCTCGGTGCTGCTCATCGGTTCACTTCGTCGTTGGGAGTATGGGCCCGTGGTGCAACCTCGTGTGCAGAGGCTTCTTCCGCAGTGGTGTCCTCTTCAGCGGTGTTTTCCGCGCTGACGCCGGGGCCTCGTGCGCTGTGCGGCTCGGTTGCGTGCGCGAGCGCGTCGGTGACGATGTGGGCGAGGTGATCGTCGATCAGCGAATACATGATCTCGCGACCATTGCGCTCGCCGCGCACGACGCCCGCGTCCTTGAGTACCCGGAGGTGCTGACTGACCAGTGGTTGGCTCAGGCCCAGCGAGCCGACGAGTTCGTGGACGCAGCGGGCATTCTCCTGTAGCGACAGCACGATGGCGATGCGCGTCGGCGACGCGAGCGCTCTGAGCAGATCGCTTGCCGCTTCACGAGCATGAACATCGCAGGTGCCTACGCTCTGTGAACAGTGGCCGCGCGTTTCCATCACTCCATCTTATGGGAAGTGGTTGTCATTTGTGATCGGCGCCCCGAGGTGTAGTGCCGCCGTGCGTCCTGATCGTCGACGCTCCAGGTGTCCAGCGCTCGACGGGGCCCCTCAGGCGTCGTGGGGCGACGGCTACGCTGTAGGGGTTGCCGGTCGAGTGCCGGTGAGATGCTCGTGACCTGTCCCAACGTCCGTGGAGAAACGATCCCTGTGGCCTCCCGCCCGTCGAATGCTGCCCCGTCCAAAGTCGAAGCCGTCGTCAACCTCGCCAAGCGTCGAGGTCTGGTGTACCCGAGTGGCGAGATCTACGGCGGCACGCGGTCGGCATGGGACTATGGCCCGCTCGGCGTCGAGCTCAAGGAGAACATCAAGCGTCAGTGGTGGCGGAGCATGGTCACCAGCCGCGACG
This sequence comes from Gordonia otitidis, assembly GCF_020735545.1. Classification (NCBI taxonomy): domain Bacteria; kingdom Bacillati; phylum Actinomycetota; class Actinomycetes; order Mycobacteriales; family Gordoniaceae; genus Gordonia; species Gordonia otitidis. The sequence goes on from NZ_CP085974.1 coordinate 4,078,990, forward strand.
ACGTCGTCGGCCTCGATTCGTCGGTCATCCTCCCGCGGCCGGTGTGGGAGGCCAGCGGCCACGTCGAGGTCTTCACCGATCCCCTCGTCGAATCGCTCTACACCCACAAGCGGTTCCGCGCCGACCATCTGATCGAGGCATACGAGGCCAAGCACGGGCATCCGCCGGAGAACGGCCTGGCCGATATCAACGACCCGGACACCGGTCAGCCGGGCAACTGGACCGAGCCGCGCGCGTTCAGCGGCTTGATGAAGACCTACCTCGGACCCGTCGACGACGAGGAGGGGCTGCACTACCTGCGCCCGGAGACGGCTCAAGGCATCTTCGTCAATTTCAAGAACGTGATGACGACATCGCGCAAGAAGCCGCCGTTCGGCATCGCGCAGATCGGTAAGAGCTTCCGCAACGAGATCACCCCGGGCAACTTCATCTTCCGCACCCGCGAGTTCGAGCAGATGGAGATGGAGTTCTTCGTCAAGCCGGGGGAGGACGAGGAGTGGCACCAGTACTGGATCGATCAGCGGTTCGCCTGGTACACCGATCTCGGTATCGACCCGGACAACCTCCGGCTCTACGACCACCCGAAAGAGAAGCTGTCGCACTACTCCAAGCGCACCGTCGACGTCGAGTACAAGTTCGGCTTCTCCGGTAACCCGTGGGGCGAGCTCGAGGGCGTGGCCAACCGGACCGACTTCGACCTGTCGACCCACGCCAAGCACTCGGGGGAAGATCTGTCGTTCTTCGACCAGGCGACCGGCGAGCGCTACACCCCCTACGTGATCGAACCCGCAGCAGGCCTGACCCGTTCGGTGATGGCATTCCTCTGCGACGCACTGACCGAGGAGGAGGTGCCGAATGCCAAGGGCGGCACCGACACCCGCACAGTGTTGCGCCTCGATCGTCGCCTGGCCCCGGTCAAGGTCGCGGTGCTCCCGCTCTCACGCAACGAGAAGCTCTCGCCGAAGGCCAAGGATCTCGCCGCGGAACTGCGCAAGTACTGGAACGTCGACTTCGACGACGCGCAGGGAATCGGCAAGCGCTACCGCAGGCAGGACGAGGTGGGAACCCCGTTCTGCGTGACGGTCGATTTCGACACCCTCGACGACCAGGCCGTCACCATTCGCGAACGGGACACGATGAGCCAGGAGCGGATCGCACTCGACCGTGTCGTCGAGTACCTGGGGAGCAAGCTGCTCGGGTCGTGACAACAGACCCGACCGACATGTCGTCTGATCCGTCGTCGCGGGCGGTGACCGTCCGTCGTTGACTGGGCTTGACCTGCGGTGGTCTGTCACAATTGAGAAGAGTTGCCGTACGTGATCGGACACGGGGTCTGAGCAGGCGGCGAGGAGAGTGAGTGGAGTCGTGGCGGTCACCGGGAAAGTCGTGCATTACGACACGAACAGGGGATTCGGCTTTCTGGCCCCCGAGTCGGGTGGGGCCGACGTGTTCCTGCACATCAACGACATCGACATCGACGAGGACTCGCTGAAGCCGGGTGCCAAGGTCTCGTTCGACATCGAGGAGACAGACCGGGGAGCCAAAGCGGTCAACGTTGCGGTGACCGAGGAAGCACCCGCCGACGAGTCCGGGTCGTCGCGTCCGCATCGCCGTGACTCACACGATCATCACGGCCGTTCGCATGGCGCGGATCGATCGCATGGAACCGACCGGCGTCGGCCGCGCGGCAACGGCGGCTCATTGGACGCCGCAGCATTCACCGAGGAGATCACCGAGGTGCTCCTCGACGCCTCGGGCGATTTGACCGCCAAGCAGATCGTCGCCATCCGGCAGCGGGTCACCGACTTCGCGGTCGGCCGGGGCTGGGTGCTTGACTAGTACCCCGCTCACGGGTCGGACCGGCATCCCTCCGACAGCCGAATACGGCGAGGAGGCCATCGAGCGCATCGTCCGTGAGGGCGCCAAGACCGCCAGCCTGCCCGGTACGAGGACCGACCACCGAAGCGAGTACGCGCGCGATCGCGCGCGCGTACTCCACTCGGCTGCGCTGCGTCGCCTCGCCGACAAGACACAGGTTGTCGGACCCCGCGAGGGCGACACCCCGCGCACGCGGCTCACGCATTCGCTCGAGGTGGGGCAGATAGGTCGGGGGATCGCGATCGGGCTCGGTTGTGAACCCGATCTCGTCGAACTCGCTGGTCTGGCCCACGACATCGGGCATCCCCCATACGGGCACAACGGCGAACGCGCGCTCAACGAGGTAGCCGCGGACATCGGCGGATTCGAGGGCAACGCACAGAACCTTCGCATCCTGACCCGGCTCGAGCCCAAACTCCTCGACGCCGACGGGGCGTCCGCGGGTTTGAATCTGACCCGTGCGTCATTGGACGCCACGCTGAAATACCCCTGGCTGCGACGGCCGCCTGCTCGCAAGTTCGGCGCATACGACGACGACGCGGCCACGCTTGCGTGGGTTCGCCAGGGTGCGCCTGGTGATCGTCAGTGCATCGAGGCCCAGGTCATGGACTGGTCAGACGATGTCGCCTACTCCGTCCACGACCTCGAGGACGGAGTGATCGCCAATCGAATCGATCTGCGGTCTCTCGGCGACCCCGACGACCAGCGGACTCTGGCCGCGATCGGCGTCGCGGAGTTCCCCGAGCTCGAGCCGGAGCCGCTGATCGACGCTGCCGGGAGGTTGTCCCGTATGGATATCGTGCGGGCTGTCGGGGTGTTCGATGGGAGCCTGGACGCGTCGGTCCGGTTGAAACGCCTCACCAGCGAACTCATCGGGAGGTTCGCGTCGGCGGCGATCACCGGTACCCGCGAGCACGTGGGCGGCAGATCCCTCTCCCGGTACGATGCCGACCTGACTGTGCCACCGCTGATCGCCGCCGAGGTCGCGATACTCAAGACTCTTGCTCTGCGGTTCATCTTCTCCAACGAGCGACACAAGTCGCACCAAGCCCGTCAGCGCGAACGCATTCATCGTGTGGCCGGCTGGCTGACAGTTGCGGCGCCGGGAGGGCTCGATCCGATCTTCGTGCCCACGTGGCAGGCCGCGGAAACGGATGCCGCACGACTGCGCGTCGTCGTCGATCAGATCGCATCGATGACCGAAGGCCGCCTCGAACGGATGGACAAGCAGAACTCCGGCGCTCAGGCGCATCTGGGCTGATCGGTTTCCATCGACACGTTTTCGCGGATTCCTGAGCGCTTTTTCCGGCGGGCGGGTTTGGCGATTCCGGCGGTATCGAGAGGCAATCCAGGCCGGATTCACCCGATGTTTCACTCATCGCGCTTGTGATGCACAGAACACTGTGTATTGTCCTGTTTGGGAGGCAAACCGCCGGGGGCTTCGCGAAAGGCTCCACCGGATGAGATCTCCCACTCGGTCGACTGCTCTGTCTCGCACGCCTTCCAGACGATCTGGGCTCGTCGCTGCCCTCGCGTGCGCTGTCACCGCGGTGGCGCTCGTCGTGGGTAGCCCGCGCGCGGCAGCCTCGGTGTTGCCGGAACCGTCGTCGGGCACGCACATCTACACGCTGGAGCCCTTGGATTACAACATCTTTCCCGTGATGAAGACCCTGTTCCGGGGTGCATGTGCAAAGGCCGGTCCCGGGTGTACGGCGGTCTGGACGCCTGCAGCACTCGACCCGTCTCATCTGCGCGGGGTGATCGGGGAAGTCGGTCCGATCTCGATCGGCGCCGGTTCGTTGGACAAGACGCTACGCACCGACGGCGACAAGCGGGTCGTCGTATTCGGATACTCACAGGGTGCGCAGGTCGCAGCATTCTGGCTGCGGAATCTTGGGGAGAATGCGTCGTCGTATGCGCCTGCTGCGAGTACCTCATTCGTGTTCGTCGGTAATCCGGAAAACACTTACAGCGCGCCGTGGCTGCCGAAAACTCCCACGGACTCGGGATATGCGGTCACCGAGATCTGGCGGCAGTACGACGGTTGGGCAGACTGGCCGACGCACGTCAATCTCCTCGCCTACGCGAATGCGATCGCCGGGATGATGTATGTCCACCCGATCGCTTACGTCGACGCCGATCCAGACGATCCGGCCAACGTCACCTGGACGATCGGGAACACCACGTACGTGATGATCCCGTCCGAGGATCTGCCCCTCCTGCAGCCATTGCGTGTGATGGGGCTGGGTGCTGTCGCGGACGCCCTCAACGGCCCGCTGAAGAAGATCGTCGACGGCGCCTATGACCACCCCCAGACGAAGGCGGAGGCCGACGCGGTGAGTGGCAGTTCGGCCGCGTCATCGACCGAAGCGGCCGGTGAAGCCCGGTGGGACGCAACCGAATCCACCGAGTCGCGGTCAGCAAGAGACGACGGGAGTGCGCATGCGAGCGACGCGCAGGTGCCCGATACTTCGTCGGCCACGGAGGTGCCACCAGTCGTCACCCCGACCTCCACCGCACCGCAGACCGCGGCCACACCGTCGGTCCCGGCGCCCACGTCACCGTCGGTTCCCGACAACAGTGCACCGTCGGTTCCCGACAACAGTGCACCGTCGGTTCCCGACAACAGTGCACCGTCGGTTCCCGACAACAGCGCACCGGACGCGGCGACACCGGACGGCCCGACGGTCCAGGCACCGACGGACACCACCCCGCAAGCGGGTTCGGCTGACGCATCCGCGACCGACACAGCGAAGGCCGGTGCGTCCGAGTCCGTCGCCCCGAAGGCGATCTCGCCCGGAAGCACCGGCGCCGCAACTGCGACAGGGGCGTCGACGTCAGTCGGCTGAGTTGTTGATCGCGTCGAGCTTCTCCGCCAACGCCTTCTTCGTGACCGTGCCAGTGGTGAACTCGGGCAGCCTGTCGACCGGAACCGAACCCACCATGGCCAGTAGTCCCGGTCCGTCGCCTTCGGTGGCATCGGGGAAGGAGCTCTTGACCAGCTCGGTCAGCGCATCCTTCCCGTCGGGAACCGACACCACCTCGGCGATCGTCGAGTTCGTGGTGAGCGGAAGGTGGATCTCGTCCCCGTCGACGTCGACGTCGGCGTGCAGACGAATGTCGCGACTCGACGCACCGACGTCGATCCGATAGGTTCCGCCCTCGACGACGAACCTGTGGACGCGAACATCCCAGTACGCCAGAACATCCCGTGGCACCTCTATGCTGACGCGTTGTTCCCCGCCCGCCTTGACGTCGACGCTCGCAAAAGCTTTCAGTTCTCGCACCGGTCGCGCGACGGATGACTTCTCCATGCCCGAGTAGACCTGGACGACCTCGCGGCCGTCGACCTTCCCGACGTTCGCGATGGTCACCTCGACCGTCAGACCCTCGGTGGAGGCAGTAACCGAGAGGTCGCGGTAGTCGAAATCGGTGTAGGACAAGCCGTGTCCGAACGGGTAAGAGATGTTCATCTTGCGTGCGTCGTACCAGCGGTAGCCGATGAACAGTCCCTCGCCATAGGTGACGTGCTGGAACTCGCCGGGGAAGTTCAGGTAGCTGGGGTTGTCCTCGAGTTGCAGCGGGATCGTCTCCGAGAGCCTCCCCGACGGATTCACCACGCCGAACAGGACGTCGGCGATGGCACCCCCACCGGCCTGACCGAGAAGAGCGCCGTCGAGGATCGCGGGCGCAAGTAACGGGGCGACCCGGAGCACACCGCCCCGGGAGAGCACGACGGCTGTACGGGGGTTCGCGGCGAGGACGGCTTGTGCGAGTTCGATCTGATCGGACGGCAGGTCGATCGTGGTCCTGTCGAAACCTTCCGACTCCTGGTGCTCGTCGAGCCCGAGGAACAGCACGACATTCGTCGCCGACCGCGCGGCTGCCACAGCGTCGGAGATCAGCTCGCTGCGCTGGTGGGAGTCGTTGTCGTCGGTGGTGTAGCCGGGCGCGTAGACCACCTCCGAGCCGGCATGGCTCTTGATCTCGTCGAGCGGGATGTCGACTTTGGTGGCGTTGACCTTCGACGAACCGCCGCCCTGATAGCGGGGTTCGGCGGCCAGTGTGCCGATGACTGCCAGTGACTCGGCGCTGTCGAAGGGGAGGAGATCGTCATCGTTACGCAGTAGCACGATCGCCTGCGCGGCTACGTCACGCGCGAGCGCGTGGTGGGCGTCGGTGTCGAACGTGCCGTTCTCCGACCGGATGTGCGGTGCCGCACGCTCGGCGAGCGCGATCATGCGGTTGGCCGACTCGGACAACGCCTCGGGATCGAGACGCCCGTCGTCGACCGCCGCTATGACGTCGTCGTCGAGTTCGTCGCCACCGAACGGCATCATCAGATCGAGTCCTGCGGCCACCGAGCGGACCCTGTCGACGACGGCTCCCCAGTCGCTGACGACCACACCGTCGAATCCCCATGTGTCACGCAGGATTCCGGTGAGCAGCTCGCGGCTCTCGCTCGCGTGGACACCGTTGATGCGGTTGTACGAGCACATCACTGTCCATGGACGCGCCGTACGTACGATGTGGCCGAACGCGCGGAGATACAGTTCGTGCAGCGTGCGTTCGTCGATTGCCGCGCTGACCCGCATGCGATCGGTTTCCTGATTGTTGGCGGCGAAGTGCTTCAGCGACGCCCCGACGTCGACGCTCTGGATTCCTCGCACCCATGCCTCCCCGAATGCGCCGGACAGCACCGGATCCTCCGAGTAGTACTCGAAGTTGCGGCCGCCGAGAGGGGAGCGCTTGAGGTTCACGCCGGGACCGAGCACGACCGACACCTGCCGGGCGAGCGCTTCGGTACCGATGGCCTCTCCGATACGCGCTGCGAGTTCGGGGTTCCATGTCTGGGACAGTCCGACCGCAGGCGGGAAGCACGTTGCGGGAACGCTCTGCGACAGGCCCAGGGCATCGGCGGAGCCCTCTTGTTTGCGGAGTCCGTTGGGGCCGTCAGTCATCGCGATCGACGGCACTCCACCTTCTGATTTCGTCTGCCAGAAGTTCTTGCCACTGGTGAGCCGGGCTTGCTGCGCGGTGGACAACGACGGTGTAGCCATGAGTACTCCTCGGTGCGACGACTCGTGCCCCCCTCACCATCGACGGTAGCCGATTCGACGTCGGAAGCCTGTGGACGTTGCGGACGCGGTCGATCGCCGGGTCACTACACTGAGTTCGTGGCAGGCCGAATTCCCGATCGTGACATCACGGCGATCCGTGAGCAGACACGCATCGAGGAAGTCATCGGCGACTACGTCGCGCTACGTCCGGCGGGTGCCGATCGACTCAAGGGATTGTGTCCCTTCCACGACGAGAAGACCCCCTCATTCCACGTCCGTCCACATCATGGGCACTTCCACTGCTTCGGGTGCGGGGAGGGCGGCGACGTCTACAGCTTCCTGCAGAAACAGGAACACGTCAGCTTCGTGGAGGCGGTCGAGCAACTCGCCGACCGGATCGGCTACCAGATCCACTACGAGGGCGGGGGGACGTCGGTCGCCCGAGATCGCGGCACCCGAGCGCGATTGGTCGCCGCAAACGCCGCAGCCCAGAAGTTCTACGCCGCCCAGTTGCGGTCGCCGGATGCACAGCCTGCCCGCGATTACCTCACCGAGCGGAACTTCGATGCCGCCGCGGCCGCGACCTTCGGTTGCGGGTATGCGCCTGCGGGCTGGGACACCATGACCAAGGCGTTACTCTCGGAAGGTTTCGAGTTCGCCGAGCTCGAGGCCGCCGGCCTGTCGAAACAGGGACGCAAGGGGCCCATCGACAGGTTCCATCGTCGCCTTCTGTGGCCCATCCGCAATCTCGGTGGAGACATCATCGGTTTCGGAGCTCGCAAGCTGTTCGACGACGACAACCTCGGCAAGTACATGAACACCCCGGAGACCATGCTGTACAAGAAGTCTCAGGTGCTGTTCGGGCTCGACCACGCCAAGAAGAACATCGCGAAGAGTCATCAGGTTGTCGTGGTCGAGGGCTACACCGACGTGATGGCCATGCACATGTCGGGCGTCACGACCGCCGTCGCCTCGTGCGGTACCGCGTTCGGTGAGGATCACCTGGCGCTCATCCGCAGACTGATGATGGATGATTCCTACTTCCGGGGCGAGGTGATCTACACCTTCGACGGCGATGAGGCCGGAAAAGCCGCTGCTCTCAAGGCTTTCGAAGGAGAGCAGTCCATCGCGGGCCAGACCTTCGTCGCGATCGCGCCCGAGGGGATGGACCCGTGCGAATTGCGCCAGGAGCGTGGCGACGCGGCTGTCCGTGATCTCATCGCTCGCCGGGTTCCGATGTTCGAGTTCGCCATCAAGGCGGTTCTGGCGGGATTCGATCTCAACACCGCAGAGGGTCGCGTGCACGCGCTGCGCGACACCGTGCCGGTGGTGGCGCGGATCAAGGACGTGGCTCTACGCGACGAGTACGCGCGCCAACTCGCCGGTTGGGTCGGCTGGGAGGAAGTGGGACAGGTCCTGGCTCGGGTCCGTGAGGAGGGCGCACGCGTCTCCCGTGCGCACGGCCGTCCATCGGCTAGTGGTCGGGGACGACAGATGCGACGCGACCGGCCAGAGGCGCAGAAGGCGCCCGGTCCGGGTCGTCCGAGTCCCGACGATCCCCGGCTGTGGCCGCAGCGCGAGGCGCTCAAGGCCGCACTGCAATACCCGGCTATCGCGGGGACCGTCTTCGACTCGCTTCCTGAGGAGTGCTTCACCGAGCCTGCCTACACCGTGGTCCGGAATGCGATGTCGGCGTTGGGCGGAACGTCATCGGGCATGGGCGGTACCGAATGGATCGACGCCGTCAACCACGAGATAGACAACCCTGTCGTCGGACCGATCGTGACCGAACTCGCCGTCGAACCCATGCCGGTCAGCGAGCAGAACATCCCGCGCTACATCGGCAGCGTCCTGGCACGTTTGCAGGAGGTCTGGGTCGGGTCGCAGATCGCCGACATCAAGTCGCGGTTGCGACGTATGGCGCCCTCGGACGACCCCGACGGATACCACGCGGTGTTCGGCGACCTCGTCGCCCTGGAAGCGTATCGGCGCAGCCTGCTCGAGCAGGCCGTCGACCCTGTCGTCGACGCCGGATGAGCGTGGTCAGGCGGCGTTGAGCCTGCCACCGGGGCGGAGTTCCTCGGGGAACATCGGCCGATGGGGATCCTCGGAGTTGTATCGGCAACCGCCGGAGTACGTGTGGGCGCCTGAGCAGCGGTCAGGTGTGGGTCGGGGACATCCCCAGATATGGTCTGCACTCATCGTCTCGCCTCCTCGAGGCTCGGGCAGGTGGTGATGGCGCTGCAACGGCGAAGCGGCCTGGACAGGAGGCCTGACGGCCTACCGAAAGTATGGTGCGCTACCTGACCGATCGGCCAGTTGACGGGAGGTTTTCCTCGACGCGGGCGAAAAGTGGCGTCAGTCACTCGATGGCGACCCGCGCGCGGTCGTCGATCCGGCGACACCGGGAGGGGTGAGGCCGGGGCTCACCGACGACCTGCGGAGCGCTACCCGCGGACCCTCGCCGGCGGACATGTGCGGTACTCTGCTTCGGGCACATGCCCGATCGGGGCGGTAGCTCAGTTGGTTAGAGCCGCGGACTCATAATCCGTAGGTCGCGGGTTCGAGCCCCGCCCGCCCCACCGTTCTGACCTGGCGTTTTGTCCTTGTGTAACTCGATACGCTAGAGTCAGCGTTCGGTTCTGGTGCTCTTCGAGGCACCCGGATCGTGAGCAGTCCCCCATAGCTCAATTGGCAGAGCATTCGACTGTTAATCGAACGGTTACTGGTTCGAGTCCAGTTGGGGGAGCAAGAAAACCGCCTGGTCACAGGCGGTTTTTTGCTTTCAAGGGTGTAGCACGTGCAACTAGCGTGCAATACGCGGCCCGGTGTGAAACAGATCGGCCCCGGTTGGTGCTTCCCACACCTTCCAGGGCCTCGACTCACCGGAGGCAATTCCGATGCATCGTCATCACACCTTAGCTGCTGACTGCGTCACGATCATCGTGACGGTCGCCCTCTACCTCATCCCGCTCGCCGTCCTGCGACTCTGCATCGACCTCGGGTGGCACGCATGAGCGCCCCGACGATGTACCCACCGACCGCGACAGAACGAAGCGGCCTCGGCGGCAACTGCTCAGACTTCCTCGATTGGCTCTACGACCTATGGGACTCATCCGGCAGGTACCGAGGGGACGCGCGCCACGCTCGCAGTGAGGGTGACTCATGAGCACGCGCGAAGATCTCGCTGCGCTGCTGTCCGTCGTCAAACGCGGCGACCTCACCGACAGCGAGGTAGCCGCAATTGTCGTCGTGCTTGAACATGCCGCGCGCCGTCTAGGTGTGGAGTTCATCCCCACACCTCCGCTACTCGAATTGGTGCGGTCATGATTGCCAACCGCCAGCATTGGGCGGACCGTGCAGCGGACGCACTGCACCGGGTTCGTTCCGAACCGCTGAGCGACGAGCAGATGGTGCTACTCGCATTGGCACTCGAATCAGTCACGGCCAGCATGCCCGCAACTGACCTCACCTATCGGCCTCACCTCGAGGTCGTCCGATGATCGATGGCGCCCTGCGAACCGAACTACTCCGCGACCTCGAAAGCGTGATGGGCCAAGTCAGGTTCCGCGACCTATCAACTGAGGAAGTCGCCGCACTACTCGGAATCATGCGCGGTGCCGCCGACCGACAGAACACAGCCACCCGACTTCTCACCGGGCGACCTCACCTGGAGGTAATGCGATGATCGGCGATCACGACTACTGGCTGCTGGAGTTAGCGGCTGCCTGTCGAAGTCTCGAGCCAAGCCAACTGAGCACCGCACAGTTGGCTGCGATCACCGCGGTCCTGAGAGCGCTCAGCGGAGACGAACACGAACCCGCTCCAGATTCCACGCAGCCCACACACCTGCGCCTGGTCTGAGCGCGGCAAACGCGCGACTGCCCTAACGGCTCAACCGTGTTCATCATCACCACGGTTGCCGGGTTCGACTCCCGGCAAGGGCATTCAGCGCACGCAACCACTCCAACCGCGTGCCCGTCGTCTCCGACCAGCCCGACGAAAACCAGCGGTCAGCACGTAGCCCAGTCCTCAGCCGTGCTCTGAGGCCACCAGTCCCGACCTCGCGAACCGAGACGCGGTGCCATGACGATCACACCTGCCCATCGGGCACGGTGCTAGGAGTCGTGGCCGGACGCGATAGGGGCATGGTTGTCGTGGGTCGAACGGGATGGGGTTCAACGCGCGGCCACCCGCAGGGTGTCCATCGTCGGTGACACCCCCCCTAGTACCTCCCGATGGTTGCCATTGCGCGTCGGTTCTCCTGCCGGCGTGCTTCGTTGAACGCGTCCTCCACTCGAGCTGTCGACACGTGGTACTCGACGTGATCGCGGTAGCCGCCAGCGTTCGCAGGAGCCTGCTGCCGGATCGACGGCAGCGGCCTGCGAGCGTTGATCGACTCAAGGATCGGCAGATTCGCCTGGGCGGCTTCGCGTTGCACCACGTACTCGCCACCTTCCAGCCAGGAAGGAATATCACCGTGGCCGTAAACCTCACCACCGCTGTGGTACCAGTGTGGGGACCGTGACTGCCACAACTCCCACGCCTTCGACGGATTGCCGTAATCGGGACGCCCCGCAATGTATTTCGCCGCCGCACGGGCCTGCACCTTCGGATCAGGCGACTTCGACTCGCCCACGGTTGCCCACGTCGAATCCAGGAACTGTGGGATACCGAACGCCGTAGACCCCGGATTCTGCGCATTCGCATCCCAAGATGATTCGCCGTTGTAGAGACGCAATGTGTCCAACCACTGGTTACCTGTCCAGCCACGCTTCACCCACTCAGCCCAAAACGCTTCCTTGCCACCGGGAGACCCCGCAGCAATACCGCCCTCGGGGGTGTTCGTCGGCATCGCCGGAACAACGGGCTGCTGATACTGCACACCAGCTTTCGCGTTCGGGTCGGGCGTCGGCAGGTCATAGGTGGGCTGAACATTCGTCGCCGCCGCATCAGTGATCGGCGCAGCAGTGGTGGACTGCGCCGCCGATCCCTGCTGCGCTTGCTTCTCTGCGGCCTGCTTATCGGAGAACGCCTTCAGCCGCTTGTCGCGAGCCTCGGGGGTCTCCCACGACACCAGTGCGCCACTGATGCCAGACATCTTCTGTTGGTCCACATTCGACTGAACTGTCGATCCAATATCGGTCGCTGTCTTCAACCAGCCGGGAGAATCGTTGACACCGAACATATCGAACGCGTCCTTGACCTGCCCAGCAATCAGTTGCTGCGCCATAAACCCGGCCCACCCGGAGAACGACGTCGGATAGTCCTTCTTCCCCGACGACGACGCATCAGGCGCATACTCGGGAGAGGCACCTCTCCCCGACTGCTGGTTAAGCTGGTCGACTTGCGGCACACCAGTACCCGACCAGCTCGGATCTGTCGCTGATCCGATGGCGTTCGGGTTCTTGTCGAACGGGTTCGGCTTTGGCTTCGCATTCAGCGGGCCACTGAAGCGGGTGTGCACATGGTCTTGATGGCCCGGATAGTCGGACGCGAAGTACGAACCATCAGTGTCCGGCTGACGACCATGCCAGCCGATCTTCTGCCCAGTGTTCGGGTTTTGCCAGATGATCTGCTCAAGGGTTGGCGAGTTCGGTGCGACACTGAATAGATACTCGGCAAACTTCTGCATCGCATCCTGAGTGCCCGACCAGTCAATACCACGATTCAGGTGATTCGGATTCGGCGCATAACCCGCCTCATTGCGGTCAGACTCCTGATGCCCCGGATAGGTCGACGGCTTAACACCATGACTCTCGAGCGAATGCACCCACGCAGGGAAAATATCGCCACCACTGCCATAGCCGCCCGTGTTCGTGCCAGTCGGCAAACCATACGTCTCATCGGTGACTGCGCCACCATCGGCAAATCGTCGTGCGTTCACTCGGTCGAAGAATCCGACACCGTACTTCGAGACCGCTGCAGCCTGAATCACGTACTCGCCGTTAGACAGCATGGCGGGTATCAGGTCGTCGCGAGGACCACCCGGACCCGAGATCGCACCACCCGCAGCCTTAAGGAGCGGCAAGTCGGGAGTTTCGATGTCGACGCCCTTGCCGCCAATGAGCGGAATGCTATCGGGGATATGCATGGAGATGTGGAAGTCGTTCCACGCCTGAATGATCCAGTTGATGGCGCCCTTGAACGCGTTCTTCAACCCATCCCACGCGCCTGACACGGCGTTTGTGATGCGCTGCGGTAGACCCGTGAAGAAGTTGACGATGTCACCAACCCGTGCTCCTACCCAGTCCTTTGCCGCCGTAATCCCGTTCTTGAAGGTTTCCCACACCTGGGCAACAAACCCGCCCATTTCCTGAGCCTTCTGCCACACCCACTGAAAGCCTTGAACCAAACCGTCGATGACGGGCTTGATGACGTTGTTCCAGGCGAACGAAATCGCGGTCTGAATGCCCTCCCACACCGATTGGACGATGTTGCGGAAGGTCTCAGAGTGCTTGTACGCGTAGATGATTCCCGCCGCCAGTGCTGCAATCGCGATCACAATCAGACCGATCGGGTTGGCGTTCAACGCTGCGTTCAGCACCCACTGGACAGCGCTCCACGCTGCCGTCGCCACCTTCACCAGCTTCAACGCCTCAGCCATCTGCTGAATGGTCGTCACTGCACTCGCCAGGGTCTGCAATCCCTTGAACGCGATGATGCCCGCAATGATCTGCGGCAAATACTGAGCAATGACGGGCAGCAGTGGAGCTATCAACTTCAACCCCGTCGCCAGAGCACCCCCGATGACCTGCGCCGACTGCGACAGTGCCGGGATGGCCGGAATCAACGCCGCCATCATCGACTGCAGCAACTGCCCCAGCACCGGCAGCACAGGCTGCAGCCCGGTCGCGAGAGCCGAAATGAACTGCGCCAACGTCGGCATAATCGTCGTCAACGTCTGCGCCAACTGCGCACCCACACCCCCCAACGCGGGAGCCACCGTCTGAGCGAACTGCCCCAACGACGCAAACAGCGGACCCATAGACGGACCCACCGCAGCGCCCATCTGAATCATCGCCGACGTGAACCCGGCAATCATCGGCGCCATCCCCGACAGGGCGCCACCGATACCCGAAATGAACTGCTGCATCGTGCCATTCGCCGACAACTGGGCGAACACACCCGACAGCGACGACAAAGTGGACTTGAACGTTGAGTTCATGTACCCGGCGACCTGCGTCAATGACGACTGCAACCCACCCAGATTCTGGTTCGCGAACTGGGTGACCGACGCCCCCAACCCCTCAAACAGGCGGTCCTGGACCGTCGTCTTCATCTGATTCCACGCCGGACCAAGCGCACGTATCTGGGTCACAAAGTCACGTGCGTTCGGCGACAGCTTCGCCATCGCCTCCGCAAACTTGTCCACCCCACCAGCGCCGGCACCAGTTTCAATGGCAGCCTTCGCGAGATCCCGTTGCGCATCAGCGAGATTGCGGTTCGAATCCGCCAGACGCTGATTGGCCTCCACCAAACCATTCCGCGCATCAACCACACCACGATCAGCCTCGGATAGCTTGTCGTGCGCCGCATTCACGATGTCGGAGTTACCGACACCCTTCGCATTCGCCGCAGCAGTATCCGTCCGCTGATCCGCCGTCCGCGACTTCGCCTCATCCAAACGCTGCTGCGCCTCACGCACATTCAACGCCGCCTCGGCACGATCCAGACCCGTCGCCTTCGGATCAACAGCAGTCTTTGCCTGATCCCCACGAGCACGCGCCAAAGCAATCTCGGCGCGCTCCTGCGAAATCTCCGCATCCGCAAGCTGGTCGTTCATGTCCCGCAAGTAGCGGGTCGCCTCCTGATACGAGTCATTCAAATCCCGTTGAGCATCAGCAGCCTTCCGCTCAGCCTCCACCACACCCTGCTGTGCGTCCGCCACATCACGGTGCGCATTCGCCACCTGATCGACAGCATCCCGCACCTTCTCCTGTGCCGAAGCAACACGGTCAGCGGCATCCTCTGCAGCCTTACCGGCCCCCGCAGCCTCGGTGTTCGCAGCCTTGAAAGCGCCGATAATCCCTGACGAACCAATCAGGCCCGCGGCACCGATCGCACCAATCGCCGCACCCGCGCCCGCAGCAGCGCCCGCCACACCGAGCAGCGCAGGAGTGAGCGCGGCGATGCCGACCGCGAGTGCACCGAACTTGATCGCAGCCATCGCCGACAACCCACGGTTCGCGTCATCCGCACCCGACGCCACACCCCGCAACCCGGAACCATCGACATCGATACGAACACGTCGATCCCGAGACAACTCATCCAACCGTGCACGAGCAGCAGCGTCATCCACATCAACACCGATCTCGATGTCACGTGTCTCGGCCCGCAACTCATCCATACGAGCACGAAACCCAGTCAGGTCAGCACCGACGTCAATGTCGTACTCAACCTTGATGCGTTCGAGCTTCTCCTTGATCTCCGTCGCCAGATTCGACGTATCACCATGAATGTCGATCGATGCTGAGCCAGCGTTATACGTTGCCACGGTCAGTCCTCCTCAACGCTCTCCGAGGAAAGCTCCACCCGCTCACGAGCTTCCGGCCACGACGACGGATACGCAGACGGCGACGCCACATCCCACGGAATCCGCTCACCACCACCCGTCCTAGGCGCCCGATCCTTCTTCTCAGCCCCCGGATGACCCGCAGCAGGCCTCCACGCATCCGGATACTCGCTACCCATCACAAGACCCCCAAACCAAGCGAAACGGCGCACGCAGATGGTGGGGCCTGGTGCACGGATAGGTGACAGGGTTAGTCACGCGGCCTGAGGGGCCTCGTGGTTGATGATGGTCTCGAATTCAATGGGGGTCAATCTGCCGAGGCGGTCCTGTCGTCTGCGGCGGTGGTAGGTCCGTTCGATCCAGTGCACGATGGCGGCCCGGAGCTCGTCTCTGGTGGCCCAGGATCGACGGTCGAGGACGTTGTTCTGTAGCAGCGAGAAGAAGCTCTCCATCGCCGCGTTGTCACCACACGCACCGACCCTGCCCATCGACCCGAGCATGCCGTGCCGGGTGATGGCCTTCTGCATCTTCTTCGAACGAAATTGAGACCCTCTATCGCTGTGCAGAACGCAGCCGGCCACGTCCCCTCGCCTGGCGACAGCGCTGTTCAGGGCGGCCACGGCCAGGCGGGACTTCATTCTCGAGTCGATCGAGTACCCGACGATCCGGCCCGAGTAGACGTCCTTGATCGCGCACAGGTACAGCTTGCCCTCGGCCGTCCAGTGCTCGGTGATGTCGGTCAGCCACAGCTCGTTGGGGCCGGGCGCGGTGAAGTCTCTCTTGACGAGATCGTCGTGTACAGGCGGGCCGGCCTTGCGGTGCTTGCCGCGGCCTCTCTTGCTGATGGTGCTGGTCCAGCCGCCGGCGGAGCAGATCCGCCACGCCGTCCGCCGGCACATCTTCTCGCCTGCGGCTTCGGCCTCGTCGGCGAGGTAGCGGTAGCCGAACTCCGGGTCTTCGCGGTGGGCGTCGAACAGGGCGTTGGCCCGGTACGCCTCGGCGAGCTCGGCGTCGGTGATCGGGTTCTTGCGCCACCGGTAGTAGGGCTGGCGAGCGATCTTGAGTACCCGACACGCCACCGTGACGGGGATGCCGTCAGCGGCCAGCTCACTCACGAGCGGGTACCACCTTTTCCCGGCAGATTCGCTTGGGACAGGTACGCCGCCGCCCGGCGTAAGACCTCGTTCTCCTGTTCAAGCAGGCGCACACGCCGCTTGGCCTCGCGCAGCTCACGCGATTCGGCCGACGTGGTGCCGGGCTTGATCCCGGCCTCCACGTCGGCCTTGCGGATCCACTTGTTCAGGGTCATCGGGTGGATACCGAAGTCGGCAGCGATCTGTTCGAGAGTCACACCGTCTTCACGGTTCTGGGCGACGCGGACAACGTCGTCGCGGAACTCCTGGGGATAGGGCTTGGGCACAGCTGGCATCCTTCCAGGCCGCCCGGCAGGGCAAGCCAGATCAGATGTCACCTACTCGTGCACCAGCCCCATGCGCCTGCTCCGGGGTGTGGCTCGGTGGGGAGTCGGAGACGCGCTTTGCGTGCGGCGATTCCTGCGCGTGCTTCGGCTTGGGTCTTGGGTTTGTGGCAGGCGTGGCAGAGCAGTCGCGCGTTGTCGAGGGTGTCTTGGCCTCCACGTTTGACGTTGATGATGTGGTCGAGGTCCAAGCGGTGGATGCGTCCGTCTGCACCGCATTGGGCGCAGCGGTTGCCGTCACGGACGATGACTGCGCGTCGGAGTCGCCGCCAGTTCGCTGTGCTGGTGCGGGGATCACCTGCGCCCCAGTTGTGGGATGGCATCGCTTCTCCTTGTCGGTGGTTGGTTGTGGCTGGCCCTGACGACCTCCTGGGTCTGCGTGTCAGGGCCAGCCGGTGCGTGGTGTCAGCGGACTGCGGGCGCTGACGCCACGCAGGTCATCAGACGTCGAGGGCTACTGCGACGGGTAGTCCAGTTGTGCCCGCCTCGACTGCTGTGCCCACTGGGATACCAGTGTTGAGGGGTATGACTCGGCCTTGTGCATCTGATTCGACTTGGGTTCCCGCGGTGATGCTGGCTCCTGCGATGAGTGGGATGATGCCCTCGCGGAGTGCGGTTCCGAGTGCGCCGGAGGCGATGTCGGCGGTTGCGACGCCGAATGGTTTGGCGCCTGCGGGACACAGTTTGGTGGGGAAGTTCCCGTCATAGGCGGATGCGATTGCGACGAGTCGTCCACCGCTGAGTGCGGTGGTGGCGCGAATGGTGACGCTGGCTCCTGGGCGGAAGAGTGGTTTGGTTTCGTTCGCCATGATCGTGGTTCCTTTCAGGAGTAGATGGTGGCGCGTTCTTTGGCCTGGGTTTCTTCTCGTTCGCGTTGTGCTTCGGCGAGGATGAGGCGGGCTTCGGTGACTGTGTTGAGCACGAGGGCCGAACTGATTTGGTGCCACTTGCCACCACGTGGTCCACCGCTTCCGTTCGGAAGTGTGAGAGCGCGACCAACGTCGAGCAGCCACCGGGTTTCGCCTGCGAAGAACGCAGCCTCCCGTGCTCGTGGCGTGTGCCACGGCTGGAGTCCGCCGAGAACGTTGAATCCGGTGACTGCGAGAAGTTCGATGAGTGCGCCGACTTTGTCGAGGGTGCCGCGGTGTTCACCGAGAGCGCGCCAGGCGGCGATGTAGTCGTCGTCGGCCTCGGAGAGGTCCGCTGCGGTGGCGTTCGGTAGCACAAGATTCGCAGCTTCGGCGATGGCTGCGGATGCTTCGGTGAATGCAGGTCGAACGGACTCGATGATCGAATCGCCAGCGCTACCGGCGACGAGGATTGAATAGCGTTGTAGCAGCCCGTGAACTGCCTGCGCGCGGACGGTTGTGGGCTCGATGGTCGGTTGCCTGACGGCTTGGTCGAGCAGGTCTACGGCGGTGTCGCTGGTGAGTGCTCCGGTGCGTGCTGCTACCGAGATGTCGAAGGTGTCGGGGCCGTGCCAGTTCCGCACTTGCTTGATGGTGTCGGCGATGGCGTTGAGCTCGTCGGGCATGGTGCCGCCGAGTGCGGTGACGAGTTCGCTGAGTTCGCCGGGGGTGCTGATGTTGATGTCCATTGCTAGCCCTTTCGGGGTGTCCAGTTCGCTGGGTAGGTGGGTTCGGGTGGTCGGAGGCGTGCGACGAAGGCTGCGAAGGTGGCGTCGTCGCCGCGCACTGCCGCGACGAACGCTTTCCAGTCCGGCTCGTCGAGGGAGGCGAGCGACTGCTCAACTGCGAGTAACGCTTTCGATGTCGCCATGCCCTCTTCTTTCGATCTCTCGGCGCGGTATCCACCACCGGTTGGAGCGTTTGACGCCGCCGAGGGTGGGTGCCAGGCGCGCCATATGGCGTTGTGTGGTGCCGAGGATGTCGGCTGCTTCTGCTGAGGTCATCATGTCCAGATCAGCTGTGGCGGAGACAGTTTCGTGTCCGCTACATGACATGGGGTGTGTGCGTAACCACTCGTCGAGAGCGACGACCTCCGAAGGAACCGAGCGGCCGGCGAGAACGCGCTCACGCACAAAACACGCGATGGCATACCTCGCCGACCCCTCGTGCCGGTCAGGGATCACGGCGCACCTAGACGGCGTATCGCTTCCACTTTCAACGCCGCGATGTCATAGTTCGGCGACGCCTTCAACATGTACTCCCAGCATGTCGTCGCGAGGAACAACAGGAGGGTGCCGACCTCTTCGGGCGCGATGTTCAGGTCATTGATGACGGGTCCGAGGTCGTCGTGTCGGGAGGCTGCGGCGAGGAGTGTCGCGGCCCGATTCGCGGCGAGTCGGTACTGCTCGCGATCTGATTCGTTCACTTCTGTTCCTCCGATTGGGCGGCGTTGATTCGTCGGCGTGGTGGGTCCGGCTGCTTGTCGATGTACTTCTGGAGGCAGGCTCGGCACGTCCAGCCATGCACGCTTCCGGCGTGGGCGCGGCACGGACCACCGCAGCGTTGGCACTTCACATCGCCTCCAGCGGGCCAAAAACCTCCACGCGCAGCCGCGCCGCGGCGTCGTCGACGTAGACCCTGTAATGCCCCCGGTCGGGTGTGCCGGGGTCGTGTGGTCGTCGATCGGTGAACAGCAGCCGTTCGCCGCGATGCTCCGGCACAGCCGCGAAGATGTGGCTGATGTGAACGTGGTTGTCGACCATCTCGGTCGCGCGGATGACCCGGCCATCGCTGTAATGAGTGAACTCGAATGTTGCGCGCTGGAGATCGGCGACAGTGCTGGCAAGCGCGTCCGTCTCGTCAGGGTGCTGGTCGCAGACGCCATGATCAGAGAGGACATCGATCGTCCAGGCGTGGGTGTCGACTGTCTCGAGCGCGGCGTGAATCAGCATGTCGGTCGCGAGGTTCGGTGATTGCATGATTAATCCTTCTTGCATGAGAGGTGGAGGCCCGCGGCGATGTCGTCGGCGAGGGTCATTGGGAAACGGCAGATGGCGCACTGGGGAGGCCGGGGTTCCTGCGTTACCGGCGTTACCTCCGTTACCGAGGTAGCGGGAGTAACGGCAGTAACGGATTCATCCGGCCCTACCTGGGGTAGGTACCTTTCCCACGAGTCCGCCAACGATGCTGCGGAGTAACCGCGGATCGGGGAGTTTTCTATCTTGTACAAGTGGGGTTTGATCCCGTACTTGCCCAACCTGTTTGCAAGGCCGCGGGCGTCGAGTGGATCACCCCGACGAATCGTGGACCACGGAGACTCATCGAGGTCGTTGAGGGCAGTCAAAATGCTCTCGGTTGACATCCGATCGGTGTCGCCGAAGACGGCGCGTAGGTCGCGAAGGAGCATCACACCAAGGCTGGGGGTGCGATCCTGCGAAGCCGTTACCAGTGTTACCGCCGCTACCCGTGCCCGCTCAGGCCAGTCACCACCGGCAAGGTCAGCGACAGCCAACAAGGCCTCCCACACATCAGCGTTTCGGTCCTCGACACCGTCCGGCATCTCAGGCCACGCATCCACTGCCTGCTGGGCGACACTGGCTGTCCACCCGTGGATCTCGTCAGCGAGCTCGGCAGCCTCGGGTCCGTTGATCCGCAGCCGCCACGGCTCGACCTTCTCGCCCGGAGCTCGACGACGCATCCGCACGACCACCGAACGGGTCATGATCGTGTCGGGTAGATCGTCGAGGCCAGCGAGAGCAACAGCGCAGTAAGCCTCGAGCTCTTCGGTCTCGACATTCTTCCCGCGGATCACGCAGCGACCTGCTGTGGCGCCTTTGCGGTGACCGGCATTCAACATGCCGCGAATGTCCTCGTTGTCCTTGGCGCGGGGACCAAAGACAGTGTCGACCTCGTCGTAGAGGATGGTGGGCTTGCCACCCTCATCGGCGACCTTGCGGAAAAGGTAAGCAGGAGTTGTGTTCACGGCGTGTACCGGGCGCGGAACCAGAGGTTCGGTGACTTCCAGCGCACGAGATTTCCCGCTACCCGGTTCAGGACTCAGGAACGCGAGCCGCGGGGTCGACTCCCACTTGTCAATCAACCACGTATGCGCGATCCAGAGCACGTGCGCGACGAGCGCCGCCTCCGAGGGGTATGACACAAAGCGTGACACAAAAGTCTCGATCTTCTTGAGCACTATGTCTCCAAGCACTATGTCTCCGTTCACGAGACCACCCGCTCCACGTATGCACCTGAGCGGATTGCGCTGTCTCGGTTACGAACCCGTTGTGCGACTGCCGCCCAGTCCGCGGCCTGAGAGACCTCGCGGGCGGCTTCCTTGAGTGCGAGCCTTCGTTCCTCGATGGCGTCTAGTCCTTGTTGAAGGCAGCAGAGCACACCGCAGGTGAGTAGCGAGTGGTATCGGGCACGGTCGACACCTTCAGGGAGTTCGACGTCGAGGAGTTGGTACCGCAGCGCATTTGCTTCGTCGTAGTTCACAGCCGACCTCCCGCTTTGCTTCGGCAGCGGGGACCGACCTGGACAGCCACGCTCTTCGGATCGGTCAGCGGGTGCCCACAAACTCGGCAGGGCAATGACACGGTGAAGCCCAGCTCTGAGGCAGCTTCGACGACGGCTTGTTCGTAGATCTCGTCCGCAGTGCGTGACGTGGTGCGGGCGTCTGGTTTATTATTGAGATAGTCCATTCGCCAGGATTTTTGAGCCCCGTTGCGGTTGCCAGCCGCAGCGGGGTTTCGCTTTGCGATCACTCGACATCGCCGCCGATCTCGTCCGCCTGGTACTCGGTATCGAGTAGGTCGGCTTGCTGCTCAAGGTGTGTGTAGTCGGGGCTGCTCATGCGGCACCACCGAAAGGCTTCATCGAGGCGTCGACCTCGTTGAGATCGATTCGAATGACTCTGCGCCCGTTGCGGTATCCGCAGATTCGGCCATCCGCGATCATTTGGCGAATAGTGCGGTCGGTGACGCCGAGATAGTCGGCGGCGACGTTGATTGTTGCCCAACGTCGGGGCAGGGTGGTTTTGGCCACCAGAACCTCCAGAGACGAAAATGGAGAACACCGAGAAACCTCACGCAAGATCTGCTTGCAGTGCGGTTACTCGACGCTCTCCGATCACGTCTGTTCGACCACCAGGGTCTTTCAGGAGAGGGGCCTATATCGGCGGCCTCCGACGCCGTTCGGTCCGATTAACCTCCAGGGTGAATCTGACCTAGCTTCGATGTTCGATTGTTTGTTCCGTGTGCTTCCACGTCACTCTTATAGAACAGCATGAGATTCCGTCTGTCGCAAGTCATTCGCTCGGAGTGTCGCCGATCATCCTGGAAAGTGCTTCGGCGATCTTCTTATCGCGCCCTCTGGAGGCGTGCTGATATCTCATCGCCGCCGATACCGTCGAATGCCCAAGGCGTGCCTGTAGTTCCGCCAGGGTGGCGCCAGTTGCAGCCGCGAGGACGGCACCGGTGTGCCTCAAGTCGTGAAACCGAAGGTCGCTGCGCTTCGCAGCGTCGCGTGCTGGATAGAAGTAGCTGTAAAGCGTTGTGGGAGTGAGATACCCGCCTTTCGGCGCAGGAAAGAGCAGTGCATCCTGCTTCGGCCCGGTGTGCTCGTTGAGGTGTGTCTCGACTGCTCCAAGCACGTGCGGGGGAACGTGGACGGTCCGGGTACCAGCTTCGGACTTCGCCGAGTCTTGGGCAACGTAGGCGCTCTTCTCGGCGTCCCACACGGCGCCGCGGGTCACCGACACCGCGCCGGCCACGAGGCGTCGTTCGCCCGTGTCCTCGTCCGCCTCGTACTCGAGTGTGACGTCGCGGCGTCTAATTTCGATGAGCTCACCGAAGCGCAGCGCGCACCAGGCGGCGAACAACGTCATGAGCTGGTAGCGCGCAGGCATCGCGTTGACGATGGTCTGGAGCTCGTCGATGGTGGCCGGGACCGTGCGCGATCGACGTCGTGACGATCCCGCGCCTTCGACGCGACAAGGATTCGCTGTGATCAGTTCGGCGTTGTAGGCGCTCGTCATGATGGTGCGCAGGAGTGAGTAGGCGTGTGCGCGCATGGTCGGGGCGTCTGGGAGTAGTTGGTCGTGCCACTTGCGGACGTCGGCAGGCGTTATCTCGTCGAGGCGCTTGGCCTTGAACGTTGGCAGCACATGGAGGTCGAGCAGGCTGCGGTAGTGGTCGCGGGTGCGGATCTTCAAGGGGCGGCCACGCACTAGGCGCGTACGTAGCCAGTCGTCGGCGTAAGGCTCGAACATCGGTGACTCTGCCTGGTCTGCGGTGGCGGGGTTCCAGAGCCCACGATCGATCTCTCGGCGACGGTCGGTCAACCAAGCTTCGGCGTCGACCTTCGCGGCGAACGTGTGCGGAGCGGTGTGCTTGGCACCATCGGGGCCGGTGTAGTGGGCTTGATGGCGACCACTGGGGAGCTTGCGAATTGCCCCGAACTCGCGTCGCTGTCGTCTCGGCTTCGCCATCCCGCCCCTTGTTCTCGTGCAACAATCGTGCAATAAGAACTTACATCACGTTCCGCTTGCCTCCGCAGTTTTCCACATGTACTGTCAGCCATGACCGCAGGTAAAGAGCTAATTCCTGAGGTCACCCCTACAAAAGCATCACACCGGGCAAACTGGTTCGAGTCCAGTTGGGGGAGCAGAGAAGTAGCAGTTCAGAGGCGGCCCCGAGGCAATCGGGACCGCCTCTGCTGCTGTCGGGAGCACCACGGCGTGCATGGTCCAGACGATCAGTGCTCTCTCAGCACGTGTACTGGTCCGGAAACCGGACGCACAGCGGTGGCAGGGGCTGGTTGGGACCGTAACCGTCAGCGGAGTTCGGATCGTAGGTCGGTCTCACCGACCTCCACTGCCCGTTCTCACACGTCGTGTAATTGCCTCCGCCGTCATTGATCACGGCTCCGTCGTTGCACTGAGCTGTCGGTGTCGGTGATTGTGTCTGGTCGTCGGCCCAAGGATGTCGCGGAGTCTGCCCGTTGTCGACGGTCCACTCATAGTTGTCACACACGATCGCGGTGCCGTTGGCGTCGACGGCGCGACGGCCTATGTCGGCTCCGATACACGCATCACCGATCGCCGGTCCTGCTGCCTGTTGCGGAGCATCAGGGGTTGTCTGCGGCACCTCGACCGTTGTGGTGGTAACGGATCGCGAGGCGCCGGGCGCGCTGCTCGACGCAGCCGAAGAGGACGCAGACGAAGAGTACGCGGGCCCGGTCGAATCGGCGCCGGCACAACCGGTCAGCCAGAGAAGCGCCGACGTGACTCCGGCGACGAGGAGAGCGGGTCGTCTCATGTCTAAGTCCTCTGACTCGCCGGTGGGGTTCGGCAAAGGGGAGAATTCTACGAATCTGTGGCGAATACTCTCACATCTCTCGTCCATCAGAAGGATATTTCGGGCATTGCCGGGAAGTGCGACGAAACATCTGTGACATACCCGCGGATTCGCGGGCCTTCTGGACGAAAGACCCTTTCTGGATGGTCAAGCAACTCCTAACGTCGTGTGTAGAGGCGTCTCATCCGAAGAAGACACGTCAGGAGGTCGACACCATGTCGTCGCATTCACCACTTTTCTATGTTCTGCCCGGACTGGCGATCGCGATGGGCCTTATCTTCGCTGCGGCGGGGATCGGCGACATCGCGAACTACGGTGGCGGAGTTGCGGCCTGGCTCTACACGATCGTCGGCCTGGTGGTCGTTCTCGTCGGCGCCGGAGTGATCGGTGTGAGTCGCGGAAGTTCATCGGAGTAAGACAGTTCATCTGGGTAATACAGTTCATCTGGGTAACGCTCCGTCTTCGGCGAGCGGAAACCGGCCGTGCCCCAATGGTGCGGCCGCGTACGCCGACATCTGGGAATACAAGATTTGCTACAATTTTTGGTGTCAATGGTGACATCCGGACGAGGCGCGCCGTACCCGGCCAGCGACAAGACGGCGCTCGGAGGTTTGACGTCTCGTGTCGTGGATCGTACTGATCATTTCTGGGGTTCTCGAAGCGGTGTGGGCAACTGCGCTCGGTAAATCCCACGGCTTCACACAGGTCGTTCCGACCATCATTTTCGCGGTGGCGTTATTCGGTTCGATGGCTGGTCTTGCATTTGCATTGCGCGAGTTGCCGACCGGTACCGCATATGCGATTTGGGTGGGCATCGGCGCCGCGCTGACGGTCACTTATGCGATGGTGACCGGCACGGAATCGGCGTCGTTGCTCAAGATCGGACTGATCTTCCTCATTGTCGCGTCGGTCGTCGGTTTGAAACTCGCGCACTGAGTCGCCGACATGCGTCGGGAGTCGCAACTACTCTCGCGATCATGGCGATGAACAGTGAACAACGGCAGGCATTCCTCGCGCAGCCGCATATCGGCGCGCTTTCGGTCGAGGCGGGCCCGGACCGGGCGCCACTCGTGGTGCCGATCTGGTATCAGTACGAGCCCGGCGGCGATCTGTGGTTTCTGACCGGTGCGGAGTCGCGCAAGATCACGCTGCTTCGCGAGGCCGGACGCTGCACGATGATGGCGGAAGTTGTCTCGCCGACAATCGCCTACGCCGCGGTGTCGGGGCCTGTCATCGACTATGTCGACGGCACGAAGGACGATCTCGTCGAGATGGCGACACGATATCTGCCCGCCGAGAAAGTGGCGGGCTACGTCGAATTCGCCACGTCCGATCACGGTGCGCAGACAAAGGTCGTCGTCCGACCGCAACAGTGGGTAGCCTCAGATTTGGGTTCGGTCTGAGGCGGGAGCGGTCCAGATACCGCTCCGCTCGAGGTGGTGCGTCAAGCGCGCTGCGCCGTCGGTGAATTGGCGACGCGTTTGCGTCACGGCCTCATCGACGTCGCCGCGCCGGTAGGCGTCGACCAGCCGCTCATGGCTGTCGACGGCGGTGTTGCCCCACTCGGGGTCGTTCGCGTAGAGCCGCGCCGGTGTGTACCGCGTGGCCGCGAGTAGAAACCACGCCAACTTGGTGCCGCCGGCGATGACGTTGTGGGTGCGGTGGAATTCGAACTCGGCCTCCATCACCCGCTGCTCGTCCCCTGCCTCGACGGCTGCGCGGAGTTGTCGGATCCACCACTGGAGTTCGTCGAGGTCGGCGGGTGTCACCGCTGCCGCGGTGCGAAGCGCGAGTCGGACCGCGATCTCGCCCTGCAACCAGAACAGATCGTCGACGTCGACTCGATCGAGTGGACCCACGCGGTAGCCGCGGTGCGGCTCGAGGTCGACCATGCCCTCGCCGCGGAGAGTCAACAGCGCTTCTCGTACCGGGGTGACACTCACACCCAACTCGGCTGCGACGTCGTCGAGTCTGATGAAGTCGCCGGGTCGGATGTCGGCGGTCATGATGCGGTGCCGAATGTGGGCGGCCACTTCTTCGGACAGTTGAGGGCGCCGCGGGATCCGACGCGACGCCCTCGACCCGTCAGAGTCCGAAGGTCTTGCCGATGATGTCGCGCTGGATCTCATTCGTGCCACCGTAGACCGTCGAGATGATCGCGCCGCGCATCAAGCGCTCGGCGTCGAATTCGGTTGCGTAACCGTAGCCTCCCATCATCTGCATGGCGTCGATGGTCATGCGTTTCGAGGTCTCGGTGGCCTTGAGCTTCGCCATCGACGCTTCGCGGGGGAGGAGCTTGGTGGGGCTGTCGTCGGCGAGTTGTGCCACCGAGTAGACGAGTTGTCTGGTGCACTCGATCTCCGTGGCGAGATCGGCCATGCGGTGCCGCAGTGCCTGGAACGAGCCGATGGGACGCCCGAACTGCTTGCGCTCGGTGATGAAAGCCAGCGTGTCGGCGAACGACCGCTCTGCCACGCCCAGTTGCATGGCAGCGAGGATCAGACGCTCGGTGTTGAGTCCGGCCATCAGTTGATTCCAACCATTGCCGACCTCGCCGACGACCGCGGAGTCGGGTACTCGACAGTCCGTGAAGTACAGGTCGTTGACCTCGCGGCCGCCGAGCGTGTCGATACCTTTGATGACCAAACCCGGTGTGTCGGCGGGGATGTGGAACTGCGTGATGCCCTCGTGCTTCTTGCCGGTGTTCGAGGTGCGGGCGATCAGCAGGATCGACCGCGCGAAGTGCGCATTGGAACACCAGGTCTTCTGACCGTTGATGATCCATCCGCCGTCGACCTTTTCCGCACGGCAGGTGAGATTCGCGACGTCGGAGCCCGCCTCGGGTTCCGACATCGAGATCGAGAGTGCATCTCCGTTGACGACGCCGGTGAGGACCTCCTTCTTGAGTTGATCGTCGGCGAAGCGGTTGTAGGCCAGTGCCGTGATGAAGGTGGGTCCGATGCCGCCGATGGGCGCCATGCCGCGCATCGCCTCTTCGAGCAGGATGCACATCTCGACGTTGCCCGCGCCGGACCCGCCGTAGGTCTCCGGCAGCATGATGCCAGTCCAACCCACGTCGGCCATCTTCTGATAGAGCTCGCGGGAGTGGAGCTCTCGTCCGCTTCTGGTGTAGCGATTGCGCTGCTCACGGGTACCGAGTTCGCGCTGGCAGAAATCGGCGACCGACGTCGCGAATGCCTGTTGTTCCTCTGTGAACTTCACTGGTGTCCTCTCGCTGGGGAACGGGCTGGGATGTGACCATCCTTACACACGGTCATATATTTGATATTTCGACCGGTGGTCTGGGACACACCACCGGTGGCTACATTGGTTGCCATGCCCAAATCGCGTGTCCCCTCTGACGACGTGCAGGCCGAGCAGACGCGCCCCGCAGACGAAGTGATCGAGTCGCCGGCGGGCCATCACCAGTCGCGTTCACGGTCCGACGCCGACGCCGACGTCACGCCACTCGACGGTGAGGAATTCCTTGCTGCCAATCGCGGCAGGCGCGAGAAACTGCGTGCCGAGGCGGCCGACCGCGTGCCCCGCAGACTCGACACGACGAACGACGTCGGCGCGACGGGACGAGCGCGGAGGCTTGTCCGTGGGCGGACGCTGGTCGGGATCCTGGGGGTGTTGGTGGTTGCTCTCGCGATCTCGACCGGGGGGCTGGCCTACCTGTACGTGCGGGCCGACGATCGGGCGGCGAACGCCGGGCCGTCGGACGCCGACCGTGCCACGGTGCTCGACACCGCGCGCCGCTACGCCGTCGAACTGACCACCTACGACCCGTCGAATTACGCCGACCTCGATCGGCGGATCACCGAGATCTCCACACCCGAATTCGGTAAGACCTACATCGCGTCATCGCAGGATGCGCGCAAGGGGAACTCCAACGCCAAGGGCGTGTCGACAGCGAAGGCGCAGCGCGCAGGTATCGAATCGATGAGCGCCGAGCGTGCGGTGGTTCTGGTGGCGTTGGACCAGACGGTCAAGTCGTCAGAGATCGCGGCGCAGGTGCCCGACGGTATCCCGTACCAGTCGCGTGTCGAGATCACCCTCGCCAAGCGCAACGGCACGTGGTTGCTCGACGACCTCGCAACCGTGTGAGCGGTCCTGCGACGAACCGCGCGGGAGTCACGTCCGCTGCGGGCCGATGAGAATTGCGCAGCACAGATCGATGACCTGCTCGGCCGACGGCGACCGCGGGAGTCGCAGCAGGTCGGAGGTGACACCGAGCGCCGCGTGAACCAGAAAACGCGCCTGCGCACGGCTGATGGCATCACCGCGATCACGTGTGACCCACGCGGCCCATTCGTCGACGTTGGCGCGTTGTTGTCGACGCAGTGCGCTGCGTTCCGATGGCGGGAGGTGTCCGATCTCGCTCAGATACAACGACTGAAGTGCGTTGTCGCGCAAGAAGAGTCGCACGTACCTGTCGACGAGCTCCGCGAGCGCGGCTCGACTGGTTGTCGCTGCCGCCAGTGCTTCGGAGTTTGCCGCGCTGACGCGGTCGGATGCGCGCCAGAAGGCCGCCGACAAGATCGCGGACTTGCCGTCGAAGTGCCGGTAGACACCCGATGCGGGGATTCCGGCAGCGGCGGCGATCTCGTCGATGGTGACCTCGCCGAAGCCTTTGGCGGCGAACAACGAGATCGATTCGGCAAGCACGAGTTCACGCTTGGATGCCGGTGCGAGGCCCGATGGTGCGGTGCTGACCGTTGGGCCGGCGGCGGCCGTCGGAGGAACGTCGGCCAGCGAGAGCGCGGTTGCCACGAGCAGTCGGCGGATGTCGCGGTCGGGCAGTGTTGTGCGATGTGTCGTCGGACTCGCGACGACGCTGATCATCGCGGCTGCCACGACGTCTGCGTGTGGTCGGGGAGTGTCGGGCCGCAGTTCGAGAAGTGCCGCACGGATGCGTCGGTGCTGGTCGACCAGAACCGATCTCACGGTCGCGGCGTCGTCGCCACGTAGGAAACGCTGGTCCCACCGGTAGAGGCCGCCGGTTCTGCGGTGATCGATGGCGGACTGTGCGAGGGCGGTCAGTGCCGACTCGAGGTCATCGTCGGCTGCGTCGAGTGCGTCGGTGAGTGCTTCGGCGAGGAGTGCGGTGGTTTCGGCGAACAGTGCATATTTCGTCGGGAAGTGGCGGTAGAGCGCGGGAGTGGAGATTCCGACGAGCTCGGCGATCTCCTCGAGGCGCACGGCGTGGTAGCCGCGATCGCTGAACTCCGTCGCCGCGGTCCGCAGTATCAGTGCCCGACGGTCGGCGGGTCGTCGACGCGGCGGTGCAACGTCGTCACTCGCGGGCTGACTGCTCATCGGTCCAGAGTAGAGCGACCGCGTATTCGCCAGAGAGTAAATGGTGAAATCGTCTAAAACCGCTGGCTGTGACTGTGTGAGAGAACCGTAAGTTAATTGCGATTCCTGTGGTGCACATCTCATGTGCAGGTATGGTTGCGGCATGGATCACTCGACAGCCCGACGCTGTGCCACCGAGGGAGCGGCCCATGTCTGATACCCCGGCGGCTTCGGTCGCGGCGTCTGATCACACGACGGGCACCGGCATCGTGACCGAGGTCGATGATCGCGGCATCGCCCGCGTCACCATTGATCGCGCGGAACGGATGAACGCGCTCAACGGCACGGCGGCTGCTGCCCTCGTCGATTTCCTGACCACCCGATGCGCGGCAGCGGACGTCCGAGCGGTGATCATCGACGGCGCGGGTGGGAACTTCAGCACCGGCGCCGACATCCGCGACATCGCTGCGGACTCGGCCAAGAACGGAGGGATCGACGAGAGCAGTGCCGCGTCGGTGATCGGCGGCGGGTCGACGCTGGCCCGCGCGGTGCGCTCCGTGGCGGTTCCGGTGGTCGCCTCGGTCGACGGCGCCGCCGTCGGAATCGGAGCGTCGTTGGCCTTCGCGTCCGATCTCATCATCGCCACCAGGCGTTCGTACTTCCTTCTGGCGTTCACCAACATCGGTCTCATGCCAGACGGTGGTGCCACGCAGACGGTGGCGGCCGCTGTCGGTCGCGCGCGCGCCAACAGACTTGTCCTGCTCGGGGAAAGGCTGCCCGCGACAGAAGCTTTCGATGCCGGGTTGATCAGTGGACTCGTCGACGACAGAACCGCTCTCGACGCGGAGATCGCCGCCGTCTCCGCGCGCTTCGCGCAGAGCTCGAGCCAGGCGTTGCGACTGGCCAAGACCGCACTCGACGCCAACACCCTGGCGGGGTTCGAGGCGACACTCGAACGCGAGACCGACGGGCAGACCCTACTGCTGCAATCCGACGAATTCCAGGCGGCCATCGCCGCGTTCACCACCACACGCCGTCACTGACGTCGAGAAACCGAGGAGAGTATCCATGACCGCGACCGTTGACTCCGGGCAAGATCTCAGCACCGAACCACTGCGGTCTCGCCGCAACCATTGGAACAACCAGGTCCGGCGGCACGCACTGATGCAGCCCGACGCCCCAGCACTGAAATTCATGGGCGAGACGACGACGTGGAAGCAGCTCGACGAGCGCACCCGCGCGTTCGCTGCGGCGCTGAGTCGTCGGGGAGTGGGTTTCGGCGACAGAGTGCTGATGGTGCTACTCAACAGAACCGAGTACGTCGAAGCCATCCTCGGCGCCAACATCATCGGCGCGATCCCCGTGCCGGTGAACGTCAGGATGAGTCCGGCCGAGGTGGCCTACCTGGTGACCGACAGCGGTGCTCGCACGATCGTGACGGAGACGATGCTGGCGCCACTGGCCGACGCGGTCATCGCCGCAACCGGAGACGTCGACCAGGTGATCGTCGTCGGCGGCTCGGACAACGAGTCACATCTTGACTACGCCGACCTCGTCGCCGAGGACGCGGCGGACCTGCCCGAGATCGACATCCCCGAAGAGACCGTGGCGCTGATCATGTATACCTCGGGCACCACGGGAAAACCCAAGGGCGCCATGCTCACCCACACGAACATGCAGTCGCAGGCGCTCACCTGTCTGCAGGCGCTGCGCACGAATCGTGCCGACATCGGCGCCGGCGTCGCGCCGCTGTTCCACATCGCGGGTATCGGTGCCATGGCGCCGCTGTTCTACATGGGTGCGACGTCGGTCATCCATCCGCTCGGGGCGTTCGACCCCGATGCGATGCTCGACATGTGTGAGCGGGAGGGCATCACGTCGATCTTCCTCGTGCCCGCGCAGTGGCAGGCGGTCTGCGCCGCGCAACAGGCGAAACCGCGCGACGTGAAGTTCCGCGTCATCAGTTGGGGCGCGGCACCCGCATCGGACACTGTACTGAGGGCGATGAACGAGACGTTTCCGGATGCGTTGAACGTCGCAGTGTTCGGACAAACCGAGATGTCGCCGATCACGTGTGTGCTCGACGGCGTTGACGCGCTGCGCAAACTCGGGTCGATCGGCAGGGTGGTGCCTGCGGTCACCGCGCGCGTCGTCGATCCGATGATGAACGACGTGCCCGACGGGGAGGTCGGCGAGATCGTGTACCGCGGATCGAACATGATGCTCGGGTACTGGCAGAACCCGCAGGGCACCGAGGACGCCTTCCGCGGGGGCTGGTTCCACTCCGGTGACCTCGTTCGACGCGACGATGAGGGTTTCCTCTACGTGGTCGACCGGGCCAAGGACATGATCATCTCCGGTGGAGAGAACGTGTACTGCGCAGAGGTCGAGAACGTGCTCTACGGCCACCCCAGGATCGCCGAGGCCGCGGTGATCGGCAGAGCGGACCCGAAGTGGGGCGAGGTCCCGGTCGCGGTGGTGGTGACCGTCGACGGAGCCGACCTGACTCTCGACGAACTCGGACCATATCTCGACGAGAACCTCGCGAGGTTCAAGCAGCCGAAGGACATCGTGCTCGTCGAGGAATTGCCTCGAAACGCGGGTGGCAAGGTCGTCAAACCCCGCCTACGCGAGACGTACGGAAGCAAAGACGCGGGACTGGCGGACTGATCGTCGAACAAAAGTAGAACACGTTTCATTTTCGACGAAAAGTGACTATCGTCTCAGGAGGGCGCTCGGGTGGCCTCATCACGGAGGCACAGACCCGGCGTGTACGACGACAAGCGGAGGACATGAATGAAGACCAAGGGTGCGCTGCTGCGGGAACTCAACCAGCCGTGGGAGATCGAGGAGATCGAGATCGGCGATCCCAAAGCGCACGAGATCAAGATCCGGATGGAAGCAGCCGGGATGTGTCACTCCGACCATCACCTCATGACCGGTGGCATCCCGATGGCGGGCTTCCCGATCCTCGGCGGTCACGAGGGTGCGGGCGTCATCGAGGAGCTCGGCGAGGGCGTGACCGACTTCGAGGTCGGCGACCACGTGGTCCTCTCGTTCATCCCGTCGTGCGGCAAGTGTCCGTCGTGTCGATCGGGTCTGGCGAACCTGTGCGACTTCGGCGCCATGCTCCTGCAGGGAGAAGCAGTCTCCGACAACACGTTCCGTATCCACACGGCGAAGGGTGAGAACGTCTATCCGATGACGCTCCTCGGTACGTTCGCTCCGTACATGGTGGTGCACGAGGCGTCGGTGGTGAAGATCGACAAGGACGTTCCGTTCGAGGTGGCGGCGCTGGTCGGGTGCGGTATCCCCACCGGCTACGGATCGGCCACCCGCAGCGGCGACGTGCGCCCGGGCGAGGACGTGGCAATCGTCGGTGTCGGCGGTGTCGGAACCGCGGCACTGCAGGGTGCGGTGATAGCGGGCGCGCGCAACGTCTTCGCGATCGATCCGGTCGAGTGGAAGCGCGAACAGGCGCTGAAGTTCGGTGCGACCGCCGCCTTCGCGTCGATCGAGGAGGCCGCGGGCGCGATCGCCGAGACCACGCACGGTGCCATGTGCCAGAAGGTCATCGTCACCGTCGGTGAGGTACACGGCAAGGACGTCGACAGCTGGATGGGTATCACCGCCAAAGCGGGTACGTGTGTGCTGACCGGCATGGGCAACATGCTCGAGACGGACGTGACGCTGAACCTGTCGATGCTCACCCTGCTGCAGAAGAACCTGCAGGGCACCATCTTCGGTGGCGCGAACCCGAAACTCGACATCCCGCAACTTCTTTCGATGTACAAGATCGGCAAGCTCAACATCGACGACATGATCACCCGGCAGTACCGACTCGACCAGATCAACCAGGGCTACCAGGACATGCTCGACGGCAAGAACATTCGCGGCGTCATCCGCTACACCGACGAGGACCACTGAACTCGACGCAACGGTAACGTGGGATGTCGTGAGTGTTCTCGACGCCCTCGACTCCTGGCCGGTCGACAATGTCGCCGCCGCGATCATCACCACGGACGGAGTGGTCGCACACGGCGACACCGCTCAGGTCTTCGAACTCGCCTCGGTCACCAAGCTTCTGGTGGCCGAGGCGATTCTCGTTGCCGTCGAGGAGGGGGCCGTCGAACTCGACGACGCCGCGGGCCCTCCCGGTGCGACCATCGCGCATCTCCTCGCCCATGCGTCAGGGCTCGCGTTCGACAAGCGTGAGGTCGAGGCCCCGGTGGGGGATAAGCGCATCTACTCCAGCGCCGGGTTCGAGGTGCTCGCCGAGGTCGTCGAAACGGCAACGGACATCCCCTTCGCCGACTACCTGGCCGAGGCGGTCTGTGCGCCGCTCGGACTCTCGTCGACGACGCTCGACGGACCCGCTGGGCACGGTGCGCGATCGAGCGTCGACGACCTCGCCGTTTTTGCGGCAGATCTCTTACAACCGCGCCTGCTCTCGGCGGAACTCGCCGAGAGCGCGCACTCGGTGTGGTTCCCGGGGATCGACGGTTTCGTACCCGGATACGGCAAGCACAGGCCGAACGATTGGGGACTGGGCTTCGAGATCCGCGCGCACAAGTCGCCGCACTGGACCGGAACACGCAACTCGCCGTCGACCTTCGGTCACTTCGGCCAGTCGGGTACTTACTTGTGGGTCGATCCGGAACTGGCTGCCGCGTGCGTCGTACTGACCGACCGGCCATTCGGTGCGTGGGCGAAACCGCTGTGGACGGAGTTCAACGACACGATTGTTGACACTCTCGTCGCCGACGAGTGAGACGTCCGCCGATGCGCCGACGGCCAAAGTTGTGAATCAGTAATTCACATCAATCATCTCCGGAAACTAGCGCAACACGTACAACATCAGGCACAATAAACAACACGAGTGTGATATCCGCTGTCGTGAGGTGTGTTGGGGAAGACGTTCCTCGTCGACAACGGAGGTGAACAAGGTGCGCAATCTGAACCAGTTTGCGGACATGACGACCGGAGTGGTGTACATCCACTCAGCGCAGGCTGCGCTGTGCCCGCACGTGGAGTGGGCTCTGTCGTCAACCCTGAATGCGCGGGCCAACTTGAAGTGGTCCGCGCAAGAAGCCGACCCCGGCATGCAACGGGCGACCGTTGACTGGACGGGACCGGTCGGCACTGCTGCGCGCCTGGCGAACGCCCTTCGCGAGTGGTCGTCGCTGCGCTTCGAGGTGACCGAGAATCCCAGTGAGGGCGTCGACGGAGAACGCTTCAGTTATGTACCCGGTCTGGGCTTGTGGCGGGGATCGACGAGCGCCAACGGTGATGTGATCATCGGCGAGATGCAACTGCGCTCACTCATCGAGGCCCAGCCGGACAGCGCGGGACTCGCGGGTGAGCTCGAAGCCGCGCTCGGTACCGCCTGGGACGACGCACTCGAGGCCTACCGCATGGGCGGTGCGGGGGCAGAAGTGACCTGGCTGACGCAACGCGTCGGTTGACTCCACACGGCGGTTGGTGAGCAACCTCCGATCACCAACCCCGACACCGGATTCGGCCCCGGCAGATCACTGCCGGGGCCGAATCGTGTTCGAGGGGTGCGCCGCCCGTCGGCGCGACGGGCGAGCCGAGACTAGAGCGGGATGTTCTTGTGGCGTCCGCGCCGAGCAGGTGCCGTCGCGAGGGCCTGTGTGATGATGCTCCTCGTCTTGGCGGGGTCGATGACCTCGTCGACCACACCGATCGACTGGGCGCGGTCGAGTCCGCCCGCGATCTGTTCGTGCTCGACGGCGAGCCTGTCGTGGAGTGCGTCGCGTTCGTCTTCGGGAGCGGCTGCGAGAGCCTTCTTGTGCAGGATGCCGACGGCGGCCTTGGCGCCCATGACCGCGACCTCGGAACCCGGCCACGCGAAGACTGCGGTAGCGCCGAGTGAGCGCGAGTTCATCGCGATGTAGGCGCCGCCGTAGATCTTGCGTGTCACCAGGGTCACGCGGGGGACCGAGCATTCGGCGAACGCGTGCAACAGTTTTGCGCCGCGTCGAACCACGCCGTTCCATTCCTGACCGACGCCCGGAAGGTAGCCGGGAACGTCGGTGATGACGACGAGCGGGATGCCGAAGGCGTCGCAGAGACGTACGAATCGAGCGGCCTTCTCGGCACTCTCGGAGTTCAGGCAGCCGCCCATGCGCAGCGGGTTGTTCGCGACGACGCCGACGCTGCGTCCGGAGAGTCTGCCGAAGCCGACGACGATGTTGGGAGCCCACTTGGCTTGCAGCTCTTCGAAACTCGAGATCTCTGTATCGCCGTCGGCAGCACGCTGCGTGTCGAGGAGTGCGTGGACGATGGGGTGGACGTCGTAGGCGCGTCGCGGTGATTCTGGTAGCAGGGCCTGTAGGTCGGAATCGCCCGCCTCTGCCAGGTCACGATCGAAGAGTCCTTGCTTGCCGAACGTCGAGACGAGTCGTCGTGCGCGCCAGTACGCATCGGACTCGGAGTCGGCGGTGATGTGACTGACGCCCGACTTCTTGCCGTGGGTACGTGGTCCGCCGAGGGACTCCATGTCGACGGATTCGCCGGTCACGCTGCGGACGACGTCCGGGCCGGTCACGAAAACGCGACCCTCCGGCGCCATGATCACCACGTCGGTGAGCGCGGGTCCGTAGGCGGCCCCGCCCGCCGCGAACCCGACGACTACCGAGATCTGCGGAACATAACCCGACGCTCGGACCATGGCCTCGAACACGCCGCCGACAGCGTGCAATGCCTCCACGCCTTCGGCGAGGCGAGCCCCACCCGAGTGCCAGATACCCACGACGGGAGCCTGTTCGGCGATCGCGGTGTCGATGGCGTTGACGATGTGCGCGCACCCGACGATGCCCATCGCTCCGCCCATGACGGTGCCGTCGGTGCAGTAGGAGACCGTACGGACGCCGTGGACGAGGCCGATGGCGGCCTGGACGCCGGACGTGTCACGCGGATGGAGCAGCGTGAGAGTGCCCTCGTCGAAGAAGTTGGTCAGGCGCAGCATCGGATCGCGTGGATCGACGGAGTCCTGGTGGCCGGTGATCGGGGCCAGTGTGGTCATCGATGTCTCCTACTGCCGCGGTGCCGGGAAGACCGGCCGCGACGTCGACGACGGGAATGCCGGCTGGGACATGGTCGTCGTCGACGTCGCGGTCGTCGGAGTGGTGATCAGTAACGCCCGATGGCGAGCGCCACGTTGTGGCCACCGAATCCGAACGAGTTGTTCAGGGCGTAGTCGATCTGCCCATAACGTGCCTCGCCGTGCACGACGTCGATGTCGCCGCACTCGGGATCGAGGTTCTCCAGGTTCAGCGTCGGCGGGATCACGCCCTCTTCCACGCTCTTGATGGTCAGCACCGACTCCAGCGCACCAACCGCACCGATCGAGTGACCGAGCGCGGACTTCGGCGCATAGATGGCGGCGTGATTGCCGACCGCCGCAGCGATCCCCGCAGCTTCGGCGGTGTCGCCGATGGGGGTCGAGGTGGCGTGAGCGTTGATGTGGGTGATGTCGGAGGGTTGCAGCCCCGCCGTCTGGATTGCACGGGCCATGGCTCGAGCGTTGCCCTGACCGCTCGGGTCGGGTGCGACCAGATGGAATCCGTCGGACGTGATACCCGAGCCCAGGATGCGTGCGTGGATGTGCGCCCCGCGTGCCCTGGCGTGGTCTTCACGCTCGACGATCAGCATCGCCGCGGCTTCGCCGAAGACGAAGCCGTCACGATCTTTGTCGAACGGGCGCGACGCTGCTGCGGGGTCGTCGTTGCGGGTGCTCATCGCGCGCATCATCGAGAAAGCCGCGATCGGGATCGCATCGATGTGGCCTTCGACGCCGCCGGTGACCACCATGTCGGCATCGCCGAGCACGATGTGCCGCCACGCGTGGGCAATCGCCTCGGCCCCCGACGAGCACGCCGAGACCGGGGTGATGACACCGGCGCGGGCGCCGACGTTGAGACCGACAACTGCAGCGGGACCGTTCGGCATCGCCATCGAGACGGCCAGCGGGGAGACCTTGCGGTAGTTGCCCGACTGCTCAATCGCCTTGACGGCGTCGACCATGGCGTCGCCGCCACCCTGGCCGGTGCCGATGACGACCGCCAGGCGGTCGGGATCGACCTCGGGCTCGCCTGCCTGCGCCCAGAGCCGCTTACTCATCACGTGAGCGATCCGCTCGACGTAGGCCATGCGGCGGGCCTCGACCCGGGTCACCTCTTCTGCGGGGTCCTTGACCATGCGGCCACCGACGCGGCAGGGGAGCTCACCGTACTTCGTGACGAAATCGTCCGTGAGTTGCCGAATGCCCGTCTCGCCTGCGAGGAGACCTTTCCAGGTCGAATCGAGGTCCTCACCGAGGGAGGTCGACGCAACCATCGACGTGACCACCACGCTGGGGAAGTTGCCCCCCAGCGTGGAGTAGTCGCGGAGCGATGAGGTCACGAGCCGGCTTTCTGATCCGCCTCGACCTGGGCCTGGATCGCTGCGGCAGCTTCGGGGTTCTCGGACTCCAGCTTCTGGATGTACGAGACGGCGTCACCGACGGTGCGCAGTCCGGCGAGATCCTCGTCGGGGATCTTCACGCCGTACTTGTCCTCGGTCTGCACGGCGATCTCGACCATCGACAGCGAGTCGATGTCGAGGTCGTCGACGAACGACTTCTCCATGGTCACCTCGGACGGCTCGATGCCGGTGACCTCTTCGATGATCTCGGCGATGCCGGCGATGAGTTGTTCCTGGGTGGCAGCCACTGTGTGGTTCCCTTCGTTGTACTGGTGAATGTGAATGACTCCGGAACACCGCGAGCGTCGGCCCGCAGGTGTTTGGACCACCGGTCAATCCGGTTTCCGGGGGTCGCGGGGTGAGCGCGACCGCTATCCAAGCTCTAGATCTTGTCGAGGTCGGCTGGCACCTTGAGCGCGACGGACGGAACGCCCTTGAGTTCGCGCTTGGCGATGCCGACCAGAGTCCCCGCCGGGGTCAGCTCGACGATGCTGTCGGTGCCCGCTTCCCGGAGGTACGCCGAGCACAGATCCCACCGCACCGGTGAGGTCACCTGCTCGACCAGTTTGTGCAGTGCTTCAGCGCCTGTGGTGACCGGCTGTCCGTCCGAATTCGACAGCAGGGTACGGGTGGGATCACCCGGAGTGATGGACTCGGCAGCCTTGGCGACGGCGTCGCGGGCAGGCGCCATGAATCGCGTGTGGAACGCGCCGGCCACGGCGAGCTTGCGCGTCCGCGCCTTCTCCGGAGGGTTCGCGATGAGTTCGTCGATCGCCGCGACGTCGCCCGCGGCGACGATCTGGCCCACGGCGTTGCGGTTCGCAGGCACCAGGTCGAGCTCGTCGAGACGAGCGAGCACCTCCTGCTCGTCTCCGCCGAGAACCGCTGCCATCGTGGTCGGTTGGAGCGAGCACGCCTTGGCCATCTCCGCGCCGCGGACCGCGGCCAGCGTGACCGCCTCGTCGAACGTGATGACGCCGGTGATGGCCGCTGCGGCGAGTTCGCCGACCGAGTGGCCTGCGACCACTGCGTCGGCGGACAACTCGCGGCTCTTGGCGTACTCGTTGTACGCGAGGAGCGCGCTCGCCACGACCAGCGGCTGGGTGACGGAGGTATCGGTGATCTCGTCCGCAGTGGCCGTCGTGCCCAGGCGCTCGAGGTCGAGTCCTGCCAGTTTGGACCAGATGGCCAGCTGGTCACGCGCGCCGGGAAGCTCCAGCCAAGGAGTCAGCATGCCGGGTGTCTGTGAGCCCTGTCCGGGCGCTAGCAAGGAAAGCACGTGACCAGAGAACACCTTTTGTGGCGGAAGTGTGGGTGTCGAGGCCAATGAACCTTCACGGCAGATTTTGTAGGGTTCCCACAATGGTGACCTGAGTGGCTATCCCATCGTCACCACTCTGAGATTCGTTACACAAATGTGCCCATATGGCATCTGCCTGCGAAAACGGTACGGGAGTCCTGTTAACAGTGTTTCTCATGTGGCTCGTGACGACGTTTCGTTCTTGAAGTGTGTCAAACGACCTACTGTCGCTGCTATGCGAAGTACATAGCCATCTCGGGAGTGTGTTGGATCACGTCCGGTCAGTTCGGCGATCTTCTTGAGTCGATAGCGAACAGTATTTGGATGAATGAACAGTTCGCGTGCGCACGCTTCAACCGACCCGCCCGCATCGAGATAGGTCTCGAGTGTGGTCGCCAAAGTAGGGCCGCCCTTGGCAAGCGGTCGGACGAGCGTGTCGATGAGCGCAGTGATCGCCGAGTGGTCACCGTTGAGCGCCCGTTCCGGCAGCAACTCGACGCTGTGCACCGGACGGGGAGCGTTCGGCCAACCGTCCACCGCCGCCATCGCCGCCATGGCCTCGGTGGCGCTCGCGTGGGCGGCAGTGAGATTGGGCATCGTGGGGCCGATCACCACGGGAGCGTCGGCGAAATGGCCGAGGAGTGCCAACCCGAAGTCGTCGCTCGTGACGATCGGACCGCTGACGATCGCAACCAGCATCGATCCCTGCACCACCGAGAGTGCTGCACGGTCGTACTGCTTCGCGGTGTTGTGGATCGCGAGGGGCACCGACACGTTCTGTTCGGGCGGTGGTGCCCCGATGATGACTGTCGCGGGTGCATCCGAATCCCAGTTGAGCGCCGCCGCGCGCGACATCAGCTGAGGTCCGCTGTCACCGCGGACGACAGCGTCGACGACGAGCGCTTCGAGCCGCGAATCCCAGGCACCTCGGGATTCGGCGGCCGACGCGTAGATGGACGCGGCAGCGAAGCCGATCTCACGCCCGTAGCGCAGCACCGATTCGGTCAGCGCGCGCAGCTGCGCATCGTTGCGGGCGAGCAACGGTAGCCACTTCTCGAAGAATTCCATCGCCACGCGGACCATCTCGACGGTCTGCAGCAGCGAGATACGTCGGGCGAGATCCTGCGGGACCACCTGGAACGCCTGCACCGTGAATTTGACGTTGCCTTCCGGGTCCTGAATCCACTCCACGAAGTTCACGACTGCGGTTTGAACGACCAACTGCACACTCGCGCGCTGCGCGGCGTCGAGATCGGAGAAGTACGGCAATTGGTCGGCCATGGAGTGCACGGCCTCGGTGGCCAGTCGTCCGCTGTATTGCTTGACGCGACGCAGCAGCGTGTCGGGTAGGGCGTCGTGGACGGTTGCCGGCGCGGGCACATGAGCACCCCGCGCGCCGAACACATCGGCGGGCGGGGGCGTCATGCTGGGCTCGGACACATTCTCAATGTAGTCACCGCCCGCGGTGATGTCGGCCCCCGACGGCGGACGGGTTGTCCGCCGTCGAGGCAGGCGACGCTCAGGCGCTACCGGTGTCGGCGTAGGACACTGCGGCCGCGTGGACGTCGGTGATCTGGTACTTGTCCGCGGCTTGCGCGGCCGTCGAGAACGGTATGTTGCCGTCACGCGCCAGCCCGACCAGGGTCGCGACCACGATCGACTCGGCATCGACGTTGAACACCCGACGTGCTGCCGGCCGCGTGTCGGAGAATCCGAATCCGTCCGTGCCGAGTGTCAGATAGGTCCCTGGCACGTAAGCGCGGATCTGCTCCTGGACGCCGCGCATGTAGTCACTTACCGCGATCGACGGGCCGACGGTATCTGCAAGCACCTCGGTCAGGTACGGCTGCGGGTGCGTGACGCCGGGTTCGCGAACGACGTTGCGGTCGAACGCGATGCCGTCGCGGGCCAGTTCTCCCCACGACGTCACGGAGTAGACATTCGCTCCGACCCCCCACTCGTCGGCCAGGAGCTGAGCGGCCTTCAATGCGTCGGGCATCGTCACGCCCGAGACCAGGATGTTGGCGTAGAGACTCTTGTCCGACGGCGCCTGCTGGTAGAGGTAGATGCCCTTGAGCACGCCGGCGACGTCGAGGTTCTCGGGTTGTGCCGGCTGCGAGATCGGCTCGTTGTAGACCGTCAGGTAGTAGTAGATGTTCTCCGGTTCCTCGCCGTACATCCGGCGCAAGCCGTCGTCGACGATGTGCGCGAGCTCGTAGGCGAACGCCGGATCGTAGGAGACCACCCCGGGGTTCGTGGCCGCGAGTAGCGGGGAATGCCCGTCGGCGTGTTGGAGTCCCTCGCCGGTCAGCGTCGTACGGCCCGCCGTCGCGCCGATGATGAACCCGCGGGCCATCTGATCGGCCGCCGCCCAGAAGCTGTCGCCGGTGCGCTGGAAACCGAACATCGAATAGAAGATGTACAGCGGGATCATCGGCTCGTTGTGCGTTGCATACGACGTGCCGACAGCAGTGAACGACGCCGCCGATCCGGCCTCGTTGATGCCCTCGTGCAGGATCTGACCTTCTGGGCTCTCCCGGTAGGCGAGCATCAGGTCGGCGTCGACCGAGGTGTAGAGCTGGCCGAACGGGTTGTAGATCTTCAGTGTCGGGAACCAGGAGTCCATCCCGAACGTACGCGCCTCATCCGGGATGATCGGCACGATTCGGCCACCGATCTCTTTGTCGCGCAACAGATCTTTGAAAACACGGACCAGTGCCATCGTGGTGGCGACCTGCTGCTTGCCCGATCCCTTGGCCATCGTCTGCAGCATCCGTCCGGTATCGGCCTTGAGTGCCTTCGGCGCTGTGTGTCGGTTGGGCATGAACCCGCCGAGCGCGTTTCGTCGCTCGATCATGTACTCGATCTCGGGTGCGTCGGATCCCGGCGTGTAGTACGGCGGCAGGTAGGGATCGGCTTCGAGTGTTTCGTCGCTGATCGGGATCTCGGTGTGGTCGCGGAACGCCTTGAGATCGTCGAGGGTCAGCTTCTTCATCTGGTGGGTGGCGTTACGGCCCTCGAAGTGCGGACCGAGCGTGTAGCCCTTGATCGTGTGCGCGAGGATGACGGTCGGTTGGCCCTTGTGCGCCATCGCTGCCGCGTAGGCGGCGTACACCTTGCGGTAGTCGTGTCCGCCGCGGTGGAGATTCCAGATCTGATCGTCGGACCAGTCTTTGACCAGTTCCTTGGTGCGGGGATCACGGTTGAAGAAGTGCTCGCGGATGTAGGCGCCGTCGTTGGCGCGGAATGTCTGGAAGTCGCCGTCTGCGGTCGCATTCATCAGATTGACCAGCGCGCCGTCCTTGTCGTTGTGGAACAGCGCATCCCACTCGCGGCCCCATACGACCTTGATGACATTCCATCCCGCACCGCGGAAGAACGACTCGAGTTCCTGGATGATCTTGCCGTTGCCGCGCACGGGACCGTCGAGTCGCTGCAGATTGCAGTTGACCACGAAGGTGAGGTTGTCCAGCGCATTGGTGGCGGCCAGCTGCAGGAGCCCGCGCGACTCCGGCTCGTCCATCTCACCGTCGCCGAGGAATGCCCAGACATGCTGGTCGGAGGTGTCCTTGATGCCGCGGTGGTGCAGATACTGGTTGAAACGAGCCTGGTAGATGGCGTTCATCGGACCCAGGCCCATGGAGACGGTCGGGAACTGCCAGAAGTCGGGCATGAGACGGGGGTGCGGATACGAGGGCAACCCGCCGCCGAGGCCTGCGTGACTGTGTTCCTGGCGGAAGCCGTCCAAGCGGTCGGCACTGATCCTGCCGACCAGGAAGGCGCGCGCGTAGATCCCGGGCGATGCATGTCCCTGGATGAAGACCTGGTCGCCGCCACCGGGATGGTCGAGTCCGCGGAAGAAGTGGTTGTAACCCACCTCGTAGAGCGACGCCGACGATGCGTACGTCGAGATGTGACCGCCGACGCCCACGCCCGGCCGCTGCGCCCGATGCACCATGATCGCGGCGTTCCAGCGAATGTAGTTGCGGAACCGTCGCTCGATCTCCTCGTCACCGGGGAAGTACGGCTCGTTCTCGGTCGCGATGGTGTTGACGTAGTCGGTCGAGGTCAGCGCCGGAATCGATACTCGGTTCTCACCCGCGCGTTCGAGTAGGCGGAGCATCAGGTAGCGCGCGCGTGCAGGACCTTGTTCCTCGACGAGCTTGTCGAATGACTCCAGCCATTCGCTGGTTTCCTCGGGGTCGTTGTCGGGAAGATACGACGCGACGCCTTCACGGATGACGCGTACCCCGGCGTTCTGCTGGCTGCCCTGCTGGTTCGACTCTGGCCGGTCGGTCGGCGCGGCTTCGGTCGCGCTCGGGACGCCGGTGCTGTCGGTGCTGGCTGCCTGTTCGGTCACGGTGATGCCCACTCCTACGTTCGGCCGGGACACGGTGGTGCTCGGCATGACGACAATTGGCGACGAGGTGCGTTGGGTGTGTGCAGACTCCATCGTCCACCTCACATCGTGCCCCATGTCACGTGTATTGGCACCGGTCACCCACTGTCGTGTGGGGGATTCGCTTCCCACCTGCGGTAGCGTTTCGGTGTTTGGTGCCAGAAGGTGGAGCGGCGTCGGGGGAACGGCCGTAGGGGAGACATGACGAGACGAACGGCGCGACGGATGATCGGCGCGGGACACAGACGGGGTCGGCGTGGTCCGACAGAGGCCCCTCGTGGGCCGATCGCCCGTGCGACGGGGATGTCTCTGACGTTGATCGCGGCGACGACGCTGCTGATCCTGCAGGGCTGTTCTTCTGTGCAGGGCAGTGCCGGACCGGGCCCGGGCGAGGCGGCGGCCTACCAATCAGAACTGTCGACGTCGCGGGCGGCGCAATCGGCGAAGGCGGGTGCCGAACTCTGCGGCGAGTCGACGAAGGCGATGGTGGTGATGCTGCGCGGGTACAACGCGTTCATCGCGGGGTTGAACGCGAAGCAGTCCTACGACAAGATCGGCGATCTCGGCGACAGGGCCCGTGCCGCGCTCATCGCGGGAACGGACATGGTCCGACCGAAACAGACCGCCGAGGTGCCGGATGATCTGGCAGGCGTCGTCGCGTCGTTCGTTGCGAGTAGTGGCGCCCTGGGGGATGTGATCGGGCGTCGTCAGACCGCAGGACTCAATGCGGCATCGACGACGTGGACCGATGACAGGAGATCGGTTCTCGACGTGTGCCGCACCTACCTGCCCGCGCCGCCTGCGACCTCCGCCGTCCAGACGCCGTCATCGAGCTCGCCGAGTGACCCGAATCGCCAGACTCCGAGCGCGCCGTCGCCCACACCAACCCGGTGAGTGTCACCACGTGCGTCGAACGTGTCGATGTTGGTGCGTGGAGTCTCCTCGTGTTGCACTGAGGTCCATTACGCTGTCCCCTAAGCTGAGAA
Organism: Gordonia otitidis; assembly: GCF_020735545.1. Classification (NCBI taxonomy): domain Bacteria; kingdom Bacillati; phylum Actinomycetota; class Actinomycetes; order Mycobacteriales; family Gordoniaceae; genus Gordonia; species Gordonia otitidis. The sequence continues at coordinate 4,123,660 of NZ_CP085974.1, forward strand.
GCGCAATAAGATCTGACAACGTACCCGTAGGAGGTCGACACGCGGTGGTAGCCGCCACAGGGGGCAATGGCTCCGAGGGCAGCAACGCCCAGAAACTCGGGTTCGCGCCCGGAATGGTGGTGCAGGAGCTCGGTTGGGACGAGGACACCGACGACGATCTGCGCGCCGATATCGAGGACGCGATCGACGCCGAGATGCTCGATGAGGATGCGATCGACGTGGTCGACGTCGTATGGCTGTGGTGGCGGGACGACGACGGCGATCTGGTGGATCGCCTGATGGACGCCATCACACCGCTCTCCGACGAGGGGTACGTCTGGGTCGTGTCACCCAAGACCGGCAATCCCGGGTACGTCGATCCGAGTGACATCGCCGAGGCCGCCCCGACAGCGGGACTCACACAGACCAACGTCGTGAGTCTTGGTGAGTGGTCGGGTTCGCGACTGGTGCAACCGAAGGCCCGGCCCGGAAAGCGGGCATGAGCGACGACTCGACCCCCGAGGTGTCGACGGTTACTCGTGCCTCGGATTCATCGGTCGCCGACCTGTCGTCCCAGCGATCGCACTGCGTGTTGTCGGTCGGCTCTCTCGCACCGGATTTCGAGCTACGCGACCAGAACAACCAGCGGGTCCGTCTGTCGCAGTTGCTCGGCGACCGTCAGGTGTTGATCGTCTTCTTCCCACTCGCATTCACCGGCACCTGTCAGGGTGAGCTCGGGTTCATCCGCGACCACTATCACCGTTTCGTCAACGACGACGTCGCTGTCGTCACTATCTCGGTCGGACCACCACCGACCCACAAGGTGTGGTCGGCGGCGCAGGGCTTTCTGTTCCCGATCCTGTCCGACTTCTGGCCACATGGCGAGATCGCACGGGCCTACGGGGTGTTCGACGAGAAACGCGGGTTCGCGCAGCGCGGTACGTTCCTCGTCGGGCGCGACGGCCGAATCGTGTTCTGCGACATCGTCGGACCCGGTGAGGCGAGAACCGAATCCCATTGGGAGATTGCACTCGGCGCGGTCGCTACTCAGTGACCCGCGCCGCGCCCGCTTCACTACGAGGTGGCGCTGCGCAGGACGACGACCGATCGTGCTCGCACGTGACACCGCCCGGCGACGAGGGTTGACGGGTCGTCGGGAGCGAAGGTGTCGACGACGACGCTCCACCGGTGTTGTGCGAGATGGGGTGCGAGGGTCACGTCGATTCCGTGCCACCAGCCGTTGAACAGTACGACGAAGAGGTTGTCGGCCAGAGTTCTCGTCGCGCCCGAGGATTCGGGTGGTGCGACCGCCCACACGAGCGCTCGCGCGCGCGGGTCCCGCCAGTCGTCGTCGGTCATCGCCGTGCCGTCGGGTGTGAACCAGTCGGGAGTGTCGGCGCGTGCGACCGCTGCTCTGCACAGCGCACTGTGCCCGTGGCGCAGCGCGATGAGGTCGCGTGTGAAAGCGATCAGGTTCTCGTCGCCCGAGGTCCAGTCGAACCAGCTGATCTCGTTGTCCTGGCAGTAGGGGTTGTTGTTGCCGCGTTGGGTGCGTCCGCGTTCGTCCCCGCCGAGCAGCATCGGTGTGCCTGCGGAGAGCAACAGGGTTGCGAGCATCGCGCGTGCTTGCCGACGGCGCAACTCGACGATCGCGGGGTCGCTGGTCGGTCCCTCGGCACCGCAGTTCCACGATCGATTGTCGTCAGTGCCGTCGGAGTTGTGGAAACCGTTGGCCTCGTTGTGTTTACGGTCGTAGGAGACGAGGTCGCGCAGCGTGAAGCCGTCGTGCGATGTCACATAGTTGACCGACGCCGCGCGGCGTCGGTCAACTATGTGTGGGTCATGGGTGCGGCCACCGAACACGTCGGCCGAGCCGGTCAGGCGACGGGCCAGAGGGGCGAGCATGCCCTCGTGGCTGCGCCAGTAGTCACGAACGCAGTCGCGGTAGCGGTCGTTCCACTCGCCCCACTCTTGACCGAACGCTCCGAGTTGGTGACTGTCGTTGCGGCCCACATCCCACGGCTCCGCGATCAACCGCACCCGGGACAGGATCTCATCCTGGCCGAGCACCCGCAGGAACGTCGCCGCCGGGTCGAAGGTGCCGCCATCGTGCTCGACCCCGCGCCGGGCAAGCGTCGGTGCGAGGTCGAACCGGAAGCCGTCGACTCCCAGCGACACCCAGTAGCGCAGCGAGTCAGTGATCATACGCAACGTGGTCGGATGGGTCACCGCAACGGAGTTGCGGCATCCGGTGGTGTCGACGTACGAACCGTCCTCGGGGTCGAGGACGTAGTACGCGCGATTGTCGAGTCCGCGGTGGCACAGGGTCGGGCCCGAGCCGTCGCCCTCGGCGGTGTGGTTGTAGACGATGTCGAGGATCACCTCGATCCCGCCATCGTGCAGGGCGTCGACCATGTCGCGGAACTCGGCGACCGTCTCGGCACCGCGCCCTGCGCGTTCGGCGGCCGAGTAGTCGTTGTGCGGTGCGAAGAAGCCGATGGTGTTGTAACCCCAGTAGTTCGTCAGATGGTGCGAGACGAGTTCGGGTTCGGCAACGCTGCGATGTACGGGCAGGAGTTCGACCGCATTCACGCCGAGCGAGCAGAGGTAGTCGATCGCCGCGGGATGTGCGAGCCCGGCGAACGTACCTCGCAGATCGTCGGGTATGTCCGGGTGCGTCATGGTGAATCCGCGTACGTGCAGCTCGTAGATCACCAGTTCGGACGCCGGCCGTCGCGGACCCGCAGTCACTGCGGGCCGGCGACGCGGGCCGGGTGGGAGCGGATCGACGACGACGCTGCGCGGGACGAACGGGGCCGAGTCGAGCGTGCTGGGCATCGCGGGGGCGTCGACGTCGTGGTCGAGGACTGCGTCGCAGTACTCCACCCCGCCGACGATGCGCCGGGCATAGGGATCGAGGAGGAGCTTGGTCGGGGTGTAGCGCAGCCCACGGTCGGGTGCAAAGGGACCGTCGACCCGGAACCCATAGCGGGTCCCTGCGCGCACACCCTCGACGAACCCGTGCCATACATCGACCTCGCGCCCGGGAAGCGCGAGGCGTGTCTCCGCACCGGCGTCGTCGAAGAGGCAGAGCCACACCGCATCTCCGCCTGAGCTCACCGCGAAGTTGGTGCCCCGGTCGGTGACGGTTGCTCCGAGTGTCGACGGGTCCCCGGGTCGGATGGTCCCGGTCATCGGGATCCCTTCTCGTCGAATGAGCGCGGTGGCAGGCGCGCGTGCAGATGTCGCTGACGGTGACGATACGTCAGACCGGCCTTGGTCGTGGTGCTCGCAGGTTGCGCCGCGACGAAGGCCCGCTGTGCCGGAGTGGTCTCTGGTACACCGGACACATGAGCGCTCCTCTGATCGAACTCAATTCAGGTGTCGAGATCCCGCAGCTCGGGTTGGGCGTATGGCAGGCGACGTCGGACGAGGCGGAGCAGGCGGTCCGTTTCGCGATCGACGAGGCCCACTATCGGCATATCGACACGGCGGCGGCCTACGGGAACGAGTCGGGTGTCGGAGAAGGTATCGCGTCGTCGTCGGTGCTGCGGGCGGACGTGTTCCTCACGACCAAACTGTGGAACGCCGACCACGGCTACGAGCGCGCGCTCGCGGCCGTCGACACCAGCCTGCGGACGCTGGGCACCGACTACGTCGACTTGTATCTGATCCACTGGCCGCTGCAGGACCGAGATCAGCTGATGCGAACCTGGGACGCGATGGAGAAGATCCTCGCCGACGGCAAAGCGCATTCGATCGGGGTGTGCAACTTCGAACCGCACCACCTGCAGGCGCTCATCGATCGAGGTGGGGTGCTCCCCGCTGTCGACCAGGTGGAACTGCACCCGCACCTGCAGCAGCGTGAACTCCGGGAGTTCGCGGGGGAGCACGGAATTGCGATCGAGTCCTGGAGTCCGCTCGGTGGAACGTCCGGATCGGGGTGGGGGCCGAATTCCAAACCCAACACGGTCTTGTCCAATCCGACCATCGGCGACATCGCCGCCAAATACGGGCGCTCACCCGCCCAGATCGTCATCGCGTGGCACATCAGGTCAGGCCTGATCGTGATCCCCAAGTCGGTGCATGACGACCGGATCAAGCAGAACATCAGCGTGTTCGATTTCGAACTCGACGACGAGGACATGGAGCGGATCGCATCGCTCGACAGTGGTGAGCGGGTCGGTATGCATCCCGACGACATGAACCTCGACGCGCCGAGTTGAGTCGAGCGGTCGTCGAGCGTCAATCGCTGACGGAGCGGCCTGTGCGCTCAGCTGGTGTGCGAGCTCACTCGCACGCGATGCCGTCGCCGTCACGGTCGAGGCGCGTCGAGTACCCGGGCTGCCCGCGACGAAGCGGCGCGGCGCCCGCGGCGCGTGCCTGTGAGCAGTTCGCATATGCCACGCTCGACGGCCCCGGTTGCGACTGCTGGGGAGCCGGGACGATTGGCCGCGGCGCTGGGGTGACGGGAGCGGCATCGGGTGCATCACAGTTCGACAGGATGCGGATCATCGCCTGTTTCTCGGCCGCAGTCACCCAGAGGTGATAGACGGCCTTGACCTGGATCTGCCGCTCGACGTAGGTGCATCGGTACGCCTTGTTCGGTGGCAGCCACGTCGCTGCGTCGCCTGCCCCCTTGGCCTGATTGGTCGGCCCGTCGGTGGCCTGCAGATTGCGCGGATCGTTCGCCAGATTCCGACGCTGCTCAGCCGAGAGTTGTTGCGCGCCCTTCTGCCACGCGTCGGACAGCGCCACGACATGGTCGATCTGCACCTTCGACGACGTGCTGGCGCCCCGCGTGAACGGTATCGACGTGCCCGTGTACGGATCGTCGAGCGTGCCGGACATCACGACGCAGCCGTGGGTGTTCGGTTTGAGTACGACGTCGGTCAGGTCTCGTCGGAGGATGTCGTTGCGGGTATCGCAGCCGTTGTGCCCATCGGCGACCGTGACGTCGTCGGACCATGCCTGTCCGAACTGCGAACGCGAGTACCCGGTCTTCGGTGCGCGTCCCTTCACCTGGAGAGTGTCGAGCGTCGTCCATGCACTCGAGGCCGCGACCTGTGAGGGGGCGGCTGGTGCCGGCGCAGCCCAGGCGGTCCCGGCCTCGGCGGCGGGCAGTAAGGTCCCGGCCACGGCAACGGTCACCGCGACGGGCCACACGAAGTCGATACGACGGGAACCGCGTCTGTTCAGCATGAGCGAAACGTATCAGGCGCCACCGACAATCTTCGTGGTGCGCGGGAATTCCTATGCGGGGGAAGGGAGAGGTGAGTGCGCGCAAAGGGATTCGAACCCCTGACCGCTGGTGTGTAAGACCAGAGCTCTACCGCTGAGCTATACGCGCTCGACGCGTCACCATCGAGGCCGCGCGTCAACACACGAATCTAGCCGGTCGGTGGGTCGGAACCCAAACCGCGGCGGTACCGATGGTCTGCGACCCACATGTGCTCGCTGCCCGGTGACGTCAGTCCCGATCGGTTGCGTCGCATACTCAGTTGAAGATCGGCGGCAGTGCGAACAGCACGATCGTCGACCACACGACATGGGTGCAGACCGGCGCGACGATGCCGCCCGTGCAGCGGCGCAGCACCGCGCACAGGCTGCCGAGCAGTATGGCCGCGAACCCGAGCATCACGTTTCCGCTGGCCAGTGTCGCGATGACGTAGACGACCGTCGACACGAGGATGGGATGGTAGGGCCGTACGGCCGAGTACACGGCGCCACGGAAGAACAGTTCCTCGGCTGCACCGTTGATGAGGGTGATCGCCGTGACGACGCCGATGCTGCCGTAGTCGGCGAACGCGAGGACCTGGCTGACGAGATCGCTGAGCGGGGGGATCAGGCGGGTGAGGAAAGCGCCGACGACGAAGACCGCACCCAGCGCGGCTCCGGCGATCACCCCGAGCCAGACCGCGTTGGACACCGATCCCGCGGAGCGGTCGAGGGAGAACCGACCGGCGGGGAGCGGGCCGGTGACCACGGCGCCGACGATCCAGGTCGCGGCGAGGCCGAGTGTGAGCGGGTAGAACGCGGTATCGCCGGGGGTGACCGACAGCGACACCCCGAGCAGGGCGGCGCCGAGGAGAACGAAGGCCAGTACGCCGAGACGACGTCGAGTCGAGTACAGCGGAGCGTCGATGTTGCGGTCGACGGAGACGGCGTCGCGGAGCCGCGCCACCGACGGCGGCAGGGACGTCGTCGCCATCAGGTGAGAAGTCGTCCGAGTATGCGGCGACCGATGAGCGCGACACCCGCGGCCGTCCCGACCACTCCCACGAGAGCGCCGACGGCTGTGCGGCGCGCGCGTAACCAGTCTCCGCCTGCCCAGTCGGGATCGGTGTCGGCGAGGTGGTGCAGATCGGCCAGTTCCGAGACCGGGCGCGGATACGGGGAACCGACGGCCGAGCGGATGGCCTCACGCATGGGCGTCAGTCCGCCCGCGGGAGCGGGCACGAACTCCTGGATGCGGTGCTCTGAGGCACGCATCGGGTAGCGCAGGGAGGTGACCAGCTCTTCGGTGAGAGATGCCGGGGCGGGAGTGACGATGCCCCCGACCTTACCTGCCAGCCGCGTGGGGATCGACGGGAGCGGGATGCGCGCACGTGGCATCCGGATCGCGCGCAGGTACTCGTCGAGAATCGAGCGATAGACCCCGGTATCGGGGCCCGCGATGTCATACGAACCGGCGGGAAGCGAGGGGTCGGCTGCGGCGACGAGGTAGTGGATCACGTCGCGGATGGAGATCGGGTCCATCGGATTGTCCATCCACCCCGGCTCGGGAATCACCGGAAAGCGGTCGGCGAGGTAACGCAGGATCTCGAACGACGTCGAGCCGGCGCCGAGGATGACCGCCGCGCGCAACCACACGAGTTCTGCGCCGTCGTCGATGGCGAGCCCTTCACCGACGTCGGCGCGGCTGCGCAGATGTGCCGACATCTCGTCACCGTCGGGTACGAAACCGCCGAGGTAGATGATGCGCTTCACGCCGAGGTTGCGTGCCGCCTGAGCGACATTGCGCGCTGCCGCACGGTCGCCGTCGGCGAAATCGGCCTGCCCGATGCCGTGTACGAGGTAGTAGATCGCATCGACCGGCTGCCCGTCCGAGCTCGCGGCGTCGAGGGCGGCGCGCACCGAGTCGGCGTCGTTGACGTCCATGTCGACGGCGCTCACCTCGTCAGCCCATCCGTACTGCGCCAGTCGCTTCGGTGAGCGCGACGCGACGACGACGTCGTGGCCTTCGTCGAGAAGTGCTTGAACGAGTCGTGAGCCGACGTATCCCGTGGCGCCGGTTACCAATAGCCGCATTTGCGCAACGATAGCGAGCGCCGCAGGACGTGGCCCACTCGTGATTGCGTGGTCACGAGAACATCACGGTGATCTGTGCGTCGATGGGAGGGCACGCCGAGCGGCCTCAGGCGCGGCGATAGCGCTCGGCCAGGTGCAGGTGTCGCTGCGCGACTGCGCGACACTCGTCACGCAGCGCGGGGGGCTCGAGAACGGAGAAGTCTGCGTCGAACGCATGCAGCCAGCGGGCGATGGAGGTGAGCGACGTGCTGTACAGGGTGAGATCACAACTCGATTGGTCGCCGAATTCTATTGTGCCCCAGGCGTCGTCGACCATCGGCTCGACGACGTCGAGCGGTGCGTGCACCCGGACACGCGCGGTCGCTGCCCGATAAGCCGCGCCGAGACTGCGTGCCAGGTACGCGGCAGCGCCTCCTTCCGGCAGTTCGCGGGGTACGAAGCGCGCTCCGTTGGGGGTCTTCACCGTCATCCGGTCAACACGAAACGAGCGCCAGTCGTCGCGATCGGGATCCCAGGACACCAGATACCACCGAGAACCCTTGCGCACCAGACGGTATGGCTCCACCTCCCGGCGACTGACGATGCCGTCGCGGCGCTGATAGTCGAAGCGGAGGTGCTCGGCGCGATGGCATGCTGTCGCGATGTCGGACAGCACACCCGCGGCCACCTCCGTGTCGTTGCGTCCCAAGGGCAAAGAATCGAGGGTGAGGGCGTCGAGGCGGTGGCGCAGACGTGAGGGCATCACCTGTCGCAACTTGGCGAGCGCTCCGGCGGAGGCTTCCGTCATGTCGCTGACCGCGGCGCTGGTGATGGCATTGAGACCCAGTGCGACAGCGAGGACCTCTTGGTCGTCGAGCAGCAGCGGAGGCATCTCCGCTCCCGGTCCCAACCGGTAGCCGCCTCCCACGCCAACCGTCGAGTCGACCGGATATCCGAGGTCGCGCAGCTTGTCGACGTCGCGGCGCACCGTCCGCGTCGTGATGTTCAGGCGTTGCGCGAGGTCGTCGCCAGACCACTCCCGACGCAGCTGGAGCAGGGACAACAGTTGGAGGAGGCGAGCCGACGAATCGAGCATGTGCTCATTGTCGCGCGCTTCGCGGACAATTACGGTCCGCAATCGCCACCGCGTGGGATCAGGCGGTGTGTCGGGTGAAGAACTGCCAGATCAGCGACGTAGCCGACAGCGAATTGCTCATGTATCCGCTCTCGGAGGGACTTCCCGTGGAGCCGGGCCACACGTGTGCGCCACCGTTGACGCGGTAGTGGGTGATCTCGTGACCCGACGCGGCACAGAACGGCCAGTCGACACGGGTGACGTACCTGGTCGCGGGGAATTCGAGCGGCGTCCCCACACAGCCGTCACGGCCCGCCCAGCCCGACAGCCAGTCCATCACCGGCAGGTAGGCGCCGCCGTGGCGGACGCCGCCGTCGTAATGGATCGTCTGGTCAGCCGTCCCGTGAAAATTGATGATCGACGCGGGCGGGGCGCCGGCACAATCCGGTCGTCCGATGTCGTAGAACGCTCCACTCACGACCGCGTACGCGGCGAAGTCGCCGGACATGCGGCAGGCGAGCATGGCGACGAACCCACCGCCGTTCGACCGACCGGCAGCATATGTGCGGTGCGGGTCCACGCACGCAGCAGCGCGCACCTCCCGCAGGATCGTCCTCGTGAACGCGATGTCGTCGGCGCGGGGCGACGAATACGGCGCGCCCTGCCAGGAGACGAGGTCGTCGGTGCCGCGCAGCCCGTCCGGATAGACGACGATCGCGGGAAGAGATGCCAGGCGCGTGAACCGGGCGAACGTCGCCGCAGGCTCGGCGTGACCGTGGAAGGCCAGGATCAAGGGATAGCGTGACCGTCCCGAGTACCCGGCCGGAACGTTGACGCTGTAACTCCGTTCGACGCCGTCGACGCGTGTCGTGTGCCTCGACGTTCCCTGGCCGAGCCGGTCGGTGGCCGCGCAGCCTGTGAGTTCGGCCACCTGCCGCTGCGGCGGCGCGCCGTGCGCGGCAGGAGGGGCCGCGAGAAGCGAGGCGACGAGGACGCAGAGGACCCCGGTCAGGACACCGACAACGGTGGAGGACAAGGTGCGCCTGGCACGGCGTCGGGCTGATCGCGGCACCCGGCAAGAATAGTGGGTGCGGCCGTCGACGGTGACGTGACCGCGCCGATCCCCGTACACTCGCGGCGAATCGGCGGTACGTCGCGTCTACATTTGCGATGCTTGGCCCATGTCGGGTGATGCGTACGACGCCGGGTCCGCGCCCAATCCGACCCCGAGTCGGCACCAGACCAGGGCATCCACGCCAGTGGCGGCGGTCGTCGTCGCCGCGCTCGTCGCCCTCGCCGCCGCTTTCGTGCTCCCCGCGCGGGCGGACGCAGCGCCGTCGGGGCACGTGAGCTCCCGGGGTCTCCCGCCGGGGTTCCTGTGGGGTGTGTCGTCGTCGGGTTTCCAGTCTGAGGGGATGGACCCCGGGGGTCTGCACGCGGGAGGCCGGCTTCCCGACAGCAACTGGAGCAGGTACGTGGCCGCGGGTAAGACAGATGACGCCGTGGGCTCGTCCGTCGACTTCCGCCACCGCTATCGCTCCGACATCGCGCTCGCGAGGTCTCTCGGCGTGAGGGTCTATCGCGTCTCGGTCGAATGGGCGCGCATCGAACCGAGGCCGGGGGTGATCGACCGCCGCGAACTCGCCTACTACGACGACATGATCGCCGCGATCGTGAGTGCAGGCATGCGCCCGATGATCACACTCGACCACTGGGTCTATCCGGGCTGGATCGCCGCGCGTGGCGGGTGGGCCGCTGCCTCGACCCCGACGGCGTGGTTGCACAACGCGCGATTCGTCGTCGACCGGTATGCGCGATACGACCCGCTGTGGATCACGATCAACGAGCCTGAGGTCTACATCCTGAACGAGGTACGCATGGGCGGACTACCCGCGACGGCGAGTGCGGCCATGCGGGACAGGCTCGTCGAGGTGCACACGTCGATCTACCGATACATCCACCAACGGCAGCCCGGTGCCCTGGTGTCGACGAACATCGCCTACGTCCCGACGGTCGAACCGATCCTCGACGCCGCGTTCGTCGACCTGGTGCGTTCGTCACTGGACTTCATCGGGCTCGACTACTACTACTCGGCCTCGGTCACCGACCTCGGCGCGATCAACGCCGCAACCGGAAAGCCGTGGAAGGCCCCACTATCCGCCGACGGCATCTACTACTCGTTGCGCGACCTCGCGCGCCGCTTCCCGGGCACACCGCTCTATGTAGTCGAAACGGGCATGCCGACCGAGAACGGTGGACCGCGGCGTGACGGCTACCGCCGCGGCGATCACCTACGCGACCTCGTGTACTGGGTCACGCGGGCATATGCCGAGGGATACCCGGTCATGGGGTTCAACTACTGGAGCCTCACCGACAACTACGAATGGGGTTCGTACACACCGCGATTCGGCTTGTACACCGTCGACGTCAAGACGGATCCGACGCTGCGTCGGCAACCTACCGACGCGGTGGCCGCCTATCGGGAGGTCACCGCACACAACGGGGTAGGGGCGGCGTACCGTCCGACTCGGCCCGCCCAGTGGTGCTCACTGGCAGCCGCGCCTGCGAGCTGTACCCAGCCGGTGCGCTGACCGACCCGCCGGACCTGCCGAAGACCGACACGCTCGAGAACCGAGACAGACGCACAGCCGAGACAGGCGCACGACCGAGACACCGGAAGGTGAACACATGGCACACACAGTCGTCGACAAGGACGCGATCACGTCCGCGCTGATCGCGGAATGGTCTGTGCTTCGCGCACTCGCGGGGCAGCTGACCGACGAACAATGGTCAGCGCCGTCGGTGCTGCCGGGCTGGACCAATGCCGACATCGTCGCCCACATCATCGGCACCGAGAGCATGCTCGACGGTCGCGATGTGGTGGCCGCCGACGACATCGCCGATCGGGAACACGTCAAGAATCCGATCGGTGAACTCAACGAACGCTGGGCCGACCACTTCCGGACCCGCCCGCGCCCGGAGGTGCTCGCCGCGCTCGACGACATCATCGAAACACGGACCGCCGCGCTGACGGCGATGTCGCCGGAGGAGTTCGAGGCGGACGCCATCACACCTGCCGGGCCGGACACCTACGGACGTTTCATGCGCATCCGCGTGTTCGACTGCTGGATACACGAGATCGATCTGCGCGACGCCCTCGCAGACGGCTCCACTCCGACCGATCCGGCGTCTGCGGACGCGGCGCTCGAGGAGATCTCCTCATCGCTCCCGTTCGTGGTGGGCAAGCGGGCGTCGGCGCCGGCGGGCAGCACCGTCCGATTCGAGATCACCGGGCTCGCGCCTCGTGACGTACGGATCGCTGTGGATGGACGCGCAACGCTCGTCGAGTCGTTCGCTGACGGGGACGACGCGGCGGACCTGACCCTGCGCGTCGACGGTGTCGAGCTGGCGCGACTCGTGGGAGGACGCCGCGACGCCGATCCCGGCGCTGTCGAGGTCACCGGCGACGAAGCCCTTGCCAAGGCCGTGATCGACCGACTCGACTACGTGATCTGACCTGGCGAACTCATGTTCGATACGTCTTCGGGATCGCACATTCGACGATTCTCGGTGCGCAACAAACTGTCATTCAAACAGTCGATTCCGAGGGTATCGGCCACACATCTGGTGTGCCGTGGCGCACATCATTCGGGATCATGAAGGTATCTTCCGCGTCCGAACCGCCGTGCTTCGCTACCAGCAATCGTTCTCGCAGGCAGTGGATCGCTGAGTAGCGTGCGGACCAATGCCGCAGAGGGGCCGAGATCGTCGTCGCTGCCCACCACGACGACGTTGCCTGTGCGTCGACCCTTGAGCATCGACGGGTCGGCGATCAGCATCACGTGAGCGAAGACCTCGGCGACCGCAGCGGCATCGGCCCGCACCAGCTCGAGGGTGCTGGCATCGCCACAATTGGCGAGATAGAGCCCGCCGGGTGTGAGCACCCGCTTGACCGCGCCGACGAACTCGACCGTCGTCAGATGTGACGGCGTACGCGCATCGGAGAACGCGTCCCGGACGACCACATCGCGCGAGCCTTCTGTCAGCGACTCGGTCACCGCGCGCGCGTCCCCGACACGGATGCGCAGCAGCGGTGCGCGCGGAAGGTCGAACCATTCGCGCACCAGGCGGGCCAGTTCGGCGTCGACTTCCACGGCGACCTGCCTCGCTCGCGGATAGCGGGCGGCCAGCGTGCGGGGGAGTGCGCATGCGGCACCGCCGAGGTGCAGAACCCGCAGCTGCGTCGAGGTGTCGGGATATCGGTCGTCGATCACCGCGGCCATCTGGCGGAGGTACTCGAAGTCGAGAGCCAGCGGGTCGTCGGGATGGATGTGTGAGCTGTGCGTTCCGTTGATCAGGAGCAACCAGCCGCCGGAGATCGGGTCGGTGATCACTTCGGCGGTGCCGGTGTCGATCGGGTGGCTGCCCGGGGCGGGCGTCGGGCGCGGCTTGGCCATGCCCTGACGATACGATCGCGCGGTGCTCGCCGTCCGACCCAGGCCCCTCACGCGAATCGGTCAGCTCCGACGCCCCCGGTCCGCGACGCTCGACGTACCGCTGGGACTCGGGCTCGGCTACGTTCTCGACCGTGCGCTCGGCGACCCGCGCCGGTGGCATCCGGTTGCCGGCCTCGGCCGCATGATCGGCGGGCTCGAGCGGCGTGGGTACGCCGATTCGACGGCGGCGGGCGTGGTGTTCGCCCTGACGTCGATCTGTGCGGCGACGGGCGCGGGGTCAGGTGCCGATCGGTTGGCGAGGCGCTGCGACTCGTCGACGCTGCGCATTGCGCTCGTTGCCGCGACCACGTGGTCGGTGCTCGGCGGCACCACGCTCAACCGTGTCGGGCTCGAGGTGGCCCACAGTCTGTCCGCCGGCGACGTCGATGCCGCTCGCGCTCTCGTACCCAGCCTGTGCGGGCGTGATCCCGAGGCACTCGACACCGCCGGAATCGTGCGCGCCGCAGTCGAATCGATCGCCGAGAACACCTCGGATGCCGCCGTGGCGCCGTTGTGCTGGGGTGCGGTAGCAGGTGTGCCGGGGCTGATCGCGTATCGAACCATCAACACACTCGACTCGATGGTCGGTTACCGCAACGACAGATATCGACGCTTCGGCTGGGCGTCGGCACGGCTCGACGATCTCGCCAACGTCGTGCCGGCTCGCCTGGCCGCCGTGCTGATCATTCTGCTGGGACCCGACCGTGTCGGCGCGAGACGCGCGTGGCAGCGCGACGCCGCGGCCCACCCGAGTCCGAACGCCGGGGTCGTCGAATCGTCGTTTGCCGGTGCACTCGGTCTGCGACTCGGCGGTCTGACCGTGTACCCGCACGGTGTCGAAGACCGCCCCACACTGGGCGACGGTCGCGTTCCCGAGGTCGCCGACCTGTATTCGACGACGCGCCTGTCCCATCGCGTGCAGGACGGTGCGCTGGTGTCCTCCGTGGTGGTGGCGTTCGTGATCGGCGTGGTGCGCGCACGCCGCGACGCTATCCGCCGTAGCGCTGCGTGAGTTTGTCACGCACGTCGTCCGGTGCGTGATCGGTGTCAGGACCCAACCCGATCCGCGACGAGTCGTGGTCGACGGCGTCGTCGGCGATGGTGTCGCCGCGCAGCTCGGCCCGCAGCCGTTTCCGGCGAGCAGCGCGGTCGGAGGTGGCCGCCGACGTGATCGACGCCGCGCGAGCCGACGCCGTCTCGGCCGCCTCTGCGGAGTCGGCGCGGGTGGCGGTGGCCGACGATGCGGTCTGGGGCGTGACGGCCGTACCGGCACGTGCACGTCGACGTTGCCTCACCTCGGCGTAGATGAAGTAACCAGCTCCCAGCGGAGCCATGATGCCGAACGCGAGCCACTGCAGCCCATACGACAGGTAGGGGCCGGAGTCGAGCTGGGGCAGCGGTATCTCGCCGAGCGCCCCCGGTTGGTTCGGCGAGATCTGGATGTAGAACGGATCCATCGCCGTCGTCGTGGCACGCGACAGCTCGGTGGGATCGATCGTGTACATCGACAGGGCGCCGTCGACCGTTGCCGCACCGCGCCCCGGCGTCGTGCCCTCGCTCGCCCTGATCCGACCGTCGATCGTCACCTGCCCCGCGGGCGGTGCCGGAACGGCGGGCGTCTGACCTTGCTCGGGCCGCACGTACCCGCGGTCGATGACGAGCACCCTGTCCGACCCCGCGACCCGGAAGGGCGTGAGGACCTCGATCGCCGGACGCTCGTCGACCGAGCGCAACCGGACGAGCGCCTGTTGGTCGGTGAGGAACGTCCCGGTGATGTGCACTTCACGCCACTCTGTGTCGGACCGGAATCCGCTGCCGGCAGGTGCGACCGAGGCCAGTGGCACCGGTGCTATCGACACGGCCTGCTCGATGAGATGGTTGCGCTCACTGGTTCTGCTGTTCTTGCCCAACTGCCACGGGGCGAGGATGGAGAAGCACAGCGCCGCGAATGCCACGACCACGACCGCCAGGGCTATCCACCCAGGTCGCAGGAATGTCCGCAGAACGCGCATGCATCAACGGTACCGAGCTGACGCGGCTGGATGTCGTGCTGGTCGCCTTTTCTGATCACACCCACGACGGGTCGGTGGTCGTCGCCGGTGCGGTGCTCACGGCCGGTCGTCCAGGCGTTCGGTGACCCACGCCAACATGCCGGGCACAGCGGCCTCGATCTGTTGGCGGGTGAGGGCGAAATCATCCTGGGTGCCGTAGTACGGATCGGCGACGTCGAGGTCGTCGCCCGCATCAGGGTCGAAGCTGCGCAGCAGACGGACACGATCGCCGAGCCGTTTGCGTTCGAGATCTCTGGCATGGCCCGAATCCATGGCGACGAGCAGGTCGGCGTCGAAGTCGTCGGGTGCGAGCTGGGCCGCGGTGTGTGCGTCGGAGTAGCCGTGACCGAGCAACTCGGTGCGTGCGCGATTGTCCGCCGGTTCGCCGACATGCCAACTGCTCGTGCCGCGGCTGGTCACGCGCACCTGCTCGGAGAGCCCGGCGTCGTCGATGGCCGACCGGAAGATGTTCTGGGCCATCGGGGAGCGACAGATGTTACCGGTGCACACGAAACAAACATGTAGTTGATCAGACACCCAAGACCTCACGCAGATCGACGACAGAATCGACGCGCCACGTGGCAGCGTCCCCTTCCCCCGCCCGAGCGTAACCCCACGAGACGAAGACTGTCGGAATTCCGAAGCTCTCCGCGCCCTCGACGTCGTGCGAGCGGTCGCCGATCATGACCACGGGGTGGTCGGGCAGACCGCTCTCGGGCGATGGACTGATTCCTGATTGCCGGAGCGCCCACGCGATCACATCGGCCTTGCTGCGGCGCGAGCCGTCGTCGCTTGCACCGCAGATCGCGGTGAAGCGATCGGCGAGTCCGAAGTGCTCGAGAATGGCGCGTGCGGTGTTCTCGTTCTTCGACGTCGCTACGGTCATCGTGCGGCCCGCTGCCGCGAGATCGTCGATCAACTCGTTCATGTGCGGGAAGACGGAGTTCTCGAGCCACCCGACGTCGGTATAGCGCGCGCGGTAGGCCCGCATCGCCTCGTCCGCGGTCTCCCGGTCGAGCCCGAGACCGAGCAGCGTGTCGATCATCGGTGGCCCCGCAACCCCCGCGACCACGTCGTCAGGTGGTTCCGGTGCGTCGACCGCGGCAAGAGCGTGCCGAAAGCTGTTGACGATGCCGGAGAAACTGTCGGTGATGGTGCCATCGAGGTCGAACAACAGGAGGGTCCGCGAATCACGCGGATCTGCCGGGTGTGTCACATCTCCATCGTTACATGTGCGGTCGACCGCGGGCGCGCGGAGATGCCCCCATGCACGGGTGGACGGGCGTTGCCGCGCACCACAGGGGACCCCGGCACCGGGCGGTTAGGCTCGACAGTCATGACAGCAGAGTCGATTCCGGACGACAACGTGTACCGCCCCGGCCGGCACGGAGACGCCGACGTGGAACGCGGACTCGTCGACTTCGCGGTCAATGTGCGCGGCGGGACGCCGGATTTCGTGCGCACAGCGCTGGAGGAGGCCTGCTCGCGGCTCGCGTCCTATCCGAGTGCCGCTGACACGGATGCGGCGCTCGAGGCGATCTGCGCACTCCATCGGCGCGAGCGCGACGAGGTGCTCCTGCTCGCGGGCGCGGCCGATGGATTCGAGATGTTGCCGCGACTCGGTATTCGCCACGCCGCCCTCGTGCAGCCGTCCTTCACCGAACCCGAGCTCGCGCTGCGCGCAGCGGGAATCCGCATCACACAGATCGAGTTGGCGCCGCCGTGGCGTATCGATCCGGACGACATCGGCACGCGCATCCCCGACGACGCCGATCTCGTCGTCGTCGGCAACCCGACCAACCCGACGTCGGTGCTGCACAGCAGAGCCGCGCTCGACGCGATGCGCAGACCCGGCCGAATCCTCGTCGTCGACGAGGCGTTCGCCGATCTCACCCTCGATCCGGAAACCGGTGAGCGTGAACCGGAATCACTGGCATCCGACCGCGGCGACGACCTCGTCGTGATCCGCAGCATCACAAAGACTTTCGGCCTCGCAGGGCTGCGCGCCGGATACCTGCTCGCTGCGCCGGGGATCGTCGCGCGGCTGAACAGGGGACGTCGGCCGTGGCCGTTGTCGACTCCCTCGCTGGTGGCGCTCACCCAGTGCGTCGGGCCCGCGGGTCAACGCTTCTGCGACGACGCGGCGCGGGTCGTCGCCGCCGACCGTGCCGCCATGGTCGACCGACTCGCCCTCGCAGGAATCGAGGTGTGCACCGGCCCCGCCGCTCCCTTCGTCCTCATCGACATCCCGGGGGCGATCGCTGTCAAGAAGGCGCTACGCGCAGCCGGATTCGGCGTCCGCAGCTGCGCCAACTTCGTCGGCCTGAGCACCGACCACCTGCGGCTCGCGGTGCGTGACGACGCCACAGTCGGACTGATGGTCGATGCATTGATCCGCGCTCGAAAGGAACTCGACGATGACCGACGATGATCACACCCCGCGCGTGTCGACCCCGAGCACGACGTCGGTCGGAACGGTGACCGATCTACTCGACGCCGTCTATCCGCCATCGCTGGCCGAATCGTGGGATTCGGTCGGTCTCGTCTGCGGCGACCGCACCGAACCGGTCGGTCGCGCGCTGATCTGTGTGGACGTCACCGACGCGGTGGTCGACGCGGCGATCGCGACGGACGTCGACATCGTCGTCGCCCACCACCCGTTGCTGCTGCGCGGTGTCGACACGGTAGCCGCCGACACCGCCAAAGGGCGTGTGCTGCACCGGCTCATCCGCTCGCACACGGCCCTGTTCACCGCGCACACCAACGCCGACAGCGCGCGGCCGGGTGTATCGGACGCGCTCGCGGAGGTGCTCGGGGTGATCGACACGTCGCCGGTGGATCCCGCCCCCATGCCGCCCATGGACAAATGGGTGGTCATGGTGCCCGAGGGCAGTGCCGAGCAGGTCAGCGAGGCGATGTTCGCCGCGGGCGCCGGAGCCATCGGCGAGTACCGCGACTGCGCGTGGTCGGTGGTGGGGGTCGGGCAGTTCGAGGCGCGGGGTGCCGCCAATCCGACGATCGGCTCGCTCGGCGAACGAACGCACGTCGACGAGGCGCGGGTGGAGATGGTCGCGGAGCGACGATTGCGACGATCGGTGCTCGGCGCACTCCGCGCCGCACACCCCTACGAGGAACCGGCCTTCGACATCCTCGCCGAGGCACCCATCGACGCCGACACAGGTCTCGGGAGGGTGGGCAGACTCGCCACACCTTCGACAGTGGGGCGGTTCGTGACACGGGCGGCGGGCGCGCTGCGGTCGCCGTGGGGCGTTCGCGCGACCGGCGACCCCGACCGTGTCGTCGAGACGATCGCGGTGTGCGGCGGCGCGGGTGACTCGCTGCTCGACACCGTGCGGGGTCTCGGCGTCGACCTCTATCTCACCGGCGACCTGCGGCATCACCCCGTCGACGAAGCGCTGCGCGTGGGCGGACCCGTGCTGGTCGACGCCGGACACTGGGCCACCGAGTTCCCGTGGTGCACACAGGTTGCCGAACTGCTGTCGGCTGAGCTCGCGCTGGACGTCGAGGTCTTCGCCACCCCCACCGACCCGTTCACGGTGCATGCGGATTGCTGAACCACCGTGGTCACCGCGTACCGTTGACCGAACCTGTGTACCGAGGAGGCCCCATGAAAGTCGACGCCGCGTGAAGGCCGATCCGTCAGCGCAGCGACTACTGCTCGACCTTGCCGATGCCGATGCCGTACTGGCCCGCGTCGACCATCGGGGGCGGTCGCTTCCCGAGGACGTCGAGATCGCCGAGCTCACCACCAAGATCGACTCGACTCGCGACGATCTGGTGCGTGCCGACATCTCGGCAGAAGACCTCACCCGCGAGTACCGGCGCGTCGACAGCGAGGTCACCGGGATGGCCGACCGCGAACGCAAGGATTCGGCGCTGCTCGAAGGCGGCGGGCTGGCGCCCAAGGCCTTGTCGGAGCTGCAGCACGAACTCGCCAGTCTCGGACGACGTCGCGCAATGCTCGAGGACGATCTTCTCGGCATCATGGAGCGGCAGGAGGCCGTCGAATCCGAACGGCAGCGCGCGTCGGCGACAGTCCAACACCTCGAGGATCAGCTCGCCGACGCCCGGAAACGGCGCGACGACGCCTCCGCGACCATCGACGCAGACCGCGAGGTCGCCGCGACGCGGCGCGATGCGATCGCAGGCGACGTGCCCGCAGAACTCCTCGCCATCTACGACCGTCAGCGGTCCGCAGGCAAGGTCGGGGCCGGTTTGCTCCGGGCCCGACGCTGCGGAGCGTGTCGAATGGAGCTCGATCGCGGCACCCTCGCGTCGATCGCTGCTGCCGCGGCCGACGACGTCGTCCGCTGCGAGGAGTGCGGGGCCGTGTTGGTCCGCACCAACGAATCGGGGCTGTGACGTCGGTGGGGCAGACCAGGGCCACCACCGGGGCGGCGACGCCGACCGCACCGTCGTGGCAGGGGCAGCGAACAGACCCCACGCGCGTGGTGCTGCTGCGCCACGGCCAGACACCGCTGTCGGTGGAGCGACGCTACTCGGGTCGGGGCAATCCCCGGCTCACGGAACTGGGGGAGCGGCAGGCGTTGGGCGCGGCCTCGCGGATCGCGGCCGAGACCGGAGTCGCGGCCGTCGTCAGCTCGCCGCTCGAGCGTGCACGCCAGACCGCGCAGGCCGTCGTCGACCGGATCGGCGGTGAGGTGACGGTCGAGCCCGGATTCATCGAGACCGACTTCGGTGGCTGGGAGGGGCTGACGTTCAGCGAGGCTGCAGCTCGCGACCCCGAGATCCACGCACGCTGGCTCGGTGATCCCGACGTTCCGGCGCCGGACGGCGAGAGTTTCACCCAGGTTGCCCAACGAGTGATCGCGGCGAAAGACCAACTGCTTCACCGATATCCGGGCCAGACCGTGATCGTGGTGTCGCACGTGACTCCCATCAAGACCCTGCTGCAGCACGCCCTCACAGTGGGTCCCGAACTGTTGTTCCACCTCCACCTCGATCTCGCATCGGTGTCGGTGACCGAGTTCTATCCCGACGGCGGATCGGTGGTGCGTTCGGTCAACGAGACCGCGCACCTGGGGTGACCCCGGCCGAGGGCGAACGAGTCGGCGTGTAAGCCGGATCCTGTGCCGACATGACGTCGGCGGCGACCATCCATCTGGACACACCGTCGCCGGGTGCCTCGAGCAGCCAACCCACGGACTCGGGCGAGCAGCCCTCGATCATCCGTGCACACGCACCTGTCGGTCCGTGCTTCGGCCTTGCTCCGGGTGGGGTTTACCAAGCCGACATGGTCACCCACGTCGCTGGTGCGCTCTTACCGCACCGTTTCACCCTTACCGACCTCGGTCGGCGGTCTGTTCTCTGTGGCACTGTCCCGCGGGTCACCCCGGGTTGCCGTTGACAACCACCCTGCTCTGCGGAGTCCGGACTTTCCTCGGCGAGCGGCATCTCCAGTGACTGGCCGTTCCGCTCGCCGCGGCCGCCCGGCCGACTCGTTCGCCCATGTAGTTTAGCCCGCCGGCAGGCACGACTCGAACGCACAGTGGACGCGCGGCAGTGCACGGTCGGCGGCAGAGAGTGCACGGTCGGCGGCAAGGCGTGCCCGGTCGACGTGCGGGGATGGACGAGCGCCACCATGAGTATCGTCGCGCCGATAGTGTCGGAAGCGTGCAGCGCAGATTCTCCGCCCCGGACATCGATTTCGAGTCGGTCCGCACCGAACTCGGGATCTGCGAGGACTACGGTGCCGCGGCGCTCGACGAGGCGGAACATGCTGTCGATGCGTACGCGGCGGACCGCGTGGATCGGCGCGACATCCCGCTGGTCACCATCGATCCGCCCGGCTCGATGGATCTCGACCAAGCCGTTGCGCTGTCGTTCGACGGCGACGGTTTCCTCGTCCACTATGCGATCGCCGACGTTGCGGCCCTCGTCCTGCCAGAACGCGCGCTCGATGCCGAGAGTCGACGTCGCGGTGCGACCATCTACTTCCCGGACGGTTCGGTGCCACTGCACCCGCGAGTGCTGTCGGAGGGATCGGGCTCGCTGCTGCCCGGTGTGGCGCGCCCCGCGGTGCTGTGGAGCATCCGGGTCGCCCCCGACGGCGAGGTCACCGACGTCGGGGTGGGTCGGGCGCTCGTGGAATCGATCGCGCGACTCGACTATGCGGGAGTGTCGGCCGACGCCGCGGCCCGCACGCTGCATCCGTCGATCTCCGCTCTACCGGCATTCGCCGAGCTACGCCGTCGAGTTGCGTTGGCGCGCGGGGCGATCGAATTGGATCTGCCCGACCAGGAGGTCGCTCGCACCGACGACGGGTGGGTGCTGGCGCTGGCCGCCCGCACACCCGCCGAGATGTGGAATTCGCAGGTGTCGTTGCTGACCGGGATGTGTGCGGGAACGATCATGGCGGACGCGGGTGTCGGTCTGCTGCGCACACTGCCGCCCGCTCCTGTCGATGCGGTCGAGCAACTCAGGGCGACCGCCGACGCCCTCGGCGTGCAGTGGCCACAGGGTCTGACACCCGGGCAGTTCCTCGCGGAGCTGCCCGTCGACCAGCCGGAGACCCTGGCGCTGATGTCGCGCGCAAGCTCGCTGATGCGGGGCGCGGGATACCGTGCGCTCGGCGTCGACGACGCGGCCACGACCACCGCGCCCTCGACCACCGCGCCCTCGACCACTGCGCCCAGCCGCGACGACATGGTGCATTCGGCCATCGGTGGCGTCTACGCACACGTGACCGCGCCACTGCGGCGGCTCGGGGACCGGTTCGCCACCGAGGTGTGTCTGGCCGTCACGTCGGGAACTCCTGTGCCCGAATGGGTGTCACGTGCACTGCCGGTGCTGCCCGGCATACTGCGGTCGGCGGATTCGCTCGGGTCGTCGGCGGACAGGGAGAGCATCGACCTCGCCGAAGCGGTCATCCTCGCCGATCGACTCGGCGAGCACTTCGACGCGGTCGTCCTGGCGGGAGCCCAGCCGAAGAAGCGTGCCAAGATCTTCATCGCCGACCCGCCGATTCTCGCCGACTGCGACGGAGATCTCGCCGCTGCCACACGCGTCGAGGTCGTGGTCACCGAGGCCGACCCCACGTCGCGGACCGTTCGCTTCGCGCCGGTCGGCGCGGAGACACAGGCACACTGACCTAGCCTCGGCAGCGGCTGCGCCGCACGAGGTATGGCGCCGCATCAGGGGAACGCGGGCGCAGCAGAGGTAGTGCGGGGCTACAGGTCTTTGGATGCCTCGCGGTAGGCAGCGATCGCCCGGTGGGCGTCGGCTTGCTCACGTGCGTCGATGCGGCCGAGTACGAACAAGTCCATGCCGGACAGTTCACCGGATGCTGCGAGTTCGGCGAGTCGGGCACGATTGATGCGCGAGTCGTTGTAGTCGCCGAGCGCTGACTGTATCTCCTTGGCCATCTTGGAGACCTTCGTGTACTTCTTCTTCTGCAGAGGTTCGGCAGCGTCGGTGCTGTAGCGCAGACGTTTGGCGCGCTTACGGATGACGTGCAGCTGTTCTGCCCATTCGTGTGAACCCTCCGGCAACTCGGCGAGCGTGCGTTGCGCCTTGCGGATGTGCTTGCGACTCTTGCTGATCGCCTTGTCGACCGCGGTCGTTGCCGGGATGTCGGCATCGGGTCCCGCCGGCGGGTCGGCGATCAGTTCGTCGATGGCGTCGAGCAGCCGGAAGTAACGTTGTGATGCCATCGCGGCATGCGCGGCGGCCACCGCCCGATCATGGGTCTCGGATTCTCTGCCGGCCAACGCGTGCACGAGTGCGTCCGAGGCCGCCTCGTCGCGAAGCAGACCGGAGTCGATCTGCAACTGCACCTCCGAGTCGCGGGCTTCGCCGAGAATACGTGCCAGAAGCTTGAGTTCCTGTGCGATGTGTTCGGTGCGGCCTGCGTCGAGCACAGTCGGGAATCCCGAGAACACGCTGCGCAGGCGTCGCGCGGTCACCCGCATCTGGTGGACCGCGTCGTCGGCGTCCTCACGGACCAGCGGGTCCCACGCGATGAGCGAGTTGCGGTGGCGGGTGACGTCGGCGATCACCAGCTCCAGGGCCGACGGGTGTGATCCCAGCGCCTGCGGTGGCGTGACCACCGGGGTCGAGCCGATCGCGCGTGCCAACTTCGACGCGCTCGACGGCTCCCGGCCGCCCGCGGCTCCCAACAACTTGTGTGCAGCCTTCAATAGCTTGGGGGTGCCGCCTTCGAGGAGCTCGAACTCCCACTCCGACCACTGCTGCGACGTCCCGCCCGGCAGCAGCGACTGCGCGGTCACCCGGTCATCGGCGAACTCGGCGAGCTTCACGTCATCGGTTCCGAGCAACGTGGTGATCGTCCGCACCGTCGATATCGCTGCCACCGGGATCAGTGGACGATGCCGTGTGTAGACCAGCACCGGGTTGACGAGTTCATCCGGTATGTCGCCGTCGGCCGGTGCGTCGTCGAAGCCCACCTGCAGTTCACGTCGTGAGCCCGGCATGTCGGCGGGTCGCTTGAGGTGCCAGCCCTCGTCGTGCCCACCGCGCCTGCGCCGCATGGTGATTCGATTCGAGGCGAGATCGAGGTTCTCGGTGTCGAAGTAGGTTGCGTCGAGGGTGAACGTCTCCGGGGCTGCAGCCGCCACGACACCGGGGAGAACCCGGAGATCGGGCGGGGTGATTCCCGGATCGACATCGAATTTGAGCTCTACCTCGACCTGCTCGCGTGCGGCCAACACATCCTCCTGTCGGGATCCCGGTGAGTCGAGTGTAGGTGACGCCTCTCAGCGATCGGCGAAACCATCCGTCGCTTCGACGAGGTGGTGTGCGATGCCCGGCTCGAACGACGCGTGGCCGGCGTCGGCGACGACGTGCAGCGTCGCCGCCGGCCACGCGCGGTGCAGATCCCAGGCGCTGCGCATCGGGCAGACGACGTCGTAGCGGCCCTGCACGATGACCGCCGGGATGTCGGCGATTCGATCGATGTCACGGAGGAGTTGGCCGTCGTCGAGGAATCCGTGGTGCATGAAGTAGTGGTTCTCGATCGAGGCGAATGCCAGGTCGAACCGCTCGCCGGCGTCCTCCTTGGTGGCCGCGGCCTCGTCGGGTTTGGGGATCAGATAGCTCGTCGCCTGCTCCCACCCGGTCCATGCGCGAGCCGCTGCCACGGCAACATCGGTGTCGTCCGAGGTGAGCAGCCGATGGTAGGCGGCGACGAGGTCGCCGTCGCGCTCGTTCTCTGGGATGGGCGCGAGATAGGACTCCCATACATCCGGATAGATGTGGGCGGCTCCGCCGTTGTAGTACCAGTCGATTTCGCTGCGGCGTAGCAGGAAGATCCCACGGAGGACCAACTCGGTGACACGCCCGGGGTGGGTCTGCGCGTAGGCGAGACCGAGCGTCGACCCCCACGAGCCGCCGAAGACCTGCCAGCGATCGATGCCGAGGTGCTCGCGCAGCGCCTCCATGTCGGAGATCAGTTTGGGTGTGGTGTTGACCGAGAGGTCGGCGCCGTCGGCGATGTGCGGGCGCGACTTTCCGCAGCCGCGTTGATCGAACAGCACGATCCGGTAGCGCGCCGGGTCGAAGAAGCGGCGTTGGTCCGCCGAGGTGCCACCGCCCGGCCCGCCGTGCACGAACACAGCAGGCTTTCCGTTCGGGTTGCCGGAGGTCTCCCAGTAGATCTCCTGGCCGTCGTCGACGGCGAGGTGTCCTGACGCGTACGGCTCGATGGGCGGGTACAGGCTTCGCATGGGTTCACCCTATGCGTGGGGCTGCCGCGCCGGGTGCGGGTAGGTCGAGCACCCGCGAGCGGCGAAGTCTGCACAGCAGGTAGGCGAGGCCGAGCCGGGTCCGTCCGTATCCGTCTATCGGTTCGAACCCCAGCGCCGAGCGCATCGTCTCCAGGCGCGACTGCATCGTGGAGTGATGTATTCCGAGCGTGCGTGAGGCCTGCCGGACCGTCGCGGAGGCCAACACCGCGTCGACTGTCTCCGACGTCCAGGGGGCCTCTCTCATGAGTGAATCCAGGGCTGCGACATCGGGATTCGACGATTCGCTGCGGACGTCGGCGAGTATGTCGATCAGACCTCCGAACTCGTCGGCACAGATCGATCCCTGCGCGGGTGCGCGGGTGAGGCGGAGCGCGATGGTGGCGGTGCGCAGCGAGTAGGGCAGGTCGTCGATCTGCGCGATCCCGCCGATCCCGCTGGGGGTCGCCGGCGCGTCGGTGGTCGACGCGGGCGCGATGAGCACGTGCAGCGTGCCGTGCGGGGTCGTCATCACATCGCTGGGCCACGGTACGGAATGCGTCCATTGCGCGAAGAGGGGAGCCGCGACCACGCGATAGCGTGTCCCCGCCGACAATCCAAGGCGCGCGGCGGCTTCACGACGTCGTTGTTGGTCGATCTGGTCGTCGAGCACGGCATGCATGTCCCTGGTCGCCGAGCCGGGGCCGTGGTCGGTGAACCGGATTCGGACCGCGAGGGCGAGACGTTCGAGGATGATCGCGTCGTTCGGTTGTGCCTGCCCCTCGCGCTCGATCCACACGGTCAGCTCGTCGGACACCCGCTCGGAGGGGACGGCAGGGGGAGCATTCCGCTCGAGTGTCTCGCCCATCGATGACACCCGGGTGATCTCGCCTGCGTGGTCGAGTCCTGCCGGACAGCCTGCCAACGCGGCAGCCGCAGCGAGGAGCCCGTGCACGTTGACCTGCCCGACGATGAGCTCGTCGAAGCAGGCGATGACACGGATGCCGAGGCTGGCGCTCGGGTCGAGCGCCGAGATCCGACCGAGCAGTTCCTGCATGAATCCCCTGTTCGTCCTGCTGTGACTTAGCAGGGTATCGCGCCACCGGACCCCGAGCGGCCGTTTGACGACTCGGTCGGGTCCGGCGGCGTGCGTCCTCAGCCGCGCAGTGCCCGGTAGACGGCGGTCTCCATGTCGAGATAGCCGCCGACGGAATCCGGGTCGGCGAACGGGAAGATCTGGGTCGCCCAGTACCCGCCTATGCGGTTGCGTCGATCGATCCAGTAGTAGAGATTGGCCAGGCCCGCCCAACCGAGCGAGCCCGCAGGCCGTCCGGTCGGTGCCTCCTCGTCGTTGACCATGAACGAGAACGACCACGACTTCGACTGTCCGGGGAAGAACTCGGCGTCGTTGGACAGCGAGGCGATCACGCCGGGCAGCATCTTCACCTTCAGATCACCGAGATGGTTCTGCGCTGCGAACTCGACCGTCTGACTCCGCAGGACCTCTTCACCCGAGTCCGACCGGCCGTCGTTGAGCCACATCCTGATGAACTTCAGGTAGTCCTCCACGGTGGAGATGATGCCGTGGCCACCCATGTGCACCTCGGGTTCGGCGGGCGGCACGAAGTCGTGCAGCGGCCGCAGCGAGCTGTCGGCCTCGCGCTGGTGCATCGTGGCCAGACGGGAGCGGAGGTCTGCGGTGAGCCGGAACGACGAACTGTTCATCCCGAGCGGTGTGAAGATGCGTTCTTTCATCACGTCGTCGAGTCGCTTACCGGTGATCGCCTCCACCACCAGTCCACACCAGTCCATGTTGGTGCCGTACTCCCACTGCGTTCCCGGATCAAACAACAGCGGTGTGGTCAGCGACTCCATGGTTGCCGTGACAATCGAGGGCTGGCCGTGGTCGGTGGCCAGCCGATTGTAGGTCTCGTTGAAGAAGTCGTAGCCGAGTCCCGCTGTGTGCAAGAGCAATTGGCGAGTGGTGATGTCGGAGGCCGGGGCGCGCAGAATGGGCTCGCCGGCGTCGTCGAAGCCCTCGATCACCTGCAGTTCACCGAGTGCCGGCACGTAGCTCTTTGCCGGCGCGTCGATGTCGAGATCCCCGGATTCGATGAGTTGCAGCGCCGCGGTCGCCGTCAACGCCTTGGTGGTGGAGAAGATCGCGAACGTGGTGTCGGTGGTCATGGGAACGTCGGAGTCGACCGAGCGTTTGCCTGCGGCCCCGAGGTAGATGTTCTCGCGGTCGGTGGTGACACCTGCCACCACTCCGGGAACCGCGGGCACGGCTCCGTTCACCACCTCTGCTGCTGCGGCGACCTTGTCGGCGTCGATCATCGGTGCACTCATCGTGTCGATCCTTTCCTTGGGTGCAATTCATCGCGCTGCGACCGGGTGTGGCCGAAGCGAATGTTCTTCTCTGGGGTTGTCGGGGGCGTCTCAGTCGGCCAGCGTGCGTTCGATCCAGGAGAATCTGGTGCGCAACATGGCCTTTGCCAACGCCGTGTGCTGGGCGAAGATGTCGCATGCGTGGAAGGCGCCGGGCCAGACGTGGAGTTCTGCGTTGACGCCGGCAGCCCACAGCCCCTGCGCGTAGGCGACGGTCTCGTCGCGGAAGATCTCCGCGGTGCCCACGTCGAGGAAGGCCGGCGGCAACCCGCGCAGATCCCTCGCGCGTGCCGGTGCGGCGTAGGGCGAGACGTCGGCACTGCCGTATGCGTCGGCAAGGCTTGCGCGCCAACCAGTTTCATTGCTGACCCGGTCCCAGACGCCGACGCCGTCGAACTGGTGGGTCGACGCGGTGATGTTGCGGTCGTCGAGCATCGGGTAGACCAGCAATTGCGCGCAGATCGGCGGCCCCTCGCGATCGCGCGCGGCCAGGGCCATACCCGCGGCGAGGCCGCCACCGCAACTGGCACCGCCGACCATCACTCGTCCGAGGTCGACACCGATCTCGTCGGCCCGCCGTGCGGTCCACTCGAGTGCCGCGTACATGTCCTCGCGTGCGTAGGGATCGGGATGTTCGGGCGCGAGCCGGTACTCGGGGCACACGAGTGTCACACCGAGTCGCTCCACCCACTCGAGGTTGATGTCGAGGGCGTTGAAGCGGTCGCCGAACATGAGTCCGCCGGAATGCGCATACACGATGGCCGGTCGACGTCCGGTGGCCCGCGGCGAACTGAAGACCGAGACGACGATGTCGTCGCCGCGGTAGCCGGTGACGACGAACTCACGGTGATCGACAGCGCGCCCGGCGAGGATCTGCCCGATCGGCGGCGAGGCGTACGACTTACGCATGAACCCGATGAGATCGGGTGTGATCGTCGGCGGGAAGACCCCGCCGACCACGGCGAGCCCCGCCTTGAGTTCCGGGTCGAACCCGGGACGGCAGCTGCCGTCGGTCGTGGTCTCGGTCACGAACATGAGCCTACGTACGATGAATCACAGTCGGAACCGCCACAACGACGCGGGTTCGGACAGTGTGGTCCGCCATCTGGCGGATGCGCCCAGACCGCAATCCGCTGCGAGCGGCCATTCAGCCGACACGACCCCGCACGCGGTGTGCACCTCGTGCGGGGTCGTTCACGCCGGTTGCGGACACTGGCGCCGATAGCGATGCGAGCCGGGCGCGAGACCCGGCGGCGCGAGACTCAGTAGCTGTGCTCGGGCGCAGGGAAAATGCCGCGACGCACCTCGTCGGCGTAAGTTGCTGCGGCTGTGCGTAATTCGCCGCCGACGTCGGCATAGCGCTTGACGAACCTGGCGGTCTTACCGTGGGTGAATCCCGCCATGTCCTGCCAGACGAGAACCTGTGCATCGGTCTCGTTACCTGCTCCGATGCCAACGGTCGGGATGGTCAACTTGCGGGTGATCTGGGCGGCGAGTTCGGCGGGCACCATCTCCATGACGACGGCGAACGCGCCTGCCTCCTGGACGGCAATGGCGTCGGCGATGAGTTGGTCGGCGGCGTCGCCACGACCCTGGACGCGGAATCCACCGAGGCCGTTGACGCTCTGCGGGGTGAATCCGATGTGCGCCATCACGGGGATGCCGGCAGCGGTCAGCGTGGCGATCTGGTCGGCGACGCGCTCGCCACCTTCGAGCTTCACCGCGTGGGCGCCGGTCTCCTTGAAGAAGCGCACCGCCGTCTCGAGTGCCTGTTGCGGGCCCGCCTCGTAGCTGCCGAAGGGGAGGTCGGCGACGACGAGTGCGTGGGGAGCACCGCGGACGACCGCACGGGCGAGGGGGATCAATTCGTCGATCGAGACGGGGATGGTGGTGTCGTAGCCGAGGACGACGTTGGCGGCGGAATCGCCTACCAGGAGGACGGGGATCTGCGCGTCGTCGAAGATGCGGGCTGTCGAATAGTCGTACGCGGTGAGCATCGACCACTTCTCGCCCTGTTCCTTCATCTGAGCGAGGTGATGGATGCGAGTGGTGCGACGGCGCGGCGTCGCAGCCGAGTCACCGGATGTCGGGGCGCCGCCGTAGATGGGCGCGTCGGAATGAGCTGCCTCGTGGGACATCGTTGTCTCTTTTCTTCCTCGAGTCCCGCATGGCGGGTACCCGGGCTGTTGTCGGACGCCTTCAAGTTTCCCACCGATGGCGTGCTCGATGACCACTGATGGGAGTGTGCTTGCTCACACTCATGAAGGTGGCGCTGTGCGGGAGTCGTGCCGCGCATCCGTAACATCACGCCAATGACCTGCTCGTCTCGGGGGCGGATGCCGGCTCTTCGTCGTCTGGCACCGGGTGGGGCCGCGCTCGTCTCGCTACTGGTCGTGACGGCACTCGCCAGTAGCGGATGCGCCACGAACGAACGCTCAGACGGCGGTGCGACGATTCGCTGGGAAGCGTGCCCCGCGGGCGCGGCACTCGGCTCGGCAGCCGCGCGAGTCGACTGCGGGACTCTCGCGGTTCCTCGTGACCCGGCCGAGCCGGGAGGTCGAACGATCACGCTCGCCCTCGCGCGGTTGCGCGCATCCCAGCACAGCGACACGACTGTGTTGCTCAACCCCGGCGGTCCGGGGGCGTCAGGCGTCGACTATCTGCTCGGTGCAGTCGATCGTCTTGCAGCGCAACGCTTCACCGCGCACAGCGACGTCGTCGCATTCGACCCGCGGGGTGTTGGCGCCTCGACACCCGCGGTGCGTTGTCGTACCGCAGCCGAACTCGACGCCGAGCGGGACGTCGACCGGGGCGACAGGTCGGAGCGAGGCATCACGGCCGCCGAAAACCAGAACCGCACCGACGCCCGACGCTGCGCCGAGCGGGTCGGCGCCGAGTTCCTCGGGCTCGTGGGCACATCGCAGGTCGTCGACGACGTCGATCGTCTCCGCACCGCGCTCGGCCGAGCGCGGATCGACTTCATCGGCTTCTCGTACGGATCGAAGATCGGTCTCGAATACGGACAGCGCTATCCGACGAAGCTCTTCCGGCTCGTCGTCGACGGAGCGGTCGATCCCGACGCCGACCCGATCGAGTCGTCGGTGGCGCAGGCGCGTGCGTTCCAGGACACCTTCGACGCATTCGCCCGCGACTGCACCATGGTGCCCGGCTGCGTGCTGGGGACCGACCCCGCAGACGTGCTCCGGCGGTACCAGGCCCTCGTTCGTCCGCTGACGACGGCGCCGGTCCCCGCAGGTGGTGGGCGCGTGCTGACCTATCAATCGGCCGTCGACGCCACGAGCATGGCGCTCTACCGCAGCGATCTGTGGCCGACGCTGCGCTCGGGACTCGCCGACCTCGCCGCCGGGAGAGGGGGCCAGACCTTGATGTCACTGGCCGACATGCTGGAGGGGCGCGGACCGGGCGGAGCCTACGACAACTCGGCGGACGCGTACCTCGCCGTCGGTTGCGCCGACGGGCCGCGCATCACCGACCGGCGCGTCGCCGGTGACCTCGATCGCCGCCGGCGCGCCGCGGCGCCGTACTCCGACGACGGCCGTGGCTCGGGGTTGGCGCCACTCGATCCGTGCGCCTTCTGGCCTCCCGCGAGTACCGCGACCGCCAGGGACGGGGTGGTCGGGGACGGGGTATCAGGGTCCCCGTCGTCAGCGAGGCCTGCAGTCGGTGCCTCGCCCCCGCCTCTCGTGATCGCGACGACACACGACCCGGCGACCCCCTACGCCGCGGGTGAAACGCTCGCGCGGCGAACTGGCGGCACATTGCTCACCGTCCACGGGTACGGCCACACGGCGGCGCTACAGGGTAATCGGTGCGTCGACGGCGTCGTCGACGATTACCTGTCCGATCTCGGATCGTTGAATCCCTCTCTCGCATGCTGAGATGACCTCGGTAAATGCGCAGGTTGCCGAGTTCGACTTATGAACGTAACACCGATTTAACAGGCTACTTCTAATGTCGGCGGTCATGGATCGCCAAAAGGAATTCGTGCTGCGGACCCTCGAAGAGCGCGACATCCGATTCGTACGCCTATGGTTCACCGACGTCCTGGGATATCTGAAATCCGTGGCGATCGCACCGGCAGAACTCGAAGGTGCGTTCTCAGAGGGTATCGGTTTCGACGGCTCGGCCATCGAAGGGTTCTCGCGAGTGTCGGAAGCCGACACCGTTGCCAAACCCGATCCGTCGACGTTCCAGATCCTGCCGTGGACCACATCGTCGGGCAGACACCACTCGGCCCGCATGTTCTGCGACATCGTCATGCCCGACGGCACACCGAGCTGGGCCGACTCGCGACATGTCCTCCGACGCCAGCTCAACAAGGCCGCCGACCAGGGGTTCAGTTGCTACGTGCACCCCGAGATCGAGTTCTTCCTCCTGAAGGACGCTCCGCTCGACGGCAGCGTGCCGACACCCGCCGACAGCGGGGGCTACTTCGACCAGGCCGTCCACGACGCCGCGCCCAACTTCCGCAGGCACGCGATCGAAGCGCTCGAGTCGATGGGCATCTCCGTCGAGTTCTCCCATCACGAAGGCGCGCCCGGCCAGCAGGAGATCGACCTGCGCTACGCCGACGCACTGTCGATGGCCGACAACGTCATGACCTTCCGGTATCTGATCAAGGAGGTCGCCATCGGCGAGGGTGTGTGGGCGACGTTCATGCCCAAGCCCTTCAGCGAGCACCCCGGCTCCGCGATGCACACCCACATGAGCCTGTTCGAGGGTGACGCCAACGCCTTCCACAACCCCGACGACCCGATGCAGCTGTCGGACACCGGCAAGAAGTTCATCGCCGGAATTGTTCATCACGCCAACGAGATCAGCGCGGTCACCAATCAGTGGGTGAACAGCTACAAGCGTCTGATCCACGGTGGCGAGGCGCCGACAGCGGCCACGTGGGGTGGGGCGAATCGATCGGCGCTGGTCCGCTTGCCGCTGTACACACCCAACAAGGCGTCGTCGCGGCGTGTCGAGGTGCGTAGCCCCGATTCGGCGTGCAACCCCTACCTGACCTTCGCGGTGCTGCTCGCCGCAGGCCTCAAGGGAATCGTCGAGGACTACGAACTGCCCGACGAGGCCGAGGACGACGTGTGGGCGCTCACGCCCGCCGAGCGTCGGGCGATGGGCTACAAGGAACTGCCCGGCAGCCTTGCCGACGCGCTGCACCAGATGGAGAAGTCGGAGTTGCTCGCAGAGACGCTCGGCGAGCATGTCTTCGACTACTTCCTCCGCAACAAGTGGGCGGAGTGGGACAGCTACCGCAGTCTCGTCACACCGTTCGAGCTGCGCAATTACCTGCCTCTGTGATCTCAGGGTAGATCGACCGACGCGGCGCGCGGTCGACGGTCGTGGGGTGTCGAGAAGCGCCTTGTTGCCGACCAGTGTCCGGTATCGACGGTCGGGACGCTATTTTCTAGGGTGTGACAACACTTCGAGGTCGGGGCGGCGTACCGGCAGTGGGGCGTCTGGGTCTGCTCGACCCCGACGCCAAGAAGAATCTGTCTGACCTCGGGTGGAACAACGAGGAGTCGATCGAACTCCTGTGGTCGTTGTCGCGCTCTCCGGACGCCGATCTCGCGCTGCGCGCCATCGTCCGGTTGCGCGCGCAGCTCGGGGACGAATGGTCCGAGGTCGATCGTCTGCTGCGCACGGACAAGGGTTTTCGCGGCCGACTCCTCGCCGTCCTCGGATCGTCGGATGCGCTCGGTGACCATGTCGTTGCCGAGCCGGGGGCATGGCGGCGGCTGATCCCGGCGGAACTCCCCGGCACCGACGAGATCAACCGGCAAATGCTCGCCGCGGTCGATGCGGTCGCAGAGCCGGGCGAAATCGAGCGCGGCAACAAGATCTACCGAGCAGGTTTCAGCGGCCCGAAGGCCGTTGTCGCACTACGTGCCGCCTACCGCAACCTTGTGTTGCAGGTCGCAGCCCACGACGTCGCGTCGACTGTCGAGGACGAACCGGTCATCTGGTTCCCCGAGATCGGTGCGCTGCTCGCCGACCTCGCCGACGCCGCGTTGACCGCCGCGCTGGCCGTGGCCTTCCGCGAGGTCTGCGGCGACTCGCCGATCCCGATTCGGCTGGCGGTGATCGCGATGGGTAAATGTGGCGCGCGAGAGCTGAACTACGTCAGCGACGTCGACGTCGTGTTCGTCAGCGAGCCCGCCGACGGGACGGCCGCGCGTATCGCGGGCGAGATGATGCGTGTGGGTTCGCTGGCCTTCTTCGAGGTCGACGCCGCGCTGCGGCCCGAGGGTAAATCCGGTGCACTGACCCGCACCCTCGAGTCGCACGTCGCGTACTTCAACCGATGGGCCAAGACGTGGGAGTTCCAGGCCCAGTTGAAGGCGCGGCCGATGACCGGCGACATGGAACTCGGTCAGCGCTACCACGACGCGATCAATCCGATGGTCTGGCAGGCCTCCGAGCGCGACGATTTCGTCCCCGAAGTGCAGGCGATGAGGCGACGCGTGGAATCCCTTGTGCCGCAAGAGGAGCGCGACCGGAATCTCAAACTCGGCAGCGGCAGTATCCGGGACGTGGAATTCGCGGTGCAGATGCTGCAGATGGTCCACGGCCGCGTCGATGAGACCCTGCGGGTGCGAGCCACCGTCGACGCACTCGATGCGTTGACCGCGGGAGGCTACGTCGGTCGTGACGACGGAGCCAATCTCAATGCGTCCTATCAGTTCCTGCGCCTGCTCGAACACCGACTGCAGCTGCAGCGCATGTCGCGGACCCATCTGCTCCCGGAGTTCGACGACGACGACAACATGCGCTGGCTCGCCCGCGCCGCGCACATCCGGCGTGAGGGCGACCTCGACGCGACGTCGGTGCTGCGCAGGCAGATCAAGCACCAGAGCCTCCGCGTACGACGACTGCACCAGAAACTGTTCTACCGGCCGCTGCTCGAGGCCGCCGTCAGATTCGACACCACGGAGCTGACGCTGACCGACGAGTCGGCGACACGACGGCTCTCCGCGCTCGGTTACGCACAGCCCGAGCGCGCTCTCAGCCACATCCGCGCGCTGGCCTCGGCGTCCGGCAGGCGAGGGCAGGTCCAACGACTGATCCTTCCTCAGTTGCTCGAATACATCGGCGACACACCGGATCCCGACGCCGGACTGCTGAACTACCGCAGGCTGTGCGACGTCATGGACAACGACTGGTTCCTGCGCCTGCTGCGCGACGACGGCGTCGTCGCGGCTCGGTTGATGCACGTTCTCGGTACGTCGGAGTTCATCGCCAACCTGCTGATGCGTTCTCCCGAGGTGATCAACCTCTACACCGACGGTCCCGACGGTCCGCGGCTGTGCGAGGTGCGGCCCGAGGACGTCGCGAAGGGGCTCGTCGCATCGACGGTTCGACAGCCGGATCTGCGTCGAGCGGTTGCCGCGGCGCGATCGCATCGCCGTGCCGAACTCGCGCGTATCGCGTCTGCGGACGTGCTCGGTCTGCTCGAGGTCCCGCAGGTGTGCGAGGCGCTGTCGAGTGTGTGGGCGGCCGTGCTCAACGCGGCGTTGTCGTTTGCCATCCAGGACTCCGAACGCGACGAGGGACGGCAGGCGCCGGCTCGGATCGCGGTGATCGGCATGGGTCGACTCGGCGGCGGTGAACTCGGCTACGGGTCGGATGCCGACGTTCTCTTCGTGTGCCAGCCCAATCCGGGCGAGGACGAGACCAAGGCCGTGCGGTGGGCACAGACCATCGCCGAGGTGGTGCGTTCGATGCTCGGCTCGCCCAGCGACGACCCGCCGCTGATCGTCGACACGGGGCTTCGTCCCGAGGGCCGCAACGGTCCGGTCGTGCGCACGCTGGCCGCCTACGCCGCCTACTACGACCAGTGGGCCCAGCCGTGGGAGGTGCAGGCACTGCTGCGTGCGCATCAGGTCGCGGGAGACGAGGAACTCGGCATCGAGTTCCTCCACATGGCCGACCGCATCCGCTATCCCGCGGGTGGTGTGTCGAATGATGCGGTCAAGGAGATCCGACGCATCAAGGCGCGCGTCGACGCCGAACGGTTACCTCGGGGTGCCGATCCGGCAACGCATACCAAGCTCGGCCGTGGCGGCCTCGCCGACATCGAGTGGACAGTGCAGTTGTTGCAACTGAAGTACGCGCACCGCTACCCGTCGCTGCACAACACGTCGACCCTGCAGTCGCTCGACGCGATCGGGTCGGCAGAGCTGCTCGCCGAGGACGACGTCGCGCTACTCAAGGACGCGTGGATCACCGCGACCAAGGCGCGTAACTGCCTGGTGCTGGTACGTGGTAAGCCGGTCGATCAGCTACCCGGACCTGGAAAGCAGTTGCGGCAGATCGCATTTGCCGCCGGGTGGCCGGAGGATCAGGCGGCGGAGTTCCTCGATCATTACCTGCGGGTCACCCGCCGCGCCAAAGCCGTCGTGCTGAAGGTGTTCGGCGCGTGAGTACGCCGACCCGATGAGAGTGCTCGGAGCCTGATGCGTCGGTTCTTCACGTTCGTTCTGCTCGGAGCGGGCTGGGTGATGATGGTCGCCACGGGCGTCGCGGTCTGGCTCCACTACTTCCGCTCCCGGGGCGAACTCACGATCTTCCTCACCAGTGCGGTGCCTTTCGTCATCGTCCCCGCGGTACTCGCCGTCGTCGTGTTCGTTGTGCTCCGACGTTGGTTGACGCTGCCGCTCGCGATTGCTGCGCTCGTCGCACTGTGCGTCACGCAGCTGCCGTTGTGGGTGTCGCAGTCGTCACCGGCAGGGGAGAGGTTCACCGTGCTGACGGCGAACCTGATGGTCGGTGGCGGCGACGTCGACCAACTCGCGGAGGTGGTCGCGCGTGAGCGGGTCGACCTCGTGTCGCTGCAGGAGGTGACTCCCGAGGTGCTCGACCGTCTGCAGAGCACGGTCGGCAGACAGTTGACGTACTCCTACGCGGTGCCGGGACCGTTCGCCCAGGGGACTGCGATATTCAGTCGTGGGCCGCTGACCGGGCAGGCCGAGATCGATCCGAATACCGTGTTGCACAACCTGAGGGCGCGGACGGATCTGCCCGGGGCACGCGACACACAGGTGTTCGCGGTGCATCCTGGAGCCCCGCTGCGTGGCAAGACCGACATCTGGGTTCGTGACATGGATCTGCTGCGCGCGCGACTCGAGGCGATCCCGTCCGGGCGGGCGATCGTCGCCGGTGACTTCAATGCGACGTGGGATCAGGTCCGCTATCGCGACTTCCTACAGCGCGGCTTCGTCGACACGGTCGATCAAGCCGGAGCGGGTTTCGTACCCACGTATCCGACGGACAGGTGGGGTGGCAGACCATTCCTCGCCCTCGATCACGTCGTCGTGCGGGGATTCGTCGCATCAGCGGTCGAGACGTTCGATCTCCGCGGTTCCGATCACCGCGGCGTAGTGGTATCACTGGTTGCATCATGACAACCATCTCCCAGCGCCTGCGCGCGGCCACCGCGGACGCACACGAGCGGGCCGAGAACGCGGCGTTCATCGACGACCTGCTGTCCGGTCGCCTCGACGCCGACGAGTACGGACGCCTGGCTTCGCAGTTGTACTTCGTGTACTCCGCGCTGGAACACGTAGGTGGCTCGTTGGTCGGGGACCCGATCGCCGACGCCGTACTCGATGACCGGCTACTCCGGTCGGCGCGACTGCGCAGTGACCTTCACGCGCTCGGCGTCGACCCCGAGACCGTCACGCCGCTGCCGGCCGTCGACCGCTATGTCGACGCCATCGAGGCGACGAGGACCGATCCGGCCCGCTACGTCGCGCATCACTACACGCGCTACCTCGGAGACCTCTCGGGTGGCCAGGTCGTCGCGCACCGAATGCGTGAACACTACGGACTCGACGCGTCGACGTTGAGCTTCTACGTCTTCGACGGCATCGACAAACTCAAGCGGTACAAAGATGCTTATCGCGAGCGGATCGATGCGCTCTCCATCGACGAGTCCGGCGTCGAACGTCTTGTCGCAGAAGCGATCTGCGCGTTCGAGCTGAATCAGGCACTGTTCGTCGAACTGGACGCCGCGCGCGTGGGCTGATCTAGTTCGGGTGGTGTGCCGTCTGTGCCGCCCGCCGTGCTCGGCGGCACCGCCAGAGGTAGGCGGGGGTCGGTGGAATCCAGCCGAGTTGCTCGGCCATTCCGAGGTCGTCACGGTTGGCCCAGTGTTCGATGCACAGACCGTCACTCATGCGGTACCAGTGCGTGTGGGACACCGCAAAGGATCTGCCCGTGGGCGCGAACGCCTGTTTGACACGGGCGTTCTCGTCGTAGGTGACGAATGGCCCCCTGTGTGTCCCGGACATCGTCGCGTGGATCACGACGATGTCGCCTGCCGCCACGACCGCATGGGCCTCGTGGCGAAGATCGTCGAACGCGGTGCGCAACCAGACCGCTGACTGCCAGAAGGCCTCGGGCCCGCGGCCGCGACAGGCCGGAGGTTCGTCGACTGCCTCTCGGTTGTTCGCGTCGGGGTGGATTGTCGCGTCGAATGCCGCGCGGTCGGCACTGCCCATATCGGTGAGAGATCGCAGGGCGACGGTCGTCGTCACGTCGGGGTTCGTCATGTGAGCCCAACCTTTCACTACAGAAAGACTGTAATGAAAATAGAGTATTGATTGCAGCATGGCCGGAGTCAATAGTGCACGCGGATACGATGCGTCCGGACGCCGCGACGCTGCGCGTGAGCGCAGGCGTGGAATCGTGCTCGCTGCCACAGACCTCTTCGAACGCAAGGGTTTTCACGTGACGGTGGCCGAGATTGCCGGTGCCGCGGGAGTGTCGCCGGAGACTGTCTACAAGTCGTTCGACGGCAAGGCCGGACTCATCAAGATCGCGTTCGACCACGCGCTGGCCGGAGACGATCAGGAGATCGCAGTCGCCGATCGTCCGGAGAGCAGGGCTGTCGACGCCGAGCCGGACCCGCGTCGCAAGATCGAGAAGTATGTGACGTCGGCGGCGCCGCGGATGCAACGGGCCGGCCGATTGATGATCGCCATTCGCGACGGTGCCCGCACCGACGCCACGCTCCACGCGCTGTGGATGCAGGTCACGGCGCAGCATCTGGCCGGCATGGAGAAACTCGCCCACCACCTCGACGACACGGGCAGCCTGCGCGCAGAGGTCCCGGTGGACCATGCGCGCGACACGCTGTGGACGCTGACCTCGCCGGAGATCTACGAACTCCTCGTCCTCAACAGGGGCTGGAGTATCGATCGTTACCGCGACTGGATCATCCGCGCGATCATCGCCGAACTCTCACCTTGACCGCGGCTGGTCATCGGCGCGTGCGCTCGATCATCGCCTCGAGGCCGTCGAGGAGCACGGCGAGGCCGAACTCGAACTGCTCGGTGAAGAAGTCGTCGTCCGCCGACATCTCCGAGATCGCGGCGGTGAGCGCGGGAAAACGGGCCGCGTCGATGAGTTGCAGCATCGTTGCCTCGTAGGCGCCGCTGTCATGTGACGACGAGTCGCCCGACTGACCGGGGTCGTCGGCTGCGACACGGTCGACTCCCCGGCCGAGGAGTCCCATCTGCGTCGACTGACGGACGTGCTGGCGCACGAATCCGTCGACGAGCAGGAGCGCGTTGAGCTTCTGTTGCCCCGACAGTTCGACGTCGTCGAACGCCTGCACGCCTGCTTCGGTCCATGACACGGTGTTCGGCCCCATCGGGGGGCGGGACATGGGGATCTCGGTGATCCACGGACGGGTTCGCAGTGTGGTCGCCGCCGCGCGCGCCCAGGCCGAGATCCGTTCGCGCCATGTCCCCGACGCGGTCAGGTCCGGGTCGGGGAGGCCGTACGCTTCGTCGACCAAGAGGTCGACCACGTCATCCTTGCCGTCGACATAGCGGTACAGCGACATCGTCGACAGCCCCAACGAGTCCGCGATCGCCTTCATCGACACCGCCTCCCACCCTCGCTCATCGGCGATGGCCACCGCAGCCCGCGCGATGTCGCGGATGGTCAGCGAGGGTTTGGGGCCGCGGCGGACCGTGGCCGACTCCCGTCCCCACAACTGCGCCACCGAGCGGGGAAGCTGCGGGTGCGTCGGATTCTCGGTGGTGCTCATCCTCTCATCGTACAAACTGCTTGTGCAGTACACAGTTATCTGCTTATCATCTGCGTACTACATAAACAGTCTATGACATACGCAGAAATGGAGTGTTCGATGACTGCTCGTCCCCGGTGGCCGGCGCTGGCAGCGCTGTGCTTGCCCATGCTCATCGTCTCGATGGACGTCTCAGTACTGTTCTTCGCCGTACCGTTCATCGCATCTGATCTGAATCCCTCTGCGACACAGCAATTGTGGATCTTCGACGTCTACGGATTCGTGCTCGCTGGGCTGCTACTGACAATGGGGTCGATCGCCGACCGGGTGGGCCATCGGCGTCTGCTCATGGTCGGGGCCGTGGGCTTCAGCGGTGCGTCGATTCTCGCCGCGTTCGCGCCGACGGCGTCGTTACTGATCCTGGCCAGGGCGGTACTGGCGGTCTCGGGGGCGACCCTCATGCCGTCGACGCTGGCGCTGATACGCCACATCTTCGACGACGACGCCGATCGTGCCAAGGCCATCGCTGCGTGGAACGCCGTGCTCGCAGGTGGCGTGACGGTCGGGCCGATCATCTCGGGCCTGTTGCTCGAGCACTTCTGGTGGGGCTCGGTGTTCCTGATCAATGTTCCCGTGATGGTGCTACTGCTCGTCGCGGCACCTCTGTTACTACCGTCGGACACCGCGGTCGTCGGCCGGCGGGTCGATGTGCTCAGTGCGATGCTCGCGCTCGGTGCGATCCTTCCGGTCATCTACGCCGTCAAGGAACTGGCCGCGCACGGCTGGTCCGTGGAGCGAGCAGCCGTACTCGTGATCGTGATCGGGGCGGGTGCGGTGTTCGTCCTGCGTCAGCAGCGGTTGATCGACCCGATGATCGACCTGCGCCTCTTCGGCGATCGTCGGTTCTCGGTGTCGATCTGGACCAATATCGTGTGCATGTTCGCGTTGCTCGGCAATTCGATCATGGTGACGCAGTATCTGCAGTCGGTCCTCGGCTACTCGCCGATGAGGGCGGCGTTGTGGAGCATCGTCCCGAGTCTCGTGGTCGCCATCGCCGCACCGCTCGCCGCAACCGCGGCGGTGCGGTGGGGCAGGCCACCCGTGATGATCATCGGATTGTTGATGGGCGCAGGGGGTTTCGCTGTGCTCGCCGGACTGCTGGGGGTGCACACGCTTCTGGTCGTACTGATCGGGTCGGCGTTGCTCGCGAGTGGAATAGTCGCGGCGTCGTCGGTGATTGCCGACTACGTGATGGGTGTTGCGCCCGCTGAGCGGGCGGGTGCCACATCAGGACTGCTGGAGACATCGAGCGAACTCGGCGGCGCGCTGGGCATTGCCGTGCTCGGCAGTGTGCTGAATCTGGTGTACCGCACAACTTTTCCCAGCCATCTGGCGGTGGGTGAGGCAGGTACGAGTCTCGCGGGCGCGACGGCGACGGTGCGGCATGTCGATCCCGGTCAGGCCCAGGCCGTCATGGGTGCCGCGCGCGAGGCGTTCATCGAGGGAGCGTCGGCAGCGGCGTGGGTCGGTGGTGGTGTGCTCGTGGTGACCGCACTACTTGTCGCATGGCTGACGAGGAGGACCCCTGAGCGGTTCGGGAGCGACGAGCGCATCGGCGAACCGGCAGTGCCGGAATGAACGACGCCTGAACGGATCTCGCGAGATGGACGGTCAGGGTCTCAGGTCAGAAGACTTCGACCTTGACGCCGACGTCGACGATCATGTCGGTGCGGCTGTCGGAGCTGTGGGCGAGTTCGATGAGTCGCTGGATCTCGCCGTGCGGTATCTGCTTGCGCACCACGGCTTTGACGCCGTCGATGTTGATGCGGTCACCGGGCACGAGATCTTCAACGAAAAGCATGCGGGTCATGACCAAGAGATTACGTGTAGTTGGCACGTTGTGTGAGGGTAGGAAGGCCCCATCGCACGGTGTGAAATCTGTCACCGGTTCGTCGCCGACACGCGACTGCCCGCCCGAGGTGACCTCGGGCGGGCAGTCGCGTGACAGTGGTGTCGTCGAGACTCAGCAGTCGTAGTAGAGCGCGAACTCGTACGGGTGCGGACGGATCTGGACGGGCTCGATCTCGTTCTCACGCTTCAGCGCGATCCAGGTCTCGATCAGATCCTCGGTGAACACTCCGCCTGCGGTGAGGTACTCGTGATCCTCTTCGAGCTTGTCGATGACGGCGCTCAACGAGGTCGGTGCCTGCGGGATGTTCTTGGCCTCCTCGGGGGGAAGCTCGTAGAGATCCTTGTCGACGGGCTCGTGCGGCTCGATCTTGTTCTTGATGCCGTCGAGGCCTGCCATCATCATCGCGGCGAATGCCAGGTACGGGTTGCCCGAGCTGTCCGGGCAACGGAACTCGAGGCGCTTGGCCTTCGGGTTGTTGCCGGTGATCGGGATACGCACGCAGGCCGACCGGTTGCGCTGGCTGTAGACCAGGTTGATCGGGGCCTCGTAGCCGGGCACCAGACGCTTGTAGGAGTTGACGGTCGGGTTGGTGAACGCCAGCAGCGACGGTGCGTGGTGCAGGATGCCGCCGATGTAGTAGCGCGCCAGATCCGACAGACCCGCATAGCCGGCCTCGTCGTGGAACAGTGGCTTGCCGTCCTTCCACAGCGACTGGTGGGCGTGCATGCCCGAACCGTTGTCGCCGAAGAGCGGCTTCGGCATGAAGGTGACCGACTTGCCGTTGGCCCACGCCGTGTTCTTGATGATGTACTTGAACAGCAGCACGTCGTCGGCTGCGTGGAGCAGCGTGTTGAACTTGTAGTTGATCTCGGCCTGACCGCCGGTGCCCACCTCGTGGTGACCGCGTTCGAGCTCGAAGCCCGCATTGGTGAGGTTGGTCGACATCTCGTCGCGCAGGTCGACGTAGTGGTCATACGGTGCGACGGGGAAGTAGCCGCCCTTGGGTCGCACCTTGTAGCCGAGGTTCGGGGAACCGTCGGGATCGACCGGCGAACCGGCGTTCCACCAGCCCGACTCGGACTCGACCTCGTAGTAGGTTCCGTTCATCTCGGAGCCGTAGGACACTCCGTCGAAGATGTAGAACTCGGCCTCGGCGCCGAAGAAGCACGTGTCGGCGATGCCGGT
Source organism: Gordonia otitidis (assembly GCF_020735545.1). Taxonomy (NCBI): domain Bacteria; kingdom Bacillati; phylum Actinomycetota; class Actinomycetes; order Mycobacteriales; family Gordoniaceae; genus Gordonia; species Gordonia otitidis. Next base: position 4,165,819 of record NZ_CP085974.1, read on the forward strand.
CGATGCGAGGTAGTCCTCGGCCTTGCGGGCGACGTTGCGCGGGTCGCGGCTGTAGGCCTCACGGGTGAACGGGTCATGGACGAAGAAGCTGACGTTCATCGTCTTGGCCTTGCGGAAGGGATCGATCTGAGCGGTTGCCGGGTCCGGCAGCAGCATCATGTCCGACTCGTTGATGGACTGGAATCCGCGGACCGAGGAACCGTCGAAGGCGAGGCCGTCTTCGAAGACGCTCTCATCGAACGCGTCCGCAGGGATGGAGAAGTGCTGCATCACACCGGGAAGGTCGCAGAATCGGATGTCGACGTACTCGACACCTTCCTTCTTGATGCCCTCGAGTAGTTCTTCTTTGCTGCTGTACACCGTGCGGTGACTCCTTCACTATTTCGCCGGCGGGTGGCCGAGACACGGTCACCCGACACGCTCATCCGCCACCGAGAGACAGCAGCGGATCTCAGCTCAGACCGTATGGACAGGACGTTGCCCGCGCGTCAAGGACGTGTTTCTCCTGTGTTACACACCGCGGACGTGGGACACCTTCACTATTCCTGATCCTCGCCTTTCGCGCGCGGTGAATCAGACCACGACCAATGGTGCGCCGTGGATGCCCGAATGGCCGAACCCACGTGGGGCATACACTGACGTGCAGGGACGAGGGCATCGCGTAGGTGTCTCGTTCACGGAGAAGCACTGCCGGTGACGTTGGCGCCGGCGACATCACGACAGGGAGGCGTTCGGATGGGCCGCGCTACCGGATCATGGCTGTCAGGGCCGCAGGCGGGCCAGGACGTCGACGTCGAATACCGGGGCGCCGACCTCGGGCTTCCCGAGGCGGGGCCGGGATCACTCGCGGGCGGTTGGCACCGGGTGGCCGGACTGATGGTCGACTGGATCATCGCGGGTGGTCTGTCGTTGTTGTTCGTGCGCTTCGGCTCTCCCGACATGGGCACGGTGATCCTGGCCGTGTGGTTCGTCGTCGGTGTGCTCACCGTGACGTTGTTCGGTTTCACGCCAGGGCAATTCGCCGTCGGCACCCGGGTGGCACGCGTCGACCTCGGCCCTGAGCGCACGGCTGCCGAGCTCGATGGCACCACAGGGTTCGCTGCCGTCGGGCCGATTCGCGCACTCGCGCGTCAGCTCCTGATCGTCTTCATCGTCCCTGCGCTCATGAACGACTACAACGGCCGCGCACTACATGATCGCGCGACCGGAACGGCAATGATCCGCACCCGTTGACCGGTCGTGATCGTCCCGGTCTCGCGCCGCCAGGTCTGCACGTCACCGGCGGTCACTGCGCGAAGTGCGGTCCGATCAGCTGCGACGCCGCGCGGTGCGCTGCATACTGCGCATCTTCGCATTTGCGGGCAGCGGTCCCTTCGGCATCGCCGGCCCGGCACCGCGCGAGCTCAACGCGCTGAGACGGCCCTCGAGAGCATCGATCCGTTTGCCGTCGATGTTGCGCGGCAGTTTGTTGAGGTGCTTCTCGAGCTTGGAGAGCGCCACCTGGTCGTCGTCGTTGCCGACGTACACCTCGTAGATGGGGGTGTCGCCGACGACTCGCGCGGCCTTCTTCTTCTCCTGTGCGACCAACGAGCGCACGCGGGTGGGTGAACCCTCGGCGACCAGGATCACCCCTGGCTTGCCGATCACGCGGTGCACCGCGTCGAGGTGACTGGTACCCGCGACCGCCTGGCTCACTCGCCACTGGCCACGCATGTTCCCGAGCGCCCAACCCGCGGCGCCCGGTTGTCCCTCGGCGCGCGTGTAGACGGTCTTCTGGACACGACGACCGAACAGCACGAAGGCGGCGAGAAGGCCGAGGATCACCCCGACAGGGATGAACAGCCACGGGCTCCCGATCGTGAGTCCGAGGACCACGAACACGGCCACGACCAGGACGAAGACGCCGACCATGTACGGAATGAGCCGCTTGTCTTCTTTCCGCTGCATCTGGAATGCCTGCCAGAGCTGCGTGTAGCGCTCGCGCGACGCCTTACGCCGAGCCTTCTTCGCCGCGGCCTTTTCCTCTTTGCTTGCTGCAGACGCCTTTGCCATGTCCTCTAGGATACGTCCGGTCGTCGGACGGGAGGTGGGGGGTTGGTCGAGCCCTACCGTGCGGGCGGTACAGCCATTCGGTGGTCGGGAGAAGGGAGGCGGAACGGTTCAGCGTGCGAGACGTGCGAGCAGGCTCGAAGCCTCCTGGCTCGCTGATCCCTCCTCGGCGAGATGCCCCATCGCGGCGGGCAGCTCCCGGCCGTGATGTGCCATCGCCTGCGCGTACAGTCGGCCTGCGCGATACGAGGAGCGCACCAGCGGTCCGGCCATCACACCGGCGAACCCGACCTCGCGGGCGAAATCGGAGTGCTCGACGAACTCCTCGGGCTTCACCCACCGCTCGACGGGATGGTGGCGCGGTGACGGACGCAGGTACTGCGTGATGGTGAGGATGTCGCATCCCGCATCGTGCAGATCGACGATGGACTCGCGGACCTCCTCGGGGGTCTCGCCCATGCCGAGAATGAGATTCGACTTCGTGACGAGCCCGAAGTCGCGCGCCTGGGTGAGGACGTCGAGCGACCGCTCGTACCGGAATGCCGGGCGGATGCGCTTGAATATCCGCGGCACGGTCTCGAGATTGTGTGCGAGCACCTCGGGACGGGCGTCGAAGACCTCGGCGAGCAGATCGGGCTTGGCGTGGAAGTCAGGGATGAGGTTCTCGACTCCTGTGCCGGGATTCAGGCCGTGAATGGCGCGCACGGTCTCGGCGTACAACCATGCACCCTCGTCGGGCAGATCGTCGCGCGCGACCCCGGTGATCGTCGAGTAGCGCAGACCCATCGCCTGGACGCTCTCCGCGACCCGGCGTGGCTCGTCGCGGTCGAGTTCGGCCGGCTTCCCGGTGTCGATCTGGCAGAAGTCGCAGCGACGCGTGCATTGCTCACCGCCGATCAGGAATGTCGCCTCACGGTCTTCCCAGCACTCGTAGATGTTGGGGCACCCGGCCTCTTCGCAGACCGTGTGCAGCCCTTCACGTTTCACGAGACCTTTGAGTTCGGAGTACTCCGGGCCCATCGTCGCGCGCGTCTTGATCCACTTGGGTTTGCGCTCGATCGGAGTCTGCGCGTTGCGGACCTCGAGGCGCAGCAACTTGCGGCCGTCGGGTGCGGTGGGGGTTGGGGCTTGTGAATCAGACACGGTCACCGCACCGATGCTACGCCCGGTTCGGCGGTCTCCCGCGGCCCCGTTATCCGGGTCACGTCGCTGTGGTCGAATGCCGCGCGTACGGCGTCGACGATGTCGACGAGTACGTCGTCGACGGTGATCTCCTGACCGGACTCGAGTGAGAGAGAGGTGACCCCGGCGTCGGCGATGCCGCACGGGACGATGGCGTCGAAGGCGCTCATGTCGGGATTCACGTTGAGTGCGAAGCCGTGCAGGGTGACACCGCGGGCTACGCGGATGCCGATCTGTCCCAGTTTGCGTTCGCCTGCGTCGTCGCACACCCACACCCCGGAGCGACCCTCGACACGTCCAGCGGTGACTCCGAACCGCGCGCAGACGGCGATCATCGCCGACTCGACACGTCGGACGTAGTCGACGACGTCGAGGGGCTCGGCGAGTGCCACGATCGGATATCCGACGAGTTGGCCGGGGCCGTGCCAGGTGATCCGCCCGCCGCGGTCGACGTCGATCACCTCCGCGCCGTTGGTGGGGAGGTCGGAGTCCTCGGTGCGTTTACCCGCTGTGTACGTCGACGGATGCTCGAGGAGCAGCAGCAGATCGTGATCGAGGGTGCCATCCGCGCGCTCGGTTGCCAGGGCGTGTTGCCTGTCGTAGGTGTCCCGATAGTCGACGATGCCGAGGTGGCGCACCTCGATTGGGGCGGCAGGGTCTCGGCGGATGGATTCGCGTGGCATGTGGATGATCACCGATTCGCGTAGGCCAACCCGGAGTCGATGTCCGGATGGGTGAAGGTGAAGTCGTTGTCGCTCAGGACCCGGGGCGTGACGCGCTGACTGAACAGAATCATTTCCTCTGCCATCTCGCCGCCCACCAGCTTGGCGGCGAATCCGGGCACCCGGGCGAGTGTCGGACGGTGCACGGCCCGGCCGAACGACGACACGAAGTCGGCGAACGGGACCGAACCCGGCGCGGCGAGATTGACCGGACCGCTGATCGTCGAGGAGAGCAAGAACTCGATGGCACGGACCTCGTCGACGAGCGTTATCCACGAGAAGTACTGTCGCCCACTGCCGATCGTGCCGCCGAGACCGAGCTTGAAGATCGGGCGCAGCTTTGCGAGAAGGCCGCCGGAAGGAGACAGGACCGGAGCGGTGCGCAACAGCACCACGCGTGTCCGATCACCCGCGTTCTGCGTGGCGGCGTTCTCCCAGTCGACGACGAGGTCGGCGAGAAACCCGGCGCCGGGGCCGTCGGATTCCGTCGCGGCGTGCTCGCCGGTGTCGCCGTAATAGCCCGAGGCACTGGCGCTGACGAAAGTCGGTACGCCGGCCGTCGCGACGGCCTCGGCAATCACCTCGGTCGGGGTGATGCGCGAGTCACGGAGTTCTTGTTTGAACCGGCCGGTCCACCGTTGGTTGCCGACTCCGACACCACCGAGACTGACCACCGCGTCGACGCCGTCGAGCGCCTCGGTTGGGACGCCGAAAGATTCGGGGTCCCAACCGAACTCGTCGTCGGAGCGGGGCTCGTGCCGAACCAGCTTGCGGACCGTGTGCCCGGCGTCGGTCAGCGAGCTGATCAGTGCGGAACCGATCAGACCACTCGAGCCGGCGACAGCGATCAGCATGCGGTGTCTACAGCCCCAATTCGGCCGCGAACGCGCCTTCTTCGAGCCGCTTCTTGATGGTGGTCAGGAAGCGTCCCGCGTCGGCACCGTCGATCAGCCGGTGATCGTAGGTCAGCGGATAGAACGACATCGAGCGCACCGCGATCGATTCCGATCCGTCGTCGCCGGTGATCACCACAGGGCGCTTGACGATGGCGCCGGTGCCGAGCATGGCCGCCTGCGGCGGCACGAGGATCGGGGTGTCGAACAACGCGCCCTGGCTGCCGATGTTGGTGATGGTGAACGTTCCACCGGCGAGCTCGTCCGGCTTGAGGCCGTTGGAGCGGGCACGGGACGCGATGTCGGCGATGGCACGCGCGAGACCGGCAAGCGACAGGTCGTCGGCGTTGTGGATGACCGGCGACAACAGACCCTGCTCGGTGTCGACGGCGATGCCAAGATGCACCTTGTCGTAGTAGGTGATCTCCTTCTTGTCCTCGTCGATCGACGCGTTGACGTTCGGGTGTGCCTTGAGCGCTTCGACAACGGCCTTCGCGATGAACGGCAGGTAGGTGAGGTTCACTCCCTCGGAGGCCTTGAACGATTCCTTGGCAGCCTTGCGCAGGGCGGCGACCTTGGTCATGTCGATCTCGAAGACCTGCGTCAACTGGGCGCTCTGCTGCAGCGACTCGCGCGTCTTCTTCGCGGTGATCTGCCGGATACGGCTGATCTTCTGCGTGGTGCCGCGCAACTCGGCGAGCTCGGGCCTGACCTCCGGGCCGTGGGCCGCAGGGGCCGACGCCGCGGCGGCCGGAGCCGACGATGCAGCGGGTGCCGACTGGGCTGCGGGAGCCTTCTTGGCCTCCGCGGCCGCCAGCACGTCCTGCTTGCGGATACGCCCGCCGACTCCGGTTCCCTTCACGGAGTTCAGATCGATGTCGTTGTCGGCGGCCAATTTACGGACCAGCGGGGTCACATACGGCGTCGACTCGACGGTCGGCGGATCGTTCGACTCCTTGGTCGCCGCCGGAGCACTGGCCTTGGCGGGTTCGGGCTCGTCCTTGGCCGGCTCGGGTTCGGGCTCGGCCTCTTCCTTGGCAGGCGCAGGTTCTTCCTTGGCGGGCTCGGGTTCGGGCTCCGGCTCCGGCTCGGAGGCCGCGGCGGCCGACTTGTCGCCGATCACCGCGAGCTTGCCGCCGATCTCGACGACGTCGTCTTCCTCGGCGACGATCTCGAGGAGCGTGCCCGCGACGGGCGAGGGGATCTCGGTGTCGACCTTGTCGGTCGAGACCTCGAGAAGCGGCTCATCCTCGGCGACCTCGTCGCCGACCTTCTTGAGCCAGTTGGTGACGGTGCCCTCGGTGACGGATTCGCCGAGTTCCGGCATGAGCACGTCGGTGCCCGATGCCGATCCGCTGGGAGCGGTTGCCGCTGCGGGCTTCTCGGCGGGAGCATCGGCGTCGGTGGAGGGTGCCTCGGGCGTGGGCTCGGGCTCGCCCACCTCCTCGGGCTCGCTACCGCTCGCGGAGTCGTCCGAGTCGTCCGAGGAGGCGGTTTCGCCTTCTTCGCCGATCAGGGCCAGCTCGCCGCCGATCTCGACGACATCGTCCTCATGGGCGACGATCTTCGTCAGCACACCCGATGTCGGCGCGGGGATCTCGGTGTCGACCTTGTCGGTGGAGACTTCGAGCAATGGTTCGTCGGCCTCGACGGTGTCTCCCTCCTCCTTCAGCCACCTGGTGACTGTCCCCTCGGTGACGCTTTCACCAAGGGCTGGCATCTGGACGGAGAAGGCCATCGCTGTTGACTCCTCGACTCGACATGTGTGTCTGGACTGTGTGTGGTCTGCCGTGGTGGTGTGTGCGCCACCGCGGCAGGGGCGTCGGCGGGTGGCCGCTGCCCACGCGCTAAACCCTACCCGCCACCGGCCCGCGTCATGTGACGTGTCGACGCAACCGCGTTGGCGAGTTGGCCGCGTGCACAGCCGGCGGCGGTGGCGGGTGGGTGCGGTGTCATCCGTTCGCTGCGATGTCCTCGATCACGCGCGCGATGGTTCGGACGGGGACGCCGGTGCCTCCCTTGGGCGTGTAGCCCCACGGCGCGCCACTGTTGAAAGCCGGTCCGGCGACGTCGATGTGGGCCCACTGGACGCCGTCGGCGACGAACTCCTTGAGGAACAATCCGGCGGCGAGCATGCCGCCGTTGCGGTGGTTGGTGACGTTCGCGAGATCGGCAACACGCGATTTCAGGTCTGCCCGCAACTCTGCCGCCAGCGGCATCGGCCACGCGTTCTCGCCGACTTCCTGCGAGAGGTCGGCCACGCGGTCACGGAACTCCTCGGTACCCATGACGCCCGGTGTCCGCGCGCCGAGTGCGACCATCTGGGCGCCGGTCAGCGTTGCGGTGTCGATGAGGTAGTCGGGATCATCCTCGCAGGCGCGGACGATGGCGTCGGCGAGGACGAGGCGTCCCTCGGCGTCGGTGTTGAGGACCTCAACGGTGGTTCCGCCGTACTGGGTGAGCACGTCACCGGGCCGCTGAGCGGTGCCCGACGGCATGTTCTCGGCCATGGGCACAGTGGCCGTCACCGACACGTCGACGTCGAGGCGCGCGGCCAGAATGGTGGCGGCGATGACGGCCGCGGCACCTCCCATGTCGGAGGTCATGTGGTCCATGTTGGCCGCAGGCTTGATGGAGATGCCGCCGGTGTCGAAGGTGATGCCCTTGCCGACCAGCGCGACCTTCTTGGCGTCCTTCTTGCCGGCGTGGGTCAGTCGGACCAGTCGAGGCAGGCGCGAGCTGCCCTTGCCGACGCCGACTATCCCGCCGTACCCGTCCTTCTCGAGCTGGGTGTCGTCGAGGATCTCCACCTTCAGGCCCGCCTTGCTGCCGAGCAGTCGGGCGCGTTCGGCGAACTCCTCGGGGTAGAGGTGACTGGGCGGGGTGTTGACGAAATCGCGGGCGATCGCGGTTGCATCGCCGATCGCGACGGCATGGTCGAGTTGTGCGGTCGCGGACTTCCCGGTGTTCTCCACAAGCAGTCGAACCGTCGTCGGCGGCGTCTTCGTGGGAAGGCTCTTGGCAGAACGGAATTCGTCGAAGCGATATGCGCCGAGGAAGAAGCCCTCGGCCACGGGTTCGATGCCGCCGGCGGCGAGCGTCGTCGTGACCTGTCGGCGACCGGCCAGCGCGCGAGCGGCGATGCCCGCTGCCTGACGGAGCTTCTCCGGATTCTCGACGTCGTCGGCCGAGCCGAGGCCGACAGCGACCACGACGTCGACACCGAGCGACTCGGGCGCCGGGATCGACGAGACGTCCCCGTGCGTACCTGCTGCGCCCACTGCCACGAGTGCATCGCTGATGGCCGACGCCTGGGCGTCGTCGAGCAGGCCGTCGCCGATGAACAGGGTGGGAGCGGCGTCGGTGTCGTCCGCGTCGGGGCCCTCGGGCGCGACCAGCCCGATCACGAGTGCCTCGTCGTTCTTGTCGAGGGAGGTTGCCAGTTGGATCTTGGGACCGCGTGTCCGGTCGACGCTCTCGTTCTTACTCACCCGCTCAACTCTGCCACGTCATTCCGCGGACCGACATGGTGGAGACGGGGTGGGTGTGCCCGTCCGGGGCTACCTACAGTGGGCCGGTGAGTGTGCGCCAGAGCCCGAGTTCGAACACCGGACACAGTCCTCGGGGAGCGCCGGCCGGGCGACGTCGTCGTCGGCGGGCATGGGTGATCACCGCGCTCGTCGTCGGGGTGGTCGCGGGCGCGGGTGCGATCGGTGTCCGTGCCGTGTCCGGGCACGATGACCCGGTCTCCCGGCTTGTCGCCGAGGCCGGTGTCGGCCCGGCGAGGCAGACGTTTCCGACGACCGATACCAGCGGGCTGAGCCCGGTGCGTGCACGGATCGTCGACGTCGTGCACGCGGAGTACGACCGCAACGCGCCCGGCACGATCTACTCGGACGGCGTCGAGGAATCCTGGTGCGCAGATTTCGTCAGTACCGTCATGCGCAAAGCCGGTGTGCCGTTTGACAACCCGAACTCGGGATCGTGGCGGATACCCGGTGTGGCCACCCTGACCGACTATCTGCACTCGAGTGGTCGATGGCGTGCGGCCTCGCATGTGCCCGAGCCCGGCGACATCGTCATTTACGACGCGCCCAGTCACTTCCGGCAGCACACGAACATTGTCGTCGCGATGGATGGCACCACGGTGACAACCGTGGGTGGCGCTGAGGCGCAGGGCATCACGGTCGATCACTTCGATCCGCGCACCGTCGAGGGGGTGCAGGGATACGGCGTGCCGTGAGGGGGTCACCCGCGGTCGGGTGGCCTGCACCGACCGTCGACTCAGGTGGGGTGCGCGCATCCGTCGCGGGTCGGTAACCTGCACCCCATGACCGAATTGCTCGCGGGACCGATCGCCGACCGTCACTACGCACTCGGTGCCACCTTCGCCGAGTTCGGCGGATGGCACATGCCCGTCTCGTACGCGGGCACCGTTGCAGAACACAACGCAGTGCGCGGAGCGGTCGGCATCTTCGACGTCAGCCACCTCGGTAAGGCTCTCGTGACGGGTTCGGGCGCGGCCGATTTCGTCAACTCGACGCTGACGAACGATCTCGGGAAGATCCACGCCGGTAAGGCGCAGTACACGCTGTGCTGCAATGAGTCCGGGGGAGTGATCGACGATCTGATCGCCTATCTCGTCTCCGACGACGAGGTGTTTCTCGTTCCCAATGCGGCGAACACGTCGAAGGTCGTGGCAGCGCTTCGTGGTGCCGCGCCCGGCGGTGTCGAGATCACCGACCAACACCGCGACTACGCCGTGTTCGCCGTCCAGGGCCCGAAGAGTCCCGATGTTCTTGCCGCAGTTGGGCTTCCGACCGACATGGAGTACATGGCCTTCGCTGATGCCGAGCTGAAGACGGAGAGCGCCGCGTATCCGGTGCGTGTGTGCCGGACCGGGTACACCGGCGAGCGGGGATACGAGATCCTGCCGCGCTGGAGCGACGCGGGCCCTGTCTTCGACGCGTTGCTCGCCGAGGTGACGAATGCCGGCGGACAGCCTGCCGGGTTGGGCGCCCGCGACACGTTGCGCACGGAGATGGGATACGCATTGCACGGGCACGAGTTGACCGAGCAGATCACCCCCAATCAGGCGCGTAGCGGTTGGGCGGTCGGCTGGGACAAGTCGACGTTCTTCGGTCGTGACGCGCTGGTGGCCGAGAAGGAGGCAGGGCCGGCCCGACGGCTGTACGGGCTGAAGGCGACGGGACGCGGAGTTCCGCGAGCGGGTCTGACCGTGCTCTCGGGGCCGGGCGGCGACGTCGTTGGCGAGACGACGTCGGGAACGTTCTCGCCGACCCTCAAGCAGGGCATCGCGCTGGCATTGATCGACACGTCGACCGGGATCAAGAAGGGTGCGGAGGTCGTCGTCGACGTGCGCGGGCGCGATCTGACGTGCGAGGTCGTCATCCCGCCGTTCGTCGAGTCGCACGTGTGATCCGCGCGCGGGTCCATGCGCCCCGATCGGGCCCGGCCCGATCGGCGGTGGCGGTGACGATCGGTTTGCCTCGCGGCGTTACCATAGGCCAATGACCTTGCAGTTCACCCGTACCGAGCATCCCCATCCGGTGTCGGAATCCCGTCGTGCGGAGATTCTGTCCGCACCCGGATTCGGCAAGTACTTCACCGACAACATGGTGCTGGTGGACTACGACGTCGACCGTGGTTGGCACAGCGCGAAGGTCACGCCCTACGGTCCCATCGCACTCGATCCCTCGGCGATGGTGCTGCACTACGGTCAGGAGGTCTTCGAGGGCCTCAAGGCCTACCGGCAGCCCGACGGTTCGATCGCAGCATTCCGGCCGGAGGCCAATGCGCTGCGGCTGCAGCGCTCCGCCGAGCGCCTTGCCATGCCGCCCCTACCCGTCGACGATTTCATCGAGTCGTTGCGTGCGCTCCTGGCCGCCGACAACGAATGGGTTCCGCCCGCAGGCGGCGAGGAGTCGCTGTACCTGCGTCCGTTCATGTTCGCGTCTCAGGCGGGGCTCGGTGTGAACGCGCCGTCGTCGCAGTACGTCTACTCGGTGATCGCCTCCCCGGCGGGCGCCTACTTCTCCGGTGGGATCAAGCCGGTGAGCGTGTGGCTCTCGACCGAATACGTGCGGGCTGCTCCCGGCGGTACCGGAGCCGCCAAGTGCGGCGGTAATTACGCCGCGGCATTCCTCGCGCAGGCGCAGGCCACCGCGCAGGGATGCGATCAGGTGGTCTGGCTCGACGCCGTCGAACGTCGCTTCATCGAGGAGATGGGCGGCATGAACCTGTTCTTCGTGTTCGGCTCCGGCGCCGACGCGCGACTGGTGACCCCAGAGTTGTCCGGCTCGCTGCTGCCGGGCATCACCCGCGAATCGCTGCTGACGCTCGCCACCGATGCGGGTTTCGCCGTCGAGGAACGACGCATCTCGACCGAGGAACTCCGAAAAGGTGTGACGTCGGGCGATATCACCGAGGTCTTCGCATGCGGCACCGCCGCCGTCATCACCCCGGTGGGTCACGTCAAGAGCGACACCGACGACTACACCATCGGTGACGGCACGACAGGTGAGGTCACGCAGGCACTGCGGGACACACTCACCGGCATCCAGCGCGGTACGTTCGCCGACACCCACGGCTGGATGACCACGCTCTACCCGGCCTGATCCGCCACGCCGGACGGGCTCAGATCAGCAGACCGACCAGTGCGATGGCCGTCGACAACTCGACGACCGCGCCGAGGACGTCGCCGTTGATGCCGCCCATGCGCCGTGAGCAGTGTCGGGTGAACAACGAGGCGAAGGCCAGCACGACGAGTGCGGTGGCGCCCGCGCGGACAGCCGAAGCGACGTCGAAGTCGTTGTGGGACAAGGGCTGCCAACCGCCGACCAGGATCATGGCGACGAACGTGAGTACCGACCACACGATGACCGAAGTGCGCTGGGTACCCGCAACCAGCGCGCCGAACCCGGTCGTGCGCGCCGGTGGAAGCGACGATCGGCACGCGACGACGACCGCCACACGTCCCAGCACGATTGCCGCGGCGATCGCCGACCAGCGCGACTGATCGGACAGCGCGGCGAACCCGGCGGTGTCGACGATCATCACGACCGCGATCGTCACGGCGCCGAATGGTCCGGTCGAACCGCTGTGCATCACCTCAGCGACCTTGTCGGGGGAGCCGTAGCAGCCGAGTCCGTCCGCGGTGTCGGCCAGACCATCGAGATGCATACCACGCGTACCGATGCCGAGTACGACGACGAGCAGGATGCCGATCAGGGTTGCGGTCAGGTGCGTGAGGCTCAGACCCCACGCGATGACGGCGACGAGAAGACCGAGTAGCAGTCCCACCACCGGTACAGCGGAGATCGCAGCTCCGCCGAACCGCCGGTCGAACGTGTCGTCGCGCCGACTGACCGGAATGATGGTGAGCCATGAGAGCGCGCCTCCGACGGCGTCGACCGGCGACATCCTCTCGCGCACGCTCGGGTCAGACCCCCGCGCTGCTGGTCGTCGCGGAATCCTCTGATCGGGGATCGTCGGCGAGGTGATCACCGGCTTGCGTGGCCTCGTGTTCGGCCTCCGCGGACTCGGCATCACTGACGCCCGCCTCGTCGAACGTCGACATGCTGCGCAGGATCTCCACCGACGACGAGACGATGGGCAATGCCATCAACGCACCGCTGCCCTCGCCGAGCCGCATCTGCAGGTCGAGGATGGGTTCGAGATCGAGGTGCTCGAGCGCGAAAGCGTGCGCCGGCTCGACCGAGCGGTGCCCTGCAACCCACCAGGCGGGCGCGCCCGGCGCGAGTTCTGCAGCCACGAGCGCCGCCGCGGTGACGACGACACCGTCGAGGATCACCGGCGTTTTCCGCACCGCGGCCTGCGCCAGGAAACCGGCCATCGCAGCGAGGTCGGCACCCCCGACCGCGGCCACGAGCGCGAGGGGATCGTGCAGGTGGCGTCGTCCGCGCCGCATGCCGTCGCGGATCGCCGCGGTCTTGCGCATCCACCCGATGTCGTCGATGCCGGTGCCGCGTCCGACGACCTCGACCGGTTCATGACGTGTGAGTGTGCCGACGAGAACCGCGGCAGGCGTGGTGTTTCCGATGCCCATCTCGCCCGCGATCAGCAGGTCGGCCCCGGAGTCGACGAGGTCGTCGACGATCGCACGACCGGCGGCGACTGCCGAGCGCGCCTCGGCGATCGACAGTGCGTCGGTGACACGGAGATCGCCGCTGCCGCGTCGGACCTTGTATCCGGAAACCTCCGGCGGGGTGTCGGCGTCGACCGACATGTCGACGACCCGCACCGTCGCGCCGCGCTGTCGGGCCAGCACGTTGACCGCGGCGCCGCCCGAGGCGATGTTCGCGACCATCTGGGCGGTCACCTCGGGCGGGTAGGCCGAGACACCGGCCTGCGCCACACCGTGATCGCCGGCGAACACCACGACCGTGGCCTGCTCGATCGACCGTGGCGGGCACACACCCTGGCATGCGGACACCCACACGCTGAGTTCCTCGAGTCTTCCCAGTGATCGAGCAGGCTTGGTCAACGTGAGCTGGCGAGCCCGTGCGGCGTCGGCGACGGCATCGTCGGGACGGTCGATGTGGTCGAAGACCTCGGCGTCGATCGGATCGATCTCACGCGCCGCGAGCGCCGCGACCACGGGAGCCGATGGTGCCGTCAGCGCAGATCTCGGTGCCGTCGGCGCGGATGTTGGTGCTGTCGGCGAGACCTCCGGTGCTGTCGGCGAGACCTCCGGTGCTGCGGGCGCGGTTTCCGGTGCCGTCGGCGAAACGGACGGTGCCGTCGGCGTTGCGGGGGCGGGGAGTTCGACGACCCTACCGGCGACCACGAGCAGCACACGGTCGCAGACGGCTGCGACGGCCGCGTTGAGGGCGCCGAGCTCGTCCTGGAACAGGCGACCCGCCGGTGTCGAAGGGACCGGTGCCAAGCCGACCTCGGGACTGATGATCACCAGGTCCGCGGTGACGCCGGCGATGGCTGCGCACAGTTGCTCGGTGCGCTCGGAACGATCGGTCGGCGACGTCCACCCGTCGGTGGCGTCGATGTCGGCTGCCAGCCAGTTGCCCAGGTCGTCGACGAGTGTCGCGGTGTCGGGTGCGACCGACAGTTCCGCGGTGAGGTCAGTGGTCTCGACAGTCGTGTACCGCGCGTCACGTCGGCGCCGGTGTTGCTCGACGCGCGCCACCCACTCGGCGTCTGAGGTCAGAGTCGGCCCGGTGGCGATATAACGGACAGCGCGCTGGTGGGCGAGCATCGACTCACCCACACCCGACTTGCCCGACCGCACGCCCCCGAGCACCAGTGTGCGGGTGCCCCTCGTGGTCATCGTCAGCTCAGACCTCGTCGCCCGGGGAGACCTGTGGCTTGGGCGCGCGCATCCGGCGGAGCTGCATGGCGCGGGTGAAGGCGTACCAACCGAGTCGGAAGCCTGTGTCGTCGGTGTCGGGGAATCGCTCCTGAACACGCTTGTTGACGAGACGACCGAGGATGACGGCGTCGATGGCCATCAATACGACGAAGGCCAGCAGCACGAAATTGGCGTACGCGGCGATCGACGGCAGGAACATCACCACGATCAACACGATGGCGAACGGCATGAACAGCCCCGCGAAGTTGCGCCGGGAATCGACGATGTCGCGGGTGTAGCGGCGTACCGGGCCCTTGTCGCGGGGCATCAGGTAACGCTCGTCGCCCTCCATCATCTTCTCGCGCTGCTCAGCACGCTGGGACCGACGTTCGTCGTTGAGTCTGCGGCGATCCTCGCGACTCATGGTGCTCTTCAGTTGCTTCTTGCGGGCGCGAGCCTCTGCGCGGGTGGTCGGCGGCGGCGCCACCGGGCCGCGACGTCGACCCTCGGCTTCGCGACGAGACGGCGTCGGGCGACCCTTGCCCGGTGTGTACGCACTGCCCCTGGTCTCGGTCGTGGGCTCGTCGATCGTCATCGGCGTATCCGCAGTCGACACGGAGCCCTCATCGGCGGTGTCGTCGTCCTTGTTCCATGGCAGTCTCACGCCTTCGAGGGTAGGTGATCTGCGCTGCCGGGGTTCGCGGACCTCCCTATACTTCCGGTGCATGGCCTCTCCGGGCGTGAGCGCGCGCACCTGCACCGACATCAGTTCCAACGGTCGGCATGGAGGTCGTTGATGCGAGTACTGATCGCACCCGATTCCTTCGGTGACACACTCACCGCGGTCGAGGCGGCGAGTGCCATCGGACAGGGGTGGTCGGCGGGGCGTCCGGACGACGAGATCACGCTCGCTCCGCAATCGGACGGGGGACCTGGATTCGTCGACGTACTCGCGACACGGTTCGGGCGTCGCGTCACCGAGAAGATCGTCGGGCCCCTCGGCGCCTCGGTGACCGCGCAGTGGCTGCTCGACGACAGGAACCCCGACAAACCGGTCGCCTATATCGAGTGCGCCCAGGCATGCGGACTACACCAACTCGGTGGCGGACCCACGCCACGCACCGCACAGTCGGCCGACACCTTCGGGGTCGGCCTGCTCGTCGACGCCGCGCTGCGCGCGGGGGCGCGTGAGATCGTCGTCGGGCTCGGGGGAAGTGCCACCACCGACGGCGGACGCGGCATGATCGACGCGCTCGGTGGGACCGCGGCGGCGAGCGCCCGACTTGCCGACGTCGCCCTGGTGGCGGCCTCCGACGTCGAGAACCCCCTGCTCGGGCCTCTCGGTGCCGCCGCGGTGTTCGGGCCGCAGAAGGGCGCGGACCCGGACACCGTGGGGCGTCTCGAGGAGAGACTGACCCAGTGGGCGCGCGTGCTCGGGTCGGTGGCGGGCAGAGATATCAGCGCAGAACCCGGCGCCGGGGCGGCAGGAGGGCTCGGTGCCGCGTTGCTCGCCCTGGGCGCGCACCGTGTGTCGGGAGCCACCGTGGTCGCCGAGGCCACCGACCAGGCGTCGGAGATCGCTCGCGCGGATCTCGTGTTGACCGGCGAGGGCAAGTTCGATTCCCAGACACTGCGCGGGAAGGTCGTGTCGGCGCTGAACGCCGCCGCGGCTGAGACAGGAGCGCCGACCATCGTCTTCGCAGGTCAGGTGGCGCTGACGCCCGAGGAGATCGCCGCAGCGGGTATTGCGCATGCGTACTCCATCGTCGAGCAGGCGGGTTCTGTCGAACTCGCGATGAGCGACGCGCGTGCTCAGCTCACCGCCCTCGCCACGCGAGCCGCCACCACGTCGGGCGAGGACGGTTGAGGGTCGACGACAGTCTGCGGGCACCGGGAATAGGTACACAGGGGGTACGGTTGACAAGAGACGAACAACAGGCCTGCATCGTCAGCCGACGCGTTCGAGTCCGCTGTCGCAGCGAGGTGTACACCGAGCCTGCGTGACCAGGGCAGCACGACCGGGGCCGAGCACCAACGGCACCATCACAGTACGAGGAGCATCGATGACCGTTCAGAACGAATCCGGAACAGCGACCACCACCGGCGTCATCCTGACCGACGCGGCAGCAGCCAAGGCCAAGGCGCTGCTCGATCAAGAGGGCCGCGACGACCTGTCGCTGCGCATCGCCGTCCAGCCCGGCGGATGCGCGGGACTGCGCTACCAGCTCTTCTTCGACGACCGCTCACTCGACGGAGACCTGACCGCCGACTTCGGTGGTGTCACGCTCGCCGTCGATCGGATGAGTTCGCCCTACGTGCAGGGCGCGACCATCGACTTCGTCGACACGATCGAGAAGCAGGGTTTCACCATCGACAACCCCAATGCGACGGGTAGCTGCGCCTGCGGCGATTCGTTCAACTGAGCGTCGTCTTTCACGCCTGTCACCGACCGCATCCCGGCAGTAGCCGGGGTGCGGTCAGTCATTTCCGGCACCTTGGGTAGCGTGTGTTGCGGTTCGTGTCGGGCATCCATGACGAGTCCGACGACCACCACACCGCGGAGAGGCTTGGGGAAACAGTGGCAATCGTTGTATGTGGTTCCATCGCGACAGATCATCTGATGAAGTTCCCGGGAAAGTTCTCCGAACAGATTCTCGCCGACCATCTCGAGCACATCTCGTTGAGTTTCCTGGTCGAAGACCTCGTCGTCCGACGCGGGGGAGTCGCGGGCAACATCACGTATGCGATGGGTGAGCTCGGGCAGTCGCCGGTCCTCGTCGGCGCGGTGGGCGCCGACTTCCACGACTATCGCCAGTGGCTCGAGTCCCACGGCGTCGACTGCCGCGGCGTGCGGATCTCGGAGACACAGCACACCGCCCGATTCATGTGCACCACCGACGAGACGATGGCACAGCTCGCGACGTTCTACGCCGGTGCGATGAGCGAGGCGCGCGACATCGATCTCGCTGACGTCGTCGACCGCGTCGGAAACCCCGAAATCGTGTTGATCGGTGCCGACGACCCCGAGGCGATGCTCCGCCACACGCGCGAATGTCGACGCCTCGGCATCCCGTTCGCCGCAGACCCGTCACAGCAACTGGCCCGGCTCGACGGCGAGCAGGCGCGCGAGTTGATCGAAGGCGCGGCCTACCTGTTCACCAACGACTACGAGTGGGGCCTGCTGCGGCAGAAGACCGGGCTGTCGGAGGCACAGGTCTCCGAATTGATCGGCGTGCGCGTCACCACGCTCGGTGGTGACGGCGTCGACATCGTCGACCGTGACGGCACACGCACACACGTCGCCGTGGTTCCCGAGACCGCGAAGGTCGATCCCACGGGCGTCGGCGACGGCTTCCGCGCCGGATTCCTCTCGTCGGTGTCGGCAGGACTCGGCTTCGAGCGCGCGGCTCAGGTGGGATCGATGGTCGCGGTGTTGGTTCTCGAGACGATCTCGACGCAGGACTGGGCATGGGACCGTGACGAGGCACTCGAGCGCATCGAGGGCGCGTACGGCGCCGACGCCGCGAAGGAGATCGCCGCGGCGATCTGAGGTCCGCCGTCCCGTGCGTCTAGAGCCGCACGGGATAGCTGTGGTCGGTGATCTCGGGCACGAGGGTCTTCTCGACGAAGATGGCGTGCCAGATCATGAACATGAGGAGCGTCCAGAGCCGTCGGCTGTTGTCGACGATGCCTGCCCGGTGCTCGTCGAGCATGTCGAGAATCGGCTGCTTGTTCAGCAGGTAGTCGGTCTGCGACTTCTCGATGGTCTCCCGCGCCCAGTCGTACATCTCCGGACCAGCCAGCCAGTGTCGGATGGGGACCGGGAATCCGAGCTTCTTGCGGTGTAGCACGTGCGGCGGAACTATCTGTTCGAGCGCCTTGCGCAGGGCATACTTGGTGGTCCCGTGGCTGATCTTCTCGTCGAAGGGCAGTGCCTCCGCCACCTTGAACACCTCGTTGTCGAGGAACGGCACGCGCAGCTCCAGCGAGTTGGCCATCGTCATCTTGTCGGCCTTGACGAGGATGTCGCCGCGTAGCCACGTGTACAGGTCGATGTGCTGCATCCGCGCGACAGGATCCCAGCCGTCGCTGCGCGCATAGATCGGCTCGGTCACGTCGGTGTGTGTCCACTCGGGTCGATAGTCGCGGAGCACCGCGCGCAGTCGGGCGTCGTCGAAGCTGCGGGCGTTACCGTAATAGCGCTCTTCGAGGGTCAGCGACCCGCGATGCAGAAGACTCTTGCCGCGCGTGCCCTCGGGGATGCGATCGGAGACCTTGCCCGCCAGATGGCGTAGCGCAGTGGGTAGCCTGTCGAAGCCCTTGAGCGACAGTGGTTCCTTGTAGATGGTGTAGCCGCCGAAGAGTTCGTCGGCGCCCTCCCCGGAGAGCACGACCTTGACGTGCTCACGGGCGGTCTGTGCGACGAAGTACAGCGGAACCAGCGCTGGGTCGGCCACCGGGTCGTCGAGATACCAGATGATCTCCGGGATCGCCGCGATGTACTCCTCGGGGGTGACCATGCGCACGATGTGTCGGGCACCGATCGCGGCCGCGGACTCCGCTGCCACGTCGGCCTCGGAATAGCCTTCGCGTTCGAATGCTGCGGTGAACGTGATCAGGTCGGGGTTGTGCTGGATCGCCAGCGCCGCGATGGCCGTCGAATCGATGCCGCCGGACAGGAACGAACCGACGGTGACGTCGGCGCGCATGTGCTTGGCCACGGAGTCGGAGAGGACGTCGGCGATCTCGTCGTATCGCTTCTGGCGAGTGGCGTCGGTGAAGGGGCGGACCGAGAACTGCGGAGTGAAATAGCGCGTGATCGACGGTGCACCGCCCGGATGCACGGTCGCGTAGGAGCCGGACTCGAGTCGACGGATCGACGAGTGCAGCGACTCGGGTTCGGGGACGTACTGCAACACGACGTAGTGCTCGAGGGCGCGCTCGTCGAGGGTGTCGGGCAGCCCGAGGCGCCCGATCAGCTCGAGGAGACTCTTCTTCTCGCTGCCGAACGCGGTACCGCCAGGACCGGTCGCGAGGAACATCGGCTTGATGCCGAACGGATCGCGGGCCAAGAACAACGAGCGCGTCTCGGTATCCCAGATGGCGAAGGCGAACATGCCGCGTAGCCGCCGAACGGACTCGGGCCCCCAGTGGTGGAAGGCCGCGACGATCGCCTCGCCGTCGCCCTCGGTGCGGAAAATCGCGCCCTCGTCGGCGGCGAGTTGCGCACGGATCTCCAGATAGTTGTAGATCTCGCCGTTGAAGACCAGCGCGTACCGGTCGGGATTCTCCGGAGGTCCCCAGCGCAGCGGCTGATGTGAATGGTCGATGTCGATGATCGACAGCCGATTGAAGCCGAGCACAATGTCGGTGTCGTTCCACGTTCCGGGCTCGTCCGGGCCACGGTGACGCATGCAGTGCGAGGCGTTGGCGACGAGGTCGACGGCATCGGCCGCCGTGTCGTCAGAGGTCAACAGACCGAGCAAGCCACACACCAGTAAAGCCTCTTTCGACGCGGGGATCGTTGAGCGGCAGTGACCTCACCGCCGCGGTCACGAGTATGCCGTATGCGGGCAGGCGACGGCCCGTCGGCCACACCCCGCAATCCGCCGAAACACGGGGTCGCGCGGGTCCCGGCCAACGACGGAAACGATTTCGACGCGCGAAGTCACCCCAACCGAAAAAGTTCCCACGAGTTGGTCTACGCTGCGTAGTACATGGCGCGAAGGCTGCGCTTCGGTGCCCGCTGCACGGTGAGAGTTGCCTTGCACGGCCCGATGTCGCCGACAGCGTCGTTGCAGGTCAGGTGGGATGCGACTCGGACGTCGGGATCGGCGGTTCCGAGCTGGCAGGAAGGCGTGAAATTGGCACACGGTGAACGGCCCCGCGTACGGCGTGTCACGTCCGCGTCGCGGAAGGCCAACCGGGTCGGCCTCAAGCGGGCCGGAGCTGTCGCGGCGCTCGGCGTCGGTGCACTGTTGATGTCGGGTTGCGACGCACGTACCGCGATGCGGTT
Organism: Gordonia otitidis; assembly: GCF_020735545.1. NCBI lineage: Bacteria > Bacillati > Actinomycetota > Actinomycetes > Mycobacteriales > Gordoniaceae > Gordonia > Gordonia otitidis. The sequence goes on from NZ_CP085974.1 coordinate 4,186,030, forward strand.
CGGCTGGCCGCACGGTGTGACACCCGAGGCCACGGACATGGGCAACCTGTGGACCTGGTCGGTCATCGCCGCCCTCGTCATGGGCATCATCGTCTGGGCTCTGATCTTCTGGACGATCACCTTCCACCGCTACAAGCCGGGCAAGGGCAAGGACGAGTTCCCGCGCCAGACCGCCTACAACGTGCCGTTGGAACTGGCCTACACCGCCATCCCCTTCGTGATCATCGCGGTGCTCTTCTACTTCACCGTGATCGTGCAGACCAACGTCGAGAAGAAGACCGACGACCCGAAGGTGGTCGTCGACGTCACCGCGTTCCAGTGGAACTGGAAGTTCGGCTACCGGGACGTCACGTTCAACGACGGCGGCACCTACAACGGCTTCGTCCGCGACGGCAACCCGTTCGATCTCGAAACCCAGAACACCCGGCAGATCCACGACGGCGAGACCATAGAGCTCCCCGGTCCCGACGGTGGACGCAGCAACGATGTGCGTGACTACCTGAAGTTCAACCAGATCGAGACGGTGGGATCGTCGGCCACGATCCCGGTCCTCGTTCTCCCGACGAGTAAGCGGATCGAGTTCGACCTCGCCTCCGCCGACGTCGTCCACTCCTTCTGGGTTCCGGAGTTCCTCTTCAAGCGTGACGTGATGCCGTTCCCGAAGCAGAACCACACCGACAATCGGTTCCAGATCTCGTCGATCGACCGCGAGGGCGCATTCGTCGGACGTTGCGCCGAGATGTGCGGCACCTACCACTCGATGATGAACTTCGAGGTGCGTGCGGTGTCGCCACAGGACTTCGACGCCTACATCAAGTACCGGCAGGCGCGTCCGCAGGCTACGAACGCTCAGGCGCTGCAGCACATCTGCCAGCAGCCCGAGTCGGTCGTCACCGTTCCGTTCGACACCCGTCGTGCCACCGACGGCTCGGTCGGGGCAACCGGCGACGCGGGCAACACGAAGATCGCGAACTGCACGATCGGAGCACTCCAGTGAAAATCGAAGCCAGACTCTTCGAACTGCTCACGCTCTTCTTCGCAGGCGCGGGCGTCATCTACACCGTGTTGACCGCTCTCACCGACAACGGTGTCGAGTGGGTCGGCGTGGTCGGCATGTTCTTCAGCGCGGGTCTGACGCTGATCGCGGGCACCTACTTCCGGTTCGTGTCGCGACGCGTGGAAATCCGCCCCGAGGACTACGAGGATGCCGAGATCGAAGACGGCGCAGGCGAACTGGGCTTCTTCAGCCCCGGTTCGTGGTGGCCGATCCTCATCGCCGCCAGCGCTGCACTGTTCGCGATCGCATTCGCCACCGGCAACATCTGGCTGGCGATCTTCGCCGCCGCGTGCATCATCGGTAGCGCCGCGGGTCTCGTCTTCGAGTACATCGTCGGACCCGAGAAGCACTGACACGGCACTCAAGCCGCACGTGACCACAGCCGCACCCGACCTTCGGGTGCGGCTGTGTCATACTTCCCAGCTCGAGACACACCGGTTCGCGCAATTGCGCAGGCTGTGCGAGACGGCTTTCGACGGGGATTTCGACGCGTTCGATTTCGACCATGCGCTCGGGGGAATGCACGCGTTGGTCGTCGACGCCGACGACCAACTCCTCGCACACGCGGCAGTCGTCGCCCGCGCGGTACTCGTCGGCGACAGGCCGTTGCGCTGCGGCTACGTGGAGGCTGTCGCCGTGGCTCCCCAGCACCAGCGGCGTGGGTTCGGCGGTGCCGTCATGACCGCCGTCGAGGAGGTGATCGAGCGTGCATACGATCTCGGTGCCCTCGGCGCCTCCGACGCGGGCGCGCGGCTGTATCGCACGCACGGTTGGCGGGCGTGGCGCGGAAGTCTCGGAGTGCTCAGCCCTGACGGTTGGGTGTCGACGCCGGATGACGAGGGCGCCGTCCTCGTCCGTGCGGTCGGCGTCAACGTGTCGTTCGACGAACGGCTGACCTGCGACTGGCGGGCGGGCGACGTCTGGTGATCTACCGCAACGTGTGGTGACGTACCGCGGAGTGGCCCGGGGCCGACAGCGACGTTCGTACGTCATGCTTCGGGGCCGCCCTCAGTCGGGCACGATGCTGTCGCCGTAGACCTTGAGCGCCCGGTATGCCGCGCGGAAGTGTGCCGACGTGTAGGCCTCACCGACCTCACCGTCGTGGGCGATGGTCGTGGGCTCGGCTGTGGTGAAGGTGAACTCGGGGACCTGCATCTCGTGATAGAGCTTGGAGCGCTGCAGGAGTCCCGTCACCAGGCTCGACAGGACGCGGATCGTCGCGAATCGTGGGCCCGACTCCAGGAATCGGACGTCGAGGAGTCCGTCGTCGAGTCGCTCGCGGCGTGCCGGCGCGAATCCGGCGGAGCCGTACATCGACGTGCCGACGAGAAACAGTGACGTCTGCATCGTGGCGCCGTCGATGGTGATCTCTACCGGTGTCGAGTGGCGTGCCACCTGCAGCATGGCGAGTGCGCTGGCGGCGCCCTTGCCCACCCGGTGCTCCCATTTCGTTCGTGCGCGCACGAAGTGCGGGTAGGCGCCGATACTGGCCGTGTTCAGGATGAGTCGTTCGTCGTTGAGTGTCGCCGCATCCACGAGGGTTGCGGTGCCCGAACGCACCTTGGCGATCGACGCGTCGACATCCGCACACCCGATGTCGCGAGCGAAGTGGTTGAAGGTTCCGCCGGGGAAGACGGCGAGCGGCAGGTCGGCGTCGTGCGCCGCGGCAGCGATGGTGGCGACAGTACCGTCGCCACCGCAGACGCCGAGCGCGGTGGCACGCGCTGCGGCATCGCGGGCGATGGCCGCGTAATCGTCGTCTGGTCCGAGCTCGACGACTTCGGCACCGGGGAACTGGGTCCGCACGGCGCGGAGGACCTCGGCGCCGTTTCCATTTCCCGATGCGGGATTGCCGAGTACGACGAGCCCCGCACCGTCGTGCGGAAGGGGAGCGTTCACCGTGCTCGGGGCCGGGGTGGCGATGTTGTGCGGGATGATCGGCGGCACGAGCTTGCCGCCGAGTGTCGCAATACCCGCGCCGATGCCGAACCCGATGAACACATCACCCGGGTAGTGGGCACCGGTGGCCACACGCGACAGCCCGACCAGGCCGGCCAGTGCCGACATGACGAGACCCAGCGGTGGGGACTCGAGCGCTACACCGACGGAAAATGCTGCGGCACTTGCCGAGTGGCCGGAGGGCAGTGAGTTCGACGTCGGTTGGTGTGCGCCGCGGCGGATGAGCGGCACGACCGACGGGGAAGGGCGCTTGCGCTGCCGGATGCGTTTGGCCCCCTGATTGGTGACCAGACTCGTGACGGCCAGCGAGGTGAGGCCACGGACGGCGGCGCGCTGCCAGCGCGGGCGCCCGCTGAGGATGAGGCCCGCGCCTATGCCCATCCAGAGCTTCGAGTGATCTGCGGCGGCCGTGAGTGGTGGCATCGTGCGATCGAGGAGGGGACTCGGCGAACGAGCGATCGTCTGGAAGAGGTTGGCGTCGAGAGTGCCGAGACCCTTCGTCAGCTCGTGGAGGGAGTCCGGTCGGCGACGTCCGATGTGTCGCAGTCGTGTCATCGTTTCACCGTAGCGACTCGGCGGGGGAGGGGAGTGGAACCCCGCCAGGTCGCGCGCCGTCTCGCGCTTGTCACGCTGTCGGGCGACCGCCGGTTCCGGCCATCACCATCGACCCGCAGAAGTGCTGTCCCACAACGACACACGGCTGCCGTCGCGGTGAAGCGACGGCAGCCGTGTGGTGACTGCTGTATCGGACGCAGGTCAGTCGAGCGGGTTACCGCCCTTGGCCTGCAGCTCCCGCAGGGCGTCGATCTCCTCGCGCTCCTGCTCGTGCGCGAACTCGACGTTGCGCTTCTGCTGCTCGGGCGGATCGGCGACCATGACCGAACCGGTACCGGGCGCGCCCGACGAACCGAGCTTGTTCATCCGCTTCGGGATCGCTGCACCCTCGTAGGGGAGCGGGATCGCGTGACCGTGGTCGTCGACCGGGCCGAGCGGCTGGTGGATCTCGATGTACTCACCCTGCGGCAGGCGCTTGATGATGCCCGTCTCGATGCCGTGCTCGAGAACCATGCGATCACTGCGCTGTAGGCCGAGCGCCCACCGATAGGCGATGAAGTACGCCAGCGGAGGCACGATGATCAGACCGATACGGCCCATCCACGTCGTCGCGTTCAGCGAGATGTGGAACTTCAGCGCGATGATGTCGTTCATACAGCTCAACGTGAGGATGATGTAGAACGAGAACGCCATTGCGCCGATCGCCGTCCGCACCGGGGTGTCGCGCGGGCGCTGGAGCAGGTTGTGATGCGCGTCGTCGCCGGTGAACTTCTTCTCTATCCACGGGTAGGCGAACATCACCACGAACATCAGGGTGATGATCACGACGACCCAGAAGATGGCCGGGATCGTGTAGTTGCCGAGATAGAGCTCCCACGCAGGCATCAGACGGGCCAGACCGTCGGTCCACATCATGTAGATGTCGGGCTGCGAACCCGCGGACACGTGCGCCGGGTTGTACGGACCGATCACCCAGACCGGGTTGATCTGGAAGATGCCGGCCATGATCGCGAGGATGCCGGCGGTGAACGCGAACATCGCGCCACCCTTCGCGGCGAACACCGGGAGGATACGAACGCCGACGACGTTCTTCTCGGTGCGTCCGGGACCGGGGAACTGGGTGTGCTTCTGGTACCAGACCAACGCCAGGTGGGCGCCGATGAGTGCCAGGATGATGCCCGGGAACAGCAGGATGTGCAGCACGTACAGGCGAGGGATGATGATGTCGCCCGGGAACTGACCACCGAACAATGCCCAGTGGATCCACGTGCCGACCAGCGGGATGCCGAGGACGATGCCGCTCATCGCGGCGCGGACGCCGGTACCCGACAGGAGGTCGTCGGGCAGTGAGTATCCGAAGAATCCCTCGAACATCGCCAGGATCAGCAGCAGGCAGCCGATGATCCAGTTGGCCTCACGGGGGCGTCGGAACGCGCCGGTGAAGAAGATGCGCGCCATGTGGATGATGATCGACGCCGCGAACAGCAGCGCTGCCCAGTGGTGGATCTGGCGGACGAACAGACCGCCGCGAACCTCGAACGAGATGTTCAGGGTGGTCTCGTAGGCGCGCGTCATCATCACGCCGTTGAGCGGCTGATAGGCGCCGTGGTAGGTCACCTCCGACATCGACGGGTCGAAGAAGAAGGTGAGGTACACACCAGAGATCAGCAGGATGACGAAGCTGTAGAGCGCCACCTCGCCGAGCATGAACGACCAGTGGCTCGGGAACACCTTGTTGATCTGACGCCGCATGCCTGCGGCGAGGTGATACCGGGAATCGACCTCTTCGGCCTGCTTCGCGAGACGATTGCTCATGACTTGCGCTCCCAGAATGCGGGTCCGACGGGCTCGATGAAGTCGCCTGCGGCGACCATGTACCCCTGATCATTGACCGTCAGCGGCAGCTGCGCCAGTGCACGGGCAGCCGGACCGAACACCGGCTTGGCGTACTCGAGAGCGTTGAACTGCGACTGATGGCACGGGCAGAGGATGCGGTTGGTCCGCTGCTCGTAGAGCGAGGTCGGGCAGCCGAGGTGGCTGCAGACCTTCGTGTAGGCGAAGTAGTCGCCGTAGTTGAAGCTCTCCTGACCCTTGCGCTTGATCGCACGGGCGGCGTCCTCGGGACGCAGACGGATGAGCATGACGGGATTGGACACGTAACGCAGGCCCCAGAGCAGCTTCTCGCGCGACTCCTCGGTCTCGCCGTAGCCGTCGGAGACCCGCCACGGGAAGACCGTCTCCATGCCGCCCGAGTCGAGGTCCTCGGGTCGGACGAGGGCCACCTGGTAGGGGTTGCCGGTGTCGCGACGCAGGAAGACCGTCTCGTTGGGCTGCGATTTCGGGTTGTAGATCGGCGACCAGCCGGTGTGCCACAGCGGTGCGTCCTCGCGCTTGGCCCACGGATTCTTGATGAATCCGCCGAGACCCGCGACGACGCCCGTCAGAGCAAGCGCGCCGAACGCGAACAGTCCGGAGCCGATGAGCATCTTGCGTCGACCGAGGGTCGACTTGGTGCCCGAGTCGACGAGTTCGGCGACGATGGTCTTCTTGTCGACCTCGGTCGATCCGGGGCCGTCGTGACGGTCCTGGACCGCGATCTCCGACGGGATGAACTTCTTGGTGATCAGGACGAGTGCGATGCCGATCGACAGGATCGACAGTCCGAACGTGACACCGAGAAGAGGCGTGTTCAGCGTGTAGCGCCAGTAGTCGGAGGTGCCGGGGAGAGCGAACTCCCAGTGGTTCCACAGGAAGATCACGAAGCAGGCCAGCGCGGAGATCCCGGCGATGGTCAGCCACACCGCGATCTGTCGTTCGGCGCGCTTCTCGGCCTTGGTGCCCGGTTCAGGGAAACGCTCACCCCGATGGATGATCTCGACGCCGTCGAGGTTGGTACCCAGCTTGACCAGGTCGTCATTGGTCATCTGGTCCAGCTCATCGGCGGACGGCGTGTCCTTGTCCGTGGTGCTCATGTTCGTGATCCCATCCACATCGCGGCGGCGACGACCGCCACAACTCCGACAAACCACATCACCATGCCCTCACTGACCGGGCCGAAGCCGCCGAGGCTCAGACCGCCCTGTGGCTTGGATTCGGTGACGTACTTGATGAAGCCGATGATGTCCTTCTTCTCGTCGAGCGAGAGCTGACGGTTGGAGAACTTCGGCATGTTCTGCGGCCCGGTGAGCATGGCCGTGTAGATCTGCTGTTCCTTGACGTTGTCGAGTGTCGGGGCGAACTTGCCCGACGACAGCGCACCGCCGCGGCCGGTGAAGTTGTGGCACGACGCGCAGTTCAGGCGGAACAGTTCGCTACCGCGTCCGAGGTTCTCGCCACGCAGCGACTCCTGCGCGAGGACGGGGAGCACGACCTCTTTCATCGATCCGTCGGCCTGACGCTGCATGACCTTCTCGGTCTTGCGCGTTCCGTCGGGGTTCTTCTCGAACAGCGGGCGAGGACCGCCGCCCTGCGACTGGATGTACGCACCGAGCTGATCGATCTGTGCGGTGTCGAACTTCGGGGGCTTGCGCAGTGCCTGGGCCTCACCACGGGCCGCGGGCATACGGCCGGTCGAGACCTGGAAGTAGACGGCTGCGTCGCCGACGCCGATCAATGACGGACCGCGGTCGGTCACGCCCTGCAGGTTGGCGCCGTGACAGGTGATGCACGAGCTCTCGTAGAGCTTCTTGCCGTCCTGGATCAGCGCGGCGTCGTTGGTGTCGGCGACGGCGACCTGTGGCTTGGGGGACAGCAGGGAGGCGAGCACGCCTGCCATCATCAGGCCCGCGAGCAACAGCAGCGCGCCACTTGCGCGGCGGCGCAGCTTACGACGCGAACGTGACTTCTTCGCGGCGTTCGGCGCCTTGCTCGAGGTGACTGTGTCGACCTGACCAACGTCGGAAGGGCTATCCGACGGTCCCGGTGGAGATGAACTCATCATGGTCTCTCTACTAAGCGGACGGACTTCTCTAGCTGTTGGCGCGAACGTGGTTCCGGTGGAAGCACTCCCGCCTCGAGTCAGTTATTCGTTGCGATCGGTGTCATCGGATGAAGTAGATGGTGACGAATAGTGCGATCCACACGATGTCGACGAAGTGCCAGTAGTAGGACACGACGATCGCGGCAGTCGCCTGGTTCGGTGTGAACTTGGCGAGCTTGGTGCGAACCAGCAGGAAGATGAAGGCGACGAGACCGCCGATCACGTGGAGGCCGTGGAATCCGGTCGCCATGTAGAAGACCGAACCGTAGGCGCTCGACGAGAGGGTCGTGCCCTCGGCAACCAGGTGGTAGTACTCGTAGCCCTGGCCGCAGACGAAGAAGGCGCCCATCAGGAACGTCAGGATGTACCAGCGGCGCAACCCGAAGACGTCGCCACGCTCGGCGGCGAAGACGCCCATCTGGCAGGTCACCGACGACAGGATGAGCACGGTGGTGACCGGGATGGCCAGTTTCAGGTTCAGTTCGGTGGGCTCCGGCGGCCAACCGGCGGGGCCGGCATTGGCGCGTGCGACGAAATACATCGCAAAAAGTCCAGCGAAGAACATCAGCTCACTGGACAGCCACACGATCGTGCCGACACTCACCATGTTGGGGCGGTTGAGCGAGTGCACGCGCGAGGTGATGGCTGTTCCCGAGGTACCTACAGCGCTAGTCACAGATTGAAGTATGACGGTTCGTAGTACGCCCTGACCACTCGGGTCGGATATTCGTGGGAACTATTTCTCTTCCCGCTGGTAGGCGCCGCTCGGACACGCCTTTCGGCGTGTCAGGACCGTCGGTGGACCGAGCGTCGCAGGCGTGCTTTGCTCGACGCCATGGGTATCTCGGGTCGGCGGGATCCGCCGCCACGTCGCGCTGGGTTGCAGTTCGATCTCAACGGTCGTCCGGTGGCCCCGGGTCGCTGGGAAACCTTGCGGCGCGCGGTCATCGGTGACAAAGGCGCGTCGCGCGACGTCCTGACGCTCGCCGACGCGGACGTCGTCGTGGTCGCCGAGTCCGACGACGAGGCGGCATCGAGTTCGTCGGTCCTCGACGACTCGGCCCTGCGTCCCGACGCCCAGGCCATCGTGCGGCATGTGTTGGCCCTGCCCGCCGCGAACGTCGCGACGGCGGCGGAAGTGGCAGCACTCGACGACTACGAGATGGTGTCCGTCGACGTGGTGGGAGACCGTTTCGAGATCCCTACGGGGCTACAGGCGGTGGTCCTCGCACGTGTACAACGCGTCGACGCGCTGCATCTGTCGCAGGAGCGCTCGCGGATGGCGAGCCTGGCCTCGAGGCACTTGGGGCTGCCACTGGGCTGGCAGATAGCGCAACGGCCGGGATGAACGCTGGAGCGCGCACGCTCCCGTGACCGCGGGATGCCCGAGTACGCAGGTCAACTAAGGTGCATGGGGTGAGTAGCGAGCAGAGTTACACCTGGCCGCAGATCTTGGGGGCCGTCACCGACGGGATCGACCTGACAGCCGACCAGGCGCGATGGGCGATGAACGAGGTCATGACCGACAGCGCGACGTCGGCGCAGATCGCCGCGTTCGGTGTCGGCGTGAAGATGAAGGGCGCCGCGCCCGCCGAGCTCGCTGGTCTGTCGGAGGCGATGCTCGAGCACGCGACGCTCGTCGACACCGATCGGGCGGCGATCGACATCGTCGGTACGGGCGGCGACCGCTCGCACACCGTGAACATCTCGACCATGACGTCGATCGTGGTGGCCGCGGCCGGTGAGCCCGTGGTCAAACACGGCAACCGGGCGGCGTCGTCGAAGAGCGGCGGAGCCGATGTCCTGGAGGCACTCGGGGTGACGATCTCGCTGGGCGCCACAGAGGTCGCCGCATGCATCGACGAGATAGGCATCGGATTCTGCTTCGCGCCGGTCTTTCATCCGGCGTTCCGGTTCACCGCGCCCGCCCGCCAGCAGATCGGCATCCCCACGGTGTTCAATGTGCTCGGTCCGCTGACCAATCCGGCCAATCCCCGCGCAGGACTGATCGGCTGCGCGTTCGGAGACCTCGCTCCCGTTCTCGCACAGGCGTTCGCCGACCGGGGTGGTTCGGTGCTCGTCGTGCGTGGCGACGACGGACTCGACGAGCTGACGACGACCACGACCTCGTCGGTGTGGCAGGTCGTCGACGGGACGGTCACCGAGCTCACGATCGACCCGCGCGACCTCGGTATCGATTACGTCGACCTGTCGGCCCTGCAGGGCGGCGACGCCACGGTGAACGCCGCCATTGCGCGCGAGCTGTTGTCGGGAACGACCGGACCGGTGCGCGACGCGGTACTGCTCAACGCCGCGGGCGCGCTCGTGGCCACCGAGCAGAAGACGCCGACTGACGACGCGGGACTGGCCGAGGCCTTCGTGGCGGCGACCGAACGTGCTGCCGAATCGATCGACTCGGGCGCTGCGGCCCGGCTCCTCGACAGGTGGGTCGAGGTCAGTGGGCGGCTCGCCACCACATAGAACCGGTCACTCTTCGCCGATGGAGAAGCCGCCCTCGACGGCGCTCGACGAATAGCTGCGGAAGGCGATGTGCGTAGCACTGTGCCGCACACCGGGCAGACGATTGATCTTGCCGGTGACCACCTCGGCGATCTGCTCGTGATCGCGCACCCGGATCTTCGCGATCAGGTCGACATCTCCCGCGCACGAGTACACCTCTTCCACACCGGGAATGTCTGCCACGGCCTGCGCGGTCTCGGGGATCTGGTGAACGTCGGCGTCGATCAGGACGATGGCGGTGATCATGCGGGCAAGCGTAGTCGGCCGCTGTCGGTGCGCGGGTGCGACCGGTGCCGGGTTGTCGGAGCGTCGCGGGCGTGCCGTGCCGTCTGAGACCAGGCGAGCCACCGCTGTGCCGACGCGGCCGGTGTCGCCAACGGCTCGCTGGCGTCCACGACGCGCGTAGCGGGATCGGTCACCCAGCGGGACAGCAGGCCCGCCTCCTCGGGCGACGCTCCTCGCAGCGGTCCGTCGCCGGGGACGACGGTCTCGGCGGCAGCGACCAGCGAGGCGATCACCGGCATCGGCGCGTGTCCGCGCCGAGCGACTCCCGCGGCCGCGAGCCTACCGTGCCGGATCACCGCGAGTTCCCAACCGCCGGCGCCGTCGGAACGCGCGACGACGAGTTCGGAGATGGTGCACAGCGCAGCCAGGCGCTGACACCGCGCGAGGTGATCGATGGCTGCAGCCATCCTGTCGCGGTGACGCGCGGCCGTTTCGAACATCTGGGCCTCGGAGATGACGTCGAGGCGTCTCGAGAGCGCGTCGAGGATGTCGTCGCATCGTCCTGCCACGAGGTCGACGACGGCGGTCACGGCCGGCAGATAGTCGGGAAGGGTCTGCGGCCGGGCCGATGCCGCGGCACAACCCCCGACGACGGGCCCGCCGTCGTCGGGTAGACGACACCAGTGATGAGTCGCGGACGCGCCGAGTCGGGTGGAGCACGTCCGCAGTCCCGCGGCGCGCGCGATCAGCTCGGCGATCGTCGCGGCGGTGGTGCGATTGCCGACCGGTCCGATGCTGACCTCGCCCGGCGCCCGGGTGACGCGCAGACGAGCGAAACGTTCGCTGCTCAGCGTCACCCACCATCCGCGGTGCGGTTGCGTCGACCGACGGTTGTAGGCGGGTGCGTGTGCAGCGAGTAGCCGTAGTTCGCGTACACCGGCCTCGAGTGCGTGTGCGCACTCGACGTGATCGACACGATCGGCGAGCATGACCATCTCGCCGATCCGGCGCCGGGGATCGGTACCGGAGAAATAGGAGCGCACGCGTCGACGGAGATCCGACGCCGTGCCGACGTAGAGGACCTCGCCGCTCGGACCGCGGAACAGGTAGACGCCGGGGCGCGCGGGAATCCTGTCGGCGAGGTGGCGCTTCGCGCGCACTCTCGGATCGGTGCGCGGCAGGTACCGGGTGAGCTCGCGGTAACTCTGTACCCCCTGGTTGCCGACGCGCTCGAGGAGATGATGAAAGACCTCGACGGTGGCGCGGGCGTCGTCGAGCGCGCGGTGCGTCGGGCGCACGGTGACGTCGAACAGGTCGGCCAGCGCGGACAAGCGGACCGTCGGGGCCTCGTCGCGTCCAAGTATCCGTCGGGCCATGGTGACTGTGCACAGCGTTGCCGTGAACGGCCACTGGAGGTGCAGTCGGAGCGCGTTCTGCCGGAGGAACGACATGTCGAAACGCGCGTTGTGGGCGACGAGTATCGAACCGCGTGCGAACTCGATGAACGACGGCAGCACCTCGTCGATACGGGGAGCGTCGTAGACCATCGCCTCGGTGATGCCGGTCAGCGCGACGATCTGGGGAGGGATGGGTGCCCCGGGATCGACGAGTGTGGCGAATTCGCCCAGTACCTGGCCCCCGCGGATCTTGACCGCCCCGATCTCGGTGATGCGATCGTCGGTGGCGCTCCCGCCGGTGGTCTCGAGGTCGACGACGACGAGCGTCGTGTCGAACAGGGAACGATCCGAGAACTCGTCGTCGGCGTCGTCATCCAGGTCGGAGAACGACAATTGGTCACCGCTGCTTGTCACCTCGCGAACAGTAGTTCGAACCTCTGACAGCTCCGAGTCGTTGCTGGTGGGGCGCGTGTTCTCACTGGGACGCCGGGGCGAGGGGGCCGTGATCTCGACGAGACCTGACCGAACTTGTCGGTGGGGGTGCCTAGTCTCGCCGTCAGATGGAGTCGGCGGATGCGCAGACCCGTCGGGAGGAGGGGAAGCCTCCCGACGGCACGCGCATCCAGGGCTCTGCACCCCCACTGAGACGGAGATCACATCATGGACATCGACTGCAGCACCTGCCCCGGTCGCGACCACGCGTGCGACGAGTGTGTGATGACAGTACTTTTTGGACCACTGACCTGCGATGACGCTCCCGCCGCGAGGTGGCATGAGCGCCATGTCGCGACCCGCGATGGCGACGCCGAGATCGTCGCCGCCATCGATACGTTCACCCGTGCTGCAATGGCCTCCAGCGCTGATGCACGATCTGCAAGGGCAGCCATTCGCGCAGTTCAACCGGGGAATCCGGGCGCGCAATCGCCTACGCTGCGTGCCGGTTAGTCTCCACAGGTCGAACACGCTGTTTGTCGGCTAGTGGACAGACACGCTCCGGGTTTCGTAACCTTTCCGAGACCTTTGCGGAGCGTCCCGCTCCAACAGGAGAGGTTCGCAGGGGTCACCGCTCAATCGCCAGGACTGTCGAGTCCCGGCGTACCGGGGAACCACACATTTTTCGGAGTGATCCGAATGGGGTGAATCGCGCTCTCGTTCCGGTGTTCGCATCCGGACGCGCGTGTGCGTAGGGCCATTTCTTCCGGCCCGAATCCGACAGCTAACCCGGTCGGCGGTAGAGGGAGAACAAAGGAGAACACCCTTCGTGGCCAAACATCGTTTGGAACAGCCCGACCGCGGCAAGGTCGCAAAGAAGGCGGTAATCGCCGGGTCGATCACATTCGGCTCGCTTGCCGCTGCCGCTGGTCCCGCTCTGGCCGCCCCGGTCACCGTGCCCAATGTCGGCACCTTCGAACTACCGGGCGTCGACACCAAGCAGATCCCGGCGCAATTCCAGGAGCACAAGGCTCCGGTCGTCAAGAAGCAGGACGTCGCGAAGGCGCCCGACGCCACGGTCGAGATCCCGAACGTCGGCAAGTTCACGCTTCCGGGTATCAACGACAACCAGATCCCGCCGCAGCTGCGTCCGCAGGGTGGTCGCTCGCTGCTCGCCCCCACGCAGACCGCGGGTGAGAAGGCAGTGCGTGCCGCCGAGTCCAAGATCGGCGCCCCGTACTCGTACGGCGCCGCGGGTCCCGACGCGTTCGACTGCTCCGGACTGACCAGCTGGGCGTTCCGTCAGGCAGGGCTGACGATTCCGCGTGACAGCTACGGGCAGCTCGGTGGAGGTACACCGGTCGCCTCGCTGGCCGCTGCGAAGCCCGGCGACATCCTGGTGTTCAACGGTGGTGGACACGTCGGCCTCTACATCGGCAACGGACAGTTCATCCACGCATCGACCTACGGCGTCCCCGTGAAGAAGGACGTCGTGAAGAATTGGAGTCTGGTCGGTATCCGCCGCTACTGAGCGCGGAAGATTCTGATCGAGAGTTCGTGAGGTCGGGCGGTTCACGTCGAGATACGTGATCCGCCCGACCGGCGGTCTGGGCCGTGACGCTCACGTTAGGGTGGAGCGCGCGGCGTTCTCGTGTCCGCGAGGAGCCAACGAGACCGTCGGCGGTGAGGAGAGTGAACACAGAGTGGTTGCGGGATCGAAGGCGACGAGGCGTCGACCGCATTCGGCAGTGACCGTCGTCGTGATTGCGCTGATCATCGCTGTGGCGCAGGTCTTCTCGATGTCGATCGCGGGACCGTCGCACGCGGAGCCCGCTCGCACACCCGACCAACTCCTCACCGAGTACAAGAAGCTCAGCACCGACGCCGAGAAGTCGTCGGAAGCGATGCACAACGCGCAGATCGAGTACGACAAGCAGCGGAACATCGTCACCACTGCCCGCAAGGACTCGGCGGACGCCCAGAAGAGTCTCGAGACCTCTCGAAAGACTCTCGGCGCGTACCAGAAGCGTGTCGACACGATCGTGCGTGCCAGTTACAAGGGTGCCCGCGTCAACCGGCTCTACGCCGTGCTCGTCAGTGACTCGCCGCAGTCGTTGCTCGACCAGATGTCGGGTCTCGAGGTGATCTCGCGACAGGCGTCGGCAGATCTGACCGGGCTGAAGAAGGCCCGCGCCCAGATGGCGTCGGCGAAGGCGAAGGCCGACCGCACCGCCGCCGAGGCCACCACGGCTGTGTCGGCCGCCGAGCGTGTTCGCGGGGATCTGCAGGCCAAGCAGGCCAATCTCCAACTCCAGGCCGTTCAGGTACGCGCGGTCTACGAGTCGATGACCGGCAAGCAACTCAATGCCCTGCGCGGACCCAAGTTCGATTTCGACCCCCGTGCGGTGCCCAAGGGCACCTCCGCGGCGCTTGCCGCCGTCCAGGCCGCTCTCACCCGGATCGGCGACCCGTACGTCTGGGGCGCAACCGGTCCTGATTCGTTCGACTGCTCGGGGCTCATGGTGTGGGCCTACCAGCAGGCCGGAAAGACTCTCCCGCGCTCGAGTGAGGCCCAGATGGGTTCGGGTACGGCCGTCGATCGCAACGACCTGCAGCCCGGGGACCTGATCATCTATTACCCGGACGCCCACCACGTCGGAATGTACGTCGGCGACGGCTATGTGATCCACGCGTCGACGTTCGGTGTCCCGGTCAAGGTGGTTCCCATCGACCAGGCCGGGCCGTACGCGGCCGCGCGTCGCTACGCGTGATGCGCGGACAGCGTGCATCCTGATCGTTCGGCTGCGCGCGTCGCATGGGTGGTCCTGGCCGCTGCAACGCTGATGGCCGGTGCCTCGGCGTGTTCGTCGGATGAGGGTGTCCGTGCATCGTCGTCGTCGACGGTCTCCACGACGAGCACCAACCCCAACATCTACCTGCAGGAGCGGTCAGAGGGTGTTGCGCGTCTTCTCGACAGCCTGACCACAGCCCTGACCGACGGAGATCGCCGTGCGCTCGACGCCGTCCTCGACGGCACGGCGAGCGAACCTTTCCGGCAATCCCTCGTAGTCGCGTCGCAGAACCTCTCCGACAGCAGCAGCTCGACCGCGGCCACCACAGCGGCATCCACCACAGCGGCATCCACCCAGAGTCCGCCTCGTCGGGGAACTCCGGTGCGGTTCAAGGAGTTCGGATATCGGTTGGCGCCGGTGCAGGGCGCCGAGATCCAGTTGCCCGCCGAGGTGCAGACCAGACTCGCCGCGCAGGGCAGCACCGATACCTGGGTGGCGCCGGTGCAACTGCACTACGCACTCGGAGGTGCAGCGTCGCCCGGCGTCGACGAGCCGACGGTGACCGTTGATCAGGAGTTGGTGGTCGCCCGGTACGGCGACGACTGGAAACTGGTCGGTGACGCAACGCTTCTCGGCGACGAGGCCGCGGCGCAGCAACTGTGGGATCTGCCCGGACTCGAGGCCACCGATGTGCTCACCGGGGGAGGAGCGTCGACAGTGCTCTCGTACCCGGGCACGGACGGGACCGTGGACCGCACGCGTAACGTCCTGCGGCAGTCGGTCTCAGCGGTCACGGCGTTCTGGGGACCGCAATGGCCGCGTCGTGCCGTCGTGGTGGCGACGGCAACGCCTGAGGAGTTCGCCGCGATCGCGCACAGCTCGCCGACGGATACGTCGTCGGCCGCGGCGGCCACCGTGTTCGATCGCGTCGACGGCGACACGGTGGTCGGCCAACGCGTCGTCCTCGCCCCCGCGGCGCAGGAACTGCCGCAACCGGCACTTGCCGTGGTGCTCCGGCACGAACTCACCCACGTCGCCGCGCGGTCGGTGACCGCAAAGGACGCGCCGCTCTGGATCACGGAGGGCGTCGCGGAGTATGTCGGCCGCAAGGGCACCTATGTACGGCTCGACGACGCCGCTCCGGACCTCGCCGCCGCCGTGCGAGCCGGGCAGAGTCCGAATGCACTGCCGTCGGATCAGGAATTCGATGTCGCGTCGGACCGCTCTGCGCTGGCTTACCAAACCGCGTGGGCGCTCGCGGCCTATGTCGCCGACCGCTACGGTGAGGTACGGCTCAAGGCCCTGTATCGAGGGGTCGCGGCGTCGGGAGACGCCGGCCGACAGGACAACGCGATCGTGACCGCGCTCGGCGTCGATCGCAACCGTCTGATCGCCGAATGGCGCGGATGGCTCGCGCAACAGGTTCCGGGATAGGGAGTGCGGTGCGTCGAACTCTGTTGGTGACCAACGATTTTCCGCCACGGGCTGGTGGAATCCAGTCGTACCTGCAGAATCTCGTCGACCTACTTCCCTCCGACGACATCGTCGTTTACGCGTCGCGATGGAAGGGGCATCTGGAATTCGATGCGCAACAGCCCTATCGCGTGTATCGACACGGTACGACGCTGATGCTGCCGACACCGTTCGTCGCCCGCCGGGCTGCCGACATCATTCGTCGCGAAGACATCGAGACCGTGTGGTTCGGCGCTGCTGCGCCCTTGGCGGTGATGGCGCCCGCGCTGCGTCGGGCAGGCGCCAACCGGATCATCGCCAGCACGCATGGCCACGAGGTGGGCTGGTCGATGCTGCCCGGCGCACGCCAGGTGCTGCGCCACATCGGCAATCACACGGACGCGATCACCTACGTCAGCAAGTACACCCGGGATCGGTTTGCTTCGGCATTCGGGCGAAACGCGGCGCTCGAGTACCTGCCGCCGGGTGTCGACACGACCCGGTTCGCGCCGAACCCCCTTGCGCGCCAACAGTTACGTGCGAGACTGTCGCTCGGTGACGCGCCGACCATCCTGTGTCTGTCGCGACTGGTGCCGCGCAAAGGGCAGGACATGTTGATCCGCGCGCTGCCGCTGATCCGCAGGGAGATGCCCGACGTGAAGCTCGTCATCGTCGGGGGCGGGCCCTACGCGGACGCCCTGCATCGTCTCGCGCGCGACGAGGGGGTGACCGACCACGTGATCTTCACGGGCTCGGTTCCCGCAGCGGAACTCGGCGCCTACCACAACATCGCCGACGTTTTCGCCATGCCCGCGCGCACACGCGGTGGCGGACTCGATGTGGAGGGGTTCGGGATCGTCTACCTCGAGGCCTCCGCGACGGGCGTGCCTGTGATCGCCGGACGGTCGGGTGGTGCACCGGAGACGGTCGTCGAAGGCGAGACCGGGACGGTGGTCGACGGCCGCGATGTCCCGGCGATCGCGCTGGCTGCCCTCGCCATGCTCAGCGATCGCGCCGCGGCCGCGGCCATGGGCGCCACCGGCCGCGCGTTCACAGAAGAGAGATGGCAGTGGCGACACATGGCCGCGCGTCTGGAGCAACTGCTCTAGACGCGTGGCGACGGGACTACTTCGTGTACAGCGCGTCGATGTCGTCGGAGAACTTGTCGACCACCACGTTGCGCTTGACCTTCAACGTCGGGGTCATCTCGCCGGTCTCCTCGGAGAAGTCCGACGGCAGGATGCGGAACTTCTTGATCGCCTCGGCGTGTGAGACCGTCTTGTTCGCCTCGTCGACGGCGGCCTGGACCTCGGCGCGAAGTTCGGGGTCGTTGGCCAGTGCGGCGACGTCGGCGTCCGACGGCTTGCCCAAGCGTTCCTTCCAGCCGGGGAACGCCTCGGGGTCGATCGTGATGAGCGCCGAGATGAACGGCTTCTGATCGCCGACGACGACCGCTTGCGACACCAACGGCGCCGAGCGCAGTACGTCCTCGAGGCCTGACGGCGACACGTTCTTGCCGCCTGCGGTCACGATGAGTTCCTTCTTGCGTCCCGTGATCGAGATGAAACCATCGCCGTCGATCTTGCCGAGATCGCCGGTGTGGAACCAGCCGTCTTCGAGTGCCTGATCGGTGGCGTCGGGGTTGTTCCAGTAGCCCTCGAACACCACACCGCCGGAGACCATGACCTCGCCATCTTCTGCGATTCGAACGGTGTTGCCGGCCACGGGTTTTCCGACCGTACCGATCTTGGACTCGCCGGGGGTGTTGACACTGAACGCCGCGGTGGTCTCGGTGAGGCCGTAGCCCTCGTACACCGGGATCCCGACGCCGTTGAAGAAGTGGCCGAGCATCGGGCCGAGTGGTGCGCCTCCGGAGATCGCGAGTTCGCACCGGCCGCCGAGTGCCGCACGCAACTTGCTGTAGACGAGGCGGTCGAACACGGCGTGCTTGACCTTCAGGAGCAGGGGCACGTTGCCCTGCTCCGACTTCTTCGAGTACTCGATCGCGGTCGCGCTCGCGGCGTCGAAGATCTTGCCCTTACCGCCATCGGCGGCCGACTGGCGTGCCGAGTTGTAGACCTTCTCGAAGACGCGTGGCACCGAGAGGATGAGCGACGGCTTGAACTGTCCGAACGTGGTGACGATGTTCTTGGTGTCACCGGTGAAGCCGACCTCGACACCCGCTTCGATCGCGACGAGTGTGATCGCGTGTGCGAGAACATGTGCGAGGGGCAGGAACATCAGCAGCCGCTTGCCGGGGCCGAGGAGAGTGCTCAGGTTGCCCTGCAAGACCCCACGCACCTCGGAGAGCATGTTGGCGTGCGTCAGTTCGCAGCCCTTGGGTCGCCCGGTGGTGCCCGAGGTGTAGATGAGTGTCGACGGGTCGGTCGACTTCAATGCTGCGCGACGCTTCGCGATCTCCTCGTCCTGGATCTCGCGGCCGGCATCGGTGAGCAATTCGACGGCCCCAGGGCCGTTGTCGGTGTCGATCTGGAATACCTTCACCGGGGTGGGTAGATCGCCGACAGCTTCGAACTCGCTGCGATGCCCGTCGTCCTCGACGATGATGGCGGTGGCGCCGGAATCGCGCATGATCCAGTCGATCTGGCCCGACGACGACGAATCGTAGATCGGCACGGTCGTCGCGCCCGCGCACCAGATGGCGAAGTCGAAGAATATCCACTCGAGACGGGTGCGTGACAGGAGCGCGACGCGGTCGCCGGGAGCGACCCCGGACGCGATCAGGCCCTTGGCGAGCGCCGTGATCTGCGCGACCGCCTCGTCGGCTCGTACGGGCACCCATTCGCCGCGTTCCTCGCGGCGGAAGGTCGTCGCAGCGGGAGTGCGCTCGGCGAGGCCGAACAAGATGTCAGTACAGTTCTCGTCCTCCTCGATCGTGAAATCGGCGGGGACGCTGTACTCGTTCATGACGGCACTCATTCGTTATCGACGACCTTTCGCCATCGTTGGCATCAGATACTCGCCGTCAATCGTATCCCGGCCTTTTCACTGCCCAAAACGGCGCCGGGTTTCGGCGACGTCCGGGGCCGACGTGTGAGGTCTCTGTCCGCTCGGACGGCGAGTGTGTGAAGCTAAGAGGCGTGACGAGCATTCAGGTGGCGGATGAGACATTCGTCGCTGCGGCGCCGCAGCTGGTGGCGGCTGTGGTGGGTGATCGCGGGCGATGGCGCGCTTGGTGGCCGGATCTGCGCATCGAGGTCGCCGAGGACCGAGGCGCCGCGGGCATGCGTTGGCGGGTCGGCGGCCCGGTGACGGGAACGATGGAATTCTGGTGCGAACCGGTGCTCGACGGCTTCGTCCTGCACTATTTCCTGCACGCGGAGCCCGTCGGCGACTCGGCGGTGACCGATACGGCCGGGCTCAACCACCGCTACCGGGTGACCGGCAAGCGGGTGTCGTTCGAGATCAAGGACCTGCTCGAATCAGGGCGTGCCCCAGGCGAACCGGCGATCGGCGAAAGCGTGGCGAGCTGATGGCCGACCACACCGAGCGTTCCGTGATCATCAACGCCGACGCCGACGAGGTCATGGCGGTCATCTCCGATTTCGAACACTATCCGGAGTGGGTCACCGCGGCGCGAGAGGTCGAGGTCATCGAACGCGACGCCGACGGCAGGGCGGTGCAGGTGCGCTTCGTCCTCGACGCCGGGGTACTGCAGGACACCTACGTGCTGCGCTACACGTGGGGGTCCGGCGGCGATGAGGTGTCGTGGGTTCTCGTGTCGAGCGACCTGCAGAAGGACCAGCGCGGACGCTATGTCCTCACCCGCCAGGTGCCCGGATCGACCAAGGTGACCTACCAGTTGATGGTCGACCTGCAGGTCCCGATGATCGGCCAGCTCAAGCGGCGTGCTGAGAAGGCGATCACCGACGCTGCGCTCAACGACCTCAAGAAGAGGGTCGAAGACTGATCGATCTGACGCCCATCCACATCGTCTTCGGTCCCGGGGGTTCCGGGGTGACCGTGATCGCGGCCGCGGGCGCGGTGAGTCGGCCGCGCACCCGCGGGCGTGCGCCACTGGGCGCCGACAGGCACACGCTCCTGGTGACCGTCGATCGGTGTTCACCGGTTCCCGACATACTCGGCGTGTTCCGGTCACCGAACGAGATCGTCACCGTGTCTGCGCAGTTGCATCTGCTGTGTCTGGAACGACTGACGTCGGCCACGGCGTCGTGGGGACTGTTCGCCGAACTGCTCACCGACACCGTGCGGCGTTCCAAGATGTCGCTGCCGTTCGTCGACACTCTCGCGGGGATCGACCAGGCCGAGGTGACCTCGCTGCCCGGCATCGAGGACGCTCTGCTGATGCGCAGGATCCGCGACGAGGCGGTCAGCGGGCAGTGGCAGCGCATCGTCGTCGATCTGTCCGGGCTCGGTGACCCGTACGCGATACTCGACGCCCCGTCGATGCTGCGTCAGGCTCTCGACCGGTTGTGGCCGCGACACCGTCGACTGGCGGCTGCCGCCGAGCGGCCCGCGGTCGCGCAGCTGACGACCGCGATCGACGCGATCGATCGCGACTGCGCCGACGTCGCCGAACTGCTGTCCGACCCGCACGCCACAGCGGCGCATCTGGTACTCGGGACCGGTCATCGCGCGGCCCGCGCCCTGCCGCACCATCGCGCGTCGATCGACCTGCTCGGACTGCCGCTGCGCTCGATCCAGCTCGACGAAGCCCTCGCCGAATCGGGGCGTCACGAGTTGGGTGTCGACGACATCGACGTTGCGTCGGGGATCGAGATCCGTCGCGTACCGGCCCTCGACGTACCGCTCGACCGCCCCGCACGGCTCAGGAAGCTGGGGGTTGCGCTGCCGGCACCGTCGGGACGCCCGCACGGCTCGGCAGCGCTCACCGTAGTCGACGACGGAGCGGAAGGACTGGACGTCACCTACGAATTGTCCTGGCCGCAAACACTTCCCGACCCGGACCGCCTGATGCTCGGACGTTCCGGGGACGATCTGCTCGTCACCGTCGACGGGTTGCGGCACTGCGTGCCCCTACCGTCGGTGCTGCGGCGGTGCGTCGTCGACGACGCCGAGTGGGACGGGGAGTCGATACACATCCGATTCCGCCCGGACCCGGCGGTATGGCCTCGACGGTGAGGATGCGGGTACCGTTTCCGTGCACACGTCCCCGGTCGAGAATCGGGACCCGCCACCAGTACAGGAGCAGCCGCCCGAGATGAGCAGCGACGACCGTGGCAACCCGTCGGGGGGACGGGACGCGTCTGGCGAGGGTGACAACGCGTTCAGCGGCGACCCCGTCGGCGATCCGGTACGGGAGTTCGTGCTCGGCATCGCGACCCAGATCGACCATCTGGCCGCGATCATCGGCGGGGGCGGTCAGACGTCGGGTTCCGGCGCGGGGAGCGGCATGGGTGCAGGTTCTGCCCCCGGTTCTCGCCATCAGGCATTCGGCGACGTCGCCGGAGAGATCAGTTCGCTCATCGCCGAGATCGGGGATCTGATCTCCCGGCTGATCGCCACCCTCATCGCCGTGTTGGAGGCCATCGCGACCGCCCTCCGATCCACACCTGCGGCACATGCACCGGCGACGGCGCAGTACCAGCCGATCTCGGTCCGCATCGCGACGGCGCCGCATCGGCCACCGTCCAACACACCACCGCCCCGCACACCACCGCCCCGCACACCACCGCCCCGCACGCCGGCACCCCACACGCCGTTCGGTGCCCCTGATCGCCGCAGACACCTCGACACGGAGACCGAGAAGTGATGGGCGAGTTGACGATCGGCATCGACATCGGAGGAACCAGTGTCCGCGCGTCCGTGGTCGACGACCGTGGACGGATGCTCGACACCCTGCGGGCGGCAACCCCGGGTACGGCGCTCGCACTCGAACACTGCCTCGATCGGCTCGTCGCCGAATTGACCTCGCGCTGGGCGGCGCGTGCCGTCGGACTCGCGGTGGCAGGGTTTCTGACCCCCGACCGCCAGGTCGTCCGATTCGCTCCGCATCTGCCCTGGCGTGAGGCGCGCGTCGCCGAGGAGATGAGTTCGCGGATCGGGTTGCCCGTCGTCACCGAGCACGACGCCAACGCCGCGGCCGTCGCCGAGTTCCGATTCGGTGCGGCAGCGCGTGGGCACAACTCGCTCGTGTTGGCCATCGGTACGGGCATCGGTGCGGGACTGCTCATCGAGGGCGAGATCTACCGCGGAAGCTTCGGTGTCGCGCCGGAGCTCGGCCATCTGACGGTCGTCCCGGACGGCAGGCCGTGCTCGTGCGGCAAGCGGGGCTGTTGGGAAAGGTATTGCAGCGGAACGGCTCTGGTGGACACTGTGGTCGAGTTGCTCGCCGACGGCGACTGGGGGAGAAGCCAACTCGCCGCCGACGTCGCGGCGGATCCGGGTTCGTTGACGGGTCGTCGCGTCGCAGGTGCTGCCGCGGACGGTGACGCCGTCGCGATCGCGGCGTTCGCCGCCTTCGCGGCGTCGCTGGGTCAGGGGTTGGCGATGATCGCCGACATCTTCGACCCCGACCTGATCGTTCTCGCGGGCGGAGTCGGCGCGGCATCCGGGCTGTTCCTCGACGAAGCCCGTGAGCACTACGCGCGGTTGATCACCGGCGCGGGGCACCGCCAACTCGCCCGTATCAGGGGCACCCAACTCGGCGAGAGCGCCGGGGTCATCGGCGCAGCCGAGGTGGCCCGCGCGAGCTTGCGATCCGACGACGCCGCGGTCGGCGGCGCGGGTTGGTCACGTGCGAACTGACGTCACAATCGCTCGTCGAGCGCGCGATCGACGTGCACACGACCGATGCGCCGCACACCCCGGGGCGCTTGAGTAGAGTCATCTCACGACGTCCCGGACGTCGACCGACGGGCTCGCTCACGCAGCCCTCGCGCGACACTTCCGGTGACGGCTTCACGAGTGGCGACGCGGCGAATGATGGAGTGAATCTCAATGTGGTACTACCTGTTCAAGTTCGTTCTCCTCGGACCACTCCTCCGAGTACTCGGGCGTCCCGAGATCGAAGGGCTCGAGAACCTGCCGGAACGGGGCCCCGCCATTCTCGCCAGTAACCACCTGGCCGTGATGGACAGCTTCTTTTTGCCGCTGATGGTGCCGCGTCGGATCTACTTCCTCGCCAAGGCCGAGTATTTCACCGGCACCGGACTCAAGGGCCGTCTCCAGGCGTGGTTCTACACCGCGGTGGGCCAGATCCCGATCGACAGGTCGGGAGCCGAGGCGGCCGCGGGTGCGCTCGAAGCGGCGCGACGCCAACTCGAGGGCGGCGAATTGATGGGTATGTACCCGGAGGGCACGAGGTCGCCGGACGGCAACCTCTACAAGGGCAAGACCGGTCTCGCTCGCGTCGCGCTCGACACCGGCGTTCCCGTGATCCCGGTCGCGATGATTGGCACGAACACCTTCAACCCGCCCGGGACCATCCTGCCGCGGCCGACCAAGGTCAAGGTGCGGATCGGCAAACCTCTCAACTTCGCCCGCTACGAAGGCATGCAGGGCAATCGGTTCATCGAGCGAGCGGTGACCGACGAGATCATGTACGAACTGATGCAGCTGTCGGGTCAGCAATACGTCGACATCTACGCCGCCACGCTCAAGGACCCGAAGCCCGACCAGCAGTCGCAGGCGTCGGCGGGTGAGGCGTCGGCTGCCTGATCGGCTCTATCGTCGGAACTGCGCTCAGGCCGAGCGGATCTCGGCGAGGGGCTTGTCTGTCTCGCGCGCGGAGCTTCCGGCCGGGGAGTACGGCAGCAACCAGATCACGAAGAGTGCCGCGATGCCCCAGAGCGAGAATGCGTTGCCGACGAGGTGGTCGACGGCGGTCCACTGCTTGGCGACCATCGGCAGGAACTGATACGGACCGATGGCGAAGATCAGCACACCGCTCACCGCGACGGCGGTGTAGGCGACGTACGCACGCCGCGACCCGGTCCGTGCGGCCACGACCAGGCTCGTCAGGATCAGCGGGATCGACCACACCCAGTGATGCGCCCACGAGGTCGGCGAGACGAGCAGGCCCCAGACGGCGACGGCGCAGGTGGCCAGCAAGGCGTTGACGCGCCCCGATCGCCCGGCGCCCGGCGCGAACGCCGTCGCCGGCCTGCAGGCGAACAGTGCGGCGCCCGCCAGAGCGGTAACCGCCAGTGAACTCAGCACCCAGGCGAGTTGCGCAGCGCTCGGTTCCGGGATCAGCCGTATCCACATGGCGTTGAGGTTCTGGTTGATGCGGCCTGCCGGATCGCCTATCCGGGTGGTGTGGAACAGGGTGTGTGTCCAGTACCCCCACGAGTCCGACGGCATCCAGATCCAGGCCAGCGCGCCCGCGGCGACGAAAGTTCCGATCGCCGTGGCGACGGCACGCCAGCGGCGGGCAGAGGCGAAGAGCACGATGAAGACCAGTGGCGTGAGCTTGATCGCCGACGCCAGACCGACCAAAACACCCTGCAAAGAGCCCAGCGTGCGACGTCGGCCCCGGCCGACGAGGAAGACGTCGACGATGATCATCGCCATGAGGATCACGTTGATCTGACCGAAACCGAGTGTCATCCACATCGGGTTGAGCCAGACGGCCCCCGTCGAGACGACCAACGCGAGCCACCACCGGTTGCCGCTGCTGCCGACGGACAGCACTCTCAGCACGATGTGTATGACGACGACGAGCAGCCCGATCGTGATCAGCGACATGAGTACGCCCGCGACCGTGAGCGTCATCGCACCGAGCGGGACGAACGTCATCGCGGCGAACGGCGGGTAGGTGAACGGGAGCCAGATGCCGTCGCTGGTGAACGGCATCGAGCCGTCGGCATAGAGACTCTGACCCTGCTGCCAGATCTGTGCGCCGAGTCGGTAGACGTCGAGGTCGATACGTGTTCTGGTGCCGAAACTGCTGGTGAACGGCACACCGATCATCTGGAACAGCGACGACACGACAAATGTGACGACGATGGACGCGCGCGCCGACCGCGAGGGAACCCATCGACCCAGCCGGGTGTCGGCGGCGCTGCAGAGTGTGGGCATCGGTGGCCTTTGTGTCGGTCCCGCGTCGGGGGTGTTCGGGTCGGTCGGGTGTCGGTGTGCGCGGTCGGTGGCGAATACTTGCCGGTATGCGATTCTTCTACGACTCGGAGTTTATCGAGGACGGCCGCACGATCGATCTCATATCCATCGGTGTCGTCGCAGAGGACGGTCGTGAATATTATGCGGTGTCGACCGAGTTCGACCCCGGGCGCGCCGGTGCATGGGTACGTGCGAACGTCCTTCCGAAGCTCCCGTCGCCGTCGTCGCCGCTGTGGAAGTCGCGCGCCCGAATCCGTGAGGAGTTGCTGCAGTTCCTCACCGAGGAGGGCAACGACGTCGAACTCTGGGCATGGGTCGGTGCCTACGATCACGTCGTCTTGTGCCAGCTCTGGGGGCCGATGACCGAGTTGCCGCGCGCGATTCCGCGCTTCACGCGTGAACTCAAGCAGCACTGGGAGGCAGCCGGACGCCCATCGCTACCGCCCGCGCCCGACGATGCTCACGACGCACTCAGTGATGCTCGACACAATGCGCGGAAATGGGAGGCCATCGAGCGAGCGCGATCGTGAGGACGCCGCGCGGCGGCGCCCGGGCTGCACGGGACCGACCTGAAGGGCCGACGGTGCAGCCCATTACGCTGGAGGGGTGGTGAACTGGACCGTAGACGTTCCGATCGACGAACTCCCCGAACTGCCCCCGCTGCCCGGCGACCTGCAGGCGCGTTTCGCAGACGCGATGAGCAGACCCGCGCTACAGCAACCGAGCTGGGACCCCGAGGATGCCCACCGGATGCGCACGGTACTCGAGAGTGTCCCGCCGATCTGTATGCCCGCCGAGGTCGAGGCGCTCTCGTCGCAATTGGCCGACGTCGCCGAGGGGCGGGCGTTTCTGCTCCAGGGCGGCGACTGCGCTGAGACGTTCGCAGACAACACCGAACCGCACATCAAGGGCAACATCCGTACGTTGCTGCAGATGGCCGTCGTGCTGACCTACGGTGCAAGCCTGCCCGTCGTGAAGGTCGCCCGGATCGCGGGCCAGTATGCCAAGCCGCGTTCGGCCGATGTCGACGCGCTCGGACTGAAGTCGTATCGCGGCGACATGGTCAACGGTTTCCCGCCGGTCGAGACTGCGCGCGCACACGACCCCTCCAGGCTTGTCCGCGCCTACGCCAACGCCTCGGCGGCGATGAATCTGGTGCGCGCACTGACCGGCGCGGAGGCCGATCTGCGGCGCGTGCACGACTGGAATCGGGAGTTCGTCCGGACATCACCCGCGGGTGCGCGGTACGAGGCCCTGGCGGGAGAGATCGACCGCGGGCTGAAGTTCATGGACGCCTGTGGCGTCACCGACTCGAGTCTGAAGTCCGCCGCGATCTTCGCCTCCCACGAGGCGCTCGTACTCGACTACGAACGCGGGATGCTCCGGCTCGCCGACAACCCCGACGCCGCGGATCCCGACACGGCAGGCGACGACCACAGGGTCGACGAGAAGGTGCTCTACGACCTGTCCGCGCACTTCCTCTGGATCGGTGAGCGCACCCGCCAGCTCGACGGTGCGCACGTCGCGTTCGCCGAGCTCATCCGTAATCCGATCGGAGTCAAGATCGGCCCGACGACCACGCCGGAACAGGCCGTCGAGTACGTCGAGCGACTCGACCCGCACAACCGTCCGGGCAGACTGACCATCGTGGCGCGCATGGGCAACTCGAAGATCCGGGAAGTGCTCCCACCGATCGTCAGCGCGGTCGAGGCAACAGGGCACAAGGTGATCTGGCAGTCCGATCCGATGCACGGCAACACCCACACGTCGCCGACCGGATACAAGACCCGCCATTTCGATCGCGTCGTCGACGAGGTGCAGGGATTCTTCGAGGTCCACCGTGCACTCGGTACCCATCCGGGCGGGATTCACGTCGAACTGACCGGTGAGGACGTGACCGAGTGTCTCGGTGGCGCCCAGGACATCTCGGATCTCGATCTGTCCGGCCGGTACGAGACCGCATGCGATCCACGGCTCAACACCCAGCAGTCCCTCGAACTGGCGTTCCTCGTCGCGGAGATGCTGCGCGGGTAGTCCGCGATCAGCCGACGAGCAGCGCCCCTGCCCACCAACCGACCGAACCGACTCCCGCGGCCACCAGCAGGACGACGGTCAGCCAGATCAGTGCTTGCAACCGCCCTCGTCCCGGGTCGTGGGCTGGCGGCCCGTCGTCGACTCTCGGCTCGGGAATCACCGTGGGGCGCTTGGTGGTCGAGGGAGGCGCGTCGGGCTCGTGTCCACGTGCCACCACCGAGGGCGCGACGGATTGCTGGACGGTTGCCGGTACCGAGCGGGGTCGTTGCGGGGCGACAGCGGCCGCATGTGCCGCGCGGATCCGCGTCATCGTCTCCCGTTCCGCCGATCGTCGCGGCGCGGGAACGGTGAACGGCGGGAGGTCGAGATCGTCGGCCGCTGCCAGCAGGGCCTCGCGCATCTCGAATGCATCGTTGTACCGGTCGGATGGCCGACGCTCGGTGGCGCGCAGGATCACCTCGTCGATCTCCTCCGGGACGCCGTCGATCACGTCGCCGGGCGCCGGAACGTCGTAGCTGAGTCGCTGATAAGCGAGGGCCAGCGGCGAGTCGCCGTGGAAAGGTGTTCTGCCGGTGAGTAATTCGAACATCATGACGCCAATGGAGTAGACGTCGCTTCTGGCGTCGGCGTCGGTCGACTCGACCTGCTCGGGTGACAGATAAGCTGCGGTGCCCAGGATGACACTCGCCGACGTGACACCTGCCTCCGCGACCGCGCGTACCAGACCGAAGTCGGCGACCTTGACCTCACCGGCGTCGGAGATGAGGACGTTCTCGGGTTTGACGTCACGGTGGACCAGGCCGGCCCGGTGCGCGGTGCCGAGTCCACCGAGCACGGGATCGGCGACCGCCACGACCGCGTGCGGCGGCATCGGGCCGCGCTCGCGGAGTAGCTCGCGCAGGCTTCCGCCCTCGACGAGTTCCATCACGAGAAATGCGATGCCGTCGTCGATTCCCTGGTCGTACACCGAGACCAGCCCCGGGTGCTTGAGCCCCGCGACCGCTCGAGCCTCGAACTCGAAGCGCTGCAGGAACTGTGGGTCGCCCGAATAGCGTCGATCCATCACCTTGACCGCCACATCGCGCCCGAGCCGCAGGTCGATGCCGAGATACACCGCCGACATCCCCCCGCGCGCGATCGGTGCATCGAGACGGTAGCGGCCCTCGAGGACCGTACCGAGCAAGACGTCGACCGGGCTGTTCACGTCGTCGAATCTACCCGGCGTCACCGTCGCGAAGCCCGCACACATACTGTCGTGGCGCGCGTGACGGCGCTCCGACTGTGCACAGCGGGAGAACCTTCTCGGTGGTCGAGGTGAAACGGTAATCTCAGGCGCGTGAGTTCTCTGCCCCTCTCGAGTGACGTTCTTCCCACCGACACCGCCACCTATTCCCTCGACGAGGTCGCAGCTCGGCTGCACGTCTCGGCGAACAAAGTGCGCAACCTGATCCGTGATCATCACCTACTCGCCGTCTCGCGCGACGGCCAACCCGCGGTGCCGCGCGTGTTCTTCGACGACGAGGGCATCACCAAGCATTTCATCGGCCTCGTCGACGTGCTGCTCGACGGCGGCTACACGCGCGACGAGGTGATGTCGTGGCTGTTCACCGAACAGGACGACCTCGGACTTACCCCCGCCGACGCCCTGCACACCCACTCGGCCCGGGAAGTCATCCGTCGCGCGCAGGCACAGGCGTTCTGACCCCCCAGACCCGACGCGCGAGCGCACCGATCCGCAGGGGATCGGTGCGCATCACCGACGCCCCGGCGAGGCCGGCGAGGGCCAACGCCAACAGCGTTTCGGGCAGCTTGTAGAACAGGATCGAGTCGTCGGGCTGGAAGACGATCAGCATGAAGGTCGAGACACCGACGACCACCGCCCGCACCCAACGCGGCAGGGTGAAGGCCACGGCCAGGCACAGCACCCACGTGTAGTACCAGGGCAGCGTCGACGGCTCGAGCAGGACCACGGCGAGCATCGCGAGCACGATCCCCGCCATGGCCTCGCGCTCGGAATGCCGTTGACGCCACCACAACACGACGAGTACGACCGCGAGCAGAGCCTCGCCGACGACGCGCGTCACGGGAAGCACCGATTGGAGATTGAGCGCGGTGAACGGAGCCGCGACCAGGGTCACCAGATGTGCGATCACCGTCGGCAGCGTGAACCAGTTCACGATGCGGTCCGCCCAGCCCAAACCGGTGAGCCAGCCGAGTCCGAGACCGACGAGCGCCGTCCACGCCGCGAACACCGCGACGGTGACACCCGCGATCGCAGCCGACACCGCGGCCACGTCGCGCGCGCCCACCCGGCGGCGTTGCCGTATGTGCGCCAACCAGATCCACAACACGAACGGGATCGCGACACCCGCGGTGACCTTGATCGAGACCGCACATCCGAGGAGCACGAGGCCGCCGACATGTCGTCCGGTGACGACCAGCGTCATCCCCGCGGCCAGGACACCCATCATGAGCAGTTCGACATGCGGACCGCCGACGAGATGGATCAGTACGAGCGGATTGAACAGTGCCAGCCACAGACCGGCGGCGGGCGACGCCCCGAAGTGACGCGCGAGACGTGGAATCGCCCAGAGCGACAACAGGAGTCCCGGCACGAGAACGAGGCGCATCACGAGCACGCCGAGGATGACGTGATCGCCGGTCACAGCGACCACCATCCGTGTCACCCACACGAATAGCGGGCCGTAGGGCGCGGTCGTCGACGCCCAGACCTGCGCCATGCTGTCGACGAGCGGGCCGGGGTTGTGGGCGGGCCCGTCGGCGTACGGCGAGAAGCCTGCTCGGAACAGTGCACCCTGGCCGAGGTAGGCGTAGACGTCGCGGCTGTAGAGCGGCACGGTCACCATCAGGGGTGCCGCCCACGCGAGCACCCACCTGCGTAGGTGCAGCCTGCTGTGATCGGTCGCCGTGTCGCACAGGACTCGCCCCAACCGTATCCAGGCGACCACCATCAGTGCGACGCCCACCCAGAACGTGATGCCGCACAGAGATTTCCCGTGCCCATAGGTGAGCCAACTGAGGCCGGTCTCGGTCAGTATCGGGTGGTTACGGGGAATGTCGGCGACGCCGAAACCTCCGAGGCACACCAGGATCGAGCCGATCAGGCCTGCCCACAATGCGCGCATCAACCTCGCTCGCGTCATCGATTGCGAATCCGAACTCACCTCATGCCCACCCCGGGTGCCCACTCAGGCGCTGCGATGCGCCATGCGTCGCGCGACGTCGACGAGATCGGTGTACACGGCGTCGTCGATGTCGGTGTTCTCGAGGGTCGTGATGGCGGAGTCGAGCAACGTGTCGATCGTGCGCTCGATGTCGGCGACAGCGCCGACATCGGTCAGAATGCCGCGCGCAGTGGTCAATTCGTCGGGTGACAGCTCGGTTCCGAGTACCGACCGCAGTGCGTCGCCGAGGGCGGGGTCGCGTTCGTCGGCGCGGGCGAGTCCCAACGCCAGCAGCGCGGTCCGCTTGCCTGCCGCGAGATCGTCGCCCGACGGTTTTCCGGTGCGTTCGGGGTCTCCGAACACGCCGAGCAGATCGTCTTGTAACTGAAAGGCGATTCCGAGATCGTGTCCGACCGACCGTAATTGGTCGATGAGCTCCTCGGACGCACCTGCGACACGTGCGCCGAGTTCCAGCGGCCGTGCGACCGTGTATGCCGCCGTCTTGAACTCCATCACGCGGTATGCCGCCTCGGCCGACTCCTCGCCGCTGACCTCGTTGACGATGTCGAGGACCTGGCCGCCGAGCACCTCCGTGCGCATGGCGGCCCAGGTGGCGATCACCCCCGGCGGCAGGGGGGTCACGTCGGCTCCGGCGATGGGCCGTCCCGCGGGGGAGAGGGTCGCGGGCGCGTAGCCGTGGACGAGGTCGTCGGCCCAGGCGAGGGCGAAATCGCCTGCGAGGATCGCCGACGCGATGCCGTGGTCGGCGGCGTCGCCGCGCCAGCCGGAATCGCGGTGGCCGCGCTCGAACACCCGATGCACCGTCGGTCGGCCACGTCGTGTGTCGGAGGCGTCGATGATGTCGTCGTGGATCAGTGCACATGCCTGCACGAGTTCGAGTGCTGCGCAGATCCGCAACGCATCCGAGTCGGTCGATCCGGTCGGCACCCGCGCGGGGTCACCGTTGCCGGCCTGCCATCCGGCGAAGGCGAAGACCGGGCGGATGCGCTTGCCGCCCGAGAGTACGAAATCGGCTACGACCTGCGCCGACGACCCGACGACAGGCGAGATTGCCGCCGATGTGGACACCGCGGTGTCGAGAAAGTCGCGCAGGACTGCCTCGACGGCGTCGGGAACCTCGGCGAGGCGCGTTGGCACGGGAGCGGTCGAGGTCACGTGTCACAGGCTAGCCCGTACACTGGTCCGGTGAATTCATCCGCCCCGGTGCCGTCTGTCGTCGAGCGACTCTCCGCACCCCGGCCGGGTCCCGTGCCCTTCTCGGTCGAGTTCCTTCCGCCGAAGGATGCCGACGCCGAGGCGCGCATGTGGCGTGCGGTCCGCGTCTTCGAGAGGCTCGACCCCGCATTCGTCTCGTTGACCTACGGCGCGGGTGGCAGCACCCGCGACCGCACCGTGCGGATCGCCGGACAATTGGCGACGGAGACCACGCTGGTGCCTGTGGCGCACCTCACCGCGGTGAATCACTCCATCTCGGAACTGCGTTCGTTGGTCGGAGCGTATGCCGACAAGGGGATCACCAATATCCTCGCGCTGCGTGGCGATCCGCCCGGCGACCCGCTCGGCGAATGGGTCAAGCACCCCCAGGGGGTTTCTTACGCGGAAGAACTCGTCGAGCTCATCGGCGGGCTCGGTCAGTTCCACGTCGGTGTCGCGTCATTCCCCGAGGGTCATCACCGTGCTCCCGACCTCGACCACGACACCCGTGTTCTGGTGAGCAAGCTGCGCACTGGCGCGGAGTACTCGGTGACCCAGCTGTTCTTCGACGTCGACTTCTATCTGCGCCTGCGCGACCGGGTCGCGGCCGCAGACCCCGAGCAGGGTGCGAAGCCGATCATCCCCGAGATTCTCCCGATCACGTCGTTGGCCTCGGTCCGGCGCATGGTCGAGCTCTCGGGTTCGGTGTTGCCGGCGAGCGTCGAGCAACGGTTGATCGCCGCGGCGGGTTCCGGCGATCAGGAGGACCGCGCGGCCGTGCGCGCCGTCGGCATCGACATCGCCACCGAGATGTCTCAGCGACTGATCGCCGAAGGCGCTCCCGGGCTGCACTTCATCAGCCTCAATTTCGCGAAGGCCACCTGCGAGGTCCTCGACCGCCTCGGTGTCGACACCGCCGACGCACTGCCCCTGGTGTCGTCGACCTAGCGGTTTCGTCGACCTAGCGGTTTCGTCGACCTAGCGGTCTCGTCGAGCGAGTGGTGTCGTCGACCTAGCGCTCGTGCGTCTCGCCGGGTTCGGTCGTTCCCGGCTCTCCGTCGCCCGGTGCGGTGCTCACTGCTGTGGGCCCTGGTCGGGGGGCGTCGTCGCTCGCAACGGATGACGAGGCAGCCGATGCCGGAGCATCCGATGGCGAGGCCGCGGATGTCCCCGCGGTCGCCGTGGCCTGTGTCTTGGCGGCTGTGGTGTTGGCGCCTGTTTTCCTACCGGCGGGACCGGTGGTGGTCGAGGATTTGGGGGCCGTGGGCCGTGTGCTGCGCGGCCTGCCGGGGCGCGGACTCGTGTCCCGATGTGTGTAGGCCAGCCAGATGATGAGTGCAACGACCAACAGGCACACGATCACCAGGAGCCACGTCCATCCCTTGAACGCGGCCGTGGCGGGGTCGGGATAGGTCGCGTCGGCGATGAACTCGGTGACCTTGCCCGGTTGGGGAGTCCACGTGACCGACGTCTCCGAATCCTGCTGCTGCACGTTGCTCGCGGTGATGGGGCCTGCGAATGCCAGCGTGAACTTCAGGTAGTCGCGCTCCTCGAGCCCGTTGAGATCGGCACTCCCGCGGAAGCGCACCACGTCGCCGTTGCGCTTCGCGTTGAGTTCCATCGTCATCGACGTGTCGCCGAATGCGTTGGCGACGATGTCCCCGAGTTGACTGAGCTGACCCGACGTCAGATCGGAGAAGGTCGCCCTGGTGCCGACCCGCGTCGCGCCCTGGCCCGTGGTGCCCGGCTGCGTCGTCGCAGACGGAGTAGCCGGTGCCGAAGCGCCGGGGGAGGGACTCGCAGACTCGTTGCCCTGGGGCCCTTCCCGATAGTCCGACGTCGACACGTTGTTCTTCATGGACTCGGGAATATCGAGGCGTGGCGCTCCGCTGGGATTGTCCGGCGACGTCGCCACGATGATCGTGCCGGCGTAGCGGTCGCCGACGGTGGTCGAACGTGTCAGACAGCCCGACAGCAGCGGCATTGCCGTCAACAGGATCAGCAACGACGCCACGGTGGTGATGCCGGACCGCCGAGGAGATCGCGACCTCTCTCGACCGACTGCCTCACCGCGGGTCCGCGAGGGGAATCCGCGCGTCGGGTCGTGTGGTCGTCGCATGGTTGCCGGCTGCACGTGCTCATCGTGCCAGAAGGGTGCCGAGACCTCGCACACGTCACGGCGTGTGTCAGCTCAGGGTCGGCGTCGGCTACGCCCTGCGTCGATCGCGAGTCGGCCTGCGATCCGTCCGCTCGCACCCGTCACACCCCCGCCGGGATGCGTCGACGCTCCGGCGAGCAACAGCCCTTCGGCCCCCGGTACGCGGTGTCCGGCGAGGTCCGGGTGCGGTCGATAGGTGAACATCTGGTCGATCGTCATCTCGACGTGCATGATGTTCCCCCCGATCAACCCCAATTCCGATTCGAGGTCGGCGGGTGTCTGGATATGGAGATGCTCGACGGACTCGCGCAGGCCGGGGGCGTGACGATCGACTTCGGTCAGGATCGCGTCCGCGGCGGCGTGCGCGGTCGATCCCGACCACCCTCCCTCGCGTGGGTGTCGCGGATGCCATTGGGCCCACACCGTGATCGAGTGCCGGTTCGACGGCGCGAGCGTCGGATCGATCGCCGAGTAGCTCATCACCACGCAGGCAGGCCGCGGTGGCAGGTCACCGACCGAGGCGGCTGCGTACGCGCGCCGGAGCTGCGCACGGTCGGTGACGAGGAGACCGAGAGCCGAGTGCACGCCGTGCGGGGGCAGCCCCGAGGGGAGGTCGCGGTAGTCGGGCAGGGCGCTGGTGCCCAGTCTCACGGCCATTCCGATGCCCGTCCCGATGTCGATCTCACGACGCCAGCGAGCGACAACAGACGGCGCCACACTGGCCCCCGCGTCGATCATGTCGAGTGTCGCCATGATGTGGCAGGCGGCGATCACCTGTTCTGTGCAGTGGTCCTCGTGTGCGGTCTGTACCCGCCAGTGATCGCCGCATCGGCTGATCGCTGTCGCCGGTGATCCGGTGAGCACCCGCGCGCCGTCGGCGTCGAGTCGGTGCAGGAGAGCTTCGGTCAGCGCTCCGCTTCCGCCGACCGCCCTACCGGGGGGAATCCGATGCATCAGGGCGGCGAACCCGACCATCGGCGCTGTCCCGGGGGCATTCATCGGTGGGCCCGATTGTGCGCCGAACCATGCGAGGGCGGCCTTGAGCCGTTCGGAGACGAACCAACGGTCGAGCAGGGCGTCGCCGGACATCATCAGCTCCTGCGTTGCAGCCATCAGCGCGCCGGCGCGCCGGCCGAGGACCCCGGTACGTGCGGTGTGCGCGGTGTGGCCGATGCCGGCGAACGCTCGACCGAATCGTGGCAGTGTCGCCGGGGAGTTGAACGCGTCGAGCACCGCGCGCGACCTCGGCCCCCACTCGCCGACGAACCGCCGGTACGCATCGGCATCGGCGGTCGAGCACGCGGCGGCGATCGACGCGCAGGTCGCGTCGAGGTCGGTGCGGAACACCAGTGGCGGGCCCGAGTCTGTCGCAGGTGCGAAACCCCATGGGTCGCAGTCGATGTAACGCAACCCGTGGTTCTCGAGTTCGAGTTCGTCGATGATCGGGGAGTGCCGGATCATCAGATGAGCCGACGACCCGCGATCGATGCGGTACCCGGGGAAACGCTCCACCGTCGACACGGCACCACCCGGTACCTCGTCGCGTTCGACGACGAGAACCGAACGTCCCGCTCGGGCGAGGTAGGCAGCAGCGATCAGTCCGTTGTGTCCCGCCCCCACGACGACGGCGTCATGCCGGGGCGGATGGTTGCCGCCGCCTCCGAGACCTGCGTGCCGTCGCCGACTCACCGCGCGGCCGGCGGCAGGGTCGTGTCGACGATCGGTCTCGGCGCGGCATCGAGGGGCAGGCTCCGCCCGAGGAAGGCGAACGGTCGGGGATCGCCTGTGAAGGTGAAATTGCGCAGGATGTCGTCGAAGCCCATTCTCCGGTAGAGCGACCACGCACGGTTGCGTTCCTCGGGTATCTCCGGGGTGGAGAGCAGGACGTGGTCCTCGGGTCGGTCGGTCAGCAACGCGGAGAGCAACCATTCGCCGATCCCGTGGCCCTGCGCTGTCGGATGAACGTGTAGTTCGGTGAGTTCGAAATAGTCGGTGGCGATGGTGTCGATCGTCTCCCGGTTACACCCGGACAGCCGCAGACCCGTGCGGAGTTGGTGATTCCACCACTGATCGTCGGCGCCGCGATAGCCGTAGGCGATGCCGACCATGATCTCGTCGCCCGTGGGGGAGACCGGGGGTCGGATCCTCCGACGCTCCGCCTCGGGGTCGAGGCGTCGATCGGGGGCGACGGCCGTCAGTGCGGCGTAGGCCGTCCACCCGCGTCGGGCGATGTGCTCGCGCCAGAGTGCGACCCGGTGGTGCTCGGTACCGCGCGGGTAGTCCATCGCGGTCACATAGACGTTCAGGGCAGCGTCGAGCCAGACCGGGCAGTCCTGCCCGGACAGTCGAACGAGGCGGGTCGCCAACTGGCTCGTCGTCCTTCCTCCCGCACCCCGCGGGCACACCGGGCGCCGGCCGCGGCCGAGCCGGGGAATGTCGGTACCGACTTCTACGCTGCTGTTGTCGGAAATGGGCCACATCTCTCTTGAAGAGTGCCGCCCCACTAGCTATATTGAATATGTCGAACGGGTGTTCGATGAACGTGCCTCCGCAAGCCGTTCTCATCGCCCCCGACAGTTCGGGTGGTCCGGCGGTGGACGAGGGAAGCGTGCATCGCCGGACCGCACCGTGGAGATGAAGACCGTGGAGACCGTGGAGATGAAGGGAGCGCGACATGGCAGGTATGGAGCCGATGCGACGCGGCAACCGGCATGCGCCGTATGGCGCAGTGATGCGCCCCGAGATCGATCCGGTCGTCGTGGTCCGTGCGCGTGACCTTCTCGAGCGTGCCGAGATCCTCACCGAGAACGCCGACGGCGTGCCAGATGACGCCGAACGCTTCCGTCAGTACTACCTGGCAGCGCTCCGTGCGGCAGGCGCGGCGCTCGCGGTGTACGAACCGCCGGTCAGGAGAGCGTCCCGACGTGTCTCGCCGAACGCCTGGTCACGAATCTCGTCGGCGGTTCCCGAGCTCGCCGAGTTCGCTTCGGCCTTTGCCGGGATGTCGACCGTTCGTATGGAGATCGAATCCGGTTTACGACGCCGCGTCGACGCCTCGGTGGTCACAGGTCTCCGGTCGCGGCTGCTCGTGTTCCTCGACGCTGTCGAAGACATCGTCGTGGCGTATGAGCAGGGGAAGCTCGCACATCAGGCACCCGCTCGGTCCGATTACGGCTACGACCACATCGCCTGAGACCGTGCCTCGACGCAATCCTTCGTCACACCGATCAAGGCGTCGCGCGCTGTTGTCGGCCGTGATATGTCACCTTCGGGTGGTTATGGTGGTCGCGCTCGCGATCACCTCGTATCATGGAAGCCGTAAGCCGCGAACACATGTCACGAGACTGGCGTCCGCGGTCGCCACGATCTCGTTGATGTGTGAATCGGCAACGTAGTAAGGAGGGTCGGTGCCACTCTCGGAGCACGAGCAGCGCATGCTCGAACAAATCGAAAGTGCTCTGTACGCCGAGGACCCGAAGTTTGCGTCCAGCGTCGAGCGTCGTCGGCTGGGCCGGTCGTCGGGTCGACGTCGTTTGCAGGCGGCGGCCATTTTCGTCGTCGGTCTGGTGCTGCTCATCGTCGGACCCCTGGTCGGTCTGAGTATCGCCGGGCTCCCCGTCGTCAGCCTCATCGGCTTCCTCGTGATGTTCGGGGCGGGACTATTCGCGCTCTGGGGCGGAGGTAGGTCGACGCCGAGCGAGTCCGCACCCCAGTCAGGCAAGGGTGGCAACACTCGTCCCTCGGGAAACAAGCGCAAGTTCACCGAGCGCATGGAAGACCGGTTCAACCGCCGCTTCGAGCAGGAGTGACCCCGGGCGCGCGATGATCGCGCGTCCCGAGTCCGCGCCGTAGCCCCGCGGCGCCGCGCCCAGGTCCCAGCGATACCCGCTATTCCCCAGTGAGTCACCATCCCTAGCGCACTAGCGCTGGTCACTTCACCACGGCAGGGCCGCACATCCACATGATGTGCGGCCCTGCCGTCGTCTGTGCGCTCGTCCTCCTCCCGGTCGGTCTGGTTACTTCTGGGCGTGGCCGCATCGCACCCGCTGCGCGCCCACCGTGTCTCCCCGGTGCGCGCCCACCGTGTCTCCCCACATCGCCCCACCGTGTCTCCCCACATCGCCCCACCTGACCGTGAAATCTTCCCTCACCAGTCACAGTGATGTCTTTTCGTCCCTTCTGGACACGTGAATCGCCACGTGCGACACGGTCGGTTGTATTCATCCAACCACGGAATTCTCGGCGTTGACCTGCGGAAAGTGCTGCGGGTAGGACGATCAGAGGGCGATGTTGGTGGAAAGTGGTGGAAAGTGGGGTACTGTGGCAGCACTGGGTGAGACGGACCGGAACGGATCGCTCAGGGGCAGGAGGTGTCGACATGTCGTCTGTGCGATTCGTCGGCACCTACACGCCGAAGCTGGATGACAAGGGGCGACTGACGTTGCCCGCCAAGTTCCGCGACGCACTGGCAGGAGGCGTGATGGTCACCAAAGGCCAGGACCACAGCCTGTCGGTGTTCCGTGCCGAGGAGTTCGACGAGATCGCCGCCAGAATCGTGGAGGCATCCCGCAACGACCCACAAGCGCGGGCCTTCCAGCGCTACTTCTTCGCCAGTACCGAAGAGCAGCGTCCGGATGGGCAGGGTCGGATCAGCTTGTCTCCCGACCATCGGGAGTACGCGGAGCTGACCAAGGAGTGTGTGGTGTTCGGCAGTTTCGATCACCTCGAGATCTGGGACGCACAGAAGTGGCGTGAATACCAGAGTGAGCACGAGGAGAACTTCTCGGCAGCCAACTCGGCCGCACTGAACGCGGTCTTGTAGCCGAGGGGTTGGCGAACGATGGACAGGGCTTCGGGTGGATCGAGGCCCCGGTCCGGAACGACCCTGGCGTACTTCCCCAACGCCAGGTGCGTCCCCGGACCGGGACCCCGCTTCACCCGACGACTCCCTCCTCGCCACGGTCATCACGGCATGCGTCGACCCGCAGCCGTGTCAGGAATTCGAGATGAGTGCACGTGCCCGCTACGGGTAGGGGTGTGCACACAGCACGGTCCGGGAGGTGATTCGGTGAATGCGTCGCACGACGACGACCGTCGTTCCGGACAGTTCGGCCACGTACCCGTCATGGCTCGCCGTATCACCGAACTCCTCGCGCCGGCACTGACGCGGCCCGGCGTCGAGAACCCCGTTGTCGTCGATGCCACGCTCGGTGCGGGTGGACACAGCGAACTGATGCTCACCGAATTCAACAATGCACGGGTCGTCGGAATCGACCGCGACGAGTCGGCGCTGGACATCGCGCGCGACAGGTTGGCGCGCTTCGGCGACCGGATCTCGTTCCACCAATCGAGGTTCGACGGCATCGACGGGGTGCTCGCCGCCGCAGGAGTCGATCACATCGACGCGGCCCTGTTCGACCTCGGCGTCTCGTCGATGCAGCTCGACCGTGCCGACCGCGGGTTCGCATACGCCGTCGATGCCCCCCTCGACATGCGGATGAATCCGGATGACGAACTAACCGCAGCGGACGTACTCAACACCTACTCACACGGCGATCTCGCGCGCGTGCTGTCCGAATACGGAGAGGAACGCTTCGCCGGGAAGATCGCTTCTGCGGTGCTGCGCGCACGGGAGAGTGAACCGTTCACGACAAGTGGACGACTCGTCGAATTGCTGTACGCCACAATCCCTGCCGCCACGCGACGGACCGGGGGACATCCGGCGAAACGCACTTTTCAGGCCCTGCGCATCGAGGTGAATCACGAACTCGACGCCTTGCGACTTGCCTTGCCCGCTGCTCTGGACGCCCTCGCTGTCGGTGGTCGTGTGGTCGTCATGAGCTATCAGTCGCTCGAGGATCGGATCGTCAAGCGCGAGTTCGCCGCACGCACACGGTCGACGTCGCCGCCCGGTCTGCCGGTCGAATTACCCGGTACCGCACCCGTTTTCAGGCTCGTGACGCGTGGTGCCGAGCAAGCGGGCGAGGCGGAACTCGCCGAGAACCCGCGGTCCGCCCCCGTACGGGTCCGCGCCATCGAACGTGTCGAGAGGAATCGGTCATGACAGTGCTCGACGATCGCGCCGTCGTTGACGGTGCGCACGCGGACACCAGTACGTCGACGCGGCGTCCACGTCGGGAGAACCTCGAGACACAGCGCCCCAACCGCTCACGAGCAGCCCAACGCGCGATCGAGCGGCGTCGCAATCGTGTTGCGGCAGAGAGTGTCGCCTCCGACCGTGGCGCCCCCCGCAGACAGGTGCCACGGCGCTCGTTGTTCACTCGCGCGCGGTCGGTGCCCTTCGTGGTTCCGGTCCTCGCGCTGCTCGTCGTCGGGCTGGGGTTGAGTCTGTGGTTGTCGACGAGGGCCGCGCAGGATTCGTATCGACTCGGGATCGAGCGCAAGACCAACCAGGCGTTGCTCGATCGACGCGACAGCCTCAAACGCAGCTACGAATCAGGTGACTCCGCACCCGAATTGTCCGACAAGGCAGCAAAACTGGGGATGATCCCGGTGCAGAACCCCGCACGCATGGTGATCGGCGCGAACGGCAAACCGAAGGTACTCGGCGACCCCGAACCCGCATCGGGCAAACCGATCGGGACGATCAATCCCGACGACAAGCCCGACCCCACCAGCAAGATCGACAAGAGCAAGGTCAGCGACTCGATGGGTCTGGGCGGTGACTCGTCGACAGGCCAGAACTCGAACTCGGCGGGACAGTCTCCCGACGCGACGGATTCGGGTGCCGCCGATCAGTCCTCGGCTTCCCCGTCGCCGGGTTCTCCTGCGCCGAATTCGCCAGCGCCGAGCGAGAATACGGCGCCGAACCAGAACACGGCGCCGAACCAGAACACGACTGCCGATCGGAACGCCGACGCGCCCGGTGCGCCATCAGGGTTGAATCCCAACGTGGCTCCCTCGGGTTCCGCACCGTCGGTCGCGGGTCGATCGGCACCGACGAATGGCAACCCGCCGAGCGCAAATTCCGCGGGTGCCCGTTAGGGCGGTGGACAATTGACAACCATGACACGCGCCAGTTTCCAGCGGATCGGTGAGCGTTTCGACCCGCCCGCTGCGCAGCCCCGGTCCCGACGACGCGGCACACCCGCAGGGGCTTCCGGGGGCTCGGGGAACGGCGGCTCCGGCGGCGGTGGTCGCTGGGGTCGCGGCGGTGGGGGTCGCGGGCCGCGCACCTTCGAATTCCGTAGTCGTGCTGTGGGACTCGTGATCATCCTGGTCGTGCTCGCCGTCGCGGTCCGAATGATCGTCGTGCACACCATCGAGGCGTCGTCGATTTCGGCGGAGGCTGCGCAGCAACGCGAGTACACCCAGGTGCTCACCGCGAAACGCGGAGCGATCCTCGACCGCAACGGACGCCCGCTCGCCTACACCGACGAAGCGCGCTCCCTGACGTTCCTGCCCAAGGCCGTTCGCAAGTCGATCGAGGCCGAGCACAAGAAGAACCCCGAGTATCCCGACGTCGACAAGCGACTCAAGGAGATCGCCGACGGCGTGTCGTCGGCGCTCGGCGGATCGATCAGCTCCGACGACCTCCACAAGAAGCTGACGAGCGACGACGGGTTCGTCTATCTCGCGCGCTCGGTGAGTCCGGAGGTCGCGGCGCGGATCGTCGCCGACTA
The DNA here is from genome assembly GCF_020735545.1 of Gordonia otitidis. Taxonomy (NCBI): domain Bacteria; kingdom Bacillati; phylum Actinomycetota; class Actinomycetes; order Mycobacteriales; family Gordoniaceae; genus Gordonia; species Gordonia otitidis. Next base: position 4,227,696 of record NZ_CP085974.1, read on the forward strand.
TCCGGAGGTCGGCGCCGATCCGCAGGCCATCCGGCTCTACCCGGGCGGCTCCCTGGCCGCCAACGTCGTCGGCGACGTCAACTACGACGGCAACGGACTGATCGGCCTCGAGGCGTCGATGGATTCGGTACTCGCCGGAACCGACGGTTCGAAGACCTACGACCGGGGTTCCGACGGCGCGGTGATCCCGGGCAGTACGCGCAACGTGCATCCGGCGATCAACGGCGCCACCGTGAAACTGACGCTCGACTCCGACATCCAGTGGTTCGTGCAGAGCGAGGTGAACAAGGCCAAGCAGGCGTCCGGCGCGAAGTCGGCGTCGGCTGTGGTACTAGACGCCAAGTCCGGCGAGGTCCTTGCCATGGCCAACGACGGCACCTTCAACGCCTCCAAGCCGCTGTCGGACCAGACCAAGGCAGACCTGGGCAATCCGGCGGTCACCTCGCCGTTCGAGCCGGGCTCGGTGAACAAGATCATCACAGCGTCTGCCGCCGTCGAGTACGGGCTGACAAGGCCCGACGAGGTACTTCAGGTGCCGGGCAGCATCAACATGGCCGGCGTCACCGTCAACGACGCCTGGTCGCACGGTGTCGAGCCGTACACGACAGCCGGAATCTTCAGCAAGTCGTCGAACGTCGGAACCCTGATGCTGGCCAAGCGCGTCGGCGAACAACGATTCGCCGACATGGTCAAGCGATTCGGACTCGGACAGCGCACCGGCGTCGGCCTCCCCGCAGAGAGCGGTGGTGCGGTGCCGGCGTTGAGTCAGTGGTCGGGTGGTTCGTTCGCCAACCTGCCCATCGGACAGGGACTGTCGATGTCGCTGCTGCAGATGACGGCGATGTACCAGACGATCGCCAACGACGGGCTCCGTGTCCCCCCGCGAATTCTGGAATCGGAACAGCGCGACGGTGGCGACGTTGAGGACGCCGATCGGCCCGCGGGTGTCCGTGTCGTGAGCCCGCAGACCGCGCACACGGTGCGCGACATGTTCCGCGGAGTCTTCCAGGAGGACCCGATGGGTGTGCAGTCGGGCACCGGCTACAAGGGAGCGGTCTCCGGCTATCAACTCTCCGGTAAGACCGGCACCGCACAGCAGGTGGACCCGTCGTGTGGGTGCTATTCGAATTCGAGCTACAACATCACCTTCGCGGGGATCGCACCCGCCGACAATCCGCGGTTCGTGGTGGGCATCATGCTCGACAATCCCAAGCGCAGCTCCGACGGCAGCGGTGGGCAGTCGGCGGCGCCGTTGTTCGCCTCGATCGCCTCGTGGATACTGCAGCGTCAGCAGGTTCCGCTGTCGCCGACGCCCACACCGTGGATCACGCTCGAGGCCCACTGAGCCAGCGGTGACGTGCACCGATATTCTGTTGGCCGGATTTGTCAATGGCACCGACCGTCGAGAATTGCCCTGACGGTATCGTGAGTGCGTTCCGGCGCTGCACATCCGCGCCCACCCGGGTTCGAGCCGCACGGGCCCGAACACGCGACACCGAAACCACTGCTGAGGGAGGCGATCGCATCATGGCGTCGACTCGCCGGTCCGCAGGTCTGAACAGACCCGAACACGTCGAGCCCACCGCTGTTGCCGTTCTCTCGACGGCCACCGGGGCGCGGCTCGATCTCATCGGGACTGTGGGCGCCGACGCCGCGGTCTCCGGTGTCTCGCTGCGCGCGCAGGACATCGCCGAGGGTGACCTGTTTGCTGCGCTTCCTGGGGGTCGCACCCACGGCGCTCGATTTGCGGCCGAGGCGGTGGAGCGCGGGGCGACGGCGATTCTCACCGATGCGGCCGGTCGCGCCGAACTCACGCGCGTGCTCCCGCCCGATGCGGCGTGCGCGGTCCTCGTCCACGCCGACCCCCGATCGGTACTCGGAGGCGTCAGCGCCCGCATCTACGGCAATCCCTCGCAACGACTCAAACTCATCGGGATCACCGGCACCTCCGGCAAGACGACGACCGCCTACATGGTCGAGGCGGCGATGATGGCCGCAGGCCACACCGTCGGCCTCATCGGCACGGTCGAGACCCGCGTCGACGGCGTGGCACGGGCGAGTTCGCTGACCACACCGGAGGCCCCGACTCTGCAGGCGCTGCTGGCCGTGATGCTCGAGCAGGGCGTCGACGTCGTCGTCATGGAGGTGTCGAGTCACGCGCTGGCGCTCGGCCGTGTCGACGGAGCCCACTTCTCCCTCGGAGCATTCACCAACCTGTCGCAGGACCACCTCGACTTCCACCCGACCATGCACGACTACTTCGAGGCCAAGGCGCAGTTGTTCGCGCAGGGGTCGTCGACGCGCGCTGTGCGGTCGGTCATCTGCGTCGACGACGAGTGGGGCAGGCGGATGCTCGACGTCGCCCGCCGAGGCGACACCATCGCGCCACTGACGGTCTCCACCACCGACGTTCCCGCAGACTGGCACGCCGGGCCGTCGACCATCGGTTCCGACGGCTCTCAGCGGGTGCAGGTCACCGACGCCTCGGGCATCGCACATGAGCTCACCGTCGGGCTCCCGGGTCGCTACAACGTCGCCAACGCGACACTCGCCGTCGCGGTCGCCGTGGCCGCCGGCGCGCCGGTCACGACAGCGACGTCGGCGATTGCCGAGGTGTCGGTCCCCGGCAGACTGCAGCGCATCGACCGGGGTCAGGACTTCCTCGCCATCGTCGACTACGCGCACAAACCGGGCGCACTCGAAGCCGTGCTGGCGACGCTCGACGAGCAGTCGCGTGGCCGGATCGCGGTGGTCATCGGTGCCGGTGGGGATAGGGACAGTGCCAAGCGGCCCCTGATGGGGGAGGTGGCCGCGCGTCGTGCCGATCTCGTCGTGGTCACCGACGACAACCCGCGTACCGAGGATCCCGCAGCCATCCGTGCCGCCGTGCTCGCCGGCGCGCACGCGGTTCCCGACGCCGCGCGGCGACCCGGCGTCGAGATCGTGGAGATCGGCGACCGCCGCGCCGCCATCGACTCGGCGATCGCGTGGGCGCAGCCCGGCGACGTCGTGCTCGTCGCGGGGAAGGGGCACGAAGCGGGTCAGGAGATCGACGGCGTGAAGCATCCATTCGACGACAGGGTCGTCGTTGCCGAGGCGCTTGCAGGGGTCCTCGAGAACACCTCGGGGGCGGGTCGGTGAGCGCGGGTGAGCGCGGTACCGACGACGTCGCCACCGATGCGACCGCACGTCAGGTGATCCTCGTACCCGCCGACATCGACGCCGTCTCGCGCGCCATCCGCGACCTCGTCACCCGGGCGCGCGACGCCGAACCCCGGGTGCGCACCTGGGCGATCATCGGCGATCTGGCCACCGGCGACGGTCTGAGCGAGAACGACAGCGTCGTCGAACACGACAGGGTGGGACGACTCGCGGTCAGACTCGCCGTCGACAAGACACTGTGTGTCGGACAGTCGCGCGCCGTCCGGGCGTTGCACCAGGGAGCAGTGATGGAGGGCTCCTGGGGTGACGAGGCAAGGCTGGTCGCGACCGTCGACGACGCGGCTGCGACACTCGCCGATGACGAGTGGCGCCCAGCCCCCGACGACATGGTGCTCGTAGCGGGCACGGACCCGGCGCTGGCCGACGTGGCAGCGGGGTTGGGGGAACGACGAGCGACGAACGAGGAGAGCGGCGAGTGACGGTCGGGCGAACTGAGGGAGGGATGCTGCGGTGACCCAGATCCTCATTGCGGGTGCGATCGCCGTTGCGGTGTCGATCCTGCTCACTCCGGTACTCATCCGCGTCTTCTCGCGCCAGGGTTTCGGTCAGGAGATCCGCGTCGAAGGGCCGCAGAGTCACCAGACGAAGCGTGGGACGCCGTCGATGGGTGGCGTCGCCATCCTGATCGCGCTCTGGGCGGGCTACTTCGGAGCGCACATCGTCGGCTTGTTCACCCACGACGGCAACGGACCGACGGCGTCGGGCCTGCTCGTACTCGGTTTGGCGACCGCGCTGGGCGGTGTCGGATTCCTCGACGACTTCATCAAAATACGCAAGCACCGCAACCTCGGACTCAACAAGACGGCCAAGTCGATCGGTCAGTTCATCGCCGCCATCCTGTTCGGTGTCCTCGTGCTCGGCTTCCGCAACGACTCGGGGTACACGCCGGCGAGTCCGCACCTGTCCTACGTCCGCGACATCGACGCGATCTCGATGGTCTCCGTCGCCTTCGTCGTGTTCTGTTGGTTGGTGGTCGCGGCATGGTCGAATGCGGTCAACTTCACCGATGGTCTCGACGGTCTCGCCGCGGGATCGATGGCCATGGTCCTCGGCACGTATGTACTGGTGACCTTCTTCCAGTTCGTCAACGCCTGTTCGGGAGGTGCGAAGCCCGCCGCGGACATCCCGCGCGGCTGCTACCACGTCCGCGATCCGCTCGATCTCGCGCTCATCGCGGTCGCGGGCGGTGGCGCCTGCCTCGGGTTCCTGTGGTGGAATGCCGCACCGGCCAAGATCTTCATGGGCGACACCGGATCGCTGGCACTCGGCGGACTGCTCGCGGGTCTGTCGATCACCACCCGCACCGAACTGCTCGCCGTCGTCATCGGCGCACTGTTCGTCGCCGAGATCATGTCGGTGGTCATCCAGATCGCGTTCTTCCGGACGACAGGTCGACGGGTCTTCCGCATGGCGCCCTTCCACCACCACTTCGAACTGGGTGGTTGGGCCGAGACCACGGTGATCATCCGGTTCTGGCTACTGACCGCCATCGCCTGCGCACTCGGTCTCTCGCTGTTCTACGGCGAGTTCCTCACAGTCAACGGCTAGCCGGATGAGTTCGATGACGGAACTTCATCTCCATGGTCGACGCGTCGTCGTCGCGGGCGGCGGCACCGCGGGCATGTCCGCGGCGCGATTCCTGCTCGGTGTCGGTGCCGTCGTCACGATCGCCGACGACCGCTTCGCCGACAGCACACCGCACCCGGGGACGGGGAAATCGGCTGACGTGACGACGGGAGTCGCGGGATCCGAGGTGACGACAGGAGTCGTCGGGGCCGACGCGGTCAAGGCGGCCGGAGCACGGCTCACGTCGGTAGCCGCGCTCCTCGTCGACGACGCCTGGGCCGCGACCACCGACCTCGTCATCGCCTCGCCGGGCTTCGCGCCGGGCAACCCGCTGATGGTCGCCGCTGCCGAGCACGAGATCCCGGTCTGGGGTGAGGTCGAGCTGGCGTGGCGCGTCGACCGTGGCGGACTGGCGGGCGAACCGCGCACCTGGCTCGTCGTGACGGGGACCGACGGCAAGACCACGACGACGTCGATGCTGACCGACATCGTCATCGAGGGTGGTCGCAGCGCCGCCGCGTGCGGCAACATCGGGCTGCCGGTACTCGATGCCATGACGTCCGAGCCGCGGGTCGACGTCCTGTGTGCCGAACTGTCGTCGTTCCAACTCCACTGGGCGCCGTCGATCACCCCCGACGCGGGGGTGGTGCTCAACGTCGCCGACGACCACCTCGACTGGCACGGGTCGTTCGCCGCGTATGCCGCGGACAAGCAGACCGCCCTGCGCGGTGCGGTCGGTGTCGTCGGACTCGACGACGCCGTCGCATCCGGTCTGCCCGTTGCGGGCAGGCGCGTGGGGTTCACCCTCGGCGAGCCCGCGCCCGGCGAACTCGGCGTCGTCGACGGCGACCTGGTGGACCGTGCGTTCACCGTCCGTGCGTCCACCGACCGTGCGTCCACCGACCGTGCCGACGATCGGCGGGGCCATACACGGCTCGTGTCAGCGGAATCCGTTCACCCTGCGGGACCGTCGGGTGTCTCCGACGCACTGGCCGCAGCGGCTCTCGCACTGGCGATCGACATCGACCCGTCGGCGATCGGTCGAGCGCTGAGCGCGTTTCGTCCCGCTGCCCACCGCGGCGAGGTGGTCGCCACCGTCGACGGAATCGACTTCGTCGACGATTCGAAGGCCACCAACCCGCACGCGGCTGAGGCCGCGATCGGCGCACACACGCTGGTGGTGCTCATCGCGGGCGGATTGCTGAAGGGCGCGTCGGTCGATCAGATGATCGCCGCGTCCGCGCACCGGCTCGCTGGGGTCGTCGCGATCGGGCGAGACCGCGACATCATTGTCGACGCGATTTCGCGACACGCCCCAAAAGTCCCAACAGTCACAGTATTCACAGGAGACGATGGCAGCGTGATTGCACAGCGCGCCCTCGGATCAGAAACGGGTTCAGCGCCGAGCGGGGTTCACCCGCACGGCGACCCCGGGAACTCCGGCGACCTCGCGACCGCGGTGATGAACCGCGCCGTCGCGGAGGCGTGGACGCTGGCCACGGCCACCGATCCGCGTCCCGACGCGGTGCTCCTCGCGCCTGCGGCGGCCTCGCTGGACATGTTCGCCGGGTACGGACGACGTGGTGACGCCTTCGCGGCCGCCGCGCGCTCGTTGCCGGGGAACGCTCCCCGGGCGACACAACCGTGACGGCGACAACCGATGCCGCGGGGGCGGGCAGCACGGGGGCCGGCAGCGCGGGGGCTGGCGCTGCAGCTGCCGCCGACCCGGTGGACGCCGACAAGTCAGCCGATGACACGGCAGGTGGGGTCGAGCCGGACTCGGGGTCTCGGACGTCGTCCACCCGCAAGAGGGCCGGCAAGAAGAAGACAGGTCGGTCGACGGGTAGGCGTGCAACGAGCAAGAGCGAGTCGACTACGCGACGCCCGGCGAAGTCCACGGCCGCCGACCACGGCACGTCCCGCGGGTCCGTCGTGCGCGGCGCGGCCCGCACCAGCACCGACCTCGCGGCGCTCCCGGCGACGGTGGTCGAGGGCGTGCGCAACCTGCTCAGCCGACCGCTGGCGTCCTACCACCTGGTCCTGACCATGGCCGCCCTGATGACGTCGTTCGGACTCATCATGGTGCTCTCGGCCTCGTCGGTGGAGGGCTACTCGGCGGATGGATCCGCCTACGGACTGTTCGCGAACCAGGTGATCTTCGTGGTACTCGGCGCGATCGTCTTCTACCTCACGCTGCGTATGCCCGTTCGCTTCTTCCGACGGATGGCAGTCCCGATGATCGCGGTGACGACGATCATGCTGGCTTTGGTCCTGGTGCCCGGTATCGGCACGCTCAGTCAGGGAGCACGACGGTGGTTCGACATCAACGGACTCTCGGTGCAGCCGTCCGAACTGGTGAAGGTGGCCTTGTGCGTGTGGGGCGCGCACCTGCTGGCATCGCGTCGACGCGACAACGCGTCGCTACGTGAACTGCTCGTACCGCTCGTACCGGTCGGCCTGCTGATCTGTCTGCTGATCATCCTCGAGCCCAATCTCTCGACCACGATCACCATCGCGATCATCGTCGGGGCGCTGCTGTGGTTCGCGGGTCTGCCGATCAAGGTGTTCGTCACATTCGTCGTCACCGGCGTCGCCATCGCAGTCGTCCTGGCACTCGTGGAGAGCTACCGATCGCAGCGCGTGATGAGCTTCCTCGGCGGCATCGACGACCCGCAAGGCGCGGGCTACCAGGCCCGACAGGCGACGTTCGCCCTCGCCAACGGTGGAGTGTTCGGAGTCGGACTCGGACAGAGCCGCGCGAAATGGAACTATCTGCCCAACGCGCACAACGACTTCATCTTCGCGATCATCGGCGAGGAACTCGGTCTCATCGGTGGACTTTTGGTGGTCTTCCTGTTCGTCGTCCTCGCCTTCACGGGATTCCGGATCGCACACCGGTGCACCGATCCCTTCCTGAAACTCATGACCTCGACCATCACGGTGTTGGTCACCGCCCAGGCGTTCATCAACATCGGATACGTCATCGGACTGCTACCGGTGACGGGCATCCAGTTGCCGTTGCTGTCGGCAGGCGGAACGTCGACCCTGACAGTGCTGGCGATGCTCGGCCTACTGGCCAACGCGGCACGGCACGAGCCCGAGGCGGTCGCGGCGCTCACCACGGGTCAGCGAAGCCGCGTCAGCCGATGGTTCCGGTTGCCGACGCCGGTGGCATACACGCCCACTCGCGCGGAAAACGCCCGGGACCGACTCGATGCACGTCGTGGGCCCGTGCCGTCGCAGGCCGGACGTGCGAGAAGTCAGCGCCAGGTGCCCGCATGGCGGCGCGCGATCGGCGCGCGGTTCTTCGGTGTCGCGCCCGAACCGAGTCCGGCGGCCGACAGCCGCGGGGCGCCGCGATCGGGTCAGGTGCGCGTCGACTACCGTGTCGGGTATTCCGGACGCGGGGAGCGCCCCAACGCTGCGCATACGCGCGATGCACGCGCCGATGGTCCGCGGCCATCGGCAGGTGCTCGCGGCGTCCGGGCTGAGCGTCGCGGTACGAAGCAACCGGCGTCGGCGCGGGCCGGAACACCGCACGTCTCCTCGGGCCGCTATTCGGGTTACGCGGGCAGAGCTGACAAGATGTCGGGGGGGCCGCGGTGGACGGGCAGGGGTCGCTAGACGATCCCGGGCGCCCGGGAACCGTCCCGAGGCGACGACGTGCGCAGTGCTGCGCGGCGACGACGGGGCGAGGTGTCGCGCTGCGAGCCCGGTCTGAACCGGGTCGACGACAGATGTGCCCGACCCGGAACAGTCCTGAGACAACACAGATGTGAATGGAGTGCAGACCGAATGGATCCGGACGAACAACGGGTTACGCCGACGGACCAACGTTCTGCAGCCGGCAGCACACCACGGTTGTCGGTCGTGGTCGCCGGCGGAGGAACCGCGGGGCACATCGAACCGGCGCTCGCCGTCGCCGATGCGGTCCACCGACTCGACCCGACGGCTCGGATCACCGCTCTCGGCACGTCTCGCGGTCTCGAGACGACGCTCGTACCCGAGCGCGGATACGACCTCGCCCTCATCCCGCCGGTTCCGCTGCCGCGCAAGCCCGGACTCGAACTCGCGAAGACCCCGGCACGGCTGCTGAGGTCGGTGCTCGCAACCCGCAAGGTACTGGCCGACGTGAAGGCCGATGTCGTCGTCGGATTCGGTGGGTATGTGTCCATGCCCGCTTATCTCGCTGCGCGCGCGTATCTGCGGCCGAGTCGACGGCTGCCGATCGTGATCCACGAGGCGAACGCCAGCGCAGGTATCGCGAACAAGGTCGGCGCGCGGTTCGCCGACACCGTGATGGCCGCGGTCGACGGATCGGGACTCGACGACGCCGAGGTCGTCGGTATCCCGGTGCGAGGCGTGATCGCCGACCTCGATCGCACGAGCCTGCGGGCCAAGGCGCGCCACTACTTCGGACTCGACGAGGATGCGCCGACGCTGCTCGTGTTCGGCGGTTCGCAGGGTGCGCAACGACTCAACGACGCAGTCGCCGGGGCGGCCGATGCGCTGGGACGCGCCGGTATAGGAGTGCTGCACGCGTACGGCCCCAAGAACACCATCGACCCCGTCTCACCCGACGACGCCCCGCCGTACCGGGCGGTCGGCTATCTCAAACGGATGGATCTCGCCTACGCGGCCGCGGATCTGGTGATGTGCCGCTCGGGCGCGATGACCGTGGCCGAGGTGTCCGCGACGGGTCTCCCCGCGATTTATGTGCCGCTGCCACACGGGAACGGCGAACAGCGGCTCAACGCGTTGCCGGTTGTCGAGGCGGGCGGCGGTGTCCTCGTGGCCGACGACGAGGTCACGGCCGACTGGGTCGCGAGTGAGGTCCCCGCACTGCTCGGCGATCCGGCCCGGCTCGCCGCGATGTCGGTGTCGGCGGCAGGGACCGGACATGGCGACGCCGCCAACGCCGTGGCTCGCGCCGCTCTCGATTTGGCCTCGTCGCATCGACTCGGGCGCAGGGCACGCACCGCGCGAGGCGCCGAGACGCCGCGCGCCACTTCCTCACCTGACGACCGCACAGCCGATCCCGACATCGAGTCCGGCCCCGACATCGAGTCCGCTGACAACACCGACCGCGACGATGCAGCCGGCGGCGCCGTCGCGACCAGCGGGGTCGACGGCGGTGGGGCTGACCGCAGTGAGGTCGACGGCCGTGAGGTTGGCGGCGGGGCGGCGTTTCGTTCGACGGGATCGGCGCCCAAGCGGTGACAATCGAGGACGTGACCTCAGCACACGGTGAGCCGGGAGCCGCACCTCTGCCAGAACAACTCCAGCGAGTCCACATGGTCGGTATCGGCGGCGCCGGAATGTCGGGTCTCGCGCGCATCCTGTTGTCGCGTGGCGGCCAGGTGTCCGGGTCGGATGCCAAGACCAGCCGCGGCATCATCGCTCTGCGCGCGCGGGGGGCTCAGATCACGATCGGACACGACGCCGCAGCACTCGACCTGCTGCCCGGCGGTCCGACCGTCGTGGTCACGACGCATGCCGCCATACCCAAGACGAATCCAGAACTCGTCGCGGCGGGTCAACGCGGTATCCCGGTCCTGTTGCGGCCGCATGTTCTCGCGGGACTGATGGCCGGCCACCGAACACTGCTCGTCGCCGGAACACACGGGAAGACCTCGACGACCTCGATGTCCGTCGTCGCGCTGCAGCACGCGGGGCTCGATCCGTCGTTCGCCATCGGCGGCGAACTCAACGAATCGGGAACCAACGCCCATCACGGGAGCGACGACATCTTCGTCGCCGAAGCCGACGAGAGCGATGGGTCGCTGCTCGAATACGCGCCGGACATCGTCGTGATCACCAACATCGAGGTCGACCACCTCGACTTCTTCGGCAGCGTCGAGGCCTACGTCGCGGTCTTCGACGAGTTCACCGAGAAGCTCCGTTCCGGCGGCACCCTCATCGTGTGTCTCGACGACCCGGGGACAGTCGCGCTCGCTCGTCGGCGCGCGGCCGAACTGACTGCCCGGGGGGTCACGGTGCTCGGTTACGGCACCGACGCGGACAAGATCACAATTCCCGGCGTCACACCTGCCGCGACACTGGTGTCGTGGACGCCGCACGGTAGCGGTGGGGCCGCGACGGTGCGGTTCGCCGAGCCGATCGTCGACTCACCCGTCGAAGTCGGCATGACACTGACGACTCCGGGAATCCACATGGCGCGCAACAGTCTCGGCGCGGTCCTCGGTGCCGTGCGCGCAGGCGGCGAACTGGCGGACGTGATCGCAGGCGTCGAGGCATTCGGTGGGGTCCGACGTCGTTTCGAATACAAGGGGCGTGCTGCGGGTGTCGCCGTCTACGACGACTACGCTCATCACCCCACCGAGGTCGCGGCCGTGTTGGCGGCCGCCCGGGGTCTGGTCGCTGGTGACGGCGATGCTCGTGAGGGCGATGCTCGTGAGGTCGGCGCCCGTGATGGCCGGGTGATCGCCGTGTTCCAGCCCCATCTCTATTCGCGTACAGCCGAATTCGCCGACGAATTCGCAGCGGCGCTCGACGCCGCGGACGAGGTGATAGTCGCGGACGTCTACGGGGCGCGAGAGGCGCCGATTCCCGGCGTGAGCGGCCGAAGCATCACCGACCAGCTGACCCGGCCCCATCGATTCGTTCCCGATCTATCGAGTCTCGCCGACATCGTCGCAGGCATCGCGCGACGAGGTGACATCGTGCTCACCCTCGGCGCCGGTGACATCACCATGCAGGGCCCCGAGATACTCGCAGCGCTCGAGGGGCCGGGCACGCGGCGACATGCGTCCGACGGGGGCGAGGACTCCCGGTGACCCGGTTCCTGCCGGAACCTCGGGGAGCGCGCATGCTCCTCGGGGTGGCGGTCGCCGTGATCGTTGTCGTCGGGCTCGTGCTCGTGGCGTTCTTCACCCCGCTGATGTCGGTGCGGACGACCACGGTCGAGGGTGCCAAGGGTGTACAGACCGGTGAGATACTCCACGCAGCGGGCGTTGCGTCAGGCACGCCGCTGCTCCAGGTCGACACGCGCGTCGTCGCGCAGCGGATCGCGGCCATACCGTCGATCGAATCCGCGCGGGTCAAGCGCGAGTACCCGTCGTCGCTGCGGATCACCGTCGTCGAGCGGCGGGCGACGGCCCGTGTCGTCGACGGCGACGAGGTGCACGTCCTCGACCGCACCGGCGTCTCGTATCTGACCTACACCACCAAGGGACTGCCGGGCGAGTACGCGGCGCTGCCGGTCTTCACCACACCCAACCCCGGACCGTCCGATCCGACGACGGTGGCCGCCATGAAGGCCACCGCAGGTCTGCCCGACGACATCTCCGAGCAGGTGAGAGCGGTCGACGCGTCCTCGCCCGTCGACATCGAGTTCACGCTCGAGGGCAACCGCAAGGTGGTGTGGGGCGATTCGACCCGCGGCGACGAGAAGGCCCGGACGCTCGGGTATCTGCTGCCGCGCAAGGCGTCCGAATACAACGTGTCTAGCCCGGACTTCCCGGCCTACCGCTGAATGGTGTGTGCGCGTCCGCCTGCGAGGACGCGGTGATCGAGTGATTTCCACGCAACTTCACGACACGCCGCGCCGCTTGCTGGCCCAGTGGCCCGGCGATGCCTAGCGTTCTCGACAACACACCACTTGACATAACTCTAAATCTATGGTTCAGGTTTAGGGTTTTGTATCGACAAGGAAGGCGAGCGCCATGACGCCACCGCACAACTACCTGGCCGTGATCAAGGTCGTCGGCATCGGCGGCGGCGGCGTCAATGCCGTCAACCGGATGATCGAGCAGGGACTCAAAGGCGTTGAGTTCATCGCCATCAACACCGACGCCCAGGCGTTGTTGATGAGCGATGCCGACGTCAAGCTCGATGTCGGACGTGACTCGACGCGGGGACTCGGCGCAGGTGCCGATCCCGAGGTCGGCCGTCGCGCGGCCGAGGATGCCCGCGACGAGATCGAAGAACTGCTCAAGGGTGCGGACATGGTGTTCGTGACCGCGGGCGAGGGAGGCGGGACCGGCACGGGCGGCGCCCCGGTGGTGGCGTCGATCGCGCGCAAGTTGGGCGCGCTGACCGTCGGTGTCGTGACCCGGCCCTTCGGCTTCGAGGGCAAGCGTCGTGGGGGACAGGCCGAGGCGGGTATCACGGCTCTGCGCGAGTCGTGCGACACGCTCATCGTCATCCCCAACGACCGTCTGCTGCAGCTGGGCGACGCGCAGGTCAGCCTCATGGACGCGTTCCGCAGTGCCGACGAGGTGCTGCTCAACGGTGTTCAGGGCATCACCGATCTCATCACCACCCCCGGTCTGATCAATGTCGACTTCGCCGACGTCAAGGGCGTCATGAGCGATGCCGGCTCGGCGTTGATGGGTATCGGCTCCGCACGTGGCGAGGAGCGTGCGCGTAAGGCTGCCGAGGCGGCGATCAACTCACCGCTGCTCGAGTCGTCGATGGAGGGTGCGCGCGGTGTGCTGATGTCGATCGCCGGCGGCAGTGATCTGGGTCTGTTCGAGATCCACAACGCCGCGACCCAGGTCCAGGAGGCCGCGCACGAGGACGCCAACATCATCTTCGGCACGGTCATCGACGACAACCTCGGCGACGAGGTGCGCGTGACGGTGATCGCCGCCGGATTCGACGGCGGAACCCCGCGCAAGCGCACCGACGCACCGGCGGCGACCGGGAAGACGGCCGTCGGTGCCGGGCAGGCGGGCGCAGTGAATCCGGCGGAGAAGAACGATCCGCTGTTCGGACAGATGCCCCAGGAGGGTGGCGACCCGTTCGCCGATCGTCCGGCGTCTCCGCCGCGACGTAACAGCGTCACGCTCGACGACGACGACGTCGACGTGCCGTCCTTCATGAAGCGCTGACGACGTGAGCGGGTCGAGCAGACCCCGGGTGCGCCGTGTGGTGACCACCAGGGACGGGGGTGTCTCCCGGGCGCCGTACGACACGTTCAATCTGGGAGATCATGTCGGTGACGATCCGGACGCGGTAGCGGCCAACAGGGCTCGCCTCGCTTCGCAGCTCGGCGTGGCGCCCGATCACCTCGTGTGGATGGAACAGATCCACAGCCGCAACGTCGCCGTGGTCGATGGTCCCGTCGGCCACCCCGTGGAGGCCACCGATGCGTTGGTGACCACAACCCCGGGCCTGGCACTCGCGGTCCTCAGCGCCGACTGCGTACCGCTTCTCCTCAGTGACGACGAGGCGGGCGTGATCGCCGGAGTGCATGCGGGACGGGTCGGTGCCCGCATCGGCATCATCCCGGAGACGCTGCGGGTGATGATGTCGCTGGGCGCACGCCCGGAGCGGATCGGCGCCTTCCTCGGTCCGGCAGCGTGCGGACGACAGTACGAGGTCCCACCCGAGATGCAGCGCGACGTCGAAGAGCATCTGCCGGGCAGTGCATGCCTCACCGACAAACGCACCACCGGACTCGATCTGCGGGCTGGTCTGCGGCGTCAATTGCTGGCTGCAGGCGTGGCTGCCGTCGCGGAGGACCCGCGCTGCACGATCGAGGATCCGCATCTGTTCAGCCATCGGCGAGGCGCGCCCACCGGCCGACTGGCGTCCGTCATCTGGATCGATCCGGATGCTCCCACCGAGTCCGACGACTCTGACGCACAAGCGGATTCGGCGGCATCGGGGGATCCGTTCTCGACAGGGGATCCGGGACCGACAGGGGATCCGGGAACCACAGGGAGCTCAGCGCCGTGAGCTCCGCCACCGACGAACGCACGGCGCAACTCGCCGAGTCACTCTCCGCCGTCCGCGCGCGACTCGACGCCGCGGTGCGGGCTGCCGCGCGACCAGCAGGAGATGTGACACTGCTCGTCGTGACCAAGTTCTTTCCGGCAGACGACGTGCAGCGGCTGATCACGTTGGGGGAGAGGGAGTTCGGCGAGTCCCGCGAGCCTGAGGCGAGCCGCAAGGTCGGCGAGGTGCGCGCAACGAGCGCAGCAGAAGGTCGCGGTACCGACGACATCGCGTTCGACATGATCGGCTCTGTGCAGACCAAGAAAGCGCGATCGATCGCGCGGTGGGCACGCGCGGTGCACTCGGTGGATCGTGCCAAGCTGATCGACCACCTGGCATCGTCGAGTGCGGCCGCGCTCGACGACGGTGAACGGGTCGCGCCCGTCGGGGTCTACCTGCAACTGAGCCTCGACGGTGACCCGACACGGGGAGGTGCGCTCGAATCCGAGCTACCGGAACTCGCCGATCGGGTCGAGGCGAGCGACGCGCTCGCGTTGCGAGGCCTGATGGTCATCGCGCCACTCGACGGTGAGGTCGACGACTGGATGGCGCGAACCGCGCAGGCGCATGAACGATTTCGGTCGCGGTATCCGCAGGCGACGGGACTCTCTGCAGGTATGTCCGCTGACCTCGAGAGCGCTGTGGCACACGGATCGACATGCGTGCGTGTCGGAACCGCAATCATGGGCCCGCGGCCGATAGTCTCTCACTAATCACATTGGTCACACGCGAACCAACGAGAACAAACTCCACACTGACAACACCCGTGAACCCGCCGCAGGTGTCGGATGACAGAGAGGCCCCCAATGACCACGATGCAGAAGTTCAAGGCATATTTCGGCATGGTGCCTCCGAGCGAGTACGAGGACGACTATTTCGATGAGCCGGGACCCGGTCCGGTCCGCTCGGCATCACGAGAGCGCGCGTACCGCGACGACTACTACGGCGACGCGCCGATGCGTGACGGTTACGGCGATCCCTACGCCGAATCGGGTTACCGCGATGGCGCCGACATGGCTTACGAGGAGCGGCGTTTCGGCCCCGGCTTCGATTCCGCTCCGGGGTACGAGCAGGGCTACCAGGGTGACTACACCTACGCGGGTCCGCGTCACTCCGACCCCGTCGAGAGGCCGCGGGTGGTGCCCCGACTCGAGCCGCTGCAGCGCTCGAGTTCGGTTCCGCTGCGTTCCGCGGCTCCGTCGTCGGCGTCCGCGGCGCCCGATCTCGAGCAGGTGTTCGCCGACGGGCCGCTGCACAAGATCACCACACTGCGTCCCGCCGACTACGGCGAGGCACGGACGATCGGCGAGCGGTTCCGCGACGGTAACCCGGTCATCATGGACCTCGTCGACATGAGCAACGACGATGCGAAGCGGCTCGTGGATTTCGCGGCAGGCCTGGCGTTCGCGCTGCGGGGCTCGTTCGACAAGGTCGCGACCAAGGTGTTCCTGCTCTCGCCCGCCGACATCGACGTGTCAGCGGAGGACCGCAAGAAGATCGCCGCGACAGGTTTCTACAACCACAGCTGACCCGTGTCATTCGGCGGGCGGACCCACACGGTGCGCCCGCCGAATGTCGGTCGGTACCCATTCAGCGCGCTCGCAGCCCGGTCACTTCGGACCGGATGTGCGGCGTGCCCGACATATCAGGCACTCTTGACTCGTGGCGATTCTGTTCGAAGTCCTCTACTACGTGCTGTTCATCTACTGGCTGCTGCTGCTTGCGCGCCTTGTCATCGAGTTGGTTCGCACCTTCGCGCGTGAGTGGCGGCCGACGGGGATCGCGGTCGTGATCATCGAAGCGGTGTTCACCGTCACCGACCCGCCGATCAAAGCCCTTCGGCGCATCCTGCCTCCGATTCCGCTCGGTCCGGTTCGACTCGATCTCTCGTTGATGATCGTGATGATCGTCGTACTCATCCTCATGTCGGTCATGCGCGGACTGGCCAACAACGCCGCGGCGTCGGCGCTGGCGAGCGCACTCCTCTGACCAGCCGATCGGGGCTCGGGTGCTCGGTGAACGTCGCTTGAACATGACCCGACGTCATGATCTGACTGCCGCTCGTCGAGCCGATGTTCTACCGTTGAGTGTCATCATCGAGTGACTGTTGCATTGCAGGACGGCATCGAACATATGCGACAAGCGGTTCAGATGTGACAGGATGAGACGCCAGTTACGGATTTTGACTGGTATGAATATTGAGTGACAGTCTGTACACCTAGGCTGTGACTTATCCGCCCAACTGAAGACCAAGCTCGAACGACACCAAGCTCGAGCCGACCCAACGCTCTAACGACAATGAGGGGAACCGACATGCGGCTGACACCAGCTGATGTGCACAACGTCGCGTTCAGCAAACCGCCGATCGGTAAGCGCGGCTACAACGAGGACGAGGTCGATCAGTTCCTCGACTTCGTCGAAGCTGAGCTCGCTCGCCTGATCGAAGAGAACAGCGACCTCAAGCAGCGCGTCGAAGAGCTCGAGGGCGAGCTCGCCGACGCGAAGGCCGGCAGCGGCACTGCTGATGCAGCCTCCTCGTCGGAGTCGGCGCCGACGACCGATGATGCCCTGTCCGACGACGACGCGAACATCCGAGCTGCTCGGGTTCTCGCTCTCGCACAGGACACCGCCGATCGTCTGACGGGTTCGGCTCGACAAGAAGCCGACACGTTGCTCGCGGATGCCCGCTCGCGTGCGGACGCCATGGTGTCCGAGGCGCAGACGAAGTCCGACGCCCTGCTGAACGATTCGCGTCAGCGGTCCGAAGCGATCCTCGCCGACTCGCAGACGCGATCGGAGGCTCAGCTGCGTCAGGCGCAGGAACGTGCCGACGCGCTGCAGAGCGACGCCGAGCGCAAGCACAGCGAGATCATGGGCACGATCAATCAGCAGCGCGGCGTCCTCGAGGGACGTATCGAGCAGCTCAAGACGTTCGAGCGTGAGTACCGCACACGCCTCAAGACCTATCTCGAGTCCCAGCTCGAAGAGCTGCAGCAGCGCGGCAGTGCCGCACCTGTCGAGAACGGGCGCTCCGACCAGTCGTTCTCGTCGGATCCCGGTAACGGCGGCTTCAGCAGCTACTCGCAGAGCTGATCGGTGCCGGCGGACGGTCATTAGGCAGATGACGTGCTGAGTCTGGCGCTCGCAGCCACCCTCGTTGGCTTCGTACTGCTCATCGTCGGGTTGATCACCGGCACGGTGTGGCTGGCGGTGGCGTGCATCGTCGTCTGCTTGATCGGCTTGGCTTTTCTGATCGTCGACATCATCGGCTCAGGGCGCAGGGACGACAGTTCGAGCGTCGACGCCGAGTTCGACGGGCGCCCGGCGGTCGGCGACGACTCCGACGCCGGGGTCGAGGGCGGTGTTGCTGCAGTCGAACGTGACGACCCGGCCCACGACCGAGACGTCGGCGGTGATCGCGATGGTGATGCAGTCCGTGGCTCCCGACCTTCCTCAGGGCCCGATTCGGGCGGATCGGTGCCCACAGGCCCCGCGCGGCGCGAATCCCCTCCCGCGCGGCGCGAGGGCCCCCCGTCGTCGTGGGAAGGCGTGATCAAGCCCGGCGGGCAGCATCCGGGGGAGCGGCCCGACTCCGCGCCCGGTAGTGCTGGTGCTGTCGGAGACAGCGGACACGGTGCCTCGGGACGCGGCGCCTCGGCAGATCCGGCCCCCGGTGCGCGGGAGGGTGATTACACCGATTACCTGCGTGCAGTCGGCAATGATCCCGTGACGGGTGGATTCGGTGCGCAGCCGCCGGGGTCTCGTCCACCCCAGTCCCAGTCCCCCCAGTCCCAATCCCCTCAGTCCCAGTCGGGCGCGCCGCAGATGCCGCCCCCGCAGGCGCCGCGGCACGTACCTCCCGGTCAGCAGCGGGCCTACCCGCAGCAGGGGCCTGCCGGCGGGCAACCACCCCGGCAGTGGCCAGCCGGCCCGGGAACGACGGATCAGGGCCGCGGCCAACAGTCGCCCGGCCAGTACCCGGGGAGGGCTCCGCAGGCACCATCCGAGGGGCAGCAGGTGAATCGCGAGGAGCAGCAGCCGTCCGATCGCCAATGGGACACGCCCGAGCGTGAAACGGGTAGCGGAACGGCATGATTCGATCCTCTTGATCCCAACTGGCGTCCTCCACTCGACTGACGTCCTCCCTCGAATGACGCCCTCGGTGTTCGCTTCGGCTTTCGACACAGTCGGTTCGACCGCTACACTGAGGTCGCGACGATCCGGCCATCACCGGGGAGCACCTGGAAGAACAGACACCACCCGACGCGTCGTCGGGGCTGGTTTCTCAGTAGAACCGGGCGGGCGCGGCCCGTGACAGCCGCCGGTCCATTCGGATTCTGAAACGTGTGTTGTCGTCAGACGACCACCGATCCGAGAGGACCACGAGAGGCGTCGGTCGAACCGACGCAAGCGGGGTGGTACCGCGCACCATTCGTGCGTCCCCGTGCCGAGCAGATGGATACGTCCAGGCGTGGACGTGCGAGCCAGGCACGAGGAGCCAGCGTGAGCGACCAGACAGAATCCAGCACACGGGTGTACCCCGTGGTCGACATGACCGACGGCATGCGCAGTGGCGCACCCTCATTTCCCGACGTCGAGATCAACGTCCTCGACTACTGGAAGAACGACGACACGTTCGCGGCATCGATCGCCAACCGCGCCGACGCACCCGAGTTCGTGTTCTACGACGGTCCGCCGTTCGCCAACGGTCTGCCGCACTACGGCCACCTGTTGACCGGGTACGTGAAAGATCTGGTACCCCGGTACCAGACGATGCGGGGCAAGAAGGTAGAGCGCCGTTTCGGTTGGGACACCCACGGTCTGCCCGCAGAACTCGAAGCCGAACGTCAGCTCGGGATCACCGACAAGTCGGAGATCGAGAAGATGGGCGTCGAGAAGTTCAACGACTTCTGCCGTGATTCGGTGCTGCGGTATACCGGCGAGTGGCGCGACTACGTCACACGACAGGCCCGGTGGGTCGATTTCGACAACGATTACAAGACGCTCGACATCGACTTCATGGAGTCGGTCATGTGGGCGTTCAAGCGACTCTGGGACAAGGGGCTCATCTACCAGGGCTACCGCGTGTTGCCGTATTCCTGGTACGAGCAGACCCCGCTGAGCAACCAGGAATCCAAGCTCGACGACGCCTACCGCATGCGCCAGGATCCCGCGGTCACGGTTCGGATGCCGCTCGTCGTGGGGTCCGACAGCCCATTGTCCGAACTCGACGGCGTCAACGCGCTCATCTGGACGACGACACCGTGGACGCTGCCGTCGAACCTCGCGATCGCTGTGAATCCGGACGTCACCTACGTCCATGTTCGTGCCGCCGACGGGCAGGAGTATCTCCTCGCCGAGCCGTTGCTGGCCGGTTACGCCAAGGAGATCGTCGACCCGCAGGTGCTCGGTAGCTACCACGGACGTCAGCTCGAGGGGCTCGCCTACACGCCTCCGTTCGATTTCTTCCTCGGCCACCCGAATGCGCACCGCGTGTTGCTCGGCGAGTACGTCACGACCGACAGCGGAACCGGAATCGTCCATCTCGCACCCGCTTTCGGTGAGGAGGACATGGAGTTGGCAACCGCCAACGGCATCGACGTGGTGCAGCCACTCGACGCCGGTGGGCGATTCACGTCGATGGTGCCGCCGTATGAGGGGCTGATGGTCTTCGACGCCAATCCGGTGATCATCAAGGACCTCAAGGAGGTCGGGCGCATACTGCGGCACGAGACGATCGAACACTCCTATCCCCACTCGTGGCGATCGGGAAAACCCTTGATCTACATGGCGGTTCCGTCGTGGTTCGTGGCGGTCGACCCGATCAAGGATCGCATGATCGAATTGAACAAGCAGATCACCTGGTCGCCTGCGCACATCCGCGACGGGCAGTTCGGCAAGTGGCTCGAGGGTGCACGTGACTGGAACATCAGCCGGAACCGCTACTGGGGCGCGCCGATACCCGTCTGGGTATCCGACGATCCGGAGCACCCGCGCACCGACGTGTACGGCTCGCTCGACGAACTCGAACGCGATTTCGGGGTGCGGCCGGACAACCTGCACCGGCCCTACATCGACGAGCTGACCCGGCCGAATCCCGATGACCCGACCGGCAATTCGACGATGCGTCGGGTACCGGAGGTTCTCGATTGCTGGTTCGAGTCCGGATCGATGCCGTATGCGCAGGTCCACTATCCGTTCGAGAACGCTGATTGGTTCGACGGAACCGACACGGAGTCCGCGCACAATCCGGGTGACTTCATCGTCGAGTACAACGGCCAGACCCGCGGGTGGTTCTACAATCTGCACGTGCTCGCGACAGCACTCTTCGACCGTCCGGCGTTCAAGACAGTTGCCGCACACGGCATCGTGCTCGGTGACGACGGGCAGAAGATGTCGAAGTCCAAGCGCAACTATCCCGATGTCAACGAGGTGTTCGACCGCGACGGCAGCGATGCGATGCGATGGTTCCTCATGGCATCGCCCATCCTGCGTGGCGGCAACCTCGTGGTCACCGAGAAGGGAATCCGCGAAGGTGTGCGGCAGGCGCTTCTGCCGCTGTGGAACGCGTACAGCTTCCTGCAGCTCTACGCGGATCGACCCGCCACGTGGCGCACCGATTCGTCGAATGTGCTCGACCGCTACATCCTCGCGAAGCTCGCGGTCACCCGCGACGCGATGACCGAGGCGCTCGACGTCTACGACGTATCCGGGGCATGTGAGGCATTCCGTGAGTTCGTCGAGTCGCTGACCAACTGGTACGTGCGTCGATCGCGCGCACGTTTCTGGGCTGGGCAGGACGAGGATGCGGACGCTTTCGACACTCTCTACACCGTGCTCGAGGTGGCGAGTCGTCTTGCCGCGCCCCTGCTCCCGTTGGCGACCGAGGCGATCTGGCGGGGATTGACCGGAGGGCGATCTGTGCACCTGACCGACTGGCCGACGAGCGACGAGTTGCCGGGCGATCCGGACCTGGTTGCCGCCATGGACGACGTGCAGGCCGTCTGTTCCACAGCGTCGAGCGTGCGCAAGGCCAACAAGCTGCGCGTGCGTCTTCCGTTGCCGCAGTTGACCGTCGCCTCGCCGAACGCTGAGCGACTCGCGCCGTACACGGACCTGATCGCCGACGAGATGAATGTGAAGTCGGTGGAGTTGTCGACCGCGGCAGACCGCTACGGCCACTATGAGCTCGCGGTCAACGCGCGTGCTGCCGGTCCACGTCTGGGCAAGGACGTACAGCGCGTCATCAAGGCCGTCAAAGCGGGCAACTGGACTGTTCGGACCACCGACGACGGCACCGAGGTCGTGTCCGTCGGCGGCATCGACCTCCTGCCCGGCGAGTACAGCAGGAAACTCGTCGCAGAGGAGCCGGACTCGACCGCCGAACTTCCCGGAGGCGGCGGGCTCGTCGTCCTCGACACGAATGTGACCGAGGATCTCGAAGCCGAGGGGTGGGCCAAGGACCGCGTTCGCGAACTCCAGGAGGCGCGGCGCGGTCTGGGACTCGACGTCTCCGATCGAATCGAGGTGCGGTTCGTGGTGCCCCGTGGACGACTCGAGTGGGCTCGACTGCACGCAGACATGATCGCCGGTGAAGTGCTCGCCACGTCGTTCGTCGTCGAATGCGCCGACGACGCCGCGCCGGGCGCGACGGAACTGGGTGACGGCGTCACGGCCGACATCCGCAAGGCGGGCTGAGCTACCCGACGAACAACGTCGACAGCACGGCGTCGATCTGCGCCGCGAACAGGACGTCGGGGCGAGCGAACGTGTCGGCGCCGTACTGCCCGAACACCTCGAGGCTGATGCCGCCGATCATGGTGGCCCACAGCGTGATGGCTCCTACCATCACCGAATCCGGTAGTGCGGAGCCGAATTCGCGGCGCACGGCGTCGAAGTCCGCCGTCAGTTGCGCGTCGGCATCGACGCTCGCCGGTGCGCCCTCGCGGAGCTCACCACGGCGCCACGCGGCGTCGAACTCGGTCAGCAGGCGTGCGATGACGCGCGTCCCGGGCCCGACCGTGCGTTCGGCGGGCGCCGCGTAGCCGGGCACGGGGCTGCCGTACAGCAGTGCCCATCGGGCAGGATCGGCGATGGCCCACGCGCGCATCGCCAATGCCATGCGCCGCAATCTCTGTCGTGATGGCACAGGGGAGTCGCCTGCGGGCTCTGGCCCCTCGCCCCGGTCGCCCCGGTCACCTCCTAACCGGTCACCTCCGACCCGGTCGGTATCGCTCTCGAGCGGTTCGTCGGCGGCGTAGTCGACGGAATCGGCTAGATCCGAATATCCCTGCACGAGCAGCAGTGTCAGCAACTCGTCGCGGCTGGGAACGTAGCGATAGACCGCCGACGAGACAACGCCGAGGTCGCGGGCGATGGCCCGTAGTGACAGTCCGGCGGCGCCGTGGGTGCGCAGGTGCTCCCGGCCGAGCCGTGCGATCTCCGACTCCATGGCCGCGCGGTTGTCTGCGCGCGTCTTTCCGGTTTTCACATGGCCATTGTGTCAGATTCGAGAGCAGCGCTCTTGAATTCCGCTCGAGCAGCGCGCATACTCGTTTTCGAGAGCGGTGCTCTCGAAATCTGCGATCCTCATCGCGTCCACCGAGGAGTAACCATGGAACCCACATCGCATCACGTCGCGCCCGGTCGGTCCGACCGACTGTTCAACGCTGTCGTCCGCTGGCTCGCCGACCGCGGGGTCAACCTTGCCGGTGCACAGACTCTGACCGTCGTGGGGCGCACATCCGGTACGCCACAACGCATACCGGTCAACCCGATCAGCCTCGACGGAGGTGAGTACCTCGTCGCGGTGCGCGGCAACACCCAGTGGGTCCGTAACGCGAAAGCCGCGGGAACGGCACACCTGCGACGCGGTCGTCACGACCGGAGCGTCACGCTGGCCGAGGTCGCAGTCGCCGAACGTGCTCCGATCATCCGTGCATATCTGGATCGGTGGGGCTGGGAGGTCGGGCGATTCCTCCCCGACGGCATGACCACCGACCCGTCCGACGACCAACTGCGCACGCACGCCGCATCGATCCCTGTGTTCGCCGTCTCATGAGCCGTCGAACACGACACAGCATCCAGCAATGGGCTTGATGCCGTGCCGGCGATGGGCTTGGTGCCGTGCCGGCGATAGGCTTTGATGCTGTGCCGGCAATAGGCTTGGTGCTGTGCCAGCAATAGGCTAGGTGCTGTGCCAGCAGTGTCCAACCCGTCGCCAGGCGAGGAACGCAGCACCCGATGGGTGATGCACCTGGACATGGACGCGTTCTTCGCCTCGGTAGAGCAGTTGACGCGGCCGACGCTCGCGGGGCGCCCGGTGCTCGTCGGTGGTACCGGCGGGCGAGGGGTCGTGGCGGGAGCCAGCTACGCAGCGCGGCGGTTCGGAGCGCATTCGGCGATGCCCATGCATCAAACGCGTCGTCTCGTCGGTGCGGGAGCCGTTGTCCTGCCGCCGCGCGGGTCGCTCTACCGGGTGGTGAGCGGCAGGATCTTCGCCATTGTCCGCGAGGCGGTGCCGGTCATCGAAATGCTCTCGTTCGACGAGGCGTTCGCCGAACCCGCCGACCTCGTCGGCGCGAGTGCTGCCGACGCCGAGGCCTTCGCCGAAGAGATCCGCGCACGGATCGCGCAGAGCGTCGGCCTGGCGGCATCCGTCGGCTTCGGCAGCGGCAAACAAATCGCGAAGATCGCCTCCGGGATGGCCAAACCCGATGGGGTGATGGTGATTCCGCCCAGCAGAGAACTCGACTTCCTCCACGCACTGCCGGTACGCAAGCTGTGGGGGATAGGACCGGTATCGGGAGAGCGACTGGCGCGGCTGGGTATCGACACGATCGGAGATCTCGCCGCGATGTCGGACATCGAGGTCGCCTCGGTACTCGGTTCGGCCATCGGTCCTGCCCTGCACCAGCTCGCACGGGGATACGACGACCGACCGGTCACCGAACGTGCCGCGGCCAAACAGATCAGTGCGGAGTCGACCTTCGCGCGTGACATCGTCGACCTATCGGGGCTGCGGCCCGCGATCGACAGGTCGGCCGCCGACGCGCACCGCAGACTGCTCACCGACGGGCGCGGGGCACGCACCGTCGTCCTCAAACTCAAACGATCCGACATGTCGATCCTGACGCGTTCATCGACGCTTCCCGCAGCGACCACCGACCTCGACACCCTGACATCGATAGCGCAGCGACTCGCCCTCGATCCACAGAGCGTCGGCCCCATTCGCCTCGTCGGAGTGGGCTTCTCGGGCCTGTCGGCCGTCGAGCAGTACGCGTTGTTCGGCGACCCGGATATGGGCCCGCCTGCCGAGACGGACCCGGTTCAGCGGATCGATTCACTCCCCGGCAGCGACCCCTTGGAGGGCACGGACCCCCAGGGGGCGACGACGCTCGATCCGACGGGGGAGGAGCAGTCGGGCTCAGGGACCGACGGGCTCGACTCGGTGCAGTCCGGCACGGGTCAGACGTCGACGGGATGGACCACCGGTGCCGACGTCATCCACCGGGAGTTCGGCCACGGATGGGTGCAGGGGAGCGGACACGGCGTGGTCACCGTGCGATTCGAGACGCGTGCAACCGGCCCGGGCATCGCGCGCACTTTCGCCGCCGCCGACACCTCGTTACGGCGCGGCGATCCGTTGGACAGTCTCGCCTGGCCCGATCCGAGCGACCGAGCGCACTGATCGACTGGGCACACCGATCGACTGGGGGCACCAATCGCCCGGGCGACCAGCCGATTGGGCGCCGACAGGCCAAGCGGACCGACCGAGCGTATCGACGGCCCTCAGGCGGCGGCCGGATCGGAGCGACGGAAGAATTCGGCGACGTCGTCGGCGTCGTGGCCTGTCGACAACAGGGCGATGAGCGCCATTCGCGCCTGCGGGGCGCGCAGCCATTGGGAGACGACTGCGCCCGCGCGTTCGAGGTCGACCGCTCCGCCCCCGCCCCCGTAGGTGGGGACGACCGGCCCGTGCGGGACGCGCGTGGTGACGACCACGACGACCCCCGCGCGTCGTGCAGCGACGACTTCGGCGGTGATGTCGGGGTGGGTGTTGCCCGAGCCGGTCGCGGCCAACACGATGCCCGCGGCACGTTGCGCGACGGCCGCGGCGATGATGCCCGCGGCGACACCGGGATACAGGGCGAACGTATCGACCCGGGCGAGTCGTTCGGGCAGCGGCCCGGAGATCAGTGGACGTCCGAGCGCCTCGTGCACCGTGTCGAAGGCCTCCGTCGCGGTCGTCGATGCCTTGAACGCGCCACGGACCCCGACGATGCGCCCTCCGAGCGCGAGCACGACACCGAGGCCACGGTTCGACGGAGTAGCGGCATAGTCGATGGCCGCCGCGATGTTGGCAGGCCCGTCCGCCTCGGGGGTGTCCGCGGGAAACTGGGCGCCGGTGAACACGATGGGCCGCGGGTCGTCGACGGACACGTCGACGAGAAACGCCGTCTCCTCCATGGTGTCCGTGCCGTGCGTCACGACCACACCGTCGACGTCCGGGTCGGTCAGGGCTGCCGCCACGGCGCGCACCACCTGCGTCTGTTGGCTGACCGTGATGGCCGAGCTGTCGACGGACATCAGATCGACCGCGTCCACCACGGGTGCGGCGACGAGCGACGTGTCGGCCAGGAGATCCGACGCCGACAGGACGGGAACCGCACCATGTTCTGTTCGGCGCGCGGCGACCGTGCCGCCGGTGGTGATCAGCACGATTCGGGAGTCGGTCATGGCAGACAGCGTCCCCGGAACCGATGTCGGACGTCAACCGTTTGACCCGTCGGCACTGCTCGCGCGTCGCACGGATGGCCGGCGACCGGACCGATTCTTAAGGGTGTGGGTCGTTGGGCGGAGTCGATGTGTTTGGCATAGTGGTGTGAGCTTTTGGCCACGGGGGTGCTGGGGCGGCCGGTGACACGGCTGCCGCGGACCGCGCAGGACAGCGCGACTCCCCGCCGGGCACGCTCATCGTCGACGTTGAATGTGAGGAAGATCCTTGAAGTTCCCGAAGTTCGTAGGTGCCGCCATCATGGCTGCGGCAGTTGCCACATCCGTTGCGGCGTGTGGCAGCGACGATTCCGACGACGCCCCCACCGTTGCGACGACGACCAGCGCGGCCGCGACCTCCGAGGCAGGCGCGTCGGGCGCAGACGCGGGCGTCACCAACCCGAATGTCCGCCCGAGTGTCGCAACGCTGAACGCCATGCTGAACAAGGCACTCGATCCGAACGTCCCCAACTCGGAGAAGACCGAACTCGTCCAGGGATCCGAGAAGGACCCGCAGCTCTTCGACAAGCTGGTCCGGGCCCGTCAGGAGAACAAGGACGTCACCTATCAGATCTTCCCGCCGGTCATCCCGGCCGGACCGAACAAGGCGACGGTGAAGGTCCAGGTGAAGTTGCCCGACAACCCGCCGACCAAGCTCGACGCCCAGATCGTCTACGACGACGGACGGTGGAAGCTCGCCAGCGACTCGGTGTGCCCGATCCTCTCCGGCAACAACATCAAGAGCGCCATGTGCACCCAGTGACCTGACGACCGCGGCCGCACCGGCCCGTGGTCCCCACGTCATCACGAACGCCCCGTCCGACCGGACGGGGCGTTCGTGCGTGTGGGGTTCCTACTTCCAGGTGAACGAGAACCCGATCTTCTGCACCAGTGGCGTGGCGGGGTCTGCGCCCACGAGTTCACGGGCACCGGTGTAGGTGCCGGAACCGCTGACCGGCAGGCCGCGCGTGGCGTCCGTGACGAGAGTGCCCGAGCCGGTGTAGGAGTAGCGGGCGATCGTGAGCGTGGTGTCGGAACCGGGGATCGCGTACACCGAGTTGACCGGCGACTCGTCGGTCGTGAAATCGATCGTCACGCGATTGCCGTCCCATGCCCTCAGCGTCGCCGTGATCGTCTGGGTGAGCGTGGCCGCTGCGGTGATGGTTCGTTCGGTTCGCCAGGTCGCGCCGACGCCGATCGGCTCCGTTGGCAGTGGGATCGAGTTCTGGAACGTCTGGATCAGGGACTGTTCGATGGCGCTGCGGGCCTCGGAGCCCGACTCCTCGGTCGGGATCAACCGCAGCGACACCGGGGCGGCACCTGGGCCGAGCGCGAGGCCTGCCTGCGCTCCTTTCGCCGCGCGTAACTGGTCGTTCAACGTCGGGTCGGGCGAGGTGGGTGCGTTGAGCCGCATCTCGAGGTCGGTGTTGTCGGTGCAGTGGAACGTGGCCGTGATCGGGATGTCGACGGTCTGCTCGGTCGTGGTCTCGGTAGAGGCGACCGACGACGTCGTGGACAGCGTCGAATGCTGCGGCTGTGTCCGGTCCGGGGCTCCGCCCACGACGCGATGGGGTTGTGCCCCCGTCGAGGTGACGGTGACCGCGGCGGGCGGGATGGGGATCAGGTTGGCGTCCTGTCGGCCGGAGGTCGACGTGGTGGTGCACCCGGAGTCCGCGCCCGACGACGGGCCGTCGGGCTCCGGGTCGCCGCCACATGCCGAGATCACAAGGCCGCACACCAGTGCGGTGGCGGCCGATCCGAGTGAGATCCGGCGGTGACCGGGACGGTGGGCAACGGTGGATCGACGGCTCGGATCGGACACGCCAGTCAGCGTATTGCACGTGTCAGGGATGATGGTGAGGTGGATGACGGACCCGACCCGAAGCGCAACCCGACCGACTCGGAGGAGACCAGCGACATCGGCCACCGCGGAAAGCTGCAGACCTCTTCCGCTGTGCTCGGTGTACTCGCCGCGATCGCCCTGTGTGTGATCGCACTCGACGTGGCAACGAAATCGCTGGTCGTCGCATTGTTGGACCCGGAGCGTCCCGTGCATGTCATCGGAGATGCCGTCACATTGCGGCTCGTGCGCAACAGTGGTGCGGCTTTCTCGATGGCGTCCGGCTACACCTGGGTGTTGACGCTGATCGCGCTCGCGGTCGTCGTCGTGATCATCCGGTTCAGCGGCAGGCTCCGGTCGGGATGGTGGGTGCTGGGTCTGGGGTTGGTGCTCGGCGGAGCCATCGGCAACCTGATCGACAGGATCTTCCGCGATCCGGCACCCCTGCGTGGTCACGTCGTCGACTTCATCTCGGTCGGCTGGTGGCCGGTGTTCAACGTCGCCGATTCGGCGGTCGTCTGCGGCGCGGTGTTGCTCGTCGTCTTGTCGCTGCTCGGATTCGACTACGACGGCTCGCGCTCGGGTTTCGCAGCCCGACGAGCCGACACGGCGCACGACGAGCGCGATCGTGGTGCCGCCGACAGCGCCCCGTCGAGCCCGGAGGAACGTGATGCGTGAGTCGCGATCCATGCCCGTTCCCGACGGGATCGCAGGCATGCGCCTCGACGCGGGCGTGTCCCGCATCCTCGGGCTGTCCCGAACCGTCGTGGCGAACCTGGCCGACGCCGGCGACGTGACCGTCGACGGCGTCGCAGTCGGCAAGTCACACAAGCTCGCGGCAGGCAGTTGGCTCGACGTACTGCTGCCAGAACCCGACGAACCGTTGCGCGTCGAACCGACGCCTGTGGAGGACCTCACGGTCATCTACCACGACTCCGACATCATCGTGGTGGACAAACCGGTCGGGGTGGCGGCTCATCCGTCCCTTGGTTGGAGCGGCCCGACAGTCGTCGGCGCGCTGGACGCAGCCGGATTCAGGATCTCGACGTCGGGTGCCGCAGAACGGCAGGGCATCGTGTCGCGCCTGGACGTGGGGACATCTGGCTTGATGGTGGTCGCTGCGTCCGAGCACGGCTACACGCTGCTCAAGCGCGCGTTCCGTGATCGCGAGGTCGAGAAGGGCTACCACGCGCTCGTCCAGGGACATCTCGATCCACCGACGGGAACCATCGACGCGGCCATCGGGCGACACCGCGGTGCCGACTGGAAGTTCGCGGTGACCGCCAACGGCAAGCCGAGCATCACCCACTACGACACTCTCGAGATGTTCGCGGCGGCCTCACTGCTCGACATCCATCTCGAGACAGGCAGGACGCACCAGATCCGCGTGCATTTCTCGGCCCTGCACCATCCCTGTTGCGGGGACATGACCTATGGCGCCGACCCGGTGTTGGCCGCGCGACTCGGCTTGGAGCGGCAGTGGTTGCACGCACGTTCGCTCGGGTTCAGTCACCCCGCCGACGGTCGGTGGGTGGAGTTCACGAGTCCGTATCCGGCCGACCTCCAGCACGCGCTCGACGTTCTACGCGAGACGTGAGAAACGGCGACACGCCGCCGACACGTCGGGATCCGCGCCTCATCTGTCACACCCTGGCGCGGCGTCGGGCTCCGTGTCAGAGCAGAGTCCTACAGTGGTTGGGATCGATCAAGACGCAGTGAACGCACACAGCGATCACACGCACACAGCGATCACAAGCACACAAGCACACACGACGTCGACACGTGACGTTCGTTCGAGGTGAGAGGCATCCGTGGCCGGTTCGTTTGTCCACCTGCACAACCACACCGAGTACTCGATGCTCGACGGTGCCGCCAAGGTGTCACCTCTGTTCGCGGAGGCCAAGCGGCTGGGGATGACCGCGATCGGTATGACCGACCACGGCAACATGTTCGGTGCCAGCGAGTTCTACAACACTGCGATCAAGAACGAGATCAAGCCGATCATCGGCATCGAGGCGTACATCGCCCCGGAGTCGCGGTTCAACACCAAGCGCATCCAGTGGGGTACCCGCGACCAGAAGGACGACGACGTCTCGGGTTCGGGCGCGTACACGCACATGACGATGGTGGCAGAGAACGCCACCGGGCTGCGCAATCTGTTCAAGCTCTCCTCGCTCGCATCCATCGAGGGACAGCTGGGCAAGTGGGCCCGCATGGATGCCGAGGTCATCGCCGAACACGCAGAAGGAATCATCGCGACCACCGGCTGCCCGTCGGGTGAGGTGCAGACCCGCCTGCGGCTCGGGCACGAGCGTGAGGCGCTCGAAGCCGCAGCCAAGTGGCAGGAGATCTTCGGCAAGGAGAATTTCTACCTCGAGTTGATGGAGCACGGTCTCGAGATCGAGCGTCGAGTCCGTGACGGATTGCTCGACATCGGCCGTCGACTCGGCATCAAGCCGATCGTCACCAACGACTGCCACTACGTGACCAAAGACCACGCCTCGAGCCACGAGGCGCTGCTGTGTGTGCAGACCGGAAAGACGCTCTCCGACCCGACCCGCTTCAAGTTCGACGGCGACGGCTACTACCTGAAGTCGGCCGACGAGATGCGCGCCCAATGGGATTCGATCGTCCCCGGCGCCTGTGACAACACTCTGGAGATCGGCGAGCGGGTGCAGTCCTACGCCGATGTCTTCACCCATCGCGACCGGATGCCGATCTTTCCCGTCCCGGAGGGAGAATCGCAGCAGACGTGGCTCCGTAAGGAGGTCGCCAAGGGCTTGTCCGAGCGGCGTTTCCCCGGCACCGAGGTGCCCGAGGACTACCAGCGACGGGCCAACTACGAACTCGACGTCATCATCCAGATGGGTTTCCCCGCGTACTTCCTCGTGGTCGGCGACCTCATCAAGCACGCACACGAGGTGGGGATCCGCGTCGGACCCGGTCGTGGTTCGGCCGCAGGCTCGTTGGTGGCGTGGGCGCTCGGGATCACCAACATCGACCCGATCCCGCACGGACTCCTGTTCGAGCGATTCCTCAACCCCGAGCGTGTGTCGATGCCCGATATCGACATCGACTTCGACGACCGCCGTCGCGGTGAGATGGTGCGCTACGCCACGGAACGATGGGGGAGCGACAAGGTCGCCCAGGTGATCACCTTCGGCACCATCAAGACGAAGGCCGCCATCAAGGACTCCGCGCGAGTCCAGTTCGGGCAGCCGGGGTTCGCCATCGCCGACCGGATCACCAAGGCGCTGCCCCCGCCGATCATGGCGAAGGACATCCCCGTCTGGGGCATCACCAACCCCGAGCACGAACGGTTCGGCGAGGCCACCGAGGTCCGCACACTGATCGAGACCGACCCCGACGTCAAGAAGATCTACGACACCGCTCTCGGGCTCGAGGGACTGATCCGCAATGCGGGCGTGCATGCCTGCGCGGTGATCATGTCGTCGGAGCCGCTGACCGACGCCATCCCGGTGTGGAAGCGCGCACAGGACGGCGCGATCATCACCGGATGGGATTACCCGTCGTGTGAGGCCATCGGCCTGTTGAAGATGGACTTCCTCGGTCTGCGCAACCTGACCGTCATCGGCGACGCGCTCGAGAACATCACCCTCAACCGCGGCATCGACCTCGACCTCGACACCCTGCCTCTCGAAGACGAGAAGACCTACGAGCTGCTCGCCAAGGGCGACACTCTCGGCGTGTTCCAGCTCGACGGCGCGGCCATGCGTGAACTGCTGAAGATGATGCAGCCCACCGGTTTCGAGGACATCGTCGCGGTGCTCGCGCTCTACCGACCCGGGCCGATGGGTGTCAACGCGCACACCGACTACGCCAAGCGCAAGAACGGCCTGCAGGACATCAAGCCGATCCACCCCGAACTCGAGGAACCACTCAAGGAGATCCTCGCCGAGACCTACGGTCTGATCGTCTACCAAGAGCAGATCATGCAGATCGCGCAGAAGGTCGCCGGGTACTCCCTCGGACAGGCAGATCTGTTGCGTCGCGCAATGGGTAAGAAGAAGAAGGAGATCCTCGACGAGGCCTACGACGGTTTCGCCGAGGGGATGCGCAACAACGGGTTCTCCCAAGGCGCGATCACCGCGTTGTGGGACACGGTGCTCCCGTTCGCCGGCTACGCGTTCAACAAGTCGCACGCGGCGGGCTACGGTCTCGTCTCCTTCTGGACCGCCTACCTCAAGGCCAACTATCCGGCCGAGTACATGGCAGGTCTGCTCACCTCCGTCGGCGACGACAAGGACAAGGCGGCCATCTACCTCGCCGACTGCCGCAAACTCGGCATCACCGTCCTCCCACCCGACGTCAACGAGTCGCAGCACAACTTCGCCGCGGTCGGCGCCGACATCCGCTTCGGTCTCGCCGCAATCCGCAACGTCGGTTCTGGCGTGGTGTCCTCGATCCTCGCCGCGCGCGAGGAGAAGGGGAAGTTCACGAGCTTCTCCGACTACCTGAACAAGATCGACGTCACGGCCTGCAACAAAAAGGTCACCGAATCTTTGGTCAAGGCAGGCGCTTTCGACTCGCTCGACCATCCGCGCAAGGGACTGTTCCTGATCCACGTCGAGGCGGTCGAGTCGGTCATCGGCACCAAGAAGGCCGAGGCGATCGGTCAGTTCGACCTCTTCGGCGACGCCGGCGGAGCCGACGACACGATGGCCGAGGTGTTCGCGGTCAAGGTGCCCGATCAGGAGTGGGATTCCAAGCACAAACTCGCACTCGAACGAGAGATGCTGGGACTCTACGTCTCCGGGCACCCGCTCAGCGGCGTCGAGCACGCAATCGCGGCCCAGACCGACACCTCGATCACGCAGCTGCTCGAGGGCAACATCTCCGACGGTGCGCAGATCACCATCGGCGGCATCATCTCGTCGGTGACGCGGAGGGTGAACAAGAAGGGTGAGCCGTGGGCGGCGGTCACGCTCGAGGACATGGTCGGTGGTGTCGAGGTCTACTTCTTCCCCCGGGCGTTCCAGACCTACGGGATGGACATCGTCGCCGACAACATCGTCCTGGTGAAGGCACGGGTCAACATGCGTGACGATTCGATGATGATCAGCGCCAACGATCTCGCCGTTCCCGACCTCAACGCTGCCGGCGCGACGAAGCCGGTGGCGCTGACCCTGGCGGCGCGGGCGTGCACCCCTGATCGTGTTCAGGCTCTCAAACAGGTACTGACCCGACATCCGGGTCCGGCAGACGTACACGTGACCCTGGTCAGCGACGAACGCTCGACGGTGCTCAAGTTGACCGAGGCGTTGCGTGTGACACCTAGTTCGGCACTCATGGGGGACTTGAAGGCGCTGCTCGGACCGAGCTGCCTGAGCTGACCCGCGCGGGTACGCTCCATCAATGCCCGGCCACTTCATCGTGCACGGCGATGACGCCCTCACCGAGCGCATCAGCGACGAGCTCCGCAGCGCGGGGGCGATCATCGTGCCGCTGCACGACCCGGCCGAGCTCGCCCATCTCGACGTCGAGGATGCCGCCGCCGTGGTGTGTCCGGGTTCCGATGATGCGGTCAACCTGAAGATCGCTCTGCTCACCAGGCGCCTCAGCGGAACGGTGCGCGTGGTGGCCAACCTCTCGAACGCGGTGCTCCGCGACGCGGTGGCTCTCGGCAACGGTCCGGGTGCCGTCCTCGACGTCGCCGAACTCGCGGCACCGTCCGTGGTCGAGGCGTGCCTTGGTAGGACGACGCATCCGATTGCTGTCGCGGACAACGAGTTCGTGGTCTCCGGCGCATATGCACCACGGGCCGCGACCCTGCGCGAGCTCTACGGCGATCTCGCCCCCGTGGCAGTGTTGCGTGGCGAGAACAGTTCCGCGCCGGGCGAGGTCGTCCCGTCACCCGGCCGCGACCTCGACGTCGACGAGGGCGATTGGGTGACGATGATCGGCACACCCGGCCAGCTCGCCGAGCAGCACATCATCGTCGATCGCGACGCGCCGAGCGGGCGCCGCAGGCACCATCGACCGTTACCGCGGCGAGTTCTCGGCGGGCTCCGGGCTTTTCGCGACGACGTCAACCCCAACCTGTTCCGGGCTCTCGGGGTGTCGCTCGCCCTGCTGCTCGGGGCGACCGTGCTGTTGCGCTTCACCTATCACCGACCGGGCATGAGCTTCGTCGATGCCCTGTACTTCTCCACCGAGACGATCGCGACGGTCGGATATGGCGATTTCAGTTTCGTCGGGCAGCCGACCTGGTTACGGCTGTTCTCCATAGCGCTGATGTTCGCCGGCATCACGACGACCGCCATCCTCATGGCGTTCATCGCCGATCTTCTGCTTTCGCAACGACTCTCGGCCTCAGCGGGCCGTCGCAGGGTTCGCGAGTTCTCCGGGCACGTCGTCGTGGTGGGACTCGGTTCGTTCGGCATCCGCGTGGCGAACGACCTCACGGCTTTGGGATACGACGTCGCCGTGATCGAGCGCAACGACGACAACCGCTATCTCGATGCGGCCGCGGAACTCGACATCCCGGTCGTCTTCGGCGACGCGACGTTGCGTCGAACACTCTCCGACGCCGGTATCGAACGAGCACGTGCAGTCGCGGTGCTGACCCACGACGACATGGTCAACATCGAGACCGGCATCATCCTGCGCGAACTGCTCGGCCGCCGGTGGACGCGCGCGCAGGGTAGACCCGGCGTGCCTGTGGTGATGCGTGTCTACGACCACGCGCTCGGTTCTGCTGTCGCCCATCGGTTCGGTTTTCAGAACGTCCGCTCGACCGTCGAGCTCGCCGCACCCTGGTTCATCGGCGCGGCACTGGGACTACAGGTGATCTCCACGTTCTCGGTGGGCCAGCGATCGTTCATGGTCGGCGGGCTGTTCATCCGTGAGCGAAGCGCGCTCGATGGCCTGGCCATGGAGGAACTACCGACGAGAACCCGCATCATCGCGATCGTGCGGGGTGGAACCACCATCGTTCACCCCCGACGCGACGATCGGCTGGCCGCCGACGACACGGTCTATCTCGTGGGCCCCTACCACGAACTCTTCGACACCCTGCGCGACGGCCGCTGACCTCGAACACCGAAGAAATACCTGGTCGAAGCACTCACGAATCCAAAGTTTCGGCCCGCCGAACATTTTCTCACCGATGTGTCTATACTCGTGTCATAGGTCGAGCGAATGAGGTGTCCGATGACAGTCCTGATCGAGTCCGACGGCTCCCAGCGGGGTCGCGGACGCGCGGCTGATGACGCACACACGATCGAGATCGCCGGGGTCAACTGGCCCGTCCACAAGGTGTACGCGGTGGTGGCCGCCACCGTCGCGGCGCTCGTCGTCCTCCTCGTGACCCGGTCACCCGAGATCACCGCATGGTCGTCGGCCGCGACGGGCGTTGCGGTGTGGTTCGCCTCCGCGAGTCTCACACGCGGTCAGCGGCCGGGGAACGCCGCAACCGACCCGGCGGAGTAGCCGCTCGGGATCTCGTAGATCCGTCCGTCGAAGCCCGCGCGGTAGAGGTGTCCGGCCGAGAAACCACGGGCCGATCGGCCATACGACACCACGCTCGACAGCGGTAGCCCGCTCGTGAGCACGCAGTAGCGTCCCGGCGAGGTGATCCGCACGATTTGTCCGCTCGCATTGAACGGCACCACCGGACGATCCGCGGCGTCGAGCGTCAAGCCGTCCGGTGCCGCGAGAGCATCGCCGCCGCCGAGCGTGAGCAGACTCTGCACGACGCGCGGGTTGCTGGTCGAGATGCGGCTGACGCCTGGATCGGTGAACGTGCGCGACACGTACAGGAAGCCGTCGTCGCGGTCGAGGACCGCACCGTTGGCACTGCGTATCGACGCCCAGCCCGGCGTCACGGTACCGGTGGGTGTGATCTTGCCGACCAGGTTTCCGAAGTCGTTGGTGGCGTACACATTCCCACGAGCGGACACGTCCATCCCGTCGGCTGCCGAGAGTCCGCTCACCCAGGGACGCAGCGCGAGAGTGTTGACGTCGAGGCGCGCGATCGCGCCTGGACGGATGGCGTCACCGAGAAGAACTCTGGGATCGGAGCCGTAACCGACCAGCAGTGTGCCGTCCGGCGTCCAGGCCAGGGCGCCCGCACCGCCGGAGGGCACCTTCGCGACCGGCACAGCGCCCGCGCCGGGTCGATCGAGGCGGAACACACGTCCGCTGACCAGGTCGGTGGTGTAGAGCCGGCCGCTCGCATCGACCGTCAACCCCTCCAACGCGGCCCCGGGTACCGTTCCGACGAGCCGTGCCGGTGCGGCGCCGCCCGCGCAGGCAGGCGCGGCGTCGGCTGGGCCGGAACCCACGCTGGTGGTCGCGATCACCGACGCGGCGGCGATGGCGCAGGCGGAGAGTGCGGTGGTCCTTCGAACGAGGTGTCGGAACATGCCGACCTCCTACGGTGTCTGACGTCGCATGAGTGTCCGATGCCGCCTCGATGCTGGACGACGGTACTGCCGACACTGCTGCTCGACCTGTTGCTCGAACGGGG
This sequence comes from Gordonia otitidis, assembly GCF_020735545.1. Lineage (NCBI taxonomy): Bacteria > Bacillati > Actinomycetota > Actinomycetes > Mycobacteriales > Gordoniaceae > Gordonia > Gordonia otitidis. Next base: position 4,264,334 of record NZ_CP085974.1, read on the forward strand.
TGCGACGAAATGGGGTTGGCGTCACTGATGCTACGTGCGTCGGGTCGCCCGACGAGGGATTTCGGGAGGTGAGACCATGGACTGCGTGAGTACGCAACACCTCGGAGTCGACAATTCGCAGGCCACGTCGCAGGAGCAGGAGCTCTCCGCCGACGCGATCCAGGCGGCGGTCGAGCGGATTTCGCCCGCGGTGACACGCACCCCGCTGGAAGCGGTTCCGCGGATCTCCGCGGAGTACGGAAGCCGGGTCCACGTCAAGCGTGAAGACCTGCAGACGGTTCGGTCCTACAAGATCCGTGGTGCCTACAACACCATGTCGCTGCTCTCCGACGACGAGCTCGCGGCAGGCGTCGTCGCCGCGAGTGCCGGCAACCACGCCCAGGGCGTCGCGTATGCCTGCCGAACGATGGGGGTTCCGGGACGTATCTACGTCCCGACCACGACACCCAAGCAGAAACGTGACCGTATTCGTTGGCACGGCGGTGATTTCGTCGAGCTCCTCGCGGTCGGCGACACCTACGACGCCGCCGCGGCCGCTGCGCAGGACGATGTGATGCGCACCGGTGCCGCCTGGATTCACGCCTTCGACGATCCGCGTACCGCAGCGGGACAGGGCACCAGCGCTGTCGAGATCGTCGAGCAACTCGGCAGAGTGCCCGACGTCGTCGTCCTCCCGGTCGGCGGGGGCGGTTGTCTCGCGGGCATCGCGACCTATCTCCGGTCGAGATCCGACGACGTCGCCATCATCGGCGTCGAACCACACGGCGCGGCGTCGCTGTCGGCGGCACTGGTGGCGGGCGGACCGGTCACGCTCGAGCAGATCGATCCCTTCGTCGACGGTGCCGCGGTCAAGCGCATCGGCGCACTCGGCCACCGGGTGCTCGCGTCGATGGGGGCGACCGTTGCCGATCATCCCGAGGTGCGCCGGCAGGTCGCGAAGCAAGGTGGATCGTCGCACGCACCGGTGCTCTCCGTCGACGATCCGCTCGTCGTGACCCCGGGTACCACGCACATCACGCACGTCGACGAGGGCGCAATCTGTTCGACGATGCTCGATCTCTATCAGAACGAGGGGATCATCGCCGAGCCTGCGGGTGCGCTGGCGGTCACCGGCCTGTCGCGACTGGCGCTGCCCGCAGATGCCGACGTGGTCTGCCTGATCTCGGGCGGCAACAACGACGTGTCGCGGTACAACGAGATCATCGAGCGATCACTCGTCCACAAAGGACTCAAGCACTACTTCCTCGTCGACTTTCCGCAGGAGCCGGGCGCGCTGCGTCGTTTCCTCGACGAGGTCCTCGGCCCCGACGACGACATCACGCTGTTCGAATACGTCAAACGCAACAACCGCGAGACCGGTGCCGCCCTCGTCGGTATCGAGCTCGGCGCGCCGGAGGGGCTCGGTGAGCTCATGGAGCGGATGTCGCACACACGGCTCAACTGTGAACGGCTCGAGCCGGGGTCGTCGGCGTACAACTATCTGACCTGAGCCGGCGGGGCCCGTAGCGGTCGACCATCACTCGGGTCCCGGCAGTCGCCGCCCGATCACCACGTTGTGGCCCGGGCTGCGCACGCCCGACTCTGTTACTGCGACGTCGGTCCAGCTCAGCGCGGGATCGATCCGGATGGGCACGTCGACGGCGTCGGCTCCGATGATGACCAGCACGGTGTGGTCGCCGCGATGCATCGCAAACCACCCTGCCTCCTCGTCGTAGGTGACGTCGACTGAGTCGAACGACGGATCGGCGAAGTCGTCGACCGACTTCCGCAGTGCGACGAGAGCGCGGTAGAACTCGAGCACCCGTGCGTGCGTGCCGCTGGCGGGTTCGCTCCAATCGAGCTTCGAGTCGGCGAATGTCTGTGGCGACTGCGGATCGGGGATCTCCGCGCTGTCCCATCCGTGTTCGGCGAACTCCGCCTTGCGCCCTTCGGCGGTGGCGCGGCCGAGTTCGGGTTCGGGATGCGAGGTGAAGAACTGGAACGGGGTACTCGCCGCCCACTCCTCGCCCATGAACAGCATCGGCGTGAAGGGGGACAGCAACACCAGGGCCGCCTTGATGGCCAGTTGTCCCGGGTCGAGGTACGCCGACGGGCGGTCGCCGATGGCGCGGTTGCCGATCTGATCGTGGTTACAGGTGTAGGCGAGCAGGGCGGAGGCGGGGATCTCGTCGGTCGGTATCGGTCTACCGTGATGGCGGCGACGGAATGACGAATACGTGCCGTCGTGAAAGAAGCCACCGCGCAGCACCTTTGCCAGGGCGGCATAGCTGCCGAAGTCGGCGTAATAACCCTGACGTTCGCCGGACACGAGCGTGTGGATGGCGTGATGGATGTCGTCGTCCCACTGCGCGGTCAGTCCGTACCCGCCACGATCGCGCGAGGTGATCAGCCGCGGGTCGTTGAGGTCGCTCTCGGCGATAAGTGAGAGCGGTCTGCCGAGTTCGGCTGCGAGTGCGTCGGTTTCGGTCGCGAGCTCTTCGAGGATGTGTACCGCGCGGTGGTCGTTGAGGGCGTGAACCGCGTCGAGGCGTAGTGCGTCGACGTGGAAGTCACGAAACCAGCGCAGTGCGTTCTCGACGATGTAGTCGCGGACGGTGTCCGAATCGGGGCCCGCGAGATTGAGTCCCGCTCCCCACGATGTCGCGCCGTCGCTGAGATAGGGACCGAAATCTGGCAGGTAGTTTCCCGACGGCCCGAGATGGTTGTAGACGACGTCGAGAACGACACCGAGCCCGCGGGAGTGGCATGCGTCGACGAATCGGGCGAGCGCGTCGGGGCCGCCGTAGGACTCCTGGACCGCGTACCAGTCGACGCCGTCGTATCCCCAGCCGACGTCTCCGTTGAAGGCATTGACCGGCATCAGTTCGACGAAGTCGACTCCGAGTTCGACGAGGTGGTCGAGTCTGGTGATCGCGGTGTCGAGAGTGCCCTCGGGGGTGAACGTACCGATGTGCAGTTCGTAGATGACCGCGCCCGATACCGAACGGCCCTGCCACTCGTCGTCCGTCCAGACCGAGCCGTCCACGGTGTGGAGCGCCGACAGACCGTGCACCCCGTCGGGCTGGCGAACCGAACGCGGGTCCGGCCGCACCGGCGCGTCGGCGGTGTCCGACAACGCGCCGGACTGCGTCTGCGTACCGGCATCGTCTGCGAGGATCCGGAAACCGTATCGGCGCGTCGCCGCGGAGGCGCCGCCGAGCCCGGTGGTCTCCGGTGCTTCCTCGATCGTTGTGGCGTCGACCATCCACCACCCTGGCGCGTCGTTGACCCGGATCATCGGGATTCCGCCGGTGGTCTCAGTGGTGTCAGTGGTTTCCGTCTTCTCGGTGGCTTCCGAGTGTTCTGTGTCGGGGTCGTCTGGGGAGTCGGTCACGAGAATGACCGAGCGCGCAGTGGGAGCCCACACTCGGACGTCGGCCATGAGACGGGGCGGTTCGAAACGTCTCGATGGTGCACCGGTGTGAACGTTTTCCTCCGGCTCCCGCGCGCCTGTCGTTATGGTGTCTGCGTTGCACGGGCCGCGCGATCCGGGGCTGGTCTGCATGGCCCAACCGTAGAACGGGACACGATGTGGCGCCGACTCGCCACCATGTGACCCATCGCACACGAGATGCATGCGGCGATGTATATTACCGCGCAGTTAGATAAGTGGCTGGAGCGAGACGGAAGTGTGTTGGCGTTGTGCCGACGATGACGTGACCGTCGGCAGGTTGGCGCCTGGAAGGGCGCGTACGACACGGGCAGGGGTGGTTGTCATCGGGAGCCGGTCATGAGTGAGACCACGGCGCGGCCGAGTGAGACGCCAGAACAGAACGTGACGATCAGGTCCCGGCACAATGGGCTGGCCGTGTGGTTCCGCGAGCACGTGGTGGCGTCGTTCGACACGTTCGGCCGCCAACTCGGCCTGTTCGTCGAGGTATTCCGAACCCTGATCGTCGACATCGTCAAGCGACGGTTCCCGTTCGCCGAGTTCATTCGACAGTGCGCCTTCATGGCCAGCACGTCCGTGTTGCCCACGCTGCTCGTGGCCATCCCGATCGGCGTCATCGTCTCGATCCAGGTCAGTAACATCGCCGGTCAGATCGGCGCCACGTCGTTTTCCGGCGCGGCCACCGGCCTCGGCGTCATCCGGCAGGGCGCACCACTGGTGACCTCTCTGCTCCTCGCCGGTGCCGTCGGTTCGGCCATCGCCGCCGACCTGGGCTCGCGCACCATCCGCGACGAGATCGACGCCATGCGGGTGATGGGTGTCAATCCGATCGAACGACTGATCTCGCCCCGACTCCTCGCGACGATGGTCGTGAGTTTCCTGCTGTGCGGCTTCGTGTGCTTCGTCGGCTTCATCACCGGCTACGTGTTCAACGTGTACTTCCAGGGTGGGACCCCGGGCAGCTACACGGGAACGTTCGCTTCCTTCGCCTCTGTCTCCGACCTGTCGTTCGCTCTGATCAAATCGGTCATCTTCGGCGCCATCGTCGCCATCGTCGCCTGCGATCGAGGGCTGTCGACCAAAGGCGGTCCGGCGGGTGTGGCCAATTCGGTCAATGCGGCGGTGGTCAATTCGGTGCTTCTGTTGTTCACGGTGAACGTCATCCTCACGCAGATGTTCACTCTCCTCGTTCCGACGAAGGTGGTGTGAGGTGACCGCATCCCGGTATGTGCCGCCCGTCCTGCGTCCGCTGGGCGCGGGCAAGGTCATCGTCACCGCGCCACGTGATGCGTTGGCGCAGATGGGACATCTGGTCACCTTCCTGGTCAGATCGATCGGCGCAGTGCCGCTGACATTCGTCCACTACCGCAAGGAGGTGTGGCGCCTGCTCTCCGACGTCGCCTGGGGTAACGGTGCGATCGTCGTCGGCGGCGGGACGGTCGGGGTCATGCTGATCCTCGGCATCATGGGCGGGGCGACGGTGGGCATCGAGGGCTACACCGCGTTGAATCTGCTGGGTATGGCGCCTGTGACCGGCGGACTCTCCGCGTTCGCGACCACTCGCGAGATCGGCCCGCTGCTGGCAGCGACTGCCTTCACCGCGCAATCGGGTTGCCGGTTCACCGCACAGCTGGGATCGATGCGGATCAGCGAGGAGATCGACGCGCTCGAATCGATCGCTATCCGGCCAATGCCCTATCTGGTCACCACCCGCATGCTCGCCGCCGTGATCGCGATCGTTCCGCTCTACGCGGTATCGCTTGCCGCGAATTACATTGCCTGTCAGGTCATGTTCCAGCTTCAGAGCGGCAAGGGCGCAGGCGACTACCTCTCGTATTTCGACTCGTTCATCCGTTCGCAGGATGTGCTGTTCTCCTTCGTCAAGGTGATCGTGTTCGTGCTGCTGACCACGTTCATCCAGTGCTACTACGGCTACTTCGCCTCGGGTGGACCCGAGGGCGTCGGGGTCGCGGCAGGCCACGCGATCCGCCTCGCGATCATCGTCATCGTGTTCGCGAACCTGATCATGACGCTCGTCTTCTGGGGCATGTCGTCCGGCGTTCGGATATCCGGATGAGGGGGGACCGATGAACGTCGCCACCGATGGGCGCAATCCCTCACTGCGCCAGTACGTTCTGCGCGGCCTGATCTTCGTCGTCGTCCTCGCCATCATGTTCGTCGTGCTGTTCATGCGCTATCAGGGTGCGTTCGATTCCGTGGTGCCGGTGCGCGCGCAGATGGAGGACATCGGCGATGGTCTCGTCGACAGTGCCGACGTGCGCTACAACGGTCTGATCGTGGGTGAGGTCAAGGCCATGGCGTTGTCGACGGAGACCGGAGCCGGCGGCAAACAACTCAAGGTGGTCGACATCGACCTCGATCCCGGTCAGGCGGAGGGTATTCCGGCGAACGTGACCGCTCGGACCGTTCCGTCGAATCTGTTCGGCGTGAACTCGGTCGAACTCGTCGCTCCCGGTCAGCCCGTAGCCGAACACATCTCCGACGGAGCCACCATTCCCGCCGACAGATCCCTCGCCACGATCAAACTGCAGGACGCGCAGAACGATCTCAGGACACTGCTGACCGCTGTTCCTCCCGAGCAACTGGCGACGGTGCTCGGCACCATCGCGGATGCGCTCCGGGGCGGCGGTGCCGTCTTCGGGATGTTCTCCGGCGAACTCAAGACCTATTTCGAGAGCATCAACGCACAGTTCCCCGACGGTGCGCCTTCCGGGTTCGACAACTTCAACGATTCGGTGACCGGGCTGGCGCAATCGGCCCCGGAGCTGTTGAACACGTTGGGGCGCAGCGTGATCCCGGCGATGACCATCGCATCGCACCAACGCGACTTGACCGCCCTGCTGACCGCGGCGTCGAGCACGGTCGACCAGGCACAGGCGCTGTTCGCGCGTAACGGAGACGTGGCCAAGCGTCTGGTTCCCGACCTCGACACCACTATCGGCGCGGTAACCCTCGAACCCGAGGCACTGCCGCAGGCCCTGACCGCTCTGAATGAACTGGCCGCCAGAGCCGTGACGGTGTTCACCGGGCTCAACGGGCTTGTGCAGGTCAACATCGGACTCAGCTTCGGGGCGTTCAACCAGTACACGCGGGCCAACTGTCCGGTCTACAACGGCGGGCCGTACGGACAGGCGCGCGGACCGGGGTGTGTGGGTCCGGGAACCGGCACCGGCCCGACCAGTTCGGGTCCGTTGCTCGTCTCCCCGGCGTCGACTCATGTGAAGACTGATCCGACGCCGTCGGCCGCGGGGGCCGTGACCACCGATGCCGACAACGCGACACTGACAGCCGCGCTCGATCGTGCGCCCCGTGCCGCCGACACACTGATGCTCGGTCCGCTCGTGCAGTCGGTCTCGCTCGAACCCGCACAGGACAACCGCACGGGGGGAGGACGATGAGTGCTGTCGAGGGTTCGATCCGAAAGCCGTTGATAGGCTTCACCGTTTTCGCGGTCGTCGCGTTACTGCTGACCTACGTCATCTATTCGACGTTGGAACGCTCCGTGTCCGGTCCCACACGCGACTTCTCGGCGTATTTCAACGACGCGTCGGGGCTCCTGGCAGGTGACGACGTCCGCATGGCAGGAGTCCGCGTCGGGCGCGTGCAGTCCATCGACCTCGACCATGGCCGCGCGAAGGTGACGTTCGAGGTGCAACAGGATCAGCCGGTGTTCACCACGACGCAGGCGGCGATCAGGTATCAGAATCTGGTCGGGCAGCGGTATCTCGCCTTGTCGCGCAAGGACGATTCCAAGGAGTCGCCGCTGGCGCCGGGTTCGACCCTGCAACAGCCGTCCCAGGATTCGTTCGACGTGACCAAGTTGCTTGCCGGCTTCCAGCCGGTATTCGACACCCTGCAGCCCGAACAGGTCAACGCGCTGTCGAACGGGCTGGTCCAGGCGTTCCAGGGCGACACCGTGTCGCTGAACACGACGGTGGCCCAGATCGGCAAGCTCGCCTCGGACATGGCCAACCGCGACGTGGTGATCGGTGCCATCATCGACAACCTCAGCGGCGTCATGCGTGACCTGTCCGTGCAGAAGCGTCAGCTCAGCGGTGTGGTCACCAGCGTCGCGTCACTCATCGAGAAGCTCAACGCGAATTCGGCCGCCCTCGGCAGGTCCGTCGACAACGTCGGGCGTACCGCGGCGGGATTCGCCGATGTCCTCGGCCGGTCGCGCACCGACCTCGCGGCCGCCGCGAACAACACCAGATACGCGACGAACGGCTTGATCGCTGCGGGAGCATCGCTCGATCGGACAGTGGTCGATCTGCCGAAGTTCCTCGCATTACTACCCAAGGCGATGCAGGAGGGGGCGTACCTGAACGTGTACGCGTGTGATCTCGACATCTCGATCGGCAATGTGCTCCTACCGCCAGGGATTCTGAACAAGATCGGCGGCACCAAACACTCTCCGGTATGCCGATGAGCGGGCGCATGCGGCGAGGCTTCAACCGTCACCGACGCACGTGGTATGGCGTGATCGGTGCCGTGGTGATCGTCGGTCTCATTCTCGTGGTCACCGGGATCGGTCAGGCACACATCGGGAAGAAGTCCTACACAGCCGATTTCGCGCAGGCAGGTGGTATCCGGCCGGGCGACAAGGTCCGCGTCGCCGGCATCGATGTCGGTGAGGTGTCGGATACGTCGCTGCAGCGTGATCACGTCAAGGTCACCATGAAGGTCGACAACGACGTCGACGTCACGTCCAACGGAGCCGCCGAGATCAAGATGTCGACGTTACTCGGACAGCGCTACGTCGATGTGTCACTGGGTGATTCGTCGCAGCCCGCGCCCGACGGCCGGATTGCGAAGACGGCCGTGCCCTACGACCTGCAGAAGACTCTCGAAGTGGGGACGCCCGTGATCGCGGGCGTCGACGACACCGCGCTCGCGCAGAGCATCACCTCACTCAACGCGCAGCTGTCCGACGCACCGGCTCTTGCCCGTCCGACCATCGATTCGCTGGTCGAGATGTCGAAGATCGTCACCAACCGTAAGGACCAGATCACGCAGTTGCTCGCCGACACGAACACCGTGACATCGGTGGTCAACGACACGCAGACACAGTTGGCGATCATCGTCGGGCAGGGTGGTCAACTCGCACAGAAGATCGCCGCGCGTGAGGCGTTGGTGACCAAACTCCTCGACGGCGTGGCGGCACTGGTCGATCAGTCGCGAGCCGTCGCCGCGGAGAACCGGGACAGCTTCGCGCCGATCATGGCCAATCTCGACACGATCAGCCAGGGTTTGCAGAAGAACCAGGAGAACCTGCGCAAGCTCCTGCAGATCCTGCCGGTCACCTCGCGGATGTTGAACAACATCATGGCCGACGGTCCGCATTCGACGGGCTACCTGCCGTGGGGGCTGTTCCCCGACAACTGGTTGTGCACCGCCCGGGTGGTGGACGGATGCTGAGCGTGCGGACCAGGCGACACACGGTCACGGGCCCGCGGTGGCGTCGGCCGACCATCGTTCTCGCGCTGACCATCATGGTCGTCGCACTGCTCTCGGGATGCTCGCTCGTTCCCGCGAGTTGGAAGGTGGCTTTCGGCTCCCAGATCGAGGTGACAGCCTTCTTCCCGAACGTCGCCGGTCTGTACAAGGACAACGATGTCGCCGTCCTCGGAATGCCCGTCGGACAGGTGACCTCCGTGCAGCAGCAGGGCAGTCGCGTCAAGGTCACCTTCACGATCGACAAGAACGTCCCAGTTCCCGTCGATGCGACCCCTGCAATCGTGAACACCTCCATCGTCACCACCCGCCACATCGAACTCACGCCGGCGTATTCGGGTGGTCCGAAACTCACCGACGGCGCGATTATGAAGAACGAGGGCCGCAGTCCGGTGGCGGTGGGTGATCTCTTCGACGCCGTGGATCGACTCGTGACGTCGTTGAGTACCGACAAGGACGGGCAGGGCCCGATCGCCGACCTGGTGGACATCACCTCGGGCACGACGACGGGAAACGGGGAACGAATCCGAGAGGCCATCAACCAACTCGGTTCCGCGACCAACGTATTCGCGGGCAATGGCGATCAACTGACCCAGGTCATCAAGAACACACAGAAGATCACGGGTGCGCTGACCGCCAACTACCCGAAGATGACACAGTTCTCGTCATCGATCAGTCAGGTGGCGCAGATGCTGGGCCAGCAGGCCCCGGGCCTGACGGCCACACTCGACGATCTCAACCAGACGTTGCTCAACACCTCGGAGTTCCTGAAGAACAACTCGACGACCATCAGTGACTCGACCGGAAGGCTGAGCGCCCTGGTGAACAATCTGAACGACTATTCACGACAGGTGGTCGAGACGATCGACGTGGCACCGCTACTGTTCCAGAACCTCGCCAACACCGTGTCGCCCGAGCAACGCGCATGGCGGATCCAGGTGCTGCTCGACAAGTCGCTGCTCGACGGTGAGGCGCTGAATGCGTTCTGCCAGGCGATCAACCTGCAGAAGAACGGTTGTCGCACGGGACAACTCAAGGACTTCGGGCCGGATCTCGGTGTGTTCTCGAGTCTGCTGGAGATGAGCAAATGAGGCAGTTCACGATCACGTTGGGCCCTCCGCGACTGCCGACGCCGCGTCCGCGCGTCGCCCGGTACCCAGGGCCGATCCGCCGACCACGCGTTGCCGGCGGCAGCAGGCGTACCGTCCCCGCGCTCCTCGCTCTGCTGGTCGCGGCGACGGTCGGCCTCTGTGGTTGTGGCGCGATGCCCGGACTGACCGTGGAACAACTGCCGTTGCCCGCACCCGGGGGCGTGGGTGACGGCAAAACGCTGACCGCCCGTTTCGACAACGCACTGAATCTTCCGAGCAGGGCCAAGGTCAAACTGAACGGAACAGATGTCGGCGAGGTCAGCGACATCACCGTGCACGACTACACCGCCGTGGTGACGATGAAAGTCGCCCGCGACGCGCAGATCCCGGTGGGGACCGGAGCAGAACTGCGCCAGGCGACACCACTCGGCGACGTCTTCGTGGCACTCATGCCGCCCGCCAACATATCGGGCCCGTCGGTTGCCGACGGCGCGGTGTTGACGGGACCGACGTCGGCCGCGGCGACGGTCGAAGACATCCTCGTCTCCGCGGCGGCGGTGGTCGACGGCGGCTCGCTCGGTTCGTTGCAACAGATCGTCACCGAACTCAGCGCGGCCGTGGCAGGGGGCCCGAGTAGCCCGGGCAATCTCCAGGGCGCGATCAAAGAGTTCACCACGGCGATCACACGGCTGAACACCAATTCCGCCGAGGTCGACCGCTCACTGCGAAACACGTCCCGGTTGACCGCCGACCTGTCGGCGGGACGCCCCCAGATCATGGCGGCGATCAACAAGCTCGGGCCGGCCATCGACACGGTGGACGATCAGATGAGTCTGATCCTGTCGACCCTCGACAAGACCACCAAGGTCACCGATGCCACCAACGATTTCGTCCGGAACGATTCCGACGGCCTCGTGTCGCTGATCGGGCATCTGAGAACGCTCACCGCCGAACTACGTGACGTACCACCGATTCTCGGACCCGTCTCCGACAACCTGCACGAGCTGACACCGAAGTTCGCCAAGACCATCCAGGGCAACTCTGTTGCGAGTTCGGCCAAGTTGTACTGGCTCACAACGGGATTCGGATTCGACTCGGCGAGCCGTCTGCCGGAACTGCAAGATCTCGAGTCCGGTGGGCAATCGCTGCAGCAGACGCTCACACGAATACTCGCCCAACTGAGCGGTACGAAGGGATGCTGCGGATGATGGGCTGGCTGCGCAAACACGCGAGTACGTTCGGCAACATCGGGCTCGTGGTCGTGATGTTGCTGGGGTTGGCCTACATCGGTTTCGGGGCCCTCAGCTGGCGGCCGTGGCAGGGTACCTACCACCTGACCGTCAACTTCCCGATATCCGGTGGACTGCAGGACAGTTCGCGCGTGACCCTGCGAGGGGTGAAGATCGGCGAGGTCGATTCGCTACAGGTGCAACCGACGTCGGTGCAGGCGCACCTCTCGATCGACGACGACGTCAGGATCAACCGGAACGCACTGGTCTCGGCGCTCGGATTGTCGGCAGCTGGAGAACAATACGTCGATTTCACGCCGTCGACGAGCAGCGGGCCGTATTTCACCGACGGTGACACCATCGAGGTGAACCAGACCCACGTCACCGCTCCGTTCCCGGCGCTGCTCGAGTCCTCTCTGAACGTGATCAGCCAGATCGACCCGGTGAAGTTGCGTGCAACCGTGTCGAGTCTCGACGTCGCGCTCACCCCCGAGGCGGGTCAGGCCAATCAGCTCCGCACGTTCTTCGACGCCGCGGGCACGATCTTCGCGGACCTGCGTCGCGTCCTGCCCGAGACCACGAAACTCATCCAACAGACCGGGACGATTCTCGCCACCACAGCGAACATCCAACCCGATTTCGGGACCACGGTGTCGGGTGCGAGCGCGGTGATCAATTCCGCGGTCGCCGCGAACGCCGAGCTCAACACCCTGCTCGGCAAAGCGCCCGCACAGTTCACCAGCCTGAGCGGCTCGCTGAGCCAGATCCGGGATCCGCTGACCGGCGTGCTCCAACAGGTCGCAGACATCGCGCGCCAGGGTGCGCTGCGGGCACCGGCACTGGCGACATCGTTGCCGTCGATCCGCGACGCCTCCTACACCAGTAAGGACATGTTCCACGACGGCGCGTGGTGGGTGATGGCGGCCATCTTCCCGAGGCCTTACTGCAACTACGCGGTGACCCCGATCAGGCCGACGAAGGTACTCGAAACGGTGATTCCCACCAATCTGTACTGTGTCACCGAAGACAAGAACCAGCAGATCCGCGGCTCGGCCAACGCGCCCCGACCCCCCGGGGATGACACCGCGGGGCCCGCCCTCGGAGCAGACCCCAACGCGCGAACGGTACCGCTGGGTTAGGGCGATCCGCACCGGCCCGATCCTCTGTCGAGCCAGTGCGTGACGTCGCACATCGCGCCTGCCGCCGATGGCAGGTGAGCACAATGAACTGGGAACACATGACAGCCGACAACAACACCGAAGCGTCCGCCACCGCCGCTGACGGCAGCCCGACTCCAGAAGGGGTAACTGCAGACGGCTCGAGTCCGGGCAGCACCGAGACGGTGGCGTCGAGGGATGCCTCGACGCGCAAGCCCCGGACGAAGAGCGCTCGCGCGGCCGCACGTTCGACCGGGGATGTGGATCGGACCGGAAAATCCGAAGGCGTCGACGATGGGCGTGACGACTCCACCTCCGATGGGGCGTCGGCGGCACGGGAGGAGGCCGACCGCGCCCCTGCCGCGAAGGAGCGCAGAGCATCTCGTGAGGTGTCGTTCACGATCAGCACCGGCGGAGTCCTCAGGGTGCTCGCGGGCCTGGTGGTCGTGGCACTGATCGTCGCCGTGGGGTTGCTCGGGTGGGGCTATCACCGCGATCAGCAGCGGTTGGCGGCGTTCGACGACGCCAAGGCGGCGTCGTCGGTGTTCACCGTCAAGCTCGTCAGCACGATGAACTCGGACGCGGTCGGCGACATGAAGACCCTGCTTGGCCCGCTGAGCACCGGCGAATTCCGCACGAACCTCGAGCGCGAACAGACCGACGGCACCAAGGCGCTGCGTGACCTCAACGTCAAGGCCACCCCGACCGTGAAATCCGTGTCCGTCGAGTCCTTCGACACTGACCGCGCCTCGACGGCCGTTTTGGTCGAGGTGTCAGGCACGAGCACGATCGCACCGAGCGGCGGCAAGGAACTGATGCTCGTCTGGCTGGACCTGATGAAGGAAGACGGTTCCTGGAAAGTGTCCAAACTCAGTGGCGCACAAGCAGGACTGGGTCAGCAGCAGGGTACGAACGGGCCCGCCGCCGACACGCAGGGCGGGGCTGCGAACCCGGCTCCGGCCCCTACTCCCGCTGCCCCGACACCCGCTGCCCCGACCCCTGCGCCCGGCGGGTGAGCCGCGAGCAGCCGATCACGCTCTCGTCGGCCGGGTGGTTGGGGTGTCGGCGGTCGAGCGCACGAGTATCGCGACCGGATTGGTGGCGCGCAGTTCACCGAGGTCGGTGACGTCGCGGTAGGTGGCACCCGTCAGCACGTCACGCCACGTCCCCGTCGGCAGGTCGAGGAAGGTGAGCGCCGCGTCCCCGATGAGGCTGTGGGTGAAGCGAGCGGTCACGACGATCACGTCGGCGACATCGCCGACGCCGCGCCCGAACGCGATGGCGTGGTCGGCTCCGGGTCCGTCGGCGTAGAGCGGAAGATAGCTGCTACCAGGCTCGAACGCGGTGGGCAGCGACGCACGCACGCCGAGCGCGGCCCGGACGAGTCTGGCCTTGGGGTGATCAAGCGAGCGGTCGAAGTCCACGGGGCGTCGGTTGTCGGGATCGACGAGCGAGTCGTCCCACCATTCGGTGCCCTGGTAGATGTCGGGAACACCGGGTCCGAGCAACGCGATCGCCTTGCGCGCCAAGGCCTCCTGCTCCCACGCCGAGGCGATCCTCGACACGAAACGCGATATCGATTCGGCTGCGGCGCCGGTGGTGATCTCGTCGATCCAGGTATCGACCTGTGACTCGAACTCCGAGTTCACGTCGGTCCACGACGTGTGCAGCTCGGCCTCCCTCGTGGCCTTGCGTGCGTAGTCGTAGAGGCGTTGCCGGAGCTGATCGGTCACCACACCGGTGCCGGGCGGGTCGCCGACCGGCCAGACACCGACGATGTTCTGCAACAGGAAGTAGCCGGTCAGATCGTCGGGTGGGGGCCAGTTCGACCACAGTTCGTCGACGAGGAGCGACCACCGTTCCGGCACCTGTGCGATCAGCGCGACGCGAGCACGCACGTCTTCGCTGCGTTTCGTGTCGTGTGTGCTCGTCGCGGTCATCGCCCGCGGCCACTGCGCAGCGCGAATCTCGTTGTGTGCGTGGAAGTTCTGTAGGCTCAGCGTGGGGTCGGCCGGATCGCTGCCCACCTCGAGCGACGAGACCAGCCGCGCCGTCCGGTAGAAGAGACTGTCCTCGACGCTCTTCGCGGTTACGGCGCCGCCGGTCTGGGCGAGACGTGAGCTCGCGGCTCCCGGGTGTGCGGTCGCACTGATGATCGTGTCGACGGCCGCGGCCAGATCGGGCCGGCGAAGGGATATCTCGGCCGCGGTCTCGATCAAGAGCGGGCGCAGCGACGGGTAGTCGGCGCGGTAGACGGGCAGTCCGGCGATCAGTTCGGCCGTCGCCTCGGCCACCCCGGCGGCGTCTGCGCTCGGGTCCGAATGGGTGATCGCGCGGACGAGTCGGCGGTGTTCGGCCGCGAACTTCGCGTGCAACGTCGCCAGCTTCCGTTCACGCTCCTGTGCGTGCAGCCAGTGGGAATCCCCGGGTTGCCCGGTGACCCGCAGATGGATTTCGTCGAGTTCGACGACACCCGACGGTGCGGTGAAGACGGCGTCGATGATCCGCATCTGGTCATAGCCGGTCGTGCCGTCGACCGGGAGTGTCGGTTCGAGCGGTTCGTCGGCGGCGAGGATCTTCTCGATGTAGAGCAGTGACTCGGACCCGAGGTCGTTCCGCAGGTCGTCGAGGTAGGCCATCGGCTGCCACAGCCCGTCGGGGTGGTCGACGCGCACCCCGTCGATGAGTTCCTCGTCGAGGAGTTCGTTGATCCACGAGTGCGTCGCGCGGTAGACCTGCTCGTCTTCCTGTCGCAGCCCCGCGAGCTCGTTGACGGTGAAGAAACGACGATAGCCGATGAGTCCGCTGTCCCACGGCACGAGTCGATAGTGTTGGCGCGCATGCACATCCTGTGCAGTACCGCCGAGCGTTCCCGGGGCCGTGGGGAATTCGTGGTCGTAGTAGCGCAATATGCCGTGCGAGTCGACGGTCAGCGGCGACAGATCGCCGTCGGAGGCCACGACTGGAATGGCGATCTTCCCGGCACAGCCGTTCTCCGATGAGAAGTCGACGTCGAAGTACGAGGCGTGACGCGACCCGGGGCCGCGTCGCAAGAGGTCGGCGAACCACGGATTGCGCAGGACCTCCGCCACGCCCGTGTGATTGGGCACGATGTCGATGACGATGCCCAGTCCGCGTTCGGTCGCGGCGGCTCGCAGCGCACGGAGGCCGTCGATGCCGCCGAGCGTCGGGGCCACCTGAGGCGGCGGCACCCAGTCGTAGCCGTGTCTCGAGCCCGGCATGGCGGTGCCGATGGGTGACAGGTAGAGGTGGCTGACGCCCAGCGCCACGAGGTGATCGAGAATGCCGACAGTGTCGGCGAAGCCGAAATCCGGTGTCAGTTGTACCCGGTAGGTCGCGATCGGGTGACGGCGATCGCTTGTCGTCATGTCAACTTACGGAGGACGAGGAGTGAACGCGCACCGATCGTGACACTGCTGCCGCACGGCGCGGACTCGATGTCGGAGTCGCCCTGCGGGTGTCTGGTGTCGAGCACGCCCTCCCATTCGTTGCCGAGTCGCTCGGACGCCAGCGTGAAGTCGATGTCCTCGTAGTGGGCGTTGAAACAGATCATGAAACTGTCGTCGGAGATCACCTCGCCGCGTTCGTCCTTCTCGGCAATGCCGTTGCCGTTGAGGAAGACCGCGAGGCTCTTGCCGAATCCGCTGTCCCAGTCGGCTGTCGTCATCGCCTCACCGGACGGGGTCAGCCAGACGATGTCGAGCATGTCCTGCCCCCACCGGATCGGCTTTCCCGCGAAGAAGCGTCGACGCTGGAACACCGGATGTTTGGCACGCAGCTCGATGGCCTTGCGGGTGAACTCCAACAGATCGGAGTTCTTGTCCGCCAGGGACCAATCCATCCACGAGAGCGGCGAATCCTGGCAGTACACGTTGTTGTTGCCCTGCTGGGTGCGGCCGATCTCGTCGCCATGCGCGAGCATCGGCGTGCCCTGGGACAGGAACATCGTGGCGAGGATGTTGCGCTGTTGGCGCGCGCGCAGTTCGTTGACCTCGGGATCGTCGGTCGGACCCTCCACGCCGCAGTTCCACGACCTGTTGTGGCTCTCGCCGTCGCGGTTGTCCTCGCCGTTGGCCATGTTGTGTTTCTCGTTGTAGGACACCAGGTCCCGCAACGTGAAACCGTCGTGTGCGATGACGAAGTTGATGCTCGCCGACGGTCGACGGCCCGTGGATTCGTACAGATCAGACGAACCGGTCAGGCGTGAGGCGAACTCGCCGAGTGTCGCGGGCTCGCCGCGCCAGTAGTCGCGAACGGTGTCGCGGTACTTGCCGTTCCACTCGGTCCACAGCGGAGGAAAGTTGCCGACCTGATATCCGCCCTCACCGATGTCCCACGGCTCGGCGATGAGTTTGACCTGACTCACGACCGGATCCTGCTGCACCAGATCGAAGAACGCGGACAGCCGGTCGACGTCGTGGAGTTCGCGGGCCAGCGTCGAGGCGAGATCGAACCGGAATCCGTCGACGTGCATCTCGAGCACCCAGTACCGCAGTGAATCCATGATCAACTGCAGCGTGTGTGGGTGGCGTCCGTTGAGGCTGTTGCCGGTTCCGGTGTAGTCCATGTACATCTCGGGCTGCCCGTCGACGAGACGGTAGTAGGCGCCGTTGTCGATACCGCGGAAGCAGATGGTCGGCCCGAGATGATTGCCCTCCGCGGTGTGGTTGTACACCACGTCGAGGATCACCTCGATGCCTGCGTTGTGGAACTCGCGGACCATCGCCTTGAATTCGGTCACTGCGCCGGCCGGTTGGTCCGGGTTCGACGCATACTCGAGATGAGGGGCGAAGAACCCGAACGTGTTGTAACCCCAGTAGTTGCGTAACCCTTTGTCGCGCAACACGAAGTCCTGCATGAACTGGTGCACCGGCATGAGTTCGATCGCGGTGATGCCGAGCGCCTTGAGGTGTTCGATGATCACCGGGTGGGCGAGGCCCGCGTAGGTGCCGCGCAGCGACTCCGGGATGTCGGGGTGGGTGGCGGTCATGCCCTTCACATGTGCCTCGTAGATCACCGTCTGGTGGTACGGCCGTCGCGGAGAGCGATCGTGTTGCCAGTCGAAGTACGGGTTGATGACCACGGAGAGCATCGTGTGGCCGAGTGAATCGAGTTGCGGCATGGACGGCGACGATTCGGTGTCGTCGTCGTCCGGCTTCTCGAGGGTCTCGGTGTCGGCGTCCTCGACGACGGCGTCGGCCGTCTCATCAGGTTCTGTCACCACCGCGGGTTCTGCGGCTTCCTCGGCGGCTTCCTCGGTGTCGACCGACGCGTCTCCGACGGCGCCCCCGGCCTCGGATTCGGTGTCGGCACCGTTCGATGCCGAGGCGTCGACGTCGGCCTGTGGGTCCGCCGCTGCCGAAGCGGGATTGTGGGCGCGCGCGACGGTGGTCGAGGAGGTCTCGTAATCGTCCGACGACGGATCACCGGTGGCGCGCAACGACTGTTCGGCCGGGACGACCGGGGGAGCGTCGGCGGCGGGGGTGTCGGCACGGGACTCATCGTGTGCGGCCTCATCGGAGTCCGCAGGCTCCTCCGATTCGGGTGCTGCCATCGCGTACGAGAACAGCGACGGATCTCCGTCGAAGTCGCCGTGGAACGCTTTGCCGTACGGGTCGAGCAGCAGCTTGGACGGATCGCAGCGCAGCCCGTTCACCGGCTCGTAGGGGCCGTGGATGCGGTAGCCGTAGAACTGCCCGGGCCCGATGTTCGGCAGATAACAATGCCAGCAATAACCGTCGACCTCGTCGAGGCGGATGCGGCGTTCGTGCCCGTCACGATCGATCAGGCACAGGTCCACTGCCTCGGCCACCTCGGAGAACAGTGAGAAGTTGGTTCCCACACCGTCATACGTCGCGCCGAGTGGGTATGGGGTGCCGGGCCAGACGGGAATCGGTTCCGGTTCGGGAATCACGAGAGCGTCGGCCTGCTCCTCGGAATCGGGGGGCAGCGACCCGGCTGTCGGACCGGACGATTGGCTCGGCGGCGCCGCCGTCGTCGAATCGGCGCTTCGTCCCACACTGTGCGCATCGACACCGGGGGCGGGCTCGTGAGGCGGTGTGGCCGCTGTGGCAGATGTGTCGCGCGACGCGGTTTCGTTGCTGGCGTCGTCGCTCGGCGGAACCGTCATGCCCACCTTTTCGCAGTCATGTGTTGACCCTAGCGGCGATGCGGGCTGTCTTCATCTCGGAGCCCTAGGGGTGTGACGCTCCCGTCCAGGGCAGTGCGGCGGCGAGCTGGCGTCCGACCTCGTCTGTCAGGCTGCGCACGTAGGTCGCGCTGAGATGATGCCAGTCCTTGTACACGATGATGTTGCCGACGATCGCTGGGCATTCCGTCGGTGTGCAGATGCCGTTCGAGACGTCGAGCGGGTGGAACAGTGGCTTGTCGGCGGCGAATGGCTGCGCGGGGTCGGTGGGTGAGAGGACGCGCGCTCGTTCGGAGCCGCACTCGGAGGCGGTTCCACCGTTGGACAGACACGTCGGGGTGTCGAGCGCGCCCGTCGGGCCCATCGGCCACGGCGTGTCGCGCATTCCGAGCACGGGGATGCCCGCGTCCATGAACTGGGTGAAGATCGGCTTGTAGTCGTCGGGCATCCAGTCGCCCGCCTGGAAGTCCCGCGGGCGGGTCGAGTTGGTGAACACGGCATCGGGCTTGTCCGCGATCACCTTGGCCATTACCCGTTGCACCCAGTCGTGGCATTGCGGATAGGGCACGCCGCGTTGCTTGGGTACGAGTTCGGTCGAGAGCGGACAGCCCATCTTGAGGTAGGTGGTGACCTTGAAGTGGTTGCGTTTGCCCAATTCGTCGAGCGCGGTGATCCAGAATTCGGCATGGGAGCCGCCCGCGAGGGCGATGGTGCGGGTGGCGTTGGGGTCGCCGTAGACGCCGACGTGGATCGCGGGATCCTCGAACGAACTCATGAATCCCTGCGTCGAGGTCTCGGGGAAGTCGCCCAGCACGGCGAGCGGTGTCGGCTGCGGGTCGAGTGCCGGTACCGGCCAGCCGTTGAGCAGTGCCCGCGCGCCGGGGTAGGAGTGTGGATCGAGATTCGCGGTGTTGACGACGGTGTTGGCGACATGGCGATCCCAGAGGTTGACGCCGACGGCCACCCCGATCGATGCCACCACCAACACGGTGGCCACGACCGACGTGTAACTCAGCAGTCGAGAGCGACCTCGTCGATCGCCGCGCGCGAGTGTCGACCGGTCGCCGCCGCGCAGCGGGTCTTCGATGTAGCGCTTGGTCAGCCACGCCAGACCGATGGACACCGCGAGGAGACCGATGCCCTCGATCACATTGGCGTGGTTCTTGTCGCGCCACGTCAGGTAGAAGATCAGCAGCGGCCAGTGCCACAGGTACAACGAGTAGGCGATAGTGCCGAGCCACACCGGGACCCGGCCGGCGAGAGCACGGCTGACCGCGGGCTGCGATTGATCGATGACCTCGTGGGCGCGGGGCCGCTCGAGTGCTGTGGCGCCCGCCCAGATGATGACGAGCGTCGATCCGACCGGCACCAGCGCCCACGGGCCCGGGTAGGAATCGACGCCGTCGATCCACCACCCACACGTCACGATGAGGGCAAGTGCGATCAGCGCCGCACCGTTGCGCAACCAGCGCGGCACGCGCCAGCGTGGCAACCAGATCGCCAGCAGGCCGCCGGCCAACGGCTCCCACAGACGAGAAAGCGTGTCGTAGTAGTTCCACTGTTGGTTGACGCCCATCCGCATGTGCGCCCAGTAGAACGACACGGCGGCGATCGCCAGCAGTGAGATCCCGACGATGACGCGGATCGTCTGCGGCCGTGCGATCGGCCTGATGATCGACGAGAGGAGTTTGATGACCCCCGTCGCGATCACGGCCATGAAAAGGGTGCCGACGAAGAACTGTCCCTGGACCGACATCGACCAGATGTGCTGCAGCGGGCTGTTCGCCGAACTCGCCGCGAGATAGTCCTGTGAATTCAGCGCCAGGTACCAGTTCTGGTAGTACAGCGCCGACGCGCGCAACTCTCTGCCGATGTTGAGCCAGCGGGTCTGCGGCAACACGATGACGGTGAGCACCGCAACCGCCACGAGAACGGTGAACAGGGCCGGCAGCAGCCGACGGAGCAGACGCTTCAGTCGTGGCCACGGATTTAGCGCCTCGATGAAGGTGACGTGTGACGCCTGACTGTTGATCGCGTGGCGCAACAACGAGCCGATGAAGAAGTAGCCCGAGAGTGCCAGGAAGACGTCGACGCCGCCCGAGACCCGTCCGAACCAGATGTGGAAGCAGGCGACCAGCATGATCGCGATCCCGCGTAGTCCGTCGAGGTCGGTGCGGTACGCGGGGAGGGGCGGGACGGGCTCGTTCCGAGCAGGGGTCGTCACCACTTGGGTTGGGGCTGCCACGTCGGTCGTGCTTGCTTCCGTGTCGGGGGGCTGGATGAGTCGGCGTCGCCGACCGATCCACACTTCGAGGTGGACGGCGCACGCCGTACTCCGGGTAGGAGGTTACCCGCCCAGCCTGCGAAAAACCCATTCCGACCTGTCCGACACACGGTGCACTGCACCGGGCCCAGTCAGCTGCATCGGGCGTCGTCCACGTGCGCCCGCTGCCTGGCGCCGTCGAGCAACACACCGAGCGCGTCGTCGAATTCTGCTGCGAAGTCGCGTCCCGACGGTCCGATGACCCCCAGCCGCTCCATCTGGGCGCGGGTTTGCTCCTCGATGGTGAGTCCGATGATCAGCTGGCAGATCGCCGTCGCGACACCGCGGGCATCGCGTGCGGTGAGACCTCCGGAGATTGCGACGTCGGTCAGGTCGTCGGCGACCGTGCGCGTCGCCAGTCCGCTCGCCCAGGCCGACGAGACGACCTCGGCACTGTCGGGGACGGCGAGCAGTGCCGCCCGCATCCCGACTGCGATGGCGCCGAGTCGCCCATCCCACGACTGATCGGAATCCGTCGGGCCGATGTCGCCGAGAATGTCGTCGGCGAGCGCAGCGAGCAGCGACTGCTTGTTGGGGAAATGCCAGTACAGCGCGTTGGGGCGGACGCCGACCTCGCTCGCCAGTCTGCGCATCGAGAGGTCGGCCAGGCTGTGCTCGGTCAGGATGCCGCGCGCGGCGCGCAGGACGTCGGCGCGGTTGTTGCTCACGACGACAGGGTATCGGGGCTGCGGAACCGCTCCGTGGCATCGCCCCGCACCCTGTACAGTGTTCAGGAAATCCTGGACGGTGTCCAGGACGCTCCGGACCCGGCGAGGAGGATCGCACCACATGGACGCAGCCGAGATCAGCCGCATCGACGCCGCGCACATCTGGCATCCCTACGGTGCGATGCCGTCGTCGACGACGCCTCGAGTCGTCCGCGGTGCCGAGGGGGTGCGGCTGACGCTGGGCGACGGAACCTCCGTCGTCGACGGTATGAGCTCATGGTGGGCAGCCATCCACGGCTATCGTCATCCGGTACTCGACGCGGCGGTACGCGAACAACTCGACTCCATGAGTCACGTCATGTTCGGCGGCCTGACCCATGAACCGGCTGCCAGACTCGCGCAACTACTCGCCGACATCACACCGGAACCATTACAGAAGGTCTTCTTCTGCGATTCGGGGTCGGTCTCCGTCGAGGTCGCGGTCAAGATGGCACTCCAGTACTGGCGCAGCCGCGGTGAGCCCGGCCGTACCCGACTGTTGACCTGGCGCGGCGGGTACCACGGCGACACGTTCACCCCGATGAGCGTCTGCGACCCCGACGGGGGTATGCACGCGATGTGGCGAGGGGTTCTCGCCGACCAGGTGTTCGTGCCGAGGCCACCGGCCGACTTCGATCCCGCGTACGTCGACGCCGTCGAGGCCGCGGTCGTCGGGCAGCGCGACGCATTGGCGGCCGTCATCGTCGAACCGCTGGTCCAGGGTGCAGGCGGAATGCGATTCCACGATCCCGCATATCTCGGCGAGCTCCGTCGCATCTGCGACGAACAGAACGTGCTGTTGATCTTCGACGAGATCGCCACCGGCTTCGGGCGTACCGGCGAACTCTTCGCGGCCGACCACGCGTCCGTCTCGCCGGACATCATGTGCGTCGGCAAGGCGTTGACCGGCGGATACATGACGCTGGCTGCGACACTGTGCACCACCGCGATCGCGGAGACGATCAGCGTGGGGGAGGCGGGCGGCCTCGCTCACGGCCCCACGTTCATGGCCAATCCGCTCGCATGCGCGGTCGCGGTCGCATCCACGGAACTACTGCTCCAAAGCCCGTGGCGACGTCGCGTTGCCGACATCTCCGATGCGCTGGCGCGAGGTCTCGCTCCGCTGATCGACGTCGCAGGCGTGCGTGACGTCCGCACGTGCGGTGCGATCGGCGTCGTCGAACTCGACGACGAGGTCGACGTCGCCGTGGCCACGGATGCCGCTGTCGCCGCAGGTGTCTGGGTGCGTCCGTTCCGCAACCTCGTCTACACCATGCCGCCGCTGGTGTGTACCGACGCCGACGTCGAGACCATCTGCGCGGGAATCGTCGCGGCCGTCGAAGCCCTGTGTCCGCAACTGGCAGGCGTGGGAGGCGGCCGATGACCCGGGAGACCGTCGCCGGGCCTCGCGCATTCTGCGCCGGGGACGTGGTGCGCGCGACACGTCACCCGGTCGCAGACGACGCCTCGGCGCTGGACTGGCTGGGCGAGGCCGCCGCCGCGCGCTATGCGGCAGGGCTGCATCGCGTTCCGCACGTCCGCGACGTCGACGCCCCCCTTCTCAACCTCGCATCCAACGACTACCTCGGACTGTCCACACATCCGGCGGTGATCGCGGGCGCCCACGCGGCTCTGGACTCCTTCGGTGCAGGTTCGACGGCCTCGCGCCTGGTCGCGGGGACCACGCGCCTGCACATCGATTTCGAGGAAGAGATCGCTGATTTCCTCGGTTTCGACGCTGCGCTCTGCTTTTCCTCCGGTTATCTCGCGAATGTCGGTGCCATCACCGCGCTTGCCGGGCGCGGTGACCTCATCGTGTCCGACACGGGCACCCACGCCTCGCTGATCGACGGCTGTCGACTGTCCCGGGCGCGGGTGGTCGTGGTCGATCGGGGCGACGTCGACGCCGTCGCGGCGGCGTTACGTAACCGCGCCGAATCGCGTGCGTTGGTTGTCACCGACTCCGTCTACTCCGTCGATGGCGAGCCTGCGCCGGTCGGGCAGCTCTATCGCACGGCCCGTGAGCACAATGCTGTGCTGCTCGTCGACGAAGCGCATGCGCTCGGGGTGCGCGGCCCCGGCGGACGCGGTGTCGTCGCCGAATCGAAGCTCTCGGGGGCGCGCGACCTGGTGGTGACCGCGGTGTGCTCCAAATCCCTTGGTGCGCAGGGTGGCGTCGTGCTCGGCTCGGGTGAGATCCGTGAGCACCTGGTCGACGTCGCGCGCACGTTCATCTTCGACACCGGACTCAATCCAGCGGCGGTCGGCGCGGCTCGCGCGGCTCTCGGCGTGTTGCGCGCACAGCCGGAACTGCCGGAGCGGCTGCGCCACAACGCCATACGGATGGCCCACAGCCTCGACGCGCCCGTCCCGGCTGCCGCGGTCATCTCGCGCATCGTCGGTGATCCGCAGCCCGCGGTGGAGGCCGCTGCGCGGTGTCGGGACCGGGGTGTACTCGTCGGCTGCTTCCGCCCGCCGTCGGTACCGGCAGGCACGTCGCGACTGCGTCTGACCGTTCGTGCCGATCTCGACGACGCCACTGTGGACCATGCGGCGCAGGTCGTCGGAGAAGCACTTGCGACGCGTTCCGTCGTGCACGGGGGAGGTGTCCGATGAACTCGTCGACGGGCGGCGATGTACTGCTGGTCACCGGAACGTCGACGGACGTCGGCAAGACGATCGTCACCGCGGCGCTCGCAGCGGCCTGCAGTGCGGGCGGGAAGAGCGTGGCGGTGTGCAAACCCGCACAGACGGGTGTCGACGCGGGAGAGCCGGGCGACCTCGCGGCCATCGCCGCCTTGGTCGGCGAGGTCGACGTCACCGAGTGCGCCCGGTATCCCGCGCCGCTCGCCCCGGAGACCGCGGCGACGCGAGCCGGACTCGCGCAGCTCGAACTCGCGACCGTCGTCGACTCCGTGACCGAGCTCACCGGGACACACGACCTGACCCTCGTCGAGGGTGCGGGAGGTGTCATGGTGCGGCTGGGCACCGACCTGACCGCACTCGACGTCGCCGATGCCCTTGGCGCTGCTGCACTCGTGGTCACGCCTGCCGGTCTGGGTGCCCTCAACCATGCGGAGCTGACCGTCGAGGCATTGCGCGCCAGGGGAATTCGTCCGGCAGGTCTCGTCATCGGTTCGTGGCCCGACGATCCCGACCTCGCCATGCGCTGCAATCGGGACGACCTGCCCCGTCTGACGGGCGTTCCGCTTGTCGGAGTCATCCCCCAAGGGGTGGGGAGCCTCGCTGCTCACCGGTTCCGCACCGCCGCACCCACCTGGTTCGACCCAGGCTTCCTCGCGAATCTCGTCGCTCGTCCCACGGCCGAGACCCGCACGGCCGATCAGCCCATCGAAGGAGTTCACGCATGACACAGGCCCCCGTCGATCCCACGATCACACCCCCTGCCGACCAGGCATCCACTGCTGACCAGGCACCCGCTGCCACCGCCGACATCCTCGCGATTGCGCGTACCCGGGTTCTCGAGCGCGGTGAGCCACTCGACCGCGACCAGGTCCTCGAGGTGTTGCGACTGTCCGACGATCGACTCACCGAGCTGCTGCAGCTCGCGCACGATGTCCGGATGCGATGGTGCGGACCGGAGGTCGAGGTCGAGGGGATCATCTCGCTCAAGACCGGCGGCTGCCCGGAGGACTGCCACTTCTGCTCGCAGTCGGGATTGTTCGCGTCGCCGGTACGCAGCGCGTGGATCGACATCCCCTCGTTGGTGGAGGCCGCGAAACAGACCGCGAAGACCGGCGCGACCGAGTTCTGCATCGTCGCGGCGGTACGTGGCCCAGACAAGCGGCTGCTGTCCCAGGTCGCCGCGGGAATCGAGGCCATTCGCAACGAGGTCGACATCCAGATCGCGTGCAGCCTCGGCATGCTCACCCAGGAGCAGGTGGACCAGTTGCGGGACATGGGCGTTCACCGCTACAACCACAACCTCGAAACCGCCCGTAGCCACTTTCCGAACGTCGTCACGACGCACACGTGGGAAGAGCGTTGGGACACGCTGCGCATGGTGCGCGACGCGGGTATGGAGGTCTGCTGTGGCGGAATTCTCGGTATGGGCGAGTCGCTGGAGCAACGGGCTGAGTTCGCTGCCGACCTCGCAGCCCTCGAACCCGACGAGGTCCCGCTCAACTTCCTCAACCCGCGCCCGGGGACTCCGTTCGGTGACCTCGACGTGCTGCCGGCGAGTGAGGCGCTCAAGGCCGTCGCTGCGTTCCGGCTCGCGTTGCCCAGGACGATTCTGCGTTTCGCGGGCGGGCGCGAGATCACACTCGGCGACCTCGGTGCCAAGCAGGGCATTCTCGGTGGCATCAACGCGGTCATCGTCGGCAACTACCTGACCACGCTCGGCAGGCCGGCCGAGGACGACCTCGACCTCCTGCACGATCTGTCGATGCCCATCAAGGCGCTCAACGACAGCATCTGATGGCCACACTCGAGTACGCCCGGGTGAGTGGCGTGCATACTCGAACTCGATGAACCACACGGTGAGAGGATGCCGATGACCCCGACACCCACGGTCGACCCCCACGTGGCACACGCCATCGACATTCCCGGTCCGCTCGACGAACCGTGCCGGTACGGCGTGTACACGGGCATCGAGCTCGACCTCCAGTCGTCCGACGCGGTGCCCGCGGCGGCTCGACTCGGTCTCGAGCCCCCGCGGTTCTGTGGTCAGTGCGGTCGGCGAATGGTCGTACAGGTGCGTCCCGACGGCTGGGACGCCCGTTGCTCCCGCCACGGCGACGTCGATTCGTCACACGTGGGACGACGATGACGGCGAGCAGCGCATCGGTTGCTCCGGGATTCGCTAGGACGTCACGTCCGCGCCGCCATTCGGTCGCGCCGCTCGTCGCCGTCGGAGCCGTCGTGCTGTTACTCGGTGCCGTGTTCGGCGCGGTGTGGGCGGTCACGACCCCCGCTGTGACCGGGACCGTCACGCCGGACGGTGCGGCGGTGCCCGCCGAACAGCTCGGTGAGGAGTTCGCGGGCGTTGCGGCCTTCGCGTCCTGGATGCTGGCGTATGGGGCGATCGCGGCCTTGCTGGCCTGGTTCGCGTCCCGGTACTGGCGCGGACTGATCGGTTATGCGGTCACGTTCGTGACGACGGTGGTCGGCACCGCAATCGCGGGCGCGATCGGCACATGGGTCGCCGAACTGCACTTCCCGGACCCGCATGAGGTGTCGATGGGGCAGACGTTTCGTCTGGTTCCTGATCTCGTACTCGACGGTGCGACGCGCAACGGATTCTCGGCGCCGTGGATTCTGCTCATCTGCGCACCGTTGGCCCTGAGTCTTGTCTACCTGGTGTGTGCGCTCGCCACCAGCGACGCCGATCTCGGCGTCGGTGACGGAGTCGACGACCTGCCGCAGCAGCCACTCACGGCGGGGGTTTGAGGGTCGCGAACTCGTCGGTGACCCGCAACTCGTTGTCGGCGAAGGCGTACAGCGCAGGTGGACGGCCGCCCGTGCGCCCGGTCCGTCCGACGGTTCCGGTGGCGACGACGACGCCACGTCGACTCAGAATCCTCAGTAGGTTAGTCGTGTCGACAGGGTAACCCAATGCGGCGCAATAGATTTCGGAGAGTTCCGACATCGGGAACCGGGCCGGGGCGAGTGCGAACGCGATATTCGTGTACGAGAGTTTTCCCGCCAGTCGTCGACGCCCCGACGCGATGATGTCCGCGTGATCGTGTGCCAGCTCGCCGAGCGAATCCACCGGATGCCACGACGCGGAGTCGGGTAGCCGTGCGGGGGCATCGGCGGGCACCAGCCCGAGATAGGTCGAGGCGATCGTGCGACCACCGGGCACCCGATCCGGCGCCGAGAACACCGACAACTGCTCGAGGTGGGCGACCTTGCGGATGTCCATCGTCTCGGCGAGTTGACGGCGGGCGGTCTCCGACAGGGATTCGTCGGTGACCACACCGCCGCCCGGAAGTGCTAACGGCTGATTCTCGTCCTGCCGCCACAGCAGCACGCACAGCACGGGCTCGGCATCGGGAGTCGGACGTCGGACCTGGAAGACCGCGCTGAGCACTTCCACGCGCGCGGTGTCGTCGTCCTTGCGATGCTGCTCCGACTCGGCGACATCGGAGCGGTCTGACATCGGCGCGGGCATGCGCTCGATTCTAGGGCTCCCTCCGCTCTGCCACGGCGGAGCGCCGAGCCGGGCACACGAATCAGAGTTCGTCGAGCCTGATCAGTCCGTCCTGGATCGCGCGGGCGACCAACGACGCCTTCGTGCGTGCGGGTCGACCGGCGTCTGCATACTTCGCCCGGATGCGCGCCAGATGGGTGTTCACCGTCCCCACGGAGATCACCAATCTCGATGCGGCCACCGACTTGGAGTCGGTGAGCAGCCAGGTACGCAGCACCTCGACCTCCCGGCTGGTGAGCAACACCCGCGGATGACCGCTGTCGGTACCAGCGGGCGCATTGTCGGGCTGGGCCGGAGCGGGCGCGACGGAGCGCAGGTGGGGATGGACGACGGGGCGTTCGGTCGCGGGGGGCGCGGTCACGATGCGGCGTGCGGCGAGACGCTCGAGTGCCTCCTGGCGCCGTCGGACTGCTTCAAGCGGGGTGGAGAACGATGATCTGCGCACGGGTATCGACGGTGCGATCGCGAGTGGGAGGTTGGATGCGGAGGCGGAGTCTTCACCGGCGCGGGGGCCAATCGTGGAGGTCATCGGTCTATCTCCTGTGATTCTTGTCGAGCAGTGGCGGTGTTGTCGCTGACCTCTTCGACGCTATTGCCGCAGGCGACCCCAGGAACGCGTAGTGCGCTACTCGAATCGGAGTACCGACGGTACCCACCGGACGGAGTGCTACGATTCAGATGTTTTCGACCAACAGTCGAAAACCTGTCTCGGAGTACGAACAGCGTTCTCCGGTCGCAGCTTGAAGGAGTCACCCCCATGAGCATCACGAGCGACCGTCCGGTAGCGGTCCCCGAACCTGGTCTGTTCGACGCGGTGTGGACAGACGGCCCCAGTGGGTTCACCGGCGTGGAGCCGACCGCGGCGTGGGCAGAAGAGGTTCGTCGACTAGCGCGTGCGCGCAACGCCACACTACTCGCACATAACTATGAATTACCGGCGATTCAAGATGTTGCAGACCATGTCGGGGACTCCCTTGCGTTGTCGCGGATCGCGGCCGAGGTCGACTCCGACGAGATCGTGTTCTGCGGTGTCCACTTCATGGCCGAAACGGCCAAGATCCTGAGTCCCGAGAAGCGGGTGTTGATCCCCGACGCGAGGGCTGGGTGCTCACTCGCCGACTCGATCACCGCGGACGAACTGCGAGAGTGGAAGCAGGAGTTTCCCGACGCGGTCGTGGTCTCGTACGTCAACACCACAGCAGAGGTGAAGGGCCTGACCGACATCTGCTGCACGTCGTCGAATGCGGTGGATGTGGTGGCCTCCATCGATCCCGAGCGCGACGTGCTGTTCCTTCCGGACCAGTTCCTCGGTGCGCACGTCAAGCGTGAGACCGGCCGCGACAACATCCACATCTGGGCAGGCGAGTGCCACGTGCACGCCGGCATCAACGGTGACGAGCTGACCGAACAGGCGAACTCGCACCCAGACGCCGATCTGTTCATCCACCCTGAATGTGGTTGTGCGACATCGGCGCTCTACCTCGCGGGCGAGGGTGCGGTCCCCAACGACCGCGTCAAGATCCTGTCGACGGGCGGAATGATCGACGCCGCACGCCAGACAGGGGCCGCGCAGGTTCTCGTCGCCACCGAGATCGGCATGCTGCACCAGCTGCGCAAGGCCGCGCCCGGGGTCGACTTCCAGGCCGTCAACGACCGCGCGTCGTGCCCCTACATGAAGATGATCACGCCCGCGGCATTGCTGCGCGCGCTCCGTGAGGGCCGCGATGAGGTGTTCGTCGCCGACGACGTCGCCGAGCGTGCACGTCAGAGTGTCGAGCGGATGATCGCGATCGGCAATCCCGGGTCGGGTGAGTGACTCGGTGAGCGCGTTCGTCGGCCAGCAGGAGGCGGCCGAGCAACTCGACCTCGTCGTCACCGACGAGGTGCGCACCCTGATCAGGACCGCGCTCGACGAGGATCTCCGCTACGGCCCCGACGTCACGAGCGCCGCAACGGTTGCGCCGAACGCCACGGTCGACGCCGCGATCGTCAGCCGCGCCGACGGCGTGATCGCGGGACTCCCTGCGGTGCTGGCAGTCCTCGACGAGGTGGTCGGCGCGGGAGCCTACGAGGTGACAGCATCGGTGGCCGACGGCACGCGGATTGCCCCTGGCGACGTCGTCCTCGCTCTGCGCGCGCCCACTGCAGCCTTGCTCACGGCCGAGCGGACAGCGCTCAATCTGGTGTGTCACCTGTCGGGGATCGCCACCGCGACAGCGCGCTGGGTCGACGCGGTGGCAGGCACCGACGCGAGGATTCGCGATTCACGCAAGACACTGCCCGGGATGCGGTATCTGCAGAAATACGCTGTGCGCGCAGGTGGCGGTGTGAACCACCGCATGGGACTCGGTGACGCCGCGTTGATCAAGGACAACCACGTCGCGGCGGCAGGCTCCGTGAGCGCGGCACTGACCGCGGTACGTGCGGCCGCCCCCGACCTGCCGGTCGAGGTGGAAGTGGACTCGCTCGAACAGCTCGACGAAGTGCTGGCACTCGCACCCCAACTCGTGCTACTCGACAACTTCGAGCTCTGGGCCACCCAGATGGCGGTGTCCCGACGGAACAACCGATCGCCGCAGACCAAGCTCGAATCATCCGGCGGTCTCACGATCGACCAGGCCGCCGACTACGCCCGCACCGGCGTCGACTATCTGGCTGTTGGGGCGCTGACGCATTCGGTGACCGCGCTCGATCTCGGTCTCGACATCCCGCTCTGAGCCGACACCCGCACAGCACTGTGGCCCACAGGTCGAAGCCTGTGGGCCACAGTGTGTTCAGCGCGTCGTGTTCGACGCCTGCTATTGAATTGTGTTTTCGGCCAACGGCTTCGGTCGGTACCGCGCCGTGGTCACGCTGCCAGGATCACTCGGATCGTTCGTGACGACCGTGGCCGGCGCCGGTGTCTCCGTGGACGGCGACGGTCGGCTCCGCAACATCGGTGCGCTCGACGAGATCGGCGAACTCCTCGTCGAGGTCGACCGACTGGATGCCTGCGGCTGCCGGAGCGGCGGTCTCAACGATCTCCTCGCGGACGGCTGCGGCGCGCTGGTCGTCGAAGCTCTGCGTCTTGAGTGCGACCTCCTTGATGAAGAGGATCGCGACGAAGCTGATGGCGGCCATGATCCCCGCGATGAGGAAGATGCGTGCCGTGCCGTCGCCGTATGCGCCGCGCACGATGTCGGCGATCGGCTTGGGCAGGTCGTTGAGGTTCGACAGTCCGGCCGCCGTGCCGCCGGTCTGCGACGGGTTGATGCCGAGGGCGTTGAGCCCCTTCGCGATCAGATCGGTCACGTGGGTTGCCAGTACTGCGCCGAGTACCGACACGCCTGCGGCGCCGCCGAGTGATCGGAAGAAGGTGACCGTCGAGGTCGCCGATCCGAGATCGTCGGGGGAAACGTTGTTCTGAACTGCCAACACGAGGTTCTGCATCGTCATACCCATGCCGAGGCCGAGGATGAACAGGAACGCTCCGATGACGACCATGTCGGTGTGGGCGTCGATGGTCGACAGCAGGCCGAAGCCCAGTGTCATCATCGCCGCACCGGCGACCAGGTATGCCTTCCAGCGACCGAAGCGGGTGATCAGGGCGCCGGACACGGTGGCTGCGATCATCGAGCCCAGGATCATCGGCAGCATCAGCAGGCCGGCAGCCGTCGGGGAGTGGCCGCGCGCGATCTGGAAATACTGACCGAGGAACACTGCACCGCCGAAGAGTGCGACACCCACCGAGACGCTGGCCAGGGTGGCCAAGGCGATGGTGCGGTCGCGGAAGAGGCGCAGCGGGATGATCGGGTCCTTGGCACGCGACTCGACGAACAGTGCGGCTGCGATCAGGACCACTCCGAGAGCGACGAGGCCGAATGACATTCCCGAGGTCCAGCCGAAGCTGTCGCCGGCGAGGGTGACCCAGATGAGCAAGGTGCTCACACCCGCGGCGATCAGGAAGGCGCCGAGGTAGTCGATGTGAACGTTCTTGCGGACTGTCGGGAGGTTGAGTGTCCGCTGGATCACGAGCAGCGCGATGACAGCGAGCGGGACGCAGACGTAGAAGGTCCAGCGCCAGCCGAGCCAACTGGTGTCGACGATGACGCCGCCGATCAGCGGTCCCGCGACGGTCGCGATCGACATCACCGCGGCGATCGGGCCCTGGTAGCGGCCGCGCTCACGCGGGCTGAACATCGAGGCGATCACGATGACGACCAGCGCCTGCAGTCCGCCGAGACCAAGACCCTGGATGACACGGAATCCGATGAGCATGCCCACGGACTGGGAGAGTCCTGCGAGGACCGAACCGAGCGTGAACAGAGTGAGCGACGCCTGGACCAGGATCTTCTTGCTGATCAGGTCGGAGAGTTTGCCCCAGAGGGGTGTTGTGGCGGTGGACGCCAACAGTGTGGCGGTCACCACCCAGGTGTACTGGCCCTGCGTTCCGTGCAGATCCGTGATGATGACGGGGAGTGCGTTGGACACGATCGTCGAGGAGAGGAATGCGACGAACATGCCCAGGAGCAGACCGATGAGTGCTTCGAGTTTCTGTCGGTGCGTCATCGGTGCATCCGCTGCGGGAGTGACCTCCCGCGTAGCGGCCTGCGCCGAGTTCCGCGTAGCGGATCGCGACATGGGAGAACCTCCTGCGGTAGTGGCTGATCCCGCGCGGTCCACCGCGCGGGAAAGAGTTCGGGATAGGGCTGAGATAGCCGACCGACCGGCTGGCACAGAAGCGACATCCACACCAGTTAGTTGAATATCGCAACTATAGCCATCGATAGTTGTAACGCGCAACTATCTCGAGTATTCCCGGGTTCGCGAAGATCTTCGCTGTGACGCTGCTCGCTGTGGTGATCGGCCCGCAGTGAACATGCCCGCGTGGTGATGTGCCGCTGTAATGATTGGCCGGTGTGGTGATCGGCCGTTGTGGTGATGGTTGCCGGCAGGGTGCGGTGGGCGTGGAGAGGAGTCCTAGTCGGAATCGGTGTCGAACTCTGCGTCCTCGACGAGCAGGCGGTTGAGTAGCGAGGTCAGCGTTCGGATCTCGTCGGGGTCCCATTCGGACAGCCGCGCACGCCAGTCGGCGACAGCGGCCGCGGTGACACGTTCGACGCGCTGGCGACCGGCGGGCGTGAGTGACACCTGGCGTGCGCGTGCGTCGTGCGGGTCGGCATGTCGCTCGGCGAGGCCGAGCCGGACGATGGCGTCGATCTGCCTGCTCACCGTCGACTTCTCGAGGCCGAGTTGTGAGACGAGGGTGGAGACGGGGAGCGATCCGTTCGCATGCGCGAGCATCGCGATCAGCGGATATGTCGACGGGTCGAGCCGGGGATCGACCGCACGAGCGCGCGTACGGAGTCGGATGCGACCCTGGCGCATGAGGTCCGCGAAACCGTTCTCGAGTGCGGTGATCGGGTCGTCGGAGAAATCGGGGTCCAGCGGGTGATCGGTGTTCACGGGGTGATCGGAGCGAGCGTCGCCCATCTGCGGATGGTCCTGTTCCTCGTGGTTCGGCGGATGATGCGGCACACAGTACCGCGCGTCTCTTCCTGGCTCAGGATTCGAAGCGATCGGTCGGTGCGCCTCGCCTTCTCACCATCCGCTCCTGCTCAACAATCGGCTCCCGGCCTGCCCCGCTCCTGGCCTGCCCCGCTCCTGGCCTGCCCCGCTCCTGGCCCGCCGCTCCTGGCCCGCCCCGCTCCTGGACTGCCACGACTCCTGCCCCGCGACCTGGTGTGGTGGCGGGGTGAGCCGGTGCTGGTGGTTCTCGCCTGCTCGGCCCGGTGGCGCTCAGGCTGCGAGTGGGTCGGGTTCGTGGCCGTGGTCGGGGTGGCCGGGCGGGTGCCAGGTGATGTCGACGCGTTTGTCACGGTCGCGTATGTCGCGGTCGTGGTGATCCGGCGCAGTCATGGCGCCCAGCAGGGTGTGTAGTCGGTGGTCGATCACGCTGGTTGGCGGTGCGCCGCGTGTGTCGCGGGGGACGAGTCGGGTGACTGACGCCATCGTGTCGTCTGTCACGTGGTCGGTGCTCGTGGTGGCGAGATAATCGCGGAAGTCGGCGGCCACATCCGCAGCCCGGTTGATGTGTTCGGGATTGGGCGGCATGCCGGGGGCGGCGTTCAGCCGCCACGCGACACGCCCGGTATCGGGGCCGTCGGTGATGATGCGGGTCGTGTACTGACCAGGGCGCGGACCCACCCGTGAATTGTGCATGTCGCAGGCCGGTGCCAGTTGGTCGATGTCGGTGCACCCACCCTGGGCCCAGTCCTTGGCGGCGTGGTGGATCGCGACCCGCGATGCCGGCTGGGTACAGCCGGGTGCTGAACACACGCCGCCACCCTCGGCAGCGAACAACGCCAACCGCTGACCTGGCGAGGCTAACCGTTTCGACCGCCCCAAATACAAGGGCACGCTGGTGTGCTCGGCGAATACCGCCAGGAATGGTTGCCCCCCGCTCGTCGAGTGGGTGGCCATCGAGATCAGATCGGGGATCGGTAGCAGGGTGCCCGACGCGGTCCGCGCCACCCCGGCGTGCGCCTCCAATTCGGCCAGTGTGGTGGTGGCGATGACCTGGATCGGCAGTCCCCGATGCGAGCGGCCGAGCACACCGGCATCGACAACCTGCGACAGCAACGCTGATACGGCGTCATGGTTGCGTTGGGCTTGCGACCGCTGATCACGCGCGGCGGCCTGCGCCACCAGTTCGGCGTCAGCATCTCCCACCGGCCCGACCGGGGAGGTGTCGTCGTCGGGATTGTTCATGCCGGGTTTCGCCCACGCATCTAACACCACATCCAGGCGGGCGCGGGTCGCCGGATCGAGATCAGCAGTCAACCGCGACATCAGGTCCGCGCCCTGCCGGTTCACCCACAACCGGCGACGCCGTTTGCGGTCGGTGTCGTCGGTGACCGTCCCATCGGGATCCAGATGCGCCATCAACCGGGTACCCAGATTGGTGATCTCCTTCGGCGTGAAGTCGACGCCATAGCCAGCCATCTGCGCTTCCGCTGCCGCGCGCACGTCGGCCGGGATCTGATGCGGGATCTGATCGAGTACTTCGAGCACCGCCCGCGCGCGAGCGGGTGCGATCAGCCCCTGCCCCCAGTGACGCGCCAACGTCGGACACTGCGGATCGCCTTTCTCACCCACAATCGAGGTGAACGAGCCGGTTGCTGCGATGAGTCGATGTCGCGCCGCCGGGTCGCCGACACCCAGCCGGTGGGCGAGAAAGTCCCGCACATCGCGGTACCCGAGCGAGCGCGGCAGATTGCGATCCGACGCCTCCACCACCAGCCGATCAGTCACCGCCGCAGCCGTCCGCCGCGCCAACCGCTCGGCCACCGCGGCCGCTTCCACCACACCCGCATCCGAGAGCTGCGACACATCACAGCCGGCCAACTCATCAACCACCGACGCCAACCGCGACAACACATCCGCCACCCGAGCATCCGCCGACCCCACCACCGCAGAACCAACCCGCCAGCATCCAACAGGGCTGGTGCACACGACGTTTCATCGACGCCCGAACCGTCGTTGCCGCTGTCGTGCGCGCTACTCATGTCGTGTCACCCCCACCCTCTGGATCGCCTTGATCGAATGTGTGTTCGACACTAGTCGACGCCACCGACATGTTCCGCCGCAACCTGTGCGGACATCGGTGACGCGCTACCAGGAGCTGGATGGAACCGACCTGGTGTGACCGGCGGGCGTGCGTTCGTCATCCCGTCAATCTCTCCATCCCGTCGATCTCGGCGTTAGCCTGGTGGGTATGCGAACGCATCCGCTCGGCGCCGCGGCTCGTTTGCTCTTTGTTGCCATCGCGGTGCTCGTGATCATTTTCCTCGTACCGCTTCCGACGTGGCTGGTTGTAGCGTTGGCTGGATTCGGTCTCGTTCTCATCGGTGCGACAGTTGCCGACATGACCGCACGCCGGCCGGTCGAGTAGGTCATCAGCTGAAAAGACCTCATGCGTCAGCGTGATGGCGGCGGTGGGTCAGTGGCTGGCTGAGCAGACGTGAAATCTGTTGTCCGCTGTGGGCTTTCGGCGTGGTGCACGGCGGTGTCGGCGCGTTCGAGCGCGGAGTCCTGAGTAGTCGTTTTGTTGTCGTATGCGGCCCGCCCGCAGCGGTAGGGTCGCTCGGGGATCCACGCCAGTGGGGAGGCTCGAAAACCGGCAGCCCGGCTGCTCCTCCGGGATTCGAGCGCTGTGAGAGGGACTGCGCGGTGGCCCTGCGAGGGTCGCGTCACCCGAGGCCGGGCGGACCGCATTCGGAAAGCAGTGGTGCCGACACATATCCTTGACAGGTAAACCCGACCGATCAGGAGACACCCATGCTCGCCCGAACCGACCTACGCGGTAGCTCGCCGACGCTCGCTGAGCTGCGTCGCGCGTTGCCCCGTGGGGGCACCGACGTCAACGCCGTTCTGGACACGGTGGCGCCGGTGGTGCATGCGATCGCCGACCGCGGCGTCGAGGCGGCACTGGAGTATGGCGAGAAGTTCGACGGCGTGCGTCCGTCGAGCGTTCGGGTCCCCGCGGCCGTGATCTCCGATGCCCTCGAACAGCTCGATCCCGCCGTCGCCGACGCGCTCCGCGAATCGATCACTCGCGCCCGCCTCGTGCACGCCGATCAGCGGCGCACGACGACCCGCACACAGGTCGTCGACGGGGGAGCGGTCAGCGAGAAGTGGATTCCTGTTCGTCGTGTCGGCCTTTATGTCCCCGGCGGCAACGCGGTCTATCCGTCCTCGGTGATCATGAACGTCGTGCCCGCCCAGGAAGCCGGTGTCGGCTCACTCGTCGTCGCATCGCCTCCGCAGAAGGACTTCGGGGGATGGCCACACCCGACCATCCTTGCGGCGTGTGCTCTTCTCGGCGTCGACGAGGTGTGGGCGGTCGGCGGCGCGCAGGGTGTGGCGCTGCTGACCTACGGTGGCGTCGACACAGACGGTGCCGTTCTCGACCCCGTCGACCTCATCACCGGTCCCGGAAACATCTATGTCACGGCAGCCAAGCGCCTGTGCCGCGGACTCGTCGGCATCGACGCCGAGGCTGGTCCCACCGAGATCGCCATACTCGCCGACAACACTGCCAACGCGTCCTTCGTCGCAGCCGACCTCATCAGTCAGGCCGAGCACGACGTTCTCGCGGCCTCGGTGCTGGTGACCGACAGCGTCGAACTCGCCGACGCCGTCGACGCAGAGCTCGATCGCCAGGTGTCCGAAACCAAACACCGCGAACGCGTCACCACCGCACTCAGCGGCAAGCAGTCGGGCGTCGTGTTGGTCGACGACATCGACGCAGGTCTCGCCGTGGTCGACGCCTACGCGGCCGAACACCTCGAGATACAGACCCGCGATGCGGCGCGTGTGGCCGACCGCGTGCACAACGCCGGTGCCATCTTCGTCGGTGATTTCGCGCCGGTCAGTCTCGGCGACTACTGCGCCGGCTCGAATCACGTTCTGCCGACGTCGGGTTCGGCGCGCTTCGCATCGGGACTGTCGGTGCAGACCTTCCTTCGCGGCGTGCACGTCATCGACTACGACGAGGACGCCCTTCGAGACGTCTCCGCACAGGTCGTCACCCTCGCCCAGGCCGAGGATCTCCCGGCGCACGGTGATGCAATCACCCGTCGATTCGCCGCAGGCGGCGTCGAGGCAACGAAGTGACGCCCACGAACGCCCCCAGCGCGTCGATCCCGGGCACCTCGGTGACGGTCGATGATCTCCCGATCCGCGACAATCTGCGTGGCAAAACCGCTTACGGTGCACCGCAACTGAAGGTTCCGGTCGTTCTCAACACCAACGAGAACCCACACCCGCCCTCGGCCGAGCTGATCGCCGACGTCGCCGAAGCCGCCAGGGCGGCTGCAGCTGATCTGCACCGTTACCCCGACCGCGACGCCGTCGCCCTGCGTACCGATCTCGCCGCGTACCTGACGGCAGCGACCGGTACGTATCTCGGCGTCGAGAACCTTTGGGCGGCAAACGGTTCCAACGAGATCCTGCAGCAGCTCCTGATGGCCTTCGGCGGTCCTGGCCGTAGCGCGGTCGGCTTCGTGCCCAGCTACTCGATGCACCCGATCATCTCCGACGGCACCGACACCACCTGGCTCGAGGCGAAACGGAACGCCGACTTCTCCCTCGATATCGACCACGCGGTTGGGGAGATCACCGCGCGACGCCCCGACGTCGTCTTCGTGACGTCGCCCAACAACCCGACCGGCGCGTCGATCCCGAACGAGGGACTGCGTGCAATCGTCGACGCCGCTCCGGGCATCGTGATCGTCGACGAGGCATACGGAGAGTTCTCCGAACAGCCCAGTGCGGTGGAGCTGATCGACGAGTTTCCGGCGAAGGTCGTGGTCAGCCGGACCATGAGCAAGGCGTTCGCCTTCGCGGGCGGGCGGCTGGGGTATCTCGCGGCGTCTCCCGCGATCGTCGACGCGCTGCAGTTGGTGCGTCTGCCGTATCACCTCTCGGTGCTGACACAAGCCGCGGCGCGTGCGGCCCTCCGCCACAGTGAAGAAACACTCGGCGGGGTCGCCGAGATCATCGCCGAGCGCAAACGTGTTGTCGCCGAACTGGAGAAAGCCGGTTTCGACGTCGTGGACTCCGACGCGAACTTCGTGCTCTTCGGACGCTTCGCCGACGCCCCGGCCTCGTGGCAGCGGTACCTCGACGACGGCGTGTTGATCCGCGATGTCGGAATTCCCGGGCACCTGCGTGTCACGATCGGTTTGGTCGAGGAGAACGACGCGTTCCTCGACGTCAGCAGAAGACTTGCCACCACAGATCTGGAGAACACACAGTGACCACCCCGGCACCGCGGATCGCGCGCGTCGAACGCACGACGAAGGAGTCGTCGATCGTCGTCGAACTCAATCTCGACGGCACCGGCACGACCGCCATCTCGACGGGCATCCCGTTCTTCGACCACATGCTGACGGCATTCGGTGCGCACGGCAGCTTCGATCTCACGGTCGAGGCGAAGGGGGACATCGAGGTCGAGGGACACCACACCATCGAGGACACCGC
This sequence comes from Gordonia otitidis, assembly GCF_020735545.1. Taxonomy (NCBI): domain Bacteria; kingdom Bacillati; phylum Actinomycetota; class Actinomycetes; order Mycobacteriales; family Gordoniaceae; genus Gordonia; species Gordonia otitidis. The sequence goes on from NZ_CP085974.1 coordinate 4,303,115, forward strand.
GATCGTGCTCGGGCAGGCGCTCGGTCAGGCACTCGGCGACAAGAAGGGCATTCGACGCTTCGGTGACTCGTACATCCCGATGGACGAGACACTTGCCCACGCCGTCGTCGACGTCTCCGGCCGGCCCTACTGTGTGCACACCGGCGAACCCGAACACATGCTGACGGCGGTGATCGGGGGCTACCCGGGTGTCCCGTATTCGACGGTCATCAATCGACACGTCTTCGAATCCATTGCGCTCAATGCGCGTATCGCGCTGCACGTCCGGGTGCTGTACGGCCGCGACCAACACCACATCACCGAGGCGGAGTTCAAGGCCGTCGCCCGCGCACTGCGCGCTGCCACCGAAGCCGACCCGAGAGTGAGTGGAGTGCCGTCCACCAAGGGAGCACTGTGATCGCGGCGAACCAGGGAGCGGCCCAGTGAGCGCGCGGAACGTCGTCGTTCTCGACTACGGGTCGGGCAATCTCCGCTCGGCGCAGCGTGCGCTGGAACGCACGGGCGCCGACGTCACCGTGACGAGCGACTTCACGACCGCGCTCGAGGCCGAGGGGCTCGTCGTGCCCGGTGTCGGTGCGTTCGCCGCATGTATGGAAGGGCTGCGCGCGGTGAAGGGCGATCGGATCATCGGCAGGCGTCTCGCGGGTGGACGTCCGGTTCTCGGCATCTGCGTCGGCATGCAGATCCTGTTCGAGCGCGGCGTCGAGTTCGGTGTGGAAGCCGACGGTTGCGGCGAGTGGCCGGGCACGGTGTCGCGACTCGACGCCCCCGTCCTGCCGCACATGGGATGGAACACCGTCGAGGCACCCGCCGACTCCACGCTTTTCACCGGGATCGACGCGGACACCCGCTTCTACTTCGTGCACTCGTACGCGGCACAGTCCTGGGAGATGGACAACGTCGGATCGCCCCTGGCCGCCCCGATGCTGACCTGGGCGCAGCACGGGAGTCGGTTTCTGGCGGCGGTCGAGAACGGCGCGCTCAGTGCCACCCAGTTCCATCCGGAGAAATCCGGGGACGCGGGTGCCGAGTTGCTCCGAAACTGGGTGGGGAGTATCGGATGACCGGATCAGGCGGGACACCGCAACGGCCGCACTTCTCCTACGGGCGATTCGTGACGCTCGTGTTGGGGTCGGGTGTGTTGGTGCTGGTGGTCGGTACGCCCATCATCCTGGCGCTGGCACACTGGTCACCGGTGGCAGGTCTCGTCGCAGCGCTGATCGTGGTGATCGCCATGATCGCGGTGATCGGCTGGATAGCACGGCGGATCATCGGCTCCTACGAGCGCAGGGTCCGTGATCTGGACGAGGGCATCTCGAATCCTTGACCCGCTGTCGGGCGAGAGGTCGCACTAGGCGAGCACACCACGACGCGCACGATAGAACGCGCACGCCGACGACAAGACACGACACACGACGACGACAGATGAGAGAAAGAAGACACCACGGCATGGGGAAGACGCTCGAACTACTCCCAGCGGTCGACGTTGCCGACGGGCAGGCCGTCCGGCTCGTCCGCGGCGCGGCAGGTACCGAGACCGCCTACGGCTCGCCACGTGAGGCCGCGCTGGCCTGGCAGGGTGACGGCGCGGAGTGGATCCACCTCGTCGATCTCGACGCCGCCTTCGGCCGCGGCAACAATCGGGAGCTGCTCGCCGGGGTGGTCGGGGAACTCGACGTGAAGGTCGAGTTGTCGGGTGGTATCCGTGACGACGAGTCGCTCGAGGCGGCACTGTCGACGGGGTGCACCCGCGTCAATCTGGGCACCGCGGCACTCGAGAACCCCGAATGGTGCAGGCGTGCGATCGCCACCTACGGCGACCGCATCGCCGTGGGACTCGACGTCATCGCCGAGGGCGATTCCTACCGTCTGCGCGGTCGGGGCTGGGTCACCGACGGTGGCGACCTGTGGGAGGTCCTCGCTCGACTCGACGGGGACGGATGTGCACGCTACGTCGTCACCGATGTCAGCAAGGACGGCACTCTCGGCGGACCGAACCTCGACCTGCTCTCCGAGGTCACCAAGGCCACCGACGCTCCCGTCGTCGCCTCGGGCGGAGTGTCGGCGCTCGGCGACCTGATCGCGATTGCCAGCCTGGTCGACAAGGGTGTCGAGGGTGCGATCGTCGGTAAGGCGCTCTACGCGGAACGCTTCACACTTCCCGATGCACTGGCGGCGGTCGGTAACCTGTGACAACGCCGTCCGGACGTGATCTGCCCTCACTTCTCGAGGTGGCGGGCAGCATTCTCGACGGCGTGTCCGCGGAGTTCGTGACAGGACTCGGCGCTCCGAGCGCCGTTGCGAAGGGCGGGACCGACTTCGCGACCCAGGTCGATCTCGACCTCGAACAGCGCATCCGCCGAGAGCTCACCGAACGCACCGGAATCGCCGTGCACGGCGAGGAATTCGGCGGCCCACCCGTCACCGACGGGGCCATCTGGGTGCTCGACCCCGTGGACGGCACCTACAACTATTCGACCGGAATGCCACTGACAGGCATTCTTCTCGGGTTGCTCATCGACGGAGAGGCGACTCTCGGACTCACCTGGCTGCCATTGACCGGGACCCGGTACGCGGGCCATGTCGGAGGGCCGCTGTACTGCAACGGGGTGCCGACGGGGCCACCTCCGGCGAGCGCACTCGCACAGACCGCCGTAGCGTTCGGGCCGTTCAACGTCAGCCACGGCGGACGGTACCCGGGTGCACGCCGTGCGCAGTTGCTCGAAGCGCTGAGCGTGCGCGCGGCACGGTTGCGCATGACCGGCAGCACGGGCGTCGACATGGCCTATGTTGCTGCTGGAATATTCGGTGCGGCAATAGCTTTCGGCGCGCACGCCTGGGACAACGCGGCCGGTGCCGCACTCGTCCGCGCCGCCGGGGGAGTGGCGACCGACCTCGCAGGCAACCCGTGGACGGTGACGTCGCCGTCGTTGGTGACCGCCATGCCCGACGTGCACCGTGAACTGATGGCCGTGATCGACGAGGTCGTCGGCGACGAGAGGACTTCCCGATGACCCTCGCGACCCGAGTGATTCCCTGCCTCGATGTGGACGACGGGCGTGTCGTCAAGGGCGTCAACTTCCAGAACCTCCGCGACGCGGGCGACCCCGTCGAACTCGCCGCGCGCTACGACGCCGAGGGCGCAGACGAACTCACATTCCTCGACGTCACAGCGTCGAGCTCTGGTCGCGCCACGATGATCGACGTGGTGCACCGCACCGCCGACGCGATCTTCATCCCGCTGACCGTCGGAGGTGGAATCCGCACCGTCGACGACGTCGACGCCCTGCTGCGGGCCGGTGCCGACAAGGTGAGCGTGAACACCGCCGCGATCAATCGCCCCGACGTACTCGCCGAGATGAGTCGACGTTTCGGATCGCAGTGCATCGTCCTGTCCGTTGACGCACGCACCGTGCCACGCGACGCCGAGCAGACCCCATCGGGGTGGGAGGTGACCACGCACGGCGGGCGCAAGGGCACCGGCATCGACGCCGTCGAATGGGCACGTCGCGGACAGGAACTCGGCGTCGGCGAGATCCTGCTCAACTCCATGGACGCCGACGGCACCAAGCAGGGCTTCGATCTGCGGATGTTGGCTGCCGTCCGCGCCGTGGTCGACGTTCCGGTGATCGCCAGCGGTGGCGCCGGAGCGGTCGGCGACTTCGCTCCCGCGGTGAAAGCGGGAGCAGATGCGGTCCTGGCCGCGTCGGTCTTCCACTTCGGCGAACTCACGATCCCCGAGGTCAAGGGTGCGATGGCTGCCGAAGGCATCGTCGTCCGCACCGAGCGGGACACGGAAGGACAGGTGTGATCACATGGCTCTCCCGCCGGAACTGACTGCACAGCTCAAACGCAACGACGACGGACTCTTCGCAGCGGTCGCACAGGAACGCTCGACCGGGCAGGTCCTGATGGTCGCGTGGATGGACGACACGGCCCTCGAGCGCACCCTCGCCACCCGACGCGCCACCTACTACTCGCGGTCGCGGCAGGAGTACTGGGTGAAGGGCGACACCAGCGGACACACCCAGTACGTGCACGACGCGCGCCTCGACTGCGACGGCGACACCGTGCTGCTGGTGGTCGATCAGGTCGGCGCTGCATGTCACACGGGCAATCACAGCTGTTTCGACACGGCGTCGCTGCCCTTCGCCGTCGACGACGACCACGATCACGACCACGACGAAGCCGTAGACGGGGCGGGCGCGGCGTCGAGTTGATGCCTGGGACAATCGTCGGGGAAATGAACTCGCACACAGAACCGCACCGTCGCGGTGCGCAGACCGAGACACTGCGCAGCCCCGACGCCGTGCGGCTCGATCGACCGAAGGCGGTGACGCAGTCATGCCACTGATTCAGATCTCCCAGACCCCCGGCCTGTCCGATCGGGTCAAGCGCGAGACCATTGCTGCGGTGACCGAGGCGTACGCCAAGGCCACCGGGAAGAACCCGGATTCGGTCTGGGTCACGATCACCGAGGTGCCGCGTTCGCAGTGGGGCGTCGGCGGCGAGCCGCTGGGATGAGCGGCGAACACACGCTCCCGGCGACGACCGACGCCGACCCGCACCACCACGCGCAGTCGGACACGAGCGCCGACACCACCACGCTCGCGGAATTCCTCGACCTCGCCTCCGACCATCGCGTCGTCCCGGTGACCCGCAAGGTGCTCGCCGATTCCGAGACCCCACTGTCGGCGTACCGGAAACTCGCAGCGGAGCGTGAGGGTACCTTCCTGCTCGAGTCCGCGGAGAACGGTAGGTCGTGGTCGCGGTGGTCGTTCATCGGTGTCGGTGCGCCATCCGCACTCACGGTTGTCGACGGCAAGGCCGCGTGGTGGGGCACGGTGCCCGCCGGTGCACCTGTCGACGGCGATCCACTCACCGTCCTGGCCGAGTCACTCCGGTTGCTCGCGACAGATCCGCTGCCCGACATGCCCCCGCTGACCGGCGGTTTCGTGGGATTCATGGCCTACGACATGGTGCGCAGACTCGAGCGACTCCCCGAGAGCACCGTCGACGATCTCGGCCTGCCCGACCTGATGATGCTGCTCGCCACCGACCTCGCCGCGGTCGATCACCACGAGGGCACCATCACGCTCATCGCCAACGCGGTGAACTGGGACGGCAGTGCCGAACGCGTCGAAGAGGCCTACGCCGACGCCGTCGCCCGCCTCGACACGATGACCCGCGCCCTCGCTGCGCCTGCACCATCGACCGTGTCACGGTTCGACAGGCCGACACCCGACTTCCGGGTGCAGCGCAGCCGCGAGGAGTACGGCGAGATCGTGACCGGACTCGTGCGTGAGATCGAGGCGGGTGAGGCATTCCAGGTGGTGCCGTCGATGCGATTCGAGATCGACACCGACGCCGATCCGCTCGACGTGTACCGCATCCTGCGGGCCTCCAATCCGAGTCCCTACATGTATCTCCTACGGATGCCCGGCGTCGGCACCGACGACGGTGGCAGTCCGCGCAAGCCGTTCACGATCGTCGGATCGAGTCCCGAGGCGCTGGTCACGGTCACCGACCGCGTCGCGACGACACATCCGATCGCGGGTACCCGATGGCGCGGAGCCACCGAGGAGGAAGACCAGCTCCTCGGCAAGGAACTCACCGAGGACGAGAAGGAGAACGCAGAGCATCTGATGCTCGTCGACCTCGGCCGAAACGACCTCGGACGCGTCTGTGCACCGGGCACGGTCAAGGTGAGCGACTACCGGCACATCGAGCGCTACAGCCACGTCATGCACCTGGTGTCGACGGTGTCGGGGACGCTTCGCGACGACAAGCAGGCGCTCGACGCGGTGACTGCGTGCTTCCCGGCGGGGACGCTCACCGGCGCGCCCAAGGTGCGTGCGATGGAACTGATCGAGGCCAATGAGAAGACGCGCCGCGGCCTCTACGGCGGCATCGTGGGCTACCTCGACTTCGCGGGAAACGCCGATACCGCCATCGCGATCCGCACCGCGTTGATGCGAAAGGGCATCGCGTACGTGCAGTCGGGTGGCGGGGTCGTGGCCGATAGCGAATCCGACTACGAGTACAACGAGGCCCGCAACAAGGCGACCGCGGTGCTCAACGCGATAGCGGCTGCCACGACGATGCGTCGGGTCGGCGTGGAGGGCGAAGGCGTGCAGGGTGCCGGCGTGGAGAGTGACGAATGACGACCCAAGAACCCGACTCGAACAGCGCTGAGCAGGCTTCGGCCGATCAGACTGCAGCCGATCAGCTTCCGGCCGAGCAGACTGCGCTCGATCAGAGTCCTGCCGACATCGAGAAGCAACGGGCTCGGGTGCAGCGTCGCACCAAGGTCCTCGGAGCCGTGTTGCTCGCGCTGGCAGCGCTGGCCTTCTGGAGTGCGTCGCGGTTGACGTGGGCGCACGTGCTCGGCGCCGACGGACTCTCGCCTGCACGCACATTCGACGTCAAGGGCAGCGACTGGAGTCCATGGCTCACTCCGCTCGCCTTGGTGCTGCTCGCGGCGATCCTGGCGGCGATGTCATTGCGCGGGTGGGGGCTGCGCATCGTGGCACTCCTCGTCGCGGCAGCCGGCGTCCTCGCCGCGTTCCCGGCGATCTCCCTCCTCATGGGCGGCACCAACGACACCTATGCGGCCACCGCCGCCGGACTCAACGACAGGTACGTCGTGCAGTTGGTGACCACGAACAGCTGGGTCGCTGCCGTCGTCCTGCTTGGTTCGCTGTGTGCCGTCGCAGCGGGAGTTCTGCTGATGCGCGTCGCTTCGGGTGCAGGGATGTCGTCGAAGTACAAGACCCCCGCAGCGCGACGTGAAGAACTCGAACGTCAGATCTTCGCAGAGCACAAACGACGCACGGCGGCGCACACGGCCGACGGCGAGCACCCGTCGACCTCGACCGCCGCGTCGGGGCAGCCCGCCGACGCGGATGGTCGACCAGCCTCGGACGCCGCGGCCGATCAGCCCGACACCCCCAACGAGCGCATGCTCTGGGACGCTCTCGACACCGGAATCGACCCGACGGATCAACGATGACCAGACCGTCGAGACACTCGCGTCGCACCCGCTCCCGCCGCTGCCACGGCAGCCGTCTACCCTGATAACACGAACAGAAAGGGAGCCAGCTGTCGTGAGCACGCCCACCGTCCTCGACTCGATTCTCGAGGGAGTGAAAGCCGACGTCGCCGCACGTGAAGCGGTCGTCGACTACGCGGCCGTCAAGAAGGCGTCCGCCGCAGCGCCTGCTCCTCGCGATGCGCTGGCTGCGCTGCGCAAGACCGGAATCGGGGTCATCGCAGAGGTCAAGCGTGCGAGTCCGTCCAAGGGCGAACTCGCCGACATCGCTGATCCCGCAGACCTCGCTGCCGCCTACGAGGCGGGTGGTGCACGCATCATCAGTGTGCTGACCGAGGAACGCCGGTTCCGTGGTTCGCTCGCCGATCTCGATGCCGTCCGCGCGCGCGTCGACATCCCCGTGCTGCGCAAGGACTTCATCGTCGGCCCGTATCAGATCCACGAGGCACGAGCGCACGGCGCCGACGTCATCCTGTTGATCGTCGCGGCACTCGAGCAGAATGTGCTCGCCGCGTTGCTCGATCGCACCGAGAGTCTGGGTATGACCGCACTCGTCGAGGTGCACACCGAAGAAGAGGCCGACCGTGCACTCGAAGCAGGCGCCTCGGTGATCGGTGTCAACAACCGCAACCTCAAGACCCTCGAGGTCGACCGCGACACATTCGCCCGTATCGCTCCGGGTCTGCCGACCGAGACCATCCGCGTCGCCGAGTCCGGCGTGCGCGGTACAGCGGATCTGCTGGCGTTCGCCGGGGCCGGCGCCGACGCCGTCCTGGTTGGCGAGGGACTCGTGACCAGTGGCGACCCCCGCACCGCGGTCTCAGAACTGGTGACCGCCGGTACCCACCCGTCCTGTCCGAAACCCGTTCGCTGACAATCGCTTTCGATCTAGCGTCGACTTGCGTGTCACGGACGACGAGATGTCTGTGAGAGCTCCGTGACCACCGAATCCCGATCTGACGACCACCTGCGCGCCGAGCTTCCGACCGCGAGTGTCGGCGTCAGCACGCGTACCTCCTCGGAGCCGGACGCAGGCGGACACTTCGGCGTCTACGGCGGCCGACACGTGCCCGAGGCGTTGATGTCGGTCATCGACGATGTCACCGCCGCCTACGAGAAGATGCGCACCGACGACGAGTTCCTGTCGGAGCTCGACCGGCTGCAGCGTGACTACGTCGGCCGACCCTCACCGCTGTACGAGGCGACACGTCTGAGCGAATACGCCGGTGGCGCAAGGATCTTCCTCAAGCGTGAGGACCTCAATCACACCGGTTCGCACAAGATCAACAACGTGCTCGGGCAATTGTTGCTCGCGAAGCGGATGGGCAAGACCCGCATCATCGCCGAAACCGGCGCGGGCCAGCACGGTGTCGCGACCGCGACAGGATGTGCGCTCTTCGGCATGGAGTGCATCATCTACATGGGGCGCGTCGACACCGACCGGCAGGCACTCAACGTCGCCCGGATGCGTCTGCTCGGTGCAGAGGTGGTTGCCGTCGACAACGGCTCTGCGACACTGAAGGACGCGATCAACGAGGCGCTGCGTGACTGGGTCACCAACGCGCACAACACCTATTACTGTTTCGGCACCGCGGCGGGCCCACACCCGTTCCCGATGATGGTGCGGGATCTGCAGCGCATCGTCGGACTCGAGGCGCGCGCGCAGATGCTCACCGCGGCCGGTCGTCTGCCCGACGCCGTCGCCGCATGCGTCGGCGGCGGGTCGAACGCCATCGGCATCTTCCATCCGTTTCTCGACGACACGCAGGTACGTCTCGTCGGATTCGAGGCAGCGGGAGACGGCGTGGAGACCGGACGTCACGCCGCGACCTTCACCGGAGGGACACCCGGCGCGTTCCAGGGCGCGTACTCGTATCTGTTGCAGGACGAGGACGGCCAGACAATCGAATCGCATTCCATCTCAGCCGGATTGGACTATCCCGGCGTCGGTCCGGAGCATGCGCTGCTCAAGGACACCGGTCGCGCGGAATACCGGCCGGTCACCGACACCGAGGCCATGGACGCGCTCGCGCTGCTCAGCCGTCGTGAGGGCATCATCCCCGCCATCGAGTCGGCGCACGCCGTCGCCGGCGCTCTCACCCTTGGCGAGGAGTTGGGTGAAGGCGCGATCGTCCTCGTCAGCCTGTCCGGACGGGGTGACAAGGACGTCGACACCGCGGCACGCTGGTTCCATCTCTTCGACCCGCCCCCCTCGGAGAACGAGGTCGGCGTCAGTACCGGCATCAACGGCGAGGAGACGCAATGACCACGGATGCATCCAGCGCTACCGCGCCGCTGCACGCGGGCCCGTCGAAGCTCGGTCCGGTGTTCGCGAAGTGCCGTGCGGAAGGGCGTGCCGCACTGATCGGGTACCTACCCGTCGGTTTCCCGACCGTCGAGAAGTCCATCGAGTCGTTCGAGACGATGGTCCGCGCCGGCTGCGACATCATCGAAGTCGGCGTGCCGTACTCGGATCCCGTCATGGACGGCCCGACCATCCAGGAGGCCGCAGACCTCGCACTCACGAACGGCGTACGCGTGCGTGACGTGTTCCGTGCCGTCGACGCGATCACGTCCGCAGGCGGCAACGCCGTGGTCATGAGCTACTGGAATCCCGTCCTGCAGTACGGGGTCGACACGTTCGCCCGCGACCTCTCCGCAGCGGGTGGTGCGGGCATGATCACGCCCAACCTGATCCCCGAGGAGGGCGCCGCCTGGCATGAGGCGTCCGACGAATACGAACTCGACCGGATCTACCTCGTGGCCCCGTCGTCGACGACTGAACGTATTGCGCTGACGGTCGATGCGTCGCGCGGCTTCGTCTACGTCGCGTCCACGATGGGCGTCACCGGTGCGCGTGACGCGGTGTCTGATGCGGCTCCGGAGCTGTGCGCGCGTGTGCGCGCCTACTCCGACATCCCCCTCGGAGTCGGCCTCGGAGTGCGTAACCGCGAACAGGCGTCGCAGATCGCGAGCTACGCCGACGGTGTGATCGTCGGTTCGGCGCTGGTCACTGCCGCCAAAGCGGGCAGCGACCACCTGGCGGATCTGGTCACAGAGCTGGCTGCCGGTGTCAGCGAGCCACGGGCAGACCTCTGACCGCCTCGGGCGCCTCGTCCGTTAGGGTGGCAGCGTGACAGCGCCGACGACGACGATGCTCGCCTACATTCCCAGCCCACCGCAGGGTGTCTGGTACATCGGTTCGTTCCCACTCCGCGCCTACGCGTTGTGCATCATCGTCGGCATCATCGTGGCCGTCTGGTGGGGCAATCGCCGCTGGATCGCTCGAGGCGGGGTCTCGGGCGAAGTCCTCGACGTCGCGATTTGGGCGGTGCCCTTCGGCCTGGTCGGCGGGCGTGTCTATCACGTACTCACCGACTGGCAGATCTACTTCGGTGACGGCGGCAAGACCCCGATCGACGCACTCAAGATCTGGGACGGCGGCCTCGGTATCTGGGGCGCTGTGTTGTTCGGCGGTCTCGGCGCATGGATCGGCACCAGGCGAATGGGCATCAGACTGCCACCGTTCGCTGACGCCATTGCGCCACCGATCCTGCTCGCGCAGGCCATCGGGCGGCTCGGCAACTACTTCAACCAGGAGCTCTACGGCCGGCCAACCGACGTCCCCTGGGGCCTGAAGATCTACGAGAGAGTCGACTCATCGGGACAGGCCGACCCCGGGTTGATCACCGGTGTCTCCAACGGTCATGTCGTCGCGATCGTGCATCCCACGTTCCTGTACGAACTGCTGTGGAATCTGCTCATCGTCGTCGTCCTCGTTCTCGTCGATCGGTACTTCCGCATCGGACACGGGCGTCTGTTCGCGCTCTACGTCGTCGGGTACTGCATCGGGCGTTTCGCTGTCGAGCTGATGCGCTCCGACCCCGCCTTCACCCACATCGCCGGTGTACGAATCAACGTGTTCACCGCGGCACTGGGCATCGTGTGCGGCGCGATCTACTTCATCCTCGCGCCGAAGGGGCGGGAACAGGGCCTCGAGATCTACTGGCCGGAACGCGCAGCCGAACTCGAGGCGCTCGGCCACACGGGCACCTACTTCTACGACGACGACGATGACGACGCCACAGACGATGGCGAGCACTTCTTCGACGACGAACCCGAGGACTCGTCCTCCGACCTCAGACCGGACGAGAGCGACGACTCGGACGGCACCCCGGGCGCCACCGTTCCCGCAGTGGGCGCCGCTGCCGCCGGTGCCGCTCTTGCCGGTGTGGCCGTGGCACACAAGAAGGGCGACCGGGAGGACGGCGACGCCGAGGACTTCGCCGACGAAGAATCGGTTGCCGAGGAGCCTGCCGACGAAGAGGCCGTCGACGAAGTGGCGGTTGCCGAGGAGCCTGCCGACGAAGAGATCGTTGCCGAAGAGATCGTTGCCGAGGAGCCTGCCAGCGAAGAGACCGTCGACGACGAAGACGGCACCGACGACACTGCAGCCGGCACCGACGACACTGCAGCCGGCACTGACGACACTGCGACCGGCTCCGACGACGCGGCCGAACCCGGCGATGCCACCCACGTCGAGGACGAACCCGTGGAAGATGGAGGGGAGTCCACCGAAACGGCGGGCGATCACACCGACGAAGGGGTTTCGATGAGCAGCGCCGCAGAGGGAATCGACCCGGAGGAGATCGCTGAGGGAGTGTCGGAGGACCTCGAGGACGCGGCCGACGACGAAGGCGACACCAGCCCGTCCGGCGTCGACGAGGACGAGGCCGAACTCGCCGACGGCCAGGAGATCAACGCGGGCGGACCCGACCCGGTTCTCGACGAGAACGAGGAGATCGTGTCCAAGATCATTCCGGGGACCGGCGAATCGGCTGACGCGAAGCCGTGGAATCCCGAGGACGATCCGGCGCGGCCCGACGGTGTCACCACAGAGTCGGAGATCCTCGAGGAATCCGACTCGGACTCCGACACCACACCAGGGGATACGGCAGAGGTCGACGCCGAGGACATCGAAGAGGGCATCGCCGAAGAGGCGGAGGACTCGGCGGTCGACGACGGTCCGACAGACGCGGACGGCGTCGACGAGGACGAGGGCGTTCTCGCCGACGGGCAGATGGACAACGCCGGTGGCCCGGACCCCGTGGTGGCCGACGACGACTACATCGAGATGGACGAGAAGATCATCCCGGGCACCGGCGAGTCCGCCGACGCGAAGCCCTGGAAACCGAAGGGGTAGTGACCGTCCGCGCGGCGTCGAAAACCACGTTGCGCGAGCAGGTCGGATAGAGTGAGACTTCACGCGGAGCACGCGTCGCTGCGCGGCGTCGTCTCCTGACAGCTGCTCCACGGGCCAGTGTTGTCCCTGAGGACTTCAGCATTTGATTCGCGCGAATCGAGTGGAGGCTCGTGATGTTGTTTTCTGCACTTCCGGCCAAGCAAGGCCTGTATGACCCCGAGACCGAAGTGGACTCGTGCGGCGTCGCGATGGTCTCCGACATCTACGGCCGCCGGTCGCATGCGATCGTCGCCGACGGTCTGTTGGCGCTCGAGAATCTCGAACACCGCGGCGCGGCGGGCGCCGAACAGAACAGCGGCGACGGCGCCGGAATCCTGATCCAGCTGCCGGACGAGCTACTGCGTGAAACAGTCGATTTCGCACTACCCGCACCGTCGGACTCCGGGGCGAACACCTACGCGGCCGGCACATGCTTCATGCCGATGGACCAGGCGGCTCGACGCGAGGCGATGGATCGGATCGCGACCCTCGCGGACGCCGAGGGCATCACGATCCTCGGGTGGCGGGATCTGCCGGTCGACGTCGAGGGTGCCGACATCGGCGAGACCGCGGTGGGATGCATGCCCTTCATGGCTCAACTGTTCGTCACCGTCGATCCGTCCGACGGCGCGGCTCGGCTCGGCGGCATCGACCTCGATCGCTACATCTATCCGTTCCGCAAGCAGGCCGAACGCATCACTCCCGAGGTCGACGAGAGCGGTACGGGGTTGTATTTCGCCTCGCTGTCGAGTCGGACCATGGTCTACAAGGGCATGCTCACGACGATGCAGTTGCCGCTCTACTATCCAGATCTGCGTGACGACAGATGCCTGAGCGCGATCGCGATCGTCCACTCGCGCTTCTCGACGAATACTTTCCCGTCCTGGCCGCTCGCGCATCCGTTCCGGTTCGTCGCGCACAACGGCGAGATCAACACCGTGCGCGGAAACCGCAACCGTATGCGTGCGCGTGAGGCGCTCCTCGAGACCGATCTGATCCCCGGGGACCTCAAGCGGGCCTTCCCGATCTGTACTCCCGAGGCCTCCGACTCGGCCTCCCTCGACGAGGTGCTCGAACTCCTGCATCTCGGTGGGCGCAGTGTGCCGCACGCGGTAATGCTGATGGTTCCCGAGGCATGGGAGAACGTGCCGTCTATGGATCCCAAACGCCGCGCGTTCTTACAGTTCAACGGCTCGCTGATGGAGGCATGGGACGGCCCGGCCTGTGTGACGTTCACCGACGGAACCGTCGTCGGCGCTGTTCTCGACCGCAACGGACTACGCCCGGGACGCTGGTGGCAGACGCGCGACGGTCGAGTGATCCTCGCCTCGGAGGCCGGTGTGCTCGACGTCCCGGTCGACGACGTGGTCTCCAAGGGCAGACTCGAGCCGGGACGGATGTTCCTCGTCGACACCGCGCAGGGCCGGATCATCCCGGACGAGGAGATCAAGGGCGACCTCATGCGGTCGGAGCCCTACGACGAGTGGCTGCACGCGGGACTCCTCGACATCGCTACGCTTCCGCCGCGACCGGTGTACAAGCCGAACCACGACACAGTCGTCCGCAGGCAGGTGTCCTTCGGCTACACCGAAGAGGACCTGCGTGTACTGCTGACCCCGATGGCTGCCTCCGGCTATGAGCCACTCGGCTCGATGGGTACCGACACTCCGGTCGCCGTCATGTCGCAGCGGTCCCGGTTGCTCTACGACTACTTCGTCGAACTGTTCGCGCAGGTGACCAACCCGCCGCTCGACGCCATCCGCGAGGAGATCGTCACCTCGATGGCGCGTGTGATGGGCCCCGAGCAGAATCTCCTCGCCCCGACGGCGGCGTCGTGCAGGCAGATCCTGCTGCACTGGCCCGTCATCGACAACGACGACCTCGCCAAGCTCGTCCACATCAACGACGACGGCGACAATCCCGGACTGTCGGCGAAGGTTCTGCATGGTCTCTATGAGGTCGCGCGTGGGGGTGAGGGCCTGGCAGAAGCACTCGAAGATCTTCGACGCCGCGCCAGCCAGGCGATCGCCGAGGGACACAGCACACTTGTCGTGTCCGATCGACACTCCGACCGCGAGCACGCTCCCATCCCGTCGCTGTTGGCGGCGTCCGCGGTGCATCATCACCTCGTCCGCACCAAGGAACGCACGAAGATCGCGTTGATCGTCGAGTCCGGCGATGCACGCGAAGTGCACCACATAGCGCTGCTCATCGGTTTCGGTGCGGCGGCGGTCAATCCGTATCTCGCACTCGAGTCGATCGAGGATCTGATCGCCGAGGGTGAGCTGACGGGTGTCACACCGTCGAAGGCCAAGCGCAACTACATCGAGGCGCTCGGCAAGGGCGTGCTCAAGGTGATGAGCAAGATGGGCATCTCGACGATCAGTTCGTATACCGCGTCGCAGGCCTTCGAAGCGGTCGGGCTGTCGTCGGCCGTGGTGAAGGAGTACTTCACGCGGACGGTGTCGCGGATCGAGGGCGTCGGCCTCGATGAACTCGCCGAGGAGGTGCGCCTCCGGCATCATCGCGCCTTCCCGCACAATCCGACCGAGCAGGTGTATCGACGTCTCGAGGTGGGCGGCGAGTACCAGTACCGCCGTGAGGGCGAACTGCACATGTTCACCCCGGAGACGGTGTTCCTGTTGCAACACGCCACCAAGACGGGCCGCGACGAGGTCTTCGCCGCGTACTCGGAGAAGGTCGACGAGCAGTCGCGTAAGGGCGGTACGCTGCGCGGACTGTTCGAACTCGACTTCTCCGGTCGCGATCCCGTGCCGCTCGACGAGGTCGAGTCGGTGGAGTCGATCATGACCCGCTTCAACACCGGCGCCATGAGTTACGGCTCGATCTCCGCAGAAGCCCACGAGACGATCGCGATCGCGATGAACCGCATCGGCGGGCGCTCCAACTCCGGTGAGGGAGGCGAGGACACCGACCGCCTCTACGATCCGGAGCGACGCAGCGCCGTCAAGCAGGTCGCGTCTGGTCGGTTCGGCGTCACGAGCGATTACCTGATCAACGCCACCGACATCCAGATCAAGATGGCCCAGGGTGCCAAGCCCGGTGAGGGCGGACAGCTTCCCGCGTACAAGGTGTACCCGTGGATCGCCAAGACCAGGCACTCGACGCCCGGTGTCGCGCTGATCTCGCCGCCTCCGCACCACGACATCTATTCGATCGAGGATCTCGCCCAGTTGATCCACGACCTGAAGAACGCCAACTCCGACGCGCGTGTCCACGTCAAGCTCGTCAGCGCTGTCGGTGTCGGGACCGTCGCCACCGGTGTCTCCAAGGCGCACGCCGACGTCGTCCTCATCTCGGGCTACGACGGCGGAACGGGCGCCTCTCCGCTCACGTCGCTCAAGCACGCGGGCACCCCGTGGGAGATCGGTCTCGCCGACGCCCAGCAGACCCTCATGCTCAACGGCCTGCGCGACCGGATCACCGTCCAGTGCGACGGTGCGCTCCGTACGGGCCGCGACGTCATCATGGCGGCGCTGCTCGGCGCGGAGGAATACGGTTTCTCGACGGCACCGCTGATCGTGTCCGGATGCATCATGATGCGGGTGTGCCATCTCGACACCTGCCCGGTGGGCGTGGCCACGCAGAATCCGGTGCTGCGGTCGCGGTTCACCGGACAGGCAGAACACATCGTCAACTTCTTCCGGTTCGTCGCCGAAGACGTCCGAAAGTACTTGGCACAGCTGGGATACCGCACACTCGACGATGCGATTGGGCAGTCGCAGCGGTTGCACACCGACACCGCGGTCGCCCACTGGAAGAGCAAGGGACTCGACCTGAGCCCGATCTTCCGGCGCATCGAGGACAAGGGGCCGACGCGGCGGGTCCGCGGGCAGGACCACGGGCTCGACAAGGCCTTGGACCAGACGCTGATCCAACTCGCCGAGGGCGCGCTCGAGGACGCGCATCCGGTGACGCTGGAACTGCCGGTGCGCAACGTCAACCGCACCGTCGGCACCCTGCTCGGCTCCGAGGTGACCCGACGCTACGGCGCAGAGGGACTGGCGGAGGACACCATCACGGTCGAACTGGCGGGGTCGGCAGGGCAGTCACTCGGAGCGTTCTTGCCGCCAGGTATCACCATCAAGCTCACCGGCGATACCAACGACTACGTCGGTAAGGGGCTGTGTGGCGGCAAGATCGTGGTCACCCCGCATCCCGATGCCTGGTTCATCGCCGAGGACCAGGTGATCGCGGGCAACACGATTCTCTACGGTGCGACGTCGGGCGAGGTCTATCTGCGAGGCAAGGTCGGCGAGCGGTTCTCGGTCAGGAACTCCGGTGCGACCGCCGTCGTCGAAGGTGTCGGCGACCATGCGTGCGAGTACATGACGGGCGGCCGCGTCGTGATCCTCGGACCCACCGGCCGCAACATGGCCGCCGGCATGTCCGGTGGCATCGCCTATGTCTACGACCTCGACGAGACCAAGGTCAACGGAGCCATGGTGGAGTTGCTCCGGCCCGATCCCGACGATCTGCGCTGGCTGCACGACCACATCACCAAGCACACCCAACTCACGGGCTCGGCCATCGGTGCGTCGATGCTCGCGGACTGGCCGCGGAGATGCCTGGCATTCACCAAGGTCATGCCCACCGATTACAAGCGCGTCCTCGACGCTGCCCGCATGGCCGAGGCAGAAGGACGCGACGTCGATTCAGCGATCATGGAGGCGGCACGTGGCTGACCCACGCGGATTCCTGGAAGTCGGGAAGAAGGAAGCGAAGTACCGTCCGGTCGCCGAGCGCGTACGCGACTGGGACGACGTCTACGCACACGGATTCGATCCGATCTCGTCGCTCAACGAGGTGTCCGAGCAGGCCCGGCGGTGCATGGATTGCGGAATTCCGTTCTGCCACTCCGGAACTGCCGGCTGCCCGTTGGGCAACCTGATTCCGGAGTGGAACGACCTGGTGCGCCGTGGCAGGTGGGACGCTGCGAGTGCTCGCCTGCACGCGACCAACAACTTCCCCGAGTTCACCGGGATGGTCTGTCCCGCGCCGTGTGAAGCGGCCTGCGTCCTGTCGATCTCCGAGCCGACGACCGGCGGCAGTGTCACGATCAAGCGCATCGAGAAGACGATCGCGTACGAGTCGTGGGCTGAGGGGATCATCGGGCCCGAGGCGCCGGACGCGAGATCGGGCAAGTCGGTCGCCGTTGTCGGTTCCGGTCCCGCGGGCCTTGCCGCCGCGCAGCAGTTGACCCGCGCGGGTCATGACGTGACGGTCTACGAGAAGGACGACCGTGTCGGCGGTCTGCTGCGGTACGGCATCCCCGAGTACAAGCTGCAGAAGTCCGACATAGAACGCCGCATCGCTCAAATGCGTGCGGAGGGAACGCAATTCGTCGTCAACTGTGACGTCGGGAACGACCTCACCGTCGACGAACTGCGCAGCAGGCACGACGCTGTCGTGCTCGCGATCGGTGCGATGACGGCACGGGACAATCCGGTTCCCGGTCGCGATCTCAACGGCGTCCACCTCGCGATGGAGCACCTCGTGCCCGCCAACAAGGAATGCGAGGGCGACGGGCCGTCACCCATCACCGCTGCGGGCAAGCACGTCGTGATCATCGGAGGCGGCGACACCGGCGCCGACTGCCTCGGCACAGCGCACCGGCAGGGTGCGGCGTCGGTGGTGCAACTCGACTACAACGCGGAGCTGCCCAGCGACCGTGACGACGCCCGTTCGCCGTGGCCCACCTGGCCACTCGTCATGCGCACGTCGAGTGCGCACGCAGAGGGCGGTGAGCGCAAATACCAAGTGGCGGTGCAACGGTTCGTCGGCGATGCCGACGGCAACGTGACGGCGATGGTGCTCGCCGAGGTGGAGGTCGTACGTGAACCCGACGGTCGCCGGGTGATCACACCGGTGAGTGATGAGTTCGAGATTCCCTGCGAACTGGCGCTTTTCGCCATCGGATTCGAAGGCGTGCGCCGCAGTGCGCTTCTCACCGACATGGGTATCGAGCCCAATCGTCGCGGCAACATCTCGTGTGGAAGTGACTGGCAGACCGACGCGCCGGGCGTGTTCGTGTGCGGTGACGCCCACCGCGGCGCCTCGTTGGTCGTGTGGGCGATAGCCGAAGGCCGTTCCACTGCACGCGCCGTCGACGAATTCCTCATGGGTGCCTCTGATTTGCCGTCTCCGGTGAAACCGGCACAACTGCCGCTCTCGGTTCGCTGACGAGGGTTCGCGCTGCGAGCAGCAACGCCACGTTGACGTCCGATGACAACTGAGGTGTAACGATGGCTATGCCGAAACGAGCGGACTAAGGTGAGCACAGTGGAACGCCGAACCAAGATCGTCTGCACCCTGGGTCCAGCTACCAACAGCGAGGAGAGGCTCAAAGAGCTTGTCGATGCCGGAATGGATGTCGCGAGGCTGAACTTCAGCCACGGCAGCCATGACGATCACAAGGTCGTCTACGAACGGGTCCGCAAGGCAAGCGACAACGCCGAGAAGGCCGTCGGAATCCTCGCCGACCTGCAGGGTCCGAAGATCCGGCTGGGCAAGTTCGAGGACGACGGCGCCCTCAACGGCGAGGTCATGTGGAACACCGGCGACACCATCCGCATCACCACCGATGACATCGTCGGCACCCACGACCGCGTGTCGACGACCTACAAGCGTCTCGCCGACGACGCCGTCCCCGGCGACCGGCTGTTGGTCGACGACGGCAAGGTCGGCCTTGTGGTGACCGACGTCGAGGGCAACGACGTCGTGTGTACCGTCACCGAGGGTGGGCCGGTCTCCAACAACAAGGGACTCTCACTGCCGGGTATGAACGTCTCGGTGCCCGCGATGAGCGAGAAGGACATCGCCGATCTGGAGTTCGCACTCGGCCTCGGCGTGGACATGGTCGCCCTCTCGTTCGTGCGCAGCCCCGCCGACATCGAGCTCGTGCACGAGGTGATGGATCGCGTTGGTCGTCGGGTTCCTGTGATCGCCAAGCTCGAGAAGCCGGAGGCGATCGACAACCTCGAGGCCATCGTGCTCGCTTTCGACGCGATCATGGTCGCCCGCGGCGACCTCGGCGTCGAACTTCCCCTCGAAGAAGTGCCGCTGGTGCAGAAGCGGGCCATCCAGATGGCCCGCGAGAACGCCAAGCCGGTGATCGTCGCGACGCAGATGCTCGATTCCATGATCGAGAACTCCCGGCCCACGCGCGCAGAGGCATCCGATGTCGCCAATGCCGTCCTCGACGGTGCCGACGCCGTGATGCTGTCGGGCGAGACATCGGTGGGCAAGTGGCCTATCGAGGTCGTGCGCACCATGAACCGAATCTGCAAAGCGGTCGAGGGGAGCTCGCGCGACGTGCCACCGCTCTCGCACGTACCGCGCACCAAGCGCGGCATCATCTCGTATGCCGCACGTGACATCGGCGAACGACTCGAGGTCAAGGCGCTTGTCGCGTTCACCCAGTCCGGCGACACGGTTCGACGCCTCGCCCGCCTTCACTCCCGCCTTCCCCTGTTGGCGTTCACGCCGACGCAGGCGGTGCGGAGTCAATTGGCCCTGAGTTGGGGTACGGAGACGTTCATCGTCGACCGCGTCGACACCACCGACAACATGATCGATCAGGTCGACCAGCAGCTCCTGCGGATCGGCAGGCTGCGCGACGGCGACGTCGTCGTCATCGTCGCGGGTGCACCTCCCGGCACGGTCGGTTCGACCAATCTCATCCACGTGCACAGGATCGGCGAGCAGGATCACTGACGTCGTCGCGCAGCACTCTGCCGTGACGACCGGCCGCACCGCGCCCGCGGTCGACGGCATAGGGTGATGCGCATGACAACCGACGTATCCGAGGATCTCGGTAAGCTCCTCACGCTGCTCGACGTCGAACAGCGTGAGGACGACCTGTTCATCGGCCAACACCCCGAGCAGAAGACCGCCCGCACCTTCGGCGGCCAGATGCTCGGGCAGGGGGTCGTCGCGGCGGGACGCACGCTGACCCGCGGCAATCCGCCGGTCCACGCGCTGCACGCGCACTTCGTGCGCGGCGGCGACGTCGCCAAGCCCATCGAGTACCACGTCGACCGATTCCGGGATGGCAAGTCCTTCGCCAATCGTCAGGTCACCGCGATTCAGGACGACGACGTCATCTTCACCATGCTGGTCGCCTTCCAGGACAACGCCACCGGGCTCGAGCATGCGGTGGAGATCCCGCAGGTTCCCTACCCGGAGGAATTGCCACCGCTCGGCGAGCACTTCAAGGGCTTCGAGGACCGTATCGCCACCTTCGTGAACGCGCTGCATCCCATCGACATCCGCTTCGCCAACGACCCGTCGTGGAAGATGCGTGAGGCCGGAGAAACATTGCGCGACAACAGGGTCTGGATGAAGACAGATGGTGTGATGCCCGACGACCCACTGCTCCACGTCGCAGCCATGTGCTACGCCTCCGACACGACGGTGCTCGATTCGATCATCACGACGCACGGTCTGTCCTGGGGAATCGATCGGTTGTTCGCCGCAACCGTCAACCACTCGATGTGGTTTCATCGTGAGTTCCGCTTCGACGAATGGATGCTCTACGCCACCCGGTCGCCCGTTGCGACCGGTTCGCGTGGGATGGGATCCGGACGATTCTGGAAGCGTGACGGCACCCTTGCGACGTCCGTCGTCCAGGAAGCCCTGATCAAGTACTTCCCACCGAAGGAGTGACGCGTCGTGCATCCGCAACAAGACTGGTCGACGCAGCACACACCACCCCAGCAGCACGCACCCCAGCAGCAGGTATCCGGGTATCAGGCGCCCCAGCAGCCCGTCGGTGCCCAGCAGGGCGCGACGGAGTTCTGGCTCGATTCGGGCGCTGCGCTTCCGAAACGTCGGTGGCAGCACCAGACGAGAACGCTGGTGATCGTGGGGACGTCGATCGCGATGGTGGTCTTCGCTGGTCTCGCTGCGCTGGCGATCACCGTCGGAGTGGGCCAGACGCAACGGTTCACGGCGACCGGTGCTGTGCCCGTCGACTGCGGGTCGTGGACGACGACCGCCAACGGCGGCACCATCTCCGACGCGACGACTGTCACGATCTACGGCGAGACAGGGGAGCGGCTCGCAGCGGCACCGCTCGCGCATATGCGGACCTCCGACAACCAGTGCGCGCTGAAGTTCACCGCGGACGACGTCGACTCCGGCCAGACAGGCTACGTTGTCCACGTGGGAGACACGTTCGCGCAACCGGTTTCGGGCTCTGCCTTGAAGCAGGGAGTTGTGCTGCGTCCCACGGAGTGACACCGGACCATCCGGTCTGGACGGGCAGTGTCGACCAGCGTCGACCGATCGAGAGCGAGACAACCAATGAGCACGACCATTGCGCCCCTGACGCAGGCCGATCGGCAGGACTGGGACCCGCTGTGGGCCGGTTACCTCACGTTCTACGAGCATGAACTCACCGAGCAGCAGAGTGATCTGACCTTTTCCCGCATTCTCGACCCCGAGTACCCGATGTACGGGGCCATCGCGCGCGATCAGTCGGGAAGGGCGATCGGCATCGTGCACTGGTTGACCCACCCGTCCACGTGGAGCGACGAGCCCTACACCTACCTCGAGGACCTGTTCGTGGCTCCTGACGTCCGACGCAGCGGGACCGGGCAGGCTCTCATCGATCACGTGCTCGACTGGACGCGCCAGCACAAACTTCCCAAGGTCTACTGGCAGACAGCCCGCGACAATGCCACGGCGCGTGCGCTGTACGACAAGATCGCGGCGAACGACTTCGTCGTCTACGAGGTCGAACTGACCTGAGTCGTCTGGCTGGCCCCGGTGTGCGTCGACGACCGCTGCCGTTGTGCACACACCGCGCCGCCCCACGGGACAAGCCATACCGACATGCCGCCGACCTGTATGCGTTGCGCGAGTCCGAGGTAGTAGTCGCCACGGAGGTTGTCGGCGATCAGCATCCAGGCGGTGGTGACAGCCACGACGACGAGCACGGCGAGTCCTGCGGTACGCAGTACCGGCCAGATCCGCGGGCGCTGGCGGAACGCCGCAACGACTCCCGCGATCATGGTGATGAAGATGGCGAACACCGCGACGGTGCTGGTCAGTGCGTGAATGTGGTGAAGCTGCGGGAGCAGACCACTCGGCTCGTACGGGCAGTCGGGGTCGACACCCGGTATGCAGTCGATCGGCGCCAGCGCATCCGCGAGGGTTGCTGCCCCGAACACCGCGAACGCGATGACAGCTGTTCGCGCGTAGCGTCCGTTCACCAGCGCCCGTGGAACGAAGAGCACCAGCGCCGACCCGAGCGCGACAACGGCGGTTGTGATGTCGCCCACCTCGTACACGTCGCGATGCGGTCGGTGCGCGGCGTCGAGTTCGCTGAGGAAACTGTTGAGCGGATCGAGAGGGCTGGCCCAGAAGAATTCCAGGACCCAGGACGAGTAACAGAGACCGGCCAGCGCGATCATCATTCCCGCGAGAATGCGACGGAAGGTGGACGACGATGGCATTGCGTCAGATTAGTCCACAGGCTCGTCGTGGCCGGAATTCCCCTCCGAGAAGGCTGATGCTTCAGGTGCGGCCATGTCGACCGAGGTGTCTCCCCACAGCCGGTCGGCCATGTCCCACGGCTGCGCGTAGTCGCCGGGGCGCCCACGGTAGGGCGACGTCAGAGTCAGGACGACACGCGTGACGGGAACTGCCAGCGGAGTGAGGAACCGGAGTGGCCCGATCTTGGCCCGCATCCGCTCGAGCAACGCGGGAAAACTGACCGATTGGAACGCCAGAACACGTTGGGCTTCGGTGGAATCCATCCAGTCCGTGGCGAACCAGGCGTCGTCGTCGTCGGGATCGCCGGGACGACCGGGCGGAAAGCCGCCGCGCAGTCCGAGCGCTGCGGCAGAACTCTGAGCGACGTCGCCCTGGCGTCGGCGATGGCTCTCGTCACCTCCGATGAGATAGACCGAGCGCGAATACGGAGTGATGATCGCGTTGGCGAATGCGGTGGCCACGTCGTCGACGACGACGGTCTGCAGTTTGCCGTCCGACGGAAGGATCGCCTCGAATGTGACGAAATTCCGGTCGACGCCGGTCGCCTGGTCTGCGCTCAGCACCCCGCCGAGACGAAGGACGACCCAGTCCAGAGTGGATTCGCGCACCAGTGTCTCGGCTGCCACCTTGTGGCCGCCGTACAGGTCTTTCGGCCGCACTGCAGTGTCTGTGGACAACGGCCCGTCGTCGCGGTGGGGATTGCGCGGTCCGTACACCGCAATACTGGACGCCAGTACCAGACGAGGCGGAGCAGCGAGCGCCGACGCGGATGTCACCAGGTGCTCGACGGCGTCGACGTTGATTCGGCGCGCGACGTCGCGGCGCGCGTAGCAGAACGGTGGGATCATCGCCGCGAGATGGATGATGGACTGTGGGGCAACCGATGAGAGGAGTGCTTCCACGTCGTCCGGGTCGGTGAGGTCGGCCCACCGAACCTCCAGAGATCTTGCGCGTTCACGCGCAAGAGCTTCGAGTCGCGCGGCAGTCGTGCGGTTGGCCGGGGTGTCGAGGTCGGTGGCGGTCACCGCGTAACCGCGTGTCAGAAGTGTTTGCACCACCGCCGAACCGACAAGGCCGCACGAGCCGGTCACGAGGATCGGTGTCCGACGTCGAGCGGTGGTGGGGCCTACTTCGGTGATCCGCGTGTCAGTCGACGTCATGCTCGCATCATAGAACCAAGCAAGTGCTAGGCCGACGAGTCGGCCGGTCGACGAGCTAGGGCGACGACGGGCTTCCGGCTCGATCGCGGCGCGACCGGTGTCCCGGATTCGGCGATGTCGAGGTGCTGCGCGCGACCAGAACCCCGGGCTCGCCCAGCAGTGCGCGTTCGAGGTCGTCGGCACGGCCGGACGACAGCAGCCGCGATCGTGTTGACGACCCGGTGTCGGGGATGACGACCAGCACGTCATCGGTTGTGGCGAGACACGAGACATGCTGTACGAGAACCTCGACGATCGCGTCCTCGTCGGCTGCTCGCAGTTCGGTCAGGTGGTCGACGGGATGGAAGCGGCGCCACTCGGAGACGAATTGCGGAGCGTCGTGAACCGACGACCAGGAGCCGGTCATCGGAACGGCCGGATCCTCGTCGACCGCGACGTGTACTGCGCGTACCTCGCGGCCGAACGCCCGAGCCGCGCGCAGTGCGTCGTTGGTCGCGCAGCACAGTGCTGACGCGACAGGAACCACTGCGACTCCCTGGCCTGCGAACGAGTGGCGCGGGCGTGCTGTCGGGAGTGACGTATCGGCAGCGGCACGTACGTCGGAGTCTCGTGCACGTCGGTAGTGACGCGCCAGCCACTCCATCGCGATCACCAGTACGCCGAGAACGACAATGACACACAGTGAGCCCTCGTCGGCCTTCATCACGATGAGAACCGCCGCGGCGAGACCGCTGAACAGCGCGCCGAAGCCGTTGAGTGCCGCCCGTAGACGCCACTTCGATGATCGCACCGTCGACCAGTGCCGTACGAGACCGATCTGCGCCAGAGTGAATCCGATGAAAACGCAGATCGCGAACAAGGGCACCAAGGCGTTGACGTCGCCGCCGGAGGCGATGATGAGCACGGCAGCGGTCCCGGCGAGTATCAGCACACCCTCGCGGTAGACGCCGGTGCGTGTGCGCCGGGTGAGTCGGTGGGGAAAGTGGTCGTCGGCCGCCACCACCTTCATGAGCTGGGGCAGGCCGCCGAACGAAGTGTTGGCCGCCAAACCCAGCAGCACGATGGTGGCGATCTGCACCACGTAATAGAGTGCACCACGGCCGAATACGCTTTCGGTGAGCTGCGACAGCACGGTGACGCCCGGTTGCGGATGAATATGTAGTCGCTCGACGAGAGCCGCGATCCCGAGCATCATCACGCCCAGGAGTCCGCCGAGTGCGACTTCTGCCCGCTGCGCACGTCGGATCCGGTTCTCACGGAACTGCGGTGTCGCGTTGGCTATGGCCTCGACGCCGGTCAATGCCGCGCAACCATTGGCGAAAGCCTTGAGCAGCAACAGGATTCCGACGGACCCGACTATCTCGGGAGCTGGCTGCGGTGCTGTGTGCCCGCCGCGCAGGAGGCCCACGACGATGACCGAGAGGATGCTGGCCACAAAGACGCCGGTCGGGATGATGAAGGTCTTCGCGCTGCTGACGACGCCGCGAAGATTCACCAGAGTGATCATCGCGAGAATGCCCAGTGCGATCCCGACGGAGTACGAACCAGCGGCCGGAAACGCAGAGGTGAGCGCGGCGGTTCCGGCGGTCACCGAGACCGCGACGTTCAGCACGTAGTCGATCACGAGCGATGCCGCTGCGACCAACGAGGTACGACGTCCGAGGTAGGTCCGTGCGACAGCGTAGGCGCCGCCGCCGTTGGGAAACGCCGCGATCAGTTGCCTGTAGGAGAGCACGAGCACGGCGAGCAGTGCGACGATGGCTGCGCTGACGGGCAGCGTCAGCCCGAGGGCGTGGCCACCGGCGGCGGCGAGGACCACAACGATGGCTTCCGGCCCGTACGCCACCGATGCCATCGCATCGAGGGAGAGCGCAGCGAGTCCTGTGGTCGCGGTCAGCTCTCGCTTGTCCCGACCGCGCGGGTGCCGGTCAGAATCGACATGCTGGTCCTGCCATGGACGGGACCCGCTGAATTGTGCCGTGCGACGCCGTGTCTCGGCGGTCTCTGTCGATGCCACGAGGGACGTTGTATCCGCCTGCGCGGCGTGCTGGAGTGTTCGATACGCGAAATTGACACCGCCGAGCGCGATGTTGACGCGGTGCTACCGCCACAGGCCGGGTCGGGTAACCACATCCGTCGCTACTCATCGGAAGGTTGCTCGGCAGCCGCGGTGGTCAGGCCGCGTGCCGGTCGGCGGCACGAACGTCGACGAGCAGACCGCCGGGATCGACGACCAAGATCACCGGCCCGAGTGACTCGGACGCCCGCTCGATCACGGCGTCGATCTGAGCGGGTTCAGCAGGGTCCGCGACGACGGTCATCGCGCTGTCTCGCACGGTGGCATCCAGGTAGGGCACGAGGTCGTGGAAGCGTGTGCCGACGACGACGAGATTCTTCTGTGCGGCGAGGATCTGTCGTGCGATCGAGTGTGCACGGACGCTGCCATCCATGATCAGGAGGACGGTATCGGTGACGGTGTGCGTGGAAGCGGTGGTTGTCATGACACCATCACAACGGTGCGTGCTGGGATCGGCATGTACGCCGGCTGGAAGTCGCCTGGGACCCAGAATCCGGTGGGCCGGTTCGAGACGTGTGCGTGGTGCGTATCGTGACGGTGCCTATGCTGACCGGGGTGAGCACCACGATCGCCGACGAGGCACGTTGCCCGTGCGGCACCGGCCTGACCTTCGCGGAGTGCTGCGGGCCGATTCTGCGCGATGTCCGTCCGGCCCCTAGCGCCGAAAGTCTGATGCGGTCGCGCTTCACGGCGTTCGTCGTCGGGGACAAGCGGCACCTCCTCCGGAGTTGGCACCCCGACACCCGACCCCACGAACTCGATCTCGACGACGATCTCGACTGGTTGCGGCTCGACGTCGAATCAGTCACCGGCGGTGGACCGTTCGATTCCAGCGGAACTGTCGAGTTCGTTGCTCACTACCGGACGCCTGCGCGGCGGGGGAACATGCATGAGCTGTCGTCCTTCACCCGAGTCGATGGGAGATGGGTGTACGTCGACGGTGTCGTGAAGAACTGAGGCAGTGTTTCCGGGCGACATGCGGCGTCGGCGTGTTCGCCACCCTTTGGTCGTGTCGCTCGATCACGACTCATGCAGCAGCGTGTCGGGTGATCCACTCGACGAGCGGCGTCGTCGCGCGCCAGTCGGCACGGACACGGTCGACCAGCTCGGGGGAGTGGATCACCTCGTCGAATCCGTAGTGACGTGACATCGTGAAGGTCTTGTGCCGCAGGAGTTCGATACGTGGATGCGCCGGATCCCAGCCGCGCGGCGCGGTCTTGAGGCGTTCGCCTCCGACCTCCCAGCCCGCGGCTGTGAGGTCGTCGACGATGCGTTCGAGTTCCCCGCCACGACGGTTGTCGTCGATGGCAGTACGTAGTGCCGAGAGTCGATCAGCCGAGGCCTCGTAGAACCCCGCACCGACCATGACGCCCGGTGCGCCGATCTGCACGTAGTAGCCGGTGGCCCGCGCCACCGGAACGTACGCGCCCTGATGCGTCTTGTAGGGCGACTTGTCCTTGGAGAAGCGCACATCCCGGTAGGGGCGGAACATCTTGGCCTCGCCGAACTCGTCGGCCAGGGCGTCGGTGAGTAGGCGCATCGGCGTGGCCACCGCGCTCTGATAGACATCCTTGTGCTGTTCCCAGAACGCCTTGGTGTTGTCGACTTCGAGATCGTCGTAGAAGTCGAGGGCGGCTTCGGGGAAGCCGGCGAAACTCATGTAGGCAGCGTACGGCGCACACCACGAGCGTGACGACGCCCGGGCTGATATCTCCCGAACAGCGTTACGGTTCCCGTCGCAATGGCACGATGACTGGAATGGCGCAACTGACCTACGAAGAGTTCGGGCGCAGGTTCTTCGAAGTGGCGGTGACCGAAGAGCGTGTGGGATCCGCGTTCTCGTCTCTGACCGGTGAGGCGTTCGACGTCGGGCCCATTCCCTCGGGCCCCGGCGGGCTCGCACGTGTCCACGCACACGTCGAGATCGGTGAACCGAGAATCAGGCGCGAGGTCGGTGAGTTGATCACCTTCACCGTCGAGATCATGCTCACCATCGGGTTGGTCGTCGATCTGCGCGTCGACCGCGTCCGCTACGACGTCGACGGCTTGATCACGCTGCCGATGACCGTCCGTGCCGCCGAACCCCTCGAGTTGCGTATCGACGTCACACCGCCCCGGCCGCGCGACGTCATCGTCGGCGTCGCCTCACACAACCTCCGCGGCGAGTTCATCCGCGCAGTGGGGCAGGTAGACAGTGAGATCAAGCGGTTCGTCGCCGCTCACGTCGCAGAGGAGATCGACAAACCGGAGGTCAGAGCTGCACGCATCATCGATGTCGGGGCCGAACTGGGCCGCGCGTTCGAGAACATGTGACGACACCGGTGCGCACGTCAGCCCCCGCAGAGTGGCTCCCAGTCAGCGCTTCTTTGTCAGGGATGCTTCTTTGTGCGCGGCCTTCGCGCCTGTCTTCGACGACTTCACGATCCAGTACGGGTCGTCGTCGCTTGCGTTGAACTTCTGACCGTCGAAGGTGAACGGTGTGGTCCGTTTCTCCTCGGCGTGCCCGGTTGTGGTCCCCTGAGAGGTGTTCCACTCGACGGTGTCGTTCTTGCTGATTCCCATGAGTACGAGAGTGCCTCGTGGACTCGCTGTCAGGTCACCGGGAGCAGGTGTGACGCGCCATCGACGCAGGGCCGATCACTGACCGAGACACGGTCACGGTCAGGTCGCAGCGATACGCGGTGCGTTGATCGATTTCAGCGTGAACTGCCGCACGCGGCCAGCGACATTCGCTTCACACATCGAGAAGAGTGGTTCGGAGAACTGCTCGCCGAGGACCACCTCAACCGGCCCGGCGGCACCCGAGAGACGTACACGGATCTGACCGTCGTCGTGTGCGATGGAGAGGGGGGAGAACGAGTCGATGCGGTCGTCACCGCTTTCCACACGGGCGAAGTGCTGTGCTGCCTGGACTGCGTGAGGTAGGGACGTGCGTCCACGCAAGTGCGAGTCATCCAGCCGCCCTTGGGTGTACAGCTCGACGATCGACGCGGGATCGGTGGCCGTGTCGAGTCGGCCATAGCAGAGTCCGTGCGGTAGCAGCAGACCCGTCGCGGCGAAGCGATCGCCGCCGAGGTGCGAGCACTCCCACGTCCATTCGGGGTACGCCGACGCGATCGCCGCTGTCGCGGCCCGGCCGCGGACTGCGCAGCACTGGTCGTGCTTGCCGTGGGCGCATACGGCAATGAGCGGATCGTTCGACGCCGCGCCATCCGAGCCATCGAGCGCGAGATCGAGGTAGTCCTCGGGTCCGTCGACCTCACCGGTCTGGATTGCTTCCGCACCGGGTTCGGAGTTGACGATGAACCAGCGCCACCGGGGTGTCGGTGGTCGACGGCCGGGGCGGCGGATTGCCACGATCCGCATGCGCTCCTTCTCGACGCGCCGCACGATGCGCAGGCCGAGGTCGGGATCGAGGATCGAGGGAGACTGCAGGAAAGCCGAATGTCCCCATGCGCCGCCGAGTTCGAGAAACACCCATGCCGAGCCCGCCGATGCGGTGCCGTAGATCGGATCACCGCGCTCGGCGGACTGCACGCTGCACGGGGGCCGACGGATCATTCGTCGCGAACCGGTCGGTCGTCGGGTACGACGACGCCTTCGCGGAGAAGTCGCCGGATCAGCACCAGACCGTCGGCCGTGTCGAGTTCCGGCAGTCGGCCCGCGGCGAATCCATCGCCGGACACGACGGCCTCGAGCGCGGCCGTGCAGTGGTCGGGAAAGCTGATCGACCGGTCCGCAAGACGGATCTCGGTGCGTTCGGCCGACCGGCGGATCTCGGTCACCAGGCCGTGGCGTCGGCGGACCACTGTGTGCTCGTCGAGTGCGTCGACAGCGCGCAGCGTCGCCAGTGGTCGCACAGCGTCTGGTCGGGTGCGTTCGGCGTGGACGGCCGACATGCGAGAAGCGACTCCCTCGGCGAGGTCGGTTGTGCCGTTCTGCAATATGTCGATTGCGGCGGCGATGGCCTTGGTGGCCAGTGCTGCTGTCTCGTCACGATCAGTGAAATCGTTGCCCATCGGAAGCGATGCACGCAACGACTCGACGTTTCCGAGCTGATCCATGACAGCCCGGACGAGATCGTAGGTGGTCACCGCCGATACCCCGATGGTGAGGTGGATCGACGTGTCGCCCAACGCTTCCGCCGAATGGACCCAGCCCCGCGGCAGGTAGAGGGCATCGCCGGGTTCCAGGACTGTGTCGATCACAGGGCGGTCATCGCCGCGCGCTGTGATCGCATCGCGGTGGTCGGTCCACGGCTGGGTCGGTAGTGGATCGCGGTGGACGGGTTCGTGCACCCGCCAGTGTTTCCGTCCCGAGGTCTGCAGCACGAACACATCGTGAACGTCGTAGTGCGGATCGAACCCTCGGTTGGCGGGAGGCGTGATGTAGGCATTTGCCTGAACAGGGTGCCCGAGGTCGTCGACCATCCCGCGTACGAACTCGATCATCGGTGGCCACAATCTATGCAGACCCTGCAATACGATGGTCGCGCCCGCGGCGAATTGGGCCAGGACCTTGGCCGAGTCGACCTGATCAGGCATCTCGGCACCGAAGCCCGCCGGCCCGAGATAGCAGTCCTTGCCGACCAGACCGCCTTCTTTGGCCATCCGGATGAACGGCGCACGCACCCCGCGCTCCGAGATCAACTCGTCGACGCTGTGCGGCGAGAGCAGATCGTCGAAGTCGCGGGGCAGCGTGTCCGAACGGCTGAGCAGCGGCTGCCGACCCCAGTGCTCGCGTGCGAACACCTCGGCATCGACAGCGATGCATCGACTCAGCGAACTCATCATTCAGGCGGTGCCGTCTGCGCCGCCGTCGTGCCCGTCGGGGTTGGAGCCGCCGTCGGCGGGACCTTCGCCGGGTGATGCGGTGCCGTCTGCGCCGCCGTCGTGTCCACCGGGGTTGGAGCCGCCGTCGGCGGGACCTTCGCCGGGTGATGCGGTGCCGTCTGCGCCGCCGTCGTGTCCACCGGGATTCGAGCCGCCGTCGGCGGGACCTTCACCCCCTGGGCTGGAGGTGGTGATGTCGTCATCATCGAGTGCCATGGGAAAACCCTTTCCTCGTCGGGAGCCGCTCGGTCGCGAACTCCACTCTCCACTATGTCGACATGTGTCGATTTTGACGAGGATTCACTGGCGAGGACCGGAGTTCGTTACGGCGCCGAGATCGCGATTCCAGGTCGGTCACGGGCGTTAGGGTGCAGAAGTGAGTCTGGGACAGTCTTTGATGCGGCGTGTCAATCGGGGCATGCCCGTCGCGACATACGTGAAGAAGCGCTACGGGTTCGAGTCCGTGGCCGAGTTCGAAGGCTATGTCGCTCGACTTGCGCGTCACTCGGATCAGGCGTGGTCGAACGCCGCACTCGACACAGCCGAACGATGCTGGGACGGATTCGTGGCGACGCTCGACGACCTGTCCGACGACGATCTCAACCGACGGCTCGCAGCACCGGGCTCCAACACCCCGTACGCGCTTGTGCACCACTGCATCGAGATGACCCGGTGGTGGCTGGGCACATTCGGCTGCGGTCTCGACATTCCCCGGGACCGTGCGGGTGAGTTCGAGGCAACCGGCACGCGCGCCGATCTCGTCGAACGAATCGCTCAGGTTCGCCGTGACGCCGATGTCTGGGCGACGCGCATGCTCCGCGAGGGCATCGCGGCTCGCGCTGCTCGTGGCACCAATGCCGACGTCGATCTCGACACCGTCACGCCGGAATGGGTTCTGCTGCATGTCGTACACGAACTCGCACAGCACCTCGGGCAGCTTCAGGTCACCCGCGATCTGCTGCGGGACTGAGCGTCCGCGCCATCAACACGTGTGCTTGCTCGACGTGCGGGGCCACGACGGCGCGACAGCGCTGACACCCGGGATGAAGACAGTGGACACGGGGGCGAAGACAGCGAACGGATGGCTCGAAACAGGCTGCGCTGCAGGCGCATCAAACCTGTGGAGAAATGCGTACAAGTTCGCTCGGTACATCGACAATGTCCGATTGGCCGGGTAGTATAGAACACATATTCGAATGATCGATTCGACGCGACAGCGGAAGGTCTTGGGGGTGAGGACGCGTGAGTGCTGGTCATGACGGTCCGGACGGCCACCCGGATGATTCCAAGAGTGATTGTGCGCCTTCGTTATTGGATGCTGCTGGGTTGGATGCTGCCGGCTTGGGTTCTGCGGTGGTGGGGTCGGCGGATGCTCGGGTGGCGGGTGTGTTGTCGCGGTTGGCGTCGGTGGTTGATGAGTTGGCCGGCTGTGATGTGTCGCAGCTCTCGGATGCGGGTGTGGTGGAAGCGGCCGCGGTGGCCGAGCGGTTGGCGCGGCGGACGGCTGCGGCGGTGACTGATCGGCTGGTGGTGGAGGCGTCGGATCGCAATCTGCCGCGCTCGCTCGGGTACCGCGATGTGCGGGACTTTCTCGCCCACCGGCTGGGTGTCGGCGACCCGGCGGCGCGACATCGACTCATCGCAGCAACCGGCTCGTTCACCTCGATTGTGGGTGAGAAAGGCGATCCGCAGTGTCCGACGTTGGCGCGTCACTGGGGGCAGGGGCTGATCGCACCCGCTCGCGCGCGGGCGGTGCTCGAAGTACTCGATCAGATCCCGCATCAGATCCCGGCCGACGTGCGCGCGGCAGCGGAAGCGCAGATGGCTGGCTATGGCGTCGACTTCACGCCGAAGGAGATCACCAATCTGGGTACCCGGTTGATGGCGCATCTGGATCCCGATGGGACGGTCACCGACGACACCGACCGCAAACGGCGTCGCCGGTTGTGGGTGAACCGGCAGGGCGCGGACCTGATGTCGCGGTTGATTGCCGATCTCGATCCGGCGACCCGCGCCCGCCTGGATGTGGTGTTGGACGCCTGGGCCAAACCCGGCATGAACAATCCCGACGACGCCGACTCGCCTGTCGGGCCGGTGGGAGATGCTGACGCCGAGCTGGTGGCGCAGGCCGCCGCGCGTGATCAGCGGTCGCAAGCCCAACGCAACCATGACGCCGTGTCAGCGTTGCTGTCGCAGGTTGTCGATGCCGGTGTGCTCGGCCGCTCGCATCGGGGACTGCCGATGCAGGTGATCGCCACCACCACGCTGGCCGAATTGGAGGCGCACGCCGGGGTGGCGCGGACCGCGTCGGGCACCCTGCTTCCGATCCCCGATCTGATCTTGATGGCCACCCACTCGGCGAGCGGGGTGCAACCGTTCCTGGCGGTATTCGCCGAGCACACCAGCGTGCCCTTGTATTTGGGGCGGTCGAAACGGTTAGCCTCGCCAGGTCAGCGGTTGGCGTTGTTCGCTGCCGAGGGTGGCGGCGTGTGTTCAGCCCCTGGCTGTACCCAGCCGGCGTCGCGGGTGGCGATGCATCACGCCGCCAAGGACTGGGCCCAGGGTGGGTGCACCGACATCGACCAGTTGGCACCGGCCTGCGACATGCACAATTCACGGGTGGGTCCGCGCCCTGGTCAGTACACGACCCGCATCATCACCGACGGCCCCGATACGGGTCGGGTGGCGTGGCGGTTGAACGCCGCCCCCGGCATGCCCCCGAATCCCGAGCACGTCAACCGGGCCGCGGACGTGGCCGCCGACTTCCGCGATTATCTCGCCACCACGCGCACCGAAACGTCGGCCACCACCGGCACCATCACCAACCTGGCAGACCGACGCCGCCGACACACACGTGCAGCAGATACAGATGCTGCGGGCCCAGGTGTCGGCACAGGTGCGGTTGTTGATGCAGGTGCTGGTGCTGTGCGGGAGGATGTCGATCGCGGCGACGTGAGCAGGTCGAGCGGTCGGGGCGATGCGCGTGAGAATCGCGCCGGCCCACCAACACCCAAATCGATCAGCGTTGTCGAGCACCACGCACTGACCGCGCTGCTCGACACCACACCCGAGCGCGCCGGTGACCGCCGCGTCGACATCACCTGGAACCCACCCCGACCACTCGATCCCGACCCACCACCCGGCGACTATTCACCTGGCGGCATCGACCCGCCTCTACCCGACGCCGCCTGACCGTCGCATGTTCGCCACATCACACCCCGCCACCACACCAGGTGGCGGGGCAGGAGTGGGTGCCGAGCGTCGTGCTCGCCAGGGAATCACCCCCCGTTCAGATGCCGCCGGCCACCACGAATTGTCCGGTCGCAACGCCACTCGCCGACGTCGCGATGGCCATCACGATCGCTCCGTAGGGCAGGCGCCACTGGGAATGCAGCCGGCGGAGTTCGATCGCGGGAATCTCGACAGAGGCGGAGAAATCCGCGCCGTCGCGGTCGAATGCGACTGCCTCTCCGTTGACGAACAGCTGCACCAGGGTGGCGTCGGATGCGCCGGTGATGTCGATGACGGTCTGGGTTCCAGGACGTGTAGCGGCACTGAGTTCGATTGTGGGAGAGATGGATTCGCCAACTGCTTGCCCCGCCGCGCTGCCTTGTGGCGCTCCGCTCTGGCGCTGCAGAGGTGGCAGCTCAGGCGTCGTCGGTGGGGCGACCCGTCGTCGGGAGACCTGTTCGTAGGCCCATCCGTAGGCGAGCAATGCGTTGTCGTCATAGGCTCGCCCGGCGAAGGTGAGGTTCACGGGCATACCGATGTCGCTCATCGTTCCCATGGTGACGTTGACAGTCGGGATGCCGTAGTGACGGATCATCGTGTTTCCGGTCGACACCCAGACGCCGTTGGCCATCGCTTTTTCATGGGCCTCAGGATTCACGTCCGCGTCAGCCGCTCCGACATCCAACGCGGAGGGGAAGACGAGTGCATCGAGACCCAACTCGTCGAGCCACTCCTCCAGGTCGATGCGGCGCAATTCCTCCAGCCCACGAACTCCGTCGGCGAGGTCGGGAATCTCATCGAGCTCCCGAATGCCATCCGCAGCCCGTTGCGGATACCGGCTGATGTCGAGGTTGTACCGCGCGTAATACCCGTGCAGTTCATCGGGAATCGTGCCGTCGGCAAGCGGGAAGATCAGTGACCCGTCGACGTCGGCGAGGCGGCTCAGCGCCGTATCTCCGTTGGCCTGCAGGTAGTCGTTCCACGCCCATGTGGTCAGGTCCCACATCTCGGCGTCGAAGAATCCCGCTGGCAGGATTCCGCGCGCGTAGCCGTCGTGAGCATCGTCGCGGTCGAGTTCGTAGTTGGTGAGCGCGGGAAAATCCACGTCGATGATCTCTGCGCCCGCTGCCTCCAGGTCAGTGCGAGCACGGTTCCACAACTCGATGACCGACGGGCGTGGCGTGATCGGCCAACCGGCCTCGGGGTCGTTGCCCAGGATGATCCGGGGGACACCGAAGCGTTTGCCCCGCAACGCATCCTGATCGCGCAAGTGCTGATACGACTCGGGGCGTACCGAAGACGCCGCAGGCAACTCGACCCACGGCTGTGTGCGCCAGAAATCGCCGCGCGTGTCAGGGTCGTCGGTGACGAGGACGTCGAGCAGTGCCAGCATGTCGTCGACGGTCCGCGTATGCGGCACGACGACGTCCATTGTCGGCGTCAGCGGCCAGTTACCGCGCACTGAGATCACGCCGCGCGATGGTGTGTATGCGACCAAGGCATTGTTCGAAGCCGGGGACCGACCGCTCGACCACGTCTCCTCGCCGAGTCCGAAGGCGGCCATGCTCGCCGCGGTCGACGCACCCGACCCGTTCGACGATCCGGACAGATATGCGGCTGCGAGGTACTCGCGGTTGTAGGGACTCTCGGCTCTGCCGTACACGCCACGCTGCATGCCGCCATTGGCCATCGGTGGCATGTTGGTCAGGCCGAGGCAGATCGCTCCAGCTGCCCGCAAGCGTTCGACGGCGAAGGCATCCGACCCGGCAACGAGATGCGCGAATGCAGGCGAGCCAGACGCCACGGTGAGACCTCGAACGCGATAGCTGTCCTTGGCGGTGTACGGGATGCCGTCGAACGGTCCCCGTGCCTCGCCACGGGCGCGGCGTTCGTCCGAGGCGCGCGCCTCGTCGAACATCTCAGGGTTCAACACCGGAATCGCATTGAGCGTCAATCCATGTCGATCGTAGCGAGCGATGCGGTTCAGGTATCCGGCCACGAGTTCGACACTCGTGACGTCGCCGCACTCGAGTGCCCTACTCAGTTCGGCGATCGGCGCTTCGACCAGTGATGGTGTCTGCGCTGCCTCGCTCATGATCCGGCACCGACCGAGGGTTGTTGCTGGGTGATGCAGTGGATGCCGCCGCCTCGTGCCAGGATCTCCCGCGCGTCGATGGTCACCACACGCCGCCCGGGATAGACCGATGACAGGATCTCGGCTGCGTGTGCGTCGGCGTCGGGCTCGCCGTAGCCGCATGCGATGACGCCGCCGTTGACGACGAGGTGATTGATGTAGCTGTAGTCGACAAAGCCCTCGGAGTCGCGGATCGTCGCCGGTGCGGGAAGGTCGACGATGTCCCACGATCTGCCGGCCGCGTCGGTGGTGCCTTCGAAGAACTCGCGGAGTCCCTTGGTGACTGGGTGGTCGGGGTGATCGGGATTCGACTGGTGATGCAGGAGCAACGTGCCAGGGGATGGAATGGTGGCGACCATGTCGATGTGCCCGCGTGTCCCGAACCGCTCGTAGTCGCGGGTCAGACCGCGCGGAACCCAGATGATCTTGCGTGCGCCGATCGTCCGTGCCAACTCGGCTTCGATCGTCTCGCGCGTGGCGTACGGATTGCGGTAGGGGTCGAGCTGCACCGTCTCGGTGACCAGTACGGTTCCCTCGCCGTCGACGTGAATGGCGCCGCCTTCCTGGACGAGCATGGAACTGATGACGGGAACGCCCGCCTGGCCTGCGACGAACCGTCCGATCTGACGGTCGTTGGTCCACTCCGCCCACTCCTGAGCGCCCCAGCCGTTGAAAGTCCACGCGACAGCACCGAGTTGGCCCGAGTCGTCGACGACGAAGGTCGGGCCGATGTCGCGCATCCATGCGTCGTCGAGTGGTGCCTCGACGATGGTCACCTCGCTGGAGATCAGCGCACGGGCACGCGTGACCTCGGAGGGGTCCACGACGATCGTGACCGGCTCGAACTCGGAGACTGTGTTGGCCACCTGGCTCCAGGCCGCGTAGGCGGTCTCGGCGTCGGCTGCGCTTTCGGCCAGCGTGGTGTTGATTCGTGGAAAGGCCATCCACACGCGGTCGTGGGGGGCGGTCTCGGCGGGCATTGTCCAGGGCATTGTGGGACCTTTCGATATTGATCAGACAATCAATAGCTAGAACGGTAAGGGGTGGCAACAGTGCCGTCAAGCGGAAGCCGGAGTTTTGTTGATTTGGCGATCAATAGTTGTTGACTGATCGATCAACAGGCGTGATGATCGCAGTGTGATGGTGTCGAAGAGTCGGGTTCGCGCCCCCCGCAAGTCGCCTACAGAACGCGCAGACGAAATACGTTCCGCAGCACGGCAGGTCGCCCGTGCCGAAGGTCTTCCCGCACTGACTCTCCGATCCGTCGGTGCGCAAGCGGGGGTCGCGCCCGCACTCGTCGCCCACTACGAGCCGAGTATGGAAGAACTCGTCGCGTCGACGTTCTCAGCAATCACCACCGCGGAAGTCGACGAGATTGCTGCGTTGTTGTCGTCGGAACCGACTGCCACCTCAAAGCTGCATCGGCTGATCACGACACTCACCGAACCGGGACGCGACGATGTCACGATCGCATGGACCGATGCCTTCAGCCTCGGTCGTGTCAACCAGCCACTCGCAGCCGCGGTGCGCGAGGTGATGGCGAGATGGCAGTCGATGGTTGCCGATCTCATCGGCGACGGCGTCAGCTCAGGGGAGTTCACCACCGACGACGCCGCAGACGTCGCCTGGCAGTTCCTGGGAATGATCGACGGGGTCAATTCGCATGCCCTGGTGCACTACGCCGCGGCGCCCGACCGCGGACGACTCGTGCGTCGCGCGATGGAGAATGAACTCGGGCTCGCACGTGGCGCTCTGCAATAGCAGTGTCGGTTCTCGTGACCGGGATGCCCGTCAGTCGTCGAGTCGTCCCGACAGCCGTTCGACACCACGGAACAAAGCGCTGTGGTCGAGTCCGCCATCACCGTTGGCCCGGGCTGACGCCATCAGTGTTGCCACGAGTGAACTGAGCGGGAGGGCGAGTCCTGCCTCTCGCGCGGCAGAGGTGACGATCCCGAGATCCTTGTGATGCAGGTCGATTCGACCTCCTGGGCGGAAATCGCGACCGATCATGCGGTGCGCCTTGTGATCCAGAACAGTTGATCCCGCGAGGCCACCGCCGAGTACTCGTACTGCATTCGTCGTCTCGACGTCGTTGGCCTCGAGGAACACGATCGCCTCGGCGAGCGCCTCGATGTTGGCAGCGACGATCAGTTGATTCGCCGCTTTCACCAACTGTCCACTGCCGCTGGGTCCGACATGCACGACGGTGGCGCCGACCGCGTCGAACAGTGGTGCGGCCCTGGTGAACGCGTCGTCGGTACCGCCGACCATGATCGACAGGTCGCCGCTGATCGCGCCCTCCTCGCCGCCCGATACCGGAGCGTCGAGAAAAGCGTGCCCACCGTCGTCGGCGAACTGGGCCATTCGACGGGCGACGTCAGGTCGGATCGTGGAGAAGTCGACGATGACGGCTCCGGGCGCAGCGTGCGCGAATACGCCGTCCGGGGCGGTCAGTACCTTCTCGACGTCGGGGAGTCGGGCAACACCGTGGCCACGATGTCTGCGTCCGCGACGGCGTCGGCGATCGAGTCCGCAGCCCGACCACCGGCGTCGACGAGGGCAGCGACGCGTGAGGGTGTGCGGTTGTATCCGACGACGCGATGCCCCGCGCGGACGGCGTTGATCGACATCGGACTGCCCATCACGCCGAGTCCGATGAACGCGATGGTCGTCATGAGCTGCACTCCTTCGTTCGGGGCCTGTGGGTTGCCGCGACTTGTGTGTTCATTCGTGCGCGCCTGATGCGACCTCCGGGATCCAGGCGAAGGGGTCGGGCTGCGTCTGCGTGTACTCGAGACTGAACCAGCCCGGGTAGCCCGCGGTGTCGAAGGCGGCGAAATATCGCGCGAAATCGATTGTGCCGGTGCCGGGTTCGCTGCGGCCAGGTGCGTCGGCGAGCTGGACGTGACCGATCCGGTCGGCGTACCGGGAGATCACCAGGTCGAGATCATCGCCGTTGACGGCGAGGTGATAGAGATCGGCGAGCAGACGAATGTTGTCGACCCCGTGTTCGTCGCGGACGCGTCGGGTCACGCCAATTACGTCATCGGCGACGCGAAGTGGATAGGTAGGTATCGCGCTGAGCGGTTCGAGGAGGATGTCGGCGTCGATGGTCGCCGCGGCGCGGGCCGCCGATGCCAGGTTCTCGGCGGCGAGGGCATCCTGCTCGGCGGGGTCCACGCCCTCGATGCGGTTGCCGTACAGCGCATTGAAACCGACTGTCCCCAGCTGCTTCCCGATCCCGATGGCAACGTCCACGCTGTCTCTGAACTCGTCGGACGTCTCCGGATACGACAGCAGACCGCGTTCTCCTGCGGCCAGATCGCCCGCGGCGAAGTTCAGGTGTGTCAGCCGCATCCCGGCGTCGGCGATCGCCGAGACGAATGCATGCACATCGGAATCCGACGGAACCGACGCGTCGAACGGCCACCAGAACTCGACGGCGTCGAAGCCCGCGTCGCGAGCCGCCTGCGGTCGACGTAGGAGCGGCAGATCGGTGAACAGAATCGAGCAGTTGACCGTCAATCGTCGGGTGTCCACCGCGTGCCGCTCCTGTCGTGCCGATGCTCTCTTTGGGAGGGTAGTCGGTGCACGAGCGAGCATAGAGTGTGACCGAGAGATCTACCGCATGCGTGGAGTCACATACGTTGTATGCGCGCTTCCGTTCGTCGTGTAGTCCAGTCGGACCAAGATGTTAACTCTTGTCGGTGTTTTAACTTACTCTCCTCCCAAGACATACTTGTGAGAGGAGTATTTCAATGACGGTGGCGGACGAAATCAACTCGCTTGCGGCGAAAGTTCGAGACAAGCGAGCGACGATCGAAACCGAAGAGGCAACCAAGAACGCATTTATCATGCCGTTCATCTCGAATGTGCTCGGCTACGACGTCTTCGACCCCTCAGAGGTGATTCCTGAGTTCACCGCGGATGTGGGTGTCAAGAAGGGCGAGAAAGTTGACTACGCCATCTTCAAAGATGGACAAGTCCAAATCCTCATGGAGTGCAAGAAAATCGGGGACACGCTCGATCTCCGATATGCGTCTCAGTTGTTTCGCTATTTCTCGGTGACTTCAGCGCGAATCGCAGTGCTGACCAACGGGCAGCAGTATTACGTGTACACCGATGGCGACATGCCGAACCGCATGGATGAGAAGCCGTTCCTCGTATTCGATCTACTCGACCTTGATCGAACGTTGTTGCCTGAGATCGAGAAGCTGTCGAAGGCAGCCTTCGACCTGGATTCGGTGGTGAGTGCCGCGCAAGAGCTCAAGTACATCGGTGGGATTCGGCGCGTGATCGCCAACGAGATCAAGGAGCCGAGCGACGATTGGGTGCGTTACTTCGTGGCCAAAGTATACGACGGCAAGGCTACGCAGCGTGTGATAGAGCAGTTTCGACCACTCGTGATCAAAGCGGCGGCGCAATACATCGGTGCGCAGGTCAACGATCGTCTGAAGACTGCTCTCGGTGACGATGCGGGCCAGCAGCCGGAGGTCGTGACTGGCTCTGCAGTGCCCTCTGTTTCTGTAGCGGCGTCAGAGTCGGTTGACCACAAGGGCATAGCTGAGGACATAGTGACGACCGATGAGGAGTTGGAAGGCTACAACATTATTAGAGCCATCGCGGTTGCCGAGGTCGCACCGGAGCGCGTGGTATACCGTGACGCCAAGACGTACTTTGCGATTCTTTTGGACGACAACAACAGAAAACCGATCGCACGTCTCTACCTCAACGGCAAGAGCGTCAAGTATTTGATGACGTTCGAGGCAGGTAAAGAAGGGACACGTCGCGACATCGATTCAGTGGTGGATATTTACCGCCATGCCGAACACATCCATGCTGTACTCCAGCAATACGCGAACCCTGTTGCGACAGCGATAGATGAACCGCCTCTCGTCAGCCCGTAGCAATCGCGTAGATAGGCGGTGCTCTAGTCGGTCTACCGGTGTAGCCGCAGTCGTTCGATGTCGCCGGTACACGCACAGCGGCGAAGTCGCGTACTGGCAGGTTGCTTTTTCAGAATCGAGCGCTGGCTCTACCGTCGAGGCATGGCAGCCAAAGGATTCGACTACGCGGGCGGGCGACCTCCTGGACGTGCGATCCGCGATGCGGGTGGAACGTTCGTGTGCCGCTATCTCACGGACGGTGGGCCGTCGCTGCCCGGAAAGCAGCTGATTGCTTCGGAGGTTCGGGATCTGCAGCAGAACGGGATCGCCATCGTCTGCAACTACGAAACGTACGCCGACCGTATGAA
This sequence comes from Gordonia otitidis, assembly GCF_020735545.1. NCBI lineage: Bacteria > Bacillati > Actinomycetota > Actinomycetes > Mycobacteriales > Gordoniaceae > Gordonia > Gordonia otitidis. The sequence goes on from NZ_CP085974.1 coordinate 4,344,617, forward strand.
ATCGGGGTACAACGGAGGAAAGGCTGATGCGCAGTACTCCAACGGGTACGTCGCGCAGCTCGGACTGGTTGGCGCGCCCGTGTACTTCTCCGCGGACTGGGACACCACTGAGGCGGATCAGGTGGCGGTGAACGACTACCTGCGAGGTGCGAGCGACGTGCTCGGAAAAGCCCGGGTCGGTATCTACGGCGGATTCTGGTCAGTATCGCGGGCGCTGGACGCAGGGGTGTGTACGTACGCCTGGCAGACCGCGGCGTGGTCGGGTAGCAATCGTGACCGTCGCATGCACATCTTCCAGGACACCGACGCGGGATACGTGAACGTCGACGGGGTCGAGTGCGACGTCGACTACCGCTACCCCGACGATTTCGGTCAGTACCGCGGCTAAACGCGCGCCGACCCAGGGCGACACGAATGGGCGGATCGCTGGCCAAACCGGCGCGTGCCGATCAGGGGTGGCAGAGGTGATTCCGGAGGGGTGAGTGTTCGCGGCCGACACTGAGGTCGCGGTGGGTGCAGGGGCTGGAGGGTTGACGTACAGAGAGCGCTGCTCTCTAATTGTGAGAGCGGTGCTCACTACGACGGCAGGGTGGTCTCATGTCAGCTCTTCGGCAACGTTCGACGGGCTCGGCTCAGCTGGTCTCGGTGGTTGCGATGATCGTGGCCGGTTTTCTGTTCGTGCTGTACCCGCTGATGCGCGGATTTGACGCGGAGGACAGTCGACACGGAGCTGACAGCTTCGCCGCATGGACATGGGCAGCCTCTCATGTGTCTGCCATGGCCGGTTTCGTACTGATCGCGGTGGCTCTGCGATTTCTCAGGGGCTGGGGCGCCGGTGTGGAGTTGACCGCCTGGTTGGCGGCGTCACTGCTGTTGCCCTATTACGGCGCCGAGGCTTTCGGACTCACGGCAGTCGGTGAATGGGCGCGCGATACGCGCGAGTATGACGCGCTGGCCATTGCCGACGGCTTTCGCTACGCGGCTGTGCCGATGGCGACCTTCGCTGTCGGCTGGCTTCTGTTGGCGGCCGTCGGCCTCATTGTGATCGTGCGCGCGATCCGGGCGAGTGGGGCGGTCGTGCCCCGGTCGGCGGCTGCTGTCGCAGGCGCTTGCCTTGTCGTATTCTTACCGGTGTTCTTCGTGCCCGGACCACTGAGAATCACGCACGGGATGATCCTCGGCATCGCTCTGATCACTTGGGGTGTGGGAGTGTTCGTCGCACACGGGGTGCGTGCCACCCGAACTGCCGCACGAACTGTCGACGACACATCGGTATCGGTCCTGGGTCGCTGACCTTGTCGTAGCGTCAGACGGTGAATCGGCAGGGGTCGTGAGAGACGACGAGCAGGTCAGACTTCCTCCGACCTGCTCGCAACTGGTGCCCTCGGTGAGACTCGAACTCACACTGGACGGGTTTTGAATCCGTTGCCTCTGCCAATTGGGCTACGAGGGCGTGCGGTCGCCGGTGGCGGCTGCAACAGACAACTTTAGATGATCGGCTCAAACCCGCGTCAACCGGTACTCTTCGGAACATCAGTGCTGGTCGCGTGTGGCGCTTACCTGCCGGCGACCATCGACCGTCCGAGTCGGACTCGATGTGGAGGAGGGATTGGTGACTGTGGTGGAGAATGTTCCGGCCCAGGCCGAGGACAAGCAGACTGCGCACAAGGTGCTCGTCGCCGAGGACGATTCGCTGATCCGGATGGATCTCATCGAGATGCTGCGCGAGGAAGGGTACGACGTCGTGGGCGAGGCGCCCAACGGCCAGGCGGCCGTCGACCTCACCGAGAAGCTCTCACCGGATCTCGTGATCATGGACATCAAGATGCCGGTTCGGGACGGCATCGACGCAGCCACCGAGATCGCCGAGAAGCGACTGGCTCCCGTGGTGATGCTCACCGCTTTCAGTCAGCGCGACTTCATCGAGAAGGCGCGCGACGCGGGCGCGATGGCATATCTGGTCAAACCTTTCTCCAAGGCCGATCTCGTTCCGGCCATAGAAGTCGCGGTAAGTCGTTATCACGAACTCAAGATGCTCGAAAAAGAAGTTGCGACAATGCAGGACCGTTTGGAAACGAGGAAGCTCGTGGAACGGGCCAAGGGTCTCCTCATGGAAAAGCAGGCATTGTCAGAACCTGAGGCGTTCAAGTGGATTCAGCGCGCAGCGATGGATCGACGCACGACGATGAAGGCTGTCGCGCAGGTCGTCGTCGAGACTCTGGGGCCCACCGGGTGACTCATGGGTCGGCTGCGTTAAATCTGTGAAAACCAGTCGACGGTGACTAGCAGATTTCTCTTTCATTGCCCCGCGCGACGTCGCATCTAGGTCTATGTTTTCCGAAGGTCTCCTCAGTAGACCTCCCGGCCACAGGGGGCCGGGTGGCTGGACGAGAGGTAGTGAAGATGCATCGTCGCGTGACGACCGCAGCGCTGGGCGTAACGCTGGCCGCTGTGCTCGCCGTTTCGGCATGTAGCAGTAAGTCGACAGACTCGGACTCGTCATCGAGCGGGTCGGCGTCAGCGGGGTCGGGGCTCACCATTTCGCCTCTCGCCCAGATCAACACGGAGGGTAAGGAACAACCGAAGGCGTCTGAGGCCGACGCACTGAATCCGGCGTCGCCCGGCGGGCAGAAGTGTGACCCCGCCACCATCGCCATGGCAGGTGCGCTGACGGGTGCCGACGCCGCACTCGGCATCAACATCGTCGACGGCGCTCAGCTCGCTGTCGACCAGCACAACAAAGCCAATCCCGACTGCAAGATCACGCTCAAGCGTTTCGACACCGAGGGTGATCCGCAAAAGGCGACGCAGGTGGCACCGACCATCACCAACGACGACTCGATCATCGGACTGATCGGTCCCGCCTTCTCCGGTGAGACCAAGGCCACCGGCGGCATTTTCAACCAGGCAGGTCTGGTGTCGGTGACCGCGTCGGCAACCAACCCGACGTTGACCGACAACGGTTGGAAGACGTTCTATCGCGGCCTGGCCAACGATGACATCCAGGGACCGGCGGTCGCCAAGTACCTGACCGGCACCATGGGCAAGAAGAAGATCTGTGTCATCAAGGACGACACCGATTACGGTGCAGGCCTCGCGAAGGCTGTCACCGGTGCGTTGGGCTCCGCAGCCGACGCGGACTGCTCGGGCGACGTCAAGAAGGGCGAGCGCGACTTCTCGGCCATCATCTCCAAGGTCACTGCGGCACAACCGGATGCGGTGTTCTACGCCGGTTACTACGCAGAGGCCGCTCCTCTCGCGCAACAGTTGAAGTCTGCCGACTCCAACGTGTTGTTCGTCTCGGGCGACGGTGCGAACGATCCCCAGTTCACCGCGCAGGCAGGCGATTCCGCGAAGGGCGCAGTCCTGTCATGCCCGTGTGGTCCGGCGCCCGACAAGTTCGCCGCCGACTACAAGGCCGCGTTCAACCAGGCACCCGGCGTGTACTCGGTCGAGGCATACGACATCGCGTCGATCATGATGAAGGGCATCGCAGAAGGCAACAACACCCGCCCGAAGCTCCTCGAGTACATCAGTAAGTACAACGGGGCCGGTCTGGCCCGCAAGTACTCGTGGACCCCGAAGGGTGAGCTCTCCACATCGCTCATCTGGGTGTACGAAGTCAAGTAATCACCAGCACCACTGCAATTCACGAGAACAAGAGAGCGCCCGGCCGTCACCACGGCGGCCGGGCGCGCTCGTGCTGCGACTTTCCGAAGTCTGAGGGGGATGAATGACCACCACGTACCTGGTGGCGCAGACGTCGACCGCAGTGGCGTCGACGATCGGTTTCGACGTCCACTCGCTGGTCAACGGTTTCTGGGGCCTGACGATCGAAGGGCTGACCTACGGCTCGGTGTACGCACTTGTCGCCGTCGGCTACACGCTCGTCTACGGCGTGCTGCGTCTGATCAACTTCGCGCATTCCGAGGTCTTCATGCTCGGTATGTTCGGCACCTACATCGGCTTGCTGCTTCTAGGCTTCAGTCCCTCGGGTAACACGTACGCCGAGGGCACGGTCATGACGATCGTCTACCTCGTGCTCGCCGGACTCTGCGGAATGATCGTCGCGGGCGGCGCCGCCGTCGGTCTCGAGTTCGTCGCCTATCGACCGCTCCGACGACGTGGCGCCAAACCCCTCGCCTTCCTCATCACCGCCATCGGAATGTCCTTCGTGCTACAGGAATTCGTGCACTACGTGTTGCCGAAGTTTCCCGTCGATCCTCCGCTGGGCGGCTCGACCGCCCAGCCCACCATTCGTCTGGTCGAGCCGGTCGAGGAGTTCACCATCTTCGGCGCTCCGGTTTTCAACATGACGATGGTGATCATCGGCTCGGCACTCATCCTGGCGCTGGGCGTCGACTTCATGATCAACAAGACGCGTCTGGGGCGCGGCATCCGTTCGGTGGCGCAGGATTCCGACGCCGCGTTGCTGATGGGCGTGTCACGCGAGCGGATAATCCTGGTGACGTTCCTCATCGGCGGACTTCTCGCCGGTGCGGCAGCCCTGCTCTACACGTTGCGCGTACCGACCAACATTGTCTACAACGGCGGATTCATTCTCGGGATCAAGGCATTCTGCGCTGCCGTCCTCGGCGGTATCGGCAACGTGCGCGGTGCACTGCTCGGCGGTTTGTTGCTCGGTGTGATGGAGAACTACGGCTCGGTGTTGTTCGGTAACCAGTGGAAGGACGTGGTCGCGTTCGTGCTCCTGATCCTCGTCCTGATGTTCCGTCCCACCGGAATTCTCGGTGAGAAACTGGGGAAGGCGAGAGTATGACGACATCCGATGACGCCCAGTCGGGGAAGAACACCCACTCCGAACAGCCCGCCGTGCCTCCGCGTGGGCTCGGCGACCGGATCAGAACCTGGTGGGACAGTCTGCCGCGCGTGCAGCAGTGGCTGCTCGGCGTCCCACTGATCATTTTGTTGGCGTTGCTACCCGTCATCAAACCACCTCTGATCACCACGACTGCGACCAACTTCGGCGTCGTCATGGCGACCTTCGCGATGACAGCCTTGATCGCGATCGGACTCAACGTGGTGGTCGGACAAACCGGTCTACTCGACCTCGGGTACGTGGGCTTCTACGCCGTCGGCGCCTACGTCGTCGCCTTGTTGACCAGTCCGGCCAGCCCACTGTGGGGCAGCGAGGACCACGGATTCTTCTCCGGACCGTGGGCGTGGCTGGCATGCGTGCCGCTCGCGATCATCATCACGGGCATCACCGGCCTGGTCCTCGGTACCCCGACTCTTCGCGTACGCGGCGACTACCTCGCCATCGTGACGCTCGGATTCGGTGAGATCGTGCGTCTCCTCGCCGACAACCTCACCGACATCACCAACGGAGCATCGGGACTGCAGGGCGTCCTGTTCCCCGAACTCGGACGCTCGGACAAGCACCCCGACGGCGTGTTCTCGGTGGGCAACAACAGCCCGACCGCCAACTACGGCGTGTGGTGGTACTGGCTGGGCATCGTCGCCGTGATCCTCGTGCTGATCATCATCGGCAATCTCGAGCGCAGCAGGGTGGGCCGGTCGTGGGTGGCCATCCGAGAGGACGAGGACGCCGCCGAGATCATGGGTGTGCCGACGTTCAAGTACAAGCTGTGGGCCTTCGTGATCGGCGCCGGCATCGGCGGCCTGTCAGGCGCGATCTACGCGGGCCAGGTGCAGTACGTCGACCCGAAGGCATTCACCGTCATCAACTCGATGCTCTTCCTATGCGCCGTCGTTCTGGGCGGTCAGGGCAACAAGCTCGGCGTCATCGCCGGCGCGTTCATCATCGTCTATCTGCCGGCACGCGTGCAGGGCATCGAGGTCGGCGGTCAGTCGCTCAGCGAATTCAAGTATCTGTTCTTCGGCATCGCACTCGTGGTGTTGATGATCTTCCGCCCGCAGGGATTGTTCCCGGCTCGAGCGCGATTACTGACCTTCGGGCGCAAGGTGTACGCCGCTGTGCGACGCAACCCCGACCCGCTACCGTCGGGAAGTGAGGAGGCGCACGCATGACGCACCGGACACCAGACGACCCCGCGGGCAACACGGATCCGAGGACCGGCTCCCACGAGGTCGATGCAGGCAAACTCGACTCCGGCCCCGACAACGCGGAGCAGATCGAGGAGGTGCTCGCCGATCCCGAGTCGACGGCCGTCGTCGATCCGGCGGCAGTAGACGCACAACTCGCCGATCCGGAAGCCGTAGCCGAAGCCGTTGCGCCGCAACGTGACATCGCAACCGCCGAGGGAGAGTCGCTGCTCAAGGTCGAGGGGCTGACGGTCGAGTTCGGTGGACTCGCCGCTCTCGACGACGTGACCTTCGACATCAAGCGTGGCGAGATCCTCGGCCTGATCGGTCCCAACGGAGCAGGCAAGACCACGTGCTTCAACGCGATCACGGGTGTTTACCGGCCTACGCGTGGAACGGTGACCTTCGACGGCGCGCCGCTCGGCAAGATGTCGCAGCACAAGATCACCCGCAAGGGGATCGCCCGCACGTTCCAGAACGTGCGCCTCTGGGGTGAGATGACAGCACTGGAGAACGTCTCCGTCGGCACCGATGCACGCCACAAGACCTCGGTGTTCGGTGCGATCATGCGCACGCCACGGCTCTACCGCGAGGAACATGACGCGGTCGACCGGGGCATGGCACTGCTCGAGTTCGTCGGTATCGGTGCCCGCGCCGCGGAGAAGGCGTCGAACCTTCCCTACGGCGATCAACGTCGCCTCGAGATCGCCCGAGCACTCGCGACCGAGCCCAAACTGCTGTGCCTCGACGAACCGGCCGCGGGCTTCAACCCGAGCGAGAAGTCGGCGTTGATGGAGCTGATCCAGAAAATCCGTGAGGACGGCTACACCGTGCTGCTGATCGAGCACGACATGCGGCTGGTGATGGGTGTCACCGACCGTATCGTCGTCCTCGAGTTCGGCCGCAAGATCGCCGACGGTACGCCGCGCGAGGTGCGCGAGAATCCCGCCGTCATCGCCGCATACCTTGGAGTCCCTGATGACCAGATCGCCTGATACCGACAAGCCTTCGGGCGAGACGACTTCACCGGGGACGTCGAGCGTTGCTCCGGTCCTGGAGATGACTGACGTGGTGATCCACTACGGTCGCATCCAGGCACTGCACGGCATCTCGCTGCGTGTGGACGAGGGGGAGTTGGTGACCCTTCTGGGTGCCAACGGTGCGGGCAAATCGACCACCATGCGCGGAATCTCGGGCCTGCTCAAACTCAGTCAGGGCGACATCCGCTTCCACGGGGAATCGATCACGAAACTGGCGCCGCACGAACGCGTCTCGCGTGGCATCATCCAGGTCCCGGAGGGCAGGCACATCTTTCCCGGGATGACGGTGCTCGAGAACCTCGACATGGGTTGCTACGGAAGGAAATTCGAATCCAAGGCGGCCTACAGTCAAGCCCTCGATCAGGTTTTCGAGCTGTTCCCGCGGCTGAAGGAACGGCGCAAACAATACGGCGGCACCATGTCCGGCGGTGAGCAGCAGATGCTCGCGATCGGTCGTGGATTGATGGCACGGCCCAAACTGCTATTGCTCGACGAGCCGTCGATGGGACTCGCGCCCATGGTGATCCAGCAGATCTTCTCGATCATCGCGCAGATCAACGCCGAGGGCACGACCATCCTGCTCGTGGAGCAGAACGCCCAGCAGGCACTGAGCCGGTCAGATCGTGGATACATCCTGGAGACCGGGTCGATTCTCAAAGAGGGGCCGGGCAGGGATCTACTCGTCGACGATGCCGTGAGGGAGGCCTATCTCGGCGTAGCCTGACGCCGTGACCGACTACCGAATCGACTCCTCCGGCTCGGACAAGAAGCTCGTCAGCGAGATTCTCGGCGAGGCTTTCGTCGACGACCCGGTGATGCGTTGGCTACAGCCCGACACCTCGAAGTACGCGGCTCTGTACCGAGCGTTGCTGACGGCCGGCCACGGATCACGAGGCCGGATGGACGTGTGCTTCGACGGCGACCGTGCAGTGGGTGCCGCTGTGTGGGATCCGCCAGGGTTCCGACTCTCGGGCGGTCGGCAACTTCTTGCCGTGCCGCGATTCATCGCCGCACTCGGGGGCCGTTATCGCCGCGGTCAACTGATCGAGGAGATGTTCGCCGAGTACCGCCCCAGGGAGCCTCACTGGTATCTCGCATTCGTCGGTGCGACACTCCACGGACGCGGCGTCGGCAGCACGCTGTTGCGAGCGGGCATCGAGAGCGTGACCGGCGCGTCGTATCTGGAGAGTTCCAACGAAGCCAACATCCCCCTCTACGAACGCTTCGGTTTCGTCGTGACCGCAGAGGTGAGACTGCCCGACGGTGGGCCTTCGGTGTGGCCGATGTACCGCGCTGCCGCCGGGGGCTGAGATCTGACGCAGGGCGTCACTAGACTCGTCAGGGTGAGTCCCGCGCAGAGTGCACCCGTGAAGAGTTCCACCGAGACCGCGCCGTCTTCGACGTCGTCTCGGTCGAGTGGCAAGGGTGGCAAGAACAAGCGTCAGCCGACGTTGATGCTGCTCGACGGACATTCGCTGGCCTACCGTGCGTTCTTCGCGCTGCCCGCCGAGAACTTCAAGACTGCGACCGGGCAGACCACCAACGCGGTCTACGGCTTCACGTCCATGCTGATCAATCTGCTGCGTGACGAAGAGCCCACCCACGTGGCGGCGGCGTTCGACGTATCTCGTAAGACGTTCCGCTCGGAGATGTTCCCCGAGTACAAGGCGCAGCGATCGAAGTCACCGGACGAGTTCAACGGGCAGGTCGAGTTGACCAAGGAGGTGCTCGACGCACTCGGAATCCCTGTCATGGCGATCGAGGGTTACGAGGCCGACGACATCATCGCGACGCTCGCCACGCAGGCCGAGGCGGAGGGCTACAAAGTGCTCGTCGTCACCGGCGACCGCGACTCGTTGCAACTCGTCGACGACTCGGTGACGGTTCTCTACCCGCGTAAGGGTGTGTCCGACCTGACCCGCTTCACGCCTGAGGAGGTCGAGAAGAAGTACGGCCTGACGCCCACCCAGTATCCCGACTACGCCGCACTGCGCGGCGACCCGAGCGACAATCTGCCCGGTATCCCCGGGGTGGGGGAGAAGACGGCATCGAAGTGGATTCGCGAGTACGGCTCCCTTGCGGAGTTGATCGACCACGTCGATGAGGTCAAGGGCAAGGTCGGCGATGCCCTGCGTGCGCACCTGGCATCGGTGCAGACCAATCGCCAGCTCACCGAGCTCGTCCGCGACATGGATCTGCCCGCGACCCCTGACGATCTCGCCATGGTCGGCTGGGACCGCGACCGAATCCATCAACTCTTCGACGACCTCGAGTTCCGCGTCCTGCGCGACCGTCTGTTCTCGACGCTCAGTTCCGTTGAGCCGGAAGCGGAGTCAGGATTCGAACTCGACGGATCGATCCTCGGCGAGGGCGAGGTCCGCGAGTGGCTCGACGCACACGCGCGTACCGGGCGCAGCGGACTCACCGTGACGGCGCCGCATCAGGTCGTCGGCGCAGACGTGACAGGCGTCGCGATCGCGGCGGCCGATGGCACCTCCGGCTACGTCGATGTGACCACCCTGGGACCCGACGACGAGAAGGCGCTCGGCGAGTGGTTCGCAGACGCCACGATCGAGAAGGCACTGCACGAGACGAAATGGGCGATCCATGCACTGCGATCGCGTGGCTGGTCCCTCGCGGGCGTCACCAGCGACACAGCGCTGGCCGCGTACCTCGTCCGGCCGGGCCAGCGAACCTTCAATCTCGACGACCTCGCGCTGCGCTACCTGCGGCGTGAACTGCGCGCCGACGACGGTGCCGACTCGGGTCAGCTCTCGCTTCTCGACGACGACGGAGGTGCGGCGAAGGTCGCGGAGCAGGCGATGCTCGAGGCCCGCGCAGTCGCCGAACTGGCCGACACACTCGACACCGAGCTCGATCGCATCGACTCCAAGCCGTTGCTCACCGACATGGAGCTGCCGCTGCTGTTCGTGCTCGCCGATCTCGAGGCCGCGGGCATCGCGGTCGACGTCGAGCATTTCGGCGAGCTCGAGGAGACGTTCTCCGAGCGCATCCGTGCGGCCGCGGAGTCCGCATACGCGGTGATCGGTGAGCAGATCAACCTCGGCTCGCCCAAGCAACTGCAGACGGTGTTGTTCGACAAGCTCGACATGCCCAAGACGAAGAAGACCAAAACCGGCTACACCACCGACGCTGACGCACTGCAGACGCTCTACGAGAAGACCGAACATCCCTTCCTCGCCTATCTGCTCGAGCACCGTGACGCGACCCGACTGAAGGTGACCGTCGACGGCCTGTTGAAGTCGGTCGCCGACGACGGCCGAATCCACACGACGTTCAACCAGACCGTCGCCGCCACAGGGCGACTGTCGTCGACGGAGCCCAACCTGCAGAACATACCGGTGCGCACCGAGGCGGGACGGGAGATCCGGCACGGCTTCGTCGTCGGATACGACAACGGTCCCGGCGGATCGGGCGAGCCGTACGAAACTCTGATGACCGCCGACTACAGCCAGATCGAGATGCGCATCATGGCGCATCTCTCCGGTGATGCAGGCCTGATCGAGGCGTTCAACACCGGCGAGGACCTGCACAATTTCGTCGGGTCGCGTGCCTTCGGTGTGCCGATCGACGAGGTGACCACCGAGATGCGTCATCGGGTGAAGGCGATGTCATATGGTCTCGCGTACGGACTGTCGGCGTTCGGTCTCGCGGCACAGCTGCGGATCAGTCGCGAGGAGGCCAAAGAACAGATGGAGGCCTACTTCGACCGGTTCGGTGGCGTGCGTGACTATCTGCACGACGTCGTGCTCGAAGCGCGTCGAAACGAGTACACCGCAACGCTTTTCGGTCGACGACGCTATCTCCCCGACCTCAACAGCGACAACTGGCAACGTCGGCAGGCGGCGGAGCGGATGGCACTCAACGCCCCGATCCAGGGCACGGCGGCCGACATCATCAAGGTCGCGATGATCAACGTCCACAAGCGACTCGTCGCCGAGAATCTCGCGTCCCGCATGTTGCTACAGGTGCACGACGAGCTCGTCGTCGAAGTGGCGCAGGGCGAACGTGAGCAGGCGGAGAAGGTCGTCCGCGAGGAGATGGGCAGTGCGATCGATCTGTCCGTGCCGCTCGAGGTGTCGGTGGGGTTCGGACGTTCGTGGGACGACGCCGCGCACTGATCTGCGCGCCGCAGTGCACGTGCGTTGCGGTGTTCGCACTCGAGGCTGGTGACCGCCCACTCGAGGTTCGCCGACGTCGTCAGAAAAGCAACAGTCGCTGGGGTGACTCCGCGGTGTTGTCAAGGGTTCTGGCAGTATTCACCAGATGAGCGAGAAGCGTCGATTGTCGATCGGTGTCCTCGACGGCGACGGGATCGGGCCGGAGATTGTGCCGGTCGCAGTAGACGTGGCGAGCGCTGCCGCAGCGTGCGAAGGCCTCGAATTCGATTGGGTGCGTGCAGCTCTCGGTGTCGGAGCGATCGGGCCACACGGAACGCCGCTGCCCGACTCGACGTTGGCGGCACTCGACGCGCTCGACGTATGGATACTCGGACCGCACGATTCGGCGAGCTACCCGCAAGAATTCCGGAACGCACTCACTCCCGGCGCCACGATTCGCAAGAGGTTCGGCTTGTACGCGAACATCCGACCGTGCCGCGCATACCAGGGTGTGGCGGCCACCGCCCCCGACATCGACGTGGTGATCGCTCGTGAGAACTCCGAGGGTCTCTACGCCGACCGCAACATGGAGGTGGGCAGCGGTGAGTTCATGCCCACACCCGACATTGCGCTGGCTGTGGGGGTCATCACCCGCGACGCGAGCCGACGGATCGCTCGCGAGGCGTTCCGTCTCGCGCAACAGCGTGGGCGGCACGTCACGATCGTTCACAAAGCCAATGTGCTCCGCCTGAGCACAGGACTCTTCCGCGACGCGTGTCTGGAGGTCGCTGCGGAGTATCCCGACGTCGTCGTCGACGAACAGCATGTCGACGCCATGGCAGCGCTGTTGGTGCGCAGGCCGACGGACTTCGACGTCCTCGTCACCGAAAATCTCTTCGGCGACATCTTGTCCGACCTCGCGGCAGAACTCGCGGGCTCGTTGGGGATGGCCGGGTCGATCAACTGCTCGGACACCAAGGCCATGGCGCAGGCCAGCCACGGCGCGGCACCCGACATCGCCGGACGCGGAATCGCCGATCCCGTCGGCATTCTCGCGTCGACGGCCATGATGTTGCGGTGGTGGGGAGATCATCGCGACGATGACGCGCTGATCCGGTGCGCATCGAGAATCGACTACGCCGTCGAGGCGACGCTTGCGGCGGGCATCCGCACCGCCGACCTCGGCGGTATCGCGAGCACCCGCGAGTTCGGCGACGTGGTCGCGGCGGCGACCGCGTGTACGCCCGCCTGAGCACCGGCCGACGTCGAACGATGGTTAATCCTTCGTAACTATCCTGTGGAATCCGGTTGAAGCCAGTAAGTTACACGGGGTGTCGACGTGTGTCGGCGCTGTTGTCTCGAGGCGCTCACCGAAGCGCCGGGGGAAGGGATCTCGATGCGAATTCAGCGATCGACTCGTACTCGATCTTGGCGGTTCGGCGGTGTGTTCGCCGCACTGGTGGCCATCATGGCGATGGTGCTCGCCGGGTGTACGAACAACGAATCCGACGAAGGTGGCAGTGGCGGCGCCGCGAGTTCCTCGAAGGCGGTGGAGGCGACCAAGGTCGACTCGATCGCCGCGCTCGTACCCGAGCCCATCCGTAACTCGGGAACGCTGGTCGTGGGCGTGAACGTGCCGTACTCGCCCAACGAGTTCAAGGACCCCTCCGGCAACATCGTCGGCTACGACGTCGACCTGATGAACGCGGTCGCTGGTGTACTCGGACTCAAGGCCGAGTTCAAAGAAGCCGACTTCGACAAGATCATCCCCGCGATCCAGCAGGGAACCTACAACGTGGGTATGTCGTCGTTCACCGACAGCAAGGAGCGCGAGCAGCAGGTCGATTTCGTCACCTACTACAACGCCGGTGTGCAGTGGGCCCAGCAGAAGGGCGGCAACATCGACCCGAACAACGCCTGCGGTAAGCGTGTGGCGGTGCAGTCGACCACCGTCGAGGACACCGACGAGGTGCCCGCCAAGAGCAAGGCATGCACCGATGCGGGCAAGCCAGCGATCGAGAAGGTCAAGTTCGACAGCCAGGACGAGGCGACCAACGCTCTGGTGTTGGGCAAGGTCGACGCGATGTCCGCGGACTCGCCGGTCACCGCGTACGCGATCAAGCGCTCCGACGGCAAGCTCGAAGCAGCCGGTGGCGTCTTCGACTCGGCGCCCTACGGCTACCCGGTGCAGAAGGGCTCGTCGCTGACGCAGGCGCTTCAGCAGGCGGTGCAGCATCTGATCGACAACGGGCAGTACAAGCAGATCGCCGAGAACTGGGGCGTCGAGGCAGGCGCCATTCAGAAGTCGGTCATCAATGGCGCGGTCAGCTGACCTGTGACGACGCCGTCTGACGGCACGGTCGGGATCGACTCTTCGAAAGTGGAGCCGACCCCGATCAAAGCCGTACCCCTCAAACACCCCGGCCAATGGATCGCGGCCGCAATCGTCCTGATTCTGGTCGCACTCTTCATCTACGGTGCGGCCACCAACGACGCCTATGCGTGGGACACCTACGCCAAGTATCTGTTCGACACCCGGATCATGTCGGGTGTCGGCTACACGCTGGCATTGACGGTGCTGTCGATGGTGATCGCCATCATCCTGGGCGTGCTGCTCGCCATCATGCGTCTGTCACCGAATCCGGTACTGCGAGCGACGTCGTGGGTGTATCTGTGGATCTTTCGCGGCACGCCGGTCTACGTGCAGTTGGTGTTCTGGGGTCTGTTCCCGTCGATCTACAAGCGCATCGATCTCGGTATCCCGTTCACGGTGCAGTTCGCGCACTTCGACATCCAATCGCTGAACGCGGCATTTCTTTTCGCGGTGATCGGACTGGCGCTCAACGAATCCGCATACATGGCCGAGATCGTGCGTGCAGGAGTCTCGTCGGTGGGTGAGGGACAGACCGAGGCGTCGGTGGCACTGGGCATGACGTGGTCGCAGACCATGCGTAGAACCGTGCTGCCTCAGGCGATGCGGGTCATCATCCCGCCGACCGGCAACGAAGTCATCAGCATGCTGAAGACCACCAGCCTCGTGGCGGCCGTGCCGTTCAGTCTCGAACTGTACGGACGCGCCCGCGACATCTCAGGCGTGATCTTCCAGCCGATCCCGCTGCTTATGGTCGCCTCGACCTGGTACCTCGTGGTCACCAGCATCCTGATGGTCGGACAGTACTACCTGGAGCGGTACTACGCCCGCGGGGCCACCCGCGCGATGACGAACAAGCAGCGCAAAGCGCAGGCTGCGGCGGCCGAGGTCACCGATCCGCAGCACGGGGGTGGGGGAGTATGACAACCGTGGAGAACACCGTGGAGAACACGTCCGGTCAACCGATGGTGCTCGCCGACCGCGTCTGCAAGAGCTTCGGTACCACCCAGGTCCTCAAGGGGATCTCGCTCGAGGTGCAACGCGGGGAAGTGCTCTGCATCATCGGTCCGTCCGGCTCGGGCAAGTCGACGTTCCTGCGATGCGTCAATCACCTCGAGGAGGTCAACGCGGGTCGGCTTTACGTCGATGGTGACCTCATCGGATACCGCGAGCGCGGCGGCAAGCTCTACGAGATGAGCCCGAAGGACGCGGCCAAGCAGCGTCGTGACATCGGGATGGTCTTCCAGCACTTCAACCTGTTTCCGCACAGGACGGTGCTCGAGAACGTGATCGAGGCACCGACGCAAGTGAAGCGGGAGAGCAAAGCCGACGCCGCGAAGCGTGCGGAGTACCTGCTCGACCGAGTGGGGTTGGCCGACAAGGCGTCGTCGTATCCGGCGCAGTTGTCGGGTGGACAACAACAGCGCGTCGCCATAGCCCGTGCGCTGGCCATGGAACCGAAGCTGATGCTTTTCGACGAACCGACATCGGCACTCGACCCGGAACTCGTCGGTGACGTGCTCGGCGTGATGCGCGAGCTCGCCTCGACCGGCATGACCATGCTGGTGGTCACGCACGAGATGGGTTTCGCCCGCGAGGTCGCCGATCAACTGGTGTTCATGGACGGTGGGGTCGTCGTCGAACAGGGCGATCCGCGTGAGGTCCTCGCCAACCCGCAGCATGAGCGGACGAAGACCTTCTTGTCGAAGTTGCTGTAGCGCAACGCTGCTGGTCGTTCGTCGCGTGAACGACATCGGTATAGTCGACCCGGCTTGATATCCGAGACGATGGCGAAGCGGCGGGTGACAGTGTGAGGGCAGTGGGTGCTCGACGGTATTGGTTGTCCGCATCGGCGGGCGCGGTACTCGCAGCGGTCGTGCTCGCCGTGCTCGCCGCGGTATGGTTCGCAGGCTCGGGAGTCGTGCTCGACGGTGCGGCGCGGTATGTGACCCGCGGGGTGTACCAGATCCCGGCGACCACGCTCGTCTTCGGACTCGCGTGCGGCATCCTCACCTATCGCACCGCCCGGCAGCTCGGCCTCTCGCGCATGCGGAAAGTCGGTGCCGTGCTGCTGTGCGTGCTCGCGGTGGGGTGGCTGGTGTTCGCCGTTGTGGCTGGTACGTCGACGGTGGAGAACGTGTTTTATCGTCTCGTCGGCGTCTCCGGGCATCGGATCACGGTCGTGATCGCGACTGTGATGGTGTGCGCGACAACGCTACTGGTGATTGCCCAGTGGGCGCCGTCGCGACGTTCGGGCGACACGGTCCGCCGCGATGCCATCGCCGTCGGGGTCGTCTTCGTCGTCGTGATCGCGGTGGCTTGTGGAAGTGCGATCGGCGCTGTCTTCCGTGTACCGCAGTCGACATCGGCCTCAGCGTCCCGTGAGTCGTCGGTTGCGCCGATTTCCGAGACAATGGGGATGCGGGCAGGAGTACCACAGCGATTCGACGGCGATGTCGAGATCGTGTCCGCAGCAGCGGGTTACGTCGTATGGGACGCCGGGGTGGTGCAGGCGTACGGCCCCGACTCCTACGATTCCTCACACAAGGCGCCACGGTGGACCTTCGACGTCGCGAGGGAGTTCGGCACGTGCGGGCAGGGAGCCATGTTCTCGACTGGGGTGTCGGCTGAGGCGGTGGTGCTCGTCAGTTGCCTCGTCGACGAGTCGTCGGCCACCTCATCGACGGTAGAGGAGAACCAAGCATTCATGCCGGGTGCGCAGCGAGCACCCGGTACCTACGTGCTTGTTGCGCTCGATGCGCAGACCGGTCAACGACTGTGGACACGCCTCGGACAACACTTGGTGGTCGGGCAGCAACAGATAGTCGGACACGCTGTGCCCATCGTGTCGCCGGGCCGACTCGCCGCGCTCGAGCCACGATCGGGAACCCCCGAGTGGTCGATCAAGAGCGATCTCTGCTTCCTCGAAAGCGATTCACGTGCAGCGCAGTTCGTCACCACCGCGCACCATCTCGCCTACACCTGTGCGGACCGGCTCGTTGTGCTCGACGCCGACACCGGGAGAGACAGCACGCACAGCCTCCCCGGGGCTGATCGTGTGGCCGAAGGCCTTGGACAGACCGGGATCGTCGGTATTGCAGGTGATCGGGTCGCAGTGTTCTCTATGTCCGCCTACCTCGGCAACGACTCCTATGTGTCGGTCGTCGATCTTTCAACCGGTACAACAGTGCTCGGTCCGCGCGCCGACGACAGCTCCCGCTCCCTCGTGGGTCAGATCGACCAACCGGGCCCGGCTGTCGGGGTACTCCCACCTACGAACGACGTCGCGTTTGGCGGCGTGCAGATGCACTATTCCTGGAACGTGATCGATGTTGCGTCGCTGCGGGAAATCACCATCACACGCATGGGCCCGGTCGGATGGTTTGTCGCGGATCCCGGTTATCAGCGTTGGTTCGTCGCGAAAGACGGTCTGCTGACCGCTGCCTTCGGTGCGGTCGGTAAGACTTTCAGTAACCGCGACGCGGCCGAGCCGGAAGTGGCCTTAGGTGGGGCACCGAGTGTTCTGACACGGATCGGCTGGGACGGAAGAGTGCGGCAGAACCCGAGCGTCGCCTGCTCGTCGGCCTCCGAAGCAGGCCACTCCGAGGCCAGCGGGTTGATCCCGCTCTCCGGTGCATTCCTTCACGTCTGTCGGGGCGATTCGGGGAAGGGAGAAGTCTCGACGACGACTGTGCGCGCCTATCGGTGATTCGGAGCAGTCGTACGCGGTTTGACACAGCAGAACACGGCTGTTCCGGGGAAGTACTGCCCGCGAAGCGGACTCCACTGCCCCCATTCCTCGTCGAGGTCGTCGGGCCACTCCGGCTCGACGATGTCGTCGAGAATCAGCCCCGCGGCACGGATCTCGCGCACACGGTCGCCGATGGTGCGGTGATGCTCGACGTAGGTCACAGTGCCGTCGGCGTCGACTTCCGAGTACGGCGTCCGACTGAAGTAGGGCATGGTCACGGTCAACCCGGCAGGTCCGGGGTCGTCGGGAAACATCCAGCGCATGGGGTGATTGACCGAGAAGACCCACCGGCCGCCGGGCTTGATGACGCGCGCGGCCTCGGCCATCACCCCGGCAGGGTCGGCGACGAACGGGACCGCACCGAACGACGAGAACGCGATGTCGAAGCTCTCGTCGGCGAACGGGAGCGATTCCGCCGTCGCCTGTATGAGCGGAACACGTGGTTCGTCGAATCGCGCCATGGTCGCGAGGCCATGGGCGAGCATCCGGTGCGACAGATCGAGCCCGACAGGGCGAGCGCCGTGCGTGGCAAGCCAACGTGAACACGGTGCTGAGCCGCAACCGATTTCGAGGATGTCGCGGTCGACGATGTCGCCGAGAAGGTGAACGTCGGCTTCGCGCAACCGTTCCGGGCCCCAGACGAACTCGCCGCCAGGGAAGTCGGAACCGAGGAAGCCACCGTGCTCGCGGTGATACTCGTCGGCCTCGGAGTCCCACCAGGACCGGCTCGCGGCATCACTTGTCCGCGAGTCGATGTCGCCGAGCACGCGAGGCGCGCGTGGGGTCTCGTCGCCGAGCACGCGAGGCGCGCGTGGGGTCTCGTCGCCGAGCGCGCGAGGCGCGCGTGGGATCTGGTCGTCGGTCACGTCGACGAGTGTAGGACCCGCGCATATGCAGTGTGTCTAGCCCAGCGCGTCGGCGGAGCGGCCGGTCGTCCGATGACCGAGAACTCCGACGTTGATGATCAGAAGCAGCATCGCGAAGGCGACGACGCCGAACACGGCGCCGGAGCCGCTCGCATCGAGGAGAGGCAGCAGGATGAAGGGAAGTAGACCGGTGGTGATCTTCGACAGCGAGTAGGCCGCACCGGCACCGGTCGCGCGAATCGCCGTCGGGTACGAGTCGGCGAGGTATACGTGATATGCGTTCGAGAACAGATTGCTGATCATCGTGTAGCCGACGCCCGAGATCACGATGGCTACCGGGTTGGTGGCGAATCCGAACCACAGGCCCAGGAGTGCCATTGCGGCAGCAGATCCCATCACCAGATATTTGCGCTCCACCCGTTCGACGATCGGTATCGCGAGGAGTGAGCCCAGCGGATAGCCGATGTACGAGGCGGTGACGTAGCCGAGCGAGGTGAGCACGTCGAAGCCCTTGGCCACAAGTATCAATGGTGCGAGAGTTCCGAATCCGTAATAGCCGAACACCTCGAGGATCGACAGCAGCCAGAGCATGACGGTGCGCCTACGAAGTCGGTGGCCGAACAGCGACGAGAACGGCATCTCGTGTGCTTTCTGCACCTCCAACGTCGTGTCCGGTTCGGCGAGCTGATGCCCGGCTGCACGTGCCTCATTCTCGAGTGCGATGCACACGGCGTCGGCCTCCTCACGACGGCCGTGGGTTTCCAGCCAGCGCGGCGATTCCGGTAGTCGACGACGCACGACCCAGACGGCGAAGGCGCCGAGTCCGCCGAGGAAGAACAGCCAGCGCCATCCCTCGAAGCCGAGTGGATGCAGCGGAACCAACCAGCGCGCGAGGAGCCCGACAACCGGTACGCCGATGAACGCGACGGTGTATGACCACGAGATGAACCGTCCGCGAACAGCTTTCGGCAGGAGGTCGGCGAGATAGGAGTCGGCGAGGGCGAACTCGGCACCGATGCCGACACCTGCCAGAAACCGCATGGCGATCAGGAACGCGGCATTGGGACTGAACGCGGCGACGAGTGAGAACACCGAGTAGATCCCCAGATTGATCATGAACGCGGGCCGCCTGCCGATGCGGTCGGACAGTCTCCCCATCACCAGTGCCCCGACGAACTGTCCGAAGAACGCCGACCCGAGTATGAGGTTCAGTTCGGTGCGCGAGAGGTCGAGTTCGGTTGTGAGGACCGAGGAGATGGTTGCGGCGAGGAAGTTCTCGTAGAGGTCGAAGAACAGCGCGAGTCCGACCACGGTGGTGGCGATCCGGTGGGTGCGGACGACCGGTAGCCGATCGAGACGTGCGGCTATCGACGGACTGGAATCGGTGATGTGCGTCGACATCTGTCGAATCTTAGGCTGTCGAACTTCCTTGATGTGAGGCGACGACGGTGGCGGTACGACTGTCGCTGTCCCAGCGTCGGATGGCGGTGATGGATGCCGGTAATCCTGATGGCGGCAGGTCGAGTGCGGCTATGACCTCGTGGACCTGGTCTGCGTGCACGCGCCGAGCCATGGTGACGTGCGGTGTCCACGAGCCGGGCAGCGTGTGCGCGAACACGCCGGACTCGGTGTCGGCTACCGATGCGTGGGCGACAACGGCGTCGACCACCGCCTCATGGGCGGCCAGCAGTTGCGCGGTAGGTACCACCAGCAGTGCGACGACGAGTCTGTCGCCACGGCCGAACACGATCGCCGACCCGACCGCGACCCGGATGGGTAGTCGTACGTCGACATGGCGAATGGCCGTGCCTGCGGCAGGGGCGATGCGCTGTGCTGCGGCGATCGTCACATGTGGCCGGTTGGTGGCGGAGGGATTCGTTCCCGCATTTGGCAGGTCCAAGGCCCGGAGCAGGTCCCAGCGTTCGCGTAGACGGCGCTCGGACTCGTCGTCGAAGAGGAATTCCACCGAGTGGGCCACCGTTGCTCCTGTTCGTGTGCTGCTGTGTCCGCTCCGGGTGTCGATCGTGATGTCTGGCCGTCTCGGATGTGCGGTGGCGGGATGTACTCAGAAGTGGTATTTGCCCAGCGCAACGCCACTAGAGTAAGGTAGACAAAGCGCGTGGAGGCATCTTTCGCGCAGTTCAGCTTGTCTTCACCTGGAAGTCATCACAGTGTGGTGACCTGGGAAGACGCAGATCGGTCAGCATGATCGACGCCTGTGTCGCCGACGCAGCTGTCCAAACAATGTGAACTGTACCTACTACATACCTGTCCGGAGCAACTCAACATATGTCGTCCCCCACGATCACCTCGCCGCAAGTAGCCGTCAATGACATCGGCTCGGCTGAGGACTTCCTCGCAGCCATCGACTCCACGATCAAGTACTTCAACGATGGCGACATCGTCGAAGGGACCATCGTCAAGGTCGATCGGGACGAGGTTCTGCTCGACATCGGTTACAAGACCGAAGGCGTGATCCCCTCTCGCGAACTGTCGATCAAGCACGACGTCGACCCCTCTGAGGTCGTCAACGTCGGTGACGAGGTCGAGGCTCTTGTTCTCACCAAGGAGGACAAAGAAGGCCGCCTCATCCTGTCCAAGAAGCGTGCTCAGTACGAGCGCGCCTGGGGCACCATCGAGGAGCTCAAGGAGAAGGACGAGGCCGTCAAGGGCACCGTCATCGAGGTCGTCAAGGGCGGCCTGATCCTGGACATCGGCCTGCGCGGCTTCCTCCCGGCATCGCTCGTGGAGATGCGTCGCGTGCGCGATCTGCAGCCGTACATCGGCAAGGAGATCGAAGCCAAGATCATCGAACTCGACAAGAACCGCAACAACGTGGTCCTGTCGCGTCGTGCGTGGCTCGAGCAGACCCAGTCCGAGGTCCGCAGCGAGTTCCTGCACCAGCTCCAGAAGGGTCAGGTCCGCAAGGGCGTCGTGTCCTCGATCGTCAACTTCGGTGCGTTCGTCGATCTCGGCGGCGTCGACGGTCTGGTCCACGTCTCCGAGCTCTCTTGGAAGCACATCGATCATCCGTCCGAGGTTGTCACCGTTGGTGACGAGGTCACCGTCGAGGTTCTCGACGTCGATCTCGACCGCGAGCGTGTGTCGTTGTCGCTCAAGGCAACTCAGGAAGACCCGTGGCGTCAGTTCGCCCGCACCCACGCGATCGGTCAGATCGTGCCGGGCAAGGTCACCAAGCTGGTTCCGTTCGGTGCGTTCGTCCGCGTCGACGACGGCATCGAGGGTCTCGTGCACATCTCCGAGCTGGCCGAGCGCCACGTCGAGGTCCCGGACCAGGTTGTCGCCGTCGGCGACGACGCGATGGTCAAGGTCATCGACATCGACCTCGAGCGCCGTCGTATCTCGCTGAGCCTCAAGCAGGCCAACGAGGACTACACCGAGGAGTTCGACCCGTCGAAGTACGGCATGGCCGACAGCTACGACGAGCAGGGCAACTACATCTTCCCCGAGGGCTTCGACGCCGAGACCAACGAATGGCTCGAAGGCTACGAGAAGCAGCGCGAAGAGTGGGAGAACCGCTACGCCGAGGCGGAGCGTCGTCACAAGATGCACACCGCTCAGATCGAGAAGTTCGCTGCTGCCGCAGCCGAGGCCGAGAAGGCCCCGACCGACTACTCGTCGGCATCGTCGGAGAGCCGCAGCACCTCGAGTGCTCCCGCATCGTCGGGCGGCTCGCTGGCAAGCGACGAGCAGCTCGCCGCACTGCGCGAGAAGCTGTCGGGCAACGCCTGATAGTCGTATCCCGCACGTAAAGCCCAAGAGCGCCTCCCGGATTCGTCCGGGAGGCGCTCTTGTTTCGTAGTACCGCACTGTTGGTGACGTCGGTGTGACCAGCATGAAGGAACCAAGACCGGCTCACGAGCAGGGCGCCGGCGGTCGGCTGGCGTCGGGCTACGACGGCGGTGCGCTGGTCTATGACGCCGTCGGTGAGGTGTGGCTGCCACCCGAGACAATCGAGCTCACCGACGCCACCGGCTGATCGGGTCGCCACTCGGATGACGGTGGTGACGCGGCGTTTGCGACACTGGAGGCTGTGATCCGAGTGGGGCTCTCCGGCGGCATCGGAGCCGGCAAATCGACAGTGGCCACGACGTTCGTCGAGCGTGGGGGCTACCACATCGACGCTGACAAGATTGCGCGTGAGGTGGTCGAACCGGGTACGCCTGGGCTCGCGAGCCTTGTCGAGGCTTTTGGTGACGACATCCTCGCCGACGACGGTGCGCTCGATCGGCCCGCGCTGGCGGCCAAGGCCTTCCGCGACGAGGAGAGCAGACAGAAGCTGAACTCCATCACGCATCCGCTTGTCGGGGCGCGGACGCAGGAGTTGCTCGCTGCCGCACCGGTGGATTCGGTTGTCGTGCAGGACATCCCATTACTCGTCGAGGGCAACATGGCGCCCTTCTTCCACCTCGTCGTGATCGTCGGCGTCGACGAGGAATTGCGCGTGCAACGTCTCACCGAGTTGCGCGGAATGCCCGAGGATGACGCGCGGGCGCGGATTCGCGCCCAGGCCACCGATGAACAACGGCGGGCCGTCGCAGATGTCTGGCTGGACAATTCGGGTACGCCGGAGGAGCTCGCGGCCGCCGCGGCGGAACTGTGGGACGAGCGCCTCGTGCCCTACGAGGCCAATGTGCGTTCGCGCACGATCGTCCCAGGGCCGGTCGCGCTCGTCGAGCCGGACCCGGCGTGGGCGCAGGCAGGGGCCAGGGTAATGAACCGACTCTGGGCCATCGTCGGTGACAAGGCCTCGGCAATCGACCACATCGGGTCGACATCCGTGCCCGGACTGATCGCCAAGCCGACCATCGACATCCAGGTCACCGTGGCAGGACTCGACATCGCGGACGGACTCGCCGACGTCCTCGCCGACGGCGGCTTCCCGCGCGCTCCCGGAATCGAGGGCGACAACCCGAAGGCGGATCCGGCCACGGGTTCGGTGGACCGTGGTGACTGGGGCAAGCGGTTCCACGGTTCGGCCGATCCGGGTCGCCCGGTCAACGTGCACCTGCGGGTCGCAGGATCACCAGGTGCCCGGTTCGCGGTCGACTTCCGTGACTGGTTGCGCGACGACCCGGCCGCACGCGACGAGTACGCGGGCGTCAAGCGCACGGCGCTTGCTGCGGCCGACGGGGACATTGACCGATATGTGGCGGCCAAGGAGCCGTGGTTCGACCAGGCATACCCACGTATCGCGGCGTGGCGCACAAACCGAGACTCCTAGCCCGCCCGGTTTTCCTGCCAGGGCAGGGTCGCTCGTATTGTCACGTCCGTGGTGTCGGGATCAGCCGTCGCGCCATGTGACGGTGCCGCCGGCGCAGGCGTCGAGCCACGCCTGGACGTCGTGGCCGTGCTCAGCGGCGCCGACAAGGGCGCGGCGCGCGATGTGTACCGCTTCTTCGCAGTCGTCTGTGGACAGCATTGCTGCCGCGTGGGCGTCGAACAGTTCGTCGACGTCGACGAGCTCGAGGGGCTCGCCCGGAACGTCGACGAGGTCGAGGTACCAGTCTTCCGCGTGCCACCTGCCGTCGGCATCGGGGCCGTGAAAGCGTCCGACGTCGAGGTAGAGCCGTTGGCCGACCCGGTGTCCTGGCACGAAGTGGAAGATGTTGGCCCGTAACCCGAGGCCGGGGAGGAGCCAGGATTCGAGATGCGAGAATCTCGGGTGGTCGGCCGTACGCGACATGTAGAGGCCGAACGGGGCCTCCTCATAGCGCTCCACTGGCCGGACGAACCCCTTGTTGTCGGTGTTGGTCATCGCCGGAACGTCGAAGACCTCCCGCTTGGGCGGGTGCAGATCGGACATCGTGCAACCTTAGCCGCGGGGAGGGCGCGGAGCCCCCTGATATCGCAGGTCAACGGCGCGGAACCGAGCGGAACAGAATTGTCACACCCCGCGTTTACCCTGGAACTATGGCTTTTGCTACCGAACACCCGATTCTCGCGCACTCAGAGCACCGCCCCGTCGGTGATATCGAACGTACCGAGGGACGGTTCGAGGTCGTCAGCGAGTACGAACCCGCGGGCGACCAGCCGCAGGCGATCGACGACCTCGAGCGTCGCATCGGGGCAGGCGAGAAGGACATCGTGTTGCTCGGAGCGACGGGTACCGGTAAGTCGGCCACCACAGCCTGGCTCATCGAACGCGTCCAACGGCCGACGCTGGTGATGGCGCCGAACAAGACGCTCGCGGCCCAGCTCGCCAACGAACTGCGAGAGATGTTGCCGCACAACGCAGTCGAATACTTCGTGTCCTACTACGACTACTACCAGCCGGAAGCGTACATCGCGCAAACCGACACGTACATCGAGAAGGACTCGTCGATCAACGACGATGTCGAACGTCTGCGTCACTCGGCGACGTCGAGTCTGCTCTCCCGCCGAGATGTGGTGGTGGTCGCGTCCGTCTCGTGTATCTACGGTCTCGGCACACCGCAGTCGTACCTCGACCGGTCGGTCGAGGTCGAGGTGGGCGACGAGATCGACCGCGACGCGTTGTTGCGGCTACTCGTCGACGTCCAGTACACCCGCAACGACATGTCGTTCACCCGTGGCAGTTTCCGCGTGCGCGGCGACACCGTCGAGATCATCCCGTCCTATGAAGAACTGGCTGTACGCATCGAGTTCTTTGGTGACGAGGTGGAGGCCCTGTACTACCTGCACCCCTTGACCGGCGACGTGGTCCGACAGGTCGACTCCCTGCGCATCTTCCCCGCCACGCACTACGTCGCCGGCCCGGAGCGCATGGAGAAGGCGATGTCGAGCATCGAGGAGGAACTCGAAGCCAGGCTCGCCGACCTCGAGGGCAAGGGCAAACTCCTCGAGGCGCAGCGCCTTCGTATGCGCACGACCTACGACCTCGAGATGATGCGCCAGGTCGGTTTCTGCTCGGGTATCGAGAACTACTCGCGGCACATCGACGGCAGGCCGGCGGGTAGCGCTCCGGCGACACTGATCGACTATTTTCCCGACGACTTCCTACTGGTCATCGACGAGTCGCACGTCACCGTTCCGCAGATCGGCGGTATGTACGAGGGAGACATGTCGCGCAAGCGCAATCTGGTCGACTACGGCTTCCGCCTACCGTCGGCTGTCGACAACCGTCCGCTGACCTGGGACGAGTTCGTCGGGCGTATCGGGCAGACCGTGTACCTGTCCGCCACGCCCGGCGCGTATGAGCTGGGCCAGTCCAACGGCGAGTTCGTCGAGCAGGTGATCCGCCCGACCGGTCTGGTCGATCCGCAGATCGTGGTGAAGCCGACGAAGGGTCAGATCGACGATCTGGTCCATGAGATCCGCGACCGCACCGATCGCGAAGAGCGTGTACTGGTGACCACGTTGACGAAGAAGATGGCAGAGGATCTCACCGACTATCTGCTCGAGCTGGGTATCCGCGTGCGATACCTGCATTCAGAGGTCGACACCCTCCGCCGTGTCGAATTGCTGCGGCAGCTGCGCTCGGGTGAATACGACGTCCTTGTCGGCATCAATCTGCTGCGTGAGGGCCTCGACCTTCCAGAGGTGTCACTGGTCGCCATCCTCGACGCCGACAAGGAGGGCTTCCTGCGCTCCACGACGTCGCTGATCCAGACCGTCGGGCGCGCTGCGCGAAATGTCTCGGGCGAAGTGCACATGTACGCCGACACCATCACCGACTCGATGCGCAATGCGATCGACGAGACGGAACGTCGTCGCGAGAAGCAGGTCGCCTACAACAAAGAGCACGGCATCGACCCGAAACCGTTGCGCAAGAAGATCGCCGACATCCTCGACCAGGTGTATCGCGAAGCCGAGGATTCCGCTGTCGACGTCGGTGGCTCGGGGCGAAACGCCAGCAGGGGTCGGCGCGCGCAGGGCGAGGTCTCCAAGGCCAAGGGCGCGTCGGCGGGGGTCATCGAGAAGCGTGACGTCTCGTCCATGCCGAGAGCTGAACTGGCCGACCTGGTTGCACAGCTCACCGAGCAGATGATGAGCGCTGCCCGGGATCTGCAGTTCGAACTCGCAGGCCGACTGCGTGACGAGATCGCCGACCTGAAGAAGGAAATGCGCGGCATGGATGCCGCCGGAATCAAGTAGACGTCCGCCTATGTGGGACGTTCGTCCCAATAGAGACGTGGTGTCGTGATCGCTGTGATCACCGGACAAATGTTGCGTGGCACACTATCCTGCCGATTCAGGTGACTCTAGAGTTGTCGGGGATCGATGAAGTCCGCAAATACGCGGAATGAGACATGTGTGGAGGTCAGGGATGGGCGCTTACCAGACGATCGTCGTCGGAACCGACGGTTCGGAATCGTCGTTGAAGGCAGTTGATCGTGCGGGTGCGATCGCCGGAGACTCGAAATTGGTGATCGCGTGCGCATACTTCCCGAACGATCGTGGTGCCGGTGAGGCCGCGGACGTGCTGAAGGACGAGGCCTACCAGGTCACCGGCAGCGCTCCCACAGATGAAATCCTCCGCACCGCAAAGGAGCGGGCTACCAAATCGGGTGCCACGCAGATCGTGCCGCGTCCGGTCAAGGGGGCTCCGGTCGACGCTCTCCTACAGTTGGTCACCGACGTGCAGGCCGATCTGCTCGTCGTCGGAAACCGCGGACTGAACTCCATCGCGGGTCGTCTGCTGGGTTCGGTGCCTGCCGATGTCGCCCGAAAGTCGGCCTGCGATGTGCTGATCGTCCATACGACATAGCGGCGAGATTTCGAGACCGACAGCCGGGTAGATGGATTCATCTGCCCGGCTGTTGTTGTCCACTGCTGTGCGCTTGCTTCCGCGCTCACGGGGGTCTCAATTCGGTGAGCCCGTCGTCGCTCCCCGCGTTGCTCATTTCCGCCACTTTCACCATATCGCGTGGTGGGGGCCTTGCCGCAAGGCCCATGAGCGGGTGCACAATCGGTGGCTCTGCCGCCCAACAGCCCTTGGAGTCGCCTCGTGCCCGCTGTGACAGACGATGTCTTCGACCTCCCGACCGGTTCACCGAAATCGGCGACCCATCTGATCGACGCCGATGTGCGGCACTTCCGTGCCGCGACTCAGAGGCTCGCGCACACCATCGAGACACTCGACGCCCGACGGGATGCCGTGCGCAAGGCGGACGGCGGAGGAGGCCGACGAGCCTTGGACCGCGACCTCGAGGTACACGAGTTGGACGCCCGACTGCGCACGCTGCATCGCTTCGGTCTCGACCTGTGCATCGGACGAATGACGATGACAGGGCACCCCGACCCGGTCTATATCGGACGAGTCGGACTGACCGATCACTCTGGTACACAGCTCCTCGTCGACTGGCGAACTCCCGCCGCAGCACCGTTCTTCACCGCGACGACCGCGCAGCCGATGGGCGTGCGATCGCGACGACGCTATCGGTGGGCACACGGACAGATCGTCGACTACTGGGACGAAGTCTTCACCCCGGACGCCGCCGACGAACACGTCTGGTTAGACGGTGACTCCGCGCTCCTCGCAGGCCTCGGCGCGAGTCGTACGCCACGCATGCGAGACGTGCTGTCGACGATCGCGGCCGACCAGGATGCCATCATCCGCGCCGGCTCCGGCGGCACGCTCGTCGTCGACGGTGGACCTGGAACAGGCAAGACCGTCGTCGCGCTCCATCGGGCCGCGTATCTGCTCTATTCCGATCCCCGGTTGTCGCGTGGGCGGCTGTTGATAGTGGGGCCACACGACGCGTACCTGGCTTACGTCGCCGACGTCCTGCCCAGCCTGGGCGAAGAGGGAGTTCAGACGTGCACTCTGCGTGATCTGGCGGCCGATGGCGGTCTCGCTCACGCGGCAAGCAGTGCGATACACGAAGACGACGAGACCGTCGCCAGGCTGAAATCGACCGATGCGATGGTCGATGCGATCGAGACCGCAGTGTGCTGGTACGAGGAGCCGCCCACAGAGCCGGTTCTCGTCGACACCGAGTGGGCGGCTGTGACGCTCACACCGGCAGACTGGGCCGAGTCATTCGCCGCGCCCGAGCCCGGAACACCGCACAACGAGGCGCGGGAAGCGATCTGGCAGCACCTCGCCGATGTCGTCCGCCGCCGCACGGACGACACGGCCGACATCGCAGAGGTGCGAGAAGCGCTGCAGCGCAACGAGGACGTCGTACAAGCGGTCGTACGTCATTGGCCGATGCTCGACGCCGCGGATCTCGTCGGCGACCTGTGGACGGTCCCCGCATTCCTACGAATGTGCGCGCCGTGGCTCACGCCTGCCGAGGTGCGGTTACTCCAGCGTCCTCGGCCGGATGCGTGGACCGATGTCGATCTTCCCCTGCTCGATGCCGCGCGAGCCAGACTAGGTGATCCCGACGCGGAGGCGCGCACGCGACGTCGGGCCGCGGCGCTGCGTGCGGAACGTCGACGAATGGATCTCGTCGTCGGCGACCTCCTCGAGTCGGTGGCCTATGACGACGGTGAGGGCTTGATGTCGATGCTTCGGCGGGACGATTTACGCGATGTCCTGGTCGACCCGTCCGCGGCACCCGTGACGGGCCCCGCCGCACTGGACGGTCCGTTCGCGCACGTGATCGTCGACGAAGCGCAGGAACTGACGCAGGCGCAATGGCGAATGTTGCTCAGGCGCACTCCGACCGGCAGTTTCACCGTGGTCGGCGACAGGGCGCAGGCGCGCGCCGGTTTCACGGAGTCGTGGTCGGACAGGCTATGCGGCGTCGGGTGTCGCGGTGTGCGTGTCGCGTCTCTCTCCGTCAACTACCGAACGCCAGCCGAGATCATGGCTGCTGCGGAACCAGTCATCCG
The DNA here is from genome assembly GCF_020735545.1 of Gordonia otitidis. NCBI lineage: Bacteria > Bacillati > Actinomycetota > Actinomycetes > Mycobacteriales > Gordoniaceae > Gordonia > Gordonia otitidis. The sequence continues at coordinate 4,373,578 of NZ_CP085974.1, forward strand.
CGCGGCGATCCCGGACGCCAACGTGCCCTCGTCGATCCGTGAGTCCGGAATTCCTGTGCGGCATGTCGGCTACAGCGAGCGTGCGGCTGTGCTGACCGCGTGGCTCGAGGAGAACGATGAGGGGATTGCGTGCGTGATCGGGGATCCGAGCTTTGTCGGAACCGAACGTGTGCGGGCGCTCGATCCTCTCACCGCGAAGGGACTCGAGTTCGATCTGGTCGTCGTGGTCGAGTCGTCGAGTGTCGGCAACGGGATCACCGAAGCCGTCGACCGCTACGTGTCGATGACGCGTGCCACCAGGGAACTGGTCATCCTCCACACCGACGAGTCGGGCCACGACGCGAATCTCGCCGCAGTGACAGCGGAACAGGCGGCGGACACCTGATCGGTGACTACGTCGATGCTCAGCGCTGCGGCAGGTCGGCGAGTTCTGCGGGGAGAGAGTCGGCATTGACCACGACAAGACGCTGGGTACTGCGGGTGAGCGCGACATAGAGATCGCTGTAGCCGCGCGGCGACTGCTCGATCAGCGCACTCGGTTCGACGACGACCGTCGTGTCGAACTCGAGTCCCTTGCACGTGGTCACGGTGTGGACGCGGGGCAGTTCGTCGATGCCGAGTGATGCCGCATCGAGGTCGGCGACGCTGCGCGATGTCTCCTCGAACAGGCTGTCGGGCACCACGATTCCGGTCAGGCCACTGAACTGGGGCGTGGTTGCCTCCGCGACGGCGGTGGCGACGAGATCGGCGGCGGTCGACGATCGGGCGTACGGTTCGATGCCGTTGCTACGCAACGAGGTCGGGGGAGTCAGTGAGTCGCCTACGTGCGCCAGCACGCGTGTGGCGTATGTCATGATCTCGCTCGGAGTGCGGTAGTTGACGGTCAGTTCGCGCAATTGCCAACGGTTTGCGACGTAAGGCGTCAACACTTCGCCCCACGACGTCGTGCCCGCGAGATCGCCTGTCTGGGCGGTGTCGCCGATGATGGTCATCCACCGATTCGGAATTCGACGCATCACCATGCGCCACGCCATTCCCGACAGTTCCTGGGCCTCGTCGACGATGACGTGCCCGAAGGTCCACGTACGATCGTTGAACGCACGTTCCGCGGTGGTCGCGCGCTGCACTTCGGTCTGGCGTGCGGCGAGTTGTTCGGCGTCGATCAGGTCGTACGCCATGAGGATCTCCGGGTCGAGTTCGTCCTCGAGATCCTGTGGGGCGGAACCGGTGAGGATGTCGAGGGCGTCCTGTGCGTCGGCCAGTTGTCGACGCCACCGCTCACGCTCGGCGCGTTCGGCTTCGTCGGTGCCGTATCCGACGAGTTCGGCCAGTTCGTCGAGCAACGGGACGTCGGCGGGCGTGAACTCGTCGGCACCTGCTGTGGCGCGTGGGCGCTGCAGGGCCGAACGATCGTCGTCCGACCAGCCCGGTGTCGCCTTGCGTATCGCGGCCGGGTCGTCGTAGAGCCCACGGAGCACGTCCTGGGGTGTGAGGGTCGGCCAGAACTCGAGCAGTGCGTCACGGATGTCCGGATCGCGGCCCATGTCGTCGCGAATGTCTTTCAGATCGGCCGAGGTGAGGAGTTGTGATCCGTCGAGGAGGCTGGCCCCGATGACCGAAGAGTGCCTGGCTGCGAGCGCATCGAGGGCCGAACGCAGGAACACCGGCTGCGCCTGGTTGTGTGCCCTCCGTGAACCCCGCGCCGCAGCGCGTGCGGACTTGATGAGTGCACTGTCGATCTCGACGCGATAGCCGTCGAAGTCGACGGGCACCGGCTTGGTCGGCAGCGACTCGTACGAGCGGACGGTGCGCTTGAGGACGTCGAGCATCTGCAGGCGGCCTTTGACCTCGCGGGTGCGGCGTGGTTCGTCCGCCGTTGCGGTGACACCGGGAAAGAGTTCTCCGATCGTTGCCAGCAGCACACCGGATTCACCGAGGGAGGGCAGCACCTGGCCGATGTAGTCGAGAAAGTCGCTGTTGGGGCCGATGATGAGGATTCCGCTGCGCGAGAGGATGTCTCGATGCGTGTACAGCAGATAGGCGGCACGGTGGAGCGCGACCGCGGTCTTGCCGGTGCCGGGACCGCCCTGGATGACGGTGACCCCGCGATGAGGCGAGCGGATGATCAGATCCTGCTCGCGCTGGATAGTCTCGACGATGTCGGTCATCTCGCCGGTGCGCGCGGCGTTCAGCGCGGCGACGAGTGCCGATTCGTTGACCACGTCGCCGTGGGCTGACTCGTCGACCGACGCCTCTCCCGCGGTGAGGAATTCGTCGTTGACCTCGCGTACACCACGATTGCGGGTGCGGATATGTCTGCGTCGGGCAACGTCTTCGGGTGCTGCAGGCGTGGCGAGGTAGAACGCTCTCGACAGCGGCGCGCGCCAATCGAGCAGCAGCGTGGTGTCGTCGTCATCGTCGTCGAGGACGCCGATCCGTCCGATCCGTCGGATCTCGCCGTCGTCGAGATCGAGCCGACCGAAATACAGATTATGTTCTGCCGCATCATATTTCGCCAGGTCGTCGACGTACATACGTTCGTAGGACTCGCGCTCGGACAACGCCTGCGGAGTCCCGGCCGACTCGCGCAGCGTCGCGGCCAGTCGGCGCCTGGTGTTTGCGCGCATCCTGTCCAGACGCCGATAGACGGCATCGAGGTGTGTTTGTTCCTCGTCGATCCTCGGATCGGTGCGCTCGGCGTGCGTCGGTGAACTGCTCATCGCGAGCCGCCCTCGGAGTGGGCGTGCGCAAAGCCGTCGTCGCGGCAGAGTGCTGACTCGTGGATTCGTCGCGTCAGTGCTGCTGCGCGGCTGCGTGATCGACCGAGATCCGCGCAGACGGTGGCGGGCTCCCCGGCCAGCGACCGATCGTCGAGGAAGCTCGACAGGTGCATCAGGGCGGTCCGTTGCGTGCCGAAGGTGAGCGGCGTCGAACGCCGGTCGGTCAACACGCCGTGCCGCGAGGCGTACAGGGCGAACTGAGGGACCGGTGAGGAATGCAGGGGAGGGAAGGTCGTCTCGCGCGGGCACGTCTCAGTGTCGACGACGCCGGTGATTCGTCGGTCGCCGAAGTCGCGGTCGTCGGCTTCACGCAGGGGATGAGAGGTCGTGGTCACTGTCAATCGATGGTAGTTGGGTTCGGTCGAATCGAGCGCTGTCAGTTGGTCTTCGTCGAGCCAGAAGGCTGATACGACGGTGACGGAGCCAGGCGAGAGGAACGGGGCCGCCGGTATGTACCCGCGCGCCGCCACATGCGCCGAATACCCGAGTGCGATGCCACTGACGACGACGCGCGTCGGGCGGATGTCGGCGCCTCGGTGGTCGGCGAGCTTCGCACGCAGGACCGCAGTCGAGGCATTGGAGCCGACCGCGACCATCAACGTGTGTCCGTCGGGTCGATCGGCAAGCGGAACGTCGTCGACGGGATCTGTCAGCCACGGGTAACGGTGCGGTGGAAATACCGCGGACCCCATCCGCCGTGTCGGAGAGGATTCCGGTGGGGCCGATGGGGTCCGCGCGTCGAGCGAAGGGATCAGGATCGCGCCTTGCGCCAGCGCTTCTTGCCGTCGGCCACAGCGGAATCGGCTTTGTCGCCCGCCGTGGAGACGAGTTCTTTCGCCGATTCGGCCAGCTCTGCTGAGCGCTCGCGAGCGAGTTCAGCCAGCTCTGCCGAACGCTCCCGGGCGGTCTCTGCGATCTCCGGCGCGCGGTCGCGGACCTTGTCGGCGAAGTCGGCGGAGCGCTCGCGGGCGGTTTCGGCGATCTCGGGTGCGCGGTCGCGGACCTTGTCGGCGAAGTCGGCGGAGCGTTCGCGGGCGGTTTCGGCGATCTCGGGTGCGCGGTCGCGGACCTTCTCCGCGGCTTCGGCCGAGCGTTCCCCGAGCTTGTGCGCATCCTGCTTCAGCAGGTCTGCGGCCTCACTCGACTTCTCGCCGAGGACCGACGCCGATTCCTGGGCGTGGTCACGCAACGAGTCCCACGCGGTCGTGCCCGCCTTGGCGCCGAGTGGCAGCGCTGCGAGCGCGGCGTCGGCCTTGCGTCGGCCGCGCCAGGCGAGTGACGGCTTGCCCTCGGTGTCAGCTGCCGAGATCAGCAGACCGCCCATCAGGCTCAGGTTCTTGAGGAAGTGAGTGCGGTGCATGTTCCGTGCCACCGGATCGGACTCCTCCCAGAACGGGTGACCGGCGAAGGTCGTCGGTGCGAGGGAGGCCGCGAGGACCGCGGATGCGAAGCGCGGGAACTTGCCCGACGCCAGCAGAACGCCGCTCGCCAGTTGAACGCCGCCGTTGACCCGGACGAGGGTGACGGGGTCGGTGGGGATGACGGAGGTCACCTCGTCGGGCAGTACTCCGACGGTGCTCTCCAGGAACGGCTCGGCGACTTCGGCCCGCTTCTGCGGATCGCGCAGGGCCTCGAAGCCGGACACGATGAATACCGATGCGAGCATCGGTCGGGCGATTCGGCGGAGGATCATCTTCTTGACACGGTCCCTTCGATGGTCACTGTTGGTCTCGCTCACGGGTGTACCGGATGGTCTCGCCGTGATGGTCTGGCGCGGTGCTGATGTTGCTAGGTCATCTCTAACTCGGTCATCGGCCGTGGTGGGTGCGGTGGAGCACCCCGCCCACCGGGACGACGGCACTCTCCGAGGCTACCCGCCTGCCCCGGGGACGCTCCCGAGAGTTGATGATTTCCCGCAACTGCCGTGGTCGCCGGTCGGTCTCGGCCAGCATCACCAGCCCCGCTCGCGCCACTCCGACAGGGACGGGCGCTCTGTGCCGATCGTCGTGTCCTTGCCGTGGCCGGGGTAGACGACCGTCGAGTCGGGATAGCGGTCGAACACTTTCGCTTCGACGTCGTCGACGAGAGTCTCGAAGTCGCCCGGCGCCCAGGTCTTGCCGACCCCGCCCGGGAACAGTGAGTCTCCGGTGAACAGGTGAACGACTCCTGTCGCGGGATCGGTGAGCGCCAGCGCGATCGAACCGGGGGTGTGGCCGACGAGGTGGATCGCGTCGAAATGGAGGTCTCCGACCGTCAGGGCGTCGCCGTCGTCGAGGAGAACATCGGGCTGCACCGGCAGTTCGGGTGCGTCGATCCGGCCCGCGGCGGTGGACGCGCCCGTGGCCTTCGCGACATCGGCGAGCGCCTGCCAATGGTCGTAGTGCTGATGGGTGGTGAAGATCATGCGCGGCGTACCGCCGATCACGGCGAGGGCGGCGAGGATCGTGTCGGTGTCGTTGGCTGCATCGATGATGAGCTGGTCGCCGGTTGCGGTGCTGGTCACGATGTAGACGTTGTTGTCCATCGGACCGACCGACACCTTCACGATCGAGGCATTGCCGAGTGTGCGTCGTTGTGGACCGGATTCGGAGAGGTCGCCGGTGTAGTCGTCGGTGATGGTGAGGTCGGGCGAGGTCATGGATTCAGCCTAGTCACGCACGTATCCGCAGTGGACCTGGTCGGCGTCGACGGCGTCGGGAACACCAGGTGGGCCGCGTATCGTTGACAAGTGTTGTGGCGCTGCCCGTCGAGGTCGGGTTCAGCGTCGAGAATTCTTGTCGGTGGTCGCCGTTATGGTTGCCACGGACACGCCCTGCGCGACATCAGGCGACGACTGATGCGCGCCGACGGCCGGGCGCGCGGCGATCCCGCGCCGACGGCTGACCGAGACATGTGAGATAGGACAAGAGTGGTTGATCGTTTGATCGTCCGTGGTGCCCGCGAACACAACCTTCGCGGTGTCGATGTGGATCTACCCCGCGACAGCCTGATCGTGTTCACGGGACTGTCCGGATCGGGAAAATCGTCGTTGGCCTTCGACACGATCTTCGCCGAGGGGCAGCGCCGCTACGTCGAGTCGCTCTCGGCCTACGCGCGACAGTTCCTCGGCCAGATGGACAAGCCGGACGTCGACTTCATCGAGGGACTCTCGCCCGCCGTGTCGATCGACCAGAAGTCGACGAACCGGAATCCGCGGTCGACGGTCGGCACGATCACCGAGGTGTACGACTACCTGCGCCTGCTGTACGCACGCGCGGGAGTCGCACATTGTCCGATCTGCGGCGCGGAGATCGCCAAGCAGACGCCTCAGCAGATCGTCGACCAGGTGCTCGCGATGGAGGAGGGCACCCGCTTCCAGGTGCTCGCACCGGTTGTGCGAACCCGCAAGGGAGAGTTCGTCGATCTGTTCGCCGAATTGCAGACGCAGGGCTTCTCCCGCGCCCGTGTCGACGGCAAAGTCCACTCGCTGGCGGACCCGCCCAAGCTGAAGAAACAGGAGAAGCACGACATCGACGTGGTCGTCGATCGTCTCGTCGTGAAGTCGAGCGCCAAGCAGCGCCTCACCGATTCGGTCGAGACGGCGCTGCGCTTGGCCGACGGCATCGTGGTTCTCGACTTCGTCGACGTCGACGAGAAGGACCCGAAGCGCGAGCGCCGTTTCTCCGAGCGGATGGCGTGCCCGAACGGCCATCCGATCGCCATCGACGACCTCGAGCCCCGATCGTTCTCCTTCAACTCGCCCTACGGGGCGTGTCCGGAATGCGACGGCCTCGGCATCCGCAAGGAGGTCGACGAGGATCTCGTCGTTCCCGATCCGGACCTGTCGTTGTCGGAAGGCGCCATCGCGCCGTGGTCGACCGGACACAACGCCGACTACTTCCTGCGGCTCATGTCCGGTTTGGCCGATCAGATGGGCTTCGACGTCGACACCCCGTGGAAGAAGTTGCCGGCCAAGGCGCGCAACGCGTTGCTCAATGGCAGCGACCATCAGGTCCACGTGAAGTTCCGCAACAGGTACGGGCGCACACGGTCGTATTACACCGAGTTCGAGGGTGTGATGGCGTTCCTGAACCGGCGCATGGACCAGACCGAGTCCGAGCAGATGAAGGAGCGCTACGAGGGCTACATGCGCGACGTGCCGTGTCCGGTGTGTCAGGGTGCGCGTCTGCGTCCGGAGATACTCGCGGTGACACTCGACCACCCCCAGTACGGGCCGAAGTCGATCGCCGAGGTGTCGGCCCTATCGGTCGCCGATGCCGCCGACTACCTCGGGGGACTCACACTCGACAAACGCCAGCAGGCCATCGCCGGACGCGTACTCAAAGAGGTGCAGGCACGCATCACGTTCCTGCTCGACGTCGGCCTCGACTATCTGTCGCTGTCTCGTGCTGCGGGGTCGCTGTCCGGTGGTGAAGCGCAGCGCATCCGGCTGGCGACACAGATCGGGTCCGGCCTGGCCGGTGTGCTCTACGTCCTCGACGAACCGTCGATCGGTTTGCATCAGCGCGACAACCGTCGACTGATCGACACCCTCACCCGCCTGCGCGATCTCGGCAACACGCTGATCGTCGTCGAGCACGACGAGGACACGATCAGAGCGGCCGACTGGATCGTCGACATCGGACCCCGTGCCGGCGAGCACGGCGGCCACGTCGTGCACTCGGGTAGCTACAAGGACCTGCTCAAGAACCGGAAGTCGTTGACGGGCAACTACCTTGCCGGTCGCGACACGTTGCCGGTCCCGCCGATCCGACGTCCGATCAACAAGAACCGCCAGCTCATGGTTGTCGGGGCGCGTGAGCACAATCTGCGCGGCATCGACGTCTCGTTCCCGCTCGGCGTACTAACCGCCGTCACCGGGGTCTCCGGATCGGGAAAGTCGACACTGGTCAACGACATCCTTGCAACGGTGCTCGCGAACAAGCTCAACGGTGCGCGGCAGGTTCCGGGTCGCCACACGCGGGTGAACGGACTGGGCAACCTCGACAAACTCGTGCAGGTCGACCAGTCGCCGATCGGCAGGACGCCGCGTTCGAATCCAGCGACCTACACCGGTGTCTTCGACAAGATCCGCACATTGTTCGCTGCGACGACCGAGGCCAAGGTCCGTGGCTACCAGCCGGGTCGGTTCTCGTTCAACGTCAAGGGCGGGCGCTGCGAGGCGTGCCAGGGCGAGGGCACCATCAAGATCGAGATGAACTTCCTGCCCGATGTGTACGTTCCGTGCGAGGTGTGTCATGGCGCGCGGTACAACCGTGAGACGCTCGAGGTGCACTACAAGGGCAAGACCATCTCCGAGGTCCTCGACATGCCGATCGAGGAGGCTGCCGAGTTCTTCGAACCGGTGACCTCGATCCACCGCTATCTCAAGACCCTGGTCGACGTCGGCCTCGGTTACGTCCGTCTAGGACAGCCCGCGCCGACGCTGTCCGGCGGCGAGGCTCAGCGCGTGAAACTGGCGGCCGAGTTGCAGAAGCGATCCGCCGGACGCACCGTCTACATCCTCGACGAACCGACGACCGGACTGCACTTCGAGGACATCAAGAAGCTGCTCGACGTGATCAACGGGCTCGTCGACAAGGGCAACACGGTCATCGTGATCGAGCACAACCTCGATGTCATCAAGACCGCCGACTGGGTCATCGACATGGGGCCCGAAGGCGGAACCGGCGGCGGCACGGTGATCGCGGAAGGAACGCCCGAGGACATCGCACTCACCCCGGGAAGTCACACCGGAAAGTTCCTCGCCGAGGTCCTCGACACCGAGGAGTCCGTCGCCACCGCTGGGTGACGGGTCAGGAAAGTATCCAGGTCAGGAACCCATGGACTTCCTGATCTCGTCGAGCTTCTTCTTCGCGGCTTCCTCCCGCTTGCGCACCATCTCGTCGATGCTGCGCCCCTCAGGCGAGGCGTCGGCGAGTTCGTGCGATCCGATCGCCGTCGAGATGCGCTTCTCGATCTTGTCGCGGACGAAGTCGAAGCTCGGTACCCCCTGCTCGTTGTAATCGGGGTCGACGTGTGCGGTGCCCGACACCGAGGGCATACCCGCGGAACCGGAGCCAGTGGGCCCGTGCTCGACGACGTCCGCATCGAGGATCTCGGCGTCGACGACGTCCCCGAGGGGCGGTTGCTCTCCGGCCGACGCGGGGGAGGGGTCTTTCGGGTCGACGTGGTCGTCGGGGCTGCCGTCGGAGGTCATGGACCCAGGCTAGTCCGCTCCTCAGACATTGCGGCCCTCCTACACACGACGACGGACGCCGTCGCGACCGGATTGATGGTCGCCACGACGTCCGTCGACGGGCTGCAGAGGTGGTCTGCGAGGGTGCTGCCGTGTTCTCCACGGAGGAGCAGTCCTCCGTGGAGGACGGTCAGCGAGGGGAGTAGGTCAGACAGTTGGCGGCGTCGGAACTCTCGCCCGCGCCGATGCGCACCGCGGTGGCTGTGCACTCGAGACAGTAGGCGGATCGCGGACGATCCGACCGGTCACCGACGACGATCGCGAACCGGTCCGGTGTACTTCTCACCCGGGCCTTCACCCGGCTCGTCGGGGTAGGCGCTCGCGTCGCGGAACGCCAGTTGCAGTTGCTTGAGGCCGTCGCGAATCGGGGCTGCGTGAACGCCGAGGTCGGGCTTCGCCGCGTCGACGAGCCCGGCCAGAGCAGTGATGAGTTTGCGGGCTTCGTCGAGGTCGGCGTCGTCCTCGGATGCTCCGGGCGCCAATCCGAGTTTCTCGGCCGATGCACTCATCAGCATGACGATGGCTCGGGTGACGATCTCGATCGAGGGAATGTCGACGAGGTCGCGGACGTTGTCCATCGCGTCTACGGAAGTTGTCACGTCGACACGTTCGGTATCGCCGAGAGCGTCGTTCCGGACGGTGGTGAGGTCGTCACCTGCATCATCGCCCGAAGGCGAATAGGTGTTTTCGGGCATGGCTGATAGACTTCCATAGCACGACCGCCCCGGTTGGCGCCGGGGTCGCAAGTGGAGTTCCGCTCCCACCGCTACGACGCGTCGAATCAGTGCGCTTTACGCACCAGTGTTCACGCAGTTGTGCGGTCCGGTCCCGCCGACAGGCAACGGATGTATCCGGTCTGTTGGCGCTGCGCATCGTCGTCGATGCCGGACCGGTCGGTATCGGAGCCCTGAGGATGGACAACACCATCCCGGGGCTCTTCTGCTGAGAGCGCCCTCTCCATGCGCGGCCACCGAACGCTCCGCGACGGCCACCCTGTCAGGATTTATCAAGGAGGCCCCATCAGCACTGAGACCCGCATCAACGAGCGCATCCGCGTACCGGAGGTCCGACTCGTCGGACCGAATTCGGAGCAGGTGGGCATCGTGCGTGTTGAAGATGCGCTGCGCCTGGCCTACGAGGCCGACCTGGACTTGGTCGAGGTCGCACCCGACGCCCGACCGCCGGTGTGCAAGATCATGGACTACGGCAAGTTCAAGTACGAAGCAGCACAGAAGCAACGCGAATCGCGTCGTAACCAACAGTTGACCGTCATCAAGGAGCAGAAGCTCCGGCCGAAGATCGACGACCACGATTACGAGACCAAGAAGGGTCACGTCATCCGGTTCCTCGAGGCAGGCTCGAAGGTGAAGGTCACCATCATGTTCCGCGGCCGCGAGCAGTCGCGACCCGAACTCGGATACCGCCTGCTGCAGCGACTCGGTAACGACGTCGCCGACTACGGCTTCATCGAGACCTCGGCCAAGCAGGACGGCCGCAACATGACCATGGTCCTCGCCCCGCACAAGGGCGCGAAGACCCGCGTGAAAGCCCAGCAGACCCGTGACGACCGCGCACCTCGCCAGCAGGGCGCGAAGGACGACACGACCAGCTAAGCCGACCCGGTCCGAACGGACCGTCGGAGAACCACTGCGGACGCACCGCACCCGATCACCGCGGGTGTGGTTGCTGTTCGCTCAAATGAAGGAACACAACATGCCGAAGAGCAAGACCCACAAGGGCACAGCCAAGCGCTTCAAGGTGACCGGCAGCGGCAAGATCGTCCGCCAGAAGGCCAACCGCCGCCACCTGCTCGAGCACAAGTCCTCTCGCCGTACCCGCCGTCTGGACGGCATCACCGTCGTGAGCCCCAACGACGCACCGCGTATCAAGCGACTGCTCAACCGCTGACGCATCCGACCACCACATCTGACGAACAAGAGGAACTGACATGGCACGCGTGAAAAGGGCTGTCAACGCCCAGAAGAAGCGTCGTTCGACGCTGGAGGCCTCCAAGGGATACCGCGGGCAGCGCTCGCGCCTGTACCGCAAGGCCAAGGAGCAGCAGCTCCACTCGATGACCTACGCCTACCGGGACCGCCGTGCCCGCAAGGGTGAATTCCGCAAGCTGTGGATCGCGCGTATCAACGCTGCGGCCCGCGCCAACGACATCACCTACAACCGCTTCATCCAGGGCCTGAAGGCCGCGGGTGTCGAGGTCGACCGCAAGGTGCTCGCCGACATCGCCGTCACCGATCCGGAGGCCTTCACCGGCCTGGTCGAGGTGGCCCGCAAGGCGCTGCCCACCGACGTCAACGCTCCCGCAGCCTGAGCGTTCACATCGACAACGCACACGACCCGCGAGTGATCACGGACATCTTCTGATGGAGATCCTGTCCGAACGATCCTCGCGGGTCGTGTCGTATGCCAAGCTGCAGCGGGCCGCCACGCGCCGCGCGGAAGGTCGGTTCCTCGTCGAAGGAGCGAATTCGGTCGGCGCTGCGCTCGGCAGTGGGCACGCGGGGCTCGTTCTCGTCCGCGAGAGCGACGCGGACCGGCATGCCGACATCCTCGCCGACGCGCTCGGCGCCGGGATTGACGTCGTCGGATTGTCCGACCGCGCCGCCGAGAAGCTCTCCGAAGCGACAACCCCTCCCGGAATCTTCGCAGTCGCCGAGTTGCTCGACGCCTCACTCGCCGACGTACTGTCCAGCGGTCCCTGGTTGCTCGCGGTCGCCGTCGAGGCACGGGAGCCCGGGAACGTCGGGACCTTGATCCGGACAGCCGATGCCATGGGCGCCGACGCCGTGTTGCTGGTCGGTGACTCGGTCGACCCACACAACGGCAAGTGCGTGCGCGCCAGCGCCGGAAGCGTTTTCCACCTGCCGATCGTCCGAGAGCGTGATGTCGACGCGGCACTGGCGTCCGTGCGCACAGCGGGTATCGCACTGCTGGCGACCGCGGCCGACGGAGAACTGATCCTCGACGACGCTGCCGACGTGCTCGTCGAGCCGACCGCATGGCTGTTCGGGAACGAGGCACACGGATTGTCGCCGGTCCATGCGGCAGCCGCCGACCACCGGGTGTCCATCCCGATCCGTGGTCGTGCGGAGAGTCTCAATCTCGCTGCGGCAGCCTCGATCTGCCTCTACGAGAGTGCGCGAGTACAGGCGCGCCGATAGGTCAGGCGCTCACGCCTCAACGATCTTCTTGATCTGCGCCAACGTGGGACCGATACCGGTCGCCGCGGCGGTCAGCCGTATCTGGATTTGGTTGTCGGCGTCGTCACCGAACCTCTCGCTGAAGAAGTCCTCGCCGGCGCCGGTGAACGCGGTGTACTCGGTGAGTCGCGTGGTGGCGTCATCGATCGGCTCGAGTCGATAGCCCCACGTTGTCCCGCTCGTTCCGACGGTCCACTCGAACCTGGACCCCGGGTCTGCGACGGTGACCTGCGAGGTGGTCGTCCACTCGCGCGTAGGGGTCCGGTTGTGTCCGGCGAATCTGGCGCCGACGCCGCGTTCAGGCCCGACCCACTCGACGGTATGACACTGCTGGCTCCACTCCCCGGTACGTGTGACGTCGCTGATCACCGCGTACACATCAGCAGCCGACCGGTGGATGTCGATGGAATCCTCGAGCGTGTAGCGCATGACTCGTCAGACTACTCGCGGGTCGAAATGCGCGGGGCAGTTGAGTATTCGCACTCAGGGCTCGGCGGGCTTCTCGGCGAAGACTCGTCGGAGTGCGTGAACACTCTTCCCCGATACCTGTGCCGTCCCGACCGTCGGTTCGCCGCGCCAGGTCGGCTTCCACACAGAGGCCTTCGCCCGCCGAACTCGACGCCATCACCGGCAACCGCGACCGCGTCGTCGACCTGATCCGACTGACCTCACTGATCGTCGTCATCGCAGGCCACTCGCTGATGCTCACCGTCTCGGTCCACGACGGTCGAGTCACGTTGGGCAACACACTCTCCGACGTCCCGATCCTGCAACCGATGACGTGGCTCCTGCAGATCCTTCCGCTGTTCTTCTTTGCCGGCGCCGCTGCGTCGACGTATGGCTGGCGACCCGATTCGTCACCTGGACAGTGGCTGCTGTGCCGGGCACAACGACTGTTCCGCCCGGTTGCGTGGTACCTGGCAACTGTGCTCACCGCATACGCGGTCTGTACATCGATCGGCGCATCCGCGGTCGCTGACGTCGTCGCTCATCTCGGCGTGCAGTTGCTGTGGTTCCTCGGCGCCTATGTTCTGGTTCTTGCGGCCGTACCTGCGCTGCAACGCCTGTCGTCACGACGAGCCGTCCTCGTCGCAACCGCTGTCACTTGGACGGTGACCGCCGGCGTCGACGTCACACGGCTGGCCGTCGGCGCGTCGGGCCTCGGCTACGTCAACTTCCTGAGTGTCTGGATCATCCCGGCAATCCTGGGCGTCGCCTACGCGAAGCGTCTGTTCACGCGCTTCGAAGCGGCGGTGCTCGGACTCGTCGCGCTGATCATCGACATCCTGCTGGTCAGCCTCGGCCCCTACGAGATGTCGTTGGTGACCGTGCCGGGCCAGCATCTGTCGAACATGAGTCCGCCGAGCCTGCTACTGGCCGGACACACCGTGGTCCTGTGTGCATTCGCGATCGTGTTGCGCACACCGCTCGCACGCGTCGTCGCTCACCCACGCGTCTGGTGGTGGGTCGCACTCGGCAACCGCGGCGCGATGACGCTGTACCTGTGGCATCTGCCCGTACTCGGCGCCATCATCGGTGTCGCTCACCTGTGCGGCTTCACGCGAGATCCGCAGTCGGCCTTGTTCTGGCCGACCGTTGTGGTCACCACAATGCTGCTGCTCGCAGCGATGGTCCCGGTGACCGGTGTCCTCTCGGTTCTCGAGAATCGCCGGCTGCCCTGGTGGGACGAGCCTCTGGCACGTGCCACCACGACATGCCGCGACGTGGCCGTGCTCGTGCTGCTCGCGGTGGTCGCGGTGTCGACACTCCTCGTCGCCCGCGGTGGGATCGTCGAAGAGTGGGGGTGGCTGGCGTCGGGGATCTGTGCGGCGGCCGGTGCCCGGGCAGTCGCTGCGGTGAGTCGGTCGACTACCCTTGATCGCAGTCATCACGTGCACTGACCGGCGCCGTTGTGGTCGGTGACGTGGTCGACAGACCCGACACACACCCGATCGAGGAGTTCGTCGCCCGTGGCAGCATCAACCCCAGGTCCCCGGAACACAGACCAGGGAAACGACGACCGGGACAACGCGGAGTTGCGTTTCCCGGAACCTCAGGAACTCGACGCTGCCGCCGCCGCAGCGACGACGGCATTCGCCGCGGCTGCCGACCTCGACGCCCTCGCGGCCGCCAAGACCGCACACCTCGGTGACCGTTCGCCGATCGCGTTGGCCCGCCGAGCCCTCGGCTCGCTACCCAAGGACCAACGGTCGGCGGCGGGCAAGCTGGTCAACGAGGTGCGGGGCCGGGTCAACGCCGACCTGGAGAGCCGCACGGCGACACTGCAGGCAGAGCGCGATGCCGCGGTGCTCGTCTCGGAATCCGTCGATGTCACGCTGCCGAGTCGACGTCGCCCGGCCGGTGCACGACATCCCATCACGGTGATCTCCGAGCAAGTCGCCGATGTCTTCGTCGGCATGGGGTGGGAGATCGCAGAGGGGCCCGAGGTCGAGAGCGAGCACTACAACTTCGACGCACTGAACTTCCTACCCGACCATCCGGCACGGTCGATGCAGGACACCTTCTACATTGCGCCCGAGGGTTCACGTCAGGTGCTGCGCACGCACACCTCTCCAGTCCAGGTGCGCTCGATGCTGTCGCGGGATCTGCCGATCTATGTGGCCTGCCCCGGGCGCACTTTCCGCACCGACGAACTCGACGCCACGCACACGCCGGTGTTCCACCAGATCGAGGGACTCGCCGTCGACAAGGGTCTGACGATGGCCAACCTCCGCGGCACGCTCGAAGCGTTTGCCCGGGCACTGTTCGGGCCGGAGACCACGACGCGTATGCGCGCCAGCTACTTCCCGTTCACCGAGCCCTCGGCCGAGGTCGACGTCTGGTTCCCCGCCAAGAAAGGCGGTGCGGGCTGGGTCGAGTGGGGCGGGTGCGGAATGGTCAACCCGAACGTGTTGCGCGCCAGTGGAATCGATCCGGACGTGTACTCGGGGTTCGCGTTCGGGATGGGTCTCGAGCGCACACTTCAGTTCCGAAACGACATCACCGACATGCGCGACATGGTCGAAGGTGACGTCCGCTTCACCCTTCCCTTCGGCCCCGCGGCCTGAACTCACCCCCGTCGCCACACGTCCTTCCCGTGATTCGATCCCATGAAAGAAGTTGATTGACCGATGCGTGCACCGCAGTCCTGGTACACCGAGGTCCTCCGGGCGTCAGACCCGAACTGGTCGGCCAGTGCGGAGGAGATCGATGCGGCTTTCGTCCGCGTCGGCTTCGAGATCGAAGACATCGACCCGTTCCCAGTGATCACCGGACCGCTGGTGATCGGGCATGTCGACCACATCGAGGAGCTGACCGGGTTCAAGAAGCCGATTCGTTTCTGCCAGGTCGACGTGGGCGAGTCCGAGCCCCGCGGAATCGTCTGTGGGGCAAGAAACTTCGCCGAGGGTGACCTCATCGTCGCTGCGCTTCCCGGCACCGTACTGCCGGGCCCGTTCGAAATCGCCTCGCGCAAGACCTACGGGCACATCTCCGACGGCATGATCTGCTCGGTGTCCGAGTTGGGAATCGGCACCGACCACAGCGGCATTCTCGTGCTGGCTCCTGGCACCGCCGAGCCGGGTGCCGACGCTCGTGCCGTGCTCGGACTCGACGACGCCGCGATCGACGTCAACGTCACCCCCGACCGTGGATACGCATTCTCCATCCGAGGCCTCGGTCGCGAATTGGCGAGCAGCTTCGCCCTGCCCTTCGTCGACCCGGGAACCTCGGTCGCCACTGTCGCGGTCTCGGGAGGGCAGCCGTGGCCGGTGGCGATCGACAAGGATTCGGGCGCAACCAGGTACACCGCACGCCTGATCGACGGGGTCGATCCGACGGCGGTGTCGCCGTGGTGGATGCAGAAGCGGCTCATGGTCGCCGGGGTTCGCCCGATCTCAGCGATCGTCGACGTCACCAACTACGTGATGCTCGAACTCGGACAGCCTCTCCACGCGTTCGACGCCGACAAGGTGTCCGGAACGATCGTCGTGCGCAACGCGCGGGCAGGGGAGAAGCTGACAACCCTCGACGGGGTCGCCCGCGACCTCGACCCCGAGGACGTCGTCATCGCCGACGACAGCGGGCCCATCGCACTTGCCGGAGTCATGGGTGGCGAGAGCACCGAGGTCGGTCCGACGACGACTCGTGTCCTGCTCGAATCGGCGACCTTCGACCAGGTGCGCGTGTTCCGGACGGGTAAGCGGCACAAACTCACCTCCGAGGCGAGCAAGAGGTTCGAGCGCATCGTCGATCCCGAGATCACCGCTGCCGCTTCTGATCGTGGAACGGGGCTGATCGTCGAGCTCGCCGGTGGCGCGGCTGCGTCGCCACTCTCCGAGGAGCGGATCGCGGTCGCGGAGATCGCTCCGATCGTCATCGCCGCCGACGAGCCCGATCGCACCGCAGGCGTGACCTACCCGGAGGGCACCACAGCCGCCCGGCTGGTCGAGGTCGGGTGCACGGTCACCGGCACCGACCCGCTGACCGTCACGCCTCCGTCGTGGCGACCGGATCTGCGTCAGCGCGCCGACCTCGTCGAAGAAGTCTTGCGACTCGAAGGCCTCGAAGACATTCCGGCCGTTCTCCCGTCGGCTCCGGGCGGACGTGGGCTGACGCCGAGCCAACGTCGGCGGCGCAGCATCGGACGCACGCTCGCACTCGACGGCTACGTCGAGGTTCTGCCCTTCCCGTTCATGCCTGCGGGCGTTCTCGACCTCTGGGACCTGCCGTCCGACGACCCGCGCCGCCGGACGGTGAAGGTGCTCAACCCGCTCGAGTCCGACCGGCCGGAGCTGAACACCACTCTGTTGCCGGGACTGTTGGAAATGGTGGGCCGCAACATCGCCCGCGGTCAACGGGATCTCTCGCTCTACACCGTCGGCCAGGTGGTCCTCGCGACCGAGCAGATGCGCCCGGTCGCCGAGTTGGATGTCACCAGACGTCCGACAGACGAACAGATCGCCGAGCTCGACGATTCGCTTCCGGTTCAGCCGCTGCACGTGGCTGTCGCGCTGACAGGTGTGCGCGACCCCGCCGGCCCGTGGGGTCCCGGCCGTCGCGCCGACTACCTAGACGCCTTCGAGGCTGCCCGCGAGATCGGTACCGCCTCGGGTGTCGAGGTCACGCTGGTCTCCGACGCCTATGCCCCGTGGCATCCCGGGCGCTGTGCGGCGGTCGTCGTCGACGGGCGAGTCGTGGGGCACGCAGGCGAGCTGCATCCGGCTGTGCTCGAGCGAGCCGGTCTACCCAAGCGGACATGCGCCGTGGAGATCGACGTCGATGCGCTACCGCTCGACGTCGCACTGCCGGCGCCGCACATCTCGGTGTTCCCGGCCGTATTGCAGGACGTCGCAGTGGTGGTCTCCGACGAGGTGCCCGCTGCCGACGTCGAGGCACTGCTTCGCGAGGGCGCCGGCGAGCTCCTCGACTCGATAGAGCTCTTCGACGTGTTCACGGGCGCGCAGGTCGGCGACGGCAACAAGTCCTTGACGTTCGCGCTGACCTTCCGGGCCGACGACAGGACCCTCACCGAGGACGAGGCGACCGAGGCGAAGTTGGCGGCGGTTGCTCGGGCGTCGGAGGTGGTCGGCGCGCGTCTGCGCTGAGCGGCGCCGCTCGACGGCGCTGCGGCGTGCCCCGTCGCGTGCGACGATGTGGATGGTTGTCGCGCGCGACCCCTGGTGGGTCCGTGCTGTATTGATTTGCGCCGCCATGCATAATGATGTGTATGACGATCAGGGTGGCAGTGGCCGGCGCGAGTGGCTATGCGGGTGGAGAGGTGCTCCGACTGTTGTGCGGGCATCCCCGCCTCCGGTCGGGCGACCTGGAGATCGGTTCGTTGACCGCGGGTGGCAATGCGGGAACGCTCCTCGGAGCGCATCACCCCAACCTGTTGCCGCTGGCCGAGCGTGAACTCGAGGAGACAACGCCCGCGGTTCTCGCCGGTCACGACGTCGTGTTCCTCGCGCTGCCACACGGAACGTCGGCACAGATCGCCGATGCGCTCCCGCCGACCACGCTGATCATCGACTGCGGTGCCGACTTCAGGCTTCGCGACGCCGAGGACTGGGTCGCCTATTACGGCGGTGACCATGCCGGCACCTGGCCGTACGGACTCCCCGAGATCCCTGGCAACCGTGAGGTCCTGCGGAATGCGAGCCGGATCGCGGTGCCCGGGTGCTATCCGACGGTCTCGATTCTGTCGCTTCTTCCCGCACTGGCCGCTGGCCTGGTCGAGCCTCACGTGACCGTTGTCGCGGTGAGCGGGACGTCGGGCGCCGGACGGGCACCCAAGGTCGACCTGCTCGCATCGGAAGTCATCGGTTCTGCCCGCGCTTACGGCGTCGGTGGGTCGCATCGACACACCCCGGAGATCGCACAGGCACTGTCGGCGGCGGCCGACCAGCCGGTGTCGGTGTCGTTCACGCCGGTCCTCGTCCCGATGTCGCGCGGGATTCTCGCGACCTGCACGGCACGCACCACCGCATCAGCCGCGGATGTTCGCGCGGTGTACGAGAAGGCATACGCAGACGAACAATTCGTCTACCTGCTGCCCGAGGGTCGGCTCCCGGCGACGGGTTCGGTGATGGGCTCGAATGCCGTGCAGCTCGCTGTCACCGTCGATGAGCGAGCGGGCACGCTCGTTGCAGTCGGCGCGATCGACAACCTCGCCAAGGGCACCGGCGGCGCAGCGGTCCAGTCGATGAATCTCGCACTCGACTGGGACGAGGCCGAAGGACTGAGCACCGTGGGAGTCGCACCGTGAGCACGAACAGCAAGTCGACGAACAGCAACTCGACCAACGACGAGTCGGCCGGCACCACTTCCGCCGACATCACTTCAGCCGACACAGACGACCGGATCACAGGTGGCGCGCCCGCAACGGGGCCGCGACTCGTCCGCAATCAGGGTGTGACGGCGCCGCTCGGATTCCGGGCTGCCGGAATCGCCGCCGGTATCAAGGCATCTGGGGCTGCCGACCTCGCGCTGGTCTTCAACGAGGGACCCGACTACGCGGCGGCGGGCGTCTTCACCCGCAACCAGGTCAAGGCGGCTCCGGTGCTCTGGAGCAAGCAGGTTCTCACCACCGGCCGTCTGCGTGCGGTCATCCTCAATTCCGGAGGCGCCAATGCCTGCACCGGCCCGCTCGGTTTCCAGGACACGCACACGACGGCGGAGGCTGTCGCGGAGGCGCTGAGCAACTGGGGAACCGAAACCGGAGCGGTGGAGGTCGCGGTGTGCTCGACCGGGCTCATCGGCGACCGCCTGCCGATGGACAAGATCCGTGCGGGTGTCGTCGAGATCGTGCAGGACATGGGCGGCGGTTTGTCGGGCGGCACCGACGCCGCCTACGCGATCATGACGACCGACACCGTGCCCAAACAGGTTGCGCTCCACCACCCTCAGGGCTGGAACATCGGGGGTATGGCGAAGGGTGCGGGCATGATGGCGCCTTCACTGGCGACGATGCTCTGCGTCCTCACCACGGATGCGCGTGCCAGCGCCGAGCAACTCGACCTCGCCCTGCGGCGCGCGACGTCGAAGACGTTCGACAGACTCGACATCGACGGTTCGACGTCGACGAACGACACGGTGCTGTTACTCAGCTCCGGCGCCAGCCAGATCCCCGTCGACCAGACAGAACTCGACGCCGCGGTGCTCGCCGTCTGCGACGATCTCGCCGCTCAGTTGATGGCCGACGCCGAGGGTGTCACCAAACGCATCGTCATCACGGTGACCGGTGCCGCGACCGAGGACGACGCGATAGCCGTCGCTCGGACCATTGCGCGTGACAGCCTCGTCAAGACAGCACTTTTCGGCTCCGACGCCAACTGGGGACGAGTGCTCGCCGCAGCGGGGATCGCGCCGGTCACCATCGACCCTGATCGGATCGCTGTGTCGTTCAACGGCCAAGCCGTGTGCGTCAACGGAACCGGTGTCGACGGTGCGCGCGACGTCGACCTCTCCGGCCCCGAGGTCGCCGTCCTCGTCGACCTCGGACTCGGCGTCGAGAGCGGGAGCATTCGAACCACCGATCTCTCGCACGCCTATGTCGAAGAGAACTCGGCGTATTCCTCATGACGTCGACACACTCGATCGGCGGTATCGAGAGAGCCGCAATCCTCGCCGAGTCGCTGCCTGCCCTGCAGGCGATGCACGGTGCCACCGTCGTCGTGAAGTACGGCGGCAACGCGATGATCGACGACGAACTCAAACGAGCCTTCGCCGCCGACATCGTCTATCTCCGAGCGTGCGGAATGCACCCGATCGTGGTTCACGGTGGGGGACCGCAGATCTCGGCCATGTTGTCCCGTCTCGGACTGTCCGGCGAGTTCCGTGGAGGCTTCCGGGTGACCACACCCGAGGTGATGGATGTCGCCCGGATGGTTCTGTTCGGTCAGGTCGGCCGCGAACTCGTTGGACTGATCAACGCGCACGGCCCGTATGCCGTGGGCCTCACCGGCGAGGACGCCCATCTGTTCACGGCAACGCGGCGCACGGTGCTCGTCGACGGGGTCGCGACCGACATCGGTCTGGTCGGCGACATCACCTCGGTCAACACCTCCGCTGTCCTCGATCTCGTCGGCGCGGGGCGTATCCCGGTCGTCTCGACGATCGCGCCCGACCGCGACGGCGTCGTCCACAACATCAACGCCGACACGGCCGCGGGAGCGCTCGCCGAGGCGCTGGGCGCGAACCGACTGGTGATGCTCACCGACGTCGAAGGCCTCTACACCGACTGGCCTGACCGTTCCTCACTCGTGTCGCAGATCTCCACCGACGCCCTGGCCGAACTGCTCCCGAGCCTCGACTCCGGCATGGTTCCCAAGATGGAGGCGTGCCTACGCGCCGTCGACGGTGGAGTGGGCCGTGCCCACGTCATCGACGGCCGTGTGCCGCACGCCGTGTTGGCTGAACTGCTGACCGGGGCACGTGCGGGAACGACGGTTGTCGCACCCGAAAGTCTCTCTCCCACAACGATAGATGGAGCGTCACACTCATGACCGGACCATGGCAGCAGCGGTGGTCGACCGCCCTCATGAAGAACTACGGCACGCCGCCCCTCGCGCTCACCAGAGGTGATGGCGCCTACGTCTGGGATGCCGACGGCAACCGCTACCTCGACCTGCTCGGCGGTATCGCGGTCAACGCGTTGGGACATGCGCATCCCGCAATCGTCGCCGCCGTGACCGAGCAGCTCGAGACCCTGGGCCATGTGTCGAACCTGTACATCAATCCGCGCGTGGTCGAGTTGGCGGAACGGCTGTTGGACAAGTTCGGGCAGCCCGGGCGGGTGTTCTTCTGCAACTCGGGTACCGAGGCCAATGAGGCGGCGTTCAAACTCGCCAGGCGCACCGGGCGGCCACAGATCGTCGCTGCGGAGAAGGCGTTCCACGGTCGCACGATGGGCGCGCTGGCGATGACGGGGCAGCCCGGCAAGCGCGAACCGTTCGAGCCGATGCCCGCGGGCGTCGACTTCGTGCCGTACGGCGACCTCGACGCGCTCACCGCCGCGGTGTCATCGCAGACCGCAGCGGTCATCCTCGAGCCGATACTCGGCGAGGCCGGGGTGGTCGTTCCGCCGGCCGACTACCTCGCGCACGCCCGCACTCTCACCGCCGAACACGGTGCACTGCTCATCCTCGACGAGGTACAGACCGGAATCGGCCGGACCGGAACGTTTTTCGCGCATCAGGCTGCCGGGGTGGTTCCCGACGTCATGACGCTCGCCAAGGGACTTGGCGGCGGACTGCCCATCGGGGCGTGTATCGCCACCGGTCAGGCAGCGGACCTGTTCACAGCGGGACAACACGGTACGACGTTCGGTGGCAATCCGGTGTCGGCGGCAGCAGCGCTCGCGGTTCTCGACACGCTCGATCGTGACGACCTCGTCGAACACGTTGCCGCGGTAGGCAAATCGATAGCCACGGGCATCGAAGACCTCGACCATCCGCTCATCTCCCACGTTCGTGGATCGGGTCTGTTGCTCGGCGTCGTATTGACCGCGCCGATCTCGGCGAAGGTCGAGGCGAGCGCCCGGGACAAGGGCTTCCTGATCAACGCGCCCGCACCTGACGTTTTGAGATTGGCGCCGCCACTCATCATCACCGAGGACCAGGCCCGCGATTTCGTGGACGTACTACCCGAGATCCTCGACGCCGCAACCGACGAGAGCAGTGCACAGTGACACGCCATTTCCTCCGTGACGACGACCTCACCCCCGAGGAGCAGGCCGAGGTACTCGACCTCGCCGCCGAGGTGAAACGCCAACCGTTCGCCTACCGGCCCCTCGACGGGCCGCGCGGAGTGGGCGTGATCTTCGACAAGAACTCCACCAGGACGCGTTTCTCCTTCGAGATGGGTATCGCGCAAATGGGTGGTCACGCCGTCGTCGTCGACGGACGCACGACGCAGCTCGGTCGTGACGAGTCGCTCGAGGACACCGGTCGCGTGCTGTCGCGGTTCGTCGAGGCAGTGGTGTGGCGGACGTTCGGGCAGGAGCGCCTCGAAGCGATGGCCTCGACAGCGACGATCCCGATCGTCAACGCTCTCTCGGACCTGTTCCATCCGTGCCAGGTGCTCGCCGACCTGCAGACCATCGTCGAACGGAAGGGTCGCACCGCGGGACTGAAGATGACCTATCTCGGCGACGGTGCGAACAACATGGCGCACTCGTTGGCACTCGGCGGGGTGACGGCGGGCATGCACGTCACGATCAGCGCGCCCGACGGCTTCGCACCAGATCCCGAGGTCATCGCCGACGCGGAGAAGCGCGCAGCCATGACCGGCGGATCGGTCCGTCTCGACGCCGACCCGCAGACCGCGTCGCAGGGCGCCGACGTGCTGGTCACCGACACCTGGGTCTCGATGGGACAGGAGGACGACGGCAAGGATCGTCGAGCACCGTTCCGGCCGTATCAGATCAACTCCGAATTGCTGTCGGTCGCCGCGGCGGATCCGCTCGTCTTGCACTGTCTGCCCGCCCATCGCGGTGACGAGATCACCGACGAGGTCATCGACGGTCCGGCCAGCGCCGTGTTCGACGAGGCAGAGAACCGCCTGCACGCACAGAAGGCGCTGCTCATCTGGTTGTTGGGGAAACAATGACCACCGAAAGGCAGATCTCCACCCACAAGCAGACCCAAGTGGTCGATGACGCGGACACCGGTGGCCGGTCCGGTGACCAGTCGGACACCCGCCTCGCGAGCACCCGCGCCGGCCGGCACGCGCTCATCGTCGAGGTCCTCGGGTCGCATCAGGTCAGATCGCAGTCGGAACTGCAACAACTGCTCGCCGACAGGGGAGTCGACGCCACGCAGGCCACGTTGTCCCGTGACCTCGACGAACTGGGCGCCGTCAAGCTGCGCGCGGCCGATGGCGGTGTCGGCGTCTACGTCGTCCCCGAGGACGGAGCCCCCGTCCGCGGGGTCTTCGGGGGCACTGCACGACTGTCCCGGCTACTCAGCGACCTGCTGGTGTCGACCGACGCCAGTGGCAATCTCGCAGTCCTACGTACCCCACCCGGGGCGGCGCACTATCTCGCCAGCGCGATCGATCGTGCCAGTCTTCCCGACGTCGTCGGCACGATCGCGGGCGACGACACGATCTTCGTGTGCGCGCGCGCACCCATCGACGGTGCAGAACTCGCACGACGAATCGAGGGTCTCGTGTGACGCCCGCTCCGGTGAACACCGGTGAGCGACGCCCGTGAGGCCCGTATCCCGACCGACAACCAGACCCCAGCCCGATCGCATCGGGCACGACATCCGATGATGGATGTCGAATCCACGACATAGGAGCACACACCACCATGGCGGAACGCGTCGTACTTGCATACTCCGGCGGCCTCGACACCTCGGTCGCTATCAGCTGGATCGGCAAGGAGACCGGTAAGGAGGTCGTCGCCGTGGCGCTCGACCTCGGACAGGGCGGCGAGGACATGGAGGTCGTTCGCCAGCGCGCGCTCGACTGCGGCGCCGTCGAGGCTGTTCTCGTCGACGCGCGCGACGAGTTCGCCGACGACTACTGCCTGCCCGCGATCACCTCGAACGCCCTCTACATGGACCGCTACCCGCTGGTGTCGGCCCTGTCGCGACCATTGATCGCCAAGCATCTCGTCACCGCCGCACGCGATCACGGCGGCACCGTCGTCGCGCACGGCTGCACGGGTAAAGGCAACGACCAGGTCCGTTTCGAGGTCGGTTTCGCCTCGTTGGCACCCGATCTCCAGGTCATCGCGCCGGTGCGCGACTACGCGTGGACACGCGAGAAGGCGATCTCCTTCGCCGAGGAGAACGACATCCCGATCAACGTGACCAAGAAGTCGCCGTTCTCGATCGACCAGAACGTCTGGGGCCGCGCAGTCGAGACCGGCTTCCTCGAAGATCTGTGGAACGCGCCGACCAAGGATGTCTACAGCTACACCGAGGATCCGACGGTCAACTGGAATTCCCCCGACGAGGTCATCATCACCTTCGACAAGGGACGTCCGATCGCGATCGACGGGCGACCGGTGAGTGTGCTCGGTGCGATCGAGGAACTCAACCGTCGCGCGGGCGCTCAGGGCGTCGGTCGTCTCGATGTCGTCGAGGACCGCCTTGTCGGAATCAAGAGTCGGGAGATCTACGAGGCTCCCGGCGCGATGGTGCTGATCACCGCCCACGAAGAGCTCGAGCACGTCACCCTCGAACGTGAACTCGGTCGGTTCAAGCGGCGCACCGATCAGAAGTGGGCCGAGCTGGTGTACGACGGTCTCTGGTTCTCGCCGTTGAAGCGCTCGCTCGACACCTTCGTCGACTCCACGCAGGAGCACGTCTCCGGTGAGATCCGACTCGTCCTGCACGGCGGCCACATCTCCGTGAACGGCCGCCGCAGCGGTGAGTCGCTGTACGACTTCAACCTCGCCACCTACGACGAGGGCGACAGCTTCGACCAGTCCGCTGCACGCGGATTCGTGGAACTGCACGGACTCTCGTCGAAGATCGCCGCGAAGCGGGACCTCCTCAGTGAGTGATCAGGGCGGCGGCGCTCCCGGCACCACCAACCAGGGATCGCTCTGGGGTGGTCGTTTCGCGTCGGGTCCGGCCGATGCAATGGCGGCGCTGAGCAAGTCGACACAATTCGACTGGGTGCTCGCACCGTTCGACATCCAGGCGTCGAAGGCCCATGCGCGTGTACTGAACCGTGCCGGTCTGCTCTCCGACGACGATCTGGCTGCCATGCTCTCCGGTCTCGACCAGCTTGCGAGTGATGTCGCTGACGGAACCTTCGAGGCGGCAGAGTCCGACGAGGACGTGCACGGCGCACTCGAGCGTGGGCTGATCGAACGCGTCGGAGCCGAACTCGGTGGCAGGTTGCGCGCCGGCCGGTCGCGAAACGACCAGGTCGCCACCCTGTTCCGCATGTGGTTGCGTGCTGCGATGCGCTCGGTCGCAACGGGTGTGCTCGACGTCGTCGAGGCGCTGACTGCTCAGGCGCGTGCACACCCGGACGCCGTCATGCCCGGCAAGACGCACCTGCAGGCCGCGCAACCCGTACTGCTGGCGCACCAACTACTCGCGCACGCGCAGCCACTGATCCGCGACGTCGACCGTCTTGCCGACGCGGATCGTCGAACAGCGGTGTCGCCGTACGGCTCCGGCGCGTTGGCGGGGTCGTCACTCGGCCTCGATCCGGAAGCAATCGCCGCCGACCTCGGATTCGCTGCTGCAGCCGAGAACTCGATCGATGCGACGTCGGCTCGCGACTTCGCGGCTGAGGCGTCGTTCGTCTTCGCGATGATCGCCGTCGATCTGTCGAGGCTCGCGGAAGAGGTGATCCTTTGGAGCACAGCAGAATTCGGCTACGTGACGCTCGCCGATGCCTGGTCGACCGGTAGCTCGATCATGCCCCAGAAGAAGAACCCCGACGTCGCCGAGCTCACCCGCGGCAAAGCGGGCAGACTGATCGGGGACCTGACGGGCCTCCTGGCGACGTTGAAGGCACAGCCGCTCGCCTACAACCGCGACCTACAGGAAGACAAGGAGCCGGTGTTCGACGCCGTCGCCCAGCTGCAGCTGCTGCTTCCCGCCATCGCCGGCATGGTCGCCACGTTGGAATTCCACGAGGATCGGATGGCCGAGCTCGCGCCGGCAGGATTCACACTGGCCACCGACATTGCTGAATGGCTTGTGCGCCAAGGCGTGCCCTTCCGCGTGGCCCACGAGGTCGCGGGCGCATGCGTGCGTGAAGCGGAGAGCCGGGGTGTCGGGCTCGATGAGCTCGACGACGCTACCTTCGCTTCTATCGACCCGGCGCTCACACCGCAGGTGCGCGAGGTACTCACCGTCCGCGGGTCCATCGAATCGCGCGATGCCTACGGCGGTACCGCGCCGTCGCAGGTGCGTCGTCAACTCGACGTGCTCGATCGCGAGATCCCGGCCTTGCGTTCCCGGTGGTCGCTGTGACGCTTGTTCGCCATGGTCGCTGTGATGTTCTGCTCACCATGGTCGCTGTGATCATCGCGTGAGCACGTCTGAGCATCAGGCGGTGTACCGTGCGAACGGACCGGACAAGTAGAGTGATGCACATCACCATCTGGTGTGGGGGAGGAGCTGGTTGATGGCGAGCGGCATTCCCGATGTGAAGGCGTTCGCCGAGCGCGTTTTCGCCACCGCACAGAACGGACTGGAGGTGCTCAGGTACGGCGGTCTGCAGACCGGTACAGAGCCTGCGCCGTTCACGGTGGTCGAGACCACGCGTATGTTCCGCCTCCGCCGCTACTTCCCGGACACGCCCGCGACCGGCCCCAACATCGTGCTCATTCCGCCGATGATGGTGTCGGCCAACGTCTATGACGTCACCGAGCACAACGGTGCGGTCTCGGTGCTCCATAGCAACGGCATCACGCCGTGGGTGATCGACTTCGGTTCTCCCGACCACGAAGAGGGCGGGATGGAACGCAATCTCGCCGACCATGTGGTCGCGGTGAGCCGCGCAGTCGACTGGATCATCGAATCCACCGGGCGAGATGTCCACGTGGGCGGCTACTCGCAGGGCGGGATGTTCGCCTACCAGGCCGCGGCATATCGGCGATCGCGTGGCGTGGCCAGTGTGATCACATTCGGCAGTCCCGTCGACGTTCTCGCGGCGCTACCACTCGGTCTTCCCGCAGCGCTGGTCGCGCCCGGTGCAGAAGTCCTCGCCGACAAGGTGTTTCCGCATCTGTGGGTGCCGAGTTGGTTGGCCCGTCTCGGGTTCCAGTTGCTCGATCCGGTGAAGACGGCACGGAGTCGACTCGACTTCCTTCGGCAGCTGCACGACCGCGACGCGCTTCTACCCCGAGAAGATCAGCGTCGTTTTCTCGAAGCGGAGGGGTGGGTCGCCTGGTCGGGCCCCGCGGTTGCCGAACTCCTGCGTCAGTTCGTCGCGCACAATCGCATGGTCTCGGGCGGCTTCGTGATCAACGGCGAACTGGTGACGCTCGCCGAGATCACGGCACCTGTGCTCGCATTCGTGGGAGAGATCGACGACATCGGGCAGCCGGTCGCGATCCGGGGTGTCGTCCGCGCTGCGCCGCGAGCCCGCGTCTACGAATCACGGCTACCGGTAGGACACTTCGGCCTCGTCGTGGGAAGTACGTCCGGTTCACGCACGTGGCCGACAACCGCGGCGTGGATCAACTGGCAGGAAGGGCTCGGACCCGAACCCGAGCAGATCGAACCGATGGAGGCGCCGATCGAGGGGAAGGGCACCGGGGTCGGACTGCTGTCCAGGATCACGCACGGCATCGGCTCGGTCGCCGATGCGGGTGCCGGTGCGTCGCGTGATCTGCTCGAGATGGCTGGTGCCGTACAACGGACGTCCCTCGCAGTCGCGCAGGAGTCGGTTCGAACCGTACCCCGGCTGTTTCGACTCGGGCAGATCCAGTCCGGTACGCGTATCTCGCTGGGCAAGCTGATGTCCGAGAACACCGACTGGGGCAGCGACCGCGAGGTTTTCCTGTTCGAGAACCGCGTACTGACCCACTCGCAGGTCGACACCCGCATCAACAACGTCGTTGCAGGCTTGGTGCAATGCGGAATCCGCCCCGGCGAGCACATCGGCGTGTTGATGGACACCCGCCCGAGCGCGCTGGTCGCGGTGGCCGCTTTGTCGCGGCTCGGCGCCGTGGCCGTGCTACTCGCCGGTGAGGGCGATGTGGGTGAGATGCTCCGACTCTCCGGCGCAAACGTCGTGATCTGCGACCCCGTGCACCTCGAGACGGCCACCGCACACAGCGATCGAGTCCTCGTGCTCGGCGGCGGCAGCGGTTCTGCTCGCGACATCGACGGCGCCGACGGTCAGACCATCATCGACATGGAGCAGATCGACCCCGACGTCGTGGAGATGCCCGCGTGGTACCGCCCGGACCCTGGGTTGGCGGGCGATCTCGCGTTCATTCTCTTCACGCGTTCGCGCGGCAAGCTCGCAGTCTGGCCGGTGACCAACCACCGGTTCGCGATGTCGGCATTCGGTGCCGCGTCTGCGGCCGGCCTGACCGACCGCGACACCGTGTACTGCATCCCGCCGCTCCATCATGCGTCCGGGTTGTTGACCACGCTCGGCGCGACCGCTGTCGGACGTTCCCGTATCGCGCTGTCCGAAGGTGTCGATCCGGCGAACTTCGCGACGGAGGTTCACCGATATGGCGTCACCGTGGTCTCCTACACGTGGTCGATGCTTCGAGAAGTATTGCACGACAAAAACTCTCAGCTAAATGAGCACAACCCCATCCGGTTGTTCATGGGATCTGGACTGCCTGCTGGTCTCTGGGACGAGATCGGGGAGCGTTTTCCGCGGGCGCGTGTCCTCGAGTTCTTCGCCACCGCAGATGGTTCGGCGATCCTCGCCAACGTCGCGGCCGACAAGGTCGGGTCGATGGGTCGGGCACTTCCCGAGACCAACGAGGTCGCCATCGCCGCCTACGATGTCGAGGCCGAGCGACTGGTGGTAGGCGACAGCGGGTTCGTGGAGCGAGCCGCGCAGGGCGAGGTCGGGTTGCTGCTCGCGCGCTCGCGACACAGATTCGACACGACCGCGACCGTCCTGAGGGACGTCTTCTCACCCAAGGACCGGTGGGAGGTGTCGGGGCATCTTTTTTATCGGGATTCCGACGACGACCTGTGGTTCATGGGTTCGGTCGACACCGTTGCGCACACTCCGGACGGACCTGTCTACCTGCCGCCGATCGCGCAATTGCTCTCCCGTATGCCCGGGGTCGACGAAGCTGTCGCCTACCGGCTCGGACGTCCGGGACACCAGATCGTCGTGGCTGCGGTGACGATGCGCTCCGACGTCGACTCGCTGACGGTCACCCAGCTTCGACTGGGTTTGGGGGCGCTGCCCGCGCATCGGCGCCCACACCTGGTCCGGGTCGTGGACGAGATCCCCGTGTCCGAGTCGTACCGCCCGCAGGCGGCCGCGCTCGCCGCGCGCGGTGTGCCGAAACCCGGTGCGAAGGTCTGGTACCGCGACGCCGACGGCCGCTATCGTCGGTTCACCGCGACCGCGGCGGCAGGGCTGGAGTGGTTGCCGGACAAAGACGCATCGTCGAGTTCGGTCAGGTCGGCGAGTCATTCGTCGGCCGGGAACGGTCGTGTCGCGGGGAAACGCGCGTCCTCGGCGGCGACCACCGACGGGACTGGGGCCGCGACCGGAAGTCGCTGAGCCGTGCGACCCGGTGCCGGTCGGCTGAGCCAGCGCCTTGGCCTGCCCACTGCCGAAGACATCGATGAGCGTCGATAGGCTTGCGATGGTGCCCGGACGGCGCACCGAATTCTCGCAGAGAGGTATGCACCACGATGGGTTCTCGCGCGCAGTCACTGGATCCGCTCGTACGTGAACGCCTGGTGTGCCCGCAGGATCATGGCCCGTTGCTCGATGCGGGCGACGAACTCTACAACCCCCGCCTGCGTGTTGCCTACCGCATCGATGCCGATGGCATTCCGGTTATGTTGACCAGCGAAGCGCGGCCGGTCGACGACGCGGAGCATGAGCGGCTCACCGCCGGTTGATCAGTCAGGTCCGATCGGCAGGGGTCGGGTCGTCGACGCTCGTGCACGTGTGGATGACAAGATCGATGTGTGAGTACAGAGACCTCTGAAGACCGGATTTCCGGACTCGACATTCTCGACGATCTGCAGTGGCGAGGACTGATTGCACAATCCACCGACCTCGACGAGCTGCGGACGGCGGTCGATGACGGCCCGATCACGGTGTACGCCGGGTTCGACCCGACCGCCTCGAGTCTCCACGCCGGCCACCTCGTGCCGCTGTTGACGCTGCGACGTTTTCAGCTCGCAGGTCATCGCCCTATCGCGCTTGCCGGAGGTGCGACCGGGTTGATCGGCGATCCGCGCGATGTCGGGGAGCGGACCATGAACTCCGTCGACACGGTGAGTGGCTGGACAGGACGTATCGGTGACCAGCTGGCAAGTTTTCTGCGATTCGACGACAGCCAGAACAGTGCCCTATTGGTCAACAACATGGAGTGGACGGCAGGGCTCAGTGCGATCGAGTTCCTGCGCGACCTGGGTAAACACTTCTCGGTCAACGTCATGCTCGCGCGCGAGACGGTACGGCGACGCCTCGAGAGCGATGGCATCAGCTACACCGAGTTCAGTTACCTCCTCCTGCAGTCGAACGACTACCTCGAGCTGCATCGTCGTCACGGCTGCAGCCTGCAGGTCGGCGGATCTGATCAGTGGGGAAACATCGTCGGCGGCGTCGACCTGACCCGCAGGATCACCGGCGACACCGTACATGCGCTGACGGTCCCCCTCGTGACCTCGTCGGATGGCAAGAAGTTCGGCAAATCCACCGGCGGCGGCAGTCTGTGGCTCGATCCGGAGCTCACCAGCCCATATGCCTGGTACCAGTACTTCGTGAACACGTCCGACGCCGACGTCGTCCGCTACCTGAAGTGGTTCACCTTCCTCTCCCGCGACGAGATCACCGAGCTGGAGCGGGCCACGAGCGAGACACCGCATCTGCGTCTCGCCCAGAAGCGACTCGCTGCCGAGATGACCACACTGATCCACGGGGCTGCGAACACCCGCGCCGTCGAACTGGCCAGCCAGGCCTTGTTCGGTCGCGGCGAGCTGACCGAGCTCGACGAGTCGACGCTCGCCGCGGCGCTGGGGGAGACGACGGTCGCCGATTACAGCGGCGACGCGCCGACGATCATCGAACTGCTGGTAGACAGCGGACTCTCCGAGAGCAACAAAGCAGCGCGACGGGCCATCAGCGAGGGTGGCGCGTACGTCAACAACGTCAAGATCACCGACGCCGAGTGGCGGCCGACCTCAGAAGACCTGTTGCACGGCCGTTGGTTGGTCATCCGCCGTGGCAAGAAGAGTTTCGGTGGCGCGCGTTTGAGCCTCTGACCAGGCGATTTGACGCCCTGTTCCTACGTGTGTAACTTTCTTGTTGCACCGCAGCGAGCAAGACCCCGGGGCCAACAGGAACCGGGGGAAATGCAGTGTCCAGACCATGTAGTCTGGAACACGCGCTGCGGGCCGGATCGCAAACACGCCGGCAACCACGGGTTGCAAGCGAGAAACCGGTCTGGTACGCTGGAAGAGTTGCTCCGGAGACGGGGTCGACACTTCGAAACACCAGCTTACTGGTAACGCTCCCCTCATCGGAAGTAGTGCTGGTAGGTGTGTGTTCTTTGAGAACTCGATAGTGTATTGATGGATAGTCTGATGCCATATTTTATAGTGGCATCGGAGTTTTTGATGCCAGATTTTTGGATTGATTTGGTCAGGTTTTTCTCTCTGATCTGAGATTGTGTTGAAAGTCTGCTGGCCTGTGTGGTTGGTGGGTTTTTGATAGGTTTTCATGGAGAGTTTGATCCTGGCTCAGGACGAACGCTGGCGGCGTGCTTAACACATGCAAGTCGAACGGAAAGGCCCAGCTTGCTGGGTACTCGAGTGGCGAACGGGTGAGTAACACGTGGGTGATCTGCCCCTGACTTTGGGATAAGCCTGGGAAACTGGGTCTAATACCGGATATTCACTTTTCCTCGCATGGGGTTTGGTGGAAAGCTTTTGCGGTTGGGGATGGGCCCGCGGCCTATCAGCTTGTTGGTGGGGTAATGGCCTACCAAGGCGACGACGGGTAGCCGACCTGAGAGGGTGATCGGCCACACTGGGACTGAGACACGGCCCAGACTCCTACGGGAGGCAGCAGTGGGGAATATTGCACAATGGGCGCAAGCCTGATGCAGCGACGCCGCGTGAGGGATGACGGCCTTCGGGTTGTAAACCTCTTTCAGCTCCGACGAAGCGCGAGTGACGGTAGGAGCAGAAGAAGCACCGGCCAACTACGTGCCAGCAGCCGCGGTAATACGTAGGGTGCAAGCGTTGTCCGGAATTACTGGGCGTAAAGAGCTCGTAGGCGGTTTGTCGCGTCGTCTGTGAAATTCTGCAGCTTAACTGCAGGCGTGCAGGCGATACGGGCAGACTTGAGTACTACAGGGGAGACTGGAATTCCTGGTGTAGCGGTGAAATGCGCAGATATCAGGAGGAACACCGGTGGCGAAGGCGGGTCTCTGGGTAGTAACTGACGCTGAGGAGCGAAAGCGTGGGTAGCGAACAGGATTAGATACCCTGGTAGTCCACGCCGTAAACGGTGGGTACTAGGTGTGGGTTCCTTTTCACGGAATCCGTGCCGTAGCTAACGCATTAAGTACCCCGCCTGGGGAGTACGGCCGCAAGGCTAAAACTCAAAGGAATTGACGGGGGCCCGCACAAGCGGCGGAGCATGTGGATTAATTCGATGCAACGCGAAGAACCTTACCTGGGTTTGACATACACCAGACGCAGTCAGAGATGGCTGTTCCCTTGTGGTTGGTGTACAGGTGGTGCATGGCTGTCGTCAGCTCGTGTCGTGAGATGTTGGGTTAAGTCCCGCAACGAGCGCAACCCTTGTCCTCTATTGCCAGCGGGTTATGCCGGGGACTTGCAGGAGACTGCCGGGGTCAACTCGGAGGAAGGTGGGGATGACGTCAAGTCATCATGCCCCTTATGTCCAGGGCTTCACACATGCTACAATGGCTGGTACAGAGGGCTGCGAGACCGTGAGGTGGAGCGAATCCCTTAAAGCCAGTCTCAGTTCGGATTGGGGTCTGCAACTCGACCCCATGAAGTCGGAGTCGCTAGTAATCGCAGATCAGCAACGCTGCGGTGAATACGTTCCCGGGCCTTGTACACACCGCCCGTCACGTCATGAAAGTCGGTAACACCCGAAGCCGGTGGCCTAACCCTTGTGGAGGGAGCTGTCGAAGGTGGGATCGGCGATTGGGACGAAGTCGTAACAAGGTAGCCGTACCGGAAGGTGCGGCTGGATCACCTCCTTTCTAAGGAGCACACAACACTGTTTGTTTCTGTACCCGATCGTGGTACGGCAAACGTGTGTTCACGGGTGAAACATCAGACAAGCCGAGCAGACTCCGCACTCGCGGATGTCTTGCTGGTTGTTGTCGGTCGTGAGGCCGGCATGCTGTCAATACACTATCGGGGTTCTGAGAGAACACACTGAGTTTTCTCTGTGCCCGTGATGCAGAAGGTCTTGCTGATGGTGGCTGTGATGGCCTCCGGAGGGAGTTTCGGTTACGGGTGTGTGTTGTTTGAGAAGTGCATAGTGGATGCGAGCATCTTTATTTTTGCAATGCATACAAGTTTTTTGGTTGTGTGTTTTGTTCGAGTTTTGTGTGTCTACATTCGTGCCTTGCTTTGTGTGGGGTGTGTTTGTAGGTGTTGTTGTAAGTGTTTTAGGGCGTTCGGTGGATGCCTTGGTACCAGGAGCCGATGAAGGACGTGGTAGGCCGCGATAGTCCTCGGGGAGTTGTCAAACGAGCTGTGATCCGAGGGTGTCCGAATGGGGAAACCCAGCACGAGTGATGTCGTGTTACCACCAGCTGAATGTATAGGCTGTGTGGGGGGAACGTGGGGAAGTGAAACATCTCAGTACCCATAGGAAGAGAAAACAATTGTGATTCCGTGAGTAGTGGCGAGCGAAAGCGGAGGAGGCTAAACCATGCGCATGTGATACCGGGTAGGGGTTGTGTGTGTGGTGTTGTGGGGTTCATCTTCTCCGATCTACCTGTCGGGGCGTGAGTGATAAAGCTGCATGTTAGGTGAAGTGGCCTGGAATGGTCTGCCGTAGACGGTGAGAGTCCGGTAGCTGAAAATGTGTGGTCTTGCGTGATGGGTGCCCAAGTAGCAGCGGGCTCGTGGAATCTGCTGTGAATCTGCCGGGACCACCCGGTAAGCCTGAATACTTCCTGGTGACCGATAGCGGACTAGTACCGTGAGGGAAAGGTGAAAAGTACCCCGGGAGGGGAGTGAAATAGTACCTGAAACCGGACGCTTACAATCCGTCAAAGCCTGTGCACCCTTTGGTGGGTGGTGGGTGATGGCGTGCCTTTTGAAGAATGAGCCTGCGAGTTAGTGCTCGGTGGCGAGGTTAACCCGTGTGGGGTAGCCGTAGCGAAAGCGAGTCTGAATAGGGCGTGGAGTCGCCGGGTCTAGACCCGAAGCGGAGTGATCTACCCATGGCCAGGGTGAAGCGTCGGTAAGACGTCGTGGAGGCCCGAACCCACTTCAGTTGAAAATGGAGGGGATGAGCTGTGGGTAGGGGTGAAAGGCCAATCAAACTCCGTGATAGCTGGTTCTCCCCGAAATGCATTTAGGTGCAGCGTTCTGTGTTTCTTACCGGAGGTAGAGCTACTGGATGGCCGATGGGCCCTACTAGGTTACTGACGTCAGCCAAACTCCGAATGCCGGTAAGTGAGAGCAGGGCAGTGAGACTGCGGGCGATAAGGTTCGTAGTCGAGAGGGAAACAGCCCAGATCGCCGGCTAAGGCCCCTAAGCGTGTACTAAGTGGAAAAGGATGTGGGGTCGCGAAGACAACCAGGAGGTTGGCTTAGAAGCAGCCACCCTTGAAAGAGTGCGTAATAGCTCACTGGTCAAGTGATCCTGCGCCGACAATGTAGCGGGGCTCAAGTACACCGCCGAAGCCGCGGCACTCACATAAGCCCGCCCATGATCTACGGGTTGTGGGCTAGGTGTGTGGGTGGGTAGGGGAGCGTCCTGCATCCGTGGAAGCGCCGGAGTGATCCAGGTGTGGAGGGTGTGGGAGTGAGAATGCAGGCATGAGTAGCGAAAGCAGAGTGAGAAACTCTGCCGCCGAATGACCAAGGGTTCCTGGGCCAGGCTAATCCGCCCAGGGTGAGTCGGGACCTAAGGCGAGGCCGACAGGCGTAGTCGATGGACAACGGGTTGATATTCCCGTACCCGTGTATCCGCGCCCATGCTGAATCAGTTGTACTAACTGTCCAGATCCCCCAGGAAGGCCTTCGGGTCTCGGGTGGGGTGATGCACAGGACCTTGGCTGGTAGTAGGCAAGCGATGGGGTGACGCAGGAAGGTAGTGGTGCCAGGCGATGGTTGTCCTGGTGTAAGCCTGTAGCACTGACGATAGGCAAATCCGTCGTCTGTATGTGTGAGAGGTGATGCGTAACCGTTGTGGTGAAGTCCATGATCCTATGCTGCCGAGAAAAGCCTCTAGTGAGTTGGTACACGGCCCGTACCCCAAACCAACACAGGTGGTCAGGTAGAGAATACTAAGGCGATCGAGAGAACTGTGGTTAAGGAACTCGGCAAAATGCCCCCGTAACTTCGGGAGAAGGGGGACCCATCCTGGTGACGACATTTACTGTTTGAGCTGGTGTGGGTCGCAGAGACCAGAGAGAAGCGACTGTTTACTAAAAACACAGGTCCGTGCGAAGTCGTAAGACGATGTATACGGACTGACGCCTGCCCGGTGCTGGAAGGTTAAGAGGACCGGTTAGTTCCCTTCGGGGGGCGAAGCTGAGAATTTAAGCCCCAGTAAACGGCGGTGGTAACTATAACCATCCTAAGGTAGCGAAATTCCTTGTCGGGTAAGTTCCGACCTGCACGAATGGCGTAACGACTTCTCTGCTGTCTCAACCACAGACTCGGCGAAATTGCAGTACGAGTAAAGATGCTCGTTACGCGCGGCAGGACGAAAAGACCCCGGGACCTTCACTATAGCTTGGTATTGGTGTTCGGTTCGGTTTGTGTAGGATAGGTGGGAGACTGTGAAGTGGGCACGCCAGTGTTCATGGAGTCATTGTTGAAATACCACTCTGATCGTATTGGACTTCTAACCTCGGACCCTGATCGGGTTCAGGGACAGTGCCTGGTGGGTAGTTTAACTGGGGCGGTTGCCTCCTAAAATGTAACGGAGGCGCCCAAAGGTTCCCTCAGCCTGGTTGGCAATCAGGTGTTGAGTGTAAGTGCACAAGGGAGCTTGACTGTGAGACGTACATGTCGAGCAGGGACGAAAGTCGGGACTAGTGATCCGGCACCAACGTGTGGAAGTGGTGTCGCTCAACGGATAAAAGGTACCCCGGGGATAACAGGCTGATCTTCCCCAAGAGTCCATATCGACGGGATGGTTTGGCACCTCGATGTCGGCTCGTCGCATCCTGGGGCTGGAGTAGGTCCCAAGGGTTGGGCTGTTCGCCCATTAAAGCGGCACGCGAGCTGGGTTTAGAACGTCGTGAGACAGTTCGGTCTCTATCCGCCGCGCGCGTTAGAAACTTGAGGAAACCTGTCCCTAGTACGAGAGGACCGGGACGGACGAACCTCTGGTGTGCCAGTTGTTCCGCCAGGAGCACTGCTGGTTAGCTACGTTCGGAAGGGATAACCGCTGAAAGCATCTAAGCGGGAAGCCTGTTCCAAGATGAGGTTTCTCACCCTCTTGAAGGGTTAAGGCCCCCTACAGACCATGGGGTTGATAGGCCAGAACTGTACGCCTAGTAATAGGTTCAGGTGACTGGTACTAATCGGCCGAGGACTTACCAACAACACCCAACACGTGAAACTTGTGAAGGTGTTTCGCATCCACTATGACACTTCTGAAACAACACACAGAAGAAATAAACAAACACGCGTCTGTGTGTGTTTCACATTGTTTCGGCGGCTATAGCGGTGGGGAAACGCCCGGTCCCATTCCGAACCCGGAAGCTAAGCCCACCAGCGCCAATGGTACTGCACTCTAATCGGTGTGGGAGAGTAGGACACCGCCGAGCACAACATTCCAGTAATGCCCCGCACCCTCTGTGGTGCGGGGCATTACTGCATTCACCACTTAAACCACCGGCAATACTTCCGCGAAGCGGGACTGGTTGCCGGATTCCGCCAACAGGTCTCGCAAGGCCTAGATTGAGAACCATGAACGATCGCGATCGGGGACAGCAGGGACGACGTGGACGCGGCCGGGGAGCCGAAGGTCGGCCTTCGGGACCACCGTTGCCCGACGACGTGGCCGCGTCGGACCTCGATCCCGAAGTCCGACGCGATCTACTGACGCTCGACAAGACCAACGCCGACCGCGTGGCGCGCCACCTGGTGATGGTCGCCGAACTCCTCGAATCCGATCCCCAGCTCGCGTTGGCACACGCGCGTGCTGCTCGCGAGCGGGCGTCACGTGTCGGCCTCGTACGGGAAACCGCGGGGATTGCCGCCTACAACGCGGGCGAATGGCAAGAAGCCATCACCGAACTGCGGGCAGCACGCCGGATAAGTGGCAGCTCGGCCCTGCTGCCTCTGATCGCCGATGCCGAGCGTGGACTGGGACGTCCGGAGCGCGCGATCGAGATCGCACGCAGCGACGATGGTCGGGCCCTCACGGGCGATGAGGCCACCGAGATGCGCATCGTCGAGGCCGGAGCGCGCATCGACGCAGGAGATGCCGACAAGGCTTTGGTGACGCTACAGGCGGAGAACCTCGCCCCTGGCCGTACCGGGACCATGGCCGCCCGCCTGTTCTATGCCTACGCGTCGGCGCTACTCGCAGCGGGTCGCCGCGATGACGCCGTCACCTGGTACATGAACGCCGCAGCCGCAGATGTCGACGATGCGACCGATGCGGAGTTCCGACTGATGGAGCTCTCCGACGAGATGAGCCCCGACGCGACCTCCTCCGCTAAAGACAGCGCAGACAATGGGCAAACAGGTGTTGGTGCCGGCGACGGCAGCAGTGACGGGGCCGCTGAGGCAGTGGAGTCCTCACTCGAGCCGTCGTCGTCGCCTTCAGTGCCGAATGCTGGGCAGTCGGAGTCGGAGAGCCGGTCCGCTGCGGTGTCGTCTTCCGCTGAGTCCTCCGTTCCCGCTGAGTCCTCCGTTCCCGCTGAGTCCTCCGTTCCCGCTGAGTCGTCGGTTCCCGCCGGGGCGTCTTCCCCCGCTGAGTGGGCTGTGTCCGATAATTCCTCTGGCTCAGGCGCGCAATCGTCGACTGCGCCCGGTGAATCGACTGCGACCACTGTTGATCCGTCTGCGACGAGCACGTCGCGGCCGCCGGAGACGATCACACCGTCCTCGGCACCGGGTGCGGCGTCCCCGACTGCCGATGCCGCTTCCTCCACTTCCGCTTCGGTGGTGGGCAACCCCGAGCACGTCGAGCCCCAGGCACCTCCTCACGGATCGCTCGCTGATCACTACGAAGCGCTTCTCCTCGATCTCGACGGCACGGTGTTCGCCGGCGCGCAGCCGACGCACGGAGCCAGAGAAACGCTCGACGGTCTCGACCTCCCGCAGATCTTCGTCACCAACAACGCGAGTCGGCGTCCGCAGGAGGTCGCGACGCATCTCGATTCGATGGGGTTCTCCGCTTCGCCCGACCAGGTGGTCACCAGCGCGCAGAGCGCGGCGCGGTTGTTGTCCGAGCATGTGGAGCCGGGATCCCGTGCCCTCGTGCTCGGTACCGACGGACTCGCTCAAGAGGTCCGTGAGGTCGGCGTTGGTGTTGCTCGCAGCGCCGACGATCGCCCGGCGGCCGTCATCCAAGGGTTCTCGCCGGACACGAACTGGTCGACCCTGTCCGAGGCGGCGCTCGCCATTCGCGCGGGCGCTCTGTGGATCGCCACCAACACCGACGCTACTCTGCCGTCTGAGCGTGGACTACTGGTCGGGAACGGCTCGCTCGTCGCCGCGGTGGCGAATGCCACCGGTGCCGAGCCCCTCGTGGCGGGCAAGCCGGCAGCCCCGCTGATGTCGGACGCGATGAAGCGCAGCGGGGTGTCGAACCCGCTGGTCGTGGGTGACCGTCTCGACACCGACATACAGGGAGCGCACGCCGTCGGCCTCGACAGCGCACTGGTTCTGACGGGTGTGAGCACAGCGAAGGATCTGCTGCTGGCTCCTCCCGAGCAGCGGCCGTCGCATGTCATCGACGACCTCACCGGCCTCCTCGACGAGGAGAGCATGGTTCGTATCGCCGCCCAGCAGAGCTGGGATGTCACCGTCTCGGGAGCCGCTGTGTCGGTGAGTGCTGCCGGCTCGACGCCGGCACGGGCTGCACTGCTGCCGGCACTCGCCCATTCGGTGTGGGCACTGCTCGACGGGCACGACGTCGAGGCCGAATCGGTCGACCCGGCTGACGTGACTATCACCAGCGACGATCCGGACGTGCAAGCGCAGATCGACGAGCTCGGTGTCGGTGCCCTGCGCTAGCGTGGTCGTGTCATGAACGACGAGCACCAGAACACCCCGGTTCCCGGACCACACCTCATGCCGGGAGCGCGGCCGTCCACCGAGTATGCGGTGCCCGAGCCGCAGATCCCTGTCGGCGAAACTGTTCGTTCGCTGCTGAACGAGGTCGACGTGATCCGTGAGCAGGCAGGCGACGCCTTCGACCTCGCTGCGCTCGCGCGGCAGAGCGAACTGCTCGAGCAGGCTCACGATGTCCTCACCGCTGCACTGGCAGAGGTGGATCCCCGATGAGGGGTGGCAGTCGCTCGATTCGATCATCGAGCTCCCGATCGTCGAGGACCGACTGAGTGGCCGCGCGCGCACGGCTCGACGCAGAACTCGTCCGCCGAAAGCTCGCGCGCTCGCGTGAGCAGGCGCGCGATCTCATCGAGGCCGGGCAGGTCACAGTCAACGGTGTCCTCGCCGCGAAGCCGGCCACCAACGTCTCGCGCGACACGCCGATCGTCGTGTCCGATGACGGTCCTCGCGACGACTGGGCTTCGCGTGGTGCGCACAAGCTGCTCGGTGCGCTCGAACGATTCGAACCGCAAGGGCTCACGGTGTCCGGCAAACGGTGTCTCGACGCGGGCGCGTCCACCGGCGGTTTCACCGACGTACTGCTGCGGCGGGGAGCCAGTGAGGTAGTTGCGGTCGACGTCGGCTACGGGCAGCTCGTCTGGCGCCTGCAGAGCGACGAGCGCGTCGACGTACACGACCGCACGAACGTGCGGCATCTGCGCGGCGAGGACATCGGCGGATCCGTGGACATCGTCGTCGCCGATCTCTCCTTCATCTCTCTGTCACTGGTGCTTCCGGCATTCGCGGCGAGTGTGCGGCCGGGCGCCCACCTGCTGCCCATGGTGAAACCGCAGTTCGAGGTGGGTAAGGAGAGGGTCGGTTCTGGCGGCGTGGTGCGCGATCCCCGGCTGCGTGCCGAAGCTGTGTATCGGGTGGCACGCGACGCAGCATCCCTGGGTCTGATGACCAGGGACGTTGTGGCCAGTCCGCTGCCGGGGCCGTCCGGCAACGTCGAGTACTTCTTGTGGCTCACTTACCGACCCGACGAGAATGACAGCGCCGAATACCGCTTCGACGAGCGCCCAACCGGTGAGCGTCACACCGATGCACACCGGTCGAGGCCCGCCGCTCACGCAGACGATACTGTCGAGGAGAATGGCGAGGGCGAAGGCGACGGTCGGTTGTGGGAGATGATCCACCGGGCCGTGGACGAGGGACCTCGCTGAGCTTTCCCTCATCGTGAACTCGGTATGACGTAACTGCACCTACGAACTTAAGGAACCAGGTGATCAACGAATCGGTGGTCGCCACATCCGGTCAGCGCGAGTTCATGGTGGTGGCGCACACCGGCCGGGCCGTGGTGACTCGTACGGTCGAGTCGATCGCACGCCACTGCGCTGCCGCGGGTGTCGGTTTACGCATCATCGACCACGACCTCACAGCCGACAATCCCGCGACACAGGACGATCCCGAACCGGATGATCGAGACCCAGAAGACCCGGCCGAGCAGTCAGAAACCCATCACGGTCCGCGGCGGCCACCGAGCCATCCTCTCGACATCGAGGGCCTACGGGAACTGGGCGTCGACGTCACCGTGGCGATGGGCGAGCCGGAATCAGCCGTCGGGTGCGAGGTGGTCATCGTCCTCGGTGGCGACGGGACGTTCCTGCGCGCAGCGGAACTCGCCTATCCCGCAGGTGTTCCCGTCCTCGGGATCAATTTGGGCCACATCGGATTTCTCGCGGAGGCCGAGGCCAATCGGATCGACGACGTCATGGCGCAGCTCATCGCACGCGACTACCGTGTCGAACCGCGCATGACCCTCGACATCTCCATCACCAATCCAGCCCGCCCCGGCGATGTGCGTCGCAGCTGGGCGCTCAACGAGGTTGCGATTCTCAACCGGACCAACAACGGCGTGCTGGAACTGGTGACAGAGGTCGATGGTCGGCCGGTGTCGGCGTTCGGTGCCGACGGTGTGCTCGTGTCGACTCCGACAGGATCGACGGCGTACGCGTTCTCTGCGGGCGGTCCGGTGATGTGGCCCGATCTCGAGGCGATCCTGATTGTTCCCAGCAATGCACACGCGCTCTTCGCACGCCCGATGGTCACCAGTCCGAGGTCGCGGATAGCCGTGGAGATCGACAAGCACGGACGGTCGGCGATCGCCCTGTGCGACGGACGTCGTCAGATCTACGTACCTGCGGGCGGGCGCGTTGAAGTGGTTCGCAGCGATCGGTCGGTGCTCTGGGTGCGCATCGACTCCGATCCGTTCGCCGACCGTCTCGTGACCAAGTTCGACCTGCCGGTGACCGGCTGGCGCGGACGACAGGCATAAGGGGGAGCAGTGCTCGAAGAGCTCTCGATCTCCGGCCTGGGCGTCATCGACCGAGCCGCTGCACAGTTCACGCCGGGCTTCACCGTGCTGACCGGCGAGACCGGTGCGGGCAAGACGATGATCGTCAGCAGCCTTCGCCTGCTGTCCGGTGCTCGCGCCGACGCCGGGAGGGTGCGCTCGGGAAGCCAGAAAGCCACTGTCGAAGGACGTTTCCGCCTCGCCGACTCCGCCGACGAGGCAACACGCGCCGACGTGGCCGACATCGTCGAGTCGTCGGGCGCAGAACTCGACGACGACGGTTCGGTGATCGCGGTGCGGACTGTGGGGTCCGACGGTCGGTCGCGCGCACATCTCGGCGGGCGCTCGGTTCCGGTTGGCGTCATGGGCAGGTTCACGGGTGCGTTGCTGACGATTCACGGCCAGAACGACCAGCTGCGTCTGTTGCGCCCGGATCACCAGCGCGATGCGCTCGACAGCTTCGCCGGTGATCGCGCGGCGTCGGCCGTGGCTCGCTATCGCACGGCGCGCGAGCAATGGGTAAGGGTGCTCGACGAGCTCGACGCGAGACGTGCCAATCATCGTGAGCTCGCGCAGGAGGCCGATCGGCTGCGATTCGGTATCGATGAGATCGCGGCTGTCGACCCGCAACCCGGGGAAGACGACGCACTTGCCGAAACCATTCGGCGCCTGTCCGATCTCGAGTCGATCCGGTCTGCTGCCCTCGGATCGCACGACATCGTCGCCGGTGAGGGAGGATCGGTCGTCGACGGGCTCGGGCAGGTGCGCACGTTGCTCGAGTCGGCGGCCGACGCGCAACTGCGGAGTCTGGCCGACCGGGTGTCGGAAACTCTGACGGT
The DNA here is from genome assembly GCF_020735545.1 of Gordonia otitidis. Lineage (NCBI taxonomy): Bacteria > Bacillati > Actinomycetota > Actinomycetes > Mycobacteriales > Gordoniaceae > Gordonia > Gordonia otitidis. The sequence continues at coordinate 4,416,611 of NZ_CP085974.1, forward strand.
GGTCACCGACATCGGCGACGAGTTGTCGTCGTTTCTGTCGGGACTCCCCAGCGACGCCGACGAACTCGACAAACTGCTGAGCAGGCAGGGCGAACTCAAGGCTCTGGTCCGCAAGTACGCCCCCGACATCGACGGCGTGATCGAGTGGCGTGAGACCGCGGAGCGTCGGCTCTCGGAGATCGACGATCCACAGGGGTCGATCGACGAACTCGAGGCGGCGGCGGCGACGGCGCGAGCCGACGTCGAGGCGGCAGCGTCGACCTTGCGGGCCCTTCGGCGCAAGGCGGCGAAATCCATGTCCACCAAAGTCTCCAAGGAGCTGAAGGGGCTCGCGATGGGCGACGCCGCACTCTCGGTTGACGTGACCGACGATGTGGCCGGCTCCGACGACCGATTGGCGATCACTGTCGACGGTGTGACCTGTCACGCAGGAACCGTCGGTGCTGATCGCGTGGAGTTCGCGCTCGTCGCGCACTCTGGTGCCGACCCGCAGCCGATCGCGAAATCGGCGTCCGGCGGTGAGCTCTCGCGCCTGATGCTGGCACTCGAAGTGGTTCTCGCGGAGCCGACCTCGGGCTCGGTCATGGTGTTCGACGAGGTCGATGCGGGCGTCGGCGGTCGGGCTGCGGTCGAGATCGGACGCAGACTGGCAGGACTCGCGCGGGCACACCAGGTCATCGTCGTGACGCATCTGCCGCAGGTCGCAGCCTTCGCCGACAACCACCTCGTGATCGGCAAGACGTCCACGACCGGAGAACGTGCGCAGACGAGCACGGTGCGCACACTCGACCGTGACGCACGCATCGCCGAGTTGGCGCGCATGCTGGCCGGGCTCGGCGAATCCGACACCGGGCGCGCACATGCCGAGGAGTTGCTGGCCACGGCCGATGCGGAGAAGACGAAGGGCGACCGCCAGAAGCGCTGAGACGCGTGATACTCGTGTGACAAAAGTTGCCCATGTTGCGGCGCGCCTCCACGTGGAGTCGCGGTGCACGGTCAATCATGTGGTGCATGAAGATGCCCGCACTGCTCGCACGTAACTCCGAAGAACTGCCTGGCGTGTCCGGTATCGCCAGGATCGACAAGAACACACGCCGTCTGCTCGACCGGATCGGGCCGGGGGATATCGCCATTCTCGACGAGGTCGACCTCGATCGTGTCACTGCCGACGCGCTGGTCGAAGCCAATGTCGTCGCGGTGGTCAATGCCTCGCGCTCGATCAGCGGGCGGTATCCCAACCTCGGACCGGAAGTGCTGGTCGGGGCGGGGATCGTGCTGGTCGACGAGGTCGGACCCGAAGTGTTCAAGCGGGTCAAGGACGGTGCGAAACTGCGCGTCGACGACGGCAAGGTGTTCGTCGGTGAACGACGACTCGCCCGCGGCACCACGCTCGACGAGCACGAAATCGCGGACATGATGATCGAGGCCAAGACAGGCCTCGTCGATCATCTGGAGGCCTTCTCCGGCAACACGATCGAGTTCATTCGCAGCGAGTCCCCGCTGCTGATCGACGGTGTCGGAGTGCCCGACATCGATGTCTCGCTGGTCGGCAAGCACGTCGTGATCGTCGCGGACGGGCCCGATCGCGCAGCGGATCTTCGCGCGCTCAAGCCGTTCATCAAGGAGTACTCGCCGGTGATCATCGGTGTCGGCGCCGGTGCCGACACGTTGACGAAGGCCGGCTACAAACCATCGGTGATCGTCGGCGACCCCGAGGAGATGAAGGTGGCGACACTCAAATGCGGTGCGCAACTGGTTCTTCCGGCCGACACTGACGGACACGCTGCGGGCCTGGAGCGCATTCAGGATCTGGGCATCGGGGCAACGACATTCCCGGCGGCGGGCTCGGCGTCGGATCTTGCGTTGCTGCTCGCCGACTATCACGGCGCCGATTTGATTGTCACGGTCGGCTACGGCGGTACTCTCGACGACTTCTTCGATCGTTCGCGCCGTGAGAGCAACCCGTCGACATTCCTCACACGCATGAAGGTCGGTCCGAAGCTCGTCGACGCGAAAGCTGTTGCGACGCTGTACCGCAGCCGCGTGTCGGCCGCAGCGGTGGCGTTCGTCGTCCTCGCTGCTCTGATCGCGGTGATCGCAGCTGTCATGTTGTCGAGCATGGGCGGCGAGGTGACCGACTGGGTCGTCGCCCAATGGGATCAACTGGTCGAGTGGGCCCGCGGGGTCTGGAACAGGTAGGCAATGATTTCCGTTCGTCAGCATGCGATCTCGCTCGCCGCGGTGTTTCTGGCACTCGCGTTGGGCCTGTTCATCGGCTCGGGCTTCGTCGGCGACAGGATGAACTCGTTGACCGGCACCAGCCGTGATCGCATCGGCGCGTTGCAGGACGAGCGTGATCAACTCAATGATCAGCTCAACAGCGCCAACAGCTTCGACACCGCAATCACCGGTCGCGTGATCGCCGGGGCACTGCGTGGTGACTCGGTTCTGGTGGTCACCGCACCCGGCGCGTCTGACACCGACGTCGCCGCCGTCAAGGACGCGATCGGTGGCGCGGGAGCGAAGGTATCGGGCCAGATCGGTCTGACCCAGCAGTTCGTCTCCGACCAGAAGTCCGAGCAGCTGTCGACGATCATCGACCAGACGATTCCTCCAGGATCGACGCTGCGCGCCGAACTCGTCGACTCCGGTGGACGGGCAGGCGACCTGCTCGGTGCGTTGACGCTCGATCGTGGCGGCAAGGGTGCGGCATCGGCCGACGACCGGCGTACCGGGCTTCAGGCACTGCACGACGGCGGATTCATCGACTACGACGGTGCGGGCCCGGCACCTGCCGACCTCGCGGTGGTGGTCACCGGTGGTGGCTACCCAAAGGACTCCGGAGCGCAGGGAGCTCTCGTCGGTCGCTTCGCGGCAGCGCTGTCGGGCCGCGGTGACGGTGGTGCGCTGCTCGGTCGGACCGGTTCGACCGACGGCGGTTCCCCGATCGCGGTCGTCCGAGCCGATCCGGGCCTCGGCAACGCCGTGTCGACCGTCGACAACATCGATCAGCAGACGGGGCGCATCACCTCGATCCTGGTTCTCCAGGAGGAGAAGAAGGGTCGCACCGGTGCGTACGGCACCGGAGCCGGCGCCAAGGCCATCACCGTCGGGGCGCCGGCAAACGATCGCCCGTCGACCTGATCTCCGAAATCGGCGCCTGCGGGCCGGTCGTCGTCCCGGAGGACACCCCGAGAACGACGAGGATCACAGTCCGTCCGCGACCCCGCCCGGTGTGGCGGAGCGCCGAACCGGCGATGGGTGTTACCCTGGAGTCCCGTAGGTCAACAGGTTTTCCGGCCTGATCCAGCCGACGGGAGAGACGGGTTTTGCGACCACTTCGCCACGTGCATGAAGGCACGAAGCACATATTCGTTACAGGCGGCGTCGCATCGTCGCTCGGAAAAGGTCTGACGGCGTCGAGCCTCGGCCAACTACTCACGGCGCGCGGGTTGCGCGTCACCATGCAGAAACTGGATCCGTACCTCAACGTCGATCCCGGCACGATGAATCCGTTCCAGCACGGCGAGGTCTTCGTCACCGAGGACGGCGCGGAGACTGACCTCGACGTCGGGCACTACGAGCGGTTCCTCGATCGCAACCTCTCGCAATCGGCGAATGTCACCACGGGACAGGTGTATTCGACCGTGATCGCCAAGGAACGTCGCGGCGAGTACCTCGGTGAGACCGTCCAGGTGATCCCACACATCACCGACGAACTGAAGTCACGGGTGCTCGCGATGCGCGCTCCCGGCGACGACGGCGAACCGCCAGACGTGGTCATCACCGAGATCGGCGGAACCGTCGGCGACATCGAGTCGCTGCCGTTCATCGAGGCCGCCCGGCAGATCCGTCACGACGTCGGCCGCGACAACGTCTTCTTCATCCACGTCTCACTCGTGCCCTACCTCGCGCCGTCGGGCGAACTCAAGACCAAGCCCACGCAACACTCGGTCGCTGCATTGCGCAACGTCGGTATCCAGCCGGACGCGCTGATCCTGCGCTGCGACAGGGACGTCCCCGAGGGGCTCAAGAAGAAGATCGCGCTGATGTGCGACGTCGACATCGACGGCGTGATCTCGACGCCGGACGCGCCGTCGATCTACGACATCCCCAAGGTGCTGCACTCCGAACAGCTCGACGCATACGTCGTGCGCAAGCTCGGGCTGCCCTTCCGCGACGTCGACTGGACTGTGTGGGGCGAACTGCTCAACCGGGTCCACGAGCCTCGCGAGACCGTGCGAATCGCATTGGTGGGCAAATACGTCGATCTGCCCGACGCCTATCTGTCGGTGACCGAGGCTATCCGCGCGGGTGGATTCGCGTGGCGTGCCAAGACCGACATCAAGTGGGTTCCGTCCGACGAGTGCGCCACCGAGGCGGGGGCGCAGGCCGCGCTCGGAGACGTCGACGGTGTGCTCATCCCCGGTGGATTCGGCATCCGCGGCATCGAGGGCAAACTCGGTGCGATCCGCTACGCGCGGCGTAGGGGCATCCCGCTGCTGGGTCTGTGTCTCGGCCTGCAGTGCATCGTCATCGAGGCCGCCCGTTCGGTTGGTCTCGAGGACGCCAGCTCGACCGAGTTCGATCCCGGCACCCCGTACCCGGTGATCTCGACGATGGCCGACCAGACCGACGTGGTCGCAGGAGAGGCAGATCTCGGCGGCACGATGCGTCTCGGTGCCTACCCCGCGACACTCAAGCCCGACAGCATCGTGGCAGAGTCGTACGGCTCGACCGAGGTGTCCGAGCGGCATCGGCACCGTTTCGAGGTCAACAACTCCTATCGCGACAAGATCGCTGCGTCGGGTCTCGTGTTCTCCGGGACCTCGCCCGACGGTCACCTTGTCGAGTTCGTCGAGTACCCGACGTCGATTCACCCGTTCCTGGTGGGCACCCAGGCGCACCCTGAACTGAAGAGTCGGCCGACGCGGCCCCACCCGCTGTTCCGCTCGTTCATCGATGCGTCGCTGAAATACAAGGCGGCAGAACGACTCCCGGTGGATCTGGGTGACTATGACCCGCCGTCGGCCGTGGAGGGCGTGGTGGCCGACGGTGACGCCGAGGCCATCGTCGTCGGTGCCGAGGTCGAGGGACACCTCGATTGAGTGAGAACTCCGGTCCGGGCACGCACGACTTCGTGGTGCGGTCTAGTGAAGTCGCCTATGACGGTGCCATTCTCGCGCTACGACTCGACGAGGTCGAGATGCCGGGGGGCCGGATAGCAGAGCGTGAGGTCGTGGAGCATTACGGTGCAGTCGCCGTGGTCGCCCGCGATCACGACGGCAGGATCGCGATGGTGCGCCAGTATCGGCACCCCGTCGGGCGCCGACTGCTCGAGATCCCTGCGGGATTGCTCGACAAGGGCTCAGCGGAATCACCGTTGACCGCCGCGCAGCGTGAACTCGCCGAGGAGACAGACCTGCGCGCCGAGCGATGGCAGGTGCTGGTCGATCTCGATCTCTCGCCGGGCTTCACCGACGAAGCGTTGCGCGTGTACCTCGCGGAGGAATTGTCGCAGCATCACATCGCCGATCGCGAGGACGAGGAAGCCGACATGTCGCTGGAGTGGCTCCACCTCGACGAGGCTGTCGCGAAGGTCTTCTCGGGCGAGATCGTGAACGCGACCGCGGTAGCGGGCATCCTGGCGGTGTTCGCTGCCGACCGCGCCGACATCGCACTCAGGACGACGGACACCCCGTGGCGTGACCAGCCGCACGCGTTTGCCGATCGCAAGGCGGGTCGGGCATCGGGGTGAGGACGGATACCGCGCAGGGAGTCGGCCGCACCGTGGACGACGTGGTGACGAGATACCTCGATCACCTCACCGTCGAGCGTGGCATGGCGGCGAACACACTCGCGTCCTACGGTCGTGACCTCGACCGTTACCGGCGCTATCTCACCGATCGTGGGATCGCCGACCTCGCGGAGGTCACCGAGAACGACGTCCGTGAGTTCCTCGTCGACCTGCGTCGTGGCGACGCCGCAGCAGGGACCATGCCACTGGCGGACAGTTCGGTTGCACGAACCTTCGTGGCCACCAGAGGCTTTCACAAGTTCGCCGCGGCCGAGGGCGTCGTGCCCGGCGACGTGGCCCACGGTGTCCGGCCGCCCCGGCCGGCCCGACGACTTCCCAAGGCGCTGCCCGTCGAGGACGTCGTCGCGATCCTCGACACCGCAGGTGCAGGTGATCATCCGCGCGCTCTGCGCGACCGCGCCCTACTGGAACTCCTCTACAGCTGCGGAGCACGGATCTCCGAGGCGACGTCGCTCGACGTCGACGATCTCGATACGGACGCCCGTACGGTGCTGCTGCGCGGCAAGGGGGGAAAAGAACGGCTCGTTCCGGTCGGTGGACCAGCAGTGGAGGCCATCGAGGCCTACCTCGTGCGCGGCAGACCCGCGCTCGTGGCGCGGTCGACACCCGCATTGTTCCTCAACGCCAGAGGTGGCAGGCTCACGCGCCAGGGCGCATGGCAGGTACTCGCCGACACCGCCGAGCGCGCGGGCGTAGGCACAGCCGTGTCACCACACACTCTGCGACATTCCTTCGCGACTCATCTCCTCGACGGTGGCGCCGACGTCCGGGTGGTGCAGGAGTTACTCGGACATGCGTCGGTCACGACGACCCAGGTGTACACACTCGTCACGGTCAACACGATGCGCGAGGTGTATGCCACGGCCCATCCACGGGCGCGCTGAGCGCCGAGACGAGGTCGTTGCGGCGATGCTCCGCGGGATCGGCGCGGCGACCTACTAGGCTGACAAGCGGCTTCTCTACGAGCAATTCCCCAACGCACGACACACTCGGGGATCATCTCCGGCGGGCCGAGGATCTGCGAGCACGACCACGATCAGTGAGGAAGGCGGGTACGTGAGCACACCGAGTACGCCGCGGTCGGGGGGTCATGCCGACGATCAGTACCGCCTTCATGTGACTCCCGGTTTCGACGTGGACGAAGCCGAACACGCCGACGATGAGATCGGACCGACCGGACGTCCCTACCGTGATGTCCCGACACCCGCTGTGCTCGACAGGCACGGACCGGCGACCGTCATCGCCGTGTGCAACCAGAAGGGTGGCGTCGGCAAGACGACCTCGACCATCAACCTCGGTGCCGCGCTCGCCGAGTACGGGCGCCGTGTGCTTCTCGTCGACCTCGATCCGCAGGGTGCGTTGTCGGCAGGTCTCGGTGTGCCGCATCACAAACTCGACGAGACGGTGTACAACCTCCTGGTGCCGCCCCACGCCTCCATCGAGGATGTGCTGATGCGCACCCGCGTCGACAACCTCGATCTGCTGCCGTCGAACATCGATCTCTCGGCAGCGGAGATCCAACTCGTCAGCGAAGTCGGGCGCGAGCAGGCGCTCGGCAGGGCGCTGCACCCGGTTCTCGACCGCTACGACGTCGTGCTGATCGACTGCCAGCCGTCGCTGGGACTGCTCACCGTGAACGCGCTGGCCTGCGCCGACACCGTCATCATTCCGATGGAGTGCGAGTACTTCAGCCTCCGTGGTCTCGCATTGCTCACCGACACCATCGAGAAGGTGCGTGACCGCCTCAACTTCCGTCTGACACTCGGCGGCATCCTGGTGACCATGTTCGACGCCCGCACCCTGCATTCGCGCGAGGTGATGGCGCGCGTCGTCGAGGTGTTCGGCGACGCGGTGTACGACACGGTCATCGCCCGCACCGTACGGTTCCCCGAGACCAGTGTCGCAGGCGAACCGATCACGTCGTGGGCGCCGAAGTCCGCGGGCGCCAAGGCGTATCGCGCGCTGGCACGCGAGGTCATCGCGCGCAACGTCAAGCAGGCATGACCGAGGCCGGCACCGCAGACGCGGGGACCGTCGACGCCGGGACCGTCGTCGACAGATCGGGCGCCGAGAGCGCCGACGTCGCACGCGAGGAAGCGTCGGGGACCGTTGCTGAGCAGAACAACGTTGATGAGCAGAACCAGGAACCGGGGTTCCGGGTCAAACTCGCGAACTTCGAGGGTCCGTTCGATCTGCTGCTGAATCTCATCAGCCAGCACCGACTCGATGTCACCGAGGTCGCACTGCACGCCGTGACCGACGAGTTCATCGCATACACACGCGAGATGGGCTCTCAGCTCGGTCTCGAACAGACCACGGAGTTCCTGGTCATCGCAGCGACGCTGCTCGATCTCAAGGCAGCGCGATTGCTGCCGACCGGCGAGGTCGACGACCCGGAGGATCTCGCGTTGCTCGAAGCGCGCGACCTGCTCTTCGCCCGACTTCTGCAGTATCGCGCGTACAAGCAGGTCGCAGCGCTGTTCGGGGAACTCGAAGCGGCGGCACTCCAGCGCTACCCACGTGCTGTGTCGCTGGAGCAGAGGTTCACCGACCTGCTGCCCGAGGTGACACTCGGCGTCGACGCCGACGGCTTCGCCGAGGTGGCGGTCGCGGCACTCACTCCGCGTCCGGTACCCACGGTCGGCCTCGACCACCTCCACGACATGCACAGGGTCTCGGTGCCGGGTCAGGCGCGTCGCATGGCCACGCTGCTCTCCGCAGCGCCCGGCAAGTGGCTCACATTCCGAGTCCTCGTCGCCGACTGCGTGAACGGCCTCGAAGTGGTCGGCAGTTTCCTCGGCTTGCTCGAACTGTTCCGCGAACGCGCTGTCGTCTTCGAACAGCCGGAGGCGCTCGGCGAGCTGCAGGTGTCGTGGACGGGCGAGCGCGACACCGACGATCTGCGTATGGAGAAAGCGGAGGACTACGAATGACCGACGTCGACGAGGAGTCGGGCTCCACGGACGCTGTCGAACCGACCGACGAGGGGCACACCGCTGCGGAACCGAGCAACGCCGAATACCCCGCTGCGGAACCCGCCGAGACAGAACCCACCGAGACAGCGCCCGCCGAGACAGAACCGACCGGAGCGGAATTGCCCGGAGCTGGGCAGACCGCGCTCGACGTCGGCGAGATCGGTGTCGACGAGGTCGAGGCCGAGCCTGTTCTCGACGACGACCGGCTGCGTTCTGCGCTCGAAGCCGTGCTGCTGGTTGTCGACACGCCGGTCACCGCTGACGAACTGGCCACCGCTGTGGGTGACGACCGCTCGCGTGTCCACGCGATGCTCACCGGCATGGCTGCGGAACTGACCGAGGCGCGTAGCGGCTTCGATCTCCGGTTCGCAGGCGACGGTTGGCGGTTCTACACGCGCGCCGAATACGCGCCGTACGTCGAGCGGCTGCTGCTCGACGGCGCCAGGTCGAAGCTCACGCGCGCGGCTCTCGAAACACTCGCCGTGATCGCGTACCGGCAGCCCGTCAGCCGGGCACGCGTCAGCGCGATCCGGGGCGTGAATGTCGACGGCGTGATCCGCACGCTCGTGGCCCGCGGACTCATCAACGAGGTCGGCTCCGATCCGGCGTCGGGCGCCACCACCTACGGCACCACCGAGCTGTTTCTCGAGCGCCTGGGTTTGGCGTCTCTCGGTGAATTGCCCGACCTGGCCCCGCTGCTGCCCGACGTCGACGTCATCGACGACCTCGACGAAGAGCTCTCGTCCGACCCGCGATTCGCCAAACTGAGCGGTGGGCGGTCAGACTCAAAGGGAGACGACATACCCGGCACCTCGTCGGGAGCAACCATCGACGACCAGGACTGACATATGGCATCCGCTAGCCGTGACGGCACACCGGGCGACCGCAGGAGAAATGCGGGACGCACCGACCGAAAAAACCCTGATCGAAACAACACAGATCGAAAGAACTCGAACCGTAAGAACACCGACCGCAAGAACACTGCGGGCGACGATCCGCGCGGCCAGCGGTCGACAGGCGCCAAGGGCGGCTCGGGTCGCGCTTCCTCCGGCAGGACCGCCGGCGGCAAGGCGGGAACCGGGCGAGGTGCCTCAGGTCGATCCGCAAGTGGCCGCAGCATTCCCGCTGGTACCGGCCGAGTACAGCAGCCCTCCGCGAAGAAGCAGCACCGGAAGGGTCGCTCGACGCCCGACGTCGAAGCTGGTCGTATCAGGCTGAACAACGCCCGTCCCGCCCGCCACCAGGTCGGCGCTGACGAGAGCGGTCATGCGACGTACGTCGACGACGGCGTGCGCCTGCAGAAGGTGCTCGCGCAGGCAGGCGTCGCGTCGCGGCGCGGCGCCGAGGAGATGATCGCTGCCGGTCGCGTCGAGGTCGACGGTGAGGTCGTCACCGAACAGGGCCTGCGGATCGACCCCGACACCGCTGTCATCCGCGTCGACGGTGCGCGCGTCATCATCGACGAGACCAGGCAGTACCTTGCGCTCAACAAACCCAAGGGTTGGCAGTCGACGATGGCCGACGACCAGGGCCGCCCCTGCGTCGGCGACATCGTCGCAGAACGCGTCATGTCGGGTCAGCGCCTCTTCCACGTGGGCCGACTCGACGCCGAGACCGAAGGCCTGCTGCTACTCACCAACGACGGCGAACTCGCGCACCGATTGATGCACCCGTCCTTCGAGGTACCCAAGACCTATCTCGCGACGGTCAAGGGCGAAGTCCCGCGCGCGTTGTCGCGCACGCTGCGTGACGGCGTCGAACTCGATGACGGACCCGTCGCCGTCGACGCGTTCACCGTGATGGACGTCAACGACGGACAGTCGCTGGTACGTATCACCCTGCACGAGGGGCGTAACAGGATCGTGCGTCGGCTCATGGAAGCTGTCGGGTTCCCGGTCACCTCGCTGGTGCGTACGCACATCGGCAATGTAGCTCTCGGTGAGCAGCGTCCCGGCACTCTGCGGGTACTCGGACGCGACGAGGTCGGCGCGCTCTACAAGGCGGTGGGATTGTGAGCGACCCCTCGATCGCCTCGCGCGTCATCGCGATCGACGGACCCGCCGGGACCGGAAAGTCCAGTGTCTCCAAGGTTCTCGCACAGCGCGTTGGTGCGCACTACCTCGACACCGGAGCGATGTACCGGGCGGCAACCCTGGCGGTGCTGCGCGCCGGAGTAGCACTTGACGCACCGGATGACATCGCCTCCGTCGTGTCCGACGCCGAGATCGAACTGCGCGCAGATGGCTCGGGCGGATCCCACGTGCTGCTCGACGGTGTCGACGTGTCCGGGCCGATACGGACCGACGAGGTGACCAATGCTGTGTCAGCGGTGTCGGCTGTACCCGCCGTCCGAACGAAAATGGTTGCGCTGCAACGACTCCATGCTGTCAATGATTTCGTTGTCGTCGAGGGTCGTGACATCGGGACAGTCGTCTTTCCCGACGCACAGGTCAAGATATTCCTGACGGCGACGCCGGAGGCGCGAGCGCTGCGACGACATCGGCAGAACCTCGCCGCCGGACGCGACAGCGATTTCGACAAGGTTCTCGACAGCGTGAATCGCCGTGACCATCTCGACTCGACGCGCACCGTATCGCCGTTGCGGCCAGCAGACGACGCCGTCATCGTCGACACCAGTGATTTGTCACTCGAGCAGGTTCTCGACGAACTTGCCGGACTGGTCCAGACACGAACCGGAGGTGCCGTGTGACCGAGCACGATGATTTCGTGACAACCGATGTGACCGCACAACCGGGGGACGGGGTCTGGTCGGACGAATCAGACTGGGAGATCACCGACTTCGATCTCGGCGAGGAGGGCGGCGAACCCGAACGTCTCCCCGTCGTCGCCATCGTCGGCCGACCGAACGTGGGCAAGTCCACTCTGGTCAACCGCATCCTCGGTCGCCGTGAGGCCGTCGTCGAGGACATTCCCGGTGTGACTCGCGACCGCGTGTCGTATCCGGCGTCGTGGTCGGGACACCGGTTCACCGTCGTCGACACCGGCGGGTGGGAACCGGATGCCAAGGGTCTGCAGCAGGCCGTTGCCAGGCAGGCGGAGTCGGCGATGGAGACGGCTGACGTGATCGTCGTCGTGGTCGACGCCACCGTCGGTGCCACCTCGACGGACGAGGCGGTCGCACGTGTTCTGCGCCGGTCGAAGACTCCGGTGATCCTGGTGGCCAACAAGGTCGACAGTGAGAAGCTCGAAGCCGAAGCGGCATCCTTGTGGTCCTTGGGACTCGGTGAGCCGCACACGGTGTCGGCCGCGCACGGCAGGGGAGCGGGTGACCTGCTGGACGTGATCCTCGAGAAGATGCCCGAGACGCCCCGTGAGTCGGCACCCGCGTTCGGCGGCCCGCGTCGGGTCGCACTGGTGGGTAAGCCGAATGTCGGCAAGAGTTCACTGTTGAACAAGCTCGCGGGCTCGGATCGCTCGGTGGTCGACAACGTCGCGGGCACCACCGTCGACCCCGTCGACGAGGTCGTCGAACTCGATGGCAGGCCATGGCTGTTCGTCGACACCGCAGGTCTGCGCCGCAAGGTGCACACCGCCAGTGGGCACGAATACTATGCGTCGCTGCGCACGCGGTCGGCTCTCGAGGCCGCCGAGGTCGCGATCCTGCTGATCGATGCGTCGCAGCCGATCACCGAACAGGACCTGCGTGTGCTGTCGCTGATCATCGAGACGGGGCGCGCGCTGGTGATCGCGTTCAACAAGTGGGATCTGGTCGACGAGGATCGTCGCTACCAGCTCGACAAGGAGATCGACCGCGAACTCGCACGCGTTCCGTGGGCGCGTCGGGTCAACATCTCGGCGATGACCGGACGCGCGGTGCAGAAGCTGGTGCCCGCACTCGAAGGTGCGCTGGAATCGTGGGACAAGCGTGTCTCCACCGGCCAGCTCAACAACTGGCTCAAAGACGTCATCGCGTCGAATCCGCCACCGCTGCGCGGCGGACGACAGCCGCGCGTGCTGTTCGCCACCCAGGCGTCGGTGCGGCCCCCGACCTTCGTCCTGTTCACCACGGGGTTCCTCGAGGCGGGGTATCGGCGCTTCCTGGAGCGACGGCTTCGCGAGGGGTTCAACTTCGACGGCTCGCCCGTGCGGATCAACGTGCGCGTGCGCGACAAGCGGGACCGTCGCAAGCGCTGAGCGAAGGGCGCGGGGTGTTGTGATCGGGCCGCCGCGTCCGGGTGTCCTCACCTCGTCTGTGTACAGCTACCTTCACCACTGCCGAAGGTAGCGGCACACAGATGAGGTGGCTGGCGGTGGGATGGAGTGTGACGACGCTCCGACCAGGCGATTAGCGTCGAGCCGTCGGTGTCCGCTAATGTTGTCGAGGCCCTCGCGAGAGGGCAACGGGCTGTGGCGCAGTTTGGTAGCGCACTTGACTGGGGGTCAAGTGGTCGCAGGTTCAAATCCTGTCAGCCCGACGTCATGACCAGCACTTAGGTGCTGGTCATTCGTTTTCGTGCGATGAGCGCGCAGCCCCCTCACGTCGGCGAGCCCAACGGTTAGAGCCTCCGGAAATCGAACACTCAAACCCCACCGATGAAGTCTGCAGAGGCATGAACGACAGACCCCCGCCGCATCCGTCAGCTCGTGGATCCAGTGCGGACGCGGCATGGGCGTCCAGCTTTCTCTCGGCGTTGCCAACGAAGGCGCAAGAGGAGCTGCGATCGACCGCATTGCCGATGGCGATCCCTCCCGGCCACACCGTATACCGAGCGTTCGACCAGCCACGTTTCGTGCTCCTGGTGTCCGGACTCGCGCGCGTTGTTGCTTCGTCCGCCGAAGGCCGCAAAGCGACGATCCGCTACGCACGCAGCGGCGACGTGGTGGGCGCGGTAGCTGTGGTGACCGATCGCCAGGCAGTCAGCGTCGAGGCGGTCACCATGTTGGATGTTCTCTTCCTCAACGTGGACCGACTGCGCCGGTTTGCCCGGTCGGAGCCAGAGGTCGGGTGGGCGTTGGCGCAACTCGTCGGATCGGTTGCGACGGAGGTCATCGACATGATGTCGGCGACTGTCTTCGGGTCCGTGCGTCGCCGACTGGCCCGCCACCTGCTCGACCTGGCGATCCAGCAATCCGGCGAGTTGGTTGTCATGCAGGACCAACAGGAGATCGCTGACGCCATCGGGTCGGTGCGGGAGGTCGTCGGCCGAGCCCTACGAGAACTCCGCGAACGTGGCTTGGTCTCACGCACCGAGTGGGGTCTACGCGTCGATGATCCCAACGGCTTGTACATCGTGTCGACCCTCGGCTGAATCACATTCACCACGTGACTTTTGTTCTTCCCCGACCGCGTCCTCGCCCGAAGAATGCGAAGCGGCGTCCGTCATTCCGACGATCGCTTGACCGCGACGATGTGGCGAAGCACGTCATCGAGCGCATGAAGGGACAAGGTAAAACCGAATGACCCAGAACCAGCGTTGGACCGGGATGATCTTCAACGGCAGGTGGATTCCCGCCGAAGGCGGTGCCACGACCAAGATCGTGAGCCCGCTCGATGGCGAGGTTGTTGCCGAGGTGGGCGAAGCCTCCGTTGGCGACGTCGCGCGCGCCGCCGAATCAGCGGCTGCCGCCGGAAGAGCGTGGAACGCCCTCGGCATCGACGAGCGCGTAGCCGTGTTCAACCGTGCGGCCGCCATCATCGAGCGAGACGCCGACGAGATCCGCGAATGGATCCAAAAAGAGGTCGGCTCGGTGTCCGGCATGACAGCCGTTGAAATCCAGTACGGCACCGAACTCGTCCGTCAGGGCGCCGCACTATGCGCCGCACCCCGCGGCGAGATACTGCCGTCAATGAAGCCAGGCCAGAAGAACTACGCCCGCCGTGTGCCCCGGGGCGTCGTCGGCGTCATCGGTCCGTGGAACGCGCCCTTCATGTTGTCCCTGCGCAACGTGGCTCCAGCTCTCGCACTCGGGAACGCCGTCGTCTTGAAGCCGGCCCCACAGACCCCGGTGTCGGGTGGCGTCCTCATCGCCCGCATCTTCGAAGAGGCCGGCCTGCCCGCTGGGGTGCTCCAGGTGGTCCCCGGTGACGGGCCGACCGGTGCAGCGCTGACCACTGATCCGAACATCAACTCGATCGCCTTCACAGGCTCGACCGCGATCGGAAGGGCTGTCGGGCGCGCCGCCGGCGAGAACCTCAAGCCCGTCCAGCTCGAGCTCGGCGGCAACAATGCCTACATCGTGCTCGAGGACGCGAACCTGGAGACTGCAGTCGACATCGGCTTGGCCTGCTCCGTCTTCGCGAACGGCCAGGGATGCCTGGTCATCGGGCGACACCTCGTGCACGAAAGCATCGCCGAGGAGTACGCCGCGACGATCGCGGCAGCTGCGGCGGACGTGAAAGCCGTGGACCCGCGCACCAACTCCGAGGCGATGCAAGGGCCGCTGGTCAACCAGAAGCAACTCGACCACGCGGTAGACCTCACCCGGCGCGCCGAGGACGCGGGCGCACGCAAGCTCGTCGGCGATCCGCCGGAGGGCCTGTACTTCTCGGCCCACGTCTACGACAATGTCGCCGCGGACAACCCGTTGTTCCTCGAGGAGACTTTCGCGCCGGTCGTGGGCATCACTTCCTTCAAGACCGATGAGGAGGCCATTGCCCTGGCCAACGCCTCCGAATACGGACTGACCTGTTCGATCATGACCAGCGATGCCGGACGTGCGATGGCCATTGCCGACAACATCCGCTCGGGAAACATCCATATCAATGACGTCACCTCACTCGCCGTCGCCTGGGCGCCGCTCGGCGGTGTTGGGCACTCGGGCAACGGCACTGCCTTCGGCGGCAGTGCGGACCTCGACGCCTACACCTCCTGGCAGTGGGTGACGCAAAGCTGATTGCAGCGCCTACGGTGGTTTGGGTCTGGTGTCCTCTGCAATCAGGTCAGGCCGAGTCCGCCGTCGAGTACCACGCACTCGCCGGTGATGTAGTCCGACTCGATCAGCGCCAGTGCGGTTTTCGCGACATCGTCGACGCCAGCAGGTCTGGTCATGGGCGCCCGCTCACGCCACAGCGTGTGACTGTCGGTCCACTCCGCGGTGAGCGGAGTATCGACGAGACCGGGCGCGATGGCGTTGACCCGGATGTCAGGCGCGAGTGTCAGTGCCAGAAGTCGGGTCGTATGGATCAGTGCAGCTTTGCTCGCCGCGTAGGGGATCGACGCTCCCTTCGGCCGTACTCCCGCGTGGGATGCGATGTTCACCACGGCTGCCGGTCGCCCGTCCTCGGCTGCCGCGCGTAGATGAGGTTCGGCCTCGGCTACCAGCCGGAAAGGGGCAATCGCGTTCACTTCAAACATCTCTCGCCAGACCTGAGCCGACGCTGCCTGCAGATCTGCATGCGGTATCACCGAGCTGATACCTGCATTGTTGACCAGTACGTCCATGCGTCCGGCGACACGGATGCTCTCGCCGACGAGCCGACCCCGCTGCTCGTCGTCCGCAAGATCTGCCTGGAGGTAGGTGGCGTCGACCAACTCCGCTGCCAATGCCCGCCCTGCGTCGACCGACGACCGCGAGTGCAGTATCACGTGGTAACCGGCCTGCACCAGATGGCGGGCAATGCCGAGGCCTATCCTCGACGTCGCGCCGGTCACCAGCGCCACCGGCTTGTTCGTGTCCACGGCTCAACGCTAGGGCATTGTCGCCGCAAGCCTCGTGGTGCCTTCGGCTGCGACGGGCTCGCCCGCGCGGGCATTGTCCGATGCGCAGAGTCGTCTATTTCGTGGCAACGACGCTCGACGGGTTCATTGCCGCACCCGAGCGGCGGCCCCTCCGTCGAGTCCGTGAGATGAGGTGATGAGAAAGAGCTCGATGGGAGAGTGGACGCATGCGTGTTGATCGAGTGGTTCCGAATCTGACCGTGGCTGATCTCCGTCGAGCCGTGGCAGAGCACTCCGAGGTGCTCGGGCTGCGTGTCCTCATGGATCACGGCTGGATCGTGACCCTGGGAGACGACGACGGGCATCAGCTCAGCGTCATGACCGAAGACGCGTCGGCACCGGTGAACCCCGACGTGTCGGTTTTCGTCGACGACGTTCGCGAGGCGTTCGCGCACGCGAGGGCTGCGGGACTCGAAATCGTGCACCCGCTCACCGACGAACCCTGGGGTGTCACCCGATTCTTCTACCGGGGGTCGGACGGTCGGGTGATCAACGTCGGCACGCACACTGCGTAACCGCGTCACCGGTCCTCAGCCGCGACGTGAACCACCTCTACATTCACCGTGAGCCGAACGTTTGGGATTTCGCTCGCTTGTCTGGCTAGTGTTCTCCGGTGAGCCGTATGAGTTCTGCACCCACGCAGTCGACGACACGAGCCGCCCGACTATCCGTCCTCGGAGTGGTCGTGGCACTCGTCGCCTTGATGACAGCCGCAATGAGTCCCGTGCCGTTGGCGTCGGCTGCGCCCGCCGACAATTGTTCACCGCCGGGCCAGAATTCGGCATCGGCGGCACCCACCAACCTCGCTGCCGCCGAGCAGGGCGGCGAGGACCGATACACCACTGCTGACACCACGCCAGTGGATCAGATCAACGTCAACGATCTGGGACTGGGCACGCCCGGCGTGATCTCGGTGGGCACACTCTCGGACGCCGGACCGAGCATCTGCGTGAACAGCAAGGGCACGTTCACCGGGTTCGACAATGAACTGCTCAGAGCGATCGCCGCGAAACTCGGTCTCCGGATC
Source organism: Gordonia otitidis (assembly GCF_020735545.1). Lineage (NCBI taxonomy): Bacteria > Bacillati > Actinomycetota > Actinomycetes > Mycobacteriales > Gordoniaceae > Gordonia > Gordonia otitidis. The sequence continues at coordinate 4,434,110 of NZ_CP085974.1, forward strand.
GAGTTCTCGGGCACCGAGTTCTCCGGGCTGCTCGCCCAGGTCGCCAACCATCGCTTCGACGTCGGGTCGTCGTCGATCACGACCACGGACGAGCGACGCAGGACTGTCGCGTTCACCAACGGATACGACTTCGGATACTTCTCGTTGGTCGCGCCGACCGGAGGTCGCATCAAGGGCTTCGGCAGTCTGGGTCAGAACACCCGAATCGGCGTCGTCCAGGGCACGGTGCAAGACGATTACGTTGTCAACACCCTGCACCTCGAGCCCGTCAAGTTTCCCGACTACGCCACGGCATACGCGAACCTCAAGAGCGGCCAGATCGATGCGTGGGTTGCGCCGTCGCAGCAGGCCGAGGGCGCCGTCAAGCCAGGCGACGGCACCGCCATCATCGAAAACACGTTCAGCGTCAACAACTTCGTCGCGTGGGCGGTAGCACCCGACAAGCCGAAACTGGTGGCCGCCCTCAACTCGGGTCTCGACGCCGTCATCGCCGACGGCACCTACGCCAAGCTCTACTCCGACTGGGTGCCACGCGAACTGCCCAAGGGGTGGAAGCCGGGAAGCAAGGCGGCACCGGCGCCGCAGTTGCCCGACTTCGCGGCCATCGCCAAGCAGAATGCGGCGAAGAAGCCCGACGAGAGTGCGTCGGAGAAGCCGAAGAGCACACTCGCGCAACTACGCTCGACGTTCTTCGACTGGGATCTCTACAAGCAGGCGTTCCCCGATCTGATCAAGACCGGGCTGCCGAATACGTTGATCCTGTCGGTGGTTTCCGGTCTGATCGGCATCGTGCTCGGCATGCTACTGGCCGTCGCCGGGATCTCCCGATCCCGGTGGCTGCGCTGGCCCGCCCGCATCTACACCGACATCTTCCGAGGGCTGCCCGCCGTGGTGGTGATTCTGGTCGTCGGCCTCGGGATAGGGCCGGTGGTCAAGAATCTGACGGGCAACAACCCGTACTGGCTGGGCGCTTTCGCGCTCGGCCTGCTCGCGGCCGCCTATATCGGAGAGATCTTCCGCTCGGGCATTCAGAGCGTCGACGCCGGACAGCTGGAGGCATCGCGCGCCATCGGATTCTCCTACCGCGAGTCGATGCGATTGGTCGTCGTCCCGCAAGGCGTACGTCGGGTCCTACCTGCCCTGGTCAATCAGTTCATCAGTCTCATCAAGGACAGCTCGCTGATCTACTTCCTCGGTCTTCTGGCCAGCCAACGCGAGCTCTTCGCGGTGGGCCGAGATCTCAACGCGCAGACCGGGAATCTGTCGCCACTGGTTGCCGCGGGCATCGTGTACCTGTGTCTGACCATTCCGCTGACCCACTTCGTCAACTACGTCGACAATCGCCTGCGCACCGGCAAACAGGTCGACGAGAGTACGCCGCCGGTCTCGGCGAGCACCCTTCAGGAGAGCTGACATGGCCGACGTAACTGACACTTCGAGTGCCGCCGCGACACAACACCGCGACGCGGTTTCTCTCACCGGCAAAGACCTACACCTCTCGTTCGGCAAGAATCACGTGCTCCGTGGCATCAGTCTCGATGTGGATGCCGGAAGCACGACGACGGTCATCGGTCCGTCCGGATCAGGAAAGTCGACGCTGCTGCGGGTCCTGAACCGACTGCACGAGCCCGACAGCGGGGACATCCTGCTCGACGGCCGATCGGTCCTGAAAGACAATCCCGACGAACTGCGCCGACGCATCGGCATGGTCTTCCAGCACTTCAACCTGTTCCCCCACATGAGTGTGGCCGACAATGTGGCACTCGGACCGCGCAGACTGCTGGGTTTGTCCAAGGACGAGGCGCGGGCACGCGCGATCGATGAGCTCGACGTCGTGGGGCTGCGCGCAAAGGCCGACGTACGTCCGGCCAACCTCTCCGGCGGTCAGCAACAGCGGGTCGCGATCGCGCGCGCTCTGGCCATGGCGCCGCAGGTCATGTTCTTCGACGAGGCCACCTCAGCACTCGACCCGGAACTGGTGAAGGGCATCCTGGCGCTGATGACCGAACTCGCCGGGCAGGGCATGACGATGGTCGTGGTGACCCACGAGATGGGGTTCGCACGCACCGTGGCCGACAACGTGGTCTTCATGGATCACGGCGAGGTGGTGGAGACCGGTACGCCGGATCAACTGTTCACCGACGCAAAATCCGATCGCTTGAAGGCCTTTCTCTCGCAGGTCCTGTGATCGGTGACCGCATGATCCATCGGGTGGCGGAGAGTTGCACACACGACTCCCCGGCAGTGCCCGGCAGCCGTGAATGGGACCATGTGAGGCATGACAGCCTCGCTCGTCGCCAAGGACATCGCCGGTGGATATGCACATCGGGTGCTGTTCGATCACCTCGATCTGACGGTCGCACCAGGCGACGTGGTCGGGGTACTCGGGGCCAACGGCGCGGGCAAGTCGACGTTGCTGCGCGTCCTCGCGGGTGAGCTCGCACCGTTGGAAGGCACTGTGACCCGCGCCCCGGCTGATGCCTTCGTCGGCTGGTTGCCGCAGGAACACGAACGCGTGCAGGGCGAGACGGTCGCGCAGTACGTCGCACGCCGAACAGGCTGTGCCGCCGCGACGCAGGCGATGGAGGCTGCGGCGGCCGCCCTCGGCGACGACGACCACTCAGGGCCCGACGACCCGGCCGACGCCTACGCGACCGCCCTTGATCGCTGGCTCGCCTGTGGCGCCGCGGACCTCGACGAACGTCTGCCCGCAGTTCTTGCCGACCTCGGGCTGCCGGCGGGCGACGTCGCTGCGGGCTCTGCACTGATGACTGGCCTTTCCGGTGGGCAGGCCGCACGGGTCGGACTGGCGGCACTGCTGTGCTCACGATTCGACGTCGTGCTGCTCGACGAACCGACCAACGACCTCGACCTCGACGGACTCTCCCGCCTCGAAGACGTCGTCGCCGGTATGCGCGGAGGCGTCGTGCTTGTCAGTCACGATCGAGAGTTCATGGCGCGCAGCGCGACTCGGATCGTCGAACTGGATCTCGTCCAGCACACCAACACGGTCTACAACGGCGGATACGAAAGCTACCTGAAGGAGCGGGAGATCACCCGACAGCATCGTCGCGCGGAGTATGAGGAGTTCGCCGAGAAGAAGGCAGATCTCGTGGCGCGAGCGCGTACTCAGCGGGAATGGTCGAGTCATGGCGTGCGCAACGCGATTCGCAAGGCGCCCGACAACGACAAGATCCGACGCAGAGCGGCAAGCGAATCCAGCGAGAAACAGGCGCAGAAGGTGCGTCAGATGGAGAGCCGGATCGCTCGCCTCGACGAGGTCGCCGAGCCCCGCAAGGAATGGGTGCTCGAGTTCACCATCGGGTCAGCACCCCGATCGAGTTCAGTGGTCGCGACACTCACCAATGCGGTGGTGCGACGCGGCGACTTCACTCTGGGCCCCGTCTCGCTTCAGGTGAACGCCGGTCAGCGCATCGGCATCACCGGACCGAACGGCGCGGGAAAGTCGACGCTGCTCGGTGTGTTGACCGGTCGCATCGTGCCCGACGAGGGCACCGCACAGCTCGGCGCGAGTGTCGCGATCGGCGAAATCGACCAGGCGCGTGGTCAATTCGCCGGACCGCAGCTACTCGCCGAGCGCTTCGAGCAACTCGTGCCGGAGTTCACGACAGCCGAGGTGCGCACGCTGTTGGCCAAATTCGGGCTGCGCGCCGATCACGTCGACCGACCGGTCGCCGACCTGTCGCCGGGCGAACGGACTCGTGCGGCACTGGCATTGCTGCAAGCGCGAGGAGTCAACGTGCTCGTGCTCGACGAACCGACCAACCACCTCGATCTCCCCGCGATCGAACAGCTCGAATCGGCACTCGAGTCCTTCGACGGTGCGGTGCTGCTCGTCACCCATGATCGGCGGATGATCGACGGCGTTCGCCTTGACACACGCTGGCGCGTCGAGGATGGACGAGTCGCAGAGCTGTGACGTGCAAGTGACCTGGCGCAGGAGTCGGTCGACTCCACAGCAACAGATGTCATCCATCGAGCTATTTCTGACCGAAAGGATCGCGATGAAAGACTCATCGACAAAGAGCCGCTGGACCACCCGCCCCGAGACGAACGCCGACATCGACGCGATCCGCCATGTCGTCCTCTCCGCCTTCGACACCGCGGAGGAAGCCGACCTCGTCGACGCCCTGCGGGCCGATCCCGATGCCTGGATCGATGGTCTGTCGTATGTCGCCACCGACGACGCCGGCGCGGTCGTCGGTCAGGCGCTGCTGACCCGCTGCCACATCGGAACGACGCCCGCGTTGTGTCTCGCGCCGTGTGCTGTGCTACCCGAACATCAGAGAACCGGGGCGGGATCGGCGGCCATTCGCGCAGTGCTGTCGGCTGCTGCGGCTCAGGGCGAACACTTCGTCACCGTGATGGGACATCCGGATTACTACCCCCGGTTCGGCTTCACGCGGGCGTCCAGCCACGGGATCACCCTCAACGTCGACGTCCCCGACGACGCGCTGATGGCCATGAGCCTCGACGATCAGCCCCTGCCGAGCGGCCTCATCCACTACGCGAAGCCGTTCGGCATCTGATACGGGTACCTGCGGGCGACTCGCCGCGGTCGGGCACAGTGTTCGGTATGCGTCCTGCCGACCCCGAACCCTTCACGGTTGCTACCTTCAACGTCAATGGGATTCGGGCGGCGCGTCGTCGAGGATTCGATCGCTGGCTCGCCGAACGCGCGCCCGACGTCGTTGCACTCCAAGAATTACGTTGCCCTGCATCAGAACTGGGTGACTTTCCCGGGTACGCGGTCGCCGCCGACGTGGGATCGGTGGCCGGCCGCAACGGCGTCGCGATTCTGACCAGGACGAGCCCGACAGCGGCGCGTACCTGGGTGTCGCATCCGCCGCGCGCCCGTGGACTCTCCGAGTTCGCCACGCAGGGGCGATACGTCGAGGTGGATCTGTCCGATCGTCCGGTCACCATCGCCTGCATCTACCTGCCGAAGGGTGGACTCCCGGCACACCGGCAGCGTCCCGGAGCCATGCGCAACGCACCGGACGGTGGCGCGAAGTACGAACGCAAACAACGCTTTCTGGCGGGTTTCGGTCGAGAGCTGAGCCGGAATCGCCTGGCTGCGATGCGGAAGGGTCGCGAGTTCCTACTCGTCGGTGATCTGAACATCGCGCACACTGAGTTCGACGTGACCAACTGGAGAGCAGCGAGGTCGATGGACGGCTTCCTCCCCGAAGACCGCGCATGGTTCGATTCCGTCCTGGGCCGTCGTCGACTGGTCGACGTCGTGCGACAGGTGCACGGCGACCAACCAGGACCGCTGACCTGGTGGAGCTGGGCGGGGGAGTCGTTCACCAAGGACGTCGGCTGGCGCGTCGATCATCAGCTCGCGACACCCGGTCTCGCTCGTCGGGCCGTGTCGGTCGCCGTGGACAAAGAACCCTCGCCCGAGCAGCGTCTGTCCGACCACGCACCACTCGTGGTGTCTTATCGATGAAGGCGACGGAGTGTCGTCGGAGGAAGCGCACGGCGGAACCATCAGCGCGCGACGCACCTCAGCCGGAATTCAACTCGACCTGGACTGCCGACCGTCACCGCCGGTTGAGTCGGCATCATGGAGGTATGCGGATCACCACGTCAGAGCAATTGAGGGACGTCGTCGGGCATCCCGCGGAGATCATCGCCAACAAGGTCCGGTCGCAGCTCCTGCAAGCCCACGTCGACTGGCTTGTCGCGACGCCGATGCTGTTCCTGGCCACCTCCGATAGTTCCGGCCGCGTCGACGTCTCGCCCAAAGGCGATCCCGCAGGAAAAGTGGTGCACGTCATCGACGCTCGCACCATCGCCATCCCTGAACGGCCGGGCAACCGACGGGTGGACGGTTACGAGAACATCCTCACCAACCCGCACGTGGGTGCGATCGCCGTGATTCCCGGCAGAGGCGACACCCTCAGGGTCAACGGCTCGGCGCGCATCGTCGACGACGGCCCGTACTTCGATCAGCTGGCCGTCCGGGGTAAGCGGCCGATCCTCGCCGTCGAGGTCGCCGTCGAAGAAGTGTTCTTCCACTGCTCCAAAGCGTTTCTCAGGTCGGAACTCTGGAAGCCGGAGACGTGGCAACCCGAGAGCGTGCCGAACACCGCGACGCTTGCCAAACAAGTAATGGAGGGCCTCGACGACGTACCTGACGAAGAGTTCGGTGACGAGGCCTATCGGGCCTGGCTCTACTGAGTTTCGCGTTCGTACGGCGTCTTCTCACCTGCAGTCACGTCGAAGTCCAGGTGATTGCCCGCCGGTGGCAGCGGGCAGGTCGCGAAGTCGATGAACGCGCACGGCAGGTTGACGGCTCGATTGAAGTCGAGTGCCACGCGTCCACCGTTCAGGAGAACGTCGTCCGTCGCGTCGACGGACAGGCTCCGATTCGCCGCGTACGTGCTCACGCCCGAGGTGTCATCGGTGAACAGGACGCTCAATCCACCCTGCTTGCCGTTGAAAGCGACGAGTCTGCGCTGGTTCCCGCCCCAGTCGAAGACCAGTTCACCGGGGGAGACGTACACATGTGCCAAGCCCTCCGCGACGGCGCCGATCGTCACCGGCTGTGGCTCCCCGTATGGTTCGAATCGCGCCTCGACGACCCACGCCGTATCGGGCGCATACGCCGGCACCCCGTGAAAGTCGCGGACTGCCGGTGCATCTGCGTCGTGCACGCGGATCACATAGCCGTCGCCGCGCCGAGCAACCTCGATGTGAACGCCGTCGACCTCGATCACCTCGCCCGGACCGGTTGGCTGCAGCTCGAAGTCACGGGCGGCGAACGTTTCGGCGTCGCCGGGGCGCAGGTGGGCGGTGCTGCCGTCGAACCACCAGAGTCCCGGCAGACCGTCGAAGCGGGCAGGCTCGGTATCGAGCCATTCGAGACGGTTGATCGAGAGCCAACCGAGCGGTGCCGCGAGATCACGCTCGCGGGCGGCGTGCCACTGCTGCCATTCCTCAGCGAAGCCATCCTCGGCAGACGTTGCCGATGTGGACACTGTTCGGGTCATCCGATGCTCCCTGGATCGTTCGCGTTACTGACGTCCACTGCAACGACGAGGAGTAGACCGTCATGCCCACAGACGCCCGCTGGGTCCAACCCTTGACTCGGCGTCGGCCGCCCCTGCAGCCCCTCGTGCACGCGCTCACCAGGCTGGCATCGTTTGTCCGAATGAGCATCGGACAGCAGTCGCTAGCCTGGCCGGATGAACCCGTCCCGATACTGGCGTAACGACTTCGACGATGCCATCCCGCGACGCGTGCGCGCAGGCGAACCCGACTGGGCGCGCGGTTCGAGACTGCCGCGCTCGGTGGTCAAGAGTCTGCAGAAGTTCCAGGTTGGGGAAAGCGGTGACGGTGCGCACCTGATTGCCAAAGCGGACTCGACCGGCGACACGGATTACGCACACGCGGTGCGGCTGTTCGTCGCAGAAGAGCGCAATCACGCGCGAATGCTCGAGGAACTGCTATGTGCCGCTGGCGCTGTTCCAATCGATCGACACTGGTCGGATGCCGTGTTCGTGCGACTCCGACGCTCGATGGGGCTGCGGGTGGAGATCATGATCCTCGCGATCGCCGAGGTGATCGCGCTGCGCTACTACCGTGCGCTCGCGGAGGGGGACGACGCTCTTCTCACCGAGGTTGCCGAGCGGGTTCTCGCCGACGAGTTGCGCCACGTGCCGTTTCAGTGCCACCGCCTGCGCGCGGGATTTGCGCGCACTCCGACGTGGCAGCGCGCCGGTATCGCTGCGGCCTGGCGTGGGCTGGCGCTGGCGGTCTCTGCGCTTGTCGCCGTCGACCACGGTGGTGCGCTCAGGGACCTGGGTGTCGGGAGATGGCGATTCGTCGTCGAGACCCGGCGGTTGTTCGCCGACGCATCCGACGCGGCGTTCGGTCAGGCCCGCGAACTCGCGGACGACGGCTTGCCGACGTCCGGACAGCCCGCTGGGGTCCACGTGGGCTGAAGCGATCAGCCGTCGAGGGCGTCCACGAAGGCGCCTTGCCACACCGTGTCGAATGGTGTGTGCGCCGAGACGCGCCCGTTGATTCCTGCCGTGGTGAACTCTTTGGCGAATGCGACGGCATCACCGATCTCCGCGCCCTTCGCCAACTCGGCGGTGATGGCCGCGGCGAGTGTGCATCCGGCCCCCGAGACTCGCTCGGATCCGACCTTGGGTGCGGCGAGGACGGTCACCTCGGAGCCGTCGAAGAGCACGTCGACGGCGTCGTCCCCGGGAAGTTCGACGCCGCCCTTGGCGACAACGTACTTCGGGCCGAGGTCTGCGATGCGGCGGGCGGCCTCTGCGAGATCGTCGACGCTGCTGATCTCGTCCATGCCGGAGAGGATTTGTGCCTCGAAGAGATTCGGTGTGACGACGGTCGCGAGCGGAATGATCTTCTCGCGCAACGCCGTATCGGTGTCGAGTGCGGCGCCCGGTTCCTGGCCCTTGCAGATGAGTACCGGGTCGACGACGACATGCCGCCACTGTCGCGCGGCGAGAGCGTCGGCGACGACGTCAATGGTTGCGGGAGTCCCGAGCATGCCGACCTTGACCACGTCGAGGTCGTGGGTCGCTGTGGCCGCCTCGATCTGGTCGGCGATGACCTGTGGCTCGATCGGGACGAACCGGTGTGCCCAGTCGTTCCCGGGGTCGAACGAGACGATGCACGTGATGGTGCCGACGCCGTAGACACCGAGTTCCTGGAAGGTTTTCAGATCGACCTGAAGACCTGCGCCGCCCGTCGCTTCCGAACCGGCAATGACATATGCGAAATCAACCACAACTCAAGCCTACGATCTCGCTGCAAGCCGATGTGGGTCGGTCAGGTGCCGCGGACCAGGCCCGTGCCGGAGTCAAGCGATCCAGACGGTCTTGATGTTGCAGAACTCGTGGATGCCGTGCGAGGTCAGTTCGCGTCCATAGCCTGATCGCTTGATCCCGCCGAATCCGAGTTCGGGGTACGAGGTGGTCATGCCGTTGATGAACACCTGGCCCGACTCGATCCGATCGATGAACTGCTCCTGCTCGGCAGCATCTGTCGTCCACGCGTTGCCACCGAGACCGAACGTGGTGTCGTTGGCGATCGCGATGGCGTCGTCGATGTTCTCGACGCGGTACAACGCGGCTACAGGACCGAAGGCTTCGGCCGAGTAGATGTCCATCTCCTCGGTGATGTCGGCGAGGATCGTCGGCTCGTAGAACCAACCGGGCCGGTCGACTCGGCTGCCCCCGATGAGGACTTTGGCACCCTTACCGACTGCATCGTCGACGAGTTCTTCGAGATCGGTACGTCCCTGTTCGGTGGCGAGTGGCCCGACGTCGGTGGCTTCGTCGGTCGGATCCCCGACGACGAGCGAGCGGAATCCCTCGGTGAAGGCATCGACGAACTCGTCGTAGACATCGGTGTGGACGATGAATCGCTTTGCGGCGATACAGGATTGGCCATTGTTCTGTACGCGCGCGGTCACCGCGGTCTTCGCCGCCTGCGCGATCTCGGCGCTGGGCATCACGATGTAGGGATCACTGCCCCCGAGTTCGAGGACCGTGTGCTTGACCTCGTCACCGGCGATCGCAGCCACCGATCTGCCCGCCGGTTCGCTACCGGTCAGCGTCGCGGCTGCCACCCGCGGATCGCGCAGAATGGACTCGACCTTGCTCGAGCCGATCAACAGAGTCTGGAAACAACCGTCGGGAAATCCAGCACGGCGCAACACGTCTTCGAGATAGAGCGCCGACTGTGGCACGTTCGATGCGTGCTTGAGGATGCCGACGTTGCCCGCCATCAGGGCAGGCGCGGCGAAACGGACGGCCTGCCAGAGTGGAAAATTCCACGGCATGACGGCCAGCACCACACCGAGTGGCTGATACCGCATGTAGGCGCGGCTTGCGCCGACGGCGTCGGCATCCGCGGCCTCGTCGGCGAGCATCGCGGCTCCGTGGTCTGCGTAGTAACGAAATCCCTTCGCGCATTTAAGAGTTTCCGCTTTCGCCGAGGCGAGGGTCTTACCCATCTCCTCCGTCATCATCGCTGCGACGCTGTCGGCCTCGGCCTCGAGTAGATCGGCGGTCGCGTGAAGCCAGGCCGCTCGTTGCTCGAACGTGGTCGTGCGATAGTCGGCGAAACCGCGTACCGCACGATCGAGTGCTTCGTCGACCTGTGCGTCGGTGAGTGAATCGAACTCCCGGACGGTCTCTCCGGTCGCCGGGTTGATGGTGGCAATGGCCATGTCACTGGTCCTTCCGCATAGGGGTCTGATTCCATGCCTACCACTCGTGATCGAAACGTTGCGTCGGCGCCGGAATCCCGGTCGCATCTCGCGCGTTGTGCGATCCATGAGCGAACAACCAGAACTGAGCCCGAGCGAGTGGGTACGCGACCAGACGAAGAAGATCCTCGAGCAGGGCACCACCGACGGCGTGCAGGTCGGAGATCGCCCGGTCGTGCTGTTCACCACAACCGGTGCCAAGTCGGGAAAGAAGCGGTACACGCCACTCATGCGGGTGGAGGAAAACGGCAAGTACGCGATGGTGGCATCCAAGGGCGGCGCACCGGAGCATCCCGCTTGGTACTACAACGTGAAGGCCCACCCGCAGGTCACAGCCCAGGATGGTGACAAGGTGTACGAACTGACCGCACGCGAGGTCGACGGCGACGAGCGCGCGCACTGGTGGGAACTCGCCGTCGCCGCGTTCCCCGATTATGCGGAATATCAGACCAAGACCGATCGCCAGATCCCGGTATTCGTCCTGGAGTAGTCGGAGTCCGACGGTTGGTCGTAGACCCCAGCCAACGGCCGGGGGAGTCGACGGCCACACGGCTTCGGGTGATCTCCGTCGCAACCCGTGGACTTCAAGTCGCATTGAAGTCTTATCGTCGACGGCATGCAGCCATTGTCTGACGTGGTGGATGCACGCACGGCCTTCACCACCGCGTTTCGTCTCCATCCCGCCGGGGTCGCGATCGTTGCCGCAGACGGTCCCGATGGTCTGGTTGGTCTGACGGTCTCCAGCCTCGCCTCCGTGGCGGTCGACCCGTTCGCGGTCTCGTTCTCGGTCACCAGTTCGCGGGGGAGCGCGGGGGCGGCGCTGTCGGCCAACAGCATCGCGATCAGCCTGCTCGACGCCCGCCACGTCGACGTTGCGCGGGCGTTCGCGCAGCCGGGGGCGCCTCGATTCACCCCGGAGCAGGGCTGGACCCGATTCGACTCGGGTGAGCCGATTCTCGAGGACGCGCACGCGGCGCTGAGGTGCGTGATCGATTCGACGGTTGCCGTCGGGTCGTCGACGTTGGTGCTCGCCGAGGTGATCGAGACCCGGCTCGGCCCGGCGGGAGCACCGATGGTGTACCGGGATCGCGCATTTCACACGCTGGACTGATCCCGCGGTGATCAGTCCTCGGGTAGTCCGGCAAACGTCTGCTTGATGCCCGTGTACCAACCCAGTGACTGCCGCGGGTGGCGCCACCGGCGTTTCATCGCATCCCTCGCCTTCTGATGGCTGGCGTCGCCGAGCTTCTCGGCTTCCTTCAGGTGCTGATCCTGGGCCTTGATGATCTCGTCCGCGGTGGCACCGTGGTGCGCCAGGTCGCAGGGGCCTCCGAGCTGGATGCAGGTCATGGTCTTCATCGACTTACTCCTCGTTTTCGCGACAGCGGTTCTCCGCCGCGGATTGCTGATGGGGTACACATTGCTGACGACGCGGCGACCGGAAACGTGACGCGGTTGCCGAGCACCCGGCGCATGAGGCCGAGGTGCGACGGGGGTCAGATTCGCGGCGTGTCCCGGTCGCGTCGGATAACCCGCGAGAGAAGTGCGGGGTCGGCCCGGAAGGTGATGCGGGCAACGTCACCGTCGACCAGCTCGAAATCGAACACAACGGCTGCGGCGCCGCGGTGGAACCACGCCGCTGCCGGGCGTTCGTCAACAAGGACCGGCAGCGCAGCACTGGCGCTGCCGTTGAAGAACTCCGCGATGCTGCGACGGCCGTCGATCGCGCCCGGGGTGCCGGCTGCGATCGCCTCATCATCGGCCCGCACCTCGGCGTTTGGCGCCAACAACTCGAGCAGCCGCTCGAAATCACCGTCGCGAGCCGCATTCATGAACGCGTCGACGATCTCCCAATCGGCGAGCGCATCGTCAGGAGTGGGCTGACGGACCTTGGCGCGTGCGCGTGACGCGAGTTTTCGTGCTGTGGTCGGCGTGACGTCGAGTGCTGACGCGATGGTCGAGAAGTCGAAGCCGAAGGAATCGTGCATCACAAACGCCACACGCTCGGCAGGGGTGAGGCGGTCGAGCACCATGGTCAGTGCGAGTCCCACGGAATCGGCGAGCGCCACGGTGTCCGCCGGGTCGGGGTCGTCGGAGCGTTCGTCCACCGTCGGTTCCGCGGCCTCGGGAACCCGTGCGCGCAGCCGGTCCAGGCACAGTCGGCTGGTCACTGTCGTCAGCCATGCGGGCAGGTTCTCGATGACGGCGTCCGTCGAGTTCATCCGCAACCACGCCTGCTGCACCACGTCGTGTGCCTCGGTGTCGTCGCCGAGTACGCGTGCCGCCAGCCGCACCAGTCGCGATCGTTCACGTTCGAATTCGATGGTGAGGTCGGGGCGCCTCTCGTCCATGCCGCTTCTCTTTTCATATCTGTTCACACATCATCGACGTGGTAGCAGGCACAGTTGTGACAGGAAGGTTGACCGGTGTGTCGAGCAGGAATCGGCCTCTCACGGTGCGCTCACCGCTGCGCGAATCCCCAGCGGATCGCCTCCACGAATCGATCGACGTCGTCGGCGGTGGTGTCCCAGGCGGTCATCCAGCGCACCTCGCCCACGCCTCGGTCCCAGTCGTAGAAGTGCACTTTCTCGCGGATGCGGTCGGCGGTCTCGTTGGGCAGTCGCGCGAAGACGGTGTTGGACTCCGTCCGCTGGGACAACGCGAGCCCGGTCAGCGCACCGTCAGCGATTCCCCTCTCCAGCGCGGCGCGCAGCCGCGCCGCCATGGCGTTCGAGTGCGTCGCGTTGCGAATGCCGAGGTCGTCGTCGAACAGGGCGAGCAACTGTGCCGAGGTGAACCGCATCTTGCTCGACAACTGGGTCGTCGACTTGCGCAGGAACCCGGCCCCCGGCGCCCGGGCCGGGTCGATGACGACGACGGCCTCGGCGGCCATGGTTCCGTTCTTCGTGCCACCGAGGCTCACGATGTCGACGCCGACGTCGGTCAGGAATTCCCGAAAGGGTTGTCGGAGTGCGGCTGCGGCGTTCCAGAGTCGTGAGCCGTCGACGTGGACGGCCATCCCGAGGCGATGCGCGGTCTCGCAGAGTTCAGCGATCTCCACAGCCGTATACAGGGTGCCGAGTTCGGTCACCTGCGTGATGCTCACGGCGAGGGGTTGCGCGAGTTGCTCGTCGCCGAGGGCAAGCGCCTCCATCTCGATCTGTGGGGGAGTCAATTTGCCGTCGGCGGTGTCCACGCCGATCACCTTGATTCCCGAAAGACGTTCGGGTGCAGCCCCTTCGGAGGTGTTGATGTGCGCACTGAGCGGAGCAATGACCGCTCCCCATCGGGGGAGCACGGCCGACAGCGCGACGACGTTGGCGCCCGTGCCGTTGAACAGTGGATACACCTCGGCCGTGTCTCCGAAATGATCGCGGACCACGTCGCCGAGTCGGCGGGTGTAGTCGTCGGCGCCGTAGGGCGGTTGGTGTCCGCCGTTCGCGGTTGCCAGAGCCGCGAGGACGTCGGGGTGGATTCCGGCGTAGTTGTCGCTGGCGAAGGAATGCCGCGTGTCATCGTGCAACGAGGTGAGGGTCACGTCTCCCACGTTCCCACTGACACGTCGCCGACTCAATGCGCGCCACTTCCGCTGCACTGTGTCGGACTGTGGTGGCGCATCGGCCGGTGTTTCGCCACTCTGGAGTGTTGTCAGCGAAGTAGATTGCCACGAAACGAGATGAGACGAGATGCCTGACGTGTTCACCGCCGCCAACGGGTTCGAATTGCCGACGATCGGTTTCGGAACGTTCAAGCTCAACGGTTCTGACGGCTCGGAGATCATCGCACGTGCCATCGACACCGGCTACACCCTCATCGACTCGGCCTTCAACTACGAGAACGAGGGCGCAGTGGGCCGGGCGGTCCGCCGCGCATCAATCGATCGCGGCAAGGTGGTCGTGACGTCGAAACTGCCCGGCCGCCATCACGCCTATGATGAAGCGCTGGCGACGATCGAGGAGAGTGTCTACCGCACCGGTCTCGACCATCTCGACCTCTATCTGATCCACTGGCCCAATCCGAAGGTCGACAAGTACGTCGAGGCGTGGACCGCGCTCATCGAAGCACGACGTCGAGGACTGGTCCGCGAGATCGGTGTGTGCAACTTCCTGCCGGAGCACCTCGATCGCCTGCACGCCGAGACCTCGGTGATGCCCGTTGTCAATCAGATAGAACTGCACCCGTACTTCCCGCAAGAAGAGACGCTCGCCTACGACCGTGCGCACGGCATCATCACCGAAGCATGGAGTCCGCTGGGACGGGGCAACGACCTTCTGACGAACCCCGTCATCACCGGCATCGCCGAGCGTGTCGATGCCTCGCCGGGCCAGGTCGTGCTGGCGTGGCAGGTCGCACGGGGCGCGCTGCCTCTGCCCAAGGCCTCCTCGCCCGAGCGGCAGGTGGAAAACCTCGAGGCGCCGTCGGTGACCTTGTCCGGAGACGACATCGACGCCATCACCGCGCTGGGACGCCCCGATGGCCGTATCAATGATCAGGACCCCGCGACCTACGAGGAGTTCTGATCCGTTCGAGCTACGGATTGCAGTAAGCGGCAAGGAATTCGGCGAGCAGGCGTGCGGTGACCTCCCGCGGCAGCGACTCGACCGCGGCGATGATCGCGGGCATATCCAGGTCCGCCGCGCCGCCGTGCCGATGCGGATCGATTCCGGCTGAAACCAGGACCTCCTCCGCTGCGGCGCTGGGTAACCCGAGCGCTTGCTCGACGGTGACGGCTCCGCTGTCGAACGCTGCTGCCAGCTCGCGCAGTGCGCTCGGCGCCACCGGCGGCGGTGTACCGCGGACCTCGTCGGCGGCGCTCCTCAGTGTCGGGACGAGTTCGTCGAGCACAGCCTCTGTGACCGGAGTGATGGTCAGGTGTGTCGTGGCCGGCAGTTCGGTGCCGTCTGGTTGCGTGAACGCCGGTTGCGCCTGCAGCGCAAAGCCCCGGTTGGTGACGGCTGCTCCCCACAAGTGGGTGTCGACGGGCTCGTCCGCGTCGGGATCTGTGCGCACCGCGAGCACAGGCCCCGATGGTGCGCCGACCACGCTCAGCCCGTCGATGCCGTCGATGGCCGCCACGACGGCATCGAAGGCCTGACGGATGCGCGCGGTGAGTGCGGCATATCCGTCGGCACCCAGTGTCCGGCTGACCGCCCATGCCGACGCGAGCCCCGCGGCGGATCGCGAACCCAGCAGTGTCGGGTTCACGATCGGATAGCCGGGCCACCGAGTGATCGAGAAGAACTGGGCGCGGTGCCGGTCACGGTCACGGTGCAGCAGAATCGACGATCCCTTGGGCGCGTAGCCGTACTTGTGCAGGTCGGCCGACAAGCTGGTGACTCCGTCGACTCGGAAGTCCCACGGCGGCAGCCCGTCCCACCACGCCAGAGCGAAACCTCCGAGGCATGCGTCGACGTGAAATGCGAGATCGTGCGAGCTGGTGACCTCAGCGATCTCCGTGATCGGATCGAGCACGCCGGTCGGATAATTCGGTGCCGATGCGACGACGAGGATCGTGTCGTCGCGAATGGCGCCGGCGATGTCGTCGGCGCGCACCGCGGTCGACGGCGTCGGCACGGGTACCCGGATCGCTTCGACGCCGAACAGCTCGGCGGCCTTGAGGAACGCCGCGTGCGCGGTCGTCGGCAGGACCATGGACGCCTGTCCGGGGGTCGCGCCGGCACGATCGCGGGCAGCTTTCACCGCGAGCAGACAGCTTTCCGTCCCACCGGACGTCACCGAACCGACGGCATCCGGAGCGTGAAAAACTACGCGGCCGAATTCGATGAGGTCGCGCTCCATCGCGGCAACCGAACCGAAGACCGTCGGATCGAGTCCGTTGACCGACTGCACCATCCGTGCCGCCGAGGCCGCGACCTCGTCGAGCACGGCGAGCCCCGAGTCGTAGACATAGGACAGCACCCGCCCACCGTGCGTCGGAGCGTCCGCCGATCGGTACGTCGCCAGTAGCTGCAGGGCTGCGTCTGCTCGCTCCGTCAGATGGTGGATATCCACGGGATCGGGTGTGCCGGGAGCGGGGGAGTCGCGCGGGGTCATCGGCGGCGGTCCTTACGGGTCACTGTGCGAGGTGTCGGGTTGCGGTCGGTCGGCCCGGGAGAAGTCCGGCGGTGGTGTGGTCGCGATAGTGGCGGAGGAGTAGCAGGCTGCATGCGACGAGAAGCGAAGGGACCACCGAGAAGGCGAACGCGATGGCGGTCAGCGCCGAGTCCGGTTGCGCGACTGTCGCATCACCGCTCGACGACACGAATCCGCCGAATGCCAGGATCACCAGGAACACCCCGGGCCCCAGGGCAAGGCCGACGGTCTCGCAGGCGGTCCACACGCCCGACATCGCTCCTCCCCGATCGTGGCCCGTCGAACGTCTGTCGGTGTCGATGATGTCCGGCAGCATCGCCAGCGGGAAAGCCTGCATCCCCGCATATCCGATGCCGGCGACGGCCACGGATACGAGCATCCACCATCCCGGGGCCCAAACCGCGATCGACAACGATGCGGTCGCGGTGACGAACAACGCCGACGCCAGCACCAATCCGGTTACCTTTCCGAATCGGCGGCCTAGTCGGTACCAGAGCGGCATCACGATCAGTGCCGGTCCGACAAGCGCGACGAACATGTACGTCAGCGCCGACGCATCGCCGAGCAGATACGTCGCGACGTACTGTGCGCCGCCGAGCATCACCGCGCTCGCGAGTGCCTGCACGACGAAGAGCGCGACGAGGAGTCTGAAGTCGGGTACCTCGCTCAACGCGGTCAGCCCGTCACGCAGTCGGGCATGGCGGGGTTGCTGGGTCGAGATGTCCGTGGCCCCGCTACGCGGCGCGGCGCCGAACGTCGCGATGACCATCCCGGCGCAGAGGACAAGTGCCGCAACGACAGCCATCACCGCGTAGCCCAGATGACCACCGCCCACGGCGTCGCGGACCGCGGGTCCGCCCGCACCGACCAGGAGTATCGCGAAAGCCAGTACTGCAATCCGGGTGGTGATGAGGCGCGTTCGTTGGTGGTAATCGTGGGTGATCTCGGCGGGCAGTGCTATGTAGGGCACCTGGAAAAAGCCGTAGGCGATAGCGGCAAGTGTGAAGAACACGAACACCCACACCGCTGCGAGGGCAGGTGACGCGCCCGATGGCACGAGGAACATGAGGATGAACAACGGAACAAGGGCTAGAGCGCCGAACAACATGAACGCTCGTCGACTTCCGGTACGTATCGCGCGGGCGTCCGAGCGGGCTCCGATGAGCGGATTGACCACCACGTCGATGATCTTCGGAGCGACCACGACAACCGAGGCGACCGTCGCCGCGACGGACAGGGTATCGGTCAGGTAGTACGCGAGTACCAGTCCCGGGAGCGTGCCGAATCCGCCGGTACCGACACTGCCTGCCGCATACGACAGCAGCGTTCGCCGACCGATCGTGTCGGGGTCGGGTGCTGTGTTCGATCGGTCACCCACGGTAGGCCTCGACTCGTTCCCACATACGGGTATAGGCCTCGGCCGCAGCGAACAGATCGCCGACGACGCGCGGTCCGTCGACGGGTCCTGCCTGGATGCGCAGACTCTCGATCCAATCAGGGAGCAGACCGTAGTGGGCGGTGCCGTCGACATTCACGTCGAACACCCGCTGTCCGGAGACCTGCCTGCTGATCGCGGTGACCCCATCGGCGCCGCGGAACGGATACCGCACCGGATTGCGTGCCGCCGACGGTCGAGGGTGTGCCTGCGCACCGAGTCCGCCCATGTCCGGACCGAAGCCGACGCCGAAAAAGTGGTCGGGGCCGCGTTGCGCGCGGAGAACCCGCCACGCCGACAGGAAATCGGGCGGCAGATCGCCGTGGCGTCCCTTTTCGCGAGGCCTGGCCTCGGCAGGCGTCGCGAAGAGTCCGACGATCCCGCCCGCGTCGAGAATACGTCGGTAATTGTGCGGGTCGGTCCAGGTGTGTGACGAGATCACTCCCGGATAGTGGCGCCCGGCGGCGATGTCGAGGACGGCTTCGGCAGATTTCGCGCTGAAGTGGTCGACGTCGACGGCCATGCGGTGTGCGATGAGACCGTTGACGGCGTACGCGCCGAGATCGGTCAGGCCGCGGACGTTGCAGCGCTGCCCACCCGGGTAACCGAGCACCGGATTGTCCTTCTCCGCGGTGCGGCACTTCTCGACCTGCCAGGTGTGGCCGGTGGAGATCTGCTCGCCGGTGTTGACCGCGGCGCCGGTGACGCCCTGATCGAAACGTGTTCCGCCGAGCGCGTTGTCGAACTTGTGGGTGAGGATCACCTGACGGATCCCCATGGACCTCAGTTCGTCGAGACCGCGGTCGATGTCGGTACGCGAGCAGAGTGAGCGTCCGGAGACCTCCCGACATCCGAATGGCTCGGAGATCTCGATACCGAGTGTGACCGCGACCTTGCCGTCGGCGATGACGCGCCTCGCATCAGCCGCCGACGACACGATCCGGAGAAAACCCTTTCCAGGGCCGCCGTTCTGGGCGTCGACGTAGTCGACGAGTTGGTGGAGCAGCTTGTGTTGGATACGTACCGATTCCATCTCGTCGCACGGCTGATCGCCGCGCCAGTACTTCTCGCAGAGGACGCGGTTCTGCACGTAGTAGTTCTGGATCATGCGTAAACCTGACCGCCATGACCGCTCGATCCAGCGGTAGTAGGTCTGCTCGTGGGTCAGTGAGTCCCACCTCGGCCACTGCGACAGCGTCGGCCAGCCGTCGGTTGCGTGGGGGCCGGGACGGGACAGCACCTGTTCGGACACCGCCGGAATGCCCTCGGGGTCGTGGTCGGGACAGTCGCGCAGTGCGACGGTCACCCCAAGCGGGTCGAACGGCTTGCCGCAGTGCAGCTCTCCGCCGAGAAACTGCTCGGAGAGCAGGTGTGCATGGGAATCGACGAAACCGCGGAGGTTGCCCTGCGGATCGGTGCCGCGCATGACGGGCCCGGTCACGTCGATCTCGGGTTCGGGAAACGCCCGGCATCCTGTCGCGGGAGTGAGGCGGACGTTGTGCGCGCCGCCGCTGTCCGAGACCGCGGGTCTCAACGTGAAGTCACGCCCGCTGCCGGTGACGTTCCATTGGGCGCGGGGAGTCGCGCCAGCTACGAGTGTCGGAGCGCCGGCCGCGGACGCGGTGAGCAGTCGGCCGTCCCGCCCGGAGAACAGGTAGCTGCCCAGACCTGCGGCCTTGGCCGTGAACGGAGCCGACCGGCCGCCCACCTGAGTCCCCGTTGGATCAGTGATCTGTACGCAGGTGTTGGCGAGGGCGTAGACGTCCTCGGTTGCCGCGCCGGCAGCTGCCGGGAACAGCAGGGTCGCGGTGCCGATCGCGAGAGCGCAGGCGAGCAGAATCGACCTCGGGGCGACGCGTACTCGTGGTCGCGACCCGGCCGTCGCACATCTGGTCATTCCCGGCACCGTAACGGAGCTGACGCGTCGACGCCGACTTTTCGACGCCCATGAGCCAAAGTCCGGCGCGGTCACCGCCGCTCATCGGTCCGGCGTCGTGTGCGGCGGGAGATCGATGACGCGTAGACCCGCGTGAGCGGGTATCACTGTCACGAGAGAACGAGCACGATCGGAGAGACGATGCCACGCGAGGGTCAACGGTTGGAGAAGATGAGGTTCCTCACCATCGGACGCTTCGATGAAGCCGATCCGAGGGCAGGCCATCTCGAGACGCTACGGACCATCGAGACGGCAGAGGAACTCGGATTCGACAGCGTCTGGCTGCGCGACCGGCACCTGCAGTTCGGAATCTCGTCGCCCGTCGCGATGCTCGCCGCAGCGTCGATGCGCACGAGTCGGATCGAACTCGGCACCGCGGTGATCCCGCTCGGACTCGAGAACCCTTTTCGTCTCGCCGAAGACCTCGCGACCGTCGATCTCCTTTCCGGTGGCCGCGTCAATCCCGGCGTGTCCGTGGGCACTCCGATGCGTTACGACGATTTCAAGACCGCTCTCTATCCGGATACCCACGAGCTCGAGGACTTCTCCAAGAACCGCGTCCTGCGACTGTTGTCCCATCTGCGCGGCGAGCCGGTCAGTTCGTTCGAGGGCACTGTCGGTATCGAGACGTTCTCACGCAAGGTCCAGCCACAGTCGCCAGGACTGGCCGATCGCGTTTGGTACGGCGGCGGTCTCGAATCGGCGAAATGGGCTGCGCGCAATGGCCTCAACTACCTCACCTCCTCGGTCGTCACCACCGAGGGCACGACGTCGCGCGACTTCGCGACGATCCAGGGCGAACACATCGACGCCTACCGGGCGAACCTCGCCGACCCGGCATCGGCGCGGGTGTCACAGGGTCTCGTCGTCATTCCGACGGACTCGGCGACGCCTGAGCAGGTACGCAAGTACGAGGCCTACGCGGCGGCCCGCTTCGAGCGCACGCTCACTCCGCAGGGTCCGCGCGGGATGTTGTTCTCGCCCGACTACGTCGGTAGCTCGGCACAACTCGCCGAGACGTTGTTCTCGCACGCCGGATTCCAGCGTGCCACCGAGGTTGCCTTCGCGTTGCCGTTCACGTTCGACGCGGAGGATTACGAGCAGATCATCACCGACATGGCACAGCACCTCGGCCCTGCGCTCGGGTGGTCACCGCGCTGAGCGCGAGATGGCTACCGCGCTGAGCGCACGGCGTCGACGTTGCCTGCCGAACCGACGAACCCGACGATCTCGTCCGTCAGGGCCAGGCACGCCAGGCCGTGCTCGCGGGGTCGGCCGCCGAGGTCGATGCCGCCGACCACCTGGACTGTGGACGGATAGAGCCCCGGCCGGAGCAGGTGACCTGCGCCGTCGTAGCGGATGTGTTTGTCCGATGCCGTCTGGCGGCGGGCGAGGAGGGTGTCGGCCATCTGCTCAGACGGCCAGAGGTGGTCGTCTGACCCGCTGACACACAGGATCGGGCACGGGATGTTCTCCGCGGAGATGATCACTCCGGTTGCGGTCTTGCTGCGTCCCAGCGCGTCGAGACCGGCACTGTAGGCGGGCGCCAGTCTCAGCAGCGTCGGCTCGTGCCGGGCGATGTCGCGGGAGAGATGCCAGGCATTGCTGACCAATTGCGGCATGAGGGTTCCGCTGGGTAGCGGTGCGTACTGGCACGGATGCCCGCGGTGGGTCCACGACGAGGTGTCGGGTATCTCGCCGCCGGCGCCGATGGCCTGCCAGGTCACCGAGCTGGGACTCACCAGGATCAATGCGCTGACCGGAAGGTCTGGCTCGCGTGCGAGAGTAGCCGCCACGCCCTCGGAGCTGCGTGAAATAGCAAGTGCGACAACCGTGTTCGATTCAACTTCCGCTCGTGCCGCCAGCCACGAGATCGCGGTGGCGAAACGCTCGAGCGGGATGTTCGCGACGGGGACTGCTTCGGGGTCGGCGTCGAGCCAGTTGTATGCGAGGGCGACCAAGCCGCGCGACGCCAGCGCCGAGATGGCGGCGCGCTGTGAGTCGTAGCCGCCCTCGGATCCGCCGAAACAGACGACTGCCTGACGAGCGCGCCCGCCTACCGGTAGCGCGAGGAGGCCGGGACGTCCGTCGACGTCGACCTCGGTCACGTGCACGCCGGGGGCCGTCGACGAGCGTAGCCGGGTGACCGCCGTCCGGTGCTGTTCGCCGCTCACTTCGATACGCACCTGCCACGGTTCTACCGGTGGTACGAACAGGTCGGCGCGATCGGGTTCACCTGTGAATGCCATGCCGCAGAGGATGTCGTCGACGGATTGTCCGGTGCCTGCCAGCCTGCCCTGCCAACGCCAGAGTCGTCCGTAGAGATCCTGACCGGAGACGGTGACGCCGAGCGTGGCGATCCCCGGTGCGTCGACGCCGATGGAGAAGGGTTCGTCGTGGCGACTGGTCGACGGCGCGTGGACGACGACACGTGGATCCAGCTCGTCTGGGGGTGCTGTCGGCTGGGCGACCGGCTCGCCGGGGCGAGCGGAAGCCTGGCGCTTGTCGATTGCATCGGTGTGGGAGGAGAACCATGCCGGAAACACCCCGGAGACGGTCCCGGCGACGCCCATGATCGTGAACGGGATCACCCAGTAGCAGATGATCGACAACGTCGATGCGCCGTCGTGGATGGTCGCGTCACCCTGCACGAGAGGTGGGATCAGTGACACAACGGTCATGATCGCGAAGACGGCTATCCACATCCAGGTCATGGCGGCGGTGATCACGCGGAACCCGTCGCTGCGCGCGACGTCGTCGGTGACCGTCGCGCGTGCATATTCGCGGACGAAAGGCCGTCGGATCAGCATGCCGACGAGAACGATGAGGAAGATCGCAGCGTTTCCGAGCGGCTGCAGCCAGCGCTCCAGAAAGGAATCGCTGACGGTGAAGGCGAGGACGCTGAAGGCTGCGAACGCCACCACCGCCCCGATCTCCAGGGTGTGCCAGGGCTGTCGGCGGAGTCGCTGAACGAGAACGGCCAGGACTGCGAGACAAAGTGCGACGATCACGGCGACCCGAAACGATGCGTTGCCGACGAGTATCCAGTAGATGATCCAGGGGGAGAAGCCGATCAGGAATCCCATGGGGCTCGATTCTCGCTAGTGGGCGACGGTCGTGACATGACCCCCACCGTGGGATTTTACGGCCGGTGTCGGAAGCGCGGGTCGAAAACGCGTCCCCTGTGGGCCGTCGCGGACATCCGCGACACGCATCTCCTCCACACGAATCGCTGTCGGCGCCCTTCGGTAGGGTGCTCCGAGTGACTTCGAGTGCATCCGAGACTGTTTCCGGAATCAAGTCGGTCAACGCGCGATTGGCCGAAGAGCTCCAGGTCGGCGAGCATCAGGTGGCCGCGACGGTCCGGCTCCTCGACGAGGGATCGACGGTCCCGTTCATCGCCCGCTACCGCAAGGAGGTGACCGGCTCGCTCGACGACGCGCAACTGCGCCAACTCGACGAACGACTGCGTTACCTACGTGAACTCGACGAACGACGAGCCGCGGTGCTCGCCTCCATCGAGGAGCAGGGCAAGCTGACCGACGAACTGCGGCACGCTCTGCTGGCCGCCGACACGAAGTCGCGAGTCGAGGACATCTACCTGCCGTACAAGCCGAAGCGTCGGACGAAGGCGCAGATAGCGCGCGAAGCCGGCCTCGAACCGCTGGCCGACCGACTGCTCGAAGATCCGTCGCTCGACCCGACTGTCGTCGCTGCCGAGTACGTCTCCGACACGGTGACCGATGCCGCCGCAGCACTCGAGGGCGCGCGCCACATTGTCATCGAGCGGGTCAGCGAAGACGCGCAGTTGGTCGGTGAGGTGCGCGAGACCTTCTGGCGCCAGGGGTCGTGCAGCAGCGCTCCACGCTCGGAGGAGATCGCGAAAAGTGCGGCGGGTCAGAAGTTCCGCGACTACTTCGAGTTCTCCGAGCCGCTGGAGGAGATGCCGTCGCACCGAGTCCTCGCCGTGCTCCGCGGCGAGAAGGAAGGCGTCCTCGCCGTTGACTTCACCGGCGGTGACGACGAGGGCTATCAGGCGATGGTCGCGGCGAGTCTCGGCGTCGACCTGTCCGGGAACGGGCCGGCGTCGAACTGGCTGGCCACCACCGTGCGCTGGGCGTGGCGGACGAAACTCATGATCAGCACCGCTGTCGACGCGCGGGTGCGTCTGCGTCAGCGCGCAGAGGACGACGCCGTCGCGGTGTTCGCGAAGAACCTCAAGGACCTTCTCCTCGCTGCCCCCGCGGGCAACCGGACCACTCTCGGCCTCGATCCGGGCTTCCGGACCGGCGTGAAGGTGGCTGTGGTCGACGGCACGGGCAAAGTGCTCGACACGTGCGCGATCTACCCGCACCAACCGCAGAAGCAGTGGGACGCCGCAAAAGCGACGTTGGCCGCACTCGTTGCACGGCACGGCGTCGAACTGATCGCGATCGGCAACGGGACCGCGTCGCGGGAGACGGATTCGCTTGCCGCCGAACTGCTCTCGGACATCAAGGCGTCCGGAGCGCAGCCGCCGGTCAAGGCGACGGTGAGTGAAGCCGGCGCGTCGGTGTACTCGGCGTCGGAGTACGCGTCCGACGAACTTCCCGACCTCGACGTCTCACTGCGCGGGGCTGTGTCGATCGCGCGTCGGCTGCAGGATCCACTCGCTGAACTGGTGAAGATCGACGCCAAGTCGATCGGCGTCGGCCAGTATCAGCACGACGTCACGCCCGGCACGCTCGCGCGCAGCCTCGACGCGGTGGTGGAGGACGCGGTGAACGCTGTCGGCGTCGACCTGAACACAGCGTCGGTACCCCTGCTCGCCCGCGTCTCGGGGGTGACACCCGGGTTGGCCGAGGCGATCGTCGGCCATCGGGATGCCGCCGGTCGCTTCCGCAGTCGAGGCGCGCTTCTCGACGTTCCGCGCTTGGGCCCCAAGGCATTCGAGCAGTGCGCAGGATTCTTGCGGATCACCGACGGCGACGATCCGCTCGATGCCTCCGGTGTGCACCCCGAGGCGTATCCGGTGGTCCGACGGATCCTCGAGCGTACCGGCCTGCAACTCGCCGAGCTGATCGGTGACGAGCGTTCACTGAAGTCGCTCAAGCCCGCGGAGTTCGCCGACGAGAGATTCGGGATCCCGACAATCACCGACATCCTCGGCGAACTCGAGAAGCCAGGACGCGACCCGCGCCCGGCGTTCAGCACCGCGACGTTTGCCGCCGGAGTCGAGAAGGTCGCCGACCTCAGACCCGGAATGGTGCTGGAGGGTGTGGTCACCAACGTCGCAGCCTTCGGCGCGTTCGTCGACGTCGGGGTGCATCAGGACGGTCTGGTCCACGTCTCAGCCATGGCGAACCGCTTCGTGTCCGACCCGCACGAGGTGGTCAAATCAGGGCAGGTGGTCAAGGTCAAGGTCGTCGAGGTCGACGTCGACCGTCAGCGCATCGGCTTGAGTCTGCGGCTCGACGATGAGGTCCGGACCCCCGGCGCCGACCGCGGTGCGCGGCGCGCAGACGCGCGCAAGGGCCAGGAGTCTGGCGGGCCGGCACGTGGGCGCAACAACGCGCAGGCCGAACGGGGACGGTCGGGCGGCCAGAAGGGTAGTGCCCAGAAGAATGGTGCACAGAAGGATGGTGCCCAGAAGAATGGTGCACAGAAGGGTGGCGGTCAGACACGCGGCGGTCAGGGCAGGGGTCGTCGTGAGTCCCAACCCCTCAACGGATCGATGGCTCAGGCGCTGCGCGACGCCGGCTTCGGAAAGTGACAGCGTCCGCGGCGCGCAGTATGCGGTGGCATGAGCCGGTTGGCGGCCGATGAGGCCGAGCAGCACACCGATGCCGGTGATCACGGTGGCCGCCGTGGTCATCGTCGACCGTGCCGGGAGGTTGTTGACCGTCCGTAAGAGCGGGGCCGTCCGGTTCATGCTGCCCGGCGGTAAGCCAGAGAACGGCGAGAGTCGTCGCGAGACGGCGCTGCGTGAATCGCGCGAGGAATTGTCGGTCGAATTGTTCGACGACGACCTCGTCGAGCTCGGTGTCTTCCTTGCCGATGCGGCCAACGAGGCCGGGTACCTCGTCGAGGCCACCGTGTTCGAACATCCCCCTGTGTGCGTCGACGCGCCCGCAGCCGAGATCGCAGAACTGAGGTGGATCGACATCGACGCGCCCGCAGTTCTGTTGGCGCCCCTGCTCGCCGATCACGTGCTTCCACTGTTACGCGATCGGCGTCGACTCAGCTGAGTGCTTCGGCGGCCGCGACGGGCTCGGCCCAGCGCGGCGCGATTCCATCGCCGGAGGAGACCCCGCGGACACGCCGCATGACCCACGGATAGAGGAACGTCCGCGCCCACTCGAGGTTGTCGCGTCGACGCTCCTCGCGTGTCGGAGTAGGAGCGGGCGCGAGTGCGGGCACGTCGATCTGGTGCGGCGCGCCGATCAGATCGAGCACCTCGGCTGCCATACGCGTGTGTCCCAGCGACGACATGTGAAGTCGGTCGGTATCCCACATACGGTAGTCGTCATAGCCGCGGAGCCGCCAGAAGTCGAGGATGTGGACGCCCTGTCGATCCGCGATCTCGCGGAGCAGTTCGTTGTAGATGGCACACCGCCCGCGGGTGAGCCGGAACACCGGGGCCCATCCCGCGTCGTATGCGGTGAACACCACCACCCGGGCGCCGGTCGCCCGCAGACGGGCGATGGCCTGTTCGTAGCGACCCATCATCGCGTCGAGGTCGAGTGAGCCGCGCATGAGATCGTTGCCGCCCGCGTAGATGGTGATCAGATCCGGTGAGAGGGCCACCGCACGGTCGATCTGTTCGTCAAGTACCTGATCGAGCAGTCGGCCTCGGATCGCGAGATTCGCATAGCGCAGTGAGGGATTGCCGAGCGCGAGCTGCTCTGCGACACGATCGGCCCATCCACGCAGCCCGTTCGGGCGGGTGCGATCCGGGTCGCCGACCCCCTCTGTGAACGAATCACCAAGTGCCACATATGTGTTCCATGACACAGTGATCGACCTCCTGACTTTGTCTCGTCACCCCGACGAGGCTACGACCTCCGCTGAGCCGCTGTCACATCGCGTCGGGGCCTAGGGTTTCTCGCATGCCGATATTGAACAAAGACATGACGTTGTGTATCTCGCTTGCCGCGCGGCCCTCGAACATCGGCACGCGGTTCCACAACTATCTCTACGACGAACTCGGCCTGAACTTCATCTACAAGGCGTTCACCACGACCGACATCGACGGCGCGATCGGTGGAGTACGAGCACTGGGTATCCGCGGGTGCTCGGTGTCGATGCCGTTCAAGGAGGCGGTGATCCCGCTCGTCGACCACATGGAACCGTCCGCGAAAGCGATCGAGTCGGTGAACACGATCGTCAACGATGACGGGCGGCTGACGGCGTCGAACACCGACTACGAGGCGGTCGCCACACTCATCACCGACGTCGACCCGGGGCTGCCGGTCGTGGTGCGCGGCTCGGGCGGTATGGCCAAAGCCGTGGTCGCCGCGTTTCGTGGGGCAGGCTTCGACGACCTCATCGTGTGGGCACGTAACGCGGAGGCCGGACGGTCCCTGGCGAGCCGCTACGACTACCGCAGCATCGACACGGCGCCCGTCCCGGGCGCATCGGTACTGGTCAATGTCACGCCGCTGGGAATGCGTGGTGCCGATGAGATGGTGCAGTCGTTCGACGACGACGCGATCGACGCAGCTGAGATCGTATTCGACGTGGTCGCCTTGCCGGAACGGACGCCGTTGGTCGTCGCGGCAGAGTCTGCTGGAAAGCGACTCATCACCGGTGCTCAGGTCATCGCGCTGCAGGCGGCGGCGCAATTCGAGAAGTACACCGGCAGGGTCGTGACCGTCGACCAAGTCGCGCGGGCGTCGGAGTTCTCCCGCTCCGAGACGTGATCGTGACCGTCTACGGCGGTCTACGGTGATGCGCATAGTTCACACTGGCCTCTTAAGTCACATCTATCACAGATGTCACACGCGGGGTTGCCCTGCTGACCGAGAGGACCGTCACCCATGCTCCGACACCGATCAGCCGCTCGCAGACTGCTCGTCGCCGGGATGGTCGCGGTCTCGACGAGTGCTCTGCTCGTTTCGGGTGGGGGACACGCGGCAGCAGCGCCGTGTGCCAATGCCGGCAACGGCTCACTGCCGGATCTCGGGAGCGCGTCGGGGTCGCTGGGCGGTACCGGTTCGCTGGGCACGGGATCGCTGGGCACCGGATCGGCAGGTTCGTCGGGTTCATCGGGAGCGCGGCCGGGCCTGGGAACCCAGGGCCCGCTACCCGTCTACCTCACTCCACGCGCCCGCACAGTCGCGTGGGTGACCGGTCCGCGCAGCATGAACCGCACCTTCAGCCGATACTCGATCAGCGGCACCGACTTGGGCATCTCGTGGGACAACGGGTCCGGACAGACGCTGATGGCATTCGGCGACACCTTCGGTGATTGCAATGCGCCAGGCCAACAGTGGCGACACAACACCCTGCTGCGGACGCGTGACGCCACACTCGGCGACGGCGTGAGCGTTCCACCCGGTGTGCCGGGCGACGTCGGGTCCGGCAGTCCCGTCGACGCCGGGCGCCCGACGTATGCCCGCGAGCTGATCCCCGCACTGGGATTCAGTCCGGTCGAGGTGACGACCATCCCGACCGCGGCGATCTCGTTGCCGTGGGGCTCGGGTCATCGGCAGTTCATGAACTTCATGTCGGTACGTTCCTGGGGCTCGGCAGGGCATTGGGTGACCAACTATTCGGGTATCGCCTACTCCGACGACAACGGTCAGACGTGGACGACGCCCCAGAGCACCTTCCTCGTGAATTCTCCTGTGTCGGTGGCACTTCCGTTTGGCTTGCCACCTGCTGACCCCAACAACGGCAAGTTCCAGCAGAACGCCTACGTTCGTGGCCACGGTGCGCAGAGCGACTACGTGTACCAATTCGGCACTCCCAACGGACGATTCGGCGCAGGTTTTCTCGCCCGATTCGCTCCGCGCGACATCCTCGATCGCGGGAAGTACCAGTACTGGGCGGGTCGCGAGCTGGGGTGGGTGGACGACATCACTCGCGTGCCCGACGACGGATCGGCGATCGTGGTGCCGGCGCCCGTTACCGAACTGTCCGTGGCGTGGAGTCCCTACCTGAACAAATACATGATGCTCGACGGGGACAACGGGATCCGCATCCGTACCGCAGACCGGCCGGAGGGCCCCTGGAGTGCGCCGACCTACCTCGTGGAGAAGGGGGCCGTCGTCCTCTACGGTCCGATGATCCAACCGCGGTCGCCTGCGGTCGTCGGGTCGTCGCCCGAACTGTTCTTCAACGCCTCACGGTGGAGCGACTACAACGTGATGCTGATCCGCGCCGATCTGAGCCGGATTCCGCACTGACTCGCGAAGGCGGACCAGCGCCCGGCGGGTCAGTCGAACAGGCGGCGGAACACGTTGGTCTCGGCGAGATCCATCAGTTCGTCGCCGCGCCCGGAGAGCACAGTTCGGATCGCATACAGGGTGAACCCCTTCGCCTGGGCCGCCGAGACCGTCGGTGGGATCGACAACTCCTGACGTGCGGTGACGACGTCGAGCAGCGCGGGTCCGTCGTGCGCGAGGAACTCACGTACGGCGGAGTCGAGGTCGCCGGGATTCTCGACGCGGTCGCCCTTGATCCCGATCGCACGCGCCACCGCGGCGAAGTCGGGGTTCTCGAGGTCGGTGCCGAAGTTCACGAAACCCGCCGCCTTCATCTCCAACTCGACGAAGTTGAGCGACGAGTTGTTGAACACGACGATCTTCACCGGAAGCGCGTTCTGTGTCAGCGTCAGCAGTTCGCCGAGCAGCATCGCCAGACCGCCGTCACCTGCCATGGCGATCACCTGTCGCCCGGGGAACGACGCCTGGGCGCCGACACCTTGCGACAGGGCGTTGGCCATCGAGCCGTGGGTGAACGAGCCGATCAGTCGACGTGACCCGTTCATCTGCAGGTAGCGCGCAGCCCACACGACCGGTGAGCCGACATCGGGGATGAACACGGCGTCGTCGGTCGCGTGATCGGAGAGCAACTTGGCCAGGTACTGCGGATGGATCGGCGTCTTGCCGTCGTCGACGGCGAGATCGTTGAGCGATGCCCGCGCTTTGAGATAGTGCTCGCGCGATGAACGCAGATGATCCGAGCTGCGGTTGCGGTCGAGTAGCGGCAGCAGGGCGGGAATCGTGTCGGCGACAGAGCCCACCAGCCCGAGATCGACCGGCGTTCGACGCCCTATCTGTTCACCTCGGATGTCGAGCTGGACGATCTTTGCCTTGGACGGGAAGAACTGTTGGTAGGGAAAGTCGGTGCCCAGCATCAGGAGCGTGTCGCACTTCTCGATGGCGCGGTAGCCGGAGCTGAATCCGAGCAAACCCGTCATACCGACGTCGTACGGGTTGTCGTACTCGAGGAATTCCTTGCCGCGTAGCGCGTGCACGATGGGCGCCTGTAGTGCACCCGCGAGTTCGACGACGGCGTCGTGGGCTCCCGCAACGCCGGCGCCGCCGAGAATGGTGACCTTCTCCGCGATGTTGAGCACCTCGGCGAGGTCACGGATCTGCGCGTCGGTGGGTCGCACGATCTTCTCGATGGCCTTGATGGCACCTCCGGCCCGACGCTCATGTGCCTTTGCCAGAAAGATCTCGCCGGGAATGACCAGCACCGCGACCCCGCGTCGTTCGACAGCCGTGCGGATCGCGATGTCGAGCAGCCGGGGGAGTTGTTCCGCGTTGCTCACGAGTTCGCAGAAATCGCTGCACTCGACGAAGAGTTGTTCGGGGTGTGTCTCCTGGAAATAGCCGCTCCCGATCTCCGCTTCGGGGATGTGAGCGGCGATCGCGAGCACGGGCACACGACTGCGCTGTGCGTCGAAAAGGCCGTTGATCAAGTGGAGATTGCCCGGTCCGCAACTGCCGACACAGACCGCGAGTTCTCCGGTGAGTGTCGCCTCCGCCGACGCGGCGAAGGCTGCGCCCTCTTCGTGGCGGGCGTGCACCCACTCGATGCGCCCGTCTCGGCGCAGCGCATCGGTGAAGCCGTTGAGCGAGTCGCCGGGTATGCCGTACACCCGGTGCACCCCTGACTGGTCGAGCGTTTCGATGATGTTGTCGGCGACGGTTCGAGCCACGGTGCACACTCCTTGGTCGGCACGCGCGTCCAACCTCACGCGCGTGGTACGGCGATGCGGGCGGCGCCGCCGCACGGAACAATTCTGCAGTGTGCTCTACAGGCCGTGCGACGGCGTCGGTGGAACTAGTGCCTACTGTGCGGTGTCGATCAGCGAGAATCGCAGGCCGGCGATGGCCGTGTCGTTCCACAGCGGGGAGTCGATCTCGTCGGCTCGGACGGCGATCACTTCTCCGCCGCGGTCGAGTACGGTGACCACGATCGACGACATGACGTCGTACCCGTTGTCGTCATAGGTCAATTCGCCTGTCTCCGAGTCGATGTCGCCGGGGATGTCGCGAGTGAAGTCGTAGACGAGTGTCGCCACGGCGCCGGCGGAGGCGGCCTTGCTGATCTCGGCCAGGTCGGTGGCGACCAGACCGCGATTCACTCCGTCGGACAGACGCGCGACGACAGCATTGTTCTGCGCGGCGTTCAGTGCAGGCAGTTCGGCCCGGATCGCGGTGCCGATCTCGTCGGCGCGGAGCTCGTCGGGTGCGCCGGGCACCGGCACCACGGTGCGGTCGGTGTAGGCGGCCTGGAACATGTCCAGTAGCGGGTCGGTGGCGAAGAGGAACAGTGGGCGCTCTCCGCTGCGGTCGACCAGTGCCAGTTCGGCGCTGACCGCTTCGGCGACACGATTGGCGTACTGCTCGAGCAGAACCTTCTTGCCTTCGTCTCCGACGAGCCTGCGGACGTGACCGCGGTCGCGGATGGTCGCCCTGTTGGTGGCGTCGGCCACATCCGTGCTGTGATCGCCTTGGAGCTCCAGCTCGGTCGCCACTGTCGTCGGCGTAGCCTGCCAGAGATTCCAGCCGTTTGCCGACAGCGTCAACGCGAACGCACTCTGCGGCGTGGTCACCGCACGAACGATCTGCCCCAGGTCGAAGTGTCCGCCGGTCTGCATCTGGTTCTCGAGCCGATTGGGCAGGACGAACAGCTGCAGTTGGTCGGGTGAGAGGAAGATGGCCACTGAACTCGACAGGCGCGTCCAGGCCTCGTCCGTGCGAACCTTCTCCCACTGATCGCGCAGCGCGGTCTCGGTCGCGTGTCTGATGCCCTCCTCGCGGAGCTCGCGGATTGCGCGGTCGAACGCGCTCTTCGCATTGAGGTAGCTGCCTTCGCGTGCATCCGGTGCAGGAGAGGTCTCGGCGTAGATCGTGATCGCGTTGTCTCGTCGCGTCCCGAGCTCGCGAAGATCGTCAAGCGTAGGCAGGTCATAGCGGGCCATTGTCATCCTCTCGTCGCCCCCCGGCGTTTCCCCGTACCAACATCCTATGCGTGTCGTCTCTGCTCACCACCGAATGGTCCTACCTGATCAGCGTATCGAACGGGGGCCGACCGAGTGAGCGCCAAGATGCGCTAGGCGAGAACGTAATCCGCGATCGGAGGTGACGACCGTGACAGCTCGGTCGCCGTTCTCCGACACCACATCGACGATCGTGTCGTCACCGGACCCGGGGGCCTCGACGATGCGGGTCCCTTGTCGAGGACACACGCCGCGCGCAGCGCCCTCGACGACCACGACGACGTCGAGGGGGCCGGGTAGGTCCGCCAGACCTGTCGTTGGCAATTCCGCGATCCTGTCGAGGAGGCGCTCGGTCGCGGCCCGTCGGTCACGCCACCATCCATCGGGAACGGATCCGACGACGTTGGCGGCATCGACCACCAGCAGGGGTCGATCATCGTCTGCGCTCATGCGTCCATCGAATGTGCTCAGGTCGCGAGCGTCAACCGGGCGTAGCGTGTGACGGATGGGTTTCACCCGAGCCGAGTTGGCAGCATGCGGCGACCGTCTGGTCCCCGACCTGGTGGGGCCGAACTGCAGGCTGCTGTTCGTCGGCATCAATCCGGGATTGTGGAGTGCAGCGACCGGCGCTCACTTCGCCCGCCCGGGAAACCGATTCTGGCCCGCGCTCTATCGAGCAGGCATCACCGACCACCTCGTCGACGCGTCGTCGGGAATGAGCGATGCCGACAGCGAGTACCTGATCGGCCGCGGGGTGGGGATCACCAATGTGGTCGCCAGGGCGACGGCGACAGCCGCGGAATTGAGCGCCACCGAATTGGTCGTGGGCGGTCGACACCTCCGCGACCGCGTCGAACAGATCGGTCCCGATGTCGTGGCGGTCGCCGGGATCACGGCCTACCGCAGCGCATTTGGTGACCGTCGTGCGACGTCGGGTGAGCAACCCGAACGCTGGGGCGAGACCAGGATCTGGGTGGTCCCGAATCCCAGTGGACTCAACGCACACGAGACGGTCGACAGCCTCGCAGCGGCCTATCGGGAGGTGGCGGTGGCGGCGGCTGTTCTCGCACCCTGAGATCTCACGCACCCTGAGGTCTCGCCGCTCGGCGTTCGGGCAGACGACGGTCGTCAGATGTCCGTCGACGAGAGTTCGCGTCGACGCACCGACAGCAGCTCGACCTCGTGGCGCGCGGCGGCAAATCGCTCCACCGAGTCGAGAACCTCGACGACGTGCGCGCGATCGGGCGCCACGAGACTCACCCCGATCGACGTTCGTCGGTGTGCGTCGAGGTGATCGACCTCGGCCACGGAGACTGCGAAACGTCGGCGACACTCGGCAACGATCGGCCGCACCAGCGATCGTTTCGACCTGAGCGAGTGCACGTCACCGAGCAGGAACTCGAATTCAGCGATACCGATCCACATCGTCGATCATGCTACGCACGGGGCCGAGCGTGCGGAACTCAGTCATCGTGACCCATGAGCTCAGCGACGTGGTCGGGAACGTATTTCGACAACGACCGCGGCGGGCGATGGTAATTGCCGCTCTCGATGGGCTTCTTCGGTAGCGACACCTGCGGACGCGGCACCTCGTGGTAGTCGATCGTCGAGAGAAAGTGCGACATCATGTTCAGTCGCGCATGCTTTTTGATGTCGGATTCGACGACGAACCAGGGACTCATCGCGGTATCGGTGTGCACCATCATCTCGTCCTTGGCGCGGGAGTAGTCCTCCCACCGATAGACGGACTCGAGATCCATCGGACTCAACTTCCACTGCCGCACAGGGTCGTTCATGCGGGCCCGGAATCGTCGGAGCTGCTCCTCATCGGACACCGAGAACCAGTACTTCCGGAGGAGAATGCCGTCGTCGATCAGCATCTGCTCGAAGATAGGCGTCTGTCGGAGGAAACGTGTGTGCTCTTCCGGGGTGCAGAAACCCATCACCTTCTCGACTCCGGCACGGTTGTACCAG
Source organism: Gordonia otitidis (assembly GCF_020735545.1). Classification (NCBI taxonomy): domain Bacteria; kingdom Bacillati; phylum Actinomycetota; class Actinomycetes; order Mycobacteriales; family Gordoniaceae; genus Gordonia; species Gordonia otitidis. The sequence goes on from NZ_CP085974.1 coordinate 4,468,263, forward strand.
GAGCGGTCGAACAGGACGATCTCGCCGGGTGCGGGCAGCTGTGCGACGTAGCGCTGGTAATACCACTGCCCGCGTTCACGATCGTTCGGCGCGGGAAGCGCGGCCACGCGCGCGATACGCGGGCTGAGATATTCGGTGATGCGTTTGATGGTGCCGCCTTTGCCAGCGGCGTCGCGTCCCTCGAAGATGATGACCACCCTGGCGCCCGTTTCGCGCACCCACTCCTGCAGCTTCACCATCTCGGTCTGCAATCGGAAGAGCTCCGCCTCGTAGACGTCGGTGGGGATCTTCTTCGGCTTGTTCCCGGCCGACTTCGACTTCTTCGACATGTCGGAAGTTTAAGCTGCCGTAACCGTTTGAGAGGGAGAGAACGATGAACGGAGTCACTGCGGTGATCGCGCTGCCGTGTGCTTGTCCCGTCCGCCGCTAGCGGGGCTGCAGTCGGCGCGTCAGGATCGCGCGGCCACCGCGTCGAGTTCGGACTGCAACTCGGCCACCGAAGCGTCGATACGCGTCCTCGAGAACTCGTTGATCTCCAGGCCTTCGACGATCTCCCAGCGTCCGCCGACCGCGCGGACCGGGAACGAACACATCAACCCTTCGGGCACCCCGTAGACGCCCGGGGAGCTCACCGCTGCCGACGTCCAGTCATCTGCCGGTGTGCCCGCCACCCAGTCCCGTACATGATCGATCGCTGCATTGGCGGCAGACGCAGCCGACGACGCGCCACGCGCCTCGATGATCGCGGTGCCGCGTGCGGCGACGGTGGGAATGAAGTCGTCGACGAGCCAGTCGGTGTCTTCGGCGATCTCGGCGCCGCTGCGCCCGCCGACCCGCGCGTGGAATATGTCGGGGTACTGGGTCGCCGAGTGATTGCCCCAGATGCTCACCTTGCTGATGTCGCGCACCGGCGCACCGGTGTGCGCAGCGAGTTGCGCTATGGCCCGGTTGTGATCGAGCCGGGTGAGAGCGGTGAATCGCTCGGCGGGCACGTCGGGCGCGTTCGCGGCGGCGACTGCTGCATTGGTGTTCGCCGGGTTGCCGACCACGATGACGCGGATGTCGTCGGCCGCCACCTCATTGATGACGGCTCCCTGACCTGCAAAGATCGCCGAATTGGCCGACAGGAGGTCGGCCCGTTCCATGCCTTTCGTGCGCGGCTTGGCGCCGACGAGAAGCCCGAAGTCGGTACCGTCGAACGCCGCTCGTGCGTCATCGAAGATATCGACGGATGTGAGGAGCGGGAACGCGCCGTCCTGCAACTCCATGGCCGTGCCGTGCGCCGCGGGGACCGCCTGGGGGAGCTCCAGCAGGCGTAGCCGAACCGGCTGGTCGGGTCCGAGCATGTCACCCGCGGCGATGCGGAACACCGCTGCGTATCCGATGCTGCCTGCGGCCCCGGTCACGGTGACGACCACTGGAGTGTCTGTCATCTTCGACTTCCTGTCCTGGTTGTGAGTTGGCTGAATCGGGCGTCGAGACGGCACATCGTCGACGTCGTCGGTGTCTGCACGCGCCCGGGGTGATTCTCAGGTCTGGTCGGACGTCTCTGCGAGGACGACTTTCGTGGCACCGTGCGACAACGTCAGGTTGGCCCCGTCCAGTTTCCAGGTCACCGAATCCGACAGAAAGTCGTTCAGCCAGTTGTCGGCACCGTCGCGTGGCGGTGGACACGCCATCATCGTCGACGCCAGCTTGTTGGCGCGGAACGTTTCGTCGGTGAACGTCACCGCCCCGTTGTGACGGTTGCAGCCCGCCGTCGTCGAGATTCGTCCTGCTTCGGGAAACGACACCTCCAGCGGTCCGCCGCCGGGAATCTGGGTACCGGTGACCGACGTCGACGAATAGTTCTTGCCCACCATCACATTCGGATCGAGTTGACCCGACGATGACCCGGAGTCGCCGCACGCCGTCGCGATCGAGACAGCCGCGACGACACAGGCGAACGCAACGGCACGGGACACCAGACGAGGCGGTGACGCCCCCGGCCGGCGCGACGACTGCGTCTCCCCGGCGTGGCACGGCATCGGGGCAGACGGTGGTGCCGAACCACACATGTGGAGGTCACGTCCGGTCGAACCATCGCGTCGGATGCTCACGGGATTCACGGTAGCCCAAACCACCGACCGGACGTGTCGTGATTCGTGTGCGCGCGGCCGCGTACCGTGGTGGTCGATCCGGGCCGTGACGTCGGAGTTCGGATGACACGACGAGGTAGGAGAATCGTTCGGTGGGAAAGCTGACGAACAGCATGTGGCGGTTGCTGGGAGCCCAGTCCTCACGCAACCAGTCCAAGTCACTCGGGTTGATCAAAGAAGCCGACAATCACACCGACTGGGCTGCGGCCTTGGACTCCGATGACTTCCGCGCCGAGGCCGAGAAGCTCGAGATCGGGGCCGACGAGCAGGACAGGGCTAGGTTCCTCGCACTCGCCCGCGAGGCGGCCGACCGCACGCTCGGCCTGCGTCCCTTCGACGTGCAGTTGCAGGGCGCGCTGCGTCTGCTCGAAGGTGACGTCATCGAGATGGGTACCGGCGAGGGCAAGACCCTCGCGGGCGCGATCGCTGCCGTGGGGTACGTGTTGGACGGACACCAGGTCCACGTGATCTCGGTCAACGACTACCTCGCCACCCGTGACGCGGAGTGGATGAAGCCGCTGTTCGATTCGTTCGGCATCGTCTCGGGCGCCGTCTCGGAGAATTCGACCCGTGATGAGCGCAAGCGCGCCTACGCCGGCGACATCACCTACGGATCGGTCAACGAGATCGGGTTCGACGTGCTACGCGACCAACTCGCGCAGTCCGAGGACGAACTCGTCTCGCCGACGCCCGACGTCGCGATCATCGACGAGGCCGATTCCGTACTCGTGGACGAGGCTCTCATCCCGCTCGTGCTCGCAGGGTCCACCGAGGCCGAGGTGCCCGATCAGGCCATCCACGAGGTCGTCGCGCGCCTGAAGAACAAGCACTACGACATCGACGCCGAGGGCCGTAACGTCACGCTCACCGACGAGGGTGCGTCCTTCGTCGAGGAGGAACTCGGCGGCATCAACCTCTACGACGAGGAGCACGTGGGCACGACCCTCGTGCATGTCAACATCGCCATGCACGCGCACTACCTGCTCGAGCGGGACGTCCACTACATCGTGCGCGACGGCGGAGTCCACCTCATCAACGCGTCGCGCGGTCGTGTCGCGCAACTGCAGCGCTGGCCGGACGGTGTCCAGGCCGCGGTGGAGATCAAAGAGGGTCTCGCGCAGACGGACTCGGGTGAGGTGATCGACACACTCACCGTGCAGGCGCTCATCGGTCGGTATCCGCGGGTGTGCGGTATGACCGGTACCGCACTGGCCGCCGGCGAGCAGTTCCGACAGTTCTACGAACTGCGTGTCTCGCAGATCCCACCCAACACCCCCAACGTCCGTACCGATCTGCCCGACCGCGTGTACGACACCAAGGCCAACAAGGTCGAGGGAATCGTCAACTATGTCAAGGAGATCCACGAGACGGGCCAACCCGTCCTGATCGGCACACATGACGTCGCCGAGTCCGAAGAGCTCGCATACTTCCTCGACAAGGCGGGAGTTCCCAGCGTGGTGCTCAACGCCAAGAACGACATCGAAGAGGCCAAGATCATCGCCGAGGCGGGCGTGAAGGGCGCTGTCACGGTCTCGACACAGATGGCAGGTCGCGGTACCGACATCCGGCTCGGCGGTTCCGACGACGATCCCGCCGCACGTGAGGAGGTCGTCGAACTCGGTGGCCTGTGCGTCGTCGGTACGGGTCGCCACGACACCGAACGACTCGACAACCAGCTGCGCGGGCGCGCCGGTCGACAGGGCGACCCCGGCTCGGCTGTGTTCTTCAGCAGTCTCGAGGACCCGGTCGTGACCAAGAACCTGGCGTTCAAGCGCGATCCGGTGTCACAGGAGCCCGACGGATCGATGGGCCAGAAGGGCATCGACCTGATCGAACAGGCACAGCGGGTGGCCGAGGGTGTGATGCTCGAACTGCACGCCAACACCTGGCGCTACAACAAGCTGGTGAATCAGCAGCGCGAGATCGTCGTCGCGCGTCGGATGAAGCTGCTCACCACGGACACCGCGCTCGAGGAGCTCGCCGATCTCGAGCCGGAACGCTACGCCGAACTGACCGAGGCCGCGAGTCCCTCGTCAGACGCTGCTGACAAGACGACGGCTGACAAGGTGTCAGCTGACACGGCGAGCGCTGACAAGACGAGCGCTGACGAGGAGGCCGGTGACACGACAGCCGATACGGCCGACGACGCGGCTGACTCGACCCGGGCGATCCCCGTCGAGCCTGTCGACCGCGACGTCCTCGTCCAGGCGGCCCGCGAGATCATGCTGTATCACCTCGACCGGGCCTGGGCCGACCATCTGGCGTTCGTCTCCGACGTGCGCGCGAGTATCCACCTCCGCGCGATCGGCAAAGAGAGCCCGCTCGACGAGTTCCATAGGTTGATCCTCGCCGAGTTCGGTGAGATGCCCAGCGAAGCGGTCGAGAACGCCCGCCGCACCTTCCGTGAGGTGCCCATCACCGCGGACGGCGTCGACCTGGGTTCCGCCGACCTGCACCGGTCGACCACGACCTGGACCTACATGGTGCACGACAACCTCTTCGCGTCAGGTGGGGCGAAGACCCTGCAGGGCGTCATCGGCATCTTCCGCTGACGGTGGACGTCCCGGTGGAGACGGAGACGCAGGGACGGTGGCGGATCGCCACCGTGCCCAACGCGCTGAGCGTGCTGCGGCTGGCGTTGATCCCGCTGTTCCTGTGGTTGCTGCTCGACGTCAAGGCCGACGGCTGGGCATTCTGGATCCTCATGTTCTCCGGCTTCACCGACTGGGCCGACGGCAAGCTCGCCAGATTGCTCAACCAGTCGTCGCGGCTCGGGGAACTGCTGGATCCGCTTGCCGACCGGCTCTACATCGTGATCATTCCGGTGGCGTTCGCGATCAGGGGAATCATCCCGTGGTGGATCATCGCCGTGATCGTCGCCCGAGATGTTCTGCTGTTCGCGTCCGGTCCGTTGCTGCGCAGTCGGGGGCTGCTGGCGTTGCCGGTGCTCTACATCGGCAAAGCGGCGACCTTCGCCCTGATGAGCGCGTTTCCGTGGTTGCTTGCGGGACAATTGGATTCGGTTGTCGGCACGATCTGCTATCCGATCGGCTGGGCGTTCCTCATATGGGGTGTCGGCCTCTATGTGTGGTCGTTCCTGCTGTACTGGGCACAGACGATCGCCGTGGTCCGGACGATGCCGCGTGCTGGCGCGCCGACCACCGGCGGCATGGCCTAAAGTCTCGGGGGACTAGAAAGGGGTCGACGTGACCGATACCAATGTGCCGGCCGAATTGAGCTACACCCCGGAACACGAGTGGGTGCGCAAGGTGGGGCCGACGACGGTCCGGGTGGGAATCACCGACTACGCCCAGGGTCAGTTGGGGGATGTCGTGTTCGTGCAACTTCCCGAGATCGACAGCGAGGTCGAGGTGGGGGAGTCGTTCGCCGAGGTGGAATCGACCAAGAGTGTCTCCGACATCTTCGGTCCGCTCAACGGGACGATCTCGAAGGTCAACGACGAACTCGATTCGTCGCCTGATCTGGTCAACTCCGAGCCCTACGACTCGGGGTGGCTGGTCGAGATCAGCGTCGACGACGCCTCGGCGCTCGACGCTCAACTGGCCGACATGCTCGACGCGGATGGCTACCGGGACGTGATCGAAGGCTGACCATTCCGACGGTGCGGGAACGTATGATCATCGGTGTCTCGTCGAGTCGGACGTCGCTGGATTCGGCACAGGCGGTACGGTTTAGCTCAGCGGAAACGACGTCGCATCCGCGGCGTCGTCGACCGGGTGCGAGCCTCGCGTCGCGTGAGCGTGGACGCCGATGGTGAGTGCACTCAAGGTGACGAACGTATGAGGGACGAAGGAGAAGCGGTGAGCGATAACGACAACGGCTACGAGGCGCCGGTGGAAACCACATCGGTGTTCCGTGAGGAGTTCATCAACGAACTCGACGCGGGAGCGGCGACCTCGAGCGAGCCCGCCGACACAGGTGTCGAGCGGCTGTCGCCCGGTACCGCGTTGCTCGTCGTGAAGCGCGGTCCCAACGCCGGCTCGCGCTTTCTGCTCGACCAGCCGACCACCTCGGCGGGCAGGCACCCCGACAGCGACATCTTCCTCGACGACGTCACAGTGAGTCGTCGTCATGCCGAATTCCGCTTGGGAGACAACGAATTCCAGGTCGTCGATGTCGGCAGCCTCAATGGCACGTACGTCAATCGTGAGCCCGTCGACAGTGCGACGCTCAGCAACGGCGACGAAGTCCAGATCGGAAAGTTCCGGTTGGTCTTCCTGAGCGGTCCGCGCGACGCTTCCGGCGCCTGACACCGTGCCGGCCTCGACTGCGGATGCGCGCGGCGGGGGATCGATGTCCATCGGGTCGGTCCTCGCGTTGCTGCGCGAGGACTTTCCCGATGTGACCATCTCGAAGATTCGATTCCTCGAGGCCGAAGGGCTCGTGACGCCAGAACGTGCGCCGTCCGGGTACCGCCGGTTCAGTCAGTCCGACTGCGAGCGGCTGCGCTTCGTGCTCACTGCTCAGCGCGATCGCTATCTGCCGCTGAAGGTCATCAAGGAGCAGCTCGACGCCATCGACAACGGCGACGGTGGGTTCGGCTCGGGCGGCACCCCGGTGTTGTCGACTGCGCGCAGCGTTGTGGCGCCGGCGACCGACTTCTCCGCGCGGGGAGGCCGGGTGTCCCGGGAGACGCTCATCGAGCGCACCGGAGTCGATTCCGCCTTCGTGACCGAGCTCCAACGCAACGGCTTGTTGACATCCGGGCCTGCGGGATTCTTCGACGAGGACGCGGTGCGACTCGTCGAAGCTGCCGCGGCGCTTGCCAATTACGGTGTCGAGACCAGGCATCTGCGCGCATTCAAGGTGTCGGCCGATCGCGAGGCAGGACTCGTCGCGCAGATCGCCAACCCCATCGCCAAGGGCAAGGGGACCGGTGCCCGTGATCGTGCCGAGGAACTCATCCGTGAGATCGCCGCGCTCTCGGTCACCTTGCACACGCAATTGGTCAAGCAGGCCGTTCGCGGCGTCCTCGACTGACACTCCGCCATCCGCGGTGCGGCGCCGTCGCGCCCGCTGCCCGCGCAGTCGGTGTAGCGTCGATGGCAATTATTGACGGCTCGGGAGGTGCGAGATGAGCGAGATGCGTGTGGTGGGCATTCGGGTCGAGCCGCCGCAGAGCCAGCCGGTTCTGCTGCTGCGCGAGGTCGATGGTGAACGCTACCTGCCGATCTGGATCGGTCAGAGTGAGGCGGCGTCGATCGCGTTGCGGCAAAAGGGTATCGAGCCGCCACGTCCCCTTACCCACGACTTGATCGTGAACCTGATCGAAGAGTTCGGCCAGACCCTCGTCGAGGTCCGCATCGTCGACATGCAAGAGGGCACCTTCTATGCCGAGATGGTTTTCTCGGGTGATGTCCGGGTGTCGGCTCGGCCATCGGATTCCATCGCTGTCGCGATGCGGGCCGAGGTGCCGATCATCGCCGACGAGGAGGTGCTCGCCGAAGCGGGCCTGCTGATCCCCGATGAAGACTCCGACGAGGCGCCCGACCAGAAGGAGGACGAGGTGGAGAAGTTCCGCGAGTTCCTCGACAACGTCTCGCCGGACGACTTCAAGGCGAGCGGCGGAGCCTGAGGCGCCCGCCGTCGACGTGACAACGCAGCGACACATCACGGTTGCGTATCCCACTGATCACCGTTCATCTCGATCTCAAGTTGAGGTTGAGCCTTCGGGCGCGTCGCGTTGATTACCTGAGCGGCTCCGGCATAGCGTCACGCATGTGATCGTCGGGGACACGCCCGACGAGGGAGAGCAGATCGGGTCCGGCGGCGTATCGTGGTTGCAGGTCCGCACCGGTCCGATCCGAGCGTGGCGAGGGAGTCTGCAGTGGGCGATATGCCGTTCGACGGTGAAGAAGGTCAGCCGTCAGACAGCGGAGTGACGTCCGACGATCAGGTCGGTGTCCGGGCAGGACACTCGGAGAACACCGAATCGACGGACGCCCACGCGGCGAGCGAGCCCGCTCCGCGTCGCCGGCCGGGCCAGGGCAGCCTCGATGACATCGCGCCCGGCTTGTTCCCCAACGACACCGTTCCCGACGAACTCGTCGGCTACCGCGTCCCGAGCGCCTGCCAGATTGCCGGGATCACCTATCGACAGCTCGACTATTGGGCGCGCACCTCCCTAGTGGTGCCGTCGATCCGCGGAGCGGCTGGATCAGGCAGTCAACGGCTCTATTCCTTCAAGGACATCCTCGTCCTCAAGATCGTCAAGCGTCTGCTCGACACGGGGATCTCACTGCAGAACATCCGGGTCGCCGTCGACCATCTCCGCCAGCGCGGCGTCGAAGATCTCGCAGGTATCACCTTGTTCTCCGACGGCACGACCGTCTACGAATGCACGTCGGCCGAGGAGGTCGTCGACCTCCTCCAGGGTGGACAAGGGGTGTTCGGTATCGCCGTGAACGGCGCGATGCGTGAATTGACCGGTGCCATCGCCGACTTCCCGGGTGAACGTGCTGACGGTGGCGTGACCGAATCCGCGCCCGAAGACGAACTCGCCGCGCGTCGCAAGAACCGCACCCGCCGAACCGGATGAGCGTACGGGTAGACTGAACGACGCGTCGCTGCATCACGGGAGAGCGTCATCTCGAATGGCCGCCGAAGGAGCAACACCTCCTCGTCAAACTCTCAGGCACCCGGACCGTGATGTCGACGGCGCCTCTGGAAAGAGATGGCCGATCAGCGCCATCCGCCCACGGTGAAAGGTTGTCGTGTCATCGTTGACACGCCGACTGAATCTCTCAGGCGCCGCGCAGCGGCATGACAGAGGGGGAGGACCGACCCGCCGGATACCACCCGGTGCGCGCGAGAGGTTCGCCCCATGACGTCTGCCGATGCCTCGACTCATCCGATGGGGGAGACCCCATTCACCTCTGCCGCCTTCGTCGATCGCCATGTCGGTCCGGACGCGGACGAGACCGCGAGAATGTTGGCGCTTCTCGGTGTCGATTCGCTCGACGACCTCGCGCGCCAAGTCGTGCCGTCGTTGATTCTCGACGACCCGTCCGACAACGGGTTGTCCGCTCTCGACGCTCCGCTGACCGAGCAGGAGGCACTCGAGCGTCTCTCCGCGCTGGCGTCGAAGAACACAGTGAACCGGTCGATGATCGGCTTGGGCTATTACGACACGCTCACGCCGGGTGTCATCCTGCGCAATGTCGTGGAGAACCCCGCCTGGTACACCGCATACACGCCGTATCAGCCCGAGATCAGCCAGGGAAGACTCGAAGCTCTGCTGAATTTCCAGACGATGGTCTCCGATCTGACGGCGATGGAGGTCGCGAACGCGTCGATGCTCGACGAGGCGACCGCGGCCGCCGAGGCCATGACACTGATGCGCCGCGCGGGGAAGTCGAAATCGAATCGGGTCGTCGTCGACTCCGACCTCTTTCCGCAGACACGGGCTGTCATCGACACGCGGGCACGACCGCTCGGCATCGAGGTCGTCGAGGCCTCGCTGAATCCCGAATTGCCGCACTGCGGGTTGCCCGATGGTGAGTTCTTCGGTGTCGTCATGCAGACGCCGGGAGCATCGGGTCGGATTCTCGACGTCGCGCCGATCGTCGAGGCTGCACATGAGTCCGGTGCGCTCGTGGCCGTCGGTGCGGACCTGCTGGCATTGACCCTCATCACCCCGCCCGGGGAGCAGGGCGCGGATGTCTGCTTCGGTACCACCCAGCGCTTCGGGGTCCCGATGGGCTTCGGTGGGCCGCACGCCGGTTACCTCTCCGTGCACGCCAAACACTCCCGTCAGCTGCCCGGCAGACTCGTGGGCGTGTCCAAGGACGCCGACGGCAATCTCGCCTACCGCCTCGCGCTCCAGACGCGCGAACAGCACATCCGTCGCGAGAAGGCGACCAGCAACATCTGTACTGCCCAGGTGTTGCTCGCAATCGTCGCCGCGATGTACGCCGGATATCACGGGCCCGCCGGACTGCGTGCCATCGCACGCCGGGTGCACGACTTCGCGGCCGGTCTCGCCAACAGTCTGACCGCAGCAGGTTTCGGTGTCGCGCACGCGAACTTCTTCGACACCGTGCAGGTGCGTGCGGAAGGTCGGGCGGAGGCCATCGTGGCCGACGCGCACCGGGCCGGGGTGAACCTGCGATCGGTGGACGCCGACACGGTGTCCATCGCGTGTGACGAGACCACGACGGCCGCCGACATCGAGACGGTGCTGAGGGTGTTCGAGGCCGCGGGTGTCGAGCCGCGCGATTTCGCACAGCCGATCGAGAACCGGACGAGCGAGTTCCTCACCCATCCCGCGTTCAACCGCTTCCGCACCGAGACGTCGATGCTGCGCTACCTGCGTGCACTGTCGGACAAGGACATCGCGCTCGACCGCAGTATGATCCCGCTCGGCTCCTGCACCATGAAGCTCAACGCCACCACGGAGATGGAGCCGATCACGTGGCCGGAGTTCACCCGGCTGCACCCGTTCGCACCGGAGGGCGACGGCGCAGGCATCCGTGAGTTGATCGCCACTCTCGAGCAGTGGTTGGTGACGATCACCGGATACGACAAGGTCAGCCTCCAGCCCAACGCGGGTTCGCAGGGCGAGTTCGCCGGACTGCTCGCGATCCGTCAGTACCATCTGAGTCGCGGCGAGGCCGAGCGCGACATCTGCCTGATCCCTTCGAGTGCACACGGCACCAACGCGGCGTCGGCTGTGATGGCAGGCATGCGCGTCGTCGTCGTCGCGTGCCGCGAGAACGGGGACGTCGACGTCGACGACCTCCGGGCCAAGATCACACAGCACGGGCAGTCGCTGGCAGCGATCATGATCACCTACCCCTCCACGCACGGAGTGTTCGAGCACGATATCCGTGACATCTGCGCGGCGGTCCACGACGCGGGCGGCCAGGTCTACATCGACGGCGCGAACCTCAATGCTCTCGTGGGTGTCGCACGTCCGGGACGGTTCGGCGGCGACGTCAGCCACCTGAATCTGCACAAGACGTTCTGTATCCCGCATGGCGGCGGCGGACCGGGCGTCGGCCCGATCGCGGTGCGTTCGCATCTCGCGCAGTTCCTGCCCGGACACCCTCTGGCCGACGAATTGCCCGGTGCGGCAACGATTTCAGCTGCACCGTACGGTTCGGCATCTATTCTCCCGATCACCTACGCCTACATTGCGATGATGGGTGCTTCGGGTCTGCGTCGCGCGACACTGACGGCGATAGCGTCGGCGAACTACATCGCCAAGCGCCTCGCCGACCACTTCCCGGTGCTCTACACCGGCGACGGTGGATGGGTGGCACACGAGTGCATCCTCGATCTGCGAACCTTGACCAAGGAGACCGGAGTGACGGTCGACGACGTCGCAAAGCGCTTGGCCGACTACGGATTCCATGCGCCGACGATGAGCTTCCCGGTGGCGGGCACCCTCATGGTCGAGCCGACCGAGAGTGAGAATCTCGACGAGATCGACGCATTCTGCGACGCGATGATCGCGATTCGCGCCGAGATCGACAAGGTGGCCGACGGCACTTGGACCGTCGACGACAATCCGCTGCGCGGTGCACCGCACACGGCGGAATGCCTTGTCGGCGAGTGGGATCACGCGTACTCACGTGAAGAAGCGGTCTACCCGCAGGGGCTCCCTTCGGCAGGTGCACGCACCAAGGTGTTCCCGGCGGTGCGACGTATCGACGGAACGTACGGCGACCGCAACCTGGTCTGCTCATGCCCGCCGATTGAGGCGTTCGCACACTGAGCGCCCACTGATCTCGCCGAGCCGCCGACTCTCTCCGGGGAGGGTGTCGGCGAGCGTCAGGAAGCCGGACCGAAGTCGCTGCCGTATACGAGCTTGTTGATCGTCACGATGGCCGAGTTCTCCGGCTGGGGCATTGGCTCCCTGGTGATCGGGAAGCTCACCGTCTTCGTCGCGGGGGGCAGCGGTGCATTGCCGCGGAAGCCCTGTGAGGTCAGCAGGGACAGGTGTTTCTGGTCCTGGGCAAACGAGAAGAACTCGGCGACGGCAGCGCTGGCGACAGGCGGGACCTGGTCGCCGGACAGCCGGATGATCGGATAGTCGGCGAGCGGAGTGGGACCGGTCGGCACGATCTCGGCCAGTCGCGCGGTCGAATCCTCCCGGGTGAGCTTGTAGAGCTGCTGCTCGGTGATCGGAACCGCGTGAATGGGTGAGGTTCTCGCGTCGTCGGCATCACGCATCACCGTCGCCGCCCCGACGGGGGTCCCGTCGGGCGACTGCGGGGCGCCTTCGAGCATCGCGGCGACACTCGAGGACACCCGAGACGACGACGCGTCGTCGTTGGTCAGGGAGGAGCTGGTGCGCATGACACGCATCGCGACCGCCTGTGCGGCCAGTGACGAGGCGTCGGACTGAGCCCCGAGCGGCATCGCCATCCGCAGCGAACCCCAGTCGGAGAGATCGAAGTCGCGGAGGCTGCCGTCGCGTTGTTGCAGCGTCGGAACCTGGCCCCAGTCGATCTTCCCGTCGATGGTGCCGCCGAGTTCGGCCGACGTCGCGAGTACGACCGGCGAGGTTACCAACGACGACGGATTTCCTTCCACGGTCGACGGCTTCGCCTGTGTCAGCTCCGCCGCCCAGACGGACGACTGCGGAACCCACGCAGCGGGGAACGCTCCCATCGAGCCCGTGTCCCAGGTCCCGGTCAGCGCGTCGAGCGTGGTCTTGGCATCACCGGCTCGGACGGCGATGGTGATGCAGTGGTCGCGGACGACGGGTTTGCTCGCACCGAAAGCGCGGGCGATCTCGATGAGTGCGGGAGCGACATCGGCGTCGGCCACGACGTCGACCGTCGCAGGCCCTTCCACACACGCTGCGGCGGCACTGTCGGCCTGCTCGTCGAGGTGGTCGCCGAGTTGCTGCCAGGCGACGATCACCGCGGCGATCAGCACGATTGCGAGCAGCGCGAACACCAGCCCGCGGCTGACCCCCCGCTGCCTGATTCCGTTTCCGCCACCGGTCACCCGATGATGCGCCACTACCGCCTCCGTTGTCGCGTGTGAGGTCCCGGACAGACTTCGCGCCTGTCCGGGACCTCACGCGTGCTCACGCCTTGGCCGCAGCAGCCTTGTACTCGCGGCGCTTGCGATGCAGGATCGGCTCGGTGTAGCCGCTCGGCTGCTTCGCTCCCTCGAGGATAAGTTCCTTCGCGGCCTGGAATGCGATATTCGTGTCGAAATCCGGGGCCATCGGGGAGTAGGTGGGGTCGTCGGCGTTCTGTCGGTCGACGACCGGTGCCATGCGCTCGAGCGCTGCGACGACGTCGTCTGCGGTCACGATGCCGTGATGAATCCAGTTGGCCAGCAGCTGGCTCGAGATGCGCAGCGTTGCGCGGTCCTCCATGAGCGCGACGTCGTGGATGTCGGGCACCTTGGAACATCCGACACCGTGATCGATCCAGCGGACCACGTAGCCGAGGATCGACTGGCAGTTGTTGTCGAGTTCTTCCTTTTTCTCCGCGTCCGACCAGTCGGTCTTCGGTGCGAGCGGGATGGTCAGGATGTCGTCGACCGATGCCGGATCGCGCTTGGCGATCTCGTCCTGTCGCTCGAACACGTCGACGAGGTGATAGTGCATCGCGTGCAGGGTCGCGCCGGTGGGCGAGGGCACCCACGCGGTGCTCGCGCCCGCCTCTGGCTGCGCGATCTTCTGTTCGACCATGTCGCGCATCAGATCGGTCATGGCCCACATGCCCTTACCGATCTGTGCCTTGTGCTGCAGCCCCGCATGCAGGCCGATGTCGACGTTGGAATCCTCGTAGGTGAGCATCCACTTGGCCTTCTTCATCTCGCCCTTGCGGATCATCGCACCGGCCTCCATGGAGGTGTGGATCTCGTCGCCCGTGCGGTCGAGGAAGCCGGTGTTGATGAACACCACCCGATCCTCTGCTGCCTTGATGGATGCCTTGAGGTTCACCGAGGTGCGACGTTCCTCGTCCATGATGCCGACCTTGAGGGTGTTCTCCGGCAGACCGAGGACCTTCTCGACCCGGTCGAACAGCGTGACGGTGAACGCGACCTCGTCGGGCCCGTGCATCTTGGGTTTCACGATGTAGATCGAACCGGTCCGCGAGTTCTGCAGGCCGTCCTCGTTGAGCCCGTGGATGCCCGCGAGTGAGGTGAACAACGCGTCGAGGATTCCCTCGGGCACCTCGTTGCCGTCGGCGTCGAGAACGGCGGGGTTGGTCATCAGATGGCCGACGTTGCGCACGAACAGCAGCGAGCGTCCGTGCAGATCGAAGGTCGATCCGTCGGGTGCGGTGTAGGTGCGGTTGGGGTTCAGCACGCGGGTGAAGGTCTTGCCGCCCTTGGAGACCTCCTCGGACAGATCGCCCTTGTTCAGCCCGAGCCAGTTGCGGTAGCCGAGAACCTTGTCGTCGGCGTCGACAGCGGCGACGGAGTCCTCGAAGTCCATGATCGTGGTGACTGCCGACTCCATCACCACGTCCTTGATGCCTGCCGGATCGGTTTGCCCGATCGGTGACGACGGGTCGATCTCGATGTCGAGGTAGAGGCCGTTGTGGCGCAGCAGAACCGACGAGGGCGACGCGGGATCGCCGGTGAACCCAACGAACGCGGAGGGATCGGCGAGTGTCGAGGTCGTACCGTCGGCGAGGGTGACCTGCAGAGCCGAGTCGACGACGGCGAACCTGGTGACGTCGGTGTAGCTGCACTGCTCGAGCGGAACGGACTTGTCCAGGAAACCCTTTGCGTACGCGATGACCTTGTCGCCGCGAACCTTGTTGTAGCCCTTGCCCTTCTCCGCGCCACCCTCTTCACTGATGACGTCGGTGCCGTAGAGGGCGTCGTAGAGCGAACCCCACCGTGCGTTGGAGGCGTTGAGCGCGAAGCGTGCGTTGAGGATCGGGACGACGAGCTGCGGGCCCGCGGTCTCGGCGATCTCGCGGTCGACGTTGCTCGTGCGGATCTGGAAGTCGGCGGGAACGTCGGCGAGGTAACCGATGTCGGTGAGGAACTGCTTGTACTCGCCGAACACCGCCGGATCGGTGAAGTCGGCGCCCTTGTGGTCGCGGTGCCACGTGTCGATCTTCGACTGGAGGTCGTCGCGCACCGCGAGCAACTCGCGGTTGCGGGGCGCGAGATCGTTGATGACCGCGGCCGCACCCTTCCAGAACGTGTCCTTGTCCACTCCGGTGCCCGGGAGCGCCTCGTCGTTGACGAAGTCGTAGAGGACGGTGGCGACCTGCAGGCCCTCCACGTTCGTGCGGGCGGTGGAGTCAAGGGCGGGGGTCGAGTCCGACATAAGAGCCTTCCTTCTCCGGTGGCCCGGAGGCTGTTGTCGCCGAGGTTTCGGTGTCGAATCCGCGCACGTCATCAGCCCTCATCGGGACAACAGGGGCGATCGTGAACGCGCTCCATGTTACTCGGGAGGCAAATCGCGCCATCAGGAGGCGTCGAGGAGCGCTCCGAGGTGGGATCGGAGCCGACTCCGCAGGTCAGCACCACGGACGGCGATGTCGGACTGTTCGCGGACGTACTCGGCGCGGCCGGCCGGTGTCTCGATCTCGACAGCGGCGTAGCCGAGTGCACGAAGATCGTACGGACTCGCCCGCATGTCGAGTTCGCGTGCTACGAGCGCGAGTTCGAAGGCCGCGAACGTCAGATCGGCGGGGACCAACGGCGCCAGTGTGATGCATGCGCGATACAGATCCATCGTGGCGTGGAGGCATCCGGGTTGCTCGTTGTCGATCTGACCATCGCGGGTCAACGCCGTCTCGTTGCGGGGGCGCGCGGAGTCGGTGAAGAAGCGGAACGCGTCGAAGTGGGTGCACCGCAGCGGCATCGATTCGACGACGGCGTCGGTTGCTGCCGGTCCGAGCCGCAGCGGCACCTCGTGGCGCGGACTGTCGGTGCGATAGACCATCGCCCACTCGTGCAGACCGAAGCATCCCAGGCGGGCGGGGCGGGCGGCTGTCGCGTCGAGGAGCGCGCAGGTCGACAGAAGCGCTCCGCGCCGTGCGTCGAGGAAGGCGGCGTCGACCGTCACCCCGCCCGACGGGGTCCGTGTGTACCCGCGCAGCGTCGACATCTCGTCGAGGATGCGCGTCGCCCGATCACCCCGACCGACACGATGATCGGGCGGGTTCAGCATGACCCCGTGGCCCGGATGCCAGCGTCGGACGTGTGAGGGGCGCGCCGAGTAGTACGTGAACAGGAAGTCGAGGACCGGGTGCGCCTCGCCACGTGCCCGAGATCGCAGGTATGGGCCGACGAGGGCCTCGACGCGCGCCGCGTGCTCGTCGACACGCGCAAGCCACTCCTCCGACGTGAGTTCGACGATGCCGCGGGTACCGGCTGCAGCAGTTGTCGGCCGACTCACGGTCACACCCGGTGCGTCTCATCGCGGACGGTGCCAACGAACTCCTCGACGAGGTCGGCGAGCGCCACGATGCCGATCGTGCGTCCTGAGTCGTCGACCACCGCGCCGAGGTGCGAGCTGGTTCGCCGCAGGGCTCTCGTCGCATCGTCGAGTGGGGTGTCGGCCCCGATGACCGGCAGCGGTCGGATCTTGTCTACGCCGATGATCGTATCCTGACCGACGTTGTCGTCGAGGATGTCGTCGAGCACGTCCTTCAGATGAAGATAGCCGGTGAACGTACCGTCGAGGCCGCGCACCGGGAAGCGGGAGAACCCGGTATCGCTGACAGCTCGTTCGACCGACCCGAGGGTGGGGCCGACGCCACCGGTGACGGGGTCGACCTCGACGTCGACGCTGCGCATCTGATCGAGCGGGATCATGACCTCCGACACCGTGCGCGCCACCGACCGCAGGGCACGGGTCAGTCGCTCGTGTTCCTCGGCGTCGATGAGTCCCTCTTCGCGCGATTCACCGAGCATCTGTGCGAGTTCGACCGGCGACACGGTCGAGTCGAGTTCGTCCTTCGGTTCGACGCGCAGCGCACGCAGGGTGATGTTGGCCAACCAGTTGTAGAACGCGATCAGTGGTCGGACGATCTTGATGAATCCCAGGTGTATCGGGACGAGGAGCATCGCCGCCCGCTCCGGTCCGGCGAGTGCGATGTTCTTCGGCACCATCTCGCCGAGCAGGATGTGCAGTACGGCAACCAGGCCGAGTGCGACGGCGAACGAGATCGGGTGCAGCAGCGAGTCGGGGACGTGCGCCACCTCGAGGGGCAGTTCGAGGATGTGCGCGACGGCAGGCTCGCCGACACGTCCGAGCAGGATCGAACAGATCGTGATGCCGAGTTGAGCGGCAGCGAGCATCAGTGACAGATGCTCGCTCGCACGGATCACAGTCCTGGCGCGCGACTTCCCGCTCTCGGCAAGCGCCTCCAGACGGTCACGTCGAGCCGAGATCAGGGAGAACTCGGCCCCGACGAAGAAGGCGTTGCCCGCGAGCAACACGACGGTGAGGACGACCGCCCAGATGTCACTCATCGCGCGCCTCCGAGACGTCGGCACCGCCGTCGGCCACGGCGATCGGTGTCAGGCGCACGACATCGACGCGGCGGCCGTCCATCTGCACCACCGTGGCGTTCCACGGGGTGGTGTCGAACTCCTCGTCGGACTCGTCCTCGTCGTCCTCGCGCAGGGTCACCACCACGGGTAGGTCGACCGAGTCTCCCGAGGTCGGGATGCGGCCCAACTCGTGCATGACGAGCCCGCCGAGGGTGTCGTAAGGGCCATCGGGCGCGCGGTAGCCGGTGGCGTCGGCGACCTCGTCGATGCGCAGCAGCCCGGACAGCAGGTAGCCGTTGTCGTCGACCTGGACATCCGCGCGCTCGTCGTCGTGCTCGTCGGTGACGTCACCGAGGATCTCCTCGATCAGATCCTCGGTGGTGACGATCCCCGCAGTACCCCCGTACTCGTCGATCACCACACAGACCTCCATGCCGTCGGCGCGGATCTGCTCCATCAGGGCGTCGCCGTCGAGGGTGGTCGGTACGGTCGGCACCGACCGCGCGATCGACGAGAGACTTGTCGACAGTTGTTCTTCGGGGGCCACGGTGAACGCCTGCTTGATGTGGACGACGCCGATCATGTCGTCGAGGTCGCCGTCGTTGACGATGGGGAAGCGGGAATGTCCCGTCCGAGACGTCGCCATCACCAGGTCGCGGATCGTGTCGTCGCGGTCGAGGTACTCGACCGTCACCCGGGGTGTCATCAGATCCTCCGCGGTGAGCTCACCGAACTTGAGGGACCGGTCGACGAGCATCGCCGTCTCCGGATCGATGGACCCCTGCTTCGCAGAGTTGCGGACGAGCGAGCCGAATTCCGACGGGGACCGAGCGGAGCGGAGTTCCTCGGCGGGCTCGATACCCAATCGGCGGACGATCCAGTTCGCGGCACCGTTGAGTCCCTTGATGACCCAACGGAACGCCAGCGAGAAATAGGCGAGCGGGCCCGCTGTCGCGCGCGCCACAGCCATCGGGCGGGCGATCGCGATGTTCTTCGGCACCAGCTCACCGAGCACCATCGAGAGTGAGGTGGCGATGAGCAGCGCCAGGATCAACGAGATGACCGAAGCCACCGACTCGCTGACACCCATGGCCCGAAACGCGGGTTCGAGGATCAGCGCGAGCACCGGCTCTGCGATGTAGCCCGTGATCAGCGTCGTGATCGTGATCCCGAGTTGGGCGCCGGAGAGCTGGAATGACAGCGTTCGGTGCGCACGCTGCACGATGCGCGAACGTCGGTCGCCACGCTGGGCGACCTCGGACTCGACGGCGGACCGCTCGAGCGCGGTGAGCGAGAATTCGGCGGCAACGAAGATCGCGGTACCGAGCGTGAGCGCGATGAACCCGATCAGGCTGCCGACGATGATCAATGCCTGCACGACGAATCACCTTCGGGCAGTGGTGGAGCGGGCACGTCCGGTGCCTGTGGCACAGGCCATCCCTCCATGACGCACCGAGTGGCGGGGAGTGCGGCACGGAGTCGGTGCACTCCGTGGGCAATGGGGACCATTCTAGGTGCGGCGACCGCGACCGCTCACCAACCCGTCGGTAGCGGTTTGCCCTCGGCGAACCCGGCGGGCGACTGGACACCGAGAACCACCCGCTCACGTAGTTCGCCGAGCGACCTCGCGCCCGTGTAGGTCGCCGTGCTGCGCACGCCCGAACAGATGTGGTCGATCAGGTCCTCGACGCTGGGACGCTCGGGGTCGAGCTTGATCCGTGAGCTGGAGATGCCCTCTTCGAACAGGGCCTTTCGGGCCTGGTCGAATCCGCTGTCGCCGGATGTGCGTGCGGCCACGGCGCGCTTGGACGCCATGCCGAAGC
This sequence comes from Gordonia otitidis, assembly GCF_020735545.1. Lineage (NCBI taxonomy): Bacteria > Bacillati > Actinomycetota > Actinomycetes > Mycobacteriales > Gordoniaceae > Gordonia > Gordonia otitidis. The sequence goes on from NZ_CP085974.1 coordinate 4,487,680, forward strand.
TCTCCTTGTAGAGCGCGCCCGTGGAATCGCTCTTCAGGTCGCCGGGCGACTCGAACGTCCCGGCAAACCACGATCCGATCATCACATTCGACGCACCCGCGGCGATGGCGAGTGCGACGTCACGCGGGTGCCGTACCCCGCCGTCCGCCCACACGTGCTTGCCGAGTTCCGTCGCGGTCGTCGAGCATTCGGCGACCGCGGAGAACTGCGGTCGCCCGACGCCGGTCATCATCCTGGTGGTGCACATCGCGCCCGGACCCACGCCGACCTTCACGATGTCTGCGCCTGCGTTGACCAGGTCGCGCGTGCCTGCGGCCGAGACGACGTTTCCTGCTGCCAGGGGGACGCCGAGATCGGCCGTTGCGACGGCTTCGAGTGCCGAGAGCATCTTCTCCTGGTGGCCGTGCGCTGTGTCGATGACCAGCAGATCCGATCCCGCGGCGACAAGTGCCTTCGCTTTGCCGACGACGTCCCCGTTGATGCCGACCGCCGTGGCGATCCGCAGTCGGTTCTCGTCGTCGACGGCCGGTCGGTAGATGCCGCTGCGCAGTGCGCCCGTCCTGGTCACCACGCCGGTGAGACGACCGTCTCCGTCGAGCATGATGGCCGCGTGCTGGTGCGCGGCGTCGAGGATCTCGAATACTTCCCGGACCTCGGTGCCCGCGTCGACCGACACGAAACCGCGATCGAGTACGTCGCCGAGTCGGGTGAACCGGTCGACGTCGGTGCACGCCGCCTCGTCCACGGTGCCGACGGGTCGGCCGCCGTTGTCGACGACGACCACGATGCCGTGCGCCCGCTTGGTGATCAGCGCGAGCGCGTCGCTGACCGAATCGTCCGGGCGGAGCGTGACCGGGGTGTCGGCGACGAGGTCGCGAGACTTCACGAACGAGATGCTCGACTCGACCGCCGGAATGGGCAGATCCTGCGGCAAGACGACCAGACCGCCGCGTCGAGCAACGGTTTCTGCCATTCGTTTGCCGGCGACCGCGGTCATGTTGGCGACGACGACGGGGATGGTGGTACCGGAACCGTCGGACGACGCGAGGTCGACGTCGAAGCGGGAGGTCACCTCACTACGTGAGGGGACGACGAACACGTCGTCGTATGTGAGGTCGTAGGCGGGGGAGTGTCCCGAGAGAAAGCGCACGTACACACACTGTACCGGTCGGTACGTCACGCGCCCTGCGTGGTGTTCGCGTCGGCGGCGTCGGGTGATCGGACTCTTCACGTTCGATAAAGGGTAGGCTAACCTGTCTGGGAAATCGCTGTGAGCGGATCGGCATCCGGGGAGACGAGGTGGGAGAGGTGGCGGCTGCCCCGGGTACGGTGCGTGTCTCGGTGGTCGTACCCGTGTACCGGAGCGCGCAATACATCGAGGCGTCCCTGCGTGCGATCCTCGGTCAGTCGCGGCCCGTCGACGAGATCGTCGTGGTCGACGATCACGGCGGCGACGGATCGATGGCGATCGCGACGGGCATCCTCGAGACCGCCCGTATCGACTACCGCGTCCTCGCACTCGATCGCAACCACGGTGCGGGTTTCGCACGCAACGCAGGTCTGCGAGCGTCGACCGGCGACGTCGTGTGGTTCTTCGACAGCGACGACCTCGCTGCACCGGCGTTCGTCGAACACATGGCGGCTGCGATGATGCGCGAGAACGCCGACTTCGCCTCCTGTCGGACGATGTTCGTCGACCTCGACGGGCGCGAGCTCGTCGTCGCCGAGCGACGGCACCCACGGCGGGCGTCGGTCACCGGTGTCGAGTTCGCCCGGATGCTGATGCGGGGCAGGGTGAAGGCCTATCCGCCCGCGCGACTGTTCCGGCGCAGCGTTCTCGGCGACGCCCCCTGGGACGAGCGCCGCGCATACGAGGACATGGCGGCAACCCTGCGCATCGCGTTGCGCGCTCGCCGGGTGGCGCTCGTCGACGACCCGATGCTCCGATACCGGCAACATTCCGACTCCACGTCGCAGGTGACGTGTACCCACACCGCCGATGTCTTCGCGATGGGCGACGAGGTGGCATGTTTGTCGCCCGATCTCGTCGACACGGACGCACTGTGGGGATCGAGCCGCAACAGAGCGCTTGCCCGCGCGTTCCGGTATCGGGAGGTCCTCATCCCCGCGGCACACATGGCGATGCGCGCAGCGCAGGCCGGCACCGGTGATCCCGATGTCGTGCGTTCGCTGCTCGCCGAGTCGCGGCGGCGATCGAGACTGATCGACGTGGTCCCGTTGGTGGCCGGTGGCCAGTTACGCTCGGCGGCATTCGCGGTCGGCATGGCCGCGTCGCCCTCGGCGTATGCGCGGGTGTTACGCGGTCGTTGACCCTCACAGATCCCGGGTGACCGCCCAGAATCGCTCACGCGCAACGATTTTGTCGAGATCGAATTGAGTGTTCTGAGTCGCATAACAGTCGACCGCCGTCCGCTTGGATTCCATCGAACCCGCGGGGGGACGGACGTCGTCGAGGCGGCATCCACGCCAGCGCAAAGCGTCGCGGGCCGCCATCTCGTCGCTGCGGCTGTAGTTGCAGTAGGGCAGGTCGGCATACATCCAGAGGGCAATCGGTATCCGCGCCCCGAGTACGGAGTTGCGCACGAGCTTGTGGTCGGCGTGCTTGACGCCGAGAGGACCGAGCACGAGGTCCGGGCGATGACGCTCGATCTGTTCCTCGACCGCCCGGGTGAGCGCTGCCGGATCCGCCCCGCCGTATTGCTGGTCGAGGAAGTCGAGATGAACCGCGTGCGCGCCGAGAACCGAAACAGCCTTCTCGTCCTCGGCGCGCCGAACGTCGAGGGCCTCGGTCGATGAGGCGAATCCTGTGGACCGATCCCACTCGGTGTGCTGTGGCGGGTCGGGACGACCGGCCAACATCGTCACCACGACGGCATCGTCGAAGGCCGACACCGCGGCCCCTGCCGAATAGACCGCATCGTCGAGGTGCGGCGAGATCACCAGAACCCGGGACACGTTGTCGGAGTTCAGTCGGTCTGCACCTCGGTCCGGTCCTGACCCCACAGTGTGTGGAAGGTGCCGGGCTTGTCGATCCGCTTGTAGGTGTGAGCGCCGAAGTAATCGCGCAGGCCCTGCGTCAGGGCGGCGGGCAACCGGTCGCTGCGAAGCCCGTCGTAGTAGGAGATCGAGGACGCGAACGCCGGGACGGGCACACCCATCATGGTCGCCGCGGCGACCACCCGGCGCCAGCTGTCGAGCGACGACTCCACCGCGTCGGTGAAGTACGGCGCGAGCAACAGGCTCGGCAGATCGGCATTGTCGGCATAGGCGTCGCGGATGCGGTTGAGGAACTTGGCGCGGATGATGCAACCGCCACGCCAGATCGTCGCGAGCGCCCCGCGATCGACGTTCCAGTCGTACTCCTTGCTGCCGGCACTGATCTCATCGAATCCCTGCGCGTAGGCCACCATCTTCGATGCGTAGAGCGCCCTGCGGATGTCCTCGATGAACTGCTCTTTGTCCTTCGGAGCTTCTGCGAGAGTGCCGGAGGCGAGCGACTGCGCAGCAGACCGCTGATCGGCGGCACTCGACAGTGCGCGGGCGAACACCGCCTCGGCGATACCGGTGACCGGAATGCCGAGGTCGAGCGCGGCCTTCACCGTCCATCGGCCGGTGCCCTTCTGACCTGCCTGGTCGACGATCACGTCGACCAGCGGTTTTCCGGTTTCTGCGTCGACCTGCGCGAGGACCTGTGCGGTGATCTCGACGAGGTAGCTCTCGAGTTCGCCCTTGTTCCATTCGGCGAAGACGTCGGCGATCTCCGCAGGTGCCATGCCGAGTCCTCGGCGCATCAGGTCGTAGGCCTCGCCGATCAGCTGCATGTCGGCGTACTCGATGCCGTTGTGCACCATCTTCACGAAGTGGCCGCTGCCGTCGGGCCCGATGTGGGTACAGCAGGGCTCGCCGTCGACATGCGCGGAGATCTTCTCGAGCATCGGGCCGACCGATTCGTAGGACACCGCCGGGCCACCGGGCATGATCGAGGGGCCGTTGAGTGCGCCCTCTTCGCCTCCGGAGATGCCGGCACCGATGAAGTTGAGCCCTCGTTTGGCCATCGCAGCCTCGCGACGGATCGTGTCGGTGTAGAGCGAGTTGCCGCCGTCGATGATGATGTCGCCTTCCTCCATGACGTCGGCGAGCTCGGAGATGACCGCATCGGTCGGATCGCCGGCCTTGACCATGATCAGCACGCGACGCGGCTTCTCGAGGGCATCGACGAATTCCTGCATCGTCTCGGTGCGGATGAAGTCGCCCTCGCCACCGTGCTCGTCGATGAGGGCATCGGTCTTGGCGATCGACCTATTGTGCAGAGCCACCGTGTAACCGTGGTGAGCGAAATTGCGGGCGATGTTGGAACCCATGACTGCCAGGCCGGTGACTCCGATCTGGGCCTTCGACGACGCGGACGATGTGGCGGAGTTGGTCATGTCACCAGACTATTGCCTCGAGCGCTCGCTGTGTTCTGTGGTGTCCGATGTGTCGCACCCGCGTGTCGCCCTTCCGCGGTCTCATGCCCCAGTGCGCCGGTCGACGACTGATGCTGGTCAGTGCGCGGAGACGAGACGACCGAGCTCGGTCAGCCAGGGGATGGCGACGGCGAGGGTCGGCACGACCAGGATGGCGACAGCGCCCGAATAGGCCACCGCGACCAGCCAGATCGGGGCGCGGTCGTGGCGTAGCCGGTGAACGCGGGTCAGCGTCGTCGGTCCACCGACAGCCATCGCTCCGTGCGGTGCGACCGCGTCGGCGCATGCCACGAGTGCCCGTCCGAGGGTCGTCGGCGCTGTCGCACGAACGGCTTGGTCGTCGGCGAGCGCCTCGACGAGCAATTCGACCGACCCGAGAGCCGAAGAGCTGCGCACGAACCGGGGGAACGCCTCGTGCAGCGCGATGAAGGCTTCGAGGACGAGGTCGTGGCGGGCACGCAGGTGCGCGCGCTCGTGGGCGATGACGGCGACGAGTTCTTCGCGGGAGAGCCGGGCGACGACTCCCCCACTCAGCACGACGCGTTGCCGGATGCCCGGCAGACAGTAGGCGAGGGGCTGTTCGACGTCGATCATGCGGATGTCGCGGCCGAACAGCGGGTTCGACTGATCCGAACGGTCGCACCGATCGAGGATGTCGATGAGCTGACGATGTGTTGCCCGCCGCGCTCGGGTGCGCACCCCGACGCGTATCACCGTGAAGATCAGTCGTGCGCCGATGATGAGAGTGAGGGCGAAGACCGCGACGTAGGCGATCCACAGGGGAACCCCGACGCGTTCCATCTCACGAAGCGGATGTGTCGTGGGCGTGCCGTCGGGTCCGGGGGAGAGGAGGTTGGCTGCGATCGCCAGGCCACAGCTGAATGCGGAGAGCACCGCCGCCAGCGCTATGGCCTGCCACAGCGTCATGGCAGCGCGCGGTGCCCGGATCGGCCACTGGGCTCGCGCCAGTGCTTCCGGTGCGGGACCGACGAAGACCAGCGTCATGATCCCGAAGAGGAGTGCGGTCATCGAGTGCTGTCCTAGCGGTGGGCTGTGTAGGAGAGTGAATCAACCGTGCAAGAGCGAATCTAGCTGGTCTCCTGTGTTCCACGGGCGGCTTCGAGTTCATCGAGAGCGCGGCGAAGTGCGGCGGCTTCGTCTGCACCGACGCGACCGACAAAGCTGACCAGCGCCGCGTGACGTGATCCGGGCGCATGAGCCTCGCTCAGAGCGTCCACCATGAGTGAGGCGACGAGATCCTCGCGGGGATGCGTCGGGACGTACTTGTGTGCGCGGTCCTCACGAATCTGGGTGACGAGGTTCTTCTTCGCCAGGCGTTGGAGCACGGTCATCACCGTCGTGTAGGCGAGGGACCGATCGCGGGACAGGTCCGCGTGGACCTGGCGGACGGTCTGCGGCGTGGGGCTTTCCCAGAGGGAGTCCATCACCGCGCGCTCCAAGTCACCCAATCCGTTCATCTTTCGCATTTTACTGCCGTTTCCTCTGATCGCTCGACGTCGGGGCCAAGTTGCCCTCGATGGCCTTGACAACGTTGGTAAGGCTAGCCTACATTCGTGACAACGTCGGACCGCGTGAGAGTCCTGAGGGCTGCAGAGACCCCCGGTCCACGTCGCGGTAAGCCCCACATCCCCAACGGGATGTGGGGCTTACTGGTTCCTGGGCCCCTCCGCTTCCCGGGGCCACTCCGCCGGGATGCGGCGAACCGGACCGAAGCGACGAGGGTCTGCGATGCCGAGCCGTGATCGTCGTGACAGTCTTGTTCGCATGACAGTTGACACGGAGAATCTCGAACAGTTCCTCGGGCAGGGACTCGACGCCATGCTGGGTCTGGAGTTCGCGGAGATGGGTGAGGACCGCGTCGTCGCGACCCTGGAGATCGGGCCACGTCATCACCAGCCGTTCGGGATCGTGCACGGCGGCGTCTACTGCGCGATCGCGGAGAGCGTCGCGAGTACCAGTGCATTCGTGTGGCTGGCCGCGCAGGGGCCGGGTCAGACGGCCGTCGGGGTCAACAACAACACCGACTTCCTCCGCTCGGTGACCAGCGGCACGATCACGGCCCGCTCGACTCCTGTCCACCGGGGACGTCGACAGCAGTTGTGGCAGGTCGAGATGACCGACCAGAACGGCAGGTTGTTGGCCACGTCGCAGGTACGGCTCCAGAACATCGACATGCCCGCGGGCGCCGGGTCCGAGGGTGCGCAGGGAGCAGACGGGGCGTGAACGCCGGGCACACCGTGGGTGAGGACGTGCGCAGGTCGGTCGAGGAATTGCTCGAACCCGTCGATGCCGAACTCGCCGCACGCTATCCGGGTGACCGCACCGATCCGCAGCCCGTCCACACTGTGTACATCAACGCCGCCGACGTCGATGAACAGACGCCGCGCACGTGGGGTGACGAGGCTCTCCGAATCGCCGAGACCGCGTCCGATGTGCTGGACGAGATCGCCGACCAGGAGGTGCGTGCGATCGCGCTCGCCCGATTGGGGTCGAATCCGATCGAGGACCTGCGCATCGACCTCGAAGACGGTTACGGATGGCGTTCGGACGCCACCGAGGACGCGGATGCCCGGCGCGCGGGTTCTGTACTCGCGGCGTGGACGCGGCAACGGCCCTACGCCCCGCGGTCGGCAGGAGTGCGGGCCAAGGGGCTCGGCGCCGTCGAACGCAGTCGCGGTCTGCGGACGCTCGAACTCGTCCTCGACGCCGCCGGCGGGATCCCCGACGGTTTCGTCTTCACCGTGCCGAAACTGCGTGACGTTCGGCAGGTCGACGCCGTGAATCTGTTGTGCGCTGAATTCGAGCGCGTGCACGGCGTTGCCGCCGGAGCGCTGCGGTACGAACTGCAGATAGAGATCCCGCAGGCGATCCTCGGTCCGGACGGACGCGCAACGGTGGCGCAGGCCGTTCATCGCGGTGCACCGCGGCTCAGTGGGTTGCATTACGGCACCTACGACTACAGCGCCGCATGCGGCGTCGTGTCGGCGCAGCAGTCCTTGGCACATCCGGTCGCCGACCACGCCAAGAACGTGATGCAGGCGGCGGCCGCGCAGACGGGTGTGTGGCTCAGTGACGGATCGACCCAGGTCATGCCGACCGGTGACGACGCCCAGGTGGCAGCTGCGTTGCGACGGCATCACTCGCTCGTCCTCCGTTCACTCGAGCGCGGCTACTACCAGGGCTGGGACATGCACCCGGGACATCTGGTCACCCGGTGGTCGGCCGTCACCGGCTTCTTCCGATCGGCCATGCCGACAGCCGTGACGCGTCTGCAGAGCTACTTCGAGCGCCGAGGCGGCGACGTGGTCGACGAGCCGGCAACGGCCATGTCCTTGGCCCTCGTCGTCGGGCGTGGTCTGGCCGCCGGTGCCTTCACCGAGGCCGAGGTCACCGAGCTCGCGCCGCAGTGTACTGCTCCCCGTCTCGCGCAGTTGCGTGCCACTGGTGGCGCACTCGTCGACGGGTGACGCCGCTTCGACGCGCCGTCGCCGAGTGCGCGTGGCAGGATGACCACACCAACAGTGGGGTGTACGCCCCACATCGTCGTGAAGAGGGGTTCAGGTGCGCCTGTCGCCACATGAACAAGAACGGTTGCTCATCTCCTACGCCGCAGAACTGGCCAGGCGAAGGCAGGGCAGGGGTCTGAAACTGAATCATCCCGAAGCCGTGGCGGTCATCACCGATCACGTCCTCGAGGGGGCGCGTGACGGGCGCAGCGTCGCCGAACTGATGGCCTCGGGCCGCGAGGTACTCGCTCGTGAGGACGTCATGGACGGTGTGCCGGAGATGTTGCACGACGTCCAGGTCGAGGCGACTTTCCCCGACGGGACGAAACTGGTCACCGTGCATCATCCGATCGGTTGATCGCGATGCCGCAGAACGCTTTTCTCCCAACCCGATTCAGGATCGTCATCGCGTGTCCCGTGCCCGGTGGGTCGGTGACGCACACGCGGCTTCGAGAACAAGAGGTGCCATGTCAGACAACAGCCCATCGGTGATACCCGGCGAGGTGATCGCCGCGGAGGGGTCCATCGAACTCAACGAAGGCGCCGACGCGGTGACGCTGACCGTGGTCAACTCCGGTGATCGGCCCGTGCAGGTGGGAAGTCACGTGCACTTCCCGCAGGCGAATACGGCCCTCGACTTCGACAGAGCTGCGGCGAGAGGTCGTCGCCTCGACATCGCCGCGGGCACTGCGGTGCGTTTCGAACCCGGTATCGAGATGACCGTGACGCTCGTTCCACTCGGCGGAACCCGTGAGGTGTACGGGATTTCGCTGGACGCACCGGGAAAGGTCGACTGACATGGCGATTCTGGGACGCGACCGATACGCGCAACTCTTCGGCCCGACGACCGGCGACCGTATTCGTCTCGCCGACACCGACCTGCTCATCGAGGTGACCGAAGACCGTTCGGGCGGACCGGGTCTCGCGGGGGACGAGGCCGTCTTCGGAGGCGGAAAGGTGATCCGCGAATCCATGGGGCAGAGCCGTGCGACCCGCGCCGACGGTGCGCCCGACACGGTCATCACCGGTGTGGTGATTCTCGACCACTGGGGAATCATCAAGGCCGACGTCGGGATTCGTGACGGGCGGATCGCCGCGTTGGGCAAGGCGGGCAACCCCGACACCATGGACGGCGTCCATCCCGATCTGGTCATCGGGGCATCGACCGAGATCATCGCGGGCAACGGCAAGATCCTCACCGCAGGCGCGATCGACTGCCACGTCCACTTCATCTGCCCGCAGATCATGGACGAAGCACTCGGCAACGGCATCACCACACTCATCGGTGGCGGCACCGGTCCGGCAGAGGGCAGCAAGGCCACCACCGTGTCACCGGGCGCGTGGCATCTCGCCTCGATGCTCGCCGCCACGGACGGCTGGCCCATGAACATTGCGCTGCTGGGCAAGGGCAACACCGTCAGTGCGGAAGCCATGCACGAGCAGATCCGTGCAGGCGCATCAGGATTCAAGCTGCACGAGGACTGGGGGAGCACCCCTGCGGCGATCGACGCGTGCCTGCGGGTCGCCGACGAGACCGGAGTCCAGGTCGCCCTGCACTCGGACACGCTCAACGAAGCGGGCTTCGTCGAGTCGACACTCGGCGCGATCGCCGGTCGCAGCATCCACGCCTATCACACCGAAGGTGCTGGAGGCGGCCACGCGCCGGACATCATCACCGTGGCATCGGTGCCCAACGTCCTTCCGAGCTCGACCAATCCGACTCGCCCGCACACCGTCAACACGCTCGACGAGCACCTCGACATGTTGATGGTGTGCCACCACCTGAATCCGACCGTCCCCGAGGATCTCGCCTTCGCCGAGAGTCGCATCCGACCCTCGACGATCGCCGCCGAGGACCTGCTGCACGATCTCGGTGCCATCTCCATGATCGGTTCTGATTCCCAGGCGATGGGTCGTATCGGCGAGGTTGTGCTCCGCACCTGGCAGACCGCGCACGTGATGAAGCGCAAACGAGGTTCGCTGCCCGGTGACGGCGCCGCCGACAACAATCGTGCACAACGCTACGTGGCGAAGTACACGATCTGCCCGGCCGTCGCGCATGGATTCGACTCCGAGATCGGCTCCGTGGAAACGGGCAAACTAGCCGACCTCGTCCTGTGGGATCCCGCATTCTTCGGTGTCCGTCCAGATCTCGTGATCAAGGGCGGCGCGATCGCATGGGCGCAGATGGGCGACGCCAACGCATCCATCCCGACTCCGCAACCGGTGTTGCCGCGACCGATGTTCGGGGCGTCGGCCCCGCTGGCCGCCTCGACGTCGATCAGCTTCGTCGCGCCGGGATGCGATCCCGACCTCGCCGAGCGCATCGGTGTCCGACGCTCGCTCGTCTCGGTCACCGACACCCGAGGGGTCGGGAAGGCCGACATGCCCAACAACGACGCCCGGCCGGAGATCACCGTCGACGCGGACACGTTCACCGTCACCGTCGACGGTGAGGTGTGGGATGCGCCCCCGGTCACCGAACTTCCCATGGCTCAGCGCTATTTCCTCTTCTGAACACCACCGACATGCCTCATCACTCCGACGACCCACAGCGCTATGCGAATGCGCCACTGGCGATGATGCTGTCGTTGGCCGACTCGCGGCTGCCGGTCGGTGGGCACGTCCATTCCGGTGGCGTCGAACAGGCGATCGCCGACGGCTTCGTCCGTGGGGTCAGCGATCTGGCCTCTTTTCTGCACCGCCGCGTCACGACGAGCGGGCTCGTCGCGGCGTCCATCGCGGCCGCCGTCGCCGACGGCACACTCGACGTCGGGCGGGCGTTGCTCGAAACCGACGCCCGCACGCCGTCGGCCGCGGCCCGCAAGGCGTCGTTGGCGCAGGGTCGCGGTATGCTCCGTCTGGCCAAACGCATGTGGCCGGAACGCGATTGGTCGTCCCACGCTCCTGCAACCCACCTGCCGGTGATCAGCGGGGCGGTGGGCGCGGCGAGCGGACTCTCCGGATTCCACACCGCTTTGGTACTCGTGTACACGACGATGAGCGGCTCGGCGACCGCCGGACAACGGCTGCTGGCCCTCGATCCCGCCGACGTCGCACTCATGATCGCCGACCTCGGACCGGAGTGCGAGCGCGTGGCGGCGTCGGCAGCAGTCGGATTGGCCGACCTGTCGGACCCGGTGCTCGATGTGTTCGCTGAACGTCATGAACGCCAACCGATGCCCCTGTTCATGTCCTGAGCAGTTCGTACCCTGATCGGACGCAGCAGACCACGACCGAACGCTTCAACCGAAAGGATCACCATGCCACCGCATCTCATCGACGGGCAGCCCCACAGTCACGACCACGATCGTCCGCGCCGCCATCGCGAGCCGGGTGAGGCGCTGCGCATCGGTGTCGGCGGGCCGGTCGGCTCGGGCAAGACCGCTCTCGTCGCGGCCCTCTGCCGCCAACTCCGCGAGGAACTCTCTGTCGCCGTGCTCACCAACGACATCTACACGACCGAGGACGCCGACTTCCTCAGGCGAAACGCGGTGCTGCCCGACGAGCGCATCACCGCCGTGCAGACCGGCGGATGCCCGCACACCGCGATCCGCGACGACATCACGGCCAACCTCGACGCTATCGACGATCTTGTCGCGGCCAATCCGCCGCTCGACCTCATCCTCGTCGAATCAGGTGGCGACAACCTCACCGCGACATTCTCGACGGGCCTGATCGATGTCCAGATCTTCGTCATCGACGTCGCAGGCGGCGACAAGGTACCGCGCAAGGGTGGTCCGGGTGTCACCTATTCGGATCTGCTGGTGATCAACAAGACCGATCTCGCCGAGCGCGTCAATGCCGACCTCGACGTGATGCGACGAGACGCGGAGAGGGTCCGCGACGGTCGGCCGACGGCGATGATCTCGCTGACCGACGATCCGGCGGCGACCGATGTACTCACCTGGGTCCGCACCCAACTCGCCGCGCCTGTGGCCACGGGGTAGTGCGTACTCGAGTCGAGATCGTCGCCGAGCGGGGACGCCGGTTCCGACATCAGGCTGCCGGCGGGCTGGCGGTCCGCCAAACCGGTTCGCAGGCAGCGCATCTCATCGGGACTGCGGCCACCCCGCTCGGCGGAGACGACATCGAGATCCGCGTCGTCGTCGAAGCCGGCGCGCACCTCGACCTCGGCAGCGTCGCGGCCACCATCGCGCTGCCGTCGACACGCAGAGCAGACTCGACGATGTCGTGGCGCATCGAACTGGGGGAGAACGCGCGACTCCACCTGCATCCGGAGCCGACGGTCGTCGCCGCGGGTGCCGACCACATCTCCGACGTGTCAGTCGAGATGGCAGCCACCGCTATGCTCACGCTCGCCGAAGACGTGCAGATCGGTCGAAGCGACGCCATGACGGAGAAAGACGCCGACGGGCGCTGGGAGGGGGCGCTACACGTCGATCTCGGCGGCATGCCACTCCTACGGCATCGGCTGGGTCTCGGCCGGGGATCGACGGCGATCTCGGCAGGACTGCGGGCGTCGAGCAGCGTATTCCGCTTTCCCGACACCCGCCCCGACCACGTCGACGACACCGCATTCGCCGCCCGGTTGGCGTTGGCGGGCGGTGGTTCGCTCGTCACCGTGCTGGGCGAGACCGTTGCCGCGACTCGCCGGATGGCCGATCAGATGGAACTGACCGCGCTGGCGCCGTGAGCGGTGACAGGCACCAGCGCTGCTGTCAGCTCGCCTTGGTGTCGGTCTCCTTCTGGACGGCAGGTACCGACTCGTCGCTCTTCTTGTCCTCGGCGCCCACCGATTCCGCTTCGACCTCGTACTCCGGCTTCTTCTCCAGCTCGGACAGATGACCGATGGCGGTGCGCGCGTACACCTGCTGCTCGGTGACGGCGAGCTGAGTGCGGCCGCGCGTGCTGAAAGCGAAGAACCAGTTGATCAGAGTGTTGAGGCGATTGCGGAACCCGACGAGATAGACCAGGTGAAGCGCCAGCCAACCCACCCAGGCGAAGTAGCCCTCGGTCTCGAATCGCTTCTTGGTCCCGGGGATCGGGACCGACATGACAGCACTGAAACGCGACACCGTCGCCATCGAACCCTTGTCGTGGTAGGAGAAGGGTTTGCGCTGATCCGGGGTCTGACCCTTCAACTCGTTCTTGATGCAGTCCGCGGCATAGCGGCCTCCCTGGATGGCGCCCTGCGCCATGCCCGGAACACCTTCGACAGACATCATGTCGCCGACGACGAAGACGTCGGGGTAACCCGGGATGGAGAGATCCTTGAGGACCTTGACGCGTCCCGCACGGTCGAGCTCGACGCCGGACTGTTCTGCCAGTTGCTTGCCGAGGGGGCTGGCCTGAACGCCGGCCGACCACACCTTGCACTGCGACTCGATGCGGCGGGTCGTGCCGTCCTTCTCCTTGACGACGAGCCCGTCGTAGTCGACGTCGACCACCATCGCGTTCAGCTGGATCTCAACGCCGAGCTTCTCGAGTCGTTGCGCAGCCTTCTTGCCCAGTTTGGGTCCCATCGGAGGGAGCACGGCGGGCGCGGCGTCGAGCAGGATCACCCGAGCCTGAGTCGGATCGATGTTGCGGAAGGTGCCCTTGAGCGTCTTGTCGCTCATCTCGGCGATCTGCCCGGCGAGTTCGACACCGGTCGGTCCGGCGCCGACCACGACGAACGTGAGCAACTTGTCTCGCTCGGCCGGATCGTCGGAGAGTTCTGCCTGCTCGAACGCGCCGAGAATTCGGCCGCGCAGTTCGAGTGCGTCGTCGATCGTCTTCATGCCGGGAGCGAACTCGGCGAAGTGGTCGTTGCCGAAGTACGACTGGTCTGCGCCCGCGGCGATGATCAGCTTGTCGAACGGAGTCTCGGTGACCCGCTCGAGGAGGCGTGACTTGACGACCTTGTTCTTGAGGTCGATCTCGAACACGTCACCCATGAGGACGGCGGTGTTGTTCTGCTTGCGAAGCACGACGCGCGTGGCGGGGGCGATCTCGCCCTCGGCGACGATGCCGGTCGCGACCTGGTAGAGCATCGGCTGGAACAGGTGGTGAGTGGTCTTGGCGACCAATGTGACGTCGACGTCGGCTTTGCCGAGTCGCTGCGCGGCGAACAAGCCGCCGAATCCCGAGCCGATGATGACAACACGAGGACGGGCGGGGGCTGTCGGAGCGGGGCTGCTCATGATCGAGAACATCTCCTTCGCGCATTGCAGGGGCGACGCGCAGGCGCGCGCACATCTCAACGGTAGTCAATGATCAGTCGTAGGTCGCGGTGAGCCTGCGCTTGACACCCAGCGCATCACCCTGTGGTCCCGCGGGCGGCGGCCCGGGAGTCATGCGGGGAGGTTCACGGCCTGATATCGACGCGCGTCCTCCTGCATCACCAACGCCTCCCAGTGATGCCTGAGCAGTTCGTACTCGAGTTCGCCGGAATGTTCGCGTGCGCCGGGTCCGATCTCGTCGACGCTGCAGGCGCGGACGCTCGACACCCGCATCGCGAGTTTCTCCATGACGCGTCGCGACGAGGAGTTGCGCAGGGTGGTGCTCGCGAAGACACGTTCGGTGTGTAGTTCGTCGAACGCGACGCCGACGACGGCGCGCGCTGCCTCCGTCGCGAGACCGCGACCCCAGGTGTCGCGACGCAACCGGTAGCTCAGTTCCATCTCCGACCGGTGGCTGTGCCGCGGGGCACGCAGCAGCACCCACCCGAGGAAGGCCTGGTACCGCTGGTCGATGGCGATCCACATTCCGCCCCGCCCGGTGCGTAGTTCGGCGCGTGCGCGAGGAACCACCCAGTCCGAGATCTCCGCGCGCGGCGTCGGCCGTCCACCCGAGACGAACCTCATCACCTCCGGATCGGAGTCGAGCAACACCAGTGCGTCGACGTCGCTGGTCTCCACCGGCCGTAGTCGTAGACGGCGAGTCTCAACGTTCACACATCCCCCAAGAAACTGAGCGTGCCAGGCGGTCATGACCCCCTGGATGTCTCTCCCCGGAAGCAGAGTCTACGTAGTCGACGCCGTCATCGGGCCAGATGCGCACGGTGTGTCTCCGACTGACGCGCTCGGTATCGCCGGACAGTGCGTCCGAATGGTGTCCGAACGGCCCGATAGGCTGCGAAGCGTGCCAGATTCGACTGTTCCGCTCGACGGGCTCCGCTCCGACTCGCCCGACCACTCGCCGCAGACCGGCGCGACTGCCGTGTCCCTGCACCTGCGCTGGGGCGACATGGACCTCAACCAGCACGTCAACAACGTGCAGTTCGCGCGCCTCTTCGAAGAGGCGCGTGTTCGCACGTTCGCCGCGTGGTTCGAGGGCGCCGCGGCGGTGCTACCCATTGTGGTCGCGCAACAGGTCATCGAATTCCGTGCAGTACTCGCATACTCGTTCGATCCGGTGACCGTTGAGACCGGCGTCTCACGGATCGGACGGTCGTCGTACACGCTCAGCTGCACTCTGACCGACCCCACCGGTCTGCTGTGTGCCGTCGCGGAGACCACTCTGGTGGCGATCGACCCGGCGACCAACAGTCCGCGCGCGATCTCCGACGATGCGCGGGCAGTCCTCGAGTCGCACCGCGTCGACCCGACGCCGACGCGTCGGACGAGCTGACACCTGGCTGCAGGAACGACTCGTGCTCACAGTCCATCGCGCAGAACGTAGCGACACCCTGGCAGACGCGCTCGCCGACGTACTGCGGGTTCCGCTCGCCGACCCGATGGCGACCGAGGTCATCGCGGTACCGGCGCGGGGTGTCGAACGATGGCTGACTCAGCACCTCGCGACTACGTTGGGCGCTCAATCCGGTCGTGCCGACGGCATCGCCGCGAACATCGACTTCTTGTCGCCGTCTGCTGTGAGCGGGGCTGTCGTCGACGCCGTACGCGGTAGGCCGCGTGCCAACGGTGGCGCATACGGACGACCTGACCCGTGGGAACCGGGGCGGATGGTCTGGCAAGTGCTCGCGGTACTCGACGAGACGGTCGACGACCCGGCACTCGAAGTCCTCGCCCGACATATCGGCGCCGCAGAGAATGTGACCGCCGACAACGACCTCCGTGCCGGTCGACGCTTCGCCACGGCACGCCACCTCGCCGATCTCTTCGACCGTTACGGCCGTCAGCGGCCCGCCATGCTCGTGGAGTGGGCGCGCGCCCACGACACCGACGGCACGGGTGTCCCTCTCGCCGACGACATGGCGTGGCAGCCGCGCTTCTGGAGATCGGTGAACGACCGTATCGACGACGACCATCCCGCACTACTCCTCGAGGACGTGTGCACTCGCGTGCGCTCCGACCCCGATGCCGTCGACCTGCCACAACGACTCAGCGTTTTCGGTGCGACCCGCATACCCGAAGCGTTTCGGCAGATCGTGGCGGCGCTCGCGACCCATCGTGACGTGCACATCTTCCTACCCCATCCCTCGCCGGCTCTGTGGGCGTCGGTGGAGCACTCGGGCGTCGCCGCGGTGACACCGCTGGACTCACGGAATGCCGGGCAGGTACCCCGCCGGGCCGATCGCCCGATCCCGGCGATCACCCACCCGCTGCTCGCGGGACTGTCCCGCGACGTGCAGGAACTACAGCAACGGATCGCTCCGGTCGTCGACGAGGACATCCATCACGAGGCTCACTTCGGGCGGGATGACACATCGCCGAGCCTGCTGCGTCGTCTCCAACTCGATCTGCGCGACGACACCGTGCACGCGGCGAGCGCTGCGTCGGACCGGTCGCTGGAAATCCACGCCTGTCACGGCGCTGAACGTCAGGTCGAGGTCATGCGGGACAGGCTTCTGCACCTGTTCGCCGACGACAAAACCCTCGAACCGCGCGACGTGGTGATCATGTGTCCCGACGTCGAATCGTTCGCGCCGTTGATTCGTGGCGCATTCGGCCAACCGGGCCTCGGCCATCCCGCGTTCGACCTCAGGGTCCGACTCGCCGACCGTGGACCACGCCAGATTAATCCGGTCCTCGACGTGGTCGCCTCGACGGTCGAACTCGCGGCAGGTAGGGCAGCGGCGGGTGACGTCATCGACCTGCTCGGTCGTCCGGCGGTCCGATCGCGATTCGCGATGAGTGACGACGACCTCGACATGGTTCGAGAATGGTTGTCGCACAGCAATATCCGCTGGGGTCTCGATCCGGGGGAGCGGGCACGATTCGGATTGTCCGGCTTTCGTCAGGGCACGTTCGCCAGTGGCGTCGACCGGATAGCTCTCGGAGCCGTGGCAGAGGAAGCCGACGGTGAGTGGCTGGGCACCGCTCTTCCGCTGGCGGGCGTCGAGAGCACCGAGATCGACCTGGTCGGCAGATTCACCGAGTTCGTGGATCGGCTCGAGACGCTGGTCGATCGGATGTCGCAGCGCGCGTCACGTGCCGCATGGCAGCGCACCCTCATCGATGTCGTCGACCAGCTCACTCTCGCCGGTCCGGGGGAGGAGTGGCAACGGGCACAGGCGGTCCGACTGATCACCGACGCTCTCGACGCGGATACCTCCGACACCGGGGATCTGTTGCTGGCCGACATCCGCGACCTCATGGCCGGGGTCGTCGCGGGAAGGCCCACGCGCGCCAACTTCCGTACCGGCGAACTCACCGTGTGCACCATGGTGCCCATGCGGTCGGTGCCACACAGGGTGGTCGTCCTCCTCGGGGTGGACGCCGACACATTCCCGCGGGCACAGCGCACCGACGGCGATGACGTCCTCGGGCGCGACCCGCTGGTCGGCGAGCGCAACCCCCGCGACGAGGACCGTCAGCTGTTCCTCGATGCCATCGGGGCCGCGCGCGATGCCCTGCTCGTGTTCTACAACGGGGCCGACCCGGTGAGCGGAAGCCGCATCCCGCCCGCGGTGGTCGTCAGCGAACTCGCCGAGAGTGTCGCCACCCTGCGTGGAGTCGACGACCCTTCCGAGGTCGTCATCAACCACACGCTTCACGGCTTCGATCGGCTGAACTTCATCCCGGGGGCGATCGGGTCGATCACGACACCGTTCAGCTTCGATGCCGAACTGTTGGCCGGCGCCAAGGCGCTCGACGCAGAGCAGATGCCGTCGCCGCGACTGTCGGACGCGGCTATCCCGGCAGCCGAACCCGCCGACATCGAGCTGCGCGACCTCGTCGCATTCGTGACCAATCCGATCGAGGGGTTCGTGCGCCAACGACTCGGGGCACGCATGCCCGACGACGACCGTCCGCACGCAGACGAGCTCGACATCGAACTCGATGCGCTGGACAAGTGGGGCGTCGGAGACCGGTTCCTCACACGCATGCTCGCAGGCGACGACCTCGTCTCCTGTCAGGCGGCCGAACTGCGCCGAGGCAATCTGCCACCCTACGAATTCGGGCGGCGCGAACTGACCGACATCTCCGACACCGTCTCCAGGGTGTACGACGCGGTCGCGGCAGTGCGCACACAGCCGCCTGTCACGCGCGATGTCGTCGTCACCCTGGGTGACGGTCGTCGAGTGCACGGAAGTATTTCCGACATCGTCGAAGAGTCGCCGCTGGGCACCACCATCGTCACCGCGACCTACTCACGGGTGCGCGCAAAACAGCGCATGACGGCGTGGCTCGGTTTACTGCTCCTCGCCGCGGCGGGCGATTCCGGTGAGGCCGAACCGCCGACCGCGCTGGTCGTCGGCCGCGGCGGTGCCGGGTCGGTTGCCCAGTCGATGCTCACCGCCCCCGACGATGCGCGTGCGGTGCTCCACGATCTCGTCCGCCTACGCGATCTCGGGATGCGCGCGCCGCTCCCGCTGCCGCTCGAGCCCGCGCAGGAGTATGCGGTAAAGCTGCGCGCGGGAGTGCGCCCGGAGGCAGCGCTGGAGAGCGCGCGCACGAGTTTCGACGGCATGTTCGGCGCGAGCACCGATACCTACCTGCGCTTCGTGTTCGGATCCGACGTCACGACGTCGATCGCCTTCGACGAGATACTGGCCACGCCATTGCCCGCCGACCGCCGCGTGGGAGAACTCGCCCTGCCCGGTGAACCAGGTGAGCCCTTGTTCACGGGCCTCGCTCGCATGCTCTGGGAGCCACTCCTCGACCACGAGACCGCGTCATGACCGGGGGTGTCACCCGCATGGCCCCGACGTCCTTCGATGTCGCGGCGCCGTTGCCCGACAACACGACAGTCCTCGAGGCCAGTGCGGGTACCGGCAAGACCTACGCGATCGTCGGCGTTGCTGCCCGTCGGATCGCCGACGGCCTGCCGATCGACAAACTGCTGCTGGTCACGTTCAGTCGATCGGCGAGTGCCGAACTGCGTGACCGGATGCGATCGCGCCTTGCCGACCTGGTCGTCGCACTCGACCCCGCGCGGGTACACACCGACCCGGCCGGTGACGACGACCCGGTCTTACGCGCCGTGCTGGCCGGAAGTCCTGCCGAGATCGCCACTCGCCGTGGACGTCTCATGCAGGCGCTCGCGGATTTCGACGCCTCCACGATTGCGACGACTCACACGTTCTGCAACCGAATGCTCGAGGCCCTCGGGTTCCTCGGTGAGCGCGAGCTGATCTACGACGTCGTCGAAGACACCGATGAGATCGTCGAACAGACTGCGCTCGACCTGTATCTGTCCCATTTCGCCGGAGATGCGGATCCGCCGCCGTTTTCCATCGGCGACGCGATGACGATCGCGCGCGACGCCGTGCGCAGCGCCGGCATCCCGCTCGCGCCGCAACCAGCCGACACGTCGGACGGCCCGCCCGCACGTCCGTCGACTGCGACGCTGCGAGTGCAGTTCTGCGAGCAGGTGCGCAGGCGGGTCGAACGCCGAAAGCGCCTCGCGCGGTTGCGGACCTACGACGATCTGCAGATGATCCTGTACCGCGTGGTCACGGACGACAAGATCGGCGAAGCCGCGTGCAGTCGTATCCGTGCGTCGTTCGACCTGATCCTCGTCGACGAGTTCCAGGACACCGACCCGTTCCAGTGGGAGATCCTGCGTCGCTGTTTCCACGGGCACAAGCAACTCGTCCTCGTCGGCGACCCGAAACAGTCGATCTATGCGTTCCGAGGTGCAGAGGTCCGTAGCTATCTCAGGGCCGTCGACGTGGCGGATTCACTGCGTGCGCTCGACACCAACCACCGTTCCGACGCCGACCTGGTGAACGCGCTGGATCGCATCTACGGGGGTGCGAGCCTCGGCGACCCCGCGATCACGGTGCACCCGGTCAAGGCTGCGCGCGCCGCAAGCCGGATCACGGGAGCGCCCGCGCTGAGGGTGCGGGCCTTCTCACGAACCGACTTCACTGTGCGCGGGAGGTCTGGCTTCCCATCCGTGGGCGACGTCCGCGCGGCGATCACCACCGATGTCGCACACGACATCGCACATCTTCTCTCATCGGAGACCCGGCTCGACACGGGAGACGGTCCACGCCCGGTCACCCCCGGCGACATCGCCGTCCTGGTCCGAACCAACGGCACGATCGAACCACTTCAGCGTGCGCTGGCAGAGCTCGGGATCGCCTCGGTCGTGGGCACCGGTACCAGCGTGTTCCGCACGATCAGCGCGCTGCATTGGTTGTGGGTGATCCGCGCCATCGAGCAGCCGGCACGCGCCGACCGCGTCCGGCTCGCCGCATTGACGCCGTTGATCGGATGGTCGGCAGCCGAACTCGCGGACGCTTCGGACACTCGTCTCGCCGAACTGTCGTCGATGTTCGCCGAACTCGGACGTGTCTTCGCCGAAGGTGGGTTCGCCGCGCTCTCCGGTCGCCTTCTCGCACAGCAGGGCGTCGCCGAGCGGGTTCTTGCGCTCGACGACGGTGAACGCGCCCTGACCGATCTCCTCCAGGTCTCGTCACTGGTGAACACGCACGTCGTCGACACCGAAAGCGGGCTCGCCGGTGTCGTGGAGTGGTTGGCCGATCGCATCGCGGACGAATCGCACTGGCGCCGTCACGAAGACCAGACCCGACGACTCGACCGCGACACGCACGTCGTGCAGATCATGACAGTGCACGCCAGCAAGGGATTGCAGTTCCCCATCGTCTACGTACCGTTCGGGTGGGACGCCGCTCGCGTCGCCAAACCGAAAACCTTTCGCTATCACGACGATGCGGGCGACCGTCACCTCGATGTCGGTGGCGAGGGGACTCCCGGATGGGGCGAGCGCATCGCCCGTCGTAACGACGAGGAGGCGGGGGAGGATCTGCGTCTTCTCTACGTGGCGTTGACCCGCGCGGCCTCCCAGGTCGTCGTGCACTGGGCGCCGTCGTACAACACGTCCAAGGGGCCGCTGCACCGCTTGCTGTTCGGACGCCGACGGCACAGTGGTTCGAACGCGTTCGACGGCGCCGACTCATCGGCCGTACCCACTGCGGTGAACGTTCCCGACGACCACACATGTGTCGCAACCCTGCGTGCACTGACGGCCGGACCCCCGGCCTCCGTCAGCGTCGAACACGTGACGGTGTCGCCCGCGCCCGTATGGTCGCCGCCGAGCCATTCTGAGCCGGGCGCGGCACTCGACGTCGCACGCTTCACGCGCACGATCGACCAGCAGTGGCGACGCACCTCCTACTCGGCACTCACCGCCGGCGCCGCGCACGGACACCCGACACTGACCACCGGCAGCGAGCCCGATGTGGCGTCCGGCGCCGAGCGCGGACTCATCACGGACGAACCTCTGCTCGGCAGCCCCGACACCGACGACCCCTATGCGGCAACCGATTCGGCGGTCGACGCCGAACAGGACACGATCAGTGGAACTCCGTCGCTGATGAACGGAATGCCGTTCGGTGCAGCGTTCGGCACCCTCGTGCACGAGGTCCTCGAATACGTCGACACCGCCGCCCCCGACATCGACGCACACATCAGAGAACTCTGCGCAACCTCGGCCAACCGACACGCTCTCGAAGTCGACGTCGACGAACTCGCCACAGCGGTCCGCGCGGTCCTCACCACACCGCTGGCATCACTCGAGAGCGACCTGTGGTCGTTCGGCCCGCGAGATCGATTGGCCGAACTCGACTTCGAGTTCCCACTCGCAGGCCAGACCCCTGCCCGAGGTGAGGAGCGGACGGCAGGTGAGCACCGGGCATCACCGGGCGTCACCAACGGCGCGGCGCCCGTACTCGCCGACATCGCGACGCTCATGGAGCGCCACCTACCCGCCGACGATCGGTTACGCGGGTACGCCGAAGCGCTCGCCGAGATACCTCCGCGTGCCCTGCGCGGCTACCTCACCGGAAGCATCGATTCCGTCCTGCGCACACCGGACGACCGCTACGTGATCGTGGACTACAAGACCAACCGATTGCGTCCGGGCGCACTGACTGCCGAGGATTTCACCGCCGATGCCATGGCCACCGAGATGATCAGCGCACACTATCCGCTCCAGGCGTTGCTCTATTCCGTTGCGCTGCACCGGTATCTGCGGTGGCGACTGCCCGGTTATCGACCAGAGGTACATCTGGGCCCGGTGCAGTACCACTTCGTTCGCGGAATGGTCGGGGCCGACACCCCGGCGGGGTGTGGGGTCTACGAGTGGTACATCCCGCCGGAGCTGGTCACCGAGTTGTCCGATCTCCTCGCAGGTGTCGAAGGAGGCGACCACAGATGAGTGACGAGATCCCGGTCGTGTGGCCCGTCGACGATGCCCGGCGGGTGCGCGACGCCGACGGCGTGCTCGCAGACGCGAACGCCGCAGGTCTGCTCGCCGCCTCCGACCTGCATGTCACCTCGCGGATGATCCGCATGTGCGGCGAACCGGTCGGAGCCGCAGCGCAGGTCGCAACCGCCCTCGCCGTCCGGTCGGTCCGACTCGGATCGACGTGTTTCGCGTTGTCGACGGTCGCCGACCTGCCCGGTGCGACCTCGCTACGCCTTCCCTCGGCGGCCGAGATGCTGCTCGACCTACGTACCTCACCACTGGTGGCCGGAGCACGCGGATCCACGTTGCGTCCCGTGGTGTTGCGGGAGTCCGACGACGGTGTGCTCGTCTACCTCCAGAAGTACTTCCGTCAGGAACAAGCGATCCGCGAGATACTCGCCGACCGCACAGCCACCGCACCCGACGTCGACGAGGACGCCGTCCACGCCGAGGTCGCACGAGCGTTCGCCGGCAACGGAAGCGATGGAGCAGAACCGCGGCAATGCCTCGCCGCCGAGGTCGCCGCGTCGCGGTGGACGACGATCCTCGCGGGCGGGCCGGGCACCGGCAAGACCTATACCGTCGCTCGAATCCTCGCAGTTCTCGACGCTCTCTCGGGAGGCGATCTCCGGATAGGTATGTGCGCTCCCACCGGCCGCGCGGCAGCCCAGCTCCAGGCGTCGGTCGATGTCGACGGGGCACTGCCCACCTCGGTCCGTGCGGTGACAGTGCACAGCCTTCTCGGATGGCGACCGGGTTCGACGCCCAGGTACGGGAAGGGCAACAAGTTGCCCCATGACGTGATCGTCGTCGACGAGACGTCGATGCTGTCGATGACGGCCATGAGTCGTCTGCTCGACGCAGTGCGCTCCGATGCACGCCTCATCCTCGTCGGCGACCCGAACCAGCTGGCGTCGGTGGAGGCCGGAGCGGTTCTCGCCGATCTCGTCGATCGTGCACCGACCCCCACATCCGCATCACCAGCGCCCATCCCTCGGATCGATCCGTCGATCGACATGGGTGAGCGTGAATTGTCACGTCTGCGAGAGGGAGTCGTCACGCTACGGCGGGGATTCCGATTCGGCGGGCAGATCTCGCGCGTCGCCGACGCGGTCAACCGCGGAGACGCCGACGCGGTCCTCGACCTCGTCACGTCGCCCGAGGTCGGCGACGTCGCGCTCGTCGCTCCGGACGACCTCCGCGACGTCCACGACGACATCGTCGCGTGGGGTCGCGCACTGCACGCGGCCGCAGAGGCGGGCGATGTCGATGCGGCGTTGTCGGCGCTCGACTCGCACCGGGTGTTGTGCGCACATCGCGAGGGCAGCTGGGGCGTCCGCGGCTGGCAGACGCGGGTCGCCGACTGGCTCTCGGAGCAGCCCGATCATCCGCGCGTCGACCTCGACACCGTGTCCTGGTCGGTCGGCCAGCCACTTCTCGTGACCGCGAACGACCGGCAGACCGGGACGTTCAACGGCGATTGCGGTGTGGTCGTGCATACCGGCGGGCCCCACGACCTGCGCTCGGCTGTCGCCTTCCGACGGGGATCCGAGGAACGATTGGTTGCACCGGTGCAACTGCCCGACGTGGCGCCCGCGTACGCGATGACCATTCACCGCAGTCAGGGAAGCCAGTTCGGGGGCGTCACCATCGTGCTACCGCCGGCGGGGTCGGAGTTGCTGACCCGCGAACTCCTCTACACCGCGATCACCCGGGCACGTACGCGCGTGCGGATCGTCGGAACGCGCGACGTGCTGGCCGAGGCCGTGGACCGACGATTCCATCGCGCCAGCGGATTGCGCTCGGAGGTCAGGGAACTGGTGTGAGCGCGATCGAGGCCAGCCGACTTCGGGCGCCCGTGCAGTCGGGCTCAGATGTCCGCCGCCCGGCTCAGATGTCGCAGCCGCCGGGGACGAGGTCGCGGCGCAGGAAGCATTCGGTGCCCAGGGCCAGGTCGCGTTGCGTACGTGGCAGATTCATCAGCGACGCCACCGTCGACGGTCGGGCCAGTTCGGTCTTGTGCGATTCGATGGCGTGCACCTTGCGTGTGATCCATTGCGACACGTCGAGTTGGAGCCCGAGCGTATGCGCCGGAGTGCCGGGGAAGTCGCCCGGCTGCAGCCGTGGGAAGAGTTCGTCGGCCAGTTCTGCGACCATCCAGTCGGAGATGGTCGCGAAGTACAGCGAGCGCACCTGCCATGCGGGTGCCGACTCGCGATACAAGGTAGGTGTCGCAGCGGCGTCGGCGGCCGCACACGCGAGTCGGTGGGCTCTGATGTGATCGGGATGACCGTAGATGCCGTACGCGTCGTAGGTGACGAGCACGTCGGGTCGGAGCCGACGGATGTGACCGGACAACTCGGCGACCTCCTGGTCGAACGACGCGGCGGTGAGCCGTTGCCTTCCGGGCGCCGATTCGGGAACCTTCAGATCCGCGTAGCCGAGCAGGATCGGCTCGTCGTGGACACCGAGTTCTGCGAGGGCGTCGAGCAGTTCACGGTGTCGGGGTGTGCCAGACGCCCACGTGCACATCACCACCGAGATGTCGCCACCCAGCGCGATCTGACGCGCGATCAAACCACCGGTCCACAGCGATTCGTCATCGGGGTGGGCGTGAACGAGCATGATCCGCGGCGTCGACATCCTTCGCTTCCCGTAGGTCGGTACTGCAGTCGTTGGTCACGGCCTCGGCACATGACCGTGCTGGTCTGACCCTCCTCAGGGTACTGCGCGCGTCGTCGGTAAAATTCTCACGTCGTCGCAGCGCACCTCGTGTGGGGTCGTGATGGCATCGAATCGGCAGACAACGCGCTCACAGTCGCACTGATCCGGAGGCTAACGATGAGCACCCAGTCGGAAACCCGCGAATTCCAGGCAGAGACCCGGCAGTTGTTGGATCTGATGGTCCATTCGGTGTACTCGGACAAGGACAGCTTCCTGCGGGAACTGATCTCCAACGCGTCCGATGCCCTCGACAAGATCAGACTCGAGTCGTTGGTCGACAAGGATCTCGACGTCGACACCACAGATCTCCACATCACTCTCGACCCGGACGCCGGCGAGGGCGACGAGCCGGTCCGGACGCTCACCGTGCGTGACAACGGCATCGGTATGTCGCGGGACGACGTCGTCGATCTCATCGGCACACTCGCCCGCTCCGGTACCGCCGAACTGCGCGCGAAGCTCGCGCAGGCGTCCGACTCAGCGTCGACAGAAGAGCTGATAGGTCAGTTCGGTATCGGGTTCTATTCGACTTTCATGGTCGCCGACAAGGTCACGCTCGTCACCCGCAAGGCAGGCGAGCAGACCGGAACCCGTTGGGAGTCAACAGGTGACGGGACCTACACGGTTTCCGATGTGGACGACGCCCCGCAGGGGACGTCGGTGACGCTCACCCTGAAGCCCGCCGACGCCGAGAACCATCTCTACGACTACACCGACCCGACCAAGCTGCGAGCTCTCGTGAAGCGTTACTCCGACTTCATCGCTTGGCCCATCCGGATGGACGTGGAGAAGACGACGACGACCCCTGCCGAGAACGAGGGCGACGAGCCGGTCACCACGACGACCACCGAGACCGAGACCGTCAACTCGATGAAGGCACTGTGGGCGCGGTCGCGCGACGAGGTGTCCGACGACGAGTACAAGGAGTTCTACCGTCACGTCGCCCACGCATGGGATGACCCGCTCGAGATCATCACCCTCAAGGCCGAGGGCACGTTCGAATACCAGGCGCTGCTCTTCATCCCGTCCCAGGCGCCGTTCGATCTCTTCATGCGCGAACGCTCCGGCGGCGTCGCACTTTACGTCAAGCGTGTGTTCATCATGGACGACTGTGACGAGCTCATGCCCGAGTACCTCCGCTTCGTCAAGGGTGTGGTCGACGCAGCGGATCTGTCGCTCAACGTGTCACGCGAAATCCTGCAGCAGGATCGGCAGATCCGGGCGATCCGACGTCGCCTTACCAAGAAGGTGATCTCGACGATCGACGAGATGCGTGCCGCCCGACCCGACGACTACCGCGCGTTCTGGGACAACTTCGGACGGGTTTTCAAGGAAGGTCTCGTCAACGACATCGACAACCGCGATGCGTTGCTGAAGGCGTCGGCGTTCGAGAGCAGTCGAGCCGCGGACGAGCTGACGTCACTCGCCGACTACGTCGGGCGGATGCCCGAGGCCCAGAAGTCGATCTTCTACCTCACCGGGGAATCACGTCAGCAGATTGAGAACTCGCCGCACATGGAGGCGTTCCGCGCCAAGGGTGTCGAGGTTCTGTTCCTGCACGACCCGGTCGACGAGATGTGGGTGAGCAGCGGCGTCGAATACGACGGAAAGCCATTCCGCTCGATCGCCAAGGGTGAGGTCGATCTCGACGAGCTCGACGACGACGAAAGCACATCCGACAAGACCACCGATGCGCGAGACGCCGAGTTCGAAGGGCTGCTGGGATGGCTCGGGGAAACACTCGACGCCGATGTCAGTGAGGCGCGTCTCTCGCATCGCCTTACCGAGTCGGCCGCCTGCCTCGTCGGTGACACGTACTCGATGTCGCCGCAACTCGAACGCCTCTACCGCGCATCGGGTCAGGAACTGCCGAAGACCAAGCGAGCACTGGAAGTCAACGCCGACCACCCGCTCATCACCGGTCTGAACGCGGCATTCGCGGCTGGCGACGATCACTCGAGGCTGGTCCCGACCGCCAAACTGATCTACGGCATGGCGCTGATCGCCGAGGGCGGCGAACTCGACGACCCGGCAGACTTCGCGCGGCTCCTCGCCGGAACACTCACCGAATCCGTGGCGGCGAACGGCAGCACCGACTGACCATCGTTCGGAGAGCCGACTCGATCACGCTGTGATTCTCACGGTCGTTTAAGGTTGGTCCGATTCCCGCGGCCTGACCGTGGATTCGGAGACCACCGACATTCCGCCTTCGGGCGAGACAAGGGAGACGACCGCCGTGAGTTACCCGCACGATCCGTTTCAGCCCGGGGAGCCGGCGCCGCAAGGCATGTCGAGCGCGTCGGGTCAACCGAGCTCTCAGCCGGCCTACGGTCAGCCGCAGGACGGATTCGCCGCCTACGGGCAGCAGGGTTACGGACAAGCCGCACCTTCACAGCAGTACGGCAGCGGGCAGCAGTATGACAACGCCCAGCAGTACGGCAACGCGCAGTGGGAGTCGGCTGCGGCCGGCCCCGCCGCTCCGACGGTGAACTTCGGCCAGCAACCGCAGTCGTTCGGGACCCAGCAGGGCTACGACCACGGTCAGCAGCAGCCATTCGGGACGCAGCAGGTCGCTGGTGCGCCGTACGGACAGCAGCCGCCGGGGCCGTGGGGCGGACAACCCGCGACGGGCGGGCCGCAGCAAGGGCAGCGGAAGAACAAGCGACTGCTGCTGTTCGGGATCGCTGGTGGTGCCCTCCTCGTGATCATCGCCCTTGTCGTCACGCTGATCGTGGTTTTCACCGGTGACTCCGGTCCCGGAGGTTCGCCGAAAGCAGCAGTCCAGACCTACCTGGACGGGCTCGCGGCAGGCGACGCCAAGAAGGCGCTCAGCGTCGTCAGGACACCGCCCTCGGAGAAACTGCTCACCGATGCCGTCCTGAAGAAGCAGCAGGCGTCGGCAAAGATCTCGGACATCAACGTGCGTGAACCGTCGTCGTCCTTCGGGAGCATGGCGACCGTCAAGGCCACGTACAAGTTCGGCGATCGCAACGCTGACGTCGACTTCACACTCAAGAAGTCCGACGACACCTGGACGATCGACAACGGCACCATCCCCATCGACGTCGAGAACGCGCGCGTTCCGCAGCTGACCGCGTTCGGCGTCGACGTCAGCAACGAGTCGAAGGTCTACGTCTTCCCAGGCCCTGTCGAATGGGGTTCGGCGAATGCCAACTTCACTGTCAAAGCTGACAATTCGCGAGACTTTCCCCTCGGACCGACGTATTCGTCGTACGTCAACCTCGACACCGAATTGAGCGATCAGGGCAACAAGACGGTGGCCACCGCCGTCGACGGCTATCTCACGAACTGTGCCGCGTCGACGCAAGCCGACGCGTCGCAGGACAAGCCGGGTTGTTCACAGTCCCTCTACCAGTCGGTGGTCCCTGGCAGCGTCCGGTGGACCAAACCGACCGACATCAGCCAGTTGCGGATCAGTCAGGACTACGACAAGCCGACCAGTGTGAAGCTCTACGGAAGCGTGGAGTGGACGGCGACCTTCACGTCGACGTCCTCGGGGCCGGGCAAGGACACGGATACCGACTTCCTGAGTGGAACGGTCGACCTCTCGAGCGCCGAACCGACGTTCACGCCGTCGCGGTGAGCGGATGACGACTCACGCGTGACGACCACGGATGGCCGATCGGACCCGGCGCCGTTGTGACCGGTCGGTCATCCTGCTCGGTGGATCCCCGTCTGGAGGGGGTGGCTCTTCGGGACATCGGCCACGCGTCCGACACCGTCGAGCGAGGAACCCAGCGGCGGCTCGGCGCGCGCGCCTGGTGCTCGGGCCGCGATCTCCTTGGTGAGGTGCACGCGCAGTAACTCGTTGCGGGTCAGCACAGCACCCATCCAGCTCACGCGCGCAGCTTCGCCGGGCCTCCAGCCCGTCCGACGCAGTGCGGCCAGGACCGAGGTGGCCAGTTCGTCGCCCGCGTGTCGCAGAATCGCGACCGCGGCGTCGTCGCCCGAGTCGGCCCTGCCGCCGACAATCCGTGCGAACGCAGCGATCGACGCCACATGGTCTGGCGCACCCTGCAACCGCATGTACATCTCGGGGAGGGATCCGTAGTGGTCGACTGCAGCCGATTGCAGTGACGTGTCGGGTCCGCGGCCGTCGAACGCACGCAGCGCGGCATCGAGTCCGGCGCGACCTATCCAATAGGCGCTGCCGGCGTCACCGACGAGATGGCCCCAGCCGTCGACTCTCGCAGTGCCCGACTCACCCACCCCCAGGGTCACCACGCCCGTGCCGACGGCAGTGGTGACGCCGTAACCGAATCCGTTGGCGCCCAGATACGCCGACACCGAATCATGCACCAGGAACACCGTGCCGACACCGAGGTCGGCTGTCAGCTCGAGCAGGTCGGCCGGTCGAGTCTGCTCGGGTGTCAATCCGGACACCCCGGCGGCCACCGTCGTCGGGCGGACCGGAGCGTCGGCGAGCGCTCGACGCACGATCTCCGCGACCTGTTCGACGACGGGCCGAGAAGTGTCGATCGGACCGGCCTCGAGATCGGTCGTCGTGCCGTCGGCGTCGATGCGGATGCGTGCACCGCTCTGTCCTCCGTCGACGCTGACGCGCCGAGTGTGTGGTCCGGTTGTCATCACACCTCCCGACTCCCGAAGCTACCTGTTCATGCGGCGCTCTCGGTGGGAGTCGGCATCGTCTCGAGGGCGACGTCGTTTGCTCGATGAATCGGATGGAGGGGAACGGCGAGTCGTCCTGCCGTGTCGACGAGCAGGCCGGCCCACCCGAGATCGCGAGGGGTGATGCCGTCCGAGCCGGGACGGGTCAGCAGCAAAGCGATCGAGACGCGGGCCACTGTGCCGGTCACCTCGACGAGCTGGGACATGAACATCTCGATGAGACGGGCGTTCGGAACGGTCGGCAGAACCAGATAGGGCAGCATCCCGGGGACCATGCGGTCACCGTCGACGATGCCCACCCAGAGCCGGGACTCGCTGAATCCGAGCGGGCCCATGAGCGCACGCCAGCGTTGACGCAACTCTTCGGTGCTGCCGAACGGCAGCTCGAAGGTCTCGATGGCGGGAATCGGTTCGGCGGGAGACGAGTTGGTGGGTGACGGATCGGTCGGATCGTCTGCGGGGCGGGGAGTGAACATGTCGTGGGTCATGCCAATCATCGTCGACCCGTTCCCGCTCACCGGTGCTGACGGCATGCACAGGTGTGTACAACCACGTTGACGCAGCCGGTATCGACGACTAGCACAGCCGATTGCACATCGGTGGCGCGGTGAATCTGCGTGGTCCGACGTGAAACACTGGCTGCATGGGCCTATTGACTCCGCTGGCGATCAAGATCGGTTCCATCCCGTGGATGCCGAAGTACTTGCCTCAGATTGTCAAGTGCGACAAGGCGATTGCAGCGATTACCGGTCAGCGATACGGCCTGCTCGACATCGCGGGTCTGCCGAACATCACCCTGATCGTGCGTGGCAGGCGTAGCGGGGTCGAGCGCAGCACGGAATTGCTCGCCGCGCCGACCCCGACGGGCTGGCTGATCGCGGGCTCCTACTTCGGTGGGCCGGACACCCCGCAGTGGGTTCACAACCTGCGCGCCACCGATACTGCCGCGGTGCGTCACGAGGGTGTCACGCGCACGGCGTCGGTACGAGAACTCGACGGCGAGGAGCGCGCCACCGCCTGGCAGGTGCTGCGATCGACGTGGCCGAACTTCGATCTCTACGAGAAACGAACCGACCGGCGGATTCCGGTGTTCTCCCTTGTGACCGACTCGTCGGCGCTTGAGGCAGGGCGCAGCGACTGGTAGTTGTGGCGTCCCGCTGCGAGCGGGAGCGATGTCAGGAGCCGGTGAACTTCGGGTCGCGTTTCTCGAAGACCGCACTGATCGCCTCGGTCAGATCGTCACTGGGCAGGAATGCGGCATTCCACACCGCGACGTATCTGAGGTTGTCGGCCACCGCGGCGGAACGGGTGTGATCGAGGACGGCCTTGACGCCCTGGACGACGAGCGGTGGATTGGCGGCGATCTGAGCGGCCGTCTCCCGTGCCAGCGCGAGCGACGCCTCCGGGGTCGGAGCGACCTCGTTGACGAGGCCGATCGCCGCGGCGCGCCCGGCGTCGATGTCCTTGCCGGTCAGTGCCAACTCGCGCATGTGGCCGTCACCGATGATCGCGGGGAGACGAG
The DNA here is from genome assembly GCF_020735545.1 of Gordonia otitidis. Taxonomy (NCBI): domain Bacteria; kingdom Bacillati; phylum Actinomycetota; class Actinomycetes; order Mycobacteriales; family Gordoniaceae; genus Gordonia; species Gordonia otitidis. The sequence continues at coordinate 4,519,158 of NZ_CP085974.1, forward strand.
CGAGGCTGCCCATGTCGGCCACCATGCCAACCCGCACCTCGCGGACGCTGAATTTGGCATCGTCGCTCGCATACCGGATGTCGGCGGCGGTGATCAGGTCAACGCCACCACCGATGCACCACCCGCTGATCGAGGCGACAACCGGTGTCCGGGAATCGGCGACCGCGTTGATGGCCCGTTGCATGTCGAGGATGGTGTCGTGAAACTGGGTGCGGGGCTTGGCTTTTGCGTTGTCAGCCAGCGCAGGCGCGAGCAGGCCGGACATGGCGGGAAGGTCGAGTCCGTAGGAGAAGTTCTTGCCCGAACCGGTGATGATGATCGCGCGGATCTCCTCGTCGGCGTCGAGACCCTCGATGACCTCGGGAAGCTCTCGCCAGAAGTCGGGGCCCATCGCATTGCCCTTGCCCGGGCCGATGAGGCGCACCTCGGCGACCTTGTCGGCCACCTCGACCTCGAAAGCCTTCCACTCACGGTCACTGGCGCTCTGCTCGCTCATGGGCCTCAACTTACCGGAGAGCGACCCCGCCACTCGTGGCGCCCGCGCCCACGAACACGCCATTGCCCGTCACCAGCGGCAGATCGAGGGTCGTACGGATGCCGGCGGGGGAGTCGTGGACTGCGGGTATCGCGTTCACAATGCGTCCCATGGCGGCCACGATCGCCGCGTGGTTGTGGTCGCCCTTGGCGCTCGTCGGCATGATGTCGACGCGATACGAGGGTTCGCCGACGATCTCGACGCGGTAGCACCCGCCCGGTTGCGACGGCTGTGCCCAGTCGGGTCGGAGGTCGTCGCGCAGCCGGGTGACGTGTTCGATCACCACGGCCTGCCGCCCCGCGGACATGCCGATGATCTCGAAGCGCACTGCCGCTCTGGTCCCCTTCTCGACGACCCCGGCCGCGATCTCGAATTCTTCTGGTGCAGGCTCACTTTCGTGCTTCTCGAGGATCTCGTCGATGGTGATCCCGAGGCCCGCGGCCAGGATCTGCATCGTCGTTCCCCATGCGAGTCCGAGGACCCCGGGTAGGAAGAGCAGGGGTGTCTCGTCGAGTGGCTTACCGAAGCCCATCACGTCGAACATCACCTCGGCGCCGTCATAGGTCGCGTAATCGGCGATCTCCATACAGCGGATCTGCTCGATCCGCTGACACGTGCCCGCGAACACGAAGGGGATGAGATCGTTGGCGAAGCCGGGGTCGACCCCGGTCACGAACACGCTCGCATCGTTCTCACGGGCGGCGTTCTCGAGCTTGGTGATCGCCTTCTCTGGCATGACACCCCACGGATACTGCAACCCGCCGGGTGCGCACCCCACGACGTCGATACCCGCGGACACGAGCGCGACGACGTCGTTGAAGGCCTCGACCGGGCGTGTGTCGCCCATGGCGCAATAGACGACCACATCGGGCGAGAGGGCGATGATCGAGTCCAGGTCGTCGATCGCGGTGACACTTGTCGTGTCATCGAGTCCGGCCAGCTCTCCGGCATCGAGGCCGACCTTGTCCGGGCTGTGGACACAGACGCCAACGAGGTCGAAGCGCCCGTCGTCGATGAGTTGGGTCAGCGCGAGCTTTCCCGCGTTGCCGGTGCCGACGAGAGCGACGCTGATCGTCATGTGCCGATGCCTCCTGCAGGTGGGGTGAACATCTGTCCGGACTGATGTCCATATCAGTAGAACATGTATCGACCGATGTTGGTAGAACGTGTTCTCATTTGTGCTCTCAGCAGGTACTGTGTGTCGCCATGGGACGTGTTGACGGCAAGGTGGCGATCATTACCGGTGGTGCGCGCGGCATGGGCGCCGAACACGCGCGAGCCCTCGTCGCAGAGGGGGGCAAGGTCGTCATCGGCGACATCCTCGACGACGAGGGCAAGGCATTGGCGGCTCAGATCGGGGAATCCGCGCGGTATGTGCGCCTCGATGTCACCTCGCCCGACGACTGGCAGGCCGCGGTGGCCACAGCTGTCGACGATTTCGGCAAGGTCAACGTTCTGGTCAACAATGCGGGCATCGTGAACGGCTCGACAGTGCAGAAGTTCCGCCTCGACAAGTGGAAGCAGATCATCGACGTCAACCTGACGGGTACTTTTCTTGGAATCCAGTCGGTGGCTGATCCGATGATCGCCGCAGGCGGTGGGTCGATCATCAACGTGTCGTCGGTGGAGGGGCTGAGGGGTAGTCCGTGGGCGCACGGCTATGTCGCGTCGAAGTGGGGTGTGCGTGGACTGGCCAAGTCGGCGGCACTCGAACTCGCGCCGCACAACGTGCGGGTCAACTCCATCCATCCCGGCCTGGTCCGGACGCCGATGACGGAGGGTTTGCCCGAGGACATGGTCAAGGTTCCGCTCGGGCGCGCGGCGGACTCGAGTGAGGTGTCGACCTTCGTGGTCTTCCTCGCCAGTGACGAATCGTCGTACGCAACCGGAGCCGAATTCGTCATGGACGGTGGACTCTCGGCCGACGTACCGCACAAGTAGCCACCCTGGCGCACGACCCGACCGTCTCGAGACTCGACGGTGCAGCGGTCACCTGTCGCGGATGAGTCGCGGTATGAGTCGGACGAAGATCACCATCCCGACGAGCTCGACGGCCGTCTGCGCCACCACCGCGGTTGCTGCCAGGTCGGCGCCTTCGTCGAGCGACAGGGCAAGTGGCAACACCACCAACGAGTTTCGTGTCGCTCCGGAGAATGCGACGGCGCGCGTCGACCCCGTATCCAGCCCGAGGACCCGCCCGACCATCCACCCGATCACCGGCATGAGCACGAGGAACAGCACGTAGATCCACAGCGCACCGGCGACTGCCGAGAGGTCGGTGCCGAGGCGGGCCACCTGTGACGCGGCGACCAGTGCGAGCACGAGTGCCATCAGGGGCACCATGGCGACGTCGAGTCGACGCACCCGCGCCTCCCGCGCCGGACTGCTACGCGACCACAACTGGACTGCCCACGCGCACAGCAGCGGAACGACGATCAGCGAGATGAATGCCACCGCGAAGGGCGTCGGGTCTATGGTGCCGAGCGGTGTTCGGCCGCCGAGCACGGCGAGATAACCGGGCAGGAGGAGGAACTGCGCGATCAACAGCAGTGGCGTCGCCGCGAGGAGTCGATCGCTTCGGGCACCGGCGAGCCCGCTGAAGACGATCACATAGTCCACGCACGGGCAGAGCAGAACGATCAGCATGCCCAGCCGAACAGGGTCGGAGTCGGGCATCACGATGGTCAACATCGCGACGACTGCGGGCACGGCCACGAAGTTGACCGCGAGGAGTGCGAGCAGGAAGCGCCAGTCACGCCACGCGGTCACCAACCCCGCCACAGGAACCTGCAGAAAGGTCAGGAACAGCAGCGCACCGAGCGCCGGGGTCACGAGATGTCCGGCCGCCTCGCTGACGCGTGAGCTCGGCAGACCGGCGAGGCCGCCCACGACGAACGCGGAGAGGTAGATCGCAACCTGGTGACGCTCCAGCGTTCTCCTCACCGCGGAAGCGTACCCACGGTCAGGATCGGTGAGTTCTCACTGGGTACCGAATATCCGATCGCCTGCGTCGCCGAGTCCGGGAAGGATGTAGCCGTCGTCGTTGAGCTCACGGTCCATGGCGGCCGCGTAGACGGGGACGTCGGGATGTGCGTCGTGAAGGGTGGCGAGGCCTTCGGGACACGTGAGGAGACAGACGAAACGGATCGATCGCGGTTGGTACTCCTTGAGCCGATCGACGGCTGCCACGGCGGAGTGCCCGGTGGCGAGCAGCGGGTCGACCACCACGACGTCGCGTTCGGAGAGTTCCTTGGGCATCTTGAAGTAGTACTCGACGGCGATGTGGGTCTTCGGATCCCGATACAGACCGATGTGGCCGATCCGTGCGCCCGGCACGACGGCGAGCATGCCGTCCGCGATCGACGTCCCGGCGCGCAGGATCGACGCGAACACCAGCTTCTTGCCGTCGATTACCCGGCCCGTCGTCACCTCCATCGGCGTCTCGACCTTGATCTCGTGCATCGGGATGTCAGCGAGGACGTCGTAGGCCATCAGCGTGGAGATCTCGTCGAGGAGCCGTCGAAAGTCATTGGTCGACGTCTCTTTCTGGCGCATCAACGTCAGTTTGTGTTCGACCAGCGGGTGATCGATGAGGTGCAGTGTGCCGCTCATGTGTCTGCTCTTCTCGTCCGTGTCGGTCAGAAGACCGTGCCGTCGCTGATGATGTTCAGGGGTGGAAGTCCCTGCCGCCGTTGCGCGGCGAGTTCGCGGCCCGCCGCCCAGGTGCCACCCTCGAGGATGCACGCGAGGGGAGTGCTGTCCGGGTCGAGCCCGAGTTGCGTGCAGATGCGCGGCGCCAACTCGTCGAGTAATGCGACGGTCAGTGCCCGCCATTCGACGATGAACTCGTCGTCGACGCGCCACTCACGTGTTGCCCAGTCGAGCGGCGTGGGGACGAGGACACCGGCGTCGAGGAGCAGGCCTCCGTTGCGGTACTCCGGTAAGGCGGTCAGCTGATTCACCCCTGTTACGGAGATCCCCTCGTCGCTGAAGGGTTCGAGTAACGAGTATGCGAGCCACTGGGACAGTTTGTGGAACGGCATCCACCCGGCGGTCTCGCCGTCGCCCCCTACATCTCGGTGACGCCAACAATCCCCGAGCGGTTGATCGCCCAGCCGATTCGTCGACGGCCAGATCGGCGCAAAGCAGGTGAGCAGCAACTCCAGCATGTCGCCTGCCCCGACCTCGCGTGATCCGGCTTCTCGCGGGTCGACTGCTCGTGATCTATCGACGAGTACGTCGCCAAGACCACCGGGGCGTCCGTCCGGACCAAAGGTCTCGGGTGCCGATTCCAGAACGTCGGCGAGGTTGTGCAACAGTGCGAGTCGGCCCTGCACGCCCACGAGTGGATTGTCCACGGTCACGGCGAACGCATCGGCGAGCCGGTCCGCGGTCAGTGCACGTAGTCCTGCGGCGTCGACACGCAGCGGATCGTCGTCCGAGCCGGAGAACACGCCTTTGGTGAACGCGTGGAGACTCGCGACCCCGAGTCCCTCCGAGCGGGCGAGCCGTAGGCCGGTGTCGGGCTCGTCGTAGTGCCACCGCGGGCCGGCGCCCGCGTCGAGCAGCACGCTCACGACGGCGAGGTCGATGCGTGTGCGAATCCTCTCGTCCACGCTCGTGTCCATGCGCTGTGCGAGTGCGGCGATTCTGTCGACACCCCCGGCCTCGAAGTGGCGCCAGCGGCTGTGGAACGGGACGTCGAGAGTCGGGTAGCGCCCGCGGGTGACGTCGGCGACGACGTGAGCGGCTGTGTCGATGGCGTCGCCGTCGATGCCGAACCAACGCGAGTCGCCTGACCGTGCCCGGGCCAGCAGGACGTTGGCACGGTCGCGGATCGTGGCGGTGCTGTGCAGCGTCGCAAGCGGATCGAGGGTCGAATTGGTCGACGTCATCGGGTCAGACCCCGACCCTTCGCCTTACGCAATTCGTCTGCGTCGGGCACCGCACCACTGGTGAAATAGCCTGCAGCCGTCTTCGCGTCGATTTCGACGCGGGCGTCATCGGGGATCAGATAGTCGGGGATGTCGACGCGTTCACCCACCTCGATACCCGAACCGGTGATGGCGTCGTACTTCATGTTGCTCATGGACACCAGTCGGTCGATCTTCGTGATGCCGAACCAGTGGAGAACGTCGGGCATCAACTCCTGGAAGCGCATGTCCTGCACTCCCGCAACGCATTCGGTGCGCGCGAAGTACTGGTCGGCGGTGTCGCCGCCGACCTGCCGCTTGCGTGCGTTGTACACGAGGAACTTCGTCACCTCGCCGAGCGCGCGCCCTTCCTTGCGTGAGTACGCGACAAGGCCGACGCCGCCGCGTTGCGCGCCGAGGATGCACTCCTCGATGGCGTGGGTGAGATAGGGGCGGCAGGTACAGATGTCGGAGCCGAACACATCCGACCCGTTGCACTCGTCGTGCACCCGCGCGGTGAGTTCGACGGTCGGATCGGCGAGATCGCGTGGCGCGCCGAAGATGTACACAGTCTGTCCGCCGATGGGGGGCAGGAACACGTCCAGGTCGGAACGGGTCACCAGTTCGGGGTACATGCCCCCGGTCTCTTCGAACAGGACGCGACGCAATTCCGTTTCACTGCAACCGAATCGCTTGGCCACTCCGGGCAGGTACCACACCGGCTCCACAGCGGCTTTCGTCACCAGTGCCGCACCGTTGGGGAGCAGGGTCTCGTTGTCGGGGACCAGTCGCCCCTTCGCGATCGCCTCGGCGATCTCGGGGAGAATGACATGGGCTTTCGTGATGGCGATCGTCGGCCGGATGTCGTAGCCCGCCGCGAGGAGTTCGGGAAAGGAGTCTGCGACCGTCGCACCCCACGGGTCGATACTCACGATCGCCTCGGGATCGCTCCACTGCGGATAGGGGCCGACCACGTCGGTGGGGGACGTGTTCGTCAGGTCGGCGCGATGTTCGCGCGAGAGCGCCCCGGACGCCACCGCCAGCGCGCGGTACACGCTGTAGGACCCCGAGTGGGTACCCACCACATTGCGGTGACCGCGCGTCGTGGTCGTTGCGATGACAGGGCCCCGCGCCGCCGCGGTGGGCGCACCCCAGGTGAGGGAAGGCGCGTCGACGCCGCCGCTGTGGGAGGTCAACCGGATGTGACCGGGCGGACGTGGCCCAGCAGTGGGTCTGGCATGTGCTCCGGAGTCGGTCGACACGGTGCGCTCCTTCCGCGGATGGTTCTGACGTATCGGGGCGAAGCAGCTGGAGGTCCGCGTCGGCCGTCAGGGAAAACGCCAGCATAGTCACAAGAGATGGCCTGCGCCCGACGAGCGACAGTGCCGGAAGGTCGAGGACGTCGAGGGCGATCCACGAGGACCGTCCCTCGGCGGTGTCTCATGACTAATCGGATTGACGGTGTTTAACGTCGACGGCAGACTCGGGTGCGTGTCCGCACCATCTGTTCGCACTGTGCGACGTGAGGAGGTTGTCGGCGTGAACGCCGACAACAGATAGCCGTCCGCCATGACTGCGCACTCGCCCAACCGGCGAGCGCGCGGTCGATGCTGAGCCGACTCGGCTGTCCTTCCCGATTCGTGCCCATGCGGTGCGACCTCTCACGAACAGGTGTTTCCTCGTCATGCGACAACTCTCCGAAAAAGAACTGCGCGATTCGCTCGTCAACGCATCGGTGCGCGAGCGTAAAGAACTCCGACTGCCCGACGACATCGACACACTCGACTGGGACCGACTCGAGTATCTGGGCTGGCGCGACCCCAAGACGCCGTCGATCGCCTACCTCGTCGTCGATGCCACTCGGCATCCCGACGCCTCCGACGGCACAGGCGGACTCGAACTCTCAGACGACGCGCCCCACACCGACTCGGGAGGGCTCGTCGGACTGCGACTGCGCGTGGGCGCAGTGCCGCCCCGCACACGAGTCCTGTGCGCACTCTGCGAGGACGTATCGCTTCCCAACGACGTCCTATTGTTCACCGCACGTCGAGTGGGCAGCGCAGGCCGCCGGGGCGACACCATCGGCACACTCATCTGCTCGCACTTCGAGTGCTCGCGGAACGTTCACCGCCTGCCGTCCTCGGCGATGGCGGGGCAGGATCGGGAGCTGGTGCGCCGCATGAGGATCGACAATCTTCGGATGCGCGTCCGTCGATTCGCCATGCGAGCCGGAGCCGACGAGATCGCCTAGGTCGCCGGCCACTCGCGCCGTCAACGCCGATCTGACCGCTGATCAGACGAGCACGGGCGGTCAGACGAGCACGGGGCCGGGAACCGTGACGGTTCCCGGCCCCGTGCCGAGCGGTATGGGTGCCGCGTCCTACAGTTCCGATCCCCAACTGGTGGAGACCTGCTCCGAGTCGGCAGCCTCATGACGGCGATGCGACCAGGTGGAGTTGCCCTCGATGGCTGCGATGATCCTGGGGCGCAGTTCCGCGGCGTCGATGACGGCGTCGACGGAACCGACCTCGACGGCGCGACGGATGCTGTGTACCGCGTCGAACTCCGCGGCGACCGCATTGATCGTCTCGGCCCGAACCGACTGGCGGACGTCGGCGAGTTCGGCGCTCAACGCCGAACGGTCGGAGCCGGACGCCTGTGCCAGGCGCGCCTCGATGTCACGGACGCGGGAGTCTGCCTCCACCCGCTTGTTGACATCACCGGCGAACACGACCGCGGCGGCGGGAGCGCCGCCGAGCACCGACGCGAACGATCCGTCGATGGCCAGGACAGTCATGTCCGGGTTCAGCGCCTTGGAGAAGACCACGAACGCTCCACCGTGGTAGCGCGAGATGACGCAGAAGACGATGGGGCCACGGAAATTGACGATGGCCCGACCGATCTCGGCGCCGTACTCGAGTTGCAGCTTGCGCATCGACTCCGGTGAGCCGTCGAATCCGGACAGGTTGGCCAAGACGACGAGTGGACGATTACCGCTTGCCGAATTGATGGCGCGTGCCGCCTTTTTCGACGACTGCGGGAACAACGTTCCCGCGGTGTACGTGTCGGGGCCGTCGGTGGGGGTGTAACCACGGCGCGACACCTCACGAGACTCGATACCGAGCAGGCACACCGGTATTCCGCCGAGGTGGACGTCGGCGACGACCGCGGTCTCGGCGTCGGCCATCCCTGCCCACCGCTCGAGCACCTGGTGGTCTTGGTCGGCAACCGCGCGGATCACGGTCCGGATGTCGAACGGCTTCTTGCGGTCGGGATTCATCTCCTTCGAGAAGATCTGCCCGACCGTGGTGAAATCGCTGCCGGCGAGTACGTGCGGGTAGTCGGAGATGTCGCGGTCGACCGGATCGGCGGTGATCAGTCGACGCGGTGTCTGCTCGCCCGGCATGACATACGTGTGGTCGTAGTGCGCCATCAGCACATCGCGGGCGGCCCCGAGGTTCGGTGCCCAGTACTGGGCCTGTCCGTTGGGCCCCATCACCCGGTCGTAGCCGCCGATCCCGAAGTTGTCCTCCGCCGACACACCGCCGGAGAAGTCCAGCGACTGCTTTCCGGTGAGCACCATGGCCGACTCGGGAGTCATCACGAGGATGCCCTTCGTGTGCATGAGCATGGTGGCTTCGGCGTTCCAGTACGGCTGGGCACCGACGTTGATGCCGGCGACCACGATGTTGATCTCACCGCCGTCCTGGGTGAACTCGACGACTCGTTTGAGTGCGCGCGCGACCCAGTCCATGTTCTCGGTACCCGAGTCCATGGAGATACGAGCACCGGACGACAGTGCGTACCACTCGAGGGGAACCTTCATCTCCTCGGCGAGGTCGAGCGCCGCGATGACCCGTGCGCATTCGGGTTCAGACAGTGCGCCCAGCGACTTCGTCGGGTCGCCGAGCAACACCACGCGGGTGATGCCCTGTGGGTACTTCTCCGTCGGCGTCGTCACCACACCCGCGACGATGGCCGCGGTGTTACGACCCTTGGGACGAGTGACCGGCACCAGACGCTGTTCGGCATCGAGGTCGTACTCGCGGAAGTCGCCGAGCAGTCCGGTCAGCTCGTAGGGGTAGACCGTGTTTCGCCGGGCCGCGCTGAGCACCTTCTGTCGGTACTCGTCGACCGGTTCGATGGGATCGCTCGACGGCTCGCCGATCGCGACGTCGAAACCGCCGGTTGCGTTGACGGAGAAGCAAATCGACACCTTGCGCAGTTCGCCTGTCTCGCGGTCGCGTCGGCGGGCGATGAGCTGGACCTCTTCGAGGCCGACGTCGGCCGTGGTACCGCGGATGTGGTCGGCGATCGTGCTCAGGTCGTCGTCCGAGGCATCGATCGGCGGCCACACGTACATGACGATGCGGTTCGTGTTGGCCGCACGCTTCTGTCCGCGCTTGGCTCGACGGATCGAGTCCGCGCAGGAGGCGAGCACGGTTTCCGCAGTCGGCAGGGACAGGAGTCGACCGTCGTTCTCACGCAGGGAACTGAGGTCGCGCACCTGGGCGAAGGCGATCAGCCTGTCGTCTGCGGGGTTCTCCTTCGCGACCGCGCGGAACAGGTAGATCTCCTCGTCGTCGGCCGAGGGAAGCCTGGTGAGGTCGAACTTGCGAAGCCGTTCCATGCGCATCCGCTGGGCGATGTAGGGATGGAGCCCACGGATCAGCCGCTCCTCGACCATGCCGGTTGCCGACGGCCGGAAGGTGAAGTGGTGGTGCATGACCGCGGTGCCGCGGCCGGCGACGGTGAACGTCACGCGCTGCACCTGGCCGGGCATAGGTGACGCCGCGACGATCTCGTGTAGCGCGGCCGCCATCGCGTCGAAGTCGTCGGGCTGGTCTTCCCAGCTGACATAGATGTCGGCGGCGATCGATGCGCTGTTGCTGGCCAGTTCGATGAGTCCGCTTGCGGCAGAGGCCAATTCGTCGAAGGGAACGGCTGCCGACACCACGCTGGCCCCGTTGCGCTGCGCCACGACGAATGTGGTGCCGCGCGCGGTCTGCGTGGAGATGATGTCGACGCCCTTGTTTCCGTAGTAACGGCGCGTGAGGACTTCGAGCATCACGGTGTTGTCGGTACCGCTGCGCTGGATGCGTTGTCCCAGAAGACGCACCAGCGGTTCGGTACTGCGGACCATGTCAGCGATGCGCTCGTCGCGATCGGCGGCGTCGGGGTTGTCGTCCAGGTACTTCAGGTGCTTGCGCACATTCGTGTAGACGCGGGCGCGGTCACGCAGCAGCATGGCCTGCCCGTACCAAGCGTAGATGACTCCGCGAGCGAGGTCGGCGATGGCGGGGAAGCGGACCTGCGTAGCAGCGACGATGCGGTCGAGCGCGAAACCGATGTCCTCCCGCAACTCGTCGCGGGGCGTCGGTTCGCTCAGCCACTCGCGCAGCAACGTCGTGATGACGGTGACCGATGCGGCGGGGTTCTGCAGGGTCAAGAAGATGCGGAAGACCGCGGCTTCGAGTTCCGGGGTGCGATCGAGATCGGTGACCCCGTAATGCCGTAGGGCTTGGCGCAGCTGGTCGTGGAAGGCCTCCGGCAACCCGTCACGTTCGACGTCGAGGCTTTGCAGATACGTGTGGAAATTCTCGCGCGAGCTGTGTACGTGCTCGAAGCCCGGGTTCTGACCCGTGGGCGGACGTTTCTGGCTCAGCTCGGCGAGATCGGCGAACACGGTGAGTAATTCGAGTTCATCGCCGATGGGACGTCGCCCGGATGCGCGGACCTCCCGACGGACGGCGAGATAGTCGTCGAGCAGACGCGACCGGTCGTGGGGATCGACGTCGTAGCCGAGGAGCTGACTGCGCAGATCTTCCTGGGTGCGGGTGGTACGAACGTCGGAGTCGACGTTCTCCGGTGCGGAGGGCAATTCGAGTTCGACGCTCTCGGCGGTCGCCTCGGCCGTGTCCTCGCCGTCCTCGTCGTCGACGAGCGGTTCGAGCCGCATCAACGTCGCACCCGTCTCGACCTGCGATCCGACGGAGACCGAGCACTCCTTGAGGCGCGACCGGACCGGTGCACGCAGAACGGTCTCCATCTTCATGCTCTCGAGGACCAGCACGGGTGCGCCCGCCTCTACCTCGTCACCGACCGACAGCGGGGTGGCGACGACGAGCGCGGGCGCGGGGGAGCGCACCACGCCGCCTTCGTCGCGGCTGACGCGGTGGGCAACGCCGTCGACGTCGATGAGGTGGATGGGTCCGTGGGTGTCGGTGACGAGTCGGTAGCGCACCCCGTTGAGCACCATCTGCGCGGCGTGCTCGTCGAAGCGTTCGATGTCGACGTCGGCGGTGTAGGTATCGGTACCCGACTCGATCGCGACGCGGAAGCGGCTGGCACCGATTCGCGCGACTCGAACTCGGTATCCGACGCCGCGCAGTTTGAGATCGAGGGGTCGGCCGCTCTCGTGCTGCACCTGCGGACGGCCGCCCGACGCGGTGGCGAGCAGGCGTTGCCGCTCGACGGCTTCTTCCTCCTCGTAGCTGTCGATCGCCGCGGCGATGAGTGCGATGGCCGAATGACGATTGACCACCAGACCGTTCTCGGCGCGTACACGGTCGATCCATCCGGTGTCGGCGGTGCCGTCGATGACTGCGGGCTGACCGAGGAGTTCGAGGACGAAGCTCTTGTTGGTTGCGCCGCCCTCGATGACCACACGGGTCTCACTCATGGCACGGCGAAGTCGTCCCAGCGCCTCGTTGCGGTTGGCTCCGTAGGCGATGATCTTGGCGATCATCGAGTCGAAGTCGGCGGGAATGGTGTCGCCCTCGCTGACGCCGGTGTCGACGCGGATGCCGGGCCCGGCGGGCAGCTCGAGTCGAGAGATCCGTCCGGGCGCCGGGGCGAAATCGCGGTCGGGATCCTCGGCGTTGAGCCGGGCCTCGATCGCGTGGCCACGCTCAGCCGGGGCATCACCCTCGAGACGACCACCCGACGCGACGTGGAGTTGTGCGCGCACCAGGTCGATTCCGGTGGTGCATTCTGTGATCGGGTGTTCGACCTGAAGGCGGGTGTTCACCTCGAGAAACGCGAAGAGCTTTTCACCCGGGTGGTAGAGGAACTCCACCGTCGCGGCCCCGCGGTAGCCGACGGCGACGGCGAGGCGCTCTGCCGATGCCTTGAGGTCGGCGACCTGCTCGGGGGCGAGGACCGGAGACGCAGACTCTTCGATGATCTTCTGATTTCGCCTCTGTACCGAGCAGTCGCGGACGCCGAGCGCCCACGCCGTGCCCTGTCCGTCTGCGATCACCTGGACCTCGACGTGGCGGGCACCGGTCACGAGACGCTCGAGGAAGACCACGCCGCTGCCGAATGCGCGGGCAGCTTCGTCGCGGGTGCGGTCGAAGGCGTCGCGGAGTTCGTCATCGCTGGTGATGACGCGAATACCGCGGCCGCCGCCACCCGCGGTCGCCTTGAGCATGAGGGGATACCCGATCGACGCGGCGGCGTCGAGCGCGTCGTCGATGGTGTCGACGGCCCCGCGGCTCCACGGGGCGACCGGTACGCCCACTTCTTCCGCGATGAGTTTCGCGCCGATCTTGTCGCCGAGTTTGCGCATCGCGTCGGCCGACGGTCCGACGAACGTGACGCCGATGCGATCACACAGTTCGGCGAACAGCGGATCCTCGGCGACGAAGCCCCACCCGACCCACGCGGCGTCGGCGCCGGTTTCGAGGAGCGCATGCTCGAGGACTTTCAGGTTCAGGTAGGGGCGGTCGGCCGCGGCACCGAGGTTGTACGCGATGTCGGCTTCACGCACGAATGTGGCGTTGCGGTCGACGTCGGTGTGCAGAGCGACGACCTCGATGGGCTGACCGGTCTCGGCAGATAATCCGCGGACGGCGTGGATGAGCCGCATCGCGGCCTCACCTCGGTTCACGATGGCAATGCGCGTGAACATCACCGACTCCCTTCTCTTTTTCAAACTGCTCGTCGGCAGCGCCCCCGCTCGCCGAGCGAAGCCGGCAGCTACGCACACTGCGGAACCCGTGGCTCCGCGGTGTACGCAGTGCGTGGCTACGCGGTGTGCGGAGCGTGTGGCTCCGCGGGTGGGTCGGTTCTGTTGTCACGGCGATGCGCTCCGCATCGGTGAGGTCGAAAACAGCGGCCCCGGACGATTGTGTCGAATCGTTGCGCTACGCGCGAGTACGGGGGAGTGCTCCGACGTGTCGCGAGGTGGCGTAAGGCGCGGGACAAGCCTACGTCTCCACCGCAGATGGAGATGCACCCCGCGGATCACATCCGCGGGGTGCATCTCCGGTGATCTGTTGTATCAGTGCAGGTCGTAGCGGTCGAGCTCCATGACCTTGGCCCACGCCGCGACGAAGTCGTCGACGAACTTCTGCTGTGCACCGTCCTCTGCGTACACCTCGGCGAGAGCACGCAGATCGGAGTTCGCCCCGAACGCCAGGTCGACCCGCGAACCGGTCCACTTCTGCTCGCCCGACTCCCGGTCGACGGCGACATAGGTGCCGTCGTCGGCGGGGGACGGCGACCATTCGACGTCCATGTCGGTGATGTTGACGAAGAAGTCATTCGTCAGCGTGCCCGGCTTGGTCGTCAGCACGCCGAGCGACGAGCCCTTGTAGTTCGCGCCGAGTACGCGCAGACCACCGACCAGCACGGTCATCTCCGGCGCCGACAGCGTCAACAGGTTGGCCTTGTCGACCAGGTTGTACTCCGCGGGAAGCTCGTTGCCCTTGCCCTCGTAGTTGCGGAACCCGTCGTACTTCGGTTCGAGGTAGGCGAACGACTCCTGGTCGGTCTGTTCCTGGGTTGCGTCGGTACGACCCGGGGTGAACGGGACGGTCACCGTGAAGCCGGCATCCTTCGCGGCCTTCTCGATCGCGGCGGCAGCACCGAGGACGACAAGGTCGGAGAAGGACACCTTGGTGCCCGGCTCCGCGTTGAACTGCTCGGCGACCAGTTCCAGCTTGGTGATGACCTGCGCGAGTTCGTCCGGTTCACTCGACTCCCAGCCGAGCTGTGGCTGCAGCCGGAGGCGTCCGCCGTTGACGCCGCCCCGGTAGTCGCTGCCTCGGAACGTCGACGCAGCCTTCCACGCCGTCGACACCAGTTGCGGCACGGTCAGACCGGTCTCGAGAATTGCCGATTTGAGGCTGTCGGCGTCGGAGTCGGAGATGAGCGGTCCCTCGGCGGCGGGAACGTTGTCCTGCCAGATGTAGGTTTCCGACGGCACGAGCGGGCCACGATAGCGGATGGCCGGGCCCATGTCGCGGTGGAGGAGCTTGAACCACGCCTTCGCGAACTCCTCGGCGAGTTCATCAGGATGGTCGAGCCAGCGCCGCGTGATCTCCCCGTAGACCGGGTCGAAACGCATCGTCAGGTCGGTGGTGAGCATCGACGGATGGGTCTTGCCGTCGCCCTGCGCCACGGGCACCGAGTTGGCCCAGCCGCCGTCCTTCGGCCGCCACTGGTTCGCGCCGGCGGGACTCTTGAAGAGCTCCCACTCGTTGCCGTAGAGGATCTCGAGGAAGCTGTTGTCCCACTTGGTCGGTGTGTGTGTCCAGGTCACCTCGAGGCCGCTGGTGATCGCGTCGTTGCCGACGCCGGTGCCCTGCGGATTCTTCCAACCGAGACCCATCTGCTCGAGTGGCGAGGCTTCGGGCTCGGGTCCGAGGAGTTCGGCATCGCCGTTTCCGTGCGTTTTACCGAAGGTGTGGCCACCGACGATCAGCGCAGCGGTCTCGACGTCGTTCATGGCCATCCGGCCGAACGTCTCGCGGATGTCCGCCGCGGCCGCCATGTAGTCCGGAACACCCTCCGGCCCTTCGGGATTGACGTAGATGAGACCCATGGTGGTCGCACCCAGCGGCTCCTCGAGCTCACGCTTGCCGCCCTGATAGCGCAGGTTGGTGCCCAGCCACACCGATTCGGCACCCCAGTAGACCTCGTCCGCTTCCCACTCATCGGGTCGGCCGAACGCGAATCCCTTCGTCGGCAGCCCCATGTCCTCGAGCGCGACGTTGCCCGCGAGCACAAGGAGATCGGCCCACGACAATGCCTTGCCGTACTTCTTCTTCACCGGCCACAACAGACGTCGTGCCTTGTCGAGGCTCACGTTGTCCGGCCAGCTGTTGAGAGGCGCGAAGCGCTGCATACCCGTTCCGGCACCGCCGCGTCCGTCCTCGACGCGGTAGGTGCCCGCGGCGTGCCACGACATGCGGATGAAGAAGGGGCCGTAGTGACCGAAGTCGGCGGGCCACCACGACTTCGAGTCCTTCATCACGTCCTTGAGGTCGCTGACAAGAGAGTCGACGTCGAGTTCTGCCAGTGCGGCGTCGTAGTCGAAGTCGGGTTCGCGGGGACGGATGACCTCCGGGTTATGGGCGAGGACTCGAAGATTGAGCTTCTCGGGCCACCACTGCTGATTGCCACCGCCCTCGACCGGTGGGCGGATGTGCATCGGACACGCCGATTCGGCCGGTTCGGTCTGGGCCTCGCCGATGGGTGGGTGTTCCTGGCCAGGATTCTCGTCAGACACTCTTATTCCTTCCGATGATTGGTGATTCGGGCTGTGATCACGAATGTGACCCCTCGGTGGACGTCGGTGTGCACTCTGGGCACAGACCCCAATAGATGACCTCGGCTTCGTCGAGCACGAAACCGTTGTCGTCGGACGCCGTCAGGCAGGGGGTCGTTCCCGCGGCGCAATCGACATCGGCGATCGCGCCGCACGAACGGCACACGGTGTGGTGATGGTTGTCGCCGACGCGAGCCTCGTATCGTGCGACGAGGCCGGAGGGCTGAATCCGCCGGACGAGTCCGGCGTCGGTCAACGCACCGAGGACGTCGTAGACCGCCTGACGCGAGACGTCGGGCAACATCGTGCGCGTGGCGAGGAAGATTGTCTCCGTATCGGCATGCGCGTGGGTGTTGACAGCCTGCAGCACCGCGACCCGTGGGCGGGTCACGCGAAGTTCGGCTGCACGCAGTTGGTCTGCGTACTCCGGTGCGGAGGACACCTCGTCAGTATGCAACGCATTCTGGAATCGTTCAGGATTTCTCTCAAACTGAGACGATGTGTTCGGTGCGTTCCGGATGTGGCACGCTGGTTCGGGTGACGTGGACACCCGAGCGAGTGCGCGCGGAGTCGATCCGGTGGACCTCGTCGTGGCATCCGGTGGGCTCACGTCATCTGGAGATCGACGGATACGAGTTCTACGTCATCGACGGGATCGCAACCCTACTCAACTACCGCGGCACACAACGCAATCCGAGCGTGGTGCTTGACGAAGCCGCTGCCCATGGCAGAAGTCTTGACGCTCGCCGACTGCGCTTCACGCGCGCTCCCGGGCTCTTGGGCGGCATCGACGACGATGAACTCGCCCGACGCGGGGCCACGACGATCGCGGTCCGCGACATCGTGGCGATGAAAACGGCGCCGGAGATCGTGGCACAGATCCCGTTGTCGCCGGGTGTGGTGGCCCGACGAGTCGACACGGATGCCGGAGTTGCCGAGTTCGCGCGGGTATCGCTGGACGCCTGGGGCTTTCCGCCGCCGATCCTCGACGATCCGTCCACTCGCGGTGACTCGCCGCCCGGATTGTTCGTCGCCTGTGCCGCTCGCAGCGACCACAGCGAACCGGCTGGTGCGGGCGGCTACACTCTCGACGGCGAGGTCGCTCGGATGTGGGGTGGCGCTGTACTCCCCGCACATCGGGGTCGCGGTGTGTACCGAGCGCTGATCGTCGCCCGATTGCATGATGCCCGACACCGGGGAGCCTCTCTCGGACTGGTCCATGCCGAGACCGCAACCTCCTCGCCCCTCCTGCAACGCATGGGATTCCGGAAATTCGGTGAGCGGGCGATCATTGAGTTCGGCATCTGAGGACACCGCATGGATCTCGACGACGCGCTCGACGAGTTGTACGGATGCGCTCGAGCGGAATTCGTCGACAGACGGCGTGACCTGACACGCTCGGCGCGCAGCGCGGGCAATCCCGATCTTGCCCGCGAGATCTCCCGGGTGCGAAAGCCGACCCAGGTCGCCTGGTTGCTCAACCAGTGGATTCGTCGATCACCGTCAGACCTCGACCCGGTGCTGGCAGTCGCCGACGAACTCCGTGAGGCGCAGCGCCGTTCGTCGGCCGACCTCCTGCGCGAACTGGGCGTCCGACGACAAGAGGTTGTGCACACCGCCACAGCGCGTGTGCGTGCCTTCGCTTCTGGTACCGGCGTTGCCATGAGTTCGACGAGCGAGCGGGAAACAGTCCAGACACTGCGAGCGGCGATCGCCGACCAAGAGGTGGCCGGACTGCTGCGCCGCGGAAGGCTGGTCACCGCGATGGAATACAGCGGATTCGGACCCGCGGGATTGGTGGCGCTCGCAGACTCGGCCGAGTCGGTCGGCGGTCCGACTACCGAGGGCTCACCAACTTCTCCTGAGTTTTCGTCCGGACCCGAGGGTAGCGAGAACGCACCGGTCGCAAGCGAACAGGAGATCGCCGCAGCTCGGTCTGCCCTTGACCGGTGCACCGCCGACGTGCAGTCGGCCACTGTCGAACTCGACGCTGCACAGCGCAGCGTAGACGACACCGAACACGCCGCCGCCGACCTCGCGGATCGCGTCACGCGGCTGCGCACTGAACTCGCACGTGCCGAACAGGAACTACGCTTCGCGCAGCGTGCTTCCGACTCAGCGGTGGCCCAGCGGGAGCACGCCGTCGCCGTTCTCGAATCCGCGTCCGACGCGCAGGTGCGGGCGCGGGCGCGTTTCGACGCTGTGGTGAGCGACACCGACCACTGAGTGCTGTATGGAGTTCTCAAGGATCGTGCACGGTCCCGTTGTCGTCGACGGGTGTGCTGGGCTGTGGTCAGCAGCGCTACGCGTGAATCACGCTGCGGCCGGGAGGCTGTCGAGGCTCATGGTGCGTCGGTGGTAGGACATGATCGGCTCTCGGTTCGGGTCGACGGCGGCAGGCGGGATGAGCCAGGGATGGCGGTCGTGAGCGACGACCACATCCCAACCGCGGTGGTGGACGTCGTCGTGGCAGGAGGTACACAGCAGACACCCGTTGTCGAGATCTGTCTCACCGCCGTCGGCCCAGTGCACGATGTGGTGGGCCCGACACCAGGACGCGGGTGCGCCGCATTTGATGCAGCATCGGTCGCGCTTGGTGAGGGCACGCCGTTGCGGACGGGTGAACAGGCGTTTGGTGCGGCTGACCGCGAGTGGGACTTCTTCGCCGTCGGTGATCATCACCGTGACGTCGGCGTCGCATGCGAGGCGTCGTGCGGTGGCTTGGGTAACCGCGCCCATGAACGGCAGCGTCGAGAGTTCGGGGGTGGCCGCCGGGATGGTCAAACCGACTTGGGCGGGGCTGGCCAGACCGGTGAACTGAGGGCTGATCACGTTGTCGCAGCTGGTTTTCGGCGATGTATCGCGGATCGCGTTGCCGGTGGCGAGGTCGAGGAGGATCTCGAGGGCGTCGGCATATCGTTGTTCGGCCCCACGCGGATCGCGGGAGCCGTCGGGTTGGGGTGTGGGTGCGGAGAGCCGGTCGATGGCGGTCAACAATTTCTCGCCGGCGACGGTGTCGAGATCGGCTTTCACCCGTAGGCGGCCGTCGACCTTGGTGGCGGTGAGCGTGTTGATGGAGCGGTCTTCGGCAGGCGGTAAGCCGCCCGTGGAATCGGCGCGCACATTGCCGAGCGTGCGGGCGTAGTCGATGATGTCAGCGGGTTTTGCTCCCGAGAATGCTTGGGAGGCAAGTGCTGAGGCGTACTCGCGACGGTCGTCGACGTCGATGGAAGTGGCACTGCGTTGTTCGATGTGGGTCAGCCCCCGCACGATGGCGTCGACATGTGCGGCGGAGAATGCGCCATCGGCAGCGTATCCGTCGACAGTCCCCAAGCTGCCGATGGCGCGGCCGATGCGAACCAGACGGTGAGCCTCAGACGGCGCTAGGCCGAGTTCGGCCAACTCCTCGGTCATGGTGCGGCCGTGACGTTTATCGACGCCGAGCCGAGCCAGTGCGTGGGTATGAGCGGCGAGTTGGTGATCGGTCACGTTGCGCAGCTCGATCAACTGGCGCACCGTGTCGTGTACGACGGTTGTGTCTTCGCTGTGCGCGGTGAGTAACTCGCGCACCAAGGCCGTTGCAGTACGCAGCGCAGCAACGAGAATAGGCGCGTCGAGGGCGGCATCCGTGGGGGCGGCCGCGGGGCTGATCACCGAATCGGTCATGACTCCAAAGTACACGAATGTGTGTTCGATTCAAGGCCTGTTTTCGCTGGTAAGAGCCCTGTGAATAACCTGCCTTGAGGTTCGGAAATTGTCGGTGGGCGGTGCTATGAGGGCTGGGTTGGCGTCGACGCTACCGGCGCATGGTCGACGAAAACCTGTTGTGCGGCGCGACCGCGGTCCTTAGAGTCTTGTCTCGCGCCATTCAGGGTCGACCGATACCCGCTCTGGCGCAAGACGTTTGACATCTGAATTGAAAACACTTGTGCGGTATGGCGCATAAGCCGGAGTGATTCGGTGAAAGGCGGGTGACATCCGTCGCCGGGAGCAGTCCCGGTACCCCATGCACTCCGAGCCGGAACCTTCACCTCAGGGTGGAGGCAACGTCGAAGCGATCTGACGGTGTGAGCCGGGAGAGCCGATCGGTGACCCGACACCAGCCAGGTGTCGTCAGTAGCGACGAATGTTGCGGCGAGGGAAGGAACGTCAGTCCGAGATGGTTCAGTCAAGGGCGTGTTCCACGGACGTGGAGGCGGGGCGTGGCGGCTTCGTCGAGACGCGAGAGATCAAGCAGGACCGACATCCGAAAGGTCGAGGGTGTGCGGCATTCCGATCCCAAAAGGCTCGGAACCGCACGGAAGAGCACATCCTCAGTCGACTGAACACACTAGCTCAATTGGTAGAGCAGTCATTTTCTCGAATGACCGGTTGCTGGTTCGATTCCAGCGTGGATTCCCATCCAAAAAGCGAAAGCCTCTTCCCGATGACATCGTGACAGTGTCCTAATCCCTGACGCCGCAAGGTGAATCAGGGCATCGCTCGAGCCCGCAAGGCCGAGTGGTGTTCACGCGCCAGTAGCGGTAGCGGAGAGACCGGCCAGTCTCTCTTCGACGTGACAGCGGTGGAGAAGCGGTCGTCGTAACGCGTGGTGCCACGAACGGCACTGGACATGGTGACTACCGTCGAGAGGCGGTGGACACGCTGCAAACCCCGGCGGGGAATACAGCACGCACAAGGTCACCGAGAGTGGGGAAGTAGTCTCATTCCCCGCACACAACACCTGCCTGTCACGGCAGGTCGAGAAGCTCCTCGTAGAAGCCCCCGAATCGACGATCGGGTTCGACGAGGTGCACCTCGAGAATCCAATGACACTCGCGTCCGGAGGCGTCGCGTCGACGCATCGGACCAGAGGAACCGGGCGCAACGTAGCTTTCGATGTCGTCACCCGAGATGTTCTCATGGGGGAACTCACCCACGAGATGCCCGGCGATCTCGCCCCCGAAGTGCCAGCCGTCCTTCTCACTGATTTCGACGACGTGGTCGAAGAGTTCGGCTCCCGTGACGTCGGGATGCGCGCGGAAGTACTCCCGGCCCGCATCCCAGATGCGGGGAAGTGCCGCAGCCAGACGGTGTTTGAGCGGATCCTCGCCGAGAACATAGGTCCGTCCGAAATCGGCCTCCCAATCCTCGAAGATCGGACCGAAGTCGAGGAAGAGGATGTCGTCGTCGGCGATGATGCGGTCGGGCGGATTGGCGCGAAAGGTCTCCAGGGTGTTCTCCCCGGCCCGGACGATGCGTTTGTGCCAGTGCTTGGTCACCCCGAACATCTCGTTCGCCAGATCGCGAATCTCGTCGGACAGCGCCCGTTCGCTCACTCCGGATCTGATCAGCCCCCGCGTCGTGACGGCGTCGAACAGTTCTTCCGCATGCGCTTGGGCGTCGAGCAAACTGTCGACGCGCTGCTGTTCTGTTGATGTCATCGGACGTGTCTCCCTTCGGCGCGGACGAAACGTCCGGGTTCGATCTCGATCACATCATGTCGTCGCAGCTGCCGCTCGATGTGAAGTGTTGCAGTGCGCCGCTCGACCGCGTCGACGAAGGGCATCGACACGTGTGGTCGATAGACGAGCCGGTGCCTCGCAATATCGTCGAGAGTGCGTGGTTCGGCGAGGAATTCGAGGAGCCGGGCGTCCCGGCGGTGAATGACCGCCGCGAAGTCGTCGAGGCGTCGGCGGAACTCGACAGCACCGTCGATCACACCCTTTTGGTGGAAGGTGCCGTACCAACGTGCATCGATTCCGCGCACCGTCTCGATGGACGCAAGGTAGTCGTCGAGGCTGCTGCCGACGTCGCCGTACATCGGACCGAAGGAGGTCAGATCGATGTCGGCGACATAGCAGAATCCGATGGGTTCGATCAGGACTCCGCAGTGTCCGGCGGTGTGTCCGGGCAGGTGGATGAGTGTCGCGCTGAGGTCGCCGAGATCGAAACTGTGATCGCCTTCCACCGCGATGGCATCCGGCCGCCCCGGCGGCAGGTCGAACTGGTCGAGGATGTGCTGTTCGACGGCCTCGCGATGCTGCGCGGGTTGGCCGAATCCGTCGATCATCGCCGCCAGTGAGCGGACGCCCCCGACATCTTCGGTGTGCACGTGGACCGGACACCCGAAATGCTTGAGTCCGGCGATGTGGTCTTCGTGCGCGTGACTGATCATCACCGCATCGGCGCCGACTGGATCGTGCGTGACTTCGAGCGATGGATCGATCACCAGGGTGGCCTCGGAGCCGTTCACTACCACGGTGTTGCCGTAGGGGTAGGCGCCGCCGTGCGCTGACTCCAGCACGGTGACGGGCCCATACGGTGACGCGGCGTCGAGTGTCGTCATCGCGCGTGACCTGTCAGGAGCCAGGATCGTGCTGCGCGCATGTCGGTCAGCTTAGTCACCTGGGCGTGCTCGTATCCGAGTGCCTACCCACCGGGTCGTCGAGCGATCCACAGACCTGTCGGGCGCGCTGAAGGTGCTCGCGCGGGAATGCCGTCCTGGCCATTCGGGTTGCCACTGACATGACTGACGCGTCGTATGACCCACGGGATCTCATAGCGGACACCAGTATCGGCATCCTCGCCACGATCAAGGCCAATGGAGTTCCTCAGCTGTCACCTGTCACGTCCGTGTACGACCGTGAGTCCGACACCATCCTCGTGTCGATGACCGACGGCCGTGCCAAGACAGCCAATCTGCGCCGGGACCCGCGCGCTGCGATCGAGTTCACCAGCCCGGACGGATACACCTGGGCGACCGCTGAGGGCGATGTCGAACTCATCGGGCCGTCAACCGACGTCGATTCACCGGAAGTGGATGCACTTGTCGACTACTACCGGCTCGGAGCAGGGGAGCATCCTGACTGGGCAGAGTATCGAGAAGTCATGGTCACCGACCGTCGGGTACTTCTGCGACTCCACGTCACGCATGTGTACGGCGCGAAACTGCGCTAGCTGACGAACAAGCCCCGGACCCGTCAGCGGGTGGGGTCGCTGTATCGCAGCGACGCCGCGGTGCGGATCAGGTGGTCGTGCTCGGCGACGCTGGTGGCGCGCCGTGCCGCCTCGGTGTACGCATCTGCTGCTGCACCTCGGTCGTCGGCGAGCTCGTACAGGTGGCCACGGACCGCATGCCAGCGATAGTGATCGTCGAGAACCGTTGCAAGCTCGTCTATTTCAGTTAGCCCGACAGAGGGCCCGCGAGCATGTCCGACGGCGACGATTCTGCCGAGTACCGCCGCTGGGTCGTTACGAACAGGGTTGTCGCTCAACGCGACGAGGTCGTCGTACCAGGAGAGAATCTGCTCCCAGTCGGTTTCCGCGGCACTGGCAGCGTCGTCGTGCAGTGCCGCGATCGCGGCTTCGATCTGATACCGCCCCGGTGGGCGATCCTCGGTCTGATCGGCGAGCGCGGACTGCAAAATGTGTACTCCACGGGCTATCTGTCCGCGGTCCCAGAGCGTCCGGTCCTGACGGTCGAGGGTGATGATCGAGCCGTCGGCGGCGTGCCGTGCGGGCAGGCGGGCATGGTTGAGCAGCATCAGTGCAAGCAGTCCACGTACCTCCGGTTCGTCCGTGTGCAGCGTGAGTTGCCTGGTGAGCCTGATGGCCTCGACCGCGAGATCGACGCGGCCGCCGTGACCGGTGGTGTAGATCAGGTAGAGGACACGCAGGACGACCGCTACATCGCCAAGGCGATCGAAGGTGCGCCCGCGCAGTTGGCGTTTGGCACGACTGATCCGCTGAGCCATCGTCGATTCGGGGACATAGAACGCGGCGGCGATCTCCCGCGTCGTCAATCCGCCGACTGCGCGGAGGGTCAGTGCGATCTGCGATGCGGGCGCGAGGTCGGGGTGGCAGCAGCGGAACAGCAGCAGAAGGGTGTCGTCGCCCTGCTCGGTGATGGGTGGCTCGGACTCGGCGCCGTCGACGGTGGCCAGTTGTCGTCGACGTCGTGCGGCGTCGGCACGTCGCGCGTCGATCAGGCGACGCGTCGCAACACTGACCAGCCAGGCCGTCGGGTCTCGCGGCGGACTGTCGGGCCAGACCCGAAGAGCGTCGATCACAGCGTCCTGAATCGCGTCCTCGGCGGCGTCGAAGTCCTCGCCGCGCCTGATCAGCTTTGCCAGTGCCACCGGGACGAGGGACCGCAAGACCTCCTCATCCCGGGCGGCATGGCTCATGTGTTCTCGAGGTCGGATGGTGCCGCCGACATCACCTCACGGATGTCGAGCCATTCGTACAGGGGTGCACCGCCCGGACCGGGCTCCGACGATATGTAGGCCGCGATCTCGAGCACGCGCTCGTACGAATCGACGTCGACCATGAAATAGCCTGCGATCAGGTCGCTCGTCTCGGGATGCGGTCCGTCGGTTGTCACCGGTGCAGCGTCCGGTCCGCCGTATCGCACCCATGTCCGGGTGGGGGCGAGTCCCTGAGCATCGACGAACTCGCCGCTCTCGCTCAGCATGTCGTTCACGTGATGTTGAAAAGCGATGTGCGCTTCCACGTCTTCTGGTGCCCACTTGTCCATCGTCGGGAACGGATGGTGCGGTTCTGGGCCGCCGCGGTAGTGCTTGAGAATCAGGTACTTCGGCATCATCGACTCCTCGTGTATCGCGCCGGTTCGTGTGTGCCGGCTCGGGGGACCACGCTTTTCGTCGTCCTCACCTGCTGAGCGGAGCGGGGTACCGGTTCTCGACATCGTTGCGGGAACGTTCTCACTCGGATTCGCCGGCCCTGTGCTGCCCACGAACACCTGCCGCGATCACCCCGGCCAGACCGATGCACTGGTGACCACCGGAGTCGTGCAGATGGACACGTGCACGTGGGAGAGCCTTGGAGTTGAGCATTAGGTGGGAGTAGGGGACGACGTCGTCGTCGCGGCAGTGATGCATCGTCAGCGACGTGGCCGGCTCGGCGCCGCCGAAATCGTACTCCGCGATGTTCCAACCGTCCGGGCCCCAATTGGGCATCGCGAGGAGTGTCGCGTGACGCGGTGGTGTCGACATCGCCCGCAACAACGTCACCAGCATCGATGCCCCGAATGAGTGGGCGACGATCATGTCGGCTGGCGACAGCTCGTCGACGTGCATCCTGATCGACGACGTCCACGAGGACGCCGACATGTCGTCATCGGGCAGTCTCGGCATGATCAACTCGGCGCCGAGCGCCTCGGAGATCGCCGCGGCAAGCGGTCGGTCGTCGAGGTACCCAGCCGCGCCGTGGATGAACAGCACCGTGTTCGTCATCGGGTCATCTCGCGTTGCACCGGTTGTCACCGTGTCCCCGTTCTCGGCATCCCGTGTTCTCGGCGTGCCTGTCATCGACCTCAGAGTTTCGCAGGTACAGACACGCTGTACCCGCGAAACTCATCGTCGAATCCTCGGTCAGATCAGTGCGCTGGCACGGCGGCGGGAGTACGCGCCCCCACGGGCCTCATCGTCTGCGCGATGACGCATCCCGCCGCAATGAATCCCATCATCACGAACAGCGAAGTGCGGTAACCAACCTCGAGCCCGCTGTTTTCGCCGACCGAGCTGTACACCGTGCCGACAACCGCGGCGCCGAACGCGACAGCGAGAGCTTGAGCTGTGTTGAACACTCCCGACGCCGCACCGGCGAGCCGAACGGGCACATCGTTGAGCACCAGCAGCCCCGCGGAACCGACGATGGCGCCGAAGCCGAGTCCCGCGACGACCAGCGCCACCGCGAACCAGAGTGCGGGATGCGCCGACTTTTCGGCGACGTCCATGAGCAGCATGCCGAGGATGAAGACTGCGCCGCCGGCCTGCAACACCCGCTTGCCGAAGCGTTCCGCGAATACCGTGGCCGCCAGCCCCGCTGACACCGGAACGGCCACCGAGAACGGAATCCACATCAGGCCCGCGTGCAGCACCGACCAGCCCAACGCGAGCTGAACATGCAGCGATTGCACCAGGAAGTAGCCGCCGGTGGGAATCATCAGCGCCGTGAATGCCGCTAAGCCGATCGTGAAGGACCGCGTGGCGAAGAGGGTGGGCGGCACCATCGGCTCGATTCCTCGTCGGAGAGTGCGACGCTGGTTGAATCCGAACACCCACAGCCCGGCGACGCCGGCGGCGATCAGCACGAAACCCCACGCGGGCCAGTCATTCTCGGGACCGAGCGTGATCGGGAGCATGATCGCCCCGAGGGAGCCGCCGAGAAGTGCTGCTGACCCGAGCGTGATGGGAGTCTTCGACGCCGCCCGCGATTCGGGGATGAACGCGATCGCGGCACAGATCGCGATCACCGCAAGGGGCACATTGATCAGGAACACGGGCCTCCACGCCAGACCGAACCAGTCGCCGGTGGTGATCACGGCACCGAGAATCGGCCCCGTCACCGCGGCCAGACCGATGACCGACGTGAACATCCCCATCGCCTTCCCTCGCTCGGCGGGCGGATAGAGCACCTGGATGTTGCTGAGGACCTGCGGGACCATGAGCGCAGCCGCGACGCCCTGAACCAGACGGAAGGCGACGAGCGCGCCGGGACCTGATGCCACTCCGCAGGCCAACGAGGCGAGCCCGAATGCTGCGAGACCGAGGACAAATACCTTGCGTCGGCCGACGTTGTCTCCGAGACGGGCACCCAGGATCAGTCCGACGGCGTAGGTCAACGGATAACCGGCAACGATCCACTGAATGCTGACCGATGACGCGCCCAGGTCGACCTGCATGGTGCGGAGCGCGACATTCACGACGGTGGCGTCCATCAACTCCATGAACGACGCCGCCAGCAGGCAGATCAGCGCGATCGTGCGAGCCCTTCCGCCGATGGAAGGTCCGCCAGTGGTCGATGAATCGGTTTCGAGTCGGACCGCGTTCGAGGTGCCGAGGGCGCCATCGTCGGACGAGCCGAGGGATGCTGTGGTCATCAGGTGCTCCAGAGGATGTGGGGTTGTCTGACATCGACGACGCTATGGGGGATAGGGGACAACCCCCGTCCTCGTTGACGGGTCGGATGCAACCCGTGTGATTCGGTCCCGGAAGCAGCGCCGCACACGACTACGCGGGGCGTCGATCATGAAGTCATCACGAACACGTACTTGACTACGCGTGTGCGACGCGACGCGGATTCATACCGTCGACGACATGACCAAAAACCTCGTGGTGTGTTGTGACGGGACGTGGAAGAACGCCGACGACAAGTACGTGTCCAACGTCGAGAAGCTCGCGCGATCGGTGGCGCCGGTGGGATTCGACGGCGAGACCCAGATCGTCCACTACACCCGCGGTGTGGGATCAACGGGCAGTCGGATCGAGCGAATCCTCGCGGGCGCCTTCGGGTTCGGACTCGACGACGCGATCATCGACTGCTACAGGTTTCTCGCGTTGAACTACGAGCCCGGTGACCATGTATTCGTCTTCGGATTCAGTCGCGGCGCGTACACGGCGAGAAGTCTGTGCGGGATGATCGCCCATGTCGGGCTGCTCACCCCGATGGGTGTTGCGATGGGTCAGTTGCCCGCGGCAATGGATCTCTACCGCAATCGCCCACAGGCGAAGAATCCCACTCAGTTGCCGCCTGAGGACCCAGCGCACGAGGAGGCGTTGAGACGACTTGACGAGCACAGCCACGGACGTAGCGAGGTCGCAGTTGAGTTTCTCGGAGTGTTCGACACCGTCGGCGCACTCGGCATTCCCGGAATCGCGCGCTCCAAGTACAAGTTCCACGACGTCACGCTGTCGTCGATGGTGAGGTGTGCGAGACAGGCCCTTGCCATTTCGGAGCGTCGACGGGTCTTTGCGCCGTGCTTGTGGGGAGGCACGCATGACGACATCCGGCAGGTGTGGTTCGACGGCGTGCACAGTGATGTCGGGGGAGGTTATGAGAACTGCTACTACTCCGACAAGTCGCTCCTGTGGATGGCTGCCGAAGCGACGTCGCGCGCGGATGGCGGGCGGATCGGTATGGCCATCGACTGGCAGCGACTGGCCGCCACGCTGTGCCGCGACGACGAAAGCGTCGCCGAGCACAACTCGCTCACTCCGCTGTACCGAATCACCAATGTGTTCAGTGCCTTACGCGACTCGGTGCGTCGAACGGTCAAGCCGTATGTTCCGCTGTTCGCCGGCGGATGGCGCAATTTCGCACCGACCGTCGCCGTCCCGGGCGTCGGGTACGCGCCGGCCTGCGATGTGCGACTGGAGAGATCGGCGCTGAAGCGGGCCGAGAACCCGAACATGGAACCGTGGTTCAGTGGCCTTGGAGGATCAAAGGCCGAGCGGGAGAGGTTCGTCGTCGCGATACCGGGTCTGCCCTCGGCGCAGTGGGCGCCTCCGAAGCCGACGGGTTCTCTGACGACGTGCTCGAGCGGTGTCGGCCCACGTCGGAGAAGAACTGCACCGATGTAGCGTCGAGAGCGTGCGCGGACCGGTACCCGGTTGCTCGTGTCAGCGTGCAGATGCCGGGGCATTGAGAGTCGGCGACTCCGGCTGTGGGCGTAATTGACTTCTTGATTCGATGTTCGTCAATATTGATGTATGTCTATTCAGGAGACGTCGGCGGGCACAGACCGAGCTGTGGACGCTGAAGACGCGGCGCGGTGGGCAGGCGCTTTGAGGGCTCTTGGCGATCCGGTTCGGTTGCGACTGCTCAGCGAAGTATCTCGCTCGCCGGGCGGCGAGGCATGCGTGTGCGACATCTCGGGCCCATTCGAACTGGCGCAGCCGACCATCTCGCATCATCTGAAAGTGCTGCGGGAGGCCGGTCTGGTGTCCAGCGAGCGAAGGGCGACGTGGGTCTACTACCGGGTCAACTCTGAAGTATTAGAGCGACTTTCAGAGGTGCTGAGCGCTTTGTCCGAGACGACGGGGGAGCCGCGCGACTGCGGGGTCGTCGAATGAGTGGTGCGCAGGCGCGCGTTGCAGGTCGGATGTCGACTCTGGATCGTTTCCTTCCCGTGTGGATAGGCATCGCGATGGTCGTTGGCCTGCTCCTAGGGCGTGGCGTGCCCGGCCTCGGGGACGCGCTGGCGACAGTTGAGGTTGACGGGATTTCGCTGCCGATTGCCCTCGGGCTCCTCATCATGATGTATCCGGTTCTCGCTAAGGTCCGGTATGACCGCCTCGACTCGGTGACCGGCGATCGCAGGATGTTGGTTGGCTCGCTCATCCTGAATTGGGTTGTGGGACCGGCATTGATGTTTGCCTTGGCGTGGTTATTGCTGCCGGACCTGCCGGAGTATCGGACCGGGTTGATCATCGTCGGACTGGCGAGGTGCATCGCGATGGTGGTCATCTGGAATGACCTAGCGTGCGGTGACCGCGAGGCCGCTGCAGTGTTGGTGGCGCTCAACTCGATCTTCCAGGTCGTCATGTTCGGCGTGCTCGGTTGGTTTTATCTGTCTGTGCTACCGGGGTGGCTCGGGCTGGAGAAGACCACCATCGATACCTCGGCGTGGCAGATCGCGAAGTCGGTGCTGGTCTTTCTCGGCATCCCGCTCCTTGCGGGGTATGCGACGCGGCGACTGGGTGAGCGTGCCAAGGGCCGCGCCTGGTACGAGAGCGTGCTGCTCCCGCGGCTGGGTCCGTGGGCGCTGTACGGGTTGCTGTTCACCATCGTGATGCTGTTCGCGTTGCAGGGTGAACAGATCACTTCTCGGCCCTGGGACGTCGTGCGCATTGCGATCCCGTTGCTCATCTACTTCGCCGTCATGTGGGGCGGCGGGTTTGCTCTCGGCGCTGGTCTGGGACTCGGGTACGCACGTACCACGACGCTGGCATTCACTGCGGCCGGCAACAACTTCGAGCTCGCGATCGCAGTGGCGATCGCCACCTATGGGGTGGCGTCGGGGCAGGCACTCGCCGGCGTTATCGGCCCACTGATCGAAGTGCCAGTACTCGTCGGCCTTGTGTACGTATCGCTGGCCCTGCGTCGTCGATTCACGACCACGGATCAGAGCCTGGCCGCGTGAGAGCGATGACGTGCCGAGGAAGAGGCAGGTAGTGCGAAATTCTGCAGCACGACAACGCAATGCGAGCAGCCTCATTGCTGCTGGACGACGGCACTCCGTCGGCGTCACCGAGGATGGACGATGCGTTGCAGCGGGTATCCCGCAGGACCCGGAGACTCGCGTCGGCCGCTGGATCGGCACTCGGTCGGACTTCGCTCCGACGGCCGCGTAGTTCGCTGCGGGGAACGAATCGACGGGGTCAGGTTGAACACCCTGGGCAGCTCGAACCGTTACATGTAACATGTGGGCATGGCGGTAAGGGACAGGGTTCGCGAGCATAGGCGCCGGATGCGTGAGCGTGGTTTGCGACCGTTGCAGGTCTGGGTTCCTGACGTACGGACGCCAGAGTTCGCCGTGCAAGCGCACAAGCAGTCGGTTCTTCTGGCGGAAGCCGACGCCGATGGGGATGAGCAGGAGTTCGTCGAGGCTGTCGCCGCGCCTTGGGACGATGCGTGATCCGCGGCGAAATCTGGACCGTTGCGGGTGGTGTGTATGCATCCAACCCGCGGCCGGCCGTCATCGTGCAGGATGATCTTTTCGATTCAACTCTGTCAGTGGTAGTTGCGCCGATGACGAGCCACCTCGTCGATGCGCCCTTGTTGCGGATTCGTATACCGGGTGATCGCGGTGCGATGTCGGGCCTCGACCGAGACAGTGACGTAATGGTTGACAAACTAACCGCGGTACGGCGGTCGAATGTTCAGACGCGTGTCGGCCGTCTGACATCTGAACAGCTGGTTGAAGTCGAACGCTCGTTGATGGCGTTCCTCGGGCTCGCGCGATGACGTCAACAGATTGCTGGGATCGCGCTTAGGTTCTCTGTTCGGCGCAGATGGCGATGAATGTGAGTCCATGGGGCCGGCGCGTAGGTGGCGGCGGTGTTCGAGGTCCACGGAGATGAACTGGCCGGGTGTGATCGGGTATGGGGTGTCGTCGACGACGACCCATCCGCTACCGCTGATGATGGCGTAGACGTCGTCGTTGCGGTCGTCTGTGTGGTCATGGGTGACCGTTTCCGCGTGTGCGGGAAGCTCGACCTGGTAGACCTCGAACGCGGTGATACCGAGGGTCTCGCTGATGCGTCGGTCGAAGGGGCTGGCCGCTGGGTGCGGACCGTGTCCAGCGGCCACCGATTTTGCATCCACTATCACGTACCCCATGCGGGCCAATCGTAATACTCCCGAATTGCTTGTCGAAAAGCATCAATCGCTACTGGTAATCCTGCTTATTCGTTCACTGCGTATTCCTAGGCAGAACGCCGTCGAGATCACGGCCGAAGAGGGCGCTAACAACCTCCGGCGAGGTGGGCGGCCGGGACAACGCGCTCGCGGCCGTCCTTCCATCTCGGAGGGATCAAATCACGTCGGT
Source organism: Gordonia otitidis (assembly GCF_020735545.1). Lineage (NCBI taxonomy): Bacteria > Bacillati > Actinomycetota > Actinomycetes > Mycobacteriales > Gordoniaceae > Gordonia > Gordonia otitidis. The sequence continues at coordinate 4,550,495 of NZ_CP085974.1, forward strand.
GCTGTTAGCTGCCTCGACGAACTTGGTCCAGTAAGGAACGTCGACGCTTCTGGGGGAGAGGCGAAGATTTCCGTCCATAGCCATTTCGTTCGCGAGATACTCGAGGAGATTGGCCCCGTAGAAGATGACATCGGTCTGCCAGACAGAGAACACCGGCGACCCAGACGGCGAGGGAGCTGCAGGTGTCATCCGATGGCCGTAGATCGGTATGAGCTGTGGCCACTTTGCCAACTCACGCCGCGTAACCGCCTCGACGTCACTTTCTGTTGCCGGCCGATGGCCCCATGAAGCGCCCCAGAATGGCGGGTCCTGGCGAAGTGCGTCGAAGACCATCCCGCGAGCCGGCCAGTCGAGCATCTGACGGAGATGTGCCTTATCGTCATTGCGCCAGTCAGGCCAACGGTCTCCGACGGGCAGAGCGGTCGCAAGCAGACTTCGGTGGTCGGGGTTGAACCTGAACCCATGCTGCTCTGTGACTGCATCGAACTCGGCGTCGGTGAGGCCACGGGCGAGTTCGACTCCCGCAGTCCGAAGGATCACCGCCGCTTTCTCGCCAACATCGCTGATCTCGTCCACGTGACCGAGTCTCCCAGGTCGCCGGTGCGCGCTACGGGCAACACGAAACGCGTCTTGAGCGTCTCATCCGATGCATCAATGATTCATCCGATGCATCATCGACACCAACCCCGGAGGTCATCGAGTTGTAATCGAAAGTAACTGCACCAGGCCCACCAAGCATGAGCCTCGTGCCGTCGCCGATTGCGAATCTTCGATTGCTGCTGTTCGGCAGCGGGATTCACGATCGTTCCCTGACGCCAGTAGGAGTGCCGACCTGATGCATCTGATGCAATATGCAGTGGTGTACTTGACATAATGTTTCTTATCGGCACTGATTCAAGCCGATTAGAAGCAGCTGAGAGGACTCTCTCTCTCTTGTTGATGGTCGCTCGGATTGGCGAATTGTCAGCGAAGTGGCGGACTCGGTGGGTTGTTCTGTCGCTGACAACGCTAAGTCCCGGTAGGTTCGTCAGTTTATGTGTGCGAGTCGGTCCTTTTGGAATTTGAAACTGTTGCACGCCTGTGCTTTTCGCTGGTTCTTTGTTCGGGATGTTGCCGGCGCGTCGCGACTATCGAGTTCCGTATATCCCTCTCAATACGTCACAGTGACAAATCGGCGCGGCCAGCTTCCCCGTCTTGGACGTCAGCCGTTGTACGGATGTTTCCAGCGTTCATGCTGTTGGTGGAGTCTTGAGAGTTATGACGCGCATGGTCGGGCAATGACTGTGAGCGGTCTGTGACGCTCTGTGACAACGATCGCGGCGCGGGCGCGGCGTGACGCCGTTGAGGTCGGCAGCATCGAGCTCCGTGAGCAGGGTGCGTACGTGCAGGGCCAGTCCCCCCGTCTGATGATGCAGGCGCGCAGCCGTACTCGGGAGCCAGAAGTTCCTGGCCGGCCCCCAGCGGTGTGCGCGAATCAAGTTCGTCGAGTTGCGCGACCAACCACATCGATGCGCCGGTCGCCAGTTCGTCGGCGTCGGCGCGCAGGACGGTGAATGAATCGAGGTCATCGATCGCCGCGCGAACCAGGCTCGATTTCCCCACGCCGACCTCGCTCTCGATCACGACGACCTGAGGCCGGCCGTCGGCGGCGTGCCGGGCGACCTCGGTGAGCACGGCGCGCTCCGCCTCGCGACCAACCGCGATACCGGTAAGTGGATCCGTCGACTCAGTATGTCCTCGGTGTCGGTGCCCTGTCTGACAACGCTCATGGCGCGGCAGAAGCCGACGCCGCAGACCGCAGGTCGTGCAGACGCTCCCGCGCCCGTTCGACGGCTTGGTCGGTCGGTGGATCGGCGCCGTCGACCGACAGCGAGATGCGGGTGATCTCGTCCACGATCGCTTCCATCTCGATCGCCAAGGGCAACATCTGGCGGGCGCGTGCCGGAATCGGCGGCGGCTCGGCGAACGCGGCCAGACACGCTGACTTCGCCCCATGCGCTCTCAGGTAGGCGTCGTCACGATGACGGACGAAGGTGGTGCGGTCGCGCGACTGCCCGGCGGCAGAATCATCGAGGTATCGCGTGGCCGCGTCGAGAGCATCGTCGAGGCGGGCCTGTTGCGGGAGGCGCCGGACACCCGGCCAGAGTAGGTAGCCGAACACGACGGCAATGACCGCGCCGAGGAGGGTGTCGAGGATCCGAATCGCCGGCGTCACAATGTCCGCGTGGCCCATCGACGAGGCGAGGATCGCCGACACCGTCACCCCAATCACGCTGAGCCCGTACAGCTTGGGCGCGGTCAGCGCGGCGAACGCCAAGCCCAGCGATGCGGCGAGAGCAACCGCAAAGCCGTTGTTCCACAGCAGGAGAACCCCGGCCGCCACCAGCGCCCCGATGATGGTGCCGGCGATCCTGTTCACCGTGCGCACCACGATCGAGGCATACTCCGGTCGCACGATCACCGCAACGGTGAGCGGTAACCAGAATGAATGGCTGGGATCGTGTGCGGCCAGGGTGACCGTGGTTGCCACGCCCAGACACACCGCCATACGGACAGCGTTCGCGACCGCTGCCCCAGTCAGCGACGGCAGCAGCGGTGGGTGCAGATCGCGGTCGACGATCCGCGATGGTTGCGATCCAGGGCTGGACAACGCCTGCGTCATCGCGCGCAAACCGGCTGTCGCCGTCCATCTGGCCGAGACCTCGACGGGGTCTCCGGCACGCAGTTGTGTTGCCGCCGTGCGGAGTCCGGCAACGACCTGCGGGGGAACCGGCAGCCCCTCCGCATACAGCGCCGCCGTGGCGTAAGCGACGTGTTCGGTTCTGGCGTCCCATCCGGCATTGCGTGCCTTCGCAGACGCGGCCGCCATCCGCGATCGCGCCCCATATGCGTCCCGCCGTCCGATCGCCTCGCACAAGTCGGCGGCCGAGTCGTACACCCCGATCATTGCGCGACGGTGCGTCTCATCGCGGGTGAAGGGCCAGTCCGCGACATGCGCCACCCCGACGGCCAGTGCCCCCACCAAGTACCAGAGCGCCTGCGTGATCGGCCCGAGGCTGGACCCGCCGAACTGGCCGTATGCGACACCGATGCTCAGCATCATCCCGAAGGCCGGTCCCGCTGGACCCGCCGCGCCGACAAGGCCGGACACCGCGCCTGCTGCGGCGGCCACCATGACGATCGTCAACGCTCCGCCGCCGATGAATCCCGCCACGACGAGCCCGAGCACCGCGCCGGCGGCTTGCGCGCACAGGCCGGTCACCCGTCCCCGGTACGAATCACCGACCACGAACGCTACCGAGCAGGCCGCGCCGAGATAGGCCACGCCCAGCCGATCCCAATCCCCTATGCTCCATCCGAGAAGCAGCATCGTCCCACCGGCGAGGAGTGCGCGCACCGCCGACGACACGGCGAACGGGGCAGCTGACGGCCGGAAGGCGGCGGCCACTGCGTTTGTGACCTCCGACATACTCGGCAAGCTAGTTGGTCGGCGGCGGGGCGCTCAGCCCAGCCGCCCATCGACGTACCGCTGGATCGTGGGACCGACCGCAGCGATCACTTCGTCGTCGGTCATGCTCGCGAGTGGCTCGACACCCCAGACGTATCGCGCCACGCCGAGGCCCAGGAGCTGGGAGGCGATCAGACTGGCCCGCCGCCGGGCGTCGTCGGCGTCCGTCCCGATCGTCGCCGGCCCCATCAGCTGGTTCTGGACGAGACCGCGCAACACCGCGCGAGTGTCGGCGTGATGGGCCGCAGTCAGCACCATCGTACGCAGGAAGGCGGAGCTGTCCGAATCGCTCCAGTTGGCCAGCGTGACGGTCACCAGGGCCGTGCCGAGCGCTTCCGCGGGCGTCTGCCACGCCTCGCGGATGCGGTCGAGCATCGCGGGAGGCGCCTGCACACACGCGGCGAGCAATGCCTCTTTACCCCCGTAATAGTGATACACGAGCCCCGGATCGACGTCGGCACCCCGTGCGATCGCCCGGATGCTGGTGCCCTGATACCCGTTCGCGGCGAACTCGTCGCGCGCGACGGCGAGGATGCGTGCGGCCAGCACTCCCCGTTCATCCCGCGGGCCCCGCTTGAAGTCCTCCGAGCGGTCCGCGGGAGCTGCGCGTTCGCTCCCCGATCTTGACATTGTTTCATCATACCGTGAAACTAGTTTCACCGTACCGTGAAACACTGGCGCCCAATAAGGAGACCCCCATGCGCGTCGCAGGCATCGAACCTGGAGAGCGTCACCTCAACGGCCCCCAGACGACCGGGCGGACCTACCGCAACCTGTCCACACCCGAGCACGTAATGACCCGTGACTTCGATGTCGCCGCACGCATGCGCGACGGCGCCGATCTCATGGTCGACGTCTGGCGCCCAGAAGCGCCGGGCCGGTATCCGGTCCTGATCTCCGCCTCGCCCTACCCGCGGCAAATCCAAAACCTCGGTGCACCAATGGGCTTCATCGAAGCCGGGGCAAGTGACTTCTTCGTCCCGCGCGGATACGTGCACGTGATCGCGAACCTCCGCGGTACGGGCGGCTCGGATGGCGTGTTCACGCTGGCCGACCACCAGGAGCGCGAGGACATGTACGACCTAGTCGAGTGGGCGGCCGCCCAGGAATGGTCCGACGGGAACGTCGGCATGATCGGCATCAGCTACTTCGCGAGCACCCAACTCCAGGCGGCCGTCGAGCAGCCTCCGCACCTCCGCGCGATCATGCCGATCGCCGTGAGCGCCGACCTGTACGAGGCGACGAGCCACCACGGGCTCGTGAGCACCGGGTTCATCTCGCCGTTCGTCTCGATGGTGGGAATCACGGCAGAAAAGACCGACAAGCTGTGGCGCGGGAAGCTTCTCGATGCCGCCCGCCACGTCCTGATGGCGCCCCGTCTGCACAAGAAGTTCGGGCGGATGAACGGCGAGGCGGCCGTGGTCTTGCTCAAGCGCCTCATGAAGCTTCATCACGACCCGTACCCCTGGGACGACATCTGGCGCGACGGGGTCGTCGCCCATCCGCTGTACGACGAATGGTGGGTGGACCGCAATCTGCTCCCCCTGCTCGATCGGGTTCGCGTGCCCGTTTACCTCGGCTGCGACTGGGAGAACGTGCCCCTGCACCTCCCCTCGACGTTCCCGACCCGAGCGGCGCTTACCTCGGCGCCGGAGGTTCGCGTCGCGATGCTCGACTACTTCGGCCTCACCTGGCCGTGGGAGAGTCTGCACGTCGAGGCACTCGCCTGGTACGACCACTGGCTCAAAGGCCGCGACACCGGCATCCTCGAGGGTCCGCCCATCCGGTACGTCGTCCCCGGCGCCGATGTCGACGGCGATGCCACGTGGCGCTCCGCTGATACGTGGCCGCCCGCGGAGTCGCACCTGCAGGAGTGGACGCTGGCCGCCGACGGGGCACTCACCGCGGAAGCGCCGGTGGATACCGACGGCGAACGCGTCTTCATGACACTGGGCGCGGGCCTCAATCGCCCTGTCGCTAGTCCGACCGATCCGCCGTCGTCACTTGACTGGACGAGTGATCCGCTCGCCGCCGACCTCGACGTCGTCGGCGACATGGAGCTGGCGCTGGACGCCACGATCACAGCGGCCGATGCGGGCTGGTTCGCGGTGCTCTCCGACGTCGCTCCCGACGGCACGGCGACCCCGGTGACCGCGGGCTTCCTGCGTGCATCGCTGCGGCACGTCGACGAGGCGGCCAGTCGGCCCGGCGCGCCCGTACTGCCGTGCACCATGGCGGAGGCCGTGCCCGTCGGCGAGCGCGTGCACTACCGCATCCCGATCGTGTCCAACGCGCGCCGCTTCCCGGCCGGCCACTGTGTCCGGATTACGGTGTTCGGCGACGATCAGCCCGAGGACATGCCCGCGATCATGGGGTTCCGGCATGCGAGCGTCGGGACAAGTTCGATCAACCGGGTCGCCGCGACCTCGCGGCTGCTGCTCCCGGTGCTCGGCTGACCGCGTTTCCGCGCGGCGGGCGTTGGATCCGGGGACACCGGGACATCGAGAATCGCCTGTACTGGTTCCGCGACTCGACCTTCGACGAGGATCGCTCCCAGATCCGCACCATGGGGGTGCTCTTCGCGACCGCGACGTCCCCCGCGCTCATCGTCCTCTTCGGATTCCTCGTCACGGTCACGTCCAACGTCTTCTGCAACACGTACCACATCTGCCAGGCAGAGATCTTCCCGACATCGGTAAAGGAAACTGCGGGGACAGCACTTACTCGATCTCACGGTTTCATCGGGGCGCTCCCTTTCATCCTCCTGATCCTCCACTCTTCCGGCGCCGCCGCCATGTTCCTCACCGTCGGAGGTGCCGTCATCATCGCCGCCGCCGCGATCGCGGCCCTCGGCCCACGGACCAATGGCAGGGTCCTTGGGGATATCACTCGGCTCCACTTCGGTTGCGGGAGCGACCGGGGACTCGACTGGTCTGAGAACCTCGCATCATCGCGTTCCGATCCGGTGCTCCAGCTCCTACACAAGAAGTTCGCTGCGTTATCGGTAGCACTTAGCGATCAGAAAAGACGTCGTAGTGGCAATCGGTTTGCGGTTCATACTCGATGACGGCTCCGGCGTGCTTGGCCACCTCGTCCCCGAAGAGATCGCCGATGAGTGCCGCTGTCATGTCTATGCCGGCGGCAACACCCGACGAGGTCCACCGATCGCGGTCCTGCACCCACCGGGCCTTACGCTCCCATATCACCGAATCACCATGCTGGACAACGCGATCAAAGGACCGCTTGTTCGACGTGGCGTGGTACCCCTCCAGCAGTCCCGCGGCGGCCAGGATGGCCGACCCGGTACACACCGAGGTCACCAGTGCGGCATCGGCGACGAAGGTCCGCAGTTGATCGAGGAAGTCGTTGTCATGCACCATTCTCAGCCATCCGATGCCGCCTGGCACCAGGACGATGTCGGCATCGGTGACCGCTGCGAGATTCTCGGTTGCCTCCACCCGGGTGCCCTGGGAACTCGCGACCAGACCTGCCTCGGTGGCCACCATGGCGACGCGGAACCGGTCGGGCAGAACGCTGAGCATCTCGACCGGGCCGAAGACATCAAGGAGTTCGAAGCCATCGAAGAGCACCACGGACACCTTTCGCTGCGCCGCTGTGGCACTGTCTGTCATATGCGCTCCCGTCGTCCTCGACATAACGTACTCGCCGACAATCGGATCCATCCGGCCAGTTCAGCAGTAGTCGAGGCTGTAGTTTGTGCCATTGCGCCCCTCGCCGCCTGAGCCCCGGAACTGAACGGCTGCCCATTCCCCATCGCCGATGATCCGAATTACGTCTGCGCGCGGCCAGCTCACGAGATGGTCGTCCAGTGGACGTAGGCCTGCTACCCACGGAAGACGCCCGAGACCGGTGCCTGCGTCCACCGAGAGCATGGTGATCGCGACGAAGTCGTCGGCGGTGAATCGGTTGGCATCGGTGTCGCAGGTGCCGAGGGAGTCCCAGGAGTCGAAGGATGCCCCCGCGTGGGCGTTGCCGGGTAGGGCGAACCGAAATACTCGGTGAGAATCGCGGCCGCATCACCGGGATCGTCGGACTGAATCGCGATTGGTAGTTGCACGCTAGGTACTCCTGCTCAGTTCCGAAACCCAGCATGAACGCTGTTGTGGTCGACTGTAGCCCCAACCCCGGACACTGTACGGAGTTTCGGACCCGCAGCTGGCGTTCTCGCGACGTGTCCCGTCGACGGGTAGGAATTGGACGTGTGAGTCTGCAATAACTGCTGGTCAGCTGCATTGTTGAACATTCGCCACCAGTTTTGAGAAGACTCGCGGCTCACGAATTTCACCCAATCGGCGAGCCGCAGGTCAGCGCCTCGCCGTTCGCCACTCCCCTTGCTCGTTCACACGTACGTACGTACGTACTGGCGTGTCCCCCGTGAGCCGGTCCGGGTTGTTTTAGAGTCCTGATTGCCCTGATGAGGGCGGAGAAGGGACGATGAAGAACATGGCAGGACGCAAGCGTCACTCGGCGGAGGACATCGTGCGCAAATTGCGCCGGGCCGATGAGTTGGCCGCGGAAGGCAAGACCGGCGAGGAGATCGCTGCCGATCTCGAGGTGTCGGCGGCCACGTTGTACAACTGGCGCCGCCAGTACGGCGGTATGGACGGCGACGCCGCGAAGGAACTCAAAGAGCTGCGCGAGCAGAACAGCCGACTCAAGCGGCTGCTCGCCGATGCCGAGCTCGAGAAAGACGCGCTGCGGGAGATCGCCAAGGGAAAATTCTGAGCCCGACCGCCAAACGCGCCGCCATCGACATGCTCAAGGACGTCAAGAACATGTCAGAACGCATGGCGTGCAAGGTAGTTGGGCTTTCCCGTTCCGCCTATCGACGGCTGCCGCAAGCGCACACCCCGGCCGACCCCGACGCCGCACTGCGCGAGCAGCTACGCACGTATGCCCGCAAGAACCCCCGGCACGGGTTCCGGCGCGCGTGGGCACACCTGCGCTTCGACGACGGCATCGAGATCAACAAGAAGAAAGTGCATCGGTTGTGGAAAGAAGAGGGCCTGCAAGTGCGGCGCGCTCGGCGCCGCAAACGCGCCGGCCAGTCATCGGTCCCGGTCGTTGTCGCGGACGCACCGAAAGTGGTGTGGGCATTGGACTTTCAGTTCGATTCCACCGTGGATGGGAAGAAGATCAAGATCGCGTCCATGGTTGACGAACACACCCGGATGTCGTTGCTGAACATCGTGGACCGCTCGATTCCGGCTGAGCGGTTGATCGAGGAGTTGGAGAAGACGTTCGCGATCTGGGGTGGCCCGCCGATGGTGCTGCGCATGGACAACGGCCCTGAGTTCATCTCAGAAGCCCTGCAGGCGTTCTGTGCAGGGTCGGTCGGGATCTCCTACATTCCGCCCGGCACACCGTGGAACAACGGGTTCATCGAGTCGTTCAACAACCGGTTGCGCGACGAGTGTTTGAACCGCAACTGCTGGCCCACACTGATCGAGGCCCGCGTGGTCATCGACGACTTCAAAGACGACCACAACCACCGACACCGGCACTCAGCGCTGGGCTACCAAACGCCGGCCGAGTACGCTGCCGGATGCACCCACCAACATCACCCCGTGGGCTGCGAGATCGACTGACGATCACAACAAGGAACTGGCTCTAGAACTGCCTGGACCGGTTATCGGGGACCTGCCAGTACCATCCCCACCGTCGTCGTCGACGACGTTATGACAGTCGCTCGGATTGGCGAATTGTTAGCGAAGTGGCGGACTCGGAGGGTCGTTCCGTCGCTGTTTGACAACACTGAGTAACGGTAGGTTCGTCAGTTAATGTGTGTCGGTCAGTCCCCAGGTACTCGGAACTGTTGCGCGCCTTTGATGTTCACTCGGTCTTTGTTTGGGATGTTGCCGGCGCGCCTTGACTATCGAGCTCTGGTTCCTCGTGGCCTAACGAATACGTCACAGTGACAAATCGGGCTCATTCGGGCGTGACCCGTTGTCGGGGTGTTTCCAGCGTTCATGTCGTTGGTGAAGTGGTGGGAGTCATGGACGGGTGCTGCCCCGAGTCGCCTTGGCAGCGAGCAGTAGCTGCCCAACTGGACCGGTTATCGGGGACCAGTGTCATCCGAGCAGCTTTACACCAACCGGGTCGGCTGGCGCTGCGTGCTCCCGGAAATTAGGCCACCGTCATGTAGCTTCGGTGTGGACGGAGGGGAACAGCCCATGGGTGCCAAGCGCGTGATTGAACGGGCGGACTTCGGCGACGCCGGTCTCGCCGCCTTTCTCCAGGCCCACCTCGGCGACATCGCCCCGACGGCACCGACAACCAGCCGCCACGCACTGGACATGGCGGGACTCATGCATCCGTCGGTTCGACTCTGGGTTGTCAGGCACCGCGGTGACGTCGTCGCGACCGGTGCACTCGTCACGCTCGAACCAGGCCACGAAGAGCTCAAGAGCATGCGAACAGCTCCCGAGTCGCGCGGACGTGGGATCGCACGGCTCCTTCTGGAACATCTGTTGAACGATGCCAAAATGCGAGGAGTGTCCAGGATTTCACTCGAAACCGGTTCGATGGACTTCTTCGAGCCCGCCCGCCGCCTCTACGCCTCCTCTGGATTCGTTCCGTGCGGCCCCTTCGGGCGCTACGAGATGGATCCGAACAGCATCTTCATGACACTGGCGTGGTGAGTCGTCACGGGATGCTTCTCGGTGATGCTTAATGAGGTCGTCAAAATCCACACACAGCTCTGGTGGCCGCTCCACGGGATACGCGTTACTCATGGAAGTATCGAGGTAGAAACAACAATCTGGCTCGATGATTACCTGTAGCTACAGATAAGCCGTGTGCATGCGGCGCGTTGTTGATGCCGACCGCCCGCACGTCGTGGTCAACGTCTGCCCGCGGCCGGGGAATCCACCACTGCGGCAGGATCAGGCGAACATCAGCTCCGGCTGCCTCGATCAGGACTCGCTCGCTCGGGACCCTTTGCTTTAGGTCGAGTGGCCACAAACCCGCGTGCGGTGGTCATCTCACACCAAAACCACTGGTACTTCATCAGTGCCGCGGTCACCCCAATGGTCGATCTCGAGAGCCGGTGCCGTTTAGTGCAATGCGACATTGCTTTCACCCAGCGGATACGAATCACCTGATGCGCATTTCCGACGTGTCAAATCTCGATGTGCTCGAGTTGCTCAAAGATGTGCTGGCGTTGCGCTTCGAACTGCAACGGGAGCTGAAACTTCGTGCCGAGTTCCTGGGGTGACTCGTCACAGTCCCAGCCACCATCTGCGTGGGTCACCGCGAGTTCGAAAAGGCAGCCGCCTGGGGTCCGCACATAGACGCTCTTGAAGTACTTGCGGTCTTTGAGCTCAGAGATATCCGTGTACCCGGCGCCTTCGATCTCGAACTTCGCCTGGTCTTGGTTCTCGAGAGTGTCGAGGTTCCAGGCGAAGTGGTGGTATGTGCCGCTACCGTAGCGCCAAGTGCCTTGGTCCTCGGAGATGTTGGCGGTCAGCTCGATGTGGTTGCCGTATTTGGCATTACCCACTTGGAGGTCCACCCGGTCCCCTTCCTCAGCTATCCGGCCCTGGCTGAAGAATGTGTCGTTGGCGAACTCCACCATTCGGTCCAGAGTCGTGACGTGAATGCCGACACCGTGCAGGCCATGGATCGCGTACTCTCGCGGCACACCTCCACCGGTCCAACCTTCGCGTTCGTCATGGTCGTTCTCCACCAACTGGTATTCGATGCCGCAGGGATGGCGAAACTCCAGGCGGCGGCGGTCGAAGACGTCAATGTTGTTGACGTCCAGGCGATGCTCGGTCAAGCGTTGAGACCAGTAGTCCAGTGAACCGGCGGGCACCGACAAGAGAACCTCGCGAGCCTGGTTGGTGCCGCGCTGTCCATAGAGCCCGTGCTGCGCCCATGGGAACGTCGTTACAACCGACGAGGGATCGCCGTTGGCGTTGGAGTAGTACAGGTGATAGACAGGCGTGCTGCCGTCGAACAGCACGGTCCGCTTGATGAAGCGCAGGCCGAGGGTCTTCACGTGAAAGTCGACATCTTGCTGTGCATGCCCGACAGACAGTGTGACGTGATGTGAACCTTCGATGTAGGTCATGTGATCGTTCTCCTTCTTGTCGAATGGGTGTTCCGCTGAGTCTGAAAGTCAGTGGTGCTCAGGCGCATCGGCCAGCGGTCGACGAACCCGGGTGATACACGCTTCTCGTGTTGACGGACTGGGCCAACAGATAGATGGTGCCTGCAGCTTTGATCGGCCCGGCGAGAGCGGCATCACGAGTCACCTCCGGTTCTGTTCGCCGCTGCGTCGTGCGTGTGTCCAACGCGCTCAGCGCGTGGCGCACCCATCTGCTCGAAACGTGCTTGTTGTCGGGCCTGTTCGACTGCGAGGGTGACGTCGTCGCCCCGGTGGCGGGCGATCAGCGTTCGCTTCGCGTCGGGTCCGACATGACAGAGGCCGGGCACATCGGGATTGTCGACGCATGCAGTACTCCCCGACGCTGGCGGGGTTGCGCGTCCGACCAGCCGCGCGCCGGTGTACCTGCGTCGCGTTGTCGACCCGCAATCAGGACAAGGCACAGACGAGGGAATTGGTTGTGTTGCAAATTGTTCGAGGGATACTCGGCAAGCCGGGCAGTAGTAGTCGACCAAGATCATGATCGTCACTCCTGCGCCACAAGAGCGCCGCCGAATTCGGCCCAGTCCTCAGGGTCGTGGGCAATCCAGACGCGCGCCTGTTCGGTGTCGCGAAGCTGCTTGACCGTCTGAATGCTGTGTCTTCCGACTTCTGCATCCCAGTCGTGTGGATCGGGGGCTTCACGATCGAGAGCCTCTCGCAGATGGACCGTATCGCCGGTGAGCAGAATCGACTGGGATGGCAGCCTGACCAGGCACGAGAGTTCACCGGGCGTGTGTCCAGGAGTATGCACGATGCGCATCGAACCGTCACCGAGCAGGTCATGTTCGGGCGTGTTCACGGTTGTCCAGTCGAATCCTCGCACCGGCTCGATATCTTCATTCCGCATCAGATGTTGTTGAGCCGCACTCGGATTGGCTGCCCAATCGAACTCCCCGGGACCCGCGAAGAATTTGGCCTGAGGGAAGAGGTAGAGCCCGCCGGCGTGGTCTGAATGCGTGTGAGACAGAACGACGTGCGTCACATCTTCGGTTCGGAATCCGAGCTTCCCGAGTTGACGGTCGATGCGCTGCTCAGGACTGGTGACGATGTTCAGGGTGTCGGCGAGATCTCCGAAGTATGCGCGTGGGTCATCATTCAAGATCGGCGCAAAGCTGGTGTCCCACAAGATGAGACCTTTCGAGTGTTCGATCAGGAACGCAGGGAGCGGAAACGTGATCTTTCCCTCCGCGCCGACCACTAGGTCGCCGGCATCGAGATCCATAGTCGGCGCGTCGAGAGCCCATAGCCGAAGTGCGGTGTTCGAGGTGGTCATGGCGTGTCCTTTCAAGGCCGTGGCAGTTGTGCCATTTCGAGTGTTTGACCGATCCAGCGCAGGATGACGCTTAGTGACCGATGGTGGTCGCGTTCGTAAATGAGCCCATGGCCCGCACCTGAGATGCCGTGGTCGGATAGGCGAATATGCTCTGCGTCGACTCCCGATCGCTTCAAGAATGCGGCGGTGTTCTGGCATGATTCGTCTCGTCCTGACGCGTCGGCGCTGACCACGGCTACCGGCACTCGAGCGAGCCCGTGAAGCACCGGCGGCCGGTCGATGTCGACAGTGCAGATACTCTCGTCAACAGTGGCAGGCCGTGATGCGGTAAGCCCAAAACTCAACCGGCCACGAACACCGAGATCGGCGCCCGGCGGCCCGATCGGCTCGATAGCCACGAGGGTGGCAACCAGCTCGGGAACCTGCTCTGCGGCAAGCCATCCGGCTGGGGCTCCCGCAGAGTGCGTAATGACGATTGCCGGTCCGACCTCACGAAGCAGTGTGCTCAACATTTTGCCATCGAGGTGATTGCTCCGCGCAATGTCTGCGAGAACGGGTTGGGTTCCGGCCACCAGGCGATTGAACTCGGGATGGCCGAGGGTACGCGGCCAAGGCCAACCGGTGTGCGCAGAAAATCTGGGATCGTCCTCCCCTGGCGCGAAGACTGCTTGTAGGTCATCCGGTGTAGCTCTGGCGAGGATGTCGCCGTGCACGGCGCGATCGTAGGCAGAGCGACCGTGCCCCGGCCGATCGGGAAGGTAAACCGGATGGCCGGCGTCAATGAGCATGTGTGCCCAACCAGGGCGGCCGTCCGGTGTCAACGACCAGTCGAGTGATTGTCCGCCGCCGCCATGGACCAGCACGACTGGCACATGTGACGTCAGTTCGGCGGGCGCCCCCCAGCGCACATGACTTGCTCCGCGTGCCCCGCCTTCGGTCTCCTCCGGCACGATCCAGAACTCGCCCCGGCGCATCGTTGTCGGGAGAGTCGTTCGATGGGGTGCGTTCATTGTGCGCAGCGGGCCTATCATTGTTCGGCGGGAACAAGCCGGACCGGAATCTCGTCATGTCCGAACGCCTGGAAGTTCACGGCGCGGTGCGGTTGGCCGGTGAGCTCGATACGTTCCACGCGCTCGGCCAGCGCCGTCAATAGACTCTTTGCCTCCAACCGTGCCACCGCTTGACCGGCACAGGTGTGGATACCGAAGCCGAAGGAGAGATGTCCAGCGTCGGCTCGATCGATCCGAAATTCGTTGGGCTCAGACCAGCGACGCGGGTCTCGGCCCGCGCCCAACCACATCATCAGCATCTTCGTCTGAGCGGGTATTGCAATTCCACCGAGTTCGGTGTCCTTCGTGGCGATCCGTCCGCCGAACCGAGAGGGCGGATACATCCGCAGCGCTTCTTCGAAGGCCGGCTCGACGAGATTGGTGTTGGCGCGCAGCAATTGCCATTGCGCAGGGTTGTCGGCGAACGCGCGAATCGCACCCGCCAAGCCGAAGATTGTGGTGTCGAATCCGGCGCCCAGAACTGCTTTGAGAAGTTGTTCTGCCTCGGCTTCGGTAATGACTCCCTCGTCGGCCGCCGTGTACAGCTGCCAGCCAATTCCGCCTTCGCGCTGCAACTCACGCTTCATGTTGTTCTCGACCCATTCCAAGGCCGGCTGACCGTTGCGCATCTTCTCGAGGTGGTGTTCGTTCTGTGGCCCGTAGGCATTGAAGACCGCATCGCCAAACTTGAGGAGGAGCTCACGACCTTCGCCGGGTAGGCCGAGAACGTCGGGGAACACCTTGAGGACGTATTGCGCGGCGAGGTCCCGATATCCGTCGAGTGTGATCGGACCGTCGGCCAACAAGTCGTCGATCAATTCGACAGCGGTGTCGGCGAAGTACTTCGCCATCATTGCCATGTTTCCCTTGGAAAAGATTCGCAGCATGACAGCTTTGGTCTGCGTGTGGTCGGGCGGGTCCTGCATCAGCGGCGCGTTGGGCCGAAAGGGATTTGGTTCGTAGAATGGCCTGTTGGTTGAGGAGAAGGTCCGCCAGTCGCGCAAGGCTTTTTGGATCTCTCGATGTTGGGTGACGACATAGAAGTCGTAGCGCGCGATGTGGACCACGGGGCCCAGTTCGCGCAGCTCACCGTCGTAGGTGTGTAGATCGGCAAGCACCTCAGGCGCAAAAGGGTCGAAATCGGTTGTGGGAGCGGCAAGTGTGGTACTGGTCATGGGTTGGTCCTTGTGGGTCAGGCGGCGGTCGCGCGCTTCGTTTGTCGGTTAGGTACCGGCGGTCCGCGCCACCGGGATATGGCCCGTTTGCATCCACGCCAGACGCCGCTGTACTCCAGCGATGGCCATGTCCCGATGGGGCAGGATGAAGAATCGGTCGGCGACGACCGCATCGACGACCATGTCGGCGACGACCTCGGGTTCCAAACCTGACGCATGCATCTTCTCGCGTAGATCGGCCATCAGGGCGAGCCGCCCCGGTTCGGACGCGGCCGCGACACCTTGGGGCAGATTGCGTTCGGAATCGGGCATCTTCGTCTTGACCGGGCCGGGCGCGAGCAGTGATATCCCGACTCCGCTTGCCGTGGTGTTCAATTCGATGGCCAAGCATTCGGAGAGGCCGAGAATTGCCGATTTCGAAGCGCAGTAGGGTGTCATCGTCGCCGTACCTGTGGCGAAGGCGGCCACCGACGCCGTGTTGACGATGTGCCCCTCGCCCTGAGAAAGAAGGTGTGGCAGAAACACTCGACATCCATTGAGAACACCATGGAAGTTCACGTCCATCACCCAGTCCCATGCCTCGGCGGGAATCTCGGTGAACGATCCGCCGGTTTCGACGCCGGCGTTGTTACACACCAGATGGACCGCACCAAAGGTGGAGATCACCGTGTCGGCGAGCGCCTGCACTGCCGACAGATCCCGGACGTCGGTTGCGACGCCGATGACCTCGACGTCCATCGCCGACAGGTCGTCGACCGCCTCGTCCAAAGCGTGCTGTTCGACGTCGGCGATCGCAATCTTCATTCCCTCGCGTGCAAAGCGACGGGCCAGCGCCAGGCCGATCCCGCTAGCACCGCCGGTGACAACCGCTGTGCGACCACTCAGCGTCTTCACGAGTTCTCCTCTGTACCTGCATCGTTGATCAACGACGGGGACTCGATGGTCTTCGGGAACATCAACCGATCGATCAACGCGTCGCGATCGGTTGTCAGCTGCCGCAGTCCTGCCATTGCGCGCTCCACTTCGCGCGGGTCAGAAGAGTGAAAGACGAGACGTTTGTTCGCACTGGCCGCCGGCGACACACGATCGACGAACATCTCGCGGCGCCGCCGTGCATAGACATCGAGCACCGACTCTGGCGCGCTGCCGTTGATGACCGCGGCGAGCGCCTCATAGAGCACGAAGGTGTCGAACAGTCCGGACGTCAATCCAAGTCCCCCTGTCGGATTCGTGGCGTGTGCCGCGTCGCCGGCCAGCAACACCCGCCCGACTCGGAAACGTGCCGCAGCGCGCTGATGCATCCGATACGGCGAAAACGCGATCAGGTCGATGTCGTCGATCCCTGGAAAAGTGGTCTCGAAGTGATCAGTCATTCGCTCGGTCACCGTATCGATCGGCGATGCGTCGCTCTCGCAGTAGGTGAACCGCCAAAGCTTGGAGGTGTCGATCTTGGAGATCACTGCGCCGTAACGATCATCGATCACCATGGTGGTCTGAGGCCAACCGCGACTCTCCAAGTCCACGCGGATATTGGTGGCCACGAAACGTTCTGGCCAAGTGAAGCCCTCGAACGCTACTCCGATCTGGTCGCGAACGGTGCTGCGGGCGCCGTCGGCACCGATGACCCAGTCCGCACTGAACTCATCCTCGCCGCCGTCGGTCATTGTTTGGACAGTGACTCCCCGATCATTCTGCGCAATCTCGGTCACTTCTGTGTTCCAGCAGACCTGAGCATGCGGGTAGGCCGCGAGTTCAACCAGAGCGAGCTTGACCAGCTCGTTTTGCCCGAGGTGGAGGTTGTACGGGTGTTTGACGAGTCCTTCGAGGACATCGAGTCCGAACGAAACGCTTTCTCCGGTCTGGAACGCCTGATAGGTGTAGCCCTGTTTGAGGAAGCCCGTGGCGGTGGCCGCTTCTAGCAAGCCGAGTCGCTCGAGTCCGTCGAGCACCGACCAGTGGTACACCATCGCCCGAGGTGACTCCACGACGTCGGCAGCACGCTCGAGGACGGTGACCGAGACGCCCGCCCGTGCCAAGCCGAGAGCGTTCAGTACACCGACCGGGCCTGCACCCACCACTACCACCGACTGGTTCTTCATCCAGATCATCCATCTCTGAGAATTCGGTCGCCAGAACAGGCACCGATGTAGGGCTGACGCCGTAACGACTCATGTTGTCGGGCGGCGAATTGAACGATGAGCCGACGATAACCATGTGACAGGAGTCACGACAATACGTGATACCGCGTAGCCGAAACTACGAGACTCTGCGCATAGGAACAGGTCCTGCGGAATCCGTAGGATCGACGGATCAGTGACGTTTCAATAGCCGGTTCGATACTCGGTATTGATCCGACAGCAAATGTTGCGCACGGATGGTCGTAATCGTCGGCCACAAGAGTTTCTCATACGTGTCTGTTACCGAATGGAGTCATCATGTCGTCAAGCCGAACCAGAAGAGATACTTACGAAGACGGCCTTGCGATCCGTTAGCCTCGATCCACCGATCGGCTTTTTGATGTCTCGTGAAATGTGTTGTGTATGTTCGGGGTGGCGGTGGGCGTGGGTGAGTCGCCGATCTCTGGTGTCGGCGTGTTTCACTGGGTTTCGTGTCGGGGCCGGTTCTGGCCGATGGTTAGGGGTCAGGCTGAGTGTTGTCGTTTGATCGTGTTGTTGAACAACAGGTTCCACTCGCGTTCCCACGGCCATCGGGCGGGTAGATGCATCGTGATGCGCCGCGCTGAGGACGCGATTCGAGCGGGTATGCAGATCAGGGTGCGTCGGATGGTGGAGGTAGTCGCCTTCGCCAGACGCTGTCCACCGAGACAGGCTGCGGCGCGGGTCAGGTTGAACGCGATGACCGCACACACCAGCCATGCGGCGTTCGCGCAGAACTTTCCCGAGGGCAGATGCGCCAATGCGGAGGCTTTGAGGTCGGCGTGGACTTGCTCGATGATCGCATGACCGCGGTGAGTCTTGTCGGCGGTCACGGTGTCCAGGTCGCTGGTGGTGAAGAACGCATGAAACCGCCACACGTCGAACAAGCCGTCTCCCTCGGCTGCGAAGTCAGGGATACGGCGCACCACCAGCCGTCCGGATACCTGCAGGCGCTTGGCTTTGGAGGTGAACGCGGTGAACGGTACTTCGGCGACCTCGGCCCGCGAGACCCACTGGCCGCTGTCTTCGTCGAAGACGGCGTCGGTGTACTCGATCGGCGTCCATGCATCTGCCGGTACCTCGCTGATCGCTGCTCGGACGTGGGAATCCTGACGCACGGTGACCGACACCTGCGCACCGGCCCGGAGCGCGGTGGTGATCGCGCGATGGCCGTAGAACGCTGAATCCGCTCGCAGCAGTATCGGTCCCGACGCATCGGACGACCGTAGCCGCCGCACGGTGGCCAGGGTGTCGGCGATCAACCGATGCGCCCCGCGCGCGGAGTTACACGCCCCTTTGCGCAGGCGTTGAGCGGCGATCACCGGCGCACCGTCACCACAGGTGAGGGTGGTGATCGCCGAGTTCAGCCCACGCACTCGGGTGTAGCCGAATCCGACGCCCTGCTTGGCCGGGCCGTGGACCTCGATGATCGAGTCGTCGATATCGATCATCACCGGCCCGTCGATCCCCGCCAGCACCGGAGTATGGCGAGCCAGTCCCGCCAACAGCCGGGTGGCGATCGCATCGGCTTGGCGGACATGCCCGAACCGGAACTCGCGAAGAAACGATCCCAACGTCGACGGGGCGTAAGGATGGTCGAACACCTTGCCCATCGCGCCGTGTCGCAACACGGCCATGTCGTCGATGCTGTCGGCGCCCGCCACCATCCCCGCCACCAGGGAAAACATTTTCCGATCCGGATGGGCGCCCTTGTCGGTGGGCACGCTCAGATGCTCGCGGGCCAACTCCGACAGGCTGGCGCGTTCGGCCAGCGCCATCACCGGCACCACCCCCGCAGCGGCGAGGAGATTCGGATCGTCACAGGATGCAGACCGGACCGGGTGAGTGTGAGACAATCGCATCTACGACATGCCCTCCTGTGTGTGTGGATGGAACCCTAGAGAAGTCCCATTCTGTCACTCAGACAGGGCATTTCGTTTATCCCTCACCGACCGATCACAAGCAAATCGGTGGATCGAGGGTAAGAAGGTCTTGGGAGAGGCCCATGTTGAACGCTCACTGAGCAATGTCACGGAGTTCTCGCGGCCGATCCAAGAACTTGTGACGGAGTACTGTTGGGGTGCGGTCTGGTCTCGCGATGGCCTCGAACCCAAGACGCGCAGCCTACTCAATCTGGCGATGCTGACGGCGTTGAATCGCTCCCACGAGCTCGCCGTGCATGTTCGTGGGGCCGTCACGAATGGGTGCTCGGACGCAGAGATTCAAGAGGTGCTGATCCAGGCCGCGATATACGTCGGCGTCCCGGCCGCGTTGGAGTCCTTTCGCATTGCCGAGTCCACCCTCGCAGAGCTGCGGGCCGATGCCTGAGTCGACGAGTACCTCGGTGAGCCGGTCGGCTCGATCGGCGAAGGTCGATCACACCATCGCCTTCTTGGGACTGGGCAACATGGGTACGCCGATGGCGCAGCGGCTGGTTGCCGCCGGTCTCACCGTCGTCGCCTTTGATGTATCGGCGGCTGCCACCGACCGTCTTGTCTCGGTGGGCGCGACGCGCGCTGCCACGGCACGTCAGGCGGTGGCAGGGGCCGACCTCGTGCTGTTGATGCTGCCGAACTCGGACGTAGTGCAGGACGTAGTGGACGATGTGCTCGACCTGCTCGCTCCGGACGCGATCGTCATTGACTTGAGTTCGTCTGAGCCGCTTCGCACTCGGCAGCTCGCTACAAAATTGGATGCGCGTGGTGTACGGATGCTCGACGGTCCCGTCTCGGGTGGTGTGCGTGGGGCAGAGAACGGAACACTGACGATCATGCTCGGTGGTCCTGGCGAGTCTGTGGACGTCGCCATTCCGGTGCTGGAGCTGATGGGCAGGCCTGTGCATGTCGGTGCAGTCGGAGCCGGCCACGCGCTCAAGGCGCTGAACAATCTCCTGTCCGCAACCCATTTGATGGCGACCTGCGAAGCGATGATCACCGGGCAACGGTTCGGCCTGGACCCTTCGGTCATGCTCGACGTCCTGAACTCGTCGAGCGGTCGAAGTGGCTCTACGGAAAACAAGTGGCCGAACTTTATCCTGCCTGAGTCATACGACTCAGGCTTTGCCTTGTCCCTAATGGTCAAGGACATGCGGATCGCCACCGAACTTGCCGACGAACTGGATACACCCTCGCTTCTCGGCAGTCACGCGGTGGAGCTATGGACGAAGGCTGCAGCCGAGCTCTCGCCAGGGGCCGACCACACTGAGATAGCCACATGGCTCTCCAGCCTTTACGAGTCTCGATAGCCCGGAGCAGCACAGTCGCGTTCACTTCCGATCCCGCGCCTGGCGAAAGAAATCAACCCTCCGATCTGAGGTTCGACATGACCATTGACAACAATCGAGATTCGGCTATCACGTCCATATACTCTCCGTCGACCGCCCCTGATCTGCACGCAGAATACGAGTCGCTACGCGCGGAGTGTCCAGTGGTGCACAGCGACGACTTCGGCGGTTTTTGGAGTCTCATGAAGTACGGGGATGCATCAAAAGCCATCCGCGACTGGAAAACATACGAGAGTGGCCAACCGTTCGTCGAATACCCCTCGCCCAATCGGCCGATCCCGATCAGCACAAATCCTCCGGAACATACGTTCTACCGAAAGTTCCTCAACCATTATTTCGTCGCCGACAAGGTGGCCGCCATCCGTCCCGATATCGAACGCATCGTGAGCGAACAGCTTGATCCCCTCATCGTCGCTGGCGGTGGTGACATCTATCGAGACGTGGCCAGGCTCGTGCCGCCTCGGGTGCTGGCGAGGTTGTTGGGCTTGTCCGCGGATGGATGGACCAGTCTCGCGGCAACACTGGCAGAGGCGGACGCACTTCGTCACGACGTCAAGGCCTTTGGGGCGCGTCAGGCGACACTGTGGGATCAGGCCGTCAATGACTTGCTCAGCAACCGCAAGCGTTCCCCCCGCGATCCTGAACATGACATCATGAGCGGGATTCTCGCGCTTGAGCCTGAGGGACGCCCGATCTCTGAAGAAGAAGCCAAATCGATTGCCACCCAATTGTTTGCCGCAGGCGCAGACACGACGAGCTCAGCGATGGGTTCGCTGGCTCACTATCTCGCGACCCACCGCGATGAGCAAGAGCATCTGCGGTCTAACCCCGAAGGTCTACCAGCGGCAATCGAAGAGGTTCTCCGACTAGGGCCGCCGATTCACCAGACCGTTCGTCGCACGACGAAGCCGGCGATGGTGCGCGGTGTCGACATCGAGGAGGGCCAACTGGTGGCAATCAACGTCGCGTCGGCGAACCGCGACGAGGAACAGTTTCGCTGTCCGCATGAAGTCGATCTCCATCGAACCCGAAATCCGCATCTCACCTTTGGTTTCGGCCCCCACATGTGCGTCGGCGCGCCTGTGGCACGCGAAGAGTTGCGGATCTTCGGAGAGCAACTCCTCGCAAGGACCGACGCGTTCTCATTGGTGCGTCCGGCGGTATCTGCGGGCCGGGCATTGCGCACCGGTTGGGTCAGCATGGAGATCGAAGCTCATCGCTGAACGTTGTGAGCATGGCTGGCGGATCGTTGAGGAGTGCGACCTCCTCGACGATCCGCTGTTTCAGCGTATGTGAACTACGTTGGGATGCAGGATGATCAGCGAGTCGTAAGGGCGCGGCACGTTGTTCGTGCGCACCCGGGTGCCGGGTGGGCACGGACAACGGTGGCCGATCAGGTCGGCCGGCCTCAGAGTTCCAGCACCAGCTTCGGGCAGTTCGCTCGCGACACGCAGATCATCATGGTGTCGTTGGCTGCCTGCTCGTCCTCGGTGAGTACCGAGTCACGGTGATCGACGATCCCGCTGGTAACGGCCGTTTCGCAGGTGCCGCACGTGCCCTCGTTGCACGAGGACAGAACCTGGATACCGCACTTGGTGACCGCATCGAGGATCGACTCATCGGGAGTGACGGTGATCGTCTGACCGCTCAACGACAGTTCGACCTCGAACGAGCCGGCACGTTCGGGTTCGTGCATCTCTTTTGGTGCGAAACGCTCGAGATGCAATGCGCCGGTGGGCCAGCCGTAATGATTGCACCGGTCGGTTACGGCATCGAGGAGCGGCGCCGGGCCACATGTGTAGATCAAAGTATCGGGCCGAACCTCGCTTAGGAGGCGATCGAGGTCGATGTGTCCAACCTCATTCTGCGGGTGCAGAGTCACGTGGCCGGCGAAGCGCGTCGTCAATTCCTCGGCGAAGGCCATGGTGGAGCGGCTTCGACCACCGTAGATCAGGTTCCACGACGCACCCGTCCGGTGCGCCTGCCGGGCCATCGCGAGGATGGGTGTGATGCCGATTCCGCCGGCGATGAACAGGTAATTGGCGGATGGCTCGAGCTGGAAGTGGTTGCGTGGTCCGCGAACGGCCACGCTGTCACCGACGCCGAGCGTGTCATGAACAATTGCCGACCCGCCGCGCCCTTCTGGTTCACGAAGGACGCCGACCTGCCACATGGAACGGTCTCGCGGGTCCCCGCACAGGGAGTATTGACGAGTGGTGTCGGGAGTCAGCATCAGGTCGACGTGCGCTCCCGGTGACCATTCGGGTAGCTCCGAGCCGTCGGGCTGACGAAGTCGGATGACAGCGACGCCATCGGCGGCTTCGATCTTCTCGGCGATGATGAGGTTCAGGTCGACCTCGTTGTGGGTGCTGATCATCATTGGATATCACCTAGGTTTTCGCAGAATGACATGTGAATTCCTTTGTGGTCGGTCCGCATACTTCGTGATGACCGGGCCGCGCAAGCGGACCCTCGTTGGGGTGGTTCGGGTCTTCGTCGAGTTGGCGAGCGTTGGATGCGCGTGGTGGAAGTGCCATCATCGGGTGACCCAGACCACATGAGTCTCCCCCACCAGCTGTCGTGCGTGAAGGGACAAAGAACGTGTCTCGACCGGGCACTTCGTCGTAGAGGCTGTCTACGTCAATTCGCGTACCCGGCGCGAAGCAAGACCAGGGTGCCTGCTCGTGAAAATGCCGCTCCGATATCGCTAGCGTCGATCGCGTGGCGTCGGGCAGCGGTTCAGTTGGTCGGAACCTCGCCGACGGCGATACCGTTGCGAACAGCCCAGAGCGCCGCCTGTGTCCGCGACTGTAAGCCCAACTTGGCCAGTATGTTGCTGGTGTGAGTCTGCGCGGTTCGCTCGCTGATCGCCATGGCGCGCGCGATCTCACGGTTCGAGTGCCCGGCCGCCACGAGGATGATGACTTCACGTTCGCGTGCAGTCAGTGCAGTCGGTCCGGTCTCGTTCTGCGTGCGGAGTAGCCGGGCGACGGTGGATGCGGTCGCCGCGTCGAAATGAGATCGTCCCTCGGAAGCAGCGCGGATCGCCGTGGCGATCTCATCGGCAGGTGCGCCCTTGAGGACGTAGCCGTCAGCGCCGGCCTGCAGCGCTGCGCCAACACGTTCGGGCTCGTGTGATGTCGTGACCGTGACCACTCGTATCGACGGATAGCGCTGTTGGACCTCGCCGAGGACAGCGACACCGTCCCGCCCCGGCAGCATCAGGTCGAGCAACATGACGTCCGGCAATGCACCTTCGGCCGACATCGCCTCCAGCACGCCGAGGGTTGTGTCTTCGTCAGCGGCTTCGCCGATGACCTCGATATCGGACTGCATGCTCAAGAATGCACGCAGACCCAGCCGGACGACCTGATGGTCATCGACGATCATCACTCTGATGAGTTCTGTCGGGTCCACAATCATAGGAGCGGTCCTTGCCCGGCGTGGACCGGCTCCGACGTCTCCGAAGGCAGTCCGTCGTGCCGGATCGGAATCACCAATCTGACCGTCGTACCGAGATTCGGCGTGCCAGAGACCTCAAGGGTGGCCCCCAGACGTTCAGCTCGCTCCCGCATCGATACCAAGCCGAATGTCTCGCGGGTCGAACTACCAGGGCACAGTCCCACACCGTCGTCGTGTATCTCGACATCGACCGTTTGCGGGAAAGCTGCCTTGCTTCGTACCGAGATCGTGCAGTGAGCCGCTTCGGCGTGCTTGACCACATTGTGCAGCGCTTCGACCACGACTCGGTAGGTGTCCTCGATTGCCTCTTCCGGCAATGGGATTGGTTCCTGGTCGATATCGACCACGATATCCAAGTGCTCGCGTTCGGCGACAGCCGCCGCGTGCTCGACGATGCTCGGACCAAGTCCGGTTTCGGTCAATGAGGTGGGGTGCAGTTTGAATACGAAGCCGCGCATGTCATCTTGTGCGTTCTCGGCCAACTCGATCAGAGCGCGCAAGCTGTGGTCGAGAATTTCCCGACCGTCGCCACTCACCTGCTGTGCTGCCAGTTGCGCTGTTCGCCCATGCAGGCCGAGGGAGAACAGCTGTTGGCTGACGGTGTCATGAAGGTCTCGGGCAATCCGGTGTCGCTCGGCGGTTTCAGCACGATCCTGTGAGGCAGCGATGAGTCGAGTGGTTTCGATCGCGATGGCCGCTTGATCGGTGATCGACCGTAGGAAGGTGACATCCGCCGGGCCCGGAGACAGGTTGGGACGAAAGTATCCGACAAACGAACCCAGCGGCCGACCTTTGATCAACAGTGGGATGGCCAGAATGTCCGACCAGTCGAAGCTGGAAAAGAATTCGTGTAAGGGCGCCCACCGAGGATCCGACAGAATCTTCTGCCTCCGGTGACGAACCAAAACGGGCTGTCGGGTATTGATCGCCCTCGTACTGAGCAGGACACCACCATGTGATCGGACGCGAGCAGCTCGATCGGCGAAGTCCGCAGGGACAGGGACATCCCCCGCCTCACCCGAGACCGTGAGTGGTTCGTGCGGATTCGCACCGTCGAGGATAAGGATTTGGGCCATTGCGAGGTCCGCGGCTTGGACCACCTGCCCGGCGACACCGTCGAGGATCTGCTCCAGCGACCCGCGATAAGCCATCTGTCGCGCAGCGTCGTAGAACGCGGTCAATCGCTGCCGCTCACGCGCAAGTTCGGTCGTGTCACGGAAGGACACGGCGGTCAAGTTTTGCGCCCCCAACGGAAGGGGCGTAGCCACATACTCGATGAGACATCGACCGCCGAGTGGCCGCATCACCGCGGCATTTGAGACGACCTGGGGCCGGTCTCCCGATTGGTACGCATGGTCGGCCAAGTCGGGTGCGGCGAACGCTGTCGTTTTCGAGAGGTCGTCCATCGACAGGCCCAAGATCGTCCGTCCGGCCGGGTTCATGTACAGCCACCGGCGATCCTCGTCGAAAACTGCGAGACCCTCCAGCGATGATTCGATGAGCATCCGCATCGTAGCCGGATCGGCCAACGATGCCACGTCCCGCGACTCAAGGGTGGACATGACGGCGATCTCCTCACCGTCAGGCTGTTCCATAGGTGACATCCTTCGTTCAACCATGCAGATGTGACTCAGGTTACCCGCGGTGGTGGTCGCACCCGAGCCCGGGTGAACAGGACCGGGTCGCGGAGCGCGGCGTCCTCCGGCACTATGTCGGAATCATTTGGAGTGGCAAATGACTTCTTCATCCGTAAGCGTGACTCGTGCTCACAGAAGCGTCCGCAGGTAGTTCAGCACAAGTCTGGAGGAGATCACCACGTATTGGCTCGACGACAAGCAGATCTACGGCTGAGCCTCGCCAAACTGCCACTTTGTGGACAGTGCGTCCACGGCGCTGGGCAGGCCTTCAGGACACGACATTCACTTCCGCCGGCTCGACCCAGCCTAGGTAACGGGACAGTTCGGCAGCTCCCCAGGTGACGAGATCACGTACCGAGCGCCCGTCCCCGGACACTGCCAGTATTCCGTCACGCAGGCCGCTGACCGACAGCGATGCTGCGACGCGTCCGTCGTGGTCGAAGATGGGCGCGCCGATCGCGGCGATACCCGGGGTCACCGTGTTGTCGCTGATCGCCACGCCCGTCTGGCAGATCTCCTCCAGCTGCGCAAACATCTCGGCGCGGGAGAGTCCTTCGCGTCGAAGTTCATCGGTGAGCTCAGCGACAGCGGCGTACTCGTCCCACGCTTCTCTGCCTTCGAAGGCGAGTAGAGCCCGCGGCGCTGCCCCGATGTGCAGGGGTAGCGACCGCCCTATTCGCAGCACGCGACTGTTCACGCGGTCCCCGTCGACCCGTTCGATACACACCGCACGCCCACCGTTGCGAACACAGAGAAACGTCGTCTCACCCGTCGCTGCGTGGACTTCCTCAAGTATTGGACGCGCTGCGCCCCTGATATCGAGGGCGCGCAGCAGTTCAGATGCAAGGGTGAGCAATCGGGCCCCGACGCGATACGCGCCGCGCGGTGCGACCTGCTCAACCCACCCGATCTCAGCCAGCGTCGCGAGCATCCGATAGACCGAGCTTGCTGGCTCGTCGGTCAGCGCTGTGAGGCGTGCCGACGATGCGACCCGCTCCGCAGCGAGCGCGTCCATCAACGCGCCGGCCTTCACAATGAGCGAAGGCCCCATGTGGGCCTTTTGTGCGTGGTCGCCTCCAGGGGCACGCACGGGACCTCGACCGGTCGGCACATTGTTGCTCATCAGCACGGAGATCGTGCGCGCCGCAGCCGCCAGCACAGCGACAGCCGCCTCGCTCTGCGGCACAACGCTCTCGCGCAGTCCTGCAACGAAGAGCACCCCGACGAACAGGCCGTCGACAAACACCGGAACAGCAACTGACGCAACGCCGTCGACGATCTCGCTGTTGTCGATCGCCCAACCGCCGACTCGCGCGCGGTCGACCCGCGGGGAGAGCTCCTCGACGTCAACTGGCGTCCGGCTCGCCATGGGCCTGAAATTGGCGGCCTCAAGCAGGGTTCTTCTTCTCTCCGAATTCGCGAAGGCCAGCGCGACGTGGGCTGCCGCGCCCGCATGCGAGGCCAACACCGTTCCCGGTTCGAGGTCCCGCAAGTCGACTACTGCCCCCGCTGCCCGGTCGAGGCACACGAGTCCGTCTGCAGACAAGACCGCGAAGTACGCGTTCATCCCGACCTGCTCGCGAACCCACTCGAGTTGCTTGTGTAGCTCACGTCGGTCGACAAACGCCTCGACAACGGCGTGACCCCAGCGCAATACCCCAGGGCCCAGTATGAGCCGACCATCGCGATCGTTTCCGATCACGCCTACTGCTTGCAGGGCTGAGGTGATGCGATACACACTCGGCCGCGGTTCCGAGACAGCTTTCGAGAGTGCGGCAGGGGTAGACGGACCCGACCTGGCCAGTTCGTCGACGATCTGTCCTGCTTTGGTGAGCAATTGAATGGAGTTCACCGCATGCCTCATCCTTCGGCGTTACTTACGTCACTTTCTACTAGATTCATGGTACTGTACGAACATCTTGTCCACTCTATGAAAGTAGTTGGGATCAGACGACTAGAGGAGGACGCCCTCGATGACCTACGATTTCATCCACCGCTCGCTTCCCATGCGGGTGCGTTTTGCGGCGGGGTCGCGTAAGCACCTCGGCGATGAGCTGGACGAACTCGGCCTCGGGCGTGTCCTGGTGCTCTGTTCACCCGGCCATCATGTCGGTGACGACATCGTCGAGACCCTGGGGAAGCGCAGTGTAGGTCTTTATCCGCATGCGGTGATGCACGTCCCCACCGAGGTAGCGGAGCAGGCCAGCGCAAAGGCGGTCGAATTGGGAGCAGATGGCTGCGTCTCCATCGGTGGCGGATCGGCGATCGGACTGGGCAAGGCCATCGCGCTGAAACACGGCCTCCCCGTAGTTGCGGTACCCACCACATACGCGGGATCGGAAATGACTCCGGTATGGGGAATGACGACCAATGGACGAAAAGAAACGGGACGAGATCTCGCAGTATTGCCGCGCAGCGTGGTCTATGACCCAGAGCTCACCACGAGCCTTCCCGTAGAGATGTCGGTCACGAGCGCATTCAACGCGATGGCCCACGCGGTCGAGGGTTTGTATGCCCCGGATACCGATCCCATAGTGTCGCTGCTCGCCGAAGACGGGGTCAGAGCCATTGCGGCTGCATTGCCTAAGCTGGTCGCAGATCCCGGCGCGATCGATCCTCGCGGTGAAGTCCTGTACGGAGCCTGGCTGTGCGGAGCGACGCTCGGCGCCACGACGATGTCGCTGCACCACAAGCTGTGCCACGCACTCGGCGGCACGCTGAATCTTCCTCACGCCCAAACGCATACAGTCGTACTCCCACACGTCCTCGCATTCAATCAATCGGAGGCGCCAGCTGCGGTCGCCGCACTGGACCGAGCGCTTCCCGGCGACGGCGATCCCGCCACGAGACTCTGGCGACTCGAACACGAACTCGACGCGCCCACGTCATTGGCCGAACTGGGCATGGCGGAGCGGGATATCGAGAGAATCGTCGCCGAGGTCACCGCACGGCCCTACGGCAACCCCCGACCGGTGACGCCCGACGACGTGCGCTGCATTCTCGGCGCCGCGTGGTCCGGCCGAGAACCACGACAGATCTGAACAGCAACCCACACATGTCAACGAGCAGTGAGAAGTCATGACAGAGACCATTTCAAACGCGATCGCCGAACCGGGCCCTGATCAGCAAGAGATCGAAGCACGCCTGACCCGCAGCGTCGTGAACTCATTCGATGACTGCGACAATCCGAGACTGAAATTCGTCATGCAAGCGCTGGTACGGCATGCGCACGCCTTTGTTCGCGAAGTTCGTCTGAGCGAGGAGGAGTGGAACACCGCCATCGAGTTCCTGACTGACGTAGGTCACATCACAGATGATCGGCGCCAGGAGTTCATCCTCCTCTCCGATATTCTGGGCATATCGATGCAGACGATAAACGTCAATCACGAGACATACGAAAATGCCACGGAAGCAACGGTATTCGGTCCCTTCTTCGTAGATGACGCGCCACGGATCGACATTGGCGGTGACATCGGAGGCGGAGCTGCCGGTCAACCCTGCTGGGTCGAGGGCACGGTGCGCGACACCGGCGGCCAACCCATCCCCAACGCCAGGATCGAGGTGTGGGAAGCCGACGACGACGGGTTCTACGACGTTCAGTATGACGACGGGCGCGTCTCGGGCCGGGCTCACCTATTCAGTGACGAGAAAGGCCAATTCAGCTTCTGGGGGCTCACTCCCACCCCTTACCCGATTCCGCATGACGGGCCGGTGGGCCGACTGCTCGCCGCAACCGGACGGTCGCCGATGCGGGCGTCACACCTGCACTTCATGGTCACCGCACCCGGTATGCGCAGGCTCGTCACCCATATCTTCGTGCGTGGAGACGAACTGCTCACCTCCGACACCGTGTTCGGGGTCAAGGAATCGCTCATCAAGGACTTTGTTCGGCAAGAACCCGGCTCCCCTACCCCGGATGGCCGAGATCTCGGAACGCAGAGTTGGGCGCGAGCCCAGTTCGACATTGTGCTCGCACCCACCCCCTGAGCGACTCACGATCGAAGGACCCGAGGAGATCAATTACGTCATGCCGCAACCCGAGGTCGCGTCCCGGGTACCGACGCCACTCGCGTAATGCACGATCTGCACCTCACCGTCGTATCCACTGAACATAATTCCTTCGCCGCAGCAGCGCGAGTCCGGTGTGCAGCGCTGGACAGCGTTCGGACACGTTTGGAGTTACCCGCCACGGGGGTGCGTTCGTAGTCTGCGCGAGCAGTTCGCGCGCGACCCGGTCCCTTCCCCGCCCCATCCGCCACGCTCGTCGAGCTCACCGAGTAGTGCCAAGAACCGGGCCGTCAACGCGGTGACCTGACCTGCACACTCGGCGGGTTGCTCTCGCAACTGCTCGACAGTCAACTGTGCCGGCGACGTGTCGTCGAACGTTGAGGCAGACTGACATCAAGCGAACACGCGCACGCTAACGTCGACCAACGACAGGATCGGACTTCCGCGAAATAGTTTGGTTAGGTTGAATATTCGACCTACACCGAGCCAGCGACCTCCGCCCGTCACGCCTCCAGCACTATGCGGCCGCAGCCGTGTGCGGCGCGGGACACGCAGATCATCATGGTCCGGTTGGCCTCCTGCTCTTCTGGGGTGAGGATGGAATCCCGATGATCGGCACTGCCACTGATCATCCGCGTCTCGCAGGTACCGCAGGTGCCCTCCTTGCATGACGAGAGCGTCGTGACGCCATTTCGCTCGGCAACGTCGAGAATCGAGGTCCCCGCCGGTACCGGCGCGACGATGCCGGATTCTGCGAACTCCACTTCGAACTCTACGTCGGGTTCGTTGAGCACAATCGTTTTGGGCGCGAAGCGCTCTGTGTGCAATGCACCAGCGGGCCACGCCTGCAAGGCGATGTCGAGTGCGTCGAGCAGCGGTGCCGGACCGCACGCGTAGACAAGCGTGTCGCGCCGCGGTTCGGCGAAGATGGAAGCGAGATCGAGCAGGCCACACTCGTCTTGCGGGGTGATGATCACCCGGTCCCCGTAGTGCTGGAGTTCGTCGGTGAACGCCATCGATGCGCGGCCGCGACCACCGTAGTGCAGGGTCCAGTCGGCACCTGCGGCATCGGCCTCTTCAATCATTGGCAGGATCGGGGTGATCCCGATGCCGCCGGCGACGAATATGTACCGTGGAGACGGTTCGAGGTGAAAGTTGTTGCGCGGCCACCCGACTCGAATTCGGTCACCGGCCCCGACGGAATCGTGCACCGCGCGTGATCCGCGGCCGGCCGATTCACGCAGCACCCCCAGCCGCCATTCGGTGGTCTGCGACGGCGACGACGAGAGCGAGTACTGACGGATGACCTCGCCACCGTCGACCGGAATGCGCACGTCGACGTGCGCACCGGGATCCCAGGCGGGCAGCTCATCGCCGTCGGGATGGGCCAGACGTAGACCGACCACGCCGTCGGCGAGATCCTCACGCCCGATGACCGTCAGGTTCATTTCTCGCTTGACCAGTCGCTTGGATCGTTCGATGTCGTCGAGATCCCAGGTGACCGGAAGATTGGTACGAACCGGCAGCAGCGCCATCTTGACGAAGTCGAGTGGGAAGTCCGGTGCGGGCCGCAGTGATGGCAACCGCTCGAACAGGACCTTCAATCCGGTGGCGCCCTGGACTCGGGCGAGTGACTGGCCGAGGCAGGTGTGTCGGCCTCGGGTGAACGCCAGGTGATCAGCGGGGTCAGGGCGGTGGATGTCGAACTCGAACGGGTTCTCATAGTGACCCGGATCGGTGTTCGCACTCGCCAGCGACACCCAGAGCATGTCTCCCTTGCTGATCTGCACACCACTGATGTCCATGTCACGCATCGCCTTTCGGGAGGCGAACGGTGACGACGGGCGCCGGCGGACGGTCTCCTCGAACACGTTGGCCCACAACGACGGCTCGGAGATCGCCTCGGTGATGAAGTGTGGCTTCTCGGCCAGGAAGATGACCGCATTGGTCATCGCATGGGCGGTGGTGTCGGCACCGGCGAGCGCGAGTTCGCACACCTTGAGCGCGACCTCGGGAACGGTCATTGCGTAGCCGCCTGACTTGTCCTTGACGTCGGCCATCTCGCTGATGAAGTCCCGTCCTGGATGCTGTCGACGATGCTCGACGATGGCGCAGAGCTCCGCGAAGGAAGACGAGAACACCGACCAGACCTCGTCGACGACCTCCGCAGGCATCTCCTCCTGCGCCGAGGAGAGGACGCGACCCATCGCACCGCGGAGGCGCCGCATCATCAGGTCGTGCTCGTAGTCCAAACCAAGGTGGGCGCAGAGGGTTTGCGTGGTCAGCTCTAGACAGTAGTCCTCCATGAGGTTGGCTGAGCCACGCCCTTCTAGCTTGTCCAGGATACGGTGGGCGCGTTCTTCGATCTCTGGCCGCAGCTCCTCCATACGGGCCGAGGTGAAGCCGCGTTGTGCCACTGCCCGATGAAGGGTGTGCCCATCGGGGTCCATGCCGACGATCATCAGCGACATCAGGGTCGGCGGGACGATATCCCGATACTTCTCGGGTACCTCGATGGTGGCGGTGTTGCCCGACGACGAAAATTCGGTCCAGTCTCCGAGGACGCGCAGCACGTCGTCGCGTCGGGTGATGATCCACGCGTTGAGCCACGGGTACCAGAACACCGGGCGTTCGTCCCGCACACGAGCGAAATGCTGTGCGGGATCGATGTAGTAGTCGTCGCTCATGGCGTCGAAACCGTGCGCGACCGGGCAGCGTCCGGTGGGAGCCGCCGACGGGATGGTGTTGGTCATGACCAGATTCCGTTCGGTCAGAGTGCGGCCGCGACGGCCATGGTGGACAGTTTCTGGAAGCGTGCGACGTTCTCGCTCTCCTCCATGACTCCAGCGGAGAGGAAGACGAACGTCAGATCTCGCTCGGGGTCAACCCAGAACAACGACGAACCGGCCCCATAATTGCCGTAGGTACGCGGTGAGGTGAAGGGGCCGAAGAAGTTTGGTGCGGTTCCCGTGCCGGAGAGTGAAAAGCCCAGGCCGAAGTTTCCGTTCGGAATCTCCCAGCCACGTGCCGCCGCCATCTGGGCGTACAGGTCGTTGGGCATGTCGCCGGTCTGCAGCGTCGTTGCCTGGTCGACGATCGCCGGCGCCAGCAGGTACTCGCCGCGGTGTTCACCCCGGCGGCGGATCATCTCGGCGAAGGCGAACACATCGCGCGCGGTGGACACTGACCCGACCCAGGGCATCTCCGCGTCCGCGGTGATGTACCGGTTGAGGCACTCGATGTCTTCGGGCTGCAGGAATCCACCTTCGGGCAGATAGACCTTGAGCGGCACGGCACGATCCGCCAGGCGATCCGGCAGACCGAAAGCGGTGTCGGTCATACCGAGGGGGTCGAACACCAACTGCCGCGCCAGATCGCGGAACGAGTTCGCGCCATAGGCCCGGCGCACCATCTCGCCCATCAGGGCATGATTGATCGCCGGCGCGTAGTTGAGGTTGGTGCCCGGCTCGAACAGGACGTCCACGCTGGACAGCGCGTCGATGACGTCGGCGAGCGTACCGTAACGGTCCGGACCGAGGCCGGGATTCGGTGTTGGCGGCATGCCCGAGCGGTGCGTGAGGAGATGGACCAGGTTGATCTTGTCCTTGCGCAGCATATGAAAGGGGTCGGTGCCGAGGAACTCGGGGATCAGATCGACTACTCGGGTGGACAGCGCGAGCTTCCCCTCGCCGATCGCCCGCAGCGCCATGGCGTTGGTGAACGCCTTGGTCAGCGACAACACCCGGAAAACTGATCCTGGTTGCAGCAGTTTATCGTTGGCGCGATCGGCCCAGCCGAGGGTGGCGTCGAGCACGATGTCACCGCCGCGCGCGACGATCACTTGGACACCGTCGTAGGTGCCAGCGCCGATGTCGTGGCAGATCTCCTGAGTGAGTCGGTCTAGCGCCCGGGAATCGATGTCGGTACGGGTAGTGACGTCGCTGGCGATCGTCACGTTGTCGAGAGCGGTCGATTGTTCGGTGAGAGTGATTGTCATGATGGATCTTTCAGTGCATCACCAGTCCGCCAGAAGGCGAAATGGTCTGGCCGGTGTAGTAGGAGCCGTCTTCGCTGGCGAGGAACAGGACGGTCTTGGCGACCTCTTCGGGCGTGGCGGTGCGCGTGATCGGCTGCATGCCGACCAGGAAGTCGATGAACTCCTGATCGCTCTGCCTGAAAAGCGGGGTGTCAACGGCGCCAGGGGCCAGCGAGTTGACCCGAATGTTGAACGGCGCCAACTCAACTGCGGCTTCTCGGGTAAGACCGAGGACGGCGGCCTTGGACGCTGGGTAATAGCCCGGCATGGTCACACCCATCAGGGCCGCCGCCGAGGAGAAGTTCACGATGGCCCCGCCGCCGTTGGCCTTCAGCAGCGGCGTGGCCGCCCGCATCGTGTAGAAGGTCCCGTACAGATTGATTCTGAGTACCCGATCGAAATCGTCGTCGGTGATCGTCTCGAGAAACTCGGGGTGGTGGCGACGTCCTTCCTTCATCGCCAGGAACCCCTGGTAGTTCTCCTCGTTGAGGGCCTCGAGGGCGGCGCGGTTGGGTGCGTTCACACCCGCCGCGTTCACGAGGACACCCAGTGTTCCCTGGTCGGACTGAACTCGGGTGAACGCGTCGTTCACGGCGGCGCTGTCGGCGATGTCGAAGGCGAGCGGAATCGCTCGGGGTAGATCGTCGAGGGAACGCTTGAGCGCCTCGTCTGAGATGTCAGCTCCGTAAACGATTGCCCCTTCATCGTGGAAGGCCCGGGCGACGGCCAGGCCCATGCCGGATGCCGCGCCGGTGACGAATACGGGGGTGCCAGAAAATCGCATGTGTCCTCCAAAGGGTTAGCTGTGCTGATGGATATTGCGGAATGGGGATGTGAGGTACGTTACTCATTCGCTTGACAGCTGTCTAGTGAAACTTCGATCAGTGGCCCGCTGTGACTTCAATGTGGCGATTGGGGCGGATGATGACACCGGCAGCGACGGCGACCACGGCGGCGACGGCCGCGATGGTGAAACCGATGTCGAAGGCGTCGGGGGTGGGCACCGGAATCGGCGAGCTGCCGGGCACGGAGACCAGGGAGCTGTTGCCAGCGATGATCGCTGCGAAGATCGCGCCGCCCAGCGACGACGCGGAGAGTGCCATCGCGACGTAGAGCGACGCCGTGCCCGCGCTTTTGCCGTGCCGCGCTTCACTCGCGATCACTGAGATGGCAGTGGAGAGCAGTGTGGTGTAGGCGAACCCATAGAGGAAGATCGCGGTGCATACGATGCCGACGTTGTGATGGTCTAGGCGCAGGATCAGGAACGCGATGCCCATCGCCAGGCCTCCGCCGACCAGGGCGTGGTTTACCGAGAAGCGATGCACGAGTGCAGGCACGGTCTTCGCGGCCAGTAGTCCGGCGACGGTCATGGGCAAGAACAGGAACGCGGCCCGCAATGGGGTGTACCCGAGTCCATAGCCGACCAGCTGAGCTGGCAGCTGCGCCCAGGCCATCATCAGATTGAACAGCAGCATGCCGCAGACGCCGAGAGTCAGGAATACTACGTAGGCTGGCGTCAGGTTGCGGCCCAAGAGATCTCGCACGTCGAGCAGCGGCTCCTTGATTCGTGATTCCCACACCAACGACAACGCGAACACGACAATGCCGATCACCACGAATCCGATGGTTTGGGCACTCCACACGCCCCAGCTGGTGGACTGCGCAATGCCGATGCACATGACGGTCAGCCCGATGCCGAGCAATGAGACGCCGACGACGTCGAGGTGCGGCCGATGCCCCAACTGTTTGTGTGCGGCGTCGGAGTCGGCGCCCCAGCGCAGGAATGCGACGAGGCTGACGACGGTCAGCGCGCCGCCGACCCAGAACGCGGTGCGCCACGTGCCGCCGAGATCGAGCAGTAACCCACCCAGAGCGAATCCAAAGAATACGCCGATAGCCTGGCCCCCTGCGATGATCGCGATGGCCTTACGTTTGTCGGTGCCGGTGAGCCGGTCGTTGAGGATTCCGATGCACAGTGCCTGACCTGCCATGATGCCGGTCAGTGCACGGCCGACCAGCAGGATCGCAAAGCTCGGCGCCAGCGCCGAGATGACGTACCCGAGCGTGATACCGAGCAGACACCACACCATGAGCCGACGATGCCCGAACTGGTCACCCGCCTTGGCGAGCAGCGCGATCGTCGCGGCGCCGAAAATCGTCGTGCTCAGCAGCGCCCAAGTGGCCTGACCCGGCGACAGGTGCAGTGAGGCGCTCATCGAGTTGTAGAGCGGGATCGCCATCATCGTGCCGATCTCGTTGAGCATTTGCAGGGCCGAGAAGGTCAAGGCCATGAACAGGCCGGCGCGGCGCCAGGGCACCGTGGCCCCGGAGACCGGTGAGCGGTCCTTCTCGTATGGAGGAAGTGTTTGTGACATGTGGCTGATCCTCGAGTGGGGACGCACACCCGAGTGGTGTGCGTATGAGGTGGCTCACAGCATGCCGCAGTTCAACTTACTTGACAAGCGTCAAGTGAAAATTCTCCTCTTCTACCGCTCCGGTGCGGCCCGTAGGAGCTGGGCGATCGCGGCCGCGATCTCGGGCACGACGAGCTCGAAGAACTCAGGCTTGTCGCGCACCACCGCGAAATAGAAGGCGCGGTCGATCGTCATCGCTACGGCGGTGAGGCGAACTCGTGCTCGTTCGTCCGACGCCCCGCCCTCACGCAGGCGGACAATCAGCTCAGGAACCGAATCGGCGATGCGACCGTAGAAGCGAAACCACTCGTCGGCTACCGACGCCTCGTCGGCAAGTGCCTGCTCCATCGCGGTGAATTCCATGGTGTGCCGCCGCCACATCGCCGCGTGCCCACGAAGCCACTCTTGCGCCGCTTCTGTTGTGGCGTCCAGAGATTTCAGCTTGCCGAAGTCGGCGAGCAGCTCTGGCTCGAGATCGTGCATCAGCTCGAGAACGATCTCCGCCTTGGACCGAAAATGCAGATAGAACGTGGCGCGCGAGACGCGGGCGGCGCGCGCGATCGCATCTGCCGTCGTCGCGGTGTAGCCCTGGGCGACGAACAGGCCGCGGGCCGCATAGATCAGCGCGGACCGGGTGCGTCGCTTCTGCTCGGCGCGGGAGACGCGTTCGGAGATCTCGACCATGACTAGCAGACTAACGTGGAACAACCCAGCCCATACGAATGTCGTATATCGGAGAGTGTCAACCCATGCTGACGATGTTGCTCCGCCTGTTCCGCGTTAGCTAGGGTCGTCACAGTCCAGGTGCTTGTGACACCACTCACAACCCGGGAGGTTACGTGTCCCACCTTTCACACTCTGTCGCGGAATCCGAGCCCAAATGCACCGTCGCGCCGGCGAGCCTCGTCGGCAACGCAATTGAGTACTACGACTTTTCGATTTACGGTTTCGCCGCCGCACTCGTGCTTCCGCACGTGTTCTTTCCCGAGGCCGATTCATCTGGCTGCACACGGGCCGCCTTCGCCACCATGGACGTTGATTACGTGTCCCGACCGCTGGGGGCGGTGATCTTCGGCCACTTCGGAGATCGGATCGGCCGCAAGCCGATGCTGGTGATCACGTTGCTGCTCATGGGTTCTGCGACCATGCTGCTGCATTACACGGGCACCGTGTTCTCGATACCGGTCCTGGTGACCGCGATGCTCGTGGTGTCGATGTTCTGCCTGACCCGGCTCCCCCGTGTCGCATCGAACCGAAGCGTTGCCGTCCATGACGGTCAGAAAGTTCCCGTCGACTTTCCCGAACCCATCGCATGACCGATGAAAAGTGTTGTAGTACAAGCAATTAGCAGATTTTCTCTAACGATGAAGGATCACTGATGACCCAGCCAACTGTGCTCATCGTCGGGGCCGGCCCCGTCGGAGTCCTCAACGCGCTCGGCCTGGCGCGCCGCGGAATCCAAGTCGAGCTGTTCGAGCGCAACACCGCGGTGACGCAATCGCCCCGCGCAATGGTCTACCACTGGTCGGTCCTCGATGGACTCGAACGCCTCGGGGTTTACGACGACGCCGTCGCGGCCGGATTCCTCAAACAGGACTACACCTACAAGGTGCACAAGACCGGCGAGGAGATCAACTACGGGCTGTCCGTGCTCGAAGGCCTCGTCAGCCACCCCCACAACCTGCACCTTGGCCAGCACCGCCTAGCTGAGATCGCGCTCGACCATCTGGCTCGTCACGACAACGCCACTGTGCACTGGGGGCACGCGCTGGTCGATGTCCGCCAGAACGACGAGAGCGTGACCGCCGTGTTCGACACCGACGGCGGGCCAGTCGAAGCCACCGGAACCTGGATGATCGGAGCCGACGGCGCCGGCAGCCGCGTCCGGCATTCACTCGGCATTGAGTTCGAGGGCTTCACATGGCCAGAACGATTCGTCGCCACCAACATTCGCTACCCATTCGAGACCAATGGCTTCAGCCAGACCACCAACCTGATCGATGACGTGTACGGTGCCATCATCTCGAAGATCGACAACACCGGGACCACAGGGCTGTGGCGTTACACCTACTGCGAGTCGGCAGACCTCCCCGAAAAGACTGTGCCGGAACGAATGCCGACATTCTTCGCGGCCATACTACCGACCGACGAGCGGCCCGAAGTCGCCGCGTTCTCGCCCTATCGGATGCACCAGCGTGCCGCCACGCAGTTCCGTGCCGGGCGGGTCCTGCTGGCTGGTGACGCGGCCCACGCGACCAACCCCACCGGGGGCCTAGGCCTGACCAGCGGCCTGTTTGACACCTATGTGCTCGAAGAGTCGCTGGCCGCCGTCATGACCGGGCACGCGGACCCGCGGGTCCTCGACCGCTACGCCGACGAACGACATCGGGTGTTCACCCAGCAGGTCAGTCCCACGGCATCGGCGAACAAACGCCTTGTCTACCACTCTGATGACCCGTCGAGTCTCGAGGAAACCCTGCGTGGATTGCGCAGGCTCGAAACCGATCCCGATGCCGCCCGGGAACGGCTCATGTTCGTCAAGTCCTTGGAGACCCCCTCCCTGCTCGAGGCCGAAGGGGTCGCGCGATGAAAGACTTTGTCGGTAAGACCGCCGTCGTCACCGGTGGAGCCAGCGGAATCGGCTTTGCCATGGTGGAACGTTTTGCGGCGCAGGGGATGCGCGTCGTCATCGCCGATATCGAACAGGACGCTCTGGACCGCGCCACCGACGTAGTCGCGGCGGGGGGTGCCACCGCGTTGGGCGTGCGAGTCGATGTCAGCGATGCGGACAGCATCATGGCACTGGCCGAGACCACCATCGAGCATTTCGGCCGCGTGGACATCCTGTGCAACAACGCGGGCGTGGAAACGGGCGGCACCTTTCTGGCGATTCCCGAAAGCGCCTGGCGCTGGGTGATGGACGTGAACTTCTTCGGTGTCCTGAACGGCTGTCGCACCTTCCTGCCCTACCTTGAACAACAGGAGGAGGCGCACATCGTCAATACCGCATCGGTGGCGGCGTTCAATTCGGGCACACCGACCATGACTCCTTACTGCGCCTCCAAGTTCGCCGTGCTCGGCCTCACCGAGAGCCTCGACATCGAACTGCGCTCACGCAACAGCCCCGTCTCGGTGTCGTTGCTGGCACCGGGCCCGGTCAAGACTCGCATGACCGACGCCGAACGCAACCGCCCCCGTTCGGTGCCCAAAGCAGTCGAGCCCGAACGAATCGCAGTGATCGACAACCTTGCCCGCCTGTCCGACGAGGTGGGCCTCGAGCCTAGTGCGGTCGCCGAACAGGTGCTCGTCGCGATCCGCGACAACGAGTTCTTCATCCTGACTCATCCAGACAGTGCGCAGGCTGGAGTGCGGCGTCGCCTGGAGTGGATGACGACCGGCGTCGCACCGACCCCTCGGACCGCCGGCACGTAGAGCCGCGCTCGACCGAACCCCTGCCCAGCCCAGCCCACCGACCAAGGACCTCTCATGACCCACGCCGTGTCCGCCGAGACCATCGAAGCCCCGGAAACCGACTATGACCCGTTCGCCCTCGATTCCCTGCATCACGTCCACGAGATGGACGGTCGGTGTCGCGAACTCGCACCCGTGGTCTATGTCAAGAAGTACGACTACTATGCGATCACCCGGTTTGCCGAGATCCGGAAGGCACTACGCGACCCGCGCACGTTCTCGTCGACCAGTCGGCCGTTCTACGCGCCGTCGCCATTCCGCCCGACGATCTTGATCCTCGAAGACCCGCCCGAGCACACCCGCTCCAAAGGAGCAGTGCTCAGGGTACTCAGCGACGAGAACCTCGCCAAGATCGAACAGTACTTCGTGGGGTACGCCGAGAAGCTGATCGACCAGCTGCTCGCCGACGGACCGGTGGACATCGACGCCTTTCGCGATCTGTCGGTCGCGTACGTACTCAAGGTGTTTCCCGACGTCCTCGGGCTCCCGGACGAGGGTCGGGAGGCGTTGTTGAAGTTCGGTGACGCCGTGTTCAACGTGTTCGGACCCGACAGCGAACTCCAGCGCCAGAAACTCGCCCGCGGGGCCGAGGGCATGGAGTGGGTGGAGACCAACACCGCCAAAGATCTGCAAAGCGAGGGATCGATCGGGTGGATGCTCTACCAAGAGGCCGAGGAGGGCAAGATCACCGAGGTCGAGGCGCAGCAGATCCTCAAGTCGATCTTCGCCGCCGGATTCGATACGACCACCGCATCGATCGCCAGCATGATCCGCGCGTTCGCCGACAACCCAGACGAATGGCAGAAGCTGCGGTCAGACCCCGACCTCGTGGACAACGCCTGGGAAGAGGCGATCCGCTACTACCCGGCCTCCCGCTACGGCGGCCGGTGGGCAAAGAAGGAAACCGTCCTGGGAGGGGTGCGCATCCCCGAAGGAGCGAAGCTACTGACCATGTGGCTGGGGGCGGGCCGCGATCCTCGACAGTACGACCGGCCCGACGAATTCCGAATCGACCGAGATATGAAGGGTGGTCACTTGTCCTTCGGATTCGGCATCCACACCTGCGCGGGTCAGGGCGTGGCACGACTCGAGGCCCGAACCCTGTTGCGGGCGTTGGTGAAGAAGGTAGAGAACATCGAGCTCGTCGGCGAACCGGTGCAAGCGATCAACTATCAGGCATTCGGCCACGAACGTGTCCCGGTGCGCCTGACACCGGAGTCCCGATGAACCACGGACAGTCGGGTCCGCACAACCCACCTCACCTCACGTCGCTTGCGGTCACCGTGCGACGCGGCGAGTTCTGGCTGGCCGGGGACTCTCAACGGGAGTCCGACGGTACCCGGCAGGTGGCG
Organism: Gordonia otitidis; assembly: GCF_020735545.1. Taxonomy (NCBI): domain Bacteria; kingdom Bacillati; phylum Actinomycetota; class Actinomycetes; order Mycobacteriales; family Gordoniaceae; genus Gordonia; species Gordonia otitidis. Next base: position 4,591,492 of record NZ_CP085974.1, read on the forward strand.
CCGGCATTCGTGCAGTGGGAGGCGCCGGCTGAGGGGTTACCGCCGCAGATGATTTTCGTCCATGGCGGGGGTGGACAGTCGACGGACTGGCTCGGTTACGGTCCGGCGCAGGGCTGGGCCCGACACGCCGTGCGCCGCGGGTGGGCCGCCTATCTGCTCGACCGCCCGGGCCACGGCCGTTCGACGTACGACGAGAACCGAATGGGTTCGCGCACACCGGTGCCCACCTACGAACAGGCTGCCGCGTTGTTTCTCGGTGATGATTCCTGCTGGCCGTGGAACCGCGATGCGCCGCGAGATAATCTGCCACCGCGTGCGTTCTCGGGCCCCATCGATGCGCTCGTCGCTTCAGCCGACGGCATGCCGACCAACACCGCCTGGATGCAACGGCAGGACGCTGCGCGGCTCACCGACCTCCTCGACGTCATCGGCCCCTCCGTCCTCGTCACGCACTCCGCAGGTGCGGCGGCCGGATGGATCGCCGCCTTGTCCCGTCCTGGGCTAGTCCGGGCAGTGATCTCGGTGGAACCGCTGGGGCCTCCCGACCGGGACATGGGTGAGCGGGGCGCCCTGACCTACGGTGTCGCGGCGACGCCGCTGCCCCCACTGAAGCCCGGCACTCCCCCGCCTTCGGTGTACGTGCTCACCGGATCCGGCTCGGGTCGCGTCGACATCGATGCGAAGACTACGGACCGACTGTCCACGCTCGGTCTATCGGCCACCCAGATCATTCTGTCCGAGCACGGGTTACCCGGACACGGACACGGTCTCGTGTTCGAGGCTGGCAACGACCGCGTGTTCGATCTGGTCCTGAAGACTCTCGCCGACATCGCCATCACAGCCACCTCTACCGATCGGATAGCGACATGACAACCACCGCCACTCGTCTCTGGGGCCTGGATTCCCCTCGCATGACCATCGACGCGCAACACTTGGTGATCGGAGCGCAGGGGTCGGTCGACATCCCGCTGCCATCGTTCTTGATCGAACACGATCGCGGGCTCGTGCTCTTCGACACCGGTATGAATCCCGTGGTGTGCGATGACCCGCGACTCCTCTTCGGCGATCGGCCGGAATCGGACTGGATCACAGCGGCCCCAGAACAGCGCATCGATCGGCAGATCGAGAAGCTCGGATTCTCTGTCGGCGACGTGACCCATGTGATCCTGTCGCACACGCACAGCGACCACTCTGGGGGCCTGTACCTGTTCCCGCATGCTCGCTTCTTCGCCGGGCCGGGCGAATTCCAGTGGGCGGCGAACCCGTCGCCCGCGTCGGCACATCTGTTCATGCCCGACGACTTCGCGACGCCGACGGTCAAAGCCTTCGACTGGTCGACGGTCACGACTCCCACCCACGACCTCTTCGGCGATGACTCGATAGTCATTCATCACACGCCCGGCCACACTCCGGGTGAGCTCTCGGCACTGGTCCGACTGCCGTCGCAGAACATCGTGCTCAGCGGGGATGCCGCGCACCTTCGCGAATCACTCGAATGGAAAGCGCCCGATCCATCCGACTGGGACATCGATCAGGCACGACACAGTCTTGTGTCACTGGAACAGTTGGCCAAGCGGGAAGAAGCGCGGATCTGGGTCGGCCATGATGAACGCGACTGGGTCGATTTCGGCGCCGGAGCCGCGCTGTCATGAAGATGATGTTCGACTACGGCTGTGGCGACTGCGGCTGGCTCGGCGAATCCCTGCTGACTTTGCCGGCCCCGGCAACGATCCCGTGTGTCGACTGTGGCCGGCCAAGCCGGCGACGCTACACCACGGCCGGCCTGAAACGCAGTGCTGAGGGACTCTCGGCGATCGCACCCGCTGGCGGCAGTATCGCCTGCCGCGACAACCCCGACGTTCCCGGGCTCTGCCACGTCGCCCCCAAGGCGCGCCGCGCGATGATCGCCCGGCACCGTGGTGATGACCACACCCTGTCCCGGGAATTAGCTCGGCAGACAGCAGAGTTCGAGTCGCGTGGTCCCGTTCCGCTGCAGGACGTCATCGATGTGCACTGATGGACGACCGCCGGCATCGCCGAGCATGCTCTTGTTGTGGCCGATCAAATCCAGCCTCATCCGCTATGTCCGGACGCGGCACGACGGAGCGCTCTCCGCAGACGCCGGTCTCCGGTTAGACCCGGAGACCGGCGTCTTCTGCTTTCCAGGCCGGGCCGATAGCGACAATGCCGACAGCGGCGATCATCTTGACAGCGGCGATCATCCCGACAGCGATCACACGGCGGGCAACATCCGCCGCTTCTGCGGTGATCTCCGATTGCGGGCACATGGGGGGATGCTATTCATCCGCATAGCGGACCCGGCGCTTAACCGGGACACGGACGGAACTTGGACGATGACCGTATCGGGAATGTATCCGGAGGCTCCTCGGATCACGTTGGCGCACCTATCCATACTGGCCGCGCGCGGGCGTTCGACACTGTTCGATGCGGTGCTTGCACCCGACGGAGCGGACTTCTTCGGCGGATACTACGCGGCCGGCGACCGACTCGACCCGGTGGAACTGCGCGTGGTCGAGTGAAAGCAGATGACGAGGGGGCCAGGCGATCTGGCCCCCTCGTGTGTCACATGCAGTTGTGGTCGCTACTCACCTCAGACCGCTCCACCGGGCGATCTCGGTATGGTCGGCGGTCGGCGACAACTCCTGCGCTGCGGCGCTCCACAACTCGACCGACCGATCTGTCAGTGGAACGCTGAGGTTGACCTCGCGTGCCAATTGCTGGGCGATCCGCATATCCTTGAGCATCAGCTGCAGCGCAAATCCGGAGTCGTATGTCTCGGAGACAACGAAATTGGGCCACTTGTTCTCGGTGGAACCGCTGCGGCCGCTGGCGCCGTTGATTGCATCGAGCATCACCTCGGTGTCGATCCCGAAACGCCGACCGATGTGCATGGCCTCGCTGGTCACCAGCAGGTGGGTGGCAGAGAGCAGATTGTTGAGCGCCTTGAGCGCATGACCGGAGGCAACCGCTCCGGTGCGGACCATCCGTCCGAGAATCTGCAAGACGGGTTCGGCTTCCTTGACCGCGGCGTCGTCGCCGCCGACCATGATCGTCAACGTCCCGGCCACAGCACCTTTCACCCCTCCCGACACCGGCGCATCGATGAGACGCACCTGGTACTTGTCTTCGAGGGTTTCGGCGAGAGCTCGTGTTCTGCCCGGTACCGAGGAGCTCATGTCGACGATCAAGGCTGCCGGCGAGACATGCTGTGCCACGCCCTCATCGATCAGCACCTTCTCCACGATGTCGGAGTTGGGCAACATCAAGATCAGCACGTCGGCGCAGTCGGCCACCTCGGTGACGTCACCGTCGGCCACGCCACCGTGCGAGGCAAGAACCTCCAGCGCGGTGGCGTTGGCGTCGAATCCCCGCACGGTGTGCCCGGACTCGACGAGTCGGCGAGCCATCGGCATACCCATGTTGCCCAGACCGATGAAGCCGATCGTCGTGTCAGGCATTGATGACGCCCAGTTCGCTGAGGGTCTTCTCGGCGACCCGGAAGGACTCCAACGAGGCCGGGACGCCGACATAGATGGCCGCCTGCAGCAGTACCTCCTGGATCTCCGCGACGGTGACACCATTGTTGATCGCGCCCTTCACGTGGACCGCCAGCTCGTGGTTCCTGTTCAGTGCCGTCAGCATCGCAAGATTGAGCAGACTTCGGGTGCGCGGTTCGAGCCCGGGGCGCGTCCAGACTGCGCCCCAACAGTATTCGGTCACAAGCTCCTGGATCGGTGCCGCGAATTCGGTCGCGTTCGCCAGCGATCGCTCGACGTGTTCGGCCCCCAGCACCTTTTTGCGCATCTCGACACCGGCTGCGTAGGTGTCCTGGCGGGTAGTGGCTGTTGAAGTGGTCATTTCGGTTCCTTCAAGGCATCGGACGATGCCGGTCGATGTGTGGCGGTGGCGGGGTGCCCCGGGGCGGTCACAGCTCGAGTTCGAGCCGATCCCCCTTGGCCCGGGAAACACAGATCATCATCACGTCGTTGGCGTTCTTCTCCTCATCGCTGAGGATGGAGTCGCGGTGGTCGATCTCACCGCAGACCACGCGTGTCTCGCACGTGCCGCAGGTCCCCTCCATGCAGGAGTAGATGACGGGCACGCCTGCCTGTTCGGCGGCTTCCACGATGGTCGTATCGGCGCCGACCTCGATCTCGATATCGGATTCGGTGAAATACACGTTGCACGCACCGGTACTCGCTGTCAGCGCGGCCGCGTCCTTTGGTGCGAATCTTTCGGTACGCAACGACCCGGCCGGCCAGGCGGCCATGGCGGTTTCGAGTGCACGCAACATACCTTCAGGGCCGCACCCGTGGACTTGGGTGCCGGGCAACACGGTCGACACGAGCGCTTCGAGGTCGGTGATCCCGCACTCGTCGTCGGGACGCACGTCGATGTGGCCGGGAAAGCGGGTCAGGAGTTCGTCGACGAATGCCATGGTCGAGCGCGAGCGACCGAGGTAGACCAGAGACCAAGGTGCGCCGCTATCGTGCGCCACCTGCATCATCGGCATCAGTGGCGTGATACCGATGCCGCCGGCGACAAACAGATGCCGCTCTGCGGGCACGAACTCGAAGTGATTGGCCGGCGTGCCCACGGTAAGGGAATGCCCCATGGTCAGTGACGAGTGGATGTACTCGGAGCCTCCACGTCCATCGACCTCGCGCAGGATACCGACGCGGTAGACCGTGCGGTCGGACGGGTCGCCGCACAACGAGTACTGCCGCCGAAGGCCGTTGGGCAGGTGCAGTTCGAGGTGTGCCCCGGGTGTCCACGCCGGTAGGTCGGCGCGGTCCGGTGCGGCGAGAGTCAGCTCGACGACACGATCGGCAACGTCGCGTCGGGTGACCACCTCGACGGCGAGCTCTGAGGTGCTGTGTTGGGGGCGATCGAGCGCGGGTGCAGACATGTGGACTACTTTCGGAAGTGGGTCGATGGCGAAATTGGTTGGGCATCACGCCCGATCGAAGTGGACGCGGACGTGCGACCAGCCGGTGCGAAGTGGTCGGCCATTGCTCTCGGGAGGTCCGTCGAGCGTGAAGCCAGCTGTCTTCGCGAGTATCTGTTCGAGGGTGGCGCGCAATTCTTCGCGCGCGATGGGCGATCCCATGCACTGATGGGGACCATGACCGAAGGTCAGGTGTGGGTTCCTGGCGCGATGGAGGTCGAAGGTGTCGCCATCGTCGAACTTGGCCTCATCGCGATTGGCGGAGTAAACGTTCAGCGCCACCTTGACGCCCTCCGGAATCACCTGGCCATATGCCTGGACGTCGCGTGTGGCATGACGGCCTGTTTGGTGAAGCGGCGGAGCCAGTCGCAAGACCTCTTCCACCGCTGCGGACACGAGGGTCGGATCGCTGCGGAGTTCCTGCTGCACCGACTGCATGTTGCCGAGGTGGACCATGATTGAACCCATCGCAGCTGTTGTTGTATCGGCCCCGGCGGAGAAGATCTGCACACCGATAGCGACAGCCTCCTCGTGCGTGATTGCCCGTCCTTCGGGCTGCAGTTGGAGCACTCCGGACATGATGTCGACCGACGGATCCTGAGGGTTGACCCGGCGATCCTCGATCAGCGCCTCAACCGTTGGATTCCACAGGGTCTTGTTGATCTCTCGATGCTTCTCGAGGTCATGGCGCACGGCGTCGGCACGAGCGAGACTGTCGGCCATGGTTTCCCATGCAGCGGCAGGCAGCCCCAAGAACTTCGCGAGAACCTGCTGTGGCACGATCACCCCAAATTCGTTGATCATGTCACCTCCTCCGCGTTCGATGAGGGGGTCGAGGTTGTCGGCGACGATCTGCTCGATGTCCGGCGCCAGCATCGCGATCCGGGCCGGTACGAAGTACTGCTGCAAGAACTTGCGGAAGAAGGTGTGTTGGGGGGGATTCGACTGTATCGGAATCGATTTCATGAACTCCGGAAACTCGACGAAGGGCTGGCCGCTCTTGTAAGTCTTCCAGTCCCGGGAGTTCTTCTGCACGTCGGCGTAACGCATGAATCCATAGAATCCGTCGTAGTCACTGGTGTAGGCGAGCGGTGCCTCGGCGCGGAGTCGCGCGTACTCGGCGGGATACTCATCGACCGTCGTGGGACTCCAGTCGTCGCGCGTGGCGGTTGTGTGTGTGGTCACGGTAACTCCTTCACGTGCATGTGGACTGCGCAGTACCCACCATAGGAAAGACGTGACCCAGATGACATATCCGGCGCAGAGAATTCCGGTTCGTGATATATGTTCTGTGTATGGATGTTCGACAGATCCGCTACTTCATCGCCGTTGCTCAGGAAGGCTCCATCTCGAAAGCCGCTAAACGGCTCGGCATGACCCAGCCCCCGTTGAGCGCGTCGATGGCGACTCTGGAGAAGGAGCTCGGAGTCAGATTGCTCGAGCGGACGCCGCGGGGTATCCGTCCAACCGCAGCCGGTGATCACCTTTTCGAGCGGGGAACCCGGCTGGTGCGGGACATGCAGGATCTGACCAGAGAGTTGGTGGGGCACGGACGAGGTACCGTCGGTGCCCTGCATCTCGCCGTGTACATGCCGTTCTCGTGGGCGTACCTGCCCTCTTACCTGCGCCGTTTCGGTTCCACGTCTCCCGGCGTGGAGGTGACGCTCTATGATCCCACCCCCGACGACACCCTCGACGGTGTCGACAATGGCACCTACGACCTGGCGATCATGGCGACGAGCGATCTTCCCTACGTACAGCAGGCGTATTCGGGATCGATGACCATCGAACGCGTGCGCAGCCTCGCCATGGTGGCGCTGGTCAACGATGACTTTCCATATCCGGATGACCCACTACCCTTGGACCTGCTCGCCACCGACACCTGGTTGCTTCCCGAGCCGACGCCGCGCTTTCCTGGCGTCGCCGAGATACTCGACAGACAGTGGGAAAGTCTGCAGGTCATCCCGCCACGACTCAAGGTGGTAAAAAACCTGCAGACGACTCTGCCATTGGTGAGCGCAGGGATGGGCGTGACGATACTGCCACCCGAGGTGCTCGCGATGCACACCGAAGGTGTCATCGCCCGCCGTACTGACCCGCTGCTCGATTCGCTGGAGGTAATTCTGGTGTGGAACTCGAAGCGCCAACTCAGTGAAGTCGCAACACGGTTCGTTGATGTGGTCCGTGCGACCGCGCCGCGCGAATAGATTTCAACGGACATCCACAAATAGACATGTCCTCGACCACGATGAAGTGGCGGCATGAGAATGCTACCGAAAACCTAAGCGCACCAAGGAATGCGCGCCCAGGATTGCCCTCGGCCAATGCCCACGAGGTTGTATGCTGCCTATGCGGCGGAGGGTGCCAGGCCATCGGCAACGCGGAGCCGCTGACAAGTGTCGCTCGATCTAAGCTACAGAGCGAGATCGGTTGCGGCTGGCCATGAATGGCCAGCCGCAACCGAGTCACGGTGTTACTTGAAGGTGTCCTTTATGTTCTCTCCCACCTTCTTGACGCCCGCGGAGCCCTGGTCCTTCTTGCCTTCCGCCTCCAGGTTGGAGTTGTCGGTGGCGTCTCCGACAGCCTCTTTCACCTTGCCGACTGCGTCTTCTGCGGCGTTCTTGGCCTTGTCGACGAAACTCATGTACTTCTCGCTTTCCTCTCGACGGCCCGAAACAGGTTCGGACTTCTCCACTATCAGTCGTGGCATTCTGATCGGACTGAATGCCACCTTGGGTGTTACATCTGAGTTAGCCTCGATCCACCGATTTGCTTGTGATCGGTCGGTGAGGGATAAACGAAATGCCCTGTCTGAGTGACAGAATGGGACTTCTCTAGGGTTCCATCCACACACACAGGAGGGCATGTCGTAGATGCGATTGTCTCACACTCACCCGGTCCGGTCTGCATCCTGTGACGATCCGAATCTCCTCGCCGCTGCGGGGGTGGTGCCGGTGATGGCGCTGGCCGAACGCGCCAGCCTGTCGGAGTTGGCCCGCGAGCATCTGAGCGTGCCCACCGACAAGGGCGCCCATCCGGATCGGAAAATGTTTTCCCTGGTGGCGGGGATGGTGGCGGGCGCCGACAGCATCGACGACATGGCCGTGTTGCGACACGGCGCGATGGGCAAGGTGTTCGACCATCCTTACGCCCCGTCGACGTTGGGATCGTTTCTTCGCGAGTTCCGGTTCGGGCATGTCCGCCAAGCCGATGCGATCGCCACCCGGCTGTTGGCGGGACTGGCTCGCCATACTCCGGTGCTGGCGGGGATCGACGGGCCGGTGATGATCGATATCGACGACTCGATCATCGAGGTCCACGGCCCGGCCAAGCAGGGCGTCGGATTCGGCTACACCCGAGTGCGTGGGCTGAACTCGGCGATCACCACCCTCACCTGTGGTGACGGTGCGCCGGTGATCGCCGCTCAACGCCTGCGCAAAGGGGCGTGTAACTCCGCGCGCGGGGCGCATCGGTTGATCGCCGACACCCTGGCCACCGTGCGGCGGCTACGGTCGTCCGATGCGTCGGGACCGATACTGCTGCGAGCGGATTCAGCGTTCTACGGCCATCGCGCGATCACCACCGCGCTCCGGGCCGGTGCGCAGGTGTCGGTCACCGTGCGTCAGGATTCCCACGTCCGAGCAGCGATCAGCGAGGTACCGGCAGATGCATGGACGCCGATCGAGTACACCGACGCCGTCTTCGACGAAGACAGCGGCCAGTGGGTCTCGCGGGCCGAGGTCGCCGAAGTACCGTTCACCGCGTTCACCTCCAAAGCCAAGCGCCTGCAGGTATCCGGACGGCTGGTGGTGCGCCGTATCCCTGACTTCGCAGCCGAGGGAGACGGCTTGTTCGACGTGTGGCGGTTTCATGCGTTCTTCACCACCAGCGACCTGGACACCGTGACCGCCGACAAGACTCACCGCGGTCATGCGATCATCGAGCAAGTCCACGCCGACCTCAAAGCCTCCGCATTGGCGCATCTGCCCTCGGGAAAGTTCTGCGCGAACGCCGCATGGCTGGTGTGTGCGGTCATCGCGTTCAACCTGACCCGCGCCGCAGCCTGTCTCGGTGGACAGCGTCTGGCGAAGGCGACTACCTCCACCATCCGACGCACCCTGATCTGCATACCCGCTCGAATCGCGTCCTCAGCGCGGCGCATCACGATGCATCTACCCGCCCGATGGCCGTGGGAACGCGAGTGGAACCTGTTGTTCAACAACACGATCAAACGACAACACTCAGCCTGACCCCTAACCATCGGCCAGAACCGGCCCCGACACGAAACCCAGTGAAACACGCCGACACCAGAGATCGGCGACTCACCCACGCCCACCGCCACCCCGAACATACACAACACATTTCACGAGACATCAAAAAGCCGATCGGTGGATCGAGGGTTAGTCGGTGTCGACCGCCAAATGTGCACGGACAGATCTCATGACGTGTGTCACATGACGCCGCGGGATCAGTCGGCTGTGGATGAGGTCTTGTTTGCGATGAGTTCGTTGGCGATATCGCGTACTCGACGATTGGTGTTCTGTGATTGCGAACGGAGGATCTGAAAAGCGTTCTCTGCGTCAATGCCGTGCTCGCCCATGATGATCCCCTTCGCCTGCTCGATGGGTGCCCGGTTGCTGAGCGCTGCACGGAGCGCGTCCGCGACCTCTATCGCGGACTTGAAGCGCGCGAAATCACTGATCGCCCGCGAAACGGTCGTGGTGAGAAGTTCGAGGATGTCGTAGTCGATGGCGTCGAATGCGGCGGGAGCGCTGCCGTAGAGATTCAAGGCACCTAGTGGCTGATCCGGTGCTGAGAGTGCCGCTGCGAGAAATGAGTGAATGTTCTCTTCTTCTGCTGCTGTTGCAAATTCAGGCCACAGTTGCTCGGTGGCGTCGACATCGACGAGCACGGTTTCCCCGGTTCGAGCGGCATGCAGACAGGGGCCGTCGTCGGCGTCGTACTGTCCCTGATCGACCCGCAGGGTTCGGGTATCGGTGTGTACCGCGGTGTAGGTTCTTCCGCCGAGTGCGATGGTGATGCTTGTGCATTCGGCCCCGTCGATGGCCTCGTGAGCCACATCGACAACTCGCTGGAGCAGCACCACGAGATCGTCCTCGTCGTTGATGCTGCCGCCGAGGGCAACGAGCATTGCCGCCAACGCCGCAGGCGTCGCATTCGTTTCAGCAACAGCCGTAGCGACTTCGACGGCACCGTTGGTTGCGCCGTCGGGTGTGGCTGCCAACAGTGACTCTCGCGTCCGAGGGTCCGACGCCGGACCCTCATTCGAAATGTCCGACATGCGCATCTCACTCCCCCGCCTTTGTGCGTTCATCGCCAGGCCTCCATGGACTTCCGCAGTTGTTCTCGGGCACGTACGTAGTGGCCACGAGCCGCTCCCGGCGCGAGGCCCAGCACCTTCCCCACCTCGGTGAACGGCATCCGCTCCACCTCCCGCAACATCCACGCGGCACGCTGTCGTGGCGGAAGGGTTGCCAGACACTGCTCGACTGCTTCGACGAAAACAGTGCTTGACACTTCCGGAAACGGTAGTCCGACTGTGGAGTGGCCGTTGCGGTTGAGGGAGTCGTCACCCACCGGGATCGGAAGGCGCAGTCGATACGAGTCGACGATCTTGCGCGAACATATAGCGAACAACCACGTCCGCACCGAGCTGTCCCGACGGAACGAGTTCAAGCCCAGCCACGCAGCCAGTAGCGAATCCTGGACGACTTCTTGGGCATTCCATTCGTCGCCCAACATACGCCGCGCGTATCCGTGAAGACGAGGTCCGAACAGGGTCACGAGTTGGTCAAACGCGTCTCGATCACCCAGCGACGCCCGTTCGATCAAATCCATGTCGTCGATAACGACACGTTCTCGTCCCTCTACTCGCACCTCGAACTCCATCCGCCGACAGCTCCGCTCCGAAGCCATCACGTGGAAGAGGCAGACATCACGATACCGGGTCGCCCTTGGCACATCAATCGACGCAGTTCGAGGCGTCCTTCGAAATACGCTCAGCGGGAGGGCCCTCCGCTTCTGTGTTTCGCGCGTTCGCACCCTCTGTCAGCCAGGCATCTCGTACGCCCCGTCGAGCGACTTGACCTGCTGCCAGACTCGGTCGAACGAGTCGGCATCGGCGACGGTCGACGAACCGCGTCGTCGAACCTTCGCCGTTCCTCGCGACTTGCATGAGCGGTGCTCTCTAACGCATAGAGCACCGCTCACTACACAAGGTTACGTGTAGGTGCGGATCGTATGCGGCGTGATTCGTGCTGAACACGGACCGCATCGAAAGCACGGACCAGTAACTGAGACAGAATGTTCGTTGCGTGTCAGTTCTTACTCCGCGCGCTCGTCGCATGAAGCGAGAGCAGCCAGCACGGCCCGTGTTCGTGTATCGCGTCGCTCCCGCAACGCCTCGTAGGTCTGTTCGCCGGCACCGTAGGTGTCCTCGACCTGTTCGATCAGCGTCTCCATTGATGCCGGATCTGTCGCTGGAGAGTGGTATTCGATCCCACCCGTCGTCGCGCCGACACCGGAAATCAAGTGGCGAATGCCCCCCGGTCCACCACCGAGTACATTGCTCTCGAACAATCCGATTGTTGCCCAACGTAATCCGAGTGAGTTCTGAAGAATGGTGTCGAGCTCGGCAGGGCTTACAACGCCCTGTTGCACCAGATAACGAGCCTCACGCGAGATGACACCCTGCAACCGATTGGCGACGAACCCCGGGATCTCCTTCCCGATGACAACGGGAGTCCGGCCCAGCGAACGGTAGACATCCACCGCTCGCGTCACCGCCGACGCCGATGTCTCCGAAGAGGGAACGACCTCCACCAACGGCATGAGATCCGGTGGATTGAACGGATGACCGACGAGAACTCTCGCTCCGTCGATGCCGTCGGCGGTGATAGCACTTGCGGTGATCGATGAACTCGACGTCGCTATCACCACCGACGGGGCGGTGGCGGCGACGAGCGCGCTGATGGTGTCCCGTTTGACGTCGAGTCGCTCGGGACCGTTCTCTTGAACGAACGTCGCACCTCGAACACAGTCCTCCAGTGAGGTCGCGACTGTGATGCCGGCGTCGGGCCCGAACGTCGACTGCACGACGTCGGCGACGTCGGGCCGAACATCGAATACTCTTACGTCCCAACCATGTTCTAATGCGAGGCGCACCCAGGCGAGACCGATCACTCCGACGCCGATGATCGCGACGGTCTCCGCCGCGGGTTGACCTACATGCTGATTCGCGACCATCTCATCGACTCCCGATTCCGGTGAACATAGTGTCTCCTGTCAGCGCCCGACTGCGCCGAGAACTTCGGCGGTGCTGGCACCGTACTGTTCCGGTAGTCGCCTGATGTCGGTCGGCGTCCTGGAGTACTCCAACGGGTTGCGCACCATGCGAACTCGACCCTCGGTCGGATGGTCGACTTCACCGATCAGGTCCACTTCACGGACATAGTCGTCGTTGGGCAGGTCGGCGATGTCGGTGACCAGTCCGAAGGGAATGTCGTGGGCATTCAGGTACTCCTCCCACTCCGCGGTGGTCTTGGTCGTCGAGTGCTCGAGCACCTCTTCCCATCCCGAATTGAACACGGCGCGGTCGATCGCAACGCTGTCCCAAACGGGGTCGGCTGCGCGGTCGTTGCGCCCGGCGCCGATGAGCAACAGGCGGATGGCGGCATTGGTATAGGCGACGGCGGCGATCGCCCCACCGTCACGGGTCCGCATGGCGCGGTGAATCTGGCTCAGGCTGAGAGGATTTCCGACGTCGCCTGCCGGCGGAACGAACATCTCGCCGCCTAGGTGCTCGACTGCATTGACGGCGATCATCGTATCTGCCATGGCAATTCGGAGGTACTGACCCTGTCCGGTGCGCACCTGATCGACGACGGCGCCCAGGACGCCGATGGCGAGATAGAGTGCCACGGTCTTGTCGGCGATGAACGTTGGCAGGAACTGCAAACTCCCATTGGCTCGTTCCTGCATGTTGACGATTCCGCTCACTGCCTGGATCACCTCGTCATACGCGGGCCGATCCGCAGCACTCGATGTTTCGTTGAAACCCTGCGCGTGCGCGTAGATCAACTGAGGAAAGCGCTCCCGCAGGCTGTCGTAGTCGATGCCGAGCTTCGTCAGCGCACGACCCCGCATATTGGTCACCAAGACGTCGGCCTGTGCCAGCAGGTTCAGCAGCGTATCGACCCCGCCGGGCGCCTTGAGATCGAGTGTGACGCTGCGCTTGTTGCGATTGAGCTGCATGTACAGCGCGGCCATTCCTGGATTGCGCTCCACGTTGGCTGGCGAGATTCGAGCGTTGTCTCCTGGCGATTCGATTCTGATGACGTCGGCGCCCATGTCGCCCAAGATCTGGGTCGCCATCGGACCCAGAACCACTTTGGACAAATCCACAATTCGGACACCGGCTAGTGGTCCAGTTGGTTTGCCGTCGATGTTCAAAGGAAATGCGTTGTCGCCCATAATGTCTCCCGACTTTCGTAGATGACCTGCACTCGAGTGTATGTGCTTTGGAATACTAAAGGAATGACCGTGTTCGTTGCTTCGGTATGATCGCAGCGATAACACCAATGGAGGTTTCAGTGGAGATTCGACATCTTCGGTACTTTGTGGCGGTGGCTCGCGAGTTGAGTTTCACTCGGGCTGCGCAGTCCCTGCATATGTCGACGCCCCCGCTGAGTCAGCGGATCCGATCAATGGAGTCCGAACTCGGTGTCAAACTCTTCGACCGGTCAACTCATCACACCGCGCTGACCACTGCTGGACGCGAGTTGCTCCCGCTGGCAAGGCAATTGGTCACCGAGTTCGACACGTTGTCCGCGCGGGTCAACAAACCGTCGTCGGGACTCGACGTTCGCCTGACCGTTCCCGATGTCCTGTCACGCGCGCAGCGGCGTCGTGTCTCTCGAGTCATCGATGAGCTGTCGGATCTGTTCACCATCCGCTTGCGTCAGAGCCCTTCGGTGGCGATGGAAGTCGAGCTGATCGACGCCACAACCGACCTTGCTCTGTGCCACATGCCGACGAATCACCCTCAGTTGGTTGATCGGTTGGTGTGGGCGAGTGAACTCGACGTAGTGGTCGATGCCCGTCGCGTTTTCGGCCGGGTCGACATCACCGCCGCCGAACTGCGTGATCTGAGCTTTTTACGCGGTCCGCGCCATTGGGACCTGCGTTCCAATCAGCACTTCTCCGACCTGCGAGAACGCGGCATCCAGATCGAACCCGATGTCCGCTACAGCGATGTCAGCGGGATGCTGCTGTTACTGCGGCACGCGCCGCTGTTTGCGCTCATTCCACGTGACTCCGAGGTTCGCGAGGTCATTGAATCCGAGGAGATCTCACTTCTTCCCATCAGCGATCTGTCGATGAAGATCACGACGAGTTGCATCCGCCGGTCGAGTGACGTCCATCTGGACCCCCTCATCGACGCACTCGCCGCTTCGTTGAGTCCGTAAGGCGTGCGGATCGTCGTCGGCGCCGATGACGGGGCGGCCGTCTCCCCCCGGGTGGGTGGCTGACGCGGCTGTGCGTGACGCACTTCGGCTCTACTGTCGGTCAGCGATCAGGCCGGCATCTCGTACGCCCCGTCGAGCTCTTTGACCTGCCGCCAGACTCGGTCGAAGGACTCGGCATCGGCGACGGGTCGTCGGACAGCTCCGAGTGCCCATGCCTGCTGCTCCGGCGTGGCCGTTGGCTTTCCATAGAGTGAGACGGCGTAGCCAGAGAAGTCGCGGATCTGGAAGTCGAAGATCCGGTTGAGTAGATCGTCGTCGAGCCCGGTGATCGCGGCCTGCTCCAAGATCAACTGCCCGTAGACGACGAGGGAGAACAGATGTCCGACGGTGAGGACGAAGTCGAGGTCTTTCTGCTGCTCTGCGCTCGGAGCGGCGGTCTGCAGCAACGCTTGTAAGGCCTGTGCCTGCTCGTAGAACACGGCGACGTTCGGTACGTCGGTGCGGGCGGCGTACGGGGTCGTCCAGTCGGCGAAGCGCACCTTGCCCGCTCCCCCGACGGGCCCCTGTGCAAAGAAGAACGTGTCGTCAGAGGCGTCGAGGCGTGTTCCGATCTCTGGATACTCGACCGGCCCGAACAGGTAGTTGGGCATGAACTTCAAGATCTGGCCGACGTTGACGTGGACGGTGCCCTCGAGCCGCGGCAGCCAGCCGATGAATCGGTTGGCCTGGTGAAAGTAGGTGTTCTTCTCGTAACCCTTGGCAGCGACGGCGTCGAGCAGCAGCGTCATCACCGTTTCGCCCTCCGAGGTGACCTTCGATTTCGTCACCGGGTTGAACAGCAGATATCGCCGGTCGTCGAGACTGGCCGACCGGAAGTAGTCGACGGCGCGGTTGCTGAAAAGCTTCATCGCACTGAGCCGCGCGAACGCGTCGACGAAGTTGCCCTGCACGTGGGAGAAGTCGGTGACGCGGTTGCCGTAGAGAATTCGGTTGTTGGTGTGGGTGATCGCTTCGTACAGCGAGTGCGTACACATCCCGACCGAGCCGTGACACAGGTTGAACTTGCCGACGTTGACCGTGTTCAACGCAGCGGCGAAGGCTTCAGGGCCCGTGTGCAGGATGTCATCGGGACCGACCGGATAGTCGTCGAGCTCGAAGGTGGACACGAACATCTGTCCGTGCACGACGTTGTCGATGAGGTGATAGTTCTCGTGTCGACTGTCGACGGCGAAAAACACGTAGCCGTCGGGCCCCTCGACATCGGCGCGGCGACCGAACACCGAGACCATCCCGGCCACGTTGCCGTTACCGATGTAGTACTTGGTGCCCGATGCGGCGAAGCCGCCTGCGTCGTCACTCGTCAGCACCATGTCGGTGCTGTACACATCGGCGCCGTGGGCCCGTTCAGACAGGCCGAAGGCCATCACCTCGCCGTCGAGAAGCTGCTGTGCTGCTTTGGTTTTCGCAACCTCATTGCTCGACATCCAGATCGGGCCGAGTCCGAGGATGGTGACTTGTTCGGCGTACCAATAGGCCAACCCGTAGAAGCCGAGGATCTCACTCAGCGCAGCGTTGCGGGCGGCGTCCCAGCGTCGATCCTCGTCGCCGGCGGCGTATGCCGCCGGCGTGAGGAACGTGGCGAACAGCTTCTCCTTCTTCTCGAACTCGAGGAAATCGGCGACCCATTCGGCGTTTAGGTCTGCCTCCAGCAGTCGCTGTTTGCCGTATGACTCGAAGAAGTCGATCGTGGCGCGCAGCAATCGGCGCGTCTCGGCGTCGAACTCCGAGTAGTCGTTGGTCGCGGGATTCAGCAAAAGGCCCATAGGCCGAAGCCTAGCCAGTTACGGGTGGCCAGGGAAACGTGACTCTGGAGCCTCATACTTCGCGCGCGCTCGCCGAGACGTTGGCCTCGACGAGCATGCGAAGTTGGTTGGCGACCTGGTCGAGTGGCGTCGTGCTCTGGGCCGCGCGGCTGAGCAGAAGAGCTCCCTCCATGCCGGAGACGACGGTGGCAGCAAGGTCGGTCGCCGCAGAGATGTCGAGGCCCTCGACTCGGTGAAAGCGTTCGGCGAGGATGTCGGTCCAGGACGTGTAGATCTCGGCCGCCGCGTCAGCGGCGTCGGGTGCGTCGCGGCGGCCGAAAGCTGCTGCGGAAACGACGCATCCGCCTTCGAAGTCCGATTCGCGCACCAGATCTTTCCAGATCTCAACGAAGGTGCCGAGCGGGTCGTCGGACTCCATCACCGCACGCAGAACCTCGGTGGTCTCGTCTCCCGCATGCCGGGTTGCGGCGGTGACGAGTTCGGGTTTGCCGCCGGGAAAATTCCAGTACAGCGAACGACGGGCGACCTTGCTGTTTGCGACGATCTCAGTGACACCGACTCCCGCCACGCCGTGACGTCGGACCAACTCGATAGTGGCTTCGATCAGCCGTTCCCGCACACTTGCCACTGACTCGACCTTTCCCGGTCTCGATTCTCATCCGACAGTGACGATATCGCCAGGACGCGCGCACCGGCTCCCGGCACCATGGTCTGACGGTTCACACCCTTGCCCGCTTATACCGATCATGCTAATTTCACTGCTTATACCGATCGGTATAACCGCAACGGCGGGGGCCTCCCTTCGCGTGTGGGAAGGGCAGAGTGTGTCGATTCATCATCTGAACTGTGGGGAGTTGCACCCACCGTCGGCGTGGTTGGCCGAAGGCGTCGGGAGTGTATTTCGTCGAGGACACGCGGTGTGTCATTGCCTGCTCATCGAAAGCGACGACGGCGTGATTCTGGTCGATACGGGATTGTCTGAAGACCAGACACGTTCTCCGAGAGCATCTTTGGGGGCCGATGTGGCATTCCTGCTTCATCCGTCGGCGTCCTCGGCGGTGACTGCCAAAGCACAGGTGCAGCAGCACGGATTCGACGTAGGCGATGTCCGGCACATCTTCATGACACACCTCGACGTCGACCACCGCGGAGGTCTCGCCGACTTCCCCAATGCGACAGTCCATGTCAGTCGGATGGAGCTGACGAGCGCAGAGGAACCGCGAACGCGGATGGACCGCCGGCGATACCAAGGGGCCTGGCGGGACTCGCTGAAGTGGGAGATTCACGACACCAGCACCGACCGTTGGCACGGGTTCCCAGTCCTGTTCGACGATGACACCTCGGCAGGCAGACTGGTCATGGTCGAGCTGCCGGGGCACTCCCCCGGTCACAGCGGGATCGCTATCGAGCACACGGGAGATGCGACTCACGCCCCGGGCACGCTGTTCCACGTCGGTGACGCCATTCAGCACCGGAACGAGTTGCGTCGTGATGCCGCTACTCCGTGGGGCATTCGTGGATTCAACACGTTGATGCAGGTGAATCGCCGGGAACGTCTGCGTACGAGAAGTGCACTGCAGGAGCTCGCCACCGGCGACGTCGTCGTGATCTGTGCTCACGACGCGCACATGTTCGCCGATCATGCGGCGCCCTTGTGAAGCGTCCCGTGGTCCAGCTTCCCGCACAGGTGTGGCAGCGGGCCCGCTCCCTGGTGGAGACGAGCGCAGTTGCCGACGCGCATGGGCATCCACAGGCAGTGGTGCCGCGACTGCTGAGGCGTCTCGCGGAGAAGGTCGCCCACGTCCCACATGATCCGCTGGAGACCCTGGCCACGGGCGGAGTCAACCTGGCAGTGATCACGGCTGTCGGCGATGCGATGGCGACCGCGGGAAGGCCCCGATCTGCGCTCGATACGGTCTACAGCCAACTCGCCGCCTCACGCCGCGAAGCGTTCACCGCTCGGCTGCCGATCACGACCACAGTGGCCGGGATCGGCGCAGACACCGGCACCCAGGTACTTCTCGGGATCGAAGGCGGTGATGTCATCGGCGACGACCCCGGATACCTTGCCCGGTTGTACGACGTCGGTGTCCGACTGGTCGGGCTGGTCCACTACGCCGACAACAACCTGGGGACGATCAGCACGTCGGTGACGGGCCGCCGCGGAAGTCATGCCGTGCGTTCCGGGACGCGGCCGGCAGGACTCACAGGACTCGGCGTCGAGATCGTCGGTGAGATGAACAGTCTCGGCATCGCCATCGATCTGGCGCACGCAGACCGGGCCACGACTCTCGCGGTCTGTGAAACCACCACCAGGCCGCTGATCTCCTCCCACACAGGCGCCGCGTCGGTGCGGGACTTTCCGCGCTACATCACCGACGTCGAGATCGAAGCCATCGCCGGTACCGGTGGCGTGATAGGGCTCTGGCCCGCACGGATCGGTTCGATGGCGATGAGCGATCTCGATGACTTCGCCCGGCATGCCTACCACCTCGCCGAACGCGTTGGTATCGAACACATCTGCATCGGCACCGACAAGAACGGTGTCACGGCGTACGCAGAGGGTTATCGAAACTCGAACGACTTCGTCGGCCTGGCTGCTGCACTCCTGTACGCAGGGTTCGGCGAGTCCGATGTCGCCCAGATCCTCGGCGCGAACCTGCTCCGCGTGCTCACCGACATCCTGCAATCCCATCCGTGACCGAGGCGCCGCGTCCTCGGCTCAGAAAGGTTCACCATGATCGATCCCATCCAGAGTTCGTCGGCGCCGGCGCCGTTCGGCCCATACTCCAGCGGTGCTCGGATAGCCAACGTTGTTCAGGTATCCGGACAGGTCGGCCTCGACCCGGAGAAGGGCGGCCTCGCAGGCGACACAGCTTACGACCAGACCCGTCAGGCTCTTCGCAATGTCGCGGCGATTCTCGCCGAGCGGGGTCTCGACTACACCGACGTTCTGATGCTCCGGGTCTTCGCAGAGGCACCCGAAGTGTTCACCGATATCAATCGGGCATTCGAAGACGAACTGGCCCAACCCTATCCGGCGCGAACAACCCTGTTCGCCGGACTGCCGCCAGGAATTCTCGTCGAGATCGACGCACTGGCAATCATCGCCAACTAGCCCCACCCCGCAAGCGCCCTATGCAGCATCCGGCCAACTCGACGAGGAGCCACCGTCATGCCTCACAATGGATTTCGATCTCTCACTGCAGCACCGGCACTACTGATCGCGCTCGTGATCGCCGTGCTCCTCAGTGCGTTTCCCCTGACAACCCCCGTCGCCAACGCAGAACCTGCACCGCCGCGAGATTCCTTCTATGACCGCCCTGCGGGCCTTGCGGATGCAAAGCCCGGGCAGATCCTCCGGACACGCAAGGTGAACATCAAAGCGTTGCAGTTGGTTCCGGTCGACGTCGACGCATGGCAGTTGCTCTACCGGACGACCGGTATGAACGGTCAGCCCGACGCCACGGTCACCACTGTGATGGTGCCCCGCGGGCAGAAGCCACGGAAACTGTTGTCATACCAGGCCGCTACCGACTCGACGCTGCGTGTATGCAACCCCTCGTACTCACTGACCCACGGTGCACCAATCGACTTCGCCAGTCCCGCAGGGCCGTTGACGCTCGCGCTGCCGGGACTCGAACTGCTCCTCGCAGCCGCAGGTGTCGAACAGGGCTGGGCGGTCGCGATTCCCGACCACGGAGGGCTCGACGCCCGCTTCCTGACTCCCCGCCAACCCGGCTACGCGGTCCTCGACGGCGTCCGAGCCGTTCAGTCCTTCTCTCCTGCGGGTACTCGCCACGGAGACCCGGTCGGCATGTGGGGCTACTCAGGAGGCGCGATCGCCACGAGTTGGGCGGTGGAAGAACAACCGACGTACGCCCCCGACATCGCGATCTCGGGTGCCGCGATGGGTGCCCCCGAACGAGATCTCGAGGCATCACTGAAAGCGGTCAACGGCGCAGCTACGGCAGGTTTGATTCCGATGGCACTTGCCGCGATCGGCAAAGACTCGCCCGCATTCCAAGCCGCTCTGCGCCGCTATGTCACCCCGGGTGGCCGAGCAATCGTGGATGAAGCTCGTAATCACTGCGTCGGCCAGAATGGTGTTGCGAATCTGTGGTTCGACTACCGCGCAAACCTGAACAAGCCGGTCGATGTCGTCCTGAACGATCCGGTGATTCGACGCGAAATCCAGGCACGAGGCATCTCGACGCGACGGCCGACGGCGCCGGTCTACATCTACAACGGCGTGACCGACGAGGTGGCAGCGATCAGGGGCACCGACAAACTGGCCCGCGCATACTGCAGCGGAAGTGCCGACGTCACCTACCGGCGAGAGCAACTGCCGCCCAACCCGCTCCCCCAGGTCACCTCGACCCACGGCACGATCGCCGTCACCGGCGCGTCGGGAGCATTCGCGTGGTTGAAGACACGCCTTTCAGGCGCCGCCGCGCACGCCGACCGATGTGACTGGCGCACCGTACCCAACACCCTGTTCGAGCAGGAATCACTGAACACCTTCGGCCCGTACATCGCGACCGCTCTGCGGACGGTGCTCAATCAACCTCTCGGGGTCCGATGACGATCGCAGCCGTGGACGACGGGCGCGAGCACCGATACGTCGGCGCCGCTGCTAGCGTCGAACGGGCAGGGTCGCGAGGTACACCCCGAACGGTGCATCTGTTCGGGGTGTACCACAAGACCCCGCCTCGACAGCGATACGGAGGTCGACCGCGTGGTTGCGCACGATGCATCGAGCAAGCCTGCTGAAGGTGCGCGGCACACCGTCACCCTGAGTTTCGACAATGGGCCGACCGAGATCACCTCTCATGTACTCGACGTGCTGCGGGACAACGCTGTAGCAGCCACCTTCTTCGTGGTGGGTGACAAGCTTCAGGCGCAGGGCCGCGCGGTTCTCGAGCGCGCCCGCACCGAGGGGCATTGGATCGGCAACCACACCATGACGCACTCCGTACAACTCGGCACGTCAGCCGACCCACACGTGGTGGACACTGAAATCGGTCAGGCACAGGAGTTGCTGGGCAATCTGACCCACCCCGATAAATTGTTTCGTCCCTATGGCCGGGGCGGGGTCCTCGATCGCCGCCTGCTCAGCCCTCGGTCTGTGCGCTACCTGGAGCAACACAGCTACACCCTGATCCTGTGGAACTCCATCAGCCACGACTGGGATCAGCCCGATCACTGGGTCGACCGTTGCCTGGAAGACATCGAGCGCCGACGGTGGTCGCTGGCGGTGCTGCACGACATCCCCAGTGGGGCGATGGCTCGTCTGCCCGAGTTCTTCGACAGGGCACGCCAGCGAGGCATCAAGTTCACCCAGGACTTTCCGCCCTCGTGCGTGCCGTTTGTGCGCGGAACCCAGCGAGGATCCCTGGACGGACTGATCTCGGGCTGAGCCCTCGCGGGTGATCGAGCCCCGTGGATTACCGCACTGTCACCTGTTCGGACGATTTCCGCCGTTAGCCTTCGGAACTGGCAAATTGAATCCGTCGAATCGGGCATTTTCTGCTTTACTTTCGTGAGCTTCAGCTCTGAGAGGACTACAACGAATGATGCCCGCCGACAACCGAACACAGCGACGAGAGCGCCACCGCGAGGAGACACGCAAGTCGCGCCGGATCCAGAAGGCGGTCGTCGCGCTCGGTGCGAGCCTGGCTGTCGGAGCGGGTGCCGCCGGCTCCGCCTACGCCGACTCACTCAATACGAATCAGGTCGCAGAGAACAGTTACAGCACCGTCGAGAATCTGATCGCCATCGCTGACAATCTGGGGCGGACCCAGATCGCGCTGCTCGCCCCTGTCGGCAAGTCGCTTCCCGAGGGCTGGGTGCCCGTGGTCACCAGCGAGCATTCGACAACCTCACGCCAACTCACGTTCCTCGAAGCGTTGACCGAGGGCGGCAAATTGGTGCTGGCTGTGCCGGACTCCAGCTCGATTCCCGGTACGTCGACGAGCTTGTCAGGCATCAGCCCCCAGGCCGCTCAGGTTCTCGCCGCCCTGCCGCTTGCCGACACACTGGGCTCCGGAGCCCAGGTGTACGCGAAGATGGGTTCGACGCTGATACAGCTCAACGGGATCAACCTCCAAACGCTCGCGCAGAACACACTCGCCGATGTCAAAGAAGTCGTCGGCGGCGACAAGGTGTCCCAACATGCCGGCGAACTGACCGGAATCCCGTCGATCGACGACGCGCTCGGGTTCTGGACAGGGTCACAGACGACTTCCCGTTGGACTGGGAGCGCCAGTTTCCTCGGCTCGACGTCGACAACCTGGATCAATCAAGACCGCATCTCCGTGAACGGCATCACGTCGGAACAGCTCAAAGCGCTGTTCGCGCAGAACCTGAACACGCCGAACGCCCTGGTCGTGGACAACGGCTCGAACCACGTCGTGCAGACCGGTACACGGATAGTGGTCATCACCCCTGAGAAGCGGGTATGTGTTTTCAACAAATGTGTCACGATCCCGGCCGTCACCGCGGAAGTCCCGGTGTACGGCACGGAGTGGATCGGTGAGACCGACGACAACGGCAACCAGGTCCAGACCACGACCTACAACCCCAATGACGCCATCCCCGGTGCGCTGTCGGCGCTCGACGGAATCGACGTCGGCGGATTCTCTGTGATCTCGCGGCAGGTAGGGAGCACCTTCGCGGGCAGACTCGGCAGCTCAGCCGGGTGGCAAGGCGCGGTCACACAGGTCATCGTGCCAGGGGCGGGCGATGCTGAGGACTACGTGGCAACTGTGCCGGTGTTCGCCGCGGGCATCAGCCTGCCCGACAATCTGTTCACGACGGGCATGCAGCTGAGCCCGGGTTTGGTCACCACCT
Organism: Gordonia otitidis; assembly: GCF_020735545.1. NCBI lineage: Bacteria > Bacillati > Actinomycetota > Actinomycetes > Mycobacteriales > Gordoniaceae > Gordonia > Gordonia otitidis. The sequence continues at coordinate 4,614,624 of NZ_CP085974.1, forward strand.
CAGGGCAGTCGGTGAATTCGATTCTGGGAACGCGGTCGGCGACGTTCTCGATCCCGACGCTCGGCCTGGCCGCGGAGAGAACGTCATTGCTGGAGTCGAGCCACCTCGGTCCCGACGGCATCGCCTACAACTCGGGTTGGACGGTGGCGACGATCAAGGTCGGTGACACCACTGTCCCGCTGGTGTACTCGCTCGGCTCGTTCGATGTGGGTCCCAACGGATTCGGGGTCACCGGCCCGTCGTTCATGGGTGTCGGGTTGCCGGGCTTCCAGATCGGCACAGGTCCGAGCACGGCGTCGGCGGTTCCCGACGTCGTGTCGAACCTGCTGGGCGACATCCCGACCTCGGTGATCACTCTCAGCCCGTCGCTGCTGTTCCAGCTCGCGAACATCGAGGATCCCTCAGGCGGGGTCCTGAGCGATCCGATCGGAACGTTGGAGAGAGTACTCACTCCCCTGTTTGCGAAGTACGTGACGCCTACGGCGACGCAGATCTCGCAGGCGATCGCCGACGCGGCCACCCGATCGGTCAACGAGGGTTCGGCCCACGCAAAGGCGGCATCCGACTGGGCCGTCGACGCGTCGGCCACCCTTGCCGACAAAACCGAGCACGGCCTTGCAAGCCCAGAGAGCCCGACGTCGCAGCCAGAAAGCGCGTCGAGCGCGACCCCACAGTCGGACACCGCTGAGACATCCGCGTCCGCCGGACGCCATGCACTCCCCGATGGTGAGAGGTCGCAGTTCGCGCCGAGCGGTTCGAACACACCTAAGCATGCGGCTACGCAGCAGTCGTCGGATACATCCGCCACCGACACGACACCGAGCAAGGACTCGGGCGCCGCTCCGGAGTCCGAAGCCTCGTCCTCGGCACCGTCAGATGCTCAACCGGCGGTGACTCCGTCGTCAGGCGGAGGCGACAACGGCACCGATGGATCGGCAACGCAAGCTGCGGATGCAGACTCCTAGCCACACGCCGACTCGCACTCGCCGATCAAGCTGGTCCGGCCGTTTCGAGCTCATCATCGACACGATTCGTGGCGATCGGTACCGACGTGCTGTGCGCATTGGCGCGGCGTTTGAGTAGAGCAGCCGTACAGATCCCCGAAATGATCAGCACCGCAGTCACATAGATGATGACGGAGTAGATCGATCCGGTCTCGCGGACGAGGACGGTCGCGACGATCGGACTGATCGCGCTACCGAGCACGTTAGAAAGCTGAAACCCGAGCGACATTCCGGTGTAGCGGACCTCAGGGGTGAACGCACCGGCGAACAGCGAACCCTGAGCAGCGTAGCCGAAGCTGAAGAACAGGCTCATACACAGGAGATATCCGAGGATCGTCAACATCAGGTTGCCCGTCGACACGGCGAAGATCAGGAACGACGCGGTAACCATGCACCCGATGATGCTTGTACCCATGACACGACTCATACCGATCCGGTCGACGAGCGCGCCACCCAGGGGCGTCATGAACAGTTGCGCCGCATTGGCGATCAGCACCGCCGTGAGGATTTCAGAACGGCTGAATCCAACGTCAGAACTAGTTCCGTAACTGACCAGGAAGTTGATCGCGATCAGCGATAGGCTCCCGAACCCGAGGAACGCACCGGCCACCAATGCGATTGATCCAGTACTGGTCTGGAAGACTCTGCGAATCGGTGCCGTTGAGGTCTCACCGTTTTTCTGGGCATTCTCGAAGTCGATCGACTCACCGATCCCAGCGCGTATGACCAAGCCGACGATCACCAGGATCGCGCTGCACAAGAACGGGATTCGCCAGCCCCACGAATAGAGTTGCTCGTCGGGAAGCTGCGCAACGGCCAGGAACGCGATATTGCCGAGCAGGATACCGGCCGGTGGGCCAGTCTGCGGAAGCGCAGCAGAGAAGCCTCGACGAGATTCCGGGGAGGATTCATAGGCCAGCAGGATCGCACCACCCCACTCCCCTCCAAAAGCGAAACCCTGAATAAACCGTAGAATCACGAGCAGAATCGGCGCCGCGACACCGATCGTCTCGGTCCCCGGCAGCAGTCCGATCAGAACCGTGACCACGCCCATCAAGAACAGCGAAAGCACCAGCATGCGTTTTCGGCCGATTCGATCTCCGTAGTGACCAAAGAACAGTCCGCCGAGCGGACGGGCGACGAATCCGACAGCGAAGGTGCCCAGGGCTAGGACGGTCGCGACGAACGGGTCGTTGTCAGCGAAGAAGACATGCGGAAACACCAATGCGGCGGCCAGTCCGTAGATGGCGAAATCATAGTATTCGACAGTGGTGCCGATGAGGCTGGCCGCACCGACGCGCACCAGTGAAACCGGCTGTCGGACAACGGTTGAACTCGACATACTTTATCTCTCCTAATTGAGGGGTGTGGGGTTAGGCGGCAACAGTTGTGCTGCACTCAGAGATCGAGTGTGAGTTCCGGCGTCTTCGAACGCGACACGCAGATCATGAGACTGTTCGACGCGAGCCGTTCTTCGGCGCTGAGTGTGGAGTCTCGGTGGCATGGGATTCCGGCGACTACACCGGTCTCACACGTGCGACAGGTGCCCTCCAAGCATGAGGTGGTGGTCGCCACGTCAGCGTCGTCGAGCACATCGACGATGGACTTGTCAGACGGCACCTCGAGTACTCGACCGCTGTGCGCCAATCGAATTCGGAACGGAGTGTTCGGTAGGTCCACGGCGCGAGCGACGAAGCGTTCGACATGGAGTGTGCTGTCGGACCAGTCTGCAGACATCGACTCCAACGCATCCAGCAGTTTCTCCGGCCCACATGCATACACAGGTGAGGACTCCGCCCCGCCCAGATGGCCGCGTAGGTCGACGGTCCCCCGTTCGTCGCTCGGCCACACGGTGACGCGGGTGCCGTAGCGTTCGAGTTCCCCCAGGAATGCCATGCGACGGCGAGTGCGACCCAGATACAGCAGAGACCAGTCAGCGCCATTACTGTCTGCCTGCGCGATCATCGGCAGGATCGGTGTGATTCCGATGCCACCGGCGACGAATCTGTAGCGCGCGGACCGAGAAAGCGGAAAGTTGTTGCGCGGCGAGACTACTGGGAGACGGTCACCGACCTGGAGCTGAGTGTGGATGTAGTCCGACCCACCTCGACTTGACGGTTCGGCGAGCACTGCGATCCGCCAATGTGCTGCCGTCGGTGATCCGCACAGCGAGTACTGACGCTCCAGCCCGTTCGGCAACTTGAGGGTGATGTGCGAGCCGGGTTCCCAGTTGGCGGCACCCTCGATCGGCTCGAGGGTTACGCTGCACACGCCCTCGGCCTCGACCACTTTCTCAGTGACGGTGACCTCACGGGCAGTCGGCGACCGGGTAGGTTCCGCGGTAAACCGGGTCACGAAATCCCACTGCACGGGTAGCTGCTGCAGGCCTCGGAAGGTCCATCCGACAAAGTGCGCACCCTCCGGGTCGCTCGCCGTCAGGCCGCGCAATCGTGAATACAACATGGGCAGGGCGACCTGCCCCACCGAACACTGTCCCACCCACCGCCCCGCACACATGTGCGGACCGGCACCGAACCCGAGATGACCGGTGGAATCACGATTGAAATCGAACTGGTCGGCGTTCGCGAATCGTCGAGGATCACGATTCGCCGCATGTAGCGACGCTCCCACTTGCGCGTCGGCCGGGATCAGCAAGCCCCCCAGCTCGACGTCACGGGTCGTCCGCCGCGAGATCATGCCCACGGGCGGCAACCAGCGCACGATCTCCTCGAACACCGCCTCGAACAAGGATGGCTCCGCCATTGCTCGTCGTCGTTGCTCGGCGCGTGTGGACAGTGCCCACACCGCACTGGTGACAGCATGCTTGGGTTCGTTGATGCCGCCGGCTATCGCCAGCTTCACATTGGCGCGCTGAGTCGCCAGTGGCATCCCCGCCTCGACCATCGTGGAGAGGATGGAGCCGTCGGGATGTCGACGCACACGATCAACTGCCTCATCGAGTGCGTCGTCGATCTCCGCGTTCACGGCGGCGACACTTGCCCAGATGTCGGGTTCTTCCGCCAGATTGGCTGCTCCGGCCATGAAGGTGGCTGACCAGCGCGCGACGTCGTCGTGTGGCACGTGCGGAAGGCCAACCAGTGCTGCGACATTCGCCGCAGCCAACGGTGCGGCGAAATGCTCACTCAGGTCGGCTCCCGGACCGCGATCGACGAACTCGGCAAGGAGCCGGTTGGCATTGGCCTCGAACACGGGGCGCCACCTGTCCGCAACTGCACGGATGCGCAACGTGCGATTCGCCGCGAGCCGCTCGCGCGCATGGTCGGGGTCGTCTTTTCGGATCATCGATCGTCCGATCGTTCGATCGACTCGATGCCCGTCCTCCTCAGCGGTGAAGACGTCGGGCCGGGTCTCGACGTAGCGACACTCCTCGAATCGGGTGATGACGTACCGATTCAGTGCCGGAACCCAGTGCACTGGCGCCGACTCCCGCAGCCGACCGAGAGTGGCAAACGGATCCTCTTCGAGTAGCTTCAGCGTGATCCACTCGGCCACGGGAGGATTCGACGCTGAGGACGCCGACGAGCTCACGCGGGCAGGCTCTCCGGCCGCGACGCAGCCACCTCGGTGATGAGTGATTGTGGTGCAGAACAATTCGGCGCGGTCATGATGCTCCTGGAGAATCGATCAGACGAAGAGTGTGTCGTCTGGAACACAGATCACGTTATTGCGTGACCGGTGTCACTGGCATGCTCAGAATGCGCACTGAACTGTCGATTCTGCGAATACTGCACAGCCAGGATTCTCGCGGGAGGTGCCGATGAGCGGGCGCCCCTTCCCGGTTCGCCCGCCCATCGAATCAGAAGAGCTTCAGCGCCCCGTATCCCGGATCAGGGGTGTCGCTGATCTTCTCCATCGTGTTGAAGCTGATGTGCGGCCACCGGATCAGACCCGGCACACCATCTGTTCGCGGCAGGAATTCGAGGAAGACCACCTGCAGGTACTGAAGTCGCAGGCGGGGACGACCGAACAGATCGGTGTCCTCGAGTTGCTGAATCCAGAAGGTGGCATGCATTTCGGTGGCGTTGGCCTGCTTTGTGACGAGCGGGATATTCGTGATGCCGCCCTGGTTCACCGTCGACATCGTGAGCGTTGTGGTGGACGTGATGTTCACGTTGGTGTTCGATTGTTCGAGCAGGGCAACGGGATCTGTCGGGTCGAGAGCACCACGGAAGTTCTTGTTGTCCCCCTGATTCACATTGTGGAAGTGGACATAGGGCGCAAGGTATGGGTCTGTCAGGTCGTGCGGGACGCCGACGGGCAGTGGGTCGACGGGATCGATGTCGGGCATTCCCGCGGTGACAGAGGAAGTGCCCAGTGCGAGAACCGAATCGCCATGCGGGATCGTCGCGAGCCGACCGATGTTGAAGGAGTCGGGTTCCGTCGTCTGCGTCGAGTCCTGTTCGGGCATGTGGAGAAACAAGCCGGGTTCATGGTGAATCGCGGCTCCGGGTTGACCGGCCAGGGGCGTCTGCGGAAAATCGCCAGCGGCGATTTGCATGATCGACTGTTCGTAGTCGAGTGCGGCGATCGATTCGTCGGCTTCGGTGTGCGTGAGCTGGTCGACGCCTCTGTTGGGGATGTTCTTGTCGACGAGGCTGAACTCGAGACGCTCGTTGAACTGGTTGAGCAACAAGCGGAACGGGACTTCATCGGCTCCGCCGAACGGCAACGCGATCATGTTCCATCCTCGTCCCACGAGCGTGTTGTCGTGGGAACCGACATTGGCCCACACGCCCGGCAACTGGGCAAGTGGGCCGAGCGCGTTCGTGTCCTCGCCGGTTGCGAGACCGACGGTGCGTGCATCGACGTTGGCCACTTCCGGCTGAGTTGCAGTTGCGATGGGGTCTTCGGTGGGAGCAGACATCTGAGTCTCCAATGGGTGCTGGGCTGACTGGGACTCTTCGACTGTGCTCAGTGAGCGGCAGGTTCTCCCGCGTAATCCACTACGTGACTCGACCAGGCTTGTCGTGCTGCGAGTTGAGTAGTGAGGTTCTCAGCCCCAAGTCACGATTACGTGACTGTCGGGTATCGATGGCGCCCCACGTCTAACGTCTGCGGCCGCAGCGACGATCTGTCAGACAAGGCCGGGGACTCCGTCCGAAATCAAGTGGAGGCGCCATGTCTCGTCGTATAACAAGCATGCTGAGCGCGCTGGCAGCGTCGGCAATCCTGGCAACCGCAGCCGCGGCACCGGCCGTAGCGGCGCCCGCAGGTGCACACCAGGCCGGGACATCCGGCGGTGGAGCCTGTCTGTCTGCTGCGTCATCAGAGGTTCAGCGTGGACTTCGTCAGATCGGCCCGCCCCTGGGGCGCAAAGATCTGCACTGGGTCCTGAGCTCGAAGTCGCGTGACCGTACCCCGTGGTGTCCGCCCCTCATGTGGGCGCAATTCGAGACCTCAGGTGGCACGGGGTCCTCGCCGGTCGCGGTCTTGCTGTTCCGTCCCGGGAAGTACCTCGGTTCCGCATGGAAACCGACAGGATTCGTATCGGTCACGGGTTCGACGCCGATCAGCGTAACCGTCACCTATCGCTGGACAAATCCTGGCGATGCCAACGCGTTCCCGACCGGCGGCCCTGTCTCGTCAACCTATGTGGGACTGTGGGATTCGTTCTTCCGAATCGGTGAGCTGCCGCCTTCGAACGGGTGAGTTCGCATAGACAGCGTGTGGCGGCGCGCCAGCGTTGCGGCTTCGGCAGTCAAAAGATGTGGTCGCTCGTCGGCACACGAGAAGTGTCGGCATCTCCGATCTTCGGACATGCGTGGTCGACTACCTGCGCGTCGACGGGGTGCAGAGCTTCTCGGCCTCACTCCCCCGTCGGTTCTGCGCTGTTGCGTACACCGGCGCTCCACGCATACGGAAGATCGGTGCCGTTGAGTAGATGATCACCGATTGCGCGCAGTTTCTGATTGATCGGATTGTGCACGGCGAGCACACGAGCGTTGCGCCAATGCCTGTCCAGCGCAGTCTCTTCGGCGACGATCGATGCGCCGCCGACCTCGAAGAGCTCATTCGTCGCCGCCAGCACCTGCGCAGCGACAGACGCTTGCGCCCGGCCCGCGGCGAGCTCGACGCGAGTGATCGCCTCGGCGTTCTCGGGGTCGGTGGCGAGGAGATCATCGAGCAGGTCGGCCACCGCCAGAACGCTCGACCGAGCGGAAAAGGCTGTGGCAGAAAGACGTCCGACGATCTCCTGGACCAAGGGGTCGTCGCGCTGGCGGTCGGCGACCGAATGAGTGAACGTTCGCTCCCGCGCCGACACCCACTGAACGAGGTCGTCGGTGGCGCGTTGCGCGATGCCCGCGAGACCTGCCAGCTGGAACAGTTGCAGGTAAGCCGTCGCATAGGTGGGTCCTGCAGTTCCGTAACCAGGACCCAGTATCTCGTCGTCGTAGACGACGACGTCGGTGAACAGGGTTGTCCCGCTCGCGGTGAGACGCTGGCCGAAGCCGCGCCAGTCGTCGATCCGCTTGACGCCCTCGCGCGTGGAGGGGACGAGAACGCTGACCCGCTCACCATCCCGATCGGCGGCGACCAGGATGTGATCGGCGTACAACGATCCAGTGCTGTAGAACTTCTCCCCGTTCAGACGCCATTCGTCACCTGACCGCGTCAGCCGGGTCTGGTAGCCGCCGATGGCACCGGACCCGGGTTCGGTGATCGCGTTACCGACGAGGATGCCGTCCGCGATCGCGGCGATGTGTCTGTCGTCGCCTGCGATCAGTTGATCCTCGACGAAGGCGAAGTGCACACGCAGTGCCTGGGTGATGTTCGAATCCGCCGCGGCGAGCGTGATCAGCTCCGAAAAGAGGTCTCGCACCGAGGCGCCTGCGCCTCCACGCTCGACCGGCAGTCGCAACGCACCGAATCGACGCTCCCACAGCCGCGCTACCTCGGAATGCGCCAGAGTGCGTGAACGCTCCCGCTCCACCGCCGCGGCGGCGATCTTCGCATAGATGTCGTCGAAGTCGAACGAGGGTCGTGCATCGACTCGCGGGTGGCGCTCGTGGATGAGTGATGTGGTCATGAACAGTCAACCTGTCACGTTCACGCGACGGCAGCACCGGTTGTACTCACCGGGATGTTTACTCGGGCGGCAGTGGTGTCCGACATGCATACGTAGCATGGCGTGGATGGATGACCAGTCGGCGCACACCCTGGTCACCGAGCGCGCACGCACGGTTGACCTGATCGAGTCCCTGTCGGCGCGCCTGATCGCCGTGGTCGAGGCGACCGCAGACGCGGCATCCGACGACGAGCACGACCCCGAAGGGTCGACGCTCGCCGTCGAGCGCGGACAATTGGTTGCCCAGTTGGAACGATCGAGAGTGCGGCTCGCAGAGCTCGATTCGGCGCTCGAGCGCGTCGAACACGGGTCGTACGGCCAGTGCGAAACGTGCGGTAGGCCTATCGATCCCGAACGCCTCGAGGTTCTGCCCGCGGCGCGTCAGTGCATTGACTGCGCCAGAAGAGGTTCGACGCGCCGTTGGTGACGACTGCCTAGTTTCTGTTGTCCCGCAGCCGGTTCCAGAACTGATGTATCAATCCCGTCGATGTTGTCACCGACTCGATGTCGAAGCGTGTGTGAATTCCGCCCAGTCCCGACCACAACGACGTTCCTTCGCCGAGCACGATGGGCTGCACGGTGAGGTGCATCGCGTCGACGAGGTCGTCCCGCAGAAACTCGTTGACCGTCGACGGTCCCCCACCGATGCGCACGTCGAGACCGTTCGCCAGCTCGAGAGCCTGCTCCAATGCTCGCGCGGGCGTTGCGTCGACGAAATGGAACACCGTCCCATTCGCGAACTCGATGGGTGCGCGCTCGTAGTGTGTCAGCACGATCACCGGTGTCTCGAAGGGAGGCTCGTCCTCCCACCATCCGCGCCATCCGTCGTCGGGCCACGGCCCCTGCTGGGGCCCGAACTTGCCGCGACCCATGATCTCCGCACCGATGCCCTGCCCCCACAAACTGTTGAACAGTCCGTCGGCGCCGATGGGCGCATCGGCGTTCTGGACACCGGCGATCACGCGGCCGTCGAAGTCGGCGAACAACTCCCCCGCGCCGCCGATGGGTTCGTCGATCGTGATGTGGTCACCCGCGGCATAGCCGTCGAGGGACACGTTCATCAGATCCACCCGTACCTGCGCTCTGCGAGCCATCGAACGCTCCTCGTCTCCGTCGTCAGTGAGGGCGAAGCCCCTCACCTCTGAGAGACTCCGCGCGAGCGCTGAACTCATCGGTCGGTCGACTACCCCACCTCGCTCAACTGCTGACAGCAGCGGCCAGTCGGCCCAGGGTGTCTTCCAGCTGATCCTCGGTCACCAGCGGAAAGCTCACCTTCTTCAGGAGATCCTTGTCCGTGACCTTCGACCAGTCATAGGTGTGCCGTACGAGCGTCTTGTCCGGGCCCTGTGCCTCCAGTTCCCAGACCCACTCCCACCCGGGCGGCTCGGTGCCTGCGGGCGCCGTCTGCCAGGCGAGAAGCTTGTCCTTGGCGTAACCGGTGACGTGATTGTCGGTCTTGTACTCACCACCCATGTGCGCACCCTCCATGTTCATGGTGAACACCTCGCCGACCTTCTGAATGCGATCGGCGTGGTCGACGCTGCGCACGAACCCGGAACCATCGAGTTCCGGGTGACGCTGCGGGTTGCTCAACACGTCGAACACCTCGTCGGCCGGTGCGTCGATGACTCGCTCTACCGTGACACTCGTTTGTTCGCTCATCACTCCACCGTGCCGAAGCGATCGGGTAATGGCAACCGAGCGAGCGCGAACATCCCTGTCAGATCACCCCGAGCGCGAGCATGGCGTCGGCCACGTGGGTGAACCCGGCGATGTTCGCGCCGAGCACGTAGTCGCCGGGAGATCCGTACTCGTCGGCTGTGCGTAGGCAGTTCTCGTGGATCCCGCGCATGATGTCGGCGAGTCGTGTCTCCGTGTACTCGAAGCTCCACGAGTCACGAGAAGCGTTCTGCTGCATCTCCAGTGCACTGGTGGCGACACCGCCCGCGTTGGCGGCTTTGCCAGGAGCGAACGCGACCGTCGACTTCGCGAATGTCTTGATGGCCTCGCGGGTCGCGGGCATGTTCGCACCCTCGGCGACGATCATGCAGCCGTTCGCGACAAGACGATCCGCGTCGGCTTCGGTGAGTTCGTTCTGCGTGGCGCAGGGAATAGCGATTTCTGTCGGTACATCCCAGATCGAGCCCGACGCCACGAAGCGGGCCGCGCCGACGCGGCGGGCCGCATAGTCGGATACCCGCCCGCGCTCGACGCCCTTGATCTGCTTGAGCAGGTCGAGGTCGATACCCTCCTCGTCGACGACGTAACCGGCAGAGTCCGAGCACGCGATGACCCGGCCACCGAGTTGGTGCACCTTCTCGATCGCGTACAACGCCACGTTTCCCGAGCCGGAGACGACGACCCGCCTACCGTCGAAATCCGTTCCCCGCGCACGAAGCATCTCGCGGATGAAGAACGCCACTCCGTATCCGGTGGCCTCGGTGCGTACCTGGGATCCACCCCACGACAGACCTTTTCCGGTGAGGACACCTGATTCGTAGCGGTTGGTAATGCGTTTGTACTGACCGAACAGGTAACCGATCTCACGTCCGCCGACACCGATGTCTCCGGCCGGGACGTCGGTGTGCTCACCGAGGTGGCGATACAGCTCGGTCATGAACGATTGGCAGAACCGCATGATCTCGCCGTCGGAGCGTCCCTTCGGATCGAAATCCGAACCGCCCTTGCCGCCCCCGATGGGCAGGCCGGTGAGTGCATTCTTGAAGATCTGCTCGAAGCCGAGAAACTTGATCACTCCGAGGTACACGCTCGGATGAAACCGCAGTCCACCCTTGTATGGCCCGAGTGCTGAGTTGAACTCGACGCGGAACCCACGGTTGATCCTCACGCGCCCAGCGTCGTCGACCCACGGCACGCGGAAGATGATCTGGCGTTCCGGCTCGCAGAGGCGCTCGATGATCCCGGCGTCCGCGTAGTGCGGGTGCCTGGCCACCACCGGCCCGAGACTGTCGAAGACCTCGCGCACAGCTTGGTGGAACTCCGCCTCTCCCGGATTGCGTGCCACCACCTCGTCGTAGAGGTCCTGCACCGTCTCGTCGACCTTCGACATGTCGCCAACACCTTTCCTGCGCTCGGCGTGACCGGGCCGGTGCGAACTACCGCGACATCGCGAGTCGGCCTGGTCCTCGATCGCTGGGTTGCGAACACATGGCCCGAGCACATCTGCTGTGACCCTATCGGCAGACAGAAATACCGCACATATCGGACCCGGCAAGGTCGACGACCGCTAGCGCAATGCCGCGAGGTTCTCGATGGAGCGTCGCACGTCGGAGGTGATGATCTTCGCGACGAACCGACCGATCGGGCCGCTCAGCAGACCGCCGTCGAGGCTGGCGTGGAGATGGAAGCGTGAGCCCGCGTCGGTCTCCGACACGGTCATCCGAAGCGCTATGCGCACACCTCCGTGACCTTGGCCTGTCAACGAAATCGTATGAGGCGCATCGTATTCGGTGACCGTCCAGTGGATGACGTTGCGGAAGCCCTTCACCTTGATGAGTGAGGAGATCTCGGTTCCCTCGGTGATCTCGTCGGGCAGTTCACTGCGCCAACCGCCGAAGATCGTCATCCATTCGGGAAAGCGTGACAGGTCCGACGCCATGCTCCATGCGTGCTCGGGAGAGAGTTCAGAGTCGATACTGACGTCGACGTCGGCCATGGGCACCGTCTTTCGTGGAGTTGCGGGCTTCTTCCACGTCGACGCTACCGATCAGTGAGCGGAGCTCGTCGAGGAGCTCCGCTCAGGAAAGGGGTGCACATGCCAAACGCCGCCTGTGCTGGTGGACGCAGCCGGTACACCGACCGCGTCCACCAGTTCGGGCCGCGTCTGGAGCGCGAGGGCAGGACTGCTCAGATCAGCTTGGCGTCCTGCAGCAGCTCTTCGATGTAGGTGCCCTCGATCTTCTTCAGGGCAGCCTTTCCGATCAGCTTCTCGATGAACGGGAATTTGATCTCGGTCAACGACTTTCGGTCGTTCAGGTAGTAGATCGACGAGAGCAGCACTCGGACGTCGAAGGACGAGTCGAACACCTCGGGGACTCCGCGGTCGACGCCGAGCAGGGTGTACACGGCCTCCATCGCGGTGCGGACCGAATACTCGGTGGTGAAGACCGTGTCACGCTCGGTTTCCGCGAAGTTGCCGATGAACGCGAGGTTCGAGTAGTCCTTCGGTACCACGAGTGGGCGGTCGCCAAGTGCCCGCGGCATGAAGTACGACGTGATGTAGGGCATGTTGCAGGGCACCGTCGAGGCCGAATCGTGAGCGAGACCATCGATCTGGTCGCTCGGCACTCCCATGTGGTAGAGCCACTCGGCACACAACTCTGCTCCCGTGCATTCTCGGATCGTCTTCTTCACATAGTCGCCGGGCTTGTCCGAGAAGAGCCCGTAGAGCCAGACCACCAGTTCCTTCTGCGGATCCTGAGCTGCGAAATGGGGTTGGCGGCTCACAGTGAACCCGTAGAGCCAGCTCGAGTCTGCGATGGTGCAGGGGCCGCCCGTGACGATTTCCCCGTCCCGTGGATCACGTCCCGTGATCTTCTCGATGTATGGCCAGATCTTGTCGTCGGTCAGCGTGACGGTGGCCGAGATGCTCCAGTTGGCGTCGGGGATGTTCTCGCAGAACTTCTCGGGCTTACCCAGTGACGCATCCTGGCCGGCAAGGTTTTTCCACAGTGACCACGCGCCACCGTTGTCGGTGACGACAGCCGCCGGCGTGTCGTTGTCGCCATAGGTCGACGACTCGGTGATCGAACCATTGGTCACGAAGACCAGGGCGTTCTCGGTGAGATCAACGGTCTTGGATTCGCCGTTTTCGGTCAGGTGGATACGTTTGGCCTGCTTGGACGACCCGGTGCTGTCGAGGTCGATGTTGTCGACCTGGGTGTTGTAGACGAATTTGACACCATGACCCTCGAGATAGGCAACCAAAGGCTTGATCAGGGATTCGTACTGGTTGTATCGGGTGAAGCGAAGTGACGTGAGATCCGACAGTGTCGAGATGTGGTGAATGAAGCGCAAGGTGTACCGTCGCATCTCCAGTGCGCTGGCCCAGGGTTCGAACGCGAACATCGTCGCCCAGTACAACCAGAAGTGAGACTCGAAGAACTCCTTGCCGAAGACCTCGTCGATCCGCTTGTCCTGCAAATCTTCCTCGCGCGTCAGAACGAGCTTCATCAGTTCTTCTGCCGCTCCGCGGGTGAGGGTGAGATCGGTCAGGTGGTCGATCTTCGCGCCCTTGTCGTGAATCGCCCGTGCAGGATTCGAACTGGGATTGATCTTGTGGATCCAGTACATCTCGTCGAGCACGGACGCGTCTTCGACGCTGAGGGAGGGTATCGATTTGAACAGGTCCCAGAGCGTCTCGAAGTGAGCTTCCATTTCGCGACCACCCCGGATGATGAAACCCTTGTGCTCGTCGAGGATTCCGTCCATGCTGCCACCCGGCAGCCCCAGCTCCTCGTAGATGGTGATCTTGTCGCCCGGCAACTGCGCGTCGCGGATGAGGAAGGTCGCACCCGCGAGAGACGCCAATCCGGACCCGACGAAATGGGCGGTCTTTCCATCGATCCCCGCCGGCTTTTCTGGCCGACCGAACGCTTCGAAATTCCCGTTGCTTCGATACACGCGCGTCTCACCTCATGTCGTCGAGCCGGATGGCTCGGATCGGATCGAGCTCGAACAATATCGACGCTAGTCGCACGGACCCGTTCTGGACCCGCGATCAAGATGAATTGTTGTGGGACAGCAGAAACCGCCGACCTTTCGGGGTCGGCGGTTTCTGCGAATGACGGTGCCGGTCAATGCGCCTCTCGGCAAATAGTCCGCTCGAAGCGGTGAAGGGTGGGACCCGGGGCAGTGAATCCAACACCGTCGACTCCTTCAACTGCACCTTTGCCCGACATATTCCCGCGCGTGTACACGATGTGGCACCGGTCGAACTCACAATAGGGACACGATCTCCGTCGGGTATGTCGGTTTCCGTGGTGGAACATTGCAACACTGCACCGGTCCGCGCGTTGTATTCGTGCTGTTCCTGTGACTGTGTCTACCGTCGCTACGGCGTTCTTTTCAGAGCGCACACCCAGAGTCAGAAACGAAGGGGAACCAATGAAGCAGAGCACTCGTCGCATCGCGGGCCTTGTGGCGGCGGCATCGGCAGTGACACTCATCGCTGCCGGTTGCAGTGACGACAACGATTCGAATTCGGCGGCATCGTCGCCGTCGTCGGCTGCCGAGGGAACATCCGGCATGGAGGGAATGGCCGGTATGTCGGGCTCGGCGGCTGCCGGTGCATCGGTCGACCTGAAGGCCGCCGACGGCAGCACTGTCAAGTTGACCGGCCCGATCGCGGCCAAGTACAAGGCCGCCACCGAGCAACAGAAGACAGATCTCGGGGCACCGAGCACGGGCGCTGAAGCATCGGGGACCGGCGAGAACGGCGTAGTGTTCCAGCAGTTCGCCGGTGGCGTCATCACCGCGAAGAACAGCGAGGAGTCGACTCCGGCATACATCACATGGGGCAAGATCCGCGATGCCTGGAATGTGAAGCGTGACGCCGAGGGCAATCCGTCGGCTGACGGGAAGGGCGGTTCGCAGGGTCCGCTCGGAACGGCGACCAGCGACGAGACCGACGAGAACGGCGTGAAGACCTCGACATTCGAACACGGGAAGATCACCTGGACCGCGTCGACGGACAAGGTAGAGGTCACCGTCAACGGCAAGGTCGTTCCTGCGCAATAGTGCTCGACAGCTGACATCAGCAACCGAGGACCGCAGACGGCTCTCACTTCGTCCCGGGGTGAGAGCCGCTTGCGTGGCAGTGGGACTGCGGCGAGTCGCAGCCCGATGGCCCTGAGCCGCCAATAGACTTGGACACGACAGTGACCAGCGACTCACGCCGATCGTCGCCTGGGGATGGGGTGACGGGAAGGCGCGTGAATGTCTTTTTCCGAGCGCATTGACGCTTTTCAACGTAAGCACCCCGCGACCGGCTATCCGCTCGCAGTCGTCTACAAGTTCTTCGACGACCAGGGTGGCTATCTCGCAGCGCTCATCGCGTACTACGGATTCGTCTCACTGTTTCCGTTGCTTCTGGTCTTCACCTCGATTCTCGGGATCGTGTTGCACAACAATCCGGAGCTCGAGAATCGCATCCTCGATTCGGCGCTGTCGCAGATTCCCGTCATCGGCTCGCAACTCCGTGACACCGGCACGATCAGTGGCAGTGGCCTCGCGGTGACCATCGGTGCTGTCGGTGCGATCTACGGTGGTCTCGGAGTTGCGGTAGCCATCCAGAACGCGATGAACATCATCTGGAACGTGCCACGCAACGAACGTCCCAACCCGATCCAGGCACGCGTCAAAGGTGCGGGCCTGTTGCTCACCATCGGCGGTTCGATCGTCGGGCTGACGGTGCTGAACGGTGTGATCGCTGCCATCGACCTCGGATCCGTGGGCAGGCCGCTCGCCATCGTGGCATCGATTCTCCTGTACACCATCGTCTTCACCATTGCGTTCGTCATCGGCACGGCGCGCTCGGTCAGCGTGCGTGATGTGTTGCCCGGCGCGATCGCTGCCGCACTGTGTTGGCAGGCACTGCAGACGTTCGGCAGCGTCTACGTGCAACGGGTGATCGTCAGGTCGAGCGCGACCAATGGCATCTTCGCCGTGGTGCTCGGCCTGCTCGCCTTTCTGTATGTGGCAGCGGTCCTGATCATCTTCTGCCTCGAAAGCAATGCCGTGCGTGTCGACAAGCTCTATCCCCGATCGGTCCTCACGCCCTTCACCGACAACGTCGTCTTGACGCCAGGTGACGAGGCGGCCTACACGGCGCAGGCGCAGGCACAGCGCAGCAAGGGATTCGAGGAGATCGACGTGTCGTTCGACAAGCAGGTGAATTCTCCGGACGACGTCGACCGGTGACGACTGCCGATCGAACCGACGCCACGTGCGGTGGGGTGCCGACCTCGCCCGCGACCGCTGTTGGATCGGCTTCGGTTCTCACGTTCTGTCGCCCTGGTGCGTCTTCCCCATGACACGCACGCTCGAGCACAGGAGGACGACTGAGATGAGCAGCCGGGACGCCCGATTCACGACGATCGACACCCCACTGGGCGGCGTGATCATCGCCGCCACCGGCGATGCGATCACCGGTCTCTACTTCGTCGACCAGCGCCACCGTCCCGACCTGGGCCTCCACGTGGTGGCCGACACGTTGCTCGACACGACGTCGACGCAACTGATCGACTATCTCGCCGGGAAGCGCACGGACTTCGACATCCCGGTCCAGACCTTCGGGGATCCGTTTCGCGAGGCCGTGTGGGCCGCGTTGCGTGAGATCCCCTACGGCACGACGACGACCTACGGAGCAGTGGCCGCGGCGATCGGCGCTCCCCGTCAGGCCCAACGCGTCGGGCAGGCCGTCGGCCGCAATCCCGTCGGGATCGTGATCCCATGTCACCGGGTGGTCGGAGCCGACGGATCGCTGACCGGATATGCCGGCGGACTCGATCGTAAGCGACGTCTGCTCGAACTCGAGGAGCCCGCGGAGATCACGGCGTCGCGACTGTTCTGAGGGTGTGTGGACAACGGGCAGAACGTGATCTCACATTCCGATGCTCTCCTGCGTCTACCGTGTGATGGCCATGAATGAACCTTTCGAGAGAGCGGTATCGATCCACGGCGCCACGGTGCTGCGGGTGTGTCGGGCAGCGCTCGGTGCCGGCGCGGACGCCGACGATGCCTGGTCGGAGACCTTTCTCGCCGCTCTACGCGCGTGGCCCGACCTCGCCGACGACACCAACGTCGAAGCCTGGCTGGTGCGTGTCGCCCAGCGCAAGGTCGTCGATGTTCTTCGTGGCCGTCACCGTCGGGCGGTACCAACGGCGACGATTCCGGAAGCGGGAGAACACCGCACAGATGCTGTCGACGACCTCGGCGTCTGGGATGCCGTTGCCCGCCTCCCCGACCGTCAGCGGCTCGCCATCGCCTACCACTACGTCGGCGGTCTCCCCCACACCGAGACCGCCCAGTTGCTGAACAGCTCCCCCGACGCGGTTCGACGTGCCGCTGCCGACGGGATGAAGACTCTGCGGCGCATACTCGCCGAACCCGACAACCCACGAGGACTGTACGACCATGAGTGACGACACCCAGAATTGGCACGCCGCGGTAGCCGACCTCCCCGTCGCGGAACGCGACCTCGACAATCTGCATTCGCGGCTGGAATCCGTTGCGCTGCAACAGGGCATCGTCGACGTCGGTTACCGTGTCGTCGACACCGAGATCGGGCGGCTCCTGCTGGCCGCAACCACGGTGGGTTTGGTCCGGGTCGCCTTCGAGAGCGAGGGCTTCGACGCCGTCCTCGACGACCTGGCACGGCGAGTGAGTTCTCGAATCCTGTGCGCACCAACGATGCTCGACGATGCGGCCGTACAGCTCGGTGAGTACTTCGACGGCCGTCGACACGAGTTCGCGCTGCCACTCGACTACCGGCTGTCTTCAGGATTCAGACAGCAGGTCCAGCGATCCCTGCCCACCATCGGATACGGGCATACCGTGACCTATGCCCAACTCGCTCACCAGGTCGGCAACCCGAAGGCGGTGCGTGCCGTCGGCACAGCGTGTGCCACCAATCCCCTACCCGTGGTCGTCCCGTGCCACCGCGTCCTGCGCACGGACGGGACACTCGGCGGATACCTCGGCGGGGTGGAGGTGAAGTCCGCGCTGCTCGCGATGGAGCGTGCCGCCTGACTCGAACCCGGCATCGTGCGACTGTCCGGCTAGACTGGGGAGCACGCCTTGAGCCACTGGGCACCGCGATCGTCCGACCTCTCCCGGGGGGCCTCACCGTGCGTGCATCAGTTTTCTCTGCTTCACCGGCGCAGTCGCGCGGACCCGACGTGTCGTCGCGGCCGACGACGATCAACCGGGTTGTCGTGGTGGTTCCCGCTCACAATGAAGAAGACCTGCTCCACGACTGTCTGTCGAGCGTGCTCACCGCGGCCGGCAACACGACGCGCTCGGTGGAGGTGACCGTGGTTCTCGACGCGTGTACGGACGCGACAGCGCGGCGAGTGCCGCCGGGCGTAGACGTGATCTCCTGTGCGTTCGCCTCCGTCGGCGCAGCCCGACGCGAGGGTTTCGCCAGACACGGGTCTGCCGCCGATTCGGCACGGACCTGGTACGCCAGTACCGATGCGGATAGCCGAGTGCCGCCGAACTGGCTCGAACAGCAACTCGATTTCGGAGATCGGGGGGTCGACTGCTATCTCGGGACCGTCACGCCCGACGATTTCACTGGGTGGGCGCCGGGCGTCGAACAGCGGTACCTGCGCGGCTACAGCCAGAAGGAGGGACACGGCCACATCCACGGCGCGAACCTCGGGATGCGGGCCGCGATCTATCACGCGGTGGGCGGGTTCGCTCCCCTCGCACATGGAGAGGACGTCGACCTGGTGTCTCGCGTGCGTGCCCGTGGTGCGCGGGTGGTCGCGTCTGCGCACGCTCCCGTGGTGACCTCGACCCGCGCGCACGGGCGGGCGGCACACGGTTTCGCGGCGCACCTTCGGGCGCTGGCCCTTCCCGCCGCCGAGGGGCACGCATGACGGGGACCGCAGCACAGCGAGCACGGAGCATCCTCGACAGTGCGCCTGCTGCGCCATATCCGGGCGGCGGAGCCACCGGGGCACGGTGGCAGACGCTGCGGGATCTGTGCCACGTCGACATCGCCGTCGGACGGCTCGTGGAAGCCCACCTCGATGCCGACGCGATCCTGCACGAACTGGCCGGGTGCGGGACTGCGCCCGAGCAGTTCTGGGGCGTGTGGGCGGCTGAGCCCCCACACCCACGGGTAACCGCCGTATGCGGCGCCGACGGTGGCTGGACGCTCTCGGGAGCCAAGCCGTGGTGTTCCGGTGTCGTCTCGTGCACCCACGCCCTGATCACCGCAGACGTCGACGCCGGGTCTGCACGTCGACTGTTCGCCGTCGCGCTCGACGCCGCGGGTGTGCGTCGGGAGCTCACCGACTGGACCACCACGGGTATGGACCGGACAGAGACGGGCACGGTGATCCTCGACAACGTTGCCGCAGAACCGATCGGTGCGCCCGGCGCCTACCTCGACCGCCCCGGTTTCTGGCATGGCGGGATCGGAGTGGCGGCATGCTGGGCGGGTGGTGCGCACAAGGTCGCCGACGTGCTCTATGCCGCCGTGGCGGACACCACGCGAGCGCCATCGGACATCCTGCTGATGCACCTCGGCGCGGTCGAGGCTCATCTCGCGAGCGCCGTCGCGCTCCTCGACGACACCGCTCGCGCCGTCGACGGCGCTCCACACGACGCCGAACTTGCCCGCCGGCGGGCACTGATCGTGCGCTGGTCGGTGGAACAGGTCGCTGGTGCCGTGATCGACCGGGTGAACCGGGCACTGGGTCCGGGGCCGCTCGTGCACGACGCCGAACACGCCCAGGCGGTCGCCGACCTCCAGGTCTACGTCCGCCAATCGCATGCCGACTCCGACCTCGTGGCTCTCGGCAAAGCGGTGTCGGAGAGTACACAGACGGCTTTCCGCTAGCCCTCACCTCCCGGGTTGTCGGGCGTCGTGCCGATATGTTGGGGTCTATTACGCCCGGCAGATCGTCGGCGCACCTGGACCGTGGAAAGACACGAACAGCCGATGGATGTGGACGGACGCGAGATCACGGTCACCGGTGATCTCCTGCAGCCACTGATCCGACGCACGTCGGACATCTTCCGGCTGGTCGTCTCGGCGATGGTGTTGGTCGTCGTGGTCGTGAGTTCGCTCATCACCCGAGGCGACTGGGTGGCGCTGGAAAAGTCCATCTCCGACATCGTCGGCGTCCTCACCCCCACGCAGGCAGGCCTGGTCTACCTCGCGTACGGCATCGCAATTCTCGCTCTACCGTTCATGATCCTGGTCGGCCTCCTCGCGGCGCGGCAGTGGCGCCTGCTGTGGGCGTACGCGACGGCGGCCGCGATCAGCTTTCTCGCGCTCTCGGTCAGCGAGAACGGTATCGCCGCGCCCACCTGGCATTTCGATCGAGGCGAACGACTGGACTCACTCTTGTCGCAGTTCCTCGACGATCCTCGATGGATTGCGATGCTCGCAGCCGTCCTGACCGTGTCGGGCCCCTGGTTACCCGCACGGTGGCGTCGATGGTGGTGGATCCTGTTGCTGGCGTTCGTCCCCATCCACCTGGTGGTCAGCGCGGTCGTTCCCGCCCGAGCCGTGCTCGGACTGGCCACCGGCTGGTTCGTCGGTGCGTTGGTCGTATGGGTGGCGGGAACGCCTGCGCTGGTTGTGCCCCTGGAGGACGCGGCGCGGATACTTGCCCGTCGCGGGGTCTCGGTGACCGCTATGCGCGTGATCCGGCCCGCGAGCCGCGGACCGCTGGAGCTCGTCGCAACCGCGGACCGTGACGTCATCGTCGACCTCTACGGGCCCAATCAGCGAAGCGCCGGCCTGCTCCGGGAGTTCTGGCGAAAAATCCGCTTGCGGTCGGAAGAGACAGCACCACTTCAGCTTTCCGTGCATCGCATGGTCGAACACCGAGGCCTCATGACGCTGACCGTCGACGGGCTCGGGCTATCGAACAGCTCGACGCTGGCGGTCGCTCTGCTCGACCGCGACTGGACGATGTTCGCGGGGACCCCGCCGCAGGGAACGCCACTGAACACATGCAGCGACGACGTCCCGGTCGCCGAGGTGTGGGGAGCTCTGCACGCGCTGCACTCGGCGGCGATCTCACACGGTGATCTGCGTGGCCCGCAGATCACCGTCGTCGACGGAGCCGTCAGATTCGGCGGATTCCACTTCGCCGAGTTCGGTGCCTCCGACGTCCAGTTGCAGTCCGACATAGCCCAACTTCTCGTGACCACCACCGACCTGTACGGCTCTCATGCCGCGGTCACCGCGGCCATCAACGCATTCGGCGCCGACGCCGTACTCATCGCGTCCCGCCGACTCAGTGCGTCGGCCCTGCCGAAGCGGATCCGGGACGCCGTGGCCGACGGTAAAGGCGCGATGTCGTCGGCGCGGGAGGAGATCCGGTCGCAGACGGGTGCCGACGAGATCCGGGCCGAGACCATCACGCGATTCAGCCGTTCGCAGATCATCCAACTCGTCCTGCTCGTCGCCCTGGTCTATGTCGCCTATCCGTTCATCAGCACGGTTCCCACGTTCTTCAGTGAGCTGCGCACACTCGACTGGTGGTGGGCGCTGCTCGGCCTCGCAGCGTCGATGCTCACCTACGTCGGCGCCGCTGCGGCGTTGTGGGCGTGCGCAGACGGGTTGACCAGCATGTGGCGCCTGACCGTCATGCAGTTCGCCAACACGTTCGCCGCGACGACAACCCCCGCAGGTGTGGGCGGACTCGCCCTGAGTACTCGGTTTCTCCAGAAGGCAGGGCTCGGCGGAGTGCGTGCGACCACTGCCGTTGCGCTGCAGCAGAGTGTGCAGGTGATCGTGCACGTCGTGCTCTTGCTGTTCTTCACCGCCGTCGCCGGCACGTCGGCCGACCTGTCGCATTTCGTCCCCTCGGCCACGGTGCTCTACCTGGTGGCCGGCATTGTGCTCGGGGCACTCGGACTCTTCTTGTTCATCCCCAAGCTCCGACATTGGCTCGGTGCGTCTCTCGGCCCGAAGTTGCGGGAGGTGCTCGCCGATCTCCGAGCAGTCGCGCGCGAGCCGCGGCGACTTGCGATCATCACACTCGGTTGCGGCGCAACAACTCTCGGCGGTGCGCTCGCATTGTGGGCGAGCGTGCACGCTTTCGGGGGCACCGTGTCGTTCATCACGGTGACTGTGGTCACGATGGTCGGCGGGACTCTGGCATCGGCTGCCCCGACACCCGGCGGCGTCGGGGCCGTCGAGGCCGCGTTGATCGGTGGTCTGGCCGCGTTCGGAGTGCCGTCCGCCGTCGCCGTTCCCGGAGTTCTCCTCTACCGGGTCCTGACGTGTTGGCTGCCGGTCTTCGTCGGATGGCCGGTGATGCACTGGCTCACCCGCAAGAACATGATCTGAGCGCTGTGCGGCCGGCGACGGAGTCTGGTTCCCGACGGCGTCGGCGTGCGCAGTAGGCTGACCTGCGACCACGTTTCAACATCTGGAGGAGCTCCATGACACAGCTCGGAGTAGTCGGCGGCGGCACGATGGGTGCAGGTATCGCCGAGATCGCGATCCGCGCGGGCGATGACGTCCTCGTGCTCGAACGCGACCAGGCTGCTGCGGACGCGGCCCGCGCGCGTATCGAGAAGTCGATCAACCGTGCGGTCTCGAAGTCGAAGATCAGCGCCGACGATGCCGAGCAGGCGTTGGCCCGTCTGACGCTGACCACCTCGGTGTCCGACTTCGCCGACCGCGAACTCGTCATCGAGGCCCTGCCCGAGATCGAGGCACTCAAGGTGGGTTTCTTCGCCGAACTCGACAAGATCACCGCTCCGACCGCGATCCTCGCGACCAACACGTCGTCGATCCCGATCATCCGAATCGCCAAGGACGTCGCGGACCCGAGTCGCGTTGTCGGTGTGCACTTCTTCAACCCCGTGCCCGTCATGCCGCTGGTGGAGATCATCTCTAGCCTCGCCAGTTCGCCCGAGGCGATCGCAACGGTGACAGAGTACGCACGAGATCATCTCGGCAAGAAGACGATTCAGGCAGGCGACCGCGGCGGATTCGTCGTGAACGCCTTGCTCATCCCGTACCTCGTCGACGCCATCCGCATGTACGAGAGCGGCTACGCGTCCAAGGAGGACATCGACACCGGCATGGTGAACGGCTGCGGACACCCGATGGGTCCGTTGACGCTCAGCGACACCGTCGGGCTCGACGTCGTTCTCGACGTCGCCGAGTCGCTCTATGACGAGTTCCGCCAGCCTCACTATGCGCCGCCACCACTGCTTCGTCGCATGGTCGAGGCGGGCTACCTGGGCAAGAAGTCGGGCAAGGGCTTCTACGACTACTCGTCCTGACACCGCGAGCACTCTGCTACACGAGGGTCCCGGCTGACATCGATCAGCCGGGACCCTTGTGTATCAGTGGGCAGATGCCGTCGGCACGCTCACACCGGCAGGCGACTGCCACTCGTACGGCGTAGATCCGAGAACGCCTGGATCGACGTCGAGATGGCGGTCGCGACCGGTCGAGCGTTGACGTCCTCACTCTTCGAGACCATCACCACGTTGTCGATATAGGGCTGGATGGTGCTCGTGTTCTGCACTGTCGCCACGATGATCAACTGGAAGCCGAACTTTCGGAAGGCGGCGAGTGCCTGCTGTGCGAACTGGGGGTCGGACTTGGAGAAGGCCTCATCGAGCATCAACTGCGCGAAAATCGGACGGTTTCCGTTGCCAGTGGGGCTCGCGAGGTTGAAGCTCAAGGCTCCTGCGAGGCAGAACGCCATGAGTTTCTCCTGCTCACCGCCCGAGTTGTCACCGGCGTTGCTGTACGTGCGGATGGTTTCCCCGGTATCGGCGTCGCGCTCTTCGCAGTAGAAATCGAATCGGTTTCGCACGTCGAGTGCGTCGCGGGTCCACTGTCGGTCCTCCGGAGTCGCCCCACCGAGCCGCTCGCGCAGGAGCAGGATGTCGGCATACTGCTCGAGGATCGCCTCCTCGTCGCCGAACCCGACGGCAGCGGTGCGCGCCGAGATCTGTCGTGCCTTGTCGGTCAGTTCGGCCACCGCGGCCAGCGTCTTGCGACCGGGGCACAGCCGCAGACGTGTACCACGGTTGAACGCCACAGAGCCGAGCCCGGAATTGACCCTCTCGATCTGTTCGACGATCCGTCGCTCTTCGGCCTCGGCCGCCATGTGCAGACTCAGGATCGCGCCGGGAGCCTGTTCGGTGATCAGTCGTCGCATCCGTTCGTACGCGGCGGGCAACTCCCTCTCATCGATCCGGCGACAGAGGGCCACGTAGTCGTGGACCCGCTCGTCGAAGTCGTCGCTGTCGTTGGGAATCGCATCGGGAAACTCCTTGTCGTAGGAGTCCAGGATGCGACCGAGTTCGTCACGTGAGCGCCGGGTGTCGGCGCGCATGCGATCGCGTTCGCGCCCAACCGCTTTGAGTAGCTCCTGACGGAACGGATCGGGAGCGAGTACGTCGAGGACCGCCGGAGACTCTTCCCGGAAACGGTCGAGCGTCGTCTCGGCATGTGTCGAGATCGGCTCGAGCTTCAATCTGTCGACGAGATCGAGCAGCCGTGTACGGCGGTTGTCGTGCGTGGCGATCTTGTCGCGCACCAACGCGGCCTGCGAGATCGCCGCACGAACCTGTTCCCAGATGTCCTCGGCCTTGCGCTGCAACGCCTCGGTATCGGGATGTTCCTCCATCAACAGTTCGTACTGCTCGGTGAGAGTGTCGACGCGGTCGTCGGCTGTGTCGAGGTCGATCTCGCTCCACTGTGTGAACTGTTCGCACACCCGACGGTAGGCGTCACGTCTCTGCTCCGAGAGCGTTCGCTCGCGGTCGAGTTCTGCGCTGCGAGCGCGTGCCTGCTCGTAGAGCTGGTTCTCGAGGTCGAGTTCTTCTTGCAGCGCAGCGATCTTGGCGGTGACGTTGCCGACGAAGATGTACTGCGACGGACGCAACTGCCCGCGGTCGTCCTTGATCGCGAGCTTCGCCGAGTCCTTGCGCAGACCACGATCGGTCACGGCCTTGGAGTGTTCGACGAAGTCCGCGGTGGATTCCACGCACACGTAGTTGCCGAGCTTGGCCAGGATCGTCAGTGCCTCGTTCGTACACGGGTGATCGGGTTCCGCAGCACGCAACGTTGCCCCGAGGGTGCCCGGCTCGACCAGCGGAGCCGGACGCGCTTCGGCATGGTGGAGCTGAATCCGGCCCCGCATGTCATGATCGTTGACGAACTTGAGCGCGGCTGCGAAATGCTTGTCCGGCACCAACAGTCGCAATCCGGCGTTACGCAGAACCTTCTCGACCGCCACTCGCCACCGCTCGGCGGAAGGAGCGAGTTCCACGAGCTCTGCCACGTAGCGCAGCTCCGTCTCGTCGACTTGCAATGCGCTCGCGATGATTCGACGCATCTCATGTTCCGCACGAGGCAGCGCAGAACCCGCATGCCGTACTCGCTCGAGTTCTTCACGCGCGGCATCACGTTGGGCGCGGGCAGCGACTTCGGTGGCGAGGGTCTCGGCGAAATGCGGCTTCCCGGCTTCGAGTTGACCGTCGAGTCGGGTCGCCTCCTCCATCAGGTGCTCGCGCAGTTCCCAGAAGGCCTCACCGTCCTCGGGGACGTCGAATCCGAGTGCTGCGATCTTGTGCTCGTATGTCGCGCGGCGAATAGATGCCTCGTTGCTCGCCTTCTGCGCGGTCGAGAGTTGTTCTTGTAGCGGAGCGAGATCGCCGGTCGACGTCGCTATCCGCCCGAGCAGGTGACTGTGATCCTGGCGTAGTTGATCGTGCTGCGCGGTCAGCGCGGCCAGGTCGGCGTCGAGGCGGGCGATCTGATCGTCGAGATCGCCGATCTCGGGTTCGGCGTTGCGTATACGAAGATTCGTCACATACGACCGGACAACCTCGGGTTCGATCGTGTCGAGAACTGTGAAAGTCGCCGACTCTGCTGCGTAGCGTTCCTGCAACGCCTCGACGTTGTCGAGAATGGTGCGCTTGCGTCGTGAGACGTCGAGGAGTTCACGTGCCTCCACGAGCGGATCGATCTGCTCGAGCGCGTCGGAGATCCCGGCGATACTCGTCGGTTCGTCGAGCATGAACTCCCGGACGAACTGTGCGAGTCCACCAACACTCTTGAGAGACTTGGCTTTGCCGAGCAACTGTTGTGCTGCGTCGGAGGCGCGGATGCCGATGAGTGAGTACAGCGTCGTGAGGTACTTGCCCTCCCCGGGCCCGCCCTGCCACCCTCGATCACGGAAGCGTGCTGCGCTGTAGTTGTTCGCTGCCCAGTCGTTGCAGGCGTCGACGATGTCGACGTCGCCGTCGTGGATGAAGTAGGCGCTGTGCGCATCGGTGAGCTTTCCCGCGGCCAGCCACTTCAGGACCAGCCCGGTGATCGCCGTGCCGGACGTCGAGGTGTACGTGACAGAGATCGCCGCCCACGCCGGTCCGCTGCCCCGCAGATACATGATCTCGCGATGGGCTCCCGTCGCATCGCGGCGTTCGCCCCACGCGCCACGCACATACTTGCCCACTGTGCGCCTGCCGCCGGACGAGCCGGCTGCGGTGGTGTCACCCGACGCGTTGAAGTTGCGTCGGTGGTCGGGCAGGAATGCGAGTGAGATCGCATCCAGCAGTGACGATTTGCCACTTCCGGATGATCCGGTGATGAGTGCGCCGCCCGGGCTGAAGTCGATGGAGTGGTACCCGTCGAACACACCCCAGTTGATGAGCTGCAACCGCGAGAGGTAGTACTGCTCGTCGCTGTCGCGCAGCGCGGCACTGCTTCCTCGTTGATCCGGCCTGTAGAAATTGCTCACCACTCGTCTCCTTCCTCGTCGGCATAAGCGTCGGTGTCGTCGGCGGACGACGGGCCGTCTGTGCCGTCCCACGCATCGGAGTCGGTCTGATCGGTGGTGGCAGCGAGGTCGTCGCCGGTGTCTCCGGCACCGACGAACTGCTCGAACTGGCGCTGCAGATCGGTGATGACCGATGCCGTCATCACCGCGGTGATGACCGGACTCACAGTGAAGGTGTCCGGGTCGTCTCGATGGCGGCGGAGGAAATCGAGCTCTTCCATCTTGTCGATCGCACGCTCGATCCTCTTGTCGAACAGCGCGAGGTCGCGATCGATGGTGTTGGTCACGCCCGCGAACAGCTCGTGGATCTCCTCACGGGTGATGATCGCGGTCTCCTCGCGCGACGACCGCAGGAACTTCGCCAGGTGCAGCGCAAGGATCGCATCGTAGGTCTGAATCGTTTCCCGCTTGAGAATTCTTCTACCCCAGCGTGATTCGTAGCCAGCCTGTTCCACGAAGGCCACCTGGAGCTCGTCGACGAGACGCAACCTGAGATCGAGTTCGGACAGACGGCTGCGCAACAGTTCCTGGTATTCGGTCACCCACGCCCACAGCTGCGGGTTTCGATCCCCACTGACATGCCTGCGGGTGAGGAGGTTCTGGAGCGCCCAGCACGCGCGGTCGGGCATCGCCGAGACGTCACCGTCGAATCTGGGTGCGCGCGGCTCGTCGACGCGTCCGCGGGTCGCAGCGGACGGTAGGTCGTCATACCCGGCGTACTCGTCAGCGGGCACCGCAGGGGATCCGGTCACGCCGCCCTCGGTGGTGTCCGCCGTCGAATTGTGCGGACCGGTCGTGTCAGTGCTTGTCATCAGGCGTCGGCTTCCGTGCTGAGAATCGAATCGGAGTCGCTGTACTGCGACGGGATGGGTTCGCTGAACATCAACACCGGAACCTCGATCGCGCGATCCTCACCCTCGAGGGAGCGGAACCGGACGAACGACGACGCGCCACCGTCGCCGGCCGTATTCGCGAAGGCATCCACCGAACGTGTGTCCCCAGGCTGGCGCTGTGTATTCCGAGGCTGGCGCTGTGAGTCCCGAGGCTGGCGCTGTGTATTCCGAGGCTGGCGCAGTTTTTCCTTAGGCTGGCGCAGTGTATTCCTAGGCTGGCGCAGGGCCCACGACCACAACACGATCACATGCGCCAGATACGGCTCGTCGAGCGCGTCGATCGCCTCGCTCAGCGACACCGGGCCGCTCGCCAGCTTCTCGTTGACGACGTCGGCGAGTTCGACCGTGTCGACCTGGCCTGCGAGTGACGCGAACGACGCCAGATTGGTGCGACCGTCAGCAGGACGGGCCTGCTCAGGCGGCGCGGGATTACGGATCTCGAAAGCAAGGCGGCCGATCGAGGTGATCAGCGGAGTGGCGACCGGGAGTTCGTACCCGAGGCGACGATCGGCGAGCGAGTCCTTGAGAAGCTCATTCGCTGTGGCCAGTGCGTCGTTGAGCTGACGGGCGACGCCGCGGCTCTGTTCGAGGGTTCCCGACGCCACGAACCTGCGGATGCGGCGGGCGCAGCGCTGCCGGATTCGTCCGACCTCCGCCATCTGCTCGCTCACCAGCGGGAAGAAGTTCTCCATCACCGCGCGCAACCCCGTGTCGATACTGGGCAACCGGTCGACAACGAGTTCGATGTCGGCGATGAGACGGGCGCGCTGCTGCGGATCTTGGATCATCTGGGTGAAAGCGTGATACGACGCACTCTGCGACGACTCGAGGAGAAGCTCGTAATCGTCGAACATCTGACGCTGTCGGTCCCGGTAGGCGAGATCGGAATCATGCGGGTCGTCGAGCAGCGCGGTGGTGATCCGATCGAGCATCGCGCCGTACTGGCCGATGTCACCGATGATCTGTTCCATCTGATAGGCGATCGCGCGCGCCTCGTCCTCGGCGCCGCGAAGGTCGAGAGGTCGGCGACGGCCCTCATTGAGTTCGACGAGCTCGGCGTCGAGTTCATCGATCTGATGCGCGATGTCCTCGCGGATCCGGTCCGGATCATCGGCGACCCGCGTCGCCACCCGATGCAGACCCGCCGCGACACCGGTGATCGAGCCACCGGTGGCGACACTGTCCTCGCGGCGCAGTCGTCGCATGTAGGCGATCACCGAGCGCGCCTCGGTGGTCAGGAAACACACGTTCGGCGCCGACGGTGACGTGGCGTCGGTGACGCGGTGCAACCAGCCCTGCTTGGCCCACGACTTGATGAGATCGAGGCCGGACGGCTGATCGGAGGCATCGAGCTCCGCGAGGTCGCGGTCGAGACGGATCGCGAGGTCGGACTCGGTATGGCGGGTACCGAAATCCAGATGACGCTCCATCAACGTCACATACAGCGCCAAATTGGACGCGGCGAACAGGCGGACTCCCGCCGACCTCTGGATCGCTCGGTTGGCCTCCCAGGTGCCGACCAGCGTCGTCGTGGATGGGACCGGATCTGTTGGTCGTGCGCGCACTGGTCGCATCGGCTCAGTGGCCCGATCCGCCGGAACCGCGGTCGCCGAATCATCCACGGTGGAGTTCGCCATCGTCACCTCACGGTTGCACCTCGTTCACGGACCTCGGTCGAGTTTGCCATGAGCTGATCGTGCGTCGATGGCGGCATCAGGTGACCGAGGACACCCAGCGTGCGAGCCGCGACGCAGCTCATTTCGAGAGCACATGCGGCGCGGGTTTCACGGACGGAATAGGGTTGACGCTGGACGCGCACACCCGCGCGTGGCCAGCGGTTGTGACACACGACCCAATTGTGTCGGGCGACCGGAATCGAGAGCGAAGGCAGGTTATGAGCGACAAGCAACCGACCATCATCTACACCCTGACCGACGAGGCGCCGATGCTGGCGACCTACGCCTTTCTGCCCGTTATCCGGGCGTTCGCCGACTCCGCCGACATCAACGTCGAGACTTCCGACATCTCCGTTGCGTCGCGCATCCTGTCCGAATTCCCCGACTATCTGACCGACGAACAGAAGGTCGGCGACCACCTCGGTGAACTGGGACGTCTCACCCAGGACCCGGACACCAACATCATCAAGCTTCCCAACATCAGCGCCTCGGTACCGCAGTTGCTCGCTGCGATCAAGGAGCTGCAGTCCAAGGGATACGCCATTCCCGACTATCCGGGCAATCCGAAGACCGACGAAGAGAAGGAGATCCGCGACCGATACACGAAGTGTCTCGGTAGTGCTGTCAATCCTGTTCTGCGTGAGGGCAATTCGGATCGTCGAGCACCCAGGGCGGTCAAAGAGTACGCACAGAAGCATCCGCATTCGATGGGTGAGTGGTCGATGGCATCGCGAACCCACGTCGCGCACATGCGTGAAGGCGACTTCTATCACGGCGAGAAGTCGATGACCGTGCAGGGAGATCGCAGGGTCAAGATGGAACTGGTCACCACCGACGGTGAGTCCATCGTCCTCAAGCCCGAGGTCAAGCTTCTCGACGGCGACGTCGTCGACAGCATGTACATGAGCAAGAAGGCGCTGATCGAGTTCTACGAGAAGGAGATGGAGGACGCCTACAAGACGGGCGTCATGTTCTCGCTGCACGTCAAGGCGACGATGATGCGGGTCAGCCACCCGATCGTATTCGGTCACGCCGTGCGCACCTTCTACAAGGAGGCGTTCGCCAAGCACGGCGACCTGTTCGACGAACTCGGCGTGAACGTCAACAACGGGCTCTCGGATCTGTACGCCAAGATCGAATCGCTGCCGGCGTCGAAGAAGGAAGAGATCGTCGACGACCTGCACAAGTGCCACGAGCACCGGCCGGAGCTCGCCATGGTCGACTCCGCTCGCGGCATCTCCAACTTCCACTCCCCCAGCGATGTGATCGTCGATGCGTCGATGCCCGCGATGATCCGCGCCGGCGGCAAGATGTATGGCGCCGATGGTCGGCCCAAGGACACCAAGGCGGTCAACCCGGAATCGACGTTCTCGCGGATCTATCAGGAGATGGTCAACTTCTGTAAGACCAATGGGCAGTTCGATCCGACGACGATGGGCACCGTGCCCAACGTCGGACTGATGGCCCAGAAGGCCGAGGAGTACGGCTCGCACGACAAGACCTTCGAGATCCCGGCCGACGGTGTCGCGAACTTCGTCGACCTCGAGACCGGGGAGATCCTGCTGTCGCAGAACGTCGAGGAGGGCGATATCTGGCGCATGTGCATCGTGCGCGACGCCCCGATTCGCGACTGGGTGAAGCTGGCCGTGACGCGTGCGCGTGAGTCGGGCATGCCGGTGGTTTTCTGGCTCGACCCCTACCGTCCCCACGAGAACGAGCTGATCACCAAGGTCAACACGTACCTGAAGGATCACGACACCGAGGGCCTCGACATCCAGATCATGTCGCAGGTGCGTGCCATCCGCTACACGATGGAACGCCTGATTCGCGGCCTCGACACGATCTCGGCCACCGGCAACATCCTGCGCGACTACCTGACCGACCTGTTCCCGATCCTCGAGCTCGGTACCAGCGCCAAGATGCTGTCGATCGTCCCGTTGATGGCAGGCGGTGGTCTGTACGAGACCGGAGCGGGCGGTTCTGCCCCGAAGCACGTCAAGCAGCTCCTCGAGGAGAATCACCTCCGGTGGGATTCACTCGGTGAGTTCCTGGCGCTCGCGGTCAGCCTCGAGGATCTGGGCAAGAAGAACGACAACCCCAAGGCTGAGGTGCTCGCCAAGACACTCGACGCCGCAACGGGACGACTGCTCGAGAACAACAAGGGTCCGTCGCGCAACACGGGCGAACTCGACAACCGGGGCAGCCAGTTCTATCTCGCGATGTACTGGGCGCAAGAGCTGGCCAAACAGACCGACGACGAGGAATTGGCGAAGCACTTCGCGCCGCTGGCGAAGACGCTCGCCGAGAACGAGGATGCGATCGTGGCCGAGCTGAACAAGGCGCAAGGCGAAGCCGTCGACATCGGCGGTTACTACGCACCCGACTCGGAGAAGCTCGCGTCGGTCATGCGGCCGAGCAAGACGTTCAACGAGGCACTCGAGTCGGTTCGCGGCTGACCCGCCCAAACGCCGACCCCTGCACGCGGCTCCCGACCCTGCCTGGTCGGGAGCCGCGTGGCATATCTGGTCCGGAAGTCCCATTCGCTGACGTCAGCGGTGCACTAGCGTGAAATCCGTTGGAGTTCACCGGGGTGAACCAGGATCCGGCCAAAGGAGGCCCACGTGAGTGACCACGATGTGCGCATGATCGTTCTGTCCACCGACGATCTCGACGAGTCGATCAGGTTCTACAGCGACACGTTGGGGATGGCGCTCAAATTCCGCGACGGGGCGCACTTCGCCGCGCTCGACGGCGGCTCCCTGACGCTAGCCCTCGCGACCGACGTCGACCACCCGATTCCCGGCAAGGTGGTCGTCGGGATCAAGACCGACGACGTCGACGGCGACGCAAAAGCGGTCGAGGAAAGCGGCGGCGCGATCATCAAGGGACCCTACGATGACGCGCACGAGCGTCGTGCCGTCGTATATGACAACAAGGGCAACGGCCTGGTGTTCTACAGCCCGCTTCCGCGCTGACGAGTGCAGCCACCCGACTCGTGGTCGGGTGGCTGCACCGATGTCGTCTTCACGACAACTTTCGTTCACATAACGCAACGACCATGTCCGAGTTCAGGAAATCGACGGATATGGGGAGAATGCGGATGCGACGACATCGGTACATGGCGGTCACCGCTGTGGTGTGTGCGACGACAGTGATGGCGGCGTGCAGTGGTGGCAGCGACGACGACACGGCCGGGCCGCTGCTGGATCCCGTTGCCAAGGGCACGCTTTCAGAACATGGAGGTGCGACCAGGGCAGGTGACGACCGCGGATCGCTCATTGCCGATTCCATCCGCAACTCGGGCGCGAAGAACGTCATCCTGCTGATCGGCGACGGAATGGGCGACTCGGAGATCACCGTCGCCCGCGACTACGCACAGGGCGCAGGCGGTACCTTCAGCGGTCTTGACGCGCTTCCCCTGACCGGTCAGTACACGCACTACTCGATCGACAAGGACGGAAAGCCCACCTACGTGACCGATTCGGCCGCGAGCGGTTCGGCATGGTCGACGGGCACCAAGACCTACAACGGTGCGATCTCGGTCGACATCGAGGGAGCCCCGCAGCAGACGCTGCTCGAGCTCGCCAAGAAGGCGGGTAAGGCGACCGGTGATGTGACCACCGCGGAGATCCAGGACGCGACACCAGCGGTGCAGGTCGCCCACGTCAGCAATCGCAAGTGCTACGGACCCGAGGAGACAGCCGAGAAGTGTCCGGACGATGCGCTGGACAAGGGCGGGAAGGGGTCGATCACCGAGCAACTCCTCGCGACCCGTGCAGATCTGGTCCTCGGCGGCGGTGCGAAGACATTCCAGCAGACCGCCACCGCGGGGCAGTACCGGGGCAAAACACTCGAGGTGCAGGCAAAGGAACGTGGCTATCAGATGGTTCGCAGCGCCGACGAGCTGAACGGTGTCACGGCTGCAAACCAGGACTCCCCAGTGCTGGGATTGTTCGCCGACGGCAACATGCCGGTCCGCTGGAACGGGCCCGTCGCGACCAAGGGTGGCTACCTCGAACCCGCCGCGACCTGCACCGACAACCCAGAACGCGGTGCGTCGACACCGAAGCTCGCGGACATGACCAAGAAATCGATCGACCTGCTCAAGGGCAACGACAAAGGATTCTTCCTGCAGGTGGAGGGTGCGTCGATCGACAAGCAGGATCACGCAGCCAATCCGTGCGGTCAGATCGGTGAGACTGTGGACCTCGACGAGGCCACGAAGGTGGCGCTCGACTACGCCAAGGACAACCGCGACACGCTGGTCATCGTGACCGCCGATCACGCGCACAGCAGTCAGATCGTCGAGACGATGACCGCCGAGGACGTCCAGGAGGCCGCCGACGACGCGAAGCTCCCCGTCCAGGTGGAAAGGGACGCGCTCTACCCCGGGCTGACGCGTGTACTGACGACCAAAGACGGTCAGCCACTCACGGTGTCTTACGGGACGTCGGACAATCTCGATGCCATGGATCAGGGACACACCGGTACGCAGTTGAGAGTCGCCGCGTACGGCCCGAGCGCAGCGAACGTCGTCGGGCTGACCGACCAGACGGATCTGTTCTTCACCATCTCCCGGGCGCTGGGACTTCCTTCGTCCTAGTCGGTGCGTCGTCCACGCCCGGCGGAGGCCGGGCGTGGGATCGACAACCGATTCGGTAGCGTGACGCGAGTGAACATCCGACGCCTGTTGCTACCTGTCGCCGCTGCCTCATTGACCATCGGACTCGCTGCGTGCGGGTCGGACTCCGATTCGGGTTCAGCCCAGTCGTCGCCGACATCCGCTGCCGCGGCGAGCTGTCCGACGGCGTCGCCGGCCGCATCGGCACAGCCCGAGTGGACCCTACGCGGAACCACGGGGAGCGTCGACGTCGTCGCCTCGACGTCGTCGACCGCACCGGCGGTGAAGGTGACGACTCCGTTCGCCGTGACCGACACCGAGGTCCACACCCTGCGAGAGGGCTCAGGGCCGGTCGTCGCCGACACCGCGACCGTTAGCGTGTGTTATGTCGGCGTCAACGGTCGGGATGGGAAGACGTTCGACAGCAGCTACACCGCTGGTACACCCGTACAGTTCTCGCTGGATCAGGTCGTGGTCGGGTTCAAGAAGGCGATCGCCGGCCAGAAAGTCGGCTCCTCGGTGGCCGTGGCAATGAACCCCGCGGACGGATATCCGGACGGCAATCCGGCGGCCGGGATCGACAAGGGCGACACCCTGGTCTTCGAGTTGACGATCGTTTCGGTCGACGGGTGACTTCGTCGACGGAAGACTCTGCTGGTCACGTCGTCGCGCCGGACAGCACCCTGAGTGCCAAGGCGGTCCTGCTGGCCAGCGCACTGGTCTGACCCTCGAGTCCGGACAGTCCGTCGCGAAGCTCTCCAGCGGCGTCCACCGCTCGCGCGGTGAGGTCGTACGAGGCATCGCCCGGCCGCAGTTCCACACGTGTGGTGATCCCGAGGACGTCGAGCCCGTCGGTCAGCCACCGCTCCACACGGACGCGACGGTTCTCGGGAAGCGCCGTGTCCCAGACATGTGACGTGATCGGACCGCGGATCACGAGGTGATCGATCGGAGTCCCGGAGGTCGCGCATGCCACGAGGAATCGGCGCTGTGACATATCGAGGAGGTGGGTGGGGTCGGCGCCATCGCGTATCGCTGCCACCATGGCGCCTGCGGGATGGTGAGTGCGTGCCGACGCTGTCAATTGCCGACTGCCGCCGCACCACCGCTCGGAGATCCGGTATTCGAGGTCGTCCCGGTCGAAGGGCGCGGCCCAATCGCCGGTAAGCCGATCACAGCTCTCGGGAAGCATCGTGACTGTCAGGTCGTCCCGGGCTCCCGACCGCAATCGGATCACCACCCTGCTGTCGTACAGCGGGGTGGGCGTGTCGGCCGATGCGTGGCGTGCCTCCGCGAACCAGAATCGACGCTGCTTCGCGTTGTCGATCCGACAGTCGAGGGCGTCGACGATGTCGTCGATCCCCGTGTCGATGTTGAGTGTGATGCTGATCGGGACGATCACGAATCACCTGTCGCTTTCTTTCTTCCGTGCGCATGACATCCTGCGCTTGTCCGATCCGGTGCGCCCTGCTGAAAGCGCGTGCCGGGACTGCGTGCCTGAACGCGTACCGACTGGGCTTCCAGTCTTTGTGAACCGCGTGGTGCTTTCACGAGTACCCGGCTACTCGAAAGCACCACCCGCGCTATGAGGTAGCCCGGTACGCATGCGGCAGCAGGTCGATCTCGGGGATACTCATCGCGACACGGTCGGTGTGCCCAAACGATCTGTAGCGGCAGTCACGCGGGCGAGCGGAAGAGGACTAGGTGGTCGATCAGAGAACTACCGTTGAACGAGTTCTGGCTTCGGCCGCGGAGAACGCCGACAGGCTGTTCGGGTGGTCGCGGCTCCCGAAACCACTGGCGCTGGCGGTATTGGTCGGGATTCGCAGCCAGCTACGGGCACTGAACCTCTTCGACACCGACCCCGACCCCGTCGCTCCGCTCGATCCGCCACTGAACCCGTCCGATCATCCGGGCCGCACGATCGACGGTCGGTTCGACAACCTCGAGCGACCCGACATGGGTTCGGTGGGTGCTCGTTTCGGGCGTAACGTGCCCATCGACGCGACGTGGCCGGAGACCGAGGACCGCGCACGTGAACCGAGCCCACGGGTGATCAGCGAGAAGCTCCTCGCCCGCACCGAGTTCCAACCGGCGTCGACCCTGAACCTTCTCGCGGCCGCGTGGATCCAGTTCCAGGTGCACGATTGGGTGAGCCACCTGACCCCGGTGGATCCCGAGCCGTGGCTGGTCGACCTCGAGCCCGACGACCCGTGGCCACACGCCAGGCCGATGCAGATTCCGCACACGCCTGCGCTTGACGGGCCCACCGACGTGCCACCGACCTTTGCCAACCGGGACACCCATTGGTGGGACGCCTCTCAGATCTACGGAGACACAGAGGAGTACGCCCGCGCAATCCGCGACACCGACGCGCAGGGCAATCTGCTCGCCACGATCGAACTCGCCGACGACGGATTACCCACGCTCGCCGCCGAGCAGTTGCTGGATCCGACCGGCCCTCAGGCGAACTCATGGCTGGGACTGGCACTGATGCAGTCGTTGTTCTTACGAGAACACAACACGATCTGCCGACGACTCACCGCAGCGCAGCCAGAGCTGGCCGACGACCAGCAGCGTCTGTACGACATTGCACGACTGGTCAATTCAGCGCTGATGGCCAAGATTCACACGATCGACTGGACTCCGGCGATCATCGCCCACCCAACGACCGTCACCGGTATGCGCGCGAACTGGTTCGGACTGCTCGGCGAGAAATTCACCACTCGCTTCGGCCGACTCGTCGACAGCGAGATCCTCTTCGGGATTCCGGGCGGGCGTACGGAACTCAACGGGGTGCCGTTCTCGCTGACCGAAGAGTTCATTTCCGTCTACCGCATGCATCCCCTGCTACCCGACGAGCTCGAGGTGCGCAGCGTCGCCACCGGACAGACGAGGCGCACGCACGCCCTCGCGGAGCTGCTCGTCGACCATGTGCACACCCGGATGGCCGAATCGTCGATGGCGGATCTGTTGTACTCGTTCGGCCGTGCCCATCCGGGTGCCCTCACATTGCAGAACTTCCCGGCGGCGCTACGGGACCTTGCCCGTCGGTCGGGCGAACCGATCGACCTCGCCACCGTCGACGTGTTGCGCAGCAGAGAACGAGGTGTCCCCCGCTACAACGAGTTCCGCCGACATTTCCGGCTCGCCCCGGCACGGAGCTTCGCCGATCTCACCGACAGACCCGAGTGGGCGGCGCAACTGGAACGGATCTACAGCACCGTCGACGATGTCGATCTGATGGTCGGGTTGTACGCCGAACGCAAACCTCGAGGTTTCGGCTTCTCGGACACCGCTTTTCGCGTCTTCATCCTGATGGCCTCACGCAGGATCGCCGCCGATCGATTCCTCACGACGGACTTCACCGCTGACTTCTACACCGAGGCCGGCATGGCATGGATTCGGGACAACTCGATGCGCACGGTCCTGCTGCGCCACTTCCCCACACTCACCCCGCTGCTCACCAAGATCGCGAACCCGTTCGCGCCCTGGCCCGCTACCTGATCATCGGCCGACAGATCGCCTGCCAAGAGACCAAAGCCGAAACATCGCTGCCACCTGACTCACCGAGAGGACTGGGATGAGCCCCGAGTACGTGCTGTTCACCCCGGATATGGAGAACGCGCCGCCGGACGAGGCCAAGGCGGTGGCGAGGATCGTGCAGACCCTGCACGCAAACAACGAGCACTCGTATGCCAAGTACAAGCGCGCGATTCGAGACGCTCACGCGAAAAGTCACGCCATACTGCGGGGTGAACTGGAGGTACACGCGAACCTGCCGGAGGAACTCGCCCAGGGATTGTTCGCGCAGCCACGCACCTATCCGGTCATCGCGCGTCTGTCGAGTACGTCCGGAGCGATCCGCACGGACCAGATGAGAGGTGTCCGTGGCCTGGGCATCAAGGTCATCGGTGTCGATCCAGGTGACAGGGCACTCCCCGGCGACACCGCGACCACCCAGGATTTCATCATGGTGACGCATCGTGAGTTTCTGTTCGCGGATGCGCAGGAGTATTCGACGAAGGGGATGATGACCGCCTGGGCGCTCGCGCGGGTCTCCGACCCCGTGCTCGCCATCGCCGAGAAGGGGTTGGCCTTCGTCGACGATCGGCTGCTGACCAAGATCGGGCACCCGCTGCCGGAGACCCTCAAGGTCTTCATCAAGGAGAACACTCACATTCTCGGCGAGACCTTCTACACGTCGGCGCCGCTGCGGTACGGCAGGTACGTCGCAAAGATGCTGTACGCACCGTCGTCGCCCGAGGTTCGCGCACTCGCGGGACAGCCGACTCCCGATTACCGCGGCGTCAACGCTTTGCAGGACATGACCGTCGACTTCTTTGATGTGCACGCCGCGGAATACGAATTGCGCGTGCAACTGTGCACGAATATCGATCGGATGCCGCTGGAGAATGCGAAGACCGCGTGGCCGGAGGACGAGTCTCCTCATCGGACCGTCGCCACGATACGGTTTCCCCGTCAGAACCCCTACACGCCGGCGCGACGCGCGTACGGCGACGACGTACTGTCGTTCAATTCCTGGCGGGGGCTCAAGGCCCACACGCCTCTCGGATCCATCAACAGACTCAAGCGTGAGGTGTACGACGCGTCGAGCAGATTCCGGCATCAGAAGAACAATGCACCGATGAGCGAGCCGAGCTCGGTTGCGGATTTACCCGACTGAGATCTTTTGGCGCTCGTTCGTTTCTTCGTCGTTCTATAATTCCCAACCATGGAAGGGCGGTGGCAACTTCTCGGCCGGCCCACCGAACAGCAGTTCATTCGTTCCGCGCTTCTCCGATCGGGGGGGCGTTGCGGCGTGGTGCTCGTCGGGCCGGCCGGCGTTGGCAAGACGACGCTCGCCCGCATGGTCACCGACACACTCGGCCGAAGCATCCGGTGGGCGGCGTGCACGGATTCGTCGCGGGCGATCCCACTCGGCGCCTTTGCCCCCTGGGTCACTCTCACCGCATCCCGCGACCCGATCGCGGCACTGGTGTCTGCTCGCGAGACGTTGCTCGCCGAACCGGGTACGGTCATCGGGATCGACGACGCCCACATGCTCGATCAACTCTCGGCGACGCTGCTGCACCAGATCGCGATGGATCGCAGCGCCCGCATCATCGCAACGGTGCGCACGGGTGAGTCGGTGCCCGATGCGGTGACGTCGCTGTGGAAGGACGGATACCTGCATCGCCTCGAACTGGAGAATCTCACCAGGGAGCAGTGTGCATCGCTGGTCGAGATGGTCCTCGGCGGGTCGCTGGAGGGCCTGAGTGCCGACGTCATCTGGGACTCGTCTGGCGGTAATCCGCTGTTCCTCCGCAACATGGTCGAGGGGGCGGTCGATTCAGGTGCGCTGTCGGAGGTCTCCGGGGTGTGGCAACTCCGCGGACCGACCGCTGTGCCATCGGGCCTGGTGGCGTTGTTGGACGACCGTCTCGATCGGGCGGGGCCCCTGGTCATCGACGCACTCAAGGTGCTGTCCCTGTACGAGCCGATGGACATCGACCTTCTCACCCGCATGGTCGGTGAGGAGCCGGTCGACGACGCCGAGACCTCCGGACTGATCAGGACGACCCGCGACGGCGACACGACCAACGTCCGATTCAGCCATCCGCTCTACGGCGACGTCGTCCGTCGCCGCATCAGCACGATCGCGGCTCGGCGGCTTCGCGCGCAGCTCGTCGACGAACTGCGCGACCACTCGCCTGACACCGCTGCCGACCGGATACGCCTCGCCCAACTGTGTGTAGACGCAGACCGCGAGGTCGACACCGACCTCCTGATCGCGGCGGCCAAGGATGCGATCTTCCTGGCGAACCTCCCGCTCGGGGAGCGCCTCGCGCGCATCGCCTACGAACACGACGGCAGCCTCACGGCGGGCGAACTACTGTCCCGAGCGATCATGTGGCAGGGCCGCATCGTCGAGGCCGACGCCGTGTTCACCGAGTTCGATCCCGAATCGTTCAACGAGTTCGAGCTCGTGGTCTGGGCGGTCTCGCGGATGAGCCTGATTTTCTGGATGCTCGGCGACGTCGAGGAGAGCCACCGCATGCTCGACCTCCTCAACGAGAAGGTCCAGCACCCGACGTTGCGTCTCGTCGTCGACGCGGTCGCCGCCGCAATGGCCGTGCACGAGAACCGCATCGAGGAGGGGATCGCACTCGCCGAGCATGTCCTGGAGAGTCCCAACGCGCCGTCGCAGGCGATCGACTTCGCCGCGTTCGGTGCCGGTCTGGCCATGCCGATCGCAGGCCGGGGACGTGACTACGCGCCGTATGCCGAACGTACACGTGCGAAGCAGAAGGCGACCGACGGAATGATCAGCGTCATGGTCCGCTACTGCGACGTTTTGGCGCTCACGATGGTGGGTGATCTCGCAGAAGCTCGGGCGCGCGCCGACGAGTACACACAGTTCTCGTCGTCTGGTCAGTTCCTCGGGTGGGCGATCGCCAAGATCATGGCCGGAGTGGCCGCAACCTACAGTGGGTCGTTTCGCGAGGCGATCAGCGAGTTCGAGCAGGCACTTGCCGCGCTCAACGCCAAACAGCCACTCCCCTGGCGTCTGCCGGGACGGTTGATCCTGGTGCGCGCCTATGCTGCGCTCAACGACGTCGACAACGCCGAACGCGTCCTCCGCGACGCGGACGAACACCGGGGCGCACACCTGGCGCTGCACGAGTCGCAACGCGTCCTTGCGCGAGCGTGGATCGCCGCGGCGCAGGGCGCAGAACGCACCGCGATCGAGCACGCCCATCATGCCGCACAGATCGCGCGC
Organism: Gordonia otitidis; assembly: GCF_020735545.1. NCBI lineage: Bacteria > Bacillati > Actinomycetota > Actinomycetes > Mycobacteriales > Gordoniaceae > Gordonia > Gordonia otitidis. The sequence continues at coordinate 4,655,216 of NZ_CP085974.1, forward strand.
GACTCGGGCCAGCACGCGCTCGAGGCGGAGGCCCTGCACCACGCGACACGCTTCGGCGACAAAACCACGGTGGCGCGACTCCTCGAGCTCGCGCCACTCCTACAAGGGGATCTGGGTCCCGTCTACGTGCGCCATGCCGAGGCGTTCGCTGCGGGTGATCCGGATGAGTTGGCTTTGGCGTCAGACGAATTCGAGAAAGCGGGCTTGCTTCTTTCTGCTGCAGACGCGGCCGCTCAGGCGGCGAAGTCGTACGAGAGCGCCGGTCGACGCGGCGATGCGACCGCGTACTCGGCCAGAGTCCTCGCGCTGTCGAAGAGGTGCGACGGTGCGACAACACCCGCGATTCGAGCGACGGCGCGACCGTTGCCGATCACCGCGCGTGAACGCGAGATCGCGGTGCTCATCGGACGGGGCCTGACCAATCGTGAGATCGCCGAGCGACTGACCGTGTCCGTGCGCACGGTCGAAGGTCACATCTATCGGGCGTGTATCAAGCTCGACGTCGCCGACCGCGAGTCGCTCTCCCACGTCGTCAACGAGTCATTCGGCGGATGATGTCATGACCGCGGGACGCCCTGGAGTCATGTGGTGGCAGCATTTGTCAGTGTCGTCCACAGGGAAATCACGCAGATCGAGATGATCTCGTCGATCGAGTCATCCGACATGGTGCCGGTGATGAAGAACTCGTGTCGTGCGAGGTCGAAGGGCAGTGCCGCCGCGCGCGGCGCAAGTGCACCCGGTCCCAGCTCTCCTCGTTCGCGTGCGCGCTCGAAGGTTGGAGCCATCACATCGTCGACGTGGCTGGTGATGAGCCGCAGCAGCGCATCGGTGGACCCGACAGGCAGATCGGCGAGGAGCGATCGGATCGTCTCCGAACCGATCTCGGTCAACCGCGCCCGCATGCGGACCAGGATGGTGTAGAGGTCGGTCGACAGTGATCCGGTGTCCGGGACCGAGAGGACTTCTCTGGCGACGTCGACCATCGCCGACATGACCATCTCGACCTTGGTGTCCCACCGTCGATACAGCACGGTCTTGCTGGTTCCCGCCGCGGCCGCGACGCTCGACACCTCGGCCAGAACGGGGCCGCCTGTCGGCGTCAAGGTGATCGCCGTCGTCATCGGCACGGCGGTGCTGCTGTCGGTGATGGTCACGATGTTCGCTCTGCCCGCAGCGAGGTCCGCACCGCATCACATCCCGATCGGGGTGGTCGGGTCAGCGCAGGCTGCCGATGAGATCGGTCATCTCATGGGCGAGTCATTCGACGTGACGAGCTACGCCGACGAATCCGTCGCACATGACGCCATCGAGTCGCGCGAGGTATACGGCGCACTCGTCGTTTCCCCTGGATCGGAACTCACGGTGCTGGTCGCCACTGCCGCGAGTCCAACGGTGGCAACGATGATCGAGACGCTGGGACAGCGCGTCGCCGATGCGACTCACATCGGGCACCGCGTCGTCGACGTCCGCAGTTTCCCCGCGAAGGATTCGCACGGGGCGGGTCTTGCGGCTGGGGCACTACCGCTTGCGCTCGGTGGGTGGATCAGTGCAATGGTGATCATGCTGGTCATCCCATCTGCGGGTGGGCGCATCCTCGCGGCACTCGGCGTGTCGGTGGTGGGTGGCTTCGTCCTGATAGCGATTCTGCAATTCGCGGTCGGCACGTTCGACGGAAACTACTGGCTGACCTCGCTCGCAGGCATGCTCGGCATCGCGGCAACCTGTTTCGCGGTTCTCGGGCTTCGCGAGGCGCTCGGTGGTGCCGGTCTCGTCCTCGCAGCCATCGCGCTGATCCTGCTGGGTAACCCGCTTTCCGGGCTCTCGAGTGCACCCGAGATGCTGCCGACACCCTGGGGGGCCGTCGGTCAGCATCTGCCGCCCGGGGCGACTGGTTCACTTCTGCGCAATGTCGTCTTCTTCGACGGTAACGCGATCGCTCGACCGCTGATCGTGCTGTTCTGCTGGCTGGTCGGCGGCATCGTCCTCTACGGACTGGGCCTGATGCGCGAGCGACGCAAGCATGTCGCGGATGTCGACGTTGTCGAGTTCGGTTATCGGGAGAGCGTCGACGCCTGACGGTTGGCGACGACGGCGATGTGACATGTTCGCTGCCATTTTGGGTGAACACTTGTACTCTGGAGTCCGTGACTAGCGTTGACGACGCCGCTCCGCGCGAGGTGGCGGCACTAACACAGCTCGGGCTGAGAGAACTCGCCGCTGCCACTCGTGGCGTCGCCAAGCTGCACCATGCGGTCTCCGACTGTCTGTTCGCGGTATCCGATCGGGTCGGTGGGACGTCGAGTCGATCGGCGCACCTGCTGCATGACACCGTGACACATGCGACCTACGGGACCGTGTCGTCGCTTTTCGAGGCGATCGCCAACGTCGGTGCGGCGCTTCCGGAACCGCGACGCGCGCCGTCGCAGAGCGCGCGAGGCGCGTCCGTGCTCGGAGTGCTCGATGGGCTGATCGGCGATTCCCTCGCCGAAGAGCGGTCATCGCTTGCGCAGACGATGTCGGTCCGGGTCGACGGCGCGCCGGTTCCGGTGAGGACGGAATCGCTCCGAGCGGCCTTTCCCGGGGCGACGGGTCACGTAGTCGTGTTCCTCCACGGCCTCATGGAGTCCGAGTTCGCATGGGACAGAGGCGAGCGTCCGAGCTACGGTCGTCGACTCACCGCGGACATCGGAGCGACCGAGGTACGCGTGCGCTTCAACACCGGCCGACACATCAGTGACAACGGCCGAGAACTTGCGGCACTGCTCGAGGCGCTCGTCCTCCAATGGCCGGTGCCTGCCACGCGTGTGACGTTGGTCGGGCACTCGATGGGAGGGTTGGTGATCCGCAGTGCGTGTCATGCAGCGAGTGCCGAAGGTGCGTACTGGTGTGAAGTGGTCACCGACACCGTGGCCCTGGGCACACCGCACTACGGTGCCCCACTGGCCCGGACGGTGCACATGGCCACCGGGATACTGAGATCTGCATCGGTGACCTCGCCGCTCGGGAATCTGCTCGCCCGACGAAGCGCAGGCGTTCGCGATCTGTTCCACGGAAGCCTGACCGACGACGATTGGAGCGGGCGGGATCCGGATGCCTTCCGCCAGCAACCCGCCGCGGCGATACCTCTGCTTCCTCGGGCACGGCACCTGTTCGTCACCGCATCGCTCACCCGCAACCCGAATCATCCGGTAAGCAGGTTGATCGGCGACGGATTGGTTCTGACGCCGAGTGGACGTGGCGAGAGTCGCTCCCGCAGAGTCGGATTCAGCATCGACCACGGTCTTCATCTGGGCGGCGCCAATCATTTCACGTTGCTCAACAACGACGACGTCTACCGCTGGTTGCGTGAGCACCTGCGTCCGAGGCTCGCGTTGCCGCCGGGACGCGGCGCCCAAAACGCAGCGAACACGCGGATCGCCTGAGACCATCCCCGTATGGGGAGAAGGGTGTCGCTGGCGGTCATCGCCGCAGCATACGTCGTTGGGCTGGCGGTGGCGGTCGCCTGGCTGACGTGGGGACCGAGTGTCGGGCAGCTCTGGGCGGACACGCTAATCGCCGATGTCCTCGCGACTCTGGTGATCTTCGTGGTCAGCCGCGCGGTCGGCAATTCGAGCTGCTACGACGCCTATTGGAGCGTCGTGCCCGTCTTCCTGCTGCTGTACTGGTGGCTCGAAGGCGACGCCAGACACGCCGGCGGCCCCGCAAGATGGCGATGTGCGTTGTTGGCGATCGTCGTGGTGATCTGGGCCGTGCGGCTGACAGTGAACTGGTGGCGATCATTTCCCGGTCTCGTCCACGAGGATTGGCGTTATCCACTGTTGCGTCAGCGTGCGGGTCGTCTCGCGTTCCTCGCGGATCTGTTCGCCATCCACCTCATCCCCACGCTGCAGGTGTTCCTCGCGATGGTCCCGGCCTACGTCGCACTCACCCGACCCGACGACGGACTGGTGTGGTTGTGCGTGGTGGCGTTCGTCGTCGGTCTCGGAGCCGTCGCCCTCGAATCGGCTGCCGATCGGCAGTTGCGGTTGTTCCGTCGCACGAGCGAGCCGGGCCAGACCATCGACGTCGGCGTCTGGGCCTGGTCGCGGCACCCGAACTACTTCGGCGAGTTCATGTTCTGGGTGTCTGTATTCCTGTTCGGCATCGCAGCGGCACCAGCGGACGCCTGGTGGCTGTGGCTGGGAGCCGCTGCGATGCTCGGGATGTTCCTCGGGGCGAGCATCCCGATGATGGAGCAGCGGAGTCTGGAACGACGTGTCTCGTATGCCGCCGTCATCGAACGCGTCCCGATGTTCGTGCCGTTGCCCCCGAAAGGCATCCGAGCCGTCGACGATTCGCAGCCGGCGAAGTGAGCATGACGAAGCGCGCCGCAGATCACGTCGTCACCCCGGGCCGGCGAGTTGTGGTCGCGGGCATGGGCGACTCCGGTGTTCTCACCGCGATCCACCTCGCTCGACGTACCGATGTCGTGGGGGTCTCGGTACGGCCTGCGTTGGTCAGCGGGCAGGAGCTCGGCCTCCGCGTCGCCTTTCCGGACGAGTGGGCGCGCGATTACCGTGTCGACTTCGACCGCTTTCGTCGACTCGACAGAGTCGACATCCGTCATGGGCAGATCTGCGCACTGGACCCCGACCGCAAGGTGATACGCCTACGCACACCAACGGGCCAGATGGGTTCACTCGCCTACGACGCACTCGTGATCGCGACGGGCGTCGCCAATGGGTTCTGGCGACGCCCGGTCCTGGAGGGCATCAGCGACGTCGACGACGCCCTCCTCGACGTCCACGCGCGTCTGGCGCAGGCCAGGTCGATCGCGGTCGTCGGTGGGGGTGCTGCGGCGGTGAGTTCGGCCGCGCAACTCAGTCGACGCTGGCCGGGTAAGGCGGTCGCGCTCTACCATCCCGGCGTCCTCCCCCTCCCCCGACACCATGACCGCACGCGACAACAGGTCGCCCGGCGCCTGGCAGCGCTCGGTGTGGACCGTCACGGCCAACACCGAGCGGTGTTGCCATCCGACGCAGAACTGGCCGCGATCGGCAGCGGGTCGATCTCATGGCAGACCGATCAACCCCCGGTCGAGGCGGACGCGATCATCTGGGCGGTGGGCCGTGTCGCTCCCAACACGTCGTGGCTGCCGTCGGACATGCTGACCGACAGGGGGTTCGTGCGAGTCGACGCCGACCTCGGGGTCCCTGGCCGGCGTGGCGTGTTCGCGGTCGGTGATGTCGCCGATTCGGATCCGCTCCGTGGTTCAGCCCGCAATCGTGCGGACCGTCTCGTGGCGAGCAACGTCGTCGCATACCTCGACGGGCGGCCCACGCGCCGCTACCGCCCGCGCGAACATCGCTGGGGATCGGTGTTCGGGCCCAGCGACAACGGACTGGACGTGTTCTCCCCCGGTGGCGTTCGGTTCCGCTTTCCGCGTTGGAGTATCGACACCGTGGTGCAGCCGCTGGTCGTGCGGCGTGGGATCTACGGCGGAGTCCGTCGCGGGCGCACCGTCAGTGCGCGGTGTCCGGATCGAGGGTGATCCGCACTCGTACCGAACCGTCGTCCGCCCTCACGGACTGGCCGTGCCCGGTCCGTGTCGCCCCGTCGAGTGTCACCGAGACCGGTGCCCCGTCTCCGGTGAAATTGCGCCACCAGGACTTGCGATCGGGCATCGCGACGCCGATGGTGACCGTGTCGCCGGATCGCTTGTAGTTTGCCGGGAAATGCACATGCTTACCCGACTTACGTCCCGTATAGGACACCTCGGTGAACACCCTGCCGAGTAGCCCGTCGAGGACCGGGACATGGAGGAGCGGCACCACCGCACGATTCATCACTCCTGCGACCCGTTGAAACGTGGTTGTGTCAGCCATGGGCTCTCTTTGCCGCAACGGGTTGAGTCGGTTCGATGATCAGAGTGCGAGTCGCAAGCGCGGGTGCGCGCACGGTGGCCACCCGGGTGTCGGGCTTACGGCCACTGCGCACCCGCGATACGGTGAATCCCGCTGCGACCAACCGTGCATGGGTTACCTCGATATCGTCTGTCGCCCAGGCGATTCCCCAGAGGGAGACTTCCGGCGACAAGGGCCTCGATGCCACAGCCGAATCCGTCGGCATCACGGAGCTGGTGTCCTCAGGCGTTACAAGGACTTCGATGATGAGATCGTCGGCACGGAAGAACAACTGGCGCAGTCCGTCGGACACGGGCCTGTCGAGACGGAAATCGAGGCCGAGCGATGCGCCGAACAATGCGACTGCGTGGTCGCGACCCGCGGCCTGGAAGACGAGATGATCGATGCCGAGGATGTCATCCGCCCCAGCCCCGTCATGAGCTCGCGGAGTCCGGTCCTCGGTGACGCCGACAGGAAGTCCGTCGACGCCAACCGTCACGGCGTCGCTCGAATGGACTTCGAGTCCTCGTCGCTGCAGCAGCGTCTGCCACGACGCGACGTCGTCGACGCCGAACAGCACACGATGCGTCGATCGAGCACCGTCGAGTCGCACCGCCGCGTTGGTGGTGTCGTACTGGAACGCCGCGGCATCGCGGCCGAAGAAGCGACGGTAAGCGGCGACGGAACCGGATGCGTCGTCGACCGCCAATTCGACGACGGTCATGAGCGCTTCCGCCTGCGGTGCGGGTCAGGGATCTCGACAGCTCGGCTCGTGAGATGCCAGGAGCCACATACGCATTCGTAGGGTCGCAGCGTCGGTGCCGAACGTCCGGCCGCTCGGATACGAGCAATCGCGTCGTCGACCGCACGCACGTCGCGATAGGCGTCCTTCTCCGGAGTGGGGCAGATCGCCGATCGAGCAGGTGATCGGCGTCTGCGTCGACCGGATCGGGTACCGGCCTCTATTCGCCGATAGAACTCGTCGAGCTCATCGTCGGCGAAGGGCGGCAACGTAATTCCTCTCGTCGTACCCGATTGTGTCGCGACCTCGGTGCGGCCCGTGTCAGCGGGCCATCCAGATCCTGTTCCTCACCACCTCGCGCATGCGAGCGAGCTGGCCCTTCGACAGGGTAACCGGTGGCTCGGCATTGAGCAGGTTCTCGACCTGGGTGAAGAAATCCCGATCGGTCAGTCCGAACTGCGAGGAGATCTCGCGCGACGAACCGCCACCGAGTGCATACCAGTTCTGCTCGAAGTCGAGCATCTGACGTTGCATCGGATCCATGAAGCACTCACTTTGATTGGGGTGTTGTCTGTATTGATCTGGTGTGATGTGTGCGGACCGGCCCCGGCCATTGGTTGTCACCGGCCATTCGTCGTCCCTGAGCTGGAAAGCGAGCCACCGCCGTCAACGTCCTTTCTACACTCGGGCCGGTCCGAGGGACACCGATTTCGTCACGCGTCGGCGAAACCATTGGAGGTCGATCTCGCGACCAACGAATGAACGGCACCCTATGCTGAGGACATGGCCGAGCATCCGGGACACAAGACCCCTGCCACGTCGTCTGTTTCGTCGTCGACACCCACGCCGGCAGATGACACGGGCGTGACCGTCAGCTCGACGTCGACACAGCCCGAGCCGTCGTTCTCCGATCGACTCAAGAAGGGCGGTCGCAAATTCCTCTTCGTCGCGCTCGCCATTGCGATCGCGGTGATCGTCTATTTCATCCTCGCGGCATTTCTGCCGAGGTGGTGGGCCGAGCAGATCGGTCGCAACGTCGACGGTTCGATGGGACGAGGAATCGGCAGTGGTCTGTCGATCGGTTTCGTCTGCACGTTCATCCCGATCTCGCTGCTCGTCCTCGCCGTAGCCCTTCGCGGCAAGATGAAGAACGTCCTCTCGATCCTGTGCGTGGTGATCGGCGTCGTGGTCGCCATTCCCAATCTCCTCACGCTGAGTATCCAGGTGGGCGGCAACAACGCCGCGCACGCGGGCACGCAGATTCTCAACGTCAGGGCCCCGGGGTTTCGAGCAGCCAGCCTGTGGGGCGTCATCATCGCCGTGGTGGTCGCTCTGCTGCTGACCGCCTTTGTCGTGATGTATCGACGCAGAGGCAAGAAGCTGCGCCGTTCCGATGGCGCCGGCACGAAGAAGGGGTGACCCGATGTCGGGTCAGCGCTCGGACGGATCGGTGGTATCCGCCGATGCCGCCGATGGGGTGTCTGCCCGATCCTCCGATGTCTTCCGCTCGCGTGCCTCGACGGCGCGGCGTTGATCGCGGCGATTGGCCACGACACTGCTGAACAGTGCGGCACTGATGAAGACGACGCCGATCAGTCCCGTCACCACATCGTTGATGTGGAACTCAATGCTCAATAGCAGGATCACGGCCAGCGCGCCGATGGCCCAGTGGGCTCCGTGCTCGAGATAGCGATACGACGCCAGGGTTCCCGTTCGGACCAGGTAGATCGTGATGGAGCGCACGAACAGCGCGCCGATGAATCCGAGTCCGAGCGCGATGATGATCGGATCCGCCGTGATCGCGAACGCCCCGATGACGCCGTCGAAGGAGAACGACGCATCGAGGACCTCGAGATAGAGGAACAGGAAGAAGCCCGCTTTGCCCGCCGCTTTCGCACCTTCTGACGGCCCGCTGTCGCGAAATTCCGAGTCGGACTGGAACAGCGCACTCAACCCGTCGACCAACAGATAAGTCACCATGCCGAGTATCCCGGCGATCAGAACGGTCGAACGGATCGAATCCGGCGCGAGGAACTCGGCCACGAGCACGAGCGTCACCGAGGCGAGGACGACCGGCAACGCGTTGAGTCGACCGATCTTCGACAGCGGACGCTCCAACCAGGTCAACCACGTGATGTCGCGATTGCTCAGGATGAAATTGAGAAAGAGCATCAGCAAGAACATTCCGCCGAACGCGGCGATCTGCGGGTGCGCGTCGGTGAGGATCGTCTCGTAGCTGGGACTTCCGTCGACAAACCGGTCAGCACCCTCGGGCGGCGGGTTCATCGCGAGTCGGAACGCCTCGACCGGGTTGAGCCCCGCGGTCACCCACACGATCAGCAGCGGGAACAACAAGCGCATCCCGAAGACCGCGATGATCATGCCGACCGTCAGGAACATCTTCTGCCAGAACGCACTCATCCTCTCCAGGACGGTGGCATTGATGACCGCGTTGTCGAAGGACAGTGAGATCTCGAGTACGCCCAGAATGGCGGCGAGCGCCACGGCCTCCCACCCGCCGTAGACGAAGGCGACGACGAGCGCGAGGATCGTGACGACGAACGACAGCCCGAAGATGCGAGCGATCACCGGAGTCGCTCAGCCGCTTTGGCGAGCGTTACGACCTCAGCTGCGAGATCGGCGAGCGTGCTGGTGTCGGCTTTCTCGTCCACAGCGGTCGCCAGATCCTCTGCCGCACAGCGGAGCGCAAAGAGTCGATCGCCGAAATCGTTCACCTCGGTCGGCGTGAGGATGACGGCGTCGGCGGGAATAGAAGTACCCTCGGTCAGCGCTCTCTGTTCGTAGGCACGTTGACGGCACGACCGTTTGCAGTATTTGCGTCGACGCCCGAGCTCGGAGTCGACCATCGTCTGACCACACCAGGCGCAGGCGTAGGGGCGCCGACGCGATCGGGCTGCTCCGGTTGTCGTGTGCTCCACGCACTTGACCGTACCCAACACCCGCCGGGTCGGTTCGCTGCGGCACGTGTGGTGCGTGTCGATCGCTCTGATGTGGGCCGGATGCCGGCAGCGCGTAGAATGGGAGTGTTGAGCGTTCGCCAACGCTCGAGAAACGAGAGGACACCGCCAAATGGCAGATCGAGTACTTCGGGGCAGCCGCCTCGGCGCGGTGAGCTATGAGACCGATCGTGACCACGATCTCGCACCGCGACGAATCGTCCAGTACCGAACCGACAACGGGGAGATCTTCGACGTTCCGTTCGCCGACGACGCCGAGGTCCCGTCGAAGTGGCCGTGCAAGAACGGCATGGAGGGCACGATCCTCGAGGGTGCCGAGCCCGAAGAGAAGAAGGTCAAGCCCCCGCGCACCCACTGGGACATGCTGCTCGAGCGTCGTAGCGAAGAGGAGTTGGAGGTACTGCTCAACGAGCGCCTCGATCTTCTCAAGCAGCGTCGCCGCGGCGTCACGAACTGACCGGTCGATGAACTGATATAGACCACAGCATGAACCACTCAGCCGGGTGGAGTCCTCGGACTCCACCCGGCTGAGTGCTGTGTACACGGTCTGCTGCTGTCGTCACACCATGGGTGTCGTCGATCAGTCCCGCGCGTGCACGCCCTTCTTGTGCAGACGGCTCTCGACGCCCCAGCGTGCGACGCTGACGAACGCTTCAGCCATCACGCCGCCGCTCATCTTCGACGTCCCGACCTCGCGCTCGGTAAAGGTGATCGGCACTTCGCGGACGTCGTATCCGGCCTGGATCGTGCGCCACGCCAGATCGATCTGGAAGCAGTAACCCGCCGACTCGACGGTGTCGAGCTCGATGGTTTCGAGGACGACACGGCGGTACGCCCGATAGCCCGCGGTGATGTCATGAACATTCGTTCCCAGCGCCACGCGCGCGTACGTGTTCGCGCCCCTGGACAACACCTCGCGGTACTTGGGCCAGTTCACCAGTTTGCCGCCTGCCACATACCGCGATCCGATGGCGAGGTCGGCGCCGTCGTTCACCGCATCGAACAAGCGGTACAACTGCTCAGGCGCATGGCTGCCGTCGGCGTCCATCTCGACGATGACGGCGTAATCGCGCTCGAGCCCCCACGCAAAGCCGGACAGGTAGGCCTTGCCCAGCCCGTCCTTCTCCACGCGGTGCATCACGTGAATTCGACGTCGGTCATCAGCGGCCGCGAGGTCGTCGGCCACGTCGCCGGTACCGTCGGGACTCGAATCGTCGACGATCAGGATGTGAGCGCCCGGCATGGCCGCCTGTACCCGCGTGACAATCCTCGGCAGGTTCTCGCGCTCGTTGAACGTGGGGATGACGACAAGGGAACGTGATCCGTCCGATGCGACGATCCGACCCTCGTCTTCACTGGTCGCACGCTCGCTACCCGTTGTCACCACGCTCCTCCGACTCCCTTGCATCGCCCTTCGCGGCCGGTGTTGCACCGACGCCGGCCCCGCGAGGCCCGAGAGTGAACCTATAACGACGCGCCAGAACGACCAAAAGCCCGCCCACCGTCACCACGACGATGATCCACTGTGGCCACGCACCGAGAACGGTCGCCACGGTCTTGGCCGAGTGCAACGGTAAGCGATCTGCCAGCACCGCAGGGGTGAACACGCCCGATTCACGACTGATCGAGCCGTCGGGTTCGATGATCGCGCTCACACCGCTGGTGGCGGCGACGACCACAGCCCGACCGTGCTCGACGGCGCGAAACTGCGACATGGCCAGCTGCTGGTACGTCATGTCCGTCTTGCCGAAGGTGGCGTTGTTGGTCGGTACGTACAGAATCCGGGCGCCGTCGTCGACCGCAGCCTTCGCGGATCGGTCGAATGCGATCTCCCAACAGGTCGACACACCGACGGTCACCTCGCCGGAGCGTCCCGGGACTCGGACGACCGAGGACCCGGTCCCCGGACGAAAGTTGCCCGCCATCGACGCGTACGACGAGAACATGCTGAAGAACGGGCGCCACGGCAGGTACTCGCCGAATGGCTGCACAATGTGCTTGTCGTAGCGGGCAACCGGCCCGTGCGCGCCATCCCAGACCAGGACCGTGTTGGTCGGTCGCCCGTCGGAGTTCATCACGAGCGTCCCGACCAGTATGGGCGCGCCGACCGAGATCGACGCGTCGGTGATCTCCTGTGCGGCGTCGGCATTGGTCAGCGGCGAGATGTCCGAGGCGTTCTCCGGCCAGGCGACCACGTCGGGTTGTTCTGCACTACCCGCGCGCACCGCATCGGCGAGACGCATCGTCTCGCGGACATGGTTGTCGAGGACCGCCCTGCGCTGTGCGTTGAAATCGAGGCCGAGTCGCGGCACGTTCCCCTGAATGGCCGCAACCTGTACCGATGACGAGGCGACGTTACGGTCGAGTGTGTCGGGTGTCAGTGCGATCGCGGCTATCGGGCCGACGAGTGCCAACACCACCGCAATGGCCGCGGGACGTGCCACCGACCCGGTGTCACCGCATATCACCCGGGAGCCGAGAACGACGACCAACCACGCCACCGCCCCGCCCAGCAATGCGATCGCAGCCGACACCCCTGGCGCACCGAGTACGGATGCCAGCGGGAGCAGCGGTCCGTCTACCTGGCTGAAAGCTGCCCTTCCCCAGGGAAATCCGCCGAACGGGAATGACGAGCGCAGCGCTTCGAGAGTGACCCACGACAACGCAAACCACACCGGTGGGCACGGCAGTCTCATGGTCAGGACCGCGCAGACCCCGAAGAGCGCCGAGTAGACCGCGAGCACGATCGACAGCGCGATCCACGGGAGCGGACCGACGTACACGCCGATCCAGGGCAGCAATGGGATGAAGAAGGCAAGTCCGAACACGAAGCCGATGAGAGCTCCCGCCCGGGCCCGGATCGGCCCGGCCAGTGCGAGAAACAACATGCCCATGGAGATGACCGCCATGAACCACCAGTTACGTGGTGGAAAGGCCGACCACATGGCGACGCCCGCGAGGAGTGCGAGTCCCGCACGCAACAGCAGCGGCAACCATCGGCTGCCGGTCACCGTCGACCACCGACGATCGGAGTGGGGGCCGTCCGACGGTGCGTCGAGGGTCGTCGTCGACTCGTCGACGGCGACGGGGCTTCGGCCGGCGTCTCCCCTCTTGTCGGCGTTGTCGGCCGTGTCGCTGTCGTTCACCGTGTCACTCACAGATCAGTTGCTCTCGGCGCGGTAGATGTCCCGTCCACGATGGACCGTCCGGACACATCGCGGCAGCGGTCGGCCCGGCGACACATCGGGAAGGGCGGGCACACGGGAGCGCGGGTCGAGCGACCAGCGCTGCACGCTCTCGTGTGAGCCCGCCACGACGAGTTCCTCGGCCTCCCAGATCGCGAAACTCGCGGGGGCGCCGACGGACAGCGTGCCCGTCAGACCGTCGTTGACTCCTCCCGCACGCCACCCGCCGCGTGTCGAGGCAGCGAAGGCACCGCGCGCCGAGATGGCATTACGCGGGTGATTGTGGTGGACCGCGGCACGAACAGTCGCCCACGGATCGATGGGTGTGACCGGCGAGTCCGACGAAAACGAGAGCGCGACACCTGCTTTCGCGAGTGTGGCGAAATCGTTGAGTCGCGCCGCGCGCTCGTCGCCGAGTCGCTGGTCGTAGAGATCGCCTGGCGCTCCCCACGTGGCGTCGAATTGCGGTTGCATACTGGCGACGACGCCGCACGCCGCGAGCGTCTGCGCCTGCGCGGCGTCGACCATCTCGGCGTGCTCGATTCGATGCGCGCGTGATGCGATCGCCGGTGTTCCGAGTTCTGCGGCCAGGGCGTCGAGTGCACTCACCACCGCCGCTGTGGCCGCGTCGCCGATCACGTGGAAGCCGGCCTGCAGGCCGGCTTCGGTGCACGCCCGGAGATGGTCGAGGACGCTTTCCGGAGAGACGTAGTTGATGCCCGTCGCCTCCGGTGCGTCGTGGTAGGGCTCGCGCAGCCACGCCGTGCGCGAGCCGATCGCGCCGTCGACGAAGAGGTCTCCCGCGAGTGCGTCGGCCCCGGTGATCGCCACGAGTTCGCGTGCGTGCTCGGCGTTCTGCGCCGCCTGTCCCCAATACCGTCTGACCTCGACCGGATGCTCGAGGTCGGCGATGGCGAGGAAGTCGTCGAGACCACTGATGTCGGGTCCGCCGTTCTCGTGAATGGCCACGACACCCACTTCCGCGGCCGCATCGAGTGCGCGTCGCTGTGCCAGTGTGCGTGACCGAGCACTCACCAGCGCTCTCGCCGCTGCGCGCACCATGTGGTGGGCTTCGGCGACCAGAGGTTCATCCGGGTGGTAGCCCTGTGCTTCCGCCAACCCGACGACCAGTCGCCGCAGCGCAGTGGATGCGACGGCCGAGTGCTCGTCGACTCGGGCGAGGTAGACGGGGCGGTTGCCGACGACTTCGTCGAGCTCGGCTGTCGTCGGAAAGCGGCCGTCGGATTCCTCGGCGCCCGACCACGTCGAGTTGTCCCAGCCACAACCCCAGATGAGCTCGCCCTCCCCCAGCGTGGCGACGTTCTCGGCGATTCTGAGCAGGCAGTCCGTGCGTGAGACGGCGTCGTTGAGGGTCAGTCCGGTGAGTGCGAGGCCGGTGGATGTCAGATGTACGTGCGCATCGACGAAAGCGGGGGCGACGAAGCGGCCCTCGAGATCGGTGATGTCGGCGTCGGGATGGAGGGCTCGTCCCACCGCGTCCGCGCCCACCCAGGTCACCACGCCGTCGGTGACAGCGAGTGCGGTCGCGTCCGGGGTTGCAGAGGAATAGACGGCTCCACCCAGGAGCAGTTCGGTTGCCACGATTGTCCAGTGTGCCCCCTGCGGGGGTATCGATGTGTCAGTGCCCCCGGGGGAGCTGAGGCCGATCGGCCGACCAGCCGGTTGCCGCGTCGGAACTCTCCGCGGAATAGGTGGGATCGTCGACGACGGTTCCGTCGATCACTGTCCCGCGCCTCACTCCGGCGGCACCGTAGAAACCTGCGCGATCCATCGCCGACATCATCGTGCGCGCGCCCAGTGCCGCCAACAGTGGCCGCAGGACACGGCGCGTCGGCGGCAACAGTGCGATCGTGCCGACCACGGTGGAGACCAGCCCGGGCAGGATCAGCAGGATCGACGAGGCCCCGACCACGGCGGTATCGGCGAGCGGAGTCCGGGCGTCGACCTCGTTGCGCGAGGCCCGGCGGAGTTCACCGAGCACCTTTCGGCCCTGCCAGCGCAGGATCAGAAATCCGACGAAGGAGGCCAGGAGGGTGATCAGGATCGCCCACGCGAAGCCCAGGGTCATCACCATGGCCACGAACACGGCGATCTCGATCACCAGGTAGACGAGGAAGTACGGGAAGCGCATTGCGGTGCCTTTCTGGTCCGGTGCGGGCGTGTCATGTGGCCCACCACCGCCCCGGAACTGTGCCATTCCTCCGTGTCAACGAACGAACGTCCGATTTTGCTCCCGGCCTACTCGGCCCGCCCCTCGATCTCGCCCTCCGCCTGTAGGTAGACCGACCGCAGCTGTGCGAGCATCTCAGCGGGCGGGGCCTCCCACAGCTCGCGGTCGACGGCTTCGAGCAGGCGCTCGGCGATACCGTGCAGAGCCCACGGATTCGACTGGTTCATGAACTCCTGATTGCGCTCGTCGAGCACGTAGGCCTCGGTGAGCTTCTCGTACATCCAGTCGGCGACCACGCCCGTGGTCGCGTCGTATCCGAACAGATAGTCGACGGTGGCTGCCATCTCGAAGGCGCCCTTGTAGCCGTGGCGCTGCATCGCGGTGATCCAGCGTGGGTTGACCACCCGCGCGCGGAAAACCCGACTCGTCTCTTCGGAGAGGGTGCGTGTGCGGACGGCGTCGGGGCGCGTCGAGTCACCGATGTAGGCCTCCGGGGACTGACCGGTCAATGCACGAACCGTCGCAACCATGCCGCCGTGGTATTGGAAATAGTCGTCCGAGTCGGCGATGTCGTGCTCACGGGTATCGGTGTTCTTCGCTGCGACCTTGATCCTGCGGTACGCCGAACGCATGTCGTCGACGGCTGCTACACCGTCGAGTTCGCGGCCGTAGGCGTAGCCGCCCCACTCGGTGTAGACACGCGCGAGGTCTTCGTCGCTGCGCCAGTCGCGGGAGTCGATCAGCTGCAGCAGTCCGGCCCCGTAGGTACCGGGTTTGGAGCCGAAGATCCGGGTCGTGGCGCGGCGTCGATCACCGTGGTCGGCCAGTGCCGCGCGCGCATGCGCCGCGACGAAGTTCTGCTCGTCCGGTTCGTCGGCCGACGCCGCGAGTCCGACCGCGTCGTCGAGCATCGTGACGACGTGGGGAAACGCGTCACGGAAGAAGCCGGAGATCCGGACCGTTACGTCGATACGGGGTCGACCGAGCTCGTCGAGGTCGATCAGTTCGAGTTCCCGGACCCGGCGCGAGGCCTCGTCCCAGACTGGCATCACCCCGAGCAACGCGAGGATCTCGGCGACGTCGTCCCCCGAGGTGCGCATCGCGCTGGTCCCCCACGCCGACAGCCCAACGGACGCCGGGTACTCACCGTGGTCGGTGAGATAACGCTCGAGGAGACTGTCGGCCATCGCACGCCCCGTCTCCCAGGCCAGCCGGGACGGGACCGCCTTGGGATCGACCGAATAGAAATTGCGACCGGTGGGCAGCACGTTGATCAGGCCACGTAGGGGCGAACCGCTCGGCCCCGCGGGAATGAATCCGCCGTCGAGGGCATGCAGAACACGGGGGATCTCTCCGGAGGTCTGTCGCAATCGCGGGACGACCTCGGTGGCGGCGAAACGCAGCACGTCCCCGACGGCCGTCGGATGCCCGGCGGCGGCGTTGTCGACGGCAGTCGACGACCAGTCCCCCTTCGCACAGACCGCTACGAGATCACGCGCGGTCGCTTCGACGCTGTCGACGTCGGTGCGCGCCGAGTCCGCCCCCTCGTCGAGTCCCAGTGCTTCGCGGAGGCCTGGCAGAGCCTCGGCGCCGCCCCACAACTGGCGCGCTCGCAGCATCGCGAGGACGAGGTCGACTTCGGCATCGTCGACCGGGGGCTCGCCGAGAACATGCAGTCCGTCGCGGATCTGGACGTCTTTGATCTCGCACAGCCAGCCGTCGACGTGCAGCAGCATGTCGTCGAAGACCTCCTCGTCCGGTCGCTCGGTCAATCCCAGGTCGTGATCCATCTTTGCCGCGGTCAGCAGTGTCCAGATCTGCTGCCGGATGGCGGGCAGTTTCGCCGGATCGAGTGTGGAGATGTTGGCGTGCTCGTCGAGGAGCTGCTCGAGACGTGCGATGTCGCCGTAGGACTCCGCCCTCGCCATCGGGGGGATCAGGTGGTCGACCAGTACGGCGTGCGCCCGACGTTTGGCCTGGGTGCCCTCACCGGGGTCGTTGACAAGGAAGGGATAGATGAGCGGGACGTCGCCGAGCGCGGCGTCGGTGCCGCACTGCGCCGACATTCCCAAGGTCTTTCCAGGTAGCCACTCGAGATTGCCATGCTTGCCGATGTGCACGATCGCATCGGCACCGAAACCGGGGATGTCGTGCACGTCTCCCGGCCGTCCTGCGAGCCACCGATACGACGCCAGATAGTGGTGCGATGGCGGAAGGTCAGGATCGTGGTAGATCGCGACGGGGTTCTCCCCGAATCCCCGGGGCGGCTGGACCATGATGGCGACGTTGCCGAATGTCAGTGCAGCCACGACGATCTCGCCATCCTTGTGCACCGACCGGTCGACGAACAGGTCGCCGGGAGCGGGACCCCAGTGTTGCTCGACTGCTCCGCACAATTCGTCGGGCAACGTGGCGAACCACTGTACGTAGTCGGCGGCGGACACCCGTATCGGGTTGGCTGCCAACGACTCTTCGGTGAGCCAATCGGCGTCCTGACCACCACGGTCGATGACGGCGTGGATCAATGCGTCCGAATCATCTTCTGCCAGTCCGGGAATGGCTTCGGGACCCGATTCGGCGCCGATGTCGTAGCCTGCGGCGCGCAGTGCATGCAACAGTCGCACCAAGCTCCGAGGGGTGTCGAGGCCGACGGCATTGCCGATCCGCGCGTGCTTCGTCGGATATGCCGACAGCATGAGGGCCACTCGACGATCGGCGGGGTGAATATGACGTAATCGGGCGTGCGACACAGCGATTCCCGCGACGCGGGCACAGCGCTCGGTGTCGGGTTGATACCAGGGCAGCCCGTTGTCGTCGAACTCCTTGAACGAGAACGGGACGGTGATGATCCGACCGTCGAACTCCGGGACGGCCACCTGGGTCGCGACGTCGAGTGGCGAGAGTCCGTCGTCGTTGGCGTCCCAATCGGCACGGGGTCCGGTGAGGCACAGTCCCTGCAGGATGGGGACATCGAGCGCGGCCAGGCGCTCGATGTTCCACGCCTCGTCATCTCCACCCGCTGAGGCGGTGGCCGGCGTGGCCCCACCGGCTGCGAGAACGGTGACCACAAGCGCGTCCGCGGTGGCCAGCAGTTCGACGAGATCGTCGGGTGCCGTGCGCAGCGACGCGCAGAAGATCGGGAGCGCCCGTGCGCCGCGGTCCTCGATGGCGGCGCACAGCGCGTCGACGTAGCGTGTGTTGCCCGCCAGGTGCTGAGCCCGGTAGTAGAGCACACCGATCACCGGCGCGGTTTCGGGAACCGCAGACGTCGGTTCGCGTTCGAGGATTCCCCACCCCGGGGTCTGCACGGGCGGTTCGAACCCGTGGCCGGTCAGCAATACCGTGTCCGAGAGGAAGTGGTGCAGATTGGTGAGGTTGGGCACGCCGCCGAACGCGAGATAGTTGTGAGCGTCGGCGGCCACGCCCGCGGGCACCGTCGACAACGCCATCAGGTCGGGATCTGGCTGCTGCTCTCCGGAGAGCACGACGACGGGCTTGCCCACCGCGAGGACGGCGTCGAGCCCCTCCTCCCACGCGCGGCGCCCGCCGAGAATCCGGACGACGGTGAGATCTGCATCGGCGACCATTCCGGGAACGTCGTCGAGGAGTACCCGGGACGGATTGGCAACGCGATAGTGCGCCTCGCAGGCGTCGGCGGTGATGAGGTCGGTGTCCGACGTGGACAGCAGCAGGATCATCGAAACTCCTCAGGCCTCAGTGCTCGCGCGGAGGCAGACGGGACAGGTCCGAGGTGGCAGGTCTGGCTTCGCAGGAGTTGCGGACTCTCGCGTCACAGTGGCGCGACCGCGCCGGAATCTCACCGGCTTCCACGCACCTCGTGCAGCTCAGCCTAGTGCAGCACGACGGGCGACAGCCCCGCACGTCTACCGAGCCGTCCGCGCACCGGCTCGACACCTACCCTGGATGGTGTGACCGACCCCGACGCCCCTTCGAGTTGCGCCATACCCGGTGGTGCCGGAGCTGATGTCTCCGCTGATCGGGCGGGGTCGACGCCTGCGCGCTCGACCTCCGATCGTTGTCCCGGAGTGTTCGCCCCGCATGCTGCCGCCGACGGTGCACTGGCACGGATCCGGTTGCTCGGTGGGGCGATCACCCCGGAGCAACTCGCGACGCTCGCGCGGGTGTCGGCGGACCACGGCGACGGGTTCATCGATCTGACAGCGCGAGCCAATGTGCAACTGCGCGGAATCACCGACGTCGACGCCGTCGCGAGCGAACTCGTCGACGCCGGACTGGTACCGAGCACCACCCACGAGAAGGTTCGCAACATCGAGGTCAGCCCGTTCACCGGCAGGGTGGGCGGGCTGCTGGACCTCCGGCCGGTGGTCCGTCGGCTCGACGAGGCACTGCGTGACGACGCCGAGCTCTCCGCCCTCTCCGGGCGTTTTCTGTTCGGTCTCGACGACGGTCACGCCGACATCGCGCGCGGCAACTGCGACGTCTGCGCGTATGCGCGCTCGGCAGCAGACGGTTCGGTCACGGTCGACATCCTCATCGACGGCGAGGATGTCGGTTCCGTCGGGAGCCCGGTCGATGTCATCGGTGCGCTGCTCGCGGTGGCACACGATCTGCTCGACATCGCGCCCGGCGCCTGGCGTGTGTCGGATCTGGCGCCGCGCGAGCGCTCCGCGCTGATCGAACGTAGTCGACGGCGGCTTGACGAGGCACACGCACAGGGTCGGAGTGCAGAAAGCCGGCGCCCAGAGGATGGGCACACAGCGGATGGACACGCACAGGATGGGCACGCACAGGATGGGCACGCACAGGATGGGCACGCAGAAGGAGTGCTCGCCGACGACAGGGTGGCCATCGAGGCCGCTGCTCCCCGGGTGGGTTGGTTCGATCAGTCCGATGGGAACGTGTTGCTCGGAGCCGTCGTCGAACTCGGACGGCTACCCGCCCGGCTCGCCGAGTTCATCGCGGCGGTGGGGGCTCCGGTCGTGTTCACCCCCGATCGTGAGATCCTCATCTGCGATCTCGGTGAAGGTGTCGCCGAGACTGTGGTCCGCGTGCTCGCGCCGATGGGACTCATCTTCGACGCCTCGTCACCGTGGACACAGGTGAGCGCGTGTGCCGGGGCGCCGGGTTGCGCTCACGGCCAGGCCCCCGTTCGAGTCGATGCCGTGGCGCGGGTGGAGTCGGGCGGTCCGGTCGCAGAACGCGAACACTGGGTGGGGTGCGACCGCGGATGCGGATCACCGCCGCAGCCGCACCGTCGAGTCGAGGCCACCGAATCGGGGTATCGGGCTACCCGTCGGTGAAGGTGTAGTCGGACAACGCGAACGTGTCCTGTGCCGTGACCGCCTCGCGCACCGACGTCGGACGGAACAATGGTGTCTCGCCTTTGCTGTTGAACCAGTAGGACCTCGACGACGCGCAGTTGCCGAGCGCGAACACCGAATCGGCGATTCTCGTCGTCATCTCGTCGTAGAAGCGCGAGTTGGCCGACTCTGTCACCTCGAACGTTCGCGCGCCGCGTCGCGACACCTCGCCGAACAGACGTGAGATGTGCCGCATCTGACACTCGACCGTGGTGAACCACGACAACCCGACCCAGGAGTACGGGCCGGCAGAGTTGAGGAAGTTGGGGAAGTACGGCATGGATACACCCTCGTATGCCTGAAATGCCGTGTCGCGCCACCACTTACCGAGGTTGCGACCCTCTCGTCCGATCACCTCGATCGCCGGCAGATTCTTCTCCCATACGTCGTAACCGGTAGCGAGGAGCAGCACGTCGACCGGTGTCTTGCGACCGTCGCGCGTGACGATCCCGTCGCGCTCGATGTGATCGATTCCGGCAGTCTCCAGGTGAACGTTGTCCCGGCCGAATGCGCGGTAGTAGTCGTTGGAGACCGTCGGACGTTTACAGCCGTAGTCATAAGACGGTGTCAGTGCCTGCCGGATCCCCCGGTCGCGCACCTGGGCGAAGCGGAACAGGGCGGCCAGCTTCTTGGCGCTGTCGTTGAGGGCACGGAACCGACGGTACTTCCACATGGCGATCAGCATGAGGATCTCCTGGGTCACGTCGGTGACCCAGCGAACTGCACGTTGAGTAGCGGGCACGCGACGGAATACCTCACGCATTGCTGCGGGGATCGGTAGATCGAGTTTCGGCATCACCCACATGGGAGTCCGTTGATAGACCGTGAGGTCACCGATCACCGGGGCTAGTTCGGGGATCACCTGCACCGCCGTCGAACCAGTGCCGATCATCGCCGCACGCTTACCCGTGAAGTCGTACTGGTCATCCCACCGTGCGGTGTGCACGATGTGTCCTTCGAAATCTTCGAGGCCGGGGATGTCGGGCGCGGCCGGTTGCGACAGAAAGCCTGTGGCGCACATCAGGAAGCGCGTGGTGAGTGTCTCGCCGTCGGCGAGTGTCACTTGCCACATCGACGCATCCTCGTCCCATGTCGCGCCCTCGACTGTGGTGTTGAAACGCATGAACCGCCGGATGTCGTACTTGTCGGCCACGTCGAGCGCATACTGCTTCAGCTCGGAACCCGGCGCATAGAGCTTGGACCAGTTCGGGTTCGGCTCGAACCAGAAGGAGAACGTCGGCGACGGAACGTCGACTGCGAGTCCAGGGTAACGATTCACATGCCATGTCCCGCCGAGATCGTCCTCGCGGTCGAGGATCAGGATGTTCTCGAATCCGAGTCGTGTGAATTGAATTGCCGAACCGATTCCCCCGAAACCCGCGCCGACGATGATGACGTCATGTTGCGGTGCGGTCATGGTGGACAACGCTACCCCATGAAACATCACCACGTCATGGGTCCTTCGGCGGTGATTCTGGCCTATCGTCGTCGACATGGACATTTCCGGAGCACGTGTTCTTCTGACCGGTGCCAGTGGCGGCATCGGTCACGCTCTCGCCGAATCTCTCGCGGCCCGCGGAGCTCGACTGATATTGAGTGGGCGGCGCGTAGAGACGGTCGAGGTACTGGCGAACAGGTTGTGCGGCACTGCAATTGCGGTCGATCTCGCCGAAGCTGACGGACCGCAACGCCTCGTGGCCGCGGCTGGGCGCGTCGATATCCTGGTCGCCAACGCCGGTCTGCCTGCGTCGGGTGAAGTCACCGACTATTCGATCGGCGACATCGACAGGGCACTCGCCGTCAACCTGCGCGCACCTATCATTCTGGCGAAACTGGTTGCAGAACAGATGATCCCACGCAACCAGGGTCAGCTCGTGTTCATGTCCTCCCTCTCAGGGAAGTCGGCATCCGCCAAGACCGCCCTGTACAACGGAACGAAGTTCGGAATCCGGGGCTTCGCTCTCGGACTACGAGAAGATCTGCGGCCCTACGGAATCGGTGTGTCGTCTATTTTTCCCGGACCGGTTCGTGATGCAGGGATGATCGCCGACTCCGAGGTGCGATTGCCGCGGCTCGGTACACGGACATCGGCTCAAGTGGCGCGAGCAACCGTCAACGCCATCGAGCGAAATCGGGCAGAAATCACTGTCGCGCCATGGGGATTGCGGGCCGCGACCTTCATGGGGGCGTTGGCACCGGACACGGCGGCTCGGTTGGCGCGCCTGTCGGGTAGTGACAAAGTGGTGGCGGCAATCAGCGAGGGGCAGCGACCGAAGCGCTGACCCCGCGCCGTCGACACGTCTTATGCGGCAGCTCTACTCGCGCCTCCGCTCCCGGACGATGCACCGCCCGAACCATTGGTGTTGTTCGACGACGGCGAGTCCGTGTCCGCGCGATGTTTACCGGTGTATCCGGAGCCGTCATCGGCCCGATGCCGACCAGCGCTCTGCTGTGTAGGTGACGTCGGTGAGTCGGACGCACTTCCGATCTGGGGAGCCTGGGTGGACGACGCGGCGGAGCCCGTGGCGGTGATGTCGGTCGGAGCACCCCCGGGAGTCGAGTCGCCCGACTGTGGAACCGGCTGCGGCTCGGGCAGTCTCGGAGTCGCGGCCGGCGTCTCCTGCCCCGGCAGGGCCGGGTGCGCGCGAGTGGGTGCCGCCGATGTGGGGTTCGACGCCGCGGCGTCGGCGGTGGGCTCGGCCGACTGGCCGGTGCCCCGAAGGTTCTGCAGTTCCTCGGAGTACGAGTCGGTTTCCGGTGCGGTGCGGGCGCCGCGGAGGGCCTCGTCGGCCGTGAGAGTGACCGACGTCCTGGCCGCGGACGTCTTGTGGATCACGGTGTTCGTGGTCCCGGGGGACGGCGTCGTCCCCTGTGCGGACAGTGCATTGACGAACGACTCCCTGATCATGGACGCGAGGTCTTCGGCGGATTCGACGGTGGTGCCGGTGGCGACACCCAATCCGCGGATGTTGGTGACGATGTTGCGCGCCACCAGCGTCGAGAGTGCATCGAGCTGATCGCCGAAGGCTGCCAGGTTCTCGGGGATGATCGTCGGTAGCTGCGGGATCATCGCCACCGAATCAGTCACGGACGCGACCCCGTCGGTGAAGATCTGATCCCAGGCCGCCTTCGTCCAGATGTTGGTCACCGGGACGTAGTCGTCGCGTTCCGGATCGGTGGGATCGTAGTTGTTCGCGGGGTTCAGGCTCCAGTCCTGATCGGTGAGCTTCTGACCGAGGTCGAATGCTGTGTAGTACTTGTCGAACAGCGCGAACTTCGGTAGTGATCCGGGAGCGCCCGCAACACCGAACAACTGGCACGGCAGGCAGTAGGTGCCATCGACGAACGGATTGAGTCCGTTGAACACCGCCTTACCGAAGTCGCCGTAGGCCTGTGCCCACTGGTCAGCTGTCGGACCCTGCTCGATCGTGCCGGTCGGATCGTCGGTGAGTGTCGCCCAGATCGCCTTGGCCGGTCCGAAGAAGTCGAGATGGACGGTCGTTCCCGACCACCACGGCTGTATTGCGACCTGGTCGCCGTCTGCATTCGTGTAGTACGGGTTCTTCGGATCGATCGTGTTGCGGATCTCGGGAAAGGTGTAGCCCTCGGGTGTCAGCAATTGCCACATCGGGACCTGGCCGTACTGCAGCATGTACAGCGGATCGCTGCACGGCCCCGGCACTCCGGTGCAGTTGGGTGTCATCGGAGCAAAGGTCGCGAGCGTCATCCAGAGTTGATCCGATTGCGCGGCAGCGACCTTCGGGATCGGCATGAGAAGCAGGCTGATCGCAGTGACCTTCTCGTAATCCTGCTGGTCGAAACCGACGACGTTGGTGGGGATGTACAACCACCAGTTGCCGGAGTCGTTGAACGCCTTGGTGGTCTGCTGCAGCGCCTGGTACTGCACCGCTGGGATGTTGGCCACCGTCTCGTAGACATTCGCGGGTATGTTCGCCACAGAACTCGCCGCATGTGCTTGTGCTCCGGGGGCGGCCAGTTGGGCGCCCAGCGCGGCTACGAGTCCTGCCCCCGCGACGGCGGCAGTCACCGCACCGCTTCGCTTCGTGGTTGTGCGGGAGACCGTTGTGCCACGGGACGACGGATTCCCGTGTACGGCCCCGGCGCCGTACGTGAACATGGTGTCGGTGGTTGACCTGGTCAATGCTCAGCTCTCTATCGCATGGATGGATGACTCGACACCGAGAACCGTCGATTCGCACTCCACGGGGCACAACTGCTTCCCCACGACCCGTGGTGGCTGTGGCTCTCGGCACACGCTCTCGGTCGTCTATCGGACCGACCAGCGCGCGTGTTACCTCGGAGGTGTGAGGGTCGCCTCGTCGGCGGGGTCGGGCTGCGGTGCGGAATCGGTTGTGCCCGTGCGCTGATCGCGTGATCGCGGCTCGGGAGGTCTTTCATCTCGTGGTCCCCCGTCCTGCGCTTCCTTGTGTTTCGGTTGCTCGTCAATGGGCCGCAGCCACGCGCGCACCCCGTAGCCGTCGAGGTGGGTCACCTCACCCACAGGCCGTCGCGCAGACGGCCCGTACCGGCCGCGCGGCCATCCCATCGGCACGATGCACAACGGCGTGACGTTGACGGGGAGGTCGAGAATTCGACGCGCCGAGGTGAGATTCCACAGCGGCATGGTGGTCAGTGACGCACCGAGCCCCATCGCACGAGCGGCGAGGAGCAGGTTCTGCACGCTGGGGTAGATCGATCCCCAGTAGCCCGATTCCGCTGGATGCGGCATCCGGAGACCGGTGACGCGGCCCTCACGAACCCCGAGTCGCAGACAGGCGACGACGAGCACGGGTATCTCCTCGAAATGGTCCACCTGCCACTGGACGGCCTTCACCGTGCGTGCGCTCGCGTCGTCCTCCCGCACCAGATAGCGAAGCGCGAAGCGGGTGTACAGATTCCATGCCTGGCGGTAGCGGCGCGCGAGCTTCTCCTTGACCGCGCGGTCCTTGACGACGACGAATTCCCACTGCTGTCCGTTGTTGCCGGTCGGAGCCTGCAGGGCGAGTTCGATACACCGCAATATCACCGCGTCGTCGACCGGGTCCGGCAGCACTCTGCGTATCGCGCGTTGCGTCATCATTGCCTCACCCAGGGGCATGTCCAGGCGTGCGAAGGCTTCTTCCGGGGTCGGAATGGGCGTCGATCGTCGCGTCTGATCACCCATGAGCACGCACCCAGTCGGTGGTGAAATCCTGGATCTCCGGAATGTGTTGGCTGAACTGTTCTCCCACGTAGCTCTCGATCCGTCCGCCGACGACGGGAACCGGGAAGCGCACGACCCCGGAGAACGTCAGGTGTGATCCCGAGCCGCGCGGGGTCATTCGCGCACTCCCCCCGCCCGAGCCCGGGGCGCCAATCACCTCGACGACGAGTTCGCCGGTGACATCCCCGTTTCCCCGGGGGATCCACGTCTCAGTCGTCTTGACCTGCAGATCCCCGCGATAGACCTTCGTCAGCAGGGACGGCAGGCCATCTCGCCGGAGATCCTGCACGGTGACGATGTCGACCCGACCGGTGTCGTGAACGGTGAGTTGGTCGACAACAGTACGCGTACCGAAGGTCTCGAATCTGTCGTGCCAGTACGCGGCCGTGCCGAAGGCGTCGAGGACACGGGTGGTGCTGATCGGCGACTCGACGTCGACCTCGAATGTCTTGGGCATCAGACCCTCTCCTGAGCCAGTTGTTCGATGAGCCCTGCGGCGAAATCGCGTGACGCCGCGAGATCGCGCGAGCCGACGTTCGTCGGCGGAATGCGTATGCCCAGATAGGATTCGCGGTAGTCCCCGGAACCGAGATAGCTCGTCAACGACAACATCGAACGCAGCTGGTCGCCCGGATACTGGACGTGTATACCTCCCAGGTAGCGCCCGCCCTGCCACTGACCGAGTCTGCGCACCTCGTCGAGGTTTCCCTTCCAACTGTCCCTGCACACCACGACCACGGCGAACGGCGTGCCCGCCAGCACTCGGCGCGCGTCGTCGGATGTCAGGAACGACCGGATCGGAATACTGGCTTTGCTCCACCACGTCGGGGAGCCGATGCAGACGAGGTCGTACCGGCCGTCCCGGACGGTGTCGGGTACCGCGATGGATCCGGTGGCCCTCCTGCTCTGCGCGGGAAGCACGCTCAACATATCCGGCCACACCCTACGCATGGGGAAACGGGAGAAACGGTCCGCATACCGGGTGTCGGTGAACTCGATGTCGGCGTCCACGACTTCCCATCCCCGCGCGCGGAACTCGTCGGCAGCCGCCGCCAGCATTGCCCGTGATTGTCCGGTGTAGCTGTAGGAGACCATCAGGACGCGTGGAGCACGCTGAGGGCCGTTCTGATCGGAATCGCTCACCGGTCTACCTCTCGTCAGTGAATTGATGGTCGGTGAATTGATCGTCTGGGGACTGATGGTTCGGAGATGACAAAGGTTCAGGCATCCGACATCGCGCATGAATCCTGTTCGCGCATTTGGCCGATGGCGCAGCGCGTCGTCGACCACTAGTGTGTTGCCAATGACCGACAAGGCCGTCGTGGACCTCACCGGTGCCGCGAAGACGATGCTCACAACTCTGTACCTGAAGGCGCTCGATGCCCGGTTCGCCGAACCGGTGTTGGGTGACGCGTTCGCCCGCGATGCGGTCGAGCGGCTCGACTTCGACTGGGACAGCCTGGGAGTCACCGCCAGGTGGGCGCCGATCGTCACGGTACGCACTGCCCTCTACGACGTGTGGGCTCGTGAATTCCTTGCGCAACAGACCAATGCCACGGTGATCCACATCGGTTGCGGTCTCGACGCTCGGGTTTTCCGACTCGACCCCGGACCTGATGTTCGTTGGTACGACTGCGATTTCGCCGACGTGATCGCTCTGCGTGAGCAGATCTACCCGAACCGGGAGAACTATCACCTGATCAAGACGTCGGCAACGGATCCCTCGTGGCTCCAACAGATCCCGGCGGATGGTCCGGTGCTCTTCCTCGCGGAGGGAATCAGCATGTACCTCACGCAGGACGAGGGAACCGCGCTGTTGCGTCGCGTGGTCGACAGATTCGGCTCCGGAGAGATCCAGATCGATTTCTACAACTGGCTCGCGATCAAGACGCAGAAGATGCACATGCTCAACAGGCGTTCCGGGTCGACCCTGTTCTGGGCTGTGAACGAGCCGGGAGAGGTCGTCGACGCGGTCCCCGGTCTGCGCCTGGTGGACGACACCACCCTGTTCGACGCGCCGACGTTCGATCGGGTGCGGGGGGGATTCCGTGCGGCGCGCACCGTCTCGCGGTTGGCGCCTGCTGCTCGGAAATCGTTGCAATATCATCGATTCGCTTTCTGAGGGTCAGCCGACGCGGTCGGCGACCGCGTGTGCGGCGAGCTCATTGAGCAGCTCCTCGATGGCTGCGATCGAGCGTTCCGGATCGACCCCGTGCGTGTGGTATTCCACCATGAGTCGACCGTCGAAGATCTTGCTCGTGTACATCTCGATTCCGCCACCGACCTGGAAGTACAGTTCGCCATGCACTGCGGTCAACGTCACGTCCGGGGGTGTACGCATCGGTGGGATGATTCCGTTGTCGGTCATCATGACCACGTCGGGCAGCCCCGGTGGATTGCCGTCGTACTGCGGGGTGAAGTGCAGCAACGACTGGGCGATGACGCCCTCGTCGAGATCGGTGCGGTATGCCTCTGAAATGGCCTTCGCGAGCTTGAGAACATCTGTGTTGCGGTCGATCTCGGCGAGGTACGTACCCACGCCGACGGGATTGGTGGCCGCCGTCGCCGTGACAGGCGGTGTGAGGATGTAACGCAGATCAACCGGGTAGATGTACGGGACGGGGATGGCGCGTTCGCCACGGAGTCGCCACTCCGCGATGAGAATTGTCGCAGACAACACGCCGTTGAGGCTGATCCTGTGCTCCCTGGCGTATGCGGTGATCGCGCGCGTGCGTTCCGCACTGATCTGACACCAGGCCATCGGAACTCTCATCGGTGCGGCGGGACGCTGCGACGATGTCGCGCGTCGCGACGGAGGTAGGTCGTAGGCGAACAACGCAGGCATGAACCGCTCGAGTCCCGAACGTGGCAGTTTGACGACGCCGCGGTCGGCCAGCACGCTCTCCAACGAGGCCGGCGCCGGCTCTATCGGTCCCGGCCGAAAGTCTCCTGTGGTGACGAGATCGGTGTAGTAGGAGAACAATTCCTCGATCAGGCTGAACTGGTGATGGCCGTCGGCAAGACTGTGATGAACGTAGAGCGTGGCCTGTACCGACGCCGGGAGGATCACCAGGCGCAGGTGGACCAGGGTTTCGGTCTGGTCGAAGAGGATCGGTGCGATGTCCGCATCGACGTCGGTCGCATGTACGACGATGATCCCGGGATGCATCAGGTCGTCGACGACGATGTCCCATCGTCCGTCGGATGCCCTCTCCAGATGTCCACCGAGTACGGGATGTGTGTCGAGCAGGGCGTCGAATGCTTCCGCCAACGCGTCGACGTCGAGCGGTCCGTCCAGATGCGCTCCGAGACCGACGAAGTTGTGTGTCTCGGCGAACATCTCCTCGCTTTTCGCGAGCTTCCTGACTGTGGAGGTTGAACTCATCTGGACCACTTCCTGAGCTCGGGGTGCACGCTCAACGGGACGCGCACCGTTGTCGGATTGACTGCACGGTGTTCGACGAGGCGGCTATTCACGCATGCTGGCCCGTCGGTAGCCGAGGATGGCGGGAACCAGACAGATGCCCGCGATGATCGCCGACCAGGTCACCAGTCCGACGAACGGCGCGAGCACCGGACCGCCCATCGACAGTCCGCGCATCACGTCGACGGTGTAACTCAGTGGCTGGTGCTCGACGGCAGGCCTGATCCACTCGGGATACGCCTCGAGCGGGACGAACCCGGTCGAGAAGAACATGAAGAGCCCGGACACGAGCGCCGTCGCCTCGACCACGATCGCCTTGGCCGCGTACAGCGCGACCGCCGCCACCCCGATGAAGAACGCCAATCCGAAGATGCACGGCACGAACAGCCAGCAGATCGCGGCGAGGATGCCCTCGTGGAAGCGCATGCCGAGGATGAGTCCTGTGATCATGAGAGCGGCGGTCGCTAGAACGATGCGGGCCGCCTCGGCGGCAGTGCGGGCGATGAAGCCCGCGGCACGGTTGATCGGCAGAACCCACAGCCGCGCGAGGAGGCCGTCGTCTCGCTCGCGCATGAGTCCGAGGCCGCCAACGGTCGCCCCCTGGGTTGCGGCGACCATGGCAACGAGCGGCACACTGCCGTACAGGGCGCTGTGACCGCTGAATCTGGCAATCCCGTCCCCGAGCACGATGTTGAGAGTGACGAGGAAGGCAACCGGAACGAGAACCGTTTCGGCGGTTGTCGCGGGATCGCGCGTCCAGCGTCGCAGAAGTCTGTTCGTGAGTGTCGCGGTGTCGCCCACGAGAGATCGCAGCGAACGTTCGTTCGTACGCTTCCGGACGCCGATGGAATCGTGCTCGGCCGTCGATGTGAGGGTCACTTCGACGTTCCTCTCGACGACACGGCGGTGTATGCCAGCGCGAGCACGACGAACAACCCGACGATCCACAGCACGGCTGGTCCGACCGTCTCCCAACCGATCTCTCCTGCTGCAGGCGTCGAATCACCGGCGAGAGCCCTCAGCGCGTACACGAACTGCGAAATCGGCTGATTGCGCACGAATCCCTGAATCCAAGACGGGAAAGCGTCTGCGGCCTGCACACCGACCGACAGCAGCCCGAAGATCAACTGCGGCAGCATCATCATGTGTGTTGTGGCGTCCGGGTTTCGGGCGGCCGTTCCCACCACCTCCCCCAACAGGGACAGAACGGCACCGATCGCGAGCACCAACAGGCAGAACCCGATCGTGGCGGTCACACCGTTGTAGAAGCGGAATCCGATCACGTATCCGCAGATCAGGGAGATGACCAGTGCCACGGTGCATCGATACATGCTCGCTGTCAGACGCGACGCCAACGGAATGAACCGCGATATCGGCATGGCCTGGAACCGCCGATTGATCCCGGCCACGGCATCGGAGGCAGACCGGAATGCGCCCGAGATCGCCGCGAAACTGACGGCCTGCAGTGCGATCAGCGGCATGAGGTATTGCGCATAGCTGCTCATGTCGGTCGCATACATCCCGATCTTCTTCAGTGGAATGTAGAAACCGACGGTGAACATGATCGAGGCAGCGATCTGGGTGAGGAGTTCACCGTTTCGGAAAGTCGGAAGAATCGACCGAGAGGTCAACACCCACCACTGCTGCAGTGGGGACGGCTCGGCACCACGGGTTGCTGACGCGTCCCGTGCGTAGATGTCGTTGTGCATCGCGCCCGTCATACCGGCAGCCCGTCGTCGACTCGGCTCGTCGGTGCGACGTCGTTGCCGGTGAGGGCGAAAAACACCTCGTCGAGCGAGGGACGTCGTAAACCGATGTCGGCCAACTGGATACCGGTGCGCGAGAGACGATTGACCACCTCGACAAGGGTCTCGGGGCCCCGCGGTGCCGGCATCGCGATGCGGTCGGTTTCGGCGGACAGGACGTTGCGCTTCTGTCGGGGCAGCATGGGACCGAGTGCGTGGATGATCGCAGGGATGTCGGAGACGTAGCGCGGAACGATCTCGCAGTACGTCGCCCCCGTGCGGGCCTTCAGTTCGTCGGCGGTGCCCTCGGCGATCACGGTCCCGCGGTTGATGACCACGATCTTGTCCGCGAGGGTGTCGGCCTCCTCGAGGTACTGCGTGGTGAGGACCGTCGCGATTCCCTGGCCCTTGAACTTCGCCACCAGATCCCACACCGCCTGGCGGCTGCGCGGATCGAGACCGGTCGTCGGCTCGTCGAGGAAGACCACCTCCGGTCGGACTACGAGCCCACAGGCGATGTCGATACGCCTGCGCATACCCCCCGAGTACGTGCCGAGTTGGCGGTCGGACGCGTACTGCAGGTCGAACTGGTGCAGCAGCTCGTCGGCACGCTGCTGCGCGGCACGCTTACGCAGCCCCTGCAACCGCCCGAACATGATGAGATTCTCACGACCGGTGAGCATCTCGTCGAGAGCAACCTGCTGTCCCGTCAGCATGATCGAGCGTCGCACGGCGGCCGGGTCGTCGGCGACATCATGACCGGCAACACGCACGATCCCCGAATCGGGCTTGCTCAATGTCGAGAGGATGTCGACGGTCGTCGTCTTGCCGGCGCCGTTGGGACCGAGCAGACCGAGGACCTCTCCCCGACCGATGGAGAAGCTCACCCCCCGTAGCGCTTCGAAATCGCCGAATCGCTTCCGGAGGTTGTCGACGACCACCGCGTAGTCGGACTCCTCTCGGCGTCGGTGCCGGCCCGCACGGCGTCTGACCCGCACGCTATTGTCGTGCACCGGCTTCTCCCAGGTCGAAGTCGGAGGACAGGTCGATGAATTCGAGTTCGTCCCCGGCGGATTCGGCCTCGTCGGAGATGATCGCCTCGCGGGCGAGATCGGTCAGGGCGACGACGAACGTGTCGGCAAGACGCCGCACCAGCTCGGCATCGACCACACGGTGGTCATACCACCAGTCGACGTGGACAGCGCCACCCGCCCGATAGACCCGAACCTCTACGGGGTGACCCAATCCCGGTGGTGTGTCGCGGAGTGCGATGGCAGCCTCGCTGCTGAGCGACACGGGGGCCTCTGCGGTCTCGTTCGGCAATTCGGGGACGGCGCCCGCGAACGTCAGGAGGAGATCCGCGGCCGGCGCGGACTCGAGACGTCTCGCGGTCGGTGCGTACAGATACCGCAGCGCACCGTAACCGACGCCTTGATGCGGTACGTCGGTGACGGTCTCACGGATCTGTTCGAGACGCTCGGCTGCCGTGTATCCGCTGACCGCCCTGCAGCGCAGCGTGATCGGGTGCACAGCCGAGAACGAACCGACCGTCCGCCGTGGGTCGAGTTCGGGGCGCAGTACCGCGCGGCCGTTGCCTGCGAGGTCGACGGCGAGTTGGCCGTCGGCGAGTACACCGGCAACGGTGCGCCCGAGTGCGGTGAGCACGAAATGGTCGAGTGGAAAGGTCAATCTACGACGCGCGTCGTCGAGTTCCGTCGTCTGGTTCTCGGTCAACGCGGTCGCCACTCGGATGAAATGTCGCGCCGATGGACGCTCGGCCACACCGCCTCCGGTGAGCGCGAGGTTGACGTCGGCAGTGGCGTTCAGCCAGTACTCGCGTGTGGCCTGCACCGCTGGATGAACGGCGAGTTCCGCCGACAGTTGTGACCATTCGCGCCACGGTGCGGCGACGGGGGCGAGAGTGATCTCCTCCCCTGCCAGCACCTGTCCGAACGCGGTGAACACATCGGTCAACAGGATGTCCCTGGACTCACTGTCGGCGACGAGTCCGTGCACCGAGAGTGCCAGGTACGTAGGACCATCCGGTGCCGTCACATGCGCGGAGATGAGTGGGACGACCGTTTCGTGTGACCCGGCGACGGCGTCGTCGAGTACCTGGATGATCTCGTGTCGGCGACCCTCCTCACCTGCCTCGAGGCCCGCGCCGATCGTGGCCGTGATCAGATCAACCGAGTCGATCTGCGCGCCGATGCGCTGCTCGACGACACCTGCGGTGTCGACCAACTGCATACGCAGCGCGTCATGGTGATTCACGATCTCGGTGATGACCCGGCGGACCGTGTCGGCGTCGATATCCGACCGGAGTCGCAGGATGACCGGAATGCGCCACGCGTTCGGTTCGATGAGCCCACGTTCGAGGAACCGGGTGACGTTCGGTGGTACGGGCAGGTGATCGGGATCTGCGTCGACCTTGCGCCCCAGGCCGCCTTGTTCATAGCGTGCGGTGAGCCTCTTCGCCAGGCCGGCGACCGTCTGGTTCTCGTACAGGTCCTGAGGAGTCAACTCCAATCCCTCGTGAGACGCGCTCATGGCGATACTGATCGCGATGAGTGAATCGCCGCCGATCTCGAAGAAGTTGGCATTGCGGTCGACGTCGGCAACGCCTAGGCACTGTGCCCAGATTCTGCCGAGTACGTCCTCCATCGGCGACTGACCACTGCGTGTCGCGGTGACGGCGGCATCGGCCGACGAATCGGCCCCGATGGTGCCGGATCCGACGAATCTGGCCGCGGTGTTGTGCTCGACCCAATGCCGTTGCCGAGCAAAGGGATATCCGGGCAGCGTCACCCGCCGACCCGGGTCGGCGGTGCCGTCGAGATCGACCTCGACTCCCGCGGCCCAGAGCGCACCGAGCCCGAGCAGGAAGGTGGTGGCGTCGTCACGATTCTGGGCCGGGTGGCGCATCAACCGAACCGCGCGATGCCTGTCCGACCACGACGGGTGCCGCGCCGCCGCGCCGGTGAGCGTGCCTCCGGGGCCGACCTCCACGAGTACCCGGGTCGGGTCGGTGAGTAGGGTGCCGACCTCGTCGGCGAACCGGACGGTGGCGCGGATCTGTCGGGCCCACGTGGCGGGGTTGGTGGCCTCGTCTGCCGACATCCAGGTACCCGAGATGTTCGACATGAGGGGTATCTCGGGCTCGTGCAGGGTCAGTTGCGACAGGAACGCGGTGAACTCCGCGACGACCCCGTCCATCAGACGCGAGTGGAACGCATGTGACGTCCGGACCCGCCGGGCCGCGATGCCCTTGTCACCGAGTCGCGCGGTGAACTCTGCGATCGCACTCTGCGAACCCGCGACGACGCAACTACCAGGGTCGTTGACGGTGGCGACGTCCACCTCACCGTCAAGCAGTCCGGCGATGTCAGCGGGACCGCACGGCACCGCCACCATCACGCCACGCGGCGCGGCATTCATCAACCGCGCACGCATCGACACGGCCTTGACAGCGGTCGGCAGGTCGAAGACGCCGGCGATCGTGGCGGCCGCGTACTCGCCGATGCTGTGTCCGGCGAGTGCCGACGGGACGATTCCGCGCGACATCGCCAGCTTGGCGAGGGCGTACTCGACTGCGAACAGTGCGGGCTGGGTTCGATCGGTTCGCTCGAGAGTTCGCGCGGAACCGTCGAAGATGTCAGTGCGAAGATCACTGCCGAGCTCTGCATCGAACAGGTCGACGACCGCGGCAAAGTTCTCGGCGAAGACGGGCTCGGACTCGATGAGTCCCTGCGCCATTCCGATGTGTTGCGCGCCTTGGCCCGGGAAGAGGAACGCGACGCGCTCGCCGGTTGTCTCGACGCCGACGCCCTCGCCGACGAAGACGTCGTCGTGTTCGTCGGCGCGGAGAACGGCCGCCGCGTCGGCTGTGCCGTCGACGACTGCCGCCAGCCGCACCCGCTCGGTACGACGTCCCGCGAGAGTGTATGCCACATCGGCGATGTCGAGCTCTGGACGCTTGTCGAGTTCATCGGCGAGCACACGACGTCCGAGGTCGAGGGAATCTGCGGAGCGTGCCGAGAGCGTGAGAATCCGGGGGCCGGCTCCCGGTGAGGCCGGGACAGAGTTCGGAGCCTCTTCGAGTATGACGTGCACGTTGGTCCCGCCGACCCCGAATGCACTGACCCCGGCGCGCCTCGGACCGGCTGACTCCCATTCGCTGTGGTGACCGCGAACCTCG
Organism: Gordonia otitidis; assembly: GCF_020735545.1. NCBI lineage: Bacteria > Bacillati > Actinomycetota > Actinomycetes > Mycobacteriales > Gordoniaceae > Gordonia > Gordonia otitidis. Next base: position 4,690,127 of record NZ_CP085974.1, read on the forward strand.
AACGGACCACGGTCGAGATGGAGTTCGGGGTTGGGTGCGGTGTAATGCAGAGTGCCGGGAAGGGCCTTGTTCTCCAGGCACAGCACGGCCTTGATCAGACTCGCGATACCGGCCGCCGTCTCGAGGTGGCCGATGTTGGATTTCACCGACCCGAGCACGCAGGGGCCGACCCGTTGCTCCTCGGCGAGTTCGAACGCCTGTCGTAGCCCCTCGATCTCGATCGGATCGCCCAGAGGTGTTGCGGTGCCGTGGGTTTCGACGTAGCCGATGGAGGATGCATCGACTTCGGCGAGGGCGTGTGCCTCGGCGATGACCTCTGCCTGTCCGGCAGCGTTCGGTGCGGCGTAGTTCATCTTCGTCGCGCCGTCGTTGTTGACCGCCGAGCCCCGGAGGACGGCGTGGATCCGGTCGCCGTCGGCGAGGGCGTCGGAGAGTGGTTTGAGTAGTACGGCCCCCACACCGCTGCCGAAAACCGTTCCGTCGGCACGTACATCGAATGGTCTGCAGTATCCGCTCGGGGATGCCATCGACCCGGGCTCGTGGAAGTAGCCGACACGGTTGGGTACGCGGATCGACGATCCTCCCGCCAGGGCCATTTCGCATTCGCCGTTGAGGATGCTCTGGGCTGCGAGGTGAACGGCGAGCAAGGAGGACGAGCAGGCGGTTTGGACTGCGAAAGCGGGGCCGCGGAGGTTGAATTGGTGAGCCACCCGGGTGGCCAGATGGTCCTTGTCGTTCTGCAGTGACAGGTTGATCATCTCGAAGCTGGCGCCCTCACCGATCACCTTCGCAGGATCGAGGTGCGACATGAGATTGTGCAGCAGATAACCACTCGCAGAACTGGTTCCGAACACGCCGACGTTGACCTCGATCTCGGCGGGATCGTAACCGGCGTCCTCGAGCGCATGCCACGCGGTCTGCAGGAAGAGACGGTGCTGCGGATCCAACGTTCTCGCCGCCTGTGGAGTGAATCCGAAGAACTCCGCGTCGAACTCGTCGATTCCGTCCATCGCGGGCGCGCGGCGTACGTAGTTCGGGTTCGCGAGGGTCGCCTCGCTGACACCGGCGGCACGGAGTTCGTCCTCGGCGAGTGAGACGATTCCCTCCTCGTCGGCACTGAGCGAACGCCAGAACTCCGTGACCGATCCAGCACCGGGAAACCGGCCCGCCATCCCGATGATGGCGATCGCGCCCGACGGGAACGCATCGGAGTTCACGTCGACATCGGAATCAATGCTGCGTGATTGGTACGCACTCGTCGTCGTCATACTCGTTGCCCCGTCCTGCGCCGTGCAGCGCGCTGGCGCGCCGCGGCCCGTTGCTGGGCGCGTTCCCGCAGCCCACCGGATGTGTCGGTCTGCTCGGCCTGCGCGAGGTCGAGTTGGCGGATCAGATCGGCTGCCAGATCGCGTGAAGAAGCGCCCTGCAGCAGCAGCGCGACCGGGGGCTCGGCACCGAAGTCGCCGCGGACTGTGTTCCGGATACGCACGGCCATCAGCGAATCCATGCCGAGTTCGGTCAGTGCGGAGTCCGGATCGACCGCCGAGTTGTCGGCATATCCCATGATCGTGGCGATTCGGGTGCGCAGCCGCTCGGTCACCGCATCGAGCACCGCCGCGGAGTCGAGTTGCCGTAGTGCATCCACCCCGGCCCACCCTTCGTCGTCGTCGACGGCTCCGAGTTCGGCGACAAGTGGCGCGAAGTAGCCGAGTCGGTTGAGCTCGGGGAACGCGGCGGCGGCGCGGTCGAGACGTAGCCGGACCACGCCCGCGTGGGCGACGTCGTGACGCAGGATGGACTCGAGCGCTTCGACGCCCTCCTCGGGGGTGATCGGATCGATCGCCACCATCGAGAGGGTTTGTGCGACACCGACCTGAGCCCACTGACCCCAGTTGATCGCAGTAGCGGGCAAACCCGCTGCGCGTCGCCATGCCACGAGTGCGTCGGTCCACGCGTTGGCGGCAGCGTAGGCGCCCTGGCCGGGCGAGCCGAGCAGTGACGCCACCGAGGAGAACACGATCCACCAGTCCAGCTCACGGTGTGCGCAGGCGTCGTTGAGTGCCAGTGCACCCCCAACCTTGGGGCCCCAGACACGGTCGAGTGCTGCGGGCGAGAGAGCACTGACGAGTTCGTCGTCGATGACTGCGGCGGAGTGCATGACACCACGCAGCGTCATCCCGGTCTCCTCGGCAGCGGCGACCAGGCCAACCGCGACGCCGGGTTCGGTGATGTCACCCTGCACATAGACGACTTCGCAACGCGATTCGAGGTCGACGAGGGCGGCGCGCTGCGCGTCGTGGGGGGCGCTGCGCCCGTTGAGGACGATGCGGCCGGCACCGCGATGTGCCAACCACTGTGCCATGACCAGACCGAGGCCGCCGAGGCCACCGGTGAGGACGTACGCTCCGTCGCCGCTCACCGGCGGGGTGTCCGCTGCGACACCGAGAGTGGTGCGAGTCAGTTGCGCGGCATATCGCACACCGTCTCGCCACGCGACGATGTCGTCTGCGGTACTCGCCGACAACTCGCCGACGAGTTCGCTCAGGGTGTCGCCCGCATCGTCGAGGTCGACGAGCGTCGTGTGCAGATCCGGGTGTTCGTAGGCGAGCACACGTACCAGGCCGGTGAGCCCTCCCACAGCGGGATCACCGGCCTCTCTCGGGTCGACGCAGAGGCCGTCTCGGGCGACGATCCACAGGCGGGGCGGCGTTGCGTGCCAACCATTCACAAGGCAGCGAACGGTCGACGAGATCGTCCAGACCAGATCGCGCGCCCGAGCCGCGGACGCGGCGCTCGCGTCGAAGCCCTGTTTGTCGACCACCACGACCACTCCGACAGGAGGACTGGACGGTTCGGCGGTCAGTGCTGCGATCCCTGCGGCGATCGCGGCGTCGTCACTCATGTCGGCGGTGAGGACACGCCGGTGGTCCATGGTTTTGACCGTGTGGGCGAAGTCGTCGGCGAGCACATCCGCCGGCGCGTCGTCGGCAAACGAGCTCAGCACCAGCCAACTTCCGGAGGCGATCCCGGCCGCGGCATCGGTCGGCAACGGCGACGGCACCCAGGAGGTGTCGAACAGTTTCTGCTCGAGCGGTAGCGGAACGGTATGGCTGCCCACGCGTCGCAGGTAGACGTCCGACGCCGCGGCAACCGGTCGGCCGTGGTCGTCGGAGAGGACGAAGGAGCCGATCTTGTCCGTCCCGTTCTCCGCGTCGACGACGCGCGCCGAGCAGGTCGCACTCCGGCCGATGGGACCGAAGGTCCGCAGCTCCCCGATCGCGACGGGCAGGTAGGTGGCCTCCGCGGACTCGGCGAGCGACGCCGCGGGCATCGCCGCGGCAACGCCCTGTAATGCCGCGTCGAGCATCACCGGATGCAGTCGGAATGCGGGGTTGCCGGTTGCTTCGTCCGGGAGCACGATCTCGGACTCGGATGCGCCTCCGTCGGCTCTGACGATGCGGGTCAGAGCCGCGAATCCGCGGCCATGGTGCGCACCGGTGCGTCGCAGGGCGGTGTAGAAGTCTGCGGCCGACACGACCGAACCTGTGACCGGTGCTGGCGTCGGAGGTGTGTGTCCGTCGGGTGCGGTCGTGACCCTGCCGACTGCGTGGCGACGCCACGTGCCCTCGGCATCGCGCGAGTGGATTTCCACCCGCGCACCGTCGTCTGTCGGGGTCATCTGCGTCGTGACACGCATTGTCGCGTCGACCGGGAGCATCTGCTCGACTTCGACCCGGTCGAGAACGAGACGATCACCCGGAATGTCGAAGGCTTCCGATCCCGCAGCGAGGATCATCTCGGTGAAGCCCGCGGCAGGCATGACCGACTGCCCGTGGACACTGTGGTCGGCCAACCACGGTGTGGTCCCGATGCCGATCTCCGACTGCCACAGATGTCCTGCGGCCGCGGGCAACTCGATGTGCACGCCCAGGAACGGGTGTGCACCGGCGGCCATACCGGACGGCCTGGTGGCCATCCAGTAGTGCGTATGATGCCAACGCGCCGGCGGCAGATCGACGAGTGACCCGTCGGTGTGCTGACGGGTACCCTCCGACGCTGCCTGTATCGCAGCGAGATTCGCGTGGAACACCAGGGGCTCGTCGTCGTTGCGCACGACGCTTCCCAGCACAGCGGTGTCGCCGCGTGGTCGTGCGACCGAAAGCGTGTCGTTGATCGCATGCGTGAGCAGGGGGTGCGGACTCATCTCGACAAAGGTCGAATGCGTCTGTGCCGCCGTCGTGACCGCCTGCGTGAAACGCACCGGGTTACGCAGATTTCGCGCCCAGTAGTCGGCGTCCATGACCGTCGACTCACCATCGCGCGAGACGGTGGTGAACAACGTGATGGCAGGCGCCGTCGGAGCGAGATCGGCCAGCGCCGTCCGCAATTCGTCGAGGATCGGGTCGACGGTTCTGTGATGGGATGCGACGTCGACCTCGACCCGCTTGGCCAGGAGATTGCGTCCCTGTACCTCGGCGATGATCTTGTCTATCTGTTCGGGCGGACCGGCGACGACACTCTGGTTGACGGACGCGTGGACGGCGAGTGAGACGTCGTCGTACGCACGCACCAGGGCGTCAGTGGTGGCGGCATCTGCTTCGATGAGTGCCATGGCGCCCTGCCCCGAGAGGTCTCGTGCCATGAGCTTCGACCGCGTGGCGATCACCTTGAGGCCCTCGGCCCGCGTGAGCGCACCCGACACGATCGCTGCAGCGACCTCGCCCATCGAATGTCCGATCACCGCGTCGGGCTCGATCCCGTAGGACCGCCACAGGGCGGTCAGTGCGAGCTGCATACCGACGATCACCGGCTGGATGCGGTCGATCCCGACGACGGGGGCGCCCGACGCGATCACCTCCCGCAGCGAGAAGCCGACCTGCGCGACGAAATCCGGCTCGATCTCGTCGACGGCGATCCGAAATGCCTCTTCCTGGGCCAACAGGGCGCGGCCCATGCCGGCCCATTGTGCGCCCTGACCCGAATAACAGAAGACGGTGCCGGGACCATGTATGCGCCTTGTCGGCGGCACAACACCTGACGCCGGGGTTCCGGACGAGAGCGCGCGGAGACCGGCGACTGCCTCTGCCCGGTCACGGGCGGACACACTTCCGACGGGATCGGTTCTGCTGCGCTGACGGTCGAGGGTGTATGCGACGTCGGTGAGTGACACGGCCGGCTCGGACTCCAGCCAGTCAGCGAGCGCGCCCGCCCACGATTCGGCACGATCGGTGGTCTTCCCGCCGACGAACAGTGTGGTCACTGACCGTGGTGCGTCGACGTCGCGTGTCGCTGTGAGTGGTTCGGGGCCCTGCTCGATCACGATGTGCGCGTTGGTGCCGCCGAGTCCGAACGACGAAATGCCGGCGCGTCTCGGTGCGTCGGTGACCGGCCAGGGAGTGGTCTCGGTGGGCATCACGATCCTGGTGCCCTTCACGTCGATCGCCGGATTCCACCGTGTGAAGTTCAGGTTTGCCGGGACCGCGCCGTGATGGACCGCCAGTACGGCCTTGATGAACCCGGCGATTCCCGCGGCGGCCTCGAGGTGGCCGAAATTCGACTTCACCGCCCCGAGCGCGAGTGGTGCGGTGCCCTTGCCGTACACGGCCGAGAGAGCGTCGAATTCGATCGGGTCGCCCAGCGCGGTCCCGGTGCCGTGGGTCTCGATGAAGTTGACAGACGAGGCGGGAACGTCACCCGCTGCGAGTGCACGCGTGATGACGTCCTTCTGTGCGGGCGCATTGGGTGCTGTCAGTCCGTTGGACCTGCCATCCTGGTTGGTGGCCGAACCGCGGATCACCGCGAGAACCCGATCGCCGTCACGGACGGCGTCGGTGAGACGTTTGAGCACGACGACACCCGCGCCTTCGCCACGCACGAAGCCGTCCGCGTCGACGTCGAACGCGTTGCAGCGTCCGCGGGGCGACAACATGCCCCACTTCCCCAGCGCGAGTTGTGTTTCCGGCTTCTGGATGAGATTGACGCCACCCGCGAGACCGAGGTCGGTCTCGCGCGAGCGCAGACTCTGGCATGCGAGGTGCAGCGACACCAACGACGACGAGCACGCGGTGTCGACAGCGACCGCGGGTCCGCGGAGTCCGAGAAGATACGCGACACGTCCGACGGTGACCGAATGCGCGTTCCCGGTGGCCGAATAGGCGTCGATCGCGGTGTGATCGGCTGCCGAGTTGGCCTGGTATTCGTTGTAGTACACACCCATCATCACCGCGGCACGTACGCCGTTCACCGTCTCCGCGCTGTAGCCGGCGTTCTGCAGGGCCTCGAGTGCGACCTCGAGCAGCACCCGCTGCTGGGGGTCCATGGCCTCGGCCTCACGCGGAGTGATGCCGAAGTAGTCGGCGTCGAAGCCACTGATGTCGGTGAGGAAGCCACCCCACTTCGACGGCATCCGGCCCGGCACGGATGGATCGGGGTCGTAGTACTCCTCGGCGTCCCAGCGATCTTCGGGTACTTCGACGATCCCGTCACGGCCGTCGGTCAACAGCGACCAGTACTGCTGCGGGCCGCGGACCCCACCGGGGAAACGACAGCCGATCCCGACCACTGCGATGGGCTCGGCACCCGAGATACGGGCTGCCTTGTCGAACTGTTCCGACAACGCCCCGCGCTGGCTGGAATTCATCGCGGACACACGGTTGTAGGTCGTCTTCATGCGTCACCACTCTCGGTTGTCGCCGACACGGATTCCGCGTCGGCGAAGGGATCGTCGGACAGCGACTCGACGCTGTCGAACAAGCTGTCCAGGACGCTGTCGACGTCGGACTCGTCCGCCTCTGATTCGGGGATCGCCGCGCGGCGTCTGGGCTCGAGGAGATCGGTCAGCAAATCGCTGAGGGCTTCGATAGTCGGGTGGTTCCACAGCATCGTCGCCGAGAGATCCATGCCGACGAGGTGGCGCGCATCGCGCAGCACCGTCATGGCCATCATCGAGTCGAGCCCCAGCTCGGGAAAGGGCTGGTCGATGCGCAATGCGTCGGCGGGCATACCGATCTCGCGGGCGAGAATGGCACGCAGACGCCCGCGTAGTTGCTCGCGCGTGTCGCTCTCCGACAGCGCCGCCCAGTCCGGCGCGTCCACCGCCTGCCCGCCTGCGTCGCCGTGTGCGGAGTCCTCAAGGGGCTCTGCAGCCGCGAAACGGAGTCCGCGTAGCACCGCGATCACCGATCCGTCCTGTGCGGTGATCGCCGCGTCGGCCGTGAATCCGTCTGTGTCGCCGCCGGTGTGGCGGATCTCGGCACGCGCGGTCCCGAGTGAAGTGTCGGCACCGTCGGTGCTGACGTCGATCGACAGAGCATCCACGCAGACCGGGAACATGAGTTCATCGTGGGAGTCGTCGAGCAGACGAGCGAGATGCACGGCCGCATCGACGAATGCCACGCCGGACGGGCCGGCGACCTCGATGTCTGCTGACAGAGTTCCGCGAGAAGTACTGTGGCTGACCACATTCCACGGGTACGGCTGCCCGTCGATGCCCCAACGCTGTTGCAATCGGTGTGCGTCGTCGGCGTCGAATCCCGCGGGCGCCGAGTCGTCGGTGACGGCATCGAGCACGGGCTTCGCGGACGCTGTCGTGGTTCGGGCGGTCACGTGCACGACCCACTCGTCGACACCTCCGCCGGGTGAGGTCGCCGACGACACCATCAGTTCGCCGTCCGCGTCGATCGACACCCGCACGACACGGGTCCGGTCGGCGACGACGGGATACTGGAACCGAATCCGGCCGACTCCTGCCGCGCCTGCCTCGTGTGCGGCACGAGCGACCGTCGCCATGAGCACCGACGCCGGAACGACGTCGACGCCTTGCACGAGATGCGATCCCGGGTAGGGCAACTCGGTGGGTTCCAAGCGTCCCTGCCACCTGTGGACGTGGCCGACGTCGGTGTCGGTGTCAGTGTCGCCGAGTACCGTTCCCGGCCGGACCGACGGCAGTTCTGCGAGGTCTGTGATGGGGCCGGAGCCCGACGACTCGTCGATCCCCAGCAATTCGTCGACGATGCGGAACGAGGTCCGCATCCGATACGCCTGCGCGAGGCGTTCCCAGTCGGCACCGACGACGATCGGCCGGACCCCCGCTCCCGGCGCCAACAGCACCGGAAGAGTGCTGATCGCCTTGTCGTTCGGCATCGGGGTGAGGCCTGCCGCAGCCGTCTCGGGCTGGGCATCGGCCCATGACTTCCACAGCCCCCAGTCGATGACCGTTGCGGGCAGCCCCATGGCATGCCGCGCGAACCCGACCGCGTCGGCGTATGCGTTCGCGGCCGTGTAGTGGCCCAGCCAACGGGAGCCGAACAGGCCTGTGACGGAGGAGAACAGCACGAAGCGGCGCACCGGTGTGCGCAACGTGAGTCGATGGAGTACGTCGACTGCATCGACCTTGGGACGGAACATGGCTGTCGCGTCGTCGTCGGACATGTCGACGAGTTCGGCTGCGCCACCCGCGAGAGCGGCGATGTAGACACCGTCGAGGGGCGGAAGGTCCGCTCCGAAGCGGGTGAACAGCTCGGCCATTGCGCCGGGGTCGGCGGCGTCGCCCTCATGGGTGACGAGTGTCGTGCCGCTCGCGGCGAGCTCCTCGGTCAGCTCTGCGAGTACGCTGCTGCCGCTACGCGAGACCGCGACGACGGTCCCGGCCCCCATGGCGGCGAGCTGCCGGATGAGATCCGGGCCGACGTTCCCCGTCGCCCCGACGACCAACTGCGTGGCCTGTGCGGGGAGCGTGGCGATTCCTGTGGGGACATCCGCACGCCGGAGGCGCGGAACCAAACGCCGGCCTGCCCGGTACACGACCTGGTCGTCGCCGTCGTCGGACGCCGTTTCGGCCAGCAGGTGAGCGGCGACGAGCTCCGGCGGGACCAGCGCAGCGACATCTGTCGCACCACTGAAGATGTCGGGTCGTTCCAGCCCGAGTGTCCGGCCGAAACCCCAGAGCACCGCCTGGCCGGGGTCCGCCGGTTCGTCGTCGGCGACGGACTGCGCGTTGCGGGTGAGGATGTGCAAACGCGCGGAAGACCCTGCTTTGCCGGCGAGATGCGTCGCGAGGCGCCGTGCCGTACCGAACGTGCGATGCGCCGCCCCGACGGTGTCGGCACCGGACGGAGCGGGCGCGTAGAGGACATGTGTCGTGCCCTCGAGTGACTCCGCCGTCACATCCTCTCCACCGAGAACACGGGCGCCGCCCAGCAGCGCGGCGATCTCGTCGGCACAGGGATCGTCGGACACGACCAGCCAGCACTGGGTTCGAGGGGTCGGGGTACCAGGGGCCGGGGTATGCGGGGCCGGGCCGATGGCGCGCTCGCGCCAACCCAACTCGAGCAGCCACTCCCCCAGGAGACCGTGACGTACTGGAGAGCCGCCGCTGTGCGCGTCGCTCCCGGGTCGTCCCGGGCCGCCCGCATCGGCCGCAGAGCTCACCGGAGCGTCGGGCACCCTCACCCAGTACCGAGAGTGATGCCACGGCGTGTGGGGCAGATGGACGAACTGCGCGGGCTCGGACACCGATGGAGGCGTGCTCGTGTGTGTCGCAGCGAGATTGGTGCCGAACGTCACCAGGTCATCGGTGTCGCGGTAAAGCGTGCCAACACTGTGATGGTGTTCGTCGCGCAGTGTCTCGTCGAGCGCGTGCGTGAGCAACGGGTGCGGACTGACCTCGATGAATGTTCCGAATCGGCTTCCGGCTTCCGCGACAACCTGGCTGAAGCGGACCGGATTCCGCAGATTGCGACACCAGTAGTCCGCGTCCATGCGAGGCGACACGGCCCCGCTCGGATCTGCCGTGGACAGCAACGGGATGGTCGGCTCGTGCGGGTTCAGATCCGCCAGTGCGGTGCGTAGGTCGGGAAGGATCGGATCGATGATCGGGTGATGGGAGGCCACGTCGACCTCGACTCGCCGCGCCAGTCGCTCGGACGCTGCCACACGCGCCACCAGGGAGTCGACCTGTTCCGGCGGACCCGCGATCACAGTCTGTCCCGGCGCCGCGTACACCGCGATCGTCACGCCGTCCACACTGCGCACGAGGTCTTCGGCCTCCGCTGCGTCGATGCCGAGCAGCGCCATGGCGCCCTGCCCCGACAACGCCGACATCAACCGCGAGCGGGTGGAGATGACCTTCAATCCGTCGGCGACGGTGAGCGCTCCCGACACCACCGCTGCCGCTACCTCGCCCATCGAGTGACCGATCACCGCGGTCGGTTCGACGCCCTTGGACCGCCACAGCGCCGTGAGGGCCAACTGCATGCCGACGAGTACCGGTTGGATGTGGTCGATCCCCACGACTGCGCAGCCGGAGGCGATGGTGTCGCGCAACGAGAATCCGGCCTGTGCGACGAAGTCGGGTTCGAGTTCGTCGACGGCGGCCGCGAATGCGGGTTCGTCCTGCAGGAGCCGTCGGCCCATCCCCGCCCACTGCGAGCCCTGTCCCGAGTAGACGAACACCGTACCGGGTCGGCACACGCCGTTGTGCACGCCGACGACACCCGGTGCCTTGTATCCACCTGCGATCGCACGCAGGCCCGCGATGGCCGAATCCTTGTCCGCTGCGGTGACGCTCGCGAATATCGGATAGGACGCGCGGTGCTCGGCGAGGGTGTACGCCACCGCCGAGAGTGGGGTGTCCGCGCCGGCCCCCCCGAGCCAGTCGGCGAGGACTCCCGCTGTTGTCGCGACACGCTCCCGCGTCTTACCGGCCACGACAAGTGTGTTGACGAGTGGTTCGGGACGCACGGCCGTGCTGACGGTCGGGTCCGGCGCCTGCTCGATGACGATGTGGGCGTTGGTGCCGCTGACACCGAACGACGAGACACCCGCTCTACGCGGTCGACCGGTGTCGGGCCAGTCGGTGGGTTCCGCGGCGATCATGAATGCGGACGCCCCTTCGCACGCGTGCGGGTTGAGCGAGGAGAAGTGCAGTTGACGGGGAATGTGAGCGTTCTCCACCGCGAGTACTGCCTTGATGAAACCCGCGACGCCCGAGGCGGATTCGAGGTGGCCGAGATTGGTCTTGACCGAACCGACGACCAGCGGTGCCGCCTCACCGCGCTCTCCGAACACGTTGTACAGCGCGTCGAGCTCGATGGGATCCCCGAGTGGCGTCCCTGTGCCGTGCGCTTCGACGTAGTCGATGTCGGCGGGGTTCAGTCGCGAGGCGTCGAGTACGCGACGCATCAGAGCCTGTTGCGCCGGACCGTTGGGAACGGTTTGCCCGCTGCTCGCGCCGTCCTGGTTCACACCGGTACCGCGGATGACCGCGAGGACGGGGTCGGAGTCACGCACGGCGTCGGACAGACGCTTGAGTGCCACGACGCCGCAGCCCTCGCTGCGCACATAGCCGTTGGCGGCAGCGTCGAAGGCCTTACAGGTGCCGTCGGGCGCGAGCATTCCCCAGCGCGAGCACGCGATGCTGTTCTCCGGGGACAGGTTCAGGTTGACACCCGCGGCGAGCGCGCTGTCGGATTCGCGACGCCGCAGGCTCTGACATGCGAGGTGGATCGCTACCAGCGAGGACGAACAGGCGGTGTCGGTGACCACGGCCGGCCCGTTGACCCCGAGGAAGTAGGACAGTCGTCCGGCAGCGAAGTTCGCAGCATTGCCGAAAGGTATGTAGGGGTCGAGTTCCTCCGGTGCGAGCTTACCGGCGAAAGACAGCGTGTAGTCATTGGTCGTCATACCGACGAACACGCCGGTTTGTGTGCCGCGCAATGACTTCGGCGTCCACCCGGCATCTTCGATCGCTTCCCAGGCTACCTCCATGAGGAGCCGCTGCTGCGGGTCCATACCAATGGCCTCGCGCGGGGTAAGACCGAAGAACTCGGCGTCGAATTCGTCGGGATCCCAGTGGGTGAGGAATCCACCCTCCCGGTTGACGATCGTGCCGGGGATGGTGTGATCCTCGGCAAAGAATTCGTCGGCGTCCCAACGGTTGTCCGGGACACGCACCACACCGCTTCGCCCCTCGGTCAGCAGATCCCAGTAGTCTTCCGGGTCGCTGACGTCGCCGGGCAACCGACAACCCATGCCGACGACTGCGATGGGTTCGGTCTCGGCCTGCTCGGCGATTGCGAGCTTCTTGCTCAGGTCGTCGATCTTGCGGAGCGCATCGGTGATGATCGCCCGTCGATCGGAGGTCTCGGGAGCCATCGGGATCAACCCAACCTTTCAGAAAGTGCTTGCAACAGTTCGTCTTCGGAGAGATCGTCGAATTCGTCGTCGGGCCCGGTCTCGGTGGCCTCCACCATCTCGGGCAGGGTCGCCGCGAGGTACCCGGTCAACGATTCGACGGTCGGATAGTCGAACACCACCGAGGTCGGCAGCGTCTCGCCGAGCGAATCGCTCAGCGCTCGCTGAAGCGTCACCGTCATCAACGAATCCATTCCGAACTGGAAGAACCCAGTTGTCGGGTCGAGTTCACGGGGCGACGAGAGGCCCATCACGGTGGCGACGAGCGAGGCCACGTGATCGGTCAGAATCCCGAGCCGGGCCGAGGTGTCCGCGGCAGCGAGTTCGGATCGCAACCGAGACTGCCCATCTGACGACTGCACCTCGTCGTCCAGCAACTCGTCGAGAATCCGCACGGCGGCCCTGGTCCGGTACGCCGCGGCGAGGGTCGACCAATCCGCGGCCACGACTGTCGAGCGCACGTGGCTGCCGGGAGCAGAGATCGATGCCAGTGCTCGAATCGCGGTGGCGTCGTCCATGGGGATGAGCCCGGATTCCCGGGTGACCTGACGTTCGACGTCGCCCTGCGCGTCGTCGAGCGACTTCCACAGTCCCCAGTTGACAGTTGTCGCGGGTAGACCGGCCGCGCGACGCGCGTACGCGAAGGTGTCCAGGAACGTCGTCGTCGCGGCGTAGTGAGACAACCAGCGGGAGCCGGTCAGGCCGGAGATCGAGGAGAACACCACGAAACGCTCGACCGGCGTCGACAACGTCAGCTGGTGCAGTGTCTCCAGGGCGTCGAGCTTGGGCCGGAACATGGCAGCGACGTCGGCGTCGGACATGTCGGTCAACGTCACCGGTCCACCGCCGAATGCCGCGAGATAGACACCCTCGAGTGGCGGGAGATCGTCACCGAATCGAGCGAACAGCGCGCTCATCGCGGTCGGATCCGCAGAATCCGCCGCTACGGGGACCACCGCAGTACCGCGTGCGGCTAGCTCGGCGGTCAAGCCTGCGAGGCGGTTTCCCGGGTCACGCGATACCGCGATGATCGTCCGCGCGCCCATGTCGGCGAGCTGGCGGATCAGGTGCGGGCCGATGTTCCCTGTCGCGCCCACCACGAGGTGAGCACCCACGTCGGAGAGTCGGTCATCTGCCGGACGTACGCGCGGCCCCCTCGCGACGAGCCGGGGCACTCTGCGCACCCCTGCCCGGTAGACGACCTGGTCCTCGTGGTCGCCGGATGTGGCTTCGGTCAGGACGTAACCCGCGGCGACCGCCGCCGGCACCGACTCGTCGACATCGACGATTCCTCCCCAGATCTCAGGATGTTCCAATGCGAGTGAGCGTCCAAGGCCCCACAGCACAGCATGTGCAGCCGAGCCGCGATCGCCCTCATCGACGGGCTGTCCGTTGCGTGTCAGCAGCTGCACTCGCGCTGGTGATCCGGCGGCGGCGATCTGCGTGACCAGCCGTCGCGCCGTGTCGAACAACCGGTAACCGGGTGCAGCGGCGAACAACTCCCCCGACGCCGGTGGTGCGGGGGCGTAGAGGACGCGGTCGACGTCGCCGAGTAGGCCGGCGACATCGGCGGTCGCCGTCGCACTCTCATCGATCACCGTGACCCGGTCGGAACCCAAGCGGTGCGCCAGCGCCGTCCCGACGTCGTGGCCGATCACCACCCAGCGCGTATCCGACGAGGACTCCGCGGGCGGCAGCGGGGCCGCCGGCCAGGTGAGCTCGTGGAGCCACTCCGCCGGGATCGACGTATCCAGCGGTCCCGACACCTCGGCGACGGCGCCGGAACCGGCGCCGGTGGTCGGTGACGGCACGGGCATCCAGTAGTCGACATGCTGCCAGGGTGTCGGCGGCAGCACCGGATGCGGCTCCGGGGGATGCGGGGTCGTCGGCGGACGCGACGTGCAGGCCGAGTTGACCGCCGTGTGGAAGGAGATCGTGTCGTCGCCGTCACGCACGAGTGTGGCGAGCACGTTGTATCGGCCCTCCGCGGCCTCCAGTACTTCTGCTATGGCCTGGGTCAATGTGGGGTGTGGACTGATCTCCACGAACGTCGTGTTGTCGCCGGACGCCGCGACGACCGCGGCGTCGAGTATCACCGGACGCCGGACATTGGCCACCCAGTAGGCGGAATCCAGCGTCGGTGTTGCGTCGCGGACAACGGTCGAGAAGAAGTCGATGCGCGGCCGTCGAGGCCTCAGCTCGTCGAGCTCTGAATGCAACTCGTCGAGAATGGGGTCCATCAGAGCGGTGTGCGAGGCGACCTCCATGTTGACGCGCCGTGCGAAGCCCCCCGCCGCCGCCACCTCGGCAACGATGGCGTCGACTGCGTCGACCGGTCCGGCGATGACCGTCTGTCGGGGCGCGAGTCGTCCCGAGATCTCGACGCCGTGGTGTGCTGTGATCAGTGACTCGACGTCGTCTGCGGGAACGCGGAGCAGTGCCACTGCGCCTTCGCCTCCCAGACGCGACATCAATGTCGAACGCACCGCGATGATCCGCAGCCCTTCCGCGACCGTCAGCGCACCCGAAACGACGGCTGCGGTCACCTCCCCCATCGACTGGCCGATCACGGCATCGGGGTGCACACCGTAGGCAGCCCACAGACGCGTCAGCGCCAGCTGTAGTCCCATGAGCACGGGTTGCACCTCGGCGTCACCGCGCAGTGCCCGTTGCTCGACGATGGTGTCGCGCAACGAGAATCCGACCTGCGGAACGAAATCGGCGTCAATCTCGTCGACCGCCGTGGCGAATGACGGTTCGTCGTCGAGCAACGACCTGGCCATGCCCGACCACTGCGAACCCTGTCCCGAGTACACGAACACCGTGCCCATCCCCGCGACAGCAGAATCGGGAAGCGCGACGCCCGCAGTGCGTTGCCCCGCGGCAAGCGCCTGCAGCCCGGAGATCGCCCCGGCTCGATCGCGGGAGGTGACGGTGCCGAAGACCGGAAGCGCAGCCCGATGGTGATTGAGTGTGTGCGCCACATCGGGAAGGGGTATTCCCGCTCCCGGACCCTGCAGCCACTCGGCCAGCATTGCCGCCTGTGCCGCGACGCGAGAGGTGCTCTTACCCGAAACGACGAGTGTCGCGACCGCAGATGACGGTGTCGACTCGTCGGCCGGCGGTCGGCGAACGGCAGGAGCCTGCTCGAGGACGACGTGGGCGTTCGTGCCACCGAATCCGAAGGAGGAGACCCCCGCCCGGCGTGGCCGGGGCGCCGAGGGCCACGGAATCGCGGAGTCGACGACACGCAGCCGCAGTTGTCCGAAGGGGATGTGCGGATTCGGATTCCGATAGTGCAGGTTGGCGGGGATGGTGCCGCGTTGGATGGCGAGGACGCTCTTGATGAAACCTGCTATGCCCGCGGCGGCCTCGAGGTGACCGAGATTGGTCTTCACTGCTCCGAGAAGCAACGGCTCGTCACTCGGCCTGCCGCGCCCGAGGACCGTCCCGAGCGCACGCGCCTCGATTGGGTCGCCGAGAAGTGTTCCGGTGCCGTGTGTTTCGACATAGTCGACCTCGTGCACACCCACGCCTGCATTGGCGTACGCCGTCCGCAGTACTTCCATCTGGGCCGCGGGATTGGGCGCGAACAGTCCGTTGGAATGACCGTCCTGGTTCACCGCCGACCCGCGGACGACAGCGAGCACTCTGTCGCCGTCGCGCAGCGCGTCACTCATGCGCTTGAGTACGACGACCCCGCAGCCCTCTCCACGCACGAAACCATCAGCATCTGCGTCGAAGGCGTGGCAGGCACCAGAAGCCGACAACGCGGCCGACTGGTCGAACCCGTGGAACACCGCGGGCGACAGGAGCACGTTGACACCCGCGGCGAGCGCGACGTTGCAGTCACCCAACCGAAGACTCTGGCAGGCGAGGTGAATGGCGACCAGTGATGACGAACATGCGGTGTCGACGGTCAGCGAGGGACCACGCAGATCCAGGAAGTAGGACAGGCGATTGGCGATGATGCTCAGCGCGCCGCCCAGATTGTTCCAGGCGTCGACCCCGGGAAGGTCGGTCGATGCGAGGAATCCGTACTCGCTCACGCATGCGCCGACGAACACGCCCGTCGGTGACCGCTTCAGCGTCCCGGGTGCGATGCCCGAATTCTCCAGTGCCTCCCAAGCGATCTCGAGAAGAAGACGCTGCTGCGGATCCATCTTGGTCGCCTCGCGCGCGGTGATCTCGAAGAACTCGGCGTCGAAACCCTCGATGTCGTCGAGGAACGAGCCGTGGCGTGTGGTGGCACCGAGTGCGGCACGAACCGCTGGGGTGCCGTCGTCGAATCGCTCCCAGCGTTCCGCCGGCACGGTCGTCACGGCGTCACGTCCCGCGGAGAGGAATTCCCAGTACTCCTCGGTTCCGTTGACGCCGCCCGGGAAGCGACAGCTCATTCCGACGACGGCGATCGGTTCGTCGAGTCCACCGCCGGTCTGCACCTGTTCGGTCAGCTCGATCGGTTCGTCGTGCAGCAGATAGGCGACGAGCGAATTGATGGTGGGGTGCTCCCAGAACTCGACGGGCGAGACCTGTCGGCGGAGTAGTTCGGACAGTTCACCCGACAGCACGACCGAATCACGCGAGCCCACACCGAGATCGGCCATCGACGCCTCGGGGTCGACCTCGTGACGCGCGGATCCCGTGATCGCGACGAGGTGATCGATCAGCCATTCGGTGAGGCGTTCGTCGTCGAAGCCGTGTGCGGCGCTCACAGACCCGGCTCCGCTGGAAGCGACGACGATTCGACGTCGTCGAACAGGCTGTCCAACAAGCCATCCGTCTCACTCTCGAGACTGTCCTCGACATCGGTCGGCGGTGCGATCTTGTCGGCCAGATGGGTGGCGAGCGCCGCGATCGTCGGGTGATTCCAGAGCATCGTCGCCGACAACTCGACACCTGCGAGCTTTTCTGCATCACGACGGATCGACATCGCCATCACCGAATTGAGTCCGAGCTCGGCGAACGGGATGTCGGATTCGAGATCGGCCTCGGGGATCCGCATCTCGTGGGCGAGGATGGCGCGCAATCCGTTCTCGAGAGTGCTCATCATCTCGGTGCGACTCATCTGTTCCCACGACGCCGAATGAGTGTCGTCGTGGTTCTCGGCGACCGGAATCGCGTCGATACGAGGCAGCACGACCGCCTGTGCGACGTCGAGACGCGCGATGTACTCCCAGGCCGCGAATGCCTCCTCCGCACGCACCGGTCGCGACCCGAACCGCTCGAGTTCGGCGACGACGATCTGCGCGTCGGTGGCGAACCCGAGGTCCTGCCAGGCGACCCAGTCGATGCTCAAAGTGTGGCGTCCCGCAGCGTGATCGAACCGGGCCAGTGCGTCCAGGTAGGCGTTGGCCGCTGCGTAGCCGCCCTGACCGGGAATGCCGAAGAGCGCCCCGGCACTGCCGGTGACGTGGAAGAAATCGAGTTCGGAGTTCGCGAAGGCGTCTGACAGTGCCTGCGCACCACCGATCTTGGGTTGCATCACGGTATGCAGTGCGACTGCGTCGGTATCCGTCACGAGATGGTTCTCGGTGACACCGGCCGCGTGGACGACGCCCGCGACCGGCGGACACCCCGCGTCATCGCGCCGCTCGAGAAGGCCACGCACGGCATCGGCGTCGGACACGTCGAGGGCAGTCGGCTCAACTGCCACCCCACGCGATTCGAGAGCTCGAATGCACTCGATCCGGTGGCGCACACGGGTGTCGAGATCGGCGGAGTCCCACTCGCGTCGCGGAGGTAGTGCGTGGCGGCCGGCGAGGATGATCCGACGGGCTCCCAGACCGGCGAGCCAGTCGGCGATCACGAGACCCAGTGCACCGAATCCGCCCGTCACCAGATACGCGGCGTCGGGCCGACACCGCAGCGTCTGGCGTACCGGCGCGGCGTCGACGAGAACCGGTGTCGGAACCAGCCATTCGTTGTCCACCAGGGCACTGATCGAACGCAACGGCGCAGCAAGACGAGCAGCGATCTGCTCGGCGACCGCGGCCGGCGTCACGCCGGCGGGTAGATCGATGAGGCCACCCCAGTGTTCCGGTTGCTCTTCGGCGATGACCGTGGCCAGACCCCACAATGCGCTCTGCGGGAGCGAGTCCCGCGTGCGCGGTGAGCGCACGCCGCTGGTGATCACCCACAGCCGGGCGGCCCGACCTGCCTGTACCAGGCGGCCGATGAGCTCCGTCACCTCGGCAGCCGCTCCTACGGCCGCAGAGGTGTGATCGCCGCTCGCGGTGGGCGCCAGGTAGATCACGTCGTCGGCGCCGTCGACCGGACCAACCGTCAGACCGTCGCCGACCGAGTGGAGTCGCTCACCGAGGGCAGCGGCGAGTGCGGCGTCGCCGACGAGGGCGACCCTGCCGACTGGTCGCACGTTCAGAGGTGGATTGTCGCCATCAGGGGCAGACCAGCGCAGGACGTGCACCATCGACGACGGTGGTGCAGCAGGGCCCACCGTGGTGGATCCGGCTGCGTCGGCGGCCGCCCCAGCGGTCGAGTCGACCGAGCTGAATCGCAGGCCACGGATCTCCAGCACAGGGCCTTCGGCCGCAGTGGCGCTGATGTCGACGACGAGGTCGCCGCTGGACTCGATGTTGCGGCGGACATCCACCGATGCCACCCGCGCCGAGCAGTGCTCTGCGAGCCACACCGAGTCGAGCGCGGCCGGAACCATGAGATCGCGTGTCGAGTCGTCGACGAGTCGCGCCACATGCGCCGCGGCGTCGAGTACGGCGTGCACCGACGGCGTCGGCAGCGAAACCTCCGCACGCATGCGCGTGGACGAGCGCGCCAGCGAGGTGAACGACCACGGGAACGGTTGGCCGGTCACCCCCCAATCTCGAAGTAGTTCGGCGGTGGACCGTGTCGTTGCCGCGGCGTCGGGAACCAGACCGTTGAGGGCCTCGGTTTGCGGCGTGGGGGGACGATGGATCGCGCGCGCGGTGGCATGTCGTACCCAGCGGGCGCCCTCGGCTTCGGTGCTCGACGAGATCGACAGCGAGTCGCCCTCGACGACAACGTGAATCACCCGTGGGCGGTCGACGGCGATGGGATAGGCGAACGCCAGATCACCCAGCTGTGCGATACCTGCGTCGCGAGCTGCGGAGGCCAGTGTGGCGATGAGCACCGAGACCGGGACGACCTCGAGTCCGTGGAGAACGTGCGAGCCCGGATACGGCTTGGTCTCCGGGGTCAGTCGCGCGCGCCACAAACAGGTGCCAGTGGCGTCGACGACCTCGATGCGCTCGCCGAGCAGCGTCCCTTCTGCGGGAGCCAGACCGCTCGACGGTGACCGCTCCGGGAGGTCGATCCAGTGGGACGCATGGTGCCAGACGGTCGGTGGCAACACCACGTGCGGTTCCGGTGCGTGCGGGACCACCGCGGGTGCCGTCGGCCGGGCCGCGCTCAGATTGGTATGGAACGTGAGGGCGTCGTCCTGGTCACGGTGGAGCGTCGCGACCGCGTGATGATGGACGTCGCTGAGCGTGTCGTCGATGGCATACGTCAAGATCGGGTGCGGACTGATCTCGACGAACACACCGTGATCGGCGCCCGCGGCCGTGACGGCCTCGGAGAAGTGCACAGGGTTACGAAGATTCGCGCACCAGTATTCGGCGTCGAATCCAGGGTCACCCTGCGGCTGCGTGGTGGAGATGAACGGAATGCTCGGGCGCCGGGGTGAGAGGTCGGCGAGTTCGATTCGCAGGTCGGGCAATACGGGATCGATGATCGGATGGTGTGATGCCACGTCGACCTCGATACGTCGCGCGAGTCGATCACGCGACGAGACCTCCGTGATCACCGCATCCACCTGGTCAGGGGGCCCGGCGATCACCGTCTGTCGCGGCGATGCGTGGACGGCGACGGTGACGTCGGGGTGATCGACGATGAGTTCACCGGCCGTGAGGGCATCGAGCTCCACGAGTGCCATGGCGCCCTGCCCCGACAGCGCGGCCATCAGCCGGGAACGTGTCGCGATGACCTTCAAGCCGTCGGCAACTGTCATCGCGCCGGAAACGACTGCGGCAGCGGCCTCGCCCATCGAATGACCGATCACGGCGTCCGGCACCACGCCGTAAGCAGCCCAGAGACGCGTCAACGCAAGTTGCAACCCGGTCAGCGCGGGCTGGATTCTGTCGATTCCCACGACCGGTTCGCCGGAACGGATGACATCGATCAGCGAAAACCCAACCTGCGCAAGGAAGTCGGGTTCGATGTCAGAGACAGCTGCGGCGAAGTGGGGCTCGGTCGCCAGCAGTGAGCGCGCCATCCCCGCCCACTGGCTTCCCTGGCCGGAATACACGAACACCACACCGGGTCTGCAGCGACCGTCGTGCACGTCGACGACTCCCGGTGCTCGCTCGCCGGCGGCGAGCGCACGGAGACCGGCGACTGCCTGTCCGTGATCGACGGCGGTGACCGTCGCACAGGTGCTGTGTCGTGTCCGGTGGTGGTCGAGCGTGTGCGCGATGTCGGCGAGAGCGACGCCTTGTCCGGAATGCTCCATCCATTCCGCCAACGAGCGGGCTTCTGTGCGGACACGATCGGCCGACTTGCCCGTGATGGTCAGTGTCGTCACCGGGCTCCGGGCGGGGTCGGGCAACGGCTGTGGTCCTCGCGGCGCCTGCTCGAGAACGACGTGCGCGTTGGTGCCGCCGAAACCGAACGATGACACTCCCGCACGGCGCGCGCGATCACGCTGCGGCCACTCGGTGTGGTCGGCGACGACACGAAGTCGGAGGCTGTCGGTGTTGATGTGCGGATTGGGTTGCGCGAAGCCCAGATTCGCCGGAATCACACCGCGCTCGACGGCGAGTGCCGCCTTGATGAACCCGGCAACGCCTGCTGCGGCCTCGAGATGGCCGATATTCGATTTCACCGCGCCCACCAGCAGCGGATCGTCGGCGGGACGCCCACGCCCGAGTACGGTGCCGAGCGCCCGAGCCTCGATGGGGTCGCCGAGCAGCGTCCCGGTGCCATGCGCCTCGACATAGTCGACGTCGCGTGGCGTCAATCCTGCCGCGGCATAGGCACTTCGCAGGACAGCCATCTGGGCCGCAGGATTGGGGGCCATGAGGCCGTTTGAATGCCCGTCCTGGTTGACCGCCGACCCTCGAACCACGGCGATCACCCTGTCTCCGTCGCGAGCAGCGTCCGCCAGTCGCTTGAGGATGACGACACCTGCTCCCTCACCGCGTACGTAGCCATCCGCGGCCGCGTCGAAGGAGTGACATTGCCCGCTTTGCGACATGGCATCGGCGCGGTCGAAACTCCTGGTGATGGCCGGCGAAAGCATGACATTGACCCCCGCGGCGAGAGCGAGCGTCGATTCACCGGAACGCAGACTCTGACATGCGAGGTGGATGGCGACGAGCGACGACGAACAGGCAGTGTCGATCGTCACGGACGGACCACGCAGATCGTAGTGGTAGGACAGGCGATTGGAGATGATCGACAGTGCCCCACCGGTGCCCGACCACGCGTCGACCTCGCTGAGGTCGCTGGTCGCCAGGTACCCGTACTCGGCCGCGCATGAGCCGGCGAAAACGCCCGTCTGGGAGTGGCGAAGCGACGAGGCCGGAATACCCGCGTTGTCCAGCGCTTCCTGTGTCACCTCGAGCAGCAACCGTTGCTGCGGGTCCATCTTGTCGGCTTCGCTCGGCGAGATGTCGAAGTACTCGGCGTCGAATTCGTCCACCCCGGACAGGTATCCGCCCCAGCGTGTCGTGCGCTCGAGGGCTGCAGCGGTCTGGGGGCGTCCGTCGTCGAATCGGGCCCAGCGGTCCGCGGAGACGGTGGTGACACCATTGCCCGAGCCGAGCAGAAACGACCAGTAGTCGTCAGGACCGCAGACGTCGCCGGGGAAGCGGCAGCCGATACCGACGACGGCCACCGCGTCGTCGCCGCCCTCGTGAACCTCGACGTGCTCCCGCTGATCCTGCTGCGCTGCATCTGGATCGGTGAGGAATGCAGCAAGTGTGGAGATGGTGGGATGTTCCCAGAAATCGACGGGTGAGACCTGCCTGCCGACCAGTTCGGTCAGCTCTCCGGACAACACGACGGCATCGCGGGATCCGATTCCGAGATCGTTGAAGGCCGCGTCGACATCGATGTCACCGGGTTCGCACCCGATGCCGATGAAGCGATCGATCAGCCATGCCCGCAGGTCCGCCTCTTCTCGAGGCTCCGTCACTGCGCGGAGTCCGATCGAACGAACGCGCCGTCCCGATAGTGGTCGCCGGCCGCCGATCTCCGGGTTTTTCCACTGGTCGTGATGGGAATCGATCCAGGTGCGACGAACACGATGTCGGCGACTCGAACGCCGTGACGATTGGTCACCGCCGAGGTGATCTGACCGCGCAATTCACCGAAATCGACCGGTTGTCCGCGATCTTTGATCTCGGCGACGACGACGAGTTGTTCGCCTGCGCCACGATCGACCGACACCGCCGCGACGCGTCCGCGCGTGAGCTCGGTGACCGTGCCCTCGATGTCGTCCGGGTAGTGATTGCGGCCGTCGATGATGAGCAGATCCTTGATGCGACCCGTGATGAACAGATCGCCCTCCGACAGGACCCCGAGATCTCCTGTGCGCAACCATGGCCCGGAGGGCGTCGTCGGCGCGGGATCCGCGATCCAGCCACCGAAGACCTTGTCGGTCAGTTCGGGATTACGCCAGTAGCCCGCAGGCACGTTGTCGCCGTGAACCCAGATCTCCCCGACCTTGTCGGCAGGATTCTCCTGGCAGGTCTCGGGATCGACGATACGGAACGTGACCGACCGTTCGGGTCCGTGACTCATCAACTCCGACCCGTCCTGGCCTGCCGCGCTCCTACGAGCCCAGCCGGACGCCAACTTCTCGAAGTCGAAACCGACGCCTTCGGCTGTGCGACCCGGCGTCAATGCGGCCACGTAGAGAGTAGCCTCGGCGAGGCCGTAGGCGGGTCGAACGATGTTCTCGGGCAGCCGGTCTCGCTCGAAACGGTCGACGAAACGTCGGATCGTACTGGCGTGCACTCGTTCGGCACCACACATGAACGCGGTGACCTGCGACAGATCGCGACCGCCGAGGTCGTCGTCGGTGGTACGTCGTGCCGCGAGTTCGTAGGCGAAGTTCGGCGCTGACGTGAACGTCTTGCCGTACGACGCCATCGTGGTGATCCAGCGAGATGGTTTCTGCAGGAAGGCCATCGGGCTCATGTCGACTGTTCTGCGACCGGACAGCACACCGCCGCAGATTCCGAGCAGCAGTCCCATGTCGTGATAGAAGGGCAGCCAGGACACCAGCACGGTGTCGGGGTCGGGCCATCCACCGTGATGGGCGAACATGTCGGTGATGAGTTGATCGAGATTGGTGACGACGTTCTGATGGGAGACCATGACACCGCGCGGCGCGCTCGTCGAGCCCGACGTGTACTGCAGAACAGCAGTTCTGTTGCGCCGCACTGTATCCGGATAGTCGGCCACCGGTGAGTCGTAGTCGAGTGCGTCGACCTCGACGACCGCCGGGGTGACGCCCGACATTTCTTGGGCGTACGGCAGCACGTCGTCGACAACAGCGGTGGTCGCGAAGATGACCGACGGCGTGCAGTCGGCGAGAGCCGAACTGATGCGCTCGTCGTGATGCGCGCCGAACATCGGGACCGACAGTGGGACAACGATGAATCCGGCTTCCATCGCACCCAGGAAGGCCACGATGTAGTCGAGACTCTGTGGTGCGAGGATTGCCGCACGGTCGCCCGCTGCGCCGTGGCTGAGAAGTTCTGCGGCGACGACCCTGACACGGTCGTACAGCTCGCCGAACGTCAGCGATTCTTCGTACCCTGCCGCATCGACGTCGTAGTCGATGAAGCTGAAAGCGGTGCGGTCAGGGTGCGCAGTGGCGCGTGCGCGGAGAAGAGACGGAATGGTCTGATCTGAAAGTTTTGGTTTGTGCGATCCGGTGAGGTCCACCGATGTCGTGACATCCACGTAGCAATTTCGCTTTCCCCCCGACAGAGAATATGCGACGAGCCCCGACGACGACCATGGTCGCTGAAACGGAGCTGCCCCCCAGCTGCTGTGCAGTCCCGGCCGACGTCAGCGCCGACTCGGTTTGCGTGTGAATGACGGTAGCACCCGATGTTCGGTCTGGCCACCTCAGCAACACGTGATTTCGAGTTGCATTTTTCAACTCAACGGAGTGTGCCGCTGAAACATTCGTGCGCGCGGTGGGGCGCGACCAGAGGTGTCCCACCGCTGACCTGCTGGTGAGCGAATTCTGGTCGAATGACCATGAATTCGACTGTGAGTTTCCTAGTGGACCGCTTGGAAGAGTTTGTCTTCGATGTCCGAAACCAATTCGGGAAGATGATCCGTGAGATAGAAGTGGTGTCCACTGAATTCGCGCATCGTGAACTGTGCCGAGGTGCGCTCGGCCCACGGTCGGACCTTTTCGGCTGTGGCGACCTCGTCGTCGTCGGCGTAATAGGCATGAATCGGACACGAGATGGTCGCGTCGGGCGGGCACTCGTACGCGGTGATTGCCTTGAACCCTCGTAGCGTCGGCAGGATTCGGGACTGGAACTCCTCGCTGTCGAGAAGTGCCGGATCGACTCCCGTCATCTCCGAGACCGCGTCGAGAAGACCACGATCGGACTCGGGGATGTAGTCGTAGCCACTGCGTCCCGGTGCCGCACATGCCGACACGAAGAGTGCCTCGACGGTACGGCCGGCTTCCTCGAGAAGACGGGCGGTCTCGAACGCCACGAGTGCGCCCATGCTGTGGCCGAACAGGGCCAGACCCGTGTCGGGCTCTGCAGGCGGCAGTTTGGCGACCACGGTCTGCGCCAGATCGGGGATTCCACGGAACGACGCGAGATCCTGGCTCCCCTTCTTGCCGGGGTATTGCACCGCGACCCGTTTCACGTCGGACGTGAACGAGCGGGCGAACGGTACGTAGAAGCCGGCCGAGCCGCCGGCGTGCGGGAAGATGTAGAGCGTTGACGCTGTCACGCGGGTCACCTTATCTCGTCGTACGGGAAGGCAACCGATCTACGGTAGGACCGGGCCGTCCCGATAGGCTTGGGGCACCATGGTCGACTATCTTCGCGACGCCGCTGAAATCTATCGGCAGTCCTTCGCAACCATCCGCGCCGAAGCGGACCTGTCCGGATTCAACCCCGACGTCGCGGGCGTGGTCGTGCGGATGATCCATGCCTGCGGCGAGACCGACCTGACCCGCGATGTCGTGGCGACCGACGGTGTCGTGGATGCCGCGCGCTCGGCGTTGTCGACAGGTGCGCCGATCCTCTGTGACGCAACGATGGTCGCGAGCGGAATCACCCGCCGGCGTCTCCCCGCGGACAACGACGTGCTGTGCTATCTCACCGAACCCGGATTGCCGCAGCTGGCGAAGGAGATGTCGACGACACGAACGGCTGCGGCACTGGAGTTCTGGCGACCGCATCTCGACGGTGCGGTCGTCGCGATAGGCAACGCACCGACAGCCCTGTTCGCGCTCCTCGACATGATCGACGCAGGTGCGGCACGTCCCGCCGCCATCGTCGGTGCGCCCGTCGGCTTCATCGGAGCCGCCGAGTCCTGCGCGGTCCTCGCCGACCGAAACGACCTCGAGTTCATCACTGTCGTCGGCAGGCGGGGTGGGTCGGCCATCGTGGCCGCGGCTGTCAACGCGCTCGCCAGCGCCGAGGAATGACGATGGGCACCAATGACCGGTTGACCGCGGAATCCGTTGCGCGCACGGGAAAGCTGTGGGGCGTCGGCCTCGGTCCCGGAGACAGCGAACTCGTGACCGTCAAGGCAGCCAGGGTCATCGGAGCGGCAGATGTCGTGGCCTACCACAGCGCGCGGCACGGCAACAGCATCGCACGAGGGGTTGCCGAGCCGTATCTGCGTGGCGACCAGCTCGAAGAACGGCTGATGTATCCGGTCACGGTCGAAACGACCGATCATCCCGGCGGCTACCGCGGCGCGCTCGACGACTTCTATGCGGCCAGCGCCCAGACACTCGCCGATCACCTGCGTGCGGGACGCGACGTGTGTTTGTTGGCGGAGGGCGATCCCCTCTTCTTCAGCTCGTACATGCACATGCACAAGCGGCTTGCCGACGAATTCGACGTCGAGATCGTGCCCGGCGTCACGTCGGTCAGTGGTGCGTCGGCCGCGTTGGGAATCCCGCTCGTCGAGGGCGAGGAGACGCTGACGGTGGTTCCGGGAACGCTCCCGCTCGACGAGCTGGCCGCGGTGTTCTCCGGCGCCGAGGCCATTGCCGTCCTCAAGCTCGGTAGGACGTTCTCGACGGTGCGAACCGCTCTCGAACGCGCCGACCGAATAGACGAGGCCTGGTATGTGGAGCGAGCGTCGACTCCCGCGCAGCGAGTCCTGCCCCTCGCCGAGGTCGATCCGGAACGGGTTCCCTACTTCTCGATGATCGTCGTGCCGGGACGACGCAACAATCCACGATTCGAGCAGACGCAGTCACGTGCAGGCGAGGTTGTCGTCGTCGGGCTCGGACCCGGCGCACCAGCGCAGACGACACCACAGGTTCGTGCCGAATTGGCAGCTGCGACAGACCTTGTCGGTTACCGCACGTATCTCGCTCGCATCGCAGCGCGACCTGGCCAACGAGTGCACGCCAGCGACAATCGCGTCGAGGCCGAGCGTGCGGAGTTCGCGCTCGATCTCGCGGCACGCGGCGCCCGCGTGGTCGTGGTGTCCTCCGGCGATCCCGGCGTCTTCGCCATGGCTGCGGCGGTCGCCGAGGCGGCGGCACAACCGCGGTGGACCGACGTATCGGTCAGGGTCGTACCCGGGGTGACCGCTGCGACAGCCGTCGCGGCGGTCACCGGGGCCCCACTCGGGCACGACTTCGCGGTCATCTCGCTGTCCGACAGGCTCAAGCCGTGGGAGGTGATCGAGGCCAGATTGCGCCATGCAGTCGAAGCCGATCTGGTCATCGCCGTCTACAACCCCGGGTCGCAGAGCCGGACCTGGCAGGTCCCGCGGTTACACGAGATGTTGTCGGAGATGGTGCCGAGTGATCGCGTGATGATCATCGGGCGCGACGTCGGCGGGCCGGAGGAGTCCGTGTCGGTGACCACCGTCGGCGCCTTCGACCCGACGGTCGTCGACATGCGCACGATGCTGATCATCGGGTCGTCGACGACCACCGTGGCCGAGCGGGCCGCGGGTCGGCTGGTCTTCACGCCACGCCATCACAGCGGCTGACCGTCGTCGAGTAGACCGCGTACCCGGTCGAGGGCTGTTCGCACGTCGGCCACAGCGGGGACGTCCGGCTCCTCCGGCCGATCGACCATCACGACTTCGATGCCGAGTTCTCTTGCCGCATCGAGCTTTGCGCGTGTCATGTCGCCGCCGCTGTTCTTCGTCACGAGTACGTCGATCCGGTGTTCGCGCATCAGGTCCAATTCGTCGGCGAGACGGTAGGGTCCGCGGGACCGCAGGATGGTGTGCGCGGGAGGCATACGGGTCCGCGGTGGGTCGACGACGCGAATGAGGAACCATGCGGACGAGATGTCGGCGAAGACGTCGACATCCTGTCTCCCGGTGGTCAGGAACACGCGGGCCCGTCGACCGTCGAGATGCCGCGCGGCATCGGCAATGTGTGTGAACCGGAACCACGCGTCGTCGGCACCCGGCGACCACGGCGCGCGGCACAGACGTAACAACGGTGGGCCGCCCGATCGAGTGGCGGCCACCGCGTTGGCGCTGATTCCGCTCGCGAAGGGGTGGGTTGCGTCGACGACGACTTGAATTCCGTTGTCGCGTAGCCATTGTCGTAGTCCGGCCGCTCCCCCGAATCCACCGACCCGCACCGCACCCTCGGGTAGTCGTGGTCTACTCACCCGGCCTGCAAGGGAACTGACGGCCGGAATGTCCTCGGCGTGAAGCATCGCTGCGAGTTCGCGGGCCTCTCCGGTGCCGCCGAGTATCAGGACGGCGGGACCGTCGGTCATGCCAACCGATCCCGGCCGCCACCACCGTCTCGACCGTGGTGGCCGTCAGCGTGACCGACATCGCGCAGTTTGGTCATGCGGGCCTGCGAATAGAGGTAGCTGTCGCTGGGTGTCGCGGCCGACGTCGGATCGAGTACCCGGCCGACGAAGATGACCGCGGTACGGCGGATGCCGTGATCGGCGAGTTGTTGTGCGAGCTCCGACAGCGGACACCTGAGCACGACTTCGTCGTCACGCGATGCGAAAGCCACTGTCGCCGTGGGGCACTGCGACCCGTAGTGCGGAACGAGGGTCGCAACGATCTGGGTTGCCCGGTGCGCGGCGAGATGGAGCGCCAGGGTCACGCCGGTCTGTGCCAGACGGTCGAGTTCCTCGCCGTCCGGCATGTCGGTCGACAGTGTCGACACGCGCGTGATCAGAAGACTCTGCCCGACAGCCGGGACGGTGAGCTCCGCGCCGAGCGCGGCGGCGGCTGCCGCGAAAGCCGGTACACCGGGCACGATCTCGACGTCGATGCCCAGACGTGTGAGTTCGCGGTGCTGTTCGGTGAATGCCGAGTAGAGCGAGATGTCGCCCGAATGAAGACGAGCCACATCGCCACCGGAGGCGTGCGCATCGACCATGTATCCGATGATCTCGGCGAGCGGCATGCGCGCCGTGTCGATCAGCGTCGCCCCGGGCGGGCAGAGTTCGAGAAGCTCTCGCGGGACCAGCGAGCCGGCGTATAGGCAGGTGGCGCACTGCCCGAGGATTCGCGCGCCGCGCAGGGTGATGAGGTCTGGTGCGCCCGGCCCCGCGCCGACGAAGTAGACGGTCATGGCTCGTCGAGCTCTCGCGTGACGACCCACTGCACGAGGGGCAATGCCGGGCGCCACGTGGTCATCGAACCCAGCGGCTCCACGGTCTCGATCGACAGCCGCCGGAGCGTGCCCCCGACGCGACGGTGCCAGTCGGCGAGCACCGACTGTGTCTCGATCGTGACGGCATTGGCGACCAGTCGGCCGCCCGGCAGCAGCGCGCGCCACACGATGTCCATGACCGACTCGTCGAGACCACCACCGATGAATACGGCATCGGGATCGGGCGCGACGGTCAGCGCCGCCGGCGCCGCGCCCGCGACGGTCAGTGCTGCTCGGACACCGTGACGGCGGGCGTTGCGCATGATCCGTTCGGCGCGGGTGGCGTCGCGTTCGAATGCGAGCGCAGTCCCGTCCGGGTCCGCGCGCAACCATTCGATCGCGACACTCCCCGACCCGGAGCCGACATCCCACAGCAACGCCTGCCCGCCCGGCGCCAGGGCCGCGACGGTCAGCGCACGCGCCGCAGCCTTGGTGAGCTGCCCGTCGTGCTCGTACTCGTCGTCGGGCAGTCCCGGCGCCCGTGTCGAGCGCGGACCGACGCAGTCGATCGCGACGATGTTGAGCGCATCGTGCGATTGTGGTCTGTACGACCGTGCAAGACAGTCGACGATGCGTTGCCGCGGACCGCCGAGCTGTTCGAGGATGGTCATCGTCGACCACCCGAACCCGGTGCGTACGAGCACACCTGCGATCTCGGACGGTGTGGCGGCGCCCCGACTGAGCACCAAGAGTCGTCGTCCGTCGGTGAGAGTGGGAACCACGGCTTCGGCGTCGGCGCGCAGCGTGCTGACCACTTGTGTTCTCGATAGGTCCCAGCCGAGCTCTGCGCACGCCAGACTCGCGGACGACACCGCAGGAAGCACGCGGACTCTGCTGCGCCCCACGGCTTTCACGATTGTCGATCCGACGCCGTGGAACATCGGATCCCCACTGGCGAGGATGTGCACGACGCGGGGTACTGCGGCCGACAGCACCGCACCGAGATGATCGGACATCGGGGATTGCCATGCCACAGTGGTGGCGTCGAGTCCGGGAAGGAGGTCGAGCTGGCGAGAGGAGCCGTACACCACGGTTGCAGTTCGCAATTCGTCACGCGCCCGGTCGGTCAGCCCGGTCCATCCGTCGGCTCCGATACCGACGACGACGAACTGCGGTGCGGAATCCACCTCGGCGGAGGCAGTTGTCATCGGGGCAACCTGCGCCAGATCGCACGTGGCACGAAGCGCATCGCGAATCCGACGAGACGCAGTGGCGCGGGGATCCACACCTCCCAGCGCCCGCGGAGGTACGCCTGCGCCACCGCGTCAGCGACCTGGTCGGCATCGACCGACATCGGTGCGGGTTTGGTGCCGGCTGCCATGAGCTCCGCGGTCATGTTGCCGATGACGAATCCGGGACGTGCGAGCAGCAGGCGGACACCGGATCCGTGTAGCGCGTCGGACAGGCCGCTGGCGAAGCCGTCGAGTCCCGCCTTCGCCGACCCGTACACATAGTTGCCGCGCCGTACCCGCACGCCCGCGATCGACGAGAAGACGATCATCGTTCCCGACCCCTGACTGCGCAGCGCGTTGGCCAGGGGCGTCAACACACTGATCTGGCCGACGTAGTCCGTCTCGGCGATCGCGAGTGCATGTGCCGCGTCGACCTCGGCGCGGTGTTGGTCACCGAGGATGCCGAACGCGACGATCGCAATGGCCACCGGCCCGTGCTCCGTGGTGATGGTCTCGATGAGCGCGGGATGGGTGTCGGTCGCGTCGGCATCGAACTCGAGCGTCACGACGTCGACTGCGCCTGCTGCGCGCATCGCGGCCGTCTCGTCGTGGAGGTCGGCGGATCTGCGCGCCGCGAGGACCACGGTGCGGCCGCCGACGAGTCGCCTGGCGAGGGCGATGCCGATTTCGCTCCGTCCACCGAAGAGGACAACCGTCCCGGGAACGTCGTGTGCGTTGCTGCGCGCCATGACACGAAGTATTCCACCGGTGGCCGCGGCACCGACATCGGTGTCCGGCCGAATCACGGCGGTGACTATCGTTGCCCACATGCCGCGTACTCCCGACGACCTCGGTCCTGCAGCGCTCGAGTTCCTGGGCGAACGACACCTCGCGACACTCGCGACTCTGAGACCCGACGGCACCCCGCACGTCGTCGCCGTCGGATTCACCTACGATCCCGCCAGCGGGATAGCTCGCGTCATCACGCGCTCCGGCTCCCAGAAGGTCCGCAACTGCGAGCGGGCCGGCTACGCCTCGGTGACCAACGTCGACGGTCCGCGATGGTTGACGCTCGAGGGACCGGCGACGGTGTATCGGGACCGCGGTCACGTCGGAGAGGCCGAACGACGCTACGCCGAGCGGTATCGGGAGCCGAAGCCGAATCCAGAGCGGGTCGTCATCGAGATCGACGTGCGCCGCGTGCTCGGTTCACATTCACTGCTCGACGGTTGAGCCGGCAGGTCGCGTCAGTTCGCCGGACCGCACTCGGATCGGTTCAGAGCACCAGCAATTCGTGCGGGCGCACATTGACGGGCTCGCAACCGTCGTCGGTCACGATCACGATGTCCTCGATGCGCGCGCCCCAGCGTCCGGGGAAATACACGCCGGGCTCGATCGAGAACGCCATGCCCGCTTCGAGTACGAGGCCGTTGCCGCTCACGATGTACGGCTCCTCGTGAACCGACAATCCGATGCCGTGGCCGGTTCGGTGGATGAAGTTCTCACCGAATCCGGCGTCGACGAGAACGTCACGGGCGGCGGCATCGACCTCCTCGGCTGTCACGCCGGGCCGCACCGCGGCGACCGCTGTGCGCTGGGCGAGTTCGAGTGCGGCATAGACACGTGCGGTGTCATCGGACGGCGGCCCGAAACAGTAGGTGCGGGTGGAGTCGGAGTTGTAGCCCGGTTCGACCGGGCCGCCGATGTCGATCACGACGATGTCATCGGGTTCGATCACCCGATCCGACTGCTCATGATGGGGGTCGGCGCCGTTCGGACCCGACCCGACGATGATGAACTCCGGCTCGGTGTGGCCCTCCGCGACGATGGCCTCGGCGATGTCTGCGGCGACCTCGGCCTCGGTACGTCCCGGGCGTAACCACTCGCCCATCCGTGCATGCACCCGGTCGATCGCGGCGCCGGCTCGCCTCAGGGCTGCGATCTCGTTGTCGTCCTTGATCATTCGCAGCTGGCGCAGGACCGGGGTGGCCAATGTCGGTGTGGCTCCCAACCGATCGGCGATCGGCACCAGGTGCAGGGCGGGCATCGATTCGGACACCGCGACCGCCGATGGCGTCGGCAACCCCTCGAGCGCAAGAGCGTGGGCGTCGTCGCCATCGACCCAGTCGACGACGTCGACGTCGAGTTCACCGATTGCGGAATCGCGG
Organism: Gordonia otitidis; assembly: GCF_020735545.1. Taxonomy (NCBI): domain Bacteria; kingdom Bacillati; phylum Actinomycetota; class Actinomycetes; order Mycobacteriales; family Gordoniaceae; genus Gordonia; species Gordonia otitidis. Next base: position 4,722,538 of record NZ_CP085974.1, read on the forward strand.
ACGGAAGCGAGTTCGAGACGTGCGATCACGAGCCGAGCTGTGCCTGCAGCGGGGATGACCAGAGCGGTGAGACGTTCGAACGTGTCGGCGCGCGAACCTGTCAGGTAGCGCAGGTCCGGTCCCGGAGCGACGATGAGCGCGTCGAGCCCTGCCTTACCGGTCAGCACAGCGGCGCGCGCGAGACGGCGCCGATAGACTTCCGCGTCGAAACGCTCTTCTGCAGTGGCGGTCACGAGTCGAAGCCTACGCGGATGGCAGAGTTGGGACATGGCCGGATCTGTGATGCTGCTCGACGGCGCAAGCCTGTGGTTCCGCTCGTTTCACGCGCTGCCCGAGAAACTGACCGCAGCCGATGGGCGGCCGGTCAACGCGGTCCGCGGCTTCGTCGACACGATCGCCTCACTTGTCGCAGCACATCAGCCGACTCGACTCGTCGTGTGCCTCGACCTGAACTGGCGACCGACGTTCCGGACGGAGCTTCTGCCGTCCTACAAGGCACATCGGGTGGCGCAGGAGGTACCACACACGGGCTCCGACGACGCGGAAGACGTGGATGTCGAGGAGGTTCCCGACACCCTCACCCCGCAGGTTGCCATGATCCTCGACGTGCTCGCCGCCGCGGGGCTGACGACCTCGGGTGCGACAGGGTGCGAGGCGGACGATGTGATCGGGACGCTCGCCGCCGCTGAGTCCGAGGACGAGGTGATCGTCGTCAGTGGCGATCGCGACCTATTGCAGGTGGTCGCCGACGATCCCGTGCCTGTCCGAGTCCTCTACGTGGGACGCGGATTGGCCAAGGCGGAATTGATGGGACCGACCGAGGTCGCCGGCCGTTACGGGGTACCGGTCGAACGCGCGGGAACCGCGTACGCGGAAATGTCCATGCTGCGCGGCGACCCGTCCGACGGCCTGCCCGGAGTACCGGGAATCGGCGAGAAAACCGCGGCGAAGCTGATCACCGCGTACGGCGACCTCGACGCGCTGGAGGAGGCGGCGCTCGACACGTCGAGCACTCTCACGCCGCGGGTGCGCTCATCACTTCGCGATTCCACCGCGTATCTGCGCGCCGCTCGCACCGTCGTGACGGTACGGACCGACGCGCCGACCGTCGAGAGCCGACCGGACGACCATCTGCCGAGTGCACCAGCGGATCCCGACAGGCTTGCGAACCTGATCGAAGAGTTGCGCATAGGAGCGTCGGTAGGCAGGCTCGCCGATGCACTCGGCTGGGAGTTGCGCGTGCGCTGATCAGCTCGTGGGGCGTGAGACCTCGTACTTGCCGTCGTCATCGAGGATTGTCACCTTCACCTGCTGCTTCTGCCCGCCGACCATTGCCGTGCAGGTGAACGAGTGGCCCTTCTCGACGCTCTGTCCCGACGGGCACGACACGTCCGTGACGTTGGTCGCCTGGTAGTCCTTCGTCAGAACCTGCTTCACGCCGTCCTGTACCGCGTTCTGGTCCAATGACTTCGGCGCCCAACCGGGCCATGCGAATGCCGTGATCAGGATGATCGCAGCGATGACGACGAGAGCTCCGATGCCCCCGAATATCGCCGTCCGCGTGCGCTTCGAGGAACCGGACTTGACTGTCATCGAAGAGAACTGATCGCCGGGCTGGCCCGGCTGACCGACCTGACCCGGCTGCGTTGCCGCTTCACCCTGGGAGACCGGCTGCCCGTACTGGGGGGACTGATCCTGTCCGTACTGGGGCTGACCGTACTGGGGCTGCCCGTACTGGGGAGCCTGGCCCTGTCCGTACTGGGGCTGCCCGTACTGGGGAGGCTGGCCCTGCCCGTACTGCGGCTGACCGTACTGGGGTTGCCCGTATTGGGGAGGCTGGCCCTGTCCGTACTGGGGCTGACCGTACTGGGGCTGCCCGTACTGGGGAGGCTGGCCCTGCCCGTACTGCGGCTGACCGTACTGGGGAGGCTGACCCTGCCCATACTGCGGCTGACCGTACTGGGGCTGCCCGTACTGCGGAGCCTGGCCCTGGCCGGGCTGACCCTGACCGGGCTGCTGCTCACCGGGGTGACCACCCTGATGTGACTGGCTGTCGGCCGGGGACTTGTCGCCTGGAGTTTCGGGCTCGTACGGCTGGCTCATACGTCTCTCTTCCGATCAGCCGGCAGTGGTGCCGGTGGGCATGTCGAACGATCCGGTTCCGCGGCCTGACGTATGTCTCCCGTGACGTCGCCGCCGACCCTTATGCGAAGTGAAGGTTACCGCAGCGGATCCTCGTGGTCGTTCAGGCGGTACAGCCTGTGGCAGCGAGTTCCCTGTGACCTCAGCCGAGCTCCGCGGCCACCACACCGCGACGGATTGCGCCTACCGCCGAGCGAGCCGAGCGAGCGAGCGGCGCGTCGTCGCCGACGCCTAGTCGAATCTGTTCCAGCAGGTCGACGACCTGCCGGTTCCAACGTACGAAGTCACCGGGTGAGAGCAATTGGCCGCGTTCCCCCGCAGCAGCCAGCGATTCCGTGAGTGACCGTCCTGAAGCCCAGAGCGAGACCGCGATCGAGAACCCGGTGTCCGGTTCGCGTGTCGGCGACACACCGTGTCGGCGTTCCACATCGGTGACCTGATGCCAGATGTCGACGGTTTCGGCGATCGCAGTGCGCAACGCCGTGTTGCCCGGCATGGCATCGGCGCCCGCGTGGCTGTCGCGTCGCGACTCGAAGACCATCGCGGCGACGACGGCCGAGAGCTCTGCCGGCCCGAGCGTGTCCCAGATCCCGGCGCGGATGCACTCCGTCACCAGCAGGTCACTCTCGCTGTAAATACGACTGAGGAGGTGCCCGGTCGGCGTGACCTCGACCTCGTTACGAACCTTCTCGAGGTAACCGAACTCCATCAGCACGCCCACGATCCTGTCGAAGGTCACGCCGAGCGTCGACGTGCGCTCGTCGATCGCGCGTTCGGCCGAGACGATCTCACGGATCAGTCGATTACGTTGCTCGGCGAGTCGGAACAGGTCGTCACCGTTGGCGATCTGGTGCGCAGGGTGTGCGCGCAGTTCGTGGCGCAGACGAGCCAACTCGGTGTCGTCGGCGGCCAACGCTCTCTTCTTCTGTCGACCGCGCGGCATTTCGATGCCGGTCGACCGCAGCGCCGATGCCAGGTCGCGCCGACCACGTCCCGTCCGGCGATCGGGATTCTTGGGCAACCTCATGTGACCGAGGACCTCGGGCGGATTGACGAAATCGCGCGTACCCACTCGACCGCACCAGGCGTCCTCGCTGAGTACCAGCGGTTTGGGGTCGGCCGACTGGGTCGCCGGTTCCAGCACGACCGCGAGTCCGCGATGGCGGCCGCCCGGCACGCCGATGACATGTCCGCGCTTGAGCGCAGCGAGGTCGGCGACCGTCGACTCCTGGGAGGCGACGCGGCTGCGGAACTTGAGGTCACGTTCTCGCCTGCGGATCTCCTCACGAAGCGTCACGTAACCGAGGAAGCCGCGATACGGATCCCGGGGGTCGTCGTCGGTGCTGTCGTCGTCGAGTCCGGTGATACTGCCCGGCTCGATCCCCCGTTTCGTCGCCGCGCCCGCGAGTTCGACATCGAGTTTGCGCAACCTGCGGTACATGTCGTCGACCTTGCGGGACTGTCCGACGACGGAGCGGTCGGCCTGGAACTGTGCGAACGACCGGTTCAGCAGCTCACGCGATCCGGCGAGTCCCCGCCGACCGATCAGGTTGACCGCCATGTTGTACTCGGGCGCGAAGGAACTGCGCAGGGGGAAGGTCCGCGCCCCCGCCAGGCCGGCGACCTGCTCGGGTACCAGCTCGGGCGTCCACACCACGACGGCGTGCCCCTCGACGTCGATTCCTCGACGTCCCGCGCGACCGGTCAGCTGGGTGAACTCCCCCGGTGTCAGGTCGACGTGCGATTCGCCGTTGAACTTGACCAAGCGCTCGAGCACGACCGATCGCGCAGGCATGTTGATGCCCAGAGCGAGTGTCTCGGTCGCGAAAACCATCCGCACCAGGCCCTTGACGAAGAGCTCTTCCACCGTGTGCCGGAAGGTTGGGAGAAGGCCTGCGTGGTGCGCGGCGAACCCACGGCGCAGACCCGCCCGCCACTCGTCGACTCCGAGCACGTCGGCATCTCCCGGCGCGATCTCGGTGATGTGGCGGTCGACGACCTCGTCGACCGCGCTTGACTCCTCAGGGGTCAGCAGCGTCAACCCTGATCGAAGGCACTGCGCCAACGCGGCATCGCATCCGACGCGGGAGAAGATGAAACCGATCGCCGGCAGCAACCCCTCGCGGTCGAGACGGGCGACGAGCTGCGGGCGTGCCAGTGCTCCCGGTCCACGACCCCGCGCCGGCGACCGTGTTCGGCCCCGGCCTGATCGCCGGTCACGTCCACGAGCACCCTCCCGCTCGTCGGCGAGCAGCATCCTGTGCCGGATGTAGCGTTTGAGCTCGGGGTTGACCTGCGGTCTGCCTCCGCCCTGCCAGTGCGGGTCGAACAGATCGAACATCTGCGAGCCGACGAGCATGTGCTGTTGGAGCGGAACCGGCCGGTGCTCGTCGACGATGACCGTGACCTCGCCCCGGACCGTCTGAATCCAGTCACCGAACTCCTCGGCGTTGCTGACCGTCGCCGACAGGCTCACCACGCGCACCGACGGGTCTAGACCCAGGATCACCTCTTCCCACACCGCGCCCCGGAAGCGATCCGCGAGGAAGTGGACCTCGTCCATCACGACGTGCGACAGGCCTTGCAGTGCCGGCGAATTGGCGTAGATCATATTGCGGACCACTTCCGTGGTCATCACGACCACAGGAGCGTCGGAATTGATCGAGCTGTCGCCGGTCAGGAGCCCGACCGCTTGCTTGCCGTGCACCGCAACGAGATCGGCGTACTTCTGGTTGCTCAGTGCCTTGATCGGCGTCGTGTAGAAGCACTTGGTTCCGCTGGCCAGGGCCAGGTGCACCGCGAACTCGCCGACGATCGTCTTGCCGGCGCCGGTCGGTGCACACACCAGGACGCCGCGCCCGTCCTCGAGCGCGTGGCAGGCCACACGTTGGAAGTCGTCGAGATGGAACGACAGTCCTTCCGCGAAGCGGTCGAACTCCGTGTGCTCAGCGGACATCACGGTCAGAGGACGTCGTCGAAGGTCGATGCGTCGCGTACCGAGGTACGACCCGTCGCCGGCACGGTGGCCACCGGCGACGCCCCGGCGACCGATGACGGCCGGGGACGTGGCGACACGTCCGGCAGCGGGCTGGCCTGATCGTCGGGGATGGACGCCCAATCGGGCTCGTTGCGTGCACGTCGGCGGTCGTTGATCCTGGAGAACTGGATGGCCACCTCGAGCAGCACGGTGAGGGCCAACGCAAGGGCGAGCATGGTGAACGGATCCTGACCGGGAGTCACGACGGCAGCGAACACGAACAGTGCGAAGATCAACCCGCGACGCCAGGCCTTGAGCCGCGGATAACGCAGCACGCCAACAGTGTTCAGGGCCACGATGAGCAGAGGCAACTCGAAGCTCACCCCGAAGATGATCAGCAGATGGATCATGAAGCCGAAGTACTGGTCGCCTGCCAACGCTGTGACCTGCACGTTGTTTCCGACAGTCAGCAAGAAGTGGAAGGCTTTCGCGACCACGAGGTATGCGAGTACGGCGCCCGCCACGAACAGCACAGCGGCCGCCGACACGAACGAGATCGCGTACTTGCGTTCCTTGTCGAGCAGACCCGGAGTGACGAACTGCCAGATCTGGTAGAGCCACACCGGGCAAGCCAGCACGACTCCCGCGGTCAGCGCGACCTTGAGCCGCAGCATGAACTGGTCGAACGGGCCTGTAGCGAGCAACCGGCACGAGTCGTCCGCGGTCAACGTGGCTCGCGAGGACGCGGGCAGCGAACAGTACGGCTCGCGGAGCAGATCACCGAGGGTGGGCAGTCCGAAGATCCCGTAGGAGTACCAGACGAAGCCGAGGATCGTCGTGACGACGATCGCGGCCATCGAGATGAGCAGACGGGTACGCAGCTCGAATAGATGCTCCACCAACGGCATCGTGCCGTCGGGGTTGAGTTTGCGCTTGCGGTACCTCGGGTCGAATGGAATCCGCACTCAGGTGTCCCGGTACGCGGCTACGCCGACTTCTTGGTCTGATCCGGGGTGGGTTGCGTTGCGGCGGTACCGGTATCGGTGGTCCCGGTCTCCGACCGGGGCAGCTCGCGTTGGGGCGTAGCCTCGTCGGGCGACTTCGGAGCGGCGGGCGCCGTGTTGTCGCCGTCGCGCTGCATCTCCTGGACTTCGCTCTTGAAGATACGCAGCGACTGACCGAGACCACGCGCCGCGTCGGGAAGCTTCTTGGAGCCGAACAGCAGCAGCACCACCACCAGCACGATCAGCCAGTGCCACCACGACATTGCACCCATCAGAACAACCTTCCGCTTGTATTCTCAGCCATCGTACCGCGATGCCAGCCCAGGGCGAGCTCCGAGATCCGGCCCCCGACGCACCCTACCCTCGCAGTGATGAGCTTGCCGGGTCGCGGCGTGTCAGCGGACCCCGCAGGTCTCGGCGGCTGCAGGCTCACCGGTACCGCGCGAGGGCTGCCTGCGCGGCGCCGGTCACCGCGTCGTCGACCCGTTCATCCCCGACGGCGCGCACAGTACCGCCGAATCCCAGGAGGAACCGGGTCAGCCACTCGGGCGAGCCGTATGCGAGGCGACCCCTGATCGGTGCGGTTGGGTTGCGGTCGGCGGACACGTCGTCGAGCTGCTCGATCCGGTAGTAGTCGAGTACCCACGCCTGCTCGGGATCGATGTCGATATCGACCGACCGATGGTCGGGATTGTCACCGAGTACCGCCGACTGCTGCGTCACCTCCGCGGAGACCGGTGGTGTCGACGGTTCGTCGCGCAGCTGCGCGGCCTCGATCCGGTCGAACCGGAACAGGCGCACACCCTCGCTGCCTCGACACCACGCCTCGAGGTAGGTGTTGGAGTTCAGTCCCTGCAGGCGGATCGGGTCGACCACTCGCTCGCTGACCGTGTCACGGGTAGCGGAGTAGTACGTCAGGTCGAGTGCTCGCTTCTGTGCGACAGCGGTGCGTACCGCGGCAAATGTCGGATTCTCCTCGGCGTCCTCGTCATCGGTCACCGTGGCGACGGCCGGAAGAGACTTGCCGACGGCCTGTTCGATCTTGGCGATCGCGCGCCGCGCAGCCTGATGGTCGAGGACACCAGCCATGTCGACCAGCGCTTGAAGCGCGACCAGCAGCACGCTCGCCTCGGCACCCGTCAATCTCAGCGGACGATCCATCCCTGCGGTGAACCCGACGTTGACATAGCCCTCGTAGAACTCGAGCTCGATCAGATCGTCGGGGTAATACCCCGGCAGACCGCACACGAACAGTTGCTCGAGGTCTTTGCGGAGTTGGGTCTCGGTGACGCCGAGGTCCCCGGCAGCCTGTGCCACCGAGATGCCACCGCGGGTGGAGAAGTACGGGACCAGCGCAAGCAGTCGAGTCAACCGGCGCGATTGCGCACTCGTCATGAGGCGTTCACCCCGACGATCCGGTCGAGCCCCGCCACCACGAGATCGCGCAACTCCGTCGGCTCCCGAACAACGGCGTCGGGGCCCGCGCCCAGGATCATCCTCGCCAGTGTGCCCAGCGATCTGATGTCGATGACGAGGTCGTCGCCCGGCTCGCCGTCGAAGACGGCCGGCGTGGTCGACGACGCGAGACGTCGGAGGCCCGCTGCGCGGCCCTGCGCGACCCAGACGCGTGCAGCCCGGCCGTCCGAACCCGACGCGGCGTCGACGGCATCGGCCACGATCTGCTGCAGGTCGGTGTAGTCGGGTCGGTGCACTGCGCCGACCGGACCAGCGGTCGCGACATCGCTGATCCGGCTGAGCCTGAACGTGCGCGTCGCGTCGCGGTCGCGATCATGGCCCACGACGTACCACCGACCCCGGTGTGTCACCACACCCCACGGCTCGAGTGTGCGGGTCTCGCCGGACGACGTCGAGCCCGCCCGGTAGGTGAATGTGATGGCCTGCCCGGCGTCGATGGCCGCCAGCGTCGGAGCAAGCGAGTGCTCGCCGCCCAGTGAACGCTGAGAAACCGCTGCCACACCGATCTCGTCGTCGGCACGGACATCGATCCCAGCCGCCTGGAGTTTGAGAACGGCCGTCTGTGAGATGGTCGAGACATCGGAGTTGTCCCAGAGAGCTGCGGCCATCGCAATCGCCGCAGCCTCCTCCCGGTCGAGCGTGATGTCGGGCAACGAATACGTCTCGGGATCGATGCGGTACCCCTCGACGCCGCTTTCCGGCGACGGACCGGTCACCAGCGGCACACCGAGATCGCGCAGATCGTTCTTGTCACGCTCGAACATCCGGTTGAAGGCCTCGGCCGAACGGTCCTGGTCCTGGTAGCCGAACACGTTGCGGCGGATGTACTCGGCGGTGACGTACTGCTTGGTCGAGAGCAGACAGATCACGAGGTTGATCTGACGCTCGACTTTCGACGTAACCACGCCCTGCAGCTTACGACTACATGGACGCGATCAAGCGATCGACGCGCTCGTCGACGCTGCGGAAGGGGTCCTTGCACAACACCGTGCGCTGGGCCTGGTCGTTGAGCTTCAGATGCACCCAGTCGACGGTGAAGTCACGGCCGGCCTTCTGCGCAGCCGAGATGAAATCACCGCGCAGCTTGGCCCGCGTCGTCTGGGGAGGCTCGTTGACCGCGGTCTTGATCGCCTCATCCGTCGTCGCGCGGGTGACGAGTCCCTTGCGCGACAGCAGGTCGAACACGCCGCGCCCGCGCTTGATGTCGTGGTAGGCGAGGTCGAGCTGCGCGATCTTCGGGTCCGACAATTCCATCGAATACTTGTCCTGATAGCGCTGGAACAGCTTGCGCTTGATGACCCAGTCGATCTCGGTGTCGACCTTGGAGAAATCGTCGCTCTCGACGGCGTCCAGCATGCGCCCCCACAGATCGACCACCATGTCCATCTCGGGGTCGGGCGCGCGATTGACCAGATGCTCCACGGCTCGCGCGTGATATTCACGCTGGATCTCCAGCGCCGTGGCCTGACGACCGCCCGCGAGGCGGACCGGGCGTCGGCCCGTGGGGTCGTGGCTGACCTCACGGATCGCCCGGATCGGATTGTCGAGCGCGAAGTCGCGGAACGCGACACCGGCCTCGATCATCTCCAGCACGAGCGCTGCCGACCCGACTTTGAGGAGCGTCGTCATCTCCGACATGTTGGAGTCGCCGACGATGACGTGCAGTCGTCGGTACTTCTCGGCATCGGCGTGCGGTTCGTCGCGGGTGTTGATGATGGGGCGGGAGCGGGTCGTCGCGGACGACACACCCTCCCAGATGTGCTCCGCGCGCTGGGAGAGGCAGAACGTCGCCGCCTTCGGCGTGGCGAGAACCTTTCCGGCGCCGCAGATCAACTGTCGTGTGACCAGGAACGGCAGCAAGACGTCGGAGATCCGGGAGAACTCGCCCGCCCGGACCACGAGATAGTTCTCGTGACACCCGTAGGAGTTGCCCGCAGAGTCGGTGTTGTTCTTGAACAGGTAGATGTCGCCGCCGATGCCCTCGTCGGCGAGGCGCTGTTCGGCGTCGACGAGAAGGTCCTCGAGCACCAGCTCGCCCGCGCGATCGTGGTTGATGAGCTGGATGAGACTGTCGCACTCGGCAGTCGCGTACTCCGGATGCGACCCTACGTCGAGGTAGAGCCGCGCTCCGTTCTGGAGGAACACATTCGATGAGCGCCCCCACGACACGACCCGGCGGAACAGGTATCGGGCGACCTCGTCGGGACTCAGTCGGCGGTGGCCGTGGAAGGTGCAGGTGACACCGAATTCAGTCTCGATGCCCATGATTCGACGTTGCACTCCTCAACCCTACCCGCGGAGTCCGACGCAGACCGGTTGCGCGATCAGGACGCGCTCGAATCCGTGGAGGCGTCGCTGCCCTCGTCTCCCCCGTTGGTGGAGGCGGTCGACTCGCCAGCGGGTGCCGGCAGCAGGTCGGCGACGGATGCGGCGGTCAACCGTCGGAACGCACGACGTGGGCGATTGCGGTCGAGGATTGCCACTTCGAGATCGCCAGGGTTGAGTTCGCGTGGCGCCGTTGGCGATCCGTTGGTGCCCTCGGTCGGTGCCGACAAGGCCTCCACAGCGATCTTCAGAGCATCTGCGAGCGGAAGATCCGGTTCGTAGCTGTCCCTAAGCGCCGCGGAGATGGCGTCCGTCGCACCACCCATTACGATGAAGCGTGTCTCGTCCGCGATGGACCCGTCGTAGCTGATCCGGAACAGTTGCGACGGCTTCGGCTTGCCGTAGCGGGCCACCTCGGCCACACACAACTCGACCTCGTATGGTTTTGCCTGCTCGGTGAACACCGAACCCAGGGCGTTCGCATAGGTGTTGGCCAACGACAGTGCGGACACGTCGGCGCGGTCGTAGGAGTAGCCGCGCATGTCGGCGAGCTGGATACCCGCCTTGCGCAGGCTTTCGAACTCGTTGTACTTGCCGACGGCTGCGAATCCGATCCGATCGTAGATCTCACTCGTCTTCCGTAGCGTGTTCGACGGGTTCTCCGCGACGAACAGCACGCCGTCGGCGTAGGTCAGGATCACCACACTGCGACCACGAGCGATTCCCTTGCGCGCGAGTTCCGAGCGATCGCGCATGATCTGCTCGGCACTTGCGTAGTACGGGAAGGTCATCGCGGTGCCTCCTCATGCTCAGCCGCACGACGCTCGATGATCGCGCGTGCTGCCGTCTCGATGTCAGCGGGGGCGACTTCCCGCGCGCCCTCCGCGCTCACGATGACCGCTGTCGGGAAGATCTTGCGGACGATGTCCGGACCGCCGGTCGCCGAATCGTCGTCGGCGGCGTCGTAGAGGGATTCGACGGCGATCGCCAGAGCCGAATCGGCGTCGAGATCCGAGCGGTAGAGCTTCTTCAGCGACGACTTGGCGAACACCGAGCCCGAGCCGATCGCCTGGTAGCCGCCGAACTCCTCGTGCCGGTCACCGGCAACGTCGAAGGAGAAGATGCGGCCACGCTCGGTCGGACTGTCGTGGTCGATGTCGTAGCCGACGAGCAGCGGGATGGCGGCCAACCCCTGCATCGCAGCACCAAGATTGCCGCGCACCATCGAGGCCAGCCTGCTGACCTTGCCGTCGAGTGTGAGTGGAACTCCCTCGATCTTCTCGTAGTGCTCGAGTTCGACCGTGAACAGTCTGACCATCTCGATCGCGATGCCTGCGGTACCTGCGATCCCGGCGGCCGAGTACTCGTCGGTGATGTAGACCTTCTGCACGTCGCGGGTGGCGATGATGTTGCCCATCGTCGCGCGTCGATCGCCCGCGAGCACCACACCACCGGGAAAGCTCACCGCCACGATCGTCGTGCCATGCGGGATCTCGGAGGTGTCGGTGGTCGAGGTGAAGGTGCCCATGCGCTCAGCCCGCGCCTGCGGCAACTGATCCGGGGCATGAACCCGGAGGAAGTCGGTGAACGACGAGATGTCGGCGCCGAATGTGGGGTGGGAACTCCTTGTGGGACCGGACGGGGACAGTGAACTGAACGTCTCGCTCACTGGCCGCCCTTCTGCACGTACGCGCGCACGAAGTCTTCGGCATTCTCCTCGAGCACATCATCGATCTCGTCGAGCAGATCATCGGTGTCCTCGGCGAGCTTCTCTCGACGTTCCTGGCCCGCACCGCCGTCGGAGCCGAGTTCGCCGTCGTCGCCACCACCGCCGCGCTTGGTCTGTTCCTGCGCCATCTGCACTCCCTTGTTCGTCACGAAGCCTCACGCTCCGCGTGCCTGCGTCGCTGCTCACCGCTCGTGCACATCAGCGACGACGTTCGTCGGACTCGCGTGTCGCGTTCAGCTGCATCGCGGTGCGGCGCAGACAAATCCAGCTCGTGAACCCACACTACCGGTGCGGACTGCGAAAAGGAGGTTGAACACGTGTCGCGTCGGGATCCGATCAGGTGGTGAGCTGATCGACCAGCTCGGATGCGGAGTGCACCGAGTCGAGGAGTTTGCCGACGTGTGCCCTGCTCCCCCGCAGGGGTTCGAGGGTCGGAATCCGCACCAGCGAGTCGCCGCCCAGGTCGAAGATCACCGAATCCCAGCTCGCGGCCGCCACGTCGGCGCCGAAACGGCGCAGGCATTCGCCACGGAAATAGGCGCGCGTGTTCTCGGGAGGCTCCGTGATCGCGCGCGTCACGTCTGCCTCGTCGACGAGCCGCTTCATCGAGCCGCGTGCCACCAGGCGGTTGTAGAGGCCCTTGTCGAGTCGCACGTCGGAGTACTGAAGGTCGATCAGCTGGAGACGTGGGGCCGACCACCCGAGTCCCTCGCGCTGTCGGAAGCCCTCCAGGATGCGTAGCTTGGCGGGCCAGTCGAGGATGTCTGCACATTCCATCGGATCGCGCTCGAGACGATCGAGGACATCAGCCCACGTGGCGAGCACATCCATGGCACGCGCATCGTCGGAGTTCTCGCGTTCGTGGAACTTCGCGCAGCGCTCGAGGTACTCGCGCTGCAGCGCGAGTGCCGTGACCTCTCGACCGTCGGTCAATGCGACGGTCGCCTGCAGTGTCGGATCGTGGCTGATCGCATGTACGGCCGACACCGGACGTGCCAACTCGATGTCGGAGAAGTCGACGCCGGCCTCGATGAGATCGAGCACAAGCGAGGTCGTGCCGACCTTGAGGTAGGTGGCGGTTTCGGCGAGGTTGGCGTCGCCGATGATCACGTGGAGTCGGCGGTAGCGCTCGGGATCGGCGTGGGGTTCGTCGCGGGTGTTGATGATGCCGCGCTTGAGCGTGGTCTCGAGTCCCACCTCGACCTCGATGTAATCCGACCGCTGCGACAGTTGGTATCCGGCTTCGTCGCCGGCCTGGCCGATGCCCACGCGCCCCGATCCGGTGATGATCTGACGCGAGGCGAAGAACGTGGTGAGGCCACCGATGACCGCGGTGAACGGGGTGTCGCGGCTCATCAGGTAGTTCTCGTGCGTGCCGTAGGACGCGCCCTTGCCGTCGATGTTGTTCTTGTACAGCTGGAGGCGTGGTGCACCGGGCACGCTCGCGACGTGCCTGGCGGCGGCCTCCATCACGCGCTCCCCTGCCTTGTCCCAGATCACGGCGTCGAGGGGGTCGGTGACCTCGGGTGCCGAATACTCGGGGTGGGCGTGATCGACGTAGAGGCGCGCGCCGTTCGTGAGGATCATGTTGGCGGCACCGATCTCGTCGGCATCGATGATCGGCGCAGGTCCCGTGCCGCGACCGAGGTCGAAGCCGCGGGCATCGCGAAGAGGTGATTCGACCTCGTAGTCCCAGCGGGTGCGTTTGGCGCGCGGCACCCCGGCCGCCGCCGCGTAGGCGAGCACCGCCTGTGTCGACGTCATGATCGGATTCGCGGTCGGGTCGCCGGGTGCGGAGATCCCGTACTCGACCTCGGTGCCGATGATTCGCTGCATGGTATTGAGACTAGATGTCGGTCGGATGAAAGGTCGGACCCACCACCGCGCAGCGGTCGCACCGTCGTCGCTCCTGTGGGACCTTCTACACGTGAAAGCATTCCGCCGGTTCACCGTTCGGGTTCCGCTGCCCGCTCCCCTGTCCGATCTCGCAGTTCTCGCCCACAACCTGCGCTGGGTGTGGCACGCGCCCACCCAGGATCTGTTCGCCCTCGTCGACCCCGACCGCTGGGAGGCGACCGGCGATCCCCTTCGGTTGCTCGCCGAGGTGTCGCCGGAACGACTCGTCGAGTTGTCCACCGACACGGAATTCCTGGCCCGACTCACCGCGCTGCGCGCCGACCTCGACGAGTACTGCACGGCGCCACAGTGGTATGGCGACCACGCCGCGTCGGGCAATCCGATGCCGGAGGGAATCGCCTACTTCTCCATGGAATTCGGTATCTCGGAGGTGCTGCCGATCTACTCGGGTGGTCTCGGCATCCTCGCCGGTGATCATCTCAAGGCGGCGTCGGATCTCGGCGTGCCGCTCATCGGGGTCGGATTGTTCTATCGCTGCGGATACTTTCGACAGAGCCTGTCGCACGACGGCTGGCAGATCGAACGGTATCCGGTCAACGATCCCGGCGCACTACCGCTCACCCTGCTCGTCGACGCCGCCGACAAGCCGGTCATCATCGAGATCTCGATGCCCGGCGGGCGGACCCTGCACGCCCAGGTGTGGGTGGCCACCGTGGGACGAATCCCGTTGCTGCTGCTCGATTCCGATATCGCGGCGAACGACGACGAGTTGCGGGGCATCACCGATCGCCTCTACGGCGGTGATCAGGACCACCGCATCAAGCAGGAGATCCTGCTCGGTATCGGCGGGGTCCGCGCACTGCGCGAGTATGTCCGCATCGAGAACCGCGCCCAGCCGACGGTCTTCCACATGAACGAGGGTCACGCCGGCTTCCTCGGTGTGGAGCGAATTCGCGAACTCGTCGACGCATCGGGACTCGACTTCGACTCCGCGGAGTCGGTCGTCCGCGCGTCGACCATCTTCACGACGCACACACCCGTCCCGGCGGGAATCGACCGCTTCCCGGACGACCTGGTCCGCTTCTACCTCGACCCGGGACCCGACGGTTCGTCGAATCTGCTTCCCGGATTGTCGTCGACCACGGTGCTCGAACTCGGCGACGAGGCCGATCCAGGCGTGTTCAACATGGCGCACATGGGTTTTCGACTGGGCCAGCGGTCCAACGGTGTCTCGCAGCTCCACGGCGCTGTCAGTCGCGAGATGTTCGCCGACCTGTGGCCGGGCTTCGACGCTGACGAGGTGCCGATCGGTGCCGTCACCAACGGCGTGCACGGTCCGACGTGGGTCGCACGGCGCTGGCAGGACCTCAGCGCGGGCAACGAGGACGCAGCGCCCGCGGTGTACGAGGCGATGCCCGCGTCCGACCTGTGGGCAATTCGCTCGGAACTGCGCGCCGGGCTCGTCGACGAGGTGCGTCGACGCGCATACGCCAGCGGCCGCGACCGCGACTTCACCGACGCCGAACTCGGTTGGACCGCCGACCTGTTCGATCCCGACGCGCTGACGATCGGATTCGCCCGACGCGCGGCGACGTACAAACGACTTACCCTGATGCTGCGCGATCCCGACCGCATGCGTCGGATCCTCACCGACCCGGAACGGCCTGTGCAGCTCGTCGTCGCCGGTAAGGCACATCCGGCAGACGACGGCGGCAAGGCACTGATCCAGCAGATCGTGAAATTCACCGAGGATCCCGAACTCCGTGATCGCATCGTCTTCCTGCCCGACTACGACATCTCGATGGCGCGACACATCTACGCGGGCTGCGACGTGTGGCTCAACAACCCGGTGCGTCCGATGGAGGCGTGCGGAACGTCGGGCATGAAGTCGGCGCTCAACGGCGGCTTGAACCTGTCGATCCTCGACGGGTGGTGGGACGAGATGGCCGATGGTGAGAACGGCTGGGCGATTCCGTCCGCGGAGGGTGTCGGGGACGAGAACCGCCGCGACGACCTGGAGGCCGAGGCGCTCTACTCGCTACTCGAGGAAACCGTGGTACCACTCTTCTACTCGCGTGACGACGGCGTCCCCATACGGTGGGTGGAGATGGTCCGGCACACGCTCGCGATCCTGGGCCCCAAGGTGCTCGCGTCGCGGATGGTGCGTGACTACACGCTGGAACTCTATGTGCCGGCAGGAATCTCGTATCAGGAGGCGTGTGCCGATGATTATGCGGAGGCCAGATCACTCGCCGCCTACCGGTCGACACTCGCGTCGTCGTGGAAGTCGGTGGCGATCGCCGGGATCGATGAGGAGACCACACCCGACGACGAACTCGACCTCACCGCCCACGTCTCCCTCGGCGAGCTCGCGCCGGACGAGGTGACGGTTCAGGCCGTACTCGGGCGCGTGACCGACGACGGCGACCTCTACGACTCGGTGCACGCGCCGATGGAACCTGTCGAAGGGACCGACCCGTCGGGTCGAACGCGCTACCGGGCTGCGGTCACGCCGTACCGGTCGGGGGTGCTCGGCTACACCGCCCGGGTGCTCCCCAGACACCCGCTGCTCACCGACGATGCCGAACTCGGCCTGGTGCGCTATCCGGCGTCGGCGGGCGAGCCCCCCGCGATGCCTTCCTGACAACCGCGGGCTGCTCACGCAACTGCGGTCGGCTCCGAGAGGAGTCGACCGCAGTTGCGTGGGTGGAGGACTTACAGATACTGACCCGTGTTGGTCTCCGTGTCGATCGCGCGGCTCGCACCGGAGCTCTTTCCGGTGACCAGCGTGCGGATGTAGACGATGCGCTCGCCCTTCTTGCCGGAGATACGCGCCCAGTCGTCGGGGTTGGTGGTGTTCGGCAGGTCCTCGTTCTCGGCGAACTCGTCGAGGATCGAGTCGAACAGGTGCTGGACCCGCAGGCCGGGTGCACCGGTCTCCAACTGCGACTTGATCGCGTACTTCTTCGCCCGGTCGACGACATTCTGGATCATCGCGCCGGAGTTGAAGTCCTTGAAGTACATGATCTCCTTGTCGCCGTTGGCGTAGGTGACCTCGAGGAAGCGATTCTCATCGCTCTCGGCGTACATCCGCTCGACGACCTTCTCGATCATGGCGTTGACACATGCGGTCCGGTCGCCACCGAACTCGTTGAGATCGTCGGCATGGACCGGCAGTTCCTCGACCAGGTACTTGGAGAAGATGTCGATCGCCGATTCGGCATCGGGACGCTCGATCTTGATCTTCACGTCGAGACGGCCCGGTCGCAGGATCGCCGGATCGATCATGTCCTCGCGGTTCGAGGCGCCGATCACGATCACGTTCTCGAGCCCCTCGACACCGTCGATCTCGCTGAGCAGCTGCGGAACCACCGTGGTCTCGACGTCGGAGGAGACACCGGAGCCGCGGGTGCGGAAGATCGAATCCATCTCGTCGAAGAAGACGATGACGGGCGTGCCCTCCGATGCCTTCTCGCGCGCCCGCTGGAAGATCAGTCGGATATGACGCTCGGTCTCGCCGACGAACTTGTTCAGCAGCTCGGGACCCTTGATGTTCAGGAAGTACGACTTGGCTTCCTGCGCGTTGTCGCCGCGTGCCAGCGCGATCTTCTTGGCCAACGAGTTGGCGACGGCCTTGGCGATCAGCGTCTTACCGCATCCGGGTGGCCCGTACAGCAGGACGCCCTTGGGCGGACGAAGCGCGTAATCGCGGAACAAGTCCTTGTGCAGGAACGGGAGCTCGACGGCGTCACGGATCTGCTCGATCTGGCGACCCAGACCACCGATGTCCTCGTAGCCGACATCGGGCACCTCTTCGAGCACGAGATCCTCGACCTCGGCCTTGGGCACGCGCTCGAACGCGAATCCGGCCTTGGTGTCGATGAGGAGCGAATCGCCGGGACGCAGTTTGCGCCGGTGACCGTCTTCTCCGTCGACCTCGCCGAGAAGCGGTTCGGCGAGCCACACGACTCGCTCCTCGTCGGCGTGTCCGACGACGAGTGCGCGATGACCGTCACCGAGAACCTCACGGAGGGTGCTGATCTCGCCGACCGAGTCGAACTCGCACGCCTCGACTATGGTCAGTGCCTCGTTGAGGCGAAGGGTCTGGCCCTTCCGCAACGCGTCGAGGTCGATGTTGGGTGAGCAGGTCAGTCGCATCTTGCGACCTGACGTGAAGACGTCGACGGTCTGGTCCGGATAGATCTCGAGGAGCACCCCGTATCCACTGGGTGGCTGGCCGAGACGGTCGACCTCCTCACGTAGCGCAACGAGCTGCTGCCGTGCTTCTTTCAGCGTCTCGAGGAGCTTGGCGTTGCGCGCGGTCAGGTTGTCGACACGGTCCTGGAGTTCCGAGGAATCCGTCGGTCGCCCGAAAGACGGACGGTCGGTGTCCGCCCGCAAGGGAGGCGTGTAGGCAGGAGTGAATTGTTCCCCGGACGAATGGAGGCCATGGCGTTCGGATTCGTTGGCCATATTCTCACCGGAGGCTTCATGGCGATCAGATTCGGTCATTGCTGACTCCTCTCCCCGGCTACGACCCCAGTGGGTTGCGCCGTAACACCACGCTACCGGGAGGCGGCAAATATCGCCGCGCACCGCACGATACGTGGTGTTGACGGCATGTTAAATGTGCGTCTTCGCAACGTATTCGCCATGTTTATTCGGGTGAACGGTGCTTTGTTCACCCTTTGGTCGGACGGCGCTGCGGACGCAGGGTCGTCACGCCGTCGGCCAGGCGTCGCGCAGTGATCAGAAACGCCGTGTGTCCTTGCATTTTGTGCTCCGGGCGCACGGCGAGTCCCACCGCGCTCCAGTCACGCACCAGCGATTCCCACGCATGCGGTTCGGTCCAGCACTCCTGTTCGCGGAGCGCTTCCACAACACGGGACAACTGAGTGACCGTTGCCACATAAACCGTCAAAACCCCGCCTGGTTTCAACACCGATCGAACGACATCGAGGGGCTCCCACGGTGCGAGCATGTCGAGAATGACGCGATCGAATCGCTCGGTCCTGTCGACGTCGGCCAGGTCTGCGACTATCAACGACCAGTTGGCGGGGGCCCCGCCGAAGAACGTGTCGACGTTGCGTCTGGCGTAGTCGGCGTGATCCTCACGGATCTCATACGACACGACCTCACCGTCGGATCCGACGGCCCGCAACAGCGAACACGTCAGTGCGCCGGAGCCCGCGCCGGCCTCGAGAACCCGTGCGCCCGGGAAGATGTCGCCCTCGGTGACGATCTGGGCGGAGTCCTTGGGGTAGATGACCTGCGCACCTCGCGGCATCGACAGGACGAAGTCGACGAGCAGTGGTCGCAGCGCCAGATACTCGGTGCCGCTGGTCGCCGAGACGATGCTTCCCTCCGGTGACCCGATGAGGTCGTCGTGTTCGATGGCGCCGCGATGGGTGTGAAACTGCTTGCCCGCTTCGAGATTGACCGTGAACTTGCGACCCTTGGCATCGGTGAGCTGGACCCGATCGCCTTCGACGAACACGCCACTCGACGCCATTGTGTGTTTCCTCTCGAGACTGATGTGACGCATGTGACCGATGAGAATTTTTCGAGATCAGCCTGCGCATGTCGGGCAACAGTTGTGTCACTGCCGCGACCTACCCTGCCAAATGTGAGCACGACTGCGTACCCCGGGTCCACCACCGACACCATCGACGCCACGGCCCGTCCGGCCGACACCGCCACGGCAGCGGCAAACACATCGGCAGCCGTTACGTCAGCGGCAGAGACGTCGGGGGCAGAGACGTCGGCGGCAGAGACGGTAGCGCCCGGCACTGCGCCGTCAGGCACGGCTACGGGTGCACGAGGGCTCGTCGGGCGACCCCTCGCGTTGTCGCCGTCGAGGGCAGCCGATTTCAAGCAGTGTCCGCTGCTCTACCGGTACCGGGCGATCGACCGGTTTCCCGAGACCCCGACCCAGGCGCAGACGCGCGGCACGGTGGTGCACGCGGCACTCGAGAATCTCTTCGAGTTACCCGCCGCACTACGCACCCGCGAATCGGCGGAGTTTCTCGTCGAGGGAGCCTGGGCTGCGATGTGCGAGGCCGACCCGTCACTTGCTGCTCTTCTCGACGGCGAGGAGGAGAAGTTCCTGAGCAAGGCGTTCGCACTGATCGGCAACTACTACCGGTTGGAGAATCCGACCGCGTTCACTCCCGAGGCCGTCGAGGAGCACGTGGAGATCGAATCGGACGACGTCCTGATGCGCGGCTTCATCGACCGCATCGACGTCGCCCCGACCGGCGAGATCCGCATCGTCGATTACAAGACCGGCAGGGCGCCGAGTGAGGGCTTCGAGGCCAAGGCACTGTTCCAGATGAAGTTCTATGCGCTGGCGGTGCTCCGCATCCGGGGTGTTGTGCCGCATCGTCTGCAGCTCATGTATCTCTCCGACGGGCAGGTGCTGAGCTATACCCCTGACCGCGACGAACTAGAGCGTTTCGGTCGCACACTCTCCGCCATCTGGCGCGCGATACGGGAGGCGGTGGCCTCCGGCGATTTCCGCCCTCGGCGGTCCGGCCTCTGTCGGATGTGCGAACACAAGACCCGCTGCCCGGAGTTCGGCGGCGAGATCCCGGTCTACCCAGGTCCCCCGCCCGGCTTCGCAGCCTGATCGGACCGCACAGAACCCGACACTCGAGGCAGCTACGCGGCAGCCGCCGTCGCGGTCCCCGCAGGTGCCGTCCCCATCGCGTCGCCACTGCCTTCGGCGTGGCTGCCTGCGTCGCCACTGTCCGCGGCGTGGCGCCCCTGCCCGGTTACCCGGTGCCTGCCGCCGGTGGAGGCGTCGTCGGACTCCGACTGATCGGGCGAGGACTCCTGCACAGGTGGCGCGGTCTCCGCAGGCGGCTGTGGGGTCTCCGGATCAGACGCGGTCGTTGTCGTCGAGGGTGCGGGCGCGGTGTCCGGCGCGGCCTCGGGTGCGCGGTGGCGACCGGTGGACGGCGTCGGGGTCGACGCATCGACACCGTCGGCGTGCTGCTCTGTGACCTGCGACGTTGTGTTCGATGCAATCGCGGGCGAAGCGGGCTGGCTGGTGGTGTCGGCGACCTTCTCCGGTATCGCACGAGACTGCGCAGTCAGGGGCGGGGTCGAGGGCGTCGACTCAGTGGCCTGTGGTTCGACGACGCCGACGGCCGCGTTGTCCACGCCGGGCGCCTGCAGCGGGTAGAACGCGTTGTTCACCTCGTCCCACCGCTCCACGTCGTCGGCGTCGAAAGCGATCCCGAGACGGCTGTTGACGAGCACCGCGAGAGCTGTCAGCGGATGCTGTTTCGGCGTGTAGACGAGGTAGGTGGTGTTTCCGTCCCTGCTGCGCAGGATCGTCGGCTCCTGGCTGTAGTCGATGAGGTTGCCGTAGTTCTGTTCGCCGAGGCCGGAATGGATGGTGATGAATCCGGCTGCGTCGACCAGCAACGAACTCATCGGTCGATACCACACCCATTGGAAGTTGGCGACGGGATCGCCGACCACGATCACCGACGTGACAGGCAGTTCGCCGGTGGCCCCGGGGTCGCGGGCACCGTTGGACTCGGCGCCGAACAGCCCCATCAGTCCGCCGATCGCGGGATGATCGGCCGCCCAGGCCTTGAGACCCCACGGGCTGCGCGGATCCGAGATCAGCATGATGTGCGACCGGTCCGCGTCGACCGCGGTTCCGTCCCCGTTGCCCGCAACCGCCTGCTCTGCAGCGTTGCCCAGTGCCTCGGCACCTTGCGAGTAGCCGGTGTAGACCACGAAGGGGTTCTCTCCCTGCTGCGTCGCGAACGCTCTCATCGCCGTCATGTTCTTCGCGACGGCGACGTCACGCGACTTGTCATACGTCGGCGCGAGGAACGGCAGCGCGGCGCCCGAGCGCCCGGCGATGAACGGCCCGATCGCCTCGGGATAGTCGATGATGTAGGTCGGCCGATCACCGGTGCGGAAGTCTCTGATGCGCGGGTAGAGCGTTCCATCGTCGGTTCCTGGTGTGACGACGATGAGGAGATCGCCGGCATGTGGCCCGATCGTTCCGCTCAGCCAGTCCTGGCCGGTGCCGTCGTCGGGCTCCGTGGGACGGAAGACACCGGCGGCAGCGAGTTCGTCCACGGTGTGCTGGGTTTCGACAGCCGACGGAGTGCCGGCGTGCGCGGATGTCGACGAGAGTGCGAGGGGCACCACCGTTCCCATGCAGAGGGCGCACCCGACGGCTGCACTGCCGACGGACTTCCGGAATCGAGACACGTTCACCTCACAAGACGTGGCCGCCTCGGACGAGACGGCCTCGAAGATCGCGTTCGACGTCGACTTTGCGATGCTAACGCTGGTCATTGTCGACGTGAACAGGATCATTCTGGACGTTTGATCAGGTACACGCCCACAGAAACGCTTCGGATTGATCCGAACGGAGTAGCCAAACCGTTCGTTCGTACGACATAGAACCTGTCGCGGCTCCCGGCCACGACGTGAACTATGGTCAGCCCGTGGAGACCTGCTACTACGAACGAGTCGACGACATTCCGATCACCGATGACGACGCCGACGATTTCGAGTACTTCTCACCGACGGATGCGACGCTGAGCGTGTGGGCCTCCGACATTCAGCACGGTGGACCACCCGCGGGACTGCTGATGCGTGGCATGCTGCGCTGCGCGCCGGATCCCGGGCAGCAGTTCACTCGAGTGACCACCGAGATACTCGGACCCATCGGGCTGTGTCTCAACCGGGTCCGCGCCAGGACCGTTCGACCCGGACGGCAGATTGCACTGATCGAGGCCGATCTCGAGGTCAGGCAACCCGACGGAACGTATCGACTCGCCGCACAGAGCGTCGGGTGGCGGATGCGTACGACGGATTCGACGACGATCACCCGCGCCCCGAGAGAGCCGTTGCCCTCTCCGGACTCGCTTCCCGTCGTCCGCGGTGTCACCGCCGACAGTGACCTCGGGGTCGACTGGGGCACGCTCGGATTCATCGGGACGACCGAGACCGCGACGACGCCGGGACTACACGGTTCCACCCCGGCGGTCTGGATTCGGCCCGCCCTCGACCTGGTCGAGGGTGAGACCATGTCGAACCTGGAATCCATCTTCACAGTCCTCGACGTCGCCAACGGCCTTGGCACGACTCTGCGGCCCGACGAGTGGACATGGATGAACACCGACACCACCGCGCACCTCGTTGGTCAGCCCACGACGTCGTGGCTGGGTATCGACGCGGACATGGCCTCGGGTAGGCACGGCTACGGAGCGACCTTCGCCGACCTCTACGACGTCAGCGGTTTCCTGGGGCGCTCAGCGCAGACCGTTCTCCTCGGCCCCCGCTGATCATCGGGCACGCAACCTGTCGCCGCGAGGTTCGAGGACTCGAAGGCGGATCAGAAGCGGCAGGAACGGATGTCGGAGGCGAGGATCGCCCGGGCACCCAGCTCGGACAGTTCGTCCATGAGGTTCTGGTGGTCGCGGCGGGGAACCATGGCTCGTACCGCCGCCCACTCCGGATCCGCCATGGGTGCCACCGTCGGCGATTCCAGTCCGGGGGTGATCGCGGTTGCCTGATCCAGCAGTGATCGCGGGCAGTCGTAGTCGATCATCACGTACTGCTGTCCGAAAACCACGCCCTGCACCCGCTTGATGAACTGGGTCGCCTTCTTGTCGGGATCGACGCCCGCGCGGCTGATCAGGACCCCTTCGGAGTCGCAGAGGGATTCGCCGAAAGCCTCGAGATCGTGCTGTCGCAATGTGCGTCCGGAGCCGACGACGTCGGCGATCGCATCGGCGACGCCGAGCTGGATCGAGATCTCCACGGCACCGTCGAGTCGGATGATCTCGGCTGTCATCCCGCGCGATGCGAGGTCCTCGCGCACGAGGTTCGGATACGACGTCGCGATCCGTTTGCCTGCGAGGTCGGCGACGGTCCACTTCTGTCCGGCCGGTGCCGCGTAGCGGAATGTCGACGATCCGAAGCCCATCGCGAGTTCCTCGTCGACCTGGGCGCCGGAGTCGCGGGCCAGGTCGCGACCGGTGATACCGAGATCGAGTGTTCCTGCGCCGACGTAGATCGCGACGTCCTTCGGTCGCAGGAAGAAGAACTCGACGTCGTTGGCGATGTCGAGGACGGTGAGATCCTTCGAGTCGGATCGTTTGCGGTAGCCGGCCTCGGCCAGAACAGCGGCTGCGGACTCGGACAGGGCGCCTTTGTTGGGGACTGCGACACGCAGCATGGTCACTCCGTAGATGTGTTGGTGAGAGATGTCTGTGGGCGGGATCGTCGGGCCGCGACCGATGCGGTCACGGCCTACAGATGGCGGTAGACATCCTCGAGTGACAGGCCCCGTTTGATCATCATCACCTGCAGCCAGTAGAGAAGCTGCGAGATCTCCTCGCCGAGCGATTCGTCGGATTCGTACTCGGCGGCCAACCACACCTCGCCGGCCTCTTCGATGATCTTCTTGCCCAATGTGTGGACGCCGGCGTCGAGCGCTGCGCCGGTGCCACTGCCTGCGGGACGTGTGGCCGCTTTGTCGGTCAACTCCGCGAACAACTCATCGAAGGTCTTCACGGGTGTCCATCCTCCCATGTGTCGCCGGACGTTCGTGTCACGGGACCGCGCAACGGCCTATTCCCCTATTCCGAGATCACCGAGTGTCAGGCCGTCGAGGCTGTCCCGGAACTGACGACGATGGCCCAGCGGAACGTCGGCGGCCGATGGCACGACGATCGCCATGCAGCCCGCCGCGGTGGCCGACTGGGTGCCCGTGGGTGAATCCTCCACGGCGACACACCTACTCGCGTCGACGCCGAGCAGTCGTGCGGCGCGCAGATACGGGTCGGGTGCCGGTTTGCCGTGTTCGACCTCGTCGCCGCACACGGTGACCGCGAAGTAGTGCCGACCGATGGTGTCGAGCGCCTGGTCGGTGAGCTCGCGGACGGTGTTGGTGACCAGTGCCATCGGGATACCCGCGTCGGCGATCGTGGTCAACGCCTCCTGCGCACCCGGTCGCCAGGGCAGGTCGTCGGCGAACAGTTCGGCGACGCGGTCGAGCAACCACCGCTCGTCGGCGGCGTAGTCGCGTGCGTCGAGCGGGACACCGGAGGCGTCGAAGACCTTGGTCAGCGCGTCAGTCATCGAGTTGCCGAGTGTCGACTCCCTCAGTTCCGGGGTCATCGCGTAACCGTGCCGGTCCGAGAGTTCGGCGACGGCCACATCCCACAGCTTCTCGGAATCGAGCAGGGTGCCGTCCATATCCCAGAGGACCGCAGCAGGCAAAACGGGTTGGCTCGTCACAGGGGCATCATTCCCGACCGCGCCTGCCGAGTGCGAATCCGGGTGAGGGGGCTCACTCCCCCGGCCCGCACCCGCGGCCCACTGTCGCGCGAGCCGCCCCGACACGGTCGGCGGAGTCGGTGGGAGTGACCATCGAGGGTCAGTGGGCGCGATTGCCAGGCCGAACACCGACGACGCGCACGGCCGTGTAGATCAGGCCCATGACGGCTCCAGCCATGAAGGAAGCGTAGACGGTCAGTGCGGTATCGCCGCGTCCCGAGGTGTAGCCGTCGGCTCCCCGACCGCCGTGGCCGCCCGATGGGCCCCCGCCGGGAGCTCCGCCACCGGGACCCCCACCCCCATGCGGATCACCTGGTCCTCCGGTCACCCCGCGCGACGTCGAACCGTTCCACCCGCCACCGGATCCGGACCCACCCGGGCCACTGCTCGGCGCGCCCGCGCCATCTTGTCGTCCCCCGAACCCGTGCTGTCCGCCGAACCCCATGCCCCGACCCTGGTCGCCGGTGAGCGACGAGTGGTAGACACCGATGGCCGACGCCTGGATCAGCACCGGAATCGCGACGAACCACAGCGGTAGGAAGAATGCGGCAACGACGCTGAGGATCTCGACGGTGAAGAAGTAGCGGTCGTGCATCGCGGGTAGCAGGAAGGGCACGATCGCTGCGCTCGCCGTCGCCACCACGAGAATCGACGTGGGGGTGACGGAAGGCTTCCGCCACACCGACCACACAAGGAACACGACCACCACCAGTGCTGCCAGTCCGACACCGAGGTGAGCCACCCACGTGGCATCGCCGGAGATCGGAATGAGCTGATAGAGATTCGCCGCACCGAGCGTGAGTTGCTTGTAGGAGCCCGTCTGATTCAGATACACCGACAACGCCGTGGACCACGATGCTCCGGCGAGTACCGCGGGCACGTCGAGCAGCAGATACACGACGGGGACAGCGAGCAACGAATACCACGGAAGTCGACGGCGGATCAGCAACCACAGCAGTACGGGGAACACGAACACCGCCTGGAGCTTGAACCCGAGTGCGAGTCCGAAGCAGGCGCACGCGAACACAGAGTTCCACACATAGGCACGATGGCCTGGCTCGCCGCGCCGGGCCCCGCCGGACTGCGCTCGGAGCAGGAAGTAGATCCCGGCCACCACGCATGCGGTGTAGATGGCGTCGGCCTGACCCCACCAGGCGCTGTTCATGATCACCGACGGCAGGAGAAACACGATGCCGAAGGCCAACGCGCGCAACGAGAATCGGTCGGTGCGGAGAGCAACGATCCGGTATGCGAGCGCCGCCAGCACGACGTCGAAGGTGATCGAGAGCGCCTTGATGCCGATCAGGGATGGCACATGAAGGATCGTGAGGCCCCAGATCAGATACAGATACGGATAGTTGTAGTCGGCGAACTGCTCACGAAAGGCGCCGAATCCTCGCTGGTCGAGGGTGTCGTACCACCGGCTCAGAAAGTTCTGATAGTCCATTGTCTGACGGTCGAGGAAGTACCACCGCACGCCGAGACCGACTATGAACACGAGCGTGAGGATCGCCCACCGCGCCCATCGCGGCGTCGGGCGGCGGGTACCTCGCGAATGCTCGACATCGAGGGCGGTGTCCGGGACGGAGCGGTCTGGGCCTGCAGGAGTGAGAGTCAACGACACGACGACAACGATGCTCGGCGAACCTGGGAAGCCGGTGGGAGCGCGCTGTCGGATTCGGCCGAGATGACCATGCCGTAGTCGCACCGGGCCGCGATGTCGCTTCTTGCCCGGTCGGATGTGGCGCGTGATCGCGGGACTCGGGGGCTCACGAAGCCGTAGTGTCGAGGGCGGCACACCGAGTAGACCAGGAGGAACCATGTCGAAGGTCTTCGTCTTCGGTCACCGTAACCCCGACACCGATGCCATCGCCTCGGCCATCGCGATGGCTCATCTCGAACGCTCACTCGATTCCGCGCTCGACATCGAAGCGGTGGCGCTCGGCTCACCGGGGGCCGAAACCCGTCACGCGCTGGACCGTTTCGGTATGTCGGCGCCGCGCGTGATCGAGCTTGCCAGGCCCGACGTGGATGAGGTCATCCTCGTCGACCACAACGAACGCCAGCAGAGCGTGGCAGACATCGACGACGTCACCATCACCAAGGTCGTCGATCACCACCGGATCGCCAATTTCGAGACCGCAGCGCCCCTGTGGTTTCGGGCTGAACCCGTCGGCTGCACCTGCACCATCCTGTCCCGCATGTTCGGCGAGAACTCTTTGCAGCCGCCCCCGGACATCGCCGGGTTGATGGTGTCGGCGATCATCTCCGACACGCTGCTGCTGCACTCGCCCACCACCACCGACCTCGACCGACGCGCGGCCACAGCACTCGCCGACCGCGCAGGGATCAATCTCGACGCCTACGGCACCGAGCTGCTGCGCGCGGGCTCCGACGTCGGGGACGCGTCGGCAGCCGAACTCATCGACCGCGATGCGAAGAGTTACACCATGGGGTCGACGACCGTCCGTGTGGCACAGATCAACACCGTCGACGTCGACGCCCTGCTCGCCCGCCGCGACGAGTTCCTCGCCGCGATGAACACCGAAGCGCAGCACGAGGGATACGACCTGTTCCTCCTGCTCCTCACCGACGTGCTGAAGGTCGACTCCGACCTGCTCGTCGTCGGCGCACCCGTCGACGCCGTGGAGAAGGCGCTCGGCGTGACGGTTCACGACGGCCACGCCAAAGCGCCCGGGATCGTGTCCAGGAAGAAGCAGATCGTCCCGCAGCTGACCGAGGTACTGCGCGCCACGTAGCGCCGGTGGTCAGCCTGAGCGCACTCACACGTTGAAGTACTTCGCCTCCGGGTGATGCAGCACGAACGCGTCTGTCGACTGCTCGGGATGCAACTGCAACTCCTCCGACAGTTCGACGCCGATCCGCTCCGGCTTGAGCAGTTCCATCATCGTCGCGCGGTCCTCGAGATTCGGGCAGGCGCCGTAACCGAACGAGAAACGCGCTCCGCGGTATTCGAGGTCGAAGAAGCCCTGCGCGGCGTCGGGGTCCTCGGTACCCAGTGACCGGTCGCCCACCATCAGTTCGCTGCGCACCCGCTGGTGCCAGTATTCGGCCAGCGCCTCGGTCAGCTGCACGCCGATTCCGTGTACCTCGAGGTAGTCGCGGTAGGCGTCGTCGGCGAAGAGCTTGTTGGCGAAGTCGGCAATCGGCTGTCCCATCGTGACGAGCTGGAACGGCAGGACGTCGACCTGTCCTGTGGTGATCGCGTCCTCACGCGAGCGGATGAAGTCGGCGATGCACAGGAACTTCGGCCGCTGCTGACGAGGAAACGAAAAGCTGTGCCGGACAGGCGCATCCGGACGTGGCTCGGTCAATACATGTACGGTGTCGCCCTCGCTGACGGCCG
The DNA here is from genome assembly GCF_020735545.1 of Gordonia otitidis. Lineage (NCBI taxonomy): Bacteria > Bacillati > Actinomycetota > Actinomycetes > Mycobacteriales > Gordoniaceae > Gordonia > Gordonia otitidis. The sequence goes on from NZ_CP085974.1 coordinate 4,750,734, forward strand.
GGAAGTACCCGTAGACGACGGCGGCGTGCTGGAGGATCCCCTCCGTCGAGAGCCTGTCGATCCAGTACCGCAGCCTGGGCCGGCCTTCGGTCTCGACGAGTTCCTCGTACGACGGCCCGTTGCCGCCGCGCGCGCCACGCAGTCCCCACTGACCGAGGAAGAGTGCACGCTCGTCGAGCAGCTGGCGGTAGTCGGCGACCGGCACGCCCTTGATGATGCGCGTCCCCCAGAACGGCGGGGTCGGGACATCGTTGTCGGCGGCCACGTCGGAGCGTGCGGGTATCTCAACGGGCGTCTCGGCGGCCTTGCGCTTGGCGGCGATGCGCTTCGAGCGTTCGTGGCGTGCCTTGCGTTCGGCGGCCTTCTGGGCGGCTGCAATCGAGTCGGCGCTCTCCGGCACCGATCCCCCGCCGCGTTTGAGCGCCATGATGTCATCCATCAACCGCAGACCCTCGAAGGCGTCTCGCGCATAGTGCACGTCGCCCTCGTAGGTGTCCGAGAGATCGTTCTCGACGTAGGAGCGCGTCAGAGCCGCTCCGCCGAGCAGCACCGGATAGTTGTCGGCGAGTCCTCGGGCGTTGATCTCCTCGAGGTTCTCCTTCATCACGACCGTCGACTTCACGAGTAGACCGGACATGCCGATCACATCGGCGCGCTTGTCCTCGGCCACTTCGAGGATTGTCGAGATCGGTTGTTTGATACCGATGTTGACGACCTCGTACCCGTTGTTGCTCAGGATGATGTCGACGAGATTCTTGCCGATGTCGTGGACGTCGCCCTTCACGGTCGCGAGCACGATACGACCCTTGCCGTCCTCGCCCGTTGCCTCCATGTGTGGTTCGAGATGCGCGACAGCGGTTTTCATCACCTCTGCGGATTGCAGCACGAACGGCAACTGCATCTGGCCGGAACCGAAGAGCTCGCCGACGGTCTTCATGCCCGACAGCAGGGTCTCGTTGATGATCTCCAGTGGCGGCTTCTGCGTCATCGCCTCGTCGAGGTCGGCCTCGAGCCCGTTGCGTTCACCGTCGACGATGCGCCGCTCGAGCCGCTCGAACAGTGGTAGCTTCGCCAGCTCGGCTGCACGCGACTCGCGCGCCGACGCCGCCGAGACGCCTTCGAACAGCTCCATGAGCTTCTGGAGCGGATCGTATCCCGGGTCGTCCTCCCCGTTCGTCCCGCGCGGTCGTCGGCGGTCGTAGACGAGGTCGAGTGCAACCTCACGCTGTTCCTCCGGGATGCGCGCCATCGGCAGGATCTTCGACGCATGAACGATCGCGGTATCAAGACCTGCCTGGACACACTCGTGCAGGAACACCGAGTTGAGCACCTGGCGCGCAGCGGGATTGAGGCCGAAGGAGATGTTGGAGATACCGAGGGTGAAGTGCACGTCCGGGTGGGACTCGTGCAGACGACGGATCGCCTCGATGGTCTCGATCCCGTCCTTGCGGACTTCTTCCTGGCCTGTCGAGATCGGGAAGGTCAACGTGTCGAGGATGATGTCCTCTTCGGAGAGTCCCCAGTTGCCGGTGATGTCGGCGATGAGGCGTTCCGCCACACGGACCTTCCAGTCGGCGGTACGCGCCTGACCTTCCTCGTCGATGGTCAGTGCGACCACCGCGGCCCCGTGTTCGACGACGAGTCGCATGATGCGCGCGAACCGCGAGTCGGGTCCATCGCCGTCCTCGTAGTTCACCGAGTTGACCGCGCAGCGACCACCGAGGGTCTCCAGACCTGCCCGGATCACCTCCGGTTCGGTCGAGTCGAGCATGATCGGCAGCGTCGACGACGTCGCGAAGCGACTGGCGAGTGCGGTCATGTCGGCAGAACCGTCCCGACCGACATAGTCGACGTTCAGGTCGAGCATGTGCGCGCCGTCGCGGGTCTGGTCCTTGGCGATGTCGAGGCAGCGCTGGTAGTCCTCGGCGATCATCGCCTCCCGGAACGCCTTGGATCCATTGGAGTTGGTCCGCTCACCGATGACCAGGAAGCTGGCATCCTGATCGAACGGCACAGCCGTGTACAGCGACGACGTCTCGGCTTCGTGTTTCGGCGTCCGCCTGGCCTTCGTCACCTCGGAGACCGCGGCGGCGACCTCGCGGATGTGATCGGGCGTCGTACCGCAACATCCGCCGACGAACGACAGGCCGAACTCGCCGACGAAGGTCGCCAACGACTCCGCGAGCTCGTGTGGCTGCAGCGGGTAGACGGCGCCGTTGGGACCTAGTTCCGGCAGACCGGCATTGGGCATGACCGACACGGGAATACGGGCATGACGCGACAGATACCGCAGATGCTCGCTCATCTCCGCGGGACCGGTAGCGCAGTTGAGGCCGATCATGTCGACACCGAGTGGTTCGATCGCGGTCAGTGCTGCGCCGATCTCGGAGCCGAGCAGCATGGTGCCCGTCGTCTCGACGGTGACGTGCGAGATGATCGGGATGCGACGACCGAGCTCAGCCATCGCGCGCTTCGCAGCCACGACCGCGGCCTTGACCTGCAGCAGATCCTGCGACGTCTCCACGAGTATCGCGTCGGCTCCACCGTCGAGCATGCCTGCGACACACTCGAAGTAGGCGTCGCGGATGACGTCGAACGTGGTGTGGCGCAGACTCGGCAGCTTGGTACCGGGACCGATGGAACCGAGTACATAGCGCCCGGTCCCGTCGCTCGACGGACCCATCTCGTCGGCGACGCCGCGGGCGATGGACGTGCCCTTGAACGAGAGCTCGCGAATGCGGTCGGCGATGTCGTAGTCGCCGAGGTTCGAGAGATTGCACCCGAACGTGTTGGTCTCGACCGCGTCGGCTCCGGCCTCGAAGTACGCGCGGTGGATGTCTGCGAGCACATCGGGGCGCGTGTCGTTGAGGATCTCGTTGCAGCCCTCGAGGTTGTTGAAATCGTCGAGCGTGAGATCCGCGGCCTGCAACATGGTGCCCATGGCCCCGTCGCCGATGAGTACGCGACGCGACATGTCCGTGAGGAACGTCGTGTCGAAGTCGCTGTCGGTGCGGGTGGGTTCGGACATGGTTCTCAGCGTAGTTCGCTCTCTGTTGTGGTCAGGTCGTAGGCTGGTTCGGTGAACGCAGAGCAGTTGTCGAACCTTCCCCGGTTGCGCCGGCCGATCCTGCTGGCTGCCTTCGAGGGCTGGAACGACGCAGGAGATGCGGCCAGCAGTGCTGTCGAGCACCTCGCGCTGACCTGGGATGCACGCCCCCTTGTCGACATCGACGCCGACGACTATTACGACTTCCAGGTCAATCGGCCCACGGTGAAGCAGATCGACGGTGTGACCCGACGCATCGACTGGCCGACGACGTCGATCTCCTACTGCAGCCCCGAGGGCGCTGACCGTGACATCGTACTCGTGCGCGGCATCGAACCCAACATGCGCTGGCGCGCCTTCTGCGCGGAAATCGTCGACCTCGCGCACGAGCTCGGTGTGGAGACCACGGTAATGCTCGGTGCTCTGCTCGCCGACACCCCCCACACCCGACCGGTGCCGGTCACCGGCAGTGCGTACAGCAGCGACGCGGCGGAGAGATACAACCTGACCGAGAGCCGCTACGAGGGACCGACCGGGATCACCGGCGTGCTGCAGGATCTGTTCGTGCAGGCCGGACTCCCCGCGGTCTCGTTCTGGGCCGCGGTGCCCCACTACGTCTCGACTCCGCCGAATCCGAAGGCGACGGTCGCTCTGTTGAACAGGGTCGAAGAGGTCCTCGACATCGAGGTTCCGCTCGGCACATTGCCGGAGCAGGCCGAGGAGTGGGAGCAGGCGGTCACCGAGATGACCGAGGACGACGAGGAGATCGCCGAGTACGTTCGCGGTCTCGAGGAGCGCGGCGACGCCGAACTCGACACGGACGAGGCGATGGCGAAGATCGACGGCGACGCGCTGGCCGCCGAGTTCGAGCGCTACCTCAAGCGACGTCGGCCGGGACCCTTCGGGGCCTGACCCACTGCCGTCAGTCGATCCGTTCGATGGAGACGACCGGGGTCGTGATGCGCCAGGTGCGCACGTCGGGATCGTCGGCGGCTCGTACCCAGAACTGGGCGGACTCACCCACCCGGCACGACTTCACGCCCAGCAACGGGATGTCCTCGGAGTCGCGCCGTAATCTGCTGACCGCCCACTCCTCGCTGTCGGTGCCACCCACTCCGGGAGCTCGCAGCAGAGTCATGTCGTTGAAGTCGAGCAGATACGTCGAGGTCCGGGTGATCACGGTGTACACGCCGGATTCGGTGCTGGGTCGGATCTCCTGAACGCGGGCCACCCGGAGAACTCTACTAAGCGTCGCCGCGGGTGTTCGAATCGAGTCGGATCATCGTGTCCGGTCGCGTAATTCGACGCCGAGCAGCGCCGTGACGGCATCGTCGATGGCGCCGGGAGCCGACGTCGACGAGCCGATCCCCTGTTCGACATCCCGACACCATCCGTCGACCGCCGCGAGTGCCTTCGGTGTGTCGAGGTCGTCGGCGAGATGCTCACGCACACGAGCGATGACCGGTGCGGCGTCGGGTCCGGTCTCGGCCGACGTGGCCGCCTGCCAGCGACCCAGACGGGCTCGTCCCTCGTCGAGAACCGCGTCGCTCCACATGCGGTCGGCGCGATAGTGCTCGGCGAGCAACGCCAACCGGATGGCGGCCGGGTTCTCGCCAGCGCGACGTAGGACCGACACGAACACCAGGTTCCCCCGACTCTTCGACATCTTCTCGCCGTCGAGTCCGACCATGCCGGTGTGCACATAGTGGCGCGCGAAGCGTCGCTCACCGGTGTACGCCTCACCATGCGCCGCAGAGAATTCGTGGTGCGGGAAGATCAGGTCGTTTCCGCCGCCCTGGATGTCGAACTCGATGCCGAGACGGTTGAGGGCGATAGCCGAGCATTCGACGTGCCAGCCGGGACGTCCCGGCCCGAACGGCGACTCCCACGACGGCTCGTCCGGACGCTTGGCCCGCCACAGCACCGGATCGAGTCGATCACGCTTGCCCGGCCGGTCCGGGTCGCCGCCCCGTTCGGCGAAAAACCGCTCCATCGTCTCCCGGTCGTAGCCCGACTCGTAGCCGAACTGTTCGGTGGCGTCGGCGCGGAAGTAGACGTCGGGGAACTCCTGGTCGTCGACGACGTACGCCGCACCCGATGCCAGCAGCTTGCCCACCATCTCGACGACCTCGTCGACCGACTCCATCGCTCCGATGTAGTCACGCGGTGGCAGGACGCGCAGTGCGGTCATGTCGTCGCGGAAGAGCTGGATCTGCTCCGAGCCGAGTGCACGCCAGTCGACACCGTCACGTGCGGCACGCTCGAAGAGCGGGTCGTCGACGTCGGTGATGTTCTGTACGTAGTGCACGTCGTGGCCCTGATCGCGCAACACCCGATTGACGACATCGAAGGTGAGGTAGGTGGCCGCGTGACCCAGATGTGTTGCGTCATAAGGCGTGATCCCGCAGACGTACATGGTCGCGATCTTGCCGGGCGAGACAGGTCGCACGGCGCGGCTCGAGGTGTCGTAGAGGCGGAGTGCAGGTCCGGATCCCTCGACGGTGGGCACAGCCGGTTCAGGCCACGATTGCATGTCTCCCACTGTATTGGCCCGTATGGATGCCAACCGAACAGGGGTTGCGCGCCGTCAGAACGGTGGCCACGGGATGGGACGGTGAGGTGGCGGAAGCGGCAGCCGCCCCGACTCCGCCAGGATGATGGCTCGTAGCTCGAGTGCGTCGATCTCGTCGTCGGTGATGTGATCCGCGAGCGCCTGCCGCAACTGCGAATCGTCGGACTCCAACGCCTCGGCCAGCCCGACTATGTCGGCGATCAGATGACCGGGCACCGGTTCGCCGGCCCATCCCCACAGCACGGTGCGCAGCTTGTCGTCGGAGTGCAGGCAGATACCGTGGTCGACTCCGTACACGTTGCCGTCGAGTCCTTCGAGAACGTGCCCGCCCTTGCGGTCGGCGTTGTTGAGGATGACGTCGAGCACCGCCATGCGCAGCAGGCGTGGATCGTCGGCGTGCACGAGGACCACCTGGTCGCCCACAGGGTCGAGTGCCCGCAGGATGCGCCGATAGTTCTCGGGCACGGCATCGGGAGGGCACAGGTCGACGAGGTCGATCCGAGCCACGGGGAGGTCTCCCGGGTCGGGATCGGGCGTGTCGATCCACCGCTGGACCATTCCGGGTCCGAGCGGGCCGTCACGCATGACCGTGGTGGGAATCGTGTGCCACCCGAGCGCCTCGGACACCAGGTACGCCGCCACCTCGCGGCCCGCCAGGGTGCCGTCCGGGAAATCCCAGAGTGGCACCTCCCCACGGATCGGCTTGTACACGCACCGCACCTCGGTGTCGCCGAGCGTCGCGTCGCACACGAGCGTCGCGTTGCTCGCCGTCGGGATGCGTCCCACGACCACCAGGTCGCCGTCGCGAATGACCTCGTCGGACGCGGCGCCGCTCCCCTCGGGCACCTCAGCGGCTTCCCCCGCCGACATACCCGTCAGTCCCGTCCCGGTCCGTCGGGTTCCGGTCCGTCCTCGGTATCGGGTCCCTCGCCCTCGGCGTCGGAGTCGTAGAGGCCGCTGTCGTCCCCGAGCGACAGATCGCGGAACACCTCGGGGTCGACGAATTCGATCGACTTGCTCAGTTCCGCGTCACGCTTGTAACCGTTCGTGCGAACACAGAGGTGGCCTGCGGGATCGAGCGGTTCAGCGCACAGGGGGCACGGCGGCCTGCCTGCGGAAATGACGCGTGACGAGCGCGCAGCGAACTCGCGTGCGGCCTCGGTGGTGAGGAACACGCGGACCGCGTCGGGACCTTCGTCGGTGTCGTCGAGGACGACGCTCTCGTCGAATTCACCCTCGGTGATCGCGAGCAACTCGACGACGACGGCCTCGGATTCCGCGTCCCATCCGAGCCCCATCGTTCCGACGCGGAACTCGGCGTCGACGGGCATCACCAGCGGGCTGAGGTCGCCGACACGGTCCGACGGCGGCGGAATCGGGGTGCCGAACCGGCGGTGTATCTCCTCGAGGAGAGCACCGATTCGGTCGGCGAGGATCTGCACCTGCTGCTTTTCGAGGAGAACGCTGATGATGCGGGCCTCGTGGACTGCCTGGAGGTAGAACGTCCGGTCGCCCGGTTGCCCGACGGTACCGGCGACAAACCGGTCCGGGCTGCGGAACACATGGATCGCTCGAGACATCACACCTCCTTTTCTCGTGTGTTCATTATCCGCGCCCGACCGGAGCCTGCGCAGAAGTTGCTGGTCTCGTCACGTTGCCGTCGACGTCGCGGTCGGATTCGGCGGCGGTGGCCGTCGCCGACACGCCCTCTACGGGCGGGTTGTCGGAGACGGGGGTACCCGGTGTGGCGGCTGTCGGATCGTCGACTCCCCTGTCGCCGCCGACGGTCGCGTCGTCGTCGCTCTTCTTCGGCGGGGGCGCGGGTATGGAGATCACCGCGGTGTTGTTGACGGTCTGGACGTACGGACGAGTGGCGCCGTAGCGGACGATGCTGATCGACGCGGGCTCGATGACGATTCGTTGGAAGGTGTCGAGGTGGGCACCCATCGCATCGGAGATGATCGACTTGATCACGTCGCCGTGCGAGCAGGCCACCCACACCCCGGATCCGTCCGGCCCGCCGAGTTCTCGGTCGAGTCTGCGAATCGCGGCCACCGCGCGGGCCTGCACCTGCGACAGACCCTCCCCGTCGGGAAAGACCGCGGCGGAGGGGTGCTGTTGCACGACCTTCCACAGCGGTTCGGAAAGCAGGTCTTTGATCGATCGGTTGGTCCAACTGCCGTAGTCGACCTCTGCGAGATCGTCGACGATCACCTCGGGGACCTGACGGCCGGTCTGCTCGGCGATGGCGGCGAGCAACGGTGCGACCGTTTCGCCGCACCGCTGCAACGGTGAGCGGGCCACCGCGGTGATCTGCGCGGCAGCAGAGCCGAGCCGATGCACCAGTTCCGCCGCCTGTGCGCGTCCCTTGTCGTCGAGGGCGACACCCGGCGTGCGGCCGGCGAGTACGCCCGAGGTATTGGCAACCGACCGGCCATGGCGAACCAGGATCACGGTCATCCCTCAACCATAGGCACTTGCACCCGCCGGGGCACAGCGCAGGTCAGGTCGCGCTGATGACGCCGGCTGACAGCAGCGCGATCACGACGAGTCCGAGGGCAACGCGGTAGACGCCGAACCAGTTCAGCGAGTGACCGCTGACGAAACGCAACAACCACGCGATGGAGATGTAGCCGACGACGAAGGAGATCAGCGTGGCCACCGCCAGTTGCGCTCCGGTCGCCTCCATGCCGTCGCCCGAGGGGTGGAAGGCGTCGGGGAGACTGAAAAGTCCCGAGGCGAGCACGGCCGGGATCGCGAGCAGGAACGAGAAACGGAACGCGGCTTCGCGCTCCAGCCCGAGGAACAGGCCTGCGCTGGCCGTGGCGCCCGAGCGTGACACGCCGGGCACGAGTGCCAGGCACTGGGCCAGGCCCATGACCAGCCCGTCGCGCAGCGTGAGCTGCTCGATCGAGCGCGACTGTGTCGCGACGCGTTCGGCGAGCCAGAACACCCCCGAGAACACGATCAACACGATCGCGGTCACCCACAGGTTGCGTGCCGCGGTGCGGATCTCGTCCTTCAGCAAGAAGCCGATGATGCCGATCGGGATGGTCGCGAAGATCACGTACCAACCGATCCGGTAATCCAGGTTGCGTTCGTGTTCGTTGAACAACCCCCGGAACCATGCGGTGATGATCCTGGCTATGTCCTTGGCGAAGAACACAAGCACCGCCGCCTCGGTCCCGAGCTGGATCACCGCCGTGAACGACGCTCCCGCGTCGCCACCGAACATCAACTCCGATGCGATGCGCAGGTGCGCCGACGACGAGATGGGAAGGAACTCGGTGAGGCCCTGGATGACACCCAGCACGATCGATTGGGCCCAGGTCATGGTCTCGGTCACGGGCGACGATGCTACCGCCCCGTCCGGCCGTGGGCTGGCGACGATGCTCCGTGCAGCACGACCGCGTGTCGCCGAGGGACTGTGATGTGGTGAACGACGACGCCGACCTCTCGGCGGACGTCGGATGTCCGTCCCGCAAGATGGTCACATGCGCTCACCCCGGCTCTCCGAGAACACGACCGATGGTCGCCGCCACCCGGTGACGCTCGGTGTCATCGTCGTCGCGTTGGCCACGACGATGTCGCTGGTCGGCTGTGGGTCGTCGAAGGACGACGCGGCACAGAAGGCCGAGACCGTCGCCCCTGCCACCGCCAGTGCGGCGCCCGCCGGCCCCGCCGCCCCGCCGGCGGGATCCGTCGTCCCGACTCCAGCGGGGAGCACAGTCCTCGCGCACTCGGGCAAGTCTCTGGCCGTCCTCGGTGCGGACGGAACGTCGGTGTTGCGGTTGTCGACCGATGCGATCGGCGGCGAATCGACGACGATCCGCACACCCCGGTTGACGAGGATCATCGGGGTGGGCGACGGCGGATTCGTCGGCGCAGGACCCGAGACGTTGGTGCGGATCGGGGCAGACGGCGTCGTCTCCACTTCCCCGACGTCGGTCGCGGAGCCGACAGCGCTGGCCCGGACGCATTCCGGTCAGATCCTCGTCGGTGCCGGCAACGGTCACCTCGTCGTCTTCGGCCAGGATTTCGAGCAGATCCGTGACATCGGCGGGTTCGTGGGCGTCGATGACATCACGGTCTCCCCCGCCGGAGCCGATCTGCCCGGCGAGCAGGTCGTCGTCCTCGACAAGGCGCAATCGTCGGTCACGCCGGTCGACATCTCGAACGGCGAATTCGGCGCTGCGCTGCGCGCAGGCAACGGTGCGACCGAGGCCACCGTCGACCACTACGGACGAATCCTTGTGTCGAACACCCGCGACGACGAGATCATCGGATTCTTCGGATCCCCGCTGGTGATGCGCTTTCGCTATCCCGTGCCCCACGGGCCCTACGCCGTAGACTACGACGACACCCGCAACCTCCTGTGGGTGTCGACGACGGCGAACAACGAGGTGGTGGCGTATGACCTTGCCGGTGGAGAGCCCGTCGAGAAGCATCGCTTCGCGGCTGTCGCCCAGCCCGATGCGCTCGCCGTCGACGACACGACCGGAGCCGTCTACGTCCTGTCGACCAGAGACGGCGGCGTCCAGGTCGTCGAACCGCCGTACACCGGGGGGAATCCTGTGAGCAGTCCGTCTCCGACGGTCGGCGAGGGGGGCCGCTGATGTCAGTGCCCGGTCATCACCGCCTACCCCAGCATCACCGCACCAGTGCCCGCATCGGGGCTCGATACCCACGTGGATGGGAGGTGTCGTCGGAGGACTACGAATCGATGTTGATCAAGCTCCCGCCCGACGTCACCCGGGTCACCGCGTCGATGCGCCTGTCACTCGAGGCAGAGTTCGGTGGTTGGGAACTCTCTCGGGTGCGGCTCTATTCCGATGGAACGCGAAAGGTGTTGCTGCGCCGCAAGAAACCGCCACGCCGGCGCGGAGGCGACCACCTGGCCGACGGGAGTGCGCAGGCGTGCTGACCCGAGTGAATCGAGCGGTGTATCCGCTCGCGCTGAGAGCGATGTTCCTGCTCGATCCGGAACGTATCCACTCCATCATCATGGCGTCGATCCGGGCGGCGACGAGAGTCGGCCTCACCCGAGCGCTGTGCGCACGACTGTTCGTCGATCGTGATCCGGTGTTGCGTCACAAGGTCTTCGGGGTCGATTTCCCGGCGCCCCTCGGTCTCGCGGCAGGCTTCGACAAGTCAGCTGCGGCGGCCGATGCCTGGGGACTACTGGGCTTCGGGTACGCCGAGGTCGGAACGGTGACCGGTCAGCCGCAGCCGGGCAATCCGCCGCCGAGACTGTTCCGGCTACCGGCCGACCATGCGCTGATCAACCGCATGGGCTTCAACAATCCCGGTGCGCGTGCCGCCGCCGACAACCTCGCGGCGTCGCGTGCGCGTGGCATCACGGTCCCGATAGGCGCCAACATCGGCAAGACCAAGGTGGTCCCGCTCGACGGTGCCGTCGAGGACTACCGCACGTCTGCGCGCCTGCTCGGCCCGCACGCCGATTTCGTCGTCGTCAACGTGAGTTCACCCAACACACCCGGTCTGCGAGACCTACAGGCAGTCGACTCGCTGCGGCCCATTCTCTCGGCGGTGCTCGACGAGGTCTCCGTACCCGTGCTCGTCAAGATCGCACCCGACCTGGCCGACGACGACATCGACGCGGTTGCCGACCTGGCGGTCGAGTTGGGACTCGCGGGCATCGTCGCCACGAACACGACGATCTCACGCGAGGGACTACGCACACCCGCCGACGAGGTGGCTGCCATGGGTGCGGGCGGACTGTCCGGCGCTCCGCTGGCAGATCGGTCGCTGGAGGTGCTCCGGCGCTTGTACTCTCGTGTCGGCGGCAAACTGGCTCTGATCAGTGTCGGCGGTATCGAGACGACTGATCAGGCATGGGAGCGCATCTGTGCGGGCGCCGACCTGTTGCAGACCTACACAGGATTCATCTACGGGGGGCCGGTGCGCCTGCGCGAGATCCACGAAGGACTCGCAGCCCGCGTGCGCGCCGCCGGATTCGCCACCATCTCCGAGGCGATCGGCAGCGCGACGCGCAGCTGACGAGGGTGCTCAGACGTTCTCGGCGGGCAGTTCGTAGGTTCCGATGATCCGCGCCCGCCCGATCGCGTGCGAGAACAGGTTGAACCCGAGGTAGGCCGGCGTCGCGTTCTCCGGGAGTTCGAGGGAGTCGACGTCGACGGCGTGCACGACGATCATGTAGCGATGCGGGCCGTGCCCGGGAGGCGGGGCTGCCCCGACGAAACGCTTCAGGGACGCATCATTGGCCAGGGTGACGGCGCCTGCGGGCAGTCCGCTACCGTCCTCGTCGCCCGCACCCTCGGCCAGACTGGTCACGGATGCGGGGATGTCGGCGACAGCCCAGTGCCAGAAACCAGCGGCAGTCGGAGCGTCGGGATCGTAGACGGTGACTGCGAAACTCTTGGTGTCCGAAGGGAATCCGGACCACGAGAGTTGTGGGGAGGCGTCGTCGCCGCCCGCACCCATGATTCCGCTCACCTGCGGATTCGCCAACGGTGCGCCATCGGTGACATTCTCCGACGTCACCGTGAACGTCGGCAGGCTGGGTAGGTCTGCATAAGGGTCGTACGAGGTCATCGAACACCTTTCTCTCGCGAGCGTGGCCCTGGATGGCCGAGCGTGCGTGCACTCGTTCGCGAGTCTAAACCGCGTCGCCGCGATCGACGCCCACCACGGGCGAGCCGACCTCAGCTGCAGCACGGATGCACCCGCGCGCCGTCGGGTGAACTCGCAGAGTTCTCGGCCTGATGCCCGCTTTCACATCTCGCGCCTCCCGCGTGTGTAGTACGGTCAGTTGACCAAATGGTCAACTTTGGGAACTGGCCCCGGTTTCCAGCCACGACACCCCTGGGAGCAGCGCTTATGCGTCGTCTCGACGCCCCGCCCGGCCGAGCAGTCCCGCGTATGTGGGAGAAGGATTCGGCGGCCCACTACGCAGAGATCGACTCGGCCGTCCGCGACGCGGGACTCGACGCACCTGTCCTGGCGCTCGACCTGTCCGCGCTCGAACACAACGTCGCCGATCTCCTCGCGCGCGCAGGGGGCGTCCCGATCCGACTCGCGAGCAAATCACTGCGGGTCCGCAGGATCATCGACGACGTGGTCGCACGCGACGGCTTCGCCGGTGTCCTCGCGTTCGACGTCGCGGAGGCGAGGTGGCTGGCGACCGAATCGGGAATCTCCGACGTGCTCCTCGGCTACCCGACGGTCCGGCGCGCCGCCCTGGCCGATCTACTCGCCGACCCGCTCGCCCTGACACGCGTGACGCTGCTCGTCGACGACATCGCCCAGTTGGACATCGTCGATTCCGTTGTGTCGCCCAACCTCCGCCCGACGGTCCGCGTCGCCATCGACCTCGACGCCTCGCTACGCCTGTTCGGTGGTCGCGTCCACCTCGGCGTCCGACGCTCCCCTGTCCACGACTCGACGGCAGCACTGACGCTCGCCCGAGCGATCGTCGCGCGCCCCGGATTCGCACTCGTCGGCGTCATGTCCTACGAGGCGCAGGTGGCCGGGGTCGCCGACGATGTCGACGGCAGATTCCTGATGAACAGGGCCACGCGCGCCATGCAACGCATCTCCATGCTCGAATTGCGTCGTCGGCGCGGTGCGATCGTCACGTCGTTGCGCGAGATCGCCGACATCGAGATCGTCAATGCAGGCGGAACAGGCTCACTCGAGGAGACCTCCCGTGATGACTCGGTCACCGACATCGCTGCCGGCAGTGGACTTTTCGGCGGCCATCTCTTCGACGGATACCGCCGCTTCCAACCCGCCCCGGCATTGACCTTCGGACTCGACGTGACACGCAGGCCCGCACCGGGAATCGTCACGTGCGCGGGAGGCGGCTGGATTGCATCCGGACCACCTGCCGCCGATCGTCTGCCGCGACCAGTCTGGCCCGAGGGCTTCTCGTACATCACGACCGAGGCGGCGGGCGAGGTGCAGACGCCGTTGACCGGCGCAGCGGCGTCGAATCTGGTACCTGGGGACCGGGTATGGTTCCGCCACACCAAATCAGGTGAGGTCTGCGAACGCGCGAGGACTGTTGCACTGATAGGTCGGGACGCGAACGGGCACGCCCGTGTCGACGATCTCGTTCCGACATACCGAGGGGAAGGGCGGTGCTACCTGTGACCACACAGCAGCAGATGACGGACAAGCAGTGGCGCAACTGGAGCGGAAACCAGTCCGCCACAACCACAGTCGCCACCCCCGACAGCGTCGACGCTGTCGCCGAGCTGGTTCGCAAGGCGGCAGCCGACGGGATCAGGGTCAAGCCGATCGGTTCGGGTCACAGTTTCACCGGTATCGGTGTGCCGGAGGGTATTCAGCTCGATATGTCGGCACTGCGCGGGATCGTCGGCGTCGACGGCCGTCGCGTGCGGATGCGTGCGGGCACGCGGCTGCACGAGATCCCCGCGCTGCTCGCACCGTACGGACTCGGGATGCGCAACCTCGGCGACATCGACCGCCAGACGATCACCGGAGCGACCTCGACCGGCACCCACGGAACAGGCCTGGCGTTCGGCGGCATCTCCACCCAGATCGTCGGTGCGACGATCGTCACCGGTACCGGCGAAGTGGTCACCGTGACCGATGAGGACGACGAACTACGCGCTCTCGCATTGGGGTTGGGCGCACTGGGAGTCATCGTCGATCTCACCATCGAGTGCGTCGATGCCTTCAGTCTTCGAGCCCACGACCAGCCCCTCGACCTCGACGACGCCGCCGGTGGATTCGTGGATCGTGTCGAGAGCTGTGATCACCACGAGTTCTACTGGTTTCCCCACACGCGGCGGGCACTGGCCAAGACCAACACCAGGCTTCCCGCCACAGCAATGCGGAGTGGCCCGGGCAGGGTACGCAGGTACATCGACGACGAGGTGATCAGCAACAAGGTCTACGGCGTGGTCTGTGAGCTCGGACGGCGGCTGCCCTCGACCGTGCCGACACTCAACCGTGTTGCGAGCCACGCACTGTCGGAGCGCACCTACACGGCACCATCCGCAGAGGTGTTCGCGTCGATACGCGACGTACGTTTCCGCGAGATGGAGTACGCCGTGGAGTTGCCCGCCGTCGCCGAGGTGCTCACCGAGATCGACAGGCTCATCGAGCGGAAGGGGTACAAGGTCAGCTTCCCCGTGGAGGTGCGCGCGGCCGCCGCCGACGATCTGATGCTCTCGACCGCGTCGGGCCGCACCACCGGCTACATCGCCGTCCACCGCTACCATCGCGACGATCCCGCCGACATCGCCGCGTTCTTCGCCGACGTCGAGGAGATCATGGTCGCCCATCACGGGCGGCCACACTGGGGCAAGCTGCACACCCGCGACGCGGAGTACCTCCGGAGTGTCTACCCACGGTTCGACGAGTTCCTCGCCCTGCGTGACGAATTCGACCCCGAGCGCGTCTTCGGCAACGCGTACCTCAGACGCGTACTCGGAAGCTGACCCAGCCGACCTGCGCCGCAGCTGAACAGTAGGTCGGGGGACCGCTCAGCTGTGGTGCAGGAAGTGCTCGAACACACGGGTGCCGAAGAGAACGGACTCCACGGGGACACGCTCGTCGACGCCGTGGAACAGCGCGGCGAAGTCGAGCTCCGGCGGCAGCCGCAGCGGCGCGAATCCGAAGCACCTGATGCCGAGCTTGGCGAATGCCTTGGCGTCTGTCCCGCCCGACATCATGTACGGCACGGTGCGTCCGTCGTCGTCGTAGGCGAGGATGGCGTCGTTCATCGCGTCGACGAGATGTCCGTCGAATGTCGTCTCGTAGGAGTCGAGGTGCGTGATCCATTCTCGTCGAACGTTGGGGCCGATCAACTCGTCGATCTCAGCCTCGAACGCCTTCTGGCGTCCGGGCAGCACACGACAATCGACGACTGCCTCGGCCTTCTGCGGGATGACGTTGGCCTTGTAGCCGGCCTTGAGCATGGTCGGGTTCGCCGTGTCACGCAGCGTCGCACCGAGGATCCGGGCGAGGCTGCCCAGCTTGAACAGCGCGGTCTCGAGGTCTGGTGTGTCTGGGCCGAGATCCCAGCCGGTCTCCTCCGACACCGCCTCGAGGAACTCGGCCACCGACTCGCTGATGACGAGGGGGAACGTGTGGTTGCCGATCCGGGAGACCGCCGAGGCGATCTCGGTGACCGCGTTGTCGGAGTGCAGGAACGATCCGTGCCCGGCACTGGCTTCCGCGGTCAGACGCATCCACGACAGGCCTTTCTCGGCTGTCTCCACCAGATAGAGGCGACGCTGTGTGCCGTCGGGACGGTCGACCGTCAACGAATAGCCACCGACCTCGCCGACGGCCTCGGTGATGCCGTCGAACAGTTCTGGCCGATGCTCGACGAGCCAGTGCGAACCCCACGTGCCGCCGGCCTCCTCGTCGGCCAGGAACGCGAAGACCAGTTCGCGCGGCGGAACGGTGCCCTCACGCGCGAACTGTCGCGCAAGTGCCAGCGCCATGCCCGCCATGTCCTTCATGTCGACGGCGCCGCGGCCCCAGATGTAGCCGTCGGAGACCGATCCCGAGAAGGGATGGACGCTCCAGTCGGCGGGCTCTGCGGGCACGACGTCGAGGTGGGCGTGAATCAGGAGCGCCCCGCGATCGGAATCGGGCGGACCGGGCAGGCGGGCGAAGACGTTCCCGCGTCCCGCACGTCCGGACTCCACGTACTGGGTGGTGTAGCCCACCTCCTCGAGCATTCCCGCGACCCACTTGGCGCAGTCTTCCTCGCCTTTGGTCGTCTCGGGCTCGCCTGTGTTCGTGGTGTCGAAGCGAATCAGTTTGCTCACGATGTCGACGACTTCGTCGACGGCCTTGATGGTCTCGGTGGGGTTCTCGGGCTCCGAAGTCACCCCTCACTCCTACGGGATTTGGGATACGGGGGCAACCTCGGTTAGTGTTATCCGGCCCGGTGCGAAACGGAGAAATCCGCGAGTACCGAAGCACCGAGTCCGAGTGGCGGAATGGCAGACGCGCTAGCTTGAGGTGCTAGTGCCCTATTAACGGGCGTGGGGGTTCAAGTCCCCCCTCGGACACCGCACGAGCCCGCCGGAAGCAATTGCTCCCGGCGGGCTCGTTTCGTTTCGTGGGCACGAACACGCATTTCCGCCACCGGCCGCGCATGGTGGCACTCGCGCTTGTCGCAAGCACGTGTCTCGACCCCGAGTATCGGTCAAGGCGCGAGTGCCGACGATGGCAGCCTAGTTCGGCGAGGTGGTGATCAGCTGCCCGCGCGGATAGGGCAGTTCGATGCCGTTCTCGTCGTAGGCACGCAGGATCTCGCGGCGCAGGGTGCGCTGGACCTTCCACTGTGAGTTCGGTCGTGTGGTGACCGTCATCCGCAGCGTCAACTGGTCCGCGGAGAGCTCCTGGACGCCGAGCATCTCCGGTTCCCCGGTGACGTCGTCGCTCAGTGACGACGATTCGGCGGCCTCGTGCGCGGCGTCGAGCGCGACCTCCTGCGCTCTGTCGACGTCGGCGGTGAGTGCCACGGGAACCTCGACGCGTGCGACCGCGTACTCCTGGCTCATGTTGCCCACTCGCGCGATCTCACCGTTCCGGACATACCAGAGCGTGCCGTCGAGGTCGCGCACCGTGGTGATGCGCAGTCCGACGGACTCGACCTCACCGACGGCCTCCCCCAGATCGACGACGTCGCCCACGCCGTACTGGTCCTCGAGGAGCATGAAGATACCCGTGACGAAATCACGCACCAGGTTCTGTGCACCGAAGCCGATGGCGAGACCGATCACACCCGCCGACGCGATGAACGGCGCGATGTTCACGCCCAGTACAGACAGCACCGCCAGCACCACCCACGTGAGCAACACGATCGACACGACCGACTTGAGCACCGACCCGATGGTGCGGGCGCGCTGTGCACGCCGCTCGTTGATCACGGCGCGACTGGCGCCCGACGGAGCGCGATCGCGTAGGTGGCGCAGCAACGGCGGCACAGAACCCTTCTGGCTCGGCTGACGCCGAGTGACGCGGTCGATGAGGCGATTGCAGAGGAACCGCACGACGAGCGCCACGACCACGTATCCGACGATCCTGATCGGGTTCTCGATCAGCCATTCTCGATTTGTCTCCGTCCATTCGAAAGCCGTTGTGTACGTTGCCATGAACCCGACCGTACGTACTCGACGCGAATCCATCAGAATCGACTCGTGACACAGCACCTGTTCTTCGACTGCGACACCGGCATCGACGATTCGGTCGCACTGCTGTATCTGCTGGCACGCAGGGATGTCGACATCGTCGGAATCGCCAGCACCGCGGGCAACGTGCCGGTCGACGTCGTGGTGGCGAACAACCTCGCGTGGTTGTCGCTGTGCGGTCGTGGTGAAATCCCCGTACATCGGGGGCCCGATGGGCCTCTTGTCGCACCTCTCATGACCACCGAGGAGACGCACGGTCCGCTCGGCGTCGGCTATGCCGAACTGCCCACCTCCGATCTACCGGTTGCCGGCACCGACGCCGTCGATGCCTGGCTCGACGCCGCGCACGCGCATGACGGCGAGCTCGTCGGGCTGGTCACCGGACCTCTCACGTCGTTGGCCTCCGCGGTGAGGCGCGACCCCGGTCTGCCGCGTCGACTGCGGCGACTGGTGATCATGGGCGGCGCATTCCACGTCCACGGGAACACCACGCCTGTCGCCGAATGGAACGTCGCCGTCGATCCGGAGGCGGCCGCCGAGGTCTTCGCGGCATTCGGAGTCGACGGAGCGCCAGCACCCATCATCTGTCCGCTCGACCTCACCGAAACCGTCGCGCTCCTGCCCGACCACCTGGTCAGGCTCGCCGCCGCGGCGGGCAGCCATCCTGTCGAATACCTCGATCCGACCGACGAGCGAGGTATCCGGTCTGTCGCCGACAACCCGCTCGTACGTCACCTCGTCGACGCCATGCGCTTCTACCTGGAATTCCACGACGCGCACGACGAGGGCTACCTGGCACACCTGCACGACCCGTTCGCTGCGATCGTTGCGCTCGATCCCGCGGTGGCCCGAACGATGCCGGCCCAGGTGGGTGTCGAATTGTCCGGTGCACTCACTCGCGGCATGACCGTCGCCGACGAACGCGGCATGTGGGGCGGTGCACCGAATGCCGCTATCGCCACCGCGACCGACGTCGACGCGGTGTTCGACCACCTCATCGAGACGATAGCCACCCTCGCACGGCAGCTCAGCGCAGCTCCGTAGCCTCGCCGAATCCCCACCTCGCCGAATCCCAGCCTCGCGCGATCGCGGTAACGTCGGCGAGGTGACGACACTCGGCTACCAGATCCCGAACTTCACCTACCCCGACACCGCTCCCGACCGACTCTTCCCGACCATCGCCGCTCAGGCTGTCGAGGCGGAGAACTCCGGCTTCGACACCGTCCTGGTGATGGACCACTTCTATCAACTACCCATGCTCGGCGCGCCTGACGAGCCGATGATCGAGTGCTACACGCTGCTGTCGGCGCTCGCCCAACACACATCGCGGGTCCGACTCTCCGCTCTCGTCACCGGAAACACCTATCGCAACCCGACGCTGCTCGCCAAGACCGTCACCGCCCTCGACGTCGTGTCCGGCGGCAGAGCCCAATTGGGTATCGGCGCAGGGTGGTTTGAGTTCGAGCACGAGTCCCTCGGCTTCGACTTCGGTACCTTCACCGATCGATTCGAGAAGCTCGAGGAAGCCCTCCAGATCATCCTGCCGATGCTGCGCGACGAGCGGCCCTCGCTCGACGGTCGGTGGTACCGGGTCCACGACGCCATGAATTCACCAGCACCGCTCAGCCGTATCCCCGTCATGATCGGCGGCGGCGGTGAGAAGAAGACGCTACGGATGGTCGCGCAGTACGCAGACGAATCGAATCTGCTCGCCGCCCCCGCGGATATCCCCCGCAAACTCGACGTCCTGGCGGCGCACTGCGAACGTCTGGGACGCGACCGATCGGAGATCACGGTGACCGCGCAGACCTCGGCCTGTGTCGCTCCCACCGAGGACGAGGCGAGAGCGGAGTTCGAGTCCTACGTGGCACGCAATCCGGCAGCCGAGGGGCGTCGTGCCTCGACCGTCATCGGTTCGCCTGAGCAAGTGGCTGCTCGATACTCCGAACTGCTCGCCACGGGTATCGACGGAGTGACGGTCAACGCGCCGGCCAACGGTCACATACCGGGTCGGGTGACCCTCCTCGGTCAGACCCTCTCCCCGCTCATCGGCTGAATTCGACCGTCGGCGCACCGAACGTGCGTGCCGATCAGTGCTCGGAGTCGTCGTCTGCGACGTGGTGGTCGAGGTTGACCGTTCCGGTGCGCCAGTAACCGTCGACCTTGACGCAGTCCTTGGGTCTGCCCAACTCGCGTCGCAGATGGCGCCGAATCGGTTTGAGGGACAGAGCTTCTCCAGCGAACCAACTGTAGAAATCGCCGTCGGGGAGCTCTAGTTCCTCCAGAGCGCGCAGCATGTTGACGCCACGCCCGACGTGATCGGCTCCGCGGTGCACGAAATGCACGCGGGCATTCGGACGTTCGGGAAGCTCGATCTCGGTCTCGGGCCCGGTGACCTCGGCGAAGGCGATCACAGGCTTGTCGGCGGGGAGTTCCTCCAGCCATCTCGCCAGTGCGGGCAGGGCGGTGTCGTCTGCGCCGAGGAGATACCAGTCGTAGCCGGTGGGATAGATGTGGGAGCCACGCGGACCGAGCATGCCGAGTCGGTCGCCCGCGACTGCATTGCCTGCCCACTTGCCCGCAACTCCGTGGTCATGGAGCACGAAGTCGATGTCGAGTACACCGCGTGAGCGGTCGAATGCGCGGATCGTGTAGTCACGGTAGATCGGAAATCTGCCCTCGGTCGGCAGACGCATCCCCTCGGCCCCGACCCCGGGCATGAGGATCTCGCCGGTATCCGGGTCAGGGAAGAACAACTTGATGTGGTCGTCGGGTGCCATGTGCACCACGACGAAACTCTCGGGCGAGCTGATGGAGAAGCGCACCCGACGCATGTCCGCGCTCAGGTCGATGGTCTCGACCACCTCGACCGTGCGGGGCAGCAGGTCGTACATGGTCATCTTGACCTCGGTCGGGTGGGGTGTGGTGTCCTGCCCCTCCACGGTTTCCAGCCCGGTCACACTACTCACCTCTCGAGAATCGACGCGCCGCGCGCGCTGTGGCCAACAGGGACGGCCGTCGTGATCGGTTCGCCCGCACCATGTCGCACGATGGCGTCGAGGATCTCGCCCGATCGGATGGCCACATTCGACAGTAGCGTCGACGTCAGTCCGTGTGTGTGTTCCGAGTTTCCCTGGACGAAGATCTGCCCGGTGATCTCGGAGGCGGTCTGCAACCTGTAGGCGCGGTCGAGCACGGGACGACCGTGTTGATCGGCCGCGCAATGCGCAGCGAGTTCGCCGAGCATGGCCGCGACCGGCGTCGGCTCGAATCCTGTCGCGAACACGACGGCATCACAGTCGAGGTCGAGTTCTTCGCCGGTGGTGCGATGTGCGACGCGCAACCGTGCGGTGTCGTCGGTCTCGTCGAGATCGATCACCTCGGTGGCGCCGTGCACGAACAGTCGCCGATCCCCCGACACCCGCTCGGTGTACTCGCGGCGATACAGGTCCTCGATCAGAACAGGGTCGACGGCCGAGTAGTTCGTACTGCGGTGGTATTGGAGCAGCCGGTCACGCCATGCGGGTTCGGCCGAGAAGTACTCGTCGACGGCCTCCGCGTCGAAGATGCGGTTCGCGTACGGGCTGTCGTCCGCCGGGGTGTAGCCGTACTTGGAGAAGACGGCGTGCACTTCGGCATCGGTGGTCTCGTGCAGGAAGGCCGCGACCTCTGCTGCGCTCTGTCCTGCGCCCACGACTGCGAATCTCCGGTGAGTCAACGGGGGTAGCTGGGCCAGAGTGGGCAGAACGTGGTGATTGTGGAAGACACGGCTACTTGCGACGACACCTGCGGGCAACTTTGCCCGAAGACCGCCTCCGAGAACGAGATTGCGCGTTCGCACGCTTTCACCCGCCGACGAGGTGACCTCGAAGGCGCCGTCGGAGAAGCCGACGGATGTGATCTCCGTGCCGTACTCGACCGGGACGCCCACGCGGTCGGCAGCCCAGCTGAGGTAATCGTGGAACTCGGCGCGCAGCGGGAAGAAGTCCTGGCGATTGATGAAGTGGCCCAGCCGGTCGTGCTCGGCGAGGTAGTTGAGAAACGAGTAGGAACTCGACGTGTTGCGTTGTGTCACAAGATCTTTGAGGAACGACACCTGCATGGTGGCACCGGGAAGGAGCATCCCGGGGTGCCATCCGAACTGCGTCTTCTTCTCGAAGAAGCGGGCCTCGAGCGCTCGCGAGCGCGCCGGGTCATCACGCCGTAGCGCGTCGTTGTGCTCCTCGACCGCGATGGCCAGAGCCAGGTTCGACGGTCCGAATCCGATGCCGACGACATCGAGTTCGGAGTTCCGCTCACTACACACGCGCCGCTCCTAGATCGTCGTGATACCCGCGCGGTGCGGGTTGTCGTGCTGATGTCCCCGACGCCGTCCGGGACAGTTGTCTACGGCAGTGCACTCTGGGTCGCGTGTTGCGTTGGCGTAGGCCTCCGACACCTGAAGTGCTAGGTAAGTCTAACCTAATCATTAGCTCGCGTTCACATACCCCCGCGAGACGCGGCATCACCCGAGGAGGAACGACGCGATGAGCCTCTCGACCCCGTCAGTCACACGCGGCCACGCCGACACCGCCGACACTCGACGCGTCGACGAGGCATCCACCACACACTTCGACCTGGCCGGAACCACACACCACGTCACTGCGAGCGGCACGCTTGCGTCGTTCGACGATCCCGCGCGCGCCGCCGAAGCACTGGCGCAGGGCACCTACACCGCGGTCGTTGGCGCTCTCGCGTTCGACAGCGACTCGCCCAGCGCGCTGACCGCACCCGTGCGTCTTTGCATCGACGCACCCCGGGTGTCGCGTGTGGCCGAGTCGCCGGAACCGCGGCCAGTGACACGCACACGACTCTGCGGGGCCGATCCGTCACCGGCTGACCATCGCGGGCGGGTCGCGGCAGCAGTCGCGGTGCTCGCCGATCCGGCATCACCACTCGTCAAGGTGGTGTTGGCACGAAAACTGCTGTTACACAGCGCACCTGCCCTGACCCCCGAGCTGTTCGCGTCATTCCTCGCCGCACAGAACCCGCATTCGTCGATCTTCCGCACCGATCTCACCCCCGCGGGTGGAGTCCACCGCGACAGGCATCTGGTCGGCGCGAGTCCCGAGGTTCTCGTCCGTCGACGCGGAACCCAGGTGAGCGCACACCCCCTCGCCGGATCGGCGCCGCGCCACCCCGACCCCGCTGTGGACGCCGGACGTGCCAGCGCACTGAGTGCGTCGGTCAAGGATCTCGGCGAGCATCACTTCGTCGTCGACGCACTTCGGAATGCACTCGCGCCGCTGTGCAACCGACTCGAGGTGCCCGAAAGGCCGAGCGTCGTGAGCACCGCCTCGATGTGGCACCTGGGCACACCGATCGTCGGGCAGTTGGCCGATGAGTCGACCACCGCACTCGACCTCGCGCTCGCCGTGCATCCCACTCCGGCGGTGTGCGGCACACCGACGGAGACGGCGCGCGACTACATACTCGCCACCGAGGGCGACCGGGGGTTCTACGGGGGCGCGGTCGGCTGGTGCGTCGGTGATGTCTCCGCGGGAGTGCGCAGCGGAGCGCTGAGCGGCCCGGCCGACGGCACCGCGCCGGTCGGTGTCACCGCAGGCGACGGAGAATGGCTTGTTGCGATCCGATGTGCCGAACTCGATTCGAGGACAGGCGATGCGACGACCTGGGCCGGAGGAGGAATCGTCGCCGGTTCCGACCCCGACGACGAACTGGCCGAGACCACGGCCAAATTCCGCACCGTGCTCCGTGCTCTCGGAGTCGAGGAGGCCTGACCGATCGGCTGTCACCGGCTGCGTGGCGGCCGGCGCGCGCATGGGGCAACAGGCTCAGTCGCCGACGAGGATCGAACGGCGAGTCGCCGGCCGGGCTCGTCTGGCTGCGGCAGCAACCATCGGGCCGGCCATCACCGAGGTCACCACGGCCATCACGACGATGATCATGTAGGTCTCCTCGCTGAAGATGGCCAGACTCAATCCTGTTGTCGCAATGATGATCTCGACCACTCCTCGTGCGTTCAGGCCACTGCCGACCGCCAGCGAATCCCATCTCGACAGTTGGGCGAGGCGAGCTCCGAGGTATCCACCGAGGAGCTTTGCCGATACGGCCACCGCGATCACACCGACCGCGACACCCGCCACCGTCGGACCACCCAGTGTTCGGAGATCGACGTGCAGTCCGGCAGAGGCGAGGAAGACCGGCGCCAGTACGGATGTGGTGACGATACGCAGCGGCGCGACCACTCTCTCGGGACGTCGGCCATAGGCGATTCCCGCGAGCAGTGCGCCGAGCACCGCCTCGAGATGCATGGCGTCGGTCGCGGCGGCGCCTGCGACCATCGCGATCACCATGACCGCCGCCGACTGCGCGTCGTGCCCGGCCGTCTCCAGACGTGTCAGCACCCGGCCGATCAGCGGTCGCAGAATCAATGCGACGGCGATCGAACCGATCATGGCAAGGAGCGTCAGCGGGAGGTGCCACCCGCGGAGCCCGACCGTGACGAGGGCCGACACGGCCGTGAGCATGACCCAGGCAGCCAGATCGGTCAGCGTGCCGACGGACAGGATGAGCCGGCCCAGAGTGCTTCGCAACAGGTCGAGATCCCCCAGAATCCGCGCGATCACCGGAATCGCACTCACCGACATCGCCACGCCGAGCAGCACCGCGAATGCGGTTGTGCTCGCGGCCTGTCCGATGTAGCGCGCCGGTAGGACGAACCCGAGAGCAACGCCTGCGGCAAGCGGCACGACGAACGAGACCGCACCGACAACACCGATCGTGCGTGCATGGCCACGGAGGAACTGGGCGTCGAGCTCGGTCGCCGCCAGGCCGACGAGCAGCACCACGGCGAGGGTGGCGACGGCCGAGACCGCCGTCGTCGGGGTGCCGTCGGAATCGACGACGAGCCCCGTCACCCTGGGAGCCACGAACCCGAGCACCGAGGGGCCGAGCAGCACTCCGGCAACCAATTCGCCTGCCATCGCCGGGAATCCGAGCATGCGCGCCAGTGCGCCGCACACGAGGGCCGCGCCGAGAATCAGGGCCAGTGCCGTCAGCATGGCCTGCGCCGGTGGGTCAGACCGCAGCCGGAGAGGGCTCCGCCCAACTCAGGCCGTCCGCCGAGGGTACGAGACCACCGTCGAGCAGCGGTGGCTCACTGCCGTCGGTACCCGACGCGCCGCGGGCCTGCAGCGCGTTCATCTCCTCCATCACGTCCCGGACGACCTGCGTACCGAAAAGATGACCCATCCGTTGCCCGGAGTCTGTATCCATGCCGCCGGTACGCGTCGAGGCCTCGGTGAGCGCCGCCGTCGACGCGGAGAACCGCTCCACGATCTGGTCGGGATCGGTCAACGCTTGTTCACCCGAGTAGGCACCTGCAACCAACGACACGAACGCCGTCATGTCGTTGCGATCGAAGTTCGTCACCTTGCGGGCCTTCCAGAAGTACGAATCCTCCGACTGCTCCATGTCGTAGAAGGCGGACAGGAACTCGTAGAACACGGCGTATTCGCGGCGGTAGCGGCCCTCGAACTCGGTGAACGCGCGTTCCTCGGTCAGCGCACCTGCCAGCACACTGTTGATCGACCGTGCCGCAAGGACTCCGGAGTAGGTCGCGAGGTGCACCCCGGTGGAGAAGACGGGGTCGATGAAGCATGCGGCGTCGCCGACGAGGACCATGCCGTTGCCCCAGAAACGAGTGTTGGCGTACGAGTAGTCCTTGCGGATACGGATCTCGCCGTAGGTGCCCTCGGTGACACGTGTGGCGTCGGCGAGCATGTCCTTCACGATCTCGCAGCGATCAATGTAGTGCAGCAGTGTCTCCTCCTGCGCATTGAGCGCATGCTCGGCCTTCTCGCGCGAGATGACCGCACCGACACTGGTCAGGCTGTCCGACAACGGGATGTACCAGATCCACCCCTCGTCGAAAGCCGCACACAGGATGTTGCCGCTATCGGGTGCGGGGAACCGCTTGCCGTTCTCGAAGTATCCGAACACCGCGACATTCTGGAAGAAGTCGGAGTAGATACGTTCTCCGCCTGCGTGTTTCGACAACCGCGTCGTGTTCCCCGACGCGTCGACGACGAACCGCGCATCGATCTGGTGCTCGACCCGGTCTGCGTCCAGGTAACGGACACCTGTGACCCGACCCGTCTCGTCGGTGATGGTCTGGTTCACGCGGCACCGTTGACGCACGTCGACGCCCTTCCGCGCGGCGTTCTCAAGCAATATCTGGTCGAACTTCATGCGTTCGACCTGATAGGCGTACGACCCCTCACCCGCGAACTCGGGCGAGATGGCGAACAGGAAGTTCCACGGCACGGGATTCTTGCCCCACCGGAAGCTTCCGCCGCGCTTGTGCATGAACCCGGCGTTCTTGATCTCCTCATCGACGCCGAGGAGCCTGCACACGCCGTGAATCGTTGACGGGAGCAGGGATTCACCGATCTGGTACCTGGGGAACGTCTCCTTCTCCAGTTGCACGACGCGATGCCCGCTGCGCGCCAGTAGCGTCGCGACGGTGGAACCACCCGGGCCACCACCGACGACCACCACGTCCGCGGATTCGGAGGCGTGTGCGTTCGATCGAGCGTCGCTCATCGGTTCTCCCCTTCGTGACCGGACTCGTCGGTGAGTTCACGAATCCACGACCCGACGACCGGATCGGCGGCCATGCTGACCAGGTCGGCCCTGTGTGCGCCGGCCGCACGCCACCGTTCGATGAGCGACATGAGGCGGACCGAATCCAAACCGACATCGAGAACGTTTGTCTCGTCGGTGATTTCACTCTCCTCCACGCCGAGGATGCCCGCGATGTCAGCGATGATCCGTTCTCGGGTGAGTACCGTGTTCGTGGTGGCCATGCCGTCCTCTCTCGTGACATGCTGCGAATGGCGAGCATCGGAGCCCGTCATCTGGTAAGCATAGGCTTACCAACTTGATACACCGGGGCCGCCCCTGCGCGTCGTTAAGGCTAGGGTAAGCTAACTTTCCATGGTTGGCTGCAGTCGAGTGCCCGGGAGCGCGGCCTCACAGTTCCCCGGGGCGGGATGTTGATGCGCGCCACGTCTGCGCAGCAGGGATTGTGGTTCGCTCACAGGGTTGCGCCGAACCCCGACGTCTTCACCATCGGTCAGCTCGTCGATTTCGACGAGCAGCCCGATCTCGTCCGTCTCTCCGCTGCCGTGCACGCCACCCTTGACGAGGCCGACGGCCTGCGGTCGCGGTTCGCCGAACGGGACGGGTCGGTCATCGTGAGCCTCGACGACGCCATCGACGTGCCCGTCCGCGAACTCGGGGATGAACCGGACGCGATCGACACCTACGCGCATTCTGCCGTGCGGGTGGCGATCGATCCCGTCGTCGGCCCGTGCGCGGCAGTCGACATCCTCGTGGCAGGCGACCGCATCGCATTGCTCGTGGTGGCACACCACATCGTGCTCGACGCCTACGGTCTGGGACTTCTCGTTCGACGCATCGGCAGGCTGTACTCCGATCCACACGATGAGAAGCGACTCGGGAGCGTCGTTGATCTTCCGCGGGAGCCCGACGTCGGCGCAGACGCGATCTTCTGGGAGCGCGAACTCGACGGCGTCCGCGGAGCTCTCACTCTCGGCTCCGTGCCGCGCAGCCACCGCGTTGCGGCCGACACACACTCGGTGAGCATCGTCGTCCCCGACGCCGGTGCGTTGGCGATGTCACCCGAGCGTCTCGTCGCGGCAGTCGCTGCGTTCTGTGCCCGCACGACAGGCACCGACGATGTGGTGATCGGGTTCCCGATGATGAACCGATTCGGTTCCCCCACAGCCAATGTCGCCTGCACGACAGTCAACGTGCTCCCGTTGCGCGTCGCCGTGACCCCGGCAGCCACCGCAGACGACCTCGCCGCCGACGCCGCAGACGGCATACGTCGAATCGCACCACACGCGCGTTATCGTGGCGAGGACATCGTGCGAGACGCACGCCGTCGTGGAGTCGACGGAGTCGTGGGACCCACGGTGAACGTCAAACCCTTCGGCTCCACGATCTCATTCGGATCGCTCGACGCAACCGTGCGCTCGCTGCGTCGCGGACCGGTCGTCGACCTGTCGATCACGGCGCTCGACCTCGGATCGGGAGAGCACGACCGCACCGATCTCGAACTGACGCTCGACGCCGACACCGCGCTCTACAGTCGGGCCGATGTCTCGCGCATCGCGAAGTCCCTCGCCTCGTTCGTCGCCGCGCTCCTCGACGAGCCGACGCGCCCGGTCGGCGCCCTGCGACTCGACGACGACGTCCAGAACACGCCTCCGTCGGGCACGTCCGCACCGATCGACCCGACCCCCCTCGACGTCCGTATCGCGGCCGCCCCATCCGATGCCGTAGCAGTGCGTCACGGCGACGACGTCGTGGACTACCGCGAACTCAATCGTCGAGCCGACGAACTCGCCGGCCGCCTCGGGTCCATCGGAACCGAGGCCATCGTCGCCATCGCCCTCCCCCGTGGTGTCGACTTGATCGTCGCGCTCCTCGCTGTGATGCGCAGTGGCGCAGCCTTTCTCCCGCTCGACCCAGGTTTTCCCGCCGATCGCAACGCGGCCGCCATCGCCGATGCGTCGCCGGTCGCGGTACTCGAACAAGGCGACGACGGGATCTCACTGCGTCGACTCGACGGCCGGAGCGACACCGCAGTGTCGGGCACCGACAACCGCGATGGCGCTGCCTACCTGATCTACACGTCGGGGTCGACGGGAACACCCAAGGGTGTCGTGATCCCGCGCCGCGCGCTGGCGAACTTCACCGACCACATGATCGGCGACCTCGGTCTCGGGCCCGGCCGTGCCGTACTCGCGGTGACCACCATCTCGTTCGACATCGCGATACTCGAGACGCTGGTTCCCCTTGCGGCCGGCGCCTGCGTGGTTCTCGCGAACAACGACGACGTCCACGATCCGGCACGACTTGCTGCACTCGTCACCCGACATCGACCGGATGTCATCCAGGCGACGCCGTCGCTGTGGTCGGCGTTCCTCGAAGCGGGCCACGGCCCCTCACTGGCCGCTGTCGATGTGCTCGTCGGCGGTGAGCAGTTGCCGACCGATGTCGCGCGGGGACTCGCGTCCCACGCGCGGTCGGTGCGCAACATGTACGGCCCGACAGAGACGACCATCTGGTCCACCACGGCATGGGTCGACGACGCCGACGACATCACGGTGGGCACACCGATTGCCAACACCGGCGTGCGTGTGCTCGATGCGACACTGCATCAGGTCGGCCATGGGCACGTCGGAGAGATGTATCTGAGCGGCGCCGGAGTGGCGCGCGGATATCGGAACCGTGCGGATCTGACCGCCACCCGTTTCGTCGCCGATCCGTTCTCCGACGGCGCGCGCATGTACCGGACCGGTGACCTGGCACGCGTCCGCCCCGACGGACGCGTCGAATGTCTCGGGCGCACCGATCATCAGGTCAAGGTGCGGGGCTTCAGGGTCGAACTCGGCGACATCGAGACGGCACTCACGGCGCTTTCCGGGGTGTCCGGCGCCGTCGTCAGCTCGGTGGACGGTCGGCTGGTCGCGTATGTGACCGCTGACTCATCCTGCGAGGAAGTCGATCTCGCGCAGTCGACCTGGCGACGCGATCTCGCTGCGGTCCTGCCCGACTACATGGTTCCCTCGGCATTGGTCGTCCTCGACGCCTTTCCCCTCACGCCCAACGGCAAGATCGATCGACGGGCACTGCCCGCACCTGACTACGCGGCATGCGCCGCTCGGTCGCGTCCTCCATCAAGCCCGGCCGAGCGCGATCTCGCCGGGGCCTTCGCCGCTGTTCTCGGCCTTCCCGCGGTCGGCGCCGAGGACGACTTCTTCGCCCTCGGCGGTGACAGCATCGTCGCCGTCCGGGTGGTGAGCGCTGCGGCCCAGGCCGGGTGGGAGATCACGCCACTGCAGGTCTTCGACCATCCGACGGTCGCCGCACTCGCCACCGTCGCACGACGTCGTGTGTCTGCCGACCCGCTCGACCGGCCGCGCCCCCCGAGCCCTGCCGACGAGTGCGCAACGACCACTACGGGAATCGACCGGGACGAACTGTCTGAACTGATGCAGGAGGATCTGCTGTGACCGCGGCGCTCGAGGATGTTCTGCCCCTCACCGGTCTGCAGGAAGCGATCGTCTACCGGTCGACGTCGCCGCGAGTGCAGGGCGACGTCGACCCCTACCTGATCCTCGCCGATCTCGCGCTCGACATGACACCCGGCGACACGGTCGACGTCGAGCGACTGCGCCAGGCTATTTCCGCGGTCGTCGCACGACACGCCATGCTGCGCACCTCCTTCACCAGGCGTCGAAGCGGCGAACCCGTCGCACGGGTGCACATGGACGTCGAGATCGAACTCCCGGTGGTCGACATCGCGACCGTCGACGGCGGGCTCGTCGGATTCCGTGACCGTGCCCGAGCCGACGGCATCGCGTTGAATACGCCTCCCCCGCTACGGTTCACACTCCTCACGGAGGACGACGGTCCGCACCGGCTCTTCGTCGTCGCGCATCATGTCGCGCTCGACGGTTGGTCGTTGCATCTGATGCTCAGCGAGATCGTGCGGACCTATCGCGGAGAAGCACTGCCGCCGGTGCGCGCGATCAGCGAGTACTCACGCTGGCTTGCCGACCGCGGGCGTGATGTCGCACCGTGGGTCGAGGCTCTCGACGGTGTCGAAGCATCGACGACCGTCGACATCGTCGGACCGCCCATCCCCGCGACCCCGTTGCGCAGACGTCTCGACGCCGAGCTGTCCACATCGCTCCGGTCATTGGCCGCAGGCTGCACCGCAACGCTCAACACCGTGGTCCAGCTGGCATGGGCGCTCGTCCTCGCCGACTCGAACGACTCCGACGACGTCGTGTTCGGAACGGTGGTGTCCGGTCGTGACCCGTCGGTGCCCGGTGTGGACGAGATGATCGGCATGCTCGTCAACACCATCCCGGTCCGCGTACGCATCGACCCGACGGAGACCGTCGGCCGCGCTCTGACCCGGCTGCAGCGCGAGCAACTCGCCCTGCTGGCCGACCACCACGTCCCGCTCGCCGACATCACCTCCGCGGTCGGCATCGACGGGCTGATCACCTCACTGGTCGTGTTCGAGAGCTTCCCGCGCGGCGAGGTACGTCCACACGTCGAGGACGACAACGACTTCGCCGCAACACTTCTCGTCGAGGACGATCCCGAGATCGGACTCGTTCTCGAACGTCGCGGCGCCGATGCACGACTGCTGGACGACGCCGTCGCGTGGCTCGAGGTGCTCGCGTCGTCCCGCGACATGCCGCTCGGACGGTTATCCGTCTCGTCGTGGTCTGAGCCGCTACCGGCGCCGCAGTCCGTGCCCTACGTCCCGGTGGGCGAGCAGATCTCGGCAGCGGCATGCCGATCGCCACGGCGTACGGCCCTGATCGTGCGCGAGCGCAGCGTCGGCTACCGCGAACTCGATGCGATGGCGGGCCGGTTGGCCCACGTGCTCTCCGCGCGCGGTGTCGGCACCGAATCCGTTGTCGCCGTCGCACTGCCACGCGGCGTCGACATGGTCGTCGCGCTTCTCGCCGGTGTGCGACTCGGCGCGGTCGTCATGCCGATCGATCCCTCCTATCCCGAGCGTCGTATCCGATTCATGCTCGACGACGCCGCACCCGACATCGTGCTCGACGACGAGGAATACGCCCGGCTCCGCACGGCAGCACTCGACGCGCCGATCTCCGAACCCGCAGCACCGCATCCTGAGTCAGCCGCGTACCTCATCTACACGTCGGGGTCGACCGGCGTCCCGAAGGGCGTCGTAGGGACCGCAGCGGCACTGGCGAACCGCATCGCGTGGGCCGCCCGACGCTGGGACGGTTCGGTCGTGCTCGCCAAGAGCGCCATCGCCTTCATCGACGGCACCACCGAGATCCTCGGCGCGCTGGCGGCGGGCGCGACCGTCGTCGTCGCCGACGACGATTCCGCCCGCGATGCATCCGCGCTCATCGATCTCGCCGCCCGCTACAGCGTCGACCAGATCACGGCGGTGCCCTCTCTCGCGCGGGCGATGGTCGACGTCGCCGCCGCGGGCGAGGCATGCTCGATCGGCCGCTGGGTCGTCTCCGGCGAGCCACTGCCCGCCACCACCGCAACCCGACTCGTCTCGAGCGCTGACACCGTGATCAACTCCTACGGCTCCTCGGAGGTCGCCGGGGACGTCACGACCGGGACGATCACGGAGAGCGCCTGCACCATCACCGTGGGCACACCCGTGCCCGGCACAGGTGTCGTGGTGCTCGACCGTCACCTGCACCCCGTGTCGGCCGGTCGCCCCGGCGAGGTCTACGTGACCGGCGTTCAACTCGCACGCGGTTACCACGGGCACTCCGACTGGACGGCAACCAGATTCGTCGCCAACCCCGATGGCTCCGGCAGCCGCATGTACCGCACCGGTGATCGCGGGGTCATCGGCGCCGACGGAGAGCTGCGCCTCCTCGGACGATCCGACTCACAGGTCAAGGTGCGCGGCGTACGGGTCGAGCTGGGTGAGGTCGAACAGGCACTTCTCGCCCTCAACGGCGTCGACGACGCCGTCGTAACCGTCGGTCACGACCACGACGGCACAACCCGGCTCGATGCGTACGTCACGGGAGATCTGGCACCCGAGAAGCTGCCCACCGAGTTGTTCGAGTCGGTGTCCGCGGCGATGGTCCCGGCCACCTGGACCCGACTCGCCGCCCTCCCACGCACACCCGGCGGAAAGATCGACCGCACAGCGTTGCCCGAACCACGGGTGTCGCGGACGGCTTCTCGGCGCGAGCCGACCACCGATCTCGAGAAGCTCGTCGTCGACACCGTGGCAGATGTGCTCGGGATCGACACCCCCGGCATGGACGACAGCTTCTTCGAGGTGGGCGGCAACTCGCTCTCGGCAACCCGCGTTCTCACACGGCTGCGGGTGGCAACGGGCCGGGTCGTTCCCGTCGCGGACGTCTTCGCGCACCCCGTGCTGGCAGAGCTTGCGGCGTTGTTCGCCGACACGGGAGCCTCGATCGAGAACGACATGGCCGACCGCACCCCCTCGGTGCCGCGTCCGGAACGCGTACCCCTGTCGCCCGCGCAGCGTCGACTCGCGTTCCAGAACGGTGTCGGCGACGCCGCCTACACGATCCCCTTCGCGGTCAGATTCGACGGCGAACTCGATCTCGCACGACTGAGCAGCACACTCGATGGCGTCGTGGCACGTCACGAGGTACTGCGCACGCGGATTGTCGACGACACGCAACATGTCGATCCGGTGGAGGATGCGAGAATTCAGATCACCGAACACGCCATCGCGCCGACGCAACTGGATGTGACGATCGCCGATCTGATCGGCCGCCCGTTCCACTTGGCGGACGACCTTCCACTGCGCGCCGACCTCCTGCGCACCGCCGCGGATTGCGCCGTCCTGCTGCTCACGGTGCACCACATCGCCGCGGACGAGTGGTCGGCGGGCACACTCTTCGACGAACTCGCCGCCGGATACAACGGCGTCGACGTGCGGGCACCCGACGTCCAGTACGCCGACCACACGGTGGCCGAACTCGCCCGCCTCGGCAGCACCGACGATCCGGACTCCCTGTCGTCACGTCAGCTCGACTACTGGCGCCGACAACTCTCCGGCGCTCCGGCCGAACTCGGGCTGCCCTACGACCGGCCGAGGCCGCTCGACCCGGATCCGTGCGGCGGTCAGGTCGAGATCGTCGTCGGCGCAGAGATTCTCGACGGACTACGTGCTGCGGTCCGTGCGCTCGACGCCACCGTGTTCATGGGCGCACATGCCGCCGTCGCGCTCGCACTCAACGCCTCGGGAGCGGGCACCGACATCGTGGTCGGAACCCCGGTCGCCGGGCGCTCGTCGGCAGCGGCCCACTCGCTCATCGGCATGTTCGTCAACACACTCGCGCTACGGACGGACCTCTCCGGGAACCCGACGCTCGTCGAGGTGCTCGGCCGCGTGCGCGAGACGGATGTCGCGGCACTGGCACACCAGGACGTGCCGTTCGACGAGATCGTCACCGCTCTCTCGCCGGAGCGCTCGCTCACCCGGCACCCGGTCTTCCAGACGATGGTGCAGTATCGAGATCCCATCGTGGCGCCCACTTTCGACGGCCTAGACGCCGAACCGGTCTTCCCACGGTCGGCGACCTCGAAATTTGACCTGACCTTCGAGTTCGTCGAACTCCCCGAGTCGGCCGGGATCCGGCTGCGCGTCGAGTACGCTGCCGCACTCTTCGACGAGCAGACCGTGATGGACCTCGCCGAGCGGGTCCACGACGTCCTGCGTGCGATGGTGCAAGCCCCCACACGACACCTCGCGCAGCTACGACTCGGCCCGACGGCCGCGCTGCCCGTCCTCGACGCTCCCACTCACTCCACCGATCCGGAATCCGGCAGGAGCACCCTGGTCGACGTGTTCGCCGCCACGGCGGACAGGTTCGCCGACCGTGCGGCGGTCACCGCGGGTTCGACCACACTCTCCTACCGCGAGTTGGACGCACGGAGCGCGGCCATCGCGTCACAGCTGCACCGTGACGGTGTCCGACGGGGCGACCTCGTCGCGCTGGTCCTCGACCGGTCAGCCGACCTCGTGGCCGCGATCATCGGCGTGTTGCGTGCAGGGGCTGCCTACGTTCCGATCGACCCCGCCTACCCGCAGGAGCGGATCGCGACCACCCTCGCCGACGCCGATCCCGCGATCGTGGTCGACGCCGATTATCTCGACGGTGTCGCTCCATCCGACAGGAATGTCCCGGCCCGCGACAGCGAGTTCGTCACCCCGGCGATCGGGACGGCCGATCGCGCATACGTGATCTTCACCTCCGGCTCCACCGGAAGGCCCAAGGGTGTCACCGTCACACACGGCAACGTCCTCGCGCTCCTCGACGCCACCGCCGACCTGTTCGACGTCGACGAGCGGGACGTGTGGACGCTGTTCCACTCGTACGCATTCGATTTCTCGGTCTGGGAGCTGTGGGGTCCACTGTCCACCGGAGCTCGCATCGTCGTACCCGACCGCGCCACGACGCGCTCGCCCGCCGACTTCGCGGCCCTCATCGAGTCCGAGGCCGTCTCGGTGCTCAACCAGACGCCGTCGGCGTTCTTCGCCCTCGACGCCACCGACACGGAGAAGGCTGATCGGGAGCTCCGCTCGGTGCGCTACGTGATCTTCGGCGGAGAGGCGCTCGACCTTCCGCGACTGGCCGGGTTCGCCCACCGCTATCCGGACACGCGGTTGGTGAACATGTACGGGATCACCGAAATCACAGTTCACGCAACCTATCTCGCTATCAGCGAGGAAACCGTCACCGGGACGGTGGGCAGCGACGTCGGAGCCCTGTTGCCCGGATTCACCGGTGATCTGCTCGACGACCACCTGCGCCCCGTGCCGGTGGGCGCGGTCGGCGAACTCTACCTCGCGGGCCCCCAGGTTGCGGCGGGCTATTCCGGCCGACCCGCGCTGCACGCGACTCGTTTCGTCGCCGACCCGGCTGGCGACGGCTCGGTGCTCTACCGCACCGGCGACCTGTTCCGCCGGACCAGGCAGGGCGCATTGATCTATCTCGGCCGCGCCGACACCCAGATCAAGATCCGCGGTTTCCGTATCGAACTCGGCGAGATCCGGGCTGCGCTCACGGCGCTGCCGGGTGTCCGCGACGCAGCCGTCATCACACGGCCCGGCCCCACGGGCGCCGATCGGATTCTGGCCTACGCGGTCACGACGGAACTCGATGGCCAGGCGCTCCGCTCGCAACTGAGCAACGTGCTTCCCGAACACGAAGTGCCCTCGGTGGTCACCGTGCTCGACTCGATTCCGCTGACGGTCAACGGAAAGGTGGACAGCCGTTCGCTACCGGAGCCCGAGGTGGTCTCCGGCGCCAGTCGGACACCCGAGTCGCCCCTCGAGGCGGCACTCGCCGACATCTTCGCCGACACGTTGGGGCTATCAGATCCGCCCGGCGTCGACGACGACTTCTTCGCGCTCGGTGGCGACAGTATCGTCTCGACGACTTTGGTCAACCGCGCACGGCGAGAGGGCATCCGGTTCACGCCACGCGACGTGTTCGGTCACCGCACCGTCGCCGGACTCGCCACGGTCGCCGAGTGGATCGTCGATACCCCGCCGGTCGCCGCAGCAGAGCACTCAGCGGGGGCACTGAACTCGACGAACACCCGTCCGACCCCGATACCACTCCTGCCCGTCGTGCACCGGCTCCGCGAGATCGGGGGCACGATCGACCGATTCAACCAGGCACTCGTCGTCGACACCCCACCGGAGCTCGACGTCGACACTCTCCGTGTCATCCTCACGGCCCTCGTGGATTCCCATGAGGCACTGCGCAGTTCGTTGCAGGTCGTCGCGGGCGTGCTCTGGAGTATGCAGAGCACGCCGCCCGGCTCCGTCGACGTGGACGATGTCGTGCAGGTCGTCCCCGTCGACCGGCCGGTCTTCGACGATGACGATGCGCTCTCGGCCGTCGTCACAGCCGAATCGTCCGCGGCCACAAGCCGATTGGCACCCACGTCCGGCAGGATGATCGCCGCGACGTGGTTGACGCCCAGTTCGCCGGAGGATCCGGTGGCTGGACGACTCATCCTCGTCATCCACCACCTCGCGGTCGACGGTGTTTCGCGGCGAATCCTGCTCGACGACCTGCATGCACTGTGGGACGCCACGCGCAACGGAGGCGACACGCTTCGGCTCACGACGCCGACGCCCCTGCATCGATTCACGACGGCGGTCACCGAGCGGGCAGCCGATCCGGCGCTTCTCGACGAGGCGACCCATTGGGCGCAGGTGTTGGCGCCCGGCGGCGAGCTCGTACCGGGCCGACCGCCCGTAACCGGCACAGTCGCCGGCCAGCGTCGCCACGTCGTCACCCTGTCCGCGAGCACCTCCGCGGCACTGGTGTCGGACCTGCCCGCGCGACGCGGGGTGGGGATCACATCGCTGCTCATCGGAGCCCTACGCGTCGCCGCGACCCGCGTACTCGGCACCGCCGATCTCATCATCGACACCGAACGTCACGGTCGTGACGCGCACGAATTCGGTATCGACGCCGACCTGTCCCACACCGTCGGGTGGTTCACCACCATCGCACCGATCCGTCTGGACCCAACCGACGACATCGACACCGCCATCCATGCCGCAGAGGAGGCGTGGACGACGATGCCGTCCGCGGGCGCAGGATTCGGCATGCTCCGCTACCTCAATCCGCAGTTGTCCGCAGCACTCGCCGCCATGTCCCGACCGTCGGTGCTGCTGAACTACCTGGGCCGCTTCACCGTCGGCGGAGGCTCGCCATGGCAACCGTCCGCAGAATCGACAGCTCTCGCCGCAGACCCTGATCCGGGCCTCGGCGTCGCATATCCACTCGAGATCGACATCGTCTGTCGTGACGAGACGACGGGCCCCGTCGTCGCCGCGACACTGCGCTACCTCCCCGACCACCTCGACGACGCCGCCGTGCGCGCACTCGCCGACGAACTGAGCGCGACGCTCGACTCGCTATCGGCGTCGGCAGAATCCGGAGCCGATCAGTGACCTCGACCCCGCCGGACACATCCGCCGACGACGCGGGATACGCGACCGCCGACACCGACGGTCCGCACGCCACGCTGCCGACGCTCGCCGGACAGCGCGACATCTACCTGTCGATGCAGGCGTCGCCGGATCCGACCCTGTACATCACGGGCCTCTACGTCGAGGTCGATGCCGGCATCGACGTCGAGCGTCTCCGGACGTCGCTGCTGGCGGTCCTCGACTCCGCGGAGGCCATGCGTGCGGTGTTCGTCGAGGAGGCGGGCCAGGTACGCCAGAGAATACTGCCGACAGCGGATTTCGACGTCCCGTTCCGCGACATCCCCGCTGCCGAGGTGGACCAGTGGATGACCGCCGAGTTGTCGCGGCCGATGGACGTCACGGTGGGCCCGCTCACCGAGTGCACGATCATCAGGAGCCTGGCACCGGACGGTCGCGTCGAGGCCGTCCTGGCACTCCTCAAGGTCCACCACCTCGTGTGCGACGGAATGGGTTTAGGGTTCTTCACCCAGGCGGTGCAAGAGCACTACGACAGCACACGCATCCCCGCTGACGGAACCGACCCGGCCGACCGGTCGGATGCCGAGACATCGACGGGCACCAAGGACTGGAGGTTGCGGCCGGTCCTCGACGCCGAAGCACAGTACCGCGAGGGACCCGATTTCGCCGCTGACGCCGACTACTGGCTCGACCGCATGGGTGACCGACCGCAACCCGTGTGTCTGCTCGACGACGATCTCGCTCCCGGCCGCGGAGTCGTGGCCGCGCGCTTCGACATCCCACTCGACGATCTCGAAGCACTACGCGCCGTGGCGCGGGATGCGGGGGTGCGACCCACCGTGCTGTTGATCGCAGCCGTCGCAGCGTTCGCACACGTCCGGACCGGGCAGACCGACCTTGTCCTCGCACTTCCGGTGACCGGACGCCTCGACCGCAGCGCCCGCACGACCCCGTCGATGGTGACGAGTGTGCTACCGCTGCGCGTCGACGCCGGTCCGCGCGACAACCTCGCCGACCTCGCCGCGCGAACCGAACGTGCGGTGTTCGCGGTGGTCGCCCACAGTCGTTTCCGCGGCGAGGATCTCGGTCGCGCACTCGCCGCGCAGGAGAGTCGGGCCGGCGGGCCGGCTGCGTCCGTTCAGCCTTACCGCATGTTCGGTCTCGGCGTGAACGTCATGGCCAACACCTCCCGGCAGACCATCGGCGGACAACCGCTCGCCCTGCACGCGCTCGCCTCGGGACCCGTGTCCGACATCGAGATCCAGATTCAGGTGCGGCGGAGAGAACGCCCGGCCGAGGTGGTCATCCGCACAGTCGACGACGCACGCGACGAGGCCCGACTCGTCGGTGCGGAGTTCGCCGTCTTCCTGCATTCACTCGCCATGAATCCGGGCGCACGGCTGCGCGCCTTCTCGCCCGACGGTCGAATCGACGCTCCCGCGCCGCCCGCGGGCCCGGTGGTGGCCGACGACGGTGTCGGCGCGGTACCACTCACACCGGCTGTAGCACGGTTGCGCGAACGGCAGATCGACCCGGAGTCGCTACCCCCGCGCGTCGTGCGAGCACGAGCCGCCTCGTCGGTGTCCGTCGATGATGTCCGTGAGATCGCCGCAGCACTTGTCGCCAAGCACCCGGCGCTGCGCACGACACTGAACCGCCCGGCACCCATCCTGTGGACGATGACGACAAGCGCTGTCGACGACATCGTGCTTCCCGTCACCGAGGCCGACGTCGAGCCGACCAGCCAGTCGGCACCCGGAGTGACACTTGTGCCCGCGACCGGCGAGGTGATCGCCGCATTCGACCCCGTGCTCGTCGACCCGACGTCCGCGGAGATCCTGCGCGCGGATCTGCAGACCGCACTCGACGACGCGGCTGCGGCACGACACATCGAGTTCGACGTCCCGAGCGCTGGACTCCGCACGCTGGCAACGGCATTGGCCGCTCAGGCAGCCGATGTCGCCGGACTGCCGCACTATCTCGAGACCCTGGCGCCAGGCGCTGCCCTCCCGAGGGTCGGGGATGAATCCGCGTCATCGCCATACGATCGCGCGACAGTCACCTCACGTATCGACGTCGACGATCCGAGTATCCCGGCCCCGACGCGACAGGCCCTGGTACTCGCCGTCGCGCGTGCCACCGCTGATGTGTACGGATCCGATGCACCCACCCACCTGCTCATCGACGTTGCGCTCGACCTGCGCGACGCTGAGGGGGCTGGTACGGTCGGCCCCCTGCAGGCACTCGAACCGCTACGTGTCGATCTGGCGAACCCGTCGGTCCCCGACACGCGCGCGAACACCACCGGTCCGTGCCTCGACGTCGTGCGCTACCTGTCACCCCAGGTGAGTGCTGCGCTGACGGCGGCCGCCACCGCGGGTCAGATCGTCGAGCCCGACGTGCTCGTCGGGGATCACGGGTTGCCGACCGCACATCCCGTGACGATCCGTCTGTCCCGCAACGCTTCCCGGGGCTGGTCGGTGATCGCCGAGGCCGATCCCCGTGTGGTCGCGCACGCCGAGGTTCTCACACGCGCACTCGCGGACGCGGTGGTTGCCGACGCCGATCGGCGCCTCGTCACCGTCGACGAGTCGACGCTGGAGCGACTCACCGGTGTCCACGGGGTGATCGACGACATCTGGCCGCTGACCCCGCTACAGGAGGGACTGTTCTTCCAGTCGCAGGTCGATGCGGGTGACGACATCTACACCGCCCAGTTCTGGCTCGATTTCGGCCACCGTATCGACAAGGACTCACTACGGGCGGCCGCTCGGTCGTTGCTGCATGAGAATCCCGAGCTGCGTGCCGTGTTCGTCGAGATCGACGGCGCCCCGGTGCAACTCATCGTCCGCGACGTCGAGCCCGTGGTCGACGTCGTCGATCTCGTCGACACCCCCGCCGACCTCGTCGACTTCGAACTCGACGCCGTGCTCGATGCCGACCGAACCGCGGACATACCGATCGACACGGCCCCGCTGTGGCGCATGACGTTGATCCACCTGCCGGGCGACCGCGACCGCATTGTCGTCAATCGCCGATTCCTGTTGTGGGACGGCTGGTCTGGTGGACTTGTCGTATCGCGCCTACTCGCCCACCTCGAAGGCGTCGCCGCCACGACACCCGAAGCGTCACTCCGCGACTATCTGGCCTGGATTGCAGCAACCTCCGACGCCGAGGCGCTCGACGCGTGGCGGGCACATCTCGACGGCTACACCGAACCGGCACTCGTCGCGCCGCGGGCCGTCAATGTGGCGCCACGAGCACCGCGTCGGATCGAGGTCGACCTGGGCGTCGACGTGTCGGATGCGCTGCGGGCAGACGCGCGGGCCGCCGGCGTCACGCTCAACACGGTCGTCTCCGGCGCGCTCACGCTGACCCTGTCACGCGTTCTCGGTGTCACCGATGTCGCGTTCGGCTCCACGGTGGCGGGCAGGCCGACCGAGGTCGCGGGCCTCGACACGGTGATCGGGCTGTTCCTCAACACCGTGCCCGTACGAACCGCGCTCCGACCCGACGAGACGGTACGAGAATTCCTGCGCCGCAGTCAGGACGCGCGCGTCGCATTGATGGCCTACGACCACATCGGGCTGGCCAGATTGCAACAGGAAACCGGCCATCCGGTGCTGTTCGATGTGCTCTACGTGTTGCAGAACTTCCGCACCGAGGACGAGGAGCGCGAACAGTCGCGCCTGCACGACGTCATCGGGGAGGGCAGTCTCGATCACACCCACTACCCGCTCGCGCTGGTCGTGACGCCCGGACGGTCGATCCGATTCCGTCTCGAATACCGTGACGATCTCATCGATCATCGGCACGCGAACGGCTTCGTCACGAGGTTCAGAAACGCGCTCGAATCGATCGGACGCGGCCTCGACGACTCGGTGGCCGCCCTCGATCTGACCCTCGACTCGGACGCGCCGTTGATCGGCGCGAGCCACCCACTGCCCGACACCACCGTC
The DNA here is from genome assembly GCF_020735545.1 of Gordonia otitidis. Taxonomy (NCBI): domain Bacteria; kingdom Bacillati; phylum Actinomycetota; class Actinomycetes; order Mycobacteriales; family Gordoniaceae; genus Gordonia; species Gordonia otitidis. The sequence continues at coordinate 4,792,057 of NZ_CP085974.1, forward strand.
TCAGGACTACTCGCCGAACGCGCGGCGACCATCCCCGACGCAGTCGCCCTGGTCTTCGACGACCGTCGACTCACCTACGCGCAACTCGACGCCGAGGTCGACCGCGTCGCCCATATTATCGCCGACCACGGAGTTGGCGCGGAAACCATTGTCGCACTGGCTATTCCCCGATCCATCGAGACCGTGGTCGCGTTGTTCGCGATTCTGCGGACCGGCGGCGCCTACCTGCCACTGGAACTCGACCACCCCGACGCCCGGCTCCATCAGATCATTGCCGACGCCTCTCCCGTGTTGATCCTCACCCACAGCCGGGTGTCTACGCGGTTCGCCACTCTCGCCCTACCGACACTGCACATCGACGCACTTCCCGACCCCGACTCCCCGACCTGGGTCGCCCCGTCGGTCGATCCCGCGCAGCCCGCCTACGTGATCTACACATCGGGCTCCACCGGCAAGCCGAAGGGCGTCATCACGCCCTACCGCGGCTTGACGAACATGCAGCTCAACCACCGCGAGAAGGTGTTCGAGCCCGCGATCGCCCTCGCCCGAGAAGCAGGGGTGCGAGGCCGGCTCCGGATCGCGCACACCGTGTCCTTCGCGTTCGACATGTCCTGGGAAGAGCTGCTGTGGCTCGTCGAGGGCCACGAGGTCCACATCGCCGACGAGCAACTGCGCGCCGACTCCGCCGCGCTCGTCGACTACTGCGCGACGCACCGCATCGACGTCATCAACGTCACGCCGACCTACGCGGCGCAACTGGTTGCCGACGGACTGCTCGACGGCGCGCACGTCCCCCCGCTCGTCCTGCTCGGTGGTGAGGCGGTGCCCGAACCGGTGTGGACGAGACTGCGCCAACATCCGCACACGCTGGGCTACAACCTGTACGGGCCGACCGAGTACACGATCAACACCCTCGGCGTCGGCACCGACGAGACACGGACATCGTCCGTCGGCACGCCGATCTGGAACACCACAGCACATCTCCTCGACCCCTGGCTGCGTCCGGTGCCCGCGGGAGTGCAGGGCGAGCTGTACATCAGCGGCGCGGGACTCGCCCGCGGTTACCTCGGACGTCCCGATCTGACGGCCGAGCGGTTCGTCGCCGATCCGTTCTCCTACGGCGGCCGGCTGTACCGCACCGGCGACGCGATGAGGATCAGACCCGACGGCAATCTCGACTTCCTCGGGCGCACCGACGACCAGGTGAAGGTGCGGGGCCATCGCGTCGAACTCGCCGAGATCGACGCAGCACTCACCTCTCTCGACGAGATCGCGGCGTCGGCCGTCGTCGCCGGCTCCGACCCAGCGACACCCGACGTCAAACGTCTTGTCGCCTATGTCATCCCGGCCGATCCGGCGCGTGAGCTCGACTACCAGGAGGTGCGCAGGCAGCTCGGCGCATCGCTGCCCGACTACATGGTCCCGACGCTGTTCGCCACCGTGCAGGGATTCCCGATGACCGTCAACGGCAAGCTCGACGTCAAGGCGCTGCCCGCGCCAGAGGTCGGCGGTACGCGTCGCGCGCCCCGCACCGAGCTCGAGCGACGCCTGTGCGAGATCTTCGCCGACGTGCTCGGACTACCCGACACCGACGACGGATGCCCGGTGGGGATCGACGACGACTTCTTCGCTCTCGGTGGCCACTCCATGGCGGCCATGCGGCTGGTCTCCACCCTGCGCGCCGACCTGGGCGCCGAGCTGGCCATTCGTGATCTGTTCGAGGCCAGGACTCCCGCCGACATCGCACTGCGCGCAGAGCTGACCGGTTCGAGCAGCGACATCCCGACCGGCGAGCGACCCGAGCACATTCCGCTCTCACCGGCGCAGGAGCGGCTCTGGGTGCTCTACGAGCTCGACCCCGACGACATCTCCTACCACTACGGCCACGTGGTGCGGATGCACGACGAGATCGACGCCGCCGCACTGTCCGGGGCGGTCCACGACGTGCTGATGCGTCACGAGAGTCTGCGCACCGTGTTCGACACCAGCCGCGACGGGGAGGTGTACCAACGCGTGCTCGGTCCGGCCGACGTGCCCGACGTCGTCGAGATCCACACCCTCGACACAGCGACCGACGCTGACACCGGACCGCAAGCGAGCGAGCTCGCCCGCGAATTCCTCACCCGCCCTTTCGATCTGCGATCCGCTCCGCCCATCCGGGTGCAACTCGTGCGGTTGCCCGCCGACAGCGAGGCGTCGGACACCGGGTCACCGGATACGGCCCTGCTGACCATCGCGATGCACCACCTCGCCACCGACGAGTGGTCGGACCGGCCGCTGCTCACCGATCTCACCGCGGCGTACGCGGCCAGGGTAGCCGGCGCCACCCCCGACTTCGCCGCACTACCCGTCCAGTACCCGGACTACGCGCTGTGGCAACGTGACCGCGTCGCCACACGTCACGTGGACCAGCTCCAGTTCTGGGCCGAGGCACTCGCCGACCTGCCCGACGAGTTGGCCCTCCCCCGGGATCGGCCACGACGACCGTCGGGTCTCGGTCCGGCGGCCACCGAGACGGCCGTCGTCGACGCGGACACCCGCGCCGCGCTGGCACAACTCGCCACTGCGCACGCCGCGAGCATGTTCATGGTCACCCAGGCCGCCGTGGCACTGCTGCTGCATCGCTCTGGTGCAGGCGATGACATCCCGCTCGGGTCACCGGTCTCGGGACGCAACGACCCCGCGCTCGACGACCTCGTCGGCTTCTTCGTCGACACCCAGGTGCTGCGGACCGACGTCAGTGGCCACCCCACCTTCGGTGAGCTCGTCGATCGCGTGCGCGCCGTCGACCTGGCCGCATTCGACAACCAGGACATCCCGTTCCAGCAGATCGTCGAACACTGCGCGCCGCCGCGTGTTCCCGGACGTAACCCGCTCTTCCAGGTCAGTGTCGGATACCTGCCGCTCGGTGCGGTGCCCGACCGATTCCTCGGCGTACCGGCGACTTTCGAGCACTTGACGTCGGCGTCGGCGAAGTTCGATCTCGCGTTCACCGTTGTCGACAACACCGAATCCGGTGAGTTGACCGTCGCGCTCGAGTACGCCACCGAGATGTTCGGCGCGACGACGGCCCGCGACCTGCTCGCCCGCCTCGTGCGCATTCTGCGGACAGTCGCCACCACACCAGACGTCGGCGTCGATGCCGTCGAGCTCGTCGGCCCCGACGATGTCGAGTCGATCCGTGCCGGAGAGCACGGCGGGCATGCACTGTCTGACGACGAGACAACGGTGGCCGACCTCTTCGCCGCGACCACACATGCCCATTCCACTCAGATCGCGTTGCGCGACACCGCAGGTCACGCCGTCACCTACGCGCAACTCGACGCTGCAACCGGGCAACTGGCCGCGCGGCTCGTCGACTCCGGGGTGCAACCAGGGGACGTCGTGGCCGTCGTGATGTCGCGCAGTATGGCTCAGCTCGCCGCCCTGCACGCGGTCCTTCGTGCCGGAGCGGCATATGTGCCGATCGACACGGATGTTCCCACCGAGCGCGTCGCAACGATCCTCGACGACGCCCGCCACGCGGCCGTCGTCTGCGACCCCACAGCGGTCGACGCCTTCGCCGACGGCACCATGCCCGTGGTCGGCGTCGACGACACCCTCTTCGACGGGGCCCTCGTCGGTGCCGCCGGGCGGCGCCCGCTCGAGGACACCACGGCCGTCGGCGGACGGGTGCACCCCGATCAGCCGGCGTACGTCGTCTACACCTCGGGGTCCACCGGCAGGCCCAAGGGTGTTGTGGTCACGCATCGCAGTGTGGTCAACGTCCTGCGTTGGCGCCTGCAGACCATACCGGCGGGCGGCCTCGGCCCCGGTGACACGGTACTGGCCAAGACTCCCGTCGGATTCGACGGCGCGGTCTGGGAACTGTTGCTGCCCTTCGCAGCGGGCGCAGCCGTGCTGGTCGCCGAGCCGGGTGCGCAGCGCGATCCCCGGCGGCTCGCCGAGCTCATCTCCGAGCACGAGGTGACCACGACGGTGTTCGTGCCGTCACTTCTCGAGCACTTCGTCACCTTCCTGGATGTCGCGAACTCGTTGCGCCACATGATCGTCGGTGGTGAGGCGTTGCGTTCCGACCTGGTCGACGCGGTACTCGATGCCGCGCCGACGCTCGCGGTGATCAATGCCTACGGCCCGACCGAGACCACCGTCGTCGTCACCGACCACGTCGCCACGCGTGGCTGTGACGCCACCACCTCGCCGATCGGCCGACCCATCGCCGGTGCCGACCTGCTCGTGCTCGACACCTCGCTACGCCGGGTACCCGACGGCGGGGTCGGCGAACTGTACGTGCGCGGAACACCGCTCGCACGCGGCTATCACGCCAGGGCGGGACGCACCGCCGGTGCGTTCGTCGCCGACCCGACGGGTGAGTTCCCCGGCGGACGGGTGTACCGGACAGGCGATCTGGTCCGCCGTCGAGGCGACGACCTCGAGTATGTCGGCCGGACCGACAGTCAGGTGAAAGTGCGGGGTAATCGTGTCGAACTCGGTGAGATCGAGTCGGCGATGCGCTCCCTTCCCCAGGTCGCGGACGCGGCTGCGGCGGTCGACTCCGACCGGGTGGTCGGCTGGATCGTCGCCGCGCGCGACGAGATGACGGGTGACCCGGCGACACTGGTGGCGTCCGTGACCGAGCAGTTGTCCGCACTCCTGCCGGAGTACATGATCCCCGCGCCGCTCGCGGTGCTGGAATCCTTTCCGCTCAATCACACCGGCAAGCTGGACCGGCGTGCGCTGCCGACGCCCGGCGGCGCCGCCACGTCGGGAACCCCGCCGCGCACACGGCTCGAGACCGACCTCGCGGAGATCTTCTCGTCGGTGCTCGGCACCGACGTCGACGACGTCCACGCGAACTTCTTCGCCATCGGCGGACACTCGCTGGCGGCGATCAAACTCGTCAACCTGATCCGCGGTTCGCTCGGCTACGACGTCGGTGTGCGCACGGTGTTCGACGAACCGACGATCGCGCGACTCGCCACATGGCTCGTCGCCGACGGTGCGGGCGGCGCGGAGAGACCGGGCGCCACCCCGTCGCAGGTACCGCCGTTGCGGCGGCGTCCCGGTGCCGCACCCGTGCTGTCGTACGGCCAGGAGCAGATGCTCACCCTTGCCGGCGTCTCCGGACCGACGAGCACCTACAACGTGCCGCTGCTCTGGCGGCCGGGCGGACCCGCCGGCACGACGGCCATCGATCCCGAGACCATGCGCGCGGCGATCCACGACGTCGTCGCGCGCCACGAGATCCTGCGTACGCGATACCCGGACGATCGCCCGGACGTCGTCGACGATCCGGCGGTTCCGCTGCAGGTGGCAGGGACTGCGGACGAACTGTTCGCCGACTCGGCGCACGCCTTCGATCTGGCGACCGAGATACCGGTCCGGGTTGCAGTGACGTCGCAGGTTGCAGTGGTGACGATCCATCACATCGCCACCGACGAGTGGTCGGCGGCGCCGCTGCGCGCCGACCTCGGCACCGCCTACCGCGCACGCAGCGCAGGGCATGCACCGAAGTGGGACGCGCTCGAGCTCCAGTACTCCGATTTCGCTGCGTGGCAACGGGACCTACTCGCCGACGAGCGCGGCGCGCGGCAGGTGCGGTTCTGGCGTGCGGCGCTCGACGGATCGCCGGAGGAGCTCTCGCTTCCCTACGACCGACCTCGCCCCCCGCGTCCGTCCGGGCGCGGCGACGGAGTGCTCGTCGCTCTCGCCCCCGACACCGTGCAGGCGCTCAAGACGTTGGCCGCATCGACCGGCACGTCGATGTTCATGGTGCTGCAGACCGCCGTCGCGGTGCTGCTCTCCCGCCTCGGCGCGGGCACCGACATCCCGCTCGGCTCACCGGTCACCGTCCGCGACGATGCGCGGCTCGATCGTCTGGTCGGCTTCTTCCTCAACACGCTCGTGCTGCGCACCGACGTATCGGGGAATCCGACGGTGAGCGAACTGCTCGCCCGCGTACGCGCAGGCAACCTGTCGGCGCTCGAGAACAAGGACGTCCCGTTCGAGCAGGTCGTCGAAGCCGTCGCGCCATCCCGGTCGGCGGCCCTCAACCCGCTGTTCCAGACGATGGTGGTCTACGTCGAGGGACGACTGCCGGACGCGTCGCCTGCCGAAGGCAGCCCAGCCGCGCCCCCGCTCCCGACGACCGCGAAGTTCGACCTCTCCTTCGACTTCACCGAGGATCCGTCCGGCGACACTCCGCGCGTGGGCGGTGTCATCGAGTACAGCACCGACCTCTTCGATCGTGTGACCGTGGAAGCCATGGGACAGCGCCTCGTCACGGTCCTGGAATTCATGGCCGCACAACCGGATCGGGCACTGCGCGACCTCGACATCCGCATCCCCGCCGAACACCGCGATCTGCATCGCGCAGCCGCTCCCGCGGCGACCTTCCCCGAACTGTTCGACGCCGTCGTCGCACGCGACCCCAGCGCGCCTGCGCTGCGCGGTCCAGACGGCACTCGCACGTTCGGTGAACTTGACACCCGGGTGACGGCGATCGCGACGCGACTCGTGGCCGAGGGCATCGGTCCAGAAGACGTGGTGGTCGTCGCACTGCCGCGCGGGGTGCTGGCCCTCGAGGCGATCTTCTCTGTCCTCGTCGCAGGCGCCGCCTACCTGCCGATCGAACCCGACACACCTGCCGAACGCGTGGCCGCCATGACCGCGGTCGCCCGACCGCGCCGGGTGATCGACGACGTCGCCGACCCCCTGTTCGCCGACCCGGATCCAGCCGATCCGATGCCGATCGGCGACCTGAGTTCGGCTGCGGTGCAGACGGATTCGCGACACACCGGCTCTGTGCGCTCGGTCGTCCCGAGAACCCCGTTGCGTCCGGACCATCCCGCGTATGTCATCTTCACCTCCGGCTCTACCGGCACCCCCAAGGGCGTGGTCGTACCTCATCGCGGACTCACCAATCTGTTCGCGAGTCACCGGCGAATGCTGTACGAGCCTGCGCGTCGACGCGCCGGGCGCGAGCGCCTGCGCGTCGGGCACGCCTGGTCGCTGGCCTTCGACGCCTCGTGGCAACCCCAGTTGTGGATGCTCGACGGCCACGAGGTCTCCATCGTCGACGCCGAGACCCAGCACGACGCTCAGTCGCTCGCCGAGCAACTACGCGCCGAGCACTGGGACTTCCTCGAGCTCACGCCGTCCCATCTGCGCCACCTCGACGGTGCCGAGGAGACGATGAGCGCCGTCGGCTTCGGCGGGGAGGCGATCCCCGACGCCCAGTGGCAGCGTTACCGAGCCCTGCCCCGCACCGACGCCTACAACCTGTACGGGCCCACCGAGGCGACCGTCGATGCTCTCGTAGCCCGTGCGGCAGACGCCGAGCATCCCGTCGTGGGGCGCCCGGTGGACGGGGCACGGGCCTACGTACTCGACGCCGCGTTGCGTCCGGTCCCCGATGGCGTCGACGGCGAGTTGTATCTCGCGGGTGCGGGATTGGCGCGCGGCTACCTCGGTCGCGGCGACCTCACCGCGGAGCGTTTCGTCGCGGATCCGTTCACGGCCGACGGTGCACGCATGTATCGCACGGGTGACACCGTGCGGTTGACCCGCGACGGTCAGCTCGACTACCGAGGTCGGCGCGACGACCAGGTGAAGATCCGCGGCTTCCGTGTCGAACTCGGCGAGGTCGAGGCGGCACTCGCGGCGATCCCCGGCGTCACCTCGGCTCTCGTCGTCGCGCGGGCCGGGAGACTCGTCGGCTACGTAGTCGTCGCTGATCTGCGCAGCGAAAGCGGCGCGGGGCAGGTCGAGCCCGCAACTCTCCGCGCCAGGGTGCGGTCGCTACTGCCCGACTACATGGTTCCCGCGGCCGTCGTCATCCTCGACGCGCTGCCCACACTGCCCAACGGCAAGATCGACCGCCGCGCGCTCCCGGAGCCGGACTTCGAGCACGAGGTCAGAGCGCCGGAGACGCCGGTGCAGCGCAGTGTCTGCCGCGCGGTCGCCGATGTTCTCGCCGTGGGGATCGACCGTGTCGGTCTCGACGAGGACTTCGCCGAACTCGGTGGTGACAGCATCGTCGCCATGCAGCTCGTCGCGCGACTGCGCGCCGAGGGATTCACCGTGAGCCCACGCGTCGTGATGACCACGAGGTCCCTCGCGGCGCTGGCCGATGCGCTGGAGAGCACCACTGGTACGCCGACCCTGGCGCAGGTCAGCACCGGTGAGGTCCCGGCGACACCGATCGTGCGGTGGCTTGAAGAGCTCACCGACGGCAGTGGTGAGCACATCGGCGGGTTCCACCAGTCCGTACTGCTGACGGTGCCGTCCGGTCTCGACGTCGACGCTCTCGCAGCGGCGACAACGAAGCTTGTCGCACGGCATCACATGCTGCGCGCGCGACTCGTGACCCGGTCACGCCCGTGGCGCTTCGAGATCCCCGAGTCGGCGTCGGCCGTCGAGGTGGTCCGTGAGACCGACCGCGACGTGACCGCCGTGGCACATCGCACCCGTGACCGTCTCGATCCCCGTGCGGGCCAGATGCTCGCGGCCACCTGGATCGACCACGGAGACGAGTCGGGGCGCCTGTTGCTCGCGATCCATCACCTCGTCGTCGACGGGGTGTCGTGGCGAGTGCTGGTACCGGAGTTACTGGCCGCCTACTCGCAGCTGACGAATGGCGTTGCCGCCGAGAACATCTCACTGGCGGACGTCTCGACCGACTTCGGCGCGTGGGCACGTGCGCTGGTGACGACCGACCGCAGTGCAGAACTCGACCTGTGGCGCGGTGCCGGCGCCGGTGCGGACCCGACCGCGATCTTCGTGCGTCCGCTCGACACGACGTGCGATACCCAGGGCTCCGCCGCACGTCATCGCGTCGAGGTGGACGCCGAGACCGCGCGGGCCGTTCTCGGTCCGGTGGGTGCCCGTCTCGGCGTCGGCGTCGACGACGTACTGCTCGGCGCCTTCGGAGCCGCGGTCGGCACACCGACCATCGTCGACTCCGAGGGGCACGGTCGTGTCGAGCACCTGGTACCCGGGGCCGATCTCACCGGCACTGTCGGATGGTTCACCGCGGTGCACCCGATCCGGATCGGAGACACCGACGACCCACTCGAGCAGGCACGTCGCCTCGCTGCGCAGCGGGCTGCGATACCCGACGAGGGCGTGGGGTACGGTCTGCTCCGGTACGGATCCGATCTCGGCGACGGTGCTGTCCGTCGTGCACAGACTGACCTACCCACTGCGGCGATCGAGTTCAATTACGTCGGCCGGTACCGCGAATTCGCGTTCGACGGGTGGGCGATGGCGCCGGAATCGGTCGACATCGGCCCAGACGACGCGATGCCGGCCGGTTACGGGCTCATCGTCGACGTCGCCACCGTCGACGGAACGGACGGGCCGAGACTCTCGGCGACGTGGACCTATCAGCCGGGCATGATCGACGCTCACGCGGTGGCAGCTCTGGCGGATCGGTGGCTGGCCGCACTGGTGAACCTGGCAGAGGTCACGACCGACAGGACGAACGGTACGACGAAAGGTGGTCGATGAGCGGGCGTATGCGCGGGGTTCTGATCGACATCAGTCCCCTGCGAGAGAGCGCCGCCTTCCGACGCATCTTCTGCGCACGACTGATCTCGATCATCGGAATCGGCCTGCTGATGGTGTCGGTGCCGATCCAGATGTACGACCTCACCCGATCGTCGGCACAGGTCGGCGCGGCAACCGCCGTCACGGGCATCACGACCTTCGTCGGGATGTTGATCGGTGGTGTGCTCGCCGACCGGTTCGATCGCAAGCGGCTGATCCTGCTGGGTCGCACCGGTGCTGCACTGAGCTTCGCGGGCCTCGCACTCAACGCGTTCGGCGTCTTCGGAACAACCTCGGTCGTGGCCCTCTACGTGCTGGCGGGGATCGACGGACTGATCGGGTCACTGTCGACGTCGGCACTGATGGCGGCCGTTCCAACGCTGATCCCGCGCGACAAACTCGTCGCCGTCGGTGCGCTCAGTTCGCTCACGGTCCGCGTGGGCACGGCGATCTCCCCCGCCATCGCGGGCTTCATCATCGCCGCGGCAGGCGTCGAGTGGGCCTACACGGTCGCGGCTGTGTTGGCGACGGCGACGGTGCTCATCCTGCTCGGACTCCCGTCGATGCCACCGTCGGCACCGACACTCGACGCACGACCCGAGCCGGGAGCCTCTGACGAGAACGCCGCCGACGCCGCACACCGTGACGCGCCCCAGTCGCTCATGGGATTTCTGACCTCGCAGCGAGTGGTCCTCGGCGTGATGATCGTCGGCGTGCTCGCGATGCTCGGGGCCGGATTGGTCGCTCTGCTTCCCGCACTGGTCGCCGAGCGGTTCGGGGGCGACGCCAGAGCCACCGGCCTGCTCTACGCCGCGGTCGCGTGCGGCGCCATGCTCGGTGCCCTCACGAGCGGCTGGCTCGCAGGCGTCGCGCGTCCGGGGATCGTGCTGCTCGGTGCGCTCACTGCCGCGGCTGTGGTCCAGATCGGGTTCGGATTCGCCCCCGTGGCGTGGCTTGCGATCGTGCTCCTGTGCGTCGTCGGCTATCTGGAAGCCACGCAGGAGGTCCTGAGGTACTCGCTCATCCAGCACCACACGCCCGGGCCGCTGCTCGGCCGGGTGAACGGGATCTGGATGGCACAGGAGGTCGGCGGCGTGACCATCGGCGCACTCGTCGCCGGCGCGTTCGGCACGATCTGGACGGCATCGGACGCAATCGTCTACTACGGTCTCGCGCTACTCGTGCTGTCGATCATCGCCGCCTGCGTACTCAGAGCCGTCGTGAAAGTCCGCGCCGAGCGTCCAGTCGAGAGCAGCATTTCCTGAGCCGCTCAGTCAGCGAGCAACTCCCGCAACTCCTTGCGGCTCACCTTGCGTCTCCCCGCTCAGCCAGCGAGCAACTCCCGCAACATCTTGCGGCTCACCTTGCGTCTCCCCGCTCAGCCAGCGAGCAACTCCCGCAACTTCTTGCGGCTCACCTTGCGTCTCCCCGCTCAGCCAGCGAGCAACTCCCGCAACTTCTTGCGGCTCACCTTTCCGACGCCGGTTTCGGGGAATGATTCGATGATCTTGACGGCGTCGGGGAGCTTCCACTCGGCGAGACCGTTCTCACGTACGAACCGTCGGATGCCGGCGAGATCCGGCGGATCGTCGACATCGTCGGGGATCAGGTAGGCGCACGTCCGCTCGCCCAGATACTCGTCGGCGACGGCAACGACGATCGCATCGCGCACCGCGGGATGGGTCAGCAGCTGTTCCTCGAGCTGTTCGGCCGACACCTTCTCACCCCCACGGTTGACCCGATCACCACCACGCCCGCGAACGACGACGTTCCCGTCGGCGGTGAGTTCGACGATGTCCCCGGTGCGATACCAACCGTCGGGTGCGAACGATGCCGGACTCGCCCCCTGCCAGTACGCCCGGATCGTGTACGGCCCCTGGGTCTCGAGGAAGCCGGGCCCCGAGCCGGCGTCGTCGCCGTTCTCGTCGACGAGTCGGATCTGGTCGGCACCCGACATCGGACGCCCCTGCGTCGTGGTGATCGCCTCGATCGGATCGTCGAGCCTCGTGTAACAGACGAGCCCTTCGGCCATCCCGAACACCTGCTGCAACCGCACGCCGAGCGCAGGCCCGATCCGGCGCGCGAGTTCGTCGGGACAGCGGGCCCCACCGACCTGAATGGTCTCCAGCGACGAGATGTCGAAGTCCGTTCCCGCTTCCGCGGTCTCGGTCCACAATCGCGCCAGCGGGGGCACCAGTCCGGTCATGGTGACCCGCTCGCGCTCCACCATCTGCCAGGCCACCGAGGGTGCCGGTGACGCGGTGAGAGCGATGGTTCCGCCCGCGCACATCGCGCCGAGGATGCCGGGCGAACTCATCGGGAAATTGTGTGCGACCGGAAGTGTCGCAAGATAGACCGTCTCGGCGTCGACCGCGCACAGTTCGTTGCTCCGCCGGACGCTGTAGAGGTAATCGTCGTGGGTGCGCGGGATGAGTTTCGGGATCCCCGTGCTCCCGCCTGAGAGCTGTAGAAAGGCCAGAGCTGCGGGATCGGCACGTGGATGCTCGACGGGGTCGACACAGATCGCGTCGAGGTCGTCGGCGTCGACCCAGTGCCGCACCGAATCAACCTGCGCTGCAATGGTGTCCGCCAGACTCGCATAGTCGAAACCGGCGTCGTGACGTGGCGAGATGACGGCGACCGCCCCGGCGGCACGGGCGATACCGACGAGTTCACCCTCACGATGGGCCGGCAGCGTGAACACCGGGATGGCACCCACGCGGAACAGTGCGAAGACCGCTTCGACATAGCAGGCGCGGTTGGGGATCTGCACGATCACCCGATCGGCGGGTGCGATGCCGAGAGCGACGAGTCCCGCCGCGATCCGACCCGCTCGCGCGTCGAGCTCTGCGTACGTCAGTCGACGGTCGATGTCGACCACGGCTGTCCGGCGTGCGGTGTCGGGTGCAGCGGCGCGCGCGTGCAGCACGTCGTCGAACGTCTCCCCGGCCCACAGGCCGTTCGCCCGATATTCTGCGTCGAGTTCCGGGGGCCATGCAGACACGAACATAGAGGTGAGGCTACCCTAACGGGGTGGCTATCCCGACGATCACCCCGTATCAGATCCCCGAGGGGCCGTTCCCTGCCCGAGTTGACTGGCAGCTGAATCCCGCACGCGCCGCGCTGCTGATCCACGACATGCAGAACTACTTCATCGACGCCTACGACACGCACGCCGAGCCGATGGCGACCGCGCTGCCGAACATGGTCGCGATCCGCGAGGCGTGTGCGTCGGCTGGCGTGCCGGTCGTCTACACGGCACAACCCGGCGACCAGCATCCGTCGCGGCGCGGCATTCTCGCCGACTTCTGGGGCAGAGGCCTCGATTCCGGGCGCGACGAGAACATCATCGACGAGTTGGCGCCGCGACCCGGCGACATCACGGTCACCAAGTGGCGGTACTCCGGATTCCAGCGCACCGATCTGCGACACCTGCTGGCTCACCACGGGCGCGACCAGCTGATCGTCATCGGCGTCTACGCCCACATGGGCTGCATGATCAGCGCCACCGAGGCCTTCATGATGGATGTCCGGCCGTTCTTCGTCGCCGACGCCGTTGCCGACTTCACACGGGAAGAGCACGAGATGGCGTGCAGCTACGTGGGCAAGCGTGCCGGACGAATCCTGAACTCCCGCAACGTCGTCGACGCACTGCGTCAGCGTTCGGACACCGACGCACTGCGTCGACATTCGGACACCGACGTGAGGCCGTCGCACGCGAGCCATACCCATGTCTGACCCCGGAACTCTCTCGGGGTTGCGTGCCGTCGTGACCGGCGCCGCGGGAGGTATCGGTGCCGCCGTCACCGCCGCACTGCGCAGCGACGGAGCGCTGGTCGATGCGTGGGACATTCTGGCGCGCAACGATCTTCGTACCGTAGATGTCACCGACCGAGCGGCGGTGATCGACGCGTGGCACGCAGCAAGCTCGAGCGGTCCCATCGACATCGTCGTCTCGGCGGCGGGCGTGATGTCCGACGACTGGGACACATGCATGGCCGTCAACGCCGACGGGGTACGCAACCTGCTCGACGTCGCGATCGACGACCTGACCGGCCGAAAAAACGGTGCCGTCGTGGTGATCTCGAGCAATGCCGGTGCCACCCCACGATCAGGATTGGCCGCGTACGCCGCATCGAAAGCCGCCGCGACGTCGTATACGCGGAGCCTTGGGTTGCGCGCCGCGCCCGAGGGCGTGCGGGTCAACATCGTCTCCCCCGGCTCGACGGACACACCGATGCTTCGCGGCATGTGGTCCGACGACACCGCCCACGACCGGGTACTCGCCGGGGAACCCGAGGCCTTCCGTCTCGGAATCCCGCTGGGGCGCATCGCAACTCCCGAGGACATAGCCGCCGCCGTCGTGTTCCTGGCGTCCGACGCCGCGCGTCATATCACCATGCACGACCTGCGCGTTGACGGAGGTGCAACGTTGGACATGTGATGTGCGATATACACCTCTGTGGAACCAGACAAAACCGTCATCGACGATTGGATTGAAGTGAAACACACGCGCCGCACCACGCGGGCACTCGCAGTCCTGCTCACCGCAGGATTGATCGGCTTCCTGGCAGCATGTTCTTCCTCGGACGACGACAACGCGTCGTCCTCGTCATCGGAATCGTTCACCCCGGTGACGATCGATCACGAGTTCGGCAGCACGAAGATCGACAAGAAGCCCACCAAGGTGGTCTCCTTGATCACCGACTGGACCGATACCCTCGCCGCTCTGAACGTGCCGATCACCGCGGAATTCGTGCCCCAGGGCAGCACGTCGTTCGAGTGGACGCCCAAGCACGACAGCGAAGTGGTGCAGGTTGCTGACCCCTCGCAGGTGAGTGTCGGCGAACTCGCCAAGTACCAGCCGGATCTGATCCTTGCCGGCTACCTCGGCGACAAGAGCCGCTACGACAAGCTGGCCGAGATCGCGCCGACCATCCCGGTCCTGGTGAAGGGCGCGACAGCCGACACGTGGGAGAAGATCACCACCACCGCGGGTGAGATCTTCGGCAAGCAGCAGCAGGCGACCGAACTCGTCGACTCGACCAACAAGAAGATCGCCGATTTCAAGTCCCAGCATCCGGCCGCAATGGGCAAGACCTTCACCTTTGCGCAGGTCGGTCCGACCGGTCAGGTCGGCGCGATCAACACGACCGAGGATGCGGCCGCAGGCCTGATCGCACAACTCGGGTTCACCCTGAATCCGAAGGTCGCAGAGCAGCACAAGGAGGGCTCGACCCGCTCGTTGATCTCTGCGGAGCGCATCGACCTTCTCGATTCGGATCTGCTCGTGGTCTACGTCCCGGGTGGCGATCCCGCAGTCGCCGAGCGTGTTCCGGGATGGTCGTCGCTGCCCGCGGTCAAAAACGGCACCGTGATCTTCCTCGATGACAACACACAGCCGGCCTTCAGTGTGCCCAGCGCGCCGTCGGTGGGATTCGTCATCGACAAACTCGACCCCGTGGCCGCCAAGCTGTGAGATAGACCCGGGCTCATACAACGAGGAGCGCTCGGCTGGACGTCCAGCCGAGCGCTCCTCGCATCTGTATCGCTCGGTGCGTGTGACCTCGCGTGGTCTGGCTAGCCCTTCGGCCAGTTCAGCCCCTGCGACCACGCGAGGGCATTGGTCTCCGCGTACACCCCGACACCGTGACCGGCCTGATAGGTCCGCAGATCGACCGTGACACCGTTGCCGCGTGCGCGGTCGACCCACTGTTGGGTCAGCGGAGCGAACGCGACCGGGTCCAGGGTGCCCTGCTGCACCAGGATCGGCGCCGGGTAGCCCTTCTCCGGAACCGAGGTCACCGACCGGAGCGCGGGGATCAGCGGACCCTCGTTGAACGGCCTGGCCACCAGTTGACCGACGCTCATACCCTTCGTGGCGCGTCCCTGGTTCGGGTAGCACAGCGTCTGCGCGTCCTCGACCACCTTGCGTCCCTGCGGGGTCAGATAGGAGTCGACGTCGACGTCGGGGCGGGCAACCTTCAGCCCGGCGAGCACGTAGGAGAAGTAGGTCACGTAATCGGGGACCTCGACGGGCGGCACGCCCGGTCGAATGACGGAGAAGTAGTCGGCGATGTCGACCGGCGGGGAGGTCGCTGCCACACCGACGTTGGTGAGTTCGGGAGCGTAGGACGGCGCGAGGTGACCTGCCCACAACGAGGCATGTGCGCCCTGCGAGCCTCCCGACGACAAGAAGCCCCGGGACACCTCGGAGTTCGTGTACCGAGGCGTCACCACGCGGGCCGCGCGCACCGAATCGATGATGTTCTTACCCGCGACGTCACCGTCGAGGTAGGCATGGACGCCCGGTCCGCCGATACCTGCGTACTCGGTCGCCGCGATCACATAGCCCTTCTTCAACCACGGTCCGAGCCAATCGTCGTACCGACCCTGATGTCCCATGCGATCGGTGACAGTGCAGTCGTCGCCGAGACCTGCGGTGCCGTGTCCGTACGCGAGTACGCGATAACCACCTGCCGGCGCCGTGACAGCCGGAATCATGATCGTGGCGCGCACCGGGACGAGCCGGCCGTCCGACTGCGCCGAGAGATAGGTCACCGCAATGACTTTGCCCGCACCGGCGACCTTCGCGTCTGGTCGGTCGGTGATGTCCTCGGCAGTGAGCACGGTGCCCGCAGTCGACGGCGCGGCGGCGGCCGGTGCCGACGTCACGGTGAGTGCGAGCCCCACGACGAGGGCCAACAGCATCGACACACCCGCTCCGAGTGTCGCGGCGACACGGCGTCGCGGGATCCGGGCCTGAGAACTCATGTGACCGCCTTCCATACGCAGAGACCGCCCGAGATTAGGCGACCCTAAGCAACCTAGCAGGCCTAACTGTCCGATCGGTGCGCGCCCCGGATGTCACGCGCGGTCGAAAGCCGTGAGGATCTCCTGCGCCGCAAGAGCGGGTGTGACGTCTCCGGACGCGATACGCCTCTCGACATCTGATCTGACCGCCGCGACGTCGGGGCTTGCCGCGAGGCGATTGAGTACCTCGTCGCGCACCATCGTCCAGGTCCAATCGATCTGTTGACGACTGCGTCGGGCGTCGAACTCCCCCGCTTCGACCAATGCGGAGTGGTGACGTTCGACCGTCGACCAGAACTCGTCGATGCCGGTCTTTTCCAGTGCACTCATCGTCAGCACCGGCGGCACCCAGAGCGCGTCGTGGGGGTAGATCAGCTTCAGTGCGTTCTTCAGTTCGCGCGCAGCACCTTTGGCCTCGGTGAGATGCGAGCCATCCGCCTTGTTGACCACGATCACGTCGGCGAGTTCGAGGACACCCTTCTTGATGCCCTGCAGCGAGTCGCCGGTGCGCGCAAGTGTGAGGAACGTGAAGGTGTCCACCATGTTGGCCACGGCCACCTCCGACTGGCCGACTCCCACCGTCTCGACCAGCACGACGTCGAATCCGGCGGCCTCCACGAGCACGATGGTCTCGCGCGTCGCCTTGGCGACACCGCCGAGCGTCCCGGAGGTGGGTGACGGACGGATGTAGGCGTCGGGATGCACGGCGAGCGTGCCCATCCGGGTTTTGTCGCCGAGGATCGATCCCCCGGTGCGCGTGGACGACGGATCGACAGCGAGGACCGCCACCCGATGCCCCTGCTCGATCAGATGCATGCCGAGGGCTTCGATCGTCGTCGACTTGCCCACTCCGGGTACCCCGGTGATGCCGACCCGGAACGACTTCCCCGCGTGGGGCGTCACCCGCAACAGAAGCTCTTGCGCCGCCCGCCGGTGATCGGCCCGGGTGGACTCGACGAGCGTGATCGCGCGAGCGAGGTCGGCGCGACGATCACCGAGGACGCCGTCGGCCAACGCATCGACGTCGACTCGGCGCTGCACACCCATCAGATCTGCACACCCATCAGCCGGCAGCCACCTCCGGTAGCTCGAGTTCGAGGTTGTCGGCGAGTTTGGAGATCAACTCGACGGCGGAGTCGGCGATCACGCTGCCCGGCGGGAAGATCGCCGCAGCGCCTGCCTCGTAGAGCTCGTCGAAATCTCCCGGTGGGATGACCCCGCCGACGACGATCATGATGTCGTCGCGACCGACCTCGGCCAGCGCCTTGCGCAGTGCGGGCACGAGCGTGAGATGGCCTGCGGCGAGCGACGAGACCCCGACGACGTGCACGTCGTTGTCGGCTGCCTGCGCTGCGACCTCCTCCGGTGTGGCGAACAGCGGGCCGACGTCGACGTCGAATCCGAGGTCGGCGAATGCCGTGGCGATCACCTTCTGGCCACGGTCGTGGCCGTCCTGACCCATCTTCGCGACGAGGACACGGGGGCGTCGACCCTCGGCTTCGGCGAAGCGTCGGACGATGTCGGTCGCCGCATCGATGTTGCTCACGTCGCCTGCCTCATGCCGGTATACCCCGCTGATGGTCTTGATCTGCGCTTGATGGCGACCATAGACCTTTTCCAACGCCGCGGAGATCTCGCCGACCGTCGCCTGGTGGCGCGCCGCCTCGATCGCGAGGGCCATCAGGTTGTCGTCGAGGCCGTCGGAGCTGCCGGTCGACGCCGCCGCGCGGGTCAGATCGGCGAGTGCCTTGTCGACAGCGACCGGATCGCGTTGCGCGCGAAGCCGCTCGAGCTTCTCGAGTTGTTCGGCCCGAACCTTGGAGTTCTCGACCTTGAGGACCTCGATCTCCTCGTCGTCGTCGACCCGATACTTGTTGACACCGATGAGCGGTTGCTGCCCGGAATCGATCCGGGCCTGTGTGCGGGCTGCGGCTTCTTCGATGCGCAGCTTGGGTAGCCCCTCGTTTATGGCCTGGGTCATGCCGCCGGTCTCCTCGACCTCGGCGATGTGGCGGCGGGCCTTCTCGGCAAGCTGTGCGGTGAGCCATTCGACGTAGTTCGAGCCTGCCCAGGGGTCGATCGCGCGGGTCGTCCCTGACTCCTGCTGCAGGAGTAGCTGTGTGTTGCGGGCGATGCGCGCCGAGAAGTCGGTCGGTAGCGCGATGGCCTCGTCGAGGGCGTTGGTGTGCAACGACTGCGTGTGCCCCTGAGTCGCTGCCATGGCCTCGACGCACGTTCGTGCCACGTTGTTGAAGACGTCCTGTGCGGTCAACGACCAGCCGGAGGTCTGCGAATGTGTGCGCAGTGACAGCGATTTCGGGTTCTTCGGCTCGAACTGTGCGACCAGTTCACTCCACAGCAGGCGTGCCGCGCGCAGCTTGGCGACTTCCATGAAGAAGTTCATGCCGATACCCCAGAAGAAGGACAGGCGCGGCGCGAACTTGTCGATGTCGAGTCCCGCCTCGATACCCGCACGGATGTACTCGACGCCGTCGGCGAGGGTGTACGCGAGCTCGAGATCGGCTGTGGCCCCGGCCTCCTGGATGTGATAGCCGGAGATGGAGATCGAGTTGAACCTCGGCATCCTGGCGCTGGTGTAGGAGAAGATGTCGGAGATGATCCGCATCGACGGCTTGGGCGGATAGATGTAGGTGTTGCGGACCATGAACTCTTTGAGAATGTCGTTCTGGATGGTCCCCGCCAGCTTCTCCGGTGGCACGCCCTGTTCTTCTGCGGCAACGACATACAGCGCCAGAATAGGCAGCACGGCCCCGTTCATCGTCATCGACACCGAGACCGAACCGAGGTCGATACCGTCGAACAACTGACGCATGTCGAGGATCGAGTCGATTGCGACGCCCGCCATACCGACATCACCCGCGACGCGCGGGTGATCGGAATCGTAGCCGCGGTGGGTCGCGAGGTCGAAGGCCACCGACAGACCCTTCTGGCCCGCCGCGAGATTCCGGCGGTAGAAGGCATTTGACTCCGCTGCCGTGGAGAACCCCGCGTACTGGCGGATCGTCCACGGCTGGTTCACATACATCGTCGGGTACGGACCGCGGATGAAGGGCGCGGTGCCCGGGATCGAGTCCAGCGGATAGGGGTGCTCGCCGTCACGGGTGACGGCGTCGCGGTCGGCGCGGGTATAGATCGGTTTGACGTCGATGTGCTCGGGCGTGCTCCAGACCACCTGCTCTGTCGAGTACCCGTTCGCCGCTGCCAGCGAGTCGATCGCCTCGTCGACGTCTGCGGAGTGGACCTTCGCCACCGGGTCGCCGGAACCGTCGAGCTCGACGTCGGCGAAGCTGCCGATCGTCGAGGCGTGTTCGGTGGTGGTGGTGTGCTGTGTGTCGGTCATGCCGAGACTCCCGAGGTGGTCGACCCCGCAGGAGTCGATGCTGTCAGCGTGTCGAAGAGATCGCGCAGTGTGGCGACGGCGTCGATGCCCACGCGCAGTGAACCGTCAGGGCTGTCGGATTCCGTTGACGGCCATTCCTTGTCGGCACCGGCGAGCAGCACGGTGGAGACCCCGGCAGCCCGAGCGGCGGCCAACACAGCGGGTCCGTCGTCGGCATAGCGGCGCGTGGTGCCGCAGATCACCGCGACGGGACTGTCGGCGCCCGCGACGAGATCCGCGACGTCGTCCGCGGTGACCGGTCCCGGATTGATCACCGCGATACCGCCCGCGGCGAGGAGGTTCGCCACGAAGGTGGTACGGGCGTTGTGTTCTGCGACGCTACCGAGCGGGAGCAGCAGCACCGTCGGACGTCTGCCGGTGTCGGCGAGCACGGCATCCGATCGGTCACGCAGTTCCTCGAACGCCCGACCGACGCGTGCGAGGCGCGGAGTGCCGGTGACGAGGTTGGTTGCATCGGCGACGTCGGAGCCGAGAGATCTCTCGTCGAGGTTCGGGAACTCGCTCACCCCGGTGACCGGTTTACGGCGGTGGGCGACCTCGACGTCGCGTCTGGCCAGCGATTCGCCGACGCGATCGGTGATCCAGCCGGATTCGAGCGCCGCTCGGTAACCTCCACCCGCCTCGATGTCGGTGAACACGGCCCAGGCGTTCGACGCGAGGTCGTCGGTGAGGCTCTCCACGAACCACGAACCACCGGCGGGGTCGAGGACTCGCCCGATGTTGGATTCCTCGAGGAGCAGCAGCTGCGTGTTGCGGGCGATGCGTCGGGTGAACGTCGGACCTGACGTCCGCTGCGCCGCAGGCAGTGCCGCGTCATAGCCGAGCACCGTCACCTGATCAGCGCCTCCGACACCGGCACCGAAGGTGGCGACCGTGCTGCGCAGCATGTTGACCCAGGGATCGCGCTGCGAATACATCGACAACGCGGTGACCGCATGCGTCAGTGCGCCACCGGCGTCCCTGGCGTCGACGACCTGCGCGACACGGGCCCAGATCTTGCGCAGGGCACGCAACTTGGCGGTGGAGGCGAACTGGTCGTCGTCGACCGACACACCGAACGTGATCTGTGTCAAGGCCTGCGCCGCGGTCAGTCCCGCGTCGGTGAGGTCACGCAGATGGGTGACCGCCGCGGCGACGACGAGCGCGATCTCGAGCCCGTTGTCGGCTCCTGCGGTCGCGAAGTCGGTGCCGTCGACGCGAAAGGCTCGGACGGCCGGATCGGGGTCGGCGGCCGCGAACGCCGTGGCGCGCTCCGCCTCGACGCTCGGGCGGCCGCTGAACGCCGCGGTCAGCGGCGACAGGCCGAGCGAATGTGTCGTACTCGCGGTGGGCGTGGTGGCGACCGGCGGTTGCGGTGCCCCAGCGCGGATCGCGGCGAACGCCTCGGCGGCGGCGATCCCGTCGGCACCTGCGTCGAACGTCACCGGTACCAGGTCGAGGATGACGTCGGCGAGCACTGCGGGTAGGTCGTCGGGCGTGAGCGTCCCTCCCAGAGCGATCCACAGTCCGCTCGTGCCGTTGTTCATCGCTTCGAGAATCTCGGTGTTGACCGCAGCGGGAGAGTCGGTGGAGTCGCCGAACCGCTCGGTCACCCGCCAGCCCATCGTCACGTCGCGGGCCGGGTCGGCGCCGCGGATGTAGGGAAACGCCCCCGGCAGGCCAGCCTCGGTTGTTTCGTCCTTACGGGTGTAGAGCGGGCGAATGGTGAGACCGTCGGCGGTCGTCGTCGACAGGAGTGCTTCGGGGGTATCGGGAAGGTCGTCGACGTCGACGCGACGCGATTTCGCGAGCACCGCCGCTGCAGACTCCGACCACGTGCGGTAAGTGGCGTCGAGGTCGGCGGCTTCGGACTGCACAGGCTGATCGTTCATGTGGTCTGACTAACCTCCGTGAGGCTCCTGTCGGGTGCGTAACCGAACCTTAGCCGATCGCTCGCTCGGTCTGGCATCGGCTCCCGCGGAAAACCCGGGCGCTGCGCACCGGGAACACGCGTCACGACCGAGTACAGTGGCCCGGTGCCTGCTGAGACCGTGTCGCCGTCGCCCCCGCGGGGTGCCGGGGAGAGGACAGCACGGCGTCGAGTGGTCCGTAACGCGGTGATCGCGTTCGGAGCAGTGTGCGTGCTGCTGGCCGTGTCGTATCTGGTACCCATGCCCACGGTCGCACATGTGCGTAGCTGGGGCGAGAACCTCGGACCCGTCTTCGTCTGGGTCTTTTTCATCGCCTATGCGCTACTCACCGTGTTCCCCATCCCACGCACCGTCTTCACCGTGTCCGCCGGTGCACTGTTCGGGCCGGTGGTCGGCCTCGTCGGCGCACTCATCGCGACCGCGATTGCCGCGACGCTCGGGTTTCTTCTCGCGCGGTGGGCCGGACGCGACCGCGTCACCCCGTTCCTTCATCGCCCGGTCGTGATGACCATCGACAACCGCCTCGCAGCACGCGGGTGGTTGGCGATCGGCTCACTTCGGCTGATCCCGGTCTGTCCGTTCTGGCTGTTGAACTGGTGTGCCGGACTCTCATCGGTGCGTCTGCTCCCCTACCTGGTCGCATCGGTGGTCGCCTCAGCGCCGGGCACTGTCGCCGTGGTCCTGCTCGGCGACGCGTTGACCGGCCAGCGCAATCCCCTGCTGATCCTGCTCAGCGGGACCTTCTTCGCCGTCGGTGTCGTCGGGTTGATCCTCGACGTCCGACTCCCCGTTCGACGACAGGCGGACGCCGACTGAGTGACCCCCGCAGGGGTCGGGCCGTCACTGGTTGCCGGATGCCGGTTCTTCGGACTGGGCCTTCGACCCGGGTTCGGTCGACGCGGGGTCGGTCGACGCGGGTTCGGCACCCGTGTAGGGCAACGACGATCGGGCGGGGCGAGTGGTCACCTCCGGTGCGACAGGCTTGCGCGCCACGGCCTCGGCTTCCGCGACCGCCTGCGCCACCTTGGGATCTGAGGCCAGCGAGAACCAGTCGTCGGTCTCGGCGTCGTCGACGGTCGGCGGCGCCTCGTCGTGGTTGGGCTCGTAACGGAACACACCGTCGTCACCCTGATTCGCGAACGACCTGGCAAAGCCCTGCAGTGCCGACCCGAAGTCGGTCGGCAGCACCCAGACCTTGTTGGCCTCACCCTTGGCCATCTCAGGAATCTGCTGGAGATACTGATAGGCGAGGACTTCCGGGGTCGGCTTACTGGTCTTCACCGCGGCGAAGGTCTTCTCGATCGCCTTCGCTTCACCCTGCGCCTTGAGGTACACCGCGGCCCGATCACCCTGCGCGCGCAGAATCCGGGACTGCCGGTCGGCCTCCGCAGCGAGGATCGCGGCTTGCTTCGCGCCTTCGGCCGCGAGGATCTGGCTCTGCTTGTTTCCTTCTGCGGTCTTGATCGCAGACTCACGCTGACCCTCGGCTGCGAGGATCGTCGCACGCTTCTCTCGATCGGCCTTCATCTGCTTCTCCATCGACTCCTGAATCGATGGCGGGGGCATGATCGACTTCAATTCGACGCGGGCGACCCGCAGACCCCAGCGTCCCGTCGCCTCGTCGAGAACACCACGCAGCTGCCCGTTGATGGAGTCACGGGAGGTCAGCGTCTCCTCCAGCGTCATGCCACCGACGACGTTGCGCAGGGTCGTGATGGTGAGTTGCTCGACACCCGCGATGTAGTCGTCGATCTCGTACACCGCCGAGCGGGGGTTGGTCACCTGGAAGTAGACGACGGTGTCGATGGACAGTGTCAGGTTGTCCTCGGTGATCACCGGCTGCGGGGGAAACGACACGACGCGCTCACGGATGTCGACGCGCGCACGGATGCGATCGATGAACGGCAACAGGAGCGTCAGCTGGCCCGAGACGGTCCGCGTGTACCGACCGAGTCGCTCGATCACCGCTGCCTCGGCCTGCGGGATCAGTGCGACCGATTTCGCCAGCACCACCACGACGAGCAGTACCAGCAGGATCACCACGGCCAAGCCAACGTATTCCATTGCCATTCATCCCTTCCAGACGACGGCGGTGGCGCCGTCGATCTGCACGATCGTCACGTGCTCTCCCGGCTCGATGGTTTCTTCGGGATCCATCGACCGTGCCGACCAGATCTCACCGCCGATCTTGACCCGTCCATCGCGGCCGTCGACCAGCTCGGTCACCGCCGCCTGCTTGCCTTCCAAGGCCTCGGTGTTCGTCAGTACCCGCGGACGACTGAGCATGTGGCGCTTGGCGACAGGACGTACGACGGCGACGAGCAGGATCGACACGACAGCGAAGACCACACCGTCGACCCAAATGGGCGGGTCGAACGCGACGTCGACTCCAGCCGCGGCGAGCGCGCCACCTCCGAGCATGAGAAGGACGAGATCGCCACTGAAGATCTCTCCGATCAGCAGCACGATCGCGGCGGCAAGCCAGATCAGTGCGCTCATGTATTCATTGTGCCAGAGCGTATCCGGCAAATCGGACGTCGGCGTGGTCCGATTGCGGGGTCAGTTGTCGCCGGGGGTCAGCGTGACGAAGTCGATCAACTCCTCGACCGAGCGCAACAGCGGGACCTCGAGGTCGCGGAAGTCCTTGACACCCGCCAGAACTCGGCGCCATCCGTCTTGCGGTGTACCCCAGCGCAACCGCGCGCAGATCCCCGTTTTCCAGTCTTCGCCACGCGGAACATCCGGCCATGCTGTGATCCGCACCGACGCAGGTTTCACAGCCTGCCAGACGTCGATGTAGGGATGCCCGCACACCAGCACGTTCTCACCGACCTCGGCGGTCAATCGCTCCTCTTTCGAGCCGGCGACGAGATGGTCGACGAGGACACCGGCACGACGGTGCGGCGCGGGACCGAACTGTCCCAGCGCCGCCTCCAGATTGTCGAGGCCGTCGAGACTTTCGACGACGACGCCCTCCGCCCGCAGGTCGGCACCCCATACGCGTTCGATGAGCGTAGCGTCGTGCACGCCCTCCACGAAGATGCGGCTCGCACGCGCCTGCCGCGCGCGTTGGTGGGGCACGACGCGTGAACCCGAGGCGGTCCGCGTTGCTGCCTGCGGCCCCCTGGCCCGCGGACGCACCAGGGTCACCGGCTTGCCGTCGATGAGGAAGGCGGCAGGCAACATCAGGAACACCCGCGATTGTCCGTGACGGTCCTCGAGCCGCACCAGATCGCCGGAGTAGCTCTTCTCCAGTCCGATGACCGCACCGCAGAATCCCGTGGCCGCATCCTCGACCACCAGATCGCGTTCGGCCGCGATTTCGGGCGCGCGGGGCTTGGCCCGCCGCGGGGTCGCGAGTACGTCTCGTCCGTATCGGTCGTCGCTCACCAGCGATACGGTAGGTCGCCGCACGGTCGGAGTCTCCTCGCCACGCCGGTCGATCGGGACGCGAACGCGCGCAGCGTGACATCGCCGCTCTCGGTATCGTGGTTCTTCGTGACCAGTACCGACCACACCGTCGCGCGCGCGTGGCCCGCGTGTGCCCTCGGCGGCTGGTCGGCGGCGTGGCTCGCCGGCCGATGCTCCCCCGACGACGTCGCCGACACGCTCGCGACGTTCGCCGGTCGCCACATCGTCGATGACCGCACCGACCACCCCCGCGCCGACGGTGACGGTGTGCTGGGAATTCTCGGGATTCTGCGCGGCGCAACGGCGATGTCGGTTCGCCTGCCGTCTGCGGGCGATCCGCACGGCCTGCCTCCCGGACGGGCCACGTCGGCCGCCTTCGCAGCGGGCGAAGTGCTGTTGGTCGACGACGGTGTGGGCTCCGGCCCGCTGGCCCTCGTCCCCGCACTCGACGGTGACGCGTGCCGGTGGACCGTCGACCGGTACGCGTCGGCGCTGCCCGCAGACCCGTCGGCACCCGTCGGTGAAGTCGAATATCAACTGCGACAGTCGGTATCGGAGGCAGCATCCCTGGCGACCCGGGTCGGGTCGCGCGCGGGCAACCCTCCGGCCGATCTGCGCGGTTCCGTCCGCGCGCTCACCTTGCGGAATCAGGTCGATCTTCCACCCCACGACGACACTCGCGCGAGCAGAGTGATCGACACCGCCGCGCAGATCGAGGCCATCGTCACCGTCGCCGGTGCCGGCGACGTCACCTTCGGCTCCACGTCGAACGAATTGCATTCCGGCGACAGCGAATTGCGCCGACTCGTCGCACTTGCACGCGCCGCGCGCGGCGCCGCGGTCAACCGGGTCATCTCCGAGTACCTGCCGATCATCCCCTGAGCCACATCGGATGTGGAGCGCTCGGTCCGACGAGGCCGGGGTTCAGCGTCGACGTGCCTCGATGAGATGGCGCGTCGAGTGTGCGACGAACGGTCCCTTGTCATCGATCTGATCCTGCAGAGCGCGCAAGCGGTCACGATAGCTGTCGACAGTGAACCCTGGCACCCACCACACGAGCTTGCGGAGCAGGTAGACGACCGCCGCGACGTCGTGGATCTCGATGCGGAGTCGAGCGGTGCGAAGGTCGACGATCTCGAGTCCCGCCGCTTCCGCTGCCCGCACCTCGTCCGCGGGATCCCTGTCTCGCCGCGTGTCCGGTTGTGGTCCGAGGAAGAATTCGATCAGTTCGAAGCCGCTGGCCGGTCCGACGTGCTGAGCGAAGTACGTTCCGCCGGGAACGAGCACCCGACTGATCTCGTTCCACCAGACAGATGCCGGGTGGCGACTGGTCACGAGGTCGAATGCTTTGTCGCCGAACGGAAACGGCGGTTCGTCGGGTGCCGCCACGACCGCCACACCTCTCGGGTGTAGGAGGCGGGTGGCGTGTGCGACGTTGGGCGGCCAGGATTCGGTTGCCACGGCCGTCGCCGGGTAACGGGCGGCTGCAGCGAGTACCTCCCCTCCGCCCGTCTGGAGGTCGAGCGAAGCCTCGGCCCCGGCAAGGCGATCAGACATCGCCCGGGCATATCCCCACGGCGGACGCTCCTCGGTGGCCCGTCCGTCGAGCCAGGAGAAATCCCATCCGGATACGTCGGCCCGGGCACCGACGTCGAGTAATGCATCGAACGATTCGGTACCCCGCTCGTCTGGCATGTCGACGGGCCGCTCAGTGACGCTGCGGACGACGCGGTGGAACGCAACAGTTCGGGCGGCACGTCGCGCCGTTGTCGGCGCAGCCGAGTGCGCGGAGGTCGCCCCCGCCGTCGGCGTAGCGGTCGATGAGATCGGCGATCATGCTGATGAACCGCGGATCGGTGCCGACGGTGTCGGCACGCGCGTAGTCCATTCCGAGTTCTTCGGCCTGTTCAGCGGCTTCGTTGTCGAGGTCCCACACCACTTCGAGGTGATCGGAGATGAATCCGATGGGACTCACCACGACCCGACGTACGCCCGCGGCCGACAGCGATTGCAGGTGATCGCAGATGTCGGGTTCGAGCCACGGGATCAGCGGCGGCCCCGATCTCGACTGCCAGACCTGATCGACCGCCGTATCGCTGCCCTTGTGGTCGAGATCGTCGTCGAACCCACCGTCGCTGAGCGCCTCGACGACCGCGTCGGACGCGGCACGGACCTGACGCGAGTAGAGATGCCCTCCGCCCGCGGGAATGCCGTTTCCGGTGTGTTCGTCGGTGGCGTCGATCGGCCCCGACGCCGCGTCGGCCGACATCGGCACCGAGTGCGCGGTGTAGACGAGGTGCGCGGGCATTTCCGACTGCGGCAGCGCCGCCACCGCGCGCCGGACGGCATCTCTGCCTGCCTCGACGAACGCCGGCTCGGCCCAGTACTGCGGGAGTTTGCGGAGCAGCAGCGGATCGTCGGCGACGCCGGGTATCCGCTCGACCAGTGCAGCGAGGGCGCGTCCGATGTCCTCGTGGTACTGGCGGCACCCGGAGTAACCGCCCCATGCCGACGTCGGGAACACGAGGACGCGCCGGTGGCCGTCGGCGTACATCTGCGCAACGGTGTCCTCGACCATCGGCTCCCAGTTGCGGTTACCGAAGTAGACCGGCAGGTCGCGGCCCCTGCGTGCGAGTTCGGCGCGTAACGAGTCGATCATGTCCAGGTTGAGCCGGTTGATCGGCGACACCCCACCGAAGTGGTGGTAGTGCTCGGCGACGGCCTCGAGGCGTTCGCGCGGTATGCCGCGACCGCGGGTGACGTTCTCGAGAAACGGCATCACCTCGTCGGGCCCGTTGGGTCCGCCGAACGAGAGGAACAGCACGGCGTCGAATGCCGCGCTGTTTTGCGTGGTCGATTCCCGGGAGATCACTCGCTGAGGAAGTTCTCCGGGAACCACGTGTTGTGGCTGGCCCCACCGTCGACGTAGACGATCGAGCCGGTGGTGCCCGGCAGCCAATCGCTCAGCAGGGTGCAGACGCTCTTGCCGACCACCGTCGGGTCGTTGACGTCCCATCCGATGGGCGACGCACCGTCCCAGTAGGTGTTGAGCATGGTGAGTTTCTTGGCGTCGTCGGTTGCCGTCCCCGAGATCGCCTTGGCTGCAAGGGTTTTGATGGGCCCGGCAGCGACGAGATTGGATCGGATCTTCTTCGCGTAGCCGACCTCGCGAGCGACATAGCGGTTCACCGACTCCAGTGCGGCCTTCGACACGCCCATCCAGTTGTAGTCCGGCAGCGCGGTGCGGGGATCGAAGTCCATGCCGACGATCGAGCCGCCCTCGTTCATCACGGGCAGCGCGGCGCGGGCCAGCGAGGCATAGCTCCACGCGGAGATCTCGAACGACTTCGCGACGTCGGGGCCCGGACCGTCGAGGAACGGCACGGCATCGGGGCCCATAAGGGTCTTCGGGGCGAATGCGATCGAATGCACCACGCCGTCGACGCCCTCGGGAGCGAGTTCGCGGACCTTGTCGGCGAGCGCACCGAGGCTCTCCTCGTCGGTGACGTCGAGCGGTATCGCAGGAGGCACCTCTTTCGGAAGGCGCTTGGCGATACGGTCGATCAGCCGGAGACGCTCGGGGATGCCGGTGATGATCACCTTGGCGCCCTGCTCCTGCGCGACGCTGGCGGTGCTGAACGCGATCGATGCGTCGGTGATGATGCCGGTGATGAGGACGGTCTTTCCGTCCAGGATTCCGCTCACAGTGTTGGGCTCCTCTGCGGGTGTGCGTTGCTCGTGGTCGGCTGACGGGTGGTGGGAGACGGCGGGATCGGACGGTGAACGGCCTAGTGGCCCATGCCGAGGCCGCCGTCCACGTTGATCACGTTTCCGGTGACGTACGCGGAGTCGTCGGACGCGAGGAAACTGACGACGGCGGCCACCTCTTCGGGCTGGCCCATGCGCTTGGCCGGGATCGCCTGGTCGACGGCCGTCTTGGTGTACTCCTCGGGAAGGGACCGCGTCATGTCCGTGTCGATCAAGCCCGGCGCGACGACATTCGCGGTGATGTTGCGCCCACCGAGTTCGCGGGTCACCGAACGGGCGAGACCCACGAGTCCGGCCTTCGACGCCGCATAGTTCGCCTGTCCCGGGGTCCCCATGAGTGCGACGACCGATCCGAGGTAGATGAAGCGGCCCCAGCGCTTGCGCAGCATGTCGCGGGTCGCGGCCTTGGTCACGCGGAACGCGCCCGTCAGATTGGCGTCGACGACGTCCTCGAAGCTGTCGACGCTCATGCGCATGAGCAGGGTGTCGGCGGTGATGCCGGCGTTGGAGACCACGACCTCGACCGGCCCCTGGTGTTCGGCGACCTCTTTGAACGCGGCGTCGACGGATACCGTGTCCGTCACGTCGCAGGTCACCCCGAACAGGCCCTCGGGGGCTCCCGAGCCGCGATGCGTCACGGCGACCTTGTGGCCGTCGGCAACCAACCGTCGGGCGACCGCGAGACCGATGCCGCGGTTACCTCCGGTGACGAGTACTGAGCGCGAGGCACGGCTGCGAGATTCATTGCTCTGCGACATGGGTAACAAACCTATCCGGTGAGAATGCGTGCGACGTTGGCAGGGTCGGCGGGTCGGCTGCTCAGGGTAATCGCTGGTTGATGAGCATCGCTCCGCCCGCGGCGAGGATGACGAAGATCGTGCCCGCGAGCAACCAGGGCCACGAGTCGTCACCCTTGCGGTACTCGTAGCCGATCTCCTCCTGCAGGGTGCTGTAGACCTTGTTCAGCTCGTCGAGACTCGACGCCGTGAAGAATCTGCCGCCACTGAGGTTGGCGATCTTCCGCAGCGAGTCGTCGTCGACGGGAACCGGGACCTGATCACCCTCGAGGTCGACGGTTCCGGTGGACGTGCCGAAAGAGATGGTGGAGACGGGGACCTGTTCCTCCTTGGCCTTACGCGCAGCAGTGAACCCGCCGCGCGGATCGTCGGGGTCGTCCGGCACGGTCTCTTTGCCGTCGGAGAGCAGCACGATGCGGGCAGGCGGCGCACCGTCGTTGCCGCCCAGGACGGCGTTGAGTGTCTGGATCTGCTGCAGCGCGGCGAAGATTCCCTCACCGGTGGCCGTCTTGTCGGCGAGTTGGAGTTTGTCGACGGCCTGCTTCGTCGCGTCGTGATTCGGGGTCGGGGTCACCAGGGTCGACGCCGTACCCGCGAACGAGATCAGACCGAGGTTGATGCCGTCGGTGAGGTTGTCGGCGAACTGCTTCGCGGCGGATTGGGCAGCCTTGATGCGCGATGGCGCGACATCGGTCGCATTCATCGACCGCGACACATCCATCACCAGGATGACCGTCGCCTTGTTGCGCGGGATCTTGCGGTTGGCCTGCGGCCCGGCGACCGCGACCACGAGCAACACCAGCGCCAACAGCAGCGCAACCATCGGGGCGTGTCGTAGCCAGCGCCTCCACCGCGGCTCCGCGGGCACGAGCCGATCGAGCATCTCCGTGTTGGCGAACTGCAACGCGCGTTGACGTCGCATGCGCAGCATGTACCAGTAGCCGACGGCGAGCGCGGCCACGAGGACGAGCGCGAGCAACCACCAGGGGTGCGAGAACACTGCCGTCCTCACCCCACCCCGGCGGCGAGTCCGCGGCGACGGCGTCCGACGAACTTCACCATGTCGTTGATCCAGTCGCGGTCGGTGCGCAACGAGAGCACGGGGCCACCACAACTGCGGATGGTGCGGTGCACCTGCTGCTGATGTGCGCGTGCGGCGTCGGCGAAGTCGCGGCGCAGCTTGTCGGTGATCGTCACCTGTCGGATCTCACCCGACTCGGCGTCGGCGAGAGTGACGTCGCCGATGGGCGGGAGGTCGAGGTCGCGGGGATCGAGGACTTCGATGGCCAACAGCTCGTGATGGGCGCCGATCGCGCGCAACGAGCGCTCCCAGTCGATCGGTCCGAGGAAGTCGCTGATCACGACGGCCAATCCGCGTCGGCGCTGCGGTCGACGCAACGCTTCGAGTCCGGCCTTGAGGTCGCCGCGGACTCCCGGCGCCGCGCGGCGTGTGGTCGCGATCGCCTTGAGCAGGCTCAGGTCGTGGGCGCGCCCCGCGTGCGCCGGCACCCGGACGATCTTGTCTCCCGTGCACACGATGGCGCCGTGGCGGTTTCCGCCGCCCGAGGTCAGGTGCACGATGGCCGACGACGCCGCGACGGCGAGTTCGCGCTTGGTGTGATCCACGGTCCCGAAGTCGAGGCTGGCGGAGGCGTCGACGACGAGCCACGTCTCGAGCTCGCGGTCGGCGATCATCTGACGTACGTGCGGCTGCGTCGTACGGGCGGTGACCGACCACTCCATCCGACGGATGTCGTCGCCGGGTTGGTATGGGCGAGCCTCCCCCGGCTCGGAACCGGGCCCGGGGATCAGACCCTGGTGTTCGCCCTGCAGGACACCGTCGAGCTTGCGACGAACGGTCAACTCCAACGACTTGAGCGCAGCAGACAGCTGCGGTTCGTCGAGGAGTCCCGAATCAAGCGATGGCAGAGAGCTGTTAGCCGCCATACCGCGCTGACGTCTGGTTGGCCTGGCCCGGGTAACGACCCTGCTGGGCACCGTTCACCTGCTTGTTCTGTCCCGGTGCCGGCGTGCCGTTGGGGCCGGCGGTGTGCGGTCCGGACGCTTGGGGACCGGGCGCTTGGGGACCGGCTCCGAGCGGCCCCGGCGCCTGCTGGCCCGGCATTGTCTGAACCGGCGGACCCGCAGCCGGTTGCACGGGCTGTGTCCCGACCTGGGGCAGGCCGATGGTCTGCAGGATGCGGTTGATGATCTGGTCGGCGGTCACTTCGTCAGCCAGGGCGTCGTAGCTGAGCACGAGTCGGTGGCGGAGCACGTCGGGGATGAGTTCGACGATGTCGGCCGGGATGACGTAGTCACGGCCGCGCACGAGCGCGAGCGCCCGAGCGGCGGCGACGATACCCAGGGTCGCACGCGGAGACGCGCCGTACGACAGCCAGGAGTCGACGTCGTGCAGCCCGAGCTCAGCTGGGCGTCGGGTGGCGTTGATGACACGGACGACGTAGTCGACCAGCGCGTGGTGCACGAAGACGTTGGCTGCGGTCTCCTGAAGCCGGATAGTCGTCTCCGGGTCGAGAATCTGTGCAGCACTCGGCGGCACGTTACCCATCCGGTAGACGATCTCTCGCTCCTCCTCGACCGAGGGATAGTCGACGAGGATCTTGAACAGGAAGCGGTCGCGCTGCGCTTCGGGCAGCGGATAGACGCCTTCGTTCTCGATGGGGTTCTGGGTCGCCATGACCAGGAACGGATCCGGCATGGGGTAGGTGGTGCCGCCGATCGACACGTGCCTTTCGGCCATGACCTCCAGCAGGGCCGACTGCACCTTCGCGGGCGCACGGTTGATCTCGTCGGCGAGCAGGAAATTGGCGACGACGGGTCCGAGTTCGGTGTCGAACTCCTCACGCCCCTGACGATAGATGCGCGTGCCCAACAGATCCGTTGGTACGAGGTCGGGCGTGAACTGCACGCGGGAGAACGTGCCGCCGATGACCTTCGCGAAGGTCTCGACCGCGAGGGTCTTTGCGACACCCGGCACGCCCTCGAGGAGAATGTGACCGCGTGCGAGGAGTCCGACGAGAATGCGTTCGACGAGCTGATCCTGGCCGACGATGACACGCTTGACCTCATAAATCGCCCGTTCCACGAGCTTCACGTCGTCGTCGCTGAGCGTCACCGCTCCCCCGCCCGCGTTCGACGCGTCCTGCGCCGGCTCGGTGTTCGGATGCGAAGAGGTCAACCCCTACTCCTAAAGTTCGTCCGTTCCCGGCGCAGCCGGGCTTGCACGGTGCACGTCCGTCGACACTGTCCGCGCGCGAGGGCTCGATCGAGTGCCGGCATGGTTGGCTGCCAGCCTAGCCGTGCGTCCTGAAAACGCGCCAAGAAGGTCGTGCCGACGTCGTCGCATCAGCGCCTGGAGGCTAGAGAAGCCTCACCACGTTGGGCATCGCGCCCGCGGTCCGCAGTGGAGACACCTTCACCACGTCACCCGACTGCGGTGCCTCGACCATCTTGTTGTCACCGAGGTACAGCGCGACGTGCTCACTCGCGTTGGGGCCGTAGAAGATCATGTCGCCGCGCTGCATCTGCGCGAGCGGCACCTGCGGACCCGACGTGTACTGATAGCCGGTGTAGTGCGGAAGCTGGATGCCGACGCCCGCGAAGGCGTACATCATCAGGCCGGAGCAGTCATAGCCGATCTTGTTGTAGTCGCCGAAGGAGTCGGCGACACCGCCGTCGCGAATACCCTGCGTCGGGCCGTTGGCGTCGCCGCCTCCCCATGCGTAGGGCACGTTGAGCTGGGACAGCGCACGGTTCACGACTATCTCGACCGCCTGGGGGCCACGCAGGCCCGGCCGGACCGGACCCCCGCCACCACCCGAGGAGCTGCCGAACAGCGTGCCGAGGCTGCCCGAGCCGAGTCGGCTGGTGATGCTGTCCGCGCCGGACGATCCGAGCGACGCACCTCCGAGACCGAGTTCGTCGAGCAACTCCGAGTGCGGGATCTGTGCTTGCCCCACCAACGCCGCCAACGCCTTCTGCCCAAGATCTCCCGCGAGGCGCGCGGCCGCCTCTGCGGCGACCTGGAGGGCCTGGTTGTCGCTGGTGGCGTCGACCTCCGTCGCGCCCGGCGCTGCCGGTCGCGGTCCGGGGAGTCCCGGGATGCCCGGGAACAAGCCCGACAGCAGGTCGGTCGGCGCGGGAGCGTCGACCTTCTTGGGCGTGGTGACGGTGCCCCGCAGTTGGTCGAGCTTCTGCTGCACGGCGTTGCGCTGGGCGACCAGCGAGTTGCGACGCTGCTGCTCGCCCGCCATCGCCGACTGCGCTTCGCGGACCGCGGCGAGAGCGTCGTTCTTGCGCTGCTCGGCACCCGACGTCGCCAGCGCCGCCTGGCGTTTGAGCGCCTGCAGTGCCGACACACGGTTGGCCTCCTGATTGCGGGCAACCTGCAGGCGACGGATGGTGTCCTGCTGGTTGCGGGCAACCCGATCGAGCGTGGACATCCGCTCCAGCACCCTGTCGGGGTTGTCCGACGAGACGTATTTCGTCATCGAACTGGTCGTACTGCCGTTCCGGTAGACATCGCGGATCAGCGCGTCGAAGGACTTTTGCGCGTCCTTGGTGGCGCGGGTGGCCTTGTCGAGGGAGTTCTCGGCGCCCTCGGCGGCCTGCGTGGCGAGTTGTTGGGCTGCGACCGAATTCTGGTAGTCGGCCAGCGACCGGTTGGCGTTCTCCTGGCGCACGGCAACTGCGCCGTCGAGATCCTTGATGTTCTGGTTTGCCGTCGCGATCTGATTGATCAGTGTCGACACCGCACTCGGCTTCTTCGGTGCTGTCGCACCTGGTGCGGCCATGGCCTGGCCCGCACCCATGCCACTGAGCAACGCGACCGCAAGCGCGGCCCCGAAACGTGCGAACCGCGGTCCACCCCGCCTGGGGGCACCACGGGCCACACCGGTGGTCACTCGCCTCACGTGAAACTCCTCGCCCTCGCCGGCGATGCCATGACTCGAGTGATCGCCTCGAGTCGCACGCATCTCCATGTCCGAACACAGGGTGCACGTCTTCCCCAACCGACTAACGTGCATCACCTACCACATGTGGTGCATCGGCTACCAATAGCAACACAAGTGACATGAGAACCGTACGTCACATCGGACACACGAGAAAACCGCTGCCACGAATTACATACGGGTGATTACCTGCGAAAATGCCGTGAACAGCCCAAAAGACGACGCGACTGGTCGCGTATCGAATTGGCAACGAGATGTGAGGAGGTGGCGGGACCTCGGATGTGGGACGTGTCCGACCTCAGGCGGTCGTGACCGCGAGGCTCACGTGGCAGACGAGTCCGCAGTCCGGTCGGCGGCCGACTCGGCGGTCTGCTCGCCCAGGCCCGACGACCCTCGTGTATCCGGACGTCCCTGATCGACGACCACAGCCGCGTCCTCGCCGCGGCGTCGACGCGCTCGAACAGACCGCACGCGGGCGAGCACCGCGCCGACGATCGTCACCAGGATCAGGACGATCGTCACCAGGGTCCAGTCGATCTGCGGCGCAGTCAGCTCGTCGTACATCTGGGTCGCGGCGACCGTAGGCTTCTGCAGCGTGAGATCGTCCATCGCCTGCTCCTGCACGACGCGACTGAACTCGTTCGACGCACTGCCGACCGAGTTGGGCCCGATCACCAGCACTGTTCCGCCCACCTGGGACTGCAGCTCGGTTGCGATGTCGCGGTAGTAGGTGAAGTTGGGTTGCGACTCGGTCAGCACGACGACGTTGAGCTCGTAGCCGTCGGACTTGGCGCGGGCCACCAACGACCGGAGTTCGGGCTCCTGATCAGCGGGCGCGGCGACGTGATCGGCGAGGAGTTCTGATCGCAGCGCTGCCATGTCGACGTTCGCAGGGATTATCGCGGGATAGCCCTGTGGACCTGGACTCATCGGATGTACCCAACTTTCTGCTCCGCGTCGACCACGCTGTGCGCTACCCGAGGCCAGCGCTGCCCCGTTAGCCTGGCTGCCCCGACCATCCTGCCCAATGGCCGATCGTCGTCGGGGACCTACCCCCGCGTGTCACACGCGAAGGTTTCGCGGTCATTAAATGTCGCCGACCCCCTCGCGACCGGGTGAACCTCGTCTCGTGCCATGCGACAGAATGGAGGATGCTGGAGGCGGGCGGTTGCCGAGCGTGTCGCGTGTTGTTAACAGTACAACCGTACTGTTAACATGAGGTGGTGACCACGGCGGCCCCGTGGCCGCCCGTGAGGGCAGGTAGGCCTCGGCACCACCCGCCGACGCCACCGACAGCACTCGAACACTCGACGCAGCCCGTCGGGTGACGGTCGGAGTCGACGAGCGGCGTTCGTCGACGAGCCAGCCAAGCAGTCACGCGTGCGCACACGCGAGACGTCGAACGACGCCGACGCAGCCCGTCGGCACGAGGAGAGTGGATAAGTCGTGAGTATCAATTCCTTTGGCGCCCAAGGCACCCTCGAGGTGGGCGACAAGTCGTATGAGATCTACCGGCTGAGCGCTGTTGAGGGAACCCAGAAGCTCCCCTACGCACTCAAGGTCCTCGCCGAGAACCTGCTTCGCACCGAGGACGGCGCGAACGTCACGAAGGACCACATCACCGCGATCGCCAACTGGGATCCCTCGGCCGAGCCGAGCATCGAGATCCAGTTCACGCCCGCACGCGTCATCATGCAGGACTTCACCGGCGTGCCCTGCGTGGTCGACCTGACCACCATGCGCGACGCCGTCAAGGAACTCGGTGGCGATCCCGACAAGGTCAACCCGCTTGCGCCCGCCGAGATGGTTATCGACCACTCCGTCATCATCGAGGCGTTCGGCAACGCACAGGCCTTCGAGCGCAACGTCGAGATCGAGTACCAGCGCAACGAAGAGCGTTACAAGTTCCTTCGTTGGGGCCAGGGCGCATTCGACGACTTCCGCGTCGTGCCGCCGGGCACCGGGATCGTCCACCAGGTCAACATCGAGCACCTCGCACGCTCGGTCATGGTCCGACCGAACGCCGAGGGGACCGATGTCGCCTACCCCGACACCTGCATCGGCACCGACTCGCACACGACGATGCAGAACGGTCTCGGCGTGCTCGGTTGGGGCGTCGGCGGTATCGAGGCCGAGGCGGCAATGCTCGGGCAGCCCGTCTCGATGCTGATCCCCCGCGTCGTCGGCTTCAAGCTGACAGGTGCGACCAAGCCCGGCGTCACCGCGACCGACGTCGTGCTGACCATCACCGACATGCTGCGCAAGCACGGCGTCGTCGGCAAGTTCGTCGAGTTCTACGGCAACGGTGTCGCCGAGGTTCCGCTGGCCAACCGCGCAACGATCGGCAACATGAGCCCGGAGTTCGGCTCGACCTGCGCGATCTTCCCGATCGACAGCGAGACCATCAGCTATCTCAAGCTCACCGGCCGCCCCCAGGAGACCCTCGACCTCGTCGAGGCGTACGCCAAGGAACAGGGTATGTGGCTGGAGAAGGACGCCGAGGAGCCCGCGTACTCCGAGTACATGGAACTCGACCTGTCGACGGTCGTCCCCTCGATCGCCGGCCCGAAGCGTCCGCAGGACCGCATCGAGCTGTGGGACGCCAAGAACGCGTTCCGCAAGGACATCCACAACTACGTCGAAGAGGGCAGCACCCCCGCCTACAACGGTGTCGACGAGTCGAACGCCGAGAGCTTCCCGGCGTCGGATGCGCCCGCAATCGACCCGAACGGCGCGAAGCTGTCGTTCGCCGACGACGACTACGAGCCCGCCCACAACGCCAGCAAGGGCGCAGAGGGACGGCCTTCGAAGCCGGTCAAGATCTCCTCGCCCGAGCGCGGTGACATGATTCTCGACCACGGCATCGTCACCATCGCGTCGATTACCAGCTGCACCAACACCTCGAACCCGTCGGTCATGCTCGGCGCGGGCCTGCTCGCCAAGAAGGCGGTCGAGAAGGGTCTCACCCAGAAGCCGTGGGTCAAGACCTCGATGGCTCCCGGTTCGCAGGTCGTCACCGGCTATTACGAAAAGGCCGGTCTGTGGCCGTACCTCGAGAAGCTCGGCTTCTACCTGGTCGGTTACGGCTGCACCACCTGCATCGGCAACTCGGGCCCGCTGCCCGAGGAGATCTCGAAGGCGATCAACGACAACGATCTGACCGCCACCGCGGTGCTCTCGGGTAACCGCAACTTCGAGGGTCGTATCAACCCCGACGTGAAGATGAACTACCTCGCGTCACCGCCGCTGGTCATCGCCTACGCGCTCGCGGGCACGATGGACTTCGACTTCGAGAACGACCCGCTCGGCCAGGATCAGGACGGCAACGACGTGTTCCTGAAGGACATCTGGCCGTCGAACGAGGAGATCGCTCAGACCATCGCCAGCTCGATCAGCCCCGAGCAGTACGCGGCGGACTACGCCGACGTGTTCAAGGGTGACGAGCGGTGGCGGAGCCTGCCCACTCCCGAGGGCAAGACCTTCGACTGGGACGACGAGTCGACCTACGTGCGCAAGCCTCCGTACTTCGAGGGTATGAAGCTCGAGGCGGATCCGGTCTCCGACATCAAGGGTGCTCGTGTACTCGCCAAGCTCGGCGACTCGGTCACGACCGACCACATCTCCCCCGCGTCGACGATCAAGCCCGGCACCCCTGCCGCGCAGTACCTCGACGCACATGGTGTGGCCCGCAAGGACTACAACTCGCTGGGTGCACGTCGCGGCAACCACGAGGTGATGATCCGGTCGACCTTCGGCAACATCCGTC
This sequence comes from Gordonia otitidis, assembly GCF_020735545.1. Classification (NCBI taxonomy): domain Bacteria; kingdom Bacillati; phylum Actinomycetota; class Actinomycetes; order Mycobacteriales; family Gordoniaceae; genus Gordonia; species Gordonia otitidis. The sequence continues at coordinate 4,830,465 of NZ_CP085974.1, forward strand.
TCGCCAACCAGCTCGTCGATGTCACGGGTGGTTACACCCGCGACTTCACGCAGGAGGGTGCTCCGCAGTCATTCATCTACGACGCCGCGCAGAACTACGCGAAGCAGGGCACCCCGCTGGTCGTGCTCGGCGGCAAGGAGTACGGCACCGGCAGCTCGCGTGACTGGGCCGCCAAGGGCACCAGCCTGCTGGGCGTCAAGGCCGTCATCACCGAGAGCTTCGAGCGTATCCACCGCTCGAACCTCATCGGTATGGGTGTGATCCCGCTGCAGTTCCCTGACGGCGAGTCGCACAAGTCGCTGGGCCTCGACGGAACCGAGACCTTCGACATCACCGGCATCGAAGAACTGAACAACGGCACCACGCCGAAGACGGTTCACGTCACCGCCACCAAGGAGGACGGCTCGAAGATCGAGTTCGACGCCAAGGTGCGCATCGACACACCCGGTGAGGCCGACTACTACCGCAACGGCGGCATCCTGCAGTACGTGCTCCGCAACATGATCAAGAGCTGACAGGGCGAGCTCAGTGCCCAAGGTCAGTGATGACCGCCTTGCCGCGCGTCGTCGGGAGATTCTCGACGGCGCGCGGCATTGCTTCGCCGAGTACGGCTACGACGGAGCGACGGTCAAACGCATCGAGGAGTCCACAGGACTGTCTCGTGGCGCGATCTTTCACCATTTCCGCGACAAGGAAGCACTCTTCCTCGCACTCGCTCGCGAAGACGCCGAGCGCATGGCCGACGTGGCCGCGGAGCAGGGTCTCGTCCAGGTCATGCGCGACATGCTCGCTCGCCCACAGGATTTCGACTGGCTGGGTACGCGACTGGAGATCGCGCGCAAGCTGCGAACGGATCCGACGTTCCGGTCCGCGTGGCTCGAACGCTCCGCGGAGTTGGAGAAGGCCACCCTCGATCGGCTCGAGCGTGGTCGGGAGACCGGGCGGTTGCGTGACGACGTTCCCACCGACGTCCTGCTCGCCTACCTCGACCTCGTGCTCGACGGCTTGATCACCAGACTCGCCTCCGGTCGCCCGACTGACGACCTGCACGCCGTGCTGGACCTCGTCGAGGCGTCGGTACGGGCGCCGAGCAGTGTGGAGGGTTAGTCAGGTCCTCGTCGACGGCGGGTGTCTGTGATTCCACTCACCCCGAGCGATCGCTCGGTATAGGATCACACGGAGCCGTACATGCTGTTCGATCAGAGGAGAGCCCGTGTTCCCAGGTGTCATCGCCGCCACCACCCCCGACAAGCCTGCGATCATCGACGCGGCTCGGGGACTGAGCCTCACCTACCGGGAACTCGACGACAATTCCGCGCGTCTCGCCAACCACCTCGAGGCACTGGGTTTGCGTCCCGGTGACACGATCGCCATGGTGTCCCGCAACGACCTACACATGTTCGAGGTCTACTGGGCCGCGCTGCGCAGCGGGCTCTACGTCACGGCGGTCAATCATCATCTCACCGCTGACGAGACCGGCTACATCCTCACCGACAGCGCTGCACAGGTCGTGTTCGCCGACGCGACAGTGTCCGATGCGGTATCGCAGACCGGGCAGATCCCGGCTCTCGCCGTACCAGGACACCGGATCGCCTGGGGTGGCCGGATCGACGGTTTCGACGACTACGACGCCGTCCTCGCCGCTGCGCCCGATACCCCCCGCACCGACGAGCCCCGGGGTACCGACATGCTGTATTCGTCGGGAACCACGGGACGCCCCAAGGGAATTCGCACACCACTTCCTGTGGGGAACGTGGCAGAGGTTCCCGACGCCTACACAGCGATCTTCGGCCCGATGTACGGATTCGACTCCGACAGCGTCTATCTCTCCCCTGCTCCGCTGTATCACGCTGCGCCGCTGCGGTTCTGCGGCGTGACGAATTCGACGGGCGGCACCGTCGTCTTCATGGACCACTTCGACCCGATCGACGCCCTACAACTGATCGAGGAGTACCGCGTCACGCACAGCCAGTGGGTGCCGACGATGTTCATCCGGATGCTGAAGTTGCCGGAGGATGTCCGCACCGGCTACGACGTCTCGAGCCTGAAGGTCGCCATCCACGCTGCCGCGCCGTGCCCCGCCGAGGTGAAGCGCGCCATGATCGAGTGGTGGAGTCCGGTGATCTACGAGTACTACGCATCGACCGAGGCCGCAGGCGCCACCTTCATCGGTTCCGAGGATGCGCTGACCCATCCGGGCTCGGTCGGTCGAGCCGGCATGGGAGTCATCAGGATCTGCGACGAGACGGGCGCCGAGGTGCCGACCGGCGAAGTGGGATTGGTGTACTTCGAACGCGACACTCCGGCGTTCGAATACCACAATGATCCCGAGAAGACCGCGTCCGCCTATCACCCCGATCACCCCACCTGGGCCACCACCGGCGACATGGGCTACGTCGACGACGATGGTTTTCTCTACCTCACCGATCGCAAGGCGTTCATGATCATCTCCGGTGGCGTGAACATCTACCCGCAGGAAGCGGAGAACGTCATGATCAACCATCCGGCCGTCTACGACGTCGCGGTGATAGGCGTCCCCGACGACGATCTCGGCGAAGTGGCGAAGGCGTGCGTCCAACTCGCCCCCGAATACACACCGTCCGACGAACTCGCCGCCGAGTTGCTCGACTTCGTGCGGGAGTCCCTTGCCCCATACAAATCGCCCCGCACCGTCGACTTCGTCGACGAACTACCGCGCACACCGACAGGCAAGCTGGTGAAAGGCCAACTGCGCAAGGCGTACTGGCCGTCGACCGTCTGAATGACCGTCGATAACGCGCCGGTAACGGTTCTTCGCGCCTGTTAACGATCTTCTTCCCGATTCGGACAGAGACAGTATCGGGGGTCACACAGTGATCCGAATTGGGTCGGGGAGATCGAGAGCGCGCCATGCGCACCACCGAGTCACGCCGTCTTCGACGGCACCACACCGCACGTCTCGCCTGTTCGCGAGTTCGCCTGCAGCGCGGCATATTACGCGCAGCGTTCCTGCTGGGAGCCTTCGTTCTCACCATGGCTGCGGCAGTAGCCGGCACGGCACCCGCACATGCAGACGACCCTTCCGTCCCCGCAGGTTCCTCTGCCGCCTCCACAACGCCTGCGACGACTCCCCCGGCAACCACCACACCTCCGGGCACCACCGAACCGCCGACCACGACCCCACCGACGACCACACCGCCCACCACGACCCCACCGACGACCACACCGCCCACCACGACCCCACCGACCACGACACCGCCCACCACGACACCACCTGATGGCTCGCTCCCGGTCAGCACAGTGCACCTGAACGCGGTTCTCGAAGGCGCGCACGACACCGTGAACGGGGTCACGGTGCGGGTCACCTGGCCTGGCTCCTACACGGTCACCACACCGGCGACGCTGCAGACCTCTCACGGCGGGCTGAAGTTCACGGTCGTCAGTGTGCCGAAGGGGTTGCGACTGGTCAGTCCCGCGACGGACGGCGTGACGGTGCGGCGAGGACAGAGCGCCACCTATCTCATCCGTCTCGCAGTCGACGAGGGGTCGACCGGAGTGGTCCCCGGTCGCGATCCCGGCGCCCGCACTCCACTGGATTCGATCCCGTCGGGACCCGTCGACCGGCCGTGACCGCCGTGGACCGCTGCGCGTACGGCATGCGAATGATTTAGGGCTCGCACCGCGTCACTGCGATAACGCAACCACCGATGTAGTCGACATTCCGGGTGTCGGGGCCCGTCCACCCCATGAAAGGCTCAGTGACAATGTCCAAGCACATCACGCACTGCCACAACAGTTTTCGGCCCAGACGCCGAGTGATCACCGCGCTTGCGGCCGGGATTCTCGTGGGCGCCGTGGCGACACCCGCCGTCGGCGTGGCCGACACACCGCCGCCGCCGTCGATGTCGTCTCCATCGACGACGTCAGTAGACACGCCGACGACGGCGGTACCGACAACGACCACCACACCGCCGACGACCGACCCGTCACCCACCGTGCCGTCGGCGCCGAATCCGTCGTCCCCCAACCCGTCTACACCCGTGCAGGCCCCGACCTCGGTGAGTTCGAGTGTTCCGTCGACTCCACCGGAGTCGGGGAGCGCACATCTGTACGTCGCATCGTTCATTCCCTATGACGGCGGCATCACGCCGGTGCACAACGTGCGTATCCGCCTCACCAACACCCAGACCGGAGCGGTGACCCTCGCGACCGCGCCGACCGACCTCACTCTCAACGTCGGTACCTATCGATACGAGACGCTCGCGTGGCCGGACGGCCTGAAGCTCGTCTCCGGGAGCGGCAACGTCGAGGTGGGGTTGCTGGGCAACCACATCCAGATCTCGTTTGCGAGGGTCGACGACGGTGGTGATGGCACCACCGGAATACTCCAGCTGGTCAAGACCGACCGGATCACCGGAGCGAAGTTGCCCGGCGCGGGATTCGCCTTGTCCACGTGTTCGGGGCAGTCGCTGGGAACGGTGACGACCGGTGACGGTGGCGTTGTCAACCACGAGGTCGCACCCGGATGCTATCGGGCTCGTGAGATCACGGCACCGAAAGGCTATGTCGCCGAGGATCGTACATACACTGTCGATGTCTCGACCGACAAGTTGTCGACGGTGACCGTCTACAACACGCCGGTGGGACACGTCAGCGACCGTCATCCGGCCTCGCGCGTCCCGTTGTCGTCTGTTCCGTCGGGACCGGTGAGTCAGCCGTGAACGGGCCACGCATGCGCGCTTTGTTCTGCCTGGTGGCACTGGGCTTCGCGTTGGTGGTCGGCGGGTGTTCGACGAGCGACCGTGAGTCGGCGGCCACCGCTCCGTCGGCGCAGGCTGAACTGCCGGCGCCCGTCGCCGCCCGCACCGACGAGAAGTCCGCTCCGAAAAGCATTGCCGTAGGTGGTGATTCAGCAATTACCGAGGCAGTGGCAACCGACACGACCGGGGCGCTGCTGCCGCCGCAGGACGTACGCCGCCTCGGATGGTGGGTCGATTCCTCGCTGCCGGGATCCGGAAAGGGCACCATCGTGGTCACCGGCCACGTCAACGAGGCCGACCAGGGCACGGGATTCGCGGCGCGATTCGCGACGATGAAACCGGGCGAGACGGTCGCAGTGACCACTGCGTCCGGTCAGCAGATCAACTACCGTGTGACACGAATCCAGAACGCCGACAAAGAGACCGGGTTCCCCTCCGACGAACTGAACCGCGTCGACGGGCCCGAGACACTGGCCCTCGTCACGTGCGGCGGCCAGTTCGTCGGACCACCGCTGGGTTACAAGGACAACGTGATCGCCTGGGCAACCCGCGCCTGATCAACCGCGGATCAAGCGAGCTCGATCAGCTCCTGGTACTCCTCGCTCCAGTGGTCCTCGGTGCCGTCGGGCAACAGGATCACCCGCTGCGGATCGAGCGCGGCTGCGGCACCGGGGTCGTGGGTCACGAGAACCACGGCTCCGGTGTAGCTGCGCAGGGCGTCGAGGACCTGCTCACGCGAGATCGGGTCCAGGTTGTTGGTGGGCTCGTCGAGGAGAAGCACGTTGGCGGCCGACGAGACGAGTCCTGCGAGAGTGAGTCGCGTCTTCTCACCGCCCGACAGCGTTCCCGCGGGCTGATCGAGTTGAGGACCGGTGAACATGAACGCTCCGAGGAGTCCACGCAGATCCTGCTCGCCCGCGTCGGGCGCCGCGTGCCTGATGTTCTCCCACACGGTCGCCATGTCGTCGAGCGTGTCGTGTTCCTGGGCGAAGTACCCGATCTTGAGTCCGTAACCCGGTTCGAGCGTTCCGGTGTCTGGCGCCTCGACTCCCGCGAGAACCTTCAACAGCGTCGTCTTTCCCGCTCCGTTGAGGCCCAGCACCACCACGCGGCTGCCCTTGTCGATGGCGAGGTCGACCCCCGCGAAGATCTCCAACGAGCCGTAGGACTTGCTCAAACCCGAGGCCATCAGCGGGGTCTTGCCGCACGCCGCCGGTTCCGGGAACTTGATACGCGCGGTCTTGTCGGCCACCCGCTCGGCGTCGAGCGAATCGATCATCCGGTCGGCACGCTTGAGCATCTGCTGTGCCGCAGTCGCCTTCGTGGCCTTCGCGCCGAGTTTGGCGGCCTGCGCGCGCAGCGCCGACGCCTTCTTCTCGGCGTTGGCGCGCTCACGCTTGCGGCGCTGTTCGTCGGTCGCGCGGGCGTCGAGGTAGCGCTTCCACCCCATGTTGTAGATGTCGGCCTCCCCGCGCACCGCGTCGAGGAACCACACCTTGTTGACGACATCGGCGAGGAGATCGACGTCGTGGCTGATCACCACGAGTCCGCCTTCGTGGTTCTGCAGGAATCCGCGCAGCCAGGTGATCGAGTCGGCGTCGAGGTGGTTGGTCGGTTCGTCGAGGAGCAGCGTCGTATCGGATTTACCCGAGCCGTCGGACGCGGCGAAGAGGATGCGTGCGAGTTCGATGCGACGACGCTGTCCGCCGGACAATGTGCGCAGCGGTTGACCGAGAACGCGGTCTGGCAGGCCGAGGCTGCTGCAGATCCGTGCTGCCTCCGATTCGGCGACGTAGCCGCCGAGGTCGGAGAACCGCTCTTCGAGTCGGCCGTACTTGGCGACGGCCTTGTCGCGGACGGTGTCGTCGGCGGCCTCGGCCATGAGGGCCTGCTGCTTCTCCATCTGGTGCATGATCTCGTCGAGACCCCGCGCGGAGAGCACACGGTCACGCGCGACGACGTCGAGATCGCCCTCTTTGGGATCCTGCGGCAGATATCCGAGCTGACCCGTGCGCGTCACCGTGCCCGCGTACGGCTCCGTCTCGCCGGCGAGAATACGCAGTGAGGTGGTCTTTCCTGCGCCGTTACGTCCGACGAGTCCGATACGGTCGCCAGGTTGGATACGCATCGCGGAGCCGGGCGCCGACAACAGGGTCCGAGCGCCCGCTCGAACTTCCAGGTCGCTCGCGGTGATCACGACATACCAGTCTACTGTGCGGCAACCAGTGGTTTTTCCACCCCGCTGACCCACGCAGCCCCCACGTCGCTCGATACGGTGGCAAGGTGACCGAACGCACAGCTGACACTTCCGTTTCTCCGACCGATCTCAGCGGACGATCCGCCCTCGTCACGGGCGCGAGTCGCGGCATCGGCCTGGCCATCGCCACCGAACTCGCACGTCGGGGCGCAAGTGTGGTGATCACCGGCCGTAAACCCGACCCGCTGAGCGAGGCCGCCGAGTCGATTCGTGCCGCGGTCGACGGGGCAAAGGTCGACGTCTGCCCCGGAAACACCGGCGACGCCACCCACCGCGCCGACGCGGTGGCGGCCGCAGTCCGCCTCGGCGGCGGTATCGACATCCTGGTCAACAACACCGGCATCAACCCGACCTACGGACCGCTCGTCGACGCCGATCTCGATGCGGTGCGCAAGATCTTCGACACCAACGTGGTCGCCGCCCTCGGATTCGTGCAGGAGGCCTACCGCGCAGGGATGGCCGACTCCGGCGGTGCGGTGCTCAACATAGCCTCGGTCGCGGGCCTGCGATCAACGGGCGTGATCGCCGCCTACGGAGCGTCGAAGGCGGCACTGATCCGTCTCACCGCCGAACTGGCGTGGGAACTGGGTCCGAAACACATCCGCGTCAACGCCATCGCACCGGCCATCGTGAAGACGAAGTTCGCAGACGCGCTCATCGCCGGTGACAACGAAGCCCGCGCCGTTGCCGGCTATCCCCTCGGACGGCTCGGCAGCACGGAGGACATCGCACAGGCTGCGGCATTTCTGGTCGGCGAGAACGCATCCTGGATCACCGGCCAGACCCTGCAGGTCGACGGCGGACTGCTGGCCACCGGATCGATGTGAGTCCGTCGCGAACGGCGATCGTCGTCGGTGGCGGTCCCGCGGGACGAGGGCTCGCGCATCGCCTGCGTGAGCATGGGGTGAGCACCACTCTGGTCGATCCGCATCCCGACCGAATCTGGCAGGCCACGTATGCCGCGTGGACAGACGAGTTGCCGAACTGGCTGAGCACCAACGCATTCGGATCTCGGATGGACACCGTTGCAGTCCACGCTCGAACCCGCCACGAGATCGCCCGCGGCTACACGGTGCTCGACAATGCAGCCCTCGCAGCAGAACTGGATCTCGACGGGGTGGCGCTGGTGAGGTCGACCGCGACCTCGGTGTCGCCACGGGAGGTGGTCTGCACGGATGGCTCGGTGCTGCATGCCGAGCAGATCATCGACTGCCGCGGCGCTCTGCCACACGATGCGCCCTATCAGACGGCGTTCGGGATCGTCGTCGACGCCCGGGACGCGGAGCCGATTCTCGACGGCGCGGGCGCGCTGCTCATGGAGTGGACGGGCCCCCGACAACTCGGCGCAGCGGGCTCGCCACTTCCGTCGTTCCTCTATGCCGTACCTCTCGGCGACGGCACAGTACTGCTCGAGGAGACCTGTCTGGCCGGACATCCCGCGCTACCGCTCGCAGAGCTCCACCACCGGCTCCTGGTGAGACTGGGCGACAATCATCCGTCGGTGCTCCGCACTGAGTCGGTGAATTTTCCCCTCGTCGGCGCGTCGACGACGCCGTGGAAGGACCCCGTGTTCCGGTTCGGGGCCGCGGGCGGGCTGAAGAATCCGACGACGGGCTACAGCGTGGCCGCTTCATTGGCATGCGCGGATATCGTCGCGACCGCGGTCGCCGAGGGTGCCGACCCCGTGGCCGCACTGTGGCCGACGTCAGTGCGTTCGGTGCATGAGCTGCGGGTACGCGGACTGTCGGCGCTGCTCGGTCTCTCAGCCGAGGAGACCCTCGACTTCTTCGAGGCGTTTTTCACCATGCCGATCAGCGCCCAACGCAGCTACCTCAGCGGGCGAGACGACCTCGCCGGAACGTTGGAGGCGATGGGACGCGTGATCAGCAAGGTCGGTATGCGTACGCGACTGAAGGTCGGTCGCGGCGCGGTGGCCGGGCATGGATGGCCTGACGTCACCCTAGACTGATCCAGGTCAGCCCAGAGGCGCCGTCAGGTAATCCTGGATCGCGCGCCCGACGGTCCTCACCAGTGTCTGCGCGGTGACCTCGGTGGCCGACGGGAGAGCCAAGACCTTGCGGCACAAAGCCAATCCCAGGATCTGTGTGGCGACAAGGCCGGTGCGCACCACTGCCTCGCCCTCGTCCGGTACCACCGCCGCGACCATGGGCAACATGTGCTCCTCGACGATCTCCACAACACGATCACGCGCAACGGGATCGGTCATCGCACTTCGGAGCAGCACACTGAGCAGGTCCTGCGACTCGGCATCGTCCCAGATGCGCAGAAAGTGTTCGACGACCGCTGCGCCGCGTCGTTCCTCCGGTAGCGCGGCGAGGTCGGGGACGTCGACGTCCACCGTCGTCGCAGCGGTGAACAGGCCCCTCTTGTCGCCGAAGTAGCGCATGACCATCGAGGGGTCGATGTCGGCGTCCTGTGCGATTGCCCGCACAGTTGCACCGGCAAAACCACTGCGCGCGAAGTGTTCCCGTGCCGCGACCAGGATCGCGGCACGGGAGCGCTCCGCTCTCTCCTTCTTTGTCATACCGGCCACATGTTGCATACCGACGAGTCTAACGGGTTATGATCAACAGACGTTGGCCAACACGCGTTGACTGACTTGATCCACCGGAGTGCGCATCGCGCGCAGATCCTCACCCGATCAAGGAGAAGGACATGTTGCCCGAGAACATCGACGTACTGATCGTCGGCGGAGGCCCAACCGGACTCGTCGCCGCCACCGTCCTGACACGCGCAGGCCGGAACGTACTCACCCTCGACAAGCAGCCCGAGGGCCATAATGCCTCGCGAGCTGCGGCCATCCAGGCACGCACCATGGAGATCCTGCAGGAACTCGGTGTCGCCGACACACTCGTGGCCGAGGGTGTCGTGGTCCCGTACTTCACGTTCCGCAACCGCGAGAAGCTACTCAACGAACTGCGATTCGCCGACCTCGACACGAGGTATCCGCACGTCACCACCATTCAGCAGTGGCGAACCGAGCAGGTACTCACCGACAAACTGCACGATCTCGGCGGCCGGGTCACCCGCGGCTACACCGTCGTCGGGCTCGACGACACCGGCGAGGGCATCGACGTCGACGTCGACGGTCCCGATGGACGCGAGACAGTCCGGGCGCGATTCGTCGTCGGCGCCGACGGCACGCACTCGGTGGTCCGCGAATCGGCGGGCATCGATTTCGTGGGCGGCGACTATCCGCAGTCGTTCGTACTCGCCGATGCCGAGTTCAGCGATTGGCCGCTGCGTTTCGACGAGGTGCAGAACTTCTTCTCCCCCAACGGAATCGTTGTGAGCGGGCCACTGCCCGAAGGCCGACGAAGGGTCCTGTTCACATGGCCGGACGAGGTCGACGACGTCGACGTCGCTCTGGTTCAGGACGTCCTCGACACCCGCGGCCCGACCGGATCGAGGGTCACCCGCATTGCGTGGGGATCACAGTTCCGTGTCCACCACCGCATCGCCGAACGCTTCCGCAAAGGTGACATCTTCCTCGCGGGCGATGCCGCCCACGTGCACAGCCCGGCCGGCGGCCAGGGAATGAATCTCGGCATCCAGGACGCCTACGAGCTCGGCATGGTCCTGGCCGCGGCCCTGTCATCGACACCGACGGTGAACCTGGACACCTACGAACACCGTCGACGACCGATCGCGGCGTCCACCGTGCGGTTGACCAACATCATGACCTCCGCGTCGGTCGCCGAGAATCCGCTCGCCATGAAGCTGCGTGACCTCGCGATGAACGCGATCGGGCATCTGCCGCCCGCCCGCAAGCAGATGGCGCTGCACATGGCAGAGCTTGTGGCGTGATGACGTCGCCGTCGCTCACCGGAGTCCACCACCTCAAGTTTCCCGTCTCCGACCTCGAGCAGAGCATCGACTGGTACGCACGGGTTTTCGGTGCCGAACACATCGGGCGATTCGACCACCACGACTCGGCAGGGCAGCGCTACGCCGTGGTGATCTCGATACCGGGCGTGCATCAACTCGTCGAGTTGCGCCTGAATCCAAGTGCAGCGCAAGGAGTCTCGGACTTCGATCCGGTGACCTTCGGAGTCGCCGACGAGAAGACACTCCGGGAGTGGATCACGCATCTCGATCGGCAACAGGTGCCGCACACGCGCGCGATCACCGGCTACATCGGACAGGTCGTACGCCTGACGACACCGGACGGCATGACGATCCAGATCTATACAGATCCCAAGGGAGGATTCGAGTCGGCGACGTTCGACCGCTCGGTGGTGGTGGACCCGCCGAGGTGAACACGGAAGGCGTGAGACAGCACCGAAAGCCCACCACAGCACCGCTCAGCGTCGATCGGACCGCCTGAGCTCGCGCCACTCCTCGATAAGCCGGTCGATATCGACAGTGCGCGCGGTGACGACCGACGGAAGACCCGCGCGCGTGGTCAGATGAGCTTCTCGAACCCGACGGTTGAAGTCGGTGAGTATGTCACGGACCGCGGCTTCGTCGGCGACATCGACCAGAGAAGCGGGAAATCCCTGTGCCTCCTTGCGTAGCTGCAGAGAGGCGGGCAGCAGTGCCGTCGAATCGAGCCCCTCGTCGCGGATCTTGCGTTTGACCCACCAATCCGGATCGTTGGCGTCAGAGAGATCGAGCGGTTTCCCCATGCCCGGCAAGTCGTCGAACTCACCCCGCTCGGTGGCCTCGCGGATCATCTTCTCGACGCGGGTCTCGTATGTGGGCGGCTTCCATCGACGGACACGACGAAACCGTCGCTCTGGTTCGTCCATGTATCCAGGGTGCCACGTATTCGGGATGCCACGGCACGCGCTCGCCCCATCGCCGCTACCCGTCGTAGAGCACAGAGAGCCGGTGCTGTTCTGCCCAGCGTGCGAAGTAGCAGGGAGGATCGGTCGCCCGAGCCCTGCGCGCTGCGGGCTGGAAGGTCCGAGCAGTGGTCCGGGACCAGTCGACGCTGCGCGCAGAACAGTTGGCTGCGACCGGCGTGGAAAGGTCCGTGGAGACTTCGCCGACAGCGCATCGATTCGTTCGGCATTCGAGGGGCAGACAGCGTCTTCAGCGTTCAACCGAGTTCCGGACAACCGGGCCGGCCGATGTCCGACGAATCCGAGGTCGCCGCCGGCATCATGGTGGCCGACCTGGCGCGCGAGACCGAGGTTGAGCACCTCGTGTACAGCTCGTCGGAGATGATCCCGGTTTCCTCGCGTGCGGAGACGATTCCCGTTCCTGCTCAGCGTCGACGAGTGGCTGCCGACAGCAGACGCTGTGACAGGACGCGGATCACCGTGAATCCGAGCGGTGATGGTGCCTCCTCAGCTCAGAGCCGAGTATCCACCGGCTCGGATTCCAGTGCCAGGACGCCGAATACACACTCGTGGACCCGCCACAGCGGCGCGCCGTCGACATGCCGGGCGAGAGCTTCGCGACCGAGTTGGTACTCGCGCATCGCCATCGACCGCTTGTGCCGCAGGTCGCGAGATCTCAGCCGGTCAAGGTCATGGCGATACCCCGGGCCGTAGATGATGCGCAGGTACTCCTCGCCACGAACCTTCACACCGGGGAGCACGAGACGATTTTTCTTGTCGCGCACCATGTTCGCGAGAGGTTTGACCACCATGCCCTCCGCTCCGTCAGCCGTGACCCGTTCCCACCAGCGCGTGCCCGCGGCACACGACGACGGATCGGTCGTCGTGACAAGTCGTCGTGCCGTGGGCGCGAACAACGAGGGTTCGGAGCGCACGAGTCGGTCGGCGACGTCGAGGTGCCACAGGTGCGATTCGCATTCGAACGTCCGCGACACCGACTCGCCTCCGCCCGCTGCAAGCACCTCGAACGGCGCGATGCGCACGTCGTCGATGCCTGCGCCCGGTGTCACGTACCGCAGATATGCGGAACTGAAGGCGTCGATGTCCGCACGCTCGCTGTGCACCGAATCCCGAAGGTTGCCCACGTCGAGCCCCCGCGTGGCTGCGGTGTCGAGTTCACCGGCGTATGCGTCGAGTTCGACGGACGCCGCTGCGGCGAGATTTGCAAAGTTGTCGCGAATCAGCTGCTGCCCCTTGATATTCCACGGCAGCAATTCGGCATCGAGAATCACCCAGTCGCAGTCCAGCGCGTCGAACAGCTCGGACGCCCCGCTGCGTGCCCGCAGCAGTAACCCAGCGGTGGTCTCGTCGTCGAAGAACATGCGGCCGGTTCTGGTGTACAGCGCGCCGGGCCCGTCGATGCCGAAGCCCCGCTTGGCCGCGCGTGCGTCACGGGTGACGACCACCACCGCACGCGACCCCATGTGCTTCTCTTCGCAGAGCACCGTGTCGACGCCCGCCTGGGCGTAGTAGGCGAATGCGGCATCGGGGTCCTCGAGCAGGTCGGCACGCTGTGCGCCGACCGGACTCATCGTCGGCGGCAGATACCGGAGCCAGCGGGGATCGGCCGCGAAACGCGACATCACCTCGAGCGCCGACGCGGCGCGGTCGCCGCGCACGGTGACCGACGGACCGAACCGTGTCGAGATCAGCCGCTTGTCGCCTGCGACGACGTCGTCGAATCGCAGACGAGAGCGGACGCGTTCGTCGGCGTCCGAGTCGCCGTAGCCCATCGGTCGCTCCGACGGCCAGTACGTCTCGGCAGCCGCCACCCCGACCACGTCGTTCTCCGGGTAGCGCAGCGCAGTGAGCCGTCCACCGAACACACAACCGGTGTCCACGCAGAGCGTGTTGTTGACCCATTCGGGCAGCGGCACCGGGGTGTGGCCGTACACGACCCGTGCGTCACCGCGGTAATCGCGCGCCCAGTCCAGACGCACCGGGTAACCCCACCGATCGGTCTCACCGGTCGTCTCGCCGTACATGGCCAGACTCCGCACCCTGCCCGACGTGCGCCCGTGGTAACGCTGCGGCAACCCGGCGTGGGAGATCACCAGACGTCCGTCATCGAAGACATAGTGCGACACCAGGCCATCGATGAAATCCAGCACCTCGGCGACGAATTCGGGCGGCTCGGCGTCGAGTTGCTCGAGTGACTCGGCGAGTCCGTGCCGGGCCGCCTGCTCGGTGGTCGCCGACCTCGACCGCCGCTGACGCAGCGCGCGGAGCAACTTCTCTTCGTGATTGCCACGTACGCAGAACGCCTGCCCGTCGGCGGTCATCGACATGGCGATCCGCAGCACCTCCGGGGTGTCGGGGCCCCGGTCGACGAGATCACCGACGAAGATCACACGACGGCCGTCAGGATGAGCGTCGACGCCGAGGAAGTCGCCCGCCTGCGAGCGCCGCACAGTCCAGCCGAGTGCGGTGAGGAGCGCACACAGTTCTCGTGCGCAGCCGTGGACATCACCGATGATGTCGAACGGTCCGTGCTCGTCGGTGCGATCGTTGAAGAGCCGGGTACGCACGACCCTCGCCTCGTCGATCGCATCGACCCCGTCGAGCGTGTGGACGAATCGAAATCCCTCCTTGCGGAGGCTTTTTCCGTGCCGGTGCAATAGTCGGTGCTGGCGTCCGATCACACCTGGATCGATGTCGGGGCGGTTCTCCGCACGCCGCTCGAGATCGGGGAGCCCTACGTCGAGCACGATCGCCACGGCGAACACGTCCCGCTCCTTGGCGAGATCGAGCAGCACTTTTCTGTCCTCAGGCCGCACCGACGTCGCGTCGACGACGGTCAGTAGTCCACGGCGGAGTCGACGATCCGCGATGTCCAGCAGTGCACCGAACGCGTCACCTGTGGCGGACTGGTCTCTCGGGTCGTCGGCGACAAGGCCTCGGAACACATCCGACGAGAGCACCTCTGTCGGCGCGAAGTGCTTGTGCGCGAACGTCGACTTGCCTGCGCCCGACACCCCAACCAACACCACCAGGCACAACCTGGGCAGTTCGATGACCGTCATCGAGCACCTCCCACGTCGATTCGCCGGAATACCGCACTCTGCGTGGGGGTTCCGACGCCGTCGACGACCTGCCCGATCCCCGACAGGGTCACCTCGTACGAATAGTCGGCTGCCACCCGTCCACACCACGACTCGAACTCGTCGCGGGTGAATTCGAAGCGGTGGTCCGGATGACGAAAGCCGTTGTCGAGGCCGTAGACCGGGTTGTACTCGGCGTTCGGTGTGGTGACGATGACAGCACCGGGTTGCATCGTGTCGAAAACCGAGTCGACGGCAACCGGCAGCCGGCCGGGATCGATGTGCTCGATCACTTCCATCAGGACCACGACGTCGAATCCGCGGCAGCGCTCATCGGTGTAGAGCAGCGAGGACTGCCATAGTTCGATCCCCCGCCGACGCTCGAGTCGTCCTGCAGCCGTACGCAATTCGTCGGTGGAAACGTCGACGCCGGCGAGGCGCGTAACCGTGCTGTCGGCGGACAGCGCGTCGAGCAGGCGCCCCTCGCCGCAACCGACGTCGAGCATCGAACGCGCCTGCGTGCCGCGGATGATCTCGGCGACCGTCGCAATACGCTCATCGGCCAGCGTCCTTCGCGTATCGGGGCTTCGCCGGTCGGCTTCGACGGCGCGTGTCTCGTCCTCGGCACTCTCCGGAGCGACACGATCCGAGCCGAGCCGACTGAGCGCCTCCGTCGTCAGGCCGCCCAGGTGCTTCAGGTACCCACGCACGATCGCGTCCCGTCGGGGATGCTCCGCGAGCCAGCCGTCCCCGAGGCGGAGCAGTTTGTCGACCTCGTCGTCATCGACGAAATAGTGCTTGTCGCCCGCGAGGGCAGGCAGTGCGACGGCGATGTGTCGTAGGCTGTCGCGCACCGTGAATCGGCCGGACAACGTGAGGGTCGCGAAGTCGGAGTCACCCCAGTCTGCGGGCATCAGCGGCTCGGCACGCGCCGTCACCGACCAGCCGAGGGGCCCGAACACGTCCTCAGGCCTAAGCTCCGCCCGCACGGGAACTGCTGGAATCGACACCGTCATGTCCCACGCATGGTCGACGAGTTCCGCGCGGCTCGGACAGCGTCCTGCAATGGCGTCACCGAAAACCTTGCCCATCGCGACCACGAGGCGAGTCGACGCCGCGTACGGAATCGTGTTGACGTATCGGTCGACGTCGGTATGCGTGTCCACGCGGGCACCGCTGCCGTCGACGTGCAGGACGACGCGGCAGCGATCAGCCGCTGCGACGGGATAGAACACCGTCGCCTCCCCCTGTGTGGTGGCGAAGCGCTGCACCCGGTCGGGATGCTTGTGCAGCAGAAAGCCCAGATCCGTCGCGGGAGGTAGCGATCGGCCGCCATCAGCAGCGGTTCGTGCAATCTCGAGGGCTAGTAACACGCCTTCACCCTATTGGGCGGCACAAGCGAATTGTCAGACGGTGAAGCCCAGTGCGCGTAGCTGTTCGCGGCCGTCGTCGGTGATCTTGTCGGGACCCCACGGCGGCAACCACACCCAGTTGATCTCCAACTCGGTGCACAGTCCGCTGCCGATCAGCGCCGCACGCGACTGGTCCTCGATGACGTCGGTGAGCGGACACGCCGCTGACGTCAGTGTCATGTCGATCTTGGCCACCGCGTCGTCGGTGATCTCGATGCCGTAGACGAGACCGAGGTCGACGACGTTGATGCCGAGTTCGGGGTCGACCACGTCGCGCATCGCTTCCTCGACGTCGAAGATCTCCGGAAGCGACGTGCTGGGCTCGCTCATGGTGCTCGCGGGCTGGTCGGCCGGCTGGGTCTCACCTGCGTCAGTCTTGATTGCCTGGGTGTCAGTCGCCTGAACTTCATCGGCGGCGTCTGCAGCCGTCGCGGTCTGAGCTGTGGGCTGTTCGGTCATGAGGTCTCCACCTGTTCTGATTCGCGCTCTTCGATGGACTGGGCGAGTGCGTCCTTGAACGCCATCCAGCCCAACAGTGCACATTTCACACGCGCCGGGTACTTGCTCACGCCGGCGAACGCGATCCCGTCGCCGATGACGTCCTCGTCTCCTTCGTCGGAGCCACGGGAGGTCATCATCGCGTTGAACGAGGCGACCGTCTCCAATGCCTTGTCGACGCTGGCGCCCTCGAGCTGATCGAAGAGCACCGATGTGGACGCCTGCGAGATCGAGCACCCCTGGCCGTCATAGGAGATGTCGGCCACCGTGTTGCCGTCGTCCGACAGAGCCACACGCAAGGTGACCTCGTCGCCACACGTCGGGTTGACGTGATGGACTTCGGCCCCGAACGGTTCGCGGAGTCCGCGCCCGTGCGGATGCTTGTAGTGATCGAGGATCACATCCTGATACATCTGCTCCATGCGCATGTCAGACGACCCCGAAGAACTTCTGCGCCTTGACAATTGCCGCTGCCAGTGCGTCCACTTCGTCGAGCGTGTTGTAGACGGCGAACGACGCGCGCGCACTGGCCGCGACACCGAAGCGTCGATGCAGTGGCCACGCGCAGTGGTGTCCGACACGGATGGCGACGCCCTCGTCATCGAGGATCTGGCCGAGGTCGTGCGCATGGATTCCGTCGACCAGGAACGACACCGCACCGCCGCGGTTGTCGGTGGTCGTCGGCCCGACGACCCGCAGTCCCTGGATCTCGCCGAGTGCGCGCAGTGCGTGCTCGGTGAGTGAATGTTCATGCGCCGCAACGGCGTCCATGCCGATCGCGGCCAGGTAGTCGACGGCTGCTCCGAGTCCGACGACCTGGGATGTCATCGGTACGCCCGCTTCGAACCGCTGCGGCGGGTCGGCGTAGGTCGTGGCCTCCATGGTGACGGTCTCGATCATCGATCCGCCCGTGATGAACGGCGGCAGCGCCGCGAGCAGATCGGCCTTGCCGTAGAGCACACCGACCCCCGACGGACCGAGCATCTTGTGTCCGGAGAACGCGGCGAAGTCGACGTCGAGCGTACGGAAGTCGACGGGCATGTGCGGGACCGACTGGCAGGCGTCGAGGACGACAAGCGCGCCGACGGCACGTGCGCGGCGTACCAGCTCGTCGACATCGGCCACCGCGCCGGTCACGTTCGACTGGTGGGTGAATGCGACGATCTTGACGGTGTCGTCGAGTTCGAGCGAGTCCATGTCGATTCGCCCGTCGTCGGTGACGCCGTACCACTTCAGCGTCGCGCCGGTGCGTCGGCACAGCTCCTGCCATGGAACGAGATTCGCGTGGTGTTCGAGTTCGGTGATCACGACGGTGTCGCCCTCACCGAGTCTGCGGCCACCGAACAGTGGTGCGCTGCGGTCATCACCGAGCGTGTAGGTGACGAGGTTCAACGACTCGGTGGCGTTCTTGGTGAACACGATCTCGGGGGCGGTGACCCCGACGAACGACGCGATCTTCTCGCGGGCACCTTCGTAGTCGTCGGTCGCCTCCTCGGCGAGCTGGTGCGCACCACGATGCACGGCTGCGTTGTGGGTCGTCAGGAACTCACGCTCGGCGTCGAGCACCTGCACGGGACGCTGCGAGGTGGCACCGGAATCGAGGTAGACCAACGGCTTTCCGTCGCGCACCGTGCGCGTCAGAATCGGGAAATCGGCACGGATGGCGTCGACGTCGAGCGTCGGAGCCTGTGCGGCCACGGTCTCGGTCGACATGGCTCAGCCCGCCGCGGCAGCCGTCGTGAAGCGGACGTACCCGTTCTCTTCAAGCTCGTCCGCCAATTCGGGACCGCCCGATTCGACGACGCGTCCGTTGACGAACACGTGCACGAAATCCGGCTGGATGTAGCGCAGGATTCGCGTGTAGTGCGTGATCAGCAGGATGCCGCCGTTCTCCTCCGCCTTGTAGCGGTTGACACCCTCGCTCACGACGCGCAGGGCGTCGACGTCGAGGCCGGAGTCGGTCTCGTCGAGGATCGCGAACTTCGGCTTGAGCAGATCGAGCTGGAGGATCTCGTGACGCTTCTTCTCGCCACCGGAGAATCCTTCGTTGACCGAACGTTCGGCGAACGACGGATCGATGTCGAGAGCGGTCATCGCCTCCTTGGTCTCCTTGACCCAGTGGCGCAGCTTGGGAGCCTCACCGCGCACCGCGGTCGCTGCGGTACGCAGAAAGTTCGACATCGAGACACCGGGAACCTCGACCGGGTACTGCATCGCGAGGAACAGTCCCGCACGAGCGCGCTCGTCGACGCTCATCTCGAGGACGTCCTCCCCGTCGAGCGTGATGGAGCCGCTGGTCACCTTGTACTTGGGATGACCGGCGATCGCATACGACAGCGTCGACTTGCCGGAACCGTTGGGGCCCATCAGTGCGTGGGTCTCCCCCGACTTCACCGTCAGGTCAACGCCTTTGAGGATGTGGATCGGTTCGGCGTCGGTGTCGGACTGCGCGACGTCGACGTGCAGATCGCGGATTTCGAGTGTGCTCATGGTGCTTTCTTTCTGGGCTGGTGATCTCGACAAGCTCGATCAGCAGGGTCGGAGTCAGATCAGCGGGGGCGGGTCAGATCAGCGGGGGCGGGTCAGATCAGCGGGAGTGTCTGGATCGGTGCGACCGACGAGCGGTCAGGCGCCGGAGATCTCGAGTTCGTGTTCGATGGCGGCGGCCAGACGTTCGCGCAGCTCGGGCACCGTGATCCTGGCGATCACTTCGCCGAAGAATCCGCGGATGACGAGGCGTCGTGCCTGATCCTCGGGGATACCGCGCGCCTGCAGGTAGAACAGCTGCTCGTCGTCGAAACGGCCGGTGGCGCTGGCGTGGCCCGCACCGACGATCTCGCCGGTCTCGATCTCGAGGTTCGGCACCGAGTCGGCGCGGGCGTTGTCGGTCAACACCAGGTTGCGGTTGAGCTCGAAGGTGTCGGTGCCCTCGGCTTCGGGTCGGATCAACACGTCGCCGATCCAGACCGTGTGGGCTTCCCTACTGCGGTCACCCGACGGATCCCCTTGCAGCGCACCCTTGTACACCACGTTGGAGCGGCAGTTCGGCTGATTGTGATCGATGAGCAGACGCTGCTCGAGATGCTGTCCGGCGTCGGCGAAGTAGAGACCCCACAGCTCGACGTCGCCTCCCGGGGCCGCGTAGCGCACGAGCGGGGACAGCCGGACCAGGTCGCCACCAAGGCTGATCGCGAAGTGCCGGAGCACGGCGTCGCGGCCCACCTTGATGTGGTGCGCGGCGACGTGCACTGCATCGTCGGCCCAGTCGTGGACGTTTACCACGGTCAGTGCCGCCTGGTCGTCGACGATGAACTCGACGTTCTCGGCGTAGGTTCCGCTGCCCTTCTGATCGAAGACGACGACGGCGCGCGCGAACGGCTCGAGGTGGATCTGCACGTGCCCGAATGCCGTGGAATCCACGCCGGGGCCCTCGAGTGTGATGACCACGGGCTCACTGAGCTCGACCTCACGGCCGACCGTGAGCACCGTCGCCTCGTCGAACGATGAATACGCCTGCGCGGCAATGCGATCGAACGGGACACCGCCCTGTCCGAGGCGCTTGTCGTCGCGACCGACCGTCTCCACGGTTACGCCCTCCGCGGTACCCGTCACCTCGACGGTCGCGCGACCGTCGGCCTTGGCACTGCCGTCGTGCAGCCCGCGCAGACGTCGGAACGGCGTGAAACGCCAGGCTTCCTCACGTGAGCTCGGCACCTCGAACGCTTCGACGTCGAACGACGTGAACAGTTCGCCCTTGTTGACAGGGGCGGCTTCGCCGCGGTTGGCAGGGGCGGCTTCGCCGCGGTTGGCGGGCGCGGCGGTGTTACCCGGCACGGTGACCGGGATCGTGGGGTCAGCCATCAGCCGACGGCTCCTTCCATCTGCAGTTCGATGAGGCGGTTGAGCTCGAGCGCGTACTCCATCGGCAGTTCCTTGGCGATGGGTTCGACGAAGCCGCGCACGACCATGGCCATCGCCTCGTCCTCGGTCAGCCCTCGGCTCATCAGGTAGAAGAGCTGATCGTCACTGACCTTCGACACGGTGGCCTCGTGACCCATGGTCACGTCGTCCTCGCGGATGTCGACGTACGGATAGGTGTCGCTGCGGCTGATCGTGTCGACCAGGAGAGCGTCGCACTTGACCGTCGATCGACTGCCGTGGGCGCCGTTGTTCACCTTGATCAGTCCGCGGTACGACGCGCGACCACCGCCACGGGCCACCGACTTCGAGATGATGTTGCTCGAGGTGTGCGGCGCGAGGTGGACCATCTTCGAACCGGTGTCCTGATGCTGGCCCTCGCCCGCGAACGCCACCGAGAGAACCTCACCCTTGGCGTGCTCGCCGGTCAGCCACACGGCCGGGTACTTCATGGTGACCTTGGAGCCGATGTTGCCGTCGATCCACTCCATCGTGGCCCCCGCCTCCGCCTTGGCACGCTTGGTGACGAGGTTGTAGACGTTGTTCGACCAGTTCTGGATTGTGGTGTAGCGGCAACGGCCGCCCTTCTTCACGATGATCTCGACGACCGCGGAGTGCAGCGAGTCGGTCTTGTAGATCGGTGCGGTACATCCCTCGACGTAGTGCACATATGCGCCCTCGTCGACGATGATGAGAGTCCGCTCGAACTGGCCCATGTTCTCGGTGTTGATGCGGAAGTACGCCTGCAGCGGGATGTCGACGTGGACGCCAGGCGGGACGTAGATGAACGATCCACCCGACCAGACAGCGGTGTTGAGCGCGGAGAACTTGTTGTCACCAGCCGGAATGACCGAACCGAAGTACTCCTTGAACAGCTCGGGGTGCTCCTTCAGTCCGGTGTCGGTGTCGAGGAAGATGACGCCCTGCGCCTCGAGATCCTCGCGGATCTGGTGATAGACCACCTCGGACTCGTACTGCGCTGCGACGCCGGCGACCAGCCGCTGCTTCTCCGCCTCGGGGATGCCCAGCTTGTCGTAGGTGTTCTTGATGTCCTCGGGCAGGTCGTCCCAGGAAGCTGCCTGCTTCTCGGTCGAGCGCACGAAGTACTTGATGTTGTCGAAGTCGATACCGTCGAGATCGGCGCCCCAGTGCGGCATCGGCTTGCGGTCGAAGATGCGCAGCGCCTTGAGACGGTTCTCCAGCATCCACTCGGGCTCGCTCTTCTTCGACGAGATGTCGGCGACGACGGCGTCGGAGAGTCCGCGCTGCGCACTCGCGCCTGCGACGTCGGAATCGGCCCACCCGTACCCGTAGGTACCGAGTGAGGCGATGGTCTCCTCTTGTGTCAGTGGAGCCTGTCCATCTGTAACTGTCATCGCGAGGCCTTTCGACTCGTCTGCGTGGGATCGGCGGCGGGGGTGGGCTGGATGTCGCCGATCATCAGGGGGACATGCGTCGTACACGCGCAATCACCGTTGGCGATCGTCGCGAGACGTTGTACGTGCGTACCGAGGAGCTCGGTGAACGCCGCCGTTTCTGCCTCACAGAGCTCGGGGAACTCTGCCGCGACATGTGCCACGGGACAGTGGTGCTGGCAGATCTGGACGCCGGAACCGACCAACCGTGTGTTGGCCGCGTACCCAGCACTGGTGAGCGCGTCGGCGATCTCTTCGACCGTCTCCGAGACCGAACCGGATTCAGAGACCGGGCGGACGCTGTCGACGATGCCCTCGATCCGATCGCGGGCGAAGTCTCCTATCGCGTCCTCACCGGCGATGTCGCGCAGCTTGCGCATCGCAGCGCCCGCGAGGTCGTCGTAGGCGTGCCGAAGCTTCCCACGGCCGGAGGCCGTCAGTTGAAACCACTTGGCGGGTCTGCCCCGACCACGTTCACCGCCGCGTCCGAACCCGGGCGAGGCATGTTCGGCATCGCCGGCATCGACGAGCGCGTCTAGGTGTCGACGAACGCCCGCGGCACTGATGCCCAGTCGCTCGGCGATTTCGCCCGCGGTCAGCGGCCCGTCCTCGACGAGCAACGACACCACCGCGGCACGCGTCTGCCCGTCGGTGTGCATGGCTCCTGAATCGGCCACCACACCGGGACGGGCGCTGTCGACAGACAGCACAGCATCACTCCGCATGGTTTTCACAACGCCAGTGTGACGTAATTACTTCCCGGCTTCCAGCAAGGGTGGCCTAAGAGCTTGCCGCGAAGTCGTCGGGTGCGGCGTCGAGGGGCACCTACTCGCCACCCATTACAGTCGTCGTGTGCCAGAAACCAGTGTCGTGCGTCGCGCTGCGACCTACCTCGGTCTGCAGACGTCGCTGCAGCGAGCGGACACGGATTCCGACACCCCGGGCGACTACGGCCGGTCGGTGGCGACACTGCACGACACCGAACAGGAGGTCGGCCCGCTCAACGCGGAAGAGAACCGGCGACTGTTCCGGATCAAGATATTCGGCGCCACCGGTTCGGTTTTGCTGCTGATCGGGTCACTCGGTACCGGCCAGATCCCGGTGCTGCAGAATCCCGTCGCCGGAATGCGTCTGTTGTCGCTGCCGTCACGCATGTGGAGTACGGCTCTGACGATGTCGATCGGCGGCACGCTGATGCTCGTCGTGGCGTGGCTGATGATCGGACGCTTCGCCGTCGGCCGGTTCAGCGTGGAGGTTCTCGAACGCCGGAGTCCACAACGACGGATGACACGACGTCAGGCCGACAGCACGCTGCTGCTGTGGATCTCGCCCATACTCGTGGCTCCACCGCTGCTCAGCAAGGACATCTACTCCTATCTCGCGCAGAGCGCGATCGCCGAGCGCGGCATGGATCCGTACGTCATCAGTCCCGTGCGCGGACTCGGCGTCGACGATGTCCTGACGCGATCGGTACCCAACCTCTGGCGCGACACCCCGGCTCCCTACGGGCCCCTGTTCATCTGGATCGGCGAAGGCATCACCAAGGTCACCGGCGACAACATCACGGCGGCGATCTTCCTGCATCGACTAGTAGCACTGCTCGGCGTCGCGTTCATCGTGTGGGCTCTCCCCCGCCTCGCGCGACGCTGTGGGGTGTCGGGAGTGGCCGCACTGTGGCTGGGCGCGATGAATCCGCTCGTCATCCTCCATCTCGTCGGAGGTATCCACAACGAGGCGCTGATGCTCGGCCTCATGCTCGTCGGACTCGAGTTGTGTTTCGCGGGTATCTACAGCGCCGACCGCCTCCGCGGTTCCGGATTCTGGCCGAGTCGGGCAGGTTGGCTGCTCATCGCGGGTACGGCTGTGATCGCGGCGTCGTCCATGGTGAAAGTCACATCGATGCTCGCCCTCGGCTTCGTGGGTGTCGCTCTCGCGCGGCGCTGGGGCGCCACGCTCCCCGCGCTGCGACACGCTCCGATCAGCAGTTGGTGGTCGCGCTCACGTGAGTCCGTGCGTGCCCTCGCCGCGTCGGCCGGATGTCTGTTCGTGATTCTCGCCATAGTGGTGGTGGGGATCTGCGTGGGCACCGGACTCGGTTTCGGATGGACGACAACTCTGTCGACGGGCGAGATCGTCCGGTCATGGATGTCGATGCCGACACTGATGTCGGTGAGTACGGGCAGGGTCGGTGTGTGGCTCGGCCTCGGTGATCAGACCCAGGCCATCCTCGACGTCGCCCGTCCGATCGGGCAACTGATCGCCGCGATCTTCGTGGTCAGGTGGATGCTCGCCACCCTCGCGGGTCGACTGCATCCACTGGGCGGCCTCGGGATCGCGATGGCGACCGTGGTCGTGTTCTTCCCGTTCGTGCAGGCCTGGTACCTGCTGTGGGCCGTGATCCCGCTCGCCGCATGGGCTACCGGCCCCTGGTTTCGCGTACTCAGCATCGCGGCGTCGGCGATCATTGCGATCGTGGTCATGCCGACGAGCTCCAACACGAGTGGTGTGGTTCTCGCGCAGGGACTGCTGGCCGGTGTGATCATGGTCGCGGTTCTGACGGCCCTGTTCTTCGAGGATCTGCCGTTCACCCGGCACAGACGTCGTCGGTCGACCTCCGAGACGCAGTCGTGACTGCGGCGTCGGCCTGATGGCGTTTTCTCTCCTGCGCCCCTCACCGCATAGTCTTGGCGTGTGCGCAGCACGGCTTCACCCTCACCATCTCCGGCAGACGATCCGATGACCGATCGTCATGCTCACGGACCCGTTTCCTCGGCCACGTCCACGAGACCCGATACCGCGCTCAGCGTGCGGGGGTTGGTGAAGCGATTCGATGATCGCACCGCGGTGGACCATCTGGATCTGGACCTGGACACCGGGACGGTCCTCGCACTCCTCGGCCCCAACGGTGCGGGCAAGACCACGACGGTGGAGATCTGTGAGGGTTTCCAACACGCCGACGAGGGACAGGTGTCGGTTCTCGGACTCGACCCGTGGCACGACAACGACAGACTGCGCACACGTATCGGGGTGATGTTGCAGGGTGGTGGCGCATATCCGGGCGCCCGTGCCGAGGAGATGCTTCGCCTCTGCGCGGCCTACTCGGCCGATCCCATCGACCCCGAGTGGTTGCTCGACGCCCTCGGCCTGACCTCGGCGGCTCGCACGCCGTTCCGTCGTCTCTCCGGCGGCCAGCAGCAGCGGTTGTCGCTCGCCTGCGCCATCGTGGGCCGGCCCGAGCTGGTCTTTCTCGACGAACCGACTGCCGGACTCGACGCACAGGCGCGGCTGGTCGTCTGGGAGATCATCGACCGGCTGCGCGGCGACGGTGTGTCGGTGTTGTTGACCACACACCTCATGGACGAGGCAGAAGAACTCGCCGATCACGTGGTGATCATCGACCACGGCAGCGTCGTCGCCGACGGCACGCCTGCGGAACTCACGAGCCGGGGCGCAGAGAACGAACTGCGCTTCACGGCTCCGCGCGGCCTCGACATGACGATGCTCGAACTCGCCCTGCCCGAGGACTACCGGTGCACCGAGCCGGTCCCCGGAAACTATCTGGTCAGTGGGGACGTCACACCGCAGGTGCTCGCGACGGTCACTGCCTGGTGCGCCAAGATCAATGTCCTCGCAACCGACCTGCGAGTGGAGACGCGCAGCCTCGAGGACGTCTTCCTCGACCTGACCGGACGGGAGTTGCGTCGATGACCACCGCCCGACCGTCGACCTCGCAGTTCCCGCCGGGGACCTTCGCGCCGCGACCGAAACCGGCGTCGCTGTCGGCGATGCTCGCCGCCCAGACGCGCCTGGAACTGACGCTTCTGCTCCGCAACGGCGAACAGCTGCTGCTGACCATGTTCATTCCCATCACCCTGCTGATCGGATTGTGTCTACTCCCGCTCGACACCGACCTGGGCACGACCAACGCCGAGCGCGCGGCGACGTTCGTGCCCGCCATCCTGACGGTCGCGGTCATGTCGACGGCCTTCACGGGCCAGGCGATCGCGGTGGGATTCGACAGACGGTACGGCGCTTTGAAACGCCTTGGCGCAACACCGATTCCGCGTTGGGGGATCATCACGGGCAAGGCATTGGCCGTCGTGATCGTCGTCATCGCCCAGGCAATCCTGCTCGGCGCGATCGGCGTCGCGTTCGGTTGGCGGCCGGAGCCGGTCGGTCTGTTGATCGGCGCTGTGGTCGTCGCGCTCGGCACGGCTGCGTTCTGTGCGCTCGGTCTCCTGCTGGGCGGCACTCTCAAGGCAGAAGTGGTCCTGGCGCTGGCGAACCTTCTCTGGTTCGCCATGGTCGGTGTCGGCAGCCTGGTCGTCATGGGTTCGCGGATCCCCGACGGGGTGTGGTGGGTGGCACGTATCGTGCCGTCCGGCGCGCTGACCGAAGCACTACAGCAAGCCGCCGACGGACGCGTAGACGTCTTCGGCGTGGTGGTTTTGCTGGCCTGGGCCGTGATCGGCTCAGCGCTGGCAGTGAGGTGGTTCCGATTCCAATGACGACGTCAGACACGCGCACCGAGAAGGCTGCGGAGTCCCCCGACACCGCGAGGCCCGACGCCGCGTCGCGAGCGGGCTGGTTCGGGCGCATACCCGGATTCGGCGACCCCTCCGCGCGATTCGTCCACAGATGGGCCATCGCTCAGTTGGTGGTCAACGTCGGCATTGTCGTCACCGGCGGCGCGGTGCGACTCACCGGTTCAGGACTCGGCTGCCCCACCTGGCCGCAGTGCACCGACGGCTCCTTCGTGCCCCATCAGGCCCTCGGCATGCACGGAGCCATCGAATTCGGCAACAGGATGCTGACGTGGGTACTGGTGGTCGTTGCCATCGGGACGTGGCTCGCGGTGTTCCGTCACCGCGACTCCACCCGCGGCGACCGCTGGTTGGCCACGCTCATCGCGCTCGGAATCCCGTTCCAAGCGGTCATCGGCGGAATCTCCGTGCTCACCGACCTCAATCCGTGGGTCGTCTCGCTGCACTTCGTGTTGTCGATGGCGCTCGTATCCGCGGCGACGGTGCTCGTGTTCCGCACATCCACGCGGGTCCGGCAGCGGGCCACCAACACCGTGGCCGCGCGCCTGGGCAATGCGCTCTCGTGGTTGATCTACCTGTTCACCTGGGCAACCATCTACATCGGAACCGTGGTCACCGGATCAGGGCCTCACGCAGGCGACGCCGATGCCCCGCGCAACGGACTGGATCCCGGCGCGATGACACAGCTCCACGCCGACTTCGTGTTCGTGCTCGTGGGATTGGCGCTGGCAGTCGCGGTGACCACACGCGTTCTCCGCATGCCACAAACGCGCGCCGCGTTCACCTACGTCGCGCTGCTGGCCCTGCAGGGGATCATCGGCGGCATCCAGTACGCCACGAACCTGCCGATGGCTCTGGTGATCGCCCACATGCTCGGCAGCGGACTCCTGATGATCGGTGCCACCTGGCTCGTGCTGTGGTTCGGGCGAGATCAGCGTGCTCCCGCCGACGTCACCCCGGGAACAGTCACCCCGGGAGCAGACGCCGCGAGGACCGAACCGGTCAGATGATCGCGCTGTTGCGCGCCTTCGGGAAGTGCTCGGAGTGCGCGACCCAGCCGGCCATCTTGCGGTAGTGCTCGGGTGACACCGTCGCCTTCGACGTCAGGTCTCGATCCCACTCCCCGATCTCGAGGCCGGGTACGGCGTCGACGACAGCATGTGCGGTCGCGACATCGTCGACGACGCGGTCGCCGAGGTAGCCGTTGGAGTCACCGACGAGGGTTATGCGTACACCCGCGGCCCCGATCGGCTGCAGCACCGCTGTCGCAGCGCCGCCCTCGGCGGCCACGAATTTCTTGATCGATTCGACGACGCCGGCAGGTGCCTTGGCACGCGAAGCGGTGTTGGTGGAGTCGGTCGTCTGCTCGTCGCTCATGGTCTGTAGAGCATACCGACCCGAGCCCTCGGGCTCGCCGCGGCGTAGCGACAGGAGCGACCGGATCGACGTCGATCTGACCGGCACCGCGAACCGAACAGTCACGGTTCGAGATGTGCAGGGACCGCGAACTTGGCAGAGTTGGCGGGTATGGAACTCTCCGCGCAGGAGCGCGAAATCCTCACCTGGGAATTGAACGGTGTCGCCTGCCGGGAACTGGCACAGATGGTCGCCGATGACGAATACGTCCCCGACATCATCATCGGAATCGCCCGCGGCGGTCTCATCCCGGCGGGAGCAATGGCCTACGCCCTCGACTGCAAACTCATGCTGTCGCTGAATGTCGAGTTCTACACCGGCATCGGCGAGACACTGTCCGAACCGGTGATGCTGCCCTCACTGCTGGAGAGCAGCGGGTTGCACGATCAACGTGTCCTCGTCGTCGACGACGTCGCCGACACGGGCAAGACACTCAAGCTCGTCGACGATTTCTGCGAGCAGCAGGGGCGCGTGGCCGAGGTCCGCAATGCCGTGATCTACCAGAAACCCCACACGATCACGACTCCCGACTACTGCTGGCGCACCACCGACAAGTGGATCAACTTCCCGTGGTCGGTGGACCCGCCGGTCGTGGAGACCAGGAATGCGACCAGCGAGGCCGACGGGTAGGAGTCGTCCTCCGCGCGGTGTCATCCGCCACTGCGTAGCGACGCGGTGGGCACCGTGTAGAAACGAGGCATGCGCGCGATTCAGGTGACCCATCACGGCGGCCCCGAGGTGCTCAACTACGGAACGGTCGACGATCCGATCCCCGCCCCGGACGAGGTGATCGCCCGGACCTCGGCCATCGGCGTGAACTTCATCGACACATACCTGCGGCGCGGCATGTACCCGTCGACGCCGCCGTATGTGCCCGGTACCGAGGGCACCGGCGAGATCGTTGCGGTCGGCAGCAAGGTCACCGACCTCCAGCCGGGACAACGAATAGCGTGGGTCGACGCACCCGGCTCCTACGCCGAACTCGTCGCGGTCCGCGCCGCCCGCGCCATCCCGGTGCCCGACGGCGTCCCCGACGTCGTGGCCGGCGCGACGATGCTACGCGGCCTGACCGCCCACTACCTGCTCAACGGCAGCGCACACCCGGCTGCGGGTGACACGATCCTGCTCCACGCGGGCGCCGGCGGTGTCGGACTGATCCTGACGCAGCTCGCCGCGCGGCGCGGCATCACGGTGATCACCACGGTCTCCACAGACGAGAAGGAAGAACTGTCCCGGTCCGCGGGGGCAGCACACGTGCTCAGGTACGGCGACGACCTGGTTGCGCAGGTGCGCGATCTCACCGATGGCAACGGTGTCCCAGTCGTCTACGACGGAGTGGGCGCCGACACCTTCGAACAATCACTCGCCTCGACGGCCGTCCGCGGCATCGTCGTCGTATTCGGTGCCGCGAGCGGGCCGGTGCCACCCTTCGACATCCAGCGGCTGAATCCGGCCGGCTCGCTGTCGGTGACACGTCCGACGCTCGGCCACTTCATCGCCGACACCGACGAGCTGCGCTGGCGATCGGCAGAGTATTTCGACGCTGTTCTCGACGGCCTGGACGCGCGTGTGGGTCAGCAGTACAGGCTCGCAGACGCGGCGAACGCACAAGCCGACCTGGAGAACCGGACGACAACGGGAGCGACCGCACTCACTCCCTGAAAGCGGAGTGGCCCGGCGGCCTCAGAAGTAGCTGGCGATGGTGGGTAGGTTGACCACCGCGTCGATCGCGAGTCCGCAGAACAGAGCCGCGAGATACTCGTTCGACTGCAAGAACACCTTCAGGGGGGTCACCTCGACACCTCGTCGGGTGTCACGGTAGAGCTTGTGCACGCGGTTGAGGAACCACACCCCGGCCAGCACCGCAACAGCCGCATAGATCCAGCTCGCGGCACCGATCAGCAGGAACGAGCAGAGGACGGTCAACCACGTGTAGACGAGGATCTGCCGGGTGACCCGCTCCTCCGTCGCGATCACCGGAAGCATCGGCACGCCCGCGGCCTTGTAGTCCTCGCGGTAGCGCATGGCCAGCGCCCACGTGTGCGGCGGCGTCCAGAAGAAGATCACGCCGAACATCACGATCGGCTGCCAGCTCAGCGAGCCTGTCACGGCGGCCCATCCGACGAGCGTCGGCATGCAACCCGCTGCGCCGCCCCACACCACGTTCTGCCAGGTGCGGCGCTTGAGGATCATCGTGTAGACGCCGACGTAGAAGACAATCGTCGCCGACACCAGCAACGCGCTGAGCAGATTCGCCGCCCACCAGAGCACCGCGAACGACGCGACCCACAGCAACAGGCCGAAGATCAGCGCGTTGGTCCTCGTGACCGCGTGCCGAGCAAGCGGACGCTTGGCGGTACGCCGCATCTTCTTGTCGATGTCGGCGTCGACGACCATGTTGAGCGTGTTGGCACTCGCCGCGCCCAACCAGCCGCCGAGAAGCGTGAAAGCGATGATCGCAAGGTCGACGTGACCTCGGTCCGCCTGCAGCATCACCGGGATCGTCGCCACCAACAGCAGTTCGATGACGCGCGGTTTGGTGAGTGCGACGTAGGCCATGACCAGTCCGCGTATGCGGGCCACGACACGTGTGTCGGCGGTTGTGATCGACTCGCTGACCTGCCGGTCAGAATCCACCTCGGACGTGCTGCGAGAAGTGGCGGAACCATCTCCGCTCACACGCTCACCGATCCTCACGTCAACTCCCCTGCCCCACCGATGATTCGGTTCGCGGGCATCTCCGACTACTACTCAGCATGGTAGACGCTGGGGTATTCGATCGAAGAATTGAGGCTCCGCGTCGCGGTCAACCTGCGACGACGGG
This sequence comes from Gordonia otitidis, assembly GCF_020735545.1. Taxonomy (NCBI): domain Bacteria; kingdom Bacillati; phylum Actinomycetota; class Actinomycetes; order Mycobacteriales; family Gordoniaceae; genus Gordonia; species Gordonia otitidis. The sequence goes on from NZ_CP085974.1 coordinate 4,861,397, forward strand.
GGCCACCCACAGATCGTTACGAGCCACCGCACCACAGAGTGGCGTAGGCGGATTACTCTGGACATCGTGGGCCGGACGGCCCTGCGGCAGCGCGCAGACAGATCGCGCATGAGTACGCGCGCTCGACGGCTGACGACCCAGCACGACACGTATCACGCAGGCACACCAACACGCACAGGAGACGGCACACGTGGCTGACACCGACGAGATCCGCGAACGCACCACGGCGGCTTACCCAGACGACTGGTCCGACGTGGACACACGCGCGGTCAACACCGCCCGAGTACTCGCCGCCGACGCCGTGCAGAAGGTCGGCAACGGGCACCCCGGTACCGCGATGAGTTTGGCGCCGCTCGCGTACACGTTGTTCCAGCGCGTCATGCGCCACGACCCCGTCGACACCACCTGGGTCGGCCGCGACCGCTTCGTCCTGTCCTGCGGGCACTCGAGTCTGACTCTCTACATCCAGCTCTATCTCGGCGGGTTCGGTCTCGAACTCTCCGACCTCGAGGCCCTGCGCACCTGGGATTCACTCACCCCGGGGCACCCGGAGTTCCGGCACACCAAGGGCGTCGAGATCACCACCGGCCCTCTCGGACAGGGTCTCGGGTCTGCGGTAGGCATGAGCATGGCTTCGCGCTATGAGCGCGGTCTGTTCGATCCCGACGCTGCGCCCGGGGCCAGCCCGTTCGACCACTTCATCTATGTGATCGCCTCCGACGGCGACATCGAGGAGGGAGTGACGTCCGAGGCATCATCGCTCGCCGGCACGCAGGCGCTGGGCAACCTGATCGTGTTCTACGACCAGAACCAGATCTCGATCGAGGACGACACCACCATCGCACTCGGCGAGAACACACCCCTGCGCTACGAGGCGTACGGCTGGCATGTACAGACCGTCGAGAGCGGCGAGGACGTCGTCGCCATCGAGGCCGCGATCGAGGCGGCCAAGAAGGTCACCGACAAGCCGTCGCTCATCTGCCTGCGAACGATCATCGGTTACCCGGCGCCGGACAAGATGAACACCGGTGCCGTGCACGGGTCGGCGCTCGGCGCCGACGAGGTCGCCAAGACGAAGGAAGCTCTCGGCTTCGATCCGGACAAGACCTTCGACGTCTCCGAAGAGGTCATCGGTCACACCCGCAAACTCGTCGAGCGGGGTGTCGAGGCCAAGGAGACGTGGACGAAGGCGTTCGACGCCTGGGCGAGCTCGAACCCCGACAACAAGAAGCTCTTCGACCGACTCCAGGCTCACGAGCTGCCCGAGGGATGGCGCGACGTCCTGCCGACCTGGGCTCCCGGCGACAAGGACCTCGCGACCCGCGCGGCGTCGGGAAAGGTCCTCTCGGCGCTCGGGGGGATCCTCCCGGAGCTGTGGGGCGGTTCGGCCGACCTCGCGGGTTCGAACAACACCACGATCGACGGGGCGGCCTCGTTCGGTCCCACCGCGATCTCGACCAAGAAGTGGTCGGCCAACCCGTACGGCCGCACGCTGCACTTCGGTATCCGCGAGCATGCGATGGGCGCGATCCTCTCCGGCATCGTGCTGCACGGCCCGACGCGGGCGTACGGCGGTACTTTCCTGCAGTTCGCCGACTACATGCGTCCGTCGGTGCGACTGGCCTCGCTCATGGAAATCGATCCGATCTACGTGTGGACACACGACTCCATCGGTCTCGGCGAGGACGGCCCCACCCACCAACCGGTGGAGCATCTCGCCGCACTGCGCGCCATCCCCCATCTCGACGTCGTGCGCCCCGCCGATGCCAACGAGACCGCTGCGGCGTGGGCCCACCTGATGACGCGCCGCAATCGTCCCGTCGGCCTGATCCTGACACGTCAGAACGTTCCGGTCCTCGAGGGGACGTCGGCCGAGGGGGTCGCCGCCGGAGCGTACGTACTCAGTGACTCTGACGACGATCCACAGGTCGTCATCATCGGAACGGGCTCCGAGGTGCAGTTGGCCGTCGAGGCACAGAAGACTCTGGCCGAGAAGGGAATCGCGGCCCGCGTGGTGTCCATGCCGAGCATGGAGTGGTTCGACGAACAGCCACAGGGCTACCGCGACTCGGTACTGCCCCCGGCAGTACCGCGGGTGTCGGTCGAGGCGGGTATCGCGATGCCGTGGTATCGCTGGGTGGGCAACGGCGATCAGATCGTGTCGCTCGAGCATTACGGAGCGTCCGCCGACTACAAGGTGCTGTACGAGAAGTTCGGCATCACCGCGGAGGCGGTCGTTGCGGCCTCTCTCCGCGCTGTGGCGGGCTGATCGCCGATCGAATCCACAACTCAACATCGAGATCCCAACCGAGGCAACCCACTAGAGGCGCTCCCACAAGGAGCGTGATGTTGGAGGAGAGAACCGTGACACAGAACGAGAAGCTCGCAGAATTGTCCGCAGCCGGGGTTTCGGTGTGGCTGGACGACCTGTCCCGAGACCTGATCAGCTCGGGCCAGCTCCAGGAACTCATCGACACCAAATCGGTGGTCGGTGTGACGACCAACCCGTCGATCTTCCAGGCTGCACTGTCCAAGGGCACCGCATACGACGACCAGATCAACGAGCTGGCTGCGCGTGACACCGATGTCGACAGCGCGGTGCGCACAGTGACGACCGACGACGTCCGCAACGCATGCGACGTCCTGCGGCCGGTCTTCGACCGCACCAACGGCCTCGACGGTCGGGTGTCGATCGAGGTCGACCCGCGCCTGGCTCACGACACCGAGAAGACCGCCGCTCAAGCGGTGGAGCTGTGGAAGATCGTCGACCGTCCCAACACGCTGATCAAGATCCCGGCAACGAAAGAAGGCCTGCCCGCGATCAGCCGCACCCTCGCCGAGGGCATCAGCGTCAACGTCACCCTGATCTTCTCGGTGGAGCGCTACCAGGAGGTCATGGACGCCTACCTGAACGGGCTCGACGCAGCGCTCGCCGCAGGACACGACATCTCGAAGATCCACTCCGTGGCGTCGTTCTTCGTCTCCCGCGTCGACACCGAGGTGGACAAGCGTCTCGACGCCATCGGCACGCCACAGGCCGTGCAGCTCAAGGGTTCGGCGGCGCTGGCCAACGCGCGGATCGCCTACCACGCCTACCAGCAGGTGTTCGAGATCGATTCCCGCTTCCCCGCTCTGCGGGAGCAGGGCGCGTTGCCGCAACGCGCACTCTGGGCATCGACCGGTACCAAGAACCCCGACTACGCCGACACGCTTTACGTCAGCGAACTCGTCGCCCCCAACACGGTGAACACCATGCCGGGCAAGACGATGGACGCGTTTGCCGACCACGGCTGGGTCGACACCAAGTCGATCCTGGGTCGCGCCAAGGAGTCGCGTGAGGTCTTCGACGCTATTTCGGCTGTCGGCGTCGACTTCTCGGACGTGTTCAAGGTGCTCGAGGACGAGGGCGTGACCAAGTTCGTCGACGCGTGGACCGGTCTCCTCGGCGCAACCGAGGAGCAGCTATCCGCCGCGAAGAAGAGCTGACGTAGGTGGCAGACACCGCGGGTTGGAAGAACCCGCTGCGCGACCCACGTGACAAACGTCTCCCTCGTATCGCAGGCCCGTGCAGCCTCGTCATCTTCGGCGTCACCGGAGATCTCGCACGCAAGAAGTTGATGCCCGCGGTGTACGACCTCGCCAATCGGGGGTTGCTGCCGCCGTCGTTTGCGCTCGTCGGTTTTGCCCGACGGGATTGGGACGACGAGGATTTCGCGAAAGTCGTCCACGACGCCGTTCGCGAGCATGCAAGGACGGGCTTCCGCGAGGAGGTCTGGGAGCGTCTGTCGGAGGGCTTTCGTTTCGTCCAGGGTTCTTTCGACGACGACGCAGCGTTCGACCGCCTTCACGAGACGCTCCTGCGGCTCGACAAGGAACGCGGCACGGATGGCAACCATGCGTTCTATCTCTCGATTCCGCCCAATGCGTTCCCCACGGTCTGCGAGCAACTCGAACGCAGTGGGTTGGCCGCCGAGGAAGGCGACAACTGGCGTCGCGTGGTGATCGAGAAACCCTTCGGGCACGATCTGCAGTCGGCCAAGGAACTCAACGCCATCGTCAACGCGGTCTTCCCGGAGTCGTCGGTGTTCCGCATCGACCACTATCTCGGCAAGGAGACGGTGCAGAACATCCTCGCGCTGCGCTTCGCCAACCAACTCTTCGACCCGCTGTGGAGTTCGCACTACGTCGACCACGTGCAGATCACCATGGCCGAGGACATCGGCCTCGGCGGCCGCGCAGGCTACTACGACGGGATCGGTGCGGCACGGGACGTGATCCAGAACCATCTGCTGCAACTCATGGCGTTGGTGGCGATGGAAGAGCCGATCTCGTTCGAGCCCAAGCAGTTACAGGCGGAGAAGATCAAGGTGCTCTCGGCCACGAGCAACATCCTTCCGCTCGACGAGAACACCGCGCGCGGCCAGTACGGCCCAGGCTGGCAGGGCAGCCAGAAGGTTCCCGGACTGCTCGAGGAGGAGGGCTTCAGCGCCGACTCCATCACCGAGACGTATGCCGCCATCGCGCTCGAGGTGGATTCACGACGCTGGGCCGGTGTGCCGTTCTATCTGCGTACCGGAAAACGCTTGGGGCGCAGGGTCACCGAGATCGCACTGGTGTTCAAGCGCGCGCCGCATCTGCCGTTCGACAAGACGATGACCGAGGAGTTGTCCCAGAACGCACTCGTCATCCGCGTCCAACCGGACGAGGGCATCACCCTGCGGTTCGGGTCGAAGGTCCCCGCGTCGAGCATGGAGGTCCGCGACGTCAACATGGACTTCAGCTACGGCACCGCCTTCACCGAGGCGTCGCCGGAGGCCTACGAACGTCTCATCCTCGACGTCCTGCTCGGCGAGCCGTCACTGTTCCCGGTGAACGACGAGGTCGAATTGTCGTGGAAGATCCTCGATCCCGTCCTCGACCACTGGGCACAGGCGGGCCGACCCGACACCTATGAGTCGGGTACCTGGGGACCCGACTCCGCCGACGAGATGATGGCCAGGACCGGGCGAACGTGGCGCCGACCCTGATACCGCCGACCCTGTCACCGCCCCGTAGCTCACCGCACGCGCCGAGGAGGTACCGATGATCGTCACGCTGCCCGACACCACCACCAACGAGGTCGCCAAGAAAATCGTCATGGTCCGGGAGGCCGGGGGTGCGATCAGCCTCGGCCGGGTGCTCACCCTTGTGGTGGTCGCAGAACACGGCGAACCGACCGAGGCAGCCATCGAGGCCGCCATCGGCGCCAGCAGCGAGCACCCGAGCCGAGTGATCGTTATCTCGTGCGATCCACGCGACGAGGAGTCCCGGCTCGACGCTGAGATCCGGGTCGGCGGCGACGCGGGCGCGTCTGAGGTCGTGCTGCTCACCCTGCACGGCGAGTTGGCCAACCATCCGCGAAGCGTCGTGACGCCCTTCCTGCTCCCCGATACGCCTATCGTCACGTGGTGGCCGGGCGCTGCGCCCGAGGATCCCGCCAAGGACAGGATGGGCCGCATCGGGCGGAGACGGATTCTCGACGCGACGAAGTCGGCCAATCCCGAGACCGTGCTCGCGCGCAGACTGGCGACCTACGCCCCGGGCGACACCGACCTCGCGTGGACTCAGATCACGGGCTGGCGTGCACTGCTGGCCTCCGCTGTCGAGCGTCCGCCGCACACCCCGATCACCGGGGCAGAGGTGACCGGTCCCGCGATCTCGCCGAGTGTGGATCTGCTTGCGGGATGGCTTCGTTCGACGCTGGGCGTACCGACGCAACGCAACATCGGCAGCTTCGAGGTGCGGTTACACCGTGACGAGGGCACCACGGTCATGTCGATCGACCAGAACGGCAACGCCGTCTTGAGTGCCCCGGGCAAGCCCGATGGCCGCGTCGCGATGATGCATCGCGATCTTCCGATCTGTCTCGCCGAGGAGCTACGCAGGCTCGACACCGACGAGATGTACGAGCTCGCCCTGCGCGGCGCGGTCGAACTCCAAGCCCAGGGAGCGCCGGTATGACAACCGAGACACTCGTGTTCGACGACCCGAACATGCTCACGACGACAGCGGCAACGCGTTTCGTCGACGTCGTGTCACGCGCTCAACGCGAGCGAGGGATCGCATCGGTGGTGCTGACCGGGGGCAGCAACGGAATCGCCATCCTGCGTGCGCTCGCACCAGGAAGCGACGTCGACACCAGTGGGCTGGACTGGTCGCGGATCGACTTCTACTGGGGCGACGAGCGTTTCGTCCCCGACGACGATCCCGAACGCAACGTCGGACAAGCCTTCGACGCCCTGCTCACGCACGTACCCGTCGATCCTGCGCGGGTGCATCCCGTCGCGGCGTCCGACGGGGTCTTCGGCGACGACATCGAGGCCGCGGCATCGGACTATGCGGCGACACTCGCAGCGAATGCCGACGACGGCGTCTCCCCCGCCTTCGACCTCCATCTGCTCGGGATGGGCGGCGAGGGACACATCAATTCGCTGTTCCCTCACACCGCGGCCACCGCCGAGAACGTGCGCACGGTGGTGTCGGTCGAGGACTCTCCGAAACCGCCACCGCGCCGTGTCACGCTGACCTTCCCCGCCCTGAATCGATCGGCTCAGGTGTGGTTCCTGGTATCCGGCCCAGACAAGGCCGACGCCGTCGCGGCCGCGCACTCCGGCGCGTCGCGTGACGACTGGCCGTGCGCGGGCGCTCATGGGACGTCGGAGACGGTGTGGTTCCTCGACGACGCGGCGGCGGGCAAGCTCTCCGTCTAGGCTGCCCCCTGGCGTGACCCGTCCGGTTTCGCTGATCCCCGCGAGCAATCACAGATCTGCGAGCCCCGGTTTCGACAGGAACTCGGCGAACTTGCCATCGATGAAGTCGATGTCAACCGGGTTGGCGCCTCCACCCGCGAAGTGACCCCACACGCCGGGGATGACGGTCACGTCGCCGCGCTCGATGAACTGCGAGGCCCAGACCTCGTCCTCGGGAGGGAAGTACAGGTCCTTCTCTGCCGGCATCGCCAGCACCGGGCATCGTATGGAGCGCAGCGCTGCCTGGGTGTCACCGTCGAAACCGGGTGTCTGGCCGACATCGCCCGCGTGCCAGGTCCTGAGCATCGAGATCAGGTTGTTGGGATCGCGTCCGTCGCGGAAGAACGCCTCCCAGAACCCGAGCACGAAGTCGTCGAATGAGGTGAATCCCATTTGTGCGCCATTGCTCTTGCCAGTAGAAGGCCTGAGAGAAACCCCACCCTGCGTATATTCGCGCGAACGCACGAAGCCCCTTGATCGGCGGCGACGCCGGATCGTAATCACCGTCGGCCCACGCCGCATCTGCCATCATCGCCACCTCCAGCGACTCCAAGAACACTTTGTTGTGCGGCGCGGTGACACTCGACCCGCAGAACGGAGCCGCCCGCTGAACCATCTCCGGATAGCTCACCGCCCATTGATAGGTCTGACCCGCGCCCATCGACCATCCCGTGACCAGTTCGATGGAGGACACGCCGAGTGCAGTCAACAACGCATGCTGCGCCTCGACCTGGTCGTAGAACGTCACGAGCGGAAACCTGGCGTGGTCGTAGGGCACCTGAGCATTCGACGGCGACGTCGACAATCCGTTTCCGAGCATGTTGGGAATGACGATGAACCATTCGTCCGGATTGAGTGCCTTCTTGTCGGTGCCCACCAGCCATTCGTTGTCGGTGTGCCATCCCGAGTACCAGGTGGGATAGACGACCACGTTGCTCTTGTCGTCGTTGAGCTTTCCGAACGTCTTGTACGCGAGTCTCGCATCGCGCAACGTCACACCGGACTGCAGCGTGAAGTCACTGAGCTCGAAAATCGTGCGCGGTGATCACGCAGGACGGCCGAGGTGCGCCCGGATGCTCGTCAGCAGCCACTGCGCGTAGCCCTCGGCACTCCAGCCGTTACGGATCACGAAGTAGTGGAACGACTCCGGATCGGTCAGATGTGTCAGGATCACGGCGAATCGTGCTCGCTCCCCCTCTGACACAAGGCCGCGCGCCACGAACACGTGACTGCCAACGTCGATCTCCGCAGCCCTGGCTGACTCGGAACGGCGCAACGCAGCCCTGATCGCAGGGTCGGCATCACCCGCGAGCAGAGCTGTGTGCCACAGCCGCGCGATACGCGAGTGTCCGGCGGCCAGGAATCGCGTGTAGCGCAACAGGGCGACGTCGTTGTCCGGTTCGGCGAAGATGTCGCGCACTTCTGCCTGTTCGGCGAACAATTCGCCCTCGACGCCCAGGAACTCACGCTCGAGGACCGCCGCCATCAGTTCGGCCTTCACGCCCGTGGCGTGCACCGTGTGGAGCGACACCCCGGCACGACTCGCGATCTCCTTGATCGACGTAGCCGTGTACCCCTGTTCGCCGAACAGGTCGCGCGCCGCGGCGAGTACGTGTGCACGCGTGGCTGCGGCGCGACCACTGCGCAGTTGCGACTCGTATTTGCGTGCCACCTGTTGCACCCCGGTTCATGTCCGATTACATTTCTCATATTAGCCAGAATCCGAATCTGGTGAATTTCGACGGAGCCCACGGAGGCCGACGATGAGCAACTATCTACTCGCCAGCACTCCCCTCGTCGGCCATGTGGCACCGCTCGTGGCTGTCGCTCGTGACCTGACCGCACGCGGCCACGAGGTGACGATGCTGACCGGTTCACGGTTCGCCCCGTCGATCCGTGCTGCGGGTGCCGAGCCTGTTCCGCTCGAGGGCGTCGCCGATTTCGACGAGCGCGAGCTCGACAGCTATCTGCCCGACGCGGAGCGTTACCGCGGCATCGCACTCTCCCGGTACCAACTGACCCAGACCTTCGTCCGCCCGATGCCCGAGCAGTGGCGTGCCCTTCTTGCAGTTCTCGACGTCACCCGTTTCGACTCGATCCTGGTGGACAACTTCTTCCTCGGCGCGCTCCCGCTCCTTGTCGGAGAGCGTGGACAGCGGCCGCCCGTACTCGCGGTCGGAGTCGGCCCGTTGGCGCAGTTCAGTCGCAACACCGCACCTCCCAACTCGGGATTCGCCCCGTCGTGGTCGCGGGCCGGGATGCTCCGTAACCGGGCGATGAACTTCTTCGCGCAGAGAGTCCTGTTCCGATCGCTGCAACAGTACGCGCTCGGTCTGTATGGCCAGATGACCGATTCGCCTGTGCCGCTGGACTTCCCATTCGTTCTCGACGTCGCGGCAGCTTTCGATTCCTATCTGCATCTCGGGCCCCGCGAGTTCGAGTACCCCCTCGACGACCTGTTGCCCAACGTGCGTTTCGTCGGGCCGATCGACACGAGCCGATCGATCCCGGCCCCGGCGATGCCCGGCTGGTGGGACGATCTCGATCGGAGTCGGCCGATCATCCACGTCACACAGGGAACCGTCGCCAACTCGGATTTCGACTCGCTCGTGCGCCCGACGGCCATGGCACTGGCGGACATGGACGTCACGGTCGTGGCCAGCACGGGAGGCCGCCCCGTGGAGGCACTGGGCCCACTCCCGGACAACTGCCGCGCCGCCGAGTTCCTCCCCTATGATCAGCTGCTTCCCGCGACGTCGGCGATCGTTACGAACGGCGGATTCGGCACGATCATGCTGTCGCTCGCACACGGCGTACCCGCCGTGGTCGCCCCGAGCGCCGAGGACAAACCCGAGGTTGCCGCGCGTGTCGCGTTTCACGGTACGGGCATCGACCTTCGCACCGCGACCCCGACCCACGTACAGATCCGCGAGGCGGTCGCCGACGTGCTCGATGACACCGACTACCGCCGGCACGCTGCAGCGATCTCGTCGGCGCTGTCGCAGTACGACGCGCTCGAGTCGATCGCACACGCACTCGAGCGCGCGTCGTCCCACGCCGCCGAACGGGACGAACACGTCCGACGACGTTCGCGCTTGTGCACGAGCCGGACCGGGGTACGCGCTGCCAGGCGCTAACCGCTGTTGCGCAGCGCTGTGGCGAGTCCGTTCATCGTGAGCTGGATGCCGCGTCGAACCCGCGGACTGTCGTCACCAGCACGGAACCTCCGCAGCAATTCGACCTGCAGCAGATTCAGCGGCTCGAGATAGGGGAAGCGGTTGTACACCGAGCGCTTCAGGGCGGCATTGTCGGCGAGGAGATCGTCGGTTCCGGTGATCTTCGCGTACATGGCGAGGGTCCGCTCGTGCTCGTCGACGATCATGCCGAACACCTTGTCACGCAGCTCCTCGTCGGGAACGAGTTGCGCGTATCGGTGCGCGAGTCCCATATCCGATTTGGCCAGCACCTGCGCCATGTTCGACATCACTGTGCGGAAGAACGGCCACTTCTCGTAGTACCGGTGAAGTGTCTCGAGCCGCTGCGGGTCGTCGCCGACCCACTGTTCGAAGGCCGAGCCGGTGCCGTACCACCCCGGCAGCATCACACGCGACTGTGTCCACGACAGCACCCACGGGATCGCGCGGAGATCGGAGATCTTCTCGGTCTGCTTGCGCGAGGCGGGGCGACTGCCGATGTTGAGGGCACCGATCTCCGACAGCGGAGTCGACGTGGTGAAGTACTCGACAAAACCGGGCGTCTCATGCACCAATTTCGAATATGCGGCGCGGGCGAGGGCCGCGACCTCGTCCATGTTCTGGTACGCCTGCTCCGATTCGTCACCGAGTCCCTCGACGTCGAGCAGCGACGATTCGATCGTTGCTGCCAGAAGGGTCTCCAGATTCCGTTCGGCCACAACCGGTTCCGCGTACTTGGCTGCGATGATCTCGCCCTGCTCGGTGATGCGTAGCGAACCCTGCACTGCCCCAGGTGGTTGTGCCAGGATGGCGTCGTAGCTCGGACCGCCGCCACGACCGACCGTGCCACCGCGACCGTGGAAGAGACGCAGGCGGATACCGGCCTTCTTCGCGGCCTCGACCAGATCGAGCTCACCGCGGTAGAGCGCCCAGTTGGCGGCCATGTAGCCACCGTCCTTGTTCGAGTCGGAGTACCCGAGCATGACTTCCTGCATGCCGGCCTGTGAGTCGACGAGGCCCCGGTAGAACGGCAGGTCGAGTGCGGCGAGAAGCGTCTGCGCCCCCTGCTGGAGGTCTTCGATGGTTTCGAACAGCGGAACGACGCGCACCGTCGAGACCAACCTGCCGTCGTCGTCGATGTCGATCAGACCGGCCTCCTTGAGGAGGATCATCGGCTCCAACATGTCACTGACCGACGTGCACATGGAGATGATGTAGTTCGGCACCGACTGCGGGCCGAAGGCGGCAACGGCGTCGGCGGCGGCGCGGACGATGTCGAGTTCCTTGCGCGCGAGTTCCGAGAGTTCGGCATCGGGCCGGGTCAGTGGCCGACGGGCCTGCAATTCGCCGGAGAGCACGGAAACCCGCTCCTCCTCCGACAGCGACGCATAATCAGGTGTGACACCGGCCCACGCCAGCAGTTCCGCGACGACTTCCTCGTGCATGTCGGAGTTCTGCCGCATGTCCAGACCCGAGAGGTTGAATCCGAATGTCCGGACACCTTCGCGCAGCCGGAGCAGGCGATCGTCTGCTATGGAGTCGTCACGATTCTCGCGTAGCGCACCGTCGACGACGTCGAGATCCGCGAGAAGCTCGGCAGAGTCGGCGTACGGTGCCTTGCCGTCGATGAGGTCGAGATCCTCGCGCTGCAGGACGTCGGGACCGAACAGAGCTTCGGCGGTCGCTACCAGGCGCGCGCGAATGTGCTTGAGAGCGAGGCGGAAGGGTTCGTCGGTTGCCGGGTCGTCCGGGTCGACGCCCGCGAGTTCGACGAGCCGTCCGCTGGTTTCGATGAGTCGTGCCGACATGCTCAGTTCCTGACGCAGCAGCGCCAGCTCGGACAGGTGGTGACCGATTGCTGTCCGCGCCGCCAGCGACGTGGCCAGGGCGACGACGTCGCCGGTCACGTAGGGGTTGCCGTCGCGGTCGCCACCGATCCACGAACCCATGCGCAGTATCGGGTCGTCGGACAGGCCCGCGTCGGGATAGGCCGCCTGGAGAGTTTCGCGTACCGACGTGTTGATCTTGGGGACGACCTCGAAGAACGAGGCGTCGTAGTAGCGCAGACCCGACCGGATCTCGTCCTGGATGGTCAGGCGTTCGAGGCGGATGAGCGCCGTCTGCCACAACGTCAGGATCTGACGCTCGATGGCCTCGATGACCTGTGCGTCCTCGTCGGAGGTCAGGTCGGTACGTCCGCGGAAACGCATCAGTTCGGTGATGCGGTTCTGCGCATCGAACACCGTGCGGCGTCGGGTCTCGGTGGGATGGGCGGTGATCACCGGGACGACGGTGGCGTCGGCGAGTGCCGAGCCGACGTCGGCGTCGGACAGATCGGCTGCCGCGAGCTTCGCGTAGGTGGCCGCCAGGCTGCTCTCCTGCGGCGGATCACCCGCGCGCACGTGGATGGCGCGCCTGCGCTCACGATGGATGTCCTCGGCGAGGTTGGCCAACAAGGCGAAATTGCCGAACGCGCGGATGACGGGCATAGCGGTGTCGATGTCGAGATCGGTGAACATGTCGGCGAGCTCGTCGCGGTCTATTTCGGCACGCCGGATACGGAAAGCCGCGACACGTGCCGCCTCGACCAAATCGAAGACGTCGTCACCGGAGTGTTCTCGGATGGCGTCACCGAGAAGGCCGCCGAGCAATCGGATGTCCTCCCGAAGCGGTTCGGTGAGGGCTCGACCCTCATCGTCAACGGAGATCAGATCGTCGATGGAGGTCGACGGACGCCAGGCAGGGGCGCCACGGGACGGATCAGTTGAGGTCATGCCTCAAGTATTCAGGTATTCAGCGGGCGGGGCATCTCGGCGAGGTCAGCGCACAGCAAAAGGGCCGCGCCCGTGCGCGGCCCTTGACCAGACCCTGGTTGTCGTGAAGAACGGAACCCGAGGCGTCAGGAGAACTTGATGTCCAATTCGACGCCGATGATGAGAATGAACCACACCAAACCGACGAAGATCGTCAACCGGTCGAGGTTGCGCTCCACGACGCTCGAACCCGACAGGCTCGACTGGACGCCACCACCGAACAGTGAGGACAGACCGCCACCCTTGCCGCGATGCAGCAGCACGAGAACGACCAGCAGAACGCTGGTCACGATCAGACCGATTTCGAGCGCGAGCTTCATCCCGTGAGCATTCCTGTTTCGTCGTGTAACGGCAGAGGGCAGGTTGGCCTCGCAAGGGCGAAGCCAACCTGCCACAGTCTACGCGTCGGAATCTGCGACCCCGCGAGCGCCCCGCTGCCTGCGGGTGCCCCCGTCAGGGCAGTGGACCCCCCGCAGCGATTGCCGAGAGAGTCGCGAACTCGTCGGCCTTGAGCGATGCACCGCCCACCAGAGCGCCGTCGACGTCCGGCTTTCCCACGATCTCCGCGACGTTCTTCGAGCTCACCGATCCGCCGTAGAGAATGCGCAGGTGCGAGGCAACCTCGTCGCCGGCAACAGAGGCGATGTTGCCGCGGATTGCTCGACACACCTCTTGTGCATCGTCAGGCGTGGCGACGCGCCCGGTTCCGATCGCCCAGACCGGTTCGTAGGCGATGACGACCTTCGACAGTTCGTCGCCCGACAGACCGGCCAGCGATGCCGACGTCTGCTGCGTGCAGTACTCGACGTGGTCCCCTGCCTCGCGGACGTCGAGTTGCTCACCGACACATACGATCGGGGTCAAACCGTGACGCAGTGCCGCCTTGGTCTTGGCAAGCACCACCTCGTCGGTTTCGCCGTGCATCGTCCGACGTTCGGAGTGCCCCACCACGACGAAGGTGCAGCCCAGTTTCGCGAGGAACGCGCCACTGATCTCGCCGGTGTAGGCGCCCGAGTCGTGTTCGGACAGATCCTGCGCCCCGTAGGTGAGCAGCAACTTGTCGCCGTCGACGACGGTCTGCACACTGCGGATGTCGGTGAACGGCGGGATCACCGTCACGTCGACCTTCTCGAAATACTTCGCCGGCAGTGCGAAAGCGATCTTCTGCACCAGAGCGATGGCCTCGAGATGGTTCAGGTTCATCTTCCAGTTGCCCGCGATGAGCGGTTTACGAGTGCCTGCCATCAGTCCTCCAGCACCTTCAGACCCGGCAATTCCTTGCCTTCGAGGAACTCCAGGGATGCGCCACCGCCCGTCGAGATGTGCGAGAAGTGGTCTTCCGGCAACCCGAGCGTGCGAACGGCCGCAGCCGAATCGCCACCGCCGACGACGCTGAATGCGCCGTTGTCGGTCGCGGTGATGATAGCCTCGGCCACGCCCTTGGTGCCCGCCGCGAACTTCGGGAACTCGAACACACCCATCGGACCGTTCCAGAAGATCGTCTTCGCGCCCGTCAGCACCGCGGCGAAGCGGTTGACCGACTCCGGGCCGATGTCGAGGCCCATCCACTCGTCGGGGATCTCGTCGACGCTCACGGTGTCGGATTCGGCATCGGCGGCGAACTTGTCGGCGACGACGACGTCGACCGGGAGATGGATGACGTCGGCGAACCGGTCGAGTAGGTCCTTGCAGACGTCGATCTGATCTTCCTGCAGCAACGACTTACCGACCGAATGCCCTTGCGCAGCAAGGAATGTGAACGCCATACCGCCGCCGATGACCAGCGTGTCGACCTTGGGAGCCAGCGACTCGATCACGCCGAGCTTGTCCGACACCTTCGAGCCACCGAGCACGACGGCGTACGGACGCGCCGGATCGGTTGTCAGCGTGGTCAGGACGTCGACCTCACGCTCGACGAGCTGGCCGGCGTAGTGCGGCAGCAGTTTGGCGACGTCGTACACCGAGGCCTGCTTGCGGTGCACCACACCGAAGCCGTCGGAGACGAACGCACCGTCGTCGCCGACCAGCTCCGCGAGTTGCTTGGCCATCGACTCACGCTCGGAGTCGACCTTCGACGTCTCGCGAGCATCGAATCGGACGTTCTCCAGCAGCAGCACGTCGCCGTCGGTCAGTCCCTCTGCGCGTGCGAGCGCATCGGGGCCGACCACGTCGGCGGCGAGCTGGACGTTGCGGCCGAGCTCTTCACCGAGACGCTCTGCGACCGGAGCCAGCGAGTACTTAGGATCCGGTGAGCCCTTGGGACGACCGAGGTGGGCGGCGATGACGACCTTGGCGCCCGCGTCGATCAGCGCGTTGAGCGTCGGCAGGGAGGCGATGATGCGGCCCGGGTCGGTGATCTTGTCTCCGTCGAGCGGAACGTTGAAATCCGACCGGACCAGCACCGCGCGCCCTGAAACGCCTTCGGCCAGAAGGTCTTTCAGAGTTTTCACGCTCAT
This sequence comes from Gordonia otitidis, assembly GCF_020735545.1. Classification (NCBI taxonomy): domain Bacteria; kingdom Bacillati; phylum Actinomycetota; class Actinomycetes; order Mycobacteriales; family Gordoniaceae; genus Gordonia; species Gordonia otitidis. The sequence goes on from NZ_CP085974.1 coordinate 4,876,648, forward strand.
TACAGCGACTTACCCACCAGATCGGAGAGGTCGACGAGGCGGTTGGAGTAGCCCCACTCGTTGTCGTACCACGAGCTGACCTTGGCCAGGTTGCCCTCGATCACCTTGGTGAGTCCCGAGTCGAAGATCGACGAGTGCGGATCCCCGACGATGTCGGAGGAGACGATCGGAGCGTCGTAGTAGCGGAGGATGCCCTTGAGCGGGCCGTCGGCTGCCGCCTTCATCGCCGCGTTGATCTCGTCGACCGACGGTGTCTTCTCGAGTTCGACGGTGAGGTCGGTGATCGAGCCGGTGGGGATCGGGACGCGCAGCGCGAATCCGTCGAGCTTGCCCTTCAACTCGGGGAGTACCAGACCGATGGCCTTGGCCGCACCGGTCGAGGTCGGCACGATGTTGATCGCGGCGGCGCGAGCGCGACGCAGATCCTTGTGCGGGCCGTCCTGGAGGTTCTGGTCGGCGGTGTACGCGTGGACGGTGGTCATCAGGCCCTTGATGATGCCGAACTCGTCGTTCATCACCTTCGCGAACGGGCCGAGGCAGTTGGTGGTGCACGACGCGTTGGAGATGATGTTCTGGCTGCCGTCGTACTTGTCGTCGTTGACACCCATCACGATGGTGATGTCCTCGTCGGTCGCGGGGGCCGAGATGACAACCTTCTTGGCGCCTGCCTCGAGGTGGCCCTTCGCCTTGGCGGCATTGGTGAAGATACCGGTCGATTCGACGACCACATCGACGCCGAGGTCACCCCACGGCAGTGCGGCAGGACCTTCACGTACCTCGAGCGCCTTGATCTTTCGGTTGCCCACGACGATCGTGTCCTCACCCTCGAGCGACACCTCTTCGTCGAGGATTCCGCCGACGGAGTCGAACTTCAGCAGGTGTGCGAGGGACTTGTTGTCTGCCAGGTCGTTGACCGCGACGATCTCGATGTCGGTCTGGCCCAGCTTCTTTTGTGCCTCCACGGCACGGAAGAAATTGCGGCCGATCCGGCCGAATCCGTTGACGCCTACCCGAACAGTCACTGTGTGCTCCTTAAGCGGTTTCATCGGTCTCGAGCCTCGCGGCCCGGTCATGGGGCGGAGGAACGAACCTCCGCGAACCCAGTCGCCATCCAGCCTAGTGGTCACAACCTGCCGCGGCACCCATTAGGGTCGGTAGCTGTTCCATCGGACAGGCCTCACAGCGCCCGCCGAGGCGATCTGAGACGAACCAGGCGCTCAGGCGTCGTCGAGAAGATCCGACGTGACCGCTGACTCCGTGTCGGGAATGCCGTCGGTACGCGCCTTCTTGTCGGCCATCGACAGCAGCCGCCGGATACGGCCTGCGACGGCGTCTTTCGTCATCGGCGGATCGGCGAGTTGCCCGAGCTCCTCGAGGGAGGCCTGGCGGTGGGTGACACGCAATTGTCCTGCTGCGACGAGATGATCCGGTACCTCGTCGCCGAGGATCTCCAGTGCGCGCTCGACACGGGCTGCTGCCGCGACTGCTGCGCGGGCCGAGCGCCGGAGATTGGCATCGTCGAAATTCGCCAGCCGGTTCGCGGTAGCGCGCACCTCGCGGCGCATCCGTCGCTCCTCCCACACGAGTCGCGTGTCGTGCGCGCCCATCCGCGTGAGTAGCGCACCGATGGCCTCGCCGTCACGGATCACGACACGGTCGGCGCCGCGAACCTCACGGGCCTTCGCCGAGACCCCCAGCCGCCGAGCCGCCCCCACCAGCGCCAACGCAGCCTCCGGCCCAGGGCAACTGACCTCGAGCGCTGAGGATCGGCCGGGTTCGGTGAGTGATCCGTGCGCGAGAAAAGCTCCGCGCCAAGCGGCTTCGGCGTCGGCGACGCTGCCGCCGACCACCTGTGCGGGCAGGCCGCGCACGGGTCGACCGCGCAGGTCGAGCAGTCCGGTCTGACGAGCGAGGCCTTCGCCGTCCTTGGTGACACGCACGATGTAGCGGGCGCTCTTACGGATACCACCGCTGCGCAGGACGTGGACGTCGGAGGCGTACCCGTAGAGATCGTGGATCTCGCGGCGCAGCCGGCGTGCGACGTTGCCCATGTCGACCTCGGCTTCGACCACCACACGTCCACCGACGATGTGCAGGCCACCGGCGAAACGTAGGAGCGCAGACACCTCGGCCCTGCGGCAACTCACCTGTGTCACCGTGAGTCGGCTCAACTCGTCCTTCACGGCCGCGGTCATTGCCACCGGTCCCTTGCCTCCTGTCACCTGGTTCTCAAACCCCTCGGATAGGCGATTGCGCGGACCGCCGTGTCACGGCCGCCGCCCTACAGACAATGGGCACAGCCTAGTCGGTGCCTTCACCTTCGCACAGTTGCTTCACCAGTGACGCAACCTTGCCCGGGTCGTGGACGTGCTCACCAGGTACCGCGAGGTCTCCGACGCGCAGCTGCGCACCGAAATTCTTCGCCGCTCGGACGAGGTGATCACGTTCGGCCCCCGACGGTACAGACGCCGAGTCGACGACGACGTCGTCGACCGACAGGGTGTCGTCGTGCGCGTGCAACACGTGCAGGTGGCGCTCGACCGAGAAACCGGGTGTCTCCCCCGGCTCGGGGGCTAGGTTGACGAAGAGCATCTTGCGAGCTCTGCTCTGCTGCAAAGCTTTTCGCTGTGCGGGGACCAACACGTGCGGGATCACACTCGAGAACCACGAGCCGGGACCGAGGACGACGAGATCCGCGGCTTCGATAGCCTCGATGGCTTCGTCACAGGCGGGTGGGTCGTGCGGGAGCAACCGCACCCGGCGCACCTTGCCCGGCGTCGTGGCGACGGCGACCTGCCCGCGGATCACACGGCTGATCCGGGGATCGGACTCGAGGCCCGACACGTCGGCCTCGATCTCGAGCGGTCCTGTCGACATCGGCAGTACCCGACCGTCGATGTCGAAAAGTCTGCGCAACTCGTCGAGGGCTGCCACCGGGTCGCCGAGAACCTCCGACATCCCCGCGAGCAACAGGTTTCCCACCGGGTGCCCAGCAAGTGCGCCGTAGCCGCCGAAGCGATGCTGCAGGGTGCGCGCCCACATCTCGTGGCGCGTGCGGTGCATCGCTCCCGAGTGTGGATGGCGATCACGGTCGTCGAGCGCCGCGGGTGCGCTCATCAACGCCACCATCGCCATCCGGAGATCACCGGGCGGGATGATGTCGAGTTCGCTGCGCAGTCGGCCGGACGAACCGCCGTCGTCGGCGACGGTGACCACCGCCGTCACGTTCGGGCTGAGGTAGCGCATCGCCGTCAGCGTTGCATAGAGGCCATGGCCTCCGCCCAGGGCGACGATGCGATCCGGGGCGCTCATTCGCGCCCCAGATCCCGGTGCATCACCCGGACTTCGTAACGCGTGGAACTGGTTTCGTCGCCCGCCGCTTTCAGGCGGGCGGCCAGTTCCTCCGCGATCGCGACGCTGCGGTGCTTGCCGCCGGTGCATCCCACGCTGATGGTCATGTACCGCTTGCCCTCGCGTAGATACCCCTTGCCGACGACCCCGATGAGGTCGGTGTAGAGATCCACGAAGTGTCCGGCCTCGTCGTGGCCGAGGACGTAGTCGCGGACCGGGGCGTCGCGCCCGTTCTTCTCGCGCAGTTCGGCAACCCAGTACGGGTTGGGCAGGAAGCGGACGTCGGCAACCATGTCGGAGTCGATCGGCAGACCGTACTTGAACCCGAACGACTGGACCGCGACCGACAGCCTGGGCTCACCGTCGTGTGGATAGACCTCCTCGACGAGCTCACGCAGTTTCGCGACGGTCAAAGACGACGTCTCGACGACGAGATCTGCCGAATTCTTGATGGGCGCGAGGATCACACGTTCGCGCGCAATACCCTCGACGAGCGTCTCGGTGCCCTGCAACGGATGTCTGCGACGGACCTGCTCGAACCTGCGCACCAGCACGGGGTCGGTGGCATCGAGGAACAACACCTTGGTGGCGACACCCGCGAGCTCGAGCTCGGTACGCAGCGACTCCAGCTGCGCGCCGATCGACGGGTCGGATGCACGCAAGACCATCGCTAGCCGGGTGATCGGCGGGTCGGACTCGCGCACGGTCTCGACGAGGGTGGAGAAGAGCGGGGCGGGCACGTTGTCGACGACATACCAACCGTCGTCCTCGAGGATGTTGGCGACGGTCGACCTGCCCGCCCCCGACATTCCCGCCACGAACAGGACGACGAGTTGATCGTCGTCGGCGATCTCATCCACTCTCTGCTCCTGCTCTCGTGGAGTGTCCGCTCGACACCGCCACGTCATCTGCCGACTCTGTTCGCTGCGCGACACCGAGCGCCTCGTGCACCGCGCGTGCGGTCGCCTCACCGATCCCGGGTACCTCGGCGATCTCGTTGATCGTGGCCTCGCGCAGTCGCGCGACGGAACCGAAGTGCGTCACCAGCGCGGTCCGTCGTGCGCGGCCGAGCCCTGCGACGCCGTCGAGTACCGATTCGGTCATCCGCTTGCTGCGTTTGCTGCGATGGAACGTGATCGCGAAACGGTGGGCCTCGTCGCGCACGCGTTGCAGGAGGAACAGGGCCTCGCTGGTACGCGGGAGGATCACCGGATCGTCATCGCCTGGCACCCAGACCTCTTCGAGGCGTTTGGCGAGACCGATCACCGAGACGTCGTTGACACCGAGCTCGTCGAGGACGGCCGCTGCCGCGTGGACCTGCGGCGCACCCCCGTCGACGACGTACAGGTTCGGCGGATAGGCGAACTTCTTGGGTTGAGGTGGCGCCGAATCGACCGCACGAGCCGGTATCTCGCCCGAGGTGACCTGTGCCGCAGCCAGTGTTGCGGCCTCCTGGTCGGCGCGGTGACGGAGGAAACGACGCCGTGTCACCTCTGCGATGGACGCCACGTCGTCGGAGTGGCCGTCACCGGCCGCCTGTCGGATCGAATAGTGCCGGTAGTCGGACTTGCGGGGCAGACCGTCCTCGAAGACCACGAGCGACGCGACGACGTCTGTCCCCTGCACGTGCGAGATGTCGACACATTCGATGCGCAGGGGCGCCTGGTCGAGGCCGAGGGACTCCTGTAGCTCGGTCAGCGCCGCCGACCTCGTCGTCAGGTCACCCGCGCGCCTGAGTTTGTGCTGGGCCAACGCCTCCCCCGCGTTGCGCTCGACGGTCTCGAACAGTGCACGCTTGTCGCCGCGCTGTGGCACACGGAGGCTGACCCTGGAACCCCGTAGTCCCGAGAGCCATTCGGTGAGTTGCTCCTCGTCGGGTGGGAGTTCGGGGACGAGTACCTCGCGCGGGATGGCCTCGCTGCCGTCGAGGTCGTCCTGGCGCCCGTAGAACTGGGTGAGGAACTGCGCCACCTGTTCGGCAGACGACTCGTCGTCCGGTTTCTCGACGACCCAGCCACGCTGACCGCGTACGCGACCGTCCCGGACGTGGAACACCTGCACCGACACCTCGAGGTCGTCGCCGACCATCGCGACGACGTCGGCGTCGGTCCCGTCGCCGAGCACGACCGCCTGTTTCTCCATCGCGCGTCGCATCGCACCGACGTCGTCGCGCAGACGCGCGGCGCGTTCGAAATCGAGTTGTTCTGCGGCCGTGTTCATCTCGCGCTCCAGACGACGGATCATCTGGTCGGTGCGGCCGGCGAGGAAGTCGCAGAAGTCGTTGACGATGGCTCGGTGTTCTGCTGCGCTGACACGTCCGACGCAGGGTGCGGAGCACTTGTCGATGTAGCCGAGCAGACACGGCCGGTCGATCTGACGGTGTCGCTTGAACACACCGGCGGAACACGTGCGCGCCGGGAAGACGCGTGTCAAAAGGTCGACGGTCTCGCGGATCGCCCACGCATGGGAGTAGGGACCGAAGTACCGGACGCCCTTCTTGCGCGGTCCCCGGTAGACGAACAGTCGCGGGTACTCCTCGTTGAGGGTCACCGCGAGCATCGGGTAGGTCTTGTCGTCGCGGTAGCGGACGTTGAACCGCGGGTCGAACTCCTTGATCCAGTTGTATTCGAGCTGGAGCGCCTCGACCTCGGTTCCCACGACCGTCCACTCGACCGAAGCCGCGGTCGTGACCATCCGCCTCGTGCGCGGGTGCAGGGACGCGATGTCGGCGAAGTACGACGTCAGACGCGAGCGTAGGTTCTTGGCCTTCCCGACGTAGATGACGCGTCCATGTGCGTCGCGGAAGCGGTAGACCCCGGGGTCTGTCGGGATCGTCCCGGGCGCGGGACGGTAGGTAGTCGGGTCTGCCACGGAACCCAGGCTAGTACGCGACACCGACCGGAGCCGCGGACGCCGGTCAGGCCTTCCTCGACCTGCTCTGATATCGCGCCTCTAGTTCGCGGTAGCGTTCCATCGCGTCGACGGCCCGGTCACCGTCGCCTGCCTGCACCGCCAGCACCGGGATGTGCTCGTCGGCGGGCAGCAGCAACTGCGCCCCGAAACCGCGGTCGGGATAGGTCAATCCGCGCACACGATCCCATTCGAAGAGACGATCGGACCACAGATTCCGCACCGACACCCCCGCCTTCCCGACGCGTAGTCGCGGTCGGGTGAACAGCAGCACGGCGCACGCGATGATCAGTCCGATGATGATGATCGACGCCTGGTCGGACACGCCGATGTTCTCCGGACCGGTGTCGGAGATCGTGAGCAGGACACCGAAGACGATGTGGATCACCAGCACGATCGCAGCGACCACGATCGCGATCCGCACCAGTCGGTGCGGTCGGTAGATCATGTCCCACTCGGGGTCGGTCGCGGCTGCGGTCGCCCCAGGTGCACTCGCGTCGGGTCCGGCGTCGTCGGGTGGGCCGCCCGCGGTCACGAGGGCGACCCGGCGCCGTTCAGCGACCGCAGCGTGAGCGCGGAGGCCAGTGCCGCAGCCGTGGCCTGGGCCCCCTTGTCCTCCTTGGAGTCCGGTAGCCCGGCACGCGCGAGCGCCTGCTGTTCGTCGAGTGTCGTCAACACGCCGTTACCGACAGGCGTCGACTCGTCGAGCGACACCCGCGTGAGACCTGCGGTCACCGCGTCACACACGTACTCGAAATGCGGCGTCTCCCCCTTGATCACGACACCGAGGGCGACCACTGCGTCATGTGTACGTGCGAGCGCCTGCACGATGACGGGTAGTTCGATGGCGCCCGCCACCTGCACCACCGTCGGCTCGAGGACGCCGTTCTTGCGCGCCTCGCGCAGCGCGCCCTCGAGCAGCGCGGTGCAGATGGTCGCGTGCCACTGGGAGCTGACGATCGCGAGGCTGATCGCGCCCGCATCGTCGAGTTCGAGTACGGGTTCACCTGCGCCGCTCATGCCTGGCCTCCCTCGCGCACCACGGCGCCCTCGCCCAGTGCGGCGTCCTCGGGCAGCGCGGCGTCGTCGGAGAGCATGCTGCCGTTGGTGAGCATGGTTCCGTCGGCCAGCGGCTCGTCGAGGCCGATGATGTCGTGGCCCATACGATCACGCTTGGTCCGCAGGTACCGCAGATTCTCCTTGTTCGCGCGTACCGGCATCGGCACGCGCTCGACGATCTGCAGGCCGTAGCCGTCGAGTCCCACGCGCTTCGCGGGGTTGTTGGTGAGCAGCCGCATCGAGGTGACGCCGAGGTCGGCGAGGATCTGCGCGCCGAGTCCGTAGTCGCGGGAGTCGGCCGGGAGCCCGAGTTGCAGGTTGGCGTCGACGGTGTCGGAGCCTGCGTCCTGCAACTGGTACGCCTGCAGCTTGTGCATCAGGCCGATGCCGCGGCCCTCGTGGCCGCGCATGTAGAGCACCACCCCGCGTCCCTCGGCCGCGACCATCTCCATCGCGGCGTCGAGCTGCGGGCCGCAATCGCAGCGAAGCGAGCCGAACACGTCGCCGGTCAGACACTCGGAGTGCACGCGCACCAACACGTCGCTGCCGGTGCCATCGGCACCGGCGATGTCGCCCATCACCAGAGCGACGTGCTCGACGTCGTCGTGGATGCTGGTGTAGCCGACCGCGCGGAATTCGCCGTGGCGGGTCGGGATACGGGCGTCCGCGACACGCACGACGTGCTTCTCATGACGGCGGCGCCATGCGATGAGGTCGGCGATGGAGATCAGTGCGAGGTCGTGTTCGTCGGCGAAGACCCGCAGCTCCGGCGTCTGCGCCATGGAGCCCTCGTCCTTCTGCGACACGATTTCGCAGATCACTCCCGCGGGGGTGAAACCGGCCAGACGCGCGAGGTCGACGGCGGCCTCGGTATGTCCGGGGCGACGCAGCACTCCCCCGTCCTTGGCGCGCAGCGGCACGACGTGGCCCGGGCGGGTGAAGTCGTTCGCCGTGCTCGCCGGATCGGAGAGCTTTCGCATCGTGGTGGCGCGGTCGGATGCACTGATGCCGGTGCCGATGCCCTCGCGGGCATCGACGGTGACCGTGTAGGCGGTGCCGTGCTTGTCCTGGTTCACCGAGTACATCGGGGGCAGTCCCAGGCGGTCGCAGGTGTCGCCGTCGAGCGGGACGCAGAGGTATCCCGAGGTGTAGCGCACCATGAACGCCACCAATTCGGGGGTCGCCTTCTCCGCGGCGAAGATGAGGTCGCCCTCGTTCTCGCGGTCCTCGTCGTCGACGACGACCACCGCCTTGCCCGCCGCGATGTCGGCGATGGCACGCTCGACGGTGTCGAAGTCGACCGGGGTGCGCGACTCCGCTGCGTCCGATTCTGCTGCGGCGATCGTGTTCGTGGCAGCCGTGCCGTTCGACCCGATGGTCGTCGGGATCGACGGCGCCTCGATGTTGTTCTTGTCGCTCATCTGACTCACTTCACTCCTGCTGCCTTCGCGTCCGCCGTGTCGACTGCAGCACCCGAGGTGCCCGTCGACAAGAGACGCTCGACGTACTTGGCGATGACGTCGACTTCGAGATTGACCACGGCGCCCGACTGCGCCGCACCCAGATTCGTTTCGTTCAACGTGGTGGGGATCAGCGAAATTTCGAACCATGCCCCGCCGGTGTCGTCGGTGCCGATCGCCGAGACCGTGAGCGACACACCGTCGACCGTGATCGACCCCTTCTCCACGAGATAGCGGGAGAGTTTGTCACCGATCGCGATGCGAACCACGGTCCAGTGTTCCGAGGGACTGACCGAGACGACGGTCCCGGTGCCGTCAACGTGGCCCTGCACGATGTGGCCGCCGAACCGTCCGTCCGCAGCCATGGCCCGTTCGAGGTTGACCCGGCTGCCCGCGGCGAGGACGTCGAGCGAACTGCGGTTGAGGGACTCGGCCATGACGTCGACGGTGAACTCGCCGTCCGCGGACAATTCGACGACGGTCAGGCAGACACCGTTGACGGCGATCGAATCGCCGTGCGAGGCATCAGAGGTGACCAGGGGGCCGGAAATGGTGAATCGCGCCGAGTCCGAGAGGTCGTCGCGCGCGACGATCGTGCCGAGCTCTTCGACGATGCCGGTGAACAATGTGTGCTCCTGTCCTCACCCGGTGCCGGGTACCCGCCGTGGGTGACCCTGGTGGGCGACCCTCTGGGGCGGACAGGACGACACACCCGTGTCGTCGTGTTCTCTCGCATCCGGACTATGACCGTCGGCTCCGGAATCACACCGGATCTGCTGTCCCCGACCGGACGGTCGGGCGCTCGCGGGCTTGTCGACGCGACCTGATCGCGACCACTCACCGCCGGTGGGGACTCGCACCCCGCCCCGAGAACGTGTGCTTTCGACGCTAGCACGCTGGTCACACGACGCGACACTCACCACTCGCGGTTCACGCACCAACGAGCCCTCACCGGGCGATAATTCCGATCAGCGGGCGTTTCACCCGCGCAGCACCCGTCTCGGGTTCCAGGAAAGGCAGCATCATGTCCGCAGGCACCAGCAGTACCACCGGCAACTCGACACCGTCGACCGGACAGAAGGCGCTCGCACTTGCTGCCCGCAACTGGGTGCCGATCGTGTTGATCGTCGTCGGGATCATCTTCATCGCCCAGAACACCCAACATGTGCGAATCAACTTCCTCGCATTCCACGTCGGTGCGTCGCTGTGGCTGATCCTCACCATCGTTGCGGTTGCCGGTGTCGTCGCCGGCTGGTTCATCGGCAGAAACCGGCTGAAGCGAAAGTAGCGCTCACGCACGCGCCATGCGGATGAGGACGTCGTCCCCGAGTTTCTCGACGGAGGCGGTGGCGAATCGGCGCGCATCGGCGAGCGTGGTGACCATCGGACGATCGACCGACGATGCCCCCGCTCCCAGCACCATCGGCGCGATATACACCTCCACCTCATCGATGAGGTCCGCGTCCGTGAACGCGCCGATGACGGCCGGACCACCCTCGACAACCACCCACGTGGCGTCGGGAACTGCTGCGAGCACATCTGCGGGATCGTGACTCGGGACGGCGAGGAACGGCGCGGCGTCGTCGCGGATGCGTGCCGACTCCGAGATCTCACGCAGTCCCATCGCGATCCGGACCGGCTGATGTGACGCGAGGGTTCCGTCGGGCAACCGCGCCGTCAATGACGGGTCATCGGCGATCACCGTCCCCGTACCCACAACAATCCCGTCGACCTGCGCTCGCTGGCGGTGTGCACGTTCTCGCGACGCCGTCCCGGTGATCCATCGACTGGTGCCGTCGGGCGCGGCGATGCGACCGTCGACGGTCGACGCGATCTTCGCGGTCACGAACGGTCTGCCGTGCCGCTGCCGGAACAGCCACTGCCGCAGCGGACCGTCGCCGACCTCGGTGGCCAGTCGCCCTGATTCGACGACGACGCCCGAGTCGCGGAGCCGCTGCGCCCCACCGCTGGCAGCCGGGTTGGGATCGGTGACGGCGAAGACGACGCGTGCGATTCCCGCGTCGATCAGCGCCTCTGAGCAGGGTCCTGTGCGACCGGTGTGATTGCACGGTTCGAGTGTGACGACCGCCGTCGCGCCGCGCGCCGCAGGTCCTGCCGCGCGCAATGCGACGACCTCGGCATGTGGCCCACCGGGTGGTTGTGTATGACCGGCGGCGACGACCTCGCCGTCGGCAGACACGATGACCGCACCGACCGGCGGATTGGGCGAACTGACACCGAGCGCGCCCGCCGATTCCTCGACGGCGAGCCGCATGGCGGCGTCGAGTACCTCGGAGTCAGTGACCACGAGCCCGGGCCGTCGCGGCCTGCTCACGGAGCGCTGCGACCGCCTTGCCCGGGTCGTCAGCACCGTAGACCGCCGAGCCCGCGACAAAGCAGTCGACACCGGCCTCGGCGGCCTGTTCGATGGTGTCGGCGTTGATCCCGCCGTCGATCTCGACGAGAAGTCGCAGGTCGGAGGAATCGACGATCGTACGTACGATCCTGACCTTCTCGAGCACCTCGGCAATGAACTTCTGACCGCCGAATCCGGGTTCGACGCTCATCACCAGGAGGGTGTCGATGTCACGCAGGATCTCCAGGTAGGGCTCGAGAGGTGTCTTCGGCTTGATGGCCAGGCCCGCTTTGCCGCCCGCCGCACGGATGTCGCGTGCGACGTCGACAGGGTCGTCGGTTGCCTCGGCATGGAATGTCACGTTGTAGGCCCCGGCTTCGGCGTACGGGGGCGCCCAGCGCTTGGGGTCGTCGATCATGAGATGGCAGTCGATCGGGATGTCGGTGGCCTTGAGCAGGCTCTCGACCACGGGAAGTCCGAGGGTCAGGTTGGGCACGAAATGCGCATCCATCACGTCGACGTGCAACCAGTCCGCACGCGTGGGGCCGGGATGCGCGACGGCAGCCGATTCCGCAGCGAGATTGGCGAAGTCGGCGGAGAGAATCGACGGCGCGATCATCGGGGTGTTGGCGTCAGTCATGGCAGTCAATCTAGCCGTACTGCCGGTTCCGCCGTGCAGCGCGTGCGACGGCTGCGGCTGTGCCCACCGTCGACAGGCGCGTCAGCGCTCCACCGGCTCCGTCGGCTCGACAGGTGTCGTCATAGGCGAGCGAACCGCGCGGAACGTCCACAGCTTGTTGACGGCGAAGTTGATGGGCATGGTGATCACGATCGTGATGATCTGGGCCCAGTACTCACGGGAGTGTAGTCCCGCCCCCTCGTGGAAGAACGACGCCGACAGATAAATCGGTGAAGTCGGATTGGTGAAGCCCACCTTGAGGAACATGCCGACGATCGCGGCAACACTTCCGACGGCCAGAAACGGCCAGAACTCCGACCACCAGCTCGCATGCTTTGCGCTTTTGAACGTCCACGTGCGGTTGAGCTGGAAATTGACGCAATTGGCCACCAGGAATCCGACAACCCAGACGATCACGGTGAATCGGATGTTGAAGTCGGTACCGCTGACGTGCCAGAGCACGTCGTTGGCCCTGGCGGTGCCCCCGTGTGCCTTGTTCAACAGGATCGCGACGATCATGTTGACGACGACCCCGCATGCTCCGACGATGCCGAAACGGACGAATTGGCCCATGCTACGGATGTGTTCGGCGTACCGGACGTCGCGAGTATCGATCACGTATGGGCAATATACGTGGTCGCGGCTCAAACTCACGCACTGAGAATCCGCGCGCCGTCGGAAACGAGTGCGATCGTGTGCTCGGAATGTGCCGCATGTCGACCATCCGCCATGCGCAATGTCCAGCCGTCGTCGTCGACGACGAGGTCGGCGGATCCACGTCCCCACCAGGGCTCGATGGCCAATGTCATCCCCTCGAGGAGTCGCGGTCCACGGTTCCGCCTACCGGCATTAGGGATGTGGGGATCCTCGTGCATCGTGCGCCCGAGGCCGTGTCCACCGAAGTCGGTGTTCACCTGATATCCGGCCGCGGCCGCAACCTTCCCGATGGCTGCGGAGATGTCGCCGAGGCGTCCGCCGGGTCGCGCCGCGTCGATGCCCGCCTGCAGTGCCTGTCTCGTCGACTCGATCATCGCGACATCGCCGGGATCCGGGGTGAACGACGGATCCGACTCACCGACGATGACCGTCTTGGCCGCGTCCGCGACCCAGCCGTCGATCGAGACGGCGAAATCGAGTGTGAGGACCGAGCCGTTGTGGAGAATCCGATCGTGCGGCAGCCCGTGGAGCACGGCATCGTCGACCGAGAGACAGATGACGTTGCGGAAGGGGCCGCTTCCGAACGACGGCGCGTAATCCCAGTAACACGAGACGGCACCCCGCGCGTCGATCATGGCGCGCGCTCGCTGTTCGAGATCGAGAAGATTGATCCCGGGTTCGGCGCGACTCGCCAGGTCGTCGAGGACCTCGGCGACGAACCGTCCCGTCACCGCCATCTTCTCGATCTCGCCCGGGGTCTTCAGTTCGATCACATGCGCCTCCCGTCCAAGTCGTCCAGCGACGTGCCTCCGGTATTCCCAGTATCTCACCGGAGACACTTCGGAAGATCGAGGCCGGCCGGATCCCGAGTCCGGGTTTCGGCACCGTTTCCTTCGCGCGATTCCAGCCTCGGCCGACGGTCCTCACCCCTGATCGGGCAGTGCGGCAACCACTTCGCGATCAAATTCCCGTGGGTGCGAGTAGTCGGAGGAGGGCGACGATGTCCGCATCCTCGAGCGATCGTTCTGTGGCCATCACGCGATACCAGATGAACCCGAACACGACGTCCGCGACCAGGTCGGCCGATGTCCCGACCGGCGCATCACCACGCATCTGAGCCCGCTCGACGATCTCGACAAGCGCCGCACGCCGCCGATTCAGGAACCCTTCCCGGAATCGCTCCGCGAACTCGGGATTGATCTGCGAGTCGGCCATCAGACTGCGCAACAGCTCAGCCAGTCCCGGCACCCGGAGAAGGCGGAACGAATCCCGCAGGAACTGCTCCAGATCGTCACGGAAGGCGCCACGGTCGGTGGTGGACACATGGAGATCGGCCTTCGTGGCGGCGGCCTCGAGTAGGACGTCAGCCTTGGTCGGCCACCACCTGTAGACCGTCTGCTTGCCGACTCCTGCACGCGTCGCGATGCCCTCGATCGTCAGACCTCGATAACCCGCTTCGCGGATGAGCTCGAATGCGGCGGTCAGGATGGCCAGCCGCGACTGCTGGCTGCGTTTCGGGCCTCGCCGGCCCCTTTCTTCGTCGGACATGATCGCAAGCCTACCAATCACGAGACGCAACGGTCCGCAATTGCTGCTAGCGTCAATTGCGAACCACAACGTCTCGTGAAGGGATTCACATCATGCCCACATCACTCATCATCGGCGGGAGCTCGGGAATCGGACTCGCCACAGCCATCCGGCTCGCCGCGCGTCACGACGTCGTCCACATCGCAGGACGCACCGCGAAGTCACTCGCCGCCGCGACGACGAGTCATCCGTCGCTCATCCCCCACGAGCTCGACGCCGGCGACGTCGGGCAGGTCGCTGCCGTGGCAGCGGAGATCGGTGTCGTCGACCGACTCATCGTCACGGTGAGCGGCAACAAGGGTGCCGGCCCATTGTCCGACATCGAACTCGACTGTCTGCGAACCGCTTTCGAGGAGAAGTTCTGGCCGACCATCGCGACGATCAAAGCGATGCTGCCCCACCTGGCCCACGCGGGATCGATCACTCTCGTCGGTGCAATCACCGCTCGGGCCGGAATGCCGGGGACAGCGGGCATCGGCGCCCTCAACGCCGCGGTGGAGGGGCTGGTGGCTCCGCTCGCTGCGGAGCTGGCGCCCACGCGCGTCAACGCGGTCTCGCCCGGCTACGTCGATACCCCGTGGTGGAGCATGCTCGACGACGCGGGCCGCGAGGCGATGTTCCGCGAGGTCGCAGCAGGGCTGCCGACTGGGCGGATCGCGGCCGCAGACGACATCGCACAGGTCATCGAGCTACTTGCCACCAACCCGAATATCACCGGGACCGTCGTCGAATCCGACGGTGGGGCCCGCGTCGCCTGAACTGCACCGCAGCGACGCGCTCACTCCTTCGTCAGCGCCGCCAGGAACATCGCGTCGGTGCCCTGCCGGTGTGGCCAGAGCTGCACGTGCGGGCCGTCGCCGATCTCCTCGGTACCGACGAGCGGCCGGGCGTCGAGCTGACGGGCCTCGGGGACGTCGGCAAGAACGCCGGCGACGAGTTCTGTCGTCTCCGCGGGGTGCGGCGAGCACGTCGAATACACGACGACGCCGCCTGGACGAACCATACGCAAAGCCTCCGTGAGCAATTCGCGCTGCAGCCCCACCAGTTCATCGACGTCTGCGGGTGTGCGCCGCCACCGGGCCTCGGGTCGGCGACGCAGGGAACCCAGCCCCGAACACGGTGCGTCGAGCAGGATTCTGTCGTAGCCGGGTGCCAAGCCGGTCTCCGCGGTGAGATCGCGCGCGTCCCCGACGTGCACGTCGACCGGCATGTCGCGCGTGACCCCGCGGATCAGGTCTGCGCGGTGTTCGCTCACCTCGACGGCGTCGACGTGCGCGCCGTCGATGTCGGCAATAGCGCCGATGAGCGCGGCCTTGCCGCCGGGACCGGCGCACATGTCCAGCCACCGGCCGCCGTCCTCCCCGACGTCGGCTGCGGTGACGGCCCGCGCCACGAGCTGACTGCCCTCGTCCTGTACGCCGGCGTACCCCTGCCGAACAGCCTCGATGTCGCCGGGATCGCCGCCGGGCAGATACACCGCATACGGCGAATAGCGCCCGACCTCACCGCCGCTCGTGAGCGCCAACTCCTCGGCCGTGATCAGTCCGGGACGCGCGACGAGGTGAACGGGGGGCCGCTCGTCGTCGGCGGCGAGGGCAGCCTGCAATTCGCCCGCGGAGCCGCCGAGCGCGTCGGCGAACACCTGCGCGATCCAGCGCGGGTGCGCGTAGCGGAATGCCAGATTGCCGACGAGATCCTCCGCCATCGAAGGGGCGAGTTGGTCGACCCACAGGTCCTCGTCACGCTGGGAGATCTTGCGCAGCACGGCATTGACGAAACCCGAAGGGCCCATTCCCTTTTCGCTACGGACCAGGTCAACCGACGTCGAGACCGCCGCATGGGCTCCGATGCGGGTGCGCAGCAGTTGGTAGGCACCGAGGCGCAGGACGTCGAGGACGTCCCCGTCGATCTCGGACACCGGACGGTTCGCCGCGGCAGCGATCACGGCGTCGAGCGTGCCGAGCGCCCGGGCGGTGCCGTAGGTCAGTTCGGTCGCCAGAGCGGCATCGCGCCCGGTGATCTTCCGCTCCCGCAGCAGTTTCGGCAGCACGAGGTTGGCGTATGCGTCACGCTCGCGGACGGCCCGCAACACATCGCGTGCCGTCTCACGGACCGGGTCGACGGGCTTTCTCCTGAGTTTCGGGTCGCTCATGCCAGCACCGTCTCGTCGTCGAGACGGGCACCGCGCGCCCAGTCGGTCGCGGGCATCTGCTTCTTCCCCGGCGGCTGTACCCAGCCGAGGCGTACCGGTTCGGTACCGGTGCCGACGAAGACAGCCTTCTTGGTGACGGCTACGCGTCCCGGCGCGAGTTCGGTCGGCGCTGCCGGATCGTCGCCCTCGACGAGACCGACCGGTCCGATCTTGACGCGCGCGTCGCCCAGGGTCGTCCAGGCACCCGGCGCGGGCGTGTGCGCCCGGATACGCCGATCGACCAGGTGCGCAGGAAGATCCCACCGGACGCGTGCGTCGTCGACCTCGACCTTCGGTGCGTGACTGACACCTTCCGCGGGTTGCGGCACCGGTGACAGCGCCCCCGCAGCGATCCCGTCGACGGTCGACATCAGCAGTCCCGAGCCGGCCCGCGCAAGCCGCTCGAGCAGTTCACCGCTCGTGTCGGTCGGCCTGATCATCTCGGTCAGGACGCCGTACACCGGTCCGGTGTCGAGGCCCTTCTCCAGCAGGAACGTGCTGGCGCCCGTGGTCTCGTCGCCGGCGGCGATCGCCGCCTGCACGGGCGCGGCGCCGCGCCACGCAGGCAGTACGGAGAAGTGCAGGTTGATCCAACCGTGCGTCGGGATCCCGAGGACGTCCGGTGGGATCAGACCGCCGTAGGCGACGACGGCCCCCACGTCGGGTTGCCACCCACGGAGTGTGTCGGCGACGTCGGGTTCGGACATCCGGCGCGGTGTGATGACCTCGATGCCGTTGGCGTCGGCCAGTTCGGCGACCGGCGAGCGCGACACCTTACGACCGCGTCCCGCGACAGCATCGGGGCGCGAGATCACTCCGACGACCTCGTGGTCGGGCGACTCGATCAGTCGCTGCAGTGACGGCACCGCCACCTCGGGTGTTCCGGCGAACACGATCCGCACGTCGATGCTCCTTCGATGTCGTGACGCGCATGGTCTGCGCTCATCCGATGGTAGGTGGGTCGACCTGAACGCGGACCGCTCCGGTCTCGTGATGGGTGTTGCGACGGACCTGGGCCTCGGTCAGCGCTGCGGTCAGCTGCCGTCCATGTCGTCGGTCGGTGCGTACGAGGAGGCGTTCGAGCTCGGCGCCCTCGGGAACCCCGGCGGGCGGACGCACGCCCGCGGGTAACGGAACCGGCCCCAGGACGTCGGCGCCCTCGGGCAACTCGATCAGGTCGGTGAAGGCGTTGACCGATGCCGTGTCACCGTCGATCGAGGCCATCGTGACCGCGGGCGGGAAGCCGAGCTCGACCCGGTTGGCCAGTTCGTGCGCCGCAAATCCCACCGGATCCCAGCGGATGACGGCCTGCACCGGTGTCAACGCGGCATCGGCAACGATCACCATCGCACCGCCGTCGCCACGCGGACGGATGAGCGCACCGACCGACATCCAGCGTCGTACTGCATTCTCGTCGACCCGCAGATCGAAGCGATCGAGCTGAGCCCATGTGTCGAGAACCACGGCTGCCCCGTAGCCGCGTTCGGCGACCGGTTCGGCGCCGGGGGTCGACACCACGACGCGCGCGCCGTCGTCGATGTGGTCGACGATCGAGCTCCCACCGCTGGTGAGCACCGGAACACCCGCGAACGCGCGCCCGAGTTCTTCTGCCGTGCGCCGCGCCCCCGTCGTCAGCGCGCGGACATTGGTGCCGCCGCATTCGACGCAACGGAAGCTGAGTTCGACACGCCCGCACCACCGGCAGGTGAGCTTCTGATCGGCACTCATCTGCATCGGCCCGTGGCACGCCCGGCACCTCACATGCGTGCGACACCGTGCGCACGCGAGTGAGGGGATGTACCCGCGCCTCGGCACACTGAACAGCACCGGGGTATCGGCGGCGACGGCCTTGCGGGCGACGTCGAATGCCACGGCGGGGATACGGGCACTGCGCGCCAGCGGATCACGCGCCACGCGAGCATCCTCGTCGCTGATCGCGTCGACCTTCGGGCTGCGCTCACGGATGAGCGCACGCTCGGCGACGAGGTCGTGCGCCCATCCGGACTCGACCAGCACTTGCGCTTCTGCAGTTCGTGCGAACCCGCCGATCACCAGACCGCCCCGCTCGATATGCGAACGCAGGACCGCCACCTCCCGCGGATGCGGATACGGGGCGCGCGGCTCGTCCAGACTGTCGTCGCCGTCATCCCAGATGACGATCAACCCGAGATCGTGGACCGGCGCGAAAACCGCGCTACGGGTACCCAGCACGACGTCGGCCGCCCCACGACGTACGGCGAGCCAGCGTCGATATCGTGCGGTCGGCCCTAGACCAGCGGCCAGGGTGACGCACCGATCGCCGAGCAGGGGTTCGCATGCAGCCGACAGCCTGTCGAGATCGCGCTGATCCGGTACGACGATGACGACACCCCGGCCCGCTGCGGCCACGTGCGCCGCGAGCTCGGCGAGACGCGTCGGCCAATCCTCCCCCGGCGTGGCCTGCCACAGAGCGCGCGGAGCGCCCTCGGCCAGCGAATCCAGGAAGGAGTCGGCGGTGACATAGGCCCGCCAGCCACCGCGATCAGGCTCGACGATCTCCGAGGTCGGCGCCGCGGATTCTTCCTTCTCCGTCCGGGCGTGTCGGGGCGGCACCGCCAGTCGGACGACGTCCGACATGGTGCCCGCATACCGCTGCGCCACCGCCCGGCACACCTGCATCATCTCCGGCGACAGCACCGCCTCGGGCGAGACGACCCGTTCGAGCCAGCCCAGCTTGCCCGGGTGATCGGACTCGGCGACCCGATCGAGCAGGAAACCGTCGACGAGTCGTCCGGCGAAACGCACGCGTACCCGGACGCCGGGCACGGCATCACCGTCCTGCTCGGCGCTGATCAGATAGTCGAAAGGCCGGTCGAGGTGGGCCAACCCGAGCATGGGCAGGACCTTCGCGACCGGCTTCGACGCGGCACGTTCCGTCAGGGAACTGCGGCTGTGTCTAGAGACCCGCTGCTGCGCGCAGCTTCTCGGCCCGGTCGGTGTTCTCCCAGGGCAGATCCAGGTCGGTACGGCCGAAGTGACCGTAGGCCGCCGTCGGACCGTAGATGGGGCGGAGCAGATCGAGGTCGCGGATGATGGCGAGCGGACGCAGGTCGAAGGTCTCGGCGATGGCCTTGCGGATCACCTCGGGATCGGTCTTCTCCGTGCCGAAGGTCTCCACGAACAGACCGACGGGCGCGGCCTTGCCGATGGCGTAGGCGACCTGAACCTCGATGCGGCTTGCCAGACCCGCGGCGACGGCGTTCTTGGCAACCCATCGCATCGCATATGCGGCGCTGCGGTCGACCTTCGACGGATCCTTGCCGGAGAACGCGCCGCCACCGTGGCGGGCCATGCCGCCGTAGGTGTCGACGATGATCTTGCGACCGGTCAGGCCTGCGTCGCCCATGGGTCCGCCGAGAACGAACTTGCCGGTGGGGTTGACGAGGAGTCGGTACCCGTCGGTCGTCAGGCCGGGGAGGTCCAGTTCGGCGAGGACGCGATCGACCACCTGCGACTTGATGTCGGGCGTGAGCATCCGCTCGAGGTCGATGTCGGCCGCATGCTGCGTCGAGACGACGACCGTGTCGAGGCGGACAGGTGTGTCGCCGTCGTATTCGATGGTGACCTGTGTCTTGCCGTCGGGACGCAGGTACGGCAGCGTTCCGTTCTTACGGACCTCGGTCAGCCGACGGGACAGGCGATGCGCCAGCGCGATCGGTACCGGCATCAGCTCAGGCGTCTCGTTGGTGGCGTAACCGAACATCAGGCCCTGGTCGCCCGCGCCCTGCGCGTCGATCTCGTCTTCGGAGATGCCGCTGCGGCTCTCATGTGAGTTGAACACACCACCGGCGATGTCGGGTGACTGTGCGCCGATCGCCACGTTGACACCGCACGACGCGCCGTCGAAGCCCTTGGTGGACGAGTCGTATCCGATCTCGAGGATCTTGCTGCGCACGATGCCCGGGATGTCGACGTATGCGGTCGTCGTGACCTCTCCCGCGACGTGGACCTGTCCGGTGGTGACGAGGGTCTCCACGGCCACCCGGGCCTTGGGATCGTCGGCGAGGATCGCGTCTAGCACCGAATCGCTGATGGCGTCGCAGATCTTGTCCGGATGTCCCTCCGTGACCGACTCACTGGTGAACAGACGTGACGCAGAGCTGGTCATGTGATCCTCTCAAACTCGTGTCCCCCCACAGGGAGCACACGACGACGCCTGACGGGTCGCCGTTGGTGGTCTCGTGGCCTCTAAACCTACACACTCGTCCCGACAATCGACCGACGAGGGCAAGCGCGCACCTAATCAGGCAGCAAAGCGTGGACTTCGTCAAGTATTCGGCTCGCCATGAGGGTTTTCGAGCCGAACGGAAGTGACGTCTCGTTGCCGTTCGAGGACAGCAGCCACCCCGTGTTGTCCTCGGTGCCGAACGCCTTGCCGTCGCCGACCGCGTTCACCACGAGCAGGTCACAGCCTTTTCGACGGAGCTTCGCACGACCGTGGTCGAGGACACCGCCGTGCTCGTCGCCGGTCTCGGCGGCGAAGCCGACGATCACGACCTCAGACGGGATCGTCCCGGACTCGCGGGACTCGACCAACCCCCGGAGGATGTCCGGATTGGTCGTCAGCTCGATGGGCGCGGGCCCGTCGTCGTTCTTCTTGATCTTGGTGTCGTTCACGCTGACCGGCCGGAAATCGGCCACAGCGGCCGCCATGATCACGGCGTCGGCATCTGCGGCGCGCTTGGTCATCTCGTCGGCGAGCTCGCGTGCATCCTCGATGTGCACGACCTCCACGCCTGCGGGCTCGCCCGCCTCGTTGGTCGATCCCGCGACGACCGTCACGTGGGCACCGCGCTGCGCTGCGGCCCGGGCGAGTGCGAAACCCTGCTTGCCAGAACTGCGATTACCCAGGAAGCGGACGGGATCGAGCGGTTCACGGGTGCCGCCCGCGCTGATGACGATGCGCACGCCCGCCAGGTCGTACGGCAGTGCGTCTGACCGGTCGAGCAACAGTTCACCGAGCAGCGCGATCTCCTGCGGCTCGGGCAGGCGCCCTGCGCCGGTGTCGCGACCGGTGAGACGGCCGGAGGCCGGTGTGACGACGGTGGCGCCGCGCTCACGCAGCGTGGCGACGTTCGCCTGGGTCGCCGGGTGCTCCCACATCTCCGTGTGCATGGCGGGCACGAACATCACCGGGCACGTCGCCGTCAGCAACGACGCGGTGAGGAGATCGTCGGCTCGACCGATCGCGGCGCGGGCCATCAGGTCGGCCGTGGCGGGTGCAACGATCACCAGGTCGGCATTCTGGCCGAGCCGGACGTGCGGAACCTGATCGACGTGCTCGAAGACCTCAGCAGACACCGGATGCCCCGACAGCGCCTCGAACGTCGCCGCGCCCACGAATTCGAGCGCGGCGCGGGTCGGGATGACACGCACCTCGTGACCGGTCTCGGTGAAGTGCCGGATGACCGAACAGACCTTGTAGGCGGCGATGCCGCCACCGACACCGACCAGAATGCGCCGCTTGACGCCCGGAGTGGTCATCTCGCGGTGGTGGTTACTCGCCCTCGGTGTGCTGCAGCAGATCCGAGTGGATCTCGCGCATCGCGATCGACAGCGGCTTCTCCTGCATGCCCGGCTCGACCAGTGGGCCGACGTATTCGAGGATGCCGTCGCCGAGCTGGTTGTAGTAGTCGTTGATCTGCCGAGCGCGCTTGGCCGCGTAGATGACCAAGGCGTACTTCGATGACGCCCGCTCGAGCAGATCGTCGATCGGAGGGTTGGTGATGCCGAGCGGCGTGTCGTACGACGGGGCGTCGACGATCTCGGTGGTGTCGAAATTGGCTTGCGTGCTCACGCGAACTCCTGCGTTGATCTGGGCGAGGCTAGTGGGGCGAAACGGGTGGGGCCTGAGCGGCTCCGGCCACGGTGTCGGGTCCAACCAGCAAGGATACCAATTGGCGGGCCGCCGAGTCGACTTCGGTGTTGACCACCACATGGTCGAACTCGCCTTGTGCGTCCATTTCGGACTTGGCGGTGGCAAGTCGGCGTTGCGCTGCCTCCGGGGTCTCGGTGCCTCGCCCCTCGAGCCTCTCGACGAGAGAATCCCAACTGGGCGGGGCCAAGAACACCGTGATGGCTTCGGGAAGTCGACGGACAGCGTTACGCGCACCGGCCAAGTCCACTTCCAACAGTACCGGCTCGTTGCGCGCCAGCGCGTCTTCGACGGGCTTCGCCGGCGTGCCGGAGCGTTGCAGTCCACCGTGGATCTCGGCCCATTCGAGGAACTCGTCGTCGGCGATCATCCGATCGAACTCGGTATCGGAGACGAAGAAGTAGTCGCGGCCGTCGACCTCCCCCGGCCGCGGTGCCCGGGTGGTGGCGGAGACGCTGAAGAAGAGGTTGGGCACGAGCTCGCGGACTCGCCGCACGACGGTCGACTTACCCACGGCCGAGGGGCCGACCAGAATAACCAGTCGGCCCCTCGTATGTGTGTTCTGCCCGCTCAGGACGGGAACTTCTCGAGCAGCGCCTTGCGCTGACGATCGCCGAGTCCGCGCAGGCGGCGGGTCGGGGCGATCTCGAGTTCGGTCATGATCTCCTGTGCCTTGACCTTGCCGACCTTGGGCAGGGCCTCGAGCAGAGCGGAGACCTTCATCTTGCCGAGAATCTCATCGGTCTCGGCATCCTTGAGCACCTGGGAGAGGTCGGTGCCACCGCGCTTGAGACGCTCCTTGAGCTCGGCGCGTGCTCGGCGAGCGGCAGCAGCCTTCTCCAACGCAGCGGCGCGCTGCTCGTCTGTCAACTGGGGAAGCGCCACGGGTTCCTCCGTCTTTCGTTCTCGAACTGACTACACCAGCGCCCGGGGCAGGCGTCCGGTGGCGTGTGGCCGCGTGTCTCGGCGTGCGCGTCGCCCGGTGTCGGGCGCCACCACGTCGAATGACGGCGGCGAAAGCGACCGTACCCATCTGAACAGGCATTTGCGAGAGGCACCCCCGCGATCTCGGTCGGCCTCGGTGATGTAGGGAGGTTCCAAACTCCCTGCTCACCGATGACCCGGCAGAGCCTACGCGGTTGCTGTGACAGACCACGAATCCGAGCGAAACCGCAGGTCACAGACCCGGCTCTGCGGCACGTGAGTTTCCGATGCCATGGAGTCGTCGATACACCTCGAACCACGCCTGATACTGCTGTGACAGCAGTTGCGACCGACAAACTCGACGAATTGGTGCGCGCCTTGAGCGTGTCGCGCGCCCGCGAGCTCGACGTTCCCCTGCGCTGACGCCCACATCCACCGATCGGGGGATGCGCTGATCATCCTGCTGATCAGTCCGTCGGCGGAGGTTGCGCAAGGCTCCTGAACGGCAAGGTCATTGGTGTCAGAACAGCGACCACGCCCCCACAGGACGCGGCCCCAGTCGCAAGGAGAAGCACCATGAACGCCAACGACAACACCGGCAACACCGCCCCTGAGACGAACGCCTCAACTCGCAAGACCTTCGCGATCCGCACCGCGGCCGTCGTCGCAGGACTTGGCATCGCAAGCACACTGGCCGCCGTCGGAGTCGGCGCGGCACACGCGGGCACCCTGCCCGTAACCCACCCGGGAGAGCCGACCGTCGCCATGACCATCACCAACCACACCGATCACACCGAGTTCTACGCGGGCGGCACACCGGGCTCCGGTCGGTGGATCAATGCACCCCAGTTCGCTCTGGCACCCGGGGCCAGTGAGGTCGTCACCGCAAGCGCGCCGTACTCGGCGTCGGAGACGGTGCTCGTCAACTACCAGGTCGGCGCTTTCGGTCCGCGTGCGATCTACGAACTGGAGAACGTCCGCGGCGACGTGAACACCAACATGACCGGCACCACCGGTGGCCACTACTTCGTCAATGCCTCGGTTGCGAGTGGATTCCCCAACGCGAACGCCGTGTATGACCTGTGGTGAGACCTCAGCGGTGACACGAACCAGCAGGAGGCCCGTCCGGGACGAATGTGTCGGGCGGGCGTCCTGATCGTCGAGAACCCGACGATCAGGACAGGGCGGCCTCTACCTCGTCCCGAGCAACTGTGAACGCCGCCTGCAGCGCCGCAACGTCGGGACCCGCGCGCAACACCCCGCGGGAACTCGCCGGGAGCACCCAGGCGGGGTCGGCACCGTCGAAGACCTCCGGCAGATCCGCGGCCGTGGCCCCCTGCGCTCCGAGCCCTGGAGCCAGGATCGGGCCGTTCAGACCGCTCAGATCGAGCCCGTGAGCGCGGGTCGCCCCGACGACCAGCCCGACCGTCGCCGCCCCGTCTGCATTCTGTTCCGCGGCAGCGTCGACGATCGACTGTCCGACAGTCCGGTCGGCCGTCGAGGCCAGCTGGACGCCAGCGCCTTCCGGGTTCGACGTCCGCGCCAGCACGAAGACACCTCGTCCCCCGGCGCGTGCCGACGTGATCGCGGGCGACAACGACACGAACCCGAGGTAAGGCGACACCGTGACCGCATCGGAGCACAGCGGTGATCGCTCGTCGAGCCAGGCGTGTGCGTAGGCCTCCATCGTCGAGCCGATGTCGCCGCGCTTGGCATCGGCGAGCACCACCGCACCCGCGGCACGACAGCCCGAGATCACGTCCTCGAGGACAGCGAAACCCGCCGCTCCGAAGGCCTCGAAGAAGGCGACCTGCGGTTTGATCACGGCTGCCACCGGACCGAGCGCCTCGACGCAGATGTCGGCGAATTGCCGCAGTCCGCCGGCGTCGACGGGAAGCCCCCACTGTTCGAGCAACCCCACGTGTGGGTCGATTCCGGCACACAGCCGTCCGCGATCGGCAACAGCAGATCGATACCGACTCGCGAAACCTGCTGTCTCCGAACGCGTCACGCTTCTCACCCTTCGTTGACCAACGTCGCGTGTCGACGCTGCAGAGACTCGACGTCCATCTGCTCGTGCAATGCGGCCTCGATACCCTGCACTGCCGCGCTCGCGCCCTGGACCGTCGTGATGCACGGAATACCAGCGGTGACGGCGGCACTGCGGATCTCGTAGCCGTCGACGCGCGGGCCCGACTGTCCGTAGGGCGTGTTGATGACCATCGCCACCTCGCCCGCGACGATCGCGTCGACGATCGTGCGTTCGCCGGGCTGCGCCTCGAAGTGCTTGGGCACCGTGGTCGCCACGATCCCGTTGCGCCGCAGCACCTCTGCCGTGCCCTCGGTGGCGAGGATCGTGAACCCCAGGTCGGCGAGGTGTTTCACCGGGAACAGCAGAGCGCGCTTGTCCTTGTTGGCCACCGACACGAAGACCGCACCCGAGGTCGGAAGTGACCCGTAGGCCGCGGTCTGCGACTTCGCGAAGGCGCGACCGAAGTCGGCGTCGATCCCCATGACCTCACCGGTCGACTTCATCTCCGGGCTCAACAGCGCGTCGACGCCGGTGCCGTCGAAGCGGCGGAACCGGTTGAACGGCAACACCGCTTCCTTCACGGCGATCGGGGCGTCGATCGGCGCGATCCCGCCGTCGCCGGTTGCGGGCAGCAGTTCCTGCTCCCGCAGTTCGGCGATCGTCTCCCCCAT
This sequence comes from Gordonia otitidis, assembly GCF_020735545.1. NCBI lineage: Bacteria > Bacillati > Actinomycetota > Actinomycetes > Mycobacteriales > Gordoniaceae > Gordonia > Gordonia otitidis. The sequence goes on from NZ_CP085974.1 coordinate 4,902,439, forward strand.
CATCACGCGGGCGCAGGCCTTGGCGAGCGGCACCGACGTCGCCTTCGACACGAACGGCACGGTCCGGCTCGCGCGCGGGTTGGCCTCCAGCACGTAGAGGATGTCGTCCTTGAGTGCGTACTGGACGTTCATCAGTCCACGTACCCCGATGCCCTTCGCCAGGGCCTCGGTCGAGCGCCGCACCATCTCGAGGTCCGACCGGCCGAGCGTCACGGGAGGGAGCGCGCAGGCGGAATCGCCGGAGTGGATTCCGGCCTCCTCGATGTGTTCCATGACCCCACCGATGTAGACCTCGGTGCCGTCGCAGAGCGCGTCCACGTCGATCTCGACAGCGTCCTCGAGAAAGCGGTCGACGAGGACCGGGTGATCAGGGGTCAGTTCGGTCGCGCGCGAGATGTAGTCGGCCAGCGACGCTTCGTCGTAGACGATCTCCATGCCGCGCCCACCGAGCACGTACGACGGGCGCACGAGCACCGGATAGCCGATGCGCGCAGCCGTGTCGCGCGCTTCGTCGAACGACGTCGCGGTACCGAACGCCGGCGCGGGCAACCCGGCAGCGGTGAGCACCTTGCCGAACTCACCGCGGTCCTCGGCGAGGTCGATCGCGGCCGGTGACGTTCCGACGATCGGCACACCGGCCGATTCCAGCTTGTGAGCAAGGCCGAGCGGAGTCTGTCCACCGAGTTGCACGATCACGCCCGCCACGGTCCCCGACTGCGATTCGGCGTGGTAGACCTCGAGCACGTCCTCGAAGGTGAGCGGCTCGAAGTACAGGCGATCTGCGGTGTCATAGTCGGTCGACACCGTCTCCGGGTTGCAGTTGACCATCACGGTCTCGTACCCGGCTTCGGACAGGGTCAGTGCCGCATGCACGCACGAGTAATCGAACTCGATGCCCTGCCCGATGCGGTTGGGCCCGGAACCGAGGATGAGCACCTTAGGCCGTTCGGTCTGCGGCGCGATCTCACTGGTCGCTGCCGGATCGAGTTCGTAGGACGAGTAGTGGTACGGCGTCTTCGCCTCGAACTCGGCGGCACAGGTGTCGACGGTCTTGAAGACAGGTCGCACGCCGAGCCCGTGACGATACGCGCGTACGGCATCCTGGTCGGCGAAATCGTCGCGGAGTGCGGCGATCTGGCGGTCGGAGAAGCCGGACGACTTCGCCTCGCGCAACAGATCCTCGTCGAGCGCGTCCGCGTCGCGGATCTCGGCGCCGAGCGCACCGATCGCCGCGATCTCCGCGAGGAACCACGGGTCGATCGCAGTGGCCTCGTAGACCTGCTCGATGGTGGCGCCCGCGTCGAAGGCCAGCATCACCTTGTAGATGCGGCCGTCCTTCGGCGTTGCGATCTCGTGGAGCAACGCGTCGAGATCCACGGTCGCGGGGTCGGGACGGTTCGGTTCGGTCCAGAACCCCGCCGCCTTGGTCTCCAGCGACCGCATCACCTTGCCGAGCGCCTCGGCAAAACTCCTGCCGAGGCTCATCGCCTCGCCCACCGACTTCATCGTCGTGGTCAACGTGTCATCGGCGCCGGGGAACTTCTCGAACGCGAAGCGCGGAGCCTTCACCACCACGTAGTCGAGCGTCGGCTCGAAACAGGCTGGGGTCTCCTTGGTGATGTCGTTGGTGATCTCGTCGAGGCTGTAGCCGATGGCCAACTTGGCTGCCATCTTGGCGATCGGGAAACCTGTCGCCTTCGATGCCAACGCCGACGAACGGGAGACACGCGGGTTCATCTCGATCACGATCAGACGGCCATCGCGCGGGTCCTGGGCGAACTGGATGTTGCAGCCACCCGTGTCGACGCCGACCTCCCGCAGGATCGCGATAGAGAGGTCGCGCATCCTCTGGTACTCGCGGTCGGTCAGTGTCATGGCCGGCGCGACGGTGATGGAGTCACCGGTGTGCACACCCACCGGGTCGAGGTTCTCGATCGAACACACGACGACCACGTTGTCGCGGTTGTCGCGCATGAGCTCGAGCTCGTACTCCTTCCACCCGAGGATCGACTCCTCGATGAGCACGTTGGCCGTCGGTGACGCCGCGAGTCCCCCACCGGCGATGCGGTCGAGATCGTCGGAGTCGTAGGCCATACCCGAGCCGAGGCCACCCATGGTGAAGGACGGTCGAACGACGACCGGATAACCGAGTTCGGCGACGGTCTCGCGCACCTCCTCCATCGTGTGACACACGCGCGAACGCGCGCTCTCGCCACCGACCTTGGCAACGATGTCCTTGAACATCTGGCGGTCCTCACCGCGCTGGATGGCGTCGAAGTCGGCGCCGATGAGCTCGATGTCGTACTTCTCGAGCGATCCCCGATCATGCAGTGCCACAGCGGTGTTCAGTGCGGTCTGACCTCCGAGGGTGGCCAGCACGGCGTCGATCGGGTGCCCGGCGTCACGCTCGGCCTCGATCACCTTCTCGACATACTCGGCGGTGATCGGCTCGATGTACGTGGCGTCGGCGAACTCCGGGTCGGTCATGATGGTCGCCGGGTTGGAGTTGACCAGGCTCACCCGCAGGCCTTCGGCCTTGAGTACCCGGCATGCCTGGGTACCCGAGTAGTCGAACTCGCAGGCCTGTCCGATGACGATCGGGCCGGAGCCGATCACCAGGACGTGATTGATGTCGTCGCGGCGCGGCATTAGGACCTCGTTCCGTGTGCGCGATCTGCCTCCAGCACGGAGACGAACCTGTCGAAGAGATACGCCGCGTCGTGCGGACCGGCCGCGGCTTCTGGGTGGTACTGGACCGAAAACGCTCGGCCGGAAAGCAATTCGACGCCTTCGACGGTGCCGTCGTTGGCACAGACGTGACTCACCCGGGCGCGCCCGAAGTCGGTGTCGAACTCCTCGCCCGCTTCGCCCTCGAGCGCGAATCCGTGATTTTGCGCCGTGATCGACACCTTGCCTGTGGCGACGTCGATCACCGGGATGTTGATCCCCCGGTGGCCGAACTTCATCTTGTAGGTTCCGCGCCCGAACGCGCGGCCAAGGATCTGATTGCCGAAGCAGATGCCGAACAGCGGTATGTCGGCGGCGAGCACCTCGCGGGTCAGCGCTACGGCGTCGTCGGCGGTCGCCGGGTCGCCCGGACCGTTCGACAAGAACACGCCGTCGGGTTTCAGTTCGGCGATGGCGTCGAAACCGGCGTCGGCGGGCAGCACGTGCACGGCCACGCCGCGCTCGGCGAACATGCGTGGGGTGTTGGTCTTGATGCCGAGATCGATCGCGACCACGGTGAAGCGCGGATCACCGCTCGGTTCGACGAGGTAGCCGCGGTCGGTGCTCACCTCCCCCGCGAGGTTCGCACCCTTCATCGATGGTTGGCTGCGCACCCGGGCGAGCAGTTCGTCGTCGCTCGCGAGTGCGGTGCCGGAGAAGACACCCGCCCGCATCGACCCGTGGTCACGGAGGACACGCACGACGGTCCTCGTGTCGATTCCCGCGATGCCGACGATGCCCTGGCGTTCGAGCTCGTCCTCCAGCGACGTGGTCGCCCGCCAATTGGACACCCGGCGAGTGGGATTGCGCACCGCGTAACCGGCGACCCAGATCTTGCCCGAGTCTCCGACCTCGCCCTCGCTGCCTGCACTGCCCGTTGATTCGCCGTCCTCGGGGTTCCACCCGGTGTTGCCGATCTGCGGGGCCGTGGCGACGACGATCTGTCGGTGGTAACTGGGGTCGGTCAGGGTTTCCTGGTAACCGGTCATCGCAGTGCAGAACACCGCTTCGCCGAGCGTCTCCCCGACGGCGCCGTATTCACGGCCGCGGAACACCTGGCCGTTCTCGAGCACCAGAACCGCTGCGGTCATTGATCATTCCTCTGTTCTGTATCGGTCTGTGTGTCGAATGCGGCAACCCACCGTGGGTACACGGACTTGTCGTCGGCGCGCACTCCGGAATCGATCTCCGTGCCGCTCGGCAGTATCCAGCGGATCACCAGCAGGCCGTCGGCTGTCATCACCTTGCCCGCCAGGCCACGTTCGGTACGGACCGCGGTGATCGACGAACCCGGAATCCAGATCTCACTGGCTCCCCGCCGCTCGAGCAGGACGCCGTCGGGATACGCCGTCATCGTCGCGGACGCGCGGTCGCCCACGTCGCCGACGGCCACGCGGTCCTGCCAGCTGGGTGCGATCGTCGAACCGACGTAGAGCCCGCTGTCGGGACCGAGTATCGCGTCGCCGAGATCGTCTGGCGCGACGGGCATCTCACCGATCATGTCGGCCTGCCGACGCCCACGATTGCGCCATCCGCGCAGGACGAGGGACACCAGGCCGAGCCATACCAACACGACGACGACCACGGTGATGATCTCCGTGACGCTCATCGGGTCACCTGGCCGTCGCGTGCTGTGACGACGCCACGCAGCACGGTCGCGACCACGGTCGCCGGCATCGACATCGCCTCGTACGGGGTGTTGGCGGACAGGCTCGCCAGGTCGCGGCCCCGGACCACCCACGACGTCTCGGGGTCAATCAGCGTCAGGTTCGCCGGCTCGCCGACGGCGATCGGACGCCCCTGATCGGTGAGCCCGACGATCTCCGCCGGGCGTTCACTCATCACACGGGCCACGCCGCGCCAGTCGAGCAGGCCGGAGGCGACCATCGTGTCGGCGACGATGGGCAGCGCGGTCTGCAGTCCGAGCATCCCCGGTTTGGCCTGCGAGAACTCACAGCACTTCTCCTGCGCCGCGTGCGGCGCATGGTCGGTCGCCACGCAGTCGACGATTCCGTCGGCCAACGCCTGGCGCAGCGCGATCTTGTCGCGCTCCTCGCGCAACGGCGGATTGACCTTGTTGATCGCGTCGTAGGTCTGTAGCCGAGAATCGTCGAGTAGCAGGTGGTGCGGGGTGACCTCCGCGGTCACGTTGATTCCCTGCTCCTTGGCCCACCGCAGCAGTGACACGGTGCCCTCGGTGGAGGCGTGGCAGATGTGGACGCGTGCCCCGGCGTCCCGCGCCAGCAGGGCGTCACGCACCACGATCGACTCCTCGGCCGCGCGCGGCCAGCCGGCGAGTCCGAGTCGCGCAGCCGTCGGCCCCTCGTGCGCGACGGCACCGACGGTCAGGCGAGGTTCCTCCGCGTGCTGCGCGATGAGTACACCGAGGCCCTTCGCGTATTCGAGCGCGCGACGCATGAGTAGCGGGTCGGAGACGCATTTGCCGTCGTCGCTGAACATGCGGACACCGGCGGCGCCCGCCGCCATCATGCCCATCTCGGCGAGTTGTTTGCCCTCGAGCCCGACCGTGACGGCACCGACCGGATAGACGTCGACGAGCCCGACTTCCCTGCCCGTGCGCCACACGTTGTCGGTGACGGTCGAGTTGTCGGCGACGGGCGCGGTGTTGGCCATCGCGAACACTGCCGTGTAGCCCCCGAGAGCCGCTGCCGCAGAACCACTTCGGATCGTCTCGGTGTCTTCGCGACCCGGCTCGCGCAGGTGGGTGTGGAGGTCGACGAGGCCGGGCAACAACACCGCACCCTCGCCGTCGATCACATCGATCCCGTCGGGAGCATCGACGTCGGCACCGAGTGCGGCGATCTCACCATCGGTGACGAGGACGTCGACCGGATCGCCCTCACCGTACGGCCGGACCGAACGAATCAGCACGGACCCGTGCGCCACCGATCCGACTGATTGGCTGGCGCCGGTCACAGCGCACCTCCTGATTCCGTGCCCGCGAGGAGGCGGAACAGCACCGCCATGCGGACGTGCACACCGTTGCGGACTTGCTCGAGAATGGTCGCGCGCGGAGAGTCGGCCACCGAGTAGCCGATCTCCATACCGCGCAGCATGGGACCCGGATGCAGGACGACGGCGTCGTCGGAGAGCAAGCCCATCCGCCGCTCGTTGAGGCCGTACCGCACCGAGTACTCCCGAGCGGAGGGGAAGAAGCCGCCGTTCATGCGCTCGGCCTGCACCCGCAGCATCATCACGGCGTCGGCCGCGGGGAGTTCTGCGTCGAGGTCGCCGGATGTCTGCACCGGCCACTGCTCGACGCCCACCGGCAGCAACGTCGGCGGAGCCACCAGCACGACGTCCGCGCCGAGTGTCGAGAGCAGATGTGCGTTGGATCTGGCCACCCGCGAGTGCAGGACGTCGCCCACGATGGCGATGCGACGGCCCTCGATGTCGCCGAGGCGCTGGCGCAGTGTCAGCGCGTCGAGTAGCGCCTGAGTGGGGTGTTCGTGGGTGCCGTCACCCGCATTGATCACCGCCGGTCCGACGCCCGCAGCGTCGGGGCCGTCCGGGCCGTAGCCACCGGACGTCCATGCCGCGATCTGATGGGCGGCACCCGAGGCGGGGTGGCGCACGATCAGTGCGTCGGCACCCGCAGCACGCAATGTCTTCGCGGTGTCGCGCAGCGACTCCCCCTTGTTGACCGACGAACTCGAGGCGCTGACGTTGATGACGTCTGCGCTCATCCATTTGCCCGCGACCTCGAACGAAACCCTGGTGCGGGTCGAGTTCTCGTAGAAGACGGTCATGACGGTGCGGCCGCGCAGCGTCGGCAGCTTACGGATCTCACGTCCGGTGAGCGCCTGCTCGAAACGCTCGGCCTCGTCGAGGATCTCCGTGGCGTCGTCGCGGGACAGATCGGCGGTCGAGAGCAGATGACGCATCACTGATCCGCCTGCTTCGCAGCCGAATCCTGCGGGCCGGCCTCCTTGTGGGCAGGCTCCGGCGAGCCGAGGACGACCTCGTCGACGCCGTCGTGTTCGGTCAGGTGGACCGACACGGTTTCCTCGCGTGAGGTCGGGATGTTCTTGCCGACGTAATCGGCGCGCAGCGGCAGCTCACGGTGTCCGCGGTCGACGAGGACCGCCAGTTGCACCGCAGCCGGACGACCGAGATCCCGGAGGGCGTCGAGCGCGGCGCGCACCGTGCGTCCCGAGTAGAGGACGTCGTCGACGAGTACGACGATCGCGTTGTCGACGCCTCCCGCGGGCACCATCGTCCGCTCGAGGGGACGATGGGGCTTCGCGCGCAGATCGTCGCGGTAGAGCGTGATGTCGAGATAGCCGACAGGAACGTCGACGTCGGAGAACTCCCTGATCTTGACTGCCAGTCGATCTGCGAGAGTTGTTCCGCGCGTTGGTATTCCGATGATCACAACGCGGGGTGCGTCCGGTGCGTCGAGGGCTGTCTTCTCGATGACCTGGTGCGCGACGCGCGCGATGGTGCGGGACACATCCGCGGCGTCGAGCAGTACACGTTCGCCCATGTATGGACCTCCTTCTCCGCCTCACGGGACGGATCGTTAAAGGATGTCTGTCACCGCGACACTTTACACGTCGGTAGCTTTGCCACCCGAATCGGAGCCTGCGGCCTGCGCAGCCCGTACCTGCGGCGCCAGTTCGGCGATCTTCGCCAGCACGCCGTTGACGAAGGCGGGTGAATCGTCGGTCGAGAGTTCCTTCGCGAGTTCGACGGCCTCGTCGACGATGACTATCGGGTCGACGTCGGTCGAGTTGAACAGCTCCCACGTCGCCAGACGCAGGATCGCACGGTCGACGGCGGGCAGCCGCTCGAGTGTCCAGCCGCGCAGATGCGACGACACCACGGCGTCGATCTGCGACTGGTCGTCGGCAAGGCCTTCGATGACCGTCGCGGTGTACTCGTGAATCTCGCCCACGCTCTCGTCGTCGCGCACGAACTGACGACGTTCGGCAACGAGCTGCGCGGGACTGACCTGCTTGGCCTCCGCTTCGAACAGCAGATCCACCGCACGCCGACGGGCCTTGTGCCGCGTTCCGGATTGCTTCACTGACTCAACCTCACTGACCGTGCCTGCAGATCAGCTGTTGACGCGGCCGAGGTAGCTACCGTCGCGCGAATCGACCTTCAGCTTGTCGCCGGTGTTGATGAACAGCGGGACCGCGATCTCCGCGCCGGTCTCGAGTGTCGCCGGCTTGGTGCCACCGGTCGAGCGATCACCCTGCAGACCCGGGTCCGTGTGGGTGACCTCGAGCTCGACGGTGACGGGCAGCTCGACGAACAACGGCTGGCCCTCGTTCAGCGAAACCTGCACGGTCATGTTCTCGAGCAGGAAGCGCGCCCCGTCGCCGACGGTTTCCGGCGCGATCGGGTACTGCTCGTAGTCCTGCGCGTCCATGAAGACGTAGTCGGTGCCGTCGTTGTAGAGGAACTGCATGTCACGACGGTCGACCGTCGCGGTCTCGACCTTCACGCCCGCGTTGAACGTCTTGTCGACCGTCTTGCCACTGAGCACGTTCTTGATCTTGGTGCGCACGAATGCCGGCCCCTTGCCGGGCTTGACGTGCTGGAACTCCAGGATCTGCCAGAGCTGGTCGTCCATACGGAGAACGAGACCGTTCTTGAAATCGGCGGTGGTCGCCATAAATCGTCCCTCAATCTTCCAGGTCGGTGTGTGCATTGCCTGCGCATCGAGTGCGCGGGCCGTCAGATGACGGTGAAGGTCTTGTCGGTGGCGGTCAGCAGGTCGGGTTCGCCGTCGGTGACGACGAGCGTGTCCTCGATCCGGACTCCACCTCGTCCGGGGAGGTAGACACCGGGCTCCACGGTCACCGCTGCGCCGGAAGGTAGTGTACCCGTCGCCAGTTTGCCGATTCCCGGCGCTTCGTGGATTTCGAGGCCGACGCCGTGCCCGAGCCCGTGCACGTACTGGTCGCCGTAACCCGCATCCTCGATCACCGACCGCGCGGCAGCGTCGATGCCGCGGAGGTCGGCACCGGCCTTCAGCGCCGCGCGACCTGCCGCCTGTGCGGTCGAGACGAGATCGTAGATCTCGCGCTGCCAGTCCGCGGCCCTGCTGAGCACGTAGGTGCGCGTCATGTCCGAGTGGTAGCCGCCGGCGACGGCACCGAAGTCGATCTTCACGAAGTCACCGTCCGACAGTGCAGTCGGTGTCGGACGGTGATGTGGGATGGCGGAGTTGGCGCCCGCGGCGACGATCGTCTCGAAGGAGATCTCGTCGGCCCCGTGTCGGAACATCGCGGACTCGAGGGCGCGCGCCACTTCTCGCTCGGTCGCACCCGCGCGGATGACACCGTCGGCGATGATCTCGGCCAGCGCGGCATCGCCGATGGCGCATGCGCGGCGCAGCAATTCGATCTCGGCGTCGTCCTTCACCTCGCGTAGCTCGGCGACGAGCCCCGTTCGCCCGATGAGCTGACCCCGACCCTCGAGCGCGTCGACGAGGCGTGCATGGGTGGCGACCGTCGTGACGTCGGCTTCGAAGCCGATCCGCGTCGCGCCGGACGCCGCGGCCGCGCCGACGAGTTCGTCGGTGCAGTTACGCGCGATGACGGCGACGAGGTCGCCTGACTGCTCGGCGACCTGGGTCAGATACCGACCGTCGGTACAGATGCGGTCGCCCTCACAGCCCTCGGCGGCGATCGACAGTGCTGCATTCGATCCGGTGAAACCGCTCAGGTACCGGACGTTGGTCAGGTCGGAGACCACGAAGACGTCGAGGGGCTCGGGCCCCGTCGAGATCAGGGTGCGCAGTCGCTCACGGCGACGCGCGAATTCATCGGACAGCGGAGCAGAGAGCATGACTGCCACGCTACTCGGAACGTCGGACGCCTCAGCGCTGCGCGGCCAGCCTGACCGGCGCGTTGTCGACGCCGTAGCCGTCGTAGCCGTCGAATCGCTGGACGAACTCGAAGAACACCCGGCCCAGTGTCCGGGTATAGAAGTGCAGCAGGTACCCGCCCGCCGGATCGGTGCTGCGGTCGTAGAGCACGCCGAGGTCGCGCAGCATGGTGAGCAGTTCCTCGTCGACGCCGAACCGCCCGCGCACGTAGTCGTAGTAGTTGTCCGGGATCCGTAGGAACTCCAGACCCGCCTCCCGTGCGCTGCGCGCGAGTCGCAGGACGTCATCGCACGCGAACGCGACGTGCTGCGCTACCTCCTCGGAGTCGAGGACATGTGGGGCGACGTTCAGGGGAATCCGCACGGCTCCGTCGGAGGTACGGAGAACCTGGCTGCGGATCAGGCCACGCGGACCGGGCACCTCGACCGGGTCGTCGGCGTCGAGACCGAAGACACTCGCCATGAACAGCCGCGCGTCATCGGCGGTCTCCCATTGCTGCGTGAGGTTGACGTGGTCGATCGCGCGGATCGAGGTGCTCGCCGCGGGAAGCGCGTCGTCGAATTCATCGACCCAGGCGGGCGCACCGGGCGCGTCGAGCGTCCAGAAGATCTCGGTGCCGCCGGGCACCAATGCCGTACCGAAGGCGTGCTCCGAGGCATGGGTCCGCCTGTTCACCGCGGGCGCCTTCAGGATGGACGCGCGTGCGCTCAGCGCCTGCGGATCGGATTCCTGCAGACCGATGGCGGCGATATGCGGCGACTGATCGCGCGCCTGCTGCTCGTTGAGGACGACGCGCGCGTCACCTGCCGTCCACAAGGTGACGGGTTTGCTGCGGTGCCTGCCTGCCGCGGTGAATCCCAGCTGGCCGAGCATGGCCTCGACGTCGCGGGTGTCCTCCGCTTTGATCTCGACGAAGTCGAAACCGCTCGGGGGCGTGGGATCCGGGATGTCGATGAGGTCGAGCCGGTCCTGCAACCACAGCAACGAACGCTCGGCGTGCACGGCCGTCGGCACCGGGTCCGTCTGACGGAACGTGTCGTTGAACACCTCGAGGGACAGCGGCCCGGTGTATCCGGCCGCGAGAACGTGATCGACGAAGCCCTCCAGGTCGAATGTCCCCTCGCCCGGGAACAATCGGTGGTGTCGACTCCACGACAACACGTCCATCGACAGCGCAGGCGCGTCCGCGAGTTGGAGGAAGAAGATCTTCTCCCCCGGTATGGCTCTGATCGCCGACGGGTCATGACCGCGGGAGAGGACGTGGAAGCTGTCCAGACACAGTCCGACAGCCGGGTGGTCGGCGATTTCGACGATCCGCCACGAGCGTCGGTAGTCGTCGACGAACTTCCCCCACGCCAGCGCCTCGAACGCGATGCGCAGCCCATACCCCGTCGCGAGCTCACCGAGGCGGCGGAGCTGGTCGGCGGAGACCTCGTCGTCGTCGACGGTCGCCGTCGCAACGTTGCTGCACACCAGCACCGTGTCGATCCCCAGGCGCGCAGCCGTCGCGAACGTGGCGTCGGCACGCCGCAGGTTGTCGGCAAACAGGGCTTCGCTCACGCCCTCGATGTCGCGAAGAGGCTGATACAGGCACAACTCGAGACCCAGTCGGTGCGCGAGCGCCCGAATCTCTTCCGGCGACTCGACCGCGGCGATGAGGTCGGGTTCGAAGATCTCGACACCGTCGAACCCGGCGTCGGCACACGCGTGGAGCTTCTCGACGAGTGAGCCAGACACGGAGACTGTTGCGATCGAGGTCTTCATCACACCAATGTACCAATCGGTACAAAGCGAAGGCAACGGTTCACCGCCGTCCCGAGCGGCCACAAGTAAGCTCCCACCGTGGCCGCAAAGCCGAAAGCCGAACTCCAGCGCGACCCGGAGCGCACCCGAGCCGAACTGCTCGCCGTCGCCACCGAGGTCTTCGCCGAATCCGGCTATTCGGGTGCGCGAGTGGACGAGATCGCCGAGCGCACCCGCACCACCAAGCGGATGATCTACTACTACTTCGGCGGCAAAGAAGGTCTCTACCTTGCCGTTCTCGACAGGGCCTACCGCGGGATCCGTCAGGCCGAACAAAAGCTGCGAGTCGACCACGCCGATCCCATCGAGGCGATCCGACGACTCGCGGAAGTGACCTTCGACCATCACATCGAGCACGACGACTTCATCCGCCTGGTGTCCATCGAGAACATTCATCGGGGCGACTTCATCCGGCGACTGACCGACCTCCCGCAACTGAGCAGGCCGGCGACGTCGCTGCTCGACGAGATCCTCGACGACGGTCGGGCCGCCGGGCTGTTTCGTCCCGACGTCAGCGCCCTCGACGTCCATCTCGTGATCAGCTCGTACTGCGTGTTCCAGGTGGCCAACCAGTACACCTTCGGCTACCTCTTCGATCTCGATCTGGCCGAGACGTCCAACCGCGCCCACCTGCGCAGAATGATCGGCGACGTCGTCGTCGGATGGCTGACCTCCACCCCCCTGATCTCCACCCGGTGACCTCGCGGCACGCCGCAATCGACAGATCCTCTGCGCCCCCGCTCGATACCCACTGTCGCCCGACTGCTGCGATGTCGATCACACGGAACTGTTGACGAGACGCCGCGCACAATGCTGTACTGAATTGCGAACGTACTAGTTCGTACATTACGGAGACGCACATGGAACATTCCGCAACCAGCCATTTGGTGGGGCTCGTCGGCACCGGGGTCGGCCCCTCGCTGACCCCCGCCATGCACATGGCCGAAGGCCGCGCGCTCGGCGTCGACTACCTGTACCGGCCGATCGACCTGACCGCGGCAGGCATCTCCCCCGACAGGATCGGAGAAGTGCTCACCTGGGCACGCGCCCTCGGATTCGACGCTGTCAACGTCACCCACCCGTGCAAGCGGTCGGTCATCGAGCACCTCGATCGTGTCGATCCTGTCGCCGCCACACTCGGGGCGGTCAACACCGTGCTGTTCACCGCCGACGGCGATGTCGGATACAACACCGACACAACAGGTTTCGCCCACGGGTTTGTCGAGGGTCTCCCCGACGCCGACCTCGCCGACGTCGTGCTGGTCGGTGCCGGGGGCGCGGGCACCGCTGTCGCCGACGCGCTGCTGCGACTGGGCACCGCCCACCTCACCGTCGTCGACCTCGACGTCGACCGGGCGGGTGACCTCGCACGTGACCTCACGTCCCGACACCCGATCCCACGGGTCGACGCCGCGTCGTTCGACAAATTGCCCGCGCTCCTACCCGAGAGCACCGGCGTGGTGCACGCGACGCCGACCGGCATGGCCGAGCACCCCGGCATCGCCTTCGACGCGTCGCTGCTACGTCCCGACCTGTGGGTGGCCGACATCGTTTACCGGCCCCTCGACACAGCACTGCTGCAGGCCGCACGCGCGGCGGGTGCAGCAACCCTCGACGGAGGCCACATGGCCGTCTATCAGGCCGTCGACGCCTTCGCGCTGATCACCGGGCTGCGTCCGGACGCCGATCGGATGACCCGCCACTTCCGCCAACTCGTCGCAAACCCGTCCTGACCGCCGCGCCACCAGGCACAATCGCACCAGAGGAGTAACCCATGACCACCACCCAGGCCGACGGCACCGGAGCCGTCGGGAAACGCACACCACGACATGCCGCACTCGCGGGGTTCATGGGCAGCGCCGTCGAGTACTACGACTTCTTCCTGTTCGGCTCCGCCGCAGCCCTGATCTTCCCGCACATCTTCTTCCCGTCCGACGACAATGCGGCGCTGGTGATGTCGTTCGCGACGTTCGGTGTCGCCTACATCGCGCGCCCGATCGGAGCGCTCATCCTCGGCCACTTCGGCGATCGCATCGGCCGCCAGAGGGTGTTGATGTTCACGCTCGTGCTGATGGGAGTGTCGACGTTCGTCATCGGCTGCCTACCGACGTTCAGTCAGATCGGCTGGCTTGCTCCCGTCCTGCTGGTGATCTGCCGTCTGCTGCAGGGCTTTTCGGCCGCCGGTGAACAGGCGGGCGCGAGTTCGTTGGCTCTCGAACACGCTCCGGACCACCGGCGTGCGTTCTTCACCTCGTGGACGTTGACCGGAACGCAGGGCGGATTGATCCTGGCCTCGCTGGTGCTGATCCCGTTCATGGCCCTCCCCGACGACGCGAAGTACTCATGGGGTTGGCGGGTTCCGTTCTGGCTCTCGGCCGTCGTGGTCCTCGTCGCGTACTTCATCCGCCGTCGCCTGCACGAGACGCCCCAGTTCACCGAGGCCCGCGAATCCGGCGAGATCGCACGGATGCCCCTCGTTCCTCTGATGCGCGACCAGTGGCGTTCGGTCGTCCGAGTAGTGCTGTGCGCGTTCATCGCCGCGGTGTCGACCGTGTTCGCCAACCTCGCACTCGCCTACGGCAAGCACGTGGGACTCGACGCCGGCCTGACCCTGTGGCTCGTCGTCGTGGCCAACATCGGCGCGCTCATCACGCAACCGCTGTTCGGTGCCCTCGCCGACAGGATCGGCCGCAAGCCGGTCTTCATCTACGGTGCGCTCTCGTCAGCGATCCTGATGCCCTTCTACATGTTGTCGATGGGCCAGAGCAATCACCTGCTGACCTTCGTGCTCGCGGTACTCACGTTCTCGTTCGGTTACGCGGCGGCCAACGCCGTTTGGCCCGCCTTCTACGGCGAGATGTTCTCCACCCGCGTCCGTTTCTCCGGTCTGGCCATCGGTACCCAACTCGGCTTCCTCATGGCGGGCTTCGCTCCGTCGATCGTGACCGCGCTCGGGGGCGTCGGAGACGGCGGTTGGGTGGTGATCAGCGTGTTCACCGCGACGATCTGCCTGATCGCGACCGCGGCGGCGCTCACGGCCAGAGAAACCAAGGACGTTGCGACCGACGACCTCGGCACTGCGCCGGTGCATGTGTCGCCGAACCGCACGGCGGCGTTGGCTGCCTGACCCACGTGGCGGCCCGCGGGGTCTGATGCTCGACGAAGTCGGGAGTGGGGTGGCGGGAAACGCCACCCCACTCCCGCGTGTTCGAGATCACGTCGCCCATGGGTAAGCTGTCGGCCATGGTGTCCTGGTTGCTGCGCGGTGTCGTCATGACCGCGGTCCACGTCGTCGCTCGTGTCCTGCTCGGCATCGCCGTCGTGCAGTCGCCATTGCACTCGACGACGTGGAAGACCATCGCCGTTGCGGCGGTCGTGTTCATCGCGCTGGTCTGGGGCGGTTTCGACGGCATCCGCGATGCCCGCGCCCATCCGGATCCCGACGACTACGACGACCTGACCATCCGATGGCTCAAGGCCGGGATCTTCGCGGGCCTGGTGTCCTGCCTGATCTGCTGGATCCTCGGCCGCGTAGGCGTGCAGGGCATCAGCGAATCGAGCTTCTTCATCGAGATCATCGCGGGTGGTTCGTTCATCGCGCTGCTCACCTACTTCCCCGCATTCTTCGGTGCGGCTGTCGGCCGCTGGCTCACGCGACGTGACCAGCGTAAGGAGCAGCGTCGCGCCGACGAGGGCAACAGTCGCAACGCCGACGACGCCACGACGGCTTTCGAGCGCATCGACGACCGCCCCGTCGCGCAATCCGGCGCTGAGTCGTCCTGAGCTGACGCCCGGAGCGGGGCGGGGCGAAGGTCGCCCCGCTGCATCGGGTCAGAGCAGTGTGGTGCCCGCTGTCGGAGTGTCCGACGCGATGGCCGAGTAGGCGGCGACGAGCAGTCCCGGGTCGGGTCCTTCGAGGCGATCCGGCTTGGCGAGTCCGTCGAGCACGACGAACCGCAACAGACCCGATCGGTTCTTCTTGTCGCCCGACATGCCTTCCAGCAGCTCGGGAAATGCGTCGGCGTCGTAGGTCGTCGGAAGTCCGACGAGTTCCAGGATGCTGCGATGACGCTCGGCGGTCTCGTCGTCGAGGCGGCCGGCAAGCCGCGCCAGTTCGGCAGCGTAGACCAATCCGACGGCGACGGCGGCGCCGTGACGCCACCGATACCGCTCCCGGCGCTCGATCGCGTGCCCCATCGTGTGTCCGTAGTTGAGGATCTCGCGCAGCGACGACTCCTTGAGGTCGGCCGACACGACGTCGGCCTTGACCTGCACCGAACGTCGGATCAACTCCGGGAGCACAGGACCGGTCGGGTCGGTGGCCGCGGCGGGATCGGCCTCGATGATGTCGAGGATCGCCGGATCGGCGATGAACCCCGTCTTGATGACCTCGGCGAGGCCCGCGATGATCTCGTTACGGGGGACGGTCTCGAGAGTGGCGATGTCGATGAGCACCGCATCGGGTTCGTGGAACGACCCGACGAGGTTCTTACCCGCATCGGTGTTGATGCCGGTCTTTCCGCCGACAGCGGCGTCGACCATCGCGAGCAGCGTGGTCGGGATGTGGATGACGCCGATGCCGCGCATCCAGGTCGCAGCGACGAAGCCTGCGAGATCAGTAGCCGCTCCCCCGCCGAGCGCGATCACCTTGTCGTTGCGCTTGAGGCCGATGCGGCCGAACACGTCCCAACAGAACGCAGCAACCGAAAGGTCCTTACCGGCTTCTGCGTCCGGGATCTCCACGCGGTGCGCATCGAATCCCTTGTCCGCCAAGAACTCCCGAACCTGCTCGGCCGTCTGCGCGAGAGTCGGCTGATAGAGCACGGCGACGCGGTCGGCGCCGGTCGCGGCCTCGGCGACCTCGTTCAGAAGACCACGACCGATGGTGACGTCGTACGGCGACGCTCCGTCGACGCGAATCGAGATCGGCTCGGTCATGAGGGCCTCCCGGCGGTGAGTTCCTCGGCCAGTGCCAGGATGACGAGATCGGCCACGGCGTCGGGATCGCCGTGCGCATCGATGTCGACGCCTGCGACCGCAGAATAGGTCTCTTCGCGTTCGGCGAGCAGCGCTCGGTAGCGCTGTGCCGGATCGTCGGAGGCGAGCAGCGGACGATCGGATTCGCGTACGCGCTCGAACCCCGACTCCGCACTGACCTTCAGATAGAAGACGCGGTGGGAGTCGAGGGCGTCGCGCACCGTGCGTGTGGTCACCGCGCCCCCTCCGAGCGCCACGATGCCGGTGTGTGTCGACAGCACGTCGGCGACCACCTCGGCCTCGAGTTCGCGGAACCTGTCGGCGCCGTCGGTGACGAAGATGTCGGGGATGCTCCGTCCGGTGCGGCGGACGATCTCGTGGTCGGTGTCGATGAAGTCGACGCCGAGTCTGTCGGCCAGCAGCCGACCGACGGTCGACTTGCCTGCCCCCATGAACCCGACGAGCACCGCGGCGGGCCTGCTGGCGGTCGGCTCGACCGAGCGACCCTCAGGCGTGTCGACGTCTACTCCCGTGCTGCTCATGACCGTGCCCCGCGCGCGGCGGTCCGCTTGAGATAACCGGCGAGATTGTCGGCGGTCTCGGTCGCCGAGTCGCCACCGAACTTCTCGAGTGCGGCTTGCGCGACGACGAGCGCGACCATGGACTCGGCCACGACACCGGCAGCCGGTACGGCGACGACGTCGGAGCGCTGGTGGATGGCCTGCGCCTGCTCACCGGTCGCCATGTCGATGGTCGACAACGCACGCGGGACGGTGGAGATCGGCTTCATGGCGACGCGGACCCTGATGTCCTCACCGTTGGTCATGCCGCCTTCGAGACCGCCCGCACGATTGGTGGAACGGAGTGCGCCGTCGGGTCCGGGAACCATCTCGTCGTGCGCGGCGCTGCCACGGCGACGTGCGGTCTCGAACCCGTCGCCGACCTCGACACCCTTGATCGCCTGGATACCCATCAGCGCGCCGGCGAGGCGTGCATCGAGACGAGTCTCACCGCTGACGTGTGAGCCGAGGCCGACGGGTACACCCGTCGCCACGATCTCGACGACGCCTCCTAGGGTGTCGCCCTCCTTCTTCGCGGTCTCGATCTCGGCGATCATCGACTCCTCGGCCGCCTTGTCGAAAGCGCGCACAGGACTCGCGTCGATCGCCTCGATGTCGGAGATGGTCGGGGTCACACCGACATAGGGTGCGCTGCCGCCGATCGAGATCACGTGGGAGACCACCTCGATCCCGAACACCTGACGCAGGAAGTTCCGCGCAACGGTGCCCGCCGCGACGCGTGCGGCGGTCTCCCGTGCGCTCGCGCGTTCGAGGACGGGGCGCGCATCGTCGAAGCCGTACTTGAGCATGCCGGAGTAGTCGGCGTGGCCCGGTCGGGGACGCGTCAGCGGGGCGTTGCGTGCGCTGCCCTCAAGTTCGGCAGGGTCGACGGGATCCGCGGCCATCACGGTTTCCCACTTGGGCCACTCGCTGTTGGCGATCTCGATGGCGACCGGCCCGCCCAACGTCCGGCCGTGTCGGACACCGCCGAGCACGCTGACCTTGTCGGCCTCGAACTTCATGCGCGCGCCGCGGCCGTAGCCGAGGCGGCGACGTGCGAGTTGTTCGGCGATGTCGGTCGAGGTGATCTCCACCCCGGCGACCATGCCCTCGACAATGGCAACAAGAGCCGGGCCATGGGACTCTCCGGCGGTTATCCAGCGCAACACAATGATCAATTGTTCCATGTGACGGCGACGACACCCCAAGCACGTCAACCCCCGGCCACGACGACGAGCAGCAGCGCACCCGACACGATCATCGCGGGCCCGTGCGGCCAGCGCCGACGCCGTCCGCGAGTCAGCAGGCCGAGCGCCTGCGCGGCGACCACCATCACGAGCGCTGCCGCCGGATCGGCGAGCATGCCGCCCAGCACGAAGGCCAGTTTGACGTCTCCACCACCGCACAGTCCACACAACCAGCCCACGAGGTACGGACCCGTGGCGGCCACCGCGGCGAGCCCCACCGACGCGTGTGTACTCGCCGACAGCCCCACCGCCACGCACCCCGGCCACAAAAGCGCGGTGGGCAGGCGGTACGTCTGCCGGTCGATCTCGGCGAGCGCGGCCAGCCAGAGCGCGACCACACAGCCCACCACTCCCATGTGGGACAGTCTGGGCGCTGCCGCGCCGGCCAGACGTCGGCGTCGTGTCGTTCGGGTTCGAGATGTTGACGGACGGGTGCCTGGGGACAGCCGTGGCGCGGTGACTCAGCTCAGCGCGCGGGCCATCGCGTCGCGCGGCGTGGGAAGGCCCGTGAACTGCTCCACCTGGCTGTAGGCCTGGTTGAGCAACATCACCAGACCGCCGACCACGCGTCCCCCGCGTGCGGACACCGCCTCGGCAAGGGGGGTGGGCCACGGGTCGTAGATGACGTCGACGAGCGCCGACGCCTCGGCGACCGCGTCGACGATCGGAGCGGCGGCGGCCGCGGGCACGGTCGACACCACGACCCCTGCCTCGGCGCAGGTGTGCGCGAGTTGCCCAGAGGACGCGAACGGAAGGAGACTCACGCCGAGATCGAGTCGCTGTGCGAGGTCGACTACGTCGCGCGCGCGTGTTTCGTCGCGGGCGACGACGGTCAGATCGGTGATTCCGGCGTCTGCGAGGGCGGCCACACTCGGCAGGGCCGTCCCGCCCGCACCGATGACCACCGCGCGCGGTCGCTCGGACGTGGACACTCCGATCTCGCGCAACGCCCCGGTCATGCCGTCGATGTCGGTGCAATCGGCACGCCAGCCGCTCTCGGTGCGGACCAGGGTGTTCGCGGAGCCCACGAGGACTGCGCGGTCGGTGCGCTCGTCGGCGACCTCCAGTGCAACCCGCTTGCCGGGCATCGTCACCGACAGTCCCACCCACTCGTCCGTGAGTTCCCGCACCAGCGTCGGCAGCCGACGCTCGTCACACTCGATGCGCTCGTAGCTCCAGTCGTCGAGTCCCAGTGCCCGGTAGGCCGCGAGGTGCAGATCGGGCGAACGCGAGTGCGATACCGGCGACCCGAGGACAGCGGCTTTACGGCCAACAGTGCCGCCGGTCGGCGTACCTCGTGGCGGAGGTGTCAGATCCATCGGGTCAACTGCACCCGGTCGTCAGGAGCTTGTTCTCGCACGCCTGCTCGCGGTTGCGCTTGTGCTCGTCGAAGGTGTCGGCGAACAGCGTCGTTCCGTTGCGGTCGACCGTGACGAAGTAGAGCCAGTTCCCGCTCTCGGGGTGCTCGGTCGCCTCGAGCGCGCGTTCACCGACGGCACCGATCGGTGTCGCGGGCAGGCCCTTCATCTGATACGTGTTCCACGCGTTGTCGGACTTGTACGCCTCGCCGTCGAGGTCGATGTTGGTCACCGTGGCGGTGTAGTTCGCCGTCGAGTCCATCTCGAGTCGCTGGTCCTTGTCCAGACGATTCAGGATCACTCGCGCGACCTTCGCGTAATCATCCGGCTTGGCGACCTCGCGTTCGACGACGGAGGCCGCCACGAGCGTCTGGTACGGCGTCAGCCCCGACTCGTTGGCATTCTGCCCGCCCAGTCCCCACTGGGCGAAACGCTGGGCACTCTGCGAGATCAGCTCATGCAGGATCTGCGTGGCGGACATGTGCGGATCGATGGTCTCCCAGGTTCCCGGCGCTATCAGACCCTCGATCCTCCGGTGATCGCCGTTGAGTTTCTCGACATCGGCCACAGCCCAGTCGGGTACCCCGAGTTGCTGTGCCGACGTGGTGGCGGCCGCCTTCTGCAGATCGTCGACCGTGACGCCGATGGTGCGTCCGTTGACGGTGACAGCCGTGGCGTCGGAGATCATCTGGAAGATACCGGGCGTCGTCTTTCCGTCGACACCCTTCTTCGTGTCGATCTGCAGCCCCTCGGGGACAACGACCCGACCAACCCGGTGCGTGGTTCCGTCGGTGAGCATCTGCACCGCCGTCGACGCGGGTATCTCGGTACGCATCTTGTAAAAGCCACCCGAGATCGCTTGTCCGTCAGCCGCATTGATGAACGCTCGCTGGCTGCCGACGACGTTGTCGTCGGCGAGGATCCGACCGAAGTCCTTGAGGGTCGAGTTCTGCGGGATGTCGACGATCACATCGCCGGTTCCGGCGGCGTTCGTGTAGTCCTTGCGCGAGTCGAGCAGCCCCGCGGCGCGCAGCCCGTAGTAGCCGACACCGCCCACCGCCACCAACATGATGACGATGACCGCAGCAAGCACTCCTCGTCGCTTGCGCCGCCTGCGCTGTGCCTCCGCGGTACGTGGACGGCCCCTCCCCCGACGGGTCGGGACGATCGGCTCGTCGTGATCGATCGAGTCGTAGGCGGCGTCGTATTGGTTCGGCTCGCGGTCGACGTCATGTGGCTCTTCGGTCACTGTCGCCGTCGCGCGCGCCACCGGCGCCGGCGACGAAGCGGCCACGGTATCGACCGGTCCGGTGTCGGGCCCCTTCGCTCCGACACCACCGTGCGCGTCGGCCGCGTCCCCGTGCGCCCCGCCCGATGGCGCCCCGACCGACGGAGCACTGTCTGATCGCGATCGGGATGCGGGCGGGCGGGCGGCGGGCGATATGCGTTGCGGTCGCGCCCGGCGCGGCGTCGCCATGTGGAACGCGTCGGCATCCCCGGAATCGGTGCTCGCCGCACCCTCGACCCGGCCTCGCATGGTGGTCGGTTCCTGGGTGTGCGGTCGCGGCGCCGGTTGCGGTCGGGTCGGGGGCGCCGCCGGTGGTGTCGTCGCCGAGCGCGGGCCGGGCCGCTGCGCGGCTCGCCTCGCGGAGGACGAACCCTGTGTGCGGCCCGCGCCTGCGGCGTCGTCACGGACTCCGTCGGTGCGGTTGGCGTCGGTGCGGTTGGCGTCGGTGCGGTTGTAGGCCGTCGGGTTCACACCGTTCTGGCCGTCGTCGCCTCGAACGATCGGGATCTGTCCCGTGGTTCCGGTGCGCCGACGCCGGTGCCGGTTGTGCGGTTTGCCCTCTGCCGGCTGAGTGAAGTACCGGAGTCGCTCGAGATCGAGCCCTTCGGTATCGTGATCAGAAGGTTCGCGATGACGATTCCGATGCCGCTCGTCGGTCACCGCGCGTCGCCTCCCTCATCAGAACTGTTGGTGGACAGCACGGATCCACTCATCGTCGCGAATCCAGCCACCCCTGCAGAATAGCGACCGCTGCAGCCTGATCAATCACCCCACGCGACGTTTTGGTGTTACGACCGCTCGCGTGCAGCGCTTGCTGCGCAGCTACGGTGGTCAGTCGCTCGTCGGAATAGAGCACAGGAATCCCCTCCAGTTTGTCGGCGAGTCGGGTGCCGAAGTCACGGGCTTTCTCAACCGCCGGGCCGTCGGTGTTGCGAAGAGTCTTGGGCAAACCGACGATCACCCCGACCGCCTCGTACTCCTCGACCAAGGCGCACAGCCGCCTCACCGCTCCATCGATGTCGCGTCCGGGGACCGTCTCGACCGGCGTCGCCAGGATGCTGTCGGGGTCGCTCACCGCGACCCCGATGCGGACGCTGCCGACATCCACACCGAGACGACGCCCACGCGTCACACTCATCGGGCGACGAGCTCCCGGATGCGCGTTCGTGCGGCGTCGATACCTGACGGATCGGTGCCCGATCCCTGTGCGAGGTCGGGCTTTCCACCCCCACGTCCGCCGACGAGCGGTGCGATCTCCTTGACCAGGTCGCCCGCCTTGATCCCCGCCCCGCGCGCCGACTCGGTCGTCGCGATGACGAACGGGACCTTGGTGTCGTCGCCCTCACCCGTCGTCGAGAACAGCGCTATCACCGCCTGTCGGTCACCGACACGTCCGCGCAGATCTGTGGCGATACCACGGAGGTCATTGGCACCGACTCCCGGCACCAGTCCGCCGACCACCAGCGTCGAACCGACGGTGTCGGCGGAATCGAGCAGGCCTGCGGCAGCCGAGCGAGCGGCGTCGGCGCGAACCCTCTCGAGTTGCTTCTCCGCGTCGCGCAGGCGGGTGACGAGCTGCTCCACACGTCCCGGAACCTCTTCGGAGGGCACCTTGAGCGACGAGGCGAGCCCCGCGAGCAGCGCGCGCTCCTTGGACAGGTACCGGAACGAGTCCATGCCGACGTATGCCTCGACGCGTCGCACCCCTGACCCGACGGAGGATTCACCGATGAGGGTGACCGGGCCGATCTGTGCCGACGACGCCACGTGGGTTCCGCCACACAGCTCCATCGAGAAGGGTCCGCCGATCTCGACGACGCGCACCACGTCGCCATAGTTCTCGCCGAACAGCGCCATCGCGCCCATCGCCTTGGCCTCGGTCAGACCGGTCTCGAAGGTGTGCACCGGGTAGTTCGCCTCGACCGCGCCGTTCGAGATCTCCTCGATCTGCTGCCGCTGGTCCTCGGTCAGCGCCGAGCCGGAGTGGAAGTCGAAACGCAGGTATCCGGGTCGGTTCAGCGAGCCCGCCTGGGTGGCGCTCGGGCCGAGCACCTCGCGCAGGGCCGCGTGCACCATGTGGGTACCCGAATGTCCCTGTGTCGCACCGTGTCTCCACGATTGGTCGACCGCGGCGATCACCTCGTCGCCGTCGTGGATCTCGCCCGCGTCGACGGTCGCCTTGTGCAGCCACACCGACTTGCCGACCTTCTGCACGTCGCTGACGGTCAATCGCGTCCCGTCGCTGGTGGTGATGGAACCCACGTCGGCCATCTGACCGCCGGCCTCGGCGTACAACGGCGTCCGGTCGAGGATGACCGTGGTCTGTTCTCCCGGACCGGCAGAACGTACGCGTGCACCATCGGTGATGAGACCGAGTACGCGCGCCTCGGACACCAATTCGTCGAAGCCGGTGAACTCGGTGGGGCCGCGATCGAGGAACTCGCGGTAGACAGCGGCGTCGGTGTGTCCGGTCTTGCGGGCGACGGCGTCGTCCTTCGCACGCTGCTTCTGCTCCGCCATCAGTTCGGTGAAGCCCTGCTGGTCGACGTCGAGGCCGGCCTCGGCAGCCATCTCGAGGGTCAGGTCGATCGGAAAGCCATAGGTGTCGTGCAGGGTGAACGCATCGTTGCCGCTGATGGTCGTCTTGTTCGCGGACTTCGTCGCCTGCGCGGCGTCTGCGAAGAGCTTCGATCCGGCCTCCAGAGTCTTGGAGAACGACGTCTCCTCCCCGACCGCGACGGAAACGATGTGATCGCGCTGCTCGGCGAGCTCGGGATACGACGGCGACATCACGTCGATCACCGTGTTGGCGATGACCTCCATCGTCGGCTCCGTTGCGCCGAGCAGTCGCATCGAGCGGACCACTCGACGCAGCAGTCGCCGCAGCACGTAACCGCGACCGTCGTTACCGGGCAGCACGCCGTCGCCAATGAGCATCACCGCGGTGCGCGAGTGGTCGGCGATGACGCGGAACTTCACGTCGTCGTCGTGATTGCCCACTCCGTAGCCACGCCCGGTCAGCTGCGATGCCAGGTCGATGAGCGGCTTGAGCAGATCCGTCTCGTAGACATTGTCGACGCCCTGCAGCAGGCAGGCGACCCGTTCGACTCCCATTCCGGTGTCGATGTTCTTCTTCGGGAGGGGCCCGAGGATCTCGTAGCCCTCCTTCGCGCCGCCGGGACCGCGCTCGTTCTGCATGAACACGAGATTCCAGATCTCGATGTAGCGGTCCTCGTCGGCTTCGGGTCCGCCCTCGACCCCGTAGTCCGGACCACGGTCGTAGAAGATCTCCGAGCACGGGCCGCAGGGACCCGGCACGCCCATCGACCAGTAGTTGTCTTTCATCCCCCGTCGTTGGATGCGCTCGGCGGGGACGCCGATCTCGTCGCGCCAGATGCCGAACGCCTCGTCGTCGTCGAGGTAGACAGTGGGCCACAGCTTCTGCGGATCGATACCGTATCCGCCGTCGGCGACCGACGAGGTGAGCAGATCCCAGGCGAATCTGATGGCCTCACGCTTGAAGTAATCGCCGAAGGAGAAGTTGCCCGCCATCTGGAAGAAGGTGTTGTGGCGGGTCGTGATACCCACCTCCTCGATGTCGAGGGTGCGCACACACTTCTGCACGCTGGTCGCTCGGTCGAACGGGGGTGTCTGCTCACCGAGGAAGTACGGCTTGAACGGCACCATGCCCGCGTTGACGAACAGCAGGTTGGGATCGTCGAGGATCAGCGAGGCACTCGGCACCTCGGTGTGTCCGGCCTTGATGAAGTGATCCAGGAATCGCTGCCGGATCTCATGCGTCTGCACTGGGTTCTCGTCCTCGGTGGTCGTGGTGCGTCTGTGGTCGGCGTCGGGGTGAATCGGGCGTGCACCAATCCGACGATCTGCGACATACCAGCCTACCGCCGCCCGACGAAGAGACCCGAACGGCGTCGTCAGCAGCACGAAACGGTCACATGGCTAACGATCACGTGGCGACGCCCGATCACAGCGACATGACCCGAATCACAGCAGCACGCTCCGCGCTCGCCCTGTTCATCGCCCTCACCCTCAGTGCGGTGGGAGTCGGCGTCGCATCCGCCGCCGACTACAACGAATACGACGGCGTGATCAACCAGACGTCTCTACACCGGTGCAATGCACTCAGCCCCAACATCGTCGACAACACCTACTCCGGCGCGATCAGCACGATGCAGTGGTTGCGTAACGGACAGCGCGGAGCCGTGGAAGTCTCGATCTCGGTGAGCCTCAGTATCTGGGGTTACGACAACATCATGACCGTCGTCTGGACGAACCTGAACACGCATCGTTCGGGCACGCTGCGGGGGATCCAGCACACCACCGCGGCGACCGGCGGGTCGATGTACGACTTCCGCGACGTCCGCACCGGCGCGGGACGCGTCCGCATCGAGCTGCGTCCGGTGAAACGCGGTCCACTGCTGACCCTGCCTGCGCCGAGTTGCTCCGACGTCTTCGTCGTGAAGTAGCCGGCATGGCGGGTGAGCCTGCCGACGTCTCGTCCGGACTTCGGATCGGGCCGCGTCACCCTTGTCGCGATCGCCGCGTGGCGCGCCGCACGATGGACCGCAACTTGGCGACGCGCGGGCCGATCTCGCGTTCGAAACCGTGGTCGGTGGGCTCGTAGTAGTCGACGCCGACGAGTTCGTCCGGCGGATACTGTTGCGGCACAACACCGTCGGGATCGTTGTGTGGGTACTGGTATCCGACCCCACTGCCGAGCTTCTTGGCCCCGCTGTAGTGAGCATCGCGCAGCCCCGGAGGTACTGCTCCTGCCTTGCCGGCCTCGACGTCGGCGAGCGCAGCCCCGATGGCGCTGACGACACCCGCCGATTTCGGGGCGGTGGCGAGGTGGATCGTCGCCTGCGCGAGCGCCAGTTTCGCCTCGGGCATCCCGACGTGCGCCACGACCTGCGCGGCGGCGACCGCGGTCTGCAGAGCCATCGGATCGGCCATCCCGATGTCCTCGCTTGCATGGATCATCAGGCGTCGGGCGATGAACCGGGGATCTTCACCGGCGGCGATCATCCGCGCGAGGTAGTGCAGCGCGGCGTCGACGTCGGATCCGCGGATGGACTTGATGAACGCACTGGTCACGTCATAGTGCTGGTCGCCGTCGCGGTCGTAGCGCACCGCGGCACGGTCGATGGCCGCCTCCACGTCGGCCACGTCGATACTCGGCGGCAGGGTTTCGTCGGGGGTCGGGTCGTCGCCGTCGGAGTCGGGCACCGGGTCGCGGAGCACGGCGTCGGCGCTCGCCTCGAGGGCGGTCAGTGCCCTGCGCGCGTCACCGCCCGCAACTGCCACGAGGTGGTCGTAGGCCTGTTCGGTCACGGTGACCGCGCCGGCCAGCCCGCGGTCGTCGGCGACAGCACGCTGCAGCACCGTGCGGATGTCGTCGTCGGTGAGTGAACGCAACTGCAGGACAAGTGATCTGGACAGAAGCGGCGACACCACCGAGAACGACGGGTTCTCGGTCGTCGCGGCGACGAGCAGAACGATCCTGTTCTCGACGGCGTCGAGCAGCGCATCCTGCTGGGTCTTGGAGAACCGGTGGACCTCATCGATGAACAAGACGGTCTGTTCGCCCGCTGCGAGTCGCCTGCGCGCGACCTCGATGACCGCGCGCACCTCCTTGACGCCGGCGGACAAGGCGGAGAGCGCTTCGAAGCGACCACCCGCCGCGCTCGATATCAATGAGGCCATCGTGGTCTTGCCGGTCCCCGGCGGTCCGTACAGCAGGACGGACGCCGCCCCGGAACCGTTGATCAGGCGCCGTAGCGGCGACCCCGCGCCGAGCAGATGCTGCTGACCGACGATGTCGTCGAGAGTCTGTGGTCGCATCCGCACCGGCAGCGGCGCGTTCGGCGACGGCGACGAGTTGAGCGACGTGGCGCCGCTCGACGCGCTCGCTGGTGGCGGCGGGTCGAACAATCCCCCCACCGCGGTCAATCCAGCCACGAACGCTGCAGCGCGAGACCCACGTCGGTGGCGAATTCGGAGACCTCGGCATTGCTCGTCGCCGCTGCGGCGAGATCGGACCACCGAGCGACGAGCACGCGGGGGTCGTTGGTGTGCAGCGCCCAGTCGTGGGCGTAATGGGTCATCGGAGCGATGTCGGTCGCCGAGTCCGGAAGCATCCACACCGTCGACAGCCAGACCCACAGCAGCCGGGCGGTCAGCAGCTGACGCTGCATCACGCGGTCGCGCTCGAGCGCCGGCCAGATCGGCACAACCTCCGAGCGCCATGCGTCGACCATCGAGACCTCGAGGTCGAGTCGATGTGCGACACCTGTCGGCCCGAGTTGGGGTGCGAAGGTGACCAGCGCGTACGCGATGTCGAGAGTGGCGTCACGGAACCCGCCCCACTCGTAGTCCATGAACTGCACGCCGTCGTCGTTGAGCAGGATGTTCTCCGGCCCCACGTCCGACGGGCTGAACGCGCGGTGCTCTCCGTCGTCGAAGAGCGAGCATGCCGAGGTCAGTGCCTCTGCCACGGCGTCGGGGAGCGTCAGGCCGAGGTCGGCGACACGTGCCGAGGCCGCCGACACAGCACGGATGGCTTCGTCCCGGAGGATGTCCCTGCCCGCCGTACCCGCGGCTCCGTGACGCACGAGCGCATCGAAATCGCTCTCGCCGCCGACTGTGGCCGCATGCATCCGGCCAAGCGCCTGGCCCCAGGCGCTGACCGCGCGGGTCATCTCGACGACGTCGGCATCGGCGAGCAGGGCGGTCAGCGGATGTCCCCGGCCGAGGTCGGAGAGCACCATCAGCCTGTTGTCGGGGTCGGATGCGATCAGTTGGGGGCCGGGACGTGACTCGGTCGGCAGTGCTGTCGCGTATTTGTACGAGGCGATCTCGCGGTGAAACGCCTGGGGATCCTCATGGCTCGGGAGTGCCTTGATGACCAGGGTGCGATCCATCGACAGCGGATTCTGCGCCACCCGTACCCGCACGACCGTGGTTCGGCCGCTCCCTCCGAGGTCTTCGGGATCCGCGAGAACCACGGGGGCTCCCGCGCGGCGGGACAGCATTGCTTCTGCGGCACGCACCACGCTGGTGACGCGGCTCTCTGTGATGACCGTCATGGCAGCCACCAACTTACTCGCAGGCGCCGACACGCGTCATCGACTTTCTCCACACATACGCGCCCTCTCACGACTAACACACGCTTGACCTGCAGCTTTGTCATAACACTTTCTTTTTAGGCGCAAACGACGACGATTCGGTTCGACGACGTGTGTTCGACCGACATCGGTCGCGGACCGTGCGTGATCGACGGTGGTGGCGTGGTGTCACCATCCGGTCTCGGACAGCGGGCTGACATCGACGGAGACCTCGATCTCGCTCTTGCTCGCATCGGTGTAGATCACGCCGCGAAGGGGTGGGACGTCGTCGTAGTCGCGGCCCCACGCGACCGTGACGTGACGTTCGTCGACGAGCTTGTTGTTGGTCGGATCAAACGCGAGCCATCGGTCCCCCGGGAGCCAGACCGCCGCCCACGCATGGCTGGCGTCGGCCCCGAAGATGCGCTCGGTACCCGGTGGTGGATCTGTCGCGAGGTAACCGGATTCGTACCTCGCCGCCAGTCCGACCGAGCGCAGGCAGGCGATCGCGACGCGCGCGAAGTCCTGACACACGCCCATGCGGCGTTCGAGAACCGTGTCGACGCGGGTGCTGATGGCCGTCGACCCCGACCGGTAGGTGAAGTCCGAGAAGATCCGCGAGGTCAGATCGGTGATCGCGTCGATGAGCGGTCGTCCCGGTGTGAACACCGCCGCGGCGTAGTCGCGCACGGCCTGGGTGATCTCCGGAGGGTCGAGGTCGAGTACGAACTCGTCGACGAGCACCGCACCGACCGCGGCTGGTCGTGCGTCCTCCCACGGCGCGCGGGCCGCGACGCTGTGCACCAGTCCCTGGTCGATCGGGTCGACCTCGACGATCGACGTCGCGGTGACCTCGAGAACGCGGTGAGCGGCGCGCACATGGAAATATGCGTCGATGTTGCCGTACACGTCGACGCCGACCGATCGGTCCGCGGGCTCCGGGTCGATCACCGTCTCCGTCTCGTGGACACGCTGGTACGGAAGGTCGCGGGGCGTCAGGTAGCAACGCCCGTACGACGACGACACCTCGTCGTCGTAGGTGTAACACGTGCGGTGGAAGACGCGGTACCTCCTGGTACCGGGCGCCCCATTCGCCCCATTCGCCACAGGCGCGGCAGAAGCGTCAGTCTGCGGCGCGTTCGATGGTGTGGTCACAGCGGACCGCCCCCTCCCCAGATCGGTTGCGCGGTACGGGGTGGCGCGAATCGTGTGCGGTTGAGCAGATCGGAGAGCTCGCGGGCGTGGTCGCGGAGCGCACGCGTCAGTTCGACGAGGTCGGCGCGCGTTCCGTCCGCGCCGACGTGGCTGAGATCGGCGGGATCACACCGTCGTAGCTCTGCTGCCATCTCCTCGACGGCACGTTCGGCCGCCGCCGAGCGTATCGCTTCGGGTAGCGCGGTGAGATCATCGCGCATCCTGCTGAGCTGGTAGATCATCGCGCGCGGGTTCGTCTCGTCGAACATGAGCAGTTCTGCGACGGCTTCCGCGCGGTAGAGACCACGGTTGCGTCGTCGGTAGATCACCGACGATTCGGTGGCACTGAGGAACGATTCCAGCAGGGTCTGCTCCATGTCGAGGGGATGTTCCTGGGCGAACAGCGATCTGGTGAGGTCCGCGAGGGTGATGACCCGCTCGATGCGCCTGCCGAGGTCCATGAGCAGCCATGCGGCGTCGTGGACCATCGACTCGGCCTGCAGGCCCGACAGTGCGAGAGCGCCGTGCAGGATGTTCTCGTGGGTGCGGGCGAGGTCGGGTCCGAGATCGAGTGCTGCGTCGCCGAAGACCCCTGTGCCCGCTCCGACGTCGTCGCGCGCACGTTCGATCTGGCGGGTCATCGACTCGAGTGCACGCTCCATGGGTGTGAGCACCATCCAGGTGCTCGTCGACATCTGATCGCGGACGGCTCGAGCGGTGGCGACGAGTCGTTCCGTCGAATGTGCGATGGTGCCGGGTGTGTAGCGGTTGACGGTCAGTTCGGCGATCTTGACTATCGCCTCGTTGACCTGTTCGAGCGACGACAGGGCCGAGTCGTCGTCGAGCAGCGACTCGCGGGTACCGAGGAGACTTGCGGTACCGGTAACTTCGGCGACCGCGTGCAGGAACAGCGGCACGGCGGCGGTCCCCGACATCCACGGGCGGTACTGGAAGTCCTGGTAGCGCTCGCGCGCGACCTTGGCCAACCGGGTGACCGACTCGGTGCGCTCCCCGTATCGGCCGAACCAGAACATGTCGGCGAGCACACGGGGACTCGCCGCTGCGGCGATGTCGGAGTAGCTGGTCGAGGTGGGCCGTGCGGCGATGGTGACCACGTCGTCGGGTTCGCCACCGCGTAGTTCCGTGCGCCGCGAGACATGGCCTCCCACATCCGGATTGGTGACCCAGATGTCCTTGGCTGCGATGGAGGCCAGCGATGCGCCTATCACGCCGTCGGCGAGAACCGATCCCAACCCGCCGGGCATCACCGCGTAGGTGGGGCCCTGCGTGACCGAGAACGCACGCACCGACACCGGCGCGGCGCGAAGCGTCCCACGGCCCTGTGTCGGCAGCGCAGCCTCGGTCAGACTCGGCGCGACCGAGTAGGCCTCGACCTCCCGGCCCACCCACTGCCACGTATCCGCGCCGATCCGCGCGCGCAGCGTGTCCCTGGTAGCCGAATCGGTCGCAGGACCCACGAATTCCTCTCCCGTGCGGAAGTTCGTCAGGACGAGCGAGTCGAGAGACGCGAGCATCTTCGAACGGTCGGACCCATCCCCCGCCCAGTACGTGGGTACGGCCCCGAGTGCGAGTTCCTCGTCGATGAGCATCGGTGCGACCTTGGCCAGCACGGTGTTCAAAGCCGGATTCTCGAGCACCCCGCTGCCAAGTGTGTTGACGACGGTGACGTTTCCGCGCGAGATGGCCTCGACGAGGCCGGCGACGCCGAGCCGTGAGTTGGTTCGTAGATCGAGTGGATCGCAGTAGGCGGCGTCGACGCGGCGCAGCAGGACGTCGACCCGCTTGTACTTGCCGAGAGACCGCATGTAGAGCGCACCGTCGCGGACGGTGAGGTCGGCGCCCTCGACCAGCGGGAAACCGAGGACCGACGCCAGATACGCCTGGTCGAAGAAGGTCTCGGACATGCTGCCGGGACTGAACACCGCGACTGTCGGGTCGTCGACGCCAGGCGGGGCGTAGTCGGTCAGCGCGAGCCGCAGCGTGCCCGCGAAGGTGGACATCGGGCGGGGTGCGCAGCGTTGGAACAGTTGCGGGAACGTGCGTGAGATCAGTCGCCTGTCGGCGATGGCGAACCCGACTCCCGACGGCGCCTGCGTGCGGTCGCCGTAGACGGCGAAGGTGCCATCCGAGAGCCGTCCGAGGTCGAGCGCGTGCAGGAACAGTGCATGCGGGCCCGCGACCTCCAGCCGAGCAGCCTTGCGAATGTAGCCCGGGTGGCCGAAGACCATCTCGGGCGGGATTAGGCCGGCGTTGATGGTCTTCTGGTCGCGGTAGATGTCGCGCAGGATCAGATCGAGCAGCGTCGAACGCTGGGTGATCGCCTTTTCCAGTTCTGCCCATTCGACGCCGTCGACGATCAGCGGCACGGCGTCGAGCAGCCACGGACGCGGGACGGTCGTGGTGCCCTCGACCTGGTTGTAGACCACGCCCTCGTCGGAGACCGCCGACGCCAGGCGGGCGGCCGAGGCGCGCAGTCGGGCGTCGCCCCGCAGCTCATAGCCCGCGACGAGGTCTTCCCATGCCGGCCGGGTCACGCCCGTGGCGTCGAGTACCTCGTCGTAATGATTGCGCGCGGCAGCCGGTGCGACACCGCCCCGCAGCTGCCCGAGATCGAACAGCGTGTAACCGTCGGACCGGTATCTGTCGAACACCGCGGGCACACCGCCGCCCGCTGAAACAGTCACCGAAGAACTGTACGTGCCCGGCGCAGATCCAGGATCGTCGGGACCCCACTGTCGGTGGCCATGCGGGCGACCCGCTCGCGCAGGAGACCGACGTCGACGGAGCCGCTGGTGTGCCCGGCGGCCTCGAATCGGCCGTTTCGCCGGGACTCGGCCTCCACGGCGTTGACCGGCGGGCGGTCGTAGGCGCGCCCACCCGGATGCACGACGTGGTAGGTCGCACCACCGACGGACCGACCCGCCAGGGTGTCGACCAGATCGAAGGTCAGTGGTGTGTCGATGCTGATGGTCGGGTGCAGGGCACTCGGCGGCTGCCAGGCACGGAAGCGGATTCCCGCGACCCGTTCACCCGGTCTGCCCGTGCTGGTCAGCGGGATGGGATAGCCGTTGCACGTCAACACGAAACGCTCGTCCTCGGCGCCCTGCACACGCACCTGCACGCGCTCGATCGACGAGTCGACGTACCGCGCCGTACCGGTGCCGGTCGACTCCTCACCGAGCGTGTTCCACGGTTCGATGGCGCCGCGCAGCTCGACCTCGTACTCGCGGATCGCGACCGTGCCGAGCCGTGGGAAGCGGAATTCCGTGAAGGGGTCGAGCCAAGCGGTGTCGAACGGATAGCCGGCCTCGCGGAGTTCCTCTGCCACCTGTGCGATGTCGGCGATGACGTAGTGCGGCAGCAGATGCTTGCCGTGCAGGTCTGCGCCGTGGCGGATGAGCCTGCTGCGGTAGGGCTTCTCCCAGAACCACGAGACCAGCGAACGGACGAGGAGTGACTGCACCATCGCCATGCGGTGATGCGGGGGCATCTCGAATCCGCGCAGTTCGAGCAGCCCGAGCCTGCCGCGTGCCGAGTCGGGACTGTAGAGCTTGTCGATGCAGAACTCCGCCCGGTGGGTGTTGCCGGTGATGTCGGTGAGCAGGTGCCGCAACGCGCGGTCGGTGACCCACGGGTTGGGCGGGGCGTCAGCTCCGCGCGCAGGCTCTCCCTTCACTGCGAGCCGGTCGATCTCGGCGAACGCGATCTCCATCTCGTAGAGCGACGACTCGCGCCCCTCGTCCGCGCGCGGCGCCTGCGACGTCGTCCCGATGAACTTGCCACTGAACAGGTAGGACAACGACGGGTGGCGCTGCCAGTACGTCAGCATCGAGACCAACAGGTCCGGGCGGCGCAGCAGCGGCGAATCCGCGGGGGTCGAACCGCCGAGCGTGATGTGGTTTCCGCCGCCGGTGCCCCCGTGGCTACCGTCGAGATCGAACGTCTCGGTGCCCAGACGGGCGTGCCGCGCGTGGTCGTACAGCGAATCGAGCAGCTCCGCCTGCTCGGCGAAACTGCTCGTCGGCTGGACGTTGACCTCGATGACGCCCGGGTCAGGGGTCACCGTCAGCGTCGTGAGCCGGGCGTCGGCCGGCGGGCCGTAGCCCTCGACGACGACCGGGGTGTCGATCGCTGCAGCCGCGTTCTCGATCATCTCGACGATCGCCAGATACTCCTCGAGTTCGGCGGTCGGCGGCAGGAACACGTACAACACGTCTCCACGCTTCTCGGCGACAAGCGCGGTGCGCGGCACGAAGGCGGCGGGACTGACGTCGGTGACGGTGCGGCCCAGTGCTTCGATCACATCGTCGGGCAGCGGATCCGCGCGTACGGAGGGGTCGGCCTCGTAGAGGACGGGCGCCGGACCCCACGACAACGAGTTGAGTGGGAGTCGCAGCCCAGCGGGCGAGGTGCCGGGCGTGAGCACCAGGCGTCCGCGCCGCGTCGTCCAGCGTGCGCTCTGCCACGCCGTGCCGTCCTCGGAACGGCTCAGCGGCAGGACGAACGCCGTGGGGTCGGTGACCGACGCATCCAGCGAGGCGAGCAGTTCACGACGCGCCTCGGTGGAATCGTCGGCCGGCTCGATGTCGGAATCGGCGTCGACCGCCTCTGCCGCGGCACTCGCCCACGCCGCCGCACGCGCCGCGGGGAGTGTGGGGTCCGAACCCGGGTCGCCCGGCGGGAGTGCCGACAACTCGCGCATCCGCACCAACGGATCCTCGAATGCGGGCATCACCTGCGAGCCGGGCAGCCCCAACGCGGAGGCGAACGCCGACAGCAGTTTCTCGGCCGACGGGTCGGCACCGGAACCCGGTTTCGGTCCAGACGCTTCGAGCGACATCGCCTCGGCTGCCTTGGCCCTGGTCTGCCACGGGTCGGCGAGTAGGTCACGTCGACGCCAGATCGGCTGACCGTCGGTCCGCCACATGACAGCGATCTGCCAGCGCGGCAACGGTTCTCCCGGATACCACTTGCCCTGACTGCGCTGCACCAGGCCCGTGGGCGCGTAGTCGTCGGCGAGGCGGCCGGCAAGCTTCGACGCCAGCTCCCGCTTGTGCGGCCCGTCGGCGGCGGTGGTCCACTCCGGGTCGCTCTGGTTGTCGAGTGAGACGAACGTCGGCTCACCACCCATCGTGAGCCGGACGTCGTTCTCGGCCATCTTCGCGTCGACCGCCGCACCGAGTTCGACGACCCGATCCCACTGGGACTCGGTGTAGGGCAACGTAACCCGAGGGTCCTCGTGGAAACGGGTGACGGTGTTGGAGAAGTCGAGCGTCGCGTGGCACGGTCCTGTGGCACCGGTGATCGGAGCGGCGCCGCCGGGCGTCGGCGTCGCGGCGAGCGGGATGTGCCCCTCGCCCGCGAACAGACCTGACGTCGGGTCCATGCCGACCCAACCCGCGCCGGGGAGATAGACCTCCGTCCACGCGTGCAGATCGGTGAAGTCGGCGGCGGGGCCCGACGGGCCGTCGAGTGACTTCACGTCGGAGGTCAGCTGCACCAGGTAGCCGGACACGAAACGCGCGGCGAGACCGAGTTCACGCAGCAGGGCCACCAGCAGCCATGCCGAGTCGCGGCACGAGCCGATGGCGCTCGAGAGCGTGAACTCCGGCGTCTGCACGCCCTGTTCGAGCCGGACCGTGTAGCCGACGGCGTCGCGCACGGCCTGGTTCAGCGACACGAGAAAGTCGATGATGCGCGTGGTCGACGTGGGCTTGTTGGCTGCGGCGAACTCCGCGACAGCGGGATGCACCGGAGCGCCCGAGAATTCACCCTCGGTGACCCCGACAGGCCGCAGGTAGACCTCGAGATCCTCGCGGAGTTCGTCGGGATAGGTGAATCCGTAGTCCTCGGCCCAGTCCTCGATGAAGAAGTCGAACGGGTTGATCGCCGTGAGGTCGGCGACGAGACTCACGGTGATCGACAGCGACGACGACGGCTCCGGAAACACAAGGCGCGCCTGATAATTGCTGAACGCGTCCTGCTGCCAGTTCAGGAAGTGTCCCTCGGGCTCTACCTTGAGCGAATACGCCTCGATCGGAGTGCGCGAATGCGGGGCCGGACGCAAGCGCACCACGTGCGGGTAGATCTTGACCGGTCGATCGAACGCGTATGCCGTGCGATGTTCGAGCGCCACTTTGATTGTCACCGGTCGTCCTCCCGGAGGTCGTCGAGCAGATACGTCCCCATGGGTAGAAATCTCAGCACAGATGACGCCCGTGTGCCCGGTGTGAGGTCACCGACGCCACTGCCTGCGACGCGTCTCACGCACCGGCCGACACTTATGCGGTCAGCTTGCGGGCTTCGCCGATCCCTGGACGGGTTCCCCCTTCGGCTTGGGCTTGGCGTCGATGCCCGACTCCTTGCGCTGCGCCGCGGTGATCGGGGCGGGCGCGTCGGTGAGCGGGTCGACGCCACCGCCCGACTTGGGGAACGCGATGACCTCACGGATGGAACTCTCCCCCGCCAGCAGTGCCGTGATCCGGTCCCAGCCGAACGCGATGCCGCCGTGTGGCGGTGCGCCGTACGCGAAGGCATCGAGCAGGAAGCCGAACTTCTCCTGCGCCTCGTCGTGATCGATGCCCATGATCGCGAAGACGCGTTCCTGGATGTCGCGACGGTGGATGCGGATCGATCCGCCGCCGATCTCGTTGCCGTTGCACACGATGTCGTAGGCGTAGGCCAGTGCTGCTCCCGGATCGGACTCGAGGGTCTCGACCGACTCGGGCTTGGGCGAGGTGAACGCATGGTGCACCGCGGTCCAGGCTCCCGAGCCCACGGCGACGTCCCCTGACGCGGTGGCGTCGTCCGCAGGCTCGAACAATGGGGCGTCGACGATCCACGTGAACGCCCAGTCGGCGGTCGCCGGATCGACCGGCTCGCCCGGTGCGGGGATGAGCCCGAGTCGCACCGCGATTTCGCTGCGCGCGGCTCCCAGAAGCGCGCGCTGTGCCTTGGCGGGACCCGCGGCGAAGAACACACAGTCGCCGGGCTTCGCGCCGACATGCGCGGCGAGGCCCTCACGCTCGGCGTCGGAGAGGTTCTTGGCGACCGGACCGCCGAGGGTGCCGTCCTCGCCGACGAGCACGTAGGCAAGGCCCTTGGCTCCGCGCTGTTTGGCCCATTCCTGCCAGGCGTCGAGTGTGCGGCGCGGCTGCGACGCACCGCCCTCCATGACCACTGCGCCCACGTACGGCGCCTGGAAGACGCGGAAGGGAGTGTCGGCGAAGAACTCGGTGCATTCGACGAGTTCGATCCCGAACCGCAGGTCCGGCTTGTCGGAACCGAAGCGCCGCATCGCGTCGGCGTAGGTCATCCGCGGGATCGGCGTGGAGATCTCGACGCCGATCAGACGCCACAGCGCCACGAGGATCTCCTCGGAGAGCGCGATGACGTCGTCCTCGTCGACGAAGCTCATCTCGATGTCGAGCTGGGTGAACTCGGGCTGGCGGTCGGCGCGGAAGTCCTCGTCGCGGTAGGCCCGTGCGATCTGGTAGTAGCGCTCCATGCCGGCCACCATGAGGAGCTGCTTGAACAGCTGCGGGCTCTGCGGGAGGGCGTAGAACGTTCCCGGTTGCAGACGCGCCGGGACGAGGAAGTCGCGGGCGCCCTCGGGCGTCGACCTGGTCAGCGTCGGCGTCTCGATCTCGACGAAGTCGTGAGCGGCCAGCACACCACGTGCAGCCGCGTTCGCCTTGGAGCGCAGTCGGATCGCCGCGGCGGGACCCTCGCGTCGCAGGTCGATGTAGCGGTAACGCAAGCGCGCTTCCTCACCGGGGCTCTCGTCGAGCTGGAACGGCAGCGGCGCCGACTCGTTGAGGACCTCCAGGTCGGTCGCATTGATCTCGATATCGCCCGACAGCAGGTTGGGGTTCTCGCTGCCCTCGGGCCGCTCCTCGACGACGCCGGTGACCTTGACGACGTACTCGGCGCGCAGACGGTGAGCCTTCTCGGCGACCGACTCGTCGCGGAACACGACCTGTACCAGCCCGGAGCTGTCACGCAGGTCGATGAACACGACGCCGCCATGATCGCGGCGACGCGCAACCCAGCCGGCGACGGTGACGGTCTGCGATGCATCGGCGCGCCGCAGCGAACCGGCGAAATGCGTGCGGAGCACTGGAGTCCTTCCCTGGTGGACGTACGGGTCTTGCGAATCTCGGGCTCAATCCTACGGAGGGGGCGGCCGCCGACCGCCGCGGGTGTCCCGGCGACGTCGCAGCTCGTGTCGGTTGGGCGTGGTTCACCCGTATCGCGACCTCCTCGCCGGTAGCCTGACCTGCATGACGTTCCAAGGCAGCGGGTCGCTGGACAACAGCAACGTGTCCGGCGGCGGGGGTGGCGGCGGCTTCGGTGGCGGCGGTGGACGGATCGCGCTGGGCGGTGGTGCCGGCCTGATCGTCACGCTGGTCGCGCTCTTCCTCGGCATCAATCCGGGGCAGATCCTCGGATCGTCGTCGGCGGGCCAGGGTTCGGCGAGCAGTTCGGCGAACCAGATCGACGAACACCTTGCCCAGTGCACGGTGGAGATGGCCAACACCGACGACATCTGCCGCATCAAGGCGACGACCATCAGCGTCAACCGGGTGTGGTCGGACCTGATGAAGGGCTACACGCCGCCGAAGACCGTCATCTTCAGCAATTCCGTCGACACCGGTTGCGGCGCCGCGACATCGGCGACCGGCCCGTTCTACTGCCCGGTCGACAAGACCGCCTACTTCGACCCGTCGTTCTTCGCCGAGCTGAAGAACATGGGCGGCAGCGACGGTCCGCTAGCCCAGGAGTACGTCGTCGCTCACGAGTACGGCCACCACGTACAGAACCTGACCGGCGCGCTGCAGAAGGGCCAGCAGCTCGGCTCCCACGGCCCCAAGTCGGGTTCGGTTCGCGTCGAGTTGCAGGCCGATTGTTACGCGGGCGTCTGGGCGTATCACGCCGACAAGGGCAGCGACGCCATGCTCGAACCGCTCACGACCGATCAGATCAACTCGGTCATCCAGACCGCGAAGGCGATCGGCGACGACACCATCCAGGGATCGAACTCCAATCCCGAGGGCTGGACGCACGGTTCGGCGGATCAGCGGGTGCGTTGGTTCTCGACGGGCTACAAGAACGGCGATCCGCGCCAGTGCGACACCTTCTCCACGAATGACCTCTGAGGATCGCGGTCGCGTCGCCAGTGCGGTCGACGCGATCGCCGACGATCATCTCGCCCGCAGCGTCGAACTCGATCCGATCCTCGCCACCGAATACGGCATCGGCGGTCACGACCGCCTGCTCACCGACTTCTCCCCCGACGCTGTCGACGAGCGTGCGGCGCAGGCACGTTCGACGCTGTTGCGACTCGACGCCGCGACGCCGGTCGATCACGTCGACCGGGTCACGATCGCCACGATGCGCGCAGCTCTCAACCGGGAACGTGCACTTGCCGACGCCGGCGAACTGACCGGCGAGTGCAATGTGATCGCCTCACCGTTACAGGCGATCCGCGATGTCTTCGACCTCATGCCCACCGATACGGCCGAACAGCGGGCCGACATGGTGGCGCGGATCGCTGCGATCCCGACGGCGATAGACAGCGTGATCGTCGGCCTCGGGCACCGCCGGGATGTCGGGCCCGCTCTCGCGCGTCGGCAGGTCGACCTCGTTGCGGCGCAGGCCGATGGGGCGCGCGCGGCAATCGCACAGAACACCACGGCCATCGCGTCCGACGACGCGCTCGCCACCGATCTGGCCACGGCGCTCGACGGTGCGGGCGCCGCGTTCGACCGGCTCGCCGCCCACCTGCGGACCGAGGTACTCGAGGGCGCCGACGCGGATGACGCGATCGGCCGCGATCGGTACCTGCTCCGGCTTCCCTACTATCTCGGCACCGATGTCGATCCCGACGAGGCCTACGACTGGGCGCTCGAGCGCCTCGCCGCGATCACGGCCGAACAGCAAGCGATCGCCGCCGAGATCGCGCCGGGCGCGAGCGTGACGGAGACACTCGAATTGCTCGACGCCGCGCCGCAGTATCAGCTCCACGATCGCGCGTCGTTCCTCGCGTGGATGCAGCAGACCTCCGACGAGGCGGTCGACGGACTCGCCGGCACCCACTTCGACATTCCCGGGCGTCTCACCCGACTCGAATGCCGACTGGCGCCGTCTTCGACCGGGATAATCTACTACACACAACCCAGCGCCGACCTCTCGCGCCCTGGCCGCATGTGGTGGGCGGTACCGCCGTCGCAGACGGTCTTCCACACGTGGCAGGAGAAGACCACCGTCTATCACGAGGGCGTGCCCGGCCATCATCTGCAACTCGGCGCCGCCATCGTCGACCCGGACCTCAACTCCTGGCGCAAGCTCGCGTCTTTCACGTCAGGTCACGGTGAGGGCTGGGCGCTGTATGCCGAGCGGTTGATGGGCGAGCTGGGGTGGCTCGACGACCCGGGCGACCGGATGGGCATGCTCGATTCACAGCGACTGCGCGCCGCGCGCGTCGTCGTCGACATCGGGGTCCACTGCCGCAAGTCCGCTCCTCCGTCCGTGGGCGGCGGCATCTGGAATGCCGAGAAGGCGTGGCAGTTCCTGACCGACTCGGTGGCAATGGATCGGGCGGTGCTCCGCTTCGAACTCGACCGCTATCTCGGCTGGGCAGGCCAGGCACCGAGTTACGCGCTCGGACAACGGGTGTGGGAGCAGTGCCGGGGTCAGGCGCTGGCACATCATCGGGAGTGGACGCTCAAGGACTTCCACACGAACGCGCTCGCGCTCGGCGGGGTCAGCCTTGACGTCCTGCGAGACGAGATGACCCGTTGACCAGTCGTGTCGGACGCGCCGGGGTCACTTCGGCAGGTCTGCCACTTCCTGCGGCGCAAGCGTTGCACCCCAACGCTTCTCGATGTCGGCGAAGCGCCACACCGCCAGCGAGATGACCCACGTCGCCACGAACAGTCCGACGATCACGAATCCGAGCATGTTCAGGTCGATTCCCGAGACGTCGTCCCAGAAGCGACCCGTCCAGCCGAACTGATCGGCGAGCAGGCCGAGTAGTTCGATGGTGCCGATGACGAGTGCGACCGCGATCGACAGTCCGGTGATGATCAGGTTGTAGTAGACCTTGCGCACCGGATTGGCCAACGCCCACCCGTAGGCGAAGTTCATGAACGACCCGTCGATGCTGTCGAACAGACTCATACCCGCGGCGAAGATCACGGGAAGACACAGGATCGCGTACCAGGGCAGCCCCGCGGCAGCGGTCGAGCCTGCGAGCACGAGTAGCGCGACCTCGGTCGCGGTGTCGAAGCCGAGTCCGAACAGCACGCCGATCGGGTACATCTGCCACGGCTTGGTGACCAGCCGCATGACGCGCCCGAGGATGCGGTTCATGAAGCCGCGGTTGGCGAGGTGTTCCTCAAGTTGTGCCTCGTCGTAGATCCCGCGACGCATGTCCCGGAACACGCGGACGATGCCGAGGAGGATCACGATGTTGATCGCCGCGATCAGATAGAGGAAGCCGCCGGAGACGCTGGTGCCGATCAGCCCGGTGACCTGGTGCAGTGTCGAGGAGTCGTCCTCCACCGATCCGGCGAGTGCCTTGATCCCGAACGACAGCAGCACCGCGAGGCCGAAGACGACGGTCGAGTGGCCGAGTGAGAACCAGAATCCCACCGTCATCGGCCGTTTGCCCTCGCCCATGAGCTTGCGTGTGGTGTTGTCGATGGCCGAGATGTGGTCGGCGTCGAACGCGTGTCGCATGCCGAGGGTGTACGCGGTCAGTCCGATGCCCACACCGAGCGTCTTCTGCCCGACGGTGAAGTGCTCGGGCGCGACGAGGAAGACGAGCGTCCCCCAGCCGATGACATGCAGCGCCGCGACGACGGCGACCATACCGCCGACGCTGGCCCATTCGGGCCTCGACAACAATCGCGCGGGCGAACCCTGTGTGACAGACGAACTCATGGGGCGACGATAGGCCGTGGCGCGGCCATCTGAACACCTGCTCAGATCAAAACCCGTCGTCTGGACGGGCCACACTGTCCGAACGGATAGTCAACGCGCACAAGAGATTTCGTGTCCGATACCCGAGCATTGCCCGGTTGTTCCGGTTGCACCCCACCTCGGTCCGGTCAGGTCAGCAGCCCACGAACCTCGTCGACGACACCCTCCAGCGACGTCTTGTGTTGTTCGCCGTTGCCCAGGTTCTTGATCTCGATCGTCCCCTCGGCCAGCTCACGGTCGCCGAGTACCAGCGCGAGCGCGGCGCCGGACCGATCCGCAGCCTTCATCGCGCCCTTCAGACCACGGTCGCCGTAGGCGAGGTCGACACTGACGCCTGCGGCACGCAATTGTCCTGCGACGCTGACCAATTCGGCCTTGGCGTCGGTTCCCAGCGGAACACCGAAGACCTGGCAGCGCGCGGCGTCGACGTGCGCGATGCCCTCGGCCTCGAGCGCGAGCATGGTGCGGTCGACGCCGAGTCCGTATCCGATCCCGGACAGATCCTGCTTGCTACCGAGCTGCCGCATCAGACCGTCGTAGCGACCGCCACCGCCGATGCCCGACTGCGCACCGAGACCGTCGTGGACGAATTCGAACGTGGTCTTCGTGTAGTAGTCGAGTCCGCGCACCAGGCGGGGGTTGATCACGTAGGGAACGCCGAGTTGACGCAGGTGCGAGAGCACGCTTTCGAAGTGACCGCGCGCGTCGTCGGACAGGTAGTCGAGCATCAACGGCGCGTCGGCGGTCGCCTCCCGGATGTCGGGCCGCTTGTCGTCGAGCACGCGGAGCGGATTGAGCTGTGCGCGTTGGCGAGTCGCCTCGTCGAGGTCGAGCCCGCCGAGGAACTCCTGCAACGCAGCCCGGTACGCGGGACGGCACGAATCGTCGCCGAGCGAGGTGATCTCGAGCCGGAAACCGGAGAGGCCGAGTCTGCGGTATCCCTCGTCGGCGATTGCGATGACCTCGGCGTCGAGCGCGGGGTCGTCGACCCCGATCGCCTCGACGCCGACCTGCTGGAGTTGGCGATAGCGCCCGGCCTGCGGGCGTTCGTAGCGGAAGAACGGTCCGGCGTAACAGAGCTTGACCGGAAGCTGCCCTCTGTCGAGCCCGTGCTCGATGACGGCACGAACCACACCCGCGGTTCCTTCGGGGCGAAGTGTGACCGAGCGTCCGCCGCGGTCTTCGAAGGTGTACATCTCTTTGCTGACCACGTCGGTGGACTCGCCGACGCCGCGTGCGAAGAGCCCGGTGTCCTCGAAGATCGGCAACTCGATGTGACCGTAGCCGGCGCGACGAGCGGCGTCGGTGAAGGTGTCGCGCACGCGACGGAAGTCAGCCGACGCCGGCGGGTAGTAGTCGGGGATGCCCTTCGGTGCGACGAAGTCGGCGCTCACAGTCTCCTGCTTCCGTTCTGTCGGCTCGACGTGCCCAGATCCGTGAGGAACGGGTTGGTCGCACGCTCCTGCCCGATCGATGTCTGCGGTCCGTGACCGGGTAGCACCTGGGTGTCGTCCGACAGCGGGAGGAGCTTCGACGCGATCGAGTCGAGCAACTGCTGATGATTGCCGCCGGGCAGGTCGGTGCGTCCGATCGACCCCGCAAACAGTACGTCACCGGAGAAGCAGACCGGCACGCTGGCCGTCTGTCCCTCATCGTCGGCGATCTCGACGTCGGTGCCGAGTAGCACCGACCCCTGGGTGTGCCCCGGCGCCAGATCGACACTGAATCTGATGCCTGCGACCTCGGTCGGCTCGCCGTCGACGAAGTCGACAACCTTCTCAGGCTCACGGAAGGTCAGCGGGCCGATCATGGCGCCGAGTGCGCTGCCGAGGCCCACCGCGGGGTCGGCGAGCATCGGTCGGTCGGCGGGGTGGATGTAGGCCGGGATGCCGTAGGCATCGCAGACGTCGGCGGCGTTCCAGGTGTGGTCGAGGTGTCCATGGGTGAGCAGCACGGCGACCGGCGTGAGATCGTTCTCGCGGAGGAGTTCGGTGACCTTGTCGGCCGCCTCCTGCCCCGGGTCGATGACGATCGCCTCGCCGCCGG
Organism: Gordonia otitidis; assembly: GCF_020735545.1. Lineage (NCBI taxonomy): Bacteria > Bacillati > Actinomycetota > Actinomycetes > Mycobacteriales > Gordoniaceae > Gordonia > Gordonia otitidis. The sequence continues at coordinate 4,945,631 of NZ_CP085974.1, forward strand.
GCTCGGGCGCGACGATGTAGCAGTTGGTCTGGAACATTCCCGCGGGGAATCCGGTGATCAGCATGTGCGCTCCTGGGCTGGACGGCGGGTGTGGCGCGGCGACGCACCACTCCTGACCCTCCATTCTGGACTATCCGGCCGTGGTGCCCGACGCCCGTCCGGCACACCTGCCTGGGGAACTCTCAGGGTGTCCTGGCACACTTGCGTGTCGATACAGCCGTGTCGCCTCATACGCACCGACAGACGTCTCAGGAGGGTTCACCAGCGTGACCACCAACGAGGAACGCCGCGAAGCCGCCAAGCGGAAGCTCGAGGAGAGGCTCGAACGCGAGCGTCAGGATCGCAAGCGTCGGCGGATCATCATCGCATCGGTCTCGACGGTGCTGGTGGTGGCTGTCGTCGCGACGGCGACCACGTTGATCGTCAAGAAGGTGCTCGACGATCGCGAAGCCGCACGGTGGACGTCCTGCGAGTATCAGGATCAGCCCGACCGCCTGAAGCCGATCCCCACGGATCCGCCGCAGGGCGTGCCCGCGGAGCAGCACGACGAGTACCGCAAGTACGCGGCGGAGATGAACAAGATGATCAACGAGGGCATCCCCAAGAAGCGGACCGCCCCCAAGCCCGGCGATCGTCAGCTCAAGTCCGGCGACGTCTCTGCAACATTCGACACCTCGCAGGGAGCCATCCCGATCACGCTGACCCGTGACTCGGCTCCGTGCAACACCGGTGCCGTGATCTCGCTCATCCGGCACGACTACTACAACGACACCCCGTGCCACCGGATGACAACGAGCGACGCACTGAAGGTGCTGCAGTGCGGCGATCCGACGGGCACCGGCGCCGGCGGGCCCGGTTGGAGCAGTCCCGACGAGCCGCCGACCAACCTCAAGCCAGCCGGTCAGCCGAATCCGATGAGCGGCCAGCAGTCGGTGACCTATCCGCGTGGCACGATCGCGATCGCCAACAGCAATCAGGGTGGTCAGAGCAGCAATACCGGTTCGAGCCAGTTCTTCCTGGTCATCTCCGACAGTCAGCTCCCAGCCGACTACTCGGTCGTCGGCAAGGTCGACCCCGAGGGCCTGAAAGTCCTCGACAAGGTCGCCGCGGGTGGGGTCACCCCGGGGCCGTCCGGCGAGGCCAGCGACGGCAAACCCAAGCTCCCGGTGCAGATCAACACCGCGAAGATCACCGGCGGAGACCTGGGCTAGGTGTACTGACCCGCCAGGTTGGGTACGCGGTCGGCGGGTGAGTTGCCTCGGAGTGCGGTGTGGCCGCGTTCGTGATTGTAGATGCGAAGGAACTCGGGGAAGGCTGCGACGCGTTCGGTTTCACTGAGGTAGGGACGGGCGTAGGCCCATTCCTCCTGGAGGGTCCGGTTGAATCGTTCGACCTTGCCATTGGTTTGCGGCCGGTACGGTCTGGTCCACTTGTGCTTGATCCCGTTTTCGTCCAACAAGTCCCGGAATACCCGGGACCGGTAACAAGAGCCGTTGTCGGTCATCACTCGCGCGGTGGTGACACCGATCGAGGCGAAGTGCGCCAACGCCCGAGTCATGAACGCGGTCGCGGTTTCCTTCTTCTCATCAGCGAGGATCTCGGAGTAGGCGTAGCGGGAATGGTCGTCGACGGCGTGATGCAGATACGCGTACCCCAGGTTCGGGCGGCCAGCAACTTTGCGGGTTCGCCCAGGCTCGCGGTGGGCACTGGAGTTGCGGGCGCCCTGGGCGCGGCCGTGTACGCGATGTCCACCTCCGTCGGGGATTCTCCCGAGCTTTTTGATGTCGACGTGGATCAAGTCTCCGGGCGCTTCACGTTCATACCGGCGGACCTCGCGCCGGCGGGCACGTACCGGCGCCCCGGTCGCCGGGTCGATCCACGACAACCGCAGGCATCGGTACCGGGTCAGGATGCGGTGCACCGTGGAGACGTTCAAGCCCAGGTGAAACGCGATCCGGGCCGGCCCCCAGCGACGGGAGACGCGTAACCCGACGACTCGGCGTTCCCGGCGCCGGCGGGTGCGATGCGGACACGATCGGGGCCGGCTGGACCGATCACCCATCCCGGCCGGCCCCGATTCGCGGTAGCGATCCGCCCATCGCTTGGCCGTGGTGACCGACACGTTGAACCGGTTAGCCGCGCGGCGCAAGGGCCACCCATCTTCGACAACACACCGAGCCAGACGCAACCGGCCAGTCGGGGACAACGGTGAATTACGGTGAGACACGAAGACCTCCGGGTTGAGGAGCGGTTCCTAGACAGCTCCACACCTCACTCGGAGGTCTTCCCTATGTCACGTCGACTCGCCGAACGCCGTACCTAACGTCCCGGGTCAGTACAGCTAGGCCAGACTCAGCGCACAGTCGACGACAGGAGGCGCACAGTCGGCGGGACACCCCCGCGACTGTGCGCCTCCTGCGGCCGAGCGGGCACCTCCTGCAGCCGAGCGGGCACCTCCTGCAGCCGAGCGGGCACCTCCTGCAGCCGAGCGGGCATCTCCTGCAGCCAAGCGGGCACCTCCTGCAGCCGAGTGGGCGCCTCCTGCGGTCGACTGTGCGCCCGGAACGGCCCCCGAACGGCTAAGCGGCAGACGTCACCCGGTAGACGTCGTAGACGCCCTCGACGTTGCGCACCACGTTGAGCACGTGGCCAAGGTGTTTCGGATCACCCATCTCGAAGGTGAACTTGCTGACTGCGACGCGGTCTCGGCTGGTCGTCACCGACGCCGAGAGGATGTTCACCTTCTCGTCGGCGAGCACCTTTGTGACGTCGGAGAGCAGTCGATGACGGTCGAGGGCCTCCACCTGGATCGCGACGAGGAACACCGACTCCGGTGAGGGCGCCCAGGTCACCGGGATGATGCGCTCGTCCTGTCGACGCAGCTCACCGGCGTTGGTGCAGTCGGTGCGGTGTACGCTGACTCCCCCGCCTCGGGTGATGAAGCCGAGGATGTCGTCGCCGGGCACGGGCGTGCAGCACTTGGCGAGCTTGATGAGGATGTTGTCGATCCCCTCGACGACGACACCGGCATCCCCGCCCGCACGCGTCCGCGACGGCATCGTCGACAGCGTCGACCGCTCGGCGATCTCCTCGGCGGCGTCGTCGATTCCGCCCAGTGACGAGACGAGCCGATTGACGACGTGCCGCGCGGACACGTGATTCTCGCCGACCGCGGTGTACAGCGCGGTGACGTCTGCGTACCGGAGTTCCTTGGCGATCGCAGCCATCGACTCGGCACTCATGAGCCGTTGCAGCGGCAATCCGCCTCGACGGACCTCCTTCGCGATCGCGTCCTTACCTGTCTCGAGAGCCTCTTCTCGACGTTCCTTCGCGAACCACTGGCGGATCTTGGCCTTCGCGCGCGGCGAGACCACGAAGTTCTGCCAGTCCTTGCTCGGGCCTGCGTTGGGCGCCTTGGAGGTGAACACCTCGACGACCTCGCCGTTCTCGAGCTGACGTTCGAGCGCGACGAGGCGTCCGTTGACGCGTGCGCCGATACATCGATGTCCGACCTCGGTGTGCACGGCGTAGGCGAAGTCGACCGGCGTCGATCCCGCCGGAAGCGTGATGACGTCGCCCTTCGGGGTGAAGACGAAGATCTCCTTGACCGCGAGGTCATAGCGCAGCGACTCGAGGAATTCTCCCGGGTCTGCAGCCTCCCGCTGCCAGTCGAGAAGCTGACGCATCCACGCCATGTCGTCGATCTCGGCCGCATCGGACTTGCGTCCCTTGCGATCTCGATAACCGCTCTCCTTGTAGCGCCAGTGCGCCGCGATTCCGAACTCGGCGGTGCGGTGCATGTCGTTGGTGCGGATCTGCACCTCGAGAGGCTTGCCCTCCGGCCCGATGACGGTGGTGTGCAACGACTGGTACACACCGAACCGCGGCTGCGCGATGTAGTCCTTGAACCGTCCGGCCATGGGCTGCCACAGCGAGTGCACGACGCCGACGGCCGCGTAGCAGTCGCGCACGTCGTCGCACAGGATGCGCATGCCGACGAGGTCGTGGATGTCGTCGAAGTCGCGGCCCTTGACGATCATCTTCTGGTAGATGGACCAGTAGTGCTTGGGTCGGCCCTCGACCGTCGCGGTGATCTTCGCCGACGACAGCGCATTGTTGATATCGGCGCGCACGCGTGCGAGATAGGTGTCGCGTGACGGTGCGCGGTCGGCGACGAGCCGGACGATCTCCTCGTAGCGTTTGGGGTGCAGAATCGCGAACGAGAGGTCCTCGAGCTCCCACTTCACCGTCGCCATGCCGAGTCGATGGGCAAGTGGCGCAATCACTTCGAGCGTCTCGCGCGCCTTGCGCGCCTGCTTCTCCGGAGGCAGGAAGCGCATGGTGCGCATGTTGTGCAAGCGGTCGGCGACCTTGATGACCAGCACCCGCGGGTCGCGCGCCATCGCGATGATCATCTTGCGAATCGTCTCGGCCTCGGCAGCGCTCCCGAGGGCGACCTTGTCGAGTTTCGTCACCCCGTCGACGAGGTGGGCTACCTCGGCGCCGAACTCGCTCTCGAGCGCCTCGAGCGTGTAGCCGGTGTCCTCGACGGTGTCGTGCAGCAGCGCGGCGACGAGTGTCGTGGTGTCCATCCCGAGATCGGCGAGAATCGTCGCGACCGCGAGCGGATGGGTGATGTACGGGTCCCCCGACTTCCGCTTCTGGCCACGATGACGTTCGTCGGCCACGTCGTAGGCGTGCTGCAACAGCGCGATGTCGGCTTTGGGATAGATCTCACGATGGAGCGTGACCAGCGGCTCCAGGACCGGACGTACCGAGCTACGGGTCGCGGTCATTCGTCGTGCGAGCCGAGCGCGCACCCGTCGCGACGCCGAGGCGTGGGTGGTGTCGGCGGTGGTGGCGGCGTCGGCGGGCGATCCCGCGTTGGAGGGGCGAGCAGGGGTGTCGGCCGGCACCCGGTTCGACGCCGCGGGGCCGGAGTCGGCGGGCGTCTGTTCGACGGGGCCGGTCGGCGCTACCCGCTCACGAGCGATGGCTGCCTCGGTCTCGTTCGCCATGCTGCCTCCTTGTCGCGGCGCGTGATTCTCACGGACATCTGGAATGTCGATACCGTTGTCCATCGCTGGGAAACAACACCGTAGTCACCGAGTCTAATCCGCGCTCGACGCCCGGCACCGGGGACGGCCGCACGAGCTGTACGCATGGTGGAACCGTCAGCGATCGTCGGTGATCGCGTGCAGGCTCACGTCCGGCCCGAGTTCGCCGGCGATCTTCGCACGTCCGCCGAGATCGGCGAGTTCCATGATGACGGCAACCCCGACGACGGACGCTCCCGCCAGATCCATGAGCTTCGACGCCGCGACCGCGGTGCCGCCGGTCGCCAGCACGTCGTCGACGACGAGGATTCGGCTGCCACTGATGTCGATCCCGCTGGCAGGAATCTCCAGCCGCCCCTGCCCGTACTCGAGGTCGTAGTCGACGCCGTAGACCGGCGGGGGCAGCTTGCCGCCCTTGCGGACCGCAAGGATTCCCACACCCAGTTCCTGGGCGACAGCGCCGCCGACGAGAAACCCGCGGGCGTCGATCCCCGCGACGAGGTCGATGCCGGAGCACCCGTGGGTCAGCGCGGTCACGATCGACGAGAACCCCTCGGTGTCGGCGAGCACGGGCGTCAGATCACGGAACAGAATGCCCGGCTTCGGGAAATCCGGGACCGTACGTTCGTGCTCCGCGATGGCAGCGCGTGCCCGTCGAATCGCATCGCGCGTGATGTCGTCTGATGCCGCGTTCGCGTGCCCGCTACTCACAGCTCACTCACCGCTGACCCACCGATCCATGTTCCATCCCGTCCCGTTGCGGCCCAGTCCGGCCACGACATTGTGGACTCGATCATTCCATCGCCGCACGCGTGGGGCAGCGAACAGCGGGATCGACGGTACGTCCGCCCAGGCCGCGGCCTCGATCGTCCTGACGAGCCCCAACTGGTCGCTGCCGAGGCTGCCGACGCTGCGTGCGGCGATTGCATCCGACACCTGCTGATCGTCGAATCCGTTGATGTCCAACGGATCTCCACCGAACAACTGATAGGCGTCCCTGCTGGGATCTGCCGCTCCTGCCGCTGCGAACGACGTTCCGCCGACGACGATCGCCGCATCGGCCGTCTTGCCGAGGTCGCCGATCCCGAACTGCGGGGACGACACATCGGTGACCGAGATCCCGGCAGCACCGCACGAGTCGGCGACGGCCGAGACCATCTGCCGCTGCCGGTCGCCCGGCGCGAGGTACCCGATCCGCACACGAATCCCCGAGTTCTTACCGGCACCGGCGAGAAGCTCCCGCGACTTGGCGGCGTTGGCGCGCAGATAACCCTGCCCGAATTCACTGTTGATGCTCGAGGCCAGTCGATCAGCGGGCGCGAGCGTACGCAGATTCCACAACTGGGCGCCCTGACCGAACTTCCGCGTCAGCACATCGCGTGGCACGCAGCTGGCGAACGCCTGTCGGACAGCGGCGTCGGCGAAGACACCACGCCGCGACAGCACCAGCTCTTCAACGCCGAGCGCACGCCCGGGGGCATCGCGTGCCTGCACCTGGCCTGCGGAGTTCTGGTCGCTACGCGCGGCGTCGCCGTCGGTGAGGCCGGCTGTAACGTCGGCGACGTCGTAGGAGTTGCCGGTGATGAGCCGAGCCGAGTCCGATCTGCCGTGCACCAGGATGCGCGATACCTTCGGCGCGTCGCCCCACCACTTGGAGTTGGGCACGAGGAGCACGCCGGAGTCGGTGACGTCGGAGATCTCGTACGGTCCCGACGACGGCATCGCGTCGACGTCGACGGCTCCGACACGAAGCTCGAATGCCGACCTCCACGCCTTCGCGATCCTTCTGATCGTCGGGCGATTTCCCGACCGGATCGGTGCCAGCACATCGCCGACGCCCGCGCTGCGGGCAACGACCTGAGCAGGCATCAGGGTGCCCGCCCCGAACAGCGATCGCCAGTCACGATAGTCACGGCCACGTTCGAAGGAGACGGTCGCCCGCTTGCTCCCGGCGTCGCAATCGATCTTGTCGATGTCGCGGTAGCCGGCAGTGGTGGCCGCTCCGAATTCGGGATAGCGCCCGTTCATCGCGGTCCATGCCAGTACGAGGTCGTCACAATCGAGCGGGGTCCCGTCGGAGAACGCGGCGTCGGGTGTGAATTGATACGTCAGCGTCTGCACGGCTCCCGGCTGGGCGGTGACGGTGCCGATGTCGCGATCGGGCGTCACCTGGCCCGACGCGCCGAGAAAGCTGAAGCCCGGTAACACCCTGCTGGTCAGCATCAGCGCACCATCGGCGTTGCCGTCTGCGGTGTTCGCGTTGGCAGTGCTCAGACGCGCATCGGTGAGGTAGTCGAGGGTCGGTGGCGGGTCGTCGCCACAGGCGCTCACCACGCCGACCATGGCGAGTCCCGCCAGCACTATCGCGAGCACTCGCGTGCCGCGTCGGGAAATCACTCCCGCGCCTATCGGGAACGTCGGCGCTTGCCGGTGGGAGTCTGCGGCTGCTCCCCCGCCTCCAACTCGCTTCGGCCGTGACGCGCGCTCGGCCGTCCGCGGACAGCACGCTCGGTCGACGCGACGTCCTCACCGGAGTCGACCGCCTCGCGACGCTGCAGCACGCGCGCAGTGTGCCGCTTGATCTCCGAGCGGCGCTCCTTGAGCGTCACCAGAAGCGGAGCAGCGAGGAAGATCGACGAGTAGGTACCGACGACCACGCCGACCAGCTGGATGAGACCGAGGTCCTTCAGCGTGCCGACGCCGAGGAGCCACACGGCGATGACCATGAGGGCGATGATCGGCAGTACCGAGATGACAGTGGTGTTGATCGAACGCATCAGGGTCTGATTGATCGCGAGATTGGCCTGCTCGGCGTACGTGCGGCGCGTCGTCTGCAGCACCGACCGCGTGTTCTCGCCGACCTTGTCGAACACCACGACCGTGTCGTACAGGGAGAATCCCAGGATGGTGAGCAAGCCGATGACGGTTGCGGGGGTGACCTCGAAGCCGACAAGGGAGTAGATACCCGCGGTGCAGACGATGTCGAACAGCAGCGACGCGAGTGCCGCGACAGACATCTCCCTGTCGAAGCGGATGGCGATGTAGACGAACACGATCACCAGGAACACCGCCAAGGCGATCAGCATCTTCTCGGTGATCTCTTTGCCCCAGGTCGAGCTCACCTCCGAGATGCTCACATCCTGGTTGGTGAGTTCAGGGCCGAAACGATCGGTGAGTGCCGCGGTGACCGCCGATGCCTGCTGCGGCGTCAACGTGTCAGTCCGCACCTGAACGGTCTCGCTGGCTCCCGAGCCTGCGGTTTGCACCGCTTCCGGAGCGCTGCCGAGCGCCTTGGTGGTGACGTCTTCGACGGACTGACTGGTCACGCCCTGCGTCACCGGGATGGAGATCTGTGTTCCGCCCTCGAACTCGATGCCGAAGGAGAATCCGCGGATCGCGATCGACGCAACGCAGATGATGACGATCACCAGACTCACGAGGTACCACATGCGTCTGCGTCCGACGATCTCAAAGGCGCCCGTGCCCGTGTAGAGCCGGGACAGGAACGACCTGTTGGTGTCGGCGACGAAGTCGGCGTCGCTGCCGGTGGCCGGAGTCGGGGCCGAGGAGTCGCGCGTGTCGTTGGTGGTGGTCATTTCGACGATCCTTCTGCAGACGATCCGTCTGCGGACGATCCTTGTCCGACGGCCTGCTTGTTCTCGGTAGCGGCTCTGTCCGTCCGGGCGGCCCGCTGGCGTCGCTGACGTGCGACCTCGCTCACCGCCCCGAGTCCGTTGACCTTCGGTCGTGAGAGGAAGTCGTTTCTGCTCGCGAGGACGACCAGCGGATGGGTGACCAGGAACACGACGACGACGTCGAGAATGGTGGTCAGACCGAGCGTGAACGCGAAGCCGCGCACCTCGCCGATCGCGAGGATGTAGATGACGGCGGCTGCGATGAAACTGACGGCATTGCCCGACCAGATGGTGCGCCTGGCGCTCGCCCAGCCGCGAGGCACCGCCGAACGGAAACTTCGTCCCTCACGCATCTCGTCCTTGATGCGTTCGAAGTAGACGACGAACGAGTCGGCGGTCATGCCGATACCGATGATCAAACCGGCGATGCCCGCGAGGTCGAGGGTGAATCCGATCCAACGGCCGAGGAGCACGATGATTCCGTAGACCGCCGCCCCGGCGAGAATCAGCGAGAGGATCGTCAGGAAGCCCAGCGCGCGGTAGTACAGCAACGCGTAGATGAACACGGCGATCAGACCGATGAGACCTGCGATCAGACCTGCGCGCAGCGACTGGAGGCCGAGGGTGGCCGACACGGTTTCTGCGTCGGACGTCTTGAACGAGAGCGGTAGTGAACCGTACTTCAGGACGTTGGCGAGGTCACTGGCCTCGGACTCGTTGAACGATCCCGTGATCTGCGTCTTGCCGCCGGAGATCTGCGAATTGATCGTCGCTGCGGACACCACCCGGCTGTCGAGAACGAATGCTGTGGTGTTGCCGATGTTCTTGGCGGTGAAGTCGCTCCAGGTCTGCGCGGCATTCGGTTTGAAGTCGAGATACACCGTCCACGCACCGGTCTGCTGGTCCGATCCCGAACTTGCAGAACTGATGTCACGACCGTCGATGATCTGCGGCGCGAGCAGGTAGACCTGCTTGCCGTCCTCGGAACACGCGACGAGGTATTCGTCGGAACGGTCGTTGCCCAGCAGCGGATCATTGGCGCCGGTCGAACAGTCCATCTTCGACATGTAGGCCTTCAGGCCGTCGGTGTTGGCACCTGCGGGAACCTGCCGGAGCTTGCGCTGCTCCTCGATTGCCCTGGCCGCCTGATCAGCAGGCTGCTCGTCGGTAGGCTCCTGGGCGGTGTTCTGCTTCGGCTGCGGAGTCGCCGCCTGCACCTCGACGACCGGGCGGACGAACAGCCGCGCGGTCTGTCCCAGCGTCTTGGCCTGTGCGCCGTCCTGACCGGGAACCGTGATGATCAGGTTGTTGCCGTTGACGACCACCTCGGAACCGGACACGCCGAGACCGTTGACGCGCTGCTCGATGATCTGCTTGGCCTGGTCGAGCTGCTCACGAGTGGGTGGGTTACCCGACTCGGTGCGCGCGGTCAGGGTGACGCGGGTGCCGCCCTGGAGATCGATGCCGAGCTTCGGCTCCGGTGAACCGCCGCCGGTGAAGAAGATGAGCGCGTAAATCACCGCAAGCAGGACGAAGAACAGCGTCAACGGACGCCACGGTGGGATCTCACGCGATGGCGACCGCCGCTTCTTCGCTGGCTTTGTGGTCGACGACCCTCGTTTGGTGGTCGACGACCCTCGATTCTTGGTCGACAACTCTGTCGCCCGGCGAGGGGTGGTCACGTTGTTCTCGATCTCCTTCAGCGCGCGTCAGATGGCCGCCGGCCACTGTACTGATCGGCCAGACGGCCGCACGCCACTCTACTGATCAGCGCCGACGCATTCACACGGCCCCACCCGGGGTCGTGTGAATCGGGCAACGTCGTGGCCGCGTGCAGTGCGGTGTATCAGGCAGCGCCGTGAGCGGGGCGGGGCGGTGCCCAGAGCCGGGCGGTGCCGTCAACGGGCGCAGTGATCGCGCCGACAGCCTCGTCCTGCGTTCGGGGCTACTTCTCCGCGTCGGGAGTGCTGCCGCCCTGGTCCTTGCGCAGCGTCGCATCCGAATCGCCGCCGCCGAGGTCGTCGTCGTAGTCGACGGAGCCCTCGATGGTGGTGAACTCGTCTCCATCAGCGGTGAGCGGTGCGCTCGGCGGCACGTACCCGGGATAGGTCGCTGCGGCATCCTCGGTGTGCACCACCTTCATGATGGCGAGGCGGTTCCAGCGTGTCACCACGCCCGTCGCGATCTCGACGTCGATGTAGTCCGATGACGACGAGTCGATCACGGTGCCGAACAGACCGGACGTCAGTTGGATACGGGTGCCGGTCTGGATCGAGTTCTGCATGTCCTGCATCTCGGCCGCACGCTTCTTCTGCTTGCGCATCGAGAAGAACATGAAGCCGGCGAGGAGCACGAGCAGAAGCGGGAAGAGCAGAGATTCCATGAGAAAGCGATCAGTCCTTGGTCGAATGTGGAGGTCGCGCGTCGCAGCGCGCACTCCCTCTAGTGTGCCATGCCGGGAATTCGGACATTTTGGCCTGTGCTCGGCCGTGCCCGCGCGGTGCTCGGCCGTGGCGCCCTAAACCGACAGCATCGGACGACGGGGCGGACGACTCAGAGATCGTCGAACAGTGTTTCGGCGTCTGTGTCACGCGGACGAACGCCGAAAGTTGCGTTGAGCGCACCAGCGGGCGGGGTGAGTCCGAGGTGATGCCACGCGGCCGCTGTCGCAACGCGCCCGCGTGGGGTTCTGGCGATCATCCCGGCCCGCACGAGGAACGGCTCACACACCTCTTCGACGGTGGCCGGTTCCTCTCCGACGGCGACGGCCAGCGTCGACACGCCGACGGGACCGCCCCCGAACGCCTTGATCAGCGCGTTGAGTACCGCGCGATCGAGTCGGTCGAAGCCGAGTTCGTCGACGTCGTACACGGCAAGCGCTGCCCGGGCGATGTCGACGGTGACGACGCCGTCGCCCCGCACCTCCGCGTAGTCACGTACACGCCGCAGCAGTCGGTTCGCGATACGTGGGGTACCTCGCGAACGACTCGCGATCTCGGACGCGGCGTCGCCGCCGAGGTCGATGCCGAGAATCCCGGCCGAACGGCGCAGCACCCGGACGAGCTCGTCCGTCTCGTAGAACTCCATGTGCGCGGTGAACCCGAACCTGTCTCGCAGCGGACCGGTCAGCGAGCCCGAGCGCGTCGTCGCCCCGACGAGTGTGAACGGTGCGACGTCGAGCGGGATCGACGTCGCACCCGGCCCCTTGCCTACAACGACGTCGACACGGAAGTCCTCCATGGCCAGATAGAGCATCTCCTCCGCAGGCCGCGCGATGCGGTGGATCTCGTCGATGAACAACACGTCGCCCTCGACAAGATTCGAGAGCATCGCCGCGAGGTCGCCGGCGCGCTCGAGCGCCGGACCCGAGGTCACCCTGATGGCAGCCCCCATCTCGGCGGCGATGATCATGGCCAGCGACGTCTTACCCAGACCTGGCGGACCCGACAGCAATATGTGATCGGGCGTGCCGCCACGGCCCCGGGCACCGTGCAGCACGAGTTCGAGCTGTTCGCACACGCGCGGCTGTCCGATGAAGTCGGCCAGCGACCGCGGGCGCAGACCTGCGTCGAGGTCGCCATCGGAGCGCACCGGGGTCGCGTTGACCTCGCGCTCAATCGGTTCGTCAGAATTCATTACGACTTCCCCAGCAGCGCAAGCGATTTCCGCAAAGCGGTGGACGCGTCGGCGTCAGGCGTCTCCGACAGCACGGCGATCACCGCCTTCTCCGCGGGCGCCGCGGTGAAGCCGAGACCGACGAGCGCCTCGGTGACCTGATCGCGCACTCCCCCACCTGCGACACCGACTGCGGCCGGACCGTCGACCGTCGGACGCTCGACCTTGTCACGAAGTTCGACGACGAGCCGCTCGGCCACCCTCTTGCCGATGCCGGGCACGGTAGTGAGCGCCTTCACGTCGGAGTCGGCGAGCGCACGCCGCAACGACTCGGGCTCGAGAACTGCGAGCGTCGCCATCGCCAGTCGTGGCCCGACGCCGGTGACTGTCTGCAGCAACGAGAACAACGCGCGCGCATCCGGCTCGGTGAAGCCGTAGAGCGTCATGGAGTCCTCGCGCACGATCATCGAGGTGAGCAGCGTCGACTCCTCGCCGCGACGCATCAGGGACAAGGTCGACGGTGTCGCGAGAACGCGATAACCGACGCCTGCGCAATCGATCACGACGTGGTCGAGCGCGACATCGACCACGGGCCCGCGCACCGAGGCGATCATGCACCCCTCCTCTGCCGTGCGGTGTCGACACCGGTTCGCGCAGTGTCAGCGCTGGTGCGCGCACGCGCGGCGTCGATCTTCTCGCGGTGGCGCGCGGCTGCCGCCTCCGCCTGCCGTTGCGCCTGCATCATCCGTTCGGCCATGGGGCCGCGCCAACAGTGGCAGATGGCGAGAGCCAGCGCGTCTGCGGCGTCGGCGGGGCGTGGTTTGGTCTGCATACCGAGTATCCGTGTGACCATCGCGGTGACCTGAGCTTTGTCGGCTCGCCCGCTACCGGTGACCGCAGCCTTGACCTCGGAGGGCGTGTGGAAACGCACCGGGATCTCGCGCTGACCTGCCGCCAGCGCGATGACGCCGCCCGCCTGGGCTGTGCCCATCGCCGTGGAGACCTGGTTCTGCGCGAAGACCCGCTCGATGGCGACGACGTCGGGCTTGTGCGTATCGAGCCAGTGCGATGCCGCCGTGTAGACCGCGAGCAACCGCTGGGCCAACTCCATGTCGGTCGGTGTGCGCACCACGTCGACATCGAGAGCTGTCACCTGACGGCCAGCACCCGACTCGACCAGTGCGATGCCACACCGGGTCAGCCCGGGGTCGACGCCCATCACTCGCACAGACACTCCCATCACAGCGAACAGTTGTTCGAGATGTTACCGATTCGCTCCGACAGAGCGCGGGACCGACACGGCACGAAGGCGGTGCCGACCGAAGTGCCGGACGCATCGCGTAGAAGTGGAGTCGATGACGCGATTCGACCCGATCACCCCGCGCCTGTTGGTGCAGGAGTGTGTGCAACGCTGCGCTGAGCTGCCCGCAATCGCAGTGGTGGGCGTCGACGGCGCGACGGCCAGTTCGCCCGACGTGTTCGCGGGCGAGATCGTCGACGGTCTGCAGACCGGTGGTCGAGCGGCGGCCGTGGTCAGTACGGCCGACTTCATGCGTCCGGCGTCGCTGCGTCTGGAGTGGGGCAGGTCTGATCCCGGGTCGTACCGGGAGAACTGGTACGACTTCGCCGCCATCGAGCGAGAGGTCATCGATGCCGTCCGGGAGCACCGCCGGTGGCTACCGCGCCTCTGGGATCCCGTACGCGACCGGTCCTATCGCGACCACCGCGAGGCCGCGACCGACCACCAGATCCTCGTCCTCGCAGGTCCCATGCTGCGCACACATGGACTCGACCTCGATCTCACGATCCACCTCGCGATGTCGGAGGGGGCTCTGCGACGTCGGACACCGCATGACGAGCACTGGACCATAGCGCCGCTACTCGACGAGAAGGAAGCCACTCCCGCAGACATCGAGGTCCGTTATGACCACCCCGACCGCCCGGCGATCGCACGACGACCCTGACGACGCCAGACGCCGACATTGCCCGTGCGACGAGAAGCCCAACTGAGGCTCCGAGACTCGGTGCAGGTCAGGCGTCCAGCTCGGCGAGCACGTCGTCGCTCACGTCGACGTTGCTGTAGACGTTCTGCACGTCGTCGCAATCCTCGAGCGCATCGATCAGTTTGAATACCTTGCGGGCGCCCTCGGCGTCTACCGGCACCTCGACGGAAGCCCGGAAGTCCGCCTCGGCGGAGTCGTAGTCGATCCCGGCGTCGACCAGCGCGGTACGGACCGCGACGAGGTCGGTCGGTTCGCTGACGACCTCGAACGAGTCGCCGAGGTCGTTGACCTCCTCGGCACCCGCGTCGAGCACCGCCATCAGGACGTCGTCCTCGGACTGGCCGTTCTTCTCCAGTGTCACGACGCCGCGGCGGGTGAAGAGGTACGCCACCGAACCGGGATCGGCCATGTTTCCGCCGTTGCGGGTCATCGCAGTGCGCACCTCGCCGGCGGCGCGGTTGCGGTTGTCGGTGAGGCACTCGATGAGAATGGCGACTCCATTGGGCCCGTAACCCTCGTAGGTGATGGTCTGCCAGTCGGCTCCACCGGCTTCTTCACCGCCGCCACGCTTACGGGCGCGCTCGATGTTGTCGTTGGGGACCGAGCTCTTCTTGGCCTTCTGGATCGCGTCGTACAGGGTCGGGTTACCGGCGGGGTCGCCGCCGCCGGTACGTGCCGCGACCTCGATGTTCTTGATCAGTTTGGCGAACATCTTGCCGCGCTTGGCGTCGATGACCGCCTTCTTGTGCTTGGTGGTCGCCCATTTGGAATGGCCGCTCATACGCTCTTCCGATCCTTTCGCGTGCCTGCGGCGTCGTTGCCGCGCACCGTCTCGTTCGTCATTCGATCTTAGCGGCGACCATGTCCACGAAGTATTCGTGGACTCGTCGATCGCCGGTCACCTCGGGATGAAACGACGTCGCAAGGACGTCTCCCTGCCGTACCGCGATGATCCTGCCCTCCGCCGGCCCCTCCGGAACCCGAGCGAGCACCTGCACACCATCACCTGCTCCTTCGACCCAGGGAGCTCGGATGAACACCGCGCGCATCGGATGCCCGCCGGTGATGCCCTCGATCTCCACGTCGGTCTCGAACGACTCGACCTGTCGACCGAATGCGTTGCGCCGCACCGTGATGTCTAGTGCATCGAGGTGTCGGGCGTCCGGCCTGGTGTCGAGGATCTCCGAGGCGAGCATGATCATGCCCGCACACGACCCGTAGGCGGGCATCCCCTCGGCCAATCGTGCTCGCAGCGGTTCGTAGAGATCGAACACGCCGAGCAGGCGGCTCATCGTCGTCGACTCGCCACCGGGGATGATCAGCCCGTCGACCTCCTCGAGCTCCGCGCGACGTCGGACAGCGACCGGCGTGGCGCCCGCGCCGGCCAGTGCGGCCAGATGTTCGCGCACATCGCCCTGCAGTGCCAGAACACCGATGCGCGGGGATGTCGATCGTCGGCTCACTTGTCGTGCCGCGCGTGCTGATCGGTGGGCATCGGACGACCGGTGCGACTCAGACCCTCCTGTGTGACGGCGGCGACCAGACGTCCGTCGCGGTCGAAGATCCGACCCTGCGTCAGCGCACGCCCGGCGCCCGCGGACGGAGAGGTCTGGTCGTAGAGGAGCCACTCGTCGGCGCGAAAAGGCCGCATGAACCACATGGCGTGGTCGAGTGAGGCCGCCTGGGGCTCGATGCCCGGGTGAGGCACCTTCGACGACCCGAGCAGCGTCATATCGCTCATGTACGCCAGCGTGCACACGTGGATGGTCTGATCGTCGGGCAGTCGGTGCCGGTAACGGAACCACACGCGCTGCTGCGCGGCGAAGTACTCGTTGGTCACCATCTCGTCGCGCGGTACGACACGCAGATCGAAGTTCTGCCACTCCTTGAACACCGCGTGGTCGTCGTCGGAGAGATTCTCCGAACGGTCAGGCAACGACTCGGGGTCGGGGGCAGGCGGCATCCGGTCCTGGTGTTCGATCCCCTCGTCGCCGTGTACGTGGAACGACGCCGACATGGTGAAGATCGCCTCGCCGTTCTGGATTCCGGTCACACGGCGCGTGCAGAAAGACCGCCCGTCGCGGATGCGATCGACGAGGAAGACCGCCGGAATGTCCGGATTGCCGGGCCGCAGGAAGTAGCCGTGCAGAGAATGCACCGTGTACGCGTCGTCGACGGTTCGAGTGGCCGAGACAAGAGCCTGGCCCGCGACCTGTCCGCCGAAGGTGCGTTGCAGGAAACTCTCGAACGCACCGCCACGGTAGATGTCCTTCTCGATGCGCTCGACCTGGAGGATCTCTTCGATGTCTGCCACAGCAGACAGTATCCCGCATGGTCGGACAGTGGCCGACGCACGGCCGGGTCAGAGTTCGTCGAGCTCGACGATCCCGTCCTGAACCGCTCGCGCGACGAGCCCGGCCTTGGTCGGGGCCGGACGTCCGATCTCGGCGTACTTGGCGCGGATACGCGTGAGGTGGGTGTTGACGGTACCCAGCGAGATGTACAGCGCTTCCGCGGTGGCGGGCTTCGTGTCGACCATCAGCCAGGTGCGCAGCACCTCGATCTCGCGCGGCGTCAGTTGAGGTTTCGGCAGGTCGCTTCGGCCCCTGCGGGTTTCGGCCTCCGACGTCTGCATCTCGTCGGGCGCCGAATCGAACCCCGGCAACAGATGCATGTGCCGTCCGCTGCGGCCACCGGGCGCCGACGTCCCTGGTAGTGGACCCGCACCGACGGCGACCGCTCCCGCGGGCGCGGGCAACGGCATCCGACGTGCAGCAAGGCGTGCCAGTGCTTCCTGACGGCGTGCCACCGCCTCCACGCGACGTCGGGCGGCGTAGGTGTCGAGTTGCACAGCGGGAATGCGGGGTGCGGTAGGTGCAGTCATGTCGGCATCTCCTCGGTCATCGCTGGTGCCGCATCGGTCAACGCCGTGCCGGCTCGGTCTTTCGCGGTTCTCATCACCGCGTGCAGATGACGTTATGAGCGCTCGACTCTCCCGTCGATGGGGAGAACTCCCCTCTCATGGGGAGAACTCCCCATCCGACGTCAGCGCAGGTCAACGACCACGGCGCGACTCAGCGTGCGCCGTTGCGGGCAGCCTCTTCGTCGATGAGGGGTAGGTCGGTGCGTGTGACGATGCGGGACGCGACCGCGTACTCGACGAGTTTTGCCCGCCGATTGGTCGCCAACTTCCCGCCGCCCGCGCGCATCCCGCTGACACCGAGTTGGTCGAGTTTGTCGCAGACGTTGTCGAGCTTGCGGTTGAACTTCGTCAACGACCAGCCCAGCCGCGCTGCCGCCTGCGCCGACGTGGGGATCGCACTGGCTCCCGTGCCGTCGCGGCGCAGGATCTCCTCGGCGAGCACGACGATCAACAACTTCTGACTCTCGGTCAGCATGGGCACGCCCTGCGTGACCTGACCACCGACGACTTCCGGCTGTGTCACGGCGTCGACGTGCGGCGTCACCGTGTGGACGTCGACCTCGTAGGTCGTCGGACCCGCGGTGAACACGATCGTGCTGTGCCCGAACACCAGCGGCATACGTGCCCCCGGTCCGAGCACGGCGGAAAACCCGACATCGCCCGCCGAGACACTCGCGGAGAGATGTGCGCCGCGGTTGCTCAACCACCACAGGCCGTTCACATTGTGCAGCAACAGGAATCGGCGGTGAAGGTATGGATTGTCATCGACCGACAGGTCTGCCTCCCGCCCGATCCAGAACCGCCGACCGGCCAGAATGCCGTAACGCTCACCGCAGTAATCGACGAAGGCGCGTTCGGATTGCGTCTCGAGAGCCTGTCCGGACGTCATCGGTGCGCGCACCCCGCCACTGTCACGTCGACGTCTCGGCGGCTGTGCTCTGCTCCGACGACTCGAGCTCCCCGTCATCGGACTCGTGCTCGTCGGACTGCATGGTCTCGTCGGACTGCATGTCGCCATCGGACTGCACGCCGTCATCGGTACTGACCGCAACGACCACGACGGTCACGTTGTCGTGCGCTCCGACGAACAGCGCGGCGTCGACAAGGCTCGCCGCAGCCTCCTCCACGGAGTCCGAGCCGGCGAGGATGTCGGCCATCTCGGGATCGGGGAGCTCACCGGTCAGACCGTCGGAGCAGATGAGGAGCACGTCGCCGGGCAGGGCTGCCGTGCTGAAGTAGTCGGCATCGGGTTCGGCCATCCCAGCGCCCAGCGCCCGGGTGATCACGTTACGACGCGGATCGATCCGCGCCTGCTCGGCGGTGATGACCCCCGCATCGACGAACTCCTGAACCTGCGAGTGGTCGCGCGTCAACTGCTGCAGCGTGCCGTTCTGGTACCGGTAGGTGCGTGAATCGCCGATGTTGAGGATCAGCCAGTGCGGGGCGTCGTCGTCGGTGACGAGCACCGCACCCGTCACGGTGGTACCCGCGCGTCGCTCCGAGAAGCCGTCGATGCTGCCGATACGCTGCTGAGCCAGATCGAGCAGATGGTCGAGTGTGGCCCGGGTATCGGCGAGGTCGGCGCCCGGCTCCACCTCGGCGAGCGTCTGGAGAGCGGCTTCGCTGGCCAGTTCACCGCTCTCGTGGCCACCCATACCGTCGGCGATCAGATACCGTCCCGGCAGCACCAGCGCCGCGTCTTCGTTGGCATCGCGGACGCGTCCGACGTCGCTGTAGACCGACCAGTCGAGTTGCAGATCTCCGACGATGTCGCTGCCGGTCAGCGACGAATCACGGACGATGCTCACCGAGTCCATGATCAGCAGATCCTACCGGCGCGTTCGTCTCGTTCGGGTGACGAACTCACCGGGTGCGTGAACGTGTCCACGTGGTCGATGGCGACTACCAGCCGCGCTCGGCGAGACGGTGCGGCTGCGGGATGTCGTCGACGTTGATGCCGACCATCGCCTCGCCGAGTCCGCGCGACACCTTCGCGAGCACGTCCGGGTCGTCGTAGAACGTCGTGGCCTGCACGATCGCCGCGGCGCGCTGCGCCGGGTTCCCCGACTTGAAGATGCCCGAACCGACGAACACGCCCTCCGCGCCGAGTTGCATCATCATCGCGGCATCGGCCGGGGTGGCGATCCCGCCCGCGGTGAACAAGGTCACGGGCAGCTTCCCTGCGTTCGCCACCTCGACGACCAGGTCATACGGCGCCTGCAATTCCTTTGCCGCGACGTACAACTCGTCCTTCGGCAGCGAGGTGAGGCGCCGGATCTGGTCGCGGATGCTGCGCATGTGGGTTGTCGCGTTGGAGACGTCGCCGGTGCCTGCTTCGCCCTTCGAGCGGATCATCGCCGCCCCCTCGGTGATACGTCGCAGCGCCTCGCCGAGGTTGGTCGCGCCGCAGACGAACGGCACGGTGAACGCGAACTTGTCGATGTGGTTGGAGTAGTCGGCGGGCGTGAGCACCTCGGACTCGTCGACGTAGTCGACGCCGAGGCTCTGCAGGATCTGCGCCTCGACGAAGTGACCGATGCGGGCCTTGGCCATCACGGGGATGCTGACGGTGTTGATGATGCCGTCGATCATGTCGGGGTCGCTCATACGCGACACGCCGCCCTGTGCGCGGATGTCGGCGGGCACACGTTCGAGCGCCATGACGGCAACCGCCCCGGCGTCCTCGGCGATCTTGGCCTGCTCGGGCGTGACGACATCCATGATCACGCCGCCCTTCAGCATTTCGGCCATACCGCGCTTGACGCGCGCAGTGCCCTGACCTGCCTGCGAGTCGGCAGCGGCGTGTCCGTTGACCGACGGTGTCGTCTCCGTCGCAGACGTCTCCCCTGACCGGAATTGACTCACTGATGTCTCCTGATGTCGCGTTCATGGCCCGACGGCGATCCCTGGGCTCTGCAGTTCAGGATAGGCGACGACAGATCGCGCCCTAACCGCAGGTCCGCCGCCTGTGAGGTGATTCGCTCAGCGGCGGATTCACGTCGAATCCGACTCGCCGACGCGGGCGATCAGCGGCCGACGCACTCGCACGTCACGCCGATTCGTCCGCGGTGACGCGCTCGGAGATCTCGAAGTACGCAGGAGGCGCGGCCGTACCGCCCAGTCGCAACCACCGGACCGGTCTGCGGGTGGCCAGCGCCCTGGTGTCTCGGACGGCGTCGTTGTAGAACCGTCGCGCCATCATCACGCGGGTCTCGGCGTCGGCGAGTTCGATCGACAGAGACGCCGGACGGGTGCCGTTGTCGGTGCGGGCCAGTGCCGCCGACACGTCGTTCTCGGCGTCCTCCCGCTGGTCGGGTGTCGCTCGCTCCGCACGGTCGGCGACGGCCGTCAACTGTGTGGCGACCTGCCTGTCACGCTCGTCGGTCGATGTCTCCATCCAGGTCGCGATCGCACGTGCCACCACGCTGCGACGCTCGAGTGCGGCCTCGAGCGATCGTCGGGCGAGATCGACTCGCACATTGAGCCGGTCGAGCCGGTTGGCTGTCTTGTACGCCCACGCCGCCGCGACGATCACGACGACCACCACGACGAACACAACGCTCAGCACGGTTCCCGAGACCGTGATCCCGGAGAACCGCACGGCGTCGGCCAGCGTGATCGCCGCCGAGACAGGTTGATGTGGAACAGGATTCATGCGACCACAACTCAGTCCGACACCACGACCAGACCGGCATCGACGGTGACCGTCTCGTACACCCGCAGAATCTGATCGGCCACACGCGACCAGTCATACTTCGCGGCACGCGCCCGCCCCGCCTCCACGAGGTCGGCGCGCGCATCGTCGTCGGACAGGAGCGCGATCACCGAATCGGCCAGTTCGTCAGCCGACCCGATGGCCACCAATTCGCCTGCGCGCCCGTCGTCGAGAACCCGGCGGAAGGCGTCGAGTTTGCTCGCCACCACGGCGGCGCCCGCGGCCATGGCCTCCACCAGCACGATGCCGAAACTCTCACCACCGAGGTTGGGGGCGACGTAGACGTCCGCGGACGCCAGCGCCCGCGCCTTGGTCTCGTCGTCGGCTTGACCGAGCAGCACCAGGTGATCGGCCAGCGCACCCGCACGACGTCGCAGTGCGCGCTCGTTCCCGCCGCCGACGACGAGCACACGTACGTCGGGAAAACTCTCGACGATCGTGGGCAATGCGCGCATCAGGATGTCGATGCCCTTGCGCGGCTCGTCGAAGCGACCGAGGAACAGCACCGACCGACCGGGATGGGGGTAGCCGGGCAACGGCGGGGAATCGGCGAATCCTGCACAGTTGATGCCGTTGGGGATCTCGACGGCGTCGGAACCCAGCGATTCCATCTGCCAGCGGCGTGCGAGTTCCGAGACAGCGATCTTGCCCGCGATGCGTTCGTGATACGGGCGCAGGATGCCTTGAAACGTCTTCAACCACAACGATTTGGACGTCGATGTGTGGAACGTCGTGACGATCGGTCCGAGCGCGACCATCAACGCCAACATCGACAGGCTCGGCGAATTGGGTTCGTGGACGTGCAACACGTCGAATTCGCTCTCGGCGATCCAGCGGCGCAAGGTGAGATAACCGCGCGGACTGAAGCACACCCGCGACACCGAGCCGTTGTACGGCAACGCCACCGACGGGCCAGCGGACACCACGTAGTCGGGCAGGACGGTGTCGTCGGCGGCAGGCGCGAGGACACTCACCGTGTGACCGCGGTCGATGAACACCTCTGCGAGTTCGACCACGTGCGCCTGCACTCCGCCCGGAACATCGAACGAGTACGGGCAGACCATGCCGATCTTCATTCGACGCTCTCGATCCGTGCGCGGCGATCCGCGGACCAGTCGGCCTCCCACAGCGGCTGCAGCATGTGCCAATCGGCGGGATGGGCCGCGATGTTGACCGCGAAGTCGTCGGCCATCGCCTGTGTAGCCGCCTCGACGCCGCCCGATACGTCGATCTCCTCACCGACGATGATCTTCGAGCGACCCTCGGGAAGAAAGGAATGATGGACCGGCAGCAGCGCCGCGCCGGTCTCGATGGCCAGACGCGCCGGGCCGGCGGGCATGCGCGTCGGTTCGCCGAAGAATGTCACGGGTACCCCGTGACGGCTGAGGTCACGTTCGGCGAGCAGACAGACCACCGAGCCCTGCCGGAGACGATCCGCCAGTAAACCGAACGGGGGCTGCTCGCCGCCCGTCAGCGGGAAGATCTCGAACCCGAGACTCTCGCGGTAGGCGACGAACTGGTCGAACAGCGATTCCGGCTCGAGTCGTTCGGCGACGGTCGAAAACCGTTGCCCGAGATGATTGATGAGCCACACGCCCGCCATGTCCCAGTTTCCGCTGTGCGGCAGCGCGAACAACAGACCTTTGCCCTTGCGGTGCAGCGCGTCGAATCGTTCGACGTCGGCTTGGTCGAGATGCACCGAGGCGGCGGCTGCCGAGAAATCCATTGCGGGTAGACGAAAAGCCTCGTACCAGTACCGGGCGTAGGACCGCATCGCGTCGGCGACGAGGTCGTCGGGTACGTCCTGGGGTCCTGGGACTCCGATCACCCGGGCGAGATTGCGTCGCAGCTGCTGCGGACCACCGTTGCGACGCCCGACCAGCCCGCCTGCACCCTCGAATGCCGCTCTCCCCCAGCGATCCGGGATGAGGCGCACGCCTGCCCATCCGGCCCGGTAGCCCAGGTCGGGCATGTAACCGCCGAGGCGGCTCACCGTCGTCCGCTGCTGGCGTCGGGCCCGGATTCGGTCTCGGCAGACTCCGGCTCTGCGGGTGCGGCGAGCGGGATGAGGTCACGAGCGCCGGGAGAGCGCGAGATCGACCACATGCGTTGCCCGACGGTGATCACGCTGCCCACCGCGAGGATCCACATGGCCACATGGATTGCCCACGGCAGTCCCAGTCCGGTGAATCCGGCGCCGACGAGCACGATGATCAACCGGTCCGGACGCTCGATGAGGCCGCCGTCGCCGTAGAGCCCCGCAGCTTCGGCGCGCGCCTTCGCATACGAGATCACCTGCGAGGTCACCAGACAGATCATCGTGGCGACGAACAACCACTGGTGCGGCACCGTCCACGCGCACCACCATGCGAGTCCCGCGAAGATCGCGCCGTCGGCGATGCGGTCGCAGGTGGCGTCGAGTACGGCTCCGAACCGGGTGCCTCCCCCACGCGCCCGCGCCATCGCACCGTCGAGCATGTCGAACATCACGAACAGCCAGATGACCATCGTGCCCCAGAACAGATAGCCCATCGGGAACAGGGTGACCGCCGCGGCGACCGTGGCGACGGTGCCGATGACCGTCATCGCGTCCGGTGTCAGCCCGGTGCGCAGCAGCGCGCGTCCGAGCGGCAGGGTCACCTTCGACACCGACGCCCGGCCTCGAATGCTCAGCACCGTACCGCTCCTTCCCGACCATCCAGATCGCTACGTGCACTCATGACGTACGGTCGCACACCCGCAGGGCGTCGGCGTGCACTCATGGCGTGTCGAGCTGTTTCCACGCATCCGACAGCAACGCGCGGGTATCGCGCAGCAACTGTGGCATGACCTTCGTCTCGCCGACAACCGTGATGAAGTTCGCGTCGCCGATCCACCGCGGCACGATGTGCTGATGGATGTGTTCGGACAGCGAGCCACCTGCCGCGTACCCGAGGTTCAGACCCACGTTGAACGCATTCGGATGCGACACCGCCTTGATGGTGCGGATCATGCGCTGCGTGAAGGCCATCAACTCGGCCGATTCGCCCGAGTCGAGCGCCTCGAGGTCTGCGACCTGCCGATACGGCACGATCATCGTGTGCCCGGGGTTGTACGGATACAGGTTGAGCACCGCGTAGACATGCTCACCGCGGGCGACGATCAGCCCGTCCTCGTCGGTCATCGTCGGAATGTCGAGGAACGGGTGACCGGTCGACGCGGAACCGTCGGCAGGCTTCTTCGCGACCGGAGGGTCGGCCGTGATGTAGGTCATGCGATGCGGGCTCCACAGTCGCTGCAGACGATCGGGATCGCCGGTACCGCAATCACGGATCTCGCCGGACGACAGGTCGTCGGCGTCAGGCATCTCCGGCACCCTCGATCAGCTCCTTGGTCGGGGATTCGTTGCGGCGTGCAGATATCCAGTCGTCGATCACCCTCACCGCGTCGTCGACGGGCACACCGTTGACCTGCGTGCCGTCGCGGAAACGGAAACTGACCGCGCCGGCCTCGACATCACGTTCGCCCGCGAGCAGCATGAACGGCACCTTGCCCGTCGTGTGCGTGCGGATCTTCTTCTGCATCCGGTCATCGGAGTAGTCGACCTCGGCGCGGATCGCCTTCGACTTGAGCTGATCGACGACACCCTGGAGGTGATCGACGAACGCCTCGGCCACCGGGATTCCGACGACCTGCACCGGCGACAGCCATGCTGGGAACGCGCCCGCGTAATGCTCGGTGAGCACGCCGAAGAACCGTTCGATCGAGCCGAACAGCGCACGATGGATCATCACGGGCCGATGCTTGGCGCCATCGGGGCCCGTGTACTCGAGGTTGAAACGCTCGGGAAGGTTGAAGTCGAGCTGGATCGTCGACATCTGCCAGGTCCGCCCCAGGGCGTCCTTGACCTGCACCGAGATCTTGGGACCGTAGAACGCGGCTCCGCCGGGATCCGGGACCAGGTCGAGCCCGGATTCGCCCGCCACCTCTGCGAGCGTGTTGGTTGCGATCTCCCAGCTCTCGTCGTCGCCGACCGACTTCTTCGGGTCCCTCGTCGACAACTCGAGGTAGAAGTCGTCGAGACCGTAGTCACGCAGCAGGTCGAGCACGAAGGTCAGCAGCGAGCGGAGCTCGTCGCGCATCTGCTCACGGGTGCAGTAGATGTGCGCGTCGTCCTGGGTGAAGCCCCTCGCGCGTGTCAGTCCGTGGATGACGCCCGACTTCTCGTAGCGGTAGACGGTGCCGAACTCGAACAGACGCAACGGGAGTTCACGGTAGGAGCGACCGCGGGAGTCGAAGATGAGGTTGTGCATCGGGCAGTTCATCGGCTTCAGGTAGTAGTCCTGTGCCGGCTTGCGCACCGAGCCGTCGTCGTTGAACTCGGCGTCGAGTTGCATCGGCGGGTACATACCGTCGGCGTACCAATCGAGGTGCCCCGACACTTCGAACAGATTGCTCTTGGTGATGTGCGGGGTGTTGACGAACTGGTAGCCCGCGGCGATGTGTCGCTTGCGCGAGTAGTCCTCCATCTCGGTGCGGATGATGCCGCCCTTGGGATGGAACACGGGCAGTCCCGAGCCGATCTCGTCGGGAAAGCTGAACAGGTCCAGCTCCGCACCCAGACGTCGATGGTCGCGCTTCTCAGCCTCCGCGAGCATCTCGAGGTAGGTGTCCTGGGCTTCCGACGACTCCCACGCCGTGCCGTAGATGCGCTGGAGGTCGGCGTTGTCCTGATCACCTCGCCAATACGCTGCCGAACTGCGGGTGAGTTTGAACGCCGCGATGTACTTGGTGGTCGGCACGTGCGGTCCGCGACAGAGATCGCACCAGATCACCTCGCCGGTACGCGGATTGAGGTTGTCGTAGGCGGTCAGTTCGGCGCCCCCGACCTCCATGACCTCACTGTCGTCGGCCGCGCCCTTGTCGTCGATGAGCTCGAGCTTGTACGGCTCCTTCGCGAGTTGCATCCGTGCCTCGTCCTTGGACGCATACACGCGTCGGGAGAATTTCTGGCCCGACTTGATGATCTGCTTCATCTTCTTCTCGAGTGCGGCCAGGTTCTCGGGGGTGAAGGGCTCGGCGACGTCGAAGTCGTAGTAGAAGCCGTCCTTGATCGGGGGGCCGATGCCGAGCTTGGCGTCGGGGAACAGGTCTTGAACGGCTTGGGCCAGCACGTGCGCGGTGGAGTGTCGGATGACACTGCGCCCGGCTTCGGTGTTCGCCGCGACCGGTTCGACGTCGGTGTCGAGATCGGGAGCCCACGACAGGTCGCGCAACTGACCCGCGGCATCGCGAACGACGACGACGGCCTCGGGCCCCTTGTTGGGCAGGTCATGCTCCCGCAGCGCCGTGCCCGCGGTGGTCCCGGCCGGCACACGGATCGTGGCTGGGCTGGTCACCATTGCGTTGTCGGGCACGTCATCGCTCCTCATGTGAATGATCTGCAGCCTCTCGGACGTGGGGCTGCAGCGTAGGTTGCCTCTTGAATCGTATCCGCGGACGAGAACGCCGTGGGCACCGCGTCCCCGCCTCCTGACCTGCACCTAGAGAATCGGGCTCTGCGCCCAGTCCGCGTCGACTCCGAACCATCCGCCGACCGTGCCGAACACGCCCAGGACCCACAGCGAGGCGAGCACGACCACACAGGTGGCGAGCCCGAAGACGCCCTGCACCGACCAGTGGCGCTGCTTCATCCAGTCGAGCCAGGCGTCGTACTTGCTCCGCGCGAACCGGAGGAGCCGTTGCGCCCAGGAGAACTCCGACGCCAGAATCCCCAAGCCGAGGAAGACGATCAGCCAGCCGGGACCCGGATACGGGATCGCCACGATGCCGCCGGCGAGTACGAGCGCACCCACGACGCCGACGACGATCCGGTAGGTGAGGTTCAGCCGTGCATCACGCCGGATGACGAATCTGCGCTGACGACTCCAGATCCGTACTCGTTGCCAGGTCGGCACGCCGTGCTCCACTCTCCGCAGGTGCTGTGCCCGGGACGGAGCGGGACTCCACGCCGGACGACGATTCGATGGTTCCAGGGTACGTAGACGACTCGGGTGCGCCCGCGTCCGCCGAAGAGGAGATCGCCGGATCGGCTGCCTGCCCTTGTTTCTCGGCTCTGCGCTCCCGAAACTCGACCACGAGCGTGACGATGATCGTCAGCAGCAGGATCAGTGGATAGCACCCCGAGTAGAGAACCACCGACAGGCGATCGAGCACACCCGGGTCGGGGTAGCGCGGCATCATGAACAAGCCGATCGCGATGATGTGGTCGGCTCGATAGTGCGGGCCGCTGCCGAAGTAGTTCCACCAGTACGAGAACGAGAGTGCGCAGATCGCCAGCGGCGCGAGCCATCGCCACCAGCGTCGGCGCCCGTCGAGGCTGCCACGATAGGCGAAGTCGAACGCGACGACCAACAGCGGCACCACCCACACCCAGTGGTGTCCCCACGAGAACGGGGAGACCGTCGCGGCTGTCATTCCCGCGATGCTGACCGAAAGCAGTCTCCGACCACGGCGATAGGACACCACTGCCGCCCAGAGACCGAGTATCGCCGCGACGAGCGCCACCGGCACCCACAGCCAATCAGGCGCAGAGAACAGCGGACCGCCGGGTGCCGGATGCGAGAACCGTCGAATATCGAAGTAGGCCAACATCTGCGCCATGAAGCCGTTCACCGACTGGTTCGCAGGCGAGTCGACACGTCCGATGCGCGACTCGCCGGTCACATACGTGGTCCAGTACTGATGCGCGTCGGCGCCGATGACGATATAGCCGACCGCGACAGTGACTCCGAAGGCCACGACCGCCATCGCCGCGGCACGCCACCGACGCAGAACGAGTAGATACAGGACGAAGAACGCCGGAGTCAGTTTCAGCCCTGCCGCGATCCCGACGCCGATACCGCGCAGCCTCGAACGCGGATGCAGCAGATCGAGGAAGACGAGGTCGAGCAGGATGATGAACATCAAGAAGACATTGATCTGACCGAGCCAGATGGTCGTGCGCACCGGTTCGAGCACTGTCGTGCACACCGCGCCGCACACGGCGAACACCGCGAGTCTGCGGTCGCCTTGGTAGCCGAGCGTGCGCATGCCCAGATACACGGTCAGCACGAGTGCGACGAAGATCGCGACCCACCAGACGATCTTCGCAACCATCGCACTCATCAGCGCAAAGACTGTGAACACCACCGCCGAGAACGGCGGATAGGTGAAGCTCAGTCGACCGGAGACCGGGAATTCGTAGAGCGGCTTACCGTCGAGAACGACCTGGCCACCCGCCCGATAGACGAACAGATCGGTGACGTTGTCGAACAGTCCGTAGAAGCGCGCGTCGATCGGTATCACGAATATGTGGAACGCGATCGCCAGGATCGCGAGCACTCCGACGGCAGCGACAGGCTTCCGGCCGAGCACCAGCGGCGACGGCCGTCGCATGACTGTGGCACTCTCCGACATGCAGACACCGTAGCCAACTCTCGTCGCAGGTCAGAAACCGAATCGCCGAACGGGACGAATGTCGGCTTTCCCTTCGGTGGGTTCGTCTCATGCGTCAGTCGAAGCGTCGCACGTGATGCCTGCTCCGACCGGGCATCCATCCCGGATCTCCGGTGGTCGCGAAATCGACCCACGCGCGGTGCATCTCGTCGGCGATGCGTTGGTCCGGTTCGGGGCCCACCAGCGCGTGCGCCTGGTCGACGTGATCGAACACGAACGGGATCTCCACTGCGTGGCCTGCCCGGATGTCGGCATGGGGACTGCTGTATCCGAACTCGTACAAGTGGGTGGAATCCGGAGCGCGTGAGGCCGCGAGCGCCTCCGTCGGGTCGGCGAACGCGCGAGCGGTGAGAGCCGCGGCGAGCACATCGCCCGCGCGCTCACCGACGTCGAGCCTGGCGCGCAGGTGGTCGAGGCCGCCGTCGACCCGGCCGAGGATCGCGGCGGCGGCCTGCTCGGTGACCGCCTCCGCACCGCCGGTGGCAGCCAGGAAGAACCGGAACTCGTCGGCATTCCATCCGGCGAGCAACGGAATGTCGGCGCCTGCACCCGATGCGATCGCCTCGTGCGGTACGGCCGTGAGCACCTCGCCGTCGACGACGGGAATCTGGCTCATGATGCCCATCCCCTGCCGCACCGTCGACTCGCCCCACACGGCGGGGTCGGGATCAAGCATGCATTCGAGGGCCAGCTGCGATTGTGCGGCGAGCAGCGCGTCGGCATCCACCGCCGCGAACGCTTCCGCGTCGGCATCGACCCCGAGGATCTCGGCCAGGCGTGCGCTCACTCTTCGCGCATCGTCGATGGTCGCCGCAACGGAACCGTTGCCGCTCTGCATGATCGCGCGTCCGAACAGCCCCCGCGTCAACGGAGACGACATCAGTGCCGCAACGCTCATCGCCCCCGCGGATTCGCCGAAGACCGTCACGTTGCCGGGGTCGCCGCCGAAGCTCTCGATGTTGGCCTGCACCCACTCGAGCGCCGCGATCTGATCGCGCAGTCCTCTGTTCTCGACGCCCCCACGCACCGAGGCGAACCCGGCCGTGCCCAGTCGATAGTTGATGCCGACGCAGACCACACCGTCGCGAGCGAACGTATCGCCTGCATAGATGGCCAGCCTGTTGGATCCACGGGTGAACGCGCCACCGTGGATCCACACCATCACCGGCAGCCCGCCCGCGCCCGGGTCGGGGGTCCATACGTTGAGGTTGAGGTAGTCGTCGCCGAGTTCGATCACGTTGTCGAGCAAGGCCGCAATCGGCGCGGGGTAGGCCACCTGCGGAGCTGTGGGTCCGTAGCCATCCGCCTCGCGCACACCCTCCCAGGCGGGCGGGCGACCCGGCGCGTCGAACGCCACCGGTCCGACCGGCGCAGCCGCGTAGGGAATCCCCAGGAAGGCCGCCACGCCGTCGTGTGTTCGCCCCGAGACTCGTCCCGCGCCGGTCGTGACAACAGGAGCGTCGAGATGTGATCGCGTCATGCACGCGGACAGTACGCCGCGATGAGGATGATCACGCCGCGATCAGCAAGACCCATCGCCGCTCAGACGAGCCGCCCGTCCGAGGGGCCGCGAGCGAGTCCCGACGAAACCGTCTCATAACTCTCGCTATGTTCTGACATCTGTCTCATAATGACAGCCTGGGCCGCAGTGGGAGATGGTGAGTAAAGACGTCTTCTAGTCATGTACGCCGACTTTCGTGAAGCACGGCGATATGGCGCGCGCTCTCAAAACACCGTCCTTAAATCTCATCGGCAGTCGACTTATGAGATAGGTTGTTCAACATGGTCGTGACAGTTCCGTCGACCTCGCCGCGCATGGTGCTGGGGTATGCGCGTGCGAGCGTCGGCGCACCGCCGCTCGCCTCGCAGGTGGACACCCTCACCACACGGGGCGTCGAGCCTCGTCGGATCTACCGGGACGAGAGCGCCACCGGAGTCGTCATCGGACCACGCCCCGGCCTCGACGCACTGCTCGACTACGCCAGACCCGGCGACGCCGTCGTCGTCGTGAGCATCGATCGCCTGGGGCGGACTGCCGCCGAGGTGCTCGCGACCGTCCGCATGCTCACAGACCACGACGTGGGGATACAGGCTGTCCGCGAAGGTCTGAGCACCTACGACGACGCGGGCTCGACCCTCGTCGGGGTGCTCGCCTCGCTCGCCGTGGCCAATGACGAAGCAGCGGAATCCCGACTTCGCGTGCGTTCCACCGGTGATCGCCACCGAGCAGGTCACCTCGGACGACCACGCGCCCTCACCGACGAGCAGGTCGCACTCGCACGTCAGATGCGCGCCGACGGCGAACCGGTCCCCACCATCGCCACAGCACTCGGCGTCAGTCGCGCCACCCTCTATCGCACCCTCGCAGAAAAGAGACCCACGAGATGACCAGTGGCCGAATCGTCGCGTTCCCGACGACACCACCTCAGCCGCCGCTCGTCGACGACACTCTCGACGAAGAGGTTTTCCAACGCGGATTCGACGATGCGACAACGTATCTCGCCACCATGCCGGCCGCGTGGGCTCGTCACCACGCGTCGTCGGCACTCGCATCCGGCGACGTACCCGACATCACGCAGAGCTACGAACGCGGCTACCGAGCTGCGCTCTACGGCTTCGTACGGCAGTCGCGGCGCTGACTACGATCGATGGCGCACACGCCGCGCACAACATCTGAACAGGGAAGAGACTCACATGACCAAGCTCATGATCATTCTCGGTAGTGTCCGCGAGGGCCGAATCGGTGGTCCGATCGCCGAATGGGTCAAGGCCGCCGCCGACGCCGACGATCGCTACGAGGTCGACTTCGTCGATCTGGCCGAGCTCGATCTCCCGTTCATGGACGAGCCGAATCACCCACGACTCAAGAACTACGTGAAGGATCACACCAAGGCCTGGAGCGCGCGCGTCGAGGCAGCAGATGGGTTTCTCTTCGTCTTCCCCGAGTACAACTACAGCTACTCCCCCGCGATCAAGAACGCCCTGGACTATCTGCACAGCGAGTGGGACCGCAAGCCGGTGGGGTTCGTCAACTGGGGTGGCAATTCGCCGGGTACCCGTGCCCAGGTGGCACTACGGATCGTCGTGTCGGCCCTGGGCATGGTGATGACCAAGGGCAACGTCGAGATCAACTTCCCGCAGAAGCAACTGACCGACGACGGGGTCTTCGAACCCAGCGAGCAGCAGAGCGCCGTGGTGAAGGCCCAGCTCGACGAGATCGTGAAGCTGTCGGCTGCGCTGGCACCGTTGCGCGGATGATGTGAGGCGTCGTCGGGGCGGAGTAAACCTCCTTGCGGTCCGTCGACGCGCCGACGGACTGGCCGACGGCGCGCGTGGCTGAAACTAGGGGAAGGAATCTTCCCCCAGTTTTCGGTTCTTCCCCGCGCAACAACCCGCGGAAGCGTGCACAACCCGCGGAAAAGCCGTGCCTGCTTCCTGAGGCCCGCATAGCCGTCCCGCCGACACGACCACCGCCACCATCACGATGCGCGACGCCGCGCATTCACTCGAGTTCACGCACGGTTCACCGGAGCCGCTCGCGGACATCCAGCAGGTAGACGCGAAAAACCGTAGCGGAAACCGGCATCGATGGCGGACCGAAACTGACCGCAATCGTTGAGAGGCTCTCATCAGAAGTTCGAACAACTTGATGGGAGCCTCTCGATGTATTCACCACAGCGCGACGACGAAGTGACCGGGATCGCCAACTACGTCGACCAGCAACTCGATGCGATTCGAGCGGCGGCGTTCGGGCTGACCGAGACACAGCTACGCGAAACCCCCTGCAGGAGTGCGCTTTCGGTCGGCGGAGTGATCAAACACGTGCTCGACGGCATGCACGGGGCAGTCGCGCGCCTCGCCGGCACGGTCGACGCACCCGTCGTCGACGAGGCGGGAATCGCCCGATACCTCGCCGCATTCGTGGTCGGTCAGGACGAGTCCGTCGACGATCTGCTCCGCGACTTCGACGCCGCGCGCGTACAGCTACGGACCGCGATCCTGGCCAGTGATCCGGACAGCGACGTCGTTGCCCCGCCATCGCCGTGGTACGGGCAGTTCGACGCCCAGCCGATTCGACTGCGCTACTTCCTCGTCCACCTCATCGAGGAGTACGCCCGCCACGCGGGGCACGCGGACATCATCAGGGAGCAGATCGACGGGATGTCGGTTCCAGCGCTCGTGATGACCATCGAGGGTGCGCCTGCCAACCAGTTCTTCACGCCCTACGAGCCCACGCCGGGGACGATCGGGGCCTGAACGACTCACGGTGGTCCCGGCTGGGATCGAACCAGCGACCTCCCCGGTGTGAACGGGACGCTCTTCCACTGAGCCACGGGACCGCGCGCGACGCCGCGAGACGTCGGTGCACGAGGGGAAAGACTACACGGCCCCGCGTCGGGAACCCAAATCGGCTCGCCACCGCGCGCCGACCCGTGCCAGAGCGTGGCGTGTCGCGCAGTGTTCACTTTTGCAGGCCGCTGACCAGGCGATTTGGTAACCAGGGGTTGGTCGGATAATGTTCTGGATCGCATCGCGAGCAACAAACGGTCCACAAGATCTGCTCGCGAAGCATGCGGATGTAGCGCAGCTGGTAGCGCATCACCTTGCCAAGGTGAGGGTCGCGGGTTCGAATCCCGTCATCCGCTCGGCGCGAGTCGACTCGCATCTGGTGGTGTGGCCGAGTGGTGAGGCAACGGCCTGCAAAGCCGTGTACACGGGTTCGATTCCCGTCGCCACCTCCAAACCACCAATTTCATACCCGCGCGATTAGCTCAGTGGGAGAGCGCTTCCCTGACACGGAAGAGGTCACTGGTTCAATCCCAGTATCGCGCACCATGAGATCCCGCTGTTCGCAGCGGGATCTTTTTGATTCGCGCCAGGTTCCAGTTGTGTGGGATGCAGGGGTACAAAAATGCCCCCGAGGATCCCACGCAACACCGGATCTACCCCCTCCGGATGGCTTCGACACTGCGTTGCGCAATGACGGCCTCATCCAGAGACGCGGGGCGCACACCATTCGGCCGGCCCACGAGCTGATCAAGGAAACTGAGCAATGCCGTTCTGGCGTCCGGGCCGGACGCCTCGACGACGAGGTCGTCGTCCACCCGCAGAGTCCCGTCGTCGACCCGATAGAGGCGACCGACATCGTCACGCGCCGCCACATGGAATCCGAATGCGACTTCTGCGAACACCTCGACATGGACCTCCGCCGCTCCGACATGCAGCAAGGCGCGCCCACCGCTGTCACTCAATCCATCAGTGGCTGAATAGAACTCAGTGTCGATCACCTCCACTTCCGTATTCGGCCAGATGAGATCAATGAGGTGAGTCAGGTGTATCCCGAGATCGACAAACGATCCCGATCCTCCGCTGCGGGGATCGACCATCCACGACGCGTCGCCGTCGAACACGCCACGACGTCTGCCGTCGTGTCCGAAGGTGAACGACGCACTCACTGGGGGCGCTGCAAGGAGCTCCAGGAAGCGCGCCACGGCAGGCACGTGGTGTAAGAAGAAGCCTGTCGCCGTCGGCACGTCACGCAGCGTTGCCGCAGCGACCAGAGCCTCGTCCTCGGTGCGGCCCAACGGCTTTTCGACGAAGCATGCGACGTGCGCACTCGCCACCTCGCGCGCCTGGCGCAGGTGAGCAGTGGTGTTTCCGTTCAGGATCACTGCGTCGACGGAGGCGAGACAGTGAGGTGTCTGGTCCGCGGGGATGACATCGACCATCCCTACGGCAGGATGTGCGTCGAGAGCAGCGAGATGGTCGCTGACGTGGACGTGGGTTCCACCCCACAAAAGAACTCGCACGTCTTCACGCTACGAGTTCTGTGCGGTGCGTGCGTCGTGCTTGCGTTCGCCGCCCGAGTGCGATCTGATGACCGACTGACACGGGGTGCCGACACGAGGTCGGCTGAGATCACACCCGTCGAACCTGCTCCAGCTAACACTGGCGAAGGGATGGTCTGGAAATGCCTGTGGCGCTACCACTTTCCGAGCATGTCGTGATCATCACCGGAGCCGGGCGGGGTCTGGGTGCCGCCATCGCACGTGCCGCCTCCGCCGAGGGCTCCCGAGTGGTGATCAATTACCGGAACAGCGCCGACGCGGCGCTGGCACTCGCCGACGAACTCGGGGATCGTGCCCTCGCCGTGCGCGCAGATGTCACCGATCCCGCAGCCGTACGCACCATGGTCGACGAGGCGAGCGCGTACTTCGGCGCACCGATCACCGCGGTCGTCAACAACGCGCTGCCCGATTACTCGTTCAACGGTGACGCCCGGTCCACCGCCGACACCCTCACGACCACTGAACTCGACGCACAGTTCCGTGGGATCGTCGGCGGCGCGCTCACCGTCACGCAGTCCGTTCTCCCCGGCATGCGGGAAGCCGGCATCGGACGCATCGTCAACATCGGGACGAATCTCGTGCAGAACCCGGTCGTCCCCTACCACGACTACACCGCGGCCAAGGCCGCACTCCTGGCGCTGACACGCACCCTGGCCGCCGACCTCGGGCCCGACAACATCACCGTCAACATGGTCTCGGGCGGGCTGCTGCGCACCACGGACGCGAGCTCCGCCACACCGCCGGAGATCTTCGACGCGATCGCGGCGTCGACCCCGCGGCGGTCGGTCACGACTCCCGAGGAATTCGCCGACGCGACACTGTTCTTCCTTTCGCCGTGGTCGAGGTCCGTGACCGGCCAGAACCTGGTGGTCGACGGCGGTCTCGTCAAGGACTGACCGATCGCAGGCATACTGCGACCATGAACATCGACTACCGCGCGGGAAGTTTCACCGTCTTCGACGCCGCAGGCAACGGCACGAGATTCGACGGCGACAGCCACAAGTGGGAGATCACCGACGGCATGTTGATCGTCAACTCCACGACGACCACCGGCGACACCGGTGCGATGGCCTACGAAGTCACCGAACTCCGTGAGGTGTTCGCGGGATCGTGGCGCCTGCAGATCGAATGACGGCACACAGCAGGAGTGCCGGGCAAACGACGGTTCGACGCAGCGGGCGAGAACTACACTGATATGCATGGATGCTCATATGACTGCGCCCGCGTGTGACAACCCCGACTGCACCTGTGGTCCCGAGTGCCAGTGCGGGGACAACTGCACGTGCGGCAAGAAGTAACGCCGATCTCGTCGAACCGTTCGGTCGAGGTCGGATCCGTCGGGAACACCGACAGGTCAGACGCGGATAGCGGAGCACGACAGGTGGTCGTCGAACTCGTCTCCGATCCCTCAGAGGCTCCCGACGTGGCCACCGTTGCGGCAGCGACCTTTCCGCTCGCCTGTCCCCCGCATTCGGCACCCGGCGACATCGCCGAGTTCATCCGAACCAGCCTCGACGCACAGTCCTTCGCCGACTACATCGCCAGCGACCAGAGTGACGTCCTCGTGGCGCGCACCGGAGAAGGCACGATCGTCGGCTACTCGCTGGTGCACCATCGACCCCCCTCCTCGCCGGAGGTGGCTGCTGTGATCCACGAGCGGCAGTCCTCGGAGATCTCGAAGATGTACGTGCTTCCCGATCACCACGCCCGCGGGCGGAGCACCTCACCGTCGCAAGCGCTGATGGGCGCCGCGCTCGACGCCGCCCGCGCGCGTGGCAGCGTACTGGCCTGGCTCGGGGTGAACCAGGAAAACACTCGCGCACAACGGTTCTACGCCAAGATGGGATTTCAGCGCGCAGGCGTGAAGACCTTCGACCTCAACGGCAGCATCGAACACGACTACATCCTGACCCGGCCCCTGTGACCGCTCGTCTGTGATGATCACTCGGTGGGGATCGCTCTGTGGTGATCGGCGACGGTCAGCGCACCGGAACGTCGAGCGCCCTCGCGAGAGTCGGCCACGCACGGTGTAAGTCCTCGTTCCAGTAGCCCCACGAGTGCAGTCCCCGCCGAAAGTTGGCGCCGACGATCCAGCGCCTCCGCGCCCATGCGGCGTCGACAATCGACGTCAGCCCACGCACTGGCGACGCCAGCAACGGGATGCGAGTCGGGTGGATTCGGTCCAACGACCGCGAAAAACGGTCAGCCGATGGCTGATTCAGACGATCGCGACAGAGCGAGGAGACGCGACGTCGCGCGCAGATACTTCTTGCGATATCCGCCTGCGAGCATCTCGTCGGTGAAGATCTCGTCGAGCTTCCCGCCGGAGACAGTCACCGGGATGTCGGCGTCGTAGAGTCGGTCGGCGAGTACGACGAGACGCAGCGCCACGGACTGGTCCTTCGCGGGGTGCACACCACTGATGCAGACCAGCGAGACGCCGTCGACCAGCGCCTTGTACTTCGACGGATGCAGCGTGCTCAGGTGCTCGCAGAGCGCGTCGAAGTCGTCAAGTGTCGCGCCCGGCGTCGACTCCGCCAGAGCGACCAGATCGGTCTCGCTGCGCGGATCCGGGGCGGGCGGCAGGTCACGATGCCGGTAGTCGGGACCGTCGACACGGACGGTTTCGAACACTGACGCGAGTTTGCGGATCTCGCGCAGGAAGTCCTGCGCCGCGAAACGGCCCTCACCGAGTTGTCCGGGGAGCGTGTTCGACGTCGCCGCGATCGAGACGCCCTGTGCGGTGAGTTCGGCGAGCAACCGCGAGATGAGCATGGTGTCGCCGGGATCGTCGAGTTCGAATTCGTCGATACACAACACCGAGTGATCGGAGAGCCGCTCCACGGCCTGCATGAATCCGAGCGCGCCAACGAGATGGGTCACCTCGACGAACGTCGCGAACGACTTCGGCTCGGGCATCGCGTGGTAGATCGACGCCAACAGGTGCGTCTTGCCGACGCCGAACCCGCCGTCGAGGTAGAGGCCGATGCCCTGCTGCTGTTTGTTGCGGGAGAACAGCCCGCGTTTGCCGCTGCGGACCTTGCGTGCGCGCGTCACGAAGTCACGTGCCGCGGCGACCGCCTCCGACTGCGTAGGCTCGTTCGGGTCAGGGATGTAGGAGTCGAAGCTGACCTCGTCAAAGGTCGGCGGCGGCACCATCTCATCGATGAGAGCGTCGGGAGACACGACCGGATTGCGGTCGACAAGACTGGCCACCATAACCGGAGCCTAGCGATAGCTGTCGGAAGGACGGGATGCTCTACCTGCAGAAAGCGACCCAGGTCACATTCTCGCCGGACAACGACCTCGACGGTCTGGCTGATCTGTACGCCTATCCATCCGATCTGGATGGCTCGTGGTTGCGGGTCAACATGGTGTCGACGCTCGACGGCGCGTCGGCGTTCCAGAACAAGTCGGGCGGCCTCGGGCGTGCGGGAGACAAGGCGATCTTCCGGGTTCTCCGCGGTCTGTGCGACGTCGTACTCGTCGGCGCGCGCACCGCGACCGCCGAGGGATACGGTCAGCCTGAACCCGACACCGCCTTCACCGAACGGAGGTCGGCGGCGGGTCAGCGACCCGCACCCCGCCTGGCCCTGACAACGCGGTCGCTGACGATCGACCCCGACTTCGCGCCACTGCGCGATCCCGGCACAGTCGTCATCACCACCGCCGGAGCCGACCCCGAGCGTCGGGCACGCCTCGTCGACGCCGGCGCCACGCTCGTCGATTGCGGCGACGACTCGCTCGATCCCCACGTCGTCACGAACTACCTGGCCGCCAGCGGGTCCCCGCGAATCCTGTGCGAGGGAGGCCCGAGCCTGCTCGGCTCGTTCGTCGACGCCGATCTGGTCGACGAACTCTGCCTCACGATCAGCCCGAACCTGGTGTCCGGCGACGCGCCGCGTATCGCCCACAGCGACAACGACGACGCGGCACTGCACCGTCTGCGCCCCGTGCATCTCCTCACCGACACCGACGGCTATGTCTTCAGCCGGTGGAGCCGTTGACTACGCTCGCCCCCATGCGATCTGCGCGAGGCGGACACCGACGGTCCGGACGATTCCGCCACCCGTGGACGTCCGCTGCCGTCGGCATCTGCGCAGTCATCATCGGTCTCGTGACGTCGTCGTGTGCGGTCGGACCCGACACCGGGCCCGGGCTGGTGCCTGCCGGCGAGGGTGGCGGCGGACAGTCGGCGCCACCGTCGAGTGCCGCACCGCAGATCCCGGCGCTGCAGACACCGCGCAACGACCTCGACTGGAAGGACTGCGGCACTCGCGTCGCCGCCGACTACGCGACGTCGGCGCCCGGTGGGGTCACGATCGAGTGCGCGAGTCTGCCCTCACCGATCGACCCCGACCGTCCGGGAGACACCATCGACGTCGCCCTCACGCGCGCGCGGATCTCATCCACCCCCGCCGACGCCCCTCCCCTGGTGCTGACGTCGGGTTCCGACCTCCCGTCGTCGCGCACCCTCCTGCTTCTCGCGGGCGGCGCGGGCAAGAAACTGCTCGCAAGCAACCCAATGGTGGCGGTCGACAGGCGCGGAATCCAACAGAGCGGCGCCCTTGACTGCCTGACGCGCGACGAACGCCAGACGATCCAGAACAACGGGCTGACCAGCGGCTCGCCGGAGACGCCTGCGCGGCTGACGCGGCTGTCGGCAGCGGCGTCGACCGCTTCGGACGGCTGCACCGAGACACTGACACCCAACCAACTCCACTTCGGCATCTCCTACGCCGCATCCGATCTCGAATCGTTGCGTAAGCGATGGGGCGTCGACAGGCTCGGGCTGATCGGCGTGGGCGAAGGCTCCGACGTGGTGATCGCCTATGCCGCCCAGTACGGGGGGCGCACCGGGCGCATGATCCTCGACACTCCGACGCCGTTCGGCGCGAATGCTCGCGACACGGGCGCCAGCAAGGCGACCGGGGTCCAAGCGGCACTGCGGACCTTTGCACAGCGCTGCGCCTCGCTGCCGTCGTGTGCTTTCGGCGCGAACGGAACCCAAACCATGCAGAGCGTGCTCGACAAGGGTCGCGACGGCAGATTGGGGGCGCTGTCGGACACCGACGCGCTCGCCGCGATCACCACCGCCCTGGCCCTGGCCCCCAACGACGCGGACGGCATCGATTCGGTGGCCTCAGCCATCGAATCCGCTGACAACGGCGATACCCGCGCACTCGCCGGGTTCGCCGCAGACGCGACCTCGTTGCGCACCTCCGACGGACAGATCGTGGCCGCGTGCAACGACGTCTCCGGTCCGATCGGCCAGAACGAGATACCCGGACTCGCCACGACGTGGAGCAAGCAGAACCCGCTCACCGGAACCAACACGGCTCTGTCACTCGGTCGGTGTCTCGGCTGGGCGTCGACGCCCACGGTCAATCCACCGAACTCCTACCCCGTTCCACCGCTGCTGCTCAACGGCTCCGGCGACCCGATCAACGGTGGCGACGGCATCGCGACCGTCACCACTGTGCTGACCAAGGCCGGCGCAGAGTCGGTCAGCGTGACGTGGGACGGCCTCGGCTACTCGGTGCTCGCCCGCAGCGACTGCGCGGCCGACGCGGTGGCCGACTACGTCAGGCAGGCGCCGCTGAGCGGACCGTCGGAGCGCGGCTGTCCGGCGTGACCGCCCTCCGCTGCGCAGACGGGCGAATTGCACGGTGATCACTCGGCGGGGCCGCCTCGGTGTCGGGGGCCACTCGTAGTACGGTTCGCGGGTGGCCTCTCTCGACCGGATTCTCTACCCACAGATGAACGTCCAGCGGATCATCCCACTGGTGCTGTGGCCGCTCACGATCATGACGGCGATCCACCGGTCGGTGATCCTCGCCGTCAACGGCGACCGCACCGACGACTTCACGCCCGTCTATCAGGCGGCGCTGCGGTTCATGAACAACCAACCGGTCTACAACGAGAACCTCAACACCGTCGATCCCCACTATCTGTATCCGCCGTCGGGGACGCTGTTGATGGCGCCCATCTCCGTGATCGACCCGCAGACGTCACGCTGGGTCTTCATCGGGGTCAGCGTGCTGGCGCTGGTGATTTCGGCGATTCTGCTGACCAAGCTGTTCGGCTACTCGATCAAGTCGTGGGTGTTGCCGACCATCCTCTTCTTCTTCTTCATGACGGAGTCGACGGCACACACTCTGATCTTCACAAACTTCAATGCCTTTGTGCTGCTCGGCATGTCGGCATTCATGCTGCTGATGATGAAGCGCCAGGACCTCTGGGCCGGGGTGCCGATCGGCCTGACCATCGCGGTCAAGCCGGTCCTTGCGCCGCTGCTACTACTTCCGCTGCTCAATCGTCAGTGGCGCATTCTCGTCACCGGAATCGGTGTGCCGCTGATCCTGACGATCATCGCATGGCCGTTGTCGGCCGATCCGGACGCCTTCATCCACAGAACACTTCCATACCTCGGTGAGGCCCGCGACTACTACAACAGCTCGATCGCGGGCAACGGCGCCTACTTCGGCGTCGCACCGTGGCTCGTGCTCGTCCTGCGCGTCGCGTTCGTCCTGATGGCAGTGTTCGCCCTCTGGTTCCTGTATCGGTACTACCGGACCACCAACGAACTGCTGTGGCTGACGACGTCGTCCGGGGTGCTACTGACGACGACGTTCCTGGTGGGGGCTCTCGGCCAGGGCTACTACTCGATGCTGCTGTTCCCGCTACTGATGACCGTCCTGATCCCCGGGTCGACGATGCGGAACTGGCCAGCCTGGCTCGGCGTGTACGGATGCATGACGTTCGACTCCTTCTATTCGCAGAAGTGGACGGCCTTCGGCTGGATGCTCGAGTACAACAAGGTCACCTACGGCTGGTCGTTGTTGATGATCGCCGTGTTCTGTTCACTGTTGTTCCGCTACCTCGACATCCGCGGCCAGGGCCACTCAGTGGTGCAGCGCAGGCCCGAGGTGTCCGCAGCCACGTCAACGCCGAAGGAGTCGGCCGCGGCCACACCGTGACTCGGCTTGCCGGTGGTGGCGGAGCCACCCCTCCACTCGTACCGTTGGGGTATGACCTCTGAGCTTTCCGGAAACCCGTCGACGTCGGATCCGCAGACGCCCGACCAGCTGTCCGACCTCACCGATGAACAATGGCGCGAACGCCTCTCCCCACAGGAGTACCGCGTCCTGCGGCAGGCGGGTACAGAAGCCCCGTTCGTCGGCGAGTACACCGACACCAAGACCACCGGCGTCTATCGCTGCCGGGCATGCGGCGCCGAACTGTTCCGCAGCGATCAGAAGTTCGACTCGCACTGCGGCTGGCCGTCGTTCTTCTCACCGTTGGCTGGTGACGCGATCATCGAACGCACCGATGATTCGTTGGGAATGACACGCACCGAGGTGCTGTGCGCGAACTGCGGAAGCCACCTCGGCCACGTGTTCGCCGGCGAGGGATACGACACGCCCACCGATCTGCGCTACTGCATCAACTCGATCAGCCTGACCTTGGAGCCGGACGAGGACTGAGCAGCCCGGCCGATCAGCAGCGGAGTTGATCGGCCAGGTCGTCAAAGCCCGTGGCGCGGAAGTCGTCGAGAGGATTCGGGGTTTCATCCTTGTGTACCGCTCCCCACTCCCGGGGGCGTTCGATGTAGGCGGTGCGCAGCCCGCACGCTCGAGCCGCGTCGAGGTCCGACGCGTGCGTGGCGACCATCAGGACATCTGACGGCTCCACCTGCATGAGGCGCGCGATCCCGAGATATACCGCCGGCGACGGTTTGTAGTGCCGCCACAGGTCAGCCCCACCGAGAAAATCCCAGTCGAATCCGTTGTGCTTGGCCATCTCGGAGAGCAGTGCCACGTTGCCGTTGCTCAACGCGGAGACGACGAACTTCGACGTCAGTCTGCGAATTCCGTCTGCCGAGTCGGGCCACCCCGGGATGACGTGCCAGGCGTGGACGGCGGTGTTCAACTGCTTCGGAGTCGCCGTGATGCCGTATGAGTCCCGCAGCAATTCGTCCAGTGATTCGCGGTGCAGATCGTCGAGCAGTGTCCACTGTCTGGCACCTGATTCCACCTCCCCCAGCGCCGGCGCGTAGGTGCCTCGCCAGTCGCGTGCGAGCTGCGCGCTGTCGACAGTCGGAAACTGTTCGGCCAGAACGGCGCTCACACCGGAATGCCAATCGGTGACGGTACCGAAGGTGTCGACGGCCAGGACCGTGACCACGTGCCCTCCTTCTTGACCTGAGGAGTTCTTGAGCTGAGGGTCTTTGGCCTAGGGCAGTGCGTCGACGAGGTCGGTGACCTCGGTGCGTGGCCCCGTGAAGAACGGGACCTCCTCGCGCACGTGACGGCGCGCCTCGGTGGCACGCAGGTCACGCATGAGGTCGACGATGCGGTGGAGTTCGGGCGCCTCGAAGGCGAGCAGCCACTCGTAGTCGCCGAGCGCGAACGACGCGACGGTGTTGGCGCGCACGTCCTTGTAGCCGCGCGCGGCCATGCCGTGCTCGGCGAGGATCGTGCGCCGCTCGTCGTCGGGCAGCAGGTACCAGTCGTACGACCGCACGAAGGGGTAGACGCAGATGTACTTGCCAGCCTCCTCGCCCGCCAGGAACGCGGGGACGTGGCTCTTGTT
Source organism: Gordonia otitidis (assembly GCF_020735545.1). Classification (NCBI taxonomy): domain Bacteria; kingdom Bacillati; phylum Actinomycetota; class Actinomycetes; order Mycobacteriales; family Gordoniaceae; genus Gordonia; species Gordonia otitidis. The sequence continues at coordinate 4,988,499 of NZ_CP085974.1, forward strand.
GAATTCGGCGGGACGGTGCAGAGCGGCGGCACTCCACACCGGGTCACATGCCTGACCGAGCAGGGTCTCGCGGCGGAATCGGCTGTAAGCGGCCTGCAACTGTTCGATGGTCTCGGCGTGCCACCAGATCATGAAGTCGGCATCGGCACGCAGTCCGGACACGTCGTACACGCCGCGCACCACCACCCCCTCGTCCTCCAGCGACTTGAAGAAGTCGGTGGCGTCGGACTTCGCCTGGTCGCGGTCGTCGCCGAGCTCACCGGGGCGCACAGCGAAGACCGAGAACATCAGGTAACGAATCGTCGAGTTCAGTGCGGAGTAATCGAGGCGGCTCATACGGTCAATCGTGCCACCGCGGTGCTGATCGGCGACAGTCAGGTGGCGGTCTCGACGAGCTCGACCAGTGGGGCCTCTACGTTCCGAGTTCGGCGACGAGACGTTCGACGGAGCGGCCCGCCTGACCGATGCACGCGGGCACTCCGACGCCCCGCACCGCGTTGCCCGCGAGGACCAGCCCGGCGGGGAGTGCCTCTTCGGCCTCGGCCATCGCGGCGAGATGGCCCGGTGCGTACCGCGGGAGCGTCCACCGTTGCACCACCGAGTCGACGACGTGTCCTGCCACCGGCTCGATGCCCGCGGCCACGCACACGCGGTCGAGATCGGCCATCGCCCACTCGCGCAGCCGCCCGTTGATGCCGGGCTGCCGATCCTCGTCGGGAATCGGTTGCCCGTACCGCCCGAACGAGGCACGAACCGACACCGGCGCGCCGGGCTCGCCGAGGTGCGCCCATTTGCGTGAGCTGAGAGTGAATGCCTTGGCGCGCAGATCTTCTCCCGTCGCGACGAGCACGCCGGAGTTGTCGGGGAGCGCGGTGTGCGGTGCGAGCGTGATGGACACGACCACCGACTTCGCCTGCTCGACGGCAAGCAGCGTCGGGGCGACCGTCGACGCCGCATGCCGCAACATGTGTCCCGTGGCCCAGGCGGGCGCGGCGAGAACGACACCGTCGTAGGTCGCGTCGGCGGCTGCCGGTCGATCACCGGTGAACAGAGCCCACCGCCCGCCGTCGCGTCGGATGTCGGTGACTGCGGTGGAGAAGCGCACATCGGGGCGTGCGGCGTCGGACAGTGCATCGACGAGCACACGGTAGCCGCCGACGAGAGTGCCGAACACCGGTCCCGACGCAGTCGGGTTGTCGAGGAGTGCGCGCACGGCTGCGGTCAGGCTCGGTGCCCCCGCGTCGAGCCGTGCCGCCAGCGCGGGAAGCGCCTCGCGCAGCCCGATGTCGGCGGCGAGGCTCGAGTACACACCACCGAGCATCGGATCGACACTGCGCGACACGACCGTCGGTCCGAACCGATCGGCGACGAGGTCTCCCACCGAGACGTCTGTGCCCGGCACCCAGTCGAACGGGCGCTCGGGTTCGGCCGCCATCCGCGCGAGATCGGCCGGATCGACCAGGTCAGCGACCGCGTCGGGGGTGGCGGGGATTCCCATCAGCGCCGGGCGCGGCATGTCGTGCAGGCCGCCGCGAACCCAGAGCGCGGGACGGCGTCCAGTCGGCGACACCATCCGGTCGGCCAGACCGAGTTCGGTCACCAGACCCAGCGCCTCCGGGCGTCGCACGATGAACGCCTCCGCCCCGACGTCGACGCCCACCGAATCCACGCCCGCACCAACGGCGTCGACGGTCTTGAGGATCCCACCCATCCGCTCGCCCGCCTCGTAGACGTCGATGCGCGAATCGGGACCGAGTCGCTGCCGCAACCGATATGCCGCGGTGAGGCCCGAAATGCCCGCACCGACAACGGCGACGTCGATGGTCATGTCCTCGCCTCCCGAGCGTTCAGATCGAGTGGACCAGTTCGACGGTCCGCGTGATCACGTCGGGATCGGTTCCCGGGAGCACACCGTGTCCGAGGTTGAAGATGTGTCCTGTCGCGCCGTGCACGATCGCGCGCTCACCCTCGGCGACGATGCGTCGCACATGCTCGTCGACAGCGGCATCGCCCGCGAAAAGCACTGTGGGATCGAGGTTTCCCTGGACGGCGACTCCCCCACCCACCCGACGCGCGGCCTCGTCGAGCGGCAACCGCCAATCGACGCCGATGACGTCGGCCCCGACCTTGGTCATCGAGGAGAGCAGTTCCCCGGTTCCGACGCCGAAGTGGATGCACGGGACCCCGAAGTCGGAGACCTCGGCGAGCACGCGGGCGCTGTGCGGCGCGACGAACGTCCGATAGTCGGCATCCGACAGTGCTCCCGCCCACGAGTCGAAGAGCTGGATGGCGTCGACTCCGGCGTCGAGTTGCGTGCGCAGGAAGGTGATCGTGATGTCGGCGAGGCGTCCCATCAGCGCGTGCCAGAGCTCCGGGGCGGAGTACATCATCGCCTTGGTGATCGTGTAGTTGCGGCTCGGCCCACCCTCGATGAGATAGGAGGCAAGGGTGAAGGGCGCGCCTGCGAATCCGATGAGCGCGGTCTCGTCGTCGAGTTCGCCGAGGATCAGCTCCACCGCATGTGCGATCGCGCCCACCGACTGCGGGTCGAGAGCCGGAACGTTCGCGACGTCGTCGGCGGTGCGTACCGGGTGCGCGATGACCGGGCCGGTGCCTGCGACGATGTCGAGATCGACACCCGCGGCCTTGAGTGGCACGACGATGTCGGAGAACAGGATGGCCGCGTCGACGTCGTGCCGGCGTACCGGTTGCATCGTGATCTCACAGACCATCGCGGGGTCGAAACACGACTCGAGCATGCCGTGGTCGGCGCGGATCGCCCGGTACTCCGGCAGTGAGCGCCCCGCCTGCCGCATGAACCACACCGGGCGGCGGGTGGGCCGGCCACCGGTCGCTGCGGTGATCAGCGGCATCGTGGCATGACTGCGTCGGGTGCGGGCGGTGTGTGACATCACCGCTCACTCTGCCATGCAGGACGAAGCCGCAGGCCGATGAGGTCGACCTTGCCCGGCGCGCCTCCTGTCGGTGTCGCCGACCTGCCCTTACCGTCGAGGTGTGACCTCCTCTGGAGCTCCGACGGAGCCTGCTGACTTCCGCACCGCGGTCGAGTCGCTGCACACCGCCCAGATCCGGCGCGATATCGAGGTCGGCCCGATCCGTCCGCCGCAGCGCCTTGCCCCCTACAGCTACGCGGTCGGTGCCGAAGTTCGCGTCCCCGACGTCGACGACGACGTGCCGGTCGACTCGTCGGGAAGCGCATTCGGTCGATTGGTCCTGCTGTACGACCCGGACGGACAGGACGCGTGGAACGGCACGATGAGGCTCGTGGCGTACATCCAGGCGGAGGTCGAGGCGGCACTCGCCATGGATCCACTGCTCCCCGAGGTGGCGTGGAGTTGGTTGGCCGACGCGCTCGGCGTCGAGGTGGGCGCGACGTCGACCGACGGCACCCAGACCTCGCGTACCGGCGAACTGATCGTCGTCACCGCGCTCGGCGGTACCGTCACGTCGACGACGTCGGTGCGCTACGGCGACATCGCGGGCCCGCCGCGCGCTCACCAACTCGAACTGCGCGCGTCCTGGACCGCGCCGACCTCCGATGGCCTCGGCGGTCATCTCGAGGCGTTTTGCGACGTGCTCTCCTCAGCGGCGGGCCTGCCACCGGTCGGGGTCACCGAGCTCGGCTCGGTATGAGCGCGCCGGACGACCCCCGCGAACAGATCGACGCGGAGCAACCCTCGGCGGTTGAGACCGAGGCCGAGGCCGTTGTCGAGCCACTGCTCACACCGGTGGACGGAGTGCCGCCGGTGTTGTCGCACGCAACGGAATTCGCCGAGGTCGCCGAACGCCTGGCCGCCGGAACCGGACCGATCGCCGTCGACACCGAACGCGCGTCGGGTTACCGATACTCACAGCGGGCCTACCTGGTGCAACTACGTCGCGCCGGATCGGGAAGCTTTCTGCTCGATCCGATCAGCGAACCCGACGCGCTGGCCCCGGTGATCGAGGCCCTCGACGGACCGGAATGGGTTCTGCATGCCGCCGACCAGGACCTCCCCTGTCTGCGCGAACTGGGCTTCCGATGCGAGACGGTGTTCGACACAGAACTCGCGGGACGGCTACTCGGCGTTCCCAAAGTCAATCTGGCGGCGATGGTGTCGACTTTCCTCGGCCTTGGCCTTCAGAAGGGCCACGGCGCCGCCGACTGGTCGCGACGCCCCCTTCCCGACGACTGGCTCAACTATGCCGCGCTCGACGTCGAGGTTCTCGTCGAACTGCGTGATGCCGTGCAGCAGGCACTGCTGGAGGCGGGTAAGGACGAGTGGGCGCGAGAGGAATTCCGCTATGTCCTGGATCGCCCGGCACCTGCACCGCGTACCGACCGGTGGCGACGGACGGCCAATGTGCACACTGTGAAAAGCCCTCGTTCGTTGGCCGCGGTTCGCGAACTGTGGACCGCGCGTGAGGAACTCGCACAGCGAAGGGATGTCGCACCCGGCCGGGTCCTCCCCGACTCGGCCATCGTCACGGCCGCCAACGCCATGCCGACATCGATCGCCGACCTGACCCGACTGCCGGTGTTCGGCGGGCCCCGCCAGCGGCGTCAAGCGCACGTCTGGTTCGGTGCGATCGAACGGGCGCGAGCGCTGCCGGAGTCGCAGTTGCCATCGAAACGCGGCCAGACCACCGGACTTCCGCCGATCAGCAGGTGGGAACAGCGCAACCCTGAGGCGGCCAGACGCATCGCACGGGTACGGCCGACAGTCAAGGACATCGCGGAGGCCAACGCGGTGCCCGTCGAGAACCTGCTCGCACCCGACCTGATGCGTCAACTGGCGTGGGACGGAGTCGAGCTGCCCGCGACCCCGGACATCGTCGATGCCCATCTCGCCACCGGCGGTGCCAGGCCCTGGCAGCGCGAACTCGTCGACGAGGCGCTGGCGGACGCACTCAACACCGCAGAGGCACCCGCGGCGCCACAGCGCGATTCGACGAGCTAGATCGCAGTCAGCTGCGGTCGCCCTCGGTGGTCTCGACCTCTTGTTTCGGCGCATCGCTGTCGTCGAGGATCTCGCGCCCCGAGTCGCGAGCACTGACGGGCTCGTCGGCGTGCTCGAGTTCGGGCACCGTCTCCATGCCCGACACCGTCGCCGTGATCGAACGGGCGACGTCCTGGGCGGTGAGCCCGAGATCGGTGAGGATCTCGCCGCGTGACGAATGGGCGACGAACCGCTGCGGGACCCCGCGGACCTGGACCGGCACATGGACGTCGGCGTCGGCGAGCAGTGCGCTCACCGCGGCACCGACACCACCGCTGACACCGCCGTCCTCGAGAGTCACCACCAGCCGGTGCCTGCGGGCGAGATCGATGATCGACGACGGCACGGGCAGCACCCACCGCGGATCGACGACCGTTGCCTCGATGCCCTGCTTGGCCAACCGGTCGGCGGCGTCGACGGCGAGGCCGCAGAACGCGCCGACCGCGACGATGAGGACGTCACCGGTGGCCGCGCCTACTCCCGGGGACGAACGTCGGAGCACGTCCACCCCGTCGTCGAGTCGCTCGACGGCTCGGATGTCTTCGGGCACAGCGCCTTTCGAGAAGCGCAGCGCGGTCGGACCGTCGTCGACGGCGAGTGCCTCGTCGAATTCCTCGCGCAGTCGCACGGCGTCGCGCGGAGTGGCCACCCGCAGGCCGGGGACCATGGCCATGAGCGAGAGATCCCACATACCGTGGTGGCTGGGGCCGTCGGGCCCGGTGATTCCCGCGCGGTCGAGCACGAGCGTCACCGGTTGCCGTAACAGAGCAACGTCCATCAGGAGTTGGTCGAAGGCGCGGTTGAGGAACGTCGAGTAGATCGCGACGACGGGGTGCATGCCACCGAGTGCGAGTCCTGCCGCGGAGGTCAACGCATGTTGTTCGGCGATCCCGACGTCGAACATCCGGTCGGGGAACTTCTCGCCGAACGGTGCGAGGCCCGTGGGGCCGGGCATCGCGGCGGTGATGGCGACCACGTCCGGACGGGTCGCGCCGGCTTCGAGCAAAGCTGCGGAGAACACCGATGTCCAGTCCTGCGCCGACACCGACTTCGCGCGGCCCGTCTTGGGGTCGATCACACCGGTCGAGTGCATCTGATCCGCCACGTGATTCTCCGCGTGCACATAGCCGTTGCCCTTGCGCGTGACGGTGTGCACGATCACCGGACCCCCGAACGACCGCGCGTGGGTGAATGCGGCCTCGAGCGCTTCGACGTCGTGTCCGTCGACCGGGCCGACGTACTTGAGTCCGAGATCGGTGAACATCTGCTGCGGCGCGAGGAGATCTTTGATACCGCTCTTCATACCGTGCAGAACCGCGTACGCGGGGCCTCCCACGACGGGCAGCATCTGCATCACGCGCCGACCCTCGTCGAGCAATCGCTCGTATCCGGGCTGCAGCCGCAGACCCGACAGGTGCTTGGCGACGCCGCCGATGGTCGGTGCATAGGAGCGGCCGTTGTCGTTGACGACGATCACGACGGGACGGTCGGAGTCGGCGATGTTGTTGATCGCCTCCCAGCACATGCCGCCGGTGAGCGCTCCGTCGCCGACGACGGCGACCACGGTGCGGTCCTGACCGGTCAGCGCGAACGACTTCGCCAGCCCGTCGGCGTAACTGAGCGCGGCGGACGCGTGCGACGACTCGATCCAGTCGTGTTCGCTCTCGGCGCGATCCTGATACCCGGTGAGCCCATCGCGTTGGCGCAACACGTCGAAGCCCGCCGCCCGGCCGGTGACGATCTTGTGCACGTACGACTGGTGACCGGTGTCGAAGATCACCGGGTCGACGGGCGAATCGAAGACGCGGTGCAGCGCGAGCGTGAGTTCGACCACGCCGAGGTTCGGGCCGAGGTGACCACCGGTCGCCGACACCTTCTCGACGAGGAACTCACGGATCTCCTCGGCGAGAACAACGACCTCCTCGGGCGACAACGCCTTCAGGTCGGCCGGAGACGAGATCCGCTCGAGCACACTCATCGAGTCCTCCTACTACGCGCACCGGCCGCGCGGGCTTGTCGCGGTCGTGTCGCACAGTCTACGGATCTCGGGGCAGTGCCCTGTGTCACCACAACGGGGAGTTCCTCACACATCGGCCGACGCGATGGGCACGAGCAGTGCGATCGCCTCGACGTGGTGCGTGAGCGGGAACGCGTCGAATGCGCGCATCCTGGTCACCGCGTAGCCGCGCTCGCCGAACAGTGCCAGATCGCGCGCGAACCGTGCCGCGTCGCACCCGACGTAGACGACGGCCCCCGGCGATGCGGCGACGATCCGGTCGACGACCCGGGTGCCAGCACCGGTTCGCGGCGGGTCGAGGACCACCACGTCCGGGGACGGCAACGCCTCGATGACCTCGGCGACCTCGGCGCGATGTGTGGTGACGGGCGAACCCTCCGCGGCGAACACCTCGTCGGCCGCGTGCAGGGCCGCCGCGTCGGAGTCGACGATGTGCACCGCGCGAGGGGCGATGGTGTCGAGGAGCGCGCCCGCGAAGATCCCGGCGCCGCCGTAGAGATCCCAGCACGTCGCCGACCGCGTGGTCGACGTCGAGCTCACGAACTCGGCCACCGTGGCGGCATAGACGGTCGGAGCAGCGCTGTGCGCCTGCCAGAATCCCGTCACGGGGATCGTCCACTCGCGGTGACCCACGCGCTGACGTGCAGCCTCGTCTCCCTCGAGGACTGTTGTCGCCCTGCGTGATTCGACACGTCGACGTCGTCGTTGCGCTGCACTCCTGCCGCGGTCACGGCGTGCGCCGCGGCGGGTCGGCTCGACGGGCGCGAGTTCGGTGATGTGCCTGCGACCTTCGTCGTCGGCGACGATCGCCAACTCACCACCGGGGGTGAAACGTCGCTCGTCGAGTCCGTCGAGCAGCCCGGTCACGGGTTGCACACAGTCGACGCCGACGACGAGTTCGCCGCTGTGGAAGCGATGCTGCCCGCAGCGACCCGCGTCGTCGACCGCCAGTCGGGTGCGCACGCGCCAGCCCGTGGCGTCGTCGGACAGCGAACGAATGCCGATGGCCGGCGGCGCGTCCGGATCGGCATCGGCCGCGCACCAGTCGTGCACGCGGTCGGCGGCGAAGTGTCCCACGCGCACGAGCACGTCCTCGAGTGCCTGCGCCTTCAGCGTGCGTGCGTGACCCGGCTCGATGAACGCCAGATCACAACACCCCGCACCGTGCGCCGCTGCCGGGCAGATGACGTCGACGCGGTGCGGCGACGGGTCGAGGATGTCGATCGCCTCCGCTCGCCAGAAGGAGTCGGAGCGGGTGTCGACCACCCGCGCCTCGACCAGCTCGCCGGGGATGGCGCCGCGGACGAAGACCACGCGGCCGTCCTCGAGCCGTCCGACCGCGTCCCCCCCGTTGGCCGGACGGTCGACCCGCACGGTGACCACGGGCATCGACCCGGGCCGCTGCGACGGGGAACTCACTGGCCGCCGAGAGCACGTCGGGTGTCTCCCGGTGCGTTGTATTCGAGATCGTCGCGTCGACGATCCGACGAGGTGAGCTGCCAGGGCACGGAGGTGACCATGACGCCGGGCTCGAACAGCAGCCGGGTCTTGAGCCGCAGCGCCGACTGATTGTGCAGGATCTGCTCCCACCAGTGTCCGACCACGTACTCGGGGATGAAGACCGTGATCACGTCCCGCGGATGCTCGCGCCGGACGCGGCGGACGTATTCGATGACAGGTCGGGTGATCTCTCGGTAGGGCGATGCGATCACTTTCAGCGGCACCTTGATGTCGCTTTCCTCCCACTGCGACACGAGGATGCGTGTGTCGCGGTCGTCGACGTTGACCGTGATGGCCTCGAGCACGTCCGGTCGTGTCGCGCGGGCGTAGAGCAGCGCACGCTTGGTGGCCATGTGCAGCGTCGACACCAAGACGATCGAGTGCGTGCGACTCGGCAGTACCTGCTCGTCCTCGGCTTCGACTCGCTCGAGTTCACGCTGCACCGACGCGTAATGATGGTGGATCAGCTTCATCAGCACGAAGAGGATGACCATTGCCAGGATCGCGATCCAGGCGCCCGCGGTGAACTTGGTGATGAGGACCACCACGAGCACGGTCGCCGTCATCACGAGGCCGACCGAGTTGATGATCCGGGACTGCTTCATCCGACGCCGCGCACGCGGGTCGGTCTCGGTGCGCAGCAGGCGCGTCCAATGTCGCACCATCCCCGCCTGGCTGAGCGTGAACGACACGAACACACCGACGATGTAGAGCTGGATGAGCGCTGTCACCTCACCGCCGAAAGCCACCACGAACGCGATGGCGGCGACGGCGAGGAAGATGATCCCGTTACTGAAGGCGAGCCGGTCACCGCGGGTGTGCAGCTGACGGGGCAGAAACCGGTCCTGGGCAAGGACGGAGCCCAGGACGGGGAACCCGTTGAACGCCGTGTTCGCGGCCAGCATCAGGATGAGCGCCGTGGCCACCGCCACGAAATAGAACCCGAACGGGAAACTCTCGAACACCGCCTGCGCCAATTGCGCGATGAGCGCTTCCTGCTGATATCCCGGCGGTGCCCCGATCAGATCCCGCGCGGGATCGGACACGTACTTCGCGCCCACCCGCTCGGCGAGCATCACGATGCCCAGCAGCAGGATGATCGCGATGGTCCCGAGCATGAGCAGCGTCGTCGCCGCGTTGCGAGACTTGGGTTTCCGGAACGCCGGTACGCCGTTGCTGATGGCCTCGACACCGGTCAGCGCCGCGGAACCGGACGAGAAGGCCCGCGCGACCAGGAAGATGAATGCGATGCCGGCGAGATGTGTGTTCTCGGCGCGGATTTCGAAATCGGCGGTCTCGGCACGCACGTCCTCGCCGAGAACGAAGATCTCGATGACCCCCCACAACAGCATTGCGATCACGCCGAAGATGAACGCGTAGGTCGGGATCGCCAGCACCGAACCGGATTCCTTGATGCCGCGCAGATTGACCGCGGCGAGCACGACGATCGCGGCGACGCAGAACCACACCCGGTGTTCGTGCACGAACGGCAGCGCCGACCCGATGTTCTCCGCGGCGGAGGAGATCGACACGGCGACGGTGAGCACGTAGTCGACCAACAGTGCGCTGCCGACGACCAGCCCGGCGTTGGAGCCGAGATTGACCGTCGCGACCTCGTAATCACCGCCCCCGGACGGATATGCGTGCACGTTCTGTCGATAGCTGGCGACAACGACGGCCATCACGACCGCGACCGCGAGAGCGATCCACGGGGCAAGCGTCATGGCTGACAGGCCCGCGACCGAGAGCACCAGGAAGATCTCCTGGGGCGCGTAGGCGACCGACGACATGGCGTCAGAAGCGAAGACGGGTAGCGCGATCCGCTTGGGCAGCAGCGTGTGGCCCAATGTGTCGCTTCGGAAGGGTCTGCCGAGAAGCAGCCGTTTCGTCGCGACAGACGCCTTTGACACGGTGGACACCACGCAACACTAAGACCTCGCGCTGGTCTGCGGCCACTACGGTCCCGAGGTCCCCTGTTTCGCGCCACGGCGGGCTCGTCTCCGCGCGTCTCGGACGAGTTCGAGCGGCCGGATGTCGCCGAGGTGATCGGGCGGGTAGGTTCAAGTCGCGCGGAGGATCGGCCACAGCTGCCGGTTTCGACGTCCTCCGCGCGTCCGGAGCCGGTGTCCCCACGAAAGGATCGATGTGCGCGTAGTCATCATGGGGTGCGGACGCGTCGGGTCGTCCCTGGCGATGGCCATGCAGAAGCGTGGCCATCAGGTGGCCATCATCGATCGCGATCCGACTGCCTTCACGCGACTTCCCGACGACTTCGCCGGCGAGCAGATCGTCGGTGTCGGGTTCGATCGTGACGTCCTCGGACGGGCGGGAATCGAGGAGGCGGATGCGTTCGCCGCGGTCTCGTCCGGCGACAACTCCAACATCATCGCCGCACGGGTGGCCCGCGAGACCTTCGACGTTCCCCGCGTCGTCGCCAGGATCTACGACGCCAAGCGGGCACAGGTCTACGAGCGATTGGGTATCCCGACCGTGGCGACGGTGCCATGGACGACCGAGCGTTTCGTCTCGGCACTCGGCGAGACGTCGACGACGACCGAGTGGCGCGATCCGTCGGGGACCATCGCGATCGCCCAACTCGACGTGCACGAATCGTGGATCGGTATCAGCTCGGGGAAATTCCAGGAGCTCAGCGGGGCTCGCCTGGCATTCCTCAACCGACACGGCAAACCGATCCTGCCCGAAGCGAAAACGGTTCTGCAGCAGGACGACATCGTCTTCGCGTCGGTCCGCCTCGACGATCTCGCTGCGGTACGAGCACTCGTCGCCGCCCCGCTGGCACATGCCGATTAGCGGCCCTGAGCGTCGACGTCGACCAGCGGGCCCACAGCCCATGCCGATCAGAGGAGAGACATGAAAGTCGCCATCGCCGGTGCGGGCGCCGTCGGCCGTTCGATCGCCCGTGAACTCATCGCAGCCGGTCACGAGGTGACCCTGTTCGAACGGCTCGCGAGTCACATCGACGTCGACGCCGTGCGCGGAGCCACATGGCTGTTGGCCGACGCCTGCGAACTGGCCAACCTCGAACGGGCCAACCTGCAGTCGTTCGACGTGATGATCGCCGCCACCGGTGACGACAAGGCGAACCTCGTCGTCAGTCTGCTCGCGAAGACCGAATTCGCCGTCAGCAGGGTCGTCGCCCGGGTGAACGATCCGCGCAACGAGTGGTTGTTCGGCGAGGACTGGGGCGTCGACGTCGCCGTGTCCACCCCCCGCCTGCTGGCCTCGCTCGTCGAGGAAGCCGTATCGGTCGGTGACCTCGTTCGGCTCATGACGTTCCGCCAGGGGCAGGCCAACCTCGTCGAGCTCACACTCCCGCCCGATACCCCGCTCGCGGGCAAACCCGTACGCAAGATCGACCTGCCCCGCGACGCCGCCCTGGTGGCCATCCTGCGAGGAGGCCGAGTGATCGTGCCCGAACGCGACGACCCACTCGAGGGCGGCGACGAACTCGTCTTCGTTGCCGCCGTCGAGGTCGAACCCGACCTCCACGCGGCGATCCACGTCAGCTGAGCGTCGCGCGCGGCGTCTCCTACTCCGCCGTGCGCGTGACGCGCTCGACGGATTCGCGTGCAGCCCGTCGGACGAGCAGGACCGTCACGACGACCGCGAGCACAGTCAAAGGCCAGCCCATCGCGATCCGGGCCAGAGCAAGCCAGCCGGTGTCGCCGCTGTCGTAGAGCGACGACTGTGCGAGGTACCGACCCGCGAACACCAGCGTCCAGAACGCCGTCGCCACGTCGTAGGCGATCAGCGTCCTGCGGTTGCGCCGCCACGCGACACCCGCGCCGGTGGCGTAGTTCCACACCACGCCGATCAGCGGCCAGCGCACCAGAATCGAGGCGAGCAGGACGCCCGCATACGCGAGCGAGGTCCAGATACCGAAGAGAAAATAGCCCTTGGCGTCACCCACGCGGTGGGCGATGAAGACGCAGATCGCCACGCCGAGGAAACCGGAGAGGGCGGGGGCGAGCCCCTCGTGTCGGAGCAGACGGACACCAGTGATCACCGCCGCCGCGACGAGAGCGGCGATCGTCGCCGCCGTCAGACCCGACAGCGCATTGGCGGGAACGAACACCACGACCGGAATGGTCGACGAGATGAGGCCGGACACGCCGCCGAGTTGGTCGAGGACCGTCGGCGCCGGATGATCGCCCGGCGCGGCTGCGCCGGTGTGCGGCGGAGCGTCGGAGCTGTCAGTCTTCTCCGTCGCCATGCAGCTCGTAGTCGGGGTTGTAGATCACCTTGGTCCCGTTGTGCTCTCCGACACGTCCGCTCACCGTGATCTTGCGGCCGGGCTCGATGCCGGGGATTCGGTTGCGGCCGAGCCACTTGAGGAACACCACGTCGCTGCCGTCGAAGAACTCGGCCTTGACCCCGCTCTTGGCGGTTCGCGAACAGGTCTCGACTGCGCGCAACTCGCCGTGCATCGTGACCTCGTCGCCGCGGGAACACTCCACCGCGCGCTGGGCGCCGGTGGCGGCGGATTCTGCGGCGATCTTCTCCGCATCGGCCTCGCCGAGGTCTTCGGTGAGCCGCTTCGTCAGCCGCTTGAGGTAACCGGCTGTGGGCATCACAACCTCCAGGTAGACGTTGTCTTGCGGGCCCGGCCAACCGAGCCACTTCCGGCCAGCGTAGACCCCTGCGTTCCTTCTGGACAACGCACGGCATCATCAGTTCATGCCCTCAGCCGACGCCGCGTCCCCACCAGCACCGACGGGGCTGGTCGTGATGCCGGGAACCGGCTCGGACGACGACTACGCGCGGCGGGCATTCGGCGTCGCCGCGGAGCTCCTCGGCGTCGAACTGATCACGCCGGCGCCATCTGCCGACCTGATCGACGGGTATCTGCGCGACATGGACGCCGCGGTGCGTGAGCACGGCGCGATCCTGGTCGGAGGTGTGTCGATCGGCGCGGTAGCAGCGCTGCGATGGGCGCTGCAGCAGCAGTCCGCGCATCGTTCCCCCGGAACGTGCTCGGGTGTTCTCGCGGCACTGCCGCCGTGGAGCGGCGAGCCGACAGGGGCCGTGGCCGCCGCGAGCGCTCGCCTGACCGCTGATGCTGTCGACCGCGACGGTCTCGATACGACGATCGCCGCAATGGTGTCGACGAGTCCCGATTGGCTCGGCGTCGAATTGAGCCGCTCCTGGCGCGCGCAGGCCGACCATCTGGTCGAACAACTGCGCGCGGCGGCGGACTGCGTCGCGCCGACGGCTGCAGAAATCTCGAAATTGGCTGTGCCCCTGGCGATCACCGCCTCCATCGACGATCCACTTCATCCCTGGGAAGTGGCACAGCAGTGGGCTTCCGCTGCGGGTTGCGCAGCGGTCGTCGGCGTTGAACTGTCCCGTTGGGGCACCGACCCCGCTGTGCTCGGCACGTCATGCGCACGCACCTGGCTGCGATTGCGTCACAGCGAGACGGCCGAGTGAGCCGGCCGCCGTGCCAGCCGGGCGTCATGCCAGCCGGCCGTCGATTCAGCGACGCCGACGGAAGCGCTGCATGGCCGATCCGGCCGAACGCGGCTCTTCGTCCGGGAACGAACCGTCCTCGTCGGCGGTGTGTGTCGACTCGACGGCGGGCGCGTCCGCGACGGGATCGGGGACACCACCGGGGTGCTGCTGATCGTCGCCCGCGACCGCCTGCGCGCTGTCGGACTTACCGACCTGAGCCGGGCTCTCGCCGCCCTGAGCGCCCTCGAACATCTGCTGCTGTGCAGCCGCGACCTGCTCGGCGAGAACCGGCGGAAGTACCAGCGGCAACATCTCCCGCGGTGGTGCAGGATCGGTGCCACGCCGGACAACGGATTCGGCGAGAACGGCACGCGAGAGTTGGGCCAATTCGCCCGCGGTCTCGTCTGGACCACTCGCGACCAGTCGGACCATCCAGCGGGGACCGTCGACACCGATGAAGCGATGACTCCCGCCGGGAACCTCCGCGACGATTTCGCGGCCCCAGTGACCGTCTTCGATGCTCGTGGTCGCGCCGTCGTTCTTCAGTGAATCGACGAGCTCGCCGACCACCTCACGCCACAGACCGGGCGATTTGGGCGCCGCGAACGCCGCGACGGTGATGCGACCGTACGGGGTCACGAGATACACGGCCTCCGGCTGATGGTCGGCACTCATCTCGACCGTTACCTGCCCGCCCTCTACGACAGGCACGAGGACGGCGCCGAGATCGAGGTGGGACTTCTCGAGATCGTCGGCAGGCGTGTCGAGTTCGGTGATGTCGTACGGACCTCGCGCCTGACCGATGAGCAGCGGCTCATCGGATGCGTCCGATGCCGACTTCGATTCGGGATCTCGTGCCATCACGTCGGGTTCTCCTCGCTCGCGTTGTCATCTGCGGACTCCGAGCCAGCGCCCGGGTCGACGGGTCCCCCGCTCGTCAGTATGGCGTGTCCACCGCTCGATCCGTAGCCACCATCGCCGCGTGCCGTCTCGTCGAGTGCGTCGACCTCCGCGAAGTCGGCGAGCTCGACCCGTTGGATCAGCAGCTGTGCGATCCGATCGCCGCGCGCGATGCTGATCGTCTCCGACGGGTCGAGGTTGATCAGACACACCTTGATCTCGCCGCGGTACCCGGCGTCGATGGTCCCCGGTGTGTTGACGATGGACAAACCCGCACGTGCGGCGAGTCCGGACCTGGGGTGGATCAGCCCGACCATCCCGAACGGCAGGGCAACGGCTATGCCCGTACCGACGAGCTGTCGGCGTCCGGGGGGTAGTTCGAGATCTATCGTCGAACACAGGTCGACGCCCGCGTCACCGGCGTGTGCGCGTGTGGGCAGCGGAATGTCGGGATCGAGTCGCTTCACCGGGATGGGACCGATCGCTGCAGCGCCAGGGGTGGATTCTGCGGTCACGCACGCAGACTACGCTGACCGGTGTGAGCTCATCCGAACCACCCGAGGACACCGGGAACCTTTCTTCAGGACCGGCCGATCCGGCAGCAGATCGCTACAGCGAACGTCTGTGGGTGCCCCTGTGGTGGTGGCCGGCCGCCGCTGTGGTGACCGCCGTGGCCGGATACGAGATCCAACTCTCGGCGCATCGCTCGTCGTGGAGTTTCGTCGGCTATATCGCCGTGGGCCTGCTGTGCGCATTACTGCTGTGGTCGATGGGCCGGACCCAGGTCAGGGTGAGCGCCGACGGCGTGCTGCACGCCGGAAAGGCACAACTGCCCAACTCGGTGATCGCGCGCGGCGCGAGTATCCCCGCATCGGCGAAGAGCGCGGCTCTCGGCCGCCAGCTCGACCCGGCGGCGTATCTGGTCCACCACGCGTGGATCAAGACGATGGTGTTACTGGTGTTGGACGATCCCGACGATCCCACGCCGTACTGGCTCGTGTCGACGCGTCATCCCGAGCAGGTTCTGGCCGCACTCGGCATCCCTGATGCCAGCGCGACCGACGCCGTGAACCCACAGCGCTCGGACCACGAACAGGGCTGAGCCTGGAACGTCCGAGCTGCACGGAGAGACCTCAGACGAGGTCTCTCCGGGTACCGCTCAGTGCACGTGCCGGTGTCCGGCACGACGTAGAGCCCTCAGGCGCAGTCGACGCAGATGAGCGAACTGCCGTTCTCGCGGGCGAGACGACTGCGGTGGTACACGAGGAAGCAGCTGCTGCAGGTGAACTCGTCGGCCTGCTTGGGGATCACACGGACCGACAGCTCCTCACCGGAGAGGTCGGCACCCGGGAGCTCGAACGATTCCGCGGTGTCGGTTTCGTCGACATCCACCGCGGACGACTGGGCCTCACTGCGGCGAGCCTTCAGCTCTTCGAGCGAGTCCTCGTTCAGATCTTCGGTCTCCGTACGCCGTGGCGCGTCGTAATCAGTAGCCATTGTGTGCCTTACTTGGTTGGAGTGGGAGCCGAGGTGGACTGGCTTGTGGCCGGTCGACCAATGAGCACGATGCCTTGCCGGGGGACTGTTTTCGCCGACGTCACAACAACTCGTGGCGCCTGCAATTCGTTACCCGCGACCGAACAGATTTATGTGATGTGCGTCACATAAGCCGTGGCTTGTCCGACCTCTGTCGAGGACGGGGCGCCCGAACTGTAGTGCATCGCTTGTCCGCGGTCAACATCACGTGTACGCCGATTCATTCCCCGACTTCGATGAAACGCTCGACTCGCGCAGGCGGCACCTTGCCCACACGCACGTGTCGACGCTCTACAGTGAAGCTCATGCCGCTCGCCGCGCTCTGAGCGCGGGCGTGCGTCGACGAGAGAAGGAGCAGGTCACCGGTGGTCTCGAGGATTACGGTTGGTTACCCCACCGACGACAAGGGACGGCCTTATCGACGTCGGCACGCGAGACCCGCCGTCATCGTCGCGGTCCTCCTGCTCGTCGTCGGCGTGATCGCGTGGGCTGTCGCGCTGTCGAAGTCGACGGCAGATGCCACCCCCACCAGTTGCAATCAACCGACCCCCGCCAGCTCGTCCGTCGCAGCACCGCCCGCGGCGAACGGTCCCGCTGCACCGTCGGCGAAGACACCGAAACTGACCGTCGTCAGTCGTGACGACATGCTCGAGGTCGCTCCTGCGGCGCTGTCGACCTTCCAGGTGCGCGTATTGAACGCGTCGACGGAGCGGGGTGAAGCCCAGACGGTCTCCGACGATCTGACAGCGCAGGGTTTCAACCCCGTTCCCGACGGCGCGTACGCCGACGACGCCCTCTACCCCAACCACGACCTCGACTGTGTGGCGCAGATCCGATTCGGTCCCGCGGGCAAGGCGGCCGCGGCGTCGGTCTGGATTGCGATCCCGTGTGCCGAACTCGTCGACGACGGCCGCACGGGCACCTCCGTCGACGTCGCACTCGGCCAGTACTACAAGGCACGCGAGCAGTCACAGGACACACAGGCCGCCCTCGAAGCGCTTCGGTCGGCCGATCCCCAGAACCCCAAGACAGGCGCCGACCCGGGCGTCGTGCGGGCAGTTCACGCCCAATCCTGTTGATCTGAGGGGAGATTCAGCTCAGTCAGGTGCGGGGTCGGCCTGGGGTCGACGCCGTGAGGGGTGCCAGCGCACCGATCTCATCGAGGAGTCCGAAGAATTCGTCGGCAATTCCCGGCGCGACCGCCACGGTGGCATCGCCGTCGGCCGATCGGGACTCCGGCGGAGGCGTGCGCACCATCGCGCCCGCCTCGGCGGCGACGAGCGCTCCGGCGGCCCAGTCCCACGGACTCAGACCGTGCTCGATATGTGCGTCCACAGCCCCGGACGCGACCATGCACAGATCGAGGGCCGCTGCGCCGACGCGTCGGAGATCACGCACGCGCGGCAGAAGCCGTGCCATGAGTTGGCCCTGCACACGCCGACGGTCGACGTCGTAGCCGAATCCTGTCGCGACGAGCGCCAGGTCGGCGCGCGAGATGGGATTGGCCCGGAGCCGGACACGTTCACCGTCGCGTAGCTCGTACGCGCCGCCTCCCGATGTGGCCGTGTAGACGACGTCGCGCGCGACATCGACGACAGCACCGGCCACCGATCTGCCGTCGATCTGCGCTGCGACGGACACCGCGTACGCGGGAATACCGTAGAGAAAATTGACCGTGCCGTCGATGGGATCGATCACCCATCGCACACCTGACGGCACCTCGACAGTGCCGCCCTCCTCCTCCCCGAGGACGGCGTCGTCCGGGCGCAGTCGGTGCAGGCGCGAGCGGATGAGTTCCTCGGATTCGGTGTCGGCAAGCGTCACGGGATCCGTGGGCGTCGATTTCGTGGACACCGCCGTATTCGAGTCGTCGCCGGTCACCGTCGAAGTTCCGGTGCGACCGAACAACTCCGGGCGACGACGCCGTACGTGGCGAGCCGCATCGGTGGCGACCTCGAGTGCCACTGCGCCGAGCTGTGCCACGTCGACACCGGCGATGGTCGGAATCGTCTCGACTTTCTCGCGTGGGATGTTCACCAGACCATCATGTCAGCCGCCTGTCGCCGGACCGGGTCGGCGCCCGCCGGCCACTCGGCGGTCACGCACTCGTCACCATGCGACACGATTTCCGGCAAGGTCCGCCCGCTTGACCTCACGCGTGGATAGCCTGAATAGCGCACGATTGCGGACACCGCGATCCCCCGAGAGAGGAAGCCGTCATGACCGACTCATCCACCTCCGCGAAGGACTCCGCCGGACCCCGTGCATTCGGAGTCGATGTAGGAGGGTCGGGGATCAAGGGCGGGATCGTCGATCTCACGACGGGCCAGCTGGTCGGCGAACGATACAAGGTTCTCACCCCCCAACCCGCGACGCCCGAGGCTGTCTCGAAAGGTGTTGCCGAGGTGGTCGGCCACTTCAACTGGGAAGGGCCTGTGGGGATCACGCTGCCCGGAGTCATTACCGACGGGACCATGCGCACCGCGGCGAACATCGACAAGGGCTGGATCGGCACCAACACCTACGACCTGTTCAGCAAGGATCTCGGCGGGCGGCCGCTCTCCGTCGTCAATGACGCCGACGCCGCAGGCATGGCCGAAGACGCACACGGAGCCGGAAGCGGCGTCGACGGCGTGGTCATGCTGTTGACGTTCGGCACGGGCATCGGCTCGGCGATCCTGGTGAATGGCACGCTCGTGCCGAACACCGAGCTCGGACACCTCGTCGTCGGCAAGAAGGAGGCCGAGCACCAGGCGTCGTCTCGCATCAAGGACGAGAAGGGCTGGTCGTACAAGAAGTGGTCGAAGAAGGTCAGCAGGGTTCTCGAGGAATACGAAGCACTGTTCTGGCCGACGTTGTTCATCGCGGGCGGTGGGATCAGCCGTAAGGCCGACAAGTGGATTCCCCTGCTGACCAACGACACCAAGGTGGTCCCGGCGGCCCTGCAGAACACCGCCGGGATCGTCGGCGCGGCGATGGCGGTCGATCAGGGTCTCAGGCCCTGACCCGACCGGCGTCAGTCCCTCTCCCGTGGGGCTGACGCCGATACCCGACACGCCCGCGATGACCGCTTTCGCGTGCGGGCGACAGCCTGCCTGACCTGGCATTTGTCACATTCGGAGTGATGTTGTCGTTACAATGGTTTCCACCGGTGACGATGCACCGAGAAACCAGCCCGATCCGCAGCGGTTCCCCGCTGTGAATCAGCGTGTCAGATTTTGTTCGGAAAGGTTGTACGTGGCAGCCACCCAGACCCGCCAGAGCGACGCCGAAGCCGAGGATTCGACGGCGACGTCGGCCCCGGCTGCAGAGAAGGCAACGCCGAGAAAGACCGCCAAGAAGGCGGCCAAGAAGGCCACTGCTCGTAAGGCTCCCGCCAAGAAGGCCGCGAAGAAGGCCGCCCCCGCGAAGAAGGCGGCCAAGAAGGCGACAGGTCCCGCCGACGGCGTCGACGAGGCCGACGGCGCAGAGGATCTCGACGACGGCGGCTCGATCGACGACATCGACGGCCCTGACGCCGAACTCGACGACGTCGAGATCGACGACGAGGATCTCGACGTCGACGACGACGATGTCGAGGATTCCGCCGAAGACGACGAGGACACCGCCGAGGAGACCGAGACTCCGGCGAAGACCACCGCCGGTGCAACACCTCCCGTGGCACCTCCCGCCGACAAGTCCACGAAGGACGCCGACGCGAAGACCGCAGGCGACTTCGTCTGGGACGAGGAAGAATCCGAGGCTCTCCGCCAGGCACGCAAGGATGCCGAGCTCACCGCCTCCGCGGACTCGGTTCGCGCCTATCTCAAGCAGATCGGCAAGGTCGCCCTCCTCAATGCCGAGGAGGAGGTCGAACTCGCCAAGCGCATCGAGGCAGGCCTGTACGCCACGGAGCGTCTCCGCCGGATCATGGAATCCGGTGAGAAGCTCTCGACGGCGCAGAAGCGTGACCTGAACTGGATCTCGCGCGACGGAAACCGCGCCAAGAACCATCTACTCGAGGCGAACCTCCGCCTCGTCGTCTCGCTGGCCAAGCGCTACACCGGCCGTGGCATGGCCTTCCTGGACCTCATCCAGGAGGGCAACCTCGGTCTCATCCGCGCCGTCGAGAAGTTCGACTACACCAAGGGCTACAAATTCTCGACGTACGCCACCTGGTGGATTCGACAGGCGATCACGCGCGCCATGGCCGACCAGGCCCGCACCATCCGCATCCCCGTGCACATGGTGGAGGTCATCAACAAGCTCGGACGCATCCAGCGTGAGCTGCTGCAGGATCTCGGCCGCGAGCCGACCCCTGAAGAGCTCGCGAAGGAAATGGACATCACACCCGAGAAGGTGTTGGAGATCCAGCAGTACGCGCGTGAGCCCATTTCCCTCGACCAGACGATCGGTGACGAGGGCGACTCGCAGCTCGGCGACTTCATCGAAGACTCCGAGGCCGTTGTCGCGGTCGACGCGGTCAGTTTCACACTCCTGCAAGACCAGTTGCAGTCGGTGCTCGAGACCCTGTCGGAGCGTGAGGCCGGTGTGGTGCGCCTGCGCTTCGGCCTCACCGACGGGCAACCGCGGACGCTCGACGAGATCGGTCAGGTCTACGGAGTGACCCGCGAGCGTATCCGCCAGATCGAGTCGAAGACCATGTCCAAGCTGCGCCACCCGAGCCGGTCACAGGTCCTGCGCGACTACCTCGACTGAGAAACCTCAGCCGACGGCTCGGTTCTGAATCCGGGCGAGTCCTAGCGGCTCGCCCGGCCCTCACCGAAGGGCGGGAACCTGCCGTCGGCGCCACGCGGATAGCTTGTTTCATCGACGACGGCTGTCAGCGGAAGAGGACCGTACAGATGCGGGAATCGCATGTCTGCAGGGTCGTCGGAGGTGCCGGGTTCCCATCGGATCTCATCGTCGATGAGTGCAGTGTCGACGATGAGCGCGACGAGGTCATGTTCATCCTCGTAGAACCGGTTCGCCGGGAGGTGCACCTGCTGCGGAGTGGACAGATGCACGAATCCGACCTCGCTCAGCGAGAGAGGACGCAGCTCGGAGTACCCGGCGCCCCGTGATCGCTGCACAGCCTGCCAGTCCGCATGGGACATCAGGTGGACGAGGTACCGGGTTGCCTGCCGCTCGGTGGATGGCGTCACGGCAGCACCATAGCCACCACGAGTCTCGTCGAACACCGGATGTGAGCCAGATCGCGTCCCACGTAACGGGTTCGTGTTGCCGTGTTGCACCTTGGAGAACCGCTGTTAACGGTGAGTGACGACACACCCGGGAAACCCGCGGAACAATACGAGCATCCCAAACGTCTGACACAGTGAGGTTGACGCATCGTCCGGATGCGTTGGCTCTGAAGGGAAGGCGACCACACAGGCGCCGGACCGGGACGGAGGAAAATGTCTGACATCGCCACCACAACCCCGATCTCCATACCGCTCACTGCTGCCGATCGTTGCGATCGCTGTGGCGCAGCCGCAAAGGTTCGTGCCGTCCTTCCCAAGGGCGGCGAGCTTCTCTTCTGCCGCCACCACTTCAACGAGCACGAGGCGCGACTCGTCGAGCTGAGTGCCACCGTCGAGGAGTCAGCGGGAGAGCTGGTCTAGAGACCGACAGACGTACTCAGAACGCCCCGACCGCCCGATGCGGTCGGGGCGTTCTGTCGTTTCGACTGCGACGGATCTGGCCGGGGTTCACGTGCCCGTGCCTACCCGCCCTGTGTCAGCGCCACTCTCGCAGTGCCTTGATCCGTTCACGCAGCTGGTCGGCTGTCGCCATCGCCGTGGGAGGCCCGCCCAGCCGGCTGCGCAGTTCGTTGTGCACCATGCCGTGTGGTTTGCCGGTGCGGTGGTGGTGCATCGCCACCAAACCGTTGAGTTCCTTACGCAGCGCGTGCAGGTTCTCCCCCGGGGCCGGCTGAGGGGGCGTCTGGGCAGGGGTGATCTGGGTGACCGTCGACCGTTGCGCCACCTGTTCGGCCTGTTTCTTCCGTAGCAACGCCCGTACCTGTTCGGCGTCGAGCAGTCCCGGCAGACCTAGGTAGTCCGACTCCTCGTCGCTGCCGGCGAACGTCGCGGTACCGAACGACGAACCGTCGTAGATCACCTGATCGAGCTCGGCGTCGGCGTGCAGCGACTGGAAGCCCTTTTCCTCCTCGCCCGGTTCGTCCTTCTGCTTGTTCGCGTCGATCAGCAGTGCATCGTCGAGTCCGTCGCTATCGCGGTGGGGCTTGCCGAGTACATGGTCGCGTTCGGCTTCCATCTGGCTCGCGAGGTTCAGGAGCACAGGAACCGACGGCAGGAAGACGCTCGCGGTCTCCCCTGGGCGCCGCGATCGCACGAATCGCCCGATCGCCTGCGCGAAGAACAGCGGCGTCGACGCACTCGTCGCGTACACGCCGACCGCAAGCCGCGGCACGTCGACGCCTTCGGACACCATGCGCACAGCGATCATCCACTCGTCGTCGGACTCGGCGAACTGCGAAATGCGCGACGTCGACTTCGGGTCGTCGGACAGGACCAGGACCGGTTTGCGCCCTGTGATCGATTCCAGAAGCTCTGCGTAGTCACGGGCCACCGTCTGATCGGTCGCGATCACCAGCCCTCCGGCGTCGGGGACGCCTGCCGCGCGCAGCTGGCCGAGTCGGGTGTGCGCCGCCTGGAAGACCGAGGGAATCCAGTCGCCGTGGGCGTCGAGCGCGGTTCGCCAGGCGCGTGCGGTCTGTTCGGCCGACAACGGCTCGCCCAGGCGCGCGGTGTACTCCTCGCCCGCGGAGGTCCGCCAACTCGCCTGACCCGAATAGGCGAGGAATACGACAGGCCGCACGACGCCGTCGGCCAGCGCGTCTGCGTAGCCGTAGGTGTGGTCGGCACTCGACCGCAGCACGCCGCCCTCCTCCGGCTCGTAGGTGACGAACGGGATGGGCGAGTCGTCGGAGCGGAAAGGTGTTCCGGTCAGCGACAACCGGCGGACAGCGTCGGAAAACGCCTCGCGGATCGCCTCACCCCACGATTTCGCGTCACCACCGTGGTGGATCTCGTCGAGGATCACCAGGGTCCGGCGATTCTCGGTGCGCACCCGGTGCCTCGACGGGTGGGCCGCAACCTGCGCATAGGTCAGCGCGACGCCGTTGTAGTCGGAACTGGTCTGACCGTCGGAGTTGCGGAACCGCGAATCGAGTGCGATGCCGACACGCGCGGCGGCCTGTGCCCACTGATGCTTGAGGTGTTCGGTCGGGGTGACGACGGTGACCTGCTCGACGGTGCGGTCGTCGAGCAGCTCGCGCGCGACGCGGAGTCCGAAGGTCGTTTTTCCGGCGCCGGGAGTCGCCACGGCGAGAAAGTCGGTTGGTCGAGAGGCCAGATACTTCGTCAGCGCCCGCCGCTGCCAGGCACGTAGCGGCGGACCTGCGGGTGTTGCGGACGATTGGGCAGAAGTCACGTAATCAAAGCTCCCGACGGCGCGAAGGCAAGAAACAACCCCTCGGCCAGATGGACGGTGCCAGAACACATTCACTCAGAACACATTCACTCAGAACGCATTCACTCCGAGGGGACTTCACGATCTTAACCGCTGCCCCCGACGCTCCCGACGCCAGACACGTGACACGCGGCGAGGGGTGTGTCGCACGCAACCTCGGGCTATCAGGGATGCTGGACCCATAGCAACCCCACGCCGAAACCCCGTTCCGATGACCGGCGACGACGCCCCGTCGCCGGCCGTCGGGGATCGCACACGCCGGTCACGGCGACGGCCCGCACCGGTGTCGATGGATCTGACCGCGGGACAGGATCGCAGGCCAAGCGACGCCCCACGCGCCCCGAGCCGTGATACCCCGCCGCCGAGCGCCCGCGGTCACGGAGGCGACGAGACATCGGGTTACCGCGACGAGGAAACCGCACCGACGGGCACCGACGACCCGCAGGCCCATCAGCCGCCGCCGCCCGGGCCGCCTGTCCTGCCGAACATCCACCGCGTCGTCTGGCGCACGATCAAGAAGGCGTGGGACGACGGAATCGTCGGCTGGGCCGCACAGGCGGCGTTCTGGCAGGCGCTGTCGTTGCCTCCGCTGCTTCTCGGACTCCTCGGCAGCGTCGGCTACATCGCCGGATGGTTCGGCCCCGACACGGTCGAGGTCATCTCGGCACGGATCATCAGCTTCTCCGAACGCACGTTCTCGGCGAGCGTGGTCACCGATCTCATCACCCCGACCGTCGACAACGTGCTCGGCCGCGGCCGTGTCGGCGTGATCTCGATCGGCTTCATCCTGTCACTGTGGGCAGGTTCGTCGGCCGTGTCGTGCTTCGTCGCCTCGATCGTGCGCGCCCACGACCAGCACGAGGTACGCAATCCGGTGTGGCAGCGGATCTTTGCTCTGCTGCTCTACGTGTGCTTCCTCATCGTCTCGGTATTCCTGCTGCCGCTGGTCGCGCTCGGCCCGAACTACCTGCGCGAGATCGTCCCCGACTCCTGGGACCGCGGAGTGAGCACGCTCATCGACTACGGCTACTTCCCGTTCGTGGCGCTGCTCCTGTTGCTGGTCCTGACGACCCTCTACCACCTGGCGCTGCCCAACCCGCTGCCATGGCACCGGCTCGTCGGAGGCGCGGTGATCGCGGGCATCTTCTTCTGGATCGCCAGCTATGTGCTGCGCATCTATCTCGCGGCGATCACCCGCGCCGGCTACACCTACGGGGCGTTGGCGACACCGATCGCCTTCCTGCTCTTCACGTTCTTCCTCGGCTTCGCCATCGTGATCGGTGCCGAGTTCAACGCCGCAGTGCAGTCATTGTGGCCTGCCAAACCCCCCGCCACCGCGCATGTCCGACACTGGGTTCACGAACAGACCTCGGATATCACCGACCACATCCGGTCGCTTCCCGAGCGCCTCGCCACCGGACCCATCCGCAAGCCACCCCACGGCACCCGACCAGCGCGGGAGGACGAATCGGTGCGCGGGAACGAATCGGGTCGCCGAGACCCGACGAGCAACCACAACGTCGGTCCGCGGAATCACTAGCCGATCACCGGATCACCAGTCCGTCGCCGTCGGTGCGCACGGCAACTGGCTGGAGTGTCAGTCCTTGCGCATCCGGTTGTAGATCTTCTTGCACTTGGGGCACACCGGCGATCCCGGCTTGGCCGACCTGGTCACCGGAAATGTCTCGCCGCACAGCGCCACCACGTGGTTGCCCATGACCGCGCTCTCGGCGATCCTGTCCTTCTTCACGTAGTGGAAGAACTTGGGCCGGTCGTCGTCGCCTCTGTCCGTGGCGTCGGCGTCTGGCCGCTCGTCGGTCTTGGTGTCCGACCATTCGTCGAGGTCGGGCCGCTCGATGGTTTCGGTTGCCATGCGATCCATTGTGCCCCTCACCGCCCGATTCCGGCTCACTGACCCGCGACACGTGCCGACCTGGGACGATTCCCACCGACGCGACACGCCCGAACGCGTCACGTCACGCACGGCCCGTCGGTGCAATCGGGAACCGAAAGTGGAACAGTGGAGACATGCGAACCCACGGAGCGAAGCGCAGTCATGGTTGCCGCTGACGAACCGAGGCGCGATCACTCGTCGTCGGAGACCTTCCTGATCACCGACGCACAGGAATCCCTCGACGACCAGCACAGAGCTCGCGTGCGCAAATATCTGACGCTGATGGCGTTCCGCGTCCCGGCGCTGATCGTGGCAGGCATCGTCTACAGCGCGACCGGGTCGGGCTGGTGGGCGCTGGGCATCGTCGCGTTGTCGATTCCGCTCCCCTGGGTCGCCGTGCTGATCGCCAACGACCGTCCACCCCGTAAGCGCGGCGAAGTCGCCCACTACAAGTACGGCCCGGACCATCGCGTCGTCGGCCCTCAGGCCCTGGGTCCAGAGTCGACCGTGATCGATTCCACCGTCTCCGATCACAGACATCCCCACTGACGTGGCCGTCACGCTGTCCCCGCTCGCCGCCTGACCGACACCCCGTCTGAGGCGAGACGGCGCGATATCTCAGTCGATTCTCAGTCGCACCGAGACGCAGGAACCACTGTCCGCGCAGGTCAGCGCGTGAAAGCTCGACACGGAGCCGCGGGAACTTTCATGGAGTGCATGTCGTTGCACTCTATGAACGCACTCGATTAGGAGGCCAGATGTCACGCTCCACCGTCACACGCTCCACCTCGTCCACAGTCGCCACAGACGGCGCCACCCCCGCTCGTCCGGCGATGACCGAACAAGATCTCGACGCACAGTCACCTGCGGCAGATCTGGTCCGTGTTTACCTCAACGGCATCGGCCGTACCGCTCTCCTCAACGCCGAGCAGGAAGTCGAACTCGCCAAGCAGATCGAAGCCGGTCTCTACGCCAAGCATGTGCTGGAGAACCGTAAGCGACTGACCGCCGCGAAGAAGCGTGATCTGGCCATCGTCGTCCGTGAGGGCGAGATCGCTCGTGCCCATCTCCTCGAGGCCAACCTGCGGCTCGTGGTGTCGCTTGCCAAGCGCTACACCGGCCGCGGAATGCCGTTGCTCGACCTCATCCAGGAGGGCAACCTCGGACTGATCCGCGCGATGGAGAAGTTCGACTACGCAAAGGGCTTCAAGTTCTCGACATATGCGACCTGGTGGATTCGTCAGGCCATCACCCGCGGAATGGCGGACCAGAGCCGCACCATCCGTCTCCCCGTCCACCTCGTCGAGCAGGTCAACAAGCTGGCACGCATCAAGCGTGAGCTGCATCAGCAACTCGGGCGTGAGGCAACCGACGACGAACTGGCCAACGAATCGGGCATCCCCGCGGAGAAGATCGCGGACCTGCTCGATCACAGCCGCGACCCGGTGAGCCTCGACATGCCGGTCGGTAGCGACGAGGAGGCTCCGCTCGGAGACTTCATCGAGGATGCCGAAGCCACGTCGGCGGAGAGTGCTGTCATCGCGGGTCTGCTGCACTCGGATGTGCGTGCCGTGCTCGCGACGCTCGACGAGCGTGAGCAGCAGGTCATCCGGATGCGCTACGGACTCGACGACGGACAGCCACGCACCCTCGACCAGATCGGCCGCATGTTCGGACTGTCGCGGGAACGCGTCCGTCAGATCGAACGCGAGGTGATGGGCAAGCTTCGCCAGGGCGAGCGTGCCGAGCGCCTGCGCGCCTACGCGAGCTGACCTCGCACTCCTAACTCAGACGTCTCGGTCCGGTGTCCGCCATGGTGGGCACCGGACCGATTCGTATCCGGGCATTGAGAACCGCGGCGCCCTCGGGCGAACACAGCACGGGATCGACGACGATCTCGCGGATCTCCGGGATGTCGTCGGCCATCGTCGAGATCCGGATGAGCAGATCGACGAGTGCTCCCCTGTCGACGGGCGATTCACCGCGATAACCGTAAAGCAACGGCGCCGACCGCGGCTCGTCGATGAGTTCGTCCGCGTCGAGCGCGGTGATGGGGATCGCGCGATACCCGTCGTCGCCCAGTAGCTCGAAGGTTCGTCCCGACAGTCCGAACGAGATCAGCGGCCCGAACGACGGATCGTCGCGCATCCGCACCATCGTGCCGACCCCCTTGGGCGCCATCTTCTGCACGTGCAACATGTCGTCGCCGGTCAACTCGGCCAACTCCGCGAAAGCGGTGACCACGGCCGTGGCGTCCGGCAGATCAAGTCGGGCCCCCTCGCGGTCCAGTCTGCCGCGCCAGGCCGGCGACGTGGCCTTCACCGCAACGGGGAAGCCCAGTTCCCGCGCCGCCGCCGATGCCTCGTGCATTGTCGAGACCTCGCGAAACGGCACCACCGTCACGCCGTACCAGGCCAACAGCCGCGCGGAATCCAGATCGCCGAGGATCATCTCCGAGTCGGAGTCGTCGTCGGAGTCGGGAAGTTCGCTCATCGCCTCGCGCACCCACATCCGTGCCGCCTCGGGGTCGATGCCATCGGGTCGCTCGACCTCGGACTCCGGCCGTGCGCACCACCGCGCGTATTGCCACGCCCGCGCGAGTGATGCCGCCGCTCGTTCCGGCGACGAGTACGACGGGATCGAGCCGCGTTCGGGCAATCCCGAAGGGCCGGGCTTCATCAACCCGGGCGGAATACCCTCGACCGCGAGGAAGGTGGTCACGATCGGTTTGGGGGCGTCGGCATCCGGTGTGTTCGCGCCTGCCATCAGTGCGCGCGCGTGCCAATCGAGGTCGACGGCGACCGGCGGCACGAACACGACGATCACGCTGTCGACCGCCGGGTCAGCCATCGCCTGCGCGACGGCGGTCTCGAATTCGTCTTCGGAAGCGCCCGCACCGAGGTCGATCGTCGACTCGACCTCGAGGCCGCCGGACCGCGCGGTGTCGGCGGCGAGGCTGCCGAGCACCGAGGAGTTGCCGATGATGCGGGTCCGTGGGCCGCGCGGTGTCGGCTGATACGCGAAGATCGACGCGCAGTCGAACAATTCGGGGATGGTGTCGACCTGGATGACACCTGCCTGGTCGAGCATCATCTGTGCGATGCGGTCGTCGAGACTCGCGGCCGCAGTCCGTTCGGCGCGCACCGGACTCATCGCCCCCTTGCCGGATTTCACTGCCACGATCGGCTTCGACCGGGACACCCGACGCGCGATGCGCGAGAACTTGCGGGGATTTCCGAAACTCTCGAGGTAGAGCAACACGACGTCGGTGGACGCGTCCGAGTCCCAGTATTGCAACAGGTCGTTGCCCGAGACGTCGGCCCGGTTACCCGCGGACACGAACGTCGACAAGCCGATCTGTCGATGCGCTGCCGTGTCCAGGATCGCGATGCCGAGCGCACCCGACTGGCAGAAGAAGCCGACACGTCCCAGTGGTGGGATACGCGGCGCCAGTGTGGCATTCAGCGCGATCGACGGATCGTTGTTCGCGACACCGAGCGCATTCGGACCCACCAACCGCATCCCGTGCTCGCGGACCTGCTGCACGAGGCGGTGCTCGCTCTCGAGACCCGCCTCGCCACTCTCACCGAATCCCGACGACACGATGACCAGCGCTCGGACGCCCTTGACCAGACAGTCGTCGAGTACCTCGTCGACACTGGCGGCCGGGACCGCGACGACGGCCAGGTCGACCGGGTCGGGGATGTCGCGCACGGTCGGGTACGCGCGGATACCCCGCACCGAGGGGGGCCGCACATGTGGTGTGCGTGACGGGCCGCGATGTCGTCGCTGCGGCGGTCGTGTTGCCCGGTTGCGTGCCGCGTCGTGACCGGACACGGCGTCCTGGTCGTCTTCTGGCTCGCGGTCGGGGCCGTTGACCGGGAAGACGGGTCCGGTGAATCCACCCGCGATGATGTTGGCCAACAGCGCATTTCCGACCTTCTTCGGGTCTGTCGACGCCCCGATCACCGCCACGGACGCAGGTCGCAACAGATTGGCGACGCTGCGCGCCTCCGACGCGCGCTCACGGTCGTTGCGCACCAGGAGCATCGCCTCGGTGGGATCGATCGTGAATTCCACATGGACGGTCGAGCCGTCGAACGCACGGGAGATCTGGTAACCGGCATCGCGGAAGACGGCGACCATGTTGGGATTCTCGCTGAGGACCTCTGCTTCGAATCGGGTGAAACCGTTCTCGGCAGCGGCTCCCGCGAGATGTTCGAGAAGGATCGGACCGAGACCGCGGCCCTGGTGTTCGTCGGCAACGACGAACGCGACCTCCGCCGACTCGGGCTTACCGTCGGCCGCGAGTCCCTCGTAGATGCCGATCGCGATGATCTCACCACCGAGAACCGCGACGAGCGCCACCCGCTGGTGGTGGTCGACCGTGGTCATCCGCGCCACCTCGCGCGGCGGCAAAGTCGGCGTCGGGCCGAAATACCGCATGTACCTCGTGCGTTCAGACAATCCCGCGTGGAATCGGACGACACGGTCGGCGTCGTCGGGCACGATCGGGCGCAGGTGCACCACCCCTCCGTCGGACGCGAGGACGTCGGCGATCCAGTGCCGCGGGTAATCCCACGGACCGCGGGGCCGCTCACCCTCGTGACGCTCCCCCTCGTCACGGACACCGTCGGCGTGGTCCTCGTCGGGGCGTTCGTTCTGTTCCCCGGTACGCACAGTGGATTCAGTCACGGGGATCCTCCGGGTCGAGTCCATGCAGTGGGTACACCGCACGACGGGTAGCCATGATCGCGCGATCAGTTTGCCGTTGCGCACTGTCGTCGATCCCCGGCGGCGGTTCCTGGCCGGTGTCGCCGTCCCATTCGACGAAGTCGACGTCGCCGTTGTCGCCCATCACGCGCACCGGCGCCTGCGAGTATTCCGAGTGCACCTGGGTCGCGATCTGTTCAGCTGTGGCACACCATGATTCGTTGATCGGTGTCGTGACGTCGACGTCGCGGTCGAGGACGACGCCGAGCAGGTGCGACCAACTACGGGGCACGACGTTCACCACTCCATAGCCTCCGCCCCCGACCGCGATCCAGCGGCCGTCGCAGTACTTCTCGGCGAGGTCACGCATCGCGATCATGGCCGCACGCTGCCCGTCGACGGTCAACGACAGGTCGGTCAGCGGATCCGCCCGATGGCTGTCCGCGCCGCACTGGCTGATGATGATCTGCGGTTTGAACTCGGCGATCAGCGACGGCACGACGGCGTGGAACGCGCGCAACCACAACCGGTCCTGTGTGTCGGGCATGAGGGCGACGTTCACGGCCGACCCCTCTGCGGCGTCGTCGCCCACCTCGGTCGGCCATCCGGTGCCCGGCCACAGCGTGGCCGGATGCTGGTGCAGCGACACCGTCATGACGCGCGGGTCGGCGGCGAACGCGACCTGCACGCCGTCTCCGTGATGGGCGTCGATGTCGATGTAGGCGATGCGGTCGAATCCGTTCTCGAGCAACCAGTGGATCGCGACGGCGCAGTCGTTGTAGATGCAGAAGCCCGCCGCCCGCGCACGCATCGCGTGATGCATGCCGCCGCCGATGTTCACCGCACGCCGCACGGCGCCGGACCCGACGGCCTGTGCTGCGGCCAGCGTGCCGCCGACGAGCAGCCGCGCGGCCTCATGCATCCCGTCGAATACGGGATTGTCGGAGTCGCCGAGGCCGAACAGCCTCTCGAGTAGCGGCCCCGACAGCGACGCAGTTCCCGAACCCACCGCCCGTACGGCATCGATGTAGTCCTGGCTGTGCACCACGGTCAGCGCGTCGTCACCGATATCGAGGGGTGGCGACACGTCGATGTCGTCGAGGACGCCGAGGCTCTGAGCGAGCGTCATGGTCAGCGCCAGTCGCACCGGATTCATCGGGTGGGTGTGTGCCCAACGGTACGAGAGGAAGTCCTCACTCCAGATCACAGCCGCGTTCATCGTCGTCTCCACGCACTAGCCACGGTTCTCACGTTAGTGCCTCGTTGCGTGGCCCGGACGCGTTCAGCATGTGACGAGCCAGACGCGACGCAGGTCAAGGTACCCTTGTGAGGACGGAAGGGACTGGACTCAAGTGAACGATCTGGTTGATACCACCGAGATGTACCTCCGGACGATCTACGACCTCGAAGAAGAGGGAATCGTCCCACTGCGCGCACGCATCGCCGAACGTCTCGAGCAGAGTGGCCCGACGGTGTCGCAGACCGTCGCACGCATGGAACGTGACGGATTGCTGCGGGTCGCGGGCGACCGCCACCTCGAATTGACCGACAAGGGCCGGGCCCTCGCGATCGCCGTGATGCGTAAGCACCGTCTCGCCGAGCGGCTGCTCGTCGACGTGATCGGCATGCCCTGGGACGAGGTGCATGAGGAAGCCTGCCGCTGGGAACACGTGATGAGCGAGAACGTCGAGCGCCGTCTGCTGTCGGTCCTCGACAATCCCACGACCTCGCCCTACGGGAATCCGATTCCGGGGCTCGCAGAACTCGGTGTCGAGCCGCCCGAGGCGATGGGCGAGGCCGCTCGACTGTCGGATCTCCCGCAGGGCGAGGCGGTTCCGGTGATCGTGCGCCGACTGTCCGAACATGCGCAGTCGGACACCGAACTGATCGCAGCGCTGCGCGAGGCGGGCGTGGTGCCCAATGCACGTGTGACGGTGACGTGCACGCCGCACAAGGTCGAGATCAGTACGCCAGGACACGCCGGCCTGACCTTGTCACCCGAGATGGCCCACTCGCTGTTCGTCGAAAAGGTCTGAGCCGCAACGTCGTTTACGACCACAGCGGTCAGCTCGCATCACGCAGAGTGGCACTCGGGATGACCACCCCGAGGGCTGCGGCGGCGTCGTATGAGTCCCCGATGATCTCCCACAGGTTGTCGGGACGCAGTCCGTTTCGCAGGGAGCGATCGAGAAGTCGGGCCAGGCTCCACTGCGGGTCGGCATCCAGCGCCACGTCGAGGGCGACTCCGGCGAAGCTGCCCTCGCCGCCGATGTAGTGCAGATGGGCGAGAAGGGTGGCAGCACTCGCCCTCCCCGTACCCGACAGTCGTCTGGTGAGCTCCCGCCACAGTGCCTCTGCCTCCGTGCGCAGATCGGTGACCGCGAAAGCCAACGCCGCGTCACGGACCCGCAGGTCGCAGACGGCGCGCTCGAGTTCGGCGATGCTCGCGCAATCGAACCGGAGACGCCGCACGGCGATCGCTTCGTGAATGGCGGCCATCGACTGCTGCGGGGTCGCGTGCGCGTCCAGTACTGCCTCGATCACGGGACATCGCGTCGAATCAGGGGCGCAGCACGGGTCGTCGCAGTGCGAGGTCGGCTGGAGCATGGCCTCGATCTCCTCGCGCGTACCGAGCAACAATCTGCCCGAGTGGACAGCATCGGAGACCGCGGTCGGTGAGATCCGCGGGTCGCCGAGCACACCCCGGTTGCGTGAGAGCCGCAGCGTCAGTTCCGCGCCGTCCTCCCATACCTGGATCCAGCGCTCACCCTCGCCGAAGCGACTGCACACGTAGCCACGACCGACACCTCCGCATGCCCACATCCTCCGGTCGACGACGGATACCACCGCGCGGTAGGTCGGGCTCTCCAGGTCGAAACGGTCATCGGCGACGACGGCGATCACGTCGGAACTGCCATAGCCCTGCAGGATCGCCGCGAGGTGATCGATCTCGGCGAGCATGTGTGAGTCGAGCGCGCCGTCGGGACGGAGATCGAGGTCGACGCGCACCGACGCTTGGATCGTTCGAGCGTCGGGCGCGAGCGCCAGCAGGATCAGCGAGCGAGTCGGGATGAAGCCGAAAAAGCCGGGAACAGCGGTGAGCAGCGCGGAGACGGTCCGGATGGGACCGCTCGGAGGATTTCTTCGAGGTGACATGTCGAACATCTTGGGCTCGCGCGACGACGGCTCGACTCCGGAAAGGCCCCGGACACCGTGGCTGTGCACAACTCCTGGCGTGTGCACAGATCACCGATGTCGTGGAGTCGCCAATTCGTGGAGCCACGAGTGCAGAGAGCCACAACTGCACAGACCCACAACTGCAGAGAGCCACGACTCCATGGAGAAGCGCACATACGGAGACACCGATGCACGCGTAGGCGAATGCACACATACGTGGATACGGCCAGACATGAATGCGGCCAGACATGAATGCGGCCAGACATGAATGTGCGGAAACACCGAACGCCGAAGTCGCCGCGAAGCAGAAGTCGCTGCGGAGCAGAAGTCGCCGCGGAGCAGTGACCTCAGGTGCCGAACGCCGCTTTCAATGCCTTGTCGAACAGCGAGGCGAGCTGCCCAGACGCCTGCTCGCTGATGTCACCCGCCGACGGCCAGCGGTACTGGCAGTACACGCGCACCTTCTGCTTCTGCCCGATGTAGGTCATGGTCCGGGTCAGCAACGGCGCCTGGTCTCCGCCGGTCTCCACCGTGCGCAGTATCGCGGCGGTGTCGACGCCCGCCGGATGCTCCGGCGCGTCGACCACCCTGCTCTGCACGGTGCTCGTGGCGGTCGTGGCATTGCCCGTCTTCGCACGGGGACACGCCCTGACCTTGTCGACCACGGTGCTCAATGAGTCGTCGACGCCCACGACCGCCGAGGTGAAGGAAGCCCGATCGGCCTGCACGATTCCCAGGTAGACCACGGCGCCGTCCGACTGCACGGCCGCCGGTTGGCACTGCGGCGGATCATACGGCGAGTCGGCGGGTCGTCCGATGAGATCACCGATGGCATAGGCCACGGAATTCTGCGGGACGCGGGTGGCGCCCTGGACCGGGAAATCCGCTGCGGTCACCGATCGCGGCGAGAGATCGTCGGTGTTCTGTACTGCGTCGCCGTCGACCGAACACGCTGCAACGAGAAACGCGGCGGCCAAGCCGATCACCACACCAACGCTGCGTCCACCCACGACATCCCACTGTGCCACCGGCCGGGCCGTGACCTGCTCCCGACACTCCGACCGTGTCGGAACTGCGGGGAATCCACAGGTCGCTGCCGCTGTTGAACCAAAGAGACGGACACCCGTGCATCCCCACGTCGAGACCGATTGGTCACGCGAGGCGTGCATACGGGACAATTCGACGAACAGGTAGGACAGGCACGTGCCGATCTTCAAGAGGAGGGACGACATGGATCCCAATCCACACGAGGGCCGTCAGCTCTTCGAGCTCGCCTTCCCCGCCCCGCGGGTCTCCGATGAGGCGGGTACGGGTCCCGTACTCGTGCATGCGCTCGACGGCTTCGCCGATGCCGGGCACGCCGTCGCATTGGCGGCGCAGAATCTTCGGGATTCTCTCGACTCCGAGGTGGTCGCCACCTTCGACAACGACGAGCTGATGGACTACCGCTCGCGTCGTCCGACGATCACCTTCAGCGGTGAGACCTTCACCGATGTGGAGATGCCCTCGCTCACGCTGCATGCGATCCGCGACAACGCGGGCAAGCCGTTTTTGCTGCTGTCGGGTTCGGAACCCGACCTGCGCTGGGAACAGTTCACCGAGGCCATTCAACGCCTCGCCGATCACTTCCGGGTGACCGACGTGATCGGTCTCAACGCCATTCCGATGGCAGTTCCGCACACGCGGCCGTCGTCGTTGACCGCACACGGCAACGAACCCGATTCGCTCGGCGACCTGCCGCGTTGGGGCTCGCAGATGAAGCTGCCCGCGAGCGCGTCGATGTTGCTCGAACTACGCCTGGGCCAGGGTGGCCGACGCACGTCCGGACTCTCGGTGCATGTGCCGCACTATCTCTCCCAGACCGACTATCCGGCTGCGGCGGCCCGACTGCTCGACGCGGTGTCAGGACTGACCGGGCTCGAATTGCCCACCAGCGCATTGGAATCCGCGGCCGCAGCTGTGCGTGAGCAGGTTGACGCCGAGGTGTCTGGTAATGGTGAGATCGAGTCGGTGGTCGCCGCACTCGAGGCACAGTACGACAGCTTCACCGAGGCCCAGACCGAGCGAGCCTCTCTGTTGGCCGCCGACGAACCACTGCCGAGCGGCGACGAACTCGGCGCAGAACTCGAGAAGTTCTTGGCCGAGCAGTCACGTGGCGATGTCGATGGCCGTGAGAACGATGGCGGCGACAGCGGCGGTCCGTCATCGCCGAACTGATCGACGACACCGCGTCGTCGGCGACACTGATCCCCGTCGCCGACGACGACGCCGCGTTCGACGCTTTCACCGGGTGGTGGGCTGATCGCGGTATCGAGCTCTATCCGCACCAGGAGGAGTCACTGCTGGAGTTGATCTCCGGCAACAACGTCATCCTGGCGACACCCACGGGCTCGGGAAAATCGTTGGTCGCGTCCGGCGCCATCTACTTCGCGCGGTGCCGCGGCCAACGTGCCTTCTACACCGCGCCGATCAAGGCGCTGGTGAGCGAGAAGTTCTTCGACCTCTGTGCACAGTTCGGAGCCGATCAGGTCGGCCTGATGACAGGTGACGCGTCGGTCAACTCCGACGCTCCCATCATCTGCGCGACCGCCGAGATCGTGGCCAACCTCGCTCTCCGGGACGGCCCCGACAGCGACATCGGTGTCCTCGTCGCCGACGAGTTCCACTTCTACGGCGAATCCGACCGCGGATGGGCGTGGGAGGTTCCGCTGATCGAGCTGCCGAACACGCAGTTCCTGCTGATGTCGGCGACGCTCGGCGACATCACGTTCTTCGTCGACGATCTATCCCGTCGCACCGGTCGCAGCACGAGTGCGGTCACCGGCACGCATCGGCCGGTCCCCCTCGAGTACACCTACGCGATGACCCCCATCCACGAAACCATCGAGGGATTGATCGACGCGGGCCGCGCGCCGATCTACGTCGTACATTTCACCCAGGCCGCGGCCGTCGAGCGCGCGCAGGCCTTGTTGTCGGCGCGTATCACCACCAAGGAGGAGAAGGCGCAGATCGCCGAAGCAATCGGCGATTTCCGCTTCTCGACGGGTTTCGGCTCGACACTGTCGAAACTCCTGCGCGCAGGCATCGGCGTGCACCACGCCGGGATGCTGCCCCGTTACCGTCGGCTCGTCGAACGCCTCGCACAGCAAGGTCTACTCAAGGTCATCGCGGGCACCGACACCCTCGGAGTCGGCATCAACGTTCCGATCAGGACCGTGCTCTTCGCCGGGCTGAGCAAGTACGACGGCACGCGCGTACGTCGACTGCGCGCTCGCGAATTCCATCAGATCGCCGGCCGCGCCGGCCGCGCGGGCTTCGACACCATCGGCTACGTGGTGGCCCAGGCGCCCGAACACGACGTCGAGAACGCACGCGCCGTCGCCAAGGCAGGAGACGACCCGAAGAAGCTGCGCAAGATCGTCCGCAAGAAGCCACCCGAGGGTTTCGTCTCATGGGGCGAGAAGACGTTCCTGCAACTCGTCGACGCACCGGACGAGCCACTGCGCTCACACTTCCGCATGACCACGGCGATGCTGCTCGAGGTACTCGGACGGCCCGGCGACTGCTTCACCGCCACGCGGCATCTGTTGGAGGAGAACCACCTCCCGCGCCACCGCCAGCTCGGCCAGATCCGGCACACGATTCGTCTCTACCGCGACCTGCGCGACGCCGGCATCGTCGTACAACTGCCCGAGCCCGACTCCGACGGCCGCTACATCGCGCTCAGCGTCGACATGCCGGAGAATTTCGCGCTTACCAATCCGCTGTCGGCGTTCGCCCTCGCCGCGTTCGAGTTGCTCGACCCGGACTCGTCGACCTATGCGCTCGACGTGATCTCGATCCTCGAAGCGACGCTCGACGACCCCCGCCCCGTCCTGATGGCGCAACGGAAAGAAGCGCGCGACGCGGCGATCGCCGAGATGAAGGCCGACGGAATCGAGTACGAGGAGCGCATGGCTCGCCTCGAGGAGATCACCTGGCCGCGTCCACTCGCCGAGGAGATCGACTACGCCTTCGGCGTCTATCGACGTTCGCATCCGTGGATCGCGGGCTTTCCGCCGTCGCCGAAATCGGTATTACGCCTCATGCTCGAGCGGGCCATGACGTTCACCGAGTTGATCTCGGCATACGGCCTTGCCCGCAGCGAAGGAGTGGTACTGCGGTACCTGTCCGACTGCTATCGCGTTCTACGCCAGGGGGTACCGACGACGGTCCTCACCGACGAGATCGTCGAGATCACGGAGCGGGTCGGCGACATGGTGCGTGAGGTCGACTCGAGTTTGCTCGACGAATGGGAGGAGTTGGCTCGCACCGATGCCGCCGACGCCCTGGCCCGTGAGAGGTGACCTCATACCGACGCGGCCTTTTCCACGCGCACCGCGCCGGTCTGTTCGACGAGCCGCGCGATGATGGACGCGAGTCGCTGATACGACTCACCCCTCCCCGAGGACTCGCGGTAGACCAGCCCGATCCGTCTGCCGGGACGGGGCACGGTGAACGTCGCGGTGGCGAGGTCGCCGCCGGCCGTTTCCGCGGCCACGGCGGTGCCGGGGATCAAGGTCACTCCCAAGCCACCCTCCACGCATTGCACCGCGGTGGCGAGGGACGCCGCGCGGGTGTGCCCGATGTCGGCACGCACCCCGGCGAGCCTGCACACCTCGAGCGCTTGATCGCGTAGGCAGTGCCCCTCGTCGAGCAGCAGAAGTGGCAAATCGGCGAGCGAGCTCGGATCAACACGTTTGCGCCCTGCCAACGGATGATCCGAAGGCAGCGCGAGGACGAAATCCTCGGCGTACATGGGTATCTCGGCGAGTCCGGGAGCGTCCGCCGGCAGCGCGAGACACGCCGCGTCGAGCGATCCCTCCCTCAACTGAGCCAGCAGTCGCGCGGTCTGGTCCTCGACCACACGCAAAGTGAGAGATGGCAATTTTTCGGCCAGCCCGCGCAGCACCGTGGGCAGAATGTACGGCGCGACCGTCGGTATGAAGCCGAGCCGCAAGGTGCCGGTCAGCGGGTCGTCGGATCCCGCGGCCGCGGAGAGGAACTCGTCGACGGCATCGGTCACCGCGATCGCTTTGGGCAGGAGCGCCTCGCCTTCCGGAGTCAAGAAGACACGCCGGGTTGTGCGTTCGATGAGCTGCCTACCCAACCCGGCCTCCAGGCCGGCGAGCGCCTGCGACAGCGACGGCTGACTGACGCCGAGTTCCGTTGCCGCCGAACCGAAATGACGTTTTCTTGCCAGCGCGACGAATGCCCGCAGACCGGCGATCGACGGCTGATAACTTCTATCACTCATGCCTATCAGTCTAGTGCTAATCATCACGTTTCGTTTTCGGTGGTCTTTGGGCAGAATTGAGGGGCAACTGCAGATACGTGAGTTCGCGCGCCACCCACGAACGCCATCGACACGAAGGAGCAAAAGACACATGGCTCTTCTGACCATCGGAGATCAATTCCCCGCATACAACCTGACGGCTGTCATCGGAGGCGATCTGAGCAAGGTCGACGCGCAGCAGCCCGACGACTACTTCACCCAGGTGTCGAGCGACGATCACCCGGGCAAGTGGCGGATCATCTTCTTCTGGCCCAAGGACTTCACGTTCGTGTGCCCGACCGAGATCGCCGCCTTCGGCAAGCTGAACGACGAGTTCGCCGACCGTGACGCCCAGGTGCTCGGCGCGTCGGTCGACAACGAGTTCGTCCACTTCCAGTGGCGTGCACAGCACGAGGATCTCAAGACCCTCCCCTTCCCCATGCTCAGTGATCTCAAGCGTGAGCTGGCAACCGCAGCAGGCGTTCTCAACGCCGATGGTGTCGCCGACCGCGCGACGTTCATCGTCGATCCCAACAACGAGATCCAGTTCGTCTCGGTGACCGCCGGCTCCGTCGGTCGCAACGTCGACGAAGTGCTCCGCGTTCTTGACGCGCTGCAGTCCGACGAGCTGTGCGCCTGCAACTGGAAGAAGGGCGACCCGACTATCGACGCCGGCGAGCTCCTCACCGCAAGCGTCTGAGAGGAATTCGTATGAGCATCGACAATCTCAAGGAAGCCCTCCCCGAGTACGCCAAGGATCTCAAGCTGAACCTGGGTTCGCTGGCCCGCTCGACCGAACTCTCCGAGCAGCAGCTCTGGGGCACCTTCCTCGCCGCTGCGGCGGCATCGCGTAACGCGAAGGTGCTGGCCGAGGTATCCGAGGAAGCCGCCGACACACTGTCGGCCGAGGCCTACAACGCGGCGCTGGGCGCGGCGTCGATCATGGGCATGAACAACGTCGCCTACCGGGCCAAGAGCTTCCTCGGCGACGACTACGCCCAGGTGCGTATGGGACTGCGGATGAACATCATCGGTAACCCCGGCGTCGACAAGACCGATTTCGAGCTGTGGAGCCTGGCCGTGTCGACCATCAACGGTTGCCACGACTGCACCGCCGCACACGCGAAGGTCGTCCGCGACGCGGGCCTCACCAAGGAACAGGTCTGGGAGGCCGTCAAGGTCGCCGCGACCGTTTCCGGTGTCGCGCAGGCCATCGCCACCACCGAGGTGCTGGCCAACGCCTGATCACCAACGGACACGAATGCCCCGGTCTCGTCAGAGGCCGGGGCATTCTCGACTTCGCGGTACGCACTCCTCCGATATCGCGGAGGCCGTGGCGTGGTCGGTGTCGTCACCGGCAACGGTCAACGCCGCGTCTATCGAGGTGTTGCCGACGACGCAGGGGTGAGAGATGCGCTCTCAGCCCAACGCGGCGCCGATGCGGTCAGCCAACTCGCCCACCTCGGAGGTCTGCATGACGAACGAGGGAGAGATCTGCAAAGCTCCCTGACCTGCGGCGCGGGTACTGACACCGTGCTTGCGCAGCGCGCCGACCGCAGCGGGCGCCTGGGCGGCGTCGGCGAGCTGGACGGCGGTGACGGCGCCGAGCCCGGTACGTACCTCGGAGATCGCGTCGAGATCGGCCAGCGGCGCAAGCTGCGCAGCAAGGTCACCCTCGAGGCGGGACGCCTCGGCGAGAAGTCCCTCGCGCTCGATGATGTCGAGGTTCGACATGGCCGCCGCCGCGGCACCGGCGTGGCCGCCGTAGGTGTATCCGTGCCGCCACCACACCCCGCCTGCGTAGAAGGGTTCTGCGATGCGCGGTGCGATGAACACCGCACCCATGGGGACATAACCCGACGTCAGCCCCTTGGCGGTGGTCATCATGTCGGGCTGCAGATCGAAACGTGAGGAGGCGAACCAGCTGTCACCGCCGATCCGTCCGAAGCCGGTGACCACCTCGTCGGCGACGAACAGGACGTCGTTGTCGCGGCAGATCTGCCGAACCTCGGCCAGGTAGCCCTCGGGAGGAAGGTAGATGCCTCCCGCGCCGATGATCGGCTCGCAGAAGAAGGCGGCCACATTGTCGGCTCCGACGCGCTCGATGAGGCCCAGCAGACTCTTCGCGTTGTCCCACTCGACGGTCTGCGCGTCGGGCATCAGGGTGCCGTACCCGTCGTGGTTGCCGGGGATGCCGGCGAGCGAGGTGCCCGCGACGTGCATGCCGTGATA
Organism: Gordonia otitidis; assembly: GCF_020735545.1. Classification (NCBI taxonomy): domain Bacteria; kingdom Bacillati; phylum Actinomycetota; class Actinomycetes; order Mycobacteriales; family Gordoniaceae; genus Gordonia; species Gordonia otitidis. Next base: position 5,029,730 of record NZ_CP085974.1, read on the forward strand.
CGCCTTGGTCCGCCCGACGATGATCGTCTTCTCGGGCTTTCCCACCTCGACCCAGTAGCGTCGGGCGAGTTTCGCCGCCGTGTCGACGGAGTCGCTGCCGCCCGACGTGAAGAAGATCTTGCTCCCGGGCACCGGTGCCATGGTGGCGAGCCGGTCGGCCAACGCGTCGGTCACGTCAGCGGTGAGGTCACCGAATCCTGAATAGTGCGCGAGCTTTCCGAGCTGGTCGGCCACCGCCTGCGCGACCTCGGTGCGCCCGTGGCCGATGTTGGTGAACCAGAGTCCGGCCGTCGCGTCGAGGTACTCGTTGCCGTCGCGATCCCAGATGCGGGTGCCCTCGCCCCGCGTGACCACGAAGGGTCCGTTTGCGCTGACCGACCCCATGTCGGCGAATCCGTGCCACAGTGAACCTGACATGTGGTCAATGATGCCCGCCGGGGGCTTTGTTCGAGCACCCAGGGTCCCGGCCACCGCGCGTACGCGCCAATGGCAAGAGCGCGCGGGTCACCGGGCGGAGCAGATCTGCTCGTGACCCATATCCTGGAATGACCATGTCCGTCTCCCCTGAACCACGGCCCGATCGGCCAGCTGAGGCTCCCGCGAGAACCGAGGACTCCGCCTCGACGGATCCGCGCTCTCTGCGTCGACGCCTCACCGACCTGACAATCGTCGACCAACATCGTCTGCGACGTCGCATCGACAAGCTCGGCGCATCTCCGAGCGACGACCGCCTCCTGTCGGTCTCCCGCGACATCGACGCGGCGGCGCGTCGGGTGGAGCGACGTCGTGCCGCCGTCCCGGTACTGGAGTTCCCGCCCGAGCTGCCGGTGTCGGAGGCGCGCGACGAGATCGCAGCCGCCATCGCTGCCCACCAGGTCGTCGTGATCGCCGGCGAGACCGGATCGGGCAAAACCACCCAGCTCCCGAAGATCTGCCTCGAACTCGGTCGCGGCGTTCGCGGCGCCATCGGCCACACCCAGCCCCGCCGTATCGCCGCAAGTTCGGTGGCGCGACGCATCGCCGACGAAACGAACACCGAACTCGGCGACGCCATCGGGTACTCGGTGCGCTTCTCCGACCGGTCCGGTGCCGACACGCTGGTGAAGGTGATGACCGACGGCATCCTCCTGCGTGAGATCGCCACCGATCCCATGCTTCGTGCCTACGACACGCTCATTGTCGACGAAGCACACGAGCGAAGTCTCAACATCGACTTCATCCTGGGCTATCTGCACCGCCTCCTGCCCCGGCGCCCCGATCTGAAGCTCATCATCACCTCCGCGACCATCGAACCCGACCGTTTCGCACGGCATTTCACCACACCGGATGCCGAGGTCCCGGTGCTCGAGGTGTCGGGTCGCGCCTACCCCGTCGAAGTCCGCTATCGTCCGCTGATCTCCTCCGACGGCCCCGACACCGGTGACGAGCGTGGGGGCGGCGAGCATGCGGATCTCGATCAGATCCAGGGCATCGACGCCGCCATCGACGAACTGTGGGGACGAACCCAACGCGGCGGCGACATCCTCGTGTTCCTGCCGACCGAACGCGACATCAGGGAGGCCGCCGACGCACTGCGGCGGAGAGCCGCCGCCGGAGCCGAGATCGTGCCGCTGTACGCGCGCTTGTCGATCGCCGAACAGCAGAAGGTGTTCACGCCGTCACAGGGCAATCGGATCGTGTTGTCCACCAACGTCGCCGAGACCTCGCTCACCGTCCCAGGCATCCGCTACGTCATCGACACCGGCACCGCCCGCATCTCGCGATACTCCGCACGCACCAAGGTTCATCGGCTGCCGATCGAACCGATCTCACAGGCCAGCGCGCGTCAGCGGGCCGGCAGATGTGGCCGCGTGGCACCCGGCACGTGCATCCGCCTGTACAGCGAGGACGACTTCGATTCCCGGCAGGCGTTCACCGACCCGGAGATACTGCGTACCGACCTCGCCTCGGTCATCCTGCAGATGGCATCGCTGAAACTCGGCAACATCGCCGACTTCCCGTTCGTGCAACCGCCCGATGCGCGCGGCATCCGCGACGGCATCGGCATTCTCACCGAACTCGGTGCGATCACGACGACCGACAAGACCGACACCACCCCACGCCTCACACCTGTCGGACGCACGATGTCACGCATCCCTGTCGAACCGCGCGTGGCGCGAATGCTCATCGCCGCGCACGAATCCGGTTGTCTCGCCGACGTACTCGTGATCGCTGCCGCGTTGTCCATCCCCGATGTCCGAGAGCGTCCGGCGGATCACCGCGAGGCCGCCGACGCAGCACACAAGCGGTTTGTCGTGCCCGGTTCCGATTTCCTGGGGTATCTGAGTCTGTGGCGCTATCTGCAGGACAAGCGACAGGAATTGTCCGGCAACCAGTTCCGACGTACCTGCGAGCGCGAATTCCTGCACTACCTGCGCATCCGTGAGTGGCAGGATCTGCACCGGCAACTGAGACGCATCGTCGACGACCTCGGGTGGTCGACACAGGCGGTCGAGGTGACGGTTGAGTCCGACGACGGCGCGACGTCGCAGCATTCCGATTCGATCCACCGTGCGATACTCGCCGGTCTGCTGAGCAACATCGCGGCGCGTAACGCCGAGGGGCGCGAGTACACCGGCGCGCGCAACACCACCCTGATGATTTTCCCCGGGTCGACGCTGTCCAAACGACCACCCGCGTTTCTGATGGCGGCCGAGATACTGGAGACCTCACGGCTGTTCGCGCACACCGTGGCGGGCATCGACCCGCTGTGGGCCGAACGACTCGCAGGTGACCTGGTCAAGCGCACGCACAGCGAACCGCACTGGTCGTCGAAGCGCGGCGCGAGCATGGCCTACGAACGGGTCACGCTCTACGGCGTTCCGCTGGTGGCCCGACGCCGTGTCGACTACGGCCCCATCGATCCGGCCGCCGCGCGCGACATGTTCATCCGACACGCCCTGGTCGAAGGCGATTGGAAGACGAATCACGCGTTCTTCGAACGCAATCGAGCGCTTCTCAGCGACGCCGCCGAAGTCGAACACCGTGCCCGTCGCCGCGATGTGGTGATCACCGAGGACCAGCTGTTCGAGTTCTACGATCAGCGCATCGGCACCGAGGTCACATCCGCGCGTCACTTCGACACCTGGTGGAAGAAGGCGAGGAGATCCGATGCGACACTCCTCGACCTGACTCCAGAGGACGTGGCCGCAGACGTCCACGTCGCGGACGCCGACTATCCCGGAGCGTGGCAACAGGGCGACACCCGGTACCGCCTGCGGTACAGGTTCGAGCCCGGCGCGCCGGACGACGGTGTGTCGGTACTGATTCCGCGTCCGCTACTGCGCCACGTTCGCCCGGCGGGCTTCGACTGGCTGGTACCGGGGATGCGCAGCGAACTCGCGACCGAGCTGATCAAAACGCTGCCCAAGCCCATCCGAAAGACGATGGCGCCCGCCCAGCGGTTCGCCGACCTCGCGCTGTCGCGGCTCACTCCGCGCAAAGAGCCACTGACCGTCGGCCTCGCCCGGGAGTTGTCGACGATCACCGGACATCCGATCGCGCCGGAGGACTTCGCACCGGAACGCCTTCCGGCATACCTACGGATGAATTTCGTCGTGATCGACGAGAAGGAGGAGTCGGTAGCCACCGGTAAGTCACTCGCCGAACTGCGTACCCGTGTCGACGGCGACTCCCCACAGCCCGCGCCGCGTCGCACCTATTCGTCGTGGACAGCGGACGGGATCGGAACGCTCGACGACTCTGTCGTCACCACCGTTGCGGGGCAGCAGATCACGCGGTACCCCTCACTCGAGGTCGTCGCCGGGCCGGAGGGCACCCGGGGCGTCGCACGAACACTCGCCACCACCGACGCCCAGCGGCGCGCACAGCTGGGCGCCGCGGTCATCGAACTCCTCGATCACGCCATCGCGCCGCTGTCGCGCAAGATCAGCGCAGGACTCGATCCGTCGGACAGACTGGCGCTCAGTCAGAGCCCATACGAGAAACCCGACGCGCTGTATTCGGACTGCACCCGACGGGCTATCCGCGACATCGCGCCTGCCGCAGCCGACCTCGGATCGATACGTACACCGGCGGCCTTCGACGACCTCGTCGCCACGCTGCGTTCCCGAGTCGCCGCGGCAGCACCCGACTACTTCGCGCTCGCTGTTGCAGTCTTCCGTGAAATAGCACCGCTGCGCGCTGAGATCGACCGGCACTCAGGCCGGGTCGCGGCAGATGACGTCGCCGAACAGTTGGCCGACCTCGTCTTCGATGGATTCGTCCTCGCCACAGGCCGTGAACACCTTCAACACGTGCCGCGGTATCTGAGGGGTGCACGCCAGCGACTGGAGCAACTTCCCGCTGCCGCGGCGCGTGATCGGGACGGACTGGCCACCATCGACCGTGTCACGGAACGGTGGAACCAACGCCTCGCCCAACTTCCCGAGGCCAGGCGCGATGTGGTGAACGAGGAAGCACACTGGCTCGTCGAGGAACTCCGGGTGAGTCTCTTCGCCCAGAAACTGGGCACCGCATACCCGATTTCGGAGAAGCGAGCTCTACGAGCTCTGGACCGCCTCAGCTGACACCGCGGCCGGGGAGGTCGCCGCGTTCGAATCGTCGGGAGTGGCACCAGCGTGGTCGGCGTCGGGGCCACCCGGTGCGGCATCGTCGTCCGCGGTGTTTCGCGACCCGGTGAGAGTGCCCTGCAGGTCGTCGATCTCGCGCTGGAAGTCGTCAAGCGAGTCGAAGGAACGGTAGACCGACGCGAAACGCAGATACGCCACCTCGTCGAGGTCGCGAAGGGGTCGGAGGATGGCCAAACCGACCTCGTTGCTGGGTATCTCGGCGGAACCGGACGCCCGTACCGCATCTTCGACCTGCTGGGCCAGTTGCGCCAGGTCGTCTTCGTTCACGTGTCGTCCCTGACAGGCGCGGCGGACTCCGCGCATCACCTTTTCCCTGCTGAACGGCTCCGTGACCCCGTTTCGTTTCACCACGGCGAGCACCGCACTCTCCACAGTGGAGAACCGGCGACCACATTCACTGCAGGCGCGGCGGCGTCGGATCGCCTGTCCCTCGTCGGCGACACGCGAATCGACGACCTTGGTGTCTTCGTTCTTGCAAAACGGGCAGCGCATGTAGTCCTCGTGCAAATCTCGGGACGCATCGGCTCCGCAGGTCTCGACCCGGTCGATCGTCAGACGACCGACGGGCTCGAGACCGAGGCGGTGACCGTGTCGGTTTCCGACTGGACCCTGTGGCATCGAGAATACCGCCCTGTTCTCAGCGATAGGTCGGCGTGAGCAGGGGTTGCCCCACGCGCAGGCCACTCGACGGCAGATCATTGAGATCGACGATCTCGTCGATCACAGTCTGGCGAGGTACATCGGGTGCGACCCGCTGCGCGATCGAACTCAGCGAATCGCCCGCACGCACGTGCACGACCTGCGTCGACGTCGCTGTCGGCGTGGTGGCGCGCTGGTAGTCGGCACCGACGACACCGACGACCCAGACGGTCAGTGCGAGTCCGACGCCTGCGAGCACCGCCAACAGCGTCGCCCGCCGACGACGAGCGGCGGTCAACTCGCCGACTCCGCCGGCACAGCGAGTGCCGACCGGGCGTGCGGTCACCGCTGCCTGCGCAGGACGATTCCGAGGCGCAACGCCCGCGTGGGAGTTTCGGCCCGTCCCCCGCGCCGCACGGTCGGTGGTCACACCATGGCCCGTCGACACTCGTCGAGGCGCGGCACGACGCGCGGACGTCCGCACGGGCGTCGGCGCGAACGCGGACGTGGCCCTGGCCGTGGTCGGGGCCGGCGGGGTTGTCAGGGGGGTCTGCAGAGAGGACTCCGGGCGGGCGTCCAGGGGGCTCAACAGGGTGGTCATCGCTACCTCCAGTGCTCGATCATGCGTTCGATGAACGGATGTTCGAGTTCTATCACGGGGGTCTGACAAAGTCGTGCGACACGTCGAACAAATGTTTGATGTTGTCGGAGGCCTCGGATAGTCTCGGCGCCAGATGATGCACCGCGGACCGGTCTCGACACGACCGAGCCGATTCCCGAGCAGCGGTACCCCGACCACAGCACACATCCGGAAAGGACGGATTCGATGACAGAGAAGTCACGGCGCGGCCCGTCGGCGCCGAAAGGCAGCGGTCGCGGCGTCGCCGCCAAGAAGAGTGGGGGTGATGCCGAACCGCAGATCGATCCGGCTGCCGCCGAGGCATCACTGACGGATCGGCAACGCGGCGTTCTCGACGTGATCCGCAAGTCGGTGCGCGAACGCGGCTATCCGCCCAGCATTCGTGAGATCGGCGATGCCGTCGGCCTCACGTCGACCTCCTCGGTCGCCCACCAGCTGCGCACGCTCGAACGCAAGGGTCTCCTCAAGCGTGATGCCAACCGCCCCCGTGCGGTGAACGTCTCCGAGGCTCCTGACGCGATGCACTCGGACGCGGTCAACGGAGATCTCCCCACGCCCACCTTCGTTCCGGTTCTCGGACGGATCGCGGCCGGCGGGCCGATCCTCGCGGAGGAAGCGGTCGAAGATGTGTTCCCGCTGCCGCGCGAACTCGTCGGCGAGGGCTCACTGTTCCTGCTCCGGGTGGTCGGCGAATCGATGATCGATGCCGCCATCTGCGACGGGGACTGGGTGGTGGTTCGTCAGCAGAACGTCGCCGACAACGGCGACATCGTCGCGGCGATGATCGACGGCGAGGCGACAGTGAAGACCTTCAAGCGCAAGGACGGACACGTGTGGCTGATGCCGCACAATCCGCTCTTCGATCCGATCCCCGGCGACGACGCCGCCATCCTCGGCAAGGTCGTGACGGTGATGCGACGGGTCTGACGCCCGTCGATCATCGCGTGCCGCTCCTCAGTCGTCGAGGTGCTCGGCGGCCGCGCGGCGGGCGAGAGCCGGGCTCGTGGTCTGGAGTACTGCAGCGGCCGCTGCCCGACACTGGTCGAGTGTCACCGTCGACAGCTTTGCTCCCACCGCGGGCGTTGCGGCCGGAGCAGCCGACAACGAGGTGACACCGAGTCCGACGAGCACACACGCCAACGCCGGATCGGCCGCTGCCTCACCGCAGACTCCCACAGGCTTGTTCAGCTCTGCCCCGGCATCAGCGACCTGCGCGATCAACGCGAGCACGGCGGGTTGCCACGGATCGGTCAGTTCGGCCAGTTCCGCGGACATGCGGTCGGCGGCCATCGTGTACTGCGTCAGGTCGTTGGTTCCGATCGACACGAAGTCGACCTCGGCCAGGATCGCCCGAGCGAGGATCGCCGCTGCGGGGATCTCGATCATCACGCCGGCAGTCAGACCACGTTCGCGCACCATGCCCGCGAACTGTGCAGCCTCCGCGGCGGTGGCGATCATGGGCGCCATCACCCAGGGCCGCGACCCCGTTTCGGTCGCGGCGCGTGCAATCGCATCGAGCTGTCCGCGCACGATCTCGGGGTGATCCGCGGCGATCCGGTTGCCCCGCACCCCGAGCGCTGGATTCGCCTCGTCGGGGTGCTCGATGAACGCCAACGGTTTGTCCGAACCCGCATCCAGCGTCCTGATGACGACCTTCTGGCCATCGAACGCATCGAGCACGTCGCGATAGAGTCGCGTCTGCTCGTCGACGCTCGGCTCGTCGCCCCGGTCGAGAAACGCCAACTCGGTGCGGAACAACCCGATCCCCTCGACCGGCGCATCTGCAGCGCTTCGCGCCGACGCGCCGTCGGCGACATTCGCAAGGATCGCCACGTCGACGCCGTCGGCGGTCCGCCCGGGTCCACTCCACGCGGCGACCAGCGCAGCCTCTGCAGCGCCACGCTCGACGAGTTCCCGAGCCGAGGCGGGATCGGGTTCGACGACAACCGAGCCCGCTGCGCCGTCGATCAACACCTCTGTACCGGAGGTGATCTCACCGAGTCCGGCCACGGCGACCACGCACGGGATACCCAGTTGCCTCGCGATGATCGCCGTATGGCTCGTCGGCCCGCCCAGCCGTGTGACGAGGCCGACGATGACCGTCGGGTCGAGGCCCGCGGTGTCGGCGGGAGCGAGATCGTCGGCGAGCAGGACCGATGGTTGCGTGGGGGTCGGGATTCCCGGCTCGGGCTCGCCGAGGAGTTCAGCGACGACGCGATCTCGCACATCGTTGAGGTCGGTGATGCGTTCGGCCATCAGCCCACCGAGTTTGGCGAACATCTCGGCGAAGGTCTGCGTCGCGGCGACGACTGCCGCGGGCGCCGGTGTACCGGCGGCGACGAGCTTGTTGGCCGCGCCTATCCACCCCCTGTCCTCGGCCAGACCAGCGGTCGCATTCAGCACCTCTGCCGCGGCGCCCGACGCGTGCGACGCGCGGTTGCGCAGTCGGCCCGCCACCGTTGCGGCGGCGGCCGCCAGCCTGTCGGCCTCGGCGCCGAGGTCGTCGTCGGCGAGACTTCGGTCGGCCCCGAGTAGCCGATCGTCGTGTTCGACGCGGCCACCTGGCCACAGCGCGGGGCCGTAGGCGTATCCCGCGACGACGGGGGTTCCCGTCAGTTCTCCCTGTCCATTCATTGAGACCCGATCGTCCGATACCAAGTGATTCTCCATGTGTGACTACCGCCTTCCGGGTCCATCTGCCGGGTGAGTGGTGCTCACTGCCGACATGTTCTGTGATCAAAGTTACTCCGAACGCTTGACTTGTCAACACAGTCGGGCGTAAAACCAGATATATCAACATTCAAAACAACAGAAACTCACAGCCGGGCTTCCGACGTGAGAGCCACACCACAGATCGGAGACGACAGGTGTACGCCGAAGAGCGACAGCGGGCAATAGCGGATCAGGTGCGCACGCACGGCCGCGCCTCCGTGACCGCGTTGGCCGACAGGTTCGAGGTGACCAGCGAGACGGTGCGTCGCGATCTGGCCGTCCTCGAACGCGCCGGCAGCCTGCAGCGCGTCCACGGGGGTGCGGTCAAGGCAGGAGCGGTCGAGGTTCTCGATGAGCTGGGGCTCGACCAACGCGAGTCCGCCCATACCGAGGAGAAGGCGTCGATAGCGCGCGCTGCCATAAGATTCCTGCCCTCCGACGGAGGATCGGTGATCTTCGACGCGGGCACCACCACGTACCAGGCTGCGAAACTCCTACCCGCAGACCGCAGACTGACGGTGATCTCCACCAGCCTGCAGCTCGGACAGGCGCTCACAGCGCACGAGCGGGCCACGCTGCTCATGGTCGGCGGTCGGGTTCGCGGGCTCACCCAGGCCGCGGTCGGCGCCGACACCGTCGCCGCACTGAGCCGGATGCGGGCATCGGTGGCCTTCGTCGGCACGAACGGGATCAGCGAGGCCCACGGACTGTCGACCCCCGATGTCGAGGAGGCCGCGGTCAAGTCGGCCATCATCGCCGCAGCACAACGCGTCGTCGTGCTCGCCGACTCGTCGAAGATGAACCGGGACGACTTCAGCTCCTTCGCGTCACTCGACGACGTCGACGTGCTGATCACCGACGACGGCATCGATCCGGAGTTCTCCGCAGCGCTCTCGGCACGCGGCATCGAGGTCGTGATCGCATGATCCTCACGGTCACAGCCAATCCCAGTCTCGATCGAACGCTGGAGATCTCCGGCCCGTTGCTACGGGGTGAGGTCCAGCGCAGCGTGAGCGCACGGGCGGAGCCGGGCGGCAAAGGGGTCAATGTCTCCCGTGTGGTGGCGGGCTCGGGCATCGCGACCGTGGCGGTACTGCCCGCCCATGCGGGCGATCCACTGCTCAGCGCTCTCGATGCCGTCGCTCTGCCCTACCGCACGATCGACATCGACGGCGACGTGCGCAACAACGTCACAGTGGCCGAGGCCGACGGGACGACGACGAAGATCAATGCGCCCGGCAACGCGCTCGGGCCCGCAGAACTCAACGAACTCACAGCACTCGTCCTCGCCTGCGCGGCCGATGCGTCGTGGATCGCGCTGTGCGGCTCGCTTCCGCCGGGGGTTCCCGACGACTGGTATCGCACCATCGCCGATCGCCTCGTCGCGAACGGGTGCCGGGTCGCCATCGACACCTCCGGAGCACCGCTGGGCGCCGCGACGTCGGGGCCCGTCGACCTGATCAAGCCGAACGACGAAGAGCTCGCCGAGGTCATCGGCGCAGATGCAGCCGAACTCGCCAGAGCGATCGCAGCGCGTGATTTCTGCCCGGTGGTCGCAGCGTCTCGCGAATTGATCGCCAGGACACAGGGTTCGGTGCTCGCCACGCTGGGGGCAGCCGGTGCTGTGCTCACGAGTCAGACGGGCAGTTGGTTGGCCACACCGCCACCCATCGTGCCGCGCAGCACCGTCGGTGCGGGTGACGCCTCCCTCGCCGGCTACCTCATCGCGGAGTCGAGCGGTGCCACCGAACCCGACCGTCTGCGCTCGGCGGTCGCCTACGGTGCCGCGGCCGCATCCCTGGCAGGAACGCAGCCGCCGCACCCCGCGCTCATCGACACCGACTCAGTCGCCGTCGTCGAACTGTCAGGAGCTGCCCCGATCCAGTGACACCGCCCTCACCCATCGCGGGTCGGGCGACCTCGACCCCACGACCACAACAACGACCGACTCCCCGACCAACACCGGAACGACTCGTCACCGGACCCACAGAAAGATCGAAGGAAATCCAATGTCTGACAAGATCATCACCGTCAACACGGTGAATCTCGATGTCGACGCGGGCAATGATCCCGCCGCCGTCATCACGTTCCTTGCCGAGGACCTCGGCGACGCCGGGCGCACGACCGATCCGTCGGAGCTCGCCCGCGCGGCACTCGCCCGTGAAGCCAAATCGGCAACGGGACTGCCCGGCGGCATCGCGATCCCCCACGCCCGCGCCGCATCGGTCGCCACCGCGAGCCTCGCGTTCGCCCGACTGGCGAACAAGGTCGACTTCGGCGCTCCCGACGGTCCCGCGGATCTGGTTTTCCTGATCGCCGCACCCGAGGGCGCGGCAGCCGACCACATGAAGTTGCTGAGTTCACTCGCTCGTGCACTCGTACGGCCCGACTTCGTGGCGGCGCTCCGTGAGGCCCCCAGTGATGAGCGCGTCGTCGAGCTCGTGGACGAAGCCATCAATCCGGCCCCCGCCGCCACGGCATCCGCAACCCCCGGCTCCGCGAGTGCCGCCGCAGGTACGGCCTCCGCGACGACGGGCGTCACCGCGGCCGCCGCCCCGACCTCGGGCTCCGAAGCGCAGAAGCGTCCCTCGATCGTGGCGATCACCGCCTGTCCCACCGGAATCGCGCACACCTACATGGCAGCCGACGCGCTCAAGTACGCAGCAGAGCGCGCGGGCGTCGACTTCCACGTCGAACCCCAGGGTTCCTCGGGTAGCACCCCGTTCACACCGGACGTCATCGCCGGTGCCGACGCGGTCATCTTCGCCACCGACGTCGGCGTGAAGGGCAAGAGCCGCTTCCACGGCAAGCCTGTGATCGAGTCCGGGGTCAAGCGTGCGATCAACGAACCCGACGCGATGATCGCCGAGGCGGTCGAGGCCTCGCACAATCCACACGCCTCGCGCGTCGAGGGCGCGGCCGACGGCGGCACAACCGGCGAGGGCTCGTCGTCGAGTCTGTCGCTCGGTAAGAAGATCCAGCAGGCACTGATGACCGGTGTCAGTTACATGATCCCGTTCGTCGCAGCGGGCGGCCTGTTGATCGCGCTCGGGTTCCTGCTGGCCGGCTACCAGATCGCCAACAAGACACTCGATTCGAGCAAGACGCTCTCCGACGGCGCCTACATCGCGCTGCACAACAGTCTGTGGGATCTGCCCGCGGGCGGACTCGGTCAGTATCTCGGCGGCGTCAGTTTCGCGATCGGCGCCCTGGCCATGAGCATGCTGGTGCCGGTGCTCGCCGGTTACATCTCCTTCGCGATCGCCGACCGTCCCGGTATCGCACCCGGTTTCGTGGCCGGTCTGGTCTCGGTTGCGGTGGGCGCCAGCTTCATCGGTGGCCTGATCGGCGGCCTGATCGCCGGCGCAGTGTGCCTCGCGATCTCGCGACTTCCGTTGCCGCAGTGGGCAAAGGGCCTGCAACCTGTGATCATCATCCCGTTGTTCGGCAGCCTCATCGTCGGTGGCTTGATGTTCATGCTCCTCGGTAAGCCGCTGGCCTGGGTCACCACTCAGCTCACCGATGGCCTCAACAGCATGAACGGCAGCTCCAAGATCGTGCTCGGCATCGTCCTGGGCCTGATGATGTGCTTCGACCTCGGCGGGCCGGTCAACAAGGCCGCCTACCTGTTCGCCACCACGGGCCTCGCGATCGGCGACACCCCGCAGCTCGAGATCATGGCTGCCGTGATGTGTGCGGGAATGGTCCCGCCGCTGGCGATGGCGCTGGCCACCGTCGTGCGTCCCGGTCTGTTCACCGACCCCGAGCGTGAGAACGGCAAGGCCGCATGGTTCCTCGGCGCAGCGTTCATCTCCGAGGGAGCCATTCCGTTCGCCGCCAAGGACCCGGTCCGCGTGATCCCGTCGATGATGGCCGGTGGCGCACTCGCGGGCGCACTGATCATGGCGTTCGGTGTCACACAACGTGCCCCGCACGGCGGCATCTTCGTCTTCTTCACGATGAACCACTGGCTGCTCTTCCTCGCAGCGCTTGCTGCGGGTACGGTGCTCGGCACGGTCTGTGTCGTGGCCGCCAAGCAGTTCGGCAAGTCGCACACCGAGCGCTCGGCAGCACCCCAGCTCGAGACCGTCGCAGCCTGACCCGCATCCGCACTCGTCAACCACTACTCAGTCATCACCCGAGAACACCTGCAAAGGAGCACCTCATGCCAAGCACCACCGTCGAGGTCGGATCAGCCGTCGGACTGCACGCGCGGCCCGCAACCATCATCGCCGAGGCCGTCGCCGACGCGGGTACACCCGTCACGCTCTCGATCGTCGGCGGCGAACCTGTCGACGCCGGTTCAGCGTTGATGATCATGACGCTCGGCGCCGAGAAGGGCACTGCTGTCGTGGTCGAATCCGACGATCAGGCGACGCTCGACGCGATCGCGAAGCTCGTCGCGGCCGACCTCGACGCCGAGTAGCGCTACTCGGCCAGCGAGGCCAACTCACCCGCCAGCGCCGAGGGCACACGGACACGCATCCGAGTGCCCTCGGTGCTGTGGTCTGTGGACAGCACCTCGCCCTCCCGGTGGATCCGCGACACCAGATCGCCACGGGTGAACGGAATGTCGACGACGAGTTCGACGTCGTCGCGGCCGACGAACTCGCGGACGGTCTCGAACAACTCCGGCAAGCCCTCGCCTGTGCGGGCCGACACGAACACCACGCCTGCGGAATTGGGCCCGTGTGTGCTGCCGCCGGCGCCGAGCATGGCGCGCAGTTCGGTCAGTCGCGATGCGTCGATCGCGTCGATCTTGTTGATCACCAGCAACTCCGGGGGCGGTGCGACCCCTTCCTCGGCCACCACGTCGTTGATCACCCGACGAACCGCTGTGATCTGTTCGGCGGGGAACGGATCACTGCCGTCGACGACGTGCAGCACGAGATCAGCGTCGACGACCTCCTCGAGCGTCGAACGAAACGCCTCGACGAGCTGTGTCGGTAGATGCCGGACGAATCCGACGGTGTCGGTGAAGACCAGTTCGCGGCCGTCGTCGAGGGTCGCGCGACGCGTCGTCGGATCGAGGGTCGCGAACAGCGCATCCTGCACGAGCACACCCGACCCGGTCATCGCGTTCACCAGACTCGACTTGCCCGCGTTGGTGTACCCGGCAACGGCGATGCGCGGGACCGAACCCCGCAGGCGCGCAGATCTCTTGGTCACCCGCGCGGTGCGCATCTCGCGAATCTCGCGGCGTAGCTTGGCCATTCGTTCGCGGATTCGACGTCGATCGGTCTCGATCTTCGTCTCGCCCGGACCGCGAAGACCCACACCGCCGTTGCTGCCGGCGCGGCCGCCGGCCTGGCGTGACATCGACTCGCCCCAGCCACGCAGTCGCGGCAGCATGTACTCCATCTGGGCGAGGGCCACCTGGGCCTTGCCCTCCCGGGAACTCGCATGCTGGGCGAAGATGTCGAGGATGAGCGCGGTGCGATCGATCACCTTGACCTTGACGACCTTCTCCAGCGCGGTCAACTGCGCAGGTGTGAGCTCGCCGTCGCAGATGACGGTGTCGGCGCCGGTGTCGGCGACCACGTCCCGCAGTTCCTGAGCCTTGCCGGAACCGATGTAGGTCGCGGGGTCGGGCGAGGAGCGGCGTTGGATCACCGCTTCGAGGACCGCTGAACCGGCGGTCTCGGCGAGTGCGGCCAACTCCTCCATGTTCGCGCGTGCCGCCGCCGCGGTGCCCTCGGTCCAGACCCCGACGAGAACCACGCGCTCGAGGCGCAACTGGCGGTACTCGACCTCGGTGACGTCGGTGAGTTCGGTGGACAGTCCCGCCACACGCTGCAGCGATGCGCGGTCGGACAGGGCGAGTTCGCCCGTCGTGGGGGTGTTCGCGCGCTCGTGTTCGTCGCCCGGATACTCACCGGCCGGGAGGGCATCGGGATCGATCAGATCGTGGGAGAGGTCGATCGCGGGAGAACTCGCGCCGACGGGACGGGTGTCGTGCAGGTCATGTACCTGTGGTGATGTTTCGGTCATACACCATCCATGGTGTCACGCCCACCCCTGTTCGGGCACGCGGATATTTCGACGCACCGCAGATCGTGGACCTGCCGGGGCTGTCCGCGTGCTCAGTCGACGCGGTACCACCCCGCGCGCAGCCGGCCGTCGGCGACGAGAGCAGAAGGTCCTCGCAGGGTTGCCCGACCGTTCGCGAGAGTGATCGACACCCGCCCTCCGGGCACGTCGATGACCATCTCGCCCGCGTCACGGTCGAGCGTGCGCAGCGCAGCCGCCGCAGCCGCGACCAAGCCGGTCCCGCAACTCCTCGTCTCCCCGACGCCGCGTTCGAAGACACGCATCGTCGCGTGCAGGTGATCCGCACCGCCGTCGGGTGCGGTGAGCAGTTCGACGTTCGCGCCGTGCGGGAACGTGTCGTCGGGCAGCAGGACACCTGTGGAGAAGTCGACAGCACCGAGGTCGTCCACCGACATGTCGGGGACCACGCAGGCCAGATGCGGGTTGCCGACGTCGACGGCGACTCCCGGGTAGAGGTCGTCACCGATGCGCACGGTGGCATCGGCACCCATCGTGACAGGGCCCATCTGCACACTGACGTCGGCGTGCAGCTCGTCGAACGAATGCACCACCACCGGTCGCGCACCGGCTCGTGAGCCGACGGTGAACTCGTCGGAGTCGACCAGTCCGCTCGCCCGTAGGTGGTGCGCGAACACGCGCACCCCGTTGCCGCACATCTCCGCGATGGAACCGTCGGCATTGCGATAGTCCATGAACCAGTCGTCGGGTTCGACGTCGGCTGGTAGCTCGTCGATCACGCCGGCGCGCACCAGTGCCACCGCCCGCGCGACGCGCAGCATGCCGTCGGCGCCCACACCGCGTTGCCGATCGCAGACCGCAGCGACGAAATCGACGGTCAGATCGAGGTCGACCGCCGGGTCGGTGAGCACCACGAAGTCGTTCTGTGTGCCGTGTCCCTTGACGTAGGTCACTGCCTCGCTGATCGTCGTCACCGGTTCAGGATACGTGGCCCGTTAGTGGCATCCGTCGGGGTCGAGCGCCGCGAGTGCGGCGTCGATGAGTGCCGGCGCCGCAGCGTCGAGCCAGTGGATGCGGTGGTCGCGGCGGAACCACGAGCGCTGACGGCGCACGTAGCGGCGCGTTCCGATGAAGGTCAGTTCCTCTGCGGTCGCGAGGTCGTGTTCGCCGTCCAGTGCTGCGAGGGTCTGTGCGTAGCCGATGGCGCGTCGGGCGGTCACTCCGTCGCGTAGCCCCACCTCGGCAAGTGCGGCGACCTCGTCGACCAATCCGTTCGAGAACATCAGGCGGGTACGCAGCGCGATGCGCTCATCCAGGTCGGCGGTATCCCGGTCCAACGCGAGTATCTTTGTGCCCCAACGTGGTTCGCCGATCGTGGGCGCCGATGCCGCGAACGGCTCCCCGGTCAGCTCGACGACCTCCAACGCGCGCACGATGCGTCGGGAATCGGTGTCGAGGATCGACGCCGCCGCCGCCGGATCGACCGAGGCCAGATGACGATGCAGCGCCGCGACACCGATGTCGTCGAGCATCGCTTCGAATCGTGCACGCACCGCGGGATCGGTTGCGGGGAACCGCCAGTCGTCGAGCAGACCCTGGACGTACATCATCGAGCCGCCGACGATCACAGGCGTGCGACCTGCGTCGAGCAGCCTTTCGATGTCGGCGGACGCCGCCTTCTGATACCGCGCCACCGTCGCCGATTCGGTGACGTCCAGCACGTCGAGTTGATGGTGCGGGATGCCTCGACGTTCCTCGCGCGGCAACTTGGCCGTACCGATGTCCATGCCGCGGTACTGCTGCATCGCGTCGATGTTGACGATCTCGCCGCCGAGACGCTCGGCGAGGTCGAGCGCGAGGTCGGACTTTCCCGTCGCCGTGGGGCCGACGACGGCGATCGGTGTCACCGACGCACTCATTGCGCACGCTCCGGGGTCCAGGACGCGACGAGGTAGCCGACCCCGAACGGGGCGTCGACGTACTGCAGTTCTGCGTGCACCGGACGGTGCCCGACGAGTCCCGCGGCGACCTGCCACGCGGCGCGCCCCGAGACGCCCTCCGCGGCGCACTCGGCGACACCGAGACGTCGCACGGCATCCACATCTGCCGACCCGATCGCGTCGACGACGAGTTCCTGGAGGGCGACCGCACTCTGCCGTCGCCCGCCACCCGGCGCCTTCGCCGTGAGCGCAGTCGCGCCGTCGCCGACGACGAGCACACCGACCGGGTGAGGATCGACGTCGATGTCTGCCGCGAGTCGACGGCCGAGCGCGTCACACACATCCGGTGGCGCCTCGGCGTCGACCACGACAGGACGGACCGACTCGGCACCGGCCTGTGCGCGTAACCAGCCGGCGATCAGCAGTGACAGCGGCATGTGGCCCGCGGACTGGGCCGGTTCTGTGCCGAGCGAGACCGGAACGTCGACGCCGAACCGGCCGAAGCTGCCCGACGTTGCGACACCCTCGCTCACCGGGGCGAAGGCGTCGTCGACGCCCACCCCCAACCAGTGCGGAGAATGGCCGGCGAGCAGTGCGCCCGCGACACGAACCGCCGACCGCACCTCGAAGGTGTCCACCGCGTCCGGCCCGGCGAGTTCGGGAACCAACAGCGGTGCGCTCGGGACGAAAACCACGCACGCCAGCACATCATCGACGCTAGCCGACGCCGCACCGACCGCTGCGCTGAGCACCGCCTGCGTCCTACTCGCTCAGGCGATGTCGCGCAGGCCGCACATCGAGAACCCTGACCTGCTTGAATGGTTGCAGCCTCCGGCTCTAGTCGACCGGGGCGAGGTGACAGGCAGCCGTGACGCGCGGCACCACTGACGCTGTGAGGGGACCACACCATGACGAGCGACGAGACCACCGGACCGGCCACACCTGCGTCGGGCCCCGCTGCGGATTCACACCAGGACACGCCCTCCAACCCCAAACCGGGTGCGCCCAAGCCCGGGCCCAAACCGGGTCCGCGGCCCGGCCCGCGGCCTGGTGCCGGACCGAAACCGGCGTCGCCCACACCGGCGCCTGCCCCCATCGTCGCCGCCACCAAGCACGACGCCTTCGATCCACGTGAGTTCGGCCGGATCGACGAGGCGGGGGTCGTGTGGCTCATCACTCCGACCGGCGAACGCGAGATCGGGTCGTGGCAGGCGGGGACGATAGAGGAAGGCCTCGCCCACTTCGCACGTCGCTACACCGATCTGGCAACCGAGGTGGAGATCCTGGAGGAGCGCCTCGCCGCGCGTACCGGGGATCCGCGCAAGTCGCAGGCGGCGGCCAAACACCTCCTGGACACACTTCCCGATGCCAGCGTCATCGGCGACGTCGCGGCCATCGAGCAACGTCTGACCGTCATCGTCGGCAGTGCCGACGATGTCGCCGACTCGCTGAAGGCGGAGCGCGATCAGGCACGCGCCGCTGCCATCGCCCGCAAGGAAGAACTGGCCACCGAGGCCGAATCCATCGGCGCGGAATCGACCCAGTGGAAAGCCGCGGGTGACCGCCTGCGCGCGATTCTCGACGAGTGGAAGACCATCAAGGGAATCGACCGCAAGACCGACGACGCCCTCTGGAAGCGGTATTCGAAGGCGCGGGACGCCTTCAACCGCCGACGCGGCGCCCACTTCGCCGAACTCGATCGCGAGCGTGCCGGGGCCAAAGCCCGCAAGGAAGAGCTCATCGAGCGAGCCGAGGCATTGTCGTCGTCGACCGACTGGGGCCCTACCGCAGGTGCCTTCCGCGAGCTGCTGACCGAGTGGAAAGCTGCAGGTCGGGCTCCACGCGACGCCGACGAGGCGCTGTGGCAGCGGTTCAAGGCGGCGCAGGACGTGTTCTTCGCCGCACGCAACGCGGCGTCGTCGGAGCGGGATGCCGAATTCGGCGCCAACGCGACAGCCAAGATCGCCCTGCTCGACGAGGCCGAGAAGTCGATCGACCCCGCGTCCGATCTCGACGGGGCGCGCCGCGAGTTCCGCACGTTCCGCGAGAAGTGGGACGAGATCGGCAAGGTCCCGCGCGATCAGATGCACAGCCTCGAAGCTCGAGCCCGCGCGTTGGAGAAGAGAATCCGCGACGCCGAGGACGCCCAGTGGCAGCGCACCGATCCCGAGGCACAGGCACGAGCCGCGCAATTCGCCGACCGCGCAGCACAACTCGAGGAGCAGGCGACCAAGGCCGCGGAGCGTGGCAAGAACCGCGATGCCGAGAAACTCCGCGAGCAGGCCGCGCAGTGGCGTGAGTGGGCACAGGCAGCGCAGAGCGCCATCGCCGATCGGTAGCCCCTGCCGACTGTGAGCGGTGAGAGCGGGTTACCCATGTGGTCCGCCACCACGGACGTTGTCGCGGGAACTCAGCGCTCGTGCGGGCGCTGCTGCAACCTGCGTGCGGCCTCCTCGCGGGCCACCGCTTCTCGACGACGCTCCTCCTCGAGGGCGAGATGATAGGTGCTGCGCGCCCACACGACGCGCGACCAATGGAAGGTCAACACGAGCAACGCCAACCACCCGATGATCAGGCCGGCGCCGACGCCCGACGGTGGCATCACTCCCCCGACACCCGGCGTATTTCGGGACCACCACGCCAACATCCCCGCCACACAGCCAATCGCGCACCCGCACAGAGCAATCCACGCGATGACCCAGCGTCTGGTCACCAGCGCCAGCATCGACCCGCAGATCCCGAACACGACCAGGAACCACACGAACACCTTCGACACCACGGCGACGCGTTCGGCAGCGGCGTCGGCGGACGATGTCAGCACGTCGAGTCCGCTCGCCGAACCGGTGTGCGGCAGAAGCAGCGATCCCATGGCGACGAGCACGGCGACAGCGACCACCAGTGCGCGGGCACCCGGGTCGATCTCACCGGCGACCTTGCGTTCAGCCTTGCGGAGGTCATCGGCGTACTGGGCGAAATCGACGTCGACGGCGCGCTGGGACGACCCCGTCTGTGGCGCTCTCTCCGGTTGCGCAGACCGATCGGCCTGCGCCGACTCGCTGCCGGATGATCCGGTCTCGGTCGGCTCGTGCCGATCGTCGGTGGCGTCGTCGCGCGGTTCATCGCTCATGTCGCGCTCCTCATTTCTCGTCGGTCAAGGCGCCGCCGCTGCTCGGCAGCGGCAGGGCACAGTGTCTCGGGGCAGGTCACGATGCGTGATCCGCTCATGCACCACACGCACCCGAAGCGCACCCCGTCGCCGTCACCTCAGGTGTGGCCACCGGGCCGATCCCGGGCATCCCGAGACCGACACCGACCGGTGCGGTCGTCGGCGTGCGGCTGAGTTCGTGTGCGTCGCCCGCCCGTGTCCGCCGATGCGACGCGATCGCGCCATCGGCCATCAGATGATGCGGTGCGGCGTCGGTGATCGTCGTGACGACGACGTCGCCCGGCCGGATGCTCGCGGCAGCGTCGCCTGCGCGGAAGTGCACGAGTCGTCCGTCGCGCGAACGCCCTGTCATCCGTCCGGTATCGGCGGACTTGCGTCCCGAATCGGCGACGACCAGCAGTTCGGCGTCGGAACCGACGAGATTGCGGTTCTCGGCGAGACAGATGCGCTCCTGGAGTGCGATCAGTCGCTGATAACGCTCACTGACCACCTCGGGCGGAACCTGATCGGGCATCGATGCTGCCGGAGTGCCCGGTCGCGGCGAGTACTGGAAGGTGAACGCACTCGAGAAACGAGCGCGCTCGACCACGTCGAGTGTTGCGGCGAAGTCTTCCTCGGTCTCGCCGGGGAACCCGACGATGATGTCGGTGGTGATCGCCGCGTGCGGCATGGCATCGCGCACCTTGTCGAGGATGCCGAGGAACTTGGTGGTGCGATAGCTGCGTCTCATCGCCCGCAGGATGCGGTCGGAGCCCGACTGCAACGGCATGTGCAGTTGCGGGCACACGTTGGGGGTCTGCGCCATCGCGTCGATCACGTCGTCGGTGAACTCGGCTGGATGCGGAGAAGTGAAACGGACCCGTTCGAGCCCCTCGATGTCGCCGCAGGCGCGCAGCAGCTCGGCGAAGGCGCCGCGGTTGCGCGGCATGTCGGGATCGGCGAACGACATGCCGTACGCGTTGACGTTCTGACCGAGCAGTGTCACCTCGAGAACGCCCTGATCCACGAGCGCCCCGACCTCGGCGAGCACGTCCCCCGGCCGCCGATCGACTTCCTTACCGCGCAGAGACGGGACGATGCAGAAGGTGCAGGTGTTGTTGCAGCCCACCGACACCGACACCCAGCCCGAGTAGGCGGAGTCGCGTTTCGCCGGCAGCGTCGACGGAAAGGCCTCGAGGGCGTCGAGGATCTCGACCTGCGCCTCCTCGTTGTGGCGCGCCCGGTCCAGCAACGCGGGCAGCGATCCGATGTTGTGCGTG
Source organism: Gordonia otitidis (assembly GCF_020735545.1). Classification (NCBI taxonomy): domain Bacteria; kingdom Bacillati; phylum Actinomycetota; class Actinomycetes; order Mycobacteriales; family Gordoniaceae; genus Gordonia; species Gordonia otitidis. The sequence goes on from NZ_CP085974.1 coordinate 5,050,726, forward strand.
CCGAACACCACGTCAACCCACGGCGCCTTACGTAACACCGTGTCCTTGTCCTTCTGCGCCAGACATCCACCGACAGCGATCTGCATCCCTGGTCGGCGGGTCTTCACCGGCGCGAGATGAGAGAGGTTCCCGTACAGCTTGTTGTCGGCGTTCTCGCGGATCGCACACGTGTTGAACACGACGAGATCGGCGTCGCCGTCGTCGTCCGCGCGCACATACCCGGCGTCTTCGAGCAGACCCGCGATGCGCTCGGAATCATGCACGTTCATCTGGCAGCCATACGTGCGCACCTGATAGCTGCGCCGCGATTGGGGCAGCTCATGCCGCTCCGACAACTCCGTACTCACTGGATCCAGGGTACGGTGCGGCGCAAATCGCCTCATCCGGTCACCCGGCGCGCAACGCCGAGGTTGGCATTCAGCGCGCCGACACGGGTTTGCCGCATTACTGTCGACGGTTATGACCGATTCACCGACGGGGGGTTCGGCGGTCGGGCCCGCCACCCCGGCTCCCACCTCCGGAACCCCAATGATCGTGCTCAGGGATGTGCAGAAGCACTTCGGCGATCTGCACGTGCTCAAGGACATCGACCTCGAGGTGCCGGCCGGCCAGGTCGTCGTCGTCCTCGGCCCGTCGGGCTCGGGCAAGTCGACGTTGTGCCGCACGATCAATCGGCTCGAACCGATCGACTCCGGCGAGATCAGCGTCGAGGGTCGGCCACTGCCCGCCGAGGGCAAGGAACTCGCCGCACTGCGCTCCGACGTGGGTATGGTCTTCCAGTCGTTCAACCTGTTCGCGCACAAGACGATCCTGCAGAACGTCACCCTCGCGCCCACCAAGGTGCGCAAGAAGAACAAGGCCGACGCGGAAAAGCGTGCGCTCGAGCTGCTCGAGCGCGTCGGCATCGCCAGCCAGAAGGACAAGTATCCCGCGCAACTGTCCGGCGGTCAGCAGCAGCGCGTCGCCATCGCACGCGCCCTGGCGATGGAACCGAAGGTGATGCTGTTCGACGAGCCCACCTCGGCACTCGACCCCGAGATGGTCAACGAGGTGCTCGACGTCATGGTGTCACTGGCCAAGGAGGGCATGACCATGCTCGTCGTGACCCACGAGATGGGCTTCGCGCGCAAGGCAGCCGACCGCGTGATCTTCATGGCCGACGGCGCGATCGTCGAGGACACCGACCCCGACAGCTTCTTCGACAACCCCCAATCCGAGCGCGCCAGAGACTTCCTCGGCAAGATCTTGGGCCACTGATATGAGCGACAGGTCGCCGACGACGCATCGGCCTTCGCAGCGAACCGCGAGCGCACCTCCGACGAGGACGCGAAGGCGGCACAGGACTGTCGCCCTCGCAGTGTTCCTCCCCGTCTGTGCGCTGTTCGTGTCCCTCCTCGCCGGTTGCGGAAGCACCGAACCCAAGAGTCTGCTCGACTCGATCCGTAGCGGCGAAGTGGTCCTCGGCACCAAGTTCGACCAGCCGGGGCTGGGAATCTACAACCCGGACACCTCGATGAGCGGATTCGATCCCGCCGTCTCCAAGTACGTGGTCAATCACATCGCCGATTCACTCGGAGTCGCCCACCCGAAGATCTCGTGGCGAGAGACCCCCTCCGCCCGCCGCGAGGCCATGATCGAACACGGTGAGGTCGACATGATCGCGGCCACGTACTCGATCAACGAGAACCGCGCGAAGAAGGTCGATTTCGGCGGCCCCTACCTGATCACGTACCAGGGACTGATGGTGCGCAAGTCCGACGAGTCGATCCAGAATCTGCCCGACCTCGGCAACGGCAAGAAACTGTGTTCGGTCACCGGATCGACCTCGGCACAGAACGTCAAAGCGCAGCTCCCGAATATCGAACTGCAGGAATACGATTCGTACTCCGCATGTGTCGAGGCGCTGCGCCGGGGCAAGGTCGACGCGCTGACCACCGACGAATCGATCCTGGCGGGGTACTCCAACTTCTGGAAGGGAGAATTCCGTCTGGTGGAGATGACCTACCTCAAGGACGCATGCGTCAAGGATGCGCTCAAGGCAGCGGGCACACCGTTCTCCACCGAGCGGTACGGCATCGGTCTGGCCAAGGGCGACACCGCGGCCGTGGACAAGGTGAACGAGGCACTCGACGCGATGTTGAAGCCCAGCGCCGACAACGGTCCGTCACCGTGGATCACCGCACTACGCGACAGCCTCGGCGACGACTACGTCAACGACATCGCGCAGCGTGCCCAGAAGCCCGGCTCGAAATTCGCGTTCATGCCCGACCCGGGCGATCTCGCATTCCTCGAATCGAAGTCCACACCGTGCCCAGCGGACCTGAAGTGAGGAGGTGACCACACATGAGTGAACTCTGGGAAGACATGGGGCCGCAGTTGTGGCCTGCGTTCTGGGTGACCATCCAGTTGACCTTCTGGTCGGCGATCGGCTCGCTGATCTGGGGCACCATCCTGGCGGGAATGCGCGTCTCCCCCGTACCCGTGATGCGCGGCTTCGGCACGGCGTACGTCAACACCGTGCGCAACACACCGCTGACCCTGATCGTCCTGTTCGCGGCCATCGGCCTGTACCAGAACCTCGGACTGACGTTCTCGTCGACGATCAAGACCAACAACTTCTGGCTGGCGGTCCTCGCGTTCATCGTCTATACGTCGACATTCGTCTGCGAAACCCTGCGGTCGGGGTTCAACACCGTTCCGCTCGGACAGGCCGAAGCTGCCCGCTCGCTGGGGTTGTCGTTCACCCAGGTGTTCGGCATCATCGTGCTTCCGCAGGCCATGCGCGCGACCATCGGTCCGATGGGCAGCGTTCTGATCGCCCTCACCAAGAACACCACGATCGCCTCTGTGATCGGTGTCGCCGAGGCCGCGGCGTTGATGAAGACGGAGATCGAGTCGTTCGCCGACCAGCTGCTGGTCATCTTCGCGGTGATCGCGGCCGGATTCATGATCATCACACTCAGCGAGGGAGCCGTCTTCGGCTGGCTCGCGAAGCGATGGGCGGTCAAACGATGAGCGACCAGGCAACTGTTCTCTATGACGCTCCCGGCCCGCGCGCTCGCGTGCGTAACGCGCTCGTGGCAGTCGTGTTCATCGCGGTCCTCGTCGCGATTCTCGCCTACGTGATCGCGGTGTTCGCGAGCAATGATCAATTCACCGCCGAGAAGTGGCGTCCATTCGTCACGTGGAGCACATGGACCGGCTACATCTTCCCCGGCCTGTGGCGCACCCTGGCTGCCGCGGCACTCTCCATCGTCCTGGCACTGATCCTCGGTTCGATACTCGGGATCGGACGACTGTCGGATCACGGTTGGGTTCGCGGTGTGTGCACCGTCCTCATCGAGGTGTTCCGGGCGATCCCTGTGCTGATCCTGATGTTGTTCCTGTGGTTCTTCTTCGCGCAATACGGGGTGGTGCCGTCGTCCCAGTTGGCATTCGCCGCCGTGGTCTGTGGCCTGACCCTCTACAACGGTTCGGTCATGGCGGAGATCCTGCGGTCGGGTATCAAATCGCTACCGACCGGGCAGACCGAAGCCGCCAAGGCCCTCGGTCTACGCAAGACGCAGATGATGCTGTCGGTTCTGCTGCCGCAGGCGGTCACGGCGATGATGCCGGCGATCATCTCCCAGATGGTCGTGGCCCTCAAGGACACCGCACTCGGTTATGTCATCGGCTACTCCGAGATCATCCACATGGCGCAGTTGTCGGCCGCGCGGTACGGCAACTACATACCGGTGCTGGTCGTGATCGCGGTGATCCTCATCATCATCAACTTCGGCCTCTCGTCGCTGGCGACGTACATCGAGCGCAGGCTGCGGCAGGGCCGTGGCAGTAGTGCCGAGGACGTGCCGCACGCCGATCAGGTCGATCAGGCTGCCATGGAGAACATGCCCGTGCCCTCGCCCAAACCCCGACCCTGAGGGTCATCTGCAGTCGGAGACCGACGTCAGTCGGCGGTGGTGATCTCGTCGATCGCACCGCCGACGACGTCGATCGCCATCGCCTGCGGGTACCCGCGGCGTACGAGCATGCCGACGAGGCGTCGAAAGTGCTTGTCACGCACTGATCGGTCGTTGTCGTCGAGCGCACGGACGAGTTGTTCGGTCACCGTCGGAGTGAGCTTTCTGTCGACCAGACCGCGTGCGGTGGCACGTTCGTCCTCCGGATCGATCTCGTCGAGCGCCCGCGCGACGATCGTGGCATCGACCCCCTTGGCAGCGAGTTCGTGCCGTAGCGCGACGCGCCCACGACCGGAGTACATGTGGCGCGAGTGCACCCATTCTGCGGCGAACTCCTCGTCGTCGAGCAACTTGTGGGCGTCGAGCCGGGCCATCACCTCGGCGATGGTGTCGGCGTCGAACCCCCTGCGTGCCAGACGTTGTGCCATCTCGCTGCGGCTACGAGCACGGACCCCGAGGAGCCGGAGTGCAACATCCCAGGCGGTCGGACCTTTCCGTTCCGTCGTGGACTCACTCGGTTCCCCGGGGTCGTCGGGTGAACTCATGCGCGATGAGTGGATCAGAATTCCACTGGCGCCGGCGCGATGTCGTCGGCGTCGACGACAGCACCGATGCCGAGCTTCTCCTTGATCTTTTTCTCGACCTCGTCACGGATATCGGTGTTCTCCAGCAAGAACTTCCGAGCGTTCTCCTTGCCCTGTCCGAGCTGATCGCCCTCGTAGGTGAACCACGAGCCGGACTTGCGGATGAAGCCTTCTGCCACACCCATGTCGATGAGTGACCCCTCCTTGGAGATGCCCTGACCGTAGAGGATGTCGAACTCGGCCTGCTTGAACGGCGGGGCGACCTTGTTCTTGACGACCTTGACGCGGGTGCGGTTACCCACAGCCTCGGTGCCGTCCTTGAGGGTTTCGATACGACGCACGTCGAGCCGCACAGACGAGTAGAACTTCAGCGCCTTGCCGCCCGTGGTGGTCTCGGGCGAACCGAACATCACGCCGATCTTCTCGCGGAGCTGGTTGATGAAGATGGCGGTGGTCTTGGAACTGCTCAATGCCGAGGTCATCTTGCGCAGTGCCTGGCTCATCAGACGCGCCTGCAGGCCGACGTGGCTGTCACCCATCTCACCCTCGATCTCTGCGCGAGGCACCAGTGCGGCCACGGAGTCGATGACCAGGATGTCGAGCGCGCCGGAGCGGATCAGCATGTCGGCGATCTCGAGAGCCTGCTCACCGGTATCGGGTTGCGAGACCAGCAGCGCGTCGGTGTCGACACCGAGTTTGGTGGCGTAGTCGGGATCGAGAGCATGCTCGGCATCGATGAATGCAGCGATGCCGCCCGCGGCCTGCGCGTTGGCGACTGCGTGCAGTGCCACGGTGGTCTTACCCGAGGATTCCGGTCCGTAGATCTCGACGACGCGGCCGCGCGGCAGTCCGCCGATCCCGAGCGCGACATCGAGTGCGATCGAACCGGTGGGGATCACCTCGATCGGCTGCCTGCTCTCCTCGCCGAGTCGCATCACAGAACCCTTGCCGAAGTTCTTGTCGATCTGTGCCAGCGCGAGGTCGAGTGCCTTCTCGCGGTCCTGGGGAGCTGCTGCCATGGGATCTCTCCTTGTTCGGGATGGTTGAGGTTTGTGTGTACCGTCCGGCGTGCTGCGCGCTGAACGAGATGTCTGAGCTGAACGCGGTGTCTTCGAGGCGGTTGTTCGTTTCATGTTGCGTTGGACGCTAGCCGGTGGGTCTGACAAGAACTGGTCTGGCAAGAACTCAGACGCGGCCGCGGTCGCTGTGGTTCCACTGAACACAGCATGCAGCGAACACCTGTTCGACGGCAAGCGTGACACGCGGGTGGGAGCGGAATCGCCGCCCCGCCGTGGCGATATGCGCGCTATGCGTAATCGTCGGTCTTTCGTCGAGGAAACCATTAGGCTCATCGGCGTGGGTGGTCGGGGTGAGTGTGGATCGAGAGATCCGTCTCAGGGGCAACCCCTGGGTACATGTCACAGTTGGTTCCTGCGTCCGACGCCGCTCCGCACGCTGCGCGTGCCAGACGGCGACGAGTGTTCGGCTCGTGGTCGCCCCGACCGCCCTCATCCCTTCCCCGACCGGCCGCGGTGACGCCGTGAGTCGACTGTGCGGGGTGGCGCCGTGACCCGACCGGACCCGGGCTTCACCACCGACCAGGTACGCACTGTCGCGGCGGCCCTCGCCGACCGGATCATCGACTGGACCTGGCCTACCGTGATGCGCGCGGTCGCTGCAGAACTGCCCGAGGAGATCTGCGTCGACGTCGCACAGGAAGCGTTCGCCGTCGCTCCGCACGAGCCCCCACACCTCGCCGAAGTGTTCCGACTCGCCCTGTCACGCTGGACACTTCCCGAACCGCCCATCCCACGCGCCGTCGAACTCCCGGGACCGACGCCGGTGACCGACCTGCCATACGGGCTGCCGCCGCTCCACGACGTCGCACAGTTCGCCGCGTGGCTCGACTTCACGCCCGCAGAACTCGAATGGTTCGCCGACCGCGGCACCTGGTTGCGCACCGCGAACCCGCGTCTGCGGCACTATCGGGTGTTCCGTCGCGAGAAGCGACAGGGTGTCCGCGTCATCGAGGCGCCCAAGCCACGGATGCGCGAGACACAGCGCCGGCTACTGCGCCGACTCGTCTCCCGTATCCCGGCCCATCCTGCCGCGCGCGGATTCGAACCCGGTTCGTCGACCGCTGCGTTCGCCTGGCCCCACAGCGACCGGCCGACCGTGCTGCGCCTCGACCTCGAGCACTGCTTCGAGTCGATCGGCGCGGGCCGTGTCCGCCGGATCTTCGACGATGTCGGCTACCCCGCGCACATCGCCCGCCTTCTCGCAGAACTCTGCACGACGTCGACACCCGCCGACCAACTCGGTGGCATCGACCTCACCCACGCGGCACTGCTCCGTCGGCGACACCTGCCGCAGGGCGCACCGACGTCGCCCCATCTCGCCAATCTCGCACTCGCGCGGTTGGATCGACGTATCGACGGGTACGCGCGCGCCAACAGGTTGAACTACACGCGATACGGCGACGACCTGGCACTCTCGGGCGACGACTTCGATCACGGCCGCGCGCTGTGGATCGTCAGGCGGATCGTCTCCGACTGCGGCTTCGTCGTCCATCCCGACAAGGTGCGCGTCATGCACCGCCATCAGCAGCAACGCCTGGCGGGACTCGTGGTCAACGACCGGCCGCAGGTGTCACGTGAGGACTACGACAACCTGCGCGCACTGCTGCACAACGCCGCCAGATCCGGCGCACGATCACAGAACCTGCAGGGCCACAACAATTTTCGCGATCACGTCTACGGACTCATCGCATGGGTCGGCGCCACCGGCCACGAACGCAGACGTCGACTACTCGACATGGCTGACCGTGTCGATTGGTCGAGGTGAGGCGACGCAAGGGGTGAGGCGACGAAGGTGTGGCAGGCAGGATCTATTCGCTGCGTCACTCACCATCGGGCCCGCGGGACGTCGAAGTCCCGACAGATCGCGACCCACACATCGCGCGGGTCGACACCGTCCTCGATGGCCTGGGCACCTGTCCGACCGCCGAGGTCGATGAGGACGTGGTCGGCGAGGATCGCGTCCGCCGACGACACCCCGAACTCGGTTGTCATCAGATCTGTGAACTCCGTGAGACGCACCCGGCCAGCCTACGTTTCCGCGCTGTCGAGGACACGGCGCAGTACGTCGATCGGATCGACCACCGCGCTCGCCGATCTCCCGGCGGCTGCCGCAGCGTCGGCGTACCCGGGGTCGGAGAGCACGGTATCGACGGCACTGCCGATCGCCGCCGCCGAGGCCGGCCTGACCAGCACCCCACTACCCTGCCTGCTGACACGATTGGCGAGCTCCCATTGGTCCCCTCCGCCCGGGATCACCACGACGGGAACCGCGGCGAGCAGCGACTTGGCGAGCATGCCGTGCCCACCCCCACACACCACGAGGTCGGCGTGGCGGAGCACCTCGTCCTGACGACCGAGTCCGTGGACCACGTACGACGCCCCGGCGAGTGCCACCGATTCCGGCGACGGAGGAACGAGCGATGAGATGACCACGCGCAGTGGCGTACGCGAGGACAGCTCGCCGAACGCGGTGAGTGTCTCGTCGAGCAGCCCCTGACTTCCGGTGACCGCGGTCGACGGGGCAACTACGATGAGGGGGCCGTCGCCGGCGGGACGTTCGAAGAGTCGCCGCGTCGGCTCCCACAGCAGCGGCCCGATCAGATGGGTGTCGCGGGGCCAGTCCGGTCGCCAGACCTCGAGTGCGGGCAGGGTTGCGATCAAGCGTGCCGCGGGTGCCGGTGCGTGCCCGGGAAGTCCGATGCCCGCACGCGCCGCAGCGCGCTGCCGAACCCCGAGAGCTACCGAGCGACCACTCGCGGCGCGCATCGCCGCGTCCCGCATCCTGCCGCGGAAGCCGCGACCCGGTGACAGGCCCGCGCCCACCGGGGGCAATCCCTTCGACGGCAGATACAGCGGATGCGGCGACAATTCGACGAACGGCAAACCGGTGAGCTCTGCCGCCCAGGCTCCGGCGACGGCGATGACGTCGGAGACCACGAGGTCGATGCCTCGGGTGGCCAGCACCGGCGCCAGCCGCACCGCCATGCGCGCCGCCCGGCCGCTCAGCTTCTCACCTGCGTCGAGATCATCGTCGGCCCAGTCGGCGCGCAGTTCGGGGAGTTCTGCGATGTCGATGCCACGACCGCCTGCGGTGTCGTACCACTGCGTCCCGGTGAACACCGTGGGTTGCCAGCCGGCTTCGCGGCACCGTTCGGCAAGCGCGAACGCCGGGAAGGCATGTCCTGCATCGGGTCCCGCGACGATACCGACGCGGGGCGGGGTGCTTGTCAGTTGCCGGTCTGTCGGTTGCCGGACGGTCAGTTGCCGGTCTGAGGCGGCTCCGCAGCCGGTTGCGTGGGCTGCTGCGCCGGGGTGGCGTTCTGTGACGGCTGCGCGGCGGCACCGCCGGACGGGAGCGCGCCCCCGTTCATGCTCGCCCGGATCTGCTCGAGACGCGAGTGTCCCGCCATCTGCACGCTGGCCTGCTGCACTTCCTGCATCCGACCCTGAACCGTGTTCTTCGCGAGCTCGGCGGAGCCGAGGGCGTCGGCGTAACGACGCTCGATCTTGTCGCGCACCTGATCGAGGCTCGGTGTGTTGCCGGGCACCGACAGTTCGCTCATCTGGTTGAGCGAGGCCGAGACCTGCTCCTGCATCTTTGCCTGCTCGAGCTGACTGAGCAGCTTGGAGCGCTCGGCGAGCTTCTGCTGCAGGATCATGGCGTTGCGTTCGACGGCCTGCTTGGCCTGCTCTGCGGCTTGTAGCGACTGATCGTGCAGGCTCTTGAGGTCTTCGACACTCTGCTCCGCCGTCACGAGCTGCGCGGCGAACGCCTCCGCGGCGTTGGTGTACTCGGCGGCCTTCTGGGTGTCGCCGGCTGCGCTTGCCTGATCGGCGAGCGTCAACGCCTGTCGCGTGTTGGCCTGCAGTTTCTCGATCTCCTCGAGTTGCCGGTTGAGCTTCATCTCGAGCTGGCGCTGGTTACCGATCACCGACGCCGCCTGCTGCGACAGCGCCTGGTGCTGACGCTGCGCGTCTTCGATCGCCTGCTGGATCTGGATCTTGGGGTCCGCGTTCTCGTCGATCTTCGCGTTGCCCGCTGCCATCAGGTAGCGCCACAGCTTCACGAACGGATTCGCCATGCTCTTCGTCAACTCCATTCAGCGGTCGTCGAAACCTCGGTTCGACGGATGTTGTCATTCGACGGGTCTGTTGAGGTGTTGACACCCAATCTAGCGGTTATCCACCCGTGGCAACCGGGCATGTCGGCCAAACGACGACGAGCGGCGATGACCTGTCCCCCGACGCAACAGACGATCCTTCCACCGTCCGACGACGCAGTCCCTCGAAACCGGTCGAAGGGGTGAGGGCCGACACGGCAGCGACAGGCGGGACCGTGATCAGGCGTCAAGCAGCAGCAAGTGCGGTGGCATGGTGCGAGTCGGGTGATGGGATGACCACCTTGGTGGACGCGAGTCCGGCATCGCCCGCGAGTGCCATCGCGTCGGCGTCGGCCGTTGCGGGCCGCATGGCGCTGCCCACGTCGAGCAACAGATCAGCGATCTCCACGTCGAGTGCGTCGCAGATCGCGGCGAGCAGTTCGCTCGACGCCTCCTTCTGACCGCGTTCCACCTCGGACAGGTATCCCAGACTGACCCGTGCGTTGGTGGATACCTCGCGCAGCGTTCGGCCCTGCTGGGTACGCACCCGGCGCAGGCTGTCGCCCAGCGCCTCGCGCAAGAGCATCGCCATCGAGTCTCCTCTCGGTGTCGGTCTCAGGTGACTGTCGTCGGTTCGGTTCGAGTTGTCCGTTCGTTGTCAACGCCCGAAGCGGTCGATACGTTCCCCGACGACATACATTCGGTCCCCGCGTGTCTGCACGACACTAGTCCAAAGTCCCGACGGTCGCCGTACGCCGCCTGTCCGCGCGTCGCGAACGCTCGCCACGGTGAGCCGGTCAACCGGCGCAAGGTGCGTCGACGTCGGGGGATGTCAGACGGTGTCGGAATGCCGTCGTCGCTGCGGCTCGCCGTCGAGTGAGCCGGTATCCGGCCGCGCGGGTTCGGAAACCACCTTGCGCAGTGATCCCTTGGTCGAGTCCGATCGTGCCGCCTGCACCCGGACGCGTAACGCCTGCCAGGTGTAGTCGATGCCGGTCACGACCGTCACCACCACCGCTGCCCACATGATCACCATCGCGATCGTGTGCCACGGTCCGCTCAGCGGCAGGACGAGTAGACCTATGCCGACCGACTGCAACAGTGTCTTGAGCTTGCCGCCACGACTGGCCGGTATCACCGCATACCGGATAACCCAGAATCTCAGCAGTGTCACCCAGAGCTCGCGCGCGAGGATGATGCCGGTCACCCACCAGCTCAGGTCGCCCAGGATCGACAATCCGATCAGAGCCGCGCCGATCAGCGCCTTGTCGGCGATCGGGTCGGCCATCTTCCCGAAATCGGTCACCAAGCCGCGTTCGCGCGCCAGCCGGCCGTCGACCCTGTCGGTGAAGGCGGCCCCCGCGAAGATGAGAGCCGCGACAATCCGCCACAGCGTGTCGTGTCCGCCGTCGATGAACAGCACCACGATGAACACCGGGACCAACAGGATGCGGAACACCGTCAGCGCGTTGGCGATGTTGACCACCGGTACCGGATCGACCGGGTCGGTGATGTGATCGGGGCTCCGCACCCCTCCAGGGTATCTGTCCCGACTAGGCTGAGATGCCGTGCCCACTGCCGAACAGGAAACGGTGCCCCTGATACGACGCGCCCGCACGTCCGACGTACCGCGCATCAAGGAACTCATCGACCTCTACGCGGGCAGAATTCTGCTCGAGAAGAATCTCGTCACCCTGTACGAATCCGTCCAGGAGTTCTGGGTCGCACAGGTCGACGACCTCGTGGTGGGATGCGGTGCGCTGCATGTTCTCTGGGCCGACCTCGGTGAGGTCCGCACGGTCGCGGTCGACACACGCTACGCGGGACGGGGTTTCGGCCACCTGCTGGTGGCGCAGCTGATGTCCGTGGCGCGCGAACTGCAACTGTCCCGCGTATTCGTCCTCACCTTCGAGACGGCGTTCTTCGGCCGACACGGGTTCCGCGAGATCCAGGGAACGCCCGTCACACGCGAGGTGTACGAAGAGATGTGCCGTTCGTACGACACCGGCGTCGCCGAGTTCCTGGACCTCAGCTACGTCAAGCCCAACACACTCGGCAACACCCGCATGCTGGCCCATCTCGACCAGACCCCGACCGACGGGATCCAATCCGACGAGACCCCGGCCTGAGACGTCAGCCGATCACACTTCGACCGACGACAGACGAGAGACGAGGCGAAATCATGGCGATCTTCGCGATCCACTACACCTACGGTCCCGGAAAGGCCGCTGCACGCGACGCGCACAGGCCATTGCATCGCCAGTGGCTCTCCGAGGAGTTCTCCGCGGGAAACGTCCTGTTCTCCGGTCCGTATCCCGACGGTTCGGGCGCCCTGATCCTTGTGCGCGGCAGCGACCTCGACGAGGCCGAGGCCTTCATCGCGAATGACCCGTTCAACGCGCACCAGGCCATCGACGGCGTTCGTGTCGTCGAGGTCACCCAGATCTACGGCCCGTTCACGGAGTAGGCCCCACGGCGCACCCACCGGCACCGCGCGTCAGGTCGCCGGTTCGTCCGTCGAGGCACCCTTGCGCCTGGACCACAGCAGGCTCGCGACGGTGGTGACGACGAGAGTCACGATGATGACCGACAACGACACGACTGTGGAGATCTCCGGTACCGCGACGTGTTCCCCGCCGTTGACGAACGGCAGCGTGTTCTCGTGCAGGGCGTGCAGAACGAGCTTCACGCCGATGAAGCCGAGGATGAACGAGAGTCCGTAGGACAGGAACACCAGCCGGTCGAGCAGACCACCGAGCAGGAAGTAGAGCTGACGCAGACCCATCAGCGCGAATGCGTTCGCCGTGAACACCAGATACGGCTCCTGGGTCAGCCCGTAGATCGCTGGGATCGAGTCGAGCGCGAACAGCACGTCGGTGAACCCGATCACGATGAGGACCATCAGCATCGGCGTGGCCCACCGCTTGCCGTCGATCCTGGTGAAGAGCTTGTCGCTGTCGTATTCGTCGCTCGTCCGCAGGCGCTTCTTGAGGAAGCGCTCGAGCCGGGTCTCCCGCTCCTCCTCGTGCTCGACGGGATCGTCGCTCTCGCGGAGCAGTTTGACCGCAGTGAAGATGAGGAACGCGCCGAACAGGTAGAACACCCAGCTGTATGCGTTGATGGCTGCGGCACCGACCGCGATGAACGCACCGCGCATGACCAACGCCATCACGATGCCGAGCAGCAGCACCTTCTGCTGATACTCCCGCGGGACCGCGAACTTGCTCATGATGATCACGAACACGAACAAGTTGTCGACGGAGAGCGCTTTCTCAGTCACATAGCCCGCGAAGTACTCGCCGCCGTAGGTGCCGCCCCACTGCCACCACACGAACAGTCCGAAGAGGACGGCGATCGAGATGTAGATCGCCGACCACGTCCCCGATTCACGGAGCGACGGTGCATGTGGAACCCGAACGTGGGCGAAGAAGTCGAAGACGAAGAGTCCGAGGATCACCACACAGGTGATGGCCCAGACGGTGGGCGAAACATTCATGAGAGCGATCTACCTCCAGCGCGCAGCACACAACGGTTGCGATGCCAGAGGTCTCTCCCGTACGGACGATGTCCGCACCAGCCGATCCGGATCGGGAGCGCCGCACGATGATCGGCATCGTGTGACCTCTCGACCGTATTGACGGAAGGGCTGCGAGATGGGGATACTCCCCTCTTCGATCTGCCGACCACCTTAACAGGAGCACCCGCACAGGCATATCCGACTTGCCGGACATGCCTGTCGACTACTCGCCCTCGGCCTCGTCGCCGCCCCCGCCGGTGATCGATGCGATCACCCCGGCGAGGTCGTCGGGCTTGACGAGCACCTCGCGCGCCTTCGAGCCCTCACTTGGACCGACGACGCCGCGGGTTTCCATCAGATCCATCAGACGACCGGCCTTGGCGAATCCGACCCGCAGTTTGCGCTGCAACATCGACGTCGAGCCGAACTGACTGGACACGACCAGTTCGATCGCCTGCAGCAGATCGTCGAGATCGTTGCCGATGTCGCCGTCGATCTCCTTCTTGTCACCGGCCTTGGCAGTGGTGACCCCCTCGGTGTATTCCGGATCCGCCTGCTCACGCGTGTAGTCGACGACGGCTGCGATCTCCTCGTCGGTGATGAACGCGCCCTGCATGCGGATCGGCTTGTTGGCACCCATCGGCAGGAAGAGACCGTCACCCATGCCGATGAGCTTCTCGGCTCCCGGCTGGTCCAGGATGACGCGCGAATCGGTGAGCGACGAGGTCGCGAACGCGAGTCGCGAGGGAACGTTCGTCTTGATGAGACCGGTGACGACGTCGACGGACGGTCGCTGCGTGGCCAACACCAGGTGGATGCCCGCGGCACGCGCCTTCTGGGTGATGCGCACGATGGCGTCCTCGACGTCGCGGGGCGCGGTCATCATGAGGTCGGCGAGCTCGTCGACGATGGCCAGAATGTAGGGATAGGGCTTGTAGACGCGCTCGGACCCGAGCGGCGTCGCGATCTCACCCGAACGGACCTTGGCGTTGAAGTCGTCGATGTGACGCACCCGCGAGGACTTCATGTCCTGATAGCGCTGCTCCATCTCCTCGACGAGCCAGGCGAGCGCGGCTGCTGCCTTCTTCGGCTGGGTGATGATCGGTGTGATCAGGTGCGGGATGCCCTCGTACGGCGTGAGCTCCACCATCTTCGGGTCGATGAGAATCATCCGCACCTGCTCGGGTGTGGCCCGCGTGAGCAACGAAACGAGCATCGAGTTCACGAAGCTCGACTTACCCGAACCCGTGGAGCCCGCGACCAACAGGTGTGGCATCTTCGCGAGATTGGCGCTGACGAAATCGCCCTCGATGTCCTTGCCGAGTCCGATCACCAGCGGATGCGAATCCTTGCGGGTCGACGGCGACTTCAATACGTCGGCGAGGCGGACCATCTCGCGATCGGAATTGGGCACCTCGATACCCACCGCGGACTTGCCCGGGATCGGCGCCAGCAGGCGCACGTTGTCGGTGGCGACCGCGTAGGCGATGTTGCGCTGCAGTGCCGTGATCTTCTCCACCTTCACCCCGGGGCCGAGTTCGACCTCGTATCGGGTCACAGTGGGGCCGCGGGTGTAACCGGTCACCGCGGCGTCGATCTTGAACTGCTCGAGAACGCCTGTGATGCGGTCGATCATGTCGTCGTTGGTCTGGCTGCCGCGTTTGGGCGGGTCACCGTCGACGAGCAGCGTGGCTGGTGGCAGGCGGTAGTCACCCTCGACGTCGGTGACGACGAGAGCGTCCGGATCCGCTGCGCTGTCGGCCTCCGGCGCTACGGGCTCGGCGGGCCGTGAGGTCTGCCGTGCCCGCGTCTTGGTGACCTCGCTTCCGCGCTTACGGGCTGTAGCCGCAGCAGGTCGCGCGAGTTGCTCGGTGACCTCGTCGACGACGGGCTCGGTGAGCATGTCGTCGAAATTGTCCGTGGGCGCGTCGCTGGTGTCGGTGGTCGACGCGGGCACCTCGATCGGGGCGCTACGCCTGTCCGAGCGCGCGCCTCGTCGGCGCGAGCGCGGGGCCGACCCGTCATCGGGCGGATAGTTGTCGTAGGGATCGGTCGAGCGGGGCGCCGACGGCGACCAAGCGCTCGACGACCAGCCACGTGACGGATCGCCGAGGTCGTCGTCGCTGTCGGGATCGTCGAATTCCGCGTCGTCGAATTCCGCGTCGTCGACGTCGTCATCCCACGGGAGACCATCGTCGTCGTAGTGGCTGCCACCGAGTCCCAGCCAACCCAGTGCTCCGTCGACGACCTCACGTACCGTACGCCCGGACAGGATGAGGACGCCGAAAGCCATGCACAGCACCAGAATCGGCACAGACACCCAGGCCGTCACACCGGCGGTGAGCGGGGTTCCCACCACATACCCGACGAATCCGCCGGCACGGGATCGGCCGGGAAGGTCTTCCGGTGCGCCGGCGACGAGATGCATCAGACCCAGTAGCGGCAGGACGATGAGCAGCGCGCCCCCGATGTAACGGGCACGCTTGTCCGGATTGGGGCCGCGCCGCATCAGGACGATCGCCGAGGCGGCGAGCGCCACGGGAACCAGCAGAGCCGCGGTGCCGACGACAGCACGGATCAGGGCGTCGATGAAGGCACCCACCGGGCCACCGGCACCGACCCAGACTCCCACCGAGACGAGCAGAGCCAGCGCGAGGAGCGCCAACCCGACACCGTCTCGTCGGTGCGTGTGACCGCCCGAGGTGACCGACGTGCGCGCACGCGATTCACTGACGTCGTCAGAGGTCAGATAGTCGCCGTCGGAGTCGACGACGTCCTCGTCGACCACGGCTGCGGCGCCACCACGGGCGGCACCTCCACTTCCCGCACGGGCAACGGAGCCCACCCCACGCGCGAGAAGCGACCACGCACCGCCGACTCCACGGCCCACTCCCCTGCCGACCACCGCGCCTGCGGACCGCCGACTGATGTCTGCGGACTCGCGGCGCGAGGTCGACTGCGCTGAACGGCGGGACGTGCCCGTCGCCGACGAGCGCGATCCCTGTGCGCGGCGTCCGTTACCCGAACCGCTGGTCGGGGTGCGTGAACTACGTGTGCCCGTGCCCTGTCCGCGAGCCGACGCCCGTCCCCCCGACGCACGCTGTCCGCTGGTCGCGCGTGACGCGGCCGCGCGGGTTCCCGTGCCTGCCTTTGAAGCCATAGGGACAGACTAGTGGTCACCTATCTCCTGAGTCACATGCACAACACAGGCAACACAACTGTGTGTCGAATTCGTAACCCTTGCCGGACTCGCGCCCACAGGCGCCGGGTGTTCAGACCGAGCGAGTCGTCGCCTTGACCGCTGCGATGGCGTCCGGGTCACCCTCCCAGTCGATGACGACGGGGGCACGACCATAGGCGAACAACAACAGTTCGCCGACCGCACCGGTGGCTGTCACCGGCGGCCCGGACCCGGCGACGAGGGCGGTGGCGCCGTCGGGTGTCACGAAGGTCACCCGCGCAGGCAACGAGCGAAGCGTCATACGTCCTATGCCCTTGAGCGTTGTCCCCAGCGCGTGCGTCATGTCGTCGGGAAGAGACCGCGGAGTCCACGGACCGTCGGGATCGGCTCCGCCACGCAACAGGTCCTCGTGATGAATGAACATCTCGGCGAGATTGACCCATCGGTCGACGAGACTGAACATCGAGTACCACGGCGGACCCTCGGCGACCTTTTCGACCAGGTCGGGCCACGGCTGCGCCGCGGTGTCGGCTTGGACCTTCTCGGTGTGCCCCGCCAGCGGACTCACCATGATGCCGAGCGCGGCGTCGGGCCTGCGTTCGCGAATGACGAGATGAGCTGCGAGAGCGCGCGCATCCCAGTCTCCGCACAGGGTGGGCGCGTCGGGGCCCACCTTCCGCAGGGTGTCGACGAGGGCAGCGCGTTCAGACTGAGCAAGGGTCACGCTTCAAGCCTAACCACGTCGCCGTCGTGACCCCCTCAGATCGAGGGACGCAGCAGCGCCTTCTCGAGTCCGGCGATGTCGGCATCCGACAGCCGAAGTCCCTTGCGGACGTAGCCGTCGAAGCTGCCGTAGGTCTTGTCCGCTGCTGCGAACGACGCGTTCAGCCAACCGATGTTGACCCCGTTGAGTGGATCATTCGGTGACGCATGACGGAAGCTGTTGCTCGCGAGGTAGTCGGCATCGACGACCTGTCGATCGACGCCGAGGATCGTCAGCAGGACGGCGGCGAGCCAGCCGGTGCGGTCCTTGCCCGCGCTGCAGTGGAACAGCACGCTCCCGCCCGCTGTCACGGTGTCCTTGATGTCGAGCAGCGACGCACGAAATGCCTCGCGCGCGTGGGGGTCGGTGACGAAAGCGCTGTACGCGTTCGGCAGATCCACCAGATACGACGCAGGCACCGCACCGAGGACGTCGAGGTTCCGGCGGGTGGCACCGGGCACGGGTTTGTCCGGCTGGACCGCAGCCTCGAGCTGAGTGCGTAGGTCGATGATCGAGCGCACACCGTGGCGCTGCAGGGCCGTGATGCCCGCGGGGGTCAGGGTCGAGAGGTTGGCGCTGCGAATGACCTTGTCGGAGATGCGCATTCCGGTCTCGGTCGTGTAGTTGGCAAAGGTGCGCGCGTTGGCGACGTCTGGCACCGAGATGGCGAGCGGCGCCGGAATGGTGTGCGCGGGCATGACGGTCGGCGCGGCCTGCACCCGGGCTGCCGTGACGGCCCCCAGTGGGAGGATCGCGGTGGTCACCACGGTGGCGGCGACCACAACTCTGCGGCCGATCGTCCGCGACGAGGTTCCACGGGAGAAGAAGCCGGCAGTCGAGCGAGAAGTCACTGGTGGCCTTTCGGGCTTTCTGTCACGTCCCGGCAGGGCCTGTGCCCCGTCGCCTCCCACGAATTCGCGGGCCGCACAGAGCATATCGGCACGCGTATGCCTGCGGCAGCCGGGACCGGCCGAGTTGTCGTCAGGACCCGACGGCCAGCACGGTCGGCACGATCATCGGGCGTCGACGGTAGGTGTCGGCCACCCACCGGCCGACGACGCGGCGAATCGTCTGTGCGATCCGATGCGTATCGGTGACACCCTCTGCCGCAAGCGAATCGAGTGCCTGATCGACGAGCCCGGCGGCTTCCTTGAGCGCCTCCGGATCGTCGGAGAATCCGCGTCCGGACACCTCGGGTGGGCTGACCGGCCGTCCCGTTGCGGTGTCGACCGCGACGGTGATCGCGATGAATCCACCCTCGCCGAGCACGAGACGTTCCGACAGGGTCGATTCCCCCACATCTCCGACCGACAGACCGTCGACGTACACGTGACCGACGGGCACGCGCCCGACGATCTCGGCCCGACCGTCGACGAGGTCGACGACGACACCGTCCTCGGCCAGCATGACGCGATCAGGGTGCACGCCAGTCGCGACCGCGAGCGCGGCGTTGGCACGCAGGTGGCGCCACTCACCGTGGACGGGCATCGCATTCGTCGGACGCACCGCGTTGTAGAGGTAGAGCAGTTCCCCCGCCGACGCGTGTCCGGACACGTGAACCTTGGCGTTCTGCTGCGTGATGACAGTGGCGCCGCGCTTCGCGAGACCGTTGACCACGGCGAACACCGAGTTCTCGTTGCCCGGGATCAGCGACGACGCCAACACCACGAGATCGTCGGCCCGGATGTTGATCTGTCGGTGCTCGCCACGCGCCATCCGCGACAGCGCAGACAGCGGCTCACCCTGCGAACCCGTGGAGATCAGTACGAGCCGGTGATCCGGAAGCGTTGCGGCGGTGTCCATGTCGACGACGACGCCGTCGGGCACGTGGAGGTAGCCGAGATCCTGTGCGATCTGCATGTTGCGCACCATCGACCGTCCGACGAACGTGACACGCCTGTTGTGCGCGTGCGCGACGTCGATGATCTGCTGGATTCGGTGCACGTGGCTGGCGAAGGAGGCGACGATCACGCGTTGTTTCGCTTTGCCGATCACCTGGTCGAGAACGGAGCCGATCTCACGTTCGGGTGTGACGAAACCGGGCACCTCGGCATTGGTGGAGTCGACGAGGAACAGGTCGACACCCTCGTCACCGAGCCGGCTGAATCCGGCGAGGTCGGTGAGTCGGTGGTCGAGTGGCAGCTGATCGAGTTTGATGTCGCCGGTGTGCAGCACCAGGCCTGCCGGTGTCCGGATCGCGACAGCCAACGCGTCGGGGATCGAATGGTTGACCGCGAAGAACTCGAGGTCGAACGGTCCGTAGTCGAGCCGATCCCCCTCACGTACCTCGACGAGCTTGGGCCGCAGGCGATGTTCTTTGCACTTGGCATCGACCAGCGCGAGCGTGAATTTCGCGCCCACGACCGGAATGTCGCTGCGCAGGCGCAGCAGGAACGGGACTGCGCCGATATGGTCCTCGTGACCGTGCGTCAGGACAACGGCCTCGACGTCGTCGATGCGGTCCTCGATGTAACGGAAGTCGGGCAGGATCAGGTCGACACCGGGCTGCGCGTCCTCGGGGAACAGGACTCCGGCGTCGACGATGAGAAGCCGGCCGTTGTATTCGAAAACGGTCATGTTCCGGCCGATCTCGCCGATACCGCCGAGCGCGACGACCCGCAGTCCACCTCGTGGGAGCTTGCGCGGGGTGCCGAGCCGATCGACGGCCGGGTCGACGGGAACGGACTCACGCCGCGCCGGCTGTGCTTGCGATCCGGACTGCTTGCCCGCGGCACCCTGCGTGTCGTCTTTGCGCTCGTGGCGACCGCGACGCCGTCCGCGGCCCTGGTTCTGGTCCCCGGACGCCCGGCCGCTCTGCTGTGCCGGAGCCGACTGGGTGGCAGCGGGCTGGCTGGGGGCCGACTGGGTGGCAGCGGGCTGGCTGGGGGCCGACTGGGCGGGAGCCGTTGTCTGTACCGGACGCTCCTCGACGGGAGTGGGCGGTCCGGCCTTGCGGGAGGCGCTGCGTCGACGCGGTGCGGCCATCAGGACAACACCCCTGCCGCACGGAGGTCGGTGATCAACGCTTCGATCTGAGGAC
The DNA here is from genome assembly GCF_020735545.1 of Gordonia otitidis. NCBI lineage: Bacteria > Bacillati > Actinomycetota > Actinomycetes > Mycobacteriales > Gordoniaceae > Gordonia > Gordonia otitidis. Next base: position 5,070,949 of record NZ_CP085974.1, read on the forward strand.
CGGTAGCGGGCACCTGCGGCAGACGCGGATCCCCGACGTCGAGTCCGAGGACCCGGAGCGACGCCTTGACCATGGTCACGCCTCCGAGTCGTCCCATCGCGTTGACCAACGGCAGCATCGAGGTGTTGATCGCTCGTGCCGTGGGGAGATCACCCTTTTCGACGGCGATCTGCATGTCGCGCAGCCGGTCGGGAACCAGATGTCCGATGACGCTGACGAAGCCGCTCGCACCCACCGAGAGCCATGGCAGGTTCAGCGCATCCTCACCGGAGAGATACTCCAATCCGGTCGTGGCGATGATGCCCGCCGCAGAGTGCAGATCCCCCTTGGCGTCTTTCACGCCCCTGATTCGCGGGTGCTCGGCGAGTGCGATCAGTGTCTCGTTGGCGATCGGGACCACAGAGCGCGGCGGAATGTCGTAGAGCAGAACCGGAAGCGACGTCGAGTCGGCGACAGCCCGGAAATGGGCGAGCAGTCCGGCCTGCGGCGGTTTGGAGTAATAGGGGGTGACGACGAGGAGCGCGTGCGCGCCTGCACGCTCTGATGCCTGGGCGAAGCGGATGCTCTCCGCGGTGTCGTAGCTTCCCGCTCCCTGGGTGATGCGGGCGCGGTCGCCGACCACGTCCAGCACGACGCGCAGGAGGTCGAGCTTCTCCTGGGGGGTGGTCGTCGGGGATTCGCCGGTCGTCCCCGACACCACGAGCCCATCGCATCCCTTGGATACGAGGTGATCTGCCAGCTCAGCGGCCTTGTCCAGATCGAGCGAGCCGTCGGTGCGGAAGGGGGTCACCATGGCCACCACATTGGTCCCGAAGGGATGCGTGGGCAGCTGCTCAGCTCCTGCGTTCATGGTGGTCAAGGCTACCGTGGCCATTCGTCGGTGAACGAACTGGCCACGCCGTGACATCGGCGCCACCGGACACCGGGGGCCTCACGTGCGCCTTGTGCTCAGCCTTCGAGCACGAACGGTGACGTCGCCACCTCGGTTCCGTCGGCGAGGGTGCCGATCTCGAAGTCGCCGAACACGGTCGGTGCGACGTCCATGAGTTGACGCAGGCATTCGACGGCGAGTTGGCGGATCTCGACGTCGGCGTGCTCGGTGGCACGCATTCCGACGAAATGTCGCCACGCCCGGTAGTTACCGGTGACGACGATCTTCGTCTCGGTCGCGTTGGGTAGAACCGAGCGTGCGGCCTGCCGTGCCTGTTTGCGACGCAGGATCGCGTTGGGGACGTCGGCGAACTTCGCCTCGAGGGCATCGAGCAACTCACCGTATGCCTTGCGGCTGGCATCGGTCGCCGCGGTGAACAACGCCTCGAGGTGTGCATCTCCCTTGATCGCGGGCGGCGCGACCACGTTGGAATCGTGCTCGGGCACGAAGCGCTGCGAGAGCTGCGAGTACGAGAAGTGGCGGTGCCTGATCAGTTCGTGCGTGCACGAGCGTGAGATGCCGGTGATGTAGAACGTGACGTTCGCGTGCTCGAGCAGGGACAGGTGCCCCACCTCGAGGATGTGTCGCAGGTATCCGGCGTTGGTCGCGGTGCGTGGATTGGGTTTGTCCCAGCTCTGATAGCAGGCTCGGCCGGCGAACTCGACGAGCGCCTCACCGCCGTCGGCGTCGGTGCTCCACGGGACGTCTTCGGGCGGGTTGAAAGCGGTCGCGGCCACCATCTGCACCTTCAACGGCACCATGTCCGCCATGTCGCCTCCTCTCACCTGTCGGGCATCAACGATTGTCCACCAGCGTGATCACCTCGGCCCGCCCACCCCACCGACCCCGTCACACAACACAGGTCGTTCGGAGTTTCACCGTACGGCGTGCTCTCGGAACGGGGACGATGGTCGAATGCCCGACCTGAATTTCAGTTCCGTCCACGACCAGCGCTCCTGGGTTGCCCAGGGCGAGATCACCTCCCGTGAGCTCGTCGAGCACTGTCTGGCACAGATCGCCCGCCTCGATCCGCCGCTCAATGCGTTCTCCGCGGTCCTGCACGACGAGGCCCGGTCGGAGGCAGACCGGCTCGACGCCGCGCTTCGGGACGGCACGCAACCTGGCCCCCTGCACGGGGTCCCGATCGCGGTGAAGGACGAGAACGACGTCCGCGGTGTACCGACCGCCTACGGCGGCGCGTCGGTGACCACACCGGCGACGGCCGACTCCGAGGTGGTCCGGCGTCTGCGCACCTCGGGCGCCGTGATCATCGGCAAGACCCGGATGCCCGAATTCGGTATCTGGCCCTACACCGAAACCGCCGCGCACGGGTGGACCCGCAACCCGTGGGACCCGCAGCGCTCCCCTGCCGGATCGAGTGGCGGTACGGCGGCCGCAGTCGCGTCGGGCATGGTCGCTGCCGGTATCGGCGGCGACGGGGGTGGTTCGATCCGGCTGCCGTCGAGTTGGTGTGGCCTGTTCGGACTCAAGCCGCAGCGAGGCAGAGTCAGCACGTCACCCAACCGCGATCTGTGGCGCGCGCTGGGCACGCTCGGCCCGCTGACGCGCACCGTTGCCGACAGCGCGCTCATCTACGACGTGATCTCCGGCACGACCGCGGTCGACAGATTCCACGCAGAACCACTGTCGGGCTCGTTCCTCGACGCGGCGACGCGCCCACCCGAGCGCCTCAGAATTCGCATGTCGACGCAGAACCCGGCAGGCGACGGACCACTGGGCGGCCCAGCCGCCGACTCCGAATCGGTTGCGGCGCTTCACCTTCTCGCCGATCGTCTGCGCGACGCGGGACACACTGTCACCGAATCCGATCCCGACTACCCGCTCCTCTCCGTCCCGTTCTCGGTGCAGGTCGCCACCGGTGTCGCCGAGGAGGCGGAGCGGGTGGAGCATCCGACACTGCTCGAACAACACACGCGACGCATCGCACGCGTGGGCCGTGTCGCTCGGCGCGGGGTTCAACGGGCAGAGCGGCAGGCCGATCGCATTGCCTCGACGTTCCTCCACGAACTGTTCGCCGACTTCGACGTCCTGCTCACCCCGACTACACCGACCACCGCGGTCGAGGTGGGCCAACTCGACCGGCACGGCTTCGTGGGGGTGCTCCGAGCGGCGTCGGCGACGTCGTCGTTCACGTCGCCGTGGAACGTCCTCGGCAATCCTGCGGCTGCGATTCCCATCGGTCTGGACGGGACTGGCCTACCGCAGAGTGCCCAGCTCGTCGGGCCTGCCGACAGCGAGCTGTTGCTGGTGTCGCTGGCTGCGGAGATCGAGGGGCTCGTCGAGTTCGGAAAGCATCGGCCCGCTGCGTCGACGTACCCGTCCACCGACGCATGAGCCGACGTCCTACTCGTCGAGTAGTGCGTTGAGTTTGCCCAGCGCGTCGTGCCAGTCGGTCACCCCGATCGAGGTGATGCCCAATTCCATCACCGGACGGTCGTTGCCGCCCTCGTCGAGTCGATCACCGTAGAAGAGGATGTCATCGACGGTGAGGTCGAGGATTTCCATCAGTCGCCGCGCACCGTACGACTTGTCGATGCCCTTCCGAGTGACATCGACCGACGTCGAGCCTCCGCTACGCACCTCCAGGTCGGGAAGACGCTCCGCCGCGTAGGCGCGCAGCGATTCCTTCTTGCGGCCGTCGGGATCCCATGCCTTCTTGGCGTCGACCGGCGCGGCCTGCCCCAACGCGCTGAACGTGATCTGACTTCCTCGATCCTCCAGCACCGGACCCCAGGTCTCGGTCTCCCAGAGGCCGAGTTCCTTGGCGCCGGTCTCCAGCGTGGTCAAGGTGCGCTGTTTTTCGTCGTCGGTGAGGTATTCGGCGTACACAGTCGTCCACTCAGAGCCGTCCCAACGGACGTACTGTGTGCCGTTCGTGGGCATGAGGTGGAGGTTGGCGCGATTCACGGTGTCCCCGAGCCGATCGAGCACCTGGACCTGGAACTGCTCGAACCGCCCACCCGAGATGATGCAGGCCATACTGCGCTCGAGCAGTCGGCCGAACACCTCGACCATGGAGTCGTCCATCGGGCTCTTCGATGGTGCCAGCGTGTCGTCGAGGTCGAACATGACCAGTTGGTAAGTGCGCCCGTCGTGCGTGACCGTCATCGGTACCCCTCGTGAACTCTGCAGTGCGGTGAATGTGTGCCGTGGTGAATGCTCGGTGGATTGTCCCAAAGCCGGACACAGCATGTCATGTTGTTGTGGCCGACGCCGCACCTGCCAACCGACTGGCGAGATCTCCCCGGTCACCGATCTCGACGTCGTCGAGACCGAGCCAGTGCGCGGTGACCTCCAGGTCGGCGGCGAGCCTGCGAGCGACCCGATCGGCGTCCTGCCCCGCCTCGAGGTGGGCCGCGGGCACCCGGAGCACACCCGCACCACGGTCGGCTTTGAGATCCACGCGGGCGACGATCTCGTCGCCGAGCAGATAGGGGTGGACGTAGTAGCCGTGGACCCGCTTGTGCTCCGGCACGTAGATCTCGATGCGGTAGCGGAAGCCGAACAGCCGCTCGGCGCGCGGTCGGAAGAACACCAACGGGTCGAAGGGCGACAGCAGCGTCGACCGTTCGTCGGCACGTGCGATCCGACGCGGGATCGGAGTCGACTCGTGCACGTACGCCGACTCTTTCCATCCGTGTACCGACAACTGTTGCAGCTCACCGCCTTCGGTGAGTTCTTCAACTGCTCTGCGCACATCGTCGTTCTTGAGACGGTAGTAGTCGGCGAGGTCGGGGACCGTCGCGACTCCAAGCGCACGGGCCGCGCGCGTCACCAGTGCGCGGTGTGCATCGGCCCTGCCGATTCGACGCTGCGCGACGTCGCCGACCACACGTTCGGTGAGGTCGTAGTGCCTGCCGAAGTTCGCGTCGCGCACCGCAGACAACTCGCCCGAGGCGAACATCGCCTCGCAGAGATGCTTCACGTCGCCCCGATTCCACCAGCCGCCCGGCGCACTGGGTTCGCGTTCGATTCCCAGGTGGTTCTCGATGAGGCGCGGCGTCGCCGGTCCGATGTCGGCGATCAGTGCACGGATGTCGGCAGCGAGCGCCCGGTTGTCACGCATCAGTTCCCGCGTATGGCGGTACCGTCCGTCGCGGTACTCCTCCATCCGCCAACCGAACAGCGGCCAATCATCGAGCGGGATCAGCGCGGCCTCATGTGCCCAGTACTCGACGAGCATTCGCCTGGCCCGACCCGGATGCCAGGCCGCGCGGTCGAGGAGTGTGCGGTCGTACGGACCGAGTCGCGAGAACAGCGGTAGATAGTGAGCGCGCACGGCGATGTTCACCGAATCCATCTGGATCAGGCGCGTGCGTTCGATCACCCGCGACACTTGTCTGCGCGTCACCTCGGCGGCCGGTGCCCGTCGCCCGAAACACTGTGCGTCGAGCGCGATTCGAGCCGCCTGCGCGGCCGAGATCTGCGGAGGTGTCATCGTGGCGACGGTCAGGCTCCTCGGCGTATGTCGGCCGCCGCGCCATGTCGGAGATAGTCGACGAAGCGGTACCGCAGACCGCCCGACGACGTCTGCCACGCGGTGGTCTCCGCAACCTCCCAGGCGTACGGGTCTATCTCGGGTGCGAACGCGTCGGCACCGTCGACGAGCAGGTCGATCTCGGTGATGCGCAACTGCGAGGCATGTTCCATGGCTGCCTCGTAGATCGCTCCGCCACCCATGACGGTGACAGCTCCGACGATCCGGTCGAGAGCCTCACGCAGCGAATCTGCGATCTCTGCGCCCGACGCGATGTAGTCATGGTTGCGGGTGATGACGATGTTGCGACGCTCGGGTAGCGGGCGGAACCGCTCGGGTAGCGACTCCCAGGTCTTCCGCCCCATCACCACCGGGTCGGAGCCCGTCAGTTCGCGGAAGCGTCGCATGTCCTCGGGTACGCGCCAGGGAATCGAGTTGTGACGCCCGATGGCGCCGACCCGATCCTGCGCCCAGACGAGTGTGATGACGGTGGCCATGCAGTGAGAGTACCGCCGCGGTCCGACAGGCCCGCTCGCCCCGACCGCGAACGTGACGACCGGGAATCAGACTGCGACGGGCGCCTTGATCCCCGGGTGTGACCGGTAGTCGAGGACCTCGACGTCGTCGTACTCGTAGTCGAAGATCGACTCGCGCTCACGGAGCCGCAGGGTGGGATACGGATAGGGGTCGCGCGAGAGTTGCAGCTCCACCTGGTCGACGTGGTTGTCGTAGATGTGGCAGTCACCGCCGGTCCACACGAACTCGCCGACCTCGAGACCCGCCTGCTGAGCCATCATGTGCGTCAGCAGGGCGTACGACGCGATGTTGAACGGAACACCGAGAAACAGGTCGGCACTGCGCTGATAGAGCTGACACGACAGCGTGCCGTCGGCGACGTAGAACTGGAAGAACGCGTGACACGGCGGTAGCGCCATCTGCGGGATCTCCCCCACGTTCCATGCCGACACGATGTTGCGGCGCGAATCCGGATCGGTCCGCAGGGTCTCGAGTGCGGCAGTGATCTGGTCGATGTGGTCACCGGTCGGCGTCGGCCAGCTCCGCCACTGGACGCCGTAGACGGGGCCGAGCTCACCGTTCTCGTCGGCCCACTCGTCCCAGATCGTCACGCCACGGTCCTGCAGCCACCGCACGTTGGAGTCGCCCCTGAGGAACCACAACAACTCGTAGATGATCGACTTCAGATGCACCTTCTTGGTGGTGATCAAGGGGAAACCCTGGCTGAGGTCGTAGCGGAGTTGGTGCCCGAACAGACTGCGCGTTCCCGTGCCGGTGCGGTCGGCCTTGGGCGTGCCGGTGTCCATCACCAGACGCAGAAGATCCTCGTATGGGGTCGGGATGGGCTCGGTCGGTCGGAAGTCGCGAATGGCCGTACTCACGGCTGCCAGTCTAGGACGAAGCGACCACGGGCCAGGTATGCGCGCCGACGACCGCGCCCTCACCGCACGCACCGCGTCGTCCGCGGTGTGGCGGAAGTGACACGTGAGGCGTCGAGGCTAGTCTGAGCTCATGCCACCCCGCCCACGCACCCGCGCCAATCGCTATGCACGGCGGCGTCGAGCCCGAGTGGCTGCGCAGTCCAACGATCTCACGCCCGACCAGTGGATCGCGCTGCGCGAGGCCTGGGGCGGGTGTGCGTACTGCGGCGCCGAAGGCGCTGCGCTGCAGCGTGATTGCATGCTGGCGATTTCCCGCGGCGGGCGCTACACCCTGACGAACGTCGTCCCCTGTTGCCGATCGTGCAATGCCAGCAAATGCAACACCGAGGTCACCACGTGGATGCGCCGAAAGAAGCTTGACGAGCGCGAGTTCCTGACCCGCCAGGTGCAGATCAGCGCATTGCTCGCCGAGCGGTTCGAGGGCGCAACGGTGATCGGCGATCACGAGAAGATCGCCAGACCCTTCCCGACGAAGTAGGCGCCCACGACGAGAAGTGTGATGATCGTGATCGGCGAGATGTTGTCCTCGAGCCACTGCCGGAAGTTGCTCAGAGCCGGATCGAGACGGTGTCCGCCGACGACGGCGATCAGTAGCGGGAGCAGTATGCCGATACTGGCGATCAGCACGTAGATCACGAGCACCACCCATGCCGACGCACCTCGTTGGGTGTCCTCGGCGATCCGTGCACCGGCGCCGAGACTGAGCGGTACGTTCTTGACGATCGCGATGCCCTCGATCAGGCCGAGAGCCAGGACCGCCAGTCCCGACATCGCGGTGACGCGCGCGAGGAGCTTGGCCTCCTTCGCCGGCTCGCCCGGCGCAGGTCGGTTGCGCCAGGACATCACCGCGAGAAGAAGGAAGAACAGCCCGAGCACGAGGGTGAAGATCTGCACACCGTGTTCGGTGGCAGTGGGCTCATCCTCCTCGGCGACGTCGGTGATGGCGACCGCGACGCCGGTGACGATCAGGAGTGTGACGACCCACCCGATGGCGAACAGTGCGGCCTTGCCACGACCATGCTCCGACAACAGGAGCACGACGCCGGTGATGATCGCCACCGGACTGATCGCCACGGCGACGGCGATCGGCAAGACGTCTCCGATCGCGCGGGCGATCACGATGCAGACCTCGACACAGCGCCTCCCAACAGTCGATCAGGTGCGTGCTCGCCTGATCGCGGCGCTCACCTGATGCGGAAAGTTGAATTTTTGCACCGCATCGACGGATTCGACGCTCGAGTCATCCGATATGGCACAGATCGAACCATGCCGGACTCAGCGGCTCACATCAGCTGTGCCGCGACGCTCGCCCCCAGCTCCCAGCAGGCCTCGAGATCAGGCTTCGACGGCGGACCGGACACGACCACATACTCGGCGGCCTTCTCCCAGCCGAGCCCTGCGGTGATGCGGTCGACGGCGTTCTCCGCACCCTCGGTTCCCTCGTTGCCGTGCAGGTACAACCCGAACGGCCGGCCCCTGGTGGAGTCGAGAATCGGGTAGTAGCAGACGTCGAAGGCGTGTTTGAGGGCCCCGGAGATGTAGCCGAGGTTCGCAGGGCTGCCCAGCAGATAGCCGTCGGCAGCAAGCATGTCCGAGGGCGAAACCTCCAGTGCCGCTTTGCGAACGACCTCCACGCCGTCGATCTCGGGGTCGGTCGCACCGGAGACCACGGACTCGAACATCGCCTGGCAGTGCGGCGACGGAGTGTGATGGACGATCAACAGTCGGGTCATCGCGACCGTCCCGTGAATGCCAACAGCCTCTCGGCCGCGTTCGACGAGCCGACATCGACAGCCGCGTACTCGACGGCCGGTCCGAACAGACCGAGTCCGCGGAGTTGCTCGACGATCGACGCTGCGTCGGCGAGGACGTACTCTGCCAGGGCCTCCGACGGTTCCCACCGGATGCCGATGCCCACGCTCAGGTCGTAGGTGTGCACGGTGAGGTCCATTGCACGCAGGATGAGCAGTTCCTCTCCCGTACGGGGCCCCGCGCGATGATCCACGAGCGCGCCGAGGTCGGCGACGGCGGCGGATTCGCGCAGCATGGTCTCGTAGCTCCAGAACTCCCCGACGGGGTCGTCCAGGATGTAGTCGGCGTCTCTGGTTGTGTCGACGTCTGCAGCACTCGCGCCGGCCAGCAGCATCGCGTATCGGTGGCCTCCGCCGATGACGTGATTGATCAGTTCGCGGTTGGTCCAGGCGTCAGCACCGCTGGGTCGATCGAGAGCCGCGGGACCGACCTGCGCGAGCGCGTCTGCCCAGAGTTGCTCGGCGTCCAACAGCGCGCGGAGGGTCTCGCTCATGCGCTGTTCCGCTGTTCACGTCCGTGGAATTGGGCCACGGCGCGTTTCATCATCTCCCGCGCGCGCGACCGATCACCCGCGTAGTCGTAGGCACGGGCGATTCGGTAGGTGCTTCGCCAGTCGGAGGGGTTCGCTTCCCATTCCTGTTTGACCTGCGCGAACAACTCGTCCGCAGCGTCGCGCTCGATCCGTCCGGACGGTCGACGCGGCAGCTCGGAGACGTCGAGTTCACGACCCTCCTCCGCCATGATCCGCGCGAGTCGCTGGTGTTCGAGGCCCGCACGCAGCGTCGAGTAGATGAGCCACGCACCCAGGAACGGCAGGATCAGCACGCCGATGCCGAGCCCCACGGCGACCACCCCGCCGTGCGCGATCAGTTGCACGCCGGTCCGACCGAGCAGCACGAAGTACACGATCATCGCGACGACGAGGAACCCGATCATCCACACGATCGGTCGGGCGTCACGCTGCGTCGGATCCTTCTTGGGCTTGCTCGGGTCGGCGGACATGGCGACTACAGGTCCATCAATTCGTCGAGGCCGACGGTCAGGCCCGGCCGACTGCCGATCTGCCGCACACCGAGCAGCACTCCGGGCGCGAACGAACTGCGGTCGATCGAGTCGTGGCGAATGGTCAGGGTCTCTCCCTGCGTGCCGAGCAGCACTTCCTGGTGCGCGACGAGCCCCGCGAGGCGCACCGAGTGCACATGGACACCGTCGACGACGGCACCTCGTGCCCCGGGGAGTTCGTCGGTCGTGGCGTCGGGGCTCGGTCCGACACCCGCCTGCGCACGGGACTCGGCGATCAGCGCCGCGGTTCGGTACGCCGTGCCCGACGGCGCGTCGGCCTTGTGCGGATGGTGCAACTCGATGACCTCGACTGACTCGAAGAACCGAGCCGCCTGCTGCGCGAAACGCATCGACAGGACCGCGCCGATAGCGAAGTTGGGAGCGATGAGCACGCCGACCCCAGGCGCCTCCGACAGCCACGCGCGTACCTGATCAAGACGTTCGGCTGTGAAGCCCGTGGTTCCGACGACGGCGTGAATGCCGTTGTCGATCAAGAACTTCAGGTTGTCCATCACGACGCTCGGATGTGTGAAGTCGATGACGACGGAGGTGTCGGCGTCGACGAAGGCCGTCGGGTCGTCGCCCTTGTCGACGCCCGTGGTGAAGACCAGGTCGTCGGCTGCCTCGACGGCGTCGACCATGGCCTGCCCGACCTTGCCCCCACTGCCGAACACGCCCACTCTGATCTCGTCACTCATCGATGCCTCTCCTCGCGCCCGCGGTCGAACATTCCCGTCCGAGTCTAGTGCGCGAGAAGGTCCGTTCCCGACCGGTCATGCCGCACACGCACCCGTGTGCCGTAGTCCGGTGTCACCAGGTGGCACCGGACTACGGCACAGACCACACACCTCAGTAGATCGGCGCATCGCCGCGTTGGTGGTCGAAGACCAGGGAGGTTGTCGTCCCCGCGACCTCGCGCCGCGCGTTGAGCATCTCGACGAAGGTCCGGAGGGCCTCGGTGTCGGCGGTCGCGACGTGCAACAGGTAGTCGTCGGCACCGGCGAGGAAGAACACGTCGATCACCTCGTCGCGGCGCGCGATCTCGCCGACGAACTGCCGAATCTGTCCACGCGCGTCCGACTGCAGGCTCACCGCGACCATCGCGCGCAACGGACGTCCCACCGCAGCCGGGTCGACGTCGGCGAAGAATCCCCGAATGACGCCGGCGTCGACGAGGCGTCGAACGCGGCCGTGCGCTGTCGACGCCGCGATCCCCACCCTCGCTGCGAGCTCACTGTTCGGAATGCGTGCGTCGAGTTGCAGCACTCGCAGGAGTTCACGGTCGGTGGCGTCGAGCTCGATCGCCCGAACATCCTTCGGCGTGGCGGCCATCACAACTCTCCCTCTCGACGATTCTTCGCCATACTGACACTTCTACAGAACTTTCCTCATCCACATTGTGCCCTCTTCGACGTTCCTTCACGCTTGAAGGTGTTCAGCGCAGAGTAGCGCCCCGATTCGAGCCACCACCCGCGCTCCCGAAGCGCACCGACATCGCCCTCTTATATGAACGTCAAGGAGCACCTGATGCGTATCGGCATCCCCACAGAGATCAAGAACAACGAGTATCGCGTCGCGATCACGCCCGCCGGTGTGGCCGAGCTGACCAAGCGCGGCCACGACGTCGTCATCCAGGCAGGCGCCGGGCTCGGTTCGGCCATCGACGACACCGACTTCAAGGCCGCGGGGGCACAGATCCTCGACACCGCTGCCGCCATCTGGGAGCAGGCCGACCTCCTCCTGAAGGTGAAGGAACCGGTCGAGGCCGAGTACGACCTGATGCGCGAGGGCCAAACCCTCTTCACCTACCTGCACCTCGCGGCCAGCCGCCCCTGCACCGACGCACTGTTGGCGTCGCGCACCACGTCGATCGCCTACGAAACGGTGCGCGCTGCCGACGGCTCGCTGCCGCTGCTGGCGCCGATGAGTGAAGTCGCAGGCCGACTCGCTCCCCAGGTCGGGGCCTACCACCTCATGCGTTCCGAGGGCGGACGCGGTGTGCTCATGGGCGGTGTCCCCGGCACCGAACCCGCCGACGTCGTCGTCATCGGAGCGGGTGTCAGCGGCGTCAACGCCGCAACCATCGCCGTCGGCATGGGCGCACAGGTCACCGTCTTCGACCTCGACATCGCCAAGTTGCGCGCCGTCGACGCTCGGTTCGGCGGCCGCGTCCACACCCGCTACTCGACGTCGCTCGTACTCGCCGAGGCCGTCAAGCAGGCCGACCTCGTGATCGGCGCGGTGCTCGTCCCCGGCGCCAAGGCGCCCGTGCTCGTCCCCAACAGTCTTGTCGCGCAGATGAAGTCGGGCTCGGTGCTCGTCGACATCGCAATCGACCAGGGCGGCTGCTTCGAGGATTCACGCCCCACCACCCACGACGATCCGACCTTCACCGTGCACGACAGCGTGTTCTACTGCGTCGCCAACATGCCCGGCACGGTCGCCCGTACGTCGACACAGGCCCTCACCGGAGCGACCCTGCCCTACGTGCTGCAACTCGCCGACAAGGGGTGGGAGCAGGCATTGTCGGAGAACGCAGCGCTCGCCGGTGGTCTGAGCACGCACGCGGGAAAGCTGTTCAACGCCGAGGTCGGTGCGGCACTCGACATCCCCGCCGAGCACAACCCGTTCAGCACCAACTGACCACAACCTCCATCGCGAGACCGCCGGACCCGAGATCTCCTCGGGCCCGGCGGTTGCCCATGCTCACCATCGCAGCACCGTGGTCGCGGCGGCCTTCCCCTCGTTGAACCGACGTTCGGTCAGGTCACCACGACCGTCTCGACCCATCCGCAGCACCGACGACGCCCGCGTGCCATAGCCATCCATATCGACGAACATCGCTGAGAGTTGGTGCTCACGCTCGGGATCGATGCCGGTGTCGGGCAGCCGAGCGGGGTCGGCCAACCGCCGGTCGTCGAGCATCGCGAGATAGTCGTCCGGTACTGCATCCGGCTCCGTGGCGACCCGCTCGAATCGTCGGACCCCGTCGGTCACCTTGGGCCAGTTGCTGTCGAGGACACCATTGGACAGACCGTGCCACCCCGGCGGCACCACCTTGACCTGCGGTTCAGGTGCGTTGGTCGCCCACCAGACGTCGACGCCGTCGGCCACAAGGAGATTGACCGGCGCGTACTCGTCCGCATGCTCGACGAGGCTCTCGGCCGCCTGCCGTGGCGTGGCGTCGCCAACGAGGAACTCGACAGGAAGATCGCCACGTGATCGTTTGTCGGGCAGTACCTCGGGTTCACCGAGGCGCACATTCGTCACGGCCGCCATCCGCTCCGGCGACGTGGTCGACACACCCATCCAGGTACCGCCGGCGGTCAGGTCGCGGCCACCGAGGATCGGGAGATCACCCCAGCGGTGGATGCCCTCGGTAGGCCTCGAGTAGATCTCGTCCCGGTTGGCCGCAAGCAACAGCGGGTACCGCGGATCGACGTCGACCGCGAACAGGATCAGGCACACCGCGCGCCACACCTCCAGGAGTTGTCAGTCAGTCAGTCCGACGACCCTACAGGCATATAGTGCGCACGATTGGCTGCTCGACGCTGCACCCCTGCGATCTCGCGGACGGCCTGCGCCACCATACTTCGGTCAAGCGGCGACAGACGCTTCATCTCCAGCACGTCGCTCACCGGTTCACCCCTGTCGAACTGCGCGACCTGATAGTTCAGGCGTATCCGCTGCAGGACCTCGAACACCTCCACGAGTGTCTCCGCCTGATCGTCGGGCAGTAGTTCACTGCCCGACGCAGCACGCAGCCGACCCCGGGTGTCGAGCTGTGTCGATCCGACCGACAGCGCTGCCCATCTGGCGAAGTTGACCAGTGGACCGATCGCGTGCTGTTTGATGTCGAACTCGTCGCCGCGCCGCGTCAACATGTCTCGCACCGACCGCATCTTCGCCCTGGTGGCAAGGGCTTCCGCGAGTAAGAGATTGAGTGTGCCGCGATGACGACGGAGGTCGCCGAACACCTCGCCGACGGCGGGCAGCCCTTCGTCACCCCAGATGGGACGGGCGTCGATCATCAACGACGTGAGAATCATGCCCTTGTTCTCCAACGGCTCCGCCAGCCACGTCCGCGCGGCGGTCCGCCACCCGGAGTGTGTGCGCGAGAACAGTGGCATCGAGGCCACGGCGCCGTTGTCGTCGACGACCATACCACCGCCGCGCAGCACGTCGTCGACCTCACCGAATGCTGCCCGGTATGCACGGACCTCTTCGTGTGTGACGTCGTCGGAGAACGACACCGCCGAATCTATGTCCGAGCTGAGCACCGTCTCCCGACGCGCATTGCTGCCCAACGACATCCACGTCAACCGTGCCGGATCGAGCTGAGGGTGCGAGGCCAGAACCAACTCGAGCGCCCGTCGCACCGCGGCATCGGTGACCAGTGAGGCCATGGTGGTCACCGAATGGGCCGGCTGCTCACGCCGCACCAGATCGGCGACGAGGTAGGGCACCCGCGACGCGCGTTCCTGTAGTTCGGCGATATCGCGCGCTCGCGAGATCTGCTCGCGCAGAGCCACACTCGGGCCACCGGGGGCGGCGACGAAGTCCGACGGCGCGACCACACCGCGCACGGTGCCACCAGGGTCGACGACCGGCAGCGCGGTCAGATCGTTCTCGAGGATCGTGGTCAACGCGTCCGACGCCGCGACGTGCGGCGCGACGACGGGCGCGCGGCGATCGATGAGCGTCGTCACGGCGGTGTCGGCGGATACACCCGCGGCTACCACCCGCTCGCGGATGAGTGCATCGGTGATCACGCCGAAACCATTGTCGTGCAACGGGATCAGCACGTGATCACGGTTGCGTTCGGTCATGAGTTGCGCTGCCTGTCGCACCGACATGTCCGGCGTGCCGAGCAACGGCTCGGATCGGATGAGACTGTCGACCGTTGCGTCCCCTGTGCCCGACGACTCCCGACGGTGCGGGACCGTGAGTTTGTCGACGACGACGTCGCCGTGACCGACCTCCGCCATCGACATCTCCTCGTCTCATCTCACGACCATCGACCACCACCAGCGGCCTCGACCACGACGACGGCCCGTCGTCCACACCATTGTGAACGACGGGCCGTCGAATTCTCGCGGCGAGCACGCCGCTACGTCAGCAGATCAGGCCTCCGCCGATGCCTTGTCCTTGTCGTCCGCCGGAGCGTCGGACTGTGCGTCGCTCTTGGTGTCGTCGACCGGGATGAGGCTGATCTTGCCGCGCTCGTCGATGTCGGCGATCTCGACCTGAAGCTTGTCGCCGACCTTCACGACATCCTCGACCTTGTTGATGCGCTTGCCCTTACCGAGCTTGCTGATGTGCACCAGACCGTCGCGGCCCGGAAGCAGCGACACGAACGCGCCGAAGGCAGTGGTCTTCACCACGGTGCCCAGGAAGCGCTCGCCCACCTTGGGCAGCTGCGGGTTGGCGATGGCGTTGACCTTGTCGATCGCAGCCTGCGCCGACACACCGTCCGCAGCGCCGATGAACACGGTGCCGTCGTCCTCGATGGAGATGTTCGCGCCGGTCTCCTCGGTGATGCCGTTGATCGTCTTGCCCTTGGGGCCGATCAGCTCGCCGATCTTGTCCATCGGGATCTTGATGGTGGTGATCCGCGGCGCGTACGGGCTCATCTCGTCGGGCTCGTCGATGGCCTCGGCCATCACGTCCAGGATGGTCAGGCGCGCGTCCTTGGCCTGGCTCAACGCACCGGCAAGCACCTTCGACGGGATGCCGTCGAGCTTGGTGTCGAGCTGCAGCGCGGTGACGAAGTCCTTGGTGCCCGCGACCTTGAAGTCCATGTCGCCGAAGGCATCCTCGGCGCCGAGGATGTCGGTGAGCGCCACGTAGCGGGTCTCGCCGTCGACGGTGTCGGAAACGAGACCCATCGCGATACCCGCGACCGGCGCGCGCAGCGGCACACCGGCGTTGAGCAGCGACATGGTCGACGCACAGACCGAACCCATCGAGGTGGAACCGTTGGAGCCCAACGCTTCCGACACCTGACGGATGGCGTACGGGAAGTCCTCGACGCTCGGGATGACCGGCACGAGAGCCCGCTCGGCGAGCGCCCCGTGGCCGATCTCGCGGCGCTTGGGCGATCCCACGCGACCGGTCTCACCGGTCGAGTACGGCGGGAAGTTGTAGTGGTGCATGTAACGCTTGGAGGTCTCGGGTCCCAGCGAGTCGATCTGCTGGGCCATCTTGACCATGTCGAGGGTGGTGACGCCGAGGATCTGGGTCTCGCCACGCTCGAACAGCGCCGAACCGTGTGCGCGCGGGATCACGGCGACCTCGGCCGACAGCGACCGGATGTCGGTGATACCGCGGCCGTCGATGCGGAAGTGGTCGGTGAGGATGCGCTGGCGCACGAGCTTCTTGGTGACCGAGCGGTATGCCGCGCCGATCTCCTTCTCGCGGCCCTCGAACTGCTCGCCGAGCTGGGCGAGGATATCGGCCTTGAGCTCGTCGGTCTTATCGTCGCGCTCCTGCTTGCCTGGGATGGTGAGGATCTGCGAGAGACGCTCGGTGGCTGCAGCGGAGACGGCGTCGTAGACGTCGGACTCGTACGGCGGGAACAGCGGGAACTCGGCGGTCTCCTTCGCGGCAGCATCCGCGAGCGACTTCTGCGCCTCGCACAGACGCGCGATGAACGGCTTTGCGGCCTCGAGCCCCTCGGCGACGATGGTCTCGGTCGGTGCCTGCGCGCCGCCTGCGACGATGTCGATGACGTTCTCGGTGGCCTCGGCCTCGACCATCATGATCGCGACGTCGCCGCCCTCGACCACGCGGCCCGCAACGACCATGTCGAATACGGCGCCTTCGAGCTGCTCGACGGTCGGGAACGCGACCCACTGGCCTGCCTTGTTCTCCTCCGTGGGGATGAGCGCGACACGCACACCGCCGACGGGGCCGGAGAACGGCAGGCCCGCGAGCTGGGTCGACGCCGAGGCAGCGTTGATCGCGACGACGTCGTAGAGATCCTTGGGATCGAGACTCAGGACCGTGACGACGACCTGGATCTCGTTGCGCAGGCCGTCGACGAACGACGGACGCAGCGGGCGGTCGATCAGGCGGCAGGTGAGGATCGCGTCGGTCGACGGGCGACCCTCGCGGCGGAAGAACGAGCCGGGGATGCGTCCGGCGGCGTACATACGCTCTTCGACGTCGACGGTGAGCGGGAAGAAGTCGAAGTGCTCCTTGGGGTGCTTCGATGCCGCTGTGGTCGACAGCAGCATGGTCTCGTCGTCGAGGTAGGCGGTCACCGAACCGGCGGCCTGCAGCGCGAGACGTCCGGTCTCGAACCGGATGGTGCGGGTGCCGAAGCTGCCGTTGTCGATGACGGCCGTCGCCTCGGTGATCGCGTCGTCGAATTCCTCGACGACCTCGGTGGATGTGAC
Organism: Gordonia otitidis; assembly: GCF_020735545.1. NCBI lineage: Bacteria > Bacillati > Actinomycetota > Actinomycetes > Mycobacteriales > Gordoniaceae > Gordonia > Gordonia otitidis. The sequence continues at coordinate 5,088,109 of NZ_CP085974.1, forward strand.
ATCTGTCATGTGGGCTATGAATCCCTTCGTGCCGATCGCATTCGACGCGATCGTGATGGTGGCCGCGACAGCGGCCCGTATATGCGGATTGGGACCGGGAAGCGACATACCGCCGCGCACTCCCGATGATCTGCGCGACGCGGATGCCGCGCACCGGGGCGCGCGTAGCGCCGCTACCGGCCCAGAACATCGCGGGACATGGCCACTGCATGCCCGGATCAGCCTCATGTGATCCGTGGTGCTCAGACGGCCTTCGATCGAAGCGGCCGGAATCAGCTGGTGATTCCGGCGGCCACTACCGAGGACCGATCTGACTCTTCGTCATGCTTGTGGACGCACATATCTGCAACGTTCCGCCCATCAGCCTATCATCGCGTGATCGCGCAGTAGGAAACGCCGAACCGGTCACCCCCGCATGGGAGATGACCGGTTCGTGAGGTCGTGGTATCCGGCCGTGCCGGACGGTCTCAGCGACGCAGGCCGAGGCGCTCGATCAGCGAGCGGTAACGCGCGATGTCGACCTTGGCGACGTACTTGAGCAGGCGACGACGACGACCGACGAGCAGCAGCAGACCACGACGGCTGTGGTGATCGTGCTTGTGCTCCTTGAGGTGCTCGGTGAGGTCGGTGATGCGCTTGGTCAGCAGTGCGACCTGAGCCTCGGGCGAACCGGTGTCGGTCTCGTGCAGGCCGTACTCGGTGAGGATTTCTTTCTTCTGCTCGGCAGTCAATGCCATGGAGATACTCCTGGTTGTTTCAGTCCCGCGTCATCGGTGACCGGTGTCGAATCCACCCGGATTCGGTTCGACCGGTTCGGTGCGCCACCGCGGACTGCAGCAGCACCGACTCACCAGGCTACCAACTCGGCTGGTCCGGACCCAAATCACGGACAGCCGCCCGCGAGCGCTCGCCGGGCCTACGAGGTCCGCGACGGCTCGCCTGCGCCTACGACGCCGTGTGGCCGACGGCCAGTATCTCGCGCGTCTTGTCGACGTCGCCCGCCATGGCCGTCAGGAGGTCGTCGATGCTGTCGAAGTTTTCCATGCCGCGGACCCGATCGACGAAGTCGACGGCGACGTGCTGCCCGTACAGATCCGCGGCCGTGTCGAGGACGAACGCCTCGACAGTCCGTGTACGACCGGAGAACGTCGGATTGGTGCCGACGGACACCGCGGCCTGATAACTCTCCCCCGGGATCACCTGACCGACGACCGGACCGGGCCCGAGCACCGTGAACCATGCCGCGTACACCCCGTCGGCAGGTATCGCCGCGTACATCGGTGGCGCGACATTGGCTGTGGGATAACCCAACTCGCGGCCGCGGCCGTCACCACGCACCACGACTCCCTCGACCCGGTGCGGCCGCCCGAGAGCCTCGGCTGCGCGTTCGACGTCGCCTGCCGCCACACACGAACGAATGTAGGTCGACGAATAGGTCACGGCATGCTCGCCGAACAGTGAGATCGCCTGGACCTCGAACCCGAACCGCTCACCGAGTTCGGTGAGCTTCTCGACGTTCCCGGCGGCCTTTTTGCCGAACGTGAAGTTGGCTCCGACGACGACCTCGGCAGCATGCAGGCTTTCGACCAGCACGTTGTGGGCGAAGTCCTTGGGCGAGCGTGAGGCGAGCTCGGGCGTGAACGGCATCACACAGAACACGTCGATGCCGAGTTCCTCGGCCAGCTCCGCTCGTCGCGTGAGGGTGGTCAACTGCGGCGGGTGAGTTCCGGGGCGAACGACCTCGGCGGGGTGCGGATCGAAGGTCATCAACACGGACGGGATTCCGCGCTCCGCCGCTGCGGAGGTCGCCGCGTGGATCAACTGAGCGTGCCCGCGGTGGACACCGTCGAACACGCCGATGGTGACCACACACCTGCCCCAGTCCGCGGGTACTTCCTCCAGACCTCGCCATCGCAACACGCCGACAAGCCTACGATGACCGACGCTGCCGGACCAGCGCCCGCGCCCGCACGACAACCGATCGGGTCGAGACGGTGAATTGCGCGCACCGACACGATGAATCGCGGTGTCCGCGGAGGCAACGCGGATACGCCGCGAGGGATGCCGGCACGCACAGCCGTTGCGATACGGCGGGCGAGCACTCTCGGTGTGGGTAGGCGGCGCTAAGCTCGATCCATGCCCCAGACCCGCGCGGCCGGTGCCACGACCTCCGACCCCGGACACCCGACCCCCGCCTCCGGAACTCCTGTCCCGGACACGTCGGTGACCGATTTGTCCACGGTCACCCAGGATTACCTGAAAGTCATCTGGACCAGCCAGGAGTGGGCCGAGGTCAAGGTCACGACCAAGATGCTCGCCGACAAGATGGGCGTTTCGGCGTCGACGGCGTCGGAGGCCATCCGCAAGCTCGCCGACCAGGGTCTGGTCGCGCACGAACGCTACGGCGCGGTGACGCTCACCGACGAAGGCCGGGTGGCTGCGATCCTGATGGTGCGCAGGCACCGGTTGATCGAGACCTTCCTCGTCCGCGAACTCGGCTACGGCTGGGACGAGGTGCACGACGAGGCCGAAGTCCTCGAGCACGCCATGTCGGATCGGTTCATGGCCCGCCTCGACGCCAAGCTCGGTCACCCCGACCGCGACCCGCACGGCGACCCCATCCCCCGCATCGACGGCTCCGTCCCCGCACCCGAGGCCTTTTCGCTCGCCGACCTCGACACCGGCGAAGGCGGCCGGATCGCCCGCATCTCCGATACCGACCCCGAGGTACTCCGCTACTTCGACCAGCTCGGCGTCGCCTTGGACTGCGTCGTCCGCGTCACAGAGAAGCGTCCGTTCGCCGGGACGATCTCGATCTCGGTCGACGACGCGGAACCGATCGTGCTCGGTGACATCGCAGCCCGTGCGATCTTCCTGGTAGCCGAGCACTGACCGCTGCTGCGGGCGCCGGCCGCCGCTACCTCAGCGTGGCAGGCCGAACGACCATCACCGAACTCGCGCGGCGACCCTTCTCCTGCACGAGAGCGATGGCCTGCCCGGCAGGATCGACCACCACATAGACGCCTTTGCGGCCGATCGGCGTGAGCCACCGCCCCTGGCTGATGGATTCGGCCTCGTCGTCGTCGATGTCGCGGTGCGGGAACGAGATCAGCGCGGCTTCGTCGATGGTGAGACTGCGCTCCGGATGTTCCGCGAGCTGTTCGAGGGTCCGCGCGTGCTCGAGCGTGAAGGGCCCAACGGCGGTTCGACGTAGTGCGGTCAGGTGACCCCCGGTTCCGAGTGCGTCTCCGAGGTCGCGTGCCAGCGAACGGATATAGGTCCCCGCGGAACAGTCGACGACGACGTCGAGGTCGACGAACGTGCCCTCGTCTCGCCGAGCCAACACGTCGAATCGGGACACGGTGACCGGTCGTGCGGCGAGCTCGAATTCCTCACCCGTCCTGGCCAGGGCGTGCGCCCGCCGACCGTCGACCTTGATGGCGCTGACCTTCGCGGGCACCTGTTCGATGTCGCCGGTCAGGGTGGCGATGGTGTCGGCGATCTGCTCGTCGGTGATCGACGACGCGTCCGACTGCGAGATGACCTCACCCATGCGGTCGTCCGTATCCGTGGCGGCACCGAGTCGGATCGTCGCGGTGTAGGACTTGGTGTTCAGTGACAGCAGCCCGAGTAGCTTGGTCGCCCGCTCGACGCCGACGACGAGCACGCCGGTCGCCATCGGATCCAGGGTGCCCGCGTGACCAACCCGCCTGGTGTCGAACAGCTTTCGACAGCGCGACACCACGTCGTGGCTCGTGATGCCCTCGTTCTTGTCGACGATGACCAATCCGGCGTTCTCGATGGAGGAGTCGGCCACGTCAGCTCATCACGATCGTTGTGGTGATGTAGCCGTCGTCGACCAGCCACCGCCCCGAGAACTCGGTGATCGGTGTACCGCCGTCGATGACCGACCCGTCGATCAGGATCTCGGAGCGAAATGTCCCCGTGTTCTCCCCTGTCTGCTCGAACGTGATGTGTGCGTCCTCGAAGCCGAGCCACCGTTGGGTCAGCGGGAACCACGCCTTGTAGGTTGCCTCCTTGGCGCAGAACAGGAGCCGGTCCCAGTGGAGACCGGCCGGCCTTGTTGCGAGGATGTCACGCTCGGCGGGCAGGCTGGTGTGCTCGAGGACGCCCTCGGGCAGTTCGTCGTGGGGTTCCGCGTCGATCCCCAGCGAGCGAACCCCCATGGCGTAGGCGACGACCGCTGCACGATAGCCGTCACAGTGCGTCAAACTGCCGACGATCTGCTTGGGCCACAGGGGCATTCCCTTGTCGCCGCGCATGATCGGTGTCGGCTCGATGCCGAGTTGGCCGAGCGCTTGTCGCGCGCAATGGCGCGCGGTGATGAATTCGCGACGCCGCTTCTCCACCGCACGCGCGATCAACGATTCCTCCGCGGGCATCGGAGCGAGACCGGGCGGGTCGCCAAAGGACTCGGCTGCGGCCACGCCCGGCGGGACGAGTCGTTCGATCACTGATTTCCCTCCTGAGTCTGCGAGCGCCGTACCTGTGACTCCGAGCGCTCTGCGCGGCGCTGCGCCACCCGTTCGGCGAATTCCCTTGCGCGCTCGGCGTAGTCGGGCGGCAGTGTGAAACGCGCACCGTGGTCGGGTAGATCCTTCTCGCGGACACCGGGATCCGGCGCGATCTGACGGAGCAGCGGCTCGGGGAGTCCCCGTCGTTTCCACTCCCGCGGGTAGCCCACCGACACCTCCTCGAACCGGACGTCGTCGTACCAGGTGGTGCGCGGGATATGCAGATGTCCGTACACGCTGCATGCCGCGTTGAAACGGGTATGCCAGTCGGCGGTGAGCTCACTGCCGCACCAGAGTGCGAACTCGGGGTAGAACAGCGCGTCGGTCGGTTCGCGTCGCAGCGGCCAGTGATTGATCAGGATGGTCTTCTCCGACGGGTCGAGCGCTTCGAGCCGACGGCGGGTGGCATCGATCCGTGCCCTACCCCACGCGTCTCGGGTCGGGTACGGCTCGGCGGAGAGCAGGAACTCGTCGGTGGCCACCACGTTGCGCTCCCGGGCAACTGCCAGCGCCTGCAGTGCCGTTGTCGTTCCCTCCGGCCGGAATGTGTAGTCGTAGAGCAGGAACATCGGCACCACACGGACAGGTTCGCTGCCGTCGCCTGCGTCGAACACCGGGTAGATGTCCTCGGGTGTGATGACGCCGATGTCGCGGCAGGCCTGAACCAGGTAGTCGTAGCGGGCGACACCGAAGATCTGCAGCGGATCCTTGGCCGTGGTGTAGAGCTCGTGATTGCCCGGTACCCAGATCACCGTGTCGAAACGAGCCTTGAGTCGGCGCAACGTGTCGATGATGTCGTCGGTGCGTTCGGACACATCACCGGCGACGATCAGCCAGTCGTCGGATGCCGACGGTCTGATCTGGTCCACGATGCTCTCGTTGCCGCGGTGCGCGACGTGAAGATCGCTGATCGCCCAGAGTGTAGCCACGAGGATCCATCGTGCCAGATGCCGAGTCAGCGGCTCTCGCGACCGACCCGCTGCCACCGTCCCGAGCGGATGCGCCACACGACGGTCAGCATGCGGATCACCATGAAGACCACGAGACCCGTCCAGATCCCCGCGAGTCCCCAATCGAAGACCAGCGACAACCAGATCAGCGGCAGGAATCCGGTGAGCGCGGCGATCAACGTCGCGGTCCGTAGATAGGCGGCGTCGCCGCTGCCGAGCAGCACGCCGTCGAGCGCGAACACCACACCGGCGATCGGCAACATCGCCACGAAGAACCACCAGGGTGTGCCGATCACGTCGAGTACACGGGTGTCGCTGGTGAACAGTCTCGGCACCACGCCCGCGCCCAGCGCGAACACCACCGCCATCACCGACGCGGCGATCACCGACACCATCGTCACCCTGCGGGCGACGGTGCGTGCGGCAGAAACAGCCCCTGCACCCAGCGCCGCCCCGACGAGCGCCTGCGCTGCGATGGCGACGGAGTCGAGAAAGAGCGACATGAACTCCCAGAGTTGCAGTGTCAGCTGGTGTGCCGCGACCGCCGCCACCCCGAAGCGGGCCGCCACGGCAGCCGCCGAGAGAAAGCACACCTGGAACGAGAGGCTGCGCGTCACGAGATCGCGCGCCATCACGAGCTGAGCGCGAATCACGGCCCACCGCGGGCGAAGCGCGTGGCTTCCGGCGTCCGGCAAAACCTCACGCAGAAGTCGCGCGGCGAACAGCAGACCGGTGATCGATTGTCCGACGACATTGGCAACCGCGCTGCCCGCCAGGCCGAGTCGCGGGAAGAACCACACGCCGTGGACCAACCCGACCAACAAAACCGCCCCGATCGACAACCCGACCACTACGTACACGACCGGTCGTCGAGTCTCCTGGACGCCACGCATCCACCCGTTGCCCGCCATCGACACGAGGATGAGCGGCACACCGAAGCACGCGATACGCAGCCACGATGCCGCATCCGCGGCGACGTGAGCCGCGTCCGGACCCGAGCTTCCGACCATGAGCCGCATCACCCACGGCGCGAGTGGATAGATCACGGCGACGATCACCGCACCCACACCGAGCGCGATCCATGTCGCCTGCACACCCTCTGCGACCGCACCGGCACGGTCACCCGCACCGAAGCGGCGAGCCGACCGCGCGGTCGTGCCGTACGACAGGAAGGTGAGTTGGGTGCTGATGACCGACAGCACCAGCGCGCCGACACCGAGTGCGGCCAGTTCGTCGCCACCAAGGCGACCGACCACGGCGAGGTCGAGCAGGAGATACAGCGGCGGCGCGGTCAACACGGCCAGCGCCGACACCGAGAGCACGGCGATGCGTCGGACTCCCGTCTCCGGGACGGTGGCCTGGGAGTCGGCAGCGTGCGCGGACTCCGTCAGAGCGACCCCACCAGCCGTGCGACGACCTCCGCCGCGGCACCTGTGTCGCTGTACCCGGAGGCATGCCGGTGTCCGCCGCCGCCGAGGGCACGCGCGATCGGGATCAGATCGACCGACTCCTTGGAGCGCAGGGACACCGTCCAGTTGGACGGTTCGATCTCCTTGAACACCGCCGCGATCTCGGCATCGGCGGTGGTACGCACGATGTCGATGATGCTCTCGGACTCTTCCCAGCTCATCCCCGACATCGCATCGTGGTCGACGACGGCGTACACCAGGCCCGCGCCGTCGGCGGCTTCGCGCACCAGCATCGCCGACCCGAGCACACCCGAGACCATCGAGAGCCACGAGAAGGGATGTGTGTCGAACAGGGTACGACTCCACGTGCGACCGTCGACCCCGCTGTCGAGTAGCCGGGCCGCGATCCGGAACGAGTCGGGACGTGCCCACTTGAACGAGCCGGTGTCGGTGGCCAACCCCGCGTAGAGGCACGTCGCGATGTCGGCGTCGAGTGGTGACCCGAGTTCGTCGAGGATGCGCAGCACGAGTACAGCGGTGCAGTCGGCCTGCGCATCGACGAAGTCGAGATCACCGAAGCCGCGGTTGGACGCGTGGTGATCGATGACGACCGACGTCGCCGCACCGTCGAACACCGTCGCCAGTCCGCCGAGCCGATCGAGGCCGGCGGCGTCGACCGACACGGTGACGTCGTGACCTTTCACTGCCTCCGGCTCGACGAGCAGCCGACGTGCACCCGGCAGCCCGCGGAGTGCGACCGGGAGGCTCTCCGGGCCGGGGAATGCGACCTCGACGTCGAGACCCCGAGCGTGCAACGCCAGCCCGAGCGCGAGTCCACTACCGATGGTGTCGGCATCGGGCCGCACGTGGCACAGAATCGTGACCGCCGACGCCGCACCGAGAACCTCTGCGATCTCCGCAGTCGAGGCAGTGGTCACTCCTGTGAACCGTCCTCGACGTCTGAGTCCTTGCTCCGATACGGATCCGCATCACCGGCCGGCTGCGCTTGCTTCGCCTGACGTGCAACGAGCTCGTCGTTGGCGCGTGCACGCGCGACGAGCTCCTCCATGTGGCGCGCGGCGTCGGGAACGGTGTCGAGGACAAAGCTCAGCGTCGGCGTGAACCGCACACCTGTCCCGGCCCCGACCTTCGACCGCAGAATCCCCGTCGCCTTCGCCAGGCCCGCGGCTGCGGCGTCGTAGTCGGGTTCGGAGTCGATCGACTCGCCCATCACGGTGTAGAACACCGTGGCGTCGTGCAGATCGTTGGTGACCTTGGTGTCGGTGATCGTGACATACGCCAACCGCGGGTCCTTGATGTCGTGGGCGATCGACGACGCCACGATCGACGAGATCCGCTTGGCCATTCGCTGTGCCCGTGCGGGGTCAGCCATGGTGTGTCCTTCCTCGAGAATCGAACCGCGGGCTGTGAGGAACGTACTCCCCCTCCGCGGCCGGCAGGGCACTGGTGCCCTGCGGCCCCGGAAGGGGAGCGTGTTCGACGATCCGCGCGTCAGTCGCGCGGCTTCTCCTGCAGCTCATAGCTCTCGATGACGTCGTCGACCTTGATGTCGCTGTACGTCAGCGTGAGACCGCATTCGTAGCCTTCGCGGACCTCGGTGACGTCATCCTTCTCCCGTCGCAGCGATGCGATGGTGAGATTCTCGGCGACGACGACGTTGTCACGCAGCAGACGAGCCTTGGCGTTACGACGGATCAGACCGGACTGCACCAGGCAACCGGCGATGTTGCCGACCTTCGAGCTCTTGAAGATCGCGCGGATCTCGGCGCGGCCGAGTTCCACCTCTTCGTAGATCGGCTTGAGCATGCCCTTGAGCGCGCTCTCGATCTCGTCGATGGCCTGGTAGATCACCGAGTAGTACCGGATGTCGACGCCCTCGCGGTTGGCGAGCTCGGTCGCCTTGCCCTCGGCACGTACGTTGAACCCGATGATGATCGCGTCGGACGCCGCAGCGAGGTTGACGTTGGTCTCCGTCACGCCACCGACACCACGGTCGATGACGCGCAGCGAGACCTCGTCGCCCATGTCGATGCCGAGCAACGCCTCTTCGAGCGCTTCGACGGTACCGGCGTTGTCGCCCTTGAGAATCAGATTGAGCTGACTGGTTTCCTTCAGCGCCGAATCGAGATCCTCGAGGCTGATCCGCTTGCGACTCCGCGCGGCCAACGCGTTGCGCTTGCGCGCATTGCGGCGGTCGGCGATCTGTCGAGCGGTCCGGTCCTCTTCGACGACGAGCAGGTTGTCGCCTGCGCCGGGCACCGACGTGAATCCGATGACCTGGACCGGACGCGACGGCAGCGCTTCGCTGACGTCGTCTCCGTGCTCGTCGACCATGCGTCGCACGCGACCGTAGGCGTCGCCCGCGACCACCGAATCGCCGACACGCAGCGTTCCGCGCTGGACGAGCACCGTTGCCACAGGGCCACGGCCACGGTCGAGGTGTGCCTCGATGGCGACACCCTGAGCGTCCATGTCGGGGTTCGCGCGCAGATCCAGCGACGCGTCGGCCGTCAGCAGCACCGCTTCGAGCAACTGCTCGATGTTGGTGCCCTGCTTGGCAGAGATGTCGACGAACATGGTGTCGCCGCCGTACTCCTCGGGGATGAGTCCGTACTCGGTGAGCTGGCCCCGGATCTTCGACGGATCAGCGCCTTCCTTGTCGATCTTGTTGACCGCCACGACGATCGGCACGTCGGCCGCCTGCGCGTGGTTGATCGCCTCGACCGTCTGCGGCATGACGCCGTCATCGGCAGCCACCACCAGGATCGCGATGTCGGTCGACTTCGCACCACGGGCACGCATGGCGGTGAACGCCTCGTGACCAGGGGTGTCGATGAAGGTGATCAGGCGGTCCTCACCGTTGAGGTGCGTGTTGACCTGGTAGGCACCGATGTGCTGGGTGATTCCACCGGCCTCACCCTCGCGCACGTTCTCCTTACGGATCGTGTCGAGCAGTCGGGTCTTGCCGTGGTCGACGTGACCCATGACGGTGACCACGGGGGGACGCTGTTCGAGATCCTCCTCGTCGCCTTCGTCCTCGCCGTACGAGAGGTCGAAGCTCTCGAGGAGCTCGCGGTCCTCGTCTTCGGGGCTGACGACCTGCACGGTGTAGTTCATCTCGGAGCCGAGCAGCTCCAGCGTCTCGTCGTTGACCGACTCGGTGGCCGTGACCATCTCGCCGAGGTTGAACAACGCCTGGACCAGCGACGCCGGGTTGGCGTCGATCTTGTCGGCGAAGTCCGACAGCGAGGCACCACGAGCGAGACGGATGGTCTCGCCGTTGCCGCGCGGCAGCCTGACGCCACCGACGGCAGGAGCCTGCATCGAGTCGTACTCTTGCCGCTTCTGACGCTTCGACTTGCGACCCTTACGGGGTGCACCGCCGGGGCGACCGAACGCGCCGGCTGCACCGCCGCGACCGCGGCCACCGCCGCCACCACGACCGCGGAATCCGCCGGGAGGACCTCCCGGTGCTCCGCCCGGCGCGCCGCCGCCACCGCGGTAGCCGCCGCCACCGCCGCCGCGACCACCCGGTCCGCCGCCGCGACCGGGACGTCCTGCGTCCGGACGTGCTGCACGGCTGGGCATCGCACCCGGATTGGGGCGAGGGGGCATGTTGCCCGGGTTCGGACGGGGACCACCCTGGCCGGGCGCGGGACGCGCACCGGCACCGCCGGGACCCGGGCGTCCTGCGCCCTGACCCGGTCGTCCTTGCGCTGGTCGGCCACCGCCGGGACGGGGACCGCCCTGGCCCGGACCGGGCCGCGGCGCCGCAGGGCGCGGGGCGGGTGTGGGCGCCGACGAGTACGGGTTGTTTCCGACGCGGGGCGCACGTGGGCCGGGCTTGGGCCCGGGACGCGGGCTTGCCGGCGCAGGTGCAGAGGCCTGGGCGGCCGCGGGTGCGGGCGTCGAGGACTGCGCCGCTGCCGGCGTAGGTGCCGACGGGGCGGGTTTCGCTGCGGGTTGTGTGGCTGCGGGCGCAGGCGCCGGAGCCGACTGTGCGGCGGCAGGCGCTGGAGCTGCGGGCGCAGGTTTGGGGGCCGCCGGCTTGGGGCCGGGGCGTGCCGCGCCGGGCTTGGGTGCGGTACCGCTGTCACGGGCCGCGGTACCCGGCTTGGGTGCGGCCGATTTCGTGGAATCGTTCTTGCTTGCTCCCCCGTTTGCTGCGGGGAAGGATTCGCGCAGTCGACGGGCCACCGGGGCCTCGACGGTCGACGACGCGGACTTGACGAATTCGCCTTGTTCCTTGAGACGCTCGAGCACTTGTTTGCTCGTCACGCCGAGTTCCTTGGCCAGTTCGTGCACGCGGGCTTTGCCTGCCACTGCTCTCCTCACTTGGAGGCCGAGCGGCTTGCCCGCCACGGCCTCGGATTACGTCCGATACGTGCTCATCGTGGTGACTTCACGGTGTGCTCATGTCTTCTGCTACCTGTTCTGGCCCGTTAGGGCCGCTCTCGTCCGTGCCGGCACCCGTGCGGGTGACCAGCACTTCTTCGAGGTCGGACTGGTCTACGACCAGCCCCGGACTCCTCAACGCCGAGGCGAATGCGCGCCGACGCACCGCGGCGGACACACAGTCCGCCGACGGATGCAACCACGCACCTCGTCCCGGCATGGTCTTCGCGACATCGACGACGATCCTCGATCCGGCGTCGCCCTGAGCGGCGACGATGCGGACCAGATCTGTGATTCCGGCTCGCTGCCGACATCCCAGACACATACGGATCGGACCTTGCGGAGAATGATCCTGTGGAGGATCGTTCCGCCGACCGGGTCGGTTGTCGTCGTCGGGAGATCCTCCGTTGAAGGAGCCTCCGTCAGGGACAGCCGACCGCATTCGCGTGACCATCGATCAGTCTAGCGCGCCGAGCGGTGAACTGGACAACCGGTACGTCTCACGCCCGCCCGGTTCCCGATCGACCCGCAGGCCCCGCGGTGGCCCCCGGGGCCTGCGCAGGCGCCGTGGGCGGAGTGTCGTCGGCGTCCGACCGGATGTCGATACGCCAGCCGGTCAGGCGGGCCGCGAGTCGCGCGTTCTGCCCCTCCTTGCCGATGGCCAGCGACAACTGGTAATCGGGCACCACCACGCGGGCCGCCTTCTGCGCTGCGTCGATCACCTCGACGGAGACGACCTTCGCGGGTGACAACGCGTTGCCGACGAACACCGCGGGGTCGGTGTCGTAGTCGATGATGTCGATCTTCTCCCCCGACAGTTCACTCATCACGTTGCGCACACGCTGACCCATCGGACCGATGCATGCGCCCTTCGCATTGAGTCCGCTCACTCCTGTGTGGACCGCGATCTTCGAGCGATGCCCGGCCTCGCGCGCCACGGCGACGATCTCCACCGAGCCGTCCTCGATCTCGGGCACCTCGAGCGCGAACAGCTTGCGCACCAGGTTCGGGTGAGTGCGCGACAGCGTGATCTGCGGTCCACGCGATCCGCGCGAGACTCCCACCACGTAGCACTTGATCCGATCACCGTGCTGGTAGCTCTCCCCGGGCACCTGCTCGGCAGGAGGGATGATCCCCTCGGCACTGTTGGCGTCGCTGCCGATCTGCACCACGATCATCCCGCGAGCATTGGCGCGAGCATCCTGCTGCACGACGCCGCCGACGATCTCGCCCTCGTGGGTGACGAAGTCACCGAAGTTCTTCTCGTTCTCCGCATCACGGAGCCGCTGCAGGATCACCTGACGGGCGGTGGTGGCGGCGATACGGCCGAAGCCCTCGGGAGTGTCGTCGTACTCGTGGACGACGATGCCGTCGTCGTCGACCTCCTGCGCCATGACCCGGACCGCTCCGGTCTTGCGATTGACGTCGATACGCGCGTGCGGCGCGAACCCGTCGGTGTGTCGGTAGGCGGTGAGCAATGCGGTTTCGATCGCGGTGATGACGGTGTCGATCGAGATGCCCTTGTCGGCCTCGATCATGCGCAAGGCGTTGATGTCGATGTTCATCGGGCGCTCCTATTCACTTGTCGGCTGGTATGGAATTGTTCGATTGCTATGGATGTGTTCGGCCGGTCATGACGCGACGGCCTCGCGACGCCGTGCGATCTCGTCGTCGTCGAGTCCGCAGAGGCGTAGCTCGGCAGCCCCGGGCCGGGAGAAGTCGACGTCGACGACGGCCCGTGTGACCGAGTCGAGCCCGATGGCCCTCACCCGGAATCGACCGCGGTCGTTGCTCACGATGTCGACCTGACCGTCGTGCAGGGGACCGATCCTGCCGACCACTCGGGTCGGTCCGTCGTCACCTGCGACGTCGATGATCACCTTGCGCCCTGCCGCGCGACGCCAGTGCCGCTCGGTGGTGAGTGGCCGGTCGACGCCCGGCGACGTCACCTCGAGCGTGTCGATGTCCGAATAGGCGGGGTCGCCGTCGAGTGCATCGGACAGTTCGCGGCTGAGGTCGGCGAGAGCGTCGAGCGAGCCTCCCTCGTCGCGATCGACGACCACGACGACCTCGTCGCCGTCCGCGCCCCGCTTGACGGTGACGTCCTCGAGATCGAAACCACGCTCCCCGACGAAGGTTGCGACGAGCGCGTGAAGTCGTTGTGCGTCAGTGCTCATCACCGCTCCCTTCTCGTCATCACTTGTCTGTCGTCATGTGTGGGCAGGTCGTCGGCGAATGCCGATCCGACGCGTTCAGCGGCTCCCCATTCTAGTCGATCGACGACACCGTTCTGACCACTGCGTGGACTCGTGCGACGACGTCCCCAACTCCCACGACGTCGGGGCGGCCTGCACCGGACCGGAGTACCCGGCTGGCATCATGTGTCGGGTGAAGCCAGCAACCTCAGAGCGCCGCACCCCCGTGGTGCGCACATCCGTTGACCGGCGCACCGTCCTGCGCGGCGGACTGGCTCTCGGTGCGGGCGCCCTCGTCGTGGGCGCGGCCGGTGCGTGCGACAGCGGTCCGACGCCCAACGAGGTCACGGCCACCGCGCTGCTTCCGCTTGCCCGGGCCGCGAGAGCCGACGCCGCGGCGGCGCGTTCGCTGGCACCCCGCACGCCCGCGTACAGCGCAGCACTCGGAGTGGTCGCCGACCAGCGCGACGCCCATGCCACGGCGCTCGGCCAAGAGGTCGAGCGTCTCGATTCCGCCACCGCCGCGAAGTTGTCGACCGCACCGTCACCGTCGGCGGCGCCTGCCTCCGCGGGCACATCGCCGACCTCAGCGGGCGCCACGACGCCAGACTCCACGACGCCCGACTCCACGGCATCGAACTCAACGGCATCGAGCGACGGAACGATCGACGAGCTGCGATCGGCACTGAGTGCGTCGGCTCGCTCGGCTCACGACGCCGCGATCTCCCTGCACGGCTACTCCGCAGGGCTGTGCGGCTCGGTGAGCGCATCCGTTGCGACGCTGCTGGAGGTACAGCTGGCATGAGCGCCACCACCGATGCCCTCGCGGGGGCGACCGACGCCGAGAATGCCGCCATATTCACCTACGGGATGATCACAGCATTCGTCTCGGCCGCGCGTCGAGGCACCGTTGCCGAGTACGCGGCCGCCCACCGCTCAGCTCGCGACGCCGTCAACGCCGCCATCACCGCGGCGGGTAGCACTCCACCCGACATGTCACCCGGCTACACGCTGCCGACCGAGGTCACCGATTCGATCGGTGCGGCGAAGGTCGCGCTTGCGGCCGAAAACGACTGCGCCACCGCATATCGGGTGATCCTCGAGCGCGCCGACACCGAATCCGCCCGACGTCTCGCCGTCGAGCAACTCACCGCGTGCGCCGGGCGCGCGGCGACCTGGCGTGCGGCGCTCCGCCAGAGCCCGGTGACCGTAGCGTTTCCCGGTACACCGGCCTGAGTCGGCGTTTACACTCAGCCACGCGTGTCAACCAACAACCGGATAACCTCTCTCGACAGCACATAGTCAGTATTCCCAACACCAGGTAAAGAACTGTCCGGCAGAGACCATTAGGGTGTCTAAGAGGGTTCGATGCCGTGACCGCGGAACCGCTGCGCTTGCTCGTTACGCCTTGAAGCCCGCTGAAGAGGGGGAAGTGTGAGCATCTCTCACGGTGGTGAGTTCGCAACGCGACGGGTCTCGCCCGGCGCAGGTCCGACCACGGCGATACGTGCCGAGCACATCTACAAGATCTTCGGTCGACGGCCCGCCGAGCTCGTCAGGCGACTCGAAGCAGGCGAACAGCCCGAGGATCTGAAAGAACTCGGTACCGCGGCCGTCATCGATGCCACCTTCGACGTTGCAGCCGGAGAGATCTTCGTGGTGATGGGCCTGTCCGGATCGGGCAAGTCGACCCTCATCCGAACCTTGAACGGACTCTGGAAACCCACATCCGGCTCCGTGCTGATCGGCGACACCGACCTCGCGGCGGTCTCGGACAAACGACTACGTGAAATCCGTCGCACCTCGGTCTCGATGGTGTTCCAGCATTTCGCCCTCCTGCCCCACCGCACCGTTCGCGAAAATGCAGCTTACGGCCTGAAAGAGCAGGGGTTACCCAAGGCCGAGCGGCTCGAACGCGCCGACCACTGGCTCGACGTCGTCGGCCTGCGCGGCTGGGGCGACCGATATCCGAGCCAGTTGTCGGGCGGCATGCAGCAGCGCGTCGGATTGGCCCGCGCCCTCGCCACCGAGACCCCCATCCTGCTGATGGACGAGGCGTTTTCCGCGCTCGACCCGCTCATCCGGCGGGAGATGCAGGATCAATTGGTCGAACTGCAGTCGGATCTGGGCAAGACCATCGTGTTCATCACCCACGACCTCAACGAGGCGATGTACGTCGGTGACCGCATAGCCGTGATGCGGTCGGGGCGGATCGTGCAGATCGGCACCGCGGAACAAATCCTCACCGATCCCGCGAACGACTATGTCGCCAAGTTCATCTCGGAGGTCGACCGCACCCGCGTACTGACCGCCGGCACGGTGATGGAGCCCGCGGCCGCGGTCGTGCCCATCACCGCTGGCCCCCGTGGAGCGATCAACGAGATGCGGGCGAAGCAGACCTCCGGCGTGCTGGTGACC
This sequence comes from Gordonia otitidis, assembly GCF_020735545.1. NCBI lineage: Bacteria > Bacillati > Actinomycetota > Actinomycetes > Mycobacteriales > Gordoniaceae > Gordonia > Gordonia otitidis. The sequence goes on from NZ_CP085974.1 coordinate 5,104,032, forward strand.
GAACGTGGTCGCCTCCGCGGGTACGTGACAGACGCAGACGCCGTCGCCGCGGTGAAAGCCGACGTCTCCGACCTCGCCCCGTTGATCCGCACGGAATCGATGGTGCAGGTGTCCGAGTCGACACCGGTCGCCGAACTCTTCGCGCCGTCGGCACAATCCCCGGTGCCGCTCGTCGTCACCGACGACGACGGCCGCCTGCGCGGCGTCGTACCGCGGGTCGGACTACTGGCGGCTCTTGCTCCCCCACCGGACACGACCACGACAGAATCGACCGCTCAGGCGCCCACCAGTGACGCCGACACCCTGCAATCCGACGACGAGCGTGGAGAGGAGAACCCGTGAGTTTCCTCAATCCGCGCATCCACGTCGGCGACTGGGTCGAGAGCGCATTCGATTGGTTGACCCAGCACGCGACCTGGCTGTTCGATGCGATCAAGACCGCGGTCACAGGTCTCTACGACGCATTCGACACCGTGCTGTCCAGCCCGCCCTACTACGTGATGATCATCGTCTTCGCGCTGCTGGCGCTGGTGGCCGCCGGATGGCGTCGAGGGTGGAAGCTCGCCCTGTTCACCGTTGTCGGTTTCTATCTGATCAGGGCATTCGACCAGTGGAACAATTCGATGAGCACGATCTCCCTGGTTCTCGTGGCGGTGATCATCGCGTTGATCATCGCGATACCGATCGGCATTCTCGCCGCGCGCAACCGGGTGGTGTCGGCGATCGTCCGGCCGATCCTCGACCTGATGCAGACTCTGCCCGGGCTGGTGTACCTGGTCCCGGTGATCATCGTGTTCGGCATCGGGCCGACACCCGGCGTCGTGTCCACACTGGTGTTCGCGATCCCGCCGGGAATCCGATTGACGGAGTTGGCTATTCGTCAGGTCGACCCGGAGGTTGTCGAAGCCGGAAAGGCATTCGGGTCGAGCGATGCCCGCATCCTGCGTCAGATCCAGATCCCACTTGCGATGCCGACAATCATGGCGGGCGTCAACCAGGTCATCATGCTGGCGCTGTCGATGGTGGTCATCGCAGGCTTCGCCGGAGCGGGCGGACTCGGCGGCCAGGTGAATCAGGCACTGCAGACACTGAACCTCTCGCTGGGCGCCGAAGCGGGGCTGGCGGTCGTGATCATCGCCGTCTACCTCGACCGCCTCAGCTCGGCAATCGGCAACCGCGGACGTGCGGTCACCTCCTGAAACCCACGAAGTAGTAGTGAAAGTAGGTAGGAAACCATGACGAAGTTGACGAGAAGGCTCGGTGTTCTCGCGGCGGCCGTCGCTGTGGGTGCGGTCGCACTCGCCGGGTGCGGCGCCTCGAACTCCAACTCCGACAGCGGCACGGGAGGCACGGCGAGCGCCACCAACGACATCGCCTCGAAGTACGCTAACTGCTCGCTCACTGAGGGCAAAGCGGCCGCAGGCGACCTCGGCGAGGGCAACGACAAGGACGTCACCATCGGCGCCTTCAGCGGCTGGGACGAGTCGACGGCGACTGCGTATCTGATGAAGAACATCCTCGAGAAGAACGGCTACACGGCCAACGTCAAGACGCTGGATGCAGCAGCCGGATTCACTGCGGCGTCGAAGGGCGACGTGGACGTTCTGACAGACGTGTGGCTGCCGTCGACGCACAAGACATACATCAACCGGTACGGAGACCAGCTCACCGCACTCGGATGTTGGTACGACAACGCGAAATTGACCATCGCGGTCAATGATTCGTCGCCCGCGAAGTCGATCGGCGATCTGAAGACGATGGCCGACCAGTACAACAACACGCTCGTCGGAATCGAACCCGGCGCGGGCGAGACCGCGATCGTCAAGGACAAGGTGATCCCGGCGTACGGTCTGCAGGGAATGAACTTCACCACCTCCTCGACTGCGGCCATGCTCGCCTCGATCCGCAAGGCCGAGACCGACAACACCAACGTCGCCGTCACGCTGTGGAAGCCGCACTGGGCGTACTCGGCCTTCAAGATCCGTGATCTCGAGGACCCCAAGGGCGCACTCGGCGGCAAGGAAGGCCTGTGGAACTTCGCGACGAAGGGCTTCGACGAGAAGTCGCCCAAGGCTGCTCAGTTGTTCAAGAACCTGGTCCTCCCCGATGCCGACCTGTCGGAGCTGGAGAACCTGATGACGCAGAAGTACCAGGGCAACAACCCCGACGGCGCAGTCAACGAGTGGCTCACCAGCCATCCGGAGTTCGCGAATCAGATCGTCGCGGGACAGCTCAAGTAGTCACGAGCTGAACTGCACGCACGAGAAAGCGGGCGCCCCCACGACTGTATGGGGGCGCCCGCTTCGTTCACTCGTCTGGGTGTCAGCCGCGGGCGGCAGCGACAATCGTCGCGACAGCGTTGTCGACCGGCACCTCCGCGCTGTCGCCGGTAAAGCGGTCACGGACTTCGACAACACCGTTGGCGTAGCCGCGACCGACCACCACCACGATCGGCATGCCGAGCAGTTCTGCGTCCTTGAACTTCACACCCGGCGACGACTTGCGGTCGTCGAGCAGTACGTCGAGCCCCTCGGCGTCGAGTTCCTCCGCCAGCGACGTCGCCCCGCCGATCGCCGCCTCGTCCTTGTTGGCGATCACCAGATGCACGTCGTAGGGGGCGACCTCGGCGGGCCAGCGCAGTCCCTTGTCGTCGTGATGTTGCTCGGCGATCACCGCGACCAACCGTGAGACGCCGACGCCGTAGGAGCCCATGGTGAGTCGGACGGGCTTTCCACTCTCGCCGAGCACGTCCACCTCGAAGGCGTTGGTGTACTTCTGGCCCAGTTGGAAGATGTGCCCGATCTCGATGCCCTTGGCGGCCACCAGCGGCCCCTTGCCGTCCGGCGAGAGGTCGCCGTCGAGGATCTCGGCTGCCTCTATCGTCCCGTCCGGCGTGAAATCACGACCTGCCACGAGGCCGACGACGTGCCGGTTGGGCTCGTCGGCGCCGGTGATCCACGCGGTACCGTCAACGATCCGCGGATCGACGACATACCGAACACCGTTCTCGGCCAGTGCCTTCGGACCGATGTATCCCTTCACGAGGAAGGGGTTGGCTGCGAAGTCGGCCTCGGTGAGCAACTCCACCTCTGCCGGTTCGAGCGATGCCTCGAGCCGTTTGACGTCGACCTCGCGGTTGCCCGGCACGCCGATGCCCAACAGTTCCCAGTCCCCGCCGGGTTCGCGCACCTTGACCATCACGTTCTTGAGTGTGTCCGCGGCGTCGTAGGTACCGTCGAGCGTGTCGTTGGCCCACTCCACGAGCGTCTCGATCGTCGTGGTGTCGGGCGTCTCGTGGACCTGCGCGGGAGCGAGTCCGTCGAACGGGATCGCTTCGGGTGCAGGCGTGACAACCGCTTCGACGTTCGCGGCATACCCCGACTCCAGGCACCGGACGAATGTGTCCTCGCCGACCTCGCTTTCGGCGAGGAACTCTTCCGACGCACTTCCGCCCATCGCACCCGAGGTCGCCGCGACGATCACATACCTGACCGCCAGCCGCGCGAAGATGCGCTGGTAGGCGTCGCGGTGGGCGATGTAGGAGGCTTTGAGCCCGTCGTCGTCCAGGTCGAACGAGTAGGAGTCCTTCATGACGAACTCACGGCCTCGGAGAATGCCTGCGCGTGGCCGCTCCTCGTCACGGTATTTCGTCTGGATCTGGTAGAGGATGACCGGCAGATCCTTGTACGACGAGTACTCGCTCTTGACCAGTTGCGCGAAGATCTCCTCGTGCGTCGGGCCGAGCAACATGTCGGTGCCCTTGCGGTCCTTGACCCGGAAGAGATTGTCGCCGTACTCGGTCCAGCGCGCCGTCGTCTCATACGGCTCACGCGGCAGCAGTGCCGGCAGCAGGATCTCTTGCGCGCCGATGGAGTTCATCTCCTCGCGCACGACGTTCTCGACCGCCTTGAGCACCCGCAACCCGAGCGGAAGCCAGCTGTACACACCCGGCGCGACACGCCGTACGTATCCAGCGCGGACCAAGAGCTTGTGGCTGGGAACCTCGGCGTCTGCCGGGTCATCGCGCAGCGTACGCAGGAACAGCGTCGACATCCGTGTGATCACGGTCGATCATTCTAGTCGGCCGCCGCAACGCGCTTGTCGGTCACGTCCGCACCGCCGATACAGTGTTCGACGTGCTCGTCATACTCCCGCCATCGGAAACCAAATCCGACGGTGGTTCCGGCGCCCCTCTCGACCTCGCCTCCCTCTCGTTCGCCGAACTCACCCCGGTCCGCATGAAGATCGCCGACGCGATCGTCGAGCTCGCGGGTGATCTCGACGCCAGCATGAAAGCGCTCGGCCTCGGCCGAACCCAGCTCGCCGAGGTCGACCGCAACGCCGACCTCTGGCTCTCCCCCACCCGGCCGGCCATCGAGCGCTACACGGGGGTGCTCTACGACGCCCTCGACCACGGCTCGCTTTCGAAGGCGGGCAAAGCGAAGACCGCGGACAGGCTCGCGATCGGGTCTGCATTGTTCGGCGTCGTTCGCGCCGGTGATCTGATCCCCGCCTACAGGTTGTCCGGCGGTTCCAAACTGCCCGGCTTCGGTACGCTCGCCTCGGTCTGGCGCCCCGAATTGACCGCAGCGCTCGATGCCGTCGACGACTTCGTCGTCGACCTCCGTTCCGGGGTGTATCAGCAACTCGGACCGGTCTCCGGGGCGGTGACCGCGACCGTCATGACCGAGGCCCCGGACGGCAGCCGAAAAGTGGTCAGCCACTTCAACAAGCACTACAAGGGGCTCATGGCACGCGAGCTGGTCCGCACCAGACGCGCCGTCCGCGACATCAACGC